>NZ_FOEF01000004.1 GCF_900110575.1 Amycolatopsis saalfeldensis
CGGGGCCGGGCGGGCGGATCTGGCCGCGGCGGCGGTGGCGGTGCTGACGCAGGAGGGGCACCTGGGGGCGACCTATGAGCTCGGTGGGGCACCGTTCACGCTGACCGAGCTGGCGGCGACGTTCAGCGAGGTCCTGGGGACCCCGATCGTCTACCGGGATGTGTCGGTCGCCGAGTACACGGCGACGTTGACGGGTGCGGGGGTGCCGCCGGAGATGGCTGCGGCGGTGGCTGATGCCGATGCCGGGCTGGCCCGCGGGGAGTTGTTCACCGCCAGCGAGGACCTGGCGAAACTCCTCGGCCGGCCGGCGACCACAGCACACGACGCCATCCGGAACGCCGCGGAGCCCCGATGAACCACGTCGACACCCATGAAATGGTGCTGATCCACCGCGTCATCCGGCGTGAGTTCGGCCGGCTCCCGCGACTGTTCCGCGCCGCCGCCGGTGACCGGGCGCGAGCCAAGGTCGTCGGCGCGCACGCGCGGGAGATGCTGCAGTTCCTCCACACGCACCACACCGGCGAGGACGAGCTGCTCTTTCCGCTGCTGCGCGAGCGCGCCGAGCTCGACCCGGAGCTGATGAGCCGGATGGACGCGCAGCACGAGCAGATCAACGATGCCGTCACGGCGGTCGGCGCGGAGCTGCCGGCGTGGACCGCGAGCGCGGACGCCGCCGCCGGCGAGCGGATGGCGGCCCTCGTCGACGCGGCGATGCCGGTCCTGATCGAGCACCTGGCCGAGGAGGAGCAGGAGCTGCTCCCGATCGTCTCGGCCACGCTGACCCAGAAGGAATGGGACGCGCTCGGCAAGCACGGCATGAGCGCGATTCCCCTCACCCGGCGGCTGGTGATCCTCGGCCACATCACCGAGGAAGCCGACGACGCGGAACGGCAGCGGTTCCTGCAGGTCGTCCCGGCGCCGGCCCGGTTGGCCTACAAGCTGATCGGCCGTCGCCAGTTCGCCCGCGAAACCACCACGATCCGCGGTTGACCCCCGCCCGCCATCGCCCGGGCCGTTCTTCGGGCGATGGCCGGGCGCGGGTGGCACCCTGAAGCCGCCGGGCGAAAATCGGCCGGGGTTGTCGGATCCGGGCCGCGTCGTTCGTAGCCAAGGTGAGAGGCCGTCCACGAGGGCGCGGCCACGACCACAGGAGGCCGACCGATGTCGCACCCCCAGGCGAAGATCCACCGGATGTCCGAGTTCACCGAGTCGATCGGCACCATCACCTTCTCCGAGATCCCGAACGAGGGGTTCCTGGCCCTCGGCATGCGGAACTACTGGGACGGGTACTTCGCGGGCCGCGCCGCGCCGCTCGGGCTGGCCCCGGCCGAGGTGGTGCACGCGGTCTTCTACAACTTCGCCGACGGCGAGGTGGCGCGCCACATCCCGTGGGTCTGGGGAAAGATCACCCCGGCGGAGGCGATCGCCGTGCGCGAGCGGGGCAGCGCCGCCGCCCTGCGGCAGATGATCGGCGACCTCGCCGGCTCACCCGGCCTGGCCCGGGCCGCCGACCTCGCCACCCGGGCCGCGGTCAGCGCGCCGACCGAGGGCCGGGCGCTGTACGCCGGGCTCCGCACACTGGACGTGCCCGAAGAGCCGGTGGCCCGCCTCTGGCACGCGGCGACCCTGCTGCGCGAGCACCGCGGGGACGGTCACAACATCGCCCTGGCCGCCCACGGCATCGCCGGCACCGAGGCGCACGTCCTGCTCGCGCTCACCCTGGGCATGCGGCCGGAGGAGTTCGGCCGCATCCACCACCTGCCCCGGCCCCAGCTGGCCGCCGTCATCGACGGCCTGCGTGACCGCGGCCTCGTCACCACCGCCGGCGGCTTCACCGACACCGGCCGCAAGACCAGAACCCAAATCGAGTCCCTCACCGACGACCTGGCAGCACCCGCCTACGACGTGCTAACCCCAGCCGAACTCGACGAGCTGATCACAGCCCTCGAACCGATCTGCACCGCGGTGGACACCGCTGGCAACTAAGCGCCCACCTCGGAGCGACGGCCTCCGGTTCTGCCACGGGGCGCTCTTCGGTTTTGGTGAGCGGGGCGGGCGATATCCGGTTGGGCGACCGAGCGGACCACTTCCTGCTCGGCCACCGAGGCGGGCGGCCTCCTCCTCGGCGACAGCGGGTGGCCTCCTGTTTGGTGACCGGGTGCGCGGTCTCCGTTTCGGCGATAGCGGTGGACGGCCTCCTGCCCGGTCACCGGTGCGAGCGATCGCCGGTTCGGCGACCGGGGCGGGTGGCCTTCGGCGCGGTGACCGAGTGGACCACTTCCTGGTCGGTCGCCGAGGTGGGTGGCCTCCAACTCGGCGACCAGGGCGCGTGGTCTTAGGCTCGGTGACCGCGGCGGGTGGCCTTCGGGCCGGTGACCGAGCGGACCACTTCCTGCTCGGTCGCCGAGGTGGGTGGCCTCCAACTCGGTGACGCGGGTGGGAGGTCTCCGGTTCGGTGGCCGGGCGGGAGGTCTCCGGTGTGGTGATCGGGGTGGACGCCCTCCGGCTAGGTGATCGGGGGTGGGGGATCTACCAGCTCGGTGACCGGGCGGCGACTTCGGGCGCGGCGACCGAGCGGGCACCCTCCATCTCGGCCACCGAGGCCCGCGACCTCCAACTCGGCGACCGAGGTGAGCAGGTCGTCACGCAAGCCCACCGGCGCGGTGCAGTCCGGACCCAGCCCAGCCGGTTACCCGGCGCCGTAACTCCTTCCAGGCGGCGTCCGGCGAAGGCAGCTCGGCGATCCGGGCCGCGACTTCGCGTGCGGCGGAGCGGTAGGCCGGGTCGTCGAGCACGGCGCGGAGGGCCTTGCCGAGTTCGGCCGCGGCGTCCTCTGGCGGTACGACGAGCGCGGCACCGGTCGCGGCGGCGCATTCGGCGACCAGCGACTGGTCGTAGACCATGGGCAGGATGACCATCGGCAGGCCGCGGGCGAGCGTGCCGGCGACGGTGCCCGCGCCGCCCGCGGTGATGACCGCGTCGACTTCTTCGAGCAGGTCGGCCAGTGGGGTGAAGCCGACGAAACGGATGTGCGCGGGGGCCGGCACGGCGTCGGTCGTGACCAGGACTTCGGCGTCCACTTCGGACAGTCCGGCCAACAGGCGGTTCAGGTGGACGGCCGGGTCCGCCTCCGTGCCGAGGGTGAGCAGCACCCGGGTCCGGCCGCCGGAGCCGCGGGCGACCGGCTCGCCACCGGGTGGCCGGTAGGGCTGCGGGCGCACCGCGATTTCGTCCTCGGCCGCCACGCCGCTGCCCACCCGCAGCTCCGGTGGCAACGGTTCCAGGCAGGCCACCCGGGGAGCCGGCACCAGCCCCAGCGCCCCGGCCCGGGCGGCCAGTTCGTCCAGCCAGGCCCGGGTGAACTCCGGGGGCATCGACGTCGTGACGTTGTGCCCGGCCCATGGCACGCCCACCGCCACGGCGACCAGCGGGGCGACCACGTCGACGAAGTCCGCGACGATGAGGTCCGGCCGGAACTCCTTCGCCACGGCGAGCACCGCGTCGTAGGACAGGTCGACGCGCGTGCCGCCGAGCAATCCGACCAGCCAGCCGACGTCGGACAGCGAGCTCCGGCCCGGCTCTCCGGAGCGCCGCTCGTGCTCGGCGCGCAGCTGCGCACTGGTCGCCCCGGCCGGGAAGAAATCGAGGTCCCCGACGGCGGCCGCCATCGAATCCGCGGTAGTGACGGCTACTTCGTCGCCGGCGGCGCGGGCGGCCACCGCGAGTGGCAACATCGGCAGCAAGTGCCCGTAGACGGGTATTCCGGTGAAGAGAACACGCATGCCTCGACCCTAGGGGACTCCGGCGTCACTGTTCGTCTTGCAGCACAGCGGATGGCCACCGTCCATTCTGGACGGCCGCGCGGATATGGTCGACCAGCACCCGGCCGACGAGCTCGACCGCGGCCGGCACGCGGCCCGACCTCGGGGTGCCCAGCGCGATCGAACGCCGGACTTCCGGCGCGCACAACGGTGCCGCGCTGAGGGCCTGGCCGTCGAGATCCCCCGCGATGCCGACCGCGGGCAGGATGGTCCAGCCCTGGCCGCTGCGCACGAGCTGCTTCTGCAGGCTCATCGAGTTGGTCTGGATCGCGGTGTCGAGCTCGGCGCCGGCCCGCCGCGCGGCGCCGGTGATCAACGCGTGCAAGCCGTGCCCCGGCGACGGCATGATGATCGGGTGCGCGGCGACTTCGGCGAACCGCACCGGTTCCTTCGGATCGAGGCCGAAGGAGGCCGGGGCGACCGCCCAGAGTTGTTCGCGGACGAGTGGCGTCGCGTTCAGCGAAGGCGATCCCGTCAGGTTGTACAGCAAGCTCAGGTCGAGGTCGCCGTCGTCGAGCCACTGCTGCAGGTGGCCGGAGTAGGCCGTCTGGATCCGCAGCTCGATGCCGGAATGGTCGCGCAGCACCGTGCGGGCCAGTGGCTCCGCCAGCAGTTCCGCCGCGCTTTCGAGCAGCCCGACGGTGACGATCCCGGTGACCGCCCCGGCTGCCGGGGTCAGCTCGGCGCGGGCCCGGTCGAGTTCGGTCAGCGCCCGCCGGGCCCGGTCGGCCAGTGCCGCGCCGGCCTTCGTCGGCCGCATCCCCTGGTGCGTCCGGTCGAACAGCGGCACCCCGAGTTCGTGTTCGAGCGCGCGGATCTGCCGGGTCACCGCCGGCTGGACCAGGTGCAGCAGCTCGGCGGCCCGGGTCACGCTGCCGGTCTCGACGACCGTCACCAGTGCCTTGAGCTGCTTGAGGTCCATCGGTCCCATCCCGCCCGCGCATGGGGGAATCACGGATTGCTATTTCCCTCGCGAGGTCATTCCGGTTCATGATAGCTCGGGAAGGGAGCGTCGTAATGCACGGATTGACCCAGGAGGAGACCGAGATCGTCGCGCTGGTGGGCGAGTTCGTCGACAAGGAGGTCCGGCCGGTCGCGCAGGAGCTGGACCATGCGAACACCTACCCGGAGCAGCTGATCGACCGGATGAAGGCGATGGGCGTGTTCGGCCTGGCGATTCCGGAGCCGTGGGGCCAGGCCCAGGTTTCGGCGCAGTGTTACGCGGCGGTCACCGAGGAACTCGCGCGGGGCTGGATGAGCCTGGCCGGCGCGATGGGCGGCCACACGGTCGTGTCGAAGCTGCTGGTCGCCTTCGGCACGCGGGAACAGCAGGACGCCTACCTGCCGCGGATGGCGACCGGCGAGCTCCGCGCGACGATGGCATTGACCGAACCCGGCGGCGGTTCGGACCTGCAGGCACTGCGCACGACCGCCCGGCGCGACGGCGGCGAGTACGTGGTGAACGGGTCGAAGACCTGGATCACCAACGCCCGCCGTTCCGGGCTGATCGCCTTGCTGTGCAAGACGGACGCCGGTGCGCAGCCGGCCCATCGGGGCATCAGCATCCTGCTGGCCGAACCGGGCCCGGGCTTCCACGTGTCGCGGGACCTGCCGAAGCTCGGCTACAAGGGCGTCGAAAGCTGCGAGCTGGCGTTCGACGGCTTCCGAGTGCCGGCGTCCGCGCTGCTGGGCGGCGCGGAGGGCGAAGGCTTCGCGCAGATGATGCGCGGACTGGAGATCGGCCGGATCCAGGTGGCCGGCCGGGCACTCGGCGTCGGCCGGGCCGCGCTGGAGGATTCGCTGCGGTACGCGCAGGAACGCGAGACTTTCGGCAAGCCGATCTGGTTGCACCAGTCGATCGGCAACTACCTCGCCGACATGGCCACGAAACTGGAGGCCGCCCGGCAGCTCGTGCACTACGCCGCCCGCCGTTACGACTCGGGCGAGCGCGCGGACATGGAGGCCGGGATGGCGAAGCTGTTCGCGTCCGAGACCGCGATGGAGGTCGCGTTGAACGCCATGCGCATCCACGGCGGCTACGGCTACTCGACGGAATTCGACGTCGAGCGGTACTTCCGGGACGCGCCGCTGATGATCGTGGGCGAGGGCACCAACGAGATCCAGCGCACCGTGATCGCGCGGCAGCTGGTCAAGCGGCACAGCCTGCGAGCACGGTGATGCACCACCCGCTGGACGGCATCACGGTCGTCGCCCTCGAACAGGCCGTCGCCGCGCCCTTCGCGACCCGGCAGCTGGCCGACCTCGGCGCCAGGGTGATCAAGGTCGAACGCCCCGGCGCCGGCGACTTCGCCCGGGGCTACGACCGGACCGTGCACGGCCAGTCGAGCTACTTCGTGTGGCTCAACCGGGGCAAGGAGAGCGTCGAACTCGACATCAAGCACGACCGGGTCTTGCTCGACGCGCTGCTGGACCGCGCGGACGTGGTCGTCCAGAACCTCGCGCCCGGCGCCGTCGAACGGCTCGGATTGGACGCCGAGACCTTGCGGGCGGCGCGGCCGGAGCTGGTGCACTGCTCGATCTCGGGTTACGGCACGACCGGGCCGTACCGGTCGAAGAAGGCGTACGACCTGCTCGTGCAATGCGAGACCGGCCTGGTTTCGTCCACTGGCACGCCGGACGCCCCGGCGAAGGCGGGAGTGTCCATTGCGGACATCGCTGCGGGGATGTATGCCTACAGCGGGATTCTCACCGCGTTGTACGACCGCGAGCGCACCGGGCAGGGCGCGAGCCTGCACGTGGCGATGATCGACGCGCTGGGGGAGTGGATGAGCCAGCCGGCCTACTTCTCCCGTGACGGCGGCGAGGGGCCGCGGCGAACCGGCGCGCGGCATCCGTCGATCGCCCCGTACGGTCCACATCGGACACGAGACGGCTCGGTGTTCCTCGGCGTCCAGAACGATCGCGAATGGACGGTGTTGTGCCGGGATATCCTGGGGAAACCGGAATTGGCGGATCGGTTTCGCACCAATGACGATCGCGTCGAGCACGTCGAAGAACTCACGTCGATCATCGAGACGGAGTTCGAGAGGCTCGACACCGCGCACGTGGTCGAGCTGCTGGAACAGGGCGGGATCGCCAACGCCCGGCTGCGCACGCCCGCGGAGTTCACCCGGCATCCCCAGCTGGCGGCGCGGCAGCGGTGGCGCCGCGTCGACATCCCCGGAGGTGCCGTCGACGCCTTGCTCCCGCCGGTCGTCGGCTGGGAGCCGGTGATGGGAGCCGTCCCCGCGCTGGGCGCGCACACCGAGGCGGTCCGGGCGGAGTTCCTGGGGGCAAAGGGAGAACCGGCATGATCGAGCACACCGAACTGATCCAGCCGGAGCCCGCCCGCGCGCTGGGAGCACTGCTGGACGTGCCCGTCCCCGGCCTCGACGAGGGCCTTCCGCTGCTCTGGCACTGGCTCTACCTGCTCGACCGGCCCGCGCAGGCCGACCTCGGGCCGGACGGCCATCCGGTGCGTAACACCGTGCTGGAGCCGCCCGGGCCGGGGCGCCGCCGGATGTGGGCGGGCGGGCGCGTGCGTACCCGGGGCGTCCTGCGCTGCGGTGAATCCGCCACCCGGCGCTCGGCGGTGTTGTCCACTCAGGACAAGCAGGGCCGGTCGGGGCCGCTGACCTTCGTCACGGTGGGGCACCGGATCCGGCAGTCCGGGCGCATTGTCGTCGACGAAGAGCAGGACATCGTGTACCGCCCCGCGGGCGGCTCGGTGACCACGCCGGCGGCCGGCCCGGTGATTCCGCCGGAGACAGGCGAATGGCCGATCGAGGTCACGCCGACCCTGTTGTTCCGGTTCTCCGCCTTGACCTACAACGCCCACCGCATCCACTTCGACCGTGATTACGCGCGGGACGTCGAGGGTTACCCGGGTTTGCTCACCCACGGCCCGCTGCAGGCGATCGCGATGGCCGAGGCGGCCCGTGCCCGCGGCTGCGCGGGCGACCTGGTGTTCGACTACCGCCTCGTCGCGCCGTTGTTCGACCAGCAGGGGATGATCGTGTCGGCGAAAGTGGGGCCGGAGTCGGTCACGACGGCGGTGCGGGACCGTCACGGCCGCCGGACCGCCATCGGGACACTGAGGAGCGAGGCAACGTGAACGTAGCGGCGGCACGGTCGTTCCTGTTCGTCCCGGGCCACCGGCCGGACCGGTTCGCCAAGGCCGAAGCCGCCGGCGCCGACGTGGTCGTGCTGGATCTGGAAGACGCCGTCGGCGCCCAGCTCAAGGCCGTGGCCAGGGAAAACGTGCGTGACTGGCTGGAGGCCGGCCACGAGGCGGTCGTGCGGATCAACGCCGCGGGCACGCCGTGGTTCGGCGAAGACGCCGCGGTGGCCAGTGCGCTGGCCACCGCGGTCATGGTGCCCAAAGCCGAGGATCCCGAGGTGCTCGGGGAGCTGTCCGGCGCCGCAGTCATCCCGCTGCTCGAAACGGCGCTGGGCATCGTCCGGAGCGTGGCCCTGTGTGGTGCGCCGTCGGTGATCCGCCCCGCTTTCGGCAGCGTGGACCTCGCCGCGGAACTGGGCGTGGACCACCGCTCGCAGGAGGCGCTCCGGCACGCGCGGTCCGCGGTGGTCCTGGCCGCCGCGGCCACGGGCCGACCGGGCCCGATCGACGGCGTGACAACCGCGCTCGACGACGAAGGCGCCCTGACGGCGGACGTCGAGGCCGCCATCACATTGGGATTCACCGGAAAGCTGTGCATCCACCCACGTCAGGTCGCCCACGTGAACCGCGGCTGCACCCCGTCCGACGCCGACGTGCGGTGGGCGCGTGACGTCCTGGCCGCTTCCGCAGACGGATCGGTTGCGGTCCTCAATGGACAGATGATCGACCGGCCGGTGCTGTTACGCGCCGAACGGATCCTCGCCCGAGTCGCCACGCACTGATCTTTTCATCAGAGTTATCTGAATTGCTCATGATTGAGCGAACAAGCGCGTGACAACGAGCCTGTCCGCGCTTGTTGTTGGCATCGTCAATCGCAGTAATTGACAGTGATTATGTTGCCGTGTGCCGATTTCTCCGGGTTGTGGGTACAGTCGCCGAGGTCTGGACCGGTGAAATCCGGTCGTTGATCCGGTGACTGGAAGAAGGTGACGAACCGGTGGTCTCCCCGGAGTTGGAATTCGAAGCCGCTGTCGTCGAGGAAAAAGGCGGGCCGTTCCGCATCCGGACGGTCGGTGTATCGGGCCCGCGGCCTGACGAGGTGGTGGTCCGCGTCGTGGCGACAGGTGTCTGCCAGACCGACGCGCACAGCCGGAACCAGGAGTACCCGGTCCCGCTGCCGGTGATCCTGGGGCACGAGGGCGCCGGGATCGTCGAGTCGGTCGGTGCCGCGGTGCGCGATGTCGTGCCCGGCGACCACGTCGGGCTGACGTTCCCCTCGTGCGGCCATTGCCGGTCCTGCCGGGCGGGCGCGCCGGCCAACTGCGAACACGGCTTCGGGCTCTCGTTCGGCGCCGCTCGTCTTGACGGCAGCAACGCCTATGCCGGAAGCGGCGTGCACGGGCATTTCTTCGGCCAGTCCTCGTTCGCGCGGTACGCGATCGCCAACGAGCGCAACACCGTGCGGCTCCCGGACGACCTGCCGCTCACCCTGGCCGGGCCGCTGGGCTGCGGAATGCAGACCGGGGCCGGCGCGGTGATCAACTCGCTGCACGTCGGTGCGGGCGAGTCGATCGCGGTGTTCGGGACCGGCGCGGTCGGCCTGGCCGCGGTGATGGCGGCGAAGGCCGTCGGTGCCACGACGATCGCCGCCGTCGACGTGAACGACGCGCGGCTGGCGCTCGCCGAGGAGCTGGGCGCGACCCACCTGATCAACGGCAAGAAGGAGAACACCGGCGAGCGCCTGCGGAAGATCCGCCCCGGGGGTTTCGGCTACGTCCTCGAGATCACCGCGCTGCCCGCCATGCTGGCCCTCGCGGTCGAGGTGCTCGCCCCGATGGGCGTCGCCGCGCTGATCGGCGGGGCGCCCGCCGGGACCAAGGCGCCGATCGACATGAACAGCCTGCTCAACGGCGGCCGGACGGTGCGCGGTATCGCGCAGGGCGACTCCCGGCCGCAGACCTTCATCCCGGCGCTGGCCGAGCTGTACCGCTCGGGCCGGTTCCCGTTCGACCGGCTGGTGCGCGCCTACGACTTCGCCGAGATCAACCAGGCGTTCGAGGACGCCGCCCGCGGCGACGTCATCAAGCCCGTCCTCGTCATGGGCGAGTGACGATCCGACACTGACCCGACCACCAGGAGGAAAACGATGAACAACCCCGACCGCAAGCCGGAATGGCTGGTGGACGACCTCGGCCCGAAGGGCGCACCCTTCATCAAGCTCACCGACTTCGCGCCGCCGCCGGAGGAGTCCCACGGGAGCCTCTTCCTGCCCGACCGGCTCGAAAAGGGTTACCACGTCGAGGAAATCCGCGACGGCGTGTACTGGGTTTCGGTCGGCTGGTACGACTGCATGTTCGTGGTCACCGGCCGCGGCGTGATCGTGCTGGACGCGCCGCCGGCGATCGGCGAGCGGCTGCTGTCGGCGATCGAGGACGTCACCGACGAGCCGGTCACGCACCTGATCTACAGCCACTGGCACGCCGACCACATCGGCGCGGCCACCATCTTCGGGCCGGGCGTCAAGATCGTCGCGCACGAGCGCACACGCGACCTGCTGGCCCGGTTCCCCGACGAGTACCGGCCGTTGCCGACCGAGACCTTCGCCACCGACGCCACATTGGACGTGAACGGGGTCAAGGTCGAGCTGTCGTACAAGGGGCAGAACCACACCGAGGGCAACATCTTCACCTACCTGCCGAAGCAGAAGGTGCTGGCGGCCATCGACATCGCCAGCCCGGCGTGGGTGACCTTCCGCGACTGCGACTCCTCGGAGAACCTCGCGGCCTGGGAGCAGGCGCACCACCAGATCCTGGAGTACGACTTCGACACCGTCGTCTCCGGGCACGTGTCGCGGATCGGCAACCGCGAGGACGTGGAAGAAGGCATCGAGTACCTCGACGACCTCGTCCGGTTCTCCCGCGAGGCACTGGAAACCATCCCGATGGAGTACTTCCACGCGGGCATGGACGGGCCGTACCGGGCCGCGTTCCGCGCGGTGGAGGAGAACTACTTCGCGGCGCTGGTGAACTACGTGACCAAGAAGACGCTGGACCGCAAGACGTCCAACGGCCTGCGCTGGGAAGAGCGGCTGAACGGCGCCGATGTGCTCACCAAGCACAACGCCTTCTCGATCCTCGAGAAGACCCGGCTGGAGCGCACGCACAATGGCTACCTCCTGCGGGACGGCACGCCTTCCTCGGACAAGTTCTTCATCTGATCGCGAGGAGACGCGCTCATGACATCGGATCAGGAAGAGATCCGCACGCTCGTCGACAACTGGATCCTGTGGCGCGACGCGGGTGACTGGGAACGGTTCCGCACCGTCTGGCATCCGGCGGGCCGGGTGATGGCGACCTGGTTCCAGGGCACCGGCGACGAGTTCATCGAGGTTTCCCGGCAGGGCTGGGAAAAGGGGGTGAGCATCCTGCACTCCCACGGCGGCTCGACCATCGACGTGGCCGGCGACCGGGCCACCGCGCAGACCAAGATGACCATCGCGCAACGGGCCGAAGTGGACGGTGTGGTCAGCGACGTCGTGTGCACCGGCCGGTTCTTCGACTTCCTGGTGAAGCGGGACGGCCGGTGGAGCCTGGTGCTGCGCCAGCCGATCTACGAGCGGGACCGGATCGACCCGGTCGAGCCCGGCGCCGTCGTCCGGCTCGACTCCGGACTGCTGGCCGAGTTCCCTTCGGCCTACCGGCACCTGGCCTATCTCCAGACCCGGATCGGCTACCGGGTGAAGAAGGACATGCCCGGCACCACCGGTCCGCGTACCGAGGCGCTGTACGCACTCGGCCGGGACTGGTTGTCCGGCAAGGCGAGTGAAGGGCTGAAGGAATGGTCCTGAACTGGGAGGGCGGCCCGCTGATGCGGGCGGCCCGGATAGTGAAGCACGGGGCGCCGGACGACCTCGTGGTCGAGGAGGTACCGCGTCCGGCACCGGGCGCCGGCGAAGTCCTGGTGCAGGTGCGGGCGGCGGCGGTGAACCCGGTCGACGTCGCGAACCTGGCCGGGAAGGTGCGGGTGGCGAACGGCCCGGCGGTCGAGCCGCCGCGGACCGCGGGCCGCGACTACGCCGGGATCGTCGTGGCCGGCCCGGAGTCGTTGCTCGGCCTGGAGGTCTGGGGCAGCAGCGGCGGGCTGGGCGTCAGCCGGCCGGGGACTCAGGCCGAGTACGTCGTCGTGCCCGCGGCCACTGTGCGGCGCAAGCCGGAGAACCTGTCGTTCGCCGAGGCGGCGGCGGTCGGAGTGAGCCACTCGGCCGCGTTCCTGAGTCTGGCCCGGCGGGCGGACGTCCAGGCCGGGGAGACCGTGCTGATCACCGGGGCTTCGGGGGCGGTGGGCCGCGCGGCGGCCGACATCGCGCACTGGCGTGGGGCCCGAGTGATCGGCGCCGACCTCCGGCTGGCCGAAGACCTCGCGGTCGACCTGGCGATCGACAGCTCCAAGGTCGACCTCGTGACCGCCGTGCGGGTCGCGACCGACGGCGCGGGAGTGGACGTCGCGCTGGACACCGTCGGCGGAGCGCTCTTCGGCTCAGTGCTCGACACGCTCCGCCACGGCGGCCGGTCGGCGGTGATCGCGAGCCTGGGCGATCCGGTGGCGGAGCTGAACGTGCTGGAGCTCTACCGCAACGAGCGCACCGTCTTCGGCGTCAACACCCTCGAACTCACGCTGGCCGGGGCCGCCGAAGTCCTCGACGTCCTGCGGCGGGGGTTCGAATCGGGCGCCCTGCGCGCGCCTCGCGTCACCACCTACCCGCTCGACGAAGCCGGGGCGGCGTACCAAGCCGTGCTGGCGGGCGCCGCGGGTTCCAAGGTCGTACTCCTGCCCTAGGAACGGAGGAACATGAAGTTGTCTGCTACCAACGGCGGCGGGACGGTCGCCCTGAATTGGATCGACGGGCGCTGGGCGGATTCGCCGGACCACGACGAGAGCGTCGATCCCGCGACAGGTGAGCCGATCGGCACGTTCGCGCGGGCGACCCGGGCGGACGTGGAACGGGCCATCGCCGCGGCGAAACACGCGTTCCGGGCCACCGCCTGGCGGACCGACCGCCGGTTGCGCGCCAAGGTCCTGAACGCCATGGCCGACCGGATCGAAGAACGCCGCGACGAGCTGATCTCCCTGCTGTCACTGGACAACGGGAAGGTCAAGGCGGAGGCCGCGCTCGAAATCGACCTGGTGCCGGGCAAGCTGCGGTTCAACGCGGCCTTGGCGCTCAGCGACTTCGGCCGGGCCGCCGAAGTGCGGCCGGGTAACCTTTCCGTGGTGCTGCGCGAGCCGCTCGGCGTCGCGGGGGTGATCACGCCGTGGAACTCGCCGGTGGTCCTCACCGTCCGGTCGCTGGCGCCGGCGCTGGCCGCCGGCTGCACCGCGGTGGTGAAGCTCCCCGAGCAGACCGCGCAGGTCAACCGGCTGTTCATCGAGGTGCTCACCCAGACCGAGGGGCTGCCGCCGGGCGTGCTCAACATGTTCACGAGTGACCGCGACGCGGCCTCGGCGTTGATCGACTCGCCCGACGTGCCGGCGATCAGCTTCACCGGCAGCACGGCCACCGGCAAGGCCATCTCCGCGACGGGTGCGGCGCACCTGAAGCGGTTCGGGCTCGAACTCGGCGGGAAGACGCCGATGATCGTGTTCGAGTCGGCGGACCTGGCCGGCGCGCTGCCCGTGCTGGAGAAGGCACTGACCACGTTCGCGGGCCAGTTCTGCATGGCCGGCACGCGGTTGCTGGTGCACCGCTCCGTCGCCGGCGAGGTCCGGGCCGGGCTGGAAAAGCGGCTCTCGGCCGTGCGTCCGGGCCCGGCGTCGGACGAGGCCAGCGACATGGGCCCGATGATCGACAAGCCGAACGTGGCCCGGGTCGACGCGATGGTCGAGGCCGCGATCGCGGCCGGCGCCCGCGCGGTGGTGCGCGGTGGCCCGATCACCGAAGGCGCGCTCGCCGCGGGCGCGTTCTACCGGCCCACGCTGCTGGAGGTGGACGACCCCGCGGCGGCCATCGTCCAGGAGGAGGTGTTCGGGCCGGTGCTGACGATGCAGGCCTTCGACACCGAGGCCGAGGCCGTCGCGCTCGCCAACAACAGCAAGTACGGCCTCGCGGCGAGCATCTGGACCCGGGACGTGGACCAGCCGCTGCGCGTGGCCAAGGAACTCGAAGCCGGCACGGTGTGGGTCAACCACTGGGGCGTCACCTTCGACGAGTTCGAGGAAGGCGGCTACAAGGAAAGTGGCCAGGGCCGGTTGAACGGGCTGGCGTCGCTGGAGGATTTCACCGAGTACAAGCACATCGCGCTGCGGCCGGGTTCGGTCGGGCAGTAACGGCGGTGGGTCCGGGCCGGCGGTCACCGCCCGGCCCGGACCACGGCGTTCTCGACCGGGTGCATGGCGCCGACCAGGTCGACGAAGGCCTGGGTCGCCGCCTTCGGGCGCCGGTCCGCGGGCAGGGCCAGCGCGACTTCGAAGATCGGCGCCGGCTCGATGTCGACGACCGCGAGCCGGCCGCGGTTCGGCAGCAGGGAAAGGGGCAGCGCGGCCAGGCCCAGACCGGCCCGGACCAGTTCGGCGAGGGTGGCCAGGTCCGAGACCTCGATGCAGATCCCGCGCTCGAGGCCGGCTTCGGCGAACGTGGTGTCCACAGCGGACCGGGTGCCGAATCCGGCCGGGAAATCGACGAAATCCTCGTTGGCCAGGTCTTGGACCGACACGGTGCGGCGGGCGGCGAGGGGGTGCTCGGGCGGCGTGATCAGCCGGATCGGCTCGGCGGCCAGCGGGGCGAGGTGGAGCCCGGCGTGCGGGCCGCCGGGCAGCGAAGCGACGGCGACGTCGAGATCGCCGGCGCGCAGCGCGTCCGCCAGCGCGACGGATCCCCCCTCGGCCGGGCGCGGGAGGATCTTCACCAGCGGCCGTTCCCGGTGATAGCTGTGCAGGATCCGGGCCATGTCGACCAGTGGTGACGCCTGCATCAAGCCGATCCGCACGGTGCCGCGAAGACCGTGGCCGACCTCGCCGACCACGGCCCTGGCCGCGTCGGCGGCGGCGAGGACCCGGAGCGCCTCGGGCAGCAGGGCACGGCCGGCATCGCTGAGCGTCACTTCGCGCCGGGTGCGGTCGAACAGGCGCGCGCCGAGATCCCGTTCCAGCGCGCGGATCGCGATCGACAGCGCCGACTGGCTCAGGTGCAGCCGCTGGGCGGCCTTGGTGAAGCTGCTGTCCTTGGCCACGGCGACGAAGTAGCCGAGCTGGCGAAGTTCCATGGTTTGTTCTCCGGCGGGCGGTCTACGGCTGGGGGAGCAGGTCGATCCCGTTGCGCCCGGCCAGGTACGCGACCAGCGCGGCGATGTCCTGCTCGCCCCACCCCGCGGCGAGCAGGTCGTGCAGCGTCGCCCGGGTGTGGTCGACCAGGGGAGTGTCGGCGCGGCCCGCGGCGAGGGCATGGCCCAGGTCGAGATCCTTGGCCATCAGCGCCGTGGTGAACGCCGCCGAGAAGTCGAGCGACTTCATCTGCTCGGCCTTGTACCGGATGAACGGGCTGCCGATCGCGCCCGCCCCGACGAACTCCAGCAGGTCGGCCCGGGCGACCCCGATGGCCTCGCCGAGCACGCTCACCTCGGCGACCGCGTGCGCGATCACCGCGACGATCAGGTTGTGCAGGATCTTCACCTGCCGGCTGGTCGCGCCCTCGCCGGCGTAGATCACCTTGCGGGCCAACGACTCCAGCACGGCCTCGGCCCGTTCGTACGCCGCCGGGGCGCCGCTGCACACGATCGCGAGGCCGCCGTCCGGGATGACCGACGGGCCGCCGGCGACCGGTGCGGCCAGCACGTCGCCGCCGGCCGTCCGGGCCGCCGAGGCCACCTCCTCGGTGACCTCGGCGCCGACGGTGGAGCAGTCGACCAGCAGCACCCCGGTGCTCGGCGTGTCGAACAGGCCGCCCGGGCCGAGCGTGATCGCGCGCAGGTCGTCGTCAGTGCCGACCATGCTGAGCACGACGTCGCAGCCGCGCAGGTCCGCGATGGCGGGCGCGAAGCGGGCGCCGGCCTCGACCAGCGAGGTGGCCTTGGCCGGGGTCCGGTTGTGCACGGTCAGGTCCCAGCCGGACCCGAGCAGCCGCTCGGCCATGGGACGGCCCATGTTCCCGAGGCCGATGAAGCCGATCCGCATGACGGACTCCTAACGGGCAGTGGCGGGGAGGTCGATGCCGTTCCAGTAGCGCACTCCGGTGACGAGCAGCTCGTCGGCCGGGAAGCGCGTGATCACGCGGGCGCCGTCCTTTTCGACCACGACCTCCTCCTCGATCCGCGCCGCCGAACTGCCGTCCGGGGTGGGCCAGTAGGTCTCCAGCGCGAAGACCATGCCCTCCTTGACCTCGATCGGGTGCTCGAACGAGTGGTACCGGCTCATCAGCGGCTTCTCCCACACCGACAGGCCGACACCGTGGGCGTACTGCAGGCCGAAAGCCTCCTCCTCGGAGGAGAAACCGATGTCCTGCGCCGAGGGGAACGACGCCACGACGTCCGCGCTCGACGCACCCGGCCGCACCTGGGCGATGGCGCCGTCGATCGCTTCCCGCGCCCGCCGGTAGGCGTCGCGCTGGGCCGAGGTCGCGCTGCCGACGTTCAGCGTCCGGTAGTAGCAGGTGCGGTAGCCCTGGAACGAGTGGACGATGTCGAAGTACGCGGTGTCGCCCGGCCGGATCATCCGGTCGCTGAACACGTGCGGGTGCGGGCTGCAGCGTCCGCCCGAGATCGCGTTGACGGCCTCGACCTCGTCGCTGCCGAGGTCGTACAGCGTCTTGTTGACCAGCGCGACGGTCTCGTTCTCCTTCACCCCGACCTGAAGGAACTGGTACAGCTTTTCGTACGCGGCGTCGACGAGGCCGGCGGCCTGGTCGAGCAGGGCGATCTCGTCGGCGGTCTTGATCTGCCGGGCCCGCATCATCAGGCCCTGCGCGTCGACCACGTGCAGCCCTTCGGCTTCCAGGGCCCGCAGCTGCGGGATCTCGACCACGTCGATGCCCAGCGGCTCACCGGCGAGGCCGTGCTCGCGCAGGACGTCGGCGATCTTGCGCGCGTTGCCCGCCTCGACGCCTACTTCGGTGTCGATCGCCCCGCGCCAGGTCGACAGGCCGGCCCGCCAGCTCTCCTCGGGCAGCCAGGTGAGGTACTGCTGGTGCAGGCGCGCGGCGGAGCCGATGTCCCACAGGATGGGCGCGTGCCCGCGCACCAGCAGGCAGGCGCGGAAGAGCTTGTCCCGGGCCCAGTTGCCGATGTGCGTGCCGGTGACGTAGCGGATGTTGTTCATGTCGTACAACAGGATCGCGCCGAGATCGCCGGTTTCCAGTTCGGCCATCGCGCGGGCGAGCCGCTGCTCGCGCAGCCGGGCGAAGTTGACCCGGTTCTCCCAATCGGTGGACATGAAGGTGCCGGGTGAGGCGACCGGGGTGGTGTCCCGGGCGGCCTCGCTCGGCTGCCAGGGCTGGGCCTTGACGGTGGACATGGAACTCCCTTTCAGACGGGTGAGTAGGAACCGGGGGCGGTCTCGATCTCGGCGACGGCCGGGCGTTCGCCGTCCCGGCCCGCCAGCTCCCAGACCGCGTCGACGATGTGCTGCGCGGTGAGGCCGTATTCGGCGAACAGGAACCGCGCGCTGGCGGCCTGCCCGAACCGGTCCTGGATGCCGACCCGGCGCAGGGGCGGACTGAAGCCTGCCTCGGCAAGGACTTCGGCGACGGCACTGCCAAGACCGCCGACGATGGTGTGGTTCTCGGCCGTCACCACGGATCGGGCCTCGGCCGAGAGCCTGCGCACGGTCGTCGCGTCCAGCGGTTTGATGGTGGTCACGTTGACCACATCGATCACCAGCCCGGCCTCGCGCAGCGCGGTCGCCGCGCGCAGGGCCGAAGCGACGAGCATCCCGGACGCGAAGATGACGGAGTCGACGGTCATGGTCTCCCGCGCGGGATCGGGGTCGATCACCTTCGCGCGGTCGAGGTCGAGCACGTGGCCGTCCTCGAAGATGACCGGGATTTCGCCGCGCTTGAGCCGGAAGTAGACCGGGCCGGGGCGTTCGGCGACCGCCGCGACCGCCTGCGTCACCTCCGTGGCGTCGGCGACGTCGACGACGGTGAAGTTCGGCAGCGCCCGCATCACCGCGACGTCGTCGATGGCCTGGTGGCTTGGCCCGCCCGGCGACGACAGGCCTGGCATCAGGCCGATGAGCTTCACATTCAGGTTCGCGTACGCGATCTGCATGGCGACCTGTTCGAACGGCCGCCGCGTGGCGAACACGCCGAAGGTGTTGACGAAAACTGTGCGCCCCTCGCGGGCCAGGCCGGCGGCGACGCCCATCAGGTTCTGCTCCGCCATGCCGCCGTTGAAGAAGCGGGACGCGAGCCGGGCGTCGTCCCGGAAGAGGTCGGTCTCGGTCTGCCGCGTCAGGTCGGCGCCGAGGCAGATCACCTCCGGGTGCTCGGCCGCGTACCGGACGAGGGCCTGTCCGTACGGCTTGAGGATGGTCCGGTAGGGCGGCTGCAGTGGCATCGTCGATCACTTCCAGCTCGGCTCGGGCTCAGAGGATTGGACTATTGGCTTAGCCAATTCGAACCGAGTGTGATAGCTCGGCCGAGTCGCTGTCAAGTGCTTCGGCGCCGCTTGACAAGGCTTGGCCGCTGTCGGAATATTGGCTAAGCCACTAGTCCACTTGCTGGCGGCTTCGGCCAGATCCGAGAGCGTGAAACTGGTGATCACCCATGACAAACCCAAGCCGGGACGACGATGAGGCGCTGCGTCGTGCCGCCTGGCGCATCCGGCGGCGCGCGGTCGACATGGTCGCGATCGAGGGCTACGGCTACCTCGGCCAGGCGCTGTCGTCCGCCGAGCTGGCCGCGGCGCTGTACCTGACCGCCCTGCGCCCGGGCCACGACCGGCTGGTCGTCTCGCCGGGCCATTACTCCATCGTCCATTTCGCCGCCGGGGTGGAGGTGGGACTGGTCGACCCGGCCGAGCTGGCGACGTACGGACGGGACGGCAGCCGGCTCGAAGCGATCGGCACCGAGCAGACCCCGGGCCTGACCGCGACGTGCGGCTCCCTCGGGCAAGGGCTGTCCGTGGCCGCCGGATTGGCGCTGGCGCAACGGCTCGCTGGGTCGGATCGGCAGGTGTACGTGCTGATGAGCGACGGGGAAATGGAGGAGGGCCAGGTGTGGGAGGCCGCGCTGTTCAGCGCGCACCACGGCCTCGGGAACCTGACCGTGGTGCTGGACCGGAACAACAGCCAGGTCGACGGGCCGACCGAGTCGATCACCACGCTCCACCCGGTCGCCGACAAGTGGCGGTCCTTCGGCTGGGAGGTCGGCGAGGCCGACGGTCACGACGTCGCCGCGATCCGCGATGGCCTCGCGCGCCTGCGCGAGAATCCGCGCCCGAGTGTCCTGATCGGATCGACGTGGACACTGTCCGGTTTGGACTCCGTGCTGCCGGACGAGGCGGACGGCCACTTCCTCAAGCTCGACCCGGACACCGTCGAACAGGCGCGCAAAGTCTGCGCCGAGGGTGAAGCGAATGCCGTGCGGGTGCCCGCGCGGACGTGGTGAGGAGAAGCGTTGATGAGCCTGGAAATCCCGTCCCCGCGCGGACTCCTGATCGACGGTGAGTGGCTCGCCGCCGATCGGATGACCACGCTTTACTCGCCGTACGACGGCGCGGCGATCGCCGAGGTCCCGCAGGCGGGCGCGGCCGAGGTTTCGCGTGCGGTCGCCGCGGCCCGGGATGCCCTGCGGGCGGACCGGTTCGACCGGGCGACGCGGATCGCCGTGCTCGACGCGGCGGTCGAGGGGCTCGGCCGCCGCAAGGAGGAGTTCGCCCGGACGATCGCCGTCGAGTGCGCGAAGCCGATCCGGACCGCGCGCCTCGAGGCGGAGCGGACGATCGACACCTTCTCGTTCGCGGCCGCCGAAGCCCGGACCTACACCGGGGACATGGTCCCGCTGGACGCCGCGGCCTCAGGCCAGGGCAAGGTGGCGTTCACGCTGCGGGTGCCGGTCGGCGTGGTGGCGGCGATCGCACCGTTCAACTTCCCGCTGAACCTGGTCGCGCACAAGGTCGCGCCGGCCATCGCGGTCGGCTGTCCGGTCGTGCTGAAACCGGCGTCGCAGACCCCGTTGTCCTCGCTGCTGCTCGCCGAACTGCTGCTGGACGCGGGGCTTCCACCGGGCTGGCTGAACGTCGTGCCGGGCGGGGGAGCCGAGGTCGGCGATGCCCTGGTCAGGGAGCCGGACGTCGCGTACGTGACGTTCACCGGATCGCCCGGGGTGGGCTGGGGCATCGCCGCCCGGGCACCGAAGAAGAAGGTGCGCCTGGAACTCGGTTCGAACGCGCCGCTGATCGTGGACGCGGACAGCGACTGGGAGACCGCCGCGGTCAAGGCGGCGTCGGCCGGCTTCGTTCAGGCCGGCCAGTCCTGTGTGTCGACACAGCGGATCTACGTGCACGCCGCCGTCGCCGCGCGGTTCCGGGAGGCGCTGGTCGCCGGGGTGGCCGGGCTGAAGGTCGGCGATCCCCTGGCCGAGGACGTCGACGTCTCCGCACTGATCAGTGCCAAGGACGCGCTCCGGGTCGAGTCCTGGATCGGTGAGGCGATCGGCGGCGGCGCCCGGGCCGACATCGGCGGGGAGCGGATCGGCAACGTCGTCACGCCCGCGGTGCTGAGCGACGTCACGGCCACGATGCGGGTGCAGGCCGAGGAGATCTTCGGGCCGGTGGTGACCCTGACCGAGTTCGCCGACTTCGACACCGCGCTCGACCTGGCGAACGACTCGCGCTACGGACTCAACGCCGGCGTGTACACGAACGACATCGGCAAGGCGCTGAAGACGGTCCGGCGGCTGGAGTTCGGCAGCGTGTACGTCAACGACGTGCCCACGGTCCGCGCCGACCAGCAGCCCTACGGCGGGGTGAAGGACTCGGGCAACACCCGCGAGGGCCCGCGGTACGCGATGGCCGAGATGACCGAACCACGTCTGGTGACGCTGCGATGAGCGGGGAGTGGCTGTGGTAGCGATCGACATCGGGGTCGGCCTGCCGGCGGACGTCGAGGGCGTCACCCCGGCCCAGCTGGTGCGCTGGGCGCGGCAGGCCGAAGACCTCGGCGCGAGCACCCTCGCGTGCACGGACCGGGTGCAGTACCCGAGCCTGGAGTCCCTGCTCACGCTGGCCACCGTGGCGTCGGTGACCACTCGCGCGCGGCTGATGACCAGCGTGCTGGTGGCGCCCCTGCGGGCCGGGAATGCCTTGTTCCGCAAGCAGATCGCCACGCTGGACCGGCTCAGCGAGCACCGGCTGGTACTCGGCATCGGCGTCGGCCGCCGTCAGGACGACTATGCCGCGTGCGGGGTCGACTTCTCCCGGCGTGGCCGGATCTTGGACGATCAGCTGGACGCCGGGTTTCCCTCGGTCGCGGGGATGCCCGGGGAGCGCTTGCTTTTCGGCGGCAACAGCCAGGCGACGGTGGGCCGGGTCGTCCGGCACGGCGGCGGCTGGATCGCCGCGGCGGGGCTCGGCGCGTGGGACCGGACGGCCGCCTTGGCCACCGAGGTGCGGGCCGCCTGGGCCGAGGCGCGAAAGCCGGGTGCGCCCCGTCTGGTGGCGATGATCTACGCCGCGGCCGGTCCCCGGGCGCGAGAGGACGCCGACCGGCACCTCCATCGCTACTACAGCTTTCTCGGCGCGGAACGCGCGGCCGAGCTGGCGAGCCACGTCGTCACCGATTCCGGGCGGCTGGTCGAGACCCGGGACCGGATCGCGGAGGCCGGCTTCAGCGAGCTGCTGCTGCTTCCGACCTCGGCCGAGCCGGAGCACCTCGAGGCGCTCAGAGCCGCCGTGGGGTGACCCGTTCCACAAAGGACAGTCTGTAAAGGACCCGGCAAAGAAGAAGGGACTCAGTTGTGACAGCCACGATGCCTTCGCACGGCAACCACATCGTCGAACGAACGCCCGCACACGGCCCGAGCGCGGTGGTCCGCCAGGACTGGACCGCCGCGGTCACCCCGTGGCAGTTCGCCGGCCGGTCCGAGGGATTCGACCGGCTTGAGCTGATCGGAGCCGGTACCGGTTCCGTGCACACCGATCTCGGGATCGGCCGGCTCGAACCCGGGGGACGGGTGCCCGCGCACGTCCGGGCCGGCGAACAGGCGCTGTACGTGCTCGACGGGGAAATGGTGGTGCAGCTGGAGGACCACGCGTACCTCCTGCGGCCGGGTGATTTCGCGTTCATCCCGCAGGGCGCGGTTTTCGCCTGCGCCAACCGGAGCAGCGCGGAGGCACGCTGGCTCGACGTGAGCAGCCCGGTGTCGTTCCAGCCCGAATCCGGCCGGCGCGACACGTTCTTCCCGACCGGCGCGCCTGATGTGATCTCCCGCGCGGCGCCGCCGGATCTCGGCGATCCCACGCTGCGGCTGGTCGGCCACTACGAGGGCACTGATCCCGATCACCTGGCCGAGGCCGTCAAGACGCCGGCTCGTGGTCGCGAGTCCGCCGGAATGTACAGCGCGCTGCTCACCTACAGCGGGATCTCGGTGAAAATGCTGGTGGACCGCAACCGCGGCGCGCACCTGCTGACCCTGTTCATGGTCGACTACGAAGTCGGCGGAGCGGCGCAGAGCCACGATCACCCGTTCGAAGAGGGCTATTTCTTTTTGGCCGGCGAGACGGACTTCGAACTCGGCGGCCAGGTCCACCACTTCCGGCCGGGCGACGCGGCGCTCGCCGGGGTCGGCACGACCCACGCCTGTTACAACACCGAAGGCGGCCGGGTGCGGTGGCTCGAGACGCAGGCGCCGGTGCCGCCGCAGCTGCACAGCTACCGCTGGCCGTCGGACTGGGACCGGTTCGAGGCCGACTACTGCGGAGGAGGCGAGCGACGTGCTTGACCACTACCTCGCCTTCCGGCCGGCCGAAGGGACAGAGGCCGCGCTCGTCGCCGCGTTGGGCGAGTTCGGCGCGGCGATCGTGGAACTCGCCAGCGTCCGGGAAATCACCTGGGGCGAGAACACCAATCCGTCCGGCCGCGAGCGTGGTTACACCGTGGGCTGCTTCGTCCGGATCACCGACGAGAACGCGTTGCGCGGCGAATATTGGCACCACCCCGCACACCGGAAACTGCTCGCCGAGCTCGACCGGCTGAGTACCGACCGGTTCGCCATCGACTACTGAAATTGCTCTTGAGACGAAGGAGATGTGTTGTGCCGACGCTGCAGGTCATCACCGCCAGCACCCGGCCGGGCCGGATCGGGCCGACGGTGGCCGGATGGATCGAGGCGGCCGCGCGGGAACACGGCGGGTTCGAGCACGTCGACCCGGTTGATCTCGCCGAGGTGAACCTGCCGATGATGGACGAGCCGCACCATCCGCGGCTGCGCCAGTACATCCACCGGCACACCCGGGAATGGAGCGCCAGAGTGGACGCGGCGGACGCGTTCGTGTTCGTGATGCCCGAGTACAACTACGGTTTCACCGCGCCGTTGAAAAACGCCATCGACTACCTCCACCAGGAATGGGAGTACAAGCCGGTCGGGCTGGTGAGCTACGGCGGCGTCTCGGCGGGCACCCGGGCCGCGCAGATGATCAAGGAAGTGGTCACCACGCTGAAGATGATGCCGATCCTGGAAGCGGTGTCCATTCCGTTCGTGCACAGCCTGATCGACGAAGAAGACCAGCTGAACGCGAATGACATCATGACCGCCGCGGCGAAGTCGATGTTCGACGAGCTGCGGCGGGCCAGTGATGCGCTCAAGGTCCTGCGCCGGGACCGCTGACGACGCTCAGGCGCCCAGCGCGGTGCAGATGCGATCGACGTCGGCCGCGGTGGTGCGCCAGTTGCTGAAGGCGGCGCGGACGGCTGGTGTGCCGTGATGAACCGTGGGGGTCAGGAAGGCTTCGCCGCTGCGCGCGACCGCGTCGAGGGCTTCCTTGACCCGCTCGGTGGTGGCGTCGGCGGCGAGGGTGAAGCACACGACGTTCAACCGGACCGGCGCCAGTAGCCGCCAGCGGGACCCGCGGTCCAGCCGCGCGCCCATTTCCTTGGCACAAAAGACATTGCGCTCGACGATTTCCCGGTAGCCCGCACGGCCGTACGCCGCCAGCGCGAACCACGCGGCCAGGGCCCGCAGGCGCCGGGAGGTCTCGGGGGTCAGGTGCATGAAGTCGGGGGTGTCGGCGGGTGCGCCGAGATAACTCGACACGTTCTCGAACACCCGCAGCTGCAGATCCGGCCGCCGGGTGAACTGCACGGCCGAGTCGTACGGGACGTTCAGCCACTTGTGCAGGTCCACGCACACCGAATCGGCTTCCGCCCAGCCGTCGAGCAGCGGCGCGAAGTCGGGCGAGACCGCGGCGAAACCGCCGAACGCGGCGTCGACGTGCAGCCAGAACTCGTAGCGGGACTTCAGCGCCGCGATGGCGCGGAGGTCGTCGAAGTCGACGGTGTTCACGGTGCCCGCGTTGGCGACCACAATGGCCGGTCCGGCGGCGAGTTCGCGTTCCAGCGCGGCCACGTCAACCGCCTCGCGGTCCGGCAGGGTCGCTACCGGGACGAGGTTCCGGCGGCCCAGGCCCAGCACCGACATGGCCTTGGCGATGCTGGAGTGCGGCGTTCCGGACAGCACGCGGATCGGCGTGGTCACCCCGTCCTCCGCGACGGAGCCGCCGGACAGCGAGCCGAGCCACTCCCGGCCGGTGGCCAGTCCGACCAGATTGGACATCGTCGCGCCGGTGACGAAGGCCCCGGGCCGGTCCAGCCCGAACAGCGCGCCGAGCCACGAGACGGCCTCTCGCTCCAGCGCGGTGGCGGAGGAACCGACCGCGCCGTGCGCGTTCTGGTCCAGCGCCGCGGTCAGCCAGTCGCCCGCGAGCGCGGCGGGAGTGGTGCCGCCGGTGACGAATCCCAGATACCGCGGTCCGGCGCTGGCGGAAAAGCCCGGCTCCCACCGCGAGGCGAACGTCCGCAGCGCGCCGCGCAGGCCGGTCCCGTCCTCGGGCAGCGCGGCCGGCGGGTGCTCCACCGGCCCGGTGGCGACCGGGCGGGCGTCGAGACCCGTGAGGATCCGCTCGGCGTAGGCACGGGTTTCTTCGAGGAGAGCGGGCAGCTCGGCGAGATCCTCGGCCAGTTTCGGGAACATCGTTGCAGGCTAACGCTTCGGGCGACAGATGCGCCAGACTCGACAGTACCGTTCGGACACCCTGAACTGGCTTAGCCACCAGTCCGAAAGCGGACGAGGGCAGGAGTGGCGCGCCGCTGCGGCCGGACGGGACGGCAGCCGTTACCATGAGCCGGACGGTCGTGGCCGGTGCGACGTGGGCGCCGGTTGCCGAGAGGGCTGCGGGAGCACAGGGACAATGGTTACGCCAGGTGGTCGATCCGGGGATGCGGGCATCGGCGCGTCGTTCCAGGTCGAGTCGTTCTCCCGGATCGCCGACCGGGTCGCCGACCAGATCCGCAACTACATCCTCGACCAGGGCATCGCCGAAGGCGAGCGGCTGCCGAGCGAGCGGCGGCTGGCCGAACTCGTGGGCAGCTCCCGGCTGACCGTCAGCCAGGCGCTGCGCTCGCTGGCGGTGCAGGGCCTCGTGATCATCCGGCCCGGTTCCGGCGCCTACGTGCTGCGTGATCCGTCCACGATGGTCGACGCGAGCATCGACCTGATGCTGCGGCTCGAACCCGAGTCGCTGGGCGAAGCGGCGCAGCTGCGGTTCCTGCTGGAACTGACCGCGGGCCGGCAGGCCATCGCGCGCGGCGCCCGCGAGCTGGAACCGCTCGACCGGGCGCTGGCCGACTTGACCGGGGCACGGGGCAGCGCGTCCGAATGGATCGCCGCGGACACGGTGTTCCACGTCGAGATCGTGCGCCTGGCCGGAAACCGGTTCCTGACGAGCGTCTTCTCCAGCATCCACACCGCTCTGGTCGAGAAGGCCTACGAATCCTGGGTGTCGGCCAAGAAGTCGCCGCGGTGGCTCACCGGGGCGGCGTTCGAGGAGCAGATCGCCTTGCACGAGCCGATGGCCCGGGCGCTCGCGCGGGGCCGGCGCGGCGAGTTCGACCGTGCCTGCGTCGCCCACCAGCGCGCGCTCCTCGAACACCTCAGGCTCGACCTGCCCGGCTGGGACCAGGGTCTCTGACCATCACAGCCGGACGACGACCTTGCCCTTCGCCCGTCCCTGCTCCAGGTACGCGAAGGCGTCGGCGATCTGTTCGAACGGGAAGACCCGGTCCACTATGGCCTTCAGCCGGCCGCTGTCGACGAGGCCCGCCAGCAGTTCGAGGTCTTCCCCGCTGGGGCGCATGAACATGTGGCGATAGCCGACACCCTTTCGCCGGGCCTGCCAGAGGGTTTTGGTGTTCGCGATCCGCAGCAGCGTGGTGGCCAGCGGTCCCGCGTTGTACTCCTTCGCGGTGACCGGCGTGGGGATTCCCGCGATGGAGACTGTCTTGGCGCCGGGCTTGAGGATCGTGAAACTGTCTGCGAGGTCCGGCCCGCCGGTGAGGTCGAACGCCGCGTCGTAGTCGCTCAGGACGTCCTTGAACTTCTGCGTCCGGTAGTCGATCACCGTTTCGGCGCCCAGGGAGCGCACCAGTTCCTCGCCGCGGGTCGACGCGGTGGTGGCCACCTTCGCGCCCAGCCAGCCGGCCAGCTGGATGGCGAGGGTGCCGACCCCGCCGGCGCCGCCGGAGATGAACACCCGATCACCCGGGGAGACCGCCAGCTCGTCGCGCAGGCCTTGCAACGCGGTCAGACCGGCCAGCGGAAGCCCGGCGGCTTCGGGGAAATCCAGGGACTCCGGCATCTTCGCCACGATGCTTTCGTCGACCACCGCGTACTGAGCGAAGGCGCCGAGTTTCGTCTTGTCCACCCGGGCGTACACCCGATCCCCGACGGCGAACCGGGTACTGCCCGCGCCGAGCCCTTCGACGACGCCGGCCAGCTCACTGCCCGCGACCATCGGCAGGTCGAGCCGGGTCAGCAGGCGCAGCTGGCCGGCCCGCACCTTGTAGTCGATCGGGTTCAGCCCGGCCGCGCGGACCCGGATGAGCACCTCGCCGGCGCCGGGGGACGGTTCGGGGACCTCGCCCAGCTCCATGGCATCCGCTTCTCCGTACCGGGTCAACAGATATCCCCGCATGACAAGCACTTCGCTTTCCGTTGGTGTCCGATGTGGTCAGAGTGAGCCGGCGATCCTGCGGTGCCGCAGATGGTGGGCGGGGTCGAAGCGCAGGGTCCGCCGGCGGAACTCGAGGGTGGTGCCCGGCCAGATGTTGGTGTTGACGCCGTTGTCGTTGAGGTACCAGCTCCGGCAGCCGCCGGTGGTCCAGACGCTGCCGGCGCCGAGCGCTTCGACGTGGCTGGTGAAGTCTTCCTGGGCCGCGGCGGTCGGCTCGACGGAAGTGAGCCCGTGGTCGCGGGCGTGGCTCACCGCGGCCGCGAGGTAGTTGGCCTGCGACTCCAGCATGTGGATCACGGAGGTGTGGCCGAGCCCGACGTTCGGCCCGTGCATCAGGTAGCAGTTGGGGAAGCCGGCGACGGCGGTGCCGAGGTACGCGCTGGGCCGGTCGCCCCAGACGTCGGCCATCGTGCGGCCGTCGGCGCCGTGGATCCGGTCGGTCAGGGGCAGCGTGCTGGTGCGGAACCCGGTGCCGAAGATGATCGTGTCGACCGCGTGCCGGGTGCCGGTGCCGTCGATGATGCCGTGCTCGTCGATCTCGCGGATGCCGTCGGTGACCAGCGAGACGTTGGGCTGCGCGAGCGCGGGCAGGTAGTCGTCGGAGATCAGGACGCGCTTGCAGCCGAAGCGGAATCCGGGGAGCAGCCCGGTGCGCAAGGCGGGATCGGGGACCTGCCGCTCGAGGTGCTTGCGGGACGCGCGCTCGGGCAGCTTCATCAGCGCCGGGTGCCGGAAGGCGAACACCGTCCATTCGCGACGGACGTAACGGGAGAATCGGGCCAGCCGCTGCAGGACCGGCGCGACCCGGTACAGGCGACGCCGAAGCTCGCCGGTTTCGCGGTCGTGCCGGGGAACGACCCAGGCCGGGGTTCGCTGGAACACCGTCAGCCGCTCGACTTCGGGCTGGATGGCCGGCACGAACTGCACGGCCGAGGGGCCGGTGCCGACGACCGCGACCCGCTTTCCGGCCAGGTCGTGGCCGTGGTCCCACCGCGCGGAGTGGAAGCTGACCCCGCCGAACCGGTCCAGGCCCGGCAGGTCCGGAACGACCGGGTCCGCGAGCGCGCCCGTCGCGACGACGACGTGGGTGGCGGTTCGTGGCCCTCGGGTGGTGCGGAGTCGCCACAGCTGCTCGGCGGCGTCCCAGTCGAGCCGTTCGACCTCGCAGGCGAAGACCGTCCGGTGGCGGAGCCCGAACTGGTCGGCGACCTTCCTGAGGTAAGCGTGCAGCTCGGGCTGCCTGGCGTAGGTGGTGCGCCAGCCGGGGTTCGGCGCGAACGAGAAGGAGTACAGATCGCTCTGCACGTCGACCGCTGCGCCCGGGTAGTCGTTGTCGCGCCAGACTCCGCCGACGTCGCCGGCCCGCTCCAGGAGGACGAGGTCGTCGAACCCGGCTCGCCGCAGGCGGACCGCGGCCGCGAGCCCGCCGAAGCCGGTTCCGATGATCGCCACGTGGTGGTGCGGGGCCATCGTCCCTCCAGGGTCCTCGGCGGCGGCTAGGATGTGTACAGCGCTCACATTAGACGGCGATGTGAGCACCGTCAACATTGCGCGGGAGTGATCCATGGCCAAGGCCGCTGACCGGTACCACCACGGCGACCTGCGCGCCGCCTGCCTGCGCGCGGCGCGAGAGCTGCTCGAGGAGGACGGCAGCGCGGCGTTGTCACTGCGGGCGGTGGCGCGGCGGGCCGGCGTTTCCGCGACGGCGCCCTACCGTCACTTCGCCGATCGGGATGCCCTGGTCTCCGCGGTCGCGGCGGAGGGTTACGGCGAGCTCGGCGCGAAGCTGAACGAGGCGCATCCGGAGCCCTCGACGGCCGATGATCTGGCCGCGGTCGCCGTCGCGTACGTCCGGTTCGCCCTCGATCATCCGGCGCTGTTCCGGGTGATGTTCGTGGAGCCCTGTGATCCGGGCAGTCCTGAGCGCGTCGCCGCGACCGCCGCCATCTCCGGTTACGTCAGCGGCATCGTCGAGCGGGCGTTTCCCGGTGCCGAGCCGGAAGCGCTCTCGACCGCCGTGTGGGCACTGGTGCACGGCCTGGCCTTCCTTCACCTCGACGGCAAGCTCGACGCATCCGATGCCGACGCCGTGGCGGCCCGGGTCCACGCCGCGGTCCGGGCGCTGCACGTCGCGTCCTCCCTGGGGGAGTAAGTCAGGCCGGGATTCTCTTGCGGGCCAACCCCTTGCCACATTTGCCAACATTCATTATCTTCATGTTCAGAGAAAGCTACGGGCGAGGGGAGTTCGGAAGATGGACGTCATCGTGGTCGGCGGCGGTCCCGTCGGGTTGATGGCCGCCGCGCTGCTGGACGCGGCCGGTGTGCGCGTGGAGGTGTACGAGCGCAACAGCGGGCCCAGTCGTCAGTCCCGGGGGTCGACCATGCACCCGCGCACGCTCGAGGTGCTCACGATGCTCGAGGGCGCCGATGGCCGCCGGATCAGCGACGTGCTGGTGGCGGAGGGAAGGCAGGTGCCGGACGCGCACTTCGCGACGCTGCCGGACCGGCTCGACTACCGCGGTCTCGACTCGGCGTTCCCGTTCGTGCTGCACATCCCGCAATGGCGTACCGAACGGATTCTCGCCGACGCCTTGCGCGCCAGGTCGGTTCCGGTGCACTACGGCGCCGAAGTGGCCGAGGTGACGCAGTCGGCGGACGAGGTGCGGGTCCGCGTCGGGGAGGCTTGGCACTCCGCGCGGTTCCTGATCGGCGCGGACGGCGCGCACAGCCTGGTGCGCCGGGCGGCCGGCATCGATTTCCCCGGCACCGAGCCGGATCAGGTCGGCTTCGGCGCCGACGTGCGGCTGGCGGAGCCCGTCGAGCGTGCCCAGTACTATTGGAACCTGGCGGGTCACGTCAGCGTGGTCCCGCTGACGGAGACCACGACGCGGGTGTTCGGCCTCAAGGCCGGCGACGTCGGACTGTCCTCAGTGGAGGTTCGGCGCCGCCAGGCCGAACCGTTCACCCTCCCGGAGCTGCTCGATTCGCTCACCGCCATCTGCGGCCGGGACTTCGGCGCGCACAGCCCTTCGTGGCTGTCCAGGTCGAGCAACGCCGGCCGGCACGCCGCGACGTACCGCGCCGGCCGCGTCATGCTCGCCGGCGACGCGGCGCACGTGCACCTGCCCGCCGGTGGCCAGGGCCTCAACGTGGGACTGCAGGACGCCACCAACCTCGCCTGGAAGCTGGCCGCCGAGGTGCGGGGCTGGGCGCCGAAGGAGATGACCGACGGGGAGGCCGGGTACGACGCCGAGCGGCGCCCGGTCGCGGAGCAGCTCGTCGCCAACACCCGGGCGCAGGACGCGCTGATGCACACGTTCAGCCCGGCCGGCGGCGCCCTGCGCGAAATGTTCAGCGGCTTCATCGCCCAGGGCGGCGAGGTAAACCGGCGGCTGGCCGGTGTCCTTTCCGGACTGGCGGTGGCCTACCCGAGCCCGGACGGGGCCCATCCGCTGATCGGCACGCGCGCGCCGGATCTGCCGCTGGCGCACGGCACCCTCCTGCGGGTCTTGCGCCCGGATCGGTTCCTGCTCCTCGACTTCACCACGGACGGCTCGCTCGCGGGGCTGACTGCCGCGCACGTCGAGGTCCATGCCGCGCCGCTTCCCGACGGGCCCGGACGCGAAGCGTGGCACGACGTGCGTGTGGCGCTGATCCGGCCGGACGGGTACATCGCGTACGCCGCGCCTTCACCGGCCGGGCTTTTCGACGCGATCGCCGCGTGGACCACTCCGGACCACTCGTAATGCCACCGGCTCTGTTCGCCTTGGCCCTCGGCGCTTTCGGCATCGGCGCGACCGAGTTCGCCATGATGGGCGTGCTGCCCGCGGTCGCCGACGGAATGCACGTTTCGATTCCGCAGGCCGGTTACCTGATCACCGGGTACGCGCTCGGCGTGGTGATCGGCGCGCCACTGCTGACGGCGGTGTCGGGACGGTTCCGCCGCAAGCACTTGCTGCTCGGCATGATGGTGATCTTCACCGTCGGCAATTTCGCCGCGGCGGCCGCCACCGGCTACGGCTGGCTGATGGCCGCCCGGGTGCTGACCGCGCTGCCGCACGGCGCGTTCTTCGGCGTCGGCTCGGTGGTCGCGACCGGGCTGGCCGGCAAAGGACGCGAGGCGCGGGCGATCTCGCTGATGTTCACCGGCCTGACCGTGGCGAACATCGTCGGCGTGCCCGCGGCCACGGCGCTCGGCAACGCGGTCAGCTGGCGGCTCGCGTTCGCGCTGATCGGGGTGCTCGGCCTGCTCGCCGTGCTGGGCATCGTGCTGCTGGTGCCGTCCGACCCCGTCCACTCGCCGGTCCGGCTGCGCGCGGAGCTGCGGGCCTTCACCCGGCCGGCCGTGCTGCTCACACTGGCCGTCGGGACCTTCGGCTTCGCGGGGGTGTTCGCCACGTACTCCTACATCACCCCGACGCTCACTTCGCTGGCCGGCGCCGGGCCGATCGGCCTGGCCGTGGCGCTGGCGCTGTTCGGCCTGGGCTCGTCCGCCGGCAACCTGGCCGGCGGACGGCTGGCCGACCGCGCGCTGCTCCCCGCGACGTACGTGGCGCTGGGTGCTCTCGCGGTGGCGCTGGCCTTGTTCGCCCTGGCGGTCCACAACGAGGTCACGGCACTGGTGACGGTCGGGGTGATCGGGCTGGCTTCGGGGCTGGTGATCCCCCCGGTGCAGCTGCGCATCATCCGCGCGGCCGGGGAGGCGCCGACCCTGGCGGCCGCGTCGGTGCAGTCCGGGTTCAACATCGCCAACGCGGGTGGCGCCGCGCTCGGCGGCGCCCTGATCGGCGCCGGTTTCGGCTACACCGCGCCGAGCCTGGCCGGCGCGGCGCTGGCGCTGACCGGGCTCGTGCTCGCCGGGGTTTCGAGCCGCTGGGAACGTGTGAACGCCAAGACGGCCGGCGTTCGCGGTTAGGATGGGACGATGGCGACGCGCCCGGGGCAACAGGACTATGTGGACGGGATGATCGAGGTCATCGCGGACCGGCAGGAGCCGGGCGTCGCTCAGGCGAAGGCGCTCGCGTACCGGGTGCGCCGGCTGGCCCACCGGCTGGAAACCGAGATCAAACGCGACCTGGCGCCGCACGGGATCGAGCTGTGGGAGCTGGAACTGCTCGCCTGCCTCATCCGCACCGAACCGGAGCACCGCCTCAGCGCGGGCGCGCTCATGACCCAGCTGCAGCTCACCTCGGGCGCGGTCACCAACCGGGTCACCAAGATGGAGCGCAACGGCTGGGTCGTCCGGGACTTCGACCCCGGCGACCGCCGCTCGGTCCTGGTCACGCTGACCCCGGCGGGCGAGCAACGGGCGATGGAGGTCTTCGGTGTCAAGAGCGAGACCGAGCAGGCTCTGCTGTCCTCACTGGACTCTTCGGCCCAGCGCCGGCTGAACGACGATCTCCGCACCCTGCTGCTTGCCTTGGAAGGCCCCGGCTGACTCGCCGGGCAGGCTGGCCCCGTCGACGTGCACTGGATTGAAGGCACCTTCATGAGTTATGGTGCCTTCATCGGTGAGCGGAGAGGCGGACATGGCGCAGACATGGTTCATCACGGGCACCTCACGCGGGTTGGGCCGCGCACTGGCCCAAGCCGTACTCGAAGCGGGAGATCGTGTCGTCGCGACGGCGCGCCGTCCCGAGCAGCTCGCGGATTTGGCCGCTTCACATGGCGACCGGCTGCTCGCGCTGGCCCTAGACGTGACTGACCCCGGCGCCGTCCACACCGCGATAGCAACCGCCCTCGCACGCTTCGGCCGGCTCGACGTGGTCGTCAACAACGCCGGCTATGCGAACGTCGCGCCGCACCTGCGGGCCCAGGGCGGCGGCACCGTCGTGCAGTTCTCCTCGGCCCGCGGACGGGTCGGCGGAGTCCCGGGCCTCGCCGCCTACCAGGCGGCCAAGTTCGCCGTCGACGGGTTCAGCCGGGCGCTCGCGGCGGAAACCGCGCCGTTCGGCGTGCGAGTCCTCACCGTCCCGCGGGCTACGAGTCCACGATCGGCGCGATGCTCGAGCGCGACGGCGGTCCCGTCGGTGATCCGGCCTGAGCGGTGGCGATCGTCGCCCAGGCCGTCAAGCGGGGAACCTGGCCCAGCCACCGGCTCCTGGGCGCGCCTTATCCAGCCACTTTCCCACCGGACCGGGAGGTCGAGGAAATGACCGTCGAATTCAGCCCCAGGGAGCACGTGCGGGACCAGGCCAGGAAGATCCTGGAGACCGGGACCACGGCGGGCGTCGAGATACTCGGGTCGCCGATCGTGCTGCTGACGTTGCGGGGCGCGAAGACCGGCAAACTTCGCTATACGCCGGTGATGCGGGTGGAGCACGAGGGCCGGTACGCCGTCATCGCGTCCCAGCAGGGTTCTCCCGGCCATCCGACCTGGTACTACAACATCAAGGCGCACCCTGAGTTCTCGCTGCAGGACGGGACCGTGACCAAGGTCTTCGTCGCGCGCGAAGCCGAGGGCGCCGAGCGGGCCGAGTGGTGGGCGCGCGCGGTGGCGGCGTATCCGTCGTACGCCGAGTACCAGGAGAAGACCGACCGGCAGATCCCGCTGCTGGTGCTCGACCCGAAGTGACGGCCGTCGTACGGAAGGTGCCTTCGCCCTGGAAGGCGCCTGTTACCCTGACGCGGTGGCCGTGAACAGCAAGCCAGGACCGCAGATGTCACCGGAGGTCGAATTCGGCCTGACGCTCAAGCGGGCGCAACACGTGCTGGCCCAGCGCATGGACGAGGCCCTCCGCCCGTTCGACCTCAACCTGGGCCTGTGGGTGGCGCTGCGCGAGCTGGCGCGACAGCCGGGCGCCTCGGCCTCCGAGCTGGCCAGAATCACCCTGCACACCCCACAAACCCTCAGCGGCCTGCTGCAGCGGCTCCAGGATCGGGGCCTCGTCGAACGCACCACCGGCCGTGGCAGCATCGTGGACAACCACGTGACCCCCGCGGGCCGCCGCACGCTCGCCGCGGCCACGCCAAAAGCCGAAGCCGTCATCGACCAGGCGCTGGCGGCCTTCACCCCGGCCCGGCGCGCGAAATTCCAGGAACTGCTGGCCGAGTTCGCGGACTCGCTCACCGGCAGTGCGTAGCGAATCAGACGTCCGGGTGCAGTGCCGCGCATCGGGGGCAGGTGCGGAGTTCGGCGTTCGCGGCGAAGCGTGTGCGGGCATCGAGCCGGTTGGACGCGTTTCCCGCTGGTGCCGTCGCCGTCGCACACGGTCGAACGCGCCACCGGCCCGGACGCGGCGGTCGCCGCCGGTGCGCCCGCGGCCAGCGCGGCGGCGAGGACCGTCGCGGCCCCGGCCGTCAGCATCCGGTTCTTCCTGATCATGGCCTACCGCCTCCTCGTGCTTCCTCCGCGGGCCGGGTCAGGCGCCGTGGTGGAAGGTGACGGTGAAGCCGCTGCAGCCGCGGCACTGCCGGACGGTCTGGTTGCCGCCCTCGGTGTCCTGTTCGGACCACGCGTACGCCTTCGGGCAGTGGCTGGAAATCGCGTCGCTGTAAGGGGTTTTGGCGTCGCGGTTCGGGTTGGTGCACAGGACCGGCTTGCCGTTGCCGTCCGTGGTCAGGTTCTCCGGCGGGCAGTACTGGAGCAGCGGGTCCGAGCAGCCGACGGGCTCGCATTCGGCGCTCGGCGAGCGGGCGCCGCTGCCCGCGGGATCGATCGTGATGGGCAGGGACACCGCGTTCACGTAGCTCACGTCGTACCAGGGGGCCAGCTGGTCCTGCGGGTCGAAGTTGAACTCGGCCAGGCTCGCCGGCTGCTCCCCGGTAGCGCACCCGCCGGCGTCCGGCCCGCAGTCGCCGATCGCGCAGTGGAACGAGCTGCCGGAATCGCCGGTGCAGCCCTGCCGGCCGAAGAACTTGCCCCGCCAGTGCTGCGCCGACGCCGGCACGGTCACCGTGGCCTGCCGACCGTCCTCGAGGACCGGCAGCCCGCTCAGGTTCTCCGAGCCGTCGGCGTTGACGGTGCTGCCGATCCAGAGCGTTTCGCCGCTCTGGTTGACGAAGGTGACGGTGGGGCCGTCCGCGGCGATCGCCGCCGGGCCTGCGGTCATCAGCGCGGCGGCCACGAGGGCGGCCAGCACCGGGAAGAGGGCTCTGCGCATCGCTGTTCCTCCGTGTCCGGGACCGGGGTACGCACAAAAGTGTCGCCGCGGCGTCGGGATCCGTCTTTACGGTCCGGCCGCACATTTCCGGCGAACCCCGGCGAGACAGACAACCGGTCAGGCACCGCCACGAGTATTGACGAATCCGGCAGCGGTCCCCATTCTCGGAAACGGTGTGGGCGGCGCGGGCTCCGCGGACCTTCTCCCCGTCCCACCGGGGGTGTTTCCGCTGTGTCGTCCCGCCTTTCGCGGCCCGGGAAATCCGGTCCGCCGCCGTCCCCGCCCGGTTCGTGCCCGGCGCGGCGGGCGATCGCGCTCGCCCGCGCGGGCAGGCACCCGGCGTCCGCGGTCCACGAGGCCGAGCTGGCCCTGGCCGATCCCGCCTGCGCCGCGCGCCCCGACTGCGCCCTCGACGCGCTGACCACGCTGGTACTCGCCGGGGAACTGACCACCGCCGACCGCGCGGCCGCCCGGCTCGGCCATCGGGATCACCAGAGCTGTGACCACCCCGACGCCCGCCACGCGTACGGCGAACTCCTCGACCGGGGCACGCTCATCCGTGCCCGCACCGCCCGGTGGCGTGGTGATCCGGACACCGCGGCGGAGCTGTACGAGCAGCTCCGCCGCCGGCCGATCGGGCCGGAGCTGCGGTCGGTGATCGTGGCCGAAACCGTCGAGTTGCTGGTCGGTCGGGGTGAGCCGGCGGAGGCGGGTGCGCTGCTCGGCGGATACGGCAGCGACGTGCGGGGCGGGCCGGAGCTGCGGTGTGCCCGTGGGCTGATGGCGATGGCCGGCGGGAACTTCCGCGCCGCGCTGGCCGATCACCTGGCCGCCGGGCGGCAGTTCACCGCACAGGGCGTGGTCAATCCCGCGGTGTCCCCGTGGCGGCGGCGGGCGGCGTGGTGCGCGCGTGCCATTGGCGACGCCGAGCTGGCGGCGGAGCTGGCCCGCGAGGAGCACGAAGCCGCGTTGGCCTGGGGCGAGCCCAGGGTGGTGGGGGAGGCGCTGGCCGGCGTCGCGCTGCTGGCCGGCGACGGGCACGAGATCGACCTGCTCGGCGAAGCCGCGGAGCTGCTGGACGTCGGCGAAGCGGCGATCGAGGCGGGCGAGGCCCGTTACGAACTCGGCCGGTGGCTGCTGCGTAGCGGGCAGCGCGCCTTCGCCCGCGTGCAGTTCATGAAGGCGGCCGCGGGATTCCACGGCGCCGGGAACCGGCATCGCGCGGCACGGGCCGAGGAGGCGTTGCGCGGGCTCGATCCGCGGCCCGGCCCGGCGCTGACCCCGACCGAGCTGAAGGTCGCCTTTCTCGCCCTGGCCGGCTTCCGCAACCAGGACATCGCGGCCAAGCAGTTCCTCGCCGTGCGCACGGTCGAGTTCCACCTTTCGCAGGTCTACCGCAAGCTCGGCGTGCGGGGCCGCGACGAACTCCGTTTCCACCTGCTCGATCCGGAATGGCAGCCGGCCGGCTGACCGACCATTTCCGTTCCGGCTGGGATAAGCTCCCGGATAACCCCGCATACCCGGATCCGGGAAGAAAACAACCGATTGCCGTGCAATTCTTCTGCCCGGATTACTCTCGGCCGCCCTTCCTGCGAACGAGTGACGTCGATGGTCGGGTCCCGCGAATCGTCCGGAGCGAAGGCACTGGTCACGGCCTTGCGGCGCGCCATCGGCGGGACCGTCGCTGGGCCACTTGGGTGAGCACGTCATTCGCGAGCGCGGTCGCGGATCTGTCCCGGGTGCCGCCGGCCCGGCCGTGAACAGGCACCATCATCGACGGGATGACGGTGAAACCTTGGCCGCCAGTGAGGCAGAGGAGCATCTCTTGTCGTCGACGGGGAGGGAACAGCCATCGGCCGCGGTGTCCGGGCTGCCTTATGCACCGGGTGGCGCCGCCGCCGTGCGGGCCGCGGCGGCGGAGCCGCCCGAACGCGACCATGCGCTGCGCGCGATCGCGATGGCCAACAGCGGTGAGGACCGGGACCAGGTGATCCGCGAGGCGGGTTTCGTGCTGCGCTCGCCGGGCCGGCACGACGTGCTGTCGTTCTGGTACGCCGTGATGGCGCTCGTGCACGCCGGGGAGACCGGCCTCGCCGGGGAGCACTGCGACCGGGTACTGGCCACGCCGGGCCCGGACACCTTGGCGGAGTTCGCTTTCGCGCTGCGGGGCCGGCTGGCCTGGCTGCAGGGCGAGCCCGCCGCGGCGGCGGAAATCCTGGACCAGGCGCTCGAACGCGGTCCCGCACCCCGGCTGCGTGATCTGCTCGTGGCGTGGTCGACGGCCGCGCACACCAGCCGGGGCGACCTCGACGCGGCGTACCGCCGGATGCTCGACCACGTCTGCGGCGAGTCCTTCGCCCACAGCGAGGACAAGGCCGAACTCCTTGCCGCGCTGGGAGATCTGGAGCTGGCGGCGGAACGCCACGACCTCGCCAGGACGGCGTTCCTCGAATGCGGCCGGCTGCTCACCGAGCACGGGGTGCGGAATCCGGCCGTCGTCCCGTGGCGGTCGCGGGCCGCGTTGTGCGCCCACGCGTCCGGACGGCACCGGCTGGCCTCGGTGCTCGCCGAGCGTGAGCTGAGACTGGCCCGACGCTGGCCGGATCCGCGGACGCTCGGCGTGGCGGTCCACGCGCACGCCGTGGTGCGGAGCCGGACCTCCGGCGAGGCTCGCGAAGCCGCGGATCTCCTTGCCGGGGGCGCGGCCACGGAGGACCTGCTTCGCGCGCGTTACGACCTGGCGCACTTCCTCAGCGCCGAGCGGCAGTGCCCGCAGGCGGCCGCGATGCTCGGAGAGGTCCGGGACCTCGCTCGCAAGGCGGGTTACGCGGCCTGGGCCGAACGCGCGGAAACCGCGCTGCACCGGCTGACCCGTCAGGCCGGCGACCGGCTGACCGGGCAGCAGCGCAAGATCGCGGAGCTGGCCCGGTCCGGGCTGAGCAACCGGCGCATCGCCGAGCAGCAGTTCCTCACCGTGCGGACGGTGGAGTTCCACCTCTCGAGCGTCTACCGCAAGCTCGGCGTGGCCGGCCGGCGCGAGCTGGCCACGCTGCCCGTGCCGCTGCCCTGATCGGCGGGACTACCGGATTTCCCAGTCCAGCTGGATGATCCCGAGGTTCGGATCGGCCAGCGACTGGAAGGCGGGCAGGCTGAGGTCGATCTTGGACGGGTCGCAGGTGGGGCATTTGTCCCTGATCGGCACGGTGATCGTCCTGCCGTTGTAGGTGACCCGGATCGACTGCGTGCACAGCGGGTCGTTGTTCGGGTTCGGCGTGGTCCAGAGCGCGGCCGGGGCGGCGACCAGCAGGTCCGTGCTCGCGTTGAGCTGGGTTCCGCAGGCGCCGTAACCCGCTTCGGTGTAGTAGGTGGCGCTGCCGCTGGTGGCGGGGCTCGCGCCGGCGATCCCGCCGGCGGCGAGGGTGAGGGCGGCCGCGGAAGCGACCGCGCCGGCGGCTTTCAGCAGGGTTTTCATGGTGGGGAACCAGCCTTTCGCAGGGGGCGGCTCGGCCTCAGCGTCCGGCGCCGTCCGGCCATGCGCAACGGACGACGGCCCGGGCTGTGGGACGGCCGCAACGGGCCGCGGCAGGCGTTGCGGTCCGGCCACAGGGAGCCCGGTACGGGCCCCGGGCCTGCTCGGGGGCAAGCTGGAAGATCACCGGCCCCGACGAGGAAGGCACCGCCGTCATGTCCGACGAGCCCGAGGTCCGGCCGCCCACTGTGGTGATGGCGCAGCTGCTGGACGGTTTCCTGCTGTCCCAGGCGTTGTTCGTGCTCGCCGAAGCGGGCGTCGCGACGATTCTGGACGAAGAGGGACCCCAGACGATCGCGGCGCTGGCCGAGCGCACCGGATCCGATGCCGACGTGCTCGCCCGGCTGATCCGCTCCGTCGCGCAGCACGGCGTCTTCCGGACCGAAGGGGACAAAGTGGCGGTCACCCCGCTCGGCGCGACGCTGTCGGAGAGCCACCCGCAGTCGATGCACGGCATCGCGGTGGGCGGGATGCACCTGCACTACCGGGCCGTCGCCGAGCTCGGGCACACCTTGCGGACCGGGGAGTCCGCCGCGGTCAAGTACTTCGGGAAGCCGTACTTCGACCAGGTCGCCTCCGACCCGGCCATGGCCGCGCTCTTCGGCCGGGCGATGGCCGTCTTCTCCCGGACGCTGCGGGCGGGGACCTTCGACGGCTACCGGCTTCCGGCCGGCGACGTGATCGCCGACCTCGGCGGCGGCGACGGCACCGTCCTCGCGGAACTGCTGCGCCTGGACGACCGGCCGGGCCGGCGGGGCATCGTCTTCGACCTCCCGGGTGTCGCCGACTCCGCGCACGCGGTGCTCGCCGCCGCCGGACTGGCCGACCGCGTGGAGGTCGTCGCCGGGAACTTCTTCACCGAGGTCCCCGTGGCGGACATCTACGTGCTGAGCTGGGTCCTCCACGATTGGAGCGACGAGCAAGCGCTCCGGATCCTGCGGTCGGTCCGGGCCGCGGCCCCGGCCGGCGCCCGGCTGATCGTCGTCGAGCAGGCCGTGCCCGCGGGCGACGAGCCCCATCCGGCCAAGCACATGGACCTGGTCATGGTGAGCCTGCTCGGCGGGCGGGAACGCACCGAGAGCGAGTACCGGGCGTTGCTCGGCGAGGCGGGTTTCGCGGTCGAACGGGTCGTGGCCACGTCGAGCCCGCTCGTGATCTTCGAGGCGGTCAAGCGATGACACCCGGAACACCCGCGCCCCCTCGGGAGTTGAGCGTGTCATGAGCCAACTCGTGGACCGCACGATCACCGCACTCCGCTCCGAGCACGACGCGCTGGCCGGCCTCGTCGGCAGCCTCACCGACGAACAGCTGGCCGCCACCAGCGGCGCCGCGGAATGGACCGTCGCCCAGGCGCTTTCCCACCTCGGCAGCGGCGCGGAGATCGGCCGCGCGCCGATCGCCCGGGCCATCGGCGCGACGGTGACGGCCGAGGACAACCAGACCATCTGGGCGCGCTGGGACGCGTCGGCGCCGCGCGCGCAGGCCGAGGGCTTCCTGGAGCACAACGCGCGCTGGCTCGAAACGGTCGAGGCGCTCACGCCCGAGCAGCGCTCGTCGCTGACCGTCGACCTCGGCTTCCTGCCGGAGCCGGTCCCCATGCTGACCGCGCTGGCCATGCGGCTCAACGAGGTGGCCAACCACTCGTGGGACGTGCGCGTCGCCTTCGACCCCGACGCCGGTGTGGACGCCGGCTCGGCCGCGGTGCTCGTCGACCTCCTGACCGGGCCGCTGGGCTTCATGGTGGGCTTCTTCGCGAAGCCGGCCGAGCTCGCGAACCCGGTGTCCGTCGCCGTTCCCGGCGCCGGCCTGGTGATCGACGACGCGGCCACCGTGGTGGACCACCTCGACTCGCCCTCCGCGACGTTCAACGGCCCGGCGGAAGCGCTCATCCGCCTGGTCAGCGGCCGCCTCAAGGCCCCGTACGACAAGGGCGTCACCATCGACGGCAACCTGACCCTCGACGACCTGCGCCGGGTCTTCCCCGGCTTCTGACGGGAAGGGGCGCAGTGGCGTGACTCAGACCCGGCCCTGCAACCGGGCGAGTTTGATGCCCAGGTGCAGGGCCAGCCGCTGCTGCCCGTCGGCCAGGTCGACGCCGGCTATCTGCTCGATCCGCCGCACCCGCCGGCCTGTCATGGCGTCCAGCCATCGGCCGGACGCTCGGCACGGCCGGTGTCGTGCACCGCTGTCGTCAGGTCCGGGCAGCGGCGCAGCGCCGGTTCCGTGGTGACCGGCACGCCATGGGCCAACCGGCGAAGCCGCGTCGCCCGACCACCACGGCTCATGGCGTCGTCGAGCCAGGAGGCTGTTGCGGTGCAAGAGGTCCCGGCTCGCCGTTCTCAGCGGCGGGGCGGTGCCGGGTATCGTCGGGTGGATGGGGATCTTGCTCGTGCCGTATCCCGCGCGGGGGCATATCGGGCCGTTTCTCAAGGTGGGGGCCGAGCTGGTTCGCCATCGGGCGGCGGTTCGGATGGTCGTCCCGCCGCGGTATCGGGACGCGGTGCGGGCGGCGGGGGTGGTCCCGGTTGTCGCGGGGTCGGACGCGGGGGCGTACGTCCCGCCGGGGTGGGCGCCCGCGGATCTGGCCGGCCGCCGACGAGCCCGGGTTCGGCGGCGGCGGACCGCGGCCGAGGTGCGTGCGGCCTGCGATCGTGAGATCGCCGAGGAACCGCCGGAGCTGGCGGTCGTCGATCCGCATGCGCGCTGGTTGCGGGGGCTGCCGTTCGGCGGGGAGCCCGCGTGGCTGTGGACGACTTCGCCGGGCTCAACGGCTGGGCGGGGGCCATTGCTGGTCAACGGTCTGCCCGAGTTCCACCGGGGGCACGGCAGATGGCGGGGGCGGATCCGCTTCGCCGGGCCGTTGCACGGGGGACTCCGCTTGCCGGCGCCGGGATTTCCGTACGAACGGCTGACCGGGCACCGGGTTCTGGTGGTCTCCTTCGGCACGGTTTTCGCGCGCCGCGGTGAGGAGCTGCGGATGATCGCCGAGTCGTTCCGGGGCAGTGACTGGACGGTCGTGCTCGCCACCGGGCCGACGCCGGTCGCTTCGCTGGGCCGCTTGCCGGGCAACGTGCTGGCGCTGCCTTCGATCCCGCAGCAGGAGCTGCTGCGACGCGCCGACGTCCTGGTGACCCACGGTGGCATGAACTCGGTCCTGGAGGCGGGCGCGGCGGGGGTGCCGATGCTGATCGCGCCGCGCAGCCGTGAGCAGCGCCGGACGGCGGCGACGCTGATCGCGCTGGGGGCCGGGGTACGGCCGGTTTGCCGGTCGAGCCTGCGGCGGCAGGCCGAGAGCCTGGTCCTCGATCCCCGGCTCGCCGCCGGGGTCGACCGGCTCCGGTCGCTCATCCGGGCCTCACCCTCGGCGGCCGAAGCGGCGGAGCAGGTGCTCGAGCTGGCCGCCGCGCGGTGATGTGCTGATTCCGTCACGGAACGTGTGCCCGACCCGATAGGCTCGACCGCACGCTTCGAGGGAGGACGTGCATGAGCGACCAGTCCGCCGCACCGTGGACGTTGCCGCGGCAGCCGTTGTGCGTGAACCGCGTCGCCGAGATCGGCGAGACGTCGGACGCGCAGGTCCGGGCACTCGCGGACGGGCGGCCCGTGTTGCTCCAGCTCGCCGGCGCCCGCGGGATCGGGAAGACGACGCTGGCGCTTCACCTGGCCTACCGGTTCGCCAGGGATTACCCGGACGGCGGGCTTTTCCTCGACGCCCACGGTTCCGATCCCCGCGGCCTGGTCCCGGCGGCGGACCTGGCGCGCCAGCTGCTCGCCCAGCTCGGGACTCCGTCGGCGGAGATCCCCGGCGCCCCGGAGGACCGGCTCGCCGCGGCCAGGGGCGCGCTCGCCCGCAAGCGGATCCTGCTGGTGATCGACGACGTCAAGATGGTCGAGCAGCTGGACGGATTGCTGGGCGACGTCTCGCAGGCCGCGGTCGTGGTCACGAGCCGGAGCAAGCTCGACGCGCTCACCGTCCGGCATCAGTTCGCCCGGTTCGACCTGCCGGCCTTCGACCTCGGGGCCACCGCGGAGCTGATCGAGGCGCTCGGCGGCGGCTCTCCCGAAGTGCCACCGGAGGTGATCAACGGGTTGTGGCGCAAGTGTTCCGGCCTGCCGCTGGCCCTCGCGGTCGGGGGCGGCCTGATCGTCAGCGGTGAGGACGATCCGCGCGATTTCGTCGAGTCCTTCGTGCTCGCCGATCTGGAGAGCGACGGCGACGTCTCGGTGTCCGCGGTGTTCGACGCCATCTACCTGGACCTCACCGAGGAGGAAAAGCGGGACTACCGGCTGCTGGGCCTGGCGCCGGGGCCGGACTTCGGTTTGCCGCTGGCCGCGGCGGTGCTCGGCGGCGCGGACCGGGAGGTCCGGCGCCGGCTGGCCCGGCTGGTCCGCAAGTACCTGCTCGAGGACCGTGGCGCGGGGCGTTACCGGTTCCACCAGCTGTTCCGCGAACACGCCGAAGGACTGGCCTGGGAGAAGGCCCCGGACGAGGCTCAGGACGCGGTGGAGCGCGCCACTGTCTGGCTGGCCGGACGGGCGGTGGCACTGGATCGCGGTTACGCGGCTCGGCCCGTTCCCGTTGGTGCCGAAGCGCTTTACGCCGCGGCTGAGCCCGCGCCCGGCGGAATGGCGGCCGTGGCGGGCGAGTTCGGCGTCGAATGGGAGAGCCTCGTCGCCGGGGCGCGCGGCTGCGCCGACCTCGGCAAGCCCGAGCTGGCCGCCATCGTCCCGACGGCCCTCTATTCGTTCGCCTACCAGACCCGTCGTTCCGGCGCGTTGATCGACCTTTACCGGCGCGCGCTCGACTTCGCGGCCACCGCGCCGGTCGAATGGCAGCTCAACCGGGACCTGGCCGGCCTGCACGAGCAGCTCGGTGACGGCGAGGAGGTGCTGCGATTCGCCCGGGCCGCGGCGGATTCCGGTTACGGCCCCGGAAAAGCCAGCGCGCTCGAATGGCTGGGCCTGGGCAACGAGCAACTCTCCCGGTTCGCCGAGGCTCGCACCTGTTTACGGGAGGCGCTCGCGGCGGTGCCGCTGATGGCGGACCCGGCCCAGGAAGAACGCGCGGCGGCACTTCTGCGAATGCATTCCGGCCGGGTCGCGTTCAAGGAGGGCCTGCTCGACGAGGCCGTCCCGGAAATCACCCGGGCCGGGGAGTATTTCGCCGGCCAGGACAAGGACACGCCGAATCTCGCCCGATGCGAGAAATTGCTGGGCGATATCGACCGCGGAAAGGGCGATACGCGCGGCGCCGAGGCCCATTGGCGGACCGCGAGCGCGCTCTTTGAACGAGTCGCCATGCCCGACTCCGCCGCGGAAGTGCTCGAGGCGCTGGCGGCTCTCGCCGAAGCAGAAGGCCGGGCCTCCGGGCACTGACCGGTCAGGCCGTGACCGTCACGTCGACCTGGTGATCGCGGCCGTCCAGGCTCAGCACGACGGACGGGGCCAGTTCTTCGCCGTCCAGGCCGGTCGCGCTCCAGGCGTAGGCGACGGACGCGAGGGCTTCGGCGGACACACCGGCGGCGGTGAGCGTGAGGCTCGGCCCGTCGCGCAGGGACAGCGTGACCGAGCCGCCGGCCGGCACCGCGCTGACGACGCAGTTCGGATGCCGGTCGAAGACCTGCCGGTGCCATCGCCCCGGATCGTCACCCGGGTCCTCGGGCCGCGCAGTCACCACGGCGGCCGCGGTGCGCAGGGAACGGATCGGGTAGTCCACCGAACAGCTCAGGTGGACATCGGCCTCGCCGTCTTCGTCCGCGCGCTGGATCTCCGCCGCCCGCCGGGAAAGCTGGACGCGCCGTTCCTCGGCGTCGACCCGATGGGACACGAAATGGGCCTGCACGCCGGACGGCGGCGTGGCGATGCCGCGGGTGGGGATGGGGTGCACGGCTACTTCCGAGCTGGGCTCCGGGAGTTCCAGGAGATCGTAGAAACGCTTGCGCAGCAACGAAAGCGACTCGCCCGGCACCGACGTCGCGAGTTCCCGGACGGCGGGGAACGGGTGGTCCGGGCGTGGCTTCGCGGCCGCGAGGATGTCCGGGCGGTACGGCCCGTGGCGCGGCAGCCGCGGGGCCAGCTCGCCCAGCATCGAAATCGGCGTCGACGGTGGCACGTCGTCGAAGGCGCCGAGCAGGGTCGGCTTTCCCAGCGCGGCCGCGTAACCGGTCACCGAGCCGTGGTCGCCGATCACCAGGTCGCTCGCGACCAGCCCGGCGCGCCACCCTTCGACCTCGTCCAGGATCAGCATTCCCGAACGCAGGCAGTCGGCGTACCACTGGCGCACGGCTGCGGCCCCGTGTCCGTGGGTGGTGTTCGGGTGAAGCACAAGCGCCACCGCGAAGGAGTCAGGCGAAAGCTCCGCCATGACTTCGCGGGGGAGCTGCGGGCGTGCGCCCAGCAGTGAACGCTTCGACCACGTCGAGGTCAGCAGCACCAAGGTGCGGTCACCGACGCCCAGCGCGGCGCGATAACGCTCCCGCAAGGGGACGCTGGCCGCGATGCGATCGAGACAGGGATCGCCCGCGACCACGGCGGACGGCAGCGCGGCCGGTGCTTGCTCGCCGATTTCCCGCACCTGATCCGGGTGGGAGAGAATGAACGCATCGGCCACCGGGCGGCCGTCACGCAGCAGCCATTCCGCCGACAAGCCGAACGGTTTCCGGTTTCCGGTTTCCGGTCTCCGGTCTCCGGTCTCCGGTCTCCGGTCTCCGGTCTCCGGTCTCCGGTCTCCGGTCTCTGCGGAGAATACTTAGTATATCCGATTCCGTGGGAGAGAATGACGCGACGCGCGGTCACCTCCGCCAATTCACCGTGATGACTGGCGCTGATCGCGAGGTCGAACCGGGTTTGTTTCGCCTGTTCCCAGGGAATGGTGATGATGCCCGTCCGGTCGAGTGCTTCGGTCAATCCGTCACGAAACGGGTCCGCGCCGATGTCGGTGCACACGAGCTGGACGCGGGAGTCGTTCTCGAAGGCCGGGATGACGTCGAGCAGCCGGTTCACCGTCGTCACGTTGTGGGCGACCAGCAGGACCGCTCGCTCGGGGGTGACGGTGGTCCAGCGGGATGCGTGCAGCCCGATCGGCACCGATACGTGTGCTTCGCCAGTCACCCTGTGTGTCCATCTGTCCATCGAGTAAGCCGTCCCCGGCGGGCCGCGCTTGATCATAGTCGACCGGGGCGCGGCCGGGGCCGGGCTGTGACCGGGCTCAGCCGCCGTGAGCCGGTGCGGCGGGCTCCACCTTCCAGATCGAGCGGTCGCTCCCGGTGTGCCCGGCCGGGTCGGTCGCGGTCACCGTGATCACGTAGTAGCCGGCGGTCGCCGGGGTCCCGGAGATCAGGCCGGCCGGGCTGATCGCCAGCCCCGGCGGGAGGCCGGCCGCGGTGAAGGTCAACGGGTCGTCCTGCGGGTCGGTGGCCGGGACCTGGACCCGCAGCGGGGTGCCGACCTGGATCAGCGACGGCAGCGGCGCGGTGACCACCGGGTCCTGCGGCACCGGTGGCACGGGCGGGACCGGGTCCGACCCGTCGACCCCGGCGGCCAGCCAGGCGGCTCGGACGGCGGACTGCTCGGTGCTGCCTTCGCCGTAGAGGTCGGCGGCCGCGCGCAGCGTCGCCTGCCGTGCGCCGGAGTAGTTGGTGTTGGACACCATGGCGGTGGTGAGCGCGCGGTACCAGATCCGGCCCGCCTTGTCGTTGCCGATGCCGGTCACCGCCGCCGCGCCGCCGCAGGCCGGGCTGTCGCCCCAGGCGGACTTCCCGCTGCCGACGGCCAGGGTGAAGAAGAACTTGTTGCCGACGCCCGAGCCGAAGTGCTCGTCGAGGTCCTTGAGGCCGGGGGACCAGCAGGACGGCGACTTGCCGTCCTTGGCCGGGTCGTCCATGTAGCGCAACGGTTTCTCGGGCACCTGGACGTCTTCGGACCCGTCGGGGATGACGTAGTCCGCCGGGTCGGCGGGGTTCTGCGCGTAGAACCTGATCAGGACGCCGAAGATGTCGCTGGTCGCCTCGTCGAGGGCGGCCGGCTCACCGCTGTTGGCCAGCTTCGCGGTCGACGCGGTGACAGCGTGGGTGAATTCGTGCCCGACGGTCTGCAGGTCCGTCGCCGGCCGGATCGTGTCGCCGAAGGCGATCTTCAGGCAGGCGCAGGCGCTGCTGAACGACGAGCCGGGAAAGGTGTCCCGGTAGAGGTAGGTGACCATCCCCTTGCCGTCGCCCCGGGCGCCCTCGCGCCCGTGCACGGTCTTGAAGTAGTCCCAGGCCTGGCCGATGCCGTAGTGCACGTCGGCGGCCGTCGTCTCCAGACCGCCGGCTTTGCCGTCGCCCCAAGAGTTTCCGGGCGAGGTGATGGGCTCGCTGGTCTCCCGGGTCGGCGTGCTGGAGGCGGGGTTCTTCGGGAAGAACCGGGTTTCGCTGTCCCCGCGCCGCCCGTCGAGGAGTTCGAACGTGCCGTCGGCCCGCCGGCTCGTGCTCAGCGGCACCGTGCCGGCGTGGTACCCGTGGCCCGTGCCGTCCACAGTCGCCGGCGTCGCGCCCGCCACGATTCCGGCGGCCCCGGCAGCCGCGAGCAGCCTGATCCACACCATGCCATCCCCCTGTTCCTCCCCGAACCCGGCAAATCCTGCCAGAGCGGAAACCGGGCGGGTCAGCCGCCACCGCTAAGACGAACGGCGGTTGTGCACGACCACCGGCACCGGTAATCCTGTTTTTACAACGTTGTAATGACGAGTGGAGGCCGGTACCCGTGCCGCTGAACCGTAGACACTTCGTCACCGGAGCCGTCGCCACTCTGCTGGCCGGAGCGACGGCCGGGCCCGCCGGGGCTGCCGCTCTCCGCCGGACGGTCGCTCCCGCTCGAGGCGGCTTGTACACGCCGAACGCCGCGCCGCTGCAACCCACCGCGTTCCTCAAGCTCCCTCCCGGCGCGGTCACCGCACGCGGCTGGCTCGCCGGGCAACTGCAACTGCAGCTCGACGGGCTCTGCGGGCACTACCCCGAGACGTCGCACTTCCTGGACTTCGACACCAACGGCTGGGTGCACCCCGAACAGGACGGCTGGGAGGAGGTGCCGTATTGGCTGCGCGGCTACCTCGACCTCGCCGCCGTGACCGGGGACGCCACCGCGCTGGACACGGCCCACCGGTGGGTCGACGCGGTGCTCGCCACCCAGCAGGCCGACGGCTTCTTCGGCCCGGCCGGGCTGCGCACCAGGTTCCGGGGCGGCCCGCACTTCTGGCCGTACCTGCCGATGATGCAGGCGTTGCGGTCCTGGGAGGAGTACACCGGCGATGCGCGGATCGTCCCGTTCCTGACCCGGTTCCTCCAGTACATGAACGCGCAGGGCCAGGACGCGTTCGAGGCGGATTGGCTGTACGTGCGCTGGGGTGACGGCCTGGACAGCGTGTTCTGGCTGTTCAACCGCACCGGTGACGCGTTCCTGCTCGACCTCGCCGACAAGATCCACCGTTACGGCGCGGACTGGGTCGGGAATCTGCCGAGCCTGCACAACGTCAACGTGGCCCAGGGTTTCCGTGAGCCGGCGCAGTATTCGCTGCGGTCCGGTGATCCGGCGCTGGTGCAGGCGAGTTATCAGGACTACCGCACGATCATGGGGACGTACGGGCAGTTCGCCGGCGGCGGGTTCGCCGGGGACGAGAACGCGCGGCCGGGGTTCGGTGATCCGCGGCAGGGCTTCGAGACGTGCGGGATCGTCGAGTTCATGGCCAGCCACCAGTTGCTGACGCGGCTGACCGGCGACCCGGTGTGGGCCGACCGGTGCGAGGACCTCGCCTTCAACTCCCTGCCCGCCGCGCTCGATCCCAGCGGGCGCGCGGTGCACTACATCACCAGTGCGAACAGCATCGACCTCGACGACGTGGTCAAGACCGAGGGGCAGTTCCAGAACGGCTTCGCGATGCAGGCCTACCTGCCCGCCGTCGACCAGTACCGCTGCTGCCCGCACAACTACGGCATGGGCTGGCCGTACTTCACCGAGGAACTGTGGCTGGCGACCCCGGACAACGGGCTCGCGGCCGCGATGTACGCGGCCAGCAGCGTCACGGCGAAGGTCGCCGACGGCGCTTCGGTGACCATCACCGAGGACACGGCTTATCCGTTCTCGGAGCAGATCACTCTCACCGTCCGGACGCCGAGGGACCTGGCTTTCCCGCTGTACCTGCGGATTCCGGCCTGGTGCGCGACACCGCAGGTCACCGTGGCGGGCGCGCCGGTCACGGTGCCGGCCGGGCCCGCGTTCGCGAAAGTCGACCGGACCTGGCGTAACGGCGATGTCGTGAAGGTGACCTTGCCGCAGCGGACTTCCGTGCGGACGTGGAGCGCGAACCACGATTCCCTCTCGGTCGATCACGGCCCGCTGACGTACTCGCTGGACATCGGGGAGCGGTACGAATCGCTCGGCGGGAGCGCGCAGTTCCCGGAGTACGCGGTGCACGCGACCACGCCGTGGAACTACGGGCTGGCCGTCGACCCGGGGACCGCCGCCTCGGCGATGACGTTCGCGGCGTCGGGCGGTCCTTTGCCCGCCAACCCGTTCACCCCGGACGCCGTGCCGGTGAAGATCACCGCGCCCGCGCGGAGGATCGCCGAATGGACCGCGGACGACCAGAACGTCGTGACCACGCTGCAGGCGTCGCCGGCGCTCAGCGTGGCGGACGTCGAGCCGGTCACGCTGATCCCGATGGGCGCGGCCCGGCTGCGGATCACGTCGTTCCCGACCGCCTCGCCGGACGGGCACCCCTGGTCGCCGGGTGGCGAGGGGGCGGTGTTCCGGATCGTGAACCGCAATTCCGGCAAGGTGCTGGGCGTGGATCGGATGTCCACTGCGGACAGTGCGCGGGTGGTGCAGTTCGCGGACAACGGGACCGCCGACCACCTCTGGCACCTGGTCGCGAACGGCGACGGCTGGTACCGGATCCGCAACGCCAACTCGGCCAAGGTGCTCGGCGTGGACCAGATGTCCACTTCGGACAGCGCGCAGGTCGTCCAGTTCGCCGACAACGGCACCGCCGACCACCTCTGGCAGCTGATCGACAACGGCGACGGCTGGTGGCGGCTGAAGAACCGCAATTCCGGCAAGGTGCTGGGCGTGGCTCAGATGTCCACTGCGGACAGTGCGCAGGTCGTCCAGTTCGCGGACACCGGCACCGCCGACCACCTCTGGCAGCTGGTGGCGGACGGCCGGGTGCGGATCGAGAACCGGAACTCGGCGAAGGTGCTGGGCGTCGATCAGATGTCGACGGCCGACAGCGCCCGTGTCGTCCAGTTCGCCGACAGCGGCACGGCGGACCACCTGTGGGGCTTCGAACCCACGGCGGACGGCTGGCTGCTGATCCGCAACGTCAACTCGGGCAAGGTGCTGGGCGTGGATCAGATGTCCACGGCGGACAGTGCGCAGGTGGTCCAGTTCTCCGACAACGGAACGGCCGATCACCAGTGGCGCCTGCTCGACGACGGCAGCGGCTGGTTCCGGATCGTGAACCGCAACTCGGGCAAGGTGCTCGGCGTCGACCGGATGTCCACGGCGGACAGTGCGCAGGTGGTCCAGTTCGCCGACAGCGGCACGGCGGACCACCTGTGGCGGCTGCGCTAGTCTTTACCGAGCCCGAACACAACGCTGACCGGGCTCTGTGGTGCCGCCGTTAGCTTGTCGGCATGGCATTTCGCGCCCGTCTCCTCCTGACCGCGGTACTGGCTGTGGCAGTGGCTTCGACCGCCGCTTGCACGACTGACGGCTCGGCGTCCGCCGCGGCCGGAACCGCGGGCAGCAAGCCGAACCTCGTCCTCGTGCTCACCGACGACCTGTCGATGAACCTGCTGCCGTACCTGCCGCACGTGCAGGAGCTGGCGAAGACCGGCACCTCCTTCAGCAACTACACGGTCACCGATTCGCTGTGCTGCCCGTCGCGGTCGTCGCTGTTCACCGGCATGCTGCCGCACGACACCGGGGTGTTCACCAATAGCGGCGCCGATGGTGGCTACGCCGCGTTCCACGGCAAGGGTGACGACAAGTCGACCTACGCGACCTCGTTGCAGCAGGCCGGATACCGCACGGCGATGATGGGCAAGTACCTCAACGGCTACGACCCCAAGTCCGACGGGGTGCCGCCGGGCTGGAGCGAATGGGACGTCGCGGGCAACGGCTACGGCGAGTTCAACTACGACCTCAACGAGAACGGCACGGTCAAGCACTACGGCAAAACGCCCAGCGACTACCTGGTCGACGTGATGGCCGGCAAGGCCGCGCAGTTCGTGACCAGCTCGGCGAGCGCGCACACGCCGTTCGCGATCGAGCTGGCCACCTTCGCGCCGCACGCCCCGTACACCCCGGCGCCGCGCGACGCCGGTGCCTTCCCCGGCCTGACCGCGCCGCGCGGGCCCGCGTTCGACACCCTGCCGTCCTCGCCGCCGCCGTGGCTCGCGTCCCGCACTCCGTTGACGGACAAGGAAAAGGCGAACATCGACAAAGCGTTCCGCAAGCGCGCGCAGGCCGTGCAGTCGGTGGACAAGATGATCGGCACCGTGGAAGCCGCGCTGGACCAGGCCGGCGTGCGCGGGTCCACGGACCTCGTGTTCACCTCGGACAACGGCTACCACATGGGCGAGTACCGGCTCACCCCCGGCAAGCAGACCGCGTTCGACACCGATGTGCACGTGCCGCTGGTGGTCAGCGGGCCCGGGGTCAAGGCCGGCGCGACGGTGGCCCAGCCGGTGGAGAACATCGACCTGCGGCCGACCTTCGAGGCGCTGGCCGGCGCCGGGACGCCCGCGCAGGTGGACGGGGAGAGCCTGGTGCCGCTGCTGAACGGGGCCGCCCCGCCGGCGTGGCGCACGGTCGGGCTGGTCGAGCACCACGGCCCGGACTTCGACGCGGCCGACCCGGACAAGCCGGGGAAGAACAGCGGCAACCCGACCACCTACGAGGCGATCCGCAGCACCACCTACACCTACGTCGAGTACACCGACGGCACCAAGGAGTACTACGACCGCGGCAAGGACCCGCAGGAGCTGCACAACACCGTGGCCCAGCTGGCACCGGACACCGCGAAACACCTGCACGAAACGTTGCAGGCCATGATCTCCTGCCACGGGGCGGCCGCCTGCCGGCACTGAAGCCGGCGGGCCGGCCTCAGCCGAGGGTCAGCACGATCTTGCCCCGGAGGTGGCCCCGGGCCGCTCGCTCGTGGGCCGCCCGGGCGTCCTCGAGCGGGAAGGCGCTGTCGATCGCCACGCGGATCGTGCCGTCCGCCAGCAGACGCCCGAGTTCGGTGAGCTGGGCGCCGCTCGAGCGGACCTGGGCGGCGGTGACCGTGACCCCCAGCCTCGCGTTCTCCTCGTCGTCGAACTCGCCGAAGTACACGGGGTAAAGGGAGCCGCCGCGTTTGACCGCACGCAGGAAGCGCCGGCTGCCGGGGCCGCCAACGGTGTCCAGGACCAGGTCCAGATCACGCACGACCTCTTCGGGCCGATCCTTGGTGTAGTCGATGAATTCGTCGGCGCCGAGTTCGCGCAGGAAGCCCTCGTGGGCGCCGGAGGCCACGGCGATCACCCGGGCGCCCTGCCACTTGGCCAGCTGCAGGGCGAGGTGCCCGACGCCGCCGGCCGCGCCGTTGACCAGGACCGTCGTCCCGCTGCCGAGGGCCATCGGGCGGTGCTGGGCCGCCTGGAACGGTGACGGGTGGTCGTGCCCGAGGTCGATCAGGAACTGCCACGCGGTCAGCCCCGACATGGCCAGCGCGGCGGCGTGCGCGTGGTCGACGGCAGCCGGTTTGCGGGCGAGGTCGGACGCGGGCGCGGTGACGTATTCGGCGTACGCGCCGGCCTGCAGGGCGGTGGGGAAGCGCAGCAGGCCGAACACCTCGTCTCCGGCCGTGAAGCCGTCGACCCCGTCGACCCCGTCGACCCCGTCGACCCCGTCGACACTGGCTTCGACGACGCCGGAGACGTCGGTCCCCGGGATCAGGGGGAGGGCCATCGGGGGCTTCAGCTCGGCGGGCACCTCGGGCATGCCCTCGCGGGCGTACCAGTCCGGCGGGTTGAGGCCGATCGCGTGCACGCGGACGAGCACCTCACCCGGCCCCGGCGCGGGCACCGGCACCTCCTCGTGACGCAGCACTTCGGGGCCGCCGAACTCGTGCAGCCGGATCGCCTTCATGGTCTGTGTCGCCACGATTCTCTCCTGCGTCTCTCGCGGGGTAACCTAACTGAACCAGAGATCCGTTTTTCCGGATCACTGATCCGATAATACGGGTCAGTGATCCGTTTGTCCCAGGAGGGCCGATGCGGGCCGATGCCCAGGCCAATCACGACCGTCTGCTGGAGGTCGCCGGCGCCGTCCTCGCCGAGCAGGGCGCCGAGGCGTCGATGCGCGACATCGCCCGCCAGGCCGGGGTCGGGCTGGCCACGCTGCTGCGCCACTTCCCGACGCGGGAGTCGCTGCTCGAAGCGTTGCTCCGCACGAGCTTCGACGCGCTGACGGCACGGGCCGCCGAGGTCGAGGCCGCCGGCCCGGCCCAGGAGGCGCTGAGGTTGTGGCTGCGCGATTTCGTCGCGTACACCACGAACTACCGCGGGGTGGTGACGTCGATGGTGAAGGCGATCGAGGACCCCGAGTCCGCGCTGCACACCTCCTGCGTCAGCATGCGCGCGGCCGGCACGCGGCTGCTCACCCGAGCGCAGGCCGAGGACGTGGCGCGCGCCGACCTCGACGGCGCCGACCTGTTCGCCCTGGCCTCGTCGCTCGCCTGGCTCGGCGACCAGCCCGGGCTCGCGGCCCGCGCCGGGCATCTCTTCGACGTGGTGGTGAGCGCGATCCTGAAAGACGGGGCGGCGTGACGCCGGAGTGCGGCGGGTGAACCCGGTTATGCTGCGGTCGAAGGGAAGGGGCGGCCATGCCCGGTTCTGAGGTGGTGCGCGAGGAGACCGTCGGCGACCTGCTCCGCGCCGCGGCCGAACAGGCATCGGCGGCGCCCGCGTTGGTGGAGGGGATCGCCGAGGCGGACGCGCGGCGAAGGTGGACGTACGGCGAGCTGCTCGACGAGGCCGAGCGCGCGGCCAAGGCGTTGCTGGGCCGGTTCGCGCCCGGTGAGCGGATTGCCGTGTGGGCCAACAACATTCCGGAATGGATCCTGCTGGAACTGGCCGCGGCCCTCGCCGGCGTCACGCTCGTGACGGTCAACCCGGCGCTGCGCGAACAGGAGCTGCGGCACGTGCTGGGGAACTCCCAGGCCGCCGGGGTGTTCCTGGTGCGCGAATACCGCGGCAGCCGGATGGCCGAACTCGTCGAGCACGTCCGCGCCGATCTCCCGCACCTGCGCGAGGCGGTGCTGTTCGAAGACTGGCGCGCCTTCCGCGACTCCGGCTCGCCCGGCCAGCCGCTGCCCGTGGTCAGCCCGGACGACGCCGCGCAGGTCCAGTACACCTCCGGCACCACCGGCACGCCCAAAGGCGCTGTGCTGCATCACCGGGGTCTCACCAACAACGCGCGCCTGTCCTACGCCGAAAAGCTCGCCATGCGGCCGGGTGAGGCGTTCGTCAACCCGATGCCGTTGTTCCACACCGCCGGCTGCGTGCTGGCGACGCTGGCCCCGATCGCCACGCTGGGCACGCAGGTGCTCCTGCCCTGGTTCGATCCGGCGCTGCACCTGCACGTGATGGAGTCGGAGCGCAGCGCCGTGTTCGGCGGCGTGCCCACGATGATCCTCGCGCTGCTCGGCCACCCGGATTTCGCCGCCACCGACCTGTCTTCGGTCCGCTACGCCCTCTCCGGCGGCGCGCTGGTCCCACCGGATCTGGTCCGTCGCGTCGAGGCCACGCTGGGGGTGCCGATGAGCACCGTCTACGCGCAGACGGAAGCGTCCCCGGGCATCACCATGACCAGCGCGGACGACAGCCCGGAAGACCGCGCCGCCACGGTCGGCCGCCCGCTGCCCGCCTGTGAGGTGGACATCGTCGACCCGTCGACGGAGGCTTCCTGCCCGCCGGGCCGGATCGGTGAGGTGCGCACCCGCGGCTACCACGTGATGACGGGCTACCTCGGCCTGCCCGAGCAGACCGCGTCGGCCATCGACGCCGAGGGCTGGCTGCACACCGGTGACCTCGGCCGCCGCGACGAGCGCGGTTACCTGCGCATCGAGGGGCGGATCAAGGACATGATCATCCGGGGCGGTGAGAACATCTATCCCCAGGAGGTCGAGCACGCGCTGCTCACGCACCCCGCGATCGAGACGGCCGCGGTCGTCGGCGTGCCCGATCCCGAGTGGGGCGAGCAGGTCGCGGCGTTCGTCCGCCTCGTGCCCGGCGCAGCGGCGGACGAGGCCGAGCTGTTCGACCACGTCCGCGGCATCCTGGCGCCGCACAAGACACCGCGAGTGTGGCGGTTCGTCACGGAATTCCCGCTGACCGGCTCCGGCAAGGTCCGCAAGCACGTGCTCCGCGACGAATACCTGGCCGGCGGCTGACCCGTTCGGTGACGGCGAAGCTCAGCCGGCCGCCCGTTCCGGCGCAGTGCGGCGGAAGGCGCGGCGGTAGGCGGTGGGCGTGGTGTCGAGCGCGCGGCGGAAGTGCAGGCGCAGGTTGGTGGCGGTGCCCAGTCCGCAGTCGCGGGCGATCCGGTCGACCGGGTGATCGGTGGTCTCGAGCAGTTCGCGGGCGCGGCCGAGGCGGGCGTTGAGCAGCCACTGCAACGGGGTCGTGCCGGTTTCTTCGGTGAACCGGCGGATGAAGGTGCGCTGCGAGGTTCCCGCGTGACGGGCGAGCACCCGCAGGGCGAGCGGCTCGTCGAGGCGGGCCAGGGCCCAGGCCCGGGTGCCGGACAGGGAGGCTTCCCCGGCGACGGCGACCGGAGCGGGCACGTACTGGGCTTGCCCGCCGTCGCGGTGGGGAGCCGCGACCAGGCCGCGGGCGATCCGGTTGGCCGTCACGGCGCCCAGGTCGCGGCGCACGATGTGCAGGCAGAGGTCGATGCCGCAGCACACCCCGGCCGAGGTGAGCACGTCGCCTTGGTCGACGTAGAGCACGTCGCGGTCGACGCTCACGCGCGCGTAGTCCCGTTCGAGCTCGTCGATGTGCTGCCAGTGGGTGGTGGCGTGCAGGCCGTCCAGCACCCCCGCCGCGGCCAAAGCGAACGCGCCGGTGCAGATCGACACCACGCGCCGGCCCCGGTCTCGGGCGTCGGCGAGCGCGCTGAGCGCGGGCTCCGGCAGACGGGTGACCGGTTCGAATCCCGGGACGATCACGGTGTCGGCGGCCCGCACCCCGGCCAGGCCGGCTTCGGCGGTGAGGCTGAAGCCCGCGGTGGTGGTCACCGTCGGCTCGAGGCCGCAGAGGGTCATCTCGTACGGGGTTTCCGGGCGGGCGCTGAAGATCTGCGCCGGGATCGCGAGATCGAGCGGGGTGACCCCGTCCAGCGCCAGCACCGCGACTCGATGGACCGTCATGGCGTGATTCTATCGAACCGGGGCAATTTTGCCACTCACCAGGTCAGGGCGGTGCCGGGCAGGCTGAAGTCATGACCGGACCTGCCGCCCCAGGGGTGGAACACGACCTGATCACGCTCCCGGGCACGCCGCTGGCCGAGGCGGTGGTGGACCTCGTCCGGCCGGTGGAATCGCCGTCGGTGTTCAACCACAGCATCCGCAGCTACCTGTTCGCCCGGCTGATGGCCGGCCGTCTCGCACTGACCGGCTACGACGACGACCTGCTGTTCGCCGCGTGCGCGCTGCACGACCTCGGCGTCGCGGCGGACGGCCCGCATCGTCAGCGGTTCGAGGTCGAGGGCGCCGACCGCGCGGCCGAATTCCTTGTGCGGCAAGGGGTTTCCACTGCCGACGCCGACCAGGTCTGGCAGGCGATCGCGCTGCACACCTCCCCGGGCATCGCCGAACGCCGCGGCGTCCTGTGCGTGCTCGTCCGCGAAGGCGTCGGCCTCGACTTCGGCGGCGTGGTGAGCGGCGGTCACCTCGACGCGGTCACCGACGAGCTGGCGGACACCATCCACGCCCGCTACCCGCGGCTGGACATGATCGGCTCACTCACCGACGCGATCGTCGCGCAGGCCGCGAAAAACCCGGGCAACGCCCCCCGCTATTCGATTCCCGGCGAATTCCTCCACGAACGGCAGACCTTCGGCCGGACCCGGATGGAGCACGCGTGCCGGTCGTCGCGCTGGGGCAACTGATTTCCGCAACCGCTGTCAACGAAAGGCAAGCACCACCATGGCCATCCACACCGTCGAAATCCCCGAAGGCTCGGAAGTCTTCGGAGAGGCCAGGAACGCTTTCGAGCGCTTCGGCTATTCCGCCGCGGTCCGCGCGCACGGCCTGCTTTTCATCGCCGGCACGATCGGCCGCCGCGCCGACGGCACCATCGCCGAGACCATCGAAGAGCAGACCGAAATCGCCATCGCGCGGATCGAGGAGATCCTCCGCCTGGAGGGCCTCGGCCTGTCCGCCCTCGTCGACGTGACCAGCTACCACGTCGACATCCACCGGCACCTGCCCGGTTTCAGCGCGGCGAAGCAACGCCTGATCACCCCGCCGTACCCCACCTGGTCGCTGATCGGCGTCAGCGGCCTCGCCAGCCCGGGCCTGCTGGTCGAAATCCGCGCGACGGCCGCCTATCCGGAGGCCGCTCGCTGAACCGGGGAAGTCCGGTCGCCGCCTAGGATGATCCGGTGAACACCGAGGACCGCGAGGCCATGACCCGCATCGTCAACCAGCATGGTCATCTGATCGACACGGGCCGGCTCGATCGCCTGCACGAGATCTTCACCGCCGACGTCGCCTACGACGTGAGCGACTTCGGCGGGGGAGTGATCACCGGGCTGGAGGCCATGCGGGCATGGGTGCTGGATCTCGGCGACCGGAACCCGGTGGCCCACCACGTCACCAATGTCGTGCTGGACGAGATCACCGATGGCGTCGTGCACTGCCTCTCGAAAGGGATCGGCATCGGTGTCGACGGGACTGCGCGCAGCGTCACCTTTGAAGATCGCTTCGAACGGTCCGAGGCAGGCTGGCGCATCAGCCGCCGCGTGGTCAAGGCCCGGCGCGCGCCCCTGCGGCCGTGATCGGCAAAAGACCTAGCCGGTGGTTTTGGCGTCCCGGTCCGGCCGGCGGCGCCGGTCCCGGACGTAGATCGTCGACGGCTTTCCCTCGCCGGGGCTGCGACGGTCCACTTCGAACAGGGTGGTGGCGGTGATCAGGTCGCTGAGCTTGGCGTAGCCGTAGGTGCGGGAGTCGAATTCGGGGCGCTGCTTGGTGATGATGCTGCCGACGGCCGACAGGGCGGCCCAGCCGTCGTCGTCGGAGGCCGCCTCGACGGCGTTGCGCAGCAGGGTGACCAGGGTCGCGTCGCCCTTGAGCTGGGTGGCCGGGGTGGCCGGTTTCGGCGCGGGCGCGGCGGCGGCCGGGGTCGCGGGGTTCTCGGTGTAGGTGAGGTTCTCGATGTAGATGAACTTGTCGCAGGCGGCGACGAACGGCTTGGGGGTCTTGCGCTCGCCGAAGCCGTACACCGTCAGCCCGGATTCGCGCAGCCGCGCCGCCAGCCGGGTGAAGTCGGAGTCGCTGGAGACGATGCAGAACCCGTCGAACCGGTCGGAGTAGAGCAGGTCCATCGCGTCGATGACCATCGCGGTGTCGGTGGCGTTCTTGCCGGTGGTGTACGCGAACTGCTGGATGGGCTGGATGGACTGGGCCAGCAGCTGGTCCTTCCAGCCCCTCAGGTTGGTGCCGGTCCAGTCGCCGTAGGCGCGCTTGACGTGCGCGGTGCCGTACTTGGCCACCTCGGCGAGCAGGGCCTCGGTGATCGAGGGCTGGGCGTTGTCCGCGTCGATCAGCACCGCCAGTTTCGCGGTGTTCTCGCTGGCCGTGACCATGCTGGTGGTCCCCGTTCTTCGTCCGATGCTGCCGGCTCCCGTGGGGATCAGCCTGTCACGCGGGCCGGGAACTACTGTCGTGGGCATGGCCGAACCCGATGCCCTCATCTCTACCCGCGAAGGCTACGACGCCGCTGCCGCCACGTACGCGCGGATGTTCCGGGACCAGCTGCGCGACCGGCCCTTCGACCGCGCGATGCTGGGCGCCTTCGCCGAGGTTGTCGGCGGGAGCGGCCAGGTTGCGGACCTGGGCTGCGGGCCCGGCGACGTCACCGCTCATCTCGACGGGCTGGGCTTGGCGGCGTTCGGTGTCGACGCGTCGCCGGCGATGATCGAGCTGGCTCGCCAAGCCCACCCGCGGCTGCGGTTCGAGGTGGGCTTGATGGCCGCGCTGGACCTCGCCGACGGCGCGCTGGTCGGCGTGCTGTCACGGTGGTCCGTCATCCACACCCCGCCGCCGGAACTCCCAGGGATCCTGGCGGAGTTCCACCGGGTGCTGGCACCGGGCGGCCATCTGCTGATCGGCTTCTCGGCCACCGGGGATTCGTCCTGCCTGACGCAGGTTTTCGATCACGCGGTCGCTCCGGCTTATCGGTGGTGGCCCGATCATCTCGCCGCGTTGCTGCGTGAGTGCGGGCTGGCCGAGGTGGCCCGGATGGTTCGCGAGCCCGAGCCGGCGGACCGGCGGCAGTTCCAGGACGTCTACCTGCTCGCGCGTAAGGCGGTTTGACCGGCTGTTTCAGGGCGTTTCACCGGTGATCGCCGCGCGGGCGCCGTGGGGGAGCGCCTTGAGATCGGGCCTGCCGAAGGCGACCCGCTGGATCATGAACCCGTGGAGCAGGGCCACGATCATGCGGGCCTCGGCCTCGGCGTCCCGTGCGCGCCGCCCGGTGCCGCGCAGGGCTTGGGCGATTTCGCCGGTGACGCGGGTGAAGCCGCTCACCGCGTGCTCGCGCAGGTCCGCGTTCTGGAGCACCTCGCTCCAGGCCGCGATGCCGCACCGCAGCAACTCGTCGTCGGCCGCGGCCGGCCGGGACTGGACGGCAATGGCGACCAGCTCGTCGGCCGTGACGGTGCCCGTCTCTTCGATGTGCCGCATGACCGGCTCGAACACGGCCTCGAACGCGAGCCGCGCGACCTCGACGATCAGCTCCTGCTTGCCGCTGAAGTAGCGGTACGGGGCCCCGGTGGACAGGCCCGCCTCGGCCGCGATGTCCGGCATCGACGTGCCGTGGAAGCCCTGGCGGGCGAAGCAGCGGCGGGCGGCCGCGATGATCTGGTCGCGGTTCGCGGACCGGTGCTCACTCGTGATGCGGGGCATGCCGTCCCTCTCTCCCGTCCTGAAAATGAATGGTCATTCGCCTTGACGCCGTTCCCGGCCGTCGCCCATACTCTAGATGAAAGGTCGTTCACTTTTACGGGAGGGATCATGACCGGAGTGACCCTGCGGCTCGGCGGGTACAGCTACGAGCACACCTCCGCGGTCTTCGAGGGAACCGTGCCGATCGAGGGGGCAGACCTCGTGCCCACGACCGAGCCACTGGTCTCGGATGTCTTCCGCGGGATGATCGAAGGGCGTTACGACGTCGCCGAGCTGGGGCTCACCTACTTCCTGCGGATGTGGGACACCGGCGAGTCACCCTTCCTGGCGCTGCCGATCTTCCCGAACCGCAACTTCCGCCACTCCGCGCTGTTCGTCAACGCGGACAACGGGATCGAGCGGCCCGAGGACCTCGTGGGCCGGACGATCGGCGAATTCGCCTTGTGGGGCAGCGATCCCGGCGTCTGGATGAAGGGCATCCTCGCCGAGGACCACGGGGTGACGCCGGATCAGCTGAGCTGGGTCATCGGCGGGACGGATCACCCGATCCCGTCGTTCGGCTGGGTGCCCCAGCCGGTCCCCGAAGGCGTGCGGGTGCGTCACGCCGGCGAAGGCGAGACGCTGGCGGCGATGCTGGAGGCGGGCGAGATCGACGCGCTCCTGTCGGTGGACGTCCCGCGGTCCGTGCTGGCCGGCACCGGCCGGATCCGCCGGCTGTTCCCGGACTACGAATCGGTCGAGCGGGAGTACTTCGCGCGCACCGGGATCTTCCCGATGATGCACGTGGTCGCGATCCGCAAGGACTTCCACGCCGAGCACCCCGGCGTCGCGCGGGCGGTGTACGAAGCGTTCCTGACCGCGAAGGACGAGAAGCAGAAGCACTACCTCGACCGGGCGGCCAAGCAGCACATGAACGTGATCACGCCGTGGTTCAGCGAGCTGTTCGCCGAGAACCGGCGGCTGATGTCGGACGACTGGTGGCCCTACGGCGTCGGGAAGAACCGGCACGCGGTCGACACTTTCCTGCGCTACCACCACGAACAGGGCCTGTCACGGCGGCTGCTGACCAGTGAGGACATCTTCGTCCCCGAGCTGCTCGGGTCATGAGCGTGCCCCGTCTGAAGATGGCTTCCCTTGCCTACGACCAGTTCCGGGCCCTGGAGGACGGAACCGTGCGCGTCGACGGGGCCGAGCTGGAGATCGAGCACCCGCGGATCATCAGCGAGGTCTACCGGCGGATGATCACCGAGCACGCTTTCGACCTCGCCGAGCTTGGCCTGACCTTCTACTTGCGCACCTTGGAGTTCGACGAGCCGCCGTTCGTCGCGCTGCCGGTTTTCCCCGCCCGGGCGTTCCGGCACTCGGCGGTTTTCGTCAACGCCGGCAGCGGGATCGAGCGGCCGGGGGACCTGGAGGGGCGCACGATCGGCGAGTTCAGCACCTACGGCCACGACGGCGGGGTCTGGGCCAAGGGCTTCCTGGCCGACGACTTCGGCGTCGATCCGGCGAAGAGCCGGTGGCTGGTCGGGGGACTGGACCGGCCGGCCGCGCCGATCGACTACCTGCCCTTGGTGCACCCGCCGCAGGTGGACGTCCGCCGCGCACCGGCCGGGGCGGACCTCGGCGCCATGCTGGCGGCCGGCGAGATCGACGCGCTCATCTCCGGCAACGTGCCGAAGGCCGTGCTCGACGGCTCGCCCGCCATCCGGCGCCTGTTCCCCGACTACGGCCGCGTCGAGCGGGAGTACTTCGCGCGCACCGGCATCTTCCCCATCGCCCACGTGATGGTGCTGAAGCGCGAGGCCGTCGCCGCCGACCCCACCCTGGCGCCGCGCCTGTACCGCGCGCTCGACGCGTCCCGGACCGTGGCACTGAACGGCCACCGGACCGGGCGGGTCACCAACTTCGTCGAGTCGATGTTCCCCTGGCTGAACGAACTGGCCGACCACACCGCAGGACTGCTCGGCCCCGACCCCTGGGCCTACGGCGTCGAACCCAACCGCGCCACGATCGACACCTTCCTCCGATATCACTGGGAACAAGGCCTGTCCCCCCGGCGAATCCAGGTCGACGAGCTGTTCGTCGATTCGCTGATGTCCACGTGACGACCGGGTTGCCGGCGGCGGCCCGGCCGGGCCAGGCCTCCTCCCTGAGCGATGGGCTGGTGCACGCGGCCGAACTCGTGGGGCAACGCGTCGGCAACGGGTCACCGGTGCCGGACGCCATGCAGGAGCAAGCCCGGCAGGCCCTCTTCGAGTTCCAGCTCGCCCGTGAAGCGCTGGCCGCCGACATCAAGGGAAGGCTCCACGCACCGGAACCGGGCAGCTGAGCCGGGTTTACTTGCGGCAGAGGACTTCCCCGTGCGGGATGGCGAAAAAGCCGTCCGGATGCGCGGCCCAGTCCCGCCATCCGGCCGAGATCTCGTGCAGCTCCTCGGGGCTGGCGTGCCCACCGGCCACCGCCTGCCCGGCGATGCGGGAGTCCAGGATCCGCTCGGCCCACATGCCGCCCCACCAGGCGCGTTCCGCGGGGGTCGAGTGGCTCCAGATGGACGCGCTCGGGGTGACGTCGGTGGCGCCCGCGGCGTGGGCCCACGAAAGCAGGCGCCGGCCGGCGTCGGGCTCCGCGCCGTTCGCGTGCGAGACCGCGCGGTAGACGGCACGCCAGCGCTCCAGCCGGGGATCGGCGGGAAACCACAGGGCGCCGAGGTAATCGGTGTCGCGGACGGCGACCACCCCGCCGGGCTTGGTCACCCGCAGCATTTCGCGCAGCGCGCCGACGGGATCGCGCAGGTGCAACAGGACTTGGTGCGCGTGGACCACGTCGAAGGCGCCGTCGGGGAACTCCAGGGCATTGACGTCGCCGAGCCGGAAGTCGAGATTGCCGGCGGCGGCCGCGTGTTTCCTTGCCTGGTCGAGGATGTCCTCGGTGACGTCGAGCCCGGTGACCGGTCCGGGCGCCACGAGCCGCGCCAGGTCGGCGGTGATGGTGCCGGGGCCGCAGCCGACGTCCAGCACCCGGAGGCCGGGGCGGAGTTCCGCGCGCAGATAGGCGGCGGAGTTGTCGACGGTGCGCCATTGCTGGGACCGCACCACGCTCTCGGCGTGGCCCTGGCCGTAGGAATGGGCGGCAGTGCTCATGGTCCCCAGACTAATCCGACTCCCACATTGTGCAACGACCATCCTGAAATGTGAGACTTCTGTCCACTGTGGATATACGAGCCGGGCGTGTGGCCGAGGGAGCGCCGGAAGACGTCGATGAACGCGCTGGTGGTGGCGAATCCGCACAGCCGGGCCACGGACGTCACGGACCGGCCCTCGGCGAGCAGCCGCAACGCGTGATAGAGCCGCAATTGCGTGCGCCACTGGGGAAACGTCATCCCGGTGTCCTGGCGGAAGAGCCGGGTCAGCGTGCGCCCGCTCGCGCCGACCTCGCGGCCCAGCGCTTCGAGGCCGCGCGAATCCGACGGGTCCTCCTCCAGCAGCCGGCAGACCTCGGCCAGCCGCGGGTCACGCGCGGCCGGCACCCGCACCGGCTGTTCCGGGGCGGTGGCGAGCTGGTCGAACAGCACGCCTCGCATCCGCCGTCCGGCGGGCGTTTCGCGCTCGCCGCCGAGTGCGGTGTAGGCGATCAGCAGCTCCCGCAACAGCGGCGTGACCGTGAGCGCGGTCGGCTCGGCCAGCTTCAGTGGGCTGGTCGCCTTCGGGATCCCGAACAGGTGCAAGCGGGTCACGCCGAACGCGCGATGCGAGTGCACGGTGCCCGCCGGGATCCACAGCGCGCGATGGGCCGGCGTGATCCACCGCGACTCCGCCGTGTGCACGGCCAGCACCCCGCTGCTGGCGTAGACGACCTGGTGCCCGTCGTGCCAGTGCGCGGTGACGCTCGCGGTGGCGGCCAGGTCCCGGATGTCGGTGGGCGCCTCCGGGAGGTGGCGGGAATTCGACACAACTCGGCATAATACCGGAATCGCGAAGGCGCTGGCCGGCCCGACGATGAGGCCATGACGACAATCAGCGCTTCGGCGGGGCCTCGTACTTCCCGGTGGCCGATGACCGTCCTGGTCGCCGGGCACGCGATCGACGATCTGTACCAGGGCGCCGTTCCGGCCATCGTCCCGTTCCTGGTCGCCGAGCGGCACTACGGTTATCTCGCCGCGGCCGGGATCACGCTCGCCGCGACCCTGCTCTCCTCGGTGGTGCAGCCGCTGTTCGGCGTGCTGACCGACAAGCGCCCGATGCCGTGGCTCGTCCCGGCCGGCATGACCGTCGCCGGGGCCGGCATCGGCCTGTCCGGACTGGGGAACTCCTACGGGTTCACCTGGCTCGCGATCGCCCTGTCCGGCCTCGGGGTCGCCGCCTACCACCCCGAATCGGCCCGCATCGCCCGCCGGATCGCGAGCCGGGGCCACGTCGGGATGAGCTGGTTCTCCCTCGGCGGCAACGTCGGCTTCGCGCTCGGCCCGATCCTGGTCACGCCGGTCCTGCAGGCCGGCGGGCTCGGGGCGAGCCCGTTCCTGCTGATCCCGGCCGTGGCCGGCGGCCTCGGCACGGCCGCGTTGCTGCGACGGCTGCGCGGCCCGCAGTCGGCCATCCACCACCAGGCGAAAACCGAAGGCCGCGACGACTGGCGCCAGTTCGGCCGGCTGACCGTGGTGGTCGTCGCGCGTTCGATCGTGACGTTCGGGCTGAACACCTTCCTCGCCCTCTGGGTCGCGTCACGGGTCGGCAGCGCGACCGCCGGCGAGGCCGCGCTGGTCGTGATGTTCGGGGTCGGCGCGCTCGGCACCCTGCTCGGCGGCGTGCTGGCCGGGCGCTGGGGCCGGGTTCGCACCCTGCACATCTCGTACGCGGTGTCGGTGCCCGCGGTCGCCGCGATCGCGTTCGCACCGGGATACGCGGTGTTCCCGGCGGTCGCGATCGCCGCGCTGGCGCTGTACGTGCCGTTTTCCCTGCACGTCACGCTCGGCCAGGATTACCTGCCCACCCGGATCGGCACGGCCAGCGGAGTCACCCTCGGGCTCGCGGTCAGCATCGGCGGCCTGGCCGCGCCCGCGATCGGCGCGATCGCGAACGCGGCCACGCTGCAGTGGGCGCTGCTTTCGCTCGTGGCCATGCCGGTCGTCTCGTTCCTGGCGTCGCGCGGATTGGCCGATCCGAAAATGTCCGGTCATGACAATTAATGTTCACATACATGAACGTAAAACATCATGCGGAAGACGGATTGTCCATAGGTGTAATGGTGCGGATACTCGTCCGTTATGGCGCACAAGTTTCGCGTGGCAGTGATCGTCGTCGTATTCGCCGCCGGATCCACGGTGAACGCCGGAGCCGTTGGCGCACAACCCTCTTCCACCTCGATAACGGCCGCCGGAATCACCGCGGCCGTGCAGCCGGACGGCACCTACGAGGTGCGGGCACAGCAACCGGCGGCCTGGACTTTCACCGGTTCGGTCGGCGCGAAAGTCACCGATAACCGGACAAGAACCGGACAGGATGCGATCGGTTCCTACCGGGAAATCGACTTCGGTTACACCGACACGGTGGCCAGGACGGCGAGCATCCGGGTGTATCAGAACACCGCGGCGGTCCTGTTCGGCTCGACCACCGGGGCCGCCTCGCCCAACGTGCCCGCGTCCGGGGTGCCGTTCCCGAGCCTGAAGGCGCCGGCGCTGCCGCACCAGGAATCCTTCCAGGACAGGGCGTTCTCCACCTACAAGTTCGGCGGCGCGCCCGCCCCGGACAGCCCGCTGCTGTCCTTCGACGATCAGGCGAACGGGTTCCTGTTCTCCGCGGCCGACAACTTCCCGGTGGCGAAGCTGGGCGTGGGCGCGGGCAACACGCTGTCCGAAGGCATCGCGGCGAGCGTGACCACGCTGCCCGCCGGGTTCACCCACCAGTCGATCCTGGCGCTGGGCAAGGGGATCGGCACCACGTACGGCACCTGGGGCTCGGCCCTGATGGCGCTGGGCGGCAAGCACCGCGTCCCGAACGACGCCAACACCACGCTGAACAAGCTGGGCTACTGGACCGACAACGGGGCCGAGTACTACTACAAGTACGACGAGAACCTCGGCTACACCGGCACCCTGCTGGCCGCCGCCAAGGACTTCGCCGATCACGGCATTCCGCTCGGGTATATGCAGCTCGACAGCTGGTGGTACCCCAAGGGCTCGTCGAACACGTGGCAGGGCAACGGAAACCTGCGCGGCGGCGAGTACACCTACCGCGCCGCCCCCGACCTGTTCCAGCAGGGGCTCGCGGCCTTCCGCGACCAGGTGGGGCTGCCCCTGATCACGCACGCCCGCTGGGTCGACCCGGCCAGCCCGTACCACGGCCAGTACACGATGTCCGGCAACGTGGTGACCGACCCGCGGTTCTGGGAGGGCACCATGCGCTACCTGGCCGACTCCGGGGTGGTCGGCTACGAGCAGGACTGGCTTTCGGACGGGGCGCAGGCGCAGTACAACCTCTCCGACCCCGGCGCCTTCGTCGACAACATGGCGCAGTCGGCCGCGGCCAAGGGCATCGACCTCCAGTACTGCATGCCGCTGCCGTGGAACTACCTGCAGAGCACGAAATACCAGAACCTGCAGACCACCCGGGTCAGCAACGACCGGTTCGAGCGCGGCAAGTGGGACGAGTACCTGTTCGACTCGCACCTGGCCGGCTCGCTCGGCGAGCAGCCGTGGAGCGACGTCTTCATGAGCAAGGAGACGGACAACCTCCTGCTGTCGCTGCTTTCGGGCGGCATGGTCGGCGTCGGCGACAAGATCGGCGACCTGAGCACCACCAACCTCGGCCAGACCGTCCGCGGCGACGGTGTGCTCGTCAAGCCGGACACCGCGATCGTCCCGCTGGACAGCACGTACCTCGCGATCGCCAAGGACGCGCAGGCCCCGATGGTCGCCGCCACCCACAGTGACCACAATGGACTGCGCGACGCGTACGTGTTCGCCTACGCCCGCAACGGCGGCTCGCAGTCGATCGGCTTCAGCCCAGCCGAGCTCGGGGTGAACGGCGCCGCGTACGTGTACGACTACTTCAGCGGCAAGGGCCGGCTGGTTCCGGCCGGCGGCCGGTTCACCGGCACGGTGAGCGACGGCTCGTACTACGTGGTTTCCCCGGTCGGCCGGTCCGGCATCGCTTTCCTCGGCGACGCCGGCAAGTTCGTCTCCGCGGGCAGCAAGCGGATCAGCCAGGTTTCCGATCAGGGGAGGGTCGAGACGACCGTCCAGTTCGGCGCCGGCGAGCGTTCGGTCCAGCTGCACGGCTACGCCCCGGCGGCCCCGAAGGCGACGGCCACGAGCGGCACGGCCGGCCCGGTCAGCTACGACGCGGCCACCCGCCTGTTCACCGTCTCGGTCACCCCCGGGCCCGGCCAGAAGGCGCAGGTGCAGCTCGGCTGACAGTGGTGCGGGCCTCAGCCGAAATGCCGGACGCGGGCGGGGGTCCCGGGTGCGTAGGGCAGCCAGTCCCGCACCGAGCCGGTGGTGACGAATTCGGCGACGGTGGTGGCGAAAGCGCGGCCCAGTTCGCGGGCGGCGGGCGTGGGACGGCCAAGCATCGGGCAGTCCGGGTAGGCGTCGAAGGTGGTGAAGAGGAACGGCAGTTCGGCGCAGTGGGTGGCGCCGAGGGCGTGTTCGTCCCCGGCCGGCTGGTAGTCGAACTGGTAGGCGTAGACCGGGTTCGCGCCCGCCGCCTGGTGGTCGGCGAGGTCCAGGGTTCCGTCGCGGAACAGTGCGTCGGTCTGGATCGCGGTGAAGACCTGCCCCGGCGTCGCCCGGGGGAGGCGGGCGGCGTGCTCCCGGTAGACGCCGTGGGCCTGGTCGCCCAGCCGGCCGGCCAGGAGGCCGATCGCGCCGGTGGCGGTGAGGTCCCGGACGTCCGGGTCGAAGGCGAGGAAGGCCGTCGCCTCGTCCCGGGTCGTGCCCAGCATCAGGGATTTCCCTTCCAGGGCACCGTCTTCCAGCGCCTGCGACCAGGAGCGGGGGAGCCCGGGGCCGCCGAGCACCGGGAACATCGGCGGGGAGACCCGGCCCGGACGCGCCAGCCGGCCGTACGCGGACAGCAGTTGTTCGACGGGCAGGGCACGCAATGCTTTCGCGTCGGCAGAGTTGGCGGGAAGGCCGAGCAGCCGCAGGAACTCCGCCGTGGTCTCGGCCGCGTTCTCCGCGTCCGGCGGCTCCACGCCGAACGGAGTGCTCTGCAACAGGACCCGGGTGACGAGTCCCGCGGTCTCCGGATCGAGCGCCAGTGAGAGGGACGAAAACGCGCCGGCCGACTGCCCGCCGACGGTCACCGTGCGCGGGTCCCCGCCGAACGCCGCGATGTTGTCCGACACCCAGCGCAGCGCGGCGGCCTGGTCCTGCGCGCCGAGGTTGGCGGCGCCGATCTCCGGCAGGTACAGGTAGCCGAGCGCGCCGAGCCGGTAGTTCGCCGTCACCACCACGATGTCGCCCAGCTCGGCCAGCTTGGCCCCGTCGTACCAGTCCCAGCCGCCGGAGCCGCTGCTGAAACCGCCGCCGTGCCACCAAAGCAGGACCGGCCGGGGCACGCCGCCTTCGAACGCGTGCCGCGGGACGTGCACGTTGACGGTCAGGCAGCCGTCCTCGTCCCAGTCCGGCACACGGGGCCCCATCACGCGTTCGAGCCGGGAAGCCGGCTGCGGGACGGCGGGTCCGGCCTGCGTGGCTTCCCGTACCCCGGCCCAGCCCGCATGCGGCGACGGCGGCGCGAACCGCAGCTCGCCGATCGGTGAAGCGGCGTACGGGATGCCGCGGAAGGAAACCACCCCGCCCTGGTCGACTCCGTTGATCTTGCCGCTGGTCGTGTCTGTGATCCGGCTGGTCACTGTGCTCACCTCGTTCGTTCGGCTACCCCTGGTTCTAGCCTCGGCACGGTGATCCGCGCCAGAAACCCGGCAGTCAAACGCGGTTAGCGGACATATGATCTTCGGATATGGAGAAAGTACGCCATCTCGAGCTGGATGAGGCCGACCGCCGGATCGCCGCGGCGCTGCTGGCCTCGCCGCGGGCTTCGTGGCGCGCGGTCGGCCGGGCGCTGGGCCTCTCCGAGCGCACCGTGGTGCGCCGCGCGGCCCCGATGTTCCACGACGGGACGCTGCGGGCGACCGTCGTGCGCCATCCTGTGTGGTTCCCCGGCCTGATCCCGCTGGCCCTGCGCATCCGGTGCCGGCCGAGCCGGATCCGCGCGATCGCCGCCACCCTGGCCCGCCGCCCGGACACGATCTGGGTCGACGTGCTCGGTGGCGGCGACGAGATCAGCGTCATCCTCTTCCTCGACGGGCCGGACGCGCGGAACACGTTGCTGCTGCGGGATCTCCCGGCCACGCCCGAGGTCGAATCCTGGACCTCGCACGTCCTCCTGCGGGTCTTCCCGGCCGCGTTCGACTGGAGCGGCGGCCTGCTGACCGACGAGGAGCTGTCCGGCCTGCGCCCGCCGGCCCCCGCCCGCCCGGCGCTCCTGCCGATCGACCACGAGCTGATCGCCGCGCTGACCGAGGACGGCCGGGCGTCCTACGCCGACCTCGCCCGCCGGGCCGGCACCACACCGCTGACCGCCCGCCGCCGGCTGGAATCCTTGACCGGCGGCGTCATCCGGCTGGCCACCGAGGTCGACCTGGCCCGCCTCGGCATCCGCGCGGAGGCGCTGCTGTGGATCACGGCCGCCCCCGGCGGCCTGGAGGAGGCCGGCCGCCGGCTCAGCCGGCACCCCCAGGTCCGCTTCACCGCCGCGACCACCGGCCCGGCCAACCTCCTGGTCGCCGTCGCCGCGGCCGACCTCGACGCGCTGTACCGCTTCCTGAACGACACCCTCGGCGCGCTGGAGCGTGTGGTCACCGCCGAGGTCACCCCGATCCTGGCCGGGGTCAAACGGACCGGCCTGGTCCGCCCGGGCAGCCTCTGACCCGCCGATCAGAGCTGGGGCCCGTAGACCAGCAGGAGCGGCGAAGGGTTCAACGGGGGAGCCGCGGCGCGGTCAGGGGCAGCAGCACCTCGTCCACAATGGACCGCACCCGTGCCTGGCCGACGGTTTCGTGTTCCAGGGAGTCGGCGATGACCAGGCGCGGGCCCACGGAGGCGACGAGCGGCGTCACGCACCGGGGGTCGGCCTCACCGCGGTCGACGGCGGCCTGCAGGATCGTCAGCAGGAGGCGCTGGTGCGGGAGGATCACCCGGCGGCGGACTTCGTCGAAGAGCTCGGGATGGCGGGCGCGCTGGATCAGCAGGGGCCGCAGCGCACGGCCGCGCGGTTCGTCCAGGACGCGGGCGAACCCGCCGAGCAGCGTGGTGAGGTCGCCGCGCAGTGAGCCGGTGCCGGGGGCGGTGGGCTCGCCGAAGCCGGTGGACGGGTCCGTCAGCGCGGCGAGGACCAGCTGCTCGGGGGTGGACCAGCGGCGGTAGAGGGCCGATTTCCCGGTGCCCGCCAGCGGGGCGATCTTGTCGAAGGCGAGTTCTTCGAAGCTGGTGCGGGCCAGTTCTTCCAGGGTGGCCTGATAGATCGCGCGGGTCAGCTCCGCACCGCGTCGGCGGGCGACGGGGGCGGCAGCGGCGCGGGAGCTGGCGGGCACCTGTCCGGTTATAGCTGGCATCGAGGGGTACAGTCACATTAGTGGACAAAACTGTCCCCTATTCGAGGAGGGGTTCCCCTTGACCGCACCTGGGAAAACCGCGCTGGTCAACGTCCGGGTCTTCGACGGCCACCGGCTCACCGAGCCCCGCACGGTGGTGATCGACGGCCCGGTGATCGGCACCGACCCCACTGGCGCGCAGGAGGTCGACGGCGCCGGGGCGGTGCTGCTGCCCGGCCTGATCGACGCCCACGTCCACCTGCACGGACCGGAGAGCCTCGACGCGCTGGCCCGCTGGGGCGTGACGACCGGGCTGGACATGGCGTGCTGGCCCCCCGAGCTGATCAAGTCCCTGCACGAGCTCACCGGCACCGCCGACTTCCGCACCGCCGGCCTGCCGGCGATCGGGCCCGACGGCAATCACGCCCGGCTGCTGGGCCTGCCGGCCGAAGCGGTCATCCTCACTCCCGAGGACGCCCGCCGGCACGTCGAGGCGCGGGTCGCCGAGGGCGTCGACTACATCAAGGGGGTCGCGGAGGCCCCCGGTGACGGCGGCCCTGCCCCGGAGGCGCTCCAGGCCCTGGTCGCCGCCGCCCATGCGCACGGCCTGAAGACCGTCGTCCACGCGGCGACCGTCGGGGCCTGCACCGTGGCCGCCGGGTCGGGCGCGGATTTCGTCACCCACGTCCCGGTCAACGGCGTCATCCGGCCCGAGGACATCGCCGCGATGCGAGCCGGCCACCAGGTCGCCGTGCCCACCCTGACCATGATGGAGGCCCTCCTCGCGGGCCGGGCGCCGATCGACGGCCTGCTGGCCAGTGTCGCCGGCCTGCACCGGGCCGGCATCGAGGTGCTGGCCGGCACGGATGCCAACGCCCAGCCCGGCGTGCCCGGCGCCGTGCCCCACGGCGAAAGCCTCCACCACGAACTCGAGCTGCTGGCCCGTGCGGGCCTCAGCCCCGTGGAGGTCCTGCGCTCGGCGACCGTGCTGCCGGCCCGCGCCTTCGGCCTGACCGACCGCGGCGCCGTCGAACGGGGCCTGCGCGCCGACCTCGTCCTCGTCGACGGTGACCCCACCACGGACATCACCGCCACCCGCGAGATCCGCGCCGTCTGGTGCGCCGGCCACCAGGTCGCCGGCGCCGGGCGGTAATCCTTCCACCGAAAGGGAAAACGTGAGCAGCGAGATTACCGAAATCACCCAGCTCGTCCTGCACGAGCGACAGGGCCGGGACCGCGGCTGGTGGGACCAGATGCGGTCCTGTTTCCACGACGACGCGACCGTCCGCCTGAGCTGGTTCCGCGGCAGCGGCGCCGGATTCGTGGCCGAGTCGGAGAAAATGGCCGGCCGCGGTGACACCGCCGTCCACCGGCTCAGCCCGCCCGTGGTGCACTGCCGGGGCGACCGCGCGCTGGCCGAGGTGCCTGCCGTCATCGAGATGCGCACCGTCCTCGACGGCACCGAGGTCGACCTCGCCTCGGCCGCCCGTCTCAACTACCGCGTCGAACGCCGCGGCGGCCGCTGGCTGCTGGCCTCCCTCGACCCCGTCTACGAACGCGATTCCCTGACTGCCGCCCATCCCGGCGTCCGGCTCGACGTCGGCCCGGCGGACCTCGCCGAATACCGGCCTTCGTACCGTTTCCTCTCCTACCTGCTCTCCCGGCGCGGCTACACCATCGGCGACGACCTCTACGGAGACGACCGCCCCGACCAGGCCACCGCCTTCTACGACGACGCTCGCAACTGGCTCGGCGGGTAACCGGGCCGGTTTGCCCCGGGCGGGTCTTTGCGGCATCTTTACGCGTGGAGCGCCGGGAAGTCTGGTCGGCCTGCTCGTGCCCGGCCGGGTGACGGGCCGGTCCGCCGAACCCGGGGAGTCCGATGGCGCTGGTGCTGGGGTCGTCCCCGTCAGGAAAACGACAGGAGCGGCCCATGAATCCCGGCGCCGCGCCCCCGGTGGCCGTAGCCTTGGCCCATGCGCGCCGCCGAGATGGCCGAGGATTACCCGGTCGTGGAGCTGGATTCCGACGCGCTGGCCGCCGCCCGGCTGCTGGCGCAGCGGCGGCTGCCCGGGCTGGTGGTGATCGACGCGACCGGCTGCCCGCAGTCGGTGCTGCCGGCGTCGGAGGTGGTGCAGTTCCTGGTGCCGCCGTACGTGCGCGACGATCCCTCGCTGGCCGGGGTGCTGAACGAGTCGATGGCCGATCGCATCGCGGACAAGCTGGGCGGGCGGCGGGTCCGGGACCTGCTGCCGGACGAGCCCGCGGAGCTGCCGCGGGTGAACGCCGACGACACCGTGGTGGAGGTCGCGGCGATGATGGCCCGGCTCAAGTGCCCGCTGGTCGCGGTCATGGAAGGCCGGACGCTGCTCGGCGTGGTCTCGGCGTCGCGGCTGCTGGAGCTCGCGTTGCGCTGAAGCCGGTGGCGGCGCGATGAGCACCGTCATCGCGATCACCGTGTTCGTGGTCGCCTACCTGTTCATCGCCACCGAGAAGATCCCGAAGATGACCGCCGCGCTGGCCGGCGCGGGTGTGGTGCTCGCGACCGGGGTGAGCGGTTCGGCCGACGCGTTCTTCTCCGAGGACACGGGCGTCGACTGGAACGTGGTCTTCCTGCTGCTGGGCATGATGATCATCGTCGGGATCCTGCGCCGCACCGGGGTGTTCGAGTTCGTCGCGATCTGGGCGGCCAAGCGCGCCAAGGGCTCCCCGCTCCGGATCATGATCCTGCTGGTGCTGATCACCGCGGTCGCCTCGGCGTTCCTCGACAACGTGACGACGGTGCTGCTGATCGCCCCGGTGACGCTGCTGGTCTGCGACCGGCTCGACATCAAGCCCGCGCCGTTCCTGATCGCCGAGGTCTTCGCGTCGAACATCGGCGGCACGGCGACGCTGATCGGCGACCCGCCGAACATCATCATCGGCAGCCGCGCCGGGCTGACGTTCAACGACTTCCTGCTCAACCTCGCGCCGATCGTGGCGATCGAGCTGGTGGTGCTCGTGCTGGTGCTGCCGCGGCTGTTCCGCGGTTCGTTCGCCGTCGACCCCGAGCGGGTCGCCGACGTGCTGGCGCTGAACGAGCGCGAGGCGATCCGGGAACCCCGGCTGCTGCTTGAATCCGGCCTCGTCCTGCTGCTCGTGTTCGCCGGGTTCGTGCTGCACTCGGTGGTCCACCTGGACCCCTCGGTGGTCGCGCTGCTCGGCGCCGGCCTGCTGGTCCTGGTGTCGGGCACACAGCCGAAGCAGTACCTCGCCGGCGTCGAGTGGGAGACGCTGCTGTTCTTCGCCGGCCTGTTCATCATGATCGGGGCGCTGGTCAAGACCGGCGTGATCGACCGGCTCGCCCACCTGGCCGCGGACGCCACCGGCGGCAACGCGCTGCTCGCGGTGTTCCTGATCCTCGGGGTCTCGGCGCTGCTGTCCGGCGTGATCGACAACATCCCTTACGTGGCGACGATGAGCCCGCTCGTCCTCGCGCTCACGAACGACATCCCGGACCCGTCGCACTCGGCGTCGCTGTGGTGGTCGCTGGCCCTGGGCGCGGACTTCGGCGGCAACATGACCGCGGTGGGCGCCAGCGCCAACGTGGTGATGCTGGGCATCGCGGCCCGCTCGGGCTCGCCGATCTCGTTCTGGGAGTTCACCCGGAAGGGCGCGATCGTCACGCTGATCACCGTCGCGGTGGCGGCGCCGTACCTCTGGCTGCGCTACTTCGTGCTGTGAGTTATCCCTCGCCGTAGCCCAGGACAAGTGTTGCATACTGCAATGGTGTCCATGGGTGATGATATGACCGGGCGACGGCCGGTGGTGCCGGCGCGGCCGCCGTTCGGGCGGTGGCTGCGGGAGAGCACGAGCGGGCTGATCGGCCTGGCACTGGTGATCGGCGCGGGCGCCGGGCTGGGCGCGGTGGTCTTCCGGTGGCTGATCACGACGTTCACCCACCTGTTCTCCGGGCAGGCGGACTACTCGGCCGCGGGCCGGGTGGCGCATCCGTGGTTTCCCGCGCTGGGGCCGTGGTTCCTGCTGCTGGCGCCGGTGGTCGCCGGGCTGGTCTACGGGCCGCTGGTGCAGAAATTCGCGCCGGAAGCCCGCGGGCACGGCGTGCCCGAAGTCATGTACGCGGTCGCGGAACGGGGTGGCCGGATCCCGGCGCAGGTCAGTGCGGTCAAGGCACTCGCGTCCGCGCTGACGATCGGCTCGGGCGGCTCGGTCGGCCGGGAGGGGCCGATCGTGCAGATCGGCTCGGCGCTCGGGTCGACGCTGGGGCGGGTGGCCAAGCTGCCCGAATCGCGCCTGCGGGTGCTGGTGGCGTGCGGCGCGGCGGGCGGGATCGCGGCCACCTTCAACGCGCCGCTGGCCGGGCCGTTCTTCGCGATGGAACTGATCCTGCGCGACTTCGCGGCGGAATCGTTCGGCGCGGTCGTGCTGGCCAGCGTGACGGCGAGCGTGGTCGGGCGGGCGGTGTTCGGCGACGTGCCGTTCCTCGACCTGCCGCCGTTCACCTTGCGCAATCCGGTGGAGTACCTGCTGTTCATCGTGCTCGGACTGGTGGTCGGGGCGTGCGGGGTGCTGTTCACGCGGGTGCTGTACCTGGTCGAGGATCTGTGCGACCGGCTGTGGCGCGGCCCCGAGTGGCTGCGCCCCGCGGTCGGCGGCGTGTTCCTCGGCGGGCTGCTGTTGCTGCTGCCGCAGATGTACGGCGTGGGGTACCCGGTGCTGCAGAACGCGGTGGAGGGCAAGTACGTCCTCGGCTTCCTGCTCCTGCTGCTGGCCGGCAAGCTCGTGGCGACCAGCCTGACGATCGGGATCGGCGGCTCGGGCGGGGTGTTCGCGCCTTCGCTGTTCATCGGCGCGATGGCCGGGACGGCGTTCGGCATCGTCGTGCACACGTGGCTGCCGGGGGTGACCGCTTCACCCGGCGTCTACGGGCTGATCGGCATGGGCGCGGCGTTCGCCGGCGCGGCCCGGGCGCCGATCACCGCGGTGATCGTGCTGTTCGAGCTGACCGGCCAGTACACGATCATCCTGCCGATGCTGACCGCGATCGTGATCGCCACCGCGACCAGCCGGGCACTGGGCAAGGACACGATCTACACGCTCAAGCTGCGCCGCCGCGGCGTGGACCTCGACCGGAGCCCCGGCGCGCGCAGGCTGGCCGGCACCCGCGTCGAGGCGGTGGCCGAGCCGCTGCCGGAACCGCTGGACCCGGGCCTCCCGCTGGAACGGGCGGCGCACGCGCTGGCCGTGTCCGGGCACGGGATCCTGCCGGTGGTCGGGGCGGACGGGTGTTACCAGGGCTGTGTCACGGCGCGCGCGGTCGCGGAGGCCCTGGCCGATCAGCACGAGGGCGTGGTCGGCGACCTCGCGGAACTGCCGCCGCTGGTCACGGGCGAGAGCAGCCTGGCCGACGCGTTGACGGCGCTGACGAACGCACCCGGCACAGGCCTGCCGGTGCTGGCCGGGGAGGGTCGGCTGAGCGGCTGGGTCACCCACCAGGCCGTGCTCACCGCGCTTGAGCCGGCCACGGCGCAGTAGGTGGTTTTGGCGCCACCGCGCCATTCCGGGCCGGGGGAGTGGGGCTGGTCAGGCCCAGATGGCTTCGGCGGCGGTGCCGGCCGGGGGCTCGCCACCGGCCTCGGCGAAGGCGGAGAGGACCTCGACCAGGCCGTGGCGCGCGTGCTCGGGCATCTTGGACACGATCTTGGCGATCTCGCGGCGGCGGCGGTTGGTGACCAGCCGCACGACCCGCGCGCCCTCGGCGGTCAGCTCGATCACGATCTCCCGGCGTGAGGCCGGATTGTCCTGCCGGGCCACGAGCCCGGCGGTGACCAGCCGGTCGACCATGCGGCTGGCGGTCGAGGGGGTGACCCCGAGCAGCTCGGCCAGCGCCGCGTGCTTCAGCGGCCCGCGGGAGTGCAGGATCACCAGCAGCCGGAACTGCGGCAGCGTGACGAGGTCGCCGGCCGCGGTGATGGAGCGGGCGGAGACGGCCACCAGCAGCCGGGACGCGGTGAGCACGGCGTCGGTGACCGCGTCGACGTCGGCGCCGGCCGCGGTGGTCGGAGGGCGAGGCATGCCCCCAGTGTGCCGCGCGCCGCCGGATCGCGCCCGCAAGGCCGGGTTCCGGGTCTTGGCCTCGGCGACTGTTGTTTTGGCCAACAGTGTCCGGGGCGTCACTCGTCCTGGCGGATCGCTGTGTACAGCGCGCTCAAGACGCGGCTGTGATCGGCGTCGGCCTGGGGTGGCGGGAGGAAACGACGGCGCAGGAACGCGTAGGACACCCCGTTGCGCGGGTCGGCCAGCGCCTGTTGCCCGCCGGCTCCGCTGTGCCCGAAGGCGCCTTGGCCGAGCACGGGGTAGCTCTCGGCGGCGGCGTGGAAGCCGACGGCCCAGGCTTTGCGCCGGCGCAGCACGAGATCCCAGCCGGCGGACTGGATCTGGCCGAACGCGGCGGCGGTGTCCGGGGTGAGCAGCGGGGCCGCGCCGTCGGTGGGGCTGATGGCCGCCGCGTAGAGCCTGGCCAGGCTGCGGGCGGTGCCGATGCCGCCGAACGAGGCCGGGCCTTTGGTCCGGACCACGGGGAGGTTCGGCAGCTCCCACACTTCGCGGTTACGCGGGTGGTGGCGGTTGAAGGCGATGCCTTCGAGGCTGTCCGGGGCGGTGGCGGCCGCCGCGAGATCGCGGAGCCGTTCGGGGGTGGCGATCATGGGCTGGGCGGGCAGGAAACGGTGCTCCTGGCCGGCCGGCAGCCCGAGGTGCAGGTCCAGCTGGTACGGGTCTCGCAGGCGGGACGCGAACAGGCTCTGCACCGTCTCCCCGGTCGCGCGGCGCACGACTTCCCCGCTCAGCGCCGCGGCTACCAGCGCGTGGTAACCCGAAGCGGTCCCCGGCCGCCAGAACGGGCGTTGCGCGCCGAGCCGTTCGGCGACGACGCGGTCGTCGGCCAGCTCCTCCATGCTGAAGCCCGCGTCCGCCCCGGCCAGCCCGGCCTGGTGCGAAAGCAGCTCACGCAGCCGGATCTCGCGCTTGCCGCGCACCCCGAACTCCGGCCAGTAGTGGCTGACCCGCTCGTCGAGGTCCAGCACCCCGCCCTGGACCAGCAGGGCGACGACCAGATGGGCCACCCCCTTGCTCGCGGAGTAGATCCCCAGCAGCGAATCACGCGTGGTTTCCGCCCCGGCCCACAGGTCGACCACCGGCTCGCCCCGGTGGCAGGCCGCCACCTGCGCGCCCAGATCGGCCCCCTCGGCCGCCAGCACGGCCGCGAACTCCTCGCGCACGGGCTCGAAACCCGCCGCCACCGTGCCCTGCACCCCGTGCTCCGTCATCAGTACCCCTGAACGCCGGACTTCCTTGGACACCACCACGTTAGCTCGTTAGTGACCATTGGTCACTAATTCAGTGAGGCGCGTCTCCCCGCGCGCCGGCCACCGGTGTCGTACGGTGCCGGGCATGACGGATTCGGCGGGGGCGCGCCGCCCGCCCGGCCGGCCGGCGCGGATCAGCCGCGACCGGATCGTCGAGGCCGCGTCCTCGGCCGGGAACCTGGACACGCTGACCATGCGGGAGCTGGCCGGTCGCCTCGACGTCAGCCACGGCGCGCTCTACCGGTGGGTGAAGAACCGCGACGAGCTGTTCGACCTCATCAGCGAAGTCCTCGTCGACCGGATCCTGGCCCCGGAACCGAATAGCGGCCCGGACTGGCGCCCGCGGCTGACGCGGATCGCGTGGGCCATGCACGACGAGTTCCTCGCCCTCCCGGGCTACGCCACCCGCCTGTCGCGGCCCCACCCGCACAACGCCGACGCGATCGGCCGGCTCCGGCACGCGGTCGTCACGGCCTTCCGCGAAGCCGGGATCAGCGCCGGAATGGCCGAGCAGAGCTGGTACACCTTCGTCACTTCGATCGTCGGCTGGCTCGCGTTCCGGGAGAACCGCCTCGAGCTCGGCCCGGGCGCCCCGCGGTTCGACCTCTTCCTCGACGCCCTCGTGCGGGGGCTCCCGGCCCGCGAACCCGGTCACTCACCGGCCGGCGACCACCTCTTCGAGCAGTGAGCGCAGCGGTGCCGCCGGGTGCCCGATCAGCGCGCCGAGGGCCGGGCCGGTCGCGGCGAACTCGCCCCGCCGGGCCGCCCGGAACATGCCGAGGGTGAACTCCGCCTGGAACTCGGACCGGCCCTGCTCGACCTGCTCGGCCCGCCATTCGTCGTCGTCGGCGACGACTCGGGTGATGGTCCGCCCGGTCAGCTCGGACAGGAGCTCGGCGACGGACTTCAGGTCGAGCACGTCCGGCGCGGTCAGCGGCGGGGCGACGCCGTCGAACGGGTTCTCGCCCGCGAGGACGATGGCCGCGGCTTCGGCGAGGTCCGCGTGCGCGGTCCACGAAACCGGCCCGTCGGCGGGCGCGATGATGGTGCCCGTCTCGAGGGCCTGGCCGATCAGCCTCGGGACGGTGCTGGCGTAGAAGCCGTTGCGTAAAGACGTGAATTTTCCGCCCTGTGCGGCCAAATACCGCTCGGTGGCGGCGTGGTCGCGCATCGGCAGGAACTCCGAATCCGCCGCGGACGCCTGGTGGCTGGTGTAGACGACGTGCTCGGCGCCGGCGGCGCGGGCCGCGTCGATGGCGGCCTTGTGCTGGGTTTCGGCCTCCGCGCCCGCGTCGTTGGACGAGACGACGAGAACCTGCTCGGCGCCCTCGAAGGCGTGGGCGAGCGAGGCGGGGTCGGAGAAGTTGCCCTCCCGGACCCGCACCCCGCGCGCCGCGAGGCCGGCCGCCTTGGCCGCGTCGCGGACGCTGACCGCGACCTGACCGGCCGGGACCCGGGTGAGCAGTCGTTCGACGATCTGCGAGCCGAGCCGGCCCGTCGCGCCGGTGATGACGATCATCAGCTGGTAACCCCTTCGTGGTATCAGTGGTACTCAATCCACGTTACCGACGATAAGCCACTGGAAGCAAGAGATTGTTATCACTGATAACGCGACGGTCAGGCCGAGCGCACGGCGGGCTCGAGCGTGTCCTCGCACCACTGCCGGAACGTGGTGGGGGTGTCGATCGCGTGCTGCGGGGTGCGGGTGACGCCCTGGTAGAGGCCGTTCTCGTTGGCGGTGATCAGGTCGACCATGCTCTGGGCGATGCCCTCGGACATCCCGGAGTTGAGCAACCGGTCCCGGTAGGCGGGCATCGGGACCTGCTGGTACCGCACGGGCCGGCCGAGCGCCTCGGTGGCGATCCCGGCCATGTCCTCATGGGACAGATCCTCGGGCCCGAGCAACGGGATTTCCTCCTGGCCGGTCCACGTCGGGTCGAGCAGCAGCCTCGCGGCGACGGCGGCGATGTCGCGGACCGCGACGGCCGGATGGCGCCGGTCGCCGGAGAAGGCGCCGGAGAACAGGCCCTGCTCCTTGAGCATCTCCTTCTGCCGCAACAAGTTGTCCATGAACCCGGGCAGGGCCAGCGCCCGGAACGCCACCCCGGTGCCGGCGATCAGGTCGTCCATGGCCAGCGCTCCGGTCCCGAGTCCGGCCCGGTCGGCGTACGGGGTGTGCCGGCCCAGGCTGCTGATGCTCACGACGCGCCGGACGCCCTGGCCGCGCAGGATTTCCGCGGCGGGGCGGGTGAATCCGGTGAAGGCCGCCACGGCGTCCGCGGCCTGGCGGTCGGGTGGGCACAGCCAGAACAGGGCGTCAGCGTCCTCGAGCGCGCGGGCGACGACGTCCGCGTCACCGTGTGAGCCCTCGACGACCTCGGCCCGGTCGCGCACCTCGGCGGGCAGCTTTTCCTGGTCCCGCACGACAACCCGGACCGGCTGGCTGCTCTCGAGGACCTGCGCCAGCACGCGGCTGCCGATGTTTCCGGTGGGGGTGGTGATGACGATCATGGCCGCGCTCCGGTGGGGTCGGGGTTGAAGTAGACTCAACCGTACCGTTTACTTTTTTGCGACGCAAGAACGCCGGGTGTCGGACATGCGTATGTGTCTTGTCTGTACCCCGGGTCGTCACTGTCGGGCTGAGGGAGTCACCCGGTTCATGGGAGTTGCGGGGCCTGGTGGCCCGGGGCCGTGCCGATCGGCGATAGGGCTATGCGCCAAGGCTGGCACGACCACCAGCGCTACACCGCCAGCTCAACACCCTCCACCAACAAGCCGCTTGACCTAGGGCGCTCAGGCGTGCGGCCGGACGCGCCGTCCGCGCAGGATCACGGCCAGCGGGGCGGCCAGCTGGCCCAGGTCGGTCCGCGGGTCTTCCGCGTACACCACGGCATCGGCCGGCGCGCCGGGTTCCAGGCCGCCGAGGCCGAGGAACTCGCGGGCCGACCAGGAGGCCGCGGCGAGGGCGTCGTGCGTGCGGATGCCGGTGCCCGCGAGCGCGCGGATCTCGTCGGCGATCAGCCCGTGCGGGTGGGAGTCCGTGCCGGCCAGGACGCGGACGCCGGCCTCGACCGCGGCCGCCACCAACGGCCCGAGCGCCTCGGTGCCGCCCAGCAGCCAGTCCTTGGCCGGGCCGTCCGGGCGGTCCCGCAAACCCGGCAGCATCCCCTGGAATCCCGACAAAGTCGGGGTCAGCGCGATGCCCTGGCGGGCCATGTCCGGCAGCAGCCCGGAATCCAGCCACATGCCGTGCTCCACCGAATCGACGCCGGCCGCGACCGCCGCCGTGCTGCCGGCGGAATGCTGGGTGTGCACGGCGAGCCGGCCACCGGTCGCGTGCACCGCGTCGGCCGCGGCCTTGAGCACGTCGACGGGAACCGCCGCGTCTTCCGGGCCCCAGTCCGCGATGATCTTGGCCCACCCGCTGCGCGCGGCCTGCGCCGCCGCGACCGACGGCAGCTCGGCGTGGTCCACGCGGTTGCCCCAGCCGTCGAAGAACTGGCCGTGCTGTGCGAGCCACGGGCCGGCGTGCACCGCGCGCGGCAGGTCCGGGTCCTCGCCGAACCACGGCGGCGGGTCGCCTGCGAGCCCGGGCGAGCGGATCAGGGTGACCCCGGCGTCGACGTGCCGGAGCAGGTCCTCGCGCAGCACCCCGTCGTCCAGCGGGTCGCCGGGTGACGTGGCGCCGGGGTGGGTGTGCGCGTCGACCAGTCCCGGCAGCAGCCAGCCCTCGGCTGCCAGTTCGGCATTCGGCACGGGATCGGTGGTCCAGCGGTCGCCGTCGGCGTACAGGTCGACGAATTCGCCGTGCGGCAGGGCGTAACCCCGGATCCGTAACACCATGACCGACCCCCGTCTCGTCCGGCTCGACCGTACCGGATTCCGTTGGCCGGTCAGGCGGATTTCACCGGGGCGGGCCGAGGATGACGTTCCCGAACCGCTCCGCGGCCTCGGCCATGCGCTCGGGGGAGATCTCGAAGCCGTCCGGACGCGGGGTCGCCCGATCGCGCCCGGCGTGGCGGAACATGCCCTCGATGCCGGCCGGGGTGTTGATCATCAGCAGGTCCGCCTTCGCCGACGTGATCCGGTAGGCGTGCGGGATGTTCTTGGGCAGGAACACAATCCCGCCCTCCTGCAGCTCGTGCTCTTCTTCGCCGACCCAGACCAGCGCGGTGCCGCCGATGAGCATGAAGACCTCGTCCTCGCGCGTGTGCTTGTGGAACGGCGGCGCTTCGCCCCGGCTGACGTCGAAGCGGCCGATCATCAGCCGGCCGCCGGTGGCCGCGCCGTCGAGCAGCATCGACAGCGTGCCGCCGTCGAGCCATTCGAGCTTCTGCTGCTGCTCGGGCTGGGCGAGGTAGGCCATGCTCATCTGCGGCTCCGTTCGGTCGGGTGCAGGTGGAATTCGACGTCGACCCCGGGTACGGCGAGACGCCGGAGCCGCCGATCCGGTCGCCGAGCACGGGGAAGACGAGGATCTGCCGTGCTATCGCGGGGCCGCCCCGGTCCCGGGCCGGCAACGCGACCGCCGCGGCCAGCCCGCCGCCCATCATGGCGATCCGGGCGGGGTCGGCCCCCAGCCCGGCCGCGTGCTCGTGCAGCCAGGTCGCGGACACGCAGCAGGATCTTCGCGCCATCTTCGGCCACTGCGGGGAAATCCGTGGTGACGACGTCGGCGGGAACGGGCTGGAAGCCGACCATCGGCGCCAGGATCGCGCCGAGCTGTGGATCGACGGTGAACGTCACGGTGGGGTCTGCTCCGTTCGACAGGGCCCGGCAATAAGCGGACGATATCGTCCGCCTAAGCGCGATGTCAACGGCAAGCGCCGCGGCTGTCATCATCAGGTCCATGGGTGAGGAGAACGGCAACGAGGCCGTCCGCCGGCGGGGGCTGCGACGGGACGCGGCCGACAACCGCGAGCGGGTACTGGCGGCGGCGGCCGCCGCGGTGCGCCGGGAAGGCACCGCGGTCCCGATGGCGACCGTCGCGGCGGATGCCGGGGTCGGGGTCGGCACCGTCTACCGGCACTACCCCTCACGCGAGGCGCTGCTCGGCGCGCTGACCCACCGGTCCTTCCGGCTGGTGCTCGACGCCGCCCGCAGCGCCGCGGGCCTCGACGCGTCCGCCATCGAAGGGATCCGCTCGTTCCTGGGCCGGACCATCGAGCACGGCGCGGATCTCGTGCTGCCGCTGCACGGCGGCCCGGCCACGATCGACGAGGCCGCGGTCTCACTGCGCGACGAGGTCCACCGGACGCTGGGCTCGATGCTGGAGCGCGGCCGCCGCGACGGCACGATCCGGCCCGGCGTCCGTACCGCGGACCTGGTCGTGTTCGGCGCGCTCCTGGCCCAGCGCCTGCCGCACGTCGAGGACTGGGAAACGGTCGCGCACCGGCAGGCCGACATCTACGTGGCGGGTCTCGCCGCGGTCTGACCGGTTGGTCCACAATGGACCGGCTTCCCGCCTGTCGCGGCCGGGCAGGGAAACGGTGCTGTGGCGCGACAACTCAGTCCACATTGGCCACCACGACGTGCACCGCCGGGCTCGGGTCCCCGCCCGGCGGCCGGTGGACGACGACGCGCGCCGGGGCGATCGAGGTCGGCACCGTCAGCTCAAGGGTGAGGTGGCCGCCACGCATGAGCCGGCCGGGGAAGTCAAGCGCTGGAAGGCTTTCGCGGCCGGCGCGGGCCGGGCCAGGAGGGACCCGCGGCTCCCTTCGGTGGCCGGTCAGACGCTGCGCAGCACCGAGACCACGGTGCCGATGACCACGGCCCGGTCGCCGTCGATCACGTCGTAGGCCGGGTTGCGTGGTTCGAGGTACACGTGGCCGCCGCGGCGGCGGTACACCTTGACGGTGGCCTCCTCGTCGATCATCGCGGCGACGATCTGGCCCGAGTGGGCCTCCGACTGCTGGCGCACGACGACGATGTCGCCGTCGCAGATCGCGGCGTCGACCATCGAGTCGCCGCGCACGCGCAGGCCGAAGACGGTGCCCCGCCCGGTGAGCCCGCGCGGGAGGGTGAGGACGTCGTCGACGTGCTCCTCGGCCGAGATCGGCGTGCCCGCGGCGATGTGGCCGACCACGGGCACCGGCACCGAGTCGCCGGACTGCTCCCGTTCCGGGGCCCCGTCCAGGAACAGCCGCACGTCGATCGGCCGGGACATCGAGGTGCCGCGCCGCAGGAATCCCTTGTCCTCCAGGCTGGCCAGGTGCTTCGACACCGAGGACGACGACCGCAGCCCGACCGCGTCGCCGATCTCGCGGGTGCTGGGCGAGTACCCGTGCCGGACCACCCAGTCCCGGATCGTCACCAGGATGCGCTGCTGGCGTTCGGGCAGTGCGGCGGCGTCCAGGTGGTCGAAGGTGTCGTCGTAGGTGGTCACCCGCGGAATCGTAGAGCCCGCCGGCCGCGATCCCGGCAGCGGCACGCGGGCCGCCGCCAATCGGCTCGGCGACGCCGCCCCAAGCGGTGTCCCCTCGGCCGCGAAGCGTTCCACGCCCAGCCCGGACGCTGTGATAGTTTAGATCGAACTGGGGCTTATGTGCTAATGCAAACGGGCACCGGTCGACGGGGCGGTAGCTCAGTTGGTTAGAGCAGGGGACTCATAATCCCTTGGCCGTCGGTTCGAGCCCGACCCGCCCCACTACCTGCGATTTCGACATCAGAGCATCCCGTGCGTCGCTCGATCAGCAAGGGGCGAGCCGGCCCAGCACGGCATACGCTTCCGCTATAGACGCGAGAACTCGGCTTCCGGCACTGGGTGGACCTGTAGGAGCTGCTGCCGGACTGGAGGCGGCATCCGAGGGCCAAGAACACGATCGACTCGTACTTTCGGGTGGCGACCGAGTTCGTCGGCTACCTCTTCGCGCAAGGCATGCCAACGGCCGCTTCGGCGGTCAGCCGGGAGCACGTCGAGCACTGCTTCGTCCACGTGCAGGAGCGGTCGCGGCGAACATCGCCGAGCACTACCGGACGCTGCAACAGCTCCGGCGGTGGCTGGTAGACGTCGAGGGCGAGATCGTCGTGTCGCCGATGGCGAAGACATCGGCGACAGCGGTGCCGGAGCAGCCGTCCGACGTGCTGGCCGAGGATCAGCTGAAAGCATTGCTGGACACCACGAAGGGCCGCACGTCCTCGGAAACGGGCGGCGCGGGCGCGCCACCTGTATGCGAACCAATCGGACGCAATGTGGTTGGGTCGCAAGGGAAGACTGACGGCCAACGGAATCCGGCAGCTGTTCAGCCACCGCGCGGACAATGCGAAGGTGCCGCACGCGTATCCGCGCCGGTTCCGACAGACGTTCGCGCCGGTGGCCCGCCGAGCCGGCCAGGGGCAGGACCTGATGCGGCTGACGAGCCAGCGGTCGCGCGAGATGCTGGGCCGCTACGGGGCTTCGGCGGCCGAGGAGCCTGTCGCGCCGACTGGGTGGACGGGTCGCGGGGCCGGGCCGGTGCGCGTCGCGAGCCGAGCCGCATTTCGGCTACCTGACAGAGATCTCGGACGAGGCCGGGGTAGATCCCGACGTCGTCGGGATCGCTGGTGGTGATCTCGGTGTGCAGCACCTCGATGCTGAGCAGTTCGTCATCGAACAGCCAGAACTCGTGGCGCGGAGAGCCCGGTAGCTCCGCGGCGGGCGCCGACCTGCGCAGTGTGCAGGTAAGAAGGCGACCAGGCTCGCGTCACACTGCTGCGTGTGCTCGGCGACATCGCCCCGACCGACTGACCGGGATCGGTCAGAGCAGTTGCGCCTGCACCGCGTACATCGCGTCCTTGAGTGCCACGAACTCGGCGTTCGACTTCTTCAGGAACAGCAGAGCGTTCTCGTCGGTGCCAGTCTTCTTCGATCGATGTGCCGGCATTGCGCGCCGCTCCTGGGCGCCAGGCACCGTGAACTCGATCCGCCCCTGGAACAACGCCGTCACTGGCTTGAAGTTGATCGCTGAGATGTTCTTGACGTGGTCGCGGTGATGGTGGTCATCCCGGTCCCCTTCCTGGTCGTCCGGGAGTCGCGGTCCATGGTGCTCGCGTTACCCGAGGGGGTGCGGGTAGCCCTCGGCGTCCGAGCCCGACCCGCCCCACCTGTCATACCTCCGGCGGCGGTCATGGGCTGAGCGGGCCATCTCCACCATTACCGGCGAGGTCGTCGACGGCATGGTCGAGTGGTGGAACCGGTCGCTGGAAATCTGTGTTAAACGCCTTCGACGGTCGCCTGGTCGCCGGGCGCGAGTAGATCACTTCAACCCGAGCCGCACCGCTCGTTTGACAGACCCCGCCTCAGGGTCGGTGCGGTGGTGAGGATCCAGGCGAAGAGCAGTGCGGGCACCACTGTGATCAGGGGACCTTCCAGGGAGAGAATGCCCCGTGGGGTCACGAGTGACACGAGCAGCAGGATATGCGCGGCGGCCGTGAGAATGGCGAGGTCGCCAGTGGGCCGTGGTAGTCGTTTGGTGGTGAAAACGACCGTGGCATACGCGCCCAGTGCGACGGCGGCGGGCATGCCGGACATGGCCAGCAGGGCGAATGTGAGGTCGTAAAGGAGTTGTGCCGTGGCGGGGGCAGGCGTCCGATAGGCGAGGACGAAAGAGCTGGTGAATCCGGCCAGCAGCAACAGGACCATGCCGCTGAAGGCCACGCCGAACAGGCTTGTGGCAAGGGTGTCCGAGGCCGACACGCGGCGGAGTCGAAGCCAGGCCGCGCCGCCGAAGATCAGCCAGAGGGTGACTCCGGCGGTGTCGAGGGCCAGGGTTGCGCGCAGGGCGGCTTGCTGGTCGACGACGAACCGGGCGACCTCCGGTCCGGACGCGGAGGTCGAGGGCATCTGCCAGATGGGCACCAGAAGGTTGCTGGCCACCGGGAGCAGGACCCCCGAGACGCTGGCGATCACGCCGGCGTTGATCCGCCGGATTCCAGTTCGGCTCTGCGCGGTCATCGGTGCCCCCAGCCGCTATCTAGACGTTGGCTAGTTTACGAGGCGGCGGCATCTTGTCAACGCCTAGATGCCGGTAGCGTTTGCCTCATGGCGAGCGACGCACCCAAGCCCTACCACCACGGAAATCTGCGCCAGGCCTTGATCGACGCCGCGGTCGCCGAGGTCGAAGCGGTGGGGCCCGCCGCGTTGAGCATGCGCGAGATCGCCCGGCGAGCCGGGGTTTCGCACGGAGCCCCGGCCCACCACTTCCGTGACAAAGCGGGGGTCTTCACCGCCATCGCCACCGAAGCGTTCCGGCTGGCCGGCCAGACCATCGGACCGGTCGCCCACGGGCCGTACGGCTTCCTCGACGGTGGCAACGCCTACATCGGCTTCGCGCTGGCACACCCCGGCCACTTCGCCGTCATGCTGCGGCCGGACCTCTACCACGACGACGACCCCGAACTGTCGCTCGCGCGCGACGAGGCGTTCCAGATCCTCTACGGCAGTGCAGGCAACCTCGACGGGCTACCACCAGGCGCCGACGTCACCGGCGTGGTGCTCGCCGGGTGGTCGTTCGCCCACGGCTTCGCGACGCTTTGGCTCAACGGCAACCTCGAAGGCCGGCTCGGACCGACCCCGGCCGACGTCGCCGGCCAGCTCCGCGACGGCCTCGTCCGCCTCGGCCGCGCCCTGGAACGACAACGCGGCGACCAGTAGCGACGAACCTCCGGAGTTGCCGCCGAGCGCGCGGGCCGGGCGTCGACCCGGGCGGGCGCTTAAGCTGGCGATCGTGACGATGCGCAAGTGGACCGCCGGCGATCTTCCCGACTTGACCGGGCGCACGGTCGTGGTGACCGGGGCGGCCGGCGGGGTGGGGCGCGGCACAGCAGCCGCCTTCAGTGCGGCAGGGGCGCGCACGGTGCTGGCGGTACGGGATGTCGCCGCCGGCGAGCGGGCCGCGGCCGCTATGCCTGGCCATACCGAGGTTCGCGAACTCGACCTGGCGGATCTGGCGTCGGTGCGCGCGTTCGCCGGGGACTGGCGGGACGGACTCGACATCCTGGTCAACAACGCCGGGGTGGCGATGACCCCGCACGGTCACACGGCGGACGGGTTCGAGCTGCAGTTCGGCACCAACCACCTCGGCCACTTCGCGCTGACCAACCTGCTGCTGCCCTCGATCACCGGCCGCGTGGTGACCGTGGCCTCCGGTGCGCACAAGGCGGGCGTGCTCGACCTCGATGACCTCGACTTCGCCCGCTCCGGCTACAGCCCGGTGAAGGCCTACGGCCGGTCGAAGCTGGCGAACCTGCTGTTCACCCTCGAACTGGAGCGGCGTTGTCGCGAAGCCGGATCGTCCGTGCGCGCGCTGTCCTCACACCCCGGGTATTCCGCGACCAATCTCGGCACCAAGGGCCGCAACCCGCACCTGGTCAAGATCGTCCACCTGGCCGGACGCTATTTCGCGCAGACCGAGGCGCAGGGCGCGCTGCCGTCGTTGTACGCCGCGACCCAGGACCTGCCGGGAGCCAGCTACGTCGGCCCGGACGGGCGTTACGAGCTGCACGGTCACCCGGCGCTGGTCGGCCGGTCGGCGATGGCCAGCGACCCGGTACTGGCGCGGCGGCTGTGGGAAACGTCGGAGCGGCTCACCGGGGTGACCTTCCCGCTGGTCGCGAAGCCTTGACCGACCGGACGGAACGGCGTGGCCAAGTAAACGCCAGCGAGCCGGTCGTCAGGAAGCGTCCGTCCGGAGCCGGGGAACGGACTCGATCAGCCGCCGGGTGTAGGCGTGGGCCGGATTCGCGAAGATCGCGCGGGTGGGGCCGGCTTCGACGATCTCGCCCTGGTGGATCACCGAGACCTCGTCGCAGATCTCGTTGACCACGGCCAGATTGTGCGAGATGAGCACCACGCTGAGCCCGGCGGAGTCCCGCAGGCCGGCCAGCAGCTCCAGGATGGCCGACTGCGCGGACACGTCCAGCGCGGAGGTCGGCTCGTCGGCCACCAGCAGGCTCGGCTCCACCGCGAGGGCCCGCGCGATGGCGATGCGCTGGCGTTGCCCGCCGGAGAACTGGCCCGGCACCCGGTCCAGCGCCGACGCGGGCATGGCCACCTGGTCCAGCAGCTCGCGGCACCGGGCTTCGAGCGCCGAGCGCCCGGTCGTTCCGCCGGGGCGGAGCAGTTCGGTGAGGGTCTGGCGCACCGTCATGCGCGGATCGAGGGACGCGTAGGGGCCCTGGAAGACCATCTGGATCGCCCGCAGCTGCGCCCGGCCGCGCCGCCGGCCCAGCGGGGTGCCGTCCCATTCCACCGTGCCGGCATCGGTCTTCAGCGCTCCGGTGAGCACTCGGGCCAGCGTCGTCTTGCCCGAGCCGGACTCGCCGACCAGGCCGTGGATCTGTCGTGAGTGGACGGTGAGGTCCACTCCGGCGAGCGCGGGGCGGGCCGCGTGCCGGTAGGTGACGCCGATCCCGCGGGCCGCCAGGCGGGGCACGGACACGGCCGGGCTTTCCACGCCGGCGGCGTCCGGCCGGCCCGGCAGTTCGATCACCGATTCGAGCAGGGTGCGGGTGTAGTCGGTGCCGGGGCCCGCGAGCACGGCGGAAGTGGGGCCGGCCTCCAGCCGAAGTCCCTCGCGCAGCACGATGATCTCGTCGGCCACCTGGCTGATCACGGCCAGGTCGTGGCTGACGAAAACGACGGCCGGCCCGGCGCGCTGCGTGATCTCGGCGAGCAGGTCCAGCACCGCGGCCTGGACCGTGACGTCCAGCGCCGTGGTCGGCTCGTCGCACAGCAGCACCTCGGGCTCGGCGGCCAGCGCCGCCGCGATCATGATCCGCTGCCGCTGCCCGCCGGAGAGCTGGTGCGGGTAGGCGCGGGCCAGCCGTTCGGGGTCGGGCAGCCGGACCTGCCGCATCAGCTCCAGCGCGAGCCGGCGCGAGTGCGCGGCCGAGTGCCCGAACACGCGGCGCGGCACCTCGGCGATCAGGTCGCCCACCCGCATCACCGGGTTCAGCGCGGCCAGCGGATCCTGGAACACCATGGCCGGCCGCTGCCTGCGGGCCGCCCGGATTCCCTTGCCGGTCAACGGAAGCTCGGTCTCGCCGAGCCACAGCCGGCCCGAGGTGACGCGGGCGGCCCCGGGCAGGATGCCCATGATCGCCCGCAGCGAGAGGCTCTTGCCGCTGCCCGATTCGCCGACGATGCCGACCGTGCGCCCCGGCGCGACCTCGAAACCGAGGCTGTCCACGGCGGGCGGCTGCGGCCCGGGGAACTCGACGCTGAGCCCTTCCAGCCGCAGCGCGGGTCGCGCGGTCATCGGCGCACCCGCCAGACGTCCGCGATGCCGTCCGCCAGCAACGCGAATCCGATCCCGGTGAGCACGACGGCGAAGCCCGGCATCGTGGGCAGCCACCACAGAGTCGTGATCAACGCGCGGTTGTCGGAAATCATCGATCCCCAGTCGGGCGTCGGCGGCTGCACGCCGAGGCCGAGGAAGCCGAGCGTGATCACGGCGACGATCACGACGATCATGTCCGAGGCGAGCAGCACGACGGCCTGGGTGAGGGTGTGCGGCAGGACGTGGCGCAGGATCACCCGCCACATGGGCAATCCGCCCTGCCGGGCAGCGGTCACCCAGTCCTGTCTTCGGGTGATCCGGGTGGTCGCGCGGATCACCCGGGCGTAGGTCACCCAGCCGACCACGCCCAGCGCCACGTAGATCCCGCGCTCGCCCGCGCCCACCACGAACACCAGGGTGATCACCAGGACGTAGAACGGAAACGCGATCAGCACGTCGATCACCCGCATGACGGCCGTGTCGATCCAGCCGCCGAAGTAGCCGGCGACGGTGCCGAGCACGACGCCGGCGACGAACGGTGTGATGAGCGCGAGAATCGCGATCCGCAGATCGGTTCCCGCCGCGTTGACCAACCGGCTCAGCATGTCCCGGCCGAGCTGGTCGGTGCCGAGCCAGTGCGCGCCGCTGGGGCCGGCCAGCAGCGCGTCCGCGTCCTGGGCCGTCGGATCCGGCAGCCAGATCGGGCCGAGGACGGCGATCGCCGCGATGGCGGCCAACCAGGATCGAGCCGGCCATGAACGGCGGGCTCGAGGTCATTCACCGCCTCAGCGACGCGTGGCCCCGTTCGCTCCCGAGCGGCCCCGAGGCGCGCCTCATGCCCGGGCCCGCAGCCGCGGGTCCACGAGCGCGGCGCCCGCCTCGGTGAGCAGGTTGACCACCACCACGACGACGGCGAGCAGCAGCGCGATGCCTTGTACGACGGGAAAATCGCGGTCGCCGATCGCGGTGAACATCAGCCCGCCCAGGCCGTTGAGGTCGAAGACCTGCTCGACCACCACCGTGCCGCCGACCAGGTAGGCGAGGTTCAGCCCGAGCAGCGTCACCATGGGCACGACCGCGTTGCGGGCCGCGTGCACGAACAGCACCCGCGTTTCGCTCAGCGAGCGGGTCCGCGCGGCGGCGATGTAGTCGGACTGCAGCACCTCGAGCAGTTCCGCCCGCAGGCTGCGGATCAGCAGCGGCGCGATGGCCAGCGCGGCGGTGAACGCGGGCAGCACGAGCCCGCGGGAGGTCAGCCAGGCGCCGGGACCGGCGCCACCGACCGGGAACCAGTGCAGCCGCACGCTGAACAGGATGATCAGCAGCAGCCCCAGCCAGATCGCCGGCATCCCGGCCCCGACGGCGGGAATGATCCGGATCAGCTGGTCGGGCAGGCGGTCCTTGGCCACGGCCGCCCACACGGCCAGCGGCACGCTGATCAGCACACAGGCGACCCCGGCCATCACGACCAGTTCGACGGTCAAGCCGATGCGCGGCTCGATCAGCGACCGGGCCGGTACGCCGTAGAACAGCGAGGTTCCCGTGTCGGCGCGGGTGAACAGCCCGGCGACGAACGAGCCGAACTGCGCGGTGAGCGGCCGGTCCAGGCCCCATTGCTGCCGCAGGGCCGCGACCTGGGCGTCGGTCGCGTGAGTGCCGAGGATCTGCCGCGCCGGGTCGCCGGGGATGAGGTGCAGCAGCAGGAACGTCAGCACCACGACCCCGCAGACCACCAGCATGGCCTGGGCCGCGCGGCGCGCGAGGAACTTCATCGGGCGGCCCCGGGCCGGACGGTCATGCCAGCCAGACTTCCTTGAGGCGCACCGCTCCGGCGGGGTTCACCTTGAAGCCCTGCACGTGGCTGCCCAGCCCCTTGATCGCCGCCGGGTAGGACAGCGGCACGAACGGCACGTCGTCGGCGACCTTCTGCTGGATCTGGCCGTAGAGGCGCTGGCGCTTGGCGGAATCCGGCTCGGTTTCGGCCTGCCGCACGAGCGCGGTGGTCGCCGGATCGCTGTAGTGCGTCCAGTACGAGTTCGAGCCGCCGTCGGTCTCGTCCAGCTCGAAGGAGGCCATCTCGTCGGGGTCACTGATGTCGTTGATCGCGATGTCGATGAACAGGTCGAAGTCGAACTTCTGGAACGCCGCCTGGTACGCCGCGTCCTCGATGGACCGGATGGAGATCGTGACGCCGATCTGCTTGAGCGAGGCCTGGATGATCTGCGTGAAATTGGCGGGCGGCACGGTGTCGATCACGTCGACCTGCCCGGCCTGCAACTGCTGCACCAGCTGGTTCTCGTCCTGGACGACGGTGAACTCCACCTTGTCCAGATACGGGCCGGGGGCGTTCCAGTACTTCGGATTGGCGGCCAGCGTCACCGTGCCCCCCTTCACCCAAGATTCGAGGGTGAACGGCCCGGTGCCGACCGGCTTCGCGAAGAACTCGGCGGCGGGCTTGCCCTGCAGGTCGTCCGGGACGATCGAGTTCGAGAACGCCGAGATGTCCGAGGTGAACGGGCTCCAGGCCTGGGTCAGCCGGACGACGACGCTCAGGTCGCCGGCCGCGGTGACCGACGAGATCACGCCGTCGAGGAAGCTCAGCGGTCCCTTGCTGCTTTGCGCCCGCTTCAGCGAGTACACGACGTCCGCCGAGGTCAGCGGCGAACCGTCGGAGAAGGTGACTTTCGGGCGGAGGGCGAAGGTGTAGGTCTTGCCGTCCGGTGAAACCGTGTGGCCGGTGGCCAGGTGCGGCTGCAGCGAGCCGTCCACCGCGGTGAGGTAGAGCGGCTCGAAGATCTGGTTGAGGGTGTAGACGTCGCCGGCCAGGATGGTGCCGTGCGGGTCGAGGTTCGCCGGTCCGGGCAGGCTCCCGTCGGACGCCGAGCACGCGGCCAGCAGCGGGCCGGTCGCGGCCAGCCCGATGCCGGCGATGCCCAGCTGCAGGATCCGCCGGCGGCCGGCCATGAAGGATTCGGGCAAAAGGGAACGCTCCTTGGGAATGACACCGAAGAGCCGGCTGGCAGCACCTTCCGCGGTGAGCCTGCTGACCGGCGTGCCAGGGCCGGAGAACTAGGGGTTTCACCGTTCGCCGCGTGGGATGGTCCGTGGCGGGCGTACCCCGCGCCCGCACTCGGAAGGAGTGGGCGGAATGTGCGGTATCACCGGGTGGCTGTCCTTTGAGCGGGACCTGAAAACCGACCGGGCGGCCGTGGCGGCCATGACCCGGACGATGGAGTGCCGCGGCCCCGACGCCGAAGGCACCTGGGTGGACCGGCACGTCGCGCTCGGCCACCGCAGGCTGGCGGTGATCGACCTCGACGGCGGCGCGCAGCCGATGACCGTCGAGACGCCGGACGGGCCGGTGGTGATGACCTACAGCGGCGAGGCCTACAACTTCACCGAGCTGCGCGCGGAACTGCACGGGCGCGGCCACCGGTTCCGGACCTCGAGCGACACGGAGGTCGTGCTGCGCGCTTACCTCGAGTGGGGCGAGGCGCTGGTCGACCGGCTCGACGGGATGTACGCGTTCGCGATCTGGGACTCCCGTGCCGAGAAACTGGTCATGGTCCGCGACCGGCTGGGCATCAAGCCGTTTTTCTTCTACCCCACCGCGGACGGCGTGCTCTTCGGCTCGGAGGCGAAGGCCATCCTGGCCCACCCGCTGTCGAAGCGGGTGATCAAGACCGACGGCCTCCGCGAGATGCTGAACGGCTGGAACACCCCCGGGGCCGCGATCTGGTCCGGCATGCGGGAGGTCCGCCCGGGCGGCCTGGTCGTGGTCGACCGCTCCGGCCTGCGCGAGCGCACTTACTGGACCCTCGAGCCGCGCGAGCACACCGACGATCTCGACACCACCGTCGCGGCCACCCGCGAGCTGCTCGACGACATCGTCGGGCACCAGCTCGTCGCGGACGTGCAGCAGTGCATCCTGCTGTCCGGCGGGCTCGATTCCAGCTCGCTCACCGTCGTGGCGGCCCGGCAGCTGGCCGCTCAAGGCGAACGGGTGCACACGTACTCGGTGGACTTCGTCGGCCGCAACGAATCCTTCCGGCCCGACCTGATGCGAGCCACCCCGGACTCGCCGTTCGTGCACGACGTCGCCGACCACATCGGCTCGGTCCACCAGGACATCGTGCTGCCGTACACCTCCATGGCCGATTGGGAGAATCGCAAGGCGGTCATCTCGGCCCGCGATTTCCCGGTCGGCATGGCGGATGTCGACGTGCCGCTCTACATGCTGTTCAAGGCCATCCGTGAGCATTCGACGGTCGCGCTCTCCGGCGAGGGGGCGGACGAGGTGTTCGGCGGGTACCCGTGGTTCCACGTGCCCGAGCTCGCGAACGCCGACATCTACCCGTGGATGGTCCCCGTGCTGGCCGAGTGGGACGATTCGAACGCGATGGACATGATGAATCCGGACCTGATGGCCGCGCTCGACCTGGAGACCTACTTCAAGGAGTCCTATCGCGACGCGGCGGCCGCGGTCGAATCGCTGCCCGCGGAGAACGAGCAGGAACGCCGGATGCGGATCATGTGCCACCTGCACCTCACCCGGTTCCTGCCCATGCTGCTCGACCGCAAGGACCGGATCAGCATGGCGGTCGGCCTGGAGGTGCGCGTGCCGTACTGCGATCACCGCCTGGTGGAATACATCTACAACACCCCTTGGTCGATGAAGACCTTCGACGGTCGCGAAAAGAGCCTTCTCCGCGCGGCGGCGGGCGATCTGCTGCCGGCCTCGGTCCGGGACCGGGTGAAGAGCCCGTTCCCCTCGACCCAGGACGAGCGGTACGCCGGCGAGCTCCAGCAGATGGCCAAGGACCTGGCCGATGACGCCGATCACCCCGTCTTCCAGTTCACGAACCGCGCCTGGGTGGACGAGGTCGTGCGGATGGACCCGAAGGAGATCTCGGACAGCACCCGCGAGGCCCTCGACCGCACGATCGACATCGCGACCTGGGTCGACCTCTACCAACCGGAAATCCAGCTCGACTGAGCACCGGGCCCATCTCCGCGACGACGGTCGACGGGTCTTCGGTGACGTCGATGTGCGGCTGGTGAGAACGAGCAGCAGGCGGAAGCCCGAGACGCCGAGGAACGAATCGCCCACGCGGGCGGCCACGTCGAGGCCGAGCAGATCGCGGTGGAACGGCGTGGTCGCCGCGAGCCCGCGGTCGGTGACCTTCAGTTGCACGGAGCCGAGTTCGGTCGCCGGGTCGAGGTTGTCGGCTCCCCGGCGCCGGGCTCGCCGGCGAGGTCGTCCAGGCTCATGGCATCGGTGACGAGGACCGGGAGCCCGTTGCGCCGGGACCATTCGCCGCGGGGCGGCCACAGGTGATCTCGACCGTGGGCCCGTCCGGATCGAGCACTTAGCAGGACTCGGACACGAGGTGGTCGCGCAGGTCGCCGTCGGGGTGCGATTCCCTGTAGTGACGGGCGAACCGGGCCAGCTGGGGCCGGGACGGCACCTCGAAGGCGACCTGGCTCGGTCCCGGGCTCGAGGCGGGCGCCGGTTTCGCGCCCGGGATTTCGGTCAGGACGAGCATGGCCCGCCCGGCGACGCCGAACCGCGCCTTCGCGATGGCCGCACCGGTGACCGGCCCCGCCGCGCGGAGAGCCCGGCATGCCCGTGTCGCGAGACGTCAAGATCGCCCCGGTGAGCTGGCCGCCCGGGAGTTCGCCGGCCGCCGGGCTCCTTCTCGAATCGGTCTGACCTGCGCTTTTCCCGGATAAGGGGAGCACGTCGTCACCCCCCGTGGCCAGATAACCTGCTCACTGTCGCGTTATCAGCCGTTCGGCCGATTTCGCCCAGCTCTTCGGCCGATGTTGGCGCGGTCCGGCACGGAGAGGATCGACCGCGTTTCCGTGACGAGCCGAAGGGGGTGGGGATGCCGGGCACCCGGGCACTCACCAGCACAGACCGCGTGTCGGCGGTCGTCGACCTGGACGCCGTGGCCGCCAACACGCGGCTGATCCGCGAGACGGCGGGCACGCCGGTGATGGCCGTGGTCAAGGCGGACGGCTTCGGGCACGGGCTGCTGCCCGTCACGCGGGCCGCGCTCGAAGGCGGGGCCACCTGGCTCGGCGTGACGACCCTCGACGAGGCGCTGGAACTGCGCCGCGCCGGGGTGCCGGCGCCGGTGCTCAGCTGGCTGCACCTGCCGGACGAGGACTTCGGGACGGCCATCGGCGAAGGCGTCGACCTGGGCGTCTCCTCGGTCGAGCACCTGCGTTCGATCGTCGCCGCGGCGGGGGAGGCGCCCGCGCGCGTGCACCTCAAGATCGACACCGGCCTTTCGCGGAACGGGGCCGTCGCCGATTCGTGGGGCGAGCTCGTCGACGAAGCGTGGCGCTACGAGACGGCGGGCGCGGTGCACGTCCGCGGCGTCTGGTCGCACCTGCACACCGCCGAGGACCCGGAAACCGTGCCGGAACAGGTGCGCCGCTTCGAAACGGCGCTGGCGCGGGCGCAGCGCGCCGGGCTGCGGCCGACGGTGCGGCACCTGGCCAACTCCGCCGCCGCACTCACCATCCCGGCCACGCGTTACGACCTGGTCCGCGCCGGCATCGCCCTCTACGGCGTCGAGCCCGCGCACCCCGGGCTGCGCCCCGCGATGACCCTGCGGGCGCGCGCGGTGCAGGTCAAGCGGGTGCCGGCCGGCACCGGTGTCTCCTACGGCCACGACCACGTCACCACCCGCGCGACCACGCTCGTCCTGGTACCGCTCGGGTTCGCCGACGGCGTCCCGCGCCTGGCCGGGGCGCACGGCGCCCAGGTGTGGTTCCGCGGCGCGCGGCACCCGGTCGTCGGGCGGATCGCGATGGACCAGTTCGTGGTGGACGTCGGCGACACGCCCGCGCACGTCGGCGACGAGATCGTCCTTTTCGGACCGGGCGACGAGGGTGAGCCCACGGCGGTCGACTGGGCGCGCTGGGCCGGCACCAACCCGCACGAGATCCTCACCGGCATCGGGCCACGGGTGCCGCGTCATCATCACCGCAGCGAAGGAGCTTTGCCTTGACCGCAAACCGGGTCCGCGTCGCCGTGCTGCACGGCGGCCGCAGCGGCGAGCACGAAGTCTCGCTCAAGTCGGGCCGGTCCGTGATCGACCATCTCGACCCCGAGCGCTACGAAGTCGTCCCGGTCCTGATCACGCCGGACGGCCGGTGGGCGAGCGGCGACGGCGAGCCCGGCGGCCTCGCGCACGCGATCGGGCTGTTCGAGGGCGTCGACGTGGTTTTCCCCGCCCTGCACGGTGAATTCGGCGAAGACGGCACGGTCCAGTCGCTGCTGGAGATGGTCGGCGTGCCCTACGTCGGCAACGGCGTCTTCGCGGGCGCGGCGGGCATGGACAAGGAGTTCACCAAGAAGCTCCTCGTCGCCGACGGCCTGGAGGTGGCCGACGGTGTCGTGCTGCGTGCCGGGGACGAAACCCTTACCCCGGAGGAAATCGACCGCCTCGGCTTCCCGATGTTCGTCAAGCCGGCCCGCACCGGCTCCAGCCTCGGAATCTCCAAAGTGGACGCGGAGGAGGAGCTGGCGCAGGCGGTCAAGCTGGCCAAGGACTTCGACACCAAGGTGCTCGTGGAGGCCGCCGTGCCCGGCCGCGAGGTCGACGTCGCCGTGCTGGAGCACCCGGACGGCCGCCTCGAAGCCGGCCCGGCGCTGGAGATCCGCATCGACGGCGGTCACGCGTTTTTCGACTACGAGGCCAAGTACGCCGACACCACCACGATCTTCGACATCCCGGCCCGGCTGGACGACGAGCTGCGGGAGGCGGTCGAATGGCAGGCGCTGGCCGCGTTCCGCTCGCTGGGCTGCCGCGGCCTGCTCCGCGTCGACTTCTTCCTGCGCGACGGCCGCACGCCCGTGGTCAACGAGGTCAACACGTTCCCCGGCTTCACCGCCGCCTCGCAGTTCCCGCAGATGTGGGCGGCGGCGGGCGTCGAATTCCCGGAGCTGCTGGACATCCTGGTGACGACCGCGCTGGCCCGTCGCTGAGGCACCTTCTCCAACTGGACCTGCTACAAGAATGTGCCGGCTTCGGGCATTCGGCGGGTCATTGCCGGTCGCGAGAACCGATAACATGCCGCGATGCGAGCCGACGACGCGTTCCTCACCCGGATCGCGGCCGTGTCGCGCCGGCTCAAGAGCGAGACCGATCGGCGGCTGCGGGCGTACGGCGTGCACGCCGGCCAGCAGTTCGTGCTGGGCTGCCTGTGGGAGCGCGACGGCCTGACCCCGGGCCAGATCGCGACGCGCATCGGCGTGGAGGCACCGACGGTCACCCGTGCGGTCCAGCGCATGACGACAAGCGGCCTCGTCCGCAGTGATCCGGACGAGCGCGATGGCCGCCGGGTGCGCGTCTGGTTGACCCGTAAGGGCGAACGCCTGCAGAGCGTGGTCCCCGGGGTCAGCCGCGAGCTGCAGGAGGACGCGCTTTCCCTGCTGTCACCGGAGGAACGCATTACGCTGAACGACCTGCTCGGCCGCGTCGACCGCGCGCTCGGCGGCTGAACCGTCCGATGTGGACGAATAGCGGTCAGGCCGGGACGAGCTCCCCCGGCTCGTCGGCGGCCTCCCGGGCGTACCGGCGGGCCAGTGCGGCGCAGACGATCAGCTGGAGCTGGTGGAACAGCATCAGCGGCAGCACGATCAGGCCGACCTGCGCGTGCCCGAACAGCACGGTGGCCATCGGCAGCCCACTGGCCAGGCTCTTCTTCGAGCCGCAGAACAGGATGGTGATCCGGTCGGCGCGGTCGAAGCCGAGCAGTTTCGCGCCGGTGCCGGTCACGGTGAGCACGACGGCGAGCAGCACCACGCACACGCCGAGCAGCACCAGCAACGGGCCGAGGTCCAGTTTGCGCCAGATGCCCTCGGTCATGCCCGCGCTGAACGCGGTGTAGACCACCAGCAGGATCGAGCCGCGGTCCACCAGCTTCAGCGGCGCCGAGTGCTGCTTGATCCACGCGCCGATCCAGCGCCGGGCCAGCTGCCCGGCGACGAACGGCACCAGCAGCTGCAGCACGATGTTCAGCACCGCCGAGCCGCTGACGCCGGGGCCGTCGCTCGACAGCAGCACCGCGACCAGCAGCGGCGTCACCACGATGCCGAGCAGGTTCGACACCGACGCGCTGCAGATCGCCGCGGCGACGTTGCCCTTCGCGATCGAGGTGAACGCGATCGAGGACTGCACGGTGGAGGGCAGCAGGCACAGGAACAGCACGCCGGTGTAGAGCGGGCTGGTCAGCAGGCCGGGGGAGAGCACGGAGGTGGCGAGGCCGAGCAGCGGGAAGAGCACGAACGTCGCGGCCAGCACCGTGACGTGCAGGCGCCAGTGGCGGAGGCCGTCCAGCGCCTCCTGGCTCGACAGCCTCGCGCCGTAGAGGAAGAACAGCAGGCCCACGGCGATGTTCGACGCGATCCCGAAGCCGGTCGCGGTGCCGCCGGAAGCGGGCAGCAGCGAGGCGATGCCGACGGTGGCGAGGATGGCCGCGATGAACGGGTCGATCCGCAGCTTGGCCAGCAGGGCGGCGACGGGGCGGGTCAACGGGGCGAGCACGGTGGTCATGGAACTCCCTTCCCGGCTTATTGTGCGGGTGGCGGTGATCATTCGGAACCCCGATGACCGTACTGACTGTCATTGTGAACGCCGATAGGATGGGCCGCATGCTGGATCCCCGTCTGTGCCGCTCCTTCCTCGCGGTGGCCGAAACGCGCAGCTTCACGGCCGCGGCCCGCCGGCTGGGTGTGGGCCAGCCCACAGTCAGCCAGCACATCCGGCGGCTGGAGGGCGAAGCGGGCGGGCTGCTGTTCGCGCGCGACACCCACGCGGTCGACCTCACCGCGCGGGGACAGGCGATGCTCGGCTTCGCCCAGACCATTGTGGACACCGAGGAGCGCGCGGCCCGGCACTTCCGCGGCGTGGAGGTCCGCGGGCGCGTCCGGTTCGGCTGCTCGGAGGACTTCGCGCTCGGCGTGCTGCCGGAGATCCTGCGGCGGCTGCGGCGCAGTCACCCGCTGGTGGACGTCGAGCTGCACGTGGAGCTGTCCGACGTGCTGGCCCAGCGCATCGCCGAGGGCCGGCTCGACCTGGTGCTCGGCAAACGCCGTCCCGGCACCGGCCACGGCCCGCCGCTGCGGCGCGAACCCTTGGTGTGGATCGGTTCCGAGGCCACCGCGCTGGAACCGGGGCAGCCGGTGCCGCTGGTGCAGTACCCGATGCCGTCGGTCACGCGCCAGCTCGCGGTCGAGGCGCTGGAGCGCGCGGGCCTCGAATGGCGTGCGGCGTGCCTGACCTCGAGCCTCACCGGCCTGCGCGCCGCGGCCGCCGCGGGCCTCGGCGTCACGGTCCACGCCCGCAGCCTCGTCCCGGCGGACCTCCTCGCACTGCCCACCGGCCTCGGCCTCCCGGACCCCGGCGAGGTCGAGTTCATGCTCCTGTCCCGCGACGGCGCGGAAGGCCCGGCGCAGACACTGGCGGACTTCGTCCGGGCGAAACTCGGCACGGATTCGTGAGGGGCGGGTGCATGCTGGTCCCGTGGACGAGCTGTTGAGCGAGGCGATGGCACCGGTGTTGCGTGATCTCCGGAGTGCCGACGTCGCTCCGCCCCGCATCGAAGATCGCGATTGGGCGGGTGACCCGGATTCGGCGTCGGTGCTGATGTGGGGTGCGGACGGCAGCGGCGTCGGCGTATATGCCTCGCGGTCGGCCTCGGCGCCCGACCGCGTCGCGATGGTGGCCGAGCAGGTTCAGGACTGGGCGATCGAACAGCTCTGGGGCCGGGCCACGACGAACTGGCCGGCCTGCCCGCGGCATCCGGAAACCCATCCGTTGCGGGTGTCGGTGCGCGACGGGGTGGCGGTGTGGACCTGTCCGGCCGGCGGGGTGGCGATCACCCCGGTCGGCAGCGTTTAGCCGCGCTCGCCAGTGGAAAGCGCTCGCCGCAGCCGTAACAACGCGCGGTGCTGGGAGACGCGGACCGCGCCCGGGGTGGAGCCCACGGCGTCGGCCGTCTCCTCCGCGGAGAGGCCGACCACCACGCGCAGCAGGACGATGTCGCGCTGGCGCTCGGGCAGCACGCTCAGCAGCTGCGACAGCCGGTCGTTCAGTTCTCCTTGCAGGGCCAGCTGTTCCGGGCCGTGCCCGGGCTCGGCGCGCTCCGGGGGCTCGGGGACCGGGTCGGTGCGGTTGCGGGCCGCGGCCCGGTGGGCGTCGGCGACCTTGTGCTGCGCGATGCCGTACACGAAGGCGAGGAACGGGCGGCCCTGGTCGCGGTAGGAGGGCAGCGCGGTGAGCACCGCCAGGCACACCTCCTGCGCCAGGTCGTCGGCCGAGGAGTACGCGCGCTCCAGGCCGCCGACGCGGCCGCGGCAGTACCGGACCACCAGCGGCCGGATGATCTCCAGCAAGCGGGCCGCCGCGCGGTGGTCCCCGGCGACCGCGGCGGTGACCGCGCCGTCCAGGGGCATCCAGTGCGCGGGGAACGCGGGTGACGGCTTCTCGCGCGCCTGGTCCTTCACCCGCGTCAGCGTCGCTTCCACGTCGAGGCCGAGCCTGAGCGAGTCGATCAGGGCTGCGTCCGCCTCGAGCACAACGGCCATCACGGCCTCCTCCTGGTCCAGGGGCGCCTCGCCGTGCGCGGCGGCCCGGCGCCGGAGCCGGTCTCGCGCGTGGCGCAGGTTGGAGCGCACGGTGGCCGCGGGCATCTCCAGCGCCGCGGCGATGTCCGCCTGCGTGAAGCCGTCCAGCGACCAGGCCAGCACCGTCCGCTGGGTGTCCGGCAGGGTGGCCAGCACTTCGATGACCCGCGCGTTCTGCTCGACGAGCGCGGTCAGCTTGTCGTCCTCCTCGCCGGCCGGGCCGTCGTCGAGCCAGGCCTGCTCGTCCGCGACGCGCGCGGCCGACAGCCGCACCCAGACCCGCGGCCTGCAGCAGGGCCTCGGCGGCCACGTCGCGGGCCAGCGACGGCACCAGCCCGGTCTTGCACAGGAACGCCACGAGCGGCACGAACTCGGAGCGGAAGAAGTCCTCCACGCCCGCCCACCACCCCTCCGTCCCGGAAACACCCCCGCTGACTCAGGTGCGGTGAGCAGGCCGCTGGGTGTAACGATCGGATCACGGCACCGCGAGTAACTTCGCGAGTACTGGGGTACCTCCCACGAATGGCCATCGAGGAGAGCAGGTGCCGAACGGCCCGCGTCATGCCGCGCGCGGCCGGGAATGTGTTGTGGGGCACGGAAAAACCGAGCCGGTCCCGTGCGTGTCGCGCTGGACAGGCACCCACACCGGACAAAAGCCCGGCCCGGCGTCGCGAAGTCGTGGTGTGACCTGGAGCAGAAGGGCTGGGAAGATTCCCGATCCCTGGTACGTTGGATATTCGGTTGCCCACCCGCCTTCCGGCTGGGGCAGTGCGATCGAGAACCCCCGAGTGGAGCCAGTGATGATCTCTGCCGCGCGCCCGGGAGAACTCGGTTGACCGAGAAATGACAATGAATGGCAGGAGGTGAAACGCGAAAATGGAACTCACGACCACCGGCTGGCTGTCTCGCGCAGCCTGCCAGGACGAGGACCCGGAACTGTTCTTCCCGATCTCCGAAGTCGGGCCCGGCGCCCGGCAGGTCGCCCAGGCGAAGGCTGTCTGCGCGCGCTGCCCGGTCCGCGAGGCCTGTCTTTCCTATGCCCTCGACAACGGGCTGGACAACGGCGTCTTCGGCGGTACCACCGAGGTGGAGCGACGAAAGCTGGTCCGCACCCGAACCGTCTCCGCCGGAGAACGGCACCGCGCCGCCTGACCGCGCGCCGGTGACCACTCCCGGCGACGAGGGCGAGAGCGCCTCTCCCGGCGGCGTCATTTGAGTAGCGCCCCACTGGGGATCCGGCATCAGGCCCGGTCCGGCGATTTCACGACAATCGCCGGACCGGGCTTTTTCACGCCTCGAAGATCTCCGGCAAGCCGTAAGGCGCGAAAGAAGGCGTCTCGAACGCGGCCATCGCGGCCACCAGCCCGTGCTCGATCGTGAGCACCGTGACACCGAAACGGCGGAACTCGCCTTCCCCGCGACGGCACAAGTAAGTGGCCACCGCCGGGGAGCGGTTCGCCCGGATCGGCACCATCCGGAAGCGCCCGGTGAAGTACGGCGACGCCGCGTCGAAGCTCGTGGACAGCGCCGCGACGATCCGGGCCCGGCTGTCGAACCACAGCGGGTACGGCGGCATGACCGCGCGGGCGTCCTCGCGCAGCAGCGCGGCGACGGCGCTCAGGTCCGCGGACTCGTACGCGGCGATGAACCGGCGCAGCAGAGCCGTTTCCTCGGCCGTGGTCACCGGCGGCGCGGACCAGTCGGCGCGCCGGGCGGGCAGCCGTGAGCGCAGGGTCTCCCGCGCCCGCTGCAACGCGCTGTTGGCCGAGGCCACCGAAGTCTCCAGCAGCGCCGCGGTGTCCTTCGCCGACCAGTCGAGCACGTCCCGCAGCACCAGCGCGGCCCGCTGCCGCGGCGGCAGGAGCTGGATCGCGGCGAGGAACGCCAGCTCGATCGTCTCCCGCTCGACGACCTCGGCGCCGGTGTCGTCCGGCGCCGCGGCGTCCAGCAGGCGGTCGGGGAACGGCCCGAGCCACGGCCGGTCCAGCGCCGCCAGCTCCCCGGCGGACGGGTCGGCGGCGGGGGCCAGCTCGTCGGGCAGGGCCCGGCGGGGGCGCCGGGCGAGCGCGTCGAGGCAGACGTTGGTGGCGATCCGGTACAGCCACGTCCGCACGCTCGCCCGGCCCTCGAACGAGGAGCGGCCCTTCCACGCCCGCAGGAACGCCTCCTGCGTGAGGTCTTCGGCCTCCTCGAACGAGCCGCTCATCCGGTAGCAGTGCACCCGGATCTCGCGGCGGTGCCGTTCCAGGAGGTCGCCGAACCCGTCGTCGGCGGTCATCAGGGCCACCAGGGCACTGTAGGGCTAGATCGATTCCTACGCCGATTCCTCCGCCGCCATCCGCTCCAGACCGCTCTGCGTTTTGAGCGGCAGGTGCTTGAGGAAGGCCACCGCCACCACCACGAGCAGCGCGATCGGGGCGCTGATCAGGAAGAGGTCGCTGGTCGCGGTCCCGTAGGCCTCGCGGATCACGTTCGCGATCGGCGCGGGCAGGTCGGCCAGGTTCGGCACCTTGCCGCCTTCGCCGCCGGCGCCCGCCATCGGGCCGAGGCCCTGGCTGATCAGCGCGGCGACCCGGTTGGCCAGCACCGCGCCGAGCGCGCTCACGCCGATCGAGCCGCCGAGGCTGCGGAAGAACGACAGCGTGGACGTCGCCGCGCCGAGGTCGTGCGCCGGCACGTCGTTCTGCGTCACCAGCACCAGGTTCTGCATCAGCATGCCGACGCCGACGCCCAGCACCAGCATGAACAGGCTCAGCACCACGATGCTGGTGTGCGCGTCGATCAGCCCGAGCAGGCCCAGGCCCGCGGCCATCAGCACCGAGCCGAGCAGCAGGTGGCCCTTCCACCGGCCGGTGCGGCTGATCAGCTGGCCGGACACGGTCGAGGAGACCAGGAGGCCGAAGATCATCGGCAGGCTCATCAGCCCGGCCACCGTCGGCGACTTGCCGAGCGAGAGCTGGAAGTACTGCGACAGGAACACAGTGCCGCCGAACATCGCCACGCCGACCAGGAAGCTCGCGACGGTGGTGAGCGTGACCGTGCGGTTGCGGAACAGCTTCAGCGGGATGATCGGCTCCGGCACCTTCGTCTCCACGAACACCGCCAGCGCGAGCACGACCACACCGGCCGGCACGAGCACCGCCGTCTGCCAGGAGCCCCACGCGAACTCGGCACCGGCCAGCGACGACCAGACCAGCAGCGTGGACACCCCGAGCATGATCAGGAACGCGCCGAGGTAGTCCACTTTCGCGTCCCGCCGGATCGTCGGCAGCTTCAACGTGCGCTGCAGCAGCAGGATCGCGGCGATCGCGAACGGGACGCCGAGGAAGAAGCACCAGCGCCAGCCGAGCCATGAGGTGTCCACCAGGACGCCGCCGATCAGCGGGCCGGCGACGGTGCCCACGGCGAACACGGCGCCGAAGATGCCGGAGAACTTCCCGAGCTGCCGCGGCGAGACGATCGCCGCCATGATCACCTGGGCCAGCGCGGTCAGCCCGCCGCCGCCGATGCCCTGCGCGACGCGGCTGGCGATCAGCAGCTCGATGTTCGGCGCGAACCCGGCCACCAGGGAGCCGACCACGAACAGCCCGAGTGAGAGCTGGATCAGCAGCTTCTTGTTGTAGAGGTCGGAAAGCTTGCCCCACAACGGAACCGTCGCGGTCATCGCGAGCAGCTCGGTGGTCACCACCCAGGTGTAGGACGCCTGCGAGCCGCCCAGCTCGGAGACGATCCGCGGCAGCGCGTTCGCGACCACGGTCGAGGCGAGGATGGCGACGAAGATGCCCATCATCAACCCGGACATGGCCTGCAGCACCTGCTGCCGGCTCATCACCGCCGGCGCGCCGGGCGCCTCGGCTTCGGATACGGACACAGTGATCCCCTCGGTAGTGGGTGAGTGCGGCGGGTTCAGTGCGGGTCGGCGAGCCCGCCGGCCAGCGCGGCCACGGCCTCGTCGAAGATCTCGAGCAGCGGGCGCTTCCCGTCGAGGTCGCGCCAGAGCATCAGGGCGGCGTTGATCGCGGCGCCGACCGCGCTGAGCACCAGAGACGGGTAGACGTCCTTCGCCGGGTCTGTGCCGCTGCGCCGCGCGATGGCGGCGACGGTGGGCTGGACGGCTTCGGAGTTGAGGGACATCGCCCGCAGCGTCAGGCCCGGGTTCTCCTTGATGATCCGGATCCGGGTGAGCCACTCGTCGCGCTCGGCGTCGATCTCGGCCAGGTCGTCGCGGATGACGGCGACCAGCGCGTCGCGGGCGCCGAGTTCGCGCGGCTGCGCGGTCAGCCGGTCGATCAGCCGGTGGGAGCGCTCGGCATAGTCGGCGTACGCGATCACCACGGAGTCCTCTTTGGACGCGAAGTAGTTGAAGAAGGTGCGTGCCGAGACCCCGGCCTCGGCGGCGATGTCCTCGACTGTCACCTGGTCCAGACCGCGCTCGCCGACCAGCCGGACGGCGATGGTGGCGAGCGTCCGGTGGGTCTCGAGCTTCTTGCGCTCGCGCAGGCCGGCGGCGGGGGACATGCGACCAGCGTAGCGGGAAACTTTCACATTCTGCAAAGTTGCAGTTTGTGAAGCAGGCCACCCGGTAGGGGCTCGCAGGGGGCTGGCAGACTCACCGCCCGTGAGCGGAACAGTGCTGGTGCTGGGTGGCCGGAGCGAGATCGGGACGGCGGTCGCGTCGCGGCTGGCCGCGGGCGGGGCGCGGCGGTTCGTGCTGGCCGCGCGGCCGGGCTCGGATCTGTCGGCGCCGGTGACGGCCTTGCGCTCGGCGGGCGTCGAGACCGTGGTGACCGCCGACTTCGATGCCGACGACCTCGCCGCGCACCGCGCGTTCCTCGAAGGCCTCATCGCCGAGCACGGTCCGCTGGACGTGGTGGTGCTGGCCTTCGGCATCCTCGGCGACCAGTCCCGCGCCGAAACCGACGCCGCGCACGCCGCCGCGATCGTGCACACCGACTACGTCGCGCAGGTCGCCGTGCTCACGCACGCGGCGGAATTGTTGCGCGCACAGGGTTCCGGCAGCCTCGTGGTGTTCTCCTCGGTGGCCGGCGTCCGCGTCCGCCGCGCCAACTACGTCTACGGCTCGGCGAAGGCCGGGCTCGACGGGTTCGCGTCGGGCCTCGCCGACGCGCTCCACGGCTCCGGCGTGCACCTCCTGCTGGTGCGGCCGGGTTTTGTCGTCGGGCGGATGACCGAGGGCATGACGCCGGCGCCGTTCTCCAGCACGCCGGACCAGGTCGCGGACGCCACCGTGGCCGCACTCCGGCGACGCCGCGGAGTCGTCTGGGTGCCGGGCGTGCTGCGGCCGTTCTTCGCCGTGCTGCGCCTGCTCCCGCGCGCGGTGTGGCGGCGGATGCCGCGCTGATCCGCGCAGCCCCATCAGCCCCGGCAGCCACATTCCGCGCAGGGAGCGCGAAATCCCCCGTTGACACACCGGGGAAACTCCCCGTACCCGAAGCGGCACACCGTGTTGCCGGGTGCTGTCGCGCCGGTCACAAACTGCTGCGCCGAACGGGCGCCATCACATCTTTACGACAGGATTCTCAGCTAATTCCCAGCTAACGCGGTGATGCTCGAAAGAGGGGATCAGAGTTTGCCGAAGCTAAGGGGAATCTGCCGTGCCGGTCACGTCTCGGGGCAGCCGGGTAGGCCGCCGCGTCGCGGTGGGCGTGGTGTCGACGCTGGTGGTGGCCGCCACCGGATACGCGTGGTCGCAGCTGCACCGGCTCGACGCCGGCATCGTCACGGCCGACATCATCCCGCCGGCCGCTCAGGTGCCCGACGCCCCGGCCGGCCAGCCGCTCAAGGTCGCGCAGAACATCCTGCTCGTCGGCCTCGACTCGCGCACGGACTCCAACGGCAACCCGTTGCCACAGAACGTGCTCGACCAGTTGCACGCCGGCAGCAGCAGCGACGGCGGTGACACCACCGACACCATGATCGTCGTGCACGTGCCGGTCGGCGGCGCGGCGGCCACGGCGATCTCCATCCCGCGTGACTCCTATGTGGACGTTCCGGGGTTCGGCAAGCACAAGATCAACTCCGCGTACAGCCGGGCCCGCGCGGCCGCGCGCTCGCATCTCCAGTCGACGGGGCTCAGCGGGCCGCCGCTGGAGGTCGCGGCGGACGCCGAGGGCGCGAAGTCCGCGATCGCCGCCGTCTCCGAGCTCACCGGGCTGACCATCAACCACTACGCGGCCGTGAACCTGGCCGGGTTCGCCGCGCTCAGCCAGGCCGTCGGCGGGGTGCAGGTGTGCCTCAAGGCGCCGGTGCAGGACACCTACTCGGGCGCGAACTTCCCGGCCGGCCCGCAAACGCTTTCCGGCGCGCAGGCCCTCGCCTTCGTCCGGCAGCGCCACGGCCTGCCCAACGGCGACCTGGACCGGATCGCCCGCCAGCAGGCGTTCCTGGCCGGCATGGCCAAGAACGTGCTCAGCGCCGGCACCCTCACCAACCCGTCGCAGCTCGGCGCGCTCGTCGACGCGCTGCAGGGCTCGGTGGTGCTGGACCAGGGCTGGGACATCCTGAGCTTCGCCCAGCAGCTGCACGGCATCAGCTCGGGCTCGATCGGCTTCGTCACCATCCCGGTGCAGAGCCTTTCGCTGGCCACCCCGTCCGACGGCGACGCGGTGAAGGTCGACCCGGCGCAGGTCAAGACCTTCGTGCAGGAGCAGATCGGGTCCACGACCAACTCCGCTTCCGGCACCGGCACCGCCAGCACCCCGCCCTCGGCGGACCACAGCGGTGGCGTCCGGCCGATCGCGGTGACGGAGTCCGCGGCCCCGCCCTCCTCGGGGACGCCGCAGCAGCCGGTGACGTCGAACGCCACCGGCTGCGTGAACTAGCCCCGGGTCACACGAACGCGCTCTGCCCGGTGATCGCCTTCCCGACGATGAGGGTGTTCATCTCGCGCGTGCCCTCGAAGGAGTAGATCGCCTCCGCGTCGGCGAAGAACCGGGCGATGTCGTAGTCCAGCACGATCCCGTTGCCGCCGAAGATCTCGCGGCCCCAGGCGACCACCTCGCGCATGCGCGCGGTGACAAACGCCTTGGCCAGCGAGGAGTGCTCGTCCTTGAAGATGCCGGCGTCCTGCAGGCGGGCCAGCTGCACCAGCATGCCCCACGAGGCGGTGATGTTGCCGAGGCTCTTCACCAGCAGGTCCTGCACCAGCTGGAACCGGGCGATCGGGCGGCCGAACTGCTTGCGCTCCTTGGCGTAGTCCAGCGCCAGCTCGTACGCGCCGATCATCACGCCCAGCGCCTGCCAGGCGACCCCGCCGCGGGTGGCGCGCAGGATCTCCGCGACGTCGCGGAAGGAGTTGATGCCCTGCAACCGGTTCTCCTCCGGCACGCGGACGCCGGTCAGGGTGATCTCGGCGTTCTCGACGATGCGGAACGCGAGCTTGCCCTCGATCTTCACCGGCGAGAAGCCCGGGGTGCCCTTCTCGACCACAAAACCCTTGACGTTGTTGTCCTCCTCATCGCGGGCCCAGACCACCACGTAGTCGGCGAAGGTCGCGTTGCCGATCCAGCGCTTGGCGCCGTTGAGGATCCAGCTGTCGCCGTCACGCCGCGCGGTGGTGCGCATGCCGCCCGCGACGTCCGACCCACCGAGTGGCTCGGTCATCGCGAACGCGCCGATCTTGTCCATCGCGGCCATTTCCGGGAGCCAGCGGTCCCGCTGCTCCTGGCTGCCGCCCGAGTAGATCGAGTACATCGCGAGTCCGTTGTGGACACCGAAGAAGGTGGCGACCGAGGCGTCCGTGCGGCTCATCTCCATCGCCAGCATCCCGGTGAGCAGGTTGCTGACCGCCGGGCGGTGCTCGCCGTAGCCCTCGTAGGGCAGCCCGGCCAGCCCGCTCTCGCGGAACTTCCCGATCAGCTCCTTCGGGAACGTGCCCGCGGCCCAGTTTTCGTTCACCAGCGGCTTGACCTCGTCGCGCATGAAGGTGCGCGCCTTGAGCAGCAGTTTGCGCTCCTCGTCCGAGAGCAGCGTCTCGTAGTCGTAGAAGTCGGCGACGAGCTGGTCTTCCAGGGTGGTGGTCATGTCAGTTCTCCTCCGTGCGGGCACTGTCCAAAGCGGACAGGACAGCGAGCTGCTTGCGGTCACGCGCCTCGGCGAGTTCCGAGTACGTGGAGGAGCCGTAAGCCTTTTCCACGGCTTCGATGAGCCGTTCGGTTTCTTCGGGGCCCTGCGCCGGGTTTCCCAGGCCGGCCCACATCTGCTTCATCGACACGCCGATGTGCTCGGCCATGTGCCGGTAGCCGCCGGGGCCGCCGCCCAGGTGCGAGCCGAGGAACGGCCCGACGGTGGCCCAGCGGATGCCGAGCGAATTCGTCATCACCGCGTCGAGGTCCTCCGGCGTGACCACGCCTTGCTCGACGAGGTAGATCGCCTCGCGGTTCAGCGCGTTCTGCAGCCGGTTGCCGACGAAGCCGGGCATCTCCTTGCGCTCCACCACCGGGACCCGGCCGAGGAAGGCGTAGAAGTCCACCGCCGCCTGCACGGCGTCCTCGCTGGTGCGCTCGCCGGGCACGACCTCCACGAGCGGGATCAGGTGCGGCGGGTTGAACGGGTGTCCGATCAGGACTCGCGACGCATCGGTGAGGTCGCCGGTGAAGGCCGTCGAGGGGATCGCGGACGACGAGCTGAGCAGGAGGGCGTGCGACGGGGCCTCGGCCACCAGGGTGGCGAACAGGTCCTTTTTGAACTCGACGCTCTCCGGTCCGTTCTCCTGCACCGCATCGGCGCCGCGGACCGCTTCGGCCACACTGCCGGCGAGCTGCACCCGATCGGCCAGGCCGTCGACATCGAGGCCCTGTGCGGCCAGGTGCGGGGTGAACTCGGCCAGCGCGGCGGCCACCGCCTCGGCCAGGTCCGGCCGCGGGTCGCTCACCCGGACGGTCAGGCCGTGGCCGGCGAACAGCGCCGTCCAGGACAGGCCGATGGTGCCGGCGCCGATCACTGCTGCTGTCGTGAAACTGGTGTTCTTCATCGCCGGGCTCCCGTCAGGTAGTCGTGGACCGGCTTGACGGGGGCGAGGGTCAGGTCGGTGAGGATGTGGCTCGCGGAAACGACTTCGAGCACCGGCAGGTCGGCCAGCGGCGCGAGCACGTGCTCGAACAGCTGCAGGCGCGCCGGGCCGGTCCAGGCCTCCTTGACCACCACGTCGGTGATCTCGGTGCGGACCAGTTCCATCACCCGCGGCGAGCCGTCGTAGTCCGGGATCGTCTTGAGCATGAACGTCGGCACGGTGATCTGGGCGGTGGCTTCGGCGGTGTCGAGCCGGTTGTGCTTGTAGCCCATGGTCGCGGTGGCGACGCGCAGGCTGCCGTAGTCGAGCGTGCCGACCAGGGCGCCGTTGTCGACATAGAGGTTCGGCGCACCGATGGTCTTCGGGTACGCGCTGACCTCGCGGCCGGACGCGGTGGCCGGGAAGTTGTCGAGGTACATCGCGTGCAGGTACTCGCCGTGCTCCCCGTCGAGGACGACCGGGATGGCCTGGCCGGACTCGGTGTACGGGCCGTAACCGCTGACGTCGCCCATCTTCATCACCTCGAAGCGCACCAGCGGCTCCTCGAACTTCAGCGGCTCCGGGACGACGGCGCGCAGGGCGTCGGCATCGGTGCGGTAGACGATGTTCAGGTATTCGCGGTCGGTGAACCGCGGCACCACCGGCGCGAACGCGGGGTTCACCAGCGGGGTGGTGACGTGCTGCCGGACTTCCGATTCCTTCATGACTTCTACCGTCCCGTCCACTTCGGAGCGCGGCGCTCGGCGAAGGCGGTCATGCCCTCGCGGACGTCGGCCGAGGCCATCAGCGGCCCCATTTCCTCGCGCTGCGCGGCGAACGCGTCGGCGTCCGGCACACCGTCGGCGGCGCGCACGATCTTCTTCACGGCGGCGAGCGCCAGCGGGGCGTTCGCGGCGAGTCCTTCGGCCAGCTGAAGCGCGACGCCGGCCGCATCGCCCGCCGGGACCACCCGGTTGGCCAGGCCCAGCTCACCCGCGCGGCGGCCGGTCACCGGCTCGCCCGTGAGCAGCAGCTCCATGGCCAGGTGGTGCGGGATCCGCTTGGGCAGCCGGATCACCCCGCCGCCCGCGGCGATCAGCCCGCGCTTGACCTCGGGCAGCCCGAAGCGCGCGTCTTCGGCGGCGACGATCAGGTCGCAGCCCAGCGCCAGCTCGAAGCCGCCGCCCATGGCCCAGCCCTCGACGGCCGCGATCAGCGGCTTGGTCAGCGAGGCCTCGGTGAGCCCGCCGAACCCGCGGCCCGGGATCTCCGGTGACTCGCCGTTCAGCGCGGCCTTCAGGTCCATGCCGGCGCTGAACGTGCCGTCGGCTCCGGTGAGGACGCCCGCCCGCAGGCCGGGGTCGGCCTCCAGGGTGTCCAGCGCCTCCGCCAGCCCGGCCGCGACCGCCGCGTTCACGGCGTTGCGGGCCTTCGGGCGGTCGATCGTGATCAGCAGGGTCCCGCCGATCCGCTCGGTGCGCACAGTGTGCCCTTCGGTGCTCATGACTTCACTTCTCTTCTGTGACAAGGGGTTTTCAGCGACCGGCCAGCTCGGCCAGCACGGCTTCGGTGTCCTGGCCCGCGACCGGCGCCGGACGGCGGATCGAGGCCGGGGTGGCGGAGAACCGCACCGGGATGCCGACGGTGCGGATGGTGCCCTCGGTCGGGTGCTCGACGGTGTCGAGCAGGTGGCCTTCGCGGACGTAGGCGTCTTCGTGCGCCTGGTCCAGCTCCAGCACCGGGGCCATCGGGATGCTGTGCTTCGCGCACACCTCGGCCCACTCGGCGGTGGTCAGCGCCGGGGCGCACTCGTCGATCAGCTCCGCGAGCGCGTCGACGTCGGCGTTGTCGATCGCCTCGCCGTTCACGCGCGGGTCCTCGGCCAGGTCGGGCCGGCCCGCTGCGGCGAAGAAGTCGCGGAAGTTCTGCGGGTTGTAGGGGATCACGCAGGCGAGGCCGTCCTTGGTGGGCGCGGCGCGGTGGCCCTTGGACATCGACAGCGGGAAGCCCGTGGGCCCCTCGGCCGGCTCGAACACGTGCCCGGCGAGGTGCTCGACCAGGTTGAACGCGATCAGCGTGTCGGTCATCGGGATCTCGACCTGCTGGCCCTCGCCGGTCTTGTCGCGGTGCAGCAGCGCGGCGAGCACGCTGTAGGCGATGGTCAGCGACGAAACCTTGTCGCCGAGGATCGTCGGCAGGTACACCGGCTTGCCGATCGCGCGGTTCGCGATGTCGACCAGCCCGGACGCGGCCTGCACGGTCTCGTCGTAGGCGGCGTTGCCGGCGCGGTCGGAATCGCTGCGGAAGCCCTGTGCGTGGGCGTAGACCAGGCGCGGGTTGCGGGCGGCGACCTGGGCGTAGTCCAGGCCGAGCCGGGCCAGCGCGCCGGGGCGCATGTTGGTGATCAGCACGTCGGCGGTGTCGATCAGCTTCAGTGCCTGCTCGCGCTCGCCGGCGTCCTTCAGGTTCAGGGCGACGCTGCGCTTGTTGCGGTTCACGTTCAGGTTGAGCGGGGTCATACCCGGCGTGGTGCGGTACCGGCCGACCCGCACGGTGTCGGCGGGGGACTCGATCTTGATCACGTCGGCGCCCAGGTCACCGAGGATCTGCGCCGCGTACGGGCCCATCACCACGGTCGAGAGGTCGATCACCCGCACCCCGTCCAGCGGGCCGGCGGTCTTCGTGTCGTCCATCTTCTTCCCTTTCACGCCTGCGGTTTCTTGCTCTGCCACCGAAGTTAGTGGCGAACGCAGGGAAAGGGAATGATCGAAATGCTCGGAATGGTATGACTGCGGTGGTCATACCATTTTTTGGAAGGTTTAGCTGGTCAGCGGCTCGGCGAAGACCTCGCGCGCGGCGGCGACGAGGTCCGCGAGGTCGCCGGAGTCGCCCCGGTCACGTCGCCAGACCAGGTTGGTGTCCAGCTCGGGCCGGAAATCCGTGAACGGCAGCACGGCCATGTTCTCCAGCCGGTACAGCTGCATGGGGCTGGCCTCGTCCAACATGGAAATGGAGAAGGCGAGCCCGGAGGAAATGATTTCGGAAACGCCGCCGTAACCGGTGTTGGACAGTTTGATGCGTTTTTTGATGCCGAGTGAAGTCAATTGGTGGTCGAGCTGCTCGAAATACGCCGGGGTGGATTCCTCGGGTGAGGCGACGTAGGCGTAGCCGGTCAGCTCCGAAAGGCTCACGGCTTCGCGCCCGGCGAACTGGTCGGCCGGGACGACGGCGCCGAGCCGCTCGGTCATCACCGGCAGCGAGTCGAGCGCCGGGTCGGCGACCGGCATCCGGGCCAGTGCCAGCGCCAGCTTCCCCTCCTGGACGGCGGCGAGCAGGTCCGGGCTCGCCCCGGGCCAGCGCTTCAGCTCGAACCGGTCGCGCACGCGCTCGGCGAGGGCGTTCACCCGGTCGCGCAGGTCCGGGTGCACCCCGGCGGGCATGCCGAGGAAAACGGTGCTGCGCTGGGGTTTCGTCGCCTCGCGCAGCCGCCACGGGATGGCGTTCACCTGCTCCAGGATGTCGCGCGCCAGCGGCAGCAGCGCGGTGCCCGCGGGAGTGAGCGTGACGTGGTGGGTGCTGCGGTCGAACAGCTGCTGGCCCAGCTCGTGCTCCAGGTCCTTGACCCGCTGGCTGAGCGGCGACGCGGCCATGTGCAGCCTGCGGGCGGCGGCGGAGAAGTTGAGCTCCTCGGCGACGGCCACGAAGTAACGCAGGTGCAGCATTTCCACGGCGGTCAGCCTAACGGCCGGTGGCGGCCGGGCCGGGACTCCGCCACCCCCGCCGTGACCGGGTTCACCAGGTCGGGACGAGCCCGCCGTCGATCCGGAGGTCCGCGCCGGTGACGTTCGCGGACCGGTCGCCCGCCAGGTAGAGCACCGCGTCGGCGACTTCCTCGGGCTGGGTGAACCGGCCGGTGACCGAGTCCTTCGCCGCGCCCCGCACCACGTCGTCGGCGGTCTGGCCGGTGGCGCGCGAGACGGTGTCCGCCACGCCGCCTTCGCCGAGCCACAACGCGGTGGCGACGGGGCCGGGGCTGATGGTGTTCACGCGCACGCCGTCGCCGCCGACCTCGCGCGCGAGTGCTTTGCAGAAGTTCGCCAACGCCGCCTTGGCCGCGCCGTAGTCGATCACCGCGGGGTCGGCGAGCGTGCTGTTGACCGAGCTGACGGTGATGATCGAGCCGCGCCCGGCGGCGAGCATCCCGGGCAGCACGGCGCGGGTGGCGCGGACGGCGGCCATCAGGTTCAGCTCCAGCGACCGCGCCCACAGCTCGTCGGTCACCGCCAGGAAGCCGCCGGTGCGGGCCGGCGCGGAGCCGACGTTGTTGACCAGGATGTCCACCCGCTCGCCCGCGGCGGCGACCAGCTCGGCCGGCCCGCCCGGCTCCGCGAGGTCGACCTCCACCACGCGGACGGCGTCACCCAGCTCGGCCAGCTCGGGGCTCGACCGGCGCGCGCCCGCGACCACGCGCACGCCCTCGTCGGCCAGCCGCCGCGTGACGGCGAGCCCGATACCCCGGCTCGCTCCGGTGACGACCGCGATGCGGCCCTTGAGTCCCAGGTCCATGACCGGCTCCGTCCTCGCGGCCGGCACCGGTCGCGGCCGGTCGAGCGTAGCCGTCGGGGGAGGGGGAAGCGCCGGAATTGTGCGGCTTGCGGGGATCAGGCCGGTGCGCTGCCGCGGCGCAGCAGGGTCAGCAGGTGGTCCGTGCGGGCCGCTGGCGCGCCCGAGAGCGCGATCCCGGTGGCCAGCAGGAGCAGGTCCAGCGGCTCGACGTCGCCGGCGAGCCGGGCGCGGGCGGCGAGCGCGGCCGCGGTGGCGTTGATCGTCCCGTGCCACTCGGCGAACCGGGCCTCGCGGTCGCCTGGTTCGTCCGAAATGGACAGTGCCAGCTCGCGTTTGTCCTTGACGTGCTCGACGAACCGGCGCAGCCACTGGTACAGCGCTTTGTCCGGGTCCGGCGACGACAGCAGTGCTTCGCCTTCCGCGCGCAACGTTTCGACCTCACCCGCGTAAACGGCGGCGAGCAGTTCCCGGCGGTTCGGGAAGTGCCGGTACATCGTCGCGTTGCCGACGCCGGCGTGCCGGGCCACCCGGTCGAGCGGCGCGCCCGGCCCGTCCGCGGCGAAGACCTCCCGTGCGGCGGCGAGCAGCAGGGCGCGGTTGTCCCGCGCGTCCGCCCGGAGTTGCTTGGCCATCAAGGACTCCTTGCCAATCGGGGAGGTCCCCGGTTAGTGTACGGGCGGTCAACCGGGGAACTCCCCGGTTAGCGTCGGAAGGAGCGGTCATGGAACCGGCCGAGGTGCACCGCCTGGTGGTCGAGCACGCCTTCACCGAGGAAGGCCTGCGCTACCTCGCCCCGGACGTCGTCGACCATCGCGGCGGCGCGGGCGGCGACCACGTGGGTCTCGACGCCTGGCGGGAGAAGTGGGAGGCCTTGTCCCGCGGTGATTTCACGCCCGGATTGAGCGAGCTGTCCGTGCGCGTCGAGCAGAATGTCAGCGCGGGCGAGTTCTCCGTGAACCGCTACACCAGCTCCGGCACGGAGACCGCCACCGGGCGCCGTTATTCGGTGACCAGTATGGACATGATCCGGGTGCGCGAGGGCCGGATCGTCGAGCACTGGGCGCTGATGGACGTCACGGACCGGGCGGCTCAGCTGCGATCGGACCGGTAGCCATCGGGTCGCCGGTGATCGGCAGGGTGATCGTGAACGCCGCCCCGCCCTCGGGTGCCGGGCCGGCGGTCAGCGTGCCGCCCATGCGCGTGACGAGCGCGTGCACCAGTGCCAGCCCGATGCCGGAGCCGACCGGGCGGCGGTCGCGGTAGCGGGCGTTCAGCACGCCGCGCTGGAACGCCACGTCGTAGTCCTCCGGCGCGAGTCCGGGGCCGCCGTCGCGGACGGACAGGCGCGCGTCCGGTCCCGCGGTGAGGGCGAAGACCATCGGCGCGCCCGCGGGGGTGGCGCGCAGGGCGTTTTCGGCGAGCCCGTCGACGACCTGGTGCAGCCGCCGCGCGTCGGCGACCACGGGCACCGGGGCGTGGGGGAGCAACACCGACAGCGGCACGTTTTCGCGCTCGCAACGCAGCTGCCAGACCTCCGCGCAGTCGCGGACCAGTGCGGTGAGGTCGATCGTCGCGAGGTCGAGGCGGAACTCGTCGGCGCCGAGGCGGGCGAGTTCGAGCAGGTCGCTGACCAGCCGTTCGAGCCGCTGGGCTTCGCGGTGGATGGTCTGCCCGGCGCGGCGCGCGTCCGGGCCTTCGGCGACGCCGTCGGCGATCGCCTCGGCGAAACCGGTGACCGCGGTGAGCGGCGTGCGCAGCTCGTGCGAAACCGAAAGCAGGAATTCCCGCTGGCGGGCTTCGCTGTGGGCGAGCGCGTCGGCCAGCGCGTTCAGCGAGCCCGCGACCTCGGCGACCTCGGCCGGGCCTTCCACGGGCACGCGCACGTCACGCCGCCCGGTGCGCAGGCTCCCGGCGACGGCGGCCGCGCGGCGCAGCGGACGGCCCAGCAGCCGCCCGCTCACGAACCCCGCCACGGCGGCCACGAGCAGCCCGATGCCGAGCGCGAGCGCGATGTTGCGCACCAGCGCGCGTTGCGTGGCCTCACCGCTGCGGGTGGGCTGGACCAGCGCGAACGCCGCCCCGGACCCGCCGACGTCACGGACCTCCACGAGGTACTGCACCGAATCGATGGTCACCCGCGCCGAGTGGTCCTGCCCGGACGCCAGCCCGGCGCGCCCGGCCGCGCGCACCGGCACCGCCTCGCCGACCTCCTGCCCGCCCGGGCGCCGCACGACCACCGCGATGCCCTGGCCGCGCACCACGTCGGCCACCTTGCCGACGCCGAGCCGGTTGCCGATGCCGGTCGGGTCGAGCTGGCTGGCCACGACGTCGGCCTGGGCCTTCAGGGACTGCTGGAGCACGGTGTCGCCGGTGGTGCGGACCAGCCGCGCCGCCACCAGGCCCGCCACGATCACCGCGACCCCGGCCACGGCCAGGCACACCACGGTGATCCTCAGCGCGAGGGTGGTCCGCGGCCGGCTCACCCGGCGTCCGCCGCGTAGCCGATGCTGCGGACCGTCCTGATCGGACTGTGCTCGCCGAGTTTCGCGCGCAGCTGGGCCACATGCACGTCGACGGTGCGGGTGCCGGCCGCCGCGGCGTACCCCCAGACCGCGCTCAGCAGCTGGTCGCGCGAGAGCACCTGGCCGGCGTGGCGGACCAGGTACGCGAGCAGGTCGAACTCCGTGGACGTCAGCGTCGCCTCCTGCTCGCCCGCCCACACCCGGCGCCCGGCGAGGTCCACGCGGACGCTGCCGCAGGTGTGCGTCTCACTCGCCCCGGCCGGGCCGGACGCGCGGCGCAGCACGGTGCGCACGCGCGCGGCCAGCTCACGCGGGCTGAAGGGCTTGGTGAGGTAGTCGTCGGCGCCGATTTCGAGGCCCAGCAGGCGGTCCAGCTCGTCGTCGCGGGCGGTGACGAACAGCACCGGCGTCCAGTCGCCCGCCGCGCGCAGTGCCTGGCAGATCTCGATCCCGTCCATTCCGGACAGTCCGATGTCGAGCACCACGGCCACCGGCCGCAGCCGCTTGATCGTGGCGAGCGCGGCCGAGCCGTCGGCCTCCACGTGCACCCCGAACCCGTCGCGCCGCAGGTACAACGCGGCGAGCTCGGCGATCGCGGCCTCGTCCTCCACCACGAGGACGAGGCCGCGCCCAGCTGACCCCATACGGGCTCCCGTCTCCTCGGCCGGCTACGTCGGGGGAGACGCTACGCGGGTCACGGCGAGCCGTCGCCCGCCATGTCGGAGCCGATGCCGTCGAGGGTCGACTGGATGCCGTTCAGCTCGCTGGTCGCCGCCGCGCCGCCGTCGGGCGCGGCCGAGCCGCCACCACCAGCGCCGTCGCACGCGGTGACGCCGAGGAGCACGAGCGCGGCCGCCCCGACCGCGGCCGCGAACCGCGCTGTCCTCACTTCGTCCCCGCCGGCTTGCAGTGCGCCGAGGCGAAGGCGTCGAGCTTCTGCTTGGCGTCGGCGAGCTGGCTGATCCGGGCCTGACGCTGGTCGGCGCGCTTCTGCAGCCGGTCGGCCGCGGCGGTGTGGCCCTTGGCCTTCTGGTCGGCCGAGCGGGCCTTGAGGTTGGCCACGGACCCGGCCACCTCGGCACCGCCGTTGATCCGCTGGGTCAGGTTCTGGGTGCGCTTCTGCAGCTTCGGCACCCAGTCGCCGCAGACCTGCTGCGATTCTTCGGGGCTCAGGGTGATCGGCGCGACCGCCGCCGGCTGTGACGGCGGCGGGCTGGTCTGCGCCGAAGCCAGTGGCGTGATCGCCAGCAGCCCGGCCGCGATTCCGCCGCCCGCCAGCGCCAGCCGCCGCGTCCAGGTGGTTGTCCGCATGGTGCTCCTTCCCGTGACCGGAGTCTTTCCGGGCATGGGAAGGAGCCTCGCGCCCCGGTGTTCGGGGGGTGTCGGGCGAATGTTCGGGTTCGGTAAAGGCGGCTCAGGCGGTGCCGAGACGGTGCAGGACCGCCGCGGCCAGCGCCGTGCGTTCCAGCATGCCCTCGACGCTGATGTGCTCGTGCCGGGCGTGCGCGCCGTCGCCGACGGCGCCGAAACCGTCGAGGACCGGGTGGCCCAGCGCGGCGACGAAGTTGCCGTCACTGGCGCCGCCGACCGAGCACTCGCGCAGGGTGACGCCGAGGTCCGCGGCCAGCTCGCGCGCCACCTCGAACAGGCTCGCGATGGCCTCCGAACGCTCCATCACCGGCCGGTTCCAGCCGCCCTCCACCGTGACCGTCGCCCGGGGGTCGTGGGCGGTCAGCGCGGCCAGGCCGGCGTCGATCCGGGCGGCCTCCGGCGCGCTGGTCACGCGCACGTCGATCTCGCCCCGGGCCGCGCCCGCGACCACGTTCTGGCGGCTGCCGCCGGAGATCACGCCGACGTTCACCGTCGTGCCCGCCGCCGGGTCGGACAGCGCGTGCAGCGCCAGGATCGCCCGCGCCAGCTCGTCGACGGCGCTCGCGCCCTTCGCCGGGTCGAGGCCGGCGTGCGATTCGACGCCGGCCGCGTGCACCTGGAAGAGGCCGACGCCCTTGCGCGCGGTCTTGACCGCGCCGTCCGCGCTCGCCTCGAACACCAGCGTCGCGCGGGTGCCCGCGGCGGCCGCCTCGATCACCGGGCGGGAGGCGGGGCTGCCGATCTCCTCGTCGCCGTTGAGCACCAGCCGCACCGCCGGGCGGGGGAGACCGGCGGCGTCGAGCGCCCGCAGCGCCCACACCGCGTGCACCAGCCCGGACTTCATGTCGAAGACCCCGGGCCCGCTCGCCCGGTCACCGTCCACAGTGAACGGCCACCCGGCGAGCGTGCCCAGCGGCCACACCGTGTCGTAATGGCAAAGCAGGAGGACGGGCTGCCCGCCGGACCCGGGGTAGTCGTAGACCTTGATGTCGCCGTGACGGCCGCCGTCGAAGTCGCGCACCGAAGCGGGCTCGCCCAGCCGCTCGCGGAGCCATCCGTCCACCCAGGACAGTCCGCGGTTCAGGCTTTCCTTGTCGTCGCTGGGGGTTTCGATGCCGACGTACTCGGCGAGGTCGGCGAGCAGGTCTTCGCGGTGCGCGCGCACCCACTCGTGCAGGTCCCGGATCCCGGTCACAGGTGCCGCTCCAGTTCGTTCAGGTGGTCCTCGGACATGGGCGTGCCGGCTTCGACGTCGCCCAGCCGCTCGAGCATCGCCGAGAGCAGCGGTACTTCGACGCCGAGGCGGGCCGCCTCCTCCAGCACCGGCGCGTAGTGGTGGTGCACCTCGACCGGGCGATGGCGGACGGCGATGTCGCGCCAGATCCCGCTGCGGTCCTTCGGCTGGGTGCGCAGCCACGCCACCAGCCGGTCGGTCGCGGCCTCGCGTCCCGCGGCGCCCGGTCGGTACGCGGCCGGGTCGAACTGGTCGAACGGCTCCAGCGTCCGCGCGCCCGCGACGGCGAAGACCTCCGCCGTGATCGTGTGCATCAGCGGCCGGTGCCGGTCGATCAGGTCGGCCATCGGCGCGTCGGCGAGCGCGGTGGTGGTGAGCATCGCGCCGAAGCCGAGCTTCGACCACAGGTAACCCTCGACGTTCGCGGTCGCCTTCGCCGGGCCCCACGCCTGAAGGTCGGCGACGACCTCCTCGACGCGGCCGGTGATCCGGCCGTCCGGTTCACCGACGACCAGCGCGCCCAGCCCGCCGTCGCGCACCACCCCGGGCTCGACCACGTCGGCGAACAGGTTCACGAACGCGCCCACCGTGCGGCCGGCGCCGACGAACGACGCGATCAGCGCCTCGTTCAGCCCGTTCTGCAACGACACCACGAACCCGTCGCGGGCCAGCCGCGGCTCCAGCCACTGGAGCACCGGCTCGGTGGCCTGCGCCTTCACCGCGAGCAGCACCCGGCCCAGCTCCGGCGGCGCCTCCTCCGGGACGAACGCCGGGACCTCCACCCGCTCGTCGCCCTCGGGCCGCCGCAGGGTGAGGCCGCGCTCCCGGATCGCGGCGACGTGCGCGGGATCGGCGTCGACGATCACCACCGGGTGCCCGGCACGCGCGAGGTGGAACGCGAGCGTCCCGCCGATCGCGCCGCCGCCCACGACGGTGTAAGCGCGGCGCTCGTCAGACCCGGACATCCTGCCCCATTCCCTGCTGTGCCAAGGTTTCCCCGGCCCAGTGCAGCGGCAGCCCGGTGGTGCCCGCGGTCGAGCCGCCGTCCACGCGCAGCACCGCGCCGGTGATCCACCGGGCCTCGTCGCCGGCCAGCCAGAACACGGCGTCGGCGATCTCGCGCGGCTCGCCGCGGCGGCCGAGCGGGTTCACCGCCACGGCCGCGGCGTAGGCCTCGGTGACCGGATTGGCCTCGCTGTCCACGGTGACGAACCCGGGGCTGACGGCGTTCACGCGGATGCCGTGGCCGCCCAGCTCCACCGCGCACGCCTTGGTCACCATCTCCAGCGCGGCCTTCGACGTCGCGTAGTGCGCGGCGCCGGGCCGGGCGCGGGTGGCCGCGCCCGAGGAGATGTTGACCACCGCGCCCGGCATCCGGCTCGCCACGTGCTGCCGTCCGAACGCGACAGTGGTGAGCAGCGCGGCGCGCACGTTGACGTCCTGCACCCGGTCCCAGATCGCCGCCGTCATCTCCAGCAGCGGGGTGGCCGGGTAGCTGCCCGCGGCGTTGACCAGCACGTCCACCGGGCCGGCGCGGTCGACGAGCCCTTCCGCGTACCCGGTGTCCGCGAGGTCGCCCGGCAGTTCGGCGACCTCGGCGCGGTGCCGCTCCCGCAGTCGCGAGGCCACTGTGGACAGTTCCGCCGGACGGAGGTCGGACAGGACGAGCCGGGCGCCCGCGGCGGCGAACCGGTCCGCGATCGCGGACCCGATCCCGCCGCCGGCGCCGGTGACGAGCACGGTGCGCACTCAGATCTCCTTACCCTTGGTTTCCGGCATGGTGAGGTACACCGCGACGCCGATCAGCGCGGCGACCGCGACGTACACCCACACGAGATCGCCGTGGTGGTCGGCGTTGAGCCAGGTCGTGACGTACGGCGCGGTGCCGCCGAAGATCGCCACGGCCAGCGCGTACGGCAGGCCGATGCCGGTGGTCCGCACCTCCGCCGGGAACTGCTCGGCCATGATCACCGCGCAGTTGGCCGAATAGCCGACGATCAGCACCAGGCCGATCAGCTCGATCACGAACACGCTCCAGAACCCGTTGGACAGGAAGTGGAACGCGGGCCAGGCGAACACCAGGAACCCGGCGGCGAAGGCGGTCATCGTCGGCTTGCGGCCGATCCGGTCGGACAGCAGGCCGCCGAAGGGCAGCAGCACGATGAACACGACGATGGCCAGCGTGTTGGCCAGCAGCGCGGTCTTGAGCGGGATGCCGGTGGCCAGGTGCGCGTACGTCGGCATGTAGGTGACCCACACGTAGTAGATCAGCGTGCCGGCGATGGTCACCCCGGCCACGCGCAGCGCGGCGCCCGGGTGGTCGCGGACCATGGCGACCAGCGCGTTGCGCCTCGGTCCTTGGCGGATCCGGGTGAACGCCTCGGTCTCGTGCACCGAGCGCCGCAGCCACAGCCCGACCAGCCCCAGCAGCCCGGCGAGGCCGAAGGCCAGCCGCCAGCCCCAGCCGTGCAGGTCCGCGTCGGAGAGCGTGGAGTTGAGGATCGTGCCCAGCAGCGCCGCGATGAGCGAGCCCGCGCCCACCGACACCTGCTGCCAGGACCCGGCGAACGCCCGTCGCCCGGCCGCGGCCGACTCGATCAGGAACGCCGACGAGGAGCCGAATTCGCCGCCCGCGGAGAAGCCCTGCACGAGCCGGGCGAGCAGCAGCACGATCGGCGCCGCGACGCCGATGTGGGTGTAGGTCGGGCACACCGCGATGACGATCGACGCCCCGGCCATCAGCGAGATGGTGAGGGTGAGGCCCTTCTTGCGGCCGTGGCGGTCGGCGTACGCGCCGAGCACCGCGCCGCCGACCGGGCGCATCACGAACCCGACGGCGAACACGGCCAAAGTGGACAGCAGCGCCGTGGTGCCGTTGCCGCCGGCGAAGAACTGCCCGGCGAACACCGGGGCGAACGTGGCGTAGACGGCCCAGTCTACCCATTCGACGGTGTTGCCGATGGCCCCGGCGAAGATCGCCTTGCGCTGCTGCGGGTTCAGCCGGTGCGTGGCCGGGGCGGTATCCGATGTGGACGAAAAAGAAGTGCTGGTCATGGCTGCGCTCCGGCCGCGGTGAGGACGTGGTCGACGATCTGGGCGTGCGTGGCGAACCACACGCCCTCGTGGCCGCTGATGTAGTCGAGCAGTTCGGCGAGCACGGCCAGGCGGGAGCGGTGCCCGATGATGTGCGGGTGCATGGTGAGCTGGAACAGGCCGCCCTCGGCGTACGCGGCGTCGAACTCGTCCTGCCAGATGGTCAGCACCCCGCGCGGCGGCGTGTACGGCCGCAGCGAGGCGAACCGGTCCATCATGAAGTACGGCGCGTCGTCGCGGATCCACTCCACCGGCAGCTCGACGATCCCGGTCGGCTTCCCCTCGGCGAGCAGCTCGTACGGCTCGTCGTCGGCCATCAGCGAGGAGTCGTACTTCAGGCCCAGCTCGCGTGTGATGTCGAGGGTGTGCGCGGAGAAGTCCCACGACGGCGTGCGGATGCCCACGGGACGGGTGCCGGCCAGGCGCTCCAGCACGTCGGCGGCGCGGAAGGCGAGGTCACGCTCTTCGGTCGCGGTCAGCGCGGTGTTGCGCTCGTGGATCCAGCCGTGCAGCGCCACCTCGTGCCCGGCGTCCACATAGGACTTGACCTCGCCGTCGTGCAGCAGGGCCGAAACGGCGGGCATGAAAAACGACGACGGGGCGTGGAAGCGGTCCAGCAGGCGCAGGATGCGCGGGACGCCGACGCGCGCGCCGTACTCGCCCTGAGCGAGCTTGCCGGGCAGCACCTCGCCGTCGCGCAACGCCGGAGTCTCGTGGTCGGAGTCGAAGGACAGCGCCACCGCCACCTTCGCCCCGCCGGGCCAAGCGTCCGGGCGCAGCGAACGCCCGGCGCGGACGCGGTCGACGTGCCCCCGCCAGGTCGGCTCGTCCCACAGCCACGGTTGTCCGCTCACGCTTCCTCCAAGGTGGCCCGGGGCTCCGGTGTCGGCGCCCAGGCGCGTTTCAGGGTCGAGACCTGCAGGGTCACGTCGGCCTCCCGCAGCCCGGGCAGCGCGCCGACGACATCGGTGGTGTGCCGGTACAGCTCGCCGTAGTGGCGCAGCACGATCTGGCCGACCAGGTTGAACCGGCCGGTGGTGGCGGACAGGTACTTGGTGCCCGGGTGCGCGGCCAGCTGCTGGCCCGCGCGGTCGAGGTCCTTGGGCAGCACCGAAAGCCAGAGCATGAACTCCAGCGCGTAGCCGAACATCGCGGGCTCGGCGAGCGTGCGGAAGCGCAGGCAGCCGCGGCGCACCAGTGAGTCGACGCGACGGGCCACAGTGGACTCGCTGGTGCCGGCGTGGCGCGAGACCTCCTTGAACGACAGCCGCCCGTCCTCGCCGAGCGCGGCGCAGATCGCCAGGTCCAGCTCGTCGAGCTGCTCCGGCGGCCGTTCCCAGTGCTGCTCCTCGAACGGCCGGACCTCCGCTCCGCGCAGCTCGGTGACGGCTTCCGGGGACAGCTCGCCGGAGTCCCAGTCGTGGTTGGAGGTGAACGTGCGCATCACCGCGAACGTCTCGGCGTCACGCAGGTTCCCGGCCGCCGGGAAGCCGTCGAGCTGGAGGCGGACGGCGTCCTGGTAGGTCGGCAGCACGAATTCGGCCGTGCAGTCGGCACTGCCGGCGAGCATGGTGGCGTAGCGGACATCCGGCCGCGCGGCGAGCGCTTCGGTGACCTTCGCGGCCGTGCCGGGGTGGCACCGCAGCCGCGTCAGCACCGGCACGCCGAGGCCGCACCGCAGCACGTCGACCACGCCGATCACCCGCAGCTGCCCGCTTTCGGTCAGCTGCCCGGCCCGCCGCAGCACGGTGGACTCGCTCGTCCCGACGTGCCGCGCGATGGCGCCCCACGAGGCCCGCCCGTTGAGCTGCAACGCGGAGACGATCCGCCGGTCCAGCTCGCTCACCCTGACCTCGTCCTGCATGAGAGGCATCCTGAATGCAGGAAAACGTCAAGTCAAGGGGGTTCGGTGCATGAAACCAGCGTGTTACCTCAATGGCGGTGCTGGGCCGGGGCGGCTCGGCCGGGCGCGTAGCCGAGCAGGAACTGCTCCATCGCGGCGTCCACCGCCGCCCGGTCGCCGGTGGTGACGAGGTCCAGCAGCAGCCCGCGCGCGACCGCCAGCCCCAGCCTCGCCTGCGCCGCGCGGTCCGGCTCGGGCACGCCGAAACGGGCCAGCAGCGCTTCGAGCGGGGGCAGCCAGCCGGTGATCACGCGATCGAGGAACTCGGCCGTCGCCGGGGTGCCGCCGAGGGCTTGGCCGTAGAGCTGGAAGAAGAGCTTTTCGTTGTGCCGCAAGGCTTCGTCGGTGAGACGGCGCCAGAACGCGCGGGCGGCTTCGGCGGGTGGCAGACCTGGGTCGAGGTCGTCGAGGGCGGCGCGCTGGCGGCGTTCGACCTCGCGGGCGACGGCGGTGAGCAGGCCCTTGCGGGAGCCGAAGTGGTAGATGAGCATCCGGTGGCTGGTGCCGATCGTGTCGGCGAGTGCGCGCAGGCTCTGGTCCGCGCCGCCGTGGGCGATGTGCTCGACGGCCGCGGCCAGGAGCCGCTCCCTTGCTTCCGACATGTACCAGATGGTACGTGTACCACGTGGTACACGCATGCGGAGGAGGCCGATCATGGTGCAGCGCATTTCGGTGCGGGGACGGACGTCCGCGGACCCGGCGACGGTGTACGCGCTCTTGCGCGACGGAGCGAGCTGGCCGGGGTGGTCGCCGCTCGGCTCGTTCGAGCTGCTTCAGCCCGGAAACGACGAACGCGAGGGGCTCGGCGCGCTGCGGGTGTTCCGCACCGGCCGCACCCGCTCGTGCGAGGAAGTGATCGCGCTGGAGCCCGGAAAACGGTTCGGCTACGCGCTTCGCAGCGGCCTGCCGTTGCGGGACTATCGCGCGTACGTCGACCTGACCCCGGACGGCGAGGGCACGGCGATCCACTGGCACTCGACGTTCACCGGCAAGGTCCCGGGCACGGGCTGGTTCTACCGGCTGGTGCTGGGCCGCTTCATCGCGCGTACGGTGCGGGGCCTGGTCGCGGCGACCGATGCGGCCGGGGCGGCCACTGGCAAATAGAGTAGGCGCATGTCAGCGCCACGACGGGGGACCACCGGCCGCACCCAGGAGGAGCGCAGCGCCGCGATGCGGGTGCGGCTGCTCGACGCCACCGTCGACTGCCTCGTCGAGTACGGCTACGCGGGCACCACGACCACCCGGGTCGCCGTCCGCGCCGGCGTCACGCGCGGCGCGCAGGTGCACCACTTCCCGACGAAGGCCGACCTCGTCACGTCCGCGATCCGCCACCTCGCCGAGAAGCGCACCGAGGTCGCGATGGCCGAGCTGGACCGGCTGCGCGCGTCGGCCGATCCGGTCGGCGACGCGCTGCAACTGCTCTGGGAGATGCACCAGGGCCCGGTTTTCACCGCGACCGTCGAGCTTTGGGTCGCTTCGCGCACGGACGACGACCTGCGCCGTCAGATGGCGCTCGTCGAGCCGATCGCCACCGAGAGCCTGGTCGCGTTCGGCCGGGCCGTGCTGCCGGCGCAGGCGAGCCACGCCGAGTTCCTGCATTCGGTGTACACCGCGATGGACGTGATCCGCGGCATCCTCATCGCCAGCTGGGCCACCCGCGACCAGGACGGCCTCGACGCCCGCTGGGCCCGCGCCCGGCGGCACTTGCGGGTGCTGTTCACGGCCCTGCTCGACTCTCCCTGACCCTGTTACTCTCCCGGGGAGAGTAAGGAGGCCCGCGTGCAGGGGAACCCGTACGACCGCGATTGCCCGACCCGGCAGCTGCTCGACCGCATCGGCGACCAGTGGACGGTGCTGATCGTCGGCGCCCTCGTCGACGGCCCGCTGCGCTTCACCCAGATCGGCAAGCGCGTCGAGGGCATCTCGCAGAAGGTGCTCACCCAGACCCTGCGCAGCCTGGTCCGCGACGGCATCCTCACCCGCACCGCGTACCCGGTGATCCCGCCGCGGGTGGACTACGAGCTGACCACGCTGGGCCGCGACCTGTCCGAGCCGCTGGAGCTGCTGGACCGCTGGGCCCGCCGCCACATGGACCAGGTCTCGGCGGCCCGGGCGGCATTCGACGCGGAGCACACCCCCGCCTCGGCCTGACCCATCGCGTCCCCCGCGCGAGCTACGGGCAAGTGCGCTCTCGATGGTGACGATTCCCGGTCCCCGGATCCGTAGCTTTCCCGGCAACGATCCGGTTCACCAGGAGGACGCAATGACCCGTTATGGCAGGCTTTCCGCGGTGCTCGCGCTGTGCCTGATGGCCGGGGCGGTGCTTGCCGGGTGCGACGAAGCCTCCGACGCGGGCCCGGCCGCGCCGTCTGGCGTCAGCGCGTTCAATGGCGTCAAGAAGATCGAGGTAGACGGCAAGTCGGTCAACGTGTCCTGTTCGGGCTCCCAGGCGGCGGGCAAACCGGTGGTCGTGCTGGTGGCCGGGGCCGGTGACGGGCTGAAGACCTTCGAAAGCCTCCAGCAGACCCTGAGCGCGAAGAACCGCGTCTGCTCCTACGACCGCCTCGGCGAGGGCGACAGCGCTCAGCCGGACGGGCCGCAATCCTTTGACAGCACCGGAAAGGTGCTGACCGGGGTGATCGGCCAGCTCACCGGCGGCGCCCCGGTCGTGCTGGCCGGGCATTCGCTCGGCGGGCTGATCGTCGGCCGGTACGCGCCCGCCCATCAGGACCGGGTCAAGGGCGTGGTCCTGCTGGACGCCACCTCGCCGGCCCAGTCCGCGGACCTCGAGAAGGACATTCCCGCGTCCGCCACCGGCGCGGCGGCGGACCTCCGTGACCAGACCCTGGCGGTACTTCGGGGCGACAGCCCGGAAAAGCTCACGACCCCCGACGGCGACGTCGCGTCGGCCGGGAGCATTCCGGCCGAGGTGATCCAGCACGGCACGGCCTATCTCGCCGACAGCGTCCCCGAGTACGGGCCGGCGCTGGAGCGGTCGTGGTCCGACGGCCAGAAGAAGTGGCTCGGGCTCTCCAGCCGGTCCAACCTGAGCATCGCGACGAAGAGCGGGCACTACATCTACCGCGACCAGCCCGATCTCGTCGTCCGGGCGATCGAGCGCGTCACTTCCGAGGCCGCGCCGGTGTAAGCGGGTTCGTCAGGTGACCAGGCCGTGGCGGTAGGCGTGGACGACCGCCTGCACCCGGTCGCGCAGCCCGAGCTTGGCGAGGATCCGCGAAACGAAGGTCTTCACGGTTTCGTGGCTGATCACCAGCGCCTCGGCGATCTCGCGGTTGGACAGGCCGTCCGCGAGGAGGCGGAGCACTTCCAGCTCGCGGGCGGTCAGCGGGCTTTCGGGCGCGGTGCCGGCGGCGGGGCGGATCCGGGTGGCGTACTTGCCCACGAGCCGCCGCGTCACCTCCGGGGCCAGCAGCGCCTCGCCGGCGGCCACGGTGCGGATTCCGTGCAGCAGGTCCTCGGGCGGGGCGTCCTTGAGCAGGAACCCGCTGGCCCCCGCGCGCAACGCGTCGTAGACGTACTCGTCCAGGTTGAAGGTGGTCACCACGAGCACCTTGGCCGGCTGCGGCACGCCGGCGCCGGCCAGCAGGCGGGTGGCCGCGATCCCGTCGAGCACCGGCATGCGCACGTCCATCAGCACGACGTCCGGGCGCAGCCGGCCGGCGAGCTCGACCGCGGCCCGCCCGTCCCCGCAGTGGCCCGCGACCTCGAGGTCGGGCTGGGCGTCGATGATCGTCACCAGCCCGGTGCGGATCACCACCTGGTCGTCGCAGACCAGGACCCGGGTCGGCGCGGTCACGGCCGGTTCCCCTCGGGAATGCGCGCCCGCACGGAGAAGCCGTTCCCGCTCCGGCCCGCGCTGAAGTCGCCGCCGAGCACGCCGACCCGTTCGCGGAGACCGGCCAGGCCCCGCCCGCTCCCGCCGAGTGCCGCGGCCGACTCGACGGACTCGTCCGTGTTGATCTCGACGGTCGTCTCGTCGGCGCGGTACCGGACTTGCACGGAGGTGCGGCTGCCGTGCGCGTACTTAAGCGCGTTCGTCAGCGCTTCCTGCACCACGCGGTAGGCCACGGGACCGGCATTGCCGACCGGCGTGCCCTCTTCGGTGAACTCCACCGGCTGCCCGGCTTCGCGTGCCTGCTCGACGAGCGGGCGAAGCTCGGCCGAGGACGGCGTGCCGTGGCCGGGGTCGAGCACGTCGAGCAGGCGCCGCAGGTCGGTGATGGCCTGCCGGCCGGTGTCGGTGACCACGGTCAGGGCCTGGTCGAGCCGTTCCGGCGCGCCGGTGAGGTACCGCGCGGCCTCGGACTGCACGACCATCGCCGTCACGTGGTGGGTCACGACGTCGTGGAGCTCATGGGCGATGCGGGCGCGCTCGGCGGCGCGGCTGTCCTCGGCGACCCGGCGGCGGCGTTCGGCCTCGGCGGCGCGGGTCGAGCGCAGCCACCTCCCGACCGTCCAGGCGAGGGCCAGCGCCAGGTAGAACATCACGTAGTCCTCGAGGGTCTCGCCCGGGCCGAGCGAGGAGAACGTGATCGCCGCCGCGACGTACGCCGACGAGAACGCGAGCACGGTGACGCGACGATGCCGCTGCAGCCGCGAGCCGGTGTTCAGCAACGCGAGCGGCAGCGCCGAGCCCGCGAACGAGTGGTAACCACGCAGCTGGTCGACGAGAAAACCCAGTGATACCAGCACAAGGCAGGTGACCGGCCACCGACGGCACACGGTCAGCGGGAGGCCCTGGGCCGCGATCGCCACGACGGCAAGCACGTCGTAGGGCCGATCGGGCAGCCCGCCGAACACCGTGCCGTGATGGTGCAGCGCCGGCACGAGCGACCCGGCCACGAGCAGCAATCCGATCGGGATGTACCAGGCCCCGCCACGGAACCGGAGCCCGAACTCCAGGCCCCGCCGAAGAGTGATCACGGGGGAAAGCCTAGCCGCGGCGCCGGGAAGTTCTCCAGGGCGCACCGTCAGCGTGCGACCAGGCCCGCTTCGTGGGCCAGCAGCCCGGCCTGGGTGCGGTTGGCGCATTCGAGCTTCACCAGCATCCGCGAGACGTAGCTCTTCACCGTCGCCTCGGCCAGGTGCAGCCGGGCGGCGATGTCCGCATTGGACAGTCCTTCGCCCAGGCAGGCCAGCACATCCCGTTCCCGCTCGGTCAGGCCGGTGGTGCGGCGGCGGGCGTCGTCGCCGCGTTCGCGGCCGTCCGAGGACAGCGCGACGAGCCGGCGGGCGGCCGAGGGGGAGAGCACCGTGTGCCCGTCGGCGGCCACGCGCACCAGCCCGATCAGGTCCTCCGGCGGCGTCGACTTGACCAGGAAGCCCGCGGCGCCGGCGCGCAGCGCGCGGATCACGTACGTGTCGGCGTCGAACGTCGTCAGCGCGACCACCGCGGGCGGCTCCGGCAGGGCGGCGATGCGCTCGATCGCGGTCAGCCCGTCGACGCCGGGCATCCGCAGGTCCATCAGCACCACCCGCGGCCGGTGCCGGACGACCATTTCGACGGCCTCGGCGCCGTCCCGGGCCTGGGCCACCACGTCGATGTCGCCGGCCGAGCCGAGGATCGCCCGCAGGTGGGCGCAGACCATCGGCTCGTCGTCGGCCACGAGCACCGTGATCACCGCGGGAGACCTTCCTTCGTCGGGACGTAGGCGGGCAGTATCGCACCGACGGCGAACCCCCCGCCGGGTGCGGGCCCGGCCTCGAGCCGTCCGCCGACCAGCTCCACCCGCTGCCGCAGCCCGCTCAGCCCGGCGCCCGAGCCGGAGCCGGCCAGCGCCGGGTCGGGCGGCCGCGTGCCGCGGGTGTTGGTGACCGCGACGTCCAGCCCGCCCGGGTGGTAGCGCAGCGAAACCTCGGCCGACGAGCCGGGCGCGTGCTTGCGCACGTTGGTCAAGGCCTCCTGCACCACGCGGTACGCCGTGCGCGCGACCGTCGGGGAGACCGTGGCGGGGTCGCCGGTCACCGAAAGCCCGGTCGCCACCCCGATCGCGACGGAGCCGGCCACCAGCTCGGCCGGATCGCCGACCGGGGCCGGGGCCGCGGGCGGTGGCTCGACGTTCGCGCCGTTGCGCAGGACGCCGACGAGGTCGCGCAGTTCGTCCAGCGCGTACGCGCCTTCACGGCGGATGTCTTCGGCCGCGCTGCGCACACCCTCGTCCGCCGACGTGACGCGCAGCGCGCCCGCGTGCAGCACCATCAGGCTGAGCCGGTGGGTGACGACGTCGTGCATCTCGCTCGCGAGCCGCCGCCGCTCCTCCGCGCGGGCCTGCTCGGCGAGCAGGTGCTGTTCGCGCTCGGCGCGCTCGGCGCGGTCGCGCAGGGACCGCAGCAGCTGCCGCCGGGCTTCGAAGTACATCGAGACCGCCACCGGCAGCGCGGTGGCCAGCAGGCCGAACGGGGTGGTGTTCCAGGCCGGGTTCCACGGCCGGGTCGCGAGCAGCGCGAGCACCCCGGCCAGCCACAGCAGCCGCCGGCGGTCCAGCAGCCGGGCGGCCTGGCTGAGCACGACCGGGGTGATCGTCGGGACGGTCATCAGCGTCGGCTGGACGGCGGGCACCAGCAGGCCGGGGGAGAACAGGTCCGACGCCAGCATCGCCAGCGCGGCCACCACGAGGAAACCCGCCACCTGAGCGGGGAACCGCAGCAGGAGCAGCACCGAGAAGTCGCAGACCAGCTGGAGCACCAGCGGCGCGTACGGCCCGAGGGCGCCGGGGCTCGGGCCCGAAGCCAGGAACAGCCCGGTGTCGATCAACGCGAACGCGAGCGCGGAGCCCAGCAGCCAGAGCCCGTCGAACGGCCGGGGCCAGAGGCCTCGCCTGCGGCCGGATTCCTTCACGCGGCCACGGTATCCGCTCGGCCGCGCGCCCGCGCCGGACCCGCACCGGCCGGGGGACCACCGTCGACGAAAGTTGCGGGCGCCCGCCCGGCGGGCAACTTTCGTCGGCCCGATCGGCTACCGAGCGCGCTTACGCGCACCCGGTCCGAAGCGGTGGACTCGGACCCATGACGAGTGAAGGGCTTACGACGGAACGCTCGCCCGTCCACGCCGCGGCGCGGGAGGTCGAGGCGTTCGCCAGGGGACCGGTGTTCGTGATCGCCGTGCTGGTGGCCGCGGTCCTGGTGGTGACCAGCACGCGGTACGCGCACGGCTTCGACGAGCTTTATTTCCTGGTGGCCGGTCGAGATCACCCGGCCTGGGGGTATTTCGACCAGCCACCGCTCGTCCCGCTGCTCGCGGGCACGCTGGACCGGCTGTTCCCCGGCTCGCTGATCGCGTTCCGCGCCCCGATGGCGCTCGCGGCGGCCGCGGGCGTGGTGGTCACCGCGCTGACCGCGCGTGAGCTGGGCGGCGGCCGCGGAGCCCAGGTGATGGCGGCGGGCGCGTACGCGACGTCCGGCCTGATCGTCATCAGCCACTGGGTGGCCACGTATGTGCTCGACCCGTTCCTGTGGACGGCGGTGGTCTTCCTGCTGGTGCGGTGGACCCGGACCCGGCGCGACGGCCTGCTCGTCTGGGCCGGGGTGGTGACGGCGGTGTCGCTGGAGACGAAGTTCCTCATCCCGGCGCTGTGGGCGGCGGTGCTGCTTTCGGCGCTGGTGCTCGGCCCGCGTCAGCTGCTCTCCCGGCCGAAACTGTGGCTGGGCGGGCTGATCGCGGTCGTCGCGACGATCCCGGCACTGGTCTGGCAGGGCACCCACGGCTGGCCGTACGCGCACATGGCCGACGTCGTTTCGGCGGAATTCCCGGGATACCTCGCCTTCGCACGGGACGGCCTACTCGGCGCCGGCGTGGGCATCGGCGTGCTCGCGCTCCTGTACGGCGTGTGGCGGCTGCTGCGGTCGCCGGACCTGCGGCCGTACCGCTACCTCGCCGTGGCGCTGCTGCTGGTGACCATCGCGGTGCTGCTCACCCACGGCCGCTCGTACTACCTGATGAGCGTCTACTCGCTGCCGTTCGCGGCCGCGGCGACGGAGTTCTCCCGGCGGAAGCTGGTGCGGTGGTGGAAAACGCCGGTGTGGCTGGCTTTCGTCCTCTCGGCCGCGGTGACCGTGGCGGGGCTGCCGGTGTGGCCGGCTTCGATGAAGGCAACCACGTTCGGGCCCCTCTCGCTGGGCACCGTGTTCGCCGGGGGCGAGACGGCGCAGAAGGAGGTGGCCGACGGCGTCGGGCACACCTACGCCGCCCTGCCGCCGGAGGTGCGCAAGCAGACGGCGGTGTACTCGGAGATCTACCCGTTCGCCGCCGCCGTCGAGTACTACGGCCCGCAGTACGGGATCGACGACGTCTACAGTGGACACCGGGGTTACTGGTACTTCGACCGGCCGCCGGACTCGGCGCGCGACGTGCTGTTCGTGGGCTTCGACCCGAACCTGCTGCGGCCGTACTTCGCGTCGGTGACCGAGGTGGTGCCCGGGCTGATGTGGCTGTACTCCGGGCGGAAGCAGAATTGGGACCGGATCTGGCCGAAGGTGAGAGCGCAGTGACACTTTCCTTGCCCACTCGCGGTTATCTGCTCGCCTGCGGGGGGACCAGGGGACGGATCTCCGGCCGCCGCCGGGTCGCGATGCTGGTGCGCGCGGCCGTCGTCACCGACCTGCTGCACCGGGGCCGGCTGGCCGACCACGGCGGCAAGGCCGGCGTGACCGGCCGGGGCCCGACCGGCGACCTGCTGCTCGACGACGTGCTGGCGAACCTCGCCGAGGACGGGCCGCGGCCGTGGCGTTCGCTGGTGCGCCGCGACGGCGCGGACACCCTGAGGTCGCTGGAACTCCAGCTCGTCGCGGCCAATCTGCTGCGCGAGCGCAAGACGGGGCTGCTCGGCCGTTCGGTGCTCGAACTCGCCGACCCCGCGGCGGCGCGGCGGGAGCGGGCCCGCGTCGAAGCCGCGTTGCGAGACCCGGTGTCCGAAGTGGACTCCGGTGACGCGGCGCTGGCCACTCTCGCCGCGGCGGCGGGTATCGGCTTTTCCCCCAGGGACTTTCGGGCAGATTCGGCCCGGCTGGCGGAGCTGGCCGGACGCGCGGGCCCGGCCGTGCCCGCGCTGCGGCGCCTGGTCCGGCGGCAGCGCGCCGTCCGGTCCGGCGGCCACGGCTGAGGGTTCGCTGCGCGACCGTCCACATCGGCTGCGTGACATCGCGCGCGAAGGAGACGGGCCTTTCGGACACGGTTGACGGTTCCCGGGGGCAGCCCGGCCCGGGACCCACGGCGCGCCAAGGATTCTCGTGCCAGCGTCGGAATCACCGCGACTCCGGCCGAGTCCTTGTGCGAAAGGTTCCGTTGTGGCTGTTGAGACAACGGGCAGGTTCGTCGGCGACCTCCGTGACCCGGCGCCTGCCGAACGGCTCCTGTGGCCCGATGTGGCCAAGGGTGCCTGCATCGTGCTGGTGGTGCTGTGGCACGTGATCATGAAGCAGTACCTGCAGATCGACTGGCGGATTTCGACGCCGCTGCCCGGCGCGTGGGGCGCGGCGGGTGAACTCCTGCTGCCGTTGCGCATGCCCCTGTTCTTCGCGATTTCCGGGTTCTTCGCGGCCCGCGCGGTCAACCGGCCGTGGCGCACGGTCGCCCGTTCCCGGGTGGCCAAGTTCTTCTACCTCTACGTGCTGTGGCTGTCCGTGCACACGCTGGTGCTGTCGTTCTTCCCCGGCTTCGCCACCGAACACGCCGGGAGCGTGCTCGAATTCGTGTCGCAGCTGACGATCACGCCGACGAACCTCTGGTACCTCTTCGCGCTCGCCGGCTACTTCGTGCTCGCCAAGCTCTCGCGGCGGCTGCCGTTCTGGATCATGCTCGCGGCGGCGTTCGCCTTGTCCGCCACGGCATCCGCCGGGCTGGTCGCCGTCCCCGGCGATCGCGGCGGGCTGTACCAGAACCTCTTGTTCTTCCTCGCGGGCAGCTACGGCACTTCGCTCGTCAAACGCATCGCCACCGAGGCGAGCTGGCTGCGGTTCGCCCTGATCGGCGTGCCCTACCTCGGCGTGCTCGCCGCGGTCGACCACTTCGGCCTGAAGACGGTCTTCGGCCTGTGGCCCGTGCTGAGCCTCGTCGCGATCGTGCTGGGCGTGACGGCGGCCGCGCTCGTCACGCGATGGGAGCGGCCGGCGAACGCCATCGCGAGCGTCGGCAGGCGGACGCTCCCGATCTACGTCATCCACCTGCCGCTGGTCGCCGTGCTGGACGCGGTCCTGCACGATCCGCTGTCCTCGCTCGGCCCGGCGGCGCAACTGGCCGTCGCGGTCCTCGACCCCATCGTGCTGGTCGCCGCGATCGTCGCGCTTTGCCTGCTGCTGCACCGGATCCTGCCCTCGGCGTGGGTCTTCGACCTGCCCGCGCGCCGGTCCGCCGAACCCCCGCGAGCTCCGGCCCCCGACGACCGCAACGCGTCGGCGCAGACGATGCCGCTCTACTCGGTGCGGCGCCCCCAGGCCTTCCCGGGGCCGCGGTAGGGGCGTCTCCGGCAGCCCCGGCCTGGCACCATGGGGCGCATGGGAGCAAAACTTCGGCTGGTCACCGTGCGCGGGCGCGCGTTGCGGTGTGTGGTCTGCGGGCACCGGGAATTCTCCTCCCGCGAGGTGAAGCTGAACAGCACCGGCGCGGAGTTCCTCGGCCTGGGCTGGGCGAACCGGTCGGCCCTCGCGGTCATCTGCGGATCCTGCGGCTACGTGCACGAGTTCGCGGGCCCGCGCCCGGACCTGTGGCGTCCCGAGCAGGGCTACCCGGCCGAAGTCGAGGTCGACTGATTCCGGTGGCACAGGCTCGCGTCTGGGGAAGCGGTCACTTCACCGTCCCCGAGGGATACCTCAACACGCCCAGCATCGGGATCCCGCCCGCGGCGGTGGGGGAGGCCGTGGCCGGCGCCGTGGAGCGATGGCGCGCCGGGGGTGACTCGCCGTCGGGGTTCGACGAGGCCGTCGCGCGGTCGCGGAGCGGGTTCGGGCGGCTGGCCGGGGTGCCGGCGGAGCGGGTGGCGATCGGGGCGTCGGTCTCCCAGCTCGTCGCGAACGTCGCGGGCGGGCTGGGCGAAGGCGCGCGCGTGCTGGTCGCGGAGAAGGACTTCACCAGCGTCACCTTCCCGTTCGCCGCGCGGCCGGGCACCCGGCTCACCGAGGCGCCGCTGGCGAAGCTCGCGGACCACGTCGAGGGGCACGACCTCGTCGCGGTGAGCCTGGTGCAGTCGTCGGACGGGTCGGCGCTGGACGTCGCGGCGCTGCGGGCGGCGGCCGACAGCGCGGGCGCGGCCGTGCTGCTGGACGTCACGCAGGCCGCCGGGTGGCTGCCGCTCGACGTCGCCTGGGCCGACTGGGTCGTGTGCGCCGGCTACAAGTGGCTGTTCTCCCCGCGCGGCTGCGCCTGGCTCGCTGTGCACCCGCGGGCGCACGAGCGCACCCGGCCCGTCGCCGCCGGCTGGTACGCGGGCGACGACCCCTGGAAGTCCGTCTACGGCCTGCCGCTGCGCTCGGCGCCTGACGCCCGCGCGTTCGACCTCTCGCCGGTCTGGCTTTCGCACCTCGGCGCGGCGGAGGCGCTCGACTACGTCACGGGGCTGGACCTCGCCGCGGTCCGCGACCACAACACCGGCCTCGCCGATGCCCTGCTCCAGGCCCTCGGACGGCCGGCACGGGGGTCCGCGATCGTGTCGCTGGAGGCGGACCCGGCGCGGGTCGCCGCCGCCGGCGTCGTGTCCGGGTTGCGCGACGGCCGCGTCCGCGTCGGATTCCACCTCTACAACACCGCTGACGACGTCGAACGCCTTCTCACCGCATTCGGGTGAAGCCGCCGGACGCGGTGAACTACGGTATGTGCCCGTGGCTGGTCCCCATTTCACCTCTGATCCCTCGGACACGGCACCGCTCGGCGCGGTCCCCGCGCACCCGGGGCCGCCTGCGCCTGGCCGTGGCCCGGCCCGGGACAACCGCACCCTGCTGCTGCGCGGTGCGGGCCTGGTCGCGATCGCGGTGGTGTCCGGCCTGATCTGGTTCCTGATCCGGCACGACAGCACGCCTGAGCCGGTCGCGCAGCCGCCCGCGAAGACGAGCGAGTTCGACTACAAGCTCGTCGAGGGGCCGAGCAAGTCCACCGACTGCGCGGCGAAGTCCTACGGCCAGGCACAGAGCTACTTCAAGAACACGCCCTGCACCTCGCTGTCTCGCGCGCTGTACACGGTGCAGTACGGCGACGCGAAGGCGCTCGTCTCGGTGGCGCTGGTGTCCATGCCGCAGGCGAGCCAGGCGGCCGAGCTCAAGGCGCTGACCGACCAGGACGGCACCGGCAACGTCACCGACCTGGTGCGCGACCACACCTACAAGGCCGCCGGCGCGCCCAGCGTGGGCGGTGAGCAGGCCGCGTACGAGTCCCAGGTCAGCGGCTCCGACGTGACCATCGTGCTCACCGACTTCTACGCCAAGCACAAGGACTCGGTCCTGCTCAAGCGCATCGCCAAGGACGCGCTCCAGCTGTCGGCCAAGCTGCGCTGACGGATGCCGCGTTCCCCTGGGGGCGCGCGGCATCCGCCGGGCTAGGACCTCTGGCCGGGCAACGCGATCGCGGTCGGCTTCTCGCCGGCCTGCTGGCGCCACGGCGTGCCGCGGCGGGCGGCCGCGATGAGCGCCTGAAGCGCCATGCCGCGGACGCCCTTGTCGTCGGTGCGGTTCACGACGCCGAGCCACGCCGCGGCCGAGTCGGCTTCGGCGGTCGCGACCACGGAGGCGGCCGAAGCGGCGTCGGTGACCGGCTTGGCCGGCACGTACGCGGCCTCCGGCGCCACCGGCGTGCTGCCCGCGGCGGTGATCACCTGGATGAGCACGTCGCGGCGCGCGGTGTGCTCGGCGCGGCCGCTCTTGAGCGCGTCGCCGAAGTCGGCCGGCAGGAACGCCGTGACCAGCCCGTACACCCAGAGCGCGGCGTGCTCGGTGGCCAGCGCCTTCTGCAGCGGGTCGACGGCCTCGGCGGGCACGCTGCCCGACGGCGCGGCGATCGGCTGGGCGTCGTCGCCCCGGCCGATCGACGGCGCGACGCGCTGGAGCGCCGCGCAGCCGGCGGCGACCGATGCCACCAGCCCCGCGCGGTAGGCGGGCAGCGTGGGCACCAGGTCCTCGGCCTGCTTGCGGACGGCCGCGAGCCGGTCCTTGAAGCCGGACAGGTCCGCCGGCTCGGGCGCGGGGGCGGGCGTGGTCTTGGGCTGCGGCCGGTTGAGCCGGTCCACTTCGGGCTTCAGGGCGGCGGCGTGGGCGGCGCGGGCGTCGGCGATCTGGCCGGCCACGTCGCCGCCCGCGCCGGAAGCGAGCTTGCGCGCCGCCGCGGCGTCCGCCTGGGCGGCGGCCAGCAGCGGGGCCAGCGGGTCCGGGGTTTCGTCGGTGCCCGTCGTGCAGGCGGCGAGCGGGAGGGCCACGGCGGCGACGGCGCCGAGGCGCAGGACGGAGCGCCGGCTGAGGTCGGTCGGTCTTGCGGTCACGTCGGCCCATCCTGCCAGGCCCGGCACCGGCACCGCCGCTCGCGCGTCCCGGCGGGGTCGCAGGATAAGCTGGTCCACCACCGACCACCGTCGTGACCAGCCCGCGTCACCACCGCCGAACAGGAGTGCTCCACGTGCCCAACGAACTCGCCAGCCGGCTGGAGCCGTTAGTGGCCGAAGCCGTCACCACCGCGGGTTTCGACCTCGATTCGCTCGAGGTGCAGCAGGCCGGCCGGCGACAGCTGGTGAAGGTCGTCGTCGACTCCGACGACGGGATCGGGCTGGACGAGGTCGCCGAGGTCAGCCGCAAGGTGTCCGCGGTGCTCGACGAGAACGAGCACGTGCTCGCGAGCGCGTACACCCTCGAGGTCACCTCGCCCGGGCTCGACCGGCCGCTGACCCAGCCGCGGCACTGGCGGCGCGCCAAGTTCCGCCTGGTGCGGATCACCCCGGCCGAGGGCGCCGAGTACGTCGCCCGCGTCGGGCACGCCGGCCAGGAGGCCGCGCGCGTGCTCGCCGGCGGCAGCCTCCAGGACGTGGCCTACGCGTCCGTGGCCAAGGCCGTGGTGGAGATCGAATTCAAGCAACCACCGGCGGAAGACCTGAAACTGCTGGAAGAAGACGCGTCCGGCCAGAGCACCGCGGCCGGCCAGACCGAGCCGAAGGAGGAGTCGAAGTGAACGTGGACATCGCCGCGCTGCGCGCGATCGAACGGGACAAGGACATCCCCTTCGACACGGTGATCGAGGCCATCGAGACGGCCCTGCTCACCGCGTACAAGCACACCGAGGGCCATCAGGCGCACGCCCGCATCGACATCGACCGCAAGACCGGCCTCGTCCGCGTCCTCGCGCACACCCTCACCCCCGAGGGCGAGGTCGACGAGGAGTGGGACGACACCCCCGAGGGCTTCGGCCGGATCGCCGCCACCACCGCGCGCCAGGTCATCCTGCAGCGGCTGCGCGACGCCGAGCACGAGAAGACCTTCGGCGAGTTCTCCGCCAAGGAGGGCGAGATCATCGCCGGCGTGGTGCAGCGGGACGCGCGCGCCAACGCCCGCGGCATGGTCGTGATCCAGGTCGGCGACACCGAGGGCGTGCTGCCCTCGGCCGAGCAGGTCGCGGGGGAGTCCTACGAGCACGGCACCCGGATCAAGGCGTACGTGGTCGGCGTTTCGCGCAGCAACCGCGGGCCGCAGATCATGCTTTCGCGCAGCCACCCGAACCTCGTGCGCAAGCTGTTCGCCCTCGAGGTCCCGGAAATCGCCGACGGCGCCGTCGAAATCGCCGCGCTGGCGCGCGAACCGGGGCACCGCAGCAAGATCGCGGTCCGGTCCACCATCGCCGGGGTGAACGCCAAGGGCGCCTGCATCGGCCCGATGGGCGCGCGCGTGCGCAACGTGATGAGCGAGCTGGCCGGCGAGAAGATCGACATCATCGACTACTCCGAGGATCCGGCCCGCTTCGTCGGGAATGCGCTGTCGCCCGCGAAGGTTGTCTCCGTACGTGTCGTGGACGAGCGGGCGAAGACGGCGCGGGTCGTGGTGCCCGATTTCCAGCTTTCGCTCGCGATCGGCAAGGAAGGGCAGAACGCCCGCCTCGCCGCCCGCCTCACCGGCTGGCGGATCGACATCCGCAGCGACTCGGCGCCCGCCGAGGGCGAGGGTGATCAAGACCACGCCGGGCAGGCGCGGCCCGCCGCGACAACCGGTTCGGCTGAGTGAAGGTCGAAGCGCTAGACTCTGAGATGGTTCAAGGCCCGCGGCGGGCAGCCGACCCCCAGTGTGACCCGGGTTCCCCGGTACGCACGTGTGTCGGGTGCAAGACGCGGGCCGTGATCGGCGAGCTGCTGCGAGTGGTCGCGGTGGACGGGCGGCTGGTCGTCGACGAACGTCGGCGGCTGCCGGGCCGGGGAGCGTGGTTGCACCCCGGGCCGGGCTGTCTGGCCAAGGCCGAGCGGCGGCGGGCGTTCCCCCGGGCACTCAAAGCCCAGGGAGTACTCGACGCGGCGGGGCTGCACCACCACCCGGCGCTGACCGCTCTCACAGCGCGAACCGCGGAGACCGGAACCGGGACGTACCCGGAACCGACAGGAATCAAGGAAGCAGGTCGACCCGTCATGAGTCAGCCGTGAAGCTGAAGCCATGAACGCGCGACAATAAGGACGAGGTCAGCGGGTGTCTTCACCGCCTGGCCTCCCCTAGATGAGGAGAGCTGTGCCAGGCAAGGCCCGTGTTCACGAGCTCGCGAAAGAGCTCGGCATCACCAGCAAGGACGTTCTCGCCAAGCTCAAGGAGCAGGGCGAGTTCGTGAAGTCCGCGTCGTCCACGGTCGAGGCGCCGGTCGCCCGCCGCCTGCGCGACGCGTACCCCGCCAAGGGCGGGAAGAAGCCCGCACCCACTCCCGGACCGCCGGCCCGCCCCGCGGCGCCCGCCGGAAACGGGAGTCCGACCGCTGCCCCGAGCGCCCCGCAGGCCCCCCAGCCCGCCACGCCCGCGCCGCAGCAGAACCAGCAGCAGGCGCCTGCCGCGAAGGCGGCCCCGGCCGCTCCCGCGACGCAGTCGTCCGGGCCGCGCCCCGCGGCCCAGCCGGGCGGCGGACGCCCCGGTCCCGGCCCCCGGCCGGGCCCGCGCACGCCCGCTCCCGCCCCGGCTCCGGAGGTGCGTGAGGTGCCGGCCGCCAAGGCCGAGCCCGCCGCGCCGTCGGCGCCGGTCCCGAACGAGACCGCCAAGCCCGCCCCGAAGCAGGACGCCGCCGCGGCGTCTTCGGGCGCGTCCGGCTCGGTCGTCCCGCCGCGGCCGCAGGGCCCCAAGCCCGGTGGCCCGAAGCCCGGCCCGCGCACCCCGCGGGTCGGCAACAACCCGTTCGGCGTCGGTTCCGGTTCCCCGGCCCCGCGCCCGCCGCAACGTCCCGGCCCCGGCCAGGGCGGCGACAACCGGCCCCCGCGTCCCGGCGGTGCCGGTGGCGGCGGTGACCGGCCCGCGCCGCGTCCCGGCGGTGGCGCCGGCGGCAACCGGCCGACCCCGGGCAACATGCCCCCGCGCCCGAACCCCGGCATGATGCCGGGCCGGACCCAGCGTCCGGCCGGTCCCGGTGGCGGCGCCCGCGGCGGTCCTGGCGGCGGAGCCCGTGGTGGCCCCGGTGGCGGCGCCCGTGGCGGTCCCGGTGGCGGCGGCGGTGGCTTCCGCGGCGGTCCCGGTGGCGGTGGCGCCGGTGGCGGCTTCCGCCCGGGTGGCGGCGGCGGTGCCGGTGGCGGCGGTTTCCGTCCCGGTGGCGGCGGTGGTACCGGTGCCCCGGCCGGCGGCGGCGGTTTCCGCGGCGGCGGCGGTCGTGGCGGCCCCGGTGGCCGTGGCGGCACGGCGGGTGCCTTCGGGCGCCCCGGCGGCCCCTCGCGCAAGGGCCGCAAGTCGAAGCGGCAGAAGCGCCAGGAGTACATGGACAACATGCAGGCGCCCAGCGTCGGCGGCGTCCGCCTGCCCAAGGGCCAGGGCGAGACGATCCGGCTGCCGCGTGGTGCCTCGCTGACCGACTTCGCCGAGAAGATCGACGCCAACCCGGCTTCGCTGGTGCAGGTGCTCTTCCACCTCGGCGAGATGGTCACCGCGACGCAGTCCGTGTCCGACGACATCCTCGAGCTGCTCGGCGGCGAGATGAACTACGTCGTCCAGGTCGTGTCCCCCGAGGAGGAGGACCGCGAGCTGCTGGAGACGTTCGACATCACCTACGGCGACGACGCCGGTGGCGAGGAGGACCTGCAGGTCCGGCCGCCGGTCGTGACCATCATGGGTCACGTCGACCACGGTAAGACCCGCCTGCTGGACACGATCCGGAAGACGAAGGTGCGCGAGAGTGAAGCCGGTGGCATCACCCAGCACATCGGCGCCTACCAGATCGAGACCGAGCTCGAGGGCACCCCGCGGCTGATCACCTTCATCGACACCCCGGGCCACGAGGCGTTCACCGCCATGCGTGCCCGTGGCGCCAACTCCACGGACATCGCGGTGATCGTGGTGGCGGCCGACGACGGCGTCATGCCGCAGACGGTCGAGGCGATCAACCACGCGCAGGCCGCCAAGGCCCCGATCGTGGTCGCGATCAACAAGATCGACAAGGAGGGCGCGAACCCGGACAAGATCCGGCAGCAGCTCACCGAGTACAACCTCGTGGCCGAGGAGTACGGCGGCGACACCATGTTCGTCGAGATCTCCGCGCGGGAGAACATCAACATCGATGGTCTCCTCGAGGCGATCCTGCTGACCGCGGACGCCGCTCTGGACCTCCGGGCCAACCCGGACATGGAGGCCCAGGGCGTCGCGATCGAGGCCCACCTCGACCGCGGCCGCGGCCCGGTGGCCACGGTGCTGGTCCAGCGCGGCACGCTGCGCGTCGGCGACTCCGTCGTCGCGGGCGATGCGTACGGCCGAGTCCGCCGCATGGTGGACGAGCACAACGTGGACGTCACCGAGGCGCTGCCCTCGCGTCCGGTCCAGGTCATCGGGTTCACCTCGGTGCCCGGCGCGGGCGACACCTTCCTGGTGGTCGACGAGGACCGCGTCGCCCGGCAGATCGCCGAGCGCCGCTCCGCTCGCACCCGCAACGCGCTCAACGCGTCGCGCCGCAAGCGGGTCAGCCTCGAGGACCTCGACTCCGCCTTGAAGGAGACGAGCAGCCTCAACCTGATCATCAAGGGTGACAACTCGGGTACCGTCGAGGCGCTGGAAGCGGCGCTGCTGCAGCTGGACGTCGGCGAAGACGTCGAGCTGAACGTGGTGCACCGCGGTGTCGGTGGCGTGACCGAGTCGGACATCGACCTGGCGACCGCGTCCGACGCGATCGTGCTCGGGTTCAACGTCCGGGCCCAGGGCAAGGCGACCGAGCGGGCCACCCGCGAGGGCGTCGACGTCCGGTACTACACGGTCATCTACCAGGCGATCGAGGAGATCGAGCAGGCCCTGAAGGGCATGCTCAAGCCGGAGTACGAAGAGGTCGAGCTGGGCCGCGCGGAGGTCCGCGAGGTCTTCAAGTCCTCCAAGATCGGCACGATCGCCGGCTGCCTGGTCATGTCCGGCGAGATCCGGCGCAACGCCCGGGCCCGCCTGCTCCGCGACGGCACCGTCGTGGCGGAGAACCTGCCGGTCAGCTCGCTGCGGCGGTTCAAGGACGACGTGGTCGAGGTCCGTGAAGGGTACGAGTGCGGTCTGACGCTGGGCTCGTACGGTGACATCAAGGTCGGCGACTCGATCGAGACCTACGAGCAGCGGGAGAAGCCCCGTTCGTAACGGCTCCGGGTTCGGGGTGCGGTTCGCGCCGCACCCCGGACCCGGCCGGAACGGCACAACATTCACTGCCTATGTACGTCGGCGCCTTGGAGCTCGACATCCTGCTCGACGACATCCATTCGTTGAAGCAGAAGCGTTCGGTGATCAAGCCGGTGGTGGCGGAGGTGCGCAAGCGCTTCGCCGTGTCAGTGTCCGAGGCGGGGCATCTCGACCTGCACCGGCGCGCCCTGATCGGGGTGGCCGTCGTCGCCGCGGGTGGCGAACACGTCCGCGACGTGCTCGACTCGTGCGAGCGGTACGTGGCCTCGCGACCGGAGTTCGTCCTGCTGTCGGCGCACCGCCGGCTGCTGGGCCCGGACGATTAGACAAGCACTGCCAGAAGGGGAAGTTCCATGGCCGATCCGGCTCGGGCCCGTAAGCTCGCCAAGCGGATCTCGCAGATCGTGGCCTCCGCCATCGAACACGAGGTGAAGGACCCGCGGCTGAACTCGGTGACGATCACCGACACCAAGATCACCGCGGACCTGCACGATGCCACGGTCTATTACACGGTGCTGGGCGAAAGCCTCGACGCGGAGCCGGACTTCACCGGTGCCGCGGCGGCGCTCGAGTCCGCGCGCGGGGTGCTGCGCACCAAGGTCGGTCAGGGCACCGGCGTCCGCTACACCCCGACCCTCGCCTTCGTCGCGGACAGCATCCCCGACGACGCCCGCCGGATCGAGGAGCTGCTGGCCAAGGCCCGAGAGGCCGACGCCGAGGTGGCCCGCCGCTCGGCTGGCGCGCAGCACGCCGGCGAGAGCGACCCGTACAAGGCGCCGCGCGTCGACGAAGACGACGAGGACTTCGCGGAAGAGGAGACCCGGGGCTGAAGCGATGCGGTGGGGGACCGATGTCTCGCGACGCGGCGTGCTGCTCGGCGGCACCGCGGCGCTTGTCGCCGCCTGCTCCGGGCGCGCCGCCCCGGTGGGTGCTCCGGCCCCGCTCAGCCCGCCCGCCGGCTCGCCGGCGCTGACCCAGCCGGTCACGATCCAGCGGCGGCACTCGGCCGCGCGCGGGCGGGACGTCGACCTGGTGCTGATGGCGCCCGAGGGCGTGCCCGCCTCGGGCCTGCCGGTCTGCCTGGCGCTGCACGGCCGCGGGGCGAACGCGCGCACGTTCCTCGATCTGGGCGTGCCGCAGATGCTCACGGACCTGGTCCACGCGGGCGCGAGGCCGTTCGCCGTCGCGGCCGTGGACGGCGACCACTACTGGGTCGGCAACGGCACCGGTGACGACCCGCAGCGGCTGCTGACCGACGAGGTCCCGGGCTGGCTCCAGGCGAGCGACCTGCGCCCGGTGACCGGCGTGCTCGGCATCTCGATGGGCGGGTTCGGCGCGCTGGACCTGGCCCGCCGCCGCCGTGACCTGACCGCCGTCGCCACCTGCAGCGCCGCGCTCTTCCGCACCTGGTCCGAGGCCAAGGCCCGCGGTGTGTTCGCCGCCGAAGCCCAGTGGCAGGCCGCCGAACCGCTGGAACACCTCGACGAGCTGCCGCCGGGCACCCTGGGCGTCTGGTGCGGCGCTTCGGACCCGTTCCTGGCCGCGAACCGCCGCCTGATCGACCGCGCCGGCCCGGTCACCTCGAGCATCACCCCGGGCGCCCACACGGATTCCTATTGGCGCGGCGTCCTTCCCGACGCCCTGCGCTTCGTCGGCGAACGCCTGTAGCGTCCATCCACAGTGGACGGATCAGCTGTCGGTCTTCTTGGCGCAGGTGACCGGCTGCCCGGCCGCGGCCGTCGTCTTGGCCAGTTCCTTGGTCTTGTCCAGCAGGATCCGGCAGGTCAGTGCGACGTCGCCGGACGGGGTGGCGGTCACCTTGGCGTCCTGGCCCGCGCTGACGACGACGTCCAGCTTCCACGGCAAGCCGAGCGGGCCGGTCAGCTCGTGCTGGGACACGTTGTCCTGGTACCGGTCGACGGACTCGGCGTAGGCCAGCTTCGTCACCGTCCCGGAGTTCCCGGCGGTCAGCTCGTAGCTGATGGCCCAGGACTTGCCGGTGGGATTCGAGCAGGCGGTGAGGCCGGCGAAAAGCGCGAGGATCGCGGTCGCGAGAGCCATTCTCTTGATCACCCGCGGAGCGTACTGCGGCTCGGCTTCACGCGCTGCGCGTGCGAAGGGCGTCGAGGACCACGTTGACGGCGGCACGTGGGGGAGAGCCGCGGCGGACGGCGGCGGTGATCGTGCGGGTGACCGGGACCGTGAGCTCCCGCGTCGTGACGCGGAAGCGCGGGTCCACGGCCAGGCCGGGCAGCAGCGCGATCGACAGGCCGGCCTCGACGTGCTGCAGCGTCAGCAGGTAGTTGCTGAACCGGCACACCACCCGCGGCTCGAACCCCGACTCGCGGCACAGCCGGGTGGCCAGGTTCGCCATGTAGGACTGGGGTTTCTCGAACGCCCAGGACTCGCCCGCGTAGGCGGCGAGGTCCGCCGGCCCCCGCCCGGCCCGCCCGGGCGGCAGCACCAGCACCACCGGATCGGTGGTCAGCGGCACGAGGTCGACGTCCGGGCCCAGCGGCTGCTCGACGAAGTCGGTGGTGGTGATGATGATGTCCGCGTCGCCGGCCCGGAGCGCGGGCAGGCTCTCGTGCGGCTCCAGGTCCAGCAGCTCGACCTGGAGGTGCGGGTGCGCGCCCGCCAGCCGCGTGACGGCCGGCACCGCCAGGGAGTGCACGGCGCTCTGGAACGCGCCGAGCCGCACCCGTCCCACCGGCTCGTCGCCGAGGCTGCGCAGCTCCGCCTCGACGGTCTCCATGTGGTCCAGCACCGCCCGCGCGCGGCGGGCCAGCACCAGCCCGGCCGGGGTCAGCCGGACCCGGCGGCCGGTGCGTTCCAGCAGCTGGGTGCGGGTTTCCGCCTCCAGCACGGCGAGCTGCTGGGACACACTCGACGGGCTCAGGTTCGACGCCTGCGCGACCGCGCGGATGGTGCCGAGCGAGTCGAGCCGGCTGAGCAGCGACAGCCGCCAGGGGTTCAGCATCCGCCCATTCTTGTTCGGCGAACCCGAACAGCACAGCCGGAATCGTGAGATGGACGTGACGCTCGCCCCGGCTTTACCGTCGAAGCCATGGCTGCCCCCACCTCCGCCCCGTCGTCCACCGAGACCTTCTGGGCCGACGCCGACCGCCACCTGGTCCGTTATGCCGGCGCCGGCGATTTCACCCGCGAGATCATCAGCCGCGCCGAAGGAAGCTTCCTCCACACCGAGGACGGCCGCCGGATCCTGGACTTCACCTCCGGCCAGATGAGCGCGATCCTCGGGCATTCGCACCCGGAGATCGTCGAGACCGTCCGGCGCCAGGTCGGGGAGCTCGACCACCTGTTCAGCGGCATGCTGAGCCGCCCCGTCGTCGACCTCGCCCGCCGGCTCGCCGGAACGCTGCCCGCGCCGCTGGAGAAGGCGCTGCTGCTGACCACCGGCGCCGAGTCGAACGAGGCCGCGATCCGGATGGCCAAGCTCGTCACCGGCGGGCACGAGATCGTCTCGTTCGCGCGCTCCTGGCACGGCATGACCCAGGGCGCGGCGGGCGCCACCTACAGCGCGGGCCGCAAGGGCTACGGCCCCGCCGCGCCGGGCAACCTCGCCATCCCCGCGCCGCACGCCTACCGGCCGGACTTCACCACGCCGGACGGGGGCCTCGACTGGCGCCGTCAGCTCGACTTCGGCTTCGACCTGGTCGACGCGCAGTCGACCGGCAACCTGGCCGCCTGCATCGTCGAGCCCATCCTCAGCTCCGGCGGCGTGATCGAGCCGCCGCCCGGTTATTTCGCGGCGCTGCGGGGCAAGTGCCGTGAGCGCGGCATGCTGCTGATCCTCGACGAGGCCCAGACCGGCTTGTGCCGCACCGGTTCCTGGTACGCGTTCGAGCGGGACGGCGTGGTGCCGGACATCCTCACGCTGTCGAAGACGCTCGGCGCCGGGCTGCCGCTCGCGGCCGTGCTGACCAGTGCGGAGATCGAGCAGGAGGCGCACGAGCGCGGGTTCCTGTTCTTCACCACCCACGTCGCGGACCCGCTGGTCGCCGCCGTCGGCACCACGGTGCTGGACGTGCTCACCCGCGATCGCCTCGACGAGCGCGCCGCGGCCCTCGGCGCGTTCCTGCGCGCGGGCCTGGAGCGGATCGGCGCACGCCACGGGGTCGTCGGGGACATCCGCGGCCGCGGCCTGCTCGCCGGGCTGGAGCTGGTCGTCGACCGGGAGACGAAGGAGGGCTCCGACGCGCTCGGCGCCCTGGTCACCCGCCGTTGCCTGGAACTGGGGCTGCACATGAACATCGTGCAGCTCCCGGGCATGGGCGGGGTCTTCCGCATCGCCCCGCCGCTGACCGCCACCGAGGACGAGCTGTCGCTCGGTCTGTCCATTCTCGACGAGGCCATCGGCGACGCGGTCGCGCGCCTCTAGGCCGGTTTGGCCGCCACCACGAGGTCACGCACGATGGCCTGGTCCACGCGGTGCGCGAACTCCTCGTACGGCCCGCCCTCGCGGACCTCCAGCCCGGCCCGCTTCAGCACCGCGACGAGTTCTTCGCGGGGCAAGACGTTGGTGTTCCAGGAGATCCCGAGCGCGCCGCCCGGGCGCAGCACCCGCGTCCACACGGGAACGGCGGCGGCCAGGAGATCGCGCGGGCTGCGGGCGAGGCCGGCTTCGCGGTGGCTGCCGTGCTGGACGCCGTACGGAGCGTCTGTGACGACGAGGTCCACCGAGTTCGGGCGCAGCAGCTCATCGGCGGTGAGGGTGTCGGCGTTGAAGAAGGTGAGGTGGCGCGTGTCGCCGGAGCGGTAGGCGTCCTTGTCGAAGGCGTACTCGACGTCGAGCCGCCGCCCGAGCCGGACCTTGTTGCGCCGCAACGGTCCCGAGTCGGCAGTGTGCTTCACGCGCTTGGTGCGCAGCCAGGTCTTGAGGAAGGCTTCGTAGGCCTCGAAGTCCTTGCCGTCGACGTCGAGGCCGATGGCGTCGAAGCCGTACATCACGGCCTGGTTGAGCGTGGTGCCGCGGCCGCACAGCGGGTCGAGCAGGCGCAGCGGGCGGCTCGGCCACGCGGCCGGCGCGTCGGTGGCGAGCAGGGTGATGTTGAGCAGCAGCTTGGTGAACTGCTCGTTCGTCTTGCCCGGGTACTTCTGGATCGTGAGCAGGTCCGAGTCCGTCTTCGCCAGCGGCTTCACGGCGACCGGGCGCAGCACGCCCTCGCCTAGTTCGAACAGCGCGTACAGCGAGGAGAGGTTCGACAGCAGCGCGAGGTCGTCCCCGGTCAGCGGGGCGGGGCTGGTGAACTTGACGTACCCGACGCCGCCCAGCTCCACCTCCTCGACGTCCGAGAGCCCGGCGGCCAGCCCGGCCGCGCCGAAGACCGCCAGCTCGGCGCGCAGCAGCGCGGGGGACGAGGCGGCGTAGACCCGATTGGCGGACGGGTGCACGAGGATCACGTACTCAGGCATCCCGCAGAGCGTAGCGTGACGCACTGTGACAGCTACTTTGGCGCAGGACATCGAGGCCGCGGTCGCACTGCTGGCCGGGGCCACCGACGTGACCTTGCTCGGGCACGTGCGCCCGGACGCGGACGCGCTGGGCAGCGCGCTGGCGCTCGGCCGGGTGCTGCAGCAGCGCGGGGCGAGCGTGCGGGTGTCGTTCGGCGAGCCCGACGAGGCGCCGGAGACGCTGCGCTGGCTCGACGAGGGCGGCCTGCTGACCCGGGCCGACGCGCTGCCGCCGTCGGAGCGGCTGCTGGTCGCGCTGGACACCCCGACGCCCAAGCGCCTGGGGCGGCTCGCGGCGCGGGTCGACGCCGTCCGCGCGGCCGGCGGTGACGTGCTGGTCGTCGACCACCACGCGACCAACGCCCACTACGGCACCCATCACGTGGTGGACGAGAGCGCGGAGGCGACCGCGGTGCTCGTCACGCGGATCATCGAGGCGCTGGGCGCGCCGATCGACGAGCCGGTCGCGCGTTGCCTGTACGCCGGGATCGTCACCGACACCAGCGGCTTCCGGCGCGCCAGCCCCGAAACGCACCGGATCGCCGCGCGGCTGCTGGAGGCGGGCGTCGACCCCGGCGAGGTGGCCCGGCGGATCGTCGACGATCACCCGTTCGCCTGGCTGCCGATGCTGTCCGCGGTGCTCGCGGAGGCGCGGCTGGAGCCGGATGCCGCGCAGGGCTTCGGATTCGTGCACGCCGTGGTCCGCTCGGCCGCGGCCGAAACCGTGCGCAGTGAAGAGGTCGAGTCCGTCATCGACGTCGTGCGCGCGACGCGTGAGGCGGGCGTCGCGGCGGTGCTGAAGGAGGCCGGGCCTTCGCGCTGGATGGTGTCGCTGCGCTCGGCGGGCGGGGTCGACGTGTCGGTGGCCGCCGCGGAGTTCGGCGGCGGCGGACACCGGATGGCCGCCGGCTGCACGATGGAGGGCACTTCGGACGAGGTGCTGGCGGGGCTCCGCGGGGCACTGGGGCGGGCGCCGTTGCTGGGGCCTCGGAATGCCTGAGCCGGTCCAGTTCGAGGCCGGCTTCCTGAACGACCCGGTGCGCGCGTACGCACGGCTGCGCGAGGCCGGCCCGGTGCACCGCGGCTGCGAGCTTGTGATGGTGGGCGGCCGGAGGCCCGTGCCTCACGGGCGGGCGGAAACCGGTTGCCGCGGCCGAACGGAGATGGGTGGCCGGAGACCCGCAGCCGTGGGCAGGGGGAAACTGGTGGCCGCGGGTGGTCGAAAGCCCCTGCCCCATGGGTCGGCGGGAACTCGTGACTGTGGTCGGACGGAACCTCTGGCTGTGGGCGGCCAGCAGCTCGTGGCCGCCAGCGGCGGGAAGCTCGCCCCCGCGGGCGCCTGGAAACCGAGCACTGTGGGTGGCCAGCAGCTCGTGGCCGCAAGCGCCCAGCAGCCCGTGCCCGCGAGCGGCAGGCAACTCGCGCACCGTGGGTAGCCAGCAACTCGTGACCGCAAGCGCCCGGAAACCCACAGCCGCGACCAGCCAAACTCCGGGCCGCCGACCGGCCCGCAACTGTGATCCGCAGCGACCCAGCCGAAACTGTCGGTGCCGGTGGTTACCCTCCGGAGGTGCCCGAAAAAGCCCCGTTGTCAGAAGCCCCGGAGCCGAGGACCGGCCCCGGCCCCGGTGACCGCATCCCGGCCCGGCGCGTGCTCGGCCTCGCCGTGCCCGCGCTCGGCGTGCTGGCCGCCGAACCGTTGTATGTCCTCGTCGACACCGCCGTGGTCGGGCACCTCGGCGCGCTGCCGCTGGCCGGGCTCGCGCTCGGCGGGGTGGTGCTGTCGCAGATCTCCACGCAGCTGACCTTCCTGTCGTACGGCACCACTTCGCGCACCGCGCGGCTGCACGGCGCCGGGCGGCGCTCCGAAGCCGTCAGCGAGGGGGTGCAGGCCACCTGGCTGGCGATCCTCGTCGGGCTCGTGCTGCTCGTGGCCGGGCAGCTGCTCGCGGGGCCGATCGCCCGCGCGCTGTCGGGCAGCGACGAGATCGCCGCGGCCGCCGTGTCATGGCTGCGGATCGCGTTGTTCGGGGCACCGCTGATCCTCGTCACCATGGCCGGCAACGGCTGGATGCGCGGGGTGCAGGACGCGGCCCGGCCGTTGCGTTATGTGCTGGCGGGCAACGGGATCTCGGCCGTGCTGTGCCCACTGCTCGTGTATGTCGCGGATCTCGGGCTGGAGGGCTCGGCGATCGCGAACGTGGTGGCGCAGGTCGTCTCCGCGTCGATGTTCCTCGTGGCGCTGGCGCGCGAGCGCGTGCCGCTGCGGCCGGACTTCGGCGTGATGCGCGCGCAGCTCGCGCTCGGCCGCGACCTGGTGCTGCGCAGCCTCGCCTTCCAGGCGTGCTTCGTGTCCGCGGCGGCCGTCGCGGCACGGACGTCCACCCAGGCGGTCGGGGCGCACCAAGTCGTGCTGCAGCTGTGGACCTTCCTCTCGCTGGTGCTCGATTCCGTCGCGATCGCCGCGCAATCGCTGGTCGGCGCGGCGCTCGGCGGCGGGGCCGCGCGGCAGGCGCGGGGCGTGGCCACGCAAATCGTCGCGTACGGGCTGATGCTGGGCTGCTTCCTGTGCGTGCTGTTCGCCGCCCTGTCCACCACGCTGCCGCACGCGTTCACGTCGGATCCCGGGGTGCTCGGCGAGATCCCGCACGCCTGGTGGTTTTTCGTTGCCCTGCAACCGATCGCGGGCGTCGTCTTCGCCCTCGACGGGGTACTGCTGGGTGCCGGCGACGCCGCTTTCCTGCGCACCGCGACGCTGGTCAGCGCCGGCGTCGGCTTCCTGCCGCTGATCTGGCTCTCACTGGCCTTCGGCTGGGGGCTGACCGGCATCTGGGTCGGCCTGTCGCTGTTCATGGTGCTGCGCCTGGCCGCGGTCCTCTTCCGCTGGCGCTCGGGACAATGGGCGGTGGTGGGCGCCGTGCGCTGAACCGAAGGCCTTCAGGCCGGTTGGAAGAACGCCAGCATCCGCCGGGCGGCGTCCGGTGCGGTCAGGAGTTCCTGCATGTCCGCGGACATCCGGGCGGCCGCACCGGTGCGGTCGAACATCTCGCGTTCGAAGTCCCGGACGGCGGCGGGAAAGTCGTCCGGACGCGTGGCCAGCGCGAGGCCGAGCCGAGCCCCGTCGAGCAGGGCCATGTTGGCGCCCTGCCCCACGGGCGGCATCAGGTGCGCGGCGTCGCCGAGCAGGGTGATGCCCGGTGTCGACGGCCAGGTCAGGCCGATCGGGAGGGTGGTGATCGACCGTGGCCGGACCGTGTCGTCGCAGGCCGCGATCAGTGCGGTGAACCGGGGATCCCAGCCGGCGAACTCCTCGATCAGCCGTGTCCGCGCGGCGGCCGGGTCGTCGAACGGGATCCCGCTGGTGGCGATCCAGTCCGCGGTGGTGCGGTAGAAGCTGAGGTAGACGCGGACGCGGCCGTCGCCATTGCGTTGTGCCGAAAGGGATTGCCCGTCGCCGAGCACCCAGTAGTTGCCGCGCCCCACCATCGCCGCGAGGCCGGGGTGGGTCCGGTCGATGTCGGGAATGCCGAGCTCGACGACGTGCTGGCCGGTGTGCGCCGGGCGGGCGTCGGTGAGCAGCGCGCGGACCCGGGACTCCGCGCCGTCGGCTCCGACCAGCAGCTCGTACGTCGTGCTGCGCCCGCCGGAAAAGTGCGCCCGCCCGTGGCCGGCGGATTCGAAGGTGTGCCCCCAGCGCACCGTGTGCTCGGGCAGCGAATCGAGCAGCAGGCCACGCAGATCGGCGCGGTCGACCTCGGGCCGCGCGGACGGGGCGTCGTCGGGCGTGTCCTCCCGCAGCAGCAGGGTGCCGTCCGGCTCGAGCAGCCGCATGTCCTGCCCCTCCGGACGGGCGATCGCGTGGAACCGGTCGATCAGGCCGGCTTCGCGCAGCGCCCGCTGCCCGGAGTGGATGTCGAGCATGCCGCCCTGACCGCGGGCGCCGCGTGACGAATCCCGTTCGTACACCGCGGCGTCGATACCGTTCAGGTGCAGCACCCGCGCCAAGGTCAGACCGCCCAGACCGGCTCCGACGATGGCGACGGTCACGCTCGCGTCCGATCGGTTTTCTTTCCCGCCAACGGTTTCCGGCCGGTTCACCGGCGGAGCCGGGGGGCGAGCACCGAGCGCACGGCCTTGGCCACCTTGCCCGCGGCGGATCCGCCCTCTTCTTCGGCTTCCGGTTCCAGCACGCGCTGGAACTGCCCCAGCAGCTGGTTGACCGACCGCCAGAGCGGGACGAACAGGCCGGCGACCGGCCCGGCGCCCCGGATCGCACCGTCGGACAGCTCGGTGACCTTCTTGGCGAGCGCGACCGTGGCCGGGTCCCGCAGGATCAGGTGCACCTCCTCGTCGACGAGCCGGAGTTCCATCTGGCGGGCGGCGGTCTCCTCCGGGTTGGCGTCGGTGGTCGTCTCCGGGTCGAGTTCGTCGATCTTGGCGGCGACCGCCGCCGGGTCGACCCCGAGTTCGCGCAGCACCTTGGCCGCCATGCTGTTCTCCGCCCGCAGCATCGCCTCGAGCAGGTGATGGCTGCCAACCGCGGAGCCACCGGCCAGCGCGCTGGCGGTGGACACGGTGTCCTCGGTGGCGCGGGTGCCGGACGGCCACGGGCTGCCGGCCGGGACCTCCTGCGCTCCCGCCAGCTCCGCCAGCACCGTGGCCCGGATCTTGCTGATCGGGGTGATCCGCTCGGCCAGCGCCTTCGCGCCGACGCCGTCACCCTCCGCGACCAGCGCGAGCAGGATGTGCTCCGTGCCGATGTAGTTGTGGTGCAGCTGCAGCGCCTCACGCAGCGCGAGTTCCAGCGTCTTCTTCGCGCGCGGCGTGAACGGGATGTGGCCGGTCCGCTCCTCCGTGCCGGGCTTGACCACCGCGGCGATGTCGGCCCGCGCCGTCTCCTGGTCGTACCCGAGCTGGTGCAGCGCCTTCGCCGCGATGCTGTCCGGCGAGTCGAGCAACCCCAGCAGGATGTGCTCCGTGCCGATGTAGCCGTGATTGAGCCGCCTCGCCTCTTCCTGGGACGCGACGACTACCTGACGGGCCTTCACCGTGAATTTCTCGAACATGCTTCCATGGTTGCAACCCTGTCAATACAGTGATATTGACAGGGTCACTGTGCTGGAGGGAGGGTGTGATGGAGTCACCGTCGGACTGGGAGGACCGGCTCGCGCGCTGGCAGAACGAGCTGGAGCTGTTCGAGCGGCTGGACGAGGCCCCCTGGGTCACGCTGGCCAAGGCGGAGGCCGAGGCCGGCGTCTCCCGCTCGGCCCTGCGCTCCTGGTACCGCAACGGCGAGATCGAGTCCCGGCTGGTGGACGGCCCCAACGGCCCTCAGCGCCTGGTCCGGCTCGACGCCGTGATCGATCGCGCCGCCGCGTCACCGCGGATCCAGCGCCGGGCGGAACGGGAAGTCAGCCTGGAAGCCCAGGTAACCCTGCTCCGCCACCGGGTCGACCAGCTCGAGCTGCGGCTGGCCGCACTGGAACGGAAGTAACCGGCCCGGCCGAGGCGGCGTCACCCGGCTGGAACCGCGCGGCGGAGGCGATGCCAAGGGCCCGGAACCTTGCGGTGCGAGTGGCGGCGATCGGCCGGAACCCCGCGCCGGGAGCTGCGGCACCCGGCCGGAAGCGCGCCCGGAGCAGCGGCGCCCGGCTGAAACGGCGCGGCGAGGGTTGCGGCGCCCGGCTGGAACCGCGCGGCCGGTGGGGTGGCAACCCGTGCGGCGCCAGCGGTGGCAATCGGCCGGAACTGCGCGACGGAGGCGATGCCAATCGGCCGGAATCGTGCGGTGCGAGTGGCGGTACCCGGCCGGAATCGTGCGGCGCGAGTAGTGGCGATCGGCCGAGCGGCGCGGCGGGAGCGGTGGCACCCGGTCGGAACCCCGCGGCTGGGGCGGTGGCACCCGGCCGGAATCGTGCGGTGCGAGTGGCGGTACCCGGCCGGAATCGTGCGGTGCGAGTGGCGGCACCCGGCCGGAACCCTGCGGCGCGAGTGGCGGCACCCGGCCGGAACCGCCCGGCAGGAGCGGCAGCAACCGTCCACAGGCCGGAATTCGCTGGCCCGACCGGCTCCTCGATGCCACGGTGGGGGCCATGCTCATGTTCCACCAGGTCGACGTCTTCACCAGCCGGTTCCTGCTCGGCAATCCGCTGGCCGTGGTGCACGGCGCCGAGGGGCTCACCGACGGGCAGATGGCCGCGTTCGCTCGTTGGACCAATCTCAGCGAGACGACGTTCCTGCTGCCGCCGGTGCACGCGGACGCCGACTACCGGGTGCGGATCTTCACCACCGGGGGCGAGCTGCCCTTCGCCGGGCATCCGACGCTGGGGTCCGCGCGGGCGTGGCTCGAAGCCGGCGGCACGCCGAAGGCCGCGGACCTGGTCCAGGAATGCGGGGCCGGGCTGGTGCGCGTGCGGCGCAGCGCGGGGGACCGGCTCGCGTTCGCCGCGCCGCCGCTGATCCGTGGTGGCGACGTCGACGCCGTGGACCTTGATCAGGTGAAGCGCGCACTGCACCTGAAGGACGAGGACGTCCTCGGCGCGCAGTGGGCCGACAACGGGCCCGGGTGGCTCGCGGTCCTGCTCAAGGACGCCGACACGGTGCTCGGGATCGAACCGGACCCCGCCGCTTTCGGCGAGCACGACAAGATCGGCGTGGTCGGCCCCCATCCGTCCGGCGGCGAGGCCGCGTATGAGGTCCGCGCGTTCGTCGGCGCCGCCGAGGACCCGGTGACCGGCAGCCTCAACGCCGCGATCGGCCAATGGCTGATCGGCACCGGGCAGGCTCCCGAGTCCTACGTCGCCGCCCAGGGCACCCGCCTCCAACGCCGCGGCCGCGTCCACGTCGAACGGGCCGGCTCCGACATCTGGGTCGGCGGCGACACCGTCATCGGCATCACCGGGTCGGTCCGGTTGCCGTGACCACGGCCCACGGGGCGTGCTCGGCGACCTCACGGCCCAGCTAGCCGACGTGGCAATCCAGGGCCACCTGGTTGACCTGGACCTCGATGACCATGCGGATACGTCCGCGTCCCTATCCTGCTGAATCGCCCGCTGGAGCGATAAAAGGTCGACGTGCAGGTTTGTAGTCCTGGGGTCGGGGCGCCCCGGCCGCTGCCTGGCATGCAGCGTCCACTGCCGCCCGTCTCGGTACCGTTCGCCGCCGGTGCCCATGGGGATCGGCGTGCCAGCCGGGTTCGCTCATCAGGACTTCGTGAAGTCGCAGCCCTGGACCCGCACGTACTCGCCCGTCTTCACGGTGAACCGCGCAGGCCCTTGGGTGTTGTCGTTCGCGAGGATCGAATCCACCGAGCCGGAGTCGTTCTTCGCGCGCTGCCAGTAGCAGTTCGGGATGGGCGACCCGGCCCGCGGCCCGGTGCTCTTGTAGGTCCCCGGCGCGATGTCCTCGCCGACCTTGTAGGTGCCGTCCCCGAACGAGGTCTTCGGCCCGGCGGGCGCGGCGGGCTGAGCCGGCGCGGCGTTCTGCACGGGGGCGGCCGGGGGTGCCGCGGTCACGGTCACCGTCGTCGGGCTGCCGCTCGCCGCGGTCGGCGTGCTGCTGCCGCTGTTCCCGATGATGAGGCCGAGGATCAGCGTCGCCGCCATTCCGAGCAGCCACGGCCACCGCTTCGGTTTCCGGGCCGGTGCCGGGCCGGCGGGCGCAGGCGGCGGGACGGGCTGCGGGTACGGCTGGGGGCTGGACACAGTGGGTCTCCTTCAGTGAGGGGCACGAAAAGGTCGAGATGATCAAGCGGGCTGTTACGGGACGTCAGCCACCAGCCGAGCAAGCGACCGACAAGGGCGACACTGACCATCAGCCACGTCCGGTAGACGGCGAGCCGGCCGGGGAGCCGGGTGACGCGCCGGTGCTCGCGGCGGCGAGCGCCATCATCAGGCTCCGATTTCACCCCAGGGCCTGTCAGCCTTCGCCGCCCCTGGAACACCTGGATGAACGCCGTGTGGGATGCCGCACAGTCGGTACGTAACGGCTATGTTTCGAGCTTGCTGAGGCGATACAACCATCGAGGCGGCAGCGTGGGCGTCGTCCCCTGACGGTCCGCTACCTCCTGGAGGAACCCTTGTCGCCCGGCCGCGCCACTGTCCGGTCCTGGCTCATCTGGCTCACCGCGGTCACGGTCTACCTGCTGGCCGTGTTCCACCGCACCTCGTTCGGCGTCGCCGGGTTGCAGGCGGCCGAGCGGTTCGGCGTCGGCGCGGCCGCGCTCGGCACGTTCACCGTGCTGCAGGTCGGGGTCTACGCCGCGATGCAGATCCCCACCGGCGTGCTCGTCGACCGGTACGGCCCGCGGCGGGTGCTCACCGCCGCCGCGCTGATCCTCGGGCTCGGCCAGCTGCTGCTCGGCGTCGCGAGCAGTTACGGCGTCGGCCTTCTCGCGCGCGGGGTGCTCGGGCTCGGCGACGCGCTGACGTTCGTCAGCGTGCTGCGGCTCGTCGCGGCCCACTTCCCGGGACGGCAGTACGCGCTGCTGACGTCGTTCACCTCGGCGGTCGGCTACATCGGCAACCTCGCCGCCACCGTCCCGCTGACGCTGCTGCTCGACGGTCCGGGATGGACAGTCACGTTCCTCTCCGTCGGCGCGATCACCTTGCTGTACACCGTTCCCGTGCTGCTGCGGGTGCGCGACACCCCGCTCGGCGTGCCCGTGCCGGTCCGCGAGCCGGTGCGCCCGGCCGAGCTGGCGCGCCAGGTCCGCACGGCCTGGCGGGTGCCCGGCACCCGGCTGGGCTTCTGGGTGCACTTCACCACCATGTTCGCGCCGAACGTGCTGACGCTGCTCTGGGGCGTGCCGTTTCTGGTGCAGGGACAGGGTTTGCCGCCCGCGACGGCGAGCGCGCTGCTGACCGTGTTCGTCTTCGGCTCGATGGCGGGCGGCCCGCTGCTGGGCACGCTGATCGGGCGGCGGCCGTCCCTGCGGATGCCGCTGGTCGGCGGGTACCTCGGCGGCGCCGCCTTGGTGTGGGCCGTGCTGCTCGGCTGGAGCGGGCCGCTGCCGGTGGGCGTGCTGGTGCCCGCGTTCGCGTTCCTGGCGCTGGGCGGACCGGCGTCGATGATCGGCTTCGCGCTGGCCCGTGACTACAACCCGATGCACCGCGTCGGCACCGCGACGGGGGTGGTGAACGTCGGCGGCTTCGTCGCCACCACGATCACCGCGCTGGCCGTCGGCGTGCTGTTGCAGTGGACGGGCGGCAATTTCCGGGTGGCGCTGCTGGCCGTCGTGGTGGTGCTCGCGCTGGGCACCGCCCGGATGCTGGTGTGGTGGCGCCGCGCCCGCGCGCACCTGTTCGCGGCCGAGGCCCGCGGCGAGGCGGTGCCGGTGCGCATCCGCCGCCGCCCGTGGGACACCGTCCCCGAACCGGCCCGCCCGGCTGTGGCCGCCTGACCGCGTCCCATACAGTTTTGCCCGTGTCCCGCCCGAAAGAACCGCGCCGCCCCGCTCCGCCGCCCGGTCTGCTGATCGTCGACAAACCGTCCGGGATGACCTCGCACGACGTGGTCGCGCGCGCCCGGCGGATCATGGGCACCCGCAAGGTCGGCCACGCCGGCACGCTCGACCCGATGGCGACCGGCGTGCTCGTGCTCGGCATCGAGCGCGCCACCAAACTGCTCGGCCACCTCGCCCTCGACCGCAAGACCTACCTCGCCACGCTTTCGCTCGGCAGCTCCACCACGACCGACGACGCGGAGGGCGAGACCCTCACCGAAGCGGAGCCCGGCGCCGTCGCGAAGGTGACCGACGAGCGGATCGCCGAGGGGATCGCCGCGCTCACCGGCGACATCCAGCAGGTGCCCAGCGCGGTCAGCGCCGTGAAGATCGACGGCAAGCGCGCGTACGCCCGCGTGCGCGCCGGCGAGGAGGTCGTCCTCCCGCCGCGGCCCGTCACCGTCTTCCGCTTCGACCTGCTGTCCACCCGTCGCGAGGGCGACCGGGTCGAGCTGGACGCCGTGGTCGAGTGCTCGTCCGGCACCTACGTCCGCGCGCTGGCCCGCGACCTCGGCGCCGCGCTCGGCGCCGGCGGTCACCTGCGGGCGTTGCGGCGCACCACCGTCGGCCCGTTCACCCTGGCCAAGGCCCGCACGCTCGACCAGCTCGAAGAAAAGCCGGAGCTGTCGCTGGACCTCGACGCGGCCGTTGCCGCCGCGTTCCCGCGCCACGACCTCGACGCCGCCGCCGCGCGCGCGGTCCGGCACGGCCAGCGCATCCCGGCGGTCGGCATCGAAGGCACGTACGGCCTGTTCGCGCCGGACGGCCGCGTGCTCGCCCTGGCCGCCGACACCGACGGTGCGGCCCGGTCGGTGGTGGTCCTGCTCCCCGCATAGGGTGGGCTCCGAGCAGACACCGGCGCGGGGAGAGTTGAGGACAGTGCAGCGGTGGCGTGGCCTGGGAGACCTCCCGGGCGGCTGGGGACGGTGCGTGGTCACCATCGGCGTGTTCGACGGCGTGCACCGCGGGCACCAGGCGCTCATCTCGCGCACGGTGCGGGCGGCGGCCGAGCGCGGGCTGCCGAGCGTGCTGCTGACCTTCGACCCGCACCCGTCCGAGGTGCTGCGCCCGGGCAGCCATCCCGCGCAGCTGACCACATTGCGGCGCAAGGCCGAACTGGTCGAAAGCCTGGGCATCGACGCGTTCGCCGTGCTGCCGTTCACGCTCGACCTGTCGAAGCTGAGCCCGGACGAGTTCGTGCACGAGGTGCTGGTGGACCGGCTGCACACGGCGGCCGTGGTGGTGGGCGACAACTTCACGTTCGGCTTCAAGGCGGCGGGCGACGTCGCGCTGCTGCGGCGGCTCGGCCAGCGCTTCGGTTTCGTGGCCTACGGCGCGGAGCTGCAGGGCCGTTCGCTCGCCGAGGGCGACCGCGCGGCCAACGACATCACCTTCTCCTCCACCTACGTCCGTTCGTGCATCGACGCGGGCGACGTGGTGGCGGCGGCCGACGCGCTCGGCCGCCCGCACCGCCTGGAGGGCATCGTCGTCCGCGGTGACGGCCGGGGCCACGACCTCGGCTACCCGACGGCGAACCTGTCCACGCCGCGGTTCGCCGCCGTGCCCGCGGACGGCGTCTACGTCGCCTGGTTCACGCGCTCGTCGGACCCCGGGCGACGGCTGCGCGCGGCCGTCTCGGTGGGCACGAACCCGACGTTCTCCGGTCGCGAACGCACCGTCGAGGCTTTTGTGCTCGACGTCGACGAGGACTTCTACGGCCAGCACGTGGCGCTCGACTTCGTGACCCGGTTGCGCGACCAGGTGCGCTTCACCCGCTCCGAAGACCTGGTCACGCAGATCGACGACGACGTCGCCCGCACCCGCAAGGAGCTGGCCGCCGGCGACTGAGCGTGTTCCCCTGGTCGGGCACACCGCGGGGCGGAAAGGGCAGTTCCGGTCACCTGGAGGCCGCCGCGGTGGCAAGATACTCACCGGCGGTACCGACGACGTGGGGCTGAGGGGGAGCGGAACGGGTGGAGGACCACAAGATCGTTCAGCGGAACGTGGCGCTGCAGCGGGAGTGGTACGGGGAGCCGCTCGGTGACCGTGTGCGCAGGCTGGTGGTGGCCTTCGACGTGTCCCAGGCATTCCTGGCCGAGGTGCTCGGCATCAGCGCGCCGATGCTCAGCCAGGTGATGAGCGGGCGGCGCGCGAAGATCGGCAACCCCGTGGTGCTCGCGCGGATGATCATGCTGGAGCGCAAGATCCTCGTGCCCGAGGTCGCGGCGGGCAACCGCGACGCGATGCAGTCGGCGCTGGAAGACGTGCGCGACGCGCGGCCCACGGTCGGCCGGGACAACATCCCGCTCGGCTCCGACGACAAGACGGTGCTCGCCGCGCTGCGCGAGCTGGCGGAGGACGAGGACCTGACCGAGGCGGCCAAGCGCCTCGACGACGAGTTCCCGGCGATCGCCGACCTGCTCCGCCGCGCCGGGGCGAGCCACTAGCCGGTGCGGCTGTTCTCCGCGCTGAGACCGCCGGCCGACGTGGCCGCCGCGGTGGCGGACGCGCTCGGTGATGGCGATCCCGCGCTGCGCTGGGCCGAGCCCGCGGGCTGGCACGTCACGCTCGCGTTCTACGGTGAAGCCGACATCGCCGAGCGCACCTCGTTTCTGAGCGCCGCGCTGGCCGGGCGGCCGCCGGTCGAGGTCCGGCTCGGCGCCGCGGGAACGTTTCCGGGCGTCCTGTGGTTGGACTGCGCGGGAGACGGCCTCGCCGGCCTCGCGTATGCCGCGGGCGCGGAGTCCGGCCGCCCCTACCGCCCGCACCTCACCCTCGCCCGGTTCCCGCGGGAAAACGGCCCGGGGGAGTGGCCGCGAAGGCTCGCCGGGTTCGCCGGCCGGACCTGGAGCGCGGGGCGCGTGGTGCTGATGGCGAGCGACGGCCGGCCGTACCGCGAGGTCGCCGCATTCGGCCTGCACCGCGCCTGAAGGAGCAGATCACACGGCTGGTAATCTCGATGATCGGGTCCGGCTGCAGTCCGTGGCGGCCGAGACCGGCTACCCGGCCGCGCAGCGCGGCCCGGGCCCCACGGCACTGATGAGTATGAGGAGTTACCCCAGTGGCACTGTCCACCGATGAGAAGAAGACGATCCTGGCCGAGTACGGCTTGCACGACTCGGACACCGGATCCCCCGAGGCGCAGGTCGCGCTGCTGACCAAGCGCATCGTCGGGCTCACCGAGCACCTCAAGGAGCACAAGCACGACCACCACTCCCGTCGTGGCCTCCTGCTGCTGGTCGGCCGTCGCCGCCGGCTGCTGAACTACACGGAGAAGGTCGACGTGGCGCGGTACCGAGAGCTGATCAAGCGCCTCGGCCTGCGCCGCTAGCTGTAACCCGAGGGGGAGCGACCGCCGGTCGCTCCCCCTCGGCCCAGCACCACCCACAGGCGGCGCGAGCGCGCTGGAGGAACCGTCCGCCGGTCCTCGGTAGTGGTTCCCGGGCAGACGGCCCGGGGGCTTCGATCGAAGACCGGCCTCACTCCTCGAGCGTCCTCAGGCGAAACGGGTCCCAGGATGGGAGACTCGCGACCGTACGAAGGAACTAAAGAGGAGATACACCCTATGACCGACTCCACCGGAGTCACCGTGTTCGAAACCGAAGCCGTTCTCGACAACGGCCGTTTCGGCACCCGCACCGTCCGCTTCGAGACGGGCCGCCTGGCCAAGCAGGCCGCCGGCGCCGTGGTCGCGTACCTCGACGAAGAGACCATGCTGCTTTCCGCCACCACGGCGTCGAAGCACCCGAAGGAGCACTTCGACTTCTTCCCGCTGACGGTGGACGTCGAGGAGCGCATGTACGCCGCGGGCCGCATCCCCGGCGCGTTCTTCCGCCGCGAGGGCCGCCCGTCGACCGACGCGATCCTCACCTGCCGCCTGATCGACCGGCCGCTGCGCCCGTCGTTCGCCGACGGCCTGCGCAACGAGATCCAGGTCGTCATCACCGTCCAGAGCCTCAACCCGGACGACCCGTACGACGTGCTGGCGATCAACGCCGCCTCGGCGTCGACCCAGATCGCCGGCCTGCCGTTCTCCGGCCCGGTCGGCGGCGTCCGCGTCGCGCTGATCGAGGACCAGTGGGTCGCGTTCCCGACCTGGTCGCAGCTGGCGAAGGCCACCTTCAACATGGTGGTCGCGGGCCGGATCGTCGCTGATGACGTCGCGATCATGATGGTCGAGGCCGAGGGCACCGAGCAGACGCTCGACCTGATCGCCGCGGGCTCGAAGGCGCCGGACGAGGTCTCGGTCGCCGAGGGCCTCGAGGCCGCCAAGCCGTTCATCAAGGTCCTGTGCGAGGCGCAGCAGCGCCTGGCCGCGGACGCCGCCAAGCCGACCGGCGAGTTCCCGGTCTTCCTGGCCTACGAGCAGGACATCTACGAGGCCGTCGCCGCGATCGCGACCGACGAGCTGGCCAAGGCCCTGCAGATCGCCGGCAAGCAGGCCCGCGACGCCGCGACCGACGAGGTCAAGGCCACCGTGCTGGCCAAGGTCGGCCTGGGCGAGGGCGAGGCCTTCGAGGGGCGCGACAAGGAGATCGGCGCCGCGTTCAAGGCGCTGTCGAAGAAGATCATGCGCAAGCGCGTGCTCACCGACAAGATCCGGATGGACGGCCGCGGCCTGACCGACATCCGCTCGCTCTCGGCCGAGGTCGCGGTGATCCCGCGGGCGCACGGCTCGGCGCTGTTCGAGCGCGGCGAAACCCAGATCCTGGGCGTCACCACGCTGAACATGCTCCGCATGGAGCAGCAGATCGACTCGCTCTCCCCGGAGACGCACAAGCGCTACCTGCACCACTACAACTTCCCGCCGTTCTCCACCGGTGAGACCGGCCGCGTCGGCTCGCCGAAGCGCCGCGAAATCGGCCACGGCATGCTCGCCGAGCGCGCCCTGGTGCCGGTGCTGCCGAAGCGGGACGAATTCCCGTACGCGATCCGCCAGGTCTCCGAGGCGCTGGGCTCCAACGGCTCGACCTCGATGGGCTCGGTCTGCGCGTCCACCATGGGCCTGTACAACGCCGGCGTGCCGCTCAAGGCGCCGGTCGCGGGCATCGCGATGGGCCTGATCTCGGACGAGGTCGACGGCGAGACGCGCTACGTCGCGCTGACCGACATCCTCGGCGCCGAGGACGCCATGGGCGACATGGACTTCAAGGTCGCCGGCACCAAGGACATCATCACCGCGCTGCAGCTCGACACGAAGCTCGACGGCATCCCGTCGGAGGTCCTCGCGGCCGCGCTGAAGCAGGCGAAGGACGCCCGGCTCACCATTCTCGAGGTCATCGCCGAGGCGATCGACGGCCCGGACGAGATGAGCCCGTTCGCCCCGCGCGTCACCAGCGTGAAGATCCCGGTGGACAAGATCGGCGAGGTCATCGGCCCGAAGGGCAAGATGATCAACTCGATCACCGAGCAGACCGGTGCCGACATCTCCATCGAGGACGACGGCACGATCTACGTGGGCGCGGCCGACGGCCCGTCGGCGGAGTCGGCGATCGACATGATCAACGCCATCGCCAACCCGCAGCTGCCCAAGGTCGGCGAGCGCTTCCTCGGCACCGTGGTGAAGACGGCCGCGTTCGGCGCGTTCGTCTCGCTGCTGCCGGGCAAGGACGGCCTGGTGCACATCTCCAAGCTGGGCAACGGCAAGCGGATCAACAAGGTCGAGGACGTGGTCAACGTGGGCGACAAGCTCCGCGTCGAGATCGCCGACATCGACAACCGCGGCAAGATCAGCCTGATCGTGGTCAAGGAAGACGACGCTGCCCCGGCCGCCGAGTCCGCCGACGCCCCGGCCGAGGCCGAGAAGGCCGAAGCCAAGTAAGACACCGCTTCGCCACAGCGCGTAGCAGAAGCAGTTGTCCGTGAAGGCCTCCTTACCCGCGCTGGTAAGGGGGCCTTCACGGCATGTGAGTAAGGAACCCATGGCACGGCAGGTTTCCGGGCACGAGCAGCCCGTCGGCAGCACCCGCACGCTCGAGTCCACTTCGGACGGTGCGGTGGTCAGGCGGAGCGTGCTCCCCGGCGGGCTGCGGGTGATCACCGAGCACGTCCCGGCCTCGCGCTCGGCCACGGTCGGGCTGTGGGTGGGCGTGGGCTCGCGCGACGAGCCGCCGGCCGTCGCCGGGGCCGCGCACTACCTGGAGCACCTGCTGTTCAAGGGCACGGCCAACCGCGACGCGACGCAGATCGCCGAGGAGATCGACGCCGTCGGCGGCGAGTTCAACGCGTTCACCGCCAAGGAGCACACCTGCTACTACGCGCAGGTGCTCGACGCGGACCTGCCGCTGGCCATGGACCTGGTCACCGACGTCGTCTTCGAGGCGCTCTGCACCGACCGCGACATGGACACCGAGCGCAGCGTGGTGCTCGAAGAGATCTCCATGCGCGACGACGACCCCGAGGACCTGCTGCACGAGACGTTCGTCGGCGCGATCCTCGGCGAGCACTCGCTGGGCCGTCCGGTGCTGGGCACCGAGCAGTCCATCACCGACATGTCCCCGGCCGCGCTGCGCGGGTTCTACAAACGCCGGTACACGACGGGGCGGATGGTGCTGGCGGTGGCGGGCAACGTCGAGCACAGCCAGGTGCTTCGCTTGGTGCGCAAGGCGTTGCGCGACCGGCTGAACGGCGCGGGCACCCCGGTGCCGCCGCGGGCCGGGCGGGCCCGCGTCCTCACCGTGCCGAAGCTGGCGCTGCACACCGACGACACCGAGCAGGCGCACGTGATGCTGGGCCTGAAGTCGTTGTCGCGCCACGACGAGCGGCGGTTCGCGCTGTCGGTGCTCAACGCGGCGCTCGGCGGCGGCATGAGCTCACGGCTGTTCCAGGAGATCCGCGAACGGCGCGGGCTGGCGTACCAGGTGTACTCCTCGGTCGCGAGCTACGCCGACACCGGGCACATGGCCGTGTACGCGGGCTGCCAGCCGGAGAAGCTGGGCGAGGTCGCGGGCGTGATCCGCGAGGTGCTCGACCAGGTCGCGGCCGACGGGCTCGGCGAGGCCGAGGTGGCGCGGGCCAAGGGCCAGCTGCGCGGCGGGCTGGTGCTGGGCCTGGAGGACACGGCTTCGCGCATGTCGCGCATCGGCAAGAACGAGCTGAACTACGGGCAGTACCTCGGCGTGGACGCCACGGTCGCGCGGATCGACGCGGTCACCACCGAAGAGGTGTGTGCGCTGGCTCGCACTCTGCTGCGCCGCCCCGGTGGCGTGTCGGCCGCCGCGGTGGTGGGGCCGTACGCTCACGCCGACGACCTGCCGGACGACCTGCACGAGGTGATCGCGTCATGACCGAGTCCCCGATCCGCGTCGGCGTGCTGGGCGCGCGCGGCCGCATGGGCCAGACGGTGGTGGACGCCGTCGAAGGGGCGCCCGGCCTGGAAGTGGTGGCCGCGCTCGACGCGGGCGACGACTTCGCGCCGCTGTCCGCCGCGCAGGTGGTCGTGGACTTCACCCATCCCGACGGGGTCATGGACAACCTGAAGTACTTGGTGGAGCACGATTTGCACGCCGTGGTCGGCACCACCGGCTTCAGCGAGGAGCGGCTGGCGACCCTGCGTTCGCTGCTGGCGCCGAAGCCGTCGCTCGGGGTGCTGATCGCGCCGAACTTCGCGCTCGGCGCGGTGCTGGCGATGCGCTTCGCGGCCCAGGCGGCGAAGTTCTACCAGTCCGCGGAGATCATCGAGCTGCACCACAACCGCAAGGCCGACGCGCCGTCCGGCACCGCTTCGCACACTGCGCGGATGATCGGCGCCGCGCGCAAGGCCGCCGGGCTCGAGCCGGGACCGGACGCGACGACGTCCGGGCTCGACGGTGCCCGCGGCGCGCTGATCGAGGACGTGCCGGTGCACTCGGTCCGGCTGCCCGGGCTGGTGGCGCACGAGGAGATCCTGTTCGGCGGCGTGGGGGAGACCCTGACCATCCGGCACGACTCGCTCGACCGGACCTCGTTCATGCCCGGGGTGCTGCTCGGCGTGCGCTCCGTGGTTTCGCGGCCCGGCCTGACGGTCGGCCTGGAGAACGTGCTCGACCTGTGAGGGCCCGCAACGTCGCGCTGCTGCTGACCGCGGCGCTGGTGGTGTACCTGGTGCTGCTGGCCGACCGGGCGGTGGCGTTGTTCGCCACCGGGTCGGCGGCGGGCATCGCGCTCGGCGTCGGGGTGTTCCTGCTGCCGCTGCTCGGCGTGTGGATCGTCGTGGCCACTTGGCGCTCCGGCGTCCAGATCCAGCGCCTTTCGCGGCGGCTGGACGCGGAGGGCGGCCTGCCCGACGTGTCCGACCTGCCGCGCCGCCCGTCCGGCCGGGTCGACCGCGACGCCGCCGACGCCTGGTTCGAGGGCCGTCGCGCGGAGGTCGAGGAGAACTCCGGCGACTGGCGGGCCTGGTACCGCCTCGCCTACGCCTACGACATCGCGGGCGACCGGCGGCGGGCCCGCGCGACCATGCGCAAAGCCGTCGACCTGGAAGCCGCCGACCGCTGACAAAAACAGGGGTCGGCGCGAATTAGGGGTTGTCCTGACCGCCGATCCGTGCCGGGTCAGTGCAGCCAGCCGGCGAACAGCGCGGGTGACGCGGCGAGCAGGCTGAACCGCACCCAGCGCCCGGCCAGCCCGGCGGCGAGGAACGTGCTCATCCGCATCCGCACCATCCCGGCCAGCACGCTGGTGGCCATGAACGGCGGCAGCCCGACCAGCGAGCTGACCCCGTACGTGCCCGCCATCCAGTTCGGGTGCCGCTGGCAGCGCTCACGCAGGGCTTCGACCTTGCCGCGCAGCACCTTCGTCCGCCGGCGCCAGCGCTCCCGGCGCTCGCTCGGCGGCCGCTCGCGGACCCGGTGCAGCCGATCGTGGAGGAACTGCGGCAGCTTGATGCTGCCGCGCGCGGCGAGGAAGTACAGCAGCTTCCCGGCGATCTGGCCGACCGCCACGGCCGCGCCCAGCCACAGCCAGTGCGGGTTGTGCTGGCTCGCGCACAGGCCCACGACGAACAGCTCGGCGTTCACCAGCGGCACGATGGCCGAGCCGAACGCGACGCCGAAAGTGATCAGCAGCCAGCCCATCGTGCCTCCCCCCGTCCGCGATTCCGGGTGATTCCGGTCATTCCAAGCTAGCAGGCGTCACGAAAAGGTCACGGGGGTTAACCCCCCTCTTCGGCCGGGGGCGGCCACCAGAAGATCACGTGGACGTCGTTTTCCGGCCACCTGCCGCTGCCAGTCTGGCCAGGTGACCGACGCGTCTTTCGCCGATCGCTTCGCCGGTGCCTGCGCGGCGGTCGTGCGGGTGCTGCCGTTCGGCCTGTCCCGGATCGTGGCCCCGAGCTTCCTCGGCTTCGCCGTGATCAACGGCTGCACTTTCGGCGTGGACCTGCTTCTGCTGACGCTGCTGCACGGCGGGCTGGGCTGGCCGGTCTGGCTGGCCATCAGCCTGTCGTACGTCGTGGCGTTCGGGCTGAGCTTCGTGCTGAACCGCGCGCTGAACTTCCGTTCGCACGCGCCGGTGGGACGGCAGGCGGTGCTCTACGTCGTGGCGATCGGCGTCAACTACGCGGCGTTCCTGCTCGGCGTGGGGGCCGGGCTGAGCGCGCTGGGGGTCGAGTACCACCTGGCGCGGCTGGTCGCGGGCGCCTGCGAGGGCGTGTTCATGTACTGCGTGCTGCGCTGGGTGGTGTTCGCCCCGCGCGAGCAGTCAGTGCGCGAGCTCCAGCCGTAGCGTGCCGGTGAGCCGGACCTCGCGCAGCATGCCGCGGCCGGTGTCGAGGGTGCGGACGGTGCCGTCGGGGTTCCATCCGGTGCGGCGGTAGAAGCCGAGGGTGGCGTGGTCGGACTGCGCGACCCAGGTGATGCCGCGGTCCAGGCCCGCCTCGCGCAGCCCGCCGGCGGCCGTGCCGAGCAGGCGCCCGGCGTGCCCGCGGCGGCCCCAGCGCGGCTCCACGACCAGCGCCGCGATGAGCCCGGTGGCGTCCTCGGGCGCGCTGCCGTCCGCGGCTGCGGCCTCCTCCTCGGGCGCCGGTCCGGCCACGCAGTAGCCGACGGTGAACTCGCCCTCGGTGGCCAGGTAGACGAGCGAACCGGGGAACTCGATCGTCTCGGCCCAGGTGCCTTCGAGGTCGGCGGCGTCGAGTTCGTCGATGGCCTCGGCGCCCAGCAGGTCGGTGTAGGCGGCCCGCCAGGTCAGCCGCTGGATCCGGGCGATCTCGGCGGCGTCGGAAGGGGTCGCGGGACGGACTTCGGCGGCACTCACGCGGGCAATCTACCCGGCGCCCGCCCGAAACTGTCGGGGGTGGCTGGCACCATGGCGGGATCATGCAGACGATCAGCCTTCCGGTGGCCCGCCGCACGGCGCTGGCCGCACAGGGGTTCGCCGACCCCCGCCCCGCCACGGCCCCCACCCGCCGGCACCTGGCCAAGGTGCTGTCGCGGGTCCAGCTGCTGCAGCTGGACTCCGTGAACGTCGCCGTGCGCGCGCACTACATGCCCGTGTTCTCGCGCCTGGGCGCGTACGAGCCGGCGCTGGTGGACGATGCGGCGTGGTCGCACAGCGCGCGCCGTCCGCGGCTGCTGGTCGAGTCGTGGGCGCACGAGGCGAGCCTGCTCCCGATGGAGGACTGGCCGCTGCTGCGGTCCGGCGCGAAGCGCGACGGCTGGTGGCGGAACTACACGCGCGTGGTCGAGACCGTGCCCGGGCTGCTGGAAGACGTGCTGGCCGTGGTCAAGGAGCAGGGGCCGATCGGCGCGGGCGGGATCGAGAAGGCTCTGGAGGCCGAGGTCGCCGGCCGTGGCCCGGGCGCGTGGTGGGAGCGCTCGGTGGTGAAGAAGGCGTGCGAGTACCTGTTCGGGCTCGGGCAGCTGACCACGGGCACGCGGCGTTCGTTCGAGCGGCTGTACGACCTGACCGAGCGGGTGGTGCCGCCGGAGATCCTGTCCCGGCGGGTGAGCGCGGACGAGGGCGCACGGGGCCTCATCGACCGCTCGGCCCGCGCGCTGGGCGTCGGCACGGAAACCGATCTGCGGGACTACTACCGGCTGGGCCCGGAGGTGGCGCGTCAGGCCGTCGCGGAGCTGGTCGAGGCGGGCACGCTGGAGCCGGTGCAGGTGCAGGGATGGCGCGCGGTGGCGTACCGGCACAGCGAAGCGCGCACCCCGCGTTCGGTCACGGGCCGCGCGCTGCTGTGCCCGTTCGACCCGCTGATCTGGGAGCGCGACCGCACCGAGCGGCTGTTCGGCTTCCGCTACCGCATCGAGATCTACGTCCCGGAGCCCAAGCGCGTCCACGGCTATTACGTGTTCCCGTTCCTGCTCGACGGCGCGCTGTCCGCCCGCGTCGACCTGAAATCCGACCGTGCGGCCGGGGTTTTGCGCGTGCAGGGCGCTTTCGCCGAGCCGGCCGTCGACCAGCGCCGGGTCGCCGCCGAGCTGGCGGGGGAGCTGGCGCACATGGCTTCCTGGCTCGGGCTGGACGGTGTTGTGGTGGGGAAGCGGGGTGACCTGGCCTCGGCGGTGAAGAAGGACGTCGGCTGACGTTTCAGCTGCCGATTGACGTCGCCGTGCTGGGCGCCGAGCAGGTGCGGCGCAGGGCTTCGGTCGTCTCCTCGTGGCCGGGATGCCCGGCGAGTTCCCGCATCGCCTGCGGCGCCGCGGTTTCCAGTGATTCGCCCGCGACGAGGTGCGTGATCACGGCGGCTAAGGCACCTGCCGCGTAGTAACCCGTCGGGTGGCCGTGGGTGAGCTGGGCGCAGTTGGCGGCGAGCCGGAACGCGTACTCGTTGCGAAAGTCCTCCGCGGTGAACAGCGACAGCTGGGTTTCGTCCGTGATCACCGCGTCGGTCACCAGATCGGTGATTGCTGTCTGCCGCGTCGGATCCCCCTCGTTCCGGGGCACTGATCCTGGCAGAACCTCCCGCGGCGCGAACCGTCCCGGCCCGCCGCTTTCCTCAAGCGAGGCGATAAACCTTTACCCCGCAACACAATGAACGCACGAAGCGGCGGGCCGGACCGGTCACCCCCTGACCGGTCCGGCCCGCCGCCTCCCCCTTTCAGCCGGCCGCGCGGGTGACTACCGCGTTGCCCGTGCCGGTGCGCGCGCGGACGCGCAAGGCCACGCCCGCTTCGGGTGGCACGTCGGAGACCTCCAGCTCGCTGGACACCCGGCCCGCGGCCGACGCCAGCTCCACCTCGGCCGCGACGCCGCCGCGGATGCCGACCCGGACCTCGCCCGAGCCGGTGATCAGCTCGAGCGAGCCGGACGCCGCCTCGGCGACGGACAGGTCGCCGCTGCCGGTGCGGGCCATGACCTCGCCCGCGACCGCGCCCAGCCAGACGTCACCCGTGCCCGTGGCCAGGGTCGCCGACCCCGCCACCGACGACGCCTCCACCGAGCCGCTGCCGGTGCGCAGCTGCAGCCCCGCGAGGGTCGGGCCGAGCTTCACGCCGCCGGTGCCGGTGCGCACGATCGCCGAGCCGTCGGCCCGCTCCAGCACGACCTCGCCGGAGCCGGTGAGGATGTCGGCGCGGCCCGCGGAGCCGGTCACCGTGACGTCCGCCGCCCCCGCGCGGACCTCCACATGCGACCCGGACGGCGCGTGCACCTTGACCGACAGCGGCACGTTGCGCAGCTGCCACGCCTTCGGGGCCCGCACCACGAGCCGGTTGCCCGTCTTCTCGATGCGCGACTGCTGCACGGCATCGGCGGCCGAGCCGCTCGGGTCGACGCCCAGCTGGTCGCCGAACCGCTCACCGACCCACGACAGCAGGTTCGACACCCCGCTGACCCACGGCGGCTGCTCGCCCGCGTCGTGCCGCAGCTCGACGCTCGCGCCCGACTCGCGGTCGAGCACCAGCTCCACCCGCCCGATCGTGACGCCGACGTCCAGCTCCAGCGGCCCGTCCGCGTCGAACTCCTGCGTCCGCGCGGTGCCGGTGGACTCGCCCACCGGACGGCCCGATTCCGTGGCGGGCTCGGCAGCAGGCGCCGCGCCGGTTTCGGTGGCGGCTCCTGCGGCAGTCTCGGCAACGGGCTCCGCGTCGGCTCCGGCGGCAGCCTCGGCTCCCTGGCTGGACCCGGCGTCGGCTCCGGCGGCAGCCTCGGCGGCGGACGTGGTGCCCGCCGAGGTGGTGTCCTCGTTCTCGTCGCTCATGAATTCCCCTCCTAGCCCTCGACCCAGCCGTGCAGCTTGGTCTCGGTGCGGCTGCTGCCCTGGCGCCACTGCCCGTGGCGCTGGTGGTGCTGCTGCTGGGCCTGGCCGAGCGCCCCCTGCACGGCCTGCGCGACGAACGTGTTCAGCGACACGCCCTGCGCGGCCGCGGCCTGCTCGGCCTGGCCCTTGATCTGCTCGACCAGCCGGAGCGTGATGCGCGTGATGTCACCGCCGTCCAGCGGCGGCGGCGTCTGCGGGCGCTCCGGCGGCGGGGCCTCCTCGGCGCCCCCGGTGACGACCACGCGGACGTCGCGGCCGTCGAGGCGGACGTCCACCACCTGGCCGGGCAGGGCGGCGGTCACCTCCGCGGCCAGGTCGGCCAGCGCGTTCATCAGCGTCAGCCGGACCGCGGGTTCGAGCGCGGCCGAAAGCAGGGCGGCCGCACGCCGGGTCTGCTCGTCCCCGGCGGAGGCCGTGTTCGCGAGGTCTTCGCGAAGGTTCGCGATGTACGGCGTCAGGTCCATGACACCACTATGACGTCATCTGTGGCGTCAGTCAAGAAACTCATGACACCACGCGGTGTCATACCGGGACTGTCGGGGGTCCCGGTTACGCTGCCGTTCGGAGTCGCAGAGGAGAGGGAGTGCTGACGTGGCCGAGACCGTGTCGCCGAGGGTGCAGCTGATCGCGAAGACGGAGTTCTTCCCGCCGGAGGACGTGCCGTGGTCGACCGACGCCGACGGCGGCCAGGCGCTGGCCGAGTTCGCCGGGCGCGCCTGTTACCAGTCGTGGAAGAAGCCGAACCCGAAGACGGCGACCAACGCCGGCTACATCGACCACATCATCGAGGTGGGGCACCTTTCGGTGCTGGAGCACGGTTCGGTGAGCTTCTACATCACCGGCATCTCGCGCTCGCTCACCCACGAGCTGATCCGGCACCGGCACTTCTCGTACTCGCAGCTTTCGCAGCGGTACGTGCCGGAGAAGAACGCCGCGTTCGTGGAGCCGGAGGTGATCGCGAACGACCCGGAGCTGCACGAGAAGTTCCTCAAGGCCGCGCAGGCCAGTGTCGACGCCTACACCGAGCTGCTGGCCGGCCTGGAGGACAAGTTCTCCGACGCGCCGAGCGCCACGCTGCGCCGCAAGCAGGCCCGTCAGGCCGCCCGCGCGGTGCTGCCGAACGCCACCGAGACCCGCATCGTCGTCAGCGGCAACTACCGCGCCTGGCGGCACTTCGTCGCCATGCGCGCGACCGAGCACGCCGACGTCGAGATCCGCGCGCTGGCCATCGACTGCCTGCGTGAGCTGCAGAAGGCCGCGGCCAACGTGTTCGCCGACTTCACCATTTCCACGCTGCCCGACGGCACTGAAGTCGCGTCCAGCCCGAAGGTCCTCGAAGGCTGATGAAACGCCTCGCGATCGACGTCCGGCCGGGGGACTACTCGGTGGTGCGGCTGCCCGCCGACGCGCCGGTGCCGGCCGAGCTGCTGGTGCCCGGCGAGCCGGCGCTCGTCTCGGTCACCCGCACCCCGGAAGAGCTTTCGGTGATCTGCCCGACCGGCCGGGAGCCCGAGGGTGGGGTGGTCGAGCACGGCTGGCGGCTGATGAGCGTCCGCGGCCCGCTGGAGTTCACGCTCACCGGCGTGATCTCGGCGCTGGCCTCGGAACTGGCCGCGGCCGGTGTCGCCCTGTTCTCACTGTCCACTTTCGACACCGATCACATCTTGGTGCGCTCGGCCGAGCTCGAACTCGCTGTGAAGGCGTTCCGCGACAGCGGTCACGAGGTCGCGCTGCCCGCGTAGCGCATCCGTCGGTGAAGGCCCTTCGTCCACCCTCGGGCGAGGGGCCTTCGTCGTCGCAGCGAACCGTTCTGGCCGGCGCAGTGGCCGACAACACCCTTGCTTCGCAAAGTTCGGCACGCCTAAACTTCAATTTAGGGAACCCGACAGTCGGCGAGGGGGACGTGATGGCGGTGGCGGAAGCGGCGCGGCCGCGCCGGCTGGCCCGGTTGCGGGCGGGGTCGGCGCTGCTGGGCCCCGCGTTCGTCGCGTCCATCGCCTACGTCGACCCCGGCAACGTCGCGTCCAACATCAGCGCGGGCGCCCGGTTCGGCTACCTGCTGGTGTGGGTGATCGTCGCGGCCAACCTGATGGCCGTGCTGGTCCAGTACCTGTCGGCGAAGCTCGGCCTGGTCACCGGCCGCTCGCTGCCCGAGGTGCTGCGCGAGCGGATGCCCCGGTCGGCGCGGCTGGCCTACTGGGCGCAGGCCGAGGTGGTCGCGGTCGCCACCGACCTGGCCGAGGTGGTGGGCGGCGCGATCGCGCTCAACCTGCTGTTCGGCCTGCCGCTGGTCGTCGGCGGGCTGATCACCGGCGCGGTTTCGCTGGTCCTGCTGGCGGTCCAGGACCGGGGCGGCCAGCGGACCTTCGAACGGGTCGTCACGGGGCTGCTCGCGGTGATCGCCATCGGGTTCCTGGCCAGCCTGTTCGTGGCGCCGCCTTCGGCGTCCGGCGTCGCGGGCGGCCTGCTGCCGCGCTTCGAGGGGTCCGGCAGCGTGCTGATCGCCGCCGCGATGCTCGGCGCCACCGTGATGCCGCACGCGGTCTACCTGCACTCCGGCCTGGTCCGCGACCGGCACGGGGCGGCCGGGCCCGAGCAGCGGCAGCGGCTGCTGCGCGCGACGCGCGTCGACGTCGGGCTGGCGATGCTGCTGGCCGGCGCGGTGAATCTCGGCATGCTGCTGCTCGCCGCGACCAACCTGCAGGGCCGGACCGGCGTCGACTCGATCGAGGGCGCGCACGGCGCCGTCGCGACAGCGCTGGGCCCCGGCATCGCGCTGCTGTTCGCGATCGGGCTGCTCGCTTCCGGGCTCGCGTCCACCTCGGTGGGTGCCTACGCCGGCGCGATGATCATGGAAGGCTTGCTGCGCAAGCGATTCCCGATCCTGCTGCGCCGCCTGGTCACGCTCGCCCCGGCGATCGTCGTGCTCGGGCTGGGCGCCGACCCGAGCGCGGCGCTGGTGGTCTCGCAGGTGGTGCTCTCGTTCGGCATCCCGTTCGCGCTCGTGCCGCTGATCCGGCTGACCTCGGACCCCGCGCTGATGGGCGCGGAGGTGAACCGGCGCCCGACCGCGGTGGCGGCCTGGCTGGTCGCGGCGGTGATCATCGTGCTGAACGTGGTGCTGATCTACCTCACGTTCACGGGCTGAAACCGGGCGAACACGGCGGAACCGGGAGCGCGGCCGGCGGGTCGGACTACCATCCGCGCGACCCCGGACCGAGGAGCACCACCGCAGTGACCGACGAACAGACGCGCCCGCACGACCCGACCGGCCCGGCTTCCGGAGCGCGGGTGGTCGCCGGCCGCTACCGGCTGCTCGGCGAGCTCGGCCGCGGCGGCATGGGCGTGGTGTGGCGGGCGCAGGACCAGGTGATCGGCCGTCCGGTCGCGATCAAGGAACTGCGGCTGCCCGACAGCGAGGGCTCCGCCGTGTTCTCCGAACGGGTGCTGCGCGAGGTGCGCACCGGCGGCCGGCTCAACGACCCGGCCGTGGTCACGGTGTTCGACGTGGTCACCGACGGCGGCACCACCTGGATCGTGATGGAGCTGGTGGAGGCCCCGACGCTGGCCGACCTGGTGCGCGGCCAGGGCCCGCTGCCGGCGGCGCAGGCCGCGGCGATCGGGGACCGCGTGCTCGCGGCGCTGCAGGCCGCGCACTCCGCCGGGATCGTGCACCGCGACGTCAAGCCCGCGAACATCATGGTCGCGCCGGACGGCCGCGTGAAGCTCACCGACTTCGGCATCGCGCACGCCATCGACGACCCGCGGCTGACCACCTCGGGAACGATCGTCGGCTCGCCGGCTTTCATGGCCCCGGAACGGGTCGAGGGCCGCGAGGCCATGCCGGAGTCGGACCTGTGGTCGCTCGGCGCGACGCTGTTCTTCGCCGTGGAGGGGATGGTCGCGTTCGAACGGCCGACCACGGCGGCGACCCTGCACGCGATCATGACCGAGGTCCCGTACCTCACCCGGGGCCGCGGCCCGCTCGCGGCGGCGGTGCTCGGCCTGCTGGTGGCCAAGCCCGAGGCCCGGCTGACCGCCCCGCAGGCCCGCGCGCTGCTGGCCACCGCCGCCGGCCAGTCGCCGACCCCGGCGCCCGGCAGCGTGACGATGCCGCACCCGGGCGCCCAGCCGATGACCCGCGTGGCGCCGCAGCCGCCGAAGCGCGGCAGGCGCGGCTGGTGGCTGGGCGCCGCCGCGGTCCTGGTCGTCGCCGCCCTGGCCGGCGGGTTCTTCCTCGGCAAACCGGTGTGGTCGCCCAAGACCGACCCGCAGATGCTGCCCACCGTCACCTACGGCCCGGACGGCTACCTCAAGACGGCGCTGGACAACTACCAGCCCTGCTACAACGCCGTGGTCCAGCCGGGGATCGTGATCGGCGACGACAACAACGTCGAGTGCAAGAAGAGCCACACCCTCGAGGTCTACGACAGCGCCGACGCCCTGCCCGTCGAGAGCTACAGCAGCGACGACGCCCAGGTCGCCGCGTACCCCGGGCTCGACGCGATCAGCCGGGCCGCCGAGGCGCGCTGCGCGACGTCGTTCACCTCCTCGGTGGTGCCCGCGCCGCAGCGCGCCGGGCTCACCTACCGGGCCCTGGTGCCGACCGAGCGCGAGTGGAACCTGACCCCGGAGAAATCGAGCGACAGCCCGAGCCGCGAGTTCCACTGCGTGCTCGCCCGGGCCGGCAACGGGCAGATCCCGGCGCAGATCACCACCAAGGTCAAGTAGCGCCGCGCGAAGAGTTCCGGCACCCGCGCGCCGGGGGAGGAAAATCTCCGCACTTCCCGGCGCTGCACCAGGTCGGGACGGGGTTGACTCCCTTGAGGAGGTACCGTCATCACCATGTCCACTCCACCTACCGCAGCGCCCGGACGGCCGTTCGGGCGTGTGCTCACCGCGATGGCCACCCCCTTCGACCGGGAAGGGGCGCTGGACGTCAAGCGAGCCCAGGAGCTCGCCGAGCACCTCGTGGAGCTGGGCAACGACGGCCTGGTCCTGAACGGCACCACCGGCGAAAGCCCGACCACCAGCGACGAGGAGAAGACCACGCTGGTCCGCGCCGTCGTCGAGGCGGTCGGCGACCGCGCCACCGTGGTGACGGGCGCCGGCACGAACAACACCGCGCACAGCATCGAGCAGGCCCGCGCCGCCGCCGAGGCGGGCGCCCACGGCCTGCTCGTGGTCACGCCGTACTACTCGCGGCCCAGCCAGGCCGGGCTGTTCGCGCACTTCACCGCGGTCGCGGACGCCACCGAGCTGCCGGTGATGCTCTACGACATCCCGCCGCGCTCGATCGTGCCGATCGAGGTCGACACCCTGCTGCGGCTGGCCGAGCACCCGCGGATCCTCGCGGTGAAGGACGCCAAGGGCGACCTGATCGCCGGCTCCGAGGTGATCGCGAACAGCCAGCTCGCCTACTACTCCGGCGACGACGGCCTCAACCTGCCGTGGATCGCGATCGGCGGCGCGGGCGTGGTCAGTGTGATCGGCCACGTGGTGGCAGGCCGGATCCGCGCGATGATCGACGCCTACGAGAACGGCGACACCTCCACCGCGCGCACCAACCACCGCGGCATGCTGCCCGTGCTGCGGGCGTTTTCACGGGTCGGCGGGGTCACCTTCGCCAAGGCGGCGCTGGGGCTGCGGGGCTTCGGCATCGGCGACCCGCGGCTGCCGATCGTGCCCGCGACCGAGGAGCAGCTGCAGCTGATCGCCGCCGATCTTGCCCAGGGCGGCGTGCCGCTGGGCGACACGGCGGCCCCGGACTGGCATGGTGCACGGGTGGCACAAGCAGATTCCCAGGCGGCCTACGTCGCCCCCACTTCACACACCAGCGTTGGGACCCTGCCCCGGTGAGCTCACTTCCCCCCGGCCCCGGCCCCACGAACCTCCCGCCCAAACTGCCCGAAGGGGCCCTGCGCGTGGTCGCGCTGGGCGGCATCGGCGAAGTCGGGCGCAACATGACCGTCTTCGAGTACGACGGCAGGCTGCTGATCGTCGACTGCGGCGTCCTGTTCCCCGAGGACACCCAGCCCGGCGTCGACCTGATCCTGCCGGACTTCCGGGCGATCGAGGACCGGCTCGAGGACATCGACGGCCTGGTGCTCACGCACGGGCACGAGGACCACATCGGCGCCGTCCCGTTCCTGCTGCGGCTGCGGCCGGACCTGCCGATCTACGGCTCGCGCTTCACCAACGCGCTGCTCGCGGCCAAGGCCAAGGAGCACCGCCAGCGGCCGAAGCTGATCGAGGTGCGCGAGGGCGAGCGGCGCAAGGTCGGCGCGTTCGACCTCGAGTTCTTCGCCGTCAACCACTCGATCCCGGACGCGCTGGCGGTCGCCATCCGCACCCCGGCGGGCGTGGTCCTGCACACCGGTGACATCAAGCTCGACCAGCTGCCGCTGGACGGCAGGCTGACCGACCTGGCCGGCTTCTCCCGGCTCGGCGACGAGGGCGTGGACCTGTTCTGCGTCGACTCGACCAACGCCGAGGTGCCCGGGTTCGTCATGCCGGAGCGCGACATCGGCCCGGTGCTCGACGACGTGATCCGCCGCGTGGACCAGCGCGTGATCGTCGCCTGCTTCGCCAGCCACGTGCACCGCGTGCAGCAGGTGCTCGCGGCCGCGGTGCGGCACGGCCGTCGCGTCGCGTTCGTGGGCCGCTCGATGGTCCGGAACATGGGCATCGCGGCCGACCTCGGCCTGCTGGAGGTGCCCGAGGGCCTGCTCGTGGACCTCGACCAGGCGAGCACGCTGCCGGAGAGCAAGGTCCTGTTCGTTTCGACCGGGTCGCAGGGCGAGCCGCTCTCGGCGCTCTCGCGCATGGCGCGCGGCGAGCACCGGCAGATCTCGATCCGCTCCGGCGACACCGTGGTGCTGGCCAGCTCGATGATCCCGGGCAACGAGACCGCGGTGTTCGGCGTGGTCAACGGCCTGACCCGGCTCGGCGCGAACGTCGTGCACCAGGGCAACGCCAAGGTGCACGTCTCCGGGCACGCGTCCGCGGGCGAGCTGCTGTACCTGTACAACGCGGTGCGCCCGAGCAACGTGATGCCGGTGCACGGCGAGTGGAAGCACCTGCGCGCCAACGGCGAGCTGGCCATCCGCACCGGCGTCGCGCCGGAGAACGTGGTGATCGCCGAGGACGGCGTGGTCGTGGACCTGGTCGACGGCAAGGCCTCCCGCACCGGCCGCGTCGAGGTCGGTCACGTGTACGTGGACGGCCTCTCGGTCGGCGACGTCGGCGAGTCGACCCTGTCCGACCGTCTGGTGCTGGGCGAGGGCGGCTTCATCTCGATCAGCGTCGCCGTCGACTCCAGCACGGGCCGCGCGGTCAGCAGCCCGACGGTGTCGGGCCGCGGCTTCTCCGACGACCCGAAGGCGCTCGACGCCGTCGTGCCGCTGGTGGAGATGGAGCTGGCGCGCACCGAGGCCGAGGGCATCACCGACACCCACCGCATCGCGCAGGCGGTGCGCCGGGTGGTGGGCCGCTGGGTGGCCGACACCTACCGCCGCCGCCCGATGATCGTGCCCACGGTCATCCCGGTCTGAGCACCCGATCCACCCGGAACGCCGCCGATCCCTTGTGGACGGCGGCGTTCCGCGTTTTCCGTTACAGGCGGCGTGGGGTCATGCCTGGGTGATCGCGAGTGCGTCGATCTCGACGCGCGCCCCCGGGAGGACCAGCCCGGCGACCTGTACCAGCGAACTCGCCGGGAGTGGGCCGCCGGCGAGGAACTCGTCGCGTGCGGTCCGGACGGCGCCGAGGTCCGCGAGGTCGGTGAGGAAGTAGGTCAGGCGCAGGAGATCCCGCGGCGCGGCGCCGGCGGCCCGCAGCGCGGTGCCCAGGTTGGCGAACACCTGCCGGGCCTGGGCGAGGCCGTCGGAGGAGTCCACAATGGACCCGTCGGCGTCGACCGGGAGCTGTCCCGAAACCGCCACCAGACGGCCGGCCCCGGCCACGGCGTGGCTGTAGCCGTTGACCGGGCCCAGGCCCGGCGGCCGTTCGAAGCGTTCGATCATGGCGTTTTCCCCTTCAGGTGACTGTCTTCGAATTGGCCTGCACCAGCAAGGCGCCGCCGAGCAGGATCGCCGCGCCCAGGGCCTGGGGCCAGGTCAGGGCTTCGCCCAGCAGTGCCCAGGCGAGGACCGTCGCGAGCACCGGTTCGGCCAGTCCCAGCACGCTCGCCACCGGGGCGGGCAGGTGCCGCAGCGCCGAAATGCTCAGCAGGTACGGGAAAACCGTCGAAAGCAGCACCACGCCGACCACCAGGAGCCACAGCGGCGTCGTCCACGGCCCGAACGCGACGGCATCGGCCAGCAGCGGCCACGGCACGGTCCACGGCGGCGCGACCACGCACACGACCACGGTGCCGATCACCATGCCCCAGGTGACCAGGCCCAGCGGGTCGCGGCCGGCCACCGCGCGCTCGCCGATCAGGAAGTAGCCCGCCGAGCACACCCCCGCGCCGAGGCCCGCGAGCAGGCCGACGGTGTCGAGGCTGATGCCCTCCCAGACCTGCGCGACGAGCGCCAGGCCCGCCATGGCCAGCGCGATCCCGCCCCACATCGCGCGCGGCAGCCGCGTCCGGCGCACGAACCGGACCCACAGCGCGATCAGCACCGGCGAGGTGAAGTCCAGCAGGATCGCGATGCCGACCGGGATCCGGGAGGCGGCGATGAAGTAGAGCAGCTGCGTCCCGGCGACACCGAGCAGCCCGTACGCGACCAGCATCGGCCATTCCCCGCGACGCACCTTGAGCGTCTGCGGGGCGAACAGCGCCGTGCCTGCGAGCAGCAGCAGGCCCGCGAAGCCGATCCGCAGCGTCGCCGCCTGTTCCGGGGTCAGCCCGGCGAGCATGGTCGGCTTCCCGAGGATGCCGGACGTGCTGAACAGCAGCGCCGAAGCCAGCACCAGGACACTGCCGCGCCCGCGGTGCGGGACGTGGGGCCGCGGGGCGACGGCGGCCAGTTCGGTGGTCACCGCGCGACCCTACGGCCGTCTTCCGGTGCGTCGATACCGATTTACTGCTGGGCTTTCAGCCCGGTGGCCACGTGGGTGGTGATCGTGGCGAGCCGCTTGCCCTGCCGCCGCAATGCGCCCAGCGCCAGCTCGTCCGGCGCCGCGGACTTGCGCGAGACGAACGAGCCGCCGTACGGGTTGCCGGACTCCTTCAGGTGCGGGTCGCCGTAGCCGAGCGGCACCACGATCGCGCCCCAGTGGTAGAAGATGTTGTTCGTGGCCAGCACGGTCGCCTCCAGCCCGCCGTGCGTGGTGGACGCCGTGGTGAACGAGGTCGCGACCTTGTCGGCCAGCTTTCCCTGCGCCCACAGGCCACCGGTGCTGTCCAGAAAGGACTTCAGCTGCGCGGGCGGGCCACCGAACCGGGTCGGGCCGCCGACCGCGATGCCCTCGGCCCACTCCAGGTCGGCCAGCGTCGCGTACTCGTGGTGCGGGCCGGCGTCCACCCACGCCTGCCAGCGCGGATTGCTCGCCACGGCCTCGGGCGGCGCGGTCTCCGGCACCGTCCGGAGCCGGACCTCGGCCCCAGTTTCGCGCGCGCCCTCGGCCAGTGCGGACGCGAGCGCGGCGGCGTTTCCGGTGGCGCTGTAGTAGACGACGAGAATGCGGGTACTCACGCTTCGCGACTCTAGGCCAGGCCCCGGCCCGGTCCCATGATCCGGAACACGGCCGTCATCGCGACGGCTTGGCCTGCCCGGGTTTCCAGGGACTGACGGTGTCCGTCGGCCGGGTCGGGTCGGTGAACCGCGGCCGCACGGGCTCGTCGCGGCGCAGCGGCACCAGGCCGTCGGTGATGGCCTGCATGATCTTGGCGTGCGCGCGCACACCCGCGCCCGGCCGTTCCGGTTCGACCCCCGACAGGTCGACGGGGTCGCCGAAGTGCACCTTGAACCGCGGCCGCCGCAGTGGCGCGCTCAGCCCCGAACGGGCCAGCGGCACCAGGTCGGCGGGCCCGTTCACGGTCTCGGTGCCCCAGTAGACGGCCTCGTGCGCGCCCCACTGGCTGATCGGGATCACGGGCACGTCCGCACCCAGCGCGAGCCGCGCGGCGCCGGTCTTGCCGCGCTCGGGCCACAGCCCGGGATCGTGGCTGATCCGGCCCTCGGGGTAGACGATGATCGGCTCGCGGGTGGTGCGCAGCTGCTCCACGGCCTCGGCGAACTGCCCGACCGCGGTCGCCGCCACCTGGCGGTCCACCCGCAGGTGCCCGCTGACGCGCAGCGCCGGGCCGATCAACGGCGCGTCGAGGATGCCCCCGGCCAGCATGAACCGCGGGTTGATGCCGATCCGCTTGCACGCCGCCATCAGCACGAACGCGTCGAACACGCCGATGTGGTTCGCCGCCATCAGCAGCGGGCGGCCGCGCAGCGCGGGCGGGATCGAGCCGGACACGGTCAGCCTGCCGACCAGGTTGACCAGGCCGCGGTCGATGTTGAGCATCGTCCGCCAGATCGCCGGGGCGCGGCGCGGAGCCGGGGAATCGTCCTGCTGCAGCGCGAACATGCGCAGAGTTTGCCATGGCGGCGGGTACCCCCGATGGGGTGGTTCCGGCACCAGGGGCCCTGAATCCGGCACGCGGGCCGGGGGCGATTGTTTCGCCTGTGCTGAGAGTGGCGCATGGGACTATCGGCCCGGGCCCGTTACCGTGGAGGCATGGCTGGGTCGGCGACGAGGAAGCGGAGCAGTTCGAGCAGCGGCGGGAAGGCACCGGCGCGTGGTTCGCGTACCCCGGCGAAACCGCGGTCGACGGGCTCCGGCTCACGTTCACGCCCGTCGTCTTCCTCCCGCAGGCCTTCGTCCTCCGCGCGCAGGCCGGCTTCGCGAAAGCGCTCCTCTTCCGGCGCGTTCGGGCGGGGCGTGCGCGGCACCTGGAACCTGCTGGCCAAGGGCCTCGGCACGCTGGCCCGCACGGTCGGGCGCACCCGTGAGCTGGAGGCGGAGCACCGTCGTGACGGGCTCGCGCTCGGCCTGATCGCGCTGGCGATCATCGCCGCCGTGGGCGTGTGGTGGCGCGCCGCCGGGCCGATCGGCGCCGCCGTGGAGGTCGCGACGCGCACGGTGCTCGGCGCGGGCGCGGTGACGCTGCCCCTGGTGCTGGTCGTGGTCGCGGTCGCGCTGATGCGCTCGGAGCCGGACCCGGAAACCCGGCCGCGGATGGTCATCGGCACGCTGCTGGTGGTGCTGTCCGTGCTCGGGATGCTGCACATCTTCACCGCGCTGCCGGACACGAACGCGGGCCGGATGTACGCCGGCGGCGTGATCGGCTGGTTCTCCGGCGGGCTGCTCACCCAGGGCGTGACCACCTGGGTCGCGGTGCCGTTGCTGATCCTCGCGCTGCTGTTCGGCGTGCTGGTGTTCACCGGCACGCCGGTGCGCGAGATCCCGCACCGGCTGCGCACCTGGGGCCTCGACGAGGAGGAGCTCGCCGACGTCGAGGCCGAGCGCGATGCGGCCGCCGCTGCCGAGCGCGAGGCCGACGCGGTCATCGAAGCCGACCCGAAAGCCGCGCGGCTGCGCAAGCCTTCGCGTCGTCGCCAGGGCCGCGGCGAGCAGGACGGCGAGCAGCTGGACCTCGACGCCGCGCTCGCCGAGACACCCACCCCGTTGCGCCCGCCGAAGCCCAAGCCGCCGATGCCCGCCGCCGAGGTGCCGGAGAAGAAGCCTAAGAAGGCGCCCGAGCCGCCGATGGCGATGACCCGCACGGTCGAGGGCGACTACCAGCTCCCGCCGCCGGACCTGCTGAAGCTCGGCGACGTGCCGAAGTCCCGCAGCAAGGCCAACGACGCCATGATCGAGGCGATCACCGGCGTGCTGGAGCAGTTCAGCATCGACGCGCAGGTCACCGGCTTCACCCGCGGCCCGACCGTCACCCGGTACGAGGTCGAGCTGGGCCCGGGCGTCAAGGTCGAGAAGATCACCGCGCTGACCAAGAACATCGCGTACGCCGTGGCCACCGACAACGTCCGGCTGCTGGCGCCGATCCCCGGCAAGTCCGCGGTCGGCATCGAGGTGCCGAACTCCGACCGCGAGATGGTGCGCCTCGGCGACGTCCTTCGCGCGCCGACCACGGTCAAGGACAACCACCCGATGGTGATCGGGCTGGGCAAGGACATCGAGGGCCACTTCGTCACCGCGAACCTGACGAAGATGCCCCACCTGCTGGTGGCCGGCTCGACCGGCTCCGGTAAGTCCAGCTTCGTGAACTCGATGCTGGTGTCGCTGCTCGCGCGGTCGACCCCGGACGAGTGCCGGATGATCCTGATCGACCCGAAGATGGTCGAGCTGACGCCGTACGAGGGCATCCCGCACCTGATCACGCCCATCATCACCCAGCCGAAGAAGGCCGCCGCCGCGCTGGCCTGGCTGGTGGAGGAGATGGAGCAGCGGTACCAGGACATGCAGGTCAACAAGGTCCGGCACATCGACGACTACAACAAGAAAGTCCGCTCCGGCGAGATCACCGCGCCGCCGGGCAGCGAGCGCGTGTACGCGCCGTACCCGTACATCATGGCGATCGTCGACGAGCTGGCCGACCTGATGATGACCGCCCCGCGTGACGTCGAGGACGCGATCGTCCGGATCACGCAGAAGGCGCGCGCGGCCGGCATCCACCTGGTGCTGGCGACCCAGCGGCCGTCGGTCGACGTCGTCACCGGCCTGATCAAGACCAACGTGCCCTCACGGCTGGCCTTCGCCACGTCCTCGCTCACCGACTCGCGGGTCATCCTCGACCAGCCGGGCGCGGAGAAGCTGATCGGCATGGGCGACGCCCTGTACCTGCCGATGGGCGCGGGCAAACCGGTGCGCATCCAGGGCGCGTTCGTCGGCGACGAAGAGATCGCCGCCGTCGTCAACTACGCCAAGGAGCAGGCGCAGCCGGAGTACCAGGACGGCGTCACGGCGCAGAAGGCCGGCGAGAAGAAGGAGATCGACCCGGACATCGGCGACGACCTCGACGTGCTGCTGCAGGCCGCCGAACTGATCGTCACCTCCCAGTTCGGCTCGACGTCGATGCTGCAGCGCAAGCTCCGCGTCGGCTTCGCGAAGGCCGGCCGCCTGATGGACCTCCTCGAAAGCCGCGGCGTCGTCGGCCCCTCGGAAGGCTCGAAGGCCCGCGACGTGCTGATCAAGCCGGAAGAACTGGAGTCGGTCCTCTTCATGATCCGCGGCGGCGACGCCCCCGAGCCGGCCGGTGAGGACGAAGAGTTCTGACTCCCCTCCTGATGGCCTTCAGGCCGTTCTGTGCGGTTTACTGGTACAGAACGGCCTGAAACTGTCAGAAGGAGGTGGTCCGGGTGCTTCGGAGTTTCCGGCTGGGCAACCATCGCTCGTTTCGGGACGAGCAGGAGCTGCTGCTCATGCCCGCCCTGCCGGGGGACAACCGGCCGGCCGTGCCGGTGGCCGCGATCTACGGTGCGAACGCATCGGGCAAGTCGAACCTGCTTGACGGCCTCGCCCTGGTCAAAGAGCTGGTGGCCGGCCGACGGCTGTCGGGGGCCGGCCGGCTGTGGCAGGCGGTCCCCGCCACCGGGCTGGAGATACAGAAACCCTTTCGGCTCGCCTCCGGTATGGGGCAGGAGCCGTCCGTCTTCGTGACGGAGATGCTGGCGGACGGTGTTCCCCACACATACGGCTTCGTCCTGAAGGGCGGTGAAATTCTCGAGGAGTGGTTGTACTCCTATCCCGAGAAGCGCAAACGCCTGCTGTTCGAGCGGTCCGGCTCGAAGATCAAGACCGGCAGCACTCTGACGGAGGTCCGCGCGAAGATCGGGCTGCTGGAGGAGATCATCCGGCTGAACACCTTGCTGCTTCGCGAGTGCGAGAGGCTGGACCTCGGCCCGCTGGCTGTTGCCCACCGATGGTTCCAGCAGCGGTTGAACGTGGTCGAGCAGAACGAGCCGGCCCAGGGAGGATTTCTCAGCCAGTGGGTCGGCGGCTACCTCGTCGAGAAGCCGGAGCGGTTCGACCGGGTGCTGTCGCTGCTGAAGGTCGCCGACGTGGGCATCGTTGACATCATGGTCCTGGACCGGTCGGGCTATCACGGTGACGAGAACCGGCGCGAGCTGGAGGTCCGGCTGGCGCACGGACCGCAGCAGGAGTTCTTCGATCTCGCCGACGAATCGGCCGGGACCCGGAACTGGCTGGAGTTGCTGCCGTCGGTGGTGGACGCCCTCGACCAGGGAGCGGTGCTCGTGGTCGACGAACTCGAAACCAGCCTGCATCCCGCTCTGGTGACCAGGCTGATCGGGCTCTTCCGGGACGAAGCGACCAACCCGCTGGGTGCGCAGCTGATCTTCACGACGCACGACACCAGCCTGCTCGGCACGATGCTCGGCGGTGATGTCCTGGCGCGTGACGAAATCTGGTTCGTGGACAAAACCGCCGAGGGGGCCAGCGAGCTGTATCCGCTCACCGATTTCAAACCTCGTAAGGACCAGAACACCGAACGGCGTTACCTGGCGGGCGCGTACGGTGCGGTGCCGGTGCTCGGCGACTTCGCGGAAGCGTTGCAACGCGGATGACTCGTCGCGAGAACACGGCTCGCCGGCGCCGTGCGTTCCGCGAGGAGCGCAGATCGCTGCTCGTGGTTTGTGGTGCTCTCGCCACGGAGCCGGCCTACTTCGAGGGCCTCAAACGGGATCGGCGCAACCCCGCCGTCACTATCAAGATCAAGGCCAGGCCGACGGACCCGGAAACTGTTGTCAATTTCGCGGCCGGCCTGCGGGACCGTGCCGCGGGAACGCACGACGAAGTCTGGTGTGTGGTCGACGTCGACGAGTTCGACGTGAGCCGGGCGCTGGTCCAGGCCCGGCGGCGCGGAGTCAACCTCGCCGTCTCGAATCCGTGTTTCGAGTACTGGCTGCTTCTGCACTTCGAGACTTGTGCGGCTCCGATGACCCGGTACCGCGAAGTCGAGCGGCGCTTGCGGAGGCATCTCCCCGAGTACCGCAAGTCCGGGCTGCGGTTCGAGGACTTCGCCGGCGGGGTCGACGCTGCCGTCAATCGGGCCGGTAGCTCACCGGCCGGGCACGAGATCAATCCTTCGACTCAAGTCGGGGCCCTGGTCTCGAAGATGATCTGACCCCGGGTGCAACCCCGGCCGCCGCCGGTCCCGTCTGCACACCATGGACGCCAAGAGGCTCGCTCTGACCATGGGGACGCTGGTCGTCCTCGCCGCGGGCGCGGGGAGTTCAGTGGCCCTCGCGCAGACCGGTGGGGGGCCGGCGGCGCCGCCACGGCCGGCGGTCGCCGGCACCGTCACGGCCGATCCCGGGCACGACGTCTCGCTCGCCACCGGGCAGGCGGCCGAGCTGAGCACCAAGGACATCACCGTCCGCTACACCCGGCTGGTCGAGGACTCGCGCTGCAAGCCGGGGCTGCACTGCATCTGGCAGGGCGACGCGATCGTCGCCGTGACGCTGACGCAGCCCGGCCGCGGGGAGCGCACCGACACCGAGCTGCACACCGGCCGCCGCGGGCCGCACGCCACGACGTTCGCCGCGGCTCGGGTCGAGCTGGTGGGCGTGAGCGTCCGCGGCGACCGGATCACCCTGCGCGTCAGCTGAGCGGCTCGCCCCAGTGATCGAGGAACGCGACTTCCGACAGCGGCCGTCGCGCGGCCGGCTTGAAGTCCGGCACCGTGGTGTACGCGACCGGCAGCAGCCCGGCCTGCGTGTAGCCGTCCGGCACGCCCAGGATCTCCGCCGCCTCCGCCTCGTGCTGCAGGTGGTACGTGGTCAGCGTCGAGCCGAGGCCGCGCGAGCGCAACGCCAGCTGGAAGTTCCAGACCGCGGGGAAGATGCCGCCGTAGAACGCGGCGTCCACCGCGTTGTCACCGGCCGGGCGCCCGCGCAGGCACGGCACCACGAACACCGGCACCCGCTCGATCACCTCGACCAGGTACCGCCCGGACGCCAGCGCCCTGGCCGTCGCCGGGCTGTCGTCCGCCTCCGCCGCGCGGGCGGCCAGGTAGGCCTCGCCGACCCGGCGGAACAGCGAGGCCAGCCGGTCCTTGACGCCCTGGTCGCGCACGACCAGCCAGCGCCAGTCCTGCTGGTTGCCCGGGGTCGGCGCCTGCAGCGCCAGCTCCAGGCACTCCGCGAGCACGGCGGGCTCGACCGGGCGCTCGAGGTCGAGCTTGCGGCGCACGGCGCGGGTGGTGCTGAGCAGGTGGTCGGTGTCCATCAGAACTCCAGGAGCATGCGTGAGTTGCCGAGGGTGTTCGGCTTGACGTAGGGCAGGTCGAGGAACTCCGCGACGCCCGGGTCGAGCGAGCGGCGCATCTCCTCGTAGACCTCCTGCGACACCGGCGTCCCGTCGATCTCGACGAAGCCGTGCCCGGAGAAGAAATCCGTCTCGAAGGTCAGCACGAACAGCCGCTTGAGGCCCAGCTCGCGGGCTTCGTCGACGAGCCGCCCGACCAGCCGGTGGCCGATGCCCTGGCCGCGAGCCGCCTTGTCCACCACGACGGTGCGCAGCTCGGCGATGTCCTCCCAGAGCACGTGCAGCGCGGCCGCGCCGAGCACCTCGTCACCGGAGCCGACGACGACCCAGAACTCCTGGATGGCCTCGTACAGCGTGACCAGCTCTTTCTCGAGCAGCACGCGGCCCGCGTCGGAGTCGACGAGCGCTTTGATCTTGCGGACGTCGGCTATCCGGGCGCGGCGGACGGCCGGGTGGGCTGAGTCGGGAGGCACACCGGCCAACATATCGATCCGCCCGCCCGGCGCCGCCGACGGCTCGATCGGGGGACCCCCGGATGCGCCGCCGCCCAGGCCGTGACGTATAGCTAGTGCACGCAAACAACCGTGCCGTCACGTCCGGCCATCGCACCAGCGGAGTACGCGCATCGAGGCGCGGCGACCAGGGGGAGGGACACCCATGTCCGGGACCACGGCGGCGACGGCCGAACGGTCCGGCGGCTCCCCCGCCGCCTCGGCCGCGCAGTCCCGGTTCCGGCCCGAGCTGCAGGGCGTCCGCGCGCTCGCCTCGGTGCTGGTGGTCGTCTACCACGTCTGGCTGGACCGGATCTCCGGCGGCGTCGACGTCTTCTTCCTGGTCTCCGGCTTCCTGATCACCGGCCAGCTCTACCGCGCGTCGCTGCGGGGCCGGATCGAGCTGCGGCCGATGTGGGGCCGGATGATCAAACGGCTCCTCCCGGCCGCGATGACCGTGCTGCTCGCCGTGGTCGTGGCCTCGGCGCTGCTGCTGCCGGAGGACCGCTGGTTCCAGACCATCCGCGAGGTCTTCGCCTCCGCGCTGTTCTACGAGAACTGGCAGCTCGCCGCCGACTCGGTCGACTACTTCGCCCAGCACAACACCGCGAGCGTCGTCCAGCACTTCTGGTCGCTGTCCATCCAGGGCCAGTTCTACCTGCTGTGGCCGGTGATCTTCCTCGCGCTCGGCCTCGCTGTGCGCCGCTTCGGCTGGCCGCTGCGCCGCACCGTGAACGTCATGCTGGTGACGCTGTTCGCCGCTTCGCTCGCGTACTCGGTCTACCTCACCGCCGCCGACCAGCCGCTGGCCTACTTCCACGGCCTCACCCGCGTCTGGGAGTTCGCGCTCGGCGGCCTGATGGCGATGTTCCTCGACACCGTCACGCTGCCGCGCCGGCTGCGCATCCTGCTCGGCTGGGTCGGCGTTGCCGGGCTCGTGCTGTGCGGCATCGTGCTGCGCGTCGACACCGTGTTCCCGGGCTTCATCGCGCTGTGGCCGACGCTGTCGGCGGGGCTGGTCCTGGTGGCCGGCCAGACCGGCAGCGGCTTCGGCGCGGACCGCTGGCTGAGCTCGAAACCGTTGGGGTACCTGGGAAACATCAGCTTCTCGCTCTACCTGTGGCACTGGCCGGTGCTGGTGTTCTACCTGATCGTGCGCGAACGCGAGGCCGTCGGCCTGCTCGGCGGCGCGGTGGTGGTCGGAGTGTCGTTCGCGCTCTCGGTGCTGACCTACCACTTCATCGAGAACCCGATCCGGCTGTCGAAGATCGGCTCGGTGAAACGCTGGGGCGCCTACCGGTTCGCCGTCCTCGCGCTCGCGCCGGTGCTGATCGGCGCCGGCGTCTGGGGCGGGTACACCACGGCGCAGGCCAACTACTCCATCGCGCTCGGCGACCCCGACCATCCCGGCGCCGTCGCGCACACCCCGGGCTTCGTCTACCGCGGCTCGCCGTCGCCGTCGGTGGTGCCGCCCACGCTGAAGCTGCCCGAGGACTGGGCCGGCATCACCGACGACCAGTGCACGACGTCGCCGCGCAACGACGATCTGAAGGTCTGCACGCAGAACCCGGCCGGACCGCCCGCCAAGCGCGTGGTGCTGGTCGGCGACTCGCACATGCAGCAGTACCTCGCCGCGTTCCTGCCGATGGTGCAGAGCGAGGGCTGGCAGGTCACCTCGATGCTCTACGGCGCCTGCCCGTTCTCCGCGACCTCCGACCTGATGCCGGGCGACCAGCCCTGCTTCGACTGGAACAAGGCCGCGGCCGCCGAGATCGTGGCGATGCACCCGGACGCCGTGGTGACGCTGGGCAGCCTGAACGTGGGCGCCGGGATCACCGAGACCACCCCGCAGGGCTTCCTCGACCGGTGGGCGAGGCTGGACCGGGCCGGCATCCCCGTGGTGGCGCTGCGCGACAACCCGCGCTTCGGTTTCGACGTGGCGGGCTGCGTCGCCGAGCGGACCCCGGAGGACCCGGCCTGCGCCCGCGACCGCGACGACCTGCTGCCCTCGGACCCGTCCTACACGACGATGCCGAACGTCCCCGGCAACGTCTCGTTCCTGGACTTCACGGACTACTTCTGCGACGTGGACGTCTGCCCGGCCACGGTCGGCAACGTGCTGGTGTACATGGACGACAACCACGTCACCGCGACCTTCCTGACCACCTTGTCCCCCATCGTGGACAAGCAGATGAGCGCCGCCTTGAAGTGGTGATCACCGCTCGTTGACGCCCGCCCGTATGCTGTCGGGCCGGGAGAGGCGACACGGGGGAGCGGGGCACGATGACGCGCGCGGGGTGGGACGCGTTCGAGGCCGCCCAGGCGGAAACCGCCATGGGCCGCACGGCGATGCTGATGGGGCCGGACGGCACGTCGTGGCTGCTCGTTCCCGGGCAGCCGGTGCAGTGGACCCGGCCCGGCGGAGCCTGGCAGTTCGGCACGGTCCCCGCGGATCCCGGGTACCGCGCCGCCACGCGGATCGTGCCGGCTAACGGTTTCGGGCAGGCGGGCCCGGCCTCCGGTCCGCGTGCCCGGCCTGGTCCGCCGGTTCGGCCCGGCCCGCTTGGCCAGCCTGGCCTGCCGGGCTCGGCCGGGCAGTCTGGCCCGCCGGTTCAGCCCAGTCCGCCTGGTCAGCCGGGCCCGCCGGTTCAGTCCGGCCCGCCGCCCGTCCGGAGTGGTCCTCCCGGGCCGAATCGGCCCGCCGGCGCTGCGCCGCCCGCAGCCGGTACCGCCGGTCCGCCGTCCGGCCCGGTTCCGCAGCCGGCGCCCGCGCGCCCGGCCGAGGCCCCGGTGCGGGTCGAGAGCCTCGCGGGCACGGCGTTCGTCGCGGGGGCCGAGCCGGCCGGCGAGTTCGTGCGGCGGGTGGTGCAGGTCGTCGCCTGGGCCGACCGCAGCAGGCACGGCACCCAGGACGGCCGGGGGGAGCCGCCGCCGGAGCCGGTGGGGCCGAAGGACAAACGCGGCTACCTCGACGACCTCGCCCGCAACACCCGCTCGATGACGTTCGACCTGCTCTCGGCCGGGAACCGGATGTGGGAGCGACACGCGCAGGAGCAGTACGAGAAGGCGCACGCCGAGTGGGTCGTCGCGATGCAGGAGTGGGCGCAGCAGAACTCGGGCACGAAGCAGCCGAACCCGTTCGTGCTGCTCGTCGGCGAGCCCCACACCGGGCAGCGCCGGCTGTGGCGGACGCTGCAGCTCGCGCTCAGGACCGCCGGCGTCGGTTTCGAGGCCGAAGTGGCGGCGACCGCCCCGGACCTGCTGGCCGCGGCCGGCGACGAGCCGGTCGAGGTGGTGCTCCGCGATCACGTCTCCGACCAGCGGGATCCGCCGCTCATCCTGATCGAAGAGGCCGATGCCCTGTTCGCCAAGGAGCCAGGCGGCGTTCTGCGCGCGCTCCGGGACTACGCGCACGACCAGGACAGCTGCCGCCTGCTCGTGCTCGCGGGCACCGAGCGCGTGCTCGAGGTCCTGCGCACCGAGGCGCCGGACTTCGCGCAGACCGTGATCCAGTACCGGATGCCGCGGTTCGCCCAGTCCGGCCGGACGGCCGCGCTGCTGGACGTGATCGCGGCCGAACGCTCGTTCGTGCTGCCGCCCGCGGTGCGGGATCGCCTGGTCCCGCTGGCCGGGGGTGCCGGCAACGGCGCCCGCGGGGTGGAGGCGGTGCTCGACGCGGCCGCGCGGGGGGCCGTCGCCGACGGGGTGTCCCCGGACGGCCGGGTCCACCTCGGGATGGAGCACGTCGCGCCGCTCGCCGCCGCGGCGGAGCAGCGGGCGGGCCGCCCGGTCGAGGAACTGCTGGCCGAGCTGGACGCGATGATCGGGCTCGCCCCGGTGAAGGAGCGGGTGCGGGCGCTGGTCTCCGAGGCGGCGATCGACGCGCGGCGCCGGGACGCGGGCCTGCCGGTCACGGTCCGCAGCCGGCACCTGGTGCTCACCGGCAACCCGGGCACCGCGAAGACGACCGTCGCCCGCCTGATCGGGAAGATCTACCAGGCGCTCGGGATGCTGTCCAAGGGCCACGTGGTCGAAGTGGCCCGGCCGGACCTGGTCGGCGAGTACCTCGGGGAGACGTCGAAGAAGACCCGCGCGGTCTGCGAACGGGCGACCGGCGGCGTGCTGTTCATCGACGAGGCGTACAGCCTGTCCCTGGACAAGGAGGACGAGTACGGCCGCGAGGCCGTCGCCGAAATCCTGGTCCAGATGGAGAACCACCGCGACGACCTGGTGGTGCTCGTCGCGGGTTACCCGAAGGAGATGGACGGCTTCCTCGAGTCGAACCCCGGCCTGCGGTCGCGGTTCTCGTCCCGGATCGAGTTCCCGGACTACAGCAACGACGAGCTGGCCGCCATCTTCCGGTCGATGGCCGAAAGCCAGGGTTATCAGCTCGACGGCGATCTCGTCGGGGCGTTGCCCGAGGCGATCCGGCGGATCCCGCGCGGCCGGGGCTTCGCCAACGGCCGTTCCGTGCGCGGGCTGCTGGAGGCCGTGCTCGGGAAGCAGGCCGGACGGCTCGCCGCGCAGCCCGCCGGGCCCGACTCCGCGCTGGCCCTCCTGGTCGCCGCCGACCTGCCGGGGGAAGCCGGGGTCGGGGTCGCCGACGACGCCGGGCCGCGGCGCGGTCTCGAAGAGCTGCTGGCCGAGCTCGACGGCATGATCGGCCTCGACGGCGTCAAGCAGCGGGTCCGGGCGCTGGTCGCGGAGACCCGGATGGACGCGCGGCGCCGCAAAGCCGGGCTGCCGGTCGGGGCGCGCAGCCGGCACCTGGTCTTCACCGGCAACCCGGGCACGGCCAAGACCACGGTCGCGCGGCTGATGGGCCAGCTCTACCGCGAGCTGGGGGTGCTGCCGTCCGGGCACCTGGTCGAGGTCGCGCGTCCGGACCTGGTCGGGGAGTACCTGGGGCAGACGGCGCCGAAGACCCGCGAGGTCTGCGAACGTGCGATCGGCGGCGTGCTGTTCGTGGACGAGGCGTACACGCTGGCGCAGGGGACCGGGTCCGACTACGGCCAGGAAGCCGTCGCCGAATTGCTGGTGCAGATGGAAAACCACCGCGAAGACCTGATCGTGATCGCCGCGGGCTACCCGGCCGACATGGACCGCTTCCTGGACGCCAACGCCGGCCTGCGCTCGCGTTTCGGCGGCACCGTCGAGTTCGTCGACTACGACAACGCCCAGCTCGCCGCCATCTTCACCGCCATGGCGGCCGGGCAGGGCTACCGGCTGGCCGAGGACCTGACGGCCGCGCTGCCCGGGGCCATGGCCGGCCTCGACCGCGGCCGCGGGTTCGCCAACGGCCGCTCCGCCCGGGCCTTGCTGGAAGGCGCGATCGCCGCGCAGTCCCTCCGGCTGGCCGGCCCCGACGTCGACCTGGAGTCGGTCGGCGACGCCGAGCTGACCCTGCTGACCGCGGCCGACCTGCCCTCCCCGGGGTAAGCCGGGGGGCCGGGCTGGATTGTGGTGCAGGTGCAATGCGCCACGGTCATCGCGCGGGCTGGACCGCTGTGCGGGAGTGCCGCGTTCGACTGTCGCGCGTGGGTGGCCAGGCCGGACCGCTGCGCAGGTGCATTGCGCTGCGCCATGGTCACCGCGCGTGGGTGGCCGGGCCGGAGCACTGCGCCCGGCCACCATGCGGGGCAACCGGCCTGAGCCGCTCCGCAGGATCATCGCGCCCCCGCCACCGGGCCTGTCTCCTCGTCTGGGCGACGCCGTCGCCGCCTGGCCGGACCCCGGCGGCTACGCTGAACGTCGTGCCTTCTCCCACCACTGAGCCCGCCACCGAGCCGGCCACCGGCCGTCGTGTCTCCCTTGTGACGCTGGGCTGTGCCCGCAACGAGGTCGACTCCGAGGAACTGGCCGGCCGCCTGGCGGCCGGGGGCTGGGAGCTGGCCGCCGACCCGGAGGACTCCGACGTCGTCGTGGTCAACACGTGTGGCTTCGTGGAGTCGGCGAAGAAGGACTCGGTGGACACGCTGCTGGCCGCCGCCGACACCGGGCGCAAGGTGGTCGCGGTCGGCTGCATGGCCGAGCGGTACGGCCACGAGCTGGCCGACAGCCTGCCGGAGGCCGACGCGGTGCTCGGCTTCGACCACTACGCCGAGCTGTCCGATCGCCTCGACGACGTGGTGGCGGGCCGCAAACTCGCCTCGCACACCCCGTCCGACCGCCGGAAGCTGCTCCCGATCAGCCCGGTCCAGCGCCCCGCGGCGAGCGAGTCCGTCGAGGTCCCGGGGCACGCCCAGCACGGCTGGGGCCCGCGCGTGCTGCGCACCCGGCTGGACACTTCGCCGGTGGCGGCGCTGAAGATCGCGTCGGGCTGCGATCGGCGCTGCTCGTTCTGCGCGATCCCGTCGTTCCGCGGTTCGTTCGTGTCGCGGCAGCCCGACGAGATCGTCGCCGAGGCGCGGTGGCTCGCCGAGAACGGCGTCAAGGAGCTGTTCCTGGTCAGCGAGAACTCCACCTCGTACGGCAAGGACTTCGGCCGTGACGGCGCCAGCGCGCTCGAGCGGCTGCTGCCCCGGCTGGCCGAGGTCGAGGGCATCGAGCGAGTGCGCGTGTCCTACCTCCAGCCGGCCGAGACGCGGCCGCAGCTGGTCAAGGCCATCGCGACGACGCCGGGCGTCGCGGACTACTTCGACCTTTCGTTCCAGCACTCCAGCGAGCAGGTGCTGCGCCGGATGCGCCGGTTCGGCTCCACCGACTCCTTCCTCGCGCTGACCGAGCAGATCCGCGAGTACGCGCCGGAGGCGGGCATCCGGACCAACGTGATCGTCGGCTTCCCCGGCGAGACCGAGCACGACCTGGCCGAGCTGGAGCGCTTCCTGACCGGCGCCCGGCTCGACGCGGTCGGCGTGTTCGGCTACTCCGACGAGGACGGCACCGAGGCCGAGACCTTCGACGGCAAGCTGGACCCGCAGGAGGTCACCGCCCGCGTCACGCGGATCTCCGCGCTGGTCGAGGAGCTCACCGCCCAGCGCGCCGAGGACCGCATCGGCACCTTCGTCGACGTGCTGGTGGAGCAGGCGGCCGAGGACGGCGAAGACGCCGTGGGCCGCGCCGCGCACCAGGCCCCCGAGGTCGACGGCGAGTGCGTGATCCTGGAGGAGGAGCCGGCCCTGAAGCCCGGCGACCTGGTCCGCTGCGAGGTCGTCGAATCGGCCGGGGTCGACCTGGTCGTCCGCCCGGTACCGGACGCCGACCGGTGAGTGCCGCCCCCAGCGACGCCGGCGAGGGCATGACCCGCGACGGGCCGGCCCCCGCCCGCCCCGCCGAGGCCGCCGCCCAGGTGCCGGAGCCGACGCCGGTCCCGACCCTCAACCTCGCCAACCTGCTGACCCTGTCCCGGCTGGTGCTGGTGCCGCTGTTCGTGCTCGCGCTGTTCACCGGCGACGGCGCGGACACCACCTGGCGGCTGATCGCGACCGGCCTGTTCGCCATCGCCTCGGCCACCGACCAGGTGGACGGCTGGGTGGCGCGCAAGTACGGCCTGATCACCGACTTCGGCAAGATCGCCGACCCGATCGCGGACAAGGCGCTGATCGGCGCCGCGCTGGTCGGGCTGAGCGTGCTCGGCGAGCTGCCCTGGTGGGTCACGATCGTGATCGCCGTGCGGGAGATCGGCGTCACGCTGCTGCGGTTCTGGGTGATCCGCCACGGCGTGATCCCGGCCAGCCGCGGCGGCAAGGCCAAGACGATGACCCAGATCCTGGCCATCGTCGTCTACCTCCTGCCGCTGCCGGCCGGCGCGGACCCGGTCCGCTGGGCGCTGATGGGCCTGGCCGTGGTGCTGACCGTGGTCACCGGCGTCGACTACCTGGTGCGCGCGGTCCGGCTGCGGGCCGCGGGCCGTCGCGCCACCGGCGCCTGATGCCCGCCGTGCCCGACCTGGACGGCCAGGCCGCCGGTTTGGTGGCGGCGCTCACCCGGCGTGGTGAGACGGTGGCCGCGGCCGAGTCGCTGACCGCGGGCCTGGTCTGCGCCACGCTGGCCCGGATCCCCGGCGCGAGTGCCGTGCTGCGCGGCGGGCTGGTGGTCTACGCCACCGAGCTGAAGCACGTGCTCGCGGGCGTCGACGAAGCGCTGCTGGCCGCTCGCGGCGCGGTCGATCCCGAGGTCGCGGCGCAGCTCGCGGCCGGTGCCCGTGACCGCTGCGGAGCGACCTGGGGCCTGGGCCTGACCGGCGTCGCCGGGCCGTCGGCGCAGGACGGGGTGGCCCCGGGCACGGTGCACATCGGGCTCCGCGGGCCCTTCGGGCCGACTGTCCGTACCCTGGTGCTGACCGGTGACCGTGACGCCGTCCGGACCGGCTCCGTGAGCGCCGCCTTCACGCTCCTCGAGGAACAACTAGACTGAACGTGGCGTTCGCCCTTGGCGTACGCATGGTTCAAGTCCTGCGCCCGGGGCGCCGCTCTGGGTAACGTAGGAGGCACCAGTTCGGGAAGGGAGGCGCGTGATGACCGTGCTGTTGCGTGAGGCGATCGGTGATCGGCTCCGTCATGCCCGCACCAACCAGCGTCGAACGCTGCGTGACATCTCTCGCGCCGCCAGGGTCAGCCTCGGCTACCTGTCCGAGGTCGAGCGTGGCCAGAAGGAGGCGTCCAGCGAGCTGCTGGCCTCCATCTGCGACGCCCTGGAGCTTCCACTCGGCGAATTGCTGCACAAGGTCGCGGCCGATGTGTCGGCGCTCGACAAGGTCGAGGTCGCCCCGGTGGACGAGCGGGTGGTCGAGGGCGCACCCCGCGAAACCGTGCCGGAGCGCGCCGCTGAGACCTCGGCCAAGGCCGGCGGGTTCGAGGGCGGCAGCCTGGTGTCCGAGCTGATCGGCGACGATCTGTCCGACCTGCGGCTTTCGCCGTCGCCCCGGCTCAACACCACCCTGCGGACCACGATCGGCGCGCCGAAGCTCGCGTCGACCATTGCCGCATAACCACGTTTCGTGAACGGACGGCTCCGGGTTGTCACCCGGGGCCGTCCGTTTGTGTCCGGTGTCGATCAGGGCCAACCCTGAATTCCCCCGGGGTCGCCTGGAACGACGGGGACCGACCTGACACGATGGAACCCAACGCCGGGGTCGGGACGTTGTGTGACTAGGGGAGTGACGCCCCACCTCGAGGTAACTCAGGCCCGTGGGACGCAAGAAGGCAGGCGGAGGAGATGGCCAACCCGTTCGTGAAGTTCTGGAAGTACATGATGGCGGCGTTCTCGTCGAAGATCGACGAGCACGCCGACCCGAAGGTACAGATCCAGCAGGCCATCGAGGAGGCACAGCGCAATCACCAGGCGCTGACGCAGCAGGCCGCCTCCGTGATCGGCAACCAGCGCCAGCTGGAGATGAAGCTCAACCGGCAGCTCGGCGACGTCGAGAAGCTGCAGGCGTCCACCCGTCAGGCGCTGGTGCTGGCCGACGAGGCCCGCGCCAAGGGTGACGAGCAGAAGGCGACCGAGTTCGAGACCGCGGCGGAGAGCTTCGCCGCGCAGCTCGTCACCGCCGAGCAGAGCATCGAGGACCTCAAGACCCTGCACGACCAGTCGCTGCAGGCGGCCGCGCAGGCCAAGAAGGCCGTCGAGCGCAACGCGACGATGCTGCAGCAGAAGCTGGCCGAGCGCACCAAGCTGCTCTCGCAGCTGGAGCAGGCGAAGATGCAGGAGCAGGTCTCCGCTTCGCTGAACCAGATGAGCGAGCTGGCGGCGCCGGGCAACACCCCGTCGCTGGAGGAGGTCCGCGACAAGATCGAGAAGCGCTACTCCACCGCGCTGGGCTCGGCCGAGCTCGCGCAGAACTCGGTCCAGGGCCGGATGCTCGAGGTGCAGCAGTCCGCCACGCAGATGGCGGGCCACTCGCGGCTGGAGCAGATCCGCAACTCCATGCGCGGCGACTCGGTCGCGCAGGTGACCGACGGCGGTGCCGCGGCGAAGGCCCCGGCCGCCGCCAACAGCGCCGACATCCAGCGGGAGATCCAGGCCCGCGTGCAGGCCGAGCAGGGCAAGAACCCGGCCTGACCCAACAGGCCGAACCACTCCGGGGGCGTGTGTCATGGGCAGTAGCGGCAGACGGCGGGACTTCAGCGAGTTCAACGCCAAGCTCGAGAAGCACATCGAGCGGCTGCCCGACTACGCCCAGCGGGCGCAGGAGAAAGCCCAGCGCGCCCAGGAGAAGCTGCAGCGGTACTTCCCGCCGGCCGAAGAGGCCGGCGGGAAGCCCGCCGCGCAGCCGAAACCCGGCAACTTCCAGCACCGGCCGTCGCCGCCGCGGCCGATCGTGCGGCGGCCGTCCACCGTGCCCGCCACGTTCGCCGCGGTCGCCGGGCAGGTGCCCGCGGTCGCGGAGGCCCGGGCGAAATGGGACCGCTGGAACCAGCCCGCCGCGAAGCTGGAGCGGCGCAAGCGGCGCACTTCACGGGTGCTCACCCTGTGGGTCCTGATCACCATCATGCTCGGGGTGCTGACCGTGCTCGCCGGGACCGGGCTGCTCGCCTCCGGCACGCCGGAGATCGCCCAGGCCGTGCTGGCCGGGTTCGGCACCCTCGCGTTCGGCACGCTCAGCGTGCGGACCGGCCTGAAGCTGCGCGGCCTCAACAAGGTCCAGCTGCCGTCCGCGCCGAGCGGGCCCCCGCCGCTGCCCGCGGCCGGTTCCGTGGCGCGGGAGCCGATGGAACGGCTCGCGGAGTCCGAGGCCTCGCTGGGCGAGCTGCTGAACCAGCTGGCCGTGCCGTCCTCGCTGGGCACGTTCGCCGTGCCGGAGGTGTCGGTGGCCGACGCGAGGGCGACGGCCGAGCAGGCCGCGCTGGCGCTGCGCGGGCTCGCCGGGCGGATCCAGGCCATCGAACGCGGGCGGAACTCGGCGCCGGACCGGGAGCGCGGCGCGCTGGACGCCGCCGTGGGTAAGCTGCGGGAGCAGCTCGACGACGGCATCGAGGGCTACGGCAGCCTGGTCGCCGCCGCGGGCCGCGCGGTCGCCGCCAGCAGCGACGGGCTGGGCACCTCGCGGGAGGCACTGACCGACGCGACGGACCACCTCGCCGGGCTCGCGCTGGCGCTGTCGGACCTTACCTGACCTGATCCGCGGTTTTCCGCCCGGATGGCCGAGTTTGAAGCCCGGTCGGCGGGATCGACGCCGACTACGCGTGACTGCGCAGGTTTCGATTGCGGTATCGAAACAATCGTGTAATCGGAAACGTCTGGCCACGGAAACGTTGGCTGTTTAACGTTTTTCCTATGCAGTCAGTGGTGGCACCCGCCAGGAACGGTGTCGAGGCCTGAGGTTCCGCGGCACCGGACGTACACAGTGGACTTTCTCGAAGCGCCGAGGAAAGGACGCCCCGTGACCACGCTCCCGCCGGAAACCGAACCCGTCCCCGTGCCCCCGCCCAGCGCGCACCAGCGCGTGGTGGCCGCCTTCGAGCGGATCGGCGTCCTCGACCGCCCCGACATCTGGATCACCCTCCGCGCCCAGGAGGAGGTGCTGGTCGACGCGAAGGCCGTGGACGAGCGCGTGCACGCGGGGGAGCACCTCCCGCTGGCCGGGACGGTGCTCGCCGTCAAGGACCTCGTCGACGTCGCCGGCACCCCCACCACCGCGGGCTGCCCCGGGTTCTCCCGCGCGCCCGTGACCAGCGCGACCGTGGTCTCCCGGCTCACCGCGGCGGGCGCCGTGGTGCTCGGCAAGACCAACCTGGACCAGTTCGCGTCCGGGCTGGCCGGCACCCGCAGCCCGTACGGCGCGGTGGCCTCGGCGCTCGACCCGGAGAAGGTGGCGGGCGGGTCGAGCAGCGGCTCGGCCGTCGCGGTGGCGCTGGGCATCGCGGACCTGGCGCTCGGCACCGACACCGGCGGCTCGGGCCGGGTGCCCGCGGCGCTGAACGCGGTGATCGGGCTCAAGCCCACGCTCGGGCTGGTGCCGAAGACCGGGGTGTTCCCGGCTTCGCCGTCGTTCGACTGCGTGTCGTTGTTCGCCCGCAGCCTCGCCCTCGGCCAGCGCGCGCTGGCCGTGATGACCGGTCCGGACGGGCTGGACCCGGCCGTGCGCGAGTGGCCCGCCGACGTCCGGCTGAGCGCCGGGCAGCGGCCCCGGGTCGCGATCCCGGACGAAGCCGGTCTGGCCGCCCTCGGCGACGCCGCCCGCCGGGCGTTCCACGTTGCGGTGACCGCGCTGGAGGCGTCGGGCGCGATCATCGAGGCCATCGATGTCAGCACCCTGCTCGACGCCGGGAAACTGCTCTACGGCAGCGCTTTGGTGGCCGAGCGCTACGCCTCGGCCGGGGAGTTCCTCGCCGGCGGCCCGGAAGGAGCGGATGCGACCGTCTCCGGCATCGTCGCGGCCGCAGGCACGCATCTCGCCCACGAGCTGGCGGACGCGCAGACCCGTGTGGCCGAGCTGCGCGCGGAGGCCCGGAAGATCCTCGCTGGCCAAGACGCCCTGCTGCTGCCCACGGTCACCGACCATCCGGCCATCACCGAGGCGCTGGCCCACCCGGTCGGCGTCAGCAGCCGCCTCGGCACGTACAGCATGTTCGTCAACGTGCTCGATTTCGCGGCCGTCACGGTGCCGGTGGCGCCGGGGGACCAGCGGCCGTTCGGCGTGACGATCGCCACCCGGGCGTTCGAGGACCAGATCGGGATCGACCTGGCGGCGGTGCTCACCGGCGAGCAGGAGCGCGAGCCGTATCCGGCCGACGGGGTCGACGTCGTGGTGTTCGGCGCGCACCTGCGCGGCCAGCCGCTGCACGGGAGCCTCGACGGCGCCCGGTTCACCGGCCCGGTCCGGACCGCCGAGCGGTACCGCATGGTGCTGCTGGAGACCGAACCGCCGCAGCCGGGTGTGCTCCCGGGCGGGACGGGCCTCGACGGCGAGCGCTGGCGGCTCTCGCCCGGCGCGTTCGGCCGGTTCGCCGCCGGGCTGCCGGAGCCGCTGGTGCTCGGGCGGGTCGAGCTGGAAGACGGCAGCACCCCGCTCGCGGTGCTGGCAGACTCGGCCGCCGCGGGGGAAAACCTCGACCGGTACGAGTCGTGGCGCGGCTACCTGCGCTTCGTCAGCACGGCCGGCCTGCGATCCCCCGGCTGACCCGGCGGACCAGCCCCGGCCCGTGCAGCGCGAACCCGGAGTAGAGCTGGACCAGCCCGGCCCCGGCGTCGAGCATCCGCGACGCGTCGTCGGGGCCGAGGATGCCGCCGACGCCGATGATCGGCAGCCGGCCGACGGTGCGCTCGTGGACGAACCGGACGACCTCCAGCGACCGCGCGGTCAGCGGCCGCCCGGACAGGCCGCCGGTCTCCGCGGCGAGGTGCGCTTCGGCCGGGGCGACGCCTTCGCGGGAGAGCGTGGTGTTGGTCGCGATCAGCCCGGAGACGCCGTGCTCCAGGCAGACCTCCAGCAGCTCGGCGAGCGCGTCGTCGGTGAGGTCCGGCGCCACCTTGACCAGCAGCGGGGTGTTCCCGCCCAGCTCGGCCGAGGTCCGGCGCAGCTCGGCGAGCAGCTCGGCCAGCGCGGTCCTGTCCTGCAGCTCGCGCAGCCCGGGGGTGTTCGGCGAGCTGACGTTGATCGCGAAGTAGTCCGCGTACGGGTGCAGTGCGCGCAGCGAGAAGCGGTAGTCCTCAACGGCGTCGGCGAGCGGGGTCACCTTGGACTTGCCGATGCTGATCCCCAGCGGCACCCCCGGCTTGCCCTGGGCGGCCAGCCGGTCCGCGAGTGCTTGCGCGCCTTCGTTGTTGAAGCCCATCCGGTTGATCACGGCGTCGCTCACGGGCAGGCTGAACAGGCGCGGCTTCGGGTTGCCCGGCTGCGGGTGCCGAGTCACGGTGCCGACCTCGACGAAGCCGAAGCCCAGCGCGGGCCACGCCGCGAGCGCCCGGCCGTTCTTGTCCATCCCGGCGGCCAGGCCGACCCGGTTGGGGAAGCGCAGGCCGAGGAACGTCACGGGATCGTCGGTGCGGTAGACCGGGCTCAGCGGGCGGAGCGCGGGCGCGGTCCGGCTCAGCAGGGTGACGGTGCGCTCGTGCACCAGCTCGGGGTCGTGGAACGCCAGCCGGTACAGGGCGGGCCGGACGATCTTGTCGAAGAGCACGGCCCCATGCTGCCCCATCGGCCGGCGCCCGGCGTCCGGAACCCGGTCAGCGTGTGGCCTTCCACTCGTCTTCGAGCATGGCGTAGACCAGTTCGTCGGTCCACACGCCCTTGACGATCTCGTTCTCCCGGAGATGGGCCTCCTTGCGCATCCCCAGGCGCTCCATGAGGGCCCGCGACGCGGTGTTGCGCCCGTCGCACCGGCCGACGATCCGGTGCAGCCCCAGCTCTTCGAAGCCCAGCCGCAGCAGCTCGGTGGCCGCCTCCAGCGCGAGGCCCTTGCCGTGGTGGTCGGGGTGGAAGACGAAGCCGATCTCGCCCTGACGGTGCTCGGAGCTCAGGTACTCGAGGTTCAGGTCGCCGATCAGCTGGCCGGTGGCGGCGAGCTCGACCGCGACGGCGAGGATCTGGCCGTCCTGGCTGAGGGTCGAGCTGTGCACCCGTTTCGCGAGGGCGGCGGCCGACTCGGCGCGGCTGCGCGGGCCCCAGTAGAGATAGCGGGCCACGTCGGCGCGGGACTGGAACGAGTTCAGTGCGTCGAGGTCGTCCGGCGTGAACGGGCGCAGGATCACCCGGCTCGTGGTGATCGGGTAGTCGGGCCTGAGCATGCCGTTCAGGCTAGCCACTTTCGGCCGTTCGGTGTATCCGTTCGCCGACGGCGATCGCCGAAGCCGGGCAAACGAGCGCCGGACGGTCGGCGGCGATCGTCCGGCGGCGGTACTTCGTATATGAAGGGGTGCTCCCGGGGCGGCTCCCGGACGCCGTCAAACGTCCGAGCCCGAGCCGGACCGGTGCTCAAGAGCCCCGGGAGCCCGGTGGCTGCCTGGTATTTCGCTATCAGGCACACACGCGAAGCAGGCGATGAGCCGAAGGTGGCTCGTGTTGTATCGCTGCTCAAAGTCCCTACGCGTGCTATCCGCTAGCGGACAGTCACCTCACGAGTCCTGTGTGAATACAACTTAGGACCACCTCCTCTCTCGTGTAAGACCACGCTAACCGCGAACCTCGGTGCGCGGCAACATCAATTACGCGAACACCGCGCGTCAGTCCGCCGGCTGCGGTCCGGGCTGGCAGCGGGGGCAGAACCAGGTCGGCCGCCGCCGGACGCCGTCGCCTTGTCCCGCCACCCGCACGCGCCCTCCGCACCGGAAGCAGCCCGGCCGGGTCCGCTCGTACACCCAGGTGCGCCGGCCCCGGGTGGGGTCGCCGGTGGTCACCTGCTCGTGGCGCCACGCGTTGGCGAGCAGCAGCTTGCGGGCCAGCGCCACGGCTTTCGCCGCGTCCACTTCGGACACCGGCGTCCACGGGGAGACGCCGAGCAGGAAGCAGATCTCCACCTTGTACAGGTTGCCGACGCCGGCCATGATCCGCTGGTCCAGTAAAGCCTCACCGAGTTCGCGGCCCGGCTCCGCGGCCAGCGCCGCCGTGGCCCGGGCCGCGTGCTCGTCCGTCCACTGTGGATCAAGCAGGTCGGGGCCGAGGTGGGCCACGAGGCCCGGGGCTTCCGCGGACGGCACGAGTTCCAGGTCGTGCAAGCGGAAACCGACGGCCTGCACGTCGGACGTCGCCAGGATCACCCGCGCGTGATGTGCTGGCGTCCGCCACTTCGCGCCGGCGCGGTAGATCTCCCAGCTGCCGTCCATGCGGAGGTGACTGTGGAGGGTCAGGTCGCCGGAGAAGCGCGTGAACAGGTGCTTGCCGACGGTGCCGACCCCCAGCACGTCGCGGCCGGACAGGTCCACAGTGGCCAGTGCGGGATGACGGAACTCACCGCGCAACAGCGTTTTCCCCGCCAGTGCTTTGTCCAGCAGCTTCCCGGCGAGGAAGACGGTGTCACCCTCGGGCACGGCTCAGCCCGCGTTGCCGGAGACTTCCGCCGGCGTGTCGGTGGGGTCCTCTTCGCCGCGTACGCGGTGCCGCCCGGCGCGGCTGGAGCGCAGGATCTTGGCCAGCACCATGTTGAACGTCAGCGCGATCTCCTGCGCGCCGGGCGAGTGCCACTCGTGGATCGGGCTGCACGCGCCCTGCGCCTGCTGCACCGCCAGCCGGTCCGGGATCGCCGTGGGCATCACCAGCGAGCCGAAGTTCTCGCGCAGCTCCGCGACCCGGAACTGGTGCTCGTAGGAGCGCACGCGCAGCTTGTTCACCAGCACCCCGATCGGGCGCAGGTCCGGGTTGTGCTCCTCGCGGATCCGCTCGATCGCCTCCAGCGCGCGCTGGGCGCCCGCCACGGCGTACATCGTGGGCTCGGTGACGATCAGTGCGCTGTCGGCCGCGACCAGCGCCGACTTGGTCAGCCGGCCCAGCGACGGCGGGCAGTCGATGATCACCAGCTCGTACGGGTCCTCGCGCAGCGGCCGCTGGTGCAGCTCGTCCAGTGCGCGGGACAGGTTCTCCAGCCGGCGGCCGTCGGGGCCGGGCTCGTTGAGCAGCTCCAGCTCCTCCGCGCCGACCAGGACGTCGACCTCCTCGGACCACACGCTCGGCGCGATGGCGCGCTCCAGCACGGCGCGGGCCGGGGTCTCGAGGACGTCGGCGAGCGTCGCCTCGGTGTAGGGCGGGTCGAGCGAGGTGGTGGCGTTGCCCTGCGGGTCGAGGTCGGCGACGAGGGTCCGGGTTCCCCTACGCAGAGCGGCCGACGCGATACCGAGCGCGACCGTCGTTTTGCCGACGCCACCCTTGAGGCTGAGTACGGCGACCGTGTGCACTCGGCACAGCCTACGGCCCGTTCGGCGGATCGGTCCCCAGGAAGGTGTCGAACGCCGCTACCGGGCGGTATGGGTCACGGCGAGTGACCGGCGGGCGGGCACTACCCTGTCCGACTATGAAGACGGACACCGTGGCCGCCCGGGGTTCCGGCGCCGTTCGCCGGGCACTCGAGACGGAGCTGCGCGCGGCCCGCGCCCGGGGCGTGGAGCAGCCCTCCGTCGTCGACGTCGGCGGCGGCAGCGGCGGCTGGGCGGTGCCCTTCGCGTCGGCCGGCTGCCTCGTGACGGTGGTCGAGCCCAACCCGAACGCGCTGGCGACGCTGCGGCGGCGCGCGGAGGAAGAGGGCGTCTCGCACCGGATCACGGTGATCGCGGACGACTCCGACGCGCTCGCGGCCCACGTGCCGGCCGGCTCGGCCGACCTGGTGCTGGCCCACGGCCTGCTCGAAGTGGTCGACGACCCGGCCGTGGTGCTCGCCGCGCTGGCGGCCGCCGTCGCGCCCGGCGGGGCGGTTTCGGTCCTGGTGGCCAACCGCAACGCGGCCGTGCTGCACCGCGCGCTGGCCGGCCGGATCGCCGAGGCCCAGCGGCTGCTCGACAGCGAAGACGGGGTCATCCCCGGCGAGCGCGACACCATGCTGCGCCGGTTCGACAGCGCCGGGCTGACCGGCCTGCTGGTCGCCGCCGGGCTGGAAGTGACCCTGCTGCGGGGCGACCGGGTGATCTCCGACGTGGTCGCGGGCGAGGTGCGCGACGACGAGCTGGCGGAGTTCGAGCTGGCCGCGGCGGCGGTGCCCGCGCTGCGCGACGTCGCGGGCCGGCTGCACGCGATGGCCCGGCGCGCCTGAAACTGTCGGTGGTCCCGGGTAGCGTCCGCGGACGTGGGGAGAAACACCGAACTGCCCAGCGGGATGGCCCGCTACCGCGTCACCACCGGTGCCGCGGCGCTGCCGGACGACACCGGCTGCGCGATCCTGCACGTCGACATGGACGCGTTTTTCGTCTCCTGTGAGCTGCGCACGCGGCCGGAGCTGGTGGACAAGCCCGTGGTCGTGTCCGGCGGCGGGCCGCGGTCGGTGGTGGCCGCGGCGAACTACCCGGCGCGCGAGTTCGGCGTGCGGTCCGCGATGCCGTTCTCCACGGCCAAGCGGCTGTGCCCCCAGCTGGTCTGCATCCAGCCGACTTCGGGGCTGTACGGCGAGGTTTCGCGTGGGGTGATGGACATCTTCCGCGACCTGACGCCGTTGGTGGAGCCGCTGAGCCTGGACGAGGCGTTCCTGGACGTCGGCGGCGCGCTGCGGCGGCTGGGTGCCACTCCGGCGCAGCTGGGCGCGCGGATCCGCGAGCGGGTGGTGGCCGAGCACGGGATCACCTGCTCGGTGGGCGTCGCGAAGGTCAAGTACGTCGCCAAGCTCGCCTCGGGCATGGCGAAGCCGGACGGGATGGTGGTCGTGCCGGCGGCGGAGACGCTCGCGTTCCTGCACCCGTTGCCCGTCTCGGCGCTGTGGGGGGTCGGGCAGCGGACCGAGGAGCACCTGCGCCAGCAGGGGCTGCACACGATCGCGGACGTCGCGGCGGCCCCGCCGGCCCGGCTGCGGCGGTCGCTGGGCCGCGCGGTCGGCGACCACCTGTGGGCGCTGGCGAGCGGCCACGACGACCGCGCGGTGGTGCCGGAGTCGGCGGAGAAGTCGATCGGCGCGGAGCGGACCTTCGAGGTCGACCTGCACAGCCGCGCCGAGCTGGGGCTGGAGCTGCTCCGGCTCGCCGAACGGGTCGGCGCCACGCTGCGGGCCCGCGGCCTGCGCGGCCGGACGGTCTCGATCAAGGTGCGCTTCGCGGACTTCCGCACAATCACCCGTTCCCGCACCCTGTTCACCGCCACCGACGTCGCCCGCGACATCCACCGCACCGCCGTCGACCTGCTCGCCGAACACGCCCCGACCGGCGCCATCCGCCTGATCGGCGTCCGCGTCGAAGGCCTGGACACCGCCGAAGCCGGCGAACAACTCCTCCTCGCCTCAGCCGAACCCCGCTGGCGCGACGCCGAAGTAGCCGCCGACGTCGCCCGCTCCAAGTTCGGCGCATCCGCAGTCCGCCCGGCGTCGCTACTTTCGCCACGGGAGCAGTGACGCTCACGGTGCGGCGGCCTCCGGTGCGCGGGCCGGGCTGCCGTGTGGTGGGGCCGCAGAGTTACGAACCGCCGGGCCGTGGGGCTTCGGGGCGCGGGGCTGTGGGCCCGCGAGCTGCCGGGCCGTCGGGCTGCTACGCCGCCGAGCTGTGGGCCCGCGAGCCGCTGGGCCGCCGGACTGCGAGCCACCAGGCCGCAGGCACGCGAGCTGCTGGTCTGCCGGGCTAAGAGTCGCCAGGCCGCCCAGGCCGTATGCCCGCGAGCCGCTGGGCCACCGGGCTGCTGGGCGGGCCGGACTGCCGGGCTGTGGGCCCGCGAGCCGCCGGGCTGCGAGTTGCGGGGCCGCTGGGCTGCCGAGCGTTGGGGCTGCGAGCCGCACGCCAGCAGGGCTGTGGGGCCGCCGGGAGTCGGGCTGTAGGCCCGCGAGCCGCTGGGCCACCGGGCCGCAGGGCGGTGGGGCCGCAGGACTACGAGCCGCTGGGCCGTGCGGCTGTCTGACCGCCAAGCCGCCGGACTTTGGGGCCGCGAGCCACGAGCCACGAGCCTCGGGGGCTGTGGGCAGCTGGTTGCGAGCCGCCGGACCGCCCGGCGGTGGGCTGCGGGGCGCGGGGCGCGGGGCCACCGGGCCGCAGGGCGGTGGGGCCGCAGGACTACGAGCCGCTGGGCCGTGCGGCTGTCTGACCGCCAAGCCGCCGGACTTTGGGGCCGCGAGCCATGAGCCACGAGCCTCGGGGGCTGTGGGCAGCTGGTTGCGAGCCGCCGGACCGCCCGGCGGTGGGCTGCGGGGCGCGGGGCTGTGGGCCCGCGAGCCGCTCTGCTGCCGGGCTGCGAGCCCCCGCGCTGCCAGGCTGCCGGGCTGCCGGGCCGGGCTGCGGGCCGCGCGCTACCGGACCGCGAGCCGCCGGGCTGCCGGGCGCCGAGGTGTGGGGCCACGAGATGTGGGCCGCGAGTTGTGGGGCTGCCGGACTGCGAGCTGCCGCGCTGCCTGACGCCGAGTTGTGGCGCTGCCTGGCGTCGAGTTGTGGGGTCGCGAGTCGTGGGGCAGCCGAGCTGTCGGGCCGCAGGGACCTGGGGCAGCCGGGCTGTAAAGCAGTCGGGCCGCAAGCAGGCGGGGCCGCAAGAGCCGCAGGGGCGCGAGTGGATCCCGCGGCGCCCCGGCAGGGTGGCTGGCCGCCCCGTGCGGGTGATGGGTGGCGGGGCCGTCGTGTGGTCGCGGGGAGTGGTCGGCGGGGCGGGGGAGGGTGCGCGGCGGAGGTCGGCGCAGGGTGTTCGGGGGGTTCTCGACCTGGTGAAGGGCGTGAGATCGGTCGCGGTGACGGTCTGTCAACCCACGTCAGTCGAGATTTCCCCCAATTCGATCCCTTCTGGATACGGGATCGGGTAGTCGGACGCGCGCGGGGCTCGTATCCTGGACAGTGCCACCCCGCCTGGGGTTGGCTGTTGGGTCCAGGACGTTGCGCGGCCCGGCGCCCGCGACAGCTGTGCCGGAGGAGGAAAGATGCCACTCTCCGAGCATGAGCAGCGGCTGCTCGATCAGATCGAGCGCGAGCTCTATGCCGAGGACCCCAAGTTCGCATCGACGGTGCGTGGCACCCGGATGCGCCGCCCCGCTCGTCGACGGCGCATCCAGGGGATCGTCCTGTTCGTGCTGGGCGTCGCACTGCTGGTGCTGGGGGTGGTGGTGCCCGTGCTGCGGGTCGCCGACATCCCGTTGATCAGCGTGCTGGGGTTCCTCGTGATGTTCTTCGGGGTGATGATGGCCGTCACGTCCATACGCCAGGGTGACAGTGGCAAGGACAACGGCGGCCCCCACAGCAGCGGGGGAGGCGGCGGCAAGCAGTCGAGCCGTCGCAGCTCGTTCACCCAGCGCATGGAGGAACGCTTCCGCCAGCGCTTCGAAGAGCAATAACACACCGCCACCTTCGAGATCCGCGCTTCGCCCTCCCCGGGGCGGAGCGCGGATTTCTCGTGTGCGCGCAAAGACCGGCACCGCCGCACGGTGATCGGGCCGGCCCCCACGGTCAGGAGCGGGGGCGCACGGCGCTGGAGTCAGGCGCGAACCGCACGCCCTCGGCTGATCGCAAACGCTGCGGCAAGACCGGAATCGGAGCCCCAGCGGCCTCAGGAACGGCGGCGCAGCACCGACTTCGGGAACAGCCGTCCGCGCCAGGGCAGCGGGGCGGTGCGGCCGAGGCCGCGGCGCAGTTCGTCGAAGGCCGGGGCCAGGTGCGGGTCCGGGGCGGGCACGTCGCTGTACCAGGTCTTCTCGACGGCGCCGATCACCGCGCGCAGGCTCTCGCGGGCGGGGTCGTCCAGGTGGTGGCTCGCGGCGATCTTCTGGCCGGCCACGCGGACGGTGTCGCTGTCCGGGATCGGCAGGCCCCGGTCGGCGCACTCGGCTCTGAGCTCCCGCCACGCCGCGTCGGCCGCGCCGGGGGCGTGGGCCGCGATGGCCTGGAGACGGCGGCGGCGGAAGAAGTCCCGTACGGCGGCCGGACCGCCGATGCCCGCGAGCAGGACCACCACGATCAGCGCGAACCACCACGCCACCAGCGCCGCCAGGAAACCCGCCGCCGCCACGAACAGCACGCCCGCGGCCAGCGGCAGCCACAGCGCGGCCAGGTGGACGCGGTCGTCGGCCGGGACCGCGGTGGGGGTGCGGACCAGCAGGGTGCCGTCCGGCGTCGCGTCCGGTGGCGGGACGCCGGAGCCGGGCGACTGGCCACCGGGGCCGCTCCGACGGCGCGAGGAGCGCAGCAGGTACGCCGCCAGCACCGCCAGCCCGCCGAGCACCGCCAGCACGAGGGCGAGCGCGATCAGCCAGCCGTTGCTCGACCCCTGATCCGGCGCCGGCCCGGGGGCGGCCTGGCTCTGGCCCTTGTCCAGCGGGTTGTTCGCGGTCGGCGCGCTGGACTTCGACGCGGTCGGCAGGTCGTCGGTGGCGTTCGGCTGCTGGGAGCTGGAGTCGTTCTGCTGCAGGTACGGCGGGACGATGCCGCGGCCGTCGGCGAGCGGCGTCGGGTCGAAGCTGACCCAGCCCTTGTCGCCGAAGTACGCCTCGACCCACGCGTGCGCGTCCTGCGAGCTGATCGACTGGTAGTCGCCCTTCTGGACGCCCGGCGTGAAGCCGATCGCGACGCGCGCGGGGATGTGCGCCACGCGCAGCATCACCGCCATCGCGGACGCGTACTGCTCGCAGTAGCCGCGCTTGCCGTTGAGGATGAAGTCGGCCAGCGCGTCGGCGTCGGTGGCGTCGGCGGTCTTCGTGTCGTAGACGAAACCGTTCTGGGCGCTGAAGAACTGCCACAGCGCGTTGGCCTTGTCGAAGTTGTTGGTCTGGCCCGCCACGATCTGGTCGGTCTTCGCGATCACCCGCGGGTCGACGCGGTCGATGGTCGTGTACGCCGCCGGCACCTCGTCGGACTTCGGGTCGGTGACGCGCAGTTCGGCGGCGGTCGGCTCCTTCAGCGAAGCGGTTTCGGTGTACGGCGGCGCCGGCTCGCTCTTCGTGGTGAAGACGGCGCCGCTGACCCGGTCGTACAACCACTGCGGCGAGACGCCGCGCAGCGCGCGCGGGGCGCCGTAGACCGGCAGCCAGTTGTCGACCCAGCGGGTGGGCTCGATCTGGATCTGCCGGGAGACGCCGGTGCCGTCGTCGCCCGGCGCGGCGGGCAGGGTGGCGCCGGCGAGGACGCCGGTCTGGGCCTGGCCGCCGCCGCGCAGGCCCCAGCCCTTGTTCGGGGTGTAGGTGTCGAGGGTGAACGCGCGCAGCAGCCGCCGGTCCGAGCCGAGGCCGCGGACCTGGAACAGCTCGGTGTTCGCGCCCTGGTCGAGCAGGCCGCGCAGCTGCGTGAACGGGGCGACGCCGAAGCCGCCCGCGCCGTTCCCGCCCGTTCCGCCGCTGGCGCCGAACGGGATCTTGCCGACCGTGCCGACCACGGTGATCCCGCCGCCGAGCAGGCCGAGCACGATCGCGGCGCCGACCACGGCCACGGGGGCCTGCAGTGCGCGGGCGGGGCCGCCGGAGCCCGGGGCGTCGCGGTTGCGCCAGCGCCGGTGCCGGTGGCTGCCGTCGATGGCGAGCAGGCAGGGGAACGCGGCCGCGCCGAGCAGGAACGTCCACCACGGCAGCAGGCTGTCGGACAGCGCCGCGGGCACCGCGTAGACGCACAGCAGCACCAGCCCGGTGGCGGCCGGCGCCGCGGCGGCCACCGCGAGCGTGTCGACGAGCACCGCGACCAGGCCGATCGCGATGGTCACCAGGCACAGGATCGGCTGCGTGCCCTCCACCGGCGGCAGCCCGGTGCGGATCTGCTCCGCGGACGCCGCGAGCGTCGCCTGCAATTCCCCGAACGCGGTCGGGCCGGGGAAGATCTTGAGGACGCCCTGCGTGGTGAACGCGCCGGTGATCAGGAACAGCAGCACCAGCAGCTGCCCGAGCCCGACGACGATGGTCGGGGCCCGCAGCGAGCGCAGCGCCAGCCCGGTCGACGCGACCAGGATGACGGCGACCAGCAGGTACCCGAACCACGCCCAGCCGTTCACCACGCCGGTCAGGGAGGTGGCCGCGCAAAGCGTCGCGCCACCCGCCGCGGCCGGCGGCAGCACGCTGCTCGACCACGGCGCCGCCGGTGCCGGGGGCTGCGGCGTGGGAGTGTGCGGAATCGGCGGCCGCGGCGGCGCGGTGGCGGTCATCGGGCACCGCCGATCAGCATGCCGCGGCTGTGGCTGCTCGCGCGATGGCCGTGCCCGGGCTCGGCGGGGTTCGCGGTGGTGAGGGGGGTGGCCGGGTTCATCGGGCACCGCCGATCAGGATGCCGCGGCTGTGGCTCGCGCGGGTGGCTGCGCTCGGACTCGGCGGGGTTCGCGGTGGTGAGGGGAGTGCCCGGGTTCATCGCGCACCGCCGATCAGCACGCTGGAGCTGTCCGTGCCGCGCCCGAAGTGCCCCGATATGGCGTTGGTCGCGGTCGACGCATCCACTGGAGCGTTCGGCGGGGTTCGCGGAGGCGAGCGGAGCGGTGGTCATCGGGCACCGCCGATCAGGGCGCCGCGGTTGGAGCCCGTGCGGCAGAGGTCGGACCAGACTTGGGGCATGGACGACTGCGGCGAGGCGATGACCACGCCCCAGCCGGCGGCGCGGAGCAGTTCGGCCGAGTCCTCGGTGGCCGCCGCGCGCTGGTCGGGGGTGCCGGCCCAGGCGGGGGTGTCCAGCAGGACCGCGAGGCTGCGGACGCCGCGGCGGCGGTAGCGGGACAGCTCGTGCACGGACTCCGCGCTGACCGTGCCCAGCACGGCGATCAGCTCCTGGCCCTCCGCCGGGTCGTGGCCGAGGGTGATGTCGCGCTGGTGCGCGGGCTGCAGCGCGGCCAGCGCGTCGAGCACGACGTTGTCGTAGCCCTCGCCGCCGTCTCCGGGGGCGTCGGCCAGGGTCAGGCCGTGCTCGTTGACCAGCCGGACGCGGTGGCCCGACCGGCGCAGGTGCAGTGAAACCGAAGCGGCGAACGAGACGGCCCACTCCAGGCTCGCCGCCGGGCCGGTGCCGTGGTGGGCGGCCGCGCGGTGGTCGAGCAGCACGGTGGTGCCGCCGCGCCACGGGCGCTCTTCGACGCGCACCATGATCTCGTCGCGGCGCGCGGTGGAGCGCCAGTGCACCTTCCGCATGTCGTCGCCGGTGCGGTAGTGCCGCACGATCACGTCCGGCTCGCCCTGGCCGGCGTGCAGGCGGACGGTGCCGTCGTCGCCCGCGCCGGCGCCGGACCCGCCGGGCAGCCCCCACAGGGCCACCACCCGCGGGACCACGACCAGCCGCGAGTGGCCGATCAGCTCACGCTCGAACTCGCACAGCCCGAACGGGTCCGTGATGGTCGCGCGCAACGGGCCCACCTGCTGGATCCCGCGCATCACCGGCTGCAGCGGGTAACGCAGCAGCACCCGGCGGTCGTGCGGCAGCCGCTCGACGACGAACCGCGGCCGCGAGCCCAGCGCGTACGGCACGCCGTCCTCGAGCAGCACCTCGCCGCCCGGCAGCCGTCCGCTGCGCCACAGCTCGAGGTGGACCTCGCTGCTCGCGCCGACGGCGACGCGCTCCGGCCGCAGCGCCCGCGCCGCGCCGAGGCGCAGCCGGGTGGCGGAGATGAACGCGGCGACCAGCAGCGGCAGCGCCACCACGAAGATGGCGACGCGCAGCAGGTCGCGCTCGTTGAGCACCAGCGAGCACACCGCCGCGGCGATGCCCGCGGCCAGGAGACAACGGCCGCGGGTGGTGAGGCCGGACAGTGCACGCAGCATGCGGTTCTTTCTGCTTCTGGGTTCGGGCTACTGCCGGGTCCCGGCCGAGCCCTGCGGGACGGGGACACGGTGGAGCACGGCGCGCACCACGTCGGTGGCCGACCGGCGGGCCGCGTGCGCCTCGGTGGTGAGCACCAGGCGGTGCGCCAGCACGGGCACGGCGACCGTGTGCAGGTCGTCCGGGACCACGTACTCCCGCCCGGACAGCGCGGCCTGCGCCCGAGCGGCCCGCACGAGGTGCAGCGTCGCGCGGGGCGAGGCGCCGAGCCGGATCTCCGGCACCTGCCGGGTCGCGGCGGCCAGGTCCACGGCGTAGCGGCGGACCTCCGGGGCCATGTGGATCGTGCGGACCGTCTCGATCAGCCGCTTGACCGTCTCGCCGTCGGACACCGGGCCCAGGTCGGCCATCGGGTTGTGCCCGGAGTGCTCGTCGACCATGGCCAGCTCGGCCTGCTGGTCGGGGTAGCCGATGGACACCCGCGCGGTGAACCGGTCGCGCTGGGCCTCGGGCAGCGCGTACGTGCCCTCCATCTCGATCGGGTTCTGCGTGGCGATCACCATGAACGGCTCGCCGAGCGTGTACGTGCTCGTGTCGACCGTGACCTGGTGCTCCTCCATGCACTCGAGCAGCGCCGACTGCGTCTTCGGCGAGGCCCGGTTGATCTCGTCGCCCACCACGATGTTCGCGAACACCGGGCCGGGGCGGAACTCGAACTCACCGGTCTGGCGGTTGTAGATGGAGACGCCGGTGACGTCGCTGGGCAGCAGGTCCGGGGTGAACTGGACGCGGCTCACGGTGCAGTCGATCGACCGGGCGAGCGCCTTCGCCAGCGAGGTCTTGCCGACGCCCGGCACGTCTTCGACGAGCAGGTGGCCCTCGGCCAGCAGCGTCACCAGCGCGATCCGGATGACCTCGGGCTTGCCGACCAGCACCCGCTCGACGTTCGCCGCGATCCGGCGGGCCGTGTCGTGCAGCTCGTCGAGGGAGGCTCTCGGTGCGTAGCCGTTCTGTCGCCCGATCGGGTCGTCCGCCGCCGGATAGGCGGGCTGCCCGGTCGCCTCGCCCGGTGTTCCGGCGGGGGAAGCGGACTGGATTCTCGACGTCACTCGTCCTCCTGGTGGCGCATGGCTGTGCGGGTTTCACCGGCTCCGCCGGGTCGCTCGCTGTCCACGCAGCGATCAGCCTTCTCCTCAGTGTGTCAAACCTGGGCGAACTCGGCGGCGCAACCCCGCGAACACCTCCTGATGACGCTCTGCCACGGCCTTGGTTGCGCCGTTCGGGTGAGCAGGAGCGCGTTTTCGGGTGCTCCCGCTGACACACTGCTCTCACGTATGCTCCGAAACCGAGGTCGCTCGACTACGGAGAGGCGTAACCGCTCATGAGCGCACTGCCCGACGTGCCGGGCCTGACCGGCTCTGCCCGCGGCGGCTTCGCCGTGGCGCCGGAACTGGCCACCGACACGTACGCGAAGCTCGGCGCGCTGCAGGACGTCGTCGGCGAGATGGTGCGCGAGGCCAAGGTGCTCGGCCGTTCGGTGCCGCTCGGCAGCGGCTATGCGGGCGAGGTCGGCGACTTCATGGCGAAGTACGGCATGAGCGGCGGCGAGGGCTCGGCGGTCGAGCAGCTCACGTCGTTCGGCAAGGAGCTCGAAGGCCTCAAACGGCGGATCGCCGGCGCGCTCACCAAGTACCAGGACCAGGACGACGACGCGGCCGGCGGGGTGGACTGCTCCGGTGGCTGAGCGCAAGACGTTCCTCCTGCTGGTCCCCGCGCTGCTCGTGCTCGCCGCCTGCGGTGCCCGGATGCCCGCGAGCCAGAACGCGATGGCCGCCCACGCGCAGCCCTCGCCCGAAGGCGCCGCGCCCCAGACCACTGCGCCGGCCGCCCCGACGTCGCTGGCCCAGCTCGACCCGTGCGCGCTGCTTTCGCCCTCGGACCGGTCGACGGCCGGGCTGACGCAGCTGGGCAAGCCGAAGACGGTCGGCGAAGCCCGGGCCTGCGACTGGACCGTGCCGGCCACCTTCGGCGTCACCGTCACGCTCGACGAGAACGCCGGGCTGGCCAACCTCGACGTCTCGCGGGGCACTCGCACCAAGAAGAAGGTGGGCACGCACCAGGCGGTGCAGCTGGTGGACCGCAAGGCCGCCGACGGCACCTGCGCGGTGCTGCTCGGCGTCGGCGGCTCCGCGAGCGTGCAGGTCGACGTCAGCAATGCGACCTTCTCCGACAGCACCCTCGCCTGCCGCCGGGCCACCACCGTGGCCGGGCTGGTGGAGCCCAAGCTGCCCTGACCCCCACCGACCCCACCGACCCCACCGACCCCACCGACCCCGCTGATCCCGCTGTCCCGTGAAACGGAAGGTGTGCCGTGTCCGCTGCAGAGCCGGCCGTCCCGGAGCCGACGGCCCGGTACGAGTCCTACAGCCACGAGGCCCTGGCCGCCCAGGTCGAGCAGGGCAACGACCCGGTGTCGGCCGGTGAGGCCGGCGCGCGCTGGACCGAGCTGTCCGGCCGGTTCCGCGACTCCACCGCCGAGCTGGCCTCGCTGGCCGCCGGCAGCCAGGAGTCGTGGCAGGGCGAGGCCGGTGACGCGATGCGGGCGGTGCTCGGCCGAGCCGCGGCCTGGCTCGGCGACTCGGCCGCGGTGGCCGGTGTGGTCGGGGAGTCCGTGGCGGGCCAGGCCGAGGTCGCCGCGCGGGCCCGCGCGGACATGCCGCCGCCGGTGGAGTACGACCCGGCGGCGATGATCCGCTCGGCCGCGGCGAGCGGGAACGTGCTGGCGCTGGCCGGGCTGTCGGCCGTGATGGACGCCCGCCGCGCGGAAGCCGAAGCGGCGCGGCAGAAGGCGATCGACGTGCTGCACACCCGGGACGCCGCGTTGCACGGCCTCGTGCCGCGGGTGGTGTTCCCGGTGGCCCCGGAGCTGGGGCCGGCTTGATCCGGGTCTCCGCGTCGGCGTTCGACGTGCTGTGGACCGACCTCGGGCTCGGGCGGCCGCCGGTGCCGCTGGCCGTGCGCAGCGTCGGGTCCACTGAGGACGAACGGGCGGTGATCCGGGCCGAGGTCTACCGGAACCTCGGCGAGCGCGGGCTGTTCGACGGGACCGCGCTGGATCCGGCGCTGGAGAACCGGCTGCGGCTGCTCGACGGCGCCGAGCGGTTCGTGGCCTGTGAAGCGCTGGTGGACATGACGGCGGAGGTGCCGTTCCGGGCGGTGGCCGCGGTGCGCGGACGGTCCGGGGTGCTGGCCGTGCAGCCTTCGCAGACGATCGCGTTGAGCGGAATCCGCGGCGGCGAGCTGGGGACGGCGATCGTCGAAGTGCTGCCGGAACTGGGCGCCGGGCCGGGGTACGGCGTGAGCTTGCCGGCCGGGACGGTCGCGGCAGCCGAGGATCCGTCGTTCGGCGAGCGGGGCGCCCGGTCGGCCGCGGCGGCGTCGGCCGACGGCCCGGGCGCCTCGGCGGCGTCGGCGGCCCAGGTCCGGGAGGTGCTGGCCATCCAGGCCCGGCCGGTCTACGCGGCGGGCCAGTTCAGCGCGTACGCGCGGGGCGGCGACGGGCGGGTGGCCCGGGTCGGCGGGCTGACCTGGTTCGACACCGACCTGGGCGCCTACTGCGCGACCACCTCGGCAGGCCGGGGCGGGCAGGAGTGGGTGAACGTCTCGCCGGTGGACGGCAACCGGCTGGCCGAGCGCGTCGCCGGACTGTTCTCAGTGGACTGAGCCTCCCCGAACGGCGATGAAGCGGCGCACGACGCTCGGTGAGCGCGGCGCGATGGTCGGCGGTGAGGCGGCGCGGTGAGGTCGGCGCGGTGGTCGGTGGGGGCGGCGCGGTGTGGCGGCGCGCGGTGGTCGGCGGGGAGCCGGCGCGGCGAGGCTGGCGCGGTGGTCGGTGGGGGCAGCGCCGCGTGGCGGCCAGAGATGATCGGCGGTGGCCGCGGCGCGGTGAGGCGGCGCGCAATGGTCGTTGGGGAGCGGCGCGGCGATCAGCGGAGAAGCGGCTCGGTGAAGCGGCACGAGGTGATCGGCTGAGCGGGCGCATTCGTCTCCGCCGGACTGCCCGCCGGGAGCGCCCCACCCGGCCCCACCGCGGTCCCCACGGGTCCCCACCCGGGTCCCCACCAGGCCCCACCACGGCCCCGGATCCGGGCGGAATGGTGCTCACGCGGACGAAAAATGGACGCTCGACCGCCTCCCTCGGTTGCTCGGCGCCCCCGCGGCGGGGGATCTTGGCCACGGGGCCCCACTCGCCCCCCACCAGCACCCACCGCGCTGACCTGCGTAAACGACAGACACGACGGAGTGGTGGACGCGTTTGTCGCGTTGACTGTGGTGAAAAGTGGGGTACGGTGGTGGCTAGTGGGGCAGAAGGGAGCCCCGTAGCCGGAGCCGGAGTGGTTCGCCAAGCCGGAGCCGGCAGGGAGGTGGAAGCCGATGTTCCTCGGCACCCACACCCCGAAGCTGGACGACAAGGGGCGGCTCACGCTTCCCGCCAAGTTCCGCGACGCCTTGGCCGGCGGGCTGATGATCACCAAGGGGCAGGACCACTGCCTCTTCGTCTTCCCCCGCGCCGAGTTCGAGCAGATGGCTCGGAAGGTCGCCGACGCCCCGTTCACCAACGAGGCGGTCCGGGCCTACCAGCGCTACCTGTTCGCCGGAACCGATGAACAACGCCCGGACGGGCAGGGGCGCATCGCGATCGCGTCCGAGCTCCGGCGTTATGCCGGGCTCAACAAGGAATGCGTGGTGATCGGCGCGATCACCCGGCTGGAAATCTGGGACGCCCAAGCGTGGCAGGGCTACCTGGACGAACACGAGGACAGCTACGCGAAGGCTCGAGAGGAAGTTCTACCGGGCGTCTTCTAGGGGACGCAGCCAACGGAGCACCTGCGTCGTCGGGGGACGAAGGTAGGCCGTGGCCGCGCCGCCGGAGGCCCGCCCACCGCGGATGCCGTGAGGCCTCTGTCCGCTCTTTGGCCCTGGCGCACCTTCCCCGGTGCCAGGTCAGCAAGCGGGCGGACAGGGACCTGACGGCATCCGCCGCATCTTCCCCGGGGTAGCGGCACACGGAAGGGGGGAGAAGCCATGACGACCGGCCACGAGCACGTTCCGGTACTGCTGGACCGGATCATCGAGCTGTTCACCCCCGCGTTCGCGGATCGCGACGCCGTGCTGGTGGACGCGACCGTCGGCCTCGGCGGCCACTCCGACGCCCTCCTCGAAGCCTTCCCCCGCCTGCGGCTGGTCGCGCTGGACCGCGACCCCGCCGCGCTCGAGCGCTCCGGAGAGCGGCTCGCGCGGCACGGTGCCCGCGTCGACTTCGTCCACACTGTCTACGACGGACTCCCGGAAGCGATCGAAGGCCTCGGACTGTCCCGTGTGGACGGCATCCTCTTCGACCTCGGCGTGTCCTCGATGCAGCTGGACCGCGCCGAGCGCGGCTTCGCGTACTCGAAGGACTCCCCGCTGGACATGCGGATGGACCCGACCACCGGCTTCACCGCGGCCGACGTGCTGAACACCTATGCGCCAGGCGAGCTGATCCGGATCCTGCGCGACTACGGCGAGGAGAGGTTCGCGCAGCGGATCGTCCGGGCCGTGGTCAACGAGCGGGAGAAGGAGCCGTTCACGCGCAGCGGGCGGCTGGTCGAACTGCTCTACGACGCCGTGCCCGCGGCGAGCCGCCGCACCGGCGGCCACCCGGCCAAGCGCACGTTCCAGGCGTTGCGGATCGAGGTCAACGGCGAGCTGGAGGTGCTGCGCCGGGCCATGCCCGCCGCGCTGTCCGCGCTCGCCATGGACGGCCGCATCGTCGTCGAGTCCTACCAGTCGCTCGAGGACCGCCTGGTCAAGCAGGCGCTGGCGGCGCTGGCGAAGTCCCGGACGCCCGAGGGGCTGCCGGTCGAGCTGCCCGGGCACGGGCCGGAGCTGAAACTCCTGACGCGAGGAGCCGAGAAGGCCGACGAGGGCGAGATCGAGCACAACCCGCGCGCCGCCTCGGTGCGGCTGCGGGCAGCACAGAGGATCGGAGAGCCGCGATGACCGCACCCACGAAGTCCCGTCGCCGATCGGGCGAGCCGGCGACCCGCCGGCGCGAGCAGGCGGGGACGACGGTCGAGCTGGAGCCGGAGACCACCCAGCCGGCGGTGGCGCCACGCCGCGGGACGCGCGGGCGGACCACGGCGGCGGAGCGGGCGTACGCACGCCGCGCCCAGCGGGCCGATCTGCTGCAGCAGCGCGGGCCGAAGCGGCCGGAGGCCAAGGCCGAGCCGCTGAAGGTCACGCCCAAGGTCCGGCGCGGGCTGCGCTGGCCGCGTTCGCGCGCGTCCTTCGTGCTGATCATGATGGGGCTGCTCGTCGCGGGCGTCGCGTCCACGCTCTGGCTGACCACGCAGGCGATCGCCGACTCCTACCGGCTCGAGCAGCTCCGGACCACCAACGCGAGCCTGGCCGAGACCAAGGACCGGCTCGAGCGCGAGGTCGCCAAGGCGCAGTCGCCCGCGTCGCTCGCGCCCGCCGCGAAGCAGCTGGGCATGGTGCCCGGCGGCGACCCGGCGCGCCTGGTCGTGGGCCCGGACGGCAAGACCACGCTGGTCGGCCAGCCGCAGAAGGCCCAGGGCGACGACTCGCCGGCGCCCGTCGCGCAGCCGGTCGCCCCGGCGGCCGGGACCCAGGGCGGCGCCCCGATCGAAGGTGACCAGCCCGCGGTGCCGGCCGGCACCGCGGGCCAAGGGGGACAGTGATGCCGGCAGGACGTTCGAGCCAGGCGCGGGCGCGCGCGGCGGGCAGCGCGCGGCGCACCTACGCCGCGGGCACCCGCCGCGCGGTCGCCAAGCGCGGCAACGGCGGGCACCGCGGCCGGTTCTCCGCCGTGCGGCTGCTGCTGGTCGCGCTGATGGTGATCGCGGGCGGGAAACTGGTGCAGGTGCAGTGGTTCGAGGCGCCCACGCTCTCGGCCGCGGCCGAGCGTCAGCGCACGCTCACCATCGACATCCCGGCCCAGCGCGGGTCCATTGTGGACCGTAATGGCGCGAAGCTCGCCTTCAGCGTCGAAACGCGCACGCTGTCGGTGAACCTCAAGGCACTGCACAAGGCGATGGACGACTACGCCGCGAAGAACCCCACCAAGGGGCGGAACTTCGAAACCGAGGTCACCTCGGCGGCCAAGTACATCTCGTCGAAGGTGCCGAACCTGATCACCGAGCAGGAGCTGCTGACGCTGCTGCACAAGCCGGGCTCGTTCACCTATCTGGTGAACGACGTCGAGCCCTCGGTCGCCGACGACATCGTGAAGAAGTTCGCGTGGATCGGTGTCGAAAAGCGCGCCAAGCGCGAGTACCCGGGCGACACCCTCGCGTCGAACATCGTCGGGCTGGCCAACTGGCGGATGGACGACCCCGACGTCTCCAAGCACAACCTGCACGGTGTCGTCGGGCTGGAGCAGTCGCGCGACAACGACCTGGCGGGCACGCCGGGCCGCGAGATCGTGAACACCCAGAACGGCAACGACAACCTGTACCTGCCGGGCACCGAGCACGTGCTGCAGGCCGCCATCCCGGGCTCCGACCTCGAGCTGACCATCGACTCCGACCTGCAGTACGAGCTGCAGCGGCAGCTGGGCGACTACGTGGCGCAGTCGCACGCCAAGGGCGGCCAGGCCGTGGTCATGGACTCCCGGACCGGCGAGGTCTACGCGCTGGCCGACGACAAGACGTTCAACCCCAACGACCAGTCCACCTTCCAGGACGAGCTGCTCAACAACCGCGCGGTGACCACGCCGTTCGAGCCGGGCTCGGTGAACAAGGTCGTCACCGCCACCGCGGCGATCGACGACGGCGTCGCCACGCCCACGTCCACCACCTCGGTGCCCGGCCAGCTGAAGGTCGCCGACGCCACCGTGCACGACGCGTGGGTGCACGGCACCGAGACGTTCACCACCGCCGGCATCTTCGCGAAGTCGTCCAACATCGGCACCCTGCTGCTCGCCCAGCAGGTCGGCCCGGACCGCTACTCGGCGCTGCTGAAGAAGTTCGGCATCGGCCAGCGCACCGGTCTCGGCCTGCCGGGCGAGAGCCCCGGTTACGTGCCCGCGCGCAACCAGTGGTCGCCGACCACCTTCGGCAACCTGCCGATCGGGCAGGGCCTGTCCATGACCGTCGTGCAGATGGCCGGGATGTACCAGGCGATCGCGAACGACGGGCTGCGCGTGGAGCCGCGGATCGTGAAGGCGAAGAAGAACCCGGACGGCACCCTCGTGCCGGAGCCCGCGCCGAAGACCGTCCAGGTGGTCAGCCCGCAGACGGCCAAGACGGTGCGCGACATGCTGCGCGCGGTGATCCAGGACGGCAAGGGGCTCAAGGGGTCGCAGGCGGGCACCGCGCCCAGCGCCGGGCTGGACGGGTACCAGATCTCCGGCAAGACCGGCACCGGCCAGCAGGTGGACCCGCGGACGAAGGCCTACAGCGACCACCTGTACAACATCACCTTCGCCGGCATCCTGCCCGCCGACCACCCGCGGTTCGTGGTCGGCATCCGGCTCGACGCGCCGGACACCACGCTGCCGGCCGGGCACTCGGCGGGGCCGCTGTTCCACAACATCGCCTCGTACCTGACCCAGCGGTACCAGATTCCGCTGTCGGACGGGACGGCGCCCGAGGTCCAGCTCGTCGAACCCTGAGCGGCACCTGCCCCGCGAGTCCGTCAAGGCCTCCTCACCCGCGTGCGGCGCGGGTGAGGAGGCCTTGACCGCGTGCGGGCGGCGATCGTCCACATCGGCTGGTGCCGGTGCGGGAAGTCCTTGCGCCGTAACGATCTCCGTGGCCGCCATTAGCACATGTGCCGCCACCGCACACATTGGCCGTACCGCCTTGGGTCACCCGAATGCGACCTCGGTAACCTCTCGGGCGTGTCCGTGTCCTCGTCCCAGCCCCAGAGCGGGCCGGCTGCCCCGTCCCTGCCGGACAGCCCGGTGAAGGCGGTCCCCGCGCCGCCGCGCCCGGCCCGGATCGAACCGGTGCCCCTGGCCACCCTGCTCGCCCGTGCGGGCGCGCGGCTCATCGCCGACCGCCCCGAGGCGGCCGACCTCGCCGTCGCCGGAACCACGCTGCGCGCCCAGCACGTGCTGCCCGGCGACCTGTTCGCCGGCCTGCCCGGCGCCCGGGCGCACGGCGCCGACTTCAGCGACCAGGCCGTGGCCGCCGGGGCCACCGCGGTGCTCACCGACCCGGCCGGGGCCGAGCGGCCCGCCCTGCGCGACGCGGGCGTCCCGATCCTCGTGCACCCGGACCCGCGGGCCGCGCTCGGCGAGATCGCCGCCTGGATCTACGGCGAGCCCTCGCTGCGGCTGTCCGTGCTGGGCGTCACCGGCACCTCGGGCAAGACCACCACCTCCTACCTGGTCGACGCCGGGCTGCGCGCGGCCGGGCTGACCACCGGGCTGATCGGCACGGTGGAGACCCGGATCGCGGGCGAGCGCCTGGTCAGCGGCTTCACCACGCCGGAGGCGCCGGACCTGCAGGCGCTGCTCGCGGTGATGCTGGAGCGCGGCGTCACGCACGTGCCGATGGAGGTCTCCAGCCACGCGCTCGCGCTGGGCCGGGCGAACGGCACCCGGTTCGCGGTCGGCGCGTTCACCAACCTCTCCCAGGACCACCTGGACTTCCACCACGACATGGCCGAGTACTTCGCCGCCAAGTCGCTGCTGTTCGACGGCCGCTCCACCACCGAGGTCGTGGTGGTGGACAGCGCGTGGGGCCAGGCGCTGCTCACGCCGCAGACGGTGACCGTGTCGATCGAGCCGGGCACCGACGCGCTGTGGCGCGCCTCGGACATCGAGGCCACCCCGGCCGGTGAGCAGACCTTCACCCTGCACGGGCCGGACGGGCTGGCCGCCGCGGCGAAGATCCCGCTGCCCGGCACGTTCAACGTGGCCAACGCCGTGCTCGCCGCCGCGATCCTGGGCAGCGCCGGGGTCGAGACGGCCGACATCGTCCGCGGGCTCGGCGCGGTCGAGGTGCCCGGCCGGATGGAGCGGGTCTACCTGGGCCAGGACTTCACCGCGGTGGTCGACTACGCGCACAAGCCCGCGGCCGTGGCCCAGGGCCTGGACGCGCTGCGCGCGCGCACCGACGGCCGGATCATCACGGTGCTCGGCTGCGGCGGCGACCGCGACACCGCGAAGCGCCCGATGATGGGCGAGGCCGCCGCGCGCCGCAGCGACGTGCTGATCGTGACCGACGACAACCCGCGCTCCGAGGACCCGGACGCGATCCGCGCGGCGATGCTCGCGGGCGCCCGCGGCGTCGGGCCGTCCCAGGGCGGCGAGGTGCTGGAGGTCGGCGACCGCCGCGAGGCCATCACCCACGCCGTTTCGCTCGCCCGCGCGGGCGACATCGTCTTCATCGCCGGCAAGGGCCACGAGACCGGTCAGGAGATCCAGGGTGTGGTGCACCCGTTCTCCGACCGGGACGAGCTCGAGGCCGCCATTCGCAAGCATCTCGAGGTGAGTGCGTGATCGAGCTCAGCCTGGCCGAGATCGCCGACGTTGTCGGCGGCCGGCTGCACGGGACCGACGGCTCCCCGGTCGTCACGGGGAGTGTCGAGTTCGACACGCGGAAGCTGGGCCCGGGCGGGCTGTTCATCGCCCTGCCCGGCGAGCGCGTGGACGGGCACGACTTCGCCGCGCAGGCAGTGGCGGCCGGCGCCGTCGCCGTGCTGGCCGGCCGGGAGGTGGACGCGCCCGCCATCGTCGTGCCGCCGCTGCCCGCCGGGCAGGCGCACGAGCGCTCGGTCGCGCTGGCCGGCGACACCGACGGCTCCGGCGCGGCCGTGCTGGCCGCGCTGTCCAAGCTCGCCCGCCACGTGGTGGACCGGCTGGCGGCGGACGGGCTGACGGTCGTCGGGGTGACCGGCTCGTCCGGCAAGACCTCGACCAAGGACGTGATCGCGCAGCTGCTGGAGCCGCTCGGCCCCACCGTCGCGCCGCCCGGCTCGTTCAACAGCGAGCTGGGCCACCCGTGGACCGCGCTGCGCGCCGGCCGCGACACGAAGTACCTGGTGCTGGAGCTGGCCGCCCGCGGGCCGGGGCACATCGCCGAGCTGGCCGCGATCGCGCCGCCGAAGATCGGCGTGGTGCTGAACGTCGGCACTTCGCACATCGGTGAGTTCGGCTCGCGCGAGGGCATCGCCAAGACCAAGGGCGAGCTGGTCGAGGCACTGCCGGAAGCCGGTGTCGCGATCCTGAACCTGGACGACCCGCTGGTCGCGGCCATGGCGAGCCGCACCTCCGCCCGCGTCGTCGGCGTGGGGGAGACGGCCTCGGCGCAGGTCCGCGCCGCCGAGATCACCCTCGACGACGAGGCCCGCGCCTCGTTCCGGCTGATCACCCCGGCGGGCGAAGCGCCGGTGAAGCTGCCGCTGCACGGCGAGCACCACGTCGGCAACGCGCTGTCCGCGGCCGCCGTCGCGCTGGAGCTGGGCGCGACGCCCGCCCAGATCGGCGAGCACCTGTCCGCGCTGCAGCGGCGCTCGGCCCGGCGCATGGAGGTCACCACCCGCGCCGACGGCGTGACCGTCCTCAACGACGCGTTCAACGCCAACCCCGAGTCGATGCGCGCCGGGCTCAAGGCGCTCGCGTCGATGAGCGCGTCGGGCCGCCGGTCCTGGGCCGTGCTCGGCGTGATGGGCGACCTCGGCGCGGACGCGGTCAACGAGCACGACGCGATCGGCCGGCTGGTCGTCCGGCTCAACATCGACAAGCTCGTGGTGATCGGCCCGCAGGCCGCGGCCATGCACCAGGGCGCGTTCCAGGAGGGTTCCTGGGGCGAGGAGTCGGTGCTGGTGCCGGACGTCGAGGCCGCCGTCGCGCTGCTGCGCGAGCAGCTCCGCCCGGGCGACATCGTGCTGGTCAAGGCGTCCAAGGTGGCCGGCCTCTGGCGGGTGGCCGAGGCGCTGCTCGCCGATCCCCCGGAAGCTCCCCCCTCCGCACTGCCCCCTTCCCCGTCCCCCTCCTCCGAACGCTCGAACGGTGGTCACGCGTGATCAACATCCTGATCGCGGCCGCGGCGGGCCTGCTGGTCTCCATCCTGCTCACGCCCTACCTGATCCGGGTCTTCTCCCGGCAGGGCTTCGGGCAGGAGATCCGCGAAGAAGGCCCGCAGGGCCACAAGTCGAAGCGCGGCACCCCGACCATGGGTGGCGTCGCGATCATCATCGCGATGGTCGTCGGCTACTTCGTGGCGCACCTGGTCAGCTGGCTCGGCAACTCGCACAGCGCGGCCCCGTCCGCGTCCGGCCTGCTGGTGCTGATGCTGGCCGTGGGCCTGGGCATCGTCGGCTTCCTCGACGACTTCATCAAGATCCGCCGGCAGCGCAACCTGGGCCTGAACAAGACCGCCAAGCTGGTCGGCCAGCTCGTGGTCACCATCGTGTTCGCGGTGCTGTCGCTGCAGTTCGCCGACGAGCACGGGCTCACCCCGGCGTCGCAGAGCCTGTCCTATGCGCGTGACCTCGCGCTGATCACGTTCCCGTCGATCGTGTTCGTGATCTTCTGCTACATCGTGATCTCCGGCTGGTCGAACGCGGTGAACTTCACCGACGGCCTCGACGGCCTGGCCGGCGGCGCCGCCGCGATGGTGCTGGCGACGTACGTGGTGATCTCGTTCTGGCAGGCCCGGCTGTCCTGCTCGCCCAACCCGGCGCCCGCCTGTTACGACGTGCGGGACCCGCTGGACCTGGCCGTGGTCGCCGCGGCGGCCACCGGCGCCTGTGTCGGCTTCCTGTGGTGGAACGCCGCGCCGGCCAAGATCTTCATGGGCGACACCGGTTCGCTCGCCCTCGGCGGGCTGGTCGCCGGCCTGTCCATGACCACCCGCACGGAATTGCTCGCCATCGTCATCGGCGGCCTGTTCATGGTCGAGATGATCTCGGTGGTCACGCAGATCGCGGTGTTCCGCACGACGCGGCGGAGGCTGTTCCGGATGGCGCCCTTCCATCATCACTTCGAACTCGCCGGGTGGGCGGAAACCACGGTGATCATCCGGTTCTGGCTGTTGTCCGCGATCTGCTGCATGTTCGGCCTCGGGCTGTTCTACAGCGAGCAGCTCGGCTTCGGGAGCTAGGCCTTGTCCCGAGCCGCACTGGACCTCGCGGGCCGGTCCGTGCTCGTCGCGGGCGCCGGGGTCACCGGGAAGTCGGTGGTCCCGGTCCTGCGCGAGCTGGGCGCGCACGTCACGGTCACCGACGGCAACGCCGAACGGCTGGCGGAGCTGGCCGGCCTCGGCGCCGAGCTGGTGCCCGGGCTGACCGAGCCGCCGCCGGGCACGGCGCTGGTGGTGACCAGCCCCGGCTGGCGGCCGGCCTCGCCGCTGCTGGTCGCGGCGGCCGGGGCCGGGGTCGAGGTGATCGGCGACGTCGAGCTGGCCTGGCGCGTCGGGCAGCTGCGCGAGCGGCCGCCGTCGTGGCTGGTGATCACCGGGACCAACGGCAAGACCACCACCGTCGGCATGCTGGAGTCGATGCTGCGCGCGGCCGGGGTCGACGCCGTGACCTGCGGGAACGTCGGCTACGCGGTGCTGGACGCGGTACAGGCGGGGCACGCCGTGCTCGCCGTGGAGCTGTCCAGCTTCCAGCTGCACTGGTCCTCGACGCTGGCGCCGGACGCGTCCGTGGTGCTCAACCTGGCCGAGGACCACATCGACTGGCACGGCTCGATGGAGGAGTACGCCGCGGCGAAGGGCCGCGCGCACACGCACTCGCGCATCGTCGTGCACAACGCCGAGGACGACTGGTCCACCCGGCTCGCCGAGGAACACGCGCCCAAGAGCGCCCGCCGCGTCGGGTTCCGGCTGGACACGCCGTCCGCCGGTGAGCTCGGCCTGGTCGAGGACCTGCTGGTGGACCGGGCTTTTGTCGCCGACCCGGCGACCAGCGCGGAGGAGCTGGCGACGCTGGCCGACGTGCGCCCGGCCGGGCCGCACAACGTCGCGAACGCACTGGCCGCCGCCGCGCTCGCCCGCGCCCACGGCGCAAGCCCCGAGGCCGTCCTCAAAGGACTGCGCGAGTACCGGCCCGCACCGCACCGCGCTTCCGAGGTCGGCGAGATCGACGGGGTCCGCTACGTCGACGACTCCAAGGCCACCAACCCGCACGCGGCCGCCGGTTCACTGCGCTCGCACGCCAGCGTCGTCTGGATCGCCGGCGGCCAGCTCAAGGGCGCCTCGATCGACGAACTCGTGGCCTCGATCGCCGGCCGCCTGCGCGGGGTTGTGCTACTCGGGGTGGATTCACCCGTGATCGCGGCCGCTGTGGCGCGACACGCGCCGGATGTCCCGGTGAACAGCCTCCGTCCGGGTGACGATGAGCCCATGACTGCGGCGGTGAGTGCGGCCAGCGCGATGGCTCGCCCTGGTGACGTGGTGCTCCTCGCTCCCGCCGCGGCGTCGTTGGACATGTTCCCGAGCTACGGCGCGCGCGGCGACGCGTTCGCGAGCGCGGTGCGTGTCCTGGCCGACGGTGCGGCGGGGGCCCCGAATGACGGCAGTTGACGAGAAGAAGACCGAAGACCGGCCGCGGCGGCGGGAGCGCAAGGAGAGCCCGTTCGTGGCGTTCCGCTCGGCGCTGACCGCCTGGCTGTCCCGGCCGCTGGCGTCGTTCCACCTGGTGCTGGCGCTGACCGGGGTGCTGACCGTGATCGGCATGGTCATGGTGCTGTCCGCGTCCTCGGTCGCCTCCTACGACCCGAAGACCGGCAGCGGCGTCTACTCGATGTTCTTCCGGCAGCTGATGTTCGTCGCGATCGGCTCGGTCGTGTTCTGGGTCGGCCTGCGGGTGAAGCTGGACCGGATCCGCCGGATGTCGGCCACCATGGTGGTCGTCTGCCTCGGCCTGCTGCTGCTGGTGCTCACCCCGCTCGGCTCGACGGTCAACGGCTCGCAGGGCTGGTTCAAGCTGGGCGTGTTCACCTTCCAGCCGGTGGAGGCCGCGAAGGTGGCGCTGGCGTTCTGGGGCGCGCACATCCTGGTGATCAAGTACAACGTGATCCACCAGTGGCGGCACCTGCTGGTGCCGGTGGTCCCGGTCGCGCTGGTGATGTTCGCGCTGGTCATGCTGCAACCCGACCTCGGCGGCACGATCACCCTGGCCGTGGTGCTGCTGGCCCTGCTGTGGTTCGCGGGCGCGCCGAAACGGCTGTTCGGCGTGCTGCTCGCGGGCGGCCTGGCCGGCGTGCTGGTGCTGGCGATCATCGCCCCGTACCGGCTCAAGCGGGTGATGTCGTTCCTGTCGCCGAACGCCGACACCACGGTCGAGGGCTACCAGGCGAACCAGGCCAAGCTCGCGCTCGCCGACGGCGGCCTGTTCGGCAAGGGCCTCGGCCAGGGCGCGTCCAACTGGGGCTACCTGCCCAACGTGCAGAACGACTTCATCTTCGCCCTGATCGGCGAGGAGCTGGGGTTCGTCGGCTGCGCGGTGGTGCTGGCGCTGTTCGCCGCGGTCGCTGTGGTGGGCCTGCGCATCGCCACGCGCAACATCGACCCGTGGATCCGGATCGTGTCCGGCACGCTCACCATGTTCCTGGTCGCGCAGGCCGCCATCAACATCGGCTACGTCGTCGGCCTGCTGCCGGTCACCGGGGTCACGCTGCCCCTGATCTCCTACGGCGGCACCTCGCTGGTGATCACCATGCTCATCATGGGCGTGCTCGCCAACGCCGCCCGGCACGAACCGGAGGCGGTGGCCGCACTGCGTTCGCAAGGCCCGGGTAAATTCGGACGCCTGCTGCGGCTGCCCGCGCCCGATCCGTACCGCCCGCCGACCACCCGCAAGGGACAGGCCGCGCGGGGAACGGCGTCGGGGGCGAAGACAGCCCGGCCGGCGCCGCGCACCGCCCGGCCCGCACCGGCACAGGAGCGTCGCCGGACGGTCCGGCAACCCGCGCGGCGGACCACCACCGCGCGCACCAGCGCGGCGCGGACAACAGCGAACCGCGGGGCCAGGGGCACCGCGAACCGGAGAGGTACTTGGTGAGTAAGCCCGTCAAGGGAGCCGAGCGATCGCCCGTCGGCAAGGCGCCGACGGTGGTCGTCGCCGGAGGTGGCACTGCCGGACACATCGAACCCGCGCTCGCGCTGGCCGACGCCGTGCTGCGGCTGCGGCCCGACGCGAAGGTGGTGGCGCTCGGCACCGAGCGCGGCCTGGAGAACAAGCTGGTGCCCGCCCGCGGCTACCCGCTCGAGCTGATCCCGCCGGTGCCGCTGCCGCGCAAGCTGAAGCCGGAGCTGCTCGGGCTGCCGTTCAAGGTCCGCGATTCGGTGCGCCGCACGCGTGAGGTGCTCGAGCGCGTCGGCGCCGACGTCGTGGTCGGCTTCGGCGGTTACGTCGCGCTGCCGGCGTACCTGGCCGCGCGCGGCCGGACGCCGATCGTGGTGCACGAGGCCAACAAGGCGCCGGGCCTGGCCAACAAGGTGGGCGCGCGGTTCGCCACCCGGGTCGCCGTCGCCGTGGCCGGCACGCCGCTGCCGAAGGCCGAGGTCGTCGGCATCCCGCTGCGCCGATCGATCACTTCGCTGGACCGCGCCGCGCTGCGCGCCGAGGCCCGCAAGTTCTTCGACCTCGACCCGGACGCCCCGACCCTGCTGGTGTTCGGCGGCTCGCAGGGCGCGGCGTCGATCAACGCCGCCGTCTCCGGCGCCGCCAAGGAGCTGGCCGACGCCGGCATCGGCGTGCTGCACGCGCACGGCCCGAAGAACACCCTTGTGGTGCAAGAGTTCCCGGGCCGCCCGGCGTACGTGCCGGTGCCGTACCTGGAGCGGATGGACCTGGCCTACGCCGCGGCCGACGTGGTGGTGTGCCGCTCGGGCGCGATGACCGCGGCCGAGGTGTCCGCGGTCGGGCTGCCCGCGGTGTTCGTGCCGCTGCCGCACGGCAACGGCGAGCAGGCCGTGAACGCGCAGCCGGCGGTCGACGCCGGGGCCGCGCTGATGGTGACCGACGCCGACCTCTCGCCGGGCAAGATCGCCGAGCTGGTCGTGCCGCTGGTGGTCGACGCCGCCCGGGTCGCGGCGATGAGCTCGGCCGCGGTCGGGCTGGGCCACCGCGAGGCCGACGAGACGCTGGCCAAGATCGTGCTGGAGGCCGCCGGTGCCTGAATCAGCCGAGGAACCGCGGCTCCCGGAGGAGCTGCGCCGCGCGCACCTGATCGGGATCGGCGGGGCCGGGATGTCCGGCATCGCCCGGATCCTGCTGGCCCGCGGCGCGTTCGCGTCGGGCTCGGACGCCAAGGAGTCCCGCGCGCTGCTTTCGCTGCGCGCGCAGGGGGCGGAGCTGTTCGTCGGGCAGCGCGCGGAGAACCTGGACGCGCTGCCCGAGCCGCCGTCCGCCGTGGTCGTGTCGACCGCGATCAAGGAGACCAATCCGGAGCTGGCCGCGGCGCGTGAGCGAGGCATCCCGGTGCTGCACCGCGCGCAGGCGCTGGCCGGGCTGATGGCCGGGCACCGCGTCGCCTGTATCGCGGGCACGCACGGCAAGACCTCGACCACCTCGATGCTCACCGTCGCGCTGCAGCACTGCCGGATGGACCCGTCGTTCGCGATCGGCGGCGACCTCAACGAGTCCGGGGCGAACGCCCACCACGGCGGGGGCGGCATCTTCGTCGCGGAGGCCGACGAGAGCGACGGCTCGTTCCTGACCTACACCCCGTCGGTGGCGGTGGTGACGAACGTCGAGCCGGACCACCTCGACCACCACGGCACGGCCGAGGCGTACGTGCGGGTGTTCACCGAGTTCGCCGCCCGGATCGAGCCGGGCGGCCTGCTGATCGTCTGCGCCGACGACGAGGGCGCGGCCAAGCTGGGCGACGAGGCCGAGGCGGCGGGCGTGCGCGTGCGCCGCTACGGCCGCGCGGCCACGGACGCCGGCGACGCCCGGGTGCTCGACTACACCCCGGCGCCCGACGGCGGGGTCGTGCGGATCGCGCTGGACGGCGAGGAGCTCGACGTCCGCGTCGCGGTGCCGGGCGAGCACATGGCGCTGAACGCGATCGCCGCGCTGCTCGCCGGCGCTGAGCTGGGCGCCCCGGTGGCCGGGCTGGCCGAGGGGCTGGCCGCGTTCGGCGGGGTCCGCCGCCGGTTCGAGTTCAAGGGCCGCGCGGGCGACGTCCGGGTCTACGACGACTACGCCCATCACCCGACGGAGGTCGACGCGCAGCTGCGCGCCGTGCGGACCGCCGCGGGGGAGGGCCGGGTGCTGGTGGTCTTCCAGCCGCACCTGTACTCCCGCACGCAGACGTTCGCGCGCGAGTTCGCCGAGGCGCTGTCGCTGGCCGACGAGGTCGTGGTGCTGGACGTCTTCGGCGCGCGTGAGGAGCCCGTGCCCGGGGTCACCGGTGCGCTGATCGCCGACCGGGTGCGCGGTTCCGTGCGTTACGAGCCTGCGTTCGACGTCGCCGCCCGCCTGGTCGCCGACCTGGTGAAGCCGGGTGACCTCGTCGTCACCATGGGCGCGGGCGACGTCACGCAGCTGGGCCCGGAGATCCTGGCCGAGCTGGACCGGCGGACCGCCGGCGCATGAGCCCGACCAGGGAGCACCGCCGGCCGCCCGAGTCCGAGCAGGGCGAGCGGGACCGGGCTGCCCTGGCGCGGGAGCGGCGGGGACGGCGTTCGGAAGAGGAGCGGCGCCGTACGCGGTCGAGCCGTTCGCCGCGTTCGGCCGCCCCGGTTTCGGCTTCGGGTTCTGGTTCTGGTTCGGCGAAGCGCGTCCGGCCCACCCGGCGCGCGGAGATCCGCCGCCGCTGGGTGGCGCTGCTTTCGGTGGTCACCCTCGTCGCGCTGGTGTACTTCCTGTTCTTCAGCTCGCTGCTCGGCGTGAAGAACGTCGCCGTGCAGGGCGCGAAGCAGGTGTCGGCGGACCAGATCCGGGCGACCGCGGCGGTCCCGGCCGACAAGCCGATGCTACGGGTCGACGTCGACGGGATCCGTGACCGCGTGGCAGCCATGTCCGGCATCGCCACGGTGGACGTGTCGCGCTCGTGGCCCAGCACGGTGGAGATCGCGGTGACCGAGCGGGCGGCGATCGCGTTTTTCGACAGCGGCCCCGGCGGCGACGGTTTCCACCTCGTCGACGGCGGCGGCGTCGTGTTCAAGACGGTCAAGGCCAAGCCGCCGGGCCTGCCCGAGCTGAAGCTGCCCAAGGTCTCCGCCGACGACCCGGTGACCCGCGCGGTGACCGCGGTGCTCGGCGTGATCCCGCAGGCCATGCTCAAGCAGGTCACCACCGCCACGGCGCAGACGCCGGCCAGCGTCGAGTTCACCCTGGCCGGCGGCCAGACGGTCCGCTGGGGCGACGCCGGGAAGGCCGACCGCAAGGCCGAGGTCCTCGCCGCCCTGCTCACCCAGCCGGGCAAGGTCTACGACGTCTCGGCGCCGGAGCTGCCGACCATCAGCTCCTGAGTTCTTCCACTGGCCCCCTGTTCTCCGTATAGCGTACGGTGTTGTCGTTCGTACGTCATACGAGAAAGGGGACCGCATGACGATCCTGGTAACGGGCGCGACCGGCAACGTCGGGCGGCTGGTAGTGGACGAGCTGGTGGAACGGGGCGTCGCGGTGCGGGCGCTGACCGTCGACCCGGAGCGGGCGGCGTTGCCCGAAGGCATCGAGGTGGTGGTCGGGTCACTGGCGCGGCCCTCGACGCTGCCGGTGGCGTTGAAGGGGGTCGAGGCGGTTTACCTCGCGCCGATGGCCCGCACGGTCACCCGGTTCTGCGAGCTGGCCGCCGAAGCGGGGATCCGGCGGGTGGTCGCGCTGTCCGGCAGCAGCGTCGGCCAGGAGCACGAGGGTTCGAGCGGGCACGGGTTCGAGGCCGTCGAGAAGGCGGTGGCGGCCGCGGGCTTCGACTGGACCTTCCTGCGGCCGGGCATGTTCATGAACAACACCCTCGGCTGGGCGGGCTCCGTCCGCGAGGCCGGGGTGGTGCGCACGGCGTTCGGCGACGCGACCCAGACGCCGATCGACCTCCGCGACATCGCCGCGGTCGCCGCGCAGGTCCTTGTCACGCCTGGGCATTCCGGTGCCACGTATGTCCTCAGTGGACCGCAGTCGGTCACGCAGCGGGAGATGGCGGCGGCGATCGGGGCGGCGCTGGGGCGGGAGGTGCCGTTCGTGGAGCTGACCCGCGCCGAGCAGCACGCCGAGTGGGTGGCCCAAGGGTTCCCCGACCGGGTCGCCGACTGGCTGCTCGACGGGTTCGCCGGCTCGCTCGAACACCGGGAGGCGCCGACCGGGGTCGTCGAGCAGTTGCTGGGCCGCCCCGGGATCACCTACGCCGAGTGGGCGGTGGCGAACGCCGCTGCGTTCGGCGGCTGAAGAGGCCGGCGGCGGTCGGTGGGCTGGAGGCGGTTGGCGGGCGCGGCGCCTTGGCTGAACGGGCTGGCGGCGGTCGGTGGGCTGGAGGCGGGCGGCGGGCGCGGCGCCTTGGCTGAACGGGCTGGCGGCGGTCGGCGGGCTGGCGGCGGTCGGCGGGCGCGGCGCCTTGGCTGAACGGGCTGGCGGCGGTCGGCGGCTGAACGGACCGGCGGTCGGCGGGCGCGGCACCTTGTCCGCCAAGACTTTCGCCGGCCGGTGATGGTCCACTCCGGACAGTGCGAAAGGCCCTCTCGTCCGCCGGGCGAGAGGGTCTTTCGCGGCGGGGCGTCAGGCGAGCGCCGCGTCCAGGGTGATCGTGGTGCCGGACAGGGCCTTCGACACCGGGCAGGTCTTCTCGGCGGTGGAGGCCAGCTCGGCGAACTGCTCCGCCGTCACGCCGTCCAGCTTGGCGCGCAGGGTGATCGCGATGCCGCTGATCTCGAAGCCGCCGCCCTGGGCCGGGCCGAGCGTGACCTCGGCGGAGACGTCGATGGACTCCGCCTCCAGCTTCTGCGACTCCAGCACGCCGGACAGGTTCATCGCGAGGCACGAGGAGTGCGCCGCCGCGATGAGCTCCTCCGGGCTGGTCTGGCCGTCCGGGTTGCCGGCGCGGGTCGGGAAGGACACGGCGAACGTGCCCGCGTTGGACGAGTCGAGCGTGACCTCGCCCTGGCCCTTCTGCAGTCCGCCGGTCCAGTGGGTGGTCGCGTCGCGGCTGGGCATGGTGCCTCCTCGTGGGTTCTTCCGTAAGGTGTGCCGTAAAGGTAGCGCGCAACTACATTGCGCGCAAGTTATCTCGGGAAAACCTGTCGTACCCATGCGGCAGACTGCTCGCATGACCGAAACGACCGACCCGGCCGCCCGGGCCGACCCGACTGCCCCAGCCGATCCGGCTCCTGCCGCCACCGTCCCGGCCGCACTCCCGGCCGCCCAGTCCGGGCCGCCCGAGCGGCCCGATCCGCCGATGGCCGGCGACGAGCGCGCGCAGCTCACCGGCTTCCTCGACTTCCTGCGCGCCAGCGTGGTCTGGAAGTGCTCCGGCCTCACGGACGAGCAGGCCCGCCGCTCGCTGCTGCCGAGTGAGCTGACCACCATCGCCGGGCTGCTCGGCCACCTCACCCTGGTGGAGAACTACTGGTTCCGCGTGGTCCTCGACGGCCGGCCGGACGAGTGGGCCGAAGCACTGGAGCTGGACCCCGACGCCGAGTTCCGCGCCGCCCACCGCACCCCGATCGAGCGGCTCATCGCGGACTACCAGGCGGAGGCGGCGCGGTGCCGTGAAGTCGTTGCCGCGCGGGCGTTCGACGACACGGTGGTGTACAAGGAGCGGGAGCCGCTCACCGTCCGCTGGGTCGTGGCGCACATGATCGAGGAGACCGCGCGCCATCTCGGCCACCTCGACCTGCTGCGCGAGCTGACCGACGGGCTCACCGGGGAGTGAGCCGCTTCGGCGGCAGCGGGAAGAAGCCGCTCGTCCGCTCCACGTAGTGGGCGTATCCGGGCCGGCTGAGGTGCATTCCCTTCTCCAGCATGGGTTTTCCGGTGCCGCGGGCGAGCGTGAAGGTCATCACGACGGGGGAGAGGATCGTGGCCGCGCCCGGCCAGGTCGAGCACGCCAGCAGGTAGAGGCCCCACCAGACGCAGGCGTCACCGAAGTAGTTCGGGTGCCGGGTGTAGCGCCAGAGCCCGGTGTCGAGCACCTTGCCGCGGCTGTCCGGGTCGGCCTTGAAGCGGCGCAGCTGGTCGTCGCCGACCGTTTCGAAGGCGAAGCCGATCAGCCAGACGGCCACGCCGATCCAGCCCAGCAGACCGAGCCCGCCGCCGTACATCGCGAACTGCACGGGCAGCGAGACGAACCAGAGGACCACGGCCTGGAACAGGTAGACGCGCACGAACATCCGCGCGGCCGCGCGGTCGCCGGCGGCCGCCACCATCCGCGCGTACCGCGGGTCCTCGGGTTTGCCGTGGTTGCGCAGGTGCAGGTGGACGGCGAGCCGCACCCCCCACACCGCGGTCAGCCCCGCGGTCACCAGCCGCAGTGACAGCGGGCCGCTGCCGAACGGGAACGCGACCACCGCGATGATCACGAAACCGAGGCCCCAGAACGTGTCGACGGTGTCGTAGCGCCCGCGCAGCCGGGCCACGCCGAACGTCGCGGCGCCCGCGACCAGCGTGACGCCGGCCGTGATCGCGACGAGCGCGCCGAGCCCGATCACAGCCACTCCCGGGTGGCGGGCAGGCCGCTGTCGCCGTCCGCCGAGGAGCGCACCGCGAGGATCTGGTCCACGCCCATCCGGTTCTCCTCGAACGCGAGCGCGCCGCCGACCAGGTACAGCCGCCACACCCGCGCCCCGGCCTCGCCGATCAGCGCGACGGCCTGGTCCCAGTTCTCTTCGAGCGTGTCGAGCCACGCCCGCACGGTCGGGGCGTAGTGCTCGCGCATCGCGTGCACATCACGGATTTCGAAACCGGCCTTCTCCACGTGCCCCAGTGTGCGGCTCAGCGGGCGCATGGTCATGTCGGGCGCGATGTAGCGCTCGATGAACGCGCCGCCGCCGGGCGCCACCGCGCCGCGTGACATCTGCTGCAGCAGCAGCCGGCCGGTCGGCTTGAGCATGCGGAACAGGATCCGGGTGTACTCGGGGTAGTTCGCCTCGCCGACGTGCTCGCCCATTTCGATGGACGCGACGGCGTCGAACGGCTCGTCGGCCAGCTCCCGGTAGTCCTGCTGCCGGACCTCGACGCGGTCGGTCAGGTCGTGCTGCGCCAGCCGCGCCTTCACGTGCTGCACCTGCTCGGCCGAGAGCGACACGCCCACCGCCGTCACGCCGTGGTGCTTCGCCGCGTGGACGAGCAGCGAGCCCCAGCCGCAGCCGACGTCGAGCAGCCGCATGCCGGGCCGCAGCCCGAGCTTCTGGCAGATCATCTCCAGCTTGTCGTGCTGGGCCTGCGCGAGGGTGTACCCGGGCTCGTCCGAGGTCCAGTACCCCGACGAGTATGCCATCGACTCGTCCATCAGCAGCTGGTAGAAGGCGTTGGACAGGTCGTAGTGGTGGGAGATGGCGGAGCGGTCGCGCCGCAGGCTGTGCAGCACGCCGGTCAGCCTCGCCTCTTCCGCGGGCGGCTTGGGCGGGAGCCCGGCGACGCCGAGCCGCGCGGCCAGCGAGACTGCCTCCGCCCAGTCGCGTGGCGCCAGCTTGACCCGGCCCAGCTCGCCCGAGCGCGTGAGCGCCCAGATCCGCCGGAACCCCTCGGTGAGGTCGCCCTCCACGTCCAGGTCACCGGACACGTACGCCCGCGCGAGGCCCAGCTCGCCGGGCGAGTACAGCAGCCATCGCAGTGCGCGGCGGTTCTTCAGGACCACGGCCGGGCCGTCCGGGCCCACGCGCTCGCCGTCCCAGGTGCGGACGGCGAGCGGGAGCCGGGTGCCGAGCAGGCGTTCGACGAAGGTGGCCAGGCGGGTCGCGGAGCTTTTCGGCATGTCCGGGATTCGCCGCCGCCCGGCGGGCGGATGGGTCGGAACTTCGCACCCATCCACCGTCCGGGCGGCGCCGAATCCCTGACGTGCACCACACCACGGGACAACGCATCGCCGTCATCGGCAGCGGCGTGGCCGGCCTCACCGCCGCCTACCTGCTGCAGCGCCGCCACGAGGTCCTGCTGTTCGAAGCGGACGACCGGCTCGGAGGGCACGCGCACACCCACGACGTGCCCAGCGCGCACGGCGGCACGATCGGGGTGGACTCCGGCTTCATCGTCCACAACGAGCGCACCTATCCGACGCTGCTGCGGCTGTTCGGCGAGCTGGGGGTGCGCACCCAGGAGACCGAGATGTCGATGAGCATCCGCTGCGACGGCTGCGGCCTGCAGTACGCCGGCGCGAAGGGCCTGCGCGGCCTGTTCGCCCAGCGGCGCAACCTCACCGACGCCCGGTACCTGCGGATGCTCGTCGAGGTCAAGCGCTTCCACCGGCACGCGTCACGGCTGCTGTCACGGCCGGACGTCGGCGACGTCACGCTGGGGGCGTTCCTGGCCATCGGCGGCTACCCGGCCTACTTCGTCGACCACTTCATCCTGCCGCTGGTGTCCACGGTCTGGTCCGCCGACCGGACGGACACGCTGCGGTACCCGGCCCGCTACCTGTTCGAGTTCCTCCGCAACCACGGCCTGCTCTCGGTGAAGAACTCGCCGACCTGGCGGACCGTCGTCGGCGGCTCGCGGGAGTACGTCGAGCTGGCGGCCAAGCAGCTGACCGCGGTGCACCTGTCCACGCCCGTGCGCTCGGTGACGAGGCTCGCCCGCGGCGTCGAGGTCCGCGACGACGCCGACACGCCCCACCGCGTCGACCACGTGGTCATCGCCACGCACGCCGACCAGGCGCTGCGGCTGCTGGGCAAGCCGACCGCGGCGGAGCAGGACGTGCTCGGCGCGTTCCGCTACTCCCGCAACGAGGCCTGGCTGCACACCGACACGAGTGTGCTGCCCACCGTCGCGGACGCGCGGGCCGGCTGGAACTACCGCACGCCGGTGTGCGGCGCGGACAGCGACGCCGTGCAGATCAGCTACGACATGAACCGGCTGATGCGCCTCGACGAGCCCGAGGGCTACGTCGTCACGCTGAACCCGCACGCCGAGCCCGCCGACGGCTCGGTGGTCGCGAAGATGGACTACGAGCACCCGGTCTACACCCCGGAATCCGTTGCCGCGCAACGTAAATTGGCTGAGCTGAACGACGGTGTGGTCGCCTTCGCCGGTGCCTACCACGGCTGGGGCTTCCACGAGGACGGCTGCGCTTCCGGGCTCCGGGCCGCGGAGAGCTTCGGGGCGACCTGGTGACCACCGTCGTGCACCGGACCGCCCCCGGCCGCACCGTCCTCGACAGGGCCGTCCTCCATGGCGCGGCCCTGTACGACGCGACGGTCGGGCACGTCCGGAGCGCGGACCCGCCACACGCCTTCGCGCACCGGATGTACCTGTGGCACACCGACCTCGACCGGCTCCCGCGGCTGCCGTGGTGGCTCCGGCCGTTCGCCCGGTTCGACGCCCGCGACCACTTCGCGCCGGATGCCGGCGGCACCATCCGGTCCAAACTGGACGACTGGCTCGCGGTCCGCGGCGTGAACCTGCACGGCGGGCCGGTCACGATGCTGGCCTCCGCGCGCGTGCTGGGCTACGTCTTCAACCCGATCACCGTCTACTGGTGCCACACCCCGGACGGCGCGCTCGAGTGCGTGGTGGCCGAGGTGCACAACACCTACGGCGGCCGCCACGCCTACCTGCTGCGCCCCGGGGCCGACGGCCGGTCCACTGTGGACAAGGAGTTCTACGTGTCCCCGTTCCAGGAGCTGGACGGCGAGTACCGGATGCGCCTGCCGCACCCGGAAGCGCTGCTCGACCTGACCGTGGCGCTGCACCGGGGTGAAACGACACCATTGGTCGCTACGCTGAGGGGAGTCCGGCGGCCCGTGGACCCCCGCTCGCTCGCCCGGGTGGTGCTCGGCAGGCCGCTGCAGCCGCAGCGGGTGTCGGCCCTGATCCGGCGCCACGGCATCACGCTGTGGCGGCGCAAGGCGGCGATCGCCGTCCGGACCCCGCAGAACTCCGGAGGACAGCTGAATGGATGAGACCGCCCGCCCGCGCCGGGTGGCCGCCGTGCCACCCGTGCCGGGCGAATCCGGCGCACCGGCGGCGCCCACGCCCGAGGAGCTGATGGGCCGGGTCGCCAAGGGCGACGAGCGCGCGTTCGAGCTGCTCTACGACCAGCTGTCCGGGCCGGTCTACGGCCTGGTCCGCCGGATCGTGCGCGACACCGCCCAGTCCGAGGAGGTGGCGCAGGAGGTCCTGATCGAGCTGTGGAAGACGGCCACCCGCTACTCCGCCGACAAGGGCAGCGCGCTGAACTGGGCGATGACCCTGGCCCACCGCCGGGCCGTGGACCGGGTCCGCTCCGCGCGGGCGAGCACCGAACGCGAGCAGAAGGCGACGTTCGAGGCGGCCAGGGAACGCCCGTTCGACGAGGTGGCCGAGTCGGTCACCGCGAGCCTGGAGCGCTCGCAGGTGCGGCGGTGCCTGAAGTTCCTCACGGAGCTGCAGCGCGAGTCCGTGCTCCTGGCCTACTACCAGGGCTACACCTACCGCGAGGTCGCCGACGTGCTGGCGACCCCGCAGGGGACGATCAAGACGAGGATGCGTGACGGGCTGATCCGGCTGCGCGACTGCCTGGGGGTGACGGCATGACGACGCCGGACATGCACACGTTGACCGGTGCGTACGCGCTCGACGCCCTGTCGGACATCGAGCGCGCGCAGTTCCGCCGCCACCTCGAGCAGTGCGAAGCCTGCGCGCAGGAGGTCCGTGAACTGCAGGCGACCGCGGGACGGCTCGGCGCGGCGATGGCCGAGGAGCCGCCGCCCGAGCTGAAGAACCGCGTGCTCGCGGCGATGCGCACCACCCGCCAGCTCCCGCCCGACATCGTGGCGGAGCCACAGGAGGAGCCGCGCGCCCGCCGTCGCTGGGCGCTGGGCGTCGCCGCGGCCGCCGCGGTCGTCGGCCTCGCGCTGGCCGGGGTGTTCGGCGGCGTCGCGCTGCACACCCAGGGCCAGCTGACCACCGCCCAGCAGCAGCTCGGGCAGGCCCGCGACCGCTACCAGCCGGTGTCGCAGCTGCTGGCCGCGCCGGACGTGAAGACCGCGCACACGGCCGCGTCCGGTGGCGGCGGCGGGACCGTGCTGGTCTCGAAGCAGCTCGACCGCATGATGTTCCTGGAAGACGGCCTGCCGCCGTACCCGGCTGGGCACGTCTACCAGGCCTGGCTGATGGGCCCGGGCGTCGAGCCGCGCCCGGTCGGCCTGCTGCCCGGCGGCCCGGACGGCTCGCTCGTCATGGCCGACGGGCTCGGCCGCGCCGACCAGGTCGGGATCAGCGTGGAGCAGGCCGGCGGCTCGCCCACCGGGAAGCCGTCGTCCGACGTCGTCCTCGTGCTGCCGATGCCGGCGTGATTTTCCGGCTGTAGCAGACCGCCGGGCGCCGCCTCGCCGGCGCCCCTGCTCTTGCGCCCGCGTTCGTGTTGTGGCAAAACACCTTTGCCGCACACGGCGTGGCTACTGGATTCGAGCCAGCCCGGTGCCTACCGTCCTGCTCTAACGCCGGTGGTTGACATAACTCTGATTCTCGAGTTGAGGGTGAGGGTTGCGGCTCCGGCGGGCAGCACGAGCACATCACGATCAGGAAGGCGGACCCGATGACGCCCCCGCACAACTACCTTGCGGTGATCAAGGTCGTCGGCATCGGCGGCGGCGGCGTGAACGCCGTGAACCGGATGATCGAGGTCGGCCTCAAAGGTGTCGAGTTCATCGCGGTGAACACCGACGCCCAGGCACTGCTCATGTCCGACGCCGATGTCAAGCTCGACATCGGCCGCGAACTCACCCGTGGCCTCGGCGCCGGCGCCGCGCCCGAAGTGGGCCAGAAGGCCGCGGAGGACCACCGCGAAGAGATCGAAGAGGTCATCAAGGGCGCCGACATGGTGTTCGTGACGGCCGGCGAGGGCGGTGGCACCGGAACCGGCGGCGCCCCCGTGGTCGCGCAGATCGCCCGCAAGCTGGGCGCGCTGACCATAGGCGTCGTCACCCGCCCGTTCACCTTCGAGGGCAAGCGCCGCGGCAAGCAGGCCGAGGACGGCATCCAGCAGCTGCGCAACGAGTGCGACACGCTGATCGTGATCCCGAACGACCGGCTGCTGCAGCTCGGCGACATCGGCGTGTCCCTGATGGACGCGTTCCGCTCGGCCGACGAGGTGCTGCTCTCCGGTGTCCAGGGCATCACCGACCTGATCACCACGCCGGGCCTGATCAACCTGGACTTCGCCGACGTGAAGAGCGTGATGTCCGGCGCTGGCTCCGCGCTGATGGGCATCGGCTCGGCGCGCGGGGAGGGCCGCGCCATCCAGGCGGCGGAGAAGGCGATCAACTCGCCGCTGCTGGAGGCGTCCATGGACGGCGCCCACGGCGCGCTGCTGTCCATCGCGGGCGGCTCCGACCTCGGCCTGTTCGAGATCAACGAGGCCGCTTCGCTGGTGCAGGAGTCCGCGCACCCGGACGCGAACATCATCTTCGGCACGATCATCGACGACTCGCTCGGTGACGAGGTCCGGGTCACCGTGATCGCGGCCGGCTTCGACGCGGGCGCGCCGACGCACAAGAAGCTCGACCCGCCGGCGTTCGGCTCGCGCTCGGGCGGCAGCACGGCCACCGCCACCTCCGGGCACGTGGGCAACGGGCAGCCGCTCGCCGCGCCGCCGTCCGGGGCCACGCCGGTGCCGCCTTCGAGCGGCTCGGGCTACCCGGTCGCGCCGCCGCGCACGCACCCGCCGCTCCCGCAGCCCGGCACCCCGCCGGGCGGCCTGCCCCAGCCGGGCGGCGGCTCGCGCGGCTACTCGCCGATCGGCTCCGGCAACGGCGGCAGCCTGCCCAGCCGTCCGGCCACGGTGCACGACGACCCCTCCGACGACGAGGTCGACGTGCCGCCGTTCATGCGCCGGTAAGCACCGTTTTCCCGCGGCGAAGGCCACCTCGGACCGATCGAGGTGGCCTTCGCCGCGTTCGTGGCCCCTGGGCGGGAAACGACCCTGGGTCCAAGACGACGCAGTGGGAGGATGGCCGGGTGCGAGTACGACGAGTGGTCACGACCAGGGCGGGCGGCGCTTCCCGCCCGCCGTACGACACCTTCAACCTCGGCGGCCATGTCGGTGACGAGGACGGCGACGTCTTCGCCAACCGCAAGCGGCTGGCCACTGAGCTGGGCCTGGCCGAGGACCGGCTGGCCTGGATGGAGCAGGTGCACGGCCGCACGGCGACGATCGTCGACGGCACCGAGACCGCCGCGGCCGAGGCGACCGACGCGCTCGTGACGGCCGAGCCCGGCGTCGCGCTCGTGGTGCTCGTCGCCGACTGCGTGCCGGTCCTGCTGGCCGACCCCGAGGCCGGCGTCGTCGCGGCAGTCCACGCGGGACGGGTCGGCGCGCGCGTCGGCGTGGTTCCCGCGGCGCTGGCGGCGATGCGCGAGCTGGGCGCCGAACCCGGCCGCACCGAGGCCCTGCTGGGCCCGGCCATCTGCGGCGACTGCTACGAGGTGCCCGCGGAGATGGCGGCCGACGTCGAGAAGCACGTTCCCGGCAGCGCGGCCAAGACCCGCAAGGGCACGCCGGGCCTCGACCTGCGCGCGGGGCTGTGGCGGCAGCTCGCCGACCACGGCGTCGGCAAGATCGGCGTGGACCCGCGCTGCACCGCGGAGGACAAGACGCTGTTCAGCTACCGCCGCGACGGCACCACCGGCCGGATCGCGGGCATCACCTGGCTGGAGGCCCAGTGAGCGGAGCGGCCGTCGTGTGTCCACAGTGGTCCGGCGGGGGTGCCCGATGACGGACGACCGCCAGGGCGAGCTGGCCGCTTCCCTCAAGGCGGTCGAGGAGCGGATCGCCGCCGCCTGCGCGGCCGCCGGCCGGGCCCGCGGCGAGGTGCGCCTGCTCGGCGTCACCAAGACCTTCCCGGCGGCCGACGCCGCCCTGCTCACCGACCTCGGCCTGACGCAGCTCGCGGAGAACCGCGACCAGGAGGCCGGGCCGAAGGCGGCCGAGGTGGCCCGGCTGCGCCCGGACGCGGCGCCGCGCTGGCACATGGTCGGCAGCCTGCAGCGCAACAAGGCCCGCTCCGTGGTCCGGTGGGCGGCCGAGGTCCAGTCGGTCGACTCCGCCCGGCTGGCCGACGCGCTCGGCCGGGCCGTCGGTCACGCACAGGAGGCGGGGGAGCGCGCCGAGCCGCTCGACGTGCTGATCCAGGTGAGCCTCGACGGTGACCCCGCGCGGGGCGGGACGCCGCTCGGCGACCTCGCCGCGCTCGCCGACCACATCGCCCGTGTGGGGGAGTTGCGACTGCGCGGCGTGATGGCCGTGGCCCCCCTCGGCGAGGACCCGGACCGCGCGTTCGCCCGCCTGGTCCAGGCATCGGGGCGGCTGCGTGAAGATCACCCGAATGCCGTAGAAGTCTCCGCCGGAATGAGCCATGATCTCGAACAGGCGATCACGCACGGCTCGACCTGTGTGCGTGTCGGAACCGCGCTGCTCGGTGGGCGCGGTTTAGCCTCGCCGTAGGGAGTCCGCGTGGCCGTCACGTTTCGTGTGCGGCCGGGTGGGGTAGCACGGTGCGGGAGCGGCTAGGGCTAGGGAGAGGCATGAGCGCGCTGCAGAAGCTGAAGGCCTACTTCGGGATGGTGCCCGCAGACGAAGACGGCTACGAGGTCGAGGACGAAGAGTACCGCCGTGGTTACGACGACGAGTACGACACCTACGACGAGCCGCCGGCACGATCCAGGTCACGGTACCGCGAGGCCGATGACACGTACGACGAGCCCGCGCCGCGGTCCCGGTCACGGTCGGTCACGGCCGAGCCGACCACGCACGGCGCGCTGGCCGTCGACCGCCAGCCCGAGCCGGTCGCCCGGCTGCGCCCGCTTTCGGAGCCGGTGCGGACGCCGGCGCGCGACGCGCTCAGCCGGATCAAGACGCTGCACATGACGAGCTACGTCGAGGCGCGCCAGATCGGCGAGCACTACCGCGAGGGCATCCCGGTGATCATCAACCTCACCGAGATGGAGAACGCGGACGCGAAGCGGCTCGTCGACTTCTCCGCGGGGCTCGCCTTCGCGTTGCGGGGCTCGATGGACAAGGTCACCAACAAGGTGTTCCTTCTCTCACCGCCGGACGTCGACGTGACGGCTGAGGACCGCAGGCGGATCGCCGAGGGCGGATTGTTCCTGCGCGGCTGATCAGGCCGGACCGCTGAGCGCAGCAGAACGTGATTTTGTCGACTCGATGGGATGTCGCGGCCGCTGGCTGCGGCTTCTCCGTGGGTCCCCCGCTAGAGTGGTCGCGTGAATGCTGTGTGGCTGGTGGTCTGGTACGTGCTGTTCGCCTTCTGGCTGCTCTTGACGGCGCGTATCGTGATCGAGCTTGTGCGCACCTTCGCGCGTGAGTGGCGTCCCGCCGGAGGGGTTGCGGTCACGCTCGAGACCATCTACACAGTGACCGACCCGCCGGTTCGTCTGTTCAGACGAATGATCCCGATGGTTCGGATCGGCGGGATGGGACTGGACTTATCGATTATGGTGCTGCTGTTGGTTGTGTTCTTTGCGATGCAACTGGCAACTCCCAGGTGATCGGGGAAACTTGGGTGGACCCTGCAGGCCATGGAGTGCGTGAGGTGATCTGATGTCGTTGACCCCCGCTGACGTGCATAACGTCGCGTTCAGCAAGCCGCCCATCGGCAAGAGGGGCTACAACGAGGACGAGGTGGACGCGTTCCTCGACCTGGTGGAGACCGAGCTTGCCCGGTTGATCGAGGACAACAACGAGCTGCGGCAGCAGGTCGAACAGCTCGACAACGAGCTGGAATCGACCCGCGGTGAGCTCGAGAACGCGAAGGTGAGCGGTCCACCGCCGGTGCGGGAAGAGCCCTCCCGCCGTCTGGCGCCCGTGCCGCCCCCCGCTTCGGCGATGGAGCAGACACAGGCCCATTCGATGGTCGGTGGTGACAGTGGCGAGCCGAACGTCCAGGCCGCCAAGGTCCTCGGCCTGGCCCAGGAGATGGCCGACCGGCTGACCGCCGAGGCCAAGACCGAGTCCGACGGCATGCTGGCGGAGGCTCGGACCAAGTCCGAGCAGCTGCTCTCCGATGCCAGGGCGAAGTCCGACTCGATGGTCAACGAAGCCCGCACGCGGGCCGAGACCATGCTGAACGACGCGCGCACGCGGGCCGAGACGCTGGAGCGTCAGGCCCGTGACAAGGCGACCACGATGGAACGCGAGTCGCAGCGCAAGTACACCGAGACGATGAACAACCTGAACGCCGAGAAGGGCGCTCTGGGCAAGAAGATCGAGGAGCTGCGCACGATCGAGCGGGAGTACCGCACGAGGCTGCGCGGATTCCTCGAGTCCCAGCTGCGTGAGCTCGACGACCGTGGTTCGGCGGCGCCGGCTTCGGCCTCGTCGAACTCGGGCCAGCCGGCCGGCTCCGGCAACGGCCAGGGCTACTCGTTCGGCCCGCGGGCCGAAGCGGGCTGAGTCTTGTTGTGTGACAGTTTCGCTGTGTGACGTTCTCGCTGTGTGACAGCCCCGTCGTCCGCCGGATCCCGGCGACGGCGGGGCTTTCGCCGTGCGCGCGGTCGTGCCCGCCACGGAAAGCACTTGCGGGAGTACGGGGCGTGGGCGTTTCGTGACCGGAGTATTCCACCGGTTCGTGCTCTAATTCAGCGTGCTCTACATCGTCCTCGTTCTGGTGCTGGCGGCGCTCGCGCTGCTCGTCACGGCCCTCATCACGGCCACCTCGCTGTGGGCCTGGGTCTCCATCGGCCTGTCGGTGCTCGCCGGGCTGATCCTGCTCGTCGACTGGCTCCGCCGCCGCAAGCGGGCCGCCGCGGCCGAACCGTCCACGGAGGACAGTGCCGACGCCGAGGACAGCGCGGACGCAAAAGACACCAAGGACGCCGGGGACACCGCCGAGGACGCGGACAAGGAAGACGCGGAGGCGACCGCTCTCCTCCCCTCCACGGGTGAACTCGGCGATCCGGCGGACGTGCCGGACCCGGTGATCGAGCCGGAAGACGAGCCCGAACCGGCCGCTGCCGAGACCACTGCCGCGGACTCGCCCGCGCCCGCCGCGGCTGTCGCGACCAAGATCACCAAAGCGGATCCCGCCCGTGAGAACGCTCCCGGCGAGGAGGAGACGGCCGCCGACGATCTGGCGATCGTCTCGGACCTCGAGGACGAGGTGGTCGTCGTCGACGAGTACCCCCGCTACCACCTGGTGGACTGCGGCTGGCTCTCCGGCCGCGACACCATCCCGATCGCCGTCGGCGAGGCCCGGCAGCTCGGCTTCACCCCGTGCGCCCGCTGCGGCCCGGACGCCGTGCTCGCCGCCGCCCACCGCTGAAGCCGCGCTTTCCTCAGATCGTCACACCCAGCACGTCACGCAGAGCGACCGCGCCCTCCGGGGTGAGGCGGACGGCTCGGTGGGCCTCCGCGCGGCGGCGCAGCCAGCCCGCGTCCAGCAGCCGGCCGGTCAGCGCCGCGCCCAGCGCGCCCGCCAGGTGGTGGCGCTGCTCGCTCCAGTCGAGGCAGAAGCGCAGCAGTGGGCGGCGGCTCGCGGACACCGCGGCGAGGTCCACCCCCAGCGCGCCGAACACGGTCCCGGCGGCCGGGCCCAGTGCGTACGGATGTTCCTTGAGCTGTGCGGAAATCCGGTCCCCGTCGCGACGCGTCGTGTCCGGCCGGCCATCCACGGTGACCAAGGCGTCCCGCTCCAGCAAGGCCGCGGTGACGGCGACGCCCAGCCGTCCGGCGACGTGGTCGTAACAGGTCCGCGCGGACCGAAGGGCCTCCGCCCGCGTGCCCTCCTTCAGCGAACGCACCGGCCGGGCGGGGGAGAATCGCGCCAGCGTCTCCAGGAGTTCCGGCGCCGGGCCGGCGAGCCGGTAGAACCGGTGCCGCCCGGAGCGTTCCGCGGTGAGCAGGCCCGCGTCGAGCAGTTTGGCCAGGTGCGCGCTGACCCCCTGCGCCGAAAGGCCGGCTTCGGCCGCGAGCACGGACGCGGCCAGTGAACGGCCGTCCGCGAGCGCCAGCAGCACGCGCACCCGCGCCCGGTCGGCGAACAGCGCGGCGGTGCGGGCGATGTCGGCGTCTCCTTCGAGCATGCCCCCAGGGTGCACCCGGCACACTTCCACCGCGACGGAAGTTTTCGCGCGGTCCACTGGGGACCATGCGATCCGCCGTCCTGATCACCATGTGCGCCGGGATGTTCCTGGTGCAACTCGATGTCACCGTCGTCAACGTCGCCCTGCCCACGATCGGCGCCGAGCTGAACGCCGGGCTCGCGCAGCTGCAATGGGTGGTCGACGGCTACTCCGTGGTGCTCGCCGCGCTGTTGCTCACCGGCGGCGCGCTCGGCGACGCACTGGGGCATCGCGGGGTGGTGCTCACCGGGCTCGCGGTGTTCGGCGCGGCTTCCGCGCTGTGCGGTCTCGCGGGCAGCGCCGCGTGGCTGGTCGCGGCCCGCGCCGCGCAGGGGGCCGGCGCCGCGTTGCTGCTGCCCGGGACTCTCGCCGTGATCACCGCGGCCTTTCCCGAACGGCGTGAACGCGCTCGTGCGCTGGGCGTCTGGGCGGGGGTGTCGGCGCTCGCGCTGCCGGCGGGCCCGCTGCTGGGCGGCGTGCTCGTCTCACTGGCCGGCTGGCGGCCGGTGTTCTGGCTCAACGTGCCGATCGCCGCGGTCGCGATGGTCGCCACGCGCCGGCTCGTCCCGCCGGGCGTCCGGAAACCGGGCCGCGTCGACCTGCCGGGCGCCGTGACCGCCGCGGTCGCGCTCGGCTCCGGCACGTACGCGGTGATCGCCGGGCAGCCCCTCGTCGCGGTGCTCGCGGTCGCCGCCGCCCTCGCGTTCGCCGCCGTCGAACGCCGCGCGCGGGAGCCGATGCTGCCGTTCGACGTGCTGCGCTCACCGGCGACGATCGGCGCGAACCTGGTGTCCGCCGTGGCGTTCTTTGGGCTTCGCGGTCCTCGTGCTGACGCTCTACCTCCAGCGGGTGCTCGGCGCGTCCCCGCTCGGCGCCGCGCTGGCCGTGCTGCCGCTGTTCGTCCCGCTGTCGGTGCTCGGCCCGCTGAGCGGACGGCTCACCGGCCGGTTCGGCCCGCGGCCGCTGATGGTGGCCGGGCTCCTGCTCGGCGCGCTGGGCCTGCTGAACCTGCTGCGGATCGGGACCGCGAGCGGGTACCCGACCGTGCTGCCGACGCTGCTCGGCCTCGGGCTCGGCATGGGGCTGCTCACCGCCGCCGTCGTCACCGCCGCGGTGGCGGACGTGCCTTCGTCGAGCGCGGGCGTCGCGAGCGGGGTCAACAACACCGCGCGACAGGCCGGCGGCGCGCTCGGCGTGGCCGTTTTCGGTGCGGTGGCAGGAGAACCGGCCGCCCGCGGCGAGTTCGTGCACGGCCTGCACGTGCTCGGGGTGGTGGCCGCGGCGCTCTGGCTCGCTGCCGCGGCGCTCACGTTGGCGACCCAGCCCCGCCGTCTGGCTGTGTCCCGAATGCCCGCACCGGCCGATGTCGATCCGGGCGGCCGCCGTTCGTGTAGGGGGTGACGGGCCGCCCATCCGGCCCGCGCGAGCGGAGGGAAAACCGATGCGTTCGATCAGCGTCACCATGAGCGTCACTCTCGACGGCGTCGTGCAGGGCCCCGGCCGTGCGGACGAGGACACCCGCGGCGGTTTCCCCCACGGCGGGTGGGGCACCGGGTACCAGGACGAGGTGCTGGCCCGGGAGATGGGCCAGGGCATGAGCCGGCCAGGGGACATGCTGCTCGGCCGGCGCACCTGGCAGGACTTCAGCACCGCGTGGGGACCCCGCGACGACGGCAACCCGTTCACCACCCATCTGAACGCCGCGACCAAGTACGTCGCCTCGACCACCCTCGAGGACGCCGGCGCGTGGCCGAACTCCGTGCTGCTGCGCGGCGACGCCACCCGGACCGTGGCCGAGCTGAAAGCCCGGTCCGGCAACGACCTGTCGGTCATCGGCAGCGCCTCGCTCGTGCGCGGGCTGCACGCGGCCGGCCTGATCGACCACTACACGCTCCTGATCCACCCGGTGACCCTCGGCTCCGGCACCCGCCTGTTCGACGGCGTGGCGCCCCGCACCGAGTTCACCCTCACCCGGAGCGTCGTCACCACCCGAGGAGTCCTCATCACGCATTACGACCGTCGAGACAGCGGGAGCGCGCGGTGACGCCGGGTCACCGCCAACCCGCTTGCGCCCGCCAGCTAACCTGGAGTCAGCAAGGCGCTGATCCGGCCATCACCGGGGAGCCTCCGGAAGAACAGGGCGCGGCGCGCCCCCAGTAGACCCGGACGGGTGCGGCCCGTGACAGCCGTCCACGAGTGGCCCGGAGCGGAGGTTCGCCCCGGGCAAGCGGGGTGGTACCGCGTGGCGTGCGAGCGTCTCGTCCCCGTGTGGATGACCGGTGTGGCACCGGCCGTCCGTACGCGAGCGACGAACGCAAGGAGCGCACCCGGATGTACCCCCAGGCCCAGCTGGACGGAGCGGCCGGAACGAACGCCGTCCCGTCCCAGCCCTCGTTCCCCGCGCTGGAGCAGCGCGTCCTCGAATACTGGGAGAGCGACCGGACGTTCCAGGCGTCGATCGACCAGCGCCCGGCCGGGGCGAACGGCGACAACGAGTTCGTCTTCTACGACGGCCCGCCCTTCGCGAACGGCCTGCCGCACTACGGCCACCTGCTCACCGGCTACGTCAAGGACATCGTCCCGCGCTACCGGACGATGAAGGGCAACCACGTCGAGCGCCGGTTCGGCTGGGACACCCACGGCCTGCCCGCCGAGCTCGAGGCGATGCGCCAGCTCGGCATCACCGAGACCACCGAGATCGAAGAGATGGGCATCGCGAAGTTCAACGAGGCTTCGCGCGAGTCCGTGCTGCGCTACACCGACGAGTGGCAGGACTACGTCACCCGCCAGGCCCGCTGGGTGGACTTCGAAAACGACTACAAAACGCTCGACGTCACCTACATGGAGTCGGTGCTCTGGGCGTTCAAGCAGTTGTGGGACAAGGGACTCGTCTACGAGGGCTACCGCGTGCTGCCCTACTGCTGGCGGGACGCGACCCCGCTGTCCAACCACGAGCTGGGCATGGACGCGGACGTCTACCGCAACCGCCAGGACCCGGCGGTCACCGTCGGCTTCCGCCTGGAGGGCAACGGGAACGAGCTCGACGGCACCTACCTGCTGATCTGGACGACCACCCCGTGGACGCTGCCGTCCAACCTGGCCACCGCGGTGCACCCCGAGGTGGACTACGTCGTGGTGGAAAGTGAGAACCTGCCCGGCAAGCGGTTCCTGCTCGCCGAGGCGCGGGTCGCCGCGTACTCGCGCGAGCTGGGCGAGGAGCCGGCCGTGGTGGCGCGCTACACCGGGGCGCAGCTGCTCGGAAACCGTTACGCCCCGCCGTTCCCGTACTTCGTCGGCACGGAGAACGCGCACCGGGTGCTGTCCGCGGACTACGTCACCACCGAGGACGGCACCGGTGCCGTGCACATCGCTCCCGCCTACGGCGCGGAGGACAAGGTGGTCACCGACGCCGCCGGGATCACCCCGGTGACGCCGGTCGACGCGCACGGCAAGTTCGACGCCACCGTGCCCGACTACGAGGGTCAGCAGGTCTTCGACGCCAACGCCGAGATCGTCCGGGACCTCAAGAACGGCACCGGTTCCGCGGCCCGCCAAGGCGCGGTGCTGCTGCGCCACGAGACCTACGACCACTCGTACCCGCACTGCTGGCGCTGCCGGAACCCGCTGATCTACCGCGCCGTTTCCTCGTGGTTCGTCGCGGTGACGCAGTTCAAGGACCGGATGGTCGAGCTGAACCAGCAGATCACCTGGTACCCGGGCAACGTCAAGGACGGCCAGTTCGGCAAGTGGCTGGAGAACGCCATCGACTGGTCGATCTCCCGCAACCGCTACTGGGGCTCGCCGATCCCGGTGTGGCAGTCCGACGACCCGGCGTACCCGCGCACGGACGTGTACGGCTCGCTCGACGAGCTGGAGCGCGACTTCGGCGTGCGCCTGGACAACCTGCACCGGCCCTACATCGACGAGCTGACGCGGCCGAACCCGGACGACCCGACCGGGAACTCGACCATGCGCCGGGTGCCCGAGGTGCTCGACGTCTGGTTCGACTCGGGCTCGATGCCGTACGCCCAGGTGCATTACCCGTTCGAGAACGCCGAGTGGTTCGAGCACCACTACCCGAGCGACTTCATCGTGGAGTACATCGGCCAGACGCGCGGCTGGTTCTACCTGCTGCACGTGCTCGCCACCGCGCTGTTCGACCGGCCGGCGTTCCGCACCTGCATCTCTCACGGCATCGTGCTGGGCTCCGACGGGCAGAAGATGTCCAAGTCGCTGCGGAACTACCCGGACGTCAACGAGGTGTTCGAGCGCGACGGCTCCGACGCCATGCGCTGGTACCTGATGGCGAGCCCGATCCTGCGCGGCGGCAACCTGGTCGTCACCGACCGGGGCATCCGCGACGCCGTGCGCCAGGCCGTGCTGCCGCTGTGGAACTCGTACTACTTCCTGGCCCTGTACGCGAACGCCGAGGGCGTGGACGGCAAGTGGCGCACGGATTCCACGCACCTGCTCGACCGGTACGTGCTGGCCAAGACCCACGAGCTGGTCACCGACGTCGAGTACGCGCTGGACAACTACGACATCGCCGGCGCCTGCCAGACCGTCCGCGACTTCCTCGAGGTGCTCACGAACTGGTACGTCCGGCGCTCGCGGGACCGCTTCTGGGCGGGGGAGCAGGACGCGATCGACACCCTGCACACCGTGCTCGAGGTGACCTGCCGCGTGGTCGCGCCGCTGCTGCCGCTGACCACGGAGACGGTGTGGCGCGGGCTGACCGGCGGCCGCTCGGTGCACCTGACCGACTGGCCGAACGCGCTCGACCTGCCTTCGGACGCGGCATTGGTGACCGCGATGGACCGGGTGCGCCAGGTGGCGTCTTCGGCGCTTTCCCTGCGCAAGGCGAACAAGCTGCGCGTGCGGCTGCCGCTGGCGCGGCTGGTGGTGGCGGCGGGCGACGTCGAGGCGCTGCGCGAGTTCACCGACATCCTGCGCGACGAGGTGAACGTCAAGTCCGTCGAGCTGACCGCCGACGTGGCCGCGCACGGCGAGTTCGAGGTAGCGGTCAACGCGCGGGCGGCCGGGCCGCGGCTGGGCAAGGCCGTGCAGCAGGTGATCAAGGCGGTCAAGGCGGGCGACTGGACCACCGGCCCCGGCGGCGCGGTCGTGGCCGCGGGCGTCGAGCTGCTCGACAGCGAGTACGACCGCCGTCTGGTCGCCAAGGACGGCGGCGCGGCGGCCGAGCTGCCCGGCGGGAGCGGCCTGGTCGTGCTCGACACCGAGGTCACTGCCGACCTCGCCGACGAGGGCGTGGCCCGTGACCTGGTGCGCGTGGTGCAGCAGGCCCGGCGCGACGCGGACCTCGACGTCGCGGACCGCATCACGCTGGTGATCGACGCGCCGGAGGCGACGGTCGCGGCCATCCGCAAGCACGAGGAGTTCGTGGCCGCCGAGACGCTGGCCACGGCGGTGTCCTACGGCGAGGCGCCCGGCGGCTTCGAGGGCACGGTCGGCGAAGGCGTGAAGGTGCGCGTGGCGGTCGCCAAGGCCTGACCCCGGCCTCTTCCCGGCGCCGGTCACGAATCGGCGTCGGGAAGGCCGCTTTCCCTCCAGTGCTGGCCATTGTTACCAATCCGACCACAGTCACGGCGAATCGGCTGTACACAAGGGGGCACTTCGTGTCCGCCTACTTTTGGCCGGATTGGTAACAGGTTCGCCTCGCGCGCGATGGGCAAGCTGGGCCGGGTGCGCGAACGCCGCACGGGGCCAGGGGGAGAGTGCACGGTGAGTCCTGCGGGCAAAAGAGGCGTGCTGATCGGCGGCGCCGTCGCGGTGGTCGCGATCGTGGTGGCGGCGGTGGTCCTGCTCAGCGGGGGGAGCCCGGCTCCGGCAGCGTCCTCACCGGGAGAGACACCGGCGTCGGACGTGGTGCAGGCGCCCGATCCGACCTCGGCGGCGGACCAGTACCTGAAGGCCCTGGCCTCGAGCGACACCGAAGGCGCGAGCCGGCTGACCGACGACCCGTCCGGCTCGGCTGCGGTCCTGCGCGACGCCTGGGCCACGCTGAAGCCGACCGGGATGCAAGCCAAGCTCGGGACGGTCGGCGCGCCCGCCGGGGACAAGGCGCCGGCCGCGTACACCCTGACCTGGACGCTCGGCGCTGGTCACGTGTGGTCCTACGACGGCACGTTCGACGTCGTGCGCTCCGGCCCGGAATGGCGGGTGCACTGGACGCTCGCGGCGCTGCAGCCGAAGCTGCAGGCCGGGCAGCGCCTGGTCGTCGCGACCTCCTCGGGCGACGAGCCCGCGGTGGTCGACCGCGACGGCAAGCCGATCCTCGTGACCGGCGCCGGTGGCCTCCACTCGGCCGAAGGCGCGGCGTTCCCGCTGCTCCAGTCCGCGCTGACCGGGCAGGTCCACGCCACCTCCTCGGACGCGTTCGCGGTCGAGCGGGTGGACGCGTCGGGCAAGAACCTGGAGACGCTGTTCGGCAAGACCACCAGCGGGACGCAGGCGCTGAAGTCCACGCTGAGCGTCGCGGTGGAGTCGGCGGCGCAGTCGGCTGTGGACGGTTTCAGCGGCAAGGCCCTGATCGTGGCGATCCAGCCGTCGACCGGCGGGGTGCTGGCGGTGGCGCAGAACGCCGCGGCCGGGACCGGGCCTTCGGCGCTGAGCGGGCTGTACGCGCCCGGCTCGACGTTCAAGATCGCGACGGCGACGGCCGCGCTGGAGGCCGGGATCGCGACCCCGGACGCGTCGCTGCCCTGCCCGCTGACCGCGCGGATCGGCACCCGGACCATCTCCAACGAGGGCTTCGACCTGGGCACGGTCCCGATGCACCGGGCGTTCGCGAAGTCGTGCAACACCACGTTCGGCACCCTCGCTTCGCAGCTGCCCGCCGACGGGCTGGCGAAGGCGGCGAGCCAGTACGGCCTGAACGCGGACTTCGACATCCCCGGCGTCGCCACCGAAACCGGCAAGGTGGTCCCGGCCGCGGGTGCCGACGAGCAGGTCGAGGACGGCATCGGCCAGGGCACGGTGCAGGTCAGCCCGTTCGGCGAGGCGCTGATGGCCGCGACGGTGGCGGCGGGCAAGGCCGTGACGCCGAGCCTGTGGTCGGACCCGGACCTGGCGACCAAGGTGTCGACGCGCTACACCGCGCCGCCCGCGGGCGTGCTGGCTTCGGTGCGCACGATGATGCGGGAGGTGGTCACCGGCGGCACCGCGACCGGGCTGTCCCGCTCCGGCACCGTCTTCGGCAAGACCGGCACCGCCCAGTTCGGCTCCGGCGCCGAGGCCCACGGCTGGTTCACCGGCTATCGCGGCGACGTCGCCTTCGTGGTTTTCCTGGAGGGCGCCAACGATTCCGGGCCCGCCGTCACGCTGGGCGCGAAGTTCCTGGCCGGGGTGAAGTAGCCGACCGTCTTGATTGGACAGAGAATCGCCGCGCTGCGTAGTGCTTTCACGACGCTCGGTGCCGCTCGGGCGTCCTAGCATGCCAGTTGTCCGAATTATCCGGTGGTACACGAAAGAGTGAGCACCTCCGCTCATTATCCTGGACTCCGGCGGAGACCGGGAGGGAGCGGACGATGGATCAGCTTCCCGTGCTTCTGGGGGTCGGCGGCGTGGTGCTGCTCTCGTCCGTCGTCGCGGTGCGCGTCTCGATCCGGCTCGGGTTCCCGTCGCTGCTGCTGTACCTCGCGATCGGCGTGGTGCTGGGCGAATCCGGGTTCGGCATCCGGTTCGACAACCCCGCCCTGACCCAGTCCCTCGGCCTCGCCGCACTGGTCATGATCCTCACCGAGGGCGGCCTGACCACGCGGTGGGCCTCGGTGAAACCCTCGCTGGGGCGGGGAATCGCACTGTCCACAGTGGCCGTTGTGCTGAGCGTCGCGATCACCGGCGCCGCCCTGCACTGGCTGCTGGGCCTCGACTGGCGGCTCGCGCTGCTGTGGGGCGCGGTGCTCGCGTCCACCGACGCCGCGGCGGTGTTCTCCGTGCTGCGCTCGGCCGGGGTGGGGAAGCGGATCGTCGGCACGCTGGAGCTGGAGTCCGGCATCAACGACGCGCCCGCGTACATCGCCGTCGTTGTGCTCGCTTCCGGGGCCACTGTGGACTGGTCGTTGCCACTGTTGGTGATTTACGAGCTGGCCGCAGGGTTGGGGATCGGGCTGCTGTTCGGCTGGCTGGGCGCGATGGCGCTGCGGCGGGCTGCGTTGCCGGCCACCGGCCTGTACCCGCTGGCGACGGTCGCGGTGTGCGTGGTGGCGTACTCCTCCGGGCAGCTGGCGCACGCTTCGGGCCTGCTCGCCACGTACGTCGCCGGCGTGGTGCTGGGCAACTCCAAGCTGCCGCACCGCTCCGACACGCTCTCGTTCGCCGAAGGGCTCGGCTGGCTCGCGCAGATCGGCCTGTTCGTGCTGCTCGGCTTGTTCGCCTCGCCGAGCCGGCTGCTGGAGACGCTGGTGCCCGGCCTGGTCGCGGGCGCGGTGGTGCTCCTGCTCGCGCGGCCGCTGTCGGTGGTGCTCTCGATGCTGCCGTTCCGGCTGCCCTGGCGGGAGCAGGCGTTCCTGTCCTGGGCCGGCCTGCGCGGGGCGGTGCCGATCGTGCTCGCGATGATCCCGCTGTCCGAGGGCGTCCCGGGCGCCGAACAGCTGGTCGACGCGGTGTTCGTGCTGGTCATCGTGCTGACGCTGCTGCAGGGCGCCACCCTCTCCCCGCTGGCCCGGCTGCTGGGCCTGGCCAAGCCGGCCGAGGCCTACGAGATCGAGGTCGACGCCGCGCCGCTGGACGAGCTGGGCGCCGAGCTGCTGCAGGTGCGCATCCAGAAGGGCTCGAAGCTGCACGGCGTGTACATCTCGGAGCTGGGCCTGCCCGTCGGCGCCACGGTGAGCCTGATCGTCCGCTCCGGCGCGGGTTTCACACCGCAGAAGACGAGCCGCCTGCAGGTGGCCGACCAGCTCCTCGTGGTGACCACCGCGAGCGTCCGGGACGCGGCGGAGCGCCGGATCCGCGCCGTGGACCGCGCCGGTCGCCTGGCCCGCTGGCGCGGCGAAGACGGCCGCTGACTCCTCCGCCGAACGTGTGACCGCGGTCTCAGATCGCGGGACGGGGCTGGCTTGCACCCACTCCGTTCGGTTACCTTCGGAAACAGGTCATGAGTGCCAGCGCGAAGCCCCGGCTTGCTGGCCGGCAACCCTCCTACCGCGGTGGGGTGCCCCGGGTGAGGACCAGGCCGGTCGCGTATCGCGGCAGGCAAGCGCGGACCCCTCGCCGGGGGTCCCCCGGATTGCCGAGGAGGCACCCTCATGACTCTCGCCCTCGATCGCTCCTGCCCCGCTGAAGCTCTTGAAACCGTTGCGCCCCAGCCGATCCCGGCCGTCGCCGGGGCGAGCCTGCGGGTGCCGCTGGTGACCGGCGGCGAGATCGGCTACGCGAACCTCGACCACGCCGCCAGCGCGCCGTGCCTGGACGCCGTGCGCACGGCCGTCGACGAGTTCCTGCCCTGGTACGCGAGCGTCCACCGTGGCGCCGGCTTCGCGTCGCAGGTCTCGACGCGGCTGTACGAGCGCACCCGCGACATCCTTCGCCGCTTCGTCGACGCGCGCGGCACCGACACCGTCGTTTTCACGCGCAACACCACGGATTCCTTCAACCTGCTGGCCCGCGCCTTGCCGCAGAACACTTCCGTGGTCGTGTTCGACACCGAGCACCACGCCGCGCTGCTGCCGTGGCGCGGCCGGAACGTCCGCCGCGTCCGCCTTCCGCGCACGCGGCTCGCGGCAGTGTCCATTGTGGACGAAGCGCTCGCGGGCTGCCCGCAGGGCCCGCGGCTGGTGGTGGTCACCGGAGCGTCCAATGTGACCGGTGAACTGCTCCCGGTGGCCGAGATCGCCGCCGTGGCAAGGAAACACGGCGCCCGCATCGCGCTCGACGCCGCCCAGCTCGCGCCGCACCGCCGCATCTCGCTGCGAGAGCTGGACGTGGACTACGTCGCGCTTTCCGGCCACAAGCTGTACGCGCCCTTCGGTGCCGGGGCGCTGATCGGCCGCGCGGACTGGCTGCGCGCCGCCACGCCGTACCTCGCCGGCGGCGGCGCGACCAAGCTCGTCACCGAGGAGGCCGTGGTCTGGAACTCGGGGCCGGAGCGGCACGAGGCGGGTTCGCCGAACACCGTTGGCGTGTATGCGCTCGGGGTCGCGTGCGAGCAGCTGGCCGCGCGGTGGGACGCCGTGGGCGAGCATGAGGCCGAGCTGCTGGAGCGGCTGCGCAAGGGCCTGGCCGGCATCCCCGGCTGCGCCGAGCTGCGGCTGTTCGACGCGCCGGTCGACCGGGTCGGCACGGTGAGCTTCGTCGTCGACGGCTTCGAGCCCGGCTGGCTCGCCGCGGTGCTGTCGGCCGAGTACGGCATCGGCGTCCGCGACGGCGCCTTCTGCGCGCACGTCGCCACGAAGCGCCTGATCGGCGTGGCCGGCGGCGACGGGCAGCAGGCCGTGCGCGTCAGCCTCGGCCTCGGCAGCACGGCGGAGCACGTGGACCGCCTGGTGCTCGCCCTCCGTCAGATCGCGGCCCGTGGCGCGCGCTGGCAGTACGAGAAGGTGGACGGCCGCTGGGCGCCCGTCGGGGACCCGCGCGAGCTGCCGCCGTTCTGCTCCTGAGCGCCCGGCCGGTCCGCTAGGCTCCGGCGGATGGGGAGAGTGCCGCGGTACGCGTTTCCATTGGCCCTGCTGGGTTTCGCCGAGCTGGTGCTGATCGGGGTGCAGCTCGCCACCACGCAGAACCGGCCGATGCCCTACGACGTCGCGGTGGCCGTGTCGGGGAGTTCGGGCTTTGCCGCGCAGCAGCTCGTGGCCGGATTTGGGTCGGTGACGTACTCCCCCAGCCAGCCGCCTCTCGTCCCGGCGAGGTCGGTGCCCGCGCCGTTCGCGCCCTCGACCGGCTGGCTGATCATGCTCGCGCTCGTGGTGGCGGCCGTCCTCGCCGGGTACGCGGTCGCCGCCCGCCGGGCCGGGACGCCGTACCGCACCGGCCGGTTCGCGCTGGCGCTGGTGGGCGGGGTGCTGGCCGTGCCGCTGCTCGACCTGCTCGCGTTCACGCAGTTCGGCCTCCCGGCCGAGGTGCGCGGCCCGGCGCTCGCGGCGCTCGGGCTGCTGCTGCTCGCCTGGTACGAACGCAGCGTGTTCGTCGCGGTCGTTTCGGTGCTGTTCGCGGTCCTCGCCGCGGTGCTCCTGCCGTCGCTCGCCGGGGTCGTGCTTTCGGGCGCGGTTCTGCTGGCGGCGGCGTTCGCGGCGGTCGCGGGGCCCGCGAAGTGGCGTCCTCGGCCTGCCGCCGAGACCGGCTGAGCCCGTAACGTGGACAATGGTCGGGTGAGCACCGAGTCCTCCTCCTCCGAACACCACGTCGAGCAGCCTGCCGAGGCCCCCGAACCGGCTCCGGCCGAGGCTCTGGCGCCGGCGGAACCCGAGGCCGAGCCGGCCGCCCCGCTGCCCAAGCGCCGGGTCGGGCTGGTGTTCGCCGTCGCCGTGGTCATCTGGGTGATCGACCTGGTGACGAAGAACCTGGTCGCGGCGAACCTGGAGGGCAAGGAGCCGGTCCGCATCCTCGGCGGGCTGATCTACCTGCAGGTGATCCGGAACCCGGGCGCCGCGTTCTCCATGGCCACCGGCATGACCTGGGTGCTCGCGCTGGTCGCGGCGGCCGTGGTGGTCGCGATCATCTGGCTCTCGCGGCGGCTGCGCTCGATCGGCTGGGCGATCGGGCTGGGCCTGGTGCTCGCGGGCGCGCTCGGCAACCTGACCGACCGCATCTTCCGCGCCCCCGGCCCGCTGCGCGGCCACGTCGTCGACTTCATTTCGGCGTTCGCCCCCAACGGCGAGGGCTTCGCGATCTTCAACATCGCCGACTCGGCCATCTGCTGCGGCGGGGTGCTGATCGTCCTGCTGTCGTTGCTCGGCAAGGACTACGACGGCACCTCCACCCGTACCAAGAAAGAGGAATCCGCGTGAGCGCCCGGATGCTGCCCGTCCCGGACGGGCTCGACGGGATGCGCGTGGACGCCGGGCTGGCCAAGCTGCTCGGCCTTTCGCGCACGGTCGTCGCGGAACTCGCCGCGGCCGGCGAGGTGCTGCTGGACGGCCGGCCGGCCGGCAAGTCCGACCGGCTCGCCGCCGGCGGGCTGCTGGAGGTCACGCTGCCCGAGCCGGCGAACCCGGTCGAGGTCGTCGCCGAGGCCGTCGAGGGCATGCGGATCCTGCACGACGACGACGACATCGTCGTGATCTCCAAGCCGGTCGGCGTCGCCGTGCACCCGAGCCCGGGCTGGACCGGGCCGACGGTGGTCGGCGGGCTGGCGGCCGCGGGGCTGCGGATCGCGACCTCGGGCGCGGCCGAGCGCCAGGGTGTCGTGCACCGGCTCGACGCGGGCACCACGGGCGTGATGGTGGTGGCCAAGAGCGAGCACGCGTACACCGTGCTGAAGCGCGCGTTCAAGGAGCGCACCGTCGACAAGGGTTACCACGCCGTGGTCCAGGGCCACCCGGACCCGACGCGCGGCACCATCGACGCCCCGATCGACCGCCACCCCCGCCACGACTACAAGTTCGCCGTGGTCGCGGGCGGGCGCCCGAGCGTGACCCATTACGAGGTGGTGGAGGCGTTCCGCGCCGCCTCGCTGGCCCACGTCAAGCTGGAGACGGGCCGGACGCACCAGATCCGCGTGCACTTCTCCGCGCTGCGCCACCCGTGCGTCGGCGATCTGACGTACGGCGCGGACCCGGTGCTGGCGCGCAAGCTGGGACTGACCCGCCAGTGGCTGCACGCCCGCACGCTCGGCTTCGCGCACCCGGCCGACGGCCGCTGGGTGGAGTTCGAGGCGGAGTACCCGGACGACCTGGCCCACGCCCTGCAGCTCCTGCGCGACGAGAACTAGAGCTCGACCGCCCAGGTCAGCGTGCGATCGTCCGGTTCGGGGCGCGGGCTCCAGCGGACCGAGACCACGCGGGTGGCGTCCGGGAGGATGTAGACGGTGTGCCCGCCGAGCGTCTCGCCCGGCCGCACCCCGATCTTGTGCGGCGGGCGCGAAGTGAGCGAGACCGGCGCCTTGCCGACCGTGCTCCCGTCTTCGGTGACGAGTTCGAGGTAGTTGTCGGGCAGCGACGCGAAGCCGACCGAGCCGCGGTTGGTGATCTCCGTGTGCACGACCACGGACCGCTCGCCCTCCTCGAGCCGGTAGCCGGCCGCGCCGAACAGGTAGTCCGCCGGGTCCTGGACCTCCAGCAACTGCACGGTGAGCTGCTCACCCTCGAGCCCCTCGGTCGCCAGCACCTCGCCGATCCGCCCCCGCTTGCCCCCGGGCGGCCCGGCCCGCCGCGGCTCGTCGCCGCGCGCCCAGGACGCCGTCTGCGGCACGCCCCAGGTGCTCACGAGGGGATGGGACGGTGCCCCGGGTTGGTGGCCTTGCACTGCGTACGGTCCTGAGCCGGACCCGGGCACTCCCGCGTACGGCCCGGAGGTCGCGCCGGGCTGGGGCTGGGGTGCTCCGGGGTAGGGGCCCGACGGTGTGCCTTGGACAGCGTGAGCTCCGGACGGCCCACCGTGGACGGCCTGCCCCTGCGCGAACGGCGCCATCACCGGCCCGCCCCCGGCAAACCCGTTGGACGGCTGCTGGGACATCGCCCCGGACTGCGGCTGGTGCTGCTGCGGTTGTTGGTGCTGGTGCTGGTGCTGGTGCTGTTGGTGCTGCGACATCGGCTGCAGGGGTGCCTGTCCGGGCTGGTGCTGTGGTGCCTGCCCGGTCTGTGACTGCTGGGGAGTCTGGCCTGGCTGGTGCTGGGATGCTTGCCCGGTCTGTGGCTGTTGGGGAGTCTGGCCCGGCTGTTGCTGCTGGTGCTGGGGTGCCTGGCCCGGCTGCTGCTGAACCCCTTGCCCCGACGGGGATTGCTGCTGTGACAGGAACTGCTGAGGCGCCAGCGGCTGGGATTGGTGCGGCTGGATTTGCTGCAGTGACGGTTGCTGTGGCGACGGGTACTGCTGCGGGAACGCCATCGCCCCGGACGGCGGCTGCGCCGGCACCGGTCCCGACGACGGCTGCTGCGCCCCCGCCTGAGCCCACGACGGCGGTGCGGCCGAAATCGCGGCCCGCAACCCGCTGGGATCACTCTCGACCCCGACCAGCAGCGGCAGCCCACTCCCGGACAACGCCACCAGCCGATACGCGACCTCCCGCGGATCCATCCCGACCTTGGCCGCCAGCTCGTGCACCGCGGCCTTGCCAAGCTCAGCGAGCGCGGCAAGCAGTCGAACGTCGACGGGATCGGTCACGGCCACTCCCCGAACGCTACCGCCTCACCTCCCCGGATCGCGCCCGAACCACCCGTGTCCCGCCCCCCTCCCACCCCGTTCACCGGCTTTCACCCCCTTCGCGCGCGGCGGGCTCCTCGGCTCAGGCCGCTCCTGGGTTCCCTGGTGCTGGCTGTGCCTGGGTTCCGCGGTGCTGGCTGTGCCTGGGTTCCCTGGTGCTGGCTGTGCCTGGGTTCCGCGGTGCTGGCTGTGCCTGGGTTCCGCGGTGCTGGCTGTGCCTGGGTTCCGCGGTGCTGGCTGTGCCTGGGTTCCGCGGTGCTGGCTGTGCCCGGGTTCCCTGGTGCTGGCCGTGCCCGGGTTCCCCGGCTCAGGCCGTGCCCAGGTTCCGCGGTGCTGGCCGTGCCCGGGTTCCCCGATGCCGGCTGTGCCCGGCGCGCCTGGGTTCCTGGCCATGCCCGGCGCGCTTGGGTTCTCTGTTACTCGCCGCGCCTGGTGAGCCGGGCTGTGTTTGGCCGCTCCCGTTTTCCCGGCTCCTGCTGTCCCAGCCCCGAGGCGCATCGGCTCTGGCCGCGCCCGGGTTACCCGGTGCCGGGCGCGCCTGGGGTTCCCTGTCACTCACCGCGCCCGGCGTGCCGGGCTGCATTGGCCGCTCCCGCTGTCCCAGCTCGCGCCGTCCCAACTCGAGGCGCACCGGACCATGCCAGGTCGACCTATCGCCCGCTGCATTGCCTCGCCGTTCGAGTCCCACCTGCCCGCTCACTGCACCGCCACTTCGCGCGAGCCGCCTTCATCCCGAGATCGCCTACCCGCCACTCACCGCGTCACCTCCTCGCTCGAGTTCCGCCCGCCCAAACCGGTCCACCCGTCGCTCACCGCCTTGCCCCGCTGCTCGGGCTGCCTTCATCCCGAGCTCGCCCAGTTGTCGCTCACCGCGTCACCTCCTCGCCTGAGCCTCACCTGTCCGAACCCCACCCACCTGTTGCTCACCGCACTGCTCGCCGCGCGAGCCGCCTTCATCCCGAACCCGTCCACCCGTCACCCACCGCAGCACCTCCCCGACCGGACCACACCCGGCCGCCCCGCGACCGGATCCCGTCGCGGCCCGGGTCGCACGGGGAGTGACCGCCGGCGGCGAAAAGCGCCGTTCTCCCAGCGTGAACGGGACTCTCGGGCCAGGTGACCCCGACCGGAGCGGATGTCCATTAGGGTCGGAAAGGCACCTGCGCCACCGAACCTGGGGGTCCGAATCCGATGACCGTGGTCACTGTTCTCGCCGGCGAGTTCGTCGACGAGTTGTTCGCCGTCGAGCCGCTTACCGCGGCGTTGCTGGGCGTCCGGCCGGACGCGCCGGGTCTTGACGATCCGAGCGCCGAGGCCGAGGCCGCTCATCGTGGGCGGCTGTCCGCGTTACTGGAGCGGGCGCGCGCGGTCGAGGCCGCGGGCTTGTCCGGCGAGGACCGCGTGACGCGTGAGGTCCTGGTGCACTCCATCGAGGGCCGGCTGGACCTGATCGACAGCCATTTCACCGAGTTCACCGTCAGCGATCTGTTCGTCGCGCCCGCGGCGGGGCTGCTGTCTTCGTTGCCGATGGTCTCCGTCGCGGGCGGGGCGTCGGCGGAGGCGCACCTCGGGCGGCTCGCCGGGATCCCGGCGTATCTGCGCGCGATCGCCGAACGGCACCGGGCGGGGATCGCGGCCGGGCGCGTGCCGGTCGCGCGGCTGGTGCGGGGCGCCATCGCCCACCTGGACCGCTACCTCGCCGAGCCGGCGGGCGATCCGCTGCTGCGCCAGCCGGCGCCGGACGAGGAGTTCGCAACCCGCCGCGAGGAGCTGCTGCGCGACGTCGTGCACCCGGCTTTCCGGGAGTACCGCGACTTCCTCGAGGCCGAAGTCCTGCAGCACGGCCGCCCGGACGACCAGGCCGGCGTCTCCTGGCTGCCCGGCGGCGACGAGATCTACGCCCGCCTCGCCCGCCTGCACACCACCACCGCGCGCGGCCCGCAGGACCTGCACGACACCGGCCTCGCCGTGATCGCGGGCCAAGCCGAGCAGTACCGCGAACTCGGCGCGCGCGTGTTCGGCACGCGGGAGCTGCCCGAGATCTTCGACCGGCTGCGCAACGATCCGAAGCTGCGCTGGTCCAGCGCCGGTGAGCTGCTCGACACCGCCCGCTCGGCGATCACCCGCGCGGCCGCCGAGTCCCCGAAGTGGTTCGGCCGGATCCCGGGGCAGCCGTGGACGGTCGAGGCGGTGCCGGAGGACTCCGCGCCCGGCGCGCCGCCCGCGTACTACATGCTGCCCGCCGCCGACGGCTCCCGGCCGGGCACCTACTTCGCCAACACTTACGAGGCCACCGAGCGCTTCCGGCACACCGCCGAGGCCACGGCGTTCCACGAGGCGATCCCGGGCCACCACTTCCAGCTGAGCACCGCGCTGGGGCTCACCGACCTGCCGCTGCTGCGCCGGATCGGCGACTTCACCGCCTACACCGAGGGCTGGGGCCTCTACACCGAGCGCCTCGCCGACGAGATGGGCCTGTACTCCGACGACGTCGCCCTGCTCGGCATGCTCACGCTGGAGTCGATGCGGGCCGGGCGGCTGGTGGTCGACACCGGCCTGCACGCGCTGGGCTGGAGCCGCCAGCAGGCGATCGACTACCTGGTCGAGAACACGCCGATGGCGCCCGTCGAGATCGAGGCCGAGGTCGACCGGTACATCGGCTACCCCGGGCAGGCGCTCGCGTACATGGTGGGGCGCCTGGAAATCCAGCGCATCCGCGCGGCCGCGGAAGCCCGGCTCGGGAGCCGGTTCGACGTGCGGGCGTTCCACGACGTCGTGCTCTCCGGCGGCGCGATGCCGCTTTCGGTGCTGGACGGCGTGGTGTCCGAGTGGGTGGCCGGGCACGGCGACACCGTCAACGGGCTGGCCGAGGACCTGCTGGAGCTGGACTTCGAGCGTCAGCCGCTCGAGCGCACGATCTACGGCCTGCCCGGCGACCACGACAAGCTCGGCGATCCCAGCCTCGCCGGCGCGCAGCGGTACCGCGCCGCGTACGACGCCATTGCCACACGCGCCGAGGCGATCGGCCGCGCCGGGCTGTCGTCCGCCGAGATCGTGACGCGCGACGTGGTGATCACGCGCGCCCGCGGTGTGATCGACTCGCTCGACTCGCGCCTGTCCGGCTTCGCCGTGAGCGACGGCTTCAGCGCGCCCGCGCTGTACCTGCTGATGATCCTGGCCGAGCTGAAGCCCGACGACGAGGAGAAGGCCCGCGGCCATCTCAGCCGCCTCGGCGCGGTCGGTGCCTACCTCGACGCCCTGATCGAAGCCCAGCGCGCCACGATGGCCGAAGGCCTGGTGCCGCCGGACTTCCTGGTGAAGATCGGAATCGGCTACGTCGACCGTTACCTCGAGGCCGACACCGATCCGCTGCGGGTCACGCCCGTGGCGGAGATCGAGGGCTTCGCCGAGGAGCGAGACCGCCTGCTCGCCGAGGTGGTGCACCCCGCTTTCGCGCGCTACCGGGCGTTCCTCGCCGACGAGGCGCTGCCGCTGGCCAAGCCGGAGACCGAGCCGGGCATCGGGCACCTGCCCGGCGGCCAGGAGAAGTACCAGGGCCTGATCCGCGCGGAGACCACCACCGAGCGCACCGCGCAGGACCTGCACGACACCGGCCTGAGGGTCGCCGGGGAGCTCGCGGCGGAGTACCGCGAGCTGGGCGCCAGGATGTTCGGCACGGCCGAGCTGCCGGAGATCTTCGAACGGCTGCGGTCGGACCCCGAGCTGCGCTGGCGGGACGGCGAGGAGCTGCTCGACAGTGCCCGTTCCGCAGTCACCCGCGCGGAAGCCGTTGCGCCGCAATGGTTTTCCCGGGTCCCGGCGGCCAGGTGCGTGGTCGTGCCGGTGCCCGAGGCCGAAGCCGCGAGCGGCACCATCGCCTACTACCTGCCGCCCTCGTTCGACGGCTCGCGCCCGGGCACGTACTACGCCAACACGTACGAGGCGAGTTCGCGGCCGCGGTTCACCAGTGAGGCCATCGCGTTCCACGAAGCCGTGCCGGGGCACCACTTCCAGCTCTCCTTCGTGCAGGAGCTGACCGGCCTGCCGATGCTGCGGCGCGTGGTGCCGTTCACCGCGTACCTGGAGGGCTGGGGCCTCTACGCCGAGCGGCTCGCCGACGAGATGGGCCTCTACCTCGACGACCTCACCCGCCTGGGCATGCTCACCCAGGATTCGATGCGGGCCGGGCGGCTGGTGGTCGACACCGGCCTGCACGCGCTGGGCTGGAGCCGCCAGCAGGCCATCGACTACCTCATCGAGAACACGCCGATGGCGAAGCTCGAGATCGAGGCCGAAGTGGACCGCTACGTGGCGAACCCCGGCCAGGCGCTCGGCTACATGGTGGGGCGGCTGGAGATCCAGCGGGTGCGGGCCGGGGCCGAGCGGGCGCTGGGCGCGGACTTCGACATCCGCGAGTTCCACGATGTGGTGCTGGGCAACGGGATCCTCCCGCTGTCTACTTTGGACGATCTGGTGACGGAGTGGGTTTCGGCCCGCGCCGGCCGGTAGGAGGAGATCCGCGGTGACCTGGCTCGACCTCGCCGACGACACCCTGTTCGGCCTGGACAACCTGCCCTACGGCGTGTTCTCGCGCGGGGCCGGGCCCGGCCGGCGGGTCGGTGTCGCGGTGGGGGAGCACGTGCTCGACCTGTCCGCGGCGGCCGAGGAGGCCGGGGCGCCGTTCGCGGGGCTGCTCGCCGGCGGGGTGCTGAACCCGTTGCTGGCCGCGGGTCCCACGACCTGGCGGGCGGTGCGCGAGCAGGTCCGGGAGTGGCTGGCCGGGCCGCGGCACGCCGACCGGGTCGGGGCGCACCTGGTGCCGCGCGCGGAAGTGAGGAACCACCTGCCGTTCGAGGTCGCCGACTACGTCGACTTCTACTCGAGCGAGCAGCACGCGATCAACGCCGCCGCGATCCTCTTCGGCGCCGAGGCCGCGCTGCCGCCGAACTGGAAGCGCCTGCCGATCGGCTACCACGGCCGGGCCGGCACCGTGGTGGTGTCCGGCACGCCCGTGGTCCGCCCGAGCGGGCAGCGCAAGCCGCGCCGGGACGCCGAGCCTTCGTTCGGGCCGTCGAGGCTGCTCGACATCGAGGCGGAGGTCGGCTTTGTCGTCGGTGTGCCGTCCACCATGGGCAAACCCGTGCCGGTCGGGGACTTCGCCGAGCACGTTTTCGGCGTGTGCCTGGTGAACGACTGGTCCGCGCGCGACATCCAGGGCTGGGAGTCCCAGCCGCTGGGGCCGTTCCTCGGCAAGTCGTTCGCCACCTCGGTGTCGCCGTGGATCGTGCCACTCGACGCGCTGGAGCACGCCCGCGTGCCGCAGCCGGCGCAGGAGCCCGAGCCGTTCGAGTACCTGCGCGGCGCCGAGCCGTGGGGGCTGGACCTGGCGCTGGAGATCCGCCTCAACGGGCACCTGGTGTCCAGCCCGCCGTTCGCCACCCAGTACTGGACGGCGGCGCAGCAGCTGGCGCACCTGACCGTGAACGGCGCGAGCCTGCGCACCGGCGACCTGTACGCGTCGGGCACGGTCACCGGCCCGGCGAAGGAGCAGCGCGGTTCGTTCCTGGAGCTGAGCTGGGGCGGGCGGGAGCCGTTCGAGCTGGCCGGCGGTGAGACGAGGACGTTCGTGGAGGACGGCGACGAGGTCGTGATCAGCGCGACCGCGCCCGGCCCCGGCGGGCGGCGGATCGGCTTCGGCGACGTGCGCGGGCGGGTGGTGCCCGGCTGAGCCCGGCCAGGCCGCGGCTTCGTGGTAGACATGAGCGGGCGCTTAGCCGGTGGACCCTGTGCGGAATGAGGCGAGGATGCGGATCGGGACGGGAATCAACTACTCGGGTGGCTTCGCCGAGAGCGTCGCGGACATCGTGGAGCTGGAGAAAGTCGGGCTGGACATCGCGTTCGTGCCCGAGGCGTACAGCTTCGACGCGGTCAGCCAGCTCGGTTATCTGGCCGCGAAGACCGAGCGGGTCGAGCTGGCCTCCGGGATCTTCCAGATCTACACCCGCACCCCGAGCCTCACCGCGATGACCGCGGCCGGGCTGGACTTCGTCTCCGGCGGCCGGTTCACGCTCGGCCTGGGCGCGTCCGGCCCGCAGGTCATCGAAGGCTTCCACGGCGTGAAGTACGACGCGCCGCTGGGCCGCACCCGGGAGATCATCGAGATCTGCCGCCAGGTGTGGCGCCGCGAGCGCGTGGTCCACGACGGCAAGCACTATCAGATCCCGCTGCCCGCCGACCAGGGCACCGGCCTCGGCAAGCCGCTCAAGCTGATCAACCACCCGGTGCGCGAGCGGATCCCGATCCTGCTCGCCTCGCTGGGCCCCAAGAACGTGGCGCTCACGGCCGAGCTGGCCGAGGGCTGGGAGCCGATCTTCTTCCACCCGGAGAAGGCCGCCGGCGTCTGGGGCGCGTCGCTCGCCGAGGGCAAGGCCAAGCGCGACCCGGCGCTGGGCGAGCTGGACGTGTACGCGGCCCCGGCGCTGGCCATCGGCGAAGACGTCGATCACCTGCTGGACCAGGTGCGCCCGCTCCTCGCGCTGTACATCGGCGGCATGGGCGCGCGCGGCCGGAACTTCTACAACGACCTGACCGTCCGCTACGGCTACGAGGCCGAGGCCAAGCTGATCCAGGACCTCTACCTCGACGGCAAGAAGGACGAGGCCGCCGCGGCGGTGCCGGTGGAGCTGCTGCGCGCGATTTCGCTGGTCGGCCCGGCCGGCTACGTCAAGGAGCGGCTGGCGGCGTTCGCCGAAGCCGGGGTGACCACGCTGAACGTCAGCCCGCTGCTGCCCGGCCGGGAAGCTCGGGTCGCCGCCGTCGCGAAGCTCAAGGAACTCATCGGCTGAGCGAGCGGCCGGTGCGTCTGAGACCACTCGGGAAAGGGGCGTGGACCTGCGGGTCTGCGCCCCTTTCCCGAGTGGTCCCCGTCACATCCGAACGCGGGCGCTGAGCTGGGCAAACGTCCGATTGGGTTATTCTCCTGTGATCGGGCGGTGTGCCGCGGGCGGAAATTCGCCGCCGCGCCCGCGCTGAAATGCCGTAATTACCCGGCGATCCGGACTGCGGCAGGTGTAGTAAAGGTGTTTCGGGGGAAACCGGGGCGGATACGGAAGCGAGGTAGACCGGACTGTGCGCAGCATCGCGGGGCCCGCTGTCGGCGTGCTGGACGTGGGGTCGTTCGGCGCGAGTCTTGTCGTGGTCGAAGAGGGCGGCACGCCGCTGGAGCCGGCGCTGACCCACCAGACCCGGCTGCGCCTCGACCGTGAGCTCGACGACGAGGGCCGGCTGAGCCGTTGTGGGATCGACGCGATCTCCGCCGCGGTGGAGGCCGCGACCGCGACCGCGGCCCGCCACGGCATCACCGACGTCTTCCCGCTGGCCACGTCTTCCATCCGCGACGCCGGGAACGTGCGCGAGGCGGTCCGCCGGGTCGCCCACGACACCGGCGTCGAGCTGCAGTTCCTTTCCGGCCGTCGGGAGGCAGAGCTGGCGTACGTCGGCGCGCGCCGCTGGTACGGCGCGGCGAGCGGCCCGTTGCTGGTGCTGGACATCGGCGGCGGCACCGTGGAGCTGGCCGCGGGCCACGGCGAGCAGGCCGGGTTCGCCCGTTCGCTGCCGCTGGGCGCGCGCTCGGTGACGCGCGACTGGCTGCCGGCCGAGCCGCCGGTGCGGTTCAAGCGGGTCCGGGCGCTGCGCGAGTACGTGCTGGAGCAGGTGACCGAGGCGCTGGGTGACGTGACGGCCGAGTTCGCCGGCCACCGGGTGGTCGGCTGCTCGAAGGTGCTGCGGCAGCTGGCGCGCTTGGCGGGCGACCGGCCGGGCAAGGCCCGCGAGCTGTACCTGGACGACCTGCGCGCGTGGATCCCGCGGCTGGCCGCGATGCCGTCTTCGCGGCGCGCGAAGCTGCCCGGCATCACCCGCCGGCGGGCGGAGCAGGCGCTGGGTGGCGCGGTCGTCGCCGAGGCGCTGCTGACCGTGGCGGGCGGGCCGGTGAGCATCTGCCCGTGGTCGACGCGCGACGGGCTCCTGCTCACCCTGCTGGACCAGCTGACCCTGGACGACCCCGGCAAGTCCCGGCCGAAGCCCGCCCAGTCCAAGGCGCCCCGGAAGGCCCAGTCTCGGAAGGAACAGTCTCAGAAGGCGCACTCGCGTCCGGCCGCGTGAAACCCCTGGTGCGGCCCGGCTAAAGCGGGTATCCCGGAGCCATGAGCCCCCGCAGCGAGCTGTTCCCGCGTGACCACCGCGACGACGAGGAAGACGACCTCGGCGCCCTGCCCGATCCGACGCGCCTGCGCGGGGACGTACCGTCCGTGCCGGGCCCGGACCTCACCCCCGCCTCCACGAAGGACGTCGACAGCCCGCCCGGCACCGAAGAGCCCTTCGGCGACGGCACCTCGCCCGCCTGAAGCGCCCCCTCCGAAACGAACCCACTGTTGCGTTCGCGGAGAACGCCACAGCAGTGCGCGGTCACTTCTGCTGAGTCGCGAACTGCCGGACCCGGTCCGGGGTGCGCCGCATCGGGTTGCGCCCGAGCGGCTGGTGCGGCGCCGGGCCGGGGTCGATGGCCGGGATCGGCAGTTTCACCGGGGTTTCCGTCACGGTGAAGCGCTCGCCGTGGTGGACCAGCTCCAGTGGCTCGCCCTCCAGGACGTGGTAGGTGGCCTCGTCGTGGGTGATCTCGACCTGGAACCGGGTGCCCCGGAAGGCGAGGCGGAACTTGAGGCTGCCGAGCTGCCGCGGCAGCCGGGGCGCGAACGACAGCTGGCCGCCGTGGTCGCGCAGGCCGCCGAAGCCCGCCACCGCGCCCTGCCAGGCACCGGCGAGCGAGGCCATGTGCAGGCCGTTGCGGACGTTGTTGTGCACGTCGTGCAGGTCGGTCAGCGCGGCCTCGGCCAGGTAGTCGTAGGCCAGGTCCAGGTGCCCGACCTCGGCGGCGATCACGGCCTGGGTGCCGGCCGAGAGCGAGGAGTCGCGCACCGTGCGGGCCTCGTAATACGCGAAGTCGCGCGCCTTCTCGTCCGGGCTGAACGAGTCGCCGCACAGGTGCAGCGCCAGCACCAGGTCCGCCTGCTTCACCACCTGCTTGCGGTACAGGTCGAAGTACGGGAAGTTCAGCAGCAGCGGGTAGAAGTCCGGCTCGGTGGCCGCGTAGTCCCACTCGTCGTGCTCCAGGAAGCCCTCCGACTGCGGGTGGATGCCGAGTTCCCGGTCGTAGGGCACGACCATCGCGTCGGCCGCCGCGCGCCAGGTGTCGAGCTCGGTGGTGTCCGCCCCGAGCTCCCGCGCGAGGTCCGGCCGCCGCGTGCACACCTCCGCCGCGGCGAGCAGGTTCCGCCGCGCCATCAGGTTCGTGTAGATGTTGTTGTCCGCCACCGCGGAGTACTCGTCCGGCCCGGTGACGCCGTCGATGCGGAACTTCCCGTGCCGGTCGAAGTGCCCGAGTGAGGCCCACATCCGCGCCGTCTCCACGAGCAGCTCGGCGCCGTGCAGGCGCTCGAAGTCGTCGTCGCCGGTCGCGTTGAGGTAGCGCACCACGGCGTCGGAGATGTCCGCGCTGACGTGGAACGCCGCCGTGCCCGCCGGCCAGTACGCCGAGCATTCGGCGCCGTTGATCGAGCGCCACGGGAAGGCGGCGCCGTGCAGGCCGAGCTGGGTCGCGCGCTCCCTTGCTTTGTCCAAAGTGGAGTGACGCCAGCGGAGGGCGTCCCGCGCCGCGTCCGGCGTGGTGTAGGTGAGCACCGGCAGCACGAAGGTCTCGGTGTCCCAGAACGCGTGCCCGTCGTAGCCCGGCCCGGTCAGGCCCTTGCCCGGGATCGCCCGGCTCTCCCCGCGGGCGCCGGCCTGCAGCAGGTGGAAGAGCGCGAAGCGGACGGCCTGCTGCAGCTCGGGGTCGCCCTCGATCTCGATGTCGGACGTCGCCCAGAAGTCGTCGAGGAACTGCTGCTGCTCCTCGACCAGCCCGTCCCAGCCGGTCTTGCGCGCGCCGCCCAGCGCGGCCTCGGCCTGCGCGCGCAGCGCGGGCACCGACCGCTGCGCGGACCAGCCGTAAGCGAGGTACTTGGTGATCCGCAGCCGCCCGCCCTTCGGCACGTCGACGGCCACGGTGAGGCGCGCCAGGTCGTCCTCGGCGTGGATGCGCGTGCTGATGCCGTCGTCCACCTCGATGTGGTGGTCCATCGCGGCCGCCATCCGCAGCCCGGACACCCGGGTCCGGTGCACCAGCACCGCCTCGTAGTCCGCCGCGTGGCAGAACTCGCCCACCAGCGGCGAGTCCAGCGCCGCCGCCACCCGCGGGTCGTGGGTGTCCGACTCGACCGGCTCGTTGGCCAGCAGGTCGGACTGCACCACCAGCTGCAGGTCCTCGTCGAGCGGCTCCACCTCGTACCGGATGGCGGCGATGGCCCGCTGCGTGAACGACACCAGCCGCTCGGTCGTCACCCGGACCCGGCGGCCGGTGGGGGAGGACCACTCGGTGGTGCGGCGGAGCGTGCCCGTGCGGAAGTCGAGCACCCGGTCGTGCTCGCTCGCGACGCCGTAGCGCATGTCGAGCGGCTCGTCCTCGACCAGCAGCCGGATGACCTTGCCGTCGGTCACGTTGACCACGGTCTGGCCCGCTTCCGGATAGCCGTAGCCGCCCTCGGCGTACGGCAGCTCGTGCTGTTCGTAGAAGCCGTTCAGGTAAGTGCCGGGCAGCCCGCGCGGCTCCGCCTCCTCGAGCGTGCCGCGGAGCCCGATGTGGCCGTTCGACAGCGCGAACGCGGATTCCGTGCGCTGCAAGGCATCCACGTCCATGCCGCGCCACCGCAGCTCCCACGGGGAGCACTCGTAGCCGCGCGCCGTCAGGTTCAAGTCGGTCACTTGTCCTCCAGCAGTTCGGCCAGGTCGTCGACCACGACGTCGGCGCCGTGCGCCCGCAACTCGTCCGCCTGGTCCGCGCGGTTGACTCCGACCACGAAGCCGAACCCGCCCGCTTTTCCGGCCTGCACCCCGGACTGCGCGTCCTCGAACACCGCCGCGTGCTCCGGTGTGACGCCGAGGGCCTTGGCCCCGGCCAGGAACGAATCGGGGGCCGGCTTGCCCTTGAGCCCGTCGCGCCGGATCACCAGCCCGTCGATGCGGGCCTCGACGAACTTGGTCAGGTCGGCCGCGTCGAGCACCTTCGCGCCGTTCGCCGAGGAGGTCACCACCGCGATCCGCAGCCCCGCGTCGCGGGCCTTTTCCAGGTAGCGCACCGATCCCGGGTACGGGTTGACGCCGCGCTCCTCGATGATCTTCAGCACCAGCTCGTTCTTGCGGTTGCCGATGCCGTTCACGGTCGGCGCGTCGACGGCGTCGTCCGGCGTGCCTTCCGGCAGCTCGATCCGGCGCGAGCGCAGGAACTCGCGGACGCCGTCGGCGCGCGGGCGGCCGTCCACGAAGGACGCGTAGTCCTGGTCGGTGAACTCCCGGAAGGACGCACCGTCCCTGGCGCGCAGAAACTCGTCGAACGTCCGTTTCCACGCCTCGCGGTGCAGCACGGCCGTCCCGGTCAGCACCCCGTCGAGGTCGAAGAGGCAGGCGGTGATGGTGTCGGGCAGTCCGATCATGCCGCCAACCTACCGGGCCGGGCCGTCTTCCGCGGGCTTGTCCGGGTGCGGGCGCACGTGGTGGATGAGTTCGTGCACGGTGGCGTCGGCGAGCCGGTAACGCACCACGCGTCCATCGCGGTGCGCGGTGACCAAACCGTGCGCGCGAAGCAGCCGCAACGCCTGCGAGACGGCGGTGTCGGTCATACCCGTGGCCGCCGCGAGGTCGGTGACGCTGATTTCCCGCGCGTAGTGGATGGACACGAGCAGCGCGAGCCTCGACGGGTCGGCCACGACGGCGAACCGCCCGGCCCACTCGTCGATCACCGCCCGGTCGCCCAGCCCCGCGACGGCGGCGGCCACGCGTTCCGGGTCGATCAGGCGCCGGTCCGGCTCGATGCTCACAGCGGGGATGATTCCACCCGCCGGGCCCGGCGACCAGTTCGGCCGGCGCCGGGCCCGCTCACGAGCGCCGTTCGAACACCAGGCCTTCCGCGGCGCGCAGGCCGACGCTGATGGCGCCGGCCAATACCGCGTCGTCACCCAGCTCGCCCTGGACGACGGTCGGGACCAGCGGGGTGAACGCGCGCAGGGCGCGGTCGATGGGCTCCAGCAGGAGGTCGGCGGCAGTGCCGACGCCGCCGCCCAGGACGATCAGCTCGGGGTCGATCACCGCGGCCACCGACGCCACGGTGTAGGCGAGCCGGTCGGCCTCCGCCTCGACGGCGCGCTGCGCCAGCTCGTCGCCCTCGCGGGCCAGCCGGAACACCTCGCGGGCCGATTTCGCCGTGCCCAGGCCGAGTTCACGCGCGCCGCGCACCACGGACTGGGCCGCGGTCGCCTCCTCCAGGTGGCCCCGCGCGGGCGGCTCGCCCGGCTCGTCGGCCGAGCGCATGCGGCCGTAGGGCAGGTAGCCGATCTCGCCCGCGGCGCCGGTCGCACCGCGGAACACCCGGCCGTCCACCATCAGGCCCATGCCGACGCCGGTGCCGATGGTGATGCAGCCGAACACCGAAGCACCCCGCGCCGCACCGCTTTCCCCCTCGCCGACGGCCGTGAGGTTCGCGTCGTTCTCCACCATCAGGTCCGGGCCGAGCGCGGCCTCCAGGTCGTCCAGCAACCCGGCGCGGCCCCAGCCGGGCAGGTTCGGCGCGTGCCGGAAGCACCTCTTGGCCGGATCCGCGACGCCGGGGGAGCCGAGCACCCGCACCACGATGTCCCCGGCGCTCAGCCCCGCCTCCGCCACGATCTCGGCCGCGAGCTTGCCGACGGCGGCGACCAGCGCGCTGCCGGACCGCGCGGTGTTGCGCGCGTCCCGCCGCGCCACCGTGGTCCGGCCGAGGTCCGACACCGCGACCCGCAGGTGTTCGCGCCCGATGTCGACGCCCAGCACGTAACCCGCTGTGGGGTCCGCCTCGTAGAGCACCGCGGAACGGCCGGTGCCGGTCGAGGTGTGCCCGGTCGCGCGCGCGAGCCCGGCGGCTTCCAGCGCCAGCAGCGCCTGGCTCACCGTCGGCTTCGACAGCCCGGTGTCCTTGGCCACCTGCGGCCGGGTCGCCGGGCCCCCTCGGCGCAGCAGGTCGAGCACCGCCCGCTGATTGATCTTGCGCATCCCGGCCGGCGTGCCGACCGGCGGAATCCCCGCGCCCACCACCTGCAGCCCGCTTCCTCACGTCGTCCCGATGCCCCTTGGGCAGGAAACCTTCTTATCGAGTCCCCGACGCGACGATACGGGGCCTTTCTGTGGAACCGGGGGACGCCGCGCTGATCAGGCGTCCGGCAGCCAGTTCCCGTGGAAGCCGGCCGGCACGCGCTGCGGCAGGCGCACGGTCGCGACCGGCGGCGCGGCGACGTTCTGCGCGTCCAGCACCACGAGGTCGCTGGAGCCGGCGGTCGCGTCGTAGACGTAGGCGAGCAGCCAGCCCGCGCCGCCCGGGGTCTCGTCGGCGGGCACGAACACGGCCTCTCCCGGGATGCGGCCGGTCTCGAACCGGTGCTCCTCGACGGCGCCGGTGTGCAGGTCGTGACGCAGTAGCGAACTGCGCTCCTCCGGCCCGCGAGAGGCGGTGAGGTGGCCGAACCGGACGTCGGCGCCGGCCAGCCGGTCGTCGATCCGGGGGAACTCGGCGCGGCGGTCGTCGAGCCGGTCCTCGGTGACGGTGCCCGCCGCCGGGTCGACCGTCCAGCGCCACAGCGTGCCGTCCGGCTGCGGGCGGCCGGGCGCGAACATGTGGTCGTACCGCACCACGTGCAGCACGATCCGGCCATCGGCGGTGTCGTGCGCGTTGAGCGTGTGGAAGACGTAACACGGGTCGATCGTCAGCCAGCGGACGCCGGCCGCGGGGGCGTCACGGCGCAGCACGCCGAGCCGGGCGCCGTAGGTTTCGCTCCAGCTGTAAGGGATGCCGTGCCCGACCGACGCCCGGTCGAACACCACCGGCAGGTCGAAGAACACGGCGTGCGCACGGGTGAGCGCGAAGTCGTGCATCATGGTCAGCCCCGGCACGTCGATCGGCTGCTTCACGACGAGGTTCCCGGCGGCGTCGGCCCGGTAGTAGCTCACGTGCGGCGCGGTCATGCTGCCGTAGCCGAAGAAGTGCAGTTCCCCGGTCTCCGGGCAGATCTTCGGGTGCGCGGTCATCGAATCGGCCAGCTCGCCGCCGAAGTCGTACGGCCCCACGGTTTCCAGCTCCCGCGTGATCTCGTACGGCAGCGAGGACTCGACGAGCGCGAGCGTGCGCCCGGCGTGGTTGACCACGTGGGTGTTGGCCTCGCCGTTGCGCAGGTTCCGCGAGCCGTCGGCGTTGTACAGCACCGCTTCCGGCCGGTCGAAGCTCTCGGTGCGCACCCAGCGGTTGCGGTACCAGGCCGCGCGGCCGTGCTCCAGCCGGACGCCGTGGACCATGCCCTCGCCGGTGAACCAGTGCGCGCTGGCCTGGCGCGGGTTCGGGCCGTTGCGCAGGTACCAGCCGGTCAGCTCGGGCGGCAGCGCGCCGGTGACGGGCAGGTCGTACGCGGTCAGCTCGTCGTGCACCGGCGCGTAGCCGCCGGTCATCTGGAAGTCGCTGGTGGTCATGGGTTCACGCGGCTTTCCGGGCGCGGGCCTGAACGATCTGGCGGTAGCGGACGGTGAACGCGGCCGGGACGGCGAAGCCGAGCACCTTGATCACGATCAGGGCGGCGGTCGCGTGCGGCGCGGCGCTCAGGAGCACCGTCGAAGCGATCCCGGCGACGGTGAAGCTCGCGGCCCACACCGCGGTGATGACGACGTTGACGCGCAGGAAAGCCGGGTTGTCCCACACTGCCGGCGGCACCATCGTCTTGGCGATGCCGAGGGTGAACGGCCGGCGCACCGCGATCGAGCCCCACGCGGTGACCGCGAGCCAGATGTCGGAGAGCGCGCCCACGTAGTCGTGCAGCGGCGAGCCGGGGTCGGCGAAGGACAGGACGGTCAGCGCCGCGAAGAACACCGTGGCGGACAGCTCGATGACCAGCGTGTCCCAGGCCTTGCCGCGCCGGCGTTCCAGCCCGAGCAGGCCGGCGGCGAGGACCAGGCCGACCAGGCCCGAGTACCGCCAGTCGAACTGGGTGGAGACCACCGCGAAGACGATCCACGGGATGAAGCTCTTGAGGTAGTTCATGACGTCCTCCCTCGATGTTCCACTACTGACATGTCATAGTTAAAACGTCCGAGCTGGACATGTCAAGAGTGGAAGGTAAGATGACCGGCATGAGCCTTCGACACGCGGTGCTCGGCCTGCTGGCCGAACAGTCCGGCAGCGGCTACGACCTGCTCAAGCGCTTCCAGACGGCGATGGCCAACGTGTGGTCCGCCACCCAGAGCCAGCTCTACGGCGAGCTGGGCAAGCTGGAGAAGGCGTCGCTGATCAAGGTCGCCGACGAGGGCCCGCGCGGGCGCAAGGAGTACGAGATCACCGAGGCGGGCCAGGAGGAGCTGCGCGCTTGGCTGCTCTCGCCGTACGACCCGCCCGCGCCGCGCAGTGAATCGCTGCTGCGGCTGTACTTCCTGGACGCGGTTTCGACGGAGCAGGCGCAGGCCTACGTGACGGGCATGGGGGAGATCGGGCAGCGGCGCCTGGAACACCTCGATCGGCTGGAGGCGACGGTCGACTGGGACAGCGCCTCGGTTTACGGCCGGCTGGCGTTGGAGTGGGGCAAGCGCTTCTCGCGGATGCAGGCCGAGTGGGCGGAGTGGTCGGTCGCGCAACTCAAGGACTCCCCGGGCGTTCAGGGGGACTGAACGCCGGGGCTGTCGCCGCTGTGTCCGAAGTGGACGCTCCGGTGGCGGCCGGCCCAGCCGCGGTTCCGCCGTCCGCAGGAGGGCGCACGGCCGTTCCGACCAGTCCCGACTGTGGCGCGGCGCACATTGGGGGTCCGCGCGCTGTCATCTCGTCACACAAATCAGTCGACATGACTACTGCGCGTTGCGCCGGTTCTGTCACGTGCTTAGCGTGACCCGCGTCTTGCCCGATTTCCCCGTTTCCACCCCGTCCGGGCTGCGCCGGTGCAGCGGTGCTTGCCCGCGCGAGCCCCCGAAGGGATTCCCGATGGCCAGTCCTGTCACCCGCCCCGGCGAGCACGGCGAGGCCGCACCGGACGACGCGCCGGACCACGCGCCGGACGAGCAGAGCCGGGTCGGCCGCCGCCGCTTCCTGACTTACCTGGTCGCCGCCCCGACGCTGACCGTCGCCACGAAGCTCTCCTTCGACGCCCTCGCGCCCGCCGCGGCCGAGGCCGCCGTGCCGACCCTGCCGCAGCCCGCGGACATCCTCGACCTCGGCGACGTGCTGACGCTCTCGTGCGCGCCGACGTCCGGGATGCTCGTGCTGGAGGTGACCACCGGCGGGCACGTGCGGCTGCAGCTGCCGCGCGCGGAAGTGGGGCAGGGCATCAACACCGCGTCCGCGATGCTGGTCGCCGAGGAGATGGACCTGCCGCTCGAGATGGTCGACGTGGTGCTTTCCGACGCCCGTCCGGAGCTGCTGTTCAACCAGCTCACCGGCGGCTCGAACACCATCCGGTCGCTGTACGGCCCGATCCGCTCCGCCGCGGCGACGGCCCGGGCCCGCATGGTGGCCGCGGCCGGCGCCCAGTGGAACGTGCCGGTGTCGCGACTGTCCACACGCGACGGTCTGGTGCGCGCCCCGGACGGGCGCAAGGCCTCCTACGGCGAGCTGGCCGGCCCGGCCTCGCGGGCCGCGCTGCCGGTCGCGCCGGTCCAGCCGAAGGCCGAGTCGGCGCACACGCTGGTCGGCACGCCGACCTCGCGCAAGGACGCGCTGGCCATGGTCACCGGCAAGCAGGTCTACACCCTCGACCTCGACATCCCCGGCGCCATGCCGGTGATGGTCCGGCGCCCGCCGACGATCAACGGCACCGTGAAGAAGGTCAACAACGAGGCCGCCGTGCGCGCGATGCCCGGCATCATCGACCTCGCCGTGGTGTCCACCGGCGTCGCGGTGATGGCGGAGACCTTCGGCCAGGCGCTCGACGGCAAGAACGCGCTCGACGTCACCTGGAACGCGGGCACGGTCGACAGCGAGGACAACGCGTCGATCCGGAAGAAGCTCCAAGCGGCCGCGCTGCCGTTCGTGGTGCCGCCGCTGCTGACGCAGTACGTGGACGGCGAGTTCGACTTCGCGTTCGTGAGCCACGCACCGATGGAGTCGAACTCCGCGGTCGCCGACGTGCGCGAGGACAGCGCCACCATCTGGGCCGGGCTGAAGTCGCCGATCGTGGCGAAGCAGACCATCGCGCAGGAGCTGGGGCTGCCGGAGAACAAGGTCACCGTGCACGTCCAGCAGGGCGGCGGCTCGTTCGGCCGGCGGCTGTTCTTCGACGCCGCGCTGGAGGCCGCGCACATCTCGCAGGCGATGAAGAAGCCCGTGCGGCTGATGTGGAGCCGCATCGACGACATGCGCCACGGCCGCGCGCGGGCGGCCAGCCACCACAAGATCCGCGCGACCTTCGCGCTCGGCCAGGTGCTCACGTTCGAGCACCGCGTGGCCAGCGTCGAGACCGACTGGGGCCACGGCCTCGGCGAGATCCTCACCGCGTTCGCCGCGAAGCTGCCGGTGGGCGGCAACCTCAGCTTCGCGCAGACGGTGTTCCTGCTGACCGTGAAGTCGCCGTACAACTTCGGTGTCACCACTCAGCTTCTCAACGAAGTGCCGCTGAAGTTCCACACCTCGGCGTGGCGCTCGGTGTACTCCGCGAACACCCGCGGCGCCGAGGAGATCATGGTCGACGAGATCGCCGCGAAGCTCGGCAAGGACCCGCTGGAGTTCCGGCGCGAGTTCATCAAGGAGCCGCGGCAGAAGGCCGTGTTGGACAAGGTCGCCGAGCTCGGCGAGTGGGGCAAGAAGATGCCGAAGGGCTTCGCGCAGGGCATCGCGGTGCACGGCGAGTACAAGTCCTACGCCGCCTGCCTGGTCCAGATGGACGCCCGCGACCCGAAGAACCCGCGCGTCACCAAGGCCACCATCGCCGTGGACGTCGGCAAGCCGGTCAACCCGCGCGGGTTGCAGTCGCAGATGCTCGGCGGGCTCACCGACGCGATCTCGACCACGCTCACCGCGGGCCTGCACATCGACAAGGGCCTGCCGTTGGAAGGCAGCTACTCACAGTTCCACTACGCGCGCCAGAAGAACTCGCCGCCCGAGGTGAACGTCTTCGTGATGCCCGCCAACGGCGGCGACATCGGCGGCGCGGGCGAGCTGGGCCTGCCGGCGCCGGTCGGCGCGATCGCCAACGCCTACGCCCGCGCCACCGGGATCAAGCCGCGCAGCTTCCCGATCAATTTCCCGGTCGACTTCGACCCGTTCCCCCGCTGACCGTCCCCCTGCCACGAGGAGTTCCCATGCCCCAATACAGCTTCGCGGTGAACGGGAAGACCGTCACCGTGGACGCGCCCGCCGACCTGCCGCTGCTCTGGGCGCTGCGCGACAAGCTCAAGGTCCGCGGCCTCAAGTACGGCTGCGGGATCAACGTCTGCAAGGCCTGCACCAGCCACCTCGACGGCGAGGCGATCAACCCGTGCGTCACGCCGGTCTCGGAGTGCGAGGGCCGCCAGGTCACCACGATCGAGGGCCTCGCCGACGGCGACAAGCTGCACCCGGTGCAGGAAGCCTGGCTGGAGCAGGACGTCGCACAGTGCGGCTACTGCCAGCCGGGGCAGATCATGGCCGCGGTGGCGTTGCTGAAGAAGACGAAGAACCCGACCGACGCCGACATCGACGCGATCCAGAACGTCTGCCGGTGCGGCTCGTACTTCCGGATCCGCGAGGCCATCAAGGCGGCCGCGGCCAAGATGTGAGCCGTTCCGCGGATGCGGCAGGTGCTCCAGGCTCCTTGCCGCATCCGCGGAGGCTGTCATTTTTCACCCGGACGTGACGGTGCCGGTCGTGTTAGCTGTCCTTCCGGGCGGGCTCGACGAAGAGCCCCCGCGTGGTCACGCCCGGCCTGGAGGGCATCGATGCAGAACCGGACTGCGCCTCGCGGCGGTCTGACCCCCGTTGTCGCCGCGCTCGCGGCCGAGGTCGAGCGGGAGCTGCCCGAACTGGTCGAGGCCACCACCCGGCAGATCCTCGAGCAGATCCCGGTCTACCGCGAGCAGCGGTTCCTGACCCGGACCGAGCTGCGGAAGTCCGTGCGCGTCAACATCGAGTTCGTGCTGCACACGCTGCAGGGCGGCGAGGCACCCGATCTTTCCCAGGCCCGGGCCGGCGGCCGTGCGCGGGCGTTGCAGGGCGCGCCGCTGCCCGAGGTGCTGCGTGCTTACCGGATCGGGTTCACCGAGGTGTGGCACCGGTTCGTGGCGCTCACCGCGCGCGGGGACCAGCAGGACCTGGCCGGTCTGGTGGCCGTGACGTCCGCGATCTGGGCGCTCATCGACGACTACGCCGAGGCGCTCACCCTCGCCTACCGCGACACGTCCGCGGAAGTGGTCGTCGCGCACCAGAATCGCCGCTCCGCTCTGGTCGAGGCCCTGTTCGCCGGCGGCGCCGCGACCGAGGGCAAGCTGTGGGACATCGCGCGTGTGCTGGAGCTGTCCCTGGACGGCACCTTCGTCGTCGTCGCGGCCGAGACGCCCCGGCTGGGCCACGAGCCGCTGCCGCAGATCGAACAGCGGCTGCGCGCGGCCCGGCAGGCTTCGGCCTGGCGCCTGACACCGGACCTGCAGGTCGGCATCGTCTCGATGCGGGATCCGCTGGCCGCCAAGGTGATCGTGGACCTGACGGGCGCGGAGCCGGTCGGCCGCGTCGGGATGAGCCCGGTGTTTTCGGGGCTGGGCAACACGGCGCGGGCGCTGCACTTCGCGCGGGTGGCGCTGTCCAGCCTGGCTCCCGGCGCGTCCGGGCTGGTGCAGTTCACCGAATCGCCGCTCGCGGGCCTGGTGGCGAGCGCGCCGGAAGCGTCGGTGCAGCTGGCGCACCACGTGCTCCGCCCGATCCTCGACCTCCCCGGCGACGACCGCAACGTGCTGCTCCTGACCCTGCGCGCCTGGTTCGACTGCCAGGGCTCGACGAAGCTGACGTCGGAGCGGATGTTCTGCCACCCCAACACGATCCGCCACCGCCTGCGCCGCGTCACCGAGGAGCTGGGCCGCTCGCTCACGGATCCCGCCGACATCGCCGAACTGGGTGCGGCCCTGCGGGCGCTGCACTTGTTCCCGGAGACGGCGCACCTGCCGACGCCACGGCCGACGCCCGGGGGCTGACCGACGGCCGGACAGCCCCGGGTCGTCGAGGACGGTCAGGCGTCGCTGGAGCGTTTCCAGAGGTTGATGTCCGCTTCGGTGGCGTACTTGTCGATCTCGGCGAGTTCCCCGGGGGTGAAGTCGAGGTTCTTCAGGGCCGCGACGTTGTCCTCCAGCTGGCGGACGCTGCTGGCGCCGATGAGCATCGACGTCATGCGCGGGTCCCGCAGGCCCCAGGCCAGGGCGAGCTGCGCGAGGGACTGGCCGCGGCGGGCGGCGATCTCGGCCAGCGCCCGGATCTTCGCCAGCTTGTCCTCGGTGATCGTGTCCGGGTCGAGCGACTTTCCTTGTGCCGCGCGGGAATTCTCGGGCACGCCCTTGAGGTAGCGGTCGGTGAGCAGGCCCTGCGCGAGCGGCGAGAACGCGATGCAGCCGGCGCCGGCGTCCTCCAGCGTGTCCAGCAGGTGGTCGTCCTCGGTCCACCGGTTGAACATCGAGTACGAGGGCTGGTGGATCAGCAGCGGCGTGCCCAGTTCCCGCAGCAGGCGGGCGGCCTCGGCGGTGCGCTCGGAACGGTAGGAGGAGATGCCGACGTACAGGGCCTTGCCGGAGCGCACGGCCCGGTCGAGCGCGCCGACCGTCTCCTCCAGCGGCGTCTCCGGGTCGACGCGGTGCGAGTAGAAGATGTCGACGTAGTCCAGGCCCAGGCGGCCCAGCGACTGGTCGAGCGAGGCCAGCAGGTACTTGCGCGAGCCCCAATCGCCGTACGGGCCCGGCCACATGTCGTAGCCGGCCTTGGTGGAGACGATCAGCTCGTCCCGGTAGGGCTTGAAGTCCGTCGCGAGCAGGCGGCCGAAGTTCTCCTCGGCCGAGCCGTAGGGCGGCCCGTAGTTGTTCGCCAGGTCGAAGTGCGTGATGCCCAGGTCGAACGCGCGCCGGGTGATGGCCCGCTGGACGTCCAGGGGACGGTCGTGCCCGAAGTTGTGCCACAGGCCCAGCGAGATGGCGGGCAGCTTCAGCCCGCTGCGCCCGCAGCGTCGGTAGGGCAGGGAGTCGTATCGGCTGGTCGCCGCAACATAGGTCACGCCCGGATGCTAGCCGTTTCACGCAAGGCTGCTGTGTAGCGGAAGGAACACGGCCGCGCGTCGGGCCCGGCCGAGCGCGGGCGGGGTGTTCCCGCTCACGGCCGTTGCGCTGCCCCTGCGAGGCGAAAGGCACGCTCCTGGCCGGATCGAAAAAGAAGACAACACCACCGCCACCGGTGCCGGGATCGCGGTAAACCCGCCGGGGGACGGATACGTGTCCGGCCCGGGGGTGAGTAGCCGGCCGCGTGTCGGGTAAGGATCCGAGCCGGTGCGCTGCCGCCTGGCGCGAGAGCCGCGCACGGCTACTGAGCGTGCCGACCCACCTGGGGAGGGGGAGTCCCGGCGGCCCGTCCCGCATAATGGGGTAAGCAAACGCTTAGGAGGTCGCGTGGGTACCGGGTTCTTCTCCTCCGTCGACGATGTGTCGGCGAAGCTGGCCGAGGCCGGCTATCTCGCGTCGACGGCGGTGGCGACCACCGTGTTCCTCGCCGATCGGCTGGGCAAGCCGTTGCTGGTCGAGGGGCCGGCGGGGGTCGGGAAGACCGAGCTGGCCAAGGCGGTCGCCGCGGTGAGCGGGTCGCGGCTGGTGCGGTTGCAGTGTTACGAGGGCATCGACGAGGCCCGCGCGCTGTACGAGTGGAACCACGCCAAGCAGCTGCTGCGCATCACCGCCGGTCGAGAGGAGACGTGGGAGGACGCGCGCACCGACATCTTCGGCGAGGAGTTCCTGCTGCGCCGCCCGTTGCTCACCGCGATTTCCGGCACCGAGCCGACCGTGCTGCTGATCGACGAGACCGACAAGGCCGACATGGAGGTCGAGGGCCTGCTGCTGGAGGTGCTGGGCGACTTCCAGGTCACCGTCCCCGAGCTGGGCACGATCACCGCGACGCGGGAGCCGTTCGTGGTGCTGACCTCGAACGCCACGCGCGAGCTGTCCGAGGCCCTGCGGCGGCGCTGCCTGTTCCTGCACATCGACTTCCCGGACGAGGAGCTGGAACGCCGGATCGTCCGGCTCAAGGTGCCGGGCGTCGACGCCGTGCTGGCCGATTCCGTGGTCCGCGTGATCGCCGCGCTGCGGGCGATGGACCTGCGGAAGCTGCCGTCGGTGGCGGAGACCATCGACTGGGCGCGAACCCTGCTGGAGCTGGGCGCCGGCACGCTCGACGAGCAGGTGGTGCGCGAAAGCCTCGGCGTGGTGCTCAAGCACCAGGACGACATCGTCAAGGCCGGGGCCGGGCTCAAGCTCGACCAGGTGCTGGACGCGTCGTGACCGCTCCCGGCGTCACGGAGCGGCTGACCGGGTTCGTCCGGGCGCTGCGGTCCCACGGCATTGCGGCCGGGCCGAGCGAGACCGTCGACGCGGCGGCCGCGCTCGAGGTGCTCGGGTTCGACGACCGGGAGCTGGTCCGCGAGGGGCTCGCCGCCGCGCTGGTACGCCGGGACGGGCAGCGGGCGGTGTTCGACGCGACGTTCGACCTGTATTTCCCGGCCGGGGTCGGGACGCCGGAGCTGGCGCGCGAGGACCGGCCGCGTGACCTCCAGCAGCTGCGGGACGCGCTGGGCGCCGCGCTCGCCGAGGGCGACGAGCAGACCCTGGCGCAGCTCGCCGGGCTCGCGGTGGACATGCTCGGCCAGTACGGCGCCGGGTCCGGGCCGGGCGGCGGCTTCTCCGCGCACCAGACCCTCGACCGGCTCCAGCCGCAAACCCTGATCGCGCGGGTGCTCGCGGCCCTGCGCGCGGGCGGCGGCGCTCCGGCCGGAGAGACCGGGGAAGCGTTCACGGACCGGCTCACGCGGGACGAGATCCGGCGCCGGGTCGAGGGTTTCCGCGGCCGGGTGCGGACGGAGGCGCGCCGCCGGGCGGCGGAGGTCCGGGGCCGCGAGCGGGTCGCGCAGCACGCCATCGCGCCCGCCGCCGACCGCGTCGACTTCCTCGTCGCCAGCCGCGCGCAGCTGGCCGAGCTGCGCCGGACCGTGCAGCCGCTGTCACGCAAGCTCGCCACTCGCCTCGCCGCGCGGCGCAAGCGCACCACCCGCGGGCAGATCGACCTGCGGCGGACGCTGCGCCGCTCGCTGACGACCGGGGGAGTGCCGCTGCGCCCGGCGTACCGGCACCGCCGCCCCGGACGGCCGGAGATCGTGCTGCTGTGCGACCTTTCCGGCTCGGTGGCGGGGTTCGCGAACTTCACCATGCTGCTGGTGCAGGCCTTGCGTGATCAGTTCAGCAAGATCCGGGTGTTCGCGTTCGTCGACAGCACGGACGAGGTCACCCACCTGGTCACCACCGGCACGGCCGACCCCGAGCACCTGGGCGCGCGCATCCTGAGCGAGGCGGCGGTGGTGCGCTGGGACGGGCACAGCGACTACGGCGGCGCGCTCGGCCAGTTCGCGGACCGCTGGCTCGACGCCGTCGGCCCGCGCACCTCCGTGCTCGTGCTCGGCGACGCCCGCACCAACGGCGGCGACCCGAACCTCGACGCGCTCCGCACCGTCCGCGACCGTGCCCGGCACGTGTTCTGGCTCAACCCGGAGCGCCGCGCGCTGTGGTCCACGGGCGACTCGGCCGCCCTCGCCTACGCCGAGCTGGTCGAAATGCACGAGTGCCGCACGGTGCAGCAGCTCAGTGCGCTCGTCACGCGCCTTCTCCCGGTGTGAGCCAGGCCGAAATCCCTTGGTGCAGAGCCGTTTTCGTGGCCTCGGGCGCGAAGGAGGCGGTGACGCCCGCGGCGGCGATCGCGGCCAGGCGGGTGTCGTCGTAGCCGAACGCGGCGCGGGCGCGGGCGAACTCGTCGGTGAGCGTGGCGCCGGTGACCGACGGGACGTCGGTGTTCAGCGTGACGGCCAGGCCCGCGTCGACGAGCCGGGGGAGCGGGTGCGCGGCGAGCGAGGGCACCAGCCCGAGCGTGACGTTCGACGACGGGCAGACCTCCAGCGCGACGCCCCGCTCGCGCACCTCGGCGACCAGCGCGTCGTCCTCCAGGATCCGGATCCCGTGGCCGATCCGCTCGCTGTGGCCGAGGTCGAGGGCCTCGCGGATGCTGCCGGGGCCGGCGTCCTCCCCGGCGTGGTGCACGAGGTGCAGGCCCGCCTCGCGGGCCCGATCGAAAACGGCCGCGAACGGCTTCAGCGGGTACCGCTCCTCACCGGCCAGGCCCAGACCGGCCACGCCCTCGTGGCGGAGCGCGAGGTCCAGCGTCCGCTCGGCCCGCGCCACCGGCCGCCGTCGTGAGTGGTCGAGCAGCACGCGCCATTCGAGGCCGGTGCGCGCGCCGCCTTCGGACAGTCCTTTGAGGACGGAAGCCAGCGGCATTTCCAGGTCCCCCAGCCGTTCCCCGTGTGCGGCGGCGGTGAAGGTCACCTCGGCGTAGCGTGTGCCCTGCGCGAACTCGTCCTCGCAGAACTCCCGCGCGACCCGCTCGAAGTCCTCCGGCCGCCGCAGGCAGGCGCGGATCAGCGAGTTGTAGTCGGCGAACGCGCGGAACCCGTCGAACGCCGGCGCCTCGTCGGGCCGGGGCACGCCGTTGGCGCCGGCCAGTTCGCGCAGGGTGCCGGGCCGGACCGTGCTTTCGAGGTGGACGTGCAGGTGCGCCTTGGGGAGGGCGGCGAGGTCGCGCATGCCCGTGATCATGCCGGGGCGGCGCGGCCGGGGTCGCGTGGTTTTCGGTTGATACGGCGCGGTGCCGATGTCCGGAATGCTCGGCTTCCGGGAACCGCGGGTGGCCGCCGGGCGTTGAACGGGCGAGGAACAACGGGAGGATCTCTCATGGCACTGATGAAACGCCTGGCCATCCTGGCCGGCGCGGCGGGCGTCGTCCAGTCCTATGCGCGCAAGAACCCGGAGAAGGTCAACCAGGTCGTGGGCAAGGCCGCCACCTTCGTCGACGAGAAGACGAAGGGCAAGTACCACAGCCAGCTCAGCGGCGCGGTCCGCAAGGTCGGCGACGCCACCCGGCCTCGTCCCGGGCACTGACCCGGAAGTTCACCGGCCCTGCGAGCGCGCTGGCCCGGTGAGCACATCGGCTCGGTGAGCGCCCTGCCCTGCGGCGCGCCGACCCCGCGTGCCCACTGGCCCCACGGGTTCACTGGCCGCGCGGGCTCACTGGCCCCGCGAGCCCGCCCGCCCCGCTGGCCGACCGGCCGCGGGGGTTCGGGCACCATGCTCAGGCGGGTGGCCGGTTTCCGGGTGGCCAGTTCTCCAGTGCTGCGTCGGCCACCTGCTGGAGTTCGTCGTGCCCGGCGCCGCCGGCGGCTTGGACGGCGATGCCGTTCGCCACGGTCATGAGGTAGCGGGCGAGCAGTCCGGTGTCGGCCTCCGGTGGCAGGTCGCCTTCGTCGACGGCCCGCTGGAAGCGGTCCCGCAGGCGTGAGCGGGCTTCTTCGCGCCAGAAAGCCAGCGTGTCGCGCGCCGGGCGCCCGAGGTCGCCGGCGGCCAGCGCGCCCTGCACGGCCAGGCATCCGGCCGGGAAGCCGGGACGGGTGGTCGTGCGGACCGAGCCGGTGAGGAACGTCGTCGCCACCTGCCGGGCGGTCGGTTCCTCCAGCGCCTGGACCGTGTAGGCGGCGGGACCCTCGGCGTATCTCCGCATCGCCTTGCGAAACAGCTCTTCTTTGTTGCCGAAGGCCGCGTACATGCTGGTGCGGGTGATGCCCATGGCGCCGGTCAGGTCGGTGAGGCTGGCGCCTTCGTAGCCCTGCTCCCAGAACACCAGCATGGCGCGCTCCAGCGCCTCGTCGGCGTCGAAGCCGCGTGGCCGGCCCATCGGAGTCTTCTCGGCGGATGCCATCACCAACAGACTCTACCCCTTCGGTACCGATCGGTTCAGAAGTGCTAGGTTCGACTTCGGTACCGATCGATACTGAAGTAAGGGGACTCAGCCCATGGGAAAGCTCGAAGGCAAGACCGCCGTGATCACCGGCGCCGCCACCGGGATCGGGCAGGCCACCGCGGCCCGGCTGGCGGCCGAGGGCGCGCACGTCTTCCTGGTCGGCCGGCGCAAGGCCGAGCTGGACTCGGCCGCCGCGTCGATCGGGCCCGCGGCCACCGCGGTGCCGGGTGACATCGCGGACCCGGCCGACCTGGACCGGCTCTACGACGCGGTCCGCGACCGCGGCCGGGGCCTGGACGTGGTGTTCGCCAACGCGGCCACCGCCGCGTTCGCGCCGCTGGAGGAGGCCACCGTGGCGCAGTACGAAGAGATCTTCGGGATCAACGTCCGGGGCACCTGGCTCACCGTGCAGAAGGCGCTGCCGCTGTTCAACAGGGACGCCTCGGTGATCCTCAACGCCTCCATCCGCGCCGACGACGGCTGGGAGACCTACGGCCTGTACTCGGCGTCGAAGGCGGCGATCCGGTCGCTCGCGCGAACCTGGGCCAACGAGCTGAAGGACCGGGGCATCCGGGTCAACACGGTCTCGCCGGGCGCGATCGACACCCCGGGCATCAACCGGGCCGTCGGCGAGGAGAACGCGGCCGCGGCCAAGACCGAACTCGCCGCGGGCGTGCCGATCGGCCGGATGGGCCGCCCGGAGGAGATCGCCGCCGCGGTGGCCTTCCTCGCCTCGCCCGAGAGCAGTTTCGTGCTCGGCGCGAACCTGGACATCGACGGCGGCGAGAACCAGTTCTGATCAGGGCGCGCTGCGGCGTGCGGCGCGAACACCCGCACGCCGCTAGGCGCCGGCGTCCCCGAACACCGTCCGGCGGACGAACGGGGTGCGGAACTTCCCGCCCGGGTCGAGATCGGTGATCAGCGCCCGGAAATCCGCCATCCGCGGATAGTGCTCGCCGAGGGCGCTGCGGTGGAAGAGCTTGCCCCAGTGGGGGCGCGCGCCGAACGGGGCGAGCCGCTCTTCGAGCAGTGGCAGCAGGGCTTCGACCTCGGGCTGGCGCGGGCGCCAGGTGAAGTGGAAGGCCACGCGGTCGCCGCCCTGCGCCGGGCTCAGCCACAGCTCGTCGCCCGCGATCGCGCGGATCTCGGACACCAGCAGCACCGGGGCCAGCCGGTCGGCGATCCCGCGCACCGCCTCCATCGCGGCCACCGCGTCCCGGTACGGCACGAAGTACTCCGACTGCAGCTCGTCGCCGACACTCGGGGTGAACGCGAGCGCGAAGTGCGGGAGCCGCTCGTACCACGGTCCCGGCACTCCGAGCTGCGGTGTGGTGTGGCCGACCGGGACCCCGGCGGCGGGCACCGGGTGCCGGGGCCCGCCGGCCGGGATCGCGCCGTGCAGCGTGGCCGGCGCGGGCAGGCCCGGCTCGACGCGGCTCTTGACCCAGGCCGCGCCGATCTTGTCACCGGCCCAGTCCGTGAACAGGCTGACGCTGTACCCGGCGTCCTCGATTTCGTCGAAGTGCGCGGGCAGAGCGGCCCAGGGCAGGCCTTCGAAGACGTTCTGGCGGACGTCGAACGTGGGCACCAGATCCAGGGTCAGCCGCGTGACCACGCCGACCGCGCCGAGGCTGACGACCAGCCCCGGGAAGACGTCCGGGTCCCGCTCCCGCGAGAAGGCCCGCAGCTCGCCGTCCGCGGTGACCAGCTCCAGCGCCGAAACGGCCGACGCGAGCCCGTGCAGCCGCCGCCCGGACCCGTGGGTGCCGGTGGCGACGCTGCCCGCCACCGTGATGTGCGGCAGCGAGGCGAGATTGGGCAGCGCGAAACCGGCTGCGTGCAGCTGCCCGACGAAGTCGCCGTAGCGCGCCGAACCGCCGACGGTCGCGGTGGCGGCTTCGGCGTTGATCTCCACCGGGGTCTTGAGCGCGGCCAGGTCGAGCAGCAGCCCGCCGGGGACGTCGGCGATGTCGTTGAAGCAGTGCCTGCTGCCCAGCGCCTTGACGGTGGCCGCGGTCGCGACCGCCGCCCGCACCTCGTCCACCGTGCGCGGGGCCAGCACCGTTTCCGCGGCGTAGCCGTGGTTTCCGGCCCAGTTCGACTCGCCCACCGAGATGCCTCCTGCTGTCCGTGCCTACCCGACGAGGCCTGCTCACTCAGACTTATCCGCCACCGGCGTGTGCTCACTCCTCGGCCAGCGAAGCCAGCACGCCTTCCCCGTACTTGGCCAGCTTGTTCTCGCCGACTCCGCTGACCGTGCCGAGTGCCTCCAGCGATCTCGGCCGCTCGGTCGCGATCTGGCGCAGGGTCGCGTCGTGGAAGATCACGTACGCCGGGACGCCCTGTTCCTTCGCCGTGGCGGCCCGCCAGGCGCGCAGCCGCTCGAACAGCGGCGCCGCCTCCTGCGGCAGCTCGACCGCGGCGGTCTTGCCGCGGGTCCGCGACGTGCGGGCGCCGGCCGGGCGCTCCGGCTCGCGCCGCAGCATGACTTTCCGCGAGCCGCTCAGCACTTCCGCGCTGGCCTCGGTCAGCACCAGCGAGCCGTAGTCGCCCTGGACCGCGAGCAGGCCCTGGGCCAGCAGCTGCCGCACGACCGCGCGCCATTCCGACTCGTGCAGCTCGGTGCCGATGCCGAACACCTTGAGCGTTTCGTGCTGGAACTGCGTGACCTTCGGCGTGGTCTTGCCCAGCAGGATGTCGGTGAGCTGGCCGGCGCCGAAGCTCTGCCGCCGCTCGTTGCGCAGCCGGACGACGGTGGAGAGCAGCTTCTGCGCCGGGATCGTGCCGTCCCACTGCTCCGGCGGGGTCAGGCAGGTGTCGCAGTTGCCGCACGGCTGCCCGGCCTGGCCGAAGTAGTTGAGGATCTGCACGCGGCGGCACTCGACCGTCTCGCACAGCGCCAGCATGGCGTTCAGGTGCGCCGCCTGGCGCCGCCGGTGTGCCTCGTCGCCCTCGGAGCTGTCGATCATCTTGCGCTGCTGCACCACGTCCTGCAGCCCGTACGCCAGCCACGCGGTGGACGGCAGCCCGTCGCGGCCCGCGCGGCCGGTCTCCTGGTAGTAGCCCTCCACGGACTTCGGCAGGTCGAGGTGCGCGACGAAGCGGACGTCCGGTTTGTCGATGCCCATCCCGAACGCGATCGTGGCGACCACCACCAGCCCGTCCTCGCGCAGGAACCGCGACTGGTTCGCCGCGCGGACGCGCTTGTCCAGCCCCGCGTGGTACGGCACCGCCGGGATTCCGTTCTGCACCAGGAAATCCGCGGTCTTCTCCACCGAAGCGCGCGACAGGCAGTAGACGATGCCCGCGTCGCCCTTGTGCTCGGTGCGCAGCAGCTCCAGCAGCTGCTTCTGCGGCGAGGCCTTGCCGACGATCCGGTACTGGATGTTCGGCCGGTCGAAGCTCGCGACGAAGTGCTTCGCGCCGTCGAGGTTCAGCCGCGCGGAAATCTCCTTGTGCGTGGTCTCCGTGGCGGTCGCGGTCAACGCGATGCGCGGCACGTCCGGCCAGCGCTCGTGCAGCGAGGACAGCATCAGGTAGTCGGGCCGGAAGTCGTGGCCCCACTGGGACACGCAGTGCGCCTCGTCGATGGCGAACAGCGCGATCTTCCCCCGGTCCAGCAGCCGCACGGTCGACTCGACCGAAAGCCGTTCCGGCGCCAGGTAGAGCACGTCGAGGTCACCGGAGACGAACGCCTCCTCGACCCGCTGCCGCTCGCCGAAATCCTGCGTGGAGTTGAGGAAACCCGCGCGCACGCCGAGGTTGCGCAACGCGTCGACCTGGTCCTGCATCAGCGCGATCAGCGGCGAGATCACCACGCCGACGCCGGGCCGCACGAGCGCGGGAATCTGATAGCACAAGGACTTCCCGCCACCGGTGGGCATGAGCACCAGCGCGTCGCCGCCGGAGATCACGTGCTCGACGATCTCCGCCTGGTCGCCGCGGAAGGCGTCGTAGCCGAACACCCGGTGCAGGGTTTCGAGCGCGGAGGTGGGGGCGGCCGCCATGGCCGGGTCGGGGTGAGCCACCCGGCCGATTCTAGGCCGGGGGCCCGACAGAGTTCGGCCGCCCTGGCCGTCCTGGCGCGAGTGTCCCGTTCACCGCGCCGGGCGTGACCCTCCGTGTCAGGCGGTTCTGTGATCCTTCCCCGTCCGGGCGGACGGGAAACCGGCCGCGGGCGCAGAATGGCCGGGTGCCCTTCGCCATCACCGACCTCACGGCGCACTTCGCCGGCTCTTGGCGGCTGTCGAGGGAAATCGTGGCCACCGACGGCGAGCCGATCGGCACGGCGGACGGCGAGGCGGTCTTCACGGTCGAGGACGGCGTGCTCGTCTACCGCGAGACCGGCCGGATGCGGCTCGGCGCGTACACCGGCCCGATGAGCCGCACCCTGCGCTACCACCCGGCGGGCGGCGGCCGCGCCGCGGTGCACTTCGACCACGGCGGGTTCTTCCACGACCTCGACCTGAGCACCGGCGCCTGGGCGACCGACCACCCCTGCCGCGACGACATCTACCGCGGCGAGTACCTCGTGCTCGACGCCGGCCACTGGCGGCAGGAGTGGGTGGTCACCGGACCGGCCAAGGACCACGTGATCACCACCCGCTTCACCCGCGGCTGAGCCGGAACCGGAAGGACCCCTGATGCGCATCGACCGCCTGGACCACCTCGTGCTCACCGTCGCGGACGTCGACGCCACCGTCGTCTTCTACACGCGGGTGCTCGGCATGACCGAGGTGACGTTCAAGGGCGGTCGCAAGGCGCTGGCGTTCGGCCGGAGCAAGATCAACCTGCACCAGGCCGGGCACGAGTTCGAGCCGAAGGCCCGGCGCCCGGCCGCGGGCAGCGCCGACCTCTGCCTGATCACCACGGACACCCTCGACGAGGTGCAGGACGACCTCGCCCGCGCGGGCGTGCCGGTGGAGGAGGGGCCGGTGGAGCGCACCGGTGCGACGGGCCCGATCCTCAGCGTTTACTTCCGCGACCCGGACGGGAACCTGATCGAGGTCAGCCGGTACCTGCGCTGAGCCTCACCGGCGGCGGTTGCGCAGGAACACCAGCAGCACCACCACGGCCGACGCCGCGCAGGCGAGGGCGATGAGCGCGGTCGCCCAGCCGGGGATCGGCACGCCGGCGACGCTGCCGGAGCCGGGCAGCACGGCGTACGACACCGTTTCCAAGCCCAAGCCCCCGTGCACGGTGGTCCTCCCGATTCGCCGGATTCGCGCTGGTGCCCCGACGGTACCGCATCCGGCGGCGCCGGTACGGCCACTCGGCCGAAAGCGCTTGGCCTGACGGCGATTCGTGTTTCCCCGCCGCGCCAGGGGGAATCCAGCAGCCAACGGGGGGCTTCGACAACACCCAGAAGGAGTTCGTGCGATGCCCACATGGCTGATCGTTGTCATCGTCGTGGTCGCCGTGGTGGTGATCGCCGCGGTGGCCTGGCTGGTGCTGCAGGAGACGCAGCGCAAACGGCTGCAGCGGAAGTTCGGCCCCGAGTACAACCGGGCGGTGGAGGAGAACGAGAGTCCCCGTGCGGCACAACGGGATCTGGCCGATCGAGAGCGTCGCCACCGGGAACTCGACATCCACCCGCTCTCACCGTCCACTCGCGAGCGCTACGCCCAGCGGTGGGCGCTGATCCAGGAGAAGTTCGTCGACCAGCCCGCGGGCGCCGTCGACGAGGCGGACGAGGTGCTGGTCTCGCTGATGGCCGAGCGCGGTTACCCCACCGAAGGCTACGACCAGCAGCTGTCGGACCTTTCGGTGCGGCATTCGAGCACCCTGAAGCACTACCGCGCGGCGCACGACACGCACACCCGGCACGCGGAGACCGCTCTGTCCACCGAGGAGCTGCGCGACGCGATGGTGCACTACCGCACCGTTTTCGAGGACCTGCTGACCGACGGCGCCGACCGTCCTCACGGGACCGATCGCGAGCAGGCCGCCGTGCGGGGCGGGAACCGCCACGAGGGCGGCAACGAGCGCAGCACCGACGAGCGCAACGGAGGACGCTGACATGACCGACCACCAGACCCGCGGCCTGAGCACCGCCGACCTGGCCTCGACCGCACAGGGGAGCGGAACCCGGGACGTCGCCGACGAGCCGCGAAGGTCCAGTGTGGACACCGAAAGCCCAGTGCGCACCGGAGGATCACTGGACACTGTGGACACCGAGAGCACCGGGGAGGCCGGCGCCAGGTCCGGCGCGCACACCGCGGACCGGCGCGCGGCAACCGAAGACGCCCCGCCGCTGTTCGACGGAGAGGCCGTGACGAGCTTCCGTGGCCGTTGGCAGGACGTGCAGACCGGCTTCGTGGACGACCCGCGCCGCGCTGTCCGTGACGCCGACGAGCTGGTCGCCGCCGTGATCAGCGCGCTGGCCTCCTCGTTCGCCGAGCACAAGGGCGACCTCGAGGCGCAATGGCGCGACGGCGAGCCGGCCACCGAGGAACTGCGGGTCGCGCTGCGCCGGTACCGCTCGTTCTTCGACCAGCTGATCGGCTCGTAACCGCGACCGGGTTTCTGCACGCCGGGCACCGGGCCACTCGGCTCGGTGCCCGGCTTCGCGTCCGGCACTGGGCCCCGTCGTTTCCCCGGGGCATGATCGGGGTAGCAGACTTGAGGATCAAGCCGAGGAGGAACGCGGATGAACGTGGCCGAAATGCTGGCAGACGGCTTCAGCCGGATCCAGGGGGTGGTGCACGGGGCCGTCGACGGCCTGACCGGCGAGCAGCTGACCGCCCGGGTGGGCCCGGACGCGAACTCGATCGCCTGGCTGGTCTGGCACCTGGCGCGGGTGCAGGACGACCACGTCGCCGGCGTCGCGGGCACCGAGCAGGTGTGGACCGCGCACGACTGGCACCGCCGCTTCGGCCTGCCGTTCCCGCCCGCGGACATCGGTTACGGGCACAGCAGCGCCGACGTCGCCGCCGTTCGGGCCGATTCGCCCGAACTGCTCACCGGCTACTACGACGCGGTGCACGAGCAGACCGTCGCCTGGCTCTCGGAACTCCGCGAGGCCGATCTCGACCGGATCGTCGACGAGCGCTGGGACCCGCCGGTGACGCTCGGGGTGCGGCTGGTCAGCGTCCTGTCCGACGACCTGCAGCACGCCGGTCAGGCCGCGTACCTGCGCGGCGTGCTCCTCGGCTGAGCACGAGGCGACCAGGCCGAGCCCCGCTCAGGCGTAGCCCTCCGCGCGGTGGTCCGGGAGCCGTTGCGGACCGGGGCCGACCCGGCCGAGCTGGTCGCCCGGGTTGGCCAGGCGGCACTTCGTCAGGGACATGCAGCCGCAGCCGATGCAGTCGCTGAGCTGGTCCCGCAGCTGTTCGAGCTGCCGGATGCGCTCGTCGAGGTCATTGCGCCAGCACTGCGAAATCCGGTCCCAGTCGACCCGGGTGGGGGTGCGGTCGTCCGGCAGCAGGCCCAGCACCTCGCGGATCGTCGACAGCGGCATGCCCACCCGCTGCGACATCCGGATGAAGGTGACGCGGCGCAGCGTGTCGCGCCGGTAGCGCCGCTGGTTGCCCGCGGTGCGGCGGCTCCGGATCAGCTGCTCGTCCTCGTAGAACCGCAGTGCCGACGCCGGGACGCCGCTGCGGCGGGACAGCTCGCCGACGCTCAGGTCCGGCAGTTCGGTTTTCGTCATGCCCTCAGTCTGCCCGGATGCGGGGCTTGACTTCAAGGGAGCTTGAGGTTTCAGACTGGGCCGGACGGCGGGAAGTCCTTTCCCTGCCGCGAAGCACAGGAGGAAAACAGTGTCGGAAGCTCCCGTCCGGGTCGCCGTGGTCGTCGGCAGTGTCCGGGAAGGACGGTTCGCGCCCACGGTGGCGAGCTGGTTCACCGAACAGGCCGGCCGGCACGGCGGATTCGAGGTGGACGTCGTCGACGTCGCCGATCTCGCGCTGCCACTGGTGATGCCCGGCCGCGGGTCGGCACCGGCCCCGGAGGTCGTCGAAGAGGTGGCGAACCTGAGCGCCCGGCTCGCGGCCGCCGACGCGTTCGTGGTGATCACGCCCGAGTACAACCACAGCTACCCGGCCTCGCTGAAGAACGTCGTGGACTGGTTCATGGCCGAATGGCGCGCGAAGCCGGTGGCTTTTGTTTCCTACGGCGGGATTTCCGGCGGCCTGCGCGCCGTCGAGCACCTGCGGCAGGTCTTCGCCGAACTGCACGCGGTGACGATCCGGGAGACCGTCAGCTTCCACGGCGCGCACGGGCAGTTCGACGAAAACGGCTCGCCCAAGGACGCGCCGGCCACCGCCGTCGCCGCGAAGGCGCTGCTGGACCAGCTGGAGTGGTGGGCCCGTTCGCTCGCCCAGGGCAGGGCCGCGCGCCCCTATCCCGCGTGACGCCCGGCGCGGGCGGATTCGCGCCGCCCGCGCCGGCGCCGGTCAGCCGCGGACGTGCGGGTAGTCCGGCGAACGGTGCTGGAACGCCAGGATCGCCGGGTTGTGCACGTGCCCTTCGCGGATCTCGATCGCGCGCCGGACCGTCTCGCTGACGTCCCACGCGGGCGGCCCGGAGAGCACCGGGCGCAGGTGCGGCAGCAGGGCCTCGCTGATGTCCCAGCTGGCCGAATCCCACAGGTACGAGGGGCTGTGGTCCACCGCGTAGTAGGTGACGTCGCCGCCGACCACGAACGCGGGATCGGTGAAGGTGGTCGGCCGCGCCCAGCTGAAGCCCATGCCCTCGTCGCAGGAGACGTCGACGATCAGGCTGCCCGGCGCGAACGCGGCCAGGTCTTCTTCGAGCAGGAACGTCAGCGGCGCGTCGGTGTCCTGCAGCACGCAGTTGACGACGATGTCGTGCTCGGCGAGGAACCCGGCCAGCGGCACCCGGCCGTGCTCGGTCAGCGCGTGGCTGCGGCGGGGGTCGCCGGGGTTGTTGGCGTCGTGCTCGAAGTGGACCATGTTCGCGGAGTGGATCGGCGAGCCGACCGCGGACAGGCCGCGGCCGGTGAGGACGTCGACGTCGTGGATGCCGAGCGCGTTCAGCGCCGTCACCGAACCGCGCGCGGTGGCGCCGAAGCCGATCACGACCGCGCGCAGCCGGCGGCCGTAGTCACCGGTCGAGCCGATCAGCTGCAACGCGTGCAGGACCGAGGAGTAACCGGCGATCTCGTTGTTCCGGTGGAACACGTGCAGGCCGAACGAGCCGTCGCCGTTCCAGTGGTTCATCGCCTCGAACGCGATCACGGTCAGCTGCCGGTCGATGGCCAGCTGGGTGAGCTTGTCGTCCTGCACGCAGTGCGGCCAGCCCCACAGGACCTGGCCGGTCCGCAGCTCCGCGAGGTCTTCGGGCAGCGGCTTGGCGAGCAGGACCACGTCGGTCTCCGCGATCAGCTCCTCGCGGGTGCGCAGGCCGGCGACGAGGCCGGCCAGCTGTTCATCCGGGATGCCGAAGCGCTCCCCGTAGCCTTGTTCGAGGTAGATGGTCGCGCGCAGGTCCGCGTCGATCCGGTCGAGATGGCGGGGATGGATCGGCAACCGCCGTTCGTTTTCCTTGCGCGAGCTGGAGATGACTCCGAGACTGAGCTGGTGCACGTTGGCCCCTTTGCTAGAGACAAGTCTTAACACAGAACGTCGCGCGGATGGCGGGGTGTAGTGTTCGGGGCAGCCCCAGAGCATTTCGCGCGCAGGCGCCTCTGCCCGCGCCGGCCTCGGGCGACCAGGCCGGCCGGTTCGCCCGGCCGGGGACGGGAGCGCCGGCATGCCGTCGGGCCCGCAAACAATCACCACCGCACCGGAAAACACCGCCCAGGGCAGGGAAACCACGGCCGCGGCTGACCGGGTGCGGCTCAAGCCCGAAGGCCCGTCCTCGGGTCAGGTCGACGGTGCCTGGTGGCCGCGTTCGGACGACTTCGTCGCCGAGCTGCCGGCCCTGCTGGCCGAGCTGGAGCCGTCGCTGAAACGTGTCGAACACGTCACCTACAGCCTCGCCGATCGCGCCGTGGTCGCGCGCCGGCTGCCGGAGAACCGGTTGGTGCGCCTGGAAGGATTCCGGGCCCAGACCGCCGGCACCGTGACCGTGGTCGGCCCCGAACGGCGGCTGACCCTGCTGGTCGTCCCACCGGCCACCGATTCCGTGCTCGCGCACCGGGTGCTGAAAACCGCGGCGGAAAAGGGGAATTCGGCGACCGTCGAAACGCTGCTGGCCGAATGTGACGCGCCGGGACGGTAGGTCGCGGTGAGTCCAAGCCTGGCGGGAGCCGCGGGCGGGGCCTTTCGTGGCACTGTCCGAAGTGGACCGGCGGTCGAGGGCGCCCTCCAGCGCCGGGCGCAGCAGCATCGCGTGTTCGCCGAGCTGGCTGCCGCTGGACCGCCGCCTTCGCACGGCTGAGACCAGTGCGGACCGTGCGCGCGCCGGCGACCAGGACTTCGGTTACCTGCTGCGCAACGCCGTGGTCGGCGACCGCTGGGCGCGCAAGCTGCACGAGACGTACGAGGCCCGGCTGGACGAGGTCGAGGCGGCCGCGCTGACCGGCGCGGTGCAGGCCGCGCTCGAGGCCAACCTCGACCAAGCCGGCCGCCCCCGCGTCCGAGCTGGCGCTGGCCACCGTGCGCGGTTCCTGCCCACGGAGTGAGCCGGCTCAGCCGGTGCCGCATCCCACCTGGGTGGCGGTCAGGTCGGGGCCGGCGACGGTGATGCCGCCGGTACGGACGAACTGGCCCTCGGCCGTCAGCGCCGCGATCGTCGTGCAGGCGATCTGGCTCAGGCCGTCCGTGCTCAGCTTCCGCAGCGGGTAGGGCACGGTGACCGTCGGGGTGCCGTCGGCGGAGGTGATCTCGACCTGCGGGCTGACGCCGGTGGGCAGCTGCGAGACGTAACCCGACTTCTGCTCTTCGTCGCTCGGCCCGGTGAAGAGCTGCGCCAGCGCGACCTCCGGGGTCCTCGTCCCCGGCCACGAACGTTGCACGGGGGCGAGCTGCCCGTCCAGCAGGAAGTACAGCGTCAGCAGGTCGAACCGGGAGCCGGACACCGCCGGCGCGGGCCCGGCCGGGATGACGCCGGTGGGCTGGACGCCGCAGCCCGCGGCCAGCAGCGCGACGGCGGCCAGTGCGGTGAGTGTCCTTCTGCGCAGCTTCATCGAGGCTCCGGGGGACGGGCGCGGCGCGGCAGGCGCAGCACGAACCGGGCGCCGTCGAGGGTGTTGCCCGCCTCGATGTCGCCGCCGTGCAGGCGCGCGTTCTCGCGGGCGATCGACAGGCCGAGCCCGCTGCCTTCGGACCGGGCGCGCGAGCTGTCCGCCTTGGTGAACCGGTCGAACACGTGCGGCAGCACCTCGGCCGGGATGCCGGGGCCGTGGTCGGTGACCGCCAGCGTGACCGTCGTCCCGTCGCTGCCCAGCCGGACCTCGACCGGCGGCTCGCCGTGGCGCAGTGCGTTGCCGACCAGGTTGGCGACCACGATGTCGAGCCGCCTCGGGTCGAGCGTCGCGACGATGCCGGCGGGCAGGTCCGTCACGATGCCGTCCGCGGCGGACCAGCCGCGGGCGCCGATGCTGTCGGCCACCGCCGTGGCCACGTCCCACTCGTCCAGCCGCAGCTCGGCGCGGCCGGCGTCGAACCGCGAGATCTCGACCAGGTCCTGCACGAGCCGGGTCAGCCGCCGGGTCTCCGCCGACACCAGCCGCGCGGCGACGGCGGTGTCCGCGGGCAGCTGCTCGGCGTCCTCGTCCAGCACGTCGGTGACGGCGTTCATCGCGGCCAGCGGCGTGCGCAGCTCATGGGAGACGTCGGCGACGAACCGGCGTGCGTCCGCCTCCATCGCCCGCAGCGAGCCGACGGTCCGCTCCAGCTCGGCCGCGGTGCTGTTGAACGTGGTGACCAGCTCGGCCAGCTCGTCGGAGCCCTTCGCGGGCAGCCGGACGTCGAGCTGGCCGTGGCCGAGCTTGCGGGCCGCGGTGTTGAGCGCGCGCACCGGCCGCAGCACCTGCCGGGCCGCGAGCAGCGCCAGCGCCACCGCGATCGGCAGCGCCAGTGCCGCCGTCTGCCAGGCCCGGACGGCGAGCTGGTTGATCGAATCCTCCTGCGCGGTCAGCCAGACCCACGCGTAGACCTCGACGCCGGTGTGCTCCGTCGCGCCGGCGGCGGTCTGCTCCAGCACCGGCATGCCGATGAACAGCATCGGGATCCCTTCCTCGGTCACCCGCTGGAACTGGACGGTCTCGCCGGCGGCCACGGCCCGGCGCAACTCGGCCGGCACGGCCTGCGGCGTGAAATTGCTGCCCCCGGTCAGATCCCGGTAGACGACGATGGGGTTGCCCTTGAGGTTCTTCAGATTGTTCGCGAACCGGTCGAGCTGCGCCTGGTCCGGGGGCAGCCGGAGCTGCGGGAGGTAGACGGTGACTTGATCGCGCAGCTGGGTCATCGCCGGGTCCTGCACCCCGGACAGGATAGTGGTGCGGGCCGACACGTAACTCGCGCCCGCCGCCGCGGCCGCGCCCACCAGCGTCATCGCCGCGAACGAGAGCACCAGCCGGGGCCGCAGCCCGGCCAGCCACTGCCGTAACCGGTGGGCTTTCACCAGCGGCGCCGGTTCACGAGCGGCCGAAGCGGTAGCCGAACCCGCGCACGGTCTGCACGTGGTCCGGCCGGGCCGGCACGTCCTCGATCTTCGAGCGCAGCCGCTGGATGCAGGCGTCCACCAGGCGGGAGTCGCCGAGGTAGTCGTGCTCCCAGACGGCCGTGAGGATCTGCTGGCGGCTGTGCACCTGCCCGGGCGTGCGCGAAAGCTCCAGCAGCAGCTTCAGCTCGGTGGGGGTGAGCGCGACCGGCTCGCCGCGTTTGGTCACCTGCATCCCGGCGCGGTCGATGACCAGGTCGCCGTGCTGTTCGGCGTCCTTCTCGCGGGCGTCGTGGTCGGCGGTGGCGCGGCGCAGCACGGCCCGGATCCGCGCGTCCAGCACCCGCGGCTCGACCGGCTTGACCACGTAGTCGTCGGCGCCCGCCTCCAGCCCGGCGACGATGTCGAAGTCGTCGCTGCGGGCGGTGAGCATGATGATCGGGATCTGCCCGGCGGCCCGGATCCGGCGGCAGGTCTCGAACCCGTCCATGCCGGGCAGCATCAGGTCCAGCACCACGATGTCCGGCCCCCGTTCGGCCACGATCTCCAGGCCCCGCTCCCCGGTGCCGGCCGTGTGCACGGTGTGGCCCTGGCGGCGCAGGGCCAGCTCCAGTCCCTCGCGCACGGACGCGTCGTCTTCGATCACCAGGAGCTCCACCACCCGGCACATTATTCGGAACGGCGGGTTCCGGAGCCAACCGGGGCGGTTCTGTAGCGAAACCATGACACTGCTCTGACGGGACCGAGAAAAGCCGCGCCGAGACTCGCGGACATGGTTGTGATGTTCTCCGAAACACCTTCGGCCACCTCGTCCACCGCCCCGCGCCACGCACTGGTGACCGCGGCCGCGTCACGGACCGTCCTGCTGATCGCCGCCGCGGCCGGCTGCGCGGTGGCGTTCGTCGTGGCGTACCTGCTTTTCGTGCGCACGGCTTCGGGGCAGCAGGCGGAAAACGGCGTGGTGCGCAGCGCCCAGTCCAGTCGCCGGTCCACTGTGGACTGGGCTGCCCCGTTGCAGCACGCCGACCTGGTGGTCGCGCTCGGCGGGGTCGCGGTGCTGGTGCTGGCCATCGCGCTGGCGCGCCGCCGCTTCGCGCTCGGGGTCACCGCGCTGGTGCTGCTGGGCACCCCGATGCTGGCCGCGCAGCTGCTCAAGATCTACGTGCTCGACCGGCCCGGCCTGAACGACGGGTCGGCGGTCGCGAGCCACAACAGCTTCCCGAGCGGGCACGTCAGCGCGGCCACGGCGGTGGTGCTCGCGCTGGGCGTGGTGCTGCCCGCCCGGTTCCGCACCTGGGTGCTCGCCGGGGGTTCGCTCGGCGTCGCCTGGGTCGCCGCGGCGACCGTCGCGCTGGGCTGGCACCGGCTCTCCGACACCGTCGGCGGCTGCCTGCTGGTCGCCGCCGTGGTGTGCGCCGGCGCGGCGGTCGTCTCGGCCCGCCGCCCGGACGCCACGGGGGTGGCGCCGGTCCCGGTGCTGGTCACGCTGCTCGCGCCGTCGGCCCTCGTGCTGGGCGGCTACGCGGTGCTGGCCACCGCCACCTCGGCCGCCGCGCAGTTCGTCGCCGCCATGGTGCTGGCCGCGGCCTGCTCGGCCGCGGTGGTCCTGCTCGTCGCCGGCCCGCTCCGGCGCGTCAACTTCGACCCGGCACGCGCGGGTTCGCGGCTGAGCCGCTGACCGGCGCCGCGCTATCGTCACAGGCGCGGAGTGAGGTGAGGAGAAGTGGACGCGCGGCAGCTGGAGTACTTCCTCGCGGTGGTGGACCACAGCGGGATGAACCGCGCCGCGTCGGCGCTCCACGTCGCGCAGCCCTCGTTGTCGCAATCGGTCCGGGCGCTGGAACGCGACCTGGGCACCGCCCTGTTCGACCGCGTCGGCCGCCGGCTGGTGCTCACGCAGGCGGGCCACGCGCTGATCGAGCCCGCGCGCCAGGTGGTGCGGGGGCTGGCGGCCGCCCGGGCCAGCGTGGACTCGGTGGCCGGGCTGGAGGTCGGCCGGGTCGAAGTGGCCGCGATGCCGTCGCAGGCGGTCGAGCCGCTGGGCGGGATGATCCGCCGGTTCACCCGCCGCCACCCCGGCCTGTCGGTGGCCGTGCGCGCCGCGTTCACCCCCGCCGAGGTGCTCGCCCTGGTGCGCGGCGGCGCCACCGAGATCGGGCTCGCCGCCGGGCCGGAGCCGCTCACCGCGGCCGGGGTCGAGGTCGTCCCGCTGGGCCGGCAGCGGTTCGTGCTGGTCGCGCCGGCCGGCGCGCCGTTCGACGGGACCGTGGTGCGCCACGGGGACCTGGCCGGGCAGCGGATGATCGTCGGGCAGCCCGGCACCGGGATGCGCCGGCTGGTCGACGACCTCCGCGCGGGCGGGGTGGACCTGGTCGACGTGGTCGAGACCGAGCACCGCGAGGCCATCCTGCCGCTCGTGCTGGGCGGCGTGGGCGTCGCGCTGCTCGCCGACTCGTGGGCGCCGCTGGCCGAGCGGGCCGGGGCCCGGGTGCTCGACCTCGACCCGCCCGCGTACCTGCACCTCGCGCTGCTGCACCGCGCCTCGGGGCTGACCCCGCCGGCGCAGGCCTTCCTCGCCTGCGCGAGGGACTGATAGGCCCGGCCGATAAGCCGGGCCGTGATCAGGTCTTGGACGCCGCCCGGCCCGCGCTGGTGGCATGGGGGCATGACCAACCACCGCATCGCCCTGATCCCCGGTGACGGGATCGGCCGCGAGGTGACCCCGGCGGCGTGCGCCGTGCTCGACGCGGTCGGGGCCCGCCACGGCATCACCTTCGCCTACGACGAGTTCGACTGGTCCTGCGCGCGTTACCTCGCCGAGGGCGCGATGATGCCCGCCGACGGGCTCGACCGCGTCCGCCACCACGACGCGATCTTCCTCGGCGCCGTCGGGCAGCCCGGCGTGCCCGACCACGTTTCGTTGTGGGGCTTGCTGATCCCGCTGCGCCGCGGCTTTCGCCAGTACGTCAACCTGCGGCCGATCCGCGTGTTCGAAGGGGTCGAGAGCCCGGTGCGCGCGGCGCGGCCCGGCGAGGTGGACCTGGTGGTGGTGCGGGAAAACGTCGAGGGGGAGTACAGCGAGATCGGCGGCCGGCTGAACCGCGGCTTCCCGGACGAGCTGGCCGTGCAGGAGGCGGTGTTCACCCGCGCCGGCGTGACTCGGGTGGTCGACTACGCGCTGGGCCTCGCCGAACAGCGCGGCGGGCGGCTGACGTCGGCGACGAAGTCCAACGGCATCGTGCACACCCTGCCGTTCTGGGACGAGCTGGTGGCCGAGCGCGCCGCCGCCCGGCCCGGGGTGGCGGTCGAGTCCGAGCACATCGACGCGCTCGCCGCGAAGCTGGTGCTGGACCCGGCGCGGTTCGACGTGATCGTCGGGTCGAACCTGTTCGGCGACATCCTGAGCGACCTCGCGGCCGCCGTCGCGGGCGGCATCGGCATGGCGCCCGCGGCCAACATCAACCCCGGGCGCGAGCACCCGTCGATGTTCGAGCCGGTGCACGGGTCCGCGCCGGACATCGCCGGGCGCGGGATCGCGAACCCGGTCGGCGCGATCTGGACCGCCGCGATGCTGCTGGCGCACCTCGGCCACGCCGACGCCGCCGCCGAGGTCGAGTCGGCGATCGCGGACGTGTTCGCGAAAACCGCGCTGCGGACGCCGGATCTGGGCGGCAGCGCCACTACCGTTTCGTTCACCCGCGCGGTGCTCGACGCCGCCGGGGTGGGCTGAGGTGTTGTCCGAGCCGGAGGTGTGCCGATGAGTGTCCCGCTGCCCAGTCCGTTCGAGCACCGGACGGTGGACGCCTGCGGTGTGCGGATCCACTGCGCGATCGGCGGTGAGGGCCCGCCTTTGCTGCTGCTGCACGGATATCCGCAGACGCACGTGATCTGGCACCACGTCGCCCCGGTGCTCGCGCGGCGGTTCACCGTGGTGGCCGCCGACCTGCGCGGCTACGGCGACAGCGACAAGCCCGCGCCCGGCCCGGACGACGCCGAGTACGCCAAGCGCGCGATGGCCGCCGACCAGGTGTCGCTGATGCGGGAGCTGGGCTTCGAGCGGTTCGCCGTGGCCGGGCACGACCGCGGCGGCCGGGTCGCGCACCGGATGGCGCTCGACCATCCCGCCGTCGTCAGCCGGCTGGCGGTGCTGGACATCGTGCCCACGCGGCACACCTTCGCCCACGCCGACGCCGCGTTCGGCCTCGGTTACTACCACTGGTTCTTCCTGGCCGCGGGCCACGGGATCCCGGAACGCCTGATCAGCGGCGACCCGGAGTTCTGGATCCGCGCGCGGATGGGCGCCCGGCACGCCGGCGGCACGGCGTTCGACCCCGCGGCGCTGGACGAGTACGTCCGCTGCTTCGACCCGGCCGCGATCGCGGCGTCCTGTTCGGACTATCGCGCGGCCACCTCGATCGACCTGCGCCACGACGACGCCGACGCGGCGGCGGGCCGCCGGATCACCGTGCCGCTGCTGGCTTTGTGGGGCGAGCGCAGCTTCGTGGGCCGCAGCTACGACGTGCTCGACGTCTGGCGTGGTTATGCCGCCGACGTGCGTGGTCGCGCGTTGGCTTCGGATCACTACCTGCCGGAGGAGGCGCCGGTGGACGTCGCGCGGGAGTTGGTGGAGTTCTTTGGCTGAGCGGGGGTTCAGTGCGTCGGATTGCTGCGCGGCTTGATCCGCATGGTGAGTGGCGCCGGTGCGACGTGTTCGAGGTCTGGCGTGGTTATTCCGCCGACGTCCGCGGCCTCGGACCAATACTTGCCGGAGGAGGCGCCGGTGGACGTCGCGCGGGAGTTGGTGGAGTTTTTTGGCTGAGCGGGGGGCTCACCGTGCCGGATTCCCCCGCGGCCGGATCCGCACGGCGGGCAGCACCGGCGCCGGGATGCGCGGCGCGCCCGGCACCTCGGGGATCGCGCCGAACTGGTCCGACCCGGACTGCCAGGCTTCGCGGAAGGCGACGACTTCCTCGTGCGTGCGGGCCACGAAGTTCCACCACATCAGGATTTCCTCGCCGAACGGCGGACCGCCCAGCACCAGCACGCGCGCCGGGCCCTCGCCGGTGTTGGCCAGCTCCAGCTTGGCGGCGCCGGCGTCGAGGAAGCCCAGCTCGGTGCCGGCCAGTGCGGTGCCGGCGAAGGTGACCGACCCGGTGTCGACCAGTACGCCGTGCTCGAACGCCGGGTCGGCGTCAAGCGTGAGGCGCGCGCCCGGATCGAGGGTCAGCTCCGCGCCGAGCAGCGGTGTGAACGTCTCCACCGGCGAGGTCTCGCCCGCGAGCGTGCCGAGGAAGACCCGCGCGGTGGCGCCGTCGAGAACGGTGACCGGCGGGACGTGGTGCTGGAAGCCGCGGGCGGCGTGCCGGTGCTCGCCGGGCAGCGCGACCCAGAGCTGGACGCCGTGCAGCGTCGTGGTTTCCGGCGTGGAGACCTCGGAGTGGCAGATGCCGTGCCCGCCGGTCATCAGGTTCAGCTCGCCGGGCCGGACCATCGCGTGGGAGCCGAGGCTGTCCCGGTGCTCGATCTCGCCCGCGAAGAGCCAGCTGACGGTCTGCAGCCCGGTGTGCGGGTGCGAGCCGACGGCCATGCCGCCCGAAACGCGCGTGTCGTCCGGGCCGTAATGGTCGGCGAAGCACCAGGCGCCGATGAGGGAACGGCGGCGCTGCGGCAGCGTCCGGCGCACCGACATCGCCCGCACCCCGCCGAGCGGCACCTCGCGGGCCTCGAGGACCTGGACCCGGCCCGCTTCCCCGGCGGGGCCGGCGCCGCAGGTCAGCTCGCCGGGCGCGGCTTCGATGTTGCTCATCGCGGTGGACCTCCGGTGGTTGTCACGGCCTCGGCGATCACGTTAGCCGGAACTCCGATAATGGCGGCATGAGCGTGGTGTTCGTGGACGGGTGGTACGGGCCGGATCCCGGCGACTGGCAGTCGGTGTGGGCGGATCGGCTGCCCGGTTCCTCGCGGGTGCTCCAGGACGACTGGGAGCACCCGGAGCGGGCGGGCTGGGTGGCTCGGCTGGACGAAGCCGTCGCCGCGCTCGCGGAGCCGCCCGTCCTGGTGGGGCACAGCCTGGGGGCGCTGACCGTGCTGCACTGGGTGGCCGCCGGCGCCGCCCGGCCGGTGCGGGGCGCGCTGCTCGTGACACCCGCCGACGTCGAGGAAAACCAGGAGCCGGCCCTCGCCGGCTTCGCCCCGATCCCGCGCGGGCGGCTGCCGTTCCCGTCGATCCTCGCCGCCAGCGCGAACGACCGGTGGATGTCGCCGGCCCGCGCCGCGTACTTCGCCGCGCAGTGGGGCGCCGAGTACGTGTCGATCGGCGAGGTCGGCCACCTGACCGGCGCGTACGGGCCGTGGCCGGACGGTGAGCCGTTGCTGGCTGGTCTCAGCGGAGGGCGAGCAGCCAGTCCAGCGTGACCGGGACGGTTTCGAGGATCGAGATGTGACCGTCTCGGGGACGGAGCCACAGCTCGGCGTTCGGCAGGCCGCGCAGGAGCGATTCGGCGTGGGAAGCGGGGATCACGCGGTCCGCGCCGCCCTGGGCGAGCAGCACCGGGGCGGTGACGGCCGCCGGCTCGAAGCCCCACGGCGAGGTGAACGCGACGTCGTCGTCCGCCTGGGCCTCGGCGCTCCCGCCGGCCGCGCCGGCGTCCTGGCCCAGCGAGGCCCACGTCGTCTCCAGCGCTTTCCAATCGACGGGGAGGAACTGGTCCTCGTTGAACTCGGCCGCCTCGCCGTGGGCCAGCCTCGCTTCCCTGCCTTCGCGGCCCGCGCGCGGCCCGCCGTCGTCGATCATGCCCGCGTACCAATCGAATTCCTCGGTGTACGGCGCCGGGCTCGCGTAACACGTCACGCCCGAAACCCGGTCGGGCAACAGCGCGGCGCACGCCAGCGCGTGCGGCCCGCCACCGGACGCGCCCATCGTCGCGAACCGGCCGACGCCGAGCGCGTCGGCGAGCTGCCGGACGTCGTCGGCCGCCGACGCGACGGTGCGTCCCGGCTGAACCGCCGAACCGCCGTAACCGGGGCGGCCGTAGGAGATCACCCGGATGTCCCGCGCGTCCGCGGCCTCGACCAGCGGGGGCAGCAGCGCCCCGGTCTGCGGCGTGCCGTGATGCCACACCACGGTCAGCGCGGCGCCGCGGCCGGTGTCGTGGACGCGCAGCGCGCGGCCGTCGGCCAAGGTCAGATCCCGAGTGGTCCCCATGGCGGCGATCGTAGCCACGGGGCTCGTGAGTGGCTACGACGGTGAGAACCGCCCGGAACACTCACGAGCTGTTCCACGCCTGGAAAACCAGGGCCGGATGGGCCAGCAGGTCCACCGCGGTCCGGCCGAGCGCCGCGGCGGCCGCCAGCAGGACGGTGCGCCCGCGCGGGGACGCCGCGGCGGCGGCGAACTCACGCGGGCGATCGGCGTGCCCCGGGTCGACGATCGCGATCAGCGGCCGGATGGACGGCACCCGGATACTCACCTCGCCGATCGCCGAGCCGCCCGCGAAAACCCCGGGGTCCGGCGGGGTCGAGTGGATCCCGCACGCGGCGAGGTGCCGGCTGAACCGCCCGGACAGCACGGGGTTGTCGCGAAAGTGCGAGCCGGCGTCCAGCTGCTCGACGACGGCCTTCGCACCGGTGGCCAGCGCCGCCCCTTCGGCGCACGCGGTCACGTCGGCCGTCAGCCGGTCGAGTTCCGCCGTGGTCCGGGCGTGCAGCCCGAACCGCCCCTCGGCCAGGTCCGGCACGACGTCGGTGGTCTCGCCGCCGCGCGTGACGATGCCCTGCACACGCGCGCCCGGTGGCAGCCGCGAGCGCAGGGCCGCCACCCCGGTGAACGCCTGGATCAGCGCGGCGAGCGCGTCGATGCCCGGCTCCGGGGCGGCCAGGCCGGCGCCGCGGCCGTGGAACGTCAGCCGCAGCTCGGCCCGGGCGGCCAGCGGGGTCCACGTCCAGGAGTGCGCGCCCGGGTGGAACACCAGCGCCGCGTCGGCCTCGTCGAATACGCCGGCCCGGGCCGGGGCGGTCTCGTCGGCCGGGCAGCCGACGACCAGCAGCGACCCGGGGTCGCCGCCCAGCACCCGGCGCGCGGCCAGCGCCGCGCCGAGCCCGGCCGCCGCGACGAGGTTGTGTCCGCGCGCGTGGCCCAGGCCGGGCAGCGCGTCGTACGCCAGCAGCAGCGCGACGCACGGACGCCCGGCGCCGTACCGCGCGGTGAAGGCCGTCGGCACGCCCGCGACGCCGTGTCTGACGTCGAACCCCTCGGCCGCCAGCTCGGCCGTCAGCCGCTTCACCGCTTCGTGCTCTTCACCAGCCAGCTCCGGGTTGGCGTGCAGCTCGCCGGCGAGCGACCACAGGCGCTCGTCCAGACGCTCAATCTCCTGGTCCACCCGCTCGTGGCGGGCTTCGTCGGGCTCCATGCGCGGCTACATACCCACCCGCGGGCCGTTTTGACCGCGACCAGTGGGTAATTCGACCGTGGGCGTGAGGGTTCCGGTGGGGAATTCTCGATGCCGACAACGACGGGCGAACCGGGACGGAGCAGCCATGACAGCGGGGACTTACCGGGTGGTGCCGGCCGAGGTGTCGTCGATCGTGAAGAACGTGGAGGGCCTCGGCGCCTCCGCCCTCTCGGCGACCCGCGACCTGGAGACGCTGGTGATCGACGCGCTGTCGTTCGCCGGCATCGGCAGCGGGGTCGCCGCGGCGAATTCCACGCTGCAGTCCCAGATCGGCTCCGCGCTGGGCAAGCTCGTCAGCCTGATCGGCGAGGTGAACGGCAAGGTCCAGACCGCGGCCAACGGCTACACCGACGCCGACAGCGCCGTCGCCGAGGGCTTCGGCGGCGGGACCCGGACCGCGCAGGCGGCCACTCCGGCTACCGGCGGGGGCGCCGCCGCACCGGCCGCCGCGCCGACGCAGCTCGACTCCCGCGTCGTCGACTCGATCATGCAGTCCGAGGGCGCGACCGGCGAGCAGGGCGGGGTGCCCGAGGCCTACGGCTTCCGGCAGAACATGCACAACGGCTACGACCAGATCATGGCCGCCCGGCAGCAGTACGGCATCGGCAGCGCCGAGGAGCACGCCGTCGTCGCGGACCTGATGACCGGCAACGCCCGCCAGGCCGGCGCGCTCAACTTCACCGACCCCGGCACGCAGGCCGCGGTCATGTCCGGGGCGCACATGCGGGGCGCGGGCGGCGTCCGCGCGATCCTGAACCACATGGGCGGCGCGGACATCGTGCAGAGCGCGCGGACCCTCGACCCGGCCGCGGTGCAGCAGATCCAAGGCCTCTCGCCGCAGGAGTTCCAGCAGCAGTTCCACGACGCCCGGATCGAGTACGACCAGCAGGTCTACGGCGGCACGACCACCCACCAGGGCGGCCACACCGCGAACTGGTGGGACCGCTACGGCAACGGCCTCACCCAGCGCTACGACCGGGAGCAGCAGGAGTTCCTGGGCTTTTCCCAGCCCCGGCACTAGCCCGCTCAGCGCTCGCCGCAGCCGCTCGGACACCGGTCCGGGCAGCTACCGGCTTTCGTCGCCCAGCGTCGGCAAGTGGCCGGAAAAGTCGTCGGCCAGCCGGGTGAGCAGGCCGCGCTTCTCGAGCCCGTTCACGTGCCGGGTGACGTGCAGGCCCACCACCTGCATCCGGGCGGCGATTTCGCCGACGCGCAACGGCTGTCCGGCCAGCTGGAGGGTGGCGAGCACGGTCATCGCGGGCCGCTCCAGCGTGAGCCCGGCGGCTGCGAGCGCTTGCTCGAAGGGCGCCCGCGGCTCAGCCATCGCGAGCGTCCGGAAGCGGAGGCTCGCGCCCGGCATATTCCGCCTGCCGTGGTCAGCCCAGGAGGAGAACCATGACCAGGACCGTGCTCGTTTCGGGGACCGGCATCGCCGGCCCCGCCCTCGCGTACTGGCTGAACCGGTACGGCTTCGAGGTCCGCGGCGGCGGCTACCCGATCGACATCCGCGGGACGGCGGTCGAGGTCGTCCGCCGGATGGGCCTGCTGCCCGAGGTCCGGGCCACGACGTCGAGCTGCGCCGCGGTGACCTGACCGGCCTGCTGTACGGCGCACGACCACGAAACCGGGGTCGACGTGACCTTCCGCAGCGCCGGCAGCGCACCTTCGACCTGGTGATCGGCGCCGACGGGCTGCGCTCCCACGCCCGAAGCCTGTTCTTCGACGTGGTCAGCCAGATCCACCTGCCGGCGTGGTCGAAGGGACGGGTCGCGCTCGTCGGCGCCGTTTGCCCCCGCCGGGACCGGACCCGGCGTGCCGATCAGGCCGAACGGGACGGGTGCCTGACCTCGCGGACCATCTCCAGCGCGGGCCGCGGGTACCGCACGGTGCCCGCCGCGGCGAACCCGTGCCGCCGGTAGAGCGCGATGGCCGCCTCGTTGTCGTCGAACACCTGCAGCCGCAGCCGCCGGGCGCCGCAGCTCAGCGCCCAGCCGGCGACGGCCTCGATCAACGCGTCGCCGACGCCGTGCCCGCGCGCGAAAGCCGCCACGTACATCGAATGCAGGCTCACGGTGGCGTTTTCGTCGGGCACGGTGCCGCTGGCCATCCCGGCGTCGTGCCCGCCGACCTCGGCCAGCACGTTGAACGGCAGGTCGAGCAGCCGCTGCCGCCAGCGCGCCTCGGTGTCACCCTCGCCCTGCCACTCCGCCAGCCGCGCGCCGAACGCGTGCGGTGCCTCGCCGAGCGCGATGAGCCGCAGCGCCCGCCAGTCGGCCCAGTCGTCCACCGTGAGTTCCCGGATGACCGTCATACCCCCACGATCACCCGGGAAAGCGGGGCTGGGCAAGGGAGTTTCGGGCCGGCTGGTTCGCCACGCCGAGCCCGAGGAACTCGAATCGGCTCAGCTCGCCTTCAGCCGCCCGACCGGCAGACTGCCTGGCACGACAACCCGGGCAGCATGCACGCCTGGAGCGTGCAATGCAGCGCAAAGCCGGTCACTGAACTGCGGCGACGCCTGATCCACTTCCTGCCCGCCAGAGCGAAGTGTATAACGCCCTATACAGTACTACGACCGCCGCGCCTCCGGTCAGGCCGGTTCGGTCGAGCTGCCGAGGGTGATAAACGTCTTGGTGCCCATCACCCCGCCCGAGCTGCGGATGGCGTCGATGACCTCGCGCAGGTGCGTCACGTCCTTCGCGCGGATGTGGCACAGGGCGTCCGGGTCGCCGGCGATCAGGTAGACGGCCTGGACCTCGGGCAGGTCGAGGGCGAGCCGTTCGATGTCCGGTGGGCGGGTGCGGCCGGTGTAGCGCAGCTCAGTGAACGCTTCGATGCTCCAGCCGAGCTTCGTGTAGTCCACTTTCGCGGTGAAGCCGGTGATCACGCCGGCGCTCTGCAGCCGGTCCACGCGGCGCTTCACCGCGGGCAGCGAGAGGCCGACCTCGGCCGCCATGTCGGCGTACGACCGGCGGCCGTCGAGCCGCAGGAAGCCGATCAGCCGCAGGTCGATGTCGTCTACCGCGCTCATCGAGCCTCCGCGCAAGAAATCGAACAGGACCGTCGTTCCACGTTACATAGTTGCGTGCCACCCGTCGGAGTGAACACGGATCTTGCACCGTGAGAAAGTGTCGGTTCTGCTGTGTGCCACCCCACAGGTCCCCGAGCGAGAGGAGCGCCACCGTGCTCACGGAACCGGTTTCGCTGGACGACAAGTACGTCGCCGACCACGGGCGGGCGCTGATGTCCGGGGTGCAGGCGCTCGTCCGGCTGGTGCTGGAGCAGCGGCGGCTCGACGGGGCGCGCGGCCTCGACACCCGGGCGTTCGTCTCGGGCTACCAGGGCTCGCCGCTGGGCGGGCTCGACCAGGAGCTGGGGCGGGCCAAGCGGTTCCTCGACCCGGCCGGCGTGGTCTTCCGCCCCGGGGTGAACGAGGAGCTGGCCGCCACCGCGGTGGCCGGCACGCAGCTGCTCGGCAACGTGCCGGGCCGGCGCCACGCCGGGGTCACCGGCTTCTGGTACGGCAAGAACCCGGGCCTCGACCGCGCGGCCGACGCCATCCGCCACGGCAACCTGGCGGGCACGGCGAGCCTCGGCGGCGCGGTGGCGTGGATCGGCGACGACCCGGCGTGCAAGTCCTCGACCGTGCCCAGCTCGTGCGAGCCGATGGCGCAGAGCCTGGTGATGCCGCTGCTCGCGCCGGGCAGCGTGCCGGAGATCATCGAGTTCGGCCTGCACGCGGTCGCGCTTTCGCGGGCGAGCGGGTTGTGGACCGGGCTGAAGATCGTGGCGGACATCGCCGACGCGTCGGCCACCATCGACGTCGGCGCCCTGCGCCACGGCATCCCGATGCCGCCGGAAACCCAGCGCCCGACCGGGCCGGCGCTGGTCGGCGCCCCGGCGCTGGACGCCGAGCACGACCAGCTGACCCGCCGCCTCGAGCTGGCCCGCGCGTACGCCCGGGAGACCGGCCTGAACCGCGTCACCTTCTCCGCCCGCGCGCCGAAGCTGGGCGTGCTCGCGTCGGGCACCGGGTACGCCGTGCTGCAGCGGGCGGTGCAGGACCTGGGGCTCGACGAGGCCGCGATGGACGCGCTCGGCCTGCGGCTGATCCGCTTGGCCATGCCTTACCCGATCGACGCCGGTGCGCTGGCGGAGCTCACCGAGGGCCTCGACGAGGTGCTGGTGGTCGAGGACAAGGTGCCGTTCCTCGAAGGGCACCTCAAGGAGGCGCTCTACCGACGGCCCGGCGCGCCGAACGTCGTCGGCCGCCGCGACGAGAACGGCCGCCCGCTGCTCACCGCGCGCGGCCAGCTCGGTGCCGAGGACGTCGCCCGCGCGCTCGCGAAGCGGATCGAGGCCGTCGTGGGGCCGGACCGGCTGCCGCGGGCGGCCACTGTCCACTTGGGTGCGATCGCGCCGCCGCGGCCCGCGCGGATCGCCCTGCCGACGGCGACCGCGCCGCGCACGCCGTTCTTCTGCTCCGGCTGCCCGCACAACGTTTCCACGCGCACCTCGGACGACACGCTGGTCGGCGTCGGCATCGGCTGCCACGCCATGGTGGCGATCGACGGGGCGGGCCGCGGCCACCAGGTCGGCCTCACGCAGATGGGCGGCGAGGGCGCGCAGTGGCTCGGGCTCGCGCCGTTCACCGACGACCCGCACTTCGTGCAGAACCTCGGCGACGGCACGTTCCACCACTCCGGCTCGCTCGCGATCCGCGCGGCCGTGGCTGGTGGCGTAACGATGACGTACAAGCTGCTCTACAACGACGCCGTCGCGATGACCGGCGGGCAGCGCGCCGAAGGCCGGATGGACGTCCCCTCGATCACGCGGCTGCTGGCCGTCGAGGGCGTGCGCCGGATCGTGGTCACCACGGACAGCCCGGCGGACTACCGCGGCATCACGCTCGACCCGATCGCCTCCGTGCGCCATCGTGACGATTTCGCCGAGGTGGAGGCCGAGCTGTCCGCGACCGAGGGCGTCACCGTGCTGATCCACGACGACCGGTGCGCGGCCGAGGAGCGGCGGCTGCGCAAGCGCGGCCAGCTGCCCACCCCGGCCGAGCGCGTGGTCGTCAACGAGCGCGTGTGCGAGGGCTGCGGTGACTGCGGCGACGTGTCCACCTGCCTTTCGGTGCGGCCGGTCGACTCGGAGTTCGGCGCCAAGACGCGGATCCACCAGTCCTCCTGCAACAGCGACTTCACCTGCCTCAAGGGCGACTGCCCGTCGTTCCTGCTCGTGACGCCGGGCGCGCCGCGGCGGCGCGAGGCGCCGGAACTGCCGGTGGCGCTGTCCGATCCGGCGTCACGTCTGTCCGAAGTGGACAGCGTGCTGCTGCGGATGCCGGGGGTCGGCGGCACCGGCGTGGTGACGATCTCGCAGGTGCTCCAGATGGCCGCGCACCTCGACGGCCGGTTCGCGGCCGGGCTGGAGCAGACCGGGCTGGCGCAGAAGGGCGGCCCGGTCGTCTCCGACGTGCGGATCTCCAAGACCCCGCTGGTCGGCTCGCTGCGCGCGTCGCGGGCCACGGTCGACGTGCTGGTGGGCTTCGACCTGCTCGGCGCCGCCGACGCGGGCAACCTCGCCACCGCGCGCGCCGGGCACACGGTCGCCGTGGTGAACACCGCGGTGGTGCCGACGGCCGCGATGGTCACCCACCGCGTCGTCCTGCCGGGCTCGCCGGACGACGCGCTGGAGCAGATCGCCGCCGTCACCGCGGACCTGCTGCCGCTGGACGCGAACCAGCTGTCCGAGACGCTGTTCGGCGACCACATGCCGGCCAACATGCTGCTGATCGGCGCCGCCTACCAGCACGGCGCGGTGCCGATCTCGGCCGACGCGATCGAGGCCGCGATCCGGCTCAACGGCACGGCCGTCGACAAGACCCTGGCCGCGTTCCGCTGGGGCCGCGCCGCGGTGCTCGACGCGGCTGCCGTCCGGGAAGCCATCGCCGCGCCGGCAGTGGCGCCGGTCGAGGTCGGCGCCGTCGCCGCGTCGATCGCTTCCGGTGATCTGGAGGCCGTGCTGGCGCCGCGGGTCGCGGACCTGATCGGCTTCCAGGACGAGGCGCTGGCCCGCCGGTACGCCGCCGAGGTCCGCCGGGTCGCCGCCGAAGCGGCCGGGCGCACGGACGAGGAGACGGGCGCGCGGATCGGCACGGCGTTCGCGAAGGGCCTGCACAAACTGCTGGCGTACAAGGACGAATACGAGGTCGCGCGGCTGCACCTCGACCCGGTGGAGCGGGCTCGCCGTGAAGCGGAGTTCGGCACCGACGCGGACGTCGCCGTGCTGCTGCACCCGCCCGTGCTGCGCGCGATGGGGATGAAGCGCAAGATCCGCCTGCGCGGCCGCACGGCCACGGTCGCCTTCCGGGCCCTGCGCGGCGCGCGCCGGCTGCGTGGCACGAAGGCCGACGTGTTCGGCTACGCCCGCGTCCGCCGCGTGGAGCGCGCGCTGCCAGGGGAGTATCAGCACCTCGTCGACCGCGCGCTGGCCCACCTGGACGAGAAGACCGCCGAAGCCGTCACGGAACTGGCCGCGCTGCCCGACGCCGTCCGCGGGTACGAGGACATCAAGCTGGCCGCCGTGGCGCGGTTCCGGGAGCGCGCGGCGGAGCTGCTGGAGACGATCACGGCCTGAGCCGCCGTCGCGTCCACAAAGGACGCGGGACCCGCGGTGGCGGGCCCGGGCCGGGGGTGCGAGGCTCCTGCCGGAGATCGACGACGGTGAGGTGGGCGTGAACGCTCTGGCGCGCGGCGGCGGGATGCTCGCCGTCATCCTGGTGGTGGTCGGCGGGACGGCGGGGATCGGCGCGGCCGTCGGGCTCGGCGGGACGATGATCCTGTCCGGGCTGACCGCCCTGTTCTGCTTCATCGCGGCGAACGGCGGGCCGTTGCGGCCCGACCTGCGGCTGCTGGCGGTGTTCGCGCCCGCGGTGATCGTCGGCGCGGCCGGGCCGAGGCTGCTCGGCCAGTTCTCGGTGGTGGCGGCGGTGGCGCTGCTGACGCTGGTGGTGTTCGTGTCCGCGCTGCTGCCCGCGCTCGGCGCGCGGTTCGTGACGGTCGGGCTCGGCCTGGGCATGGCGTCGGTGTTCGGCTACGGCTTCCAGCTGACCGGCTCCGCGAGCACCGCGCAGATCATCGGGGCGCCCGCGCTCGCCGTGGCTGTGGTGTTCGTGCTGCGGCTGCTGATGGGCCTCGGCGACCCCGGCAAGCCGACCCGCGCCGCGCTGGCCGACGCGCTGGCCGGCCCGGACTCCGGCAGCGCCGAGCGGGCGACCCGGCTCTGGCTGGCCGACCGGCCGCGCGCCTGGCAGGCCCGGGTGCTCGGCGCGGGGCTACGCGCCCACGGCACCACCGCGGTGCTGGGCGACCGGCTCCGCGCGCTGGACCCGGAGCCGTCCGAAGCGGTCACCGCCGTGCTCGCCGCGGCCAAGGAGGAGCTGGCGCGGATCGCCGAAGCCGTCCGCGAGAAGAACGCCCCGGCCGAACTCGCCGCGGTCACCCGCGTCGAGGTGACCGTGGACCTGCCGGGCGAGACGCGCCGGCTGATCGACGAGCTGTGGACCGCGGTCGAGGCCGTGCACGCGGCGGCCGCCGTCCGGGATGAGTCCACTGTGGACTTCCCGCGCCACCTCGTCGAGGAAGCCGTGCGGCACGAGGCGGCCGGTGCGCTGTCGTGGCGCTCGGCCCAGCTGCGGCACGCGGTCCGGTGCGCGCTGGGCATGCTGGTCGCGGTCATCGTGGCGAGCCTGCGGCCCGGCGACCCGCTCACCGTGTCGTTCCTGATGACCACGTACGCGATCATGCAGCCGGAGTGGCGCGACACCCTGTCGAAGGCCTGGCAGCGAGGCGCGGGCGCGGTGGCCGGCGCCGTGGTGCTCGCGCTGGTGCTGTGGCTGCTGCCGCATTCGGCGCTGCTGCCCGTCGGGCTCGTCGCGCTGCTCGTCGGATTCCCGTTCATGCAGACGAAACCCATGGTGTTCAACGGGTGCATCGTGCTGATGAGCGTCGGGGTGAACGCGACCACGCGGCACCTCGACGCGGTGTCGGTGCTCGTGGAGTACCTCCTGCTGGTGCTGCTGGCCGTGGTGATCGGCCTGCTGTTCGGCTTCGCCGCCGTGCCGGGGGTGCCGAAGCCGTCGGTGGCGCGGCGGTTCGCCGACGCCACGGCCGCGATGGGCGACCTGCTCACCGCCGTCGCGTCCCGGCTGCGCGGCGAACCACCGGCGCAGCGGGAGCTGGGCCTGCGGTTCCGCGCCGCCGTGCGCACACATCAGGACCTGCTCAGCCCGGAAGCGGGCAGCCGTCAGCCGGACGACGCCCAGCGCGAAGCCCTCGACGAGGCGGCCGACGGGCTGCGCGGGCTCGCGTCGTCCGCGGGCGCCATGCTGCGCGGCGGCTCGGCCGGGCTGGCCGCGTTCGCCGAAGGCGCCGCCCGCGCGCTGGCCGACGGCACTGCGCCGCCCGCGCTCCCGGAGCCCGCCGACGACGAGCAGCGCCTGGTCGCGGACCTGATCCTCGCCGACGTCCTGCGGGTGCAGCACGCCCGGCCGGTGCTCGCGCCCCAGTCGTCGTAACGGCATGATCTTGGCGGATGGGGGACCGGTCCCGGTTTCGCGGCTTATGGTCGGCCTGTGACGGAAGAGGGAACGGTCCACCTGGGCCCGTACGCGCTCGAGTCGATGATCGGCGCCGGCGGTATGGGCGAGGTGTGGCGGGCGCGCGACACCGAGCACGACGACCGGCTCGTCGCGCTCAAGCTGCTGCCCTCCGGGCTCGCGCTGGACCCGGCGTTCCGGGCGCGGTTCCGCCGTGAGTCGAAGCTGGCGGCGGCGCTGCGCAGCCCGCACGTGGTGCCCATCCACCGCTACGGCGAGGTCGACGGGCGGCTGTACCTCGACATGGAGCTGGTCGGCGGCCGCGATCTGTCCACTGTGCTCATCGAGGACGGGCCGCTGCCGCCCGCCCGCGCGGCCTCGGTGGTGGACCAGCTGGCCGGCGTGCTCGACCTGGCCCACGGCGACGGTCTCGTGCACCGCGACCTCAAACCGTCCAACGTGCGGGTCCTCGACGACGATTTCGTGTACCTGTTCGACTTCGGCATCGCGAGCCGCCCGGACCTCACCGCGACCGGCGGGTCCCGGATCACCGGGACGCCGGACTACATGGCGCCCGAACAGTTCGAGACCGGGCCGGTCGACCACCGCGCCGACGTCTACTCGCTGGCTTGCCTCTTCTACACCTGCCTCACCGGCCGCCCGCCGTTCGTCACGGGCAGCCTCCCGGAAGCGATGCGGGCCCACCTCGACCAGCCCCCGCCGCGACCCGCCGCCGAACACCCGTTCCTCCCGCCGGAGTTCGACGCCGTGGTCGCCACCGGCATGGCGAAACGGGCTGAAAACCGTTACGCCACAGCGGGTGCGCTGGCATCAGCGGTCCGGGCGGCACTGTCCGGGACCGCGGCGCCGACGGTCGCGCCGCCATCGGGTCAGCCCGATGCCGGACCCGATGCCGGACCCGGAGCGGTGCCGCCGGTCCGCAGGCTTCAGCCCACCCGCAGCGACGGCTTCGCACCGGGTGGCAGCTTCGGGGCTGGGAGCCCTGGCGCGCCCGCGCCCCGCGGTGGGCCTGGGAGTGCTGGCGGGGCTGGGAATGCTGGCGCGCCCGCGAACGGCGGTGAGCCTGGGAACGCTGGTGGGCCTGGGGGTGGCGGTCCGCCCGGGGGCGCTGGTGGGCCTGGGGGTGGCGGTCCGCCCGGGGGCGCCGGTGTGCCTGGGAGTGCTGGCGGAGCTGGGAATGCTGGCGTGCCCGCGAACGGCGGTGTGCCCGCGAACGGCGGTGGGCCCGCGAATGCCGGTGGGCCTGGGAGTGCTGGTGGGGCGGGGAGCGCTGGCGTGCCCGTGCTCGGCGGTGTGCCCGGGAGTGCTGGTCTGCCTGGGGGCACCGGTGGGCCTGGGAGTGCTGGCGGGGCTGGGAATGCCGGCGTGCCCGTGCCCGGCGGTGTGCCCGGGAGTGCTGGTCTGCCTGGGGGCGCCGGTGGGCCTGGGAGTGCTGGCGGGGCCGGGAATGCTGGCGTGCCCGGGACCGGCGGCGGCAATCAGTGCTTCGCGCGCAGTGGCGGCTCCGGGCCCGGGCTCGGGAACGTCGGCGGCCCCGGGAACAGTGGCGGGCCGAGCCGTGAGGGCGGGCCCGCGCGTCGTCGGCTCCGGGTCGTCGCGCTGGTCGCCGTGGTGCTGGTGCTGGGTGGCGGGATCACGGCCGCCGCGGTGGCCGGGCAGTCTCGGCAAGTGGCGGGCACGGCTGTGCCGGTCGCGTCGGGGGCGTCCGCCGGAACACCGTCGGCAGGGAGCCCGCCCGCGGAATCGCCGGTTGCGAAGCCGAAGCCGGCGGTCCTGCCGCCGCTGCCTGCCGGGACCGTGAGCAGTGTCCCGGTCGGCCAGGCGCCGTTCGGGCTGGCCGTGGCGCCCGATGGCCGGCGGGTCTACGTCGCGGACGAGGGTGGCGGGACCGTCAGCGTCGTCGACGTGGCCACGAGCGCGCGCGTCGCGACGATCCCGATGCCCGGCAACCCCTCCGGCGTGGCCTTCACCCCCTCCGGCGACGCGGCGTGGATCGCTGTGCCGCAAGGGTTGCAGCAGATCGATACCGCGACGGCCACCGTCCTGCGGACCGTGCCGCTGCAGGCCCGCGCGTACTCGATGGCGATCTCCGCCGACGGCCGGTTCGGCTACACGGCGCTGCAGCGCGACGGGCTCGTGGTGGAGGTCGACCTGCGCGCCGGCGTGGTCACCCGGCGGTACCCGATCACCTCGCCGGACTTCGTCGCGCTGTCACCGGACGGGACCACCCTCGCGGTGACCAGCTTCGACGACCCGAACCTGGTCCTGCTCGACCGCGCGGACGGCCACGTCGCCGCCACCGTTCCGGTGGGCGGCCCGGCTTTCTCGCCGACATACAGCCCGGACGGCCGGCACCTGTACGTCGCCGAAGCCGATCGGCCCCAGGTGGATCTGGTCGACGTCGCCTCGCACAGCGTCACCGGGACTGTCACGTTCGACAAACCGGCCGTCAACGTCGCTTTCGCACCCGACGGCCGGACCGCCTACGCCCACGGCGAGGGCAACGTGCTGACGATCATCGACGTCGCCACCGGCAAGACACGCGGGACCCTGCCGGTGACGGCGGACAACTCGGCCTCGGTCGCGCTCGCGCCGGACGGGAGCCGCGCGTACGTGGTCGACCAGGACCGCGGGGTCCTGCTCGTGGCGGCGCTGCCCGCGGGCAAGTGACTCAGGCGACGTACACGTGCACGCCGAGCCCCGCCAGCTCGCGCCGCTGGTCTTCGGGAGCCGACTCGTCGGTGACGATGGCGCCGAGGTCGTCCGCGGCGCACACGTGGGCGAGCGCGGCGTGGCCCCATTTCGAGCCGTCCGCCGCGAGGATCGACCGGCGCGAGATGGCGAGCGCCTGCTGTTTCACCTCGGCGTCGCTGAGGTCGAACGCGGTCAGGCCCGCGTCGAGGCTGAAGGCGCACGCACCCAGCACCGCCACGTCGAACCGCAGCGACCGCATCGACGCCAGCGCCAGCGGGCCGGCCAGCGCCAGCTCGCCGGGGCGCGGTTCGCCGCCGGGCAGCAGGATGCGGACACTCGGCGCGTCGACGAGCGCGAGCGCGGCGTGCAGCGAAAGCGGCATCACCGTCACCGGCCGGTCGCGCAGCCACTTCGCGACCTCCAACGCCGTGGTGCCGCTGTCGAGGAGCACGGTTTCGCCGTCGGAGATCATCGACGCCACCAGCGCGGCGATCGACTGCTTGGTGTCGGCGCCGGTCGCCAGCCGCGCGTCGAACGGCGGCTCCACCCCCGTCGGCACCACCGGGACGGCGCCGCCGTGCACCCGCCGCAGCACGCCGTGCGCGGCCAGCACGTCGAGATCCCGCCGCACGGTCATCTCCGACGCGCCGGTCGCCTGCGCCAGATCGGCCACCGCGACCTGCACGGATCCCCGCAGCCGCTCGACGATGACCTGCCGGCGTTCAGCACTTCTCATGCGTTCATACTCGCACGCCACGATGGTCGTTCGCACACTCCTGGTGTGCTAACGCCCACCTCAGAACTTCACGTAGTCCGAAAGGATCGGGAACTTGCCGGCCAGCTCGTAGTCGCCGATGAGGGCGTTCTTCACGTCGAGCGAGTCGTGCGAGCCGAACGTCCTGGCGTTGCGCCAGAACCGGTCGAACCGGTAGCGGTTGGACGTGCTGCGCGCGCCGGTGAGGTCGTGCAGGCGCGAGGAAACGTCGAGGCCCGCGCGGGTGCTGGCGACCTTCGAGCGGAACCCGCGGATGCCCATCTCCCCGGCGTCCACGGGCGGGTCTTCCAGCTCGGCGGCGGTGGCCACCATCAGCGCGCGTCCGGCGGCCAGCTCGCTCGACATCTCGCCGAGCTGCCGGTGGATCAGCGGGTCGGCGGCCGCCGACCCGAACCTCGGCATGCTCGGCCGGTCCAGCTCGCGCAGATAGCCGACGGCCGCCTCGAACGCGCCTTCGCCGATGCCCTGCAGGATCGCCGCGTGCAGGAGCATCACCGCGCACAGGAAGTACGGGTCCGGCTCGTGCGAAGCGAAGTGCCAGCCGTCGGGCACGAACACGTCGCGGTAGACGATGGTCTGGCTGAAAGTGCCGCGCTGGCCCATGTTGTCCCAGTCGCCGCGGGCCTCGAGCGCGGGATCGTCGAGCCGGATCAGCGCGTGGTGGCGGGCGCTCGCGCCGTCCGGGCCGGCCAGCGCGAAGCTGACGCAGGCCAGGTCGCGGCCGCCGCCCCCGCTGTCGGTGTTGAACGTCTTGGTGCCGCTGACGACCAGGCCGCCGTCCACCCGGCGCCCGGTCACCGGGCCGGTGCCGCCGGTCTCGGCGTTCGACGCGACGAGCCGGCGTCCTTCGTGCATCAGCTCGCCGGCCAGCTGCCGTTTGGTCCCGGCGTCGAGGTCCGAGCCGTACAGCTCGCGCGCGACCAAGGCCGTGGTGGCCCAGCACTGGCCGGTGGAGCCGTCGGCCGCGGCGATCTCCGTGATCGCCTCGACGGTCTCGCGCCAGCCGCCGTACGGGCCGCCGTCCCACAGCCCGCCGAACTCGGCCGGCACGCTGATCCGGTGCAGCCCGGCCTCGCCGAGCAGGCGCATGTTCTCCGTGGGGTCGGCGCCCTCGGCGTCGATGCGCGCGGCGTCCTTCGCCAGCCGCGGCCGCAGTTCGCGCGCCCGGTCCACGACCTCGCGGCCGGTCTGGGGCAGTCCGTCGGTCATCGGCTCTCCTCACGGATCTCGCCGCGGTCGTCGAAGACCCACGGCTCGGATTCGGTGCGGTGTCAAGGGTTCCGGTGCCCGGCGCGAGAACGGGCCGGGACCGTATCGTCCCGACGACCCTAGGCGGGACGATACGGTCCTGTCCAGTGCTAACATCGCCGCCCATGCCGGAAATCAAGCGCCGAACGCCCACGGGCGCCGCCGTCCTTCGGCAGGACCTGACGGATTCCATCGTCGAGGCCGTCCTGGACGAGCTGGCCGAGAAGGGCTACCAGTCCCTGTCGATGGACGCCGTCGCGCGCCGCGCCGGCGTCGGCAAGAGCGCGCTGTACCGGCGCTGGCCGTCGAAGCTGGAGATGACCGTCAGCACGTTCGCGGAACTGGGCGTGCCGCCGGCGGCGATCCCCGACACCGGCTCGTTTCGCGGCGACCTGCGCGCAGTCCTCGACGCGGTACTGGACTGGTTGGGCGACCCGCGCATCGGCCCGATCTTCACCGACCTGCTCGGCGTCGCCCGCACCAACGAATCACTCGCCCGCGGCCTCACCGACGACATCGCCGCCCCACGCCGCGCACTGGGCATGGAGGTCCTGGACCGCGCCGTCGCCCGCGGCGAAATCCCCCCGGACATCGACCGCGAACTGGCCCTGGACGTGTTCGCCGCGCCGGTCTTCTGGCGCCTGCACGCCCGGCGCGAACCGGTCACCCCGGAGTACCTCGACCAGGTGGCCGACCTGATGGTGAAGGCCTTCACCTGACGCCCAAGGCGGTGCCGCACAACGCTTCCCCCCACCACCCGGAAGCCCGACCCCGGCGCCCGCGTGGCCGGGGTGATCGCGTAGAGTTTCCGGCAGCCACGCCCCCGTAGCCCAACTGGCAGAGGCAACGGATTCAAAACCCGTCCAGTGTGAGTTCGAATCTCACCGGGGGCACGCCACCTCGCCCCGTTTCGAACGGGATGGGCGCCGATCGGACATCGTGACGGCCTGGCTCGCGGATCGTATCCGCCGAGACTGCCCCGAGTCGGAAACCGCCTCCCGCCCGATGTGGCGAACTGTCCGAAATGGACTGGCAGGTCAGCGGACCCGTCGGTGACGGTGTGGTGACGCTCGGGCGGTGGTATGCGGGACATGGAGCATGCCCGTCCCGCGACCGAACCGACACCGGCCCGGGTGTCCGTGCCGGACATCGTGCCGGAGGTGCTGCGCGAGCCGGGACGCCCGCTGGACCGGGCGATCCAGGCTCACGCCGAAGCCGACCTGCGCTGGGACTTCAGCCGGGTACGGGTGCACACCGGTGATCGGGCCGCGAGTTCCGCGCGGGCCATCGGCGCGACCGCGTACACGCTCGGCCAGGACATCGTGTTCGGCGCCGGGCGGTACGCGCCGGGTACCGCCGAGGGGAACCGGCTGCTCCGGCACGAACTCACCCACGTGCGCCAGCAGCCCGCGAGCCCGCCGGGTCGTCCGCTGCGCGTCGGCGAGCCGCACGCGGCGGCCGAGCTGCAGGCCGGCCTGGTGGACACCGCGGGCGTGATCCGGCGCCAGACCGACCCCGAGAGCCTGACCAGGCAGCAGATCCTCGAGCTGTTCGGCCAGTCGACGTCCAAGGACGACTTCATCCTCAAACTCGGTCTCGGCCCGGTCAGCGACGACCGGCTCGGCGCCTACCTGCTCGGCAAGGGGTTCACGCCGGCCGCGGAACGGGAGGACCCGGCGATCGCGGCCATGCCGCACGTGGAGCCGGGCCGCCCCGGGGACGAGATCGTGGGGCGCGTCATCCAGCGGGAGTCGCCGGACATGATGGGTTTCGTCGGCACCTACGAACGCGGCACCGCGCGTGAGCTGGACGAACGGCAGGCGCAGGCGAACGAGCGGACCAACCTGATGATCATGGGGAACTTCATCAGCATCCTGGGCGCCACGCACCTGGACACGATCACGCCGAGGATGGGCGAGGTGCAGATCGAGCACCGGGCCGCGCCCACTCCGCGCTCCGCCGCGGGCAGGCGGCTGGCGCGGGCGCTCGGCCCGGAACCCGGCCCGCGGCCGATCCCGGGCGCGACCGAGGTCCCGCAGGCCCGCGAGCTCGCCGTGTCGAGCCCGCGCCTGCTCGGCGAGTACGAACAACTCGCGAATGCCAAGATCCCGGGCATCGTGACCGAGCTGACCAAGAGCCCGCGCCGGACGCCCAACCGAGCGCGGCTGGCCCGGCTGGGTGCCGATTTCCAGGCGTTGATGAACGAGGTCGGCAACGCGTCCACGCTGAATCCGGGCCAGCGCCGGCGCGCGGAGGCGATTCTGGACGAGGCCCGTCCACTGGGCAAGCAGCAGTACACGGACCTGCGCGGCCGGTCAACCAGCGGTTGCGGCAGGACAAGCAGCTGAACGACATCGCGCAGCGGCTGATCAGGATGGGTGACGCCGTCGACGACGGGCGCGGCGCGCTGAAGGTGCGGATCAGGGACAAGAGCACCGGCACGGTCGGCTACGAGCCGCTCAACCTCGAACACCGCATCCGCGAGACCGACAACCCGTGGGCCACCAAGTCACCGGGCAACCTGGTGGTCACCGACGCGCCGCAGAACCAGCAGTACCTGGAGAGCCTGCGCGAACTCGGGTCCATCTGGCCCAGCGGCGACCGGGTGGAGAGCTTCGTCGTCAAGCACGGGCTCAACAAGGAGGGGGTGGACTTCCGCCCGGGTGCCCGGTGACGCGGCAGGGGGCCGTCCGCTCGGCTCCCCGGCCCGTCAGTCCACATCGGACAGGCCGGGCCGGAGTGCCGTAAAATCCCGCAGGGGACATAGGCTGACAGCCACCTCGGGTGATTCGGGCCGATCCGCACGGCCCTCGGCTCCGAATCCCTGCGCGGGTGACGATGGTGGGTGCGGATGGCTGAACTGCGACCGGATGGCGGCGACACGGCGCGGTCGCTCGCGGTGAGCGTGCTGGACCGGCTCGACCAGCTGACCGATGTCCTGGTCTCCGTGATCGGCGACCAGAATCCCGGTTACAGCCTGGTCGACGTCGTGCCGCGGGACGATTTGTGGCATTCGTGCCACGACAACCTCCGGCGCGTGCTCCAGCTCGTCGGCCATGCCGGCGACGCCGAGGACTTCTACGACGCGGCGCGCGCGACCGGACGGCGCCGGGCCGAGCAGCAGCTGCCCCTCGACGATGTGCTGCGGTCCTTCCGCATCGGCGGGCGCCTGGTCTGGCAAGCGCTGACCGAGCAGGCGCGGGCGGCCAGAGAGGTCAACAACGAGGCCATGCTCGACCTCGCGACCCGGGTGTGGGAGGTCGTCGACGCGATCTCGGCCCAGGTCGCCCAGGCCTACCACGCGGCCGAGCGCAGCCTGGTGCGCGCGGACGAGCAGCGGCGCGCGTCGTTGTGGGAAGGGCTGCTGCAGGGGCGGGCCGTCGACGCCGGGTTCGCCTACGAGGCCGGCCGCACTCTCCGGCTGCCGGTCTCCGGGCCCTACGTCGTCGTGACGGCCGCGGGTCCCGGCGGTGCCGACTGTGTCGAACCGCTGGGTGCCGCGCTCGAGAAGGCCGGCGCGGCGTCGGCCTGGCAGCTGCGGGCCGACGTGCTCGTCGGCTTGGTTTCGCTGCCCGGCCGCGACGTCGCCAAGGCCGCCGCCGCGGTGGGGTCCGTGCTGAGCTCCGCGGCCGGGGTGTCGCTGGCCGTCGACGGGCTGGCCGCCGTGCACACCGCCTACCGCCAATCGGTCCTGGCGATGCGGACCGTGCCGCCGGGCCGGACCGAGGTCGTGTGCCTGGCCGAACGCCTTCCCGAGGCCTTGCTGCTCAGCTCGCCGGAATTGACCGATTCCCTGCTGCAGACCCACTTGCGCGGCCTGCTGGACCTGGGCGGGCACGAACGCGGCTTCCTGCTGGAAACCCTCGCGACCTGGGTGGGCACCGGCGGTTCGGCGACGCGCTCGGCGCAACTGCTGCACTGCCACCGCAACACCGTGCTCAACCGGATCCACCGCATCGAAGGACTGATCGAGCAGCGGCTCACCGGCGGGGAACTGACGCTGGAGCTGGGGCTGATCGTGCGCGCCCTGCCGTTCCTCCCGCCACCGCGCGTGCCCTGACCGGCACTGACTGTGCACCGTGCACAACGGCACTAGGCCAAACGTAGGCAGCCAGGGCATTCTTTCGGCGGCGTGACCTGTGTAACACTCCGGCCGGCGGCGTTCAGCCCCGCACTTCTCCGACACCGCCGTTCGAGAGGAAACCAGCCGCTCATGGCCCACCACGTCCCCGCCGCGCAGCCACCGGACGAGCCCGAATCGCGCACCCTCGGCCGCCGCCGCTTCCTAGGCTTCGTGCTCGCCGCCCCGACGCTCGCCGTCGCCGCGCAGGTGGGCGCCGCCGAACTCGCGCCCGGCCGGGCCGAGGCGGCGATCCCCTCACTGCCGCAGCCGGAAGACATCTTCGACCTCGGCGACCTGCAGAATCTCGCCGCCCTGCCGACCTCGGGCCTGATCACCGTCCAGGTCGGCACCGACGGCCGCGCGTCCTTCGCCGTCCCACGCGCCGAGGTCGGGCAGGGGATGACCACCGCGGTCGCGATGATGATCGCCGAGGAGCTCGACCTGCCACTGGACCAGATCGACGTCACCCTCGCCGACGCCCGGCCCGAGCTGCTGATGAACCAGCTCACCGGCGGGTCGAACTCGATGCGCAGCATCTACACCCCGGTCCGCACCGCCTCGTCGATCGCCCGGCAGCGGCTGCTCGCCGCGGCGGCGGCGCAGTGGGGCGTTCCGGTGTCGCAGCTGACCACGTCCGCCGGGACGGTCCGGGACTCCAGCGGCCGGCAGGCGGGGTACGGCTCGCTGTCGAAGGCCGCCGCGTCCGGCAAGACGGTCAGCGTGGTCGCCACCTTGAAGTCGCCCTCGGAGTTCAAGGTCCTCGGCACGCCGCAGAACCGGCTCGACGCGCACGCCGCGGTCACCGGTCGCAAGCAGTTCACCCTCGACGTCGCTGTCCCGAACGCCCTGCCGACCATGGTCGCGCGACCGCCGACGATCAACGGGACGCCGCGGGCGATCGCCAACGCGGCGCAGGTCAAGGCGATGTCCGGGATCACCGACGTCGTCGCCATCTCGCACGGGGTCGCGGTGCGCGGCCGTACCTTCGGCCAGTGCATCGACGCGATCCGGGCGCTGAAGGTCACTTGGGGCCCCGGCACGGTGGACGGCGAGTCGGACGCGACCGTGCTCGGGAAGCTCAAGGCCGCGCAGCTGCCGATGGCCGTGCCCGGACTGCTCGACCAGTACCTCGACGCGGAGTTCACCTTCGCGGCGGCGAGCAACAGCCCGCTGGAGACCGGCTCGGCGATCGCCGACGTGCGGCCGGACAGCGCGGAGATCTGGTCGTGCCTGAAGGTGCCGATCGTCGCGCAGGAGGACATCGCCAAGCAGCTGGGCCTGCCGCAGGACGCGGTGAAGGTGCACGTGACCCAGGGCGGCGGCTCGTTCGGCCGGCACCTGTTCCACGACGCCGCCGCCGAAGCGGCCGAGGCGTCGCAGAAGATGGGCAAGCCGGTCAAGCTGATGTGGTCGCGCACCGACGACTTCCGGCAGGGCCGCATCCACCCGATGTGCGTGTCGCGGGTGCGGGCGACCTACCTGCTGGGCAACGTGATCAGCTTCGAGCAGCGGCACACCAGCGTGGAGACCGAGTTCAGCCACGGGCTCGGCGAGATGCTGACGGCGTTCGCCTCCCGGCTGCCGATCGCCGGGAACCTCAGCTTCGCGGAGTCGATCTTCCTGCTGAGCCAGTCCTCGCCGTACAACTTCGGCGTGACCACCCAGCTGCTCAACGAGATCCCGCTGAAGTTCAACACCGGCAGCATGCGCAACATCTACTCGCCGAACGTGGTGACCGCCGAAGAGCTCGTCGTCGACCAGCTGGCGAAGAAGTTCGGCAAGGACCCGCTCGCGTTCCGCCGGGAGTTCCTCAAGGACGCCCGGCTGCGCGCGGTCCTCGACAAGGCCGCGCAGGCCGGGAACTGGGGCCGGGCCATGCCCGCCGGCACCGCCCAGGGCATCGCGCTGCACTCCGAGTACCGCGGTGCGATCGCGGTGCTGGTCGAGATCGACTGCCGGCCCGAGACCGTGAACCGCAAGGTCCCCGACGCGGTCACCGGCCCGCGGGTGACGAAGGCGATCGTCGTCGTCGACCCCGGCTTCGCGATCAACCCGCGTGGGCTGGAAGCGCAGATGATCGGCGGGCTCAACGACGGCATCGCGATGTGCCTGACCTCGAGCGTGCACATCAAGGACGGCATCCCGCTGGAAGGCAGCTGGGACGAGTACTTCTACACCCGGGAGTGGAACACCCCGCCGGAGATGCAGGTCATCGTCATGCCCAACACCTCGTCCAGCCCGAGCGGCGCCGGCGAGCTCGCGGTCGCGCCGTCGTTCGCCGCGGTCGCGTGTGCCTACGGCCGGGCCGTGGGAAAGATGCCGACCTCGTTCCCGATCAACCACGGCACGCTCAGTTTCGAGCCGTTGCCGCTGCAGCCGTCCACGCCGCCGTCGCCCACCGACGGCCTCGACCACGCCTTCTGAGGAGCCAGCCGTGCCGCAACACACCTTCAAGGTCAACGGCCGGCAGGTCACCGTCGACGCCGACGACGACCTCCGGCTCCTCTGGGTCCTGCGCGACCTGCTCGGCATCACCGGGCCCAAGTACGGCTGTGGCCTCGACGTCTGCAAGGCGTGCACCAGCCACATCAACGGGAAGGCGTTCAACCCCTGCTCGGTGCGGGTCGCCGACATCAAGGACACCGACGAGATCACCACGATCGAAGGCCTGCCCGCGACCGTCGGGAAGGACCTGCACCCCATGCAGGAGGCGTGGCTGAAGGTGGACGTCGCCCAGTGCGGTTACTGCCAGCCGGGCCAGATCATGGCCGCGGTCGCGAAGGTCAAGCAGGCCACCGCCGCGGGCCACGCCATCACCGACGCCGACCTGGACGAGATCCGCAACATCTGCCGGTGCGGCACGTACGCCCGGATCCGGGAGGCGATCCAGGCGGGGGCCGCGAACATGTAGGCGGGGGGCACCTCGTCCGGCCGCCGGTCCTGAAGACTCCGCCGGCGAAACACGCATCACAGCCCCTGGCACGCAATGTCCGTCCTCATGGGTGAGATCCTGAACGGCCCTGCCCGGTGCTGAACACGTCCATGGCCATCCGCAGTCTTGACAGGCTGCGCTAGCCGTCGCGGAGAAGTTCGGCTAACTCGTCGAGGGAATCGACGAGTTGGCCGGCGTCGCGCTGGACCAGTTGGTCATCGGCCCATAGACCCTCGAGAAGAACGCACGAGGCGGCTTGACCACACCCGCTCGTCGGAGGCGGCGATGCCGTCTACGGATAGATTCGATGCCCGCGCAGCTCGTCGGTGAGATTCGAACTCACACTGGACGGGTTTTGAATCCGTCGCCCCTGCCAAGACGGGATGAGTGCCCTGCCCGAGTTCCAGCGGTCCGCCGGCGAAGTGACGGCTGGGCGAGCGCCGGTGGGACGTAAGCCACGTCGATCGGTCCGAGGTCGACACCCGGTGGGACGATTTCGTCCAGGCGGTCGAGCAGGTCGGTGCCGAGGACGGTGTCGGCGCCGGCGAGCAGGTCCTCGAGTTGTGCAGGCGTGCGGGGGCCGATGATGGCGGCGGTGACGGCCGGATGGGCGGTCACGAACGCCAAGGCGAGGTGGGGCAGCGAAAGGCCTGCTTGGGAAGCAAGCTGGGCGAGGGCTTCGACGGCGTCGAGTTTGCGGGTGTCGGTCAGGTGCTGCCGCGCCCAGTGGAGGCGGCCGGGTGACGGGGTTTCCGCGCTGTCCTTGCGGAGGCGGCCGGCGAGCAGGCCCATCGCCAGCGGGCTCCACACCAGGACGCCCAGGCCGTGGCGTTCGCAGACCGGCAGGATTTCGCGTTCGACGCCGCGGTTGAGGATCGAGTAGTGCGGCTGTTCGGAGCGGAAACGGGCCAAGCCGCGCCGTTCGGCCACCCATTGGGCTTCCACGATGTCCGAGGCCGGCAGGTTGGAGTGGCCGATCGCGCGTACCTTGCCCGCGCGCAGCAGCTCGGTCAGCGCGCTCAGGGTTTCCTCGACGTCCGTGCCGGGTTCGGGGTGGTGGGCCTGGTAGAGGTCGATGTGGTCGACACCCAGGCGGCGCAGCGAACCTTCGACGGCGGACACGATCCACCGGCGGGAGCTGCCGCGCTGATTCGCGCCGGATCCCATGGGGCCGTTGAACTTCGTGGCCAGCACGACGTCGTCGCGCCGGCCGCGCAAGGCTTTGCCGACGATCTTCTCGGACTCGCCGTCGCCGCCGTAGACGTCGGCGGTGTCGATGAGGTTGATGCCGCCGTCGAGGGCGCGGTGGACGAGGCGCACGCAGTCGTCGGGATCGGGATTGCCGTACGGGCCGAACATCATCGTGCCCAGGGCGTAGGCGCTGACCTGGATGCCGGTCCGGCCGAGCGGGCGGGTCTGCATGCGGTGCTTCTCCTGTGCGGTGCGGGAGTGCGGCCGGGGGAGCGGCCGCACTCCTCGGGGTAGGGGTCAGTACGCGGCCGGGACGTTGACGATCCAGGTGACGCCGAAGCGGTCGGCGAGCATGCCGAAGGCGGGCGCCCACTGGGCCGGGCCGAACGCCTCGATCACGGTCGCGCCCTTGGCCAGGCCCTCCCACAGCGGGGTGACCTCCTCGATGCTCTCGCCGCTGACGGACAGGAAGAACGGCTCCTTGGTGATCGTGGTGCCGTTTTCACGACGGGTGCTCGGCACGCCCGGGGCCGCCGGCGCGTGCTCGCCGGGCACGTCGTAGGCCATGACCCGGAAGCCGTTGCCGGCGACGACCTGGCCGAACACGACGTTCGTGGCGCCGGGCAGCTCGGCGGGCATGCCGAAGTCGGCGTACGTGGCGACGGTGAGCTGGCCGCCGAAGACCGACTGGTAGAACTCCAGGGCTTCGCGGGCCTCGCCGTGGAAGTTCAGGTGGGCGACAGCGTTGAGCGACATGGGTTTTCGGTCCTTCACGAGTGATTCCTGGTGCCGGAGGCTTCCGGCGACAAGAACCACGATGTCAGCGGTACAGGTCAGAGAACGTCCGCTACTTGTGGCAGGGTGAAAACATGCCCATCGCCTCCTCGACGACGACCTCCAGCCGGCTGCTGTCCCTGCTGTCCATGCTGCAGGCCCGCCGCGACTGGCCGGGCGGCCTGCTCGCCGAGCGGCTGGGCGTCAGCGAGCGGACCGTGCGACGCGACGTCGACCGGCTGCGCGAGCTGGGTTACCCGGTCCAGGCGGTCAAGGGCCCCGACGGCGGCTACCGCCTGGAAGCGGGCAGCCAAATGCCGCCACTGCTGTTCGACGAGGAGCAGGCGGTCGCGCTGGCCGTGGCGCTGCGGATCGCCGTCGGGACGGGCGCGGGCATCGAGGAGGCCGCCGCGCGGGCGCTGGCCACGGTGCGGCAGGTGCTGCCCTCGCGGTTGCGGCACCGCGTCGACGCACTCGAGATCAGCGCGGCCGCGCACGGCGCCGATCCCCAAGTCGACACCGCGGTCTTGCTGACACTCAGCGCCGCGGTCCGCGCCGGGGAGGAGCTGCGGTTCGATTACCGTTCGCCGGGCCGCCCCGAGCAGGCCGGGCCGCCCCGCCGGGTGCAGCCGCACCACCTCGTGGTGCGGGCCGGTCGCTGGTACGTCGTCGGCTGGGACCCCGACCGCGAAGACTGGCGGACCTACCGGGCCGACCGGATGACACCGCGTTTCCCGACCGGGCCACGGTTCGCCCCCCGTGAAGTGCCGGGCGGCGACGTGGCCGCCTTCCTGTCGGCCCGGTTCAAGGGCTCCGAGGGCGCCGACGCCTGGCCCTGCCGCGGCGAGGTGATCCTCGACCTGCCCGTGGCCGAGGTGGCGCCGTTCGCCGGTGACGGTGTCGTCGAGGAATTCGGCGCCGACCGGACCAGGCTGACGTCCGGGTCCTGGTCCTGGGCCGCGCTCGCGGCGGCGCTGGCCCGCTTCGACACCGAGATCGAAGTGGTCTCCCCGCCGGAGTTGCGGTCGGCGTTCGCCGAGCTGTCCCGTCGCGCTGCCCGCGCCGCGCGGGCCGGATAGGAGTTTGCACGCAGCGGCAACGTTTGTGCACAGCGACGGCAGCCGCGGCCGTTCGTCCGGGCGAGAATGGCCAACGTGCTCAGGTGGGTGGATCTGCGGTCCCGGAGGCCGTGTCCCGCGTGCCGGGGCCGCGTTCTCGCCCTGTTCGCGCCGCTGGGCCTGCGAAACGGAGTCCGCTGTGTGGAGTGTGGTGGTGCCGGTCATCCTCGCGACGGCGGCGGTGTTCGCCGTGACCAGGTTCCGGGCGGCGGGCCGCAAGCTCGATGAGCTGCTGGCGGAGATCGACGAGCGGGAACCTCCGGCGGACGAGGGCCGTGCACCGCGCCCGGACCGCTGACGGATCGGCGCGCTCACCCCGGATGCTCCTCCCGGTGGCGCCGGATTTCCCTTGCCGCGGAACGGAAATCTCCCGGGCTGGCGCCGAATTCCTTGGTGAACGCCCGGGTGAAGTGGGACTGGTTCGCGAATCCGGCTTGACGGCTGATGCTTCCGATCGTTTCGTGCGCGCGCCGGGCGTCGAGCAGCATGGCCCTGGCGCGGTCGAGCCGGGCGCCGCGGAGGTAGCTCGCGACGCCCTCGCCGCCGAAGATCTCGTAGAGCCTGGTCCGGGAGATGTGGTGCGCCCCGGCGACCTCGTCCACGGTGAGGCCGGTGTCGGACAAGCGGTTGTCGAGGTATTCCATGATCTGCTCGCGCCGGGCGTCGCGGGTCAGCGCGTGGTCCGGGTCGCGGCCGAGCAGCGACCGCAGCACCAGATCGGCCAGTCCGCTCAGGTAGTGCATGGTCCCCACCGCCTCCGCTTCGCCGGACCGCGCGAGCTCCGTCGCCGAAACCGAGAGCAGCCGGCGGAGCGAGGGATCCAGCGGAACGGACTGCATCAGCATCGGCCTGAGCTCGCGGTACGGAACGGTGAGCCGGTCCAGCGGCACCCAGAGCCCGGTCGTCCGGCCGCGCTCGCGGCTGAGCGCCTCGTGCGTGCCGGCTCCGCCGACCACCAGTTCGCCGTGGTGGTGGGTGAAATCCGACCGTCCGTTGCGGACAGTCCACGGCGTGCCTTCGCGCAAGTACAGGGCCGCGGTCTCGCCCAGCTCCTCCTTCAGCACCCGGACCGAGGGCAGTTCGCCGTGCGCGATCGCGAACTCGTCGATCCGGACGACGCCCACATCCGCGTGGTGGTCCGCCTGCTGCGGGCTGGCCAGCGCCACCGAAGTGGTGTCGATCTTGTCCAGCTCGTGCTGGAACTGCGTCCAGGCGATGCCGCCGGGGGTCCAGCCGAGGGTGTGCCGCTGGATCAGGGGGCGGAGGGGACTGTCCGGCTGGGACACGCCGTCACCTCCGCGGGCCGCCCGGTGTATTCAGGTGGGATAGGCGTGATTCTGGGACTCACCGGTCCGGAAGTCAAACAAGCGTTAACGGCTCATCCCTCTCCCGGGTGACCGGGAAAATGCACGCTTCGGCAAAAACCGGTACAGCCGAACCACCGGGCTCGTGCCGTTCTGCCATACAGTGGGCGGCCATCCGAGGTCACCAGGAACCGTTTCCCGTTGCCGGTCCCGCACTCGCAGGAAGGGACGAAAATATGACGCAGGTCGAAATTCGGGAACCCGCGGCCGATTTCCCGTTGCGGGCGAACGCCCGGGCCGCCGCCGGTTCCGGCCGGGTCCTGGTCGTCTGCCCGTCGCTGTTCGTCCGCGAGGGCATGACCCGGCTGCTGGAGCAGTCGGGCGGCGACGCCGTCGTGCACGCGGCCGCCACCATGGACGCCGGGCTCCAGCTGGACCGGCTGCTGCGGCCCGCGTTCGTCTGGGTGCACGAGGAGGCCGATCCGCATTTCGGTTTCGTGCGGCTGTTCGCGGAAAGCCGCCATGACAGCCGGGTCGCGGTGCTGCTCAAGCCCGGGGAGCGGGTCCGCGAGCGGGCCTCGCTCGCCTTCGAGACCGGCGCTTTCGCGGCGTTCGACGCCTCGTCCGCGGTCGATCAGCTGCTGGACGGCCTGCGCCTGGCCATGCGGGGCCGCCCCCATCTGCCGTCTTCGCTGCGGCCGCCGGACGGCCACGGCGCCGTGGCCCGCCCGGTCCGCCGGCTGCTCACCGGCCGCGAGGTCCAGGTGCTGCACCTGATGGCGGAGGGCCTGCAGAACCGGCAGATCGCGGACCTCCTGTTCATCTCGGTGGAGACGGTGCGCACCCACGCGAAGGCGACGATGCGCAAGCTCGGGGCGCAGAGCCGCGCCGACGCCGTTTCGCGCGGTTTCCGGCTGCGCATCCTTTCCCCCGAAACCTTTCCGGCCCCGGTGCTTTTCCCGCGGCCGTCGAGAGCGGATTTCCCGATTCGCGGATAGCCCCGGCTTGCCTGTCCGTTCGCCCTTTTTGCCGATTCGTCCCGGCGGGTTCCCGCCCGCCGCCCGCCGCCCCGACACTGGGCGCAGGCGAGGCGAGGAGAAACCGGGATGGAAGTCTGCCAGGCGCTGCGGCGGCTGCTCGGCGACGTCGAGATCGAGCACGTTTTCCGCGACGCGCCGACCACTGTGCGCCTCGAGATCCGGGCGGGCGCGGAAACCGCGATCGGGACCGGCGCCCACGATCTGCTCCGCGGCACCTGGCAGATCGGCGGGGGCGGCAAATCGATCTTCCTCGCCGTGTTCGATCAGGCGCGGACCACCGTGCTCACCCAGGGGCGCCGGATCGACGTCCCGGCGGGCCACCTGTTCGCGGGCTCGTCGGAGGTGCCGTTCACGGTGATCCAGGAGGGCGCCTGCCGGTGGCACGTCATCCGGGTCGGCGGATCGCTGATCCAGCTACCGCCCGCGACCGTCGATCGGGTCCTCTACCGGCCGTACGCGCTGAGCCCGCAGGCGCGCCAGCTGATCGAGAACATCATGCCGATCACCGCCGGGCTCGACGGGGACGGGCAGCCGGCGGTCGATGTGGCCGGCCTCGACCACTATCTGAGCGGGCTGGCCGAGCTGATCCTCCGCTCGATCCACGCCACCGGGCCCGACGCGGGTCCCGGGACGGCGCGGCGGGAGCACATCGAGCGGTACATCCGGCGGAACCTCACCGACCCCCGGCTCTGCGTCGGCTCGGTCGCCGCCGCGCACGCGGTCTCCCGGCGCCGGCTGTACCAGCTGTTCGACGGTGCCGGCGTCGCGCGCTTCATCCGGCGGGCGAGGATCGACAAGGCGAAGGCGCTGCTCGCCGATCCGGCGTATCGGGACCAGAGCATCAGGCAGATCGCCGAGTCGGTCGGCATCCGCAGCGCGCAGCATTTCTCCCACCTGTTCCGCGAAGCGACCGGCGAGTCGCCGCTGTCCTTCCGCCGGAATGCGGTCATTCAGCTCGGCGAGCGCAGCGCGAAATAGCCGACTTTCATGAACCGGTCGCCGGGCAGCCGGTAGAGGATCTTGCCCAGATACGCGCCGGGCACCAGCTGGACGAGCTCGTCGCGGATATCCCGGATCACCAGCCGCGGGTTGCCCGAATTGGCGTAATCGATGGCCAGGACGCTGAGGTCGGGATCGTTTTTCCCCCGATCGGGGTAAGCGCTGAAATCGAAAGCCAGCACGCCGTCGGTGCCGTCGGTCATGGAGTACAGCGGCCAGAGCAGTTTCGCGGGCAGTTTCGCCGTGCGGGGCATCCGGTTCACGCCGCCGGTCGCCCCGAAGCGTTTGCCCTGCCAGGGCATCCACATCCCGGTCAGCAGGCGCACGGCGTTGTCCAGCAACGGATTCGTCGTGGTGGTGACCAGGATTCCCTCGGTGGAGCCACGCAATCCGTCGGGCGGGTCCCCGTGCCGGAACAGTTCGTTGAGTTCCCCGTCGGCCGCCGCGCGGTTCGTGGCGGCTTTGGCCGAGAGCTCTCGGCACCAGTCCCAGGCCCGCGCGGCCGCCGGCTCCCGTGCCGTGGCGGCCAGTTCCCTGATCCCGAGGAGCCGCCGCGCCACGGTGGCGGCCGCGGAATCGCCGGCCGTGCGTAAGTCTTCCATGGGAACAGTGGACTCGGCCGGGGTGCATTTCGGAATACCTCACGAAGGGGAGAACGGCGATTGTGGCCGGTGATCCGGGGTACGGTTCGCTTTCCCGAACCCGAGACGGACCGATTCCGGGGCGGACATCACCGAAGATGTGAGGATGTGGGCCGGATGGTGGATCAGGGAAAGCGCCGGGTGCCGAATCGGCTGGGCGGGCGGCAATGGCACCAGCTTCCGGCGCCGAAGATGCCGATGCCCGCGCAATTGGCCGCGTTGCCGCTGCACCTGGGCACCTTGATCAGGATCCGGCGGAAGCTCCGGGAGGAGAATCTGTACGAGGTCCCGCTCGAGGCGAACCCCGCCGCCCCGGCCGAGCCGGTCGAGCCACCGGAGGAAGCCCTGCGCGCCAGGACCCCGGACGGCCGGTGGAACGACCTGTCGGACCCGGAAATGGGCAGCGCCGGCACACCGTTCGGCCGGAACGTGCCGCCGCACCTGACCCGGCCGGACACCCGGATCATGATGGACCCGAACCCCCGTGACATCAGCAACCTGCTGCTGGCCAGGGACACGTTCAAGCCCGCGCACATCATCAACGCGCTGGCCGCCGCCTGGCTGCAGTTCGAGAACCACAACTGGTTCTTCCACGGCACCGGCGACCCGGCCGACTGCATCGAGATCCCGCTGTCCGAACAGGACGACTGGCCCGAGCGGCCGATGCGGATCCGGCGGACCCCGCGCCATCCCTGCTCCCACACGAAGACCGACCGCGCGCCGGCGTACGTCAACGAGGAAACGCATTGGTGAGACGCTTCGCAGCTCTACGGCACCGGTGCGGCGAAGCAGAAGAGCATCCGCAGCTACGTCGACGGCAAGATCAGGGTCCAGGACGACGCCCGGCTCCTGCCGCACGACGAGCTGCCCGGCGTGGACCTCACCGGGATGACCGAGAACTGGTGGACCGGGGTCGCGATGCTGCACACGTTGTTCTCCCGTGAGCACAACGCGATCTGCGACGCGATCAAGAAGGAGCATCCGGAATTCGGCGACCAGCGGCTGTTCGAGGTCGCCTGGCTGACGAACGCGGCGCTGATCGCCAAGATCCACACCGTCGAATGGACGCCCACGGTGCTGCGGCACCCGGCGCTGCAGGTCGGCATGCGGGCCAACTGGTGGGGCCTGGCCGGGGAGACCGTCGGCCGGACGCTCGGGCGGTTCAGCGACCGGGACGTGGTGAGCGGCATCGTCGGCTCCCCGCCGAGCCACCACGGGGTGCCGTTCTCCCTGACCGAGGAGTTCGTCTCGGTCTACCGGATGCACCCGCTGATCCCCGACGACTGGTCGTTCTTCGACCTCGAAAGCGGCCGCCTGGTGGAAAAGGCCTCGTTCACCGACATCCAGGGCGCGGCCACCCGGGCGTTCATGGACAAGTACTCCATGGCCGATCTGTACTACTCGTTCGGGCTGGCCAACGCCGGGCGCGTCTGCCTGCACAACTACCCGAACGCCCTGCGCCGGCTGCACCGGATCGACGGCCAGCTGACCGATCTGGCCACTTTGGACATCACCCGTGACCGCGAGCGCGGCGTGCCCCGCTACAACGACCTGCGCGAGGCGCTGGGCATGCCCCGGGCGAAGACGTTCGCCGAGCTGACCCCGAACCGGAAGTGGGCGGCCGAGATCGACCGGCTGTACAAGGGTGACGTCGACCTGGTGGACACGATGGTCGGGATGTACGCGGAAGAACCGCCGCTGGGCTTCGGGTTCTCCGACACGGCGTTCCGGATCTTCATCCTGATGGCGTCGCGCCGGCTGCAGAGCGATCGGTTCTTCACCTCGCACTTCACCCCGGAGGTGTACACGAAAACCGGGTTCGACTGGGTGCGGAAGACCACGATGAAGGAGATCCTGCTGCGCCACCACCCGGAGCTGGCGACCGCGCTGGAGCACGTGGAACTGCCCTTCGCCCCGTGGCCGGTGTCCTCGGACGAGGGGGGAGGCGGCCTGGTCCCGGACCGGCTGAAGGCCGGGGTCAAGGCGTTGAACCTGCTCAAGACCGTCGCGCGGGCGCCGCTCGACGACACCCGGGAGCCGCCGCTGTTCGCCCCGCAGCCGAAGTTTCCCTGATGGAGGGTGCCGCCCATGGTCCGCGAGTTCCCCGAGCTGAGCCTGCCGGAGAGAGTGGTGTTCACGGCTCTTCAGATCGCGCCGAACACTCTGGCCGGGTTGTTCAGCCAGCGCGACAACCTGGTGAAGGCCTTCGACAGCCTGGGTACCGAGGTGCTCGCGGCTCGGCTGCTGGCGGAACTGCGGGCGGCTCACCCCGGCGACGCGCTGTGGGCGCGGGTGCTCGGCGACCGGACGCTGCTCGTCTTCGGCGAGCCGTTGCTGCGGGAGGTGCTCGACCGGTCCGGGGACGACTTCGCGTCGGACCCGGCGGTGAAACTGCGGGGGATGAGCCACTTCCAGCCCGGCGCCCTGACGATTTCCCACGGCGAGAAGTGGCGTGTGCGCCGGGCGTTCGCCGATGCGGCGCTCTCGCCGGGGAGCCGTGTCCATCCGCTGGCGCCGCAGTTCTTTTCCGTGGTGCGGCGCGAGATCGCGGTGATGAAGGAGGGGGCGAGGGCGTACCTGCTCGACTGGGGCCGGTTCGAGGAAACCGTGGAACGCATTGCGCGCCAGGTGATCTTCGGCTCCCGGGCCCGGGACGACGGGGCGCTCACCGCGGCGCTGCACGCGATGATGGCCGAGGCGAACCAGGTGAACGGGCTCCGGAAGTCGAGGCACTTCGATCCGTTCTACCGGCGCGTGGCGCACTACGTCCGGGCCGCGGAACCGGGCAGCCTGGTTTCCCGGCTGCCGCCGGCTCCGGAGGAGGTCAGCGCGCTCACCCAGGTGACGCATTGGGTGTTCGCGATGTCGGGCACGCTGGCCGCCAACGTGTTCCGGACGCTGGCGGCGATCAGCGGCCAGCCCGCGCTCGAGCGGCAGGTGCGCGGCGAACTCCGGTCGGCCCCACTCACGACGGCGTCCGATGTGGATGGACTGAAGCACCTGGAATCCTGTCTGCACGAGAGTATGCGGCTCTGGCCGACGACGCCGATGTTCGGCCGGCGGGCCACCGCGGCGACCACTCTCGGCGGGGTGCCGATTCCCGCGGGAACGCCGGTGCTGGTGGTGAACTCGTTCAATCACCGGGATCCGGTGTCGGTCCCGGACCCGGACGCGTTCGTGCCGTTGCGCCAGACCGGCATCGACTACCGGTTCAACCAGTTCGGCAACGGGCGGCAGGGCTGCCCTGGACGTGACCTCGCGGTATTCCTGGCCAAAGCCATTCTGGCGGAGCTGCTGACCGGTTGCCGATTCGTCGAACAGGCGCGATCGAGTCTCGTCGAGGGCGGTCCGATGCCCGTCACGCTGAACCATTTTCTGCTGTGCTTCGCGATGGAGCCGGTGAAACAGATCGCATGACTCCGAAGAAAGGATCGACTGATCATGGAGAACAATTCCGCAGAGGTGGCCGCGCCGAAGCACGGCCGGAGATTCAAGACCGTCATGGCCGGGATCGGGGTCGCCGTCGGGGCGATGGCCCTGACCGGCGGCGCCCTCGCGGCGTTCACGATCCAGGGCGGCGGCGACGCGTCCGGCCGGGCGCTGGGCGCGGGTGACCTGAAGGCCCTCGTGTTCACCCAGGTCGCCGATCCTCAGGGCGACCTGCTGCCCGGCGGCACCGGCGCCGCGTCCTTCACCGTGGCGAACGCGAACGGGTTCGCCGTGCAGGTGAACAAGATCAGCCTCGGCGGGCTGACCGTGGAGCCGGTCGCCGGGCAGACCTGCGGTCCGGAGAACTTCAGTGTGCCCACCGGGCCCATCACCCTCGCCAAGCCGCTCACCGTCCCGGCGAATTCGACCGCGCAGACCGGCTCCATCCCCGGCGCCATCAGCTTGTCGGCCGATGCGGGCAACGGCTGTCAGGGCGCGAAGGTGGTCGTGAAGGTCACCGCCATCGATGCCGTGACGGCAGCGGGATAGCGAGCCGGCGGGGTGCGAGCGGGCATGAGACGACCGATGCTTCTGGTGAGCGCGATACCCGTGGTCCTGATGGTGGGCGGCGTCGCGGCGGCCGCGGAACCGGTCACGCTGAACGCGGTGAGCGAGCCGGTGGCGGACCTCCTGCCCGGGCGGACCGGCTCCGCGCAGTTCACCGTGATCAATCCCAACGGGTTCGGCGTGCGGCTGGTGTCACTGTCCTTCGACCGGGTGAAGTCCTCCTCGAACCCGGTGGGCTGCCCGGCCGGCCTGCTCGCCACCCACGACCGACAGCCGGCCGGCGGGCTTTTCGTGCCGGCGTCGGGCCGGGCTTCCTTCGCCGTGCCGGGGGCGCTGACCCTGTCCGCGGCGGCGACCGACGCGTGTCTCGGCGTGACGTTTGTCGTCGAGGCCCGGGCCGAGGGCGTCGAGGATGACCGGGGGGCGAGCGCGGTGCCACCGACGGGCCAGGAGGGCTCGGGGCCGGTCGGCGCGCCGGCGAGCAACGGCGGCCCTGGCCAAGGGAAACTGGCGTTCACCGGGGTCTCGCTCGCCATGCTGGCCGGGGTCGCGCTGGCCTTGCTGCTCGCCGGGATCACGGCGCGGCTGTCCGGAGCCCGGCGTCGTCGCGCGCAGGGGGCGCGGCGATGAACGGCGGCCGGAACGTCAAGGCGGTGGGAGGCCCGGCCGGCCGGAAGGCGCTGCTGCCCGGTGTGCTCGCGACGTTGTCCGCGCTGGCATTGAGCGTGGCTTCGTCTCCGACGGCCGCGGCCTCCTACGGCCTGACCGGGTCCGGCACCGCGAGCGGCCGGGCCGGCACGCTGATCCGTCCGGACGGTCTCATCTGGACCGACACCGGCGGCAGCTGCCTCGGAACCGATGCGCGCATCACCTTCGCCCCGCCGCAGCCGGGCGTGACCTACCAGATCCGAATGGTCGGCAAAGGGAATCACCCGGACGGGAACTACCACCCGATCGCGACCGTGGTCACCTTGGCCGGTCCGGTTGTGAACCGGCCGTTGCCCCGGGGAGGCGCCGATCCACGGCTGGAGTACCTGTTCGTGCAAGCCACGCTGGGCAACTGGGTGAGCAATTCCCACGTCGTGGGCTGTACGCCGACGAAACCGGGCGTGGTCAGGGAAGTACCGCCCGCGGTCATCCCGATCTGGGGTCTTCCCGGCTACAACGGGGCGGACACGCCGAACAACCCGAACACGCCACCGCCGCCGAGCCCGGCTCCGCGATCTGGCGCCGCCGGTGCCCCCACGGGGGCCGCCACCTCCGCGCCGACAGCGGAAAGCGCCGCTCCGCCAGGAGCCGCCGAGACCACCGCCCCACCGGTCCCGACGGAGACGTCGTCCGAGGCACCGCCGTCTCCGGCAAGCGGGTCCGGCTCATCCTCGGCCGCATCCGGCTGACGCGGCCGGCTCGGTTGCCCGGTGCGCGCCACGCCGGCATGAAACGGGGTATAGTCCGTTTGACCGTACAGTCGATCAACGAAAGAGTTGGTGGAGTCATGCCTCTCACCGGGGAGTACGAGCCGGGCGCGTTCGAGTTCAGCCGTAACCAGGTGGACCTCTACGAGAGCTCCGGCGGCACGGAGGGCACCGACAACCAGGGTGCGCCCGTGATCGTCCTGACCTCGCTGGGCGCCAAGACCGGCAAGATCCGCAAGACGGCCCTGCAGCGGGTGGAGCACGAAGGCGAGTACGCGGTCGTGGCCTCTTTGGGCGGTGCACCCAAGAACCCGGTCTGGTACTACAACGTGAAGGCGAACCCGCACGTCGAGCTTCAGGACGGCCCGGTCAAGAAGGACTACCGGGCCCGGGAAGTCGACGGCGACGAGTACGCCACCTGGATCGCCCGGGCCATCGAGGCATGGCCGGACTACGCGGAGTACCAGAAGAAGACCACCCGCCGGATGCCCGTCTTCGTCCTGACGCCGTTCGACGCGTAGGCAGCATCGGCGCGCGTGAAGGAATTTCTGCCGCAGCTGGGCAAACCACGTCCGGAGCGCGCGGACGCCGTCCGCAACCGGGCGCTGCTGCTGGCGGCGGCGCGGGCGCTGGTGGCCGAGCGCGGGGCGAGCGACGTCACGATGGACGAGCTCGCCGCGCGGTCAGGGCTGGGCAAGGGCACGGTCTTCCGCCGGTTCGGCAGCCGGGCGGGCATCTTCCAGGCGTTGCTGGACGAGGAGGAACGCTCGCTGCAGCAGGCCGTCATGGCCGGCGACCCGCCGCTCGGCCCCGGCGCCCCGGGGCTGGAGCGGCTGGTCGCCTACGGGACCGCGCGGATCGGCTTCCTGTTCGACAACCACGAGATCGCCCGCGCCTCGCTCGACGGCGGGCAGAAGATCCCCGCCGGCGAATCCCCGTTGTCCCGCTTGCACATCCGGATGCTGCTCGGCGAGATCCGGCCCGCGTTCGGGGATCTCGACGTGCTCGCCGCCCAGCTCACCGGCGCCCTCGACGGGCCGCTGATGCTCCAGCTGCCCACCGAAGACCTTTCGTCCGCCGCGGCCGCGCGACAGCGGAAGCGGCTCATGCAGGGCTGGACCGAACTCGTCACCCGGCTCTGCGCCTTGCCGCACCGCGGGCCTTCAGAAGAGGCACACGGGGTTCACCGGTGACCCGGTGCCGCCGGGGATGCGCAGGGGTGCGGCGGTGAGGAGGAATTCGGCGGTGCCCAGCTCCGCGCAGACGCGGTGGAGGCCGGCGAGGCGCGGGCAGTCGAGCAGCACCAGCCCCATGGCGACGAGGCCGATCTGGTGCAGCGGCAGCGGGACAACGCTGCTGGGGAACGGGATCTGCTCGACGCAATCTCCACTGTAGACGGCGACCTCGCGGTCGTGGAGCCACGGGAGGCAGGTCGCGTCGAGACCGGCGCGGTGGCCGGGGTCTTCGGTTCCCTGTTCGGCTTCGCGTCGTTCGAGTCCGATATGGACGAAGACCGCGTCGCCGGTCCCAACGGTGGTTCCGGAGCGGCGCTCGGCCGCGTCCAGATCGCCGGCGGTGACCGGTTCGCCCGGTTCGAGGAACGGCACGCCGCGGGCCGCCGCCACGTCGAGCAGCACGCCGCGGGTGACGATGCCTTCGCGCTGGGCGAAGATCGAACCGGTGCGAAGTCCTTGGGGGCTCAGCAAATCCGCGGAGGTGCGGCCGTTGTAGCCCCGGCCCTGCCAGAAGACGTGGGTGATGGCATCGAGGTGGGTGACGGCGAACCCGTGCGGCGCGAGCTCGAAACTGTCCAATGCCGACACCGGGCTGGTCGAGTCGAAGAGCATCCGGTGCCGGAGCGGGTCGGTGTTGAGGCGATCGGGGCTGGTGGACAGGTCCCGCCCGATCGACACGACGCGTCCGTGCCGGACCAGCGCGGCCGCGGCGCGCCGGTTGGCGTCGGTGATGTAGTTCAGGGTGCCGAGTTCGTCGTCCGGCCCCCATTTGCCGGTGTTGGAGCAGCGGTCGAACAGGGCGACGAGCTCCTCGTCCGTCACGAGGCTTCTCCTTGGGTGCGAAGGGGCGGCTGAACGAGTTCGAGCACGATCCGGTCCGGGTCTTCGAGGTAACAGGTGAACCCGCCGGTGTTGACGCCGGCGGTGATGGCGTTCGGCGGTGAGTAGAACCGGACGCCGGCGGCGGTCATCCTGGCGTAACGGTCGTGGATGTCGTCGACGGTCAGCGCGAGGTGCGCGGCGCCGGGGTTGCAGATCTCGGCCTCGCCGCGGGTGCCCCGGGGCTGGACGTACTCGACGAGCTCGAGGTCGTGGGTGGACCGCCCACGGGGCTGGCCGGGCACCACGAGCTGGGCGATCCGCAGGTGCGCCTGCGGGTACCCGACCAGCTTGCTGGTGTACTCGTTGCTCTGTTCCTGGGCGTGGATCAGCTCGAGGCCGAGCTGTTCGGTGTAGAACGCCACTGATTTGTCCAAATCGGACACCGTGAAGCTGAAGTGCCAGACGCCGTGGAGCACGTGATCACGCTCAATTCATTTCGAGGCCGCCGCAGACGTTCACGGCCTGGCCGGTGATGTAAGCAGCCGACGGCGAGAGCAGGAAGCCCGCCGTCTCGGCCACTTCGGCGGGGGAGACGATGCGGCCGAGCGGAATCTGCGCGGCCTGGTGGTCGAACGACTGCTGCGGGGTGATGTGCTCGATCTTCGCCTTCGCCTGGTGGATCGCCCGGGTCATGTCTGTGTCGACCACGCCGGGGCAGATCGCGTTGACGGTGATCGTGTGCTCCGCCAGCGCCTGCGCGGCCGAACGGACGACGCTGATCACCCCGGCCTTGCTGGCCGCGTAGTCCGCGGCCGTCGCGCGGGCGCCCCGGCCGGCGACCGACGACACGGCCACCATCGCGCCGCCGCCGTGCTCGCGGGCGCGCCGGGCGACGGCGCGCAGGACCAGGAACGTGCCCTTGAGGTTCACCGCCATCGTGCGGTCCCAGCTGTCCTCGTCGAGGTCGAGGAACGGGCTGTTGCGGATCACGCCGGCCGCGGTGACCGCGAGGGTCACCGGGCCCAGGTCGTTCTGCGCGCTCGTCACCGCTTCCTCGACTGACGCGCCGGACGTGACGTCCACTGGGTACGCCAGCGCGGTCCCGCCGGCCGAGTTGATCAGCTTGACTGTGTCCCCGGCCGCTGCCGTGGCGATGTCGGCGACGGCCACGTTCGCGCCTTCGGCGGCGAGCAGCTGGGCGCACGCACGCCCGATTCCGCCGCCCGCGCCACTGATGAACGCGGTCTTCCCGTCAAAACGTCCCACCGGACCTCCTTGTCAGGTTTCGCTTGTGTGCCACAGTTCCAGGGCGGCGTCGACCGTCTCCTGGGGGCGGCCGAGGTAGGACTCCGGCCGCAACTGCTCGATGTCGGCGGCGATGTCCGCGGGCAGGGCACCGCGCAAGGCCGTGGACAGCGGTTCGCCGGTGGCGCGGCACTGCTGCACCGCCGCGTACACCACGTCGTGCGCGTTCTCCCGGCCGAGCCGGCCGGCCAGCCGCATCATGTAGGCCTCGGCCATGACCAGCCCGCCGTCGGCGGCCAGATTGGCGCGCATGGCCTCCGGGAAGACCTGCAGGCCGCCCGCGATCGAGGCGCAGGTGCGCAGCGCCGCCGCGGACAGGGCGACGACCTGGGGGAGCACCTGCCACTCGGCCTGCCACTCGCCGGCCGCGCGTTCGTGGCCCGCCTCCATCACCCGGAACAGCGCCGAGCTGAGCGCGCCGGTGGTGGCGGACAGTCCGATGACCGCTTCGGATTCGATCGGGTTGACCTTCTGCGGCATCGTGGAGGACGCGCCCCGGTGGTGCCCGGAGGCCTCGCCGACCTCGGCGATCTCGGTGCGCGACAGGTCGACGACCTCACGCGCGAACCGGGCGCACGTCGCGGCCGTCAGCGAGCAGACCAGGCCGAACTCGGCGAGACCGTCGCGAGCCACGTGCCAGGGCACGTCGGTCGTCCCCAGCCCGAGCAGCTCCGCGACCCGGGCGCGCAGCCGGACGGCCTGGTCCCCGTAAGCGGCGGAGGTGCCGCCCGCGCCGAACAGGGAGACGATCGCGACCCGCCGGCGGGCCGCGGAGAGCCGATCACGGTGGCGGGCGAGCTCGCCGAGGAAGGTGGCGAGCTTGGCGCCGAAGGTGGTGGGCACGGCCTGCAGCGCGTGGGTGCGTCCGGCGATCACGGTGCCGGTGTGCGCCTTGGCCAGCCGGGCCAGCGCGTCGCCGAACCCGCCGAGCAGCTCGCCGAGGCGGGCCGCGGCCTCGTCCAGCTGCAGCGCCAGCCCGGAATCCATCACGTCCTGCGTCGTCGCGCCATAGTGGACCCGGCCGCGGTGCGCCTCGGGCAGCGCGGCGTCGAGCTGGCGGACCAGCGACAGGATCGGGTAGCCGACGGTGCGGGTCTCCTTCCACAACCGGTCCAGGTCGATGTTCGCCATCTTCGCGGCGCCGGCGACGGCCATGGCGTCCGCGCTCGTGATCACGTCCAGTTCGCCCTGTGCCGCCGCCAATGCGGCCTCGACCCGGAGCCAGGCTTCGACCGTGGCCTCCTCCGACAGGATCGCCGTGATGCGCTCGTCGCCGTACAAGCCGACCAGCATCTCGAAACGCTGCGGGCCCATCGCCCTCCCTCGCTCGCTGTGGTGACCGGATCGGTCAATCGATTGTCTGACCCTACGACGCCGCTCGCGCCGATTCAATGCCCGGTGCCCGTTGCGTGTGCCGAGGCCCTGTGTTTTAGTGAGATCAATCGATTGACTGGACGACCGGAGAGGTGTCGATGACGACGGATCGGCTGGTGGCTGACCTGCGGGCGATGTGGCGGATCAGGGCGTTCGAGGAGCAGATCCAGGCCCTGCACAAATCCGGGGACGTCCGGGGTTCGGTGCACCTGTGCATCGGGCAGGAGGCCGGCCCGGTCGGCGCGTGCGACGCGCTCACGGAGTCCGACGCGCTGTTCGCGACCTATCGCGGGCACGGCTGGGCGATCGGCCGCGGCACGCCGTTGCGCCCGCTGTTCGCGGAACTGCTGGGCCGGGCCACGGGAGTCAACGGCGGGCGCGGCGGTTCGGCGTACTTCAGCGCGCCGGAATACGGCTTCTACGGCGAAAACTCGATCGTCGGCGGTGGCGCCTCGCACGCGGTGGGCGCGGCACTGGCCGGCAAGCACGACGGGACCGGCCGGCTGGCGATGACCGTTTTCGGTGACGGCGCGATGAACCAGGGCGCGGTGCACGAGGCGATGAACTTCGCCGCGGTGTTCGGCCTGCCGGTGCTGTTCCTGTGCGAGAACAACCGGTATTCGGAGCTGACCCCGATTCGCGACATGGTGCGCAACGAGGCGCTGACCGAGCGGGCCGCCGCGCTCGGCCTGCCGGCCACCCGGATCGACGGCAACGATCCCGCGGTGGTGCGGGAGACCGTCGCCGGCCTCGCCGAGGCCGCACGCGAAGGCGGCGGGCCCGCGTTCGTGGAGCTGATCACGCAGCGGCTGGTCGGGCACTACATCGGCGACGTGCAGCAGTACCGGACCAGGGACGAACTGGAGGCGGACGGCCTGGTCGAGCCGATCGCGGTGGCCACCGCCGGGGCGGCCGGGTCCGGAGTGGACACCGGAGCACTGGAACGCGAGGTCCGGGCGGAGGTCGCGGCCGCGGCCGAACAAGCGCTGGCGGACCCGGCCGCCGAGGTCCGGACGGTCAAGGAGCACCTCTATGCCTGAGCTGAACTATTCCGGCGCCGTCAACGCGGCGCTGCGCCGCTGTCTCGAGCAGGTCCCGGAAACCCTGCTCTACGGCGAGGACGTGGCCAAGCCGGGCGGGGTGCACGGGGTGACCCGGCGGCTCTGGAAGGACTTCGGGGACCGCGTGTTCGACACGCCGATCAGCGAGTCGGCGATCCTCGGCTCGGCCGTCGGCGCCGCGATGATGGGACGGCGGCCGATCGTCGAGATCATGTGGGCCGACTTCTTCCTGGTGGCGCTGGACCAGATGGTCAACCAGGCCGCCAATATCCGGTACGTCTCCGAGGGGCGGCTGAAGGCGCCGCTCGTCGTGCGGACCCAGCAGGGCAACTCGCCCGCTGCGTGCGCACAGCATTCGCAGAACCTCGAAGCCCTCTTCACCCACACCCCGGGGCTGCGCGTCGCGATCCCCTCCACTCCGCAGGACGCGTTCGACGTGATGGTGTCCGCCGTGTACAACGACGACCCGGTGGTCGTGATCGACAACCGGACGCTGTACTTCGGTGCCAAGGAAAACGTCGTGACCGATGCCGCGCCGAAGCCGATCGGCGGGAGCCACGTGCGCCGCACCGGTCCGGCGGCGACCGTCGTCACCTGGGGCGCGATCACCCACCAGGTCCTGGCCACGGCCGACCGCCTCGCGGAGGAGGGCGTCCGGCTGACCGTTCTCGAGACCCCTTGGCTGAACCCGTTCGACCACGACGCGCTGCACCGGTCCCTTGTGGACACCGGTGGGCGGCTCGCGGTGGTGCACGAGGCCAACACCACCGGCGGCTTCGGCGGTGAGGTGATCGTGCGCGCCCTCGAAGCGGGCGTTCTTTCCGGACGTCCACTGAGGATCGGCACCGACGACTCCCGCATCCCCGCCACCCCCGAGCTCGCGGCGGCGCTCATCCCCGGCGCCGACCGGATCCACGCCGGGCTGAAGCAGTTCGCCGCGGGCTGATTTTCCCCTGCTGTCCCCACCCTCCCGGAGTCAACGATGACCAAGGTCCGCTACCAGGTGTTCGCGATGAACTTCGTCGCCTGCCTGATCAACTACGGGGACCGGATCGCGCTCTCGGTCGCCGCGCCGTTCATCCTGGCGGAGTTCCACTTCTCGCCCGCGCTGTGGGGCGTGATCCTCAGCGCGTTCTTCTGGACCTACTCGCCCTTTTCGCTGTTCGGCGGGTTCATGGTCGACCGGATCGGCGTGCGCAAGGCCTACACGGTCTGCATGCTGGTGTGGTCGCTGACCATCCCGCTCACCGCCAGCGCGTGGAGCGCGGGATCGCTGATCGTCGCGCGGCTGCTGTTCGGCGCGGGGGAGGGGCCGCAGGCGCCGATCAGCACGAAGCTGACCGCGAACTGGTTCCCGATGCGGCAGACCTCGACGATGCTCAACCTGGCCCAGGCGGGCACCACCATCGGCCCGATCATCGCGACCCCGCTGGTGGTCTGGGCGAGCACGACGATCGGCTGGCGGCCGACCTTCGTCGTGCTCGGCGCCCTCGGCCTGCTCTGGTGCGCGGTGTGGTGGTTCGTCGCGCGGGACCGGCCGGCCGGGCACCCTCGGTCCGACGCGGCGGAACGGGCCTACGTCGTCGCCGACCACGAGGTCGTGCCGGGCGAAACGGCTGCGGCGCCGCGGTTCTGGGCGCTGCTGCGCACCCCGTTCGTCCTCGCCCTCGCGATCGCGTTCTTCGCCTACTCGTGGGTGCTCTTCATGTTCCTGACCTGGTACCCGACCTATCTCGTCGACGCCAGGGGCGTGAGCAAGGCGGAGCTGGGCGGGATCGCGACCATTCCGTGGGTCGCGGCGACGGCGGGCCTGATCACCGGGGGATTCGTCGCCGACCGGCTCGTCAAACGCACCGGAAGCTTTGTGCGGCCGCGCAAGTGGATGATCGTGGTGAGCCTGATCGCGGTGGCCGTCTGCTTCGGGCCGTCGCCGTTCGTCCGGTCGCCGTCGCTCGCGATCGCGCTGGTGTGCGTCGCGATCTTCTTCCTGCTGGCCAGCTACCAGTACCAGGCGCTGATCGTCACGCTCGTCCCGGCGAGCCACCGGGGCCGCCTCGCCGGCGTGATCCAGATGTGCTCGACGCTGGCCGGAATCCTCGCCCCGATCGTGACCGGCGCCGTCGTCGAGTCGACGGGCAGCTACACCTCGGCGTTCCTGATCGGCGGGGTCCTGTCGGTGATCGGGGCGCTCGCGGTCGTGGCGCTGGTGAAGGACAAGACGAGGCTTGACATCCGCTCCCCGGAACACGAGGCTGTACGAAGCCCATCGGTCAATCGTTTGTCTGATTGACTTCGACAACGCGGTCAAACGTTTGATCTCAGAAGGGGATCTCATGCGCGGGCAGCTCCGATCGGCGGTGCCGGTGGCCGCCGGCACCGCCGCGGCTCAACCGGCCGCGAGCGCCGGTGGACCCGTCGTTCTGCCGGTCGCCCCGGACGGACGGGGCGGTGACTGTTCGGCGTTTCGCCCGGGTGGCCTCTTCGACGCCCGGCGAGTGGTGCGGGCTCTCGTCGATCGGACGCGGGGCGACGTAGTCGTCCAGCTCGCCGGCGGGACCTACCGGCTCGACCGTCCGCTGGCGCCGACCGATCGTGATTCGGGACAGCACGGCCACCAGGTGATCCGGCAGGCGGCGCCGGTCCCGAACGACGCCCGCAGCAGGCAGTTGTACGTCGACGGCGCACGGGCCCCGATCGCGCAGGGGCCCGCCCCGGTCGTGCTGACCCGCAACGACGGCGACTGGACCGAGTCACGCTGCCGGGCTGGCGCCGTCTCCGGCGCGCGCCTCACGATGCAGCAGGCCTGCTGGGACAACGTGACGGACCGGCCCAAGCCGCCGCTGCAAGCCGGGGCCTATTTCCCCGATCTAGCCTCCACCGCGATGCCCACCCGGCTCGAGAACGCCTCCCTGCCGCACCCCGGACAGTGGTGCACTTGCCCGTTCGGCGCGAACGCTGAGGAATCGGCCAACGTCACCTGGCGCGCCGCGCACAACGTGACCAACACGTTCACCCACCTCGGTGCCGCCGGTCTCGCCTTCGCCTACGGCAGCCAGGACAACCTGGTGCGGGGCAACGTGTTCAGCGACATCCCGGGCACCGGCCCGATGCTGGGCAGTTCGAACGACCCGCATCCCGCCGACGTCGGGGAGATCGCGTTCGTGCCGTGGGACGGCGTCGACAGCGGGGCGAGCGCCGGGCACCTCGACCGGCCCGCGCACCCGGACCTGACCGGCAGCATCAACGCCGGCGACACGACCTACCTGGAAGGCCACCAGGATCGCACGATCCCGAAAGCCGACGGGAGCATCGACGAGGAAGCCGGTTTCGCGCACGGGACCCGCCTCCGGTTCCAGGGCAACTACGACGCGGACCCGATCGCCGTTTGCCCCTGCGGCGACAGCGCGATCGATCCGCAGTACCCGGGCAACCACCAGCTGCCGCTTCGCCCTGGTGCCGCGGACCTGCCGCGTGACGTGCTCGCCGGCGCCGGTCTCGAACCGGCCTTCCGCCTCCTCGCCGCAGCAGGCGGTCCGAAGGTCGTTTCGGTGACCCCGCGCTCCGGACCGGCGACCGGCCCCACCGGGGCTCTGGTGATCGGCTCCGGCTTCACCACCGACGCGGCCGTTGTCACCGGCGGCGGCGCGCCGCAGGTCGCCGACACCGTGCGTGTCCAGGTCGATCAGGAGACGTACGACGGCTCGCCGCGGGCGAACGCGGAGCTTGCCGGAGCCGAGTTCTACGACGCGTCCGGCACGCGTCCTGGCCACTAGCAACCGTGGAGGATCGATGAAAGCCAGAGTTCTCGCCGCCGTCGCGGCCGGTTCGGCGCTCCTGCTGGCCGCCTGCGACTCGCCCGACGCCCAGCCGCCGGCCGGGTCGGGGCCGCTCACCATCGGGCTGGCGAACCAGCAGGAATCCGTGACCTTCCCGGCCGCCATAACCAAGGGCGCCAAGGAAAAGGCCGCGCAGCTGGGGATCAAGCTCGTCGACCTCGATTCCCAGGGCGACCAGCAGAAGCAGGCGGGCCAGGTCCAGGACCTGATCGCCCAGCGGGTGAGCGGGATCCTGCTCGTGCCGCTGTCACCGGGGCCGGCGCAGGCGCTGGCCGACCAGGCCGACGCCGCGGGCATCCCGGTGGCCACCGTGCACGGTTACGTCGGCGCGGACCGCGAGGTGTCGGACCCGTACCGGAAGCTGAAGTTCGTGCTCGACGAGAACGAGGCCGCCGCCGGCGGCACGGCCGGGAAGATGGCGCTCGATGCGCTGCCGCAGGGCGGGAAGGTCGCCGTGATCACCGGTGCGGCGGGATTCGTCGAGAACACCACCAGGGTCACGAAGTTCCGCGCCGCCCTGGACGGCGCCGGTGCGGGAAAGTACCAGGTGGTCGCCACCCAGCCGGGCAACTGGACCAAACAGGACGGTCAGTCGGCCTGCCAGAACGTGCTGGCCGGGAATCCCGGCATCGGGCTGTTCTACGCCATCTCCGACGACATGGCGGTGGGCTGCTCCGCCGCGGTGAAGGCCGCCGGCTCCAGCGCGAAGATCATCGGCGTCGGCGGCTCGGCGAGCGGCATCGCGGCGATCAAGACCGGTGACCTGTTCGGCACGGTCTGCTACAAGCCGCACGACGAAGGCGCGATGGCCGTGCAGATGATGCACGACGTCCTCACCGGCAAGGCGGCCACGCCGCCGAAGACCACTTTCTACGACACCCCGGGCATCACCGGGGCCAACGTCGGCAGCTGCGTGCCGCAATGGTGACCCCGCTGCTGGCGGCCGAAGACGTCCGGAAGGTCTACGCGGGCGGGACCCAGGCGTTGCGCGGGGTGTCGCTCGCGGTCGGGCCGGGCACGGTGCACGGCCTGATCGGCGCGAACGGCGCCGGCAAGTCCACGCTCATCAAGATCGTGTCCGGCGTCGAACCCGCCACCGGGGGAACGCTGCGCTGGCGGGGCGAGCCGGCAGCGTGGGACAGCCCGGCCGGCGCGCTCGCCGCGGGACTGGCCACAGTGCACCAGCACACCCCGCTCGTCGGGTCGCTCAGCGTGCTGGACAACGTTTTCCTCGGCACCCAGACCCGGCTGCGCTGGGACGCCGGGGCGCGTGAGGCGGAGCTGGCGCGGCTGTGCGAGCGCGTCGGGTACACATTGGACGCTCGTCGGCAGGTCGACACGCTCTCGGTCGGGGCCCGGCAGATGGTCGCGATCCTGCAGGCCCTGACCCGGGATCCGGCGCTGGTGCTGCTCGACGAGCCGACCGCGGCGCTCTCGCCCACCGAACGCGCGGTCCTGTTCGCCGCGATCCGGCGGCTGCGTGGGCAGGGGACCGCGTTCATCTACGTCTCGCACTTCCTCGACGAGATCCTCGAGCTCACCGATCAGCTCACCGTGCTGCGTGACGGGCGGGTGGTCGCCGACCGGCCGACCGCCGGAATGTCCAAACCGGACCTCGTCACGGCGATCGTCGGCGCCCGGCTGGCCGCGGTCGAGGAGCCGCCGGAACCCGCGGCGCGCCAAGGCGAACCGCTGCTCGAGGTCGCCGGCCTGGGTTCGCCCGGACGCTTCGGCCCGGTCGATCTGACGGTGCGCGCCGGTGAGGTCGTCGGGCTCGCCGGCCTGCTCGGCAGCGGGCGGACGGAACTGCTCGAAGCGATCTTCGGCACGGACCGTTCGGCGACCGGGGTGGTGCGGGTCGCGGGGCGCGCGCTGAGCGGGCACAGCCCGAGGGCGGGGGTCCGCGCGGGGCTGGCGCTGGTGCCCGAGGACCGGGCGCGGCAGGGACTGCTGCGCGACTGGTCGCTCACCCGGAACGTCTCCCTGCCGTACCTGCCCAGCCTGTCCTGGCGGCGCCTGCTGCCCGACCGGCGGCGGGAGGAAGAGATCGCCGATCGCGCGGTCGCGGACCTCGGCATCGTCACCGGCTCGACCGAGGCACCGGTCGGAAGCCTGAGCGGCGGCAACGCGCAGAAGGTCGTCTTCGCGAAATGGCTGTACGGGCCGGCGAAGGTCTTCCTGCTCGACGAACCGTCCGCGGGCGTCGACGTCGGCGCCAAGGCCGACATCATCGGGCTGATCCGGCGGCTGGCCGCCGCCGGGAAGGCCGTGCTCATCGTCGCTTCCGAATTCGAGGAACTCCTCGGCGCCTGCGACCGCGTCCTGGTGCTGCGCCGGGGCCGGCTCACCGCGCAGCGCCGGGCCGCCGACACCTCCCTGCACGAACTCACCGCGCTCGCCAGCGGTCTGTGAAAGGACCCGCCCCCATGCCCACCCCAGGTCCCGTCCGCGGCTGGCGCCGCACCCTGTCACTGCGCAGCGCGGGCGTCGTTTACGCGCTGATCGGCCTCGTCGCGGTGCTCACGATCACCTCGTCGCTCCAGGGCCGCCCGCCGTACCTGGCGAGCGTCAACCTGAGCAACATCCTGGACCAGGCCGCACTGATCGCGATCATGGCCGTGTTCATGACCCTCGTGCTGATCACCGGCAACTTCGACCTGTCGGTGGCCTCGACGGCGGCGCTGTCCGGCACCGTCGCGCTGGAGCTGGTCGACCGGTACGGCGTGGCGGCCGCGGCCGCCGGGGCACTGGGCACGGGGCTGGTCGTCGGCGTGGTCAACGCGGTGCTGGTGCAGAAGGTCGGGGTGAACGCCTTCATCGTCACCCTCGGCACGCTGACCGCGGTCCGGGGCGTGGTCCAGGTGATCCTCGACGGCCAGTCGATCGCCGCGGTGAACCCGGCACTGCACGATTTCGCCACGGCGCGGTTCGCCTTGCCCGTGCCCGTCGCGATCATCCTCGGGCTGGTCCTCGTCGGGCTGCCGGTGTTCGCCGTGCTGCGCTCGCCGGCGCGACGCCGAGCCGTGAGTGCGGCCGCCGGTCCGGTGGTCGCGGGGGTGCTACTCGTGTTCGTCGCCGTCGCCCAGCCGAAACTGCTCTCCCAGACGACGCCGGTGTGGCTGCTGCTCGTCCTCACGGTGGCGGCCGGCGCGGTGCTGCGCTACACGGTGATCGGCCGAAATCTCTACGCGGTCGGCGGAAACGCCGAAGCGGCAAGGCTTTCGGGCATCGACGTCGACCGGTACAAGATGGGCGCGTTCGTCCTCAACGGACTCGTCGCCGGGCTGGCCGGCCTGCTGTACGCCGGGCGGTTCAACTCCGTCGACCCGACGGTCCTCACCGGAGGCGAGCTGACGGTCATCGCGGCCGCGGTGCTCGGCGGCACCTCGCTGCTCGGCGGGTCCGGCTACGTCGCGAAATCCGTGGCCGGCGCGCTGATCCTGTTCACCCTCAGCAACGGGTTCAACGTGCTGAACATCGGCTCCAACTACCAGAACGTGGTCCAGGGCGGGGTGCTCGTCGCCGCCGCGGCGCTCTACACCGCGACCAGCTCACGAGGACGGGCCTTCCTGAAAGCACGGTTCACGAAGGCATCCGCCGAACAGCCTGACGCCGCGAAGGAGAACGCGGTTTCAGGCTCGCGCTGAGGTGCTGTCCCGCACGATCAGCTCGGTTTCGGTGCGCACCACGGTCCGGCCGCTGCCGGAGTCCTCGCCGAAGAGGGCGAGCATGCCCTGGCGGCCCATTTCCGCCAGCGGCATGCGCACGGTGGTGAGCGCCGGAGCCAGGTTCGCGGCCAGCGGGATGTCGTGGATCGTCGCCACCGAAACGTCTTCCGGCACCCGGACGCCGAGCTGGCGGGCCGCGCTGAGCGCCCCGACCGCGGCCGCCACGTTCGCCACCAGCACCGCCGTGGGCGGCTCGGGCAGGGCGAGCAGCTCCCGCATCGCCTCGGCGCCGGTCTCGCTGGTGTAGCCGTCCCCGGCCACCAGCGCCGGGTCGGGGGTCAGCCCGCCGGCGCGGAGCGCGCCCCGGTAGCCGTTGAGCCGGCGGCGCGCGGTGTCGCTGTTGCGCGGGCCGCGGATGTGCGCGATCCGCTCGTGTCCCAGGTCGGTCAGATGCCGCACGACCAGCGCGCTCGCCCGTTCGTCGTCGGCGAGGATCATCCGCTCGACCCCGGGCACCCGCTGGTTGACCGAGACGATCGGGCGGCCGGTGTGCCGCAGTGCCTCGATCGCCTGCGCGGAAAGCTTGTCGGAGGCCAGCAGCAGGCCTTCGACGCGTCCGGACGCGAGCATCCGGACGTAGCGTTCCGGGTGGTCTTCGTTCACCGTGCCGGTGAGCAGCACCGTGTCCCGCGCGGCGGCCGCCTGCTCCGCGCCCTTGATGATCTCCGCGTAGATCGGGTTCGCGAAATCGGGGATGAGCAATCCGTAGGTGCCGGACTGGGCCGTGCGGAGGCTCCGCGCGGCGGCGTTCGGGTGATAGTCGAGCTCCTGGATCGCCGCCAGCACGCGATCGCGGGTCTCCGGCTTGATCACCAGCCGGTCGTCGTCGTTGATCACCCGCGACACCACGGACTTGTCCACCCGGGCCAGTTTCGCGACGTCCGTGAGCGTCACGCGCTTCGCGCTGGTCATCCGAGCTTCTGCGTCTCGCCGGTGGCCATGGCCGCGTAACACGCCTCGACCAGCCGGACCGTTTCGACCGCGTCCGCGGCGTGTGTCGGTGCCGTGGGGCCGCCGGCGATCGAGGAGAGCAAAGCGCGCATCGGCCCGGCGAAGGCGTCCGGGATCCATCGGGAGGTCACCGGATAGGGTACCCACCCGTCGGTCGGGAGCACGGTGCTCTGCACCTCCAGCGTGTCGGGGCGGCCGTCCGGATAGTCATACAACAGGCCGATGGTCCCGCGCACGCTGCCCGCCGACCCGTCGATGCGGAACCGCGCGTGGTGGTCGCCGGTGAGGTTCTCGTGGTTGACGTGCACGAGCGCGCGGCGGCCACCGGGCCAGAGCATGGTCGTCATCGTGCGGGTCTCCCCGGCCGCGGCCTGCCCCGGGCGCCGGGAGCCGGCGCAGAACACCCGCTCCGGGCTGCCGAAGAGCGCGCGGATCGTGTCGAAGTAGTGGATCGAGTGGTAGAAGAGGTCGAGCTTGGGGGAGTTCAGCAGCCAGTCCCAGGCCGACCAGTCGGTGCTGATGTCCACGTCGAAGGTCACGGTGGTGACTTCGCCGAGCCAGCCGGCCTCCGCGATCGCCCGCGCGGCGGCCATCCCTTCGCCGTAGCGCATCTGATGATTGACCACGAGCTCGCGCCCGGTCTCGGCGGCGATCCCGGCCAGGCGGCTCGCCGTCGCACTGTCTTCGGCGAGCGGCTTCTGTGCCAGCACGTGCTTTCCGGCGCGCAGCGCACGCTCGGCCAGCGCGGGCTGCGCGTGCGGGACCACCGCGATGTCCACCACTTCGATGGACGGGTCCGACAGCAGCTCGTCCACGGTGCGCACCGCGGGCAGGTCGAATCGCGCCCGCACCTCCTCGGCCCGCGCGGGGTCGAGGTCGCAGATCGCGGCCACGGGCACGCCGTGGCGGCGGTAGGCCGGAAGGTGGGCGACCTGGACGATCGCACCCGCGCCGAGCACCCCCACCGGGCGCCGGAGCGCCTCCGGGATGCTCAGCTCGCACGCCGCCGCGATCGGGGTGAACAGGTCCAGCACGGGTCGCTCCCTCGGAATCCGGTCAGTGTCTTCCCCCATGACAGCACCTCGTGATAGGAACAGTCAAACGATTGAGCGATGGGAGCGGCCATGGCCGGCACAACGGTGCTGAAGGTGCTCGGGCGGAAGTTCGACGGGTTCGAGCGCGCGTTCACCGCCCAGCTCGGCGCGATCGCCGAGCCGGCCGCGTTCGAACTGGCCGAGATCGGCGACCTCCAGCGGATCGTGCTCGACGAGGACGGCGCGACCTCCGGGGACTACGACGTGCTGCTGCTCATCACCGACTGGCTCCCCTCGCTGATCGAGTCGGGCAAGCTCGTGCCGCTCGATTTCGGGGACACGCCGCCGGAGGGCTGGCCGTCGGCCTGGGTCCCGTCCTTGCGGGCATTGCAGACGGGGCCCGACGGCCGGAACTACGGCGTCGCCTATCACGACGGCCCGATGCTGCTGATCTACCGCAAGGACCTGTACGAGAGCGAAGCCGAGCAGGCGGGCTTCCGCGAGCGGTTCGGTTATCCGCTGGCCCCGGCGACGACCTGGGCCGAGTTCCGGGACCAGGCGCTGTGGTTCGACCGTCCGGCCGAGGGCCTGCGCGGCACCGTCCAAGCGGGATTCCCGGACGAGCACAACAATGTGTACGACTTCCTGACTCACCTGTGGAGCCGCGGCGGGGAGCTGATCGTCGGCGGGAAGTCCGGTTTGGACTCGCCCGCCGCGCGCGAGGCGATCGCGTTCCTGCACGACCTCTGGCACGTCAGCAAGGTGGTCGACCCTGCGGCGGCGCGGTGGGACAGCGTCGAGTCCGGGGTGCGTTTCGCCGCCGGTGAAGCCGCGATGATGGTGAACTGGTGCGGATTCGCCGCGTTGTCCGCTGAAAAGTACTCGCCTACGCACGGTCTCGTCGGCTGCGCGCCGACGCCGAGCGGGCTGGCCGGCGCCGTGACGATCAACGCCTACTGGGTGCTCGCCGTTCCGGCCGGGGCCGAGGACCCGCGGCGGTCGGCCGACCTGATCCGCCGGCTGACCACGCACGAGATGGACGTGCGGACCGCGCTCGCCGGCGGCTCGGCGACCCGGCGGGACTCGTGGGCGGCGCCCGAGGTCCAGGCCGTCGCGCCGTACTACGCCGTGCTCGAAGCCGCCCACGGCAGCGCGCGCTCCCTGCCCGCCGATCCGCGGTGGCCGCGGATCGGCGCGATCCTCAACGAGATGATGCGCGCGGTGGTCGTCGACGCGGCCGGGGAACAAGCGCTCGGCCGCGCCCACGAAGAACTCACCGCGCTGCTCGGCTGAACCGCCTCACGCCCAGGGCTGAGCGACCTCCCAGGTGGTGTCGTCGGCCCATGACGTCGTGGTGTCCCAAGGATTGCTGCCACCGTTGTGTGCGATGTAGACAGTGCTGTCGTAGTGCCGGATGTAGTAGCCCGGATAGTTGTCGGACTGGAACGAGGTGTAGGAACCGCTGTTGCCGCCGGCCGGGCAGAAGGTGGCGTCGTTGGCCAGCAGGGCGCTGCCGTCGTCGGGCTGGCGGTGCAGCTGGTAGTTGGCGTGGCGGAGGTACTCGCCGGGGTAGTTCTTCGATTCGAACGAGAGGCAGGAGTTGTTGGCCAGGCCGCGGCGGACGATCCAGGTGGCGTCGTTCTTGTCCAGCGCGGAACTGTCCGCCGTGATCACCGAGGTGATCGCGTCGCCGGCGGAGTGGCGCAGGTAGCGCGTGGTGCAGCAGGCGGTGGTCGCGCGCAGGGAGATCGACGAGCCAGGGGTGAGGGCGCCGCCGGCGACGCCGTTCGAGCCGCCGTAGCCGGCGGAGACGATGCTGGACTGCACGGCGCTGTCGGCGGCGTCGGTCGGGACGCCGGCGGTCATCACGCCTTCGAAGAACGAGCCGACGTCGGCGTTGCTGTTGTCGCCGCCGGTGCCGAGGACGATCGCGCCCTCCTGGTGCAGCGGCGAGTAGGTGTTCCGGACGGTCGGCTCGGAGCCCGAGTACGTCGTGGTCAGGTCGCCGTTCTGCGCGTCGCCCCGTTTCAGGGTGAAGTGGTCCTGGCCGTTGTTGCTCAGCATCGCCGTGACGTACGGGGTCGCGCCGGGGCCCGGGTCGCCGGCGTTGGAGCCGGTGTTGGACTGGAAGAGCCCGTTCTCGAGGTCGGCGGCCACCCAGGGGCCGGATCCGTTGCAGTTGCCGAACTCGCAGCGCAGGCCGAGGTACACCGCGTCCATGTGGCCGTCGCCGGTGTCCTGGTTGTTCGTCTCGGCGTTGCCGTAGTCGAAGCAGCAGCCGCCGTTCACGTGGGTCGCGGAAGCCACCATGTACATGCCCTCGGGCTGGCCGTTGACGGCGACGCCGCTCGTGCTGTTGTCCCGGTAGCCCATGCCCGAGGTGATTTCGACGCCGTACGCGGTGTGCCCGCCGATGCTGATCGGCAGCGCGTCGGCCGGGGCTCCGACGTCGGCCGCGCCCGCCCCGCCCGCACCCTCGATGGTGAGGTCGTTGTGCCGCGGCGACTGGTCGTAGATCTCGGAGATGATGCAGGACGTGTTGGCACAGAAGGAATCCTGCGCGGCCCCGTTCGCGATGCCGCCCGGCGAGAGCAGCCCGATGTCGGTCGTGGCCCCGTCGGCGCGGCGCACCTGGTAGAGCGGGCCGTTGTAGGCGGCGTAGAGCGCCCGCACGGTGCTGTGCGCTCCGACGCAGGGCGTGCCGGCCGAGCCGTAGATATCGCACGGCAGCGATGACGCGGCGCCCGCCGATGCCCCGGCGAAAGCCAGGCCGGTGAGCATGAGCACGACGGACAGCAGGATGTTCCGCAGGCGTTTCATGGCGTGCACTCCGGCCTCGGGGACGGTGGGGAACACGATTTTTACATCGTTGGAACAACGTTGTAAAGGTCCGGATGGGGGGCTGCGGGCAGTGTTCGGCGCCGCCAGGGACCCGGGGCCGGAACGGCCGGATTCCCGTTGCCGCGGAAGGGATCAGAAGAACGTGGGCTGACGCGTGACGTACGGCTCTTCGAGGGCGCTGACCTCCTCGGCGGTGAGCGTGAGGTCGAGCGAGGCGACGGCGTCGGCGAGGTGGTGCGGTTTGGTCGCGCCGACGATCGGGGCGGAGACCACCGGGTTCTTCAGCACCCAGGCCATCGCGACCTGCGCCATCGACACGCCCCGGGCTTCGGCGATGCGCTGGATGGCCTGGACGATGGCCTGGTCGCTGTCCAGGAAGATCGGCCGGTCCTGCTGGTCGGCCGTCCGGTTGAGCTCGGCGCGCGGGGTGGTGCGCTCGCCCCACGGCCGGGTGGTCAGGCCGCCGCCGAGCGGGCTCCACGGGATGCTGCCCACGCCCTGGTGGGCGAGCAGGCCGAACATCTCGCGCTCCTCCTCGCGGTGGATCAGGCTGTACTGGTCCTGCATCGAGACGAACCGGGTCCACCCGTGGGCCTGCGCGGCGTGCTGCATGGTGGCGAACTGCCAGGCCCACATCGAAGACGCGCCGAGGTAACGGGCCTTGCCGGCCTTGACCACGTCGTGCAGCGCTTCCATGGTTTCCTCGACCGGCGTCTGCGGGTCGAAGCGGTGGATCTGGTAGAGGTCGACGAAGTCGGTGTTCAGCCGCCGCAGCGAGGCGTCGATCTGCTCCATCACGGCCTTGCGGGACAGCCCCGCCCCGCCCGGCCCCTCGTGCATCGGCGCCCACAGCTTGGTGGCCAGCACGACGTCCTCACGCCGGGTGTACTCGCGCAGCGCCCGCCCGACGATCTCCTCCGAGGTGCCGAGGCTGTAGATGTTCGCGGTGTCCCAGAACGTGACGCCGAGTTCGACGGCCTGGCGGAAGATCGGCGCGGCCGCACCGTCGTCGAGCGCCCAGGGCGTCCTCTTGACGGGATCGCCGAAACTCATGCAGCCCAAGGCGATCCGGCTGATCTTGAGCCCGGATTGGCCCAGTCGGGTGTACTCCATCGTTTGCTCCTTCTCGAAGACCTCGACACGAGCCTTCCAGCTGGAGCGCGGTCCGGGTCAAGTCCCGGATTCAGCCGGCGGCGGCGCCCCAGGTGTCGGTGGTGATCGGCTGGGGATTGGCGCGCAGCCGCCCGTGCTGGTCGTAAGGCAGGCTCAGGGAGACGACCTTGCCGTCGCGGACCAGCGCGGCCGCGGCGCGAACCTGTTCGGGGCCAACGAGATTCAGCGCGCCGGTCATCGCACCACGCCGGTGAGGGCCTGCTTGAGCCAGCCGGCGACGGTGGCCATGGCCTGCGGCAGTTTGGACGCCGCGCAGTGCCCGGTGTCCGGGATGAGCTCGACCGTGGTGTCCCGGCGGCCCTCGAACACAAGCGTGTCGTGCTGCGGCACGTGGACGTCGTCGGCGCCGTTGATCACCAGCATGGGGGCGTTGACGTCCTGGTCGAGCAGCGGGCGCAGCGAGAAGCCCCGGCGGCGCTCGGCCAGTTCCTCCAGAGTGGGCTCCTGCTCGAAGCCCATGGCGTTGCCGACGATCCCGGCCATGCCGAAGTGGCTCGGCGGCCCGCCGGTGAAGGCGGCTTCGACCGGCCCGCCGAGCACCACGGCGGCGTCGACCTCGCCGGCCAGCCCGGACCGGGCCGAGTAGTACCCGCCCATCGAGATGCCGAAGTGCGCGACCACGCCGTTGCCCAGGGTCCGGGCGTGGGCGATCAGGCCGCGGACGATCTCCGCGCCGCCGTCGGCGGTCATCGGCACCGCGGATTCGCCGGTGCCCGCGATGTCGAAGGCCGGCACCCGCACGCCGAGCTGCTTCGCGACCGTCACGAAGGCCACATGCATGTCCATCTTCCAGCTGTCCACGCCGCCGCTGGCGAGCACGACCGGGGCGTCGGACGGCAGGCCTTCCGGCGCGAACAGGTGCACCGGCACCTGCGTCGTCCCACCCTGGAACGGCAGCTCGAGCACCTCACGCCGGAAGTCCACGCCGAACTGCGGGACGGCGAGCAGGTACTGCTCGAGCTGGCCGGCCAGTGCGGCGCGCTTGGCCTCGTCGGCCAGGGTGGGGAACTTGGCCCAGCCGTAGGCCAGCGCGGCCTGCTGGTGCGAGCCGGCTCCGGCGTAGGCCCGGGCGAGTTCCGACCACTCGTGCACCCAGCCGCCCGGGGCGTCCGGCCACATGTCGGTGACCGCGGCGCGCACGGCGTCGACGTCCGCCACGGGCAGACCGGTGTTGATCATCTGCGGGTACCGCTCGCCGAACAGCTCGGCCGCGTCCAGCGGCCACTGATAGGACATGACGACCTTCTTCCGCGGCCCGGCCGCTAACGCAGTTCTATTGCTTTAGCGGACCGTACCTCCGCCTGAGGGCAAACGCAACATGTGTGCGTTAGAGTGCACCGGTGAGTCAGAACGAGATGCGGAGCCCGGTGGCCCGCCGCTCCGGCGGCCGATCGGCGCGGGTCCGGGCCGACGTCCTGGCGGCCACCCTGGAGGCCCTGGCCGAACACGGCACCGGCGCGCTGACGGTGAGCGAGGTCGCCCGGCGCTCGGGCGTCCACGCCACGTCGATCCAGCGGCGGTGGGGCACGCTGCAGAACCTGATCCTCGACGCGTTGCTGAGCTACAGCCAGGAACAGCTGCCGACCCCCGACACCGGAAACCTCCGTGACGACCTGATCGCGCTGGCCCGGCTGATCGCGTCCTATTTGGACACACCGCTCGGCGTCGCGCTGGCCGAGGCGATGGTCGCGGCCGACGACGACCCCACCCTCGCCGACAGCCGCGCCCAGTTCTGGCAAGGCCGCTACGAGGCCACCCGCATCGTCGTCCGCCGCGCCGCCGACCGTCACGAGCTGGCCGCGGACGCCGATCATCAGCTGGCTCTCGAACTTTTGGTGGCACCGCTGCACTTCCGGGCGCTGCTGACCCGGCAGCCGATCGACGAGGGCTGGATCGAGCGGATGGTCGACGTGCTCCTGCGGGGATTGGCCCGATGAAGGCAAAAGCGGCCGGGTGCGTAGCCCGGTCTCAGCCGGGCAGTTGCGTGACGGTGACGGGAGTGTCCAGGACCCGGTCGTGGCCGGCTTCGCGGACTGGGCCGGTGAGGTCGAACGAGCCGGTGCACGGCAGGTCCGCGGACGAGCGGCCGACGAGCACCTCGATGGTTCCGGGTTCGACGATCCGGCGGAGGTCGAGACCGGTGAAGGCGGTGCGGTCGGCGTGCAGGGTGAACGTGACCCGCGCCCGGCGCCCGGGGTCGAGCGGGACCCGGGCGAACCCGGCCAGCTCCAGGACCGGGCGGGTGACCTGGGCCTGGACGTCGTGCAGGTAGAGCTGCACGGTCTCCTCGCCGGCGCGCCCGCCGGTGTTGTGCACGGTGACCGAAATGGACAGCCGGCCGTCGGTCGGGATCTCGCTCGCGCTCAGGTCGAGGCCGGCGTAATCGAAGCTCGTGTAGGACAGGCCGTGGCCGAAGGGGAACAGCGGCGTCGGGTCGAGGTTGCTGATGCCTTCGCTGTACCGGCCGAGCGGCGGGCTCAGGTAGGTGCCCGGCGAACCCCCGTGCTGCCGGGGGATCTGCACCGGCAGGCGCCCGGACGGGGTGATCCGTCCACTGAGGACACCGGCCAGGGCGCCGCCACCCTCTTCGCCGGGCATGAACGCCTGGACCAGGGCCGCGGCCCGGGCGGCGTAACGGCCGAGTGCGTACGGGCGGCCGGAGACGACCACGATCACCACCGGGGTGCCGGTGGCGAGCAGGACTTCGAGCAGTTCGTCCTGCAGGCCGGGCAGGCGCAGGTCGGGCGCGTCGCAGCCTTCGCCGGACGTGCCCTGGCCGAACAGGCCCGCGCGGTCTCCGACGACGGCGATGCACACCTCGGCGTCAGCGGCCGCGGCGGCCGCGGCGGCGAACCCGGAGCGGTCCTCCTCGCGGACGGGGCAGCCCTGCTGTGCGCGCACCTCGGCGCCGGCGAGTTCCTGGCGCAGGGACTCCACAAAGGACGGTGCGATCACCCCGATGCCGATTTCCGGGTGCCGGGGCAGGACGTGATTGGGATACGAGTAGCAGCCCATGAACGCCAGCGGGTCGTCGGCGCAGGGGCCGACGACCGCGAGCTTCCGCGCGGCCAGGGGAAGCACCCCGTCGTTGGCGAGCAGCACCACTGACTTCTCGGCGACTTCCCGGGCGATGGCCCGGTTTCGCGGCGAATCGAGGTCGATCGGGGCCGCGTCCGGGGTCCAGCCCGGGTCGAGCAGCCCGAGTTCCGCCTTCTGCCGCAGCAGCCGCCGCGCGGCGCGGTCGACGAGGTGCTCGGGCACCTCCCCGGCGCGCACGAGCCCGGCGAGTTCCTTGCCGTAACACAGGCTGTCGGGCAGTTCGACGTCGATGCCCGCGGCCAGCGCCAGCGCTCCGGCCGCACCGGCGCTGTCGGCCACGTGGTGCATGCTCTTGAGGAAGGCGATGGCCCAGTAGTCGGACACGACAACCCCGTCGAAGCCCCATTCGTCACGGAGGATGCCGGTCAGCAGCTGCTCGCTCGCGGCCGCGGGGACCCCGTCGAGGCCGACGTAGGCGTTCATCACCGAGCGGGCCCCGCCGTCCCGGATCGCCCGCTCGAACGGCGGCAGGATGACGTCGCGCAGCTCGCGTGGCCCGATGGACACCGGCGCGTGGTTGCGTGCGCCGCGTGAGGCGGAGTACCCGGCGAAATGCTTCAGCGTCGCGATGATGCCGGTCTTCTCGAGACCGCGGACGTAGGCGGTGCCGAGCGTGCCGACCAGATACGGGTCCTCGCCGAGGGTTTCCTCGACGCGGCCCCAGCGGTAGTCGCGCACGACGTCGAGGACCGGGGAAAGTCCTTGGTGGACACCGACCGCGCGCAGGTCTCCGGCGATGGCGGCGGCCATGCGCTCGACCAGGCCGGGGTCGAAGGTCGCGGCCCAGGCCAGCGCGGTCGGGTAGACGGTCGCGCCGAGGGTGGTGAACCCGGTCAGGCACTCCTCGTGCACGATCGCGGGAATGCCGAGCCGGGTCTCGGTGACGATTTCCCGTTGCAGGGCACCAAGCCTGGCCACCCCGTCGGCGGCGCTGACCGGCGCGGTGCCGAAGACCCGGGTGAGGTGCCCGATGCCGTCGGCGCGCACCTGCTCGAACGGGACCCCGCCGCGGGCGAACACGTCCTGCATCGGGGCGACGTTCCCGCTGACCTCCGGGTTGCCCGGCCACGCGCTGCCGAGCTGGGCGAGTTTCTCGTCGAGGGTCAGCTCCGCCAGCAGCGCGTCCGCGCGTTCGCCGGGGGACAGGGCGGGGTCAAGCCAGCGGCTCATCGTGCTCCTTCGTCCGGTGCGGGGCCGGTCGACTCGCGGACGACGAGCTGCGTGGCGAGTTCGACGTGGTGTGAATCGAGGGTGTCGCCGGTGATCAGCTTGAGCAGGGTGCGCACGGCGACGCGGCCCATGTCCTGCAGCGGCTGGCGGATCACGGTCAACGGGGGAGTGGCGAGGCGGGCGAGCATGGTGTCGTCGAACCCGATCACGCTCAGGTCCTGCGGGACGCGCAGGCCGCGGCGGCGGGCGGCCTCCAGCACCCCGAGCGCGGTCGCGTCGCTGGCCGCGAACACCGCGGTCGGCGGGGCCGCCAGTGCCAGCAGGCGGTCGCCGATGTCGAGCCCGTCCGGATGGCCGAACTTGCCGTGGCGCACCAGTTCCGGGTCGAACGCGACGCCGGCGTTCTCGAGCGCGGCCCGGTAGCCGTGCAGCCGGGCCTGGCTGCAGGAGGCCCCGGGCGGGCCGCCGGCGAACGCGATCCGCCGGTGCCCCAGCCGGAGCAGGTGCTCGGTGGCGGTGATGCCGCCGGACCAGTTCGTCGCGCCGACGCTGGTCACCTCGGCCCGGGGCAGGTTCAGCGGGTCGATCACGACCAGCGGCAGCCCGGCGTTCTCGAAGCTCTCGACCTGCCGGAGGGACAGCTCGGAGGTGACCACGATCAGCCCGGACCGGTCGTTGCTCTTGAGCCGCTGGGCCCAGTGGTTCTCCGCGGTCAGCGGGCCGGCGGACTCGGCGGCGGGCATCCGGCCCACGACCACGTCGATGCCGAACTCGGCGGTCGCGTCGGTCACGCCGCGCAGCACCTCGAGCGCGTACGGGCTGACCAGGTCGTCGAACACGATGTCGACCAGCGGGGAGGGCGTGATCGTCCGGCGCCCGTTCTGCGGCACGTAGGCCAGGTCCCGCAGCGCCGCTTCCACCTGAGCCCGGGTGTCCGCGGCCACGTCCGCCCTCCCGTTGAGGACCTTGGAAACGGTCGGCAGCGAGACGCCGGCGGCCTCGGCGACCGTGGCGAGTGTGGCGCGCTTCCGGGGTCCGGCGGGCATCGGTGTTCTCCTATCGAAAAGTTTCGAGAGCAATACGTCCCTGTGGAGGGCCAAAGTATCACTTGACGACGGAGAATTTCTAGTTTAGGTTTCGGCCCACCCCAGAGTGTTTTCGAAACTTTTCGAACCCCGTTTCGGACCCTTCGATGAGGAAGGTGCACCATGACACCGGGCACACGCCGGACCACGCGCATCGCGGCCGGGCTGGCGGCACTGCTGATCTTCACCACCGCTTGCGGCACCAGCGGCCCTTCGGGCGCGAGCGGCGGCAAGCCGACCGCCTGGGCCCTGACCGGCGGCGACGAACAGGTCTTCCGCACCTCGTTCGCCGGCGCCGGGATCGACGGCCAGTTCTTCGGCAATGACGCGTACAAACAGAAGATCCGCTCCGCCGTCGGCGCGGGCCAGGCCCCGACCCTGGTGTTCAGCTGGGGCAACGGCGGTCTGCTCAAGTCCTGGGTCGACGCCGGCAAGATCATGGACCTGACCCCCGAGGTGGCGAAGAACCCGGCGCTCACCGGGCGCTTCCTGCCGGCCGTGGCGAAGTCCGGGGTCATCGACGGCAGGACCTACGCCGTGCCGAACAACAGCATGCAGCCGGTTTTCCTGTACTACAACAAGGATCTCTTCGCCCGGGTCGGCGCGCAGCCGCCGAAGACGTGGGACGAGCTGATGGCGGTGATCCCGAAGTTCACCGCGGCCGGGATCGCGCCGTTCTCGCTCGGCGGGCAGAGCAAGTGGCCGCAGCTGATGTGGGAGGAGTACCTGGTCGACCGGATCGGCGGGCCCGGGGTCTTCGGCGCGGTCGCGGCGAACAAGCCGGGCGCCTGGTCCGATCCGGCGATCCTGGCGGCGAACCGGAAGATCCAGCAGCTCGTGGACGCCGGCGGGTTCGTCAAGGGCTTCAGCTCGATCAGCACCGACAGCAACGCCGACACCGCCCTGCTCTACACCGGCAAGGCCGCGATGTACCTGATGGGCTCGTGGGCCTTCCCGACGATCAAGCAGGCCGATCCGGACTTCGCCGCGAAGCAGCTCGGCTACACCACTTTCCCGGTCGTCGCGGACGGAAAGGGGAACCCGGCGGACATCGTCGGCAATCCCGCGAACTACTGGTCCGTTTCGGCCGGGGCTTCGGACGCGCAGAAGCAGGCGGCGGTCCAGTACCTGCGTGACGGTGTCATGAGCGACACGTATGTCGACGCCCTCCTGGCGGGCGGGTCGGTGCCGCCGGTCAACGGGATCGAGGCGAAGCTGGCCAAGGCCCAGGACCCGCAGTATCTGTCCTATGTGTACGGTCTGGCGCGCGACGCGCCGAACTTCCAGCTCTCCTGGGACCAGGCCGTGTCCTCCGGCCAGGCCGACGCGCTGCTGAACAATCTCGACCAGGTGTTCCTCAAGCAGATCACGCCCGAGCAGTTCTCGGCGAACATGAACGCGACGATCGGGAAATGACCCGGTCCCTCGTCCGGGAGCGGACCGCCGTGCGGAATGGACCTCGCACGGCGGCCCGCGGCGCCGCGCCGCACCCGGTGATGATCGCGCCCGCGCTGCTGTTCTTCGCGATCTTCGCGCTGCTCCCGCTCGGGGGAGTGGTGGTGCTGAGCCTGATGAAGTGGGACGGCATCGCCGACCCCGCCTGGACCGGGCTGGGCAACTGGGCCGCCGCGCTGTCCGACCCGGCCACCTATCACGCGATCGGCCTGAGCGTCCGGGTGATGGTGGTCAGCTGGCTGTTCCAGACGCCGGTTTCGCTGCTGCTGGGCGTGCTGACCGCGGGCCGCGGCCGGTACCGCGCGGTGCTGGGCGTGCTGTACTTCCTGCCGCTGCTGCTGTCCTCGGCCGCGATCGCCATCGCGTTCAAAGCCCTGCTGGACCCGAACTTCGGGCTGAGCCGCGCGTTCGGCGTCGCCGCGCTCGCCCAGGACTGGCTCGGCGACCCGACGCTGGCGCTGTACGTGGTGATCTTCGTGATCGGCTGGCAGTTCATGCCGTTCCACACGCTGCTGTACCAGGCGGGCGTCCGGCAGATCCCGGCGCAGCTCTACGAAGCCGCCCAGCTCGACGGCGCCGGCCCGGTGCGGCAGTTCTTCCACATCACCCTGCCCCAGCTGCGCTACACCATCCTCACCTCCTCGACCCTGATGCTGGTGGGCTCGCTGACCTACTTCGACCTGGTCTTCGTGCTGACCGGCGGCGGCCCCGGTGACGCGACGCGGTTCCTGCCGCTCGACATGTACCTCAACGGTTTCTCGAACAACGACATGGGCCGCGCGAGCACCCTGGCCGTGCTGCTGGTGGTCGCCGGCCTGGCGCTTTCGCTCGGCCTCGCCCGGTTCGCCCGCTTCTCGCGCGGCAGCCAGCAGGAGGGTGCATGATGCGGGCCCGCCCCAACGTCGCCGGCGGCCTCGGCGGTTTCGTGTGGCTGCTCATCGTGCTCGTGCCGGTGTACTACATCGTCGTGACGAGCCTGCGCGGGCAGCGCGGCTTCTTCGACGCGAACCCGCTGGCGCCGCCCGCCGACCCCACCCTCGAGAACTACCGGCTGGTGCTGGGCAACGACTTCCTGCGCTACCTGGTCAACAGCCTGACCGTCACGGCGGGCACGGTGGTGCTCACGGTCGCGGTTTCGCTCATGGCGGCCTACTACGTGGTGCGGGGCCGCACGCGCCTGGCCGGCTTCGGCTACACCGCGTTCCTTTTAGGACTGGCGATCCCGCTGCAGGCGACGATCATCCCGATCTACTACCTGATCACCCGCGCCCACCTCTACGACACGCTGCTCGCCATCATCCTGCCGTCGGTGGCCTTCGCGATCCCGCTGTCGGTGGTGATCCTGGCCAACTTCCTGCGCGACGTGCCGAACGAGCTGTTCGAGTCGATGCGCGTCGACGGCGCCGGGCACTGGCGGATGCTCTGGAGCCTGGTGCTGCCCATGGTCAAGCCGGCGATGGTCACCGTCGCGGTGTACGACGGGCTGAACGTGTGGAACGGCTTCCTGTTCCCGCTGATCCTGACCCAGAGCGCGGACCAGCGGGTGCTGCCGATGGCGTTGTGGGCGTTCCAGGGCCAGTTCCGGGTCAACATCCCCGCGGTGCTGGCCGCGGTCGTCCTGTCCACGTTGCCGGTGCTGGCCCTGTACATCCTCGGACGCCGTTACCTCGTCACCGGCCTCACCGCGGGGTTCGGCAAGTGACGGGCCTCAGCCGGGGCAGGAGCACCCGGCGCAGCGCGACGGCCACCTCCAGGATTCCCTCGCTCGCGAGGAGGTCGACGTGCCGGTAGCGCATGGCGTGCACGATCCGCAGCCGCACCCAACGATCGCATATTGTGCTACCGTTCGCAGAGTATGAGAACGATCCTGGGGGGTAGCGATGGGAACAGATCCGGCGGTAGTCGCGACGGCGGTCGTGGAGCTGGCGAGAGAAGGGCGTTTCGCGGACATCGAAGAGTTGTTCGCCCCGCGCTTGCGGGCAGCGGCGCCCCCGCCGACGCTGCGAATGGGCTGGGAAGGCCAGATCTCCAGGCTCGGCTCGATCACCGCGGTCGGCGAGCCGGTCCGCGAGCCGGCCGAGGCGGGCCAGGTCCGGGTCACGGTTCCGGTGACGTGCGATCGCGGTGGGCTCACGGTGGTGCTCTCGGTCGACGACACCGGCATCCTGCACGACCTGGTTCTCGCGCCGCCGGCCGCGACGTGGGCTCCGCCGCGTTACGCCGCTCCCCGGAAGTTCCGCGAGCACGAGATCACGGTCGGCTCCGGACCACTCGCCGTGCCCGGCACGCTGACCCTGCCCCGGGGGCGCGGCCCGCACCCGGGCCTGGTGCTGCTCACCCCGGGGCCCGCCGACCGGGATCTGACCACCGGGCCGAACAAGCCGTTGAAGGACCTGGCGTGGGGGCTGGCCGGCCGGGGGGTGGCGGTGGCGCGCTTCGACAAGCTGAACCACGTCCACCGGCAGGCCGGCGCCGAGCCCGGCTTCACCATGGCGGAGGAGTACGTGCCGCACGCGGTGGCCGCGGTTCGCCTGCTCCAGCGGCAGCCGGGCGTCGATCCGGCCCGCGTGTTCCTCCTGGGCCACAGCGGGGGCGGCAAGGCCGCGCCGCGGGTCGCCGCCGCCGAGGCTTCGGTCGCCGGCCTGGTGATCCTCGCCGGCGACACGGTGCCGTTGCCTCAGGCCATCGTGCGGGTCGGCGATTACCTGGCCGAACTGGACCCCGGTCCGGCCACGGCCGCCGCGGTCGAGTCACTCCGCCGGCAGGCCGCCCTCGTCGAAGATCCCGCCCTGTCACCGAAAACCCCGGCCGCGGACCTGCTCTTCGGCTGGCCGGCCTCGTACTGGCTGGACCTGCGCGGCTACGACCCGGTCGCCACCGCGGCCGGACTGGACAAGCCGATGCTCATCCTGCAGGGCGGCCGCGACTACCAGGTGACCGTCGCCGGCGACCTCGCCCGCTGGCAAGCGGGCCTCGCCCACCGGCCGGACGTCACCATCCGGATCCACGCCGCCGACGACCACCTGTTCTTCGCCGGGACCGGCCCGTCCACGCCCGCGGACTACGCATCGCCCCGGCACGTCGACCCGGCCGTGATCGACGGCATCGCCGACTGGCTGGCACTCCGCCGGCGTCCGATCGCCCGGCTGCGGCACTTCGCTGTCCGGCCGGGAAAACCCGCTGTGTAACGATGGGCCGCATGACTCTCGGTCCGGAAGATCGCACTGCCGCCGAGGCGCTGGACGCCCGTGATCCGCTGGCGTTCGCGCGCGGGCGGTTCTCGGTGCCGGAAGGCGTCGTCTACCTGGACGGCAACTCGTTGGGGGCGCTGCCTTCCGGGGTGCGGGCGGCGGTGCTGGACGCGGTGGACCGGCAGTGGGGACAGGACCTCATCGGCTCCTGGAACGGCAACGGCTGGTGGACGCTGCCGGAGCGGGTCGGCGATCGGATCGGCGCGCTGGTCGGCGCGGCGCCGGGGCAGACGATCTGCGGTGACTCGACGAGCGTGCAGCTGTTCCAGGCGCTCACGGCGGCCGCGCGGCTGCGGCCGGACCGGCGCGTCCTGCTGACCGACGCCGCGAACTTCCCGACCGACCAGTACCTGGCCGACGCCGTCGCGCGCCTGCTCGGGCTCGAGGCCCGCCGGGTCGACCCGGCCGCGCTGGAGGTGGGCCCGGACGTCGCGGTGGTGGCGCTGAGCGCCGTCGACTACCGGACCGGGGAGCTGTGGGACGTCGAGGAGATCACGCGGAAGGCGCACGCGGCCGGCGCGGTGGTCGTCTGGGACCTGTGCCACGCCGCCGGCGCGCTGCCCGTGGACCTCGACGGCCTGGGCGCGGACGCGGCGGTCGGCTGCACCTACAAGTACCTCAACGGCGGCCCGGGCGCCCCGGCCTGGCTGTACCTCCCGCGTCGGCATCAGCAGGCGGCCGACCTGCCCCTGACCGGCTGGACGGGCCGCGCGGACCCGTTCGGCCTGGCCGGGGCCTACGAGCCGGCCGAGGGCGTGGCGCGGGCGCGGATCGGCACGCCGCCGGTGCTGTCGATGGTGGCCGTGGAAGCGGCGCTGGACGTGTGGGACGGGGTGGACCTGGCGGCGGTGCGGGCGAAATCCCTGGCGCTGGGCGATCTCCTGATCACGATGGCGGACGGGCTGCGCGAGTACGGGCTGACCGTGGTGACGCCGCGTGCGGGCGCGCGCCGGGGTTCGCAGGTGTCGCTCCGCCACGAAAAGGCTTACGAACTCGGCCAGGCGCTGATCACCAGGGGAGTGGTGGGCGACTTCCGTGCGCCCGACCTGCTGCGGCTGGGCCTGGCGCCGCTTTACCTGCGGTACGTCGACGTGTGGGACGCGATGCACGCGCTGGCCGGGATCCTCGCGGCGAACGAGCACGAGGCCCCGCGGTACCGCCGTGACCAGACGGCGGTCGTGACCTGAGGCGATCTTTTAAGCTGCGGGCCAGTCCACGACGAGGGGGAACCGTGCCCGAACTGCCCGCTGACGATCGTCGCGCCGGGGTGTGGCCGCTGGTGCACGCCGAACGGGCCGCGCTGGCCGACGATCTCGCCGACCTGACCGGCGAGCAGTGGGCGACGCCGTCGTTGTGCGAAGGCCTGACCGTTCGCGAAGTGCTGGCGCACGTGAGCGCGGGGGCCGGCCTCGGCCCGCTGCGGTGGCTGGCGGGGGTGATCCGCTGCCGGTTCGACTTCGACAAGCAGGTGCTGATGCGGCTGCGCGAGCAACTCGGCTCGTCCCCGGCCGAGACGCTCGCCCGGTTCCGCGACCGCGTCGCGAGCACCACCAAGCCGCCGCTGCCGATCCTGGCGATGCTCGGCGAGGTGATCGTGCACGGCGGTGACATCCGCCGTCCGCTGGGCCTCCACCGCGAGATCCCGATCGGCACGCTCACCACAGTGGCCGAGTACTACGGGCAGTCCGACCAGGTGGTGCTGGCGCGCGGCCGCGTCCGCGACCTCCGGCTGGCCGCCACGGACGGCCCGTTCACCACCGGCCCCGCCGACGCACCGCTCGTCTCCGGCCCCACCCTCGCCCTGATCATGGCGATGACCGGCCGGGCCGCCTGCTGCGACGATCTCGAAGGTGCCGGGGTGGCGGCCCTGCGTTCCCGCTGCTGAAGGCTCGTGAGTGTTCATGACGGTTGGAACCGGGTGGATTCAGGCGGTCGTCGTAACAGGGTCTTGTGTGGACGGTAGCACCGTGAGGCGTTCGGCTGGGGTGTCCCAGCCGAGCGTTTTGCGGGGGCGGCCGTTGAGTTCGGCGGCGACTTTCGCTAGGTCAGTGGGTGTGTGGACGGACAGATCGGTGCCTGTGGGGAAGTACTGGCGCAGCAGCCCGTTGGTGTTCTCATTCGACCCACGCTGCCAGGGCGAGTGCGGGTCGCAGAAGTAGATCGCCATCTCGGTGGCCATCGAGATCCGGGCGTGCTGGGCCATCTCGGTGCCCTGATCCCAGGCCAGCGACGGGCGCAGCTCCTCCGGCAACCGCCGAATCATGGTGATCATGGCTTCGGCGGTTGCGGCGGCGTCTTTGCCCTCGGGCAGGTGCAGCAGCAGGCAGAACCGGGTGGTGCGCTCGACCAGAGTCCCGATCACCGAACGACCGTCCTTGCCGACGATCAGATCACCCTCCCAGTGCCCCGGGACGGCCCGGTCGGCGGCCTCGGCCGGCCGCTGAGAGATCGGCACCATCCCGGCGATCTTGCCGTGGCGGGCGCGGCGTCCGTCGGGGGTGCGCTGGGGTGTGCGGATCGCTCGGCCGGTGCGCAGGCATACAGCCAGCTCCCGCCGCAGCCCGCCGCGGCCCTGGACGTCAAGGGCCTGGTAGATCGTTTCGTGGGTCACGTGCATCCTCGGCTGGTCGGGGAAGTCCCGTTTCAGCCTGGCAGCGATCTGCTCGGGCGGCCACAGTGCGGTCAGGTCCTGCTGGACGCGGTCGTGCAGGACCGGGTCGATGGCCAGTTTCGCGGGTTTCGGTCGTGTCGCGCGGTGTTCGGCGGCGTGCTGGGCGGTGCTGGCCCGGTATCCGGTGGTGGTGCTGTTGCGGGCCAGTTCCCGCCCGATCGTGGCGCGGTGGCGGCCCAGCCGCCGCGCGATCTCGGCGTTCGGCAGGCGCTGGGCGTGCAGGACCATGATGTCCTCCCGCTCGGCCAGGGACAGGTAACGGCCCGAGCAGGCCGATGGCGCGTTGGTGATCACGCCGCCAGCCTGCTCGAACAACCGCCGGCCACTCGCCGGCGACACGCCGGCCGCGATCGCTGCCCTCTCCACGGGCAACCCGGCCCGTACATGATCCCAGAACGCCACCCGCCCCTGCCGGAGCAGCCAGCGTCGACGTTTCCTTCCCATCACAACACCTCCAGTGCCAGGTGTTGCAACAACCGCTAGAACCCAAGCCGGCATAAACACTCACGAGCTTTTCAGTACAGCGTCAAGCGATAAGCACCGGACTGCGCGGTGCCCGCGAACAGGTACCGCCCGTCCGCGCTGACTGTCAGCGAGAGCACCCGGGAGTCGGGCAGCGTGCCGGGCAGCGGGGACCAGGTGCGGCCGAAATCGGTGCTGCGCAAGACACCCGCGCCGTCCGCGCTGCCCGCGAACCACACGCGAGGGTCGAAGGGGTGCGCCACGATCCGGCTGAACTCGCGCGGGTCGGAGCCGTCGTGGACCTGGCGGAACGTGCGGCCGTTGTCCTCGCTGAGCCGCAATCCGTTGCCGCCCAACAGGATGCTGCCCCAGGGGCTGAGCGAAAGCGCGCTGACGGGCTGATCGGAAACCTGCGTCCAGGTCTTGCCGCCGTCGTCGGAGCGGAACAGGCCGCTGGTGCCGCCGCCCCAGACGCGGTCCGGGTTCCACGGGTCGCCGGCCAGGGCGAGGAAGCCGGGGGCCGCGGACTTTTCCCAGTGCTGCCCGGCGTCGGAGCTGCGGTAGAGCACGTAGCCCGTGTCGGTGAACGCCGGGATCAGGAGCCGGTCCGGATCGGCCGGGTGCGCCAGGATCGCCTGGGCCGAACCCGCGATGGGCTTGCCGATCAGCTGCCAGGTGCGGCCGCCGTCAGCACTGCGCAGCACGTCCAGGCTGAAGCCGTTCTTGGTCACCTGCCAGGCCACGTCCGGCCGGCCCGGGGAGACCGACAGGAACGCGTTCTCGTGCAGCCGGTCGCCGGGATGCGACTGCCACGAGCGCGTCGACGGGGTGATTTTCCCTTGCGGCAGCGCGGAATTGTAGATCTCCTGCACCCCGGCGGCCACCACGCTCTGCCGGAGGTACCCGGTCGTGACGAGCTGGCGGATCGACTCGCCGGGCACGCCGAGCTGCTGGTAGCCGCTCTGGCCGCCGTCGGCGTACACGCCCCGGTACACCGCGGAGATCAGCGTGACCGCCGGTTTTCCCGCTCCGGCCGGGAGGTCCACGATGTCGGTGGTGCCCTCACCGGGCGCGGGAACGGGCTTGCGGGCCCACGTCCGGCCGCCGTCCGCGCTGACGTCCAGGTCCTGGTACGTGCCGACGTAGAGGCGGCCGCCGACGAACCGCGGTTCATGCAGGGGCTGGCCGGTGGGGTCGTCGCGCAGCACCGTCCAGGTCCGGCCGCCGTCGGCGGAGCCCCGCAGCTGGGTGCCGACCGTGACCACGAGCTGCCGTCCGTCCGACGCGACCTGCGAGACCTCGCCGTCGGTCCGGTAGACCTGCTCGGCCGTCGGGTGCTCGCCGGTGACGCCGCGGATGGCCCACAGCGCGTAGTCCGGGTGGACGGTGGTGAAGTAGGCGTCGTCGCCCGCCAATGTCAGTTTCAGGTCGCCGACCGGAGCGGCGATCCCTTGCCGCGGCCAGGTTCGCGGCACGTCGCGCCAGGTCGCGCCGCCGTCGGCGCTGATGCTGATCCCGTCGAGGTTCTGCACCACGATCGTGCGCCCGGCCGGGTCGGTGGCCAGGCCGAAGGCGCCGTCGGGGTACCACTGCCGCAGCGTCTGCCAGGTCCGGCCGCGGTCGGTGGTCGCCAGCAGCTCGCCGCGCCACTTGACCGGGAAGTCCACCGGGGTGTTGGCCACGGCCAGCATCCGGTCCGCGTCGGCCGGGTCGACGAAGAACCCCTGGATCGACGTGTCCTGCGGCAGCCCCCGCCGCGCGGACCAGGAGGCGCCGCGGTCGTCGGAGAGCCACAGGGTGGGCGGGCTCGGCTCCATCACGGCGAGCTCGGCCGGGGAGCCGGAGACGCCCAGCAGCCCGCCGATGCTGTTGGGGCCGACGGATTCCCAGCCGCCGCGAGGCCGTGCGGTCGCATTCACGCCGGCAGCAGGCTGATGGGGATCGGGTGCGGCGGTGGCCACGGCGGTCGTCCCGGTGGAGACGAGCAGCGCCAGCAGCCCGAGAACAAGCGTGCTTCTGGTCGCCGGTCTCAGTGCGCGTCTGGTGGTCGATCTCAGGGTCATGCGGGTGATCTTGGCCCGGCCACGCGACGCCGTATAGCGGCATTCGTCCGATCTTCGGGTCATTTTCCCGAACTGTGGCACCGTGAGCCCGGGCGGGCAGGCGATGTCCCCCAGGACACCGTCCGCCGGCCCGCACCGGCGGCGAGAGTCGTGGCCATGACTGCTTCCCACGGCAAGGCCACCACCGGCAGCGGGATCCACATGTGTGAAGACGGCCCCCGCGCTCCTGCTCCTGCACGGCACCGCCGCGTCGTTGCGCAGCTGGGACCCCGACGGTCCCGCTGCCGATCGGGCCCCACCGGGCGATCCGGGCCGACCTGGCCGGGTGCGGCCGCTCGGCTCCCGACCCCGCGGGTTACGCGCTTCCGCACCAGGCTCGCCGCGGCACTGGACCGGCTCGGCGTCGCGCAAGCCGTCGTGGCCGGCCACTCCAGAGGCGGGCTGGTCGCCACCGCGCCGGCCGTGCAGCGGCCGGACCTGACCGACTGGCAGCTGCGCGAGCGCCGCGTTCCGCGTGGGGTACGAGATCCCCAGACACTCGTGGACGAGGCATGGACCTCCGCACGTTCGCCGCGACCTCCCGGGCGGGCCGCGGCTACCGCCGGTGGCGCTCCTCGTTCGCTGCCCGGCTCCGGCCACTCGCCCCGCCTCGAAGGTCCACAAAGGACAGTCGCGTTGCTCCGGTCCTTCACCGCCGCTTGATCCGCCGGATGCCGCGCAGGAGCAGCGGAGCGCAGATCGCCGCGAACAGCACCAGGGCGGCCCAGGCGCCGAAGCCGCCGAAACCGCTGCCCTGGTACGCGGCGGGCTCGGCGTTGCGCCAGTCGGTCGAGCCGCCGTTGGCGTCGGTGGCGTCGGGTGCCGAGGAGCTGGGGCCCGCCGACGTCTGGGGTCCGGTCGAGGCGCCCGGGCCGTTGGCGCTCGGCTTGGCGCCGCCGGAGCCGCCGTGGGTGAGGGCGTTGACGCCGCCCAGGCCGGCGAAGGGGTCCTGCGGGGCGGTGGCGCCGGCGCCGAGGCTGCCGTGGAACGTGGGATTGGCGCAGTTGCCCGCGTTCAGCTGCTTGGCGGGCCGCCCGGTGAGGCGGGCGTTCGCGTTCATCATCTCCTGCGACAGGTTCGGCGGCAGCGGCGAATACCCGATGCGGGCCATGTTGATCTGGCCGTCGCAGGCGACGTGCTCGATGAAGGCGCTCATCGTGTCGGTCTTGGACGCGTCGGGGTAACCGCCCTTGCAGCTGTCGCGCCCGCTCGCGCACGGGGTCATCAGGTAGGAGTACGCCGAAATCGGGTACGTCAGCGGGTTCGGGTTCGTGTACACCCCGGACAGCTCCTGGCTCAGGTCGGGCCGCAGGTTCGCCTTCGTCAGCGCCGCCGCGATGTTCGCGGCGTAGGGCAGGGTGTACTGGCCGGACTGGTTGTCCACCCACGCCGTGGGCGCGTTGTACTTCTTGGCGTAGCCGAATTCGTCGTAGCCGATGGAGAACGGGACGCTGCCGTTGGCGACGGTCTGCGCGATCTGGTCGGAATCGGCGAACAGCCGGTAGAAGTCCGCGTCCGGGCCCATCGTGGGCAGCTGGATCGGGCGGACGCCCGGCGGCAGCGGGCCGATGCCCTTGTCGGCGTTGCGGCCGACGAACGCGTTGTACGCGCCGGCCGCGACGTGCGCCACGAAGTCGTAGAACAGTGCTGTGGTACCGGATTGGCCACTGCGCCCGATCAGCGTGATCGGCTGGTCCGGCAACGCGAAGCCGCCGTTGGTGGTCGTGATCGCCGGGTCGTTCCAGCGCGTGATGTCGCGGGAGAAGATCCGCGCGATGGTCTCCCGCGTCAGGTGCAGCGAGTCGACGCGGCGGCCGGCCGCGTCGGTGACGTTGTACATCACCGCGACCGCGCCCGCGACGTCCGGGACGTACTGGTACCCGCGCTGGTTCGCGCTCAGCCCGCCGCCGCCCGCGGCCTGCAGCGAGCTGACTTCGGCCTCGGTGCCGGCGAAGTCGACGGTGCGGTCGCCGTACTGGTTCACGCCCGCGGGCGAGCCCAACGCACTGTAGTTGACCGGGATGCCCTGGGAATTGGCGCCGTTCTGCCAGTCGCTCATGGCGAGCCCGACGTAGGTGGACCCGGATCCGTTGACCTGGACGAAGGCCTCGGCGGCGGGGGCCAGCAGTAGCTGCCCCGCCAGCAGGAGGGCGGCGCAGCCGAGTACCGGCCAGCTCTTGCGGTGCATCAGAAAAGGCTCCCGGTCAGCCGAAACGGCCGTTGACGTAATCGTGGGTGCGGCTGTCCTCGGGCTCGCCGAAGATCTGCTCGGTGGACCCGTGCTCGACGACGCGCCCCGGCTCGTTCTCCCCGGCGAGGAAAAACGCGCAGTGGTGCGAAACCCGTTGGGCCTGCTGCATGTTGTGCGTGACGATCACGACGGTGACCTCGTCGGAGATCTCCACGATCGTCTGCTCGATGCGCCGGGTGGAGGTCGGGTCCAGCGCGGAGCAGGGCTCGTCCATCAGCAGCACGTTCGGCTGCACCGCGAGCGAGCGCGCGATGCACAGCCGCTGTTGTTGGCCGCCGGACAGCGCGCCGCCGGGGGAGTGCAGGCGGTCGCGCACCTCGCGCCACAGCCCGGCCCGCTCGAGGCTCTGCTCGACCAGGCCGTCCTTGTCGCCGCACTTGACGCCGGCCAGCTTGAGTCCGGCGAGCACGTTGTCGCGAATGGACATGGCCGGGAACGGGTTGGGCTTCTGGAAGACCATGCCGATCCGCAGCCGGGCGTGCTGGGCGCGGGTGCCCTCGGCGTAGATGTCGGCGCCGTCCAGCAGCACCTCGCCCGCCAGGCTCGCCGAGGGCACCAGCTCGTGCATCCGGTTGAGGATGCGCAGGAAGGTCGACTTGCCGCAGCCCGAGGGCCCGATCAGCGCGGTCACCTCGTGCGCGGGCATGGCCAGCGAGACGTCCTCCAGGACCAGCCGGTCGCCGAACCAGGCGTGCACCCCGCGGGACTCCAGGGCCGCAGCGCCGGGCGGCGGCCCGCCGACCACGCGCACGGGCTGGGGGGCGTCGAGGATTTCGGTCACCGGGCACTCCTGGGTTTGGTCCTGCGGCCGGACCAGCGTTTGCGGCCGATCAGCCGGGTCAGCGCGAACAGCGCGAAGATCAGCAGGATCAGCACCAGCGCGCCGATGTACCCGCGTTCCTGCGCCGAGGCGAGGGGTTCTTTGATGTAGCGGTAGACGAAGCGGGGCAGGCTTTCCTGCGGGTCGCCGAACGGGTTGTAGTTCATCGACAGCGAGCCGAACGAGGTGAACAGCAGCGGCGCGGTTTCGCCGACCACGCGGGCGATGCCGAGGATGATGGCGGTGCTCACGCCGGTGCGGGCGGTCGGCAGCACCACCGACCACACCGTGCGCGCGCGGCTCGCGCCCAGTGCCAGCGACGCTTCGCGCAGGCCGTCCGGCACCAGCCGCAGCACCACGTCGACGGTCCGGGTGACCGTCGGCAGCATGATCATCGTCAACGCCAGCGTCGCCATGAAGCCGGAGAAGCCGGACTGCACCGGCGGCAGGATCAGGGCCGCGTAGACGAACAGGCCGGCCACCACCGAGGGCAGGCCGCTCATCGCGTCCACGAAGATCCGCACCGGGCGCCGGAAGCGCGACCGGGTCTCGTTGAGGAACACCGCGGTGAGCACCCCGAGCGGGACCACGAACACCAGCGCGAGCGCGGTCTGCTCCAGCGTGCCGACGATCGCGTGCAGCCCGCCGGTCGCGGTCGCGGGATCCGTCGGCGCGACCGAGGACATGTCGTGGGTGAAGAACGCCAGCCGCAGGCTCGGCAGGCCCTTGGTGATGATGTAGCCGAGCAGGAACAGCAACGGCACCAGCAGCCCGGCGGCGCCGCTGACCACCACGGCCGACACCAGCCGGTCCGTCGCGGCGAGGCGCCCGAGCCGGTCGCGGGTGACCAGGTACAGCATCGCCAGGTAGAGCAGATACGCGACGACGAGGTCCGCGAGCCAGCCCGGCGAGGTGAGCAGCTCGTGCATCACGAACCAGGTCAGCAGGGTCGCCGACACCGCGCAGCCCAGCGCGACCCAGCGGTCCTGCGGGGTGGTGGCCGAAGTGCGGCGCCGGACCGGGGGCGGGGCCGGCGGCCCGGGAGTGTCCACTGTGTCCGATCCGGTGAGATCGTCCACAGTGTCCTCAGCCGGGTCGAGTGTGTCCTTGACGGTGGTCATCAGGCGTCCACTCCCACTCCGGAGCGGCTGCGGGAGATGATCACCGAGGCGGTGAAGTTGGTCGCCAGCGTGAACACGAACAGCACCAGCCCGGCCGCCATCAGCCCGTTGAGGCCGATCCCGGACATGCCCGCGTTGTTGGCGATGAACCCGGAGATCGTCGCGCCGCCGAATTCGAGCAGGTGGCTCGTCACCGCCGGAACCTGGGGCAGCAGCAGGGAAACCGCGATCGTCTCACCGAGCGCGCGGCCCAGGCCGAGCATCGAGCCGCCGACGATCCCGCCGCGGCCGAACGGCAGCACCACCGCGGCGACCATGCCCCAGCGCGTGCTGCCCAGCGCGAGGGCCGCTTCCTTCTCCCCGGCCGGGGTCTGGGTGAACACCTCGCGGATCACCGAGGTGGTGATCGGGATGACCATCAGCGAGACGACCAGCCCGGCGACGAACATGGAGTTGAACAGGACCGCGCCCGGCTTGGTTTCGAACAGCGGGAACCAGCCCAGGTTCGACGTCATCCACTCCGAGAGCGGCGTGATGTAGGGCCGCAGGAAGCTGAAGCCCCACAATCCGTAGAGCAGGCTGGGAATCGCGGCGAGCAGGTCCACCAGGCCGGTCAGGAACCCGCGCATCCGCCCGCTCGCGTAGTCGCTGATGAACAGCGCGGCGAGGATCGACAACGGCACCGCGAACGCCACCGCGATCAACGCGACCACGATCGTGCCGTAGATCAGGCCGAGCACGCCCAGCTGCCCGGACGCCGCGTCGAACTGGATGGTCGAAAAGAAGCCGAAGCCGCTGATCTGGAAGGCCGGAACCGAGCGGTAGACGAGGAAGAAGCCGATCACGACCAGGAGGCCGAGAACCGACAGGCCGGCACCGGTGGTCACGCGACGGAACGCGCGGTCGGCTCGCGACGGCACGTCGGCGATCGCCAGTGGCTCCGGGGGCGAGGCGCCCGGAGCGGGTGTCGTGACAGTCACGGCAGCAGTATTCCGACCACTGGCACGCCGAAGTTGGACGAGCAGCGAAGGCCCGACGGCGCGTTCGTGAACCGCTTCGCGCCTTCCCCCTGCTTTGTTGACGGGGCGGACCGGGCTGGGGAGGTTGGGCAGCATGAACGGCTTGAGACGGGTAGTGCTTGTGTTCGCCAGTGGCCTGCTGGCCGTGCTGGGCCTCGCGGTGGTGCCGTCCGCGTCCGCCCAGACCACCACCCCACCACTGACCTACACGGTCCAGACCAGTGGCGCCGACCTCGCGCACGCGCAGGACGGGGACCCGCTGCACATCACGGTCTCGGGCCTGCCCGCCGACGCCACCGCGACCTTCTACGTCTGCCCGGCCCAGCTTCGCGACTCGCTGCTGAAGTCGCAGCTGGACCCGGTGACCAAGAAGCTCGTCTGGGTGCCCGACCCCTCGCTGGCGAACCGGGTCAACGCCTATTGCGGCAGCTTCAACGACGAGCTGTCCGGCGCGCCGTTCCAGACGCCGCGATCGGAACGGGGCCGCAGCGCCCTGACCCAGTCCGTCGTGTTCGACACCTATGTGCCGCGGGGTACTTCCGCGCCGAAGAACGTCAGCTTCGACCCGGAGTTCACCACCCTGAACCCGAGCGCGACGATCCCGTGGCCGGCGAACCCGGACAAGAAGCAGTACTCCTACACCTGCGACGACGCGCACCCGTGCACGATGATGCTGAAGCTCACGGGCAAGCCGGCCGGTGCCACGGCCGCGCAGACGGTCTACGACAGCTCGATCAGCTTCACCGCGAGCCCCCCGGGCCTGAAGATCCAGGGCTGCGGCGGCGTGGGCGCCGGCACGGTCACCGCGAGCATGCCGGAGCGGTTCGGCCGGACGGCGGTGGCCTGGAACCAGTTGCTGTGCGCGCCGACCAAGGCGGCGCAGCCGGCCAACATCCTGGCCGAGACCGAGGACACCGGGCTGACCTCGTTCGACAAGGGCGATTCCGACGTGGTCTTCACCGGTTCCGGCGGCGCACTGGCGGCCCAGGACGTGCGGGCCCGCAGCTACGTCCCGGTGGCGCTCAACGCCACCGTGCTCGCCGCCGTCGGCTGGACCCCGACCGACCGCTCGGACAGCGGCGCGGCGCTGGTCGCCCGGCTGGCCTCGAACCTCCGGTTCAGCTGGGACGACGTGGCGAACATGCTGAGCAAGGGCGGCGAGCTACCCGACGCCGGCGGCCGCGGCGGGATCTTCACCAACGGTTCCGCACTGGTGACCCGCAACCCCGCGCTCGCCGCGATCAGCGGGCCCACCAGCCCGGTCCAGGCGCCCGACGCCCGCGCCGGGCACTCGGACAGCACGTTCTACGGCGTCACCGGCGAATCCGGCCCCGGCTCCGTCCCGCTGGCGCTGAGCGGCAAGCTGGCTGGCCTGCCCGCGTGGACGTACGGCAATTTCCGGAGCCCGCAAGGGGATCCGCTGGCCGGCAACGGCAAGCCGGTCGGGGTCGTCAGCGACCTCAACACACTCAACCTCGGTGACGACGGCGTGCACAACGTCGACGCCAAGACCGGCCGGATCAACGTCCGCAAGCAGGTCAGCAACACCACCCTCGGCACCGGGATCGAGTGCACCAACGGCTGCCTGAACTGGGTGGTCACCGACCTGGCCACGGCGACCGAATACGGCTGGACCCCGGTCGCGCTGCCGAACGGCAAGGGCGGTTACATCGCGCCCACCCCGGCCACGCTGCAGGCCGCGGCCGCGCACGCCAAGCCGGCCAAGGACGGCTCGCTGGAGATCACCGGGGCCGCCGACGATCCGAACGCCTACCCGCTCACCTTCGTGGAGTCCATGGCCGCGCCGGTGAACCCGCTGGTCGACGCGTCCTGCGCGCCCGAGAAGGCGAAGCAGGACCAGCTCGCGACCTTCCTGAAGGCGGCCACCAACGGCGGCCAGAACGGGATGGGCCCGGGCATGGTGGCGCTGACGCCCGATCTCCTCTCCGCCGCGCAGGACGCCGCGACGAAGGTGGGCACGGGCACCGCCGCGTCGGCCTGTCACGAACAGCAGGAGGCGCAGAACCCGGCCGCCGACGGGCCCGGACCGGGTGCCTCCGGCGGGCCGGTGGGCGGCGACCTCGGCGGCAACGGGCCGGGCTCGGGCGCTTCGGCCACCGGCCCGGCGCAGGACGCCGCCCTCACCATGAAGGCGCCCACCGCGGCGAGTGTCCAGGCGGCGCGGAACCTGGCCGACGGGGTCCGGATCCCGCTGTTCCCGGGCGCGGGCGCGCTGGCGGCGCTGATCCCGCTGCTCGCCCTCGTGGCGCTGGTGCTGCTGCCGTCCTCGACCGGCTACCTGACCGCCGGGAAACCGTTGCCGCCCTGGGTGAACCGGTTCGCCCGCCGGCTGCGGACGCTGCGGGGCCGGGCATGAGCACGCCGACCGCCACCCCGGCCGCGGCTGCCCCGCCTTCGGTCGCGCCATTGCGGTTTGGTCCCAAGTGGACGGTGGTGACCGCGGTGGGCTGGCTGGTCACCACGGCGGTCTGCTTCGGGCTGGTCGCGTACGCGCTCGGCCCGATGCTGGCCAACAACGACCAGCGGGCCGCGTTGTCCGCCATCCGTGCCGCGATGGCGGAGGCCCAGGGCGCGACCCGCACCCTGCTCGGCGCGGCGCCGGTGACGAAGCCGCCAGAGTTCGGTTCGCCGGTGGCCGTGCTGGAGATCCCGAAGCTGCGGGCCCAGCAGGTCGTGCTCGAAGGCGCCGAACCCGGCCAGACTTCGTCCGGTCCCGGGCATATCCCGGGCACCTCGGGGCTCGGCCAGCCCGGCAACTCCGCCGTGGCCGGCCGCTATTCCGGTTACGGGGCCCCGTTCGCGCAGCTGGGCGAGCTGGCCAAGGGCGACCAGATCGTGGTGGCGACCACGCAGGGCCGCTCCGTGTACACCGTCACCGAGACCGCGACCCGCGACCTGAACGAGGACCGGGACTACGGCCGCACCGAAAACGACCGGCTCACCCTGGTCACCTCGGCGAGCTGGTGGCCGGGCTCGGCCTCGTCGGCCACGGTGGTCACCGCCGTGCTGGAGGGCAAGCCGTTCCGCCCCACGCCCCAGAACGGCCGGGCGGACGCGCAGGACGGCCGCACCGGCGACAGCGGTGCGTGGGCCCAGCTGATCCTGGCCTTCGGCGGGTTCGCCGCCGCGGCCGCGGGCGCGACCGTGCTCTACCGCCGCTGGCGCCCGGTTTCGACGTACGTCATCACCGCTCCGGCGCTGCTGGCACTGGCGGTCCTGGCGGCGACGGCGGTGTGGCGGTTGTTGCCCGCCTGGGCCTGAAGTCATGGGGGCAGAAGGAACCGGCCCGGACGGGAAAACCCCGTCCGGGCCGGTTCTTGTGCTGCGGGCAGGTCAGCCGAGGGTGCAGGTGACACCGTTGGCGTCAGCGGCCAGCGGCTTGAAGCCGAACTTGGTCAGCGTGGCGGAAAGGCTGCCGGAGCACAGCTTGCTCGGGCCCGCCGCGTCGAAGCCGACCACGTTCAGCGCGGCGTCGAACGAAGGCGAGCGGGTGTCGAGCACGAAGTACACCGTGCGAGCGCCCAGGAAGCCGTCGGCGAACGCCGGGACCAGGTTCGGGGCGGTGCCCGAGACCGGGGCGCCGTCCGAGCCGGCATCGGTCAGGGTGCCCTCGAAGAAGCCGGCGCGCTTGTCGGTCACCGCGCCGTTGCCCTGCGCGACGAACTGGGCCACCGAGTACGGCGCGATCGCGGTCGCCTGGTCGGCGGCCGGGATGGTGTCGCCCTCGTTCTCCTGCATGCGCTTGATGGTGACCGGCTTCGTGGTCGGGTCGAAGCCGAGCACGGTGCCGGTGAAGAACGCCAGCGTGCCGGAACCGGCCTGGGGCAGGTAAACGGTGATCGGGGCGTTCGCGCCGCCGACCGCGCTCCAGTTGGTGATGACACCGCTGTAGATGTCGCGCAGCTGCTGCAGGGTCAGGGTGACGCCGGCGCCCGAGCCGGTCGACGAGGCGGCCCAGGAGACGCCGTCCTTGCCGAAGCCGTAGTAGCGGAAGGTGGACGGGTCGCTGGACGACGGGCCCGAGGAGGAGCGGGCGATGTCGATCGAGGCGCTGCCGGCCGCGGCGGCGGTGTCCAGCGCGGTCTTGCCCGCGCTGGAGCCGTTGGGCGGGAGGTTGCCGGGGTTGGTGTAGGTGGTGCCGCCGTCGAAGGCGTCACCGGGCACCACGAAGGACGTGTTGGGCGCGAGCACCGGCGGGACGGTGACGTAGTTGTCGGGGTCGGTGTTGGTGGCGCTGTCGGCGTTGGCGGCGGCGAAGATCGCGCCGGTGACGTCGGCGATCGTGTCGGAGCCGACGGCCGCGACGACCTCGGGGATGCCGTTCGGGCCGGGGACCGCGTTGGCGGTGCCCGGGATGAGAAGGGCGGCGCCGGCGGCGACGGCGGCGGTGATGCCCACGAACCGGGCAGTACGAGCACGCATGGGTTGTACTCTCTCTGTCTGGTCTAGACCACGGGATTCCGGGGCCGTGACCAAACCTCGTCGAGCCCGGCAACGCCGGGCGGTTGGTTGCCTTCCCGCCCGACGGCGCGCCGGTTAATGCCCGACGAACGCACGCGCGGTTACCCTCTTATCCCGGCAGCGGGTATTTGGTGCGCCAGTCCGTGATCCGTCCGTCCCCGACGGACTCCGCGGCTTCACCGGCGGCGAGGGCGAACCGGTCGTAGCCCCGCTTCGCTTCGATGCGGCGGCCGTAGGCGTGGCTCGCGGTCGCGATCGGCCCGCTGCCGGCGTGCAGCACCCACCGCCAGTCGATGCCGTGGTCATGGGTCAGTTCCAGGCGGCTGCGCCCGAGGTTCGCGCACAGCCACTGGACGGCCGCCACGCATTCTTCGCCGCTGCGGTAGTCGACCGTCCCCAGTCCCAGCGACGCGTTGTTGCTGCCGAGCAGCCTCCATCGGGTCGCGTCCCCGCGCCCGCCGATCAACTGGAATCTCGGTGTCCGGCGTGGACTCGCTGCGCTGTTCATTTGTCGCGTCCCCAGTCCGCACGGAGGCCATCCGGTGAAAGGCCGTCCTAGGCACCAGGAACATCGTCGGGCGGGCAGGGGAAAGTTACCGCCCACGTTTAAGGCGTGACGGCGGAAAAATGAACAACGGCGCAAATACGGCCGTTCGGTCTAGCGCTTTCGGCGGCGAGTAGCCGGTTGTGCGCGCGCAGTGCGCTTCGGCACGTACGGGATATCGGCGAACCGGAGCGTCGCCTGAAGGCCCCGCACCGAGCGGTCGAGGCGCAGGAGCGCGATCTGCGAAAGGGTGAACAGCTCGTCGACGTGCCAGGCCCGCCCGGCGGCGGCGAGCACCACCGTGCGCGGCGCCTCGGCCAGCACGCGATCCGGGTCGGCCGCCGACACCTTGGCGGCGAGCTGCGCGAGCGCTTCCGGCTCGTCGTGCAGGGCTTCGGCGGACACCAGGGCCTGGGTGTAGAGGTGGCTGGCCGCGGTGGCCCGGCCGAGCCACTTCACGTGGATCAGCTCGTCGTCCGGGCCGAGCAGATCGCACAGCTCGAACCGCGGGTGCAACGGCGTGGTCGCGAAATCCCGGTCCAGGCACAGGAATCCCGGCTCCTCGGCGACCCGGTGGCAGTACCGGTTCTCGTCGTCGGACTCGCCGCTGGGCCGCCAGGTGACGTCGGGCCAGATGTACTTGCGCGACAGCAGATCCGCGACCTGGGCGCGCATCTGCTCGACGTAGGTCTCGCCGATCCGGTACCAGCGGCCCTGGTGGAACACGTACCGGACGTGGTCGATGGTCGTCTCGAACACCAGCCAGCGCGCGACCGGCAGCGGGGTGCCGGTCTCCTGCTCGCCGGCCTCGTCGGCGCAGGTGACCACGCGCCCGGCGCGCAGGGCCTTGACCCGCCGTTCCACCGGGATCTCGGCCAGCCGCGCGGTCAGGTGCTCCAGCTCCAGCCGCGCCTCGACGTGCAGCGGGCCGCCCGCGCCGAGCCCGGTGATGCGGAACGAGCCGGCGTTCTCCGCGTCGTGCACCGCGGCCCCGGGCCAGGTCAGGCCGAGCGGCCCGGCGTTCTCGCCATCGAGAGCTTCGGCGAGCCGCTGTTCGAGCGTCGGCACGAGCCGGTGGTGCCGTTCCAGCGGCCGGGTCTGCGCCACGAACCGCAACGCCGATTCCGCGTCCGGCTCGTCGACGACCGCGCCCACCGCGTCGAGGTCCGCGAGGAACGCGTCCGGCTCCTTCGCCAGCGGCGCCCAGAGGGAGTTGCCGACGCGGATCCGATAGCGCTTTCCGGTCACGCGCCCGTAGGTGAGGTCGGTCAGGTCCGCCGAGCCGGCCAGCCGGTTCACCAGGTCGCCGTAGGGCTCCAGACGGAACGCCGACAGCTCGCCGCCGCCGGGGATGGAGATCTGCGTCGCCCGCGCCGAGACGTCGAGCGCCGCGCTCGCCACCAGCCCGAGGTCGAACGGGTCCAGCCGGCGGATCCCGAACAGCAGGCCGAAACCCTGCTCGACGTATTCGTCGTTCAGCACCAGGTGCCCGGCGCCCCAGGCCACCGCGTAGGTCCACGGTGGACGCGGGACGAGCAGCACCGCGAACGGCAGCGTCGAAGGCAGCTCGAGCCGGTTGCCGGTGAGCGCGGCGGCATGCGGGACCCATTGCGGCATCTCGGTGCGGAAGGTCCCGGCGACGAGCCGGGCCGCCGTGCCCGAGAGGTCGACCGGGAGGTCGGTGGTGACCTGCTCGGGCGTCAGCGAGACCAGCAGGTCGTGCTCGGCCGCGGTGCCGTCGAGCCGGAAGAGGGAGACCGGTTTGCTCGGAGAGGGCAGGGCAGGCATCAGACCACCACCGAAAGGTGTGTATGGGGCGATGACGATCCAGGATAAGCCGGGCATCCGGACGCCCGGTTAATCACACAGAGCGAATGCCGGGCGGAAGGGTGAAATCGGGTTTAACCCGACCCGCCGAAGCTCTCGTTCGTCGAGCAATGGTATCGTTTCAGCAGGTTTTCGGCAGACGCTTTTTTTGAACGTACTCGCAGCTCAAGCGTCCGACAGGTAAGCGGTAAGTGTCGGATGGGGTGCCGGTGAATGGCCTTTTCGAAAATACTGTAACAGTGCTCGAATGGCCGTATTCCGGTCCGGTTCTTGCGCTGCCCGGGGTTGTTTCTCCGCCTTTTCGTCACGGATCGTGAGTGTTGATCGCGACGGCCGGGCCGCCGGATGGGCCAGACGGGCGCGAAACGCCCCGGGTGACGGCTCGCGGTGGCGGGTGCGCGCGTCTACTCTGGCGTAGTCGTTTTCCGGTCGGCCCGCTCCTGGGGGCAGCATGGTGGTAGTCCCGATGTTCGCGCACGGCGACCGTCTCACCCGTCGGGACCTGGAGACGATCTCGGATGAGCGACGTCGGTATGAACTCCTGGACGGGACTCTTCTAGTGAGCCCCTCCCCGCGCCCGCTGCACCAGAGGGTGGTCGCGCGCCTGCTCGCGGCGCTCACCCCGGTCTGCCCTGCGGACTGCGAGGTCCTGCCGGCCCCGGTCGACGTCGTGCTCGACGAGTACACCGTGATGATCCCCGACGTCGTGGTCGGCCGCCGCGACACGTTCACCGAGCGCGCGCTCGTCGGCGTCCCGGTGCTGGCGGTCGAGGTGATCTCACCGTCCAGCCGGCACATCGACACGCACCTCAAGCCGGCGCGGCTCGCCGAGGCGCGCTGCCCGTACTACTGGGTGATCGACCCGCGCGCGCCCGGCATCCGCTGCTTCCGCTTGGACGGCAGCGAGTACACGCTTGACGCCGAAGCGACCGGCGAAGAGGTCGCCCGGCTCGAACTGCCGTACCGGCTGGACCTCAGCCCCGCGGACCTGGTGTCCTCGTACTGAGCCTCATGGCCGGCCTTGTTTGGCGGCCCGTTTGACGGTCCGGATCACCGGTGCCGTCTCGATGTGCGTGACGGCGGGCAGGGCGGCGACCGCGGTCGTCAGGTAGCGGTACAGCTCCCGCTGGTCGGCGCAGACCACACTCGCGTACAGGTTCGTCGGCCCGGTGGTGGCCGCGGCGAACGCGATCTCCGGGTGCCCGGCCAGTGCCTTCCCGGTCTCCTCCAGGTGCGCCGGCGGCACCGAGAGCCACAGCATGGTCCGGGTGCCGAGGCTGAACAGCCTCCCGTCGACGTCGAGGTCCAGGTACAGCGCCCCGGATTCGCGCAGCTCCCGCATCCGGCGCCGGACCGTGGTCGGCGACCAGCCGGTGGCCGCGGCCAGCTGCTCGAACCCGGCCCGGCCGTCGGCGGCGAGAGCGGCGAGCAGTTGCCGGTCGCCGTCGTCGAGCCGCACCGGTCCCGGCCGGTGCGGCAGCTCGGGGTGCGGGCGCAGCAGCTCGACCGCCTCCCGGCTCAGCGAGCCGCGCTTGGCGATCAGGCTGTCCGGGCCGCCGTAGAACGCGTGCAGCACCGAATGCGCGGTGACGCCCTCGACGCGTTGGGTGCGGGGGAGTTTGGCCAGCAGCAACGCTTCGCTATCGGCTTCGCTCTCGGTGTCGACCGTGCAGGTGATCTCGGTGCCGCCCGAGGTGAGGCTCACCCAGGACGTGTCGGGGCGGCGCGCCAGCGCCTCGGCGACCGGCACCGCCGCCCCGGGCGCGCAGCGCACCCGGAGGAACCACTGCACCGCGCCGAGCGCGGCCGGCGCGACCCCGCCGAGCACCCGCAGCGCCCCGGCCGAGCGTAATTTCGCGTACCGGCGCGCGATGGTGCGATCCGACACGCCAAGTGCCTCGGCAATAGTGCTGAACGGGGCCCTTCCGTCGATCTGGAGGGCACGGACGAGCTGACGATCCAGCTCGTCGTAGTCGGATTCCACCAGCCTGACGGTATCTGGTGTCGGATAGCAGTGCAATCACGTCGGTTTCTGGCTCGGCCGATCGGTGGGCGGGAGTGTGGGGCTGGTCCGGAGCGGACAGGAAAACGCCGAAGCACAAGGGGAAACCATGGACACGGACGTACTGATCGCCGGCGCGGGACCCACCGGATTGACGGTGGCCAACGAACTCCGGCTGGCCGGGGCCGCGGCCGTTGTGGTCGACAAGCTGCCGCGGGGCAGCGACCTGTCGAAGGCCGGTGGCGTGCAGTCCCGCACCCAGGAGGCGTTCGACCAGCGCGGCCTGCTGGAACCGTTGCTGGCCACCGGGGAGCACCCGGCCGGCCTCGCCCACTTCGGCGGCATCCACCTCCCGCTCACCCGGGACCGGCACCGCTTCCCGTGGCGCTCGATCCCGCAGGTGGTCGTCGAGCGATTCCTCGAGGAACACCTTGCCGGGCAAGGCATCCATGTCCGGCGCGACCACGAGCTGACCGGTCTGGAGCAGGACACCGACGGGGTCACCGCTTCCTTCGCCGACGGCACCGCGATCCGCGCCCGCTACCTCGTGGCCGCCGACGGCGGGCGCAGCACGGTGCGTTCACTGCTGCGGGCCGGGTTCCCCGGCCAGGCCGGCACGTCGACCGTGATCGCCGCCGACCTGCGGCTCGGCGGGGCCGAGCAGACGATGATCCACCGCTGGAACGACGAGGGGGACTGGGCGCACCTGTTCCCGCTCGGCACCGACCCGCAGGGCCGGCCGCTGCTCCGGCTCGCGATGGGCGGCCCGGGCCGGGCCCGTCCCCGGGACGTCCCGATCACCGAGGACGAGATCCGCGACGGGCTGCGCGCGGTGTTCGGGCTCGAAGTGCAGCTGCTCGAACTGCGTTACGCCCGCCGCATCACCAACGCGGCCCGGCAGGCCGCGCAGTACCGGCACGGGCGGGTGTTCCTGGCCGGCGACGCCGCCCACGTCCACCTCCCGCTCGGCGCGCAGGGCATGAACACCGGCATCCAGGACGCGCTGAACCTCGGCTGGAAGCTCGGCGCCGCCGTGCGCGGCCACGCGGCCGACGGCCTGCTCGACAGCTACCACGCGGAACGGCACCCGGTCGGGGCGGCCGTGCTGCGCAACGTCCAGGCCCAGAGCCTGCTGATGGACTGGGAAGGCACGCGCGCCCCCGAGGTCACCGCCACCCGCGAGCTGTTCACCGCGCTGGCGCAGCTGCCGCAGGTCCAGTACCAGCTCGACGACATGCTGTCCGGGATGGGCATCCGCTACGCACTGCCGGGCGTCGAAGGCCAGCCGCTCGCCGGGCTGCCCGCGCCGGACCTGGACCTCGACCTGGATCCCGGCCCGGCCCGGGTGAACGAGCTGCTGCGCTCCGGCCGTGGCCTCCTGCTCGACCCGGCCGGCGTTTTCGCCAAGGTGGCCGGCCTCTGGTCCGGCCGGGTCGACCGCGTGGTCGGCGGCACCGAGCCGATGCTGGTCCGGCCGGACGGCTACGTGGGCTGGGCCGGCGGCGCGGACAGCACCGGCGACGGCCTGGAGGCGGCGTTCGGCCGCTGGTTCGGCGAGCCCCGCTGAACAGTCCTCAGTGGACTGTCAGGCGCCGCTGTGCACCAGGCCGGCCCAGAGGTCCGGCCGGTCCGGATGGTCGTCCCGCAGCCGGAGCGCCACTTCACGCAGGGCGGTGGCCGCTTCGCCGGCGTCCGCGCGGTCGGGCAGGTTCCGGTAGAACAACCGCGCGGCGTCGGCGGCGATCCGGTCGGACAACGGCCAGAGCCCGCCGACGACGTGCCGGAACCCGGCGAGGTGGAAGGCGGAGGCGAGCGTCACGGCTTCGTCGGCGAGCAGCTCCCCGCCGTGCGCGGTGGAACAGGCGGACAGGTAAGCCAGTTCGGCGCCGGGCATCCGCAACTCGCCGATCCGCGACACCGGCAGGCTCCCGTCGGGCAGCTGGAGGTGAGCCAGCGACGGGCTGACGGGGCTGGCGCCGGCGTGACAGGCGAAGTGCACCCAGGTGCTGTCGGCGAGCGCGTCCAGGAGGACGGGAATCGTGGCCTCCGCCCCGGACAGCACCCGCGTGCCGGGATGGGCCGCATGCAGTTCGGCGGCTTCGGCCGCGGTGCCCGGCAGATCAGGCAGCCCGGGCGTCTCCGACACAGCGACGGTCAACTGCCTGCGAACCCGCGCCGGCGGCCGGGCCCGCGCGTCCGCGAGGGCCCGCAGGGTGGGCGTGTAGGACGACACCATCAGGTCCAGCGCCCCCAGCTGCCCGGCCCGCCCGGCGGCGTGCAACGGGAAAACCCCGAGCCGGCCGACCGGAAGCCACCACACCCGCGCGAGCGACCGGGCGGCGCCGGGTTGGGCCGCACTGGGTTGGCTTGCGGTGGGTTGGGCCGCGTTGGGTTGGCTTGCGCCGGATTGGGCAGCGCTGGGTTGGGCCGCGCTGGGTTGGGCCGCGCTGGGTTGGGCCGCGTTGGGTTGGGCCGCGTTGGGTTGGCTTGCGCCGGATTCGGCAGCGCCGTGTTGGGCCGCGCTGGGTTGCGCCGCGCCGGGTCGGGCGGCGTCGGGCTGGATCGCGCCGGGTTGGGCTGCGTCGGGCTGGATCGCGCCGGGTTGGGCTGCGTCTGGTTGGGCGGCGCTGGGTTGGGTCGGGCCGGGTTGGGTCGCGCCCGGCTGGGTCGGGCCGGGTTGGGCGGCGCTGGGTTGGGTCGGGCCGGGTTGGGTCGAGCCGGGTTGGGCGGCGCTGGGTTGGGCGGCGCCAGGCAGGATCGCGGCGACCGGTCCGGCCACCGCGTCCCAGAGCCATTCGAGGATTTCGGTCACCACGCGGGCTTTGCGCAGGCTCGCGGTCAGGCCCGTGGCGTGGGTGGCGTCCAGCAGTTCGGCGGCCCGGGTGCCGACGGCGTGCTCCGTCAGCAGCGGCAGTTCGAGGTGCACGGGCTCCGCGTCCGGGGTGATCACCAGCGCGTCGCCCTGGGTCAGGCCTGGGTTGACGAGCACGATGGTGCCGTCGGCGGCGGCGTGGCGGAGGTCGGCCGGTCGCGGGGGTTCGAGGAACCGGGCGAAGCCGTCCTGCTGCCGGATCCGGGTGAGCAGCTCTTCGCGTTCGGCTCGGAGCCGGTCGCGTTCGCCGACGGTGGCGCCGGGCCGGTCGAGGCGGTCCCGGATCTCGGCGAAGCCGGCGGCCAGGCCAGGGTGCCGCTCCTGCAGTTCGCTGAGATCGGTGCGCGCCCCCAGCCGTCCCGCCACCACGACGGCGCGCCCGGCCTCCGCGATCCCGGCGGCCCCGGCCGGATCCCCCGCCGCGAAGTGCGCGGCGACGGCGCGGCCGACGAGGCCGGAGTGCTGGATCAGCCGGAACTCCTGGTCCGGCCAGCGGACGTCGCCCGGGGTCAGCAGGGGCAGCTGGGCCACGGCGAGGTCGAGCAGCCGCACCGCGAGGTCCGGCTGCCCCGCGTCCGAGGCCAGCGTCCCGGCCAGGTGCGCCGGGCTGATCAGGTCCGGCGGTCGCGAGGAGGCCGCGGCGCGCGCGATTTCCCCGGCGAGGCCTTCGATCGTGGCGCGATCGACGGCGCCCGGATCGGCCCGGTGCCGGAGGAACCGGCACGCGGCCACCACTTCGAGACACGCGATCACGAGCACCGTGCCCTCGGCCGCGGCCAGCGCCTGCTCGGCGAGCTCGAGGGCCCGGCCGAGATCGGCGGGATCGCCGCCCGGCCGCTGGTATCGGGTGAGGTGAATGCCGCTGAGGTTGCGCAGGTGGCGGATCCGGTCCGGGTAGCCCTCGGGCATCCCGGCCACGGCCTGCTCGCCGAGTTCGAGCTGACGGTCCAGGTCGGCTTCGCGGTGCTCGAGCCGGAACCGCAGCTGATAGGCCTCGCCGAGCGCGGACAGGTAGTTCGTCCTAAGTGGACTCTCGCCGGCGCTCGCGGCCACCGCTCGCTCGCCCATTTCCACCGCGCGTTCCAGATCGACCGGGTCGGTCAGCCGGAGCGAGCGCTGCAGGTAGGCGGAGCCCAGCTCGGACAGGCAGAAGGCCCAGCTGCCGGTCTCCTGGTCCGCGAGCAGCACCGCGCGTTCGGCGTGCGCCACGGCCAGGTGCAAGTCCTCCTGGTCACCGTCGCGCTCGTAGCGCAGGCGGTGGATCTGGGCCAGCATGGACAGCCGCATCGCCAGATCGGGGCTGTCCTCGTCGGTGGCGACGACCGCTTCCTCGGCCGTGCGCACGGCCTGGCGGAGATCGTCCGCGGAGTCCGTCTGGCCGTACCGGAGCCGGTAGCCGATCGCCTGGTCCGCCAGCCGGTGCGCCCGGTTCGCGTGGTCGGTCCCGACCAGCTGCCGGTCGGCCTCGACCAGCCGGTCCAGGTCGGCCGGCCGGCCGAACCGCGTGAACCGCAGGTGCAGCGCCGCTCTCAGCGCGGACACCCGGCGGGGCGCCGGTGCGATCGCGACGCTCTGCTCCGCGCGGTCCACGGCCGGGTCGAGCAGCGCGGCCGCCCCGCGTTCGAACCGCGACAGGTACAGGGAACTGAGGTCCGCCAGGAAATCCGCGCGTTCGCCGTCGCTGTACGAGCCGCCCCCGACCGCCGCTTCGAGGAGGGTTTGCGCCCCGTAGAAGGCCACGGTGTCGTTGCTGTCCAAGGCATACCGCAGCACCGCGCTGCCGATGTGGCCCTGTCCCTGTGGTTCGGCCGCGGGCCCGAGGATCCGCCGGAACGCGGGCGGGATCTGGCTCGGTTCGATCGCCAAGTCGACGAACAGCCCGACGGCGCGGGCGAAGTCGGCGGTGACCACGTCCGGATCCGGGGCAGCGCGGTACCGGAAGTAATGCAGCCAGGCGAGCGCGTACAACGCCCGCGCCCGCCGCTCGCGGTCCACGAGCTGGGCCGCCACGAGCAGCCCGTCGAGGGTGCCCTCGGCCACCTCGGTCGCGCGCCCGCCGCGCTGGTGCTCGTCCAGCGCCCGGTTCACCTCCGCCAGCAGCAGTTCGAACGACGGCCCGCCGCGGTCGCCGTCCCGCAGCGAACGCGCGGTGGCGAGGGCGTCCTGCCGGGTTTTCCGCCGGGGGTCACCCGCGGGCGTCGAGGCGACGCTCTGCTGCGCGAGGTCCAGCGCGCGATCGAGGTCCGGCCGGTTCGCCGCGCGTTCGAAACGGGCCCGGTAGGCGAGCCCGAGGCCGTGCAGCGCCGCCGCCCGGTTCGGGTGCTGCGAAGGGGTCTGCTGTACCGCGCGCTCACCCACATCGAGGGCGCGTTCCAACGCCGCGGGCTCGCCCGTGTGCTCGTAGCCCGCCCGGTGGAACATGCCCAGATTGGCCAGGAGAATCACGTGGTACGGGTCGTCGGGCGGGCAAGCACCGACGGCCAGCTCGGCCATGGCGATCGCCTCGCCGAGATCCGCCGCCCCGCCGTCGCGCCGGAAACGCTGGGACAACGCGGCGCTCAGATTGCCCAGCAGCTGTGGACGGTAGGGCGCGGTCTCGTCGGCTTCGGCCACCGCGCGGGTGAGCGTCTCGATCGCGCCGTCGAGATCGGCACGGTTTTCCGTCCTCACGTGGCGCATGAGCAGCGCCGCGCCGAGGTTGCTCCGCGTCTGCGCCGACCACTCGCCGCCCACCTCCGGCGCGGCCGCGGCCAGCAGCCGGACGCTCATGTCGAGCAGCACCGGATCACCGGCCTGCTGCGCGCGCTCCAGCAGCTCGGCGCCGCGCGCCGCCTGCTGACCGGCGTCCGCGGCCGGGCCGATCAGCGGGCGCAGCCCTTCGGGGACAACCCGGGGATCGCCCGAAAACGGCCACAGCAAGACCAGCGCCGTGGCCAGATCGAGGGCGCCGTCCGGGAGCCGTTGCCAGCGCAGGTAGTGCAGCCGCCCGGCGACCTGGTCGGCGGCCGCGAGGCGCCGCCGTTCGGCCCGGGTCGGGGCCGCCGGGTCCGCGGGACCGGCGAGCTCGCGCAACCGCACGGCATCGGCCAGCACGGCCTCGTCGAGCACCGGGTCCGCCTGGCCCGGCCGCCGGTCGCCGTCGAGCGCATCCTGGACGCGGTGGAGCAGATCATCGAACGGCATGGCCCCCACCCGCACGGACATCTCGCTACGATCCGATCAGCGTAGCGCGAGGGAAAGGACAGCCGGGTGGATCCAGCCGAGCGGAGTGCGCTGACCGCGCTGTGCGCCGAGCTGCCCGAACTGCGGGCCGAATGCGCGCGCCGCCCCGAACCCGCCCGTGTGCTGGCCGTCATCGAAGCCGAGGCCCGCGCGCGCCGCCCGATCACCGCGTTGCTGGAGCAGCTGCTGGGGACCCCGTCGGACGAGACGGTGCGCCAGCGCTCGCTGAGCAGCCGGCTGCCGGGCAGCGGACCCGGCCGGGCCGACGAGGAGCGGTTCGGCTGCCCCGACGGCGCGTGCGATCGGCTCGCGGCCGCCGAACCGGCCGGCCCGGTCCCGCGGTGCCCGCTGACCGGCGACCGGCTGAAACCCGTCTGACGCCGTGCGCACCTTTTTCGAGGAGCTGGCGAAGAAACTCGCCGACCGCTGGGTCGGCCTGCTCCTGCTGCCCGGTGCGCTGTTCGCGCTCACTGCCTGGCTGGCGGCCCGGCTCGGCCAGGCGCACGCCCTCGACTGGACGCGGGCTCCGGCGGCCGCGACGCTGGCGTCGATCGGCCGTCTTTCCGGTGGCGCGCAAGCGATCCTGGTCCTCGTGGCCCTGCTCGCGGTGACCGGCGCGGGTCTTGCCGTGCAAGCGCTCGCGGCGCTCACCCGCGCGCTGTGGCTCGGCCGGTGGCCGCGCCTGTTCGCCCGGCCGCAGGTGCGCCGCCGCCGGCGTCGCTGGGAGCGGCTGGTCGCGCGGCGCCGGGAGCTGGAAGCCGCATACCCCGGTGACACCCGGACGCCGGACCAGCAGGAGCGGATCGACGACGCGGCCGCCCGGATCACCCGGTTCGCGCTCGCGCGGCCGGGGCGGCCGACGTGGCTCGGGGACCGGCTGCACGCCGTGGAACGGGTGGCGCTCGACCGGTCCGGGCTGGACCTGGCGTTCGGCTGGTCCCGGCTGTGGCTGGTGCTGCCGGACCCGGCCCGGGCCGAGATCACCGCGGCGAGTTCGGCCCTGACCTCCGCGATCGCGGTCGGCACCTGGGGCTGGCCGTACCTAATGCTGGGCGCGGTGTGGTGGCCGTCCGCGGTGCTCGGGGCGGTGGTGCTGCTGGCGGGCTGGGCCCGGGCGCGCCCGGCTGCCGACGACCTGGCCGCGCTGTCGGAGGCCGCGGTGGACCTGCACGGCCGGACGCTGGCCGTCGCGCTCGGGGTGGCCGGCGCCGAATCCCGTGGCCCGCTCACCCCCGGCGAGGGCGAGCGGGTCAGCCGCCTGCTCCGCAAGGGACGCTGACCGGACGGCGCGAACAACGAGGAGGACGCATGAGCTTCGACCGGGCCGTGAAGAAGGTCAGCAAACGTCTCTCGGCGTACGAACGCACCATGGCCGCGCAGGACACCGCCAAGGCGATGCGGGAGATCGCCGATCCGGCCGCGCTCGCGGAAGCGGCGAAGCTGTGGCGGGAGGCGCAGCCCGCCGACGCCGCCCGGCCCAGCCACCTCGAAGCCCTCCGACTGGCCGAAGCCCGGCGGTGCCTGGGAAAACTGCACCTCTACCGCGCCACCGCGATGCCTTCCGGGCAGCTGAGCCGTGAACTCGCCCAGGGGCTGGGCTACCTGGCGCCGATCGCGGACCGGCCCGGTGCCGTGCCGCCCGCGTTCAAGCAGCTGCTCGGCCCCGACGCGGACCCGGACCAGCAGGGCGGCCTGGCCGCGGAAATGCTGGGCGCGGACGCCGACGCCGAGGACGGGGTGTTCGCCGACGCCGTGGTCGCGTTGCTGACCGAATCCGTGGCGGCCACCCCGCGGAGCAGCGCCGGGTACGTCACGAGGCTGTCCAACCTCGGCGCCGCGCACCTGTCGCGGTACCACCGCACCGGCGACGCGGCCGAACTCGACGCCGCGAACGAGCTGCTGGACCGGACGGTCGCGGCCGCCGGGCGGTCGGACCGGAACCTTCCGCTCTACCGGTTCAACCTGGGCAGCAGCTGGCTCGACAAGTACCTGCTGAGCCGGTCGCCGGTCGACGCGCTGGCGGCCGCCGGCCTGCTCGACCAGGCGCTCGACGGCCTGCCCCGCACCAGCGGCCTGCGCCGGGACGTGATGTCCATGGCCATGACCGCGCACCGCGCCTGCGTCGCCACCGTCGCCGGCAGCGCGGAAAACCTGGAGCGCGCGTTGAAGCTTTGCCGGCAGCTGCTCGAAACGGCGGAGGAGGGCACCGGCGACCACGCGAAGTTCCGGACCGAGCTCGGCGTGCTGCTCCTGCAGCGTTTCCTCGACGGCGGCCCGGACCTGGACCTGGACCAAGCCGTCGAGTCGCTGCGGGAGGCGGTCGTGGCCACCCCGGAGGACCATCCCGAACGCGCGGAACGCCTGTCCCGCCTCGGCACCGCGCACCGGCGGCGCTACGAGGTCCGCCAGACCGCGCAGGATCTGGAACTCGCCGTCGCGTGGGGGGAGCAGTCGGTGGCCGCGCCGTGCGCCCGTCCCGCGGACCGGGCCGGGCACTACTCGAACGTCGGCCTGGCCTACCGCGAGCGTTACCAGTGGTTCGGCGAGCCCGGCGACCTGGACCGCGCGGTGGCCTACGGCGAGGAGGCGGTCCGGATCCACCCGGCGGACGACCCGGACCGCGCGATCGCCCTGCACAACCTGGGCACCGCCTACCAGCGCCGGTTCGAGCGCGGCAACGCCCGCGCCGACATCGACCTCGCCGTCGACGTCGCCGAGCAGGCCGTGGCGGCAACCTCGCCGGGACACCCCATGCTCGCGGAACGGCTGGCGGGCCTCAGCCGCGCGTACGAGGCACGCCACACCCTCAGCGGCGACCCGGCGGATCTCCTTCGCGCGCAACGGGCCGGCAACGGGCAGCGGCCCTGAAACCGCAGCGTCTCGACGGAGACGAGAGCGCGTCTAGCCGAGCGTCCCGACGCCGGCCAGGATGAGGTCGACCCCGGCGAGGAACTGGTCGCGGTCGTCGTGCTCGACGAGCTGCTTCGCGATCTGATGCACAAACGGGTACTTCGCGGGGTCGAGCCGCACCCACTGGTCGACAACGCCGGAAAGGAAGGCCGTCCGGTCCGTGCCGGGCTCGACCAGGCGGGCGTTCGCGGCGTTCTGCCCGGCGACGCCGAGGGAGTAGTTCACGAGCGCGGACGCGGCGCCGAACTGCGCCGATTCGGGCACGCCGAGCGCCTTGAGCTGGCCGCCCATGCCTTCGAAGAGCTGCAGCATCGCGAACTGCCACGGCTCGCCCGCGATCTGGGCGCCCACCCAGGGGTGCGCGTCGATCGCGTCGAACAGCCCCAGCGCCATGGTGCGGATCGCCTCGCGCGGCTCCGTGCCCTCGGGCACGTCGGTCATCACCCGGGCGATGACGTCGCCGGTGGCCGCCGCGAGCAGGTCGCCCTTGTTCTCGACGTGCCAGTAGATCGCCCCGGGCCCGGTGGCCAGGCGCTGGGTGAGCGCGCGGAAGGTCAGCGCGCGCTCGCCGTCGGTGTCGAGGATTTCGATCGCCGCCTCGACGATCCGCTCCTTCGAGAGCGCGTCCGCGCGCCGTTCGGTGCGCTGCCTCCTGGTCGCCATCGGCCCCGTCCTGAACTGGCTGGAACTTTGTTCCAACAATACGGCGTCCCTCAGCCGCGCACCCGGGCCGTCGACCCCAGCGCGGTGCCGATCACGCGGAAGGCGCGGGCCACGTCGGCGCGCTGCCGGTCGGTCAGCGTGGCGATGGCCTCGTCCTCGAGCACCAGACGGCGGGGCATGACCTGGTCGACCGCGGCCGCGCCCTGCTCGCTGATGGTGACCAGCGCGCTGCGCTTGTCCGCCGGGTTCGCCACCCGCTGGACCAGCCCGCGCCGCTCCAGCTTCGTCAGGGTCTTGCTCAGGGCGGCCGCGGACTTGTCCATGGTCTGGGCCAGCCGCCGGGCGATCACCGGGGACGGTGCGTGGCGGAGGTGGAACAGCACGTCGAACTCGGCCGAGCTGATCGGCGAGGTCTCGAAGACCGGTTCGAGCAGCAGTTCGAGCATGGCGTGGGCGCGTTTGAGCCCGCCGAACAACGTCATCGGGGCCAGGTCGAGATCGGGGCGCGCCGCTCGCCACTGATCCCAGGTGATCGCGGCTGCGTCGCCGTCCGCCATGGTCAGCTCATTTCGTCAACTAGTAGACTACCTGTGTACTATAGCGGGTCCGCGCGGCTGAGGAGCGGGCACGGTTCGAAGGAGAACACATGCCCCGGAACAGAACCGCCGGCTGGCCGGCCCGGATGGCAGACCGCCTCCAGAGCAAGACAGTGGGCCTGGAGCCCGCTCGTAACCGGTACACCGTCGAGCGCGGCCTCGAAGTGCCCACACGGGACGGCGCCGTCCTGGTGACCGACCACTACGCGCCGGTGGGCGACCCGCTGGGCACGGTGCTCGTCCGGTCGCCCTATGGCCGGGGCCTGCCGGAAAGCCTTTTCCACGGCCGGATGCTGGCCGGGCGCGGGTACCACGTCCTGGTGCAGAGCGTCCGGGGCACCGGCGGCTCCACCGGGCCGTTCCGGCCGATCGCCCAGGAGGCCGCGGACGCCCAGGACGCGGTCGCCTGGCTGCGAGCCCAGTCCTGGTTCGACGGGCGGCTGGCCACCCTGGGCGGCTCCTACCTCGGCTGGACGCAGTGGGCGCTGCTCCAGGACCCGCCGGCCGAGCTGCGCGCCTGCGTCGTCCTGGTGGGGCCGCACGACTTCGCCCGGGCGGTCCGCGGCGGCGGCGCGCTGGCGCTGGCCGACTTCCTGGGCTGGAGCGCCGCGGTCGAGGCCCAGGGGACCGGCGGGCTCCGCGGCCTGCGTGAGATGGCCGCCGCGCGCAGGCGGACGGCGGCCGCACTCAGCCGCCGCTGGTCGGCCGCCGAGGCCGCGGCGGCCGCGCTGAACGGGCGCGGCACGTGGTTTTCCGAGTGGCTGGCCCACGAAGACCTCCGAGATCCGTTCTGGGACGCCTACCGGGCCACGTCCGTGCTGGCCGAGGTCGCCGTCCCGACCCTGCTCATCGGCGGGTGGCGGGACGTGTTCCTGGAGCAGACCCTGGAGCAGTATTCCGCGCTCTCGGCGCACAATCCCGAGGTCGGCCTGACCGTGGGACCGTGGACCCACCTCGACACGGCGGTCAAGGCGGCGAAGGTGACCGACGCGGAGGCACTGGCCTGGTTCGACTGCCACCTCGGGAAAACGGGCGCGCGCCGGGGCTCGAAGGTCCGGGTTCACGTCACCGGCGCAGGGGAGTGGCGCAGCCTGCCGAGCTGGCCGCCGGAGACCGTCGACTGGACGCTGTACCCGAACGCGGACGGCTCGCTCCCCGAGACCCGCGCCGAGGACCCGAGCGAATCCCGCCTGGTCGAATTCCCTTACGACCCCGCCGATCCCACCCCCGCGGCAGGCGGGCACCACATGTCACCCGGCGCGGGCAGCGTCGACAACCGCGAGCTGGAAGCGCGGGCGGACGTGATCACCTTCACCTCGGCCCCGCTGCCGGCGGACGTGGAGGTGTTCGGCCCGGCGCGGCTGCACCTGGCCCTGCGCGGCCACCAGGCGGACAACGGCGTCTTCGTGCGGGTGTGCGATGTGGACACTCGCGGCCGGTCGTGGAACATCTCCGAGACCTTCCGCCGTGCCACCGCTGCCACCGACGGCGTGGCCGAGCTGGACCTCCTGACCAGCCCGTGTGCCCATCGTTTCCGGGCCGGGCACCGGATTCGCCTCCAGGTCTCCGGCGGGGCCTATCCCCGTTACGACCGCAACCCGCGCGCGGCCGGATACCGGGTCGACTGTGATCTCTCCGCACTGCACCTGCCGATCGCGGGCACCGCTGGTATGGTCAACTAATAGTTGAACGGTTAACGATCTGGCAGGGCCCTTCGTCCGGGTGAGATCTTCACCGGAACGGGCAGGCCGCGAGTCGGCTGCATCCGGTTGGCTCGGCCATCGTCGCCGGCCGTTTTCCGGTACCGCGAAACCCACGACCAGGAGTCCCTCATGCGATCAGCCAGGCTTTCCCTGGGCGCGCTCGCCGTGGTGGCGGCGCTCGCCGTCGCCGCGTGTTCGGGCGGCTCGACCGAAGCTTCCCCCGGCTCGTCAGTGCCCAGCTCGTCCACCTCGTCGTCCGCCTGCCCGAGCAGCCCGGCCCCGGCCGGCCCGCCCGGCGCGGGCCCGGCCGGGGCGCCCACCCCGCAGGTGAAGCTGGTGGTCCCGGTAGACACCAGCACCAGCACGGTGCTCAAGCCGGACCCGGCCCAGCAGATCCAGTGCGGGAAAGTCCAGGTGGACACCAAGGACAACGTGGCGTTCGCCGCGCCGAAGCTGGCCGACGGCAAGACCAAGCAGCTCCGGATGGACATCCAGGTGCCGCGAACCCCGGGCCCGAAGCCGCTGGTGGTCTACGTGCCCGGCGGCGGTTTCGTGCAGGCGGACAAGCAGGGCAACCTCCCACTGCGCACCTACGCCGCGGACGCCGGGTTCGTCGTCGCGAGCATCCAGTACCGGGTGCAGCCCGACGGCGCGACGTACACCGACAGCATCGCCGATGTGAAGTCGGCCATCCGGTACTTGCGGGCGCACGCGTCGGCCTACCAGATCGACCCGGGCAAGGTGGGCGTCTGGGGTGACTCGGCCGGCGGCTACCTGGTCGCGATGGTGGGGGTGACCAACGGCGACAAGCGGTACGACATCGGGGACAACCTAGACCAGAGCAGTGATGTGCAGGCCGTGGTCGACAAGTTCGGCGCCTCCGATCTGTCCAAACTGGAGTCGGACTACGACGCCGCTTCGCAGCAGGCGGCGGCCGGGCTGATGACCGTCGTGGGCAAGTACGTGAACGGGCCGGCCAGCACTCAGCCGGCGTCGGCCACCCCGGCGGCCATCGCCGCGGCCAACCCGATCACCCACGTCAAGCCGGCCGATCCGCCGTTCGTGATCTTCCACGGCAGCGCCGACACGCTGATCTCGCCCAGCCAGACCCTCATGCTGCAGAACGCGTTGAAGGCGGCCGGGGTGAAGAGCACCCGGTACGTCGTCGGGGGCGCCGGGCACGGCGACCTGTCCTTCACCGGTGACACCAAGAGCGCGCTGCAGTGGACGTCCGCGAACGTCGCCGCGCCGTTGCTCGACTTCCTGAACCAGAGCCTGAAGGGCTGAGCCGTGCGGTGCCCGCCTCACCGCGAGGCGGGCACCGTTCCGGTCAGAGCGCCGCCGCGGCCTGCTTGACGAGGCCGGCGACCAGACCCGGCTGCGACTCGTAGATCGCGTGGCTGCCGGGCACCTCGACGACGGTGGCCCCGGCCCGCTCGGCCATCGCGCGCGGGGCCGGCGGCGGGATCATCCGGTCGTCGGTCGCGACGAGGTACCAGGTGGGCCTGACCCGCCAGGCCGGCTCGCCCACGACCCCGGCCAGCGCCTCGACGGCCCACGGGACCTGCGCGTCGGCCAGGAAGGCCGCGCGGTCCGCGGGCAGCTCCCCGGCGAACGACTCGTGGAACTGCTCCCGGTCCAGGAAGAGGAAACCGTCCTGCGGGGGCAGGATCGGCGGGACCGGGGCGCGGGTCGGCGATCAGGGTGTTGACCGACTCGCCCTCGTCCGGGGCGAAGGGCGTGACGCAGACCGGCGCGGCGACGTTTTCGTGGGTTCCCGCCGCACTGCGGCGGCACCGCCGGTCGGGGGCGGCCGGGATCCGGCGGCTTGTTCAACGCTCCGGCCGGGGTCGCCGGCGTCTCTCCGCCTCCGGCCGCACCGCGGGGTACCGGCCGGCCGGAGTAGTCCGGTTGTCGCGACATCGAATTCGTTTTCACCAAGCGTGATCCACCGTCACCCGGCCGGGCATTTCCCTGGTTCCCGGTGAAACGACGGCGTTATTGGCGTGGCGTTTATCAAGGGAAATGTCCCCCGATTCACCGAGTCCGGTTTGTGCCGTATCCGGGACGTCGTTCGCCCGGTCGACGGAGCGCCGGGCCCACGCTCGGGAATCGCGTGGTTTTCCCGGTGACTCTTCCGTTCCGGCCGCTAGGCCGATCGGGCGGCCCGGCGCGCCCAGGGGTCTCGGCTGAGTGTTTTCCCCGCGTGGACCGGCATTCGAGTGACTCCGGCCGTGACTCGAACGTGGCCTTGTGCGGCTAATCCGGCTTGCTATGTTGGACCAGGCGGAGCTGCTGAACCGACCGATAATCGCCACTTTTTCCGCTGATCTCCGTATTTCTGTCCCCGGACTGACGATGGGTGGATCTCACTGTGACCGTGACCGAATCGGACGCCGCTGCCGGCAGCGCGCCGGACGCCGGGAATCCGCAGCTGAGCCTGGGCCGCGCCGCGGCGCGCAAACTGGCTACGACGACCAAGTCCGTTCCGCAGATGCAGGGGATTTCCTCCCGCTGGCTGCTGAAGGCGCTCGACTGGGTGCAGGTCAACGGCGGCGCCTACCGGGTGAACCGGCGGCTGAGCTACACCGTCGGCGACGGGCGGGTGACGTTCGAGAAGGTCGGCGACCAGGTCCGGGTCGTCCCGGCCGAGCTGGGGGAGCTGCCGCCGCTGCGGGGCTACGACGACGAGGAGGTGCTGCCGGAGCTGGCGCGCCGCTTCACCCAGCAGGAGGTCGCGCCGGGTGACGTGCTGGTCGAGTTCGGCCACCGGGCCGAGCAGGTTTTCCTGATCGCGCACGGGAAGATCGGCAAGACCGGCCCCGGCCAGTACGGCGACGAGACCACGCTCGGCTCGCTGAAGGACGGCGACTACTTCGGTGCTCAGGTGCTGTTGTCCGCCGACGGGATCTGGGAGTTCACCGCGAAGGCGCTCACCTCGGGCACCGTGCTGACGATGTCGCGCCAGGCGTTCGAGCAGGTGCTGGAGCAGTCCGACTCGCTGCGGGCGCAGATCGAGAGCGCGTCCGACACCGGCGGGGCGGCCAACGAGCACGGCGAGGCGGAGATCGACATCTCCTCCGGCCACGACGGGGAACCGTTGCTGCCGGGCACTTTCGTGGACTACGAGGCCTCGCCGCGGGAGTACGAGCTGAGCGTCGCGCAGACCGTGCTGCGGGTGCACACCCGGGTCGCGGACCTCTACAACCAGCCGATGGACCAGACCGAGCAGCAGCTGCGGCTGACCATCGAGGCGCTGCGCGAGCGCCAGGAGCACGAGCTGGTCAACAACACCGACTTCGGCCTGCTGCACAACTCCGACTTCGCCCAGCGCGTCCCGACCCGCACCGGCCCGCCGACCCCGGACGACTTCGACGAGCTGCTTTCCCTGGTGTGGAAGGACCCCGGCTTCTTCCTGGCCCACCCGCGCACGATCGCCGCGTTCAGCCGGGAGTGCAGCAAGGCGGGCATCTACCCGGCCGGCGTGGACATCGGCGGCCACAAGGTGCCGGCCTGGCGCGGGGTGCCGATCTACCCGTGCAACAAGATCCCGGTCAGCTCCACGCGCACCAGCTCGGTCCTGCTGATGCGCACCGGCGAGCAGAACCAGGGTGTGGTCGGGCTGCGCCAGATCGGGCTGCCCGACGAGTACGAGCCGGGCCTGAACGTCCGGTTCATGGGCGTGTCCGGGCAGGCCATCATCTCCTACCTGGTCAGCACCTACTACTCGGCCGCCGTGCTGGTGCCGGACGCGCTGGCCGTGCTCGAGGCCGCGGAGATCGGCCGCGAAGGATGACCGCCACCGAGCCGCTCACCCGGGCTGCCGAAGCCCGGCTGAGCCTGGGCACGGCCGCCGCGCGCACCCTGGCGACCACGACCAAGACCCGGCCGCAGATGCAGGGCATCAGCCCGCGCTGGCTGCTGCGGATGCTGCCCTGGGTGGAGGCCGCCGGTGGCGCCTACCGGGTCAACCGCCGGCTGACCTACACCGTCGGCGACGGGCGGGTGAGCTTCACCAACGTCGGCGCCGACGTGCGGGTCGTACCGCAGGAATTGGCGGAACTGGCTCTGCTGCGCGGTTTCGACGACGAGGACACGCTCACGGCGCTGGCCGGCCGGTTCGTGCAGCACGAGTACGCGGCCGGTGAGGTGATCGTGCGCCACGGCGGCCCGCTGGACGAGGTGGTGCTGGTCGCGCACGGCAAGGTGGCCAAGGTGGCGCCGGGCGAGTACGGCGACGAGATCACGCTCGCCACCTTGGCCGACGGGGACCACTTCGGCGACGAGCTGCTCAGCGGGATCAGCCGCAACTGGCCGTTCACGGTCAAGGCGGTGACCCCGGTGATCGTGCTGACCCTGCGCGCCGAAGCGTTCGCCGACCTCAACGGAAGGTCCGAGCGGCTGCGCGAGCACGTGCGGGAAATGCTGGCAGCGGGGGAAAAACCGCAGAACGCCAAGGGTGAGTCCGAGATCGAGATGTCCTCGGGCCACGACGGCGAGCCGCTCCTGCCCGGCACGTTCGCCGACTACGAGACCTCGCCGCGGGAGTACGAGCTGGCCGTCGCGCAGACCATCCTGCGCGTGCACACCCGCGTCACCGACCTCTACAACGAGCCCATGAACCAGCTCGACGAGCAGCTGCGGCTGACCACCGAAGCCCTGCGGGAGCGGCAGGAGCACGAGCTGGTCAACAACCGCGAGTTCGGCCTGCTGCACAACGCCGACCTCAAGTCCCGGTTCCAGACCCGCTCCGGCCCGCCGACCCCGGACGACCTGGACGAGCTGGTCAGCCGCCGTCGCAAGACGAAGTTCTTCCTCGCCCATCCGCGCGCGATCGCCGCGTTCGGGCGGGAGTGCACGCGGCGCGGGCTGTACCCGGAGGGCACCGTGGTCGAGGACAAGGCGGTGCCCGCGTGGCGCGGGGTGCCGATCCTGCCGTGCGACAAGATCCCGGTCTCCGAAGCCGGCACCACCTCCATCCTCGCGATGCGGACCGGGGTCGAGGACCACGGGGTGATCGGGCTGCACCAGACCGGCCTGCCCGACGAGGTCCAGCCCGGCCTCAACGTGCGGTTCGAGGGCATCAACGACCAGGCGGTGGCGTCCTACCTGGTCAGCGCCTACTACTCGGCCGCAGTGCTCGTCCCGGACGCGCTCGGCGTGCTGGAGAACGTCGAGATCGCCCGCTGAACTCGCTTTTGCTTGTCTGCCAACGAAAGGAAGCACACCCGTGACGATCGCCCGTCCCGCCCCCGCCGAGGTCCTGCGCACCGAATACCAGAAGTCCGTGGCGTCCTACTGGAACAAGGAGAAAGACCCGGTCAACCTGCGCCTGGGCGACGTCGACGGCCTCTATCACCACCACTACGGCATCGGCGAGGTCGACCAGTCGGTGCTGGAGGGGCCGGAGGAGACCCGGGACGAGCGGATGATCGCCGAGATGCACCGGCTGGAGACGGCGCAGGCCGAGGTGCTGCTCGACCACCTCGGCGACGTCTCGCCCGGCGACCGGCTGCTGGACGCGGGCTGCGGGCGGGGCGGCAGCAGCATCATGGCCAACCAGCGGTTCGGCTGCCAGGTCGACGGGGTGTCGATCTCGCAGAAGCAGGTCGACTTCGCCAACGGGCAGGCCGAAGCCCGCGGCGTCGAGGACCAGGTCCGCTACCACTTCCGCAATATGCTCGACACCGGCTTCGAAACCGGTTCGCGCCGCGCCATCTGGAACAACGAGAGCACCATGTACGTGGACCTGTTCGAGTTGTTCGCCGAGCACGCCCGGCAGCTGGAGTTCGGCGGCCGCTACGTCACCATCACCGGCTGCTACAACGACGTGACCGGCGGCCGGTCCAAGGCGGTCGCGCAGATCGACCAGCACTACACCTGCAACATCCACCCGCGCAGCGCGTACTTCAAGGCCATGACGGCGAACAACATGGTGCCCATCTCCGTCGTCGACCTGACCGCGCAGACCATCCCGTACTGGGAGCTGCGCGCGAAGTCCTCGGTGGCCACCGGGATCGAGGGCCCGTTCCTCACCGCCTACCGCGAGGGCAGCTTCCACTACCTGCTGATCGCGGCCGACCGCGTCTGACTCGCCCGAGGACCCCCTGGAGTGAAGCGATGACGGACCCGCACCGTGCCCTGTCCACCCTGCTGGCCGGCCCGACCGGGCTGGGCACGTCCGCGGCGCGCCTCGGCGCCCGGCTCACCGAGGTCCCGCTGCCGGACCCCGGGCCGGGCGCCGGGGATTCCGATCCGGCTTACACGTACCGGACTTGGGGCGACGGCAGTGCTTCGCCGTTGTACTGCCCGGTCACCGAGCGGATCAACGATCCCCTCGGCGAGGAGGTGGACCGGCGGCTGATCGCGTGGGCGGGGGAGGTCGGCTTCGACGAGCAGGAGGCGGAGCAACTCGGGAAGGCCGGGTTCGGGCGGCTGGTCATGCTCGCGCACCCGGACTGCGAGGACCCGGACCGGCTGCTGATCTCGGCGAAGCTCAACGCCGCGTGGTGGGCCGCCGACGACCTGTACGCCGACGACACCGCCCTCGGCGCCGTCCCGGAGAAGCTGCCGCCGCGCCTGGCACTGGCGATGGCGGCGATGGACCCGGTGCCGCCCGCGGGCGAGTTCAGCCGGGAACTCGACGAAACCCTGCGCGGCGACCGGGTTCTCGTCGCGCTGCGCTCGGGTGTCGACCACCTGCGGCAGTACGGCAGCCCGGCCCAGGTCCAGCGCGTGAACTACTCAACCTTCACGATGTTCGTGTCCTGGAACGCCTACGCCGCCTGGCAGCACAACGACGACCCCCCGCCCGCGTGGGAGTACCTCGCCGCCCGTCAGCACGACAGTTTTTACACGTCCATGACCCTGATCGACGTCCTCGGCGGCTACGAGCTGACCGCCAACCTGTTCTACGAACCGCGCGTCCGCCGCGCCGCCATCCAGGCCGGCACCGCGTCCGTGCTCGTCAACGACCTGCACTCGGTGGCGAAGGACCTGGCCGACGAGAACCCGCCCGCCAACATGGTCCTGCAGGTCGCCGCCGACCGGTCCTGCCCCATCGAAGAGGCCACCGAGATCACGGTCGACCTCCACAACCAGATCGTCCGCGACTTCCAGCGCACCCACCGGGCCCTGGAACCCGTTGCCTCAGCCGAACTCCAGCGTTTCCTGCACGGTCTGCGGGCATGGATGGGCGGCGGGTTCGAGTGGCATTCGACCAGCCCACGGTACCAGTAGCGCGGCGCTCGGGTCAGGCCGCGGGCTGACCCCAGCTCGCCCGCCCGGCCCGCAGGGTCCCGATGTGGTGGGCACGATCGGTCAGATGCGTGATGTCCGCGTACGGGTCGGCGTCGAGCAGCAGCGCGTCGGCGACGGCTCCGGCGGTGATCGTGCCCGGTGCGGTCGCCTGCGGGCCGATCTTTTCGGCCGAATGGCGGGTGCCTGCCGCCAATACCGCGGGCAGCGGCAGCCCGGCCTCGGCCAGCAGGTGCAGTTCCCGCAGCAGGGCGACGGGCGGCGACGGCAGCAGCATGGCCACGTCACTGCCCGCGGTGATCTTCACCCCGGCGTCGTGCATCAGGGCCAGCGTGCGCATCGCGTAGTCGAAGCGGATGTGGGAGTCCCGGGCGGAATGCCGGGGGAACTCGTGCCCGTAGAGCGGGCGGCTGGTGATCGCCGGCAGGTCTTCCGGCTTGGCGAAGCCGCCGTCGACCAGCTTCCGCAGATAACCGGCCTCACCGTTGTGCGCGAGCTGCTCCCAGGTGACCAGGGTGGGGCAGTAGTAGGTGCCCGTCCCCGCCAGCAGCGCTGCGACGTCGCGGGCTTCCGCGTCGCTGGTGGGGTCCTGCGGCTGGAAAGCGTGTTCGATGCCGTCCGCGCCGGCGGCCACCGCCTCCTCCAGATCGAGGCGTTCGTGGACGTGCACGAGCACCTTTTTGCCTTTCTCGTGCGCGGCCGCGACGATCGCTTTGAGGGCGTCGAGCGGCAGCTTGTCCGGCGCGCCGGGCTCGCCGTCGTAAATGCATTTGATGAAGTCGACCTGATCGGCCAGCTCCAGCGCCTGCCGGTGGGCGACGCCGGCATCGTCGACCTGGTGGGCGATGGGGGCCCGCGCCGGATCGTCCAGGACCGGCCAGCCGCGCACACCGGTGAACACCGGCCCGGCGAAGAACAACCCGGCCGCGGGATCGGTGGCCTTGCCGCGGTAGTCGCGGGCGGCGAGCTCGATGTCCAGCGGGCCGCCGAGGTCGACGACGGTGGTCACCCCGGCGCTCAGGAAGTCGGTGAGCAGCTGGGAGACGTACGCCGCGCGCTCGTGCTCGGGCTTGGCGGAGGCGAACCCACCCAGGTGGGTGTGGCTTTCCCACAGACCCGGCACCAGGTAGCCGCCCCGCGCGTCGAGCACCGGGCCGCCGGCCGGCCGCGGGCCGGTCGCCGGGCGGATGGCGCTGAACCGCCCGTCGGCCACCACTACTTCGGCATCGGCGAGCGGGCCGGCCGCCTCCCCGTCGATGACGGTCACATTGCGAATGATCACGAGTGTTCCCCTGCCCGGAAACCCACTACATAGGCTCCTATGTTTCGGACTGTATAGGTACCTATGTATCAGGTCAAGGGAGTCCTCTACACTTCGCGGCGTGCCGCACCCCAGGATCGACTCCGCGCCCGCCGCGCTGATCAACATCGCCTCGCGCGCGTTGACCCGGGTCAACGACCAGCGGCTGCGGCCGCTCGGGCTGACCTTCGCGCAGATGCCCGTGCTGGTGGCGCTGAGCAAGGCGGATGCGTTGTCCCAGAAGGAATTGGCGGTGCTGGCGCGGATCGAGCAGCCGTCCATGGCCCAGCTGCTCGCCCGGATGGACCGCGACGGCCTGATCCGGCGCGGCCCCGCCCGGCACGACCGGCGCGTCAGCCTGATCTCGCTGACCGAGGACGGGCGGGCCAAGCTCGCGCAGGTGAATTCGGCGCTCTTCGAAACCAACGACCAGGCGTTGAAAGGCTTCAGCGCCGGGGAAACCGATCTCCTGTTGGACCTGTTGAGAAGGCTCGTCGCCAATCTCGACGAGAATCCGCCCGCCAGTGAGACGGATGCGGCGGCGACGTGAGCACGGCACCGCCGCCGTCGGCTCAGTTCAGCTTGCGAGTGCCGGCCGGCAGCCCGCCGCCCGCGTAAACGTCTTCGGCGAGCTTGGCCAGCGCGGTGAGCGCCACGTTCTGGCTCCACGGCCCGTAGGAAACCCGGGAGACGCCGAGCTTCTGCGCGGTGTCCAGCGGGATCGAGCCGGGGATGCCGATCAGGTTGACCTTGCGCTCGCCCAGCGCTTCGACCAGCCGGCCGACCTGGGCGGCGTCGAGCTTGCCCGGCACGAAGAAGTTCGACGCGCCGGCGTCGAGGTACGCGCGTCCGCGGGTGATCGCCTCGGCCAGCACCTCTTCGGGGTCGCGGCCGGCGCCCTTGACGAACGCGTCGGTGCGGGCGTTGAGGACGAAGTCCACACCGGCGGACTGCGCGGCGGCGACCGCGGCCTCGACGGCCTTCACCGACTCGGCGAGCGGTTTCATCTGGTCTTCGAGGTTGCAGCCGACTGCGCCGGCGTCGATGGCGCGGGCGACGGTGCCGCCCGGGTCGCCGTAGCCGGCCTCCAGGTCGGCGGTGACCGGGAGGTCGCCCGCCGTCCGCACGATCAGCGCGACTTCGGCGATCATCTCGTCGCGGGGGATCTTCTCGCCGTCCGGGTAACCGCGCGAGGCGGCGATGCCGTGGCTCGGCGTGGCGAGCGCCTGCGTGCCGGGCGTCTCGGCGACGACCTTCGCGGTGATCGCGTCCCAGACGTTGACGACGAGCAGCAGCTCCGGCGCCGCGTGCAGTTCCTGCAGGCGCACGGCTTTCTCAGCGGTGGAAGTCATGCCCCCCAATCTAATCCGGCCGCGGGCCGGTCACCGGGCGCCGCCGGGACCGGGACCGGCGCCAGGACCGGGCAGCACGTCCACGTCGCCCTCGTGCATCGGTTCGCCGCAGTGCGCGCAGCGCAGCTCGACGCTGCTGATCTCGCCGCAGGCGTGGTGGCGGTAGAGCACCGGCGGGCCGGCCTCGCCCGCGAGCCACCGGTCGCCCCAGCCGACCATGACCATCAGCAGGTCGACGAGTTCGGCGCCCTTCCCGGTCAGCACGTACTCGTAGCGCGGCCGCTGGTCGTACGGCTGCCGCTCCAGCACCCCGTGTTCGACGAGGTGGTTCAGCCGCTCGGTCAGCACCTTCCGGGAGATGCCGAGGTCCGCCTGGATCTGCTCGAACCGGTTCGCCCCGACGAAAACGTCCCGCAGGATCAGCGGCGACCAGGGTTCCCCGATGACGTCGAGGGTCCGGGCGATCGAGCACGCCATCTCACCGAAGTTCGTCCGCTGCATGAAGCCAGTCTACGCGCTGGGGTTCCCTAAGGGAACTTCGAATGCTACGGTACTTGAGTCTCCTGAAGGAACTCCGGAAAGGACCACGGCGATGAGCAAGGTCTTCAGCGCCCACGCGGTGTCGGTCGACGGGTACATCACCGGCCGGGACCCCCGCGCCGGGCACGGGCTCGGCGACGGCACCGCGCTCTTCGACTGGTACTCCGACGGCGACACCGCCAGCCGGGTGTTCGACGGGTTCAAGCTGAGCGGGCCCAGCGCCCGGGTTTTCGACGCCATCGCCGAACGGGTGGGCGCGACCGTGGCCGGGCGCGCCACCTACGACGACTCCGACGGGTTCGGTGGCGGCGGCCCCCACCCGAGCGCCCCGCTGTTCGTCCTCAGCCACCGGCCGGTGCCGGGGCTGGGCGAGCGGCAGACCCTGGTCACCACCGGCATCGAGGACGCGGTCGCGGCGGCGCGCGAGGCCGCCGGCGACCGGGACGTCGCCCTGATGGGCGGCGGGGTCGTGACCGAGGCGCTGAACGCGGGACTCGTCGACGAGCTGGTGCTGCACCAGGTGCCGATCCTGCTCGGCGCCGGGCGGCCGTTCTTCCGGGAGCTGCCCGCGCACGTCCGGCTGCGCCTGGTCGAAGCGGTGCCCGCCGCGGGCGTCACCCACCTGCACTATCAGGTCCAGCGCTAGAAACCCGGTAGCAATCATTGAAGGAGCTGACCACCATGCTCGATCCCGACGTCCGCCGCGTGCTCGACGGCACGCCCATCGCCCACCTCGCCAGCGTGCTGCCCGACGGCGGCCCCCACTCCGTCCCGGTCTGGATCGGCACCCACGGCGACCACGTCGTCGTCCTCACCGGCCCGGGCTCGCGCAAGGCCCGCAACCTCCGGCGGGACCCGCGCGTCGCGATTTCCCTGACCCCGGCCGACAACCCGTTCCAGCCGGTCGTCCTCCGCGGCCGGGTCGTCGAGTGGCTCGACGGCGACGCCGCCTGGGAGATCGTCGACCGGATCGCGGTGAAGTACATCGGCGCTCCTTACTCACGCGAGGAAGCGCGGGTGGTCGCCCTCATCGAGCCCGACCGGCAGAGCGCGGGCTGAGCAGCCCGGCGCGACTGTGCCGTTTGGACGCGGGTCCTGTTCGGAAGCGGCGGTGTCACGCCCGCCACTTCGTGGTGAACGCCATCCTCGCTTCTGGATCGTTCCCGGTAGGCTTCGGGTTCGCGGTTCACCGCGTGTCCATCGTCCCGCCGAGCCTTCAGGAGGACCCCGGTGACCGAACCGGCTACCGAGGCCAGCGATGCCGTCACCGTGCCGCAGCGTCGGGTGCTCGTTGCCGAGGACGAGGCGCTGATCCGGCTCGACCTGGTCGAAATGCTGCGCGAAGAGGGCTACGAGGTCGTCGGCGAAGCCGGTGACGGGGAGCAGGCCATCGCGCTGGCCACCGACCTCAAGCCCGACCTCGTCATCCTCGACGTCAAGATGCCCAAGCTCGACGGCATCGAGGCCGCTTCCAAGATCACCGGCGACCGGATCGCGCCCGTGGTCATCCTCACCGCGTTCAGCCAGCGCGACCTGGTCGAGCGGGCCCGCGACGCGGGCACCATGGCCTACCTGGTCAAGCCGTTCGCGAAGCGCGACCTGGTGCCGGCCATCGAGCTGGCCGTCAGCCGCTTTTCCGAGCTGCAGGCGCTCGAAGCCGAGGTCGCCGGCCTGACCGACCGGCTCGAGACCCGCAAGGTGATCGACCGGGCGAAGGGCCTGCTGATGAGCCGCCAGGGCCTCACCGAGCCGGACGCCTTCCGCTGGATCCAGCGGACCGCCATGGACCGCCGCACCACGATGAAGGCGGTGGCGGAAGCCGTGGTGGAAAGCATCGGCTGAGTCCTTCGCACCAGCCAAGCCGGAACGGGCGCGACCAGGGGGTCGCGCCCGTTTTGGCATACCCAGGGTCGCGCCGGGCTGCCGGAAAGGGCCGAAAGGGCAGGTTTGCTACCGTGTCGGCCGGGAGTTCGTGCGTTCGGCCGATCAGGGGGAGCGAGGCGGCTTAGGCTGCCTACACAGACCAGGCCGTGGGTCAATGGTCCGGTAGTGGTGTTACCGCGCACTCAGGGTTATCACCCGATTGTCACAATGGGACGATCGGGTGTAAATCATCCGTTAATACTCGTGACGACCGTCACGATGTGGATACAAGACTCTGCGTGACTCTGTGCAACGCCCCGCCGGGCGGCTACTTTCAGCGGCCAGTCAGGTCCCACGAGGGACAGGCCGTTCGTTCGGGCGGCTGGTTGGCATTTGGAGGAACGAGTGCAGAAAGCACGACTCACGAAGGTCATCGTGCTCGCCGCCGCCGGGGTCATCTCCCTCAGCGCGTGCGCGGCGCGTGACAACAGCGGCTCGGGTGGTGACGCCAGCTCGGCGCCGCAGGCCGCGGCCCCGTCGGCCGCCGCCAACGCCGCCGACCCCGCCGGCGACGGCAAGGCGCAGTGCGCCCCGACCTCCATCGCGTACGCGGGCACCATCAACGGTGCGAACGCCGCGCTGGGCCAGAACATCCTCAACGGCGCCAAGCTCGCCGTCGACCAGCACAACAAGGCGAACGCCGGCTGCCAGGTCAAGCTGGAGCAGTTCGACACCGAGGGCACGCCCGACAAGGCGCCCGGCATCGTGACCCAGATCGTCAACACCGCGGGCATCATCGGTGTCGTGGGCCTGCCGTTCTCCGGCGAGTCCAAGGCCGCGGGCAACATCTTCAACAGCGCCGGCCTGGTCACCGTGACCCCGTCGGCCACCAACCCCTCGCTGAGCGAGAACGGCTGGAAGACCTTCTTCCGAGGCCTGGGCAACGACAACACCCAGGGCCCCGCCGCCGCCAAGTTCATGACCGGTGAGCTGGGCGCCAAGAAGGTCTGCGTCATCCAGGACGACTCGGACTACGGCACCGGCCTCGCCACCTCGACCATCAAGGCGCTCGGCAGCGCGGTGTCCTGCCAGGACAAGGTCAAGACCAAGCAGACCGACTTCTCGGCCGTGGTCAACAAGATCAAGGGCGACAAGCCCGACGCGGTGTTCTACTCCGGGTACTACCAGGAGGCGGCCCCGTTCGCGCAGCAGCTCAACGACGCCGGCGTCACCGCGAAGTTCGTGGGCCCGGACGGCGTGAAGGACGACGAGTTCGTCAAGGGCGCCGGTGACGCCGCCAAGAACGCGTACTTCACCTGCCCCTGCGTCCCGGCGGACCAGTTCACCAAGTTCAGCGACGCGTACAAGGCCGAGACCGGTAAGGACCCGGGCACCTACTCGCCCGAGGCCTACGACCTCGCGACGATCCTGCTGAAGGGCATCGACTCCGGCAAGAAGGACCGCGCGGGCCTGCTCGACTTCGTCAAGAACTACGACGGCCAGGGCATCACCAAGCACTTCAAGTGGAACGACCACGGCGAGCTGTCGTCGACCACCGTGTGGACCTACAAGGTGGAGAACGGGAAGATCGTCCGGAACACCGAAATCAAGTAGCGCAACGCTTCCGTTCCAGTTACCGGGGTGTGCGCTCGGCGGCTAGATCCCGCCGGGCGCCCACCCCGGACCCACATGGAGAACTAGTGTGTCGATGACTCATGAGCTGAGCTCGCTCGTCCTGGCACAGGGCGGCGGCTGGATCACCTTCGACGTGAAGTCGTTCCTGGACCAGTTCTGGGACAACACGTTCGACGGGCTCGCCTACGGCAGCATCTACGCGCTCGTGGCGCTGGGCTACACCCTCGTCTACGGCGTCCTGAAGCTGATCAACTTCGCCCACTCCGAGGTGTTCATCTACGGCGCCTACGCGACGTGGTTCACCTTCTACGGCCTCGGTTTCCGGCCCGGCAGCACCCCCGATCTGCCCGTCTTCGAGCTGATCGGGTTCCTGCTGCTGGCGCTGATCGCGTCGATGGCGGTCTCCGGCGGCACCGCGGTGGTGCTGGAACGGGTCGCCTACCGTCCACTGAGGAAACGCGGGGCGCCGAAGCTGGTCTTCCTGATCACCGCGATCGGCGCGTCCTTCGTGTTGCAGCAGCTCATCTTCATCTGGCGCGGCGGCAACGCCGAGCAGGGCATCCGGCTGATGCGCAACGACCCGGTGTTCACCGTCTTCGGCGGCAGCGTCACCAGCGTCACGATCATCACGGTGGTCGCCGCGGTGGTGCTGATGCTGGCCGTGAACTACTTCGTCAACAAGACCAAGTTCGGCCGCGGCATCCGCGCGGTGGCGCAGGACCCCGACACGGCGATGCTGATGGGCGTGAACAAGGAACGGGTCATCACCACGACGTTCCTGATCGGCGGCCTGCTGGCGGGCGCGGCGGCGCTGTTCTACATGATGAAGATCCCGCAGGGCGCGGCGTACCAGGGCGGCTTCCTGCTCGGCATCAAGGCGTTCACCGCCGCGGTGCTCGGCGGCATCGGCAACCTGCGCGGCGCGCTGCTCGGCGGCCTGCTGCTCGGCGTCGTGGAGAACTACGGCCAATCCCTGTTCGGCGGCGGCTGGCGCGACGTCGTCGCGTTCGCGCTGCTGGTCCTGGTGCTGATGATCCGGCCCACCGGCATCCTCGGCGAGTCGCTCGGAAAGGCCCGGGTATGACAACGACCCTTCCCGCTCCGGCGCCGGCCAAGAGCCGCCGCCCGGTCCGCGAATGGTGGAACAACCTCAGCCGGCTGCAGCAGTGCGCCATCCTGATCCCGCTGGTGGTGCTGATCTACCTGCTGCCGATCCTGAACCCGCCGATCCTGACCACGCAGCCCGGCTACAACTTCCCGATCGCGATGTTCGAGGTGGCCCGCTACGCGCTGGTCGCCATCGGGCTCAACATCGTGGTGGGCCAGGCGGGCCTGCTGGACCTCGGCTACGTCGGGTTCTTCGCGATCGGCGCGTACGTGATGGCGCTGTTCACGAGCCCCGACTCGTCGCTGTCGAAGCTGCCGTTCCTGGTCGTGCTCCCCATCGCGATGGTGATCACGATGATCTTCGGCGTGATCCTCGGGACTCCGACGCTCCGATTACGCGGGGACTACCTCGCGATCGTCACGCTCGGGTTCGGGGAGATCGTCCGGCTGCTCGCCGACAACATCGAACCGTTGCGCGGCAACAGCGGGTTCTCCGGCGTCGGGCACCCGCCCGGCGCCAAGGCCGACGGCACGCCGCTGTTCAACAACTCCGACGGCGTCCCGTGGTACTGGCTGTGCGTCACGATCATCATCATCATCCTGTTCGTGGTCGGGAACCTGGAGCGCAGCCGCGTCGGCCGCGCCTGGGTCGCGATCCGGGACGACGAGGACGCGGCCGAGATCATGGGCGTGCCGACGTTCAAGTTCAAGATCTGGGCGTTCGTCAGCGGGGCGGCGGTCGGCGGCCTCTCCGGCGCGTTGTACGCGGGGCAATTGGGCTTCGTGAACAACCAGAAGTTCGACGTCGTCACGTCCATGCTGTTCCTGGCCGCGGTGATCCTCGGCGGCGCGGGCAACAAGGTCGGGGTGCTGCTGGGCGCGGTGGTGGTGGCCTACGTGCCGCTGCGGTTCCAGGCGATCGCGGAGTACAAGTACCTGATCTTCGGCCTGGCGCTGATCGTCCTGATGATCTTTCGCCCCCAGGGCCTGCTGGGCGCGCGGCAGCGGCTGCTCACCTACGGCAGGCTGGCGTACCGGCGGCTGCTCGGCAAGGGTGAGCAGATCAGCAGCGACGGCTCGCTGGCCACGGACAACCCGGGAGAGAAGGCATGACCGTCCCTGGCAACGGCACCGGCCCGGAGGTCCCGGCCGAGGGCGGCCTGGTGGCCGAGGTCGCCCAGATGAGCGCCGACCAGCTCGCCGAGCACGAGGCCGAGGTCGCCGAGGTCGTCGCACCGGACCGTGAGATCGACGTCGCGATGGGGAACACCCTGTTGCGCGTCGACGACGTGACGGTGCGCTTCGGCGGGCTCGTCGCGCTGGACGCGGTGTCGTTCGACATCCGGCGCGGGGAGATCCTCGGCCTGATCGGGCCGAACGGGGCGGGCAAGACCACCTGCTTCAACGCGATGACCGGCGTCTACCGGCCCAGCTCGGGCCAGGTGCTGCTGGAGGACAAGCCGCTGGGCAAGGCCTCACGGCACGGCATCACGCAGCTCGGCATCGCGCGGACGTTCCAGAACATCCGGCTCTTCAGCGAGATGACGGCGCTGGAGAACGTGGTCGTCGGCACCGACGCGCGGCACCGCACCAGCCTGCTCGGCGCGCTCGTGCGGTCCCCGCGGCACCACCGCGAGGAGAAGTCCGCGATCGAGAAGGCGATGGCGCTGCTGGAGTTCGTCGGCATCGCCGACCGCGCCGCCGACCGGGCGAAGAACCTGCCCTACGGCTACCAGCGGCGCCTGGAGATCGCGCGGGCGCTGGCCACCGAGCCGAAGCTGCTGTGCCTCGACGAGCCGGCCGCCGGGTTCAACCCGGCGGAGAAGGAAGAGCTCATGGGGCTGATCCGGACGATCCGCGACGACGGCTACACCGTCCTGCTGATCGAACACGACATGAAGCTCGTGATGGGCGTGACGGACCGGATCGTGGTGCTGGAGTTCGGCAAGAAGATCGCGGAAGGGGTGCCTGCCGAGATCCGGGAGAACCCCGCCGTGATCGCCGCCTACCTGGGGGTTCCCGACGATGACGTTGCTTGAGCTGTCCGATGTGTCCGTCCACTATGGCCGGATCCAGGCCGTGTCCGGGCTGTCCATCACGGTCGACGAGGGCGAGATCGTCACGCTGATCGGCGCCAACGGGGCCGGGAAGTCCACCACGATGCGGGCGATCTCCGGCATCCGGCCGCTTTCCGGCGGCTCGATCCACTTCGCCGGAGAGGACATCTCCCGGCTGCGCGGTGACCTGCGCGTGGTCCGGGGGATCTCGCAGTCGCCCGAGGGCCGGGGGATCTTCCCCGGCATGACGGTGCTCGAGAACCTCGACATGGGCGCGTACGCGCGCAAGGACCGGAAGAACCTGCAGCCGGACTTCGACCGCGTCTTCGAGCTGTTCCCGCGGCTCGCGGAGCGCAAGACCCAGGTCGGCGGCACGATGTCCGGCGGCGAGCAGCAGATGCTCGCCATCGGCCGCGCCCTGATGGCCAAGCCGCGGCTGCTGCTGCTGGACGAGCCGTCGATGGGGCTCGCGCCGCAGTTCATCCAGCAGATCTTCCGGATCATCACGGAGATCAACAAGCAGGGCACCACCGTGCTCCTGGTGGAGCAGAACGCGCAGCAGGCGCTTTCGCGGGCCCACCGGGCGTACGTGCTGGAGACCGGGCGGATCACGAAGTCCGGCACCGGCCAGGAACTGCTGGCCGACAACAGCATCAAGGAGGCCTACCTCGGCGTCGGCTGAGGACGGTCTGTTCCGGGGAAGCCCCTTCGCGCACGCGAGGGGGCTTTCTCTGCGTCTCGATCACAACCGCCGGTTGTGCTCGGCCGCGAAACGGCTGTTGGACGCACCCCCTGGCCAGGCGGTTTGCTGGAGGCACAAACCACCTGGGAGGACAAGATGGACACGACGGAGCAGATCCAAGGCGTGGCGGCGGGAGTGCCGTTCGTGGCGTTGCCGCCGGCCGGCGGGGCGGCGACGGGCGCCCTGGTCGTCGGCTGGCACCTGATGGAGCCGCCGGCCAGCGAGCAGGCGATGGCCGCCGCGGTGCCGATGACGGGCGTCGACGCGTGGCGGGTGTACCTCGGCCTGCCGCTCACCGGCGCGCGGCTGCCGGACGGCGGGTACGACGAGTTCTTCCGGCTCGCGAGCGAAGACGCGGTGCTGAACGTCAACGGTCCGGTCACCGACCAGGCCGCCGCCGAATTCCCCGCCGCGGTGGCGGAGCTGCGCCGCCGTCTGTCCATCGTGGACGGTCCGCTCGGCGTGTTCGGCGGCTCGGCGGGCTCGGCGGTGGCGCTGGAGGTGCTGGCGCGCGGCGAACTCGACATCGCGGCCGGCGCGGTGGTGAGCCCGGTGGCGCAGCTGGCCCCGGTGATCGGGCGCAACGAACGGTCGTACGGCGTCACTTACCCCTGGAGCGAGGCCTCGCACGCCGTCGCGGCCCGGCTGGACTTCGTGCGCCGGGCGGGCGAGCTGACCCAGCCGCTGCTGCTGGTCGTCGGCGGGGAGGACGACATCGCGTTCCGTGAGCCGTCGGCCGCGCTCAAGGCGGAGCTGGGCGAACGCGCGGAGCTGGTGGTCGTCGACGGCATGGGGCACCAGTTCGCCGAGGCGCCCGGGATCGAGGCCGCGCCGCAGAACGCCGACGCCCGGCGCGTCGACGAGGCCTTCACGGCGTGGTTCGCGCGGCACCTCCGGTGAACGCGGCGAGGTCGGCTGCGGGGAGCCAGTCGCGCGCCGGATCGTAGGCGCACCATCGTTCCTCGCGGCTGGTCCGCCCGGCCAGCGCCAGCAGCCGCCGCAGGGCCGGCGCCGGACGGCCTCGCCGCCAGACCAGCGACCAGGGGAACAGCGGCGACGGCTCGAACGGCAGCACCCGCAGGTTGAGGTCGGGCGCCAGCTCCATGTCCGCCCCGGCCAGCGTCACCCGCGGCTTGCCGTACCGCGTCTGCTCCAGCGTGTGCCGCAGGTCGTAGCTGACGCCGGAGTCGTCCACCGGCACGCCGAACGCGGCACACAGCTCCCGCAGGTAGGACAGCCATTCGGCCGGGCCGCCGAGCTGCGGCAGCCAGATGCCCTCCTCGCGCAGGTCCGCCAGCCGCAGTCCGGCGGCCCCGGCCAGCGCGTGCTCCGGCGGGAGCAGTGCCACCAGCGGCTCCAGCCGGATGACGCGGTGCTCCAGCTCGGCGGGCAGCTCGCGGCCGAAGCCGGTCACGCGGCCGATCGCGACGTCCAGCTCGCCCCGCGCCAGCGGGTCCACGGCGTGCGCGAAACCGTGCCCGGTGCGGCGTTCCACGCGCAGCCCGGGATCGCGCTCGGCGATCCGGCGCAGCAGGAACATGGGGGACAGGCGGTTGTCCACGAGGTCGAGGCGCAGCGGCCGCTCGCCCATCGCGGCGACGGCCGCGTCGGCCGCCCGCACCAGCTCACGGGCGTGCGGCAGGAAGCGCTCGCCGTCCGCGGTCAGCTCCACGGCCCGGTTGGTGCGCGCGAACAGCCGCACCGACAGGGCGTCTTCGAGCTTGCGGATCCGCTTCGACAGTGCTTGCTGGGTCAGGAACAGCGCCTCGGCGGCCCGGCTGAAGTGGCGCTGCTCGGCCGTCACCACGAAGGCGCGGACCTGACCGAGGTCGAGGTCCACCGGGCTCAGGCGCCCGGCGGCTTGTCCCGCACGACGCAGGTCAGCCGGGCGGTGCAGGTGCGCCGGCCCTCGTCGTCGGTCAGCACGATCTCGACGGTGATGGTGCCGCGGCCGACGTGCAGCGGGGTGGCGACCCCGGTGACGGTGCCCGAGCGGACGGCCCGGTGGTGCGTGCAGGACAGCTCCAGGCCCATCGCGGCGCGGTCCGGGCCCGCGTTCAGCGCCGCGACGGTCGAGCCGATCGACTCCGCCAGCGTCGCGTTCGCGCCGCCGTGCAGCAGGCCGTACGGCTGCAGGTTGCCCTCGACCGGGATCGTGCCGACCACCCGCTGCGGGGTGACTTCGAGCAGCTTCAACCCGATCTTGTCGTTCAGCTGCTGGCCGGCGGCCGCGGGGTCGATGCCCGCATAGCTGTCCAGCCTGATGTCACCGGCCTGCTCGGTCACGCGCTGCTCCTCAACCTATGCGACCCGTAAGAGTGTCGGACCCTCACCTTAGACTCGCTCCCGTGAGCCCGAGTGAGAACCGAACCACAGCCAAGACCACCGGCGACACCAGCACGGCCGAGCGGCCCCGGCTGCTGCTCATCGACGGTCATTCCATGGCCTACCGTGCCTTCTTCGCCCTGCCCGCGGAGAATTTCAAGACCAAGACCGGGCAGGTCACCAACGCGGTGTTCGGGTTCACCTCGATGCTCATCAACCTGCTGCGCGACGAGGCGCCGAGCCACCTCGCGGTGGCGTTCGACCTCTCGCGCAAGACCTTCCGGTCGGCGGCGTTCGCCGACTACAAGGCCAACCGCAGCACCACGCCGGACGAGTTCCGCGGCCAGGTGGACCTGGTCAAGGAGGTGCTCGAGGTGCTGGGCATCCCGTCGCTGACGAAGGAGAACTTCGAGGCCGACGACATCATCGCCACGCTCACCACGCAGGCCGGCGCCGAGGACTTCGACGTGCTCATCTGCACCGGCGACCGCGACGCGCTGCAGCTGGTGAACGAGCACGTCACCGTGCTGTACCCGAAGCGCGGCGTGTCGGACCTGGTCCGCTTCACCCCCGCGGCGGTGGAGGAGAAGTACGGCCTCACACCGCGGCAGTACCCGGACTTCGCGGCGCTGCGCGGCGACCCGTCGGACAACCTGCCGGGCATCCCCGGGGTGGGGGAGAAGACGGCGGCCAAGTGGATCCGGCAGTTCGGCTCGCTCGACGAGCTGATCGACCGGATCGACGAGGTCAAGGGCAAGGTCGGCGACTCGCTGCGCGAGCACCTGTCGTCGGTCACGCTGAACCGGCAGCTCACCGAGCTGGTCCGCGACGTGGAGCTGGACAAGGCGCCCGAGTCGCTGGAGCTGCGGCCGTGGGACCGGGACGCGGTGCACCGCCTGTTCGACGAGCTGGAGTTCCGCGTGCTGCGCGACCGGCTCTTCGCCACGCTGAGCAGTGCCGAGCCCGAGGCTGAAGAGGGCTTCGAGGTCTCCGGCTCCGCGCTCGCCCCCGGCGGGCTGGCCGAGTGGCTCACCGCGCACGCCGGCGCCGGTGAGCCGGTGGCCCTGTCCTTCCGCACCACCGGCACCTCGGTCCGCTCGGACCTGCGGGCGATCGCCTTCGCGGCGCCGGACGGCGAGGGCGCGTACGTCGACGTCACGACCATGGACGAAGCCGACGACCGGGCACTCGCCGCCTGGCTCGCCGAATCGGGCGTCCACAAGATCGGCCACGACCTGAAGGTGCCGCTGCACGCCGTGCGCGCCCGCGGCTGGACGCTCGCCGGGCTGGTGCTGGACACCGCGCTCGCGGCGTACCTGGTGCGGCCGGGCCAGCGCACCTTCGAGCTGGACGACCTGGCGTTGCGCTACCTGCACCGTGAGCTGCGGTCCGAGTCGGGCGAGGGCGACGGCCAGCTGTCGCTGCTCGACGGCGGCGCGGAAGAGCTGGAGCAGAAGGAGATCCAGGAGGAACTGGTCAAGGCCCGCGCGGTCTTCGAGCTGGCCGGCGCGCTCGGCAAGGAGCTCGACGAGCTGGGCGGGTCGAAGCTGCTGGCCGAGCTGGAGCTGCCGCTGCTCGAGGTGATCACCGAGCTGGAGGCCGCGGGCATCGCCGTCGACGTCGAGCAGCTCACCGAGCTGGAGGCGCACTACCTCAGCCGGGTCACCCAGGCCGCCGACGAGGCGTACAAGGTGATCGGCAAGCAGATCAACCTCGGCTCGCCCAAGCAGCTGCAGGTGGTGCTGTTCGACGAGCTGGGCATGCCGAAGACCAAGCGCACCAAGACCGGTTACACCACCGACGCCGAGGCGTTGCAGAGCCTGTTCGAGAAGACCGAGCACCCGTTCCTGCAGCACATGCTGGAGCACCGCGACGCCACCCGGCTGCGCACCACCGTCGAGGGCCTGATCAAGTCGGTCGCCGACGACGGGCGCATCCACACCACGCTGCAGCAGACCATCGCGGCCACCGGGCGGCTGTCCTCGGTGGAGCCGAACCTGCAGAACATCCCGGTCCGCACCGAGGAAGGCCGCCGCATCCGCGACGCGTTCGTGGTCGGCGAGGGCTACGCGGAGCTGATGACCGCGGACTACAGCCAGATCGAAATGCGGATCATGGCCCACCTTTCCAAGGACGAGGGCCTGATCGAGGCGTTCAACAGCGGCGAGGACCTGCACACGTTCGTCGCGTCGCGGGCGTTCTCGGTGCCGGCCGAGGAGATCACGGCGGAGCAGCGCTACCGGGTGAAGGCGATGTCGTACGGCCTCGCGTACGGGCTGTCGGCGTATGGACTCTCGCAGCAGCTGCGGATTTCCACCGAGGACGCCAAATCGCAGATGGAGGCGTACTTCGCCCGGTTCGGCGGCGTCCGCGACTACCTCCAGTCGGTTGTCGGCGAAGCGGCCAAGAGTGGTTACACCGAAACGATCTTCGGCCGCCGCCGTTACCTGCCGGACCTCAACAGCGACAACCGCCAGCGCCGCGAGATGGCCGAGCGGATGGCCCTGAACGCCCCGATCCAGGGCAGCGCCGCCGACATCATCAAGGTCGCGATGCTGAACGTCCACGGCGCGCTGGCGAAGGCGGACCTGCGCAGCCGCGTCCTGCTCCAGGTCCACGACGAACTGGTCCTGGAAATCGCCGAAGGCGAGCGCGAAGAGGTCGAGAAGCTGGTCCGCGAGGGCATGGGCTCGGCGTACGCGCTGGCTGTCCCGCTGGAGGTTTCGGTCGGCTACGGCCGTTCCTGGAACGAAGCCGCCCACTGATCGGACGCTCGCGCGTTCACATCCAGTCACCGCCGGAATCACCGTTCCGTGTCGCCGCCGAACCCGGCTGCCGGTAGTGGTGATCTTGGTGCGGGACAACGCTGAGTTCTCCGGCGGGTCCCCGGCCAAGGGGGACCGGAAGGGACGGACGATGGCGAGCGAACTGCAGAGACGCAAGATCACCACGGTCTTCGGCGCGATGGACGCCGACGGGGACGGATTCCTCACCGAAGCCGATTTTGCCGCGCTCGCGCAAAGGTGGGTCGCCGCGCGCGGGGCGCACGCCGGCTCACCGGAGGTGAAGCGGCTGTCGGAGATCATGCTGGGCTGGTGGACGACCCTGCTCGCCGCCTCCGACGTGAACCGGGACGGCCAGGTGACCGTCGACGAGGTGCTGCTCGTCGTGGACCAGCTCGGCGACATGCCGGACGCGGTCACCGGCACCGCCGCCGCGATGTTCGAGGCGATCGACGAGAACGGCGACGGCCGCATCTCCCAGAGCGAGTACCGCCGCCTGATCGAAACCTGGAACGGCACCGGCACCGGCACCGCCACCGCCACCGCCACCGACGAGATCTTCCCGATCCTCGACCTCGACGGCGACGGCTACCTCTCGGCCGACGAGTTCGCCGAGCACTGGACGGAATTCTGGGCCGGCAACGACCCCGACGCCCCGGGCACCTGGGTCTTCGGCCGCTTCGACCTGCCGCTGCCCGCCCGCTGACCACTGCCGGCGGCACCAGGGCGCCCACCTGCCCACACCTGGGCGGCCCAGTGCCGCACCGGAGCTGCCGCCGCCCACGGCGGTGTTGTTGCCGCGCGGAGGTGTTGTTGCCTACGGAGCTGTTGTTGCCGCGGGGCTGCTGTCGCCTATCCGTGCGATCAGGCAGCCGAGGCACCAGATCCCGGACACCATCCACGAGAAAGGAACGGCCACGACCGCGCTGAAGAACCTCCCCTGCGACCGCCTGTTCACTGCGGATTCCGTACCCGCCACCATCTCGACCCCCGATCACCCCGCGCCGCCCCCGGCGGCCGCCGCGCCGGACACGCTCCCCGGTCACCCCGCAGCGCCCGGAGAACCCTTGCCCTACCAGGAATCCGCGCCACCGGCCGGGTTCTGGCTGCATCAGGCTGCGCTCGCCTGGCGGGCGCAGCTCGACGTCCGGTTGCGGCCGCTCGGGCTCACGCCCACGCAGTTCCTCCTGCTGTCCTCGGCGGACAGGCTCGAGCGCCGTGACGGCCCCGCCACTCAACAGGAGGTCGCGGAGCAGGCGGGCGCCGACCGGATGATGACCTCGAAAGTGTTGCGGCTGCTGGAAAAACGCGGTCTCCTGAGCCGGACCGCGCACGAGTCCGACGCGCGGTCGATGCGGGTCGCGCTCAGTGCGGACGGGCGGGTGCTCGCGGAGCGGGCCGCGGCGATCGCGCGGGAGTTCGACGACGCGTTCTTCGGCGCCGGAGCCCCTTTGCTGTGCAAGGAACTCCAGGCGGTCGCCGGAATACGGGGGCGGTGAACGGCGTCGCACCTCGGCCGGGCCGCTGCGAGCGCTGCTGCGGATGCCGTCACCCGGCAGCGGGAGATCCAGCACAGGAGGATTTCCCCACCGTGGCAAAGAAATCCGGTGAGCCGGGCGGTGTGGCAGAGTCGAACGGGTGAGGCCTCGCTCCGGCACGGTCCAGTGAACCCGGGGGCAGGTCGCCAAGGCCCAGCACTCGCGCGCCGTGATTCACCCGGTCACCCGCCCGCCCGGCGGTACCGACGCCACCGCTCCGGCACTTAGCGTCACCTGTGTTGGTGTCGATCGAACGGAGGACTGGACATGATCAAGCGGCTGTTCAAGGTCGTCATGCGTCACGGGTGCTGCTCCGCGTGCACCGGCAAGGGCTGCGGCTGCTGCGCCAACTGCCACTGACAGCGCTGGACTGACAACGGTGGGTGGCCGCGCCGGTCCCGGCCGGCGCAGCCACTCAACGGGTCAGGCCCGGCCGAGGCCCCGCACCAGCACCATCACCGCGTCGCGGACCTCGTCGCGGGTCCGGCCCGGCTGGAACACCTGCCAGTCCAGCGCCACCACCAGCATGGTGCCGAACAGCCCGGCCGCGGCGGTCGGGATGGCGACGCCCGCGGGCAGCCGCCCGGCGTCGTCGAGGCGCTGGAGCTGGCCCTTGACGATCGAGATCAGCTCCTCGCGCAGCAGGGCAAGCGTGTCGTGCCACTGGCCCGGCGTCCGCCACAGCTCGCTGACCAGGATCTGCGAGAACCCCGGGTACTCGGCGATGAACGCCAGCGTGACGTCGATCTGCGCCTCGAGCACGGTCAGCGGGTCGGCGTCCGAGACCGCCGCCCGCAGCCGCCCGGCCGCCAGGTCGACGCCGTAGCGCAGCAGCCCGTCGATCAGCCCGTCCTTGGACCCGAAGTTGTAATACACGGTGCCCTTGGCGACACCGGCCTCGGTGGCGATGTCGTCCACGGTCAGCCCGACCAGGCCCCGGCTGGCCGAAAGCCGCAGGGTCGCCTCGAAGAGCTTCTGCTTGGTCGCTTCTCTCACGGCCGCGGGCGCTACAGGCTCAGCTCGGGCTTGAGCGCCGAGACCGACCACACGCGGTGCTTGCGCGCCGCCAGCGTGGACAGCAGGACCCCGCCCACCAGGTAGGCCACCAGCACCCCGATGTCACCGAGGATCTGCAGTGAGGCGCCGGTGTAGAGCAGGTGGCGGAAGCCGTCGATCGCGTAGCCCATGGGCAGCACCACGTGCAGCGGGTACAGCGCGTCCGGGATCGTCTGCCAGGGGAACGTGCCGCCCGCGCTGACCAGCTGCAGCACCAGCAGCACCAGCCCGAGGAACTTGCCGACGGCGCCGAAGAACGCGTTCAGCGCGTGCACCACCGAGGTGAACGCCAGCGACACGAGGATCGCGAAACCGATGGCGCCCAACGGATGCGCGATGTGGATGCCGACCAGCCAGGTCACCGCGGCGAACAGCACGATCACCTGCGCGATCCCCAGCACGGCCGAGGACAGCCAGCCGCCCAGCGCCACCCGGATCGGCGACGCGCCCGCGGTCAGCGCCCGCGTGGACAGCGGCCGGATCAGCAGGAACAGCACGAACGCGCCGATCCAGGTCGCCAGCGAGATGAAGAACGGCGCGAGCCCGGCGCCGTAGGTCCCCGCGGACGCGATGCCGTTGGAGGTCACCGCCACCGGATCGGCGATCGTGTTGGCCGTGGCCGTCCGGGTCGGGTCGTCCGGGTTCGGGATCTGCTTGAGCCCGGCCGCGAGCCCGTCGCGCAGCTGCGCGGCCCCGCTCGCGAGCTGGTCGGTGCCGGTGACGGCGGTCTTCTCCCCATCGTTCAGCTTCGCCGCGCCGTCGCGCAGCTGGTTCGCGCCGTCGGACGCCTGCGCGATGCCGCTGGTCAGCTGCGGCGAGGCGGCGGCGAGCTGCTGCGCGCCGTCCGAAACCTGGCGCGCGCCGCTCGCGAGCTTCGCCAGATCGCCGTTCGCCGCCTGGATCTTGGTGTTCGCCTGGTCGACGGGCGAGCGCAGCTGGTCGGCCCGCGCCAGGATCGCGTTCGCCTGCGCGTCGGTGAGCCCGGCGTTGTGCAGGTCGGTGTTCAGCTGCGCGCGGTAGCTGTCGAGCTGGCTCTGGATGCCGGACGACGCGGAGGCGGCGAGCGAGGCGGCGTCGGCCACCTTCTGGTTGCCGTCGGCGACCTGCCCGGCGCCGGACGCGAGCTGCTGGGTCTGGCTCGGCAGCTGCGCGGTGCTCGACTTCAGCGTGCCCAGCCCGGTGGCCAGGGTGCCGGACCCGGTGGCCAGCTGGCTCGCGCCGTCGGCGAGCTGGTGCTGCCCGGTCTGCAGCTTCGCCGCACCGTCGGCGAGCTGCTGCGCGCCGCTCGTGGCGTCGGAGATCTTGCCGTAGATGGTGGAGAACCCGACCAGGAACCGGTCGGCGGCCTCGCTGCCCACCTTCTCCTGGATGGTCTTGCGCACCTGGTCGGCCACCTGCTTGGCGATGGTGCCGGCCAGGTAGTTGTTGGAGTCGTTGGTGGACAGCGTGATCGTGGCCTGCTGCGGGGTGAAGTTGCCCGAGGACAGCAACGCCGCGGAGAAGTCGCGCGGGATGCCGATGGCGAAGGAGTACTTGTCGTCGCGCACGCCGTCGTTGGCGTCCTTTTCGGACACCTCGTGCCACTGGAAGGTGCCGGACTTCGTCAGCTCGTCGGTGACCTCGCGGCCGATGTTGCGCTCCGCGCCGCTGGAGTCCTTGGCCCCGGCGTCGGTGGTGTAGACGGCGGCGGGCAGCTTGTCGAGCCGGCCGTACGGGTCGTAGTTCGCGTACAGGTAGAACGACGCGTACAGCAGCGGCACGAGCACGAGCGCGGCCATCGCCAGCTTCGGCAGGGTGCCGGCGGACAGCCGGCGCAGTTCGTTGAGCGCGATGCGGAACGCGTTCAGCCCGCCGGCGCGCTTGCCGTCGCCCTGGTCCTCGGGGATGGTCATGCCTCGTCTTCTCCTTCGGTGCTCACGAGCAGCCGCACCGGTTCGGGCTGGTCGGCCGACCCGATCAGGGCCGGCGGGTAGGGGAGGGCGGAGACCGGCGTGGTCGCGGCGAGCACGACCACGGCCAGGCCGCGCTCGGCGTGCTCCCGCGCGACCGCGGCCCACGACTCGACGTCGCTGGTGTGCCGGTCGGGGGTGTCGAGCACGAGTACGCGGATGCCCCGGCGCTCGGCGGCCAGCGCGGCCAGCAGCCGGGTGCGCAGCGCGGGCTCGAGGTTCTCGAAGCGGCTGTTCGCGAACGGCGCGGCGTCGTGCGCGGCGAGCCAGCGCGCGACGTCCTCCTTGCCGGCCGGGCGGTGGGCCAGCGCCAGCTCTTCGCCCGCGACCACGCGCAGGGTGAGCGCTTCGTCGGGCTCGCTCACCTCGCGTGCGTCGACGACCGCCACGAGGTCGCGGAGGTGCCCGTCGACGTCCGTGGTCACCGTGCCGGTGGTCGGCTTGACCCGGCCGGCGAGCGCGAGGCCGAGCGCGGTGATCCCGACGCCGGGCTCGCCGTGGACGATCGTCAGGCAGCCGTCCTCGGCGGTCAGCGAGGTGGGCGGCAACAGAATGCCGTGGGCGCCCGTCAAGGACACCCGGTCGGCTCGTACCTGCACGGGGGAGCTCCTGCCTCTTTTGAACTGACCGGTCAGTTCAAAAAGCTAGACCCCCAGGTCGGCACGCGGCAAGCCAGGCGGGCCCACGTCACACCACCGGGTGACGGTCACCGCAGCGCGGTCGCCGGGTGCGCCTCCCAGGAAGTCCACAGTGGACGATAACCCTGCCGGTGCCAGAACACCGACGAGAGCGGGTTGGTCGGGTTGTAGTAGAGGTACGTGGCGGTGGCGCCCGCGCCGAGCAGCTCCCGGTGGACGCGCGCCATCAGCGCCCGGCCGACGCCGGAGCCGCGGTGCCCGGCCACGGTCACCAGGTTGTTCACGTAGCCCCAGCGCCCGGGCGGCAGCAGCTCGGCCGCTTCGGCGCCCTCGCCCGAGTCCACCCACGCGCACTGGGCGAGGGCCACCGGCTCGCCTTCGGCTTCGGCCAGCCAGGTCAAGGGCTCGTCGAGCGCGTGGCGCAACGCGGGCGCGAGCAGCTCGGCGGTCTGTTCCCGCCGCCGGTGCGCGACGAGCCCGGTGTAGTCGAACGTCGCGGTGCAGAGCGCCAGCACGGCGTCGAAGTCGGCGGGGCCGGCAACGCGGATGGCGGCGTCGCCCGGCGCTGGGGCCGGCGGCGGGCCCTCGGTCCGCACGGCGAGCGCGGACAGCGGCGCCAGCCCGTGGTCGAGGAAGGCGCGGATCGCCTCGGCGTCGCGGCTCGGCCAGTTGACCACGCACGCCGAGTCGGAGCCCGGCGCCTCGGCGTCCACCCGGGACCGCAGCTCGCCCAGCAGCAGGTCGAAGCCCTCGGTGCCGGCGGTGCCCGCGTCGGGGAAGAGCTGCCAGACCTCGGCCGCGGACCACAGCAGCGGGGGATCGCCGGGCCCGTGCCGGTGGCGCTGCACCCCGCCCGCCACCCGCGCGCCGTCCGCCGTCGCCACCTCGATCCGGTCGCCGAGCGCGGGCGGCGCGGGCGGCGGCAGCATCGGGTCGAGCGCGGAGAAGCGGGTCAAACCCTCGGTGGCGGCCACGAGGACGGAGCGTAGCCGCGGGTCAGGCGAGGCGGGTGCGGAAGATGGCCGTGCCCGGGAAGAGCTTGCCGCGCAAGGGGCTCCACTGGCCCCAGGTGCGGGTGTGGCCCGCCGGCCACTCCGGCTCCACCAGGTCCTCCAGCGTGAACCCGGTCCCGGCCAGCGCGCGCACGTAATCGCCGAGGGTCCGGTGGTATTCGACGTACGTGGCTTCGCCGGCCTCGTCCACTTCGAGGTACGGCGTGCGGTCGAAGTAGGGCTGCGTGACGGTGAGCCCCTGCGGGCCCGGGTCGTCCGGGAAGATCCACCGCATCGGGTGAGTCACCGAGAAGACCCACGGCGAGCCCGGCCGCAGCACCCGCCGGACCTCCGCGAAGACCGTCTCGATCGAAGGGACGAAGGGCAGCGCGCCGAACGCCGAGCAGGCGGCGTCGAAGCTGCCAGAGGCGAACGGCAGCACCTCGGCGTTGGCCTGCACGAGCGGGACCGCGACGCCGGTGCGCTCGTTGCCCTCTCGGGCGTGGCGCAGCATCCCCGCGGACAGGTCGGTGGCGACGGCGGCCGCGCCCGCCGAGGCGAGCCAGCGCGAGCACGCGGCCTGGCCGCAGCCGACCTCGAGCACGCGCTTGCCGCGGACGTCGCCGAGCAGGCGCGCTTCGGCCTCGCGCACGCCCTCGGGGCACCAGACGAAGTCGGCGTCGCCGAGGAAGTCGCCGTGGGCGGCCTGGTAGTCGTCGGCGTCGGCGTCCCACCAGGCGAGGTTCGCGGCCGCGGCCTCGGCGCCGCCGACCGCCCGGTAGGCGACGCCGGTGGTGCCGAGCTGCTGCTCGGCGTGCTCGTGGCGGTCCCCGTCCGGCACCGTCGCGGGCACCTCGTCCGCCAACCCTGTCGGCACCGCTGCGGGCTCGGGCATGCTGGTCCTTCGGGGAATGTGGGGCCGGGGTCCGGCGTTGCGGCGAGGGTACCGGCCGGGGAGGAGACCCTGATTGTGTCCCCTACCGTGGCCCGCGTACGATAAGTGTTAGCGCAGTGGGTTCGCGCTGCCTGGGTTCATCACCTGCCGGGGCCGCGCACCGTTTGCGGATCATGCCGCGGTCGTTCACTGGTGGGCGTTTGCTTGTCTGACGGTCGTCGCATGCCTCGTTCTCACCGCTTGCTGCGCCGCCAACTGCAAACCCTACGATCCCATCCACCGGAGCAACCCGCCTAATGACCACCGACATCGCCACCGCCCCGACCGCGCCGACCGGCGCCCCCCAGGTCGCCATCAACGACATCGGGTCGGAGGAAGACTTCCTCGCAGCGATCGACAAGACGATCAAGTACTTCAACGATGGGGACATCGTCGAAGGCACCATCGTCAAGGTCGACCGCGACGAGGTCCTGCTCGACATCGGCTACAAGACCGAGGGTGTCATCCCCTCGCGTGAGCTCTCCATCAAGCACGATGTCGACCCGGCTGAGGTTGTCACCGTCGGCGATGAGGTCGAAGCCCTGGTTCTCCAGAAGGAGGACAAGGAAGGCCGTCTGATCCTGTCCAAGAAGCGCGCGCAGTACGAGCGCGCCTGGGGCACGATCGAGGAGCTCAAGGAGAAGGACGAGCCCGTCAAGGGCACCGTCATCGAGGTCGTCAAGGGCGGCCTCATCCTGGACATCGGCCTGCGCGGCTTCCTGCCCGCGTCGCTGGTCGAGATGCGCCGCGTGCGCGACCTGCAGCCGTACGTCGGCCGCGAGCTCGAGGCGAAGATCATCGAGCTGGACAAGAACCGCAACAACGTGGTCCTGTCCCGCCGCGCCTACCTGGAGCAGACCCAGTCCGAGGTGCGCAGCGAGTTCCTCAACGCGCTCGCCAAGGGCCAGGTCCGCAAGGGCGTCGTGTCGTCCATCGTCAACTTCGGTGCCTTCGTGGACCTGGGCGGCGTCGACGGCCTGGTGCACGTCTCCGAGCTGTCCTGGAAGCACATCGACCACCCGTCCGAGGTCGTCGAGGTCGGCCAGGAGGTCACGGTCGAGGTCCTCGACGTCGACATGGACCGCGAGCGCGTGTCCCTGTCGCTGAAGGCGACCCAGGAAGACCCGTGGCGCCAGTTCGCCCGCACCCACGCGATCGGCCAGATCGTGCCGGGCAAGGTCACCAAGCTCGTCCCGTTCGGCGCGTTCGTGCGCGTCGAGGAGGGCATCGAGGGCCTGGTGCACATCTCCGAGCTGGCCGAGCGCCACGTGGAGATCCCGGAGCAGGTCGTCCAGGTCAACGGCGACGTGATGGTCAAGGTCATCGACATCGACCTCGAGCGTCGTCGCATCTCGCTTTCGCTGAAGCAGGCGAACGAGGGCGTCACCACCGAGACCGAGTTCGACCCGACCCAGTACGGCATGGCCGCCGAGTACGACGCCGAGGGCAACTACATCTACCCCGAAGGCTTCGACCCGGACACCCAGGAGTGGCAGGACGGCTTCGACAAGCAGCGTGAGGAGTGGGAGCGCCAGTACGCCGAGGCGCACACCCGTTACGAGGCCCACATGAAGCAGGTCGTCAAGGCCGCCGAGGCCGACGCGGAAGCGGCGGCCGACGCCGCGACCGGGGTCACCAGCAGCACCAGCTCGGGCGACAGCGGCGAGCAGAGCTACACCTCCGCTCCGGCCGAAGCCAAGAGCGGCGGCACGCTGGCCAGCGACGAGCAGCTCGCGGCCCTGCGCGAGAAGCTCTCCGGTGGCGCGTGATCTAGTCCCGTAGAACGCCGCGGCCCCGGTCCGAATCGGACCGGGGCCGCGGCGTTTTTTCAGGCGGTCTTTCTCAGACAGAGCGTGTTTTCTTGGTGCGTCTCAGGTGCGGAGGCCGAGGCCGGTGCACATCGCCCGCACGCCGGTGCGGTAGACGTCCTCATTGGCCTCGTCGGTGTTCTCGATGAACCAGTCGCTCAGCGGGGTCTGCGAGCGCATTGTCAGCTCCACGCTGACCAGGCCGTGCATCGACGTCCACAGCAGGTAGCCGAGCTGCTGCAGGTCCATGCCGGGCTCGCTGATCCGGCGGATCTTGTCCACGAACATCACGAACGTCGTCCGCATCACCGCGGTGCGCAGGTCCGGGTCCGGGTCGAAGTCGTGCACCGAGCGTTCGTACATCAACGCGTAGCGCGCCGGGTTCTCCAGCGCGAAGCGGCGGTAGGCCAGGGCCACCTCGATGAGGTCGGCGAGGCCGTCTTCGGTCTCGGGCGGCACGTCGAGCAGCTGCTCTCGCATCAGGTCGAAAGCGCGCTCGTACAAGGCGTCGAGCAATCCGGTGCGCCCGCCGAAGCGGGTGTACACGGTGATGGTGGAGGCGCCGGCCGCCTCGGCGACCCCGCGGACGGTGAGCCCGGCGACGCCCCGGTCGGTCAGCACCGCCAGCGCCGCGTCGAGGAACCGCCTGCGGCTGTTCTGGTCGGCCGGCTGCACGGACAGATGGCGGGTGGCCATGCCCTCACCCCCTTCGCAGGTGCCGCGTAGGACAGCGTTCAAGTCCGCGTACGCCTGCCGAAGATACGATATCCGCGCCGTCTTGGGAACTTCACCCTCCGGCCCGATCTGTGGGATGTTCGTCCCAGGGACAGCGGGCCGGTCCGCCCGGGCGCTGGCACCGTCGGGGTGGCCCGGCCATTCGGTGCCGGAACAGGGAAAGGCCCGGCCATGACCGCCACTTCGGTCCCCCGCATCGCGGGTGTGCGAATCCCCGACAGCAAGCTCGCCACGGATGCCGCCGCTTTCGTCCGCGACACCGCGAGCCCGTTGCTCTACGACCATTCCGTGCGGGTCTTCCTCTTCGGCGCGCTGCAGGGTGAGCGCCGGGGCCTGGTCTTCGACGCGGAACTCCTTTACGTCGCGGCGCTGTTCCACGACATCGGCCTCGTCGACGGCCACCGCACCGACCGCCGCTTCGAGCTGGACGGTGCCGACGAAGCCCGCCGCTTCCTGCTCGCCCACGACGACGCCGACGACACCGCCGCCGAGCGCGCGCGGATCGCGTGGACGGCCATCGCGCTGCACACCACGCCCGAGATCCCGGCGCACATGGAGCCGGAAGTCGCGCTGGTGACCGTGGGCGTGGAGTACGACGTGCTCGGCATCGGCTACGAGGACCTGGGCGCCGAGGCCCGCGCCGCCGTGGTCGCGGCCCATCCGCGGCCCGACTTCAAACGGCGGATCCTCGCGGCGTTCGCCGACGGCCTCCGGGACCGTCCACAAACGACGTTCGGCAACGTCAAGGCCGACGTGCTCGCGCGGTTTGTGCCAGGCTTCGCCCGGCAGGACTTCGTCGAGACCATCGAGAACTCCAAGTGGGAGGAATGACCGGATGACCCAGCCGGAGCCCGGCACCGTTGTCGTCACCGACGCCGGCGGCGGCCGCTACACCCAGCGGATCACCACCGCGGCGCACGAGTTCGCCGCCGACGAGCCGCAAGCGGCCGGCGGCGACGACGCGGGACCGACGCCGTACGACCTGTTGCTCGCCTCGCTGGGCTCCTGCACGGCGATGACCCTGCGGATGTACGCCGACCGCAAGGGCATCCCGCTCGTGCGCACCACCGTCCGCCTGCGCCACGACCGCATCCACGCGCGGGACTGCGAACGCTGCGAGACGGAGGCCGGCATGCTGAGCCGCATCACCCGCGAGATCTCCTTCGAGGGCGACCTGGACGACGAGCAGCGCGCGAGGCTGCTGGAGATCGCGGACAAGTGCCCGGTGCACCGGACGCTGACCCACGAGATCGCCATCGAAACCCGGGTGGTCTGAGGGCGTGTTGCGCCGGGGCCGCCCGGACGGCGAGGCTGAGGGCATGCGCTCCGGACGCGTGGTGGTCGTCGTCTACGACTCGGTGCGGCTGCTGGACGTCACCGGCCCGCTCGAGGTCTTCGGCATGGCCAACGAGCACGGCGCGGAGTACGAGCTGCTGACCGCGTCCCCGGGCGGCGGCGACGTCCGCACGACCACCGGCACGCGGCTCGGCGCCGACGTCGCGCTGGAGGAGGTGACCGTCGAGGACGGCACCCTGGTGGTGCCCGGCGGCCCGCACTGGCAGGCGACGGTGGCCGACGAGCCGTTGCTGGCGCAGGTCCGCCGCCTGGCCGGGCAGGCGCGGCGCACGGCGTCGGTCTGCGCGGGCGCCTTCGCGCTGGCCGCCGCGGGACTGCTGGACGGCCGTCGCGCGGCGACCCACTGGGAGTTCGCGGACCAGCTCGCGCGCCGCTATCCGGCCGTCGAGGTGGACAGCGACGCGATCTTCGTGCGCGACGGCCCGGTGCTCAGCTCCGCCGGCGTCACGGCGGGCATCGACCTCTCGCTCGCGCTGGTAGAGGAGGACTTAGGCGCCGAGGCGGCCCGGCTGGTGGCGAAGCACCTGGTGGTGTTCCTGCAACGGCCGGGCGGCCAGTCGCAGTTCAGCGTGCGCCTCACCGCCGGTCAGGCCGGGCCCGAGGTGCTGCGGCGGCTGATGGACCGCATCACCGCCGACCCGGCGGGGGATCACAGCCTGGCCTCGCTGGCCCACGGGGCGGGGGTCAGCGTCCGGCAGCTGACACGGCTGTTCCGGGAGCAGGCGGGCACGTCGGCCGCGAAGTTCGTGGAGAGCACACGGCTGGAGGCGGCGCGCCAGCTGCTCGAGCGCGGGACGGATCCGCTCGACGTCGTGGCGCGAAGCACCGGCTTCGGCTCGCCGGAGACCCTGCGGCGGGTGTTCACCCGGGAATTGGGCGTGCCGCCGAGCGCGTACCGGGCGCGGTTCCGCACCGCCGCGCGTCCCCGGCCGTGAAGGAGCCGCCTCAGGTGGTGCGGACGACCGCCGGGACCCAGATGCGTTCCAGCGCCGCGGCGCGGGCCCGGCGGCGCAGGCCGGCGAAGCTGTGCTGGGCAGGGACCAGCAGCGCGCTCAGCCAGGTCCGCCGGTACTCGGCCAGCGCCTCCGCCACGGGGCGGTACCCCACGCAGTGCACCAGCCCCGGTGTGCCGAGCCGGTGCTTCCCGACGTGCTTATCCGCCATCGTTCCTCCGTGTGGGCGACCCGTCCGCCGCGCACGCTACGCACTCGAGGCGATAAACCCGGGTAATGGCCCGGCGTGTCACCCAAATCAGGTGAGCGGCCCACCACTATGTCCTTGCTTTTCCACTTGAGGTGTGCGTCCACCCGTGCGGGTGCACGTGCAGGAGGCCTGACCTCCCCTGATCGGGTGACAGCGGAGGCTGGTTAGGGTGGCCCCCATGCTGCGAGTGGGATTGACGGGCGGAATCGGCGCGGGCAAATCGACGGTGGCCACCCGGCTCGCCGAGCACGGCGCGGTGCTCGTGGACTCCGACAAGATCGCGCGTGAGGTCGTCGAGCCCGGCACCCCGGGACTGGCCGCTGTCGTCGCGGCCTTCGGCGAGGACGTGCTCGCCGGAGACGGCTCGCTGAACCGGCCCGCGCTCGCGGCCAAGGCGTTCGCCGACGAGGAGTCCCGGAGGCGGCTGAACGGGATCGTGCACCCGCTGGTCGGCGCGCGCACGGCCGAGCTGATGGCCGGGGCGGCCGCGGACGCCGTGATCGTGCACGACATCCCGCTGCTCGTCGAGGGGCACCTGGCCCCGGCGTACCACCTGGTGGTGATCGTCGACGCGCCGATGGAGGTCCGCGTCCGGCGGCTGGTCGAGGCCCGCGGCATGGCCGAGGCCGACGCGCGCGCCCGCATCCGCGCCCAGGCCAGCGACGCCCAGCGCCGCGCGGTCGCCGACGTCTGGCTCGACAACGGCGGCGCGCAGGACATCGTGCTCGCCGAGGTCGACGCGCTGTGGGCGGACCGGCTGGTGCCGTTCGAAGCCAACGTGCGGCTGCGCCGGCCGCGGCCCCCGATGTCGCCGGTCATCACCCCGTACGACACGACGTGGCCGATGCAGGCGGAGCGCCAGCTCGCCCGGCTGCGGCAGGCCGCGGGGGACCGGCTGCTGCGCGCCGACCACATCGGCTCGACGTCGGTGCCGGGGCTGCCCGCGAAGGACGTCCTCGACCTCCAGCTGACGGTGTCCTCTTTGGACGATGCCGACGCGATCGCCGGCGCGGTCTGCGACGCCGGCTTCCCGCTCCTGGAGGGCGAATGGGTCGACGACCCGCAGGAGGACGGCGCGGCCCCGTGGCCGAAGCGGGTGCACGTCGGCGCGGACCCGAAGCGCGCGGTGAACGTGCACGTGCGCTCGCCGGAGACGCCCTCGTGGCGGCTCGCCCTGTTGTTCCGCGACTGGATCCGCGCGCACCCGCAAGAGCGTGACGCGTACGCGGAGCTGAAGCAGCAGCTCGCCCGCAAGCACGCTGCGGACGGCACTATCGAGCACTACGCCGATGAGAAGCAAAGCTGGGTGAACGCCGCCTTCACCCGCGCCGAGGTGTGGGCCGCGCAGACGTCCTGGACGCCGTAAAAGCGGATGCGCACGGGCGTGGCCGCGGTTAGCGTGTCCCGTATGAAGCGCGCCGCATCGACGACCACGCCGGACACCGACCCGGCGCGCTGACACCTGAGCAGTAGCGAAACCCCGGGGCGGGTGCCCCGGGGCTTCGCCGTGTGGTCACCCGTCTCCCGCCCGTGAGGAGACCACGATGCCTGATCACCGCAAGCTCGGCCGGGAACTGCACCTGTTCGCCACCGATCCGCTGATCGGCGCCGGATTGCCGTTCCTGCTGCCCGATGGCGCCGTGCTGCGCCACACCCTGGAGGAGTACGTCCGCGACCTCGAGCGCCGCGCGGGCTATCGGCACGTGTATTCGCCGGTGCTCGGCAAACGCGAGCTGTACGAGCGGTCCGGCCACTGGGCGCACTACCGCGAAGACATGTTCCCGCCGATGCGCGTCGGCGGCGAGGAAGTGGTGCTGCGGCCCAGTTTGTGCCCGCACCACGCGCTCGTCTACCGCTCCCGGGCGCGCAGCCACCGCGAGCTGCCGCTGCGGATCGCGGAGCTGGGCGGCATGTACCGGGCCGAGCTGTCCGGCGTGCTGGGCGGGCTGAACCGCGTGCGCGCGATCCAGCTCAACGACGCGCACCTGTTCTGCACCCCGGACCAGGTCGCCGCCGAGGCGCACGGCGCGCTGGAGCTGATCCGGCGCGTCCACCGGGACCTCGGCCTCCGCCCGGCGCGCTACCGGCTTTCGCTGGCCGGCGAAGGCGGGAAACACGCGGGATCGCCCGAGCAGTGGGACCGTGCGGCCGCGCTGCTCGTCGAGGCGCTGGACAGCAGCGGCATCGAGTACGAGGCGGTGGCGGGGGAGGCGGCGTTCTACGGCCCGAAGATCGACGTCCAGGTCGTCGACAGCGCGGGCCGCGAGTCCACCCTGTCGACCGTGCAGGTCGATTTCCACCAGCCCGAGCGGTTCGACCTGCGCTACACCGGCCCGGACGGCGCCGCGCACCGCCCGGCGCTGGTGCACCGCAGCGTGCTCGGCAGTCTGGAGCGCGCGATGGCTCAGCTGGTGGAGGAGCACGGGGGCGCGTTCCCGCCGTGGCTCGCGCCGGTCCAGGTCCTGGTGCTGCCGGTGTCCGACGCCCAGCTTCCCGAGGCGTCGGCGCTCCTGGAACGGTGCCTCGACGCGGGCCTGCGCGCCGAGCTGGCGAGCCCGGACCAGGGCAGCCTCGGCGCCCGCGTCCGCGCCGGCCGTCTCGTTCCGTACCAGGCAGTGCTCGGCGCCGCCGAAGCCGCCGGCGGGCAGGTGGCGCCGCGCCTGCGTGACGGCCGGAAGGTGGACGCACTGGACGTCGGCGAGTTCGTCGCCCGGGCGGCCGCGCGGGTCGCGGACCGGGGGAGGGAGCTGTGGGGCTAGGAGCCGAGCAGCCCGCGTTCGAAGGCGACGGCGACGGCGGCCGCGCGGTCCTTCACCCCGAGCTTGGCGTACGCGTGCAGGAGGTGGGTTTTCACCGTCGCCTCGCTGATGAAGAGCTTCTTCGCCGCGTCCTTGTTGGTCGAGCCGCGGGAGACCAGTGAAAGGACCTCGATTTCGCGCTGGGACAAGGGTTCCTTCGCCGGTGCGCGCATCTGGCCCATGATCCGGCTGGCGACGGCGGGGGAGAGCACCGCTTCGCCGCGGGAGGCCGCGCGGACGGCGCGGAACAGCTCCTCGCGCGGGGAGTCCTTGAGCAGGTAGCCGGTAGCGCCCGCCTCGATGGCCGGCAGCACGTCGGAGTCGGTGTCGTAGGTCGTCAGGACCAGCACCCGCGCGGGGTTGTCGAGGCGGGCCAGCTCGGTGATGGCGGCGACGCCGTCGGTGCCGGGCATGCGCAGGTCCATCAGGACGACGTCGGGCTTCAGGGACTCGGCCAGCGCCACCGCCTCGCTGCCGTTCCCGGCTTCGCCGAGCACCTCGAACCCGTGCTCGCCGGTGAAGATGCCGCGCAGCCCGTCGCGGACGATCGGGTGATCGTCGGCGATGAGCAGTGTGATCGTCACGCGGACGCCCCCTCGTCGTCGGTGTCCCCGGGCAGTGTTCCTTCGGGCAGTGTCGCAGCCGGGACCGCGGGCAGGTTCACCGAGATCGCCGTGCCGCCGCCGGGCTCGGACTCCACGTGCAGGGTGCCGGCCAGCCGCTCGACGCGCCGTCGCATCCCGGGCAGCCCGAAACCGCCTTCGGCCGGCGGCGGGGCCTCGGGGTCGAAGCCGACGCCGTCGTCGCGCACGTCCAGCGTCACCTCGTCGCTCATGTACGAAAGCGTGAGCCCCACCCGGTCCGCCGCCGCGTGTTTGGCCACATTGGACAGTGCTTCCTGGGTGATGCGCAGCAGGGTCGCCTCCAGCTCGGGGTGCAGGGCCTCGGCGGTGCCCGTGGCGGTGAAGTCCGCCCGGACGCCGGTGCGCTCGCCCCACCGGCGCGTCACCTCGGCCAGCGCCTCGGGCAGCGTCGCCGATTCCAGCGGTTCCGGCCGCAGCGCGCCGACGGACCGGCGGGCGGCGGTGAGGTTCTCCCGGGCCAGCTCGGTGGCGGTGCCGAGGTGGCGCCGCCACTCGGCCGGATCGGCCTCGGCCTGCGCGGCCGCCTCGAGCTGGGTGATGATCCCGGTGAAGCCCTGAGCGAGCGTGTCGTGGATTTCCTGGCTCAGCCGCTGGCGCTCGTCGAGCACCCCCGCCTCACGGGCCTGGGTGAGCAATTGCCGTTGCAGGCCAAGGTTTTCCGCCTCGGCCGCGGCCAGCTGGTCGAGCATCCGCTTGCGTTCCTGGCTCTGCCGCCCGACCGCGGCGAACACCGCGCCCCCGCCGCCGATCGCCGCCGTCTGCACCAGGATCAGCGTCACCATGACGCCCGGCGAGGTCGTCAGCGAGTGCACCGGCCCGCCGACCGAGACCGTGTTGATCAGCAGCGAGGTGATGCCCACGCCGAGGATCGCCACGGGCACCGGGCTCATCCGCATGGCGGCGAAGAACGCGAAGATCATGAAGACGAAGAAGGGGGACTCCCGGGCCTGCAGCGCCGTCGCGAAGCCCACCACTCCGACGAAGGTCAGCACGGCGAACACCGGGCGTTCGCGCACGCCGGGGTGCGGCAGCACGGTGGTGAGCAGCAGCCACACCGCGGCGCCGCCCGCGAGGGCCAGCGTGACCGCCCGGTGCCCGGCCGTCTGGTTCGCCGGCAGCGTGCTGAGCAGGACCGGGACGAGGAGGAGCACGAACCCGAACACGGTCTCCACCCGGGTGAACCACTGGTGCCAGCGCAGCCCCGGATTCGGCGCGAGGGGCGGCATCAGCGAACGGCCCCAGTCCACCTTCACGTCGTCGGCCCGCCGGGATCTCATGCCTTGAGGTCCTTGAGCTGGGGCCAGAGCACGGACCAGGCGTCGAGACGTCCGGTGAGCCGCCAGATCGGCATGTTCCGGCTTGAGTTGGGCACGCCGAGCCGGTTGTCGACGCGTGCCACGACCTTCGCCGACTGGAAGTGTTTCGCCAGTTTCGACGGGTCTCTTCCGACGAAGAGCACGGTGTCCATGTCGTTGGCGGGGCGCCCGAAGTACCAGAAGCCGCGGCTGGGGCTGTACGCCTCGGGCAGGTCACGCTCCGGCCCGTACCGGTCGAGGGCGCCCGCCTGCCAGTAGCCCGCGGTGACGAGCGCGGTGTGGTCGCGTTCGCCAGGCGGCAGCAGGCGGTACGCGCCGGCGACGGAGTCCGCCAGGTCGGGCCAGCCCACCTCCTCCACGGCGTACGCGGGGTGCGGCGCGTCGGGATGCTCGACGAGCCACTGCACCGGCCAGACCGGCAGCGCGTACGGCAGGCTGTACAGCGCGGAGAGCACGAACACCGGCCAGGTCGGCACCCAGCGCCACCACAGCGCGGGCCGCCGGTGCTCCAGGTGCACGGCGGCCGCGGCCCACAGCAGGCCGAACATGCCCGCGGCGTAGTAGAACCGCCCGTTGACGACGATGAACACGACGACCAGCCCGAGCGTCGTCCAGCCGAGGAACCGGTACGGCCGCAGCCGTTGGGCGCCCAGCAGCACCGAAAGTCCATAAAGGACGCCCAGGGCGCCGGTCACCAGGCCGGCCCCGGCCAGCAGGCCCGGCACGAACTCCGCGCGGCCGCCGCCCTCGTCGACCTCCTTGGCGATGGCGTCGCCCATGCCGAGCTGCGGCCAGCCGTTGGCGGTCTGCCACCACAGCGTCGGGACGCAGGCGAGCGCGGCGATGCCGGCCCCCGCCCACAGTTTCGGCCGGCGCAGCAGCTCACGCGGGCCGAACACGAGCGAGGCCACCGCGGTCACGGCCCAGAACGCGCCGATCAGGAACTTCACGTTGAGCGCGACGGCGGTGACCAGGCCCAGCCACAGCAGCAGGTTGTCGTCACGGGTCCGAAGCCAGCGCACCAGCAGCCACAGCGCCGCCGTCCACAGCACCGGGTCCACAGTGGACGTCGCGAGGTAGTGGCCGCTGCCTGCGAACTGGCCGCAGATCGCGAACGCGGCGGCCGCGCGGGTCTGCGCCCGCCGATTGCCGCCGAGTTCCCGCGCGATCAGCGCTGTCAGCACCACCCCGGCGGCGGTGACCAGGATCGCCGGGAGCCGGAACACCACCAGCGAGCCCGGGGCGATCGTGTTCATCAGCCACGCGATCAGCGGCAGCACCGGCGGCTGGTCGGCGTACCCCCAGGCCAGGTGCTTGCCCGCGGCGAGGAAGTACAGCTCGTCGCCGAAGTAGCCGTAACGGCCGGCGGTGGCGAGCAGAATCGCCGCGGTGCCGGCCGCGAGCAGCGCCACGGGCAGCCGCGCGAACTCCGCGACGTCGCCGGTGGGCTTGGCGCGAGCGCCGGCCGTGGTCACGGCTTCCATCCTGCTCCCCGTCCGCTGTTCGGGCCTGACGAGCCGCACCCTACGGGGGCGGGCCCGGCGCCGGGCCGCTCGCTGTGGCGCCGGGCACACCACCTCAGCGGGTGATCAGCTGCGGCCAGATCCGCGGCCACGGCTGGAGCCGCCCGCTCGCCAGCCAGATCGGCAGGCCCTGCTCCACACTCGGCACGGCCGCGCCGGTGTCCACCTTGCCCGCCGGGCGCAGGTCGGCGAAGTGGCCGAGCAGGGGCCGCGGGTCGGTCCCGACGAACAGCACGTCCCGGGCCGAATCCGGCGGCAGGACCAGCGTGGCGTACCCGCGGCTCGGGCTGGCCGGCTCCGGCAGGCCGAGCGCGGGGCCGAAGTGGTCCAGCGCGCTCGCCGTCCAGTAGGACTCGGTGACCACGGCGGTGTGGGCCGGGTCGGGCACCTTCGCGAACGCGTCCGCCACCGAGCGCGCCGTCTCCGGCCAGCCGATCTCGGCGGACGCGAGGATCGACCTCGGCAGCCCCGGGTGCTCCGTCAGCCAGGCCTGCGGCCACACGGGCAAGGACTGGGGGACCGCGATGACCAGCGCCAGCAGGTACACCGGCCAGGTCGCGATCCAGCGCCACCAGCGGGAGGCCCGGCCGCTCTCCAGCTCGACCGCGGCCGCGGCCCAGCACGGCGCGAACATCCCCGCGATGTAGTACGCGCGGCCGTTGGCCAGGATGAACACCGCGGCCAGGCCGATCGTGGTCCAGGCGAGGAACCGGTACGGCCGCAGCCGCTCCGCGCGCAGCAGCCGCCACAGGCCGTAACAGAGCAGCACGGCCCCGACCGGCAGGCCGGCGACGAGCAGCGCCTCGGGCAGCCATGCCACCCGCCCGCCCAGGTAGTCGCTGACCTCCTGCGAGATGGCCTGGCCCATGCCCAGCTGCGGCCAGCCGTGCGTGGCCTGCCAGACGAGCGTCGGGACCAGTGCCGCCGCGGCGATGGCGGCGCCGAGCCACAGCTTCGGCCGCCGCAGCAGCTCACGCGGGCCGAAGACGAGCAGCGCGATCCCGGCGATCAGCCAGAAGCCGCCGATCAGGAACTTCGTGTAGAGCGTGAGCGCGGTGACCACGCCCGCCCAGACCAGCAGGCCGTCGGCTCGAGTGCGGACCCAGCGGACCAGCAGCCAGAGCAGCACCGTCCACAGGAAGGGGTCGAGCGTCGAGGTCGCCAGGTAGTGCCCGCTGCCGATGAACTGGGTCGACACCGCCAGCGTCGCCGCGGTGAGGGCCTGCGCCTTGGTCCCGCCGCCGAGCTCGCGGGCGATCAGCGCGGCGAAGACCACCGCGGCGGCCATCGCCAGGATGGCCGGGATCCGCAGCACGAACGGGGAACCGGGGACGAGCGCGTCCATGGTGCGGGCGATCAGCGGCAGCAGCGGCGGCTGGTCGACGTAGCCCCAGGCCAGGTGCCGTCCGGCGGAGAGGAAGTACAGCTCGTCGCCCATGTAGCCGTAGCGGTTCGCGGTGAGTCCCAGCAGCAGGGCGAGCAGCGCGGCGAGGACGAGCACGGGCGTGCGGGCGAACGGGGCGACGGCGCGCGTCGCCGGGACGGTGGTGGTGGTCGCGGTCATCGTCACTCCCAGCGGAAGAATCGGGCGGCGAGCACGGAGCAGGCCACGGTGACCGCGGCCATCGAGCCCAGTTGCAGCAGTTCCGGCGCGTGACCCGCCGCGGTCTCGCGCAGGGCGTTGATCGTCGCGCCGAGCGGCAGGACGTCGGCGACGTGCTGCAGGAACACCGGCAGCTGCTCCTTCGGCACCCACACCCCGCCCAGCGCCAGCATCGGGAAGAACACCAGCGCGCCGATGCCGCTCGCGGCCCGGGCGGTCGGCGCGAACGCGGCGACCAGCAGGCCCACCGAGAACAGCGCCGCCGCGCCCAGCACCACCGAAAGCGCGAAGCCGCCGAGATTCCGCGGCAACGCCATGCCGAGCGCGATCCTGCCCACCCCCACGACGAGCAGGATCACGACGGCAGCGGCCACGAGGTTCACGATCAGCTGCGCGGCCAGCAGCCGGGCCGGCGGCACCGGGCTGGCGGAAAGCCGTTTCAGCACGCCCTTTTCGCGGTAGCCGGCCAGCGCGGCCGGGAACAGCGTCACCGCGAGCATCGCGATGACGATCGCCACCGCCATCGGGGCGATCAAAGTGGACAGCGGCGACTGGCCGCCGAACTGCGCGCTCGGGTCCTTCGTGCCCGGGATCAACCCGAACACCAGGATCAGGGCGAGCGGGATGCCGATCACGGTGGCCGGCGCGCCCGGGTCGCGGAGGAACAGCTTCGCCTCCACGGCGGTCATCTTGGTGAGCATCAGCGTGGTCCCCTCAGTCCAGTTTCCGGCCGGTGAGCGCGACGAACGCGTCGTCGAGGTTCGCCTGGTCCACCCGCAGCTCACCGGCGATCACCTGGTTGCGGGCGAGGAACGAGGTGACGGTGTGCAGCGCGTTGCCGCGCCCGGTCACCACCAGCTGCCCGCCGCGGCGCTCGACCTTCAGCACGTCGGGCAGTGCCTTCAGCCGCGCCAGGTCGACCGGCGCCGACGGGCGGAAGCGGATGCGCTGCTCGTCGTCGACCCGCCCGACCAGCCCGGCGGGCGTGTCGATGGCGGCCACGCGGCCGGAGTCGATCACCGCGATCCGGTCGCAGAGCCGCTCGGCCTCCTCCATGAAGTGCGTGACCAGCAGGATCGTCACGCCCTGGTCGCGCACCGCCTCGATCAGCTCCCAGGTGTCGCGCCGCGCCTGCGGGTCGAGGCCGGTGGTGAGCTCGTCGAGCACGGCGATCTCCGGGCTGCCCACCAGCGCGAGCGCGATGGACAGCCGCTGCTTCTGGCCGCCGGAGAGATTCTTGTACGCGGTGTCGCGCTTGTCGGCGAGGCCCAGCGTGGCGAGCAGCTTCTCCGGGTCGGCGGGCTCGCGGTAGAAGGAGGCGTACAGGTCGATCGCCTCGCGGACCCGCAGGCGGTCGGGCAGCTGGCTCTCCTGGAGCTGGATGCCGACGCGCTGGCGCAGCTCGTGCCGGTCCTCGCGCGGGTCGAGGCCGAGCACCGAGAGCGTGCCGCCGTCGGCGACGCGCAGCCCCTCCAGGCACTCCACCGTGGTGGTCTTGCCGGCGCCGTTGGGCCCGAGGATCCCGAAGATCTCCCCGCGCTCCACGCTGAACGACACGTCGTCCACCGCGATCTTGCCGCCGTACCGCTTGTGCAGGCGCTCGACTTCGATGACCGGCATCGCGCCCTCCCCTCCTGATCGGTTCGTCGCTGAAAGACTCCCGCGGGGAGGGGCCCGCGCGGATCGCCGGAACGGCCAGAACCCGGCTCCACCGGCAGGCGGCCGGCATCCACCGATCGGTGGATACGGGCGGTTTTGACCGCGCCGCCGCTGCGTGTTACTTTTCGATACGAAACGGTTTCGTATCTTAAGAGGGGTGGTCGGGTGAACGGCTCACTGGGCAGGCCGCGTGATGCGAGCCGCGACGTCGCGATCCTCGACGCGACGCTGGCGCTGCTGACCGAAAACGGTTACGAGCAGCTGTCCATCGAGGCGGTCGCGGCCCGCTCGGGCGCGGCGAAGACGACGATCTACCGCCGCTATCCTGACAAGGCGGCCCTCGTCGCCGCCGCGGTCGACCATCGCTCGCCGGTCACTCCGCCCGAGCTTCCCGGCGACGACCTCCGCTCGGATCTCCTGGTACTCGTCACCTGGCTAGCGCGGCAGATCGCCGAGCAGGAGATCGGCCTGCTCGGGGCGCTGTTCGCCGGGATGCGCGGCGACCCGGGGCTGGCCGGGGAAATGCGCCGCATCCTGCGCCGCGACGCGACCGCGATGACCGGCCGGCTGCCGCGTCAGGCGTCTTCCGGCCTCTTCGCCGAGGTCGCCCCGGCCGTGATCGTGCACCGCGTCGTCTTCGTCGGGGAGCCCTGCGACGAGCGCTTCGTCGAGCACCTCGTCGACGACATCCTCCTGCCGCTCCTGCGTGGCCCAACCGGCCGTCCGGTCGCGGAGCGCGGCCGCTAAGGGTGCCGCCGCCAGGTCAGCGTGACGTCCTTTGTGGACAGCCAGGCGGCGAGGTCATAACCGTGCCCCGCGAGGCCTTCGACAGCGGCGTACGTGGCTTCAAGCGCGTACTCGGCTTCGGACTGCGGCAGCAGACCCTCCGCGACCGCCGCGACCAGCTCGTCGTTGTCGATGACGCGCACCGACACTTTGTCCTTGAGCACCAGGTCGAGGTAGAGGTCGGTGGCGATCCAGCGGGCCCCGTCCCGGCGCACGCGGACCACGTCGAGGTAGAAGTCCTGGTCCCGCTCGTGTCCGGGATTGAACCAGAAGTCGGTGACGCGCAGCCCCAGCGCCGGCAGCAGCCACGACTCGAGGTAGCTGAACTGGGCCCGCCCGGGCGCCGGGCGGGCGAGGTAGAGGCCGAACGGCTGCTCGCGGAACTCCTCCACCTCCCGCGCGACGCCCTTGGGATCGACATTGACGCGAGCGGCCGGGTCGAAGACCTCGATCTTCGGCGGGTGCAGGTCGGTCATCCGCTCATCTTGCCCTGCGCGGGGCCGGAACCGGACGTTTCTCACCCGGGTCGCGCCCGGATCGGCCGTCCCACACCCGGCCGGTGGGCCGTCGGCCGTCGTGCGCTGGCCATCGTGCGCTGGCCCGGGGGTGCTCTTGCCTCTTGCCCGGACTGACCTGGCTGGTCGTGACGAGCCTGGCTGGGTTGTGCTGATCTGGCTGGTCGTGACGAGCCTGGCTGGGTTGTGCTGATCTGGCTGGTCGTGACGAGCCTGGCTGGGCCGCGCTGATCTGGTCGGGCCGCGCTGATCTGGCTGGGCCGCTGATCTGGCTGGGTTGCGCTGACTTGGCTGGGTTGCGTCGACCTGGCCGGGCCGCACCGACCCGGCGAGCCCGGTGCCGCACCTGCCTCCCCGGACCGTCCGCGACCCCTTTCACCGCAGGTCGCGGGCCCATTACCGACTCCGCGACTGAAAACTGTCGGTGGGTCGGCTTACTCTGGTTCTCGTGGCTTTCGCAACCGAACACCCCGTCCTCGCCCAGTCCGACTTCCGGCCGGTCTCCGACGTCCCCCGGTCCGGCGGCCGGTTCGAGGTCGTCAGCGACTACCAGCCCGCCGGTGACCAGCCGGCGGCCATCGACGAGCTCGAGCGCCGGGTCCGCGCGGGCGAGAAGGACGTCGTGCTGCTGGGCGCCACCGGCACGGGCAAGTCGGCGACCACCGCGTGGCTGATCGAGCGCGTGCAGCGGCCCACGCTGGTGATGGCGCCGAACAAGACGCTGGCCGCGCAGCTGGCCAACGAGCTGCGCGAGCTGTTCCCGCACAACGCGGTCGAGTACTTCGTCAGCTATTACGACTACTACCAGCCCGAGGCGTACATCGCGCAGACGGACACCTACATCGAGAAGGACTCGTCGATCAACGACGACGTCGAGCGGCTGCGCCACTCCGCCACGATGAACCTGCTCTCGCGCCGCGACGTCATCGTGGTGGCCAGCGTGTCGTGCATCTACGGCCTGGGCACGCCGCAGTCCTACCTCGACCGGTCCTCGATGCTGAAGGTCGGCGAGCGGCTCGACCGCGACGTGTTCCTGCGCGCGCTGGTGGATGTGCAGTACACGCGCAACGACATCGCGTTCGCCCGCGGCACGTTCCGCGCCCGCGGCGACACGGTGGAGATCATCCCGGCGTACGAGGAGCTGGCCATCCGGGTCGAGTTCTTCGGCGACGAGATCGAGAAGCTGTACTACCTGCACCCGCTCACCGGCGACATCGTGCGCGAGATCGACGAGGTCCGGATCTTCCCCGCCACGCACTACGTGGCCGGCCCGGAGCGCATGGAGAAGGCGATCAAGGGCATCGAGGAGGAGCTCGAGCTGCGCCTGGCCGAGCTGGAGCGCCAGGGCAAGCTGCTGGAGGCCCAGCGGCTGCGCATGCGCACGGCGTACGACATCGAGATGATGCGCCAGGTCGGGTTCTGCTCCGGCATCGAGAACTACTCGCGACACATCGACGGCCGGCCGGCCGGCTCCGCGCCGGCCACCCTGATCGACTACTTCCCGGAAGACTTCCTGCTGGTGATCGACGAGTCGCACCAGACAGTGCCGCAGATCGGCGGCATGTACGAGGGCGACATGTCGCGCAAGCGCAACCTCGTCGAGTTCGGCTTCCGGCTGCCCAGCGCCACCGACAACCGGCCGCTGACCTGGGAGGAGTTCTCCGACCGGATCGGCCAGACGGTGTACCTCTCGGCGACGCCGGGCCCGTTCGAGATGGGCCAGGCGGCCGGCGAGTTCGTGGAGCAGGTGATCCGCCCGACCGGCCTGGTCGACCCGAAGGTGGTGGTCAAGCCGACCGAGGGCCAGATCGACGACCTGGTGCACGAGATCCGCGAGCGCGCGGAGAAGGACGAGCGGGTGCTGGTCACCACGCTCACCAAGAAGATGTCCGAGGACCTCACCGACTACCTGCTGGAGCTCGGCATCCGGGTGCGGTACCTGCACTCGGAGGTCGACACGCTGCGCCGCGTCGAGCTGCTGCGCCAGCTGCGGGCCGGCGACTACGACGTGCTCGTCGGCATCAACCTGCTGCGGGAAGGCCTCGACCTGCCGGAGGTGTCGCTGGTCGCGATCCTCGACGCGGACAAGGAAGGCTTCCTGCGCAGCGGCACCTCGCTGATCCAGACCATCGGCCGCGCGGCCCGGAACGTCTCCGGCGAAGTCCACATGTACGCCGACAAGATCACCGACTCGATGCGGCACGCCATCGACGAGACCGACCGCCGCCGCGCCAAGCAGGTCGCCTACAACGAGGAACGCGGCGTCGACCCGCAGCCACTGCGCAAGAAGATCGCCGACATCCTCGACCGCGTCTACAGCGAAGCCGAGGACTCCGAAGAGACAGTCGCCGTCGGCGGCTCCGGCCGCAACTCCTCCCGCGGCAAGAAACCAGAGCAGGGCGACCGCGTCCGCAGCTCGGGCATGCTCGTCGACAAGGACGTCTCGGGCATGCCGCGAGCCCAACTGGCCGACCTGATCCAGCAGATGACCGACCAGATGATGCAAGCCGCCCGAGACCTCCAGTTCGAACTGGCCGCCCGCCTCCGCGACGAGGTCTCCGACCTGAAAAAGGAGCTGCGCGGCATGGACGCCGCCGGAATCAAGTGACCCACGGACCCCAAGCGAGTCGCGATGACCAGGCGCGCCGGGAAGACCACGTGGGTCGCGGGAACCAGGCGAGCAGCCGCCGATGATCGCCGGGCGCGCACTCGACGCTGCCCGAGTGGCTGCCACGGCAGCCACTCGGACCTCTGCCGCCCCGAGAGCCGCCACTCCCGCCACTATCGCGGAGGCCGCGTACGTGGGCGAGGCCGCCGAGCGCGTCACCCCCGAGCCCATGAACGGCGTCTGTCCGTGGTACCCGCACTCATGACCGTCGAGGACGTGATCGCGTACTGCCTGGCGAAGCCGGGCACGGAGGAGACTTACCCCTTCGGCGACCATGTCCTCGTGGCGAAGGTCGGAGGCAAGGCCTTCGCCTTCATCGGACAGAACGCCCCACCCTCGGTCGGCTTGAAGTGCGGCGCCACCGAGGAGGAGGCCGCGGAACTGCGGGCTCGCTATCCGTCCACGGTCACGGTAATGGCCTACCTGGGCCGCTACGGCTGGAACAGCGTCGCCCTCACCGCCACCGTTCACACCACCGTGCCGCCCACCGAACTGGCCGAACTACTGGACGCCTCCTACGACGCGGTAGTAGCCAAGCTGCCGAAGTCGCGCCGCCCCTGAACCCTTCGCCCGGTCGCCGCGCACCGGGATCCACAAAGGACATACCGCGCGCATGCCCTGCCGCGCGGACGCTTTGCCCAGCTGCCCAGCCGCTCGACCGCCAGCCCTGCCGCCGATGCTTTACTGGCCCGCCGTGCCGCCCTGCCGTGCCGCCCTGCCGTGCCGCCCTGCCTCCCGCCCTGCCGCCCTGCCGCCGGGCCGCCGGGCCGCCGTGCCGCCGGGCCGCCCTGCCGGCCGGGCCGCCGGGCCGCCGTGCCGCCGGGCCGCCCTGCCGGCCGGGCCGCCCTGCCGGCCGGCGTGCTGCCGTGCAGTCCTGCGGCCGCCGCCGCCGCCCGCCCGCCCGACCATCCGTCCGACCGCCCGGCCGCCCGGATGCCTCGGCGCGGATGGGCTTGCCGCGCGGATGCCTGCCCGGTCGGCTTCCCACACCGCCGTCGTTCTGCCGCCCGGGGTAGCGGAGCCAGGTCTCAGGCTGGTGCCTCGACGAGCACGTCCGGTGGGTTCCCGTCGCGGACTGCGTTCAGGTACTCGGCGATCGCGTCGCGGTTGTGGGTCAGGCAGGTGATGCGGGAGGTCATGCGGTCGAGTTCGTGTTCCAGGGTCGCGATCATCTCGGGGGTCGCGTCGGGGAAGTAGAGGGCGCGGGGTTTGCCGAGGCAGGGGAGGATCTGCTTGATGATCCGCGTCGGCAGGCCGGCGTCGAGCAGACCGCGGATCTGCAGCACCCGGTCGACGGTCGCCTCGTCGTATTCGCGGTAACCATTGGGGGAGCGGCTCGCCACGATCAGCCGTTGCTCCTCGTAGTAGCGCAGCAGCCGACGTGGTGTGTCCGTCCGCGCGGACAGCTCCCCGATACGCATGTGCCCCGCCTCACTCCTCGCTCGATTGACCTTCACATCCATGTGATGGTTCGAGCATACGACCATGCGAATCCGCCGGAAGCCGCACCGCAATGCGCGCCTCGAAGCCAGCCGCAAACCCAGCCGCGAGTCCAGGCCCAGCCGTGAGCCCCGGTCGGGCTCCGAGCCTGAGCCCAGCTTCGAGCCGAAGCCCAGGGCTGATCGCAGCTCCGAGTCCAAGCCCAGCCGTGAGGCCCGGTCGGGCTCCGAGCCTGAGCCGAGCCTCGAGCTGAAGCTCAGGGCCGGGTGCGGCCCCGAGTGCAGCCGCCAGTCCGGGCTCAGCCGTGAGGGCCGGTCGGGCTCCGAGCCTGAGCCGAGCCTCGAGCTGAAGCTCAGGACCGCGCCCAGCCCCGAGCCCAGCGTCCGGCTCAGGACCAGGCCCAGCACCGGGCCTACCCCCAAGCCCCCCACCAAGCTCCCCATCCGCGCTCTCCTACCCCTCGCCACCGCTGTGTTCCTCACCAGCCTCACCGAGACCCTGCCCGCCGGAGTCCTTCCCGGCCTCAGCGCGGGGCTGGGCGTCAGCGAGCCGGCGGCGGGGCAGGCCGTCACGGTTTACGCGCTCGGCACTGCCCTCACCGCCATTCCGCTGTCCGCCGTCACCTCGGGCTGGGGGCGCAAGCGGTTGCTCCTCAGCGCGATGGCGGGGTTCGCGGTGGCCAACACCGTCACCGCCGTCTCGGGGAGCTATCCGCTGACGATGGCGGCCCGCTTCGTGGCCGGGGTCGCGGCTGGGCTGGCGTGGGCGCTGCTGGCCGGGCACGCGCGTGGGCCCGCGCCGGAACCGTTGCGGGGCAAGGCAATCGCGCTCGTGATGACCGGTATCCCGGTCGCCTTGTCGTTCGGTGTGCCTGCTGGGACGTTCGCCGGTGGCGCGTTCGGCTGGCGGGCTCCGTTCTTCGCCATGACGGTGCTCGCGGCGGTCACGCTCGCCTGGATCGCCGCGCTCGTCCCGGAGCAGCCCGGGCGACGCCACGAGAAGACACCAGTGCTCAAGGCCCTCGCCGTCCCCGGGGTCGCTCCGGTGCTGGCCGTGACGCTCGTTTTCGTGCTGGCACACACGATCCTCTACACCTACGTGGCCACCTTCCTGGGCACGCTGGGCCTGGGCGGGCAGACGGACCTCGTGCTGCTCGTCTTCGGGCTCGCCTCGCTGGTGAGCATCGCGGTCGTGGGCGCGCACATCCACCGGTGGCTGCGTGTGCTCACCCTCACCGGTACCGTGCTGGTCGCGGTGGCGGCCGCGGTCCTCGCCCTCACCGGCGGCAGCCCGGCACTCGTCTACGTCGCCGCCGCGTTGTGGGGCCTCGGCTGGGGTGGTGTCCCGACGCTCCTGCAGACCGCGGCCGCCGACGCCGGCGGCGAGCAGGCCGACGCCGCCCAGGCCATGCTCGTGACCCTGTGGAACGCGGCGATGGCCGTCGGCGGCGTGGCCGGCGGGATCCTGCTCGACGCGTTCGGGGCGCGCGTTTTCCCGTGGAGTGTGCTGGTGCTGCTGGCCCCGGTACTCGCCGTGGTGGTTTCGGCCCGGGCCCACGGCTTCCCGCGAACCCGCCCGCGAACCCGCCAGCGAACCCGCCAGCGAACCCGTCGGCAAGCCCGGACCACGCTGCCGAGCTAGGCCGGGCTGTCTCCCTCGATCGCCCCGGTGATCAGCCCGACCAGTTCGTCACCGCTGGTGCCGGCGACGGTGCGGCGGGCCGCGGTCCGCCCGCGCCGCAACACATACGCGGTGTCCGCCACGCGCAGCACCTGCCCCATGTCGTGGCTGATCAGCAGCACGCTCACCGACGCGTCCCGCAGCCGGCCGATCAGCCGCTCCACCGCGGCGGTCTCGCGGACGCCGAGCGCGGCCGTCGGTTCGTCCATGATCACCAGGGTCTCGCCCCAGTTGGCCGCGCGGGCGATCGCGATGCTCTGCCGCTGCCCGCCGGACATCCGCCGGACCGTCGCGCGGACGTCCGGCACGTGCACGTCCAGCCCGGACAGGATGTCCCGGCTCCGGGCGATCATCGTTTTGCGGTCCAGCCTCCGCAGCGGGCCGAACCCGCGGGTCAGCTCGCGATTGAGGTAGAGGTTCTGCCACACCTGCAGATCCTCGATCAGCCCGAGTGACTGGTACACGGTCTCGATGCCGAGGTGCCGCGCTTCGTCCGGCGAACCGAGCCGGATCGGCTCGCCGCGGAACCGCATCTCGCCGGCGTCCGGTGGGTGCACCCCGGTCAGGCAACGCACCACAGTGGACTTTCCCGCCCCGTTGTCGCCCAGCAGCGCGGTGACCTCGCCGGCCGCCAGTCTCAGATCCACGCCCTGCAGCGCCCGTACCGCGTCGAAAGACTTGCGCAGCCCGGTGATCTCCACCAACGCCCTGTCCGCCATGAACGTCCTCTACTTCTGGAACCGGGAGATGAAGGCCGCGCCGAGCACCACGGCCCCGACCGCGACGGGTTGGTAGTACTGCGAAATGCCGAGCAGGGTGAACCCGTTGATCAAGCTCTGCAGCAGCACCGCGCCGGCCACCGAGCCGACCACCGACGCCTTGCCGCCGAACAGGCTCGAACCGCCGAGGACCACCGCGGCGATGGAGCTGAGCAGCAGATCGGTCTGCAGGCTGGGGTCGGCGCCGCCGGTGCGAGCCACGAACAGCACGGCGGCGACCCCGCAGGCGAGCCCGGAACCGGCGTACGCGATCAGCCGGACGCGCGTCACGTGGATGCCCGCTTCCCGCGCGGCTTCGAGATTGCCGCCGGTGGCCAGCAGGTAGGTCCCGGTCCGGGTGCGGAACAGCAGGTATCCCACCAGCGCGGCGATCACGAAGGCCACCACCCAGAACCAGCGCACCGGGCCCACGCCGGCCAGCGCCAGGTCCCGCAGGAACGGCGAGTTCACCGGGACGGTGTTGCCGCCGGTCAGCAATAGCGTGATGCCGCTGACCACGGACAGCGAGCCGAGGGTGACGATGAAGTCGGTCATCTTGAGCCGGGCCACCAGCAGCCCGTTCACCACGCCCACCGCGAGCCCGGCCAGTATCGCGAGCACGATGGCCGGGACCAGCCCCCAGCCCTGGTGGTAGGCGTACCCGAGCACGGCCGCCGCCCAGGGCAGGTTCGATCCCACGGAAAGGTCGATCCCGGCCACCGTGACCACCAGCTGCTGGCCCATCGCCAGGACCAGCAGGATCGCCGCGGACACCAGCAGGTCGCTGATGTTGCCCGCGGTGAGGAAATCGGGGGTGGCGATGAAAAACGCGAGGAACACCACGACCAGCCCGATCGGGGCGGCGAACCGCGCCGCCGCCCCGGCCGTCAAGCGCCGGCCGGGCCGCTCCACCTCCTGGGTGCCGGCCGTGCTCACTTTCCGTCCAGCGGGTTGGCGAACGGCACGAACGGCTGCGGAAACGCGCTGATCGCCTTGTCCGCGTTGGCCGGCTCGATCAGCTGGATCGGCGCGACGATCCGGGCCGGCACGCTCTGCTTCGCGGCCAGCCGGGTGCAAGCCTGTACAGCCAGCTGGCCCTCGGCGTAGGGATACTGCGAGATGGTGCCGCTGAGCGTGCCCGCCTTCACCGCCTGCAACGCGGCGGTGATGCCGTCCACCGAGATGATCGAGACCTTTCCGGTCAGGCCGGCGTTGCGCACGGCTTCCGCCGCGCCGAGGCCCATCGTGTCGTTCGCGGCGAAGATGCCGGTGATCTCCGGGTGCGCGCGCAGGATGGCCTCGGTGACGGTCTGGGCCTTGGCCTGGTCGTAGTCGGCGGGCTGGGTGGCCACGACCGTCAGCTTGCCCGCCACTTCCTGGGTGAAGCCCTGCTGCCGGTTGATCCCGTTCTGCTCGCCGGCGATGCCCTGCAGGATCGCCACGTCGCCGTGCCCGCCGGTGCGCTGCAGCAGCGCCTGCCCGGCCTGCTTGCCCGCGGACAGGTTGTCCGAGCCGATGAACGACGCGTAGGACACCCCGGCCTGCTGCGAGGCGGCCGGATCGATCTGGGTGTCCAGGTTCAGGATCGGGATCTTCTTCTGGGCCACCGGGACCAGCGGGGTGATCACGTTGGTCGCGTTCACCGGCACCACGCCGAAACAGCCGTAGTTCTGCCCGGCCAATGTGGACAGTTTGGCGTTCTCCCCGGTGGAGTCCGTTTCGGACTGTCCGGCTTGGACGTTCACCTCGACGCCCAGCTTCTTGCCCTCGGCCACCGCACCGTCGCGCAGCGCCGCCCAGTAGGGGTTGGTGAAATCCCGGGTGACGATGGCGATCCGGAGGCCGCCGTTCGCGCTCTGCCCGCCCCGGCCGCAGGCGGCCGAGCCCAACAGGGTGAGCACGACGGCCGCGACGGTCAGGAGGCGCATCGGGTGCTGGTGCATGCTGGTGCCTTTCGTCATTCCGGCCCGTCGGCGACGGTGCGGAAGCCGATGGTGGCCGACCGGTCGAGGCTCGGCGCCATCAGCAGGTACTTGTTGTGCCGGTCGAGCCGGTAGGCGTCCTGATCGGACGGGAAGTACCAGCTCGCGCCCTGCGGCCGGTAGTAGGAGCCGCCGCGGACCACGGCGGCGGCGGTGTGCCGGTCGGTGAACTCGTTCGTCCACTGCCAGACGTTGCCGACCAGGTCGAGCACGCCGAACGGGCTCGCCCCGGCCGGATGCGCGGTCACGTCCGCGGGCCCTGGAATACCGTCTCGCGTGGACGTGGTGGCCGGCACCCGGCTCGCGTCGAAAGTGCTGCCCCACGGGTAGATCCGGCCGTCGAGGCCCTGTGCGGCGTACTGCCATTCCCATTCGTTGGGCAGCCGCTTGCCCGCCCAGTCCGCGTACGCTCGGGCATCCTCGATCGACACCCAGGTGACCGGTTTGGCCGCCCAGCCGGACCGGTACCGGGGCTGCCGCGCGGCCGGCCAGTCCCAGTCCTTGAGGAAGTTGTGGTCGTCCCGCGGGTGGTAACCGGTGGCGGCCAGGAACTGCCGGTACTGCTCGTTGGTCACCTCGGTCCGGTCGATGTGGAAGGCGCGGATCGAGAGCACGTGGCTGTGGTTCCGGGCCGGCCGGCTCTCCCACGGGTATTGCACGTCGACCCCGAAGCCGTCCGGGCCTTCGATTTCGGTGCCGCTGACCGTGAACGGGAAATCCGCGGCCGGAATGGCCACCATGCCCGGCGGGGTGCCGCCGCGGGGCACGGCCGGGCGGATCGGCGTCATCTTCTGCGGCACCGTGATGTTCGCGGTGGAGAAGCTGCTCAACGGTTTCGCGGTCATCCGGCGCATCTCTCGCAGGAATCCGCCGAAACCCTGCGGCAACGCGGAATCGGGGCCGGCCAGGACCGCGCCGAAGCCCTCGGCCTCGATGGTGAACGAAAGGGTCGCGGTGCCGCCGGCGACCCTCGGGCGCAGTTCGACGCCGTGGTAGACGTCGTAGTAGCGCAGCCCGGCCTGGTGCGGTACCGCGAGCTGATTCCCTTCGGCAGCCTGGCCGCTCCGGTTGACCAGTGTCCACAGTGTACGTTCGCCACCCGGCCACTTGCTGGCGAAGACCGCGGAGTTCTGCATCGTCGGGGTGTGCGGTTCCCATTCCTGGCTGACCAGCAGGTCCGCGAATTCGCGTTCGATCGCCGAGACCCGGCGGGTGGCTTCGCAGTCCCGGTCGGTCATCTGGTTCCAGATGCCCCAGATGCTCTCCCAGGATTCCAGCCCGGTGCCGTTGAAGAAGGCCGCCTGCAGCATGTCGATCTTGCTGGTGGACCAGCGGTTGTTGACGTGCACGGTGTGCCGCGGCTCGAGCCATTTGGTCAGGCTGACCTCCGGCGTGTACGGGAAGCCGATGTCCTGGTGGGTCTCCGGGTCGAGGTTCCAATAGCCCCAGCTCTGCGTGTTCCACTGCAGGGCGGCGTCGTCGCCCGCGCCCAGCTCCGGTTCGAGCACAAGCGGATTGCCCTGGTCGAGCGAGGCGGTGAAGTAGTCCTCGGTGACCTCGCGCATGGTGTCGCCGTTGAGGCCGTCCGCGCCGATCTCGGCCATGGTCGCGGGCAGCACGGCCGCCCAGGGCAGGCCGGGGTCGCGGGTGCCGACGTCCCAGGGATGGATGGGGAACAGGACCTTGACGCCGGCCCGGTGGAAGTCGGCCACCATCTCCCGCAGCGCGCCGATACCGCCGGGCAGGTCCCGGAACATCCGGTCGGTGTTGCGGTCGTCCACGCCGATGTTCGGGTAGGTGGGCCAGACCAGGACCGAATCGATGCCGCCGTAGCGCTGCCGCAGGCCGGCCAGGTACTTGTCCACGGTGTACCGGCCGGTGGCCCGGTCGTAGAAGTCGAGGTCGTGCACCATCATCTGCGGCTGGACGGGATTGCGCTGCGCCCAGGCGAGTTCCGGGCGGCGGTAGTTGCGGTCGTCGTAGCCGAGCTGGGCCCGGCGGCCGGTGCGCCACTGCCGCATCGCGGCCAGCCACGCGGTGGCGTCGGACGGCTTGCCGGGGCCGGCGATCCGGATCCACCGGAACTGCAGCGGGTACCCGGCCGCGGCCGCCGGACCACCGGTGAACAGCGGCGTCACGACGGCACCGGCCGCGGCGAGCGCCGCAGTCCGGAGGGCGGACCTGCGGGACAGTGCGAAAGCGTGGTCGTGCATGAGCGTTCCCTTCGCCGTTGAGGGGCCGTGTGAATCCGCTCGTTGCCTGCCCGGCTCGTCTGCAGCCGTGGCCTGCCGGCGGGTTGCCCGCGGCGGCCGGCCCGGTCGAAGAGCTCCGGTACGTAATCGATTGCGTAACCTGGCTGGGAAACATTGAAGACCCGCGGTTTCCGGTCTGTCAAGGGCCAAGCGGGCGGACCCGGCGACACGCGGCGGGTCGGCTTGACGTCCGGGACGTAATCGATTACAAAGCTCAAGCGCCGGAGCGAGGAGGTGTCCGATGGCGGTGACCGTCGCCGACGTCGCTTCGCGCGCCGGCGTGTCGACGGCGTCGGTCTCCCGGGCGCTGTCCGGTGCCGACGGGGTCAGCGACGCGGTGCGGGAACGGGTCATCGCCGTCGCCGAGGCGCTGGGCTACCGGCCGAACACGGTCGCTCGATCCCTGCGGACCACCCGGACGCAGACTATCGGACTGATCCTCCCTGACGTGGTCAACTCGTTCTTCGGGGAGCTCGCCTGGGCCATCGAGGAGGCCGCGCACCAGTACGGCTACAGCGTGATCCTGTGCAACGCCAACGAGGAGGCCGAACGCCAGGACGCCTACCTCGAGCTGATGCTGGCCCGGCGAGTGGACGGCCTGCTGCTGACCCCGGTGCTCGGCGAGTCCTCCGCCCTGCAGGCCGCGGCGCGTCAGGGGGTGCCGATGGTGCTGGTGGACCGCGCGGTGCCGAAGATGACGGTGCCGGTGGTCCGGGCGGACGGCCGCCGGGCGATTTCCCGGCTGGTGGACCATCTGGTGGACCTGGGGCACGAGCGGATCGCGGTGATCACCGGCCCGCGGGGCACGCTCACCGGCCGGGAGCGGCTCGCCGCCTTCCGCACCGCGATGCGGGCGCGATCCCTCGACCTGCCCCGTGAGCTGGTGCGGTTCGGCAACTTCCAGGCCGACAGCGGCCGGCGCGCCGCCACCGGGCTGCTCGACCTCGACGAGCCGCCCACCGCGGTGTTCGCCATCGACAACCTGATGGCACTGGGCGCCCTGCAGGAAATGCGCCGGCGCGGGCTGCGGATCGGCTCCGACATCGCGGTCAGCGGATTCGACGACCCGCCGTGGTTCCAGCTGCTGGACCCGCCGCTGACCACGGTGTCGCAGCCGGTCGGCCGGATGGGCGCGCTGGCGCTGGAGATGCTGATGGAGGCGATCGGCGGCGGCCGGCCCGAGTCCCACCTGCTGGACTGCGAGCTGGTCGTCCGGGCCTCGTGCGGGGAGCCGGCCGAGCCCTAGAGCCGCGGCCGCTCGGCCGTGAGCGGATCGGCATCAAAGCCCGGGAAGCCGGGGAAGCCGGCGAAGGCTCGCGCGGTCGGCGGCGGCTGGGCGGGCAGCCCGGCCCAGCGGCGGATCGTCGCCGTCGCCTCGGCGGCCTGCGTGGCGGGCAGCTGCGCGATGTTCGACCCGTGGTTGCCGCCCGGCACGAAGTAGCGGTAGGAGTCCTTGCTGCCGAAGCCGAGTTCGAACGGTTCCGCGCCCCAAGGGTCGTTCGAGCCGTAGACGAACAGCAGCTGCTTTCCCTGCGTCTTCACCCAGAAGTCGACGTCCGGCATCGCGAGGTAGTCGAAGCGCGGCAGCTTCACCGAAGCCGGCACGAACGTCGCGGGCGCGTCGGCGCCGGGGTAGCGCAGCAGGTCCCGCAGGTAGCTGTCGTACGCCTCGGGCGAGCCGAGTTGCACCGCCGCCTGGTAGTAGTACGGGATGTAGGGCTCCAGCTGCTGGTCGGAGTAGGTGTTGAGGCTCTCGACCTGCTCGAACCAGGACCAGACGGCGGCCGCGGGCGCGCCCGGCTTCGGCACCGAAGCGCACGCCGACGCCGGCTGGTACTGCCAGAACGCGAAGTACGAGTCGATCACCGAGATCTCGAGCGACTTGTCCACCGAGCCGACGATCGAGAACGTGTAACCGTTCTTCGCCGCGTCGGCCTTCGCCAGCTCGCCGAGTTCGTCGCGCCGTTTCAGCGCGTCACGCTGGATCGCCTTGAGCGACGCGCGGCAGGCGGGATCGCCGACGTGCGCGAGGAAGTCGTTGTAACGGTCGAGCGGGTCGATCACGTCGTTCGGCGCGACGTAGGGGATGGTGCCGTCGACGTCGCCGGGGAAGAACCGGCGGAAGTAGGTGGCCGTCATGCCGCCCTTGCTGCCGCCGGTGGCGAGCCATTTGCCCGGGTAGATCCGCTTGAACGCCTGCACGGCGGCGTGCTCGTCGGCCGCGGCCTGCCAGATGGTGAGCTGCCGCGACCAGTCCGCGGGCTCCGGCCGTGACGGGGTGAAGTAGCGGTATTCCATGGAGAGCTGGTTGCCGTCGACGATCTTCGTCGGCTCCGAGCGGTTGGGCGCGGTGGAGACGTTGTAACCGCTGGTGAAGGCGACCGTCGGGGCGCTGAAGTCGCGGTGCAGCAGGGTGAACCGCTGCTCGAACGACGGCCCGTGCGGGTTCCGGTGGTCCGCCGGCTGGGTGAGGGTCAGCTCGAAGAAGCGGAACCCGGCCGGCGCCGGGTCCTCGGACACGACCGTCAGCCCGGGCACCTTGGCGAGCTCGGCCTTGATGTCGCGGTCACCAGCGGCGCCCGCGACTCCCACCAGGGCCGCGGCCGAAATCAGAACCGTCGACAAGACGGTGAGCAGCCTGCGCACAGTGTCCTCCGAACGCCCGGACCATCCCCAGCCGTCGGATCCTCACAGACCGCCCGGAGCGGGGCAAGCCACCAAGGTCGGTTCTTTCCCGGCGCGTCAGGACCGCAGCACTCGGTCCACATAGGACTTCACGGCGGCCAGCGCGGCCTCGGAGCACCACATCCGCTCGACGCCGTCGTCGTCGGACACCCGGTTCTCCGCGATCCGCTGGTGGTAGGGCCGGTGCAGCTGCGCCTTGGTGAGCGCGAACGGCTCGGCGGGCAGCTCGCCCAGCCGCGTGGCCAGCTCGCGGGCGCGGCCGAGCACCTCTTCGGCCGGTGCGATCTCGTCGACCAGGCCGCGGGCCAGCGCGTCCTCGCCCGGCACGGTCGCCCCGCTGTAGATCAGGCCGGGCAGCGGGTTCGTGCCGTACGCGCAGCGCAGGATCTCCAGCGCCGCGATCGGGAACGGCACGCCGACGAGCAGTTCCGTGACGCCGAGCCGGGCCGGCCCGGCGGCGAGCACCCGGTGGTCGCACGCGGCGGCCAGCACCAGCCCGCCCGCGATCGCGTGCCCGTTGACGGCGGCCACCACCGGCCGCGGGAAGCCGAAGACCGCCAGCAGCGCGTCGGACAGCGCGGGCAGGAACTCGCTGACGTAGCCGGCGCCGCCCTCGTCGATGCTGAGCAGGTCGACGCCCGCGGAGAACATCGAGCCGGTCCCGGTGAGCACGACGGCCTTGGCGCCGGCGGCTTCGGCCTCCCCGAGCTGGAGGACCAGTTCCCGGCAGGTGGCCGTGTCGAGGGTGTTGCCGCGGCCGTGATCGAGGGTCACGAGGGCGACGCCGGCGTCGAGTTCGAGATGGATCGTCACGCCGGTGACCGTACCGTCCTCCGGCCGCCCGCGTCGGGCGACGGGCAGCCGGAGGGCGGGCGGGTCAGCTCGTGATGTCCTTGCGCGCGAACCGGCGGCCGGCCAGCAGCAGGAACACCGTGCTGTAGATCAGCGACGACAGCACCCCGCTGGCCATGTTCGACCAGTCGATGTCGGTCGAGATCAGGTCGATCCAGGCGAACGAGTAGTGCGTGGGCAGGTAGTTGCGCAGCCCTTCCAGCGCGGTGATCTGGTCCAGGATCTGCGACAGGATCGCCACCAGCACGGCGCCGCCGACCGCGCCGAGCGGCGCCTCGACCGACACGCTCAGCAGCAGCGCCAGCCCGGCCACCCAGGCCAGCTGCACCACGATGTACACAGTGGACAGCAGGAGCGCGACCATGCTCTGGCCGAAGGTCACCGAGTCGCCGGTGGGGCTGATCGCGTCGCCCGTGCCGTACCAGATCACGCCGACCAGCAGCGAGACCAGCGGCAGCAGCACCAGCGCCGCGGCGGACAGCAGGCCCGACACGATCGCCTTCTGCCGCAGCACCCGGTGCCGCGGCACCGGGATGGCGAGCAGGTACTTCAGGCTCGACCACGAGGATTCGCTGGCCACCGTGTCGCCGAAGAACAGCGCCACGATCATCGGCAGCAGGAACGTCCCGGACACGAACAGCGCGAGCACCACGAAGTTCGGCGCGCTCGCCGTCGCGAGGTCCACGAACCCGCCCGAGCGGGCGTTCGGGTTCGACTGCCCGATCTCGAACGCCACCACGAGGATGAACGGCAGGAGCACGACGAACCCGAGCACCAGCTGGGTCCGGCGCCGCTTGAGCTGGCGCTTGAGCTCGACGCCGAGCCGCAGCGTGCGGTCGGCGCGGTAGCCGGCCACGGCGCCGTCCGGGCCGACCTCCGCCCGTTCGTGCGACGCGAGGTCGCTCAGCTCCTGCAACGCGGCCGGGTCGGTGTGCACCCCGCCGGAGCTGTTGGTGTCGTTCATGAGTTCTCTCCGACCAGCTGCAGGAACGTGTCTTCCAGCCGGCGCCGCGGCCCGGCCTGCTCCACCGCGACTCCCGCGCGGACCAGTGCCGCGACGGCCTCGGCGCGCGGCAGCCCGTCGAGGTTCGCGTGCACCAGCTCGCCTTCGACCGCGACGTCGGTGACGCCGTCGAACGCCTTCAGCGCCGCGGCGGCCGCGGCCGGGTCGCCGACCCGGAACGTCGCCTCGCCGCTGGCCGCCGCCAGCTCGCCGACCTCGCCCGAGGCCACCAGCGTGCCGCGGTGCATGACAACGACGTGCGAACAGGTCTGCTCGACCTCGGCCAGCAGGTGGCTCGAGACGACCACGGTGCGCCCCGTGGCGGCGTAGCGCTGCAGGACCTCGCGCATCTGGTGGATCTGGGGCGGGTCGAGCCCGTTGGTCGGCTCGTCGAGCACCATCAGCTCCGGCAGGCCGAGCATCGCCTGGGCGATCGCGAGCCGCTGCCGCATGCCCTGGCTGTAGTTCTTCACCCGCCGGTCCACGGCGTCGCCGAGCCCGGCGATCTCCAGTGCCTCGGCGAAGTGCGCCTTCTCCGCGGGCCGTCCGGTGGCCGCCCAGTACAGCTCCAGGTTCGTCCGGCCGGACAGGTGCGGCAGGAAGCCGGAACCCTCCACAAAGGACCCGATCCGCGACAGCACCGGCGCGCCCGGCGTGATCCGGTGGCCGAAGACGCGGATCTCGCCCTCGGTCGGGGTGATCAGGCCCATCAGCATGCGCAGGGTGGTCGTCTTGCCCGCGCCGTTGGGCCCGAGCAGGCCGAGCACCTGGCCCGGCTCGACGCGGAAGGACAGGTCCTTCACCGCGACGAACCCGCCCGCGTACTGCTTGCGCAGCCCGCTGATCACCAGCGGGGTGTGCGCCAGTTCGGGGTCGACGTCGTGCGAACGCCGGCGGCGCAGCGCCGCGAACGCCAGCGCCGCGACGGCGACCAGCAGGGTCGCGCCGATGCCGATCAGCTGCCCGGCCGGCGCCGGCGTGCCCACGGAGACCCCGGGCACGACCGGCACGGCCAGCGCCGAGCCGGGTGCGAGCCCGATCCGGAACACCCCGGGCTGGCCCGGCACGGAGTACGACTGGTCGGTGGTGCCGACCACGAGCCGCAGCGAGTGGCCCGCCTCGATCGGCCGCACGATGCCGGGCAGGGTGACCGTCACGTCGACCGGGGTGCCGTCCGCGGGCAGCCCGCCGACCCGGAACGGGGCCACGGCGTTGGCCGGCAGCACCCGGGCGCCGTCCGTGCCCACGTCGTAGAGCTTCGCGAACAGCACCGCCTCGGGCAGCGGGTGCGCGGGGTCGGCCGCCACCCGCAAGTGCACTGTGGACGATCCGGCGACGAGCAGCTGGCTGCCGAACGGCGCGGTACTGAACTGGGCCGCCTGGCCCGCCGGGTCCGTGCTGAACAGCGGCGCCAGCCGGGACGAGCTCCCCGCGAGCCCGTTCAGCCCGGGGATGCCGCTGACCGCGGCCGGATTCGCGCCCGCGGGACGCACTGCCGATTGCACCGGGCCGGTGAGCGCGACCTGCCGCCGCTCCGTCCCCTGCCCGGTGAGGCCGGGGTAGGCGTCGGCGTTGACCGTGCGCACCGACGGTGTGCCGTTGGCCCGCAACGTGCCCTGCACGTCGTAGCTGAAGCCGGTGCCGGGGTCGCTGCCCTCTCCGGTGAGCGAGTGCCAGAGGAAGTCGCCGATCTTGGTGCGCAGCTGCGGGCCGGGGGTGCCGCCGTCGTGGCCGCCGGTGTACCAGATGGTCTTCACCTTGCCGCCGGCCGCGCTGATCTGGCGCGCGGTGGCGTCGGACTGGTCGAGCCCGAACAACGTGTCGCTCTCACCCTGCACCAGCAGGGTCGGCGCGGTGATCTTGCTCGTCACCGAAGCGGGGGAGACCCGGCGCAGCAGCGCGACGGTCTGCGGGCCGGCCTTCCCGGTCGTCGCCAGCTCGGTGTAGGCCTGGCAGACCTCGGCGGTGAACCGGCCGCACGGGTCGGCCGCGGGCAGCTGCGACGCCTGGCCGCCCGCGGTGGGGGCCGCCGCCTGTGGCGCGGTGCCCGACCCGCCGGCCGTGGTGCCGGAGTCGTTCGTCTCCTGCCCGGCTTCGGGGGCTTCGGCGGACGGGGACCCGCCCGACGGCGCGCCGGAGCCGGCGGAGAAGAAGATGCCGGCCCAGGTCTTCTTGAACACCCCGCCGGGGGCGAACTCGCCGGCCGCCGGGGTGCCCGCCGCGGGCGCCTGCGCCGCGGCCGCGTTCGGCACCAGACCCTGGGCCAGGTCGTTGTAGGTGATCACGGGCGCGACGGCGTCGATCCGCTTGTCCGTGCCCGCGAGCAGCAGGGACAGCGCGCCGCCGTAGGAGGCGCCGGTGACCGCGACCTTCGGGTCGCCCTTGCCGTCGGTGAGCACGTCCTTGCTCGCGGCCAGGTGATCCACGAGCCGGCTGGCGTCGGCGACCTCGGCGTTCGGATCGTTCAGGCCGATCTTGCCGGTGCTGCGGCCGAAGCCGCGCGCCGACCAGGTCAGCACGACGAAGCCGCGGCCGGCCAGCTCCCGCGCCTGCGGGTCGACGCTGGACTTGTCCCCGCCGAAGCCGTGGGCCAGCAGGACGGCGGGCGCGGGGGTCTTCTCGGGCAGGTAGGTGGTCGTGTCGATGCGGACCTTGTCCGCCGAGCCCGGCGCGGCCGGGAGCTCGAGGACGGCGTCCTGGGTTCGGACGGCGGACGGCGGCGAGCCGCTGGTCGTCCAGACGACCACGGCCGCGGCGACGACCACCACGACCGCGGCCAGCGCGGTGAAACGGGCGCCGCGCGTGCGAGGGAGCGGGATTCGGGGCACGCGCCGACGTTATTGGAGTTTTGCTGAGAGCGTCGCGGCGGGCTCACACGAATCCGACATCCCGGCCACGCCCGTCACCCGTCCGGGAGCCCATCCCGGCCCCGCGCGCTGTACGCCCGGGAAGCTGCCCTGGTCGCGCGCGCCGTCCACCCGGGACGGCGGTGACCGGGCTAACACCGCCGGACCGGTGACGCGGGCAACCTCCGCTGGCGTTTGCGGGCCGTAACCGGCACACTGAACTCGCTGTGAGGGGAGTATTCCTTCGCGGCGGTGTCGTCAGCACGGTGGCTCAGGCCCCCGGCACCGTCGGTCGCTGGTGAAAGCGGCGGAAGAGACCTCCGGTTAGTTGCTGCTGTGCACTATCCGGAGGTTGTTTCATGACTGTCCCCCTGTGGCTGTGGATCGCAACGGTCGGTGGCATTCTGGCCCTGATCGCGATCGACCTGTTCATCGTCGACCACAATCCACACGAGGTGACCACCGGTGAGGCCGCCCGCTGGGTGATCTTCTACGTCGCCTGCGCGGTCCTGTTCGGCATCGGCGTCTGGGTGTTCGCCGGGCACAACTCCGGCGTCGAGTTCTTCACCGGGTACATCACCGAATACTCGCTCAGCGTCGACAACCTGTTCATCTTCATGATCATCATGGCCTCCTTCAAGGTGCCGGCGATCCACCAGCACCGGGTGCTGCTCGTCGGGATCCTGCTCGCGCTGGCCATGCGGAGCGTGTTCATCGCCGTCGGCGCCGCGCTGATCGCGCAGTTCGTGTGGGTCTTCTTCCTCTTCGGCGGGGTGCTCATCTGGACCGCGGTCAGCATGCTGCGCAAGAAGGACGAGGAAGAGGAGTACCAGGAGAACGCCGTCACCCGGCTGGTGCGGAAGTTCTTCCCGGTGACCGACGACTTCCACGGGCACAAGTACACGGTCAAGGTCGGCGGCAAGCGGATGATCACGCCGATGCTCGTGGTGATCGTCGCGATCGGCTCGGCCGACCTGCTGTTCGCGGTGGACTCGATCCCGGCCATCTTCGGCATCACCCAGGAGGCCTTCCTGGTGTTCACGGCCAACGCGTTCGCGCTGATGGGCTTGCGCCAGCTGTACTTCCTGCTCGGCGGGCTGGTCGAGAAGCTGGTGTACCTGACCTACGGCCTGGCCGTGATCCTCGCCTTCATCGGCGCGAAGCTGTTCGTGCACGCGCTGCACGAGTACCAGGTGGCGCCGGACTGGCTGGACATCAACAACTGGATCTCCCTCGGCGTGATCGTGGTCGTGCTGACCGTGACCACGGTGGCGAGCCTGGCGAAGGCCAAGCGTGACGAACGCGCCGGGCTGCCCGCGAAATAGGTCGTTCGCGTTGCTAATGATCCGGTACGGTCGTCGGCATGCGTCCTGCCGACATCGAAGCCCTTGTCGTCCCCGGCCGTCCCGCGCTGCGGGGTGAGCTGCTGATCACCGCGGTGCAGCGCCCGGACCTGGAGTCCGACTCCGGGCACAGCGCGCTGCACCGGGTGGACCTCGGCGGCGGGGAGGGGCCGTGGACCCACGGCCCGCACGACGCGGCGCCGTCGATCTCACCGGACGGGCGCTGGGTCGCGTTCCTCCGGGCCGGCGAGGGCACGGGCGCCGACGGCAGCCCGCAGGTGCACGTGATGCCGACCGGCGGCGGCGAGGCCAGGCGCCTGACGTCATTGCCGCTGGGCGCGGACGCACCGGTGTGGGCGCCGGACTCGCGCCGGCTCGCGTTCACCGCCCGGCTGCCGGAAGCGGGCCGCTACGGCACCGCGGACGCCGACGGCAAGACGCCTGAGCCGCCCGCCGAGGCTCCGCGCCGGATCACGCGTTTCGACTACCGCATCGACGACATCGGCTTCCTGCGCGACCGCGTGAAGCGGCTTTTCGTGCTGGACACCGACATCGACACTGCCGCCGCCGAGCTTGAGCCCGTTTCGCCCGCCGGCTACGACGTCGACCATCCCGTGTGGACACCCGACGGCGAGCGCGTGGTCGTGGTGGTGCCGCAGGACTGGGACCGGGTGGAGACCGACTACCGCGACCTGGTCTCGTTCCCGGCCGCGGGCGGCGAACCCGAGCTGCTCGTGCAGTGCCACGGCGCCGCCGATCTGCCGGTGTTCGGCCCGGACGGCACCCTGTTCTTCTACGGAGTGTCCTATGAGGACGGTCATTTCGAGGCCAACAACATCGGCCTGTACGCCGCCGTCCCCGGCCACGACGGCCCGGTCAAGGCACGCCGGCTGACCGACATCGAGACGGTCGACCTCGAAATCGGCGCGGGCCCGGCGATCCCGCTCGGGGACGAGGTGCTGGTGGTCGCGCGCGACCGCGGCGCGGCCGAACTGCGTGCCGTGCCGGTGACGGCCGACGCGGCGCCGCTGGTCAGCCTGCGAGTGCTGCACGGCGGTCACCTCGCGGTCCGCGGGTTCGCCGCGGACGGGGACACGGTGGTCGCCGTGGTCGCGACGCCGGAGACCTCCGGCGACGTCGTGGTGCTCACCGCGGCCGGTGGGCCCCGCGTGCTCACGGACTACTCGAAGACGTTGCGGGACAAGGGTCTTTGCGCGGTCGAGGAGCTGAACACCACCGCGCCCGACGGCTATCCGGTGCACGGCTGGCTGGTGCTGCCCGAGGGCGAGGGCCCGCACCCGGTGCTGCGCGTCGTGCACGGCGGCCCGTTCGCCCCGCAGGACTGGGCGGTGTTCGACGAGGCGCAGGTGTACGCCTCCGCCGGGTACGCGGTGGTCCTCGGCAACCCGCGCGGCTCGGCGGGTTACGGGCAGAGCCACGGCCGCGCGATCACCCACGCGTTCGGCACCGTCGACGTCGACGACGTGCTGGCGCTGCTGGACAAGGCGCTGGAGCGGCCCGACCTCGACCCTTCGCGGGTCGGCATCATGGGCGGCTCGTACGGCGGGTTCATGACCAGCTGGGTCGCCTCGCACCACCCGGAGCGGTTCAAGGCCGCCTGGAGCGAGCGCGCGGTGAACGCGTGGGACTCGATGGTCGGCAGCTCCGACATCGGCTACACCTTCGTCGACTCCTACATCGGCTCCGACCCCGAGGTCCAGCGCGACCGCAGCCCGCTCACCTACGCCGCGGACATCTCCATCCCGTTCGCCGTGGTGCACTCCGAGCACGACTGGCGGTGCCCGCTGGAGCAGGCGCAACGGATGTTCGTGGCCCTGCGCAAGGCCGGCGCCGACGCGGAGTTCCTGCTGTTCCCGGGCGAGGGCCACGAGCTGACCCGCTCGGGCCGGCCGCGCCACCGCGTGCAGCGGTTCGAAGCCGTGCTCGAGTGGTGGTCGCGGCACCTGGGCTAGGCGGTTGCGTTCGGGCCGAGCCGGGGCCGGGGCACCGTGACCGGGCAGGGGAAGCGGAATCACGCGGTGCTAGTTGAGCAGCGTGTAGTTCAGCTCTTCGCAGACCCGGCCCAGCGGCACGTCGAGGCCGGGGTGGTCCAGGGGCAGCAGCACGTCCGGGGCGATCGGCAGCGCCGCGCCCGCGGGCGGGTCCCACAGGCACAGCGACGGGTCGCCGGCGTCCATCGAGGAGCGGTACCAGAGGCCGTCGAGGTCGGGCAGGGCCGTGCGGATCGCGCGGGCCCAGGCCTGGGTGATCTTCTTCGGCCCGCTCGAGATCTCCTGCGAAGCGCCCACCCGCGTCGGCCACAGGCCGGTCAGGTCGAGCAGCCGCAGGGTCCGCGTCGGCCGCACGACGACCAGCCGCGGGCCGCGGGTCTTCCGGTCGACGGTCGAGCTGGTCTGGAAGACCTCGGCGACGCTGGTGCGCACGGTCAGGCCGAAGTACAGCACGCCGTTGGCCGGGTCGGTGACCGGCTGGCCGCCGCGGCCGGGCGGCTGCTGGTCGAACCGCCCGTGCGGGAGCGGGCCGGTGTAGCGGAACGTGTTCCACTGCTGCGGGTGGTTGCCGTGCGCGGTGAAGATCCGGACCAGCCTGGTCTCGGGCTGCACCGAAACCACGTCGTGGCTCCGGTCCAGTTCCTTGACCAGGGCGGATCGTGCGGGCGGCAGGGGGAGCCGGGCCATGCGTCGGGGGTCGTCCGTCCTGTGTGGGTGATCTTGCTCTTCGGCTCAGCCTAGAACGGCGAGCCGAGCGTGGCGACGAGGCGGGCGAGGACTTCGGGGTCACCGCCGGACAGCAGCCACTGCCGCGGGGTCGCGGGCCGGTCGCTGATCACCAGGTCGGCCTGCGGGGTGTTCATGAACGCGGCGACGACCAGCGCCGGCTGGTCCTCGGGCACCGCGCGCAGCACGACCTCGAGGCCGGGCAGCACGCCCGCGCCGTTGAACTGCCAGGACGGCAGCCGCCAGCCCTGGTCCTTCCAGCCGGTGAGCCGGCCTTCCTTGAGGCGGTGCCGGATGCGGCTGTCGTCGACGCCGAGCGCCTGCGCGGCCTCCAGCACGTTCAACGCGGAGTCCGCGAGCACGGCGTGCGCGGCGACGGTGCGCGCGCGGAAGTCCGGCTCGTCCTCGTGCCGTGGCGAAAGGTCGAGCCCGACGTCGGCGAGCGCCGCCCGCTGGTCGGGCGAGAAATAGTGGGACGGGTCCGGATTCGGGGGGGAAAGCCGGCGCGCCGCGTCCTCCACAAGCGTCAAGAACTCGTTCGCGTCGGCCTTGAGGCCGGCTTTGGCGAGGACGTTCTCCAGCGCGGGTGACATGCGCCCAGACTAGCTCGTGTGTGCGGGTTCGTGCGGTTCGTCACCGGATCTGTGGGTGAATTCACCAGAGATCGACACGGAGTGCACAGCATCAAACACGATGCGTAGGCGATTGGGTGACAGTGTGCCCAGGACGTGGCCCGGTTGTCCAGGCTTTCGCGTGCTTGACACCCCGACGTGGCGCCTTTACGTTCGTTTGGTAATCGATTTCCCGCCTCGGGGTGCTGCCGCTCCGGTGTCCTTCGGGCACCGGCGCTGGGGGGTCAAGGGGGTGGGGCGTGCCTGGGGGCCGGCGCCATGCCGGCCCACCAGGCACGTCGTTCGCCCACGGAGCCGGCGGCGGCCGGGGGCCCCGCCCTGCTGGCGGCCGGGGCTCAGCGGCGCGAACTCTGCCGTTCGATCAGCCGGGCTTCCAGCGTGGTCGTGGTGGGCGCGCGGGTCCCGTCGGCGATCCGGGCCAGCAGCAGCTGCGCGGCCACGCGGCCGATGTCGTACGCGGGCTGCGCGACGACCGTCAGCGGCGGGTCGATGAGCGTGGCCCAGGGGGCGTCGTCGAAGGAGACGATGCCGACGTCGCGGCCGGGGCGCAGGTGGCGGCCGGTGAGCGCCTGCAGCACGCCGATGGTCATGGTGCTGTTGGCGACCAGCAGCGCGTCCGGCGGCTCGGGCAGGTCCAGCAGGTCCAGCGCGGCCAGCCGGGCGCCCTCCGCGCGGTACTCGGTGCGGCGGAACAGCGTGGTGTCCTCGCCGACGGCGTCGCGGAAGCCGTCGAGCCGGTCGTCGGCGGTGCGCACGCCCGCGGGGCCGCTCAGGCAGCCGATCCGGCGGTAGCCGCCGTCGGCGAGGTGGCGGGCCGCGTCGCGCGCGGCGCGGCGGGTGTCGACCAGGACCTGGTCGCCGTCGGGCCCGTTCAGCGGGCGGTCGACAGCCACCACCGGGGTGCCCTGGCGGCGCAGGTGCTCGACGTTGGTGGAGCGGCCGGTCGGCGACAGCACCACGCCCGCGACCCGCTCCTGCAGCGCCACGTCGATGTAGCGGCGCTCCTTGTCCTCGTTCTCGTCGGAATTGCACAGCACCACGGAGTACCCCGAGACCTGCGCGAGGTCCTCCACCCCGCGCGCGATCGCCGTGAAGAACGGGTTCTCGACGTCGGAGATGATCAGCGCGAGCACCGCCGTCTCCTGGCGGCGCAGGTTCCTGGCCAGCCCGTTCGGGTGGTAGCCCAGCTCCTCGGCGGCCAGCAGCACCCGGGCCGCCAGCTCCGGGTCCACAGTGGACTTCCCGTTCAGCGCCCTCGACACGGTCGCCGTGGAGACCCCGGCCCGCGCCGCGACGTCGCTGATGGTGGCCACCACGACCTCCTCGTCCCAGGCTCGCTTGACACCCTGCAGCGTCGAGAATAGCGTCCCGGGTAATCGTTTACCGTAACCTTACCCAGGGAGTCGCGGTGGCTCCGGGCCTGCTGCTCGGTATCGACATCGGCACGTCCGGCTCCAAGGGCGTCCTGGTCGCTGCGGACGGGACCATACTTGCGCGCGCCGGCCGGCCGCACACCACCTCCCGTCCGCATCCCGGCTGGTTCGAGCACGACGCGGAGGCGGTGTGGTGGGGCGACTTCGTCTCGCTGTGCCGCGAGCTGGTCGCGGCGGCGGGCGACCGGCCGCTGGCGGGCCTGGCGGTGAGCGGCATCGGCCCGGTCCTGCTGCCCGCGGACGCGAGCGGCCGTCCACTGCGCCCCGCGATCCTCTACGGCGTCGACACGCGGGCGAGCGCCGAGATCGCCGAGCTGACCGCGGAGCTGGGCGAGCAGTCCATTGTGGAGCGTTCGGGCAGTGCGCTGTCCAGCCAGGCCGTCGGGCCCAAGTGGCGCTGGCTGTCCCGGCACGAGCCGGAGGTCGCCGCGCGGGCCGAGCTGTTCCTGATGGCCGGCTCGTACCTGGTGCTGCGGCTGACCGGCGAGTACGTGCTGGACCACCATTCGGCCAGCCAGTGCGACCCGATGTACGACCTGCGTGCCGGGGCGTGGGCCGAGGACTGGGCGAGGCTGGTCGCGCCCGGCGTCACGCTGCCGCGGCTGCTGTGGCCGACGGAGGTGGCCGGCACCGTGACCGCCGAGGCGGCGGCCGCGACCGGGCTCCCGGCCGGGCTGCCCGTCACGGCCGGCACCGTCGACGCCTGGGCCGAGGCCGCCAGCGCCGGGGTGCGCGCGCCCGGCGACACGATGATCATGTACGGCACCACGATGTTCCTGATCCAGACCGCGGCCCGGCCCCGTCCGGTGCCCGGGCTGTGGGCGACGCGCGGCGCGTTCCCCGGCACGTTCTCGCTGGCCGCCGGGATGGCGACGTCCGGCGCGATCACCGACTGGCTGCGCGAGCTGGTCGGCGGCGAGTTCGCCGAGCTGGTCGCCGCGGCGGGCGACGTGCCCGCCGGGAGCCGCGGGCTGCTGATGCTGCCGTACTTCGCGGGGGAGCGGACCCCGGTGCCGGACCCGGACGCGCGCGGCGTGGTGGCCGGCCTGACGACGTCGCACGGCCGCGCCGAGCTGTACCGCGCGGCGCTGGAGGGAACCGCGTACGGGGTGCGGCACAACCTGGAGGCGATGGGCGAGGCGGCGGGACGGCGACTGGTCGCGGTCGGCGGCGGGACGCAGGGCCGCGTGTGGACGCAGATCGTCAGCGACGTGACCCGGGCCCGCCAGCACGTGCCGGCCGAGACGATCGGCGCGGCGCTCGGCGACGCGCTGCTGGCCGCCGTCGCGGTGGGGCTGGGGCCCGACGTCGAGGCGTGGAACCCCGTCGCCGCGGTCGTCGAGCCGGATCCGGCGCGCGCGGACGTCTACGACGAGTTCTACGCCCGCTACCGGGCCCTGCACCCGGCGACGGTGGAGCTGCAGCATTTCCTTGCCGCGCACCAACGTCAGGAGAAGTAGGCGCTCGGTGCCAGGCCGGTGAGGGCGCGGCAATCGCGCGCGAGGTGCGCCTGGTCGGCGTACCCGGCCGTGGCCGCCAGCTCCGCGAGGCCCGTGACGCGCGGGGCGGCCGCGATCGCGCGCTGGAACCGGCTGACCCGCAGGTAGGTGGCCGGGCCGTAGCCGACGGCGATGGTGAACCGGCGCCGTAGTTGGCGTTCACTCAGTTGTTGTCCGGCCGGCGGGAGCGCGCCGACCCGCGACGGGCCGCGCTCCAGGTGCGCGAGAACCGCCGCGACGGCCGGGTCGGGCTCCGCGGGACGCCGCCGCACCACCTCCGAGAGGGACAGCGTCCCGTCCAGCACCCGCTCGGTCAGCACCGCGCCCTCGTGGCCCCACAACGCGGCCAGCGGGACGCGGGTGTCGCGCAGCTCGTCCGCCGCCACGCCCAGCACGCCGGCCGCCGCGCCGGGCCGGAAGCGCAGGCCGTGCAGCACCGCGCCGGGCGTGGTGACCGAGGACCAGGCCCCGGTGTCCGGCCCCGCGACGAACACCTGGCCGTCGCCCGCGACCAGGTCCACGCAGCCGTCCGGGACGATCCGCTGCGGACCGCGCGGAGCCGACCGCCACACGCAGCGGACGGCCCGCCGCACCGCTTCCGGCGGCAGGCTTTCGGAATACACGGTCGAGATCATCCCCGGTGGGTACGACAGAATGCGAGCCATGACCCCGATCGACGCGCTGGCCTGGGTGCACGTCCGGGGACCCGTTGAGCTTCCGCTTCTTCACTCTGCTCGACGAGGAGGCCGACGGGTTCGCCCGACGGCCGTCGCGTGCGCATGACCTGCTACACCGCCGACCACACGGGCGAGCCGAAAACTTGTTCATGGCTCGGAAATCCCTTGGACGAGGGCATGAAGACGAGCCAGGTCGACCGGCAGGAGTGCCTGTGCCCGCGGTGCCTGGCAGAAACCCGCACGGATCTGAGGATCCTGTGCCAGCCGTGACGCCGAGTGTGCCGTCGTGATCTCCGGAGGCGGCGAGGGTGGTGGGCGGCTGTGTCGGTCGGGAAGTCGCTGGAGAGTGTCCGGCTGGCCGCGAGTCAGGCGGAAAGGCTGGATATCGAGTCGAGTTGGCGGCTGTGGCCGTCCTGGAAGCTGGCCCAGCGCGGTTGCCCGCTTTCTCGGATAGCGCGCCGCCGGCTGAGTGCTTGCGCTGGGTAGTTTCCGATCTCGCACCTTGCGGTCGCACGGTCACCTATGGTGTCAATTGTGAGTGAGCGGGAGGGAGATGCGGCGCTGGCGGTCCTCGCATGGGAGGTATGGCAGGGGTATCGCGGCCTCAGTGACTTCATGGACGGCTTCGCCAGAGCTGTGGTGTGGGCTCGGCGGAGCGAGCAGCCGGGTTTGCTCGTGACCGACACGGGCTCGCGGGGCCGTTGGATGCCGGTGTTCTCAACTCCTGATCGGCTCGCCGCGCACGTCGGTGACGGCTACTTCTTCTCGGCGTCGGGCGCCGAGTTGCTGAGCCTGGTGCCCCTCGGTGTCGGGTTGATGCTCGACCCGGATGACGTACACCGATTCCCCATCTTGGCCCGCGTGGCTCCGCCGGAGGCGGTCGCCGGCACGTGGGTGGAGGTTGTGGGGATGCGGCGTCGGCAGAACTGTTGAGAGGTCCGACCGGATTCCGGTCCGGCTGCGGCAAGGAGGGGGAGATCGATGGACGGTCCTGGGTTTCATGTCGATGTGGGCGTGCTGGAGGCTGCGTCGAAGAATATGAAAGACCTGTGGCACGGCCAGGACGATTTCGAGCTGCGCGGGTTGTGCGGCGAGCCGGAGCTGTACGGGCACGGCGGGGTTCACGATGCGCTGGCCGACTTTTGCGGACAGTGGAGCGTGGGGCTGGATGCGCTGTGCGACCGCGCGAATGGCCTTGCCGACACGCTGGGCAAGGCCGCGCAGGCGTATCGGGCTGTTGAGCACGGCAACACGGCCGCGTTGAAGGTGGATCCGGGCACGGACGCCGTCACGCCCGATCCGCCGATGGCTGGGTACTGATGAGCGAACTCGGCCAGACCGCGGACCCGAAAGCACTGATTCCCGGAGACCCGGGTGCGGTCTTCGAGAACGTGCGAGTGCTTAAGAGCCGTGCGGATACCGTCACTGCGGTTGGAGAGGCGCTGAAACGCATCGACACTGGCAGTTGGACGGGCCAGGCCTCGGACAAATTCCATGAGGATCATCAGACCGAGGTGCCGCGTTGGCTGGAGGGTTCGGACTCGCTTCAGAGCGCCGCTGCGGCAATGGAGGATTTCGCCAACACCTTGCAGTGGGCACAAAGCCAGGCGTCGGAGGCCATCGCCAGGTGGCAGCAGGGCGACGCCACGACGGCTCAAGCGAAGACTGCCCATGACAAAGCTATCACTGATGCCGAGGCCGAGACGAAGGCGAACCAGCAGAACGGCGACCCGACGGTGGTCCAGCCGCCAGCGTTCACCGACCCCGGCGAGGCGCAGCGGCAGGCCGCCCGGGAAATCCTGGAACGAGCACGCCGGCAGCTCCAGGACGCGGGAAACAGCTGCGCGGAGACGCTTCGCCTCGAAGCGTCCCTCGCGCCGCAGGACTCGCAAAAGCAATCGGACAGCAACTTTTTCGGCGGTATCTGGGACACCATCTCCGGGGCGGGCAAGGGGTTGTGGACCCTGGTTTCCGATCCTGCCGAGACCGTCGTGGCGATGGCGGACAACATCGCGCATCCCGTCGACACGTTCAAGAACATCGTCGCCTGGGACGACTGGGCAAGCGGCCACGGAGATCGCGCCCTCGGGAAGATGGTCGGCGGTGTGCTGCTGTTTGGCGCAGGCAAGGCTGCCAAGGACCTGCTCGGCAAAGGCGAGCACGCAGGAGGCGGCCGTGTGCCCGATGCCAAGCCCGCGAAGGTGGGCGAAGAACGAACAGCCGCAATCCGCGATATTGTGACCGATAAAAGCGGAGAGCTTCGAGGTGATCACGGGAGAAGTAGGGGTGTTCGAGTTGTTGACAGGTCCGAGTTTGACGGCATTTTAAATGAAATGCGAACAAAGTTGGGTGAACCAGACCGTGTTGTCACGACGTCCAAGGGGACGATTGAGACCTGGAAGATCAGTGATGACCCCCGAGCTTATGCGGCGTTCAGGACATACAGTGAAACGGGCGGCGACACCATCGACATCAACAGCGTCAAAGATCTCGAGGGTATTCGACGGTTCCATATTTCAAATGAGGAAAATTGATGAACATGCCTCCCGGGTTCGAAGAGGACTTTCAATATCTCATGGAGTACGCCAGTGAAGACTGGGTGGGTATGGCGCCCCTGTCTGCGACCGCTTCCGCAATGGCGGGGAAGCACCCCACGCTGGAGCAGGAGATATCATCTCTTCTAAAGCTGGTCAGCGAACTCATGGATCACGGTGCCTTGCCGGGGGATCTCATCAAGGATTACCCTGATTTTGTTCCTTGGGTTGGGACAAAGGCGGAAATTCTGGAAAGGATCGAACGCGAGACTCGGGCTCTCGGCGATATGCCGGTTTCGGGCGAGGTGGCATGGTTCCATGTCGTGGATGAAAATCTTCGCGTTTAAGCAGGTGGATGATTAAGGCGGCTGTTCCAGTCGCCGTGCGTTGTGCCGGTCGTGGCAGGTCTTGCACGGAGTCGGTGCCAGGCATCGGGGTCGGGCGCGCCGAGGGCGATGAAGTCTCGCCGGGTTTCGGGGTGGTGGTCGGCCACTGTGGCTGGTCGGTCGCAGCGGGTGCAGGGTCCGGGGCGGGGCCCCTTTCAACTCTCGTCCGGGTCAACGCGAGGGGACCCTGGCGGCGCGGGACCTACCCGCGAAAAGGGGGCCAGGTTGCTGACCTGCGCAGACCCGGTTCCGTGCGTCATTGGGGTGAAAGTGTGCTCGCGGCCGCGTGCCCGCCCGCGGGACAGCGCGTCCTGCGGATGCTCGCCGACGCCGGACTGGTCGACTGACGCTCCGTGACCGGGCATCACGACACCGTTATCGGCATCGTGCGTGGTGGACCGTGGGTCTGTGACTCATGGGGGCACCCGAAAGGGTGAAGTTCCGGTAACTTTCCCGACTCGGCTAACACCGCGTGACGTCCGGACGAGAAGTAGACGTCGTACTCGATGGAAGTGCGCTCGAACGAGAGAAGACCTCTCCATGAGTGTTCCCGCCGCGACCCCTCCGGAGCCCGCGCCGGGGCGTCCGGGTCCGAGCCGCTTCCGGCCGTCCGGCAGCGTCGTGGTCGTGATCGGCGTGATCGCGGTGGCGTTCGTCGTGGCCTCGTACGTCATGCCGAAGGCCGCGCCCGCGGCCGACGAGGGCCCGGCCACCCCGGTCGTCGGCATCGCCAAGGCCGAGCCCGTGGTCCAGCCGGCCACCCACACCGTCGTCTACCAGCTCCTCGGCCCGGCCGGGGGCGCCCGGAACCTCACCTACGTCGCCACCGGCGCGGACCTCGAGCAGCTGGCCGCGGTCATCACGCCGTGGTCGTTCACGGCCACCCGCACCGGCCCGGCCGGCCAGGTCCAGTTCTCCAGCCTGGCCGCGCAGAACACCGGGCCGGGCGAGCTGACCTGCCGCATCGTCGTGGACGGGGTGCTCGTCGCCGAGAAGTCCGTTTCGGGGGAGGGCCGCCAGCTCAGCTGCACCGCCTGAGCCGGGCTCGCGCCGTGCCGCCGGGGGTGTGAACGGCGCGAGCCCGCCCGTTTCGGAAGAGGGCCGCCAGCCCAGCTGCACCGCGCAAGCCCGGACCGGCCAGGGCCTGAACGCCGCGGTCCGCGCGGCTCGGGCAGGATCACCCGGGTGAACGCCGCGATCGGATTCGGGCCAGCGCTGCTGGTGGTGCTGGCCGTGCTCGCACTGGCCGGGGCCGCCGTCGTGCGCTTCGGCGAACTGGGGCAGGGGCGGGCGGTGCTGATCGCCGCGGTCCGGGCCGTCGCGCAGCTCGCGCTCGTCTCGCTGGTGATCACGGTGATCCTGCGCTCGGGCTGGCTCACCGGGCTGTTCATCCTGCTCATGTACTCGATCGCGGTGTACACGTCGGCGTCGCGGATCGGGGTGCCGCGCAAAGCGCTGCCGTGGGTGGCGGCCGCCATCGCGTCCGGGGTGGCCCCGGTGCTCGCGCTGGTGCTGGGCTCCGGCGTCGTCCCGCCGCAGCCGATCGCCGTCGTGCCGGTCGCGGGCATCGTGATCGGCGGGACCATGACCGCCACTTCGCAGGCCGCCCGGCGCGCCCTCGACGAACTCAAGCAGCGGCACGGCGAGTACGAAGCCGCGCTGGCACTGGGTTTCCTGCCCCGGGCGGCCGCGCTGGAGATCTGCCGCCCGTCCGCCGGGCAGGCGCTGATCCCCGCGCTGGACCAGACGCGCACCGTCGGCCTGGTCACCCTGCCCGGCGCGTACGTCGGCGTCCTGCTGGGCGGCGCGAGCCCATTGCAGGCCGGCACGACGCAGGTGCTGGTGCTGCTCGGCCTGCTCGCCGCCGAGGCGGTGGCGGTGCTGGCGACCGTCCAGCTCGTCGCGGCCGGGTGGATCCTCCGCGACGAGCGGCCGGCCCGGGCGCGGTGGTTCTCCCGGCGTTAGCCCAGCGGGGCTTCCAGGTGCGAGGTGTCGTTGAAGCGCCGCACGATCCACCGGTCTCCGTCGATCACCAGGTGCGAGACCGACCCGTTGTCCGCGTTGAGGAAGGTGAACCGGTCGACGGCTCGGCTCGCCTGCGCGAACACCTCGCCGATCACGCCGCCGTGGGTGAAGACCGCGACGCGCCGGTCCGGGTTCGCCGCGGCGATCCGCAGCAGCCCGGCGCGCACGCGCGCGCCGAACACCTCGTCGGATTCCGCACCGGGGATGACGTCCCAGCGCTGCTCGGCCCACAGCCGGTCGACGATGGGGTGGCCGTCGGTGGTGTGCCGGCGGAAGAGGCCGTTCTCCCAGTCGCCGAGGTGGACCTCGCGCAGGTCCGGCTCGACCGACGGCGTCAGGCCGAGCTTCTCCGCCAGCGGCGCCGCCGTCTGGACGGTGCGGCGCAGCGTGGTCACATACAGCGCGTCGATCCGCTCGCCCGCCAGCCGGGCGCCCACCCGGGTCGCGTGGTCCCGGCCCTCGGGCGCGAGGTCGGGGTCGGCCTGGCCGTCGACGAGGTCGAACGGCGCGCCGGCCCGCGCCGGCATGGATTCCCCGTGGCGTACCAGGAAGATCTCGGTGGCTCCGGGCGACGGGCGGAACCGGAACTGGCGGTATTCGACTTCCTGCTCGGGCGTGCTCATGGCCCCGACCCTAGTTCAGCCCAGTTGCAGGTCCACGAAACACCAGCGCCAGGTCTCGCCCGGCTCGTAGCTGCGCATCACCGGGTGCCTGCTGTCGTGGAAGTGCTGGGTCGCGTGCTTGCGCGGTGAGGAGTCGCAGCAGGCGACGTTGCCGCATTTCACGCACATCCGCAGGTGCACCCAGGTCGTGCCCTCCGCGATGCACGCCGCGCAGCTGTCGGCGGAACTCGGCTCGACCGTCTTCCAGTCGTGCGAAAGGTGCTTGCACGAGCCGGCGGTCGCGGCCGGGGTGCTCAGCTCACGTTCGTCCACCAGCGGTTCCTCCTCATCGCGGTCGAGCATCGATTCCTCGATGTCGAGCCGGGCCAGTACCCGCCGCAACACGTCGTCGTCGGCGGTCCCGTTGTCGCGGGCGCTCAGGAACTGCGCACGCTCCACCTCCAGCAGCTGCACGCGCAGCCGGCGGTAGGCGTCGCTGGGCGTCTCCGCGAGCGTGCTCTGCCGTCCGAGCTGCTCCCAGGCCGAGTCGGCGCGGTACTGCAGGCGGTCCTGGAGCCGCTGGATCACCTCGGGCGGGTCGTCGGGCGTGCGCAGCTCCTCCAGCCGGGCCAGCGCCACGCGGGTCATGTCGTTGAGCACGGCCGCCTCCTGCAGCGCGTCCTCCGCCGGGTCCGGCCGGGGCAGCCGCAGCCGCCGGATCAGCAGGGGCAGCGACATGCCCTGCACCAGCAGGGTCCCGGCGACCACCACGAACGCCGCCAGGACGAGGACCGCGCGCTGCGGGGTGTCGGCGGGCAGCACGAACGCGGCGGCCAGCGTCACCACCCCGCGCATGCCGGCCCACGCGATCACCGCCGAGTAGCGCCACGGCCAGATCTTCGCCCGCGCGGAGTGCAGCCGGTGGCTCAGCCGCTTGGACAGGCCGATGCCGATCATCCACAGCACCCGCGTCACGATCGTCGCGCCCAGCACCGCCGCGCAGATGCCCACGAGCTCCGCGAACGACAGCCCGCTCTTCGCCACTTCGGCGAGGATCCGGCGCAGCTGCAGGCCGATCAGCAGGAAGACCATGTTCTCCAGCAGGAACTGCACCGTCTGCCAGTTGAGCCTGCTCGCCAGCCGCGACGAGCCGGACAGGATCCGCGGCGAACGGTGGCCCAGGATCAGCCCGGCGACGACCACCGCCAGCACCCCCGAGCCGTGCGCCGCCTCGGCCGCCAGATAGGCGACGAAGGGCACCGCGAACGAGAGCGCCGTGTCGCTGACCGGGTCGTCCATCCGCGCCCGCACCCACGACGCCACCACGCCGATCACGCCGCCCACCACGGCGCCGCCGACGGCCGCGAGCAGGAAGTCGAGCCCGACCTGCCACAGCGTGACCGAGCCGGCGATGGCCGCGATGGCCGTGCGCAGGGCGACCAGCGCGGCCGCGTCGTTGAACAGGCTCTCGCCCTCCAGCAGCCGCACCAGCTTGCGCGGCATGCCGACGCGCCGGGCGACGACGCTCGCGGCCACCGCGTCCGGCGGCGCCACCACCGCGCCCAGCGCGATGCCGGCGGCCAGCGGCAGCCCGGGGACCACGGCCCCGGCGGCCAGCCCGACGCCGAACGTGGTGAACACGACCAGTCCCACCGACAGCAGCGCGATCGGCCCGCGCAGCTTGCGGAACGCGATCAGCGAGGTCTGGATGGAGGCCGAGTACAGCAGCGGCGGCAGCAGCCCGAGCAGCACGACTTCGGGGTCGAGCTGGAACTCCGGCACCCCCGGCACGTACGAGGCGGCGACCCCCACCGCCACCAGGCACAGGGGCGCCGACCAGTCCAGCCGCCGCGCGATCGCCGTGACGAGGAGGACCGTCACGACCAGCCCTACCAACCCTGCCGCGAACTCCACGGGGTAATCATCACCCGGGACCCCGCGGCCGCGCTCACGGGAGCCCCGGAATTGTCGGTGGTGATCGTTAGGCTGGCCGCGTGAAGACAGTCGAGGTGCGCGGCGGGGCCGTGCGAGGGGAGACCCCAGAGGGGATCGCGGTGTGGCTCGGTGTGCCGTATGCCGAGCCACCGGTGGGCGGGCTGCGCTTCCGCGCGCCCCGCCCGGCACCGCCATGGGCGGGCGTCCGCGACGCCACGAGGTTCGCCGCGCGGGCGCCGCAGCCCGAGCTGACCGGGCGCGGCTTCACCGGAGACGAAGACTGCTTGTACCTGAACGTGTACGCGCCGGCTGAGCCCGGGCCGCACCCGGTGCTGGTGTGGATCCACGGCGGGGGCGGGGTGATGGGCGCGCCGCACCAGTTCGACCCGTCGGCGTACGCGCGGCGCGGGGTCGTGGTGGTGACCGTGGCGTATCGGCTGGGCGTGCTCGGCCTGCTGCACCTGCCGGGGGTGTCCGACGGGAACCTGTCGCTGCGGGACCAGGTGCTGGCGCTGGAGTGGGTGCGGGACAACGTCGCGGCGTTCGGCGGCGATCCGGCGCGGGTCACGCTCGCGGGGCAGTCGAACGGCGGCCGGACCGTCGGCACGCTGCTCGCCGTGCCCGCGGCCCGCGGGCTGTTCCGGCAGGCGATCGTGCAGAGCGGCACCGGCGTCGGGTCCGTGGTGCACACGCCGGCCGAGGGCGCCGCGGTGGCTTCGGCCGTGCTGGCGGACCTCGACGTGCCGGCCGAAGCGCTCGCGACCTTGCCGGTGGAGCGGATTCTCGAGGCGCAGCAACGGGTCGCGGCCGCGTCGGGCACATTGGTGACCTATCGCGTGGTGGTCGACGGCTCGCTGGTGCCGGAGCGGCCGGGGGAGGCGGTCGCCGGGGGAGCGGCGCGGGAGGTCCGGGTGCTGGCCGGCACCACGGCCGACGAGCAGGACCTGTTCTCCTGGCTGCAAAGCGGTGGCGCGAACCTGCTCGGCGCAGGCTCCACGATGCTCGACGCCGCCGCGATCGAGCGGATGACCGCCGCGTACCGCGCGCTGCTGCCGGACTGGCCCGAGGACCAGCTCCGCAACCGCGCCCTGACCGCGGGCGACTGGTGGCTGCCCGCGATCCGCCTGGCCGAGACCCAGCACGCGGCGGGCGGCGCGGCCTGGATGTACCGGCTGGACTGGCGGATCGCCCCGCGCGGCCACGGCCTCGGCGCCCCGCACGGCCTCGACCTGCTGCTGATGTTCGACGACGTGGCCAACCGGAACTGGCGTTTCCTGTTCGCCGCGAAGAAGCCGGACCCCGCGCGCCTCCAGGCGGTCGCGGAGGAGATGTTCGAGGCCTGGCACGCCTTCGTCACCACCGGCGACCCCGGCTGGCCACCGTACGAGCCGGACCGGCGGATGACCCGGCTGTTCGACGACGTCACCCGGACCGTGCCGGACCCGGATCGCGAACAGCGGCTGTTGTGGGAGTGAGGTCGATTCGATGAGGAAATGACGGTCACCGGCAGCGTCGATCAACGGGCTTTTCGCCTGAGCGCCTGACCTGGGCGAGCGCCGCGGCGCGGAGACAGAGCAGCAACGGGAGGGATCCGTCGTCGCGCAGCCGCGCGGGCAGCGCAGTCCCGGCTGCGAGCTCACGGCCGATCACGGCGAGGTCGAGCATCGTCACGCCTGCGCTGTACAGCCGCGCCGCGTGGACGGCGGGCGGCCAGCGTGGCGCTGTCGACCGACAGCGTGGTGACACCGAAGAATTCCGGTTTGGCGCCGCGCTTTATCCAACGCGCGAAGCCGGTGAGGCGAGGTGATCTCATCGGCGTGGACGCCGGACTCCTCGCGCAGCTCGCGTTCCATGCCCGCGCCGACGGCGGTGTGCAAGAGCCGTCGCTCGCCGCCATCGGCTGTGCGCAGGTCGCGGGGCTCCAGCGAACCGCTGCCCGACGGCGCGAGCAGCAGCCCGCTGACCGAGTTTCGCGCCGACTGCCGGACGGCGACGAGTTTGCCGTCGGTGGTGAAGGCGATCGTCGAGACGCCGGCCAGCGTACGCAGCGCGCCGAGCCGAGCCCGCCAGTTCTTCGCGGCGCAGGTCGTACTCCTCACCGGTGCCGGTCCTGGTGATCCGCAGCGAGGCGAGTTCGTTGGAGCAGACGGCGTCGAAGAATCGGGCGCAGTGCAACTCGATCGGCGCCGGGCGCGCGCCCGTGACGGGCAATGGTTCGCTGCGCATGCCGACGATCGGGCCGTTGAACAACAGGCGCCCGCGGGCGCGCAGCGAGAGAACGTGCGGCGCGGTGGCCTTGAGCTTCGGCGGCAGCCGGTAGGGCTCCGTCGGTGACGGTGATGCCGAAGGTCTCCTCGCTCAGCGCCGTGTCGATGGCGGTGAACTCGTAACCGGCCGGACGTCACGCACGAGCGTCACGATTCCCAGCGCCAGCGCGACGATCGAAAGCACCACGCCGAACGCGCTGGGACAACGCCGATCGCGGACACGGCGACCGGTCACTCACCGGAGCCGACGAAGGTCAGGTAGTCCGCCTTGGCCCGGGCGCGGCGGGTCAGTTTCCCCATCGCCGCTTTGTTCAGCACGCTTTCAGCGCGCGTCGAGGTAGAACCAGCGACCTGCTTCGCGGACGAAGCGGCTGTTCTCGTGCTGCGCGTCGGACCGGCCTTGGAGACGGTAGTGTGCGCGGAACTCGACCGTGCCCTCGTTCTGCAGCAGCCCGCCGCCGGTGCGGCCGATGATCTCCAGCCCGGTCCACACCCGATCGTCGTCCAGCCGCAGCCGCTTCGGCCGGGTCGTCGGGTGCCAGGTTCCGAGCAGGTACGCGGGATCCCCGACGGCGAACGCGCAGTACCGCGAACGCATCAGCAGCTCGGCGGTGGGGGCGGTCCGGCTTCCGTCGTGGAACCGGCCGCAGCAGAGGTCGTACGGCTCGCCGAGGCCGCAGGGGCAGGAGGTGCTCACCCGACCGATTGTGTCTCCAGCTCCCGCACACGGGCGACCCAGGTGGCGAACCGCGCGGGATCGCTGCCGTCTCGCGCGAGCCGGGTTCGAACGCCGAACAGTTGCCCGCGCCAGAACGCGAGCGTGACGTGCGTGCCCTACGCCTGGCCGGTCAAACCGCATTCCGGTCCGGCCATGGTCACGCCCGGGCGCGCCGTACCCCGGACTCGGCGGCTTCCTTCGCGCCGCGCACGGCGAGCTGGTCCGCCTTCTCGTTCTCCGGCAGGCCCGCGTGCCCCTTGACCCACAGCCACTCGACCTGGTGCCGCTCGCCCGCGGACTCGAGGCGCTGCCAGAGGTCGGCGTTCTTCACGGGCTGCTTGGCCTGGGTCTGCCAGCCGTTCTTCTTCCAGCGGGCCACCCATTGCGTGATGCCGTTGCGCACGTAGGTGCTGTCGGTGTAGATCCGCACCACCGACGGCCGCTTGAGGCTCTCCAGCGCGCGGATCGGCGCCATCAGCTCCATGCGGTTGTTGGTGGTCACCGTGGTCTCGCCGCCGTACAGCTCGCGCTCGTGCCGGCCGTACCGCAGGTACGCGCCCCAGCCGCCGGGCCCGGGATTGCCGCTGCAGGCGCCGTCGGTGTAGATCTCCACTGCCTGTTCGTTGTCCTCCGCCACGCGGCGACCCTACCGATCCGGCCCGCGGAGGCCACGGAGGCTCGGCCGCACGCGGTCAGTTCACCGGCCCGGCGGCATCCGCAATTCGACCTCGACGCCTTTCGCGGTCCTGATCGTGAACGCTGCACACGTGACCGAGAGTCCCTGGCCGGTCAGCGCCCGCACCCGGTCGCCGTACCGCTGGGACATCGCGTGCGTCAGCTCGCCGACCCGCGCCCCGTCCAGCCGGACCTCGATCGCCTCCTGCCCGCGGTACTTCCCGCTTCCGATGCGACAGAAGGAAAGCGACGCGATCACGGCCCGCGGCTCGCCCCCGGGAGCCGGCGCGTAGCGCGCCAGCACGTCCTGGTGCGCGTGCTCTTGGGTCACCCTGCACGACCAATCGTTGCGCAGCAGCACCGCTCCCTCCACCCGGCGGGCGACGAACGGCTCCGCGAGCCCGAGCGCGACCTGCAGGTCACGCGGCCGGGAGAGGTGCAGGTAGATGCCGTAGAACCTCTCGCCGCCGCCGGTGATCCGCGCGGCGCAGGTGCCCACGAAACCGCGTTCCCCCAGCGCGAGCAGCGAAGGCTGATACTCGGCCGCGAGTTCCCGTGGCAGGTAGCCGACTCTGAACGGCTTCCCGTCGATCAAGACGTCGACGCGTACGGCGTGATGGTCCCATTCGTTTTCGGGCTCGGGCGTGAGCGCTGCCGTCACGGGGAGATGCTCGTCGAACTCCTGACCCGCGACCTGGCCGCGCGCGGCGGCGAACAGGGCAGGCTGGTAGTGCGATTCCCCGGCGACCGGGAACCGTCCGTCGTCCGGCAACGGCAGGTAATCCGGCGCGTTCCGCGGCGGCGCGGTCAGCGCGACCGCCGGTGCCCTCTTGGTGAACAGCGACCACATCGTCGACCTCCTGGTAGCGCCAGGTAGTCGCCCGCCCGGCACCGCCCGTTACGAGCCACGTGCCCGCATGCTGGGAACGGGAATGCCCCTGTCTCCCGGACGTTCCCCCTGACAGCAGGGCCGACGAAAGGGGCACGTGATGACCGTGGACTTCGCCCGCGAGTGGCAGGACTGGAAGACCGGGCGCGAAACCGACCTCGCCGATCCGTACGGGTGGCTGGCGCTCGTTTCGCTCGACTGGCTGGAGAACGCCCCGCGCGCGTACGCCGGGCTGCCCGGCCGCTGGTGGCAGGACGCGGACGCCGCGTACGTCGACCCGGACGGCGGCGAGCTCGTCCACGACGGCGAGCCGATCACCGCGGTGCGCCGGTTCGAGCTGGTCAACAGCGGCGCCGGCACCCGCGTGACGGCCGGCGACCTCGAGATCGAGATCGCGCGCCGGTCCGGGTACCTGATCCGGGTGCACGACCCGAAGGCGCCGGTGCTCCAGGCGTTCCACGGCGTCCCGTCCTACGGCCCGGACCCGGCGTGGTCCGTGACGGCGCGGTTCGAGCCGTTCGACTCGCCGCGGCCCACGACAGTCGGCGCCGTCGTCGAAGGGCTCAGCCACGTCTACACCGCGCCCGGCCTGGTCCGCTTCGAACTCGGCGGCGAGGAGCACACGCTCACCGCGTTCAACGGCAAGAACGGCGGCCTCAACATCCTCTTCACCGATGCCACCAGCGGCGTCACGACGTACGCGGCCAACCGCTCGCTCCCGGTCGCCGCCCCGTCCGCCGACGGCACGGTCACGCTGGACTTCAACCGCGCCGTCAACCTGCCCTGTGCCTTCACGGACTTCGCCACCTGCCCGCTCCCGCCCGAGGGCAACCGCCTGCCGCTGGCGGTGGAGGCGGGGGAGAAGGTGCCGTACGAACGCGGCTGAAGCCGCCGATTGTGCCATTGCCCGGCCGTGCCTTGACGGGACAATTCCTGTCGTTTAAACGCGGGACGGTGAAGTCGATCATTCCGCCGGGTGGCGCGCGTGGCTGACGCGGCCCGGCGGACCTGCGCGTTTCCGGTTTCTGTCGCGTTTGTGTCAGGGAATCAGTACCCGTCATCGGGGCCTGGTTCGTCGAATGGTTTCGTTTCTCGATCGTTGCCGCCGGTGGTCCATCCGGGTTTCATCCGCTGACAGCGAATATGCTTCCGCGTAAGCTCTCCCCCGCCGCTCTTCATGATCACAGCCGGGGGAGGTTGTGTGCTGGAAACCTTGGTTCGCCACGGTAATTTCGGTGAGGACTACGTCCGCACGCTCGCCTCCGCGGCGGGCTTGTTCGTGCGCGCGTACAGCCTCGAGCGCGACGGAATCGATCTCGGGATTCGTTTCCCCGGCCGCGTGAACGGCGTCGCTTCGCCGGGTATCGAAGTGCAGATTCGGGCGTGGCCGGACCCGCGCGAAGCGCCATCCGCAGCGGAATGGGACTTCACCGGAATCACAGAGGTGCAATTCAACCGCATCGCGGGCGACGACTTCACCATCCCGCGGTATCTGCTGCTGGTCAGGGTTCCACAGGAAATCGGCGAGTACGCTGAATTCCGCACGGACGGAATGCTCTTCCGGCATCTGGCCTACTACTGGTCGGGCCGCGACGAGGCCCCCGTCGACGAGCCCAGTCCCGAGCGCCACCGGTCCGTGCGGGTGCCGGTCGCGAACGTGCTGACCGTCCGCAGCCTGCGCGCGCTGGTCTGCTCGGTGCGGCCGCAGGACGGAAGCGTCGCATGACAGGCGACCTCGGCGTCTCGGCCATCGCGGACTACCTGCGGGAAACCGGCTGGCAGCGCCGTCCCCTCCAGTGGCGCGGCGCGTCGATCTGGACGCGCGAAGGCGCCGACGTCCTGGTCCCCGCCCGCGACGGCATGGGCGACGGCGACCTCCGTGTGCGCGAGATCCTGGACGTGCTGGCCGCGGTCGAGGACCGGGCACCGGGCGAGATCGCGCAGGACATCGGCTCCGCCCCGGCCGACACCCAGCAGCTCACGATCTTCCCGCCCGGGCGGGCCTCAGGGTTCGCTAGCTTGAGGCAGACGCTTGGTGTCCTCGCCGGTCTCGGCGAAACCTTCTTGGAGGCCACGCGCGCCGTGTTCAGGCGAAACCCGGCGGCTTTCGGGGACGGGACCGCGGAGGACGTCGACGGGTTCATGGCCGGGATCCAGATCGGCGCGGGCCGCCCCGGCAGCTACATCATCCCGGTGCAGGTGCCGCTCGACGGGCCGGAAGGTCCGAGGCCGCCACTGGGTCGGCTCGTGACCCGCGAGCTGCACAGCGCGGTGTCGTTTCTGAGCGGCCGGAAGGAGCCCTTACCGGGCCCGCTGTCGCCGGCTCTGTGCGACGCGCTGGCCGGCCTGGCCGACGAGTCCGGCGAGCGCCCGTTCGAGATCGGTTTCGGCTGGTCACGCCGGTTGCCGTCGGACATGCCGGCGGCCACGTACCGGTTCGAGGAAGACTCGGGACCCCGCTTCCGAGCGACCGCTGAAAAGCTCCGGCACGCCGAATCCTCGGCTGTGCTCCGCCAGAGCACAGCGTCGGCCTCGGACATCGGGCTTGCCCGGCATGTCATCACTGCGACAGGCCTGATCGAGACCCTGCACCGCGACCAGCCGGACGGCGATCAGTGGACGATCGACGTCCGGGCCGACTCACCGCTGACCGGCACCTCGCGGCGAGTGCTCCATGTGCAGCTGCCCGATCGAGCTGTCTACGAGGCCGCTCTCGCGGCCCACCGCCAGGAGCGTCGCGTCCGCCTTGCGGGGGACGTGACCATCCACCCCAGAAGAACCGAATTGCGCGTCGCCGACGCGACGGGCTTCGACGTACTCGACTGACCCGTACTTCGACATCGACACGGACAGAAGGAGTGGCGTAATGCCGGAGGGCAAGCTGAAGCTGTCACAGCGTGAAGTGCTGTTCGCACTGATGGCACTGGCTCGTGACGTGACGAACCCGGAGCTTCGCGAGCTCTGCGGTCTCACCCTGGTCGGCGCGGATCGTCGCGGCCTGAACGATCAGCAACTGGTGGACAGCGTGAAGGTCGGGCCCGCCTTCCGCCACAGCCTCACCGATCGTGGCTGGCGGTGGTGCCAAGACGAGTTTTCCCAGAGCGCCGCGGAAGACGCCAGGCCGCTCGAGCGAGTCGTCTATCTGGTCTTCTCCCGGTTGGAGAAGTTCTTCGAGCGCCGGAAGATCACCGTGACCGAGGTGTTCGTCGACCTCGCAGAACGGATCCGCAAGGAGTACCACGAGCTGGCCGCCGAGCCGAGCGCCTGGGTGAGCCTGACCGACCTGCGCTCCATGCTGGGCGACGCCCCGCGTGAGGAAGTCGACCAGGCGCTGATCACCCTCGACGGCACCAAGAACGTCACGCTCATGCCGGAGTCCAACCAGAAGACCCTCACCGCTGCCGATCGCGCGGCCGCGGTCCGAATCGGCGGTGAGGACAACCACCTGATCGCGATGGCGGAATGATGGACCCGGAGCAGCGGGACGCCCTGAAGGAACTGCACTTCGAGACGACCCTCACCCAGGAGGATGTGTGGACCGACCCGCCGGTCCACGTCGGGTCGCTGAACGCCGACGCGCAGGCGATGATCCTCAAGGGCGTCCGCGACGCCAGGGACGGAAACGGCCGGAGCCCGATCGGTGTGGTCCTCCAAGGCCGCAAAGGGGCGGGGAAGACCCATTTGCTCGGCTGGATCCGTCAGCAGCTGCGGACGAGCGGAGGCTACTTCTTCCTGAGTAATCTCGGCAGCAGTGACGATTTCTGGTCGACCATCGTCGACGCGCTGCAGCAGGGGCTGAACCAAGACGGCGAAGAGGGGCAAAGCCAGCTGGGCACCTTCCTCAACCGGCTGGTCACCAGGGCCGGGTTGCCGCCCCAGCTGATCGCCCCGCTCCTCGGGGAAGAGCGGCTGGAGCCGAGGAACCTCGACGAGCTCATCATCGCGTTACGGCGGTTCGACCGGCGGGTGATGATGGATTGCCAGGACACGTTCCGGGCACTCGCGCTGTTCGGTTGCGCACACCCGGCGCTCAACACCATCGGCCGGGACTACCTGACCTCGCCTGCCGAACTCGCCACCGAGGAACGGACGCGGTGGGGCTTCCGTGCCCGTCCGCCGACCCCGCAGCAAGTGGTGTCCGAAGTGTCGAAGCTGCTCGCGCTCACCGGACCGAGCGTCATCGCGGTCGACCAGATCGACACGCTCGTCGCCATGTCGGACAAGGAGACGGCCGGCCTGGAGAAATCCCGGAGGCAAGGGGCCGTCGACGTGATGATCGGCGAGATCGCGAACGGCCTCATGCAGTTGCGCGAGGAGACCCGTCGCACGCTCACGATCGTCGCCTGCCTGCCGACTATCTGGGACACCATCAGGGACAAGGCCCCCGACACGGTAAAGGACCGGTTCTTCCCGTCACAGCCGCTTTCCCGCATTCCCGACCGCCGGACCGGGCGGCAGCTCGTCGTCTCGCGGCTGGCTCACACATTCTCCCGGATCGGCTTCGTCCCGCCCCATGAAACCTGGCCGGTGGGGGAGTCGGCCTTCGCCGATGTCCAGCAGTACACCCCGCGCCAGATCTTGAACCGCATCGACCAGCACGTCGAATTCTGCCTGCGGAGTGGGGAGATCCACGACCTGGCCGCTTTCGCCGAGGCCGCGGTCGAGAGCCCACCGGACCGGGGTTTCCTTTCCGGCGAGCTGTCCGTGCCTGCCGCAGCCGACCTGACACCCTTCGACAACCGGTTCGAAGAGCTGAGGCGGAGCGCCGACGTGACTGATCCGCTCAACGCGACGATGGAGGACCGGCTGATGCCGGGCCTGCTTTCGGCCGGGCTGACCGCGTGGACGTTGGAGCGTGGTTCGGAAAAGGAGTGGTCGGTCGACCCGGCCTCCACGGCGCAGCCCGCGGTTCTGCATGCCCGGCTCCGCTTGACGATCGACGCGGAGAAGGAGGCCGAGGAACATTGGTCGTTCCGCGCGATCGCCGGCAACAGCCCGATAGCGGCGGTCAGCCGGCTGAAGAAGGCGATCAAGGAGTCCGGGATCCAGCTCGGGTCGAACCGCAAGTTGGTGCTCGTGCGCAACATCCCGTGGTCACGGGGCGCGGCTACTCAAGATCACCTCAAGCTGCTCCGTGAAAGCGGTGGCCTGTCGGTGCCCCTGACGGAGCTTGACCTACGGGTCTTCTCGGCATTGCGCGTGATGCTGGAGGAGAAGAAGCCCGGCCTGTATGACTGGCTCGCGGCGAGACGCCCGGCGGCCGGCACCGAGCTGTTCTCGACTGTCCTGCCGGAGACGCCGAAGCCGGAGCACACGGCATTCGACGCCGCTCCGGCCGAACCGCCGGAAACAGCGGCCGAGCCTGACGACGGCGTGCCCATGGTGCCGGTGGGAAGGCTCGTGGCCGATCAGGCCGTGGTCGGCATCCCGCTCGAATCGCTTCGGAAGCACGTGATGATCTTCGCGGGCTCCGGTACGGGCAAGACGGTGCTGATTCGCCGGATTGTCGAAGAGTGCGCGCTGCTCGGTGTTTCCTCGATCGTGCTCGACCCGAACAACGACCTGACCCGTCTCGGCGACGCGTGGCCCCAGACGCCGGAAAGCTGGCACCAGGGGGATGTCGAGAAGGCGCGGCGATACCTCGACGACACCGAGGTGATCGTGTGGACCCCGGGCAAGCGAACCGGCCGGCCGCTGGCTTTCCCGCCGCTGCCCGATTTCGGTGAGGTGCGAGACGACGTCGACGAGTTCGACTTCGCGATCCGCGAGGGAGTCAGCCTGCTGGCCCGGAGTGCGCGGGTGGACGGAACCTCGGCGCCGATGACCCGGAGCCGTGCGGTACTCAACGAATCCTTGCGGTACTACGGCGAAACCGGGGGCCGGGACCTGAACGCGTTCATCTCCGTCCTCGCCGATCTGCCGGACGGCGTGAGCAAGCAGGACCGTGCTGCGGCGATCGCGTCCGATCTGGCGAACACCCTGCGGGCTGCTCAGGTGAACGATCCCTCGCTGGACGGCACGAGCGATCCAGTCGATCCCGGGTCGCTGCTGACACCGTCTGCTGGGAAGAAGGCCCGCATATCGGTGGTCAATCTCGACGCGCTCTCCTCGCTGCAGGAGCGTCAGGTCTTCGTCAACCGGCTGCAGCTGGAGCTGTTCGCGTGGATCAAACGGCATCCGGCCGGCGACCGCCCGCTGGGCGGACTGCTCGTGATGGACGAGGCGCAGGACCTCGCCCCGTCCGCGGGCAAGACGCCCAGCACCGAGAGCAGCATCCGGCTGGCGTCGCAAGCGCGGAAGTACGGTCTGGGTCTGATTCTCGCCACCCAGGCGCCGAAAGCCGTGCACAACCGGGTCGCCGGCAACGCGACAACGCAGTTCTTCGGCCGGCAGAACTCGCCCGCACACCTGGAGGCGACGAAGGAAATGGCCCGGAGCAAGGGACGCGACCTCCACGACCTCGGCCGGCTGTCATCGGGCGAGTTCTACGTCACCGCGGAGAATTTCAGCATGCAGAAGGTGCTGACCCCGCTCTGCCTCAGCCACCACCCGCGCAGCCCGCTCACACCGGAGGAGGTTCTCGACCGGGCTCGGCTGTAGGGCTCAGCTCACCAGCCGCGCTCGCGCCACTCCGGCAGTTTCGGACGCTCGGCCCACAGCGTCGAGTCGTCCCCGTGGCCCGGGTAGAACCACGTGTCGTCCGGCAGTTCGTCGAAGATTCGCGCGGAGACGTCGTCCAGCAGGGACTTGAAGTCCTCCGGGGACGTGGTCCGGCCGATGCCGCCCGGGAAGAGCGAGTCGCCCGTGAAGAGGTGGGGGTGGCCGGTCGGGTCGCGGTAGAGGAGGGCGATCGAGCCGGGGGTGTGGCCGCGCAGGTGGATTACCTCCAGCGTGACCTGGCCCACCTTCAACGTGTCGCCGTGCTCCACCAGGAAGTCCGGGGGGATCGGCAGCGGCTCGGCGTCCAGGGGGTGCGCCGCGGTGTTCGCGCCGTTCGCGCCCGCCACCGCGCCCAGGGCCTGCCAGTGGTCCTGGTGCTGGTGGGTCGTCACGACGGTGCGCAGCGCCGGGCGATCCGGGCCGTGCCCGATCAGGTCCGAGATGCGCTCCGGGTCGTTCGCCGCGTCGATGAGCAGGGCTTCGTTCTCGGCGCGGCAGACGAGCAAGTACGCGTTGTTGTCCATCGGCCCGACCGAAAGCTTCGTGATGGTCAGCGCGTCCAGCGTGCGTCGCGCGGCGTCGCCGCCCGGTTCGACGTGCCCGGTGTAAGAGTCGACGATGTTCACGAGAGCACACGGTAGCCGGGGTGGCGCCGTCGCTTCCACCCGCACACGTCGGCTCGTGATGACCACTGGCGGTACCGCCGCGGCGGCCAAGTCGCACCGATCGTGTGGTGATCTGCCTCGCCCGGGGTGCTGCCACTCGTACCGGCAGTCGCTCGCCGCGATCGGTACTCTGGTGTCGGACTTGATTTCCCGCACGACGCGGGGTTCCCGTGCCTCCCCACGGGTTGCCCCGGCGGTCACCGGGCCAGGCAGGGTCTCGTATGGTCTCCAGCTGGTGCACCGGGAACCGGGCCGCTGCCTGGCCGGACCTCGGCGCCGGCATCCCGGCAGCCGCTGGGAAGCCGGAAAACCGCAGGTCGAGACAGTGGAGCCCGTTTTTGTCGGTGGTCCGTCCTAGCATGGACGCGGCCGCTCGTGCAGGACTTCCACCGGGCCGGCCTCCGCAGCTGAGAATGAAACTGAAGGGACGTGGGCGTGGCTGATCGCCTCGTTGTTCGCGGTGCCCGCGAGCACAACCTCCGCGGCGTGGATCTCGACCTGCCCCGCGACAGCCTGATCGTGTTCACGGGCCTGTCCGGGTCGGGCAAGTCGAGCCTCGCCTTCGACACCATCTTCGCCGAGGGCCAGCGGCGTTACGTCGAGTCGCTGTCGGCGTACGCCCGGCAGTTCCTCGGGCAGATGGACAAGCCCGACGTCGACTTCATCGAGGGCCTCTCGCCCGCGGTGTCGATCGACCAGAAGTCCACCTCGCGCAACCCGCGCTCCACGGTGGGCACGATCACCGAGGTCTACGACTACCTGCGGCTGCTCTACGCCCGCGCGGGCAAGGCGCACTGCCCCAAGTGCGGCGAGCTGATCAGCAAGCAGACGCCGCAGCAGATCGTGGACCAGGTGCTCGAGATGGACGAGGGCACCCGCTTCCAGGTGCTCGCGCCGGTGGTGCGCGGGCGCAAGGGCGAGTACCTCGACCTGTTCCAGAACCTGCAGCAGCAGGGCTACGCGCGCGTGGTCGTCGACGGCACGGTGCACCCGCTCACCGACCCGCCGAAGCTGAAGAAGCAGGAGAAGCACCAGATCGGCGTGGTGATCGACCGGCTGAGCGTCAAGACCAGCTCGCGGCAGCGGCTCACCGATTCGGTGGAGACCGCGCTGCGGCTGGCCGACGGCCTGGTCGAGCTGGAGTTCGTCGACCTGCCGGAGAACGACGCGCACCGCGTGCGCGGGTTCTCCGAGAACCTGGCCTGCCCCAACGGGCACCCGCTGGCGATCGAGGACCTCGAGCCGCGCTCGTTCTCCTTCAACTCGCCGTACGGCGCGTGCCCGGAGTGCACCGGCATCGGCATCCGCAAGGAGGTCGACCCGGAGCTGGTGGTGCCCGACGACGAGCTGTCGCTGGGCGAGGGCGCCATCGCGCCGTGGGCGGGCGGCCAGAGCGCCGACTACTTCATCCGGCTGCTCGAGTCGCTGTCGGAGGCCGTCGGCTTCCGCATGGACACGCCGTGGCGCAAGCTGCCGGCGCGGGTGCAGAAGGCGGTGCTGCACGGCGTCGACGAGCAGGTGCACGTCCGTTACCGCAACCGCTACGGCCGCCAGCGCTCGTACTACGCGGCGTTCGAGGGCGTCATCCCGTTCCTCGAGCGGCGCCAGGAGCAGACCGAGTCCGAGTTCATGCGCGAGCGGTACGAGGGCTACATGCGCGAGGTGCCGTGCCCGACCTGCCAGGGCACCCGGCTCAAGCCCGAGATCCTGGCCGTCACGCTGGAGCACGGCACCCAGGGCGAGCGTTCGATCGCCGAGGTCTGCGCGCTGTCGATCGACGAGGCTTCGCGGTTCCTCGACGAGCTGGTGCTCGGCCCGCGCGAGGCGATGATCGCCGGCGCCGTGCTCAAGGAGATCCAGGCGCGGCTGCGGTTCCTGCTCGACGTCGGGCTCACCTACCTCTCGCTCGACCGCGCGTCGGGCACGCTGTCCGGCGGCGAGGCGCAGCGCATCCGGCTCGCCACGCAGATCGGCTCCGGGCTGGTGGGCGTGCTGTACGTGCTGGACGAGCCGTCGATCGGCCTGCACCAGCGCGACAACCACCGGCTGATCGAGACGCTGACCCGGCTGCGCAACCTCGGCAACACGCTGATCGTGGTCGAGCACGACGAGGACACCATCCGCTCCAGCGACTGGGTGGTCGACATCGGTCCGGGCGCGGGCGAGCACGGCGGCCACATCGTCCACAGTGGACCGTACAAGAAGATGCTGAAGAACAAGGAGTCGATCACCGGGGCGTACCTCTCGGGACAGCGCCGGATCGAGGTGCCCGCCCTGCGGCGGCCGATCGACAAGAAGCGGCAGCTGACGGTCGTGGGCGCGCGGGAGCACAACCTGCGCGGGCTGGACGTGTCGTTCCCGCTGGGCTGCCTGGTGTCGGTCACCGGCGTGTCCGGCTCGGGCAAGTCCACGCTGGTCAACGACATCCTGGCGCAGGTACTGGCGAACAAGCTCAACGGCGCGCGCCAGGTGCCGGGGCGGCACACGCGGGTCAACGGGCTGAACAACGTCGACAAGCTGGTGCGCGTCGACCAGTCGCCGATCGGGCGGACCCCGCGGTCCAACCCGGCCACCTACACCGGTGTGTGGGACCACGTGCGCAAGCTGTTCGCGGCCACCACCGAGGCGAAGGTGCGCGGCTACCAGCAGGGCCGGTTCTCGTTCAACGTCAAGGGCGGCCGCTGCGAGGCGTGCGCCGGCGACGGCACGATCAAGATCGAGATGAACTTCCTGCCGGACGTCTACGTCCCTTGCGAGGTGTGCAAGGGCGCGCGGTACAACCGCGAGACGCTCGAGGTGCACTACAAGGGCAAGACGGTCTCCGACGTGCTGGACATGCCGATCGAGGAGGCGGCCGGGTTCTTCGAGCCGATCAAGGCGATCCACCGGCACCTGCAGACCCTGGTCGACGTCGGCCTCGGCTACGTGCGGCTGGGCCAGCCCGCGCCGACTCTGTCGGGCGGGGAGGCCCAGCGCGTGAAGCTGGCGAGCGAGCTGCAGAAGCGCTCCACCGGCAAGACGGTCTACATCCTCGACGAGCCGACCACCGGCCTGCACTTCGAGGACATCAGCAAGCTGATCGGCGTGATCAACGGGCTGGTGGACAAGGGGAACACGGTGATCGTGATCGAGCACAACCTCGACGTCATCAAGACCTCCGACTGGATCATCGACATGGGCCCGGAAGGCGGCTCGGGCGGTGGCACGGTCGTCGCGGAGGGCACGCCCGAGTACCTGTCAGAGGTCGCGGAGAGCTACACCGGCGAGTACCTCCGCACGGTGCTGAACCCGGCCTGACGCTGAACCTGTCCTGACGTGCTCGGTGCCGGCTCCCGCCGAGAGCCGCCGCCGAGTACGTTGCAGCTTCGTTTTTCCGGCGGGGATGGCTTCCGCGGCGGGCCGGCCGATCAGCCCTTGCCGGTGGTGCGGTGCACGACGGGGGAGAGCGGGCCGTAAGCGAGGGCGCGAACCCGGAAATCCGAGCCTTGCTCGCCGGGCAGCAGGGACAGGGCGCAGGTCGTCGTGTCCGGGTCCGTCACCTCGACGGGGGTGAAGCCGGTCGTGCCGGGCTTGCGGAGTTCCAGCAGGAAACCGGCTTCGCCGGTGGTGTGGTCGGTCCAGGTGAACACCACACTGCTGTCCTCGCCCGGGGTCGCGCGCAGGTCGGTGGGTGCGTCGGGAGTCAGGACTGGGGCGGGCGCGCCCGCGGTGGAGGGCTGGCTGGGCGCGGTGCCGCTGCTCGCGGCGGTGGGGCCGACGTTGATTGCCGCTGACACCGGGCCGGAGAACGGCCGGACGCGGTAGTAGAACGGCGTCTCCGGGATCAGGTCGGGGTGGGTGTAGCTGGTCTGGTCCTGGGGCAGGAACTGCAGTGTGGTCCACGGGCCGTCCGTGGCGTTGGCGTATTCGAGCAGGTGGCCGGCGACGCCAGTGCCGGCTGCGGGCCAGTGCAGGACGATGTCGGTCGGCGAGGTCAGCGTCGCGGTGAGGGCCGGGGGCTGGGCGATCGGCGGGGTGGCCATCGGCGCGGGTGACGAGCAGGCGGCGGCGAGCAAGGCTGCCGACGCGACCAAGGCGGTGAGCACGAGCCGCCTGGTCCGCGCAACCAGGCCGGCTCGTTTGAACGGCGCCGCCGGCAAACCCAAGCAGGGCTTGGGAACCAAGGCGGCCCGCGCGAACAGACTGCCCGGCGGGATCGCGATGACCGGCAGTGCTGAGGTGGCTGGTGGGGCTGAGGCGCCCGGTGGGATCGCGATGACCGGCAGTGCTGAGGTGGCTGGCGGGGCTGAGGCGCCCGGTGGGATCGCGATGACCAGCAACGCTGAGATGGCTGGCGGAACCGAAGCGCCTGGCGGCACCGAGGCGGCTGGCGGGACCGAGATAGCCGGAGCGAGGGGCGGGCGGCGGGACTTCTCGGGCACGGCAGGCCTCCGGAACGTGCTGGCGGCGGCGGTGCCGGGCCAGCTTAGGAACCGCGCCCCGTGAGCGACAAGACACGTTCCGGTGACCGGGAGCACGCCGGTGAACCGTTCGGCGCCGGTATCCGTGTGGAAGGTGCCGGGGATCCGCACCGGCACGGAACAGCGAAAGGGGGCGGCTCCCGGGTGAACACGGCGGTGGCACTGGGGCGACAGGATTTCGTGGCCGGGGCCGCGACGGTCCACGGCTCGACGGATCGGGGCGTGACGGCTCAGGGCGCAGCGGTCCGGGGCACTGCGGTCCGAAACGCAGCGGTCCGGAGCGCGGTGGTCCGCGCCCAAGCGGTTCGGGCAGCGATGGTCCGAAGCTCGGCGACCCGAAGCTCGGCGACCCGAGGCGCGGAGACTCGAACGGCAGAGACCCGAGGCGCGGAGGCCACAGGCGCGGAGACTCGAACCGCACAGACCCGAACCGCACAGACCCGAACCGCACAGACCCGAACCGCACAGACCCGAACCGCACAGACCCGAACCGCACAGACCCGGAGTACAGCATCGCCCTCGACCACTCGGGATGCCGCCAGGAGGTCGAGGGCGGCGAGCGGGCGGGGCCGGCGCAAGGCGGGTGAGGAGCTGGTCGAGCGGCTCTACACCGAGCACGGGCGGAGCCTGCTGGCCTACGCGACCCGGCTGACGGGCGATCCCGCGGCCGCCGAGGACGTGGTGCAGGAGACGCTGATCCGGGCGTGGAAGCATGCCGGCGACCTGACCGCGGACGGTCGCGGCTCGGTCCGCGGGTGGTTGCTGACGGTGGCGCGGAACCTGGTCACCGACCGGGCGCGAGCACGGGCGTCGCGGCCGCAGGAGGTGACCGAGCAGCCGGAAGGGCTGGCCACGCCGCCGGTGCAGCGGGACCACGCGCAGCGGGTCGTCGACTCGATGGCGGTGCTCGAGGCGCTCGAAGACCTGACGCCGGAGCACCGTGATGTGCTGGTGGCGATCTACTATCGCGGGAGGTCGGTCGCCGAGGCGGCCGAAGTGCTGGGGATCGCCGCCGGGACGGTCAAGTCCCGGACCTACTACGCGCTGCGGGCGTTGCGCGCGGCGATGGCGAGTGCCGGAACGGAGGCAGCAGGATGAGCGCGGTCGAACAGGAGCACACGCAGCTCGGCGCCTACGTCCTCGGTGCGCTGGACCCGGCCGACACCGACGAGTTCGAACGGCACCTGGCGACGTGCGAGCAGTGCCGTGGCGAACTGCGCGAGTTCGGCGCGCTGCGCGAAGCCCTCGACCTGGTGCCACCGGAGGCTTTCCTCGACGGCCCGCCCGATGCCGGCGACCTGCTGCTCCAGCGGACCTTGCGCCAGATCCGCGTCGAGGCTGGACCGGCCGTACGGCGGAACGGGCCGCACCGGGGGCTCACCCTCGCGGCGGCCGCGGTGATCGCGGTGGTCGTCCTCGGCGGCGGGGTGGTGATCGGCAGGCAGACCGCGCCGGCGTCGTCGCCCGTGGCGCAGGCCCCGGTGCCCGGCACCCGCGAGGTGGCCGCGACGAACGCCGCCACGGGCGCGAGCCTGACGGCGTCGGTGATCCCGGCGGCGGGCTGGGTGAAGGTGCACGCGGCGTTCAAGGGCATTCCCGCGGGCGAGAAGTGCCAGCTCGTGATCACGTCGAAGACGGGCCAGCAGTGGGTGGCCGGCAGCTGGCAGGTGTCCGGGAAGGCGGCTTCGCCGGGCTTCGACGGCTCGGCGGTCGTGGCGCCCGAGGACGTCGCCTCGGTCGGCATCGTCACGCTCGACGGCCGCGACCTGGTCTCGGCCCGGGTCTGAGCAGGAGCGGGCGTGGGCGCGGAGTACCGGTTCCGGAGCACCTGGTGGCTCCCGGCCGTGCCCGCGTCCCGCGTCTTCGACGCCGTGGTCGACCTGGAGTCCTACCCGCGCTGGTGGGCCGACGTCCGGTCGGTGCGGCAGGTCGACGGCGACACCGCGGAGCTGGTCTGCCGCTCACGGCTGCCGTACCGGCTCGTCATCGCCATGCACCGGGAGCAGCAGGATCCGCGCGCGGGCCACGTCCGCGTGCGGCTGACCGGCGACCTCGAGGGCTTCCTCTCCGGTGACCTGCAGCCGGTCGGCGAGGGCACCCGGCTGGTGATCACGCAGCAGGTGCGGGCCCGGAAACCGTTGCTGCGCAAGCTGGACGTGGTGGCCCGGCCGTTCTTCCGCGCGAACCACGCGTGGATGATGCGCCGGGGCCACCGCGGCCTGGCCGCCTACCTCGCCTGACCCGCCACGCACAGCTCAGGCGTCTCCTCGGCCGCGCGGGGACGGCGGGCCAGCACGACCGCGGCCACCACGGCGGCGAGCACCACGAACCCGGCGCTGAACCCGTACGCGAGCCGATACCCCGACGCCAAAGCCTCTCGCGCCCCGACGTCCGCCAGCCCGGCGGTGCGCGAAGCCGCGACGGTGGCCAGCACCGCGGTGCCGACGGCCCCGCCGACCTGCTGGGTGGTGTTGATCAGACCCGACGTGACGCCCGAGTCGGCCGGGGAGGCGGCCGACATCGCGAGTCCCATCAGCGCCGGGATCGCCGTGCCCGCGCCGGCGCCCATCAGCACCAGCGACGGGAGCACGTGGACGAAGTAGCTGCCCGAAGCCGGCGCCTGGGTCAGCAGTCCGAACGCGACGATCACCACCACCAGCCCGGCCACCAGCACTGCCCGCGGGGAAAACCGCGCGCTGAGCCGGTCGGACAGCCAGAGCGAGCACAGCGCGATCACCACCGGTGTCGGCAGGAACGCGACACCGGTGCTCAGCGCGTCCAGGCCCAGCACCTTCTGCAGGTACAACGCGGTGACGAACTGGAAGCCGAGGAACCCGGCCACCATCAGCACCATGGTCAGGTTCGCGCCCGCCACCGCGCGGACCCGCAGCAGCCGCAACGGCAGCAGGGGCGTGCGCGCGCGGGCTTGGCGCAGCACGAACCCGGCCAGCAGCACCGCGGCTGTGGCGAGCGGCAGCACCGTCCCGGCCGTCCAGCCGTGGTCGCCGGCTCCGGCGATGCCGTACACCAGCAGCATCACGCCGCCCGTGACGAGCACCGCGCCGAGCGCGTCGATGCCCGAGCGCAGCCCCGTGCCGCGGTCCGCCTCGACCACGAGCAGCGTGAGCACCAGCGCCGCGACGCCGATGGGCAGGTTGACGTAGAAGGTCCAGTGCCAGTTCAGCGACTGGGTGAGCGCGCCGCCGGCGACGAGGCCGATCGACGCGCCCGCCGCCTGCGTGAAGCTGTACACCCCGATCGCGCGGGCCCGGGCCGGGCCCGGCGGGTACATCGTCACGATCATGCCCAGCACCACCGCCGACGCGAGCGCGCCGCCGACCCCTTGCGCGAACCGCGCCGCGACGAGCACCCCGGCGTCGGTGGCGAGTCCGGCGGCCAGCGAGGACGCGGTGAACAGGACCAGCCCGGCGAGGAACACGCGGCGCCGGCCCACCAGGTCGCCCAGCCGCCCGGACAGCAGGAGCAGCCCGCCGAACGCGACGAGGTACGCGTTCACCACCCAGGCCAGCCCCGCGGCGGAGAAGTCCAGCTCGGCCTGGATAGACGGCAGGGCCACCGCGACGATGCTGCTGTCGAGCACCACCATCATCGAGGCGGCGCACAGCACTCCCAGCGCCACGGCCCGGGAACGGGCGGATTCCGGCATTTTGCGTCCTCCCAGAACGGTCATCGAAGAGTTTCCCCAGGTCGTGCTCAGGGCATCTCTTGTTACAGCGACCATCATGTGTGACCATCGGGGAGCGCGTAAGGAGGCACTTTCATGTCCCAGAGGAACAGCGCTGTGACCGACCAGGCCGGTGCCACGGACCCGGAGAAACTCGCGGTCTGCACGGTGCTCGAGGCGATCAACCGGATCAGCGGCAAGTGGGCGATCAGCATCCTGCTGGAGGCGAGCCGCGGCCCGGCCCGGTTCACCGAACTGGAGCGCGCGATGCCCAGCATCAGCCGGCGCATGCTCACGCTGACGCTGCGGAACCTGGAGCGCGACGGGCTGCTGGTGCGCACCGTGTACCCGACCGTGCCGCCACGCGTGGAGTACGAGGCGACGCCGATGGCGCGCGAGCTCTACGACAGCCTGTCGGGCGTGGTCGACTGGGCCGAGCGGCACCACGAGGCGATCGCCCTCGCGCGTGAGGCCTACGACGGGCACGCCGGCTGCGCACCGGCCCGGAAATGAAGGTGTGCCGTGTTCCGTGAGCACGGGGGACGCTCACGGAACACGGCACACCGGCGTCTCGCGCCCGCCGAAGCCAGGTCAGGCGGGCGCGGAACGGGTCAGCTGCCCGCGGCCACCGGCTCGGGCTTCGCCTCGGCGGCGGGCGGCGGCTTCTCGTCGAGCAGGGTCGCTTCGTCGAACGGGGCGTTGCCCGCGAACACCTGCTGCGACTTGCCGCGGTCGAACTCCTTCATCCACGATCCGATGAGGACGGTCGCGACGGCGTTGCCGGCGAAGTTCGTCAGCGCGCGGGCCTCGGACATGAACCGGTCGATGCCGAGGATGAACCCGACGCCGTCGACCAGTTCCGGCCGGTGCGACTGCAGGCCGCTGGCGAGGGTGGCGATGCCGGCGCCGCTGACGCCCGCCGCGCCCTTCGACGCGAGGATCATGAACAGCAGCAAGGTGATCTGCTCGCCCAGCGCCAGCGGTTCGTCCTGCGCCGTGGCGATGAACAGCGTCGCCATGGTCAGGTAGATCGCGGTGCCGTCGAGGTTGAACGAGTAGCCGGTGGGCACCGTGATGCCGACGACCGGCTTGCTGACGCCGAGGTGCTCCATCTTCGCGATGAGCCGCGGCAGCGCGGACTCCGAAGAGGACGTCGACAGGATCAGCAGGAACTCGCGGCCCAGGTACTTGAGCAGCCGGAAGATGTTCACCCGCGCGCCGAGCCACAGCACCGCGCCGAGCACGCCGAACACGAACACCAGGCAGGTCAGGTAGAAGCCGAGCATGATCACCAGCAGGCTGCGCAGCGCGCCCCAGCCGGTGGCGCCGACCACCGCGGCGATCGCGCCGAACGCGCCGACCGGTGCCGCCCACATGATCATCGACAGGATGCGGAACACCAGCCGCTGGATGTGCTCGATCCCGCGCAGGATCGGCTCGCCGCGGGGGCCGAGCTTCTGCAGCGCGAACCCGGCCAGCAGCGCGATCAGCAGCGTCTGCAGGACCTGGCCCTCGGTGAACGCCGAGACGAAGCTCGTCGGGATGATGCCGAGCACGAAGTCGACGCCGCTCTCGGCGCCCTTGGCCTGGTCGTGCACCTTGGACACGTCGGCGGGGTTGAGGTGCAGCCCGGCGCCCGGGTGCAGCAGGTTGCCCACGACCAGGCCGATGGCGAGCGCGAACGTCGACATCACGATGAAGTAGACCAGCGCGGTGATGCCGACCTTGCCGACCTTCGCCGCCTTCGCGACCGAGCCGATGCCGAGCACGATGGTGCAGAAGATGATCGGCGAGATCATCATCTTGATCAGGTTGACGAAGCCGGTGCCCAGCGGGGCCAGCTGCTTGCCGACGCCCGGCGCCAGCAGCCCGACGGCGACGCCGAGGACCACGGCGACGATCACGGCCAGGTAAAGGTAACGCGTCTTGTCGCGCTTCGGCGCGGACGCGTCGGGGGTCGGTGGTGTAGGCACCGTTGCCTCCAGCTCGAGGGGGGTGGAACGCCGGTCACTATGCGGGCTGCCTATGACCAGCGTCACCCTTCTGTTCATTGAGTTCGCGTGATCGCTTCGGTCCGGTTCGGACACCGGGTACCGCCGGGGGAGGCCGGGTGTGCTGGTATGGGCTCGTGCCCACGACGTCACGGACCCGGTCGAGCCGGTGGAGCCTCGCCCGTCAGCTGCTGGTCCTGCAGCTGGCCGTGATCCTCGTGCTCGTCGCCGGCGGGATCACGATCGCCTACTTCGACTCGCGCCGCACGACGAACGACCGCGCGAGCCAGCAGTCGCTTTCGGTGGCGCGCGCGATCGCCGACGCCCCCGACGTCGCCCGCGCGGTGTCCACACCGGACCCGAGCGCGACGCTCCAGCCGTTCGCGGCGCGCGTGCTGGCCGATACCGCCGTGGACTTCGTGACGATCATGTCCCCGGCGGGCATCCGTTACACCCACCCGAATCCGGCGTTGATCGGGCAGCCGTTCCTGGGCCACATCGAGGCGGCGCAGCAGGGCGGCGTGGTCACCGAGACCTACACCGGCTCGCTCGGCCCGTCGGTCCGCGCGGTGGTGCCGGTGTTCGACGCCCGGCACCGGGTGGTCGCGCTGGTGGCCGTGGGCATCACGATCGCGGCGATCTCCGCGGAGCTGCGGGATCGCTTGTGGCCGCTGGTCGGGGTCGCGGCCGCGGTGCTGCTGGTCGGCGCGTGCGGCGGCTGGCTGGTGAGCGCGCGGCTGCGGCGCCAGACCCGCGGCATCGCGCCCGGCGAGCTGAGCAACCTGTTCGAATACCACGAAGCCGTGCTGCACTCGGTCCGCGAGGGCGTGCTGCTCGTGGACCACGAAGGGCGCGTCGGGCTCTGCAACGACGGCGCCCGCACGCTGCTCGGCTTCCACGCCGACCCGGTCGGCCTCCCGCTGGACGAGCTGGGCCTGCCGCCGGAACTGGCGGCCGCGTTCACCGCCACCGAAACCGGGCCGTCCGAGCCGGCCCGGACCGAGCCGACGCAGGCCGAACAGCTGCACGTCACCGACTCCCGGGTGCTCGTGGTCAGCACGACGACGGTGCGCTCGGGCGGGCGCGCGCAGGGCACCGTGGTGCTGCTGCGCGACCACACCGAGCTGCAGACCCTGACCGGCGAGTTGACCACCGCGCGCAGCCTCGCGGAGGCGCTGCGGTCGCAGGCGCACGAGGCGGCGAACCGGCTGCACACCGTCGTCTCGCTGGTGGAGATCGGGCGGCCGGAGGACGCGGTCGAGTTCGCGACGGCGGAGCTGGCGCTGGCCCAGGAGCTGACCGACCGGGTGATGGGCTCGATCGCCGAGCCCGTGCTTGCCGCGCTGCTGCTGGGAAAGGCGGCCGAGGCGAGCGAACGCGGGGTCGAGTTCACCATCACGCCGGACACGGTGATCGAGGAGGACCTCGCGATCACCGGCCGGGACCTGGTGACCATCCTGGGAAACCTGGTCGACAACGGCATCGACGCGGCCGTGCGGGGCGCGGGCGGGCGGCCCGCCGTGGTCGTCACCGCGCGCTCCGAAGACGGCGGGTTGTTCCTGCGTGTCGCCGACAACGGCCCGGGGGTGCCGGAGGAGGCTGTGGGGGACATGTTCCGCCGGGGCTGGTCCACCAAGGCGGCCGAGGGCCACGGGCTCGGGCTGGCGCTGGTCGGCCAGGCCGTGCGGCGGTACGGCGGCAGTGTCGACGTCGGCCGGGACGGCGGCGCGGTGTTCACCGTCCGGCTGCCGAAACAGGAGGCGCCACGGTGATCCGCGTGCTGGTGGTGGAGGACGAGCCGGTGGCCGCCGAGGCGCACCGGGTCTACGTGGAGCGGCTGCCGGGGTTCGCCGTCGCCGGCGTCGTGCACTCCGGCGGCGACGCGCTGCGGTTCTGCGAGCGCGAGCCGGTCGACCTCGTGCTGCTCGACTTCTACCTGCCCGACACCCACGGGCTCGCGGTCTGCCGCTCCCTGCGCGCGGCCGGGCTGCCCATCGACGTCATCGCGGTGACCTCGGCGCGGGACCTGGCGCTGGTGAAGGCGGCGGTGTCCGTCGGGGTGGTGCAGTACCTGCTCAAGCCGTTCACTTTCGCTTCCCTGCGGGAAAAACTGGAGCGGTACGCGGAATTCCGGCAGGCCTCCGGCGAGGCCGGCGGGCAGGCCGAGATCGACCGGGCGCTCGCGTCGCTGCGCACCACCGAGCACCCGCCGCTGCCGAAGGGCATGAGCGCCCAGACTCTGGAGGCGATCACCGACGCGCTGGCCGGGGCCGGCGAGGGGCTGTCGGCCGGCGCGGCCGCGAGCGCGATCGGCGCGTCCCGCGTCACGGCCCGCCGCTACCTCGAATACCTCGCCGACAACGGCCTCGCCCAGCGCGAGCCGCGGTACGGCCAGGTGGGCCGCCCCGAGGTCTGGTACCGGCTGAAGTCCACCAGCTCGTGAGTGTTCCGGACGGTTCTCACCCTCAGCGGCACAGGAGTGTGGCGGATCCTGCACCGCCTCGACATGGGCCGGTTGCCGTCCTCGCAACGCTACAAGCGGCATGACTGCCGCTGGAAACGCTATGAGAAGCAACGACCGGGCCACCAGGTACAGGTCGATGCGAAATTCGTCGAGCCGCTGCCCACGGCAGCAGCCACCGGTGTGCCGATCACGACCGGCGGCGGGCGCGGGAAGTTCTACCAGTACACGGCCATTCAGCGCTCCACGGGCACGTGCTCGACAAGGGCATCGAGCACCGCTACATCAAGCCCCGCACACCACGGCTGAACGGCAAGGTCGAGCGTTCCCACCGGATCGACGCCAACCTCTTCAACGCCGAACTCAAGGAATGGCAGGGGAGAGACTGCGCCAGAAGACACAGACCGAAGCCCCGGCCGTGTAATCAATCACCCTCAGCGGCACAGCCGGTGAGAACCGGCCGGAACACTCACGAGTCAGCGGGGCCGGCCCGGCGCGTCGGGGCGGGTCTGCCACGGGTGGGGGCCGTCGAGGGGCCGGTACTCGACGCCGAGGGCGTCCAGGCGGGGCAGGTGGTGGTCGCGCAGGCGGGGCAGGAACTCGGTGAAGTCGCGGTCCGCCGGGCTCCACGCGACTTCCGCGAAGGCGGACAGGCGCGGGAAAGCCGCGTAGTCCACCCGCCGCGCCGAGTCGAGGTGCTCGGTCCAGACCTGGGCCTGCACGCCGCGCAGCCGGGGGCTGGTCAACGCCGGCTCGTAGCCGTACACGTCCTCCAGCGTGTGCAGGTAGCCGACGGGGATCGGTTCGTCCGGGTGATCCGACTGGCGGTGGTCGAGGTAAAGGTGCTCCTCCGAGCAGAGCACCACGTCGTGGCCGAGCGCCGCGGCCCGTTCCCCGGCGGTGTCGGACTGCCACGCGCCGATCAGCATCGACGGCAGGCCCTCGATCTCCAGCACCTCGTCCCAGCCCATCGGCTGCCTTCCGCGCGACACCAGGTGCGCGGCGATCTCGCGGACGAACCGGCCGTGCTCCCCGGTCGCGCCCGGCACCTCGTCCCCGCCCAGCGCGATCACCGGTGACGGGAAAACGTCCAGCACGTGGTCGAACACCGTGCGGAAGAAATCCACTGTGGACTCCGACGGGTCGAGCAGCGAAGTGCTGATACCCCAGGAGGTCCACACCTCCCAGTCGGCGTCCGGGTCCGGTCCCAGCTTCGGGTACGCGGCGATGGCGGCGCGGGCGTGGCCGGGCACGTCGATCTCCGGCACTACCGTCACGGCGCGGGAAGCGGCGTACGCGACGATCTCGCGCAGGTCCTCGGTGGTGTAGAAGCCGCCGTGCGGACGTCCGTCGCGTTCCGGGCCGTCGTGCCGTCCGACCATCGACGAACGCCGCCAGCCGCCGACCGACGTCAGCCGCGGGTAGGCCGGCACCTCGATCCGCCAGCCCTGGTCGTCGGTGAGGTGCAGGTTCAGCACGTTCAGCTTGTGCGCGGCCAGCAGGTCGACGAACCGCAGCACCTCGGCCTTGGTCCGGAAGTGCCGGGCGACGTCGAGCAGGCAGCCGCGCCAGCCGTGCCGGGGGTGGTCCCCCACCACCCCGCAGGGCAACGTCAGTCCACTGTGGATGGAAGCGGCGCGGAACGCGTCCGGCCCGGCCAGCTGCCGCAGCGTCTGGCGCCCGTACACCTCGCCCGCGGCATCGGCGGCGGACAGGGTGACGCCGTCGGGCGTGATCTCCAGCCGGTAGCCCTCCGCGGGCAGCTCAGGCGCGGCGGAAACCGAGACCGGCGCCGGCCACGGGCAGCGGCCCGGCGTGGCGGAGACCGAGACCGGGCGGGGGAGCAGCGTGTCGAATCCGGGCATGATCAGCCTTTCACCGCGCCGGACATCCCGGAGACGAGCCGGCGTTGCACCAGCACGAAGAACACCAGGACGGGAATGGTCATCAGGGTGGACGAGGCCATCATCGCGCCCCAGTCGGTGTCCTCGGGCTTGAAGAACACCAGGATCGCCTGCGGCAGCGTCTGGTTCTCGGTCTTGGAGATGATGAACGTCTTGGCGAACAGGAAGTCGTTCCACGCGTGGATGAACGCGAGCACGCTCACCGCGACCAGCCCGGGCGCCACCAGCGGGAACAGGATCTGCCAGGTGAAGCGCATCCGCGACGCGCCGTCCAGTTTCGCCGCTTCCTCCAGTTCCACCGGCACCGCCGCGACGAAGCCGCGCAGCATCCAGATCGCGAACGGCAGGCTGAACGCCAGGTGCACCAGCACCAGCGAGCCCAGCTCGTTGAGCCCGAATTCCGGCGCCACCGCGCCGATCGAGCGCATCAGGAAGAACAGCGGGATGGTCAGCGCCTCCACCGGCACCATCTGCGCCACCAGGATCATCACCAGCAGCACCGTCCGGCCGCGGAACCGGAATCGCGTGAGCGCCACCGCGGACAGGAACGAGAACAGCAGCGAAAGCACCACCACGGCCAGCGCGACCACCAGGCTGTTGAGGAAGAACCGGCCGAAGCCGGACACCGTCAGCACCCGCTCGAAGCTGTCCAGCGAAGGCGCCAGGGTCCACGGCTTCGGGTTCGCCGTCTGGATCTCCCCGGCCGGCTTGAACGCCGAGAGCACCATCCAGTACAGCGGGAACGCCACCAGACCGGCCACGACCACCGTGATGATCTCGGCCACCAGCCGGCCGGGGCGGCGGACGCGCCGCGCGGTCATCACAGCCATGCTTCGCTCCGGCGCTGAGACCGGACGTACAGCCCGGTGATGGACAGCAGCAGCACGGTCATCACGACTCCGATCGCCGAGCCGAGGCCGTACTCCTGCCCGGCGAAGGCCTGCTGGTAGGCGTAGACGTTCAGCACGAGGTTGCGCCCCGCGACGCCGCCGCCGTTGGTCATCACGTAGATCTGGGTGAACACCTTGAAGTCCCAGATGATCGACTGGATGGTCGCGATCATCAGCAGCGGCCGCACCATCGGCAGCACGACCGTCCAGGTGGAACGCCACAGCGAAGCGCCGTCGAGCGACGCGGCCTCCAGCACCTCCTCCGGGATCGCCTTGATCCCGGCGTACATCGTCACCAGCACGAACGGGAACGAACACCAGATCACCTCGGCGGCCACCAGCCCGAACGCGCCGAAGGTGCCGAACGTCCAGGAATGGTGCGCCATGCCCGTGAAGCCGACACCCGAGAGCACTTCGTTGACCAGGCCGAAGTCGGTGTCGAAGAGGAACAGCCACACGTACGAGCCGGCGATCGCGGGCGTCGACCACGCGCCGAGCGAGGCCAGGAACAGCAACGTCCGCGGCACCGCGCGCACCCGGCTGGCGAGCACCGCCAGCGCCGTCCCGACCACCAGGCTGCCGAGGACACACGCGGCGGCGAACCCGACCGTCTTGCCGAGCACGGTCCAGAACTGCACGTCGGACAGCAGCGCCGCGTAGTTGTCGAAGCCGAGGAACACCAGCGGCGCCGCGCCCGCGGCCTGGGGCTGCCCGTAGTCGTAGAACGAGATCAGCACCAGCTGGTAGATCGGGTACACCAGCAGCGCGGCGAGCAGGATCCCCGCCGGCAGCAGGTAGAGCACGGCCGCCCGGCCGTCCCGGCGCCGTCTCGGCCGGCGAGGCGCGGGCGGGGCCGGGACGGCGACGGGCAGTTGCTGCGTGACCACGGCGGCTAGCCGAAGTTCTTGTTCATCGCGGCCGCGGCGTCAGCGAGCGCGCCCGCCGGGTCCTTGCCGCCGGTCGCGATCTGCTGCACGGCCGTGGGCAGCACGTTCTGGCTGTCGATCTTCGACCACGCCGGGGTGCTCGGCACGAACTTCGTGCCCGCCTTGAGGCTGTCCACGAACGGCTTCAGCGTCGGGTCGCTCGCGGCCAGCTTCTCCTGCACGCTGCCCAGCGTGGGCAGATTGCCCATGGCGTTGTACATCTTCTCCTGGTACTTGGCGCCGGCCAGCAGCTCGGCGAACTGCACCGCGAGCCCGTGGCGCTTGCTCGCGCCGAACACGCCCAGCAGGTTGCCGCCGGCGAACGCGGGCGCGACCGAGCCCGGGGTGGTGCCGGGCAGCGGGACCACGGCGTACTTGCCCTTCACCGCGCCTTGTTCCACGGCCTTGCGGTTGAAGTCGCCACCGATGGTCATGCCGGCCTTGCCGCCGGCGAACGCCGTCACGCTCTGCGTGCCGGTGAGGTTCGCGCACGCCGACGGCGGGCAGATGTCGTCCTTCAGCAGCCCGGCGTACTGCGTGATGCCCGCCTTCGCCGGTTCGGACTCCACAGTGGACGTCCACTTCCCGTTGTCCTGCTTGGCGATCTCACCGCCGTTGGCCCAGATGTAGGGCAGCATCGCGTAGGTGTACTTGCCGCCGACGGAGATGCCGTACAGATCGGGCTTGGCCGCGCGGATCTTGCGCGCGTCCTCGGTCAGCTCGGCGAGCGTGGCCGGCGGCTTGAGGCCCAGCTCGGTGAACACGTCGGTGCGGTAGTAGAGCGCGCGGATGCCGGTGTACCAGGGCAGGCCGTAGGTCTTGCCGTTCGCCTTGGCGGTGTCGAGCACGGTCGGCAGCAGGTCCTTGCCCTCGCTCCACGACGAGATGTTTCCGGTAAGGTCGGACAGCGCGCCGGTCTGGGCGTAACTCGCCACGTCGGTGTTGCCGAACTCGGCGACGTCGGGGGCGTTCGACGGGTCGTTGAAGGCGCCGGAGAACTTGTCGGCGCGGCCCTCGACCGGCACCCACTGCACATCCACGTCCACGCCGGCGTGCGCGGCCTTGAACTCGGCGATGGCGTCCTTCACCGCGGCTTCCTTGGGCGCTCGGCTGGCTTCGTCGAACAGCCAGACCCGCAGCGTGCCGGTCTGGTCGTCGCCGCCCGACGCGGCGGGGGCGGACTGGGTGGGCGCGCAGCCGGCCAGCAGGGCCAGCGCGGCGACGGCGGTGAACGTGCGGCGCAGTCTCATGGATGGGCTCCAGGGATTCAGGCGAAGAAGACCGAGTTGACCGAGGGGACGGCGAGCGAGCCCGCGACGGCGCCGGGGAGTCCGGTCGAAGGGTCGCGCGGCAGCCAGGTGACGGTGCCGGAGCGTTGGTTCGAGACGTAGAACCAGGCTTCGTCCGGGGCGAGCGCGAGGTGGCGCGGCCAGTTGCCGCCGGTGTCCACACTGGACGCCAGCGTGATCGCCGAGCCGTCGGCGGAAACGGTGAACGTGGCGATCGTGTTCGGGCCGCGCACGGTGGCGTAGGCGAACTTCCCGTCCTTCGACACCGCCATCTCCCCGGGGAACAGGTCGCCGGTGCTGCCCGCGGGCACGGCCGGGACGACCGCGATCGGCGTCAGCTTGCCCGCCGCCGCGTCCCAGCTCAGCACCGTGATCTCCGGCCGCAGCTCCTGCGCGAGGTAGGCGAACCGGCCGTTCGGGTGAAACGCGAGATGGCGCGGCCCGGCGCCGGAGGGGAGCGTGACCTGCTGGTGCAGCGCGAGTTTCCCGGTGGCGACGTCCAGGGTGTAGACGTACACCGAGTCCGCGCCGAGGTCGACCGAGAGCACCCACCGGCCGGTGGGGTCGTTGACCACCTGGTGCGCGTGCGGGTCGCGCTCGGGGCCGACGTGCTGCTGCAGGTCCGTCGCCGCGCCCAGCTTGCCGCCGTCCTCGATCGGCAGCACGACCACGCTGCCCGAGCCGTAGTTGGCGGCCAGCACGTACTTCTGGCTGGAGTGCACGGAAAGATGGGTCGGCGCGCTGCCCTTCGACGGCGTGCTGCCCAGCAGCTTGGGGTCGGTCACATTGCTGATGTCCAGCGCCGAGACCGCCCCGTCCGGGTCGCCTTCGTCGGTGGCGTAAAGGATCCGGCCGTCGCGGCTGCGGTCGAACCACGACGCGTCCGGCACGCCGGCGACGGTGCGGACCGGCGTGAGCGCGGGCTCGGAGCCCGCGCGGGTGACCACGTCGAGGCCGTGGCCCGCAGGCGGCGTGCTGGTGTAGCTGCCGACATACGCGGTGGTGCCGGCCGAAGGGCGGCACACCAGCGGCGCGGCGTTCGCGAGCTGGGTGCCGAGAACGGTGCCCAGGCCCGCGGCGCCGGCCGCGCCGAGGAAGGTGCGGCGGGAAAGTCCTGACATCGTGGTATCTCCCAACGGTGAAGGGGACCAGAGGTGGTTCAGACCACCAGCATGGCCAATGCTGCCACGGCGAAACCGCTGACGGAAAGGACTGTTTCCAGCGCAGTCCAGGTTTTCAGCGTGTTCGGCACGGTCAGCCCGAAGTAGCGGGACACGATCCAGAACCCGCCGTCGTTCACGTGCGAGGCGATGATCGAGCCGGCCGAGATCGCGACGACGACCAGCGCCAGCTGCGCCTGCGAGTAGTGCAGCTGCATCACCGTCGGCGCGACGATGCCGCTGGTGGTGACGATCGCGACGGTCGCCGAGCCCTGCGCGATGCGCATGCCGCAGCTGATCACGTACGCCGCCAGGATCACCGGCAGCCCGGCGTCGCCCAGCGAGCCGGCCACGGCCTGGCCGATGCCGGTCGCGGACAGCACGGCCCCGAAGAACGAGCCCGCGCCGACCACCAGCAGGATCATCGCGACCGGCCGCAGCGCCGCGGCCGAAAGCTCGCCCAGCTGCGCGCCCGTCATCCCGCGGCGACGGCCCAGCAGCCAGGACGCCAGCAGGGTGGCGATCGTCAGCGCGATCGCCGGGGTGCCCAGGAAGGCCGCCACCCCCGCGGCACTGGAGTTCTTGGGCAGCAGGATGCTCCCGAACGTGCCCGCGAGGATCAGCACCAGCGGGATCGCGATGATGCCGCCGACCAAGCCCAGCGACGGGGGGTTCTCACTTTCCTCTTCGGCGTCACCGGCGAGCTTGGCGAATTCCTCGGCCAGCGGCACGTTCACCCGCTTGCCGATCCAGGTCGAGTACAGGATGCCGCCGATGAACCAGGCCGGGATGCCGCAGATCGTGCCCATCAGGATCAGCCAGCCGAGGTCCACGTGCAGGAGCCCGGCGGCCGCGACCGGGCCGGGGTGCGGCGGGATGAACGCGTGCGTGATCGACAGTCCGGCCAGCAGCGGCATGGCGTACAGCACGATCGAGCGGCCGCCCTGCTTCGCCGCGGCGTAGACCAATGGCGCCAGCACGAAGATGCCGATGTCGAAGAACACCGGGATGCCGAAGATCAGGCCGGACAGGCCCATCGCCAGCGGGGCGCGCTTCTCCCCGAACGAGCGCAGCAACGCGGCGGTGAGCACCTTGGCGCCGCCGGATTTCTCCAGGATCGAGCCGAGCAGCGTGCCCAGGCCGATGATCGCCGTGATGTGCCCGAGGATGCTGCCGAACCCCTTCTCCAGCAAGGAGTCCGAGGTCTTCTGGGCCGTGCCGACCAGGGTGCCCACGGGCAGCCCGGCGGCCAGCGCGGTGAGCAGGCCCACCACGATCAGCGCGATGAACGGCTCGACCTTCACCTTGATGATCAGGACGAGCAGCACGGCGATCGAGACGGCGGCGAGCGTGAGCAGCCCGCCCGTGGTGGTTTGCAGCCAGTGGATCATCGGCCCCTCCCGGGGTGACGAAGAGAACGGCCGGCCAGAGCGCCGGTGGGGTGGCCGTCCTCGATCGCGGCGACGCCGTTCACGAAGACGTGGGGGATCCCTTCGGCGGGCTGCCTCGGGGCGTCGAACGTGGCGGTGTCGGCGACCGTGGCGGGGTCGAAGAGCACCAGGTCGGCCGCGTACCCGGGGCGGACGAGCCCCCGGTCGGCGAGCCGCAGCCGCCGTGCCGCGCGCCCGGTGAGGTGCGCGACGCAGTCGGCCAGCCCGAGCACGCCCAGGTCACGGACGTAGCGGGCCAGGTAGCGGGGGAACGTGCCCCAGGAGCGCGGGTGCGGCCGGTCGCCGACCAGCAGCCCGTCGGAGCCGCCGGTGTGCGTGCGGTGCCGCATGATCGCCTGCACGTTCTCCTCGTGCCCCACGTGCATCAGGCAGGAGGTGCCGAGGCGCTCGTCGAGCAGGGTGTCGAAGTACAGCTCCGCGGGCGGGCGCCCGGCGGCCCGCGCGGACGCGGCGACGCTGTGGCCCACCAGCGCGGTGTTGCCCGCGTTGCGGACGCCGTTGATCTCGATGGCGTCCCAGTCGATCGGCACGCCGTGCGCACCGTCCGAACCGGACTCCTCGATCTCGGCGCGGATCCGCTCGCGGATGTCCACATCGGACAGCCGGGCCAGCGTCGCGTCCAGCCCGCCCTCGGTGGCCCAGCTCGGCAGCAGGGCGGAGAGGTAGGTGGCGCCGGGCAGGTACGGGTAGGTGTCGAGGGTGATGTCGCAGCCGTCGTCGAGCGCGTCGTCCAGCAGTCGCAGCAGATCCGGCGCCTTGCCCTTGTTGACGGAGAAGTTCATCGTGGCGTGCGCGAGGTGCAGCGGGCAGCCCGAGCGGCGCGAGACGTCGACCATCTCCGCGAACGCCTCCAGCGCGCCCTTGCCGTAGCTGCGGTGGTGCGGGCTGTAGTAGCCGCCGTGCTCGCCGACCACGCGGCACAGCTCGACCAGCTCGGCCGTGTCGGCGTACATCCCGGGCGTGTAGGTGAGGCCGGACGACATCCCGAACGCGCCTTCGCGCAGTCCGGTCGCCACGAGTTCCTTCATCCGCGTCAGTTCCGCGTCTGTGGCAGGCCGGTCCTCCCAGCCCAGCGCGAGCATTCGCACGGTGCCCTGCGGCACGAGGTAGGCGGCGTTCACCGCGACGCCCGCGTCGAGCCGGTCCAGGTACTCGCCGACCGAGCGCCAGTTCCAGTCGAAGCCCGCCGGGTCGTCGTTCCAGCCGGCGAGCTGCTGGCGCAGGGCTTCGAGCACGGTGTCGTCGACCGGCGCGTAGGAGAGCCCGTCCTGGCCGAGCACCTCGGTGGTGACGCCTTGGGAGACCTTGGCGAGATGGTCCGGCTTCGCGAGCAGCTGCAGGTCGGAGTGCGAGTGCATGTCGATGAAGCCCGGCGCGAGCATGAGCCCGTCGGCGTCCAGGACGCGGCCGCCGGTCAACGAGCCGGGCGCGGCGACGTCGGCGATCCGGCCGTCGGTCAGCCCGACGTCGTGGCGGGCGAGTTCGGCCCCGGTGCCGTCGGCGACCTGCGCCCCGCGGATCACCAGGTCCATCAGAACCACGTCCGCACGAAGTCGGTGACGGTCTCGCCGTCGGCGCCCACCACCGGGACCAGCGGCCACTTGTCGAACGTCGTGCACGGGTGCGAGAGGCCCAGCCGCACCCAGTCGCCGACGTTCACCGGCGAGCCGGGCGGCAGCGTCAGGAACGTGTGCTGGTCGTTCATCTTCGGCACGGTGTGCCCGGTCAGCTCGGTGACGACGCCATTGCGGCGCAGCAGCTGCGGTTCCGGCATCCCCTCGTCGAACGGCAGGTCGCGCTTGCCCGCGGTGAGCAGGGCGAGCGTGTCCGACGGCTTCGACGTCACCTGCGCCCACCCGTGCAGCGCGGGGCGGAAGCCCTCGACCCCGGTGATGCGCGGGTGCTCGCCGAGCGGGGAGATCTCGCGGTAGAAGCCGTCGTCGTGGGTGACGTACGCGCCGCTGCGCAGGATCGGCAGCACGTCGAGACCGTCCGGCCAGGGCTTGGTCAGCTCGTCGGCCACGCGGTCGAAGTACGCGCTGCCGCCGCCGGTGACGAGCACCTGGCCCTCGGCGAGCAACCCCTTGCCCGCCAACGAGATCGTCAGATCACGCAGATCGTCCACATAGGAGCTGATCTTCGCCAGCGCCGTTTCGTCGGTGTCGTGCGAGAGCGAGCCTTCGTAACCGCCGGTGCCGCGCAGCCGCAAGACCGGGCTGTTCGCGGCCGCCTCGGCGATGGCGAGCGCGGTCGCCGTGTCGCGGACGCCGGTGCGGCCGCCGTCCGCGCCCAGCTCCACCAGCACGTCGACCGGTCGCGGCGAGCCGGCCAGCGCCTCGGTCATCAGCTCGACGCTCCGGACCGAGTCGACCCAGCAGGCGAACTCGAAGCCCGGGTCCGCGGCCAGCTCGCCGGCCAGCCAGCGCAGCGCGGACGGGTCGACCAGCTGGTTGGCCAGCATGATCCGGGGCACCCCGAACGCGCGGTAGACCCGCAGGTGCCCGGCGTTCGCGGCGGTCAGGCCCCACGCGCCGTGCGCGAGCTGGCGGGCGAACAGCTGCGGCGCCATCGTGGTCTTCCCGTGCGGCGCCAGCGCGATCCCGCGGGCGGCGCACCAGCCGGCCATCGTTGCCAGATTGTGCTCCAGCGCGTCCGCGTCGAGCACGACGAAGGGGCCGAAGAAGCCGTCGTCGAACAGGTTCGCGCGACGGGCCGCGGCCTCGTCGAGGGTCAGCCCGGCGAGCGCGGGCGCGATCGACCGGAACCGCCAGTCGATCCGTTCTTCGCGGCCGGCTCGGACGGCGGCGGTCAATGCGGCGTTCTCGGGATTGTCCATGAGTGGTCGACCTCGGTTGCGTATGTTGCAACGAACGTTGCGCAGAATGCGCGACATAGGTGTAGCATCCGGGTCGCTAACGGTCAACGGGGTGAAGAACGGGGAGACATTCAGTGACCAGCGCGCCCGAGGTGCTCTGCATCGGCGAGTCGATGGCCCTGTTCGTGCCGGCCGAGCCCGGCCCGCCGGACGAGGTCCGCAGCTGGCTGCGCACGATCGGCGGCGCGGAGTCCAATGTGGCCTGTCACCTGCCCGCGCTCGGGGTGCGCAGCGGCTGGGTCAGCGCGGTCGGCGACGACCCGTTCGGCCGCGCGCTGGTCCGCGAGGTCGCCGCCGCCGGGGTCGACGTCAGCGGCGTCGTGGTCGACCCGGTGCGCCCGACCGGCTTGTACATCAAGGAAAGCGGGGCGCAGGGCAGCCCGGTGCGCTACTACCGGGCGGGCTCCGCGGCGTCCGGGATGGGGCCGGGCCTGCGGTCCCGGCTGGACCTCGGCGGCGTCCGGGTGCTGCACCTGTCCGGGATCACGCCCGCGCTCTCGGACAGCTGCCTCGCGCTGGTGCGCGCCCTGCTCGACGCGCCGCGCGGCGACCTGCTGGTGTCCTTCGACGTCAACCACCGCCCGGTGCTGTGGGCCGATCGCGACGTCTCGGTGCTCGCGGAGCTGGCCGCCAAGGCCGACCTCGTGCTGACCGGCGACGACGAGGCCGGGCGGGTGTGGGGGACCGGCGACCCCGCGCGGTTGCGCGAGCTGCTGCCCGCGGTGCGCACGCTGGTCGTCAAGCACGGCGAACACGGCGCGACGCTGGTCGAGGGCGACGCGCCGCCGTTGTTCGCGCCCGCGCTGCGCGTGGACGTGGTCGAGCCGGTCGGCGCGGGAGACGCCTTCGCCGCCGGTTTCCTGGCCGCCACCCTCCGCGGCGCCGATCCGGCGACCCGCCTGCGCCGCGGCCACCTCCAGGCCGCCGCCACCCTGCTGACCCACGACGACGTCGGCACGCCGCTGGCCCCGGACGTGCTGGACCGGCTGCTGCGCGCGGACGACGACGAGTGGGCCGCCGCGCGGCTGACCGCGGAAGGGCTGGTGCTCGCATGAGTCCCGCCGACGTGTTCTTTCCCGCGGAGGCGGCATGAGCCAGAGCTTGGACCGGGCGTTGACGCTGCTGGCCGGGCTGGCGCAGGGCGCGAAGACACTGGATCAGCTGGCCGAAGAAGTCGGCGTGCACAAGACCACCGTGCTGCGGCTGCTGCGCACGCTGGAGTCGCACCACTTCGTCCGCCGCGAGGGCACCCGGTACTACCGGCTGGGCAGCGCGTTGTTCGACCTGGCGAGCCAGGCGCTGGAGGACCGTGACGTCCGGCGCAGCTCGGCCGAGGCGCTCGCCGCGCTGAACGAGCGCACCGGCCACACCGTGCACCTGGCGACCTACGAGGACGGCGAGGTCGTCTACATCGACAAGTACGAGGGCCGGCATTCGGTCCGGATGTACTCGCGCATCGGCAAGCGCGCGCCGCTGCACTGCACGGCGGTGGGCAAGGTGCTCGTCTCGGCGATGCCCCGCGAACGGCGTGAGGCGCTCGCGCGCAGCATCGACTACGTGGTGCTGACGCCGAACACGATCAGCTCACCCGAGGCGTACCTCGCCGAGCTGGACAAGGTCGCCGAGCGCGGCTACGCAGTGGACAACGCCGAGCACGAGGACTTCATCCACTGCGTCGCCGCGCCGATCCGCGGCGGCGGGGGAGAGGTGCTCGCCGCGGCGTCGATGTCCGTGCCGAAGGTGCTGCTCGACTACGAAGGCCTGCTGGCGCTCGTGCCGGAGCTGCTGGCGGCCGCGAAGGAAGCTTCCGTCCACAGTGGATGGACGGAGAACGGAAAGGGGTCATGATGGGCAAGACGGCGATCACCACCGAGAACGCGCCGAAGCCGCCGGCGAAGTTCTCGCAGGCCGTCCGCAAGGGCAACATCCTCCAGGTGGCCGGGATGGTCGCCTTCGACGCGGCGACCGGCGCCATCGTGGGCGACGACATCGCGGGGCAGACCCGGCAGGTGTTCAAGAACCTGCAGACGGTCCTCGCGGAGGGCGGCTCGAGCCTCGACGACGCCGTGATGGTGCGCGTCTACCTCACCGACACGAGCCACTTCGGCCCGTTCAACGAGGTCTACAACGAGCTGATCGGCGAGGCCCCGCAGCCGGCCCGCACGACCGTGTACGTCGGCCTGCCCGCCGGTCTCCTGGTGGAGATCGACGTGCTGGCCGTCCTCGACTGACGCCGGGCGGTGCCGGGGCCTTTCCGCGAGGCCCCGGCACCCTGGTCAGCCCAGCACGCTGGTGTACGCGTTGATCGCGGGCTGGCCGCCGAGGTGGGCGTAGAGCACGTTCGAGGTGGGCGGAATTTCGCCGCCGCGCACCAGATCGATCAGCCCGGCCATGGACTTCCCCTCGTACACCGGGTCGGTGATCATGCCCTCCAGCCGCGCGGCGGTGCGGATCGCGTCCAGAGTGGACTCGTCCGGGACGCCGTAGACGCCGGCGTGGTACCGCTCGTCCAGCAGCACTTCGCCGATGCCCGGCGCGCCGACGAGATCGGCCGTCGCCTTCGCGATGCGGGTGATCTGGTCGCGGGTCTCGCCGGGCTTGGCCGAGGCGTCGATCCCGAGCACCTTCCGCGGCCGCCCGCTCAGCGCCACGCCCGCCACCATGCCCGCCTGCGTGCTGCCCGTCACCGAGCAGACCACGACGGTGTCGAAGAAAACGCCCAGCTCCCGTTCCTGCTGCTCGAGTTCGAGCACCCAGTTCGCGAAGCCGAGCCCGCCGAGCGGGTGGTCCGAGGCGCCGGCCGGGATCGCGTACGGCTTCCCGCCGCCGGCCTCGATCTCGGCGACGACCCGTTCCCAGCTCTCCTTGAAGCCGATGCCGAAGCCCGCGTCGACCAGCCGGACGTCCGCGCCGAGGAGCCGCGAGAGCTGGATGTTGCCGACCTTGTCGTGCAGCGGGTCGTGCCAGTCGACCCAGCTTTCCTGCACCAGCACGGCTTTCAGCCCGGCGCGCGCCGCCGCGGCCGCGACCTGGCGGGTGTGGTTGGACTGGATGCCGCCGATCGAGACGAGCGTGTCCGCGCCCTGGGCGAGCGCGTCCGCCACGAGGTACTCGAGCTTGCGGGTCTTGTTGCCGCCGTAGGCGAGGCCGGAGTTGAGGTCCTCCCGCTTGGCCCACACGGCCGCGCCGCCGAGGTGCTCGGTCAGCCGGTCGAGCCGGTGCACCGGCGACGGGCCGATGAGCAACGGGAAGCGCGGGAAGCCGGCGAGCGTCATGGCGTCTCCAGGAGGTTCTCGAGGTCGGACCAGATGGTCGAGGTGACGGCCGCGGCCCGTTCGGCGTCGCCGTCCGCGATGGCGTCGATCAGCTCGTTGTGCCGCTGCACCGAGCGGTGCGCGGGCAGGGAAATGAACCGGGCGTGTTCGAGCCGCCGCAGCAGCGGTGTGTGGCGGTCGATCGTCGTGGCCACGGCGCGGTTGCCGCACACGCGGACGGGCACGTCGTGCAGCTCGTCGTCGGCCGCCATCGCGGCCGCGACGTCACTGCTCCCGATGGCCGCCGCGAACCGCTCGTTGGCCGCCCGCATCTCCGCGACGTGCGCGGGACCGAGCCGGGGGAGCGCCTGCCGCACCGCGAACTCGTGCAACGCGCGCACCAGCTGCACCGCGTCGCGAACGTCATCGTCGACGAACTCCGCGACCCGCGTGTAACTCTGCGGCTTCGAGTCGACGAGCCCGTCCCCGGCCAGGCGGAGCAACGCCTGCCGCACGGGCGCCCGCGAAAGCCCGAGCTCCCGGGCGAGGAAGGCGTCCCTGAGCGCGGTGCCGGCGGGCAGGGTGCCGTTGATGATCGCTTGCCGGATCCGCTCGTACGCCTCGTCGCGCAGCAGCGGCCGGTCGACTTTCGGGAGGGGATTCACAACTGAAATGTTAGATGTCAGTTGGAGACGGCCGCAAGGACCTCGGCGGTGACCTGGCCTTCTGCCCCCGGAAACGCCGAAGGCCCGTCCGCTTCGTGCGGACGGGCCTTCGGAAACGACGCTCAGTAAACTGGGCCGGTGTACTTCTCGCCCGGGCCCTGGCCCGGGGGGTCGGGCACGACGGAGGCCTCGCGGAACGCCTTCTGCAGCGACTGGAGCCCGTCGCGCAACGGGCCGGCGTGCAGGCCGAGGTACTCCGCCGAGGCGGTGATCAGGCCGGCCAGCGCGGTGATCAGCCGGCGGGCTTCGTCCAGGTCGCGGTGGGGCGAGGTGGCCGGGTCGGCGTCGGCGAGGCCGAGGCGCTCGGCGCCCGCGGACAGCAGCATCACGGCCGCGCGGCTGATCACCTCGACGCTCGGGATGTCCTCCAGGTCGCGGACGTCCGGGGAATAGGGGGGCGGTGGCGAAGGTTGATCTGACACGTCTGGTACCCTTCCACGAGCGACCAGCCCCTGAGCGATCGGGGGCGGCAAGTGGAGCCCCGCTCCCACCCGCGTCACCGCCTCAGGTGTCCGGGTCCGGTCTCGCCGAAGCGGTGAATGCCTTCCGGCTTTCCTCGTTTTCGGCGAAGCGTTCGGTCAGTATGACCGGGCGCGATCGGAGACAGAGCGGGCCCCGTGAACCGGTGAACACCGGTGGCGGGGCCTGATTCATGTGGGCACCAGGTCGAAAACGAGAAGTAGTCACTCGGACCAAGGAGGCCCCATCAGCTCCGAGACACGCATCAACGAACGTATCCGGGTGCCGGAGGTCCGACTCGTCGGGCCCAACGGCGAACAGGTCGGCATCGTCCGGATCGAGGATGCGCTGCGGCTGGCCCAGGAGAACGATCTCGACCTCGTCGAGGTCGCTCCGCAGGCACGTCCGCCGGTATGCAAGCTCATGGACTTCGGCAAGTTCAAGTACGAGAGCGCGCAGAAGGCCCGCGAGTCCCGCCGCAACCAGCAGCTGACCGTCATCAAGGAACAGAAGCTGCGGCCGAAGATCGACCAGCACGACTACGAGACCAAGAAGGGTCACGTGTCGCGGTTCCTGGCGGCCGGCAACAAGGTCAAGGTCACGATCATGTTCCGTGGGCGTGAGCAGTCCCGGCCGGAGCTCGGTTTCCGGCTGCTGCAGAAGCTCGCCGACGACGTGACCGAGCTGGGCTTCGTGGAATCGTCGCCCAAGCAGGACGGTCGCAACATGATCATGGTGCTGGCCCCGCACAAGAACGTGAAGCCGAAGGCCGTCAAGGCCGAGGCTCCCGAGGCTCCCGAGGCGTAACCCGCCTCCAGCGCCGACCAGCACAGTCAGCGGCACACCGGTGCATCCGGTGTGCCGCCGCACGGAAGAGGACAAACCATGCCGAAGATGAAGACGCACAAGGGTACGTCCAAGCGGATCCGCGTGACGGGCACGGGCAAGCTGCGCCGCCAGAAGGCCGGCCGCCGCCACCTGATGGAGAAGAAGTCCAACCGCCTCACCCGCCGGCTCGAGGGCACCACGGAGCTCGCGAAGACCGAGGCCGGCCGGGTCAAGCGCCTGCTCGGGATCTGACTCTCCGCCGTACCCGTACCAATCACCCCGGGGCCTGGACGCCCCCTGAAACCGACAGGATGGACCAGTGGCACGCGTCAAGCGGGCGGTCAACGCCCAGAAGAAGCGTCGCGCAACTCTCGAACTGGCCAGCGGCTACCGCGGCCAGCGTTCGCGGCTGTACCGCAAGGCCAAGGAGCAGACGCTTCACTCGCTCAACTACGCCTACCGCGACCGCCGTGCGCGCAAGGGTGACTTCCGCCAGCTGTGGATCACCCGCATCAACGCGGCCGCTCGTGCCAACGGCGTGACCTACAACCGGTTCATCCAGGGCCTCAAGGCCGCGGGTGTCGAGGTCGACCGCAAGATCCTCGCGGACCTCGCGGTCAACGACGCCACCGCCTTCACCGCGCTCGCCGAGCTCGCCAAGGCGAACGTCAACACCGGCGAAGCGAAGTCGGCCTGACCGGCAGTTCTCAGCGACCCGGGGCGGAGCCGTTCACCGAACGGACCCCCCGGGTCGTTGCTGCGCGCAAGCTGACGCGGCGCGCGGAACGGGACAAGACCGGCCGTTTCCTGGCCGAGGGCGCCAACGCGGTCGACGCCGCGCTGGCCTACGGCACGGTGCACGAGCTGTTCGTCACCGAGCGCGCCGCCGCCGCGCACCCCGCGCTGCCCGCCGCGGCCGCCGACGCGGGCGTCCGGGTCTCGCCGATCACCGACCGCGCCGCCGACGGCCTCTCGGAAACCGTGACGCCGCAAGGCCTGGTGGCGGTGTGCTCGCTGGTCGACCGTCCACTGGAGACAGTCCTGCCCGGCGCCCGGCTCGTGGTCGTCCTGGTGGACGTCGCGGAGCCCGGCAACGCGGGCACGGTGGTCCGCGTGGCCGACGCCGCGGGCGCCGACGCCGTGATCCTGGCGGGCGACACGGTCGACCCGCACAACGGCAAGAGCGTCCGCGCCGCCGCCGGCAGCACCTTCCACGTGCCGATCTCCCGCACCCGCGACGTGGCTTTCGCCCTGGACTCCCTGAAGACCGCCGGCCTGCGCACCCTGGCCGCCCACGGCTACGCGGAAACCTCCCTGGAGACAGTCACCTTCGACGCCCCCACAGCCTGGATCTTCGGCAACGAGGCCCACGGCCTCCCCGCCCACATCCTCGCGGCAGCCGACGCCGCAGTGAAGATCCCCTTGTACGGCAAGGCGGAAAGCCTCAACCTGGCCACCGCAGCCGCCGTCTGCGTCTACACCGCCGCGATGGCCACCCACCGCTGACCGCCCCTGTTTTTGGGCCCTGGTCCCACTTTCCGGCCTTTTGTCTGGCTTCTCGGCCCTTCGCCTCGCTTTCCGGCCTTTCGTCCGGCTTCTCGGCCTGCGTCTGGCTGCTCGGCCCTTCGCTTCGGTTCCCAGCGTTCCTCCGGCCCAGCGCGCTCTCCCCGGCTTGGCCCTTCCCCTTTCCAGCCAAGCCTCTCCCTTCCCAGACCAGACCGGCCCGACCTTCCCGGCCGCCCCGATGCGGCCCTTCCCCCAACCGGGTCGCTCTCTTCTCGGCGCGGCCTGGCTGCTCGACCGGGTCTTTCTCTTCTCGGCGCGGCCTGGCTGCTCGACCGGGTCGCTCCCTTCTCGGCGCCTTCCCGCCGCTCGACCGGGTCGCTCCCTTCTCAGCCCCTCCCGCCCGGCCCGGCGTGGCCCGTCCTGCCTGGCCTCGCCTCACTTCCCGGCTCAGCCTTCTCGGCTTGGTCTCCGCATTCTTCGGCTCGGCTGGGCCTGGTTCTCCAGCCAGGGCTCCTCACCTCTCGCCTCCCTTGCTTCAACCCGCTGCTTCAACCCGCCCGGCTGGTTTCCCGTGCAGGGTGTTGCGCCACTTGCTCCCTGCGCCTGACCTTCTTGGTGCCGGGCAGGTCCGCCAGACCTCTCACCCGGCGTTGCCAGACGGCCCACCCCACCGGCACCCGACCTCATCGCTCAGGTCCGGCCGCCAGAGCCACATCGCCCTCCGTCGCCGCCGCTGGTCCGGCTACTTCTGCCGAGCCGCCTCCGCCCGGCCCGCCACCCGCCGCTCACCGCCCGTCATCCGCCGGCGCATCACCTCGCCGCCCGTCGCCCGTCAGCTGCCGGGTTCAACCCGAGGGCGGCCCGCCGTGGGCCGGGCAACCCGCCGCCGTTGGCCTGCGGTAGATCTCCGCGCCGCGCCGACGCCCGGTGGGTCACCCGATCTTCGGCGCGGCGCCGGGGCCGGGCGCGGTGATCCGGCGCGACCGCTCCGGAAGCGGAGGGTGAGCGGCCGGGCCGGGGGGCCGATCCCCTAGACTGGGCTGCCCGATGTGCACGTGCGGCTTCCCGCCCGCGTGCCGCCGCCCAACCAGTCCCAGTGGACGCCGAGGAGTCATGTCCGGAGCCACAGACAAGCCGGTCGAGGTGCTCGCACCGGAAACCCTGCGCGCGGCGATCAAGGCGGCCGAAGAGGCCTTCGCGGCCGCGGCCGATCTGGACGCGCTCGCCGCCGTCAAGCCGGCTCACCTCGGTGACCACGCGCCGCTGATGCTCGCGCGCCGGGAGATCGGCGGCCTGCCCAAGCAGGAGAAGGCCGAGGCGGGCAAGCGGGTCAACGAGGCGCGCCAGGCGATCCAGGCCGCCTTCGACGCACGCCGCACCGTGCTGCAGGCCGAGCGGGACGAGCACGTGCTGCGCGAGGAGGCCGTCGACGTCACGCTGCCGTGGGACCGGATCCCGCGCGGCGCCCGGCACCCGATCGCGACCCTGTCCGACCGCGTCGCCGACGCCTTCATCGCCATGGGCTACGAGGTCGCCGAAGGCCCCGAGCTCGAGGCCGAGTGGTTCAACTTCGACGCGTTGAACTTCGGCAAGGACCACCCCGCGCGCCAGCTGCAGGACACCTTCTACGTCGGCGAGGAGGAGTCCGGCCTGGTGCTGCGCACGCACACCTCGCCGGTGCAGGCCCGCAGCCTGCTCCACCGCGACCTGCCGGTGTACGTCGTGTGCCCCGGCCGCACCTACCGCACGGACGAGCTGGACTCCACGCACACCCCCGTGTTCACCCAGGTCGAGGGCCTCGCGGTGGACAAGGGCATCACCATGGCGCATCTCAAGGGCACGCTCGACGCGTTCGCGCGCGCCATGTTCGGCGAGAACTCCAAAACCCGCCTGCGCCCGCACTTCTTCCCCTTCACCGAGCCGTCGGCCGAGGTCGACGTGTGGTTCGAGCAGAAGAAGGGCGGCCCGGGCTGGGTCGAGTGGGGCGGCTGCGGCATGGTCAACCCGAACGTGCTGCGCGCCTGCGGCGTCGACCCCGAGGTGTACTCGGGCTTCGCGTTCGGCATGGGCATCGAGCGGACCCTGCAGTTCCGCAACGGCATCCCGGACATGCGCGACATGGTCGAGGGCGACGTCCGTTTCACCCTTCCCTTCGGAACGGAGGCGTAGTGCGAGTCCCGGTGAGCTGGCTGACCGAGCACCTCGACGTGGGTGCCGAGGTCACGCCCCAGGACCTGGCCGACGCGTTCGTGCGGATCGGGATCGAGGTCGACGAGCTGAGCGAGCTCGGCCCCGTGACCGGTCCCCTCGTGGTCGGCCGCGTGGCCGAGATCGAGGAGCTGACGGGTTTCAAGAAGCCGGTCCGCTTCTGCCGCGTCGAGGTCGGCGAGGAGGCGTCCGAAGAGGACACCGTGCCCGCGGACGAGGATGACGACGAGGACGACGACGCCCCGTTCGAGGACGAGGGTCCCCACGGCATCCGGACCCGCGGCATCGTCTGCGGCGCCCGCAACTTCGCCGAGGGCGACCTGGTCGTCGTCGCGCTGCCCGGCGCGGTGCTGCCGGGCGACTTCGCGATCGCCGCGCGCAAGACCTACGGCCGCGTCAGCGACGGCATGATCTGCTCCGCCCAGGAACTGGGCCTCGGCGACGACCACACCGGCATCCTCGTGCTGCCCTCGGGCACCGCCAGCCCGGGCGACGACGCCAAGGAACTGCTCGGCCTGTCCGACACCGTCATCGAGGTCACGCCGACCCCCGACCGCGGTTACGCGTTGTCGATCCGCGGCCTGGCGCGCGAGCTGTCCAACGCGCTCGACGTCCCGTTCGGCGACCCGGCCTCGCTGGAGATCCCCGCGGCCGAGGGCGACGCGTGGCCGGTCCGGGTCGAAGACCCCGAGGGCTGCCCGCGGTTCGTGCTGCGCCGGGTGAAGGGACTCGACGCGACGGCGCCCACGCCGTGGTGGATGCGGCGGCGCCTGATGCTGGCCGGGATCCGGTCGATCTCGCTGGCGGTCGACGTCACCAACTACGTGATGCTCGAGCTCGGCCACCCGCTGCACGCGTTCGCGACGTCCGCGATCCAGGGCGACCTGGTGGTGCGCCGCGCGAAGCCGGGCGAGAAGCTGACCACTTTGGACGACGCGGAGCGCAAGCTCGACGCCGACGACATCGTGATCGCCGACGACAGCGGCGTGATCTCGCTGGCCGGCACCATGGGCGGCGCCAGCACGGAGATCACCGCGGAGAGCACCGACGTCCTGCTCGAGGCGGCGCACTGGAACCCCGCGTCGATCAGCCGCACGGCCCGCCGCCACAAGCTGTTCTCCGAGGCGGCCAAGCGGTTCGAGCGGTTCACCGACCCGGCGCTGTGCGCGGCCGCGGTGGAGCTGGCGGCGCGCCTGCTGCGGCAGTACGGCGACGCCGCGATCCAGCCCGGCCGCACCGACGAGGGCGGCGTCGCGCCGAACCCGCCGGTCACCATGCCGATCAACCTGCCCGACCAGATGGCCGGCGTGCGCTACCAGCGTGGTGTCACCGTGAAGCGCCTCGGCCAGATCGGTTGCCGGGTCACGGTCAGCACCAGCGACGAGGGCATCTCCCTCGTCACGGCCACTCCGCCGACCTGGCGCGGCGACCTCGTGCAGCCGGCCGACCTGGTCGAGGAGGTGCTGCGGCTCGAGGGCTACGACAGCATTCCGTCGCAACTCCCCGCCGCACCCGCCGGCCGTGGCCTCACCGACACCCAGCGCCGCCGCCGTGGCGTCGCCCGCGCGCTGGCCGAGGACGGGTACGTGGAGGTGCTGCCCTTCCCGTTCGTCTCCGACTCGGTCTGGGACGCCTTCGGCCTGCCCGCCGACGACGTCCGCCGCAACACCGTGCGCGTCCGCAACCCGCTCGAGGCCGACCAGGACCGGATGGCCACCACGCTCCTGCCCGGCCTGCTGGACACGCTGCAGCGCAACGTGTCCCGCGGCATGAAGGACGTGTCGCTGTTCCACATCGGCCAGGTCGTGCTGCCGAAGCCGAACCAGCTCAAGGTCCCGGACCTCGGCGTCGAGCACCGCCCGACCGACGAGCAGCTCGCGGTCCTGGAGGCCGCGGTGCCCGCCCAGCCCGTGCACGTCGCCGTGGTGCTGACCGGTCGCCGCCGCCGTGCCGGCTGGTGGGGCGAGGGCGAGCCGGCCCGCTGGGCCGACGCCGTGCAGGCCGCGCGCGTGGTGGCCGAGACCGCCGGCGTCGAGCTGACGGTGCAGTCCGCCGACCTCCTGCCGTGGCACCCGGGCCGCTGCGCCCAGCTACGCGTGGGCGACTGGCCGGTCGGCCACGCCGGCGAGCTGCATCCGAAGGTCGTCGAGGCCCTCGGCCTGCCGCCCCGGACGGTCGCGATGGAACTGGACCTGGACGCGATCCCGCTCCCGGACTCGCGCCCGGCCCCGAGCGTGTCGGCCTACCCGCCGGTGCTCCTCGACGTCGCCCTCGTCGCAGCGACGGACGTCCCGTCGGCCGACCTCGCCGACGTCCTCCGCACCGGCGCCGGCGAACTCCTCGAAGAGATCACCCTCTTCGACGTCTACACCGGCGAACAGGTCGGCGAAGGCAAGCGCTCCCTGGCCTACAAGCTCCGTTTCCGGGCCCCGGACCGCACGCTGACCGTCGACGAAGCAACCAAGGCCCGCGACGCCGCACTCGCCGCCGCGGGCGAGCGCTTCGGCGCCACTCTCCGCGCCTGAGCCACCGCGAGCCCGCCCCTTCACCGGGCGCGGTGCTTCGCCACCCTGGTCCGGCCTTCCGTGGGCTGGGAGCACTGCCCTTCGCAGACTCCCGGCCCACGGACGTTTCCGGCCTCGGCGCTTTCGCTCGCCCGGGGACGCGCTCACAGCTCCCGGTGCACTCGCGCGGTGCTCACGGCTGCGGCGAAGACTCCTGTACGCGGAGTGCGCTGAAGCCTGCTGTGCTGCCCGGTCGACCGGCGGCCTCTCCGTTGTCCAGCTTCCCTCCCGTGCTTGATTCTTTCGCGGACCACTCAGGACAGGTGCTTCAGTGCCTCCCGTGTGGACAGTCCGGACAGGTCCGGGTGGCTGGTGACGAACTCGCGGACCCAGTCCGGCGCCGTCCGGGCGTAGTCGCGCAGGGCCCAGCCGATGCCCTTGCGCAGGAAGAAGTCCGGGTCGCCGATATTGGCCTCGACGACGGAGGTGAGCAGCACCCGATCGGTGTCCTCCTTCGCGCTCACCTGGCAGATCACGGCCGCGCGGCGCCGCCAGCGATCCGGGTCGGTGGCCCAGCGCAGCAGGAGCGGCGTGACCTCGGCCCGGTCACCGCGCAGGATGGGGCCGACCCGGCGGATCGCGAGCTCGTCCACGTAGTCCCACCAGGCTCCGCCGACGATCATCTCCTCGTACAGTCCGAGCAGGCCCGGCCCCTGCCAGCCCCGGTAGGCGCGGTGGCCGGAAAGATCGATTGCGGCGTACCTTTCCTCGCGAAATTCGGCGTCTCGCCACAGCCGCCGCACGGTCGCCGTGAATGTCACCCGATCGGGCAATGGATGAGCGGACATCACACCTTTCATCAGCACGCTCCGCTGCGGTTTGGGTACTCCGCGAAACGGCATCGCCGACTTCATGTACGCCTGCATGGCCGCTGCTCGCACCGGATCCGCCAGTTCGGTGAGCCCCGTTCGGACGGCCGAGATCAACGCGGTGTCCGCGCCCATTCGGGGTCACCTCCGTAGCGCCAAATACCGACGAAAGGTGGATGGCGTAACTCGTGTCGTGCGAGGAGATTGTTGCGGGTTGTCGGTAGTTTCGACGAATTCGGGTTGCTCGCGGACGAAAAGGAACTCTGTGAAGAAAATCGTTGCCGTGCTCGCCGCCGCGGCTGTCGCGGTCGGCGCGCTGGCCGCCGCTCCCGCCGCCACAGCGGCACCGGCCAGGACACCGGACTTCACGCCGGCGCCGATCAATTGGGGCGACTGCGCTTCGGCGAGCCTCAAGAACGCCGGCGCCCAGTGCGGCTTCCTCGTGGTCCCGATGGACTACGCGAAGCCCGCGGGCGCCAAGGTGGAGGTGGCCGTCTCCCGCATCAAGCACAAGGCCGCCCAGTACCAGGGCATCATGCTCGTGAACCCCGGCGGTCCCGGTGGCTCCGGCCTCGGCCTTTCGCGGCTCGGGCAGTCGGTGCCGAACCACGCCGGCGACAGCTACGACTGGATCGGGTTCGACCCGCGCGGTGTCGGCTCCAGCAAGCCGGCCGTGACCTGCGACGGGAACTACTTCGGCTACGACCGCACGCCGTACGTGCCCAAGACGCCGCAGATCGAGCGCGCCTGGCTCGGCAAGGCCCAGGGCTACGCGAAGGCGTGCGCCAAGAACGGCGCGATCCTCGACCACATCAAGACCACCGACGTCGCGCAGGACATGGACAGCCTGCGCAAGGCGCTGGGGGAGAAGCAGATCAACTACTACGGCTTCTCCTACGGCACCTACCTCGGGCAGGTGTACAGCACGCTGTTCCCGGGGAACGTGCGCCGCATGGTGCTCGACGGCAACGTCGACCCGCGCAACGTGTGGTACCAGGCCAACCTGGACCAGGACGTGGCCTTCGACCGCAACATCAAGATCTACTTCGGCTGGCTCGCGAAGTACGACAGCGTCTACCACCTCGGCAAGACCGCCGCGGCGGTGGAGAAGCTCTGGTACGACCAGCAGAAGAAGCTCGACCGCACGCCCGCGGGCGGGGTGATCGGCGGAGACGAGTGGACCGACGTCTTCCTGCAGGCCGGCTACTACGTGTTCGGCTGGGAGGACATGGCCAAGGCGTTCGACGGATGGGTCCACCGCGGTGACTGGCAGACGCTGAAGGCGCTCTACGACGACTCGAACCCGCCAGGCGACGACAACGGCTATGCCGTGTACAGCGCTGTGCAATGTTCCGACGTGCAATGGCCGACGAACTGGAACCGCTGGCGCCTCGACAACTGGACGACCTACTTCCGCGCTCCGTTCGAGACGTGGGGCAACGCCTGGTTCAACGCCCCGTGCGTGAACTGGCCGGCTAAGTCGGGCAAGCCGGTGCACGTCGACGGCAGCAAGGTCGACGGCGCCCTGTTGATCAGCGAGGAACTCGACGCGGCGACGCCCTATGAGGGCAGCCGCGAGGTACGGAAGCTGTTCCCGAAGTCGAGCCTGATCAGCGCGCCCGGCGGCACCACGCACGCCGGCTCGCTGTCCGGTGTCGCGTGCGTGGACGACAAGGTCGCCGACTACCTCGCGACCGGCAACCTGCCGAAGCGCACGCCGGGCAACCATTCCGACGCGCAGTGCGAGCCGGTGCCCCAGCCGGTTCCCGCCGGGGCGGCGGGCGGTCAGCCGAAGGCGGACACCCAGCCAGGAGCGCAGATCAAGCAGGACGCGCTCGCGCGGCTGCTCCACTTCTGAGCCGTTCTCCCCGGTGCCCCGGTCTGGTCCGCCAGATCGGGGCACCGTTCTTTTCCCTCACTCACCGAGCCTCCTCGGTCGCTGTTCGTGGTCGATGGAGACGGTACGACGAGGGTCCGACAATTTCGGAGCGCAGCTGCCCGCGCACACCCCGTGAGCAAAATTGTCGGGGGTCGGCGCTAGCGTCCCCGGCATGACGATCATCGAAGAGCACCGGACCGAGATCCGGTCAGGAAACGTCCAGTACCAGATCACCGTCGTCACCCGCACGGGAGCGGCCGAACAGCAACGCGTCGTCGTCACCGTGGGTGGTGAGGGGCCCGGCGGCGAACTCGTCGCGGAAGGCCGGCTCGAACTCGACTCCACCGCGGTGCCCGCCGTCGCCGAACTGCTCGGCGGGAGCCTCCTGGCCTTCTCCGGCGGGGCCGGCGGCGGCCGCCGAAGAACCGGGCAACGGGCCGCCCAGCAGGGCAGGCCGTGGACCGAGGAGATGGACGCGGAGCTGGAACGCCGCTGGCTGGCGGGCGATCCGGTCGGCGACCTCGCCCGCGACTTCGAGCGCACCCCCGGTGGTATCCGCGCCCGCCTGCCGCGGGTCGGCTGTGATCCGGAGAAGCCCGGCAACCACCTGCCGATGCCGCCCAGTCTCCGCGAGGAGCCGGGAGGTGACGAGTTCTGAGTCCGCCCCGGATGCCCGCTCCGGTGCGGGCATCCGGGGGAGGGGCCGTCAATGGGAGCCACTCGGAGGTCGAGATACGGCGGAACGGCGGTATCGCGGCGTGATTGCCCGGGCTCTCGGCTGGCCGGTCAGCGGACCGGCGGCCCGGAAGTCGGCCGGCCAACCCACTGGCTGGCCGGGGGCCGCTGCGGTCCGGCTGCCCTCCGGGTATTCGTCCTGCCGCGTGGCCGGATCCGGGAACGGGCGTCGCCGGGGTGCGGCCGTGCTTCGGGCGTGAGTTGCCGGAGCGGGGGTAGCGCCCCGCCTCGGCGATCAGGCGGTGCAGCGAAAACAGTGCCGACAAAGTGTTTGGAGGAGCGATGACAAGGCGGGCAGTCGCGCTGCGGCGTCGGTCGTCGGTCCGGCGGGGCAGGCGGTGGAAGAGGCGAGCAAAACCCTGTTTGTTTGAGATTGCACCATCGTGCATAATCATGCGTATGACGGTGAAGATCGCGGTTGCCGGTGCGAGCGGGTACGCGGGCGGCGAACTGCTGCGCCTGCTGCTCGCCCACCCCGAGGTCGAGATCGGCGCGCTGACTGCGGCCAGCAGTGCCGGAACCACGCTGGGCACGCACCAGCCGCACCTGGTGCCGCTGGCCGGGCGCCTGCTGGCGGAGACGAGCCCGGACACGCTCGCAGGCCACGATGTCGTGTTCCTCGCGCTGCCCCACGGCCACTCGGCGGAGATCGCGGCCCGGCTCGGGCCCGAGGTGCTCGTCGTCGACCTCGGCGCCGACCATCGGCTCGCCGATCCGGCCGATTGGCAGCGCTGGTACGGCGGCGAGCACGCCGGCCAGTGGCCCTACGGGCTGCCGGAGCTGCCCGGCGCGCGCGAGAAGCTCGTCGGCACCAAACGTGTCGCGGTTCCCGGCTGCTTCCCGACGGGCGGTTCACTGGCTCTCGCGCCGGCGCTGGCCGCGGGGCTGGTCGAGCCGGACGTCACGGTCGTTTCCGTGACCGGCACGTCCGGCGCGGGCAAGAGCCTCAAGCCGAACCTGCTCGGTTCCGAGGTGATGGGCTCGGCCAGCGCGTACGGCGTCGCCGGGGCGCACCGGCACACACCGGAGTTCGCGCAGAACCTGTCCGCCGCGGCCGGACGGAAGGTCAGCGTTTCGTTCACGCCCGTCCTCGCGCCGATGCCGCGCGGGATCCTCACCACGGCCAGCGCCCCGCTGGCCGGCGACGTCGACGAGGCGGCCGCGCGAGAGGTCTACGAGAAGGCCTACGACGCTGAGCCGTTCGTGCAGCTGCTGCCTCCGGGCGTCTGGCCCGCGACCAGCGCGACGCTGGGCTCGAACAACGTCACCCTGCAGCTCGGGGTGGACGCCGGCGCCGGCCGCCTGGTCGTCGTCACCTCGATCGACAACCTGACCAAGGGCACCGCGGGCGGTGCCGTCCAATCGATGAACCTGGCGCTCGGCTTCCCCGAGGCCACCGGACTTTCCACCGTGGGAGTGGCACCGTGACCGTCACCGGCCCTCAGGGCTTCCGCGCCGCCGGCATCGCCGCGGGCATCAAGGCCTCCGGCGCACTCGACCTCACGCTGGTCGTCAACGACGGCCCGCTCGACGTCGCCGCGGGCGTGTTCACCCGCAACGTGATCAAGGCCGCGCCCGTGCTGTGGTCGCAGGAAGTGCTGAAGCAACAGAAACTCAAGGCCGTCGTGCTCAACTCCGGTGGCGCCAACGCGGCCACCGGTCCCGGCGGCTTCCAGGACACGCACGCCACCGCCGAAAAGGTGGCCGGGGCGCTCGGAGCCGGGGCCATCGAGGTGGCTGTGTGCTCCACCGGCCTGATCGGCGAGCGGCTGCCGATGGACGCCGTACTGTCCGGAGTGGACAGTGCTTTCAAGGCTCTGGACACCGGGTTGGAGGCGGGTCTGAACGCCGCCACCGGCGTGATGACCACCGATACCAAGCCGAAGCAGGCGTTCGCGAAGCACGCGGACGGCTGGAGCGTCGGCGGCTTCGCCAAAGGCGCCGGCATGCTGGCGCCGAACCTGGCCACGATGCTGTCCGTGCTCACCACGGACGCCGTGGTGGGCAAGGAAACCCTCGACCGCGCCCTGCGCGCCGCCACGCACGTCACCTTCGACCGGCTCGACGTCGACGGCGGCACGTCCACCAACGACACCGTGCTCGTGCTGGCCTCCGGCGCGAGCGGCACCGAGCCGGCCGAGGCCGAGCTGACCGAGCTGCTCATCACCGTGGCCCGTGACCTGGTGCTGCAGCTGCGGGCGGACTCCGAGGGGGCGACGAAGGACGTCGACATCACCGTCCGGGGCGCGGCTTCCGAGGCCGACGCCGAGGTGGTCGCCCGCACCATCGCCGAGGACAACCTGGTCAAGACCGCGCTGTTCGGCTCCGACCCGAACTGGGGCCGGATCGCGATGGCGCTCGGCCGCGCCCCCGCGCGCATCGACCCAGAGACGCTGTCGATCACGATCAACGGCGCCACGCTGTTCGCCGCCGGGACCACCGCCGAGGACCGCTCGGCCGCCGACCTCTCGGGCCGCGCCGTCGTGATCGTCGTCGACCTCGGGGTCGGCGACGCCGCGGCCACGGTCTACACCACGGACCTCTCGCACGGGTACGTCGAAGAGAACAGCGCGTACTCGTCATGACCGCCCCCGATTCGCTGGTTTCCGCGGACGACCGGCTCTCCACCGCGGCCGAGAAAGCCGGGGTGCTGATCGAGGCACTGCCGTGGCTGCAGCGATTCCACGGCGCCACGGTGGTCGTCAAATACGGCGGCAACGCCATGATCGACGATCGCCTCAAGGCCGCGTTCGCGCAGGACATGGTGTTCCTGCGGCTGGCCGGCCTGCGCCCGGTCGTGGTGCACGGCGGCGGACCGCAGATCACCGCGATGCTCACCCGGCTCGGCGTCGAGGGCGAGTTCAAGGGCGGCCTGCGCGTGACCACCCCGGAGACGATGGACGTCGTGCGGATGGTGCTGGTCGGCCAGGTCAGCCGGGAGCTGGTCGGGCTGATCAACGCGCACGGGCCGTATGCGGTCGGCATCTCCGGCGAGGACGCCCGGCTGTTCACCGCCGAGCGCAAGCAGGCCACTGTGGACGGTGAGCAGGTCGACATCGGTCTCGTCGGCGAGGTGGCGGCGGTGAACCCGGACGCGGTGCTCGACATCGTCAACGCCGGGCGCATCCCCGTGGTGTCCACCGTGGCCCCCGACATCGACGGGGTGGTGCACAACGTCAACGCCGACACCGCGGCCGGCGCGCTGGCCGCGGCGCTGGACGCCGAGAAACTGGTGGTGCTCACCGATGTCGAAGGCCTCTACGCCCACTGGCCCGATCGCACCTCGCTGATCGACCGCATCGGCGTCGACCGGCTGGAGAAGCTGCTGCCGGGCCTGGCCAGCGGCATGATCCCGAAGATGGAGGCCTGCGTCCGCGCGGTCCGCGGCGGCGTGCGCGGCGCCCACGTGATCGACGGCAGGCTCGCCCACTCCGTGCTGCTCGAGGTGTTCACCTCCCGCGGTATCGGCACCATGGTCCTTCCCGAAACGGAGCTCCCGTGACCACTCTGACGTCCAATGTGGACGGCCGGCAGCACTGGCAGTCGGCCGTGATGGACAACTACGGCGCCCCCGGCCTCACGCTGGTCCGCGGCGAGGGCGCGAAGGTGTGGGACGCCGACGGCCGCGAGTACGTCGACCTCGTCGGCGGCATCGCCGTCAACGCGCTCGGCCACGCGCACCCGGACGTGGTCCGCGCCGTCAGCGAGCAGATCGCGACGCTGGGCCACACCTCGAACCTGTACGTGAACCCCGTCGCGGTCGAACTGGCCGAGGCACTGCTGGACGTCGCGGGGCTGACCGGGCAGGGCAAGGTGCTATTCGTCAACTCCGGCGCCGAGGCCAACGAGGCCGCGTTGAAGATCAGCCGGCTCACGGGCCGCAGCAAGGTCGTCGCCGCCGAGGGCGCGTTCCACGGCCGCACGATGGGCGCGCTGACGCTCACCGGCCAGCCGGCCAAGCGCGAACCGTTCGCGCCGCTGCTGCCGGGTGTCACGCACGTGCCGTTCGGCGACGTCGAGGCGCTGCGCGCGGCCGTCGACACCGACACCGCGGCCGTTTTCCTGGAGCCGGTGCTCGGCGAGGCCGGCGTGGTCCCCGCGCCGGACGGCTACCTGCAGGCCGCGCGGGAGATCACCAAGGCGGCCGGCACGCTGCTCGTGCTCGACGAGGTGCAGACCGGCATCGGCCGGCTCGGCACCTGGTTCGCCTTCCAGCAGGTCGGGATCGTGCCCGACGTGATCACGCTGGCGAAGGGCCTCGGCGGCGGGCTGCCGCTCGGCGCCGTGATCGGCGTCGGCCCGGCGGGCGACCTGCTCAAGCCGGGCCAGCACGGCACCACCTTCGGCGGAAACCCGGTGTGCTGCGCGGCCGGTCTCGCGGTGCTGCGCGCGATCGCCCGTGACGGCCTGCTCGACCACGTTTCCTCGCTGGGCAAGGACATCGCGGCCGGTGTCGAGGCGCTGGGCCACCCGCTCGTCGGCGGTGTCCGCGGCGCGGGCCTGCTGCTCGGCATCACGCTCCGGCAGCCGGTGTCCGCCGCGGTCGCGAAGGCCGCGCAGGACGCGGGTTACCTGGTCAACCCGGTCGCGCCGGACACCCTCCGGCTCGCGCCGCCGCTCGTGCTCGGCGACGAGCAGGCCCGCGGCTTCCTCTCCGCCCTCCCGGACGCACTCGACAGCGCCACCCCGAAGACCACCACGAAGGAAACCGACTGATGCCCCGCCACTTCCTCCGCGACGACGACGTCAGCCCCGACGAGCAGACGGCTCTGCTCGACCTCGCCGACCGGCTCAAGGCCGACCCGCTCGGCACCAAGGCGCTGGCCGGCAAGACGGTCGCCGCCATCTTCGAGAAGAACTCCACCCGCACCCGGTTCTCGTTCGAGGTCGGCATCAGCCAGCTCGGCGGGCACCCGGTGATCGTGGACGGCCGCTCGATGCAGCTCGGTCGCGAGGAGACCATCGAGGACACCTCGCGTGTGCTGTCGCGCTACGTCGACGCCGTGGTTTGGCGCACCTTCGCGCAGAAGCGCATCGACGCCATGGCTTCGGTCGCCTCGATCCCGATCATCAACGCGCTCACCGACGAATTCCACCCGTGCCAGGTGCTCACCGACCTGATGACCATCCGTGAGCGCAAGGGCAAGCTCGCCGGGCTCACGATGGTCTACCTCGGCGACGGTGCCAACAACATGGCCCACTCGCTGCTGCTCGGCGGGGTGACCGCCGGCATGCACGTGCGGGTCGTCTCGCCCGAGGGCTTCCAGCCCGACCAGCAGGTGGTGCTCGACGCCAAGCACCGCGCCGGCCCGACCGGCGGCAGCGCGACGGTGTTCACCGATCCGCACTCCGCGGTCGATGGCGCCGACGTGCTGGTCACCGACACCTGGACGTCCATGGGCCAGGAGAACGACGGCCTCGACCGGGTGGGCCCATTCCGTGCGCTGCAGGTCAACACCGAGCTGCTCAAGCGCGCGGCGGACGAGGCGATCGTGCTGCACTGCCTGCCCGCGCACCGCGGCTGGGAGATCACCGACGAGGTGCTCGACGGCCCGGCCAGCGCCGTGTGGGACGAGGCCGAGAACCGGTTGCACGCGCAGAAGGCCCTGCTCGTCTGGCTGTTCGGGCAGCTGGGACGATGAGCGGCAGCCGGGTCGGGCGCCAGGCGCGGATCACCGAGCTGGTGGCCACGATGGCCATCCGCAGCCAGACCGAGCTGGCGAAACTGCTGGCGGCCGAGGGCATCGAGGTCACCCAGGCGACGTTGTCGCGGGACCTCGACGAACTCGGCGCGGTCAAGCTGCGTGGTGCCGACTCGGGTGCCCCGGTCTATGTCATCCCCGAGGACGGCAGCCCGGTCCGCGGAGTGCAGGGTGGCACGGCGAGGCTCGCGAAGCTGCTGGCCGAGCTGCTCGTCTCGGCGGACTCCTCCGGCAACCTCACGGTCCTGCGCACGCCCCCGGGCGCGGCGCAGTTCCTGGCCAGCGCCATCGACCGGGCGGCGCTGGAAGAGGTCGTCGGCTCCATCGCCGGCGACGACACGGTCGCGGTGATCGCGCGGGAGCCGTTGACGGGCAAGGACCTGGCCGAACGCTTCGCCGCACTCGCCCAGCGCTCGTCCGCCCTCGACGCGGAGTGAACGGATTTCAGCCGAGGAAAGCCCGGGTACCAGCCCGGGGCGTTACGACGAAAGGCAAGCAGTGAGCGGGAAAGACCAGCCGGTGCAACTGTGGGGCGGGCGGTTCGCCAGCGGCCCGGCGGAGGCGATGGCGGCGCTGAGCGCGTCGACGCACTTCGACTGGCGGCTGGCGCCGTATGACATCGCCGGCTCGCGGGCCCACGCGCGGGTGCTGCGCAAGGCCGGGCTGCTCACCGACGCCGAGCTGGCGGGCATGATCGAGGCGCTGGGCGCGCTGGCCGGCGACGTCGAGTCGGGGGCGTTCACCCCGACGGTCGCCGACGAGGACGTGCACACCGCGCTGGAGCGCGGCCTGCTGGAGCGGGCCGGCACCGACCTCGGCGGCAAGCTGCGGGCCGGCCGTTCGCGCAACGACCAGGTGGCCACGCTGTTCCGGATGTGGCTGCGCGACGCGGCCCGCCGGATCGTCGCGGGCACGTTGGACGTCGTCGATGCGCTCGTGTCGCAGGCTCAGCGGCACCCGGACGTGATCCTGCCCGGCCGCACGCACCTCCAGCACGCGCAGCCCGTTCTGCTCGCGCACCATCTGCTGGCCCACGGCCAGGCGTTGCTGCGTGACGTCTCGCGGCTGCGTGACTGGGACGTCCGCACGGCGGAGTCGCCCTACGGCTCGGGTGCGCTGGCCGGCTCGTCGCTCGGGCTCGACCCGGAGGCCGTCGCGACGGAGCTGGGCTTCGACACGAGCGTGGAGAACTCGATCGACGGCACCGCCTCGCGGGACTTCGCCGCCGAGTTCGCGTTCTCGGTGACGATGCTGGCGGTGAACCTGTCCCGGATCGCCGAAGAGGTGGTCATCTGGAACACCGCCGAGTTCGGCTACGTCACGCTCGACGACGCGTGGGCCACGGGCAGCTCGATCATGCCGCAGAAGAAGAACCCGGACGTCGCTGAGCTGACGCGCGGCAAGGCCGGCCGGCTGATCGGCAACCTCACCGGCCTGCTGGCGACCCTCAAGGCGCAGCCGCTCGCGTACAACCGCGACCTGCAGGAGGACAAGGAGCCGGTCTTCGACTCCGTCGAGCAGCTGGAGCTGCTGTTCCCGGCGATCGCGGGCATGCTCGCGACGCTGACCTTCCACACCGACCGGCTCGCCGAGCTGGCCCCGGCGGGCTTCACGCTCGCCACCGACATCGCGGAATGGCTGGTGCGCCAAGGGGTTCCGTTCCGGGTGGCGCACGAGGCGGCGGGGGAGAGCGTCCGGGTGGCCGAGGGCCGCGGCGTCGGCCTCGACGAGCTGACCGATGAGGAGTTCCAGGCCATCAACCCGGCGCTCACGCCGGCCGTGCGCGAAGTACTCACCGTCGAGGGCTCGGTGCGCTCGCGCAACGCCCGCGGCGGCACCGCGCCCGAGCGCGTCGCCGAGCAGCGCGAACGGTTGGTGGAGCGGGCCGCAGCCCATCGGCAGTGGCTGAAGTAGGTTCTCCGCCCGGCCCGGCGCTCGGCTTTCGATGATCGAGCGCCGGCGCCCGGTAGCCGCTGGCTAGGCTGTCGGCGGACGAGGGGAGCGCACGTGGACCGGTTGTTCCGGCGCGAGGAACTGGCACTGGACCCGGTCGACCTGGCGCACCTGCTGCTGGGCGCGGTGCTCGAGGCCGACGGTCCCGACGGCACCGTCGGCGTCCGGCTGGTCGAGGTCGAGGCCTACCGCGGAGCCGACGACCCGGCGTCGCACTGCTACCGCGGGAAGACCCCGCGCAACGCGGTGATGTGGGGGCCGGCCGGGCACCTGTACGTGTACTTCGTCTACGGCATGCACTTCTGCGCCAACATCGTCGGTACCGAAGAGGGCCAGCCGGGCGCGGTGCTGCTACGCGCGGGCGAGGTCGTCCAGGGGCTGGACCTGGTGCGGAAACGGCGGCCGAACGCGCGGGGGACCGGCGAGCTGGCCAAGGGCCCGGCGATCCTGACGTCGGTGCTGCGGATCGACCGGGCGGAGAACGGCGTCGACCTCACCGACCCGTCTTCACCGGTGCGGCTGCGCGTGGGGGAGCGGGTGCCCGCCGAGCGTGTCCGCAACGGGCCGCGGGTCGGCGTCGCGATGGCGATGGACACCCCGTGGCGATTCTGGGTGGAGGGCTCACCCGCCGTCTCGGCCTACCGCCGCGGCGGGAAACGGCGGCAGGCGCGCCCCGCGGGATAGTCGGTTGACCTGGTGCGGGAGTATCTACAGGTGTGAGTGAGCACATCCTTGACGAGCTGTCCTGGCGCGGCCTGATCGCGCAGTCCACCGACATCGACGCCCTGCGGCGCGAACTCGACCAAGGCCCCCTCACCCTGTATTGCGGCTTCGACCCGACCGCGCCCAGCCTGCACGCCGGCAACCTCGTCCCACTGCTGATGCTCAAGCGCTTCCAGCGGGCCGGGCACCGGCCGATCGTGCTGGCCGGCGGCGCCACCGGGATGATCGGCGACCCGCGCGACACCGGCGAGCGCACGCTGAACACGCTCGACGTCGTCGCCGAGTGGGCCGGCCGGATCCGCGGCCAGCTGGAGCGGTTCGTGGACTTCGACGATTCGCCGACCGGCGCCGTCGTGGAGAACAACCTCAACTGGACCGGCCGGCAGAACGTGCTGGAGTTCCTGCGCGACGTCGGCAAGCACTTCCCGGTCAACACGATGATCAACCGGGAGACGGTGAAGCGCCGTCTGGCGTCCGACGGGATGTCCTACACCGAGTTCAGCTACCTGCTGCTGCAGTCGCAGGACTACCTGCAGCTCTACCGCCAGTACGGCTGCAAGCTGCAGGTCGGCGGCTCGGACCAGTGGGGCAACCTGGTCGGCGGCGCCGATCTGATCCGGCGGGTCGAGGGCGGCGTCGCGCACGCGCTGACGGCGCCACTGGTCACCGACGCCGAGGGCCGGAAGTTCGGCAAGTCCACCGGCGGCGGGAACCTGTGGCTCGACCCGGAGATGACCTCGCCGTACGCCTGGTACCAGTACTTCGTGAACGTGGGGGACGCCGACGTCATCCGCTACCTGCGGATGTTCACGTTCCTCGCGCAGGAGGAGATCGCCGCGCTGGCCGAGGACACCGAGCAGCGGCCGCACCTGCGCTCGGCGCAGAAGCGGCTGGCGGAGGAGTTCACCAACCTGGTGCACGGGGCGGACCAGACCCAGCAGGTCATCGCGGCCAGCCAGGCGCTGTTCGGCCGAGGTGAGCTGGGTGAGCTCGACGCGAAGACGCTCGACGCGGCCATGGCCGAGGTGCCGACCGGCGAGGTCGCGCCGTCGGGTTCGGACGGGCCGACGATCGTCGACCTGCTGCTCGCCGCCGGCCTGGTCGACAGCAAGGGCGCCGCGCGCCGCACGGTCAAGGAGGGCGGCGCGTACGTGAACAACGTGAAGATCGCCGACGAGGAGTGGAAGCCGTCGTCGGCGGACGCGCTTCACGGCCGCTGGCTCGTGGTGCGGAAGGGCAAGCGCAACGTCGCCGGCGTGAGCGTCGGGGCCTGATCCCGGCTCTTGGCCCGAAACAGGGGTCTGACCTGCGGGAACGCGGTTAAGGTACCCCCCTGTTTCGGGCCCCGGACGGCCATGTAAAGTTCTCCAAGTCGCCAGGGAAACCGGGTGGCTGCCGGGACACGAACCAAGCTCTCACCGGAAGGTGATGGAGTGGGTGTCTCATCAAAAACTGCTAGGAATGACTGCTTCGGTTGAGGCTGGGCCCGGTGGGGCTCTGGTTTCGGTTGGGGTGTGTTGCTTGAGAACTCAACAGTGTGCTAGTGAACTAAGCCAGTAGAGCTTATATGAAACCCCCTCGTCGGGGTTTCCTTTGAGAATGATTGAGAAAATAGTCTCGATCGAACTGTTCATTGTTGGAGAGTTTGATCCTGGCTCAGGACGAACGCTGGCGGCGTGCTTAACACATGCAAGTCGAACGCTGAAACCGCTTCGGTGGTGGATGAGTGGCGAACGGGTGAGTAACACGTGGGTAATCTGCCCTGTACTCTGGGATAAGCCTTGGAAACGGGGTCTAATACCGGATATCACATCTCCTCGCATGGGGGGTTGTTGAAAGTTCTGGCGGTACAGGAT
>NZ_FOEF01000019.1 GCF_900110575.1 Amycolatopsis saalfeldensis
GTGGCAGGTCTGGCACCTGACCGGCGGACTGCCGGTCGCCGTCGACCTCGCCCTTGAGATCGACCTGCTGTCCGACGCGACTTCCACAGCGAAGGCCAATGCCTTGTTCCACCTTTCCAAAGAGGCGATCAAGCGACGGCTGCTGGACGAGCTCTGGAAGGCGAAGGCGGCCACCGCCCCGCGTTCGCTGGCCGCAGTGCTCGTTTCTGAGCCGGTGCTGGAAGCGGTGCGCAAGGAAGTCCGCCGGAGGACGACGTACAACAGCGATGTCCGGGAAATCGAAAAGATCATCAGGGCCGACGTCGTCCGAGCCGAGCTGCAAACCTGAGATAGCCCAAGAAATCGAAGAGGAGAATATCATGGCCGGCAAATTCGAACTGTACAAGGACAAGTCAGGCCAGTTCCGTTTTCGACTCAAGGCAGGAAACGGCGAGATCATCGCCACGGGTGAATCCTACCCAGCCAAGGCCTCCGCACAAAAAGGTATCGACTCCGTCAAGCGAAACGCCGGCGACGCGGAGGTCGTGGACCTGACCTGAGCTGGTCGAAAGATTTCGGGAAAAAGAACGGCTTCGGCAAGATGGTTAAGTATCTTGCCGAAGCCGCTTTCCGAGCGGATGACCTGCGGTATGCGGGGTGCCCTGCTGACGGTGGTGACCGGGGCGCGTTGCTGTGGTCTGCGTGCGCTCGACCCGATCATCGGTCGGCGGTGCTGACCTGTCCTCCCTCGGGCGCGCCGTGAGGGGTCACCGGACTGTCGTTCCCCTGATCTCTGAAGCGGTGTCGGGGTTGGGGCAGAGCCCCGGCCGCCGGAGGCCTATTCGTCCCGGACCTCGTCTACGTGGAAGTAGCCGACCGGCTTGGGACCCTCGCTGATCACGACGACCGTTCCCGGCTGGATTTGGTACGGCCCGATGTTCTCGACCATCAGCCAGCGCCCTTCGGCCAGCGAGGCCGGAGCTGGCTGTATGTGGTGGCACGAACGCGTTCGCCGCGTAGTCATGTTCGCGACCGGCTCGCGGCGGTCCGGAAGTGCGTCCGCCCTGTTCGGGGGTCAGCCACACGACCTGTCCACGGAACGGGAACGGCGCATCATCCGCTATTTTCGCCATGAGCCTGAGTATGCCCGTGGGTGGATCCGCCGAATGATGTCGCTGGGATATTGTTGGAACAGTCCGTAAAAAGCCAGAAGGGGTGCTTTCCAAACTAGGAAAGCACCCCTTCTGAGCTACCAAAACAACGATGAGAGCGGATGACGGGAATCGAACCCGCGTATTCAGCTTGGGAAGCTGATGTTCTACCATTGAACTACATCCGCAGTGCCTTGTCAGCATACACGGGGCCGGGACGAGTCTGTCCAGTGGGTTGACGGCGCGTCGGGAAAGTGACAAAGCTTGTTGTCTACTTCTGCGGAGGTGACGGTGATGGACGACCCGGTGTTGTTCCGCCAGGGTGGGTTTCGGCTGGCGGCACGTGGGCGAGGTGCCGGGGTGAGTGCGGACGAGGCCCAGGTCAGGCGGCTGCGGGAGTTCGCGCAGCGGGAGGACCAGGCTGCCGACGACCTTGTGGCGTGGAGCCGGGGGACCCGAGACAGCCAGGGAAGCCAGCCGAGCCGTGGCAACCAGGCGAGCCGCAACGACCAGCCGAGCCGCGGCAACCAGTCAAGCCGGGGAAGCCAGCCGAGCCGCGACAAGCAAGCGAGCCGCGACAAGCAAAAGCAGCTGGACCTGGCCCTGACCCAAGGCATCGACGCCGTCCCCAACCCCGCGCCGGAACTCGAGGCGTTCTTCCGTCAGGTCGAGGCCACCCCATACTGGGTCGACAGCGAGCGTCTGCAGCGCGGCGCCAAAGCGATCACCCGCGCGGGTCTGCTCGGCCTCTTCCCCCTCGGTGACATGTCGTTGATGGGCGGTTACCTCGCCTCGCGCGCGACGAAATCGCTGGTCGGGACCGGGGAGATCGAGTACCGCGCCACGCGGCGGCTGGTCGAGACCGCGACGTGGTGGATCGACGTCACCACGCCCGGCGCGATGGTCAAACACCAGACCGGCTATACCGCCGCGGTCCGGATTCGGCTGGTGCACGCCCATGTCCGGCGGGCCATGAACGAGCGCGAGGACTGGGATTACGAGGCGTGGGACCGGCCCGTCAACCAGGTCCAGACCGCCGGCACCCTCCTGCTCTTCTCCCTCGTCTACGTCTTCGGCACGCAGCTGCTCGGCCTCCGCTACTCCGCGCGCGAGCGCGCCGACATCCTGCACCTCTGGCGCTACATCGGCTGGCTGATGGGCGTCGACGAGGGGCTGCTGCCCGCCGACGAGGACGACGCGTGGCGGCTGCTCTGGGTGCTCGCCGCCACCGAGTTCATTCCCGACGAGGACTCGAAACGGCTGGCCAAGGCCCTTGTCGAAAGCCACGCGTCGATCGGTGCGGGACGGGGCGCTGCCGGGAAGGTGCTGGCGCACGTGAACGTCGGCGTCCACTCCGCGATCAGCCGGCTCGTGCTCGGGAAGGACAACGCCGACTTCCTGGAGCTGCCGAACGACCCGGTCGCGCAGGCGGCCGTGTTCGCCGTGGCGGGGCTGAACTTCGCGGCCGAGACGGTGCGGCTCTGCGTGCCGGGCGCGACCGCGCTGCAGGAGCTGCTCGGCCAGGCCGGCCGCCGCCGTTACCTCAAGCGGCTGCACGAAGTGTTCAAGCTGGACCCGTCGTACCAGCAGCACATGCGCGCGGCCTGAACCGGCCCGGATAGGCTTCGCCCTGTGTTGCTCAGTGACCGTGACCTCCGCAAAGAGCTCGATGCCGGCCGGCTCGGCATCGACCCCTTCGACCCCGCCATGGTCCAGCCGTCCAGCATCGACGTCCGGCTGGACCGGTTCTTCCGCGTGTTCGACAACAGCAAGTACACCCACATCGACCCGCAGCTGCAGCAGGACGAGCTGACGTCGCTGGTCGAAAAGGAGGGTGACGAGCCGTTTGTGCTGCACCCCGGCGAGTTCGTGCTCGGCTCCACGTTCGAGCTGGTCACGCTGGCCGACGACCTCGCGGGCCGGCTCGAGGGCAAGTCCTCGCTCGGCCGCCTCGGGCTGCTCACACACTCGACGGCGGGCTTCATCGACCCCGGTTTCTCCGGCCACATCACGCTGGAGCTGTCGAACGTGGCGAACCTGCCGATCACGCTCTGGCCGGGCATGAAAATCGGCCAGCTGTGCATTTTCCGGCTTTCCAGCGCGGCGGAATTCCCGTACGGCTCAACCCAGGCCGGCTCCCGCTACCAGGGCCAGCGCGGGCCGACGCCCAGCCGCGCGTACAAGAACTTCCACCGCGTCGACACCTGGCGCTAGGCCGAAACCGGCTCCGCCCAATCGATCCGGTGGCTCCACATGAATTCGTTCGGGTCATCGGCGGACGGCTTGCTCAGGGCGCGCGTCATGAAGAAGTCGCGCAGCAGACGGCCGACGAGTCCGGGTGCGCCCTTCGCGTCGCCGTTGCGTTTGCCCTGCGCGACCACCGCTTCGACGCGGGCGCGGCGCAGCGATTCGAACGTCGCCAGCGCGGTTTCCGGCACGTCACGCAGGCAGCGAGCCAGCGTGACGGCGTCCTCGATCGCCATCGACGCGCCCTGGCCGGCGGCCGGTGACGTCGCGTGCGCCGCGTCGCCGATGATGCCGATCCGGCCGCGGTGCCAGACCGGGACCGACGGGAAGTCGTACGTCGCCCACGGCTGGTAGATCTCCTCGGTCGCCTCGATGATCCGCGTGGCCGGGGTCCGGTCGCGGGCGAACAGGCGCAGCAGCTCCGCCCGCCAGGCTCGGCCCGAGAGCGCGGCCAGCTCGGCGCGGCCGGGCTCGGCGGCGTGTGGCACGTTCGCGAACCACCACACTGAACCGTCCGGGTGCACGACGTGCGCGAAGAACGCCTTCCGGCCGAACGCCATGCGCATCACGCCCGGTTCGTCGCCGAGGTCTAGGCCGGTGACGCGGCCGCCGGTGTTCAGCAGCGGCACGTAGCGCGGCTCCGGCGCCGACGGGTCGATGATCCGGCGCACGCGCGAGCGCAGGCCGTCGGCGCCGATCAGCAGATCGCCCGAAGCCGTGGTGCCGTCCTCGAACTGCGCGGTGACCTGGGAAGACGTCTGGCTCGCGTCGACCAGCCGCTTGTCGTACGCGGTCGGCACGCCGCGTCTGGCCGCTTCGTCGCGAAGGGCGGCGTACAGGTCGGCGCGCCAGACGGTCTGGCTCACGGTCCCGTCCGGCAGCGGCCCGCCCAGCCGGAACTCCGCCAGGCGCTTGCCGTTGCCGAGCCCGATCGACATCCGCGGAGTGTCGAAGCCAACGTCCTTGACCAGCGGTTTCAGCCCGAACGGCGTCAGCGCGTCGAGCCCGTTCACCGCCAGCGTGAGGAACGCGCCGACGCCGTCCGCGCTCTTGTCATACGCCTCGTACAGCACCGGCTCGTGCCCCACCTCGTGCAGCGCGATCGCCGTGATCGTGCCCGCGATGCCCCCGCCGGCGATCAGTACGCGTGCCATGTCCACTCCCCTGATAAGTATCTCTGAAACTAATTCGTTCTGTCGAACTAAATACTCCGGCTAGACTGGGCGCGTGTCAAGCGAGCGCGAGAAGCTGGTGGACGAGCTGCTGCAGCAGTCCCGGGTGTTGTCCACGGAGACGGTGATGTTCCACGCGGCGCTCGCCGAGCAGCGCGGGCTGTCGGCGGTGGAGAGCAAGGTGCTGGACTACCTCGCGCGCCTCGGCCCGCTCACCCCGAAGGACCTGGTGAAGTACTCCGGCCTGGCGCCCGCGTCGATCACCGCGTTGATCGACCGGCTCGAGCGCAAGGGGGTGGTCAACCGCGCGCCGCACCCCGGCGACCGGCGCCGGGTGCTGATCGAGCTGGACGCGAGCAAGGTCCGGTCGTCGGTGTGGGACTACCTGGTCGGCGCGGTCAAGGCGCGCGCCGAGGGCTACACGGATGAGGAGCTCCGTACGGTGATCGGGTTCCTTCGCGACGCGGCCGAGATCACCCACGAGTCAACTGTGCGAGTGGGAGATCGCTCAGCGGAGTGACTTGCTGCCACGGCCGGGTAGGAAAGGGCCCTTCGCGTTCCGGTTCCTGGAAAGCTCGCGGGCATGTTACTGATCCGGCCGGAAGTAGGCGGACACGGGCCGCAGCCGATCTGCTTGCAGGAACCGATTCCGCCGTGGCTGTAGCCGGATCAGTAACGAATGGCACAGTCTCGGCCGGGAAACGTCTGCTCTTGGTGCTCGGCCTGATGGTCACGATGCTGGCGCCGGTCGCGCACGCGGACGACGTCAAGGATTTCCGGCAGAATTCCCACCAAGTGGTGTACGGCGATTTCCTCTACGCCGGCAACAGCGTGGTGGAATGCGCCCCGGGTGACGCTGTTTGCGCGAAAACCGCGGCCCGCACCGAGAAAAAGCCCGCCGCCGGATTCGCGCTGCGATGGTCCGATGTGGACAAAGATCCCACGACGTTCGACTCCTCCGCCGCGTCGGTGACCATCCCGCCCGGTGCGAAAGTCACCTTCGCGCGGCTGAGCTGGGGTGGCTCGCTCGGCTCGGATTGCTCGCGACCGCCGGGGAAGGCTGATGGCCAGGCTGTGCGATTCACTGTCGGCGGCGGGAAAGCCGTCGACGTCGGGCCCGGTTCGTACAGTGGCGATCCGCAGTCCTACTCCGCGTACGCCGACGTCACCGGCCAGTTCGCGACGGCGCCCACAGGTGCGCCACTGGAGCTGACCACTGGCAACGTGTGGACCGCCGTCGGACGCGGGTGCAGTGGCGGCTGGTCGGTGGCGATCGTGTTCGCCTACCCGGACCGCGATCCGCAGTACGCGCCGGACAAGCGCGCGGTTTTCGTCTACGACGGCCACGCGCGCGGCACTGTGAACACCACCGCCACCATCAGCGGGTTCCGCGCCGCTTCCGCCGACGCGCACATCGGCGTGACCGCGTTCGGCGGCGACTGGGGCACGGCGGGCGACCGGTTCCTGATCAACGGCAAACCCGTCGCGGAGCCGGCCACGGGCGCGACGGACAACTTCTTCATCGCCGCGGCCGACAACTCCACGCGCCCCGACGCGAAGAACAATTTCGGCGTCGATGCCAAGGCGTTCAACAGCGATGCGGTGCCGAGCGGTGCCACGAGCGTGAAGCTCGGCTTCAGCGGCACCGGATTCCTGGCGCAGGGGCTGGTGTTTTCCGTGCCGGTGCCCGACTTGCGCGTGGTGAACCACGCCTCGCCCGCCCGGGTGCACGCGGGCGACCGGGTGACGTTCACGGTCGGGGTCACCAACCCGAACGACACGGCGGCCGACGGTGTCGCGGTTGCCGACGACCGGTTTCCGGCCTGTGCCAAGAAGATCGGCACCTTGGCCGCGGGCGCGACCACCGGTTACCAGTGCACCGTCACCGCGCCGGGCGACGACTTCACGAGCACGGCCGTCGTGACCGGAACCAGCACACTCGGTGACGCGCTCGACGGTTCCAGCACCAGTCGCGTCGACGTCATCCACCCTGCGATCGGGCTGAAGCATCAGGTCGACAAGCCGGCCTATCGCGCCGGCGACCAGGTGACGTCGACGGTCACCGCGACGAACGCCGGTGACGTTCCGCTGCACGACGTCGCCGTGACCGGCGCGTGCGCGAGGACGGTGGGGACTCTCGCGCCGGGTCAGTCCACCACGGGCACCTGCGCGGCGAAGGCGCCGGTGCCGGACGGCGTGACCACCGCGGACGTCGCCGGCACCGACCCGCTCGGCCAGGTCGTCACCGCGACGGCCGGCGCGAAGGTCCCCGTCATCGCGCCCGCCGTCAAGGTGACGAAAACCGTGGACCAGGCCGTGGTCCACGCGGGCGAGCCGGTGACGTTCACCGTGGAGGTCACCAACACCGGCGACAGCCCGCTGGATCCGGTGACGGTATCCGACGACACCACCACGTCGTGCTCCCGGACGTTCGGCGCGCTCGCCGCCGGGGCTTCCCAGCGTTATACGTGTACTGCCAATCCGTCGTTGACCAGCACGAACACCGTCACCGCGAGCGGCACCGACCTGTCCGGGCAGACGGTCACCAGCACTGCCGCGACCACCGTGACGGTGATCCACCCGCAGCTCACGATCACGAAAACGGCCGCGCCCGCGCTCGTCCGCGCCGGGGATCAGGTGACCTTCACGATCACCGTGACGAACGTCGGGGACGTGCCGCTTGACGATGTCGCCGTGGTGGACGACCGCACTCCGGGCTGCGTGCGTACCTTCGGAACCCTTGCGCCACAAGGGAAGCAGACGTACGGCTGCACGATGCTCGCACCGGCGGACGACTTCACCGACACCGCCGTCGCGACTGGTAAGGATCAGCTCGGCCGGGTACTCAAGGTGGCCGCGGACGCGCCGGTTGACGTTGTCCACCCCGCTGTGGCTGTTGCTGTGGCAGTTGCGCCTTCGGTTGTCCGCGAAGGGGACTCGGTGACCTTCACGGTCACGGTGAGCAACACCGGGGATGTGCCGTTGCACGACGTTTCGGCTGCGGACGATCAGCTGCCGGATTGCGCACGATCTCTGGGAACCATTGCGCCGCAAGGAAAACAGGTCTACAGCTGCACGACGGTCGCGGGCTCGGGTGGACTGACGAACACCGTGGTCGCGACCGGGACCGACCCGACGGCGCGACCGGTGACGGGGTCCGCGAACGCCGCGTTTTCCGTCGTGCATCCCGCGCTGACGCTCGCCGCCGACGTGCCGGGCGGCCCGTTCCGCGAGCACGACACGGTGCCGTTCCAGCTCACCGTGAAGAACACCGGCGACGTGCCGCTCACCGACGTCCACGTGGCCGATGCTCTGGTCGCGGACTGCGCGCGGCCACACGACGGCGCGCTGGCGGCGGGCGCGACCTGGACTTTCGCGTGCGCCGGCACCGCGCCCGCCGACGACTTCACGAACTCGGCCACGGTCGCCGGCACACCACCGGTCGGCGCTCCGGTCACGGCGGGTGACGAGGCGGCGGTGGACGTGATCCACCCGGCCGTCGCGATCACGCAGAGCGCGGCGCCCACCGCCGTCCGCGCGGGGCAACCGGTGACGTTCACGGTGGTGGTGACCAACACCGGCGACAGTGACCTGCACGAGGTGACCGTTGACGATCCGGCCGCACCCGAGTGTGTCAAACGGCTGGGAGTCGTTGCCGCACAAGCGAAGCAGACGTACACGTGCACGCATGCCGCTGGGGACGACTTCACCAGCAGTACCCGGGTCACCGGCACGGACGCGACGAACCGCCTGGTCACGGCGGCGGCCGATGCGCACGTGGACGTCGTGCACCCGGCGGTGGCGGTGGCTTCGGTCGTTGCCCCTCCTGCGGTCCGCGAGGGGGACTCCGTGACCTTCACGATCACGGTGAGCAATACCGGCGATGTGCCGCTGACGCGTGTGTCCGTTGTGGACTCTCGAACGCCTTCATGTGGACGTGACTTCGCGGGGTTGGCGCCGGGCGCGGTGGAGAAGTACAGCTGTGACACCAAAGCGGGCGCGGACGGGTATACGAACACCGCCGTGGTGACCGCGGCCGATCCGCTCGGCGGCACCGTGACGGCATCCGCCGACGCGACGTTCACCGTGGTGCATCCGGGACTCTCGCTCACCAAGACCGTGCACGGCGGTCCCTTTCGCGCCGGTGACCCGGTCACCTTCACGCTGACCGTCACCAACACGGGAGACTCGCCCGTCACCGCGGTCAAGGTCACGGATCCGGCCTGTGCGAAGACGTTCGACACGCTCGCGGCGGGCGCGAAGCAGGCGTACGACTGCACCACACCCGCGCCGGCGGACGACACGATCACCACCGCGACGGCCACCGGCACGGCGTCGAGCGGCCCGCCGCTCACCGCGACGGCCGACGCGAAGATCGACGTGATCCACCCGGCCGTCACGATCAAGCCGGCCGCCGCGCCGACGGTGGTGCGCGCGGGTGACGACGTCACGTTCACCGTGGTCGTCACCAACACCGGCGATGTCCCGCTGACGAAGCTGTCGGTCACCGATCCCGGCTGCGCCAAGTCGATTGACATCTTGGATGTCAGCGCCGCGGAGACCTACCAGTGCAAGATCAAGGCGACGCCGGACGATTTCACGAACACTGCTTCGGTCACCGGCACCGACCCGACGAACCGCGCGGTGACGGCTTCGGGCAGTGCGGCGGTCGACGTGATCCATCCGGAGATCGCGATCATGGCGGACGCCGAGCCGTACGAGGTCCGTCAAGGTGACACGGTGACGTTTTCCGTGCTGGTGAAGAACGTCGGCGACGTGCCGCTCGCGCTGGTGTCCGTTGTGGACGATCAGATCCCGCCGTGCGCGCACCAGGTGCCGTCGCTGGCGCCGGACGCGGAGGAGACGTACAGCTGCACCACCGTCGCGGGCGCCACGGGGCTCACGAACACGGTGAAGGTGACCGGGACCGACCCGACCGAGCGGCCGGTGGACGCGTCGGCGCAGGCGTCGTTTGTGGTGAAGCAGCCGGGTTTCACGATCAGCCGACGCACTGACGGCGGCCCGTTCCGCGCGGGCGACTCGGTTCCGTTCGAGGTGACGGTCACGAACACCGGCGATTCGGCCCTGCGTGACGTCGTGGTGACCGACCCGGGCGCGCCGGAGTGCGCCCGGACGTTCGTGAACCTGCCGGTCAACGGGATTCAGCGGTATTCCTGCACGGTCGCGGCGGCCGGGGTGACTGACGTCGTGAGGGGCACGGCCACGCCCGTGGTGAGCCTGCGTAGCTCGGCGGCCCGGCCGGTCACCGCCTCCGCTGAGACACCGATCGACGTCGTCCGCCCGGCGGTCCGGGTTGAGCGTGACTACTTGCGGCAGCCGATTCGGCCAGGGGATCCCGTCACCTATTTCACGACGGTCCGTAACAGCGGTGATGCTCCGCTGCGCGAGGTGACCGTTCGCGACCCGTCGGCGGACTGCGCGTTCACGCTGGCCTCCCTGGCCGCGGGCGCCACCGCGGTGCGGGACTGCACGGTGCCCGCGCGCGTCGACGGCACGACAGTGACCACCGTGACCGGCGTCGATCCGGCTGGGCGGACCGTCGCGAGCGACACCGCCACCACGCTCGACGTCACCGGGCCCGGCCTCACCGTGACGGCGACAGGCCCGGCGAAACCGGTGCTTCCCGGACAGCCCGCCCACGTGACGGCGGTGGTGACGAACACCGGTGACGTTCCCCTGCATGCCGTCGTCATCACTGGCGATCGAGCCTGTGCCGCCGCGCCGCTGGACCTCGCTCCCGGCGCGGCCTCGCCGCCGTTGTCGTGTTCCACCAGCACGTTCACCGCGGTCGGAACAACTGACGCCGGGGCGCGGGTCAGCGCGCAAGGCCAGGCCGAGCCGCGTGTCGGGCGGCCCCGGCTCCAGCTCATCGAACGGGCCGAGCCCACCGCGAGGCCTGGGGACGTGGTCACCTTCAGCGTCGAGGCCGTCAACACCGGGGATGTCGCGCTGGCCGCCCCCGGGTACCGGCTCGAGCCCGGGGAACGGCGGGAATGGACCAGGACCGCCCAAGCCCCGGCCGGTGGGGTGCTCACCGACGACGTCGCCGCCACTCTCGAAGCGGATACCGAGACGCCCGTTGCCCTCACGGTCCGGGCGGCGGCAACCGTGCGGGTCGTCCCGCCCGGTGGCGAACAACACGTGGCCCCGAAGGCGTTCCCCGAAACCGACCCGGACCTGCCGACGTACGGGCTGGCCGGGCTGGGGCTGCTCGGCGCGGGCGCGCTCCTGTTGCGGATCACCCGCCGTCCTTGATCATCAGGGGTGCGAGAGGTCACCCCGGCACCTGACACGATCCGGCCCGGGGCCGAGGTTACTTCGATCGAGTAAGTAATTTTCCACGGCGAAAGGCGGGGTCATGACCGACGTTGTTCCCGGCGAGCGGGCTGGCCAGCAGCACCTCGCCCACGTCGTGTTCATCGCGGGCGCGGCGGCGGTCGGCGGGTTCTTGTTCGGTTATGACAGCTCCAACATCAACGGAGCCGTGCTCGGCATCCAGAAGCACTTCGAAGTCGGCGCCGCCGCCACCGGGCTCACCGTCTCCAGCGCCCTGATCGGCTCCGCCGTCGGCGCGTGGTTCGGCGGGCTGCTGTCCGACCGGGTCGGGCGCATCCGGACGATGCAGCTGGCCGCGGTGCTCTTTTTCATCAGCGCGATCGGGGCGATGTTCCCGTTCGGGATCTGGGACCTCGCGCTGTGGCGGGTGATCGGCGGGGCCGCGATCGGCGTCGCGTCGGTGATCGGGCCGTCCTACATCGCGGAGGTCGCGCCGCCCGCCTACCGCGGCCGGCTGGCGAGCCTCCAGCAGCTCGCGATCGTGCTCGGCATCGGGGTGTCCGCGCTGGTCAACTGGGTGATCAAGGCGTTCGCGCCGGTTCTGCCCGACGGCTCCCACAACCTGAACGGCCACCTCGGCGGACTAGAAGCCTGGCAGTGGATGCTGGGCGCCGCCGCCATTCCCGCGGTGATCTACTTCGTGCTCGCCTCGATCATCCCCGAGTCTCCGCACTACCTGCTTTCGATCGGCAAGACCGACCGCGCGCGCAAGGTGCTCGCCGAGGTCGAGGGCTCCGACGGGGTCGAGGCGAAACTCGCCGACATCAGCCGCGGCCTGCGCACCGAGCGCCAGTCGAAGGTGCGTGACCTGCTCGGCGGGAGGTTCGGGCTGCTGCCGGTGGTCTGGATCGGCATCGCGCTCGCCGTGTTCCAGCAGTTCGTCGGCATCAACGTGATCTTCTACTACTCCGACACGCTGTGGCACTCGGTCGGGCAGAACACCGACTCGCTGCTGATCTCCATGGTCAGCCCGGTGATCAACATCCTCGGCACGTTCATCGCGATCGCGTTCATCGACCGCGTCGGGCGCAAGCCGCTGCTGCTCATCGGCTCGGTCGGCATGGCGATCGGGCTCGGTGTCGCGGCCATCGCGTTCGGCCACGCGCAGAAGGTGAACGGCGACCTGAGCCTGCCCGGCGCGTGGGGGCCGGTGGCGCTGGTGTTCGCGAACGTCTTCGTGCTCTCGTTCGCGCTGTCCTGGGGCGTGATCCTCTGGGTGCTGCTCGGCGAGATGTTCCCGCTGCGCATCCGCAGTGCCGCCCTCGCCGTCGGCACGGCCGCGAACTGGGTGGCGAACTGGCTGGTGACGGTCAGTTTCCCGAGCATGTCCGACTGGAATCTGAGCGCCACGTACTGGATCTACGCGGCCTTCGCGCTGCTGTCGATTCCGTTCACGGTGAAGTTCATCCGCGAGACCAAGGGGACCGCGATCGAGGACGTTTCTTGATCATTTCCCCCATTTGATCGAGTGGGGCACTGGGCCTTTCGGTGGTAACGGCCGTAATCTGTTCGTGATACTTTCCGCTTCGTGTCCCCCATTGGTGCTCGTGGTCGTGTGGTTTTGGTGTCGCTGAGTGTTCTCCTGGGCGGGTTTGCCGCCGCTGGAGGGACGATGTGGCTCCACGACCCGGCCGGCGCGGCGACTCTCAGTAGTGCCGCGTCCGGCCAGTCCGACCTCGGCGGGGACCCCACCGGCTCGTTCGCGAAACCGCCCTCGCCCAGCACCTCGAGCACCCCGACGGTCACGAGTTCCGCGCCGGCCCCGTCGACCTCCGACAGCCCCTCCCCGACGCCTTCCTCGCCGCCGGTCCCCACTCCTTCGTCCTCGCCGCCCAGCACCCCGAAGCCGACCCCTCAGCCGAAGGTGGACACCTCGCTGGCGGGCCAGATCGTGAGCCTCGTCAACGACCAGCGCGCCGACGCCGGCTGCGACCCCGTCGCCGAGGAACCGCACCTCGACACCGCCGCGCAGAAGCACAGTGACGACATGTCGGCCCGCGATTACTTCTCGCACGACACCCCCGAGGGCGTGCACTTCGACGAGCGCATCCGCGACGCCGGCTACAGCAAGCCGGGCGCCGAGAACATCGCGAAGGGCGCGACGAGCGCCGCGCAGGTGATGGAGATGTGGATGAACTCCAGCGGCCACCGCGCGAACATCCTCAACTGCTCGCTGACGAAACTCGGCGTGGGCGTTGCCAAATCCGGCTGGTACTGGACGCAGGACTTCGGCTACTGATAATCCTCGACCGGGTTCGCCCGGAGGTCGCCGTAACGCGCCAGCACCGTCGCGCGCAGGTTCGGGTCGGTGCGCGGCACGGGCTCGATGAACACCTCGGTGACGTCGTGGAATCCCTCGGCCAACTCGGCGGCGATGCGCACACAGGCGCGTTCCACGTCGGCCGCGCCCAGCGCGTCGTCGAAGTCGACGCGGGCGCACACCAGCACCTGGTCGGTGCCCATGAGCATGGTCTGCAGGTCCACCAGCGCCTCGATTTCGGGCGCGGCCGCGAGGTGGTCGCGCACCCCGCGCACGAGCCGCGGGTCGGCCTGGCGCCCGATGAGCAGGCCGCGATTGGTGCGCCCCAGCAGGTACGCGACGCAGGCGAGCAGCAGTCCGATCAGGATGGACGCCAAGCCGTCCCAGACCGACGAGCCGGTGAGCTGGTGCAGGCCGATGCCGGCGAACGCGAGCACCAGCCCGACGAGCGCGGCGGAGTCCTCGAACAGCACGGTCTTCGGCGCGGGGTCGTCGATCATCCGCAGGTAGCCGAAGAACGAGCGGCTCTCGGCCTTCGCCTCCGTGCGCACCTGCCTGATCGCCTGCAGCCACGACCTGGACTCGAGCACGAACGCGACGGCCAGCACGATGTAGCCGACGAGCGGGTTGTCCTGGTCGCTGTTCTCGCCGAACACCGTGGTGAAACCCTCGTACAGCGCGAACATCGCGCCCGAGGCGAAGATCGAGACGGCGGCGAGCAGCGACCAGAAGTAGCGCTCCTTGCCGTAACCGAAGGGGTGCACGCGGTCGGCCGGGCGCTCCGAGCGTTTCAGCGCGGTGAGCAGCAGGGCCTCGGTGATGGTGTCGGCGACCGAATGCGCGGCCTCCGAGAGCATCGCGCCGGAGCCGGTGATGATGCCGGCGACCAGCTTCAGGATCGCGATGGCCAGGTTGACCCCACCGGCCAGCAGAACGGTGAGGGTGCTCTCGCCGCCCTTTTCTTCTTCCTCGGTCACTCGCCGAAGCGTAGTCGGAGTGGGCGGTTCAGAGGCGCTGGAGCCCGGAGAGCACCCGTTCCATCAACTCCAGCGCCGGCCTGCCGTCGCCCGCGCCTTCGTTCTCGTGGATCCGCACCAAGCCCAGCTCGGCCATGTCGTCGAGCAGGATCCGCGCGACGCCCAGCGGCACGCTCAACGTCGCGGCCACCTCGGCAACCGACCGCGGCGAGTGGCACATCATCCGCACGGACCGGAATTCCCCGCTCACCTGCGGCGCATCCCACTGCCCCTCCCCGGCGCAGGTCGACACGAGCGCCTCGATCGCGAGATGCCGCCGCGACTGCGTACGCCCGCGAGTGAGGACATACGGGCGGACGAGCGTGCGCGGCCCCGGCTGCGACGGCGGCTCCTCGGCCCAGTCGTCCCACTGCCGGTGGGCGAAGTCGGGCTCGTCTGGCGGCTGGGTGGGATCCGGGTGGGCGTGTGGCCGGACGGGGTCTTCGCCGAGGGTGCCGGGGTAGACGGCATCGGTGCGGTTGGTGCGGTTGGTGCGGTTGGTGCGGTTGGTGCGGTCGGGGTGGTCGGGGTGGTGCGGGTGGTTGGGGTCGTCGGGGTGTTCGGCGGTCCGGGCGGTCAAGCGGGATTGGTCGGTCAAGTCGGCCTGGCCAGCGCGGACGGGCTGGCCTGCCTGGTCGGGATGGTGGGGGGCGTTGGCGCGGCCGAGGAGGTCGGCTCGGCCGGAGCGGTTGGTTTGGGCGGTCGAGGTGGTCAGGTCGGGGTGGTCGGTCGGGTTGGGCTGGCCGGTCCAGTCGGTCCGGTCAGTCCAGTCGGCCCAATCGGGTTGGTCTGCCCAGTCGGGGTGGTCGGCCCAGTCGGGTTGGTCGGCCCAGTCGGGTTGGTTGGTTGGGTTTGGCCGGATGGCTTCGTTGGGGTGGTTGGTCGGGTTTGGTCGGGCGGTTTCGTTGGGGTGGTTGGTTGGGTTTGGCCGGGCGGTTTCGTTGGGGTGGTTGGTTCGGGTGGGCCGGTTCGAGGGCGAGTCGGCGGGGGTGGGGTGGGTTTCGGGTTCGCCGGTCAAGCGGTTGGCGACCTTCGGGCTGGGGAAGCGGGCGCCGGCGCGGCCGACGGTGCTGTGGTCCGGCTCGGGCACCTCCGCCATCCGCTCGGCGAGCTCGGCACTGGCGAACTTCGCCCGCACCCGGGTGACGGGTTCCGGCTCGTCGCTCAGGCGGGCGGCGAGTTGCGGGGCGGGGAAACGGGCGCCGGTCGGGCCGTGGATGGGACCGCCGGCTTCGGATTGGGACGGGGCAAAGGCAGCCGAGCCGGAGTCAGCCGAGCTGGACTTTGCCGAGCCGGAATCAGCCGGGGCGGAATCGGTCGAGCCGGACTTTGGCGGAACGGCCTTGCGCGGGTTGGACTTGGCCCGTCGCTTCGTGGCCTTGGCGCTCGGGAAGCGGGCGCCGACGGGACCCTGGACGGGTTCCGGCTCCAGCTCGGGTTCCGGTTCGGCGAGTCGCTCGGTCACCTTCGCGCTCGGAAACCGCGCGCCTGCCCGGCCGACGGCACTCTTCGGAGCCGGAGCCGGAGCCGGAGCCGGAGCCGGAGCCGGAGCCTGGGGAGGGTCCTGCCGGGCCGAGGGCGAGGGAAAGTCCGGGCCGCTCGCTGGCTGGGGAGGGTCCTGCCGGGCTGAGGGTGAGGGGAAGTCCGGGCGGCTCGCGGGCTGAGGAGACGCTTGCCGGGCTGAGGGCGAGGGAAAGTCTGGGCCGCTCGCGGGCCGGGGGAGCTGGTTCGTCGGCCGGGGCGGGGTCCGGTGGTTCGCGGGGTCGGGAAGGCCCGGCTGGTCCGGTGGCGCGGGAACAGGTTCGGCGGCCGGGGAATCCGTTACCACGGGGGTTTCGCCGGTCAGTCGTTCCGCTTGTTTGGCCGAGGGAAACCGGGCGCCGGAACGGCCGGTCGGTCGTGCTTCACGGTGCCCGCCCATCCCGCGCTCCCCTTTTTCCCGTGCTCAATTTCGACCCCGCGGGCGGCGGTGGTCGCGAGGAAAAGCCAGGATACGCCCGTTGTCCAGTCCTTCGGTTCGAATGTGACATCGGGCGTTCGAGTGTGCAGCGAATATGCACCAAGACTCCGCGGAAACCGTTTACCACCGGAATTCCGGTACGGTCGTACCTTTCTTCAAACGGTTAACAGAATGTTTCGTCGAGTGGCGCTTCCGAGTAACACGAGCGTCCCCGCCACGAGCACGCCTTGCTCCACGAGTGCGGCGAATCCGGCGTCGGCCGCGGTGGAAAGGCCCAGCCAGCAGTACGTGACGGCGGCGCCCGCGGCGAGTGAGACGGCCGGCGGGCGCGCCTTCAGCACATATCCGACGGCCACCGCCTCCAGTGCCAGCAGCACACCCGTCTGCAGCCACGGCGAGATCCCGAGGCCCGTCTTCATCACCTGGAACGCGCTGCTCAGCCCGAGCGCGACCGCGAAGCCCAGCCAGGCGTTGCCCGAAGGCGCCTGCGCCGGCGCACGCAGCCGCAACGCCACCAGGATCAGCGCCACCACCACGACAAGCGCGCCGGCCAGCTGTCCCGGCGCCGCCAGGAAGTGCGCGGCGTCCAGCCCGAGTGACACCGCGAAAGTCCCCACCGCGCCGACGGCCAGCAGGACGCTCCACGACCACGTGCCCGGCGTCCGCAGCCACGGCGAACGGCCGAAAAACGCCTCCGCGATCGCGATCGGTGTCGCGATGCTCCAGACGACGTGCAGCGTCAGCACGTACACCGTCCACGGGGCTCCGAGGCCGAGTACCGGGATGTGGCCGGGGCTGAGCAGGTCGAGGCCGAGGTAGTGCGGGTTGAACAGCGTTTCGGTGAGCAGCCCCTCTTCGGCGACGCCGAAAGCCAGCGCCAGCACCAAGATCGTCGGCCAGCCGAGGCCGCGTCGACGTGCGGCCTCGCGGATCAGCAGCGCGCCCGAGCCGTACAGCGCGACGTACATCGAGTACATGCCCAGCTGCTTCCCGATCTCCGGGGGACCGGCCAGGTACTGGTCGCCGAGCAGGAACTCGGCGATGAACGGGGCGAGCAGGGCCAGCGTGGCGAGCGCGGTCTTCCGTTTCGGCATTCCCCGATGGTTCCGCCGCGGGGCCGGGCGCACGCGGGCCGTCGATCACGATCGGGCCATGACAAATGTCCCGGGCAGCAAAACGGCCCCTCCGCGTGCGGAGGGGCCGTTCGCCCGAAGATTACTCCTTGTCCGGCAACGGTTCCGGCTTGTCCTCGGCGGGCTCGGCCGCCAGCTCCGCGTCCGCCGCATCGCCTTCCAGCGAAGGCGCGCCGGCCGCCACCAGCGCCGGCTCCGGCTTCCGCTTCACGGAGGTGAGCAGCAGCTGGGCGACGTCGACGACCTCGACCCGCTCGCTCGCCAGCCCGTCGCTCTGGCGCGCGGTGACGCCGTCGGTGAGCATCACGCGGCAGAACGGGCAGCCGGTCGCGATCTTCGACGGTGCGGTGCCGAGCGCCTCGTCCACCCGCTCGACGTTGATCCGCTTGCCGATCTTCTCCTCCATCCACATCCGCGCGCCGCCGGCGCCGCAGCACATGGACCGGTCGCCGTGCCGCGGCATTTCGCGCAGCTTGGCCCCGGAAGCCCCGACGAGCTCACGCGGCGCGTCGTAGACCTTGTTGTGCCGGCCCAGGTAACACGGGTCGTGGTAGGTGACGTCCTCGGCGACGGGCGCCACCGGCGTCAGGTACTTCTCGCGCACCAGGCGGTTCAGCAGCTGCGTGTGGTGCACGACGTCGAACTGGCCGCCCAGCTCCGGGTATTCGTTGGCGAGGGTGTTGAAGCAGTGCGCACAGGTGACGACCACCTTGCGCGCCTTGCGTTCGCGGCCCTCGAACACCGAGTTCAGCACCTCGACGTTCTGCTGGGCGAGCATCTGGAACAGGAACTCGTTGCCCGCGCGGCGCGCCGGGTCACCGGTGCACGACTCCTCCGAGCCGAGCACGGTGTACTTCACGCCCGCGATGTGCAGCAGCTCGGCCACGGCGCGGGTGGTCTTCTTCGCGCGGTCCTCGAACGCACCGGCGCAGCCGACCCAGAACAGGTACTCCGCGTCGCCGAGGTCACCCTCGAAGACCGGCACCTCGAAGTCGAGGTCTTCCGTCCACTGTAGACGGTCCTTGGCGTTCTGGCCCCACGGATTGCCCTTGTTCTCCAGGTTCTTGAACATGCCGTTGAGCTCAGTCGGGAACGACGACTCGATCATCACCTGGTAGCGGCGCATGTCGACGATGTGGTCGACGTGCTCGATGTCCACCGGGCACTGCTCCACGCAGGCGCCGCAGCTGGTGCAGGACCAGAGCATGTCCGGGTCGATGATGCCGTTTTCCTCGGCGCCGCCGATCAGCGGACGTTCGGACTCGGCGAGCGCGAGCACGTCGATGCCGGCGTGCGGGTTGTCGCCGGTCAAGCCGATCTCGTCGCCCGCCATGTCACGCTTGCCGCCTGCGAGCAGGTACGGCGCCTTGGCGTACGCGTGGTCGCGCAGCTGGGTGATCAGCAGCTTCGGCGAAAGCGGCTTGCCGGTGTTCCACGCGGGGCACTGCGACTGGCAACGGCCGCATTCGGTGCACGTCGAGAAGTCGAGCCAGCCCTTCCAGCTGAAGTCCTCGACCCGGCCGACGCCGAAGGTGTCCTCGTCCGGGTCGGCCTCCTCGAGGTCGAGCACCTTGCCGCCGGACATCATCGGCTTGACCGCGCCGAGCGCGACCCCGCCGTCGGCCTCGCGCTTGAAGTAGATGTTGAAAAACGCGCTGAACCGGTGCCACGCGACGCCCATGGTCATCGTCCGGGCGACCACGATCAGCCACACGGTGGCGCTCATCAGCTTGACGAACGCGAAGACCGAGACCAAGGCGGCGCTCGAGGGCAGCAGCTCGCTCAACGGGTTCGACACGAACGCGGCCCAGGTCGGCACCTCGTGGACGTGCATCGCGGCCTTGCCCGCGCGCACGCCGATGATCCCGATGCCCTCGATGATCACCACGGCTTCGACGAAGTAGGCCCACTTGAAGTTCGAGCCCGCGAAGCGCGACTGCCGGTCGGCGCGGCGGGGGTGGTTCAGCTGCCGGATGACCGCCAGCGCGACGCCGCCGACGACGGTGCCGACGCCGAGCAGCTCCATCAGCAGGCTCCACAGCGACCAGTCCTCGAGCACCGGCCAGCCCCAGGTCGGGACGAACACCTCGCCGTAGGCCTCGAACAGCGCGAGCGACCCGATCAGGAAGCCCCACATCACCATCCAGTGCCACGGGGCGACCTGGCGGAACTTGGCCATCCGGGTGTGGGCGGCGAACTCCTTGACCATGGTCATCAGCCGCGGCGTGAACGGCCCGTTGCGGGTCGGGTCGGGCTGGCCGAGGCGGATCACGCGCACGAACCGGGCCACGGTCGCGATGAACATTCCCCAGGCGACGATGCCGAGGAGAACGGAGATCCCCCCGAGCGTCAGCTGTACAGCGCCCATCGTCGGGTGCCTTTCGTCCGGTGTGGTGGTGCCGGTGCCGAAGCCCCGGTTGTCGAGCAGGGTAACGCTTCTTACTGATGGGTAACCGGTTGGAGAGCCCTAAGTCCCACCGATGTGGTGCACGCCTCGCTAGCTAGTGGGACGATGGTTCAGGTAGTTTCGCAACCATGGGTGCTTACTTGTACCTCGCTTTGGCCATCGCCGCAGAAGTGACCGCGACCGTGTCGCTGAAGCTCTCCGACGGTTTCTCCCGCCTCGGGCCGTCGATCTTCGTGGTGATCGGTTACGGCGTGGCGTTTTTCGCGCTCGCGCGGGTGCTGAAGCTGGGGTTGCCGATCGGGGTGGCGTACGCGGTCTGGGCCGCGGCGGGCGTGGCGCTGGTCGCGATCGTCGGGGTGCTGTTCCTCAAGGAGCCGTTCAACCTCGCGATGGCCGCCGGGCTGGTGCTGGTGATCGGCGGCGTGGTGCTGATCGAGGTGGGGAGCAGCCAGTGAAGATCCAGGTCGACGGGCGCAAGGCGCGCGGGGACAAGCGGCGCGCGGAGATCATCGCGGCCACGCTGCGGGTGATCGAGCGCGACGGCGTCGCCGGGGTCACCCACCGCACCGTCGCGACGGAGGCGGGCGTGCCCACGACGTCGACGACCTATCACTTCTCCTCACTCGACGACCTGCTCGTGGCCACGCTCATCTCGTGCGCGCGGGACATGGCGACCGAGGTGTACTGGATGATCGACCGCGCGCGCTCGCGCGGCAGCCGCGGCGCCGAGGAGGTGGCCGGGCTGCTCGCGGAGGCGCTGGGCCCGCGGCGCGGCCGCACGATGGCGGAGTACGAGCTGTACCTGCTGGCCGCCCGCAAACCCGAGCTGCGCCCGGCCGCGCGCCGCTGGCTCGACGTGCTGACGTCGATGGTCCGGCACGACGACGAGGTCGCGTTCCGCGTGTTCCTGGCGGGGATCGACGGGCTGCTGATCCAGGGCCTGATCGACGACGAGCCGCCGTCGGCCGACGAGCTGCGGCCGGTGGTGGACTACCTGCTCAAGCCGCACTGAACAGCACTTATGAGGGTTTTGCCGCCAGCAGCCGGGAAAAGCGGGCGGCGCCGGCGCGAGCCGCGCGCTCCAGGTGCCAGCGGCGGGAAGCGAACTGCTCCGCGGGGACGGAGAAGGCGACCGCGCCCGTGACGTTCTGGGCCGCGTCCAGCACCGGCGCCGAGAGGCAAGCCAGCTCCGGCAGGAACTCCTCGATCTCCAGCGCCATCCCGGAATGCGCGACGGCCTGCAGCTCCGTCTCGAGGTCGGGCGAGCGGACCGTGGTGTGCGCGGTGAGGCGCGGCATGCCCGCGCTCGTCAGGTAATCGCGGCGCTGCTTCGCCGGCAGGGACGCCAGCATGACTTTGCCGAACGCGGTGGCGTGCGCGGCTTCGTGGAAGCCGAAGTCCAACGGTTGCGCGCGCGGGAACTCCGGCGAGTCCGCGACCGCGGCGACGACCACCTCGGTGTCGCGGAACACCGTGTAATACGCCGCCGCGCCCGCGCGCAGGTGGAGCTTGTGCAGGCCGTCGCGCAGCTCGCGGCCGACGTCCAGCTCGTCGAGCAGGCTCTCGTGCAGCCCGCCGATCTTGTAGCCGAGGCCGAAGCCCCGGCCGTGGCCGAGCCGGATCAAATAGCCTTCGTGGACCAGGGTGTTCAGCAGGTGGTACGTGGTCGACAGCTTGTAGCCCGCGCGCCGGGCGACGGCCTTGGCGGCGATGCCGTCGCCCGCGCCGGCCACGATCTCCAGCACCCGCAGGGCCCGCTGCGCCGAACCGATCAAGCCGCTGGGCTCCTCGGCATTCCGGTCGTCCGGACTCGGCTGGGCGGGGACTGACACGGCGTGACCTCCGCGAGTGGCGTTCGGCGGTGAACGAGTGAGGCATGCAACGTCCACCATACTTGCTCCGAACGGCTCAAGCGGAGTATCTGGTCTGCAACAATCCCCTGCAGAGCCCGGCGTTGCCGTCGATGCTGATCCGGACCGCCCGCGCGAACCGCAGCCGCAACGCCGCTTCGCCCGCCGGGATCACCACTCCCTTCTCGTCCACGAGCAGTGGCGCGTCCGGGCCGCAGTCGATGTCGAGGTCGCGCCGCCTTCGCAGCAGGCTGGACCGAACGGGTGACTCCGGCACGTCGCCGAGGGTGAGCCCGGCGATCTCCGCCGGGGTCCGCCCGTCCTGCACCAGTTTTGTGCCCAGCCGGTCGAGGCCGGCCAGGTAGGCCTTGCGCCGGAAGATCAGCCGCAGCTCGTCCAGCTCCCCGATCGCCTCCGTCGGGAACGTGCCCTCGAAGCCCGCCTGGCCCGCGACCCCGGCGTTGATCTCTTCCGACGCGAAGTGGTCGTCCAGCCGGATGTCGACCGAGGTGACGCCCTCGACCGCGGTGACGGCGTCGTGCGCGTCGGCCACCATCAGGTAGGCGAAGTTCGGCGCGCAGAAGTACGTCGGCAGCCGCAAACGCACCTCCGCGTGCCCTTCGACCAGCGTCGCCGAGTGCACAAAACCCAGCTCTGTCACGGGTTCGTCCAGTTCGGGGTCGCGCACCGTGTCGAGCGCGGCCCACAACCGCGGGTTCACGCCGGCACCTTGGGCGCGGACCCGACGGCGTCACCGCTGTCGGCGGACGCCTCGCTGACGCCGAGGCCTTCGGGCACTTCGAGGTCGTACAGCTTCGCCACGTTCAGGCCGAGGATCTTCTTCTTGATGTCGGTGGTCAGCACGCCGTACTCGCTCTGCATGTCCTCCGGGATTTGGAAGTCCACAAAGGCCTCGATCAGCCACTTGGGCGTCCAGATCGCGTAGTCGCTGGCGAAGGTGATCCGGTTTTCGTCCGTCCAGTACAACAGTTCGCCGATGATCTGCGCGAAGTACCGCGGCCGCGTGTGGATGAACGGCAGCGCGACGGCGAGGCCGCCGTATACGTTCGGCTCCTGTGTCGCGATCCAGCAGTAGTCCTCCAGCCGCGGCAGGCCGACGTGCTCGACGATGAACCGCAGGTCCGGGAACGCGCTGGCCACGTCGTCGATGTCGGCCACGTCGAAGGCGTCGCGGTTGAGCGGGTAGATCGTCGGTCCTTTGTGGACGTGAATATTGCGGATGCCGAGTTCCTGGCACTTCTCCAGGTACCGGTACGACCACGGGTCGGACAGCTTCCAGCCCTTCGAATCGCCCTTCCACTCGGCCGTGTAGAGCTTGACGCCCTTGAGGTTCCAGCGTTCGGCGAGTGCTTCCAGCTTCTCGAGGCCGGCTTCGCCGTCACGCGGGTCCCACGCGCCGTTGACGGTGAACTTGTCCGGGTGCTTCTCGGCGAGCACGCCGTCCTGCTCGGTGGTGTTGAAGCCGTTGACGTAGAAGTCGGTGAGGTAGGTCGGCTGGAACACCGCGTGGTCCACGTAGCCGACCTCGAACAGGTCGTGGAGGATCTTTTCCTCGCTCTGCTGCCAGAACTGCTCCAGCGTCCACTTCGCGTGGTCCGGCGAGAGGTTCTTGTGGTAGTCGTAGAAGCAGTTGATGAAGCCCTCGCCGTAGCGGTTGGCCTGGTTGGCCGGGCGCGCGTCCCAGAAGTGCACGTGCCCGTCGACGATGAAGTAGCGCTCGCCGTCCTTTTCGTACATGAGCTTCGACTCCCTTACGGTACGAGGATTCCGCGGCCCTGCAGCCGGCCGTTGTCCAAGTCGTCCATGGCTTCGTTGACCGCGTCCAGCGGGTACGTCCTGGTGTGCAGGCGGACCTTGCCCTGCGCCGCGAGCGCCATCAGCTCGTCCAGGTCGTTGTAGGAGCCGACGAGGTTGCCGACGATGTTGATCTCGGTCGAGATGATGTCGATCGTGGGCACGTCCACGTGGCCGCCGTAGCCGATCACGAAGTACGAGCCGGCGCGGCGCAGCATCTTGATGCCCTGGGCCTCCGTGCCCTTCTCGCCGACGAAGTCGAGCACCACCTGCGCGCCCGCGCCGCCGGTCAGGTCGAGCACGGCGTCGACCTGGCCGCCGTCGGCGAGCACGGTGTGCGCGGCGCCGTAGGACTTGGCGAGGTCGAGCGCGGCCTGGTTGGCGTCGACCACGATCACCTCGGCCGGCACCATCGCGGCGAGGCACTGGATGCCGATGTGGCCGAGCCCGCCGGCGCCGATCACCGCGACCTTCGTGCCGGCGTACAGCAGCGGCACGGCCTTGCGGACGGCGTGGTAGGCGGTCAGCCCCGCGTCTGCCAGCGCGGCGACGTCCGCGGGCTGCAGCGAAGGATCGAGCTTGACCACCGAGCGCGCGTTGGTGAGCAGGTACTCGGCCATGCCGCCGTCGGTGTCGATGCCCGGGAACTGGGAGTTCTCACAGTGCACGTCGTCGCCGGCGCGGCAGGCGCGGCACAGCCCGCAGGTGGCCAGCGGGTGCAGGATCACCGGGTCGCCGGGCTCCACTGTGGACACTGCCGAGCCGACCGCCTCGACCCAGCCCGCGTTCTCGTGGCCGATCGTGTAAGGCAGCGTGACGCCGGACTTCTCGGCCCACTGCCCCTCGATGATGTGCAGATCGGTGCGGCACAACCCGGCGCCGCCGATCCGCACCACGACGTCGAGCGGCCCGGTCACCTCCGGCTTGGCGACGTCCTCCACCACCGGGCGTTTTTCGTACTCGTGGACCCGCACCGCTTTCATGACCCGCTCCTCGTCCTCGTCGACGTCCTTTGATCGTCGGACGGCGGGGAGGGCGGGTCAACGGCCGGGATTTCACCCAGCGGGAAATCCCGGCCGCCGGGGTCAGCCCTTGTTCTCGTAGACCGGGGTCAGGGTCGCGCGGCCGAGGGTGTGGCCGAGCAGGTTGAAGCCGAGGAACGCCGGGGTGGCGTCGCCGTCGATGTCGAGCGAGTCGACGTCGAGGGCGTGCACCACGAAGTAGTAACGGTGCGGGCCGTGCCCGGGAGGCGGGGCGGCGCCGAGGTACTGCTTGACGCCGCCGTCGCCCTTGAGCGTCACGGCGCCCTCGGGCAGGCCCGAGCCCTCCGCGTCGCCGGCGTTCGCCGCCAGCTCCGTCACCGAAGCCGGGATGTTGAACACCGCCCAGTGCCAGAACCCGCTGGCCGTGGGGGCGTCGGGGTCGTACACCGTCACCACGAAGCTTTTCGTCTCCGCGGGGAAGCCCTCCCAGGACAGCTGCGGCGACCGGTCTTCGCCCCCGGCCCCGAAGATGCCGGATCGCTGCGGGATCGCCAGCGTCTCGCCGTCGGCGATGTCGGTGCTGCGCAGCGTGAACGACGGCGCGGAAGGCAGGAAGTCGTAGGGGTTGGGTGACTGAGGCATGAATCCTCCTGAGCACGGAAGTCCGAACGACGCCAGGCTAGGCCCGCCGACCCCGGGCGTCTCCTCAGGGATGTATCGGGGGGTTTACCGGATGTCGAGCACCCCGGCCTGCTCATAAGGTCACCCGGGACGGATCGTTACTGAGGGGACGGATCGAAATGGCGCGCCCGCTGCTGGCACTAGGTGGGATAGTTCTGATCGGGGTCGGGGTGGCCATCGCGCTCGGCTGGGGGCTGGGCTCTTCGGTGGTGCGTGACGCGAAGGTGGCGCAGCCGATCCACAGCGTGAAGCTGGCCGCCGATTCCGGGGACGTCAAGATCCGCGTCGGCACCGGGGCCGTGACCGTGCACCAGAAGCTGCACTACAACTTCCGCTCGGCGCCGGACGACGCCTTCCGCGTGGAAGGCGACCAGCTGGTGCTCGGCAGCTGCGGCCGCAACTGCACCGCCGACTTCGACGTGGTCGTCCCCGCCGGCGTGCCGGTCACCGGCTCCACCAGCTCGGGCGGGGTGGACATCGTCGGCGTGGCCAGCGTGGACGTGTCCTCCAACTCCGGTGACGCGAATGTGGAGAACGTCGCCGGGCTGGTGAAGCTCACCCTCGACAGCGGGTCCATCGACCTGCGCGACGTCGGCGTGGTCCAGGCGCACAGCGACTCCGGCCACGTCTCGGGCGACGGGTTGCGCGGGCCGGTCGACGTCTCGTCGGACAGCGGCAGCGTGAAGCTCAAGCTCGCGCAGCCCAGCGACGTCAAGGTGAAGGCGGAGTCCGGCAGCGTCGACGTGCGCGTGCCCGACGGCTCGTACCGCGTGATCGGCGACAGCGACAGCGGCAGCCGGTCGATCGACATCCCGCCGGGCTCGTCCGAGGTGAAGACGCTCGACCTGAACACCAGCAGCGGCTCCGTCTCGGTCAAGGCCGCATGAACCGCGAAGCCCTGGGGCACAACACAAAGCGGCTGCTGATCGGGGCGGTGCTGCTGGGCTCGGCGGTCGCCGTGGCCGGCTGCTCGGGGATCGGCCGGCCGGACAAGCTCTCCGACGGCCAGCCGGTGACCACGCCGATCACCGCCGTCCGGGTCGACGTGCCGGCAGGCGGGGTGCAGCTGCGGGTCGAGGACGGCGCGCCGGTTTCGGTGCGCCGCGAGGTCGAGTACCGCGGCAACCGCCCGGGCCGGACGCACCGGGTCGAGGGCACCACCCTCGTGCTCTCCGGCTGCGGCCAGGACTGCGAGGTCCGCTACGACGTGGTCGTGCCGCGCGCGCTGCCGGTCAGCGGCTCACTCGACACCGGGACGGTCACGCTCGACCGGCCCGCCGACGTCGACCTGCGGCGCGGCACCGGGACCACCACGCTCACCCGCGTGACCGGCCCGGTCAAGCTCGACGGCGGCACCGGCACCGCGGAGATCGGGCTCGAGCAGCCCGGCGCCGTGCAGGCCAGGGTGAGTACCGGCGACCTCACCGTCTCCGTCCCGCCGGCCGCCTACCGGGTGGACGCGCACGTCGGCACCGGCCGGACGAACCTGGGCGTGGCACAGGACCCGGCCTCGCCGAACCGGCTCGACCTGCGCGTCGACACCGGCAGCATCACGGTGCGAACAGCGTGAAACTCGTCGCGGCGGCTCTTCTTCTCCTGCCCTTGCTCACGGTTCCCGCTTCCCCGGCGCTTCAGTGGACGCCGTGCGCGACGCGGCCGGAGCCCACAGCTCGGTGCGCGCACGTCGATGTCCCCCTCGATCGCACCCGGCCCGAAGCCGGCACGGCACGGCTCGCGCTGGCGGAGCTGCCTGCGACCGACCCGGCGCACCGCATCGGGTCGTTGCTGATCAACCCGGGCGGGCCGGGCGGCTCCGGGGTCGGTTACGTGCAGTTCGGCGGCTTCTCCGGCCCTGAATTCGCCCAGCTGCGGCAGCACTTCGACCTCGTAGGCTTCGATCCGCGCGGCGTCTGGTTCAGCACGCCCAAGATCACCTGTGATCCGGCGAAGCTGTACGACCCGGCCGTGAACCGGTATCCGGCGACGGAAGCGGAGTACGCCGCGCTGCTCGCCCACAACCGCGCGGCCGGCGAGGACTGCCTGGCCAAGACCGGGCCGATGCTCGGGCAGGCCGACACGCAAAGCGCGGCCGAGGACGTCGAGTCGATCCGGGTCGCCTTGGGCGAGCCGAAGATCTCGTGGCTCGGCGTCTCCTACGGCACTGAGCTTGGCGCCGTTTACGCCTCGAAGCACCCGGACCACGTGCGGGCGATGGTGCTCGACGGCGCCGTCGACCACGCCCGGCCGCTGCGTCAGGCGATCATCGAGGAGGCGGCCGCGACCGAGGATTCGTTGGTGCGCTTCGCTTCCTGGTGCGAGGGCTCGGCGGAGTGCGCGCTGCACGGCGTCGACGTGCTGCGGTATTACGACGACCTCGTCGCCCGCGGCGCCTACTCCAGCGCGCTGGGCCGGACGGCGACCGGGGACGAGTTGTCCTCGGGTGTCTACGGGTTCCTCGCTTCGCGGAGCCAGTGGCCGGACCTGGGCCGCGCGCTCGCCGCCGCCGGCGGGGACCATCCGGACTCGGCGGCGCTAACGCAGGTCGCTTCCTTCTTCTCGCCGATCTACGGCGCGTACCGGGCCATCGGGTGCCAGGACTTCCCTTCGCCGTTCACCGGGCTCGCCGACCTGCGCGTGACCGCCGGCCTGGTCCGCGCCGTCGCGCCGCACAGCTGGCGATACTCCGAGTTCTGGGACTTCACCAGCGGCTGCGCGGGGTGGCCGGTCCCGGCGAAGAACCCGCCGCAGCCGAGTCCGGTGCACGGCGCCCCGCCGATCCTCGTGGTCGGCGGCACGCACGACCCGGCGACGCCGCTGGCGTGGGCCCGCGGGCTCGCCGACAGCATCGACGGCTCGGTCCTGCTCACCCGGACCGACGACGGCCACACCGGGCTCGACAACTCGCCCTGCGCCCGCGCCGAAGAGGTGAAATACCTGGTGAGCGGGATCACACCCGGTCCGGGGAAGGTCTGCAGCTGATCCCGGGAACAAGCGCCCGCACCTGCTCGTTACCCTGATACGAAGGTTGAGCGCAGCCGACTCAAGTCTGGCTTGACGAGGCGCGCGAAGCCCAGCTAGAACTTGCCAGGGCCCCGCTCAAGGCGGAGCCGGTCCGTGCAGGTCACGAACATACCAGCAGCACAGCTGCCAACACAGGAGGAAGCACCATGGCGCGAGCGGTCGGCATCGACCTCGGCACGACCAACTCGGTCGTCGCCGTCCTTGAGGGCGGCGAGCCGACGGTCATCGCCAACTCGGAAGGCTCCCGTACCACCCCGTCCATCGTCGCCTTCGCCAAGAACGGCGAAGTGCTGACCGGCCAGCCGGCGAAGAACCAGGCGGTCACGAACGTCGACCGCACGATCCGCTCGGTGAAGCGGCACATCGGCACCGACTGGAAGACCGAGATCGACGGCAAGGGGTACACGCCGCAGGAGATCAGCGCGCGCGTGCTGATGAAGCTGAAGCGCGACGCCGAGTCGTACCTGGGCGAGGAGATCACCGACGCGGTGATCACCGTCCCGGCGTACTTCGAGGACGCCCAGCGGCAGGCCACCAAGGAGGCCGGGCAGATCGCCGGCCTGAACGTGCTCCGCATCGTCAACGAGCCGACCGCCGCCGCGCTGGCGTACGGCCTGGACAAGGGCGAGAAGGAGCAGACCATCCTGGTCTTCGACCTCGGTGGCGGCACGTTCGACGTCTCGCTGCTGGAGATCGGCGAGGGTGTGGTCGAGGTCCGCGCGACCTCCGGTGACAACCACCTCGGCGGTGACGACTGGGACGAGCGCATCGTCAAGTGGCTGGTCGACAAGTTCAAGGCCACCAACGGCATCGACCTGACCCGCGACAAGATGGCGCTGCAGCGCATCCGCGAGGCGGCGGAGAAGGCGAAGATCGAGCTGTCCAGCTCCAACTCCGCCAGCATCAACCTGCCCTACATCACCGTGGACGGCGACAAGAACCCGCTGTTCCTCGACGAGACGCTTTCGCGCGCCGAGTTCCAGAAGATCACCTCGGACCTGCTCGAGCGCACCCGCAACCCGTTCAACAACGTGATCCGCGACGCGGGCACCTCGGTCGGCGACATCGACCACGTCGTGCTCGTGGGTGGCTCCACCCGCATGCCGGCCGTGGCCGAGCTGGTCAAGGAGCTGACCGGCGGGCGCGAGCCGAACAAGGGCGTGAACCCGGACGAGGTCGTCGCGGTCGGCGCGGCGCTGCAGGCCGGGGTGCTCAAGGGTGAGGTCAAGGACGTCCTGCTGCTCGACGTGACCCCGCTTTCGCTGGGCATCGAGACCAAGGGCGGCGTGTTCACCAAGCTCATCGAGCGCAACACCACGATCCCGACCAAGCGCTCGGAGACCTTCTCCACCGCGGACGACAACCAGCCGTCGGTGCAGATCCAGGTGTTCCAGGGTGAGCGCGAGATCGCCGCGCACAACAAGAAGCTCGGCATGTTCGAGCTGACCGGCCTGCCGCCCGCCCCGCGCGGCGTGCCGCAGATCGAGGTCACCTTCGACATCGACGCCAACGGCATCGTGCACGTGACCGCGAAGGACCTGGGCACGAACAAGGAGCAGTCGATGACGATCACCGGCGGCTCCGCGCTGCCGAAGGACGACATCGAGCGGATGGTCAAGGACGCCGAGGCGCACGCCGAGGAGGACAAGACCCGTCGTGAAGAGGCCGAGACGCGCAACCAGGCCGAGACGCTGGTCTACCAGACCGAGAAGTTCCTGAAGGACAACGACGACAAGCTGCCCGAGGACCTCAAGGGCAAGGTCAAGTCCGCGATCGACGAGTCGAACGAGGCGCTCAAGGGCACCGACTCGGCCAAGATCCGGGAGTCCATCGAGAAGCTGAACACGGCTTCGCAGGAGCTGGGCACCGCGCTGTACGCGAACGCGAACGCCGAGGGCGCCCCGGGTGCCGACGCCGGTGCCGCGGGTGACGCCGCGGGCGGCGGCCAGGCCAAGGAAGACGACGTCGTCGACGCCGAGATCGTGGAAGAGGACAAGAAGAAGTGACCCCACGACACGAGGACACCGAGGGCCGGGGCCCGGACGAACCGGTGGTCGTGCGTGACCGGCGGCGGGTCGACCCGCAGACCGGTGAGGTCCGCCCACCTGCCCCGGACAGTGAAGCGCCAGTGCCGGCCGAGGAGGAGCCCGCGGGCAAGCACGCGGGCCCCTCGCTCGGCGACTCGGTGGTCGACGACGCCGTCTCGGTGGCGTCGGACGTCGAGAAGCAGCTGGCCGAGCGCACTGCCGACCTGCAGCGGTTGCAGGCGGAGTACGCGAACTACCGCAAGCGGGTGGACCGCGACCGCGAGGCCGTGGTGCTGCGTGCCAAGGCCTCGGTGGTCGAAGACCTGCTGCCGCTGCTCGACGACCTCGAGCGCGCGGAGCAGCACGGCGACCTGACCGGTGCGTTCAAGGCGGTCGGCGACAAGCTGGTCAGCGGTATGCAGCGGGCCGGCCTGGAGTCGTTCGGCGCGGAGGGCGAGCCCTTCGACCCGAGCGTGCACGAGGCCGTCCAGCACAACACCGCGCCGGACGTGACGGGCCCGACGGTCACCGTGGTCATGCGCCGCGGCTACCGCTTCGGGGACCGGGTGCTGCGGGCGGCGCTGGTCGGGGTCACCGACCACGAGCCGGCCGCGGAAACCCCGGTCGACCCGCCGGTCGAGGGCGAGCTGCCGCTCGACGGGTCGATCGATGAGCCGAACCAGCAGTAACAGTCGTTCCACAGTGGAAGGAGGAGGCACCCGGTGAGTGCTCGGGATTGGATCGGTAAGGACTTCTACCGTGAGCTGGGTGTCTCCTCCGACGCCACGGCGGACGAGATCAAGAAGGCCTACCGCAAGCTGGCCAAGGAGAACCACCCGGACGCCAACGCGGGCAACACGGCGGCGGAGAACAAGTTCAAGGCCGTCTCCGAGGCGTACGGCGTGCTGTCCGACTCGGCCAAGCGCAAGGAGTACGACGAGGCGCGCAGCCTCTTCGGCTCCGGCGGCGCGGGCGGGTTCGGCGGCTTCCCCGGCGGTGCCGGTGGGGCCGGCGGCTTCGACATGGGCGACATCTTCAGCCAGGGCGGCGCCCAGCAGGGCGGCTTCGGCGGGCTCGGCGACATCCTGGGCGGCATCTTCGGCCGGGGTGGCCGCGGCGGCCCGGCCGGTGCGGCGGCGAACCGGCCGCAGCGCGGAGCCGACGTCGAGACCGACGTCCGGATCGACTTCACCGAGGCGGTCAAGGGCGCGACCCTGCCGTTGCGGTTGTCGAGCCCGGCCACCTGCTCGACCTGCGGCGGCAACGGCGCGAAGCCGGGCACTTCGCCGCGCACCTGCCCGACCTGCAACGGGTCCGGGCTGGTCAGCCGCAGCCAGGGCGCGTTCGCGTTCTCCGAGCCGTGCCGCGACTGCCGCGGCCGCGGCCAGCTGATCGACGACCCGTGCCCCGAGTGCGGTGGCGAGGGCATCAGCACCCGCACCCGCACGCTGACCGTGCGCATCCCGCCGGGCGTCGACGACGACCAGCGGATCCGCCTGGCCGCGCAGGGCGAGCCGGGCCGCGGCGGCGCGCAGGCCGGTGACCTGTACGTGCGCGTGCACGTCGCGCCGCATCCCCTGTTCGGCCGCAAGGACCTGAATCTGACGCTGACCGTGCCGGTGGACTTCACCGAGCTGGCGCTGGGCACCACCGTCACGGTGCCGACGCTGGACGGCAAGGTGTCGCTCAAGGTGCCCGCGGGTACCGCGAGTGGACGAGTGTTGCGCGTGCGGGGAAAGGGCATTCAGAAGCGGGACGGCTCACAAGGTGACCTCATGGTGACCCTGCAGGCGGCGGTTCCGGCCAAACTGGATGACAAGGCGCGCTCGGCGCTCGAGGCCTACGCCGAGTCGATCAAGGGCCACGACCCGCGGCCCGAGATCACTGAGCTGCTCGAAGGCAGGTGAGGGTGATGTTCGGCGGACTACCGGGACTCCCACACGGCGCGGACGAGGACACGCCGGTGTTCGTGATTTCGGTGGCGGCGCAGCTTTCCGGGCTGCACGCCCAGACGCTGCGCTCGTACGACCGCCAGGGCCTGGTCTCGCCGGGCCGCACCTCCGGCGGCGGGCGCCGTTACTCGATGCGTGACATCGCGCTGCTGCGCGAGGTGCAACGCCTCTCGCAGGAGGCCGGCGTCAACCTGGCCGGCGTCAAGCGCATCATCGAGCTGGAGAACCAGGTCGACGCCCTGCGCGCCCGCGTGCACGAGCTGACCGAGGAGATCGCGGCGGCGTACGCGGCCGCCGAGCAGGCGACCGCCGCGGTCCACGCCTCCTACCGCAAGGACCTGGTGCCGACGCGGCAGCAGACCGCGCTGGTGGTGTGGAAACCCAAGCACCGCTGAACTACTCGTGAGTGTTTTTAGGACGGTGAGAACCGTCATGAACACTCACGAGTCATTTCAGGTGTTCGGCGAAGAACGCGGTCACCCGTTTCCAGGCATCGGAGTCCGAAGGCTCGTGGTAGCCGAAGTTCGCGATGCGCGCCAAGGTCTGGAGCGGGGCCGGGCCCATCTTGTTCGCGAAGCTGTGGCCGGCGTCGGGGTACTCCTTGACGTCGTGCGGGATGCCGCGCGACTCCAGTTCCGCCTCGAGCTTCGCGGCCGCGCCGCGCAGGGTCGGGTCGCGGCGGCCGAAGCTGGCGACCACCGGGCAGGCACCGTCCAAAGCGGACAGATCGCGGGGCAGCTGGCCGTAGTAGGGGGCGGAGGCGTCGAACTCGCGTGCCGCCGCGACCAGCGCGAAGCCGCCGCCCATGCAGTAGCCGACGACGCCGACCTTGCCGGTCGAGTCCGGGCGCGCGGCCACGAGTGAACGGGCCGCTTCGATGTCGTCGTACGCGCGGCCCGAACGGGCGAACAGCTCGCTGAACACCCGCTTCACGCAACGGAAGAAGCCGCCGCGCGAGTACAGGTCGGGGCTCAGCGCGAGGTAGCCCTCGGCGGCGAACCGGTCGGTGATGTTCCGGGCGTCCTGCGACAGGCCGATCGCGTCGTGGATGATCACCAGGCCGGGCCAGGGCCCGGGGCCTTCGGGGGTGGCCAGGTAGCCCTTGATGCCGCCGTCCGCGGCGGGGATCCGGATCTCCATGGCCCACAGCGTAGCCCGGCGGCGCCCGCTCTGTCCGAAATGGACAAATCAGTCGATGGTGAACGGGTCGTACGAAATGCGTTCCAGGTCGACGCCGGCCGCCAGCAGTTTCGCGATCGTCGCGCGGATCATCGACGGTGAGCCCGACACCAGCACGTTGTGCTTCTTCCATTTGCCACGCTGGGTCACGGCGGCGGCCAGAGTGCCCCGGTCGCCGCCGGAGACCGCGCCCTCCTCCGTCACCGGGGTCACCGTCAGCCACGGCGAGGTGACGGCCAGCCGTCGCAGCTCGTCCAGCGCGTACAGGTCACCGGGCCGGCGCCCGCCGAAGAACAGGTGGACGGGCGGGTTGCGCTTCCAGCGCGAAAGGTCGTCCAGGATGGACAGCAGCGGGGTGATGCCGGTGCCGCCCGCGATCATCAGCAGCGGCCGCTGGTCCGCCGCCGGCAGCACCGAGAGGGCGCCCAGCGGCGGCCCCAGCCGCCACACATCGCCGGCCCGGGCGTGGTTCACGATGGCGCGCGAGACCCAGCCGCCCGGCACCGAGCGGACGTGGAAGGTCACCAGCCCGTCGTCACGCGGCGCCGTCGCCGGCGAGAGGTAACGCCACAACCGTGGCCGCTGCGGGATCTCCACGCTCACGTAACCACCGGGGCGGTACGGCAGGAGCTGCTCGGTCCGCACCCGCACCAGCGCGATGTCACGCGAGAGCTTCCGGTGCTCCAGCACGGTCGCGGGCCACCAGGCCGGCCCGGTTTCGGCCGCCGCGGCCTTGCGCATGGTCTCCGAGATCAGCCCGTACGCCGAGGTCCACGCCGTTTCCACCTCGGGGGTCCAGGCGTCCTTCAGGAAACGTTTCAACGCGCTGACCAATGCCGTCCCGACGGCGTCGTAGTGGCGGGTCAGCACGTCGAACTTCCGGTGGTCGCGGCCCAGCTGGCCGAGGAAAGTGACGAGCTCGTCCGGGCGGTCCACCATTTGCACCACGTAGACAAGCGCGCGCAGCAATCGGCTTCGCTGGATCGTCATGCTGACCGGGAAAAGATCACGGGCGTCCGGGGCGAGCACGAACAAGGCGCCGTAGAAGTACTGGGCCAGTTCCTCGGCTTTCGGCTCCACCAGCGCGAAACTCTCGCGGATGAGCCGGGCGTGCTCGGTTCCCCGGGCGGAAGTGGCCGGGGCAGGGCGCGCCGGAAGATCGTACTTCAGGGATTCAGAACTCATCGGGAACGGTTTTCTCCAGTCCAGCCAGGCATTTCCAGTACCCACGCGGCTTTGCTGACGCGAGCCGCCCCCGAGAAGACAAGACTGTAGGCCGGATGACCGGAAAACTGGTGGAGACAACGGTTTTCCCGCTCGAACGGAGCAATAATCAATACGTCAGGTCAACCCGGTCTGGCGCTCAGTAAAAAGGATCAGTCGATGGTGAACGGGTCGTACTGGATCTGGCCCAGCACGCTGCCCGCGACGAGCATCCGCGACACCGTCGCGCGGATCATCGACGGCGAGCCGGACACGAGGATGTCGTGGTCCGACCAGGCGCCATAACGCGTGACCGCCTCGGCGAGAGTGCCCTGCTCACAGCCCGGAAGGTGGTCGCCGCGCTCGACCACGGGCGTCACGGTGAGCCACGGGTTGGTCGAGGACAGGGCCCGCAGCTCCTCGAGGTCGTACAGGTCTTCGCGCGACGGGCCGCCGTAGAACAGGTGGGTTTTCGGGTTCTCGCCCCACAGGGCCAGGTGGTCGAGGATCGAGCGCAACGGCGCGACGCCGGTGCCGCCGGCGACCATCAGCACCCCGCGCGAGCGCTCGCGGTCCACGGCCATCCGCCCGAGCGGCGGCCCGAGGCGCCAGACGTCGCCGGGCTGCGTGTGGCTCACGATGGCGCGCGAGACCCAGCCGCCGTCGACGGCGCGCACGTGGAACTCGATCCCGCCGTCCTCCCGCGGCGCGTTCGCCGGCGAGAGGTAACGCCACAACCGCGGCCGTTGCGGCACCTCCACACTCATGTACTGCCCCGGCAGGTACGGCACGGGCTGGGCCGGCACCAGGCGCACCAGCGCGAGGTCCCAGGTCAGCCGCCGGTGCTCGACCACGGTGGCCTGCCAGGACGCCGGGTTCGCGTCGGCCGAGGCGGCCTCCTGCATGGCGCGCGCGACGATGGTGAACGCCTCCGCCCACGCGCGCTCGACGGCCGGCGTCCACTCGGGTCCGAGGTGGTTCTTCAGCGCCGCGAGCAGCGCCGTGCCGACGGCCTCGTAGTGCCGCGGGATGACGCCGAACTTGCGGTGGTCGCGGCCGAGCTGGCGCAGGAACGGCACCAGGTCGTCGGGCCGGTCCACCATCTGCACGATGTGCACGAGGGCGCGCACCAGCCGGCCGCGCTGCACCTCCATGTTGATCGGGAAGAAGTCGCGGGTGACCGGCGCGAGGGTGAACAGCATCCCGTAGAAGAACTGCGAGATCTCCGGGATGAACGGCTCGGACTTGGCCCAGGTGTCGCGGATCAGCCGCACCATCGCGGTGACCGCGGCCGGCGCTTCGCGGGGCGCGGCCGAGCGGGGGATCGGGGAGACGGAATCGGCTGTCATGGGCTGTCGTTCGCTGGTCGGGAGTGGTGCGCGGGGACGGGCGGGGGCGTCACGGGCGGGCGGCGGCCTGATCCGGTGGCCGCGGCTCGCACCGTCTCGTCCCGGCGTTCCCGCGGGAATTCACCACTGCTCCACCTCGTTCTCCCGGACATGCTGCTCGAAGCTGTCGCGACGTCCACTTCACGTGGTCCGTCCGCAGAGTAGCCGCCCTGGGCCTCTTTGCCTGCAACGTTGCTCCGGTCGGGTTACCGGCCGGCGAACCGACGTGGGGCAGCTCACCGAATAGATAGTTGCCCTACGCAACCTTCCGGCGATAAACTTGTATTGCACAACCAATTGGGGTGCCTGAGCGGCGCCCGGCCCGGGAGGATCCGATGAGCTCTGCCGAAGACGTCAGGGTTGAGTTGATGCGGGAGCTGAAGACCTCGTCGCAGCTCCAGCACCTGTGGATCATGCAGGCGTGGCAGGAGGAACCCGGTCTGCACCCGGCCGCGGGAATGCTGCTGTCCGATCTCGTGAAGCACGGTGAAGCGCGGCCGTCCGAGCTGGCGAAACGCCGGCTCGTCGACCTCTCCGTGATCAGCCGCCAGATCGCCCAGCTGCAGGCCGCGGGCCTGATCACCCGCCGCCCGGCCCCGGAGGACGGGCGGGCGTCGCTGATCAACGTGTCCGAGAAGGGGCGGGGTGAGCTGGAGCGCTGGCGCACCCAGTACCTCGCCTTCTTCGAGAAGGCGCTCGTGGGATGGGACGAGGAACGGATCGCCGACCTGACGACCCGGCTCGCCGAAATGAACGGCGATCTGCGCGCGGTGCTGGGCAGCCCCGCCTGCGCGGCGGATCAAGCCTGAACGTCGGGAAAGTGAGTGGGAAGAATTGAGCACCACGGTTACCGGTGAGCCGATGACGCACCGGCAGATCATGAAGGCCTTCTCCGGCCTGTTGCTGGCCCTGCTGGTGGCGATGCTGTCTTCGACCATCGTGTCGAACGCGCTGCCGACCATCATCCGGGACCTGCACGGCTCGCAGAGCCAGTACACCTGGGTCGTCACCGCGACCCTGCTGACGTCCACCGCGACCACCCCGATCTGGGGCAAGCTCTCGGACCTGTTCAGCAAGAAGCTGCTCTACCAGCTGGCCATCGTGATCTTCACGGTCGGCTCGGCGCTGGGCGGCATCTCCGGCTCGATGCCCGAGCTGATCGCGTACCGCGCGCTGCAGGGGGTCGGCCTCGGCGGATTGCAGGCGTTGATCCAGGTGGTCATCGCCGCGATGATCGCGCCCCGCGACCGCGGCAAGTACTCCGGCTACACCGGCGCGGTGTTCGCCGTCGCCACCGTCTCCGGGCCGCTGATCGGCGGCCTGATCGTGGACTCGCCGCTGGGCTGGCGCTGGTGTTTCTGGGTCTGCGTGCCGATTGCGGTGATCGCGTTCGTGGTGCTCGGCCGCACGCTGAAGCTGCCGGTGCTCAAGCGCAAGGTGCGGATCGACTGGCTGGGCGCGACCCTGCTGGTCGGCGGCGTCGCGCTGCTGCTGATCTGGGTTTCGCTGGCCGGGACCAGCTTCGGCTGGGCCTCGTGGTCGAGCGTCGCGTACGTCGGCGGGGCGGTGGTTTCGCTGGCGCTGGCGCTGTTCGTCGAATCGCGGGCCGCGGAGCCCGTGGTGCCGCTGCGGCTCTTCCGCAACCGCACGTTCACGCTGTCGGTGCTGGGCTCGCTGGCCGTGGGCACCGCGATGTTCGGCGGCTCGGTCTTCCTCGGGCAGTACTACCAGATCTCACGCGGGTTCTCGCCGACGCACGCCGGCCTGATGACCCTGCCGCTGGTGCTGGGCCTCGCGCTCGCGTCGACGAGCGCCGGCCAGGTCATCTCGCGCACGGGCCGCACCAAGCCGTTCATGGTGGCCGGCGGCGCTTCGCTGCTGGCCGGGCTGTTCCTGCTCAGCACGGTGGACCACACCACCGACCTGACGCTGATGGGCGGCTACCTCGCGCTCGTCGGCATCGGGCTCGGGTTCCTGATGCAGAACCTGGTGCTGGTCGTGCAGAACACCGTCGCGATGAAGGACATGGGCGCGTCCTCCTCGGTGGTCACGTTCTTCCGCTCGCTCGGCGGGGCGGCCGGGGTGTCGGCGCTGGGCGCGGTGCTCTCGGCGCACGTCGCCACGAACATCACGAACTCGTTCTCGCGCCTCGGCATCCCGGCCGGCGGCGCGGTGCACGGCGGCGGCGGAACGCTCGACATCGGCTCGCTGCCGGTCGCGCTGCAGCCGGTGGTGCGCGCCGCCTTCGGTGACGCCACGGGCACGGTGTTCCTGTTCGCGGCCGTCATCGCGGTGGTGACGTTCCTGGCGGTGCTGCTCATGAAGGAGGTCCCGCTGCGCCGGACGCTGGACGCGGACTCCGCGCCCGCTGTCGTCGAAATCCAGGCTGGGGACGGGAACGTCACGACGTCCTTGCGCGGCCGGGTGCTCGACGCCGACGGCCGCCCGGTCTCAGGGGTCGTGCTCACGCTGACCGACGCGTCGGGCCGCCAGGTCGACGTCGGCCGCACCGGTCGCACCGGCGAGTACTCGCTGAGCGCGGACGCCGAGGGCCACCACGTGCTGCTGGCCACGGCCGGCTCCCTGCGCCCCAGCGTGTCGACCGTGCACCTGGCCGAGCGCCCGGTCTGGCACGACCTGCTGCTGGACGGCACGGGCGGCTTCACCGGCCGCGTCCGCACCGCCGGCCGTCACGCGGCGGTCCCCGGCGCGATCCTGACGGTCACCGACAGTGCCGGAGCGGTCGTCGCCTCGTCCCTCACGGGCGGCGACGGCACGTACTCCCTCACCGGACTGCCGGCGGGTTCGTACACGCTCACCGTTTCGGCCTACGACCACGAGCCGCACAGCGAACTCCTGCCGGTGACCACCGGCGCCGCGCTGCGGCACGACGTGGTGCTCGAACCCGAGGGCGAGTTCGCCCGCCACACGGGAACGCTGAACTGAACCGAAGAGCCCCGGCGACCGTTTCCCGGTCACCGGGGCTCTTCGCGTCACACGGCGCTCGTTCGTCCCCTTGCGCTCTACCGCCAGTGGCATTCGGGCCCCGACGAAGTCTCCTTCCGGACCTGACCCGCCGCGGTGGCCCGGCGGTAGCGTCGATCAAGTGACGCGGAGCAGGGTGGCACTGCTGTGTGCGCTGGGGATCGACAACTTCGGCTCGGGCCTGTTCCTGCCGCTCGCCCTGGTCTACGTCACGCGCGTAGTGGGCCTGCCGCTCGCGTTCGCGGGGACCGCCGTGACGCTCGGGACGACGGCCGGGCTGCTGGTGCCGCCGCTGGCCGGGCGGCTGGTGGACCGGATGGGGCCGCGGGTGGTCGTGGTCGGCGCGCAGCTGTTGCAGGCGGCCGGGGCTGGTGCGTACGCGCTGGCGGACGGCGTCGTCGAGGTGGTCATCGCGGCGGTGCTGCTGGGGGCCGGGCAACAGCTGTTCTACAGCTCCCTGTTCGCCCTCATCGCGGACGTCGCCGGCGACGTGCCGAAGGACCGGCCGTTCGCGGAGGTCGGCATGGCCCGGGCCGGCGGGTTCGGGCTCGGCGGGCTCACCTCGTCGGTTTTCCTGACCTGGTACGGAAATGCGGGCTACGGCGTGGCGCTCGCCGTGGACATCGGCACCTTCCTGGTGGCCGCCGCGGTGGTCGCGTTCGTCGTCCGGCCCGCGGCGCGGGCGCCCCGTCCGGCGCCGACCGGGACCGGCGTCCTGCGCAACCGGCCGTACCTCGCGCTCATCCTGTTGAGCGGAATGTTCGGCCTGTCCCTGGACTTCTTCCTGGTGGGCACGCCGGTGTTCGTGCTCGACCTGCTGCACGGGCCGACCTGGCTGCCCGGCACGATCCTGGTCGTGCTGACCGTGGTCACCAGCTTCGGCGGCACCCTGGCGTTACGGCTCACCCGGCGGCTCAACCGCATCGACGCGATGCGCGGCGGCTCCGCGCTGTTCGCCGCGTGGTGCCTGGTCAGCCTCGGCGTGCTGCTGGTCCCGGCCCCGTGGCGGCCGGCGTACCTGCTGGCGGCCACGCTGGTCTACGCGGCGGGCGACCTGGTCTTCGGCCCGCGCTCCGGCGCGCTCGCCGAGGCCGCGGCGCCGCCGGAAGCGAAGGGGCGCTACCTCGCGGCGTTCCAGTACGCGTTCACCGTCGCGCAGGTGCTGGCCCCGGCGGTGGTCGCCTTGTTCTCCGTGTCCAGCTGGTTACCCTGGGTGCTGGTCGGGGTCTGCGCTTGCCTGGCCGCGGCCGGGCTCGGCAGGCTGGGACCGAGATTGCCCGCGGAAGCCGTCACCCCGATTCAGAGTTGAGCGGAACAGACTCAAGTTTTCTGACGTTGTACTCGTCGACGGGCCTTGGTCAGGGCTGTCACCTGGACTTTCCACAAACGCATGAGGTGAGGGATGGACGCTTTCAACCCGACCACGAAAACCCAGCAGGCGATCTCGTCGGCGGCGCAGGCGGCCACCATGGCCGGCAACCCGCACGTTTCGGCCGCCCATCTGCTGGGCGCCCTGCTGGCGCAGGGTGAGGGGCTCACCGCACCACTGCTGACCGCGGTCGGGGCCGACCCGGAGGTGGTGCACAAGGAGCTCGACCCGATCATCCACGCGCTGCCGTCCGCGACCGGCGCGACGGTGTCGAGCCCGCAGTTCGACGGGCCCGCGGTCAAGTCGCTGACGCAGGCGCAGAAGCTGGCCACCGAGCTGGGCGACGAGTACGTGTCGACCGAGCACCTGCTCGTCGGCCTCGCCACCGACGGCGGCCAGGTCGCCGACCTGCTCAAGCGCCACGGCGCGACGCCGGACGCGCTGCGCGAGGCGTTCGCCAAGGTGCGCGGCTCCGCGCGGATCACGAGCGCGGACCCGGAGAGCACGTTCAAGGCGCTGGAGAAGTACGGCGTCGACCTGACCGAGCGCGCCCGCGCCGGCGAGCTGGACCCGGTGATCGGCCGGGACACCGAGATCCGCCGCGTCGTGCAGGTGCTTTCCCGCCGTACCAAGAACAACCCGGTGCTGATCGGGGAGCCCGGCGTCGGCAAGACGGCGATCGTCGAGGGGCTGGCGCAGCGGATCGTCGCGGGTGACGTGCCGGAGTCGTTGCGCGGCAAGCGCGTGGTGGCACTCGACCTCGGGTCGATGGTGGCCGGCGCGAAGTTCCGCGGCGAGTTCGAGGAGCGGCTGAAGGCCGTGCTCAAGGAGATCACCGACTCCGCGGGCCAGGTCGTCACGTTCATCGACGAGCTGCACACCATCGTCGGCGCCGGTGCCACCGGTGAGGGCGCGATGGACGCGGGCAACATGATCAAGCCGATGCTGGCCCGCGGTGAGCTGCGCATGGTCGGCGCGACCACGCTCGACGAGTACCGCCAGCACATCGAGAAGGACGCCGCGCTGGAGCGCCGTTTCCAGCAGGTGCTGGTCGGCGAGCCGTCGCCGGAGGACACCATCGCGATCCTGCGCGGGCTCAAGGAGCGGTACGAGGTGCACCACGGGGTCCGGATCACCGACGCCGCGCTGGTGGCCGCCGCGACGCTGTCCGACCGCTACATCACCGCGCGCTTCCTGCCGGACAAGGCGATCGACCTGGTCGACGAGGCGGCGTCCAAGCTGCGCATGGAGATCGACTCGCGGCCGGTGGAGATCGACGAGGTCGAGCGGGCCGTGCGCCGCATGGAGATCGAGGAGATGGCACTGTCCAAGGAGGACGATGCCCCCTCGAAGGAGCGGCTGGGCGCGCTGCGGGCCGAGCTGGCCGAGAAGCGCGAGACGCTGACGGCGCTGACCGCCCGGTGGCAGAACGAGAAGGGCTCCATCGAGCGCGTCCGCGAACTCAAGGAGCAGCTGGAGCAGCTGCGCGGCGAGTCCGAGCGCGCCGAGCGCGACGGTGACCTCGGCAAGGCCGCCGAGCTCCGGTACGGCCGGATTCCCGCGCTGGAGAAGGAGTTCGAGGCCGCGACCGCCGCTTCCGAGGCGAGCGCGCAGAACGTGATGCTGAAGGAAGAGGTCAGTGCCGACGACGTCGCCGACGTGGTCAGCGCGTGGACCGGCATCCCGGCCGGCCGGCTGCTGGAAGGCGAGACGGGCAAGCTGCTCCGGATGGAGGAGGAGCTGACCCACCGCGTGATCGGGCAGGAAAAGGCGGTGCAGGTGGTGGCCGACGCCGTCCGCCGCACCCGGGCCGGCGTCGCCGACCCGGACCGCCCGACCGGCTCGTTCCTGTTCCTCGGCCCGACCGGCGTCGGCAAGACCGAGCTGGCGAAGGCGCTGGCGGAGTTCCTGTTCGACGACGAGCGCGCGATGCAGCGCATCGACATGAGCGAGTACTCCGAGAAGCACTCGGTGGCCCGCCTGGTCGGCGCGCCGCCGGGGTACGTCGGCTACGACCAGGGCGGCCAGCTGACCGAGGCCGTGCGGCGCCGTCCTTACACGGTGGTGCTGCTCGACGAGGTCGAGAAGGCGCACCCGGACGTGTTCGACGTGCTCCTGCAGGTGCTCGACGACGGCAGGCTGACCGACGGCCAGGGCCGGACGGTGGACTTCCGCAACACCATCCTGATCCTGACCTCGAACCTGGGCTCGCAGGCGATCGCGGACCCGGGCCTCGACGAGCGCCAGCGCAGCGACGCCGTGCTGGAGACCGTGCAGCGCCACTTCAAGCCGGAGTTCCTGAACCGGCTGGACGACATCGTGGTGTTCCACGCGCTCGGCACCGAGCAGTTGACGTCCATTGTGGACATCCAGGTGGCCAGGCTCGCGGCCCGGCTGGCCCAGCGCCGGCTGCACCTCGAGGTCACCGACGGCGCCCGCGAATGGCTGGCGCTCAACGGCTTCGACCCGATCTACGGCGCCCGGCCGCTGCGGCGCCTGGTGCAGTCGGCGATCGGCGACCAGCTGGCGCGCAAGCTGCTGGCGGGCGAGATCCGCGACGGCGACACCGTCCGGGTCGACCTCCCGGAGCTCGAGACGGGCGGCACGCTCTCGGTCGAGCGCGTCGACTGAGCCACCCGGTGCGAACGGCCCTCTCACTTCGGTGGGAGGGCCGTTCTTCCGTTCACCAGGCGAGCCGGCCCGTGAATTAAGCGATTTGTCGATGTATCCGCCGAGGTGAAACCTCGAAAGGGGCGCGCCGACACGGTGCGGGCGCCGGGGCGAGACGGGCCGGGGGCGATACCCTGGCCGACGTGGGTATCTCGGCGTGGATCTGGTTCGTCATCGCCGCCGTCGCGCTGGTGGCGGGGCTCGGGCTGCTCGCGGCCGACCGGGCCAAGGAGGGCTCGCGCAACCGTGAGCGGATGCGCTGGGCCCAGTTGCGCGGCTGGCAGTTCGTGGAGGAGGACGATCGGCTGCCGCAGCAGTGGTCGGGCGGCGCGATCGGGTACTTCGGGGCCGACGCGGCGGTGAACGTCGTCGCGGGCTCCACCTTCACCTCCGACGGGCGACGGCCGGTGTTCATCTTCGACATCGAGTCCGAGGGCCAGGTGCCCGCGGTCGTCGTGGCCGTGCGCTGCAACAAGACGCACCGCGTGCCGGTGGAGATGTGGCTTTCGAGCGTGCCGTTCCAGCGCGAGAACATGCCGGAGATGCTCGGCCCGATCGGCCAGCGCTACGCCTTCGCGGACGACGCGGAGGGCGCGCGCCAGGTCATCACCCAGGAGCTGGTCGACGCGGCCGACCAGCTGGGCGGCGACGTCGGCGTGGCCTGGCTGGAGAACGAGTGGGTGCTGGCGAGCGTCACGCCCAACTCGGGCCCGTCCCGGCTCGAGCGCCTGCTCCGTGACCTCGGCGAGATCGCCGACATCGTCGACCCGTTCGACGAGGACTACGAGCCCATGGGCAGCGGCCACTACGACCCGGCCGCCCCGACCGGCAGCGCCTACGCCCCGACCGCGGCGGCTTCCGGCCCGGCCGCGGCAACGACCGGCCCGGGGACTGCCGGCGCTCAAGACCCGAGTGCGCCGTCCGGCCGGCACTGGACCCCGGCCGCGGGCACCCCGCTCCCGGCCGACTCCCGCACGACGCAGCCCGCCGAAACCCCGGGCAGCACCCACGCGCCGTCGCCCGCCGACACCCGAGCGACCATGCGGATGGACAGCCGCCCGACGGCCCCGTCGAACGGCCCCAGCACTTCCGGCTCAGTCGGCCCCCAGCCGACCCCGCCCCAGCAACACCCCGACGACGAGGCCTGAACCAGCGCCTACTGCGGCGTGATCACCAACGGCGGCGTCGAAACCGTCACCGGTGGCTGGCCCAGCGCCGCCCCCGTGACGGACGGGGACAAGGACAGCCGCCCACCCGCCCCGGAAGCAGTGACCGCACCGCCGGTGGAGCCGACTTCGTTGACGGTCAAGGAACCGCGGAACGAGTTGGACGCCCCGCCGGGGTCGGCGGACTGGGTGGTCGCGAGAAGGCCCGAGACCGGCCCGAAGGTGCCGCCGGCGATGTGGTTCGCGCCGAGGTTTCCGGACAGCGGGTGGTCGAGGCGGCCGGTGAACTGGCCCAGACCGTGCTGCTCCGAGTTCAGCACCACCGAGCCCAGCTGACCGGCGTCCACGGCCTGTGCCGCGGAGCGGTGCACCCCGGCGCCGCCGCGGAGGTCGCCCGTGAAGTGGCCCGCGTCGAAGGACAGGATGTGCCCGGCGTCGGCCTGGCCGGAGTCCTGGCTGAGCGCGTCGACGCCGTAGGGCAGCCAGACGCCGTTTTCCGCTGATCCGCCGACCCCGTTCAGACAGGTGTCCGCGCTGGAAGGGGCGAGCGTGCCGGCGCAGGAACGCGTGAAGTGCTGCTCGTTCCCGCTCATCAGGCGGACCGGCGAGCCGAGCCGGACGTCGTGGCGCTGGCTCCGCGAAACCGCCGCAGTGCCGCCCGCCGACTTCACCGCTGTGAGTGAACCGCCGCCGGTCAGTTCCTGCGTGTCGGACAGGGCGTGTCGGAAATCGGAGAGCGCGGAAAAGCCGCCCGCGCCGACCGGCAGGACGTCGTGGCGGGTGAGGCCGAGCGAGCCGTGCGCGGCGTCGGTGGTGGTGTGCAGACCATGGTCGAAAGTCGCGGTTTCCTGGTGGCCCAGCGGCAAACCCTCGATGGGCAGGGTCGGCTCGGCGAGCGCGGAAGCGGGGGCGGCGAGCAGCAGTGCGAAGGGTGCCGCACTGGCGGCCACCTTGGGCAGGTAGCCGGGCTTCCGCTGGGTGTGCTTGCCCATGGGCCGGACCATACGGCCGGGCCAGCGCAAATGCACATTCTCTCCCCGCCGCGGGGGGTACCTTGACCGTCATGACGACCGCCGTGATCACCGGGGCCACCGCCGGCATCGGCGCGCAGTTCGCGCGCCGCCTCGCCGCCGAGAAGTACGACCTGGTGCTCGTCGCCCGCGACGAGGCGCGACTGACCGCGTTCGGCGCCGAGCTGGCCGAGCGCCACGGCGTCGCCGTCGAGACCGTGGCCGCCGATTTGTCCGAAGTAGACGGACGCACCGCGGTCGAGGAGCTGCTCGCCGCCCGCCCGGTCGACCTGCTGGTGAACAACGCCGGCTTCGGCCTGAGCGGGCAGTTCTGGGAGATCCCGCCCGACGCCCTGCAGCGCCAGCTCGACGTGAACGTCACCGCCGTGCTCCGCCTCACCCGCGCCGTGCTGCCCGGCATGGTCGAGCGCGGCCGGGGCGACATCATCAACCTCTCCAGCGTCGCCGGCTTCTTCTCGGGCCGCGGCTCCACCTACACCGCGAGCAAGAACTGGGTCACGTCGTTCACCGAGGGCATCGCGACGTCGCTGCCGCCGGGGCTGCGGATGATGGCGCTCTGCCCCGGCTTCACCTCCACCGAGTTCCACCAGCGCGCGGGGCTGGAGAAGGAGGGGCCGAAGGCGTTCTGGCTCGGCGTCGAGCAGGTGGTGGACGAGGCGCTCGCGGACCTGCGCCGCGGCAAGGTCATCTCCGTGCCGAGCCTCCAGTACAAGGCGGTGGTCGCCGTCGGCGGGCTGCTGCCGCGCGGGGTGCTGCGCCGGATCAGCGGCAGCTTCGGCAACCGCGGCCGCACCTGAGGTAGGGCTGTCCCCACCCCGTCCCGGCGAGCTGGCACCAGGGTGCGCGCCCCTCGTTCTGCCTAGCGTTTTCCCCATGACGACTGGGTGGAACGAGACGGTCCGGCTCGACGCGGTCCGCAAGGAGTACGGGCGGGGCGCGGAGTCGGTGGTGGCGCTCGGCGGGGTGAGCCTGGCCTTCCCCCGCGGCGGTTTCACGGCCGTGATGGGCCCGTCCGGATCCGGCAAGAGCACCTTCCTGCACTGCGCCGCGGGCCTCGACCGGCCGACCTCGGGCTCGGTCTGGCTCGACGGCCAGGACCTGGCGAAGCTGTCGGAAACCGAGCTGACCAAGCTGCGGCGCGACCGCGTCGGCTTCGTCTTCCAGGCGTTCAACCTCCTGCCCGCGCTCACCGTGCAGCAGAACGTGGTGCTCCCGCTGCAGCTCGCGCGCAAGCGCGTGGACAAGCGGCTGGTGGCGGACATGCTCGCGCACGTCGGGCTCGCCGATCGCCGCAAGCACCTGCCCGGCCAGCTTTCCGGCGGCCAGCAGCAGCGCGTCGCCATCGCGCGGGCGCTGGTGACGCGCCCGGCCGTGGTCTTCGCCGACGAGCCGACTGGCGCGCTCGACACCCGCACCGCGGCCGACGTGCTGGGCCTGCTCCGCCAGTCGGTCAGCGGCGGACTGACCGTGGTGATGGTGACGCACGACCCGGTCGCGGCCGCGCACGCCGACCGGGTCGTCTTCCTCGCCGACGGCCAGGTGGCCGACGAGGTGCAGCGGCCGAGTGCCGAGGCGGTCGCCGAGCGGATGACGCACCTGGGCGCGTGGGCCGCGCAGCGCCGGGTCGCCGTGGGCGGTGCGTGATGTTCCGCCTCGCACTGCGCACCCTCCGCCTGCGCAAGGGCGGTTTCATCGCGACGTTCGTGGCCGCGTTCTTCGGGGCGGTGATGATCTCGGCGTGCGGCGGCCTGATGGAGACCGGCATCCGCGCCGACGCGCCGCCGCAGCGGCTCGCGGCCGCGCCGATCGTCGTCAGCGGTCCGCAGGAAATCCAGGTGTACCGGGACAATCCGGCCGACGACGACAAAGGCAAGACGAAGAGCGCGACGCTGCCCGAGCGTTCCCGCGTCGACGCCACGCTCGCGGACCGGCTTAGCGCCACACCCGGTGTGTCCACTGTGGTCGGTGAGCTGAACTTCCCCGTCGTGCTGCCCGACGCGAGCGCGCTCGGCCACGCTTGGGATTCCGCTGTGCTGACGCCGTACGCCCTCACCGCCGGGCACGCGCCCGCTGCGGGTGAGGTGGTCGTCGATGCCGCGCTGGCCGGGGAAAAAGGCCTCACGCCAGGTAGTTCGTTTGCCTTCGCGGCCCACGGCGCCACGGCCGATTACCGGGTCGCCGGGATCGCCGAAGGCCCGCACGCCACCACCCAGCCCGCGGTCTTCTTCGCGGCCGCCGACGCCGAGCGCCTCGCCGGGCACCCCGGCCAGGTCGACGACTTCGGCGTCTTCACCGACCAGGACGCCGCCACCGTCGCGGGCCGGATCACCGGGATCGGCGACGCGGTGGTGCTCACCGGCGACGACCGCGGCCACGCCGAATTCCCCGAAGCCGTGTCGAGTGGCGACAACCTCGTCGTGCTCTCCGCCGTCACCGGTGGACTGTCCACAATGGTCGCCATCTTCGTGGTGGCGAGCACCTTGCTGCTCTCCACCCAGCAGCGCCAACGGGAATTGGCCCTGTTGCGCGCCATCGGCACCACCCCGCGTCAGCTGCGCCGGATGGTGCTGGGCGAGGCACTGGTGGTCGGCCTGCTCGCCGCCGGGGCCGCCGCGGGACTCGGCCCGCTGCTCGGCCGGTGGCTGTTCGACCGGCTGTCCGGCGCCGGCGCGGTCGCCGAAGCCGTCGAGTTCCACCTCGGCTGGCTCCCGAAGGTCGTCGCGGCGGGCGCGACGCTGGTCGCCGTGCTGATCGCGGCGTTCGTCGCGGGCCGACGGGCCGGTCGCGTCCGCCCGACCGAGGCGCTGGCCGAATCGACGGTGCCGCGCCGCTGGCTCACTCCGGTGCGGCTGATCGTCGCCATGCTGTCCTTCGGTGGCGGGACGGCGCTCGGCATCGTCACGCTGGCCGTGATGACCGGCCCGGTCGCGGCGAGCACCGCCGGGCCCGCGGTGCTGCTGTGGGCGATCGGCGTCGCGGCGATCTCCCCCGGCGTCACGAAACTCGTGGCCGCGCTGCTGCACCTGCCGATGCGCGCGCTGGGCGGGGTGGTCGGGCGGACCGCGCTGATCAACACCCGGGCCGGCGCGCTGCGGGTGTCGGGCGCGGTCACGCCGATCATGCTGGCCGTCGGCATCGCGACGGCGAACATCTACCTCCAGACCACGCAGCAAGCCGTGTCCCAGCAGGCTTTCACCGAGGACCTGCGCGCGGACGCCGTGGTCGCCGCGCCCGCCGGCGTGACGCCCGAGCTGACGCGCCGGATCCAGCGGACGCCGGGTGTCGGCGGCGCTTCGGAGTACGTGACCAGCACCGTGTTCGTCACCGAGCCGTTCGACGACAGCCAGGACCAGGACGGCAGCGCCGCGATCGGTGTCACCGGCGGAGCGGCCGCGCAGACGTTGTCGGTCAAAGTCACCGCGGGGACCCTCGACGCGCTCACCGGCAACACCGTCGCGCTGCCGGACACCGTCGCCGCGGACCTGCACCGGAACGTCGGCGACCGGATCACGCTGCGGCTCGGCGACGGCAGCCAGGCGGACGTCCGCGTGGTCGCGCTCGTCAGCCAGCGCACCGGGTTCGAGAGCCTGGTGTTCCCGGCCGGGCTGCTCGCCGCGCACACCACCGCCGGCCTTTCGCCGCAGCTTCTGGTGCGCGCCGCCCCGGGGATCGACGCGGCCGCGCTCACCACGAACCTGAAGACCGCGACCGCGGGGTTGCCGGTTTCGGTGGGCGACCGGGATTCGCTCGTCGCCGCGCACGCGAAGGGTGACCAGGTCGGCGCGTGGGTGAACTACCTGATGGTCGGGATGATCATCGCGTACACGGTGATCTCGGTGGTGAACACGCTGGTGATGGCCACCGCGCGGCGACGGCGCGAGTTCGGGGTGCAGCGCCTCGGCGGCTTCACCCGCACGCAGGTGCTGCGGATGGCCGGCGTCGAAGGCGGGCTGGTCGCGACGATCGGGGTGCTGCTCGGCACCGTCGTCTCGGCCGGCGCGATCGTGCCGTTCTGCCTGGTGGCCAGCGATTCCGTGCTGCCGAGCGGACCGGCCTCGATCTACCTGTCCGTGATCGGGATCGCCGTGGTGCTCGCGCTGTTCGCCTCGCTGGTGCCGGCCTGGGCGGCCACGCGGGCACGCCCGATCGACGCGGCTGCCGTCGGGGAGTGACCCGCCGCCCGCCGCGCCGTGTGTAAGACTCTGGGCCGTGGCGTACCCCGGGTTGGATCAGACCGCGAAACTCGAATTGGCCAGGCTGGTCACCGAACTGGCCGTGGTGCACGGCAAGGTGACTCTCTCGTCCGGGAAGGAAGCCGATTACTACATCGACCTCCGCCGCGCGACCCTGCACCACGCGGCGGCGCCGTTGATCGGCAAGCTCCTGCGGCAGCTCACCGCCGACTGGGACTACGTCGCCGCCGGCGGCCTCACCCTCGGCGCCGACCCGGTCGCGCTGGCGATGCTGCACTCCGCCGCGGCGGACGGCATGGTGCTCGACGCGTTCGTGGTGCGCAAGGCCGTCAAGGAGCACGGCATGCAGCGCCGGATCGAGGGCGTGGAGGTCCGCGGCCAGCGCGTGCTGGCCGTCGAAGACACCTCCACCACCGGCGGCAGCGTGCTCACCGCGGTCGAGGCGCTGCGCGAGGCCGGAGCGATCGTCGCCGGCGTCGCGACGGTGGTCGACCGGGACACCGGCGCCCGCGAGGCCATCGAGAAGGAAGGCCTCGAGTACCGCTACATCCTCGGCAAGGACGACCTCGGCCTGAACTGAGCCGGCAGCCCTCCGCACCCCCGAGGGCGGAGGGCTGCCGTCCGCTCACTTCTTGAACAGGTCCTTCGCCTTGTCGACGGCGTCGCCGGCGGCGTCCTTGACCTTGTCCACGGCCTCGGAGAGCCCGGCCTTCGCCTGGTCGGCCTGGCCCTCGGCCTGCAGCTTGTCGTCGCCGGTCGCCTGGCCCGCGGTCTCCTTGGCCTTGCCGCCGAGGTCCGTGATCTTGTCGCCCAAGGACATCGGGCACCTCCCGTTTCCCGTGGCGCCCGTGGTCGGACGCGCTGCCTGATGGACACGGGCTGCCACGGATTCGTCACGGATTCGCCGCCGTGACCACCATCACCGACAATGCGTGCGTGACGTTCGCCCGCCTCGCCGTGTCCTCCTTCCAGGAGGTGCCGTGACGACAGCCAGCGCGGAGCCCGGAACACCGCTCGACGACGTGACCCTCGTGGGCCGCGCTCGCGACGGCGACGTCCGGGCGTACGAACAGCTGGTGCTGCGCTACCAGGGACCGATGTTCCGGCTCGCCGTGAAGATGCTCAACCATCGCGGCGACGCCGAGGACGTCGTGCAGGAGGTGTTCCTCGGTGCGTGGCGCAAGCTGGAGCAGCTCAGTGACAACAGCGCGTTCGTCGGCTGGCTCTACCGGAGCACGACGAACCGCTGCCTCAACGTGATCCGGGCCCGCCGCCCACTCGCCGACGTCGACCTCGACCTGGCCGAGTCCCCGCGGACGGACACCCAGCCGGAGCACGCGGCGCAGGTCAGCGGCCAGCTGGCCGCGCTGAACGAGGCACTGCAGCAGCTCACCCCGCAGCAACGCGCGTGCTGGCTGCTGCGTGAGGTCCACGGTCGCTCCTACGACGAGATCGGCGAGGTCGTCGGTGCCAACGGGACGGCGGTGCGTGGCCGCATCGCGCGGGCCCGCGCGCAGCTGGCGGAGGTGATGAAGCCGTGGCGGTGAACCAGAGTTACGAACTCCCGTGCGGCCGGGACCTGGACACGGTCTGGGACCGGCTCGACGAGGTCGGGTCCGGGCACGCGGACGAGCACGAACTGACCTGCCCCCACTGCCGCACCGCGCGGGAGAGCCTGCTGGCCCTGCGCGAGGCGACCCAGGAGCTGGTCGACGAGCCCGACCCGGTCCCGCCGGACCTGGTGGGGCGCATCATGTCGGCGGTCCGCGCGGAGGTGCGGCGCGGGCAGATGCTGAGCCTGCCGACGCCGGAGCCCGGCGGGGTCGAGGTGAGCGAGCAGGCCGTCGCGGTGATCCTGCGCTACGCCGCGGACTCGGCCGGCGGGGTCCGGGCCCGGCGGTGCCGGGTGCGGAAGGCGGGCGTCGACTCCGACGGTGCGAGCGTCGTCGAAGTCGAGCTCACCCTGGTCGTCCGGCTCGGGAACCGGGACGGCGGCGAGACGTTGGCCAGGGTGCGCGAGCGCGTCGTGGCCGCGGCCGCGGCACGAGTGGGACTCTCGCTCGCGAAGCTGGACCTGCTGGTGGAAGACGTGTACGAGGACGGGGAATGACAGTCGAGGCCGAGTACGTGATCGCGGACCCGGTGGTGGCGAGTGTCGCGGCGCGGGCCGCGCTCGCCACCCCGGGGGTGGTGCGGCTCGAACCGGGCCTGGTCGGGCTGGTCACGGCGTGGACGCGGGCGGCGCGCCAGCGGTGGAAGGGGCTCGACCCGGCGCCGGCCGACGGCGTCCGCGTGCGCAGCGCCGACGGGCGGCTGACCGTGCAGGTCGACCTCGTGACCTCCGGCGTCGACCAGGCCGCCGCCGTCGGCCGCGCGGTGCAGCGCTCGGTGACGCGGGTGGTCGCCGAGCAGACCGGGCTGGCCGTGACCGAGGTGCTCGTGTCCGTGCTGGACATCGATCCCGTCGCGCCGATCGAGCCGGAGGGCCGGTGACGACCACGACCGCCCGCGAGACGACGGACCGCATCGTCGCCGCGCTGGAAAAGGTGGACGGCCTGCGGCCGGCGACGCCGATCGCGCCGGAGCACTCGTGGGTGCCCGGCGACTGGTCCGGCACGGCCGTCGACCTCGATCCGGAAACGGTGCAGATCCGCCTGATCGCGACCCGGCTGCCGCTTCCGCCGTTGCTGGACGCGGCGGCCGACGCGGTGCGCGCGGTCCTCGACGGCACCGAGTGGGACTCGGCGAAGCTGCGGCTGGTCGTCACCGACATCGACGGCGCGGCGTTCTGAAGTCCACACGATCGGGTCGTGACGATGGCCGGGTAGGTGTGTCGATAGGGCGAACGGGGCAAGAAACCGTTGTGTGAACAAGGCAATCGAGGGAGGAACCTGATGACGACCGTCGAGAAGACCGTGAAGCAGGCCGGCCGCGGCACCGCCGAGAAGCCGGTGGTGAAGACGGCCGAGGTGGCCACCAGGACGGACACCAGCCCGCTCGTCACCGAGCACGGCACCACCACGATCGCCGACACCGTGGTGCAGAAGATCGCCGGCCTCGCGACGCGTGAGGTCTCCGGCGTGCACGCGCTCGGCGGCGGGGCCGCGCGGGCGTTCGGCGCGCTGCGCGACCGCATCCCGGGCGCGTCCGCCAGTGCCGGCCAGGGCGTGAGCGTCGAGGTCGGCGCGAAGCAGGCCGCGGTGGACCTGGAGCTCGTCGTCGAGTACGGCGTGCCCATCGCCGAGCTGGCCCGGGCCGTGCGGCGCAACGTGGTCGGGTCGATCGAGCGGATGACCGGGCTGGAGGTCGTCGAGGTGAACATCAACGTCGGCGACGTCTACATCCCGAGCACCGACGAGGAGCCTTCTTCCGGCGGGGATCGCGTCCAGTAGGCGCCCCACCCGGAGTGACTCCTCCGTTACCGCCTGGGTGAACAGGTTGCTCCTGTGGGTTGAACATCACAGCGAGCAGCCTTTTTTCCTGCTCCCACACGACTTCAGCGGAGTATCGTCGCTGGTGGGGGGTTCGGGAAGGGGGCGCGACGGTGAACGAATCGGTGGCTCATTTCCTCGCCGACCTCACGGTCGCGGTGCACATCCTGGCCCTGTTGTTCATCGGGCTCGGCGGCTTCCTCGCCTGGCGCTGGCCCAAGCTCGTCTTCGTGCATGTGTTCTTCGCGGTCTGGGGCGTGCTGGTCAACGTCACGCCGGTGCCGTGCCCGCTCACCGCGGCGGAGAACTTCTTCCGCCATCAGGAGGGCCTCGGCGACCTGCCGGGCGGCTTCAACGCGTACTACCTCTACGACACGGTGATCCCGCGTTCGCTGCTGCCGGTGGTCGTCGTTGTGGCGCTGGGCCTGCTGGTCTTCTCCTACGTCGGTGCCTACCAGCGCTGGCGTCACCGCCACGAGGACCCCGCGGCGCACCGCGTCCGCCTGGGCTGAGCGAGAATCGTCGTCGATGACGACGGAATCCCACGAGATCGGCCCCACCGAGTGGGTGGGCCGCGAAGAGGTCGGTGTCGGACCGTGGCCGGGGCCATGGCCGGACGATCCGCGCTACGACCCCGAGCTGCTGGCGAACGGCGACCGCCGCAACGTGGTCGACGCCTACCGCTACTGGCGCCGTGAGGCCATCGTGTCCGATGTGGACTCCCGGCGGCACCCGTTCCACGTGGCGATCGAGAACTTCCAGCACGACCACAACATCGGCACCGTGGTCCGCACCGCGAACGCCTTCGCCGCCGCGGAGGTGCACATCGTCGGCCGCCGCCGCTGGAACCGCCGCGGCGCGATGGTCACGGACCGCTACCAGCACCTGCGGCACCACGAGGACGTGAGCGGGCTGCTCACGTTCTGCGCGGAGTCGGGGCTCGCGCTGGTCGCCGTGGACAACACCCCGGGCTCCCAGCCGGTCGAGACGGCCGAGTTGCCGCGCGAATGCCTGCTGCTCTTCGGCCAGGAGGGCCCCGGGCTTTCGGCGGAGGCCCAGTCGGTCGCCGCGCTGGTGGTGTCGATCGCCCAGTTCGGCACCACGCGCTCGATCAACGCGGGCGTCGCGGCGGGCATCGTGATGCACTCCTGGGTGCGCCGGCACGCGGACCTGTCCCAGGCCTGGTGAGCTCCACAAAGGACGGAGTGCGCGCGTCCCTGGAACGGGGCATCATCGTGGGATGACCGTTGACTGGGCCGATCGCGCCGCCACCGCCGAGCGGGCCGTGTGCGCCCGGCACCTGCGCCGGGTCTGGGGCCGTCCGGGGACCGTGCTGGGCCGCAGCGGGTGGCCGCCCAGCCTCGGGCAGCGGCTGCACTGGCACTGGAACTACTGGTGGCAGGCGCACCTGCTGGACACCCTCGTCGACGCCCAGCTGCGCACACCGTCGACCGAGCGCGGGGCCCTGATCGGCCGATTCGTCACGTCGGTGCGCTCCCGCAACTTCGGCCGCTGGACCAACGAGTACTACGACGACATCGCGTGGCTCGGCCTTGCCCTGCAACGGGTCCGCGCGCTGAAACTGTCCGATGTAGACGAAGCGCTGACCGCGATCGACGCCCAGCTGCACGAAGGCTGGACGGCCGAGGCCGGCGGCGGCATCTGGTGGCGGCGCGGGGACCGGTTCAAGAACGCGCCCGCGAACGGCCCGGCCGCCATCTTCCACGCCCGCCAGGGCGACGCCGCCCGCGCCCGCGAGATGACGGACTGGCTCAGCGACACCCTGGTCGACCCGGCCAGTGGGCTGGTCTGGGACGGCATCAACGCCGACACCGGCGAGCTGGCCAAGCACATCTTCACCTACTGCCAGGGCGTTTACCTGGGCGCTTGCCTGGAGCAGTCCGAGCCGGAGGACGCCGCGCGCACCATCCGCGCCGTCGCCGAGCACCTGACGCCCGGCGGCGTCCTGCGCGGGCAGAACGGCGGGGACGGCGGCCTGTTCGCCGCCATCCTGGCCCGTTACCTGGCGCTTGCGGCGGCCAAGCTGCCCGAGCCGGAGGCGTCCACCGCCCGCGAGCTGGTGCTGGCCTCGGCCGAAGCCTGCTGGTCCGGCGCCACGGATGCCCCGAACGGCCCGCTGTTCAGCGCGGAATGGTCCAGGCCGGCCCCGGCACTGCCGCTGGCCTCGGACGCGCCCGAGCGTGACCTGTCTGTCCAAACTGGAGCGTGGATGCTCCTGGAAGCCGCCGCGACCCTGGCCTGAGCGGTTCAGCAGCCGCAGGACGCGCCGTGCAGGAAGCGGGGGGCCAGCCGGACCGCTTCGGGACGCCGGCTCGCGTCGGTCACGCGGGAAAGCAGCAGCTCAACGGCCTTGCGCCCGATTTCGGCGATCGGCTGCGCCATCGTGGTGACGGCGGGCGAGACCGTGCGGGCCCACTCCATGTCGCCGTAGCCGACCACCGCCAGCTCCGACCCGATGCGGATGCCGCGGCGATGGGCCTCCCACTGGACGCCGATGAGCATCGACTCGCCGCCGACCACGATCGCGGACGGCGAGGGCCAGCCGTCGAGCAGCCGGGCGGCCGCGCGCGCCGCCCCGCCGGGCGAGGACATGCCGCAGGCCACCAGCTCGGAGTTGAACCGCAGGCCCGCGCGGCCGATGCCGAGCCGGTAGCCGAGCGCGCGCTCCTCGCTGACCGTCGAGCCCTCTTCGCCGGTGATCATCGCGATCCGGCGGTGCCGCCGTCCGGCCAAGTGCTGCACCAGCGCCGAAACGGCCTGGATGTTCTCGGAGCCGACCTGGTCGACGTCGTTGCGGCCGGCGATCCGGTCGACGAGCACCGTGGGGACTCCCGTGCGCACCAGCCCGTTGATCACCGCGTCGTCGCCGGGTGCCGGGACCAGCAGGACGCCGTCGAGGCGATCGGCCCCGAGCGCGCGCACCACCGCGGCCTCTTCGCTGACGACGTCGCGGGTGTCGGCGAGCACGAGGTCGCAGCCCGTCCGCGCGGCGGCCGCCCGCATGGCCCGCAGCAGCTCGCCGGAGTACGGGCTCGCGTGCATGCCCATGGCCACCCCGAACCGGCGCGTCACCGGTGGGGTCCAGAGGGGCATCTCCGGCGCCAGAGCGGTCATTTCCCGTGCTCTCGTAGTAGTTACCTACCCAACGGTAACCTCTGGCCGGGCCCGGCTGGGACGTCAGAACGGCCGACTTGCTCAGGTTCACCAATCCGAGTGAACGGCTAGGGCACTTCCGGGCAACCGCACGACCTCCGATGCCGCAGCGTCGGCGGCAGCCGGACGGTTTCGGCGGCGCGGCCCGGGTCCGCCAGCCGGGCCAGCAGCAGCCGCACGGCCCGGCGGCCGATGTCCTCGATCGGCTGCGCCATCGTGGTCAGCGGCGGCTCGACCAGATCGGCCCACTCGACCTCGTCGTAGACCACCACCGGCAGGTCGCCGCCGATCCGCAGCCCGCGCCGCCGGGCCTCGTGCAGGACGCCCACCATCATGCTGTCGTTGGCCACCACCAGTGCCGTCGGCGGCTCGGGCAGCGCGAGCAGGGTGCTCAGCGCCAGCGCCCCGCCCTCGCGTGCGGAATGCCCGCACGCCACCAGATCCGGCGACCAGGTCAGCCCGGAGCGGCCCAGTCCCAGCCGGTAGCCGAGCACCCGCTCCTCCGAGGTGGTCAGCCCGGGGACGCCGCTGATCATGCCGATCCGCCGGTGCCCGAGCGACGCGAGGTGGGCCGTGAGCGCCGACGTCGCCTGGATGTTCTCGGCCCCGACCTGATCGACGTCGCCGCGGGTGGCGAGCCGGTCGATCAGCACCGTGGGCACGTCGAGCGAGACCAGCTCGCCGATCACCGAGCCGTCGCCGGGCGCCGGCGTGATCAGCAGGCCGTCGACGCGACGGGAGCGAAGCGCCCGGACCACGTCACGCTCGGTCGAGGCCGTGTCGTGGGTGTCGGCGAGGATGACGGTGTAGCCGTTCGCCGACGCCTCCCGTTCGATCGCCTGCATCAACGCCGCGAAGTAGGGGTTCGCGACCAGCGAGACCGCCATCCCGATCGACCGCGTGCCGCCCGTGACGAGGGATCGCGCGATCGCGTCGCCGGTGTAGCCGGTGGTCTCGATCGCCCGGAGCACCGCGGCCTTCGTATCCTCCGCGACGGCGCGGGTGCCGTTGACGACGTGGGAGACCGTCGTGATGGACACCCCGGCCAGCTCCGCGATGTCTCGCTGGGTCGGCCGTGAGGAGCGGGGTTGTGGCATGTCAGTCCTTCACCAAGTTCACTCGCAAGCGTTTGCGCAAACGCTTGCGCCAGGCCTTGAGTCTGTCTACCTTGCCGACCATCGGCAACCTCGCACCTTCGGAGGGCATCTCCATGAGACAGCGCAGTCTCACCGCACTAGCCCTGGTGGCCGCGGTCGCGGTCGGCACGGCCGGGTGCACCGTCGAGCGCCACTGGGGTGGCAGCACGAACACGGCGGGCAGCGGCAAGGCCAAGATCGGCCTGGTCACCAAGACCGACACCAACCCGTACTTCGTGGAGCTCCGCAACTCGGCCAGCGCGGCCGCCAAGGCGAACGGCGCGGACTTCAGCGCGCTCGCCGGCCAGTTCGACGGTGACAACGACGGCCAGGTCCGCGCGATCGAGAACCTCACCCAGCAAGGCGTGAACACCATCCTGATCACCCCGAGCTCGTCCACCGGCGTGCTCAAGGCGATCAAGGACGCGCGTGACGCCGGGATCCTGGTGATCGCGCTCGACACCGCGACCGAGCCCCCGGACGCGGTCGACGCCACCTTCGCGACCGACAACTTCGCGGCCGGCCAGCAGCAGGGCGCGTACGTGAAGGCCGCACTGGGCGGCACCGATCCGAAGCTGCTGATGGTCGACGGCACCGCGGGCAGCTCCGTCGACACCGAGCGCCACGGCGGGTTCCTGAAGGGCATCGGGCTCACCGACGCGTCCCCGGAGATCAAGGGCCACACCGCGGCCAACGGCGACCAGAGCCTCGCGCAGCAGGGCATGGAGAACCTGTTGCAGCGCACCACGGACATCAACGCGGTCTACTCGATGAACGAGCCGATGGGCCGCGGCGCGTACGCGGCGCTCAAGGCCCGCGGGCTGACCGGGCAGGTCGTGATGGGCTCGATCGACGGCGGCTGCGAGGGCGTCCAGAACGTCAAGGACGGCCTGTACGCCACCACGGTGATGCAGTTCCCGAAGAAGATGGCCGAGCAGGGCGTGCTCGCGGCGGTCCAGTACGCCAAGACCGGCAAGAAGCCGGCCGGCTTCGTCAACACCGGGTCCGCGGTGATCACCGACAAGCCGATGCCCGGCGTGCCGAGCCAGAACACCGCGTGGGGCCTGCAGAACTGCTGGGGAGGCACGAAATGACCACCGCGACGGTGAACGGGAACCGTGAGCGCGAGTCGCTCGGCGAGTTCCTCCTCCGGGCCCCGGCCGTGGGGCCCGCGCTGGCGTTGATCGTGGCCATCGTGGTGTTCTCCCTTGCCACGGACACGTTCTTCGACCTCGACAATCTGTCCACAGTGGTCCAGCAGTCGCTGGTGGTCGGCACGCTGGCGCTCGGCCAGACGCTGATCATCCTGATCGCCGGCATCGACCTGTCCAACGCGTCGTCGATGGTCGTGGCCACGCTGGTGATGGCGAAGCTGGCCGCGGCGGGCTCGAACGGCTTCTTCGCGCTGATCGTGGGCGTGATCCTGACCGTGGTGGTCGGCCTGTTCATCGGGACGCTGGCGACGCGGATCAAGCTGCCTGCCTTCATCATCACGCTCGGCACGTTCACCGGCCTGACCGCCGTGGCGAAGCTGATCGCGGGCGGCCAGGCCGTGCCGGTGACCGACGGGCTGCTGCAATGGCTCGGCACCAAGCGGTTCCTCTTCGGCGGCATCCCGATCACCTACGGCATGACGCTCGCGCTGATCATGTTCCTGATCGTCTGGTACGCGCTCACGAAAACCGCGTGGGGCAAGCACGTTTACGCCGTGGGCAACGCTCCGGAGTCGGCGCGGCTGTCCGGGATCAAGGTCAACCGCACGGTGATCTCCGTGTACGTCGTCGCGGGCGTGTGCTTCGGCATCGCCGCGTGGCAGGCGCTCGGCCGCACGCCGAACGCCGACCCGAACCAGTTCCAGCTCGGCAACCTCGACTCCATCACCGCCGTGGTGCTGGGCGGCACCAGCCTGTTCGGCGGCCGCGGCTCGGTGCTCGGCACGCTGTTCGGCGCGCTGGTCGTGGCGGTGCTGCGCTCGGGGCTGACGCAGATGGGCGTGGACGGCAACTACCAGGACCTCGCGACCGGCGCGTTGCTGATCGTCGCGGTGGTCGTGGACCGGATCGCACGGAGGGGCCAGCAGTCATGACTTCTGCCAAGGAGACCACGCTGTCGGCCCGCGGCCTGGTGAAGCGCTACGGCCGGGTGACCGCGATCGACGGCGCCGACTTCGACCTGTACCCGGGCGAGGTGCTCGCCGTGGTCGGCGACAACGGCGCCGGCAAGTCCAGCCTGATCAAGGCGTTGTCCGGGGCGGTGGTCCCCGACGCCGGCGAGATCAAGGTGGACGGCAAGACCGTCCACTTCAAGACCCCGCTGGACGCCCGGCACTACGGGATCGAGACGGTGTACCAGGACCTGGCCGTGGCGCCGGCGCTGGACATCGCGTCGAACATGTTCCTGGGCCGGGAAAAGCGGCGCGGCGGGCCGTTCGGATTGCTGGCGCGCAAGCTGGACACCGCGGAGATGCGCAGCGAGGCGCAGCGGATCCTGGACGAGCTGGGCATCCAGGTCAAGTCGATCACGCAGGCCGTGGAGACGCTTTCCGGCGGCCAGCGCCAGGGTGTCGCGGTCGCTCGGGCGGCGGCGTTCGGCACCAAGGCCGTGATCATGGACGAGCCGACGGCCGCGCTGGGCGTCGCGGAGTCGGCGAAGGTGCTGGAGCTGATCGGGCGCATCCGGGATCGCGGCCTGCCGGTGGTGCTGATCAGCCACAACATGCCGCACGTGTTCGACATCGCGGACCGCATCCACGTGCACCGGCTCGGCAAGCGGGTCGCCCTGGTCTCGCCGAAGACGCACACCATGAACCAGGTCGTCGGCCTGCTGACCGGCGCGCTGCGGCTCGACGAGAACGGCGAGGTGGCCGAGGTCGCGGCCACCACCCACGCCGGGCTGACCTGAGGTGAGAGTGCTGCTGGCGGGCCTGTGCACCGTCGACGTCGTCCAGCGGGTCGCCGATTTCCCGGCGCCGGGCGAGAAGGTGCAGTCACTCGCGGTGGACGTCGCGGCCGGTGGGCCCGCGACGAACGCCGCGGTGACCGTGGCCGCGCTCGGCGCGGAGGCGACCCTCGTGACGGTGCTCGGCGCGCACCCGTTGGCCGCACTCGCCCGCGCGGACCTCGCCACGTGCGGGGTCCGCGTCGTTGATCTCGCGCCCGGCCTGGCGACGCCGCCGTCCGTGAGCGCGGTCGCCGTCCGTGACCACGACGGGGAGCGAACGGTCGTCTCGCGCAACGCCGCCGCGCAGGCCGACTTCCCCGTCCCCGAGCCTGATCTCGACGGTGTCAGTGCCGTGCTCGTCGACGGCCATCACCCGGCGTTGGCGCTGAAGACCGCGCGCGCCGCGAAGGAGCGAGGCGTGCCGGTGGTCCTCGACGCGGGCAGCTGGAAACCGGTGCTGGACGAGCTGCTCCCGCTGGTCGACGTCGCCGCCTGCTCCGCGCACTTCCGCGTTCCCGGGCCGAGTCTGACCGCGCGCGGGGTGCCCGTCGTGATCACCACGGCGGGCCCGGATCCGGTGCGCTGGAGCGCTGGGGAAGACTCGGGTGAGGTGGCTGTCCCCGCGGTCGCCGCGCGGGACACACTGGGGGCAGGCGACGTCTGGCACGGCGCGCTCGCCTTCGCGGTGGCAGGCCTGGGAAACGACGTGGCCGGCTGGGTCCGGCACGCGAACGAGGTGGCCGCCGAGCGCGTCCGCCACGTGGGGCCGAGGTCGTGGACGGCCGCGATCAGGGAGCTGGGAAAGGGAGTGCGATGACGGCGTTCGAGGACCTCCTGACACGGGCCGAAGGGCTCGCCAAGCCGCGGCAGCGTTGCGTGCTGGGCATCATCGGCGCGCCCGCGTCCGGCAAGACCACGCTGGCCTGGGCGATCGCGAACGCGCTGGGCTCGCGCGCCGCCGTCGTCGGCATGGACGGCTTCCACCTCGCGCAGGTGGAGCTGCGGCGGCTCGGCCGCACCGACCGCAAGGGCGCCCCCGACACCTTCGACGCCGCCGGGTACGTCCACCTGATCCGCCGGCTCGCGGACGGCAACGAGACCGTCTACGCGCCGGAATTCCGCCGGGAGATCGAGGAGCCGATCGCGGGCGCGGTCCCCGTCGCGCCGGAGGTCCAGCTGGTCATCACGGAGGGCAACTACCTGCTGCTGCCGGACGACCCGTGGAGCGGCGTTCGCCAGCACCTCACCGAGGCCTGGTACCTGGCGCCGGACGAGCCCGAGCGGATCGAGCGGCTGGTTTCGCGCCACCGCCGTTACGGCCGGTCACTGGTCGAGGCCCGGCAGCGCGCGCTCGGCTCCGACCAGCGCAACGCCGACCTCATCTCGAGCACCCGCGACCGCGCCGACCTCGTGCTGGAGAACCTCCCGCTGGTGAACTTCGCCCTGTGAGCGTTCTGGTCGTCACCGGCGGGAGCCGGGGCATCGGCGCGTCCGTGTGCGAGCTGGCCGCTCGGCGCGGTTACGACGTGGTGGTCAACTACTCCGGCGAAGCCGAGCCGGCCTCGCGCGTCGTGGAAAGCGTGCGTGAGCTGGGCCAGAAGGCGCTGGCCGTGCGCGCGGACGTCGCCGACGAACAGCAGGTGAGCGAGCTGTTCGACGCCGCCGGTGAGCTGGGCCCGCTGGCCGGTCTGGTCAACAACGCCGCGATCACGGGCAACACACCGGGACGGCTGGACGAGCAGTCCGCGGCCACCGTGCGGCGGGTCATGGAGGTCAACGTCGGCGGGGTGTTCCTGTGCTGCCGCGAGGCGGTGCGCCGGCTGTCGTCGAAGTACGGCGGACCCGGCGGCGCGATCGTGAACATCTCCTCGACCGCGGCGCGCACCGGCTCGGCCGGCGAGTGGGTGCACTACGCGGCTTCGAAGGCGGCGGTCGACACGCTCACCTTCGGCCTGGCGCAGGAGGTCGCCGCGGAGGGGGTGCGCGTGAACGCCGTCGCGCCGGGCCTCATCGCCACCGGCCTGCACGCGGCCGCGGGGATGCCGGACCGGCTGCAACGGCTGGCCCCGGGCATCCCGATGGGCCGCCCCGGCGAGCCGGGAGAGATCGCCGAAGCGGTGCTCTGGCTGCTTTCACCGGCGGCTTCGTTCACCGCGGGCGCGGTGCTCGAAGTCGGCGGAGGACGCTGAAGCACCTTCTCGTGACAGACGGGTCTCGGACCGGCGTCATCCCGGCTTGTGGGACGCCCGGCGACGAGGAGATCACGATTCGTAGGGGAAGTCGGTGAATCCTCCCATCGTCGCGTGGCGGCTGTCTTACCCTGGCGGAGCCGGCGGTTCACGGGGTGGGTGACGCCCGGCGGCGGGTGAAACCGCACTGGAAAGCGCACCGAGGTGCGTAAATGGGGGGTCGAAAGGACGGCCGTTCTAGTCATGCCCAAGCTCACGTCTGTGCACCATCTGGCGCTCACCGTGACCGATGTGGACCGAAGCGTCCCCTGGTACGCGCGTGTGCTCGACCTCGAGGAAAGCCACCGCCGCGAGGATCCGGACACGGGGATCCACAAGGTGGTGCTGAGATCGGCGGGCGACGGCTTCTCCGTGGTCCTCGTGCAGCACCCGGACACCGAACGCCGCGAGTTCGACGAGCGCCGCACCGGCCTCGACCACGTCGCGTTCTCGGTGTCGTCCAAGGCCGAGCTGGTCGACTGGGAGGCGCGGCTCGCCGAATTCGGCGTGTCCTACCTGCCCTCGACCGCCTCACGCACCTTCGAAGGCTCGTCGGTGGTGGTGTTCCGCGATCCGGACGGGATCCAGCTCGAGATCTGGTCGGAACCGGAGATCTAGGCCGGGCTCTTCCGGGACGGTCCCGGCGCTCGGGTTTCAGGCGGGCGCGTTGGTGTCGTCCGGCTCGTCGACCGGGCGGCGCATCTCCTGGCGGTAGCGGTACACGCCGTAGCCGGTGCCGAGCACGAAGAACGCGACGCTCGCCCAGAGCGCGGCCGTCTTGAGCCAGGGCAGCGCGTCGAGCAGACCGGCGCCGTAGTAGCCCAGCAGCACGAGCGTCGGCACCCAGAGCAGCCCGCCGGTGGCGGTCGCGAGCAGGAAGCGGCGCGGGTCCATCCGCGCGGCCCCGGCGACCAGCGGCGCCAGCGTCCGGATCCACGGGATCCACCGCGCGGCGACGATCGCGAAGAACCCCTTGCGGTCGAGGAACGCCTGCGCCCGATCGAGGTTGTGCCGGTTCAGCACCTTCCCGCCACGGCGCGCGATCAGCCGCGTGCCGGTACTGCGCCCGATGTAGTAGCCCACCTGGTTCCCCAGCACCGCCACGACGAGCGCCGCCGCCGACAGCAACCAGGCATTGGCGTCCGACCCGTGCTGCGCGAGCACCACCCCCGCCGCGAACAGCAGCGAATCGCCCGGCAGAAAAAGCCCGACGATCAACGCGCACTCCGCGAACACAAAGCCCAGCACGATCACCCAGACGAGGAACGGCCCGGCTGTGTCCAGCCAGCTCACGCCCACGCCCGCGGCCTCGATGCTTTCGACCTTCACGCGTAGAGCCTACGTGGCCGTGCAGCGGGGTAATACCGAACCATCGGATCCTGCCTTCCGGTCACTTTGGGTATTCCTGCCGTGAACGGGTCGTTCACGGCTGGTTTTGGAGGGTGGGGTTCTTGGTTGCTTTTCGCCATCGCTGTGGTGTGTGACCGGGGTTGTTCGTGCCGGCGCGCGGTTGCGAATGGCCCTCTCGTATCGGCACCCTGGGTTACGAACGGTCCTTTCGCGCCGGTGCCAGGGTCGCGAATGGCCCTCTCGCGGCGGTGCCCGGTCGTGAACGGTCCTCTCGCACCGATGCCCGGCCGTGAATGGCCCTCTCGCAGCATCGCCCGGGTCGCGAACTGTCCTTTCGCACCGATACCCGGTCGCGATCGGTCCACTCGCATCGATGCCCGGCTGTGAAAGGTCCTCTCGCGCCAGCGATCGGTCGCGACTGGTCCACTCGCGCCGATGCCCGGCCGTGAAAGGCGCTCTCGCGCCAGCGATCGGTCGCGACCGATCCACTCGCACCGATACCCGGTCGCGAACGGTCCACTCGCACCAAACCTCGCCCACAAGTCCCTTTCGCGTCAACGGTTCGCGATGAACACCCTCGTTCGCGCCACCGTCCGCCATGCGCAACTCCCACCGGCGCCTAGCGAAGCCCGCGAGGCCCCACCAGAGCGGCGAGCATCGCGAAAGTCCCCCTCGCGACACCGGCGGAGAACCCCCTTTCAACCCAACGAAAAAGCCGCCCGTGACAGTTCCCGTCACGGGCGGCTTTTCTCGGTGCGGCCTCAGAACTGTGGCAGCGACTCGCCTTGCACAGCTTCGATATCGAGTTCCACCTTGACCGTCGTGCCGATCACGGCGACGCCGGCGCGGACCATCGCGCTGTAGTTGATCGAGAAATCGTTGCGGTGCAGCTGGGTTTCGGCGTGGAACGAGGCGCGGACGCCGCCCCAAGGGTCGGGGCCGTGGCCGTTGTAGCGGAGGTCCAGTTCGACCTGGCGGTGCTCGCCGTGCAGGGTCAGGTCGCCGGCGAGGACCCAGGTGTCCGTGCCGCGCTGGGACAGGCCGGTGCTCCGGAAGCCGATCACCGGGTGCGCGTCGACGTCCAGGAACTCAGCCGAGCGCAGGTGGTCGTCGCGCATCTTGATGCCCGACTCGATGCTGGCGGCCTTGATCTCGGCCTGCACCGAGGACCGCTCGACCGGGCGGCCGATCTCGATCCGCCCGACGACGTCCGGGAACCGCACCTTGATGCTGGCGATGCCCATGTGCCGCGCGGTCGCGACCACCGACGAGTGCACCGGGTCGATCATCCACGGGCCCGCCGGCGGCAGGGCCACGGCCTCCGCGACCGGCGCGAGGGAGATGTCGCCCAGCAGGCCGGCACCGTCCGAGCCGACCTGCACCGTGCGCGCCATCGGGTTGTAGCCCGGCGCGGTGATCACGGCGGTGTAGACGCCCGGGGGCAGCGGCTCGGTCGCCACCGCCCCCTTCGCGTCCGTGACCTGCCGCGCCACCTGGCGGCCGTTGAGATCCGTCACCGTCAGCACGGCGTTCTCGACCGGCCAGCCCCCGTTCGCGCGGAGCTGCGCGCGCAGGCCCCCGCTCATGACCGGTCGACCAGCTCGTCGAACGCCTGGTCATAGCTCAGGCGGACGTCGTGCTCGGCCTCGCCGTCACTGAGCGACACCCGGCTGGTGGCCGGCGGGTAACCGCTCGCCACCACCGTGTAGGAGCCGGTCGGCAGGTCGCTGACCACATACCGGCCCTCGCCGTCCGTGCGGGCCACGGCCGCGACGTTGCCGTTCTCGTCCAGCACCGTGATCCGCGCGTCCGGCACGATCCGCTCGCCCTCGGTGCGCGCGGTGCCCTGCAGCAGCACGGCACCGGCCAGCTCGACGTCGTGCCGCAGCACACCGCTGTCCGGCACGGTCAGCGTGACCGCGACGGGGCGGTAGTGCGCGCCGCTCGCGACCAGCGTGTACTGCCCGGCTCCGACCCCGTTGAAGGTGTAGACGCCGTCGTCGGCGGTGATGAACGCGCCGTTGACCTCGCCGCGCGAGTCGGTGAGCGTCACCGTCGCGTTGACCAGCGGGTTGCCCATGCCGACCGACCGGACCACGCCGGTCAGCTCGCCCGAGCCGGTGAGCGTCACGTCCAGCTTCGCCGGGCCGCCGCCGACCACCACGCTGGAGGCCTGCGGCTGGTGCCCGGGGGCCGCCACGATCAGCACGTACGTGCCAGGGCCCTGCGTCGGCACGGAGTAGCTGCCGTCGCCGTTGCCGGTCGCCCGCGCCACCTGACGGCCCTGCTGGTCGATCAGGGTGAGCGCGGCGCCGCTGACGTGGCTGCCGTCCTGCCGCCGCACGTGCCCGGTCACCGGCACCCCGCCGTTGCCGGTCGGGAGGTCGAGGCCCGCGCCCGCGGCCGAGTTGGTGATCGGCATCGGCAGGGCGCCGGAGATCGCCTCCGGGTCGCCGTGACCGTTTCCGTTCAACGAGTGCCTTCCGCCCGCGCCGACCAGTACCGGCTCACGCGGGGCTTCTTCGAACAGGGAACCCGGCTTGGCCGCCGGCTCGATGACCTCGGTCGGCGCGCTGTCCTCGTCGAGCAGCGCCTCGGCGCCCTCCATGGTCGACGCCGCGGACATGCCGGCCAGCGGGATCTCCTTGAGGAACAGCAGCACGATCGTGGCCAGCAGCGCCACGCCGCCCGCGACGTAGAACACCGTGGTGATCGACTCGGTGAAGCCGATCAGGATCGGCGTCTTGAGTGCCGGCGGCAGCGTCTCGATGATGCTGGTGTTGCTCTGCAGGTCGGCCAGCTTCGCCCCGGCGCCGGTCGGCGGGTTGCCGCCGAACGCCTTGGTGATGTTGCCCGGCAGCACGTTGAACAGGATCGTCAGGAACACCGCGACACCGGCGGTGCCACCGATCTGGCGGAAGAACGTCGCCGCGGCGGTGGACGCGCCCATGTCGCTGCGCGGCCCGGCGTTCTGCACCGCGATCACCAGCGTCTGCATGCACTGGCCGAGGCCGAGGCCGATGATGGCCGCGGCGACCAGCGGGTGCCACAGCGGCGAGTCGTACTTGACCTGCGCGAAGAAGAAGGCGCCCGCCGCGATCAGCAGGGTGCCGACGATCGGGAAGACCTTGTAGCGCCCGGTCTTCGACATGATCCGGCCGGACCCGATCGAGCTCAGCATCAGGCCGCCCATCAGCGGCAGCATCAGCAGCCCGGACTGGGTCGGCGTGTAGCCCTGCACCACCTGCATGTACTGCGGGATCATGGTGATCGCGCCGAACATCGCGACACCGACGATGATGCCGCCGATGATCGCCACGGTGAACGTGGAGTTCTTGAACAGCCGCAACGGGATCAGCGCGGCGTCCTTCATGGCCCGTTCGACCAGGATGAACGCGATCACGCCCACCGCGCCGACGGCGTAGCAGAGGATCGCCTTGCCGTCGCCCCAGCCCCACTTCTGGCCCTGTTCGGCGACGATCAGGAACGGCACCACAGCGACGATCAGGCTCAGCGCGCCCCACCAGTCGATCTTGTGCTTCTGTGGCGTGTGCGGGACGTTCAGCACCTTGGCGACCACGAACAGCGCGACGATGCCGATCGGCACGTTGATCAGGAAGACCCAGCGCCAGCCGTCGAAGCCGCCGAGCTTGTCGAAGCCCGCGAAGAAGCCGCCGAGCACCGGGCCGAGCACAGTGGACAGACCGAAGACGGCGAGGATGTAACCCTGGTACCGCGGGCGTTCCCGCGGCGGCACCACGTCACCGATGATCGTCATGGCCAGCGACATCAGACCGCCGGCGCCGAGGCCCTGAACCGCGCGGAACGCGGCCAGCTCGTACATCGAAGTCGAGAACGACGAAGCCAGCGAGCCGGCGACGAAGATCGAGATCGCGGCCAGGTAGAACGGCTTGCGTCCGTAGATGTCGGACAGCTTGCCGTAGATCGGCGTGACGATGGTCGAAGTGATCAGGTACGCCGTGGTCGCCCAGGCCTGCAGCTCGAAGCCGTGCAGGTCGTTGGCGATCTTGACGATCGAGGTACCCACGATCGTCTGGTCCAGCGCGGCCAGGAACATGCCGCACATCAGGCCGCTCAGGATCGTCACGATCTGGCGGTGTGTCAGCCCCAGAGCCCCCGGCGACGCGGGTGCTCCCCCTTGGGTCTGAGGTTGTTTCTCGACTGTGGACGTCATAACGCTGAGGCCCCCTTGGCCTGCGACACCGCGGCGGTGTCGGACAGTGGTGGAAAGTTGTTCTCGATACCGGTGTTCAGCCGCTCGAACAGGTTGTTCAGCTGCTCGCGGTCCTGCTGGCTCCAGTCGCCGAGCACGTCGGCCAGCCACTGGTTGCGCTGCTTGCGGTTCTCGTCGAAGACCCGAAGGCCTTCGGCAGTGGGCGCGAGCAGGCAGGCCCGGCCGTCCTCGGGGTCGGCCTGGCGTTCCACCAGCCCGTGTTGCACGAGCGAGCTCGACTGCCGGCTGATCGTGGAGATCTCCGAGTGCAGGAATTCGGCGAGCTTGCTGGTGCGCTGCGGACCCTCGTGGATGAGGCAGAAGAGGATCGCGTACGCGGCCCTCTCGATCCCGTCCGGACCCTGCTTGGCCACCTGGGACTTGGCCTTGGTGATCAGGCGCATGAACCGGACCAGCTCGTTGCTGAGCTGGTCGGCCAGTTCCAGTTCGGCCTTGGGCCTGGTGGCGGAGCTGTTCGGTGCCATGGGTGGGGTCTTCCTCGCGGGTGGAACGAACCGTTGTTTGGCGGCTGCAACTAGTTGCCTAAGGCAAGGGTGTTCTCAATTCAACGTTTGTGCAAGCGAGAAGAGCCCGGTTGTGTCACACAACACCTTAGTTGTTGCATGCAAGCAGATTCCCGCGTGGTGGTTGGTCCGTTTCGTCCTGTGGACGGTTACCTGCGGGAACAAGACGGTGACGCACCGGTTGAACAGGGTATGACCGACGACACAGCGCTCTACGACCTCATCGGCTCCCGGCGCAACGGCGTGCTGGCCACCCTCAAGCGCGACGGGCGCCCGCAGCTGTCCACCGTTTCGCACCACTTCGACGCCGAGGCGCGCACCCTGCGCGTCTCCATCACCGAGACGCGCGCGAAGACCAAGAACATGCGCCGTGACCCGCGGGTCAGCTACCACGTGGGCAGCGAGAACGGCTGGTCGTACGCGGTCGCGGAAGGCACTGCGGAGCTGTCGCCGGTCGCCGCCGCCCCCGACGACGCGACGGTGGAGGCCCTGATCGCGCTGTACCGCGAGGTCGCCGGCGAACACCCGGACTGGGACGAGTACCGCGCCGCCATGGTCGCCGACCAGCGGCTGCTGCTCACGGTGCACATCGACCGGGTTTACGGCATCGCCCGCTGACCCCGCCGGGCTCGCCGGGTGAAAGCCGTGCCGGGCAAGGCTTTCCTGGCTCAGTGGTCCTCCAGGCGCACGGCGATGTCGTCGATCCGGTCGAGCAGGCCGCGGTCTTCCTCGCCGAGCGCCGCGCGCATGTAGAGGCCCTCGGCGACCAGCATCACCAGCTCGGCGGACAGCCGGTCTTCGGCGTGTTCCAGCAGCAGCTCGCGGGTGTCGTTCATGCAGCGCTGTGACACCTCGGCGGCGGTGGGGTCGTTGAGCACCAGCCGGATGGTCGCCATCGTCGTGCGGTGCAGCGGCAGGTTGCGGGTCACGTCGGTGATCGCCGTGCGCAGGTAGTAGCGGAAGACGCCCTCCGGGGCGGCGCGCGCGAGTTCGAGGTCCTCGGTGTTGAGCCGGACCAGCCGCTCGAGCAGGCCGTCGCGCAGGGCGTCCTTCGAGCCGAAGTGGTACAGCAGGCCGCCCTTGGACACCCCGGCGTGCGCCGCGACCGCGTCGAGCGTGATCTCCTGCGGCCCGCGCTCGATGAGGATGACCTCGTAGGAGTCGAGGATGCGCTCGCGAGCGGAGGGTTTCGGCACTTCTTGACTGTACCGTCCGGACGGTTTATCTTCTACACCAGGAGCGAAACTGTACCGTCCAGACGGTGCAAGAAGGGAAGAGTGCGCCATGGAAAGGCGCGGACAGTGGTGGGCGCTGGCGGTACTGGTGTTGCCGGTCCTGCTGATCAGCGTGGACTCGACCGTGCTGGGGTTCGCCCTGCCGTACCTGAGCGAAGACCTCGGGCCCACAGGGGCGGAACAGCTGTGGATCGTCGACGTCTACTCGTTCGTGCTGGCCGGGCTGCTGGTGTTCATGGGCACGCTGGGCGACCGCATCGGCAGGCGGCGGCTGCTGCTGGCGGGCGCGGTGGCCTTCGGGCTGGCGTCGGTGCTGGCGGCGTTCTCGACCACGCCGATGATGCTGATCCTCGCCCGCGCGCTGCTGGGTGTCGGCGGCGCGACGCTGATGCCGTCCACGCTGTCGCTGATCCGCAGCATCTTCACCGACGACCGGCGCCGGCGTACCGCGGTGGCGGTGTGGAGCGCGGCGTTCTCCGGCGGCATGGCCGTGGGGCCGGTGATCGGCGGCTGGCTGCTGGAGCACTTCTGGTGGGGCTCGGTGTTCCTGATCAACGTGCCGGTGATGGTGGTGCTGCTGATCGCCGGGCCACTGCTGCTGCCGGAGCACCGCGACCCGAACCCGGGCCGGTTCGACCTCCTGTCCGCGCTGCTCTCGCTGGGCGCGATGCTGCCGGTGGTGTACGGCGTCAAGATCGCGGCCACTTCGGGCTTCACCTGGTCCGCGGCGCTGGCGGTCGTGGTGGGGCTGGGCCTCGGCGTGCTGTTCGTCGGCCGTCAGCGCCGGCTGGAGCGGCCGATGCTGGACCTGGCGCTGTTCTCGAACCGGATGTTCACCGCGTCGGTGGTGACCAACCTGCTCGGCGTGTTCGCGTTGGTGGGGCTGCTGTTCCTGGTGCCGCAGTACCTGCAGCTGGTGCTGGGGCTGTCCCCGGTGACGGCCGCGCTGTGGATGCTGCCGGCCACGGTCGCGGGCATCGCCGGGGCGCTGCTCGCGGCTTGGCTGGCCCGTCGGGTCCGGGTGCCGGTGCTGGTCAGCGTGGGCCTGCTGCTCGGCGCGGCCGGGTTCCTGGTGCTCACTTCGCTGGGCACCACGGCGGGCCTCGCGGCGGTGGTCGTCGCGTTCGTGCTGGTGGGCGGCGGCGTGGCGTTGTCCGAGACGCTCACCAACGACCTGGTGATCTCCGCGGCCCCCGTCGACCGCGCTGGCGCGGCCTCGGCCATCTCCGAGACCGGCTACGAACTGGGCGGCGCCCTCGGCACCGCGCTGCTCGGCAGCCTGGCGACGGCCGTCTACCAGTCCGGCGTGACCGGCTCCCTGAGCGCGGCCCCGCACGACCCCGCGATGGACACCGCCGTCGCCGCCGCCCACGACACCCTGGGCGGCGCCGTCAGCGCAGCGAAGTCCCTGCCCGCCCCGGCCGCGGAGGCCCTCGTGACGTCCGCCCGCGAGGCGTTCGTCTCGGGCCTGCACGTCACAGCCTGGGCAGGCGCCGCGATCCTCCTCTACACCGCGGTCCAGGCCTACTTCCTGCTCACCCGCGGCCGCCGCCCGGCCAACACGAAGGAGACCCCACTACCCGTGTGATCCGGCTGTCGCTCGTGCTGTCGCCCATGCCGCTGCTGCTGACGCGGGTGCCGCCCATGCCGCTGCTGCTGACGCGAGTGCCGCCTCCTGTACGCGTAGCGTGCGCGGCTGCCGCCTCCCACGCTGCTGCTGCCGACGCTGCTGCTGCTCGGGGTGCCACCGGTCGTGGCGTGGTGCTGCTTACGCGGCCGCCGTTCACGCAGCTGCCGTTCGCGCCGCCACTGCTTGCGCAGCTGCCGTTCGCGCGACGGCCGGTCCGGGCGCCATGTCCAGCGTGAACTGGCTCCCGCGGCCGTCGTCGCGGGCCTGCGGACGCGAAGCCCTCCGTCGACCCGAGACGGTCGCGTCGCGGACCCGGGGTGCAGCGGCGCCTCGGCCAGGCCGCTCAGTCGCCGGCTAGCGCTGGACATTCCAAGGCTCCCGAACACGGCCATCCTGTTGAACTGGAAGAAAAATTCCGTACTGCGGAGATATTTCGCCTACGATGGTGGCATGAGCAACGAGGCCCTGGTCCAGCGACTCCGTGACGAGCTCGGCAAGGACGCCGTGCTCACCGACGCCGACGTCACCGACAGCTACGCGCGCGACATGATGCCGTTGGCTCCCGGCGGGAAGCCGCTGGCGGTGGTGCTGCCCGTCGACACCGCGGGGGTGCAGGCCGTGGTCAAGGCGTGTGCCGAGGCGGAGGTCCCCATCGTGCCGCGTGGTGCGGGCAGCGGGCTTTCCGGTGCGGCCAACGCGATCGACGGCTGTGTGGTGCTGGTGCTGACCAAGCTCAACGAGATCGTCGAGGTCGACGCCGGCAACCGGCTCGCCGTGGTGCAGCCCGGCGTGGTCAACCTGGATTTCCGCAACGCCGTCGAGAAGCATGGCCTGTTCTATCCGCCGGACCCGTCGAGCTACGACTGGTGCACCATCGGCGGCAACCTCTCCACCAACGCCGGCGGGCTGTGCTGCGTGAAATACGGCGTCACCACCGATTCCGTGCTCGGGCTGGAAGTCGTGCTGGCCGACGGCTCACTGCTCAAGACCGGCCGCCGCACGGTGAAGGGCGTGGCGGGTTACGACCTGGCGAAGCTGTTCGTCGGCAGTGAGGGAACGCTCGGTGTGATCACGCAGGCGACCGTCGCGCTCAAGCCGCTGCCGCAGGCGCCCGCGACGTTCGTGGCCGGGTTCAGCAGCACCGAGGCGGCGGGTGAGGCCGTCGCGCGTGTGGTGCGGGAGGGGCTGGTGCCGTCGCTGCTGGAGATCATGGACGCGGCGTCGATCAAGGCGTCGGAGACCTACCTGAAGACCGACCTCGGCGCGGGCTCCGACTGTCGCGCCCTGCTGCTCGCCCAGTCCGACGCCGGTGGCGAAGCCGCCCGCCGCGAACTGGCCGCGCTGGAGCAGATCTGCACCGACTGCGGCGCCGACCTCGCGTACGCCACCGAGGACCTCGAAGAGGGCAAGATGCTGCTGCAAGCGCGACGGGTGGTGCTCACCGCGCTGGAGACGTACGGGGTCTGGCTGACCGACGACGTCTGCGTGCCGCGCACCCGCATCGCCGAGCTGATCCACGGCTGCGAGCAGGTCAGCGAGAAGGTCGGTCTGAAGATCGCTGTCGTCGGGCACGCGGGCGACGGCAACATGCACCCCACGATCGTCTACGCCCCCGACTCCGAGGACGAGTTCGCTCGCGCCAAGCAGGCGTTCGACGAGATCCTGGAGATCGGCCTCGCGCTGGGCGGCACCGTCACCGGCGAGCACGGCGTCGGCAAGATCAAGCGTGACTGGCTCGTGCGCGAGATCGGTCCGGTCGGCCTGCGGGTGCACCGGCAGATCAAGCAGGCGCTGGACCCGGGGAACCTGTTCAACCCGGGCTCGATGTTCTCGATGACGGACTGAAACGGCGCCGGTCCCCCGAGGGGAGCCGGCGCCGTTTCGCGAGTTCGGTTGTGGTCAGTCGCGCACGCGCGGGATCCGCTGCGTGACCTCGGCGGGAGTCTCGGCCGCGTCGCCCCGCGCCTTCTTCGCGCGGCGCCCCTTCAGGTACTCCAGGCCGATCGGGACGACCGACACGAGCACGATCACCACGAAGATGGCGTCGACGTTGTCGCGGATGAAGCCGATGTTGCCCAGCAGCGAGCCCAGCACCGTGATGCCCGCCGCCCACAGGATGCCGCCCAGCACCGTGTACGTGAAGTAGCGCTTCGGGTCCATGCGGCCGACGCCGGCGATCCAGGTGATGAACGTCCGCACGAACGGCACGAACCGCGCCAGCACCACGGCCTTGGGCCCGTGGTGGTCGAGGAAGGCGTGCGTCTTGTCGACGTACTCCTTCTTGAAGAACTTCGAATCCGGCCGGTTGAACAGCTTCGGGCCGACGAAGTAGCCGAGGTAGTAGCCGCCGACGTTGCCGAGCAGCGCCGCGGCCGTCACCAGCACGCAGACCAGCCACAGCGGCGCCTTCAGCGTGTCGTTCGCGATGAACAGTCCCGCGGTGAACAGCAGCGAATCGCCCGGCAGGACCGGGAAGATGCTGCTCTCGATGAAGATGATCAGGCAGAGCACGGCGATGACCGGCGCGGTGAGCCCGGTCAGCAGGTGCTGCGGGTCCAGCCACGACGGCAGGAGGGACATGGTTGTCACTGTGCTCTGGGCGAGAATCACACCGAAAACGGTACAGGGTGACGCTGTGTGCCCTCACCGGGCAAGGAACCCCAGGTCACATGGCGACCGGACCGCAAGCCCGACACCCGCCCCCCGGACGTCTCGCATCCAGGGAATCGGGTGTACCGGACAGACCACGGCGGTGACGTCGGACGCCCGGGCCACCAGGGATTCGGCCTTCCGGGACTGCGACGGCTGGACGCGGATTGTGCGGCGCGGAGGCGGCGGCCGGGTGCGCAGTGTGAGAGGGGAACGCGGCCAGGGTGGGCTGTGGGAAGGCGGCAGCTGGGATCCGCAGCGGACCCAGAGGCAGCTGGGTTGGCCACGCGGGCAGAGGTGGCCGAATAACGCCGCGGGGGGCTGCCGGGGTGGGGCGCGTGGAGGTGGCTGGCCGGGTAGGCCGCGTGGAGGTGGAGGCCGGGGTGGGGCGCGTCGAGGTGGCGGCCGGGGCGGGCCGCGCGGAGGTGTTGACCGGGTAGGGCGCGCGGAGGTGGCTGCCGGGGTGGGGCGCGTGGAGGTGGGAGCCGCAGTGGGACCGTTGGAGGGGTCAGACCAGCGTGAGGAGCCCGATTACCGAGCCTGCGGCTAGACCGAGGAGTAGGGCGAGCAGGAGGACCCAGTGGACCGGCAGCGGGGTGCTCGCCGGGGCGGGGGTTTGGCGGACGGTCGCGGCGTCGGGCGAGAGGGACGGGGCATGGGGGGTCGCGGCCCCAGCGGGGTAACCAGAGGCTGGCTGGCCGCCGCCGTTGCCGGACGCGTAACCCGCCTGGCCATAACCGGCACCGGCCTGAGCGTTGCCGCCGGAGGCGTAACCAGCGCCTGCCTGATTGCTGCTGCCGGATGCGTAGCCGGAGCTGGTCTGGCCACTGCTGCCGGAGGCGTAACTAGCGCCGGTCTGACCGCTGCCGCCGGACGTGTAACCGGCGCCGCTGCCGCCGGAGGCGTAAGCGGCGCCTGCGTGACCGCTGCCAGGTGCGTAACCGCCGTTGGCGGGATAGCTGCCGCTCGGCTGGCTTGGGTAGCTGCCGCTTGCGCCGGCGTAGCCGGAGCCTTGGCCGGTGGTGCCGGAGCTTGTTGTGCCGTCGGCCCAGTCGAGGGCGGCGCGTTCGCGTTCCAGGGAGTCCGCGCTGGCGCCTGACAGTAGGCCGTAGCGGGGCGGTAGTTCGGCTGTTGGGCCGGTGCCGGTCGCGCTGCCGCTGCCGGAGCCTTCGACCGGGGTGGTGCCGGTCGAGCCGCCGTTGCCAGTGCCTTCATCCGGGACGGAGGCAACAGCGCCAGTTCCGCCGTCGGCGGGTTCGGGGTCCTCGCGAGGCAGGCCGGGCGAGGTGTGCGGGGCGAAGACGGCTTGGGCGCGCAACGCGTCGGCCAGCAGTCGCTCCGGGTCCTTCGGCTCGGTCATCCCGCTCGTCTTCCCCCGTGTCGTGGCTGGATCGTTACGTGCTCAAGGTAGCCCGGCCGACCTCGGCGACCCATTCGCCCCGGCGGAGCACCTTCACCGGGCGCAGGTCGTCGTCCAGCACTACCACGTCGGCGGCCAGGCCGGGGCGCAGCGAGCCCGTGCGGTCCGCGACGCCCAGCAGCTCGGCGGGACGCCCGGAGGTCGCCCGGACGGCGTCGAGGACACCGAGTTTCGCACCCTTCACCAGGTTGCGGAAGGCGTTGTCCATCGTCAAGGTGCTGCCGGCCAGCGAGCCGTTGTCGGCCAGGGTGGCGACGCCGTCGTGGACGTCGACCTCCAGCCGGCCCAGCGTGTAGCGGCCGTCGGCGGCGTCGGTGGCCGACATGGCGTCGGTGATCAGGACCGTGCGGCCGCGGCCGGCATGGGACGCCGCCAGCCGCACCACCGTCGGGTGCAGGTGGACGAGGTCGCAGATCAGCTCGACCGTCACGCGCTCGTCGTCCAGCAGCACGCCCACCGGGCCCGGCTCGCGGTGGTGCAGCGGACGCATGCCGTTGAACAGGTGCGTGGCCACGGTGGCGCCCGCGTCGATGGCCGGGACCAGCTGCTCGGCGACGCCGTCCGTGTGCCCGATCGCCGCGGTCACGCCCGACTCCGCGAGCTGCCGGACGGCCTTGACGCCGCCGTTCAGCTCCGGCGCGAGCGTGACCATGCGGATCGCGCCGTGGCCCGCGCGCAGCAGCTTCTCCACCGTGCCGGTGTCCGGTTCGAGGAGCGTGTCCGGGTCGTGCGCGCCGCAGCGGGCGCGCGAGATGAACGGGCCCTCCAGGTGGATGCCGGCCAGCTCGCCGTCCTGCACCAGCTCGCGCAAGGCCGCGATCTGCTCGGTCAGCAGGTCGACGGGGTCGGACACCAGGCTGGCCAGCGTGGTCGTGGTGCCGTGCCGGCGGTGCGCGCGCACCGCGGTGAGCATCTCGTCCGGGTCCAGCGTGGAGAACGAGCCGCCGCCGCCACCGTGGCAGTGCGTGTCGATGAACCCGGGGACGACCAGCGCCCCACCCACGTCGACGCGCGGGAGTTCGGGGCCGCCCGGCGGCGTGCCCGTGCCCACTGCGGCGATCCGCCCGTCGGCGACGGACAGCCAGCCGTCGTCGAGTACGCGGTCCGGGGCGGCGACCCGGCCGCCCGTGATGACGAAGTCTGCGGCGTGCTTCACGTCGCCCAGCATATATTGGTCTGGACCAAGCGTGGCTACGCTACTCGGTGATGGGATTGCTCCACCCGGGTCACTTCTGGGTCTGCATGGCCTTCTGCAAGGCCTCCAGGGCCCGGCTGGCGGTCGATTTGACCGTGCCCTTGGAAATGCCGGCGGCTTCGGAGATCTCGGCCTCGCTCAGCCCGCCGTAGTACCGCAGCACCAGCACCTCACGCTGGCGCGGCGGCAGCTTCGAAAGCGCGCTGACCACGGCCTGGTGCTCGCTGGACAGCATGGCGAGGCTCTCCGCGGACCGGGCGTTCACCGCGTGCGGCGGCACGTACTCACGCGCCGTCTTGCGCCGGCGCAGCACGCTGCGCGACCCGTTGACCACGGCGGTGCGCAGGTAGCCGACGGCCGCGGCCGCGTCGCGCAGCCGGCCCCAGTTCCGGTGCAGCCCGGTGAAGGCCTCCTGCACGACGTCCTCGGCCGTGGCCGGCTCGTCGACCAGCAGGATCGCCAGCCGGACCAGCCGCATCCGGTGCTGGCGGTACAGGTCCTCCAGGTTCAGCGGCGCGGCCGGCGGCTGCACCGCGACCGGTCCGTCGATGGTCCGCAGGTGGCCGAGGGTCGCCTCGACGCTGCGTTCCGCGTTGCCCTCCAGCATGAACCCCTGCCTGTCCTCGACCCCGCCGAATCCGTGCCGGTCGTCCCGGACGGGATCAGGCACGGTGTCCCGCGCCGGCGGCCTGGTCACGGTATTCACAGCGTTCACACAGCCACTGACGCACGCCTAGCGTATCGGGTCGCCCCCCACCCGCCACCGATCGGATGCTGAGACCGGCACGGTAGTGACAGGTAGCGTCGGGACCGTCACCGCCGCACTAGCCCGGGAGATCCACATGGCCTGGTACCTCGTCGAAATCCGTTACGTACAGGAGAAGCTGGCCGAGGTCCGGCCCCGTCACCGCGAGTACCTGTCCGGCCACGCCGCCGAGGGCCGGGTCGCGGTCGCGGGCCCGCTCGGCGACGGCACCGGCGGCCTCACGCTCTGGCAGGCCGACGACGAGGCCGCGCTCACCGAATTGATCAACACCGACCCGTATTACCTCGAGGGTGTGGTCGCGGAGCGCTCGGTGCGCGAGTTCAAGCCCGTGCTCGGCGCCTGGCTGCCGAGCTAGTCACAGCTCCAGGACGGCGGGTCCGCGGTCCACGCAGATCCGCACCGATCCGCCGTCCGGGGTGGGCACCGCGCAGGTGCCGCAGAAACCCTGGCGGCACGAGTAGGGGACGTCCGGCAGCCGCTCCCGCACCACGTCGAGGGTCGAGCGGTCCGCGGGCACGTCCAAGGTCACGCCGGTGCGCCGCAGCTCCACCCGGTACGGCTGCCCGTCGACGATCGGCGGCGTCGAGAACCGTTCGAAGTACACCGCCGCGGCGCCCGTGAGCGCCAGGTCCACGCGCACGCCGGTGATCATCGGCACCGGCCCGCAGCAGTAGACCGAGGCGCCGTCCGGCACGCCTTCCAGCAGCTCCGCGCCCGAGGCGGGGATCCCGTACTCGGTGTCCGGCCGGATCCACACCCGTTCCGCCGGCAGGTCCGCCAGCTCGTCGAGGAACGGCATCGACGCGCGGTCCCGTCCGGTGTAGACGAGCCGCCAGCCGACGCCGTTCGCGGCCGCGCGGCGCACCATCGGCAGGATCGGCGTGATCCCGATGCCGCCGGCCACGAAGAGGTAATCCGGCGCGGCGACGAACGGGAAAGCGTTGCGCGGCCCGCGCACCATCACCTTCGTGCCCGGCCGCAACGTGTGCACCTCCGCCGAAGCCGTCCCGATCCGCCGCACCGCCACGCGGTAGTACGACGGGTCCTCGGGGTCGCCGCACAGCGAGTACTGCCGCAGCCGGCCCGACGGCAGGTGCAGGTCCAGGTGCGCGCCCGGCCGCCAGCCCGGCAGCGGCCCGCCGGCCGGGCGCGCGAGCCGCAGGCTGACCACGCCGTCGGCTTCCTCGCGCACGGCCTCCACCAGCAGTTCCAGGTCCCGGTCGACCTCGCGTACGGGCGGGCGGCTGCGCCCCGATCGGTCGGCGAGCCTGCGGTAGGCCGCGGTCACCCCGATCAGGGTGGACATCAGCCGGTCGCGCCGCCCGCTGCCGTCGAGCTTCGCCGGGAAGTCGGGCGTGCTCACTTCGGCGCGTCGGCCGCCTGCGCCGCGGGTGAGCTGGCGAGGTACGCGACGGCCTGGTCGGTGTTGCCGGTTTCCGTGGGGTGATAGGACTTCCGGAAGTACGGCCGGATCTCCCGCAGCAGCTCGCGCGGGCCCGGCAGGAGCCCTTTTCTCGCCGCGTCCCGGTATCCGCGCAACGACGCCTTCCCGGGCCGGGACGGGTCGTTCGCCATCAGGAACCGCGTGCCGCGCGCGAAAACCCAGAACAACGCGGGCGTCACCACGGCCATGCTCCGCACCCGTCGCGAGTAACGGCCGTCGAGGTGGCAGAACAGGTCGTACGCCACGGAACGGTGCTCGACCTCCTCCGCGCCGTGCCAGCGCAGCAGGTCGAGCATCGTCGGGTCGGCGCCCGCCTCGTCGAGCGCCTTCGCGTCGAGCACCCACTGGCCGAGGAACGCCGTGTAGTGCTCGATCGCCGCGATCAGCCCGAGCCGCTCGATCAGCCACTCTTCCGGCGAGTGCCCGGCGCGCCTGGTCCGCCCGCGCGGGTCGCGGTCGCCCAGCAGCTTGCGGAACAGCCACTCCATCTGCGCGACGTACGGCCGGACGTGCAGTCCCGCGGTTTCGAGGTGCGCCGCGGCGCCGTCGTGGGCCTCGGCGTGCATGGCCTCCTGGCCGATGAAGCCGAGCACGTCCTCCTTGAGCCGCGCGTCGCGGATCAGCGGCACGGCCTGCTTGAACACCTCGACGAACCAGCGCTCGCCCTCGGGCAGCGCGATGTGCAGGACGTTGATGGTGTGCGTGGCCTGCGGTTCGCCGGGGACCCAGTGCATCGGCAGCGCGGCCCAATCGAACTCGACGTCACGCGCGTGCAGCACGATCTGCTCGTGGTCGATGGGCTCCGCGCTCATGACGCTCGCCCGCTCAGCTCGTAGTCGCTCGGGTCCACGCGGCGGGTCTCCAGCCAGTACCGCCAGGTGAAGCCGGGCCAGATGGTCCGGTTCACGCCCTTCGCGTCGAGGTACCAGCTCTTGCAGCCGCCCTGCGTCCAGACGCCCTTGGCCAGCCGGTCCTGGATCTCGGCCTGGAACTTCGCCTGCACGGACGGGCGCACGTCGAGCGCCGCGGCGCCGTGGGAGTCCGCCAGCCTGATCGCGTCGACCACGTACCGCGACTGCGACTCGATCATGAACACCACGGAGTTGTGGCCCAGCGCGGTGTTCGGGCCGAGCAGGAAGAACAGGTTCGGGAAGCCGGCGACAGTGATGCCCTTGTGCGTCTGGATCCCTTCGGTGGCCCAGGATTTCGCCAGGCCGCGGCCCTCGGCGCCGGTGATGTCCAGGTATTCCAAGGCATCCGTGACGTGGAAGCCGGTGCCGTAGATGATCGCGTCGACCTCGTGCTCGACGCCGGCACCGTCGATCACGCTGTGCGCCTTGACTTCCCGCACGCCTTCGGTGTTCACCTCGACGTTGTCGCGGGCCAGCGCCGGGTAGTAGTCGTTGGACAGGAGCACGCGCTTGCAGCCCATGGTGTAGTCCGGCGTCAGCTTGCGCCGCAGTGCCCGGTCCTTGATCGCCTTGGCCATGTGCCGCTTCGCGATCTGCTGGCCGGCCTTCATGATCGCCGGGTGGCCGTTGAAGCCGATGCCCTGCGCCTCGCGGCCCCAGTAGACGAAGCCGCGGTACAGCCGCTGGGCGCCCGGGACCCGCTTGAACAGGGTCTTCGCCCAGCCGGGCATCTCGTGGTCGGGCTTCGGCATGATCCACGGCGGGGTGCGCTGGAACAGCGTCAGCTCACCGACGGCCGGCGCGATCCGCGGCACGAACTGGATGGCGCTCGCGCCGGTGCCGACCACGGCGACCTTCTTGCCGGTCAGGTCGAACTCGTGGTTCCACTGCGCGGAGTGCCACGACTGGCCCTTGAACGCCTCGATGCCGGGCAGCTTCGGGATCTGCGGGATGTGCAGGCCGCCGACGCCCGACACCAGGAACTGGGCGGAGAACTCCTGGCCGCTCTTCGTGCTCACGGTCCAGCGGCGCTCGCCGTCGTCCCAGTGCGCGCCGGTGATCTCGACGCCGAACCGGGTCTTCTCGCGCAGCCGGTGCTTGTCCGCCACGCCCTTCAGGTACTCGAAGATCTCCGGCTGCGGCGAGAACGACCGAGACCAGTCCGGGTTCTGCTCGTAGGAGAACGAGTACATGTGCGACTGCACGTCACAGGCGCACCCGGGGTACGAGTTGTCCCGCCAGGTGCCGCCCACTTCGTCGGCCTTCTCCAGGATCACGTAGTCCCGGATACCGGCCTTTTCGAGCTGGATCGCCTGGCCGAGCCCGGAGAACCCGGTGCCCACGATCACGACCTTGAACCGCTCGGTCATCTCCTCGGCCTCCGCTGCGCTGGGGGGTCTGCCGAAGATGACGTTACCTCAGGTAACAGTTACTTGGAAGTACAACCTACTCGCTAGTATGAACCGCCGAGCTTCGTGTGGTCCCAGCTGACCAGCTTCGTCGGGCGGAAGACCAGCCCGATTCGCTTCGGGGCCTGGCCTTCGATGAACGAGCGCAGCTGGTCCGGCACCGGGTCGCCCGGCTTGGCGCCGGCGTAGCGCTGCATCAGCGTGATCCCCATCCGCGTGACCTCGGCGGTGTCCTCGACGAGCTGGACGTCGGCCTCCATGGAGATGCCGCGCAGCTTCTCGTAGGAGTCGCCGTCCTCGAGCAGCACGGTCGCCTCGGGCAGCCGTTGCAGGTTCTTCGCCTTCTGCGACGTGGCGTACGTCCAGGTCGCGACCCCGCTCTCGTACGGGTAGTACCAGAGCGGCGTCAGGTGCGGCCTGCCGTTCGGCCCGATCGAGGCGACGTTGATGACCTTCTGCTGGTCGAAGTACTCGCGGACCTCGTCCTCGGTCATCCTGATCTGGTCACGACGCGACACGGGCGGCCTCCCCGGGGAGTAGTTGTCAGTGCGTCAACCATCCTCCGGGCGGCCGCCCGTGTCGAGCCCGAGCTAGCGCTTGGTCGCGGCCCGGCCGCCGTGGCCGGTGACCGCCGATTCGAACGCGCCGCGCTCCTTGATGTCCGCGAGCGCGGCCTTGTCCGCGGCCGGCACCCGGGACCGCGAGCCGAGTTCGATGATCGGCGGGAGGAACGCGCGCAGCAGCTTGAGCCCGCCCACCCAGCGCGGCACGTGGATCGTCCTGGCGCGCTTGAGGATGCCGGCCTCGAGGTCGTCCAGCGCCACGCTCAACGGGTAGGTCTTGCCGATCAGCCCGGGCATCGACGAGCGCAGCTTGCCGAACACCGGGTGCGTGTCCGCGCTCTCGACCAGGTCGGTGCGGATCCACGAGGGGTGCGCGACGCCGACCTTCACGCCCAGGTGCGCGACCTCCGCGCGGAGGCTGTTGGAGAACGCTTCGACGCCGGCCTTCGCGGCGGCGTAGTTCGCCATGCCGGGCGCGTGCGTGATCGCGGCGAGCGAGGAGATGGCGAGCAGGTAGCCCTTGCTCTCGATGACGTGCGGCAGCGTGACGCGGAAGGTCCGCCAGACGCCCAGCAGGTCGACCTCGATCACCTTCTCGAACGCGGCCGGGTCGACGGACCGCACGAAGCCGGCCGTGGCGATCCCGGCGTTGGCGATCACGATGTCGATCCGGCCGAAGTGCTCGACGACGCCGGCGGTGGCTTTTTCGAGGGCGTCCCAGCTGGTGACGTCGGCTTCCCAGGCGTGCGCGCTCGGGCCGATCTTCGCCGCCACCTTCGCCTGCTCCTCGGCCTCCAAGCCCACCAGTGCGACCTTGGCGCCGCGTGCCGCCAGCCGCTCCGCGAGCCCGGCCCCGATGCCCCGAGCCGCCCCGGTGATCAGCACGACCTTGCCGTCGACCCCGGTGTTCCTGAGCAGTGCCACGGTGCCCTCCTTGGCCTCGTTTCCGCCTCTGGAGGGCACCGTAGCTCAACCTACCCCGAGTAAGCTACTGCTAAGTAGGTTCGGTTCCGCGGCCGGATCAGCTCGCGGAGGCCTCGCTCAGCGCGGCGATCTCGCCGGTCGACAGCTCCAGCGAGACCGACGCGACCAGGTCTTTCAGCTGGTCCGTGTTCCGGGCGCTCGCGATCGGCGCGGCGATCGTCGGCTGCGAGCGCAGCCACGCCAGCGACACCGCGGCCACCGACGCGCGGTGGGCTGCGGCGACCTCGTCGAGGGCGGCCAGCACGCGCTCGCCGCGGTCGTCGAGGTACTTCAGGGCCCGCGGCGCGCGGGGTGAGTCGCCGGGCTCGTCCTTCGAGCGGTACTTGCCGGTGAGGAAGCCGAGCGCGAGCGCGAAGTACGGCAGCGTCGAGAGGTCCTCACGCTCGACCAGCGGCGCGAAGTCCTTCTCGTAGTCCCGCTCGACGAGGTTGTAGTGCGGCTGCAGCGCGACGTACCGCGCGAGGCCTTCACGGTCCGAAATGGACAGTGCTTCGGCGAGGCGGTCCGGCGCGTAGTTCGAGGCGCCGATGTAGCGCACCTTCCCAGCTCGCACTAGGGCGTCGAACGCTGTGAGGGTCTCCTCGAGCGGGGTGTCCCGATCGTCCTCGTGCGCGTAGTAGAGGTCGATGTGGTCGGTTTGCAGGCGTCGCAGGGAATCCTCCGCCGCGGCGGCGAGGTTCTTCGCGGACAGGCCGGGCCGCTCGGCCCACTTGGCGACCTTCGTCGCGATCACCACGTCGTCGCGGCGGCCGCGTTTGGCCAGCCAGGTGCCGATGAAACGCTCGGAGCCGCCGCCTTGGCCGTACGTGTCGGCGGTGTCGAGGAAGTTCCCGCCCGCCGCGGTGTAGGCGTCGAGCACCTCGTGCGAGGCGGGCTCGTCGGCGGTGTAGTTGAAGACGTTGCAGCCGAGATTGAGGCCGTACACGTCGAGTTCGGAGCTGCCGATCTTCGTCATGCTTCGAAAATAGCTGCGATCCGAGCGGGCCGATCGGGAGGAAATCACCGCCCGGGTGCGTTTGACTGAGGCATGGCTATCGAACTGGGCAGGATCGGCATCTGGCGGGCCGCGACGCAGACCAACGGCGAGTTCGCTGCGGAGGTGGAGAAGCTCGGCTACGGCGCGCTGTGGCTCGGCGGCTCACCCGGCGGCGACCTGAAGATCGTCGAAGAGCTGCTGGACGCGACCGACCACCTCGCCGTCGCGACCGGCATCGTCAACATCTGGTCGGACAGCGCGGAAAGCATCGCGAAGGCCTTCCACCGCATCAACGACAAGCACCCGGACCGCTTCCTCCTCGGCATCGGCGCCGGGCACCCGGAGGCGACGCAGCAGTACACCAAGCCGTACGGCGCGCTGGTCGAATACCTCGACGCGCTGGACGCCGCCGGCGTCGCGAAGGAGGCCCGCGCGCTGGCGGCGCTGGGCCCGAAGGTCGTCAAGCTGTCCGGCGACCGCTCGGCGGGCGCCCACCCGTACCTCGTCACGCCGGAGCACACGCGCTCGGCGCGGGAGATCCTCGGCGCCGGCCCGCTGCTGGCGCCGGAGCAGAAGGTCGTCTTCGACACCGACCCCGAGCGGGCGCGCGTGCCCGGCCGGCAGTCGGTCAGCTTCTACCTCAAGCTGTCCAACTACACCGCCAACCTGCGGAAACTCGGCTTCACCGACGAGGACCTCGCGGGCGAGGGCAGCGACCGCCTGGTCGACGCGCTGGCTCTGCACGGCGACGCGGCGACCATCGCCGCGGGCGTGCGGGCGCACCTCGACGCGGGCGCGGACCACGTGAACATCCAGGTGCTCGGCGAGGATCCGTGGCCCGCTTACCGGGCACTGGCGGCCGAGCTGATCTGAATCGGTCCACGTTCCGCTTCGTTTGTGAGGTGGGACCGGTCCGCGTGACCGGTCCACCTCGTACGATGCGGCTGTACAGGCCAGCCGTCTCGAGGAGGAAACGATGCCCATCGCCACCCCCGAGGTCTACGCGGAGATGCTCGACCGGGCGAAGGCGAACGAGTACGCCTTCCCGGCCATCAACGTGACCTCGTCGGAAACCGTGAACGCCGCCATCCGCGGGTTCGCCGAGGCGGAGAGCGACGGGATCATCCAGTTCTCCACCGGCGGCGCCGAGTTCGCGTCCGGGCAGAAGGTCAAGGACATGGTCGTCGGCGCCGCGGCGCTGGCGGAGTTCGCCCAGGTCGTGGCCGCGAAGTACGACGTGCACGTCGCGCTGCACACCGACCACTGCCAGAAGGACAAGCTGGACGGATTCGTCCGCCCGCTGATCGAGATCTCGGCCGAGCGGGTCAAGAACGGCCAGAACCCGCTGTTCCAGTCGCACATGTGGGACGGCTCCGCGATCGACCTCGACGAGAACCTCGAGATCGCGCAGGAGCTGCTGGCGAAGACCGCCGCCGCGAAGATCATCCTCGAGGTCGAGATCGGCGTCGTGGGCGGCGAGGAGGACGGCGTCGCGCACGACATCAACGAGAAGCTCTACACCGCCGAGGGCGACTTCCTGAAGACGATCGACGCGCTCGGCTCCGGCGAGCACGGCCGCTACCTGCTGGCCGCGACGTTCGGCAACGTGCACGGCGTGTACAAGCCGGGCAACGTCAAGCTGCGCCCGGACGTGCTCAAGGGCGGCCAGGAGGCGGCGTCGAAGAAGCTCGGCCTGGCGGCCGGCTCGAAGCCGTTCGAGCTCGTCTTCCACGGCGGCTCGGGCTCGCAGCCGGAGGAGATCCGCGAGGCGGTGTCGTACGGCGTGGTGAAGATGAACGTCGACACCGACACGCAGTACGCCTTCACCCGCCCGATCGCCGACCACTTCTTCAAGAACTACGACGGCGTCCTGAAGATCGACGGCGAGGTCGGCAACAAGAAGGTCTACGACCCGCGCAGCTACCTCAAGGCCGCGGAGACCGGCATGGCGCAGCGTGTCGTCGAGGCGGTCGAGGCACTGGGTGCGGCGGGCAAGAAGCTCGGCTGATTCCGGTTCCGCAGCAACGAGAACGGCCCTTCCCGGCTCGAACCGGGGAGGGCCGTTTCCGGTTCAGACCGCGACCATTTCCAGCATGCTCTCGAGCCCCTTGAAGTCCGCGGCGTTGCGCGTGTAGAGCGGCAGCCCGCAAGCGGACGCCACGGCGGCGATCATCAGGTCGAGCTTGCGGGGCTTGGGATCCCGGTTCGCCGCGATCGTCAGCGCGACCAGGGTCCCGTAGCGGGCCGCGGCTTCGTCGTCGAACTGCGGCGGCGTGAATTCCGTGAGCGCGGCACCCAGTTGCTCGGTTCGCGCGGCGCGCACCAGAGGATCCTTGGCCATCGCGATGCCCTGGTGCAGCTCGGCCATGGTGATCGAGGTGAGCGCCGGGAAATGCGGCAGATCGCGGGGATTCAGCTTGGCGAGGTCGATGTACGCGCAGGTATCGAGGATGCCTGCGTCGTGGCGGTCAGCCACGCGAGCGCTCCCACGGATCGGTGGCGTCGATGCGCTCGTCGCCGAAGTGCTCATCCGAGTCCCGGCGCAGTTCGGCGGCGTCCACCTGCGGAAGCCGCTTGTGGCGGGTCACCAATTCCTCCGCGGTGAGCCGACGACGACGAGGGATCGGGCGCACTTCGGCGACCTCGACCCCGTTGCGGGTGATGCGGAACGTCTCGCCCGCCTCGACCGCGTCCATGACCGCAGCCGAGTTGTTGCGGAACTCCCGCTGGCTGATCAGGCTCATTGTCATAAGCCCAGTGTAGCCCCCTGTAGCACCCAGGGCTACTGGGCGATCTGCCGCGCGGCCCACCACCGGGTCGTCGGAGCAGCCGCCGCCCACAGGGCAAAAACACCCGCCAACGCGACCAGCGCGGTCCAGTACGCGACCGGTGGAGCGGACTCCGTGTGCGCGTCGCCCAGCAGCCACGGGCGGAACTGGGACTGGAGCCACAAGGCGCTGTACCCGAAGGCCGTCACCAGCAGCGCGCCGATGCCCGCCGTGGCGACGCGGTGGCCGGCGCCGACGCGGAAGGCCAGGTCCACGGCGAGGCCGACGGCCGGCAGGTAGAACGGGACCGTCGAGACCGGGAAGCCAAGGCCCAGCAGCAAAGGCCACATCACCGAGCGGTACCCCACGTACGCCGCCGCCACCGAGAGCGCCGACCAGCGGCGGCCGAGCGTGTGCCGCGCCAGCGCCAGGATCAGGCCCGAAACCGCGATGCCCCACAGCGGATACACCCACGACGGGATCGGCATCGTGAAGTGCAGGATCGCGGCGCGGTCCACCGGGTGGCCGATCTGGTTCGCGGCGAAGGACAGCAGCGTCGGCTCGGCCTCGGGCGTCCCGCGTTCCCACGCGCGCAGGCCGAGGATGCCGTACTCCTGCTGGCCGTTCGGGAAGAACGTGTTCTCCAGGAAGAACGCCCAGAGCGCCAGGAGCACGCCGGTGCGGAAGCGCCCCGGCGGCGCCAGCCGGAACCACGCGAGCAGCACGCCGGCCTGCATGACGCCGGTGCCCAGGTACAGCATCAGGTGCGAAGGGCTCCACGCGGTGAGGTCGAGGCCGTTCACGCGGTGGTTGATCACGTCCAGCGGCGCGGCCACGAGGAACACCACGAGCCCGGTCTGCATCAGCCGCAGCGAAGGCTTGTCGCAGCCGAGGCCCGTGTAGCTGTGGATGGCCACCAGCACCACGATGATCACGGTGCCGACGGTGTTGATCAGGTGCGGCGGCGCGAGGTCGTCACGCAGCCAGCGGAAGTGCCACGACATGTCCCACGAAGAGCCGACCAGCTTGAACGCGAACGCCGTCAGCCACATGCCGAAGCAGAACCGCAGCACCCACGCGGGTGTCGGCTGACCCGGGGCGCCGCGGTGCCAGTGCCGCGCGAAGAAGAGCCTGGTCTTCCCGAGCGGGCTGCGCGGGACGACGAGGCCGGCGACTGCGTTGGTCATGGCGGACATCATTCCGGGCCGGGACGCCCAAGCGGGCCGGAAAGTGGCAAACCGCTCGAAGACCAGGGTTCACCCCTACGGGTGGCGGATTTGCCTCCGCGGCGGCGGGTTCGGCATCCTGTCGCGCCATGATGCCGAAACGCGTGGTTGCCGCTGTTGTGATCGCCGCCCTGGTGCTGGCCGGCGGCGGGGTCCTCGCGGGCCTGTTCCTCTGATCCGCCGGGCAGTGGGCAGAATGGCAGCATGACGCACAACCTGCTCGGCCCCGAGCCGACCCTGCTGCCCGAGCACACCGCCGCGCAGGCCGCGCTCGACGCGGGCACCGATCCCGCCGCCGTCGCCGCCGAACACCCCGACTTCAGCGCGGCGTGGGCCGCGCTCGCGGAGAAGGCGCTGGAGTCCGGCGAGACCGTCGCCGCCTACGCCTACGCCCGCACCGGCTACCACCGCGGCCTCGACCAGCTCCGCCGCGCGGGCTGGAAGGGCTTCGGCCCGGTGCCGTGGTCACACGCCCCGAACCAGGGGTTCCTGCGGGCGCTGGCCGTGCTCGGCCTCGCCGCCGGCCGCATCGGCGAGACCGAAGAGTACGAGCGCTGCCGCACCTTCCTCGCCGACTCCGACCCGGCCGCGGCCGAGGCGACCGGCCTGAAGTGACGGATGACCTGACGCCGTGAGGATCGGCGCCAGGTCAGAAGCAGTGAAGAAGCGGGCCCGGCCGCTGGGGGGAGGAGGGCCGGGCCCGCCGGCTGTCAGGCGACTGCCGCCAGGGCCGGTTTGGTCACCGAGCCGACCACGCGGTTGCGGCCGCTGTCCTTCGCCACATACACGGCGGCGTCGGCGGACGCCATCACTTCCTCGATGCTGGAGCCGTCCATCGGGAAGGACGCGACGCCGATCGACGCCGTCCTCCGTTCGATCTCGACTTGTTCGCCTTCGTTGGTACGGGTCGGGATCACCAGCTCGCTGATGCGCTGGCGGATCCGCTCGGCCGTCACGATCGCGTCCTCTTTGGAGGTCGACGGCAGCAGCGCCACGAACTCCTCGCCGCCGAACCGGCCCACCAGGTCGTGGGCGCGCGTCTCCTGCTTGACCACCGCGGCGACGGCCTTGAGCACGTCGTCGCCCGCGAGGTGGCCGAAGGTGTCGTTGATGTGCTTGAAGTGGTCGAGGTCGATCATCAGCGCGCCGAAGGTGCTGTGCTCGCGCTCGGCGCGGGAGATCTCGCGCTGCGCGCCGTCCTGCCAGGTGGTGGCGTTGAGCAGCTGCGTCTTCTGGTCGGTGGTGGCCAGCTCCTCGAGCCGCTTGATCAGCACCGACCGCTGCAGGATGTAGAGCGGCAGGATGACCAGCAGCGACAGCAGCGGCTCGTTGGTGAGCACCATCGTCAGCAGGCCGCCGACACACAGGATCGACGCCTCGAGGAGGTTGTCGTCCATGGTGCCGAGGCAGGACGCGGGCGTCGCCTTCGCCGGGTTGGCCAGGTACAGGCCGAGGCCGGTCAGCGCGGTGTTCACGAGGAAGTAGCCGAGCGCGGCCGCGGCGACGGTCGCGACACCCTGCTCGCCCGCGAGGTGGCCGGCGAGCCCGGCGCCGAACCCGGACAGGACCATCGTCGTCGCGTTGGCCGCGACGCGGTGGGCCTCACCCGCGCCGATGCCGTTCCAGCTCCGCAGGGCGAGGTAGGCGTAGAGCACGACGGCCAGCGCGGCCACGAGCTGCGGCGGCACCAGCAGCGCGGCGGGCAGCAGCCACACCGAAGTCACGTTGATGTGCGGGCCGTGGCTCAGCATCCGGCGCTGGCGCTCGATCCGCCGCGTGACCTCGGTCTGCGCGATGGCCAGACCGGTGATCAGGGCGAACAGCCGCAGGTCGGCCATGGTGACGGAGATCAGCACAGTGCTCACGACCGTGAGCGCCGCGGCGGCGGCCATGCTCGTGAGCGTGACGGCGATCCATCGCCGCGGGCGTGACCACAGTGCCCACCCCCGGGCGATAGTGATCAAACCTTGTCCAGACCATTCCCCCGATGTGACCATTTTTCCCCCATGCTCTTGCGCGGCTGTCCGGTGACAACTTCCTCACTGACAGTTTCAGACCGTTTGCCGCCTGTCCACAAGAGCCTTAGGTGTGTACATTTTTCCCGAACACGCCGAAGGAAGGGTGACCAGCTATGCGCAGCAAGGACCAGTGACCGCGTAGCAGCACCGTAAGGTCGCGCAGGTCAAAGCCCACGCGCGGAACATGTCATGCATGTTCGGCGCGTGTGGCTTCCCTACCTGTGCCCTCTTCGGTCCCCCCGGACAACGCCCGCTGCCACATCAGCGTTAGCGGAATCGTAATCAACAGGCCCACCACGCCGAAGATGCCGACCGTCGTCTGTGCGGTCAGGTGATCGGCGAGTACTCCGCCGATCAGGGGAACTACGCCCATGGTCGTGGTCAGGCCGGTGTTGGACAGGCCCATCGTCAGCGCCCGGGTGTCGTCCGGCACCGCGACGGTCAGCGAGGCGGTCGCCTGCAGCAGCGCGATCGTGCCGAACCCGCCGGAGACCACGAACAGGACGATCGACCAGACCGGCCCCGGCTGCAGGAAGCACAGCAGCAGCGGGATCGCGGCGAGGGCCGTCATCGGCCCGATCAGCTTCGGCCGCACGTGAGCCGGGACCCAGCGCGTGTAGGCGAAGGTGAAGATCACGCTGCCCACCGGGTCGGCGGCGAGCAGCAGGCCGATCACGGACGGGCCGCCGCCGGACGAAGCGACGTACGGCGCCGCGATGCCCTCGTACACCGGCATCAGCCCGGCCAGCCAGGTGAACAGCATCAGCGAGCGCAGCGCCGACGTCGCGAAGGCGATCTTGCTGCCCGTGCCGAGTGAAGAGAAGAACGGCTTGCGCTTCTCGGTGCTGGTGGCGGCCGGGCGAGCCTTCACGCCGAAGCGCACGAACGTGGCCGACAGCAGGAATGTCGCGGCGTCCATCACCAGCGCCAGCCGCGGGTCGAGCGCGAGCAGCAGCGCGCCGCCGCCGGCGAAGCCGAGCAGCTGGGCCGACTGCACCGTCATGCTGCGGATGCCCATGCCGACCACGAACCGGTCGCCCTCCAGCACCTGCGGCAGCAGTGCGAGCTGGGACGCCTTGAACGGCGGGTTCAGCAGTGAGACGCAGCCGACCAGGATGCACAGCGCCCAGAACGGCAGCCCGGGGATCGCGACGAGCAGGATCAGCACGGCGCGCATCAGGTCGACCGTCACCATCACCGACCGCCGCGAGAAGCGGTCGGCGATGCCGGTCAGGAAGATGCCGCCCAGCAGCGACGGGAAGAACGTGAGCGCGTAGGTGAGGCCGGTCAGGGTGGCGGAGCCGGTGTTGGCGTAGACGAGCACGGAGAGGGCGACGCGGGCCAGCTGGTCGCCGGCTATCGACAGCAGTTCGCCGAACCACATGGCGCGGAACTCGGCGACTCCGAACACCTCGCGGAACGTGACCCGTTCCGGTGCTGCCGTCATGCGTGTTCTCCCCGACATCGTGTGCAGACCGTGCCGCACTGGTGATCAGTCGGTGACCTTAGGACCCACTGGTCACGGCCCGATCACAAAACGTGAGTTACCAAGGTCAGTGTCTCGTGACTGTTGGTGAATCTCTAGGTTCTTTCGCCGGTATCCAACGGGTCGCAGACAATTCTCCGGGTGTCCAGACGATAGCGCTCCGCACCGACACGATCACGACCAAGCCGGGTTTGTGGTTTGTGCCACACCGGTTGACCAGTGCGTCCGCACTCTGGGACCGGGTCCCTCCGGCCCTGGCCGCGCGTACCTTCGATCGAGTGACCGATCTCGCGACGTTCACGCTCGCCATCGTGGGCGCCGGACCTCGTGGGGCCGGCGTCCTGGAGCGGCTGTCCGCCAACGCCCCCGAGCTGCTGACCGGCAGGCGGCGCCTCGTCGTCCACCTGATCGACCCGTTCCCGCCGGGCGCGGGCCGGGTCTGGCGGTACGAGCAGTCGCCGCTGCTGCGGATGAACTCGATGCCCGAGGACGTCACCGTGTTCACCGACGAAAGCGTGTTGATCGAGGGCCCGGTGGTGCCCGGCCCGTCGCTGATCGAGTGGGTGCGGCAGGTGCGTGAGGGCCGCATCGGCTGGGACGTGCCGGACGGCCTGCGTGAAGAACTCGACTCGCTCGCGGCCACGGACTTCCCCACCCGGCAGCTGCAGAGCCTGTACCTGACCTGGTTCTACCGGAAGGTGGTCGCCGAGCTGCCGCCCGGGATCGAGGTGGTGGAGCACCGGGCCACGGCCGTGCACGTCGAAGACGGGGCGCCGCAACGGGTGTGGCTGGCCGGCGTCGAGGAGCCGGTGTTCGCGGACGCCGTGGTGTTCACCGTCGGCCACCTCGACGCGCGGCCGGACCCGGCGGAGCGGGTGCTGCAGGACTTCGCCGAGCGCCACGAGCTGGCCTATTACCCGGCCGGCTACACCGCCGACGTCGACTACTCCGCCGTGCCGCCGGGTGAGCCCGTGCTGGTGCGCGGGTTCGGGCTCGCGTTCGTCGACCTCATGCTGCTGCTCACGGAGGGCCGCGGCGGCCGGTTCGAGGAGCTGCCGGGCGGCGGCCTGCGCTACCACCCGAGCGGCGCGGAGCCGGTGCTGCACGTCGGCTCGCGGCGCGGCGTGCCGTACCACGCGAAGACGGGCTACCGGCTGCGCGGGAAACCGTTGCAGCTGCCCAGGTTCTTCGACTCGTACGCGATCGGGAAGCTCTGCGAGCGCCCCGGCCCGATCGACTTCCGCGCGGACGTGTGGCCGCTGATCGCGAAGGAGCTCGCCTGGGCGTACTACACCGAGCTGTTCACCGGCCACCCCGACCGGGTGCGGATGGACTTCGCGGTGTTCGCGGACGCCTTCGCGGACACCGGCTGGGGAACGTCCGAAATGGACGAACTGGTGCTCGCCGCCGTGCCGGGCGCCGAAGACCGGCTCGACCTGGAGAAGCTGGACCGCCCGCTGGCCGGGCAGCACTTCGATTCGGCGGAGGAGTTCGGCAAGGTCGTGCGCGAGTACGTGGAGGCCGATCTGGCGCGGCGCGCGGATGTCCGCCACAGCGCGGACCTCGGCGCGTTCATGGCCCTGCTTTCGGTGGTCGGCCAGCTGCCCGCGCTGCTGTACACCGGCCGCCTGTCGGCGACCTCGCAGGTGTCCGAAATGGACGGATGGTTCCACGGCTTCTTTTCCTATTACGCCAGCGGCCCGCCACCGCGTCGCCTGGAGGAGCTGCTGGCACTGGCCGACGCCGGGCTGATCTCCTTCCTGGGCGCGGAAACGCTCGTCACGGCCGACGAGGAGGCGGGGGTGTTCACGGCGTCCGGTGCGAGCTTCCCGGAGACCGTGACGGCCCGGACGCTGATCGAGGCCCGCCTGCCGGAGCCGAGCATCCGCCGCGCCGCCGACGAGCTGCTGCGGCAGATGCACGCCGAGGGCATCATGGCCGAGGAGACGGTGCCCGACCCCTCCGGCGACCACCTGCCGTCCGGCCGCATCGCCACGCGCATCGGGGACTCACGCCTGCTCGACGCGGCGGGCTCGGCGCACCCGTACCGGTTCGCGATGGGGCCGCACACCAGCATCCGCTCGGCCGCCGCGTTCACCCGTCCACGGACGAACGCCATTTCGTTCCGCCAGAACGACGCGCTGGCCCGGGAGATCCTGAAGCTGGTGAGTGTTCGTGACGGTTCCAACCGTCACGAACACCCACGAGCCGGTTGTCACTAGGCCTTCACCGTCGGGGCGATCTGCTGCGCCCACTGCCACGGCGCGCCCGTGCCGCCGGGCAGCGAGTTGAAGTACTCCCAGCCGTCGATGCCGCCGAAGTCCGGGTACTTCCGCACCAGGCTGCCGACGGTCGACTGCAGCGTCGGCATGTCGACGTAACCACTGCAGTTGGCCGGGTTCGTCACGGTCCCCGCGACGACCTTGCTCGCCGGGACCACCCCGCGGCCGATGATGCCATCGTAGCCGCTGGTGTCCTGCAGCGAGCCCCAGCCGCAGTAGAACTGCGTGTTGAACCAGGAGATCTGCGCGCCACGGTCGCGGTAGAGCTGGTCGTAGTCCATCCCGGACAGCCCGCCGCCGCCGCTCAGCTCGGTCGCCACCGGCGCGAGCGTGATCAGGAAGTCCGCGCCGAAGTCCGCGCGCAGGGCGTCGATCAGGCGGTTCATCGCCGCGTTGGACATGTGCTCCTCGACGTCGAGGTCGATGCCCGACAGCGAGTAGTCCTGGATCAGCTTGCGCAGCACCGGGTAGTAGGTGTCGAAGTCGTTCTCGAGCTTCTGGAAGCTGCCCTGCGCCGCGCCGCCGACGAAGGCGAGCGTGTGCACGCCCTGGCTGCGGAGCGTGCCCAGGTCCTGCCACATCTGCGTGAACTTGGCCGCGTCCGGCGGGTCGTCGTTGAGGTGCACGACGCCGCCGTCGTTGAGGTGGATCGCGCCGACGACCACGTCGGTCACGCCGGAGTTGTTCTGCGTCAGCGCCAGCGGCGAGACGTAGGTGCTGCCGTCGTAGATGGTCTGGTAGTAAACGATCACTCTGCGCCCGGTGGCAGCCGAAGCCGGCACCGCACCGAAAAGCACCAGGAGCACGGCCAGGCCGGCCGCAGCGATCTTCTTCATGGTCCAGACCATAGGTTCGCCGGCGGGTCCGCGGTACCACCGTCGGTAGGGCACCGCAGCCCGCCGGTGAAAACGCAGGTCAGCAGCGGCCGAGCATGTCGGTCAGCGCGGACTTCTCGGCGGTGTTCACGGTGAGGTCGAACTTCGCCTTCACGGCCACCCACATCTCCGCGTAGGTGCACCAGTAGCTGGTCAGCGGCGGCTTCCACTGGTCGGGCGACTTGTCGCCCTTCTGCTGGTTCACGTTGTCGGTGACGGCGATCAGCTGCGGGTCGGTCAGGTCGTTGGCGTAGGCCTGCCGCTGCGCCGTGGTCCAGGCCGAGGCGCCGGTGCGCCAGGCGTCGGCCAGCGGGACGACGTGGTCGATGTCCACATCGGACGCCGCGGTCCAGGTCGCGCCGTCGTAGGGCGAGAACCAGCTGCCGGAGGTGGGCGCGCAGTCGGAGCCGGTCTTCACGTTGGTGCCGTCGCGCTTGAGCACGACCTCGCGGGTGTTGCAGCTGTTGCCCTGGTCGATCCAGTGCGGGAACTTGTCCCGGCTGTAGCCGTCCAGCGAGCCGTCGGCCTTCACGGTCAGCCCGGCCAGGTCGCTCTTGGCCGTCGCCGCCGACGGGATGCCGGGCGGGGTCGCGCCGGCGACGCCGACCACGGTCGCGGAGAGGACGGCGGCGCTGGCCAGGATGGTCAAGGAGTTGCGAACAGCACGCGTTGTGGGCATATTGCTGCCTCCGAGTCAGGTGTGGGGACGGATTCACCCTTAACCACGGAAGTGGCATTTGCAACACCTGTGGGTGACGTGTAACAAACCTTTACGAGACGGTCCGTGTTCACGTTCCGGCTGGTCGCACCAGTCGCAGGTCCTCGATGTGGCGGTACCAGGTCCATTTCGTCACTTCACGCGGATGGCGGACACCGTCGCTGACCAGCGACGTCGGGTGGCAGCCGAGCTGGAACGCGCGCCCGCGCAGGGTCGTGGACCGTTTGACGAGCTTGCCGCGGGTGACGCGCGCGGCGATGCCGGCGGCGTCGGGCGAGACCTCGATCGTGGCCGCCGTGCCGTCGAAGGCGACCGTTTCGTCGCAGTAACCCTGTCCGTGGACGTCTCGCAGGGTCGCCCGGCCGACGAGCACCCCGCCGTTGTCCTCGCGCACGAGGGGGACCGCCGCGTCCTCGCCCGTCAGCGCGAGTTCGAGGGCCTCGGCCGGGTCCGCGGGCAGCCGCCAGAGCGCGGCGACGGCCGAATCGGCGGCCGAAGGCACGAAGCCGACCGACACGCCGGAGACGCGGTCCTTCCGCAGCAGCCGCAGCACCACGGCGGCCAGGTCCGCGTCCGTCCCCAAGATCACCAGCCGGTCGTGTTCACCCAGCAAGGGATCGATTTCCGCCTTGCCAGGGCGGCTCGGGACGCGGATCATGGGCGCGTCGCCGCCGTCGGCGAAAGTGTGCTGATCCGCACCGCAGGCCACCACGATTCCGCGCACCCCGGCGACCTCCGTTACAGTCATGCACCGGCATTTACCAGCGCCACCCGTGTCCCACCGGGGACACTTTTCCCTGTTGCCGAACACCTGGAGTGTCACATGCCGGCCATCGTGCTCATCGGTGCCCAGTGGGGGGACGAAGGCAAGGGCAAGGCCACCGACCTGATGGGTGACCGAGTCCAGTGGGTCGTCCGCTACCAGGGCGGCAACAACGCCGGTCACACCGTCGTCCTGCCCAATGGCGAGAACTTCGCCCTGCACCTCATCCCGTCGGGCATCCTGACCCCCGGCGTCACCAACGTCATCGGCAACGGTGTGGTGGTCGACCCGGGTGTCCTGCTGGACGAGCTCGCGGGCCTGGAGGAGCGCGGCGTCGACACCGGCAAGCTGCTCATCTCGGCCGACGCCCACTTGATCATGCCGTACCACGTCGCGATCGATAAGGTCACCGAGCGTTACCTCGGGAGCCGCAAGATCGGCACCACCGGCCGTGGCATCGGGCCCTGTTACCAGGACAAGATCGCCCGAGTCGGCGTCCGCGCGCAGGACCTGCTGGACGAGAAGATCTTCCGGCAGAAGGTCGAGGCCGCCCTGGAGTTCAAGAACCAGGTGCTGGTGAAGGTCTACAACCGCAAGGCCCTCGACGCCGACCAGGTCGCCGACGAGGTGCTCGCCGCGGGTGAGAAGTTCGCGCACCGCATCGCGGACACGCGGCTGCAGCTGAACCAGGCGCTGGAGCGCGGCGAGACCGTGCTGCTCGAGGGCTCGCAGGGCACGCTGCTCGACGTCGACCACGGCACGTACCCGTTCGTAACCTCGTCGAACCCGACGTCCGGCGGCGCCAGCGCGGGCTCGGGCATCGGCCCGGGCCGCATCACCACCGTGCTGGGCATCCTGAAGGCGTACACCACGCGCGTCGGCTCCGGCCCGTTCCCGACCGAGCTGGACGACGAGTCCGGCGAGTACCTGCGCAAGCAGGGCGGCGAGTTCGGCGTCACCACGGGCCGCTCGCGCCGCACCGGCTGGTTCGACGCGGTGATCGCCCGCTACGCCGTGCGCGTCAACGGGATCACCGACTACTTCCTGACCAAGCTGGATGTGCTGTCCGGCCTGGAGAAGGTGCCGGTCTGCGTGGGCTACGAGGTGGACGGCTTCCGCACCTCCGACATGCCGATGACCCAGACCGACGTGCACCACGCCATCCCGATCTACGAGGAGCTGCCGGGCTGGTTCGAGGACATCTCGGCCTGCCGGACCTTCGAGGAGCTGCCGGCCAACGCACGGTCCTATGTGGAGCGTCTGGAGGAACTCTCGGGCGCCCGCATCTCCGCGATCGGCGTCGGCCCCGGCCGAGAGCAGACGATCGTGCGGCACGAGTTCGTCTGAACTGCTGCTTGACGGGGCCCGCCACCGGTTTTCGCCGGCGGCGGGCCCCTTTTACGCTCATCTCCGCGGGCTGGGCGCTCTTCGGCAACCTCCAGCCTGAGTTGGAAGGGCTCGGTCCGAATGGGAAAGGCGGCCGGACAACCGCCCCCACCCTCAAGCGAGCTTGGTGCTCACCGGTGTCTCGTTGCGGAACAGGTCCAGCACCGGGCAGTGCTCGTCCACGGTTACGCGGACTGCGGTCAGTGGGATGCCCAGGCGCGCGGCCCAGAACTGGTAGGTGACCACCTGGCACGAGCCCAGCGCGGCGAGCGCGAGTGGTTGCGCACCCGCACGTCGACCACGGTCGCGGTGTCCGGTACCAGTGCGTTGGCCACGCTGAACGACACGGCCGCGTTGTGCGGGTCGCTTTTGACGGCCTGGCGGGTTCCTTCGATGACATCGGTCAGCGACACGAGTGCTCCTCGGGAGTCGGGACGTCGGGCCCCCCAGAGTGCGGTCCGCGCCGAATGGCCACATCGGCGTCCCACGCGGTGGGAAGCCGGAAACCGTTGCCGCGGCTGGATAGCGTGGGGTGCATGACCATCGGGATCACCCTGCCGGCGGGACTGCCCGCCGGAGTGGACGAGTTGATCGGGCAGGCGCGGCAGGCGGCGGGGGCCGGCGTCGGGTCCGTCTGGTTTTCGCAGCAGCCGTTGTCCTACGACGCCATCGCGGTCGCCGGGCTTGCCGGGCGGGAGGTGCCCGGGCTGGCGGTCGGGACGTCGGTCGTGCCCGTGTACCCGCGCCATCCCCTCGTGCTGGCGAGCGCCGCGCGCACCGCCCACGCCGCGACCGGCGGGCGCTTCACGCTCGGTCTCGGGCTGGGAGCGCAGAACTTCCACCAGCCGATCTACGGCGTCGAGTACCCGCCGCCGATCCGGCACCTGCGCGAGCAGCTCACGGTGCTGCGCCAGGTTTTCGCCGGGGAGGTGGTGGACTTCGCCGGCGAAACGCTCGACGTCCACCCGGCCGAGGCTGCTGCCGAGCCCGCGGACGTGTCGATCGTCGTCGCGGCGATGGGGCCGCAGGCGCTGCGCGTGACCGGTGAGCTGGCCGACGGCACCCTGCCCTTCCTCGCCGGGCCGCGGACCTTGGCCGAGGAAGTCGTGCCGACGCTCACGAAGGCCGCCGAACGCGCCGGTCGGCCGGCGCCGCGGGTGATCGCGGCCGTCCCGGTCGTCGTGACCGGTGACGTCGCCGCCGTGCGCCAGATCGCCGCCGCCGAGCTCGGGTTCTACTCGACGATCCCGTCCTACCAGAAGGTGCTGGCCACCGAGGGTGTCGACCACGCCGCGCAGCTCGCGCTGATCGGCGACGAGGAGGCCGTCGCCGCGGGGGTCCGGCAGTATTACGAGGCCGGCGCCACCGAAGTCCTCTTCGCGCAGACCGGCCTCAACGGCCCGGCGGACCGGGAACGCACGTGGCGGCTCGCCGGGGCGCTCAACTCATCCGGTTCGTGAGCGAGTTCGACACCGACAGCTCCTCCAGGTCCAGTTCGCGCAGCACCTTGTTCAGCACGACGTCGTCGAGGCGGCCCGCGCGGTTCTCCTCGATCAACGCCGCGCGCTGGGTGAGCAGCAATTCCTTGCGCGCCTTCGCGAACTGGGCCTGCGGGCTCGCACTGCGCTCCTCGCCGGACATGGTGATCGCCGCCTTCGCGAAGCGGTAACGGGTGTCCACGAGCCGCTCCAGCCGTTGCCGCAGCCGCGCCACCTTCTCCTCTGGGATGTCCAGTGTGGACAGTCGTTCCTTCGTGATTTCCCGCAGTCGCTCGTGGGCGGCTTTCTGGGCGACCTCGCGTGCGGCCAGCTCCTCGGCCTCGTCGCGGGCTGCCTCGCCCGGGTCCTGCACCTTCAGCAGCCGGATCAGCGGCGGCAGCGTCAGGCCCTGGATCAGCACCGTGCCGACCGCGACGGTGAACGCGAACAGCTGGATCTCCTCCCGCCCCGGCGTCCCGGTCGGCACACCGGCCGCCGCCGCGAGCGTGACCACCCCGCGCATGCCGGTCCACGACACCACGGCCAGCGCCCGCCACGACGTCCCCTCTCTGGCCCGGCCGAACAGCCGCAACGTCCGGGGCAGGTAACTCGACAGGAACACCGCCGGGATCCGCACCAGCATCGTCACCGCCAGCACCACGAGGGCGACCAGCGCGAGAGTCCCGTTGTCGCGCGCCGCGTGCTGCGCGCCGTCCAGGACGAACGGCAGCTGCAGGCCCATCAGCGCGAACACCAGCGCCTCCAGCAGCACGTCGATCGACGCCCACACCGAGCGGTCCTGCATGCGCGTGGCCGGCGACGCGTTCAGCGCCCGGTGTCCGAGGTACAGCCCCGCGGTGACCACCGCCAGCACGCCGGAGCCGCTGAACTCCGAGCCGAACGGGTGCAGGTGCTCCGCCGTCACGTACGCCGCGAACGGGACGATGATGCCGAACGCCGACTCCAGCAGCGGATCGTCGAGCCGCCCGCGGATGAACACCACCACGAACCCGGCGACCAGCCCGACGGCGATGCCCAGCACCGTCGCCACCGCGAACACGGCGAACCCGTGCCCGATCGACCCGGCGGTCCCGGCGACGGCCGCCAGCGCCACCTTGTACAGCGTCAGCGCGGCGGCGTCGTTGACCAGGCTTTCCCCGGTCAGCACGGTCATGATCCCGCGGGGCAGGCCGAGCTTGCGCCCGATCGCCACGGCCGTCACGGCGTCCGGCGGGGACACGACGGCGCCGAGCACCAGCGCGGACGCCCACGGCAGGTCCGGCAGCAGCAGGTGCACCACGAACGCGACCACGGCGGCCGTCAGCACCACCAGCAGCACGCCGAGCGAGATGATCGGCCGCAGGCTCGCGCGGAAGTGCGTGAGCGAGCTTTCCAGCGACGTCGAGTACAGCAGCGGCGGCAGGACGACCGTCAGGATCAGCTCGGGCTCCAGCTCGATCCGCGGCACTCCCGGGATCAGCGCGATGCCGAGCGCGACGACCACGATCAGCAGCGGCGCGGACAGGTTGTAGCGCCGGGCCAGCGCCGTCAGCCCCAGTGAACCCGCGAGGACGCCCACCAGCGTCAAGGTCTCCATGCCCGCATCTTGACCCACCCGCCGGGATCGCGCTCGTGCTCCGTTACGGGGTGGCCCCGCAAGCGGCGTCGTTGGTCGGGAGCTGGTTGTGCAGCAGGAAGTCGGTCAGCCGGGCGGCGGTGCACGGCTTGGTGAGGTCGACGCCGTGGCCCACGTCGTCGACGGGGTCAGCTCGGCGGCCACCCAGCGCGGTGCGCATCCGCAGGGCGTCGGAGTAGGCGGTGACGGCGTCGCGCGGCCAGAAGGCGCATGCCCAGATGTTCGCGGTGTTCACGTACGGCGGTACGCCCCGCCGTTGGCCGCCCAGCCGTCCGCGACCTGCTTCGCCAGCGCCGAAGCCGCGGTCCGCTTCGGACAGTCCATAGTGGATCGTCGGGGAGTGCCCGATTCCCCGGCCGTCGAACCCGATCAGGTCGTACGCCCCGAGCACCTGCCGCCCGACCGCCGTGCCCGACCACACTGGGCTCGTCCAGCCCGATATCCCAGGCCACCGGGCGCGACGACCAGCGCCTGGTCCCGAACCCCGGCAATCCGCGAGACGGTGAGGGCGATCGCGGCGCCGCGCGGCTTCGCGTAGTCGAGGGGAACGGCCAAGGTGGCGCACCGCTGCCGCGGGTCCCGAGTGGTGACGGCGCCGTTCGCACCGGGGGTTGGGGGTGGGCAGCTGCCCCAGCGCAGGGGCGCGTTGGGTGTCTCGGCGAGCGCGGTTGTTACTGGGGCGGCTGTGGGCGCGCCTGTCGCTGCGGCGGTGGTGGGTGTCTCGGCGAGCGCAGCTGTTGCTTGGGCGGCAGTGGGCGCGGCGGCTGCGGGCGTGTCCGCGAGCACGGCCATTGGTGCGGCGGCGGCTTCTCTGGTGATGGGTGTCGCGGCGGGCGCGGCTGTCGCTGGGGAGGCGGTTGCGGGCGTGTCGGCGAGGGCGGCGGTGTCTGTGGCGGCGAGCGCGGCTGTCGCTGGGCGGTTGTGGGGTGCGGTTGTTGCTGGGGCGGTGGGCGTGTCGGCGGCTGCGGGTGTCGCTGCCGCGGCGGCTGCGGGGGTGGCGGCGGGTCCGGTTATTGATACGGCGGCGGCTCCTCTAGCAGTCGGCGTCGCGGCGAGGGCGGAGGTTTGTGAGGCCGCGGCGGTGGTGGCGGCCAAGGCGACGGCGGCGAGGGTGATGATCCGGCGAAGTGTTACCGCCGTGATCCTCACCGTGGCCGCCGGGCCGCGCCTTCGCCTTCGGGTCCGGCCCGGGTTGATCTCGCGGGGATCAGCCGAGTTCCTTCAGCTCCTGTTCGACGGCCTCGAGTTCGGCTGCGGAGCCCTGGACCTTCGGGCCGGTGAACCACTTCCGCGCCGAGAGGGCCCACCACAGGGCCGCGCCGCCTAGGACTACCAGGAAGGCGATCGGCGTGTAGTTGAACGAGTCGACCGTGACCGGGAAGGCTTGTGGCAGCATGAACAGCACGAAGATCACCACGACCCACGCTGTCGCGACGATGCCGATCGGCTTGCCCCAGCGGCCGAGGTTCCACGGGCCCTTCTCGAAGCTGTCGCCGCGGCGCACGCGGAGGAACACGGGGATCACGTACGCCACGTACAGCCCGACGGTCGCGATCGAGGTCACCGCCGCGTAAGCCGTGGCGCTCCACAGGTAGGGCAGCGCCAGGATCAGCGCGCCGCCCGCGGCGAGCCACACGGCGTTGGTCGGGGTCTGCGTGCGCTTGTTGATCCGGTGCCAGAGCTTCGAACCCGGGATGGCGCCGTCGCGGGCGAAGGCGTAGATCATCCGCGAGTTCGCCGTCACCGAGGCCATGCCGCAGAACAGCTGGGCACCGATGCAGATCAGCAGCAGGAACTTGCCCGTGACGGCGCCGGTAGCGTCGATGAAGATCTGCGCCGGCGGCACACCCGTGGCCGAGTTGACCGCGCCGTCGTAGTTCTGGATCGCGAAGGTCAGCCCGATCAGCAGGATCCACCCGGCGACCAGCGACACCAGGATCGAGTTGATGATCCCGCGCGGCCCCGCCTTCGCGGCGTTCTTGGTCTCCTCCGTCATGTGCGCCGACGCGTCGTACCCGGTCAGCGTGTACTGCGCCAGCAGCAGCCCGAGCGCGAACACGTACACCGACGAGCCCCAGCCCGTCTGGTTCACGAAACTCCCGAACACGAACGACGCTTCCTGGTGCTTCGCCGGCACGAAGATCAGCACGCCCACGATCACCAGCACCCCCACCAGGTGCCACCAGACGCTGACGCTGTTGAGGATCGCCACCACCCGCACGCCGAACGTGTTCAGCGCGCCGTGCACCACCAGGATGATCGCCAGCAGCAGGATCGTGTGTCCCGGCGTCGCGCTGAAGCCCCATTGCAGGTCGAGGAACGCGTTCAGGAACAGCGCCGCGCCGAAGTCGATGCCTGCCGTGACGGCGATCTGGCCGATCAGGTTGAACCAGCCGGTGAACCACGACCACGCCGGGCCGTTGCGCGTCGCCAGCCGCGCGGCCCAGTAGTACAGGCCGCCCGCCGTCGGGTAGCTCGAGCACACCTCCGCCATGCCGAGCCCCACGAGGATCACGAACAGCCCGACCAGCGGCCAGCCCCAGATCATCGCCGCCGGACCACCGGTTTTCATGCCGAAGCCGTACAGCGTCAGGCAGCCGGACAGGATCGAGATGATCGTGAACGACACCGCGAAGTTCGAGAACGACGACATCGTCCGCCTGAGTTCCTGCGCGTAGCCGAGTGCATGCAGGCGTGCGCTGTCCTCATCGGTTTCGTCGGGCTCGGCGGTCTGCTGGTTGGAGACATCCATCGGGCACCCACCTGAAAGGTATGTGGACAGACCATTGAAGTTCCGGAGAAGCTAGCCCGGCCGCTCGACAGGTGTCAAGGTCGCGTCAAGAATCCCCGGGCGGCTCCTGTTCCAGCAACGCGGCCATCGGCCAGGCGCCCTCCGCGGTGTTCGACAGCACGGTGCAGGTCAGCCCACTCGACGGCCGGTACGTGCTCCGGAACGAAACGCCGTGGTCGTAGCCCTCCAGCAGCACCGCGTCGCCTCGGGCGGGCAGCCAGAACCCCAGCCCGTACCGGTATTCCTGCCGGGTCCCGGTCGACGCGCTGTGCACGGCCGTCATCCGCGCCACCCACTCGCGCGGCACGATCCGGCCCGCCGCCAAGGCCGTCCAGAAGGCGCGGAGATCCGGCGCCGTCGAGTAGCTGCCGCCGTCGCCGAAGCCCACGACCGGCAGGCTGAACACGTTCGCCCGCCCGCTCTCGAGGTACCCGATCGCGGTGCGGCCGGGCAACTCGTCCGAACGCAGGAACGCCGTGTCCGCCATTCCGGCCGGCGCGCACACCCGCTCGCGCACCAGCCGCTCGAACGGCTCGTTCGCCGCCCGCGCGGCGACGATCGCCAGCACGGCATAACCACCGTTGTTGTAAGCGAACCGCGCGCCCGGCGGAAACTGTTGCGGGAACCCGCCGAGCGCGCGCAGGTAGCCCTCCGGCCCCGACAGCTCCTGCGGCCGCGGCGGCGGCTCCGCGTCCTCGTCGTAGTAGTCGCCGATGCCGGACCGATGCGCCAGCAGGTGCTCCACCGTGACGCCGTCGTCGATCAGCGGCAGGTCCGCGCCCAGCAGCGTGCGCACCCGCGTGCCGAGCGAAAGCAGCCCTTCGACGATCAGGCTCACGATCACCAGCGCCGTGAAACCCTTGGTGCCGCTGGCGATCGCGAACCTTGTGTCCACCGTGTTCGGTACCGCGTACCCCCGGTGCGCCATTCCGTGCGCACTCGAGAGCACCGTCTCTTCTCCGCGACTGGCCAGTACGACGCCGGAAAACCGCGTCTCCCCGGCCAGCCGGTCGATCTCCTCCCCGAGGTCCATGCCGCGACTCTAACGGCCGGTACCGACAAAAACCGGAAACTGTTGTGGGACAAGGACCTCGGGGAAGAAATCAGCGGCTGAGGAAGTCGTGCAGCGACTCCAGCGCGGTGTCCGACTGGTCCGCGAAGAACCCGTCGACCCCGGCCTTCAGGAACGCGGCCTCCTCGGCGAACACGTTGCCGAACGCGGTGGGGCTGTTCGACGAGCGCAGATTCGCCGGCAGGAACGGGTTTTCGTTGCGGAAGGTGTACGGCTGCACCTTCAGGCCCGCCCGGTGCGCGTCGGCGACCAGCGAACTCGGCTTGCCCAGGTTCCCGGCGGAGTCGAGCGGGATCACCTGCGACTTGTCCGGGCCCAGATACGTCGCGTACTTCGCGACCTCACGCAGCCCCGCGGGCGTCACGAGGTCGGCGTACGTGCGCTTGTCGCCGGAGGCGACGAAGTCGGCCGGCGCGCCCGTCGCGGAGGTGAGCTGAAGCAGCGGCACCCGCACCTGCTTGTGCAGCGCGATCAGGTTCGCCACCTCGAACGACTGGATGGCCACCGGCGCGTCCGCCCGGTTCAGCCCGTTGCGGTTCAGGATCGACACCAGCTTCGGCTCGACCGGGTTGCCGAGCTGCTGGAAGTGCGTCGAGTGCTTGACCTCGGGGTAGGTGCCCAGCGTCCGGTGCAGCTCGCGGCCGAGCCGCCGGGTCAGGTCCAGCACCTCCTGGTAGGTCGGCACCTCGAACCGCCCGTTGTACAGCTGGTTGTTGGGCCGGTTCTCCGGGATCCGCTCCTTGGCGCGCAGCGTCTTCAGCTCCGCCAGCGTGAAGTCCTCGGTGAACCAGCCGGTCAGCGGGACGCCGTCGATCACCTCGGTCTTCTTGCGCGAGGCGAACTCGGGGTGGTCGGCCACGTCGGTGGTGCCGCCGATCTCCGGCTCGTGCCGGGCGACGAGCTGGCCGTCCTTCGTCGGCACGAGGTCGACGTCGACGTAACTCACGCCCATCCGGAACGCGAGCTCGTAGGAGGCGAGCGTGTGCTCGGGGCGATAGCCGGGCGCGCCCCGGTGGCCGATGATCACGGGGTCATCGTGCCCGCGGCCCTGCGCCGCCGCACCCGCCGCGGCCGGCTCGCTCGCCGCGGCGGGGCCGATCGCCAGGCCCGCGACGCCGAGCAGGGCCAGTCCGGACAGTACGAGCACACCGACACGTTTGCGCTTCATGGAGCACCTCTCTTTACGGCAGCCTGCCTCGACGACGGGCGTGCCACGACATACCGCGTCACCCTCACAGCCGCAAGCGACGGGCGCGAGACGGAGGAGGGGGCAAAGGACCGACAACCGGGTAAACGGCGCATGGAATCCGCTTCCGGGCGGGCCCACCCGGACGGCGACATGTTCCGCCCGGCGGCCCCCGGTTAGGCTGTTCGGCGTGCGCGTACTGGTAATCGGGTCCGGCGCCCGTGAGCATGCACTCGTCCTCGCGGTGTCCGGCGATCCCGCCGTCACCGCGCTCGCCTGCGCGCCCGGCAATGCCGGTACCGCCGCGGTCGCCGAGCAGATGGGTGTCGAGGCGGCCGATCCCGAGGCGGTGGCCGCCCTGGCCAAAGAATGGCAGGCCGACCTCGTGGTGGTCGGCCCCGAGGTGCCGCTGGTCGCGGGCGTCGCGGACGCGGTGCGCAAGGCCGGCATCGCCTGCTTCGGCCCTTCGGCGACGGCGGCCCGGATCGAGGGCTCGAAGGCGTTCGCGAAGGACGTGATGGCCGCCGCCGAGGTGCCCACCGCGCGCAGCGAAGTCGTCGACACCCCGGCGCGCCTCGATGCCGCGCTCAACCGCTTCGGCCCCACCTGGGTGGTGAAGGACGACGGACTGGCCGCGGGCAAGGGCGTCGTCGTCACCGAGGACATCGAGGTGGCGCGCAAACACGCGCTGATGCTGCTCGACGGCGGCCACCCCGTGCTCCTGGAGTCCTTTTTGGACGGACCGGAGGCCTCGCTGTTCTGCTTCGTCGACGGCCGCACGGTCGTGCCGCTGCTGCCGGCGCAGGACTTCAAGCGCCTCGGCGACGACGACAAGGGACCGAACACCGGCGGCATGGGTGCGTACGCGCCGCTGCCGTGGGCCCCGGAAAACCTCGTGGCCGAGGTCGTCGAGAAGGTCGTGCAGCCCGTGGTCGACGAGCTCGACGCACGCGGCGCCACGTTCTCCGGCCTGCTGTACGCGGGCCTGGCGCTGACCTCGCAGGGTCCGCAGGTGATCGAGTTCAACTGCCGGTTCGGCGACCCCGAGACGCAGGTCGTGCTGGCCCTGCTGCGCTCGCCGCTCGCGGCGCTGCTGCATGCGACGGCCACCGGCAAGCTCGCCGAGCACCCGCCGCTCGAGTGGTCGGGCGGCGCGGCGGTCACCGTCGTGATCGCGGCCGACGGCTACCCCGGCAAGCCCCGCACCGGCGACGTGATCGGCGGCGGCGAGATCGAGGGCGTGCTGCACGCGGGCACGCGGCGCCGTGAAGACGGCGCGGTGGTCTCCTCCGGCGGGCGCGTGCTGTCCGTGGTCGGCACCGGCAAATCGTTGAAGTCGGCGCGAAAGCACGCGTACGAGACGGTGGACCGGGTGCGTCTCGCGGGCTCGCACCACCGCACCGACATCGCGTTGAAGGCGGCGAGCGGCGAGCTCGACGCGACCGTCGGCGCCTGAACTTTCCGGCGGACTTCGCCTCGGCGGTACGCGGTCGTTGGTAGCCTCGTAACGGGTCCGTCCGGTCACCGTCTGTAGGTGAGGGGTAGCGCATGCCAGGAAGCAGTCCGCTGTCCGACCTCGCGTCGTCCGTCCCGGCGGCGCCGGGGGTCGCGGACATCGTCGTCGCGCCCGGGAAGCTGCTGGACGTCGCGCGCGTGGTCGAAGAGCAGGTCGGCGCGTTGGAGGACAAGCTGCTGACGCGCCTCGGCGAGCTGCGGATCGACACGCCGTCGGCCGACACGGTGAGCGTGAACGCCGTCGCCGCGTGGAACACCGTCGTCGCCGAGGGCGATCACTCGTACGTCGCGCAGGTGCGCGAGTACGTCGCCAACCTGCACCAGCTCGTCGCCCAGCTGCGCGACGCCGCCAAGACCTACCAGGCCAGTGACGCGGACAAGGCCGCGGCGTTCGGGGACCGCGGTGCCCACGGCGTCCAGTAAGCGGCTGGTCGCGGTGGCCCTGCTCTTCGGCGCGGCCGGCTGCTCCTCGGGCGACCCCGGCACGGCGTACCCGGTGCAGACGGCCGTGAGCGCGATGTCGCAGGCGGCGAAGGCCTCCGACCTGCCGCAGCGGCCCGCCGACCTTTCCGTCGCCGGGCTCGACCCGTGCGACCTGCTGTCCCAGATCCAGCTCGACGAGCTGAAGATCACCGGCGCCCCGCGCAAGGCCGCCGACCAGCAGGACGGGCCGACCTGCGTGTTCGACGTCGGCCAGGCCCCGCCGTTCTCCGCCTACCACCTGCGGGTCGTCGGCGCCGACGTGCAGGAGTGGCTGACCGGGGCACGGCGGAAGAACAGCATGACCACGGCGCCGGCGACCGTCGGCGGCTACCCGGCGATCACGAACTACCGCGCGGCGGGCACGCCTTCGGACTGCGAGACGCTGGTCGGCGTCGCGAAGGGGCAGACCGTGGCCGCGCAAGCGTTTGCCATCACCGCCGGCGCCTACAACCAGCAGCAGCTGTGCGACATGTCGACCCACGCCGCCGGCCTGGCGCTGCAGAACCTGAAGTCACGGAGCTAGGGAGGGCGCGTGGAGATCTCCGACCTCGCGGGCAGGATCCGCGACCACCGTTTCGACGGCTGGACCGACACCGCCATCGCCACCGAGATCGAGCGGTTCGGCACCGGCGACGGGATCGGCAGCATCGGCACCGCGGTCGACGCGCTGAAGGCCGTCGCGTCCGCGCTCGCCGACACGGACAACACGTTGCGCACGCAGCTGACGCAGCTCGGCGTCGAATGGCAGAGCGAGGCGGGCGGCCAGGCCGGGCAGGTGTTCACGCAGCAGGCCGGCTTCTCCCAGGACGCCATGACCAAGGTGTCGCACACCGCGGAGATGCTGTTCGCGCAGGGCGAGGCCTTCAACCGCACCAAGTACAAACTGCCGGACGCCGACACCGTGCTGAAGGGCGCGGGCGGCTACACCATCGGCGATTCGCTGGCCAGCCTGATCGGCTTCGAGACCGACCACGCGTCGCAGGTGGACGCGGCGCAGAACGCGCGCAGCCAGGCGCTGGAGGCGTTGAACGACTACGCGCAGCAGAGCGGCGAGAACCTGCTCTCGTCCGAGACGCTCAGCGCTCCGCAGACGTTGACCGTGGCCGGCCCGAGCGGGCAGAAGAGCGTGACGGACCTGGCTGGTTCGGTGATCGACGTGACGCCGGACGGGAGCGTCAAGCCGGCTTCGGCGTCCGTGCAGTCGCATTACGTCGCGCCGCCGGTGGCGCAGCCGGTCAGCAACGCGCACGTCGACCCGCCCACTCCCGCGTACGGGATCGCCGTGCAGGCGCCGCCCGCGCGGCCGAGCGCGGGTCCGGGAAACAGCACGACGACGTCTTCGGCTCCGGCCGTCTCCTCGGGTGGGCAGGCGTCGGCCCCGCCGCCGTCCGGCTGGGTCGAGGCGCCGGGGCGTGGGACGGCGCGTGAGCCCAGTGGTGGGCAAGGGCGGGCTTCCGATGGTTTCGTGCCGCCGGTTTCCGGTGGGCCCGGTGTTCCCGGCTCGGGCTCTGGTCCGGCGCTGGGTTCCGGTTCCGGCTCGGGTTCCGTCGGCCGTCCGCCGATGAGCGGTTCGGCCGCGCCCGGCGGGTCCGGGACGATGGCCGACGGGGTGTTCGGCCGCGGTGCGACGGGCGGGACCGGCGGCGGCGACCAGGCGCTCGGCCGGGGCCGCTTCGTCGGCAGCGCGCCGGAGTCGACGGTGACGCCGGTCCAGGGCGGCAGTCCGGCCGCCGCGCCCAAGGGCGGGATGTCGGCCGGTGAGCTGGGCGCGGGCGCCGCGGCGCTGGGCGCGGGCGCGGCGGGCGGCGCGCTGAGCGGCGAGAAGGAGCGGCAGGGCCGTGGTTTCGGCGCGGGCGGGTCGGGCAAGGGCCCGGTGCGGCCGCTGCCCGTCGACGACCTGCCGGAGGAGGAGGCGATCGCGCTGCGCAAGGCCGAGCAGATCACACCCGAGCCGCCACACGACGACACGAAGTTCCTCGCCCCGGCCGCGACGCAGGGCGAAGGCGAAACGGACGAGGAACACGTGCGCCGTTTCGGCGTCGACGACAAGGACCTGTTCAACGACCGGCGGATGGTCTCGCGAGACGTCATCGGCGACGACCCGGGGGATGGGCACCGACCGTGAGCCTGGTGCTTTCCGCGCTTGAGTTCGATGTGTTGTGGGAGTCGCTGGAGCTGCCCCGGCGCCCGGCCGCGCTGGGCGTGCCGTCACCGGGGCGGACGCACTCCGAGCGGGCCGAGCTGGTCGACTCGGCGTGGGCTTCGCTCGCTTCGCGGCGCCTGGCGCGCGGCCGTCGAGCGTCGGGTGAGCTGATCGACCAGCTGCACCTGCTGGCGCGTCCGCAGTACGCGGTGGACGCGTGGGTGTGGGCCGAGCGGGAGATCCACGGGCGTGCGGTGAGCCTGGGCAGCCAGGCCGTGCTGGCCGTCGTGGACTCCGACCAGGTCTGGCTGATCCCCGCGCGCGAGGGCGCCTTGGCCGAGGCCGCCGTCCCCGTGGCGGGCGACCTGGCCCCGGGCGTCGGCCAGTCCATCTCCGTCCCGCACGACCTGCTGGTCGCCGCCGACGCGAAGGCGCAGGGTGACCCGAAGTCGCTGGTCACGGCGTTGGAAGACCGGGGTCTGGCGCTGTGGGAGGCCCAGGAGCTGGCGGGAATGCTGATGGGCCAGGAGGCGCGCGGCCAGTTCTGCGCGGAACGCACCCTGCGCGACGGCACCGTCCGCCGTTCCCCGGGAGTGGCGGCCTTCTACGACACCGACGCGGGCCGCTACCTCTTCCAACTCGCCTCCGACCCCGACGGCCGCCCCTGGGCGACGGTGGCACCTGCGGACAACGCGTTGCTGGTGGAACGGGTGCGGGAGTTGCAGGCGGAGCTGTAAGGGGATTCGCATTCAGCTCGGAAAGCGGCTCGGAATCGCGGGCGAACCGATGATCGAACCCATGTGGGTGATTTCCGGATCGCCCTCGACGGCGACTGGAATCATTCGGCGGCGCCCGACTTGTCGGACTTGACCCGAATCCGGCGGCTTCGCGTCGGGTGCCATTTCCCTGGTGGCCATGCGGCAAGGCGCTGGGGGGTGGAAGTTGTGCGGGATCCGTACCCCGGGCGCGGCCGAGGTCTTAAAGTAATCGGGGGAACCGGCCGGATCATGCCCACGTCTGATCAGCCGGAAGAGGACTTCAGAAGGGGATGAGCGACGGTGCCTGTCTACGACGCTGATTCGATGGCCATTGCGGCCCGGCAGGTGGAGAGGCTGAAGGACGAGTTCGAAAAGTCCAAGCGCCACCTCACTGGTGTCGATGACGAGCCCGAGAGTCCGTTCGGCACCATGGGCGGCTCGAAGGACGTGCACGGCGCGGTCGGGAACTTCAAGCAGGGCGTGCACACCGAGTTCGACGCCGCCGGGAAGCTGATGGAGGCGACCGGCTTCGTGCTGCGCAAGGCCGCCGGCCTGGTCGAGGAGACCGACCAGGTGGGGAAGACCGATCTGACGCTGCACGTGACCGAAAACCAGTGAGGGCAGGGGAAATCGTGGTTGAGGGGGCAGCAGGGTGGCGCTGATCGACTTTCCGTCGAACTGGTCGAAGGTTACCGACGAAGCGGCCAAGGTCGACGGGATCAAACCGGACGCGATCGAAAAGGCGGCGCAGCAGTTCAAGGATTCGGCGGGACAGGCCGGCGATCACAGCGCCGCGCTGAAGTCGTCCACCGATTCGCTCGCCAGCGGGGTGTGGAAGGGCGACGCCGCGGACGCTTTCGTCGCGTACGTCCGGCAGATCACCACCGCCGGCGACAAGGTGCAGTCGCACCTCAAGGAGGTCGGCGACGACCTCAGCAACCTGTCGTCGGACCTCGGCACGCTCAAGACCAAGGTGACCGGTGCGCGGGATGACGCGCAGAAGGCCATCCAGAAGGTCATCGACGACACGACCCCGAAGGTCCAGGCCGCGCAGAATGCCGAGGCCGCGTACGCGAAATCGGACAAGAAGGGCCCCGCGCCGAGTCCGACCGCCCAGTCGCTGATCGACCAGGCGAACACGGCCAACACGAAGACCGCGGCCGACGCGGCGACGACGATCAGCCCGCTGCTCGACCAGGCCGACGGCCTCGTCAAGAAGTCGCAGGCGCTGATGCAGACCCAGATCAGCGGCGGCTACAAGGACGTTCCCCTCCCGGCCGGCGACGGCACGGTGCCGCAGAGCACCGGGGGCATCCACAGCAACGGCGCTTCCCACCACCACAGCGGTGGCGGCGGCGCCGGAGGCGGAGGGGGTGCCGGCGGGGGCGGGCTCGGCCCCAGTGGCGGCCCGCCGTCCTCCCCGCCCCCGGGGAACGTGCAGCAGTGGATCGAAGAGGCGATCAAGGAGCTGCAGGCCGCCGGGGTGAACGTCACCGACGCCGACATCCCCAACATCTGGGCGATCATCCAGCACGAGTCCGGCGGCAATCCCAACGCGATCAACAACTGGGATTCCAATGCGGCCGCCGGCCACCCGTCCAAGGGTCTGATGCAGTGCATCGACTCGACGTTCAACTCGAACAAGCTGCCGGGGCACGACAACATCTACAACCCGGTCGACAACATCATCGCCGGGGTGCAGTACTCGATCCACCGGTACGGCGGGGTCGGGAACGTGCCCGGCATCCAGGCGATGGCGCACGGCGGCGCGTACCGCGGTTACTGACGCAGACACCGAACACCCCCGGCCCGGGATGGCAGAACGGGCTGGGGGTGTTCCCTTTTGTCCCTTGTTTCCCCTCTGGCGTCGTTGGAAACTTTCCACCCCGGGATCAACTACGGGAAATCGATGCCTGGACGGACTCAAGGAGGACGAACGCGTGGCGAAGACGACCCGATTCCGCAATCCGGCCCTGGTGATCGGGGCCGCGCTGGTGATGGCGGTGGCGTTCCCGGCCGCCGCGCTGGCCGACCCGCCGCCGGCGCTGCCCGGCAACGCCACTGATCTCGAGAAGAATTTCCAACCGGCCTTCGACTACGACAAGGACGGTTGCTACCCGACTCCCGCCATCGGGCCGGACGGCACCATCGCGCCCGGGCTCGCGCTGGGCGGCGACGTCAACGGCAACTGCCGGGACGAGTCGGACCTCGACAACACCAACTCGTACTCGCGCACGAAGTGCAACAACGACTGGTGCGCCTCGATGTACACGCTCTACTTCGAGAAGGACCAGGCCGCGCTCGGCCCCGGCAGCGCCGGGCACCGCAACGACTGGGAGCACGTTGTGGTGTGGGTCAAGGACAATCAGGTCCAGTACGTCTCGACGTCGCAGCACGGCGGGTTCGCCGTGCACCCCGCGTCGGAGATGTTCTTCGAAGGCTCGCACCCGAAGGTCGTCTACCACAAGGACGGCGCGTCCACGCACTGCTTCCGCGCCGCCAACTCCAACGACGACCCGCCGGAGAACCACAAGGGCGTCTGGCAGTACCCGACTCTGGTCGGCTGGGACGGCTACCCGGCCGGTCTGCGCGACAAGCTCGTGGCGGCCGACTTCGGCAGCGCCACCTTCGGCATCAAGGACGACCAGTTCAACGGCAACCTCGGCAAGGCGAAGCCGAGCGGCATCCCGTTCGACGAGAACGCCTGACCGGACTGGCAACCAAGAGCGCAGTAGCCTGGCGGGCATGGTCGACATCGGTGACTACGCCGGTCCAGCGCTGCGCTCCGGTGTGCCGCCCTTTCACGTGATGGACGTGCTTTCCGCGGCGCAGGCTCGCCGGCGCAGCCACGGCGATCTCGTCTCGCTCGCCGCGGGGCAGCCGTCCGCGCCCGCGCCGGCGGCGGTCCGGCAGGCGGCGGCCGAAGCGCTGGGCCGCGACCACCTGGGCTACACCGAGCAGCTCGGCATCCCCGAACTGCGGGAGGCCGTCGCGGGGCACTACCGGCGGACCTACGACCTGGACGTGAGCGCGCAGGAAGTGGTGCTGACCACCGGGTCCTCCGGCGGGTTCCTGCTCTCGTTCCTCAGCGCGTTCGACGCGGGCGCGCGGGTCGCCATGGCCCGGCCCGGTTACCCCGCGTACCGGAACCTGCTGAAGGTGCTCGGCTGCGAGGTCGTCGAGTTCCAGACCGGGCCGGAGACGAACTTCCAGCCCACCGTGGCGCTGCTGGACCGGCTCGGGCCGCTGGACGGGCTGATCGTCGCCAGCCCCAGCAACCCCACCGGCACCGTGCTGCCGCCGGGCGAGCTGGCGGCCATCAGCGGCTGGTGCTCCTCGCACGGGGTCCAGCTGATCAGCGACGAGATCTACCACGGCATCTCGTTCGGCGGCGGCCTCGACTGCGCCTGGCAGTACGGCCGTGAGGCGCTGGTGCTCGGCTCCTTCTCGAAGTACTTCGCGATGACCGGCTGGCGGCTCGGCTGGATGCTCGTGCCGCGGCGGCTGCACCGCGCGGTCGACGTGCTGACCGGCAACTTCACCATCTGCCCGCCCGCGCTTTCGCAGCACGCCGCCGTCGCGGCGTTCACTCCGGAGTCGTACGCGGAGGCCGACGCGCACGTCGAGCACTACCGCCGTAACCGGGATCGGCTCTTCACCGGGCTGAAGGGCATCGGCATCGACAAGCTCGCGCCCGCCGAAGGCGCCTTCTACGCGTACGCGGACGTCTCCGAGTACACCTCCGACAGCCTCAGCTGGTGCCAGCGACTGCTCGCCGACACCGGGGTCGCGATCGCGCCCGGCATCGACTTCGACCCGGTGGACGGTGGCCGCTACGTGCGGTTTTCCTTCGCCGGAGCGGCCGAGGACATCGACGAGTGCGTGCGCCGCCTGGGTGGCTGGTTGCCGTGATGCCGGTCAGGGGGAACCCCGATATCCCCCTGAACGTTGGCCAGTACGAGAGAGTTTTCACGCCGCAGGTGGCACGCTGGACTTCACCGGGCCGAGAGCGGCGCGGAAACGGCATCGGAGGAGCCATGTTCTGGAAGATCGTTGGAGGGCTCATCGTCGCTTGGGTGGCCTTCATGGTGCTCGGCGCGGTGATCGGCTTCTTGTTCAAGGCTGTCCTGTGGATCGCCATCATCGCCGGCGCGGTGTTCCTGGGCACGGCGGCTTACGGCGCCATCAGCGGCAAGAAGAACACCAAGCAGGTCGGTCGCTAACCGACCGCACCTCTGCCATGAAGGCCTCCTTACCCGCGTCCGAAGCGGGCAAGGAGGCCTTCATGGCGTCACGGGTCAGCCCAGCGCGGCGCGCGCGGCCTCGGCACCGTCCCACAGGTGCGCCTGGATCCCGACTGCCCTCGCACCATCCACATTGGACTGACGGTCGTCGAAGAACAGGCAGTCCGCTGGCTCGGCGCCGAGTTTTTCCAGCAGCAGGCGGAAAATCTCCGGGTCCGGCTTCGCGCACCCGACCGTCGCCGGAGAACAGCGTCTCGCGGAACATCCGGGCCCAGTCCTGCGCGCGCACCCAGCGGCCGAACGCCGCGGGCGCGTTCGAGAGCAGCGCCAGGTTCGCGCCCGCTTCCGACAGCGATTCCAGCAGCTCCCGCGAAGACGGCGCGAAGCTCGACCAGCCCGCCACGTCGATGCCGGTGAGCTCGTCCGACAGCGCTTCGTCCACCTTCGCGCCGAAGCGTGCGCCGACGGCCGTCCAGTACTCGAGGTCGCCCAAGCCGCGGTCGTACGATTCGCGCTCGGCCCAGTACGCGGCCTCGAACGGCTCCACGGCGACACCCATCGTCGCCGCCAGCTTCGGCACGGCCGTGGTGCGCGTGGAGAGCACCTCGCCGTAGTCGAACACGATCCAGTTCGTCAACCCGTTCCCCTGTCTTCAGACGCCGTTTTTGATGCGGCGCAACGCTTCTTCGACGTCGGTGGCGGCGAGGTCCCGGTGCGTCACGAACCGCACCTTGCCCGCCATCCGGCTGGTCCGGATGCCGAGCGAGTCGAGCCATTCCTCCGCCGTGCGCAGGTCCGGGACGTCGGCGAGCACGATGTTGGTGTCCGGTGTCCGCACGCCCCAGCCGTGCTCGGACAGGCCGGCGGCCAGCCGCCGCGCCAGCTCGTGGCTCTCGGCCAGCTCGTCGACGCGGCCCAGCGCGACCAGGCAGGCCGCGGCGAGCACCCCGCCCTGGCGGACGCCGCCGCCGAGCATCTGCCGCATCCGCTGCGCGCGTTCCACGAACTCGACGCTGCCCGCGACGACCGAGCCGACCGGCGCGCCGAGGCCCTTGCTGAAGCAAGCCGACACGCTGTCGACGCCCACGGTCAGCGCGGCGGGCGGCACCTCCAGCGCGACGGCCGCGTGCCAGATCCGCGCGCCGTCGAGGTGGACGGTGAGCCCGGCCTGCTTCGCGACGGACATCAGCTGCGCGTGCTCGTCCGGCGGGGTGACCGCGCCGCCGGCCGCGTTGTGGGTGTTCTCCAGGCACAACAGCCTGGTCCGGAGCGTGTAGTACGGGCCATCGGGGCTGATCGCGGCCGAAAGCGCGTCCGGCGTGCAGCGGCCGGGGCCGGCGTCGTGCTCCAGGATGTCCGGCATGCCGCCGGCCAGCCAGGCGGCCGAGCCCAGTTCGTTGACGAGCACGTGGGCGCCGCGCGTCGCGAGGAAGCGGTCGCCGCGCTCGAGGTGGACGCTCAGCGCGATCAGGTTGGCCATCGTGCCGCTGGGCGTCCACAGCGCGGCCGGCATGCCGAGCGTCTGGGCGGCGCGCTCCTCCAGCTTCGCGATGGTGGGGTCGTGGCCGATGACGTTGTCATCGACCTCGGCTTCGGCCATGGCCCGGCGCATGACCTCGTCCGGGCGGGTGACGGTGTCGGAGCGGAAGTCGAGCGGCTGCGGAGTCCAGGTCACGGTCCGATCACATCACACGTCCGCTCGCGCGATCAATGCGGCGGGGGGTGGAGGGATTCCGGGGACTCGTGCAACCTTGGACGCCCCCGGTTCCGTCTTCAGCGGCGGACAGACAAGAGCGGAGCACGAAACCGCGTGGACCAGCGCGACGAACAGGAGTTCGCGGAGTACTTCGCCGCGAAGCGCGACGCCGTGCGCAGGACCGCGTACATGCTCTGTGGCGATTGGCACAAGGCGGACGACCTGGCCCAGACGGCCTTCGTCGCGCTGCACCGGAGGTGGAAGAAGATCAGGGACCGCGCGGCGACCGACGCGTACGTGCGCAAGACGCTCGTGCGCGCGGTCATCGACGAGTCACGGCGGCCGTGGCGGCGGGAGTGGCAGACCGAGGTGCTGCCCGAGCCCGCGCCGGACGGGCCGGGGCTGGCCGAGCGCGTCGCGACGAAGGAGGACCTGCACGCGGCGCTGCGGGAGGTCCCGCCGAAGCAGCGCGCGGTGCTGGTGCTGCGGTTCTTCGAGGGGCTCGACGTCTCGGCCGCGGCGAAGGCGCTGGGGTGCAGCGAAGGCAATGTGAAGAGCCAGACCGCCCGTGGGCTGGCGAATCTGCGGCAGGTACTGGACCGGGAGGTGGAGGCCAATGGATGAGCGTGAGCTCGAGACGTTGTTCTCCGGCGCTCCCGAAGCCGCGCCGCCGCCGACCTTCACCAAGGACGACGTGGTCCGCGAGTCGAAGCGCCAGACCCAACGCAGGCGTAACCGCATCACGGCCGGAGCGGGTGCGTTTGTGCTGGTCGTGGTGGGTTTCGGCACCTACGGCCTGGTGTCCGGCCCCGGTGACCGCGCCGCCGTCATGAACTCGGCCGTGGCTCCCGCGCAACCTGGCGCGTCGGCCGCACGTCCTCTGGGTACAGGTAATGGGGAAGCACCGAACTTCTCGGCCCGGCCGTCTCAGCAGGGAGACAGCGGGACCGTGAAGACCGGCCCTCGGGTCGAAGGCGCCTCCGGGTGCGAAAAGGTGGACTGGGAGCTCGCCACAGCCCTCGCTGGCGAGCTCCCAGGCCACTTCACCGCCGGCCAGGCTTCTCCGGGCAGCGTCTGTACGACGGGGACACGCTCGGCCGGGTTCCCCTTGTCCGACGGCATGATATCGGCGGCGGTGTTCGCCCGCGGCGCGCCGGTGAACGTGCCCCCGCAGCCGGCCGACGCGGTCACCGTGCGTCAGACCACCGGCTCCGGGGGGACTCTCGTGCTGGCCGGCGTGCCCGGAACCGCCGGAAGTCCGGCACCGTACGCCGCAGACCTGGCCCGGTTCGCCGCCGCGTTGGCGCCGCGCTTCTGACCGGAGCGCCTGAGCTGGCACAATTCACCGCCATGACGGCAGCAGCGACCACCCCCAAGGGCGAGCGGCGGCGGGCCACACTCGTCGAGGCCGCGGCGGAGCTGCTCGCCGAGGGCGGGTTCGACGCCGTGCGTCACCGCGCCGTCGCCGAGCGCGCGGGCCTGCCGCTGGCGTCGACCACCTATTACTTCGACTCGCTCGAGGACCTGGTGACGGCCGCGGTCGAGCACCACTCGACGGTCGAGCTGGCGAACGGGCAGCGTCAGCTCGAGGAGCTGGCCACCCGCAACCGCGGGGTCCAGGCGACCGTGGAGCTGGTGCTGGACCTGCTGCTCGGCCCGTCGAGCGGCGATGCGGAGGCCGACGCCGAAGCCGTGCTCCTGCGGTACGAGCGGCTGGTCGCCACCGGGCGGCGGCCCTACCTGCGGCCGTTGATGCGCACGCTTTCCGCCCAGCTCAACGAGTTGCTGATGGCGATCTTCGCCCGCTCCGGCACCCCCGTCACCGAGGCGGAGCTGGAGAAGCTGGTCGCGCTGGTCGACGGCGCCGTGGTCAACGCCCTGATCGCCATCGACCCGGCCCCCCGCGCCGCCGCGGCCCGCATGCTGCAGACGGCGCTGGCCGAGTCCGGTCAGGGCTGAGCCCGGCTTTAGCGGCGCACGCGTTTCGCCCGGTCCAGGTCGTCGCGCGACTTGGTGACCAGTGCGAACATCGCGGTCTCCGCGGCGGCCGGGTCGCGCGCCACGATGGCGTCGAGGACCTTGCGGTGGCTGGGCACGGGGTTGTCGGACGGCCGCGCGCCGTGCACCAGCTTGTCGCGCTCGGCCAGCCCGATGGCGATCACCCGCTCCACCTGGAGCAGGAAGTTGTTGTGCGTGGCCGACATCAGCACGCGGTGGAACGCGAGGTCCGCGCGCACGCTCGCCTCGATGTCGTCGCCCGCGGCGGCCATCCCGTCGAGGGCCGTCCGGAGCGCGGCCACGTCGTCTTCGTCGGCGCGCGAAGCGGCGATGCGCGCGGCGGCCGGCTCGACGACGGTGCGGACCTCGGTCAGCTCGTCCAGCAGGTCCGGGTCTTCGCCGGCGGCGGTCTGCCAACGCATCACGTCGGCGTCCAGCACGTTCCACTGCTCGCGCGGCTGCACGAAGGTGCCGCGCTTCTGCCGGGCGTCGATCATCCCCTTGGCGGCCAGCACTTTCAGGGCCTCACGCAACGCGGTGAGGCTGATGTCCAGCTCCTCGCGCAACGCGGGCAGGTCGAGCACGGTGCCCTCGCCCCACTCCTCGGAGAGGATCCGCGCGGCCAGTGTCTCCACGGTCTGCCCGTGCAGGCCCCGGGGCCGGTGTTCGCTCAATGCTGGTCCCCTCGATGAGCCCTGGTGGGTCGGCGTGCGGACATCCTACCTCGATCGCCATTACGTCATAAATTATGAATACATCTTGACACCGGCGGGCCCCGGTTGCCACTCTGTGCCAGCGGTCACCCCCTCGGACGGGTGGTGACGGTCCACCAGGCAGGGTTCATCAGACAAAGGGGTCTCCGCGATGACGAGTGCAGCAGGCCTGTCCCGCCGTCATTTCCTGCGCAACACCGGCCTCGCCGGCCTGGGCGTGCTCGGGTCGAGCAGCTTCCTCGCCGCGTGCGCCACCTCCGTCTCCTCCGGGCCGGTCAAGCAGGCCGCGGGCGCGGTCACCGTCCAGTCCAACCTGTCCTCGCCGCAGGCGAAGGTCGCGATCGAGGCGCTGGCCAAGGCGTTCGGCGAAAAGGGCGGCGCGCAGGCGACGGTCAACACCGTCGCGTCCGAGACGTTCCGCACGCAGCTGCCCAGCTACCTGACCGCGGCGAACCCGCCCGACACCTTCACCTGGTACCCCGGTTCGCTGCTGTCCGGTTACGCGCGCAAGGGCCTGCTGCTCGACGTCGGCGACGTCTGGCAGACCATGGGCAACTACAGCCAGGCCTTCCGCACGCTGTCGGGCGACGGTGCGGGCCACCAGGTCTTCGTGCCGACCACCTACTACTGGTGGGGCTTCTTCTACCGCAAGTCGAACTTTGCCAAGTGGGGCGTGCAGCCGCCGAAGAGCTGGAGCGAGTTCCTCACGCTGTGCGAAACGTTGAAGGGCAAGGGGATTTCGCCCATCGGGCTCGGCGCGGGCGGCACCACGCCGTGGACCGCGTCGGCCTGGTTCGACTACCTGAACATCCGGATCAACGGCGCGCCGTTCCACCGGCAGCTGCTCGCCGGGCAGCAGCGCTTCGACGACCCGAAGGTCAAGAAGATCTTCGACCCGTGGCGCCAGGCCCTGCCGTACTTCGACCCCAACGGCACCGCGCTCGCGTTCCAGGACGCCACCACGGTGCTGCTGCAGGGCCGCACCGGCATGGTGCTCACCGGCACCTTCTTCGCCGACGCTGCCCCGAAGGACGCGCTCGACGACCTCGACTTCTTCCAGTTCCCGATCCTCGACCCGAGCGTGCCCACCGCGGAGGAAGGGCCGACCGACGGCTTCTTCGCCAGCGCGCGCACGCCGCACGTCGCCGAGGTCAAGGAGTGGTTCAAGTACGTCGCGACCGCCGAGTCGCAGGAGCTGTACATCAAGAACTCCTCCGGCACGGTGCTGCCGGCGAACCCGTCGGCGAAGGACAGCGGCACCCCATTGGTCCAAAAAGGACGAAAGATGCTGGCGGACGCCAAGGAGCTGACGCAGTTCTTCAACCGCGACTCCTCCGACGCGCTGCAGCCGACCGCCGACGCCGCGTTGATCCGCTTCATCCAGAAGCCGAACGAGCTGGACTCGATCCTCGCCGACTGGCAGACGGCCGCGCAGAAGGTCTGGCAGTCCTGAGATGGCAGTGCTCGCTGCCGGTGCTCCGGCCGTCCGGAGGCGGCGGTCGGTCCGCCGCGTGCCGCCGGTGCTGCTGCTGTTCGTGCTCGTCCCGGTCGCCGTCGAGGGCTTCTGGGTGTTTTGGCCCGCGCTGCAGGGTTTCTACCTCTCACTGACCAATTGGGACGGTGTCTCGGCGCCCGAGTTCGTCGGGCTCGGCAACTACGCCGAGATGCTGTCCGACGACATCTTCCGCACTGCCGCGCTGGACACCGTCATCTGGATCGTGCTGTTCGGCGGCATCTCGGCGGCGGGCGGGCTCGGGCTGGCGCTGCTGCTGAACCGCGAGCGCCGCGGCGTCGGCTTCTACCGGGCCGCGCTGTTCACCCCGGTGGTGTTCTCGCTGGTCGCGACCTCGCTGATCTGGCAGGTGATCTACCAGCCCGACGGCGTGGTGAACAAGCTGCTCGCCGCCGTGGGACTCGGGAGCTGGCAGCACGCGTGGCTGGCCGACCCGCAGACGGCGCTGTACGCGGTGCTGATCCCGGCGCTCTGGCGTCAGCTCGGCTACGTGATGGTGCTGTACCTCGCCGGGCTCAAGGGCATCGACCCCGCTCTGTACGAAGCGGCCAAATTGGACGGTGCCACCTCGGTCCAGCAGTTCCGGCACATCACCTGGCCGCAGCTGCGCAGCGTCAACTCCGTGGTCCTGTCGGTGATCATCATCGACTCGCTGCGGTCGTTCGACGTGGTCTGGTCCATGACCAAGGGCGGGCCGTACCACTCGTCGGAGCTGCTCAGCACGTACATGTACTCCACGGCGTTCCAGTCGTTGCGGCTCGGGTACGCCTCCGCGCTGGCCGTGGTGATCTTCGTGCTCGCGTTCGGCGTGATCGTCACCTATCTCGTGCGGGCGTTCCGGGAGGACCAGTGACCGTGACCACCACGAGGCCGGCGCCGGTGTTGTCCGGCGAACGCCCGGCCCCGGCCCGGCGCAGCCGTCGCCGCCAGGCCCGGACGTTCGGCTTCCACCTGGCCGCCGGCGGGCTCGCGGTGCTGTGGCTGCTGCCGATCCTGCTGGTGCTGACAACCAGCGTGCGATCCTTTTCGGACATCGCATCGAACGGGCTGGGCGCGCTGCCGGACTCGTTCGACCTCGGCTCGTTCGGCGAGGCCTGGGGTGTCGGAGGTGGCGGGCACGCGATGCTCAACAGCCTGGTGGTCACCATCCCCACGGTGTTCCTTTCCCTGCTGCTCGCCGCGGCCGCCGCGTTCGCGCTGAGCCGGTACCGGATCCCGTTCCGGCGCACGATCATCCTGGTGATGCTGTCGGGAAACCTGCTGCCGCCCCAGATCCTGCTGGTGCCGGTGTCGAAGCTGGCCGAGCTGCTGGGAATCTACGACACGCTGACGGCGCTGGTCGTCGTCCAGGTCGGCTTCGGGCTCGGCTTCTACACCTTCGTGCTGCAGGGGTTCATGCGGTCCATTCCGGACGAGCTCCAGCAGGCCGCGCTGATCGACGGCGCGGGCCCGGTCCAGATCTTCTGGCGGATCATCCTGCCGATGACCCGCCCGGCGCTGGCCGCGCTCGGCGCGCTGGCGTTCACCTGGACGTTCAACGACCTGCTGTGGTCGATCACCGTGCTGCGCACCGAAACCGTGATGCCGGTGACGCCCGCGCTGCTCGGCCTGCAGGGCCAGTACGTGTCGAATTGGAACGTGATCGCGGCGGGTTCGGTGATCGCGGCCGTGCCGACCGTGCTGGTGTTCCTCCGCTTCCAGAAGCACTTCATCTCCGGGCTCGCGATCGGGGCGATCAAATGAAGACACAGTGGACTCTTCAGTTGCGGTCCACTTCGTACACCGTGGCGCTGGAGCCGGGCCACCGTTGGCTGGAACTGGTGGCGTGGGGTCCCCGTGGGGTCGAGCACGGGCCGTCGGCGTTCGCGAACCGCGGCGCCGTCCACTTCATCACCGAGGCGGACGCGGCTCCGGTGGAGTACGCGCCACGCGGTCAGCGGCCGTTCTCCGGCGCCGATCTGGCCGTGGCCGGGGATTCCTGGTGGCGCTTCGACGGTGACGAGTCCACCGAGGACGTCTTGCGGCTCGCGTTCCTGGACGAGGTCAACGGTTTGCGCACGGTGTTGTGCTACCGCGCCGAGCCGGGCACCGACGTACTGTGCCGCTGGGCCGAACTGACCAACACTGGCGCTTCGGCGCTGGAGATCGAACGGCTCGGCTCGGCCGGGGTCAGTGTGGCGACCGGACCGGCGGGCGCGCGGCTGACCTACCTGACCGGCCAGTGGCTGCAGGAGTTCACGCGGCGCACGACAGTGCTGCCGGCCGGCGGATTCCGCATGGAGAGCCGGTTCGGCGTACCGGGTCACGCGCACGTGCCGTGGCTCGCGGTGCAGGATGCGGCTGTCGACGACGGTCCGGCGTACGGCGTTTCGCTGGCCTGGTCGGGTTCCTGGGAGCTGGACGCCGACATCGAGCCGTCCGGCCTGACCCGCGTGCGGGCCGGGCGGCTGGCCAGCCCGGGCCCGATCCGGCTGGCTCCGGGCTCGCGGCTGGTGACACCGGAGCTGGCGCTGGCGTCCAGTGTGGACGGGCTGCACGGACTGGCCTCGGTCTGGCACGAGTACTCGCGGTTTCTGGCCGGGCCGCGGCTCGATCGTCGTCGGCCGGTGCTGTACAACTCTTGGGAGGCAACGGAGTTCGACGTCTCCGGCGAACGGCAGCTCGAACTCGCCGAGCAGGCCGCCAAGCTGGGGGTCGAGCTGTTCGTGGTGGACGACGGCTGGTTCACCGGCCGCCACGACGACACCGGCGGCCTCGGTGACTGGACCCCGGAGGAGTCTTCGTTCGAGGGCGGCTTCGGGGCGTTCGTGGACTCAGTGCGCGCGCTGGGCCTGGACTTCGGCCTCTGGGTGGAACCGGAGGCGGTCAGCCCGAAATCCCGGCTGTACGCCGAGCACCCGGACTGGGTGTACCAAGTGGACGGTCGGCCGCTCACCCTGATCCGCAACCAGCTGCTGCTGGACCTCGGCCGTCCCGAGGTGTTCGAGTACGTGCGGGGAATGCTCGACACGCTGCTGACCACGTATCCGATCGGATACCTGAAGTGGGACATGAACCGGCCGCCGACGGAGCGCGGCCGCCCCGGCTTCCCGACGGCGGACCTCGACGCCGAGCACGTCGACGCGTATCACCGCCTGCTGGACCACCTGCGCGTGAAGTACCCGGACGTGCTGATCGAGTCTTGTTCCGGCGGCGGCGGGCGCGCCGATCTGGCGACCGTCTCCCGCAGTGATGTGGTTTGGCCCAGTGACAACACCGCGCCACTCGACCGGCTGGCCATTCAGGACGGTTTCCTGCTCATGCACGCGCCGCACCTGATGAGTTCGTGGGTCACCGATTCACCCGGCGCCTTCGATCCGCGGCCACGGTCCCTGCGGTTCCGTTTCGTCCTCGCCATGGCAGGGGTGCTGGGTATCGGCGCCGACCTCAACCGCTGGACTCCGGAGCAGCGTGACGAGGCTGCGGAGATGATCGCGCTGTACAAGGAAATCCGCCCGATCGTACATAAGGGACAGTGTCGCGTCCATTCCGGACCATCATCACCGACTGCCGCGATCCAATACACAATGGACAGTATGGTGGTCGTGCTCGCCTGGAGTACGGGCCAGTTGACCGGAGCGCCGCTGACTCCCGGCCGGTCATCCCGTATTCCCTTGCACGGCCTCGTTTCCGATGCCGTCTACATCGACGCCGAGGGTGCGGAGTACTCGGGCGCCCACCTTCGGCACGTGGGTCTGCCGGTCGAATGGACGGAGACCCACGACGCACAGGTAGTGGTGCTCCACCGGTCCTGAGCCCGGGTCACGGGCTGGTCGCGAGGACCAGCCCGTTGTCCGGATCTCCGGTCGCGACGCCGCGGCCCAGCGGCGCGGCGAGGTCGTCCCAAGCGCGGAACTCCGTGGCCCACCCGATCTCGCGCAGCCAGGCGGCGGGATCGGGCCCGAGCCCGCGTGAAGGCTGGGCCTCCTTGCCGACGAACTCCTTGAGCTTCCGGTAGTGCTCCGCGCTTTCGTCGACCTTCAGCGCCCCGGCGATGAAGCGGCTCGGTCACGGGGGACAACCACTTATTCGTGATAGCCAGTGCGCGCCGGACTGCCCGCTTTTCGGGAGTCCACTTGCGCGGCCTCCCCAAGTTGGCCCGGCCTGCCGCCTTACGTTGACACCAATCAGAGCAGTATCGGCCTTGAGACCGCCCTGTAGCGCCGCACTCTGCGCAGACGATCTCGGGTGCTTTGGACTTACGAGCCTCGCGTGAGCACGCCTTGCAGGCGTACATCCGGCCTAACCGGTTAGCCTTGGCCACGTAGAAGTCTGTAAGCGGCTTCTCTAGTTTGCACCCGCACGCCGACGATTCGGCCCTCGTAGAACCCGTCGACCAGCTGCTCGACCATGGCCCAGGTCTCGGGTGTTTCGAGGTACGCGGCCCGCGCGGCGTCGCCGAACGCGCGGGCGTACGGGTCGTTGAGCAGGCGGTCTTCGCGCTCGGACTCGCGGGCGCGGATCAGGGCCACGCCGACCGCCGTCGTCGAGACCTTCGGGAGGACGCTCATACCGTCACCGCCAGCACGAAGCTGGGCGAGCCGGTCGGATAACGGTGCAGCTCGGCATTTCCCTGGTCCGCCAAGGAGAAGGTGGTGATCGCGTGGTCGTCCTGCGCCGCGACGTAACACAAGCCGTCGACCACGGCGAAGTGACGCGGCCCGGCCCCGCACGGCTGATCGGCGACGGCGGCGAGCGGTGATCCGGCGAAGGCCGTCACACAATCCGGGCCACGGTTGGACAAGTACACCGCGTCGTCGAGGACTTCCAGGTGCGCCACCAGGTTCGTCACGTCGCTGCCGGCAAAGGTGGACGGCACGGAGTCCGTCACCTCGAACGCGCCCGGCGAGGTCTCGCGCAGCGTCAGCAGCGTCCCGGCCAGCTCGCCGGCGACGTACGCGGTCGAGGTCCCCGGCCGTCGCACCAGCTGACGCGGGCCGGTGCCCGGCGGCAGTGTGGTGAGGGCGAGCGGGGTGAGCTTGCCGTCGGCGGCGAGCGTGTAGCTGCGGATCTCGTCGGTGCCCAGGTCCACGGCGCTGACGACGGAGCCGTCCGGCGAGGGCACTGCCATGTGCACGTGCGCGGCCTCCTGGCGTTCGGGGTCCGGGCCGGAGCCGTTGTGCTGCACGAGGTCGGTGCGCGCGTCGATCCGGCCGTCCGCGCGCAGGGCGAACACGGCGAGGCTGCCGCCGGTGTAGTTGGCGCACAACAGGAATCGCCCGTCGGGGGTGACCGCGAGGTGACACGGGTGCGCGCCGCCGGTGCCGACGACGTCCAGCGCCTCCAGCTCCCCGTCCACAATCGACACCGAGGTGACCTCGCCGGTGTCGGTCTCGTTGGCGGCGTAGATCATCGGCTGGGTGGGGTGCTTGACCAGCCACGACGGCGACACCATCGGCAATGTCGCCTCGAGCGCCAGCGCGCCGCCGACACCGCGGCTGAACGTGGAGATGCCGTAGCCTTTGCCGCCCATTTCGGCGGTGTAGCAGCCGACCAGTACGAGCTCGGTCACGCCGGGTCCTTCCTGACCAGTGCGGCGACCCGGGCGCGGATGTCGTCCGCGGTGCCGCGGGTCAGCGCGGAGCCGATGCCGCACGCGACCGCGCCGGCAGCGAGCCAGCTTGGCACGTCTTCGAGCGTGACTCCACCCGTCGGCACCAGCGGCGCCTGCGGCAGCGCCGCCCGGACGTCCTTCACCCACTGCGGGCCCAGCGCGGACGCGGGGAACACCTTGACGGCGTCGGCCCCGTCTTCAAGCGCGTGCACGATCTCCGTCACCGACCCGGCGCCGGGGAACGCGGCCGCGCCGTATCGGTGAGCGGTACGGATCACGCCGGTGTCGACGGACGGCGACACCAGGAATCGTGCCCCGGCGCGGATCGCGAGCACCGCGGCCGTCTGGTCGAGCACGGTGCCGGCGCCGATGGTCGCGTCCGGGTAGGCCGCGGTCAGCTCCTCGATCGCGGCCAGCGCGCCGGGGTTCGTCAGCGGCACTTCGACCGAGTGCAGGCCCGCGTCGAGAACCGAGCGGGCGGCCTCGACGGCGGATGCCGCGTCCGCGGTCCGCACAATGCCGACGACCCCCTGTCGCAGGGCCGCGTGCGTGATCTCCCACCGGTAGCTCATGCGCTCTCCTTGTTCGCGCCTTCATGGGGATGAGCATAGCGGGCGTGCGAGTGAAATCTTAATTTAGGATTTATTCTTGACGGAGCCTCGGCCACCCCGGCATGCTGCTGACGGGCCGGAGCCGATCACCGGGCGCGGTCCCGCTAGGCACTGTTTCGACGACGAAAGGTGTCGCCAATGCTTCTCCGCCCACCAAGAAGACTGCTGGCCGTCGCGACCGCGGTCCTCGCCGCGACCGCAGGTCTCGCGTCGCCCGCGCTGGCGTCCCCGGCCACGGCCGCGGACCAGGGCTCGCCCGCGTACTACGACTCCGGCCTCGCGAGCACGCCGTACATGGGTTGGAACAACTACTTCGGCATCCCGACCGCGTCCGAGGCCGCGGTCAAGTCCGTGGCCGACTACCTGCTCTCCAGCGGCCTCGCGAAGGCCGGCTACCGCTACGTCTGGATCGACGGCGGCTGGAACGCCAAGGTCCCGCGTGACGCGAACGGCGAGCTGGTCCCGGATCCCGCGCGGTTCCCGTCCGGTATGACGAACCTCGTCCGGTACCTGCACGACCGCGGCCTGCGCGCCGGCATCTACACCGACGCGGGCCCGTCCGACGGCAAGAACTGCGCGGCGGGCAGCCAAGGCCACTACGAGCAGGACACCAAACGCTTCGCCGACTGGAAGTTCGACGCGATCAAGGTCGACTTCCTCTGCGGCATCTCGAACAACCTCGACCCGCAGCAGGCGTTCACCGACTTCAGCAAGGCGCTGCGGAAGGCGGGCCGTCCGATGCTGCTGAACGTCTGCAACCCCGTGACCGACGACTGGAACGTGCCGCACACCCCGCGCCAGACCGCCGGGTTCAGCTACACCTTCGGCCCGCTGGTCGCCGATTCCTGGCGCACCAACACCGACGTCGCCTTCGGGACCCCGTACGAGGGGATCTACCAGGACATGCTGCGCAACATGGACGTCAACGCCGCGCACCCCGAGGCGAACGGCCCCGGCCACTGGAACGACCCCGACTACCTGATCCCCATGCGCACGACCGAGCAGGGCACCCTCGAAATGAACGAGGAGGAGTCGACCACCCAGCTCGTCATGTGGGCGGAGATGGCCTCCCCGCTGATCATCGGGTCCGACCCACGCACGCTTCCACAGTCGATGATCGACACGCTCAAGAACCCCGAGATCATCGCGGTGGACCAGGACAAGCTCGGCATCCAGGGGGTTCGGGTGGCGTCGAGCGGTGCCACGGACACCTACAGCAAGCGCCTCGAACGCGACGGTGACCGTGCCGTCGTCCTGCTCAACCGCGGTGACGCCGCCGCGCCGGTGACGCTGACCTTCGCCGACGCCGGCCTCACCGGCACCGTCTCGGTCCGCGACCTGCGCGCCCGCGCCGACCGCAGCCGCGCCACCGGGACGTACACCGCGACGGTTCCCGCGCACGGCACGGTTTTCCTGCGTCTGCACGGCACGGACCTGGTGCCCGGCACCGATGCCGGCGGCGGCGCCTCGGCCAGCCCGGCGGTGGTCCGCACCGGCGGCAAGACCGTCACGTTCACCCGTGGCCCGGCGGGAGTCCTGCGAGTGGACGGCCGCGAGGTCATCGGCGGCCCGTTCCTCGGCCAGCCGGCCGCGATCGCCGGCGCGGACGGCCGGATCGACGTGTACGTCCGTGGTCTGGACAACGCAGCGTGGCAGCGCGGTTACGACGGGAAGCATTGGGGCGACTGGCATCGGCTCGGTGGCACGCTCACCGACTCCCCGTCGGTCACCGCGGACGGGACGCTCTACGCTCGTGGTGCCGACGGCCAGGTCTGGACCCGGGCCACCGACGGCCGCTGGTCCTCGCTCGGCTCGCCGGGCGGCGCGGCGATCTACGGCCGCCCGGGTGCCGCGACCTCCACGGCGGGCACCGTGGTCGTCGTCCGCACGCCGGACGACAGCGTGTGGGCCCGCTCCCGGAACGCCGACGGCACGTGGTCGGATTGGGCGTCGATCGGCGGCACCGTGAGCAGCAGCCCGACGCTGGTCGCGAACGGCGGCAAGGTGTCGTTGTTCGCGCTGGCCAGTGACTACACGCTGTGGCAGAACGACCGGAACGGGACCACCTGGGCCGGCTGGTCCAAGCAGCCGAAATACCCGTCCGGCAGCGTGGTCGGCACCCTCGGTGCGACGGCCGACGCGGACGGCGCCTGGCTGGCGGTTCGCGGTCCGGACGACCATGTGCGCGTAGACAAGCTGTAGAGGGAAAGGCAGGGTGGCGATGTCCATGCGGACCGCGGTGGTGACCGGAGCGGCTTCCGGGATCGGGGCGGCGACGGCCCGGCGGCTGGCCGCGGACGGTTACCGCGTCATCGGTGTGGACCTCGCCCCGCTGCCCGAAGGCCTCGGCAGCATCCAGGGCGACGTGACCTCGGACGACACCTGGTCGCGCGTCCTGGAGGTCGCCGGCAAGGTCGACGCGCTGGTCAGCAACGCGTACGTGCCCGCGACCGGGCCGTTGCACGAGCTGCCCAGAGACCAGTGGCAGCACCAGATCGACGTCAACCTCACCGGCTCCTACCTGGCGCTGAAGGCCTGCCTGCCGTCGTTGCGGGAACGGCGCGGGGCGGTGGTGCTCGTCTCGTCGGTGCACGCGAGGTTCGGCCTGCCCGGGCATCCCGCGTATGCGGCGAGCAAGGGCGCGCTGGTGTCGCTGTCCCGGCAGCTCGCCGTCGAGTACGCCCCCGACGTGCGGGTGAACGCCGTGCTACCCGGCCCGGTGCTGACCCCGGCGTGGAGTCGCATCAGCCCCGAGGATCAGGCGCGCAGCGCGAAGGCGACCCCGGCCGGCCGGCTCGGCGACCCGGCCGAGGTCGCCGCCGTGATCGCGTTCCTGCTCTCGCCGGGGGCGTCGTTCGTCACGGGCGCCGACCTGACCGTCGACGGCGGCTGGTCGGCCGCCAAGGACTCCGCATGAACTCCGAAGGGGGCTAAGTGAAGATCACCGGGATCGAGACGTTCCTCGTCGCGCCGCGCTGGCTGTTCCTCAAGGTCAGCACCGACGAGGGCATCTCCGGCTGGGGCGAGCCCGTGGTCGAGGGCCGCGCCGGGACGGTGCGCGCGGCCGTGCACGAGCTGGCCGAGCTGATCGTCGGGCAGGACCCGCTGCGCATCGAGGACCACTGGCAGGTGCTGCGCCGCGGCGGCTTCTACCGCGGCGGCCCGGTGCTCTCCAGCGCGCTCGCCGGCATCGACCACGCGCTGTGGGACATCGCGGGCAAGGTCCGCGAGGCCCCGGTTCACGAGCTGCTCGGCGGGCCCGTGCGTGACCGCGTGCGGGTGTACTCGTGGGTGGGCGGCGACCGTCCCTCGGGCATCTTCGACGCCGTGTCCGCGCAGGTGGAGGCCGGGTTCACCGCGGTGAAGATGAACGTCGCGGGCCCGCTCGCGGCGATCGCGTCGCCGGCCGAGGCGAACGCCGCGCTGGCCCGCGCGCGTGAGGCGCGGGAGGCGCTCGGCCCCGAGCGGGACCTGGCCATCGACTTCCACGGCCGGGTCTCGCCCGCCATGGCGCGGCGGCTGGTGCGGATGCTCGAAGAGGTCCAGCCGATGTTCGTCGAGGAGCCGGTGCTGCCGGAGACCCAGGGCGGCGCGCTCGCCTCGGTGGTCGCCGCTTCGACGGTCCCCATCGCGGTCGGCGAACGGCTCTATTCACGCTGGGAGTTCAAGCCGGCGCTCGACGCGGGTGTCGCCGTGGTCCAGCCGGACCCGTCGCACGCGGGCGGCATCTCGGAGCTGCGGCGGATCGCCGCGCTCGCGGAGGTCTACGGCGCCGGCCTCGCGCCGCACTGCCCGCTGGGACCGATCTCGCTCGCCGCGTCGCTGCAGGTCGCGTTCGCGACGCCGAACTTCCTGATCCAGGAGCAGAGCGTCGGCATGCATTACCACGACGGGCTGGAGCCGCTGCGGTACCTGACCGACTCCTCGCTGTTCCGGTTCACCGACGGCTACGCCGCGCGCCCGACCGGGCCCGGCCTCGGCATCGAGGTCGACGAGGCGGCCGTGCGCCGCGCCGACGAGGTCGGCCACGCCTGGCGCTCGCCGGTCTGGCGCCTCGAAGACGGCGGCCTCGCCGAATGGTGAGCGGCGTCCACTGGCTGGACGACGGCGTGCTGCGCCTCGGCGTCGTCCCCGCGCTGGGCGGGCGGCTGTTGTCATTGCAGCACAAGGGTTTCGAGCTGTTGTGGCGCAACCCCGCACTGCTGGACGCGGACCTGCGGGTGCGAGGTGGGGCCCGGCCGAACTCCGGCCGGATGGGCGACTGGGTCAACTACGGCGGCGACAAGACCTGGCCCGCGCCGCAGGGCTGGGACCACGACGGCCAGTGGCCCGGCCCGCCCGACCCGGTGCTGGACTCCGGCCCGTACGCGGTGTCGGTCACCGAAGGCGGCCTGGTGCTGACCAGCGGCGCCGAGCCGCGCACGGGGCTGCGGTTCACGCGCGCGCTCACCCTCGGCGCCGGCGCGTCGTACACGCTCCGGCTCACCGCGGAAAACGTGTCCACGCGGCCGGTGCGCTGGGCGTTGTGGAACGTCACGCAGCTGCCCGGCGGCGGCACCGTGACCGCCGGGCTGGCGGGCCGGCGGGCACCGGCCGTGGTGGAGCTGATCGCGGGCACCGGCACCCCTGAGTACACAGTGGACGGTGACCGCCTGGTGGTGCCGCCGCAGGACGTCGTCGGCAAGCTCGGGGTGCCGGACACGGCCGGCTGGGTCAGCTACCGCGTCGGCGAGGCCTCGCTCACGCTCTCGTTCGACGTCGACCCCGGGGCGGAGTACCCGGACGAGGGCTCGCCGCTGGAGGTCTGGCTGGAGCACCCGCTGCCCGCGCCGCTGGCCTCGCTCGGCGACCTCGACCCGCCGGCGCGGATCGTCGAGCTGGAGGTGCTCGGGCCGCTCACCACGCTGGCCCCCGGCGCCTCGACCGCGCTGACGATCACCGGCACCGTGCACGCCACCCGCCCAGCTCGGTGACGCTGACCTGCACAGGTATCGTGGGGCTGTGACGGACAAGCCCCGCATTCCGAACGTGCTCGCCGCCCGCTACGCGTCGCCCGAGCTGGTCCAGCTGTGGTCGCCCGAGCGCAAGGTCGTGCTGGAGCGGGAGCTGTGGCTCGCCGTGCTCCGCGCGCAGGCCGAGCTCGGCGTCGAGGTCCCCGAAGGCGTGCTCGCCGACTACGAGCGTGTCATCGACCAGGTGGACCTCGAGTCGATCGCCGCGCGCGAGCGCGTCACGCGCCACGACGTGAAGGCGCGCATCGAGGAGTTCAACGCGCTGGCCGGCCACGAGCACGTGCACAAGGGCATGACCTCGCGCGACCTCACGGAGAACGTCGAGCAGCTGCAGCAGCTCCGTTCGCTGGAGCTGATGCGCACCCGCGTCGCCGCTGTGCTGGCCCGGCTCGCCGCGCTGGCCGTGGAGCACGCCGACCTGGTGATGGCCGGCCGTTCGCACAACGTCGCCGCGCAGGCCACCACGCTCGGCAAGCGGTTCGCCAGCGCGGCCGACGAGCTGCTGGTCGCGTTCGCCCGGCTCGACAACCTGATCGACCGCTACCCGCTGCGCGGGATCAAGGGCCCGGTGGGCACCTCGCAGGACATGCTCGACCTGCTTGGCAATAAATCCACTTTGGACGACCTGGAGTCCCGGATCGCCGCGCACCTGGGCTTCCGGAACCACTTCGTCAGCGTCGGCCAGGTCTACCCGCGCTCGCTGGACTTCGACGTGCTGTCCACTGTGGTCCAGCTCGCCGCGGCGCCGTCCAGCCTGGCCAAGACGATCCGGCTGATGGCGGGCAACGAGCTGGTCACCGAGGGCTTCAAGCCCGGCCAGGTCGGCTCGTCGGCCATGCCGCACAAGATGAACACCCGCTCGTGCGAGCGCGTGAACGGCCTCGCCGTGGTGCTGCGCGGGTTCCTGTCGATGATCGGCGAGCTGGCCGGCGACCAGTGGAACGAGGGCGACGTCTCCGATTCGGTCGTGCGCCGCGTCGCGCTGCCGGACGCGTTCTTCGCGCTCGACGGGCTGCTGGAGACCTTCCTCACGGTGCTGAACGAGTTCGGCGCGTTCCCCGCGGTGGTCGAGCGTGAGCTGGATCGCTATCTGCCGTTCCTCGCCACCACGAAGGTGCTGATGGCCTCGGTGCGCCAGGGCGTCGGGCGTGAGTCGGCGCACGAGGCGATCAAGGAGAACGCCGTCAGCGTGGCGCTGGCGATGCGCGAGCGCGGCGCGGAAAACGACCTGCTCGACCGCCTGGCCGCCGACGAGCGCATCCCGCTCGACCGCGGTGACCTGGACAAACTGCTCGCCGACCGGGTCTCCTTCACCGGCGTCGCCCCGCAGCAGGTCGAAGAGGTCGCCCGCCGCGTCGAGGCGGTCCTGGAGCGTTTCCCGGAGGCCTCGGGTTACGCGCCGCAGCCGATCCTGTGACGCCGCGCACGAAGTCCACTCACTGAGACGAAGTTACTCGATCGGGCTAATTCCCTAATCTCGGACGCCGAACCCGGAAAGCGCCAGGCCGCACCCCCGCGGCCTGGCGCCTTCTTGTCATGAGCAGCAGGAAGAAGCGATGAGAAAGCTCCTCAGCACCCTTGCCGTAGTGGTCGCCGCCGCTGTCACGCTCACCGCGTGCGGCTCGTCTTCGGGCGCCGAGACCCTGCGCGTCGGCACCCTCACGGACGCGCCGCCGAGCATCTACGTCGACAACGGCCGGTTCACCGGCTACGACAACGAGCTGCTGCGGGACATCGCCAAGCGCGAGGGCTTCCAGGTCGAGTTCGTCGGCACCGAGTTCGCCGGCCTGCTCGGCCAGGTCGCGAGCGGTCAGCTCGACATCGGCAGCTCGACGATTTCCGCGACCGCCGCGCGTAAGAAGACCGTGGCGTTCTCAAATGGTTACGACACCAGCTACACCACCGTCGTCACGAAAAAGGGTGCCGGTCTGACCGGGACGGGGTCGTTCGCGGGCAAGCGGCTCGGCGCCGTCCAGGGCTCCGTGCAGGACGAGTTCGCGGGCAAGCTGGCCGGCGCCCAGGTGGTGCGCTTCCCCGACTACAACGCCGGATTCGCCCAGCTGAGGACCGGCGGGCTCGACGGCTGGGTGGTGCCGAAGGACATCGGCCAGAAGTACCTCGACCAGAACCCGGCCGTGCCGCTGGAGTTCGGCTACACGGTGCTGGACAAGGACACCCCTTCGTCGTACGCCGTCTCGAAGTCGAACAAGGACCTGCTGAACAAGCTGAACGACGGCCTCGCGAAGGCCATCGCCGACGGCACCGTCGCGCGCCTGCACGGCCAGTTCTTCAAGGCGGCTCCGGTGGCGAAGGAGCTTTCCCAGGGCGGGGCCGGCCTTCCGGTGAAGAACCTCTGATGCGCCGCGACCTTTCCGCCGCGCTCAAGACCGGCGCCGTCGACGACGGTCTGTCCCAGGTGGTCAAGGACGGAACCTGGCTTAAGCTGCACCGGCAGTTCCTGCCGACCGCTCCGGTGCCGGCCGGGTTCGGAAGCTGAGGAGTGACAATGAAGAGGACGATGGCCACGGCCGTCACCGCCGCGTTGATCGCCACGCTCACCGCGTGCGGCGGCGGCAGCAGCGGCGGGGACACGCTGCGCGTCGGCACGCTGAGCGACTCCAGGCCCAACGCCTACCAGGAGAACGGCCAGTTCACCGGGTTCGACAACGAGCTGCTCCGCGACATCGCGGCCAAGGAGGGCCTGAAGCTGGAGTTCGTCTCCGTCGACTTCTCCGCGCTGCTCGGCCAGGTCGCCAGCGGCTCGTTCGACATCGGCAGCGCGGCGATCGCGCAGACCGACGCGCGCAAGCAGACGGTGGCGTTCTCCGACCCGTACAACTACCAGTCGCTCGGCATCGAGACCACCGGCACCGGCGGCATCACCGACGAGAACTCGTTGGCGGGCAAGCGGATCGGCGTGGTGCAGGGCACCGTCTCGGACACCTGGCTCGCGGCCAACGCCCCGAACGCGGTGGCGGTCCGGTTCCCCAACGACGCGGCGGCGCTCAGCGCGCTCAAGTCGTCCGGCATCGCGGGCGCGGTGTTCGACCAGGCCTCGGCCGAGGACTACGCGAACAAGAACCCGGGCCTGAAGGTCACCAAGGAGATCACCACCAACATCCCGCACGGGTACGCGGTGAAGAAGGGCAACAACGACCTGCTCGCCAAGCTGAACGACGGCATCAAGAAGACCATCGCGGACGGCAGCTGGCAGAAGGTGCACCAGCAGTTCGAGCCGAACGCGCCGGTGCCCGCGGACTTCAAGGCAGGGCACTGACCCCATGGGCCGGACACGGGCGAGCGGGGGTGCGTGAGGAGTGGACCAGTTCCTCAACACGTTCCTCAACTGGGACTACATCTGGCAGGTCTTCCCCGACCTGCTGAAGACCGGGCTGGTCAACACGTTGATCCTGGCCATCACCTCGTTCGTGATCGGCACCGCGCTGGCCGTGCCGCTGGCCATCATGGGGCTGTCCACCAAGCGGTGGCTGCGCTGGCCGGCGCGGGTGTACACGGACATCTTCCGCGGGCTGCCGGCGATCCTGACCATCCTGGTGATCGGCCAGGGCCTCGGCACGCTCGCGCGGCCGATCGTCGGCACCAGCCCGTACCCGCTGGGCATCCTGGCGCTGAGCCTGATCGCCGCCGCGTACATCGGCGAGATCTTCCGGTCCGGCATCCAGAGCGTCGAGAAGGGACAGCTGGAGGCCAGCCGCGCGCTCGGCATGAGCTACAGCCGGGCGATGCTGCTGGTGGTCATCCCGCAGGGCATCCGGCGCGTGCTGCCCGCGCTGGTGAACCAGTTCATCTCGGTGGTCAAGGACACCCCGCTGGTGTACTTCCTCGGCTTCGCCACCGACCAGCGCGAGCTGTTCCGCATCGGGCAGGACCTGACCGCCAACACCGGCAACCAGTCGCCGCTGGTCGCCGCCGGGATCGTCTACCTGGTGATCACCGTCCCGCTCACGCACCTGGTGAACTTCATCGACAAGCGCCTGCAGACCGGCCGGAAGGTGCAGGCCGCGCCGGACGACGGCGACCTCGTGGCCGGCGGAAAGGTGGCCTCGTGACCACGGCGGCGAAGGTGCGCTCCTCCAGTGTGGAGCTGCGCGACATCCACGTCAGCTTCGGCACGCTCGAGGTGCTGCGCGGGGTGGATCTGAAGGTCGAGAGCGGGAAGACGACTTGCGTGATCGGGCCGTCCGGCTCGGGTAAGTCGACCTTGCTCCGCTGCGTCAACCGGCTCCAGGAGCCCGCGAGCGGCGACCTGCTGCTCGACGGCGAGAGCGTGATCCGCTCGGACCCGGACGCCCTGCGTCAGCGCGTCGGCATGGTGTTCCAGCACTTCAACCTGTTCGGCCACCGGACGGTGCTGGACAACATCGTGCTGCCGCTGCGCAGCGTCCGCCGGCTGTCCAAAGAGGACGCCGTCGGGATCGCCCGCGCACGGCTGGCGGAGGTCGGCCTCGCGGACAAGGCGCCGTACCGGCCTTCCGCGCTTTCCGGCGGCCAGCAGCAGCGCGTCGCCATCGCGCGAGCCCTGGCCATGGACCCCGAGGTGATGCTGTTCGACGAGGCGACCAGCGCGCTGGACCCCGAGCTGGTCAAGGGCGTGCTGAACCTGATGGCGGGCCTGGCCTCGCGCGGCCTCACCCTGATCGTGGTGACGCACGAGATGGGCTTCGCGCGCAACGTCGCCGACGAGGTCGCCTTCATGGACGCGGGCCGCATCGTCGAGCAGGGCAGCCCGGACGCGATCTTCGACTCGCCGCAGAGCCCTCGGCTGCAGCACTTCCTTTCGCAGGTGCTCTAGGCCGTCGGCGACGCCGTGATCGTGCACTCCTGCCCCGAACCCAGGTCCAGCAGTGCGGCCGCCGAACCGCCGTTCACGGCGATCGCCAGCCGGCCCGCGGAGTCGGGGTAGAGCAGGTTGGCGCCCGGCGGCACGTCGCCGAAGGTGCGCCCGATCGTGGCGGGCACGGCCAGCCGCGTGCTGTGCACCGTGACCCCGCCGGTCAGCCCGGTCAGCTCCAGGTCGGCGGGGGTGGCGGCGAGCTGGACGTTGCCGAAGTGGTCGACCGTCAGCACGTCGGACACCAGTTTGCCGGGAAACGCGGCCACCAGCGGATCCGGCAGCCGGACCGGATCCGCCACGGCCGCGCCGAAGGACGCCGGGTCCGCGCCGAGCGCGAGCTGTGCGGCGACAGGCGCGAAGACGTCACGCCCGTGGAACGTCGCGTACGTCGGCTCCGGCGCTTCAATCGCGTACGCCGCCTTCACTCCGCCCAGCGCCTCCGCCGCGGGAAGCAGCAAGCCGTTGTCCGGCCCGACCAGCACCCCGCGCTCGGCCACCACGACCAGCCCGCGTCGCGCGGTGCCGACGCCCGGGTCCACCACCGCCAGGTGCACCGATTCCGGCAGCGACGGCACGGTCTGCGCGAGCACCGCGGCACCCGGCCGCACCTGCTGCGGCGGCACCAGGTGGGTGACGTCGATGACCCGGACGTCCGGCGCGAGCCGCGCGAGCACGCCGTGGCAGGCCGCCACGAAGCCGTCACGAAGGCCGTAGTCGGTGGTGAACGAGATCCAGCGGTAGGGCATGACCTGCATCATCCTCGCTTCGGAGGCGTCCGGGTTAGGGTTCAGCGGTGACGACGCTCGCCGAATACCCGCAGATCTCCGCCGGCAAGGTCCGTGAGTTGTACGCCGTCGACGACGACCACCTGCTGATGGTGGCGTCCGACCGCATCTCCGCCTACGACTTCGTGCTGGACACCCCGATCCCCGACAAGGGCCGGGTGCTCACCGCGATGAGCGTGTTCTGGTTCCGGCAGCTGGCCGACGTGCTGCCCAACCACCTCGTGGCCTACGACGACCCGCGCATCCCCGCCGAGGTCCGCGGCCGCGCGTTGCTGGTGCGGCGCCTGGACATGCTGCCGGTGGAGGCCGTCGCGCGCGGTTACCTGACCGGGTCCGGCTACTCGGACTACCGGCGCACGGGCGCGGTCTGCGGCGTGGAGCTGCCCGCGGGGCTGCCGGAGTCGGCGAAGCTGCCGTCGCCGATCTTCACCCCCGCGACGAAGGCCGAGCTGGGGGAGCACGACGAGAACGTCAGCTTCGAGGTCGTCGCCGGCCTTCTCGGCCGCGAGCGCGCCGAGGAGGTCCGCGAGGCCACGCTCGCCGTCTACCGCCGTGGCGCGGAGTTCGCCGCCGAGCGCGGAATCCTGTTGGCGGACACCAAGTTCGAGTTCGGCCGCGACGCTTCGGGCACGCTCGTGCTCGCCGACGAAGTGCTCACGCCGGACTCTTCGCGGTACTGGCCCGCCGAGGGTTACGAGCCCGGCCACGCGCAACCCTCCTTCGACAAGCAGTACGTGCGGGATTGGCTGACCGGCCCGGAATCCGGCTGGGACCGTTCCTCGAACACCCAGCCGCCGCCCCTGCCGGACACCGTGGTCTCCGCTACCAGGGCCCGTTATGTCGAAGCGTACGAACGAATTTCGGGACTGTCCTTGAAGGACTGGCCCACTTCGGAGTGACACGCGTTTCCGTAGGGAAACGGTCCAACCCGAAAAGTGTCAGATCCCCCTGAGACACTGCCCAAATGGTCGTACCCTACGCAACACCCCGGGCCAGAGCGCTCGGCCTGGAACTCCGCGCTGCCAGGGAGAAGCGCAAGCTCGGCGTGCGCGAGCTGGCCCGGTTGCTCGGCATCGCACCGGGCTTCCTCTCCAACTGGGAGCGCGGCGTCCGGCTGCCCAAACCCGAAGACGTCGGCGCCGTGCTCGCCCACTGCCGGATCGTCGGCGAAGAGCGCCACCGCATCGTCGAAATGGCCCGCGGCGCCCAGGAAACCAACTGGCTCGGCACCAGCACCGAGGGCGCGTACCTCGAGTGGGAGAAGACGGCCACCGCGCTGTTCGCCTGGGAACCACTGCTGGTGCACGATCTGCTGCAAACCAGTTCGTACTCGCGGATAGTGCTGCGCAGCCCCGGCGTGGAAAACGTCGAGCGGCTGGTGGCCGCGCGGCTCGCCCGCCGGGAGGTCTTCGAGCGCGGCAAGCTCGCCGAGTGCGCTGTCGTGCTGGGCGAAGCCGCGCTGCGCAAGCGCGTCGGCGGCCCGGAAGTGATGGCGGACCAGTTGCGCTACCTGCGTTCGGTGCTGGAGTACGACCACATCGACCTGCGGATCATGCCGCTCGACAACGACTACCACCCGGGGCTCAGCGGCGCCTTCTCGATCTTCGACTTCGCGGACCTGCCGACCATCGTCTACGAGGAGCTGTCGAACGAGAGCGCGCACAGTTCGAGCACCGTCCGCGTGCGGCACTACCGCTCCGCCGCGAAGTCCATTAAGGACCTGTCGCTGCGCGGCGACCGGGCGCGCGAGCTGATCGACCGCATCCTGCGCGGGCTGGTGGAGTGAGCGCCGCCGGGAATTGTCGGTGCCGGCTGGCACACTGATGATCGTGGACGGCGAGAGAGGACAGGACATGAGCGAGGCATTGGTACTGGGCGGCGGCGGAGTGGCCGGGATCGCCTGGATCACCGGGCTGCTCGCGGGGCTGGCCGAAGCGGGACAGGACGTCACCGGTGCGGGCCTGCTCGTGGGCACGTCCGCGGGCGCCACCGTGGCCGCGCAGCTGGGCAGCGGTCTGAGCCTGGAGGAGCTGTACGCGCGCCAGGCGGACCCGGCGCGCCAGAGTCCCGAGCTGATGGCGGAGCTGGACATGGAGGCCCTGGGGGCGCGGATGGCCGCCGCGCTGGGGGACACCACCACGTTCACGGAGATGCGCCGTGCGATCGGCGGGTTCTCGCTGGCCGCGGACACGGTGTCGGAGCCCGAGCGCCGCGCGGTGATCGAAGGCCGCCTGCCGTCACACGAGTGGCCGGAGCGCGCCTTGAAGATCGTCGCGGTGGACGCCGAGACCGGCGAGCCGCGGGTGTTCGACAACTCGTCCGGCGTGGGCCTCGTCGACGCCGTCGCCGCGAGCTGCGCGGTCCCCGGCATCTGGCCCCCGGCCACGATCGAAGGCCACCGTTACGTCGACGGCGGCGTCCGCTCAGCGGTGAACGCCGACTACGCGGCGGGCGCCTCGCGCGTCCTGCTGATCCTCCCACTGGGCCAGGACGAACCGCTGGCCAGCGAGAAACCCCTGGCCGAAGCCCTCGCCGACCTGCGCGCAGCGGGCGCCGAGATCGCGATCCTGGAGCCGGACGAGACTTCGCTCGCCGCCATCGTGACCAACCCCCTGGACCCCGCGTCCCGGACTCCCGCCGCCGAAGCCGGCCGCGCACAGGGGCGGACGGCGAAGCTCAACTGGTCTTGACGGCGCCTCGCCTGACGGCGCCTCGCCGCGCCTGCCTGCGCCTCGCCTGCCTGCGCTGCGCCTTGCCTGCCTGACGGCGCCTCGCCGCGCCTGCCTGGCGCCTCGCCTGCCTGCGCTGCGCCTTGCCTGCCTGCGCCGCGCTGCGCCTGACGGCGCCTCGCCTGGCGTTTGTCTGCCTACCTGCGTCGCCTGACCGTGTGTCGCCGGGAGGTTGCCTGCCTGCACCTTGCCCGAGCGCCTCACCTGACCTCCTGCACACGGACCGCGCGTCCTCGCCGGGCGGTGCCTTGCCCGAGGGTGCTTCGCCCGACGGCGCCTCGCCCGACACATCCCTTTCCTGACGTTGCCGCCGGATTGCCCGGCCGCCACCGGGGATGCGGGCTCGTCCGTCGCGGAGGCAGGCTCGGCCATCGCGGGAAAGCAGTCTCCTGACCCGCCTTTCGCTGGCACACTGGTCTTCGTGATCCTGCTCATCTGCGGCAGTCTGAGGGCGGGCTCGGGAAACGCGGCGGTGCTGGCGACCGCCGGGCGTTTCGCCGAGTCGAAGAGCTACGCCGGGCTGGCCGATCTCCCCCACTTCAACCCCGACGAGGACGTCGAGCCCCTGCACCCGGCCGTCGTCACCCTCCGCGCCGAGATCGCCGCGGCCGACGCCGTGCTGATCTGCACCCCCGAGTACGCGGGTGGCCTGCCCGGTTCGTTCAAGAACCTGCTGGACTGGACCGTCGGCGGCGGCGAGGTCTACGGCAAGCCGGTGGCGTGGATCAACGCCGCCTCCGTCGCGGCCCCGACCGGCGCCGCCGATGCCCACAACTCCCTGCGGAAGGTGCTCACGTACGCCGGCGCGCTGATCGTCGACGAGGCGTGCGCCCGCATCCCCGTGCCCCGCCACGCGGTGGCCGAGGGAGAGGTGACCGATCCCGACCTCCGCGGCCGGATCGCGGTGGCCGTCCGCCGTCTGCTGGAGGGTGCGAAAGCGTAGGCGCCGCCCTGGTCGGAGGGCAAAGTCTCACGTGTCTTTTCTGCGTAGTTCACGGCGTGGTCAGGCGGGCGCCACCGGCGTCGGGCCCAATGGTCTCCGTGGAAGCACGCCTGCTGGTATCGCTGTCCGGGACCACCCCGCGCACGCTGCACCGCTGCGCCGACCTCGCGGCCGAGCTGGAACGCCGCCGTGTCCCGCTCTCCATCCTGCACGTCGCGCGGACCGAGAGCGGCCCCGTCACGGCGTGGGTCCGCGGCCGCGCCGCCGCGGGTGATTCCGTGCTCCTGCACGGTTACGACCACCGCGTCGCGCCGACGCACCGAGCCGTGCAGCTGGGCCGGAAGGCCGAGTTCGCCGCGCTGCCCGCGCACGAGGCGCGCCTGCGCCTGATCGCCGCGAAGGCCGCGCTGGACACCACCGGCGTCACCGTCGACGGGTTCGCGCCGCCGCGCTGGCTCGCGTCGTCCGGGACGCTGCAAGCGTTGCGGGAACACGGTTTCACCCTCTGCGCGGACCTCGTCTCGGTACGCGACCTGGTGACCGGCGAGGTCCGGCGCGCCCGCGTGCAGGAGTTCGCCAGCCAGTCGCACCGCACCGAGACGGTCCGTTGTTTCGCCCTCGTGCTGGCGGCCGCGCGTGCCGCCCGTCGCGGCGGCTTGGTGCGCCTGGACATCGACGCCGTCGACCTCGCCCGCCCCGGCCTGCGCCAGGCCTTCCTGGACGCCGTCGACGTCGCCCTCGAGAACCGCGCCTTCGGCAGCACATACGGCTCACTGCGCGACACCGCCGCGGCCTGAGCCCTCGCCGTCACCGCCACGAATGCGGCGGTGACGGTTGAGCGTCAGACGTCGGTGAGTTCGCCGCGTTCGAGCACCTTGACCTCGGTGCCCTCGGGCGAGAGGTTGCCGAACAGGCCGTAGTGCATGCCCGGGTTCGCGAGCACCGCCTCGTGGATCGGCACGGCGCGACGCGGTGCGACGGCGCGCAGGAAGTCCACGGCCTCGCCGGCCTTGAGCCAGGGCGCGCCCGTGGGCAGCCCGAGCACGTCGATCTTCTGCTCGGGCACGAAAAACGAGTCGCCGGGGTGGTAGAAGGCGCCGTGGTCCACCACGTAGCCGATGTTGGGGATCTGCGGGATGTCGCTGTGGATCACGGCGTGCCGGCCGCCCACGACGTTCACCGCGGTGGCGCCGATTTCGAAGGCGTCACCGGGATTGGCGACCTCGAACCGCAGGTTGAGCTTCTCCACCGTCTCGGCCGAGCCCGGGTCGACGATCAGTTTCGCGTCCGGGTTCGCCGCCAGCACCTTCGGCAGCCGCTCGCCGTCGATGTGGTCGAAGTGCTGGTGGGTGATGAACACGGCCGACAGCTCGCGCTCGTCCTCGAAGCCGGTCGAGAACGTGCCCGGGTCGATCAGGATCCGCTCGCCGTCGGTCTCGAGCAGTACGCAGGCATGTCCGAAATGGACGATCCGCATCAGGATTCTCCTTCACACATGGTCACTTTCAGCTTATGCCTGCGCAAAGAGCGTCGCCAAGCTCGGTCCGCCGGTAGAGCACGCGGTGCCCGCTGCGGTCGGACGCGGCCAGTCTCGCCGCCCGCAGCGCCGTGAGGTGCGCGGAGACGGTCCCGGCGGCGAGGCCCAGTCGCTCGGCCAGCTCCGCGGTGGAGGCGGGCCGGTCCAGCGTGGTGAGCAAGGTCGCCTTGGTTCGCCCGAGCACCCCGGCCAGCGCGTCCGGCGGTTCCGTGCGCGCCGTCCAGAGTTCGCCGACGCCGCGAGCGGGGTAGAGCAGCGTCGGCTGCCACGGCGGAACGGTCACGACCCCCACCGACGGCCAGGTGAACACACCGGGCACCAGCAGCAGCCCGCGCCGGTCCAGCTCCAGCCGCTCCCGCGCGGCGACGTCCACCAGCACCGAGTCGCCCGCCACGCGCACCCGGGGATGCAACCCCTCGAACACCGCCGCGACGCCATGCTCCCCGAGCACCCGCGTCCGGTGCCGGATGTCGGCCGCCAGCACCTCCCGAAACCGCGGCCACCGCGGTGAGATCAACCGTCGCCACACAAGTTCCAGCTGATCCGCAAGCACATCCCGAGCGACGGCCGGATCGGACGGCAACCCCCGCAAATCGGCGTCCACCATCCCCAACTCCAACGCCACCTGCCCCGGCGGCGTACTCCGCACCACCTCGAGCTGCACCTCCACCCGAGTCTCCGCCGACTCCGGCGGCGGACTGAGAAACTCAGTGACGTAATGCCGCCCCCGAAGGACCGCCGCCAACTCTGGGATCACGAGATCCTCGAGGTCGCCAAGACCGCCAAGATCGCCAAGACTGCCAGACCTGCCGAGGCCGCCGACGCCGCCGCCAACGCCGCTGACGCCGCCGCCAACGCCGCTGACGCCGCCAGGGCTGCCGAGGTCACCAACCCCGCCAACCCCGCCAACCCCGCCAACCCCGCCAACCCCGCCAGCGCTGCCGGGGTTGCCGAGGCCGCCGCCAACGCCGCCCACACCGCCGACACCGCCGACACCGCCGACACCGCGAAGGCTGCCAGCGCTGCCAGCGCCGTCAGGGCTGCCGAGGTCGCCAACGCTGCCAGCGCCGCCAACGCTGCCACGGCTGCCGAGGTCACCAACGCCGCCAAGACCGCCTGCGCTGCCAAGACCCCCAACGCCGCCAGGACTGCCAACGCCGCCGACCCCGCGACTGCCGGTGGCATGTCTGTCGCGCCCGGGCGCGCGGGCGCCGGGGTTGTCACTGTTGAACCCCGCAGTCCATGGCCGGTGTGCCGGGTGGCCGCGCATCCCGAGCAGCGTTTGGACAGCGCCGAGCGCTTCCTCCAGCGGCGAGATCGCGAACCGCACCCCCGCCGTGCTCAGCACCAGCTCCAGCATTCGCTGTCTGCACCTCCAAGATTCGGCCTCACCCGAATCAGTGTCCTGCCCGAGGGCGGCGACGTGAAGCTCTCAGCCATGGCTCTCCTGACTCATCGAGCGTATTGGCGCTGGTCGGCGGGTGTGCAGCTGGCGCGTCTGCCCGGCGCGATGGCTCCGTTGGCGTTCACTGTGCTGGCCACGTCCGTCACGGGCTCGTACCGCCTCGGCGGCGTGATGATGGCGGTGTACGTGGTGGCCGAAACAGCGGGAGCCCTACCCGTCGGACGTCTCCTGGACCGCATCGGCCCAGCCCGGGGCCTGCGTATCTCGCTGCCGCTAGTCGCACTGAGCCTGGCGGCCCTGACCATCGCCGCCTGGGTGAGCACGAACGACCCGTCGATGCCCTTGCCAGGCGCTCCAACGGAAACCACGCCGGTCCCCTGGACGAACGCGCTGGCGCTGATCGCCCTGGTGGCCCTACCCGGCATCCTGGGCGCCGGCCTGTCCGGCGGCTTCCGCTCACTCCTGGCCACCACCGTGGACGACGCCCTGCTCCCCCGAGCCGTAGCAGTGGACGCAATGCTCCTGGACGGCATCCTCATCACCGGCCCCGCCCTCGTCGGTGGGCTGGCCCTGCTGGATCCGCTCACCCCGTTGGCCGCCATGGCCATCGCCTGCTGCGCCGCCGCACTGCTGGTACCCGGCCGCCGCTCCGCCACCCCACCGCCAACGCACCAACCACGACCTCCGGTCCCGCCACTCGATGCGGATCCGCCACGACCTCCGGTCCCGCCGCGATCGGTTGGCTCACCGCTGTCTCCGGACGGGCGGCGATCCGCGGATTCGTCGCGGTCTGTGGACCCGCCGCTGTCTCCGGATCGGCCGCGCCCTGCGGATCCGCCGCGATCGGTTGGCTCGCTGCTGCCTCCAGCCCCGCCGCGACCCGCGGATCCACCGCAACCCGGCGCGATGCCCACCAACCTGAGGCCAGACCGCGACCCACGGCCAGCGCCGCGACCAATTCCCGCAGTCCCCGCGGACTCGGTGCACCGCCAGGACTCGCTGCACCGTCTGGACCCACCGCACCACTCGGACCCGCCGCACTGCCCAGCGCCGTCGCATTGCCTGGATCCGGCGCACCGGCTGGACCCACCGCGCCACCCGGCGTGCCACCCGGACCCGGCGCGCCGCCCGTCGCACTGCCCAGCGTCGTCGGATCGCCCGGATCTGGCGCACCACCAGGCGCACCGCCCGGGCCCGCAGCATCGCTCCGAGTCGTCCGTAGCGGGGTGGGGCGTTGGTGACAAGGTGGCCGTCGCGCGTGGTTTCGGTGCGAGGGTCCCGCTCGGGCGTTGTCTGCCGTGGTTGGCGTGCCAGTTCACTGTTGGGTTGTTGCTCTCGACGATCGAGGTTGCGCCGTTGCCGCTGGTGCAGCGGCTTGGTGCGCCGGACAGCTTGGCGCCGTTGGTTGTGGCCGTGTTGTGTGGGGCCAGTATCGCGGGGAGTGGCCTCTACGCGTGGCGCGGAAGTGCCTGGCGGCCCCGGTTGTTCCTGGGGGGCTTCGTCGTGGGTGGGACGGTCGTCGCCGCGGGGCTTGGGTGGTTCGGGCTGATGGTCGGGGTGGTGTTGGTGGGCGTCGCGACGGGGCCGCTCGTTGCGGTGGCCTCGGTGAACATGCAGCGGTTACTTCCGAAGGGTCGCCGGTCGGAGGGGTTCTCGCTGTCGTTCACGGTGCAGTCCTGCGGGTTCGGTCTGGGGGCGCTGGCCGTCGGGGTGCTGCCGTTGTGGCTTGCCCCGCTGCCGGGCGTCGCGGCGGCTCTCTTCACCGCCACCCGGCTGAGGGATTCTTGCGAGGCATCGCCTCGGTGACCACACGAGTCACTTCTGCCCCTCCCATCACACCTGACGGCCATCCCATTCAGGCTCCGAGCTGGGCACGGCGTGGCTACCCTTTCCCCCGGGCGCCCCCGATGCGATGCTGGCGGTGAGTCTCGGGCGAGTATTGGCACTGCGTCAGCAACCTCGTAGCCTGGGCCGTAGCCGAGAGCAAGGGGAGACGCCGATGACCGCCGTCCAGCCGAAGCCGACTTCGGTCGGCGAGACCTTCGATTCGCTCAGCCCGGCGACCGACGAGGTCGTGGGCACGTACCCGGTGCACAGCGCCGAAGACGTGCGCGCCGCCGTCGACAGCGCTCGCGCCGCGGCCGAGTGGTGGGACGGCCTCGGTTACGCCGGCCGCGCGGATCGGCTCCGGCAGTGGAAGGGCGTGATCACGCGACGCCTGCCGCAGCTGTGCCAGGTGGTGCGCGACGAGACCGGGAAGCCGATCGCCGACGCCCAGCTCGAGAGCGTCCTGGCCATCGAGCACATCGCGTGGGCAGGCAAGCACGCGCGCAAGATCCTCGGCAAGCAACGCCGTTCGGCCGGCTTGCTGATGTCGAACCAGGCGGCGACGGTGGAGTACCGGCCGCTCGGCGTGGTCGGTGTGATCGGCCCATGGAACTACCCGGTGTTCACCCCGCTCGGCTCGATCGTGTACGCGCTCGCGGCCGGCAACGCCGTGGTGTTCAAGCCCAGCGAGTACACCCCGGGTGTGGGCAAGTGGCTTGTGGATGCTTTCGCCGAGATCGTCCCGGAGCACCCGGTGCTGCAGCTCGTGACGGGCTTCGGCGAGACCGGCGCGGCGCTGGTCGGCGCGGGTGTGGACAAAATCGCCTTCACCGGATCCACCGCCACCGGCAAGAAGATCATGGCGGCCGCGGCCCAGACGCTCACCCCGGTCGTGATCGAGGCCGGCGGCAAGGACCCGGTGCTCGTCGACGCGGACGCGGACCTCGACGCCGCCGCCGACGCCACCGTGTGGGGCGCCTTCTCGAACTCCGGCCAGACCTGCATCGGCGTCGAGCGGGTGTACGTCCACGAACGGGTGCACGACGAGTTCGTGGCCAAGGTTGTGGAAAAGTCCCGCGACATCCGCGCGGGCTCCGACGAAGACGCCCAGTACGGCCCGGTCACGATGCCCTCGCAGCTCGCGGTGATCCGCCGCCACATCGCCGACGCCATCGAACGCGGTGGCCGCGCGGTCATCGGGGGCGTCGACTCCGTCGGCGATCGTTATGCCCAGCCCACCGTGCTGGTGGACGTTCCCGAGGACTCGGAGGCCGTGCGCGAGGAGACCTTCGGCCCGACCGTGACGATCGCCAAGGTCCGCGACATGGACGAGGCTGTGGACAAGGCCAACGCCACCAGGTACGGCCTGGGCTCGACGGTCTTTTCGAAGTCGCGCGGCGTGGAGCTCGCGAACCGGCTCCGCACCGGCATGACGGCCATCAACGCGCCGCTGTCCTTCGCCGGCATCGCCTCGCTGCCCTTCGGCGGCGTCGGCGACTCCGGCTTCGGCCGGATCCACGGCCCGGAAGGCCTGCGTGAGTTCGCCCGGTCGAAGGCCGTCGCACGGCAGCGTTTCACCGCGCCGCTCACGCTGACCTCCTTCGACCGCAAGGAATCCACAGACGCGCTGGTGGCCAAGCTGATCACCATCATGCACGGTAAGCGTTAGGTCCGACCCAGTCATTCCCGCACATCGACCGGAAGCCGACTGCGGCCGGTTGCCCGTGGCCAGGTGGGTTGTCCACACCCGGTCGACGGCCGTGGTGTGCCGCACCTGACCGGGTGTGGACCGAGCAGAAAGAGCACCATGACTCGCCCTTCGTCCTTCGGCGACTTCCAGAACGAGATCTACTTCGCCGGGCTCACCGGCCGGGTGCCGACCATGCCGATGGCCTACGCCGAGTTGGAAGCCCGCGCGGCCCAAGCACTTCCGCCGTCGGTTCTGTCCTATGTGGCCGGTGGTGCCGGCGACGAGGCCACCCAGCGCGGCAACGTCGAGTCCTTCGGCGACTGGGGCCTCGTCCCGCGGATGTTCGTCGGTGCCAAGGAGCGTGACCTGTCGGTCGACCTGTTCGGCCTGAAACTGCCGAGCCCGCTTTTCCTGGCGCCGGTGGGGGTCATCGGGATCTGCGCGCAGGACGGCCACGGCGACCTCGCGACCGCCAGGGCCGCCGCGAAGACCGGCGTGCCGATGGTCGCCTCGACGCTCACCGCCGACCCGATGGAACAGGTTGCCCCCGAATTCGGTGACACGCCTGGCTTTTTCCAGCTCTACACCCCGACCGACCGGGACCTGGCCGCGTCGCTGGTCCAACGCGCGGAGGCGGCGGGCTTCAAGGGCATCGTGGTCACGCTCGACACCTGGGTCACGGGCTGGCGCCCGCGCGACTTGTCCACAAGCAACTTTCCCCAGCTGCGCGGGCACTGCCTCGCCAACTACTTCACCGACCCGGTCTTCCGCAAGCTCCTCGGCAAGGCGCCGGAGGAGGACCTGTTGGCGGCCGTCGGCCTGTGGGCTCAGCTCTTCGGCAGCCCGCTGACCTGGGACGATCTGCCGTGGCTGCGGTCGCTGACGAAACTGCCGTTGATCGTCAAGGGCATCCAGCACCCCGACGACGCGCGCCGGGTCATCGACGGCGGCGTCGACGGAATCTACTGCTCCAACCACGGCGGCCGTCAGGCCAACGGCGGTCTACCGGCTCTTGCCTGCCTGCCCGGTGTGGCAGAGGCGGCCGGTGATGTCCCGGTCCTGTTCGACTCGGGGGTCCGCTCGGGCGCCGACGTGATCAAGGCGCTGGCCTTGGGCGCCACCGCGGTCGGGGTCGGCCGCCCCTACGCCTGGGGCCTGGCCCTGGACGGTGCGAACGGAGTGGTCCACGTCCTCCGCACCCTCCTGGCCGAAGCCGACCTCATCATGGCCGTCGACGGCTACCCCACCCTCGCCGATCTGACCCCGGACACGCTCCGCAAGCTTCGTTAGGTCCGACCCAAACGGTCCTGTGGATGATCGATCGGGGCCAAGACTCGCTGGGCCGGACCTACTGTGCCGGTCGTTACTAATCCGACTACAGCCACGGCGGAAACGGGTCCCTACAAGCAAATCGGCTGCGGCCCGTGTCCGCCTACTTCCGGTCGGATTAGTAACGGGTTGGGCGGTCCGATCGGTAAACGGCCACGGCGAGCTGGGCGAACGAGCGAATGAGCGGCCCGGGGTTGGCACCGACCCAGGCGACAACCAGGTTGCTGGGCGGCATGTCCACCAGTGGCACCGTGGTCAGCCCCACGGGCAGCTTGTGGATAAGTGGCGTCATCCCCACCGAGCCGTTCCACAGGACGGCCTGCAGGCATTCGTGGACGGTCCGCACGACCGGGCCGTCCTGGAGCGCGCCGCTCGGGCTGCGCCAATACGCGCGCCAGATCGGGTCGGTGCCCTCCGGCAGCTGGAACCACAGGCGGTCGGCGAGGTCGCCGGAGTGGAGGCTTTCCCGGCCGGCCAAGGGATCGTCCGCGCGCAGGACCACGCCCATCGGGTCGGTGCGCAGCACGTGGGTGACGATGCCCGTTTCGTCGAAGGGCGCGCGGGTGAGGGCCACGTCGACCTGGCCGCTGCGCAGGCCGACAGTCGGGTCGGTCAGGTCCGCCTCGCGGATCCGGACGTGCAGCCCCGGATGACGTTCGCGGTACGCGGCGGCGAGCCGGGTGCCGACTTGCTCGGCGCTGTCGGCGAGGGTGCCGACGGTGATGGTCGCCGCGCCGGCCGCCGCGGTGACCTTGGCGCGAACCCGGTCGGCCTGCGCCAGCAGGGTGCGTGCCTCGTCGTAGAGCGACGAGCCGGCGGCGGTGAGCGCCACCCCGCTGGGCGAGCGGTGCAGCAGGACCTGGCCGAGTTCCGTCTCGAGCTGTTTGATGGCCCGGCTCAGCGGCGGCTGGGTCATGTTCAGCCGCGTGGCGGCCCGGCCGAAATGCAGCTCCTCGGCGACCGCCACGAAATAACGTAGCTCGCGTAAGTCCATCACCAGCGACAATACTCGGACGGTATCGGCGGCACGGAATCGGACTTGGACAACCGCGCGAGCCCGCGATGGACTGGGGACACCGCCCCTTTCCGCGGGCGGCTCGTTTGTCACGGGGAGAAATTGTCATGGCCGAACAAGTTTCGTCAGATCCGGTCGTTCAGGTGGGGGAAGTCCAGGAGATAGCCCCCGATCTGGTGGTGATTCCGGACCGGAATGTTCCGCTCGTCCCGAATATCGGCATCATCGGCGGAAAAGAGGCTGTACTCATTGTCGAAACGGGAATGGGCCCGAGCAACGCGGAAATCGTGCTGAAATTCGCGGAGGAGCACGCGCGAGGTCGAAAACTTTACCTGACGACCACGCATTTCCACCCCGAGCACGCATTCGGCGCGCAGGTATTCGCCGGAAAGGCGACGTTCCTGGTCAACCAGGCCCAAGCCGACGACCTCAGGACGAAGGGTCCCGGCTACCTCGGGATGTTCCGGGGGCTCGGCGACGCGGTCGCGCGCCGGCTGGAGGGCGTTGAGCTGGCCCAGCCCGACGTCGTTTACGGCCAGGCGTACGACCTGGACCTGGGCGGTCGCGTCGTGCAACTGCGGGCCACCGGCCGCGCGCACAGCCGGGGCGACCAGGTGGTGAAGGTGCCCGACGCGGACGTCCTGTTCACCGGGGACCTGGTGGAAGCGGGCCAGTTCGCGATTTTCCCGTGGTTCCCGCCGCACGGCGTCGACGTTTCGGGCACCCGTTGGCTCGCCGTGATGCAGTGCCTGGCCGCCGAGCCCCCGCGGGTTGTCGTCCCCGGCCACGGCGCCATTGGTGACGCCAGTCTGCTCGCCGACGTCCGCGATTACCTGACCCTGCTTCGAGACGAAACCTGGACCCGTCGTGATTCGGCGATGAGCGAGGGAACCATCGTCGAGGAGATTTCGGCGTTGATGATCCAGCGGTACCCGGAATGGGCCGGCCGGGAATGGCTCGAAACGGGAGCGAAGTGCTTGTGCTCCGAGCATTCGGTGTGACGGACACCGCCGTCAGCTCAACCCAGGCAAGAAACCAATTGCCGGGCAACGTCGTCCGGTATCCGCAGGCCCGCTTCGCGAAGATCGTCGACCAGTCGCGTGGTGAGCGGATCACGCGGGGTGGTGGTCATCGCGACGAGACGTCGCCGCCATCGTGGTTCGAACGGCCGGACCGCCCCGGGGAAACCGGCGGTGATGGCGCTGATCGGGACGACGGCCACGCCCAGTCCGGTGGCCGCCAGCTGGGGCGCGTGAGTCGTCACGGCAGTGCGGGCCACTACCGATCTCCGCAGGTCGACGTCGTCGAGGCGGTCCTCGATCCAGCTGCCGAGCCCGTTCTCGGTCGTGAAGTGGACAAACGGCAGGCCCTGGAGTTCCTGCCGCCGGATGGCCGGGCGGGAAGCGAGCGGATGCGAGGCCGGAAGGGCCACGACGACCTCTTCTTCGGCGACGGTGGTCGTCATGAACTCGGTTTTGCCGGGGTCGGCGAACAGGAGGAGATCGGTCTCGCCGGACTCCAGCGTCGCGAAGCTCCTTTCCAGATTTGTGCTCTCGCGGAACGAAATGGTGATGTCGGGGCGGTCGCGGTGCCAGTCTGCCAGCACCGGAGCCAGCAACCCGACCGTGAGGCTTTGCGCGCACTCCACGCGAACGGTGCCGCCGACGCCCTGCCCGACGGCGCGGGCGAGCCGGATGGCGTCCGAGGCCGCATCCACGGCTCGACGCGCTTCGGCCGACGCGGCGCGTCCGGCCGCGGTGAGGCGGACTCCGCGGCGGTCGCGGATCAGCAGCGCGGTCCCGGCCTCCCGTTCGAGAGCGGCCAGCTGGTGGGAGATCGCCGGTTGGGAGAGGTGGAGGTGGTGGGCGGCGCGAGTCACCGACCCCAGTTCCGCGGCGGCGAGCAGGCACTCGAGCGCCCTCAACGTTGGCATGAATAAAACTTATCACTAACGGTATTTATATCGATTCCAAGACGGGAAGGGTGGCTCGGCACCGGCGGTTGGACCCCTTGACGGAACACGCACTACCGAAAGCGGGACGAACCGTGAGCAGCATCAGCATCATCGGCGCGGGAGGCATGGCTCGCGCCCTGGGCGCCCGCGCGCTCAAGGGCGGCAACAGTCTCGAGGTCATCGGCCGAGACCCGGCCAAGGCCGCCGAGCTCGCCCGCGAGCTGGGCGGGGCCACGGTGGGGACGTTCGGCGCCGCCCCGGCCGGCGACCTCGTGATCCTGGCGGTGCCGTACGCCGGCGCCGCCTCGATCGTCGGCCAGTACGGGGATGCGTTGGCGGGCAAGGTGATCGTGGACATCAGCAATGCCTTTTCGCCCGACTTCACCGAACTCCTCGTTCCCGACGGAACCTCCGCCGCGGAAGAGATCGCCAAGGCCGCGCCCGCCGGCGCGCACGTCGTGAAGGCGTTCAACACGATCTTCGGCCACGTCCTGGCCGCCGATCCCGGCGAAGGCCGGCCGTTGGACGTGTTCCTCGCCGGCGACGACGAGCAGGCCAAGGCGAGTGTTTCGGCGTTCGTCACCGGCATCGGGATGCGCCCGCTGGACGCCGGTCCGCTGGCGATGGCCCGCCGGCTGGAGGGAACCGGCCTGCTGATGATGGGCCTCGGCCGCCACGGCGTGAAGAGCTTCGACTTCTCGCTCCACGTCGACGCCCGCTGAAAGGGGCCGCAGCCATGAAGATCGGCCTGAGTCTCCCGCATCTGGGGGCGCAAGCGACCACCGAGAACATCCGGGACTTCACGTTGTACGCGGAGCGCAACGGCTGGGACTCCCTGTGGACCGGCGATCGGGTGCTCTACCCCGTCGAGCCGAAAACCCCTTACCCGGCAAGGCCCGACGGCCGGCTCGACCCGGTGGCCAAGCGGGTGTTCGAGCACCTCACCGTCCTGACCTACGCGGCCGCCGTGACCGAGCGCGTCCGGCTCGGCGTGAGCGTGCTCAACCTGCCCTTCTACAACCCCGTGCTGCTGGGCCGACGGCTCGCGACGCTGGATCAGCTCTCGCACGGCCGGCTCACCGTGGGCGTCGGGCTCGGCTGGTCGGCCGACGAGTTCGAGGCCGCCGGAGTGCCGATGCGCCACCGCGGCCGGATGACCGAAGAAGCGGTCCGGGCGTTACGGGCGGTCTGGGGTCCCGATCCGGTGGAGTTCTCCGGCGAGCACTACACGATCCCGCCGTCGATCATCGGCCCGAAGCCGGTCCAGGACCCGCTGCCGATCCTCATGGGCGGCTTCAGCCCGAAGGCCCTGGACCGCGTGGGGCGTCTTTCCGACGGCTTCAACCCGGCCGCCGTCCCCGTCGGCAACCTCGTCGATATGCGGGACCTCGTGCACGCCGCGGCGAAATCGAGCGGCCGCGAAGCCGGTGATCTGCCGACGATCGTCCGCGCCAACGTCGCGCTCACCCCCGACGGCGCGGACCTGCCGGAGGAAGGCCGCCAGTTCACCACCGGCAGCTGGAACCAGATCGCCGAGGACGTCGGCCGGCTCGCCGCCGTGGGCGTCGACGAGGTCTTCTTCGACCTCAATTACGTGCCAGGGGCGGAAAACCTGCGGACCCAGCTGGAGATGGCGGACCGGCTGCAGGAGATCTGCCGGGCCGCTACACCGAGCGGATCAGGTCGGCCGCCTTCTCCGCGATCATGATCGTCGGCGCGTTGGTGTTGCCGCGCGGCACCACCGGCATCACCGAAGCGTCGACGACCCGCAGGCCGTCCACCCCGCGGACGCGAAGGTCCGGGTCGACGACCGAGCCGATCGCGCAGGTGCCGACCGGGTGATACAGCGTCTGGGTGTTCTCGCGGACGTGGTCGGTCAGCGCGTCGTCCGACAGCTCGTGGGTGGACGGCAGGAAGGGCTTGTCCAGGAACCGTGCGAGCGGGCCGGAGCGGCCGATCTCGATCAGCGAGCGCAGGGCGGACTTCATGATGTCCAGGTCGATCGGCTCCGCGTAGTACGCCGGGTCGATTTCGGGCTTCCACATCGGGTTCGCGGACTTCAGCCGGAGGCGGCCCCGGCTGGCGACCTCGACCAGGGTGGCCGCGGAGGTGAAGCCGGGCATCGTGGGCTCGCGCATGCCGTTGTCGTAGAACAGGGTCGGGGCGACGTGCACCTGCATGTCCGGGCCGGGCAGGCCGTCGCGGGTGGAGAAGAACGCGCCGGCCTCGCCGATGTTCGACACCAGCGGGCCGCGCCGCGTCAGCTGGTAACGCACGAGCCCGGCCGGGGTGGCGGCGTCGACGAGGTCCGTGGTGCCCTTGGTGGACCAGATGATCCCGGCGGCCGGGTGATCGTGCAGGTTGTCGCCGACGCCGCTCAGCCCGGTCACCACGTCGATTCCCAGCTCACGCAGGTGCTCGGCCGGTCCGACGCCCGAAAGCATCAGCAGCTGCGGCGAGTTCACCGCGCCGCCGGACAGCAGCACCTCGGCCGAGGCGCGGGCCGTCACCTCCACGCCTTTGTCCATATAGGACACACCGACCGCGCGCGTGCCCTCGAAGACCACGCGGGTCGCCTGCGCGTGGGTGCGCACGGTCAGGTTCGGCCGCGAAAGCGCGGGCCGCAGGTAGGCGTCGGCGGTGGACCAGCGTCGGCCGCGTTTGCAGGTGACCTGGTAGACGCCCGCGCCCTCCTGCGTCTCGCCGTTGAAGTCCTCGGTGCGCTTGAGCCCCCAGTCCACCGCGCTGTCGACCCAGGCGCTCGACAGCTCGTGGGTGAAGCGGCGGTCCTCGACGTGCAGCGGGCCGTCGGTGCCGTGCAGGGGCCCGTCGAAACGCTGGTTGCCCTCGGCGCGCTTGAAGTACGGCAGCACGTCGTCCCAGCCCCAGCCGGTGGCGCCGTGGGCATCGCGCCAGCCGTCGTAGTCGGCGCGGTTGCCGCGGATGTAGATCATCGCGTTGATGGACGAGCTGCCCCCGAGCATCTTGCCGCGCGGCCAGTAGGCGGGCTTGCCGGTGTGCTTCTGCTCGACGGTCTCGTAGTTCCAGTCCCAGCGGGTCTTGAACAGCGAAGCGAACGCGGCCGGGATGTGGATCTCGTCGGCGGTGTCCTCGCCGCCGGCTTCGAGCAGCAGCACCTGCGCCGACGGGTCCTCGCTCAGCCGGGCGGCCAGCACGCACCCCGCGCTGCCCGCGCCGACGATGACGTAGTCGAAGGACTCCTGACCGGCCACGATGCCTCCAGCTGCTCATGTTGACGTGCTGCCAACGACTCATCATGGCCCAGCCCGCGGCCTGGGGAAAGGCCTCGCGAGCAGCATCCTCCTGGCGCACCGCCGTGGCCAGTCGGACAGCGCCCGGCCCGGTCGGGCGGGCGGCCGGACCGGTCAAGTAGGCTCGGGCCGTACCCACGACCTGCGTGAATAAGGAGCAGCCTGCCGTGGCCCGAGTCGTCGTCGACGTCATGCCGAAACCCGAGATCCTCGACCCGCAGGGCCAGGCGGTGGCCCGCGCGCTGCCGCGGCTGGGCTTCAGCGGGGTCGCGGACGTGCGCCAGGGCAAGCACTTCGAGCTCGAGGTCGACGATTCCGTCGACGACGAGACGCTCGCCAAGATCGCCGAGGGCTTCCTCGCCAACCCCGTGATCGAGCAGTGGACGATCCGGCGGGTGGACGCGTGAGCGCCCGGATCGGCGTCATCACCTTCCCCGGCACCCTCGACGACGGCGACGCCGCGCGCGCGGTCCGTTACGCCGACGCCGAGGCCGTGCCCCTGTGGCACGCCGACGACGACCTGCACGGCGTCGACGGCGTCGTCGTCCCCGGCGGCTTCTCCTACGGCGACTACCTGCGTGCCGGCGTGATCGCGCGCTTCGCGCCGGTGATGACGTCGGTGATCGAGGCGGCCCGCAAGGGCATGCCCGTGCTCGGCATCTGCAACGGCTTCCAGATCCTCTGCGAAGCCGGCCTGCTGCCCGGCGCGATGATCCGCAACGTCGGCCTGCACTTCGTCTGCCGCGACCAGTGGCTCCGCGTCGAGAACAACGAGACGGCCTGGACCACGCGGTACGAACAGGGCGCGGAGATCCTGATCCCGCTGAAGAACAACGACGGCTGCTACATGGCCGAGCAGTCCACTTTGGACATGCTGGAGGCCGAGGGCCGCGTCGCGTTCCGTTACGTGGGCGGCAATCCCAACGGCTCCCGCAACGACATCGCGGGCATCCGCAGCGAGAGCGGCCGCGTCGTCGGCCTCATGCCCCACCCCGAGCACGCGATCGACGCGCTGACCGGCCCGTCCGACGATGGTCTCGGCATGTTCTACAGCGCGGTGGACGCGCTCGCGAAGGTCTGAGCTGTACGGGAAAGGCCTCGCACCGGACGTTCGGTGCGAGGCCGTTTTCGTCGTCGCCTCAGCCCGCAGCCGCCACCAGCCGGGCGTATGGGCCGCCCGCGGCGATCAGCTCCGCGTGCGAGCCGAGTTCCGTGATGCGCCCGCCCTCGACCACGGCGACGCGGTCCGCGGCGGCCGCCGTGTGGAGGCGGTGGGCGATCGCGATCACCGTGCGGCCCGCGAGGACCGCGTTCAGCGAACGTTCCAGCTCACGCGCCGAGCCCGTGTCCAGCAGCGACGTCGCCTCGTCCAGGACCAGCGTGTGCGGGTCGGCCAGGACGACGCGGGCCAGCGCCAGCTGTTGGGCCAGGCCCGCGGGCACGGCGTACGCGCCCGAGCCCAGCTTCGTGTCCAGCCCGTCCGGCAGCGCCGCCGCCCACTCGGCCGCCCCGGCCGAAGCCAGCGCGGCGGTCAGCTCCTCGTCCGTCCAGTCGCCCCCGTCGCGGCGGGCGGGCAGCGACAGGTTCTCGCGCAGCGTGCCGGAGAACGTGTGGTGCTCCTGCGTGAGCAGCAGGACCTCGCCGCGCAGGACGTCGTCCGCCAGCGTGGACACTTCGGTGCTGCCGACGCGGATGGATCCCGCCGTCGGCGCCGAGATGCCCGCCAGCAGCCGGCCGAGGGTCGACTTGCCCGCGCCCGACGGGCCGACGATCGCCAGCCGCTCGCCGCGCGGCACCCGCAGGTCGATGCCGTGCAGCACCTCGCGGTCCTCGGTGTAGCCGAAGCGGACGTCCTCGACGGTGATGTCCCGCCCGCGCGGCACCGACGCGTCCTTCGCCGCCGTCGACGAAGACGGCTTCACACCGAGGATCCGGCGCGCGGCGGCCAGCGCCACCTGCAGGTCCTCCATCCAGAACAGCGCCTCGTTCAGCGGCGCGGTCATGGCCTGGGCGTACGCGAGCATGGTCGTGATCGTGCCCAGCCCGGCCCAGCCCCGGCTGTACGCGAACGTGCCGATCAGCAGCATCACCGCGATCGGCAGCACGTAGCTGATCTCCAGCGACGGCAGCCAGCGCAGCTGCAACGCCCGCATCCGCCGCTCGCCGAGCACGGCCTGGTCCAGCGCGTCGGTGCCGGTGCGGATGCGCCGCTCGGCCAGCCCCAGCGCCTCCGTGGTCCGCGCGCCCTCGACCGTCTCGTGGGTGGCCGACTGGAGGTCGCCCCAGCGGTCGAGCATCCACGCCATCCGCGACGGGATCCGCCGCTGGTACCAGATGTTCACCGGCACCAGCAGCGGCAAGGCCACCAGCAGCCCCAACGCGAGCAGCGGCGAGGTGACGATCATCGCCACGGTCGTGAGCAGCACGGTCACCACGGCGATCAGGATCTCCGGCGCGGCGAAGCGCACGGCGTGGTCCAGCCGGCTGATGTCGCTCGTCGCGCGGCTGAGCAGGTCGCCCGTGCCGGCCGCCTCGACGGTGCCGAGCGGCAGGTCCAACGCGTTCGTCACGAACCGTTCGCGGGTCTGCGCCAGCACGCGCTCGCCGAACATCCGCCCGCGCAGCCGCGCCGCCTTCTTGGCCAGCGCCTGCAGCACGAGCACCACGACGAAGCCGCCCGCCAGCAGGTCGACGCGGGTGGTGCTGCTGCCGCTGACGACGCCGTCGACCAGCTGGCCGAGCAGCTGCGGCCCGGCCAGCCCGATCAGCGTGGCCAGGAAGAACAGGCCGAGCATCACGCTGAACTCGCGACGGTGCTCGGCCGCCGTGCTCAGCACCCAGCGCCGGACCTCGCGCCGCGAGGCCAGGGGAAGCCGTTTCACACCGTCACCGCTTTCGCGCTCACCACGTCGTCCGCCACGTGAATCCACAAAGGACTCTGGCTGAAGACGACGGTCGTCCGTCCGCGCCGCAGCTGCGCGACGCGCTTCGTGATCCTGGCCTCCGTGTGCGCGTCGACGGCCGAGGTCGGCTCGTCGAGCAGCAGCACGTCGGCGTCCACGGCCAGCGCCCGCGCCAGGCTCAGCCGTTGCCGCTGGCCGCCCGAGACCTCCCGGCCGCGCTCGCCGATCACCTCGTCGACGCCCTTGGGCAGGGCCTCCACGATGTCGTCGGCGTCGGCCGCGTACAGCGCCTCGGTGACGCCGACGTCGCTGGGCCGGGCGGGCGTCAGCTGGTCGCGCAGCACACCGGAGAACCAGATGTCCTGGTTGTGCGCGAACACCACGCGGGCGCGCAGTTCCGCCAGCGCGACCTGGTCCGCGGGCACGCCGCCGACCAGCACACGCTCGCCCTCGGCCGCGTCGGCGAAACGGGCCATCCGCTCGGCGATCGCCTCCGCCTCGGCGCCGAGGTCGACCACGGTCAGCCGGCCGGGCGCGACGCGGATGCCGCTCTCGGTGTCGACCAGGTCCAGCTGCCCCTCGGGCAGCGGCACCGGCGAAGCGGACTCGGCCAGCTTCGGCCGCAGGGACAGCAGGGCGCAGATCTTCCGCGCCGACACCGTGCCCGAGCTGAGCGCGCCGACCGCCTCCGTCGCGGTGTCCACCGGCACCACCAGGAACGCCGAGACGCCGTAGAACGCCACCAGCTCGCCGACGCCGATGGTCCCGTCGAGCGCGAGTCGCGCGCCCAGCCAGGTGATCGCGATCGTGACCAGGCCCGGCAGCAGGATCGCCGCGGCCGCCAGCCAGGCCTCGCTGCGCCCGACCTCGACCCCGGACCGGCGCACCAGCTGGCTCGCCACGCGGAACCGCTTCAGGAACCGCCGCTCGCCACCGACTCCGCGCAGGATCCGCAGGCCGGACACGATGTCGGCGCCCAGCGCGTTGACCTCGCTCAGATTCTCCCGCTGCACCGCCTTGCGCTTCTGCAGCGGCCGCAGCAGCGGCCCGATGCCGAGCACCGCCAGCGGCACGCCGACCAGCGCGACGATCCCGAGCAGCGGCGACGAGGACAGCATCGCGATCCCGATCACCACGAACGCGACGATCGAGCCCACCGTCCGGCCGATCACCTCGAAGGTGTTGCCGATCCAGTTGATGTCCGAGGAGGTGACCGCGACCACGTTGCCGGTGGTCGTCGCCTCGCGCAGCACCGCGCCCAGCCTCGTGGTGTGCGAGGTCACGAGCCGTTGGGTGGTGCCCGCGCCGTGCAGCCACAGGCCGTACGACACGAAGTGCAGCCACGTGCCGAAGCCCGCCTGCACCACGCCGAGCCCGGCCGCGACCAGCGCCCACCGCCAGAGCGCGCCGGTGTCACCCGCGGCGATCGCGTCCACGCCGCGGCCGATCACCAGCGGCAGCAGCGCGCTCGGCAGCGACCACAGCGCGCCGGTCACGGCCGCGGTGACCACCAGCCACGGCCGCGTGCGCAGCATGGCGAGCAGCAGGCGTCCGGCCGTCGGCCGGTCGGGCAGCCGCGGTGTCGGGAAGGGGTACGTGGCGGAGAGCACGATTGCCAACGGTAAGCGGCTCGCCACGACAAGCGCGACCGATTTATCCCCTGGCGAACGGGCTGGCCACCTGAAGGCGTGACCGGCTCAACACGTAGTCTTGAGCGCGTGGCGAACCCTGACACGGACACCGTGACCAGCACCGTTGACACCACCGCGCGGGCCGCGGCAACCCCGGAGACGACGCAGCCGTACGTCGAACTCGGCCTCGCCGAGGACGAGTACGCGCGGATCCGCGAGATCCTCGGCCGCCGCCCGACCGACGCCGAGCTGGCGATGTACTCGGTGATGTGGAGCGAGCACTGCTCGTACAAGTCCTCGAAGAAGCACCTGCGCTACTTCGGCGAGACGGCCACGGACGAGATGAAGTCGAAGATGCTCGCGGGCATCGGCGAGAACGCCGGCGTCGTCGACATCGGCGAGGGCTGGGCCGTCACGTTCAAGGTGGAGAGCCACAACCATCCGTCCTATGTGGAGCCTTATCAGGGCGCGGCCACCGGCGTCGGCGGCATCGTGCGCGACATCATGGCCATGGGCGCCCGGCCGCTCGCGGTGGCCGACGCGCTGCGCTTCGGGCCGGCCGACGCGCCGGACACCAAGCGCGTGCTGCCCGGCGTCGTCGCGGGGGTCGGCGGCTACGGCAACTGCCTCGGCCTGCCGAACATCGGCGGCGAGCTGGTGTTCGACCCGTCGTACGCGGGCAACCCGCTGGTGAACGCCCTGTGCGTCGGCGCGATGCGGGTCGAGGACCTGCACCTGGCGTTCGCCTCGGGCGCCGGCAACAAGATCATCCTGTTCGGCGCCCGCACCGGCCTCGACGGCATCGGCGGCGTCTCCGTGCTGGCCAGCGACACCTTCTCCGGCGACGAGTCGGCGTCCGGCCGCCGGAAGCTGCCGAGTGTGCAGGTCGGCGACCCGTCCACCGAGAAGGTGCTGATCGAGTGCTGCCTCGACCTGTTCGCCGACGACCTGGTCGTCGGCATCCAGGACCTCGGCGGCGCCGGGCTGTCCTGCGCGACCTCGGAGCTGGCGGCCGCGGGTGACGGCGGCATGCAGATCTACCTCGACCGGGTTCCCTTGCGCGCCACCGGGATGACGCCGGCCGAGGTGCTCTCCAGCGAGTCGCAGGAGCGCATGTGCGCGGTCGTCTCGCCGGAGAACGTCGAGGCGTTCATGGCCGTCTGCCGCAAGTGGGACGTGATCGCCACCGACATCGGCGAGGTCACCGACGGCGAGCACCTGGTGATCACCTGGCACGACGAGGTCGTGGTCGACGTCCCGGCGCACACCGTCGCGCACCAGGGCCCGGTGTACGACCGGCCGATCCAGCGTCCGTCCACTCAGGACGCCCTGATCGCGGACACCTCGGCCGGCCTGCCCCGTCCGTCCACTCCGGACGAGCTGCGCGCGGACCTGCTGAAGCTGATCTCGTCGCCGAACCAGGCTTCGAAGGAATGGGTGACCGCGCAGTACGACCGCTACGTGCGCGGCAATTCCGTGCTCGCCCAGCCCTCGGACTCCGGCATGATCCGGATCGACGAGTCCAGCGGCCGCGGCGTCTCGGTGGCCACGGACTGCAACTCGAAGTTCGTCTACCTCGACCCGTACCGCGGCGCGCAGCTGGCGCTGGCCGAGGCGTACCGCAACGTGGTCACCGGCGGCGCGACCCCGGTCGCGGTGTCGGACTGCCTGAACTTCGGCGCCCCGACCGACCCGGCCGTGATGTGGCAGTTCGAGCAGGCCGTGCACGGGATCGCCGACGGCTGCGTCGAGCTGGGCATCCCGGTCACCGGCGGCAACGTGAGCTTCTTCAACCAGACCGGCTCGACGGCCATCCTGCCCACCCCGGTGATCGGCGTGCTCGGCGTGATCGACGACGTCACCCGCCGCATCCCGACCGGCATCGGCGCGGAGGCCGGCGAAACCCTGCTGCTGCTCGGCGACACCCACGACGAGCTGGACGGCTCGGCCTGGGCCCGCGAGCTGCACGGCCACCTCGGCGGCGTGCCCCCGCGCGTCGACCTGGCCCGCGAGAAGCTGCTGGGCGAGATCCTGGTGGCCGGCTCGCGTGACGGCATGATCTCCGCCGCGCACGACCTCTCCGACGGCGGCCTGGCGCAGGCGCTCGTCGAGACCGTCCTCATCGGACAGTGCGGCGCGCGCGTGTTCCTCGACGCCGACCAGGACCCGTTCGTGCAGCTGTTCTCCGAGTCCTCGGGCCGGGTGCTGGTCGCCGTGCCGCGCACCGAGGAGCTGCGGTTCACCGAGATGTGCACCGCGCGCGGCCTGCCCTGGCGCAAGACCGGCGTCGTCGACCCGGAGTCCGGTGCCCTGGAACTGCAGGGCATCACCGAGTTCACGCTCGACGAGCTGCGCACCGCGTTCGAGAGCACGCTGCCCGCGCTGTTCGACTAGTACTTCTGGGTCAGGCGGGCGGAGCCGTCGGGTAGCGGTTCCGCCTGCCAGTCTTCCGGCAGCAGGAGATCCTTTGTGGACTGCACCTTGGTGTTGTACAGCGAAGGCCGTTCCGGCTCCCGCGCGAAGTCCAGCTCGGCAGGGCCCTGGAAAGACGTGCGGCTCAGGTCCAGTGAGCCGTCGAAGGAAGCGCCGGTGAACACGGCCTCCTTGGCGAACACCGCGTCCTTGAACGTCGTGCGGCCGCTGAAGACGGTCTCGGTGAAGTCGGCCTTCTCGCTGAACCTGGTGCCGCTGAACCACGCGTAGTCGAGGAATTTCGCGCCCCGGCAACGGAAGTAGCCGATCTGCCGACCGTCCTCGGTGCCCGCGGTGGTGAAGTAGGCGCGGCCGGTGATCACGCAGCCGCTGAGGTTGGTGCTGCTGTAGAGCGCCGCGTACCGCAGCAGCAGGCCACCGATGCGGCGGCCGGAGAGGTCGAGGTACTCCAGCACTGCGCCGGTCAGGTCGAGGTCGTGACTTTCACCGTCCACTTCGGACGCAGGTGGCAGCAGGTCGGCGACGAGCCGTTGCGCGGTCAGGCGGACTTGCAGTTCCCGCTCGTCTTCGGGCGTGGCATCGCCGTCGGTGTACCGGGTGTGGGTGAACGGGCGGCGCAGGTACGAGCACAGCACGTCCAGCACCGTCTGCGTGTACTGCGGCCGGCTGCGCGCGAGGCCCGCCAGCGCGTGCAGCGCGCCGACCCGCACCTGATCGGCCTCGTGGCCGAGCAGTTCGACGGACTTCGCGAACCGCTCGTCGGAGATCCGCTCGCGGTCCTGCTCGGCGCGGCTCATCTCCAGGGCGTGGCGCTGCCGCTCGACTTCCTGCCGTGCCTCCTCGACGCGGCGGCGGCGGTCGTTGAGCCACAGTGCGTACAGCGCGACGACCGCGCCGCCGGCCAGGCCCGCGGTCTTGAGCGCGTCGCTGCGGCTCGTCGCGGGGTCGGTCAGCAGCCAGCCGCCGACCCCGCAGAGCAGCACAAAAGACGCGACGAACGTCCAGAGCAGGGGGGAGCGCACCGCGTCAGTAGGCGATGACGAAGAACCCGCCGATGCACCACTTGCCGTCGAACGAACTGGCGATCACCGAGCCGTTGGCGTCCTTGCCGGACACCGAGCCGCTGATCGTGGCCGTGACGATCGCGCTGCCCGAGTACTCGCCCGCCTTCAGCTGCGGCGTGCCGGCGGTGGACTCGGTGATGCTGTCCTTGGAGAAGGACTCGCTGCCCTGGCAGACCATCGAGGTCGCGCCGGCGGCGTCCTTCGCGTTGATCTTCGCCAGGAACGCCTCGACGGTCGACTTGCCGGCGCCCGCGTCGCTGCTGCCGCCCGTGCCGGGCGATTCGGACTGGTCGGTGGGCGGCGCGGACTGATCCGTCGGCAGCCCCGGCGCCGAGGAGCCCGGCAGCTGCTGCTGCGAAGGCGGGTTCTGCGCGGTGTTCGTGTTGCTGTCCTTGCTCAGGAAGAACCCGGGGGCGACGAAGCCGGTGATGCCGAGCGCGACGACCAGCACCACCGCCACGGCGATCCCGACCCACAACGCGGTCTTGTTCTTCTGCGGCGGCTGCCCACCCGGCCCGCCCGGTCCGCCGTAGCCCTGGCCGTACTGCTGCTGGTTCGGGTCCCAGCCCTGCTGCGGCTGGTTGGGGTCCCAGCCCTGCTGGGGGTACTGCTGGGTCGGATACGGCTGCTGGCCCTGCTGGTACGGCTGCCCGTACTGCTGCTGCTGGTTCGGGTCCCACGCCGGCTGCTGTTGCTGCGCGTTGGGGTCCCAGCCCTGCGGCTGTTGCTGCTGCTGCGCGTTCGGGTCCCAGCCCGGCTGCTGCGGGACCCCGCCCGACGGGGGCTGCTGCTGCCAGCCCTGGCCGTAAGGGTCGGGCTGGCCGCCCTGCCCGGGCTGCGGTGGGTAGGTCATCTCCGGTTCCGCCTTCCTGCTGCACCGATTCGCGCCGCGGTCTGACGCCCGGTGAGCGCCGGCGGTTCCTCCGCCCCACAGTGCCTGCATTCTGCAAGGTCGGGCGGCTCGGCACAAAAGCGGCTCCCGGCCGCCCGCCTCTTCAGGGCGGGGACGGCCGGGAGCCACCGGTGGATCAGCCGTTGGCCAGCGCCTGCACCCGGTCCAGCCCACCGTTGAAGGTGTCCTGGTCAAGCGGGCTCGAGGTGTACTGCCAGACGGTGTAGTAGCCCCAGCCGTTCGGCAGCGTGCCGACCGACGAGGCGTACCGCGCGACCCAGAGCGGGACGGTGTCGCCGAAGGTCTGCGACGTGCCCACGCACTGGCTCCACCAGCTCGTCGAGGTGTAGATGACGGGCCAGCGGCCGGTCTTGGCGTGATAGGTGTCGTGGAAATCGCGGATCCACGCGCCCATCGACGCCTGGCTCAGCCCGTAACAGGTGTCGCCGTACGGGTTGTACTCCATGTCGAGCGCGCCCGGCAGGGTTTTGCCGTCCCCGGACCAGCCGCCGCCGTGCGCCACGAAATACGTGGCCTGCGCGGCGCCGCTCGAGGTATTCGGAGTGGCGAAGTGGTACGCGCCGCGGATGAAGCCCTGGTTGTACGAACCGTTGTACTGCTGCGCGAAGTACGGGTTCGTGTAGTTGGTGCTTTCCGTCGCCTTGGTCCAGACGAACCGCTTGCCCTGGCCCCACCAGCTCGCCCAGTCGACGTTGCCCTGATAACTGGCGACGTCGATGCCGGCGGTGGTCGCCAGCACCTGGTTCGGAATGGCGGCGGCCGGCTGCGGCTGCTGTGCCGCGGCGTCGGTGCCGGGGGTGGAGGCGTCGCCTTCGACCCGCCGGATCTGCGACCCCAGTGTGTGGTTGTGGGCCATGATGTCGGCGTTGATCGCATTGATCTCATTCGCCGACTGGTCCGGGTTGTGCGGAACGGCCGTCGCCTGAGCCGTGGAGCCGAGCAGGAGCGCCACGGTGGGGATGGCCAGGACGGAGAGCAGAATCGAGCGCCGTCCTCTTCGGGAAGTGGACATCGTTGAATCCCTTCACAGATACCCTCGCTGAGGGCGGCTATGTGCAGGTAGCCGCCCGTGGGGAGATTCTTGAGGACAGGCTCGCGTTTGTCATCAAGTTCCGCGAAGTTAAAAGTTCACGTGGGTGATTTTCCTCAGTGGATGAACGTCAATTCGGCAGCAGATAACAAATGTTCACCCGATTGCCAGATTGCGCAGGAGCGCGAGGGGGCCGTTGAGCCAGTTCTGGTCGCCCGGCAGCACGCCCTGGTCCGCGAACTGCCAGATCGACTGGCTGCGCCAGCCGGCGGGCAGCTCCCCGACCTGGGTGTTGTAGCGCGCCAGCCACAGCGGATTCGCGCCGAACGCGGGGGTGTTGCCGGTGCACTTCTTCCACCAGCTCGTGGACGTGTAGATCGTCGGCAGCCGGCCGGTGCGCGCACGGTAGGTGTCCGAGAAGGACTGGATCCACGCGACGAGCGAGCCCGGGTCCTTGCCGTAACAGGTGTCGCCGTACGGGTTGTACTCCATGTCGAGCGCGCCCGGCAGGGTCTTGCCGTCGCCGGACCAGCCGCCGCCGTGCGCGATGAAGTAGCCGGCCTGGGTGGCGCCGTCCGAGACGTCGGGCCGGGCGAAGTGGTAGGCGCCGCGGACGAGCCCGACGGCGTACGAACCGTTGTACTGCTGCGTGAACTGGGGGCTGACGAACCCGGTGCCCTCGGTCGCCTTGATGTAGACGAACTTCGCGCCCGCGTTCGCGGCCGAGGGCCAGTCGACGGCCCCTTGGTGCCCGCTCACGTCGTGGCCGAGCACCTGGTCTTCGGCCGCGTACTGGACGTTCGGCGTGCCGTCGACGCCCTCGTGTTTCGCGATCTGCGAGCCGGCGAAGTTGTCGTCGGCCCCGGCGTAGCTGGGGGTCGCCTCCGCGGGCGGTCCGCACAGCGCCAGCCCGGCCACGCCGGCGAAGAGAACCGCGCCGAAGCGCAGCAGCGGGTTACGACGCTTCACCCTGGACTCCCAACCGGACGCGTGTACTCCTTACGGGGCCACGATGCCCGCCCTCCGCCGTTCCGGCGAATCGGTGATCACTCAGTCGGGTTATTTCCGCAGGTCAGAGCCGATACTGTGCCATTCAGCGCCGTTCTTCGGCCAGCGCCTTGATCAGGTGCTCGGCCGGGACGACGGCCGTGATCAGGTCGTGCGGGTTGACCGCCACCGGGTGGCCGGCCAGCAGGCCCACGATGTCGCGGCCCAGCACGGCGCGGGCGTGCGGCCATTCGCGCGGCACCAGCGACTTGCGCGTGTACGCGGGCACGAGCACCCGGCCGTCGGTGTTGTGGAAGCCGATGATCGTGCGCTGGATCGGCGACATCGCGTAGACGAACAGCGTCGCGTCCAGGATCACCTGCGGCAGGTCCTCGGCCGGGCGGTGCTCCGTGCGCACGAGCTGGAGCAGCCGCTCGAGGTCGTTGGCGGGCTCGGGGAAGCCGAGCGCCTTCGGGGAGGGCCGGTAGCGGTCGTTGGGGTGGAAGTCCTCGACGACGTCGCCACCGCCGTTCACCGGGTACGCGCCCACGACGGCCCACGAGGGGACCGGGCCGTTGGGGTCGAAGGCCTCGTCGATGACGTACAGCCAGCTGTTGGGGTTCGCCCGCGCGTTGGCCCGCATCTCCTCGGTGATCTCCGGCTTGCCCTGGGGGCCGCGGCGGCCGTGCCGCCCGCCCGAAGGCTGTTTCCCGCGGCGCTCCGCGGGGGTGGTCCGGGAAGCCGTCCGATCTGCCTCGTCCCGCTGCGCCATCGCCGTCCCTCGGTGCCGGGTGCCAGAAATCTCGTGTACGGCCACTCTACTGTTCTCCCATGGCCTCATCGCGTTCGGTCGACCCCGCTGAGTTACGAGCCGCGGTGCTGGCCGTTTCCGGCTGGCTGCGAGGCGGGGGCCCGGATCCGGCCCGGCCCGAGCTGGCCGCGGCCGTCCGGCTGAGCCTGCGGACGCTGGCGCAGGACGCGCCCGGGCACACCGTCGAGGTCCGGGTCCCGCCGTTCGCGGCGGTGCAGTGCGTCGAGGGGCCCCGGCACACCCGCGGCACTCCGCCGAACGTGATCGAGACGGACCCGCGCACCTGGCTCGAGCTGGCCACCGGCCTGCTCGGCTGGGACGGCGCCGTGGACGCCGGGCGCGTGACCGCGTCGGGCACCCGGGCCGACCTTTCGCACTGGCTCCCGGTAGTCCGGCTTTGATCCACTCGGGTCCGGACCGGCCAATACTCACCTGACTGTGTCCTTTGACTCCGACTCTCCGTAGACTGCCGGGACGGGGCCCGAGCCTTGCTATACGGCGTGGCACCGTAGGTGTACTTTGGGTAGTCGGGCTGAATCCCCAGGTCAACCAGCGGCGTACGGAAGGTCCGGTCATGAACGCGGTGAACGCGTCCGGTGGTGGTGAGCCGAGTCTCGGGCCCACCGCCCGCCGCATGATCCTCGGCTCGCAGCTGCGCAGGCTGCGGGAGGACGCGGGCATCACCCGCCAGCAGGCCGGCTACAACATCCGCGGCTCGGAGTCCAAGATCTCGCGCCTCGAACTGGGCCGGGTCGGCTTCAAGGAGCGTGACGTCAGCGATCTGCTGACGATGTACGGCGTGGCCGACGTCGAAGAGCGCCAGGCCTTCCTCGAGATGGTCAAGCAGTCGAACGAAGCCGGCTGGTGGCGGAAGTTCGGCGAAACGGTGCCGGGCTGGTTCACCGACCTCGTCGGCCTGGAAGAGGCGGCGTCCCGGATCCAGATCTGGGAGCCGCTGTTCGTGTCCGGCCTGCTCCAGGTCGAGCAGTACGCGCGGGCCATCTTCAGCCACGGCCGCCCGGAAATGGCGGACGAGCGGGTCGACCAGCTGGTGGCCCTGCGCATGCGGCGGCAGAAGATGCTGGCCCGCCCGGACGCGCCGCGCATCTGGGCCGTGCTCGACGAGTCGGTGCTGTACCGGCCGATCGGCGGGCCGAAGGTGTTCAAGCAGCAGCTGGAGTACCTGCTCGAGGTGACCACGCTGCCGCACGTTTCGGTGCAGATCCTCCCGTACTGCCGAAGTGGCCTCTCGGCCGAGCACGCGTTTTCCCTGCTGCGCTTCGCCGAGACGGAACTGCCGAACATCGCGTACGTCGAGTACCTCACCGGCGCCCACTACCTCGACAAGCGCGACGAGATCGAGAAGTACGGCCGCGCGCTCGACTTGCTGGCCGTCGACGCCGAGACCCCGGAGCGCAGCCGGGCCCGGCTGGCGAAGCGCCGCCAGGAGATCTGACTCCACTTTCCCGTGGCCTCGGTGTTCCGTTGAGCGGAGCGCGACCATTACCCGGCAAAGTAATACTTACCGTAACTATTCACCCTATCGGGTAGTGGTGTGTTCGCCTGACTGGGACTTTCTACTGAACTGTGTCGTTACGTAGGGAGAAACTTGCAAAAACTTCTGCACGTGCATTTACCGCTGCAACCGCGCGTGCTAGCGTCGAAGTCGCAAGCAAATGCACATGCAGATTCCTGAGCTTTTCATCGTCCCGGAAGGGTGGCGATCATGGCTGAGCGGTTCGAGAACGGTGTTCCGGCCGACCGTCTGACCGGCGTCGCATGGCGCAAGGCGAGCTACAGCGGCTCGGTCGGCAACTGTGTGGAGGTCGCCCCTCTCGCCTCCGGTGAAATCGCGATGCGCAACTCGCGTTTCCCGACCGGACCGGCGCTGGTCTACACCCGCGCCGAAATGGCTGCCTTCCTCGCGGGAGCGAAGGACGGGGAATTCGACGATGTCCTCCAGTGACATCCTCGACATCGAAACCGGCCTGCAGGAGCTGATCGCCCGCGGGTACCAGTTCGTGCACCCGGCGGACGAGCGCGGCGAGGTGCTCGCCGTGGTCGGGGTCCGGGTCCACGACGACGTGGTGGACGTCGTCCGGCTCAACGCCGAGGACGACGTGGTCGCCCTGCGGGTGCCCGGCACCGAGGAGAACGTCCTCGAACCCGAGAAGTGGTTGTGGCGTGCCGATGGCGACGCCACGGAGGTCCTCGCGGAGGTGCTCGCGCTGCCCGACCGGCAGGATCCGGACGGCTCCCAGACCAAGGGCTGCTGGCTGCCCGGCCGCGGCGGCACGTCCAAGTGGCTCGCGGCCCGCTGAGGCCGCGCCGCCCCAGTTTTCAGGCCCCGTACGAAGTGTCCCAATACACCTCGTGCGGGGCCTGGTTCATGCCCGCGGCAGAACCAGCCCGGCCCGGACGGCGAGCACGACGAGCTGGGCGCGGGACCGGGCGTTGAGCTTGCCCATCGCCCGCGCCACGTGGGTGCGGACGGTGGCGGGCGAAAGGAACAGCGCCTCGGCGATCTCGCCGTTGGACCGGCCGGTGGCCACCCACGCGGTGATCTCCCGCTCCCGGCCGGTGAGGGTGTCCAGGCCGTCGACGGTGGCGGGCACGGCCCAGCGCTGCGCGAAGGTGGACACCATCAGCCGGGTCACCGAAGGGGACAGCAGCGCTTCGCCGGCCGCCACGACCCGGACCGCGTGCACCAGTTCGGCCGGCGCACTGTCCTTGAGGATGAAGCCGCTGGCCCCGGCGCCGAGTGCCTCGAACACGTACTGGTCGATTTCGAACGTGGTGACCACGATGACCCGCACCGGGCGTAACGCCGGATCGGCGGCGAGGTGGCGCAGCACCTCCAGCCCGTCCATGCCGGGCATCCGGATGTCCAGCAGCATCACGTCGGCAGGGCTGTGGCGGAGCCGGGTGAGCGCCTGCCGGCCGTTGTCGGCCTCACCGACCACCCGCATGTCGTCCTCGCGGTCGACGAGCACCCGCAGTCCCATCCGGACCAGTTGATGGTCGTCGACCAGCAGCACGCGGATCATCGGGCCGGCTCCGGCGCGGGCAGCCAGGCCACGACCTGGAACCCGCCGCCGTCACGGGGGCCGGCGGCCAACCGGCCGTCAAGCTCCTCGACCCGGCGGCGCATCCCGGCCAGTCCACGGCCGGCCGGCGCTGTGGCGGTCGGGCCGGTGCCACGGTCGGCCACCCGGACCTGAACGTGCCGGTCGCCGCGGTGGATCGCGACCTCGGCCCGGGTGGGGCCGGCGTGGCGCAGGACGTTGGTCAACGCCTCCTGCACCACCCGGTACACCGTGGCGCCCAGCTGCTCGGGCAGCTCGGCGGGACCGTCGGTGCTCACCTCCACCGGCAGGCCGCCGGCCCGGACCTGCTGGATGAGCCCGGCGAGGCCGGCGACGCCGGCCGGGTCGCCGGGCCCCGGCGAACGGGGGTGGAAGGTGTCCAGCATCCGGCGCAGGTCGGCGAGCGCGGCGATGCTGGTCTCCTGGATCGCCTCCAGCGAGAGCCGGGCCTGGTCCCGCTGCTCGTCGAACACGAGTAACGCGACTCCGGCCTGCATGGTGACCAGCGCGAAGCCGTGGCCGGCGATGTCGTGCACTTCGCCGGCGAGCCGCATCCGCTCCTCGAGGGCGGTGCGGGCGATCAGGTCCCGGCGGGCGCGCCGGCGAGCCGCGTCCCGCACGTGGAGCAGCGCGCCGAGCGACCACGGCAGCACGATCCAGCCGGTCCAGGCCAATGCCAGCAGCGCCGGGGAATGCCCGTCGCCGATCAGCCTGAGCAAGAGGGTTGCCGACGAGATCACCGCCGCCAGCCCGCCGGCCGCCGCCGACACGGCGAGCGGACGCTGCCGGGCCACCTCGAACACCGTGATCACCAGGCACAGCAACACCGGCCCGTAGGGATATCCGGCCAGCAGGTACGCGTTGACCAGCAGTACCGCGCCGGCCAACGCACCGAGCGGCATGGTCCGCCGCGGCACCGCCGTCACGGCCGCGGCCGCCACCAGCAGCACCAGCCCGACCGCGTCCACGGGGCGGGACCGGTCGGCCTGCCCGACCGAGGACGCCACCGTGCCGGCGACCACGGCCACCGCGAGCGCGGCGCCGAGCACCACGTCCGACCACGCCGGACGCGCCAGCCGATCGCCGAGCACCGCCACCATGCCGCCCAGCCTGCCCGCCCGCGTGTGGCCGCACATCAGCGTCGTGCCGACACCTGCCTACGTCAGTTGACGTAGTTCCCCGACGCGAACGCCGCTCTCCGTCCGACGCGGTCGCCGGCCCGCCGAGCCGACCATGGTTGTCGTTCGATCCGGCCCATCGAAGGAGGTCTGCCATGACAGCGCCAACCCGGGTGGCGTGGACGGCGATCGGCCGGGCCACCGGCCCGCACCGCTCGCTGCTGATCGCCACCTGCGCCGCACTGGCACTGGCCGCCATCGCCGATGAAGCCACCGGTTACGACGGGCCCGGCCCGTTCATCTACCTGGGGGTCGCCCTGGTCGTGGCGGTGGTCCGAGGGCGGTACACCCCGCTCCTGGCCGCCGTCATGAGTGCCTTCTTCCTCTACGGCGGGTTCGCGTCTTCCCAGTCCAGGTCCACCTTGACCCACCCGGCGGCGGTGTTCGGCTTCACCGCCGGCTGGGTGCAGGTGCTCAGTTTCGTCGCCGCCGGGGCCTTCGCGGTGGCCTCGGTCATCCGCGCCACCCGTTGATCCCACTTCTGAAGGAGTTCGCCATGTTCCGCCGTCTCGACCGAAACACCCTCATCTCGTTCGCCGGGCTGCTCGTCGGCATTCTCGGGCTGCTGATCCAGTGGGCCGCCGACCCGGCGAAGTTCGCGAACGGGGAGAAGTCCGTCGGCTTTTCCGCGTTCCCGCCGGGCATTCTGTTCATCCTCGGGGCCGGGCTGCTGATGCTGGCCACCGCCCGCTGGTGGTGGCATCCGGTCTTCGGCGTGCTCATCGCGTTCTGGATCGTCGTGGTCGGCGGGCTGTCCAATCAGCTGACGCCCAACCTGTTCTCGTCCAACCCGGGCACGGTCGCGGGCAACGTCGTCATGGTCGTCGGGCTCGCCACCGCCGGGATCGCCGGGGTGATCGGCATGGTCAAGACGCGGCGGGCGAAGCCGGTTGCGTCGGCCAGGTGAGAGCGAAGTGGGCAGAACCACGTCGCGTCCGCCGTTTATCGGCTTGACACCCTTTACACTTGAGGCGGCCTGACCACGTCTTCCTGGGAGCACCTCGGTGGTTTCCGACCCGTCCAGCACTGTTCAGCCCGACCCGGAACCCCGCGAGGAGTGTGGCGTCTTCGGCGTCTGGGCTCCCGGGGAAGAGGTCGCGAAGCTGACCTACTACGGCCTCTACGCCCTGCAGCACCGCGGGCAGGAGGCGGCGGGCATCTCGGTGTCCGACGGCTCGCAGATCGTGGTCTTCAAAGACCTCGGCCTGGTCAGCCAGGTGTTCGACGAACAGGTGCTGCAGTCGCTGCAGGGCCACATCGCCGTCGGGCACTGCCGCTACTCCACCACCGGCGCGACGATCTGGGAGAACGCGCAGCCGATCTTCCGGACCACCGCCACCGGCAGCGGGCTTTCCTTCGCGCACAACGGCAATCTGGTCAACACCTCGGAGCTGCGCGAGCGCACCATCGCCGCGGGCCTGAAGCCGCACGCCGGGCTCACCGGCTCGTCGAGCGACTCGGACCTGATCTGCGGGCTGCTCGCCGCGAACGCCGCCGACAAGGGCATCGAGGCCGCGGCGATGGAGCTGCTGCCGACCCTCGTCGGCGCGTTCTGCCTGGTCTTCTCCGACGAGAACACGCTGTACGCGGCGCGCGACCCGCACGGGGTGCACCCGCTGGTGCTCGGCCGGCTGGAGCGCGGCTGGGTCGTGGCGAGCGAGACGGCGGCGCTGGACATCTGCGGCGCCTCCTTCGTCCGCGAGGTCGAGCCCGGCGAGCTGATCGCGATCGACGCCTCGGGCCTGCGCTCCTCGCGGTTCGCCAACCCCGACCCCAAGGGCTGCGTCTTCGAGTACGTCTACCTGGCCCGCCCGGACACCTCGATCGCCGGCCGCAGCGTGCACGCCACCCGCGTGGAGATCGGGCGCCGGCTCGCCCTGGAGCACCCGGCCGACGGCGACCTGGTGATGCCGGTGCCGGAGTCCGGCACCCCCGCCGCGATCGGCTACGCGCAGGGCTCGGGCATCCCGTACGGCACCGGCCTGGTGAAGAACGCCTACGTCGGGCGCACGTTCATCCAGCCGTCGCAGACCATCCGCCAGCTGGGCATCCGGCTCAAGCTGAACCCGTTGCGCGACGTCATCCGCGGCAAGCGGCTGGTGGTGGTCGACGACTCCATCGTCCGCGGCAACACCCAGCGCGCGCTCGTGCGCATGCTGCGGGAGGCGGGCGCGCTGGAGGTGCACGTCCGGATCGCGTCGCCGCCCGTGCGGTGGCCGTGCTTCTACGGCATCGACTTCGCCTCGCGCGCCGAGCTGGTGGCCAACGGCGTCGACCTCGACGGCATCCGCCGCTCCATCGGGGCCGACTCGCTGGGCTACATCTCGCTCGACGGCCTCGTCGCGGCTTCGGAGCAGCCGAAAACGCGCCTGTGCACGGCCTGCTTCTCCGGCGAGTACCCGATCGCGCTGCCCGACGACGCCCTCATCGGCAAGCACCTGCTGGAGAGCATGAATTCTGCGGATGGCGCGACGGTGTCTCCGCTCCCGGTCAGCCCCGCGGGGTACGGTGCCGAAGACGCCGTCCGGCGTCCCTAGTCATCAGCTTGTCCAAGAGGGAGTCCGCTTCCGTGAGCGAGTCCACGAGCGCCACGTACGCCGCCGCCGGGGTCAGTATCGACGCCGGTGACCAAGCCGTCGAGCTGCTCAAGCCACACGCCGAGCGCGCCACGCGACCAGAGGTCCGCGGCGGGGTCGGCGGCTTCGCCGGGCTCTTCTCGCTCAAGCTCGACCGGTGGAAGGAGCCGGTGCTCGCCTCGTCCACCGACGGCGTCGGCACCAAGATCGCCGTCGCGCAGGCGCTGGACAAACACGACACCGTGGGCATCGACCTGGTCGCCATGGTGGTCGACGACCTGGTGGTCACCGGGGCCGAGCCGCTGTTCCTGCAGGACTACATCGCCGTCGGCAAGGTGGTGCCGGAGAAGATCGCGGCGCTGGTCGGCGGCATCGCGGAGGGCTGCGTGCAGGCCGGCTGCGCGCTGCTCGGCGGCGAGACGGCCGAGCACCCCGGCCTGATGGGCGAGCACGACTACGACATGTCGGCCACCGGCGTCGGCGTCGTCGAGGCGTCCGCGCTGCTCGGCCCGGAGCGGGTGCGCCCCGGCGACGTGGTGCTGGCCATGGGCGCGTCCGGCCTGCACTCGAACGGCTACTCGCTGGCCCGGCACGTGCTGCTCGACATCGCGCGCATGCCCCTGGACGGGCACGTCGAGGAGTTCGGCCACACGCTCGGCGAGGAACTGCTGGTGCCGACCCGGATCTACGCCAAGGACTGCCTGGCGCTGGCCGCCGAGACCGAGGTGCGCACGTTCGCGCACATCACCGGCGGTGGCCTGGAAGCCAACCTCGCGCGCGTGATGCCGCGTGGCCTCGTCGCCCGGCTCGAGCGCGGGAGCTGGACGCCGGCGCCGGTGTTCGCCGTGATCGGGCAACGCGGCAAGGTCGAGCGGGCGGAGCTGGAGAAGACGTTCAACATGGGCGTCGGCATGGTCGCGATCGTCTCGGCCGAGGACGTCGACCGGGCGCTGGCCGTGCTGACCGCTCGGCACGTGCCGGCCTGGATCCTCGGCGACGTGCAGCCGGCCGAGGACCCGGACGGCGCGCGCGCCGTGCTCTCGGGCGACCACCCGCGCTTCTAGAAACGCGGTTGCCGCAGCCTGACAGACTGGACGGGTGGCAGAGGACGTGGTGATCGGCTCCCGGTTCGTGGTACCCGGGGCCGAGTTGAGCGAGCGCTTCTCCCGGTCGTCCGGACCGGGCGGGCAGGGCGTGAACACCACGGACTCCCGGGTCGAGCTGTCGTTCGACGTGGCCGGCTCGGCGGTGATCCCGCCGCTGCTGAAGGAGCGCATCCTGGCGCGGCTCTCGGGACGGCTGGTCGACGGCGTGCTGACCATCGCCGCCAGCGAGCACCGCTCCCAGCTGATGAACCGGGACGCGGCACGGGAGCGGCTCGCTTCGATGCTGCTGGCAGCCTCCGCGCCGCCGCCGGCCAAACGGCGTCCCACCAAGCCTTCCCGTGGCTCGAAGGAACGCCGTCTGGCCGCGAAGAAGCGCCGTGGCGACGTGAAACGCGGCCGCGGCGGGCGCTTCGACGACTAGCTCAGCGAGAGGTGCACGCACTCGCCCGCCGGCTGGTAGCCGACGCGGCGGTACACCGTGGCGATGCCCTCGTCGCCCGGGGTGAGGAAGGCCGTGTGCCCGCCTCGCGCGTGCACGACGCGCGTGAGGCGCGCAGCGATGGCCGAAGCGATCCCGCGGTGCCGGTAAGCGGTGGCGACGGCGATGCCCGCGATCTCGGCGGTGCCGTCCTCGACCTCCAGCGCCACGCCGCCGCCGATGATCTCGCCGGTGGCCGTGTCCTCGGCGAGCACGGCCCGCCCGCCGTACGCCAGCGTGGCGGCCAGGTCGGCGTCGGACACGTCCGGGGATTCGCCGTACGCCACGTTCTGCGCCGAACGCAGGCCGCGCGCGTCGGCCTCGGTCGACGGCGAGCGCAACCCGATGCCGTCGGGCGCCGGGCGGTCGAGGAAGTCACCGGGCGTGCAGGTCATGAGCGGGATCCGCCGCTCCAGCGCGTAACCCTGCTTGACCAGGAGTTCTTCGAGGTCCGGGGCGGCCTCGGTGAAGAACTCGAACCGCGGCAGCAGGCCGCGGCGGCGGTAGGCCGCGGTCAGTTCGGCGATCTCGGCGGGTGACGCCGTGGCGCCGTCGTCGGGGATCGCGTAGTTGAGCATGGGGTGGTCGGTGTCCCGCGCGAAGGTGGCGAGGAACGGGCCGACGCGTTCGGTGTCACGGCCGCGGGGCGCGGTCGTGCGGACATAAGCCTGAAGAGCTGACGACATGACTGGGAGAACCCTTTCGGGGTCGAAGAAGGAGCGCGTGAAACACGCGCTGGGGGCGACGCTGAGGAGCTCGCGTCAGGCCTGACCTCGGCCGACGCGGGCGGCGGCGGCAAACATAGGCGTTCCTTCGTCCGAAACGGGTTTGACTCGAGTCTGGCACCTGGGGCAAGCGAGTTTTCAGCGCCGTTCGGGATGGCCGACGCCGGCGTAGCGCGTGTCCCAGACCGAGCGCGGCACCCGCAGCCGCAGCGTCGGCGCCTCGCAGACGGTCCGCCGCACCTGCCGCGGGATCGGCGGCGGCGCCGTCGGCAGATCGAACCGGCGCCAGCCGCGCCGGGTCAGCGCCGCGCCGATCGTGGCGCCGAGGGTGTTGAGCAGGACGTCGTCGGTGGAGCTGACGCGGCCGGAGTGGATCACGAACTGCATGGCCTCCACCAGCACGGACGCGGTCATCGCGGTGAGCGCGAGCCGGGCGAGCGAGCGCAGCCGCCGCACCCGGATCGGGAGCAGCGCGCCCAGTGGGCACAGCATCAGGAGGTTGCCGATGACCTGCCAGAGCGAGCCGTCGTCGGACAGCGCGTCGGACAGGTCGGCGCCGGGGATCAGGTCGAGGGTGCTCGTGTCGGCGTCGCCGACGGGCATCAGCACCAGGAAGCCCACCAGCACGCCGAGGGTCACGATGGAGACGTCGACGGCGGCGGTCTGGGAGGCGTGGCGGATGCCGGTTCTTCGCCGCCTCCTCGCCGTGAGCAGTGGCCAGCTGATCAGCGCGTAGGGCAGCGCGATGGCCGTCAACGGGATCATCCCCCAGAAAGCGCGCAGCAGAGCACCCATGCGCTTCCCTTCTCAGAGCCCCTCTGAACTGCTTCTTCCCGCCCTCCCAAGATCAACCTTCGCATCGCAAGATCCACTTGGCACTCCCAGTGGCCCGCACTATTCGGTGATCTTCCGGTGGCGCGAAACGGCTTCCCGTGGTTCGGTCGAGGCGCGGACCGTCCACAGTGGATGCTGTGGACAACCCTGTGGAAGGATTTCGGGTGCTTAGGCGAAAGCCTTATTTCACAACAGAAATTAGCAAAGGCGGCCTGTGTACTACTCGGCCAGCTCGCGGGCCCGTTCGATGATCGACGACAGGTGCAGGCCCCGCCGGACGTCGCACGGGTGAGTGGTGGTGCCGCTCGCGATCATCGCCGCGAAGTCGTCCAGTAGGGCGGTGTAGGACTCCCCGGCCGTGCCCGCTTTGCGTCCGAGCGTCCGGTATCCGTGCTCGCCGTACACGGCGATCTCGACCACGGTGGGCTGAACCGGCAGGTGCATTGAGAGCGTCGCGGTGCTCGTCGCGCCGCCCTCGTGGGCCAGCAGCAGCTGCCAGAGGCCGTCCTCGCCGCGGTGGGCCGCGAGCACGTCGGTGATCCGGCCGAGTGCGGCGTCGAGCAGGTCGAACGCGTGCGGGCCGATGTCCGCGAGCGCGCCGCCGGAGGCGTCCTGGCGCCAGGCCGAAGTCGCGTACCGGCCGCCGAGCAGCGCGCCCGAGAGCCAGCGGGCGCCGCCGCCGTGCCAGCCGCCGGCGCGGGTGATGCCTTCGAGCCACTCGCGGGTCTGCGTGGAGAACCGCAGGGTGAGCATGACCAGCGACGCGACGTCGTTCGCGGCGACGGCGTCGGCGAGCCGCTGCGCGCCGGCCAGGTCGGCGGCGATCGGCTTCTCCAGGATCAGGTGCTTGCCCGCTTCGGCCGCCTTGACCGCCAGCTCGGCCTGCACGGCCGGCGGGACGGCGAACGCCAGCGCGTCGACCTGCGAGAACAGCTCGTCGAGCTGATCGGTGCCGATCGCCCCGTGGGCGTCGGCCAGCTCCTTCGCGGCGTCGGCACGACGGGCCCAGACGGCGGCGAGCGTCGTCCCGGGATGGTCGGCCAGGCCGGGCGCGTGCACCGTGGTCGCCCACGGACCGGTTCCGACGAGCCCGACGCGCAGCTGTCCGTCTCCCACGCCCGGAAGTGTAGGTGTGTCCGGTCTCGCTTCCTGCGGGTCCCTCCCGTGGGTTAACGTCGGTGGCTTCTACACCACGAACGGGGGAAGCCGGTGCGAGTCCGGCGCTGACCCGCAACCGTGATCGGCCTGGTCAAGGCCGTGAGCCGGATCGCCCGCCGTGGTCCGACTCGATGCGAGGTTCATCAACCGATGTCTGTTCCTTCGCTCGCCTGGGGGCGAGTCCTCTCCGCGTGTGCGCTGCTCTTCACCGCCGGCCTGGCCGGGGCCGGTCCGGCCGCCGCGACCGTGCCCGGGAAGGGCACCGCGGGTTATTGCCCGGACGCCACCGGGGTCACCGTGATCGTCGACTACCAGGACCTCGGCGGTGACACGCTCATCCGCTGCGCGCCCGGACCGCAGGAGAACGGCGTCACGACCATGCAGAACGCGGGCCTGGACCTGGCCGGCGCCGGCAAGTACGGCCTGGCCCTGATCTGCAGGATCGAGGGCAAGCCGGCCGACCAGTCGTGCACCGGGATGCCGCCGGAGAGCGCGTCGTGGAGCTTCTGGACCGCCACGAACGGCGGCAAGTGGGAGTCGAGCCAGGTCGGCGTGCAGGGCTGGAAGCCGCCGGCGGGCAGTTTCGAGGGCTGGTCGTTCGCCCGCAACAAGGCCTTCGCGGACTACCCGCCGCCGCGGACCGCGCCCGTCCGGCAGGCGAACGCGCCGGCTCAGGCGCCGGCTGGTCAGTCCACCTCGGACAGTGGTTTCCCGTGGGGGCTGGTGATCGGCATCGTGGTGATCGTGCTGATCGCGGCCGCCGGGGTGGTGACGGGGCTGCGGCGCAGGCGTGGTGCGGACCGCTCGTGAGCCGCGCGGCCGGTCGCGAGCCCCGCTGACCGGTAGCCCCCGCGCGCTGCACCCCGGTGCGTGGTGGGTGTGGGCGCTCGCGCTCGCCGTCGCCGCGAGCCGCACCACGAACCCGTTGCTGCTCGGCCTGGTGATCGCGGTGGCCGGGTTCGTGGTCGCCCACCGCCGCACGGACGCGCCGTGGGCGCTGGCCTTCCGGCTGTACGCGTACATCGGCGCGGTGATCGTGGCTTCCCGCGTGCTGTTCCGGATCCTCATCGGCGGCGAGGACGGCGGGCACGTGCTGTTCACGCTGCCGACCATCCCGCTGCCCGCGGCCGCCGCGGGGATCACGCTGCTCGGGCCGACGTCGGCGGAGGAGCTGCTGGGCGGGTTCTACGACGGGCTGCGGCTGGCCGCGATCGTGCTCTGCGTCGGCGCCGCGAACGCGCTGGCGAACCCGAAACGCCTGCTCAAGGCCGTTCCCGGGGCGCTGTACGAGCTGGGCACGGCGGTCACGGTCGCGCTCTCGGTGGCCCCGCAGCTGGTGGAAAGCGTGCAGCGGGTGCGGCGCGCGCGGCGGTTGCGAGCGGGACACTCGCGCGGCTTCCGCTTCGTGAAGGGGATTTTCGTGCCGGTGCTCGCCGACGCGATGGACCGCTCGCTCCTGCTCGCCGCGGCGATGGACTCGCGGGGCTACGGGCGGCGGGGCTCCCTCGCGCCGCGGGTGCGCGTGCTGATCGCGGTGTGTGTGCTGGTCGGGATGATCGGTGTCGCCGTCGGGGTGTACGGCGTGCTCGACGGGACGTCGACCTGGCTCGGCCTGCCGATGCTGGCGGCCGGGCTGGTGGTGGCGGGGTCGGGGTTCGTGCTCGGCGGCCGTCGCGTCCGGCGCACGGCGTACCGGCCCGACCTGTGGCGGCTGCCCGAAACGCTGGTGGTCCTGTGCGGCGTCGGGGCGTGCGCGCTGCTGTTCGCGGCCGGGCCCGCCGGGCTGTACCCGACCGGGCTGGAGTGGCCGTCGTTGCCGGTCCTGCCGGTGTTGTCCGTGCTGATCGGGGCGCTGCCGGCCTGGCTGGCGCCGCGTCCCGTGTCGTTGCTGGAGGTCGCCCGGTGATCGAGTTCTCCCACGTCGGGGTCACTTACGATGGGGCCGCGCGGCCCGTTCTGTCCGATGTGGACCTCGTGGTGGAGGAGGGCGAGCTGTGCCTCGTCGCGGGGCGGACCGGTGTCGGCAAGTCGACTTTCCTCGGCGCGATCAACGGGCTCGTCCCGCACTTCACCGGCGGCCGGCTGACCGGCCGCGTGCGGGTGGCCGGGCTGGACACCGAGACGCACCCGCCGCGTGAGCTGGCGTCCGTGGTCGGGGTGGTCGGGCAGGACCCGCTGGCCGGGTTCGTCACGGACACCGTCGAGGAGGAGCTGGCGTACGGCATGGAGCAGCTGGCCGTGGCGCCGGACGTGATGCGCAAGCGCGTCGAGGAGACCCTGGACCTGCTGGGCGTCGCGGACCTGCGGCACCGTCCACTTCGGACGCTTTCCGGCGGGCAGCAGCAACGCGTGGCGATCGGCTCCGTGCTCACGGCGCACCCGCGGGTGCTGGTGCTGGACGAGCCGACGTCCGCGCTCGACCCGACGGCGGCCGAGGAGGTGCTGGCCGCGATCACGCGGCTGGTGCACGACCTGGGGACCACGGTGGTCGTCGCGGAGCACCGGATGGAGCGCGTCGCGCAGTACGCCGACCGCGTGCTGTACCTGCCCGGCGACGGCTCGGTGGTCTCCGGCCCGCCCGCGGAGGTGTTCGCCTTCGCGGACGTCGCGCCGCCGATCGTCGAGCTGGGCCGGCTGGCTGGCTGGTCGCCGCTGCCGCTCTCGGTGCGTGACGCACGGCGGACGGCGGGCCCGTTGCGTGCCCGGCTGGCTCCGTTTTCGCGTCCTTCCGACCCGGGCTCTGCTTCCGGGGAAACGGTGGTGCGGGCTTCGGCGGTGCAGGTCCGGTACGGCGACGTCCTGGCGGTGCGCGGAGTGGACCTGCGGCTCGGGCGGGGTGAGGTCGTGGCGCTGATGGGGCGCAACGGATCGGGGAAGTCCTCGCTGCTGTGGGCTTTGCAGGGCAGCGGCCCGCGGTCCGGCGGGACGGTCGACGTCCTGGGCGAGGACCCGGCCCGGCTGAAGCCGCGCGCGGCGCGGACGCGCGTCGGCCTCGTCCCGCAGAGCCCGGCGGACCTGCTGTACCTGGAGACGGTGGACGCCGAATGCGCCCAGGCGGACCAGGAATCGGGGACGGCGCCGGGCACGGCGCGGTCGCTGCTGGACCGGCTCGTCTCTGGCGTCGACGGCGCGCTGAACCCGCGTGACCTGTCCGAGGGCCAGCGGCTGGCGCTGGTGCTGGCGGTGCAGCTGGCGGCCGCGCCTCCGGCGTTGCTGCTCGACGAGCCCACGCGAGGCCTCGATTACCCGGCGAAGCGGCACTTCGCGTCGGTGCTCGCTTCGCTCGCTTCAGAGGGCCACGCCATTCTCCTGGCCACCCACGACGTGGAATTCGTCGCGACCGCCGCGCACCGCGTGGTGGTCATGGCCGAGGGCGAGGTCGTCGCGGACGGCCCGACCGCGGAGGTGGTCGTGTCCTCACCGGCGTTCGCGCCCCAGGTCGCGAAGATCCTGGCCCCGGCGGAATGGCTGACGGTGGACGAGGTCGCGAAGGCGCTGGGCACATGAGCGAGCCTGCGAGTGAATCATTCAGCACTGCGCCTTCGGCTCAGGCCGCACCGAGCGTCAGCGAGGTGGGCGCATGAGCGGGCGCGCGATCGAGGGCCGGGCGAGATGACCGATTTCCTGCGACCCGCCATCCGGGTCCGGTGGCGGAGCGCGTTGGTGCTCGGGGTGGCGGTGGTGCTGGGGCTGCTGATGTTCTGCTGGCCCCTGTTGGTCAACACCACTCCGGGGGCCGGACACGGGGTCGACGCGCCGTTTGTCTTCATGGCCACCCTGCCCGTGCTGATCCTGATCGTGCTGGCCGAGTTGTCGAGCGGCGGGCTGGATTCGAAGGCGCTGGCGCTGCTGGGCGTGCTGTCGGCCGTCGACGCGGCGTTGCGGCCGCTCGGCGCCGGGACGGGCGGGATCGAGCTGGTGTTCTTCCTGCTCGTGCTGGCCGGACGGGTGTTCGGGCCGGGGTTCGGGTTCGTGCTGGGGGCGACGTCGTTGTTCGCCTCGGCGCTGCTCACCGGCGGGGTCGGGCCCTGGCTGCCGTTCCAGATGCTGGCGTCGTCGATGGTGGGGATGGGGGCGGGGCTGCTGCCGTCGCGGGTGAAGGGCCGTTGGGAGATCGCCATGCTCGCGGGGTACGGCGTGCTCGCGGCGTACTTCTACGGGCTGGCAATGAGCATGTTCACCTGGCCGTTCTTGGCGGGTTCGTCCGCGCTGGACTTCGTGCCCGGCGCGCCGCTGGCGGACAACCTGCACCGGTTCCTGGTCTTCACCGTCCTGACCTCGACGATCGGCTGGGACACCGGCCGCGCGCTGACCAACCTCGCCGCCATCCTGCTGCTCGGGCCCGCCATCCTGCTGGTCCTGCGCCGCGCCGCCCGGCGGGCCGCGTTCGGCCCGGCCAGCTGAGGTGTCCACCAGCCGAAGAACTATCCGGCCGTGGCCATCAGGAGTACGAGTAGAACCCGCGGCCGGTCTTCTTGCCCAGCAGGCCAGCGTCCACCATGCGCAGCAGCAGCGGCGGCGACGAGTACAGCGGCTCCTTGAACTCCGCGTACATCGAGTCCGCGATGGCCTTGATGGTGTCCAGCCCGATCAGGTCGGACAGCCGCAGCGGGCCCATCGGGTGCGCGGTGCCCAGCTCCATGCCGCGGTCGATGTCCTCGGCGGAGGCGAAGCCGGATTCGATCATGCGGATCGCGGACAGCAGGTACGGCACCAGCAGCGAGTTCACGATGAACCCGGCGCGGTCCTGCGACCGGATCACGGTCTTGCTCAACGCCTTCGTGGCGTGCTCCTCGGCACGGCGCGTGGTTTCGTCGCTGGTCAGCAGCGACGGGACCAGCTCCACCAGCGGCAGCACGGGCACCGGGTTGAAGAAGTGGATGCCGACCACCTGCTGCGGGCGAGCCGTGGCCATGCCGAGCTTCATGATCGGGATCGACGAGGTGTTGGACGCGAACAGCGCGTCCTCCCGCTCCACGATCTTGTCCAGCTGGCGGAAGACCTCGACCTTGGCCTGCTCCTGCTCGAGGATCGCCTCGATCACCAGGTCACGGTCGGCGAACTCGCCGATCTCGGTGGTGAACCGCAGCCGGCCGCGCGCCGCTTCGGCGTCCTCGGTGGACAGCTTGCCGCTTTTCACCCCGCGCTGCAGCGACTTCTCGATGCGAGCCCGGCCGGCGTCCAGCGCGGGCTGGTTCACCTCGGTGACGATCACGTCGATGCCGGACCTGGCGTGCACCTCGGCGATGCCGGACCCCATCAGGCCCGCGCCGATCACTCCGACACGCTGTACGTCGCTCACCGGCTCGCTCCTTCACACCTTCGTGGGCACGAAAAATTGGGCAGCACGCGACGCGCGAGGGTGTGCCCGGGTTCGCACCCGGAACCACCCTCGCGCGTCACGCCTGCTCAACGACGGTATTCGTCGTACCCGTCGTCGTACGGGTCTTCGTACCCATTGTTGTCGTCCTCGGGGCTGTTTTCCGAGGAACTACTCGACAGCTCGCGCTGCAAAGCATCGAAATCGGTTTCGTGAGAGCTGTACTTGAGCTCGCGCGCCACCTTCGTCTGCTTGGCCTTAGCCCGGCCGCGCCCCATGGCTCGACCCCCTCGCACAGGGGCGGGGCGGCCGGGGGAATCGGCGGCCCCGCATCGTCTCGACAGTTCTTTCCTGGTCACACCGTACCGTGTCCAGGGGGGTGGATGCGACGTGGCACGGTGTGCCGGTCGCGACAGTGTCCGCCGGACGCCGGTTACCGGCCTGTCGGTGGGGATCGGCGCAGGTGGGCGTGCCACGATGCACTGGTGCTCCGTCCCTTCGCCGCCTATCTCCGGGTGTACGAACCCCTGCTCGCCTTGGGTGACCCGCCGGACGAGCGGCTGCGCGAAGCCGTGGCCGCGGCGAAGCTGCGCCGTGCCGCCATCGGCGAACGAGAGCAGTACATGTGGCTCAAGTCACAGGTTGCCGCGCCGTCCCGCTTGCTGCCCGCCGAGCTGTCCGACGGGCGTCCCTCACCCAGCCTGGTCAACGACGTGCTGGTGCTCGGCCCCGAGGAGCTGCCGTCCGGGCATCCGGTGGAGGGCCCGTTCGTCTGCCCGCTCGAGCTGCGGGCCCGCTCGGCCGCCGCGCTGGTGACGTTCCTCGGCGACGCGCACCCGGCGTTGAAGAACGCGGTGCTCGACGCCGGCGGGGTCTCCGCCGACCGCGCCCGGTCCCGCACGAAGGCCGCGATGGCCGACCTGACCACGATGGCGGCGCACACCCTGACCACGACCTGGACGGTGCCGTTGCCGTGGTTCGTCCTGGTCGACCCGGACGAGCGGCGGCTGGTACTCGGCTCCGGCCCGGACGACCCGACGCGCGAGCTGTCCTGGCGCGTGTCGATGTCCGACGCGCTGGAGCGCGCGGGCGAGGCGAGTGAGCTGATCGAGGCCGCGTTCGGCGAGTCCGGTCCCGCGCGGGTGCTTTCGCAGACCCGGCAGTGGCTGGAGAGCTTCAACCCGTCTTCGGTCGTCGAACTCGACTACGGCGGCCTCGTCCAGCTGTTCGCCGATTCGATCCTCGACTCCGACACCACGGCCGAAGAGGTGCACGACATCCTGGACGCCCTGCGCACCGGCAACGTCGAGGAGCTGGCCGAGCTGTTCTCGGAGCTGCGCGAGTTCTGGGGCGATCTGGCGGCTAGGGAGCACTCCAACTGACCCTGAGCCGGCCGACTTCCCGGCCGCCGCCCAGCACGGCGGGGGCCGCCAGGTCGGCCAGCTCGGAGACGTCCACACCGAGGTGACGCAGCACGGCCACGCCCAGCGGGGCGCAACCGCGTTTGGTGCCGTCGTCCAGTTTCAGGGCGAGCGCCGTGCCGTCCGGCAGCGACATGGCCCAGACCGCCTCCGCGCCGACCTTCGACAGCAGGCCGGGCACGGTCTTCATCACGCGGGTGTCTTCTCGGTCCGTGCCGGCGACCAGCCACGGGTGCGCGCGCATCGCGTCGGCCACCCGGCGCTCGTCCGAGCCCGGGGCGGCCTGCGTCAGGCGGCCGAACGAGCGGGCCAGGCCGGTCAGGGAGAAGGCGAACAGCGGGGCGCCGCAGCCGTCGACTCCGGTGGCCGCGATCGGCTCGCCGGTGAGCGACACGACGGCGTTCGCGATCGCCTTCTGCAGCGGGTGCGCGGGGTCCTCGTAGCCGTCCGTCGGCCAGCCCGCCGCGACGCAGGTGGCGAGCATCGCCGCGTGCTTGCCGGAGCAGTTCATCGTGACGCGCAGCGGGCCGGCCGCCGCGTGCATCGACGTTTCGTCCAGCGGGTACGCGGGCGGGCAGGCCAGCGCGGACTCGTCGAGGCCCGCAGCCGCCAGCATCGCCGCGACCCGCTCGGTGTGGCCGGGCTCGCCGGAGTGGGAGCCGCAGGCCAGCGCCAGGTCGGCTCCGTCGTAGGACAGTCCGGAGTGGAGCATCCCGACGGCCTGCAGCGGTTTGTTCGACGAGCGGGGGAACATCGGGCTGGTGACGTCGCCGGTGGCCAGCCGCACCGTGCCGTCCGGGGCGGTGACCACCACGGAGCCGCGGTGCGCGCTTTCGGTGAACCCGGAGCGGACGACCTCGACCAGTACCGGGTTGGTCACTTGCCGGAGCCCGCGCCACCGGCGGAACCGGTGTCGGACCGGCCGCGCTCGGAGTCCAGCAGCTCGTCGACCGACGCCGAGCCGCGCTGGTAGCGGGCGGCGATCTCGGCGTTGAGCGCGTCCATCACCTCCTGCACCTGGCGGCGGAACGTCGAAACGGACGTCTCCTCCGTGGCGTAGGTGTCCAATGCGGAGGCCAGCTTGCTCTCGGACAGCGAGCCGACGTCGGTCAGATCGGTGTCGCCGATCAGGGCCTCGGCGTGCCGGCGGTGCTCACCGGCGCGTGAGGGCTCCAGCCCCTGGTGCCGGCCGGAGCCCTTGGCCGGGCCGATCGCGTTGTCGGCGAGGATCGTGGCGAGCTGGTCGACGATGCTGCTCTCACCGCCGGACGAACGGCGCTGCTGCTCGGCGCGCACGATGTCGATCCGGGCGTGGAGCAGCCGCCGCAGGTAGGAGAGGTCGGTTTCTTCCTGCGCGGCCTCGTCCCTGCGTTCGCGCAGCACCGGAAGCGGCAGGTCGCCGAGGCCGGTGAGGTATCCCGGGGCGAGGACGCGGTCGATCCGCCTTCGCCCGCCGGGACGAACTTCGATCACGGGCACATCCTGCTCTACATTCCCCGACAACGCTACCGTCGAGTTCACTTCAGCCCCGAAGCCTCGACGCGGCCTCTCGACCAGGGGCGGCGTGCTCGCCGGGCACCGAGTCCGGGTCGACGGTGGCCTGCACCACCCGGTCCTCGGCCCCGGCCAGCAGCTCCGCGCCCGCCGGGGTGGACCGTTTGACCAGCGCCAGCGCGATCGGCCCCAGCTCATGGTGCTGGACAACACTGCCGACGCGTCCGACCACGCGTTCGCCCAGCCGCACCGGATCACCCGTCTCGGGGGTGATCTCCGGCGAGCCGTCGAGGTGCAGCAGCGCGAGGGACCGCGGCGGGCGGCCGACGTTGTGCACCTTCGAAACGGTCTCCTGGCCGCGGTAGCAGCCCTTCGCGACGTGCGCGGCGGAGTCGACCCAGCCCATCTCGTGCGGGATCGAGCGCTCGTCGGTGTCGGTGCCGAGCCGCGGGTGCAGCGATTCCACGCGCAGCGCGTCGAAGGCCCAGCTGCCGGCCGGGCGCGCGCCCGCGTCGGTGAGCCGCTGCCACCAGTCCGCCAGCTGCTCGCGCGGCACGGCGAGGTCCACACTGGACCGTGCCGGCCACGGCATCCGGCGCGCGAAACCCCCGCCGGGCAATGCGGTCACGGTGTACGGCGCGGGCCCGACCTCGGCGCCGACCGCGCTCAGCACCCGCTCGGCGTCCGGGCCGAGCACGGTGAGCAGCGCCAGTTCCGTTGTCGCGTCGCGGATTTCGACCTTCGACCAGAACTTCATCGCCTCGAAGTACTCGAGCAGCGTCTGCTTGCCGCCCTTGGGCAGCGCGCTGGTCGCGCTCGCGCCGGGGTCGCTGTCGATCCAGACGGTGCCGTCGAGGTGCGCCAGCACGAAGTGGGTGTCGATGTGGCCGTGGCTGTCGAGCACCAGCGCCTCGGTGCCGGTGCCCTCGGCCAGCTCCGTCACGTGCTGGGAGATCACCAGATGCAGCCACGACAGGCGTTCCTCACCGGTGACGGCCAGTACCTCGCGGTGCGAGCGGTCGATCACGACCACCCCGCGGGCGGCCGTGCGCTGCTCGGCGAACGGGTCACCCCAATGCCAGGGGACGCCCGATTCCGGGTGGCCTTCGGGCGGGGCGATCGCGCGGGGGGCTTCCAGCAACGGCGAGCGATACGGCATGAGGACAAGACTAGCTCCGCCTTCCTCCCCGCCACCGCCTCAGCGGAACCCGCGCTGGTACTACGGTGTGGGCATGCGCGTTCTCGCCTTCCTCGACGGAACCCTGGCCGACCCCGACGCCGCCCACATCCGGGTCGACGACCTCGGGCTGCTGCGGGGGGACGGGGTGTTCGAAACGATCCTCGTGGCGGACAAGAACCCGCGTGAGCTGCGTCCGCACCTCGACCGCCTCGCCCGCTCCGCCGCCATGCTGGAGCTGCCCGCGCCGGACCTCGAGGGGTTCGAGCGCGCGGCGCGAAAGGTCATCGACAGCTGGATCGGCGGCCGCGAGCTGGCCCTGAAACTGGTGTACACCAGGGGAATCGACGGCGATCCGGCCGGGGTGCCGACGGCGTTCGCGATGGGCCTGGAGATCGACGAGAAGGTCCAGCGCGCCCGCACCGAGGGTGTCGCCGCTGTGCTGTTGGAGCGCGGCTTCGGCCCGGACGTCGCCGAGCGCGCGCCGTGGCTGCTGCTGGGCGCGAAGACCGTGTCGTACGCCGTGAACATGGCGGCGCTGCGCGAGGCGGGCCGCCGCGGCGCCCAGGATGTGATCTTCACCGCTGCCGACGGCTCGGTGCTGGAGGGCCCGACGTCCACGGTGGTCGTCGCGAAGGGGCGCACGCTGTACACGCCGCCGTCGACCATCGGGATTCTCCCCGGCACCACGCAGTACGCGTTGTTCCGCGGCGCGGAAAAGGCCGGCTGGACGATCAAGGTCGAGCCGATCCCGGCCGCCGAGCTGACCACGGCGGACGCGGTGATCCTCGCGTCTTCGGTCCGGCTGGTCACCCGCGTGCACACGCTCGACGGCGTGGCGCTGCCGGACTCGGCCGCCCTGCACCGTGAGCTGGTGGCGGCCTACGAGTCGGAGTACTGAGCCGGGCTGATCCGCACGACCGAGGCCGTCACGCCCTCGGCGCGGTAGGCCGCGATCTTGTGGTGCCCGTCGACGATCAGGGCGCGGGCGCCGGTCAGCACCACGGCCACCGGGCGGTGGCCGGAGCGGATGGCGGTCCGGTAGTAGGCGACTCTGGCCTCGTCGGCGGGCGGCCAGCCCGCGGTGGCGACCAGGTCGTCGCCGGGGCGCCGCTCGGGGCCGCTGACCTGGTAACGGCCGTCCACCAGCAGGTCGAGCAGCTCACGCAGCGTTTCGGCGAGCGGTCGCCGCAGCTGCCCGGTGGCGAGCGCGATCCGGAGCGACTGTGACAGCTCCCCTCGTGGGTGTTCATGCCGGTCAGAACCGTTCTCAGCACTCACGAGGGCTGTGCCGGCATCCGGCGCCAGGAAGCCCTTACCGCCTGTGACCGTTACCTGTTCCACAGCTATCAGGACGGGTGGAGCCGCACCTGGGTTCCAGGACGGGCCTGCGCGAGCGCGTCGAGTGATGCTCGTCTCACCACCGCGACCACGGGATAACCGCCAGTGGTCGGGTGATCGGCGAGGAACACGACCGGCAGGCCGTTCGGCGGCACCTGGACGGCACCGGTCAGGACGCCCTCGCTGGGCAGTTCCCCCGTGCGCTCGCGGCGCAGCGGCGGCCCGTCGAGCCGGAGTCCGACGCGGTTGGACTCCGCCGTCACCGTCCACCACACATCGAGGCCGGCGGCGTCGGCGAGCCAGTCTTCGCGCGGGCCGAGCGTGACCGGGACGATCAGCCGGTCCGGCGACGGCGGCGCGACGACCACGTCGGCTCCCGCCGGCACGCCGGTCACCGGGCCGAGCGGGACTTTCGTGCCGGGCGCGAGTGGCTCCGGGCCGATCCCGGACAGCACGTCACGCGACCGGCTGCCCAGCTCGGGCGGGATGTCGATGCCGCCGGAAACCGCCAGGTAGCAACGCAGTCCGCGGGCCGGGGTGCCGATCGTGAGCGTCTGCCCGGCGCGCAGGGCGACGGCGGCGTGGGACCCGGCGTCGCGCCCGTCCACGGTCACCGCGACCACCGGCCCGGTCACCGCGACGGTGCACGACGCGGTGGCGCGCACCGAGAGCCCGCCCAGCACCGTCTCGATCCCGGCGGCTCCCTCGGGGTTTCCGGCGAGCCGGTTCGCCAGCCGCAGCGCGCCGGCGTCCAGCGCGCCCGACGGTGGCACGCCGAGGTGCGCGTAGCCCGGCCGGCCGAGGTCCTGGACCAGGGCGAGCGCGCCCGTCGTGAGCACTTCCAGCGCCCGCATCACACGCTCCGGAACCGGACGCGGTCACCGGGTGCGAACAGCGCCGGCGGGTCCGCGGCCGGGTCGAACAGCGTTGCCGACGTGTGCCCCAGCAGCCGCCAGCCGCCGGGCGACTCGCGCGGGTACACGCCGGTGAACTCCCCGGCCACGCCCACCGCGCCGGCCGGCACGCGCGTGCGCGGCGATTCCAGGCGTGGCTGCCGCAGTGCGGCGGGAAGCCCGGTCAGGTAACCGAATCCGGGCGCGAAACCGGTGAACGCGACCGTGTAGACGGCGCCGGTGTGGAGTCCGACAACGTCCTTTTCGGACAGTCCAGCGTCGCGAGCGACCATGGTGAGGTCTTCGCCGTCGTACTGGACGTCAAGGGTCACCTCGCGCGGCGAGCCGAGCGGCGGGTGGGCCAGATCGGCTCCGTCGAGCAGCGCGCGGACGCGGTCGAGCACCGGCGGCTCGGCGACCACCAGCAGACTGCGCGCACCGGGCACCAGCTCGATGACACCCGGTATCGCGGCAGCCTCGACCGTGGCGCGCGCCGCGCTCATCTGGTCGAGCGAGTCGCAGTCGAGCAGGGCGGCCTGCTCGCCGTACCGCCGCCAGCGCACGGCGTCGCCGACCTCAGCCGGCGACGCGGTGCAGCAGCGCGGAAGCGTGCGGCTGCATTTCCTGGCCGACCATCGCGCGCTCCTCGACGTAGCCGAGGTCGCCGTTGATCAGGCCGTACAGCCGCTTCGCGCCGGTGACGTCCTTCGCGGTGGCGGTGCGGATGACCGCGTCCGTGCCCAGCTCCCAGGACGTCTGGTTCAGCGGCTTGCCGTAGTACAGCTCGACGATCCCGGAGCTGTGCGTGAGCAGCAGCTCGAGGGTGTCGTCCGCCTGCGGGCGCCAGAAACCGGTCTCGCGCGCGGCCGGGCGGAGGATCGAGCCGTCCTCGTTCAGCAGCCAGGAGCGCGCCTCGTGGTAGAGGAACGGCCGGCCGTCGTGCGCGACGGTGAGCTGCTGGGCGAACTTGCGGGGGCCGTCGATCGTCGGGTAGTCGATCTCGCCCTCGCCTCGCCACACGCCGACGAGCGGCAGCAGGGCGAGGCAGGCCTCGTTCAGGTCCGGGCCCTCACGCAGGTTCGCCGTGTCGTTCGGGATCGGCAGGTCGTCCCAGGCCGGCAGATTGCGCGTGCGGGTGCTCGCGGCCCGCTCTTCGGCGGCCGCGATGACCTCGTCGCCACTGGCAGTCATAAGTCAGCGCTGGTCGGCGTACAGCCGGTAGACGACGTAGCAGGCGAACCACACGATGGCGACGGCCGCCAAGGCCAGCAGGATCGTAAACAGGGTCTCCACGCGAAGCAGAATAGTCCCGGTCCGCTCATCCGGCCCTGCGCAGGGTCACCGCGGTGAGGACGGTCACCACCAGCAGCGTCGCGCCCGCCACGCCCATCGCGGCGTGGAGCCCGTCGCCGAGGCGATGCCCACGCGGTCGCCCGGCAGGCCCGCGAGACCGACGATGTTGGTGGGCGTCACGGAAAGCCCGACCCCGAGACCGGCCACGGCGAAGACCGGCGCGAGCAGCCAGTACGGGCTCGCCGCGTCCAGCATCAGGAACGCGAACCCGCCGAGCGCGGCGACGAAGCGGCCCACCGGCAGCACCCGGGCCGCGCCGAAGCGGGCGGCGAGGCGGCCGGAGCAGAACGCCGCGAAGACGTTGGCCAGCACGTACGGCAGCATCCGCACCCCGGCGACGGTCGCCGAGACGAACGCGGCCAGCGCCACCACCGCGACCAGCCCGGCCACGAGGTCGCCGGCGATCACCGCGTACACCAGGAAGATCGCGGACCAGCCGAACGCGTCGGTGAGCGGCCCGCCCGCCAGCGGTCCGAGCCCCAGCGCGGAGCCGACGGCCAGGCCCCACCAGCCCAGCATTCATCTTCGCGCGCTCGCGCGGGTCCGGGAACGCGTGCGCGAGCAGGGCGATCGAGAGCGGGATGACCGTCGCGGCCGCCGCGCCCTGGACCACGCGGGCGGTGACGAGCAGGCCGAGCGTCGGCGCCAGCCCGCAGGCCGCCGAGGCGAGCGTGAACACGGTCAGGTAGACGAGCTTGCGGCCGTATCGGTCGCCGAGCGTGCCGCCGGTGAGGATCGCCGCGGCGATCGCGACGGTGTAGCCGTCGACGATCCACTGGAGGTCCGTGAACCCGGTGCGCAGATCCCGCTGGATGGCGGGCAGCGCCACGCTGACCACGCTCACGTCCAGCATCGCCATGAAGCTGCCGAGGAACACCGCGACGATCAGCATGGGTCTTCCGGCAACGGTTTTCGTCGGGATCACCCGGGCAGCTTCGCTCCTCAACTCGGCTTGAGGTCAACTCCCGGGCACGGCGAAGCCCCCGTCCGGAACTGGACGGGGGCTTCGCCGGGAAAGCGTCAGGCGACCGAGATCGCCAGCTGGTGCAGGCCGGGGCCCTCCGCCGTGACGGTGGCCTCGCCGTTGCCGGTGCGGTGGAGGGCGCGGATGGTCCAGTCGCCCGGCGCCGCGTAGAAGCGGAAGTCGCCCTCGGCCGAGGAAACGACCTCGCCCGTGAAGTCGCCGCCGCCGTCGAGCAGGCGCACGAAGGCACCGCCGACCGGGCCCGCGCTGCCGGTCACCTTGCCGGCGAGCACGACCTGTCCCTTGGTGTCGAAGTCGGCGGGGGTGGCCTCCTGGGCGGGGGCGCCGCAGCCGTCGTCCGGAGTGGCTCCCATTACTTCGCTCCCAACTCGACCGGCACGCCGACCAGCGAGCCGTATTCGGTCCACGAACCGTCGTAGTTCTTGACGTCGCTGTAGCCCAGCAGCTCGTGCAGCGCGAACCACGCGATGGACGAGCGCTCGCCGATGCGGCAGTACGCGATGGTGGCCTTCGACTCGTCGATGCCCGCGTCGGCGTACAGCTCCTTGATCTCGTCCTCGGACTTGAAGGTGCCGTCCTCGTTGGCGACCTTGGCCCACGGCACGTTCAGCGCGCCCGGGATGTGGCCCGGCACCTGGGACTGCTCCTGCGGCAGGTGCGCCGGGGCGAGCAGTTTGCCGGCGAACTCGTCCGGCGACCGCACGTCGACGAAGTTCTTCGCGCCGATCGACTGGACGACCTCGTCGCGGAACGCCCGCAGCGAGTGGTCCTGGTCCTTCGCCTGGTACTCGGCGGCGTCGCGCTTGACCTCGTCGGAGTTCAGCTCGCGCCCGTCCAGCTCCCACTTCTTGCGGCCGCCGTCGAGCAGCTGCACGTTCTCGTGGCCGTAGAGCTTGAAGTACCAGTACGCGTACGCGGCGAACCAGTTGTTGTTGCCGCCGTAGAGGATCACGCGGTCGTTGCTCGAGATTCCCTTCTCCGAAAGGAGTTTCTCGAAGTCGGCCTTGCCGACGAAGTCACGGCGGACCTTGTCCTGCAGGTCGTTGCGCCAGTCGAGCTTCACCGCGCCGCGGATGTGCCCGGCGTCGTAGGCGGTGGTGTCCTCGTCGACCTCGGCGAACACCACACCGGGGGTGTCCAGGTTCTCCTCGGCCCACTGGGTGGTGACCAGGACGTCTTCACGGCTCATGGAGCGAACTCTCTTTCTGGGGTGGGTGGGTCAGGACGCGCGCGGGCTGGGGCTGAAACGCTTGATGAGCAAGAACATCTCGCAACCGAGGCAGAAGTTGAACGCGGCGTTGAGGAAGGCGGCGAACAGCGCGAACGCCGTCGCCACGATGCCGAGGGTGGTCGCGCCGGTGACGAAGCCGATCGTGCCGACGAGCGCGAACACGAACCCGACGGCCTGCGCGAACCGCAGCGGCGCCGCGTCCTCACGCTCGCTCGTCGGGCCGAGTCGCGGCGCCACCAGCGTGCGGTACAGGATCGAGTACGGCGCCGGCTTGAGCCCGACGAACGCGCCGATCGCGAACACCACCGTCTGCACGGCGAGCAGCGGCCACCACTGGGTCAGCAGCACCACGGCGAGCACCACCGTGGTCACGATCGCGGCGAAGCGCGGTCCACGCGGGTCGACAGCGGGTCCGGCGGCCATGGTTCCTCCTGCTGGGGCTGGGCGAAGGCGTGCGAACGACACGCTGCGGAGGCATTTTCCTCGGGCTGCGGCCCCGGCGCGAGACGTGCTTCAGCGCCGGGCGGGAGAACCCGGACACAAGCTGCTGCGCACGCGGCACAGGTCCACTGCGCGCCGCTGCGTCAGAAGGGTGATGGGCAGCTTGTCCACGCCGCCGAGAGTACCCACGCTCCCTCGGGGTGGGAACAACGTTCATTCCTTGGGACGCGTCTCGGAACTTGGGAATCAAGCCGTTGAACAGGGGTGGGTTCGCTGAACAGGCTGCGTCAGCGGGCGTCGATCCCGGTGAGGTGGGGCTGGAGGGCGGCCAGCAGCTCGGGGCCCTTCGGCACGCCGCCGACGCGCAGCAGCTCACGGCCGTCCGCGGCGAGTGCCAGCGTGGTCGGCGTGCGGAGCACGGAAAGGGCCTGCGCGACCTCGGGCTGCTCGGTGACGTCGAGGTCCACGTGGTGCAGCCCGTCGGTCTTCTCGGCCAGCGCGGACAGGATCACGCGCGTGTGCCGGCAGGGCGCGCAGAACGTGGTCGAGATCTGGACCAGCGTCACGGCGGACGCCGGGTCGAGCGCTTCGGCGACCGGAGCCGGGAGCGGGCGGGCGGTGGCGGCCGGTTTCGCGGCCCGGACCCGGCCGTTGCGCGCCTTCAGCAACAGGCCTGCGGCGACCGCGACCACCAGCGTCCCCAGCAGTACCCAGACTCCGGTCACCGGGTGCTCACCCCTTGTTCGTCGTCAGGTCCGCGAAGCTCACGTTGTCGGCTTCGCCCTTGATGGTCACCGAGCCGCTGTCCACGCGCACCGCGGTCGGCGTCACCGACAGCGGCAGCTGCGAGGTGTCGATCGAGGCGCGGAAGTTCGGCAGCAGGGCCTTCTGCACTGCGGCTGGAACGACGGTGGTGTCGTGGTCATTCCCGAACTGCAGCCGGTTGGGCACGATCGAGATCGTCTTGCCCTTCAGCTCGATCAGCGCGAAGCAGAACAGCTCCACCTTCTGGCCGGCGATCTGGACGTTGGCGGACAGCCGGATCCCGGCCGTGTCGCCGTCCTGCTGCTCGCCGTTCGCGTTGGTCGTCGTCGGGTCGGGCTGCTTGCCCTGGTCGGTGTCGCCGTACTTGACGTAGTTCAGGGTGGACTGGTCGATCTTGAGGTTCTGCACCTTGTCCAGCGGCGAGATGTGCGCGATGTCGGACGCCTTGATGGTCACGGCGCCGGTGAGCTTGCCGATCTTGACCGCGCTCATGTTGCCGGCGGTGAGGTCGGACAGCGGCGCGGTGACGTCCTCGAGCTCCGCGCTCACGCCGAGGTCGCGCAGCTCGTTCCCGACCGGCACCCCGTCGGCCGAGACGCTGATGTGACTGTAGTCACCGGCCAGCGCCTGGGTCAGGAACGGGAACCCGTGGATGTTCACCGACGGGTCGTCGGTCAGGCCGAGCTGGTCGCGGGCCTTCTGGGAGATCGTGTGCTCGGCGAACGCGGCCGCACCGAAATCCGCTCCGACCAGCACGATCACGATGACGCCGAGCACGATCACCCAGCGGCGGACGCGCCGTCCACGACGCCGGTTGTCCGGCCGCTGAGCCGGTCGGTCGTCCCGCGTCACGGGCCTGCTCACCATCGCGTCGGTTCTCCTGTCGGTCGGGGGTCGGGACGCACCCCGGTTGTTTGCCCAGGTGTGATCGATCCAGCACGGGCTAGGTGCCGGGGTGTTCACCCGCTATTCTCACTTAGCACCGACCGAAGCCACGTTCGAGGCGACGACTTTGTGAAGGCGGTGCGGCTCATGAGCCTGGACCTTCTCGTACTGACTGCGGAAGCCGACCCCACCTCGGTACTGCCCGCGCTGGACTTGCTTCCCCACACCGTACGCGTCCGCGCACCCGAGGTGACCGCCTTGCTGGACGCCGGGCACCGGGACGTCATCCTGCTCGACGCGCGCACCGACCTGGCGTCCGCGAAGAGCCTTTGCCGGCTGCTCAAGGGCGCGGGCGAGGACGAGGCGACCACCCCGATCATCGCCGTGGTGGGCGAGGGCGGGCTGGTCGCGGTGAGCGCGGAATGGCGCACCGACGACATCCTGCTGCCGACCGCGGGCCCGGCCGAGGTGGACGCGCGGCTGCGCCTGGTCACCACTCGCGACGGCAGCTCCGCGCAGGTGGACGCCGAGCTGCGGGTCGGCGAGCTGGTGATCGACGAGGCCACGTACACCGCGCGCCTGCGCCGTCGCACGCTGGAACTCACGTACAAGGAGTTCGAGCTGCTCAAGTACCTCGCGCAGCACGCGGGCCGCGTCTTCACCCGCGCCCAGCTGCTGCAGGAGGTCTGGGGCTACGACTTCTTCGGCGGCACGCGCACGGTGGACGTCCACGTGCGGCGGCTGCGCGCGAAGCTCGGCCCCGAGCACGAGCAGATGATCGGCACCGTGCGCAACGTCGGCTACAAGTTCGAGCGCCCGGCGAAGTCCGGCGGCCCGGCCGTCAAGCCGCCGCCGGCCATGGTCGAGCAGCCGTCGGCACCGGTTGAGACGCCGGAGCTTTCGGCCCGCTGACAACTAGGCTGGCTCTCATGGAGCCGGCTGACTGGACGAACGAACCCGACCTCGAAGCGATCCGCGCGATCCTGCTCGCCGCGAAGGCGGCGGACGGGCGTCCCGAGGTCGCCGAGTCCGGGCCGCTGCCGCGCGAGTTCGAGGGCGGGCTGCACCTGCTCGAGCGCGAAGCGGCTTCGCAGCGAGCGGTCGGGTACGTCCACCTGGATACCGAAGGCGATTCCTACGGCCGTCAGATCGCCGAGCTTGTCGTGCACCCGGAACACCGGCGTCACGGTGTCGGCACGGCGTTGGCACGCGCGCTGGACGAACGGGCCGCGGAGGGCTACCGCGCCTGGTCCCACGGCGACCATCCCGGCGCGGCTGCCGTCGCGGCGAAGCTGGGGTTGGAGCGACGGCGTGAGCTGTTGATCCTGCACGTCGACGTCGAGGGCGCCGATTGGCCGGAGCCCGTGCTGCGCGAGGGCGTCAAGCTGCGCACTTTCGTGCCGGGGCAGGACGAGCAGGCGATGATCGACGTCAACGCGCGCGCGTTCGACTGGCATCCCGAGCAGGGCGCGCTGACGGTCGAGGATCTGCTCGACGAGGAGCGGCAGGACTGGTTCGACCCCGCGGGCTTCTTCCTCGCGGAGAACGCCGACGGCGAAGTGGTCGGCTTCCACTGGACGAAGGTGCACGAGCCGGTGCCTGGACGCTTCGGCGGCGAACCCGTCGGCGAGGTCTACGTCGTCGGGGTTAACCCGGCTACGCAGGGTGGCGGCCTGGGCAAGGCACTGACCCTCGCCGGGCTCCGTTACCTGCGCGGCCGGGGACTACGCCAGGTGATCCTGTACGTCGAGGGTGACAACGCTCCGGCCCTGGCGGTGTACGGCAAGCTGGGGTTCACGCGTTTCGAGACCGACGTTCAGTACGGTAAGTAGTCACAGTGGACCGCCGGGCACACCCTCTGTTACGTTTTGTGTACTTGCAGGTCACAACGGGGACACGACCCCCGTTCGGAGTAGTCACCCTGCTCACAACCGGGGCCTTGTTCACCTCGCGTTCAACTGGACAAGGGGGACCGTCCACCGAGGCTGCCTAATGTCCGGATCCGGCACGGCGCGAAAGCGTGCCATCCGGCGAAGTCTCTCAGCGAGACAAGGCAGTGGAGGAAATGCAGTGAAGATCATGCGGCCCTTGGGCGCCGTGGGCATCGCGGCGAGTGCGTTCCTGCTCGCCGCCTGTGGCTCCGACCCCGCGGCGAGCAACAGCAGCGCCAGCTCGCCCGCTGCGCCTGCCGCGTCCGGCACTGCGCAGATCGACTGTGGCGGCAAGAGCCCGCTCTCGGGTGAAGGTTCGACGGCGCAGAAGAACGCCATCGACGTCTTCACCCTCGCGTATGGCAAGCAGTGCAGCGGCCAGCAGGTGAACTACACCGCCAGCGGCTCCGGCGCGGGTGTCAAGCAGTTCAACGGCAACCAGGTCGACTTCGGCGGTTCGGACTCGCCGGCCACCGGCGCCGACCTCGAGGGCGCGACCAAGCGCTGCGCCTCCCCGGCGTGGAACATCCCGATGGTGGTCGGCCCGGTCGCGGTCGCCTACAAGCTCCAGGGCGTCGACAAGCTGACCCTGACCCCGACCGTGATCGCGAAGATCTTCAACGGCGGCATCAAGAACTGGAACGACCCGGCCATCAAGGCGGTCAAGGGCAACGAGGCCAGCACCTTCCCGAACAAGCCGATCCAGGTCATCTCGCGCTCGGACGAGTCCGGCACCACCGACAACTTCCAGAAGTACCTCGGCGCGGCCGCCAAGGGCGTCTGGACCCAGGGCGCGGGCAAGAAGTTCAACGGCGGGGTCGGCAACGGCGCGTCGGGCTCCAACGGGGTCGCGACCGCGGTCAAGGCCGCCGACGGCGCCATCACCTACGTCGAGGGCGCGTTCGCCAAGGACGGCATCACGCCGGCCATGATCGACAGCGGCTCCGGCGGCGTCGAGATGACCGCGCAGAACGTGGCGAAGTCCCTCGACTCGGCCAAGTTCCTGCACGACGGCACCAACGACCTCGCGCTGGACCTCAACGGCATCTACGCCAGCAACGTCCCGGGTGCGTACCCGCTGCTGCTGACCACGTACGAGATCGTCTGCTCGAAGTACTCGAACCCGGACGTCGCGAAGGCGCTGAAGGCGTTCCTGAACACCGCGGCGACCACGGGCCAGCAGCAGCTCTCGAGCAAGGGCTACGTGCCGATCCCGCAGAGCCTGCAGGACAAGGTGCTGACCGCCATCAAGGCGATTTCCTGACCTGCGCGCACTGAAGAAGAGTCAAGACAAGACTGGACAAGAAACTCCTCGATGAGCGAGTCATCCTCGAAGCGAACGCCCACCGGTGACCCCGGTGGGCGTTCGGCGTCCGCCCGAGCGTTACCGGAGGATCCGATTTCGGACACACCAGCCGCGCCGGCGCCCGAGTCGCCGCCCGCGAGCACCAAGTCGAAGAAGGTGCGGCCCGGTGACCGCATCTTCCAGAACCTGACCACCGGGGCCGGACTGTTCATCGTCGCCCTGATCGCCCTGATCGGGATCTTCCTGATCGTGCAGGCCATTCCGGCGCTGCGGGCCGACAAGGCGAACTTCCTGTTCAACCACGGGTGGTCCACCAACGACCCGACGAACATGTCGTTCGGCATCCTCGACCTGCTCGAGGTCACCGTGGCGACCTCGCTGGTCGCGCTGGTGATCGCGATGCCCGTCTCGCTCGGCATCGCGCTGTTCCTCACGCAGTACGCACCGAAGCGGCTGGCCCGCCCGTTCGCCTACATCATCGACCTGCTCGCGGCGGTCCCGTCGATCATCTTCGGGCTGTGGGGCATCCTGGTGTTCGCGCCCGCGATCGAGCCGTTCTCGTCGTGGGTGAACAGCACGTTCTCGTGGATCCCGATCTTCGCGCCCGGCAACGTCGCGCCCAGCGTGCGCGGCACGATCTTCACCGCGGGCATCGTGCTCGCCGTGATGATCCTGCCGATCATCACCTCGCTCTCGCGCGAGGTCTTCGAGCGCACGCCGACCACGCACATCGAGGGCGCGCTGGCGCTCGGCGCTACGCGCTGGGAAGTCATCCGCACCACGGTGCTGCCGTTCGGCAAGGCGGGCTACATCGGCGCGTCGATGCTCGGCCTCGGCCGCGCGCTCGGCGAGACGATCGCCCTCGCCGTGATCCTGCTGATCCCCGTCGGGCGCAACTTCGACTGGAGCGTGTTCGACGGCGGCGCGACCTTCGCCTCGAAGATCGCCGCCAACTACAGCGAATTCAACAACGCGACCTCGGCCGGCGCGTACATCGCGGCCGGCCTGGTGCTGTTCGTGCTGACCTTCCTGGTCAACTTCGCCGCCCGGTCCATCATCGGCAAGAAGGGGGACTGAGCATGTCGACCACGCTCGAACGCCCCGCCACCGCACCCGCCTTCCAGCAGGTGAGCGCGGCTCGGAAGCTGAAGAACGGCGTCGCCACCACGTTGGTCTGGCTGTCGTTCCTGATCGCCGTGATCCCGCTGGTTTGGGTGCTCTACACGGTGATCGCCAACGGCGTCAAGCGCCTGCCCTACTCGAACTGGTGGACGCAGGACTTCGGCTCCGTGCTGAGCGACGAGGTCGGCGGCGGCGTGCTGCACGCCATCATCGGCACCCTGCTGCAAGGCCTGGTGTGCGCGGTCATCGCCGTGCCGATCGGCATGCTGGTGGCGATCTACCTGGTCGAGTACGGCCGCGGGAAGCTCGCCACGGCTACCACGTTCATGGTGGACATCCTGTCCGGCGTTCCGTCCATTGTGGCCGCGCTGTTCATCTACGCGCTGTGGATCACCACGCTCGGCCTGCCGCGCAGCGGTTTCGCCGTTTCGCTCGCGCTGGTGCTGCTGATGATCCCGGTGGTCGTCCGCTCGTCGGAGGAGATGCTCCGGATCGTGCCGGACGACCTGCGCGAGGCCTCCTACGCGCTGGGCGTGCCGAAGTGGAAGACGATCATGAAGATCGTGCTGCCGACGGCGATGTCCGGCATCATCGGCGGCATCATGATGGCGCTCGCCCGGGTGATGGGCGAGACCGCGCCGCTGCTGGTGCTCGTGGGCTACTCGTCCTTCGTGCACTGGAACATCTTCAGCGGTGAGCAGGCCGCGCTGCCGCTGGTGATGAACAACGAGCGCGTCACGAACTCGATGGACCCCGGCAGCGTCGGCTTCGACCGGATCTGGGGCGCGGCACTGACCCTGGTGCTGATCATCGCCGTGATCAACCTGCTCGCCACCCTGATCTCCCGCATCGTCGCCCCGAAGAAGAAGTGAGTCATGGCCAAGCGAATCGACGTCAAGGACGTAGACATCTACTACGGCAAGTTCCATGCCGTGGACGGCGTCACCCTCCAGGTGCCGCCGCGCAACGTCACCGCGTTCATCGGGCCGTCCGGCTGCGGCAAGTCGACCGTGCTGCGCACGCTGAACCGGATGCACGAGGTCATCCCGGGCGCCCGGGTCGAGGGTGAGGTGCTGCTCGACGGCGAGGACATCTACTCGTCCGCGGTGGACCCGGTCTCGGTGCGCCGCACGATCGGCATGGTGTTCCAGCGCCCGAACCCGTTCCCCACGATGTCCATCAAGGACAACGTGGTGGCCGGGCTTCGCCTGGGCGGCACCAGCAACCGCAAGCAGCTCGACGAGATCGCCGAGCGCGCGCTGCGCGGGGCCAACCTGTGGAACGAGGTCAAGGACCGCCTGAACAAGCCGGGCGGCGGCCTCTCCGGCGGCCAGCAGCAGCGGCTCTGCATCGCGCGCGCCATCGCCGTGCAGCCCGACGTGCTCCTGATGGACGAGCCGTGCTCCGCGCTCGACCCCATCTCCACGCTCGCGATCGAGGACCTGATCGGTGAGCTGAAGAAGGAGTACACGATCGTCATCGTGACGCACAACATGCAGCAGGCCGCGCGGGTCTCGGATCAGACGGCGTTCTTCAACCTCGCCGGTGTCGGCCAGCCCGGCCGGCTCGTCGAGCTGAACGACACGGAGAAGATCTTCTCCAACCCGGACGAGAAGGCGACCGAGGACTACATCTCGGGCCGCTTCGGCTGAGCGCTCCTGGTGCCCGACGGCTCCTCTGTCCTTTGTGGATGGAGGAGCCGTTTTTCGTCGTCCGGCGGCAGTTTTCCGGTTAAACGCCAGAGGCCGCCAGGAGGGCTGGTGCCCTCGTGGCGGCCTCTCGGTCGCGGACGTCTCAGAGGTTGAGGTCCTCGTCCGTCCCGTAGCCCGGCATGCGGCCGGTGACCACGAAGATCATCCGCTTGGCCACGGAAACCGCGTGGTCGGCGTAACGCTCGTAGAAGCGGCCCAGCAGGGTGACGTCCACGGCGGCGGCGACGCCGTGCGGCCACTCGCGGTCCATCAGGACCGTGAACAGGTGCCGGTGGATGTCGTCGACCTGGTCGTCCTCGGCCTCGAGATCCTTGGCGGCGCTGACGTCCTTGGTCTTGATGACCACCTCGGCCTGGCGCGCCAGCTTGACCGCGGCGCGGCCCATCTCGGCGAAGTCCGCCTTGACCGAGTCCGGCAGGACCGGCTCCGGGTGGCGGCGCCGCGCGGCCTTGGCGACGTGCAGGGCCAGGTCGCCCATCCGCTCCAGGCTCTCCGCGGCGTGGATCGCAGCCAGCACGGTCCGCAGGTCGGTGGCGACCGGGGCCTGGAGCGCGAGCAGCGCGTACGCCTGCTCCTCGCACTCGGCGCGCGCGTCGTCGACCTTCTGGTCGTCGCTGATCACCTGCTCCGCGAGCCCGAGGTCGACCTCGAGCAACGCCTGGGTCGCACGCTCCATCGCATCGGCGACCTGCACCGACATGGCCGCCAGATTGACGGCGAGCTGGTCGAGTTCGACATGGTAGGCCTCACGCATGGGCCCAACCCTACGGTGCGCACTGTCCGAATACCGCATCGCCGGGTGAACCCGAAGTGAACCCGGCCTAACGAATCCCGCTGGTCAGCCCGAGTTGCTGGCCTTCTTGTCGTTGCCGGCCGAAGAGCCGTTCGACGGGGTCTGGGAGGAGCTGCTGTTGCCGGCTTCCGCGGCCGTCTGCGAGGGCCCGACCGGCTTGTCGCCGGGCAGCGGGGTGTTGTCGCGCAGGGCGGTGAACAGGTCGTCGGTCTTGGACTTGACCAGGACCTCGTTGCCGCGCTTGTTGGCGGTGCCGGTGGTGGGCACGGTCATGAAGTTGATCTTCGACGGGTCCAGGCCGCGCATCGACTGCGCGAGCGTCATCATCTGCTGCACGCCGAGGTTGTCGCCGAAGGTGGCGCCGGCGAAGGCCGTGATGAAGCTCGACAGCTTGCTCGGGTCCAGTACGACGTCCGAGGACATGACCTTCTTGAGCAGCGCGCCGATGAACTCCTGCTGCCGCTTGATCCGGCCGTAGTCGGAGGTCGGGTCGCCCTTGACGTGCCGGGCGCGCACGAAGCTCAGCGCCTGGTCGCCGGAGATGGTGACGTTGCCGGTCTCCAGCAGGACCTTGCCGAGCACCGTGTCGTCGATGGGCGCCGGGTTGTTGATGGTGACGCCGTGCACCGCGTCGACCATGGCCTTGAAGCCGTTGAAGTCGATGCCGACGAAGTGGTTGATCCGCAGGCCGGTGAGCTTCTGGATCACCTTGGTCATGCACTGCGGCCCGCCCACGCCGAACGCGGTGTTCAGCTTCGCGATCGGTTGCCCTTTCACCACTTCGTCGGTGGTGGCGGACTTGGCCGGGTCCCAGCGGTTGCAGTCCGGGCGGTTGATCTCGAGGTCGCGCGGGAAGGAGACGACGACCACGCGTTTCCGGTCGGCGGGCACGTGCGCGACCATCACGGTGTCGGACCGCGCGCCGGGGACGTTGTCGGCGCTGCCGACGTTCTCCTCGGCGGACGCGCCGTCGCGGCTGTCGGAGCCGACCATCAGGAAGTTCTCGTCATTGGCCTGCGCGGCGGCATTCTGGATGTCGGACGAGTTCTCGTCGAGCGCGGCGACCTGAGTGAACTTGGCGTCGAACCAGTTGACCGCGCCCCAGGCGGCGCCAGTGGCGAGGAAAACTAGCGAGGCCAGCACGATCAGCGTGATCCGGCCGATGCGCACGGTCCGGTCGGTGTGCCGCTGCTTCTTCTCCTGCAACCGTGTCTGCGGCGCCTTCTCGGCTTCGTTCGCAGCGTCGGCCTCAGCGCTCTCGGCCTTGTCGCCGGGCATGACGACGCGTTGCAGCGCGGTTCGCGTCTGCTCCAACAACGCCACCGGCCGCGCAGTCAGCCACTCCCGCCGCTCACGGCGTTTCGCCTCTTCCGCCTGCATCTCATCGTGGGCCGCGGAGAACCGGGCGAGCGTGTGGTCGATCTTCCGCCGTGACTGCGTCGCCTCGTCAATGGCCTCCATCTCGTCCGTCATGGTGAGCGGATCGAGCTCCGACCGGGGCGGCGCACCGTTCTTGGGCCGCATGGGGGTACGCCGGGAACGCGGCCGCCCGTTGACATCCCCGGCGGCTTCGGCTGGGTTGACGGCGGGGGTGAGCTGGGTGCGGTCGGCTGGGTTGCCGTTGTTGTTGGCGTTGGGGCCGGTGCGGTCGGCTGGGTTGACGGCGGAGGTCAGCTGGGTGCGGTCGGCGGGTTTGCCGTTCGGACCGGGGCGGTCGGCGGGTTTGCCGTTCGGACCGGGGCGATCGGCGGGTTTGCCGTTCAGGCCGCGCTCGGCGGGATTGCCGTTGAGGCCGCGTTCGGCGGGGCTGCCGTTGGGGCCGGGGCGGTCGGATGGGTTGCCGTTCGGGCCGCGCTCGATGGGGCTGCCGTTGAGGCCGCGCTCGGCGGGATTGCCGTTGGGGCCGGGCCGGTCGGCGGGTTTGCCGTTCTTGCCGTTGAGGCTGGGGTTCAGCTGGGTGCGTTCGCCGTTCGGGCCGGTGGTGGGGCGTTCGGATCCGGGCAGGCCGTTCGGCAGGTCCAGACCGCCGACCGCCGGTGCGAGCGTGGTCCGCTCACCCGTTTTGCCCTTCCCACGATCCATCGCCGGCGGCATCCCGCGGTCGCCCAGCCCCTTGCGCGGACGCTCGTTCCCACCGGGACCGCCGATGGGAATACCGCGCTCGTCGGCCGCCGGACCATCGGGACCGGGCATACCCCGCTGGGCGAGCGGTTTGCCATTGGCGCCGGGAAACCCGCGTCCAGGAGTGGACGGCCCGCCGGGGCCAGACCCGCGTTCGCCGGAGGGCGCGCCGTTCGGACCCGGCATGCCGCGGTCGCCGGGGGGTGTGCCGTTGGGGCCGGGCATGCCGCGGTCGCCGGATGGCGCGCCGTTGGGACCCGGCATTCCGCGGTCGGTGGGCGGTTTGCCGTTGGGGCCGGGGAAACCGCGTTCGTCGGGGACGGTGCCGTCGGGGCCGGGCAGGCCGCGGTCGAAGGGGGGTGCGCCGTTCGGGCTGCGGTCGGGGGTGCCGTTGCGGGGTGGTCGGGAGCGGTCGGCTGGGGGGAGCCCGTTCGGGAGTGGGACGGCGCCGGTTCGCGGGCGGCCTGGCTGTGCCGCGGGCGGGCCGTGGTTGGGCTGGGGGGCAGAGCCGTTGAGCCCGAAGCCGGGCTGGTCCGGGGAGTTGCGCCCGTAACCGGGTTGGTCCGAGGAGTTGTCGCGGTCCGGCGGAGTCGCGTGCGATCCCGTGGGCTGGGCCGTGTCCGGCTGAGCGCGGCGGCGGCCCGGACGCGAGCCGGTGCCACCCGGGGCGTGACGTTGCGACGGAGGTTCCGGCAAAGCCGACGTCGAGCGGCGCGGGCGCGGAGGACGCGGCGCAGCTTCGTCCGGCGACGACGGGCCGGGCTCCGGACGGGCCCGCCGGCCAGGCTCGTCCGCACGGCCGGAGGAGTACGACTGCTCTTCCGCGTGACCGGACTGGTACCCCGGCTCCTCTGCGTGACTGGAACGACGCCCCGACGGCTCCGGCTGACCGGACCGCCGCCCGCCCGGCTCGCCCGCAACCGACTGATACGCGGCGGAGTCCGCCTGACCGCTCCGCCCAGACGGCTCATCCGCCGGGTAAGCAGCCGAACCCGCACGGCCACGACGGCCCGACGGCTCGCCCGACAGGCGCGCGGCGGGGTCGGCCTTGCTGCGGCGGCCGGACGGCTCGCCCATCAGGGGTGCCGCCGGGTCTGCGAGGCCGCGGCGTCCAGACGGCACATCCGACCGGTCGGTCTCGTTGGAGCGGCGGCCTTGTGACTCGCCCATCAGATCTGCGGCTGGGCCGGTCTGGCTGCGCCGTCCGGATGGCTCGCCCATCAGATTTGCGGCCGGGTCGGTCTGGCTGCGCCGTCCGGAAGGCTCGCCTATCAGATTTGCGGCCGGGTCCGAGTTGCTGCGGCTTCCGGATGGCTCACCTGGCAGGTGTGCGGGCAGATCGGTCGGGCTGGAGCGCCGCCCGGAAGGCTCGCCCGGTGGGTAACTGCCCGAATCCCCTGACGGGCGGGAGGCGCGTCTGCGGGGTTCCGCTTCGGGTTCTGGCTCCGGGCGGTGCGGGGTGGGCTCGGCGTCGGTCTCGAAGATGGGGCGTTCGCCGGTGTGGCGGGCCACGACGTCGGAGACGCTGATGCCGCCGTGGGTGTCCATGGAGCGGCGCCTGCCGGTGCGGGCTCCGGTACCGCCGTCCGAGTGGCGACCGGTGCCGGAGGGGTAGCGCTCGTCGGGCACTCGGTCTCCTTTCGCACTTCAGGTACTGGTCAGGCACTTCTCGAGCCGGCGGCGTCGCCTTCCGTACGGCCTCTCCCAGGACATGTCGCACCCTGGCGGGTTTTCGTTATCGTACGGATACCCGGCGTTCGTGACGACACCCTCCCGCGAATTTCTTCACCATGCGTCTAACTGACACGGCCTGAAGCGGGCGAACAGGTGAAAGTCAGGTTGTGCGAAATGGAGTAATCCCGCGTTTACGTTACTCAGAGTGGGTAATTACCCTGGCCGTTTCACGGTCGTGATAGGCGACTCTGTTACGTCCGGCGCGCTTCGCGGCGTACAGCAAGTTGTCCGCGCGGAGCAACTGCCGCTGGGCAGCCTCCGTGTCGGCGGACGCATACGCCAGGCCCACACTGATGGTGACTCTCAGTCCAGGCTGGAGTTCTGACCAGGGGTGACGCGCGACGCGCACTCGCGTCGCGTCGGCGAGGCGGATCGCGCCGGCCGCGTCGAGGCCCGGGAGCACGAGCACGAACTCCTCGCCGCCGTAGCGCGCGCAGAAGCCGTCCGCCGGCAGATCCTCCTGGAGGAGGTCCGCGACGCGGCAGAGGACCCGGTCGCCCAGCAGATGACCGTACGTGTCGTTCACGTGCTTGAACCGGTCCAGGTCGATCAGCGCGAGGGCGAGGCCGCGGCCGGACGGCAGGCTCGGCAGCCGCTGGTCGAGGTACCGCCGGTTGTAGCTCGACGTCAAGGTGTCACGGAGGCTGCCGGCCCGCGCGATGTCGAGCGCGGAGCGCAGGTGCTGGTACGCGCGCTGCCAATCACCCTGGGTGGCGAACATCCCGGCGATGGACTCGTGCAGTGTCAACAGGTCCGGCGCGCCCACCGTGAGCCTCGCCCCGCGCTCGTCCTCGGCCGCCACACCCACCTCCGCCACCTCATGGTTGTCGACCTATAGGAGCGGTCGCTTGAGGTATCGGTACGGGCTGACGCGAATATCGCTCAAGTGGACGACGCCGGAGTGCGGTTGTCACGCACCGAAGTTCTGTTGCCCCAGCAACGAGAACGGCTCTTCGGTCTTGAGCTGGGCGTACTGGTCCTTGGCCCAGTAACTCACACCAGCACCAGGATCCTGGAGCAACTGTGCGTAATCAGCCCAGGAAACCCACCGCCAGCCGCCGACTTCCGCCGGGTTCGGCTCCGGGTCACGGTCGGCCCAGGCGACGAACACCGGGCAGAACTCGTTCTCGACGATGCCCTCGAACGGCGGCGTCCGGTAGCGGTAAGACGGCAGCACGCACCTCAGGTCCGCCAGCTCGGGCAGCCCGATCTCGTACGCCGCCCGCCGGCGCACGGCGTCTTCCAGCGCCTCGCCCGGCGCCGGGTGGCCGCACACGCTGTTGGTCCAGACGCCCGGCCACACCTTCTTGTCCTGCGCCCGTTGTGTGATCAACAGGGCTTGGTCGGACCGGCGCAGCACGTAGCAGGAGAACGCGAGGTGAAGCCTGGTCTCGGCGTGGTGGCTCGCGAGCTTCGGCCCGGTCTCGCCGGTGGGCACGCCGTCCTCGGTGACGAAGACGACGTGTTCGGACTCGGTTTCGGTCATGGTGTCCACTCCGACACTGAACACCAGCGCGGGCCGCTCGCGGTACCGCGATGCGGGTGGCCGCAGGGGTTTCCCCTCTTCGAGTGACGGACGGGGACTGTCCGTGACTGTCCAATTAGGACGTCCACAGTGGACCTTACGAAAACCACAGTGGACTCAGTGCGCCGAGAGGTGTTCGACGAGCAGCGAGGTGAGTGCCTCCGGCGCCTCCTCCGCCACCCAGTGCGAAACGTCCTCCAGCATCTCGAAGCGGTACGGCCCGGTCACCCAGTTCTCCGTCTCGAATGCCGCCACGGAGCCAAAAGCCACGTCCTCGGTGGTCCAGACGTACATCGTCGGGACGGTGATCTTGCCGATCTTCCCACCCGGCCGGCCGGCGCGGTACCAGTTGAGCGCGGCGGTGAGCGCGCCCGGCTCGGACAGCCGCTGCACGTACTCGTCGATCTTGCTCGGCGGGACGCGGCGGTCGAAGATGTCGCGCAACGCCCGGGCCCCGTCGGCCAGCATCCGCTGCTCGGTGACCCGGGTCTGCCGCCATTCGGTCATGTAGCCCGAGCGCAGGTGCTGGTCCTCGTCCGTTTTCATCGCCGCCGCCAGCGCGGCCGGGTGCGGGGTCGAGACGACGGCGAGGCTGCGCAGCCGCTCCGGGTGCGCATCGGCCGCCCACCACGCCACGGCGCCGCCCCAGTCGTGGCCGATGAGGTCGAATTCGCGCCACCCGAGCTGGTCCGCGATGGCGAAGGCGTCTTCGACGAGGGTGGTGATGCCGTACTCGGCCGGCTGCTCCGGGCGCACCGACGGCGAGTAGCCCCGCTGGTCCGGCGCCACCGCGCGGTAGCCGAGCACGCCGAGGGTCGCCACCTGGTGCTCCCACTCGACGGCGGCCTCGGGGAAGCCGTGCAGGAGCAGGACGGGGCGGCCGCCTTCGGGCCCGGCGGCGATCGCGTCGAACGCGCCGGCTTCGGTCGGGATGCTGAGCTGGTCGATCACCACTCGCACTCTACGGCCCGGCACCGACACTTTCAGCCGAGTCCGGGCAGGCAGACCTCGGCGGACAAAGGGGCACCGACAGTGGCCGTAAGGCCCTGTGCATCGTTCCTGTGCTGGGAGATGTCCGTTTTTGTCCGTGGTTGCCCGTGCGGCCGCGAGGGTGTGTGCAGAAGGGAACAGGGTGGCGACAACGAGCCGAGGGCTCACTTACCGTCACGTCGTCGTCTCCGACCGGTTCTCGCGAGGCTGTACCCGGGGTCACGACGACGTAATGAACCGCCCTGGCGGACTGGTTCCGTGTGGACGGTGAACGTTTCGACGACAAGTCGATAAATCTGGATCAGATCGAACCGAGGAGACAAACATGGCTTCGCAGAACGGCGCAAAGGTCGACTCTGGCGTAATGCGCCAGGGTGCGTCCGTCATCACCAGCACCGGTGACGGCATCACGAGGGTCAACGGTCAGGTCGACTCCACCATGCACAGCCTCCGCGCGACCTGGCAGTCGGACGCCGCGCTGGTGTTCGACCAGGCGATGGCCTCCTTCGACCAGACCGTGAAGACGATCGTGCAGCGGCTCACCACGCTGTCCGAGCACGTCACCCAGGGCGCGGCCGAGTACGACTCCCGCGACGAGGACAACACCTCGCAGGCCAAGGCCCAGGCTGCCGTCATCGGCGGCGGCGGCCTCGCCGGCTTCTGATCGTCCGCCAACTCCGTTCGCAGGAAAGGAAAATCCCCATGGCTCTGGGCCAGTTCACCATCAGCTTCACCGAAATGCAGAGCACCGTCGAGCAGGCGAAGCAGCAGTCGAACCAGATCACCGAGCTGCTCGACCAGATGCGCACCACCATCATGGCTCAGCGCGAGCACTGGACCGGTGCGGCGGCCGACGAGTTCCAGTCGACCTACGACTGGTGCCACCAGCAGGCGCTGACCCTGCCGCAGGCACTCGACGCCGCGGGCCGGACGCTCGCCACGATCAACGAGGGCACGTCCACGACCGAGGGCAGCAACGCGCAGCGGTTCGCCCAGCGCTGATGCCGGCGGCGCGGGCTCCCGGGGGCGCGGCGGCCGCGCCCCCGGGTGTCCGGCCCGAGACCCGAAAGGACAGTGATCAGCAGCCATGACGTACGGCACTCTGGACGGGACGCTTCCGCCCCCGGCCGACGACAAGCCCAAGGGCCCGTTCACCAGCCCGGGTGACCAGACTCCCCCGGACCCGGGCAAGCAGTGGATCCCGACCGGCGACGTCGGCTCCCCGCCCGCGGTCCCGGGCGGCTCCGAGCACCCCGGCAAGGGCGTGACCACGGTCAACACCAAGGCGATGCGCACGTTCGCCGACAACATGCGGACGCTGGCCGAGGGCCCGCTGGCCAACATCCCCGCCGACCTCGACGGCGTGAACATCAAGCCGGGGGTCTTCGCCACGGCGCACGACAAGCTGATCCAGCCGATCGTCGGCGAGGGCGGCCTGCGGGACACCACCCGTACCACGGTGCAGGACCTGGTGACCGCGCTGAACGACGCCGCGGACGCGGTGACCAAGGCGGCGAACGCGTACGACAGCGCGGACGAGGCCAACAAGATGACCACCGATGAGTACAACCAGTACTTCGGTCAGCTCAGCTCGGAGATCACCGGGGCGGGGCAGAAGCGCAGCTGACCGCTCCAAGTGGGCGGTGGGTTTCCAGGTTGTTTTCGAGGCTGACGAGGGACGATGGCAGACGACAACAACGGCAAAGGGTTCACGAGCGACGACAACGGTGTCTGGCCTGACTCCAGCACCACGCCGACGAACTCCACCGGTGATCCGAGCAAGGACTTCGCCGGCATGACCTGGAAACAGATCGAGGCGGCAATCCTCGGCGGCGGCTCGATGGCGCCGGGCCAGGCCCAGGCGGACCAGGCCTACTCCAACGTGAACTGGCAGTCTTTGCAGGCCGCCGCCGGGGTTTTCCAGACCACCCAGCTCAACCTCGCCATGGTCTCGCAGGCGATCAAGGACCAGACCGCGGCGCTGGCCGGCGGCGACGGCGCGTGGAAGGGCACCGCGGCCACCAACTTCAAGTCCATGATGGACAACATGGCCGCGAAGTTCGACGGCCTGGTGCACCAGATCACCGACGGCGGCAGCGGCGGGCGCAACGTCCCGAACCAGCTCGTCAACTCCGCCGCCTACCTCCAGTGGGCGCAGAACACCCTGCGCTACATCGACAGTTACTACGCCCAGCAGGTCATCGAGCGCGGCAAGGTCCTCAACGACGGGCGCGCGTACATCTCGCAGTTCCCCGACGCCGTCGAGATGATGACCAACGACATGCGCAAGGTCGGCGACCAGCTGTCCGGCAAGTACCACTCGTTCAGCACGGCCGGCAACACTTCTTCCACGCCGCCGCCTCCCGGCGGTGGTGGTGGCGACATGCCGCCGCCACCGGTGCCGCCCCCGCCGCCGCCCGTCCCGCCGCCGCCGACCCCGCCGCCGCCCCCGGCCGTCCCGCCGCCCACGCCGCCGCCCGTCGCGCCGCCGCCCCCGAACGTCCCGCCGCCCGGCAGTGGCAACGTGCCGCCGCCGAACGTGCCGCCGCCCCCCGGCGACACCGGTGGCGGCCCCGGCCCGGGTGGCAACACCACCCCGCCGCCGTTGAACAGCGCCAACGTCCCGCCCCCGCCCGGTGACACGGGTGGCGGCCCGGGCGGTGGCGGTGGCACGCCGCCTCCGTTCAAGAACCTCGCCGTCAGCCCGCCGCCGGGCTCCGGTCCCGGCAGCGACCCCGGCACCAACCCGCCGTCGATCCCGCCGCCGCCCGGCGACACCGGTGGCGGCCCCGGGAGCGGGCCCGGCGCGATCCCGCCGCTGACGTCGCCGAACATCCCGGCCCCGCCCGGCAGCGGGCCGGGCAGTGGTCCTGGAGGGAAGGACAACACCAAGGGCCTCGGCGACATCAAGCCGCCCGCGCTCGGCGGTCCCCCCGGTGACACCGGGGGCGCCAACGGTCTCGGCAACATCAAGTCGCCGTCGCTCGGCGGTCCGCCGGGTGACACCGGGGGCGCCAACGGTCTCGGCAACATCAAGTCGCCGTCGCTCGGCGGTCCGCCGGGTGCCAACAGCAATGGGCTCGGTGGCGCGAACGGCCTCGGCGACACCAACGGCCTCACGAACAACGCGCTCAACCCGGCCCAGCTCCCGCCGAGCCTGCAGAACCCGCCCGGCGACACCAAGGGCGGCAGCATGCCGATGATGCCGCCGGGCGGCATGGGCGCGGGTGGCGCCGGCGGCAACGGCTCCGGTTCCGAGCGGCCCGACTCCTCGGGTCTGCTGGGCGGCATCGACAAGCCGTGGATCCCCAGCCCGCCGAACGGCATCGGCGACCCGAACGCGCTCGGGCAGACGCCGCCGCTGAACCCGGCGTCCTGGGCCCCGCCGCCCGGGGACGTCGGCACGGGCGGCAGTGGCACCGGCGGTCCCGGCAGCAGCGGGATCGGTGGTCCTGGCACGAGCGGGATCGGCGGTCCCGGCAGCACCGGCTCCGGGCCGTCGGGCCTCGGGGGCATCAAGGGTCTTGACCCGAGTCAGTTCGTGCCGCCGCCGGGGTTGAACGAACAGCTCCCGAACGGGCAGCAGCTCCCGAACGGCCAGCAGGGCCCCGGTGCCAGCTCGCCGATGATGCCGCCGGGCGGTATGGGTGCGGGTGGCGCGGGTGCGAACGGCTCCGGTGCCGAGCGTCCCGACTCGGCCGGTCTGCTGGGTGGGGTGAACGAGCCGTGGAACTCGAGCATGCCGGACGGTATTGGTGACCCGAATTCGTTCGGTGAGACGCCGCCGTTGAACCCGGCTTCGTGGGCTCCGCCGCCGGGTGACACCGCCGGCACGGGCCTGACCGGTGCTGGCACCGGTCTGGGCGGCGCCAACGGCTCCGGCCCCTCGGGCCTTGGTGACATCAAGGGTCTTGACCCGAGCCAGTTCGTCGCTCCGCCGGGGTTGAATGAGCAGAACCCGAACGGACAGCAGGTTCCGAACGGCCAGCAGGGTGCGAGTTCGCCGATGATGCCGCCGGGCGGTATGGGTGCGGGTGGCGCTGGTGCGAATGGTTCTGGTGCGGAGCGTCCCGATTCCGCGGGTCTGTTGGGTGGGGTGAACGAGCCGTGGAACGCGAGTACGCCGGGCGGCGTCGGTGATCCGAGTTCGTTCGGTGAGACGCCGTCGTTGAACCCGGCTTCGTGGGCTCCGCCGCCGGGGTTGAGCGAGCAGGTTCCGACTGGCCAGCAGGGTGCGAGTTCGCCGATGATGCCGCCGGGCGGTATGGGTGCGGGCGGCGCTGGTGCGAATGGTTCGGGTGCGGAGCGTCCCGACTCGGCGGGTCTGTTGGGTGGCGTGAACGAGCCGTGGAACGCGAGTACGCCGGGCGGTGTCGGTGATCCGAGTTCGTTCGGTGAGACGCCGCCGTTGCAGGCCGCGTCGTGGGCGTCGGGGGACTCCGGGGCCACGGACCTGGCCGCGGCGACGAATCCGGGCGACTTCACCAGTCCCAGTGATCTCACCGCCGTGCCGCCCACGGGCAGCGCGGGAGTTCCGGCGCCCGCCCCGGGTTTGCCCATGAGCCCGCCTCCGGGTGGGATGGGCGCCAACGGTTCCGCGGCCGAGCGGCCCGATTCCGCGGGGCTGCTGAACGGTGTTTCCGAGCCGTGGTCGAGCGGGCCGGCTCCGGCCGGGGTCGGTGACCCGGCCGCGACGTCCGAGACGCCGCCCGGCGCCGGCTGGTCCACCCAGCCGCCCGTCGCGGGTTCGGGCTGGGGTACGCGGCCGGACGAGCATCAGTCCACTTCGGACGTTCCCGAGACGCCGTTCGTCCAGCCCGGCTGGGGCGTCGCGGACCCGGGTGAGCCGTCGCGCGACCGCCGTGACAAGGCCGTGCCCGGAGACACGTTCGGTGGCGGCGACCCGTCCGACGGCATCGTGCGCATCGCCGTGGTCCAGCCCGCGGAGGCCGACGACACCTCGGCGTGGGACGTCGGGACGGCGGAGTTCCTCCCCGGCCTGCTGCCCGCGACGATGCCCGTCCAGCCCGCGGAGCGCGAAGAGGACTTCACGACCGATCTGGTGGAGCGCACGGACGAGCCGTGGCGCCCCGCCGAGGACGCCGAGGCGCCGCGCGCGACTTACCAGCGGTTGCGGTCGGGCCAGGGCGAGTTCATCCCGGACGAGCTGCCCACCTGCGGCGACGGACCGCCGCCCGAGCCGGAGCCGGCTGTGTCCGAAAAGGACGCTCCCGCGGACGGCGAGGAAGAGGAAGAGGAACGCACCATGGCCGACCTGCTGAGCCAGGAGGGCAACGCGTGGGGCGGCCCGGCGAGCAAGCCTTCCGGCGTCTTGGAGTGAAGGACCGAGCAATGAAGGAGGTGCACTGGTGAGCACGGAGACCGTCAAGCGCGGGCCTCGGGCGGCGGGTCCCGAGCTGCCCGAGGGGCAGGAAGACCTGCAGGAGCCGCCGGTGCTCGCCGAGCCGGCGGCGCGGGACTTTAACTCGCTGCTGATGATGCTGCCGATGGGCATCGGGTCGATGGTGATGGTGCTGTCGTTCTCCGGGGTCGGCGGCAGTTCGCCGATGACCTACGTGCTCGGCGGCGGCATGGGCGTCTCGATGATGGCGATGAGCCTCGGCCAGCTGACGCGGTCGGCGGGTGAGCGCAAGCGCAAGATGCGCGCCGAGCGCCGGGACTACCTCCGCTACATCACGCAGGTGCGCGGCCGAGCCCGTTCGACGGCGGAGCAGCAGCGCCGGGCGGTGGCGTGGAACAACCCGTCGCCGGATTCGCTGTGGTCGCTGGCGATGGGCCCGCGGCTGTGGGAGCGACGGGTCAGCCACGAGGACTTCGGCCGGGTGCGGATCGGGCTCGGCTCGCAGCAGTCGGCGCTGGAGCTGGTCCCGCCGGTGACGAAGCCGATCGAGGACCTGGAGCCGTTGTCGGCGATTTCGCTGCGCCGGTTCACCGAGACCTACCGGACGTTGTCGGGCATCCCGACGGCGGTGGGCCTGCGCAGCTTCACCAGCGTCGAGTTCGACGGCGACCCCGAGGCCGCCGTCGGGCTCGTCCGGGCGATGCTGGCGCAGCTGGTCACCTTCCAGTCGCCGGACGAGCTGCGCGTCGCGGTGCTCACCACCGAGGCCGCGCAGTCCCAGTGGGACTGGGTGAAGTGGTTGCCGCACAACAACCACCCGACCCTGCGTGACGCGGCGGGCCCGTTGCGGCTGCTGGCGTCGGACCACGACGAGCTGATGGACATCCTCGGCGAGGACGTCGCGGACCGCGATGACCACGACAAGTCCGTCGGCCCCACCACCACTGAGCCGATGGTGGTGATCGTGGCGCACATGGCGTCACTGCCGGAGTCTTCACGGCTGCTCGGCGCGGGCCTGCGCAATGTGGTGCTGCTCGACGTCACCGGCGCGCTGCCTGGTGGGCCAAAGGTGCTGCGGCTCTCGACCAAGGGCGACCGCGTCGAGTTCCCGGCGGGCACCGGCGTCGGCTCCGCGGTGCGCGACGAGCTGTCGGTGATCCAGGCCGAGGGCCTCGCCCGGCTGCTCGCGCCGAAGCGCACGAGCGGCACGCTGGAGATCGCGGACCAGCCGTTGGAGAGCGACTTCGGCCTCACCGCGCTGCTCAACATCCGCGACGTGCACTCGTTCGACGTCGCCGCGCAGTGGCGGCCCCGCGCCGTGCAGCGCGCGCGGATGTCGGTGCCCATCGGCGTGACCGAAGAGGGCGAGATCGTCGAGCTGGACCTGAAGGAGTCGGCGCAGGGCGGCATGGGCCCGCACGGCATGCTGATCGGCGCCACCGGCTCGGGCAAGTCCGAGCTGCTGCGGACGCTGGTGCTGGGGCTGGCGGCCACGCACTCGTCGGAGATCCTCAACTTCGTGCTCGTCGACTTCAAGGGCGGCGCGACCTTCCTCGGCATGGACAAGCTGCCGCACACCTCGGCGATGATCACCAACCTGGCCGACGAGCTGCCGCTGGTCGACCGCATGCAGGACTCGCTGAACGGCGAAATGGTGCGGCGCCAGGAACAGCTGCGCGCGAGCGGCCACCCGTCGTTGTTCGAGTACGAGAAGGCCCGCGCGGCCGGCGAGCAGCTGGCGCCGATGCCGACGCTGTTCCTGGTCGTGGACGAGTTCTCCGAGCTGTTGAGCGCGAAGCCGGAGTTCATGGAGCTGTTCGTCTCGGTCGGACGGCTGGGCCGAAGCCTCGGCGTGCACCTGCTGCTCGCTTCGCAGCGGCTCGACGAGGGCCGCATCCACCGCGTCGAGGGCCACCTTTCGTACCGGATCGCGTTGCGCACGTTCTCCTCGATGGAGTCCCGCAGCGTGATCGGCGCCGGCAGCGCGTACGAGCTGCCGTCCGAGCCCGGCAACGGCTACCTCAAGATCGACACCACGAACCTGGTCCGCTTCAAGGCGGCCTACGTCTCCGGCCCCGTCCCGGCGGGCAGCGGCGAGGGCGCGGCTGTGGACGCCGCGCGCGTCAGCCGCGAGGTCGTGCCGTTCTTCACCCAGGCCCGCCCGGTCCGGCTGATCATCCGCGACGACGAGATCGACGAAACCGCCGAGAAGTCCGAAGAGGACACTCACGAGAACACCGCGCCCACCGGCCCGACGCTCGCGGACGTGTTCGTCGAGCGACTCACCGGCGCCGGCCCGGCCGCGCGGCAGGTGTGGCTGCCGCCGCTGGCGGAGTCGCCGAGCCTCGACTCGCTGCTGCCGAGCGTGCTGCCGGACCCGGTGCGCGGCATGACCGTGCAGGACCCGGCGCACCACGGCCGGCTGCGCGTGCCGATGGGCATGATCGACCGGCCGTTCGAGCAGGTGCGCGAGCTGCTGCTGGCGGACCTCTCGGGCGCGGCCGGGCACGTGGCCGTCGTCGGCGGGCCGCAGACCGGCAAGTCGACGCTGGTGCGCACCCTGGTGCTGGCGCTGGCGATGACCCACACCCCCGACGAGGTCCAGTTCTACGGCCTGGACTTCGGCGGTGGCGGCATCATGTCGATCAGCGGCCTGCCGCACGTCGGCTCCGTCGCCACCCGGCTCGAGCGCGACCGCGTGGTGCGGACCATCGAAGAGATCTCGCAGATCATGGAGTACCGCGAGAACGTCTTCTCCGAGCGGGGCATCGAGTCCATGGAGGTCTACCGCCAGCTGCGCCGCCGCGGCCAGCTGGAGGACGCGTTCGGCGACGTCTTCCTGGTCATCGACGGCTGGTTCTCGCTGAAGAACGACTACAACGAGCTGGAGGCCAAGATCGGCGAGCTGGCCTCGCGCGGCCTGTCGTTCGGCATCCACGTGGTGATCGCGTCGACGCGCTGGTCGGAGATCCGGCCGTACCTGCGCGACCTGCTGCAGACCCGGTTCGAGCTGCGCCTCGGCGACCCGATGGAGTCGGAGATCGGCTCCCGCAAAGCGAAAACGGTGCCGAACCAGCCGGGCCGCGGCATGACGCCGGACGGGCTGCACTTCCTGGCCGGCCTGCCGCGGATGGACGGCAGCTCGGCGACGGACGACCTCGCCGCCGCGACCAAGGCCGTCGCCGAGGAGGTGCACACCTTCTGGCCCGGCCGCAAGGCGCCGTCCGTGCGGATGCTGCCCTCGACGCTGCCGATCACCGAGCTGCCCCGGCCCGACGGCGACCTGCGGATCGCGCTGGGCCAGGACGAGCAGCGGCTGCTGCCGGTGTGGCAGAACTTCGAGGCCACCCCGCACCTGCTGGTGTTCGGCGACAACGAGACCGGCAAGACCAACCTGCTGCGGCTGTCGCTGCGCTCGATCCTCTCGCGGTACTCCCCGGCCGAGGCGAAGATCGTGCTGGCCGACCCGAGCCGCATGCTCGACGCCGAGGTCCCGGAGGCCTACCGCGTCGGCTACGCGACCACCTCGGAAGCGTTGCAGGAGCTGGCGAAGCAGGCCAGCGTTTCGCTCTCGCCGCGGGTGCCCGACCAGAGCATCACGGCCGACCGGCTCAAGCGCCGCGACTGGTGGACCGGCCCCCGGCTGTTCTTCGTGGTCGACGACTACCAGCTGCTCACCACGGGCATGGGCTCGCCGCTGGAGCCGTTGCTCTCGCTGCTGGCGCAGGGCGCGTACATCGGCTTCCACCTGATCGTCGCCCGCAGCACCTCGGGCGCGATGCGGGCGCTGAGCGACCCGGTGATCCGCCGGATCTGGGAGCTGGGCAGCCCCGGGATCGTGTTCTCCTACCCCAAGGAGGAGGGCAAGTTCCTCGGTGAGGCGACGCCGCGCAAGCTGCCCCCCGGCCGCGCCCAGCTGGTCACCCGCCGCGGCGTGAAGCTCATGCAGACCGGTTACGTGCCAACGAGTGCCGACGCCGGCCAGCCGTTGGCGGGAGGCCTGCGATGAAGGCCGTTTCGAACGACGCACGTGAAGGAAGGAGCGGACGTTGAGCACCATGCAACAGGGCGAACTGTGCCGGATCACCGTGTACGGCCCCCAGGGCCGCGCCGACCTGGCCGTGCCGATGGCGGTGCCGATCACCAGCCTGCTGCCGGTGCTGCTGCGGCACACCGGCGGCCGGGAGGAGCTGCGGGACTCGTGGGTCCTGCAGCGCCTCGGCGACGCGCCGCTCGACCCGGCGGGCACGCCGGAGTCGCTGGACTGGAAGGAGGGCGAGGAGTTCCACCTCCGCCCCCGCCAGGACCCGTTGCCGGAGCTGGACTTCGACGACATCGCCGACGGCATGGCCACGGCCGTGAGCCGTCAGCCGGGCCGTTGGAAGCCGGAGTTCAACCGCTGGCTGTTCCTCGGGTTCGCGATCTTCTCGCTGGTCGTGCTGGCCCGGGTGCTGCTGTACCCGGACCTGTCGGTCTTCCCGGCGGCCAGTACGGGTGTGGTGGCGCTCGGGCTGCTGGTGGCCGCGGTTTCCACGGGCGTGCAATCCGAGGACCGGGCGCTGCTCGTGCTGCTGGGCCTCGGCGGCTGCGGGTTCGCGGCCGTGGCCGGCGCGGTCAGCGTGGCCGGTATCGGGCCGGCGTTCGACCTGCAGGGCGCGCCGGTTCTGGTGGGCTGCCTGACTTTCGCGCTGGCCGGCGGGCTGGTGATCGGCGGACGGGCCGCGTGGTCGCCGTCGATCCCGTTCGTGCCGTTCGGCGCGGTCGTCGCGACCGGGGCGCTGGGCGCGGTGACGATTTGGCTGCACCTGGGCCCGGAGTTCTCCACGGTGCAGTCGGCCGGGCTGGTCTCGACCGTCCTCATCGGACTGCTCGTGTTCGCCCCGCGCATCGGCATCCGGTTCGCCCGCATCCGCGGCCCGCAGCTGCCGCGCACGGCCGACGAGCTCCAGTACGACATCGAGCCGGCGCCGGCCGAGCAGATGGTGCGCCAGACCGCGTACGCCGACGGTTACCTCACGATCGCCTCGATCGCGACCGCCGTGGTGTTCACGGCGTGCTTCCCGTTCCTGATCGGCGAGGGCCTGTTCCCGGGCCTGCTCGCGTTGCTGGTCTCGGCGGCGGTGCTGATGCGCTCACGCGCGCTGCTCGGCTCCTGGCAGCGGGTGCCGCTGGCGGTGGCGGGCTCGGTCGGGCTGGTGCTCGTCGCGTTGTCGCTGATCGAACCGCTCGCGACGAACTGGCGCGGGGCCAGCGCGTTCGGCCTGGCGCTGGTCTTCTTCCTGCTGGTGCTGGCGATGCTGCGGCCGCCGCCGCGGCGCCTGCTGCCGATCTGGGGCCATCTGGCCAACTGGCTGGAGACCCTCAGCGCGGTCGCGGTGATCCCGATCCTGCTGGAGCTGTTCGGGGTCTACTCCTGGGCCGTCGGGCTCACCGCATGAACGCCGGAGAGGTGCGCTGACCATGGTGCAGACGCAGAAGGACCACGTCGAGGCCTACTCGTTCCTGATCGGACGGATGACCTCGGCCCTCGTGCTCGGCGACGCGAGCCACCTCGACGTGCCGGCCAAGCGGGCGTGGACCGGGCTGCTCATCGGCGTGGCCCTCGGCCTGCTGATCGCGGTCGGGTTTTTCGTCTATGGGCTGATCGTGCATCACACGGGCGGCTCCGCGCCGTCTGCACCAGTGGGCGGGACCGGCGGGCCTTCCCACACGATCCGTCAGGCCACCTGAGCTTCGAACACCGCGGCAGGAAGGACGAAGGTGATCATGGACCTCTCGCTGATGCGTCGCGGGAACGGTGCCTCCGGCGCCCCCCTCGACAAGCAGACGATCGGCAACGCGCTGGTCGTGCACCCTGCCGCCGGGATGACCGAGGAGGCCCAGGCGCTCGCGCTGGGCGTCGCGGCCGACACCGAGCACGATCTGGTGGTCGTCGACCTGCCGGTGGACTCGCCGATCTCGATGTGGGAGTCGGTGGCCAAGGTGCTGCCGCGGCGCCGTCGCGGGGTCCGGCTGGTGATCGGCGGGCGCTCGCGCGAGACGACGGCGCTGGCCGGGCAGTGGCTGGCCGAGCGGATCAACCGCACGGTGCTGGCGCCGGACGGCTCGGTGATCCCGAACGCCGGCGGCACCCTGTTCGTCCACTCCGGACGCGGCAGTGGCTGGGTCAAGTTCCAGCCGGGCCGTCCGCCGAAGTGGGAGGCCAAGCGTTTCCCCCGCCCGTCTTGGGATTCCGGCCTGACCGCGGAGCTGACGTCCACCAGCTCGCGCGGCGTCGCGGAGCCGTTGCCGGGCGGGCTCTGGGTGCGTCCGGTGGGCTTCGACCAGCAGCAGCGCGAGCACCGCGGCGCGCTGGCCCGCGGCCTGCCCGCGCAGCGCGACACCATGACGATCGTGCTGGGCTGCCCCGGCTGCCCGCCGCTCACCCTCGACGACGTCGCCCGCCTGTGGGCCCGGCTGCCGGAGAACGTCCGCGCCAACACCCGTTTCGTGCAGTACGGCCCGATGTCGATGCCCGGCGGCAGCACCCTCGGCCAGGCGCTCGCGGACCTGCTGGGCCGGGACATCACGTTCTACCCTGGCCTGCCCGTCGTCGCCGCGCAGGCCATCGACGTGCGCACGGTCCTGTTCGACGGCCGCCTCGGCTGGACGACGTTCGTCCGCGAGGTCGGTTACCAGCCGCGCACCCCGCAGGGCTCGCCCGCGCCGCGCCTGCTCGACCACCGCTCCCCGATCAACGGCCTGGACGAGATTTCCCCGGCCGTGTACTGGTACGCGCCCGACGCCGTGATCGAGGTCGTCCAGTCGGGGCTGCTGGTGCGCCCGCCGCAGGACGGCCCCGACACCCCGGCGGTCCGGACGATCACGTTGGACAACTCCGTCAACAACCTCACGTTCGACGCCCCGAGCGAAGACGCCGTCGACCGCATGCGCCTGCTGGCCGAGGACGTCCTGGCCCGCCTGGACGAGCACACCCGCGCGATGAGCCGTGTGCTGCCGGCGGGCACGCTGATCGCCGAACGCTCCCGCGGGCAGATCCGCACCAAGGCCCTCGGCGAGATCGAAGCGGGTGCCCCCGTTGCTCCCGCCTCCGTCGAGTCCAGCTCGACGGAGGCGGTGACCACCTCGCCTTACCGCCCGGCCGACGCCGCGGACCTGGGCCTGGACGCCACCTCGGAACCCTCCTTCCTCCGCGCCGAGCCGACGATCACCCAACGGCTGGACCCGGATTTGGGGGCTTCGCTTTCGGCTTCGGCTTCTGCGCCGATCTCGATCACCTCTGCGCGGCTGCCAATGGCGACGGTCGAGGGGACGACTGCCGAGGAGACGGCTGACGGGGAGCCCTCGGCTCCGGCCACGGGGTCGGTTCCGGCCCCGACTCCTGCTGCGGCTCTGGAGGCAGCTCCGGTTTCCTCCGCGGCTTCGGCCTTGGACGCAGCCCCGGTTCCCACTGCTGGTCCGGCCCTGGACGCAGCCCCGGCTCCGGCTCCGACCTCGGCTCCAGCCCCGGCTGCGGCCCCGGCTCCGACCTCGACCTCAGCTCTGGCTGCGGCCCCGGCTGTGGCTCTGACCTCGACCTTGGCTGCTCCGGCTCCGACTCCGGCAACTCCGGCTCCCTCGTGGTCGACCTCGGCTGCCGCACCTTCCTCGATGCCGGCCCCGACCACCTGGTCAGGTCCGACTGGTCCGGTTCCCTCGACTCCGGCCCCACAACGACTCCCGGCGTCGAACTTCACCCCGCCCAACTTCACGCCGCCGAACTTCTCCACACCCCCGGCGTCGAGCTTGCGGCCGTCGTCCTCGCCGGTTTTCCCGCTGACACCGCCCGCGCCGATTCCCCCGGCCATGCCGCCCGCCGGGATGCCGATGGCGTCGGCCCCTCCCGCGACTCCGGCCGCGGGGATGCCGATGACCGCGGCTCCGCCTGCCACCCCGCCAGCGGGGATGCCGCCGGTGGCCGCGGGCCCGGCCGCGATCCCGGCCGCGGGGATGCCGATGGCCTCGGCTCCGCCTGCCACCCCGCCAGCGGGGATGCCGCCGGTGGCCGCGGCCCCGGCCGTTCCGCCCGCGGTCGCACCGGCGTCCTTGCCGGTCGCCGAACTGCCCGGACTCGCTGCCGAGCCGAAAACCACCGCCCCCGAACCGATCGCGGCTCCCACCCCGGCTGCCCCCACCCCTACGACCGCCACCCCAGCGACTCCCGCGACCCCCGCGGCCGGCCTGGTGACTTCCGGCCCGCTGACCTCCGCCGCGGGCCCAGTCACCACCGCCGTCGGCTCGCCCGCCGCCCCCAGCGCGCCCGCCTCGAGCGGCACTCCCGGCCAGCCCGCAACCCCGAGGCCGACAACGAGCCCGACCACGAGCCCGACCACGGGCCCGACCACGGGCCCGACCACTTCCCCCAACACCCAGCGCCAAACCACCCTCCAGCCCACCCCCGGCCCCGAGTCCACCGCGCTCCTGCCCAAGCGCGGCGTCGACAAGGAACGTGAGTGGTTGCGCAAGTCGCTCGGCGCGGAGTACGGACTGATGTCCAACTCGGTCGCGCGCATCCTGTCCGAGCACCCCGGGTTCCAGGGCGCCCTGTCGACCTCGTCGGTGGAAGTGCTCACCGATGCGGTCGCCGTGCAGCTTTACCTGTCGGCCAAGGGCACCGCGATCGACGCCGGGTTGCGCAGCGGCGTCAATGGGCCGCACGTGCCCATCGCGCGCTGTGTGGTCGCCGGGCTGAGCCGGTTGCCCTCGCACCGGGGGCCCGCGACGTTCGCGACCTCGCTGTCCGACGCAGCGACCACCCTGTACCGGACGCAGAAAGTCCTCACCGAGTGGGGTTTCCTGAACACGCTGACCCAGCCTTCGTCCACACTGGACGGTGACACCGACGTGCTGGTCTGGTCCATCACCGCCCGGCGCACGAAGCTGCTGGAGCCCGCCGAGGCCGGGGTGGACAACCGGGTGCTGTTCGTGCCCGGCACCAGTTTCAAGGTGCTGGAGCTGCGCGAACCCGGCGACGGCGCGCGCGGCCTGGTGCTGCTGCGGGAGCTGACCACGAGCGAGGTCGACGAGACGGGCAAGGTCGCGTCCGACCGGATCTCGCTGGACGAGCTGGCGCTGGTCTCCCTGCGCCGCGAACTCGAGGCGTGGGCCGAGGCCGAGGGGCGCCGGCCGATGGACAAGAAGGCGGCGCAGCGGTTCACCGCGCTTCCGGGGCTGGTGTGACTGTGGTGTTGAGGCGGGAGAGGCGGATTCGATGAACCGACAGTTGCTCGTGGTCGCCGGCGACCGGCAGGGCGCGTTCCCGACGATCGGCGCGGCGCTGGCGCAGGCCCAGCCCGGCGCGACGATCAGCGTGTACCCGGGCCGTTACGAGGAGAACCTCGTGGTGGACCGCATGGTTTCGCTGGTCGCCGAGGAGGGGGCGGGCACCGTCGAGGTGGTCGCGCGTGAGGGCAGTGTGCTCGTCGCGAACTCCGAAGCCGTGCAGTTGCGCGGATTCACCCTGATCAGCGAGGACGACAAGCTGGTGGCCGTGGACGTCGTCCGCGGTGAGGCGGCGCTCGACGGCTGCCGTCTCGTCGGCGCGTCCTGGGCGACGCTGCTCGCCCGTCTCCAAGGCTCGCTCGCGGTGCGCGGTTGCAGCGTCACCAGCAGCGCCGGCGCGGGCATCGTGATCGCCTCGCCGCAGCAGAGCACGATCGAGGACACCGAGATCGCGGACGCCGCTTCGTCCGGCGTCGTGGTGGCCGAGGTCGGTTCGGTGGTGCTGCGCCGGTGCACCGTTTCCCGCCCGCAGGGCAACGGCATCTGCGTGAACGGCGAGGCCGTCGCCGTGATCGAGCAGTGCGAGATCTCCGGTGCGCAGAAGCCCGCCATGGTCGTGGAGCAGCAGGGACAGGCGACCGTCACCGGGCTGACCGTGCGCGAGAGCGCGAACGTCGACCTGTACCTGACCAGCCAGGGCCGCATTTCCGTCGCCGGCTCGCAGTTCCTTTCCGCGCCGATGCAGGCCGCGCACGTGGCGGCGACGTCGGCGCCGTTGCTGCGCGAGTGCGTCTTCTCCGGTGCCGAACGCAACGCGGTGCAGGCGACCGGCAACGCCGCCCCGCAGTTCGTGGACTGCACTTTCGAAGGTTCGCCGGTCGCGATCATGGTCGACGGCGAGGCGGCGCCGCGGTTCGAGCGCGCGACCGTCCGCGGCTCGTCGCAGACGGCCGTGCTGGTCACGGCCGAGTCGGCGGTCAAGATCAGCGGCCTGCGCCTGACCACGGATTCCGGCCCCGGCATTGTCCTTTCAGGACAGTCGCGATTGGACCTGGCTGACGCCTCGATCGAGACCGGACGCGAGGTCGCCGTCAGCGTCACGGACTCGGCGCGCATCACCGTCACCGACATCCGGGTGGGCTCCACCGCCGAGCACGCCGTGCAGCTCGGCGGGAGCACACCGTCTTCGCTGAAGTCCGTGCTGGTGCGCGGCGGTGGCGTCCAGGTGGCCGGGGAGGCCGAGAACTCCTTGCAGGACAGTGAAATCACCGATGCGAAGGCGGACGGCATCACCGTCGCGCCGGGCGCGGTGCTCACCGCTTCACGCTGCCGAGTGCGCAACGCGGGCCGTAACGGTGTCGCGGTCGAGGAGCGCGCGCGGGTGTCGCTGGTCGAGTGCGAGGTGCTGGGCGCCGGCGAGGACGGCTTCCGGCTCGACACGCGCGAGGCCGTCACGATCCGGGACTGCGTGGTCAACGACGCGGCCGGCGAGCCCGTGCACCGCTTCGGCGAGGACCAGGTGACGGTGGACAACCTGAGCACCGACCAGGCGCACGCCACGCCGGAGCCGATGATGCCGGCCGGCTCCTTCCCCGAGCCCGGCGAGGCGCCCGCCGCGACGACCGTGAGCGAAGCGGCCGGCGAGGTGCTCGACGGCCCGCTGGGCGACCTGGAGTCGCTGGTCGGCCTGGCCGGGGTGAAGAAGGAGGTCACCGGCCTGATCAACCTGATCAAGATGTCCCAGATGCGCGAGCGCATGGGCCTGCCGATGCCCCCGATGAGCCGCCACCTCGTGTTCGCGGGCCCGCCCGGCACCGGTAAGACCACCGTGGCACGGCTCTACGGCACGGTGCTGGCGGAGCTGGGCATCCTGTCCAAGGGGCACATGGTCGAGGTCGCGCGCGCGGACCTGGTCGGACAGTACATCGGCTCGACGGCGATCAAGACCACCGAGGTGGTCGAGAAGGCCATCGGCGGCGTGCTGTTCATCGACGAGGCGTACACGCTGGCGGCGGGCTCCGGCGGCTCCGGCCCGGACTTCGGCCAGGAGGCCATCGACGCGCTGATGAAGATCATGGAGGACCAGCGCGATTCGCTGGTGGTCATCGTCGCCGGCTACTCCGAGCAGATGGTGCAGTTCCTCGACTCCAACCCCGGTCTCGCCTCGCGCTTCACGCGCACCATCGAGTTCCCGAACTACAGCGTCGACGAGCTGGTCACCATCACCACCGGGCTGACCCGCAAGCACTACTACGAGCTGACCGACGACGCGATGACCACGCTGCGCGAGTACTTCGAGCGGGTGCCGAAGAACTCGACGTTCGGCAACGGCCGCGTGGCGCGCAAGCTGTTCGAGGCCATGGTGAACAACCAGGCGTCGCGGCTGGCGCTGCAGCCGCCGTCCAAGGACTCGGAGCTGAACCGGCTCACGGCCGAGGACCTGCGGGCGGAGCTGGCGCTGCTGCCGTCGGCCGCGCAGGCGGCGGTTTCGGTCGGCTCGGACCCGGCCGCGGCCGTCGGCGCGAGCACGGGCTGGAACCGGCTGCGGAACCTCGTCGGCCAGAACACCGTGCGCCAGCACGCGCAGAACCAGCTGGTGCGGCTCGGCGGGCTCAAGCAGACCCGTCAGCCGCTCGGCCAGCTCGCGAACGTCGTGATCGGCGGCCCGCGCGGGTCCGGCCGCGCCGAGTTCGCGAAGCTCTACGCGTTGACGCTGGCCGAGCTGGGGCTGGTCAGCGTCGGGCAGCTCGTGCGGTGCTCCGTCGCCGAGGACCTGTTCCCGCGCTGGCCCGGGCAGGCCGAGCACCTCGTGCGCACCGCCATGGACGACGCGAGCGGCGGCGTGCTGGTCCTCGACCTCGACGGCGACTGGGAGGCCTCGACGCACACCCCGGGCGTCGAGGTGATCGAGGCCGTCGCCGAAGCCGTGTCACGCCGCCCGGCGGACCCCGTGGTCGTGCTCACCGGCGAGGCCCGGCGCGTGTCGGCCCTGCTGGGCTTGGTGCCCACGCTGCGCAACCAGTTCACCGTCGGCTGGGAGCTCGGCGAGTACACAGTGGACGAACTGACCGAGGTCGCGGTGCGCCAGCTGGCCCGGCGCGGCCACGACGTGCCCGAGGAAGTCCGAGACGCGCTGGCCCACGAGCTGGCGGCGGCGTCCGAGCACACGGTGCACGCGGCGCACGAGCTGGCGCGGACGCTCTCGGCCACCGCCGCTTCACGCACGCTCGCGGCGGCGGACCTGCGCGGCATCCGGCCGCCGGAGACCGGTGCGCTGGCGCTCGGCCAGGGATTGGCGTCGGTGGGATGACGGACCAGGGAGGTTTCTGATGGCTTCGCAGTACGAGAAGATGCTCGAAGACGCGCTCGGCGCGTACCAGCGTCAGCGCGAGCGTCTCACGGACGCCAAAGAGCGGATGGACTCGCTCACCAGCACCGCCACCTCCGCCCGGCGCGAGGTGACGGCCACCGTCGGGCGCACTGGTGAGCTGACCGAGCTGTCGTTCCCGACCAGCGCGTACAAGCGGATGGCGCCGGCCGAACTGGCTTCGGTGATCGTGCGGACCATCTCGGAAGCGCGGCAGGCCTCGATCGCCGCGTCGGCCGAAGAGCTGGCGCCGATGCTGCCGCCCGGCTTCTCGGCGGAGGACATGATGAGCGGCAAGGTGGACGTGCGGGCGCTGATCGCCGCACGGGTGCCGGGCCTCGAGGAAGGGAACCGGTCATGAGCGAGTTCTTCGTCGACGCGGACGGCCTCGACACCGGCCGCAACGGGTTCGGGGAGAAGGCGTCCGAAATCGAGAGCCTGGCGCAGCGCATCGCCGCGCTGGGCGACCCCGGCCGGGTCGCCGCCGCGGCGGGAAACGACAAGAACGGCACCAACTTCACGCAGACCCACGTCAAGGCCGTCGGTGAGATCCACGACGGCATCAAGGCGTGGTCGCGCGCGGTCGACGGCACCAAGGTCGCGATCGGCGACATGGCCAGCTCGTTCCGCGAGGCCGACGCCGGCGCGTTTGACATGGCGACCGACCTGCGCAACAGCTTCGAGAAGCTGAACGACGGCTCGGGTGGCTCTTCCGACGGCTCGTCGAACCCGCCGTTGGCGCGCCGGGAGGCGGCGCTGGAGCCAACCCAGGCGTTCACGGCCAAGCGACGGTTGGCCGAGCCGGCCGAGAAGACCGTGGCACTGGAACGGGCCCAGCGGATCGAGGCGATGCCCGCGGAGCGAGGTGTGCCGGCGGAGCCGTTGCAGCCACGGGAGTTCGTGAGGTCGTCGAAGCCGGGGGAGGTCACTCCGGAAATTCCGCTGGAGCCGACTCGGTCGTTCCAGCGCGATGTCGGGATTCCGGACGAGGGCGTGGTGACCGAGGGCGTCTCGACGCGGCCGATCCCCACCACCCCGGCCTGAGGTTTTTGTTCTGCAGCAGAGGAAAGTGAGGTGAACCCGCGATGAGCCTGATGGTCGACCCGAGCCTGAACTGGATCTTCTACATCATCGCGGGTGACGCCTGGCCGCAGGGCGACGAGGACGCGTTGCGCGAGCTGGCCGCCGAGTGGGACGAGGTCGCGCAACGGATCGCGTCCGCGGGCCAGGGCTTCAACCAGCTGTCGCAACACGTGACGGCGAACGTCGGCGGCGACGTGCAGACGAACTTCACCAACTTCGCGAACAACCTGAGCACGATGGGCTCGACGTTCGTGGCGCGGGCGCAGCAGCAGGCGGCGTCGTTGCGTGAGCAGGCGCTGAACATCGAGAACGCCAAGTACGGCATGTTGATCTCGATCGCGGTGACCGCGGCCGAGGTGTTGTGGGCGTTGTCGAATCCGTTCACGGCGGCGTTGGCGCCGGAGATCATGGCGGTCGGGCGCGAGGTCGTCAACGAGGTCGAGCGGACGTTGATCCAGCGCTTGACGAGCCTGCTCTCGCGGATCGCGCGCGAGGCGGCGCAGGAGGCGATCGAAGAGGTCGCGGAGGACATGCTCGCGCAGGGCATCCAGATCGCGCAGGGCAACCGCAACGGTTTCGACTGGAATTCCATCAAGCAGTCCGCAATCCTCGGCGGCGCGGGCGGCGCATTCGCCCACGTCGCCGGAAAGGGCCTCGGCAAGTTCGACAACAAGTTCGACACGAACTTCTCGAAGAACGTCTTCGGCGAAGCCGGCATCGAGGCCGCCACGGAGGTCGTAGTCGGCGGCCTCGGCGCGGTCGCCTTCGGCGGTGGCCTGGACAGCCTGGGCTGGTCCGCCCTGAACGGCGCCCTGAGCGGCGCCGCCACCCACGGAGCCCACCACGCCGGCGAATCACTCGCCGGCAAGCTAAACGGCAACGGCGACGGCGGCAGCGGCAAGGGCGGCGGCCCCAACGACGTCGGGGACACGGGTTTCAACAAGGGCAACGTCGGCGACATCAAGGCCCCGCCGCCGCCTGGTGGTGGATCGTCTACAACGGACATTGGTGGCCCGTTGGGGAATGGTCCGTCCGGCACTGGTGGCAACAGTTCTTCCGGCGCGGGTTCTCCGGGCACCGGCTCGTCGGGCAATTCCTCGGGCAACTCTTCCGGTAACGCGGGCTCGCCGCCGCCGAACAGCAGCACCCCGAACGCCAACAACACAACGAACAACGGCGCGACAAACACTGGTGGCAACAACACCAGCGGTGCCAACAACGGGAACCCCACCACCGGTGCGAACGGCAACGGCGCCAATACCGGCACCACCAACTCCAACGGTGCTAACTCCGGCACCACCAATTCTTCTGGCGCCAACAATGGCAGCACCAACTCCGGTGGCGCGAACACCAGCGGCCCTAACTCCGGTGGCACCAATTCCGGTGGCGCTAACTCCGGCAGCCCTAACTCCGGTGGCGCCAATTCCTCCGGCACCAACACTGGCGGCACTAACTCCGGCGGCACTAACTCCGGCGGTAGCAACACTGGCGGCACTAACTCCGGCGGCACTAACTCCGGCGGTAGCAACA
>NZ_FOEF01000015.1:0-122154 GCF_900110575.1 Amycolatopsis saalfeldensis
GAGCCGGATGATCTGGTCGCGCACGCGAGTCATTTGGACGGTTTGGTGGATCGTTTGCATACGGCGGTGCAGGCGGCGGACAGTGCTATGTCGACGGATGCGTATGGGTTGTTGTGTGCGTTTTTGCCGTTGATTGTGAATCCGACGGGTGAGAAGGCGAAGGAGGCGGTGAGTTCGGCGGGTGAGGGTGTGAAGACGACGGCGGACAATGTCCGTACTGCTGCCAAGACTTACCGTGAGGGTGATGAGGCGGAGGCGGAGCCGTTCAAGAAGCAGGCTGGTGCGGAGGTCGACGCGAAGCAGTTGCGGGTCGGCACGGTCGAGCGGAACGGCGCCTGAGCGGTCGCGGATTCGTGAGCGGCGCGTTGCAGTGACGAGGATTCGAGGGGAACGACGAGCATGACTAGTGCTGGCGGCGGCCTGGGCGACCTGATGAGGGACCCCGACGAGGCGATCCGGCGGATGGACGAGTGGGCCGCGGGCTTCGCGCGCAAAGCGGAGCGGTACGCGGCGGCTCAGGAGGAGACCGAGCGGCTGCGGCTGACGGCGTCGAGCCCGGACGGCACGGTCCGGGTCACCGTCGGCGCCGACGGCGTGGTGTCGGATCTGGTCTTCAGTTCGAAGACGCGGACGATGCCGCCGGAGGAGCTTTCGCGGATGGTGCTGGAGACCATGCGCCGGGCGCAGGCCGGCATCACCGAACGGGTCGCCGAGGTGATGACCGAGAACCTCGGCGACGAGGACCAGGAGACCCGCGGCGTCCTGCTCGACTCGCTGCGCGGCCGGTTCCCGGACCCGGACGAGCCCGAGGACGGCCCGCCCGAGCCGGACAGCGACCCGGACCCGGAGCCCGTGCCGCCGTCCCCGGCCTCGGGTGGTGCGGCGACCCCGCCGGCCGCCCCGACGTCCCCGCCGGCCCGCCGTCCCGGTGGCATCGACCCGGACGAGCAGGACAACAACCCCTGGTGAGCCGCCCGGCCTCACCGACGCCGAAGGCCCGCACCGGACGGTGCGGGCCTTCGGCGTTCAGCGGTGTCGGAAACCCTTGACTGACACCGTTTTCGAGCGACCAGGCGGGCCGGAGAAGGTCACCAGGACACGGGGCCGGCCTCGTCGAACAGGCCGCCGGTCGGGCCGTCGTCCGGCAGGGTGGCGAGCCGGACGGCGATCTCGGCGCCGTCGGCGGGGGTGCCGGTGCCCTGGAAGCCGTTGAGGTCGGTCCCGATGTAGCCGGGGCAGGCGTTGTTGATCTTGATGGTGCCGCCGAGTTCCTTGGCGTACTGGATGGTCACGGCGTTGAGGAACGTCTTCGACGGCGAGTACGCACCGCTGGGCCCGCCGAAGCCGGTGCCCGGCGCGGTCTGCAACGCCAGTGAGCCGACGTGGCTGGACTGGTTCACGATCCGCGGGTGCGCGGAGCGCCGCAGCAGCGGCAGCATCGTGTTGACGACCCGGACGACGCCGATCACATTGGTCTCCACCACTGCCCGCAGGCCGTCCGGGGTGACGGCGGTCGGCGGGTCCGGCCACGCCCCGGCGATGCCGGCGTTGTTGACCAGCACGTCGAGCCGCCCGGCGCGCTCCTCGATCAGGGCGGCGGCGGCCGTCACGCTCGCGTCGTCGGTCACGTCGAGGAGCACGCCGAACGCGTCCACACCGGCCGCGCGCAGCTTGGCCACGGCATCGTCCCGGCGCTGCTCGTCCCTGGCGCCGACGCCGACGCTCCAGCCCAGCGCGCCGAGGCCGGCCGCGATCTCGTACCCGATTCCCTTGTTCGCGCCGGTGACCAGCGCGATCGTCTGTTCGCTCATGCCTTCGATCGTGGCCGCGCGGCGGCGGGGGACCAACACCGTCTGGGTCGCGCGACGATACCCGGGCGGTATTGATCGGGCGGTAGCCTGAAGGGGTGGAGACGCGGGAGCTGCGGTATTTCGTGACGGTCGCCGAGGAGCTGCACTTCGGCCGGGCCGCCGAGCGCCTCGGCATCGCCCAGCCGCCGCTGTCGAGGACGATCGCGCAGCTCGAGCGACGGCTCGGCGTCGCGTTGCTGGAACGCACCAGCCGCAGAGTCTCGCTCACCGGAGCCGGGTCGGTGCTGCTGGCCGAAAGCCGGGCGATCCTCGGCGCGCTGGCCGCGGCCGAGCGGCGCGCCCGGAGCGCCGCGACGAGCCCGCCGCCGCTCGTGCTGTCCGCCAAGGCCGGCGCTTCCGGTGAATTGCTGGCGAAGCTGCTCGACGCGTACGCCGCCGAGCCGGATGCCGTCCCGGTCGATCTGCTGCTGTTCGAGTCCCAGCCCCAGCGGGCGCTGACCGACGGCCAGGCCGACGTGGCGCTGCTGCACCAGCCCTTCGACTCGACGGCCGGGCTCGACACCGAGGTCCTGGCCACCGAGGGCCAGGTCGCGATCCTGCCCGCCGCGCATCCGCTCGCCGGCCGGACCCGGCTCCGGCTGGCCGAGGTCGGCTGCCTGCCGGACCTCCCGATGGCCCGCTGGCGCGGCCCCGGCGGCGACTATCCCGAGGGCCCCGGCGTGGAAGTGCGCAACCAGACGCAGCTCTTCCAGCTGATCGCGCTGGGCCGCACCACCGTGGTGCTGCCCGAGTCCAGCCGCGCCAACCTGCTCGAAGGCCTGGTCGCCGTGCCGGTCGTGGACGCTCCGGCCGTGACCACCGTGATCGCCTGGCCGCCGCACAGCCGTTCCCGGGCGCTCGCCGGCCTGGTCCGCGTGGCCACCCGCCGCTGAGCCGCTGTCCAGGCGGCCGCGAAGTGTCCACATCGGACTCTGGTGGCACCCGATCGAAACGTCCACATCGGACCGGAGTGCCCGGGCGGATCACCCGACTTCCGGCGCTCGACCCGCCGGGCGTGGTCTGGCATCATGATCCGCCGGCCGGACGGAGCGGGGGAGAACGGGAATGGCGGAACAGTCACAGGTGCGGGCCGGGTCCGTGCGGCGGGTCGCGGTGGCGAGCGCGATCGGCACGACGATCGAGTGGTACGACTACTTCATCTACAGCACCGCGACCGCGCTGGTGTTCAACAAGGCGTTTTTCCCTTCGCTGTCACCGTCGGCGGGCACGCTCGCCGCGTTCGCGACGCTCGGGGTGGGCTTCGTCGCCCGGCCGATCGGCGGGATCGTCTGGGGGCACTTCGGGGACCGCGTCGGGCGCAAGACGATGCTGGTGCTCTCGCTGGTCCTGATGGGCATCGCGACGGCCGGGGTCGGTGTCCTGCCGACGTTCGCGCAGGCCGGGGTCCTCGCACCGGTGCTGCTGGTGGTGCTGCGGCTGCTGCAGGGCCTCTCCGCCGGCGGTGAGTGGGGCGGGGCCGCGCTGATGGCCGTCGAGCACGCGCCGGCGGGGCGCCGCGGGCGGTACGGGTCGTTCTCGCAGATCGGGGTGCCGGCCGGGCTGATCCTGGCGCAGCTGGTGTTCTTCGGGGTCGGCAACGCGCTTTCGGCCGAGGAGTTCCGCTCGTGGGGCTGGCGGCTGCCGTTCCTGGCCAGCCTGGTGCTGGTGGCCGTGGGACTGGTGATCCGGCTGCGCGTCGAGGAGAGCCCGGTGTTCGCGCGGCTGCGGGAGTCGGGCGAGCGCAGCCGGGTGCCGATCGCGGACGTGCTGCGGCAGCGGCCGCGCGAGGTGCTGGTGGCGTCGGCGAGCTTCATCGCGAACACCGCGATCGGCTACGTCTTCTTCGCGTACCTGTTGTCGTACGGCACTTCGGTGCTGAAGCTGAGCAGTGACACCATGCTCGTGGTCGTGATCGCCGGCAGTGTCACGTGGCTGGTCAGCATCATCGCGTCGGCGATCTGGTCCGACCACGTCGGCCGCAGACCGGTGTACCTCGCGGGCTCGGTGCTGCTGGTGGTGTGGGCGGTGCCGTTCTTCCTGCTCGTCGACACCCGCCAGGTGTGGCTGCTGATCGTCGCGGTGGTGGTGCTGAACCTCGGCCTCGGCGCGACCTACGGGCCGCAGTCGGCGCTGTTCTCGGAGCTGTTCGAGCCGCGGTTCCGCTACAGCGGCGCGTCGTTCTCCTACGCCGTCGGCGCCGTGCTGGGCGGCAGCTTCGCCCCGTTGATCGCGGTGGAGCTGCAGACCTCGACCGGGACCTCGCTTTCGGTCTCGCTGTACATGGTGGGCGTCGGGCTGATCAGCCTCGTGGCCGTGCTGGCGTTCCCCCGGACGCCGGTCACAGCCGGTTGAGGTCGATCGCGGCGGCCATCCGCGCGTAGCCGGCGTCGTTGGGGTGCAGGTGGTCGCCGGAGTCGTACGCGGCCTGCATCGCCAGCGGGTCGGCCGGATTGCGGATGGCGGCGTCGAAATCGGCCACCCCGTCGTACACGCCGCTGGTGCGGATGAACGTGTTCACGGCCTCGCGGGTGCGCTCCAGCGTCTCGTCGTAGACCTGCCAGCCCTTGAACGGCGTCAGCGTCGCGCCGATCACGCGGATGCCGCGCGCCTTCGCCTGCGCGACGAGCTGCCGTAGCGCCGAGATGATCATCTCCGGGTCGGTCTGGTGCGGGTCCTGCTGGATGTCGTTGATGCCTTCGAGCACGATGAGCGTGCGCACGCCGCCGACGCTGAGCACGTCGTCGGCGAACCGGGCCAGCGCGTTTCTGCCGGCGCCGCTGCCGGGCACGTCCAGCAGCAGCCGGTTGGCGCTGATGCCGGCGTTGAGCACGCCGAGGCGGCCGTGCAGGCGGTCGCTGAGGTAGTCGGGCCAGCGGTGGTCGGCGCCGGGGGTCGAGCCGACGCCGTCGGTGATCGAGTCGCCGAGCGTGACGACGGCGCCGGGCGCGACACCCTGCACGTCGACTTCGCTGACGTAGTGCCAGACGGTGGTCTGCTCGGTGAAGGATGCGCCGGACTCCTCCGCGGCGAAGTCGCCGTTGCGGGTGAAGAACGACGTCTGCTGGGCCGCCGGGTGATAGGTCACCGGGCCGGACGGCGTCGGCACGAACGTGGTGACCAGCAGGTCGGCGTCCGCGGGCACCCGCACCGGCGCGGGGTCGCTCAGCACCTCGGCGCCGGCCGGGACGACCACAGTGGACATTCCGCCGAACGTCAGCGTCCGCAGGGAGCCGGGCACCGCGCGCGGGCTGCCCGGCGCCGCCGCGACGGCGACGGTCACGTGCCCGAACACCAGCGGCCCGGTGCCGAAGGTGTTGGACAGGCGCACCCGCGCCTTGCTGCCGCCGATGCTGGTGTGCACGACGTTGCGGATCGAGTAGTTCGGGTAGCCCTGCGGGGTGCCGGGGACCCCGGCGGCGGGGGCGGCCGCCCAGCTGCCGACCCAGCCGCCGGGCGTCTGCTCGACCTGCGCGGTACTCGACGCCGTGACCGCGCCGAAGGTGACCAGGACCGCCGTGCCCACCGCCAGTAGCCGTCTCATGGGGATCACAGTGCTGGCGGGCCGGGGCGTCCGGTGACCGCTGATCAGGTGAGGGAACGGACAGAACGCCGGACAAGCGACATCGCCCCGACGGCGCCGGTGCCTCAGTTGCCGAGGTTGACCTGGGTGCGGTGGTGCTCGGCTTTCTCGATGAGGTCGAGGAAGCCGAGGGCGTAGTCGGCCGCGCCGATGGAGCCGCCGTCCTCGGGCCGGACCGCGACCTCGTCGCCGAGCCGGTAGTGGCCGCGGGGCGCGCTGGGCGCGTGGGCGCCGAACTGGCGGGCCGGGCTGACGTAGACCCAGTCGAGGGTCGCGGGGGTGGCCGGGAGGTCTTCGATGACGAACGCGGCGTCGGTGAGGATTCCGGCGCGCAGTTCCGCCGGGATGTCGCCGAGGTCGCTGACGAACCGGTCCGCTCCGGGCGCGGGGCGCAGTGACGAGTAGCCGCCGACGACGTAGAGCGGCGCGCCGGCGGCGTCGGCCAGCCGGGCGATGGTGCGGTAGGCGTCGCGGAAGCCGGTGGCCAGCGGGCCGCGCGGGGCGAGCGCGGCCACCACGATGTCGGCACCTTCGATGACCGAGGACAGCGTTGCCTCGTCGGTGGCGTCGCCGCGGGTGTAGGTGACGCCACCGACCGGCTCGGCGGGCTGCGAGCGGCTCAGCGCGGTGACCTGGTGACCGCGCGCGGCGGCCTCCGCGACGATGGCCGAGCCGGCGTAACCAGTGCCGCCGATGACGGTGATACGAGACACGGAGGTGCCTTCCTGCGGAGAGAGCTGGCGTCGGGCGACGCCCCGTGGTTACCGTATGAGTGCAGCTCTCCAATGGGAAGAAGGCACTTTGTGGTAACCACGCCAGCCGAGTCGACGCTCCTGGGCAGCCCCTACCGCGCGGACTGCCCGACCCGCCGCATCCTGGACCGCGTCGGCGACCGGTGGACGGTGCTCATCGTGGGCGTCCTCTGGGAGGGGGACGCCCGTTTCTCGGAGTTGCGCCGGCGCATCGAGGGCATCTCGCAGAAGATGCTCACCCAGACCCTGCGCGGGCTCGAACGGGACGGGCTCGTGCGCCGCACCGTCTATCCCGAGGTGCCGGTCCGCGTCGAGTACGCGCTCACCGGCGCGGGCCGCACCCTGCGTGAGCCGCTGCGCATGCTGCAGGAATGGGCGGTCGAGCACCTCGGCGACGTGTCGGCGTCGCAGGAGGCCTACGACCGCGTGGACCGGACTCCGGCCGGCGTCACCGGGTAACGCGGCCCGGGGGAACGCGCCGGTCAGGCGGCGACGGGCAGGCCGAGGGCCAGCTCGCCCGCGGCGGTCAGCTCGGCCGGGGTCCAGTGGCCCGGCCGGGCCGGGCGCGCGGGGCGGACCAGGCCGTCGTGGAACAGCCGGTGGGCGGCCGGCTGGTCGCAGCAGGGCAGCCCGTCGACACGGAGGTCGGGCTCGCTGCCAGCGCCCAGGTCGGCCCGGCCGGCGGCGACCGCGCGGAGCATGGCGAGCGAGCGGTTCGTGAGCATGGCGGTTTCCTCCTGGGGCTGCTTTCTGTGTTTCTACCAGGGAAAACGGACCCCGTGCGGGAACGGTTCACCGGCGGCGCCCATCGCCGGGCGGGCTGCGCCGAACGGCGCCCGCCGACCGCTCACGGCGCGCCGCCTGCCGCTCGGCGTAAAGGTGCAGACCAATCTGCGGGCGGACCAACCGGCCCACGGGCTCAGGTGATCGCCAGGTCTGTCCGAAGTGGACTGCCCTGCATCGCGCGCCACACCGCCGCCGGGGTCAGCGGCATGTCGGCGTGCCGGACGCCGAACGGGGCGAGCGCGTCCAGCACCGCGTTCACCACCGCGGCGGGAGAGCCGACGGTCGCCGACTCGCCGACACCCTTCGCGCCGATCGGGTGGTGCGGCGAGGGGGTGACGGTCTCGCCCAGCTCCCACGACGGGCACTCCAGCGCCGTCGGCAGCAGGTAGTCCATGAACGAGCCACCCAGGTGGTTGCCGTCGGAGTCGAAGGCCATCAGCTCCATCAGCGCCATCCCGATGCCGTCGGCGAGGCCGCGGTGCACCTGCCCGGCCACGATCATCGGGTTGATCCGCACCCCGCAGTCGTCCACGGCGACGAACCGGCGCACCCTCACTTGCCCGGTCCCGGGATCCACGTCCACCACGCAGATGTACGCGCCGAACGGGTAGGTCAGGTTCGGCGGGCTGTACACCGTGCTCGCGTCCAGGTGCCCCTCGACGCCCTCGGGCAGCGCGAGGTCCGAATGCGCCGCCAGCGCGATCTCGCGGATCGTGGCCCCGCGGCCCGGCACGCCGCGCACGAACCAGCGCCCGCGTTCCCACTCCAGGTCGTCCGGGCTCACCTCGAGCATCGCCGACGCCACCTGGCGCGCCCGTTCGCGGACCCTGCGCGCGACGGTGACCGCGGCCGCGCCGGAGACCGGCGTCGAGCGAGAGCCGTACGTGCCCAGCCCGAACGGGGTGTGGTCGGTGTCGCCCTGCACCACCTCGACCTCGTCCGGCGCGATGCCCAGCTCCTCGGACACCAGCTGCGCGAACGTCGTTTCGTGACCCTGTCCCTGGGACATGCAGGACAGCCGCAGCACGGCCGAGCCGGTCGGGTGCACCCGCAGCTCGGCGCCGTCGGCCATGCCGAGGCCGAGGATGTCCATGTGCTCGCGCGGGCCGGCGCCGACGGCCTCGGTGAAGAAGCTCAGCCCGACGCCCATCAGCTCGCCCCGGGTGCGCTTTTCGGCCTGCTCACGGCGAAGCCCGTCGTAGCCGGCGATCTCCTTGGCCAGCTCCAGCGCCCGCGGGTAGTCGCCAGAGTCGTACTCCCAACCGGTCGCGCAGGTGTACGGGAACTGCTCGGGGCGCAACAGGTTCCGCATCCGCAGCTCGGCCGGGTCCAGCCCCAGCTCGCGCGCGAGCAGGTCCATCATCCGCTCGACGACGTACACCGCTTCGGTGATCCGGAACGAGCACGCGTAGGCCACGCCGCCGGGCGCCTTGTTCGTGTACACGCCGGTGACCGCGCAGTGCGCCACCGGCAGGTCGTAGGAGCCGGTGAACACGTGGAAGAACCCGGCCGGGAACTTCGACGGCTGCGCGGTGCCGTTGAACGCGCCGTGATCGGCCACCACGTGCACGCGCAGGCCGAGCAGCTTGCCCTCGCGGGTGGCCGCGATCTCGCCGCTCATGTGGTAATCGCGGGCGAACGAGGTGCTCATCAGGTTCTCGGAACGGTCTTCGGTCCACTTCACCGGCCGTCCGGTCAGCATCGAGCCGACCACCGCGCACAGATAACCGGGATACAGCCCGACCTTGTTGCCGAAGCCGCCGCCGATGTCCGGCGCGATGATCCGGACCCGGTGCTCGGGCAGGCCGGTGATCCGCGAGTACAGCAGCCGGTGCGCGTGCGGGGCCTGCGCGGTGACCCAGACCGTGAGCTTGCCGGTGACGGCGTCGATGTCGGCCACCGCGCCGCAGGTTTCCAGCGGCGCCGGGTGCACCCGCGGGTACAGCATGTCTTGGCGGACAACGACTTCCGCGCCGGCGATGGCCGCCTCGGTCGCATCGGCGTCGCCGGAGGACCAGTCGAAGATGTGGTTGTCGGTGCGGCCGAGGTCGTCGCGGATCACCTCGGCGCCGGGGTCGAGCGCGGCGAGCCCGTCGATCACGGCCGGCAGCGGCTCGTACTCGACGTCGATCAGCTCCAGCGCGTCGCGGGCGGCGTAGCGGTCCTCCGCGACGACAAACGCGACTTCCTGGCCCTGGAAACGGACCTTGTCGGTGGCGAGCACGGCCTGGACGTCGTGCGAGAGCGTCGGCATCCACGCCATCCCGCGCTCGGCGAGCATCGCGCCGGTGAGCACCGCGCGCACCTTCGGGTGTGCCTCCGCCGCGCTGGTGTCGACCGAGAGCAGCCGCGCGTGCGCGTGCGGGCTGCGCAGCACCGCGCCGTGCAGCATCCCGGGCAGCACGACGTCGTCGACGAACGTGCCGCGCCCGCGCACGAACCGCGCGTCTTCCTTACGGGGCAACGATCCGTATCCAAGCGAGCTGGTCATGGCGTGGCCCCGTCCGGGTGCTCGGCGGCCCAGCGGATCGAGCGCACGATGTTCTCGTAACCGGTGCACCGGCAGAGCTGCCCGGAGATGGCCTCGCGGATGGTGCCCTCGCTCGGATCGGGGTTGTGGTCGAGCAGCCAGCGCGCGGTCATCAGCAGGCCCGGCGTGCAGAACCCGCACTGGATCCCGTGGCACTGAACGAAACCCTGCTGCACCGGGTCGAGCGCCGTGCCGAAGGCGAGGTCTTCGACGGTGCGGACGCGCTTGCCGTCCGCCATCGCGGCGAGCACCGTGCACGACTTCACCGGCACCTCGTCGAGCCACACCACGCAGGCACCGCAGTTCGACGTGTCGCAGCCCCAGTGCGTGCCGGTGAGGCCGAGGTCGTCGCGCAGGAAGTGCACCAGCAGCAGGCGGGGCTCGACCGACCGGCGGTACTGCTCCTCGTTCACCGTCACGGTGATCTCCACGCCTTCAGCCCTCCGCCCGGGCCTGGGCCAGATGCAGTGCGCGCGTGGTCAGCGTGGCGACGAGGTGGCGTTTGTAGTCGGCCGGGCCGCGCTGGTCGGCGGCGGGGGAGCAGTGCCCGGCGGCGATCGTCCCCGCCTTCTCGAACCGGTCCGGGGTCGCGGCGCCGCCGCGCAGGAAGTCCTCGGCCTCGGCCGCGACGAACCGGGGCGCGCCCACGGCGGTGAGGCCGATCCCGGCTTCGGTGACATCCGGGCCGTCGAGCGCCAGCGCCGCGCCGGCGGCGGCCACCGCCCAGTCGCCCGCGCGCCGGCCGACCTTCGTGTACGCGCTGCCCAGCCCGTCGCGGATCGGCAGCCGCAGTTCGACGAGCAGCTCGGCCGGGCCGACGACCGTGTCGTACGGGCCGGCGAAGAAGTCGCGCACCGGCACCGTCCGCTCGCCTTCTTCACCCCGGATCACGGCGATCGCGCGGACCGCGGTGAACGCGGCCGAGAGGTCTTCCGACGGATCGGCCTGGCACAGCGAACCGCCGATGGTGCCGCGGTTGCGGACGATCGGGTCGGCAATGACCCGCTCCGCGTCGTGCAGGATCGGGAAAAGCCCGCCCGCGACTTCCGACGCGAGTAACTCGGCGTGCCGCACCAGCGCGCCGATCCGCAGCTCGTCCCCGGTCACCTCGATCGTGGCCAGCTCGGCCAGCTCATTCACGTCGATCAGCGCCTCAGGCCGGGCCAGCCGGAGCTTCATCATCGGAATGAGGCTGTGCCCGCCCGCGATCACGCGGCTTTCCGGGCCGTACTTGGCCAGCAGCGCGAGCGCGTGCTCGACACTCGAGGCCCGCTCGTACTCGAACTGCGCCGGCACCTGCATGAAAGCGATCGTCCCCGCCGCCGCGGCCACCCGCAATAGCGGGGTTAAGCAAAGGGTTAATCGCGCGTTGTCCCGGCGTTCGCCCGGGTGGAGCATCACCGCACCTGACCAACGGCGGAAGCGGGTGCGCGTCATGCGGATCGAGTCCGACGGGCACAGCCGGGGCAACCCGCGGCTGTACGAGCTCGTCGAGGACGCCCCGAAGGAGGGCAACAGCCCGACCGTGTGGGCCTGGCCCGAGCTGGTGGACTTCCTGAAGGTCGCGGGCCGCCCGGTCGCCGGGCCCTGGCCCCCGCACCAGCGGCCACGCCCGGAGCCGGAGGAGGACACCCTCCCCACCGCCGTGCCCGAACCGGCCGATCGAGACTGAGGGGCCCGCGTGTACCCGTCCCGGTTCCGTTACGAAGCGCCCCGCTCGCTGGCGGAGGCGCTCGACCTGTTACACCAGCACGGCGACGAGGCCAAGGTACTGGCCGGCGGGCAGAGCCTGGTGCCGTTGCTGAAACTCCGCTTCGCCTCGCCCGGATTGCTGGTGGACATCAACAACCTGCCGGGGCTGGCGCACCACGAGCTGGACGCCTCGGGCGCGCTGCACGTCGGCGCGCTGTGCCGGCACGCCGACCTGGAGCGTTCGGCGCTGCTGAAGCGCACCCAGCCGACGATGGCGGCGGCCGCGCCGCTGATCGCCGACCCGATCGTGCGCAACCGCGGCACCCTGGTCGGCTCGCTGTGCCACGCCGACCCGCAGGGCGACTGGGCCGCGGTGGTGCTCGCGCTCGGCGGCTCGGTCGTCGCGGCCGGCCCGGGCGGGCGGCGGACGATCCCGGCCCGCGAGTTCGTGACCGGGCCGTTCCAGAACGCGCTGGCGTCCGACGAGATCGCCGTGGAGGCCGTGATTCCCGCGCCTCGCGGCATACCCGGCGGCGGTTACCTGAAGCTGGAACGGCGGGTCGGTGACTTCGCCACGGTCGGCGTCGCGGTCGCGATCGAGACCACCGGGGAGACGGTGACCCGGGCCGGCATCGCGCTCACCGGAGTGGGCGGCTCGACCATCGAGGCCGTCGAAGCCGGGCACGCCCTGGTCGGCGGGCCGCTGACGGAGGAATCCGTGGAGCACGCGGCGGAGCTGGCCGCCGGAGCGGCGCGCCCGAAGTCCGATCACCGCGGCACAGCCGAATTCAAACGGCACATGGTGCGCACCTTCGTGGTGCGCGCGCTGGGCCGCACGAGCGAGAGGGCGGCGTGAGATGACCAGTGTCCACGAGATCCGGGAAGAGGCGACCGGCGACGTGCCGGTGCGGCGCGTGACGGTGACCGTGAACGGCGAGCGCCGCGTGGTCGAGTGCGAGCCGCGGCTGCTGCTGGTCCACCTGCTGCGCCAGGGACTCCGGCTCACCGGCACGCACATGGGCTGCGACACCACGAACTGCGGCGCCTGCACTGTGCTCGTCGACGGCCGCGCGGTGAAATCGTGCACCATGCTCGGCGTGCAGGCCGACGGGCACGAGGTCACCACCGTCGAGGGGCTGGCCACCGAGAGCGGGCTGCACCCGCTGCAGGAGGGCTTCCGCGAGGAGCACGGGCTGCAGTGCGGCTTCTGCACGCCGGGGATGATGCTCTCGGCCAAGGCGCTGCTGGACGAGAACCCGGAACCGTCCGAAGAGGACGTCCGCTGGGCGCTGTCGGGAAACCTGTGCCGCTGCACGGGGTACCAGAACATCGTGAAGTCGGTGCTGTGGGCCGCCGCCGAACTGCGGTCCGAATAGGAGGATCGACGTGTCCCAGGCGCTGGACGAGAACAAGATCGGCGGGCTCGGCGCGAGCCGCAAGCGGGTCGAGGACAACCGGTTCATCCGCGGCCGCGGCAACTACACCGACGACATCGTGCTGCCCGGCATGCTGCACCTGGAGATCCTGCGCAGCCCGCTGGCGCACGCGCGGATCAAGTCGATCGACACCAGCCGGGCCTGGGCGATCCCGGGCGTGCGGCTGGTGCTGACCGGCGAGATGGCCGCGACGCGCAACCTGGCGTGGATGCCCACGCTCTCCTACGACACCCAGGCGGTGCTCGCCACCGACAAGGTGCGCTTCCAGGGCCAGGAGGTCGCCTGCGTGGTCGCCGACGACCCGTACATCGCCAAGGACGCCTGCGAGGCGATCGACGTCGAGTACGAGCCGCTGCCGGTGATCGTGAACCCGCTCCAGGCCGTGGCCGAGGGCGCGCCGGTGATCCGCGACGACAAGGCCGGCCAGACCGGCAACGTGATCTACGACTGGGAGGTCGGGGACAAGGCCGGCACCGACCGCGCGTTCGAGCGGGCCGACCGGATCTCCAAGCTGCGCCTGCATTATCCGCGTTCGCACCCCTCGCCGATCGAGTGCTGCGGCGCCGTCGCGGACTTCGACCGCGCGACGAGCAAGCTCACTGTCTACATGACCACGCAGGCGCCGCACATCATCCGCGCCGCGGTGTCGATGGTGGCCGAGCTGCCCGAGCACCTGATCCGGATCATCTCGCCGGACATCGGCGGCGGCTTCGGCAACAAGGTGCCGGTGTACCCGGGTTACGTGTGCGCGATCCTCTGCTCCATCCTGCTGGAGCGGCCGGTGAAGTGGATCGAGGACAAGACCGGCAACCTGATCTCCACCGGCTTCGCCCGCGACATGTACCTCGACAGCGAGATGGCGCTGCGCGAGGACGGCAAGATCCTCGGCGTCCGCATCCACGCCGACGCCGACCACGGCGCGTTCTTCGCCGACGCCCAGCCCAGCAAGTTCAAGATCGGGCTGCTGCACTCGGCGTTCGCCTGTTACGACATCCCGGCGGCGCACCTGACCGCGCGCGGCACGTACAGCAACAAGGCGCCGGGCGGGGTCGCGTACCGGTGCTCGTTCCGCGTCACCGAGGCGATGTTCTTCCAGGAGCGCATGGTCCACCAGGCCGCCGCCGACCTCGGGATGGACCAGGCGGAGTTCCGGCGGCTCAACTTCGTGAAGGCCGACGCCTTCCCGCACCGCACGCCGTTCGGCTTCCTGGTCGACTCCGGTCAGCCCGAAGCCTGCCTCGACGTCGGCCTCAAGGCGGTGGGCTACGAGGACTTCCTGCGGCAGAAGGAAGAGGCCCGTTCACACGGGCGGCTCCTCGGCATCGGCATCTCCACCATGACCGAGCCGCTCGGCGCCGGCAACAGCCGCGAGTACGACATCCTCGGCATCAAGATGTTCGACTCCGCCGAGCTGCGGGTGCACATGACCGGCAAGGCGCTGCTGCGGGTCGGCGCGAAGAGCCAGGGCCAGGGCCACGAGACCACCTGGGCGCAGATCGTCAGCCACGAGCTGGGCATCCCGGCCGACGACGTCACGGTGGAGGAGGGCGACACCGACACCGCGCCGTTCGGCATGGGCACCTACGCCTCCCGCAGCACGCCGGTCGCGGGCGCGGCGATCTCCATGGTGTCGCGCAAGATCCGGGCCAAGGCGCGTAAGCTCGCCGCGCACCTGCTGGAAGTGTCCGAAGAGGACGTCGAGTGGGAGCTGGGCCGGTTCTTCGTGCGCAGCGCGCCCGGCCGCGGCGTGACGATCCAGGAGTGCGCGATGGCCGCGTACGGCAACATGCCCGACGGCATGGAGCCGGGCCTGGAGAACAACGCCTACTACGACCCGCCGAACCTGACCTGGCCGTTCGCCGTCTACATCGCGACCGTGGAGGTCGACCCGGAGACCGGGGTGTGGGACGTGCTGAACCTGGTCGCGGTCGACGACTGCGGCGTGCGGATCAACCCGATGATCGTCGAGGGCCAGATCATGGGCGGCCTCACCGAGGCCTACGCGATGTCGAACATGCAGTTCATCACCTTCGACGCCGAGGGCAACTGCGTCGGCTCGAACTATCTGGACTACCTGCTGCCCACCGCTTGGGAGACGCCGGGCTTCGAACTGCACAGCGAAGTCGTCACGCCCTCGCCGCACCACCCCATCGGCGCCAAGGGCGTGGGGGAGTGCGCGGCGGTCGGCGGGCCGGCGGCGTTCGTGAACGCGGTGATGGACGCGATCGGCGACACCGGCGTGCGCAACATCGACATGCCGCTGCTGCCGGACCGGGTGTGGGAGGCGCTGCGCTACCGGCACGACGTCTCCGGCGCGCCGCCGGTGCGGACGGACTGAGGTGACGGGCATGGTGCCGGACGGCTGGGGCGTGCTGGAGCAGGCGGGCGAGCTGGCCCGCCGCGGTGAGGCGTTCGCGCTGGCCACGGTGGTGTGGCGGCAGGGGCCGTCCTCGGGCAAGGAAGGCTGCCGCGCGATCATCACTGCCGCGGGTGAGCTGCGCGGCTGGATCGGCGGGGCCTGCGCCGAGCCGACGGTGGTCCGCGAGGCCCGCCAGGCGCTCGTCGAGGGCACGCCCCGGCTGTTGCTGCTCGGCACCCCGGACCAGTTCGGCGCCGCGGTGCCGGACGGCATGACCGTGGTGCCGATCTCGTGCCAGAGCGAAGGGGCGCTCGAGGTGTACATCGAGCCGGTGGAGCCGGCGCCGCACCTGGTGGTGGTCGGGCGTTCGCCGATGGCCTGCACGCTCGTCGAATTGGCGGCGGCGCTGGGCTGGCGCGCCGAACGGCTGGAGACCCCGGAGCTGGCGGGCGTGACCGCACAGTCCTTTGTGGTCGTCGCGACGCAGGGGCACAACGACGAGGAGTCGATGGAGCGCGCGCTGGCCGCCCGGCCCGCGTACCTCGGCCTGGTCGCGTCGCTCCGCCGTGGCCAGGCGGTGCTCGGTTACCTGGCCGACCGCGGGGTGCCCGCCGAGGACCTGGCGCGCGTGCAGGTGCCGGCCGGGCTGGACCTGGGCCGCGTTTCGCACCGGGAGATCGCCGTCGCGATCCTGGCCGAGCTGGTGCGGGCCCGCGCTGCTCGTTCGACGCCGGTGGCCGTTGCCGCCGAGCTGCCCGAGGCCGTGGACCCGGTGTGCGGCATGACCGTGCCCGCAGTGTCCACAGCGGACACTGTCGAGTACGAGGGGGCTGAGTACAGCTTCTGCTGCTCCGGCTGCCGCGCCGAATTCCTGCGCGACCCGGCCGTTTACGCGAAGAAGGAGACCCGATGCTGATCCGGAACCAGTTCGAGGTCGCGCAGACCGCGGACAAGGTGTGGCGGTTCTTCGACGACGTGCCGCGGGTCGCGGCCTGCCTGCCCGGCGCCGAGCTGACCGAAGACCTCGGCGGCGAGCGGTACAAGGGTCGCGTGAGCGTGCGGATGGGGCCGGTGTCGCTGCGGTTCGGCGGCACGGCAACCATCACCGAGCGCGACGACGCGGCGCAGCGGATCGTCGTCGACGCCGCCGGCTCGGAGGAGAAGGGCCGCGGCGAGGCGAGCATGACCATCACCGCGACCCTGGTCCGCTCCGGGAGCGGCACGCGCGTCGACGTCGACCAGGACTTGCAGATCTCCGGCGCCGCGGCGCAGTACGGCCGCGGCATGATCGCCGACGTCACCTCGGTGCTGATGCGCGACTTCGCCGTGAACCTGCAGAACGGCATCGCGCGCGCCGAACGCGGCGAGGACCCGGCGGCCCGGCACGCGGCCCCGGCGCGCGGGTTCCGGATCGGCCTGCAGGCGGCGCTGATGGCGCTGCGACGCGTGTTCCGCCGGTTCTTCCTGCCCTACCCGAGTACCCCGGCCTGAGGAGGCGACCATGGTCCTGTGGTGGATCGGCAACGCCGTGCTGCTGCTCGTCGTGCTGCCCGTCGTGATCGCCCTGCTCAACCGCGTCCTGGCGGCGGTGGAGCGAATCCGCGCCGCGGCTGACGACATCCTCGCGGGCGGCGGTGAGCTCGCCGGGCGGCTGGAACCGGTGCCCGCGGCGCTCGCCCGCACCGGCCGCACCATCGACGAAGTGGCCGCCGGCGCGACCCGGTACGCGGGCAGCGTCGCGAAACTGCTGGGCTGAAAGGAATCCCGTCATGCCTGCTGCCGCCTGGGCCACGCTCGCCGTGGCCGCGCTGATCATCCTGTTCGCCGCCGTCGGGCTGCTGCGCGTCATCCTGCACCTGCGCCACGTCCGGCGGACGCTCGGCTCGGTGCTGGGCGGGGTCACGCTGGTCGCGGAGCGCACCGCGCCCGTGCCCGCCGCCCTCGGCTCGGTGAACGCGAGCCTCAAGCCGGTGCGCGACTTCTGCGAGACGGTGTGACCACAATGGACAGTTTTCGGGAGAGGAGCGCGCCATGACGGCGGGCTGGATCGTCGGGTTCGCGATCGGGGTCGTGATCGTGCTGGTGGTCGTCGCGCTGGTGGTGCCGATCCTGGCGCTGGCCCGCTCGATCGGCCGCGCGGCCCCGCTGATCGACGAGCAGCTGAAGGCGGCCGAGGCGAGCACCGCGGTGTTGACCGGGCTGCGCACCACCATCGACCACGCCGAGGTGATCGTGGCCGGATTGCAGCGCGGCCGCGCGCGGTTGGGAGGCTAAGGCATGTCTGCTATGGACGAGACCCTGTGGTGGGTCGCGATCATCGCCGGTTTCGTGGTGGTGCTGGCGGTCGCCGCGCTGCTGAGCCTGCTGGTCCATTTCGTGAAGATCATCGACCGCCGCGTGGCGGGCATCCGCGACACCCTGCAGGGCGCCGCGGAGAACACCCAGCACACCGCCCTGATCCCGGAGACGGCCGCCCGCGTCGACGCCGTCCTCGCCGAAGGCCTGCAGCACCACCTGTTCCTCGGCCGGGTGCTCGGAAAGGTGAAGTCATGACCACCACGCTGGTCGTCCTGACCGTGGCCGACATCGTGCTGCTGATCGCGGGGCTGGCGGTGTACCTGTTCTGGGTGGGCACGCTGCTCGCCCGCATCGCGGCGAACCTGGAGGACTGTGCGGAAACGGTCCGCCGCGTCAACGTCCACGCCGCGGCGATCGTGCCGGGTGTCTCGCACATCAACCGCACCGGCGGGGTGGTCGCGGGGGCGCTGCCGCTGCTTTACGGGATGGCGGAAGAGATCGTGGCCGGCGCGACTTACGCTCCGCCGACGGAGGCGCGTCCGCCCGCGCGGCCTGCCTCGGGTACCCGGCGGTCCCGGCTGCACGACGCGGTGGGGTTCGCGCCCCGCTGAGCGGCGCCGGGCCGGTCAGTCGCCGGTGAACTAGTCGCCGATCGACTCCCATTCGAACTGCTCGATCCACCCCGTCTTGCCGTCGCACCAGCCGAGCAGGGCGTCGCCGACCTTGTCCCGGGAGACGGTCAGCGTCTTGAAGTGCTGGTCCGGCGAGCCCGCGCGGTGCTCGAGCTGGTAAACGCCGTTCGGCCGGAACCAGACCTGGATGTAGAGGTCGTCGTGGGCGCCGTCGACGATGACGTGACCGTCGCGCGGCAGAGCTTCGAGCACCGCGCGGATGTTGTCCTCCGTGGGCTTGGCTACGTTCAGCCCGCCTGATGTGCGCAGTACCGCCATGCCGGTGTCCCCCTCGTGCTCGATCGGCCCAGTCTACGCGGATCACCGGGTGTGCCCGATCCAGTTCTCGTGCCAGCTGGGCTCGAACTGCTCGGCGTTGCAGCGCGGGCGGTAGGCCGCCGTCAGCTCGCGGACGATCTGCTCGCGGTGCGCGGGCAGGCCGCCCGGGACCTCGTAGGTGCAGATGTGCACCTTCCACCGTGAGCCGGCGCGGGCGATCCAGCAGGCGGCACGCGGGTGGCGGAACGGGAAGTGCTCGCGCGAAAGGTCTTCGCCGTGCCCGACGTAGATCACCGCGTAACGCTCGGGCCGGGTTTCGGGGTCCGGTTTGTACAGCACGGCATACACCGCGGCGACCGGCGGCGGGGTCCAGCCGCCGAGGAGGCGGGGGCCGTCGAACGGGTAGCCGGCGGCCGGGCCGAGGCGGATCATTCGTCCTCGCCGACGGCTTCCACCCGGCCGACCGGGCACGGCGGCAGCCCGGCGGCCGCGGCGGCGCGGCGGAACTGGGCCGTCGCCAGCGCGACGGCCTGTTCCCGGTCCGGCGCGTCGACCAGCAGCCGCGCGCCGTAACGGCTGGTGCCGATCCCGCTGGCGATGCCGCCCGCGGGCGCGACCGCGTCGGCCAGCTCCACGATCTCCTCGCGGGTGAACACGCGATCGCCGTCCGCTTCGATGCCCACACTCCACCGTTTCACCGCTGCTCCTGACCGAGCCCGGGCAGCAGCGCCGCCAGCTCTTCCAGACTGCGCAGATCGTGCCCGGACACCAGCAGGTCCACGTGCGGCGCCGCCACCATCAACCCGACCGTGCCGCCGGGGCCCCGGTGCGGGTTCGTCCACACGAGACGGTGGCTCAGCCGGGAGAGCCGGGCCATGGCGTTCGCCAGCACGTCCGGGTCGCCGCGGTCCAGCCCGTCGGAGCAGATCACCACCACGCCGCCGCGGCACAGCCCGCGCCGCCCCCAGGTGCGGACGAACTCGTCCAGCGACGCGCCGATCCGCGTCCCGCCCTCCCAATCGACGACCGCCTCGGCCGCGCGCGCCAGCGCCTCGTCGACGTCGCGGGTCCGCAGCCGGTCGGTGATCCGGCTCAGGCGCGTGCCGAAGCAGAACACCTCGACCCTCGCCGCGGCATGGCGCGCGGAGTAGGCGAACTGCAGCAGATTGCGTGAGTAGTCGGCCATCGAGCCGGAGATGTCGAGGATGAGGATCAGCGGGCGCAGCCGCGTCCGGCGCTGCCGCCACCGCAGCTCGCCGGGCTCGCCGAAGCTGCGCAGTGAATCGCGGACCGTGCGTCGCAGGTCCGGCGCCCGGCCGGAGCGAGCCGGGCGCGTGCGGCGAGTGCGGCGGCGCGGCGGGGTCAGCCGGATCCTCGCCATCATGCGTCGGATCGCCGCCAGCTCTTTGTCGGTACAGGCGCCGAAAGCCTTGTGCTTCACCGTGTCCACATCGGACGCGGCCAGGCCGAGCAGCGTGTCGGTCTCCCGTTCCTCGCCGGTGCGCTCCGGTTCCGGCAAGGCGAGCGCCGCGTCGTCCGCCGCCTCGGCCGTCAGCTGAAGCAGCTCGGCCACGGGGCCTTCGGCGTCCAGGAAGTAGCGGCGGAACACCTCGTCGTACCGCGGTCCGTCCTCGTGCCGCTTGAGCAGCGCGGCGTGCCCGGCCCAGTAGAGGTCGAGCAGGTCGCTCGGGTCGAGCGCGGTCATCGCCCGGCAGTAGGTGAGCACGTCACCGGAGCCGACGGGCAGCCCGGCTTCCCGCAGTGCGCGGGCGAAGCCGACGAGCACCCGCACCAGCGCGGCCCGCTCAGGCACCGGAAGTGACCTCCGCGAGGTGCTCGCGCACCACGTCGAGATCGTCGCGGTCCTTGACCACGGCGCCGAGCGTGTCGGCGGCGGACCGCTCGTCCAGCTCGTCCTCGCCGAGGAACCGGAGCATGCGGGCCCAGTCGATCGTCTCGGCCACCCCGGGCGGTTTGGCCAGGTCCAGCTCGCGCAGCCGCTGCACGGCGGCGACCACCTTCCGGGCCAGCGCCGCGGACACCCCGGGCTCGCGCACCAGCACGATCTCCACCTCGCGCTCGGCCGGCGGATAGCCGAGCCAGTGGTACAGGCAGCGGCGCTTGAGCGCGTCGTGCAGCTCCCGCGTGCGGTTCGACGTGAGGACCACCAGCGGCGGGCTCGGCGCGACGATGGTGCCGACCTCCGGCACGGTCACCTGGAAGTCCGACAGCAGCTCCAGCAGGAACGCCTCGAACTCGTCGTCGGCGCGGTCGATCTCGTCGACCAGCAGCACCGCGCGGTCGCCGGCGCGGACGGCGGCCAGCAGCGGGCGTTCGAGCAGGAACTTCGGCCCGAACAGCTGCTCCACCACCGCGTCCGCGGCGGCCTCGCGGTCCTGCAGCGCGCGGATCTGCAGCAGCTGACGGGCGTAATCCCATTCGTAGAGCGCCTGCGCGGTGTCGATGCCCTCGTAGCACTGGAGCCGGATCAGCCGTCGCTCGAACACCGCCGCGATCGTCCTGGCCACCTCGGTCTTGCCGACGCCGACCTCGCCCTCCAGCAGGATCGGGCGGTGCAGCGAGAGCGCGACGAGCAGCGCGGTGGCGAGGCCGCGGTCGGCTAGGTAGCCGCCGTCGCGCAGCGATCCGGTGAGGCCGGCGACGGTGTCCGGGTAGTCCATCCCCGCGCGCTACGCGTTCTCGTCCGCGCCCAGCACCAGGTCGCGGACAGTGCCGGTGCCGGGCTTGAGCTTGCCCTCCTTGGCGAGCTGCGTCTTCCAGGCGTCCCGCAGGTCACCACCGCCGGCCAGCCCCTCGAAGCCGACCGCCGACATGTTCTTGCAGGTCCGCTGCGGGCCGCAAGCCGCTTCCAGGTCTTCGCTGCGCTGGCCCCGGGCGCTCCAGAGCTCGCGCAGGACCTGCCGTGCGTCGTCGTCCATGGCGCGACGCTAAGCCCGCCGCGGCGTCCGGTCACCGCTGGATTAACCCTTTGCTTAAGGAGTATTGTCGCCTCGCCGGGGTCACAGAGAGTATTTGCGCATGACACTGGGCCAGCTCAACGCGTTCGTCCTGGTCGCCAGGCTCGGCTCGGTCACCGACGCGGCCAAGGCGCTGGGCGTGAGCGAGCCCGCGGTGTCCCAGGCGCTGGCCGCGCTGCGCCAGCACCACGGCGACAAGCTGCTGATCAAGCGCTCCGGCGGGATGACGCTCACCGCGGGCGGCAGCCGGCTGCTCCCGATCGCGTCGCAGATGGTGGCGCTCGGCGCCGAGGCCGACGCCGCCGTCCGGCAGGCCAACGGCGTCGCGGCCCGCCTGCAACTGGCGGTGACCAGCGAGATCGCCGAGTTCGTCGCCAACCCGCTGCTGGAGGCGTTCACCCGGAGATCGGGGAATTCGATCGACGCGTCGGCGGGCCTGGCCCGCACGTCGGAGCTGCCGGTGCTGGTCGCGAATCGGCTCGCGGACGTCGCGCTCGGCCCGAGCCTCACCGGCGACCCGGGCCAGGACCTCGACAGCGTGCCGATCTTCCGCGCGTCGCTGGTCGTGGTCGGCTCGCCGCACTGCCGCCACCAGGGCAGCCCGGCGCACTGGCCGTGGCTGCTGGACCCGGCGGGCGCCGACGCGGGCAGCGACACCGGCCGCTTGCTCCGCCGCCTGGGCGTCCCCGACGACGCCATCCAGGTCTTCCCGAACCAGACGGCCGCCTGGTCGGCGGCCGCCAGCGGGGGCGGGGTTTCGGTGGCGCTGGAACACCTGGTGGCCCCGCAGCTGCGCCGCCACGAGCTGACCGTGGTCCCGACCCGTCACACGCCGATGTCCGTGTGCTGGTTCGTGACCACCCTCCCCACCGACCGCCGCACCGGCGTGGCCAACTCGCTGCGCCACTTCCTCAGCACCCCGGCGGCGATGCATGTGATGCGCGCCCCCGGCAGCGGGGTGCCCCCGTCACGCTTCCGGCCGCCGGTTTACGTGACGATCTGGAGCTGACGCGCGGGTTTCCCGCACGGGGTGGCCTTGCGGGCCGCCGTTCCCGGCAGCGTGCCTCGGGTCAGCGGGGTTTCCAGTGGTGTGACTTCGCGGCTGCGGGTTCCGGACAGCGTGACTTGCGGCCGCGGAATTCCACATGGCGTTATAGGGCGGCGAGGGGGCTCTCGGACCCTCGGTTTCCGAGCGGCGAGGTGTCCGGGCCGCGGGATTCAGGGCGGCGGTACTTTCGAACGGGGCCCGGGGCTCGGCTGTGCGGCCGAGCCGACCCGGGCCGGATTTCCTACCGGGGCGCCGGTTTGCGCGTGTTGCCGGTCACCATGTTCCCGAGGCTCACCCCGACGCCGACTCCCACCTCGGCCGCCCAGGCGACCCCGAGGGCCGTCGTCAGGGCGATGCTCAGGACCAGGCCCGGTTCTTCCTTGTGGGACAACAGTTGTGCTCCTTCAGGGGTTCTTCGCCCGGCAACTGCCGGGATGTCCTTCACTGATGCGGTCATGGATCACCGTCCGTCGTGTCGCCTGCCGGCCGTCCTGCGGAGATCCGGCCGCGCTGCGGCATCGTCGCCGCGGCACGAACGGCATCCACGCTAGCAACGTCCGCCGATCCTGCCAGGCCCTTCACTCGGACGTTGCAATGACGGCAGCGGCAATGACCACAGTGGACTGAACGATCCGGCCACGTCGGCGCCGGTGGTGACCCGGCCGGCCGGATTGCGGGGAGCGGGTGAAAAAGCCGCCATCGTTGTCATCCCGGGCCGTGACGAACCGGGCGCGGGGGCCGGACCTCGCGGCGGTCCGGCCCCGCGCTCGGGTTCAGTCGATCCGCAGCTCGCCCATCGGGCCCCAGCCGGTGCCGGGGGTGTCGACGCTGACGATCTCCGGGGTGCGGGCGATGACGCCGGGCATCCAGCCCATCGCCGTCTTGAAATGGGCCGAGCCGACGTGCGCGGAGCCGGCCTCGGGGGAGGCGAAGGCCTCGACCAGGACGAACTGGTTCGGCACGTCGACGCTGCGAGACCACTCGAAGAACAGGTTGCCCGGCTCGCGACGGGTGGCGAGGGTGAACTCCTCGACCAGGCCGAGCCAGTCCTCACCCCGCTCGGGGCGGATCGTGAACTTGACGACGATGAAGATCATGGGTGCCCTCCGAAGAAACCCGGTGAATGACCAGCGAGAACAATTCCGGGCGTGGGCCGGGCGCCGCGACCACCCGTGCCCACGACCGGCCGGCACCCGGCGGGCGTCCCGCGCCGGGTACCGAGTCCGATGTCCGAGCGCCGCCCCACGCTCGGCGAGCCCCAACCCGGCACGCCTGCGTCAGGCGAGGCCCGATCCGGCCGAGCCACGCCAGGCGGGCCCGGAACCGGTTGGCCCACATCAGGCGGGACCCGAACCGGCCAGGCCCGCGCCAGGCGAGCTCGGAACCGGTGGGTCCGCGCCAGGCGAGGCCCGATCCGGCCGAGCCACGCCAGGCGGGCCCGGGGCCGCGATCCGGCAGATCCGCGCCCGGCGCGACCCTGAACCGGTGGGCCCGCACCTGGCGGGACTCGATCCGGCAGGCCCGCACCTCGCGAGGCCCGCACGAGGCGAGACCCGAACCGGCCAAACCGCGCCGAGCGGGGCCCCGACCGCTCAATAGATGTTCGACGGCCGCACCATGCCCTCGGCCAGGTCGCCGAAGCCGGGGGCCATGATGGCGCCCGGGTTCTGCAGGATCTCCTCGACCACCAGGGTCTCGGTGGTCAGCAGCAGGGCCGCGATGGACGCCGCGCTCTGCAGGGCCGAGCGGGTCACCTTCAGGGGGTCGATGACGCCGGCTTCGAACATGTCGCAGTACTCGCCGGTCAGCGCGTTGAAGCCGTGGCCCGGTGCGGCGCTGCCGACCCGTTCCAGGACCTCGTCGCCGTCGTAGCCGGCGTTGATCGCGATCCAGCGCAGCGGTTCGACCAGGGCGCGGCGGACGATGTCGCGGCCGATCGCCGCGTCGCCGCCGAGGTCCAGACTGTCCAATTCGGACCGGGACTGGACCAGGGCGGTGCCGCCGCCGGCCACGATGCCCTCTTCGATCGCCGCGCCGGTGGCCGACAGGGAGTCCTCCACCCGGTGCTGCTTCTCGCGCAGCTCGACCTCGGTGGCCGCGCCGACGTGGATCACCGCGACACTGCCGGAAAGGCGCGCGATCCGAGCCTGGAGGTTGTCCTGGTCGTGCTCGTTGTCGGCGCGCTCCAGCTCCCGCTTGATCTGCTCGATCCGCGCCGACACCACCGCATCGGCACCGGCGCCGCCGACCATCGTGGTCGAGCCCTCGGTGATGGTGATCCGGCGGCAGCGGCCCAGCTGGTCGAGCCGCACCGCGTCGACGCTCTGCCCGGCGTCCCCGGTGATCACCTCGCCGCCGGTGTACACGGCCAGGTCGGCCAGCTCCGCCAGGCGCCGGTGCCCGAAGCCGGGCGCCCGCACCACGACCGAGCGGAAGGTGTTGTGCACGTTGTTCGCGACCAGCATGCCCAGCGCCGGCCCGTCCACCGTCTCGGCGATGATCACCAGCGGCTGCTGCGTCCTGGTCACCTGCTCGAGCACCGGCATCAGCGTCTGCACCTTCGAGATCTTCTCGTTGGTGAACAGGATGTACGGGTTCTCGAAGACCGTTTCCATCCGGTCCTTGTCGGTGGCCATGTAGGGCGAGATGTACCCGTTGTCGAACTCCACGCCGTCGGCGAAGTTGACCTCCAGCCCGAACGCGTGCGACTCCTCGACCGTCACCACGCCGCCGAGCCCGACGCGGCCCATCGCCTCGGCGATGATGTCGCCGATCTCCGGGTCGTTGTTGGCCGAGAGGGTGGCGACGTGCGCCAGGTCGGCGCTCTCGGTCACCGCGCGGGCGCGCTCCTGCAGCACCTCGACCACCCGGCCGACGGCCTTCTGGATGCCCGCCTTGAGCAGCTGCGGGTTCGCGCCGTCGTCGACGGCGAGCAGGCCTTCCCGCACGATCGCCTGTGCCAGCACGGTGGCGGTGGTGGTGCCGTCGCCCGCGACCCCGTTGGTCTTCATCGCCACCTCCTTCACCAGCTGCGCGCCCATGTTGGCGAACGGGTTGCGTAGCTGGATCTCCTTGGCGATGGTGACACCGTCGTTGGTGATGGTCGGCGCCCCGGTGAGCTTTTCGATCACGGCGTTGCGGCCCTTGGGGCCGAGCGTGACCTTCACCGCGTCGGCGAGCGCGTTCACGCCCGATTCGAGCAGCTGCCGCGCTTCGACGTTGAACCGCAGGTCCTTGGCCATGGCTGTCCCTTCCGTGGAGAGGTTGTGGTCGCGGTTGAACCTTCCGCGGTCAGGGCACGAGGATGGCCCGGCCGCGCACTAGCCCGTTGTCCAGATCGTCGAGCGCCCGGCCGAAGTCGGCCAGGGGATAGGTGCTGGTGTGCAGCGAGACTTTCCCGCGCGCGGCGAGCACCATCAGCTCGGCGAGGTCGTTGTAGGAACCCACGAGGTTGCCCACGAAGTTGATTTCGGTGGAGATGACGTCGATCGTCGGCACCGTCAGCGTCCCGCCGTAGCCGACCACGTAATAACTCCCGGCACGCCGCAGCATCGCCACGCCGGCTTCGATCGCGCCCCCTTCGCCCACGAAGTCGACGACGGCTTCCGCGCCCTCGCCGCCGGTGAGCTCCAGCACCGCCTGGGCCTCCGAGCCGTCGGCCACCACCAGGTGGTCCGCGCCCAGTTCGCCCGCGAGCTTCAGTGCCTCCGGCGACCGGTCGACCACGATCAGCTCGGCCGGGGAGATCGCCTTGAGCACCTGGATGCCGATGTGCCCGAGCCCGCCCGCGCCGATCGACACCACACGTTCGCCGGGCCGCAGCTGCGCGGCCGCCTTGCGGGCCGCGTGGTACGCCGTGAGACCCGCGTCGGCGAGCGCCGCCACGTCCGCCGGAGCCAGCGAGGAGTCCAGCTTGACCACGGCACGCGCGTTGGTGCGCAAGTATTCCGCGTACCCGCCGTCGCTGTCGATGCCGGGGAACAGCGACTGGACACAGTGGACGTCGTCGCCCGCCCGGCAGGCCTTGCACAGCCCGCAGGTGGCGAGCGGGTGCAGGATCACCGGGTCGCCGACGGCCACCGAAGTCACCGCTTCGCCGACCTCCGCCACCCAGCCCGCGTTCTCGTGGCCGAGCGTGTACGGCAGCGTGACACCGGACTTCTCCGCCCACTGGCCCTCGATGATGTGCAGATCGGTGCGGCACACCCCGGCGCCGCCGATCTTCACCACGACGTCGAGCGGCCCGGTCGCGTGCGGGTCCGGGACCTCGGTCAGCTCTGGCGTGCGGTCGTAACCGCGGAGCTGGACCGCCTTCACGGCGAAACCTCCTCACGCGCGGTGCGGGTCTCCGGGTAACGCGTGTGCAGCAAACCGCGGCACAGCCCCGAATTCCCTTCGATGCTGACCCGCACCGCCTTGGCGAACCGCAGCCGGCCGGCCACGCGCTCGGGCGCGACCGCCTCGCCGTCGTCCTCCACCAGCAGTGGCGAGCCGGGTTCGGTGGACAGGCCCAGCTCGGCCCGGCGCCGCAGCAGGCTCTCGCGCTCCGGCGACTCCGGGACGTCGCCGAGCCGGCCGCCGGACAGCGCGTCGACCTGCCAGCCCTCGCCGACCAGCCGGCGCACCGCCCGCTCCAGGCAGGCCAGGTGCGCCTTGCGGCGGAAGGTCAGGCGCAGCTCGGCCAGCTCGTCGTCCGCCTGCCCGGGAAACGATCCGCTGAAGCCGGACGACGCGGCGACCCCGGCGTTGATCTCCTCGGCCGCGAAATGGTCCTCGAGCACCACTTCCACCGTGCCGACGCTCGGCAGCGCCAGCACCGCGTCATGCGCGTCCGCCACCATCAGGTAGGCGAAGTTGGGCGCACAGAAGTAAGTCGGCAGCCGCAGCCGCACGGCGACGGCGTGGCCACCGTCGTCGTGCAGCCGCACCTGGACGTCCGAGACGAACCCGAGGCCGGTGATGGGCTCGTCGAGCTCCGGGTCCACCACGGTGGCCAGCGCCCGCCAGACCCGCGCGGTCAGTGTCTCGCTCGTCGCTGCGGTCATGCCGGCACCCTGGGAGCCGAGCCGACCGCCTCACCGGAGTCCGCGGGCGCGCCCGCCAGCCCGGCGGTGACCTCCGCGGGCACCTCGATGTCGTAGAGCTTGGCTGCGTTCAGGCCGAGGATCTTCTTCTTGATCTCGGGGGTGAGCGTGCCGTACTCGCTCTGCATGTCCTCGGGGATCTGGAAATCCACAAAGGACTCGACCAGCCACTTCGGCTGCCAGATCGCGTAGTCGCTGGCGAAGGTGATCCGGTTCTCGTCCAGCCAGTACAGCAGCTCGCCGATGATCTGCGCGAAGTACCGCGGGCGGGTGTGGATGAACGGCATCGCGACGGCCAGGCCGCCGTAGACGTTCGGCTCCTGCGTGGCGATCCAGCAGAAGTCCTCCAGCCGCGGCAGGCCGACGTGCTCGATGATGAAGTTCAGCTCCGGGAACGCGCTGGCCGCGTCGTCCACGTCGGCCACGTCGAAGGCGTCGCGGTTGAGCGGGTAGATCGTCGGTCCCTTGTGGACGTGGACGTTGCGGATCCCCAGCTGCTCGCACTTCTCCAGGTAGCGGTAGGCCCACGGGTCGGACAGCTTCCAGCCCTTGGAGTCGCCCTTCCACTCGGCGGTGTAGAGCTTGACGCCCTTGAGGTTCCAGCGCTCCGAGAGCGCTTCGAGCTTGTCCAGGCCGGCTTCGCCGTCACGCGGGTCGAAGGCACCGTTGACGATGAACTTGCCGGGGTTGTGCTCCGAGACCGCGCCGTCCTGCTCGGTGGTGTTGAAGCCGTTGACGTAGAAGTCGCTCAGGTACGTCGGCTGGAAGATGGCCTTGTCCACGTAGCCCTCGGTGAACAGGTCGTTCAGCAGCGTCTCCTCGGAGTACTTGCCGAACTTCTCCAGCGTCCACACCCATTCCGACGGGCTGAGGTTGCGGTGGTAGTCGTAGAAGCACTCGATGAAGCCCTTGCCGTACCGGTTGGCCTGGTTGGCCGGGCTGCCGTCCCAGAAGTGCACGTGGCTGTCGACGATGAAGTAGCTTTCGCCGTCCTTGCGATACATGGGGATCCCTTTCTCGGGTGGTGCGGGGGGCCGGGGCGCGTCGCGCCGCCCCGGCCCCCTCGGTGAACCGGTGTCGGGCGCGGGCTACTCGACCGGTTCGAGATCGAAATCGATGTACTCGGCGGCGTCCTCCGGATTGGCGAACAGGACCGTCTCGTCGTCGAGGTGGACCATGCGCCCGTAGTGGGTCGACATGATCTCCTCGAAGTCGGGCTGGCCGAAGTCGAAGCCGATCGCGTCGGAGATCTCGTCCCAGTTGAAGACGACCTTGTTCTTGCCGTCGACGCGGATCATCGACGGGTACTCCGCGACCGTGACGCCTTCCTTGCGGCGCATCACATCCGCCACCACGTAGCCGTTCTGGTTGTTCATCAGCGTCACGCCGCACATGTTCGAGGCCGTGCGGTCAACGGTGTACTGCCTGCTCGCGGTCATGAAAGCAGTCCTTTCGGCTCGTCGAGGGACAGCTCGTCCAGCAGGGTGCGCAGGCCGGTCACCGACGCGTCCCAGGAGTCGGCGAAGGTGACGACCTTCTCGTGCGGCTGCGACCAGATCGGCTGCAGCGCCTTGGCCGCGGCGGTGGCCACCGGCACCCACTTCTCCAGCCAGGAGGCGAGCACCTCCTTGTTGTGCGCGGAGTGGGCCGCGTCGTTGGTGAGCATGGCGAACAGCACGCGGGTGTAGCTGCGGTCCCGCTCGTAGTCGTGCTCGCCCGCGCCGACCAGCGTCGGCGTCACGTAGTCGCCGTTGCGCGCGGCCACCTGCATCACCAGGTGGCTGCGGAACAGCACGCCCACCAGCTGCTCGAACACCACGTTGGCGGCGAACAGCGATTCGGCCCAGTCACCGATCGCGGTGAGCCGCTCGACGGCCTCGCGCACGCCCTGCCACGCCGGGTCCTCCTGCCAGACCGAGCGGTGCACCGCGCCGTCGAAGGGGACGTCGGACTCGCTCAGATCCAGGTTGTAGAGCGCCAGGTCCTGGGCGAAGCGCAGCTTGTGCGCGGTGTTGACGGCGATGGCGTTGTTGATCATGTTCGTCGGCGCGGACCGCTGCTCCGAGCAGAACACGTGCATGCCGAGGCCGTGCTCGGCGTGCATCCACGCGCCCAGGTGCCGCTCGACGAAGCGCGCCCAGGTCGGCGTCCAGTTGTGGTAGGCGCCGGCCTTCTTGGCGTTCTCCAGGTTGAGCTGGATCTGCCGGACCACGTTCGAGTTGTTCCGGTAGATCGTCTGCTCCCACTCCTCGTTGGGGTCGAGGAACTGGTGCCAGTCGGACGACTTGAGCGCCGTCCACTCCTTCGGGTAACCGCCGGGGCCGTCCGCGAAGCCGTAGATCCAGCCCTGGGAGAGGTGGCGTTCCGGGTCGGGCTGGACGTCCATCGTGACGTCCTCGTACATCGTCGCGCGGAGCTTGCGCGGCTTGAAGTAGTTGTAGCTGCGGCTCGTCGAGCTCGGGAAGTCCAGCAGCCCGGCTTCGGCGCCGGTGAATTCCGGCTTCGGGAAGCTCTGCGGGGCCTTTTCCGTACTGACCATGAGCACACCTCTCTGTGTGTGTCGGCCTGCTTTCGGGTGGTGCCGTCGCCTGAGTCAGTCGTCCGCGGCGGCGGTGATCGTGAACTTGTCGTAGAAGACCTGCTCGCCCGGCACGCCCATGCTTTCCAGCAGGGGCAGCGCCGCGTCGACCATGGGCGGCGGGCCGCACAGGTAGACGTCGCAGTCCGCGAGGTTCGCCTCCCGGCGTTCCAGCACTTCGGTGACGAGCCCGGTTTCGCCCTCGCCCTCGCCCGGCCAGCCCTCGGGCGCGCTCTCGGAAAGGCAGGGCACGAAGGTGAAGTTCGGCAGCCGCCGCGCGAGGTCCGCCATCTGCTCGAGGTGGAAGAGGTCCCGCTCGGTGCGGGCGCCGTAGTAGTACACGGCCTCCCGCTCGTTGCCGCTGTCCGCCATCTGCTGCAGCAGCGAGAGGATGGGCGACATGCCCGCCCCGCCGCCGACGAACACCAGCCGCCGGTCGGAGCTGACTCGCAGGGTGAACGTGCCGTACGGCCCGGTCACCGAAAGCGGGTCGCCCGCGGCCAGTGTTCCCTCCAGCAGCCCGGAGAACTTCCCGCCGGGGTAGCGCTTGATGATGAACTCGAGCACCCCGTCGGCCACCGTCGTGTTGGCCATCGAGAACGACCGGTGCTCCTCGGTGCCGGGGATGGCGATGTCGACGTACTGCCCCGGGTGGAAGCGCAGGCCGGCGTCCGGGTCCAGCTTCAGCCGCACGAGCGAGATGTCGTGGGTGAGGCCGGCGATCGACTCCACCGTGGTCCCCGCCGTGACGACCGGCAGGCCGGACCGGATCATGTCCTCGTCGTAGTTGACCAGCTCGATTTCGAGGTCGGAGTACGCGTGCCCGCGGCAGAGCAGCACGTAGCCTTCCTCGTTCTCGTAGTCGGCCAGCGCGAAGGTGGAGTACCGGTCCATCTGCAGGTCGCCTTCGAGCAGGAAGGACTTGCACGCCGAGCACTGCCCCTCCTTGCAGCCGTGCATGAGCATGACGCCCTGCCGGAAGGCCGCGTTGAGGATCGTCTCGTCCTCGTCGGCCTCGATGTCGATGCCGACGGGTTCGAACCGGATCTTGTGCTTCTCGCCCATGGACGGCCTTCCTGGGGATGGGGGCGCCCACCGGGGCGCCCGGGACTCGAACCCGGGCACCCCGGCGGGAACCGGTTCAGGGTGCGGTCTTGCGGTCAGGCCACCGTGACGTTCGGGTTCGCCCGGTACGCCGCGACGTGCGCCTCGCGCTCGGCGTCCGACATCTTGTTGAGCGCGATGTTGGGGCTGCCGAAGGGAATGCCGCGGACGTCGTCGAGCGTCCAGAGCTTCTTCGCGTCGTCGAGGTTCAGGTGCGGCTGCGGGATCAGGGTCTTCCCGTCGTCGCGGACGTAGCCCAGGTCGGAGATGATGTCGGCGAGGTCCATCCCGTCGTACAGCGTCTCCCACTCGCGCTTGCCCGTGAGCCGGCCCATGTTCGGCGTCTCGCGGCCCTCGTACTCGCCGCGGAACGCGGTGGTGTCGGTCCAGGCGCAGGTCTCCGAGCAGTAGGTGCGCCACTGGCCGTCGACCTTCTCCACCACCATGTCCTCGCGGATCAGCGCGGGGACCATGCAGGTCCAGCAGCGGTGCGGGTACTCGTAGCCGACGTCCTCGAAGGCGATCGGCTTGTTCTTGCCCGGGTAGCGCAGCCGGCTGTAGGCCTCCCACCACTTGCCGAACTGGTTGTACCAGCCCGGGTACTTCGACTCGAACCACTCGAAGTCGGTGTCGGTCATCGGGTCGATGCGCCAGTAGTTCACCGGCCAGCCGGTGGCGAAGAACTGGGCCACGCGGTGCACGTAGAACCCGTTGATGATCCGGTCCCAGGCCTGCTCGACCAGGTCGTGCGGGATCTTCAGGCCGTACTTCTCCAGCGGGATGAGGTAGCTGCGGTAGTAGTCGTCGTAGATCCACCGGCGCCACATCTCGGCGTAGCTGTCGCGGTCCTTGCGGCGGTCCTTCGTGCCGTACTCGATGAAGGTGCCGATCGCGGCGTCCACCACGCAGTGGTTGTTCCACCAGGCGTAGCGCAGGTCCCGCTCCAGCAGTTGCCGGTTGTCCTCGTCGGCCAGCGCCATCAGCAGGATGGAGTAGCCGTTGCTGATGTGGCGCGACTCGTCGGACTGCACCGAGTGGAACACCGTCGGCAGCAGGTAGTCGCCGTTGGCCGCCGCCTCCGAGGGCATCGCGACGAACAGCGTGTTGGTGAACGCGGTCTCGGCGACCACCGTCAGGTAGATGTTGGCCGCGGTGATCGCGTCACCAGTGATGAACCCCTCGCCGAACTGCCGCCCGATCGTGCCCGCGTAGTTGTTGGAGAACGCCTTCTCCGTGATGTCGAACCCGGCCGGGTCGATGTAGTGGTTCATGTAGAGGCGCTTGAGGTTCATCTGGATCGTCGAGTGCCGGACCTCGTCGATCATCTGCACCGCGAGGCCGTTGTGCACCTCGGGGTTGGGCACCGCGTCGATGGCCATCGGCATCGCGCGGGCCGCGGAGATCTCCGGGAACGGGATGATCGACAGGAACAGCTTCTGCCATTCCATCCACCGCTCCTGGACCTGGCGGAACATGTTGCCGCGGATGGCGCCGTCCATGGCGCCGAAGACGCGGTTGTCCTTTTCCTCCTCCATCGGGAAGTACGAGCGGAGGATCTGCTTCAGCGGGTCCTTCTTGGGTGCCTTGTCGAACTTGTAGTCGGTGCCGAAGCGCTTCGCGGGGGTCGCGAAGGTCGGTTCCCACGACAGTTCCGTGATCTTCTTGTGGGCCTTGCTCAGACTTTGTCGACTCACGCCGTACCTCCGTTGGGATCGGTCGTCGGCAGTTCCTGGCTCGGCTTGGTTCGCGCCGCTCGCGGTGGTGACCCGGTCCCCGTGACAGCGGTGTGCGCCGCCGGGCACCGGATGCAGCTCGCACGTCGCCGTCCGGATGAGGAGGACTACATCGCGAGTAGCATGTGATGGCGGTCTCAATTTGAGACAGGCGGTGTTCGGCGCCGCGGTTATGGTGGCCAGGACACGACGTCGTGCGCCGGCCGGGCCGCGCGACGCCCTAGCGCCGGGAGGTGAGGCATTGACCGAGTCCACCGGCTCCCTCGCGTCGCCGGACCGGCTGGCGACGGCCAGGGAACAGTTCCTCTGCACGGAAGAATTCGATTCGGGGTCGGTCCGCAAGACGATCCTGGCTTCGTGGTCGCGTTCGCGGACCCACCAGGTGGCCGCCGACCACGTGGTCACGCCCTTCGTCGAGGATCCCGATCTCGAGACGCCGCTGCTGCAGAGCGCGGGCGCGGTGCTCGACGGCTTGCAGGACAAGCTCAGCGACCTCGCGGTCAGCGTCGTGCTGACCGACGACCAGGCGCTGGTGCTCGACCGCCGGACCGAGGACCGGGCGCTCGAGCGTTACCTCGACGGGGTGCAGCTGGCGCGCGGTTTCAGTTACGCCGAGGAGTTCGTTGGTACGAACGGGATCGGCACGGCACTCGAAGGGCGGCAGGCGACCGCGGTGTTCGGCCACGAGCACTACGCGGAGAACCTGGACACGCTCGCCTGCGCCGGCGTCCCGATCCGGCACCCGATCTCCGGGCAGGTGCTCGGCCTGCTCGACCTGACCTGCTGGCGCAAGGACGCCGGGCCGTTGCTGCTGGCGCTGGCGAAGGCGACCGCGCACGACATCGAGACGGAGGTGACGAACCAGGTCGGCCTCCGCGAGCTGAGCCTGTTCTCGGCGTACCTGCGGGCCTGCCGGCGCGGGCAGGGCATCGTGCTCGCGGTCAACAACGACCTGGTGATGCTGAACGACCACGCGCGGCAGCTGCTCGTGCCCGAGGACCAGGCCGCGCTGCTGGCGCGGGCGGTGGAGGCACTCGACACGCAGTCCGACCGCTCGCTGTCGATGGACTTGCCCAGCGGCGCCCGCGCGCGGCTTTCCTACACCCCGGTCTCCAGCGACGTCGGCCCGGCCGGCGGCGTGGTGCGGGCCCGGCTGCTGCAGGAGCCGGAGGTCGTCGCCGCGCGCGTGGACTCCCGGCTGCCCGTGCTGCCCGGGGTCGTCGGGACCGGCGCGCTGTGGGCCCGTGCTTGTCACTCGATCGGCCGCTTCGCGCGGGACCGGAAGTGGACCGTCGCCGAGGGCGAGGCCGGCAGCGGCAAGCTCGCCCTGGCCCGGGCCGCGCACTCGGCCGCGACGGCCGGCGCGCCGTGCGAGGTCGTCGAGCTGGCCGGTGGCGGCGAGTGGGAGGCGCGGGTGCGCGAGGCGCTGGGGAAGGGACTCGGCTCGGTCGTCTTCCGGCACCTCGACGCGTTGCCCGCCAAGCAGCAGCGGGCACTGGCGGAGGTGCTCGACGAGGCCCGGCTCGACGCGCGGGTCTGGGGCGTCGCCACGGTTTCGGAGGGCCGCCAGGACGGCCTCGACGCCGACCTGATGCGCCACTTCCCGACGTCGGTTTCGGTCCCGCCTTTGCGCCACCACATCGAGGACGTCCGCGCGCTGGTGCCGTTCCTGCTGGCGCAGCTGGGCAAGGGCCCGCTGCTGCACTGCTCGCCGGGTGCGCTGCAACTGCTGCTGCGCAACGAGTGGCCGGGCAACGTCGCCCAGCTGCGCCGGGTGCTGCGGACGGTGGTGCACACGCGCCGCGCGGGCGTGATCGAGCCGGAGGACCTGCCGCCGGAGTGCCGGACCGTGGTCAAGCGCGTGCTGAACCCGCTGGAGTCGCTGGAGCGGGACGCGATCGTGCGCGCGCTGCTCGACGCGGAGGGCAACAAGTCCCGCGCCGCGCACGCGCTCGGCATGTCCCGGGCGACGATCTACCGCAAGATCCGCGATTACGGCATCGACATCCCGTCGTGAATCCCGTCGTGAATGTTCGGAAGGGCGGCGCATGATCGACCTGGACCACGCTCACGGGGTGGCCGTGATCCGGATGCACGAGAACCGGTGCGGGGCGCTCGATCCGTCCACTTTGGACCGGGTGGTCGCCGCCCTGCGCTATGTGGGTGACTCGTACGCGGTGGTGCTCACCGGCTGGGAGGACGTGTTCTCCCGCGGCTGGGCCGGCGGCGACGCGAATCTGCTGGAGCGCGCCGTGCTCGCGGTGGCCCGCCATCCGACGCCGGTGGTGGCGGCCATCGGCGGCGACACGCTGGGCGCTGGCTACGCACTGGCCGCGGCGGCCGATGCCCGGGTGATGTCGGAAGGACAGCTCGGGCTGGCCGCCGCGACGGCGCTGACCCCGGAAGTCGAAGCAATCCTGCGACGGCACGCGGGACCGGTCTGGCGCGCGGTCTCGGTGGGGGAGCGCACCTTCGGGCCGGAGTCGGCCCGGATCGCCGGACTGGTCGACGCCTGCTGCGCACCGGGCGAGGCGGTGCGGGTGGCGGTGCGACGGGCGGCGCTGCTGGCCGGGCCCGCGCGGGAACCGCTCGTGAGTGTTCACGACGGTTAGAACCGTCGTGAAAACTCGCGAGTTTTTCAGGGCTGCGCCGGGAATTCCTTGCGCACGGCCGGAAGCACCTCGGTGCCCAGCAGCTCGATGGCCTTCATGATCTTCGCGTGCGGGACACCGGACCAGTCCATCTGCATCGCGTAGCGGTCGGCGCCGGTCAGCTTGCCGACGGTGATGAGCCGCTCCGCGATCTCCGCCGGGCTGCCCGTGAAGAGTGATTGCGCGTTGTCGGTGTACGAGTCGTACTCGGCCCTCGACGGGATCGCCCAGCCTCGCGCCCGGGCGCCGTACTTCATCGTCTCCAGCCAGTACGGGTAGAAGCTTTCCTTGGCGTCCTGGGAGGTTTCGGCGATCAGGCCGATCGCGCTCATGGTCACGTCGAGGTCCTCGGCGGCGTGCTCGCCGGCCTCGCCCGCGCGGCGGTAGAGGTCCACGAGCGGGGCGAAGCGCTCGGGCCGGCCGCCGATGATCGCGTACACGACCGGCAGGCCCAGCAGGCCGGCGCGGATCGAGGACTCCGGGTTGCCGCCGGTGCCGACGGAGATGCGCAGGCGGCGCCCGTACGGCCGCGGGTACACGTGCGCGTTCTCCAGCGGTGGCCGGAACCGGCCGGACCAGGTGATCGGGTCCTCGCGGTCGATGCGCAGGAGCAGCGCCAGCTTCTCCTCGTACAGCGCGTCGTAATCGCCGAGGTCGGCGCCGAAGAGGGGGAACGACTCGGTGAACGAGCCGCGCCCGGCCAGCAGCTCGGCGCGGCCCTTGCTCAGCTGGTCGAGCGTGGTGAACTGCTGGTAGACGCGCACCGGGTCCTCGGTCGAGAGCACGGTGACGGCGCTCGAGAGCGTGATGTGCTCGGTGACGCTCGCCGCCGCGGCCAGCACCGTGGCCGGGTTGGAGATCGCGTAGTTCTCCAGGTGGTGCTCGCCGAGGCCGTAGAAGCCGAGGCCGAGCTCGTCGGCGAGCTTGATCCGCTCGACGGTCTCCGCCAGCCGCTGCGCGACCGGCACCTGCTCGCCGGTCAACGGGTCCGGCGGCCGGTCGCCGAAGCTGTAGATACCGAGTTCCATGTCTGCCCCTCGCTGGTCCTGACTTCGAAAATAGCACGATTGCTGATGCGTCAACATCTTCCGCGCGCCGTGTTCGTGGTCACGGACTCAACCTTTCGGAACCCCGGCCCGTCGACCACCATGGACACCGGCGAGGAGGTGGGTTTCGATGCGGGCGAAGACCTACGCGGCGGGGCTGCTGACGGCCGTCGCCGTGACGGGATGCTCGGCCCAGGCGGCGACCGAGCCGCCGCCACCGGCTCCGCCGTCGAGTCTGCCCGCGCCGCCGAGCACCACGCCCAGTCCGACCCCGCCGCCGCCCCCGCCGTCTCCGCCGTGCTCGGTGAAAACGGGCGCGTGCGCGAGCCTTTCGCTGCGCCTGGCCTGGCTGCTGAAGGACGGCGCGGTCGTGCACGGCCCGGTGCCGATGGAGCCGGGCGACGCCGCCCAGCCGACGCCGGCGGGCACCTTCCGCGTCGCGTGGAAGGACAAGGTCCACACCAGCAGCGAATACGGCGACCCCATGCCCAACTCGGTGTTCTTCGCCGCCGGCGGCATAGCCTTCCACGCCGGCCCACTGGATCAGCCGTCACACGGCTGCATCCACCTGACCGACGCCGACTCGACGGTGTTCTTCAACGGCCTGCCGGTCGGCGCCGAGGTCCAAGTCGCGGCTTGAGCGCGCCCGAATGCCTTCAGTGGCCCAGGGTCGGCAGTTCCGGCGAGTCCGTGTCCAGTGGCACGGCGGCTCCGCGCACGAGTCCCAATTGGACGGTCGGGCGCTTGCTCACCGTGGCCAGTGCCCAGCCGGTGGCGGTGCGCAGCCGGTTGCCCGGCATGGCGAACAGGTGGTAGGCGCGGGTGACGATCTTCGCGGGCCAGCCGGAAAGCGGGACGTGCAAGGGATTCGCCGCCGCGCGGCCCGCGCCGAGGTCGACGACGAAACCGAGGTCGTGGTGGCGGTAGGTTCGCGCGCGGCCGTGCCCGAGCGACGCGGCGACGTTGCGGGCGGCGAGCCGGCCCTGCCGTTCGGCGTGCTGCGCGGTCATCGCGGTGTACGTGCCGGGCTGCGTCAGGTCCGGGACCGCGGCGGCGTCACCGCAGGCGAACACGTCCTCGCGGCCCGGCACGTTCAGCTGCGCCGTGACGACGATCCGGCCCTTCGCCGTGGCCAGGCCCAGCTCCGAGACGAACGGATCCGGCCGTACGCCGACGCACCAGACCAGCGTGCGCGTGGCCACTGTGTCGCCGTTCGTGAGCTTGACGCCGTCCGGCCCGGCGTGGTCCACGGAAGTGCCCATGAGGACCTCGACGCCGCGGGCGCGCAGCACCTCGTCGGCGGTCCGCCCGAGCTTCGGGTTCAGCTCCGGCAGCACCTTGTCCGCGATGTCCAGCAGCAGCCAGCGGACGCGCTGGCCCTCCAGCCCGGCATGCCGGGCGGTGAGCGCCGCGGTGAAGTCCGGGCCCTGCGCGGCGACTTCCGTGCCGGTGTACCCCGCGCCGACGACCACGAACGTGCAGCGCGCATCCCGCTCCACCTGGTCCTCGGCTGCCGCCGCCAGCTCGATCTGGCGCGTGACGTGGTCGCGCAGGTACAGCGCCTCCGGCACCCCGCGGAACCCGTGCGCGTACTCGGCGACGCCGGGGATCGGCAGCAGCTTGTTCACACTGCCGGCGGCGAGGATCAGCCGATCGTAGGACAGGGCTTGCTCGTGGTCCTCGGGATCGGTGTAGGTGACGGTGTGCCCGTCGAGGTCGACCGCGGTCGCCGTGCCGAGCGCGAGCCGCACCCCCGGCAGCGTGTCCGGGATCGACACGGTGATCGCCCGCGGGTCGAGGGTCCCGGCCGCGACCTCCGGCAGCAGCGGCAGGTAGAGGAAGTAGTCGGTGGGGTTCACCACCACGACCTCGACACCGGTGCCGCCGGCGGTCTTCAGCAGCGTCTTCGCCGCGTGGTAGCCGGCGAATCCGCCGCCGACGATCACGACCCGCATCACGTCTCCTCCGGTTGGGCCACGGTTTCCCGCGCGGGTGCCCGGGACGGCGGCCGGAAACCCCGCCCCGGGCCGCGCTCAGGCTTGCGGCTGCCCGATGTTGACCATCCAGGAGATGCCGAACCGGTCGACGCACATGCCGAACTCGTCGCCCCACATCTGCTTCTCCAGCTTCACGGTCACCGTGCCGCCTTCGATGAGCTTGGCCCAGTAGCCGCGCAGCTCGTCACCGCTGTCGCCGCTGAGGCTGACCGAGATGTTCATGCCGGGGCTGTAGTCCATGCCCGGCGGCGTGTCGGCCACCATCAGCGTGAAGCCGGCCGGGGTCTCGAGCTGGCCGTGCATGATCAGGTCGGCCTCGGGGGCGTCCGGCATCCCGGATTCCCCGAACGTGCTGAGGGTGAGCTCACCACCGAGCGCGTCGCGGTAGAACTCCAGGGCCGGGCGGGCCTGGTCGCGGAAGCTGATGTAGGGGTTCAGTCGAGTGGTCACCGGTCGCTCCTCGATCTCGGACGGAACCGCATCCTCGCAGATCAGCGGGGTCGCCGACAACGATCGCGCCACCACCGGGGGAACGGGCTTTTCACCCGCCGGGTCACCAGCCGAGCAGCCACCAGCAGCCCGAGCAGCCCGGCGAAAACCGGGAGCGGGGTGGCACGCACCGCGTCCGTGGCCGGGGGACGGCCGGCCCGGCCCGGTCCGCGGCGGCGGTTCACGGCTCGCCGGTCAGCTTGCCGCGCAGCTGCTCTAGGGTCTGGGAGAGCAGGCGGGACACGTGCATCTGCGAGATCCCGACGCGGTCGGCGATCTGCGTCTGGGTCAGCCCGCCGAAGAAGCGCATCACGAGGATGGCGCGCTCGCGTTGCGGCAGCTCGCGCAGAAGTGGTTGCAGCGCCTCGTGATTCTCGATCTGCTCCAGCTCCGGGTCCTCCTCGCCGAGGGTGTCCGCCAGCGACAGGGGCTCGGCGTCGTCGTGGACCGGCTTGTCGACCGAAAGGGTCTGGTACGCGTTGCCCGCGATCAGTCCTTCGTGGACCTCCGCGAGGTCGAGGTTCAGGTGCTGGGCCAGCTCGGTCGGCGTCGGCGCGCGGCCGAGCGTCTGCGACAGCGTGCCGGAGCCGTGGCTGAGCGCCAGGTGCAGTTCCTTGAGCCGGCGCGGCACCCGCACCGACCAGCCGGTGTCGCGGAAGTGCCGGCGGATCTCGCCCATGATCGTCGGCACGGCGAAGGACAGGAAGTCCGGGCCGCGATCCGGGGTGAACCGGTCGATCGCGTTGATCAGCCCGATCCGGCCGACCTGCACCAGGTCCTCCCGCGGCTCGCCGCGCCCGGTGAACCGGGTGGCGATGTGCTCGGCCACGGGCAGGAACTCGGTCACGAGCCGCTCCCGCAGCCCGGCCCGGCCGGGGTCGTCCGCCGCCAGCTCCGCCAGCTGCTCGAACAGCGGCGCGGTGTGGGCGTACTCGTCCCGGCGCCGGGTGGCCGGCTGGTTCCCGGTCACCCCGCGCCCAGGTCGAGGTCGATCGACAGGGTGTTGAGGGACTCGCCGGGGATCGGGTCGCACCGCGCCCGCACCGAGCGCGCCAGCGTGGTCAGGACGTGCCAGCCGAACGACCGGTCACTCGGCGGCCGGCTGTGGCTCGACCGCGTCTCCACGGTGAGGTGGATGCCCTCGGGCGCCACCCGGAACCGGCAGGTCATCGTCGCGCCGAGATCGGCCAGCTCCACCAGCTGCGCGCAGGCTTCGTCGACCGCCATCTTGGCGTCCGCGATCGCGTCCAGGCCGTAGTCCGCTCGCACCACCACCGCCTGCACGAGCATCCGCACCAGGGGTATCTGACTCGCGTCCGCGGGCACTCGCAGCTCGATCAGCTCATCGAGCAGCCGGTCTACCGCGGGCAGTCCGCCGCGGTGCGCACTGCCGGGTCCCTCGTTGTCCATGCGACCCGTTTACCCACTCGGCCGGTGCCTGACACCTCCGAGGCGGCGCAGCAAGCGGCCGAGGGCGCGGCGGCGGCCCCGGTGAGTGAATAAGCTGGGGGATACGAGCGGGGGCAACTGGGTAGTCCACCCCGGGAGACCTCATCGGAAGCGGGTGAACCACATGGTGCAGGTGCGGGTGCAGGGCTTGGCCGTCGTCGCGCAGGAAGTGGCGCCGGTCGTGCTGCTGCGGGAGGAGGCCGGCCTGCGCCGCTGGCTGGCCATCACGATCGGCGCGCCCGAGGCGCAGGAGCTGGCCGCGGCGCAGGAGCGCACCGCTTCGCCGCGGCCGGGCACGGTGGAACTGATCCTCGACGTGATCTCGGCGCTGGGGCAGCGTGTCGTGCAGATCGAGGTGACCGAGCTGCGCGACAGCATCTTCCACGCCGACCTGGTGCTGGACGACGGGGTGCGCGTCTCTGCGCGCCCGAGCGACGCGATCGCCGTCGGCCTGCGCGCGAGCGCCCCCATCGAGGTGGCCGAGGCGGTGCTGGAGGAGGCCGCCGTCGACGTCACCGTGGCGAACGCCGACGAAGCGGCGGAGGTGCTCGGCAGCCTGCCGGGTGACCCCCTCGACGGCCCCCCGGAAACCAGCGAGGACCAGATCCGCCAGTTCCGCGACCTGCTCGACGAGGTCAGTCCCGACGACTTCCGCGACCCCGGCACCGGCTGAGCCGGGCGGGGAATACCGATCACCACCCGCTGTGTTGACTCAGGTGGCTGTGCGTCACGCCGCTCGCGAGGCGGCCGTAACGCACCGGCCCCGAAACGATGGCCCTCGACCTGGCTCCGGCCGAGGGCCATCCTCATGTCCACCGTCCGAAGTGGACAGACAGTGGCCGCCGGTCAGGTCGGGATGCCCCGGGGCGCGGGAATGCGGGTCAGGCCGGCGGCGATGCCGGGGCGTTCGCAGCCCAGCGGCAGCCGCTCCAGGAGGCGGCGCACCGGGTGTGAGCCGGCGTGGTCGACGTAGAAGTCGACGTCGTGCTCGCGGGCGAGTGTTTGCAGGTGGTGCAGGGTCCGCAGGCCGCTGACGGCCAGGAACGTCGTCCGGCCGAGGTCGACGATCACGACGCCGACGGTGCTGCGGATCCGCGACTCCACGACCTCGGCGAGCCGCGGGGCCGTGGCGAGGTCCAGCTCGCCGGCCACCTCGATCACGGCGGCGCCCGGCGAGGGGCGCCGGACGTGCAGCCGGAGCTGCCCGACGGCGTCGGGAATCGGTCTCTGGTCAGTGGGGCGCACGGCGCTCATGGCGGCCTGCCTCTCGTCGGCCACACGCCGGGCGGAAGGCAGCGCACCGGGAGATCGGCGCCGGACCTCTCGGCATGCGGAGGAAACACGGCGGCTGGTGGCTCAACCAGGATCGAGGCTAGTGCATCCGCGCCGGACCGGCATCCGCCGGGTCACCGCCGGACGGGCCTCGCCGCGGCGAAGTAGGCGCTCGACTCGGGCAGGAACGACAGCACCACGCCGATCACGGCGGCCAGGCAGCTGAGGTAGCCGATCCAGCTGCCGCCGCTGCCGGCCAGCAGGGAGAGCACCTGGAGCGCGGTCAGCACGGTGAGCACGATGCGCGCCCAGTTGCGCCCGGCCCGCAGCTTGACCGCGAACAGCAGGTACAGCAACGCGATCAGCACGGCGATCACGACCGCCGCCACCATCGCGACGGTGGCGGCCTGGTCGATCTGCTGGGCGGTCAGCTTCGCGTCGGACCGGCGCACGGCGTCGGCCAGCGAGTCGCGCTCGCCGAGCACCAGCAGCCCGCTGACGATGCTGATCACGGTCGCGGCCAGGAACGCCCAGAAGGCGCCGTTGACCGTGCCGGGCCGGGTCGGCGCCGCGCCGGTGGGTCCGGTGGGTCCGGTGGGCCCGGTCGGTCCGGGGGAGGATTCCTGGGGGAACCGGGGCAGATCCGTCGAATCGCTCATGGGGCGACACTAGGCCCGTCGCCCGTCGAAAGCGCGCCGGTTCGGCCGACCGGGGTACCGGCCCGCGGAGTTCCCGGCAGTGGCGCGCGCCTGTTCTAGGGTCGCAGGACGGCGCCGGGCGCGGCCCGGCACAAGAGGCGATGGAGGACACCATGCCGGAGGACCCGACCATCACGCTGCCCGGCCGCCCGCCCCTGGCCGACCTGGCCACCTGGCAGGCCGCCCGCGACGAGCTGCTGATCCGCGAGAAGGCCCACACCCGCGAGGGCGACGCCCTGGCCGCCGCCCGCCGCCGGCTGCCGATGGTGGAGGTCGACGGGACGGCCGAGGTCGTCGGACCCGACGGCCCGGTCCCGTTCGCGAGCCTGTTCGAGGGCCGCGACGAACTCGTGACGTACCAGCACATGTGGTACGACGGCGCGCCGCACCAGGGGCAGTGCGAGGGCTGCACCAACGCGGTCTGGCACCTGAAGGACGCCGTCTACCTCAACGCCCGCGGCGTCTCGCTCGCCATTGTGACCGAGGGCGAGTGGGACGAGGTCGCCGCCTTCGTGGAGTTCATGGGCTACACCCAGCCCTGGTACTCGGTGCGCGGCGTGGCAGCACCGATCGGCGACCGCATGGGCCACCTCAGCTGCTTCCTGCGCGACGGCGACCGCGTGTTCCTGACCTACTCCACGACGGGCCGGGGCACCGAGCGTTTCAACGGCTCGTTCGGCCTGCTCGACATGACGCCCCACGGCCGCGGCGAAGCTTGGGAGGACAACCCCGAGGGCCGCCCGGAAGGACAGCACGCGTGCTGGTACTGGCGTTCGTCGGCGGACGGCTCCGCCAGCTGGGGCCCGACCAGCCGTCCGGTGCCGCAGTGGACCCGCCCGGCGGTAACGGCGGAGGAAACCCTCGGCCGGCACGGCCACCCCTGCTGACGGGTGCCGCTGCGGCGCGCGGTGCTTGGTCGTTGGGCGGGGTTGGCCGGCTGCTTCGTCTCGCAGGACGTGGCCGCTGCGCGGGGCTGGTCGTTGGGTGAGTTGCTGTGTCGCGCCGGGCCTGCCGTGTTGTGTGGTGCTTGGCTGCCGGGCTGGGGTGGTCGCCAGGTGAGCCGCTCAGGCGCGCAGGATCTGGCCGCCGCCGGGCCGGCCGTCGGGCTGGGTGAGCTGGGCGCCAAAGCGCCGGGCGGCCTCGCCGTCGGGTGCGTGCGGGCTTAACCGCGGGTGGTCGGGCAAGTCCGGGGAGGGCAGCTTTTCAGAGCCAGGCAGGGGACTACGCAGCGCAGGGCAAGCGGCTCGTCAGTGCCGGGCGGGGGCCCGGGCCGGCGTCGCCGTCGATTTGGTGGAAGGCTCGGGTGCGTGGTCGGAGCGTTGCTCAGATGGCGGGTGGGCCGGCGTCGACCACTTCCAGGGACAGTTCCAGCGGGTCGAAGTGGATGAGTGACTCCATCCACCACGTCATGCCCGCCTCGGCGAGTGCGCGCAGGTCGATTCCGGTGGGCTCGTCCCAGGCGGGGCTGGCGTTGCCGGCCACGGCGACGTCGAAGGGACGCCCGGCCGGGCGGACCCGGGTGACCAGGCGCGCCAGTTCCTCCGGCTCGGGCGGGCGCGGGCCGGGGTTGGGGAAGAAGCCGTCGCTCGCGGCGGCGCGGTCTAGCACGTGCGGGTGGCTGGTGGAGGCGGCCGTCCAGAGCGGGATCGGTGACGGCGCGGCCGGTTCCAGCGTCACCTGGTAGTGCTCGCCGTGATGGCGCACCGCATCGCCGGACAGCATGGCGCGCAGCACTTCGAGGCCTTCGTCGAACCGCGAGGAGCGTTCGGCGAGCCCGGCGGGTTCGCCGAACCGGCTGAAGTCGCCGGACTCGTCCGATCCGAGCCCGGTGCCGAGGACCAGCCGGCCGCCGGAGAGCCGGCTGACGGTGGCCGCTTGCCGCGCGACGCTCCACGGCCGCCGTCGCGCGAGTGGCGTGACCATCGGGCCGAGCCGCAGGGTCGTGGTCGCCTGCGCGATGGCGGCGAGCGTGGTCCAGGTGTCGGCGATCGGCATCGCGTCGGTGACGACGTGGTCCCACAGGAACACCCCGTCCCACCCGGCCGCCTCCGCCCGCACCGCCAGGTCGACGAGCACCGACGGCTCCCCGAACGGCCCGAACGGCGGCAGGTACACGCCGTGGCGCACAACGCTCACTGGTCTCCTCCTCGTGATGGGTGCGAGCGAACCTAGCCGCGGCGGCGCGGAGACGCTGAATTGGGCCCGGCTACCGGATTGTCCTAAAAGGACACCGGACTGCGGAGCCGGTCGCGCGGCGGGTGGCCGCCAACGGTCGAAGCAGTGGCAGACCTGAAGCTCCCTGTGCGCCGAGCTTGGCGTAGCGGCGAAGTTCGTGGCCACCGCGCCGCCAGTGGATACGTCATCGGGTGACCTCCCCGGTCCCGAACACGGGCCAGCCGATCGCGGTCCGCCACCGCGTCGCGTCCGGGGTGTCGTGGCGGCCGGTCAGGTAGTACTCGCGGATCGGGCCGTCGAGGCCCAGCGCGTGTTCGGCGACGTACGCGCCGAGGGCGCCGTAGGCCCGGTCGATGTCCTCGTGGCCGCCGGCGTGCACCGTCACGGCCAGCTCGGCGGCGGGCACGGTGAACGGCACCACCCGGCCGGCCGGGCGGACCGGCCCGTGGCACGGCACGAACACCGTGCCGGCACCGTGCTCGTCGGCGAACAGCCCGGTGGCGTAGATCCCGCCCGCCGGGCCGGTCCCGGCCAGGCCCTGCGCGGCCAGCGTCGCCCGCAGCTCGCCGATCGCGCCCTCGAACCACGGCGTGGCGTCCGCGAGGTCGATTTCCGCGTGGACCGCCGCCGCCGGGACGGCGGGCACGGTCCGGAGCGTGATCTCGATCGGCGCCGCCTCGGCCGGGTCTCGCAGGAGGTCGCGCAGGGAGGCGACGGCTTCCCTGGTACGGGCGAGCGTGTCCTCCAGCCGGTCGAGGTGGGCGGCGATCAGGTCGTTGCGCGTCGCGACGTCGGGCGCGGCGAGCACCGCCTGGACCTGCTCCAGCGGCATGTCGAGGCCACGGAACCGGCGGATCACCTGCGCCGTGGGGATCTGCTCGGTGGCGTAGTACCGGTAGCCGGTGCGCTCGTCGACGGCGGCGGGCACGAGCAGGCCGATCCGGTGGTAGTGGCGCAGCGTCTTGACGCTCAGGTGTGTCGCCCGAGCGAAGTCGCCGATCGCGAGGGAGGACCGCATGCCGCCAGTCTGCCGCCTCCCCCCGGGGGAGAGTCCCCTCCGGAACGCGGGTTGCGCCTCCCCGTGCGGGACACCCGAACGTGGTCCTCGCCGCCGGCCACCCGGGCCGCCGGCGAGGAGAAGGGACCATCGCCATGACCACCGGACCGACCGGCGTGATCGCCGAGCACATCGCCGCCGTCAACGCCTTCGACACCGACGCGATCGTCGCCACCTTCGCCGAAGACGCCTACGTCAACGACAACCACCGCGAGTTCGCCGGCCGGGCCGCGATCCGCCGGTGGGTGGAGCGGGAGCTGGTGGCGGACAAGGTCACCATCGACGTGCGCGAGGTGGCCGGCCACCACGGCGACACGATCGTCCGCGGCGCCTACGACGGCGCCTACGACAAGACGAACCTGCCGGACGAGCTGATCCTGTCCAACTACTTCAGCGTGCGGGACGGGAAGATCGTCAGCCTCGTCGTGGTCCGCAACCGCCCGGCCGAGTACTGAGCCGCATCCCGGTGAGCGGTGACCGGGTTTGCGGGCAAAGCACCCGAACGCCGCGAATCGCTTGGGGCGTAACAAAAAGATCTTGTCACTGCCGGTGCGGTCTGTTTGTGTCGGGACCGGCCCCGGGCGCGGCCGCCAACGTGGCCCGGGACGGTGCAATTTCCGACAGCAGCGAAGGAAAAGACCATGCCGCGCTTGAGCAGAGTGTTGTATTGCGTGACGGCCGCGGCGGCCGCCGTCACGATGGCGACCGGCCCGGCGACGGCCGCGCCGCAGACCGTGCACGAGTGGCTCACCCGGCCCGGCGTGACCACGCCGACCGAAGCGGAGCTGAGCTGGCAGACCCCCGCGGCTTCGGGGGCGACGACGATCCGGCTCGACTCGAACGTCAAGTTCCAGTCGGTGTCCGGCTTCGGCGCGGCCATCACCGACTCCGCCGCCCACGTGCTGTACGGCCTCGCGCCGGCGGCCCGTGACGAGGTGATGAAGAACCTGTTCGCCCCCCGGGCCGGGGCCGGCATCAGCTTCCTGCGCCAGCCCATCGGCGCGTCGGACTTCGCCGTGGGCCAGGACTACAGCTTCGACGACGTGCCCGCCGGCCAGACCGACTACGCACTGCAGCACTTCTCCATCGCCCACGACGAGGCGCAGATCCTGCCGCTGGTGCGCCAGGCGCAGAAGCTGAACCCGAAGCTGCAGATCGTCGCGAGCCCGTGGAGCATGCCGGGCTGGATGAAGACCGGCGGCTCGATGATCGACGGCAAGCTGATCGACTCGCCGCGGATCTACCGCGCCTATGCCGCCTACCTGGTGAAGTTCCTGCAGGCGTACCAAAAAGCCGGTGTGCACGTGGACTACCTGACCGTGCAGAACGAGCCGCAGGCGCTGGAGCGCAAGAACTACCCGGGCACCGACCTGCCGTGGCAGCAGGAGGCGAAGGTGATCGAGGCGCTCGGCCCGGCCATCCACGCGGCCGGCCTCGACACGAAGATCCTCGGCTTCGACCACAACTGGACCGAGCATCCCGGCGACATCGCCTCGCACCAGCGCGCGGGGGAGGACCCCCAGCCGGAGTACCCGTACGACCTGCTGGCCACGAACGCCGCGAAGTGGATGGCGGGCACCGCGTACCACTGCTACTACGGCTCGCCGGACGCCCAGACGCCGTTGAAGGCCTCGTACCCGGGCAAAGACGTCTTCATGACCGAGTGCGAGGGCGGCGACTCGGCCACGATCATCGGCGTGATGCAGAACTGGGGCCGCAGCTCGATCGACTGGAACATCGCGCTGGACGAGAACCACGGCCCGCACCTCGGCGGCTGCGGCACCTGCAACGGCACTGTCACGGTGGACTCGCGGACCCGGGCGGTCACGTACAACGACCAGTACCGGGACATCGAGCACTTCACGAAGTTCGTGCCGCCGGGCGCGGTGCACATCGCCGCCTCGGTGGTCTACACGAGCGGGACCGGCACGCCGATCCAGGCCGTCGCCTTCACCGATCCCGACCGTTCGACCGCGCTCGTCGCCCTGAACACGGCGAAGACGGCGCAGACGTTCACCGTCGTTTCGGGCGGCCGGTCGTTCGACGCGACCGTGCCGGCGGGGGCGACCGTGACCTTCCACTGGAGCGGCCGCTGACGGGGAATCTCCACCCGAAGTCCACCCCCAGCGCGTTGCTCTGTCACCAAAACCTAGGTTACGGTGACCTACGTGTGGATCGAGGTGTTGCTGCTCGCCAAGCTGGCCAGGCAGCCTATGCACGGCTATGAGCTGCGCAAACAGGTCGAGGAGTCGAGTGGGCGGGCGCTGTCCAACAACTCGCTCTACCCGGCGTTGCGCCGGTTCGCCGAGGCCGGCGCGGTTACCCGGGCCGCCGAGCCGCAGGAGGGCAAGCCGCCCCGGCACATCTACACGATCACCGACGTCGGGCGGGAGCTGCTGCACGACCTGCTCGCCGACCTGCCCCCCGACCTGGCCGGCGATTCCGCCGAGTTCCTGGCGCGGGTGGCCAGTTTCCGCTGGCTGGCGCCGGACGAGCGGGTGGCGGTGCTCGACGCCCGCGTCGGCGCGCTGACCGCGCAGGCGGACCGGATGGCCAAGCTGGCCGCGGCGCAGGCGGACCCGTGGAGCCGGCTGGTGCTCGACGAGGTCGGCCGCCGCCTGGCCGACGAGCAGGACTGGCTCGCGACGCTGCGTGCGCGGGCCCGGAAACCCTTACCCGAGGAGGAACTTCGATGACGACCACGGAGCGCGCGCCCCAGCTGCCGTTCGAGCGGCCGAACGTGCTGGAGATCGCGCCGCTGTACCGGGTGCTGCGCCGCGAGGGCCCGCTCGTGCGCGTGACCACGCCGGCCGGCGACCCGGCCTGGCTGGTGACCGCCTTCGAACAGGCGCGGGAGATCTTCGCCGACCCGCGCTTCGGCCGCTCGCACCCGGCGCCGAAACAGGCCTCGATGATCTCGGACGCCGCAGTCCTGTCCGGCCCGCAGGGCGACTACGAAACCGAGCGGGCTTCCCACTCTCGGCTGCGGAAACTGCTGGTGCCCGCCTTCTCGGCGAACCGCATGCGCCGCCTCGGCGACCACATCCAGGAGCTGGCCGACCGCTGCCTCGACGAGCTGGCGGCGGCGCACGACGCGGCGCCGGGCGAGCCGGTGAACCTGCACGAGTTCCTGTCGTTCCCGTTGCCGGTGCTGGTGATCTGCGAACTGCTGGGCGTGCCGTACGAGGACCGGGCCAAGTTCCGCGACCTGTCCGACCGCGTCGGCGTGCTCGACAGCGGCGGTGACGCGCAGGTGGCGATGGACGAGTTCGCCGCGTACATGGGGGAGCTGGCCGAGGCGAAGCGTACCGAACCGGGTGAGGACGTCGTCTCCGACCTGGTGGCCGCGCAGGCCGACGATCCGACGTTCACCGACGACGACCTCGGGCGCCTCGCCGCGGGCCTGCTCTTCGCCGGGCACGAGACGACGTCGAACCGCATCGACCTCGGCGTGCTGCTCCTGCTCACGGACCTGAGCCGCCGCGACGCGCTGATCGCCGACCCCGAGGGCCGCGTGCACGGCACCGTCGAGGAGATCCTGCGGATGTCCGCGCCGGGCGGGCTCGGCCTGCTCCGCTACGCCCACGACGACGTCGAGATCGGCGGCGTGATCATCCGGACCGGCGACGCCGTGATCATCTCCACCGCGTCGGCGAACCGGGACGGCTCGGTGTTCGACCACCCCGACGAGTTCGATGTGGACCGCAAGCCCAACTCCCACATCTCGTTCGGCTACGGCGGGCACTTCTGCATCGGCGCCAGCCTGGCCCGCACCGAGCTGCGGGTCGTGTTCGGCACCCTGTTCCGCCGGTTCCCCGGCCTGCGCCTGGCCGTGCCCGCCGAGGAGCTGGACGTGCGGTCGAACCGGCTGACCGGCGGGGTGGAGAGCGTGCCCGTCACCTGGTGAAGGCCGGCCACAGTGGACGCTGCGGGCGTCCACTGTGGTCACGGTCGTTCGGCTCCGGCCGGGGTGAGCAGGTCCTCGAAGCCGAGCCGCCGGAAGAAGTCCGCGCGGATCCGGTCGCCGAGGTCGAACACCGGCTCCGCGCCGTCGTGCATCGGGTCGACGTGCACGCGGAACGGCCGATGGCCCTTCGGCAGCCCGACCACGCGCACGATCTCGCGGGCGACCTCGGCCGGGTCCGCGTCGGGCGGGGCGAGCTCGGCCTGGCGCGCGGGGATGTCCTCCATGATCCCGGCGTACAGCTCCTCGTACGCCCGCTCCACCTCGGTGTCGGCGGCGTGGCCGGCGTGCGCGTAATGATTGGTGCCGGTGGTGAACGCGCCCGGGACGATGATGCTGGTGTCCACGCCGAACCGCGCCAGCTCGGCCGCGTAGCTCACCGCGAGCGCGTCTTCGGCGGCCTTCGCGGCGAAGTACGGGGCGAGGTACGGCGGCACGCCGCCGCGGCTGCTGCTCGAGCCGACCCACACCACGAGCCCGTCCCGCTGCCCCCGCAGGTGGGGGAGCGCGGCGCGGTTGACCCGCTGCGTGGACAGCACATTGGTGTCGTACACCTGCGCGAACTGCTCCACGGTGAACGCCTCGGCCGGGCCGAGCACCATGTGCCCGGCGTTGTGCACGACCACGTCCAGCCGGCCCGCCTCGTCCAGCACCCGCCGGATCGCGGCGTCCACTGAGGACTGATCGGAGACGTCCATCTCCCAGGCGTGCAAGGAAACCGAGTGCGCACGGGCGTAGTCCGCCAGCTCGGTGACCGCGGGCGCATTGCGGCCGGTGGTGGCCCGCATCCCGGCGTAGACGGTGTGGCCGGCGTCGGCGAGGGCGCGGGCGGTCATGGCGCCGAACCCGCTCGACGCCCCGGTGATCACGATGGTCTTCGACATGACGTTTCTCCTTGCCTGAAAGGGTGTTTCCGGGAGATCAGATGACGCCACCGTTGGTGTGGAGCACCTGGCCGTTGACCCAGCGCGCCGGGCCGGCGAGGAACGCGACGGTCTCCGCGACGTCCTCGGGCACGCCGAGGCGCTCCAGTGGCGCCATCTTCGCGAGCTGGTCGACGGTCGCCTCGTCCTTGCCGTCGAGGAACAGCGGGGTCGCGGTCGGACCGGGGGCCACGGCGTTCACGGTGATGTCGCGGCCGCGCAGCTCACGGGCCAGGATCAGGGTGATCGCGTCGACCGCGCCCTTGGTGGCGGCGTAGCCGGTGTAGCCGACCAGGCCGATCTTCACCACCGAGGACGAGAAGTTGATCAGCGCGCCGCCGCGGCGCAGGCGTCGTGCGGCCTGCTGGCCGACGACGAACGTGCCGCGGACGTTGGTGCGGTGCATGCGGTCGAAGTCGTCGAGGTCCAGCTCGGCCAGCGGCGCCAGCAGCATCACCCCGGCCGTGTGCACGACCACGTCGACGCCGCCGTAACGCTGCTCCGCCGTGTCGAACAGGGCCGCGACCTGCGTTTCGTCGGCGACGTCGGCCTGCGCGGCGCTCGCCGTGCCGCCCGCGGCGGTGATGGCCTCGACGACTTCCTCGGCGCGGGCCGGGTTGCCGGCGTAGTGGACGAGCACGCTCATCCCGTCGGCGGCCAGCCGCCGCGCGACCGCCCGGCCGATCCCGCCGGACCCCCCGGTGACGATCGCGACGCGGGTGTTCTCGGTGCTGCTCATGGCCTGTCTCCGTCCGTATCGGTGTTTCGCTCTGTTGATAGCGAAGTTACGCGCTCGGACGTAGCGGGGCTAGGGGCTTCTCGTAGCAACGCTATGATCTGCGTAACATTGCTACGCCGCGCTGATATCTGCGCTAGGGTGGCGGCCATGGACGTGCGATCGCAGATGCTGGAGGCGGCGGAGAAGCTGCTCGACGCCTCGCCGGACCGCGACATCTCCACGCGGGCCGTCTGCGAGGCGGTCGGGGTCGGCGCGCCGATGCTCTACCGGCTGTTCGGGGACAAGAACGGCCTGCTCAGCGCGGTCGTGGACCACGGTTTCGACCGGTACCTGGCCACCAAGCGGGCGGCCGAGCCGTCGTCGGATCCGGTGGCCGATCTGAAGACGGGCTGGGACACGCACGTCGCCTTCGCCAAGGCGCACCCCGCGGTCTACCGGCTGATGTATTCGCCGAGTTTCGCCGATGTGCCGAGCACGGCGCAGGAGGCGCTCCGGCTCTTGCGCGAGGTCCTGGTCCGCTGCGCCGCGGCGGGCCGGCTGCGGATCGACCCGGACGTCGCGGCCCAGCGGATCATGGCGGCGAACATCGGCGTCGCGCTCAGCTTGGTGAGCCAGCCGGAGACGCACACCGACCCCGACCTCTCGACCCGAGTCCGCGACGCGGTCCATGACAGCCTGCTGGTCCCCGCCGGCAAGAAGCCCGCGAAGAGGGCCGATGCGCCGCTGCCCGGTGCCGCGTTGCAGCTGGCCGCGGTGCTGCGCACCGAGCCGACTTCGTTGGGGGAGCAGGAAACGCAGCTGTTGCTGAAGTGGCTCGACAGCCTGGCTGTGCCTTCGGGGAAACGCTCGCACTAGGCGTGATGTCCAGGAAGGTCGTACCGGGTTGAGGATGTGACGGCTTGTCGTGCAGCGAGGTGAAGGCCTCTGGTTGTGAGACTAGCTCTGTTCGATGCGGACCATGTTGCCCGCGGGGTCGCGGACGGCGGCGTCGCGAGCACCCCACGGCTGGCTGACGGGCTCCTGCACCACGTCGGCGCCGGGGGAGCCGGCGACCTTCTCGAAGGTCTCGTCCAGGTTGTCGCTGCTGAACTGGAGTGGGCGCAGCTCGCCCTTCGCGAGCAGGGCGGCGAGGGCGTCGCCGTCCTCCTGGGAACGGCCGGCGTGCGGCTGGGACAGCACGATCTGGATCTCGGGCTGGCTGGCCGTCGCGAGCGTGATCCAGCGGAAGCCGCCTTGGGACACCTCGTTGCGCACGGTGAGCCCGAGGGTGTCGCGGTAGAAGGCGAGCGCGGCGTCCGGATCGTCGACGAGGACGTGCACGTGGCTGATGGAAACGGTCATGGGCACCGACGCTAGCCGGAAGCGGGTCCGGGCGCTTCTCCGAAACTGATCGGCTCTCGTCCTCGGCCCCGAGCGCCTCGTCCCTGCGCTGAGAAGTCCTTACACGCTCTGCTTCTGACCATCCTCGTCGAACCGGGCTTGCGTGGCGAGGATGTCGGTGGCGTTGTCGCGGAGCCAGTAGAAGAGCGTGGACAGCGACTCGCCGGTGCCACGGCCGAGCGGGGTCAGCCCGTAGCTCACCTGCGGCGGGGTGGTGGGCTCGACCGTGCGCCAGACCAGTCCGTCGCGGACCAGGGTGCGCAGCGTCTGCGACAGCATCTTCTCGCTGACCCCGTCGATCGACCGGCGCAGCTCGAAGAACCGCAGTTCCTTGTCCCGCAGGGCGATCAGCACCCACACGCCCCAGCGGCTGGTGACGTGGTCGAGCACCGTGCGCGCCGGGCAGTCGGTGTGAAACACCTCATAACCCTCCGCTTCGGCGCGCCCCCTGAACTGCGTCCATTCCTCCATGTCGTGAGCTTACTTCGAAGTGCGTCCTTACCGTCCGGCCAAGCGCTTCCTAACGTCGTGGCCACGGGGGAACCGACGGAGGAGAGCGGGAAGATGATCGTGGTGACAGGGGCGACCGGCAACGTCGGCCGCCCGCTCGTGGCGGCGCTGGCGGCGGCGGGCGCACAGGTGACGGCGGTATCGCGGAGCAAGCCGGCGGAGTGGCCGTCCGGCATCGCGCACCGGCGCGCGGACCTGGCCGAGCCGGAAGGACTCCGGCCGGTCCTGGACGGCGCGGACGCGCTGTTCCTCTTCCCACAGGGCCCGGCCGACGCGCTGGTCGACGTCGCGAAGGCCGGGGGAGTGCGAAGGATCGTGCTGCTGTCCTCGCAGGGCGCCGGCACCAGGCCCGGCGCGTACGCCCATTTCGCCGGGTTCGAGCGTGCGGTGCGGAACTCCGGGCTGGCCTGGACCGTGCTGCGTCCGGGCGGCTTCGCGACAAACACGTTGGCGTGGCAGGAAAGCATCCGTGTCAACTGGACGGCCGCCGCACCTTTCGGGGACGTCGCCCTCCCGTTCGTCGACCCGGCCGACGTGGCCGAAGTGGCGGCGAAAGTGCTGCTGGGCGACGGGCACGCGGGCCGCGTCTACGAGCTGACGGGCCCGGCTCCGCTCACGCCGCGGGAGCGCGCGCACGCCATCGGCGAGGCACTGGGTGTGGCCGTGCGCTTCCTCGACCAGAGCCCGGCGGACGCGCGTGCCGAAATGGCGGCGCAGGTGCCCGGCCCGATCGCCGACGCGACGCTCGCGGTGCTCGGTGACCCGCTGCCCGCGGAACGGCGGGTCAGCCCTGACGTCGAGCGGATCCTGGGCCGCCCGGCGCGGTCGTTCGCCGAGTGGGCCGCGCGTTCCGCCGCGGCCTTCGAGTAGGGGCCGCGCCGTGCCGATGACGCGCGTACTCGATTCGACGATGTTCCACCGCGAGACCGGCGCGGGCGCGCCGATGGTCTTCCTGCACGGGAACCCGACCTCGTCCTACCTCTGGCGGCACGTGCTGCCCGCGGTGGGCGAGCCCGGCCGGCTGCTCGCGCCGGACCTGATCGGCATGGGCGAGTCGGGAAAACCGCCGCTCGCCTACACCTTCGACGACCACGCCCGCTACCTCGACGCCTGGTTCGACGCACTCGGCCTCGACCGGGTCGTGCTCGTCGGCCACGACTGGGGCGGCGCGCTCGCGTTCGACTTCGCCGCCCGCCACCCTGGCCGCGTCCGCGGGCTCGCGTTCACCGAGACGATCGTGAAAGCCATGGCGTGGCACGAGTTCCCGGACGGCGGCCAGGAGCTGTTCCGCGCGCTCAAGACCCCGGGCGCCGGCGAACAACTGGTGCTCGAAGACAACAGCTTCCTCCGGGACGGGCTGCCGGCCTCGACGCGGACCACCTTGGCCGCCGCCGATCTCGAGGCCTACCTCCGCCCGTACCCGACGCCGGAAACCCGCCGGCCGCTGCTGAACTGGGCGCGGTCGATGCCACTGGGCGGCGAGCCCGCGGACGTCGTCGCGCGGGTGAACCGGTACGTCGCCTGGCTGTCGGCCGGCGCGGAGGTGCCCAAGCTGCTGGTCACCTTCGAACCGGGCCCGGGCGCGATGCTGGGGCCGCGCCTGCACGCGTGGTGCGCCGAGACCTACGCGGCCCTCGAAGTGGCCCACCACCCGGTACCCGCCGGGCACCACACCCCCGAGGACCAGCCCGCCGCGCTCGCCGCCTCACTCGCGAACTGGGCCGACGCGCACGGCCTGCGCTCCTAGAGCAGGCTGCCTGGCACCGTCCACTTTGTACACAGGGTGCGAACACGCCGGCGGTGTACGGGCTGTCGTTCGCCACCGCGCTGATCACCGAGGATCAAGCGGCCAGGCTGGTTACGGCGCTGGTGGAGCCACCTCGAGCCGGGTGAGCAGGCCGGTCAGCGCGAGGCCCAGCGGCTGGTCCACGAGTACGTCCGCGTAGCTGTCGCCGCGCGTCTCGCCGTGGTTGACGATCAGCACGGGCTTGCCGGTTTTCGCGGCGTGGCGGACGAAGCGCAGGCCGGACATCACCGTGAGGGAAGAGCCGAGGACCAGCACCGCGGCAGCCTCGTCGACCAGCCGGTAGCAGCGCTCGACGCGGGCCCGCGGCACGTTCTCGCCGAAGAAGACCACGTCCGGTTTCAGCACGCCCGCGCAGGCCGTGCAGGGGACCAGGCGGAACGAGCGGACGACGTCCTCGCCGAGTTCGGCGTCGCCGTCCGGGTTCATCCGGGTGACGGTGCCGCCGAAGCCGGGATTGGCCTCGCGCAGCCGGGCGTCCAGCTCCTCGCGAGCGCTGGACCGGCGGCAGCCCAGGCAGATCACGCGGTCGAGGTTGCCGTGCAGCTCGACCACGCCCGGGGTGCCGGCCGCGCGGTGCAGGCCGTCGACGTTCTGCGTGATCACCCCGGACAGGTGCCCGGCGGCCCGCAGCGCGGCGACGGCGTGGTGGCCGGCGTTCGGCGCCGCCCGCGCGATGGTCCGCCAGCCCAGGTGGCTGCGCGCCCAATAGCGGCGGCGGCCGTCCTCGCCGGCGACGAACTCGCCGTAGGTCATCGGGGTGTGCCGGCGCAGGCTGCCGGATTCGCCGCGGTAGTCCGGGATGCCGGACTCGGTGGAGATCCCGGCGCCGGTGAGCGCCACGACCCGGCCGGCGGCCAGCGCCCGGGCCACCTCGGCGAGGGTGCCGGTGCGCGGGAGCGGCTCCCCGGTGCCGGCCCAGGTCAACGTCGGTCGTGTGCGCACCCGCCCAGTTTACGGGCGGGCCAGCTCGCGCTCGAGGTCCTCCAGGCTGCGGCCCTTCGTCTCCGGCATCAGCTTCTTCACGAACACGAACGCCAGCGCCGTCATCACGGCGAAGAACAGGAAGTTCAGCCCCGCGCCGAACCGGGCCAGCAGCGGCGGGAAGACCAGCGCGACGGCCAGGTTGAACAGCCAGTTGAGCACCACGCACAGGCCCACCGCGGCCGCGCGGACCCGCAGCGGGAACAGCTCCGGCAGCGCGACCCACTGGACCGGGCCCCAGGACACGGAGAACGACGCGACGTAGACCACGATGCCCGCCAGCGTCAGGCCGAGCAGCAGCGGCCCCGTGGCCATCCCGGACAGGTTGGCCGCGGCCAGCAGGATCATCGCGCCGCACATGCCCAGCGCGCCGGCGAGCAGCAGCGGCCGCCGCCCGGCGCGGTCGATCAAGCGCATCGCGGGCAGCGTCATCAGCATGTTGACGGCGCCGATGCCGACGTTCGCCAGAATCGCGCCGGAGGAGCCGAAGCCGACATTGGTCAGCAGCGTCGGGGCGTAGTAGATGATCGTGTTGATCCCGACGAAGTTCTGGAAGAACACCAGCAGCAGGCCGACGGTGAACACCTTCCGCAGGCGGCCGCCGGTGAGCATGCGCAGCCGCAGCGGCTCCTCGTTCTCGGCCGCGGCGCGGGCGCCGGCGCGGATTTCGGCCAGCTCCGCCTCGGCGACGGCCTCGCTGCCGCGCAGCCCGGTGAGGACCTGCTTGGCCCCGGCGTCGTCCTGTTCGGCCACGACCAGCCAGCGCGGGCTCTCCGGCTGGGTGTAGATCCCGGCCATGAGCAGCACGGCGGGCACCACGCCCAGCCCGATCATCCACCGCCACGCGCCCGCGCCGGACAGCGCGTAGTCGGCGAGGTAGGCGACCAGGATGCCGATCGTGACCAGCAGCTGCATCAGCGACGTGAGCTTGCCGCGGATCTCCTTCGGCGCCAGCTCGGACAGGTACATCGGCACCACCACCGACGCGATGCCGACGCCGATGCCCATCACGAACCGGAACGCCACCAGCAGCGGCGCGCCGCCGGCCAGCGCGGCGCCGAGCGTGCCGACGGTGAACACCGCGCCGGAGGCCAGGATCATCCGGCGCCGGCCCAGCGAGTCGGCCAGCCGCCCGGCCAGGCCCGCGCCCGCCATCGACCCGGCGAGCAACCCGGAGACGACCAGGCCCTGCGCGATCGGGCTGAGCGGGATGTCGCGGCCGATGTAGAGCAGCGCGCCGGAGATCACGCCGGTGTCGTAGCCCCAGAGGATCCCGCCGAGCGCGCCGAAGAACCAGATGCCGAAGTTCGATTTCCGGTGCCCGTTCACCTGATGATCATGGCCCGGTAAGGGGACATTCGCCCGATGGGACCTGATTTTCGGTATGGGTCAAGGAAATCATGTGACTTCGGGATCCGGGTGATTCAGTTCCGGGAGCGCTGGGTACCCGTCAGTCATGTGGTTAGCGTTGGGCACCCCGGTGTTCCTGATGGTCGGCGCCGTTCTGATGGAGCGGGTCGAACAGCGTTGCGCGGTGGTGCAGCGCTGCGCGGAGGCACCAGCGAGATCCCGCGTGCGCGTGGCGGAACCCGCTCCGGAGCGCGAGGTCCGGCGGCCCTTGGCGGTCGTCGGCGGCGCCCCGGTGTGGAGCTGATCCGCGGACCACAAAGGACTTCCTGTTTTTCGTGCTGCGCCTGGGAACGCCGCACGGGCGGCGGGAACGCCGGTGCAGCATCGGCCATGGCCGGTGACGGCCAGGGACGATGGCCGGTGCTGCACCTGCGGGGACAGGGCCGGGTTTCCTCCGTCGGGGTGAGGGAGCCCGGCCCGTCCGCGCGTTCACCTCGACTTGCCGATCACCTCGTCGGTGAGCCACCGGGCGACGCCGGCGGGGTAGGGCGAGGACAGGCCGAGGATGACGTGCGAGAAGCCGGCGCCGGTCGCCTCGCGGATCGCCGCGCGGGTGGTTTCGGGCTGGTCGTAGGCGACCGGCAGGAAGATCGAGCGGGTGATCTCCGCCGGGTCGCGGCCGATCTCCTCGCAGTAGCGGTCCAGCCGGGCACTGCGGCTGATCGCGTCCTGGATGTCGCCGCCCGGGATGTTCCAGCGGTCGGCGTGCTCGGCGACCACCCGCAACGTCGCGAGGGCGCGTCCGCCGATGACGATCGGCGGGTGGGGCCGCTGCACCGGCTTGGGATTGGCGAACGCCCCGGTGAGCCGGTGGTGGGTGCCGTCGAAGTCGAACGGCTTGTCCTCGGTCCACAGCCGGCGGATCACGGTGCAGGCCTCGGCGAGGCTCTCCACGGCGTGCTCGGCGTCGTGGTAGGGCAGGCCGTGCGCGTCGTACTCGCGCCGGGCCATGGGCAGGCTGGGCCGTGAGCCGGCGCCGATGCCGAACTCGAGCCGTCCGCCGGAGACGACGTCGACGGTCGTGGCGATCTTGGCCAGTACCGCGGGCGGCCGGAAGCGGTTGCTGGTGACCATCAGGCCCAGGCGCAGCCGCTCGGTCGACGCGGCCAGCGCCGAGAGCAGCGTCCAGCCTTCGAAGATCGGCCCGTCCGGGTCGCCGCCGATCGGCATGAGGTGGTCGAACAGCCAGGCGTGCTCGATCTCGGGGATCCGGTCCGCTTCGCGCCAGACGCGGTGCACGTCGGCGTAATCGACCTGCTGCGGGGCGGTCATGAGGCCGAAACTGGGGTGGGACATGGGTTTGCGGTCCTTTCTTCGCTTCCGGCCGGGTCAGCGGCGGCGCAGGGCCGGGTCGAGCAGCGCGGGCGGGGTGTCGAACTTCTCGTGCGGGGCCAGGTCGACGCCGGGCGCGACCACGGAGTCGATCGCGTCGAGCACGTCGGCACCGAGCACGGTGTCCGCGGCGGCGAGCTGCGAATCCAGGTGGCCCAGGGTGCGGGGGCCGATGATCGCGCTGGTCACGCCGGGATGCGCGGTGACGAACCCGAGCGCGAGCTGGATCAGGGTCAGGCCGGCGTCCTCGGCGATCTTGGCCAGCTGCTCGACCGCGTCGAGCTTGGCCCGGTTGGCCGGGACGGCGGGGTCGAAGCGCTCCGGCAGCATCGCCGAGCGGTGGGTGGTGACCTCCCGGCCCTCGCGGACGGCGCCGGACAGCCAGCCCGACGCGAGCGGGCTCCATACCAGCACACCGAGCCCGTACTCCTCGGTCACCGGCAGCACGTGGGCCTCGATCCCGCGCTGCAGGACGGAGTAACCGGGCTGCTCGGTGACATACCGGCCCAGGTGGTGCTCGCGGGCGGCCCACTGCGCCTGCACGATGCGGTACGCGGGGAAGGTCGACGAGCCGAAGTAGCGGATCTTCCCGGCGCGCTGCAGGTCGGTCAGCGCGGAGAGCGTCTCCTCGTCGCCGGTCGTGGGGTCCCACCGGTGGATCTGGTACAGGTCGACGTGATCGACCCCGAGCCGGCGCAGGCTGTGCTCCAGCTCGGCGACCAGCCAGCGGCGCGAGCTGCCCTGCCGGTTCCGGTCGTCGCCCATCGGGTTGTTCGCCTTCGTGGCCAGCACGAGGTCATCCCGGCGCCCGGCGATGGCCCGGCCGACCATCTCCTCCGACTCGCCGTGGCTGTACCAGTCAGCGGTGTCGATCAGGTTGATCCCGGCTTCGAGCGCGCCGTCGACGATGGCGGTGGCCTCTTCCTGGGTGGTGCGGCCGATGGCGCCGAAGTTCATCGCGCCGAGCGCGAGGGTGCTGACCTGCACACCGGTGCGGCCCAAGGTGCGGTACTGCATGAGCGTGGTCCTCCGTGACGGGTTTGGCGGACGGCCCGCGGCTCTGGCATGATGAGCAAGCGGAACCTTGCTCCGCTAAACATACGGAGCGTTGTTCCGTTTTGCAACCCCGGTGGTGCCGGAGCGAGTCGTGGAAGGAGTCACGTGGTGAGTGCAGGCGGGGAGCCGGCGGCCCGGTCCAAGCGGTCGGACGCGCGGCGCAACGAGGAAACCCTGCTCGACGCGGCCGCCGCGGTGTTCGTCGCGTCGGGCGTGGAAGCGCCGGTCCGGGACATCGCGGCCAAGGCGGGCGTCGGGATGGGCACGATCTACCGCCACTTCCCGGCCCGGGCGGACCTGATCATCGCGGTCTACCGGCACCAGGTCGAGGCCCTCGCCGAGGCCGGCCCGGCCCTGCTCGAGAGCAGCGAAACCCCGCACGCCGCGCTGGCCCGGTGGATCGACCGGTTCGTCGACTTCCTGGTCACCAAACACGGCCTGGCCACCGTGCTGCGCTCCGACAACGCCGGCTTCGAGACGCTGCACGCGTACTTCCTCGACCGCCTGGTGCCGGTGTGCGCCGAGCTGCTCGACGCCGCGGCCGCGGCCGGCGAGATCCGCTCGGATCTGCAGGCCATCGAAGTGATGCGCGGCGTCGGCAACCTCTGCATCGGCGCCGAGTCCGACTCCCGCTACGACGCGCGCCGGCTCGTCGAGGTGCTTATCGCCGGACTGCGCACGCCGCGCTGACTCGTGGCCGGGTCACCGGCCGTGGCGACGGCCGCTGCCGTCGTGGGACCCGTTGTCCGGGCTGCCGGGGTCGCTCCAGATGATCACCACGGTGCTCGGGATCGTCGGCGGGGTGCTGGATGCGGCGCTGGTGGCCGGGGTGCCGGCGGGTGCGGGCTGGTAGGTCTCGGCCGCCGGTGCGGTGCCGCCGGCCTGTTTCACCAAGGTGCGCGTCGGGGTGACGGGACGGGCGCTCGCGGGTTCCGGCGGTGCGGTCGTGGTCGTGGTGCCCGGCGCCGGGGCCGGCCGGGACTGCGGGGCCGGGGCGGCTCGCGTTCCGCTGTCACCGGGTGGCGATCCGCTGCTGCCGGTCACCGCCAGGGTGATCACGGCCGCGGCTGCCACGATCCCGGAAGCGACGATCGCGGTGCTCGGGCGCTGCAACGCCCGAGGGGCACGCCGGGCGCCTCGGCGAGGGGTGATCTCGCGCCAGTTCCCGAGCCTCGTCATGCGCTCTCCCCGTACTTGGCCGCCGTGGCGTGGTCCGCCGGGAACTGCCGGTCCAGCTCGGCGAACAGTTCGAGGGTGGTGCGCGGCTGGTCGAGGCCGACCACGCCGACGGTCTGCCCGGCCTTGGTGTACAGGGTGACCGAGCCTTCGGCCCGTCCGGCCGGCAGGCCGAGGCGGACCGACTGGTCGGCCAGGGAGGGCATCCCGGCGCCCTGGATGCGGACCTTGTGCTGTTCGGACCAGAACCGCGGCAACGGCGTGAACGCCCTCGCCCCGGCCCGGCCGGAGATCAGGCTCTCCGCGGCCGCCCGGCCCATCTCGACCGCGTTGATCCAGTGCTCGACCCGTCGTGGCACCGCGTCGAAACGCAGGTTCGGCCAGCAGGCCACGTCGCCGGCGGCGACCACGTCGGCCGCACCCGACACGTGACAGGTCGACTCGCACAGGATGCCGTCGTCGAGGGTGAGCCCGGAGGAACGCAGCCAGCTCACCCCGGGCAGGCTGCCCACCGACACCACCACGCAGTCGGCGATCACCAGGCGATCGTCGGACAGCACGAGCACGATCCCGCTGAGGGTCGGCGTCGCGACCCGGATCTCCACGCCGAGTGCGAGGTCCACGCCGTGCCCGGCGTGCAGATCCGCGAGCGTGCCGGCCAGCCGGGGGCCGAGCGCCTTGCCGCAGAGGGTCGGCGAACGGCCGATGAGCGTCACCTCGCGGTTCATCTCGCGCAGGGTGGACGCCAGCTCGCAGCCGGTGAACCCGGTGCCGATGACCGCGACCCGGCCCTTGGTGGCGGCGAGGCCGGCGGCCAGCGCGTTCGCCTCGCCCAGGGTGCGCAACACGTGCACTCTCGGGTCGTGCCAAGGGATTCCGGGCACGCGGCGGGGTTCCACGCCGGTGGCGATGATCAGCCCGTCGTAACCGAGTTCCTCGCCGCCGGCCAGCTCGACCACCCGCCGGGCCGGATCCAGCCGCCGCGCGGTGCAGTTCAGCCGCCAGCGGGCGCCCAGCTCGGTGTACGCGGGAACGCCGAGGTCCCGTTGCTTCCACTCGCCGGTGAGCAGCTGCTCCGACAGGGCGGGCCGGTGGTAGGGCTTGTGCGGCTCCTCGCCCACGATGGTGACCTGCCCGCCGAACCCGATCTCCCGCAGCCGTTCGGCCGCTCGCAGCCCGGCCGGCCCGGCACCGGCGATGACGATCCGTTCCATGGCTTTCACCGCTGTTCGGCGGACAAGGAGATGGCGCGCATCGGGCAGACCCGCGCGGCCGCCCGGGCGGCTTCGACGTGGTCGTCGGAGACCTGCTCGATGTAGCGCAGCCGATCGTCCTCGGTCAGCTGGAACAGGTCCGGCGCCTCGGCCTGGCAGAACCCGTAGAGGTGGCAGCGTGCGTTGTTCACACTGATCCCGACCGGGGTGACGAGCCGCAGGGTACGGCGAGGGCTCAAGGCGGGTTCTCCTTCCTGGTCAGCCGCCGATCAGCCCGGCGGAGGCGAGCACGCGGGACGGGACGAACCGCAGCACGCACACGAGCACGGCGGGCGCGAGCACGGTGAGCCCGGCCAGCCACAGCACGTCGAGGTGGCCGTTGGCCGAGGCGCCCAGCCAGCTGTGCGCGACGACCAGCCCGACCGCGACGTAACCGAGCTGGTGGAACCGCAGCCACCGCCGGTAGCCGGCGACGCGGTTTCTCAGCCCCGCGGTGACCGCGATCGCGATCAGCAGCTCGAGCCCCACGATCCCGGCCGCCCAGCGCACCGTGCCGCCGCCGGCCATCGGCACGGTCAGCAGCAGTGGGCCGAACCGCTCGTCCGCGTCGGTGAGCAGCAGGAACGCCGCGGCGTGCAGCACTCCGAACGCGATGGTGAAGGTGGCGAGCACCAGGTGCGCGCCGCGCACGGCGGGCCGCCCGCTGAGCCGCCCGACCCACCCGGTCGCGGCGAACACGCCCCAGACGACGGTCAGGCAGGAGAACAGGTAAGCCAGCCGGGAGGACAGCTGGGCAACCTGCCGGACCCCGGCGTCGTACGGGGAGTGCGCCACGGCGGTGGCACCGAGCAGCAGCATGGGCATCCTGGCCTCTTCACTCGGCGAGACGAGAGAACGCGCACCCGTCACGGGGCCGTGCTGGAGCCCTTCGACGTGGCCTCGGACGCGGTGTGGCGGCGCCCGTTGGATATTTTCGAGTCATGCGAACGCGTTGATATTTGCGTACACAGATTACTCACAGGAAGCCGCCATTCGGGCTAATCGGGACTAGTCTGAATCGATTATTCGACTACTCTGAGTGCGTGTACCGGTGATCGAAAACCCCTGGTGCCGTCTGCCGGGTGGCCAGTCCGGGTTACTCCGCGGCCCCGCTGGTCAGCGTCTGGTACCAGGCGTCCCATGGGTGGTTGGTCGCCGCGTAGTTGGCGGGCGGGCTGGTCGCGAGGGAGGCCGAGTCGAAGTCCCAGCCGCGGACGAGGTGGCCGGACTGGCGGGCCGCGACGATGAACGCCGACTCCGTCGCGGGGGCGCCGTAGAACAGCGCGTCCGGCTGGAGTTCGGCCGGGTCGCCCTTCTGGTACTCGTCGAAGGCGATCTGCGGGTACTGGACGCGGGCGCCGGTGACGCGGTCGGTGGAGTAGCGCAGGGTCTGCGCGGGGGTGGGGCCGTCGGCGCCGGTCGTCACGGAGACGCGGGCGGAACCGGAGACGGCGGTGGTGGTGTCGTAGCGGGCGTCGGCGGTCTTGGCGTTTCCGGTCCAGGCCACGGTTTCGCCGGACAGCGTGCCGGTCCACTGCCAGTTCTGCTGGCTCGACTGGCTGCGGTGGATCTCGCGGACTCCGGTGCCGGTGAAGGCGACCGTCGGGAGCACACCGTTGTCGTACTGGTGGCTCGGCGACCAGGTGATCTCGCCGTCCGCGCCGAGCTGCCCGGTGTGGTACCAGAGCGTGGCGGCGGTCTGCGACTGGTGCACCTCGACGATCCGGCCGGCGTCGTCCAGCGCGACGGCCGGGGTCTGGCCGCTGTCGTAGCGGCCGTGGCGGTTCCAGGTGACGCGGCCGTCGGCCCCGTAGGTCCCGGTCCAGTACCAGAGCGCGCCCGCGCCGGAGTCGTGCACCTCGACGACCTGGCCGTGCCCGTTCAGCGCGATCGCGGGGTGGTAGCCGACGTCGCGGCGGTACTCCGCGCGCGTGCCGCTGTCGCCCGAGAGCAGCGTGAGTACCTTGCCGCGCAACGAATCCGTGCTCGCACCGGCCGGGTAGTCCTTCGCGGCCAGCAGCCGGGAGCCGAACGCCGACCGGATCTCCTGGTTCACCGCGGTCAGGTTCCCGGCGGCGAACGACGGGTTGTCCGTGAGGTCGTCCTTGAGGTCCAGCATCACGACGATCGGTGCGGCCGCCGAGTGCGCGGCGGACCAGGTGTTCACCACGGCCAGCCAGTCGCGCAGGTTGTTCGAGGCCGGGTTGCCCGCGTGGTCCACCAGATCGCCGGGGCTGCCGTGGCCGATGCCGTAGTCGTGGCTGGTCGCGTAGCCGTTGTCGTGCACGTCGAACTCGATGAAGCGGACGCCGTGGTCGAGCTGGTAGGAGATGGCGCCTTTGGCCCCGTCGACGTTGCCGGAGTAGCTGTTGTGGGTCGCCTTGAACACGGTCGAGGTGAACGGCTGGGCGGCGGCCGCGGGCGCCGCGCCGGTGGTGAGCAGGACTGTGCCGGTAAGCATGGCCAGCGCAGTCAGCGCGGGAGTGCGGAAGCGGAGCATGGGGACCCCCGGATCGGGTGGTGGGGAAGGCGGGAAAATCGTAGCGATCTTCGCGCGGGTCCGTGGCATCTTCGGGCGATGCCGGACAACACCGCGGAAAACTTTGCCGACCACCTCGGGGACCTGCTCGGCGCGCTGCCGGGCGTCGAGGCGGTGGCGCTGGGCGGCTCGCGGGCCCAGGGCACGCACCGGCCGGACAGCGACTGGGACGTGTCGGTCTACTACCGCGGCGGGTTCGACCCCGCCGGCCTGCGCGCCCTCGGTTTCCCGGGCGAGGTCTCGGAAATCGGCGCCTGGGGCGGCGGGGTGTTCAACGGCGGCGCATGGCTGACGGTCGGCGGTCGCGCCGTCGACGTCCACTACCGCGACCTGGCGTCCGTGGAACACGAGCTGGCGGAGGCCCGCGCGGGCCGGTTCCGCTGGGAGCCGCTCGCCTTCCACCTGGCCGGCATCCCGAGTTACCTGGTGGCCGGGGAACTGGCGATCAACCGGGTGCTGCGCGGCCGGCTGCCGCGGCCGGACTACCCGGACGCACTGCGCCGAACGGCGCCGCAGTTCTGGCGCGCCGCCGCCGACCGCACCCTGGACTACGCCGAAGCCGCCTACGCGTCGCGCGGCCGCCTGACCGAGACGGCCGCCTCACTCGGCGTCGCCGCACTGCAGACGGCGCACGCCGTGCTCGCCGCCCGCGGTGAATGGGTCACGAACGAGAAAACCCTGCTGGAGCGCGCAGGTTTGCGCCCGCTCGACGCCACCTTGGCCGCACTCGCCGCCGACCTCCCCGGCGGCTTCGCTGCCGCTGCGGCGATGCTCCGGGCTGCCGGGTGAATCGATGGGCCGGGTGAGCTTGCCGGTTGAGTACGCCCGGGTGAGCTTGCCGATCTTGCCGGACAGGGGTCGGGGGGTGAGTTTGCCGAGATAGGTCCGGGTCCGCTGCCGGGCGGCCCTGTGGGGTGATTGGAGACGGTGGTGGGCCCGGTGCCGGGCGGGCCCGAGACGCTTGTGGGTCTGGTCCGCCGCTGGGCGCCCTTGCCGGTCGAGTACGCCCGGGTGAGTTTGCTGATTTTGCCGGGCACGGGCCGGGGGTCCGGTCGGCCGCCGAATGAGTTTGCCTGGCGGCCCCGAGACGCTTGTGGGTCTGGTCCGCCGCCGGGTGAGCTTGCCGGTCGAGTACGCCCGGGTGAGTTTGCTGATTTTGCCGGGCACGGGCCGGGGGTCCGGTCGGCCGCCGGGTGAGTTCGCCGGGCGGGCCAAGACACTCGTGGGTCCGGTTCGCCGGGCGACCTTGCGGGGTGACCGGAGGCGGCCGCAGGCCCGGCGCCGGGTGAGTTTGCCAGGTGGCCCAAGGCGCTTGTGGTCCTGGTTCGCCGCTGGGTGGCGTTGCTGATTTTGCCGGGTACGGGTCAGGCGGCCCGGTCGGCCGCCGGGTGCGTTTGCCTGGCGGCCGACCGGGCCCGCCGCCGGGGGACTTTGCGGGGTGACCGGAGGAGGGCCCGCCGCCGGGTGAGGCTGCCAGGCGACCGACGCAGTTCGTGAGACACGCCCGCAGCCGCGTGAACTCGCCGGGCGAGGCGGAGACGGTCACGGGCCCGGGCGGCTGCGATGGGCCGGGCCGTCGGGAACTGCCCGGCAGAGCGCCTCTGACCGAGGGCGGAGAGTCACGATCGGGGGAAGTTCGGGCAGCGGGCGGGAGGTCGTGACCTCGTTGATGCCGGACCTCCGACGGCGGGTCCGGGCGACGCGCTAGCGTTGGGGTGGGAGAGGCCAGTGATGCGACGACCCGGACGTCCGAGAGGAGGACCGTCATGACCGAGCTGCCTGCCGGAGCGGGAAAGAAGCCGCTCAGCCGTGTGGCGGTGACTCGGCGGAGCGTGGTCGTGGCGATCTTCGTCGGCGCGGTGGTGACGTACGCCGTCGTCGAGGGGCAGACCTTCACGGAGGCGCTGCGGGGAGTGGCCGGGGCCTCGCCTCAGTGGCTGCTGATCGGGCTGGCCGCCACGGTGGGCTCGATGGTCGCGTTCGCGGTGATGCGGGCGCTGACCCTGGCCGCGGCCGGTTCGCGGGTGTCGGTCCTGCGCAACGTCGCGATCAGCTACGGCGCCGGGGCGGTCCACGCGACGCTCCCGGCCGGCGCGGTCTTCTCCACCACCTACGCCTTCCGGTCCCTGCGTCGGCAGGGCGCCTCGTCCTCGGCCATCACCTGGTCGCTCACCATCACCGGGCTGCTGTCGGCGCTCACCCTGGGCGCCGTGGGGCTGGTCGGCGTCGTGCTGAGCGGCGGGGCACTGGGCTCGGCGCCCGGCCTCGCGGTGAAGGTGCTGGTGTCGATCGCGGTGTTCGCGCTGGTGGTGCGGCTGGTCCGGAAGCCGCAGCCGCTGGTGCGGCTGGGACACCGGGTGCTGGCCTGGTACAACCGGATCCGGCGCCGTCCGGCCGGGGTCGGCCACGCCCGGCTCGACGCGATCGTCGAGGACCTCTACATCATCCGGCCGGCGGGCTACCACTGGATCGGCGCGCTGCTGCTGGCCGTCGTCAACTGGGTGCTCGACCTGGCCTGCCTCGCGGCGTGCTGCGCGGCCGTCGGCATGCACGTCGGGCTGCCGGTGCTGCTGCTCACCTACACCGCCGGCATGGCCGCGGGCAGCCTGCTCCCGGTGCCGTCCGGGCTCGGCGCGGTGGAAGCCGCGATGGCCCTGTCGCTGACCGTCTCGGGCGGCGCGGGTTCGGCGCTGGCGAGCGTCCTGCTGTACCGCGTGCTCTCCACTGGCAGCGTCGTGCTGATCGGCTGGATCGTGGTGGCCACCCAGCACTTCTGGCCGCGCCACCGGCCCGGCCGCGACGAGGCGCTCGAGGACCGGACCGGCCGCCACCTCGCCGACGTCTGAATCAGGCCTGCCGGTAGGGCCGGAAGAACTCGCGCAGCTCGGCGGCGTAGGCCTCGGGCTCCTCGAACGGCGCGAAGTGCCCGCCGCGTGGATGGTCGGTGACCCGCTGGACGTTCGCGATGCGGTCCAGCCAGCTGCGCGGCGGGAACGCGATGTCGCCGGGGAACCGCGAGAAGCCGGAGGGGACCTCGACGCGGCGGGCGTGCTGCTCGGGCGGGATCGCGGCGTTCGCGTGGTACATGCGCATGGACGAGCCGATGGTGCCGGTCAGCCAGTAGAGCGTGACATTGGTGAGGATCTCGTCCCGGGTGAAGCTGCGCTCGACGTCGCCGTCACAGTCGCTCCATGACCGGAGCTTCTCCACGATCCACGCGGCCAGCCCGGCGGGGGAGTCGTTGAGGCCGGTCGCGGCGGTCTGGGGTTTGGTGCGGTGCATGGCGGCGTACGCGCCTTCGTCCCGGCCCCAGGCGGCGGTGCCGGCGAGCCAGTCGCGTTCTTCGGTCGTGAGGTCGGCGGGGTCGCCGGTGAAGACGGGCAGGCCGGCGTCCATCCGGTGCACGGCCACGACGCGGCCGGGGTGGTCGAGCGCGAGGAACCGGCTGACGCTGCTGCCGATGTCGCCGCCCGCCGCGGCGAAGCGCGGGTAGCCCAGTTCGGTCATCAGCTCGGCCCAGAGCCCGGCGACCGCGATCGAGTCCAGCGGCGCGCCCGCGGGTGGTTCGGAGAAGCCGTAGCCGGGCATGTCGGGGACGATCACGTCGAACGCGTCGGCGGGGTCGTCCGGCTCGGCCAGCAGCGGGATCACCTTGCTGTAGCGCCAGAACGAGTCGGGCCAGCCGTGGCTGAGCACCAGCGGCAGCGCGCCCGGGACGGCCGCGCGGGCGTGCACGAAGTGGATCCCGAGGCCGCCGAGCGTGGTGCGGAACCGGGGCAGGCGCGCGAGCGCGGCCTCCTGCGCGGGCCAGTCGAAGCCGTCGGCCCAGTAGGCGACGAGCTCACGGAGATAGCCGACGTCGGCGCCGAGCGACCAGCCGGCGTCCGCCGGCGCGTCGGGCCAGCGAGTCAGGCGCAGCCGGGTGCGGAGGTCGTCGAGCGCGGCGGGATCGGCCCGCGGGGTGAAGGGTTCGATCATGGGCTCGACGGTAGTCGCGAACCCGGTCCGCGGCGGTGGCGCCGATCCGCGGATCGGACGTTCGCCGGGTCAGCCGGGAGCCGGCTCGGTCAGCATGGTGACGGCTTGGCGCCGCAGCGCGCGCTCGGCGTCGTCGTAACCCCAGCCGCAGTCGACGGTGAGGGTTCGCCAAGCGCCCAGCCCGAAACAGAACCACAGGCGGTCCGCGGTCCCGTCGACGTCGAGGTGCGGCGCGACGAGACCCGCCGCGACGAGGTGGGCGGCGGCTTCCCGGAGCGCGTCGCGGTACTCCTTCACCACGTGCTGCCACGTCTTTCGCGCGCCGTCGTCGCTCGCCATCGACGAGTACAGCAGGTCGACCGAGGGCTTGAACTGCTCGTTGTCCGCGCGGGTGCCGCGGGCCAGCGCCCCGGCGGCGGACCCGAGATCCGGGCTGGCCCGCACCTCGGCGTTGGTGCGGGCGGCGCAGGACTCCGCCAGGTCGGCGGCGAACAGCGTGTGCAGGACGTCGGTTTTCGTGCCCACGCTGGCGTACACCGTCTTCACGGCGGTTCCGGCCGCGCGCGCGATGTCGGCCATCGTCACCTTGGCGTAGCCGTGTGCGATGAACAGCTTCCGGGCGGTCGTGAGGATGTCCTGCTGGGTTTCGCTCGCGCCCTGGGCCCGCCGGGGCGAGTGGTACGAGCGGGGTGAAGCCGGCATCCGGTCAGATTACCTTGGCTGCCCGGCCCCCGAATTCATTGCAGATGCGCTAACCTGAATTCGGAGGGTCTCGGATCAGGGGGAAACGATGAGGATTCTGTTCAGCGCCGTGCCCGCTCACGGGCACCTGCTTCCCTTGGCCCCCTTGATGGAGGCGGCGGTGGCGGGCGGGCACACCGTCGGCCTGCTGGGCGGGCCGGGAGTGCGGCCGCTGGTCGCCGGCGAGCTGGACCCCGGGGTGCGCCTGCTCGGCGCCGGGGCCGGGGTGCCGGAGTTCCTGGCCGAGGCGGCCGCGCGGACCGGCGGTGACCCCACCCGGCCGGACCCGGCGATGCTCGGGGAGATCTTCGGCGCGGCCTGGCTGTCCCTCGACGGCGGCCAGGCGCTGCGGCACGCCCGTGACTGGGCGCCGGACCTGGTCGTCGCCGAGGCCTTCGACACGGTCGGCCCGCTGGTGGCCGCCGCGCTCGGAATTCCTTGGCACCAGGCGGGAATCGGCCCGGGGCTGGCCCCGGCGGCGGCCGAGGTGATCGAACGGGCCGTCGTCCCGTACTACCGGCAGGCCGGGATCGAGCCGGTGCCGGCGTCCGGTTATCTCGATCCGTGCCCGCCCGCGCTGCAGGCCCCTGGCTGGGCCGGCCCCGCGCCGCGGCTGCCGGTCCGGGCCAGGGCCCACCGCCGGCCGGGCCGTGAGCCCGTCGCCCTGCCCGCTTTCCGCGACCCGGACCGCCCGACGGTGCTGCTCACGCTGGGCACGGTGTTCACCGAGGAGAAAACGCTGGCCGCGCTGGCCTCGGCGGTCGCCGACGCGGAGGTGAACGTCCTGGCCACCCTCGGTTTGGTGCTCGCGCAGCCGCCCGAGACCACCGGCCGCGGCGAACTGCGGTACGTCTCGTTCGCGCCGATGGACCGGCTCCTCGACGGGGCGCGCCTGGTGGTCGCCGCCGGCGGCTCCGGCACGGTGCTGGGCGCGCTGAGCCGCGGCAAGCCGATGGTGCTCTGGCCCCAGGGCGCCGACCAGCCGGTCAACGCGGCCCTCGCCGCGGCCGCGGGCGTGGCGATCGTGGTCGGCTCGGCCGCCGAAGTCACCGCCGCCGTGACCCACGCCCTGCACGACGACGCACTGCACACCCGGGCGGCCGAGGTCGCCGCGGAAATCGCGCGCGCGCCGGAACCGGCGGAGGTCCTTGCCGTGCTTGTGGACCACGCGCAGCAGTCCCGCCACCGAGGTGAGGTGCCAGGCCCGGTTTTCGTGCGGTGAGGGTGCGGTGATTGCGGTGCGGTGCGCACAGGTGGTGGGGCCGGTCATCGTGCGGTGAAGGTGCGGTTCCCGCCGGGCGAGTGGGTGGACGGCCTCGACCTGGCGAGCGGGGCGCCGCCCTGCCGGGGCGGCGCGCGGGACCTTCGCGACGCAGTGAGGGGGCGGGGTAGTTCCCGCCGCGCTGGCGGGGCGGGGCGGGCGATCGCGAAGCGATGAGGATGCGGAAGGTCGGGCCGGTCGCCCCGACCGCGAGGGGGCGCCTGAGAAATCGATCGCCACGTGGAGGGTGCGGGTCGATTGCAGTGCGGTGAGTGCATGGGTGAGTGAAGAGAAATCGGTTGCCACGTGGAGGGCGCGGGGGCGGTTGCAGCGCGACGACAGCATGGGTGAGTGAAGTGGCTACCACACGGTCGCCGCGTGGTGGAGGAAGTGGCCGCCACTCTGAGGGCGCGGGGCGGTTGCAGCGCGGCAAGGGCATGGGCCAGGGAAGCGGCCGCCCCGCGGGTCGGCGTGTGGGGTGGAGGAAGCGGCGGCCACGTGGAGGGGCGGTTGCGTTGCGGCGAGTGCATGGGTGAGCGAAGTGGCTGCCACGCGGATTGGTGTGTGGGCGGTGGAAGTGGTCGCCACTCTGAGGGCGCGGGGCGGTTGCAGCGTGGCAAGAGCACGGGCCAGGGAAGCGGCCGCCCACACCGGCCGGCGTGGGGGTGGAGGAAGCGGCGGGCCACCTAGAGGCAAGTGGATTGGCCCGGAACGAGCACAGCCGGCGAAGGCGGTCGCCGTACGGTCGGCGCGCAGACACCGGAGCAGCCGTCACGCGGTCGAGGCGCGAGCGGCACTCAGTGGCGGCGGCGCCCGCACGGTGAGGGCCAGGCTCTAGCCGGCACCGTCGGCGATGTCGGCGACGCAGCGGAAGCCGGTGTTGCCGCTGGAGCTGTCGGGGCTGTTGGAGGTGCGGGCGGCGACCCGGTAGCGGTTGCAGTACGACTCGTGGCACAGGTACGAGCCGCCGCGCATGGATCGGTTCGCTTTCGCCCCGTCGAACCAGTCCGCGCACCATTCCCAGACGTTGCCGGAGACGTTGTACAGGCCGAAACCGTTGGGCTGGAAGGCATCGGCGGGGGCGGTGCCCGAGTAGCCGTCCTCGGCGGTGTCGTGCGACGGGAAGCGGCCCTGCCAGATGTTGCACCGGTGCCGGCCGTCCGGGGTCAGCTCGTCGCCCCACGGGTAACGCGCCTGGTCCAGGCCGCCGCGGGCCGCGTACTCCCATTCGGGCTCGGTGGGCAGGCGGAGGCCGGCCCAGGCGCAGTAGGCCGTCGCGTCGTTCCACGACACGTGGACCACGGGGTGGTCGGCGCGGTCCGCCACGGAGCTGCCGGGGCCTTCGGGACAGCGCCAGCTCGCGCCGGACACCCCGCACCACCACGGCGCCGCCGACGGGCGCGGGGAGGTCTTGCGCAGCGGGCCGGGCAGGAACTTCGCGAACACGTACGTCCAGCCGAAGTCCTCGGCCTCCGTGCGGTAGCCGGTGGCGTCGGCGAACTCGGCGAACCGCTCGTTGGTCACGGCGCGGGCGTCGATCGCGAACGGGGCCACGGTGACCGCGCGGACGGGGCCTTCGTGGTCTTCGGGGAAACCGTCCGGGTCGTCGGTGCCCATGCGGAAGGTGCCGCCGGGCACCACGATCATGCCGTCCGGGACGGAGGCGCGGGCGGCAGGCGCGGCCGGCACAGCGCGGGCCGGGTGAGTGCCGGACCGGCCGGGCGGGCAGCAGCTGGACACGGGCGTCGCTCCTCACCGTCGGCCGGGGGCGCCGGTCCGGAGTGGACAAGCACCGGCGAACGCGGAACCTACCACCCTGAGCGCGCCGGCCGGGACCCCGCGCCGGGCCCCGGCCGGCCGCGGGCCTCAGTTGTAGAAGTGGATGTAGCGGAAGTCGCCCACGTTCACGTCGTGGCGCAGGTAGTGCCCGTCACCGGCCCAGTTGTAGTCCTCGACGGTCGCGGTGCCGCCGTGCACACTGTCCACAATGGCCACGTGACCGTAGGTGCCGTTGTCGGTCTGCGCGATCGAGCCGGGGGTGGGCGAGTTGTCGACGCGGTAGCCGTGCTGGCGCGCGTTGTCGTCCCAGTACTTGGCGTCGCCGTAGTTGGAGGCGCTTTCGCCGTGGCCGGCGACGTTGAACGCCGCCCAGGAGACGCACTCGCGGTTGTACATGTTCCAGTCGTCGACGACCGAGTCCTGCGGGATGTCGCGCCACTTCGCGGGATAGGTGTCGCCGATCGTGTCCTGCGACGTCGACGCCGCCGCGGTGCCGAACTGGGCCGCCATCGACAACGCTCTGGCCGGTGCGGCGGTGGCGGTCGCCGTGCCGGTGGAGACGAGCACGGCAGCGGCGGCGAGGGTGGTCAGGGCCCGGGTGAGACGGCGCATGGCGGATGCCTTTCTGCGACGGGGACTGGCGAAGTGCCGCGGAACGTAACCGCGGGCCCACGCCGCGTACCAGGAGGAAGTGGACAGAAGCCCGAACACGGGGTGAATCCGCAGGTCGGCGCGCGCTGTCCACAGAATTGCGTCACCACTCCCACCGGGGCCCGCACAGGCCGGGGCGCACGTCGCGGGCGGCGAACGTGACCGCGTGCGTGGTGCCGATCCGCAACGGCGCGCCGGGGTGCCGCGGGCCCGACAGCCCGCGTTGCTCGTAGGCCCGCACGCGCCGCGGCACGTTCAGCCCGAACTGCACCTGGCACACGTACTCGGGCACCGGCCGCGTGAACCGCCGGTGGTAGTGGTCGATCCGCTCGCCGGGCGGGAACACAATCTCGTACTCGACGGCGGTCACCTCACCCGCCGCGAGCACGCGGTCGAGGTGCAGCTCGCCGACGGTCATGCCGCTCGCGCGGTCGACGCGCACCCGGCCGGTCCGCGCGAACCGCACACCCTGGTACCGCGGCTCGCCGGGCAGCGGGTGATCGGACTGGTGGTAGGTCATCAGCCGGTCGACGCCGTCCATCGTGGCCTCGGCGACCAGGTGCACCCGCAGTGCGCGCTCGCTGCCGCCGTCGTCCACGAGCACGCGGTCGTGGATCGACCAGAACGCGAGCTGGCCGTCCGGCGGCGGCTTCAGCTCGGCCGAGAACGGGCGCAGCTCGGGCCAGAGCCGCCGGCGCTCGACGCGGTCCGCCGGCCGTCCGAGCCATCGCCCGCGCGGTGCCCGCGGGCCGAGCTGCGAGGTCAGCGTGCCGGGGGACAGGCTCAGCACGGCTTCCAGGTGCGTCACGGCCTCCAGCGAAGCGGACCGTTCCGGTTGGGAGCGGCCGCGGCGCCAGTAGGACAGGGCTGAGCGCGACAACGTCACCCCGCGCGCGGCGAGGTGGTGCCGGAGCCGGTCGAGCGAGAGCCCGGACTCCTCGATCGCGGCGTCCAGCGTGACCGCGAACGATGCGGGGTGGGACGGGGGCACCGGCCCATCATGATCACTCGCGAGGGCCGTGCGGAACCGCCGAAAGTCCTGCTCCGCGGCGGCCGCGGCGAACCGGGGCCCGGTGAACTCAACCTTCCGGGGGCCCGGACCGTCCATGATGGGGGGACATCCGTCACCGGGGAAACTGGGGAAGCACGTGCCACCGATCGACGCCCGCGAACCGCTGCGCGCGGCGCGCAAGCCGTTGGAAACGCGGAAACCCGCGCAGCGCAAGGGGTTCCTGAGAACCTACGGCTGGCGGGTGTACGCGCTGCCGGTGCTGGCAGTGGTCACGGTCCTGGTCGGGGTCCAGTCCGCGACGGCCCCGGCACCGTCGGCGCAGCAGCCGGCAGGCTCGCCGCCGGCCGGTACCGCCCCCGTCTCGGAAGCGGCCGGACCGGGCGTCCGGGAGAACCCGGCCGCCCCGGTGGACCTGAACGGCGAGACCGCGGTCCTGCCGAACGGCGGTGACTTCACCTTGTCCGGCAAGGGGAACTGGCACGTCGTGCCCGGCTCCGGCGAGAAGATCGGCACCGGGCGGCTCTACCGCTACACCGTCGAGGTCGAGGACGGCATCGACCCGTCGAGCTACGCCGGCGACGACAGCTTCGCGAGCGCGGTGCAGGGCACCCTGTCGGACGCCAAGAGCTGGACCGCCGACGGGAAGCTCGCGCTGCAACGGGTGGACGGCAGCTCGGCGCGACCGGACTTCCGCGTCAGCCTGACCACCCCGGACACCACCCACCGCCCGGACACCTGCGGGTTCTCCATCACCTACGAGGCGTCCTGCTTCCGCAGCAGCAAGCACCGCGTGCTGATCAACCTGGCCCGCTGGGTGCGCGGCGCGAAGGCCTACGGCCCGAACCTGAGCGGCTACCGGGTGTACGCGATCAACCACGAGGTCGGCCACGCGCTGGGCCACTCGCACGTCGGCTGCGGCGGCGACGGGCAGCCCGCGCCGGTGATGATGCAGCAGTCGTTCGGCGTCGCCGACGACTACGTGGCCCGCCTCAACGACGTGCCGGGCGGCGACCAGGGCGCGGTCCCCGCCGACCACCGCACCTGCGTGACCAACGAGTGGCCGTTCCCGGACGGGCACTGACCGGCTCGGGTTGCACTGGGGCTGATCCCGGCCACGCGTATAACGACCTATACGTCCGCCCGCTCGTGCTCCAGCAGCGCGAGCGGGATCCCGGCCAACCGCCCCGGATCGATGACGACCTCGTAGGCCGTGACCAGGTCGTCGGCCACGGTGATGCGGAGGATGGCGGTGAGGCGGCCCGCTGGGGCGAGGACCAGGCCGGGCCGTCCGTCGACCAAGGCGAGTTCGGCCAGTGCGGCCCGGGCGCTGAAGAACTGCGTGCCGCGGGCGACGGCGTCCGCGCCGCGCAGGACCGGCGGCGCGCCGGCGGGCAGGGTGGCCGGATCGGCGCCCCGGACGACGTCCGGGGCCAGCACCCGGAGCAGTTCGGCCAGGTCGCCGCCGCGGGCCGCCGCCAGGAAGGCCTGGACCACTTGCGCGTGCCGGGCCAGCTCGGCCTCCGGAAGCGCGGGAGTGCCGCGCACACGGAGCCGGGCCCGGCTGGCGAGCTTCTTCGCCGCGACGGGGGTGCGGTCCACGATCGGCGCGATGGCGTCGAACGGCACCGCGAACAGGTCGTGCAGCACGAAGGCGACCCGTTCGGCCGGGGTCAGGGTGGCCAGCACCACCAGCAGCGCGCGGCCGACCTCGCCCGCGCGCACGACCTCGTCCTCCGGCCCGCCCTGGACGCCGTGCTCCGGCACCTGCTCGAACGGCGTTTCGCGGCGGGCCCGCAACGCGTCGAGGCACACCCGTGAGACGACCGTGGTCAGCCAGGCGGCGAGGTTGGCGATCCCGGCGGTCCCCGCGGCTCCGGTGATCCCGGTGGGTTCCGCGCTGCCCGCAGGGTGCCGGGCCAGCCGCAGCCAGGCCTCCTGCACGGCGTCCTCGGCTTCGGCGGCGGAGCCCAGCAACCGGTGGGCGAGCGCGCGCAACCGGGGCCGTTCCGCCTCGAACCGCAGCGCCAGGGTCTTGTCCTCGGGCATCGGTCACCTTTCCTCGTCCTGCTTCGTCGGGTTCGGCAGGGAGACCGAGTACCGACACAAGAGAAGGAACCGAACCGGATGACCGACATGCTAACCGAGGCGCTGCTGCTGCACCTCGACTCCAGCGCCGACGGGGCCGAGTCCGTGAGCCGGCGGCTGACCGCGTTGTTCGCGTCGGCCTGGCGCGGGCCGGTGCGCCGCCGCGACCTGGCCGAGGAGCCGGTGCCGCTGATCCGCGCGCCGTACACGACGCTCGGCCGCCGCGTGGAACGGCGCGGGGCCACCGCGCTCGACGACGTCGCCGCGCTGGCCGCCGACGAAGGCGAGCTGCGCGAGTGGGCGCTGACCCGCCCGTTGATCGATCAGGTCCGAGCCGCGCACACGGTCCTGCTGGGGGTGCCGATGTACAACTTCACCGTGCCCGCCACGCTGAAAGCCTGGATCGACCGGCTCACGTTCCCGGGCGCGTTCACCGGCCCGGCGACGGGGGAGCAGGTGCTGCGCGGCACGAACTTCGTGGTGGTCCTCGCACGGGGCGGCGGTTACGGGCCCGGCACCCCGCGCGAGGCGTTCGACTTCCAGCTGCCGTACCTGCGCGCGTACCTGACGAATCTGGGCGTGGCCCCGGAGCGCCTTTCGTTCGTGAAGGCGGAGCTGACCCGCGTACGCGAGATCCCGGCGCTGGCCGGCATGGAGCCGCTGGCCGCCGAGTCACTGGCCACGGCCATCGCGGAGGTGACCGAGCTGGCCGGGAAATTACAGGCACAGTAACGGAAAGCCCGCCGGGAGGTCTCCCGGCGGGCCGCCGTCGTCAGCCGGGCTAAGTCAGATCCGAACACGCTTTCGCGTCCGGATCCTTGGCTCCGCCGGGCGACCACCGCACGTTCGCGAACGAGGCCGAGAACGCGCCGTCGGTGTAGACCAGGAACGGGGTGTTGACGTTCTGGAAGTCCAGCCCGTTCGCGAAGCACGACAGCGGGATCTTCACCGTCGCCTTCTGGCCCGCGGGCAGGTCCGTGAACAGCTTGGTGGCCTTGACCTCCGAGAAGCACGGGTAGACGCAGTGCATGCTCACCACCGTGCGGTTCACCGGTGGCGAGTTCACGATCACGTCGAACTCCAGCGCCGAATCCGCGTTGAGATAGCCGCGCAGATCGTTGGTGCCGCTGGGGTTCTGCAGATACACCTGGCCCGCACCGGTGCCGGTCCAGGTCGTCTTCAGCCCGTCCGCCTGCACGTTGACATCGGCCGGGACCACGTTGATCGCCGAATGCGACGCGGTGCCGTTCGGGCCGATCAGGGTGCCGCCCCAGTTCTCCGCCGAGCCGATGAAAGCCTGGTACGGAGCCACGGCGGTGCGGTCGAAGATCGGCAGGTCCTCGGTCGCGGTGCCGCCGCCCCCGGTGGACCCGCAGGTGACCGGGCCCTCGGTCTCGTCGAGCTGGCCGACGGTGGCGTGCTGCCCGGTCTTGAGGCCGTAGCCGAGCGGGAACAGCGGATCGTAGTTCGGGCTCCAGGGGTTCAGCGGCGTCTGGCACGCGCTCTTGGGCCAGGAGTACGACAGCTTGGCCTGGAAACCGGTGCCGTCCTTGCCCTTGACCAGCATGTCGGCCACGCCGCCGCCCTCGGTGCCGGGCAGCCAGGCCTCGACGAACGCGTCGGAGCGGTTGAGCTCCTTGTTCACGTACAGCGGGCGGCCGCTGACGTAGACCGTGACGACCGGGGTGCCCTTGCCGCTGACCTTGTCCAGCGTCGCCAGGTCCTCGGGGTAGAGCTTCGCCGCCTCCAGCGTCTTGCGCTGCAGGTCGCCGACACCCTCGGCGTACGGGGTCTCACCGATCACCGCGATGACGGCGTCGTAACCCTTGGGGTCCACGGTGCCGGTGGGGTCGTAGGTGACGTTCGCGGTGCCGAGGTCCTGTCGCAGCCCTCCGAGGATCGACGTGGCGTTGGGGAAGTCGGCGTTGGTGTTGCCGGTGCCCTGCCACGACAGCGTCCAGCCGCCGGTCTGGTTCGAGATGCTGTCGGCGCTCTTGCCGACCACCAGCACCTTCGACTTCGGCTTCAGCGGCAGCACGTTGTTGTTGTTCTTCAACAGGGTCTGCGATTCGCGCACGGCGTCGCGGGCGAGCCAGTTGTCCTTCAGCGCCTCGTCGGAGTTGGCGTACGAGCGGTCCGACGGCTTCTGCTCGTCCAGGATCCCGGCGCGCAGCTTCACCCGCAGGATGCGGGTGACCGCGTCGTCGATGCGCGACTGCGCGATCTCGCCGTCGCGGACCTGGGCGACGGTGTTGGTGATGAACGCCTTCCAGTCGTTCGGGACCATCACCAGGTCGATGCCGGCGTTGATCGCGCGCGGGCAGCTGGCGTTGGTGCAGCCGGTGACCTGGCCGATGCCGTTCCAGTCGGACACGACCAGGCCGTCGAAGCCGATCTTGCCCTTGAGGATCTGGTTCAGCGCCTTGTCGCTGCCGTGGATCTTGCCCTCGTTGATGCCGAGGTCGGGATTGGTCCAGCTGTTGAACGACGCCATCACGGTCTGGCTGCCCGCGGCGAGCGCGCCGTAGTAGCCCTGGCCGTGGATGTTGATCATGTCGGCCTCTGAGGAGGCGTTGACGCCCTGGTCCTGGCCGTTGGTGGTGCCGCCGTCGCCGATGAAGTGCTTGGCGGTGGCGATCACGCCGTTGTAGCCGATGCGCTTGGTCGCGCCGTCCTGCAGGCCGTTGATGGCCTCGTACCCGTAGGCGCGGGTGATGCGCGGGTCCTCGGAGAAGCCCTCGTAGGTGCGGCCCCAGCGGTCGTCCTGGACCACGGCCAGCGTCGGCGCGAAGGCCCAGTCCTGGCCGGTCGCGCGGATCTGGCGGGCGGTCGCGTTCTCGACGTCGCGGACCAGGCACGAGTCGTGGGCCGCGCCGAGCGCGATGTTCTGCGGGAAGACGGTGGCGCCGTAGACGTTGTTGTTGCCGTGCACGGCGTCGATGCCCCAGATCACCGGGATCCGGGTGCGGGTGGACTTCGAGGCGGTCCAGTAGGCGTCGGCCAGGTTCAGCCAGTCCTGCTGGGTGGCGTGCTTGTTGCCGCCCGGCCACGAGCCACCGCCGTTGAGCACGGAGCCGATGGCGTACTGCTTCACCTCGTCGGGCGTGATCGCGGAGATCTCGGGCTGCGTCATCTGCCCGACCTTCTCCTCCAGCGTCATGCCGGCGACGATCTGGGCGATGCGCTGCTCATCCTTCGGGTTCTTGGCGATCTGGCTGTCGACCTTCGGCCAGTCCGAGAGGGTCGGCAGGTTCTGCTCGATGCGGGCGCAGCCGTTCTTGTCGAGGGCGGGCTGCCCGATTTCGGGCTGCGCGGCGGGGGCGGGTGCCGCGGCGGGGCTGGGTGCCGCGTGGGCGACACCGCCGAGCAGCGTGAGGCCGGCGAGCGCGGCGACTGTGGTCCGGCGGGCCCGGGACCACCCGGGGGATCTTCTGGCCATCTACTCCTCCGTTCTGAAGAGGCGGCGAGCGGGCCCGGCGGGGCCCAGGCGATCCTGACCGGGCAAAGCGGAGCCCGTCAATAGGTCCGGACCCTTCGGAAGTCTTGTTAATTCTCGACTCGAATTAAGGCGGATAGGTAACGGGCGGACCCGGGCCCGGCCGATCGCGCGGCCGGGCTGCGGGGGAGCGGTCAGCGGAGGGCGCCCGTGGGCAGGACGGCGTGCACACCCCAGGTCTGGTTGGCGACCTGGGTGACCCGCAGGTCCACCACGGGGCTGGCCAGCGCCAGCGCCGCCGGGCGGTCGAGGCCGTGCAACGCCTGCAGCCAGGTGAGCATCGCGCCGAGCGCCGCCGCGGTGGCCTCGTTGAGGTCTTCGTGGAAGCCGAACGTGATCCGGCCGGCGGGGGTCTCGGCGTGGACGCCCGGCACCGGGCGCTGCGCGGCCGGGACGACGTCGAGGGCCAGGCGGGTGGTCATCGGGCACTCGATCGCGGTGCCGCCGACCTCGCCGTCGCCCTGGGCGGCGTGGCCGTCGCCGAGGTGCAGCAGCGCGCCCGGGACCGTCACGGGCAGGTACAGCGTCGACCCGGCGACGAGCTCGCGGCAGTCGATGTTGCCGCCGCCCTCGGGCCGCGGCGGGATGGTCGAGTGCTCGCCCGGCTCGGCCGGCGGCAGGCCCAGCACCCCGAGGAACGGCGCGAGCGCCACGGTCTGGCCGCGGTCGCTGGTGCCGGTGTCCGCGTCCAGCTCCCACAGCAGGTGCCCGGGCGGCCCGTCGGCGACGCCGAGACGGCGGGTGAGCCAGGTGTCCTTCGCCGCCGCCACCGTCCAGCCCCACTCGCCGGGGCGCAGGTCTTCGATCCTGATCGCCAGCACCGTGCCCGGCTCGGCGCCCCGCACGGCGATCGGCCCGGTGAGGCAGTGGCCGCGGCCCGGCTCGAACATCCGCGGCCGCTGCTCTCCTGGCGTGCGCTGCCGTTCCAGGAACCCGTGTGCGTCAAGGGAACCCGCCACGACGGTGTCGCCGGCGTCCACGGTCAGCACGGGCGGGGTCTCGCGGCTGAAGCAGTCCACGGTCGTCGCGGGCGTGGGCTCGAGGCGGTGCTGGGTCATAACGGGTGCTCCCTGGGTTGCCGGCGCTCGCGGGTGATCGTCGCACGCCGGGTGGGAGAGCGCTCTCACACATGCTAGAAAGAACACGTGACCACGCAGCAGCCGCCGACGTTGGAGGACGTGGCGCGCGTGGCCGGCGTCTCGCGCGCCACCGTTTCGCGAGTCGTGAACGGGGTGCGCAACGTCGACCCGCGGCTGCGGGAGACGGTGGAGCGCGCCATCGCGGAGACCGGGTACGTGCCGAACCAGGCCGCGCGGTCGCTGGTGAACCGCCGCACGGCGACGGTCGCGGTGGTCGTCTCCGAGCCCGACCGCCACATCGGCCAGGAGGAGTTCGGCGGCGGGGTGTTCGGCGACCCGTTCTTCGGCCGGGTGCTCGACGGCGCGCTCGCCGAACTGCGCCCGCACGGCCTGCACCCGCTGCTGATGGTCGTCGACAGCGACGACGAGCGGGCCAAGCTGGTGGGCAAGCTGCGGCAGGAGAACGTCGGCGGGGTGCTGATGATCTCCTTGCACGGCACCGATCCGCTGCCCCGCATGCTCACCGAGGCGGGCATGCCGACCGCGCTGTTCGCCCGGCCGACGCGGCCCGCGCCGGTGTGCTGGGTCGACGTCGCGCACCAGGACGGCGCCCGCCTCGCGGCCGACCGCCTGGTCGCCCGCGGCTGCCGGCACGTGGCGACGATCGCGGGCCCGGGCGACACCGCGGCCGGCCAGGACCGCCTGGCCGGCTTCCGCGACGCGATGGCGCGGCACGGGCACGCGTACGTCGCCGTGGCCGAGGGCAACTTCACCCAGTTCGGCGGCGAACAGGCGATGGAACGGCTGCTCGCCGAGGAACCCGGGCTGGACGGGCTGTTCGTCGCCAACGACCTGATGGCGTACGGCGCCTTGTCGGTGCTGCGCGACGGCGGCCGCCGCGTCCCGGACGACGTCGCCGTGATCGGCTTCGACGACAGCCCGGCCGCGCTCACCTGCCGCCCGCGGCTGACCACGGTCCGCCAGCCGGTCGAGGACATGGGCGCGGCGATGGTGCGGATGGTCCTCGACCGGATGGCCGACCCGGACCTGCGCGCGGTCTCCCGCGTCTTCGACCCGATCCTGATCGAACGCGACTCGGGCTGACGCGGCAGGGCCAATTCCTCACCCGGTCACGCTGCGCCATCTCCGGCCCGGCCCGCGAGGCTGCGGCTTGGCGATGCTGTGGCCTGGCCCGCGACGCTGCGGCCTGGCCGCGCCGCGGGACCCCGTCGTCAGGGACAGCGCTTCAGCCGCGCACCAGGCTCTGGTGTTCCACCGCCACTTTCGCGATGTCGCCTGCCAGCGCGCGGGCCGAGGGCTCGGCGCCGGACTGCTGCTCGCCGCGGGCGAGCACGACGAGCTGGGCGAGGTGGGCGCCGACCAGCGGCAGCAGCCGGTGGCTGAAGTCCTGGCCGTGCGCGTCGCGCAGCGCCACCAGGTCGGCCGGGGTGATCAGGCCCGGCAACCGGTGTCCACTGTGGATGTTCACGTCGGGCAGCCCGGCCCGCGTGCGCACCGCCTGCAGCCGGTCCAGCAGCTCGCGCTGCCCGGCCAGCACCTGCCCGGTGACGGCGGTCGCGGCGCCGTGGGAGTCGGCCAGTTCCAGTGCGGCCACGGCGTTCTCGGTCATCGGCACGGTCAGCTCGAGCCACGCGACGTCGGTCTGGTTGAACGCGGAAGAGACAGCGGGGGCGGCGGTCGGGCCCGCCGCGGTGGTGGTGGCGCAACCGGCGGCGAGCAGCGCCACCACCACGAGCGCGACGGCGCCCTTCACGGCCGGCCGGGGAGCCGGTAGTTCGGGCCGAGCACACCGCCGCGGTCCGGCTTGTACACGTCGAACCCGCGCGGATCGCACTGCAGGCCGCCGTTGATGCAGTGGGTGACCATCGCGGCGAGCGTCTCCGGGTCCCAGGCGTTGAAGAAGTCGTAGTGCCAGGAGTACCCGCGCCCGCTGGCCAGGTGCACGCCGGACATGTCGCCGGAGACCGGGAACGCCATCTTGAACTCCAGCATCGGCACCGGCACCGGGTGGTCGGCCGGGCAGGTCAGCGAAACCGGGTCCGGGTAGGCCATGTGGCTGCGGTGGTCGGCCGAGTCGAGGTGCACGCCGTCCCAGCAGCTCGGGGCCTGGTAACGGATGTTGAGCTGGCTGCCGGGCGTGCAGGTCACCGGGATGTCCCAGTTGTGGAAGCTCTCCCCGCATTCCCAGCCCTCGATGGCGCCGGGCGCGTGCTGGAACTCGTCCTGCGTCGCGTTCATGCTGCCCGCGAGGTAGCGCAGCCCCTGCGGGAACGGCTTGACACTCTTGTAGTCCAGCACGCCGGACTTGTAGTAGACGACCTGCGCGAAGTTCGGCAGCACGACCTGGTCGCCGTTGAGCACGGTCGGGAACCAGTACGCCGACAGGTCGTCCGGCGCGAGGCAGGTGGTGTTGCCGGTGCCCGCGGCGAGCAGCGACTCGGTGGTGGTGTTCGCGTTGGTGGTGTTGTTGCCGAGGAAGGTGTGGTCGTGCGAAGCGCCGGGCAGGCCCGGGTAGACGATCGGGTCGTCGGGCTGGTGGTGGCTCGGCGAGCAGTTGACCTGGAACTCGTGGTGGGTCACGACGTCGTCCGCGCCGGCGGTACCGGCGGTGCCGGTCAGGAAGGCGGCGGCGAGTGCCGCGGCGGCCGCGCAGGCGAGGAGCGCGAGTTTCGAAGACAAGAGTCCTCCACGGTGAGGGGGCCGATGTGGGAGAGCGCTCTCCAGAAAGCATGTGACCGGGCCGGGCTCCTGTCAAGAAGCACCCGGGTGTCACGAGTAGTCGGTTTCTGTCCAGTTTCGGCCTGGTTTCGGCGAAACCCTTGACACAGCCCGGTAGTGGCGCGAATCTTCCCTGCGCACTGGAGAGCGCTCTCCCATTGTCCCCTGCCGCGGGAGTCATCGTGGACCGAACGTTGCCCGTGACCGTGCGCCCCCGTTCCGCGCTGGCGCTGGCCGTCCTGCTCGTGCTCTGCTGGCTGGCCGTCCCGCCTGCCGCCCGGGCCGCGAGCCTGCTGTCCCAAGGGAAGGCGGCGACGGCGTCGTCCAGCGAAGGCGCGGGCACCCCCGCCTCCGCCGCGGTCGACGGCGACGCCGGCACCCGCTGGTCGAGCGCCTTCGCCGACCCCGCCCACGCCGATCCGCAATGGTTGCAGGTCGACCTCGGCGCCACCGCGACGATCACCCAGGTCACCCTGAACTGGGAATCGGCCTACGCCACGGCGTTCGAGATCCAGGTTTCCGACGACGCCGCGAACTGGCATCCGGTCTACAGCACCACAACCGGCGCCGGGGGAGTGCAGACGCTGAGCGTCAGCGGCTCAGGCCGGTACGTCCGGATGTACGGCACCCACCGCGTCGGCGGCTACGGCTACTCGCTCTGGGAGTTCCAGGTCTCCGGCAGCTTCGGCGGCACCACCCCGGCCGGGCCCGGCGTGGTGAAGGTGACCGGCTCGCAGGGCAACTGGCAGCTGACTGTGGACGGCGCGCCGTACGTGGTCAAGGGCCTCACCTGGGGCCCGCCGGTCGGCGAGGCCGCCACGCGGATGCCGGAGCTGCACGAGGCCGGCGTGAACACCGTCCGCACCTGGGGCACCGACGCCACCACCCAACCGCTGCTCGACGCCGCGGCGGCCAACGGCCTCAAGGTGATCAACGGCTTCTGGCTGCAGCCGGGCGGCGGTCCGGGCAGCGGCGGCTGCGTCGACTACCTCACCGACACCACCTACAAGAACACCATGCTCGGCGAGATCCAGCGCTGGGTCACCCAGTACCGCGACCACGCGGGCGTGCTGATGTGGAACGTCGGCAACGAGTCGATCCTCGGCATGCAGAACTGCTACTCCGGCACCCAGCTGGAGCAGGAGCGCGTGGCCTACACCCAGTTCGTCGAGCAGGCCGCGCAGGCGATCCACGCCATCGACGCGAACCACCCGGTCACCTCCACCGACGCGTGGACCGGGGCCTGGCCGTACTACAAGGCGTACGCGCCGAGCCTGGACCTGTACTCGGTCAACGCGTACAAGCAGGTCTGCCAGGTGAAGCAGGACTGGAACGCCGGTGGTTACACGAAGCCCTACATCGTCACCGAGACCGGTCCGGCCGGCGAGTGGGAGGTGCCGAACGACGCGAACGGCGTGCCCGCGGAGCCGACCGACGTGCAGAAGCGCGACGGTTACGTGAACGCGTGGAACTGCATCCTCGGCCATCCCGGCGTGGCGCTGGGCGCGACGCTGTTCCACTACGGCAGCGAGGGCGACTTCGGCGGCGTGTGGTTCAACATCACCACCGGCAACGAGAAGCGGCTCTCCTGGTACGCCGTCCGCAAGCTCTACAGTGGACGGACCGACGGCAACACCCCGCCGGTGATCGGCTCGATGAACCTGAGCCGCACCACCGACGTGCCGGCCGGCGGCACGTTCACCCTGACCGCCGACGTGGCCGATCCCGACGGCGACCCGATCACGTACACCATGGGCTACAACAGCAAGTACATCAACGGCGCGGGCGGCCTGATCCCGGCGCAGTTCACCGGCGGCGGCCCGTTCACCGTCACCGCGCCGTCGGCGCTCGGGGTGTGGAAGCTCTACCTCTACGCCCGCGACGGCCACGGCAACGTCGGCATCGAGACCCGTTCCCTGCGGGTGGTCGCGCCGCCGGTGAGCGGCACGAACCTCGCGCGCGGCGCCGTCACCACCGCGTCGAGCTACCAGGCCGACGGACCCGGCGCGCCGTACCCGCCGCAGGCCGCGACCGACGGCGACGCGAACACCCGGTGGGCCAGCGACTGGAGCGACCCGCAGTGGCTCCAGGTGGACCTCGGCCACTCGCAGTCCTTCGACCACGTGCAGCTGATCTGGGAGTCGGCCTACGGCAAGGCCTACGAGATCCAGGTCAGCGACGACGGCACCACCTGGCACAGCGTCTACACCACCACGACCGGCGACGGCGGCGTGGACGATCTGGCGATCAGCGGCACCGGGCGGTATGTCCGGATGTCGGCCACCCAGCGCGGCACGACGTACGGCTACTCGCTGTACGAGTTCGGCGTGTACCGCACCTGACCCCCGGGGGCGGGGGACCGGCGGCGCCGGCGGGAGTGGATCACCCGCCGGCGCCGCCGAACTTCCACCACCGCCCCGCCGCGGCTCCTCTCGCGCGAGTAGGTTGGCGATCACAAGCCCGGTCATGTGAAGCGATGGGAGTGACGACGGATGCGCACTGCGAAGGTGGACGTCCCGACCGAGGACGGCACCGCCGACTCGTACCTGGCTGTCCCGGACGGCGGTCCCCATCCCGGGGTGCTGCTGTTCCCGGATGCGTTCGGGCTGCGCCCCCGGATCGAGGAGATGGCGAACCGGATCGCCGAGCGCGGGTACGCCGTGCTCGCGCCGAACCTGCTCTACCGCGGTGGGCCGGCAGGGCAGGTCGACATGGCCGGGCTCGAGGACCCGGAGAAGCGCGGGGAGATCTTCGGCAAGATCATGCCGCAGATCCAGGCGCTCGACACCGCCGCGATCACCCGTGACGCGCGGGCCTACCTCGACTTCTTCGCCGCGCAGGAGGGCGTCGACCCGGGCCCGGTGGTGATCACCGGCTACTGCATGGGCGGCACCAACGCGCTGCGCGTGATCGAGGCGTTGCCGGACCGCGTCAAGGCGGTCGGCAGCTTCCACGGCGGCCGCCTCGCCACGGACGAGCCCGACAGCCCGCACCTGGCCGTCGGCGCGATCACCGGCGAGCTGTACTTCGGTCACGCCGACCAGGACCACGCGATGACGGCGGAGCAGATCAAGACGCTGGAGGCCGCCCTCGACGAGGCAGGCGTGCGCTACACCTCCGAGGTCTACGAGGGCGCGCCGCACGGTTACACCATGACCGACACGGCGGCCTACCACGAAGAGGGCGAACGGCGGCACTGGGAGAACCTGTTCGCGCTGCTGGAGCGCGTCAACGGCTGAACCCGGTCCCGCTCAGCGGAACTCGGGCCGGAACCGGGGCATCGTGTCCACAAAGGACGCGCGGCCCCGGTTTCTCCGTGTTCGGGGAGGCCGCGCCGCCGCAGAGGTTCGCACCTTAATTCGAGTCGAGAAGAAAATACCCGTGAAGGATTGCCCGGCCGGTGGCGAGCATGCATACTTTCTCGCGGGCGCAGCGAAGTCGTCGGTTATTCACCGTCCTCGCCCCCTCTCGACGGCCTCTCCGTCGCCCGTTCCGGTCGATCCGTGCGGGCGCGCCCGGCGCGCCCCGGCAGAGAGGTGACAACGGTGTCCATCTCCCCCTTCCCCCTGGCCGCGGGCGGTGTCCCAGCATGAGAAGAAGACACTTCCTGCCGCTGCTCGGCGTCGCGGCCCTGGCCGTCTCGACGATGCTGGTGCCGACCGCGCAGGCCGCGAACGAGCCGGTGAACATCTGGCTGACCACGACGAACGACGCCGGCGGCCGCACGGTGACGCGGGGTTTGGAGAAACAGACCCCGATCGCGTTCTCCACCGGCACCGGCACCGGCCAGCAGACCATCACGGTCGACGACAACACCACCTACCAGCAGTTCGAAGGTGGTGGCGCCTCGTTCACCGACACCGCGGCGTGGCTGATGAACTCCTCCGGCGCGCTTTCGCAGAGCACCCGTGACGACGTGATGCAGAAGCTGTTCGACCCGAACACGGGGATCGGCCTGAGCTTCGTGCGGAACCCGATCGGGGCGTCCGACCTGGCCCGCACCAGCTACACGTTCGACGACATGCCCGCCGGGCAGACCGACCCAGGCCTGGCGCACTTCTCCATCGCGCACGACCAGGCCGACGTGCTGCCCCTGACCCAGCAGGCCAAGCAGCTGAACCCGCAGCTGAAACTCATGGCGTCGCCGTGGAGCGCGCCGCCCTGGATGAAGGACAACGACAGCTACAACCTGGGCTGGGTGCAGTCCCAGTACTACAACAACTACGCCCAGTACTTCGTGAAGTACTTGCAGGCCTACAAGAACGCCGGGGTGCCGATCGACTACCTCTCGGTGCAGAACGAGCCGACCTGCTGCGACGGCTACCCGTCCACCAACTGGAACGGCTCGGGCCTGGCCTACTTCACGAAGAACAGCCTGCTGCCCGCGCTGCACAGCGCGGGGCTGTCGACCAAGGTGCTGGCGCTGGACTGGAACTGGGACCAGTACCAGTCCTTCGCTGCCCCGTCGATGGACGACGCCGCGATCCGGACCGACCCGAACTTCGGCGGGATGGCCTGGCACGGCTACGGCGGGGACATCGGCCAGCAGACGACCGTGCACAACCAGTACCCGGACGTCAACGCGTACTCCACCGAGCACTCCGGCGGGACCTGGGTCGGCGACCAGCAGGCCGAGGACATGAACAACATCGTCGACTACACGCGGAACTGGAGCCGCACCGTCACCAAGTGGAGCCTCGCCGTGGACCAGAACATGGGCCCGCACAACGGGGGCTGCGGCACCTGCACCGGGTTCATCACCGTCCACAACGGAGACTCGCGCAGTGGCCAGGTCGACTACACCGTCGAGTACTACACCATGGGCCACCTGACGAAGTTCGTGAAGCCCGGCGCGGTCCGGATCAACTCGAACGACAACTCCACGGTGCGCAATGTGGCGTGGAAGAACCCCGACGGGTCCAAGGCGCTGATCGCCTACAACTCCAGCACCAGTGATCAGAACGTCCGGGTCAACTGGGCCGGTCAGTCCTTCAGCTACACCCTGCCCGGCCACACCTCGGCGACCTTCACCTGGTAGCCGTCCGTCCACAGGGGAGCCCCCGTCCGGATCGCGCCGGGCGGGGGCTCAGCCGGGCAGCGGTTTCCGGGTGCGCCAGTTCGCCTCGATCTCCTCGAGTGAGCGGCCGGAGGTCTCCGGCACCTTCTTGAGCACGAAGACCAGCCCGATCAGCGAGAGCACCGCGTAGATGCCGAACACCCAGAAGCCGATGGCGTTCAGCAGGTCCGGGAAGGTCAGCGAGAACAGGAAGTTGAACACGTACTGGGTGAAGGTCACCACGCCCATGCCGATCGCCCGGGCGCGCAGCGGCAGCACTTCCGGCACGTAGAGCCAGAACACCGGCCCGAGGCCGAACCCGAACGCGAACGTGTAGACGAACACGCAGACGACGTCCAGCGTGCTCTGGTGCGGGAACAGCGCGAGCAGCAGCAGCGGCACCACCTGGACGCCGAGGCTGATCGCCAGCAGCTTCACCCGCCCGAGCCGGTCGATGAACGGCAGTGACAGTGCGGTGGAGAGCACCAGGGCGCCGCCGACGCTGTAGTTCGCGATGATGCCGGTGTCGCTGGTGTGCTCGGCCAGGCCCTGGAACACCGTCGGCGCGTAGTAGACGACCGCGTTGATGCCGGTGAACACCTGGAAGAACGTGAGCACCAGCGTGATCGTGAGCGCGGGCCGGTAGCGGCGGAACAGGTCGCCCAGCCGGGCTTCCTGCACCGACAGGCTGGCGGTCACCTCGCCGGCTTCCCGGACGGCGTCGGCCTTCGTGGGACGCAGCCGGGTCAGCACGCCGACCGCTTCGGCCTCGCGTCCGCGCAGGATCAGCCAGCGGGGACTGCGCGGGCTGGCGAGCATGCCGGCGAAGAAGAGCGCGGCCGGGGCGGCGCCGAGTCCCAGCATCCACTGCCACGATTCGGAGCCGGCCAGCGCGTCTCCCGCGGCGTACGCGCACAGGATGCCGATGTTCACGCCCAGCTGGTACAGCGCGCTGATCATGCCGCGGGTGCGTTTCGGGGCCAGCTCGGTCAGGTAGATCAGGCCGAACATGTTGGCCAGGCCCACCGCCAGCCCGAGCACGAACCGCGCGAGCAGCAGCCAGCCGACGCTCGGCGCGACCGCGCAGCCCACCGAGCCGACGACGAAGATGACGCCGGCGACCAGCAGCAGCGCGCGCCGGTCGTAGCGCCGGGCGACGAGTGTGCCCGCGACGATCGAGGGCAGCGCGCCCAGCAGGATCAGGCTGGTGACCAGCCCCTGCGCGGTGGAGCTCAGGCCGAACTGCTTGGTGACAAAGGGGAGCGCGGTCGATATCGCGCCCGAGTCGTAGCCGTAGAGCAGCCCGGCCATGCCCCCGAGCACCGCCACGACGGCGACGAAACGGGGCATGCGGGCGGTGGCTGGGGCGGGCTGCAGGATGGTCCGGTCCGGCACGGGCGATCGGCCTCCGGTCTCGCGACAGTGCGATGCGGTTGGGGACGGCTGGGGGAGAGCTGGGGAGAGCTTGGGAGAGCACGGCGCAGAATTTCCTATAGGATATCTGCGGAGAGGACTCTAGCCAGAGGGGCCTTGGTAGTGTCAAGACCTGGATTTTCCGAACCGTCCGGCCGGAGCGGCCGGGGGAGGTGGCGATGTCGGCGTCGACGAAACCTATAGGGTCGGCTCGCGGGCCGGCCGGGCCGCTAGAGTCCCGTCCTGTGGAGGACAGCGGCCGCCGGGGTCTCACCGACCGGGTCTACGAGGAGATCAAGGCCCTGGTGATGGACCACGGGATCGAGCCGGGCGCGCGGGTGGGCATCGAAAGCCTGGCGCGCCGGCTGGAGGTTTCGCCGACCCCGGTGCGGGAGGCGCTCGCCCGCCTGGAATCCGACGGCCTGGTGACGAAGCGTTCGCAGGCCGGCTACCGCGCGACCGAACTGCTTTCGGTCGAGGGCCTGGTGGACCTGTTTGACATGCGGCGCCTGCTGGAGCCGCGGGCCGCGGCGCTGGCCGCCGTCCACGCCACCGACGAGCAGCTGGATCACCTCGAAACGACCGTCGAGGGCATGCGCAGCCACCCCGTCACCGGTGAGCGGTACCTGGTCTACCGCCGGTTCGCCGCGCTGGACCAGGAGTTCCACGACACGCTCGCGGCCGCGTCCGGCCGCCCGCTGCTGGCCCAGGCGGTGCAGCGGCTCCACACGCACCTGCACATGTTCCGCCTCAACACCGCGCCCGGCGACGCACTGACCACAGTGGACGAACACGACCGCGTGCTGCGGGCCGTGCTCCGCCGCAACCCGGACCGCGCGGCCGAGGCGATGGAGCAGCACCTGAGCGGCAGCTGGGAGCGCCACATCGCGGTAATGGACGGCAACCCCGCGAAGAAGTAACGGCTCGTTCCGCAGTGTGGGACGGCAGGTGAGACGAAGCCGTAGCTGCGCCCGCGCCGCCGGTGGGGCACGATGGAGTGATGGCGATCAAGCATGACGAGTGACCCCACCACCCGGCCCGCGCGCCCGGATTTCCCGGCGCACGAGCTGCGCGTCGCGCAGCTGCTGAAACAGCTGGCGGCGATCCCCCGCCACGGCACGGTCCGGCTGGCGAAACGGACTTCCAACCTGTTCCGCTCGCGGGCCGCGACGAAAACCCCGGGGCTGGACGTTTCGGGCTTCACCCACGTGCTGCGCGTAGACCCGGAGACCCGCACGGCCGAGGTCGAGGGCATGGTCACCTACGAGCAGCTGGTCGACGCCACCCTGGCGCACGGGCTGATGCCGCTGGTCGTGCCGCAGCTGAAGACCATCACCCTCGGGGGCGCGGTGACCGGGCTCGGCATCGAGTCCTCCTCGTTCCGCAACGGCATGCCGCACGAGTCGGTGCTGGAAATGGAGCTGCTGACCGGCGACGGGCGGGTGGTGGTGGCCCGGCCGGACAACGAGCACAGCGAGCTGTTCCACGGCTTCCCCAACTCCTACGGCACGCTCGGCTACGCGTTGCGGCTGCGAATCGAGCTGGAGCCGGTGAAGCCGTACGTCCGGCTGCGCCACGTCCGCTACGACGACCGGGAAACCTACTTCACGGCGCTCGGCGCGGCCTGCCGCGCCAGCGCCCACGAGGGCGAGGCCGTCGACTTCGTGGACGGCACCGTGTTCGGGCCGGACGAGATGTACCTGACGCTGGGCACCTTCACCGACACCGCGCCCGAGACCAGCGACTACACCTGGCTCGGCATCTACTACCGCTCGATCCAGCGCCGCCGCACCGATCACCTCACCGTGCGCGACTACCTGTGGCGGTGGGACACCGACTGGTTCTGGTGCTCACGCGCGTTCGGCGTCCAGAGCCGGCTCCCGCGGCTGCTGCTCGGCCGCCGGCTGCTGCGCTCCTCGGTGTACTGGAAGCTGGTCGCGCTGGACCGCCGGCTGCGGTTCGCCGAGCGGCTGCTGAAGGCGCGCGGCCTGCCGCCGGAGGAGACGGTGGTCCAGGACATCGAGGTGCCGCTGGAGCGGGCCGCGGAGTTCCTGGAGTTCTTCGAGCGCGAGATCCCGATCAGCCCGGTCTGGGTGTGCCCGCTGAAGGGCCGCCCGGGCGGCGTGAGCTGGCCGCTGTACGAGATGAACCCGGACGCGCTGTACGTCAACTTCGGGTTCTGGTCGGCGGTGCCGCTCGATCCGGGCGAGGCGGGCGACACGCACAACCGGATGATCGAGGCCGAGGTCACCGCCCTCGGCGGCCGGAAGTCGCTGTACTCGGACAGCTTCTACGAAGCCGACGAGTTCTGGCGGCTCTACAACGGCGACGCCTACCGGAAGCTCAAGGGAGTCTACGACCCGGACAGCCGGCTGCTGGACCTGCACGAGAAGTGCGTGCGGCGGCGCTGACCGCACCGGCCTGAGAAGAGAGAGAAGAACATGAACAAGGTCCTGACCCCGGTCGGCGAGGTCTTCACGCGGCTGCTCGGCCCGAGCGCGGAGGTGTCGATCACGGCCTACGACGGCAGCCGCAGCGGTCCCGAAGACGCCCCGGTGGCGATCGAGGTGCGCTCCCCGCTGGCGCTGACGTACCTGATGTCCTCGCCGGGGGACCTCGGCCTGGCCCGCGCGTACGTGGCGGGCGCGCTGGAGGTCAAGGGCGACCTGTACACCGCGTTGCACGCGCTGGCCGCCCAGGTGGACCAGCTGACCACGGCCGACCGCGTCTGGCTGCTGCGCAAGCTCGGCTCGACGCACCTGCGCCGGGTGGCGCCGCCCGCCGAGGAGCTGCCGAGCCGGCTTCGCCGCACGGTGCAAGGACTCCGGCACTCGAAGGCGCGCGACAGCAGCGCGATCGCGAACCACTACGACGTGTCCAACCGGTTCTACGAGCTGGTGCTCGGCCCGTCGATGGCCTACACCTGCGCGGTTTTCCCCAAGGCCGAGGCCTCGCTGGAAGAGGCGCAGGCGAACAAGTTCGACCTGGTCTGCCGCAAGCTCGGCCTGAAGCCGGGCATGCGGCTGCTCGACGTCGGCTGCGGCTGGGGCGGCATGGCCGAGCACGCGGCGGAGCACTACGGCGTCACCGTCCTCGGCGTCACGCTGTCGCGGGAGCAGGCGAGCTGGGCGCAGAAGGACATCGTCGCGAAGGGCCTCGCGGACCGCGCCGAGGTCCGCCACTCCGACTACCGCGACGTCACCGAGACGGGCTTCGACGCGATCTCCTCGATCGGCTTGACCGAGCACATCGGGGCCCGGAACCTGGGCTCCTACTTCGGTTTCCTGGCCAAGCGGCTCAAGCCGGGCGGCCGGCTGCTGAACCACTGCATCACGAACCCGGACACGAGCGTCGCGCACCACTCGCGCGGGTTCATCGACCGCTACGTCTTCCCCGACGGCGAGCTGGAGGCCGTCGGCGAGATCGTCACGGCCATGCACGACAGCGGCCTGGAGGTCCGGCACTCGGAGAACCTGCGCGAGCACTACGCCTCCACGCTCGCGGGCTGGTGCGCGAACCTCGACGAGCACTGGGACGAGGCGGTGGCCGAAGCGGGCGCCGGCCGCAGCCGGGTGTGGGCCCTGTACATGGCCGCCTGCCGCCTCGCCTTCGAACGCCGGGAGATCGAGCTGCACCAGGTCCTCGGCGTGAAGGTCGAGCCAGGCGGCGAAGCGCACCTGCCGCTGCGGCCGGACTGGGGCGTCTGAGGCCTGCGCCCGCCGCCCGGGCCGGTCCGGGGCGGCGGGCGTTTGGTGTCCACTATGGACGATCGGTGACCGGTGAGGTAGCGAGCAGTTTCTCCCCGGCGCGGAGCTGTACCGCTCGGACCGGGTGTTTCAGCTGTGGGACTACAGCGGCGCCCACAGCCAGCTGCCCGGGAGCCGGGCGGCGGTGGTTCCGACTACGTCCTCGCCGCGCCGGTCGCAGTCTGAGCGGGGGCATTCGGCCGATTGCGGCCATCGCCCGTTCACTCGCCGGTGAACGGTGTAAAGGCTCTGTCTCACCGCGCTGCTTTGTGCTATCGGAACAAATGGCGCCGACCAGTGAAGAGAGCCCCATTAGGAGGTACCCACCGTCCGGCCGATGGGTGATTCTGGGGCGGTATCGACCGTCGAGGGGGTAACCGCGTGAACGATGATCTCCGCAGGCCAGTTCGGGAAACCACGGTTTTCCCAGTGTGTTAGGCCGCCGTTCACCAGGGTTATCGGACAAGGGACCGTAGCGCGCGGGCGCGGCGATTACTCCAGTAATACGCCGCTGCCGGGTCGTGCCGTTGATTGCAGGCAGGGAAATGGGGAGAACAAGAGACCGGGTCGAAAGCGGTGTGTGGCGCGCGGTATTGCACTGCGGTGTGCTGCACGACGTCTACGGCGGTTCGGACCAGCTGCGCGTGGACGGCAAGGTGTTCGGCATCGCCGCGTGCGGCGCGGTGTGCACCTTGGACGCCGACGGCCCCGGTCGCGAACGCTGCGCGAAATGCTTCCCGCGGTGGATCGACCAGGACACCCTGGTCATCCCGCGGCACAACCTGCCGAAGCGCATCCCCCGGCAGGCCCCGGCCCCGAGGCCACGGCACGCGAACCACTACAGCGGCTGGTTCGGCGGCGCCTAGCTGCTGACGGCCGAGGCGCTCCCTACTGGCCCACGGCCTATTGACAAAAAGATTTTGTACGTCCAGGATGATTTTTGTGATGAGAGACCTCCTCTACCTGGAGCGCGTCGAACAGGCCGAGACGCTGCTCAAACCGCAGCGCATCGAGGTGCTGCGGCAGCTGGCCGAGCCGCGCTCGTGCACCGAGGTCGCCGCCCGGCTGGACCAGACCCAGCAGCGCGTCTACTACCACGTCAAACGGCTGGTCGAGCACGGTCTCGTCACCCGGGTCGACGAGCGGCGGGTGCGCGGCATCACCGAGGGCGTCTACCAGGCGACCGCTCGCGCGTACTGGCTTTCGCCCCGCCTCGTCGGGCGGATCGGCCGGCGTCAGCACCGCGACGAGGCCAGCCTCGGCTACCTGCTGGACCTCATGGAGGAGGTCCAGTACGACGTCGCCGCCCTCCACGCCCAGGCGGCCCAGCGGGTCGAGCGGGACGAGAGCGAGTCCGAGCCGGACCTGCCGTCGCTCGGCGTCTCCGGCGAGATCCGGGTGCGGCCGGACCGGCGGCCCGAGTTCATGGCGGACCTGAAGTCCGCGCTGCAGGACCTGTTCACCAAGTACGGCGGTGCCGAAGGCGACGCGTTCAAGCTCGCCGTCGCCTGCTACCCCGACCGCCCCCACGACGAAGACGACCGAAGCCGACAAGGAGAAGACTGATGGCCACGTTGAAGAAGAGCATCCGGATCGCCGCCTCGCCCGGCGCGGTGCACCGCGCGCTCACCGACCCGGCGGCGTTGCGGGTCTGGCTCGCCGAGCACGCCGAGGTGGACCTGCCCGGCCAGTACCGGTTCTGGGGCCGCTTCACCCCGGACGGCGAAGCGCCGCACCAAAGACTGCGGCACGTCGACGACAGCTCGCTGCGCTTCGACTGGGAGCTCGACGGCGTCACCACCACTGTCGACATCGGACTGGCCGCCGAGCCGGGGGAAGGCGGATCGACCCTGCTGACGCTCACCCAGGCCGAGGTGATCGGCTGGCCCGAAGCACTGTCGACCCCCGGCAACCGCAGCCTCATGCACACCTACTGGGCGCTGGTCCTGGCCAATCTGGCCGACTACGCCGAAGGACGGGAACCCGTCGCGCTGTGCGACTTCACGAGCGCGGTGCTGCGCGACGAGCTGGTGATCGACGCCGATCGGCTCGCGGTCTACGCGTCGCTGACCGAGCCGGAGCAGTTCTCCCGGTGGTTCGGCGCGAAGGTCGAGGCCGAGCTGCGCCCGGGCGGCCGCTGGGCGATGGGCGGTTTCGAAGCGAACCCCACCCCCGCGCGCATCGTCGACCTCCAGCCGGGCCGTTCGATGTCGGTCGACTGGGGCGAGATGGTCCAGTCCTGGGAGCTGGACGACTCGGCGGGGCGCACCCGGCTGACTTTCGTCCACAGTGGATTCGACGAGGCCCGCCCGCCGTACGACGGCTGGCTCGGCGCGCTCGCCGGCCTGGCGGAACTGCGCCGCTACCACGAGGTCGAGAACTGGCGGACGAGGTGGGTCGAGGTCGGCCTCGACGGCCTCCCGGACGGCCTGATGACCGTCGACTAGCACTCGTGAGTGTTGGGGACGGTGCTGACCGTCCCCAACACTCACGAGCTTTTTCAGGCCTTGGGCTCGAGCACGAAGACGGGGATCTGACGGTCGGTCTTCTTCTGGTAATCGGCGTACGGGGGGTACGCCGCGACTGAGCGCTCCCACCACGCGGCGCGCTCGTCGCCCTCGACCTCGCGGGCCACGTAATCCTTGGTCACGGTCCCGTCCTGAAGCGGGAACTCGGGGTACGCCTTGATGTTGTAGTACCAGACCGGGTGCTCGTCCGCGCCGCCCTTGGAGGCGACCACCGCGTAGCTGCCCTCGTGCTCCACGCGCATCACCGGCGTGTAGCGCAGCTTGCCGGACTTCGCGCCGCGCAGGGTCAGCAGCACGATCGGCGACCCGGCCACCTGCAGGCCTTCCGTGGTGCCGGTCTCGAGGATGGTCTTCGTCTGGTCCTGAACCCAGCCCGTCGGGCTGAGTTCGGCTTTCTCATCGGCCATGCCCGAAGTCAACCCGACGCGGACAGTGACTATTCCCGCGGGGTCCGGGCGCACTCGATCTCTGCGACGCGCGGCCGTATTCGATCATTGGTCCAGACAAATGTTACCCAACCGTGACTGCCGGATTCCTCCCTGGAAGCTACTTTGTTGTCGCGAACAACAAATATGTGGTCGGTGAATCCCCAACGGCGGAGGTGTCACGGCGTGGACCGGACCTTTGGACAGTCAGTACGAGGACGGCTACCAGGACGGCTGCTGCGAGGCCGTCGCGGCCCGGTCGCCGCGGTCGCCCTGACCGCCGCGGGGTTGCTGACCGCGGCGGGACTGGGCATCCCGGGCGCCGCGGCCGGCGCCGACCGGCCTCTGGCGGGCAACGGTACGCAGGCCGGCTGCACCGGTCAGCCCGCGCAGCCGGATTTCGGCCCGAACGTGCACGTCTTCGACCCGAGCATGCCCGCTGACACCATCCAGGCGCAGCTCGACAAGGACTTCAACGCCCAGAAGGACACGCAGACCGCGCAGTTCTCCGAGGGCCGCGTGGCGCACCTGTTCAAGCCGGGCACCTACGGCGTGCACGACAACGTCGGCTACTACACCTCGGTCGCCGGACTGGGCAAGAACCCGGACGACGTGCAGATCAACGGTGACATCACCGTGGACGCGTTCAACCCGTCGGACCAGGGCTCGGCGCTGCAGAACTTCTGGCGCTCCGCGGAGAACATGGCGGTCACGCCGTCCAGTGGCAACGACCGGTGGGCGGTTTCGCAGGCCGCGCCGTTCCGCCGGATGGACATCAAGGGCGGGCTTCAGCTCTTCCCCGCGAGCTACGGCTACGCCAGCGGCGGCTACCTCGCCGACACCCGCGTCTCCGGTCAGGCCGCGTCCATTTCGCAGCAGCAGTGGTACACCCGCGATTCCGCGCTGGGCAGCTGGGACGGCGGCGTCTGGAACATGGTCTTCTCCGGCACCAGCGGTGCGCCGGCGAACACCTTCCCGAGCCCGCCGGAGACGACGCTCGACACCACGCCGGTCTCGCGCGACGTGCCGTACCTCTATGTCGACAGCAGCGGCAACTACCAGGTGTTCCGCCCCGCACTGCGCACCAACGCCTCCGGCCCGAGCTGGGCGAACGGCGACACCCCCGGCGACTCGGTGCCGATGACCCAGTTCTACGTGGTCAAGTCCGGCGACACCGCGGACACGATCAACAACGCGCTTTCCTCGGGCTGCAACCTGTTCTTCACCCCGGGCACCTACCACCTGGACAAGACGCTGAACGTGACCTGGCCCGACACCGTGGTGCTCGGCGTCGGCTACCCGACGCTGGTGCCGGACAACGGCGTGGACGCGATGCACGTCGCCGACGTGGACGGCGTGCGGGTCAAGGGCCTGCTGTTCGACGCGGGCACGGCCAACTCGAAGTCCCTGCTGACCGTCGGCGACGAGGGCGGGTCCGCGGACCACTCGAAGGACCCGGCCACCCTGCAGGACGTGTTCTTCCGGGTCGGCGGGCAGATCGCCGGCAAGGCGACCACCAGCCTGGTCGTCAACAGCAACAACACGATCATCGACCACGTCTGGGCCTGGCGCGCCGACCACGGCAACCCGGGCACGGTCGGCTGGACCACCAACACCGCCGACACCGGCGTGCTGGTCAACGGCGACAACGTCGAGGCGACCGGGCTGTTCGTCGAGCACTACCAGAAGTTCCAGGTGATCTGGAACGGCCAGGGCGGCAAGACGATCTTCTTCCAGAACGAGATGCCCTACGACGTGCCGGACCAGGGTTCGTGGAACTCCGCGCCCGGGGTCACCGGCTACGCGGCGTACAAGGTCGGCGACAACGTCACCTCACACGAGGCCTGGGGCCTGGGCAGTTACTGCTTCTTCGACACCAACCCCGCGGTGGCCAGCGCCCATGCGTTCGAGGTCCCGCAGAACGCCGGGGTGAAGCTGCACAGCCTGCTCACGGTCTCGCTCAACCACCGGGGCACGATCACCCACGTCGTCAACGACACGGGCGACGTCACGCCGGACGGCACGAAGCCGGTGAACGTCACGAGCTATCCGTGACCCGCTGACTCCGTCGCAGAACCCCAGCCGCCTTCCCGGATCCGCTCCGGGGAGGCGGCTTTTTCGGTGTGGACGATCGCGTACGAGGTTGTCCGGAGAACCTCCTGCCCCGGTCGACCCCGGACGCGGTCGAGCGCAGCCGGTACCGGCAGGACCAGGGGCTGTCCGGATTCCGCCTGTTCACCACCGGGACCACGATGCCGGGCCAGCCGCCCTGGCGTACTTCGCCGCGGTGAGCGTCACCGGCACCGACCTGGGCTGGCAGGCGCAGCTGGGCCCGTTGCTGCTGCTGACGTCTCAGGGCGACGCACACGATCCCGGTCAGCAGCATCGCGCTGGTGCTCGGCCGCGTTCGTCTTCACCGGCATCGCCGGCAACTGTGTGGCGACCCTGGTCGTGGGCAAGTGGGAGAAGGCGATCGACGTCGGCTATCGGGCCGCCGGAGCGCCGGGTTCCGGGTGGCCGGCACCCCTCGTACCGGCCACCCGGGGCTCAGCCGGCCGGGGTGACGTCGATCAGGACCTTCCCGATGGCGCCGTTCTCCGACGCCGCGTGGGCGGATGCGGTGTCCGCCAACGGAAAGCGGTGGATCGGCAAGCCGGTCTTCTCCCCGATGGCGAGGGCGCCGCCGGCCATGGCGGCCGAGATCGACTCGGCGCCGGCGCGGAGCCGGTCGATCCCGAGGGTGTAGAGGATGACGAACTGGTAGCGCGCGTTGACCCACGCGTTGGCCCGGAACGAGAGGCCCACCGTGCCGGTCCCGCCGTCGTCGCCGTAGATCGAGATCGTGCCGTGGGGCCGCAGCACCCGCGAGTCCAGCTCGGCGTTCACGCCCGCGGCGACCTCGACGATCAGGTCCACGCCGTCCGGCGCGAGCTGCTTGATCGCGTCCTCGAGACCGGGCTCGGTGTAGCGGAGGACGTGGTGGGCGCCGGCCGCCCGCGCGAGTTCGGCTTTCGCCTCGGTGCTGACGGTCGTGATCACCGTCGCCCCGGCCCAGCGCGCCAGCTGGATGGCCGAGTTCCCGACCGCGCCGGCGCCACCGGCGACCAGGACCGTGGTGCCTTCGAGCGCGCCCGGCGCGAGCCGGTCCGGTCCGCCTTCGGCGACGGTCAGGGCGCGGTGCGCGGTGAGGCCCGGGATGGCGAAGCTCGCGCCCTCGTCGAACCCGACGCCGTCGGGCAGCGGCAGTACATGCTCGGCCGGCACCACGGTGTACTCCTGCGCGGTGCCGGACCCCGGGCCGTACGCGGCCGCGAGGATCACCCAGACGCGGTCGCCCACCTCGATCCCGCTGACCCCGGTCCCGACCGCGTCGACGACGCCCGCGCCGTCCTGGTTCGGCACGGTCTCCACGGATCCGTCCACCGCGGTCACTCCCGCGCCCCGCCGCTGTTTCCAGTCGGTCGGATTCACCGCGGAGACCACGATGCGGACGCGGACCTCGCCGGCCCCGGGCTCGGCGCGCTCACGGGTGGACAGGGAAAGCACCTCGGGACCACCGGGACTGCGGTACGTGACAGCTCTCATGCGGGGTGCAATCACCGCGTGGCACCGGGTTATTCCCGCGGTGCCGTGGACCTGCCCGCGGGTCGGCCGGTGGGCCTGGAAAGGCTTGGGGGGAGGAGGGCCGGGCAGGGCTGGCCGGGCGAGGGCCGGGCCGGGATGGCCGAAGGGGTAGGGCGGACCGGGCGAGGGCTGGGCCGGGATGGCCGAGAGGGCAGGGCGGACCGGGCGAGGGCCGGGTGGGGAGGGGCCGAAATGGGGAAGGCCCCGCCCGCCCGCGGCCGGTGAGGCACGCGGGCGGACAGGGCCCGGGCGCCGTCCGGCCCGGTCGGGGAAGCGGGCCGGACGGCGGGTCAATGGCCGGCCCGGGTAGCGGGCCGGCCGGCTGCCCGCCCGGTCGGCCTGGGTAGCGGGTCCGGCCGGATCACGGGTCAGCGGGTCAGGGCCGGTGGTTGCGCGGCCGGCAGGGTCAGTGGCGGGACACCACCGCCGCTGCCGTGCCGCCGCGGCGGGAGGGCTCGCCCGCCGCGAGGATCCGGCCGTGCGGCAGGAACTCCAGCCCGGCCGCGACGCCGATGCTGCCGACGTCGGTGAAGCTCTGGCCGAGCGCCTGCAGCCCCGCGGTCGTGGACTGGGCGATGAACGCGGGCTCGGCGTCGCTCGTCGCGGCGTTGCGCTGGGACGCGCGCGGCGCGGCGATCGCCTGCGGCAGGGTCATGCCGAGGTCGAGCCGGTTGACCAGCACCTGCAGGACCGTCGTGATGATGGTCGCGCCACCCGGCGAGCCGACGGCCAGGAACGGCTTCCCGTCCTGCAGCACGATCGTGGGCGACATGCTCGAGCGCGGCCGCTTCCCGCCCGCGGGCAGGTTGGGGTCGGGCGCGCTGCCCTGCGTCGGGGCGAAGTTGAAGTCCGTCAGCTCGTTGTTGAGCAGGAACCCGCGACCCGGGACGGTGATGCCGCTGCCGGCCGACTGCTCGATCGTGTTCGTGTAGGACACGACGTTGCCCCAGCGGTCGGAGACCACGAAGTGGTTGGTGTGCTGCTCGTTGCTGTCCGACGAAGCGGCGGGCACGGTCGTGCAGCCACCGCCCGGCGCGTACGGGTCACCGGGGGCGACGGGGCTCTTGCCCGCCTTGGCCGGGTCGATCTGGCAGGCCCGAGTCGCGGCGAAGGACTTCGACAGCAACTGCTGCTGCGGCACGTTCACGTAACGCGCGTCGCCGATGTAGCGGTTGCGGTCGGCGAAGGCGAGCCGGCTGGACTCCAGGTAGTGGTGCAGGGCCTGGACCCGGTCCATGTGCGCGAGGTCGTAGTTGCCGAGGATGTTGAGCGACTCGCCGACGGTGATGCCGCCGCTGGAGGACGGCGCCATGCTGTAGACGTCGTAACCGCGGTAGTTGATGTGCGTCGGCGTCCCGTCGAGCGCTTGGTACGCCTTCAGGTCCGACAGCTGCATCGGCCCGGTGATCTTCTGGATCGGGGCGTTCGGCGCCAGCGGCGGGTTCTGGGCGGTGCCCACCACGTCGCGGCCGATCGAGCCGCCGTAGAACGCGCCGGTGCCCTGGCGGGCGATCTGCCGGTAGGTGGCGGCGAGGTCGGGGTTGCGCATGACGGAGCCGACCTGCGGGACCTTGCCGCCGGGCAGGAACAGCTGCGCGCTGGAGCTGAAGTGCCCGAGCTTGGCCGCGTTCTGCTGCGTCTGCTGGGCGAAGGCGGGGTTGACCACGAACCCGCGGTCGGCGACCTCCTCGGCGGGGCGCAGGTTGTCGGCGAGGCTGAACCGGCCCCACCGTTGCAGGGCGCGCTCCCAGGTCGCGAGCATGCCGGGCACGCCGACCGAGCGGCCGCTCTCCACGGCCGTCTCGAAGGCGTAGGGCTTGCCGGTGGCCGGGTCGATGAACATCGTGGGGCTGTCGGCGGCGGGGGTGGTCTCGCGGCCGTCGATGGTGGAGATCTTCTTGGTCTTCGCGTCGTAGTAGACGAAGTAGCCGCCACCACCCAGCCCGGCCACGTAGGGGTCGGTGACGCCGAGCGTGGACGCCACCGCGACGGCGGCGTCGGCGGCGGTGCCGCCCCGGCGCAGGACGTCGATGCCGGCCTGCGTCGACTCGGCGGTGTCGGACACGACCGCGCCGCCCGATCCTTCGGCGACCGGCTGCTTGGCGGGCAGCGGCCGCGCGGGCTGCGCCGAACTCGGCGCCGCGGCGGAGACCAGGGCGAGACCGGCGACGAGGCCGATCGACACCGCGGCTCTGAAGTTCCTGCTGGTACGCATGAGCATCCCTTCCCGGGACGAGGCGGCCGGCCCGGCCGGTCCGTGCACGTCCCCCGGGACCTCCCCGGCGGCCGCGACACCTCGAGGCAACTCGCGAACTTGGGCAGGCCAGGTCTAGCACTACGGCCGCGCGAGCGAAATGGACTTGAGCCGGATTTAGGGCGCGGGTGGAGCCGATGTGCTCAGATGAGCGCCCGCCCGCTGTAGAACCCGGCTGCGTGGGTGACCTGTTGGCGGGCACGCGTGGTGGACCCGGGCCTTGGCCCCGCCGCGGCCTCGGTTGATCGCGGCCTGCCCCGAAGACGATCCGTGACCACGGCGGTGGCCCTGCGGAGGGTGGCCGGGCCTGCGGTACGGGTGGCCGGGTGTGGGTGGTGGGGTCGGGTGCCGCTGGCTGGTGGTCGTGGTCTGGCTGGAGGCGGTCGGGCGTTCGGTGCGGGTGTTCGGCTGGGGTGGTGGTTGGGCTGCGGGGTGGCCGGGTGTGGGTGGTGGGGTCGGGTGCCGGTGGCTGGTGGTTGCGGGCTGGTTGGTGGCGGTCGGGCGCTTGGTGCGGGTGCCCGGCTGGGGTGCGGATCGGCTGCAGTGATCGCGGGTGTGGGTGGTCGGGCGTGGGGTGGCGGGGTCGGGTCCCAGTCGCAGGTGGCGTCGTTTGGCTCGAGGCAGTTGGCGGGTGTCCGGCTGGGATGGTGGTTGGGGTGCGGGTCGGCTGGGGCGATCGCGGGTGGCGGGATCGTGGTCTGGCCGGAGGTGATCGGAGCGGGTTTCCGGTCGTGGCCAGGGCGTGGGTGTCCGGCGGAGGGCGCTCAGGGGGCCCGGTGCCCCTGGAAGCCGATGATCGCGCCGGCGAACTGGTCGGCGTCGGCGCACGGGTCGTCCGACAGGGGGCCCGGGGCGGGGATGTCCGCGGTCACCCGCAGCACCGTGTCCGGGGCGACTCCCACGTCCACGGTGCACCGGCCCGCCGTCCGGTCCGCGGCGGCGTGGCCCGCCGGGTATCCGTGGATGACGTCCGGCCCGGACCGGGTGAACGCGGTCCGGCGCCGCAACCCCGGGAGACCGCCGGAACGCCGGTCCACGCCGGCCTGGTAGCGAGCGGCCCGCGGATTGGCTGAAACCCAATCACACAGGGAAATTCCGGCCACTGTGGTGAGAAGTCCGGGCTTGGTCAAGGAAAAGCGGGTGAGTTCCGCGTCGCCGGGGAGCCCGCAGGGCGCGTTCTCGAAGGCGGCCAGATCGATCGGGTCCACAGTGGACGTCGACGGGGACGGTGGCGGCACCGGGGCAGGCCCCGAGCACCCGGCCACCAGCCCGGCTGCACCCACCACCACGCCCGCCGCCAACCGCGCCACCACGCGCGGGGACAAGCGTCTCGCCCCGCCCGTGGCTGGGCGCGCCATCGCGCGACGGGCCAGTCGTCCCGCCCTGCCGCGGATCAGGGGTCCCATCACGCTCGCGCCATCACCGGAGGGGACAAGTGTCCCGCCATGCCTGGGGTCAGGTGTGCCATCACGCTAGTGGCTGGGCGCGCGATCGCCCGCGGGGGCAAGTGTCCCGCCCTGCCTGGGGTCAGATGTGCTATCACGCTTGTGGCTGGGCGTGCCATCACCCGAGGGGGCAAGCGTCCCGCCCTGCCCGGGCCTAGGCGTGCCACCACCCCCGTGACCAGGCGCGCCACCACGACGGAGGACAACGGCGCCACCACACCCAGGACCAGGCGCGCCACCATGCCCGGGGCCAAGTCCCCCACCCCGCCCGGGCCTGGACTCGCCACCGCGCCCGGAGACAACCGTGCCACCAAGCCCATCGCCGCGACTGCCACTGTGCGCCGGCCGCTCATCTCACCGCCTCGCCTTCCCCCGGCCCGCCTCGCGTTTCGCGGCCCGTTCGGCGATCCTGCCCGTGCTCGCGGCCAGTCCGGAAACCCGGGACCGCACCGTTTCCGGGTACCAGAACGCTACCGGGTTCCGCCGCGCGCGCCCACGGAGCGTTCTCAGCGTTCTGCCAGCATCCGGTGGTTAGCCTGCGCCCGCCGCGGCCGGTGGTGGGCCGCGGCTTCGCCTTGGGGCGCAACGGACTTCCCTCCCGTTCGCTGGATCGGGTGCTTCGGTGGCGCGGCTGTGGTGGCGGTGGGGGCCCATCGCCGCCGGGGTCCACAATGACGGGGCATCGCGACGGTGGGAAACCGTCGCGGGTCCGGCGATCAGGTGGGAGAAGCTGTGAGCAACACCGGCCGACGGGTCCGGCCGCGTCGGCAGCCGGTCACCACGGCGGACGAGCGGGTCGGCCTCAACGGCGCGATCGCGGCCGCGCTGACCCGGGTCGTGGGCTCGATGCCCGCGCTGTACGTGGTGCTCGTCCTCGTCGCGGGCTGGATGGCGCTGGCGACCTGGGGGCCGTTGCACGCGGCCGACCCGTATCCGTTCGCGTTCCTTCTGTTCCTGGACAACGTCGTGCAGCTCGTGCTCTGCCTGGTGATCCTGGTGGGGCAGCGGGTGCTGGGCCGCGCCGCGGACCGCCGGTCGGTGCAGACCTACGAGAACGCCGAGGCGGTCTTCGCCCGGATCGCGGACCTCCAGCAGCACCTCGACCGGCACGACCGCGCGCTCAGCCGCGGGGTCAGCCTGCTGGAGTCGAGCCCGCACCCGTGGATCGAGCGGCATCAGGTGGGGCGCCCGGCCCAGGCCCTCGACCAGGAAGTGAGCGTCAACGACCGCATCGCCGCGCGGCTGACGCAACGCCTCGGCAGCATGGCCGCGTTCTACGCGGCGGCCGGCACCCAGGTGGTCTGGATGGGCCTGGCGGCGCTGGGGGTGCAGCGGTTCGACCCCTACCCGTTCGCGTTCATGTCCTTTCTGTCCACATTGGCCCAGCTGATCTTCATGATCGTGATCATGGTCGGGCAGGGCGTGCTCGGCCGGGCCGGCGACCGCCGTTCCGAGCAGACGTTCTTCAACGGCGAGGCGATCCTGCACGAGTGCGGGCGGATGAAGGCACGCCTCCTGGCGCAGGACCGCCTCATCGACGACCTCAGCCGCTACACCCGGGGCGAGCTGATCGAGGATCTCGCGCGGGCCATCCACGATGCGGACAGCCACGCCCTGCGGGAAACGAGCCCCGGGCCACGCGCCGGTGACAGCGGCCCGCTGCGGCTCCGATGGGACCACTTGCCCCCCGAGCACAAGGCCTTGGCGCAGGCCCAGGCGAGGCAGCTCGGCGAGCAGCTGGCCACCGTCGGCTGCGTGATGGTGCCGGCCTTCGATGCGACGCTGACCATCACCCTCGACGAGAGCGAAGTGGCGCTGCTGGCCCGGCAGGAGCACGAGCGGTGGCTGGCCGAGCGGACCGGGCAGCCGGTGGACGGGCCGGTGCCCGACCTCGGGCCGTGGGACCGGCTTCCCGAGCCGGCGCGGGCGAGGCGGCTGCACGTGGCGCGCAGCATCCCCGGCCTGGTGGCGAGTGTGGGCATGCAGGTGGTCCGCGACGGGCGGGCACGTGACGGCGCCGGGGAAGCGGATTTCACCGCGCCGGAACAGGAAGTCCTGCAGCGGGCGATGATGGCGGCCGGGATACTGGCCGCGCTCGCCGTGGGAGGCGTCGACTCCGACGAGATGTTCACGTTGATCAAGACCTTGCGCGAGGCCAGCGTCACGCACCCGAGGCGGCTCATCCGCGAACTCACCGCGGCGTGCACCTTCGAAACGGGGCTGCGGCCCGGGATCAAGTACGCCGACTACCAGGTGCCGGCGCTGGAGGCGATCCGCTCGGCGGCTGCCATCGTCGCCCGCACCGCACCGGCGGAGCTGCCGGACTTCCGGGAGTTCCTGGTCGAGATCGCGACGGTGGTCGCCGACGCGAACCAGGAAGGCGGCTTCCTCGGCCTCGGGGCCCAGCGCCGCACTCCCGCCGAGACCGCGGCGATCGACGCCGTCCGGAAGGCCGCCAGGAACGAGGACTGACCGGTCGCGTCGCCGCGATTCCTGACGGCGCAACGCTTTCCGCACGGCGGCCTCGGTCCTTTCCGGAGACGCCGATCCAGGGCCATTCGGAGTAGTCCCGTGCGGCCTGATCTTCAGTCGTGCCAACACTTTCCGCTGATCGGCACCCTCCCGAAATGTCCTTTATGGGAATTATTGCCGCCGACTGATGAGATCACTACCTTCGTCGCTTGTTTCCCCGGTGTCCGCGCCGGATCCTGATTTCCGTTCCCTGCTCCGATTTCACCCCGTTTTCACACAGCGAGTTTCCCCACCCCGACCGTGCACGGCCTGGTGACCCCGGGCCGTGTCCGTCCTGCCCGGAGGAGCTTCTTCGATGAACAAACTGAGACGTTTGACCGTCCTCGGTTCTACCGGTGTCCTGGCGGCCGCGCTGGCCGTCACCCCGACTGCCCAGGCGCAACCGGCGGCCCCCGCCGCCGCGCAGACCGCCGACGCGATGGCCGTCAGCGCCGCGGCCGGGCTGGTGGCCTCCCGGCCCGCCGCCCTGCACGCCAGCGCGAGCGACGTTTTCGTGCAGCACAACGTGATCTCCTCGACCAACGGGCTCAAGTACGTCCCGTACGACCGCACCTACCGGGGCCTGCCCGTCGTCGGCGGTGACTTCGTGGTCGCCACCGACTCGACCGGCCAGGTGGTCGGCACGTCGGTCGCGCAGGACGCCACCATCGACCTGCCCAGCGTCACCCCGTCGGTGACCGGCGCGCAGGCCCAGGGGACCGCCCGCCAGCAGCTGCCCACTGTGGACAGTGTGGGCGCCGCGCAGCTCGTCACCTACGCGCTGGGCTCGCCCCGGCTCGCCTGGGAGAGCACCGTGACCGGCCGTGACGCCGAGGGCCCGGCCCGGCTCGACGTGGTCGTCGACGCCCTCACCGGCAAGGTCCTGCACACCCAGGAGCACGTCCTGCACGACGGCAACAGCGCGTGGAACGGGCCGAACCCGGTGGCCCTGAACACCACGCAGTCCGGCGGCACGTACAGCATGAAGGACCCGACGCTGACCAACGTCAGCTGCCAGGACGCCGCGAACAACACCACCTTCAGCGGCCCCGACGACCACTGGGGCACCGGCAACGCGACCAGCCGCGAGACCGGCTGCGTCGACGCGCTGTTCGCCGCGCAGACCGAGAACAAGATGCTGTCCCAGTGGCTGGGGCGCAACAGCTTCGACGGCAACGGCGGCGGCTGGCCGATCCGCGTCGGCCTGAACGACGAGAACGCCTACTACGACGGCACCCAGGTGCAGGTCGGGCACAACACCGCGAACCAGTGGATCGGTTCGATCGACGTCGTCGCCCACGAGCACGGCCACGGCGTGGACGACCACACCCCCGGCGGCATCTCCGGCAACGGCACCCAGGAGTTCGTCGCCGACGTCTTCGGTGCCTCGACCGAGTGGTTCGCCAACGAGCCCGCGCCCTACGACGTGCCGGACTTCCTCGTCGGCGAGCAGGTCAACCTCGTCGGCAGCGGCCCGATCCGCAACATGTACAACCCGTCCGCGCTCGGGGACAAGAACTGCTACGACAGCTCCGTCCCCGGCGGTGAGGTGCACGCCTCGGCCGGCCCCGGCAACCACTGGTTCTACCTGCTGGCCGAAGGCACCAACCCGACCAACGGGCAGCCGACCAGCACCACCTGCAACAGCTCCACGGTCACCGGCCTCGGGGTGCAGGACGCGGTGAAGATCTTCTACAACGCGATGCTGCTGAAGACCTCCGCCAGCTCGTACCTGAAGTACCGCACCTGGACGCTGACCGCGGCGAAGAACCTGTTCCCGGGCAGCTGCACCCAGTTCAACACCGTGAAGGCGGCGTGGGACGCGATCAGCGTGCCGGCGCAGTCGGGCGACCCGACGTGCAGCGCGACCGGCACGGTCACGGTGTCCAGCCCGGGCAACCAGTCCACGGCCACCGGCACCGCGGTCAACCTGCCGCTCACGGCCAGTGGCGGCACCGCGCCGTACACCTGGACCGCGACCGGCCTGCCCGCCGGCCTGTCGATCAACGCCTCCACCGGCACCATCTCGGGCACCGCGACCACGGCGGGCACGTCGAACGTCACGGTGACCGCGAAGGACAGCGCCGCCCACAGCGGGACGGCGACGTTCAGCTGGACGGTCGGCACCACCACCGGCTGCTCCGGCCAGAAGCTGGTCAACCCCGGCTTCGAATCCGGCGCCACCGGCTGGACGGCGTCCACCGGCGTGATCGCGCAGAACGGCAGCCAGCAGCCGGCCCACGGCGGCACCTGGAACGCCTGGCTCGACGGGTACGGCCAGTCGCACACCGACACCCTCGCGCAGTCGGTGAGCATCCCGGCCGGCTGCCACGCCACGCTGACGTACTCCCTGCACATCGACACCTCTGAAACGGGCGCCACCGCTTACGACAAGCTCACCGTCGCGGGCGGCAGCACCACGCTGGCCAGCTACTCGAACCTCGACCAGGTCAGCGGTTACGCCGCGAAGACCGTCGACGTGTCGTCGTTCGCCGGCCAGACGCTCGCCCTCAAGTTCACCGGCGTGGAGGACGCGTCCCTGCAGACGTCCTTCGTCCTCGACGACCTGGCGGTGACCCTGAGCTGACCCGATAGGACGGAAAACGGGCAGGGAAACCGTTTCCCTGCCCGTTTTCCGTGCGTTCAGATCGTGTAGTGCCAGCCGGTGAGGGCGTAGGCGCTGAACCAGCTGCCGAGGACGACGAAGCCCGCGACCGTGGCGATCGCGGTGCCCGGGCGGCGGGCGGCGAGGCCGCGGGCGACCGGGTACAGCAGGATGAAGCCGGGCAGCAGGAACCGCACCTTCGCCGACGGCAGGCCCGCGGTGCCGATGACCAGCACCAGCATCCCGGCGCCGTACGCGGCCAGCGGCCACCACTGCGCCAGCGGGCGCAGCAGCCGGAACAGCAGCACGGCGAGCACCGCCCCGGCCAGCAGGATGAAGACGGTCATCGTCTCCATCACCGAGGCGCCGGGGACCAGCTTGTCCCAGGCGAACTGCGCCGCCTCGCGACCGGCGTCGAAGCGGGTCCACCAGTTGTTCCGCTCGAGGTCCCACCAGCCGGTGGGGGTGCCGGTGTTGATCGCGACCCAGGTCCAGAAGCCGAGCAGCCCGAGCGGGCACAGCACGACGCAGACCAGCGTCTGCCAGCGGTCGCGCGTGCGGAAGAAGGCGATCAGCGCCGCGAGCCCGACCACGCAGACGAGCACCGTCGCCGTCGGCCGGGTCAGTCCCGCGGCCACGCAGCACACGGCGGCCAGCAGCCACCGGCGCTCGACCACCCCGACCAGCGCCCAGGCGGCCAGGGCGGTGAACATCGCCTCGGTGTAGGTCATGGACAGCGTGATGGCCATCGGCGCCCCGGCCCACAGCGCCACCAGCAGCAGCCCGGTCCGCTCGCGGCCGTCGACGAGCCGGGCCAGCCGGAAGATCGCGCACGCGGCCAGGCACCCGGCGATCGCGCTGAGCAGCAGCTCGGCCACCAACGTGCTCGAGAGCGTCACCGGCGCGAGGACCCGCGCGAGCATCGGGTACGCGGGGAAGAACGCGAGCGGCGTGTTCGGCGCGTAGTTCCCGGCCGCGTCGTACAGGCCGCGCGTGATGCCGAAGTACCCGTGGTTGGCCAGGTCCAGGTACCACTGCCCGTCCCACGCGGTGAGCCGGTCCATCAGCGGTTGGCCGGTCTTCGCCGCGAACACCGCCAGCACGGCGACGCCGAACGCGCGCACGAGCAGGTACACGCCGATCGTGCGGACGTAGGGCCGCTGATACCAGCGGATCACCGGACGGCTGGGGGCGGCCGGTTCTGCGAGTGTCGTCAAGGCAGTTCTTCCTGGTGGTGCGGGCCCCCCGAAGATACCGGCGGACGGGGTCCGGCGGGGACACCGGTGGGGTCGGAGTCGGCGGTGATGCCGGGCGAGGGGCGGTTGGGGGTGGTGTGCGGGTGAGTGGTGGTGGGCGGTGGCCGGTGGGTGTCGTGCGGGTCGGTGGTGGTGGCGGCCCAGTGGTGGGTGTTGTGCGGGTGAGTGATGGTGCCGGGTGACTGGTGAGTGTCGTGTGGGCGGCGGCCGGGCCGGACCGGGGCAGCGGTGGCCGGTGGTAGGTGGGTGTCACCCGAGCTGAAAGGGGATCGAGGAGCTTGCGCAGCGTCGCCAGGCCCCGCGCGGACTGGCTCTTCACGGTGCCGGCCGAGCACCTCGGCAGTCTCCTCGACGCTGAGGTCGTCCCAATAACGCAGCACGAGGACCGCGCGCTGCTTCGGGGGCACGCCGTCGAGCGCCGTGCGGACGGAAAGGCGTTGGGCGTGGTCGGATTCCGGCGCCGCCGGCCCGTCCGGCAGCTCGCCGGGCAGGTGCTCGCGCGAACGCCACTTCCGCCGGTTCCCGCTCGGGAACGCGCGCACGACCATCCGCCGCGCGTACCCGTCCAGCTCACCGCGCCGGACGAGCCGCGGCCACACCCGGTAGAGCTTGAGGAAGGTGACCTGCAGCAGGTCGTCGGCGCGGTGCCAGTCCCCGCGGAGGACGAACGCGGTCGAGCGCAGGTACGCCGAGGAACCTGCGACGTACGCGACGAACTCGTCCTCCGAGCCTTGCTCCACACCGGGTACAGGCCTCCGGGGCCTCGCCGGGTTGCCTGATCGCGTGGTGACTCAGGTCACAAGCGCTGAGGCCGGAGCCGCCTTCCCAGCGACGGCTCCGGCCTCAGCGGCTCACGCCGGAGCTGTGAACACGTACGACCCGCCGGGCACGAAGAACGTGCCGGGCGCCGAGGGCACCGCCGCGGCCGGGGAGCCGATGGCGTCCGGGCGGCTGGTCGGCACCTTCACCGTGGCCGACGCGCCGGCCGGGACCGTCACACGGAGAGTGAGCTTCCCGCCCGAGATCGACCACTCGCTGGACGCGCCGCCGTACGGGGTCTGGTACGCCGACTTCGCCGAGGTGAGGCCGCCGCCGGGCCGGGGCGCCACCAGGAGTGACGAGTAGCCCGGGCCGGCCGCGGAGAGGCCGCCGACCTCGCGGTAGAGGAAGTCGCCCACCGAGCCGAGGCCGTAGTGGTTGAACGAGTTCATGCCCGGGTCGTTGAACGAGCCGTCCGGCTTGATGCCGTCCCAGCGCTCCCAGACGGTGGTCGCGCCGTGTCCGATCATGTAGCCCCAGCCGGGGAAGTCCGGCTGCAGCAGCACCTGGTACGCGACGTCGGCGTGGCCGTGGTCGGCCAGCACCGGCAGCAGGTTCTCCACGCCGAGGAACCCGACGCTCAGGTGCCCGCCGGTCGCCGCGACCTTCGCCGCCAGCTTGTCCGCCGAGGCCTGGACGCGGTCCGCCGGGAGCAGGCCGAACGCCAGCGCCAGCACGTACGCGGTCTGGGTGCTGGCCCCGACCGTCCCGTCCGCGGCGACGAACTTCGCGGTGAACGCCGCGCCGACCTGATCGGCCAGGGTGCCGTACTTCGTCGCCTCGGCGGTGTGGCCGGTGGCCGCCGCCATCCGCGAAACCAGCCGCGCCGACCACGCGAAGAACGCGGTGGAGACGACGTCCTGCGCGGTGTTGTCGTTGACGTTGAGCCAATCCCCGTAGGTCGCGTGGTCGCGGATCAGGTCGCTGCCCGACGTGGCGCGCAGGTACTCGACCCACTTGACCATCGCGTCGAAGTGCTCGGTGATCACGCCGGTGTCGCCATAGCGCTGCCACAGGGTGTACGGCACGATGACGCCCGCGTCGCCCCAGCCCGCCGTGCCGGAGCCGCCCAGCACGCCCGGCGCCACGTCGGTGAACGAGCCGTCGTCGTGCTGGGCGTCGACCAGGTCGTCGGCGAACTTGCCGAGGAAGTTGTGCACGTCGAGGTTGAACGTCGAGGTGCCGGCGAAGATGCCGATGTCGCCGGTCCAGCCCAGCCGCTCGTCCCGCTGCGGGCAGTCGCTCGGGATGGACAGCATGTTCGAGCGCTCACCCCAGAGGATGTTGTGCTGCAACTGGTTCACCATCGGGTTCGACGAGGTGAACGTGCCGGTCTGCGCGCCGGTGGTCCACATCGCCCGCCCGGTGACGGTGCCTTCGCCCGGTGCCGAGGGCAGGCCGGTCAGCTCGACGTACCGGTAGCCGTGCACGGTGAACCGGGGCTCGTAGGTCTCCGGTTTTCCCGTGCCCGCCAAGGTGAACCGGTCGGTGGCCTGGGCCGCGCGCAGGTTGTCGGTGTAGACCGTGCCGTCCGGGTTGAGCACCTCGGCGTGGCGCATGGTCACGGTCGTGCCCGCCGGCCCGGTCACCGAGAGCCGGTTCCAGCCGCTGAAGTTCTGGCCCATGTCCAGCACCCAGACGCCCGGCTTGGGCTGGGTGATCGCGACCGGGTGGAAGTCCTGCTGCACGGTGACGCCGTTGTCCACTTGGGACACCAGATTCGGCTTCGCCCCGGTCCGAACCCCGGCGTTCGCCCAGGCCCGGTCGTCGAAGCCGGGGCTGTCCCAGCCCGCGACGGCCTGGCGGGCGTCGTAGGTCTCGCCCTGGTACAGGTCGTCGGCGCGGATCGGCCCGTCGATCGTCTTCCAGCTGCCGTCGGTGGCGACGACGGAGCTGCTGCCGTCGGCGTAGGTCAGCTCCAGCTGCGCCGAGTACCACGGCTGGGTGCCGTAACGCTGGGAGCCGGCGATGCCGATGCTGCCGGAGTACCAGCCGTTGCCGAGTGACGCGCCGAGCGCGTTGTCCCCCTGGCGGATCTGCCCGGTGACGTCGTAAACCTTGTACTGCAGGCGTTTCGTGTAGTCGGTCCAGCCCGGGGCGAGCACGTCCTGGCCGACCTTCGCGCCGTTGAGCCGGGTCTCCTGAAGCCCCAGCGCGGTGGTCAGCAGCCGCGCGGAGGCGACCGGCTTGGTGACCGTGAAACCCTTGCGCAGAAAGGGCGCGGGGGAGCTGATGGTCACGTTCGCGCCCCACGGGCCGGTGCCGTACGCGGCCACCGCGCGCGCCGCGGTCCACGCGCTGTCGTCGAAGCCGCTCTTCTCCCAGCCGTCCGGGCCGGTCTGGCTGGCCTTCCAGCCGCCGTCGGTGACGACGGTGGGCCCGCCGGGCACGGTCAGCTTGGCGATCAGCCCGGCCGGGCTCTGCGTGGTGTTCTCGCTCTGCACGGCGATGGTGTTGGTCCCGGCGGTCAGCTTCCCGCCGAGGTCCACCACGGCGGCCTGCTTCCACGAATCCGTGACCCGGGGCGACGCGCTCACCTGCACGCCGTTGACCCAGACTGTGGCGCTGTCGTCGCCGGTCACCACGAGAGTGGCCTTGGCCGGCGCCGCGGCGAGGTCGAGGGTGCGGCGGAAGAACCGCGTCGCGGGCGGGATTCCGCCAGCCGGATCGCCTTCGGGGTACCAGATCCAGCTCGCCCCGGCGAGGTCCGGGCCGGTGCCGGCGCGGCCGATGAAGTCACCGGTCCACTCCGTGGCGGGGGCGGCCAGACCGGTCTCGAACCGCTGCGTCGCGCTCCAGCGGCCGGCGCGGCCCTGGCTGTCCCACGCCCGCACGCGCCAGGTGTACGCGGTCAGCGACGTCAGCGCAGGCCCGCCGTACGCCACATCGGCCTGCTGCGCGGACTCGACCCGGCCGCTGTCCCAGACGTCGCGGCCCTTGGCGGACACGACGATCTGGTAGGCGGACTGCCGTTCCTGCGCCGCCCCGGAGCCCAGCTGCCAGCCGAACCGCGCCTGTGCGGGATCGATGCCCAGCGGGCTGCTCTGCCGGTCGACGGTCCCGTTCGCGACCATCAGCGGTGACGCCGCGTCCGGGTCGGGGACGGCGATGGTGCGGGCCCACGGTCCGGTGCCGTAGACACCGAGGTCACGGGCGCTCGCCCAGCCCGCATCGGCGAAGGCGGGCTGCTCCCAGCCCTCGGGCACGGTCTTCGCGGCCTTCCAGCTGCCGTCGGTGATCAGGTCCGTCGCGCCCGCGCCGGTGGTGACCCGCAGGTGCCCGAGCAGGCCGGCCGGCCCGCCGGTGTTGCGCACGGAGACGGCGATCGTGTTGGCGCCGGGGCGAAGCGCGGGGCGCAGGTCGACCGACAGCGCGGTCCGCCACGCGCCCGCGGTGCGGGCCGAGGAGGCCAGCGGCGCGCCGTTCAGCCAGACGTCCACCAGGTCGTCGCCGGTCACCACGAACCGGGCGTCGCTGACCGCGCCCGCGGGCACGGTGAACGTCTTGCGGAAGTACCGGTTCGCGGCGGGCACGGCGACGCGGGGCGAGTCCTCCGGGTACCAGACCCAGTGCGCGCCGGTGAGCTGGACCGGCGGCGCGGCGCCGGCCGGTGGGGCGGAGGCGGCGGACAGGGCCAGTACCGCGGCGAGCGCGGCGGCGGTCGTTCGCCAGAGGTGCGAGGGCAGCATGCGGGGCTCCCTAACGACGGACTGGGGACAACGGGGATTTAAACGTTTCAAATCTGGTGTTCTTCAGACTGTAATCAGCCGATCACGTGATCGCAATACGCCAGACGGCGTTTCAAGCGGGGCGGACGCCGGTGCCGAACTTCAGGTCCCGGCCCGGTTCGGCGGTGAACGATCCACTGTGGTCGGTGCTGTAGGACTCGACTCCGCCGGGGTATGGCCCGGAATCGTTGTACTCCCAGCCGAAGCAGCCGGTGGTGGTGGCGGATTCCAGCCGCAGCAGATACGGATGGCCCGCCGTCACGGGGATGCCCGGGTGCGCGGCCAGCGCGGCCGGCGCCCACGGCACGTCGGCGAGGGCGAAACCGGTCCGGCTCAGCACGGTGCCGTCGGCCCCGTCGACGACGTCCAGCGTCACCGGCGCGTCCGGGTTCCCGCGCTGGAACGTGGTGATCGACGCGGTGGTGAGCGTGCCGGTGCGCGAGGGCGTGAAACCCTGTTGCCGCACGACGTTCCCGCCGATGTCGCAGTAATGGTGGAAGCCGTCGAGGCCGCTGCCCTGGTCGAGGCCCGGCGGGGTGGCGGGGTGCCCGGGGGGACCGGGCGGGGTGAAGGGGAACCGGTCGACGCAGGAGATGTCCTGCAGCGTCCCGTCCTGGCCGAAGCTCATCGGGCCGAAGAAGAAATTGGCCAGCGACTCGTTGGGCGCGCGGTGGTCCCAGCGGTCGGACACGAAGTAGTAGCCGGTTCTCCCGTCCGCGCCGACGACCGGCAGGCTCGCCAGCGGCTGCCCGCCGCAGTTGTCGGCGTTGACGATCCGCGCGCGCCAGCGGGGTTCGGCGCGGCCGCTCTGGTGCACGCCATTCGGGTCGTACCAGGCGCCCGACCACGCGCCGAGCATCGAGGTCGCGGTCATCTCACCGGTCCCGCCCGAGCAGTAGGCGCAGGACGGGTCGGACATCAGGGCGTGGTAGACGCCGTCGCGCTTGAAGACCGTGAACGCCTCGACGTCGCCGAGGCCCAGGCGGACGTACTCGCCGGTGGTGCCGAGGTAGTCCGGGGTGAGCCGCTCGACCACCATGTCCGCGGTCAGCCCGGCGTCGACCTGGGTGGTGTTGTGGATGACGTAACCGGTGCCGTCGGTGTCGACGAACAGCGACTCGTCCACGGCGCCCCCGACGGCCAGCTTCGGGTCGGGCCGCGCGGTGAACAGCCCGGTGGGCGCAGGGCTGGTGGCGACCAGGTAGCGCCCGCCGCCGTCGGCCCACAGGACGTACTGGCCGGTGCGGGCGTTGAAGACCACGTGCGGCCGGAAGCAGTACGCGCACGAGCCGGGCGGGACGATGTACCCGCGATCGGTCCAGTGCACCAGGTCCGGCGAGCTGTAGGCCTTGAACCCGCAGAAGGTGCCGTTCTGCTGATAGCCGTAACCGCAGGCGTAACTGGTGCCGTAGAGGTAGAAAGTGTTGCCCGCCTGGAGGATCGAGCCGTCGTGCGCGTCCAGGGCGTTGCCCTCGACGTCGAACCGGCTCACCGGCCCGGTCGCGTCGGAATTCACCACGGTCACGGCGTGGTGGGCCGGGGCGGCGGCGGGGGAGCCGAGCAGGAGGTTCGCGAGCAGCGCGAGAACGGCGAGTGCCGGGGTCATTTCCTGGTCTCCTCAGTGAGAGCATGAAACGTTTCAACACGGTAAGGCCGCAATCGCGCCCCGTCAAGGAAAGTGTCCGATTTCGGACGGCCACTTCCGATGCGCGATCTGATCGCAAACGGGTGACGGTGGTGGCGTTCGGACACTGTCCGGGTAGGTCGGGTCCTGGGTTTTGCCCACAATCAGGTGAACGTCGGCGTTCAACCGGGCTTGCGTGCAGCGTCCGGGTAGCGTCGTCACCGCCCGGTGACGACGCCGGCGTCAGGGGTGCCGTCCTGGCCCCGGCAGTGTGGTTCCCACCTGTGACCCGAGAAACTGGACGAAACATGACAACTGTGCCGTTGCCCCGGGAGAGCCGGGAGAACCGCGCCTTTGTGGACGGTCCGAGAGTCGCGTACCTCGACCGCGCGGCCGGCTCGCCGGGCCGGGTCCTGGTCCGGATCGGGGTGGTCGTGGGCGAGGACGTCGGCGGTGGGCGCGTGCCGCTCGCCGAGAGTGACGTCCCGCGCCTCGGCGGCGCCCGGCTCGTCGCGGCCGCCGACCTGATCGGCCGGCTCCCGGAGGCCGGCGGCAACCGGCATCAGGGCGGACGGCGGTGGCGCGGCCTGCTGCGCGGCCTCGGCCGGGCGGGGCGGCATCGCCGGTGGGCCGTGCCTGGGTCACCGCGGCGCAGCGGCTTCCCGGCCGCCTCGCGGGGCTGGGTCCACATCGGACGGTCCGCTCCGGCTCGTGCCGAGGAGGCAGCCGCCTTCGAGGTGGCGACGGGCTGACGCGACGGCGCCGAACGCTCGGACTGGGGTGCCGTCCATGCCTTCGGGCCAACGCCGGATCGGGCCGGGGAGCCGCCCATCGTTTTCGGATCGATGCCGGGTCGGGCTCGGAGCCGTTCATCGCTTTCGGGCCAACGCCGGATCGGGCTCAGAGCTGTCCATCGCTGTCGGGCCAACGCCGGATCGGGCGCCCGAAACTGCGCCACGACAAGGGAAACCCCGCCGGGCAGCGGTGACGGCGGCTGGGCGCCGTCACCGCTGCCGTGTAGCGGGTCAGCTCAGCGGGAAGTGCTGGGCGGCACTCCCGTTGCACTCCCAGATCTCCAGCCGGGTGCCGTTGGCGGTGGCCCCCTGCGGGGAGTCCAGGCAGCGGCCGGACTGCGGGTTGAGCAGTGAGCCGTTCGCCTGCTGCACCCAGTTCTGGCCGCCGACGCCGTTGCAGTCGTACAGCTCCACCTTGTCGCCCTGGGCGGTGCCGTTGCCGACGATGTCCAGGCACCGGCCCCGCGTGCTCAGGGAGCCGTTCGGGTTGTGGAACCAGTGCTGGTCCACCGCGTACGACTGGCAGTCCCAGAGCTGGACGGGGGTGCCGTTCCCGCCGTTGTCGTCACCCGCGACGTCGACGCACTTCCCGCCGACGCCGACGATCGGGCCGCCGCCGGTCACGGAGAACTTCTCCGCCGCGGAGCCGTCGCAGTCCGACAACTGGAGCTGGGTGCCGTTCGCCGCCCCGGTGTCCGGTGAGTCGAGGCAGCGGCCGGACTGCGGGTTGCGCAGGGAACCGTCGCCCTGCTGGATCCACTTCTGGCCGCCGACGCCGTTGCAGTCCCACAGCTCGAGTTTCGCGCCCTGGGCGGTGCCGTTGCCGACGACGTCCAGGCACCGGCCCAGGGTCGACAGCGAGCCGTTCGGATTGTGCGACCAGGACTGGTCCGCGGCGTTGTTCTGGCAGCTCCACAGCTGGACCGGGGCCGAGTCGCCGCCGTTGTCGTCGCCGTTGACGTCCAGGCACTTGCCGTTGGCGCCGAGCACCCGGCCGCCGACGGGCGCAGTGCCGGTGGCGCCCGCGTAGCCGACGGAGACCACGTTGGCCTGCACCGCGTTGTCCGCCGCGTCGCTGGGGTAGCCCGCCGTCATCACGCCTTCGAAGAAGGAGCCGACGGAGGCGTTGCTGTTGTCACCGCCGGTGCCGAGCACGATGGAGCCCTCCTGCTGCATCGGGGTGTACCCGCCCGACGGCAGGGCGCCGTCGTACCAGGTGGTGAGGCTGCCCGACTGGGAGTTGCCGCCCTTGAGCGCGAAGGTGGTCTGGCCGTTGTTCTTCAGCATCGCCGTGACGTACGGCGATGCGTTGCCGTGGTTCGCGGTGTTGGAGCCGTGGCCCTGGAACAGCCCGTTCTCCAGATCGCCCGCGACCCACGGGCCGATCCCGGTGCACGGCCCGAAATAACAGGTGGTGCCGAGGTTGACCGCGTCCATGTGGCCGTTGCCGGTGTCGTTGATGGTGGCCTCGACGTTGCCGTAGTCGAAGCAGCAGCCGCCGTTCACGTGGGTGCCGCTGGCGACCATGTACATGCCCTCGGGCTGGCCATTGCGCGCTACGCCGTCGCCGACGTAGTGCCGGTAGCCGGTGCCGGGGGCGATGTAGACGCCGTAGACCTTGTGCCCGCCCGCGGTGACGGGCAGCGCCGTCGCGTTCGCGCCGACGTCCTGGCCGCCGGCCGTGCCCGGGCCTTCGATGGTGAGGTCGTTGTGCCGGGGGGACTGGTCGTAGACCACGGTGATGATGCAGCTCGTCCCAGCGCAGAAGGAGTCCTGTGTGGACGCGTTGGCGTAGCCGCCGGCGGTGAGCACGCCGATGTCGGTGGTCGCCTTGTCGGAGGCGCGCTGCACTTGGTACAGGCGCCCGTTGTAGGAGCTGTAGAGCGCCCGCGTGGTGCTGTGCGCGGCGACGCACGAGGTGCCGGCGGAGCCGTAGATGTCGCACGGGAGCGAGCCGGCTGCCTGCGCCGTGCCGGGCTGGGCGCCGAGCACGCCGAAGACCAGCGCGAGGGCGGCGGTGACGGCGAGGATGATTCTTCGCCGGTGGGGGACTGGTCGGGAGAACACGCTGGAACCCCTTTCACGGATGGGATTTTCGGGTGGGTCAGGCCGCCGGCCGCACCTGCCAGAGGTGATCGGCGGTGCCGTTGTCCTGGAACTGCACCACGGCTGCACTGTCCTGGGTGGACATTCCGGCGACGCCGAGCAGCAGCCCGCTGTGCGCGTTGCGGATCTTGAACTGGCCCCCGCCCGCGTCGATGAGCGTCCAGAGGTGGTCGGGGGTGCCCGTGTCGTGGTACTGGACCACGGCGGCGCTGTCCTGAGTGGACATACCGTCGACGCCGAGCACGAGCCCGCTGTTGCCGTTGCGGATCTTGTACTGCCCGCCTCCGGCCGGGACCAGCTGCCAGAGGTGGTCGCGGGTGCCGTTGTCCTGGAACTGGACCACCGGTGCACCGTCCTGAGTGGACATGTCCGAAACGCCCATCAGCAAGCCGCTGTTGACGTTCGCCAGCTGGAAGACGGGCGCGCTGTACACCTCGAACTCCTGCAGCCCCCAGCCGGTGCCGCCGCCGGCGTTCGGCGCGACGACCCGCAGCCGGCTGGTGGTCAGCGCGGGGAAAGTGATCTCCGTCGGGCCGTTCACGGTGGCGGGAGCGCGGGACTGGCCGGGCACCGTGGCCCAGCCGTTGCCGGTGTCGTACTGCAGGTCGTACGAGGTGGGGGTGCGCACCCCGCCGCCGTCGTCGTAGAACCACAGCCGGACCTCGCCGGTGGAGACGCCGCGGTGGAAGTCGAGCTGGTAGCTGTCGGTGGCGTTGGGGGAGCCGTAACTGGTCCACCGGCTGTTCTGCGGCACCGCGGTGCGGTAGACGATGCCGTCGACGGCGTTCCAGACGTTGTCGTACGACGAGGTGTAGGACGCGCTGGGCTGCGGCCCGTAGCCGAACCGCTGGCCGTTCGCGGCGATGTCCACTGTGGAGGGAACGGGATGGGCCACGGCGGCGCCGACGGGCACCGTGAGCGGGTCCAGACCGGACTGCTGAGCGACCTGGGCGCCGTCCACGTAGACGTGCAGGCCCGCGCCCTGGCCGTACCGCGAACCGGTGCGGTCCCACAGCACGGTGACGTTGTGCCCGTGGTAAGGCGTGTTCTCCAGCGCGAAGTAGTCCCAGCTCGCCGGGGCGAGCGGCTTGAGCGTGAGGGTGCCGCCGGGCTGGCCGCGCAGCCCGATCAGGCCGGAGATGACGTTGTCGTTGTAGGTGGAGTGGTTGTAGTCCTCGCTGTGGGCGTGCCCGTCGTAGATCCACCGGTCCTGGTCGGGGTCGTGCGCCTCGGCGACGTACGGCTGGCCGTCGCGGTACTGCGTTGCCGCGTACGTGTGCAGCAGTGAGACGTAATCGGCGGCCGTGAAAGTGGACTGCGGCGGGTAGTCCTGCAACAGGTTCGCGGCGCCGGTCAGGGTTTGCGAGGTTTCGTACGGCCAGGAGGGGCCGTCCCAGCGGCAGCAGTCCGCGGCCTCGTGCATGAACCACGGGCTGCGCCGCTCGGCGGTGGTGGGGCCGAACGGGGCGGCGAACCCGTCCGGGTCCTTGAGCTGGGCGAACGCCCCGGTGTCGTCGGCCGTGGGCAGGTCGAACATCCACGGCACGAAGCCCATTTCCTCGCGCGTGCCCGTCAGGGCGTGGGACGGGTTGTTGTCGCGGGGCATGCCGTAGAAGAACTGCCGCGACGGGTCCCACAGCTGTGATTGCACGGCGGAGCGCAGGCTCGCGGCGCGGCCGGTGAAGTCGTTCGCGGTCGCGGAGTCGCCGGTGAGCGCGGCGATCTGCGCGATGGCCGTGGCGTCGCCGAACTGGTAGGCGTTGATGGTCGGCCGGTAGCCGACACCGCCGCGGTAGCCGTCGCCGGATTCGTAGGACGAGGGGGTGAACTCCGTCGCGTCCCACACCGGGACCTGCCAGTAGAGGCCGAGGCTCGCGTCGTAGTGATCGGCCCAGCCGTTGTACTGCTTGATCAGCGCTTGCTGCTCCGCGGCGGTGAAGCCGAGATCGCCCGCGGCGAGGTACTGCTGCCAGACCGCGCTCGCGGCCCAGAAGCTGTACTCGTGCGCCCAGTCGCCGGTGTCGGGGTTGACGTTGTCGTTGCGGGGCTTGGGAAACTGGCCGGGGCCGGCGAGCCAGTAGTCGATGTCGTCCTTGACGTACTGCTGGTCACGCAGCCACCGTCCCTCGGTGATCTGGTGCCCGGCCGCGGCGTCGATCCCGCCGTACGGGGCGCCGTAGTCGGCGGGCTGCAGGAACTCGCTGGACATCCAGCCGTAGACCGGCCCGGTGTAGACCAGGTGCTCGCGGTAGGTCTGCCAGCGGTAGTAGTAGACGGACTGGATCTGCTGGTCGGGCACGTCGAGGAACGGGATGTTCGCCTCGTACCAGGCGGGGTCCGCGGCGTTGCCGAGCAGGGCGGCGTGGTTCAGGAACGAGGTGCCGCCGGCCGTCGGGGTGAGCGGTGAGGCTGCGGCGCCGGAGACGGGGAGCAGGAGCGCGGCCACCAGCAGCAGCGTCGCGGCGGCGAATCGGCTCCGCACCCGCCGGGCGACGCGGGCGAAGGGTGCTGCTGCGCGTTGCTGCCATGACGGGGTGGGCCGGTTCGGCTTGGTGCCGGTGGGGCTCGGTGGTGGCGAGGCGTGGTGGTTCGACGCGGCAACGGCGGGATCCGGCCTCGGCCGCGCGAATCGGCCCGGCGCGGTGGTGGCGGGGTTTGGGCCTAGGTGGGCGGCGTGGCCCGGGGTGGGTGCGGTGGCGGAGCTCGGTCTGGGGTGGGCGGCGTGGCCCGGGGTGGG
>NZ_FOEF01000015.1:122164-241780 GCF_900110575.1 Amycolatopsis saalfeldensis
GGTCTGGGGTGGGCGGCGTGGCCCGGGGTGGGCGTGGTGGTGGAGCTCGGTCCGGGGCGGGCGGTGCGGCCTGGGGTGGGTGCGGTGGTGGTGGGGTCCGGTCCGGGGCGAGCGGTGTGGCCTGTGGTGGTGGGGTCCGGTCCGGCGTGGGTGGTGTGGCCTGCGGTGGTGGGGCTCGGTCCGGCCTGGGCGGTCCGCCCTGGGGTGGTCGCGGGGTCCGGTCCGGCGTGGGTGGTGTGCCCTGCGGCGGACTCGGTGGTGGTAAGGCTCGGCCCCGGGCGGGCGGTCCCGCCTCGCGTGGGCAGATCGGCGGCGCGATGATCGTTGAGCACGGCGTCCTCCCATCGCCGCGGGCCGAGGGGCGCGCGGAGGGCGGTTCTCGGGGTGGCTGTGGTCCTGTTCCTCCGGTGCCGGAGGGGTTTTACAACGTTGTAAATCTGTGGCGGAGCACTGCCCCGGCCGATCGGTGGGGGGTGCGCTACGGGACAGTACGGTCGCCCTGAGTCAGTGTCAACGTACTCCAAGTGGCCGTCCGGGTCGGCCAAGTGGCGTAGTCTCCCGTCGTGCGCTCGTCCGTCCACAGTGGCCGGGAGGCCCACGGGACGGGGCGCCGCCGGCGGCTGGCATTCTCGGCGGGAAGCGTGAGGAGGACGTGGTGGCGAATGTGCTGATCCCGGTGCCGGCCCGGGACTCCGATCCCTCGGAGGTCGCGGTCACCTGGCGGGTGCTCACGGGCGCCGGGCACACGGTGCGGTTCGCGACGCCCACGGGGGCGCCGGCCGTCTGCGACGAGCTGATGGTGACCGGCCGCGGACTCGATCCGTGGGGGCGGGTGCCGGGCTTGCGCCGGGTCGTCCTGCTCGGCCGGGTGCTGCGCGCGGACGGGGCGGCCCGGGCGGCGCATCACGCGCTGCTCGCCGACCCGGCGTGGCGGAAACCGTTGGCGTGGAAGGAAATCACGCTCGACGGCACAGAAGGCCTGGTCCTGCCGGGCGGCCACCGGGCCCGGGGGATGCGCGAGTACCTGGAGAGCCCCGTGCTGCAGGGGCTGGTCGTCGACGCGTTCCGGCGCGGTCTGCCGGTCGCGGCGATCTGCCACGGCGTGCTGGTGGCCGCGCGCAGCGTCGACCCGGAGACCGGGCGCTCGGTGCTGCACGGCCGCCGGACGACGGCGCTGACCTGGCAGCTGGAGCGCACCGCGTGGCGGGTCGCGCGCCGCAGCCGGTTCTGGGACCCGGACTACTACCGCACCTACCTCGAGGAGACGGGGCAGCCCGAGGGTTACCTGTCCGTGCAGCAGGAGGTCACCCGGGCGCTCGCGGCCCCCGGGGACTTCCTCGACGCCGCGGGCGAATCTGCCCGAAAGACCAGCGGCCGTTCCCGCGATCGCCTTGACGACGACGGCCCGGCCTTCGTGGTCGAGGACGGAAACTACGTTTCGGCGCGCTGGCCCGGAGACGTCCACACTTTCGCCGCGAAATTCGCCGCCCGCCTCAGCTAGGGGCACCTTGGCGCTGGGGATTGTTGTTTTCCGGGTGGAATTCAACAAGATTGCCCAAGATGGCGCTTGACTCAACAGGAACCGCGTCGCATGCTTTTTCATGGTCTAGACCTCCATCCCTCCAACGTCGTACGGACGGAGCCGCCATGCGCCGGCGCAGTCTTGCCCGCCGTCTGCTCACTGCTATCGCGGGGCCAGTGGTCGCCGCCGGCCTCGTGCTCGTCGCCCCATCCCACGCGCTGGCCCAGGACAACGGCCTCGCGCGCACGCCACCGATGGGCTGGAACGACTGGAACAGCTTCGCCTGCAACGTCGACGAGACACTGATCAAGCAGACCGCCGACCTGTTCGTCAGCTCCGGTCTGAAGGACGCCGGCTACACCTACGTCAACGTCGACGACTGCTGGATGGCGCCGAACCGCGACGGCAACGGGAACCTGGCCGCGGATCCGGTGAAGTTCCCGAGCGGGATGAAGAGCCTCGCCGATTACGTGCACGCGCGCGGCCTGAAGTTCGGCATCTACGAGAGCGCCGGCACCACCACCTGCCAGAACCTCCCGGGCAGCCTCGGCCACGAGCAGGCGGACGCGAACAGCTTCTCCGCGTGGGGCGTCGATTATCTGAAGTACGACTTCTGAAACCGTGGCGCACCGACCTGGGGATCGGCGGCGTGCCCGGCGCTTGACCTGCACTTTTGGGCTGGTTGGGTCCGGTTGCGTCCGGTCAGGTCCGGTCGTCTCACGGCCTGGTGACGGCCTGGCGGCCTGAGCCTGCTCGGTCCAGCGGGCTACCTGGTAGCGGCTGAATAGTGCGATCTGGTTGGGGCTGAGCTGGCGGCTTGGCATCGTGTTGGCCTCCTCGGGCTGGGGCGTGGGGCTGGCTTGCGTGGTGGGCTCGCCGCCCCCGTCTTCCTCGCCCCTGCCGCCATTAGCACCGGAGTGCCGGTGTCAAGAGTGAGCGGAGCTCATCGCGCAGCGACGCCGTCAGGCGCTCTTGATGCCGGTGCTCCGGTGTTAAAGGATCGCCTGCGAGGGAACGGCCCGCCTCGGAAGCTGCGTGGCCTGCTGGAACCGTGCGCCTGACTGACCGGGGCTGCTGTTCATCCGAACGGATGCCGGGCACGGACGCGCGGGCCGACGTTCGTGCCGGATACGGTGGTCATGCGTGGCGTCCGGTACGTCGATTGCGCGCGGAGCAGGGCCAAACTCCAGCGCCGTGATCGGGGGACGGGGCGCCACGTCTCGTGCATCGGGTGTCAGGTCGGACGCGCTGTTCGGTATCGGCTCTGGAGTCGGGCGGGGGCGGCGGCGCGCGCACAGGTGGCGAGCTGTCGGCGGGCTCGTCCGGCGGCCGGCCGGAGCGGAGCGGGAGGCCGGTCCGCCATGGGACGGAGCCCGCCGGACGCGAGGTGACTTGCGCGCCGCCGCAGGCGGCGCCTTGATCCCATAGAGCCAAATTCGGCAGCAGTCGACGCGAACTGGCGCATCGTGCTAACGATCTGTGGCTGCGGTTCACACTCTCGGGCGGTCGCGCTGGTTCGGTTTCCCGCGTTAACTGGACTGCGGCAGTATCGACGCTGGAAGGAAGTGCGCTATGTCCTTGACGGTCCCGGAGGAATTGGTCACGAAGGCGCAGCAGGGCGTGATGACCGACGACGAATTCCTGAGCTGCGTCAAGAACTCGCTCCCGTACGCCTGGTCCGTGGTGGAACGGCTGGTGAAGCAATACGAGAGCGGCGCGACGTCGGCAGAGGACGGCACCGTGCCGCCGGACGACGCGGCGTGGGGTCAGCTTCTCCGCTTCGCTGCCAGCGACTCCATGCGCGGTGCGGTAGAGCGGAAGTACGGCGTGAAGCTGGCCTTCCAGAACTGCTGCAAGACGGGGCTCTTTGCTCCGTCGGCCGCGAAGGAGTACGAAGAGTTCGTGTCGCCGCGCGCTCAGATCCTCAACCAGAAGCCCGAGCTGATCAACTGCTAGACGCAGAAAAGACGCCTGTCGCGGTGAGCGCGGCAGGCGTCTTTTTGTATTTCATGCGCTTATTGCGATGACTCTACCCGTAGTACGTATTCAAGTTCGAAACGATGCGCGTCGAGCAATATATCCGCCGTCTCGACCGGAGTTTCGTCCGAAAAGGTCGTTCGCGCGATGATCACCACCGGTGTTCCCTTGCGAAGCTTGAGGGTCTCCGTCTCAGATGGACGCGGCATGCGGGAGCGAAGGCGCTCGACCACCCGCGTCGGACGGAGCCCGATAGCCGTGAAGCGGTCGACCAGACCGGCGGTCATGAGCACACCTTCCTCTGGCCGTTCGATCGGCGTTCCTCGGGTGATCTCCAGCGGCTCATATGAGTGGGTGAGCATCATCGGCTCATCGTTGGCGTACGACGTGTAGTCGGTTCGCATCACGTCGGACCCAGCCGGGATCTTCAGCCGGTGAGCGATGTCGGCGCTGGCGCGGTCCGGGTATGTCTTATGGCTGTAGCGGGGGATGCGCTCGGCGGCAAGGGCCTCTTCGGCGAACGGGGCACCCGGGTTGGTGCGGTAGTGCTGCTCTGACCTGCGCACAAGCGGCTGATACCGGCGGACGAACGCGCCGAGCCGCTGAACCCGATCAATGAGCCCCTCATTCTCCAGTACGTCCAACGCCTCGCGGGCGACGATCCGCGACACGCCGAAGTCGTCGCTGAGTGCCTCCTGTGACGGCAGGCGGTCGCCGGGCTGGAGGTCGCCGCTGACGATCTTCTCTCGTAGCGCATCGGCGACACGTTCGTACAGGTACTCGGGCACGGGCTGTCTCCTGCCTGGTCGGGACGTGCTTTCAGCACCTTAGTTGACTTGGCATACCGAGCCTTGGTATACCTAGAAGTACCTTGGCATACCCAAGGGGCGGCCACAAGGCCGCTAACGGCTGACTGAAGGGTTCAAATCAGATGGCAATCGCCAGGGGTTACAGGTTCGACATCCCGTTTGACCAGGCATTTCCTCAGGGGCTTGTGATGGTGGGGGAGGTGACGGCGGACACGGAGTACCAGTCTCGGGAGGACCGGGCGGCGGGTCGTCCGACGCGGCAGCGGGTGGACGAAGTGACGGGTAAGCGGCAGTGGAAGGTGATGGTGACCGACCCGGACGAGCTGAAGGCGAAGCGTGCTTCGTTCGAGGTGATCTTGCTGGCCGATCACCAGCCGGTGCCCACGGGGCCGGAAGTGCTGCCCGGGATGCGGCCGGTGGAGCTGGACGGCCTGACGGCTGAGCCGAAGGTCGCCGGGCAGGGTGAGTACAAGTACCAGTCGTACGCGTTCCGCGCGACCGGCTTCAAGGAGGCCGCGACCGGTTCCGGCAGCGGTTCGAAGTCGGCGGGCCGTTCGGGCTCGGCGGCCAGTGGGGATGCGGCGGGTAAGGCGGCGTGACGGTGAGGGCGGCCGAGCCGTCGTCCGGTGGGCAGGACTTTCAGGGTCGGGTTCGGTCTTGGGAGTCCGCCTATCGGGACTACATGGCGGCGTGGGAGCACGGGAAGCGGGTGCTGTCGCCGGTGAACTCGTTGAACACGTCCAATGCGGCGCGGCGGGTGTCGCGGGCGTGGCACGAGCTGGCGCAGACGCAGGGATTGCCGTGGTGGTGCGTGGCGGCGCTGGAGTCAGCCGCCGAAGGATTCTCTGAACTGGCAAGGGATTGGGCGAGTAAGGCAGACGGTGATGGTACTTCGAGTCGACGGGTTCGGGGTCACGTGGACGGTCGAGTCCCGGGATCCGGTGGCGGTGGAGGAGACCGGCCCGGACCCGGCGAGTCCGCCCATGCTGGTGGTGACCGGAGCGACCTCGGCGGTATCGCTGACGGTGCCACGCGACCGGGACGAGTGGCCGGCATGCGTGGCGTTCCTTCTCCGGCTCCGCGAAGGAGTGGACGACCTGGCGGCGCTGCTGGCTGCGCGCGTGGCGGATCCGGACGGGCGTGATGGGAACGGCGACGGTGGCGGCTGCTGAGGCTCGGGGGCCTCGGACATTGCAGGAGGCGCACGACGATTCGTACGCGCGGATGCCGGGACGGGATGCGCCAGTGTCGGCATGGGTGGCGTTCCGGCGGGCGAACGCACGGATGTACCGGGCGGTCGCCGACCTGGACCGGGGCCACCACCACGAGGCGCTCTACTGGTTCGACCGTGAGCGGCGCGAGGTGGAGAGCCTGACCAAGAAGCCTGAGTGGAAATCGGACTACGGACGGGAGGGGGTAGAGGCGGCGGGCAATCCCGTTGTCCCGGCGGCACGCCTGAGTGAGGGGCAGCTTCCGCCGTTGCCGGACGTCGGATTCGGCGTGTATCTCCGGGCGGCGCGGGAACGGAAATCGTTGAGCCTGACCGCAGTGGCGGCGAAAGCGAAGATCGGTAAGTCGACGTTGCAGGCGATCGAAGTGGGTTCGCGTCGGCCGGGGTCGCTGGAGGTGATCGCGGCGCTGGCTGACGCTCTCGGCGAGGACCGCGCCATGTTCGCCCTGCTGGCCTTGCGGGTGCACGCGGACTCCTCGGGCGGCGACGATGACTGAGGACGGGCAAGTGGCGGGCGAGCTGGATTCGGTGGTGGTCGCCGAACTGGTCGAGTGCTACGCGGCTGGTGAGACAATCGAGGGTCTGGTGGCGCGGTATCCGTTCAGCTACCGCAAGATTCGTACTGCGTTGCTCGACGCGGGCGTGACATTGCGTCCGCCGAAGATTCCGCTTCCGCCGACCCCGCCGGGCCTGGCCGACGCCTACCGCGACGGTCGGACGATCCGGCAGCTCGCCGCGACATATGGCATGAGCTACAACCAAACACGCAACATTCTGTTGGCTGAGGGCGTCGAACTCCGCTCACGCGGCAACTTCTCGACACGGCGCGTGGCGGGCATGAAATGAACGAGGCTGAGGTAAGGGAGCGGCGGAACGCGCAGATCCTGGCCGCACATCGCGACGGGGTACCGGTGGTCGAGATCGCGCGTCGGTTCGGTTTGTCGCTGAGCTGGACCGGTGCGCTGTTGCGCCACCGCCTCGGCGCTGATGTGCCGGAGACGGGGCGGGGTATCCGCTGCGAGCTGGATGCTGGCGAAGTGGCGGAAGCCTACCGCGACGGTGCGACCGTCCGGGCGCTGGCGGAGGAACACGAGGTGTCCTACGGCAAGGTGTATCGGCTACTGAAAGACGCAGGGGTCCAGTTCCGGCCCCGGGGAGGCCGCGTGCACTAGCCGGATCCGAGAAGAACTGAATACCGAACATTTCCGCACGCAGGGACGCGTGTCAGATAAACGCGTCCTTGTGTGCCCAAAATTGTCCTGTTAAAACGCAGAACCGGCCCTTGGCTACCAACCTGTTCCGGTTCTGCGTCTGTCCACTGGAGTAAGCGAACAATGCAAACAATAAATGATGACAACCGAGGGCAGTCAACCGGGGTCACCCGGATGCGCTGCCAGACATGCAAGAAGTTCGCTCGCCTGCTGCCGGGTGAGACGAAGTGCGGGCCGTGCATGGGGATGCTTCCGCTGGCCCTGACGCTGCCGACCGCTGCTGTGCGGGGTGGTCGCTAATGGACGCGCACGGTGTGATGACCCTGGTAGCGGTCGGCGGCGGCCTAGCCGTGCTGCTGTGGGTCCTGGCCAAGATCGGCCGTGCCCTGGCCGGTCTCGCGGAGCTGCTGGCGGCGCTCGCGGTCGTCGGGATAGCGCTGTGGGGCCTGGTACGGGCCGGTGCCTGGATTGTTCGGCAACTGGTGACGCACTGGCGGACCTGCCTGACGCTGGTGGCGGCGTGGGCCTGGTGCCGGTCGCTGGGCTGGGTCTCGCTGGTGGTCACGCTGGCAGTGCTGGTCTTGGCCCAGCTCGTCTGGTGGCGGCTGGACGCGGTGAGCTATGACCAGTGGTGCGGCCGGTGGCTGCGGGGCTGGTGGCTGCGCTGGGCGCTCTACGGCCGCAAGCTGACAGGCTGGTTGAACGCCTGCGGACTCGTGGTGCGGGACGCGTCGGTGCCGGTGGACGTCACGGTGTCGCTGATCGGGCGGGGCCGTGGCCGGGGTCGGAACACGGTCTCCCGCAGTGAGAACCGCACGGCTGGTGTCGCGGTGCCGAAACTGCTGTCGGTCCGCTCCGGGGCGTCGTGGGATGAGGTGCGGGTGCGGCTGGTGGCCGGCCAGACCCCGGAGGAGTTCGACGACGCGGCCCGCGCGCTGGCGGTGGCCAGGAAGGTCACCCGCTGCCAGATCCGGGAACTCGAGCCCGATGTGGTCTCGATCGACTTCATGCGCCGGGACCTGCTGGCGTCGCCGGTGACGTGCCTGCCGGTGCCGGACCTCGTCGCCGTCGACGGGACGGGCGTGGACTTGCGGGCGGTGTTCGCCGGGGCGACTGAGTACGGCAAGCCGTGGCGGCTGCCGCTGGTCGGCACCGGGTCACACACCCTGGTTGCCGGGGCTACCGGGTCGGGGAAGAACTCGGTCATGTGGTGCCCGCTGGTAGCGGCCGCGTCGGCGATCCGCGCCGGGGTCATCCGAGTGTCGGGGATCGACCCGAAGGCAATGGAGCTGTCCTACGGGCTCGGGATCTTCGCCCGCTACGGCCAGTCCGGGAAAGAGGCCCTGGAAGTCCTGGGCGCGCTGTTGGACGAGCTGGAGAACCGCAAGCGTGTCTTCGCCGGGAACACGCGTGAGGTGCCGATCTCGACGGAGTATCCGGTGGAGCTGCTGGAGTTCGACGAGATCGGGGCGCTGACGAAGTACACCGACCGCAAGACCCGTGACCTGATCGTGGAGAAGCTGGCGATCCTGACAACGCAGGGCCGGGCACTCGGGTTTACCGTTCGCGGGTATGTGCAGGAGCCGACGAAGGACACGGTTCCGGTGCGGGAGCTGCTGCCCCGGCGCATCGCCATGCGGCTGACCTCCAAGACGCAGGTTCCGATGGTGCTTGGGGACGGCGCGTACGAGCGTGGCGCGTGGGCCAACCGCATCCCGGAATCGGCGGCCGGTGTCGGCTACGTGTGGGGCGAAGGCGTCCGCGAACCGCTGCGCGTGCGGGCCGGGTGGGTGCCGGATCAGACGATCAAGCAACTGGAGCACTACGTCACCAACGGTGGCGCCCAGGTGATCAGTCTGACCGATCGACGCACGGGAGAAGGGAGGTCGGCATGACTTCGACGAACACAAATCCGCAGGTTGGGGATATGCCGGCCGCGACTTCGGGCACCCCGGTGGGGCGTGTCCGCGGCGCGTTGTCGACGGAGGTCGTGAAGGCGACGGCGGAGAAGTACGGGGTGTGTGTCCGGCCGTTCACGATGGAAGTCGGGGACACTGAGACCGGCGAGATTCGGTATGTCCCGGTGCCGTGCGGGTCCACTGTGGAATCGCAGTGCCTGCCCTGCGCGCGGAAGGCGAAAGCCCTGCGGCAGGCGCAATGCCGGGAAGGGTGGCACCTGGCCGAAGAGCCGGTGATCACGCGCGAGAAGCCCTCGGAGACGCAAACGGAGCTGCTGACCTACCGGGCTGACCTGGCGGCGCACTACCGCGAGGTGGTGGCGGCTGGGAATGAGGCTGAGGCGGAGGAGCTGCGCGCGGAAGTGGCCACTGTGGACGCGGAGCTGCGGGCCTCGGGGATGACCGGTCGCCTGCCCGCGCTGGATGAGGTGGAGCGGAGGGCGGTGAAGCGGTCCACTCGTCGGCGGCAGGACGCGCCGAACCTGCCCCGTCGGAAGGTGAGCAAGTCGACGGTGGGGCGGGAGTTCGCGGGGAAGTTCCGGCCGTCGATGTTCGTCACGCTGACCTGCGACACCTACGGCCGGGTCCGGCCTGATGGGTCTCCGGTCGACCCGGCGAGCTACGACTACCGGCGGGCCGCTCGGGATGCGGTGCACTTCGCGGCGCTGGTGGATCGGTGGTGGCAGAACCTGCGCCGGGTCGTCGGCTGGGATGTGCAGTACTTCGCGACGGTCGAGCCGCAGAAGCGGGCCGCTCCGCACCTGCACGCGGCGTTGCGGGGGGCGATCTCGCACGAGACCATCCGGCTGGTCACTGAAGCCACCTATCACCAGGTGTGGTGGCCTGCTCATGACGAACTGGTCTACACGGAACGGAAACCGGTGTGGGACCCCGATCTCCGTTCCTTTGTGGACCCGGAGACGCGGGATCCGCTGACGGCGTGGGATGACGCGGTGGAGGCCGTGGAGACCCCGGCGCACGTGGTGACCTTCGGTGCCCAGGTGCATTCCAAGGGGCTGCTTGGTGGTACCGAGGAAGCCGGGCGGCACATCGGCTATCTGACCAAGTACCTGACGAAGTCCACCGGTGAGGTTGTGGAGGCCGACACCGCCGGGCAGCAGGATCACCATGACATGCTGCACGCCCACCTGGCGGTGACGCCGTGTTCGCCGCGTTGTGCGGTGTGGCTGCTGTACGGGATCAACCCGAAGGGAGCAAACGGGAAGACCACGCCGGGGCACTGCAAGGGACGCGCTCACCGCCGGGCCACCCTCGGGCTGCCGGGGCGGCGGGTGCTGGTGTCGCGCAAGTGGTCCGGGAAGACGGTGGCCGATCACAAGGCTGACCGCCGGGGGTTTGTGCTGTCGGCGTTGGCGGCGGTCGGGATCAGCAAGCCGGAACCGGCCCCGGATCGGTTCGTGTGGCGCAAGGTCGAGCCCGGTGACACCCACTGCCCGCCGAGGGACCAGCTGGTCATGCGGGCGATCTCGGAGCGGATCACGTGGCAGGCGGAGTACTCAGCCGCGATGCTCGCCGCCGCCGGACCACCAGGGCAAGAAACTTCGGCAACTGCGGTCCGGGAGGCTGCTTGACCCATCGCGGAGGGGAGGACACGGGGATGACAGTGCGAGTGCGCGTGGTGGCGATCGAGGGACTGTGGGGGCCGGAGGAACTGGCGGCGTTCCTCGGGATTCCGGAAAAGACGCTGCGGGACTGGCGGCTGAAGAACTACGGGCCGCCGTTTTCGAAGCTGGGCAAGCACGTCCGCTATGACCCGGCGGCGGTGCGGGCGTGGGTCGCGGATGCCAGTGCGGCGTAGGCAGGCCGATGTTTCGGCAATTCGAGATCTGAGAAGGGAGTGACGATGGGGCATATTCAGGACCGGTGGTTTCGGGATCAGGTCGACCCGGTCACCGGTGACTTGGTGCTGAACAAGAAGAACAAGCCGGTCCAGGAGCGGACGGAACTGTATGGGAAGGGGCTGCGGTACAAGGTCCGTTACCTGGACCCGGACAAGGTCGAGCGGTCGAAGTCGTTCCCGGACGGGAAACTGACCGAAGCGCAGAAGTACCTGACGAAGATGGAGAACGCCGTCTACGACGGCACCTATGCCGACCCGAAAGCCGGTGAGGTCCAGTTCGGCAAATACGCCTGGGAGGTGCTGGCCGGCCGATCCCGGGACGAGTCCACGGTGGCCAGCGTCAAGGACCGGATGGACAGTCAGGTCATCCCGTTCCTGGGGCGGAAGCTGCTGCGGTCGTTCACCACGCCCGAACTGATCCGGAAATGGCTGGCGTGGATGGCTGAGCAGGACAACCCGGTGTCGGTGAACTATCAGCGGCAGGTGTTTGACCTGGTGTCGTCGATTCTCGACGCTGCTGTCGCTGACGGGAAGATCAAGAAGAACCCTTGCCGGGACAAGTCGATCAAAGCGCCGGTGCCGGTGGCACGAAAGGTGACGCCGTGGAAGGAATCACGGCGTCACCGCGTCGAGTTGGCGTTACCCGCCCGGTTCAAGCCCTGCGCCACGCTCGGGACCGGTCTCGGGCTGCGGCAGGGTGAGATCTTCGCGTTCAGTCCGGACAACATCGATCGGGACCGGATGGAGTACCGGTGTACGCGCCAGATGGTGACGGTGAACGGGGTCCGGAAGTTCAAGCTCCCCAAGGGGCACAAGACGCGGGTGATCCCGCTTGGGTACGGCGTGCTGGACGAAATCGACGCCTACATGGAGACGTACCCGCCGGTGGAGATCACGTTGCCGTGGGGTGAGCAGGACGCGAAAGAGTTCGACACGGTGACCGTCCTGATGACGAACAAGGTCGGTGGGCTATACACGCGGCAGGCGTTCAACAACGTCATCTGGCGGCCCACCTTCAAACGGGCCGGACTGTCCTATGAGGACCGTGAAGACGGGATGCACGCAATGCGGCACCTGTTCGCCTCGGCCATGCTCGAACGCGGCGTGTCGCTCAAGGAGCTGGCGGCGTTCCTCGGGCACTCCTCGGAGGCGTTCACGCTCAAGACCTACACGCACCTCATGCCCTCCAGTCACGACCGCGCCCGCGCGGCGATCGATGACCTGATCAAGCCTCGCCGCAAGCCTCAGGCCGCCGGAGAGACGGCCTGACGGCCTGATGACGGCCTGGGCTACTGATAGCCCATCCAAACGGGACGAGATCCCCAGGTCAGAGCGCACTTCGGTTTCATTCGTACGACAACTGCGCCAACGGCAGCAGCACCAAGGACCAGTACATCCAGCGTTACACCGCGATGCGCGACGCCCTGCTCGCGACCGGGCGGCCGATCGTCTACAGCATCTGCGAGTGGGGCTACTTCGACCCGGCGACCTGGGCGCCGGCGGTCGGCAACCTGTGGCGCACCACCGGCGACATCGAAGCGAACTACGGCAGCATGCTCTCGATCTTCCACGCGAACGCCGGACTGGCCGCGGCCGCCGGGCCCGGTGCCTGGAACGACCCGGACATGCTGGAAGTCGGCAACGGCATGCGCTTCACGGAGGACCGGGCCCAGTTCAGCCTGTGGTCGGCGATGGCCTCGCCCCTGCTGTCCGGCGCCGACCTGCGCAGCGCGAGTCCCGCCACCTTCTCCCTCTACCTGAACTCCGACGTGATCGCGGTCGACCAGGACTCCCTCGGCAAACAGGCCACGGAGATCTCCGCTTCCGGCGGGCTCGACGTCCTGGCGAAACCCCTGTCCGACGGCGGCGTCGCGGTGACGCTGTTCAACGAAGGCGACAGCCGCCAGACCATCTCGACGACGGCGTCCGCGGCCGGCCTCCCGAGCGCTTCGAGCTACAAGCTGACCAACCTGTGGACGAAGGAGCTCACCACCAGTTCCGGCGGGATCAGCGCGTCCGTGCCCGCGCACGGCGTGGTGATGTACCGGGTCGCGCCGGGTTCGGGTAGCAGCACCGGGACCACGCATCCGCTGCTCGGCTCGTCATCCGGCCGGTGCGTCGACGTCAACGGCGCCTCGACCACGGCCGGGACGGCGGTGAACCTCTGGGACTGCAACGGCGGCAGCAACCAGGGCTGGAGCTTCACGAGCGCGGGCGAACTGCGCACCTTCGGCGGAACCCAGTGCCTCGACGCCACCGACAACGGCACGACGGCGGGCACGAAGCTGATCATCTGGCCGTGCAGCGGCGCGGCCAACCAGCAGTGGCGGCTCAACGCGGACGGCTCGATCACCGGCGTGCAGTCCGGGCTCTGCGTGGACGTCACGGGCGGCGACAAGCCGGCGGGCAACGTCAACGGCACACCGCTCGAACTGTGGGGCTGCAACGACGGCGCGAACCAGGCCTGGTCGCTGAAGGGCTAGCTCTACTGCCTGCTGGCCTCTCCGGGATTCGCGTCCGATCGCGGCTCCCGGCGCGGCCAGTCCCAGGCGATGCCGACGACTCCGGCGGTACCGTCCGACACGGCCAGGTGGACGGCGTTGTCCTTGTTCAGCACCAGATCCGTCCGGCTCAGCCGGGGCTCGTCCAGGCCGGCCTGAGTGTAGGAATGGCAGCCGGCCGGCGGGGCGGCCGGGTCGAACCGGATCTCCAGCAGGAAATGCTCTTCGGTCGCGCGGACAGCGTGCGCGTACTCCTGGGCGGGCTCCCCGGTCGGGTCGTGGACGACGTACTCGAGCACCCAGGTGTCGCCGGTTCGCAGGGCTTCGGTGAACAGCAGCTCGCCGATCAGCACCGGGGCCCCGGCCGGTCACGACTGGGCGCGAACCGGCCACGGCGCGAATCCCGGCCGCTATGCTGCCCCGGTGACCGGCCCGCAGGTGATCGCCGAGCGTTATCGGCTGGAGGAGCGTCTCGGCGCCGGGGGGATGGGCGTCGTCTGGCGGGCGACGGACCTGGAGCTGCGGCGGACCGTGGCGCTCAAGCGCTCGCTGGACGGCGACACGGGCCAGATCCGCCGGGAGGCACGGCTCGGCGCTTCGCTGCACCACCCGCACGTCGTGGCCGTGTTCGACTCCGTCGCCGACGGCGACGACCGCTGGCTGGTGATGGAGTACCTGCCGGCCCGCAGCCTGGAAGAGATCGTGCGCGCCGACGGCGTGCTGGCGCCGGAGCGGGCCGCGGCCGTCGGGGCGCAGATCGCCTCGGCGCTGGCCGCGATGCACGCCCGCGACATGGTGCACCGCGACATCACCCCCGGCAACGTCCTGGTCACCGAGGACGGCACGGCCAAGCTCGCGGACCTCGGCATCTCCCGCTGGGCGGAGGTCACGCTGACCGGCAGCGCGCAGGTCGGCGGCACGGCGGGCTACCTCGCGCCGGAGGTGGCGAACGGCTACGAGGCCGGTTCCGCCGCCGACGTGTTCTCCCTCGGCGCGACGCTGTTCGCCGCCGTCGAGGGCGTTTCCCCTTGGGGCAGCGGGGAACGCGGGCCGTTCGCGCAGCTGCGGCGCGCGGCGGACGGCACGCTCGAGCCGGCGCGGAACGCCGGTTCGCTGGCCCCGGTGCTGGAGACGCTGCTGAGCAGCCGCCCGGCGCAACGGCCGAGCGCCGCCGAGGCGGGGGCCTTGCTGGGCGGAGCGCCCGTGGGAAACGCGCCCAGCCGACGGCGAGGGCTTTCGCGGCCCGGGTCCCGGCGGAAGGCGCTGGCCGCCGGCGTGCTGGTCGCGGTGGTCCTGCTGGTCACCGGGTTCCTGGTGTTCACCCGGGACAGCCCGCCGCCCGCGAACGCCGCCGCGGACCTGGTCGGCGACCCGCGCACCGCCGACCCGTGCTCGCTGCTGACGGTGAATTCCCTGAGCCCGTACGGGAAAGTCTTCCTCGAACCGAACCTCGGCACGTTCGCGCGCTGCGACCTGGACACCACGCTGCCCGCCGGCGGCGGCACGATCGTGACCAGCCTGGAGCTGGCGGCGCCCGAGGAGTACCCGGCGGTGCCGCCGGTGGCCGGGCGGCTCGGCGAGATCCAGCGCCCCAACGCCGATTCCGGGAAGTGCCGGCGCTACTTCGTCCTGCCCGACCTGAAGGTGGTCAGCGTCAGCTCGGTCCGCGCCGACGGGGCCGACGCCCCGCAGCTGTGCGCGATGTCGGACGCGGTGGTCGGCGACGTCTACGCGAGGGTGGTCCGCGGCCCGATCGCCCGGCGCGCGGAGGCGTTCCCGCGCGGCTCGCTCGCGACGATCGACGCCTGCACGCTCGTCGACGACGCGACGCTGCGCCAGACCGTCGGGCCGGGCTACCCGGTCGACCGGTACTTCGGGAACTGGGCCTGTGCCTGGGGCCACGACGCGGAATCGGTGGACCTGTACTACGACCGGCAGTGGCCGCTGGCCACCGACCCGCCGGACGGCCAGACCCGGGCCACCGTCGGCGGCCGCCTCGCCTACGTCGACCCGCACGAGTCCGACGGCAACACCTGTGACGTCACCGTCCGGTACCGCACCTACACGCCGGTGCTGCCTCCGCTCGAGGGCACGCCGGGCCGGCGTGACGAGGTCGTCCTGCTGGAGTTCACCGACGACGCGAACCGCGGGCACCTCGACGTGATCTGCGCTCGCGCTCAATCGCTGGCCGCGGTCGTCGCCTCGCGGCTGCCGGCGGCCTGATCTTTCAGCCCGGCTTCGTCGATTTCGGCCATGTGCTCCTCGGCCCAGGCGCGGACGGCGGCCAGCGGGGCGTCCAGCGACAGCCCGAGTTCCGTGAGGCGGTAGTGCACGCGGGGCGGGTTGGTGGCTTCGACCCGGCGGGTGAGCAGGCTGTCGGCGGCCATGCCCTGCAACGTCGAGGACAGCATTTTCTGGGATATACCGGGGATCCGCCGGCGCAACTCGGCGAAGCCGACCTCGTCCGGCTCGGCTTCGGCGAGCACCTTGACCGCCATGGAGAACCACTTCGTGCCGATCCGGTCGAGCAGGCGGCGGGTCGGGCAGGCCGGGTCGAACAGGTCGCCCCGGCGGCCGGGGGAGGGGGTCACCCGCGGGTCACCACCTTTCGTCGAAGTGCCTTCTTGGCGGACGTGCTCAGGTTACCTATGTTCATCAGGTAACCAAAGGTAACCACCAAGGAGGCGTCATGTCCACGATCACGCTGCACCGGATCCCGGCGAACGGGCTCGAGGTGAACGTGGCGATCGCCGGGCAGGGGCCGGCCGTCCTGCTGCTGCACGGGTTCCCGCACACCTGGCGGCTGTGGGCGCACGTCATCCCGCGGCTCGCCCGCGACCACCGGGTGATCGCCCCCGACCTGCGCGGGCTCGGCGGGACCAGCCGTCCCGAGCGGGGTTACGACGCGGGCACTCTCGCCGCGGACGCCGAGGCGCTGCTCGACGCGCTGGGCGAGCCGTCCGCCGAGGTCGCCGGGATCGACCTCGGGGCCGCGCCCGCGTTCCTGCTGGCGATGCGCCGCCCCGAGCGGGTGCGGCGGCTCGTGCTGATGGAGGCCGTGCTGGGCGCACTGCCCGGCGCGGAGGGCTTCGCCGCGCCGTGGTGGTTCGGCTTCCACGCGGTGCCCGGCCTGGCGGAGACCGTGCTGGCCGGGCACGAGGCCGAGTACGCCGGCTGGTTCCTCGACATCGGCACCCGCGCCGACGGCGTCCCACCCGACGTCCGGGCCTCGTTCCTCGACGCGTATAGCGGATCCGGCGCCCTGCGCAGCGCGTTCGAGCACTACCGCGCATTCCCGGAAACCGCGCGGCAAATCCGCACGGCCACTGACGGCGCCCGGCTGCGGGTGCCCACCATGGCCATCGGCGCGCACCCGGTCGGCGACGCCCTGGAACGCCAGCTGCGGCCCATCACCGACAACCTCACCGGCCACGTCATCCCCGACTGCGGCCACCTCGTCCCGCTCGACCGGCCGGACGCCCTGCTGCCGTTGCTGGGCGGTTTTTTCGCCGGGGCCGCGATGACGGCCTGACCGCAGGGTGCGGCGGACCGGCGGCTGCTCCGGTCGCTGCCGGGGGGATGTCTGGGGCTGGCTGCGTGGCCGTGGTTGGCCTGGCCTCCAAGGGCGGCTGCGGTCTGCCCGGTTTCCGCCGGTGGATGTTCAGGTAGCGGCTGGGAACTCCCCCGGTTCTGGCCGCGTGGCCGTGGCTCGTCTGGCTTCCACCGGTCGCCCCGGTCTACCCGGCTTCCACAAGTGGCCGCTCCGGTCGTGGCGGGGACCACGGGGGCCCGGCCCCGCGGCCTCGGCCAACCCAGCGGCCACCGGCGGTCGCAGTCGGCGATCGAGGTCCCCGGTGTGGCGCCTCGGCCGATCGGCCAGGGATCCCGGCCGGATTGCCGATCCGGTGGGCCGGGCGTAGGCGCCAGGATTCCGGTATGCCGTGAGGCCGCAGCGGAGTGCCTATTCAGGACGGTCCACAGGGGAGTGAAACGGCCTGCTCACGGGTCTTTCGGGCGGCCTTCCTGCCCCATGGACTTCGTTCCCCGTCCCGCGCGGAGCCCGGTATTTCCGTTTGGTAGCTTCGTTTTCGTCGAGGGGGAGATCCGCTTAATGCAGAACGTCAAGCTGGACCCGGCGCCGGTCGAGGTCGAGGTCGAGGTGCCCGGGCTGCACTGGGCGGGCTTCGCCGGGGTCGTGGTGCTGGTGCTCGCGACCTGGCTGCCGTTGCCCTCGGTTCTCGTGGTGGCGCTGGGCGTGATCGGGATGGCCGCGTTCGTCGTGTCCTGGCTGCTGCTCGGACGCCGCGCCGCCGACGTTTCCGTGCGCCGGCTCTACACCATCGCGGGCCTGGTCAGCCTGCCGCTGCTGGCGGCGCGGCCGCTGTTCAGCGGCGACGTATACAGCTACCTGGCGCAGGGCGTGATCGCGGCCAAGGGGCTCGATCCGTACGCGCTCGGCCCGGCGGCCGCGCTGGGCGCCGCCTCGCCGGTGACGCTGCAGGTCAGCCACTACTGGCAGGACACGCCGGCACCGTACGGGCCGGCGTTTGTCGGGCTGTCGCGCGTGATCGCCCACCTGGTCGGCGAGAGCGTGGTAGGGACGGTGCTGCTGCACCGGCTCCTGGAGCTGATCGGCGTGGTGCTGCTCGCGTGGGCGCTCCCGCGCCTGGCGCGGCGGGCCGGGGTGCCACCGTCGGTCGCGGTGTGGCTGGGGCTGCTGAACCCGCTGGTGCTGTGGCACGTGGTCGTCGGCGTGCACAACGACGGCCTGATGATCGGGCTGACCGTGGCCGGGCTGGAACTGGTCTACCTCGGCGCGGCAAGGGCCGGCGCCGCTCGGCCCGCGCTGATCGCGGCGGGTGTGGTGCTGGTCAGCGCCGGGGCGAACGTGAAGATCGTGGCCGTCGCGGCGCTGTGCTTCGTGGGGGTCGACCTGGCCCGGCGCGCGCGCCCGGCCGGGAAGGCCGCGGTGCTGGTGGGGCTGCCCGTGGGATTCGCGCTGGTCACAGTGCTCATCACGCTGGGCAGCGGGCTGGGCTTCGGCTGGGTCCGGGCGCTGGCCGGGGTCTCCTCCGGCGCGGTGCACAGCTGGCTGGCGCCGACCAACGAGCTGGGCTTCCTGGTCGGCGGAGTCGGCAAACTGGCCGGGCTGGACCTCACCGACAGCGCGATCAAGGTGTTCTCGGCGGTCGGCGCGGTGGCCGGCCTGGTCGTCGGGGCGCGGCTGCTGTGGCTGACTTACCAGGAAAGGCTGCACCCGCTGCTCGGCGCCGGCCTGGCCTTCGCGGCGATGCTGGTGCTGGGACCGGTCGTGCAGCCGTGGTACCTGCTGTGGATGATCGCGCTGCTCGCGGTGAGCCTGACGACGGAGCGCGCCCGCTGGATCCTCGCCGGGGTCAGCGCGGTGCTCGCACTGGTGCTGCCGCCGGCGGGCGGCGGTGCCGTCGCGCTGGTCGTGGGCTACCTGATCGCCGCCGGGGTGGTCGGCGCGACGCTGCACCTGCGGCGGGCGAGCCTGCTCCAGCCGGTCTAGACCGCCGGGGCGAGCCAGGACCGGGCGATCTCACGGAAGTCGCCGGCCAGCGGGTTGTGCTCGGTGAACCGGGTGGCGACGACGACCCGGCAGGGATCGATGCCCTCGAACGGGATCGTGGCCAGGTCTTCGCGCAGGGTGGGTCGCCGGTCGCCCGCGGGCAGGATCGCGACGCCGTGCCCTTCGGCGATGAGCTCGAGCTTGTCTTCGAAGCTGTCGTCGGCCGTGGGCTGGGCCCCGGCGCTCCAGATCGAGGCCGAGCTGGTGCAGGCCACCAGCTCGGTGTCGCCGAGGTCCTCGAGCGTCACCACTTCCTTGCCCGCAAAGGGATGTGACGCCGGCACGACCAGCACCCGGGCCTCGTCGTAGAGCGCGTCCACGCGGAACCGGCCGTCCGGGAACGGCAGCGGCAGCCGGGCGACCAGCGCGTCCACGCGGCGCTCCGGTAGCGCGGAGGTTTCGGCCCAGCCCAGGTGCCGGGTGGTGATCTCGGCGTCCGGGTGCCGGCGGCGCAGCTCCCGCACGGCCGGGGTGACGACCAGGTCCCCGACGTAGCCGACGGTGAGCGCGCCGGGAGAGGCCGCGGAACGCGTGGCGAGCGACGCTTCGTGGGCGGTGTCGAGCAGATCGTGGGCCCGCGGCAGGAAAACCCGGCCCGCGTCGGTGAGCCGGCTGCCTTGCGGCGTGCGGTCGAACAGCCGCGCGCCCAGCTGGTGCTCCAGCCGCTGGATCTGCCGGCTCAGCGCCGGCTGCGCGAGGTGCAGCGCGGCCGCGGCCCGGCCGAAGTTCAGGTGCTCGGCCACGACCGTGAAGTACCGCACCAGCCGCAGGTCGAGGTCCGGGGTTTCGGGCACGAGCCCAGTTTACGCGTCATGCCGCAGCCGTATGACGACCTGCGAAAACGGTCTTGGACACCCGTCGCGCCGCGTTCTTGACTGGATGGCATGAGTGCAGACCGAAGTTCCCCGAACGGCCGCTACACCGGGAAAAGCGTGGTGATCACGGGCGGCAGCAGCGGCATCGGCCTCGAGACCGCGAAGCTGTTCGCCGACGGCGGGGCGCGCGTGCTGATCACCGGCCGCACCCGGGCCACGCTCGACTCCGCCCGCGAACAGCTCGGCGGCAACGCGGTGGCTGTCCTCGGCGACGCCGCGTCGCTGGCCGACACGGAGGCGCTGGCCGGCCGCGTCAAGGCCGAGTTCGGCACGTTCGACGCGCTGTTCGTCAACGCCGGTATCACCGGCTTCGTGCCGTTCGAGTCGATGACGGAGGACCGGTACGACGAACTGCTCGCGGTCAACGCCAAGGGCCCGTACTTCGCCGTGCAGAAGCTCGCGCCGTTGCTGAACGCGGGCAGCGGCGTGGTGCTGACCACCTCGATCGTGAACGTCAAGGGCATTCCGATGGTGAGCGCGTACGCGGCCAGCAAGGCGGCGCTGCGCTCGATGACCCGCAGCCTCGCCCGCGAACTGCTGCCGAGGCAGCTCCGAGTGAACGCGCTGAGCCCCGGGCCGATCGACACGGGCATCCTCGCGCGATCGATGCCGGCCGAGGGCGTGCAGCCGATGGAGGCGCAGATGAAGGAGGCCAACCCGATGCTGCGGTTCGGCGATCCGGCCGAAGTCGCCCGGGCGGTCGCGTTCCTCGCGTTCGAGGCCACTTATACGACGGGCGCGGAACTTCCGGTGGACGGCGGCGCTTCGCAGCTCTGAGTCCCTGGAAACGGTGAAGGCCGGCGCAGTCACGCGCCGGCCTTCACCGTTCGGTCCGGGTGGTCAGGCGGGCGGGTCGGCGAGGATGCCGTTGACGAAGGTGCCCGGGTGGGTGGCGGAGTCCTGGCGCAGGACCGTCAGCGACGAAGGCCAGGCGACGGTCAGCGCCTGGGTCTGGCCGGGCGGGATGGTCACCAGCCGGGACGGCGTCCAGCCGGTGGAGCCGAGGCTGCCGACGGAGCCCGGCGTCTGGGTCAGCACCGTGACGGTCGCGGTCGCCGACTGGCCCGGCTCGACCACGTTCATCGGCACCCCGTTGTCGATGCGCGGCAGGTGGTAGGTGGTGCCGTTCGGGTCGTCGGGGCCGACCAGGTCGACGCCGGGGACGCCGTGCAGCGCACACGAGTGCGACGAGGTGTTCGTGTACTTCAGCGGCACGTCGAACTGGCCCACCGCGTCCTCGTGCTGCTTCGGGGAGCCGAGCGACGCCGAGAGGTCGGCAGTGGTGCAGCGCGGGGTGCTGTCCGAAGAGGACTTCGGGGCCGTGCCGGATTTCGGTGCGGTGTCAGGGCTCTTCTTCGAGACGTCCGAGACGCCTCCGCCGCCGGCGCCGCCCACGGCACCGCTCCCCGCTGCCGGACCGGCCGGCGCGGCGGCCGGCTGGCTCGCACCCGAACCGCAGGCCGCGAGCGCGAACGCCCCCGCCACCGCTGCCACACCGATCGAGACCCGCTTCATTCCGACGTTGACCATGATTTCTCCTCCTCGACTGTGCACCGTGGACTGTGCAATGCAGACACGGCGCAACGGACTGTTCAGTTCACCTGTGCTGGGGCGCGGTTCAGCTGATGGCGGTGACCTGAACGCCGGCGCCCTTCAGCGGCGCGCCGGCCGGCCAGGCCGCGCTGACCGGCTGGCCCGACGGCAGCTGGAACGACACCGCGGTGGGCGTGAGCGCGTTCGCCGGCGCGTCCACCTGCTGCACGATCCGGGACTCGGCCGGGTGCCCGGCCCGCAGGTTCACCGGCCCGCCGGTGGCGCCGTCCGGCGTCACGGCGACGTCCGGGATCGGCTGTGCGCCGGCGGCGAAGGCCAGCGCGGACGGCGTGCCTTCCAGCTTGCAGTTCGTGGTCGGCGCGGCGGCGGTGTAGGTGAGCACGTAGGCCTCGTGGCCCGCGGCGTGAGCCGGGTCCGCCGTGACGCCGACCTGCACATCGGCCGTGCCGCAGGGGGTGTCCGACGGATTGGCGCTGGCGGCCCCGGAGGCCAGCAGGAGCCCGCCCGCCACCACCGCGCCGGTTGCCACGGTCGCGGCCACTCGCTTCGTCAGGTTGCCCATCGGGTCATCTCCTTCGTTTGTCGATCGGACTCACCAGAAGAGATGTCCATGAGGGTGTCCGCGATGCGTCGCCGTGAGATCACCCGCAACCGGGCAACCCGGGGACGCCCCGGACGTCCACCCGTACGAGCCACACCGGCCGGATTCGCTTGCGCAGCACCGAGTCCGGGCCGCTGACCAGTGTGGACGGGCTCAGCGGGCCGGGTCGCGGTAGTCCTTCGGCGGGGCCCCGAGCAGCCGGGCGAACATGGTGGAGAACGCGGCCGGGCTCTCGTAGCCGAGCGTCGTCGCGACCTCGGCCACGGGGCGGTCCGCGGCCAGCAGCGGCAGCGCGTGCAGCACACAGGCCCGTTGGCGCCACTGGAGGAAGCTCAGTCCCGTTTCCGCGCGGAACAGCCGGTTCAGCGTCCGCTCGCTCAGGTGCAGCCGTGCCGCCCAGCGCGCGGGCGGGTCGTGCACGTCCGGCGAACGCGTGAAGGCCTCGCAGAGCGCGTGCAGCCGCTCGTCACGGGGGAGCGGCAACTCCAGCGGCAGCGGCAGGCACCGTGAGACTTCGTGCAGCAGCAAGGTGTTCAGCGCCGCGTCGCGGCCGCGGGCCGGGTACTCGGGCTCGATGTCGACGGCCGCCAGCAGCAGTTCCCGCAGCAGCGGGGCCACCTCCACCGCCCGGCAGCGCCGCGGGAACCACGGCACGGCGGACGGTTCGAGGTAGAGGCTGCAGGTGCTGACGTTCAGCATCGTGACGGCGTGGTCGGTGCCCGGCGGGATGAGCACCGCCCGCCGGGTGGGCACGGTCCAGGTCCCGTCCGCGGTCTCGACCCGCATGGACCCGGTGGCGCCGTAGAGGAACTGGGCGCGGCGGTGCCGGTGCCGGGGCAGCCGGTGCTCGGGCGGGTAGTCGGTGCTGATCGCCAGCACCGCGCGGTCGAGGCCGTCGACTTCGTCGAGCGGGACATTGCGCACGGGGCCGAGCCTAACCGAGGCCTGTCCGATTCGCGAAAGAATCTGTCGTACTTTCGAATGCACGCCGGACGCCGGTCTTCTAGGTTCGAGCGGTGCCCACCTCGCTGCTGATCCTGTTCGCCTTCGGCTGCCTCAGCGGCGTCACCACTGTCCTCTTCGGATTCGGCGGTGGTTTCGTGACGGTGCCGGTGATCACGGCGGTCGCCGGCGGCGGGGACGCGCTGCACGTCGCGGTCGCCACCTCGGCCGTGGTGATGCTGGTCAACTCGGCCGGCGCGACCGTCGCCGGGCTGCGGGCCGGGCGGGTGCGGCGGGAGTACCTGTGGCCGCTGGCCCTGTTCGTCGGGCTCGGCGCGGTGCTGGGCGCGTTCGCCGCGACCTGGGCGCCGGACGGCCTGCTGCGCCTGCTGTTCGCCGCGTACCTGGTGGTGACGATCCTGGACAGCCTGCTGCGCAAGGGATTCCTGCGCCCGCCCGAGGACCGCACGCCGCTGGGACCGGTGACGTCGACGGCGGGCGGCCTCGGGATCGGCGCGGTGGCGAGCTTCCTCGGCGTCGGCGGCAGTGTGCTGACGGTGCCGCTGCTGCGTCGCAAGGGCCTCCCGATGACCGATGCGGTGGCGCTGGCCAACCCGCTCAGCCTGCCGGTCGCCCTGGTCGCGACCGTGGTCTACGCCGGCACCGGCCCGGGCCCCGCCGGCTACGTCGATCCCCTCGCGGCCGCGGCCCTGCTGGCCGGCTCGCTGCCGGCCATCGCGATCGTCCGGCGGTTCGCCGGCCGCCTGCCGGACCGGGTCCACGCGGTGGCCTACGTCGGCCTCCTGGTGGCCGCGCTGGCCGCGGTGCTCTAGCCTCCCGTGGCCGGCCCTGGCCCCGCTGATCTTCGGGATTCCGCGGTGGATGGCGTTCAGCGCGCCGGGAAACCGAAGAAATCGCTGATCGCCCCGTGGTGTCGAAACCGCGGTCGGTCCGGCCCAGGAGGAAACGGGGGCGGGCGGTCTTGGGGCCGGGGACGGTGTGGCCGCCTTCGCGGACGGTGTAGAGCGTCACCGGCTGGTGGCCCGGCGGTGCGGTCCACTCGCGACGGTGGGCTCGCGGTTGTGGTCACGGGCGCGGTGGTGATGCCGTTGCGCCGCGCGCAATAGGCGGCGGTGTCCGGTGCGGACAGTCCAGCGGCTGTTGCTGCGGCGCGTCCGGGGCGAAGTTCTCCGGGACGGGCTGGGGCGCCGACAGGATGGCGGCGCCGGCCAGGGCGCCGGGGATTTCGTGGATCAGGCGGATGACCAGCCGGCCGCCGTTGGAGAAGCCGAGGGTGTGGACCTGAGCGCTGTCTCCGCCGTAACGGCGCTGCAGGAGGTCGATGGCCGCCAAGGCGACGCCGTCGGCGCGCGTGGCCGAGGTGTTGACGATTCTGGCGTCGTTCCAATGCTTCTTGTGGCCGTCGAGGTAGGCGACCACGGCTCCGGATCGCGCGCCGATGCGGTCGAAGGTGCCCGCGGTGAACGAGCGGATCGCGGCGGCGGTCTGCATGGCTCATGAAGGACGCCCGCCGGCCCGCAACCCGTGCTCCGCAAGGACGCCGCGCGTAATCGGCGCTCCATCGTGGACGCGGCGCGGGCGCTGGCGCGCGAAGGGAAGCCGATCCGGCTCAACGCGGTCGCCCGCGTGGCCGACCTCGGCACCGTCTACCGCCACTTCCCGGCCCCGGAGGCCCTGGTCGAAGCCGTGGCCGTGGACCAGTTCACTGCCCTGCTGCGGCAAGCGGAAGAGGCGGCCGGGTCGCCCGACGCCGGGCAGGCGTTGCGGGGCTTCCTCAAGGCGGCGGTCACCGCTTACCTGCAGGACGACACCTTCGCTGCCGCGGTCATCGACCCCGATCCGGCCACGCCCGACATCCAGCACCTGCGTGACCGGCTGCAGGACGGGCTCCTGGCCCGTGCCCTGCTCGACGGCGCTCGATTCGCGGTGAGCCGGAGCCGGGATCGCCTGGCGAGAAGGCGTTCACTACTGGCCTGAAGTCCGCTGTCGGCCGGCGCGGGTGCTCGTTAGCGTGGATTTCGTCCAGCACGACGCGGGAAAACCCGTCGCAGGAAAGGAAATCGCGATGACCGACCCAGTCCGCCCGAGGGTGGCGATGCTGCTCTACCCCGGGCTCACGCCGCTCGACCTGATCGCGCCGCACGCCGCGTTCGCCGGCACCACGGAGACCCACCTGGTGTGGAAGACGGCCGATCCGGTGCGGTCCGACTCCGGCGTCGTCCTGCACCCGACGACCACCTTCGCGGACTGCCCGGCGGATCTCGACGTCCTGTTCGTGCCCGGCGGACTCGGCCAGGCATCCGTCGCCGCGGACGAGGAGGTCCTCGAATTCCTCGCCGAGCGCGGCGCCCGAGCCCGGTACGTCACCTCAGTCTGCGGCGGTTCGCTGATCCTGGGCGCGGCCGGGCTGCTGCGCGGCTACCGGGCGACCACGCACTGGAGCGGGATCGAAGCACTCGCGCTGTTCGGCGCGGAATACGCCGAAGGCCGGGTGGTGACCGACCGCAACCGGATCACCGGCGGCGGGGTCACCGCCGGCCTCGACTTCGGCCTCGTCGTGCTCGCACGGCTGCTGGGGGAGGACGTCGCCAAGGTGACCCAGCTGATGCTCGAGTACGCCCCGGCGCCGCCGTTCGACGCCGGCACCCCGGAGACCGCCGGGCCGGAGATCACCGCGCTGGCCCTGGCCGGGAACCTGGCGGTGAACGGGGAAATGACCGCGGTCGCGGAGAAACTGGCGGCGAGGGGCTGGGGCCGGGCCGCCTGAGCGCGGCACCCGGAAGAACCGGGTCAACCGGGGAATTCGTCCGGTGGCAGCTGGTGGATCACGACGTCCGGCTCGCTGAGGGGAAGACCGTCCGGCGGCTCGGGACGCTTGCGGAACAAGGTCACCAGCGCGACGATCGCGACCAGCCCGGCCGCGACCAGCAGCTCCGTGCCCACGCCGATGCCCGTCTCGATCCGGGGCGCGGGGGAACCTCCCTGCGCGGTGAACAAGGCGATCTCGCTGTAGACGTGGGCGACCATGAACACCACGGCGGCGGCGACCACGCCGCCCGCGAGCACCTCGGCCCGTCCCGCCGCCCGGCGGCGGAGCATCGGCACCGCCGCCGCCACGATCGCCGCCGCGCCGACCGCGACCAGCGGCCACCCGAAGTACCGCGGGGTTCGGAACGCCGTGCCCCCGAGCGAGATCGACCACGCGGTGACGTGGAGGGAGTCCTTGGCGTCGCCGTTCGACGCCGGGTTGATCGTGCACAGGTCGAAGAACGCGCCGCCGATCAGCAACGCTCCGGCGATCAGCACCAGCACCGCGCCGGTGTGGGGCCGCCGGTGCGGGGGCGTCGCCGGGGCCGCGGGCACTTCGGCAGATCCGGGTTCAGACATGGGGTGATCATCGCACCCGGTCCCTGGGCGCAGGAGGGGGATCGCGGCACGGATCCGCCGGGCCGCGCCGTTCCCGCGGATCCCGGACGGCGGGCCACCCGGCCGGGTCGTCCGGCAGCGGGATCGGCGCGGCGCGGCGACAATGGCGCGCGTGACCGCAGAACAGGACCCGGCCGACCGCGCCCGCCCGGCCGGCTGGACGCACCGGCATCGCGACGTCTCGGGCGGCTGGCTGCGCCCCACCGTGTTCGGGGCGGTGGACGGCCTGGTCACGAACGCGGCGCTGATCGCGGGCGTCGGCGGCGGTGGCGTCGCCCCGCACACGCTCGTGCTGACCGGACTGGCCGGTCTGGTCGCCGGCGCGTTCTCCATGGGGGCCGGCGAGTACGTGTCGGTCACCAACCAGAACGAGCTGGTGCACGCCGAGGTCGCCCTCGAAGCGGAAATGCACGCCCGCTACCCGCAGCAGGAGCAGGACGAACTGGTCGAGCGGTTCGCGTCCTACGGCGCCGACGCCGAGACCGCCCGGCGCATGGCCGAGGCCGTCTCCCGCGACCCCGACCAGGCACTACGGCTGCACACCCGTGAGGAACTCGGCGTCGACCCGCAGGACCTGCCGTCCGCGCTGCTCGCCGGCGGGGCGTCGTTCGCCGCGTTCTCGCTCGGCGCGCTCCTGCCGCTGCTGCCGTACCTGTTCGGTGCCAGCACTTTGGTCGTGTCGCTGGTGCTCACCGGGCTCGCGCTGCTGGCCGGTGGCGGGGTGGTCGGCAAGCTCACCGGACGGCCCCTGCTGCACTCCGGCCTGCGCCAGCTCGTCCTCGGCGCGCTCGCCGTCGCGGTCACCTACGGGATCGGCCAGCTGATCGGCGCACCGGTCGGCTGAGCGATCGCTTCAGCTGTAGGTGATCCCGGGGAAATCGGCGCGGGCCTGGGTGAACTGCGCGTCCCGGTCGGCGGGCCAGCCGAACGCCGCGGTGGCCATCGGCTTGAGGTTCACCCCGGCCGCGCCGCTCATGAAGTGCACGAACTCGCCCCAGTTCAGATCGCGGGTGAAGTCCGTGCCGTTGCTGGGGAAGTACTGGCCCAGCAGCCCGAAGAAGCGGACCATCACCTGGGCGTGCCCGTGGTCGCGCCACAGCGGGTAGAACCAGTCGCGGAACCAGTGCGTGCCCGCGCGCGGGAAGTCGTCGGTGTGGCTGTCGGCCATCATCCGGTCGTAGAAGTCCTGGGCCTGCGCAGTCATGCCGAGCGCGGTGTAGGCGTCGTAGATGTAGAACTCCATCCACTTGCTGTCGCCCCACAGCCCGAACGCGGGGGAGCCGTGCTTGCCCGCGGCGATGGACTCCACGATGTGCCCGGTCTCGTGGGTGGCGACCTCGTACTGCGGCGTCGTCCAGTTGCTCCCGCCGACGTCGCTGACGTTGCGGAAGTCGTGGGAGGCGTCGTAGACCGTCGACGGGTGCCCGCCGGAGTACTTGCCCTCGTGGTGGATCGAGTACAGCCGGTCGGCGGTCATCTTGTTGCCGGAGTTGCCGTACGTGCGCTGGGCGTACTGCCAGAGGCCGGTCAGGTACGGCATCAGCCAGTCCTGGGCGCTCTTGTCGACGTCGTTGTCGAAGTACAGCGCGACGGTGTCGTTGAACGCGACGCGCTGCAGGAGCTGGTTGTGCTCGAACCAGTGCTCCTGCCAGGTGGCCGGTGGGTCGGCCAGTGCCGTGGGGCGGGCTTGGGCGGTGGCCGGGATCGTCGCGGCCAGCGCCAGGGCGCACACCAGCATCAGGACTCTTCGCATGATCGCCTCGGGGGTCCTCGGGGTCATTGGTCCGAACCATCAAGGACGATATGGGGTTATTTTCCGACTGTCACTGACAGAACGGGACAGATCGCCCACTGTCGCGCGACCTGGCGGCACCAGGTACTATGTGTGGCATGGTAGCTGGTGCGAGCAGGAAGCCGATGACCGAGCTGCGGCGCGGCACCATCGCGTTCTGCGTGCTCGCGCTGCTCGACGAGCGGGAGCGCTACGCGGTGGAGCTGGTCGGCGCGCTGACCGACAGCCAGGCGCTGGCGGCCGGGGCGGGCACGATCTACCCGCTGCTGTCCCGGCTGCGTGAGGACGAGCTGGTCGTCACGACCTGGAAGGAGTCCCCGGCGGGACCGCCGCGGCGGTACTACCGGCTGACCCCGGCCGGGCGCCGGTCACTGGAAGCGTTCCGCGGCGAGTGGGCGCAGTTCCGTGACGCGGTCGACCTGCTGCTGACGAAGGGAGCGTCATGAATGCCGAACCGACTGTGGTGAGGAGTGAGCCGTTGTCCGCCACCGAGGCGCTGATCGCCGATTACCTGGACCGCCTGCGCTGGGCCGCCGCGGGCCTCGCGCCCGCCACCCGCGCCGAGCTGCTCGACGACATCGCCGCGCACCTGGCCGAGACGGCCGGCCCGGACGAGGCCCGGACCCGGCAGGCCCTGGACGAACTGGGCACCCCCGAGGAGATCGCCGCCGCGGCGGCTGCCGAAAGAGGGGTTCCGGGTGGTTTTGCCGGGGCGCCGGCTGGTGGTCCTGCCGGTGGTCCTGCTGGTGGCGCGGCTGGTGGTCCGGCTCGCGCGGGCGGGGAGCTGGCCTACGACGTGGGCACGGTGCTGGTGCTGCTGCTCGCCGGGTTCGTGGTCCCCGTGCTGGGCTGGATCGCCGGCGTGGTGATGCTGTGGAACGGCCCGCGCTGGAACACCCGCGAAAAGTGGGCGGGCACGCTGCTGTGGCCCGCTGCGATCCTGGTTGCCGGGGCCTTGCTGCTGCTCGGCCACGGACTGGCGGGCGGCGTCGGCCCGGTGGTGATCCTGCTCGGCGCGGTGCTCGTCCTGGCCGGCCTGGTCACAGCGTTCACGCTCCTGCTGCGAGCCGCCTCCCGGCGACGGTCCTGACCGGCTGCCGGGCGCTGCCAGGGTTCGCCGGTGGCGGGACTCGTGCCGGGCCGTTCTGCAGCGCGCGAGTCCCCGCGCGGCGACCTTCATCGGTTCCTGGGCCGCGGCCCGAGTCCGCCGACGGTGGGACCCTGGCCGAGCGTCGGGCCGCGCGAGTCTGCCGCGCCGAGACCCTGACCGGCGCCCGGTTTGCTTCGTGGCACTAAGGTCCGCAGGCACCCGACCACTTCCCGGGCTGCCCCGTGGCTCCCGGGTTCCCCCGCGCCGCATCGCCGGGCCGTCGAGGACGGTTCGGCACAGAGAGGATTTCTCATGACCCCAGCGGAAAACCCGGTCCCGGCCGGTTCCGGGCGGCCCAAGCTCACCCGGTCGCGCAAGCACTACGTCTTTGGCGGGGTGTGTGGCGGGCTGGCCGAATTCTACGGCTGGACCCCGTACCGGGTGCGGCTGCTGTTCGTGATTTCGTGCATCATCCCGGGCCCGCAGTTCCTGCTCTACCTGGTGATGTGGTTCGTCATCCCCAACGCCCCGAAGCCCCGCTGAGCACCCGGGCCGTCAGGCCGTGACGAGACGGGCCGGGGCGCGCGGGTACTCCAGGTCCTTCGTCCCGGCCCAGTCGCCGAGCTGACGGAGCGAGCGGGCCGCGGACGTCCCCGGTTGCGGGGTGCAGGTGAACAGGGTGACGCCGTCGTCGCAGATCACGTCCAGTGGTTCGAAGCTGAGCTCGATCGCGCCGATCTCCGGGTGCCGCAGGACTTTGGCGCCACGGCCGGGACGGCGGATGTCCTGGCGGGACCAGCGGGTGCGGAACTCCGCGCTGAGCAAGGAAAACTCGTCTACCAGGTAGCTGAGGCCGGGGTCGGCGGGGTCCTGGGCGGTCGCGAGGTGCAGGGCGGAGACGGCCTCGTTCGCCATCTCGTCCCAGTCGCCGTAGAAGGTGCGGGAGCGGGGGTCCAGGAAGATGAACCGGGCCGAGTTCACCGGGCCGGCCGTGCCGGAGAAGGCCGGGAAGAACAGGGCGCGGGCGAGGGTGTTGGCGCCGACGACGTCGAGATGCCGGGTGCGCACGAAGGCCGGCGCGGCGGTGATGGAGTCGAGCACGGACTGCAGCTCGGGGCCGACGGAGTGCACTCGCGGCCGCGGGCGCGACGCCGGCCCGGCCGCCGCGCGCATCAGCGCGAACAGGTGCGATCGCTCGGTCCGGTCCAGCTGAAGGGCCCGGGCCAGCGCGTTCAAGACACTGTCGGAGACCCCGCCGGCCTGGCCCCGCTCCAGGCGCTTGTAATACGGCACGCTCACGCCGGCCAGCACGGCGACCTCCTCGCGCCGCAGCCCGGGGACCCGCCGCGCGCCGTAGGTCGGCAGGCCGGCTTCCGCCGGGCTGATGCGGGCCCGCCGGGCGGTCAGGAAATCCTTGATCTCGGACCGAATGTCCATCTGGAGTCCCGGGGTCAGGATCGGGCGGCGAGGCCGGTGAAGAGCCAGTGGGAAGCCTTGCCGTAGAGCGATTCCGGAACCAGGTCCGGGTCCGTCCGGCGCAGCTGCACCAGGCCCTGGAACAACGCCAGCAGCACGGTGGACAGCTCCTCGAACGGGGCGTCGCCGCCCTGGCCGCGCTTCTCGGCGCGAGCGGCGAGGACGGCGGTCAGCGCGTCCCGGTTCGACCGGAACTGCCCGGCGAGGTGCTGCTGGAACTCGGGCCGCCGGATCGCGTACAGCCAGAATTCCGCCTGCAGCAAGGCGAAATCGACGTCGTTGTCCGCGACGTCGACGACCAGCCGGGACATCGCGGACCGGGTTTCGTCCGGGCTTTGGTCCGCATCGGACACGATATCGGCGGCCTCGACGAGACGGTGGCGGCTCCGGCTGGCGAACACCTCGACGAACACCTCCTCCTTGCTGGAGAAGTGCGTGTACAACGCGCCGGTCGTGAAGCCGGCCTCCTCGGCGATGTCGTCGACCGAGGCGCCGGCGAAACCCTTGCGCGCGAAGACCTGCGCGGCGGCGTCCAGGAGAAGCGCCCGGGTGCGGGCCTTGGTCTCGGCCCGCGTCAGACGGCGGGGTTGTGTCTCTTCACCACTCACATAGTGAACACTATTCGAATAGCGCTCACTATGTCAAACGGCCGAGCGCGCGAAAGCGGGGCCGGCCACCAGGTCGAACGGCCGGCCCCGCCGAAGGGGCTACGCGTCGGCGATCCAGTTGCCGTGGAAGCCCTCGGGCACGCGCGCGGGCAGCGCCACCGTCGCGGCCGGGGCGGCGGCCGGGTTGGTGGCGTCCAGGATCACCAGGTCCGAGGCGCCGCGGGTGCGGTTGCAGACGTAGGCGATCAGCCACTGCGGGGACGCGAACACCGCCTCGCCGGGGGTCCGGCCCGGCCCGAACTCGTGCACGGCCGCCGAGCCGGTGTGCAGGTCGTAGCGGATCAGCGAGGTGTCCGTGGTGACGTGCCCGTGGCGGACGTCGAGGCCCGTGAGCCGGTCGTCGATCCGCGGGAACTCGCAGTCCCGGTCGTCCAGCTGCTCCTCGTGGACGGTGCCGGTGCGGGTGTTGAGCCGCCACCGCCACAGGGTGCCCGGGACCCCCTCGTGGCCCTCCCACCACAGGTGCCCGTACCGCACGCCGTACAGCACCACCTCGTCGCCGGCCTCGTGCGCGTTGAGCGTGTGGAAGACGTAACACGGCTCGATCGGGAACCAGCGGACCGTCCCTTGTGGATCGTCCCGGCGCAGCAGCCCGATCCGGGCCGGGTAGTCCGGGTCCCAGCTGAACGGCATGCCGTGGCCGCCCGGCACGAACACCAGCGGCAGGTCGAGGAACACGACGTGCCGGCTGGTGAGCGCGAAGTCGTGCATCATGGTCGGCCCGCCGACCTCGACCGGGCGGCTCAGCCGCAGCACGCCGTGGACGTCCGCGCGGTGGTAGGTCAGATACGGCTGCTCCCGCGCATACCCGAAGAAATGCAGCTCCCCGGTTTCCGGGCAGATCTTGGGGTGCGCGGTCATCGGGGTGGCGAGCCTGCCGTCGAAATCATGGGGGCCGACGGTCTCCAGCTCGGTGGTCACCTCGTAGGGAAGCGAGGTTTCGACGAGGGCGAGCGTTTTCCCCGCGTGGTTGACGACATGGGTGTTGGCCGCCGAATGACGCAGATCCGGTTTCCCGTCCGGACCGGGCGGGAGGGCCGCGTCGAAGCTCTCGGTCCGGACCCAGCGGTTGCGGTACCACGCCGCCCGGCCGTTCTCGAGCCGCACGCCGTGCAGCATCCCGTCGCCGAGGAACCAGTGCTGGGTCCGGGTGCGCGGGTTGGGGCCGTTGCGCAGGTACCAGCCGTTCAGCTCGGGCGGGATGGCGCCGCTGACCGGCAGGTCGAACGCGGTCAGCTCGTCGGCGACCGGGGCGTAGTTCTCCCTGAGGTGGAACGTGGTTTCGGTCATCGCGCCTGGTCTTCGTAGGAGCGGCGGGGCGCGTTGACGGTGAAGAAGAACCGGTGGAACAGGCCCCCGACGAGCATCACGGCGAGGCCGAGCCCGATGGCGACCACCAGTGCCGGGTCGCCGACCGCGTGCGAGGTCCGCAGTGCCTCCTCGACCCCGGCGGCGATCAGGACCAGCGTCGCCTTCGACGCGATCAGCGGGACCAGGTGGATGGTCACCGGCTTGCTCTTGAGCCGGGCCTTGACCAGGATCATCACCACGGTGAAGACGACGATGGTGCGCAGCGCCTCCTCCCAGGCCGGCCTGCTCTTGTTGAGATACCAGAATCCGCCGATCACCAGTCCGCCGATCAGATAGCGGCCGATCTTCGCCACGGGATTGTTCATTTCCTCTGCCCCTCGGATGAGTTGATGCCGAACGCTGGTGAAAGCGAAACACGCATCGGCCGGGGGCTGGGAGTCCTTGTCGGAGGGACCCTGGCAGGGTCCCCCTCGACCAGCGGGAATCAGCCGAGGGCGTCGAGCGGGACGGCGCCGGCCATCGCCTGATAGCCCGAATCCCCGGGGTGGAGGTGATCACCGGAGTCGTACCGGGACAGCAGCCGGTGCGGATCCGCGGGATCGCGCAGGGCCGCGTCGAAGTCGGCCACCGCGTCGAACGTCCGGCTGTCCCGGATCCAGGAATTGACGCTTTCGCGTATTCCCTCGGTCGCGGGGGAATACGTGTGGAAGCCGTCGAACGGGGTGATGGTGCCGCCGACGACGCGCAACCCGGCCGCGTGCGCGCGTGCCACGATCTGCCGGTCGGCCTGGATCAGCTGATCGGCGGCCTTCACCGTGCTGTCGATGTCGCTGATGCCTTCGAGGTAGATCACCGTGCCGGCGTCCGGCTGCGCCAGGACGTCACGCTGGAGCCGGGCCTCGGCGCTGACCCCGGAGCCGTTGGCGGTGACGCGGTTGCCCGCGATGCCCTCGTTGGCGACGCCGAACCGGCTGCACGGCCCGAGCCGGACGGCCAGGTAGTCCGGCCAGCGGTGCTCGGCGTCCACTGTGGAATGGAATCCGTCGGTGATCGAATCGCCGAGCGCGACCACGGTGCGCGCGGGCCGGCCCGGCTGCACGGTGACGGCGTCCAGCCAGAACCAGCGGTCGACCTGGTGGGTGTAGCGCGCCGCGGACGGGTCGGCACCGGCGTCCCCGTCGGCGTACCAGCCGTGCTGCTGGGCCCGCAGGTGCCCGGTGACGTCGCCGGTGCCGCCGTCGACGTGGATGCTCACCGACAGGTTTTCCCCGGGCCGCACGGTCAGGTCCACCGGGTCGCTGACGACCTCGGCCCCGGCCGCGACCGTGGTCGCGTCCGCCCCGGCGAAGCGCACCCGCTGGTTCGAGCCCGCGGCGAGGGCGGCCCCGTCGGACTGCGCGCCGGCCCACACCGAGCCGAACCGCACCGCGGTGGTGCCGAAGGCGTTCGACAGTCGCAATCGGACGGACGTGCCGCCGATCGAGGTGTGCACGACCTCGCGGATCGTCTTGTCCTGGTAGGGGCCGCTGAGCCGGACCGGTGCGGCGGTCCAGGTGTCGACCGGTCCGGCCGGCGCCGCCGTCCCGCACGCGTCGGCCGACGGGGCCGGCGGCGGGCCGGTCGAACAGGAGCACAGGACACCGGCACCGAGGAGCAGCGTCGCCGCGGTGCGAAACGCGGTGGAGTGCCGTCGCCGCATACTGGTCCTCCTCTTCCGGCGGCGCTACGAAGCCGCGCTGATCGTAAGCCAGTTCGCCAGATCGGCCTCGGAAGTCTGCTCCACTGTCGCGTTCGGAGGGATGCGCACGGCCAGCGGCGCGAAGTACGGCCTTCGCGACGACGGCGGGAAGTGCCCGGTCTTCGGGTCGACCACCGCGTCCGCCGGCTGGTACCCGGCGAAGGTCAAGTACCAGCGGCCGTTGTCCTGGATCACCGCAGGCACCCCGGGCGCGACCACGGTCTTGGCGATGTAGTTCGGCCACTTCGACTCCTGCGACTGCAGCAGGTACCGGACTTCCGCGTGGTTCGGGGTGCCCCAGACGCCGGTGGGGTCGGGCATGGTCAGCTTCCGGTAGCCGGCCCCGGCGGCGGGCAGGAACGTGTCCGACCAGGCGAGCCCGATCTTGTAGCCCGGATCGTCGTACTCGCCGGTGGAGTAGGCCATCACGTACTTGCCGTTGACCTGGGTGATGTTCCCGGTTTCGATCAGTTTGAACGTGGCCGGCTGGTCCAGTCCGAAGAAGAGTTCGGACCGGAAGTCGCCGGGCGCCAGGAGCACGGTGGGCTTGCCGGGCGCGGGGATGGCCGCGGTGGCCATGGGCTGCGCGACGATGCCGTCCCGCGCGGGGTTGTCGGTGAGCCGTTCACTGTAGACCAGGTACAGCTTCCCGTTGTCCTGGAAGTACTTCCCGTCGTAATTCGCCTTGGTGGGCTTGGTGAAGTCGCCGGCCACCAGTGAGTCGGCGACCCAGTCCGTGGGCACTGCGGTGCCGGACGCCTGCGCGGGACGGGCGTGCACGACCGCGGTCCACGCCTTCGCCTGGGGATAACGGGGATTGGCCACGTAATAGGTCACGGCCAGCTGCCAGGCGCCCGAATCGTCCTGGAAGACGTTGTTGTTGATCCGGTTCCGCAGGGTGGAGCCGGCCAGCTGCGCGGTGAGGGACGGCCCGATGGACACCGTCATCGGAGTGGCCTGGAAACAGCCCTTCGTCGGGGTTCCCGCGCAGCTCAGCAGCTCGCTGGTGGTACCGGAAAAGGACTGCGGGAGCGTGCCCGGCTTGGCGACGCGGATCGGGTACGGGTCGGAGTAGTAGCCCTGGCGCGGCTGGGTGGTCACCTTGGTCATCGGCTGGATGAGCTGGGCCGGGCCGGCCGGGGCCGATTCGGTCGGTGTGGTCGAGCAGGCGGTGGTCAGGCCGACGGTGGTGACGGCGGTGAGCGCGATTCGCCAGAGCGTACGGCGCACGGTCAGGTCCTTTCGCCGGAATTCGCAGGGATTCGTTCGTTTCGTGCGGGCGCGGCACGATCTCGAGTCCGAGACTAATGGCGGAAAGGATGGCGTGGGGGACCCTGTCAAGGTCCCCCGCTTCTCATTCCAGGCATTCGCCGATGATCCCGGCGATGCGGTCCGGGGCGCTGAGGTAGGGCGAGTGGCCGGTGTCGACGGTGACGGTTTCGGTGCAGCGGCGGGAGAATTCCGTGACGAGGGCCGGTGGCCAGGTGCGGTCGCGGCGGGTCGCGACATAAAGCGAAGGGGTGTGTTTCCATTCGGCGGCGGTCGGGCTCAACTGGAAGTTGAGCACCGTGTCGGGGCGCAGCAGTTCGACCGCGTGCGCCGCCACATCGGGCGGGCAATCGGCGTAAAAGAGGCTCGTCGCGGCCCCGGGATCGATCCGGGCCTGGGCGCCGTCCTCGGAGAAACGCAGTGCCTGCGCGAATTCCGACCCGCCGGCGGGATCCTCGGCCAGCCATCCGACGGCGGTCTCGTCGACGTCGAGCACCCATCCGGACAGGAAGACCATCCGCCGGACCCCGCGCAGGGAACCGGCGACCGCGCCGCCGAACGAGTGGCCCACGACCACCGGCGGCGCCGCGGCCCGGTCCACGATGTCCTGCACGAGCTTGATGCTTTCCGGCAACGGCAGCAGGCCGATGTCCGGCACGCTCACGCTCCCGGCGATCTCGGTGAGCCGGCTGACCAGCGGTGTGTAATGGGCGGGCTGGTGGTACGAACCGTGGACCAGCACGATCGGAGTGTCCGGCATGGGAGCACGGTAACCGGTGATCGCGATGCGGGCGAGGACCCCGTGAAGGTCCCCCTCAGGGCGTGTAGAACGGATGCGTCACCCGGTTCCGCCCCGCCACCAGCTCCGCGGTGAGGTCATGGCCGGACGCCGCCTCGCGCACGCCCTTGCGCATCGCCTCGCGGGCGGCGGCCCGGACGGCGTCACCGCGGGTGGCCTCCGGATTGAGCCAAACCGCGGCGAACACCAGCGTTTCCTGGTCCCCGGCGAGCACCCCGTCGGCCACGGAATCCAGGACGCCCTGGGCGATCCCGACCTGGCAGGCGCCCGACACGAGGTTCACCAAGGCCTCGGTGGGCGACTCCGTTTTGTTCAGCATGATCGTCGGCGGGTGGATTGTCCGGTACGACGGCTGGTCCTCGCCGACGCACACCAGGATCGGGGTGAAACCGGCCGTGGGGGAGGCGAAGGCGCCGGTCATCGTGGCCGCGGTGGGGGAGCCGCGGCGGGCCAGCACCACGTTGAGGTGGACGCCGTCGGGGTTGGCGCCGCCCCAGGCCTGGGCGGTGCGGCCGTCGAGGTCGGTCATTCAGAGTCCTTTCCGTGGGCCGCCGGAGACCGACAGCGCGCGGCCGCGCGTCTCCGGGGCGAGCGCGAGGGAGCTGAGGCCGCCGATCAGGCAGACGGCGACCATCAAGCCCATGGTGGGCAGCAGGCCGAACGCGGCCAGTGCCAAGGGCAGCAGGAACGTGCCGATCGCGGAGCCGATCCGCGAGGCCGCCGCCGCGACGCCCATGCCGGTGGTGCGCACCGAGGTCGGGAAGACCTCCAGCGGGTACACCCCGGGCAGGATGCTCATCACCCCGTAGGCGAAGAGGTAGCCGAAGAACGCCGGCACCACAAGGGAATGCGGCAGCCACTGTCCACCCGCGACGATCGAGAGCATCAGCGCGGTGACGAACATCGGCGCGATGAGGATCTTCCGGCGGCCGATCCGGTCCACCAGGGACCACCCGAGCACCGCGCCCGCCAGTGCCGTGCAGGTGCCGAACACCGCGGTGAGCACCGGGTCCGAGATGCCCAGCGTGGTCAGGATGTCGGCCTGGAAGAACGTGATGGCGAAGTACGGCAGCACGATGCAGATCCAGAACACGCAGCAGAACACCGTGCGCGCCAGGTACTCCCGCCCGAACAGGGTCCGGTAGCCCGCTTCGCCGGTCGGCTCGTCGGCGAACTCGGGGGAGTGCGGGTCGAGCGCGAGGTGCTCCATCAGGATGGCGCGCGCCTCGGCGTGCCGCCCCTGGGACATCAGCCAGCGCGGGGATTCCGGGAGGCCGTGGCGGAGGGCGAGCACGATCGCGGCCGGGACCACGCCGAGCGCCAGCGCGTACCGCCAGGCCCCCGGATCGATGCGGGTGATCAGGAAGCCGAGGAAGAACGCCAGCACGTAACCGACGTTCCAGAGGATCTCCAGCACGCCGAGGTAGCGCCCGCGGTTGTGGGCCGGGGTGAACTCGCCCAGCATCGGCGAGCCGATCGCGTAGTCGGCGCCGACCGCCAGGCCCATCACCACGCCGAGCGCCACGATCTGCCATGGAGCCCGCACGAAGAACAGCAGCGCCGAGGAGACCAGGAAAACGCACAGGTCGGCGGTGAACATCGGCCGCCGGCCGAACCGGTCGGTGCAGTACCCGCCGAGCGGCCCGCCGATGATGGTGCCGACCAGAGTGGACGCGGAGATCAGGCCCAGCCACACCGGCGTCGTGTGCAGGTCGGCGCGGAACGCCTTGCCCGCCACGGCCACCGCGATGCAGGCGAACACGAACCCGTCGAGGAACATGCCGCCGCCGGTGGCCACCGTCAGCCGGCGCAGGAACCGGGTGCGCCGCGCGTTCACCGCGCCGGCGCCGGCGCGGGAGATCGTGGTCATCGCCGGATCACCGCCCTTCACAGGCCGAGCGCGAAATAGCCGGTCTCGAGGTACTCCTCGATGCCGCTTCGCCCGCCTTCCCGGCCGAGCCCGGAGGCCTTGACCCCGCCGAAGGGCGCGGCCGGCTCCGAAACGATCCCGCGGTTGATCCCGACCATGCCGGTCTCGCACGCCTCCGCGACCCGCACCGCGCGCGAGAGGTCGCGCGTGTAGACGAAGGCGACCAGCCCGTACGGCGTGGCGTTGGCCAGCTCGACCGCCTCGGCCTCGGTGTCGAAGACCGCGATCGGCGCGACCGGCCCGAAGATCTCCTCCTGCATCACGCGGTGCGCCGGGTCCACGCCGGTGAGCACAGTGGGCTCGAAGAAGTACCCGGGCCCGTCGATCGGCTCCCCGCCGGTGACCGCCTTGGCGCCGTGCGCGACCGCGTCCCGGACCAGCTCCGTCACCTTGTCCCGCTGCCGGGCATCGATCAGCGGGCCGAGCGTCGACGCGGGGTCGAAACCGTTGCCGGGCTTGAGTTCCCGGACCCGTTCGGTGAACCGCGCGGTGAACTCCTCGGCGACCGCGCGGTGCACGAGGAACCGGTTCGCGGCGACGCAGGACTCGCCGCCGTTGCGGAACTTCGCCAGCATCGCGCCGTCCAGCGCGGCTTCGAGGCCGGCGTCGTCGAACACCAGGAACGGCGCGTTGCCGCCCAGCTCCATCGAGGTCCGCTGGACGTGGTGCGCCGACTGCCGGATGAGCGCCGAGCCGACGGCGGTGGAGCCGGTGAACGACACCTTTCGGAGCCGGTCGTCGGCCATCAGCGCGGCTGACAGCTCGGGCGCGCGGGTGGTGGTGAGCAGGCTGACGGCGCCCTCGGGCAGTCCGAGGCCGTCGAGGATCTCGGTGAGCAGGGCCGCGGTCAGCGGCGTCTGCTCGGCGGGCTTGAGCAGGACGGGACAGCCCGCGGCCAGTGCCGCGCCCAGCTTGCGGGTCAGCATGGCGAGCGGGAAGTTCCACGGTGTGATCAGCAGCGCCGGGCCGACCGGCCGGTGCGTGGTGACGATGCGCGAGGCACCGTCCGGCGAGACCGCGAAGCCGCCGTGCAGGTGGGCGGCCTGCTCCGCGAACCAGCGCAGGAACTCGGCGCCGTACGCGACCTCCCCGCGTGACTGCGCGAGCGGTTTCCCCATTTCGCGGGTGATGGTCTCGGCGAACTCTTCGGTCCGGGCCAGCACCGCGTCGAACGCCGCCCGCAGCCAGCCCGCCCGGGTGCGCGGGCTGCTCGCGGCGAGTTCCGCCCGCGAGGCGTGCGCCGCGTCCAGTGCGGCGAGGGCGTGCTCCGGTCCCGCGTCGGCGACTTCGGCGATCCGCTCGCCGGTGGCGGGGTCCTCGACGGTGAACGTGGCGCCGGTTTCGACCCACTCGCCGCCGACGTACAGCCGGACGGTCTTTCCTTGCATGTCTTCACCTTTCGGTTCAGGGGTCACCGGTGGCGGGCCAGCTCGGCCGCGGCCCGGCGGACCTCGTCGATCAGGATCCGGGCCCGGTCGGGGGACACCGAGTTCGCGGGCACGCAGGCGGTCACGGCGGCGACCGCGCGGCCGTCGCCGTCCAGCACCGGCGCCGAGAAGCACGACAGGTTCGCCGTCATCTCCTCGACTTCGGTGGCGTGGCCGCGTTCCCGGACCAGGGCGAGTTCCGCGCGCAGTGCCGGCTCCTCGCACAGGGTGGCCCCGGTCAGCCGCGGCAGCCCGGTGGCGAGGACCGGCCGCAGGTCCTCCTCGCCGCGGAAGGCGAGGATCGCCTTGCCGCTCGCGGACGCGTGCGCCGGCAGCTGCCGCCCGACGCGGGTCTGCAGCCGCACCGGCTTCGTGGTGTCGACGTGCGCGATGAAGGTGACCTCGGCCCCGGACAGCACCGCGAGCTGGACGGTCTCGTCCTGGCGGTCCCGGATCTGCTCCGCGCACGTGTAGAACATGCCGAGCAGCCCGGTCAGCTCCCCGCCTGCCGGCTCGGCGTACGCGGCCATCCGCGGCCCGACGACGAACCGGCCGTCACCGGTTTTGCGGGTGACGCCCAGCTCGCCCATCGTGGCCAGCAGCCGGTGCACCGAGCTCTTCGGCGCGCCGACGGCCACCGCGAGCTCACTCAGCCGCAGCCCGCGCCGCCGCTCGGCGAGCGCGTCGAGGACCGCGAACGCCTGCGCCACGGCAGGACTGCGCTTGCCCGGTTCCCGCTCCGCCGGAACGGGCACACCGGCTGCTTCGAGGTTCACCGGCCGGCCAGCTCCTCGTCGACGATCACGACGCCGCGGCGGTTGGACCCGCCGGTCAGGTCGGCGAACGCGGTGTTGATCTCCCCGAACGCATAGGTCTTCGAGATCAGCTTGTCGATCGGCAGCTTGCCGGTGTGGAACAGGTTGAGCAGCTTGGGGATGTCCTGGGTGGGCCGGCTGGACCCGTAGAGGCTGCCGGTCAGGTACTTCTCCTCGCGCACGAACCGCGCGGCGGGGACACTCGCGTACGCCGTGGCGGCGGGAACGCCGACACACACGACCGTGCCGCCCGGGGCGGTGGCGTCGAAAGCCTGTTCCAGCAAGCCTTCCTTGCCGACGGCGTCGATGGTCACGTCGGCGCCCTGCCCGCCGGTGAGCGCCCGGACCTCGGCGACCACGTTGTCGTCCGGGCTCAGCACCCGGGTGGCGCCGAAGACCGTGGCCCCGTCCCGTTTGCCCGGGTGCGGCTCCACGACGACGATGTGGTCCGCCCCGGAGAGCTTCGCGGCCATGATCGCGCTGAGCCCGACGCCGCCCGCGCCGTACACCAGCACCGCGTCGCCCGGCGCGACCCGCGCGCGGTTGACCACGGCGCCGTAACCGGTCAGCACGCCGCAGCCGGCCAGCGCGGCGACCGGCAGCGGCACCGAGTCCGGGATCTTGATCGCGCTCGCGGCGGGGACCACCGTGTGCTCGGCGAAGGTGGACAGGAACGAATAGTGGTAGACGTCCCGGCCGCCGTCGTGCAGGCGGACGGTGCCGTCGAGAAGGGTGCCGCCGAGCAGCGCGGGGGCGCTGGCGGCGCAGAGCACCGGCCGGCCCGCCTGGCAGTAGCGGCACCGGCCGCAGCTCGGCAGCCAGGACAGCGCGACGTGGTCGCCGGCCGCGACGTGCGCGACCCCGGCGCCGACCGCGGTGACCACACCCGCGCCCTCGTGCCCGAGGACGGCCGGCAGGGGCGAGGGGATCCGCCCGCTGATGGTGTGCGCGTCGCTGGCGCACACACCCGTCGCGGCGATCTTCACGGCGACCTCGCCGGGCGCCGGGTCGTCGAGCGTGAGCGTGCGGAAGGTGAGCGGACCGCCGGTCTCCTCGAGAACGGCAGCAAGAGTTTCCATTCGAGTAGCTCCTCGCGAGGTGAGTCTGTGGAGTAATGAAGATGGGCCACCCGAACGGTGTTTGTTCCATATGTGGAACGCGTTCCCCTTGGGCCGGCGTCGAGTATGAGTACGGGTTCCCTGGAGTGTCAATAGGTCCGGCGGTGCGGGTTCGCCGGCCGCTCGGACGGCGCGAGACCGGTCTCTAACTGGGGAAACCCGTCGGGTGGACGGCGCTTGACAGGCGGGGAGACCTGTGGTTACGCTGGCGTAACCACAACCGAATACTTCAGTTACTAGAGACCTCAGAGAACAGTAACCCCATTTCATCGCAGGGGATTTCTGTTCTCTTTTTTTGTGCCCTGATATCCCCACGGTATTTTCCCAGAGCGTTGTTCCACAGCGTTGTCCCACAGTGAGGTGGTCGAAAGTGAGCGGTGCGCGCAGGCGCCTGAGTTATCTGCTGCTGTGCATGTCCGGCGGCGTGATTTTCCAGGTCGCCTACATCCGGTTCGTGTTCCTGGAACCGACGTACCACGCCCTCGGCCTCACCTCGCAGGAATACGGCGACATCATGTCGGTGTTCGGCGCCGTGGCCGCGGTCATGTACTTCGCCGGCGGCTGGTTCGCCGACCGGTTCGCCCCGCGCACCCTGGTCGTCGCCGCACTGGCCATCACCGGCGTCGCCGATCTCTCGCTCACGGTTTCGCCCGGCTACGCCACGGTGCTGCTGGCGCACATCGCGATGGCTTTCGCGGGCATGGCGCTGTACTGGCCCGCGCTGGTGAAGGCGATCGGCTCGTTCGGCCCCACCGAGCAGCAGGGCCGGCTTTTCGGCTTCCTGGAAGCGATCCGCGGCGTCACCTCGACGGTGATCAGCGGCGTCGGCGCGCTGCTGATCGGCACCGTGCTCGCGCCGACGGTCGGGGTGCTCACGCTCATCGCGGTCTACGGCGGCCTCTGCCTGGTGCTGGCCGGGCTGATCTGGTTCGCGCTGCGGGGCCAGGCCGGCGAGTCCCCGGCTGGGGAGCGCTCGGCCCTTTCGGTGCGCCAGCTGCTCGCGGCGGCGCGGAACAAGTACACCTGGCTGCTCGGCGGCTCGATCATGCTGATGTACTGCTTCTACACCACACTCGGCTACTTCTCCCCGCTGCTGCAGCACAACTTCGGCGTCACGGCCGGGCTGATCGGCGTGCTCGGGGTGGTGCGCAGTTACGTCTTCCAGTTCGTCGCCGGGCCGCTCGGCGGGTTCGCCGTGGACAAGGTGACCCACTCGACGCCGCGGTTCCTGCGGCTCGCCTTCGTCGGCGCGACGCTGTGTGTGGCGGTCCTGCTGTTCCTGCCGGGCGCGCCCGCGCTGCAGTGGGCCGCGCTGACCCTGATGTTCGTGTTGTCGCTCATGGTCTTCGCCAGCCGCGGGGTCTACTGGGCGAGCATCACCGAGGCCCGCATCCCGGCGGACCAGCGTGGCGGGGTGATCGGCCTGGCCTCGGGGCTGGCCTACCTGCCGGACGCGTTCCTGCCCGGACTCGTCGCCTGGTGGATCGGCGACGCGTCCACGGGCACCGCCCCGCACGGCGGCTACGGCACGCTGTTCGGCGTCCTCACCGCCGCGGGCCTGATCGGCATCGCCCTGACCTCGCTGACCCTGTGGGTGCAGCGCCGTGAACCGGCCGAAGAGCCGTTGCCACGCGCGGCCGCCCTCACCTGAACACCCGTACCTGAAGAAAGGCCCTTCCGTTGGAAATCCAGGACTTCTCCCTCGACCTGTTCTCGCTGCGCGGCCGCAACGCCATCGTCACCGGCGGGAACACCGGGCTCGGGCGCGCGTTCACCGTGGCGCTGGCCAAGGCCGGTGCGAACGTGTTCACGCCGACGGTGATCGACGACGGCGGCGAGACCCGGCGCCTGGTCGAGGCGACCGGTGCCCGGCTGGAGACGGTGAAGGCCGACCTCACCGAGCCGGGGGCGCCGGCCCACGTCGTCGAGTCCTGTGTGGACGCTTTCGGCTCGGTCGACATCCTGGTCAACTCCGCGGGCATCAGCAATCTCGCGCCGGTCGGGGAGTTCGGCCGGGAGCAGTGGGACCCGATGGTCGCGCTCAACCTGACCGCGCCGTTCGAACTCGGCTGGCTCGCCGGGCGGCTGATGGCGGAGCAGGGGCACGGCAAGATCGTCAACATCGCCTCGCTGTTCTCGTTCCTCGGCGGGCAGATGTCCCCGGCGTACGCGGCGACGAAACACGGCATCGTCGGCTTCACCAAGGCATACTGCGACGAGCTGGGCGCGAGCAACGTCCAGTGCAATGCCATCGCACCCGGCTACTTCGCCACCCCGATCACCGAGCAGACCCGCGCCGACGCGGCGGCCAACCAGCGCGTCCTGGACCACATCCCGGCCGGCCGGTGGGGCGAGCTGGGCGACCTCATGGGCGCGGTGGTGTTCCTGGCGAGCCGGGCCTCGGACTACGTCAACGGGCACGTCCTCACCGTCGACGGCGGCTACCTCACCCGATGAACCGAACCACGAACGGAGCACAGGAAACCATGGACACGACCGCCATCATCGACCGGCTGCGCGAGATCGCCGGCCCCGAGCGCGTGGACACCGACGAGCGGCTGCTGCGCGAGGCGAGCGTCGACCGGTTCAAGAAGTACACCGCCGTCCACGACATCTACGACGGCCCGTTCCCGCTGGCCATCGTGCGCGCGGGCAGCACCGAGCAGGTCGCCGCCGTGCTGGCCTTCGCGAACGAGCACGGTGTTTACGTCGTCCCGCGCACCGGCCGCACCGGCACCGAGGGCGGGCTCGAGACCAGCTTCGAGGGCACGATCGTGCTCGACGGGTCCGAAATGGACGAGATCCTCGACGTCGACCCGGTGGACATGCAGGTCACCGCGCAGTGCGGCGTCCCGCTGCAGGTGCTCGAAGACCGGGTGCGCGAGCTGGGCCTGACCACCGGCCACTCGCCGCAGTCCAAGCCGCTGGCGCAGATGGGCGGGCTGGTCGCCACGCGCTCGATCGGCCAGTTCTCCACGCTGTACGGCGGGATCGAGGACATGGTGGTCGGCCTGGAGGCGGTGTTCCCGGACGGCGCGGTCAGCCGGGTGAAGAACGTGCCGCGCCGCGCGGCCGGGCCGGACATCCGCCACGTGGTGATCGGCAACGAGGGCGCCCTGTGCTTCGTCACCGAGGTCACCGTGAAGCTGTTCAAGTACCAGCCGGAGAACAACCGCTTCCACGGCTACCTGCTCGACGACGTGCGGACCGGGATCGAGATCCTGCGCGAGGTCGTCACCGAGGGCTACCACCCGTCGGTCGCGCGGGTCTACTCCGAGCAGGACGCCGCGCAGCACTTCTCCCACTTCGCGAACGGCAAGTGCGTGGCCGTTTTCCTCGCCGAGGGGCCCGCTCCGCTGGCGGACGCGACGAGCACGGCGATCGAGCAGATCGTCGAGCGCCACCAGCACGAGCGGGTCGACCCCGGGCTGATCCGCGCGTGGTTCGACAACCTCAACTGGGGCCCGGACAAGATCAAGGCCGAGCAGGACACCATGCTGGCCGAGCACCGGCTGGGCTACACCACCGAGGTGTCGGCGAACTGGTCGGTGGTCGGCGACGTCTACGACGCCGTGATCTCCCGGATCACCAAGGAGTACCCGCATTTCGAGGACCTGACCATGCTGGGCGGGCACTCCTCGCACAGCTACCAGACCGGCACGAACATGTACTTCGTCTACGACTACCGGATCAACTGCGAGCCGCGCGAGGAGATCACGAAGTACCACATCCCGCTCAACGCGATCATCGTCGAGGAGACGCTGGCCCGCGGCGGCTCGATGGTCCACCACCACGGCATCGGCAAGTACCGCGCGCCGTGGACCGAGCAGGAGCACGGCAGCGCGTACCCGGTGCTGCGCAAGCTCAAGGAGGCCTACGACCCGAACGGGATCATGAACCCGGGCACCGTCTTCCCGGTCGGGGACCGGTGATGACCGGCTACCTCCTCGGGATCGACAACGGCTCGCAGAGCACCAAGGTCACCGTCTTCGACGAGCACGGCAAGGTGCACGCCCGGGCCCGGGTTCCGTTGCGGCCCAACGACACCCCGCGCCCGGGCGTCGTCGAGCACCCGGACGACGACCTGTGGGACTCGATCGGCGCGGCCACCCGCGCGGCGCTGGACGCGTTCGACGGGCGGCCCGAAGACATCCTCGGCGTCGGGCTGTGCACCATCCGGTTCTGCCGCGCGATGCTGCGCGCCGACGGCACGCTCGCCCAGCCGGTGCTGAGCTGGATGGACGAGCGGGTATCGCGGCCGTACGAGCACACGAACCCGGAAGTCCGTTACGTCACCGCGTCTTCGGGCTACATCACCGCGCGGCTGACCGGGCAGTTCCGTGACACCGCGGCGAATTACCAGGGCGTGTGGCCGATCGACACGGACACCTGGGACTGGGTGCCGGAGCCGGACATCCCGCGCGAGATGCTGTTCGAACTGGTGCAGCCCGGCGACCGGCTCGGCACCGTGACGGCCTCGGCGGCGGCGCACACCGGGCTGCCGGAAGGGCTGCCGGTGTTCGCCACCGCCAACGACAAGGCGGTGGAGGCACTGGGCAGCGGCCTGTCCGACGACCGCACCCTCCTGCTGTCACTCGGCACCTACATCGCCGGCATGACCACCGGCGCGCGGAATGTCCGTGACGCCAAGGCGTTCTGGACGAATTTCGCCTGCCGGCCGCACTCGTACCTGTATGAGAGTGAGGGCATCCGGCGTGGCATGTGGACGGTCAGCTGGCTGCGCGACCTGCTGGGCGAGGAGGAATGGCTGAACGCGGGCGCGGCGACCGTGCCCGCGGGGTCCGACGGCCTCATCGCGGTGCTCGACTGGCTCGCGCCCGTCGAGGCGCCGTTCCGCCGCGGTGCGTTCCTCGGGTTCGACGGCCGGCAGGGACCGTTCCACCTCTACCGGGCCGTGCTGGAGGCGGTCGCGCTCACCTTGCACGGCAACGGGAACGCCATGGCAGCGGAGCTGGGCACGGAATTCTCGCGGGTGCTGGTCTCCGGCGGCGGCGCAGGCTCGGACGTGCTGATGCAGATCGTCGCCGACGCCTTCGACCGGCCGGCGCGGCGGGCGCAGGGTGGGGCGGAGCTGGGCTCGGCGATCTGCGCGGGCGTCGGCCTGGGCCTGTTCGACGGCTTCGACGAGGCGGTGGCGGCGCTGGTCGCGCCCGGGGCGGAGTTCGTGCCCGACCCGGTGACCCACGAGCGTTACCGGAGGCTGGGCGAGGTGTACCGGGAGCTGCCCGGCCACACCGACCCGCTGTTCACCTGGCTAGCCTCGAAGGGGGAGTGAAGCCGGTCCTACATCGACCAGACGTCCACATTGGACGAAGCGATCGCGGTCGCGCCGGCGCCGAGCGCGGCCAGCACGTCGTCCTTGTCGCAGACCAGGCCGCCGGCGATGATCGGCACCTCGGTGTCGGCGCGCAGCCAGGTGATCACCCGGGGCACGCAGCCGGGCAGGATCTCGATGTAGTCGGGCCGGGAGATCGCCAGCTGCTTGCCGAGGTTGTGGTAGGAGAACGAGTCGACCAGGAAGAAGCGGTGCACCGCGAGCAGCCCGCGCGCCTTGGCCGCCTTCACGATGGCCGCCTTGCTGCTCAGCACCCCTTCGGCCTGCGTCCGCTCGGCCACGAAGTCCACGGCGATGTCCCGGCTGACCAGTCCCTCGATCAGGTCCACGTTCACCAGCACGGTCTTCCCGGCCGCGCGCAGCCGCTCGACCAGCCCCGGCAGCGTCAGGATCGACCCGAAGAGCAGGAACACCACCGGCGCTTCCACCTCGGTGACCGCCCGCAGCCCAGCCTCGTCCTTGACACTCGCGACGACCGGATGGTCCAAGAGGAGTTCGTGCACCACTCCACTATGACACTCCCGGACACTCCCGACCGGGAGCGGACCCTAGGACGCCATCGTCCGCCGCTCGAACCGGACGGCCACCTTCGGGTACAGCCGGGGGAACAGGCGGATGAGCAGGTCGATGGCTTTGGCGTCGTTGCCGACCAGGATGCGGGGGCGGTCCGCTTCGACGCCGTCGAGCACGATGCTGGCGGCCTCTTCGGGGGGCATCTTCAGCAGCTTTTCGTTGTAGACGCGCGCTCGCGCTTCGGCGCGTGGTGTGAGGTTTCCCTGCTCGCGGGCGCGTTCGATGCCCGCGTTCGCGATGTTGGTCTTGACCCCGCCGGGATGGACGACGCCGACCTGCACCGGGTGGCGGGCCAGCAGCATCTCGGCGCGCAGGCTCTCGGTGAAGCCGCGGACGCCGAACTTGGCGGCGGAGTAGTCGCTGAGCGAGGGCTGCGCCATGATCCCGTTGAGGCTGGAGACGTTCACCACGTGCCCGTCGCCGGAAGCGATCAGGTGCGGCAGGAACGCCTTGGTGCCGTGGATGACGCCGAAGAGGTTGATCCCGAGCACCCGCTCGTAGTCGGCCCAGTCGTTGTCGAGGACTCCGCCGCGCCCGCCGCTGACCCCGGCGTTGTTGTAGATCTGGTGCACCACACCGAAATGCTCCGCGACGGCCGACGCGTAAGCCTCGACGGCCTCGCGGTCGCTGACGTCGAGGTGCGCGGCGTGGACCTCGGCACCGAGGGCTTTGAGCCGGTCCGCGGTCTCGGCGAGGCCGAGGTCGTCGACGTCGGAGACCGCGACCCGCGCGCCGCGGCGGGCGAGTTCGAACGCCAGCTGCCGGCCGATCCCGGAGCCGGCCCCGGTCACTGCCGCGACCTTGCCACGCACACTGCTCATCGGGTTCCTCCGGTGCGGGTCTTCGGCGTTTCGGCGGTGTGCGCCAGTTCGGTGGTGAGTTCCACCAGGCGGTCGAGCACCCCGGGCGCGAGATGGTGGCGCATCCCGGTGATTTCGACGTGGCGCGCGCCCGGGACGGCCTGCGCGGTGGCCCGGCCGCCGCTCGGGTGGACCATGAGGTCGGCGTCGCCGTGCACCACGAGCGTCGGGGCGGTGATGCGGCGCAGCTCGGCGGTGCGGTCACCCGAGGACTGGATGGCGCTGATCTGGCGCGGCACCCCGGGGTTGACGCCGCCGCTGCGTTCCCACACCGCCGTGGCCCAGGCCCGTTCGAGCGCCTCGTCGGGCGGGAACGTCTTCGAGCCGATGTGCGACAGCAGGGACAGGTGCCGCTCGGCCGATTCCTCGGCGGTCCGGGCCGGGCCCTTCGCCAGGCGGAGGATCGTCGAGCGGGCGGGCCGGCCGACTCGCGGATTCCCGGTGGTGGAGAAGATGGAGGTGAGCGTGGCGACGCGGCCGGGGTGCCGCGCCGCGACGGTCTGGGCGATCATCCCGCCCATCGACATCCCGGCCAGATGCGCGCGCCCGACGCCGAGGTGGTCGAGCAGCTCGATCGTGTCGGCCGCCAGGTCGCCGAGGTCGTACGCGCCGGGTCGCGGCCGCGCCAGGAGTTGCCTCAGCCGGCCGGGAGACGGGGTGGCGATGCGGCTCGACCGGCCGGCGTCGCGGTTGTCGAAGCGGATCACGCGGAAGCCGTGGCCGGTGAACCCGTCGACCAGCCGCTGTGGCCACGAGGTGAGGTCGAGGCCCAGCCCGGCGATCAGCAGCAGCGTCGGCCCGTCTTCCGGCCCCTCGACGCGGTAGCAGAGGCGCGGCCCGGCCGGGACGTCGGCGAACCGGTCGGCGGGCATCAGCCGGTCACCGCGTCGGCCGGGCGCGCGGCGGGCGCGAGCTGCGTGGCGCGCGAGAACTGCAGCTCGGGGTCGGCCACGCTGCCCTTGCGCAGCCGTTTGACGTCGGAGTGGTAGTCCATCGAAGTCAGCCACGGCAGCCGGTCGCCCTGCCGGGGCAGCTGGTCCACGACGCGCTGGACGTAGCCGGCGCCGAAGTTGAGGAACGGCCGCTTCGGCATGGCCGGGTCGGCGGGCTCGGGGCGGCAGACGGTGTGGCCGTGGGCGTCCATGTGCGCGAGCAGCCGGCAGAAGTGCTCGCAGAGCAGGCCGACCTTCAGCGTCCACGACGAGGTGGTGTAGCCGATGGAGAAGGCCAGGTTCGGCACCCCGGAGAGCATCATTCCCTTGTAGGTCACCGTATCCGCGAGGCGCACCGGCTCGCCGTCGACGGTCAGGTCGAGGCCGCCGAAGGGCTGCAGGTTCAGCCCGGTGGCGGTGACGATGACGTCCGCCTCGAGCTCCCGGCCGGATTCCAGCAGCAGGCCCTTCTCGGTGAAGGTGGTGATCCGGTCGGTCACGATGTCGGCTTCGCCGGTGCGGATGGACCGGAACAGGTCGCCGTCCGGGACCAGGCACAGCCGCTGGTCCCACGGGTCGTACGGCGGGTTGAAGTGCTCGTCGACCGGATAGCCCGCGGGCAGCTGCTTGGTGGTGATCCAGCGGATCAGCCGCCGCGAGGCCTTCGGGAACCGCTGGGTGAACCGCCAGATCGCCCGCTGCCGGAAGGCGCCCAGCGACCGGGCCATGGCGTGCCCGCGCTCGTCGCCGAAGACCTGCTTGAGCCGGACGGCGAGGCCGTCGCTCTTCGACACCGGCAGGATGTAGCTCGGGGTCCGCTGCAGCATGGTGATGTGCCCGGCGGTCGGCGCCATCGCCGGCACGAGGGTGACCGCGGTGGCGCCGCTGCCGATGACCACGACGCGCTTGCCCGCGTAGTCGAGGTCCTCGGGCCAGTGCTGCGGGTGGACGATCGTCCCGGCGAACCGCTCGCGGCCCTCGAAACGCGGGGTGAACCCCTCGTCGTAGCGGTAGTACCCGCCGGCGCTGAACAGCCAGTCGCAGGTCAGTTTCGTGCGTTCGCCGGTGTCGGTGCGCTCGATGTCCACTGTCCACCGCGCCTGCTCCGAGGACCACGACGCGGCCACGACCTTGTGGTGGAACCGGACCCGGCGGTCGAGGTCGTGCTCGGCGGTGGTCTCGTGGAGGTAGTCGAGGATCTTGTGGGCGTCGGCGATCGCGTCCTCGTCCCGCCACGGCTTGAACTCGTAGCCGAACGTGTAGAGGTCGGAGTCCGACCGGATGCCGGGGTAGCGGAACAGGTCCCAGGTCCCGCCGATCGCCCCGCGCGCCTCGAGCAGCGCGAACGAGCGGTGCGGATGGTCCCGCTGCAGGTAGTACGCCGCGCCGATGCCGGAGATCCCGGCCCCGATGATCAGGACGTCGAGGTGTTCGGCAGCGGGCGGCTCGGAGGCAGAGGACATCGGCGGCAACTCCCAACGGTGGTGGTCGGCCCTTGCATGGTGCGGTGCGCGGCGGCGGTTGGCCAAGGGGAATCGGCACCAGATCGGACGTCTTGTGGTGCACAGTGCACCATGGCCGGGTGAAGCTGGGCGGTGGTTCAGCCGTTGCCGAGGGCGAGCTCGTGCAGGATCTCCTCGGCGCGGGCGGTGGCCGCGGCCGGGTCGGCCGCCGGGGTGCCGATCTGGGGATCCCAGTTCAGGTCGTAGAACAGTTCCGTGACGCCCTGCTCGCCGAGCCAAGCCGCGTCCTCGCGGATCTGCTCGTAACTTCCGGAGAGCCGCTTCCGGGTGCCGTCCGGGGTGACGACCGGTGTGCCGGGCCGGACCGCGCCCCGGCAGACGAACCGCAGGGCGGCCGGATCCTTGCCGGCTTCGGCGGCGGCTTCGCGGGCGATGCCGATCTGCGCGGCGATCCCGGTGAGGTCCGTCCCGCTGGCGCTCAGCCAGCCGTCGGCGAGCCGGCCGGCCCGGGCGACCGCCGCGGGCACGGCGCCACCGAGGAGCACGGGCGGGCCGGGCCGTTGCACCGGTTTCGGTTGCATCCGGCTCGGCGGCACCGTGTAGAACTCGCCCGTGAACTCGCTGACCTCGTCGGCCCAGAGCGTGCGCAGCACCTGGAGGTACTCCGCGGTGCGCGCGCCGCGGCGGGCGGTCGAGCCGCCGGTCGCGGTGAACTCGGCGGCCGACCAGCCGACGCCGAGGCCGAGGTCCAGCCGTCCGCCGGAGAGCAGGTCCAGGGTCGCGGCCTGGTTGGCCAGGTAGGCCGGCGACACGAACGGCAGATTCAGCACCGAGACGCCCAGCCGGATGCGCGAGGTGCGGGCCGCGGCGAAGCCCAGTGCCACCACCGGGTCGAGCACGCTCTGGTACACCGGCGCGAGCTTCTGGTCGGTGCCGACGAGCAGGCGCTGGAAAGTCCACAGCGACGCGTAGCCCAGCTCTTCCGCCTGCTCGGCGAAGCGGGCCAAGTTGTCCGCGGTGGCCCAGGCGCCGGACACCGGGGCGCCGAATCCGATCTGCATGCCGTCAGCCTACGGCCGGCCGGCCCGGGTCGCCCGATCCCGGGTCTCGCGTTCGGAGGGCACAATCTGCACTCTGTCAACCGTCTTATGGTGCACAGTGCACCGCTATGCTTCCCCCATGTCGTGGGACCCCCCGTCGCCCCGGGTGCAGGAGCTGATCCGCCTGGGCGCCGAGATCGCCCTCCGCCCGCCGCCGGAGTGGATCGACGAGCTGGACGAGGCCACCCTCGCCAGCGCGGCGATGGAGCCGATCGCCAGCGACCCGGTGCTCGCCGCCGCGACGCGCCGGACCAACCGGTCCAACCTGGTGTTCTGGGCCGCCGCCAACCTCCGCGCCCCGGGGGTGCCGGTCCGCGCGAACGACGGCGAGGCACCGCTGGGGGTGGCCCGGGACCTCGTCCGGCGCGGCCTCGACGAATCCTCGCTCGACGCCTACCGGATCGGCCAGAGCGTGGCCGAGCGGTTCTGGATCCAGATCGCCTGCTCGCTCACCTCCGACACCGAGGAGCTGCGCGCCCTGCTCGACGTCTCGCTGCGTTCCATCGCCGCTTTCGTCGACGCCACCGTCGCCTCCATCTCCGCCCGCATGCGAGCCGAACGCGGCGAGCTGACCCGCGGATCGCATGCCGAACGCCGCGAGATCGTGTCCCTGCTGCTGGACGGCGCGCCGATCACCCGCCTGCGCGCCGAGACGCGGCTGGGCTACGCCTTGGAGCGGACGCACACCGCCGCCGTCCTCTGGACCGACGATCCCGACGCCGACCTTCGCGAGCTGGACCGCGCGGCCGACGCCTTGGCCGCCGCGGCGGGGGAGCTGCGCCCGTTGAGCGTGCTCGCCAGTGCCGCGACCCGATGGGTGTGGGTGCACGGCCGTCCGGACGTCGCCGAGGTGCGGGCCGCGCTGGATCAGCTGCCGGCCGTGCGCATCGCGCTCGGCCCGGCCGCGCCCGGGGTGGACGGCTTCCGGCGCAGCCACCTCGACGCCCTCACCACCCAGCAGATGCTGGCGCGGCTCACCTCGGTCCAGCGGCTGGCGTCGCACGACGAGGTCGAGCTGGTCGCGCTCCTGACCAGCGCCCCGGACCGCGCCGACCGCTTCGTCAAGCGGACTCTGGGCGATCTCGAGGCCGCGCCGCCGGAGGTCACCGAGGCGGTCCGCACCTTCATCGCCGAGCAGGGCAACACCTCGAAGGCCGCCGCGCGCCTGTTCACCCACCGCAACACCCTGCTGCGGCGGCTCAACCGGGCCGACCGCCTGCTGCCCCGCCCGCTCGCCGAGCATCCCCTCGAAGTCGGTGTGGCCCTTGAGGTTCTCCGCTGGCGCGGGGGCGACTGACCGGAACCGCTTGAACGACAAGGATTCCCGGGTCGAGCGCCGGACTTCGCTGAGGTCGCCACAGCTGTGCGGATGCCGGAAACCCGGTGCACCGGACGGCGTCGTCCGCTGATCAACCGGCGGGCTTGCCCCGAGTCAGTACGGTGGTACTGGCGGATCGCCCGGACCCCGCGACCTTCGCCGTCAGCGAGCGCCCCGGCGTGAGCGGCAGCCCGGAGCCGGCCAGGTGAGCCGGGTCCGGACCGGAATCCTGCTGGTCAGGCTGTGTGGGGCGACGCCCCGTTCGATCAGATCGAGGAGCCTGGCCCGTGCCTTTAGACTCGACCGGCAAGATCTCGTTCGACCACATCTACACCGCGCCCGACCCGCGGCCGTACTTCGGCACGCTGAGCCGCGTGGATTACCAGATCCCTCAGCTCGCGAAGCCGTATTTCACGAAATTGATCGAGGAATACCAAGCAGAGCGCGGAATTCCGCAGCCGACGGTGCTCGACGTCGGCTGTTCGTACGGCGTCAACGCCGCGTTGCTGCGGTGCGAAACGAGCCTGGACGACCTCTACGCGCAGTACACCGCGCCCGGCGTCGCGGACCTCGATCGGCCGGCGCTGCTCGAAGGCGACCGGCGGCTGGTGCGCACCCGCGCGACCCCCGGCGGGGCCCGGTTCTTCGGTCTCGACGCGTCGGGACCGGCGTTGGCGTACGCGCGGTCCGCGGGATTCCTCGACGAGACCATCTGCGCGGACTTCGAACGCGACGAAGCGGATCCGGCACAGCAGGAGTTGCTGGACCAGGTGGACCTCGTCGTCTCGACCGGCTGCGTCGGCTACGTCACCGAGCGGACGATCGAGCGGATCGCCCGCGGCTCACGGCCGTGGATGGCGCATTTCGTGCTGCGGATGTTCTCCTACGAGCCGGTCGCGCGGCGCCTGGCCGGGCTGGGTTACGAAACGGCGCCCATCGACGGCGTCTTCCGGCAGCGGCGCTTCGCCTCCGACGAGGAGCAGACGCAGATCCTCGCCACACTGGACGGCGCCGGAGTCGACCCCGAGGGGCTCGAGTCCGAAGGCTGGCTGTACGCGCAGTTGTACGTTTCCCGGCCGTCGAGGGCCGCCGGCCTCGCGTCCGCGCTCAGCGCGGTCTCCGCGGAATGACCGGCGGGCGGTGAGCGGATCCCGTTGTGGCCGGCGGAAAACCGGCCACAACGGGAGCGGCCGGCCAACAATCAAGCCGGCCCGCGGGGCTGGGTCAGGCCGAGGTCGTACGCGATGATCACGGCCTGGATCCGGTCTCGGGCCCCGATTTTCGCCAGTACCCGGCCGACGTGGGTCTTCACCGTGGACTCCGAGAGCACCAGGCGCGCGGCGATCTCGCCGTTGGTCCAGCCCTGCCCGATGGCGACCAGGATCTCCCGCTCGCGTTCGCTCAGCGCCAGCCACCGGGGATCGTCGCGGCCGGCGCGCGCGTCGGTGCCGTCGGGGAGGCGATGGGCGTACGTGTCGAGCAGCCGGCGGGTGAGGGCGGGCGCGATCACGGCGTCACCGAGGGCGACCGCGCGGATGCCGGCCAGCAGTTCCTCCGGCTGGGCGTCCTTGAGCAGGAAGCCGCTGGCTCCCGCGCGAAGGGCGGCGTACGCGTACTCGTCGAGGTCGAACGTGGTCAGCACGAGGACGCGCGAACGGCCGCCGGTGGCCACGATGTGCCGGGTCGCCTCGATCCCGTCCATGCCGGGCATGCGGATGTCCATCAGCACGACGTCGGGGCGCAGCTCGGCCGTCCGGCGCACGGCTTCGGCCCCGTGCGCGGCTTCGCCGGCCACCTCGGTGTCGGGCGAGGCCTCCAGCAGCATGCGGAAACCGAAGCGCTGCAACGGCTGGTCGTCGACGATGAGGACGGTCGTCACGCGGCACCGCCCGCGAGATCGAGGACGGTCTGCACGGTCCAGCCGCCGCCGGGCGCGGGCCCGGCCGTGACGGTGCCGTCGTACAACGCGGCGCGTTCCCGGATGCCGGCGAGTCCGTGGCCCTCCACCGGCGAGCGCGCGGGCGGGCGGTCCTGGTCGGGCGGCCCGGTGTCGTGCACGCGAATGCTCAGCCGCGTGTCTTCCGCGGTGAGCTGGACGTGCGCGTGGGTCCGGGGACCGGCGTGCTTGAGCGTGTTGGTGAGCGCTTCCTGGACGATGCGGTAGGCCATCAGCTGCACCCCGCGGTCCAGCGCGTCGAGGTCGCCGCCGGACTGGTAGACGATGTCGGGGCCGGCCGCCCGGATCCGCGCGCACAGCGCGTCGAGGTCGGCGATGCGGGGCTGCGGGTTGAGCTCGGGGGTGTCGGACTGCTCGCGCAGGACGCCGAGCATGCGCCGCATTTCGCCGAGCGCCTGGCGCCCGGCGTCCCCGACCAGCCGCAACGCCTCCTTGCCGCGGTCGGGACGGGTCTCGGCCGCGTAACTGCCGCCGTCGGCCAAGGTGATGATCACCGACAGGCTGTGGCCGATGATGTCGTGCATCTCGCGGGCCACCCGGGCGCGCTCGGTGGCGGCGGCGAGCTTGCTGCGCTGGTCGCGTTCGAGTTCGAGGATGGCGGTGCGCTCACGCAGGCTGGCGAGCTGGGTGCGGCGGATCCGCACCGCCAGGCCGAGCGCGGCGGCCGCGGTCACCGCGCAGAGCAGGAGGAACAGGGCCTCCCAGATGGAGAACACCGTCGAGACCTTGACCGCGAGCGGCACCATCACGCCGACCGTGGCGGCGCAGGCCCACGGCAGCTGCCGGAGCCGTCCGTGCAGCGCGACGCTGTAGAGCGCGATCAGCAGCGCGAGGTCGGCGCGCAGGAACACGTCCAGCGACCACTGGACGAGGAACACCACCGCGATCACGCCGAACGCGGGGACCGGCGCCCGGCGCCGCCACAGCAGCGGCAGCACGAGCGCGATCTGCAGGGCGAGCGTGCCCGCCAGGGGCAGGTGCGCGAAGGTGATCTGCAGTTCGCGCGGGCCGCGCTGCTCGGCGACATCACCGTCGTGGACGAGGTCCGGCAGGCAGGTCATCAGGAAGACGGCGATCGTCACGGCCGTGTCGAGCACCCACCGGTGCCGGCCATCCGCCTGCCGGAGGCGCTGGCCCGCCTGCGCCAGCCGGGTGACCAGCGGATGCGTCGGCACCGGGGTGGTGCCCGGTCCGGCGGCGTCGCTGCTCACGGCTTTCACCTGCTCATTGTGGACGAGTGGCGCCGGCGCGGCGCACGGGACGCCGCGCCGGCGTGCCGGTCAGGCGTCGGTGCGCTTCAGCCGGTAGGCGGCCGCGGCCAGCGCCAGCACCGTCCAGCCGAGGAAGACGAGCAGCCCGGCGGTGGGGGACAGCGTGGTCGAGTCGTGGGTCAGCGCGAACATCGACTGCCCGGCGTTGCTCGGCAGGTACGGGCTGATGTCGCCCTGCCAGCTCGTCGGGAGCAGCGAGATCAGGCCGGGGATCAGCATCAGCACGCCGACCAGCACCGCGATGCCGCCCGCGACCGACCGCAGCACGGCGCCCAGCGCCACGCCGAGCACGCCGACCAGGCCGAGGTAGAGGCCCGCGCCCAGCAGGCTGCGCACCACGCCGGTACCCGAGAGCGTCATCGCCGCGTGGGTGTCGGAGAGGATGCCGCTGTCGAAGACGAACGTGACGAACACGCCGACGAGGGCGACCACCAAGGCGACCAGGCCGTACACCACCGCTTTGGACCACAGCACCGGGAGACGGCGGGGCACGCCGGCCAGCGTGGAGCGGATCATGCCGGTCGAGTACTCGCCCGCGGTGACCAGCACGCCCAGCACGCCGAGGGCCAGCTGCGCGAAAGTGATGCCGAACAACGACAGGCTCACGGCGGTGGCCTGGGCGAAATCGCGGTCCATGCGCTCGCCGGAGGTGATCCGGGAGTGGTACTGGGCCGCGGCGATCAGGCCGATGGCGACCAGGAGCACCAGGCCGAGGCCGAGGGTGATCCAGGTGGAGCGCAGCGACCAGAGCTTCGCCCATTCCGAGCGCAGCACCCGCCGTCCGGTCACCTTGTAGGCCGGGCGGGCGGACTGCGCGGCGGCCGGCGCGGGCGGGGCCGGAGTCGTGGTGGTCATGCCGCCCTCCCGAGCGTCTCGATGCCGGCGGTGGTGCCGTGGTACTCCACGGAATCGCGGGTCAGGTCCATGAAAGCCTCTTCCAGCGAGACGGTCCTCGCGGTGAGTTCGAACAGGGCGATGCCGTGCTCGGCCGCCTTGAGGCCGATGGCGCGGGCGGTCAGCCCGGTCACCTGCAGCTCCTCGGAACCGGAGTGGCCGGTGATCCCGACCCCGGGCCCGGCCAGCACCTCGCGCAGCCGCGCCGGGTCGGCCGTGGCGACCTGCACGGTGTCGCCGCCGGCCTCGCGGACCAGTTCGTCCACAGTGGTGTCGGCGAGCAGGCGGCCGCGGCCCACGATGATGAGGTGCTCGGCGACCAGCGCCATCTCGCTCATCAGGTGCGAGGACACGAACACGGTGCGGCCCTCGGCGGCGAGGCCGGTCAGCAGGTTGCGGATCCAGAGCACGCCCTCGGGGTCGAGCCCGTTCACCGGCTCGTCGAGCATCACCGTGGCCGGGTCGCCCAGCAGCGCCGCGGCGATGCCGAGGCGCTGGCCCATGCCGAGGGAGAACTTGCCGGCCCGCTGCTTCGCCACGGACTGCAGCCCGGCCAGCTCGATCACCTCGTCGACCCGGCGGCGCGGGATCCCGTGGGTGTAGGCCTGCGCCAGCAGGTGGTCCACCGCGGACCGTCCAGGATGGACGGACTTGGCCTCCAGCAGCGCGCCGACCTCCTGCAGGGGCGCGCTGTGCTCGGCGTACCGGCGGCCGTTGACGGTCACCGACCCGCTGGTCGGCGCGTCCAGCCCGAGGATCATCCGCATGGTGGTGGACTTGCCGGCCCCGTTGGGCCCCAGGAACCCGGTGACGATGCCGGGCCGGACGGTGAAGTCCAGCCGGTCCACCGCCGTCTTCTCCCCGTACCGCTTGGTCAGCTGGTGTGCGTCGATCATGCCTGCCCCTGCCTCCGCGCGCCGGGCTTCCCGGCGCTTCTCCTCCGCAACGCTAGGAGCCGGGCAGCCGGGATCGGTGGTACCGCAGGGGTAACTGCGGGGGCGCGGTGGTACCGCGGTACCAGCGGAAGTGCTCAGGGTGGTTGGATAATCACAGTCAGACGCCGCGGCGAACAGGTATACCGTGTTTACCGCCAGCGCGACACCCTCCAAAGGACATTGCCGGAATATCGATCGGCAAATTTGATTTCCCGGCGCGAGCGGGTCGGGTCAATTGGGCGATTTCGGACGTTTTGCCTGCGTGCGGCCCTGGCTTGAAATGAGCCGGGAAAGTGATTGACCTCGTCGTACGGAGTAGGTCACTGCTCCATTTGGCCGAATGAATGCGATCTTCGGCAAGAAACATTCCCGACTTACGACGGGTTGATTACTTTCCACCGGCTGAGTTGAATTCCCCGGGGATCGAGCGAAAACCTTGGAGGCGCTATGCGCAGAACTATGCGAGGCCTGTCCGCGATTGTCGGATTCGCGTCGTTCGTCTTGGTGCTGGGGGGATCGCTGCCGGCTCAAGCAAGCCCGGCGGCACCCCTGCAGCCCGGCACGACCCATGCCTGCAACCAGAACGTGCAGGCTGGTTACGCGACTTGCTTCGCGCTGAAGCGGACCGACATCAAGCAAGCGGCCCTCGCGCCGAATGCCGCCCCGTCCGGGCTGGGGCCGTCGGACATCAAATCCGCGTACAAGCTCGGTGACGGCGGATCCGGTCAGACAGTGGCCATTGTGGACGCCAACGACGACCCGAACGCCGAGTCGGACCTGGCCGCCTACCGCAAGCAGTTCGGCCTGCCCGAGTGCTCGACGGCCAACGGCTGCTTCAGCAAGGTCAACCAGAACGGCCAGGCGAGCCCGCTGCCGAGCCCGGACAGTGGCTGGGCCGGCGAAATCTCGCTCGACGTCGACATGGTCTCCGCCGCCTGCCCCGCCTGCAAGATCCTGCTGGTGGAAGCCGACAGCGCGACCATCGACAACCTCGGCCAGTCGGTCAACGCCGCGGTTTCCCTCGGGGCGAAGTACGTCTCGAACAGCTACGGCGGCGGCGAGGACGGGTCGGAAGCCAGCTACGACTCGAAGTACTACAGCCACCCCGGTGTCGCGGTCACCGCGAGCACCGGTGACAGCGGTTACGGCGCCAGCTACCCGGCGACCGGCGCCGGCGTCACCGCGGTCGGCGGAACCTCGCTGACCGCGGACGGTTCCAGCCGCGGCTGGAGCGAGTCGGCGTGGAGCGGTGCCGGCAGCGGCTGCTCCACTTCCGTTGCCAAGCCGTCGTTCCAGTCGAGCGTCGACACCGGCTGCGACAAGCGCGGCGAGGCTGACGTCTCGGCGGTCGCGGACCCGAACACCGGTGTCGCGGTCTACCAGACCTACGGTGGCAACGGCTGGGCCGTTTACGGTGGCACCAGCGCTTCTTCGCCGATCATCGCCAGCGTTTACGCACTGGCGGGCGCACCGGGAGCTTCGGACAGCCCGAACTCCTACCCGTACGCCCACACCGACGGTCTGTTCGACGTGACCAGTGGCAGCAACGGTTCCTGCAGTGCCAGCCAGCAGTGCAACGCCGGCCCCGGATGGGACGGCCCGACCGGGCTGGGCACCCCGAACGGCACGGCGGCTTTCGCTGCGTGAGAAAAGGCGGACGTGAATTACAGCGTCCGTAGCCGGAAATGACACGACGTGTGGGTGGGGCACTGAACGGTGCCCCACCCACACGTCGTATCGGCTCGACCACAGCGGTGGCGTCGACGCGGCGATCCTGACCGGGGCGGCCGCGCTGGACGTGCTCGAACCGGCGCTGGACCTCGACCGGCCGCTGCCCCTCTCGATGTTCAACGCGCCCTTCGCGCCCGCGCGCACCGGCTTCGACTGGCTCAGCCGCGACGAGGCCCAGGTCGACGCGCACGTCGCCGACCCGCTCTGCCTCGCGTACGTGCTGGCCTGGACGGCCAAGGCGGTGTGCCCGGCCCCGGTGTGATCGCCATGGTCACACCGATCCGAGGGACTCGGTCATTCCCTTACGCCCGGTGATTCCTTAGCGTCAGTGGTGAACCACTGCTCGTCGGGGTACCGGCTGCGCGGAACCGCCCGCCGCCCCTTATGTTCGGGTGGCCGGGTGATCACTGCTCGCCGAAAGGGAACCGAAGGACATGGATCTGGAACTCTCCGAAGGGGACATCGCGTTCCGGGACGGGCTGCGGGAGGTGTTCCTCGGCGCGATCCCGGAGGACATCCGCCGGCGGACCGCGCTGAACCGGATCACCCGCGACGACATCGTGACCAGCCAGCGCATCCTCAACGAGCACGGGCTCGCGGTGCCGCACTGGCCGGAGCGGTGGGGCGGCCGGGGCTGGACCCCCGCCCAGTCGCACCTCTACGCCGCCGAGCTGCAGCGCAACGCGGTGCCGCAGCCGCTGGCGTTCAACGTCAGCCTGGTCGGCCCGATCATCGCCGAGTTCGGCAGCGAGGAGCAGCAGCGGAAGTTCCTGCCCGCCACCGCGAACCTGGACATCTGGTGGTCGCAGGGCTTCTCGGAGCCGGAGGCCGGTTCGGACCTGGCGTCGCTGCGCACCACGGCCCGCCGCGAAGGCGACACCTACGTGCTCAACGGCCAGAAGACCTGGACCACGCTGGGCCAGTTCGGCGAGTGGATGTTCGTGCTCGCGCGGACGAACCCGGACGCGCCGCGCAAGCAGCAGGGCCTGTCGTTCCTGCTGCTGGACCTGGCCACGCCGGGCATCGAGCGGCGCCCGATCAAGCTGGTCGACGGCAGCTCCGAGGTCAACGAGTTCTTCTTCGACAACGTCGAGATCCCGGCGGAGAACCTGGTCGGCGAGGAGAACAAGGGCTGGACCTACGCCAAGTTCCTGCTCGGCAACGAGCGCAACGGCATCGCCCAGGTCGGCACCAGCCAGCGGGTCTACAGCGACCTCGCGACGGCGGCCGCGGGGATCGCGACCGAGGACGGCCCGCTCGCCGCGGACCCGGAGTTCCGCGCGTCCATGCACACCGCGAAGACCACGCTGCTGGCGCTCGAGGCCACGCAGATGCGGGTGACCGGCGCGTCCGAGAACGGCGCGGCCAGCCCGGTGTCGTCCCTGCTCAAGATGGAGGGCACCCAGGCGCTGCAGGCGCTGAGCAAGCTGCGCATGCGCGTGGCCGGCCCGGACGGGATGCTGCTCGACGCCGGCGGCGAGCTGCGGGCCGACGACGCGGCGGTGGTCGCCGCGGAGCAGTACCTGAACCAGCGCAAGCTGTCGATTTTCGGCGGCTCCAACGAAATCCAGCGCGGCGTCATCGCCAAGACGATCCTCGGGCTCTAAGGACACAGCGATCATGAACCTCGAATTCAACGAAGATCAGCGGCTGCTGTTCGAGACCGTGGACTCGGCCGTCGGCCGGGGCTACCCGGCGGGCGGGCGCGCCGCCGCGACCGCCACCGGGCTGGGCTGGAACGACAAGGTCTGGGCGACCCTGGGCGAGCTGGGGCTGACCGGGCTGACCGTCGCCGAAGACCTCGACGGCGTCGGCGCCGGACCGGTGGAGGTCTACGCGACGCTCGAGGCGATGGGCAAGCACGCCGCCGCGGAACCGTTGCTGGACGGTGTTTTCCTGCCGTCGTGGCTGATCGCCGGGCTGGGCACCGCGGAGCAGGCCAAGCAGCTGCTGCCCGAGCTGGCGGCCGGCGGCACGACGATCGCCGTCGCGCACGCCGAGCCGGGCCGGCCCTGGGGCACGGCCCGCGCCGTCACCGCCACGGCGGACGGGTCCGGTCCGGCGCTGCTCACCGGCGTGAAGTCGCCGGTGCGCCACGCCGACCAGGCCGGCCGGTTCCTGGTCACCGCGACCGGCGAGCACGGCCGGACGCAGGTGTACCTGGTCGACGCCGCGGCCGAGGGGATCACCCGCACCGACGGCCGGTCCGCCGACTGGAGCCACGCGTCGCAGGTCGAGTTCGCCGGCACGCCCGCAGTGCTGCTCGGCTCCGGGGACGCCGACGCCGCGGCCGCCCTCCGGCTCGCCTTCGCCCGCGCGCGGGTCGCTGTGACCGGTGAAGCGGTCGGGCTGATGGAGACCGGACTGGCCCTGACCGTCGAATACCTCAAGACGCGCAAGCAGTTCGGCGTCCCGCTCGCGACGTTCCAGGCGCTGGTGCACCGCGCCGCCGACCTGTACGCGAAGGTCGAGCTGGCCCGTTCCATGGCGCTCTGGGCGACCGCCGCCGTCGAGGCGCACGACAACGGCGCGGACGTCGACCTGGCCACCGTGGCCGACGACGCGTTCGTCTTCGTGGCCGACGCGGCCACGACGGCGGCCGAGGAGATCGTCCAGCTGCACGGCGGGATCGGCATGACCTACGAGTCCGAGGTCGGCCACCACTCCGCGCGGCTGACCGCCATCACCGAGAGCTTCGGCGGCGTCAGCGCGGCCCGTCGCCGGGCTTTGGCTTCGGACGCTCTGCTCCGGCCGCCGTCGGCGTTGCTGAACAATGCGGAGGCGGTCACTCTGTGACGCTTGCTCCCGGCGACGGTGCTCAGCCGCCGTCGCCGGGAGCACCCGCTCAGGCTTGGCCGAGAGCGGTGGCCAGCAGGGCGAAGGCGGCGACGATGACGGCGACGCGGGCGTAGTGGTAGCGGTCCCAGCGGTTCATCTGCTCCTTCCAGTCCGCGGGCCGGTTTTCGGGGGTCCACGTCTTGCCCCGGTTGTTGATCGGGACGAGCAGCAGGACCGACATGAGCACGCTGACGATCAGCAGCGCGGCGGCGATGACGACGAGGCCGCTGCCCGGATCGTGCCAGCCGGCGACGGCCCAGACCGCGCTCAGGACGAGCGAGCCGATGTACCAGAACGGCATGAGCGCGCCCAGCATCCGGCCCCCGTGGGCGCGGCCGAGCTGGCCGGCGTCTTCGGGGAGTGCGGCGAAGATCCGGTTGAGGACGAAGGCGACGGCGAATTCCACCCCGACCATCAGTCCGACGACCACGGTGGTGAAGACCTCGAGTGCGCTGAGCAGGGTGACCCTCCGGGGATCTAGCGTTGCTAGATGATGATGCAACGCTAGCGCTACTGTCGCTCGTTTGTCTAGCGATGCTAGACTCGGATCATGTCGGTACAGGAACGCAAGGAGCGCGAACGGTCGGACCGTGAGCGCCTCATCGTGGCGACGGCGCGCGAGCTCGCCGAGCAGCAGGGCTGGGACGCGGTCACCACCCGCCGGCTCGCCGAGCGCATCGAATACAGCCAGCCCGTGCTCTACAGCCATTTCCGCGGCAAGCGCGAGATCATCGGCGCCGTCGCCCTCGACGGGGCCGCCGAGATGGCCGCGGCAGTGCGGGCCGCGACCGCCGCCGCGGACGGCCCGCGCTCCCAGGTCACCGCCCTCGCCCGCGCCTACCTGGGCTTCGCCGAGCGCAACCCGGCGGTCTACGACGCCATGTTCCAGCTCGACGGTGGCCTGACCTTCGCGAACGACGACACTCCGGAGCCGCTGAAGGACGCCTTCGCGGCCCTGCTGGAAAGCCTCGGCGAAGCCGCCGGGGACGGCGTCCACCCGGGACTGTTCACCGAGGTGTTCTGGGCGGCCCTGCACGGGCTGGCCACCCTGACCCGGGCGGGACGACTGCCGACGGGGGACGCCGAGCGGCGGGTGGAGCTGCTGGTGGATCGGCTCCCCATCGTCTGACCGGTCGTCCGGTAAGCCACGCACAGTGCCTGGGCGGCTGCGCGGAGAGTCTTGTTGACACGCTCGCTCCTCGGGTGTCAGTATTCAGAAACACCCTGTTGGAAACGTTTTCAACCAGTGAATCAGCAACTGTAAACGTTTCCAGACTGTTGAGATCCCAGCCCCCGAGCCTCCGAGGTACCCACGACGATGACGTCAACACGCGCCACGCTGATGCAGGTGGCCGAGCGGGCCGGGGTTTCCCTGGCGTCCACTTCGCGCGCCCTGCACGGGAGCGGCGCGAGCAAGGCGATGGTGGAGCGGGTCGTGGCCGCGGCCGCCGAGCTGGGGTACAGCGTCGACGCGACCGGGCGGTCGCTGCGGATGAAGAAGACCTTCCAGGTCGCGTTCGCGGTGGCGGACATCGGCAACCCGGTTTACGTCGACATGATGCGGGCGATCCACGAAGTCCTGGCCCCGCAGGGATACCGGGTCGTGGTGATGTCCACAGGGGACACCGCGACCTCGACGGCCGAGCTGGTGCGGAGCCTCAGCAGCGGGTTCGTCGACGGGCTGATCGTCAGCCCGCTGCGCACCGACGACCGGCTGATCGCGGAGATCCAGCGGGCCCCGGTGCCGGTGGTGGTGATCGGCCGGGCGATGGACGACCGCGGCATCAGCTCGGTCTCCACGGACTCGGCCGGCGGCATCGGCGAGGCGCTGCGGCACCTGTACGGGATCGGCCGCCGCCGCATCGGCTTCCTCAACGGGCCGCTCGACACGACCCCGGGTTCGTCCCGTCAGCGCGGTTTCGACGCCGCGGACCACGGCGAAGCCGAGCGGTTCGACCAGGAGATCGCCGACGACTTCACTGTCACAGCCGGGTTGGAGGCCGCGCGCCGGCTGCTGGCCCGCAGGCCGGATCAGCAGCTCGACGCGCTGGTGGCGGCGAACGACCTGCTCGCCATCGGCGCCATCCGCGCGGTGCGGGAGCTGGGCCTGTCCGTGCCCGATGACGTAGCCGTGACCGGCATGGACGACACCGAGATCGGCCGCGTTTTCCAGCCCAGCCTCACCAGCGTTTCGCTGGGCTCGACCGAGCGCGGGCGCGCGGCGGCCCGGCTGATGCTCCAGCTGGCCGACGACCCGGACCAGCCCGCGCAGCAGGTGAACGTCGGCCCGGCGCTGCGAATCCGCGAGTCGACAGTGCTGGAAGGAGGCGAGTGATGAGCACGGACACGTTGCTTCCCCCAGCGGTGCCACGAAAGCCGCCACGCCGGCCCGCGTCACGAGGGCAAGCGGCACGGACCCGGCGGCGTGAGGCGATCGGCCTGGTGCTGCCGTCGCTGATCCCGATCCTCGTGCTCAGCGTGGCGCCGTTGCTGATCGGCATCTTCCTCGCCTTCACCAACGCGCGGCTGGTGCGCCATCCGGATTACGCCTTCGCCGGGGTGGACAACTTCACCCGCCTCGGCGGCAACACGCTGTTCTGGGACTCGCTGCGGATCGGCCTGATCTGGACCGTCGGCGTGACCGTGCTCCAGCTCGCCGCCGCGATGGGATTGGCGCTGCTGCTCAATTCCGGCCTCAGGCTCCAGGGGCTGACCCGAGTGCTGGCGCTGGTGCCGTGGGCGATGCCGCCGGTGGTGGTGGCGATCATGTGGCAGATGATCTATTCGGCCAACGGCGGCCCGCTCAACGCGGTGCTCGGCAGCGTCGGCCTGCCCTCGGACACGAACTGGCTGGGCGATTTCTCCACGGCGCTGCCCGCGGTGATCGTCGTCGGGGTGTGGGTGGGCATGCCGCAGACCACGGTGACGCTGCTGGCCGGGCTGCAGCAGATCCCGGCCGAGCTGCACGAGGCCGCGGCGGTCGACGGCGCGGGCGCGTGGCGCCGGTTCACGGCGGTGACCTGGCCGACGCTGCGGCCGATCGTCACGTCGATCACCTCGCTGAACTTCATCTGGAACTTCAACTCGTTCTCGCTGGTCTACGTGCTCACCGCGGGCGGCCCGGGCGGCAAGACGATGGTCCCGGTGCTGTTCGTCTACCTGGAGGCGTTCAAGAACCGCGAAATCGGCTACGCCGCGGCGATGGGTCTGGTCCTGGTCGTGGTGGTCGTGCTGATCCTCGCGGTCTACCTGCGGTCGCAGTTCCGCGACGACCGCGCCACCGACGTCCGAAAGGGCCGGTGACCGATGCGCCTGCTCCTGCGCCCCGCCCAGTACGCGGCCCTCGCGCTGTACCTCCTGTTCCTCGGATTTCCCTTGCTGTGGCTGATTTCCGCCTCGGTGAAGTCGTCCGGTGAGCTGAACTCGCTGTCGGCGAGCCTGCTGCCGCACGAGTGGCACTGGGAGAACTACGCGGAGGCGTTCACCAAGCAGGGCCTGCTGCATTCGGCGTGGAACAGCCTCGTCGTCGCGCTGGCCTCCACGGCGCTTTCGGTGCTCATCGCGGTGCCGGCGGCGTACGTGCTGGCCCGGCTGCGCGGCAAGGTCCGGGTGGCCGGCGTCGGCTGGATCCTGGTCAGCCAGGTGTTCCCGGTGGTGCTGATCATCCTGCCGCTGTTCCTCATCCTGCGGACGCTCGGGCTGGCGGACAACCTCGCCGGGCTGACGCTGGTGCACACCACGTACATGCTGCCGTTCGCGCTGTGGATGCTGCAGGGTTACGTGGCCGCGATCCCGGTGGAGCTGGAAGAAGCCGGGGCGATGGACGGCGCGAACCGGCTGACCGTGTTGCGCACGATCGTCTTCCCGCTGCTGGCCCCCGGCGTGGTGGCGACCGCGATGTTCAGCTTCGTGTCTTCGTGGAACGAGTTCTTCTTCGCGCTGGTCCTGTTGCAGTCGCCCGAGAACTACACGCTGCCGATCACGTTGAACATGTTCGTCGGCGGCGAGGGCAAGGTCGCCCTCGGCCCGCTCGCGGCGGGCGCCGTGCTCGCCGCCATGCCCAGCATCGTCTTCTTCAGCATCCTTCGCCGGAAGCTCACCAGCGGCCTGATGGCCGGGGCGGTGAAGGGATGACCCGTTACCCCGATGGAAAACGCTCGAAAGGTCGGTCGATGAAGACACGACGCGCGGTGGTCGCCGCCTGCCTCCTGGTCACCAGCTTGCTGCTCGCCGCGTGCGGCAGCGGCGGCGGGGACAGCGGAGGGCCGGTCACGCTCACCTTCCAGTCCCTGTCCGACCAGCCGGCGGCGATCGCGGAAACCCAGAAGATCGTCGGCGACTGGAACAAGGCGCACCCGGACGTGCAGGTCAAGATCGTGCCGGCGGGCTGGGACGGCGTCTACGACAAGCTGGTCACCCAGTTCAACGCGGGCTCCGCGCCGGACATCGTGCACTACGAGGCGGCGGGCATCGCGCCGTTCGCCAGTGACGGTTACCTCGCCGACCTGACCCCGTACCTGTCCGAGCAGAAGCGCGCGGACATCCCGAAGGGCGTCCTCGACTCGGTGACGGTGGACGGCAAGGTGATCGCCGTCCCGACCGAACTCCAGTCCTATGTGGTCTTCGCCAACAAGACCCAGCTGCAGCAGGCGGGGGTGGCGATCCCGACCGGCGCCACCATGACCTGGGACCAGCTGCGCCAGATCGCCAAGGCCACCACCAAGGACGGCAAGTACGGCCTCGGCTGGGGCCTGTCGAGCCCGACCGCGGCGTTCGTGGCGCTGGCGCCAGCCTTCGGCGGCAAGTACTTCCAGGGCACCGGCGACAACGCGGCGCTTTCGGTCGGCCAGGGCGAGATGGCGCTGCCCCAGCTGGTGAACACGATGGCGTACCAGGACAAGTCGATCCTCCCGGTCACGCTGACGCAGTCCGGCACCAAGGCGCTCGCGCCGTTCTACGCCGGCCAGACGGCCATGACCGTCCAGGGTTCCTACCAGGCGGTGAACATCGAGAAGGACGCGCCGAAGGGCTTCGACTGGATCGTGCTGCCGCCGCTGGCGGGCCCGGCCGGGCCGGAGCAGGCCGCGAACCCGCAGACGCTTTCGGTGAGCAAGGACTCCGGGCACGTCAAGGAGGCCGCGCAGTTCGTGGACTTCTTCACCAGCACGGAAAACCTCGCCGCGATGAACGAGGCCGACGCGCTGATCCCGCCGACCACCTCGGCGCGGCAGGCGCTGACCACGAAGCTCGGCTCGAAGAACGGCTGGGGCACGATCCTCGCCTCGGGCCAGTACCTGACCTCGGCGCCGTACCTGTTCGCCGGCAAGTACGCGCAGTGGAAGGACACCGTCGCGACACCGGCGTACCAGCGGTTCCTCGCGCAGCAGGTCGACGCGAACGGGCTCAAGAGCCAGCTCGAAGACGGCTGGAAGAGCGTCAGCAAATGAAGCGGACAGGAGCGGATTCTTGACCTGGCTGGAAAACCGGGCCGTCGCGGTGATCACCGGCGCGGCGGTGGGCGACGCGCTCGGCGGCGCCGTCGAGGGCTGGACCCCCGAGCAGATCGAGCAGCGGCACGGCGGCCGGGTGACCGGCATCGTCGGCCCCTGGTACCCGAACTGGCGCGACGCCCGCCCGATCGCGCCGTACCACAAGGGCGACGGGCACATCACCGACGACACCCTGATGACCCGGGCGCTCGTCGAGGTGTACGCGAAGCGCCGGGCGCACCTCGACGCGTACGCGATGGCCGAGGACCTGGTGCCGCTGATGATCGGCGAGCCGCGGTGGGTGCCGGAGCTGGAGTCGACGGCGTTGCTGCTGCAGCGGGTGTTCCTCGCGGAGAAGTGGATCGTGGCGCGGCTGCACTACGGGCACGTCGACCCGCGTGAGGCCGGCGTGGGCAACGTGGTCAACTGCGGCGCCGCGATGTACGTCGCCCCGGTGGGGATCGTGAACGCGGGCGACCCGCGTGCCGCGTACGCCGAGGCGATCGACCTCACCGGCGCGCACCAGTCGAGTTACGGGCGTGAGGCGGCCGGGGTGCTGGCCGCGATGATCGCCGCCGCGGTCGCTCCGGGCGCGAGCCTCGACGACGTGGTGAAGGCCGCGCTCGACGTGGCGCACGACGGGACCGCGGCGGCGTTGCAGGCGGTGGTCGACGTGTTCGGCGGCCGGACCACGCCACCGTCCACTGAGGACGAGGAGCGCGCGCTGGCCCGGCTGGTCCGGGAGACGGTCGCCCCGTTCGACTCGGTGGGCCCGGAGTACCGGCAGATGTCGATGGACGCGCGGCGCCCGTCGCGGACGAAGTCGATCGAGGAGCTGCCCGCCGCGCTGGCGTTTGTGCTGGCGCACCAGGGGGACTTCCACGGCGCGGTGCTCGCCGCCGTCAACTACGGCCGCGACGCGGACTCGATCGCGGTGATGGCGGGCGCGGTCTGCGCGGGCCTCGGCGGGACCGAGGTCGTGCCCGCCGAGTGGGTCGACGCGATCGGCGAAGCCAGCCGCACGGACCTGCGGGAGACCGGCCGGCTCCTGGGCTCGGCCGCCGCCGACATCCTCCGCGCCGACCGCGAGCGGGCGCTGGCCCGGCTCAGCGCGCTCGACACCCTCGTCGCCGTGGGAGAGCCGGCGTGAGGCTGACCTGGGCCCAGCCCGAGGACCTGCTCGCGCACGAGCTGGTTCAGTCCACAGTGGAGGGCAAGGACACCTTCGGGGGACGCGCGCGCTGGGCCGGCGCCGGTGGTGACCTCGTGCCCGCGGTGAGCGGAGCGGGCCCGCGCCCGGCGTCCCCATCGCTGCGGGCGTTGGCGCGAGAGCTGCTCGACGAGCTGGACGCGCTGCCCGCGGCCCCGGCACCGGACGAGCCGGACGGCTGGGAGGCGATTCTCGCTTTGCTGCCGCCCGCGCCGGAGCTGCCGGACATCGTGGGTGACGGCCGGGTGCTCGGGGCCTGGACCGGCCGGGCCGCCGGGTGCCTGCTCGGCAAGCCGGTGGAGAAGATCCCCCGCGAGGGCATCGAGGAGATCCTGCGCGCGACCGGGCGCTGGCCGCTCGACCGGTGGTTCACCGCGGCCGGCCTGGCCGCCGACGTGGCCGCGCGCTGGCCGTGGAACCGGCGCTCGGCCCCGACCTCGCTCGAGGAGAACATCGACGGGATGCCCGAGGACGACGACCTCAACTACCCGATCCTCGCGCTCACCCTGCTCGAAACCCACGGCCACGGCTTCGGCACCGATGACGTGGCGCAGCTGTGGCTCGACCAGCTCCCGGCGGGCCGTGTCTTCACCGCGGAACGCGCGGCCTACCGCAACATTCTCGACGCCCGGCCGGTGCCGGAGACCGCGACGCACCAGAACCCGTTCCGGGAGTGGATCGGTGCGTTGATCCGCGCCGACGTCTTCGGCTGGGTCTGCCCGGGCGACGTGCGCGCCGCCGCGCGGCTGGCGTGGGCCGACGCCCGGCTCAGCCACACGCGAAACGGTGTCTACGGCGCGCTTTGGGCCGCGGCGCTCGCGTCGGCGGCGATGGTGTGCGGCACCGTCGACGAGGTTCTGGACGCGGCTTTCGCGGTGATCCCGCCGCGCAGCCGTCTCGCCGCCGCGGTGCGGTTCGGGCGCGAGGCGGCGTCGGAAGGTGATGTCCGTGCCGGGCTCGACCGGCTGCACGCGGAGTACCGAGACCTGCACTGGGTGCACGTGCTCAACAACGCCGCGGTCATCGCGTACGCGCTGGCCAAGGGCGGCGGCGAGTTCGGCCCGAGCGTCTCGATCGCGGTCACGGCCGGTTGGGACACGGACTCGGCGGCGGCGACCGTCGGCGGTGTCGTCGGCGCGCTGCGTGGCATCGGCGGCATCGGCGAGTACTGGACCAACCCGCTGGACGGCCGGATCGCGACCTCGCTGCCCGGCGGTGAGCAGTCCATAGTGGACCTCGCCGCCCGCACGACGGCGCTGGCGGCCCGGGGTGCTTCGTGACCGGCCGGGTGGTGGTGGTCGGCTCGGCGAACGCCGACCTGGTGGTCGACGTGCCGCGCCCGCCGCGCGGCGGGGAGACGATCCTGGGCGGCCGTCTCCGGCGTCACCCCGGTGGCAAGGGCGCGAACCAGGCCGTCGCCGCCGCGCGGGCCGGGGGAGCGGACACGACGTTCCTCGGCGCCCTCGGTGCGGACGAGGCCGCGGACCTGCTGCTCGCGTCGTTGCGCGGGGCCGGGGTCCGGACCGACCTCGTCGAGCGGGTCGACGCGCCCACCGGGACGGCGCTGATCAGCGTGGCCCCGGACGGCGAGAACGCGATTGTCGTCGCGCCGGGCGCCAACGACCGGCTGCGGCTCGGCGCCGCGCAGGCCGAGCGGATCGCCGCGGCCGACGTGGTGCTGGCCCAGCTGGAGATCCCGCTGGCAGCAGTGGCGGCCGCCGCGGCCGCCCGCCGCCCGGGTGCGTTGCTGGTGCTGAACGCGGCGCCGTCGCGGGCGCTGCCCGCTGCCGTGTGGGCCGCGGTCGACGTGCTGGTCGTGAACGAGCATGAGGCCGCTGACCTCGCGGGTGCCCCGGAGGAGCTGCTGAAGCGGGTGCCCTCGGCCGTGGTCACCCTCGGATCGGCCGGCTGCCTGGTCCTGGAGCGGGATCGGGAACCGTTACGGGTCAAGGGAATCCGCGTGGACGTCGTCGACACGACCGGTGCCGGGGACACGTTCTGCGGGGTGCTGGCGGCCGCGTTGGCGCGGGGATCGAGCCTGGCCGGCGCCGCTCGGCTGGCCGGCGTGGCCGGTGCGCTGGCCGTCACGCGCCCGGGTGCGCAGGCGGGCGTCCCGGCTGCCGAGGAGGTCGCCGCGGCGGCCGGAGGAAAGGTGTCATGACCGTCCCGTTCGACCCGCTGGTCCCGCGTCCGATCGACCGGCCTTCGGAGGTGCCCGCCGTGCTCACCGCCGAAGCACTGGCCTCGCTGGACGAGGCCAAGATCTTCGCCGCGCCGGCCGACCCGGCCGACTGGCCCGCGTGGCGCGAGAACCTGCGGGTGTGGCGCGAAGACGCCCGGCGCCGTCACGGTTACACGGGCGCGGCCTACGAGCGTCCGGCCGGCGCGTGGGCCGCCACCTGCTACGCCGTCGCGCAGGTGTGGTTGTGGGACGAACTGCTTTACTCCTTCGCAACGGGGGAGTTCACGCCCGAGCGGTTCCTCGCCGATGCGCGGACGCGGTTCGGCGGCCTGGACGCGGTGGTGCTGTGGCACGCGTACCCGGTGATCGGCCTCGACGACCGTAACCAGTGGGACTTCTACCGCGACGTGCCCGGGCTGACGGCCCTGATCACCGCGCTGCACGAAGCGGGTCTGCACGTGTTCGTCGACTACAACCCTTGGGACATCGGCACTCGGCGGGCCGGTGACGACCGCGCCGAGCTGGCCGCGCTGGTCGCCGACCTCGGCGTGGACGGGGTTTTCCTCGACACGCTCAGAAAAGCCGAGCCGGAGTTCGTCGCGCGGCTGGAGGCGGCCCGGCCCGGCCTGGTGCTGGAAGGCGAGTCCAAGCTCGCGGTCGAGCGGATCGAGGACCACGCCGCGTCGTGGGCGCAGTTCTTCGCCGACTCGCCCGTGCCCGGCGTCCTGCGCTCGCACTGGTACGAGCGGCGGCACATGCAGCACCACGTCCGGCGCTGGCACCGCGACCACTCGGAGGAACTGCACTCGGCGTGGCTCAACGGCGTCGGGGTGATGGTCTGGGAGGTCGTCTTCGGCGTCTGGGTCGGCTGGTCGCCCCGGGACGCGGCGACCCTGCGGCGGATGGTCACTATCCAGCGCGCGGCGAGTGAACTGCTGCTGCGTGGCTCGTGGACCCCGCTCGCCGAGCTGCCTTCGGTGTCGCCCGGGGTTTACGCGTCGAGCTGGGAGCTGGACGGCGTGACACTGTGGACACTCGTCAACCGCGGCGAGACCGGATGCCACGGACCGTTGCCGGGGATCGACCTCCTGGACGGGGTGCCGGCGCGGGGGATCGGCGCGGCCCTGGAGTTCACGGAGGAACCCTTGTGGCTGCCGGAACTCCGTGACGCGCTGGCCGGGACGCGGCATGATCCCGACGCCCGCTTCCCGCACCGGCTGGCCACCCGCGTCGTTCCACAACGGACACAAGGTGTGCCCGAAGTGGACGCTGTGGTGGTTCCGGCCGGGCCGTATGTGCTGACAGTCCGGTACCGGGCCCGCGAGACCGGGATGTACCAGGGCGCGCCGTACGTCGACGAGTGGAAGCCGCTGCCACCGCGGTTGCACGATGCGCGGACGCTCCAGCGTGAAGGTGAACTGGTCACCCCCGTGGCGGTGGCGGCGACCGAGGTGACGAACGCCCAGTTCGCCGAATTCGTCGCTGCCACAGGCTATCGGGCCTCGAAGCCGCCAGGTCGTGCGGATGCGCCGGTGACCTGTGTGGACCTCGACGACGCGCGGGCCTACTGCGCCTGGCGCGGCGGGCGACTGCCCACTGAGGACGAATGGCAGCTGGCGGGGGAGTCCGGCGGCCTGCGCCGTGGTGAGCCCGCGGTGTGGAACTGGACCGAGAGCGAGCACTCCGACGGCCGCACGCGGTTCGTCATGCTCAAGGGCGGCAGCGACTACCGGGCCGAGGGCTCCGAGTGGTACGTCGAAGGCGGCCGTCACGCGCCGGACTACAGCGTGAAGCTGCTGCTGCCCGGGCTCGGCCTGGCCCGCAGCGCGACGGTCGGCTTCCGGTGCGCCTGGGACCTCCCGGAGGTGACGGCGTGACGGTCTCCCGTGATCCGGACGCCGGCGCGCTGGCCGGGCTCCGCGTGGTCGACGCGTCCACCCTGTTCGCCGGCCCGATGGCCGCGATGCACCTGGGCGACATGGGCGCCGACGTGATCAAGGTCGAGCACCCGCGCCGGCCCGATCCCTCGCGCGGCCACGGCGCCGCCAAGGACGGCGTCAACCTGTGGTGGAAAACGCTGGGCCGGAACAAGCGCACCGTGACCATCGATCTCGGCAGCGAGGGCGGCCGCGAGGTTTTCCTCGCCCTCGCCGCCACCGCGGATGTGGTGATCGAGAACTTCCGGCCCGGCACGCTGGAACGCTGGGGGCTTTCGTACGACGAGCTGTCGACCCGCAACCCGCGGCTCGTGCTGGCGCGCGTCACCGGGTTCGGGCAGTTCGGCCCGTACCGCTCGCGGCCCGGGTTCGGCACGCTCGCCGAGGCGATGAGCGGGTTCGCGGCGACGACCGGTGAGCCGGACGGCCCGCCGACGCTGCCGCCGTTCGGGCTCGCGGACGGGGTCGCGTCGCTGGCCACGGCGTACGCGGTGATGGTGGCGCTCGCCGCGCGCGGCACCACCGGGCTGGGGCAGGTCGTCGACACCGCCATCATCGAGCCGATCCTGGCCATGCTCGGGCCGCAGATCACGCGCTGGGACCAGCTGCGCAGCGTCCAGCCGCGCACGGGCAACCGCTCCATCAACAACGCGCCGCGCAACACTTACCGGACCGTGGACGGGCAGTGGGTCGCGGTCTCGACCTCGGCCCAGTCGGTGGCCGAGCGCGTGGTGCGGTTGGTCGGCCGGCCCGATCTCGTGGACGAGCCGTGGTTCGCGCTCGGGGCCGACCGGGCGAAGCACGCCGAGGAGCTGGACGAGGCCGTCGGCGGCTGGATCGCGAAACGCACGCGGGACGAGGTCGTCTCCGCTTTCGAGGAAGCCCAGGCCGCCGTCGCCCCCATCTACACCGCGGCCGACATCGTCGAGGACCCGCAGTTCCGCGCACTGGGCACGATCCACGAGGTCGACGACCCGGAGCTCGGGCCGATGCTGATGCAGGGCCCGCTGTTCCGGCTGTCCGGCAACGACGGGGTCATCCGGTTCACCGGGCGCCCGCACGGCGCGGACACCGACGCCGTGCTGCGCGAACTCGGGTTCTCCGCCGAGCGCGTCGCCGAACTCCGCGACGGGGGCGCGGTATGACCCCGCCGCTGACCTTCCTCTACACCCCCGCCGACCGGCCGGACCGGGTGCGCAAGGCGCTGGAGTCCACTGCGGACGTGGTGCTCGTCGACCTCGAGGACGCGGTCGCGCCCGCGCACAAGGACGAGGCGCGGGCCAACGCGGTGCGGCTGCTCGCCTCCGGCACCCGCCCGGTGCAGGTCCGCGTGAACCACCCGAGCACGCCGTGGCACGAAGCGGACCTCGCGGCGCTCGCCGGCCTTCCGCTCACGGTGGGCGCGCGGATCCCGAAAACCGAGTCACCGCAAGAGATCCTGGTCCTCGCGGCGGCGTTGCCGGGCCGGGCGCTGCACCCGTTGATCGAGTCCGCGCTGGGCGTCGAGCGGGCGCTGGAGATCGCGACGGCTTCACCCGCGATCGCCTCGATCTCCCTCGGGGAGGCCGACCTGCGCTCGGACCTGCAGGTCGACGACGAGGCCGCGCTGGCCTGGCCGCGCAGCCGGGTGATCGTCGCGGCGCGGGCCGCGCGCCTGCCGCCGCCCGCGATGTCGGTGTACCCGAACGTCCGCGACCTCGAAGGACTGGCGGCCTCGTGCCGCGCGGGCCGTGCGCTCGGGTTCCGCGGCCGCACGGCGATCCACCCGGTGCAGCTGGAGACGATCCGGTCCGCGTTCCTGCCGACGCCGCGGGAAGTCCTGCGCGCCAAGGAAGTCCTCGACCGGGTCGCCGGGGCCACGGCGGCGGGCGTCGGCGCGATCGCCCTCGCCGACGGGACGTTCCTGGACGTCGCGATGGTCGAGCAGGCCCGCGCCGTGCTGACGCTCGCCGACCCCGCCCCGTGACCCGCCGGGCTATTGCGCGGCCGCCCGCGCGAGCCCTAGCGTGGCGGGGTTGACTCGACTCCTGGGGGATTCATGTCAGTACGCCGTTCTTCCCTGCTCGCCTTGGCGCTGGTCACGGCGGGGACGCTGGTCGCCGCGCCGGCTTTCGCCGCGGCCGGCCCGACGACCCTGCCGGCCGGCCAGTTCACGCTCAGCGCGAACTACACCCAGTTCGACGCCGTGAACTCGGCGCTGGTCTCGAAGGCGGGCACCGCGCCCGTCCACACGGTGATGGACAACGCGAACCTCGACCGGGCGCCGCTGCCGTCGTCCTTCTCCGTCGCCGGGCTGTCCGGCGGCTTCCGGTTCGATTCGGGGGACAACTCCGACTGCAAGAGCTACCCGCAGGGCATCACCACCAGCCGTGACGCGGTGGGCACGGCCGGCAGCGGCAACTACGACGGCCACCAGCTCGTGGTCACCAGCTGGTACACCGACACCGCGTGCGGCGGCGCCCAGCAGCGCAGCCGGGTCATCCTGGCCGACTGGGACGCGACGTACCCGGACAAGTACCGCAAGATCCTGCTCGTGCAGCCGACCGGCACCGCGGCCGCCCCGGACTTCAAGGACATCCCGATCCACGCCGGCGGCGTCTCCTGGTACGGCGATTACCTGTACGTGGCCGACACCGGGCACGGCATGCGCGTGTTCGACCTGCGCAAGATCCTCAAGACCGACACCGGCGGGACCGCGGACCAGATCGGCCACCAGAGCGGCAACACCTACTACGCCCACAACTACGCCTACGTCCTGCCGCAGGTCGGCACCATCACGGCGAGCACGACGTCGGGCACCGCCCTGGCCTGGTCGTCGATCTCGCTGGACCGCGTCAGCAAGTCGATCGTGATGGCCGAGTACACCTGTCCGTCCGGCTGCGCGGACTACCCCAACCGCCCGCCGCGGGCGATCCGCTTCCCGTTCGCCTCAGGCGCCACGACGTTCGCCGCCGCGACGACGGCCAGCCAAGCCCTGCAACTGCCCTGGTACAAGCTGAACGGCGTCGCTTCCCACAACGGGCGCTGGTGGTTCAACTCCTCGGGCGACAAGAAGCTCTACTACTGGGCCTCGGCGACCGGCCCGGCCACCCACGCCTGGGTGGGCGGCGGCGAAAGCCTTTCGTACTGGGAAGACACGGCCAACGCGGACCTGCTGTGGAGCCTGCAGGAGACGGTCGGGAGCCGTAACGTGTTCGCGGTGAAGCAGGCCACGTACGGCGCCTGACACCAAGGAGAATGTGATGCCCGCTTCGGCGCGAAACGTCTTCGTCCCGCACGCGTACCCGGAGCGGCAGGTCGACCTCGGCGAGGTGGTCCTGAACTACGCCGAGGCGGGCTCGCCGGACAAGCCCGCGCTGCTCCTGCTGCCGGAGCAGACCGGTTCGTGGTGGAGCTACGAGGCCGCCATGGCGTTGCTGGCCGAGGACTTCCACGTGTTCGCGGTCGACCTCCGGGGCCAGGGCCGCAGCACGTGGACGCCGAAGCGGTACAGCCTCGACAACTTCGGCAACGACCTGGTGCGCTTTCTCGCGCTGGTCGTCCGGCGGCCGGTGGTGGTGGCGGGCTGCTCCTCGGGCGGGGTGCTCGCGGCCTGGCTCGCCGCGTACGCGATGCCCGGCCAGATCCGCGGCGCGCTGTGCGAGGACGCGCCGTTGTTCGCCGCCGAACTCGCCCCGGCGCACGGGCACGGGATCCGCCAGGGCGCCGGGCCGATGTTCGAGCTGTACCGCGATTACCTCGGTGACCAGTGGTCGGTGGGCGACTGGGCCGGGCTCGCCGCCGCGGCGCGGTCGTCACCGGTCAAGATGCTGGCCATGATGCGACTGCCCGGGGAGCCGCCGCAGAACCTGAAGGAGTACGACCCGGAGTGGGCGCGGGTGTTCTTCGAGGGCACGGCCGGGCTCCACAGCCCGCACGACCGGATGCTGTCGTCGGTGAAGACGCCGGTGCTGCTGACCCACCACGTGCGCGCGACCGACCCGGAGACCGGCGAGTTCTTCGGCGCGCTGTCGGATCTGCAGGCCGGCCGGGCCCAGGCGATCCTCCGCGCGGCCGGCGTCCGGGTCGACTACGAGTCCTTCCCGGACGCCGCGCACGTGATGCACGCTTCCGAGCCGGAGCGTTACGCCGCGGTTTTGACCGCGTGGGCCGCGAAACTGCCGGCCGCGTGAACACCGACGCCGTGATCGAGGCGTTGCTGGCCGCGGGGGTCGCGCGCTACGCGATCGACCAGCCGGGCCGCGCCGACCCGGCGGTCTGGGTCACCACCGTCGACGGCGGCCGCATCCGGCTGGGCCGGAACCTGATGGACGGCGACGGCAACCTCGAGACCGGGCGCGCGTTGTACTGGACCCGCTACGACGGCCGCACCGTGATCCGCACGGGCGAGGCGCCCGATCTCGCCTCGTTGGCCGCCGAGGTGGCCCGGCAGGCGGGGATCCCCGGCTCGATCGCGGCCGACGAGTGACTCGTGAATGTAGGCGACGGTTCTAACCGGCCCAAACACTCACGAGTGCTGAGGGACCAGCACCAGCTTGCCGGGGGTGTGCCCGGCGATCCCGGCCTCGTGCGCCTTCGCGGCCTCGGCCAGCGGGTAGACGGCGCTGATGACCACTCGCAGCTCACCCGCGCCCGCCCGGTCGGCCAGGCCGGCGCGGGCGGCGTTGCGGATCTCGGTGCCCGTGTCCTGGCCGGGCCCGTTGCCGAGCACCTTGATGCCGGCCGCGGAGCGCCGTTCGGTGCCGGTGATCGAGGCGATGCGCTGCCGGTCGGCGACGAGTTCCAGCGAAGCGTCGAGCGCTTCGGCCGTGCCGGCGAGGTCAACGGCGGCGGTCACCCCGCCCGGCGCGGCGGCCCGCACGCGGTCGAGCAGCCCGGGACCGTAGGCGACCGGGATGGCGCCGAGGTCGCGTAACAGGTCGTGGTTGCGTTCCGCGGCCGTGGCGATCACGGTGGCGCCCCGGGCGGCCGCCAGCTGCACGGCCATCAGCCCCACCCCGCCGGATCCGCCGTGCACCAGCACGGTGTCGCCTTCGCCCACACCGGCCGCGTGCAGCACGTGGACGGCGGTGGTGCCGGCGAGCAGCAACGCCCCGGCTTCGGCCCAGCCCACCGTGGCGGGCTTGGGGATCAGGGAGGTGACGGGCGCGGTGACGTAGTCGGCGTAGGCAGCGGTCACGGGATACACGAGCACCTCGTCGCCGACCTTCGCCCCGGTCACCTCCGAGCCGACGGCGGCGATCACGCCCGCGCATTCCAGGCCGAGCGCGGGCAGGGTGTCATCGGCGACGCCGGCGGAGGTCTTGTTCTTGTCGGCGACGGCGTGGAAGGCACCGCTGTAGAGCTTCCAGTCGATGGGGTTGACCCCGGCCGCGCGGACCTCGACGACCACGCCGCCGGCGGCCGGCTCCGGCACCGGGGTGCCGAAGACGGCGAGGTTTTCCGGGCCGCCGTAAGCGATCGGCCGCACGATCCGGGCCGTGGTGTTTTCTTCGGTGCTGGTCATGAGCCCAGTCTCGGGCCGGCCGGACTCGGTGTCCATCGCGTAGTCGGCACGGATACTTTGCGCTGGGCGCAAACCCGAGGGGCGGCCGGGTGAAAGCCTTTTCCCGCAACGGTTTCAGCGCCCGGTGGCGCCGTCGATCAGCTCGCGGAGGATGTCCGCGTGGCCCGCGTGCCGGCCGGTCTCCTCGATCAGGTGGGCCAGGGCCCAGCGGACGCTCGGCGCCCCCGGCCGGGGGAGCGGGGCGCCGGGATCGGTGCACCCGTCGAGGATGTCGTTCGCCCGCTCGACCGTTTCCCGGTAGCGGGCGAGCACGTCGGCGACGCTGTCGGCGGGCGCGGCCCGGAACGTCGCGGGCCAGCTGGTCACCTCCTCGCCGAGGAAGGCCGCGCGCTCGACGAACGTGAGGTGGTTGAGCAGGCCCAGCAGATTCGTGCCCGAGGGCACCCCGGCGGTGCGGACCGCCGGTTCGGGCGCGCCGTCGACCTTCGCGGCGATCGAGGTCCGCAAATAGTCGAGGAAGCCGCGCAGGGTTTCGGTTTCGCTGTTCCGGGTCCGGGGCGGCGGGGTGTCCCGGCGGCGGGTGGTCTTCGGCATGCGGTCAGTGTTGCCCGGCCCGCCCGGTTCTGGCATGGGAACTTGCGGTTCTGGCAAGCTGGGCGCGTGGACCATCGCATGGACGACGTGCTCGGCGCGGTCGGGCCCCGGCTGCGCGCGCTGCGCCGCGAGCGCGGCATCACCCTGGCCGGCCTCGCGGCGACGACCGGGGTTTCGGAGAGCACCCTGTCCCGGCTGGAAAGCGGGCAGCGCCGGGCGACCCTGGAGCTGCTGCTGCCGCTGGCGGGCACCTACGGCGTGCCGCTGGACGACCTCGTCGGCGCCCCGCGCACCGGCGACCCGAGGATCCACCTGAAGCCGATCCGGCGGTTCGGGATGGTCTTCGTGCCGCTGTCCCGGCGGCCGGGCGGGATGCAGTCGTTCAAGATGATCATCCCCGCGCGGAAGGAGCCGCTCGAGCCGACGGTGCAGACACACGAGGGCTTCGAATGGCTGTACGTCCTCAATGGACGGCTGCGGCTGGTGCTCGGCGAACGCGACCTGACCCTGCCGCCGGGCGAGGCGGCCGAGTTCGACACGAGCGTGCCGCATTGGCTGGGCAGCGCCGACGGCGGCGCGGTCGAGCTGCTGATCCTGTTCGGGCCCCAGGGAATGCGGGCGCACCTGCGGGCCAGCACCCGGCGACCGGGCGGCGCTGCAGAGGACTCGTGACGGTTCTAACCGGCCTAGCCACTCACGAGTCGTTCCCCACCACGCCACTAAGCTGTTCCGGATGTGGGGGAAAGCAGCGGACGCGTTCCGGGCCCGGCTGGGCGACGGCCTGAGCCGGTCGGGCATCACGCTGCCCTGGTGGGCGCCGCTGGGCATCAGCGCGTTCACCGGGCTGCCCCTGGTGGTCGCGATCGCCGAGCGGGACGGCCGTCCGCCGGTGGCGATGACGGCGGCCGTGCTGCTCGCCGCGGGGTCGGCGATGCTCTGGGTGGTGACCGGGCGGATCGCGCCGTCCTGGGCGAAGTCGCTGGCGGTGCTCGCCTCGGTCACGGTGCTGCTCGCGTACCCGGTGGTCCCGGACTTCGCGCCGGTGATGCTGGCGGTGCTGACCGCGGAGGTGTCGGCGATCGCGGCGGGCTGGCTGGCGTTCGTGGTGGCCGCCGCCGGGATCGGGGTGCTCGGGGCCGCCTCGGCGACGGTCGGGCTGGTCGGCTTCCCCGTCTACACCCTCGCCGTGCTGCTCGGGCTGTGCGCCGGGTTCACGCTCCGCTGGTACGTGCGGGCGCTGGACGCCGAGCGCGGCAAGCAGGAGGCGGTGCGGGACCAGGCGATGCTGGCCGAGCGGCAGCGGATCGCGCGCGAGGTGCACGACGTGGTCGCGCACTCGCTGAGCATCACCCTGCTGCACCTGACCGGCGCGCGGCACGGCCTGCGGACCGACCGCGACATCGACGAGGCGGTGGCCGCGCTCACCGAGGCCGAGCGGGTGGGCCGGGCGGCGATGGCCGACATCCGGCGGACGGTCGGGCTGCTCGCCCGTGAGCCCGCGGGCACCAAGCCGCTGCCGGACGCGGGCGACATCGCGGAACTGGTGGCCGGCACCCGCGCGGCCGGGCTCGACACGCGGTACACCGAGGAGGGTGATGTGGGCGCGGTCGGCGCCGCGGCGGGGCTCGGGCTCTACCGCATCGCACAGGAGTCACTGGCCAACGTCGTCAAGCACGCCCCGGCGGCCACCGTGGCCATGCGGCTGCGGATCGAGCCGGAACAGGCGCGGCTGACCGTCCGGAACAGACGGTCGTCCGACACGAGGCCGGCCGGCGACGGGTCCGGCCTGGCCGGGATGTCCGCCCGCGCGGACCAGCTGGGCGCCCGGCTGCTCGCCGGGCCCGAGGGCGGCGACTGGGTCGTCGACGTCACCGTGCCGCTGGTCCCGGGAGCGGAATCGTGACGCGGGTGCTGCTCGTCGACGACCAGGAGCTGGTGCGCTCCGGGCTGCGCGGCATCCTGCGGGCCCGCGACGGTTTCGTCATCGCGGGGGAGTGCGCGGACGGCGCCGAGGTGCCGGCCGCGCTGGCCGCCGCGGGCCCGGTCGACGTCGTCGTGATGGACCTGCGGATGCGCGAGGTGGACGGGATCGAGGCGACCCGTCGCCTGCGCCTGAGCGGGCCGCGCCCGCCGGTGCTCGCGCTGACCACGTTCGACGACGACGAGCTGCTCGCCGGCGCGTTGCGGGCGGGCGCGGTCGGCTACGTGCTCAAGGACTCCCCGGCCGAGGACCTGATCCGCGCGGTGCGCGCGGTCGCGGCGGGCGACGCCTGGCTGGACGTCGCGGTCACCGGGCGGGTGCTCACCACCTACCGTCGCGCGTCCGGGGACCGCCCGGGCCCGCCACCCGGCCTGCTCACCCCGCGCGAGCTGGACGTGCTCACCGCGGTCGGCCGCGGGCTCAGCGACGTCGAGATCGCCCTCAGCTGCGAGGTTTCCGAGGCCACCGTGCAGGGCGACCTCGCCGCGGTGTATCCGAAGCTGGGCGTCCGGGACCGGGCCGCGGCCATCGTCTACGCCTTCGACCACGGCCTGGTCGTGCCCGGCGCCACGCCGGAGCGGCGCCCGGCCGGCCGGGCGCCGGAATCCTTGTCCGGCTTGCGTTTCAGCGTGCTCGGACCGCTGCGGGCGTGGCGCGGCCCGCGGGCGCTCGACCTCGGGCCGGTGCGCCAGCAGGCGCTGCTCGCGGGGCTGGTGCTGCGGCCGGGCGTCACGGTCAGCACGGCGGAACTGCTCGACGGCGTGTGGGGGCTGGAGCCGCCGGGCACCGGTGGCCGGGTCGTCCCGGTGTACGTGCACCGGCTGCGCAAGTGCCTGCGCGCGTCCGGCGAACCCACGCACGATTCGGTGATCGGCAGCGATCGCGGCGGTTACCGCTTCACCGGCGAAGACGTTTCGCTGGACCTGCGGGAACTCGAAGCGAGGATCGCCGACGCGGGCACGGCGGCCCGCGGCGGTGACGTCGCCGCCGCGGTGGACGCGTACGCCGGCGCGCTCGGGCTGTTCCGGGGCGAGCCGCTGGCCGGCCTGCCCGGGCCGTTCGCCGAGGGGGAACGGCTGCGGCTGACCGAGCGGCGGCTCACCCTGGTCCAGGACAAGGCGGCGCTGCAGCTGCGGCTGGACCGCGCCGACGACGCCATCGCCGAGCTTTCCGCGCTGCTCGCGGTGCACCCGCACCGGGAACCACTGGCGGTCCTGCTGATGCGGGCGCTGCGCGCGGCCGGCCGGCGGGCGGACGCGCTGGCGGTGCACCGGCGCGTCCGCGAACGGCTGCGGATCGACCTCGGCGTCGAGCCCGGCGCGGACCTCGACCGCGAGCTGCGGACCGCCCTTACGCCGGACTGACCGCCTTGGCCGCCGCCGGATCGGTACTGGTGCCCGCGTACGGGGTCGTGCCGAGATCGGACGTGGTCGTGCTGTCCTGGTTGGTGCCGTCGGAGTACGAGCTGCTCTGGGCGGTGCTGTCCGGGTAGGAGCTGCTGCTCTGGTCCGAACTGCTCAGGCTGGAGCTGGAATCGGCCGACGAACTGTCGCTCTGGCTCGAGCCCTGCTCGCTGAGCTGGGTCATCAGCTGCGTGACGGCTTCGAGGCCCTTCGTCACGGAAGTGATGAGCTGCAACAGGTTCTTCGAGTCCGAAAGCAGCACGCCGAGCTTCTGCGCGATCTGCCCGCCGTACTGGGTGGCGATCGTGACCGCCTGCGGGATCGCGGCGGCGATGCTCGCGCCGAAGGTGGCCGGCGCGGCGGCCACCGCCTGCGTCATCAGCGGGATGATCTGCCCGACGGCTTCGGAGATCAGCCCGCCGACCTCCGCCTGCGCCTTCCCGACCACCTCCCCGGCCCCCGAAACGGCGCTGGCCAGCGCGGTGCTCGCGGTGCCGACCGCGTCGACGCCGTCCGCGTGCTGGGAGCTGGTGTCCTGGTAGCCCGACGCCGCCGGGCCCGACCAGCTGGAGGTCTCCGGGCCGGTGGACTGGCGGTAGTCGTCCGCGACCGACGAGACCTGCGTGCCGGTGTCGCTCAGGCCCTGCGAGTGTGAGGACACCGAGCTCGAGTCGCCCTGCAGCTGCTTGAGCGGTTCCTCGAGGAACCGCACCAGCTCGGTGATCATGCCGAACCCGGCGGAAGTGAGCGCGGCCAAGGGATCCGACGAGGCGCTGAGCAGGTCGGCCGCGGTGCTCGCCCCGCCGAGCCCGGCCGACAGCCAGTCCTTGTTCCGCACCGCCTGGGTGGTCGACTTCAGGTCGGAGAGCAGCTGCCCGGCGCTCGAACTGCTGCTACTGCTGCTGGTCACTTGAGCCCCTCCCCGGGCAGTGCGGCCCCGTTGTGCTGCTCACGGCGTTCGTAGCCTTCGGCGGCCCGCGTCAGGTTCGCGCTCACTTTGTCCACTGTGGACGACGCGTGCGACACCGCGTCGGCGGCGCTGGTGGCCGCGCTCTGCAACCCCGCGGTGAGGAACTGGACGAACGAGCCGAGCGACTGGTCGCCGAGCCCGGCGGGCGTGCTGCGCGAGAGCGTGCCGAGCCGTTCGGCGAGATCGCCGACGGTGGCCGCGTGCCGCCGCAGCTGAGCGGGGTCGACCCCGAATCCGGCGGTCATCCGACGATCCCCGGCGGGTTGGTGAAGTAGTCCTCGTCCTGGGTGCGGGCCGGCGCGGCGGCCGGGTCGGCCGGGATGTTGTCCCGCACGAGCTGCAGCGCCGGGCCGTCGCCGACGTACTCGGTCATGATCTCCACGACCTGCGCGCCCGCCGCGCGGTGGGCTTCCTGGACGGTGCTCAGGATGAGCCGGGCGAGCGTGTCGGCTTCGAGCGCGCGGGCCGCGGGGCTCAGCCGCAGGCCGGTCAGCGCGCCGCTGGCACCGACCTCCGCCTCGACCTCGCCGCGTGGGGACACCGCCCGTCCGCCGGCTCGGCTGAGGCTCTCGCTGGCTGCCTGGGCGTTCGCGGCGGCGCGGGCGAGGGTCCGGTCGTAGTCGGCCAGCCACTGTGCAGGATCAACCTGGGCTGCGTCCACGGGATTCCTTCCTGATCGTTCGGTGGTGGTCATCGGGGCCGCCGGGCGAGGGTGGCCAGCTCGCCGAGGGCGAAGCGCAAGTCGTTGGCGCGGACCGGGTTGACGCTCAGCCAGCCGTCGCCGGGCCGGTTCACCCGGACCCGGCCCCTCGGACCGTCCACCCAGGACAGTTCGGCGCCCGCCGGGGTGCGCCCGTCGCGCGTGGCGCCGAGCTGGCCGCGCCCGGTCACCGGCACCAGCAGGCCGACGAGGTGGTCCAGTGCTTCGGGATCGCCGCCGTGGTCCCGGACGAGGGCCCGCAGAGTCCGCACGCGGGAGGCGTCGTCTTCGGCGTCTTCTTCGAGCGCCATGGCGGCGTCGACGGCGGCCGCGGGCACCGTGAGCGGCAACGAGCGGGCCGGGTCCACGGCCGGGATCTCGTCGAACAGCGCGTCGGCCAACGCGGTTTCCGGGATCCGCCGCAGGGTCAGCGTGCCGGCCGGGTCGTCGTCCAGCGTCTGACGGCAGATCAGCGCGGCCGACCGGTAGACGATGGCGGCGACGCCGGTGGTGCCTTCCGCCCCCGTGACCACCAGGTGGACCACACCACGGTTTTCACGCAGCGCGGTGACCGCCTCGGCGGCCAGCCCCCCGGGGCCGGCGTCGTCGGCGAGCCGCCGTGCCTGCAGCGTCTGCGCGGCGACGTCCAGCAGGAGCTCGCGTTCCCCGGCGATCCGGCCGAAAGCGGGCACCCGCAAGGGGAACGGCCAGCCGGCGCCGGCGTGCGCGGCCAGCAGATCGGCTTCGACCAGGCCGAGGCGCACGGTCTCCTGCCCGGCTCGCGGCAGCACGGCGGTCATCCGGCCGACCGCCCGACCTGCTTGAGCGCCGCCTCGGCCTCGGCCTCCTGCTCCAGGTAACGCTTGACGGTCGTCTGCAGCGCGTTGTGGAAGCCGTTGAGTTCGGTGTCGGCGGCGCCGATCTCGCCGGTGAGACCGCTTTCCCCGGCGGCTTCGCGCAGCCGCTGGGCCAGGTGCAGCGCGGGCGGCGCGGTGCCGAGCTGCGGGGTGCGCTCGGCCAGCCGCCCGGCCGAGCCGACCAGCTCGCCGGTCTGCTTGCCGAGCCGGGTGAGGGCGGAGACCTGCTGGGCCAGCTCGTGCGGCACGACCTGGTGGCCGGGCGAGTTCATCGGGTCGCTCCTGTCGTTCACAGCCCGATCACCGGGCTGCTGGTCAGTTCGTCGGGGGTGAGCAGGGACTGGTCGAGCACCGGCATCTTGTTGTGGTGCTCCTGCTCTTCTTCTTCCGAGCCGTTCGGGCGCCCGCCGGGGGGCAGCATGCCGCTGCCCGACGCCGCGCGAGCCGCGGCCATCTCCGCCAGCGCGGCGTTGCGGGCGAGCATCGTGGTTTCCATTTCGAGGCCCGACCGCAGCCCGGCGCTCAGGTTCGGGTCGAGCGAAGTGGCGGCCGACTGGGGCCAGGGCAAACCGCCGGTGGTGCTGCCGGCGGTGGAGCCGAGGTAGCTCGACGCGGAGGTGCTGTCGTCGGCGCCGTAGGAATCGACGGTGGTCCCGCCGCCCGGCGTGATGGCGCGGGAGCTGGAGTTGAGGCCGGTTTCGTAGCGCTGCATCACGTGCACCGCCTCGGCCTTCTTCTCCGAGGCCTGGACGCTGGACAAGAACAGGCTCGCGCCGCCGCCGGCGACCGCGCCGATCGCGGCCCCCATCAGCGCACCCGGCCCGCCGCCGATCCCGCCGGCCCCCGCCCCGAGCACCCCGCCGATCACCGCGCCCGCCGCGCCGCCGGCCGCCGCGGCGGCGACCGCCTGGCCGGTCGGGTCACCGGGTGGTTTCGGCATCGTGTTGCGGGCGACGGCGAGCGAGTCGCCGGCCTGCTGCGCGGCGTGCCCGACGGTGCCCGCCCGGGTGCCGGCGCCGTCGGCGCGCTCGCCGAGCTGACCCAGCCGCCCGGAGGCGTGGTCGGCGGCCTCGCCGCTCCAATTCTGCTTCAGGGAGCCCTGCTGGCCACGCAGGGTCTCGGCGTGCGAGGACATTTCCGAGCCGTGCCGCTGCCACTCGGCGGCGACCGTGCTGACGTCGCCGACGTCGGCGTTGTCCCACAGCATCTGGTAAAGCTGCTGGTGGGAGTAGGCGTTCCAGTTGGTGCCGCCGGGCGGCACGGGCGCGCCGAAGTAGCCCTCCCACACGTTGCGCAGCGCGTCGACCACCGGGCGCGCCACCGCGCCCGCCGGGCCCGCGCGGTCCAGCCCGGACGTGACGGCGTCGGCCAGGCCCTCCACCCCGGCCGACGCCGCCTCGATCATCGTTCCCCCACCGGTTCCGCTGGCCATAGCCCTACCTTCGCGCGACTGCGGGCCGACTTCCGGCCCCCGCCGGAAGTTAGCGGTGACCGATGAAATCCCGATGAAACGACGATCGCGCCGGCTCGCCCGGGCCGCGTGAGGCGGCGCCCAGCGGGGTCCGATGTGGATGGTGGGGCCGGGGCCGGCCGGCCCCGGGGGTCCGATGTGGACGGTCAGGCGAGGCGGGTGACCTCGGTCAACGCCGGGGCGAGCTGCTCCAGCCGGTCCACGCCGGTCGCGAACCCGGTGCCGGGGGAGAGCAGGACCGTCACGTGGTCGGCGCCCGCGGCGAGGTGCTCGCGGGCCTTGGCGGCGACGGCGGCCGGGCCGCCGTGGGCGATGAGCGCGTCGACCAGCCGGTCGCTGACGTCGCGGACGTCCTCCTCGGAGTAGCCGAGCCGGACCAGGCCCGCGCTGGTGCCCGGCCGGGCGAGCATCTCGGTCACCCGTTCTCGCGCCGTTTCCCGGCCGGCGTCGGCGTCCGGCACCACGGAGAGGCCGACGACCAGGAGCTTGTCCGGGCCGAGCGACGTCCTGGCCAGCGCCGTCTGCTCCGCGGGAGCCCCCGCCGGCAAGGCGCCGTCGGCGACCTCGCCCGCCAGCGCCAGCATCTTCGGGCCGTTCGCGGCGATGATCCGCGGATAGCCCGCGGCGGGCGCGGGCGGCCAGGTCGGCGCGTCCATCCGGGTCACGTAGTCGCGCATCGTGGCGAGCGGCCGGCCGAACTCCCGGCCGGTGCCCGCCGCCTGCTCCGGGTAGCCGACGCCCAGCCCGAGCACGATCCGGCCGGGGTAGGCCTGGGCCAGCAGCGCCGCCCCGCCGTGCGCGGTCTGCGGTTCGCGGGCCCAGATGTTGGCGATGCTGGTGCCGAACACCATCCGCTCGGTGGCCGCGAGCAGCACGGCCAGCTGCGCCAGCACGTCCTTGCCGCCGATGACCTCGTTGGTCCAGACCGCGCCGTAGCCCGCGGCTTCCAGCCGGCGCACGGCTTCGCGCTGGGCGCCGATGTCGAGCGCGGTGGTGAACTCGACCGGCAGGCACACGCCGACCGGGCCCAGCGCCTTGCGGGCCGCCTCGATTTCAGTGGTGTTCATGGAGCTTCTCCTCGGGAACGTGGCCGGCCGGCAGTGGTGCTCCCAGCCTGCCCGCCGGCCGCGCCGCACGGCCAATGAATGTTCTGCATCCGGTATTACGGCTGCCGTATCACCGCTGGTCAGACGGAGGACAACGCTCTTGGGCGCTACGCTGGAGGGATGACCGACTCCCTGCCCCCGGCCGACCTCGACCTGCGGCTGGTGCGGTGTTTCCTGGCGCTGGCCGAGCACCGGCACTTCGGCCGGGCGGCCGCCGCGCTGCACACCACCCAGCCGTCGCTGAGCCGGCAGATCAGCCGGCTGGAACAGCAGCTGGGCGCCCGGCTGCTCGACCGCACCCCGCAGGGCAGCCGGCTGACCGGCGCAGGTGAGGTGTTCCGGCCGTTGGCCGAGGCGGTGCTGCGCTCGTCCGCGGAGGCCGCCGCGCGGACGCGGGCCGCCGCCCAGCCGAGCCGGCTCACCATCGGGTACTCGATGGGCATGATCGTCACCCCGGCGGTGCGGGAGCTGCGCCGCCGGCACCCGGACGCCGAGGTGGTCGCCTCGTACCTGGCCTGGAACGAGGTGCGCCCGGCGCTGCTGGAACACCGGGTGGACGCCGTGGTGACCCGGCTGCCGATCCCCACCGACCGGCTGCACGTGACGATCCTCTACGACGAGCCGCGCGTCCTGCTGGTGCCGCGGTCGCATCGCCTGGCGGGCAAGGAATCCATCACCCTGGACGACATCGCCGACGAGCCCATGCCCCGCCTGCGGGAGTCCGACCCGGCCTGGAGCGCGTTCTGGCGCGTCGACCCCCGCCCGGACGGCCGCCGCGCCCCCGGCGGCCCCTTCATCGAGGCCATCGAAGACAAGTTCGAGGCAATCGCCGACGGCCGCGGCGTGGCGATCATCGCGGGCTCCCTGGGCAGCGCCTTCCGCAACGACCTGACCACCATCCCGCTCGAGGGCATCGAGCCGTGCCACGTCGTGCTCGCCACCCGGGCGGGGGACAACAGCCGTCTGCTGGCGGCGTTCCGGAGGTACGCCCAGGCCCATCTCACCGGCCCGGTACCGGCGGGGGACTGACCGCCGCCGAGGCCAGTCGTCGCCGCGTGCACCGGCCCACGAGACGACGGGACCTACCAGGAACCCGCTGCCTGCGGCCCGCCGGAGGAACGAGGGCAGCTGGAGCCCGATCGGCGTCACCGAGACCACGGCCCCGACGACCGCGGCGGCCGGGAGCACCACGAGCCCGACGGCGAGCGTCGCGACCCGGGCGGCCGAGCGTGCGCGGGCAGCTTCTCTGACCGCGCGCATGATCGGCCCGTCTCCGATGCCAGCCAGACTTCCCGGCGCTACGGCAACGAGCCGATCGGGCGGCGCCTGAACGCCTGGAGCCGGCCTGCCCGAGGTCTGAAATCCCAGACACACGTTCCCGATCGGTCCTGGCGTCCGGCGCCCGTGCTGCCTTCAATGAGCGCCATGGCTGAGTACGGCGCTGCGCTCCAGATTGAGAGCCGGTCGATCGAGTTCATCCCGGAGTCCGAACGGCACGGCCGGGCGATCGGCCTGTTCGCGGTGTGGTTCGCGGCGAACATGCAGGTGACCACGATCGTCACCGGGGCGCTGGGCGTGGTGCTCGGGCTGCCGCTGCCGGTCGCGGTGCTCGCGCTGGTGGCCGGCAACCTGGTCGGCGGCGTGTTCATGGCGCTGCATTCCGCGCAGGGGCCGAAACTCGGGATCCCGCAGATGATCCAGAGCCGCGCCCAGTTCGGGTTCCACGGCGCGGTGCTGCCGTTGCTGCTGGTGATGGTGATGTACGTCGGGTTCTTCGCGACCAGCGCGGTGCTCGGCGGCCAGGCGCTGGCCGGCGCGACGGGCCTGGACGTGAACGTGGCGATCGTGCTCGTCGCGGCGCTGTGCACGGTGCTCGCCGTGTTCGGCTACCGGCTGATCCATCGCGCGGACCGGTGGATCAGCCTGCTCAGCGCGCTCGGCTTCGGCTATCTCACGGTCCGGTTGTTCCAGGCGGGTGACGTGGCGAGGGCTTGGCACGGCGGCGGCGGTTCGCCCGGCGTCTTCCTGCTGGTGGTGGCGGTCGCCGCGACCTGGCAGATCACCTATGCGCCTTACGTGGCCGACTATTCCCGCTACCTGCCGAGCCGCACGTCGGTCTCCTCGACGTTCTGGTGGACCTACGCGGGCTCGGTGCTCGGCTCGGTCTGGATGATGCTGTTCGGCGCGATCGCGGTCTCGGTCGCCGAGCGGGCCTTCGACGGCGGCTCCATCCAGTTCGTCGTCGACCTCGCCCCCGGCGCGCACGGCCTGTTCGCGGCGATCATCGTCCTGGGCATCATCGCGATCAACGTGCTGAACCTGTACGGCTGCTTCATGTCCACCGCGACCACGTTGACCGCGTTGCGCCGGCACGCCATCACCCGTCGCACCAGGGTCGGCTACATCGTCGCCGCCGCCGTCGTGTCGACCGCGGTCGCCATCGCCGGCCGCGGCGACTTCCTGGCCAACTACGAGAACTTCATCCTGTTCCTGGCCTACTTCCTGATCCCGTGGACCGCGATCAACCTCGTCGATTTCTACGCGGTCCGCAAGGAACGCTACGACATCAAGGCGATCTTCGACCCGGACGGCGAATACGGCCGCGCCAACTGGCGCGCGCTGATCCCGTACCTGCTCGCCATCGGCGTCGAGATCCCGTTCATGAGCACCACTTTCTACACCGGCCCGTTGGTCGCGGCCGTGGGCGGCGCCGACATCTCGTGGATCCTCGGCACGATTGCCGGGGGCGCTCTCTACTACCTGGCCATGCGCCCGCTCGTCGTGGCGGCAATTCCACCGTCCGACCACGCCGGAAACCGTGCTTCGATCGCCGATGCCGGACGGGTCCCTCCCGCGGCGCCCCCGCGGGAACCCCCGCCGAACGAAAGCAGGTCCGATGCGGCCGACCGGCTCACCGGTGAAACTCGTGCTGGCCGGGCTGGTCTGCCTCGCCCTGCTGGTGCTGGGCATCCTGTCGCTCAGCCCGGGCCCCGCGACCTGCGGCGGGGAGACGATGCGGCCCGGTGACAGCTGCGAATCCGGCGGCGTCACCCGAAGCCCGGACCAGCAACAGTCGGAGAACACCGGCCTGGCCTGGATCATGATCACCGTCGGCGGCTTGGGCACCCTCGGATTCGGCGCGGTCGGCCTCGCGTCGGCTGGTGGCCGCTCCTCGCGCCGTTGACTTGGCGGTCGTCAAGGTGGGATGTCGCGTTGCAGTGAACATTTACGGGCATCTGGTTGGGAACCCCAGGGTTTTGCCCTCTCAGCACAAAAAAGCCACGCTCACCTGAGTGAACGTGGCTTGTCCGGTCGGGCTGACAGGATTCGAACCTGCGACCCCTTGACCCCAGGACTCAGGCAGTGCTCTGAACTGCGAAAACAGCAACATCGGAGTCTTCTGCTGTTGCTCTCGCACTGCGGGTTTGCGTCTGTTGCCTTGTTCGCTGTCCCCAAGTTGTCCCCGGCTGACTTGCCCCTCCCCGGAGTAGGTCGTCAAGTCGAGTAGCCCGTAGTATCGACGTATGGCTGATGACGAGCTGCGCGAACGTGTGACCCGTCTCGAGCGTGAGGTGGCCGACCTCCGGGAACGATCGACCGACGCGGGAGCGGCGCGAGTGCTCGCGGCCGGCGCGGATCGGGACGTCGCGGAGGTCCGCGCGGAGTTGCGCGCCCACACGGGCACTCTGAACGCGCTCCGCGAAGACCAGCTCGACCTCCGTGAGGGCGTTCGCAACCTTCGGGACGAGATGCAGCGCGGGTTCGACACGGTGAACAGCTCGCTCGGCCAGATCATCAGCCTGTTGGATCGCGGCAGCGACGAGTGACACCTACCCCCTCGCGAGGATGATGTCACGGAACCGCCACGACCGGTCAAGGATGCAAGCCCCCGGCGAGGCCATCGGTTCTTGTGTCAGCAGGCGAGTGACGCTCGCCTCGGTGAAGGGGACGCCCTCCGAGACGGACGACGAATCGGCCGCTGTGATGAGGACGCCTTCTGGGTTGACATGGACTGAGTTGCCGAAGAGGTCGTCGAAGACATCGTCGTCCATCACAACCACCGTCAGTATCGTCGCGGTGAGGGTAAGGGTGTCGAGCTCGATCCCCAGGCAAAAGGCAATCACCCTGTCCTTTTCGCGGGCAGCCTGCAAGTCTCGGTAGAGCGACCAGTTCTCGTAATCCAGCGGTTCTCCCTGGCTGCCGTCGCGCTCTGGCTCCCCGAGCAGCTCCTCCGAGTACTCCCGTACCATGCTTCGCCAAAGATCGAAGTCGTTTTCCCGGTCCCATGACGCCACCGACGACGGCTGGAAGTCGCCTGCGGAGATGAGTCCGTAAATCCCCGCCGCGGTTGCGACCTTGGCCGGATCGCGCCAGTGCAGGAGGAATGTGGAGTCACCAGTGTTTCGCTGTCGCCGGAGCGTCAGTGTCTCGATCGCGGGCATGACCGGTCGCCGGCCAAGGTCGAAAGGGTCGCCAATGAGACCGCGCAGCGGAAGCTCGGCCCAGTCTGCGCGAGGAGTCTTCCTGTTCGGCGCTTGGGCAACTGCAAGTTCGTGGGCGATCGCTTCGGACAGGTCGAGCTTGTCGAAGTAGGTGGCTAGTCCGAAACCCATGCTCTCGTTGCCGGCGTCAAGTCGACGCCGAGAAGTCGGTAGCTTGGCCGGTTCTCAAAAAGGGAAGGCGGATCGAGATAGCGAATCGCCGACGTGTACCGGTCGAATCGTCTTCCAGGTGCGCGAAGTGGCAGTGCTCGTTCGGCTTCTGGCTCCGTCCCGGCAACGGTGATCGGGATCCGGCCATCCGACCATGCAAGGTTGATGTCCTCAAGCCGAACAGGTGCTGGTGGCATCCACTCTCGCCGAGCCATGAACGGCGCCTTACCGATGCGCGCTTCAGGCCGGTAGAGCGTCGCGGCTGTCTCTGCCAGCTCCCTGCGTCGGCTGTTCAGCTCCCGCCGGCTCCGACGCCATTCCTCCTGGCTGACCGCAACCGGGTCTACGTCGTTGACGAGCGCCGATGTAGACGGTGGGGGGATGGGGTGGAGGAGTTCCGGTGACAGCCCGAGCCGCGCCGGCGAGATGCCTAGCTGATTGACGACGCGGAGGAACGTGTCGAGATCCCTCACTTGCCGCCGCCCACTCTCGATCTTCGAGATGTATGACTGATCTATGTTCAGGATCTGGGCAAGATCCGCCTGGCTGACCCCGTTCTGCTTGCGGTAGTCCTTTAGGACTTCAGCGAGCAAGCCTGTGTTCAGCTCGACCTCGGTCGGAGTCCGCGGTGACAGCCAAGGCTGGTCGTCAGTCACGAATTTAAGTCCTTTCGCAGCAAATTTCTGGCGGTCTTGGACGATGTGCAGGGCGGCTGAACTGCGCTTATGCCTGTCAGTCCTACGCTGCGCTGTTTAAGACAACGCGGCCTTGGACGATGCGCTGGTCGGCAGGTGACGCTGGGGACATGAAACCAGCAACACCAGCACAGAAATCCAATGTAGCGTTCGCAGCCACGGTCGATACTTCAGCGATCATGGCGATCTGTGGTCCCTCGTCAATGGCCGTGGTTGAGCTTCGTCTCGATCGTTTCGACACGCTTGGCGATATCTCGCAGCAACCGCAGCGCCTCCATCCACGGGGCGACATTTCGGCTATCGCCAAGAGCTTCCACATCCAAGTCGGCGCGCACGACCGAGCCGGTGCCATGTCGGGTTGCGACGACCCCTTGTTCTCGGAGGCGGGCAATCGCGCTCTGCACTGTCCCGATGGCGACGTCGTGCTCGCTGGCAAGAGCCTTGTAACTCGGCAGGTTGTCCCCGGGTTTGTAGCGCCCGTGACGGATCGCATCTAAAAGGGCCTCGGCGACCTGCAGTAAATCCACCATCAAGAACAGCCTCGCGATGCTCGTACGTGTCATGGAACAGGCGCACCGCGACGAGCTCATCAGCCGGAACCCCGCTCGCATCAGCGGTTGGCAGCGCGAATTCGAGATGGCCGAGGACGAGCTTGACGACCCCCGTTCCGTCGCGCTTCCTGACTGGCCAACTCTTTTGCGCCTCGCGAACGCGTTGGTCGCACGATCGTCAGACGAGTTCGCTGGGTGGGGCAACATCGTCAAGTTCATGGCATCCACGGCCGCGCGGATCGGCGAGGTCTCAGGAGTTCGGGTCTGCGACATCGACCGAGAGAAATGGTTGTGGACTGTTCGTCGGCAGACGACCACGGCCCCTGGCGGGCTGGTAGACAAGGCCACCAAGGGCAAGCGGTCCCGGGATGTGCCGCTGATCGAGGAGATCCGGCCGCTGGTCGCGAGTCGGCTGGAGGCGGTCGGCCCGGAGCCGATGGCGAGGCTGTTCACCGGCCCTCGCGGCGGTCGGATCAGCACTGCCGTACTGCGAGACGCGACGCACTGGGACGAGGTCGTGACCAAGCTGGGGTTCGAGCACCTTCGGCGGCACGACCTCCGCCACACTGGCCTTACGTGGATGGCCGACGCTGGCGTACCCGTGCACGTGTTGAGGAAGATTGTAGGGCACGGGTCGCTATCGACCACTCAGCGGTACCTCCACCCCGATCAGCAGTCGATCACGGATGCGGGCGAGTTGCTGTCGAAACACCTGACGGTGGCGCGTGAAAAGCGTCGCTTGCGCGCCGTCTAGGGCTATTGGTCCAATTGCGGAAACGTTCCTTGTGCCAAAGATAGGAGCCTGAGGTCTTGCCAAATCCACTGCGCTGTAGCGTAGCTCACAGGCCGTTCGTGGCTGCATTCAATTGCGGTTCCGGCTGAATAGATATTCTGAAACGGTGTCTTGGTGCCGTTTTTGAGAACCCATTCGGAAGTTTTCTTAGCATGCTGCGCTGCTGTTTCATGCCAATTCAAGATGTCGCGTGACGATCGCGACAGTAGCTTTACCGCCGACCGACCGTTGGACGACACTACCAGGTTCTCTTCTTTGTTGGTGATTTCCTCGAGAAGTTCTTGAGGTACCATCTCGTATGAAAACGATGGAATGGTGCCCATTTCAGATTCGTGGTATTTGAGTGAACCGATGATTCCGAATGGTCGAATTACCCTGTGGCCCAGAGACCATGCGAACGCTGCAAAGTCGGTATCAGCTACCTCCTCGTATGCTACGCAGGCAAGTCCGTACATCTCCGCGCAAAAACGTGCCATGTGCCGAGGAGTGTATAAATCCCACACCCGGCCACTCGCAGGTTGAAGCACGTCGGGTTTTGGCACGAGGCGCTCAAGGCTCTCGCGGCCTTCGGTTTGAAGCCATGTGACCAGATCCTTGATATCGGCGAGTTCGACCGCGTGAGGCCCGAATTTGATTGTGGCGTGCTGTACTCCGGGGTGAATTTGGCTCAGCAATTGTTGGCCGGCTTCGATGACTTTTTGGCAGTCGAGGGGGCTATGACGCATACTGCGCTCCGACATCAGGAGTCTTGCTGTTCGGTATCGAATCTCTCGATGCCAGACGCCGCCCTCCGGTCCGAAAACTGCTGGGACGTTGAGTGCTTTAAGGGTGCTGCTTGCAATATGATCGCGTACTTTTGTCCAGGGCCATTGAATTCCTTCTGGAACTGCCCCTCCGGACCTCAATTGCCAGTTCTCGTCTCGTGGTGAGAAAAGTTGAATATGGTCCGGCAACGGGAGGCATTCGTCTGCCGTCGGCGCAGTAGTAGACCATCCAATGTGAAGGAAGCGGCCAGTGACTCTTGCGCCGAGTCTAATTGGATTCGATGGGTCGTCAATTGGAAATATGGTGGTTGAGATCGGCCCAAGTGAATCGATCCATGTCCTGTGTGTGCGAAGTAGTCGGCTTCTGGCCGTATCTCGATCAATTGATTCTTCGGCTTTTGGCGGTGAGGTGGATTTCCGTGGTGAAACTTGTTCGATAATCCATGCCCCTGCGCCAGGATTTGATCTGAGACATGCTTCAATCATGTTGTCGACCTGCTCGGAGGTTCCGCCAAGTGTGGCGATCGCAACGGCCCATCGCCACTTATCGAAATGTTCGGATCCGCTGATTGCCTCGGCAAATAGATCACCTTCGTCAATTAATGCCTGCGCGGCGAACCATTGCTCGAATATTGGGAGGACGAATGATGCATGGTTGCTAGCGTTGCGGCTTACTAGCCGCGTAGACAGCGCGGCCTGACGTTCTTGAAAGGATAGACCGTCGAGGTGTCCATTTGATTGAGTAAGAGATACTCCGAGGCTAATGAGTATGCTGAACAAATCGCGTGAACTGGTCGCGGAAGAGTTGCTGGGACGCATGAGAGCGTTTTGGGCTAGCTTGTCGATCAGTTCGACCTGGTTGGCCGGAGAGTGACCGGCTGCGATCAAAGACCCTGCGGCTAGCGCGAAAAATGGGCGACGGATCGTGTCTATCAGATCGTCTGACCAGTTGAGGGTCGAATACTTTCCACCGGCCAGCGCTTCGACAAATGTCGTTGCAGCATCTTCGCTGAATCCGTCGACGGCAATATCGTCAGCGCTTTCGAGTAGGACGCTTGGGCGACACGTCGCGAGTACTGTGCAGCGCGGATTGCTGGCGACCAGTATCCGTGCGTCGCGTGCGATCGCTTCCGCGGTTCCGCTGTCCACCTCATCGAGACCGTCCACGACTACGGCAGTGCCACGTGAATGGACCCGATGTGCACCCACAAGCTGCGCTAAGCTGGATTCTAGGCCACTTGTTGCGACATCGCGGGCGGAAACCCATACCGGGACTGCCGAGTTTGAGATTTCGGAATTCTGAGATATGGCGGTCCTGTGCCATTCTTCTGCTATCTCCGACTTACCTGCGCCGAATGATCCGACCAGCACTCGAAATGATCCCGGATGGATGTCGGGAACTAGTTCGCGAAGCCCGGACAGTTGCGCGTCGACTAGGTCTGCATCGACATCGAAGGCTGCGAGCCGAAGGCGTCGTCGTTCCGCAGAGCGGCGCCATAGCCAGACTGACAGATCTTCCGGGCTGACCGGGGCGCTTCCCCCCGCAATGATTACCAGTCGTTCGATGAGATCCTCGTTGCGACCTCGGCTCCATTGCTCGCGCAGCTGTCGTTCGAGTCCTGGGTCTGCCAGTTTGAGGATTGCGAGGTATGTCGCTTCAACGAGGCGGCGGGCGTCAGTCAATCTCTCCTGGTTGCGCTCCCACGCCGGGTCGCGCTCGCAGAGCCACTTGGAGAGGCGGACTGCAAGGTCTGGCCCGCCAAGCTCTACAGGCTGATGCAGGTCGTCGGCCTTGATCGTCTTGAGCCACGAACGAAAGTGTCGCCTGGGGTATTGAAGGTTCAAGCGCCGACCAACGTCTCGATCTACTCGCCACCGATAGGTCGCCTTCTTTGCGAGTTTGAGTGCGGCCTTGGCGGCATGCGGCGCGAGGAACTTCCCGCCCATCACGAGGCCCGTTTCCAGCCCGGTCACGCTCTGTGCTCCCTCCGTAGGCCACTCGAAGCTAGATCGGATAGCCGCATGCGCGTGTTACTCGCTCTGGGGTCGGAGGGCTCGCCGGTGCGCCCTTGGCGTCCACCGAGACCGAAGGTCTGTCCCCGGGCTGTCCCCGGGCGACGGGGTCAGTGATCATCTGCAAGATCAACACCGCAACGCAAGAAAGCCACCCGACCTGGGCTTTCACCCAAGCCAAGCGGCTCTTCTGTCCGGTCGGGCTGACAGGATTCGAACCTGCGACCCCTTGACCCCCAGTCAAGTGCGCTACCAAACTGCGCCACAGCCCGGACCCGCACTCCGTGGAGTGCGATGGCATTACTCTAGCGGGTGGCAACGGACGCGTCGCATGGAGGTCACCTTAGGGCGCTGACCTGCGGGAACCCGCTCCGGAAGCGCGACCGGAGCGGGGCGGCCCGTCAGTTGGGGTTCGAGGCGTGGGTGAGGGTCTGCCATTCCACGAACAGGTTGTTGGTGCCCGCCGGGCGTTGCTGCTCGGTCAGGGTTTGGGTGTTGGCCATGGCGATGCCGAGGCGGGTGTTGAGGGCGTTGAAGCCCACCTCGGTGACCGGGCCGAGGCCCAGGGTCAGCTTGCCGCCGCAGAGGTTGCTGGGGACGGCGGCGCCCAGCTGGTACTTCGACTGGAAGCCCAGGGCCTGGCGGAGCCGTTCGCCGATGTCCGTGCCGTACAGGTCCTGGCCCTGGATGCGGGAGGTTTCCGCGACGTCGGCGATCGAGGCGATGCCGTAGCCGGTGTGGACGAAGTCGCGGCAGGTTTCCTGGGTCAGGCCGGTCATGAAGGTGCCCTGGCCCTGCCAGTAGCTGACGATCTGGTCGCGCGTGTTCAAACCGCTGCCGGGCACCGTCTTCGGCAGGGAGCCGTCGCTGGACAGGTAGACGTACGCGGCCACTCGGTTGCGGTAGCGGGCCATCGCCGAGTCGTAGCTGGACTGGTCGTCGAGGAAGACGGAGATGCCGACGGCGGCCTCCATCATCACCAGCTCCCAGTTCCCGTTGCTGTTGCTGCCGCCGATGATCTTCGACAGGTAGACGTTGCGCAGCATCGTCGCGAAGCGGCCGGCGTTGGGCCAGCTGGTGTATGTCGACTTGATCAGCTCGGCCGCCCGCGACCACGACGCGCCCGCCCAGCCGGTCTGCAGCGGCGCGTTGCTGTTGGTGTGATTGGTGATCGTCGCCGACCACGCGTCCATCAGCTCGATCGCCTTCTTCGCGTAACGGTCGTCCTGCGTCAGATACCAGGCGAGGGCGTCGGTATACGCGGCGATCGCGTCTTCCCGCTCATCGGTACAACCGAGATTCGGATTCGAATAAGGGCCGCATTCGACGACGGAACGCGGTTTCGCGGTGCGGGAAAGGGAAGCGTACGAACTGCCCATCATCTGGTCGTACGCGCTCTTCCACGGCTGCGCGCCGGAATTGACCTTCGTGCGGACGAAATCCAGTTGCGCGCGGCTGACCAGCACCCCGGGGTGCGTGAAAGCCGCGGGTGCGGACGGGGTGGGCGCGGCCGGTGCCGGGGTGGCCGCCAGTCCCAGGAGGACGGGCAGCATTGCGGCGAGGGCGAGGATTTTCCTCACTCCGGAACGTCGAGCGGACATGGCTCTCCTCGGTGGGGGGCGGAGGGATAGTGATCTGTGTCACTGGTGAGCGCTGTGTCCCAGTTTCATGGTCCAGACCAGAGTCGTCAAGACCGGACCTGGACTTTCTTCGCGTTCCGAAGGAACAGTTCCCCATAAAATTCAGCCCGCTGAACGGAGGGCTATTTCCATTCAGCGGGCTGAACAATTCGCGGGTATCGGGCAGTAAAGCCTCAGCGGCCGGTGAACGTCGCCTTGCCGGGGCCGTCCGCGAGGAATGACTTCACCGCGCCGCGCAGATCGGACGTGTCGAAGAGTTCGGCCGCGATGGACGTGACGTGGGCGTTCGCCTCCGGTACGCCGCCGTGCTCGAAGTGCGCGAGCACGCGCTTCGTGGCCGCGTGGGCCTGGGTCGGGCCCGCCGCCAGCTCCGCGGCGAACTTCCGCGCGGCGGCGTCGAAACCGTCGTCCGGGAGCACGCGGTTGACCACGTTCCAGCGTTCGAGCGTGGTCGCGTCGTAGGTGTCGCCGGTGTAGACGAACTCCTTGGCCCGCGCGACGCCCGCCCGCGCGGCGAGGCGCTGGGTCCCGCCCATCGTCGGGGTCAGCCCGACCACCTTCTCCACCAGCCCGAACCTCGCGCGCGAGGCCGCGAGCAGCAGGTCGCAGGCCACAGCGACCTCGAACGCCCAGGTCAGGCACAGGCCGTGCGCGGCGAACACGGTGGGGAACGGCAGGGCGGCGAGGCGGTCCGGCACGGTGAGCAGCCGGTCGAAGAAGACCTTCGCCTCGGCGGCGGAGCCCTGGGCGTCGAAGAGGGAGACGTCGACGCCGCCGCTCACGATCTTGCCCTCGGCACGGATCAGCAGGGCCCGCGCGGGCTCGGCTTCCAGCGCGGTGATCGCCGTGAGGAGGTCTTCCTGCAGCTCGGCGGTGTAGAGGTTGAGCGGGGGCGCGTCGATCGTCAACACGGCGAGGCCGTGCTCGTCCCGGTCCAGGCGGGTCATGCCTTCTCCTCGTTCTGAAGCAGCTCGTCCCAGTGCCGCTGGGCCGCCGGCCGCCAGTCGACGTGCTTGCGGTGGAACAGTTCCGCGGCCTTCGCCCCGCTCCACTCGGCCGGCAGCAGCTCGGCGGGCAGCCGCGGGTCGAGGAACGGGAAACGGCGCCATTCGTGCACCAGTTCGGTCTGCGCGCGCAGCGACGGGCAGCCGCCGACGGGGCGCAGGCCGGTGAACCGGTCGATGAAGTCCTCGTAGCGGTCGGTCAGCTCGGACAGGTCCCACGAGCGGGCGACCATGCTCTCGACCTCGCCGACTTCGCCGTACGCCGCGGTGAACGACATGGCCTGCGCGTCGAGCCCCAGCTCGGAGACGATCTGCTGGGCCTCGCGCTGGCGGCTCGGGTCCGGGCTGACCCAGACGCCGGCCACCGGCGAGCCGAAGCCCGCCCAGGTCAGCCGGGTGCGCAGGCGGTGGCGCAGGTCGCGCTTGGCCTCCGGCACCGAGACGATCAGCATCAGCCACCGGCCGTCCCAGCTCAGGCCGGCGCGGCCGAACTCGTAGATCCGCTCGGCGCCCTCGGTGAGCAGCCGCCGCCCGGGCGGGGTGAGCGACCAGCGCACGCGCCGGCCGACGCGCTCGGACACCAGCCAGCCCTCGGCCGAGGAGCGCGCGAGAGCCTGGCGCGCGGACTTCTCCTCGACGTCGAGCACGCCCAGCACGTCGACGAGCATGGAGGTCCACACCGGCCGGTCCCGCGGCAGCACGTACTCGCCGAGGACCGTCATCAGCAGGGAGCGGGCGCTCGCGTGGCTGACCTCGCGCCGCCTGCTGACCGTCGGCCGGGGCGCCGCGGCACGGGGGTCCCGCGGCTTCGCCCGCTGGCCGAACGCGACCGGGATGGCGGGTTCCGCCATGGGTTTCACCGACCTCACTGCTCCCTAGAATCGACAACCCGCCCAGGGTACCCACTCCGAGTGACCGTGACGACACTCGACACACACAGGCCCGGCGGCCGGGGAAGCGGGCACCCGTAGACTCGGGCCTCAAATGAGCGCAACGATCGTCGCGAAGGACCTGGCCTCGGGCCATGGTGACCGCACCCTGTTTTCCGGCCTCGACCTGGTTGTCGCCCCCGGCGACGTGGTCGGGCTCGTCGGCGTGAACGGCGCCGGGAAGTCCACCCTGCTGCGCACGCTGGCCGGGCTGGAGCACCCGGAGTCGGGCGCGGTCCGGCTGAACCCGCCCACGGCCACCGTCGGCCACCTGCCGCAGGAGCCCGAGCGGCGGCCGGGGGAGTCGGTCCGGGCGTTCCTGGCTCGCCGCACCGGAGTCGCCGCCGCGCAGGCCGAGCTGGACGCCGCGACCGAAGCGCTCACCGCGGGCGAAGACGGCGCGGACGACACTTACGCCACGGCGCTGGACCGCTGGCTCGCCCTCGGCGGCGCCGATCTCGACGAGCGCGCGGGTGAGGTCGCCGCCGACCTCGGCCTGGCCGTCGACCTGGACCAGCCCATGGTTTCGCTGTCCGGCGGCCAGGCCGCGCGCGCCGGCCTGGCGTCGCTGCTGCTGAGCCGTTACGACGTGTTCCTGCTCGACGAGCCGACCAACGACCTGGACCTCGACGGCCTCGCCCGGCTCGAGCGGTTCGTCACCGGCCTGCGCGCGGCGACCGTGCTGGTCAGCCACGACCGCGAGTTCCTGGCGCGCACCGTGGACCGGGTCGTCGAGCTGGACCTGGCGCAGCAGCAGGTCCGCGCGTACGGCGGTGGTTACGAGTCGTACCTGGAGGAGCGCGAGGTGGCGCGCCGGCACGCGCGTGAGGACTACGAGGAGTACGCCGGCACTCGCGCGGCGCTGGAGGCCCGCGCGGGCATGCAGCGCGCGTGGATGGAGAAGGGCGTCAAGAACGCGCGGCGCAAGGCACCCGACAACGACAAGGTCGGCCGCAAGTTCCGCAGTGAGGCCACGGAAAAGCAGGCGTCGAAGGCGCGCCAGACCGACCGGATGATCGAGCGGCTCGACGTGGTCGAGGAGCCCCGCAAGGAGTGGGAGCTGCGGATGGAGATCGCCGCGGCCCCGCGTGCCGGGGCGGTGGTGGCGACGCTGCGCGGCGCCGTCGTCCGGCGGGACGGCTTCACCCTCGGCCCGGTCGACCTGCAGGTGGACTGGGCGGACAAGGTCGCCATCACCGGCGCGAACGGCGCGGGCAAGTCGACGCTGCTGGCCGCGCTGCTCGGCCGCCTGCCGCTGGACGAAGGCAGCGCGGCGCTCGGCCCGGGCGTCGTGGTCGGCGAGGTCGACCAGGCGCGGCGGCTGTTCCTCGGCGACGAACCGCTTTCGGACGCCTTCGCGCGCGAAGTCCCTTCGCTGCCCGACGCGGAAGTCCGTACTCTGCTGGCGAAATTCGGCCTGAAGGCGGCGCACGTGCTGCGCCCCGCGGAGACGCTCTCGCCGGGCGAGCGCACGCGCGCCGCACTGGCCCTGCTGCAGGCCCGCGGCGTCAACCTGCTGGTGCTCGACGAGCCGACCAACCACCTGGACCTGCCGGCGATCGAGCAGCTGGAGTCCGCTTTGGACCGTTACCCGGGCACGCTGCTCCTGGTGACGCACGACCGCCGCATGCTCGACGCCGTCGCGGTCACCCGCCGCCTCGAAGTGGACGGCGGCAAGGTGACCGAGGCCTGAGGGGATTCAGGGCCGCCCGGTCAGATACCCGCCCATCGTGGTGAAGTAATCGGCCGCGGTCAGTTCGGTGCCGTCGGCGGTGCGGACGCGTTCGACGAGCAGGCCGGGGGAGTGCCCGCGCCGTGCTTCGGGACCGGCGACGATCACCACGCCGTCGCCTTCCTTGATGAAGATCCGGCCCGGCGTGCCGCCGTAGTGGCCCGCCGAAACCGAGGCCGCGGTGATCCGCAGCGGCTCGCCGCGGTGGTAGGCGAACGCGCTGGGGTACGGGTCGGACTGGGCGCGCACCAGGCGCTCGATGTCCTCGGCCGGCCAGGTCCAGTCGATGAGACTGTCGCGCGCGGCCCGCTTGTGGAAGAAGCTCGCCTTCGACCGGTCCTGGGCGATGGGCACGACGTTGCCCGTCTCGATCAGTGAGATGGCCTCGGTGGTGATCGGCGCGATCAGGTCCACGGTGCGGTGGAACAGGTCCGTGGTCGTGTCCTTCGGGCCGACCGGCACGGGGCGCTGCACGACGATGTCGCCCGCGTCCAGCTCGGCGTTCATCAGGTGGGCGGTCACGCCGACTTCGGGCTCGCCGTTGATCAGCGCCCAGATCAGCGGCGAGAAGCCGGCGTACGCGGGCAGCAGCGAGTCGTGCACGTTCAGGGTGCCGTGCCGGGGCAGGGCGAAGATCTCCGGCGGCAGCCAGGTCCGCCAGTTGTTCGCCACGATCAGGTCCAGGTCGGCCGCCTCCAGCTCGGCCAGCAGCTCGGCGTCGTCGGGCCGCGTGCGCAGCAGCGCGCGGATGCCGTTCGCCTCGGCCAGATCGGCGACGGAGTCGGACCAGATCTTCTCGTAGGCGTGCTCGCTCTTCGGGTGCGTGACGACGAGGACGACCTCGTGGCCCGCGTCGATCAGCGCTCGCAGGGTGCGGTGCCCCCAGGTCTGGTAGCCGAACATGGCCACGCGCATCGGCTGTGCCCTTTCATCGTCGAGGGATGAACATCACCCACAAGGTACTAGCTGAGCCTCACCTAAGTTAGGTTAGGGTTTCCTCGTCTTTTCGTCGTCGAGAACCGAGATGCGGCAGTGCCGCGCTAGGGGACTTTCATGTCACGAGCAGTGGTCGGTGGCCAGGTGCCGGTTTACGACGTGGTCGGGGTGGGCTTCGGCCCGTCGAACCTGGCCCTCGCGATCGCCCTGACCGAGCACAACGCGAGTGGCGCGGACACGGTGACCGCGCACTTCCTGGAGCGGCAGCCCGGTTTCGGCTGGCACCGCGGGATGTTGATCGACAACGCGACCATGCAGGTGTCGTTCCTCAAGGACCTGGCGACGATGCGGAACCCGACCAGCGAGTTCAGCTTCCTGAACTACCTGCACGCGAAGGACCGGCTGGTCGACTTCATCAACCACAAGAACCTGTTCCCACTGCGCATCGAGTTCCACGACTACTTCGAGTGGGCCGCGGCGAAGGTGGACGACCTGGTGTCCTACGGCACCGAGGTGCTGTCGGTGAAGCCGGTGCTCGAAGGCGACGAGGTCGTCTACTTCGACGTCGTCGCCCGCTGCGGCGGCGAGACGACGGAGCTGCGCGCGCGGAACCTGGTGCTGGGCACCGGCCTGCGGCCGAACCTGCCCGCGGGGATCACCGCGGGTGAGCGGATCTGGCACAACAGCGCGCTGCTGCACCGGGTCGAGGGCCTGCGCGAGACCGACCCCCGCCGGTTCGTGGTGGTCGGCGCCGGGCAGAGCGCGGCCGAGGTCGCGGCGCTGCTGCACGACGAGTTCCCGCGCGCCGAGGTGTGCGCGGTCTTCTCGCGGTACGGCTACAGCCCGGCCGACGACAGCTCGTTCGCCAACCGGATCTTCGATCCCGAGGCGGTGGACCGGTTCTACGCTTCGAGCGAGCCGGTCAAGGAGCGCCTGATGCGCTACCACGGCGCGACCAACTACTCCGCGGTCGACCTCGACCTGATCGACGAGCTGTACCGGCGCGTCTACCGCGAGAAGGTGCTGGGCGTCGAACGGCTGCGGCTGCTCAACGTCTCGCGCCCGGTGGAGGTGACCGAGCACGGCACGCATGCGCGCGCGACGGTCGAGTCGCTGACCACCGGCGAGCGCACGGAACTCGATGCCGACGCCGTCGTGTACGCCACGGGTTACCTGCCTGCCGATCCGACGCCGCTGCTCGGGGATCTGGCGGTCAGTTGCCTGCGTGACGGTGACGGCCGGCTGCGGGTGGAGCGGGATTACCGGATCACCACGGACCCTCGTGTGCGCGGCGGGCTGTACCTCCAAGGCGGGACCGAGCACACGCACGGGATCACGTCGTCCCTGTTGTCGAACACGGCCGTCCGCGTCGGCGAGATATTGGAGTCCATTGTGGACCGAAAAGCGGCCGTGCCCGACCGGCCCGTGTACGCGGTGAGCGGTACCCGCTGACCGCGGCCGCGGCGGCAATTCAGCTTCAGTGAACGGTGGAGGCTCGCAGATGACCGGCGTCGTGCCCGGTTCCCCCCTGACCGCGGCGCAGGCCGGGGTCTTCTTCGCCCAGCGGATCGCCCCGGCGGACCCGTCGTACCAGATCGGCTGGTACGCCGAGGTGACCGGCGCGGTGGACCTCACCCGGCTCGGCGCCGCCGTGCGCCAGGCGCTCGGCGAGGCCGAATGCCTGCACGTGACGGCGGACGTCGACGAGACCGGGGTGCCCCGGCTGTACCCGGCGCCCGTGGTGGCCGACGTGCCGGTGGTGGACCTCTCCGGTGAGCCGGACCCGGACCGCGCGGCGCACGAGTGGATGCGCACCGGGCCGGCCGGGCTCCCGGACCTCGTCCGCGGGCCGCTCACCGCGCACGCGTTGCTGGTGCTGGGCCCGGAACGGGTGCTCTGGTCGCAGCGGTACCACCACCTGGTCATCGACGCGCACGGCCAGGCGGCGCTCACCCGCCGGGCCGCCGCGGTCTACGGCGGTGATACCTCCACTGTGGACTGGTCGACCGCGCCGGTGCTCGCCGCCGAGGCGGCGTACCGGGAATCCACGCGGTACGAGGCGGATGAGGCGTACTGGCGCGAAAAACTGGCCGGACGCCCGGATCCCGTCCGGCTGCTGTCCGGCAACGGCGCGGTCGCGCGGCATTCGTTCGCGCTCTCGCCCGCGCGGGCTGACGGCCTGCGCAAGTTCGCGGGCAACCACGGGACTCGCCTTTCTCGGGTGGCGCTCGCGGCCGTCGCGGCGTACGCGCACCGGGTGACCGGGGCCGAGGACCTGGTCTTCGGGCTGCCGGTGGCCGCGCGCCCCGAGCCTGAGCTGCGCGACCGGCCCGCCATGGTGTCGAACATCCTGCCGCTGCGGCTGGCCGTGCGGCCGGAGACCACCCCGGCGGAGCTGCTGGCTTCGGTGACGGCCGCGGTCGCGGACCTGCTGGAGCACGGGCGTTACCGGGGCGAGGACCTCGCGCGCGAGCTGGGACTGCCCGGTGGGGTGCTGGAGCTGACCGGGCTGAGCCTGAACTTCCTGCCGGACGCGCCGGTGGCTTTCGGCGGCGCGGCGGCGTCCGTGCGCAGCCTCGCGCTGGGGCCGGTCACCGACCTCGCCATCACGGCGCACGACGCCGGTGCGGGCGGCCCGCTGCGGATCGAGCTGGCCGGGCCGGGCGACGCCGATGTGCTGGCCGAGCACGAAGGCCGGCTGACCTCGATCCTCGAAGCGTTGGCTGTGGCTCCTGACCGCCCGATCGCCTCGATCGACTTGCTCACCCCGGCCGAGCGCGAGCGCGTGCTCGTCGAGTTCGGCACCTCGCCCGCCGATTCGCCCGAGCTGTCCTGGCCCGCGGCGTTCGACCGGGTGGTGGCGCGGCGGCCGGACGCCGTCGCCGTCGTGTGCGAGGACGACCAGCTCACCTATGCGGGGCTGGACGCGGCCGCGAACCGGCTGGCGCGGCTGCTCGCCGCCCGCGGGGTCGGCGCCGAGGACGTGGTCGGCGTGGCGCTGCCACGGTCGATCGAGCTGGTCGTGGCGCTGCTCGGGGTATTGAAGGCAGGGGCGGCGTACTTGCCGCTGGACCTCGATCACCCCGAGGACCGGCTGGCGTACATGCTTTCCGACGCCGGTGCGTGCGCTGTTCTCTCCACTGTGGAGCTTTCTGGCCAGCTGCCGGAGCTGGACTCAGTCGGCCGGGTGCTGCTCGACGACCCGGACGTGCGGGCTGAGCTGTCCACATCGGACTCGTCTGCCGTGGATGTCAGCGGGCTCAGGCTGGACCGCGCCGCGTACGTGATTTACACCTCGGGCTCCACCGGGCAGCCGAAGGGCGTGGTGCTGTCGCACGACGGTGTCGGCAGCCTGATTTCGACGGCCACCGAGCGGATCGGCATCACCCCGGACAGCCGGGTGGTGCAGTTCGCCTCCGTCGGGTTCGACGTGACGGTGTGGGACCTGGTGATGTCGCTGTGCGTGGGCGGGCGCGTGATCATGGTGCCCGCGCACCGCCGCGTCGCGGGTGTCGAGCTGACCGGGTACATCACCGAGAACGCGGCCACGCACATGATCCTGCCGCCGTCGCTGGTCGCCGCGCTGCCGCCGGAGTGCGAGCTGCCCCATGGCGCCGTGTTGATCGTCGGCACCGAGACCGTGCCGCCGGAGCTGATCGCGCGCTGGGCGGAAGACCTGCGGGTCGTCGCCGCGTACGGCCTCACCGAGGCGACGGTCAACTCGACCCTCTGGGCGGCCGAGCCGGGCTGGGCCGGGCCGATCCCGATCGGACGACCCGATCCCAATACCCGTTGCCACGTCCTGGACACCGCGCTCAACCCGGTGCCCGTCGGCGTCGAGGGCGAGCTGTACGTGGGCGGCCGCGGGCTGGCGCGCGGGTACGTCGGGCGGGCCGGGCTGACGGCGGAGCGGTTCGTCGCCGACCCGTTCGCCGGGCCCGGGGCGCGGATGTACCGCACCGGTGACCGGGTGCGCTGGCGCGCCGACGGGAACCTGGACTTCCTCGGCCGCGCCGATCACCAGGTGAAGATCCGCGGCTTCCGGATCGAACCGGGGGAGGTCGAGTCGGTCCTCGCCGCGCACCACGCCGTCTCACGGGTGGCCGTGGTGCCGCGCGAGGTGAAGCCGGGGGACCGGCGGCTGGTCGCGTACGTGGTGCCCGAGGCTGCCGGGCCGACCACCGGGGACGTTCGGGATACGGGCCGCGAGGCCGCGCAGGTCGGCCGCTGGAAGGACGTGCACGAACTGCTCTACTCGGTCGCCGACCGCGACCCGTTCGACGAGGGGTTCACCGGCTGGAACTCCAGTTACGACGGCCATCCCTTGCCACTGGAGGAAATGCACGCGTGGCGAGCGGCCACAGTGGACGCGATCCGGGCGCTGGCGCCGCGGCGGGTGCTGGAGATCGGCGTCGGCAGCGGGCTGCTGATGTCGAAGCTGGCGCCGGAGACCGAGGAGTACTGGGGCCTGGACCTGTCCGAGGAGGTGGTGCGCCTGCTCTCGGCGCGGGTGGCCGAGCGGCCCGCGCTGGCCGGGAAGGTGCGCCTGTCCGCCCGGCCGGCCCACGAGCTGGGCGGGCTGCCTGGCGGGTTCGACACCGTGGTGGTCAACTCGGTCGTCCAGTACTTCCCGGGCGCCGGCTATCTCGTCGACGTCCTGCGCCAGGCCGCGAGCCTGCTCGCGCCCGGCGGCACGGTGTTCGTCGGCGACGTGCGGAACCTGGGACTGGTGCGGGTGCTGCGCGCGGGCGTCGAGTCCGCCCAGGGCGGCACCTCGCTGGCGGCGGTGGACACCGCGGTCGCGCGGGAGGCCGAACTGCTGCTGGACCCGCGTTTCTTCGCGGGCCTGCCGGAGCTGATCCCCGGTATCGCCGAGGTGGACATCCGGCTCAAGCGGGCGGGTTATGGCAATGAGCTGAGCCGCTACCGGTACGACGTGGTCCTGCGCACGAGCGCCACGGCGGCCGCGTCACCTGCGTCGGTGGCGTGGACCGAGCTGGGTTCGGCCGCCGCGCTCGCCTCGTATCTCCGTACCGCCGCGCCGGAAAGCCTTCGGGTGACGGCGATCCCGAACGAGCGGCTGATCCCGGACCTGACCGCGTTGCGCGCGCTGGGCGGTGAGGTCACGACTGTGCCGGGTGCGGCGATGGACCCGGACGTGCTGGCCGAGCTGGCCGGTGCGGCGGGCTACCACGCGGCCGCCACCTGGTCGGGCGAGGTGACGGCGTTCGACCTCGTGCTGTCGCGAGGAGAGCTGACCGCCAAGTTCAAGTCCGATGCGGACGGTCCACTCGCGAACGTGCCGGTGGTGTACCGCGATCCGGCGTCGCTGATGAAGGAGCTGCGCGGCCTCGCGGAGGAGGCGCTGCCGCACTATCTGGTGCCGTCCGCTTTCGTGCCGCTGGACCGCCTGCCGGTGATGACCAACGGCAAGCTCGACCGGACCGCGCTGCCGATGCCGGACTTCGGCGCGCTCGCGCAGGGCCGCGCACCGCGCACGCCGCGTGAGATCGCCTTGTGCGGTGTCCTCGCCGACGTGCTCGGGGTGCCCGCGGTCGGCGCCGACGACGACTTCTTCACCCTCGGCGGGGACAGCATCTCCTCGATCCGGCTGGTGCTCGGCGCCGCCGAACACGGGCTGGCGATCACGCCGCGGCAGGTCTTCCAGCACCGCACCGCGGAAGCGCTCGCCGCCTGTGCCGGCGAAGTGGCCACAGTGGACGATTCCGGCCCGCCGCTGCTGGAACTGTCCGAAGCGGACTCCGCCGCGCTGGGTCCGCACGCCGAAGTGCTGCCGGTGACGCCGTTGCAGCAGGGCTTCTTCTTCCATGCCGCCTACGAGGACGACGACGTCTACACCGTTCAGGAGATCTTCGACCTCGAAGGCCCGCTCGACCCGGAGAAGCTGCGCAGCTCGGTCCAGGACCTGCTGGATCGGCACAGTTCGCTGCGCTCCGGCTTCCGGCAGCTCGACGACGGCCGGGTGGTCCAGGTCGTCGCGCCGCGCGCCGAGCTGCCGTGGCGCGAGGTCGGGGCGCCGGACGCGGCGGCCGCGCTGGAGGCCGATCGCACCCGGCGGTTCGCGCTCGACCGGCCGCCGCTGCTGCGGGCCACGCTGGTGCGCGGGACCCGGAACCGGCTGGCCCTGACCTTCCACCACATCGTCGCCGACGGCTGGTCGGTGGTGGTGATGGTGCGCGAGATCCTGGCGCGTTACGGCGCGACCGGCCCGGTGGTCCCGGAGCCGAACTCGCGTGAGGCTCACCTGCGCCGGCTCACCGGGCGCGACGACGAGGCCGCCCGGCGGGCTTGGCGGAACGCGCTCGCGGACATCAGCGAGCCGACTCGCCTGGCCGAGAAGCCGGCGGGGATCGGAGACCGACGGCCGTCGAAGCTCCACTTCACGATGGACGAGCAGGCGGCGGCGCGGGTGCGGGCCGTCGCGCGGGAGCACGGGCTGACGCTGGGCACCGTGCTGCACGGCGCGTGGGGCCTGCTGCTCGGGCGGCTCACCGGCCGGGGCGACCTGCTGTTCGGCAGCACTGTGTCCGGCCGGGACGCCCGTGTTCCGGGCATCGAGGAGGCGGTCGGGCTCTACATCAACACCCTGCCGGTACGGGTGCGCTGGTCCGGCGGCGACACCGTCGCCGGGTTGCTGCGGCGGCTGCAGGACGAGCAGGCCGCGCTGCTGGATCACCAGCACCTCGGGCTCGCCGAGCTGCAGCGGCTCGCGGGCGCAGGGACCGATTTGTCCAGCACCGACGAGCTGTTCGACACCCTCGTGGTGCTCGAGAACTACCCGCGGGAGAGCGAGGGCGCCGCCGGCCTGCGGGTCACCGGTGTCGAGGTGGCCGACGCGGTGCACTACCCGGTCGCGCTGATCGCGACGCCGGGGGACACGCTGGAGTTCAGCCTCAAGTTCGACGCCGCCCGGACGCCGGGGGACACGCTGGAGTTCAGCCTCAAGTTCGACGCCGCCCGGGTCGACGCGCGGACGGCCGAGCAGCTGGCGGAGCGGTTCGTGCGGGTGCTGGACGCGTTCGCGGCGGCGCCCGACGGCCTGCTGTCCGGAGTGGACCTGGTCTCGTCCGCGGAGCTGGAACGCCTCGGTGAGCTGAACGCCACCGCCGTCGCCGTGCCGGAGCGGACGCTGATCGCCGCGTTCGCCGATCAGGTGGCGAAAACGCCGGATGCCACGGCGGTGGTGTTCGAAGGCGAATCTCTGTCCTATGTGGAGCTTGAGGCGCGGGCCGGGTCGCTCGCGCGGCGGCTGCGAGCCCAGGGGGCGCGACCAGGGCAGATCGTGGCCGTCGCGGTGCCGCGGTCGGTGGAGCTGATGGTCGCGCTGCTCGGCGTGCTGAAGTCGGGGGCCGCGTACCTGCCGCTCGACCTCGACTACCCGGCCGAGCGGCTGGAGTACATGCTCACGGCGTCCGGTGCCGGGCTGGTCGTGACCGGGCCGGACACGCGGCTCCCGGACGGCCTGGTGCGAGTGCCGGTCGATGGTCCGGACGTCGCGGAGGTGCCTGGTGTCGCCGCCCGGCCGGACGACGCGGCGTACCTGATCTACACCTCCGGCTCCACCGGTCGGCCGAAGGGCGTGCTGGTCAGCCACCGTTCGATCGTCAACCGGCTGGCGTGGATGCAGCACGAGTACCGCCTCGACGCCGGTGACCGGGTGCTGCAGAAGACGCCGTCGAGCTTCGACGTGTCGGTCTGGGAGTTCTTCTGGGCGCTCACCGAGGGTGCGACCGTGGTCTTCGCGCGCCCGGACGGGCACCGCGACCCGGCCTACCTCGCGCAGGTGATCCGGGACGAGCGGATCACCACGCTGCACTTCGTGCCGTCGATGCTCGGCGCGTTCCTCTCCGTGGACGAGGTGGCCGAAAACCGGAGCTGGGCGGAGAGCCTGCGCCGGGTGTTCGCCAGCGGCGAGGGCCTGCCCGGTGACGTCGCCGCCCGGTGGCGCTCGTTGACCGGCGTGCCACTGCACAACCTCTATGGGCCGACCGAAGCTGCTGTCGACGTGTCCTTCTTCACCTTCCGTGGCGGTCCGGAGCGGACTGTCCCGATCGGACGTCCGGTGTGGAACACCCGGCTGCACGTGCTGGACACCTGCCTGCGGCCGGTGCCGGACGGTGTCGCGGGTGAGCTGTACCTCGCGGGGGTGCAGCTGGCACGGGGTTACCACGGGCAGCCGGGCCTGACGGCCGAGCGGTTCGTCGCCGATCCGTTCGACGAGCCGGGTTCCCGGCTGTACCGCACCGGCGACCTGGTGCGCCGGCGCGCGGACGGGGAGGTCGAGTACCTCGGCCGCACCGATCGGCAGGTCAAGATCCGCGGCAACCGGATCGAGCCGGGCGAGATCGAGGCGGTGCTGGCGTCGCAACCGGGCGTCACGGCCGCCGCGGTGCTGGTGCTTGACGGCGCGTTGGTCGGCTACGCGGCCGGTACCGCGGACGTTGGCGCGCTGCGGGCCGCGCTGGCCGAGGCGCTTCCGGCGCCGATGGTGCCGAATTCGCTGGTGGTGCTGGCCGAGTTCCCGCTGAGCACGAGCGGCAAGCTGGACACCCGCGCGCTGCCCGCGCCTGCGCTGCCCGAAGGGGCCGCGGCGGCTGCGGGGCGCACAGTGGCTACGTCGGGCGACGATCGCGAACGCGCGCTCGCGGCGATCTTCGCCGAGGTGCTCGGCCTCGCCGAGGTCGGCGCCGAGGGGGACTTCTTCCTGCTGGGCGGCGACAGCATCTCGTCGATCAGCGTGTCCAGCCGCGCGCGGCGAGCCGGGTTCGACCTGAGCCCGAAGGACGTCTTCACCCACCGCACACCCGCGGCGCTGGCTGCGCTCGACGGCGAACCGGTGGTCACCGGCGGGCCCGAGGCGGACCCGGGCGGGGTCGGCGAGGTGCCGCTGCTGCCCGAGGTGCACCGTCTGCGGGAATTGGGCGACCTTGTCACGGCCGAGTCCGTCCTGCTGCGGACACCCGCGGGCGCCGACGTCGAAGCGCTGGCCGCCGCGCTGCAGGCCGTCCTGGACCACCACGACGGGTTGCGGTTGAAGCGCAGCCGGGCCGCCTCGGTGCCGGGGCTGCCGGATCTGTTGTGGTCGCTCGAAACCCGCCCACCCGGCACGCTGACGGCGGCCGACGTGCTGCGCCGCGCCGAGGGGGCTGACGAACTCGCCGCCGCCGTCTCCCGGCTCGACCCGGACGCCGGAGTTCTGATACAGGCCGTGTGGTTCGAGGACGAGGACCGGCTGCTGCTGGTCGCGCACCCGTTGCTCGTCGACGCGCCTTCCTGGCACAGGCTGGCCGCGGACCTCGCGACGGCATGGACAGCCGTGCAAGCCGGGCGACGGCCGGTGTTCGCCGTGGTCGAGACGTCGCTGCGCACACACGCGCGGCAGGTCACCGAAGGGGCGCAAAGTCCCGAGCTGCTGGCGGACCTCGGACACTGGGCCGCGGTGCTCGCTCCCGGTGCCGTCGCGGGCAGCGATAACAGCGAATGCACCGTCGCGCTGTCCATTGAGGACACGCGTGCGCTGGTCGACCGGCTCCCGGCGGCGGTCCACGGTGACATCACCGACGTGCTGCTGGCGGCGCTGGCGATCGCGGGCGGCGAGCTGATCGTCGACGTCCAGGCGCGCCTCATCGAACTTCCCGCGACCGTCGGCGCGCTCCACGCGACGCGGCCGGTGCGGCTGCCCGGCGCCGGCGCGCCGCTCGACGTGGTCAAGCAGGTCAAGGAGCTGGTCCGAGCTGCCCCCGACGCGGCGGGTTACGGCCTGCTGCGGTACCTGAACCCACAGGCCGCACCGCTGTTCGCCCAGCTGGCGACGCCCGGCGTGCTGCTGCGCTATGCGGGCCGAACCCCCGCGGGAGCCGGGGACTGGACGTTCGCCGAAGGGCCTGGCGCGCCCGCCGGGGCGCACGCGCTGCGCATCGGTGTCACCTGCGAGGAGACCGAAGACGGGCCGCGCCTGGTCGCCACCTTCGCCGGGCGCGGTACCGAGCTGGCCGGTGCGTGGCTGGCCGCGTTGGAGACGCTGGCCGCGGCCGTCCCGTCGGCGTCCGGGCTGACCACTTCGGACCTGAAGCTGATCGACCTGGCCCAGGACGAGATCGAGCGGGTGGAGCGGCTGAGCCCGTTGCCGCTGCTCGACATCTGGCCGTTGTCGCCGTTGCAGGAGGGCTTGTTCTTCCACTCCAGCTACGACCAGTCGCGAGTGGACATCTACACCATCCAGGAGGCGATCGACCTCGACCGGCACCTGGACTCGGACCGGCTGCGCGCGGCCTGTGCGGCCCTGGTCCGGCGGACGCCGAGCCTCGGGGCGGGCTTCACCAGCGAGGGCCTGCGCGGCCCGGTCCAGTTCGTCGCCGCGGGGCCGACTCCGTTGGTCACCGAGATCGACCTTCGGAAACTGTCCGAAGAGGACCGTGAAGCGCAGCTCGCCGAGCTGATGGCCGAGGATCGGGCGGCGCGGCACGACCTGGCGTCGCCGCCGCTGTTCCGGATCACGCTGGTGCGCCTGGGCGACCGGCGTGACCGCGTGGTGCTGAACCGGCACCTGCTGCTGTGGGACGGCTGGTCGGCGTGGCTGTTCATCGAGCAGCTGTTCGCGCTCTACGAGCTGGGCGGCGAGGACCGCGGCCTGCCGTCCGCCGGGTCCTATGCGGACTACCTGGAGTGGCTGTCCGCACAGGACGCCGAGGTCGCGGCCGCGGCCTGGCGGGAGGCGCTGGCCGGGCTCGCCGAGCCGACGTTGATCGGCCCGGACGCCCGCGGCCTCGAACCGGTGACGCCGGTCAACCTCGACGCGCACCTCTCGCCGGTGCTGACCGCCCGGGTGCGGGAAGAGGCCCGGCGGCACGGCCTGACCGTGAACTCCGTGCTGAACGCCGCGTGGGCCCTCGTACTGTCCACTGTGGTCGGACGGCAGGACGTGGTGTTCGGCGCGGCCGTCGCGGGCCGCCCGGCCGCGGTGCCGGACATCGAGACGACGATCGGGCTGTTCCTCAACACCGTGCCCACGCGGGTCTCGCTGGTGCCGGGCGAGCCGGTGCTGGACCTGCTGCGCCGCATCCAGGCCGAGCGGATGGACCTCACGCCGTACGAGTTCATGAGCCTTGGCGTACTCCAGCGCGAGTCCGGGCACCGCGTGCTGTTCGACACGCTGTTCGTGCTGCGCGGCAACGACGGCGACGAGCGGACCGCCGGGCTGGAGCACCGTCACGGCATCACCGGACTGGTCAATGTGGACGCCACGCACTACCCGCTGACGCTGGTCGTCACGCCGGGAAACTCGATGCGCGTCACCCTGTCCTATCGCGACGACATCGTCGACGCGGCCACGGCGGGGGACCTGCTGGGCCGGTTCACCTCGCTGGTCGAGCAGCTCGTCGGTGACTTCGCGGCCCCCGTGGGCGCGCTGGAGACGCTTTCGGCCGAACGCCGGGAAGAGCTGGCGGAGGTCTGGTCGGCGAGCGAGCACCCGATGGTCGGCGACACGATCGCGGATCTGCTCGCGACGCAGGCCGCGGCCACGCCGGACACGACCGCGCTCGTCTTCGGCGAGCAGCGCCTCACGTACGCGGAGCTGGACGAGCGCATCAACCGGATGGCTCGGCTGCTGCTCTCCCGCGGCGCCGAGCCGGAGCAGGTGGTCGCGCTCGGCCTGCCGCGGTCGATCGACATGGTCGTGGCCCTGTTCGCGGTGCTGCGCACGGGCGCGGCGTACCTGCCGCTGGAGCTGGACTACCCGGCCGGCCGGCTGGCGATGATGCTCGACGACGCCGGCCCGCTCTGCCTGGTCACGACCGCCGCGGTGGCCGGTTCGCTGCCCGCGGACCTGCCGCGGGTGCTCGTGGACACGCCCGAGACGCGGGCCGAGCTGGCGGCGATGTCCGGCGCGGAACTGGCCGGCGCCGAGCGTCCGCGGTTCGGCCGCGACCGCGCCGGACGGCTGGAGCACCCGGCGTACGTGATCTACACGTCCGGCTCGACGGGCAAGCCCAAGGGCGTCGTGACGCCGTACCGCGGCCTGACGAACATGCAGCTCAACCACCAGGAGGCGATCTTCGGCCCGGCGATCGCGTCGGCCGGCGGGCGGCGGCTGCGGATCGCGCACACCGTGTCGTTCGCCTTCGACATGTCGTGGGAGGAACTGCTGTGGCTGGTCGAGGGCCACGAAGTGCACGTCTGCGACGAGGAGCTGCGCCGCGACGCCCGCGCGCTGGTCGCCTACTGCGACCGGCAGCAGGTGGACGTGGTCAACGTGACGCCGACGTACGCGCACCTGCTGATCGAGGAGGGCCTGCTCGACCAGGGCCCGGGCCGTCACCGGCCCGCGCTGGTGCTGCTCGGCGGCGAGGCGGTGTCGGAGTCCGTGTGGCACCGTCTGCGTGACACCGATGGCACGTACGGCTACAACCTCTACGGCCCTACCGAGTACACGATCAACACTCTCGGAGGCGGCACCACCGACAGCGTTTCGCCGACCGTCGGGAAGCCGATCCGGAACACCCGTGCGTACATTGTGGACGATTGGCTGCGGCCGGTGCCCGACGGTGTGCCCGGTGAGCTGTACATCGCCGGGACCGGTCTGGCCAGGGGTTACCTCGGCCGGCCGGGCCTGAGCGCGGAGCGGTTCGTGGCCGACCCGTTCGGCGCTCCCGGCTCGCGGATGTACCGCACCGGCGACCTGGTGCGCCGCCGCCCGGACGGGAACCTGGACTTCCTCGGCCGGACCGACGACCAGGTCAAGATCCGGGGTTACCGGGTGGAGCTGGGCGAGATCGAGACGGCGCTGAGCCGGCACCCGCAGGTCGCGCAGGCCGCGGTGATCGCGCGGCCGGACCCGTCGGCGCCGGGCCTGCAACGGCTCGTCGGCTACGTCGTGCCCGCGCAGCTGAGCGGCGACGCGCGGGACGCGGCCGAGGCCGACCAGGTCGGCGAGTGGGAGCAGATCTACTCCGACGAGTACACCGAGATCCCGACCGCGCTGTTCACCGAGGACTTCGCCGGCTGGGACTCCAGTTACGACGGCGAGCCGATCCCGCTGGAGCACATGCGGGAGTGGCGTTCGGCGACCGTCGCGCGGATCGGCGAGCTGGCGCCGCGGCGGATCCTGGAGATCGGCGTCGGCACCGGGCTGCTGATGGGGCAGCTCGCGCCCGCCGCCGAGGAGTACTGGGGCACCGACCTCGCCGCGCCGGTGATCGGCAAGCTGACGCGTGAGCTGGCGCAGGACCCGGTGCTGGCAGCCAAGGTGACGTTGCGGACTCAGCCGGCGCACGTGTTCGACGGCCTGCCGCGCGGGCACTTCGACACCGTGGTGATCAACTCGGTGATCCAGTACTTCCCGAGTGCCGACTACCTGAGCGGCGTGCTTCGGGGGGCCCTCGAGCTGCTCGCGCCGGGGGGTTCGCTGTTCGTCGGCGACGTCCGGAACCTGCGGCTGGCCCGCTCGTTCCACACGGCGATCCAGCTGACCCGCGCGGACGTGACGTCGGATGTCGCGCAGGTGCGGCGGGCCGTCGAACGTGGTGCGGCGCTGGAGAAGGAGCTGCTGCTCGATCCGGACTACTTCGTCGCGCTCGCCCGCGAACTGCCGGGAGTCGAGGCGGTGGTCCGGGTGAAGCGAGCCGCGCTGCACAACGAGCTGAGCCGGTACCGCTATGACGTCGTGCTGGCCAAGGACGCCCCGGCTGTGGCGCCGGTGCCGCGAGTGCTCTGGGATGAGGTGGGCTCGCTCGCCGAGCTGGAACGGCGCCTCACCGCGGGGGACGAAACGCTGCGGGTGAGCCGGATTCCGGACGCGCGGCTGGCGGCTGAGTTCGCGGCCATGCGCGCGCTCGATTCGGACGTGCCGCTGCTCGACGTCCTGGCGCGGTTCCACGACCACTCCGGCGGGGTCGAGCCCGAGGCCGTGCACCAGCTCGGTGCCCGGCTCGGCCGCCGCGTCCACACCACGTGGTCGAGTGGCGTGGATGGGGTCTTCGATGCGGTGTTCGTCCAGGATGGACGGTCGGTTTCGGGGCTGTACGTGCCCGCGGCCACCGGCACGGACCTCACGCGGTTCGCGAACAGCCCGACCGCCGCGCGGGGCGGCAGCGAGCTGGTGCAGGTGCTGCGCGAAGAGCTGAAGCGGCAGCTGCCGGACTACATGGTCCCGGCCGCGTTCGTGACACTCGCCGTCCTTCCGTTGACCGACAACGGAAAATTGAACGTGCGTGCCTTGCCCGATGCCGAGCCCGCCGTCTCGCTGGCCGAGAGCCGGGACGCGGAGACTGCCGAGGAGGAGACGCTCTGCGCGCTGTTCGCCGAGGTGCTCGGCCTGGATCGCGTGGGGGTGGAGGACAGCTTCTTCGACCTCGGCGGGCACTCGCTGCTGGCCACCCGGCTGATCAGCCGGGCCCGCACCGAGCTGGACGCCGAGCTGGCGATCAAGGACCTGTTCGAGGCACCGACGCCGGCCCGGCTGGCCGAACGGGCGGGCACCGGCGCGCCCGCGCGGCCGTCCGTCGTGCCGGTCGAACGGCCGGAGCGGATTCCGCTGTCGTTCGCGCAGCAGCGGATGTGGCTGCTCGACCAGCTGGGCACCACCGCCGCGGCGTACACGTACCCGCTGTTCGTGCGGCTGCGCGGGGCACTCGATGTCGACGCGCTGAGGGCGGCGTTCGGCGACGTGCTGCAGCGCCACGAGGTGCTGCGCACGATGATCGGCGACCACGAAGGCACGGCGTACCAGGACATTCAGGCTCAGCCGGAAATTCCGTTCACCGTGGCGGACGGGTCGGTCGCGGACGTGGCCGGTCTCGCCGGGCGGCGGTTCGACCTCGCCCGTGAGCTGCCGGTGCGCATCGACGTGCTGCGTGTCGGGGACGAGGACCACGCGGTGGCGATGCTGCTGCACCACGGTGTCACCGATGAATGGTCGGACCGGCCGTTCCTGGACGACCTGGCCGCGGCCTACCGCGCCCGGCTCGGCGGCGAGGATCCGAAGTGGACACCGCTGCCCGTGCAGTACGCGGACTACACGTTGTGGCAACGCGATTTCCTCGCGTCCGCCGGGGTCGAACAGCTGGATTACTGGACGAGTGTCCTACGTGGACTGCCCGACGAGGTGCCGCTGCCGGTGGACCACCCGCGTCCAGCCCGGCCCACCGGACGCGGCGGCAAGGTGCGCGTTCCGCTGCCGGACGGGCTCACGACGGCCGTGCGCGAGCTGTCCGGCAAGACCGGCGCGAGCCTGTTCATGGTCCTGCAGTCGGCGGTCGCGGCCCTGCTGAGCCGGCTGGGCGCGGGGGAGGACATCCCGCTCGGCGCGCCCATCGCGGGCCGCACCGACGCGGCGGTCGACGACCTCGTCGGCTTCTTCGTGAACACGCTGGTGCTGCGGACCGACGTGTCCGGCGACCCGGCCTACCGCGACTTGCTGGACCGCGTGAAAACGGCCGACCTGGCCGCGTTCTCCCATCAGGACCTGCCGTTCGAGCGCGTGGTGGAAGAGCTGAACCCGCCGCGGGTGCCGGGCCGCAACCCGCTGTTCCAGGTCATGGTCGGGTACCACTACCGGCCCGGCGGCGATCCGGACGTGCTCGGCCTGCCGACGGAATGGCTCGACGCGGGGCGGCCGACGGCCAAGTTCGACCTGCATTTCACCCTGCTCGACGAGGCTCCGTCCGGCCCGCTGACGCTGATGCTGGAGTACGCCGAGGACCGCTGCTCGGGCGCCACGGCGACGGGCCTGCTCACTC
>NZ_FOEF01000017.1 GCF_900110575.1 Amycolatopsis saalfeldensis
TGGTGGCGCCGGATCTGCGTTGGGTGGCGGTCTTGGTGGCGCCGGATCTGCGTTGGGCGGCGGCCATGGTGGCGCCGGATCTGCGTTGGGCGGCGGTCCAGGTGGCGCCGGATCGGCATCGGGCGGCAGGCCCGCGCTGGTCGGCCGACCTGGCGGTGCCGGTTCCGCACTGGGCAGTGGACCGAGCAGCGGGCCGACTGCCGTCCGTCCGGGCGGTGCGCCGTCGTGGGCGCCGTCGTCAGGTCGCGAAGGCGCCGAAGCACATGATCGGAAGCGGCGTTCGAAGCTGCTGTGGATCGGCGTTCTCGTCGTGGTGGTCTTGCTCGTCGCGGGGCTGGTGGTGTTCCTGGTGACCCGGCCGGGCGACCAGTCCGGCCCGGCGCCGGGCCGGCCGTACGCGCAGTACGACTTCAGCCTTGTCGCGCCGGAAGACTGGGTGCAGACGAGCGACCAGGTCGCCCAGCGACAGGTGATCCTGCACCCGCAGGAATCCGTCGCGGGTGATGATCTCCTGGTCGCGCAGGAGTACGTGATGGACTATGACGCGACGGCAGACCGCCAGCGGCTCATCGACGCGTTGCGGGCCGAGGCGGGTAGTCAGGAGAAGTACAGCGGGTTCGATCCCGGCATGACCTATGGTGGCCGCACCGTCATCGGCTACCACGAGACCAAGGGCGACCAGTTGCAGGTCGATTGGTACGTGGTGGTGCAAGGGAAGTTCCGCGTGCACGTCGGCTGTCAGTACAACGTGCCGGCGTTGCGGCAGCGTGTCGCCGCGGCCTGCGACCAGGTCGTGCGAACGCTGAAGATCACCAGCTGAGGAGTGCCCGTGCCGTCCGAACCCGAGTCCGCAACGGCGGCTTTCACCCGAGCGGGGCAGGACGCGGTCACGTACGCGCGCCGTGTCGCCGGTACTGCGCTCGCCCGCAACGAACGGCACCGCACCGAGAACCGGGAGCTGCTGAAGCAGTTCGGCCGCCAGCGGCTCTCCGGCGGGGCCGAGCCGGTGCCGAGCGTGCTGCGGGGCGCCGCCCAGCGGTTCCGCGCGGCGCGTGGCCTGCCCGTGCCGGAGGTCCCCGCCGCAGCGGAATTGGCGGAGCCGGCGCCGAATTCTTCACCGCGTCCCCCACGGACGAGTGAAGGCGACGAAGACTTTTCGCAGTTGCGAATCATGCGTCAGGCGTAGTGAATCCGCTTCGGATCCCGCTGTGCGTCTGCTAACCATGCAGGTGGAAGTCTTCTTTTCCGACAACGGGTCTGTGCATGCCCAGCGCTCGGCGCCGCCCGTGGTGATCGGTTCCCGGATCTCGCGTTCACGCAAGCAACTACTTGCCGCCAAACAGCGACAAGGGGGAACCAGTCATGGCAATGTCTTCGTCGTAGGTCCGTACGAAACAAACACGAGCTAGTGCGGACAACCACTAAATGAAGGGGGTAGCTCCCATGGCTGGCGGTTTTACAGGGACTCCGGAGCAGTTCACCGACGCTGAGGGTCGCGTCACCGACGTTCGCGCCCGGATGGACCAGAACCTCTCGCAGCTGCGCGACCGGATCGAAGCGACCCGCGCGGGGTGGCAGGGCGAGGCGCAGAAGGCGTTCGACCACGTCATGCAGCGCTTCGACGAGGACGGCAAGGGCATGAACCAGGCCCTGCAGAACATCGCGAACCTGCTTCAGGAAGCGGGCTCCAAGTACAAGCGCTCTGAGGAGCAGCAGCAGGAGATCATGCAGTCGATGAACAAGGGCTTCGGCGTCCTCGGCTGATCTGGGCCTTCCGCCCGGTTTTCTTTCCACCCCAAGACTTCTTCTTCACTGATTAGCAAGGGAGTTCACCATGGCTGACGGCATTCTTGTCGATTACGCCACCATCCACGCGGCTGCCGACGACTGCACGTCGACCGGCAAGGAGCTGCAGCAGTCGTTCGACCAGCTGAAGGACGACCTGAACCCGCTGATCCAGAGCTGGTCCGGTGAAGCCAAGGACCAGTACATGAACGCGCAGCGTGAGTGGGACCAGAAGTTCGAGGACCTCAAGCAGGTTCTCGCGCAGATCGCCGCGGTGCTGCCGCAGATCGCGGATGGTTACCAGAGCACGGACAAGGGCGTTCAGAACCTGTTCTGAGCCACCTCCGGCCGAAACCACGGCGGGCCAGGCACTTCGGTGCCGGCCCGCCGTTTTTCGTTGCCGGGCGAGTGTTCAGCGAGTCTTTGTGCATACGACACCGGCGCGACACGGAATTCGGCAGCGGACCGGCCGTGCCGTCACGGCACAGTTTTCGACGGTGCTGGTGTTGTCGCCGAGTTCCGTGTGGCGGTCCCGGCCAAGAATTCCGTACCCACACGGAATTCTTGGCCGACGGATTATGTCCCCCACATCGGGGAATTCAGTGCGGGGCGCCGACCGAGTACTCGGGCTTGTCGTTGAGCACCCGCACGGTCACCTTCTTCGGCTGGCCGCCGATCTGCACGCTGCAGTCGAACGTCGTCCCGTTGGTCACGGATTCGCCTCCCGGGCACTGGACGTTCTTCACGTCGGGCTCGCCGTAGTTCTGGTTGAGCACCCGGGAAACGCCGTCCTGCAAGGACTTCTGCTCGAGAGTGTCCCCTTGGAACGCTCCGAGCAACCACGCCACGACCCCACCCACAACCACCACCGCAACAACGCCCCCGCCAATCACGAGCGGCCGCTTCGACCGCGGCGCCTTCCGCACGGCCTCCGCGGAAAACGCCCCAAGCCCCCCATACTGCGACGGCTGGAACCCACCCCCAAACTCCTGCGGCCCGGCTTGCAGTTGCCCGGCTTGCTGCTGGCCGGACTGCTGCGGACCACCTTGCTGCCGGCTGGCTTGCTGCTGGCTGGTTTGCTGCGGCCCGGCTTGCTGCTGGCCGGACTGCTGCAGACCACCTTGCTGCAGGCTGACTTGCTGCTGGCTGGACTGCTGCGGACCACCCTGCTGTGGCCCAGACTGCTGCTGGCCGGCTTGCTGGCTGGATTGCTGCGGACCGGCCTGGTCTTGCGCACCCGCCGGCGACGACCCCCCGAACACCACGCCCGCCGACGATGGCACCCCAGCGGCTTGCTGCCCGAACCCGCCACCGGGTGGCTGCTGTGCTTGCCAGCCACCACTCTCGGGAGTTGCGGGTTGCGCCCACGTGCCCGACTGGGCGAATCGCTGTGCCGGTTGTTGTCCTTGCCAGCCACCGCCGTCGGATGTGGTGGGCTGGCCCCAAGTACCCGGCTGCGCCGATTGCTGAGGCGACTGCTGCGCTTGCCAGCCGCCGCTGTCGGGCGTGGTGGGCTGGGCCCAAGTACCCGGTTGCGCCGGTTGTTGTGCTTGCCAGCCGCCGGTGTCAGGGGTGGCGGGTTGGGGCCAAGCGCCCGGCTGTGTCGGTTGCTGGGGTGGCTGTTGTGCCGGTTGTTGAGGCCAGCTCTGTGCCTGCCCTGGCTGCGCCGGTCCGGGGTGTGCTTGCCCTGGCTGTTGCCAGACAACCTGTTGCCCGCCCGGCTGTTGTTGCCATTGGCCTTGCTGGCTGTCACCGGGCTGCTGCCACGGGCCCGACGGTGCCGGACCACTCGGAGCCCAACCCCCGCCAGTCTGGTCCGGCTGCTGCTGCCAGGGCCCGGTCGCAGCGCCCTGCGGCTGCCCTACCTGCCCCGGCTGCCCCGCTTGGCCCGGCTGCCCCGGCTGTCCTTGTTGCCCCGCCTGGCCCAGCTGCCCTGCCTGGCCCGGCTGGTCCGCCTGTCCGACCTGCCCCGCTTGGCCCAGCTGTCCCGCCTGCCCCGCTTGGCCCAGCTGTCCCGCCTGCCCCGGCTGTCCGGCAGCGGGCGGCTGCCACCACTGCTGCTGTCCACCCGCCTGCGGCCCACCCGGCATCCCCGGCGGCCCGCTGTGCGACCCACCAGGCGACCCACCCGGCTCACCCGCCCCGGTCGGCTGCCCGGTCGGTTGCTCGGGCGGCTGGCTCATCGGAGATCACCTCGGGTGTTCATCAGTTGCCTTGCAGTTGGCTGAGGCGGGCGTAGAAGTCCTGTTTCGCGGCGGCGTCCGGCAGGGCCGTGACCTGGGTCGCGTCCGGGGGCTTGGGGAGGTCCTGGGCGCTGGCCTTGCCGGTGAAGCGGAAGTCGTAGCGGAGTTCGATGTTGTGGCCGCCGCCTTGGAGCTTGGCGTTCATCACGAACTCGATGAGGGAGCCGTCCGGGTTGAGGCGGATCGTGGTGGGCACCGGGTCCTTGCGGAGGTCGGCGCCGATCTTCGCCTGCAGGTCGGCCGGGATGACTTCCACGCGCTTGTCCAGGAACTGCGAGAACGGCACGTTCACGGTCAGCTCGGTCGTCCCGTCGCCCATGCTCTTGGCGCCGCGGACGGCTTTCTTGTCGGCGGCGTACGAGGCGTCGACGGCGTCGGCCATCTTGCACGCCGTCAGCACGCCGCCCCACGCGCAGGGCTGCACCAGGCCGGCGTCGGGCTTCGGCATCGACACCCACGGCGTCGGCTCCAGCGACTTGTACGCCGGGCCGAGGTACAGGTACTCGACCGGGCCGTCGGCGGGGGTGAACGAGTCGATGATCTCGTCCGGGTTCTTCTGCGACCGGTTGTGCACCACGCGGCTCTCCGGGCTGCCGGTGCGCGCCGACGTGATGAGGTTGTGCACGTACTTGTCGTCGATGCGCAGGTACGCGTCGGCGGAATTCGTCACGTCGCGGGCGTCGAGGATGGAGTCCTCGAGCTTGGACATCGCCTTCTCGAACTTGGCGCCGACGTACGAGGCCGCCTGGTCGCCGTCCGGCAGCGCGGTGCCGGCGCGCGCCTGCCCGCAAGCGCTCGCGAGCACCAGCACGGCGCTCACCGCGCTGATCGCCTTCACTGCCCGTTTCGCCATCGATGTCCCCCGGTCCTCGCCTCGCCGCCGCGATCGTCTCATCATCGCGTTCGACGCCGGGACGCGCAGGCGGTTCCGCTCGAACCACCCGGTACACTTCACTCTGAACGGGCCCACCGTGCACTCGTAGGATGAGGCCTTGTTCGCCACCCCGCTGTCCGGGCGCCGCGAACAGGGGGGTATCTTCATATGTCGTTGTGCGTTGCGGCGCGTCAGCGCTAGGCCCGCACAGAACCCACACGCAATGTTGACGACGAGGTAGACCCTTGCCCACGTACAGCCCCAAGCCCGGCGACGTCACTCGTGCCTGGCACGTGATCGACGCCGAGGATGTCGTGCTCGGCCGGCTCGCGACCGAGGTCGCCACGCTGCTGCGCGGCAAGCACAAGCCGACCTACGCCCCGCACGTGGACACCGGTGACTTCGTCATCATCGTCAACGCCGAGAAGGTCGCGCTCACCGGTAACAAGCGCGAGCAGAAGTTCGCGTACCGCCACAGCGGTTACCCCGGTGGCCTGCGCAAGCGCTCGTTCGGCGAGCTGCTCGACACCAAGCCCGAGCACCTTCTCGAGAAGGTCGTCAAGGGCATGCTGCCGAAGAACAAGCTCGGCCGCGCCCAGGCGAAGAAGCTGAAGGTCTACGCCGGCCCGCAGCACCCGCACGCCGCGCAGCTGCCGCAGGCGCGCGAGATCACCAAGATCGCGCAGGTCGCGCAGTGAGTGAGGAACAGTCTGTGACCAGCACCGAGACCGAGGCCGTCGTCGCGACGTCGGAGACCCCCGCGGTCGCCGACGCTGTCGCGACCAGCGAGACCGCGGCTGCCCCGCGTCCGTCGCGGGCCGCGGGCGGCAACGCCCAGACCGTCGGCCGTCGCAAGGAGGCCGTGGTCCGCGTTCGCGTGATCCCCGGCACCGGCGAGTTCAAGCTGAACGGCCGCACGCTCGAGGAGTACTTCCCGAACAAGGTGCACCAGCAGCTCATCCGTGAGCCGCTGGTACTGGTCGACAAGCCCGACTCGTTCGACATCTTCGCCAACCTGCACGGTGGCGGCATCTCGGGCCAGGCCGGCGCGCTGCGTCTCGCCATCGCCCGTGCGCTCATCGAGGTCGACGCCGACGACCGCCCGGCCCTGAAGAAGGCCGGCTTCCTGACCCGTGACGCGCGCGCCACGGAGCGGAAGAAGTACGGCCTCAAGAAGGCCCGTAAGGCTCCGCAGTACAGCAAGCGCTGATCGCGCCTCAGGCGCAACCCCGGGAGCGCCCATCCGTCCATCGGATGGGCGCTCCCGTGTTTTTTTGGGCGGGCCCGTCCCCGAAGCGATGCGTTTCGCGTTCCGCGAGCGACTTTCCAGGGGCGGGGGCAGGGGGCCTGTGGTCCGTGACGGCCGCTAGGTTGTCGTGGTTGTTCGTGGACAAGGAGGTCGAGAATGGCTCGCCTATTCGGCACCGACGGGGTACGTGGCCTGGCCAACGCCGAGCTGACGCCGGAGCTGGCGCTGTCGCTCGCCGCCAGCGCGGCGCGGGTGCTCGCCGCCCACGACCGTTCGCACCGGCCGATCGCCGTGGTCGGCCGTGACCCGCGGGCCAGTGGCGAGATGCTGGAGGCCGCGGTGGTCGCGGGCCTCGCCTCCGCCGGCGCCGACGTGCTGCGCCTCGGCGTCCTCCCGACGCCCGCCGTCGCCCACCTCGTGGGCGCGCTGGACGCGGACCTCGGCGTGATGATCTCCGCCTCGCACAACCCCATGCCGGACAACGGCATCAAGCTCTTCGCCGCGGGCGGGCACAAGCTCCCCGACGGCATCGAGGACGAGATCGAGGCGGGCCTCAGCAGTGCGGTCGTCCGCCCGACCGGCTCCGGCGTCGGCCGCGTCTCGGACGTTTCGGACGCGCTGGACCGCTACATCGAGCACCTGCTCTCGGCCACGCCGCACCCGCTCGCCGGGCTGAAGCTGGTCGTCGACTGCGCGAACGGCGCTTCGTCCGTCGCCGCGCCGGAGGCCTACCGCCGGGCCGGCGCCGAGGTGGTCGCCCTGCACGCGGAGCCGGACGGCATCAACATCAACGAGCACTGCGGCTCGAACCACCCGGACCTGCTGCGGGCCGCCGTCGTCGAGCACGGCGCCGACCTGGGCATCGCGCACGACGGCGACGCCGACCGCTGCGTGGCCGTCGACGCCGCCGGCGAGCTGGTGGACGGCGACCAGATCATGGCCGTGCTGGCGCTCGCGCTCGCCGACGAGGGTGAGCTGGTGAAGGACACCCTGGTCGCCACGGTGATGAGCAATCTGGGCCTGCACCTGGCGATGAAGGCCAACGGCATCTCGGTGGTCACCACGGCGGTCGGCGACCGTTACGTGCTCGAGGAGCTGCGCGCGTCCGGGTTGGCCCTCGGTGGCGAGCAGTCGGGCCACGTGGTCCTCCCGGCCCACGCCACCACGGGCGACGGCCTGCTCACGGCGCTGCGCCTGATGGCCCGCATGGCCGCGACGGGCAAGCCGCTGGCCGAACTCGCCGCGGTGATGAACCGTCTCCCGCAGGTGCTCGTGAACGTCCCCGTCGCGGACAAGGCCGCCGTCGCGGCGTCGGTCGAGGTCCGCGACGCCGTCGGCGAGGTCGAAGCCGAACTCGGCGAAGAAGGCCGCGTCCTGCTCCGCCCGTCCGGCACGGAGCAGCTCGTCCGCGTCATGGTGGAGGCCCCGTCCCCCGCCACGGCCCAGGCCGCCGCCGACCGCCTCGCGGGAGTCGTCTCCGCGGCCTCCTGACCACCCGAAATCGCCCGAATCGCTGCGCTCGCCGTCACCGGCCAGGTACATTCCGTGTGCAGGAGCAACGGGAGGGCGAACAATCGTGGGCAAGGGGCAGAACGTCGATCCGCAGTTGCTGGAATCGGCAGGCGGGTTCGTGCGAGACGTGGCGAAGGACCGTCTTCAGACCACGCTCGCCGCGTTGAAGCAGCTGCAGATCACGGAAGCCGACTTCGGCCGTAAGCACCACGGCTCGTTCCAGCTCTACAAAACCGGCGTGGAGAAGGTCGGCAAATGTGTCGACAGCTACGTGAAGGCGTCCGAGGACTTCGGCAACAACCTCGGTTCGGCGAGCAAGAAGTATTCGGCGAACGAGGCCGACAGCTCCGCCGCGGTGCGACAGAGCGGCGGTAAGTGATGGCCGAGCGCAACGGCACCATCCCGTCGTTCCAAGAGTTCCAGCAGTTGATGAACGACCCCGGCATCGACAGCAACACGAAGCGGGGACTGGCCCTCCGGTACTTCGACTACGTCGAGGACGAGGAAGAAGAGGGCGACGCCCAGAGCTACGGCTTCCAGGGCGACGAAGACCGCAACCACTGGCGGGACTACTACAAGGACAAGCTCAGCATCTCCGAAGGAGACATGGACTGGGAGACGTCGAGCGCCGGCGACGTCGACAAGTGGTACGGCATGGCCAAGGGCCAGGCCGACAAGAGCGCGCAGGGGCAACAGCAGAAGCAGCAGCAGGCGGTCGACGGCGACCGGCAGAAGCTGAAGGACCAAGCCGCGAAGGGCAGCGACACCGATCCTGGTGTGGCCAACTCGAACGAGATCTTCGACCTCGGCGCCTCCGGGCTGCAGCCGTTCCGGAACCTGCTCCCGCTGTACAACCGGGCCCGCGCGACGGTGGCCCAGAACCTGCCCGAGCACCCGTTCCAGCAGGACGTCGGCGACCCGTTCGACGAGCAGCGCGACATTCCGTTTTCGAAGTTCAAGACGGCCGCGCAGGGATTCACCGACGTCAACGGCTCGATGGTGGACGCCGCCGCCGACCAGGACAACCGCATGGCCACCGTTTTCGCCAACTGGGGAGGCGACGCGAAGGACTCCGCGCAGGATTCCTGGGGCACGGTGAAAAAGGGCACACAGACCGTCGAACAGACGCTGACCGGTGCGGCCGACGCGGTGAACCGGGCGACCGCTTCGATCGCGAAGCTGTGCCGGTCGAAATGCCAATGGCTGCAGGACTACTACATCACCGAGTACCCGAACAAGGGCGACCTTTCGCCGCAGGACATCGACCGGCTGATCCGCGTCGCCGAGATGGGCCGGAACGCGAGCGACGACGACTTCAAGCATTTCCTGCGGTTCATGCCGTCGGACCTGCAGGGCACCATCAACGACGACTGCGCCGACCTGGGCGACGACACGAAGGACGCGGGGCAGGCCTGGGCCAAGAAGTGGCTCGCCGACTTCTGCGGCTTCATGGACAAGCACGTGTCCAACTGGCACCTCGTCTGCGAGAACACCCGGACCGGCGTCGACCAGGTGTGGAACGGTCTCGGCGCGACCTTGAACAACGCGCGCGAGGACCTGTTCACCTCGGTCGGCCCGGGCGGCGACCAGGGCGGCGGGACCCACACCACAGGCGGGACGCCCGGCGGGGCGAGTAGCAGTGCCGGACCCGGTGCGAGCGGAGGGACCTCCGCCGCTGCCGCCCCTGCTGCCGGGGCGGCCCCGAAGCTGCCGGAGATGCCTCCCGCGTCCCCGGCACCGCAGACCGGGGTCCCCGGGCTCAATCCGGTCACCCACCAGCCGCTCGAGGTCGATCCCGCGACCGGCCGGCCGTACCCGATCGACCCGGGCACGGGTGCCGTGATCAAGGACGCGGCGGAGCCGGAAGAGGTGACGGTCGAGCAGGGCGATCACCGGATCTCGATGTCGGAACCCGGAGCCGACGGCCGGATGGGCATCACCGTCGACGACGGCTCCGGAAAGGCGAAGGACTACCGCCTCGACTTCGGCGATGGCCGGCCCACGTCGGCCGATGGACAGCCGGGCCACGGCGGAGCGCCGGCTGCGCAGGATGCCGGCCCAGCGCACCAGCCCGGACCGGACGGCAAGATCCACATCGACGACGGGAAGCTGAAGATCGTCGCCGAGCGGCCTGAAGGCGCGAGCGGCCCGACCGTGGTGACCGTCGACGACGGATCCGGCCAGCCGACCAAGTACACCCTCGGTGAGGACGGTGATCCCAAGCCGGGAGCGCCGGTCTCACCGGGTGGCGCTGCTGCGCCGGTCTCGTCAGGCGGTGGCGCCGCGATTCCCGCCGGGCAGACCGACGCGGGAGCGCATCCGGCGTCCCAGGTTCAGCACCACGTCGGCCAAGAGCAGCCGGTGGCGAGTGGCGTTCCGGCCGCTGCGCAGCACGGGATCCCGGCCGCGTCCGTCCACACAGGACCGGACGACTCGACTACGGCCCAGTCTCTCGTGGACCCGACCGACAGCCGCAGCGGTTTCGACGGCCACCACGCCGACAGCGGGCTGGGGGAGACCGGCAGTTCCACCGGGGTGGCCGGCGGCGGCTACGGCCAGGGGTCGACGTCCGAGCTGGGCACCGCTCCCGGAACTCCGGACCAGCAAGGCTCCGCATCCGGCGGGATGGGCATGATGGGCGGAATGATGGGCGGCGCCGGCAACACCGGCGCTGGTGGCGGGGAGGATCAACAGCGTGCGTCCAGCGCTTATCGCGTGGAGGCCGGCCTGTTCGGCTCGTCGTCTTCCGGCGGCCGGATCAGCGGTTCGCTGGACGACGACGAGGTCATCGGCCGTTAACGCTCGGGGAAGGAGCCCACGATGAGTTCCGACGACCTCTCGGCGAGCTTCCGGAGCAAGCTCGCCGACATCGAGCGGGAGAACGGTGAACGGCTGAGCCTGATCGGCAGCCGGGTCACCAAAGCGCTTCAGGAGAGCAAGGAAGCCAGCGACAAGCAGCTGCGGACGGTCGGCGAGGTGGTCGTCCGCATGCAGGAGAGCGCGCGGCGGGCACAGAAGGCCGGCGGCTGGGTGATGGAGTCGACCGTCGGCGACAAGGCGGACAGCGAGAGGGACTTCGGGTTCGAGGAGGACGACGCGGAGAAGGACCGGCGGGCCGGGTACCGCGCTGCCGGGGAGCACGCGGTTCCTCCGGTCGTGGCCCCGCCGGTTGTTCAACCCGCCGCTCCGCCGCCGGTGCCCGGACGGCATCGGCGCGGCGCGGCGCACCCGGACGAAGACGACTTCGCCAACACCGACTGGCTGGCCACCTAGCCGGGTAGATTCCCCATGCACGGAAAACGGCACCCGTGGGCGGCCCGGCGCGTCGAACCGGGCGAGACCAGGCGGGAGCAAGGGGGCGAGGGCCATGTCCGACGGTGGCTACCGGCACGACTCGGAGAGCATGCTGGCCGCCAAGGCGTCGCTGGAGCGCGCGGCCGAGAAGACGGCGGAGGGCGCCGGCAAGCCGACCCTGCTCACCGCGAAGGACTTCGGTCGTGTCCACGGTGACGCGTTCACGGGCTACAGCAACGGCATCAACGCTTTGGGCGACGCCATGAAGAGCTACGCGGGCCAGCTCTTGCAGCTCGGCGGTGGCGTCGGCGCGGCTGCGGCGCGGTATTCGGCGGGCGACCAGGAGCAGGGCTCGGTCGCGCGGGACGCGGGGCGCTCATGACCGTCACCGAGGCGCAGATCGAGGCGCTGCAGAACGACCCGTACATCACCGAGAGCACAAAGCAATCGGCGATCTCGGCGTACCACCAGCTCGGCCCGGACGGCGCCGGCGAGGCCTACGAAAAGGCCCAGGCCGAACGCGATTCGCACGCGCAGGGCGACCAGGCCAACCGCGACGAGACGGCGAGGGCGGAGAAGGCCCTCGACGCGCAGCAGGCCCCGGCGCCGGGCGGCGTCGGGGTGAACAAGTCCGACGAGGTGCTCGACCTCGCGAAGCCGGCGCTCGACTTCTTCTCGCGCTGGGCGGACCAGGTCTGGAACCGGATGCCCGACGCTCCGGCGGAGAAAATCGAGCCCGGCAAGGACATCCGGGACAAGTTCGCCGAGAACGCCGACCTCGACTTCCGCAAGTTCCTCGCCGACGCCGAGGAGCTGGCCAACGCGCGCCAGACCCTCGACGGGACGCGCACTGACGCGACCGCCGCCGTCACCACGCTGTTCCAGGACTGGCAGGGCGACGGCGCCAAGGCCGCGAAAGCCCAGTACGAGCAGCACATCCAGCCCGGCGCCCAGGACCTGCTCGACCAGGTCGACGGCGCCGCGAAGCTCATCCCCGAGACGATGACGCACATCTACACCGCATTGAAGACCAAGGTCGACGAGGTGCTGAAGCTGCGCGTCGACGAGATCGCCACGGCGCCGCTGTACCTGGCGAACCAGGTCGTCGAGGTCGCGCAGGGCAAGATCGAATCGCCGGACAGGCTGCTGGACATCGCGCAGTGGCTCGACACCGCGTGCCCCGGCAACAACCTGTGCGACCGGCTGCGGGACGACAACTGCGGGCTCACCGACGAGAACAAGGACTACGCGATCGGGGCCGCGAAGCAGTGGCTCAACGGGCCGTTCGCAGCGGAGTTCGGCCAGCGGTACGACTCGTTCAAGGGCCTCTGCGCCACGGCCACGGACACGATCAACACCCACTTCCAGACGCTTTCGCGATTCCTGGAGGGGTATGCGAAGCCGAATTCGGTGGCGGGAACGGGTTCTGGTGGTGGCGCGGGACCGGTGGCGCCAGACGTCTCGGGGATGTTCGCGTCGGTGGGCGGAGCGGGCGCCGAAGGGGCGGCCAGGTCCGTCGTGTCCGCGCACGGTGGTGGGTTCACGGCGCCGAGCGGCGTTGAGGTGGACGCGTCGACCGGCACGGCTTCGGCTGATTCAGGGGCATCCGACGAGACGACCACGGCGTCGGCTTCGCTGAGTGATCTCGGTGCGCACGTGCTCGACCCGGACGGCCAGGCGCACGGTGTCGAGCCCGACCAGTCGTCGGTCGATGGGCAGCTGGGTGCGGCGCCGGGCGGGTTCACCGTCGACCCGCTGGGCGCCGGCCAGCAGGCCGGCACGATGCCCGACGGCACGAGCGGCTTCGGCGGCATGGGCATGGGCATGGGCATGGGGATGGGCATGGGCGGCGGCCTGGGCGGCGCACCCGGCGGCGACCAGCAGCGGCCCGGCAGCCAGCACCGGCTGGGAGACGACGTGTTCGAGGCGCGGGGCACCGGCAACCGCATCAGCGGCTCCCTGGACGATGAGAGCGACCGGCCCGTTCGCAACGAGGGCGGCGGCCGGTGACCGGCTTGCTCGTCGCGAGGGGGCGGTTGGTGACCGGCTTGCTCGCCACGAGGGGGCGGTTGGTGACCGGCCCGTCCGCGGCGAAGGGGGCGGCCGGTGACCGGCGCGGCTGATCGGCTCGCGGCGGCGCGCTCGGCGATGGAGTCCGCGACGCGGGAGCACCAGGAGCAGCGCGGCCTGCGCGAGCGGCACCTCGAGGAAGCCAAAGCCCAGGCGCGCCAGTCGATGGAGCGCGATGCCGCCGTGCACGGCCGTTACATCACGCACATGCAGGAGCTGAACCGCCGGCACAAGGAGGCGGGCGGCTGGCTCACCGAGAAGACGCTCGTGGATCGCTGGCAGACCATGGAGTTCGGCCCGGAGGAAGACGACAAGCCCCGCGACGACTTCGGCAAGCACATCCCGCCGAAGCCACCCGGGCCGATCGACGCACCGATCCTGGAAGGGCCCCCGCCCGCGACTCAGCCGGTGCCCGCACCGGAACCGTCGACGACGCCGATCCCGCCACCCGCGTCAGGCGGCGGCCGTCACGGGTCCTTCGACGACGACGATTTCTCCAACAACAGCTGGATGGTCGACTAGGTCAGGCCGCGGGCTCGTCCGGCAGGTCGATCGGGGCGCGCTTCACGGCCGATTCCAGCAGGGGCAGGTACTTGTCCGTGCCCGTGAGGTGGGTCAGGAAAAACGCGGTGAACAGGGCCCGCGTCAGCTGCTGGGTGCTGCGGTGGGGCTTGCCGTGCAGCAGGAGCTGGCTCCAGTGCCGGCCTTCGGTGACCCCGAGGTGCGACGACTTCCCGAGCGTCCGCAGCTGCACCGGCCCGGCCCAGGCGTTGGCGATCGCCTCCGCGTGGCCGATCGGCGGGGCGACCAGGTCCTCCGCCGCCGCCAGGTGCAGGCCGGGCGCGGTGATCAGCTTCGCGGCCTCGGTGGCCGGGGGGAAGGTCTGGGCGGCGGTGATCGTGGCGACGGCACCGATCCGCGGGTACGTCCGGCCGAGCGGTTCGGCGTCGAGGTCCGAGCCGGTCGCGGCCTTGCCGGAGCCGGAAGAAGCGGGAGCGACCGAAGCCGCGGCCGAGGTGCCCGCGGCCAGTACCGCGGCGCCGCCGCCGGTGGAGTGCCCGGCCAGGCCGAGCTTCTCCGGGTCGACGCTGATGCCGTCCGGGCCGAGGCGGACGGTGGTGATCACGTCCAGCGTGGTCAGCAGGTCCGCGGCCAGCAGGCGGTGCGACGGCAGCGGGCCGCGCTGGGTGGCGGGCGCCGCGGCGACCACGCCCCAGCTGGCGAGGTGGTGCAGGAGCCGGCGGTAGCGCCCGGTCGGCTGCAGCCAGCCGTGCCCGAACGCGATGGCGGGCAGCCCGAGGCCGCTGCGCGGGGTGAACACGATGCCGGGCAGCCCGACCAGGGCGAGATTGCCGCGCAGGACCTCGTGGGGCCCCTGGTGTGACAGCTCCGTGAGCAGCTGCTTGGGCTTGCTGGCCATGCGCGTGACCTTACTGCCCGGGCCCGCGCCCGGCCCGCCCGCCGCTCCGAGCCGGCCGGCCACGCTTCAGGGGTGGGGTCGGGCTCAGCCTTACAGTGTATGTGCCGATGAGTGAAACGCCTGGTCAACCCGCCAGAAATCGCTCGTCAAGGTACCGGAGTAGGGGACTGGACATCCCTCGTTAGGCTTATCCGCGTGTGTGGAATCGTGGGATATGTCGGACACCGGCCGGCCCTGGACGTCGTTCTCGGCGGACTGCGGCGCATGGAGTACCGCGGCTACGACTCGGCCGGCGTCGCGGTGCTGGACGGCGAGGGCGCGCTGAACGTCGAGCGTAAAGCCGGTCGCCTGGCGAACCTGGAGACCCGGCTCGACGAGGTCGGCCGGGGCGCCTTCGCGGGCACCGCCGGCATGGGGCACACCCGCTGGGCGACGCACGGCGCCCCGGTGGACCGGAACTCGCACCCGCACCGGGACGCGTCGAACCGCGTCGCCGTGGTGCACAACGGGATCATCGAGAACTTCGCCGCACTCCGCTCGGAGCTGGAGGCTGACGGCGTCGAGATGACCAGCGACACCGACAGCGAGACCGCCGCGCACCTGGTCGCCCGCGCCTACGACGCCGGCGAAACCAAGGGTGACTTCGCGGCCAGCGTCGCCGCGGTCTGCCGCCGTCTGGAAGGCGCGTTCACGCTGGTCGTAACGCACGCCGACCAGCCGGACACCATCGTCGCGGCGCGCCGGTCGTCGCCGCTGGTGGTGGGGGTCGGCGAGGGTGAGACGTTCGTCGCGTCCGACGTCGCCGCCTTCATCGAGCACACGCGCGAGGCCGTCGAGCTGGGCCAGGACCAGCTCGTGGTGATCACCCGCGACGGCTACGAGGTCACCGACTTCCACGGCGACGCCGCGCAGGCCAAGCCGTTCACTGTCGACTGGGACCTGAGTGCCGCCGAGAAGGGCGGCCACGAGTACTTCATGCTCAAGGAGATCGAGGAGCAGCCCGAGGCGCTGGCCAACACGCTGCGTGGGCACTTCGAGTCCGGCCGCATCATCCTCGACGAGCAGCGCATCTCCGACCAGGACCTGCGTGACGTCGACAAGGTCTTCGTCGTCGCCTGCGGTTCGGCGTACCACTCCGGGCTGGTCGCCAAGTACGCGATCGAGCACTGGACCCGGCTCCCGGTCGAGGTCGAGCTGGCCAGCGAGTTCCGCTACCGCGACCCGGTGCTGGACCGCGACACGCTGGTGGTCGCCGTGTCCCAGTCCGGCGAGACGGCCGACACGCTGGAGGCCGTGCGCCACGCGCGCGAGCAGAAGGCGCGCGTGCTGGCCGTCTGCAACACCAACGGCGCGCAGATCCCGCGTGAGTCCGACGCGGTGCTGTACACCCACGCCGGCCCGGAGATCGGCGTCGCCTCGACGAAGGCGTTCCTCGCCCAGATCGCGGCCAACTACCTGGTCGGCCTGGCGCTGGCGCAGGCCCGCGGCACCAAGTACCCGGACGAGGTCGCCCGCGAGTTCGCCGAGCTGGAGGCCATGCCGGCCGCCGTCCAAAAGGTACTGTCCACTGTGGATCAGACGCGGGACCTGGCCCGGCGCATCTCGGACTCGCGCGCGGTGCTGTTCCTCGGCCGTCACGTCGGGTTCCCGGTGGCGCTCGAAGGCGCGCTGAAGCTCAAGGAACTGGCGTACATGCACGCCGAGGGCTTCGCCGCGGGCGAGCTGAAGCACGGCCCGATCGCGCTGATCGAAGAGGGCCTGCCGGTGGTCGTCGTGATGCCGTCGCCGAAGGGCCGCGCGGTGCTGCACTCCAAGCTGGTCTCGAACATCAGCGAGATCCAGGCCCGCGGCGCGCGCACCATCGTCATCGCCGAGGAGGGCGACGAGACGGTGCGGCCGTTCGCCGACGAGCTGATCGAGATCCCGGCCGTGCCGACGCTGTTGCAGCCGCTGGTGTCCACCGTGCCGCTGCAGGTGCTGGCCGCGGAGATCGCCCGTTCCCGCGGGTACGACGTCGACAAGCCGCGTAACCTGGCGAAGTCCGTCACCGTCGAATAAAAGCGGGAGGCCGCTGCCGTGTTGGGGATCTGGACCACGGAGCGGATCCGGGCGGCGGAGGACCGGCTGCTGGCCGTCACCCCGGACGGCGAGCTGATGCGCCGCGCCGCTTTCGGGCTGGCCACGCAGGTCGCGGACCTGCTGGCCGAAACCACCGGGTCGGTGTCCGGACGGCGGGCCGTGCTGCTCGTGGGGTCCGGCAACAACGGTGGTGACGCCCTGTGGGCCGGCGCGTTCCTGCGCCGCCGCGGGGTGGCCGTCTCGGCCGTGCTGCTCAAGCCGGAGAAGGCGCACGCGGCGGGATTGGCCGCGCTGCGCCGTTCCGGTGGCCGGGTGGTGTCGCTCGAGGACAGTCCACAATGGATCGATCGGGCGGACGTCGTGGTCGACGGCATTGTCGGCATCTCGGCGAAGGGGCCGTTGCGGCCGGACGCGGCGAAGCTGGTCGAGTCGGTGGACGCGCCCATCGTCGCGGTGGACCTGCCCAGCGGCGTCGACCCGGATACCGGCGCCGTGGACGGACCGCACGTCACGGCCACGCGCACGGTCACGTTCGGCGCGCTCAAGCCGGTCCACGCTCTTGCCCCGCAGGAGTGCGGCGAGGTGGTGCTGGTGGACATCGGCCTGCGGCCCTCGCTGGGCGAGCCGGACCTGCGGCAGCTCGAACTCGCGGATGTCGCCGCCGTGTGGCCGATTCCCGGCCCGGCGGACGACAAGTACAGCCAGGGCGTCGTCGGCATCGCGGCCGGCTCCGCGACGTACCCGGGCGCGGCGGTGCTCGCCTCCGGCTCGGCCGTGCACGCGACGGCCGGCATGGTCCGCTACGCCGGGCACGCGGCCGAGGTCGTCCGGTCCCGCTGGCCGGAGATCGTCGCGACGGGCTCGGTCACCGACGCCGGGCGCGTCCAGGCCTGGGTGGTCGGGCCGGGTATCGGCACCGGCGCGGACGGCCGCGAACTGCTGCGCCACGTCCTCGGCCAGGGCGTCCCGGTCTGCGCGGACGCCGACGCCACCACGATCATCGCGCGAGACCCCGACGTGCTCGACGCCCGCGACCCGGACACCCCGCTTGTGCTGACGCCGCACGCGGGGGAGTACGAGCGCCTGATGGGCCGCAAGCCCGGCGCGGACAGGCTCACCGCCGCGCGCGAAGCAGCGAAGAAGTACAACGCCGTTGTCCTGCTGAAGGGGCATTGCACGGTGGTCGCCGCGCCGGACGGCCGCGTCTCGGTCAACACCCCGCGCGGCTCCTGGCTCGCCACCGCGGGCTCCGGCGACGTCCTCACCGGGCTGATCGGCTCGCTGCTGGCGGCCGGCCTCGACCCTTGGCTGGCGGCGTCGGCGGGCGCGCAGGTCCACTCGCTCGCCGGAGCGCTTGCCGCCGAGGGCGTGCCGACTTCGGCGTCGGGGATCGTCGACGCCATCCCGTCGGCGCTGCGGGTGGTCCGAGCAGCCGGCCGCAGCTCATAGGGATCCCTGCCTGACGAGAAGTTATCGAGTTACCTGTTAACTCCTGGGGTGAAATCTGGTAAGAAGCAGGTGTGAGCGGCGACACTCCTGATCAGGCGGCCCCCGGCGGGGTGGCCTGTGCCTAGGACCCGGCCGTCGGACGCCGCCGTCGAGCAGCGGCGCAAGGAGATCCTCGACCACGTCATCGAGCTGGGCGAGGTCCGCATCGACGACCTCACCGCGCGCTTCGGCGTCAGCCTCATGACGATGCACCGCGACCTCGACGACCTCGCCGAGCGCCGCCTCCTGCGCAAGCTTCGCGGCAAGGTCGAGGCCTACCCGGCGCTCACCATGGAGACCGCGAGCCGGTTCACGCTTCACGCGGGCGAGAAAGAGGCGCTCGCCGAGGCTGCGATCCGTCAGGTGGAGCCCGGCCAGACGGTGTTCGTCGACGACTCCACCACGCTGTTCCCCCTGGTCGAGCGGCTGGCGGAGGTGCCGGGCCTGACCGTGATCACCAACTCCCTGCACGCCGCGCGGCTGCTGGGCACCGGCGTCGAGGTGGTGCTCGCGGGCGGCCGCTACGACGCCGAGTACGACTCCTGCTCCGGTCCGGACGTGCTGGCACTGCTCGGCCGCACGCGCGCGGACGTCGCCTTCGTGTCCGTCAGCGCCGTCGCCGTCGGGCGGCTGTTCCACCCGGTGCGGGACTACGCCGAGCTGAAGAAGGCCGTGCTGCGCGCCGCGAACCGCAACGTGCTGGTGCTGGACCACTCGAAGTTCGGCCGCACCGCCACGTACGCGCACGGCTCCGTCGGTGATTACGACCTGCTGGTGACCAGCGAGATCACGCCGACCGAGGAGATCGAGGCCGCGCTGAACGAGGGCACGGCCGTGGAGACCGTCGAACACGTCGAGGAGGGGCAGCCCTATGACAGCTGAGCTGGTGGCCGGGGTCGATTCGTCGACCCAGTCGTCGAAGGTGGTGGTCTGCGACGCGCGCACGGGTGAGGTCGTGCGCACCGGCCGTGCGCCCCATCCGGACGGCACCGAGGTGGACCCCGCCGCGTGGTGGACAGCGTTCGGGGAGGCCACCAAGGACGTGCTCGACGGCGTCGGGGCCATCGGCATCGGCGGTCAGCAGCACGGTCTGGTCACCGTCGACGAGGCGGGGGAGGTGGTCCGCCCGGCGTTGCTGTGGAACGACACCCGCTCGGCGCAGGCCGCCAAGGACCTCACCGAGGAGCTGGGCGGGCCCGGCGTCTGGGCCAAGTCCGTCGGGTCGGTGCCGGTCGCGAGCTTCACCGTCACCAAGCTGCGCTGGCTCGCCGAGCACGAGCCGGAGCACGCCGACCGCGTGGCGCGCGTGCTGCTGCCGCACGACTGGCTGACCTGGCGGCTGCTCGGCCGGCCCGAGACGGCCGTGACCGACCGCGGCGACGCGTCCGGCACCGGGTACTTCTCGCCGACCGAGAACACTTACCGCCTCGACGTGCTGGCCCACGCCTTCGGCGGCCGCACGCCCGAGCTGCCCACGGTGCTGGGCCCGGCCGAGGTCGCCGGGCACACCGAGAACGGCATGCTGGTCTCCGCGGGCACCGGCGACAACATGGCCGCCGCCCTCGCGCTGGAGCTGGCGCCGGGCGACGCGGTGGTCTCGATCGGCACCAGCGGAACCGTGTTCGGCGTGGCGGAGCAGGGCTCGGCCGACGCGAGCGGACTGGTCGCCGGGTTCGCCGACGCGACCGGCCGGTTCCTGCCGCTCACCGCGGCGTTGAACGCCGCCCGCGTGCTCACCGCGGGCGCCGCGATGCTGGGCATCGACCTGCCCGGGTTCGACCGGCTGGCGCTGGCCGCCGAGCCGGGCGCGGGCGGGCTCACGCTGCTTCCGTACCTCGACGGCGAGCGGACGCCGAACCTGCCGGGCGCCACCGGCTCACTGCACGGCCTGACCAGGGCGAACATGAGCCCCGAGAACGTCGCCCGCGCGTCCGTCGAGGGCATGCTGTGCGGTCTGGCCGCCGGCCTCGACGCCGTCCGCGCGCAGGGCATGGCGGTACGGCGGGTGCTGCTCATCGGCGGCGGCGCGCAGTCCGCGGCCGTGCGGGCCGTGGCGCCGATCGTGTTCGGCGTGCCCGTGGTGATCCCCGAGGTCGGCGAGTACGTCGCCCTCGGCGCCGCGCGGCAGGCCGCCTGGGCGCTGGCCGGCACCGCCGAACCGCCCGCCTGGGCGGAAAAGGGACCTGGAAACCGGCTCGAGCTGGACGAGCCGACCGGGGCGCAGCGCGCAGCGGGCCACGAGATCCAGCAACGCCACCTCGAGGCGCGCGAAGCCGCGCACGGGGTTCCCGCGAAATTCGGAGAGGACTGACCGATGGCCACCATCACCTACGACAAGGCGTCCCGGCGCTATGCCGGGACCGAGCGGCCCGCCGTCGACGCGCTCGAGCTGGAGATCGCCGACGGCGAGTTCCTGGTGCTCGTCGGCCCGTCCGGCTCCGGCAAGTCGACGGCGCTGCGCATGCTGGCCGGCCTCGAGGACATCGACGAAGGCGCCGTCTGGATCGGCGACCGCGACGTCACCCAGCTGCCGCCGCGCTCGCGTGACATCGCGATGGTCTTCCAGAACTACGCGCTGTACCCGCACATGACCGTGGCGCAGAACATGGGCTTCGCGCTGAAGATCGCGGGCCGCCCGGCGTCGGAGATCAAGCAGAAGGTGCTCGACGCGGCGAAGCTGCTCGACATCGAGGACTACCTCGACCGCAAGCCGAAGGCGCTCTCCGGCGGTCAGCGCCAGCGGGTCGCCATGGGCCGCGCGATCGTGCGTGAGCCGCAGGTGTTCCTGATGGACGAGCCGCTGTCCAACCTGGACGCGAAGCTGCGGGTGTCCACCCGTACGCAGATCGCCGCGCTGCAGCGCCGCCTCGGCGTCACCACCGTGTACGTCACGCACGACCAGGTCGAGGCCATGACGATGGGCGACCGTGTCGCGGTCCTGTCCGACGGTCTGCTCCAGCAGTGCGACACCCCGCGCGCGCTGTACGACCACCCGGCGAACGTCTTCGTCGCGGGCTTCATCGGCTCGCCGGCCATGAACCTGGCCTCGGCGAAGCTGACCGCGGACGGCGCCGAGGTCGGCGGCGCGAGCGTGGCGCTCAGCCGCGAGATCATCAGCGCGGCCGACGGCGACACGATCACCCTGGGCTTCCGTCCGGAGTCGCTGGAGGTGACCACGGACACCGAAGGCACGCTGCCGATGAAGGTCGAGCTGGTCGAGGAGCTGGGCTCCGACGCGTACGTCTACGGCAAGCTGGCCGGTGAGGACGCCTCGGGAACGCAGTCCAACGTCGTCGCGCGGGTGGACCCGCGCACACCGCCGCGCATGGGCGACACCCTGCACCTGCGGATCCGTCCCGACGAGCTGCATGTGTTCTCCGGCACTACCGGGCTGCGGCTCCCCTGAGGTCGTGACGTGGGAAACTGGTAGTCGCTATGACTGCCAGTTTCCCGCGGGCCGAGGTCGTGATCGACCTCGAAGCCCTGCGCCACAATGTGACCCTCCTGGCCGAGCGCGCGCCCGGCGCCGACCTGATGGCCGTGGTCAAGGCCGACGCGTACGGCCATGGCGCGCTGCCCGTCGCGCGCGCCGCGATCGAGGCCGGGGCCACCTGGCTGGGCACCTGCTCGCTGAGTGAGGCGCTGGACCTGCGCCACGGCGGCGTCACCACCCGGCTGCTGAGCTGGCTCGACGTGCCGACCGCCGATTTCGCGGCCGGGATCGAGGCGGACGTCGACCTCGCCGCCAGTTCCGTCGACGAGCTTCGCCGCATCGCGGACGCCGCCGGTCAGGTCGGCAAGCAGGCGCGGGTGCACCTCAAGATCGACACCGGGCTCTCCCGCAACGGCTGTCCGCCCGCCGAGTGGCCGGCGTTGGTCGAGGCCGCGGCCGCCGAGCCGAGGGTGGACGTCGTCGCGATCTGGTCGCACCTGGCCTGCGCGGACGAGCCGGGCCACCCGTCGGTCGACGCGCAGGCGAAGCGCTTCTCGGAGGCGTACGACATCGCTCGCGCCGCCGGGCTGGAGCCGATGCGTCACATCGCGAACTCCGCCGCAGTGCTGACCCGGCCGGACCTGCACTTCGACCTGGTGCGCACCGGCATCGCGATGTACGGGCTCAATCCCGTGCCACAGCAGGAAAACCTGCGCCCGGTGATGTCCTTCCGCTCCACCGTGGCGCTGACGAAACGGCTGCCCGCCGGCGAGTCCGTCTCTTATGGACACACGTGGACCGCCGAACGCGACACGACTTTGGCGCTCGTGCCCGTCGGGTACGGGGACGGGGTGCCGCGGTCGCTGTCCGGCCGGATGGACGTCTGGCTGGGCGGACGGCGGCGTCCGGTGGCCGGGCGGGTGTGCATGGACCAGCTGATGGTCGACTGCGGTGCGGACGCGCCCGCGGTCGGCGAAGAAGTCGTCCTGTTCGGCGCCGGCGAGGCCGGGGCGCCGACCGCGCGGGAATGGGCCGACAAGCTCGGCACCATCGACTACGAGATCGTGACCTCGATGTACCGGCCGCGCGTGCGCCGGCGGTATCTGGGAGGGCCGGCGTGACACCTTCACGGAGGCTGTGGGCCATCGTCGGCGGCGTCGGCGCCGTGGCGACCGGCACCGCGGCCGCGGCGCTCGTCGCCGCGCAGCAGCGCAGGCACAGTGAGGATCCGTACGTGGACGAGCAGCTCGGCGAGCTGAAGCCCGACCGTACGTCGACCGTCGCGGCCGAAGACGGCACACCGCTTTCGGTCGAGGAGATCGACCCGGAAGACGGCGGGACCCCGGAGCTGACGGTCGTCGGCGTCCACGGTTTCGCGCTGTCACGCCGTTCCTGGCACTTCCAGCGCCGCGATCTGGCGACGCTGCGGCTGCCGCGCGTGCGGCAGGTGTACTACGACCACCGCGGCCACGGGCTGTCCGGCCAGGCGTCGGCGGAGACGAGCACCATCGAGCAGCTGGCGCACGACCTCGACAGCGTGCTGCGGGCGATGGTGCCCGAGGGGCCGATCGTCCTCATCGGACACTCCATGGGCGGCATGGTGATCATGGAGCTGGCCGCGGAGCACCCCGAGCTGTTCGAAGACCGCGTGCTCGGCGTCGCGTTCATCGCCACGGCGGCAGGCGAAATCGGCTCGCGCGGGCTGCCGCGGCCGTTGCTGTCGAAGTACAACCCGCTGACGCGCGGCGTCGGCAACCTGGCCGGCTGGCAGCCTGGGCTGGTGGAGTTCGTGCGCGCAGCGGGGGGCCAGCTCACGCGTCAGGCGGTGCGACGGCTGGCGTTCGGCAGCCGCGACGTTTCGCCGCGGCTGGTCGACTTCATGCTGCAGATGCTGGACCTGACGCCCGTGCGGGGGCTGGTGAACTTCATCGACACCCTCGGCAGCCACAACCGCTACGCCGCGCTGGCCGGCCTGAAACACGCCGAGGTGCTGGTGATCGGCGGCGACTCCGACCGGTTCACGCCGTTCGCGCACGCCGAGCGGATCGCCGCCGAGCTGCCCGAGGCGGAGCTGGTGCGCGTGCGCGGGGCCGGGCACATGGTGCTGCTGGAGCAGCCCGAGCTGGTCACCAGCCATCTGATCGACCTCCTGCAGCGCTGTTTCGGCAGCGCGGCCCCGAACCAGCGGAATTGGTGGTGGAAGCGGTGACCTTCCGGTTCGAGACCCCCGAGGACACGATGGCGTTCGGCCGGGCGCTGGGCGCGTCGCTGCGCGCGGGCGACCTGGTGCTGCTCGCCGGGCCGCTCGGCGCGGGCAAGACGACGCTGACCCGCGGCATCGCGGACGGCCTCGGCGTCGGCGGGCGCGTCAGCTCGCCGACGTTCATGCTGGCCCGCGTGCACCCGGCCGGAAGCGCGGGCGTGCCGTTGATCCACGTCGACGCCTACCGGCTGGGCGGCGACCTCTCGCAGCTCGACGACCTCGACCTGGACACGGAGCTGGAGCGTTCCGCGGTCGTCGTCGAGTGGGGCGAGGGCACGGCGGACCGGCTGTCGGACGACTACCTGGTCGTCCGCCTCGACCGGCGTGACGACGACGTCCGCGTGGTGGAGCTGGAGCCGCACGGCGCCTGGGCCTCACGCACCGCGGACCTGCGCCTGTCCGCCTGACTCCCACCAGCCGAGGACCCGGGTGCCCGAGAGCGTGAGCCACTTGGACGGCTCGCCCGCGGGCACGTCGACCTCGAACCACACCCGGCCGGGACGACGGCGGGCCTGGAGCCAGGTGCCGTCCGGTTGCCGGGCGGCGCGGATCAGCTCGATCGCCTCGGCCAGCCGCGGATCCGGCCGGATCCCGTCGAACAGCGAGGCCTCGCGGAAGTACTCGGCCGCGTTCAGCACGTTGTAGTTCCAGCGGAACGGGTACGCGAACTCGCCCACCCACTCCGCGACCGGTTCGCCCGTCGAAAGGCGGCGAAACAGCTTGCGCTGCAACAGGTATTCCTCGCCGGAGCGACGGGCCGCGCGGGTCGCGTCCGTGCCTCCGGTCGCGATGTCGTACGCGAGCAGGCCTTTGAGCGTGTTCAGTGTCGAATGGACAGACGAACGGGTTGAGCCCTCGACCCATTCGCAGTTCCAGCCGCCGTCGGGCAGACGGTGCTCGACGAACCAGTCGACGATCCCGGTGACGTCGGCGCCGAGCCACAGGCCGTTCAGCACCGTCCAGGCGTTGATGCAGCAGTCGACCTCACCGCCCCAGTACGGCAGGTCGTCGTACTCCCAGCGGCTGTGTTCCGCGAGCAGCTCGGCCGTGCGGCGCGCCCGCAGGACCGCGGGGTCGAGGCCCCATTCCCGCAGGGAGTTGAGCGACCACGTCGTCGCGGTCCACGGCTGGCCGTCCTCGCCGCCGAGGAAGCCCGCCGGGAAGAACGCGCCGCCCGCCCACTGGCCGTCCGGGTCCTGAAGCGCGAGCAGACGCGCGCCGAAGCCCTCGGTCGCGACCCTGGCCCGCGTCGCCTCCCACACCTCGGGCGGCTCGTGGTGGACGTCGCGCTCGACCTGCCAGCGCAGGGCCGGGTCCGAGTCGAGCAGCCACTCCCTCACCGCGCTGCCGCCCGGACTATGCCGTTCGCGATGCCCAGCTCCACCAGGTCCGCCGGGCGCAGCCGCAGCCGGTCGGCGATCTCCGGGATCTCCGTCATCGGCCGTTTCAGGATCGCCGCGGCCGCTTCCGGTGACGTGACGGAGAAGTACGCGTCCGGCGCCACCCAGGTCGAGCCCGGCGCCGCGAAAGCCATCGCGCCCCCCGAGCCGCCCTCGCCGATGACCAGTGTGGTGACGGGGACTTCGGCGGTCGCGATCGCCTCGAACAGCTCCGCGATGGCCGCGCCGACGCCGGCCTGCTCGGCGTCCTCGTCGTTGGCCGCGCCCGGGGTGTCGACGAGCGTCAGCACCGGGATGCCCAGCCGCGAAGCCAGCCGCACGAGACGGGCCGCCGTACGGAAGCCCGCCGGTCGCGTCGCGGTGCCGCACTGCGCTGCGTACGCGACTGCGCGCCCGTTTCGCCGCCCGAAGCCGCACAGAACGCCTTCGTCGACGCTGCCGGCGCGGTCGCCGCTGATCGTTTCGCGCCACTCGAAGTAGCTGTTGAGGTACTTCGCAGCGCGAGGACGGGAAGACGCGCGCGCGGCGCGTACGGCCTCCCAGCCCGACTCCGGCGGCTCGACTGCGCTCAGTGCCGCAGGCGGCTCAGCGGCTTCGGTTGAACGGGCCGTGAGTAAGAAGAGCCATCGCGCCAGCACGTCGGCCAGGTCCTCGGGCTCCACCAGTTGGTCGATCTGGCCCCACTCGTACTTGGCCTCCGCCGTGTACGCCTCCGAAGGCGACGTCGCGGGCCGCACCCGCGAGCCCGCGAAGCCGACCTGCGCCTCCGGCAGTCCGAGCACCACGTCGGCGCTCGCGCCGAGCGTCGCCCAGCCGCCACCCGTCGTCGGATCACGCAGCACAGAGATCTGCGCGACGCCGTCCTTCCGCGCCGCCGCCGAAGCCCGCGCGATCCGTTGCAGCTGCGAGAGTGCGCGCATGCCGTGCTGCATCCGGCTGCCGCCGGTGGCGATCAGCGAGACCACGGGCAGCTTCAGCTCGCGCGCCTTCGCGAACGCGGCCTCCACCCGATCGCCGGTGCGCTGCCCGATCGAGCCGCCGAGGAAGCCGAACTCCCAGGTGATCAGCACCGTCTCGACGTCGCCGACCTTCGCCGTGCCGACGACCACCGACTCGGACTCGCCGCTGCGCTCGGCCGCCGCGGCACGGGCCACGCCGTAGCCGGGCCAGCCGATCGGGCCGTCCGGACCGTCAGTGTCCACCGAGGACACATTCAGTTCCTCGAAGCCGGTCGAGACCGCGGCGATCACCTCACGGGCCGGGGGCCTCATCCCAGCGCCCGCTTCAGGATCTTGCCCATGTCGTTGCGCGGCAACGCTTCCAGGTACCGCACGACCCGTGGCCGCTTGTGCGGCGCCAGCAGTTTCGCGACGTGGTCGGCCAGCTCCTCGGGCGTCGGCCGCTCGCCGTCCGGCACGACCCAGGCGACGATCCGCTCGCCGAGGTCGTCGTCCGGCTCGCCGGTGACCGCCGCTTCGGCGACGCCGGGGTGCTCCAGCAGCGCGTTCTCGATCTCGCCCGCGCCGATCTTGTACCCGCCGCTCTTGATCAGGTCGGTGGCCTTGCGGCCGACGATCTTCACGTACCCGTCGGCGTCGCGGGTCGCCATGTCGCCGGTGCGGAACCAGCCGCCGTCGAGCGCGGCGGCCGTGGCGTCCGGCCGGTTCAGGTACTCGGTGAACAGGTTGGACCCGCGCACCTGGATCTCCCCGACGGTCTCCAGCTTGGTGACCGCCGCGCCGGCCTCGTCGACCAGCCGCAGGTCGACCCCCGCCAGCGGCACGCCGACCGTGCCCGGCTTGCGCTCGCCGTCGGCGCGGACGCTGGTGTTCATCAGCGTCTCGGTCATCCCGTACCGCTCCACCACCTGCTGCCCGGTCGCCGCCGTGATCCGCTGGTGGTCGTGCACCGGCAGCGCCGCCGAGCCCGAAACCAGCAGCCGCGCACCGCGCAGTGCGGTCGACAAATCGCTGTCGGCCGCGACGGTCTCCGCGATCCGGTGGTACATCGTCGGGACGCCGAACAGCATCGTGGCGCCGTCCGCGAGCTCACGCGCGACGCCCTCGGTCGAGAACCGGCCGAGGTGGCGCACCGAGCCGCCGCGGCGCAGCGGGCCGAGGATGCCGAGGATCAGGCCGTGCACGTGGAACAGGGGGAGCGCGTGCACCAGGACATCTGAGGCGCTCCACCCCCAGGCGTCCTCCAGCGCGTCGAGCGTCGAGGCGATCGCGCGCCGGGGGAGCACCACGCCCTTGGGCGGGCCGGTGGTGCCGGAGGTGTAGACGATCAGCGCGGGCGACTCGGGGTCCGGCTCGGTGGCCGGGACCGGGCCGTCGCCTTCGAGCGTGACGTCGAGGCGCGGCAGCCCGGCCAGCCCCGCGGGCAGTTCGACACCCGGCTCGGCCAGCACCAGCGAGGGCTTGCTGTCGGCGACGATGTGCGCCAGCTCGCGCTCGCCGATCTTCGGGTTCACCGGCACCGCGGGGACCCCCGCGAGCAGCGCGGCGACCACGGCGACGCTCGTGGGCAGCGTGGACGTCGCCCACACCGCCACCCGGTCGGACGGCAGTTCGCCGGCCAGCGCGCCGGCGGCCGCGCCGAGCTGTGCGTAACTCAGGGCCCGGTCGCTGAAGCGCAAGGCCTCGGCGTCCGAACCGGTGGTGATGGCGGGGAACAGCGGATCGGGCACGTCGAGTACCTCCTGCGTCGCTTCGTCGACCGGCGCCTGGCTTCGCACGGTACCGCGCCGCGAGGCCTGCCACCTGCGATGCGTTTCACTCCGGTTGGGGGGTTGCCCGTTCAGCCCGGCAGTCATGCGCCGCGAGCCTGGTCGTAGGCTTGGACACCGTGCTAGTACTGGCGATCGACACCTCGACCCCGGCCGTGACCGCGGGCATCGTCGCCGTGGACCAGGCGGAGCTGACCACCCGCGGCGACCGCGTGACGGTCGACGCGCGTGCGCACGGCGAGCTCATCACGCCGCACGCCCTCGCCGCCGCTGAAACGGCCGGTGTGACGCTGCGTGAGCTCGACGCGATCGTCTGCGGCGTCGGCCCCGGCCCGTTCACCGGCCTGCGCGCGGGCATGGCGACGGCCGCGGCGCTGTCTCACGCGCTCGGCATCCCCGCGTACCCGGTGTGCAGCCTGGACGCGATCGCCGCGGACGTGGTCAAGACCGACAACCCGTTCCTCGTGCTCACCGACGCTCGCCGCCGCGAGGTCTACTGGGCCGCGTACGACGCCGCGGGAGCGCGGGTGGACGGACCGAACGTCCAGCGTCCGGCCGAGGTCGAGACCACCGTGCGCGTGGCTGCGGGCGATGGCGCGCTGCTGTACGCCGAAGCCGTCGGCGTGACCCCGATCGAACCGCGGTTCCCGTCGCCGGCCGGGCTGGTCTCCGCGGCGCGCGCGGCCCTGCTGTCCGGCGCGGCGCCCGAGCCGCTGACGCCGCTGTACCTGCGTCGTCCGGACGCCGTCGAGCCCACCGGCCGCAAGCGGGTGACCGCGCCGTGAAGCTCGACCAGCTGCGCCGCAGCGACGTGCGGAGGTGCGCGGAGATCGAGGAGATCCTCTTCCCCGGCGACGACCCGTGGAGCGCCCACGCGTTCCACTCCGAGCTGGACCAGGGCCATCACTACCTCGCCGCGCGCTCGGACGACGGCACGCAGCTGCTCGGTTACGCGGGCCTCGCCGTCGTCGGACGGCGCGGGGACTACGAGTCGAGCGTGCACACCATCGGCGTCGTGCCGGAGGCGCAGGGCCAGGGCATCGGCAAGGCGCTGCTGCGCGCGCTGCTGGAGCGGGCCGACGAGCTGAAGGCGCCGGTGTTCCTCGAGGTCCGCACGGACAACGCCACGGCCGTCGGCCTGTACGAGCAGCACGGTTTTCAGAAGCTCGGCGTCCGGAAGCGCTATTACCAGCCTTCCGGCGCCGACGCGTTCACCATGGCCCGCCCCGCGCAGGCCCCGGCGCGAGACGAGGTGGCCGGCTGATGTCGCGCATCATCATGGGGATCGAGAGCTCCTGCGACGAGACCGGTGTCGGCCTCGTCCGGCTGTCGGACGACGGCACGGTCGAGCTGCTCGCCGACGAGGTCGCTTCGAGCGTCGACCAGCACGCGCGCTTCGGCGGCGTGGTGCCGGAGGTCGCGAGCCGCGCGCACCTGGAGGCGATGGTGCCGACGGCCGAGCGGGCCTTCGCCACCGCGGGCCTGAAACTGTCCGATGTGGACGCCATCGCGGTCACCGCGGGCCCGGGCCTCGCGGGCGCGCTGCTGGTGGGCGTCTCGGCGGCGAAGGCCTACGCGACGGCGCTCGACGTGCCGCTGTACGGCGTGAACCACCTGGCCGGCCACATCGCGGTCGACACGCTGCAGCACGGGCCGCTGCCTTCGCTGGTGCTGGCGCTGCTCGTCTCGGGCGGGCACACGCAGCTGCTGCGCGTGGACGACATCGCGTCGAAGATCACCGAGCTGGGGTCCACTGTGGACGACGCGGCGGGGGAGGCGTACGACAAGGTCGCGCGCGTGCTGGACCTGCCGTACCCCGGCGGCCCGCCGATCGACAAGGCCGCTCGCGAAGGCAACCCGTCCGCGATCGCGTTCCCGCGGGGCATGACCGGCCCGCGCGACGCGAAGTTCGACTTCTCGTTCTCCGGCTTGAAAACGGCGGTCGCGCGCTGGGTGGAGAAGACCGAGCGGGGCGGCGCCGAGGTCCCGGTGAACGACGTCGCGGCCTCGTTCCAGGAGGCGGTGGCCGACGTGCTGACCGCCAAGGCCGTCCGCGCCGCGAAGGACCAGGGCATCGGCACGCTGGTGATCTCCGGCGGGGTCGCGGCGAACTCCCGGCTTTCCTCGCTGGCGGCGGAACGCTGTGCTGCCGCGGGCATCGAGCTGCGGGTGCCCCGCCCCCGCCTGTGCACGGACAACGGCGCGATGATCGCGGCGCTGGGCGCGCACGTCGTCGCGGCGGACCGGCCGGTGGCCCCGCTGGACTTCTCGGCCAACCCGGCCCTGCCCGTCGACGTGATCTCGCTGTAGGCCTCAGCTCCGCGCCTGCTCCAGATCGGGGACGGCCTGCTCCGGCAGGCCGAGCAGCTCCTCGATCGCCGCGCTCGCCAATTCCGCGGCTTTGCCGTCCCCATAAGGGTTTCCGACCGGCGACGGGCGCAGCTCACCGCGCAGCAGACGGCCCGCGGTGGCCGTGATCAGGTCGGTTTCGGTGCCGACGAGCCAGGCGCAGCCGGCGTCGATGGCCTCCGCGCGTTCGGTCACCTCGCGCAGCACCAGCACCGGGGTGCCGAACGTCGGGGCCTCCTCCTGGATGCCGCCCGAGTCGGTCAGCACCAGCGACGCCAGCCGCAGCGCCCGGACCAGGTCCGGGTACTCCAGCGGCTCCGTGATGGTCACCCGCGCCCGCCCGCCCAGCTCGCCGACCACCTGCGCGCGCACGGCCGGGTTCGGGTGCACCGGGAACAGCACCTGCACGTCCGGGTGCTCCGCGACGATCCGCCGGACCGCGGCCAGCGTCCGCCCGAGCGGCTCGCCCCAGGACTCGCGCCGGTGCGACGTCACGAGCAGCAGCCGTCCGCCGGTCTCGGCGATCTCCATCTCCAGCAGGGCCAGCCCCTGGTCGTGGGCCGGCAGGTCGCGGGCCGCGACGGCCAGCACCGCGTCGACGACGGTGTTGCCGGTCCGCACGATCCGCCGGCGGTCGATGCCCTCCGCGAGCAGCGCGGCCACCGCGCCTTCGGTCGGCGCGAGGTGCAACGACGCGATGCGCGAGACCATCTGGCGCGTGCCCTCCTCGGGGAACGGCGCGGCGAGGTCGTGCGTGCGCAGCCCCGCCTCCAGGTGCACCACGGGGATCCCGAGCCAGAACGCGGCGAGCGCGCCGGCCAGCCCGGTCGTCGTGTCGCCCTGCACGACGATGGCGCCGGGGGAGAACCGCCGCAGCGCCGCGTCGAGGGCCGGCAGCAGCGCCGACACCAGCTCGGCCTGCGTGCCCGAGACGCGCGGCGGGATGTCCAGCCACGCGTCCACGCCGAGGTCGAACGGCACCAGCGCCTGCTCGACCATGCCCTGGTGCTGCCCGCTGTGCACGAGCAGCGGCCGCAGCCCCGGGCGCTGCCCGAGCGCCAGCGTCAGCGGGGCGAGCTTGACGGCTTCCGGCCGGGTGCCGGCCAGCAACATCACGTCCACAGGTTCCACGCTTTCGAGTGTCCCGGAAGACCCGGGCTGCCGGCGCGCTCGCCGGCAGCCCGGGGCCTTCAGCCTCGCGCCCTGGCGAGGCGCCGATTGCGGCGGTGGGCGGCGATCACCGCGACGGTCCCGAGGACCACCAGCAGCAGGCCGACCGCCAGCCACCAGCCGAGGTCGGCACCGGTGGAGGCGAGGGTTCCCACGCTGCCACCGGCGACGCCGACACCGGCGCCTGGCATCTTGTACATCGGATCACCCCGTACCGGTCAGGCGCCCGCGCGGCGGCGGGAGAAACGCAGGCCCACCGGGACCGCGACGGCTCCGAGCACGCCGAGGCCCACCCACAGGCCGGCCCCGGACGCGAGCGGCATCGGCGGCGCGGCCGGGCCGCAGGTCGCCGACGAGACGATCACGTCACCCGAGCCGAGCGCGCCGACCACCCCGCCGAGCAGCTTGAGGTGCAGGGCGTTCACGGTGAGGCTGCCGTCCGGGTTCTTGATCTGCTCGTTGAGGATCAGCGTGGCCACGTTGACCGGCCCGAGCGCGACCTTGACCTGCGTGTTCGGCGCCGGGTTGGCGTCCACCGCGCCCACGCTGCCGAGCTTCGCGTCGGCCAGCGTGCTGCTGCCCTTCACGCCCTCCTGCGTCGCGGTGCAGACCGCTTCGATCGCCTTGACGCTCACGGTGCCGAGCGCCGCCTTGAGCAACGGCAGCCCGACGTCGGCGGTGCTCGCCTTCGCGGTGACCGCGCCGGAGTTGTCGTCGCGGACGGCGGAGGTGGTGATGACCCCCGCCGTGAGGATGCCGGCGGCGTTGGCGCTCACCGCGGTGTTGCTGGTCGGCCCGCTGGTGTTGGCCGCGGCCAGCGGCCCGACCTTGACCGCGGACTGCCAGAGCAGGTGGACGTCGACGCTGACGCCGTACGCGGAGCCGTCGCCGGGAGCCGCCGAGGCCGGGGCCGCTCCGGCGAGGGCGACGCACGCCACCACAGCGGCGAGCATTCCGCCCCGTCGCACGAGGTGTCTTTTCACTGGTCCTCCGATTTTTGTCAGAGCGAGCCGCTGCACGGACGAATCCCGCTGAGCAAAGAGTCGGCACGCGAATCGGTTATCGACGAAGGCGGCCGAAATGGCACACAATTCCCCGGTTCTCACCGGATCGAGTGGTTTCATCCGCGTTTATCCGCAGGTCGAGAGAGCATCACCTGAACGGCCTAGCAAGTTTCTCGTTGAGGGTGCCGAAAGGCGTTTTCAGGGACTCCTCGTAAGGGCCCGTCGCTTCCGGCTGAGAGGGTTGTCGTGGTTGTAGCGAACACACCTGTACCTGGTGGCGCCCGGTTTCCCCTGCGGGTGGCGGTGCTGGGGGTGGTGGCCGCCGGCGTCGGCCTGGTACTGGTCGAGCGGCTTTACCGGGAGCTCGAGGTGCAGCTGGCCGGGGTGATACTGCGGGCCGTCACCTCTTCGGGTGTTTATGTGGCGGGTAATCGTGAATCCGTTTACTTCGGGTTGGGTGGCGCTACTCCGTTCGGGTTGAGAATGACCCCGGAATGCTCGTCGGTATTCCTGTTGCTACCACTCCTGCTCGTCACCGCCGTGCTGCTCTACTTCCGGCCGGGAAATGCACGGCGGCTGTTCTTTTCGTTAGGAATATCCGCGATCTCCGTCATTCTGGTGAATCAGTTGCGCATTCTCACCATCGTCGGGCTCGTCAACGGGCTGGGCACGGACGAGGGCTACTACTGGGGCCACACCCTGCTCGGCTCGATGGTCAGCGTGTTCGGCGGCGCGGTTTCGCTGGTGCTGTTCGTGTGGCTCGCGACCCGCCGGACCAAGGCCGAGAAGAGCGCCGCGTGAGCGGGAACGGGCTGAAGATCCTGCTCTCGATCACGCAGGCGTTCGCGCTGACGATGAGTGTCGCGTTCATCGTGTACGTCGTGGTGATCGTGGTGCCGTACCTGCGCCGCAAGCCCGCGCCGGTGGGTGATCCGGCCGACTTCGAGTGGCATTTCTTCGTGCCGTGCCGCGACGAGCAGGCGGTGATCGGCGAGACCGTGCGTTACCTGCGCAGCACCTTCCGCCGCGCGCACGTCTGGGTCGTCGACGACGACTCCGAGGACCGCACCGCCCGCGTCGTGCGCGCGTTGTGGCGGCGAAACGGCGGGTACGACGAGCACCTCCACCTGGTCGCGCGCACGCGGCCCGAGGCCCGCACGGGCAAGGGCGACGCGCTGAACGCCGCGTACCACGCTCTCGACGAATGGCTGGACCCGCGGAAGTCCCGCGCGGACGTGGTCGTCGTGGTGGTGGACGCCGACGGCCGGCCGGCCCCGAACTGCCTCGAGGTCTGCGCGGCCGGGCACCTGTTCGGCGACGAGCAGATCGGCGCCGTGCAGCTCGACGTGCGGATGAGCAACGTCCGCACCCGCCCGCCGGGCCGCACCTGGGCGTCCCGCGCGTTCGGGCTGAAGCTGGCGCAGCTGCAGGACCTGGAGTTCCGCACGGCGATCGCGGCGATCCAGACCTCCCGCGGCTTCACCGGCACGATCTCGATGGGCGGCAACGGCCAGTTCACCCGCCTCGCCGCGCTGGACTCCATCGCGGGCGAGGAGCGGCAGCCGTGGCGCGGCTCGCTGCTGGAGGACTTCGAACTCGGCGTGCACCTGCTCACCGCGGGCTGGCGCACCGGCTTCACGCCGGATTCCCATGTGGCGCAAGAAGGCCTGTACAGCCTGCGGCGGTTCCTGGTGCAGCGCACGCGCTGGGGCCAGGGCACCATGCAGTGCTCCCGCTACCTGCGCCGGATCTGGGACTCGCCGCACGTGTCCACGCTGGGCGCCGCGGAGATGATGTACTACCTGGCGCAGCCGTGGATGCAGCTGCTCGGCTCGCTGCTCTACCCGGTGCCGTTCCTCCTCCTGCTGATCGGCACGGCCGGCGACCCGGCCCAGGTCTGGACCTGGTTCACCGGCGGCGCCTGGATCCTGTTCGTCATCTACGGCTCGTTCGGCCTGCTGCCCTTCATCGTCTGGGGCCCGATCTACCAGCTGAAGTGCTTACGCAGCAAGAACATCTTCCGAGGCATCGGCATGGGCCTGCTGTACGCGGTGTACATCTACACCTTCTACATCACGTCGTGGCGCGCGCTCCTGCGCCTCGTGCGCGGCCGCAACGGCTGGGCGAAGACCCGCCGCAACACCGAGGCCACGGCGGGTGTGAAGGTCGCTCTGGACTCGTGAGTGGCCATGGCGGTGAGAACCGGCTGTGCCGCTGAGGGTGATTGATTACACGGCCGGGGCTTCGGTCTGTGTCTTCTGGCGCAGTCTCTCCCCTGCCATTCCTTGAGTTCGGCGTTGAAGAGGTTGGCGTCGATCCGGTGGGAACGCTCGACCTTGCCGTTCAGCCGTGGTGTGCGGGGCTTGATGTAGCGGTGCTCGATGCCCTTGTCGAGCACGTGCCAGTGGAACGCTGAATGGCCGTGTACTGGTAGAACTTCCCGCGCCCGCCGCCGGTCTTGATCGGCACACAGGTGGCTGCTGCCGTGGGCAGCGGCTCGACGAATTTCACGTCGACCTGTACCTGGTGGCCCGGTCGTTGCTTCTCACAGCGTTTCCAGCGGCGGTCGAGGCGGTGCAGGGTCCGCCACACTGGCCACGTTTCCGGACACTTCCTCGACGTGACGCAAGACCGGGCTCGCGAACCAGCAACTCCCATGATCAGGAAGCCCCGGTGTCAAGCATCTCCGTCAGTTTTACAGACGGTTCTCACCGTCACAGCCACTCACGAGGGTCAGAAGGCCGGCAGCAACAGCACGTCGTTGAGGTTGACGTACTCGATGCGGTGGCCGAACTGGATCTCGACGTACTTCGTCTTGCCCTTCACGACCACGTGCTCGGCCGGGTCGAACGTGGTGGCCGAGTAGTACTCGGAGCCTTCCACGCCGCCGACGGAGTACTTCTGGCCCGCCGCCAGCGTGTACGGCATCGGCGCGAGCGCCTGCACCGGCACGTTCGCCGGGTAGGCCGAGGCCTCCGGGAACGCGCGGCCGTAGACCGGGATCGTGGCGAGGCCGGGCCGCGGCGTGGCGACCAGGCCCACGGCGGGCACCGCGGCGCGGGCGCCCGGCGCGTTGTGGAACCAGCCCTTCTGGCCGAGGTACCAGATCGCCGTCCAGTCACCCTGCACGCCGGCCACCGCGTACTTCTGCCCGGTCGCCGCGCGGCTCCCGACGTCTGAAACATCCATTGTGGACGGACCGCCGCCCGGGTGCAGGCCGGCGTCGGCGAGCAGCGGCGCGGCGTCGCTCGGCGCGGTGTGCAGCACGACCGCCTCGGAACCGCGGGCCGCGCACGCGTTGCCGGAGCCGATCTTGTCGCAGCCGGTGAAGATCGGCTGGTTCTGCGCGAGCGACGGGTTGATGGTGACCAGCGAGGAGTTCGGCCGTCCGACGGCCTGGAACGGCGCGCCGAGCAGGTCGAAGTAGTGCGACCAGTCCCAGTAGGGGCCCGGGTCCCAGTGCATTCCGGCGATCGTGGCCGGCGTGGTGCCCGGGACGTTGTCGTGGCCGATGATGTGCGCGCGGTCCAGCGGGATGTCGTAGCGCTTCGCGAGGTAGCCGACGAGCTTCGCCGAAGCGCGGTACATCGCTTCGGTGTACCAGGTGCCCTTCGCGGCGAAGCCCTCGTGCTCGACGCCGATCGACTTCGAGTTGATGTACCAGTTGCCCGCGTGCCAGCCGACGTCCTTCGTCGCCACGTGCTGGGCGATCAGGCCGTCGGCGGAGCGCACGGTGTAGTGCCACGCGAGGTAGGTCGGGTCCTGCACCAGCTTCAGCGCGTCGGCCCAGTAGCCCTCGGTGTCGTGGATGACGATGTAGTCGATCTTCTGGCTCTGCGGCCGGTTCGCCTTGTCGTAGTTGCCGTAATCGCCGCCCGGCAGCTCCTGGTACGGCGCGGGAACCGACTCGCACGCCACGCGCTTGGGGCACTCCGTCGCGGCGGGCGCGTCCGAGCGCAGGCCGAGTCGCGCCGCCTGCGCGCGGTCGGGCGCGAGGCCGGGGGTGGCGGCGAGGGTCAGCTGCTGGCCGTCGTCGGTGGTGCGGGCTTCGCCGGTGGAGATGGTGTCGAAGACCTCGTCGGCGAACGTCTGGGCGGCCGTGACGTCGTCGGATCCGCTGTAACGCGCGACGGCGCCGTACCAGTCCTTCGCGTCCTGGCTGTGGATGCCGAGCTGACGCTGGTAGTCCGCGAGCAGCGCGGCGCCGCCACGGACGTTCTGCGTGGGGTTCGTGCGCAGGGTGGCGGCGTCGGTGTGCAGCAGCGAGGCCGCGGTGTCGACGGTCTGCAGGGTCGGCGGCGGCGCGGCCGGTTCGCCGGCCTTCGGCTGCAGCGCCGGGCGGGCGGTATCGCCGCGCGGGTCCTCGGTGCCCTGGTCGAACTCGGTGCCGGCGACGCCCGCCGTCCGCAGATCGGTCAGGTGCATCGGGCCGTAACCGGCGGCGGTGCTGGGCGTGCCCGCGTTGTAGTCCCAGCGCGACTCCAGGTAGGACACGCCGAGCAGCACGTCGAGCGGCACGCCGAACTCACTCGCGGCGGCCGCGAAGTCCCGCTGCCGCTGCTGACCGGAAGGCTGGGCCTGCGCCGGCGCCGCGGCGAACAGCCCGGCGCCCAGCGAAACGACGGCGGCCGCCACGGCCAGCCGCCGGGGAAGGGGAGGGAACGACATGGTGTGACCCCCAGGTGTCGGTGTCATTCAGGCAAGACCTAACCAGAAGCCGGGGTATCCGGGTAAGGCCTGGTCCGGGTGTATCCGCGGGTTTCCGCGCGGCTTCTTCCGGCGTCGGCGTCGCGGCCGCCGCCCGCCCACGCGGCCGGCGGGCATACTGGCCGTACCGGCGCCCGTCGCCTCTCAGGCGGACCCTCCTTGCGAAGCTGGCACTCACGTGGCTAGAGTGCTAATCGCACGGCCCGAACACGCCCCGGCACCCGCGACGGCGGGGGTGGTAGGAGCCGTAAGTCATCCTGCCGACGCTTTCGACGACCGTGGAGGTCAACCCGGTGAGCGTGAACATCAAGCCGCTCGAGGACAAGATCGTTGTCCAGACGAGTGAGGCCGAGGAGACGACCGCTTCCGGCCTCGTCATCCCCGACACCGCCAAGGAGAAGCCCCAGGAGGGCAAGGTTCTGGCCGTTGGCCCGGGCCGGATCGACGACAAGGGCAACCGCGTGCCGCTCGACGTGGCCGTGGGCGACGTCGTGATCTACTCCAAGTACGGCGGTACCGAGGTCAAGTACAACGGTGAGGACTACTTGATCCTCTCCGCCCGCGACGTGCTGGCCGTCATCAACTGACGTTCCAGTCGCAGCGCAATGACGCCCCGGGCCCCGCACAAGCCGGGGGACGGGGCGTTCTTGTGTCCTAAGACACCTGAAAGGTAAGCGGAAAACGCTATGCCCAAGCAGATCAGTTTCGACGAGGACGCTCGTCGCGCGCTGGAGCGCGGGGTGAACAAGCTCGCCGACGCCGTCAAGGTCACCCTCGGCCCGCGCGGTCGCCACGTGGTCCTCGACAAGAAGTTCGGCGGCCCGACCATCACCCTCGACGGCGTGACCGTCGCCCGTGAGATCGAGCTCGACGACCCGTTCGAGAACCTCGGCGCCCAGCTGGCCAAGAACGTGGCCACCAAGACCAACGACGTCGCCGGCGACGGCACCACCACCGCCACGGTGCTGGCCCAGTCGCTGGTCCGCGTCGGCCTCCGCAACGTGGCCGCCGGCGCCAACCCGACCGCGGTCGGCCGCGGCATCGAGGCGGCCGCCGACAAGGTCATCGAGATCCTCAAGGCCAAGGCCACCCCGGTCAAGGGCCGCGAGAACATCGCCCAGGTCGGCACCGTGACCTCCCGCGACGCCGCGATCGGCCAGCTGCTCGGCGAGGCCGTCGAGCGCGTGGGCGAGGACGGCGTCATCACCATCGAGGAGTCGTCGACCCTGGCGACCGAGCTGGTGATCACCGAGGGCGTGCAGTTCGACAAGGGCTTCCTGTCGGCGCACTTCGCCACCAACCCCGAGGACCAGAAGGCCATCCTCGAGGACGCGTACATCCTGCTCAGCCGCGAGAAGATCTCGTCGCTGGCCGACCTGCTCCCGGTGCTGGAGAAGGTCGTCGAGGCGAAGAAGCCGCTGCTGATCATCGCCGAGGACGTCGACGGCGAAGCGCTGTCCACCCTCGTGGTGAACTCGCTGCGCAAGACCATCACCGCCGTCGCGGTCAAGGCGCCGTTCTTCGGCGACCGCCGCAAGGCGTTCCTGGACGACCTCGCCGTCGTCACCGGTGGTGAGGTCATCTCGGCCGAGATCGGCAGCAAGCTGTCCGAGACCGACCTCGGTTCGCTGGGCCGCGCCCGCCGGATCGTCGTCAGCAAGGACGACACCACGATCGTCGACGGCGGCGGCACCAAGGACGCGCTGTCCGCCCGGACCGCGCAGATCCGCAAGGAGATCGAGAGCACCGACTCCGACTGGGACCGCGAGAAGCTGCAGGAGCGGCTCGCGAAGCTCGGCGGCGGCGTGGCCGTGATCAAGGTCGGCGCGGCCACCGAGACCGAGCTCAACGAGCGCAAGCACCGCATCGAGGACGCGGTGGCGTCCACGAAGGCGGCCGTCGAGGAGGGCATCCTCCCCGGTGGCGGCTCGGCGCTGGTCCACGCGGTCAAGGAGCTCGAGGGCGACCTCGGCCTGACCGGCGACGAGGCCACCGGCGTGCACATCGTGCGCGACGCGCTGACCGCCCCGCTGTTCTGGATCGCGACGAACGCGGGCCACGAGGGTGCGGTCATCGTGAACAAGGTCAAGGAGCAGTCCTGGGGCCAGGGCTTCAACGCCGCCACCGGCGAGCTCACCGACCTGATCGCGGCCGGCATCGTCGACCCGGTCAAGGTGACCCGCTCCGCGGTCGCGAACGCGGCGTCCATCGCCCGGCTCGTGCTCACCACGGAGAGCGCCGTGGTCGAGAAGCCGGCTGAGGAAGAGGACGAAGCGGGCCACGGCCACGGCCACTCGCACTAGTCACTTCTGTTTTACCGCAACGAAAAACGGGGCGGCACTCCCTTACGAGGGGTGCCGCCCCGCTTTCTTTTTCGAGGGTCAGGCGCCGTCCGGCTCGCTGCCGAAGTCGAAGGGGCGGCGTCCGATGTGGACGCCGCCCCTTCCGTGCCCGGGTGAGCTCAGCCGGACATGCTCAGCGCTCGTTTGTCCTGCTTGATCAGGTTTTCCCGCTCCGATTCGGACAGCCCGCCCCAGATGCCGTAGGGCTCGTGCACTGCCAGCGCGTGCCTGCGGCACATCTCCAGTACCGGGCAGCTCAGGCAGACCACCTTCGCCCTGGCCTCGCGCCGTGCCCTCGCCGGCCCCCGCTCGCCGTCCGGGTGAAAGAAGGACGCGCTGTCCATCCCCCGGCACGACCCCTCCAGCTGCCAGTCCCACATGTCCGCATTGGGGCCGGGGAGCCTGCGCGTGTCTGCCATCCTGACCGCCTCCGTCATCCGGTCGATGCCATTAGCTGCTCTGCTGTGGTGCCGATACTCCATTCGGTGCAACGGCGGTAACGTTAGAAGCGCGCCAATAGTTGTTCAAGAGATCCGGGCCGATTCAGCCATTAGGCATCCCCCCGATGTGTGAGCAGGGCTTTTGGCTCCGGTTGCCGGGACCGGCACAGGCCTGGATATTGGGCCGGGTGGGATCCGGGTCGAGCGAAGGAGAGCCCACCCTGCCGGTGGCCTCGGTCGCTCGCCGGCTCGGGGTCGCCCCGTCCACCCTTCGTACCTGGGACCGCCGTTACGGGCTGGGGCCCAGCCGGCACACCGACGGCCGTCACCGCAGGTACGGCAGCTCCGACATCGGGCGCCTCGAACTCATGCAGCGCGCGCTGCTCCGCGGCGCGTCGACGGCGGAGGCCGCGCGCTACGCCCTCGACCACATGCCCCGCGCCGTCGTCGACGAACTCCCACCGCCGGCCCCGGCTCCCGATGAGGACGAGGCCCCCGCGCCCGACGGCGACCACGAGGTCCCGTCCCGCCTCGCCCGCCGGCTGAGCACGGCCGCGCTGGCCATGGACGTCGGCGCCGTCCAGCGCATGCTCGCCGACGCGATCGCCGAACTGGGCGTGCTCGCGGCGTGGTCCGGCGTGATCGACCCGGTGCTGACGGCGCTGGGCGCGCGCTGGCGCGGGGTCAGCGCCGGCGCGGAGGTCGAGTACCTGCTGGCCGAGTGCGTGTACGCGTCGCTCGTCCGCGCGACGCCGGTGCTCGACCAGCCGCGCAACCAGCGCCCGGTGCTGCTCGGCTGTGTGCCGGAGGAACGTGACAGCACTCCGGCGTACGCGCTGGCGGCCGCGCTGGCGGGCCGCCGGATCGGGACGCAGCTGTTCGGCGTGCCGCTGCCTGCGGAGGTGCTGGCGGTGGCCGTGCGCCGGAGCGCGCCCGCCGCCGTGGTGCTGTGGGCGCACCGCCGGGCGGCGGCGGACCCGCGCCTTTTCGCGCGCGTCTCCCGCGGCCGTCAGCGCAGCCGCCTGTTCGCCTGCGGCCCCGGCTGGGACCCGGCCGCGCTGCCGGACAAGGTGGAGCTGCTGGTGGACCTGCCCACGGCCGCGGACCGCGTCGAACACGTCCTGGTGGGGACGACGGGCTAAGCCGGTTGCCCGAACCGCTCGGCCGTTCGGCGGGTGGCCGCGCTCGTGGTCTCCGATTTTGTCGGTGGGAACCGCTAAAAAGAACGGGTGGAGGAACAGACCCTGCGGGCCCTCGCCTTCGGCGACCACCCGCTGCCCCCAGAGCCGGTCACGGCGCCGCGGTCCGCCGCGCCGTGGGACCGCCTGCTGGCCGCGATCGTCCTGGGCGCCCAAGGCCGTTACGCCGCGGCTTCCACAGCCCTGACCGACCTCCGCCGAAGCCGAGACCCGCTACTGGCCTCCCTCGCCGCCACCACACTGGCTTCCCACCGCCGCCAACTCGGCGGCCACACCGCCGCGCGAGCCCTGGACGGTGCGGCTTTGGCGCTTGTGGGGGGCGCTTTGGTGCCGCTGCTCGGGCCCAGCTTGCGCGGTGCTGTTGCTGGCCGCGCTGCCGACCCTGCTGTGGCCGGCCGCGCCGCCGCTGACCGCGCCGCCGACCCTGCTGCGGCTGGCCGCGCTGCTGCCGACCGCGCCGCTACTGACCGCGCTGCCGACCCCGCTGCGGCCGACCGCGCCGCCGATCCTGCTGCGGCTGGCCGCACTGCCGCTGACCGGGCTGTTGCCGACCGAGGGGTCTATTCCGATCCCGACGGCCTCGACTACCGAGGCGCCCGGGCCGATGCCCTGCTCGGGCTGGCGGCGGACAACCTCGCGCTGGGCCGGATCTCGGCGGCGCGGCGGTTGGCTGCCCTGGCGGTGGCCGGGGACGGGCGGTGGCGGGCGACCGTCCGGGCCGGGTGGGTGGGGGCCGAGATCGAGCTGGCCGCCGGGCGGCCGGCCGAAGCGGTGGCGCCGGCGCGGCGGGCCGCCGAAACCGCGCGGGAACGCGGCGCTCGCCGGCACGTTGTGAAATCCGACATCGTGCTCGGGGTCGCACTGTCGGCGGCTGGCGACGCCGGTGCTCGGGAAGCCGCGCTGGGGCTTGTCGAAAGGGCGCTCGCCGAGGCCGAAAAATGCGAACTCCATTCACTTATCTGGGTCGCGGCCCGGGTCGCGGCTGATCTAGGGGCTCAACACGCCGAGAAGTATCGATTCAGAGGCCAGGAGGTGTTGCACGCAGTGTTACGACGAGTCGATCCTTGCGTGATGCGTATCGCACACGATTCGCCGTGGGTTCCCACCGGGGGCGGTTGAGCCTCCTGGAAAGGCCGTTCCGGCATCCGGGCTAAGAAACTTCAAAAAAAGCCACCGGATCGTGTCAAGGTTCGAGCTAAAGCGTCCGATAGGGGAAGTGGAATGTCACCCGGCTGCAGGAAGGAAACCCCGTGACGACGGTCTTGATCTGCGACGACCGACGCAGTGTCCGCGAAGGGCTCACCCGTGTGATGTCCGCGGTCCCAGGGGTCAGTCGCATCGACTGCGTAGCGCACGGTGACGAGCTGCTGGCCCGGTACACCCGTCAGCCGGTCGACGTCGTGCTGGTCGGGACGCAACGCGCGGTCCCGACGGGCGTCGAAGCCACGCGCCGGCTCGTCTCCGCGAACCCCCAGGCGAATGTCATCGTCTTCGGCGCCCCGGACGACGCGGGCAGCATCGCCGCGGCGATCGCCGGCGGTGCCCGCGGCTACCTGCGCTGGGACGCATCGCGGCCCGAGCTCGTTGCCGCACTGGCCCACACCCTCGCCAGCACCTCGGTGCCGGCGCCGCGCCAGCCGTCGGACCCCGGCGTGCAGCTCACCGAGCGCGAGCTGCAGGTCCTGCGCGGCATGAGCCAGGGCAAGAGCAACGGCCAGATCGGCCGCGAGCTCTACCTGTCCGAGGACACGGTGAAGACCCACGCGCGGCGGCTGTTCCGCAAGCTCGGGGTCCGCGACCGGGCTCAGGCGGTGGCCCACGGCTTCCGCCGCGGTCTCGTCTCCTGAGGCCGGCCCCGGGTCTTCCCGGGGCTCGTTGAGGTAAAGCGCTCTCCAGCGGCTTCGTTACGGACGTGGTTGCACGGTGACGACGGGCCAGGGCTCGCGCCCTGGCCCGTACCTGTGTTCCGTGTCACGGACGGCGCCGTTGTCCCCACCGCTCGGGCAGGCTTCCGGACTGGTCGCCGCCCCGCCCGGGCCGCTTCGCGTACCGCACTGGCCAGCCGTTCGGCCGGATTCGGCGAATGCGCGTGAGCAGCCGGTAAAGCCGGGTTTCCACCGGCGCCGCGAGCGCGGCGCGCCGGGGACCACCTCTGGCGGTTGTCCAGGGGGTCCCCGACGGTACGGTGACTGTCACCGGCGGGCGGGGCAGGATGACCACGCGCCGGATTCTTTGCACGCCTACACGTAACACTGGGACTGTTGTCTGCGATGGCCAATGTGGGGGATGGACTGGATGAGCCAGTCGCCGCTGCTGTCGAGGGAGATCCTCAAGCGGTAGAGCGGCTGCTGGCGGCCATCCGTCCTCTGGTAGTGCGGTATTGCCGCGCTCGGGTTGGCAGGCAGGAGCGTTCCTTCGCTTCTGCGGACGATGTTGCGCAGGAGGTGTGTCTCGCGGTGCTCACGGCATTGCCTTCGTACCGTGACCAGGGGCGCCCTTTCCTTGCCTTCGTCTACGGTATTGCCCAGCACAAGGTGGCCGACGCGCACCGCGCGGCGGCTCGCAACCGGGCTGAGCCCGTCGCCGAAGTCCCCGACGAGGTCGAGGGCGGGGTCGGACCCGAGCAGCGCGCGTTGCAGGGTGAGCTGAACGAGCGGATGTCGCAGTTGTTGCAGGTACTGCCGGACAAGCAACGGGAGATCGTCGTGTTGCGGGTCGTGGTGGGGCTGTCGGCGGAGGAGACCGCGGAGGCCGTCGGGTCGACGCCGGGCGCGGTCCGTGTCGCCCAGCACCGCGCCTTGGCCCGCCTGCGCAAGGTGCTCGCCGCCGAGGAGGTGATCTGAGTGACCGATCGCGACGACGACCGTGACCTGTCGCCATCCACGTGGCCGAGCGGGATGACGGCGTTCGACGCCGAGGCCGACGGTGACCTGTCGGCCATCCAGGCCGACGACGCGCTGCTGGACGCGCTCGGGGGCACGGACCCGGCCATCGCCGACGGCCTCGGCGACCAGGAGCTCAACGCGCTGCTGCTGGCCTGGCGGCGTGACATCGACAGCGAGCCGCTCGCCGAGCTGGTCGACGTCGACACCGCGGTCACCACCGTCCGGACGGCTTCGCTGGCGCGCAAGCACTCGCAGCGCGGACGCCGCCGTCGTTACCTCGTGCCGGTCGCCGCCGCGTGCGCCGCCGCCGCGATCGCCTTCACCGGCACCGGTCTCGCGGCGCGTGACGCGCAGCCGGGCGACGCCCTCTGGGGCCTCACGAAGGTCCTGTACGCCGACCACGCCCACTCGGTCGAAGCCGCCGCCACGGTGAAGCTCGACCTGGAGAAGGCGAACCTCGCACTGGCCGACAACCGCCTCTCCGACGCCCGCAAGGCGCTCGACGACGCGCAGGCCGCCCTCAGCCAGGTCAGCGACGACGACAGTCGCAACCAGCTGATGGAGCAGCACCGCCAGCTGGCGGCGCAGCTCGACGACCCGTCCGCGCCGCACCCGGGCGGGAACCCGGCGAACCCGCCGGCGGTTCCGCCGGCGAACAACCCGGGCACCGGGTCACCGCAGGCCAGCGGTCAGCCGACGCAGCTGCCGGGCACGGGCAGCACCGCCACCCCGCCGCCCGCCACCAGCATCCCGGAGTCGCCGCCGCCGTCGGGCGACACGACCACGACCCCGCCGCCGCCCACCACGCCGACCGGCGTCACGGGCAGCAACCCGGGCTCGGGCAGCAGCGGCAGCCCGCGCAACGATCCCAGCGGCAGCGGCAGCGGCGCCGCGCAGAACGGGTCACCGGAAACCCCGTAAATCCGGACGCTTTCGAACAAAGGGCCTCGGCGGACCATCTCGCCGAGGCCCTTTTTCGTACGCGGGGCCAGGAAGCGGGTACGAAAAAAGGCCCCGGTGAGCAACGTCACCGAGGCCTTCGCCAAGCCGTCGCCGGCTCAGTAGGCGCTTTCGTTGGCCGTGACCCCGTCCGCGAAGCCGCGGCAGTAGTCCCAGCTCACGTAGTCGCCCGGGTTGGGATCGAAGGCCGGCTCGTGCGGGCGCATGCGGCCGTCGGCGAGCAGCTGCTCCAGGCTGGCGCGCAGCAGGTGCCAGTCGTGGTAGTGGGGTTCGTCGCATTCGCCGCAGTCCACGACGATGCCCCGCACACCGCGCGGCTCCAGGAGGGCCTGGTAGACGGCGAGATCGGAGAGATCGGCCAGCAGCTCGGTGCGTTCGTCCGCGCTGATCGGCTCGTCGAGGTTGTCTTCGGGGTCGAGGAAGGCCCGGGCCGGATCGTCCGGGTCATCCGCGAACGGATCTGGGGGCAACACATCGTGCGGCACGGCCTGCACGGTACCTGCTCACGCGGTGTCGTCCCCACCCGCCCAGTGCGGGGGTCCGGCCCGGATATCATGAGGGGAAGGCCCAGCCCCGTCGGTCGCTGCCCGCCGGCGACTTCGCACACCCCTGCCAGGAAGGCCCTTCGCCCGCTATGACCAGCGAAAGCATCACTGCCCCCGTGCCGAGCAAGTTCGCGATGCTCGGCCTGACCTTCGACGACGTGCTGCTGCTGCCTGCCGAGTCCGACGTGGTGCCCAGCGGGGTCGACACCAGCACCCGGCTCAGCCGCAACATCACGCTGAACATCCCGCTGGTCTCCGCCGCCATGGACACCGTCACCGAGGGCCGGATGGCGATCGCGATGGCGCGCCAGGGCGGCATCGGCGTGCTGCAGCGCAACCTGCCGATCGACGAGCAGGCCGCGGCCGTCGAGGTCGTGAAGCGCTCGGAGGCCGGCATGGTCACCGACCCGGTCACCTGCTCGCCCGACGACACGCTGGCCGAGGTCGACGCCCTGTGCGCCCGGTTCCGCATCTCCGGCGTGCCGGTCACCGACGCGTCCGGCTCGCTCGTGGGCATCATCACCAACCGCGACATGCGGTTCGAGGTGGACTACACCCGCCTGGTCAGCGAGGTCATGACCAAGGCGCCGCTGGTCACCGCCCAGGTCGGGGTCACCGCGGAGGCGGCGCTGGGGCTGCTGCGCCGGCACAAGATCGAGAAGCTGCCGATCGTCGACGGCGCGGGCAAGCTCCGCGGCCTGATCACGGTCAAGGACTTCGTGAAGACCGAGCAGTACCCGAACGCCACCAAGGACACCGACGGACGGCTGATCGTCGGTGCCGCCGTCGGCGTGGGCTCGGACGGGCACAAGCGCGCGATGACGCTGGCCGAGGCCGGCGTCGACGTGCTCATGGTGGACACCGCGCACGGCCACTCCCGCGCCGTCGTGGAGACCGTGAAGCTGCTGAAGAAGGAGCTGGGCGACACCGTCGACATCGTGGGCGGAAACGTCGCGACCCGCGCGGGCGCGCAGGCGCTGGTCGACGCTGGCGTGGACGGCGTGAAGGTCGGCGTCGGCCCCGGCTCGATCTGCACCACGCGCATCGTCGCGGGGGTCGGCGTCCCGCAGATCTCCGCGATCTACGAGGCCGACCAGGCCTGCCGCCCGGCCGGCATCCCGGTGATCGGCGACGGCGGCATCCAGTACTCGGGCGACATCGCGAAGGCCATCGCCTCCGGGGCGTCCACCGTGATGCTGGGCAGCCTGCTGGCCGGCACCGCCGAGTCGCCCGGCGACCTGATCCTGGTCAACGGCAAGCAGTTCAAGGTCTACCGCGGCATGGGCTCGCTGGGCGCCATGCAGTCGCGCGGCCAGGCGAAGTCGTACTCGAAGGACCGCTACGCGCAGGACGACGTGCTCAACGAGGACAAGCTGGTCCCCGAGGGCATCGAAGGCCGCATCCCGTTCCGCGGCCCGCTGTCGAACGTCGTGCACCAGCTCGTCGGCGGCCTGCGCGCCGGCATGGGCTACGCGGGCGCCGAGACGATCGCGCAGCTGCAGGAGGCGCAGCTGGTGCGGATCACCGCGGCCGGGCTCAAGGAGAGCCACCCGCACGACGTCACCATGACCGTCGAGGCGCCGAACTACACCACGCACTGAGCCGGACTCGTGAGTGTTCCGGACGGTTCCAACCGTCCGGAACCCTCACGAGCCGCTTTGCTCACCCCGTGCGCGGGTCACCCACGCGGCCTAGCGACAATGGAGGCCGTTGTCGTCGGTGCGGAGAAGGGACTTCACGTGCGGGAACTGGTCGAGATCGGCATGGGCCGCACCGCGCGGCGGGCGTATGACCTCGATGACGTGGAGATCGTCCCGTCACGGCGGACGCGGTCGTCCTCGGTGGTGTCCACCTCCTGGCAGATCGACGCCTACCGCTTCGACCTGCCGCTGGTGACGCACCCGACCGACGCCATCGTGTCGCCGGGCACGGCCGTCGCGATCGGCGAGCTGGGCGGGCTGGGCGTGCTGAACGCCGAGGGACTGTGGGCCCGGCACCCGAACGTCGAGGACGCGATCTTCCGGCTGGTCCGCGCGGCCGAGGACGGCGAGGACCCCACGGCCGTCGTCCGCGAGCTGCAGGACCTGCACTCGGCGCCGATCCGGCTCGACCTGCTCACCGAGGCGATCAAGACCGTCCGCGAGTCGGGGGTGACCGTCGCCGCGCGCGTGAGCCCGCAGCACGCCGCCGAGCTGACGCCGGACCTGCTCGCGGCGGGCGTCGAGATCCTGGTCGTGCAGGGCACGATCATCTCCGCCGAGCACGTCGAGCGCGAGGCCGAGCCGTTGAACCTCAAGGAGTTCATCGGACGGCTGGACGTGCCCGTGATCGCCGGCGGCGTGAGCGACTACCGCACGGCCATGCACCTGATGCGCACCGGCGCGGCGGGCGTGATCGTCGGCCACGGCTACACCCCGGGGGTCACCAGCACCGACCGCGTGCTCGGCATCGGCGTCCCGATGGCCACCGCGGTGGTCGACGCGGCCGCCGCCCGCCGTGACTACCTGGACGAGACGGGCGGCCGCTACGTCCACGTGCTCGCCGACGGCGGCATGACCACCTCGGGCGACATCGCGAAGGCCATCGCGTGCGGCGCGGACGCGGTGATGCTCGGCGCCCCGCTCGCGACCGCCAGCGACGCCCCGGGCCAGGGCCTGTACTGGACGGCCGCCGCGGCCCACCCGTCGCTGCCGCGCTCCCGCGTGGTCGCCGGGCCGGACTCGGACTACGCGGTCGACCTGAAGACCCTGCTCTTCGGCCCGTCCTCGGACGCCGAGGGCGTGGTGAACCTGTTCGGCGCGCTGCGCCGCGCGATGGCGAAGGCCGGGTACTCGGACCTGAAGGAGTTCCAGCGCGTCGGGCTGACCGTGCGCCGCTGACGGTCATCGGGGCGGGGGTGACCGGCGGGTAACTTACGTCTGGTCAGAAGGACATCCCGGGGTTACCCTCGAACCTGTGACTGCCAGTAACACCACCACAGCGACCGACAGTCCCGACTACGACGTCCTGGTCGTGGGCTCGGGGTTCGGGGGCAGCGTCGCGGCGCTGCGGCTGACCGAGAAGGGCTATCGCGTCGCGGTGGTCGAGGCCGGGCGCCGGTTCGCGGACGACGAGTTCGCCAAGACCTCCTGGGACCTCAAGCGTTACCTCTGGGCGCCGCAGCTCGGCTGTTACGGCATCCAGCGCGTGCACATGCTCTCGGACGTGATGGTGCTGGCGGGCGCGGGCGTCGGCGGCGGCTCGCTGGTCTACGCGAACACGCTTTACCGCCCGCTCAAGCCGTTCTACGCCGACCGGCAGTGGTCGCACATCACCGACTGGGAGTCGGAGCTGGCGCCGCACTACGACCAGGCCAGCCGGATGCTCGGGGTGGTGACGAACCCGACCGTCACGCCGTCGGACGTGGTGATGCGCGAGGTCGCCGAGGACATGGGCGTCGGCGACTCCTTCCACGCGACGCCGGTGGGCGTGTACTTCGGCAAGCCCGGCGAGAGCGTGAAGGACCCGTTCTTCGGTGGCGCCGGCCCCGACCGCGTCGGCTGCACCGAGTGCGGCGCCTGCATGACCGGCTGCCGCGTCGGCGCCAAGAACACGCTGGTCAAGAACTACCTGTACCTCGCGGAGCAGGACGGCGCGAAGGTCATCCCGCTCACCACGGTCACCTCGGTGAGCCCGGTCGGCGGCGGCTACCGCGTCACGCTGCAGAAGACCGGGACGCGCTCGAAGCGCTTCCGCACCACCGTCACCGCCGGCCAGGTGGTGTTCGCGGCGGGCACCTGGGGCACGCAGAACCTGTTGCACCGCATGAAGGACACCGGCACGCTGCCGAAGCTGTCACGCCGCCTCGGCGAGCTGACGCGCACGAACTCCGAGGCCATCATCGGCGCCGCGCGCACCGAGGTCGACGAGAGCCGGAACTTCAGCCGCGGCGTCGCCATCACCTCGTCCATCCACCCCGACGAGAACACCCACATCGAGCCGGTGCGGTACGGCAAGGGCAGCAACGCGATGAGCCTGCTGCAGAGCATCGCGACCGACGGGGCCTCGCCGGTGCCGCGCTGGCGCCAGGCCGTCACCTTCATGGTCAAGCACCCGGTCCAGTCGGCCAAGCTGCTCAACGGCTACCGCTGGAGCGAGCGGACGGTGATCCTGCTGGTGATGCAGAGCCTGGACAACTCCATCACCACCTACACCAAGCGCGGCCTGTTCGGGCGGCGCAAGTACACCTCGAAACAGGGTCACGGCGAGCCGAACCCGAGTTTCATCCCGGCCGGGCACGAGGCGAACGAGCTCACGGCCGAGCACATCGGCGGCCTCGCGGGCGGCACCTGGGGCGAGATCTTCGACATCCCGCTCACGGCCCACTTCATCGGCGGCGTGCCGATCGGGGACAGCGCCGAGGCCGGCGTGATCGACCCGTACCACCGGGTTTACGGCTACCCCGGACTGTCCGTTGTGGACGGATCGGCGATCACCGCGAACCTCGGCGTGAACCCGTCGCTGACCATCACGGCGCAGGCCGAGCGGGCGTTCTCCTTCTGGCCCAACAAGGGCGAGGAGGACCGGCGCCCGGCCCAGGAAGCGGCGTACGCGCGACTGGATCCGGTGGCCCCCAAGAACCCGGCGGTTCCTTCCGGCGCACCTGCCGCACTGCGCCGATAGGCCCTACGATCGCCGGGTGAGCGAAACGGCGGCGGTGGCCCGCATCCGGGACCTGCAGGACGAGTGGGCGCTCGCCGTCGGCGCGCTGGACGAGGCGGCGATGCGGGCGCCGAGCGCGTTGCCCGGCTGGTCGCGCGCCCACCTGCTGACGCACCTCGCGCGTAATGCCGACGCCGTCGTCAACCTGCTGACCTGGGCCGAAACCGGTGTCGAGCACCCGATGTACGGCCCGGGCACGGCCCGCGACGACGACATCGAGGCCGGCGCGGCGCGCGGCACCGCGGAGATACTGGCCGACTTCGTCGCTTCGGGGGAGCGGCTGGTGGAGTTCGCTTCGGCGCTGCCGGACCGCGTCTGGACGGCCCCGGTCCGCGCCCGGTTCGGCCAGCGGATCACCGGCGCGAACGCGGTGACGCTGCGGCTGGCGGAGACCACCATCCACCTCGTCGACCTGGACCGAGGCCACGATTTCGCCGCGGCCACGGCGTTGCTGGGCCCGTTTGTCGGCGACGTCGTCGAGAACATGATCGGCATGTACGGCGGCGAACTCCCGCCCTGCCGCCTGGCCACGGCCGACGGCGCCCACCGCTGGACGCTGGGCGACGGCTCCGGCGGCACGGTCACCGGCAGCCCCGGCGACCTGCTGGCCTGGGTCTCGGGCCGGGCCGACGGCTCCGCGCTGAGCGGGCCGGTGCCGGACCTGGGGTCGTTGATCTGACGGCGCCAGTCGTCGACCGGTTCGCCGGTGATCAGGAGGTGGTCGCCGCGCCGATCGTGGGAGCGCTCAAGCCCGGCCACATCGACGACGCGATCGCGGCCCTCTCCATCACGCTGACCGACGAGGAAGCGGCCCGGCTGGAAGCCGCCCTACACCCCGCGTCGCGACGTCCAAGGGGTGTCCGACCCGGCCGAGCCGGCCCGCCTGATGAAGGCGCCCGGGGTCGAGCCGGCGGCCGCCTGACCTGCCCGCGGCCACCCGGCCAGGCGACTGGGCGCAACCGCGGCCGCCGCCGGCACGTCTTCATCACATGACAGCAGTCGGGAGAAGGACGTTCCTGCGGGCGGCCGGGCTCACGGCGGTCGGCGCGGTGGCCGCGGCGTGCGCGCCGGGCAAGGGCAGCCCGCCGGCCGCGCCGAGCAGCAGCGCCATGCCGTCGTCACCGCCGCCGGCCAGCACCAGACCGTCCGGGCCGCCGGACTGGAACGCGTTGCGCGACAAGCTCAGCGGCGATCTCCTGCTGTCGGCCGACGGCCAGTTCGCCACCGCCAAGCGCGCGTTCAACCCGCTGTTCGACAGCCACAACCCGGCCGCCGTCGCGAAGATCGGCAAGCCCGAGGACGTGCAGGCGTGCCTCGCCGCCGCCGCCGGACGGCTCCCGATCGCCGCGCGCAGCGGCGGTCACAGCTACGCGGGCTACTCGGTGCCCGAAGGCGGGCTGGTGCTCGACGTCGGCGCACTGTCCCAAGTGGACGTCCAAGGCGACCGGGTGACGATCGGCGCGGGCGCTCGGCTCAAGGACGTCTACGCCGCGCTGGCCAAGGCCGGCCGGTGCCTGCCCGCGGGCTCCTGCCCGACGGTCGGCATCGCCGGGCTCACCCTCGGCGGCGGGATCGGCGTGCTGGCCCGCAAATACGGGCTTACCTGCGACCACCTCACCTCCGCGCAGGTGGTGACCGCCGACGGCAAGCTGCGCACGGCCGACGCCGGCACCGAGCCGGACCTGTTCTGGGCCCTGCGCGGCGGCGGTGGCGGCAACTTCGGCGTGGTCACCTCGTTCACGTTCAGCACCGATCCGGCGCCGGACATCACCGTCTTCTCGCTGCACTTCCCGGGCGGGGCGGCGGCCGAAACGCTGGACGCGTGGCAGCGGTGGCTGCCGACCACCCCGCCCGAGCTGTGGTCGAACATCGTCGTGTCCGGCGGTTCTCCGGTGCAGTGCAGGATCGGCGGCGCGTTCGTCGGCGGCTCGTCCGCGCTCACGGCGCTGCTGGGCAAGCTGGAGGCCACCCCGTCGAGCCGCACCATGAAATCCCTGAGCTACTCGGGCGCGATGGACTACTTCTCCGGCAGCTCCAGCCGGCAGACCTTCGTGGCCTCGTCTCGGATCATCACCGACCCGGTGGCCGGCGCGAAGGTGAGCGACCTCGCGTCCGGCCACAAGGGCATGGACCTGCTGATCGACGGCCTCGGCGGCGCGGTCGCGAACCTCGCGCCGTCGGACACCGCGTTCTGGCACCGCAAGGCGCTGGCCAGCGTGCAGGTCTACGCGCCGGCGACGGCCGGGAACCGCTCGTCGGTCGCGAAGTCGGTGTCCACTGTGGTCAGTGGGCTCGCCGGCGCGGGCGCCGCCGGCGGCTACGTCAACTACATCGACCCGGACCTGCCGGACTGGAAAACCGCGTACTACGGCGACAACGCCGCCCGGCTCGAGAAGGTCGCGAAGACCTACGACCCGGACGGCGTGTTCAAGTTCGCCCAGTCCTTGTGACGGCTTAGAGGTCCACCCCGGTGAAGACCGTCACGCGTTCCTCGGTGAAGTCGTTCATCGCCGACAGCACGCCCTCGCGGCCGACGCCGGAGCCCTTCACGCCGCCGTAGGGCATCTGGTCGGCCCGGTAGGACGGCACGTCGCCGATGATCACGCCGCCGACCTCCAGCTCGGCCGAGGCGTGGAAGGCGAGCTGGACGTCGCTGGTGAAGACGCCGGCCTGCAGCCCGTAGGCCGAGGCGTTGACGGCGGCGAAGGCCTCGTCCACACCGTCCACAACGGACACCGCGAGCACCGGTCCGAAGATCTCCTCGGCCCAGGCCTTCGCCTCCGGCGGGACGTCGGTGAGCAGGGTCGGGGCCACCGTCGCGCCGTCGCGGGTGCCGCCGGTGAGCACCTTCGCGCCCTCGGCCACCGCCTCGTCCACCCACGCGACGATCCGCTCGGCGGCGGCCTCGTCGACCACGGGCCCGACGTCGGTGTTGCGGTCGTACGGGTCGCCGGTCTGCTGGGCCTCGACGGCCTCCACCAGGGCGGGCACGAACTCGTCGGCGACCGCGGCGTCCACGATCACCCGCTGCACCGCGATGCAGGACTGGCCGGCCTGGTAGTTGCCGAAGGTCGCGATGCGGTGCGCGGCGCCCTCGGGGTCCGGCCAGTCGCGCAGGACGACGGCCGCGGCGTTGCCGCCCAGCTCCAGCACCACGTGCTTGCGCGGCGCGGCGTCCGCGATCGACCAGCCGACCGGGCCGGAGCCGGTGAACGACACCACGGGCAGCCGCGGGTCGGCGACCAGCGCCTGTGTCTCGGCGTTGCCCAGCGGCAGCACGGAGAACGCGCCCTCGGGCAGCTCGGTCTCGCCCAGGATCTCGCCGAGGACCAGCGCGGACAGCGGGGTGCGCGGCGCGGGCTTGACGATGATCGGCGCGCCGACCGCCAGCGCCGGCGCCACCTTGTGCGCCACCAGGTTCAGCGGGAAGTTGAACGGCGCGATGCCCAGCACCGGGCCGCGGGGCACCCGCCGCGTGAGCGCGAGGCGCGCGTCGCCGGCCGGGTCGCTGTCGAGCCGCTGGACGTCGCCGGTGAAGCGGCGGGCCTCCTCGGCGGCGATGCGGAACACCGACACCGCACGGCTCACCTCGGCTTCGGCCCACTTCAGCGGCTTGCCGTTCTCGGCGGTGATGATCTCGGCGATCTCTTCGGCGCGCGCCTGCAGACCGCGGGAGACGTGTTCGAGCGCCTTGGCGCGGACGTGCGCGGGGCTGTGGCGGAACTCCTTCGCCACGCCGGCCGCGGCGGCCACCGCGCGTTCGGTCTGCTCGGGTCCGGGCACAGCGACGGTCGCGACCTCGCTGCCGTCGTACGGGTGGTGCACCGTCAGTGTCGCGACGCCCTGCTCCGGCCGCCCGGCGATCCACGACGGCCGCGGTTCCGGGGTGATCATGTCCATACGCACCAAGGTATTCGGGCCGGGGTCCGGCCGGTCGGACCCCCACCCGTCCGGGGCAACGAGCGCGTCGCCCCGGACGTCGTCGTCACGGCTTGACGAGCACCTTCAGCGCCTCGCGGTCGGCCATCGCCCGGTAGCCCGCGGGCACCTCGGACAGGCCGATGGTGCGGTCGAAGACCCGACCGGGCTGGTAGCGGCCCTCCAGGACGTCGGGCAGCAGCTCCGGGATGTACTGCCGCGCCGGGGCGACGCCGCCGGTGATGGTGATGTTGCCGGTGAAGACCGGACGGCCGATCGGGCCCTCCGCGTACTGCGGCACGCCGACGCGGCTCAGCGCGCCGCCCGCGCGCACCACGCCGAGGCCCATCTCGAACGCCGGCTTCGTGCCCACGCACTCCAGCACGGTGTGCGTGCCGCGGCCGCCCGTCAGCTCGCGGACCAGCGCGATGCCCTCCTCGCCGCGCTCGGCGACCACGTCCGTCGCGCCGAACTCGCGGCCCAGCTCGGTGCGCTTCTCGTGGCGTCCCATGAGGACGATCCGCTCGGCGCCCAGCCGGTGCGCGGCCAGCACCGCGGACAGGCCCACCGCGCCGTCGCCGATCACCGTGACGGTCTTGCCCTTCGCCACCCCCGCGGTGACGGCAGCGTGGTGGCCGGTGGAGAAGACGTCCGAGAGCGTCAGCATCGAGGCCAGCAGCTCGTCGTCCTCGGTGTGCGGCAGCTGCACCAGCGTGCCGTCGGCCTGCGGCACGCGCACGATCTCGCCCTGGCCGCCGTCGACGCCGTTCGCGCCCCAGCCGCCGCCGTGCAGGCAGGAGGTCTGCAGGCCCTCCTGGCAGAACTCGCAGGTGTTGTCGGAGTAGAGGAACGGCGCGACGACGAGGTCGCCCCGGCGCACGCTCGTCACGTCCGCACCGGTCTCCTCGACGATGCCGAGGAACTCGTGGCCGATCCGGCGGCCCTGCTCCTGCGCCGGCATGCTGCCGTATGGCCAGAGGTCGCTGCCGCAGATGCACGACCGGACGACGCGGACCACGGCGTCCGTCGGCTCGACCAGCTTCGGGTCCGGCACCGTCTCCACGCGGACATCGCCGGCACCGTAGATGAGAGTCGCTCGCATGAAGGTCCTTTCCGTGATTCGGCTTCACCTGTTGTTAGTCGATCCGGCCGCGATTCATTCCACGTGACGCATGCCGTGGGTCACTGATGACAAATGTCCGGGGTGCCCCGCGGCGGCCGGACCTACCTTCAGAGCATGAACACCTCGGCGACATCGCGCTGGCACGAGAACCCGTTCGTGGCCGTTGTCGACCGCATCGGCACGCAGCGCAGGCCGGTGCTCACCGGGACTGTGGCCGTGGTCACCGCCTTGGCGCTCGTCGCGCAGCTCGTGCACCCCGCCCTGTTCGACCAGTTCCGCCGCGACGGCGCGGCCATCGACGCCGGCCAGTGGTGGCGCCTGGTCACCGGCATGTTCTTCCAGGACGGCAAGCTGCTCGGCGGACTGTTCAACCTGGTGGCCCTGGTCGTCCTCGGCACGCTTGCCGAGCGTTATTTCGGCCGGGCGCGGTGGTTTGTCCTGTACTTCGGCTGCGGCTTGTTCGGGCAGTTCCTGAGCTACGTCTGGCTGCAGCCGGTCGGGGCGGGGAACTCGATGTGCGTCGCGGGCCTGCTCGGGGCGCTCGCCGTCGCGCTGTTGCGGGCGCCGTCGCGGCACGGGGTGGAGCTGCCGAGACCGGCCTTCCTCGCGTCGCTGCTGGTGCTTCCGCTCGCGCTGCTCGACACGCTGCTGCACGACAACCACGGGATGCCGGCGCTGCTGGGGATGGCGCTGGGCTTCCTGCTGCTGCCGAAGGACCAGGGGGACGCCGGGGGTGGGGCGGTCCGGCCCGTTCACCGAGGGGGGTGAGCGGGCCGGACCGCCTCGTCGGCGTCAGCGCACCGGGCGGTTGCGGTAGAGGTCGCGCAACAAGAGGATCTCCGCGCCGTGGTGGATCGCCTCGCGGTTGATGTGCAGGACCAGCGTGGTCATCGGCGATTCCGCGTACGGGCCCTCCGCCGGGCCGACCGCGCGCGCCAGCGCCTCGGCGTCCAGGCCGCGAACGCCCGCGCTCCAGGAGGCGTACGCGTCGTCGAGCTGCTTGATCCCCTCGGCCGCGGTGCCGGCGTACGGGAACGAGTCGTAGCTCATCGGCGGCCCGCCGAAGTGCGAGGCCGCGCGCATGCCGAACACGCCGACGGTGATGTGGGCCATCCGCCAGGCGATCGTCGTCACCGGGGGCGGCTCCGGCGCGGGGGCGCTGTAGTCGATGGTGAAATCCGCGGAGCCCCACTCGTCCGGCCCGGTCCGCGGGCGCACGGTCCAGCAGCCGTCGACGGGCTGCCACAGGTACTCCTCGTCGGTCAGCCCGTCCAGGTGCGGGCGCACGTGGTTAGACCAGTGCCAGTCGAGCTGTTCGTGCAGTTCGGTGGTCCAAGCGACAGTCATGCGGGCACCGTAAGCCCCATCAAGGACAGCCTGCGTCCTCGTTCGTGGGGCAGCGGCGGCGTGACGGGGCCCACCTGGGACGATGGGGGGACAAAGCGCTCACCGCCTGGAGGTCTTAGGTGCCCAGTCCCACCGGTCCGGTACTCGTCATGGACTTCGGGGCGCAGTACGCGCAGCTGATCGCCCGCCGCGTGCGGGAGGCCCAGGTCTACTCCGAGGTGGTGCCCTCGAGCGCGACCGCCCAGGAGCTGCTGGCCAAGAACCCGTCCGCGATCATCCTGTCCGGCGGCCCGTCGAGCGTCTACGCCGAGGGCGCGCCCGGCATGGACCCGGAGCTCGTCGAGGCGGGTGTGCCGATCCTCGGCATCTGCTACGGCCACCAGCTGCTCGCGCGGGCGCTGGGCGGCGTCGTGGAGCCCACCGGCGTCCGCGAGTTCGGCCGCACCGACGTGCGGATGGTCGGCGAGGGCGGCGTGCTCCACACCGGCCTGCCCGCGCACCAGACGGCGTGGATGAGCCACAACGACAGCGTCACCAAGGCACCCGAGGGCTCCGTGGTCACCGCTTCCTCCGACGGCGCGGCGGTGGCCGGCTTCGAGGACGTCGAGCGGCGCTTCGCCGGTGTGCAGTACCACCCCGAGGTGGCGCATTCGCCGCACGGGCAGGAGGTGCTGCGCCGGTTCCTGCGCGACATCGCGGGCATCAGCCCCCAGTGGACCACGACGTCCATTGTGGACGAACAGGTCCGGCGGATCGCCGAGCAGGTCGGCGACGGGCGGGCGATCTGCGGGCTGTCCGGCGGGGTGGACTCGGCCGTCGCCGCGGCGCTGGTGCAGCGCGCGATCGGCGACCGGCTGACCTGTGTGTTCGTCGACCACGGCCTGCTGCGCGCCGGTGAGCGGACGCAGGTGGAGCGCGACTTCGTCAACGCCACGGGCGTCAAGCTCGTCACCGTGGACGCGCGCGACCGGTTCCTCGACGCGCTCGCCGGGGTCACCGACCCCGAGCAGAAGCGCAAGATCATCGGGCGCGAGTTCATCCGCGTGTTCGAGCAGGCGGAGCGCGACCTCAAGGCCCAGGGCGACTTCAAGTTCCTCGTGCAGGGCACGCTGTACCCGGACGTCGTCGAGTCCGGCGGCGGCGAGGGCACGGCGAACATCAAGAGCCACCACAACGTCGGCGGCCTGCCCGACGACCTCCAGTTCGAGCTGGTCGAGCCGCTGCGCCTGCTGTTCAAGGACGAGGTGCGGCGCGTGGGCCTGGAGCTGGGCCTGCCGGAGACGATCGTGCAGCGCCAGCCGTTCCCCGGCCCCGGCCTCGGCATCCGGATCATCGGCGCGGTCGACGCTTCGCGGCTGGAGACGCTGCGGGCGGCCGACGCCATCGCGCGCGAGGAGCTGACTGCCGCGGGCCTCGACCAGGAGATCTGGCAGTGCCCCGTGGTGCTGCTGGCGGACGTGCGCAGCGTCGGCGTGCAGGGCGACGGCCGGACGTACGGGCACCCCATCGTGCTGCGCCCGGTGTCCTCTGAGGACGCGATGACCGCCGACTGGACCCGCCTGCCGTACGAGGTGCTGGAGCGGATCTCGACTCGCATCACCAACGAGGTGGCCGAGGTGAACCGGGTGGTGCTCGACGTGACGAGCAAGCCGCCGGGCACCATCGAGTGGGAGTGACGGATGTGGATTCTGGGGGCGCTGCTGATCATCGCGTCAGTGGCGGGTTTCGTCTGGATGCGGGCGACCAAGAGCGAGCTGTACGCGATGATCGGTACGGAGACGTTGAGCTTCCCGGAGCTGGAGGACCTGCGCCGGGTCTCCGATGAGCTGGGCGGGCGCGGCGGGTTCCGCAAGGTCACCGAGGTGGTCGGCGCCGCCCAACCGCGTCCCGAAGGCCCGCTGACCGCGGAGGTCAGCAAAACGCCGTGCGTCTGGTACCGCTACCAGATCGAGCGCGAGTACGAGCACGTCGTGTACCGCGACGGTCGGCGCCGCCGGTCTAGGCGCACCGAGAAGGTCGCGGACCACACCTCGAACGAGGGTTACGCGCTGATCGACGAGCAGGGCCGCACCATCGGGGTCGCGCCGGACGGGACCCGGCCCGAGGCCGTCGAGCAGACGGTGAACCGGTTCGAGCCCTACCACGGCGGCGACCAGTCGTTCGAGCTGTTCGGCCTCCGGCTGCCCGCGATGTTCGGCGGCAACCAGGACTCGACCATCGGCTATCGCTACCGCGAATGGCTCATCCGGCCGGGCACCCGCCTGTATGTCCTCGGCGAGGCCCACGACGCCGCCGGCCCGCTGGTGATCGGCAAACCCCAGTCAGGCGGGCACTTCCTCATCGCGGCCAAAACCGAGGAGGAGCTGCGGGCCGACCGGACCCGTCGCCACAAGCTCCTCGCGGCCGGGGTGCTGATCGCGTTCGTCGTGGGAATCGCGCTGATCGTGGTCGGGATCATCAAGTAGGGACGTTGTTCGCCGTTACGGCCGTCGTTTGCGGAACGACGCGCCCAGCAGCAGCACCCCGACGAACACCGCGCCGCCCGCGAGGATCCAGCGGAAGTCGAAGGTCGGCAACCAGCTGGCGCCGTCGGAGAGCACGTACGCGGACACGAGCAGGATCGCGATGCCGGCGATCAGGGTGAACACGTCCACCCCGCGTCGCGCCGGGCGGCGCTGCTGGTCGGAATCCGAGTAGGCGTAAGGGTTTTCAGCCACGTCGCACCTCCACGTCGCCCACGCCGTTCGAGACGTGGAGGGTGATCTTCTGGCCACCGGAGCCGTCTTCGCCGAGTTCGGTGCCGGTGATGGGGGCCTGGCCGACGCCGTCGCCGGAGTGGCCGAGGCAGTTCACGCTGCCCGCGGTGTTCTTGCAGTCGAACGTGACGTCGGCGTTCGCGGGGACCGTCACGACGGTGTCGCCGGCGCCGTTGGACACCGTGGTGGTGATCGGGCCGGTGAGCGGCAGCTGGGTCAGGTCGAGCCGGAGGTTGCCCGCCGCGTGCTGGTAGACCGGCTGCAGTTCCGCGGCCGAGCGCGGGGTGGCGGTCAGGTCGCCGACACCGCCCCGCAGGTCGAGGCCGGTGAACGGGCTCGTGGTCAGGATCATCCCGACGATCGCCAGCGGCACCGCCAGCCCGATCAGGCCGCGTGAGCCGCGGACGAACGCGCCCGCCACCATGCCGACGCCCAGCACGCCGAGCACGAGGCCGATGATGTGCTGTACGGAGAACCAGTCGACGCCGTTGAGGTTGAGCACCACGCCGACGCCGGCCACGATCACGGCCGTCCCCAAGGCCATCGAGCCGATCTTCGACTTCGGCCGTCGCGACTGCGGCGGGAGCGGTTCCTCGTAGGAGGGCGGCGGGGGCGACGGTGCCGCCGGGTCGGGCAGGTCCCAGCTCCCGGGCGAGGCCGCGAGCGGGTCCCAGTCCGGTGCGGCCGTGCCGGTCGCGGTGGTGGTGTCGGTCATCGTGAACGCTCCGGTTCCGGTCGCGGTCTGCGCCGTCGCATAGGGAACGGCGGGGGCCGGGCGGTTGTACTGGCCGCGGCTGCGGTGCAGGAAGTAGAGGCCGATGGACAGCAGCGCGAGGCCGATCAGCCCGCCGCCGTCGAACCAGCCGCCGGTGCCGAACCAGCCGCCGCCGAACGTCCAGCCGACGACCGGGATCAGGGCCACGCAGAGCACCACCGTGAACCCCGTGGTCATCGACGAGCGCCCCCGGCCGACCATCGACTCGAAGCCGGACACGTCGTCGCCCTCGCCCGGGAAGAGCAGCCAGCCCAGCAGGTAGAACACCAGCCCGAACCCGCCGAACACGGTCGCCGCCACCAACGCGACCCGGATCACCACGGGATCGATCCCGTACCGATGCCCCAGCCCCGCCGCGACCCCGGCCACCTTCCGCCCCGCCTGCGGCCGCCGGGGCCTGCTGACCCAGAAATCCTTGACGGTCTCCTCGAACCCGTTGAGCGGATTCGTCTTCGGAGCCCGCGCCTCGTTCGCACCACTCATACCGAAAAGCATGCTCGACGAGCGCGCCGCCCACATCGGGGATGGTCCCTGATGTTCGGCTCAGGGTCAGGCGGGTGGGAGGAGGGGCTCGAGTTTCGTGGCCAGGTCCTCGGCGGTTTGACAGGCACCGGTGGTATCAGATCCAGACTCGACGTCGAGTATCGCGCGCGACTGCGGGGCGACGGCCATGGTGATCGAACACTGGCCCGACGTGCCCAGCGGTTCAGGTTGTTCGATGGACGGGCGGTTGTTGACCTTGCCGCCGCGTGCGGTACCGGGGTTGCTGACGTTCTCGTCGTAGGCCCGTCCTTCTTGGAGGAACAGGCCGACATTCATGCCCCGCACGGTTCCGACGCTCGGCTTCTGGGATGTGCACGATCGTTGCGGCTGTGCGACCGAAGGGGTGGCTTTGGGGAAGCCCTTTCCGGCGAGGGTCTTGTCGAGCAGAGTGCATTGGTCTCTGGACGCGAACGGATTCGCAGAGGTGGGGCTGCTGGCCGGCGATGACGGTGTGTTGGGGCTGGCGGTTCCCCCGACTGAACCGTCGCATCCGGCGAGCAGGATCGCTGCGGCTGCGGCTGTCAGCAGGGTCTTCCTGGCTCCCGGAGTGCTCACTGCTCGTTCAGTTCCTTGTTGAGTTCGGCGAAGGAGACGCTGTGTGCGTCCTCGGTCTCGCGGTAGTTCTTCCGGGCAATGGTCAGAGCTTCCAGCGCTTGTTGAACGCCTTTATGCATGAGGTCGAGGTTCGGCAGCAGTGACTGTGGATCCCCGTTTGCGACTTTTACGTTGAAGTCCGCAACTGCCTGGGCGTAGGTGGACGATCCCATCTGTGCGGCACTGGCAAGTGTGTGCAGATCGTGGGTCATCTTGTCATAACCATCAAGGAAGAAGTTGCAGGCCTTGAGATATGCCTGGAACCCGGCCTCGTTCACTGCAAATGAGCCCTTTTCCGCCAGGCTCTTCAGTTCTGCACCGCCAGTGTTCACCTTCTGCGCCGCCGCCGTGTTAGTCGGGCCGGCCAACAGACCCTACTTCGCGCTCGTCGCCGAATTCCTCCGGTCAGGCTACCGAGTGTCTCCGACCGATGACAGCAAGTCGGACCATCCAACGGTGACGAAAAGTAGCCGAACAACTACCCGCACGCCGGATTCCCCCCAGCGTGGTAAGTGGCATGATCGGCGGCCCTCCATGCCTGGGAAGGTGGTCCCCGATGGCTCTCGGCATCGACATCTACCGGTCGTTTCAGACGGTGACGAGCTGGTCCGCCGTGAGGGGGGCCGGGGTCGAGTTCGTTTACGTGAAGTTGTCCGATGGTGGGGGCACGCCGGTCGGCGGCACGGGGGACAACGAGGTGAACGGCGCCAGGTCCGTCGGCATCCCGGTCGGCGGGTATCACTTCGTGCAGGCGAGCCCGGCGCCGGAGACGCAGGCGGACATCCTGCTCGGCGAGGTCGCGCGGCTCGGCGCCACGGGCTGCGTCCCGATGCTGGACCTCGAGGACAACCCGGCGTCCTCCAGTCTGCCGAACATCCCGGACGACCAGAAGGCCGCGTTCGGCACGGCGTTCTGCAATCGCGTCGCGGCGCGGGGGTACCGGCCTGGTGTGTACCTGAACAACGCGCTGGCGAAGCTCATCCGCCCCGACACCTGGGCGGTGCCGGACCTGGTCATCTGGATCGCCCGGTACGGCGCGCGCCCGGACCCGGCGGCCGGGCGCTACGACATCCACCAGTACAGCTCCAGCGGCTCCATCTCCGGCATCAGCGCACAGGGGGTCGACCTCGACTGGAGTTACACCGACGCCTACCTCACCAGCCACCTCACGGAGGAAGACATGCCCGACCGCGAACTGCTGCCCACGGACGGCGCGCGCACCCGTTCCGTCACGCTGATCGTGCCGAAGACCGCGGCCGAGCTGGTGATCACCGTCGGCTGGGTCCGGATGTACGTGTCGAAGGTGGCGCTCTTCGGCCCGACGCCCGACACCGGCACAAACACGCTCCAGGCCCTCGACTTCAGCGCGGACCCGTTCCCCGTCGACGCCGGCCGCCCCTGGCAGATCCCCTTGCAGGACGCCCGCGGCCAAGGCGATCTGGTGTCCGCGGAGATCACGTACTCGATGGCCCCGGCGCCGGACGACAAGCCGGAAGTGGTGGCGACCGCCGGCTTCCGCTGATCCCGCGCGGAAATCGCTCCGCACGAACACGTATCACCGCCACCCTCCGCGGACTCCGTCCGATGAAAGGTGGTGCGGTCATGAGGACTTCCCAGAACGGCTACAGCGCTCCGATCGACCCCGTGAGCCGCCGGCTGCCCGGTGGCACCGTCCCGCTGCGGGCGGGGGTGACCGGTGATCTGCTGGCGTGGGTCGGCGAGCAGTTCCACCACCGCGTCGAGGCCCTGGAGTGGCCGGGGTGCTGGGGCTACGCGTTCCGGGACGTGGTCGGCGGCCAGGACCTGTCCAACCACGCCAGCGGCACCGCGATCGACCTGAACGCGCCCCGGCACCCGCTCGGCACCGCGCCGTCGGCGAACTACAGCGCGGCGCAGATCGCCGAGATCCACGCCTTGCTCGCCGAGGCCGCGGGCTGCGTGCGCTGGGGCGGCGACTACGCCGGCCGCAAGGACGGCATGCACTTCGAGATCGTCGCGACCGAGGCCCGGTGCGCCGCCGCGCTCGGCAGCCTCGGGGCGCGGTTCACCCCACCCGAACAGGAGGACGACATGCCTGGACCACAGGACCACGAGTACCCGCCGAGCGCGGACCGGCAGTTCCACCACCGCACCATCGAGACGCGCAAGACGTCGCAGATCGTCGGCGACGTCTGGTTCGCCCTCAGCTCCGGCTACCAGGACCTGGCCGACCTGCACCTGTACTTCAACCACGAGCAGGCGCCGATCGCGCTGGCGAGCGTCCCCAAGGACACCCGCAAGTGGTGGCCGGTGCCGGACGGCTGCGAGTCGATCAGCTGGGACTACGTCTGCGCCGGCCCGTCGTCGTCGAGCCTGGTCTACGGGCCGCGCTGACCGGCTCGCCGGTAGTGCATCGGGGGCTTCCCCGATGCCACCGGACGGTCCGCCGTGTGACCATGGACGACGTGCAGGACTCCCTCGACAACGACACCGCCGAGCAGGTGACTCAGCCGGACGGGAATGGGCCCGGCGGGAATGGGCCGGACGCGACCGCGCCGTCCGCTTCCGTCACGGCTGTGCCCCCTTCGGGCGTGCCCGAGCCCGCGACGCAGCCGAAGATGTACCGGCGCCGGTCCGGTCGGGCGGTCGCCGGTGTCGCCGGCGGGCTCGCCGATCACCTCGGCGTGCCGGTGGTGTGGGTCCGCACCGTGTTCGCCCTGCTGGCGGCGCTCAACGGCGCCGGGATGCTCGCGTACGGCCTGCTGTGGGTCTTCGTGCGGCAGCGCGCCGAAGAGAGCGAAACGCCGAAGGCCAACGCGAAGGACCGTCAGCAGGCGTACGGCCTGATCGCCCTCGGCATCGGCCTCGCCATCGCGTTCAGCACGCTCACCGGCGCCATCCGCGGCTGGGTCGCCGTGCCGTTGGCCGTGGCCATGCTCGGCGCGGCGGTGGTCTGGCGCGAGGCCGACGAGTCGCAGCGCCGCCGCTGGCGGATCGGCGCGAAGGACGGCGTCACCGGCGCCCTGATGGGCGGGGGCGGCCGGCGCTCGGCGATCATCCGGATCCTGGCGGGCGTCGCGCTGGTGGCCACCGGCATCGGCGTGGTCGTGTTCCAGAGCGGCAGCTTCGACCAGGTCCAGTTCGCGTTGCTCGCGGTGCTGGCGACGCTGTTCGGCGTCGCGGTGTTGACGGTCCCGTTCTGGCTGCGCCTGGTCCGCGACCTCGGCGACGAGCGCCGCGCGCGCATCCGCACCGACGAGCGCGCCGAGATCGCCGCCCACCTGCACGACTCCGTGCTGCAGACGCTCGCGTTGATCCAGAAGCATTCCGACCAGCCGCGTGAGGTCGCGCGGCTGGCGCGCGGCCAGGAACGCGAGCTGCGCGGCTGGCTGTACGGGCCCAACGGCTACGGCAAGCCCAGCGAGAAGAAGCCCGAGGAGCAGGACGAGGGCGGCCGTCAGCTGTCCGAGGCGCTCGCCGCCGCCTGCGGGGAGGTCGAGGACCAGTTCGCGATCTCCGTCGGCCAGGTCGTGGTCGGCGAGGCGGAGCTGAACGAGCCGCTCACGGCGCTGGTCCAGGCCGCGCGCGAGGCGATCGTCAACGCGGCCAAGCACGCCGGCGTCGACGAGGTCAGCGTGTACGCCGAGGTGGAGCCGACGTCGGTCACCGTGTTCGTCCGCGACCGCGGCAAGGGCTTCGACCCGGACGTCGTCCCGGCCGACCGCCACGGGCTCGCCGACTCGATCCGCGGGCGCATGGAGCGCCACGGCGGCACGTGCAAACTGCGCACCGCGCCGGGTGAGGGCACCGAGGTCCAGCTGGCCATGCCGGTCAAAACCGGCAAGGTGCCGGCATGAGCTCGCTATGCTCGCCGCAGTGCAGTCGGAGCGAGGGAGTGGTGTCGTGACGGAGAGTCAGCGGGAGCCGGTCAAGGTCTTCCTCGTGGACGACCACGCGCTCTTCCGCGCCGGGGTCCGCACCGAGCTCGATTCCATCACCGACGAGGTGCGGGTGGTCGGCGAGGCGGGCTCCGTGGCGGACGCCGTCGCCGGCATCGTGCGCACCAAGCCGCAGGTGGTGCTGCTCGACGTCCACATGCCCGACGGCGGCGGCGCCGAAGTGCTGCGCCGCGTGCGTCCGGAGCTGCCGGACGTGGTGTTCCTCGCGCTTTCGGTGTCCGACGCGGCCGAGGACGTGATCGCCGTGATCCGCTCCGGCGCGCGCGGCTACGTCACCAAGACCATCTCCTCGAAGGAGCTGGTGCGCGCGGTGGTCCGGGTGGCGGACGGCGACGCGGTGTTTTCCCCGCGCCTGGCCGGTTTCGTGCTCGACGCGTTCGCCGACCGCCCCGGCTCCGCGCCGATCAACGACCCCGAGCTGGACCTGCTCACCCCGCGTGAGCGAGACGTCCTCCGCCTGCTCGCGCGCGGCTACGCGTACAAGGAGATCGCGTCGGAGCTGTTCATCTCGGTGAAGACGGTGGAGACGCACGTGTCGAGCGTCCTGCGCAAGACGCAGCTGTCGAACCGCTACGAACTGTCCCGCTGGGCCTCGGACCGCCGCCTCGTCTAAACCCGTTCCGGCGCCGCCGTTTCGGTGGTGGTTTCGAGTGTGGGCAGGGCTTTGCGCTTCAACCGCGTCAACGCGACGCCCGCGAGCACCACCACCATGCCCGCGATCACCCGCGGGCCCAGCTGTTCGTGCAGGAACACCGCGCCCAGCAGCACCGAGACGATCGGCAGCAGGTAGCCGACCACGGACGCGGCCACGGCGCCCTCGCTGGCCAGCAGCTGGTAGTTGAGCGCGAACGCGATCCCGGTGGAGCCGACGCCCAGCACGGCGATCGCGATCAGCGGCAGCGGGCTCAGGTGCACCGGCGTCAGCCCGCCGAACGGCAGCACCAGCAGCAGGAAACCCGTCGCCAGCAGCATTTGCCCGGCGGACAGCGCGTACGGCGAGGTACCCGAGCCCGACAGGTAGCGGCCCTCGTAGACGAATGCGAAGCCGTAGCTCGCCGCCGCCGCGAGGCAGCCCAGCGCGCCCCAGCTCAGCAGCCCCGAGGCCTGCCACGGGGCGAAGATCAGCACGATCCCGGCGAGCCCCAGCACCAGCCCGGCCACGCGCGTCCCGGTCATCCGGTTCGGCACCCCCAGCAGCGGCGCCACCACCAGCACCCACAGCGGCGTCGTCGAGTTCAGCACGCCGGTGATGCCGGAGTCCACAGTGGTCTCGCCGATCGCGAAGAGCAGGAACGGCAACGCATTGTGGAAGAACGCGGCCACGAGCAGGTGACCCCAGGTGCGCTTGCCCGAGGGCATCCGGTGCCCGTGAACGCGGCACAGCGCCAGCAGCACCACGGTGCCGAGCACCAGCCGCGCCAGCACGAGCTGCACCGGCGAAAGCGCCTCCAGCCCCAGCTTGATCCAGAAGAAGCTCGAACCCCACATCAACGCCAGCGCCGCGATCCTGAGCAGGGTCTTCGTCTCGCCCACCACTGTCCTCCTTACGACCAAGCGCCAGCTTCGCCGCGCCAAGACATAAGGACAAGCGAAATTAACTGTAGGGACACTTAAGCTCAGCTGTAGAGTCGAGGCATGCTCGACGTGCGGCGGATGCAGGTGCTGCGGGCGGTGATCACCAGCGGGTCGATCACCGCCGCGGCCAGGAACCTCGGGTACACCCCGTCGGCGATCAGCCAGCAGCTCTCGACGCTGGAGCGCGAGGCGGGCACCGAGCTGCTGGAACGCGTCGGCCGCGGCGTCCGGCCCACCCCGGCCGGCACGCTGCTGTGTGAACACGCCGAGACGCTCAGCGCGGAGCTGGCTCGGGCCGAGACCGCGCTCACGGAGCTGAAGGAGGGGCGTACCGGGAAGCTGGCCATCCGGTACTTCGCCACGGCGGGCGCCTCGCTGGTGCCGCACGCCGTGGCCGCCGTCCGCCGTGAGCACCCCGGCGTGTGGATCGACCTCAAGCTGGTGGAGCCCGAAGACCCGCTGCCGGAGGTCGAGACGGGCCGCGCCGACATGGCCATCGTCGTCTTCCCGCGGTCGAACCCGCCCGCCAAGGGGGTCGAGCTGCAGCACCTGCTCGACGACCCGTACCGCGCGGTGCTGCCCCGCGCCCACCCGCTCGCGCGCAAGCGGACGCTGGCGCTGGCGGACCTCGCCGACGAGCCATGGGTGGGCGTCGACCCGATACCCGGCATGTGCCGGGAGATCCTCGACAGTGCCTGCGCGTCGGCGGGCTTCGCCCCGAACATCGTGGTCGAGTCCGAGGACTACCAGACCGCGCAGGGGTTCATCGCCGCCGGGCTGGGCGTCGGACTGGTGCCGGAGCTGGGCCTCGGCACGCCGCACCCGGGTGTCGTCGTGCGCCGGATCCGCAACCCGGAGCCGTGCCGGCTGATCTACGCCGCCGTCACCGCGCGGGCGGCCGGCAGCCCGGCCGTGCGCACGCTCGTGGCGGCCATGCGTGAGGCGGCCGGGAAGGCCCGCTGACCGGCCTCAGACGAACAGCAGCTGCGAGACGCCGATGCCGATCAGCACGGCACACAGGACCGCGGCCACGGTCATGATCAGCTTCCGCCGTGCCGCCGCCTTCTCCGCGGCGGCCTCGGCGGACGCCGCCTGCTGCGCCTGCGAGGGGACGAACCGGGCCGTCGGCGACTGCGGCGGCATGGGCGCCTGCTGCGGCGAAATCTGCTGGGTGGGCTGCTGGGCCATCGGCTGCGGCGGCGCGGGCGCGTAGGGCACCTGCTGGACCGGCACCTGCATCAACGGCACCTGCGGCTGATGCTGCTGGGTCGGCAACTCGGAGAACGGCTGCGGGCCATGCTGCTGAAGACCGGGCTGTTGCTGGAGACCCGGCTGCTGCGACGCGCCGGGCTGGGCCCACGACGCGGGCATCGCGGGCGCCGTCGGCGGCACGAACGCGGTCTGCTCACCGCCCTCGGTGATGGCGCTGAGCGCGCTCACCGAGTCGGCCATCGTCGGCCGGGTCGTCGGGTCCATCCGCAGCATCTTGCGCAGCGCGCCGGTGAGCACGCCCGCGTTCTGCGCCGGCCGCTCGGACGAGTTGCCGTCGTCACCGAACGGCGGCACCCCCTCGACGGCCGTGTACAGCGTGGCGCCCAGCGAGAACACGTCCGCGGCCGGCGACGGCGCACCACCGCGCGTCACCTCGGGCGCGCGGTAGGCGGCGTGCGGCCCGCCGCCGGTGATGCCGATGTCGGTGAGCTTCACCCCGCCGTCGTCGGCGAGCAGCACCGTGCCCGGCTCGAGCGTCCGGTGGATGATGCCGGCCGCGTGCATCGCCGCCATCGCGTCGCCCAGCAGGATGCCCAGCGACGCGGCCTGCTCGGGCGTCAGCCGGCCGTGCTCGGCGAGGAACGTCGACATCCCGCGCGACGGGATGTACTCCATCACCAGCCACACGTCCTGGCCGTCGGGCAGCACGTCGAACACGGTGATCGCGCACGGGTGCTCGATGCGCGCCGCGTCCTTGCCCTCCTGCATCGCCATCGCGCGCGCCTGCTCCGCCCGGTCGGGCGGCAGGCCCACGGGCAGGTACATGCGCTTCATCGCGACCGTGCGGAACAGCCGGGTGTCGAACGCGAGCCACACGATGCCCGCGCGACCGCGGCCGATCGGCTGGTCCAGCCGGTACCGGCCGCCGACGATGCTGCCTTCAGAACTCAAATCTTTTCCCGGATCATGGGTTGTTCGACGTCGGGGTCGTGGGAGCGGTCGACGTCGTCGGCTTGCCCGAAGACGACGGCGCATCGGTGGGGGAGTCCGACGTCTTCGGCGGCTTCGTGGGGCTGTCCTGCGTCGGGGTGTTCCGCGGCTCCGACCGCCGTGAGCTGGCCCGCCCGGAGGACGACGCCCCTGAATCAGACGTCTGGTCGGAGCTGCTGGTTGCCTCGCTCGTCGACGGGAACGCATCCGTGGTCGGCACCACCGCCGGGGAGGACTGCGGCGGGGCCTGCTGTTGGGAGGCGTCCGGCGGGTTGTTGGGGCTCAGCAGCCAGACGCCGAGCGCGACCAGCGCCACCACCACGACACCGCCGATGATGGCCGGCTTCTTCCAGGCGCCGGGGCGTTCCTCGTCCTCGTCGGCCGGGCTCGTGTGGCCCCGCGGGGGCGGGGGCTCGTCGTCGTAGCCGTCGTAGTCGTACGGCTCGTCGTCGTAACCGCCGGGAGCGCCGCCGCCGAGCGGGACGGCGCGGGTGGCGGCCAGTCCGTTACGGCTCGGGTCGCCGTAGAGCGGCGGCTCCTCGTGGTACTGGTCGTACCCGTCGTAGTCGTTCTCCGGGTAGCCGGTGCCTGCGGGGTATTCATCCTCGTCGTAGTACTGCTGCGCCGGGCCGGGCTCGCCGAGCAGGGTGCCGGAGTGCCCGGCGGGCATCTCCTCCTCGCCCAGCATCCGGGTGGCGCCCGCGCCCGCGACCGCCGCGGCGCCCAGCGTGCCCGCCATCGGCGTCATCACGGTCTCGTCCGCGGACCCGCCGAGCGGGGTCTCCCCGCGCGCGACGGCGGACAGCAGCTCCTCGCACTCTTCGGCGGTCGGCCGGTGCTGGACGTCGGGGTGCAGCAGCACCGCGAGCACGCTGGCGAGCGGGCCCGACTGCCGCGGCGGGTTGATCTGCCCGGCCGCGACCGCGTGGAGCAGGCTCAGCGTGTTCTCCGACAGCCCGAACGGCGGCTGTCCCTCGCAGGCGGCGTACAGCGTGGAGCCGAGCGAGAAGACGTCGGACTCGGGGCCGGGGTCGCCGCCGATGGCCACCTCGGGCGCGAGGTACGCGGGGGTGCCGGCGATCATCCCGGTCTTGGTGACCGTGACGTCGTCCTTGGCGCGGGAGATGCCGAAGTCGGTGATCTTCACGGTGCCGTTGTCGCCGAGCAGGATGTTGCCCGGCTTGATGTCCCGGTGCACGATCCCGACCGCGTGCGCCTCGCGCAGCGCCGCCGCGATCTGCGCGCCGATCGCCGCGACCTCCAGCGGCGGCAGCGTGCCCTGCTCCTGCAGCACCTCGGCCAGGCTGGTGGACTTGAGGTACTCCATGATCAGGCAGGGCTGGCCGTTGTCGTCGGTGACGACGTCGAAGACCGAGATCGCGTTGGGGTGGTGCAGGCGGGCCGCGATGCGGCCCTCGCGCATGGTTCGCTGCCGTGCGTCCTCGGCGGCGTGCTCGTCGAGTCCGGGCTGCAGCAGCAGCTGCTTGATGGCGACCGTGCGGCCGAGGACGTCGTCGTGCGCTTGCCAGACCGCCCCCATCGCGCCCGAGCCGATCTTGCCCATGACGCGGTAGCGGCCGGCGACCAGACGACCCTCGTCGCTCACGCGACCTCCCTTTGGGGCTCCGACTTCCCGGGGCGGGACCTGCCCACCCCGAAGGTGCGACCAACCCGCCGCAGCACCGGAGCGTAGGCACCTGTCGTGGGCCGTGTGCCGGTTTTTCCGAGACCGGCCCGTGACAAGGCTAGGCGTTCACTCTGTGCACACACACGCGGCACGTTCTGGTCGTCTTCCCGGCCCGTGTTATGCGCAGGTCACGCGAAGGCGACGGCCGACAGTACCCGGGCCTCGGAAATGACGTCGTGCCCGGTGACGTCGAACTGCTGCGTGACCCGCACCAACGTGCCGTCGGCCTGGTGCAGCACGGCGACCGCGAGCACGGTGCCGTCGTCCTGAACGCGCACGTCCTGGACGTTGATGGCGCTCATCACGCTCCACGCGCGGACCAGGCTGCCCGCCTCGCCGCCGGCGAGCGCAGGGGTGAGCAGCGAGAGCGCCGTGCTCGGGCTCTGTTCGATCGCCGCGTAGAACTTCTTCACGGCCGCGAGCTTGGTGTCGGCCGTGGCCGGGTCGGTGCTCGTGGACTCGCTCGTCGAAGACTGGCTGTCCGTCGAAGCGGGCGAACTGGGCCCGGTGCTCTCCCGGGTGAGGCCGCCGGTGCCCGGCGTGGTGACGGTGGTGTCGCCGCCCGCCGTGGACTGCGCGCTCCCGTGGTGGCCGGTGGTGCCGCCCGAATCGTGGTGCCCCTGCCCCGGCACGGCCGCACCGCCGAGCGCGGCGGCGCCGCTGAACCCGGCCGGGATGGAGTCGTCGGCCGTGACCGGCGCGGTCGGGCGCGGACCACCGCTGAGCAGCGACGCGGTGACCACAGCGCCCGCGACGAGCGCTCCGGCGCCGACGAGGCCGACGAGCTTGGCGCGGCGCGCGAACCGGCTCTCGAGCTCGATGACCGGCTCTTCCTGGCGGTTGACCGAGACCGGGCGCCGTGACCGCGGCGGAAGGTACTTCTGGGGCTCGCGGACGACCTGCTCGAGGTAGTCGCGATCCTCGTCGCCGACGCCGTCGAGCAGGTCGGGAGGGATCACGTCCTCGACGCGTACGGCGTCTGGTTCACGCCGTGTGCGCTGCCGATCAAGCACGAAGTTCCTCGCTCTGGGGTTCCGGGGGACGGCGATGCGGCCGTTCGGCCGTACGCCGTTGGTCCGGACTGCCGATTCATGGTCGGCTACCGGACCCGCTGTCGTCAGGTAACCCTGCGACGGTCGGCACCCGCCAGGCTCTGTCGCCGGAATGCCGTCGCCATACGACGAGCGGCAGCTTATGTCACCCAGCCGGACGATGGATAACCGCTTACCGCACCGCACGTGCATCGGAACGGGAACCTTGCACGTGCCCGAAACGCTGCGCCTGACCTGGGCGATCACGCGATCTCAGGCGCCGTCGTCGGTGATCTTCCCGTCGTCGCCGAAAGTGAGCGTGCGCTGCTCCGTGGTCTTGCTGCCGTCGGTGTGGGTCACCTCTACGGTGTTCACCGTGACCTTGCGGTCCGGGTCGATGGTCACCTTCTTGACCTCGAAGTACGCGACGTCGGAGTACCGCTCGCGCAGGCCCTTGGCGCCCTGGTCGTGCAGCTGGCCAGAAGTGACGGCCGACGCCTGGCTCGGGTCGGTGGTCACGGTGTTGAAGAACTTCTCCGAGTTGTCGCCCATCTTCTTGGTGTCCGCCGCGGTTGTGTAATAGATCTGCGGCTCGGTCTCGCGCGGGGCCGGCGTGACCGGCGGCTTCCGCGGCGGGCGCGAGGACGAGCCGGTGGTGACCGGGCCGGACGAGGAGCCGCCGGTCGCCGGGTCGGAGGAGGTCGCGTCGTCGCTCGTGGCGCTGCCGTAGCCGGCCGACTCCGGGCGGGTGCTCGGGTCGTCGGTGGCGGAGCCCGCGCGGCTGCTGGTGGCGCTGCTGTGCGTCTCACCGGCCTTGCCGCCTTGGTGGCCGGTCGGGGCGTCGGGGATCAACAGCGGGTTGCCGCCGTTCTGCCGTCCGGGCCAGCCACCGCCGAGCGCGTCCGTGGTCGTGGTGGTGGTCGGCCCGCCGACGAGGAACGTCCCGGCGAACAGCAGTCCCACGACCACCGCGCCGGACGCGCCGGTGGCGAACCAGGCCGCCTTGCGCCAGGACTTCGGCGGGGTCACCGACGCCGGCACCGAGCCGAGGTCGAACGTCCCCAGCCCGTCGACGGCCGGGGCGGCGTACACCCGCACCTCGTCGTCTTCTTCTTCGCGCTGGCGTGGCCGCACGGCCGGCGTCCGCAACGTGACGCGCTGCCGTTGCGGGAGATTGGCGGCTTCGCTTTCGAGGGGCCGGAGTTCTTCGTCTTCCTCGGCCCGCTGAGCCTGGGTCGTCGGCTCGTCTTCGGCCTGGCGCTGCAGTGAAGCCGCGGTGGCCGCGACCCGCTCCCGGCGGCTCCGCGGCGCGGGCTCGCCCGGCAGCCGGCCGGACACCGGCGCCGAACCGAAGTCGACCCGCTCCCGCCGCACCGGGGCCACGGCTTCCTCCGGCTCCGCGAGCCGCTGCGGCTGGGGCAGCTCGAACGCCCCGGACCGCTGCGGCGGCCGGAACGCCGCGTCGGCGTCCTCACCGCGTGCCGCCACGGCCGTACCGGCCTGGTGCTGCCCGGGGAAACGCCGCGGCTGTGCACCGGCGGCCGCCCGCCCGGGGGCCGGCGGCCGGAAGGCCCCGTCACCGCGGCCATGCGGGTGCTGCGAAGGGAAAGTGTTGTCAGCGCGCCGGTTCTGCGGCCTGAAGGCATCTTCGCTCGGCGGCAGCACACCGGTACTGCGCGAGACCGGCGGTCGGAAAGCGTCGTCGGACTGGGCCGGCTCACCGGGGGCCACCGGCCGGAAGGCGTCGGCCGAGGTGGTCCGGGCCGGGTTCTGGGGCTGGGGCAGCGGGGCCGCCAGGAAGTCGGGCCGTCCCTGCGGGAGCGTTCCACGCGCGGCGGGGAAGGCCACCGGCTGCTCGCCGCGCGGCGGGGGGAACGCGCCGACGGCCGACGGGTCGATCTTGTCCGGTCCGGGGCGGTGCCGGTGATTCCCGGCGGCCCGGCGCGGCACGACGGGCGTCCAGGCGTCCGGCCCGTGCGGCCGGTGGCGGCCCGGCATGGTGACCTCGGCCGCCGCCATCGTGTCCGGGTGGCTCGACCCGCCCATCGTGTTTCCCGTCATGCCCGTCCGACCCCTCCCCGGTGTGGCCGTGACGGAGTCCGCGCCTCGGTTAAGCCGAACGGAGCAGGCGCGCCGACGGAGTCACTTGCTTCCACACTTGCGGACTCCCGAGCATCTGCACGCGCATCCGGCAGAGGGCGCACGGCGCCGCAGCTGCCGCGCGTCCAGGGGCCGTATCCCGACCCAGACGCAAGGGTCCTCACGAGCCCAACAGTAAGAGACCCCATGGGCGAAAGTCTCGGGGCAAAGTGCAACTTGCACAGGTTTCACCCTGTCGGGCGCGGCCAAATGGGCGTGGCTCACGCTACGCAGTGCTATCGGCGCAGGTAGCGCCCGTCACCCTCCGCTGCGGTACTTCGTCTGGGTCGACTGGAGGGACTTCATGGCCACGCCGCCACTACCCACGGCAATGATGATGGCGAGGATGTCCAGGGTGGGTCCCCCACTCGTGAGCAGCCAGGCCAGCAGTGATGCCGCAGTGGTACCACCGGCGATCGCCCAGCGGCTCCGGACGTACTGCGCGACCGGCGCACCGCCGGCGCGCTTACCCGCCGCATTGTTCAGCAGTGCCAGGTAACCCACGTGGCCCAGCGCTGCCAGCACGCTCGCGATGGCGATGATGATGGCGATGACGTCAATCATGGGGTCCAGTCTGCCCGGTTTCGCGGCCGCGTGAATCGGGGAAGTCCCCGATGCCACCCGAAATTCACCGGCCCAGCCGCCCGCGGCCCAGGTTCAGCAGCGCCATCGCCAGCTGACGGCCTTCCGGGCCGAGCTCGCGGTAGCGGGCCAGCACGTCCATCTCGCGGTTGTAGACGATCCTCGTGCCGCCGGCGGCCATCCGGGCGGCGCCGACCGTCTTCGACACCTCGACCCGGCGTTTGACGAGCCGCAGGATCTCGGCGTCGAGCCAGTCGATCTCCTTGCGGAGCGAGGCGATGTCCTCGCCCGCCGAGGTGTTCTCGGCGGGCTGTCCGTCGGCGTTCTGCGTCTGCGCGTTCATCGGGACCTCTCTGAAGTCCGGACTCCCAGCGGGCCCCTGGGACGGCGAAAGCCCCGGGTCCGTGGACTCCGGGGCTGCGGGTGATGGCGGGTGGGGCACTACGCGATCACGGGAGCCGGAGTCCGGGTCCCGTAGAAAAATCGCTCGCTGTAGTGCCGCACCCGATCAGTATGGCACAGGCGCGCCGCGTCCCCGCCGGGCTGCGCCTCGCAGAGAGCGCACGCGCGCGTGCACGAGAACGCTGATGAAGAGCCAGAACATCGGCATCGCCGGCCAGAAGAACTCGGCGCCGGACACCGCCCAGCGCACGATCAGCAGCACCGCGAGCGCCACCACGATCCCGAGGTGAACGCGCAGCGCCGGGCTTCGCAGCGCCTCGCGGGCGAACGGCCTTCGCTCGGGCTGCGGCCGCGGCAGGTCGGTGGTGAGCTCGCCGAGCTCGTCGGTGAACCGGGTCGCGTAGACCGTGCTCAGCCGGTCTTCGACCTCCTCCAGGGTGAGCCGTCCTTCTGCGCCGGCAGCCTGGATCGTCGCGGCGACGCGCTCTCGGTCGTCGTCGGAAGCCCTGAGGCGGGCGGGAATCTTGTCGTCCATACCGTTCGATGCTCCGCCGCGCGCCGCCGCCGCGCGTCGGTCGCCAGGCGGCACTGCGACGTACGTTCACAAGCGCAGTCCGCGGCTGTGGCTGTTGAATACCTGTCGTACCCCAGGGGTAGCGTGGACAGACGATGGACACCCTCTTCGATCTCCCCGCCGAAAAGCCCTCGACTGCCCGGAACGGGGCGGCCGACCTGCTCGAGGACCTCAATCCCGCGCAGCGTGAGGCCGTGAGTCACGCGGGCGGCCCGCTGCTCGTCGTCGCCGGCGCGGGCTCGGGCAAGACCCGGGTGCTGACCCGCCGGATCGCGTACCTGCTGGGGCAGCGGGGCGTGCACCCCGGCGAGATCATGGCGATCACGTTCACCAACAAGGCCGCGGCCGAGATGCGCGAGCGCGTCTCGGCGCTCGTGGGCCGCCGGGCCAACGCGATGTGGGTGTCCACCTTCCACTCCATGTGCGTGCGGATCCTGCGCCGCGAGGCGAAGACGCTGGACATGTCGTCGAGCTTCTCCATCTACGACTCCGACGACACGAAGCGGCTGATCACGCTCGTCGCGCGGGACCTGGACATCGACCCGAAGAAGTACGCCGCGCGCACGCTCGCGGTGAACATCTCGAACCTGAAGAACGAGCTGGTCGGCCCGGAGGACGCGGCGGCGAACGCGGCGAACGACCTCGAGCGCCGCGTGGCCGAGGTGTACGGCGAGTACCAGCGCCGGCTCGACCAGGCCAACGCGTTCGACTTCGACGACCTGATCATGCGCACGGTGTCGCTGCTGCAGACGTTCCCGGACGTCGCCGAGTACTACCGGCGCCGGTTCCGCCACGTGCTCGTCGACGAGTACCAGGACACGAACCACGCGCAGTACACCCTGGTGCGCGCGCTGGCGGGCACCGAGGCGAACGACTCCGGCATCCCGCAGGCCGAGCTGTGCGTGGTGGGCGACGCGGACCAGTCCATCTACGCCTTCCGCGGCGCCACGATCCGCAACATCGAGGAGTTCGAGCGCGACTTCCCCAACGCGCACACGATCCTGCTGGAGCAGAACTACCGGTCCACGCAGACGATCCTGTCCGCGGCGAACGCGGTGATCGCGCGTAACCCGAACCGGCGCGCGAAGCGGCTGTGGACCGATTCCGGCGACGGCGAGAAGATCGTCGGCTACGTCTCGGACAACGACCACGACGAAGCGGCGTTCGTCGCGGGGGAGATCGACGCGCTGGCGGAGAAGGGCGAGGCGGACTACTCCGACATCGCCGTCTTCTACCGCACCAACAACCAGTCGCGGGTGTTCGAGGAGATCTTCATCCGCCTCGGCCTGCCGTACAAGGTCGTCGGCGGCGTGCGGTTCTACGAGCGGCGCGAGGTCCGGGACATGCTGGCGTACCTGCGGGTGCTGGCGAACCCGGACGACACGGTCAGCCTGCGCCGCATCTTGAACGTCCCGAAGCGCGGCATCGGCGACCGCGCCGAGGCCGTCGTCGCGACCCACGCGGAGCGCGAGCGGATCTCCTTCGCGGCCGCGCTGCGTGATGCCGTCGAGGGCAAGGTGGCGCTGCTGAACCCGCGCTCTGCCAAGGCGATCACCGGGTTCGTGACGCTGCTGGACGATCTCGGCGAGGTCGCCGCCTCCGGCGCGGAGGTGCACGACCTGCTGGAGTCCGTGCTGGAGCGCACGGGCTACCGCGCCGAACTCGAGGAGTCGGACGACCCGCAGGACGCTTCGCGGGTGGAGAACCTCACGGAGCTCGTCACGGTGGCGCGGGAGTTCACCGAGTTCACCGCTGAGGTCACCCAGGACGAGAACGCCGAGCTGGTGCTGGACGACGGCGTCCCCGCGCCCGGTTCGCTGCCGGCCTTCCTGGAGCGGGTGTCGCTGGTCGCGGACGCCGATTCGATCCCGGCCGCGGACGGCGGCGAGGAGGGCGACGGCGGCGCGGGCGTGGTCACGCTGATGACCGTGCACACCGCGAAGGGCCTGGAGTACCCGGTGGTGTTCTGCACCGGCTGGGAGGACGGCGTCTTCCCGCACATGCGCGCGCTCGGCGACCCGACGGAGCTGGCCGAGGAGCGGCGCCTCGCGTACGTCGCGATCACGCGCGCGCGAGAGAGGCTGTATGTCTCGCGCGCCCTCGTGCGGTCGGCGTGGGGGCAGCCGCAGATGAACCCGGCTTCCCGGTTCCTCGACGAGCTGCCGCCGGACCTGGTCGACTGGCGGCGGCTGGAGCCCTCGTCGTCGGGCTTCGGGAATTTCGGCTCGTCCTCCGGCTCGTCGTCCTCGGGCCCACGGGCGGCGACCACGTGGGGCCGCCGGTCCCCGTCCTCGTCCACCTCGTCGACGTCGCCGTTCGGCAAGGCGTGGAAGGACACGGTGGCGCTGAAGCTGGACGTCGGCGACCGCGTGAGCCACGACAAGTACGGCCTCGGCACGGTGGTGTCCTGCGACGGCGTCGGCCCCCGCTCGACGGCGACCATCGACTTCGGCGCGTCCGGCAAGGTCCGGCTGATGCTGATCGGCAGCGTCCCCATGGTGAAGCTCTAGGCGGTTTCGCTCCGCGGTGGTCTGTCCGCGGCGGTTTTGTCGGACCCCTCCGCTAACCTCAAATCAGTCGAACACAAGTTCGACTTGATGGGGTAGGCTGGTGCTCGCGCCGGCACCCCCGGGGAAGGGGAGGACGAGGGGTGTGGACGCGATCTTGTTTGGTGTCCTGGCCGGTGGGGTACAGGAGTACTTGCAGGGAGTCGTGGGGACGACTGAGGACCGGCGTCGGGGTGGCGCCGGTTTGGGGGAAGCACCGAGATTGGCCGCCGCCTGGCGTGCGCTGCTCCGCCAGCACGAGCTGGGTGCGGACGGCCACTGCCAGACCTGCGGCCGGCGCCGATGGGCGACTCTGGGCCGCTCGTCTTTCGCTGGATCATTCTCGGCCCGTTCAGCCTCGGCCCGTTCAGGCTGGCTCGGTTGGCGGCCGCGGAGTGGACTGTGCACCGTCTGGCAGGTGGCTGTCGCGTACTTCATCCGACGGCTGCCGAACGGGGAGCGTTGACGAGGGTCCGAGCCCGGGTGAGTGGCCGGTCGTGGCGCTGCGGCCGTCTGAGCCGGTTTTCGCACGGCCGCGCGGCAGAGGTTCAGACCAAGCGAACCGCGGCGTCGGCCGATGCCTGAGGCAGGCGATTTGGCGTGGGGGCGGGCAAAGCGACCGCGACGGTCGGAGAGTGCTGCCCGTCGGATCTGCCTGGCCTGTCGGATCTGCCCGCACCACTGCCGGGGCCGCGCCTGGTGCCAACGTGGCTCGCTCGGGCGCAGCCGGTTTCAGGCGCGCCGGGCGCTGTCCGGACTCGGCAATTCCGGACTCAGCGACTCAGGCCGTGATGCCGGCTGACTCAGACCGTGATGCCGGCTGACTCAGACCGTGATGCCGCGAGCCGCGAGCCACGGGCGCGGGTCGATCTTCGTGGTGCCGTTCTGCCAGACCTCGAAGTGCAGGTGCGGGCCGGTGCTCTCGCCGCGGTCGCCGATCTTCGCGATCTGCTCGCCGCACTTGACCTTCTGGCCCTCGTGGACCGAGAAGCTGTCCATGTGGCCGTAGACCTGGATGGTGCCGTCGTCGAGCTGGAGGCGGACCCAGAGGCCGAAGCCGCTGGCCGGGCCGGCCTGGATCACGGTGCCGTCGGAGGCGGCGTAGATCGGCGTGCCGATCGAGTTCGCGATGTCGATGCCGAGGTGGCTGGTGCCCCAGCGGGCGCCGAAGCCGGAGGTGAACGTGCCGTTGGCCGGCAGGCAGGTCTTCGGGCGGGACGCCTCTTCGGCGGCCTTGCGCGCGGCGTCGGCCTCGGCCTGCACGCGGGCCTCGGTGACCTTCTGGTTGTCGGCCATCTTGGCGGCCTCGGCGGAGGCGTCCATGCCGTGACCGGCAGGCAGCAGCTCCGGGGCGCCACCGGAGCCGGCGCTGCCGAGGGTGAACGAGGCGCTCGCCTCCTGGGCGTTGGCGAGCGGCGTGACGGCGGCGTCGGACTCCGAGCTCACGGTCTTGAGGGTCTGGCCGGCGGCGGCTGCGGCGAACGCGCCTGCCGCGACAGCGGCGACCACGACCCGCCCACGCAGGGCCGAAGAAGGCGGGGCGATGCGGTGCGAACCCCGCACGCGGATGACCGCACCGTCCAGTGCGTCCTTCAGCGCCGGGGAAGGGGCTTGGCCGCCGGGGGAGCGGTGTGAAGCCAAGACAGGGCCTTCCATCGTCGGGGAGCCGGATCTGCTGCGAAGGACTGCGGGCGGGGGAGCCCGGTGAGCCAACCTCGGGGGTGGTTTGCTCGTCGTCCTGCTTTGTGACCTGACTGTAATGGGGACCGGGGGACAGTAACCAAGCGACACCGCTGTCGGCAAGGCGTCGCCCGCGAGTCGGCCGAACGAGCGGCCCCGATCCCGCGGCTAGCTGTGGAGATTACCCAAAGTTAATCGAGAACTACTCCGAAAGGTGTGACTTCGGTTACAGGCCTTTCGGACGATCGACTCCCCGAGTAGGCCTCCGCCCCCTTCCGAAGCCCCCCACCCCCGAAATAAACGATTGCGGCCCGCTGTTGACGCGCAACCACCCCGCCGCGGAGATTTTATGACCGTTTTGCCCACCTGAAGCCCTTGCGTGCCGCACGTCCGACTACCCCGTTCGACGGCACCTCATTGCGCCGCTCGCGCTATGGCAGCTGCGCCCGTCGCGCGGTAGTTCCGCCGGTGGCGCTTCCGCTGTGCGAACGCCGCACGCGGATGACCACACCGCCCCGTGCGTCCTTCAGCGTTGCCCGCCGCTCTCGCCCCGCCGCTCTTGCTGCGCCGCCCTTGCCCGGCCACCCTCGCCCCGTCGCCCTTGCTGCGTCGCTCTTGCTGCGTCGCTCTTGCTGCGTCGCTCTCGCCCCGTCGCCCTTGCCCGGCCGCTCTTGCCCGGCCGCTCTTGCCTGGTCGCTCTTGCTGCGCCGCTCTTGCTGCGCCGCTCTTGCCCGGTCGCCCTTGCCCGGTCGCTCTCGGCCCGCAGCTCTTGCTGCGCCGGCTTTGCCTGGTCGCCCTCGCCCCTCCGCCCCGGCTTTGCCCAGTCACCTTTGCCCTGCCGCTCCTGCTCCGCTGCCCCTGCCCCGTCACCTCCGCCCGGTGACCTTCGCCCCGCCGGCGTTGCCCGGTCGCCTTCGTCCGGTCACTGCGCTCCGCTGGTCTTGCTTCGCTCCGTGGGTTGTCTTCTTGTCGACTTGTTTCGCCTCCGCGGTGCCCAGTCGTGTGGGTGGTTGCGTGGCTTGCCTGGCGGCGCCGCGCCCCTGCCGAGTTGGCTTGCTAGCGTCGCGTCCGATGACTTCGCCTGCAGGGCCCTCTGACGGGGACCCATCCGCGGACCGGCCTGATTCCGGTCAGGACAACCCCGGGTCGCCCGCCAGCTCGCGGCGGCCCAGCCTTGCCGAGCGCAAGGCCGCCGCCCGTGAGCGCGCCCGGCGTGATTCCGGCCGCAAGCGCGGTGCCCGCCCCGAAGCCCCGGCAACCCCGGGAACCCCGGACACCCCCGAATCCCCCCACCCCTCCGACTCCCACCGCGACCAGCCCCCACCCCACAACCGCCGACCCCCCACCAGCGACTCCCGTCAACCGGACGCGACTCGCGAGCCAGCTCGTCCGGAAACGGCTGGCGAGCCCCCGCAACCGCATGCGGCTGGCGAGTCCCCCTGGCCTGGGCCGGTTGGCGGGCCTCCTCGACCTGGGACGGCTGGCGACTCCGCCCGACCGGACACGGCTCTTGAGTCGGCTCGTTCGAGGACGGCCGGTAAGCCCGCCCAACCGGATGCGGTTGGCGAGTCCCCTCGGCGGCGGGCGGCCGATGAGTCCGCCCAACCGGCTGCGACTGGTAAGTCCGTCCGGCCGGAAACGGTTGGGGAGGCCTCCGGGCCGGACGCAGTTGGCAAGGCCGCTCGGCCGGAAACGGCTGGCGAGTCCCCGCGGCTGGGGACGGTTGGCGAGTCCGCTCGTCCGGAGACGGCCGGCGGAGTGTCGTCGGCCCGCAGCGCAAGCAGCGCCCGCAGCGCCGGCAATGCCGAAAACGCCGACACCTCACCCCCCGCAGCACGCGCCGCCGGCCAAAGCCGCGTCAGCCGGGCAGCTCGAACCCATTCCCAGCCAGAACTCGAGTTCGCGGAGCGGCGGCCCTCCGCGGGCCTCGCCGTGGCCGTGTGGGTCGCCGTGGCTGGGGCGGTCGCGCTGACGGTCGGGGCGGTGCTGCCCGTTTCGCCCGATGCCGGGCCTGGGTATCTCAGCTGGCCGCTCCTCGCGGTGCTCGCGTTGGTGCCCGCCGGGGTGGCCGTGTGGGCCGCCTACTCCGGGCGGCACGGGCTGGCCGCCGGGCTGATCGCGGGGCTCGCCGCGCTCGCGCCGGGGCGGCTGCTGCTCGACGTCCAGTTCTTCGTCAACGGGTCCCTCACCGTCCGCCCCGAGCTGTACCTGCCCGACCGCCTCCTGGACCGCAGTGGGGTGGCCGTCGGGTTCTGGCTGCTGGCCATCGGGCACCTCCTCACGATCGCCGCCGGGTTGCGGGCCGCGCGCGTGGCGCGGGACCTGAACGAGATCGCGGGCAGCGAGAGCGGGCAACGCCGGTGGCGGCTCGTCGTGCCGCTGCTCGCCGTGGTCATGGCCGTCGGGCTGCTGATGTCGCCGGTCGTCTCCACCGATCCGTACCTGCTGGCGCGCTCGGCGTTCGAAGGGCCCGGCGCCGCGCTGGCCGGGTTCGTCCTGCTCGCCGGGGCGCTGCCGATCGCCGCGGTGGTCGGGTTCTCGTCGGCGTCCGACGGGGTGGCGCGCGGGACGCTCGGCGGGGCCGCCGCCGCGGTGTTCGCCGTCGCGCTGCCCGCCGTGGTGGCCGGGCTCGTGGTGCCGGACCTGCACGTCGCCTGGGGGCCGTGCATGGCCGTCGTCGCGACGCTGCTCGTCCTGCTGCTCACCCCGCTCGCCACGCCCCAGCAGACGGCGGCCGAAGGCACCGACCTCGCCGGCGAGGCCCGCGTTCCCGGCCTCACGATCTGGCGCGCGGTCACCGCGCTGCTCGCCGTCCTCACCGCCGTCGCCGCGGTGATCGGCGCGCTCGCCCCGCAACTCGCGGGCCAGACGCACACGGACAGTCCCGCGCGCTGGCTGCTCGTCGTCGCCGCCGTTCTCGTGCTGCTGCCCGCGCCGTTCCTCTTCGCCGCGAAGACGGCACGGGTGGCGCGCGGTTTCCTCGCCGTGCTCTGGGCCGGCGTCGTCCTCGCCGGGACGGCCGTGCTCAGCACCGCCATCACCGCTTCGGAGGCGACCGGGCTGGGCGGGCTCGGCGGCACCGTCAGCTACCACCTCGGCGCCGGCTCCGTTTTCACGGCGATCGCGCTCGGACTGTCGGGCCTGACCGCACTCGCCGCGACGGTCGCCGGTGTCGTCGAGCGTGACGACGAAGGCACGGAAGGCCCACGCCCCAACGTTCTCGTCCCCGTCGTGGCGGCCGCCGTGCTCGCCGTCGCCACGTTCGGGACGCCGGTGTTCACCGCGCCGGACTACCCGTCGCCCGGGCTCTGGTCCGATTTCGACACCCCGTCGTGGGGTCTGCTCACCGCGGTCCTGGTGGTGCTGGGCGTGCTCGCGCTCGCCGTCCGCTCCCGGCCCGGCGCCGCGGCGGCCGCGCTCGGCGGGGCCGCGCTGGTGCTGGCCCTGCACGTCGCCGAACTCCCGCTCGTCGGGTCCGCGATCGACGGATCCCGCCCCGGCCTCGGGTTCTGGCTCGGCCTCGCGGCCGTCGTCGCCACGGTGGCCGCCGCCGTCACCGCCGCCGCGGGAGCGAAAACAGCGGAAGACACCGGGAAGACTCAGCCGTGACCCGGGAGCGGCCGCGCGTGCTGCTCGTCGAACTCGCCGAGGCGCCGACGGCCGCGCGCCTCGGCCGTCTCCTGCGCGACGCCGGCGTCGAGGTGATCCACGCCGGCGTGCTCGGGACCGAGCAGATCCTCCGCACCGCCGAACAGGAGGACCCAGACGCGCTCGTCGTCTTCGGCGACGCTGTCCCGGCGGGTCTGGCCGACGGGCTCGGCGACGTTCACCTCTTCGTGGTGCACCCCGAAAACCCGGCCGAACCGCTCGAAGCACTGGCCGAACGGCTCGCCGGTGGGCGGTCTCACACCCGCTGACCGCGCACGGTGACCGACTTCACCAGGTGCGGAGTGTCTGGCGTCTGCGCAGGTCGCTAACCTCGACTGGTCCGACAGCGCGGTCCGGTAGCGGACCACCACAGTGGCGTGTCGTCAGGAGACTGGAGTAGTGGACCTCTACGAGTACCAGGCGAGGGATCTCTTCGCCGCCCACGGAGTACCGGTTCTGCCGGGCTCGGTGGCAACAACCCCCGAAGAAGCCAAAGCCGCCGCGGAGCAGGTCGGCACCCAGGTCGTCGTCAAGGCGCAGGTGAAGGTCGGCGGCCGCGGCAAGGCCGGTGGCGTCAAGCTGGCCCAGACGCCGGACGAGGCGAAGGAGAAGGCGGAAGCCATCCTCGGCCTCGACATCAAGGGCCACATCACGCACCGCGTGCTGGTGGCCGAAGCCTCGGACATCGCCGAGGAGTACTACTTCTCCTTCCTGCTGGATCGGTCGAACCGCACCTTCCTGGCGATGGCGTCGTCCGAAGGCGGCATGGAGATCGAGCAGCTCGCGGTCGAGCGCCCCGACGCGCTCGCCCGGATCCCGGTCGACGCGATCGCCGGTGTCGACAAGGCGAAGGCCGTCGAGATCCTCACCGCGGGCAAGTTCCCGGAGAAGGTCATCGACGAGGCGGCCGACGTCGTCGTCAAGCTGTGGGAGACCTTCGTCGCGGAGGACGCGACGCTGGTCGAGGTCAACCCGCTGGTGCGCGACCCCCAGGACAAGATCATCGCCCTCGACGGCAAGGTCACCCTGGACGAGAACGCGGACTTCCGTCAGCCGGGCCACGAGGCCCTGGTCGACAAGCAGGCCGAGAACCCCTTGGAAGCCAAGGCGAAGGCCAAGAACCTCAACTACGTCAAGCTCGAGGGCCAGGTCGGCATCATCGGCAACGGCGCGGGCCTGGTCATGTCCACTTTGGACGTGGTGGCGTACGCGGGCGAGAAGCACGGCGGCGTGAAGCCGGCCAACTTCCTCGACATCGGCGGCGGCGCGTCCGCCGAGGTGATGGCGGCCGGTCTGGACGTCATCCTCAACGACACCGACGTGAAGAGCGTGTTCGTCAACGTCTTCGGCGGCATCACCGCCTGCGACGCGGTGGCGAACGGCATCGTCGAGGCGCTGAAGATCCTGGGTGACGAGGCCACCAAGCCGCTCGTCGTCCGGCTCGACGGCAACAACGTCATCGAGGGCCGCCAGATCCTGGCCGACGCGAACCACCCGCTGGTCACCGTGGTGGACACTATGGACAACGCGGCCGACAAGGCCGCCGAGCTCGCCGCGGCAGGTGCGTGAGATGTCGATCTTCATCAACGAGAACAGCAAGGTCATCGTCCAGGGGCTCACCGGCTCCGAGGGCATGAAGCACGCCACCAAGATGCTGAAGTCGGGCACGAACATCGTGGGCGGCGTCAACGCCCGCAAGGCCGGCCAGACCGTCAGCATCGAGGGCAGGGACCTGAAGGTCTTCGGCACGGTCGAAGAGGCCATCAAGGAGACCGGCGCCGACGTGTCGGTCATCTTCGTGCCGCCGAAGTTCGCCAAGGACGCGGTGCTCGAGGCGATCGACGCCGAGATCCCGCTGGCCGTGGTCATCACCGAGGGCATCCCGGTGCACGACTCGGCCTACTTCTGGGCCCACGCGGGCGCCAAGGGCAACAAGACCCGCATCATCGGGCCGAACTGCCCCGGCGTGATCACCCCGGGCAAGTCGAACGCCGGCATCATCCCGGCCGACATCTCCGGCCCCGGCGGGATCGGCCTGGTGTCGAAGTCCGGCACGCTGACCTACCAGATGATGTACGAGCTGCGTGACATCGGCTTCTCCACCGCCGTCGGCATCGGCGGCGACCCGATCATCGGCACCACGCACATCGACGCGCTCGAGGCGTTCCAGAACGACCCCGAGACGAAGGTCATCGTGATGATCGGCGAGATCGGCGGCGACGCCGAGGAGCGGGCGGCCGACTACATCAAGGCCAACGTGACCAAGCCGGTCGTCGGCTACGTCGCGGGCTTCACCGCGCCCGAGGGCAAGACGATGGGCCACGCCGGCGCCATCGTCTCCGGCTCCTCCGGCACGGCGGCCGCGAAGAAGGAGGCCCTCGAGGCCGCCGGCGTCAAGGTCGGCAAGACCCCGAGCGAGACCGCTGTGCTCGCGCGTGAGCTGTACAACAGCTTGGGCTGACCCGCCGGTCGGCTCCGGCTGACCTGCAATGACACCCTCCCGGAAGCCGGGCACCACGTCGGTGCCCGGCTTCCGGCGTTTCCGGCGGCAACCGATCGGGTAGTCCGCACGTCCAACGGCCCGAACCGGTGTGTGCGGTGCATGCGCTAGCGTTCGGGTGGCCCGGCCGTCTCGCCGGACCGGGTCGCCGCACCGCCCCCTCAAGTTGCCGGCCCCGACGACAGGAGAGCTTCCGATGACCTACCCCAGCGGCGGGCCCGGTTACCCCCAGCAAGGTGGCGGCCAGCAGCCCCTTCAGGGCCCGCCCCCGTCCGGCCCGTTCCCCCAGCAGGGCCCGCCCCCGTCGGCCGGCGGCCCGGCGCTGCCGCAGAACCTGCCGATGCTGCTCGCCCTCGTGGTGGTCGTGCTCGGTGTGGTCCAGTACTTCCTCGGCTTCTCCGACGAGGCGGGCGACGTCGGCCAGGAGACGATCTTCCTGCTCGTCGGCGGTCTGCTCTCCGCGCTGCACGTGCTGCCGAAGGCCCCGAAGGTGCTGCCGTTCGCCGCGCTGTTCAGCGTGGTCGGCGCGCTCGGGACGCTGGACACGGTGGTGGCCGAGACGAGCACGCCGGGCATCGTCACCGTGGTGCTGATCCTCGGCATCGTGCAGATGCTGGTCTCCGTCGCCGGGCTGCTGCTCGAGTACGACGTGCTCAAGCTGCCGGCGCCGAAGCCCGCCGCGCCGCAGTACCAGCAGACGCAGTACGGCCAGTCCGGTCCGGCCGGCCCGTTCGGCCAGCCGCAGCAGTACCAGCAGCCCGGCGCGACGCCGCCGGCTCCCGGCCAGCAGCCGGGCTCGACCCCCGGGCAGCAGCCGGGTTCGACGCCGCCGCCGGGTCCGGGGCAGCAGGCGACCACGTACGCGCCGCAGCAGGGCCAGTTCTTCCAGCAGCCGCCGGCCGACCAGCCGAACCCGGGCACGGGCACCCCGCCGGGCGGTTTCGGCCAGCAGGGCTGATTCTCCGTTCGTACAACACCCGCTGTGACTCTCCGTGTCACAGCGGGTGTTTTTGTTGTCCTGGCCAACCCGGTCGGGTGGGTTAGGTTCGCCACGCCCCCCGGCGGCGGCGTGCCTCACCCGGACGGACCAGCGCGGATGTCATGGTCAACTCATGCAGCTGCTCACCAGTTCCGGACGCCCGCCGGGCGACGAACCGGTGGCGGACGCCCCTGAACTCGCCGCGGAAGTGACTCCGGCGACGCGGGTGCGGGTGTTGTTCTCCGCCGCCGTCGGGCCGCTGATCACGGGATACGCCCTGGTCGCGACCTTGATCGCGCTCGTCACGCTGACCGCCGACCGGTTCTCCGCCACGGGTGCGCTGCTCACGGCCGGGCCGGGCTGGCTCGCCGCGTACCAGGTGCAGCTCGGCATCGGCGGCCACCCGCTGGGCGTGCTGCCGTTGCTGCCCACGGCCGGTGCGGTGCTGCTGGTCGCGCGGACGGCGTCCGGCGCCGTCCAGCGGCTGGGGCTCGCGCGGCCGCGGCAGGCCGTCGGGCTGGTCGCGGTGATCGCCGGCGCGCACGCGCTGTTCGGCCTGGTCATCGCGCTGCTCGCGCTTGGCGCGCCGGTGCGCGTGAACCCGGCGCTCGCGTTCGCCGTGCCCGGCCTGCTGGCCGCGCTGGCCGCCACCGCCGGGGTGGTGCGCCGCTGCGGCCTGCCCCACGCCGTCGCCGAGCGTCTCGACCCGCTGGCCGCGCGCGGCGCCCGGGCCGGCGCCCTCGGGCTGGCCGCGCTGGTGCTGGTGGGCGCGCTGGTGTTCACGCTCGCCACGGTCCTGTCGATGTCCACTGTGGACAACCTGTTCGAGCCCTCGGTCGGCAGCAGCTTGGGACTCCTGCTGCTTTCGGTGCTGTACCTGCCCAACGCCGTCGTGGCGGCGATGTCGTTCGTCACCGGGCCCGGGTTCACGATCGGCTCGCTCGACGTCAGCCTGGTCGGCTACCGCGGCGGCGACGTGCCCGCGCTGCCGCTGCTCGGCGGCATCCCCGCGCACTCCGCCGTGTGGTGGCCCGCGCTGCTGGTGCTGCCGGCCGCCGTCGGCGCGCTCGTCGGCTGGTCGGTCCGCCGGGTGGACGACGACCCGGCCGCGCGCATCCGCGTGGTCGCCGTCGCGGGCGCCGTGGTCGGCTTCGGCTGCGTGGTGCTGGGGACCCTCGCGGGCGGACGGCTCGGCGACGGCCCGTTCGACCCGGTCAGCGTGCCGGTCGGGGTCGCCTCGATCGTGGCGTTCTGCTGGATCGTGATCCCGGGCGGGTTCGTGGCGTTCTTCGCCGGGGAGCACGCGCCGGCCGCGCCGCCCACCACGCTGGACGTCGAGCCGGACGAGGACTTCGACGAGGAGCCGGCCGAGGAGCCTGAGGAGTCCGAAGAGTCCGAAGAGGACACGGCCGAGGACGCCGACGCTTCGGACGAGCCCGAAGCCGCCGAGGACCCCGACGGGCCGGAGGCCGAGCCGGAGCCCGGCCCGGACGTCGCCGAGACCGACGAGTTCGACGCCGAAGCCGACGCGGAACTGGGCCTGGAGCAGCCGGAGGACGTGGTCCTCGACGAGCCGGAGCCCCCGGCCGAGCCGCCCGGCGCTGTGACCGGGTCCACCGAGGCCTCCGTCGACGAGAAGTCCCGCGAGGACGACCGTTAGGGTTGGGGTGACCTGCTGAAGCGCCGTGCGCCCGAGGCGTGCCGCCGTGCAAGGAGCCCGTTCTGGCCAGTCGCTTGGACCTGCCCACCCCGGTGAAGATCGTCGTGCTCGCGTCCGGTTCCGGCACGCTGCTGCAGGCGCTGCTCGACGCCGTCGCGCGCCCCGGCTTCCCCGCCGACGTCGCCGCGGTCGGCGCGGACCGCACGGGCATCGAGGCACTGGCCAGGGCCGAGCGCGCGGACGTGCCGTCGTTCACCGTCCGCGTCGCCGACCACCCCGACCGCGCGGCCTGGGACGAGGCGCTGACCCAGGCCGTCGCCGTCTACCAGCCCGATCTGGTGGTGTCGGCGGGCTTCATGAAGATCCTCGGCCCGCGGTTCCTGTCCCGGTTCGAGAACCGGGTGGTCAACACGCATCCGGCGCTGCTGCCGTCGTTCCCGGGCATGCACGCGGTCGCGGACGCGCTGGCGGCCGGGGTCAAAGTCACCGGGTCGACCGTGCACTTCGTCGACGCGGGGGTGGACACCGGCCCCGTCATCGCCCAGGAGGCGGTGGTGGTGGAGACCGAGGACACCGAAGACGTCCTGCACGAGCGGATCAAGGCCGTGGAACGCAGGCTGCTGGTTGAAACGATCGAGCGACTCGGCCGTGGTGGCTGCACCGTGGACGGACGAAAGGTGAGGTTTTCGTGAGCACTGAACAAGGACGACGCCCGGTCCGGCGCGCGCTGATCGGCGTCTCGGACAAGGCCGGCCTGCTCGAGCTCGCGACCGGTCTGCACGCGGCCGGCGTGGAGATCGTGTCGACCGGCGGCACCGCGAAGGTGATCGCGAACGCGGGGGTCCCGGTCACGCCGGTCGAGCAGGTCACCGGGTTCCCGGAGTCGCTCGACGGCCGGGTGAAGACGCTGCACCCGCGCGTGCACGCCGGGCTGCTCGCCGACCAGGGCAACGACGACCACGTGGCGCAGCTCAAGAAGCTCGACATCGCGCCGTTCGACCTGCTCGTGGTGAACCTGTACCCGTTCGCGCAGACCGTCGCTTCGGGTGCGAGCCCCGAGGACTGCGTGGAGAACATCGACATCGGCGGCCCGGCGATGGTGCGCGCGGCCGCGAAGAACCACGGCAGCGTCGCGGTGGTCGTGGACCCGGCGCGTTACGACTGGGTGCTGGAGCGCGTCGGCGAAGGCGGCTTCGAGCTGGCTGACCGCAAGCGGCTCGCGGCACAGGCGTACGCGCACACGGCGGCGTACGACACGGCTGTCGCTTCGTGGTTCGCGAACTCGTACGCGCCCGCGGACGACACCGGCTTCCCGGACTTCACCGGCGCCACCTGGGAGCGCGCGGACGTGCTGCGCTACGGCGAGAACCCGCACCAGAAAGCCGCGCTGTACAAGAGCGCGCAGCCGGGGCTGGCGCACGCCGAGCAGCTGCACGGCAAGGCCATGTCGTACAACAACTACGTGGACACCGACGCCGCCCGGCGCGCCGCGTTCGACTTCGCCGAGCCCGCCGTCGCGATCATCAAGCACGCGAACCCGTGCGGCATCGCGGTGGGCCTGGACGTCGCCGAGGCGCACCGCAAGGCGCACGCGTGCGACCCGGTTTCGGCCTACGGCGGCGTGATCGCCACGAACCGGCCGGTGTCCGTGCCGGCCGCGGAGCAGATCGCCGAGGTGTTCACCGAGGTCGTGCTGGCGCCTGACTTCGAGCCCGAGGCGCTGGAGATCTTGCAGCGCAAGAAGAACGTGCGGCTGCTGAAGCTGCCGGTGATCGAGAACCCGGCACCGGTCGAGTTCCGGCCGATCTCCGGCGGGGTGCTCGTGCAGACCGTCGACGCGATCGACGCCCCCGGCGACGACCCGGCCAACTGGCAGCTCGCGACCGGCGCCCCGGCCGACGAGCGGACGCTGGCGGACCTCGAGTTCGCGTGGCGCTCGCTGCGCGCGGTGAAGTCCAACGCGATCCTGCTGGCGCACGAGGGCGCCACCGTCGGCGTCGGCATGGGCCAGGTCAACCGCGTCGACTCCTCGCGGCTGGCGGTCACGCGCGCGGGCGACCGGGCGAAGGGCTCGGTGGGCGCGTCCGACGCGTTCTTCCCGTTCCCGGACGGGCTCGAGGTGCTGATCGAGGCCGGCGTGCGCGCCGTCGTCCAGCCCGGCGGGTCCATTCGCGACGCCGAGGTGATCGCGGCCGCGGAGGCCGCGGGGATCACGCTGTACCTCACGGGCACGCGCCACTTCGCGCACTGACCGCGGGTTTTCCAGGGCCGGCCGGGGTTTCCCGGCCGGCCCTTGTTCGTCAGCCCTCGCGCAGGAGGCCGTAGACGACCACGTCGCGGTTGGCCCCGTCGCGCCAGACCGCTTGGCACAGCAGGCCTTCGCGATGGAAGCCGGCCTTCTCCAGCACGCGCTGCTCGGCGACGTTGTCGTCGTCGGTGAACGCCTCCAGCCGGTGCGCGCGGGTGAAGCGGAACAGGTGCTCGACGAGCAGCCGGTGCGCCTTCGTCCCGGTGCCGTGGCCGCGGTGGTCGGGCAGCAGGGTCACGCCGATCTCGTGACAGCCGCCGGCCGGCCCGCCGCGGTCGGCGGCTCGCCAGCTGGCCATCCCGGCCAGGGCGCCGTCCACCGTCACGGCGATGAAGCTCGATGCCCCGCCGAGCAGACCGTCCTCGGCGAAGCGGCGGCGGCGGGCCTGCGCATCGGCGAAACCGTTCCACTGGAACGCCCCGAGCACCTCGGGATCGGTGGCGAACCGGTCGAGGACCGTCAGGTCGTCTTCGACGAAGGCGCGGAGCGCGACGTGTTTCACTTCAAGCCCACCAGTTTCGTCAGGAAGCGGTCGATCTGCTCGAGGGCCGGCGGCCAGTCCAGGTCCGGCTCGTTGATGCGCTGGGAAAGCAAACCGTTGACGGCGGTGCGGAAGTCGATCGTCACGATGGCGGCGTCGCCGGGCGTGGCGACACCGGCGTCCATGCAACGCTGGACGGCCGCGCGGGTGCGCCCGATCAGGACCTCCTTGAACGGCATGCCGAGCCGCCGGTGCACCTTGCTCTCGTGGAGCACCTTGTAGAGGCCGGGGTGCGCCTGCGCCCACTCGGCCTGCGCGAGCGTGCGGCTGCGCAGCTGGGCCGCCGGGTCGCCCTCGTGCGCCTGCTCGGCCTCGTCGCCGCCGCGCACCAGCTCCTCGTGACAGCGCTGCATGGCGGCGAGCACCAGCGCGTCGCGATCGGGGAAGTACAGGTACACCGACGTCGCCGCGATCGACACCTCGCGCGCGACGGCCCGCAGCGACAGGGCCTCGTCGTCGCCCAGCTCTTCGAGCATTCGGACGGCGGCCGTCACGATCTCTTCGCGCAGCAACTCACCTTGGCCTCGGGGGTTCGGGCGGCGTCGGGGGGTCTTCTCCATGGCCTCCCCAGTGTAGCTGGACACCTATTGCGCTACAGGTGTAGCTTCATATCACGCTACAGCTGTAGCGCTACAAATGTACTAAGGGGAGTACTGCTATGACAACGATTGCCGAGAGTTCTCTCGATCGGCTGACGGCGTTGGACCCGGCGTTCGCGCGGATGGTCGCGGCGACCACGCGGCACCTGCGGGCGGTGCCGGAGCTGACCGAACGGGAGAAGGTGTTCCTGTGCGTGGTCGCGGACGTCTGCCAGCCGAGCCTCGGCCTGCCGTTCGAGGCGCACGTCCGAGCCGGCCTCGCGGCCGGAGTGTCTGTTGTGGACATTCACACGCTACTGCGGTTCGTCTCCTACGACACGGGCTACCCGGCCGCGGCCGCCGGCTTCGAACGGCTCGTCGAACTGGAGGAGGCGCTGGGTCTGCCCCGGCCGGAGGGGCCCCTTCCGGCCGAGGACCTGCTGGTGCCCGGGCCGAGTCCGATGCCGGCGTCGGCACAGGCGCAGCTGGCCGAGCTGGATCCGCACTTCGCGGAGTACTTCAGCCTGCAGTCGAGGATGCGGGCCGACGCGGGTTTCGCCGGCCTGAGCGAGCGTGAACGCGCATTCGCGACGATGAGCGTCGACGTGCACTACCAGACCTTGGGGGAGACCTTCGCGATCCACGTCGGCAGGGCCCTGCGCGCGGGTGCCTCGCCGGACGACGTGCGAGCCGTGCTGCGCTTCAACGCCCAGTTCGGGGCGACGCGGGCCTGGCAGGGGTGGAAGGCGTTGAACCCGTTGCTGGCCGGGTGACCTGGGAGTAGTCCGGCAGCTGCCAGTCGCCGCCGCGGTCTTCCTTCGCGAACCGCGCGGCCAGCTCGGGCAGTCGCAGGAACGTGGCCACCGCGCCCATCGTGCGGATGCTGCCGATTCCCAGCCGGCCCTTGGGGAATCCGAAGCGCAGCAGCTTCGGGTTGACCTCGCCTTGAAGGTGGTCGACGAACGGCCGCAGCGTCGCGTGGTACCGCGCGAACGCGGCCGGGATGTCGCCCGGGGCCCGGTTGATCTCCCCGGCCAGGACGTAGGCGCCGACCAGGGCCGCGGAGGTGCCCATGCCGCTGTACGGGGAGCCGCAGTAGCCGGCGTCTCCGACGAGCGCGACCCGGCCCTGTGCCCAGGTCCCGGTCCGGATCTGGACGACCTCCTGGGAGTAGAAGAACTCGGTCTCCCGCAGGCCGTCGAGGAACCGTTCGGTCTGCCAGCCGGCGCCGCGGAACCGCTCGGCCCAGAACTGCTTCTGACGGTCGACCGGCTGCCGGTGCACCGCGGTCGCTTCCGCGGAGCTCTCCCACAGCGCGAAGTAGACCTGGGTCCGGGTGGGATTGTGGCTGCGGCGCATGATCATGCGCCGGCCGGGAGCGTTGTAGGTCTCGCGGATGCTGTCGTCGGTCGCGTCGCGGGGGATGAACCAGTACGCCATGTGGATGCCCACCGGCCATTCCGGGGCCGGCGCGTCCGCCGGAAGGAGGTGCCGGCGGACGCGCGAGCCCTGTCCGTCGGCTCCGATCAGCAGGTCGAACTCCTCCGACGTGCCGTCCGAGAAGTTCGCGAGGACGCGGTCGTTGTCTTGCCGGAAGCTCTCCACGTCCACTCCGAACACGAAGCGCGCGTCGTCCTTGACCGCCTCGTGGAGGACGCGCACCAGGTCCCCGCGCATGATCTCGTACTCCGAGGTCATGGTCTGGCGGCCCTTGCCGGAGGTGTTGGCGAGCACGGCGCCCCACCGGCGGCCCCGTCCGTCCACAAAGGCCACGCCCGGTTCGTCGACGCGGATTTCGCGTACCGCGTCGAGCAGTCCCATGCGGTCGATCGCCTCGATGCCCTGCCCGCGCAGGTCGATCTGCGCGCCCGTGGCTCGCAGCGCCGGGTGGCGTTCGACGACCACGACCTGGTGGCCGCCACGCGTCAGCCAGTAGGCGACCGCCTGGCCGGCGATGCCGCCTCCGCATACGAGGACCTTCATGGCCATCCTCCCTTTCAGTGATAGGTGATCTGCGCCCAGGGTTGCCTATCGCCGATAGGCTGTCAACCTCTATCGGTGATAGAGTGCGGTGGTGGCGAAGCTGGACCGCGAGATCATCGTCAGCGAGGCGCTGGCCCTGCTCGACGAACTGGGACTCGATGAAGTGAGCACCCGGCGCCTGGCCAAACGGCTGGGCGTCGAACAGCCCTCGCTGTACTGGCACTTCCCGAGCAAAGCCGTGCTGCTGGAGGCGATGGCGGACGCCGCGATGGCTCTCCACGCGACAGCTCCGTTGCCCACGCCGTCGGACGACTGGCGCGAATGGCTCCTGGAGAACTCGCGCAGCTTCCGCCGCGCGCTGTTGGCGCATCGCGACGGGGCGCGGCTGCATGCCGGCACCCGCCCCCGGGGGGCGGACCTTTCCCGCGCCCTCCACAAGGTCGACTTCCTGATCGCCGCGGGCCTGCCGGAACGGGACGCGCAGATGGCGATGCTCACCACCGGCCATTTCACGGTCGGGAGCGTGCTGGAGGAACAGGCCGGCGGCGCGCCCGGCGCGGAGGCGGCCGAGCACCCCCACCCGGACCCGGCGTCCGCGTTCGATGCCGGGCTTGAGCTGATCGTCGACGGTGTGGCGCAACGCGCCGGTCGGGCCACGTCGAAGCGGCCTTGATCGTGTGACGGATGTCGTGACCCGGCGCGGACCGCTTGACAGGGATTCCGGGTCTGGGGTCTACTGGATGCATCGAACAGGTGTTCGATGCAGGGTGTTGGAGCCGCCTTCCCCGCGGTGAAACGGCGCCCCGTCCGTCCCATGGTCCTTCCGGCGTGGGGACGGGCGGTGTCGCCGGTGCGTGTCATGGCGTTCGGCGTCATGGCGTGCCGCGGCGCGACGCACGTCGTGTCCGTGTCCGGGCTGCTGCTTTCGAGCGGTGTGCTTTTCGAGTGGCGCAGCTTTGAGTGTCACGGGGGAGGTGGATGTGGTGACGGCTGTGGTGGAACCGCCGGTCGCGCGGCTGGCGGCGTTGCCCGGAGTGAGCACGGCGAGCCGGGTGGCGGCCCAGGCCGCGCACGCCAGGACGACGGGAAGGGTGCTCCCGGTGTCCCCGGCGCTGTCCGGTCTGCTGCCCGCCTCGGGGCTCCGGCGCGGGAGCACCGTGGCGGTCCACAGTTCCACCTCGCTGCTCCTCGCCCTGCTCGCCGAGGCCACCGCCGCCGGGTCGTGGGCGGCGGTGGTCGGCGTGCCTTCGCTGGGAGTGGCCGCGGCGGCCGAGCACGGCGTCGCGGTCTCCCGGCTGGCACTGGTCCCGCGTCCGGGTGCCGAGTACCCGGCCGTGATGGCCGCCCTCCTCGACGGCGTCGACCTGGTCGTCACCGAGCCCCGCTCGGTCCAGCCGTCGATCGCCCGTCGCCTCTCGGCGCGCGCCCGCCACCGCGGCGCCGTCCTGATCTCCCTGGGCCCCTGGCCCGCGGCCGACGTCGAACTCCACTGCACCCGAGGCCACTGGTCCGGCCTCTCCCGGGGCGCCGGCCACCTGGAGTCCCGCCCCGTCGTGGTCCACGCCGCGGGCCGCGGCGCCGCCGCCCGCCCCCTCTCCGCCGCACTGACCCTGCCCGACCCGACGGGCCGGATCGCCCCGGCTCTGCCGGAACCGATGGGATTGCCGATGGGGGTGCCGATGGGGGTGCCGCGCCAGCTGACCCGCGCGGAGGTCGCGGAGGAGACCTTGGCCGCCCCACCGCACCTGATCCCCGAGGAGGCAGTGGGATGACCACTTCCCGCTCCGGCTCTCCTGGGTGTGTTCATCCGGCCGCCGCTGCCATTCCTGCTGTCGCAATCACTGCTGCTTCCACTGCCGCTCCGACAGTTGCTGCCGCTGTCGTCGCCTCGCTTCGCGGTACCCGGGTGACTGCTCACGTCGATCCGCGATCCGGTACGGCCGTCCACAATAGACACTCCCGTGGGGTGGTGGCCCCATGAGCGTCCTGCCCACCCGGCTGCTGGTCCTCTGGTGTCCGGACTGGCCGGCTGTCGCGGCGGTGGCCGCGGGTGGGGTGGCGGTCACCAGGCCCGCCGCGGTGTTCCTGGCGAATCGCGTCGTGGCGTGTACGGCCGTGGCGCGGGCGCGCGGGGTCCGCCGGGGGATGCGGCGGCGTGAGGCGGAGTCCCAGTGTCCCGAGCTGGCCGTGTTCGGGGCGGACGACGGGCGGGACGCGCGGCTGTTCGAGACCGTCGCGAGGGCGGTGGAGGAACTGGTCGTCGGGCTGGAAGTGGTGCGGCCCGGGCTGATCGCGGTGCCCGTGTCCGGTGCGGCGGGGTACTTCGGCGGCGAGATCCGGCTCGCCGAGAAGCTGCTGGACCAGGTCGCCGCCGCGGCCGGGGTCGAGTGCCAGGTCGGGATCGCGGAGGGGCTGTTCGCGGCGACCATCGCGGCCCGGCACGGCGAGTTCGTCGAGCACGGGGAGGCGGCCGCGTTCCTCGCGCCGCTGCCGGTCGCCGAACTCGACCAGCCGGGCAGCGACCGCGCGGAACTCGTCGGCCTGCTCACCCGGCTCGGCCTGCACACGCTCGGTGCCTTCGCCGCGCTCACCGAACGCGACGTGCTGGCCCGCTTCGCGTTCGAAGGCGTCCTCGCGCACCGGCTCGCCCGCGGCCTGTCGGAGCGGCCGCCGCTGCGTCGCCGTCCTCCGCCAGAGTTGTCGCTGACCGAATCGTTCGACCCGGTGCTGGAACGGATCGACGTCGCCGCGTTCGTGGCCCAGAGCACCGGCGCCCGGTTCCACGCGGGCCTCACCGAGCGGGGGCTGGCCTGTACCCGGCTCGGCATCTACGCCACCACCGAGTCCGGCGAACAGCTCGGCCGCGTCTGGAGGTGTGCGGAACCCCTGACGCCGCAAGGGGTTTCCGACCGCGTGCGCTGGCAGTTCGAAGGCTGGCTGCGGGCCGCGCCCGGTGCCCGGCCCACCTCGGGAGTCGCCCGGCTGACCCTGGAGCCGCAGGAGACCGTCGAGGGACGGTCGCTGCAACTCGGCCTTTGGCGTGGCGGCAACCCGGCCGCGGGCCCCGACGAGGACGAGGAACTCACGGCGGAACGCGCCGGCCGCGCCTTCGTCCGGGTCCAGGGCCTGCTCGGGCCGGAGGGAGTCGTCACGCCGCTCCTCGACGGCGGGCGAGACCCCGCAGGCCGCGTCCGCCTCGTCCCCTGGGGCGACGCCCGCGACCCGATTTCGCCCCCGGACGCGCCGGTGCTCGGCCCACCGGCGCCGTCCGGCGAAGGCTGGAGCCACGACAACGGCCCCACTGCCTGGGGCGAAGCGCTCGGCGCGACCTGGCCGGGCCGGCTGCCGGCGCCCTCACCGGCGACGGTGCTCGTCCGGCCGCTGCCCGCCGAGGTCGTCGACGCCGAAGGACGGCTCGTGGGCCTCACCGCCCACCGTCGCCTGACCTCGGCCCCGAGCCGCCTCAGCATCCTCGGCGAGCCGTCGAGGCAGGTGCTCGACTGGTCCCGGGTCTGGCCGATGACCAGGGTGGCCAACCGCGCGCCGGGGCCCCCGCGCGCCCGGGTCCAGATGCTGATCGCCGGTGCGCCGGACGAGCCGCCCGAGGCGGTCCTGCTCCTGTGCGCGGGCCTGGATAATCCACTGTGGACAGTAGAGGGAGTGTACGACTAGGTGAATGACGACTACGTGCGCCAGGTACTGGCCTGGCTGCGCTCCGCACTCCCACTCCGGCCGGAGACCCTGGACTCGGCCTGGTCCGGCCGCGCCCGGCTGCCCGCGATCCCGCGCCAAGGCGAGGATCCGGGCGGCGCCGCTGCGTGCTTGCCTGCGATCCCGCCGCCGGGGGCGGGCCGGGGCGACGCCGGTGTGCGCCTGCCCGCGATCCCGCCGCCGCGAGTGGAGGTCGGGGCCGGTGTCGGAGTCCTCATCCCGGCTCCCCGGCTCTCGTCGGAGAGCTAGATGGGCTGGAACAATCCGCCGGTTCCGTGGAAGGACCTCGCCCGGGCGCTGTCCGGTGCGCTGCCGCCCGGGGATCACGGGGACAGTCCGGCCTGGGGGAGACGTCGCGAGGGGTATCAGCGGCCCGAGCGGGTGGCGCCGCCGCGGAGTGACCTCGAGGCGGCCAGACCGCGGGTGCCGTATGCCGAGTTGCACTGCCACTCCAACTTCAGCTTCCTCGACGGGGCCAACCATCCCGAGGAGCTCGTCGAGGAGGCCTCGCGGCTCGGGCTCGACGCGATCGCGCTGACCGACCACGACGGGATGTACGGCGTCGTCCGGTTTGCCGAGGCGGCGAAGGAACTGGGCGTCGCGACGGTGTTCGGGACCGAGCTGAGCTTCGGGCTTTCCGGGCCGCAGAACGGTGACGCCGACCCCGAGGGCGCGCACCTCCTGCTGCTGGCCCGCGGCGACCAGGGGTACCGCAGCCTGTGCCGCGCCATCACGGCCGGCCAGATGCGCGGGCACGACGGCCGCGCGGAGCCCGGGCTGCACGCCGAGAAGGGACGGCCGATCTACCGGCTGCGCGAGGTCGCCGAGGAGGTCGCCGGGCAGTGCGCCGTGCTCACCGGGTGTCGCAAGGGCGCGGTCCGCACGGCGCTCGTCACCCGCGGGCCCGCCGCGGCGGCCGAGCGGCTGCGGGAGCTCGTGGAGCTTTTCGGCCGTGACAACGTGTACGTTGAGCTGACCGACCTCGGCCTGCCGCTCGACGACACGCACAACAACCTGCTCGCCAAGATGGCCGCCGACTTCGGCCTGCCCACCGTGGCGACCACCGCCGCCCACTACGCCTGGCCGGAACGGGGCGCGCTCGCCGACGCGCTGGCGGCCATCCGCGCCCGGCGCGGCATCGAGGAGCTGGAGCCGTGGCTGCCGCCGGATTCCATGGCCTTCCTGCGTTCCGGCGCGGAAATGGCCGAGATCTTCGAGCGCCACCCCGGCGCCGTCCAACGGGCCGCGCTGCTCGGCCGCGAGTGCGCCTTCGAGCTGCACCACCTCGAGCCGAAGCTGCCCCCGTTCGACCTGCCGAACGGGCGCACCGAGGCGGAACACCTGCGCGTGCTCACCATGGCGGGCGCGAAGGAGCATTTCGACGGCAAGGACCATGAAAAACGCGCGTACGCACAGCTCGAGCACGAGCTGAAGATCATCGAGAAGCGGGAGTTCCCCGGCTACTTCCTGATCGTGCACGACATCGTCGAGTTCTGTCGCGAGGCGAATATCCTTTGCCAGGGAAGGGGATCCGCGGCGAACTCGGCCGTCTGCTACGCGCTCGGCATCACCAAGATCGACCCGGTGCTGTACAAGCTGCTCTTCGAACGGTTCCTCGCCCCGGACCGCGACGGCTACCCGGACATCGACCTCGACATCGAGTCCGACCGCCGCGAGGAGGCCATCCAGCACGTCTACACGAAGTACGGCCGGCTCAACACCGCGCAGGTCGCCAACGTGATCACCTACCGCGCCCGCTCGGCGATCCGCGACGCCGCCCGCGCGCTCGGCTACTCACCCGGCCAGCAGGACGCGTGGGGAAAGCAGATCGACCGCTGGGGTTCCTTGCGCAGCACCGAAAAGGACCACGACCACGACATCCCCGAAGACGTCGTCCAGCTCGCGTTCGCGCTCGAGGACTTCCCGCGGCACCTGGGCATCCACTCCGGCGGCATGGTGATCTGCCAGGAGCCGGTGAGCCAGATCTGCCCCGTCGAGTGGGCGCGGATGCCCGGGCGCAGCGTGGTGCAGTGGGAGAAGGAGGACTGCGCGTCAGCCGGGCTGGTCAAGTTCGACCTGCTGGGCCTGGGCATGCTCTCGGCGCTGCACTACATGCTCGACCTGGTCCGTGACCACAAGGGCGAAAAGGTCGACCTCGCCGACCTGGACCTGAAGGACGAGAAGATCTACGACATGCTCTGCCGCGCCGACGCGATCGGCGTGTTCCAGGTGGAGAGCCGCGCGCAGCTGGCCACGCTGCCCCGGCTGCAGCCGCGGGAGTTCTACGACCTCGCGGTGGAGGTCGCGCTCATCCGCCCCGGCCCGATCCAGGGCGGCTCGGTGCACCCGTACATCCGCCGTAAGCAAGGCCGCGAAAAGTGGGATTACGACCACCCGCTGCTGGAAAACGCGTTGAGCAAGACCAAGGGCGTCCCGCTGTTCCAGGAGCAGATGATGCAGATCGCGCTGGACGTCGGGGGTTTCACCGCCGCGGAGGCCGACCAGCTGCGTCACGCGATGGGCTCCAAGCGGTCGGTGCGGAAGATGGAACGGCTGCGCCAGCGGTTCCTCGACGGCGCCGTGGCCAAGGGTGTCGGACTGGAGCTGGCGGAGCAGATCTTCTTGAAGCTCAAGGCGTTCGCGAACTTCGGCTTCCCGGAGAGCCACGCGCTGAGCTTCGCGCACATCGTGTTCTCCAGCGCGTACTTCAAGTACTACCACCCGGACGCCTTCTGCGCGGGACTGCTGCGCGCGCAGCCGATGGGCTTCTACTCGCCGCAATCGCTGGTGGCCGACGCGCGCCGGCACGGCGTCACCGTGCTCGGCCCGGACATCAACCTCAGCCTGCCGCACGCCACGCTGGAACCCTTGCCGGACAACGGGGAGCTGCGGGCCGTGCGCAACGGGATAGGCACCGTCCGCGCGGTCGGCGCCACGGTCGCCGAGCAGATCGTGGCCGAACGCGAGGAGCACGGGCCGTACGCGAGCATGTCCGACCTCGCCCGCCGGGTGCGGCTCACCACGCCGCAGCTGGAGGCGCTCGCCACGGCGGGCGCGTTCGCCTGCTTCGGCCCCGACCGCCGCCAGGCGCTGTGGTCGGCGGGCGCGGCGGCCCAGGACCGGCCGGAGAAGCTGCCCGGCACGGGCACCGGGGTCGACGCGCCGACGCTGCCGGGCATGGACGCGCTGGACGTCGCCGCCGCGGACGTCTGGGCCACCGGCCTCTCCCCGGACAGCTTCCCGACGCAGTTCATCCGCGAACGCCTCGACGCGCTCGGCGTGGTCACCGCGGACCGGCTGCTGGGGCTGGAGGACGGCGACCGGGTGCTCGTCGGCGGCGCCGTCACGCACCGCCAGCGCCCGGCCACCGCCGGCGGCGTCACCTTCATCAACCTCGAGGACGAGACGGGCATGGTCAACGTCATCTGCACCCTCGGCCTGTGGCAGCGCTTCCACCGCGTCGCGCGCTCCAGCGCGGCGCTGCTGGTCCACGGCGTGCTCGAAAAGGCGGACGGCGTGGCGAGCGTTCGGGCCCTCAAGCTCGAGCCCCTGCCCCTGCGCATCACGGCGAAGTCCCGTGACTTCCGCTGAGCACAGGCAAGGCGCTCAGATCGGCTGGGGTGGTGCCTGAAGGCCGGAGAACACGGCGGCGATCAGGCGCCGTCCCTGGGCCAGGCCGTCGTCGTTGTCCGCCACCCGCCACAGGAAGCTCATGAGCATGATGATGTCGGCGGGCTCGTGCCCGGCGGCGATCGTGCCCTCGGCCACGCAGGCGTCCACCAGCTTGGCCACCGCCGCGCTGGTCGGCCCCCAGGAAGCGCTGATTACGTCTTGGGCCGCGGCGCTGTGCAACGCGTCGCCGAGGCCGTGCTTGATGCGGATGTAGGCCGAAAGGGTCTCGAACCATTCGACGAACGCGGCCTTGGCCGACGAGTGGTTCGCCAGCACCTGGTCGGCGGTGGTGGTCAGGCGTTCGATGTCGTGCTGGTAGGCCGCGAGGATCAGGTCCTCCCGGGTGGGGAAGTGGCGGTACAGCGTCCCGGCGCCGACGCCCGCCCGCTTGGCGACCTCGCTCAGCGGCACCAGCGGGTCGTCCGCGAACAGCTCGTGGGCGGCCTCGATGATCGCGACACGGTTGCGCGCGGCGGCCTTGCGCTGGGTGCCGTACGTGCTCGGCGTCTGGTCGGTCATCACCCGATGATGCCCTGCCCGTTGACTCGCGGACAATCCTCCGCTAGTTTCGAACTTGCGGAGAATCCTCCGCAAGTTCCCTTCGGCAGGAGCCACCCCATGCGTTACGTGAAACTCGGCCGCACCGGTCTGGATGTCTCGCCCATCGCGATCGGCGCGATGACCTACGGCGAGCCCGGCCGCGGCCACCCCGTCTGGTCCCTCGGCGAGGAGGACGCCCGCCCGCTGGTCAAGCATGCCCTGGACGCGGGCATCAACTTCTTCGACACCGCCAACATGTATTCGAACGGGTCCAGCGAGGAGATCCTCGGCCGTGCGCTGCGTGACTTCGCGGACCGCGACGACGTGGTGATCGCGACCAAGCTGCGTCATCCCATGCGCCCCGGACCGAACGGGAAAGGCTTGTCGCGCAAGGCGATCATGACCGAGGCCGACCACTCGCTGCGGCGCCTGGGCACGGACTACATCGACCTCTACCAGGTGCACCGCAACGACCACGCGACCCCGCTGGAGGAGACCCTCGAGGCACTGCACGACCTGGTCAAGGCCGGCAAGGTCCGCTACCTCGGCGCGTCGTCGATGCCCGCCTGGGAGTTCGCCAAGGCCCTGCACCTGCAGCAGCGGAACGGCTGGGCCCGGTTCGTGTCCATGCAGGACCACTACAACCTGCTCGCCCGCGAAGAAGAACGCGAGATGATCCCGCTCTGCCTGGACGAGGGCGTCGGCACGATCATCTGGAGCCCGCTCGCCCGCGGCCGCCTGGCCCGAGGCTGGGACGACGCGAAGTCCACCGCCCGCTCCGGCACCGACGGCGCGTACGCCGACGCGCTCTACTCGCCCGAGCAGGAGGCGTCCAACCACGCCATCGTCGACGCGGTCGGCGAGGTCGCGACCGCGCACGGGGTGAGCCGCGCGTCCGTCGCATTGGCCTGGCTGCGTCGTCAACCGGTGGTCACCGCCCCGCTGGTCGGCGCCGGGTCCACCGCGCAGATCGACGACGCGATCGCTTCGCTGGACGTCGAGCTCACCGACGAGGACGTCCGAGCTCTCACCGCGCCCTACACGCCGCGGTACGACTGGCAGGGCGTCTCCGACGAGGAGACCATGAACGCGATCCGCGCCCGTATCCCGGGGATGGCGTTGAAGTGAAGGTTCTGGTCGCCCGCCGACGCGGTTGTGACATCCTGTCCGGGTGATCGAGACGGGGGAGAACTACCAGGAAGCCGTGCTTTCCGGGCAGTGGTGGGAAAAACGCCAGTTCGTCGGCTGTGACTTCGCCGAGGCGGACCTGCGGGACCTGCGCACCCGGGGCTGCACGTTCGACGACTGCGACTTCACGAGGGCCGACCTCGCGGGCTCGCGGCACGACGCGTCGGCGTTCCGGTCGTGCAAGTTCGACCGGACGGTGCTGGCCGAGAGCCGGTGGTCCTCGTGCTCGTTGCTCGGATCGTCCTTTATGGACTGTCGATTCCAGGGCATCGCGCTGACGGAGTGCGACCTTTCGCTCGCGTCGCTGGCGCGGGGACGGCTGCGCAAGCTCGACCTGTCCGGGCTGCGGCTGCGCGAGGCCAACCTGACCGAGGCCGACCTCACCGACACGGACCTGCGCGGCAGCGACCTGAGCGGCGCCCGGCTGCTCGCGGCCAAGCTGCCCGGCGCCGACCTCCGCGGCGCGGTGCTCGACGCGAACGCGCTGGTGCAGGCCGACTTGCGCGGCGCGTACATCGACACGGAGACGGCCATCGCCTTCGCCGCCGCCCACGGGCTCGTCGTCAAGTAACCCGCAGAACAGTGAAGGCCCCCGGCGGAAACCGGGGGCCTTCACTGTTCACGCCTCAGTCGATGGGCGGTTCGCCCGGGTCCAGCTCGATCAGGTCACCCTCGGCGACCAGCTCCTCGATCGAGGCCGGCAGCAGGTACGCCGACCCGCCGCCCGGCTGGTTGAACCACGGGATCGCGACCCCGGCGAGCGTCTCCAGCGGACGCTGCACCCGGTACACGTGGTACGGCCGGTGCACCCACTCCGGCACCAGCGAGCGCTCCTCGAACGGCGTCCCGGCGGCGTAGGTCAGGTTGCCGTTCGGGCCGCCGAAACGGTCCAGCTCGCTGCCCGCGGGCAGCTCGCGCAGCTCCTTGCCGCGGAACAGCGTCAGCGGCGGCTCGCCCGAAAGCGGCGAGATCGGCCACTGCTGTCCCGAGCCACCGCCACCGTTGACGCCGCGGCCGCCCGCACCGTTGGCGGCGCGGACCGGCTCCTCCCGGCGCTGCGGCGGGGACATCGGCGGCAGCGGCGCCCCCATCGGCGGTTCCCGGCGCGGGGGAGCGACGGGCGGCGCGACCTGCGTCGGTGCCGCCACGGACTGCTGCGCCGGGACCGGCGGACGGGCCGGTGGCTCGTCGTCGCCGAGCAGTTCCTCCGCCGAGGTGAACGCGGTCTGCTCCTGCGGCGGCACGTCCTCGCGCGGCCGCACCGGGAACGAGCCCGTGGCGACGGCCGGCGACAGCGTCGCCATCACCGGCGGCTTCGGGGCGTCGGCCACCGGGTCCTCGACGGGCGCCGGTGGCGGCTCCTGTTCGACCGGCGCGTGGCCGTCCGGGTGCATCAGCACCTTGCCGAGCATGAAGGCCGCCGCGTCCTCGGCGTCGCCGAACACCGCCGGGTTGACCAGTTCGCCGTCGTACCAGGCGACGCGCCAGCCCTCCTCGACCTGTTCGACGCTCCAGCCGCGGTCGGTCGCCTCGCCGAGCCGGTACGCCTCCTCGGGCACGTCGAGCTGGTCGAGCTTGTCCTGCAAGCCGGCCAACGCGGGCTCGGCGGGCCGGGCGCGGCGAGACCGTCGCGGCTGCGGCTGGACCGGCTGGCTCTGGACCGGCTGGGGTTCGGCCGGTGGCGCCTCGGGCTCGTCCGGCTCCTCCGACCGCATCGCGTGGCCGCCACGCACCGGCACCTCGGGCACCGGCAGCACTCCGGGCACCGGCGGCACCCCGGGCACGGACGTGTCGGCGTTCATCAGCGAGGTCGGCGGGCCCGAGTCGAAGTCCGGCTCCTCCTCGCGCAGCTGATGGCCGCCCTCGTCCTCGCGCAGCTGGTGCCCGCTGTCGTCGCCGTACGGGTCGGCGTCGCTTTCTTCGCCGTACGAGTCGGAATGCTGGCCGACCTCGTTGCCGTACGGGTCGGTGTGCTGCTCGTCCTCGTAGTCCTCGTCGTGGCCCGCCTCGGGATCCGGACCCGTGTACAGGCCGTGCTGCTCGCTGAGCTGCTCTTCGTCCTGCGGTCCGGTGTACAGGCCGTTCTGGTCCGCGTGCTGCTCTTCCGGCTCCACGGGCGCGTACAGCTGCGTGTGCTGCTCTTCGTGCTGCGGCGCGGTGTCCACGGGTGCGTACAGTGCGGTCGCTTCGGCAGCGGGCGGCGCCGCGTGCGGGTCGACGGGTGCGTAGAGCTGCGTGTGCTGCTCTTCGTGCTGCGGGGCGGTGTCCACCGGCGCGTACAGCGCGGTCTCCTCCGCCGGATGCGGTTGCTGCCCCGGCGGGGCGGCGTTCGGGTCGACCGGGCTGTACAGCGCGGTCCGCTCGGCCGGCGGCGGGCCGTTCGGGTCCTGGCCGGGCTCGAACTCGGCGTGCTGCTCGTCGGCGAAGCGGTCGTCGAACTCGTTCTCGTAGCCCTCGGCCTCGTGGTACTGCTCGTCGCCGTACGCCTGGGCGTCTTCGTGATGCGCGTCCGGGTAATCGTCGAAGGCCTGCTCGAACGGCGGTTCGTCGCGCTGCTCCGGCTCCGCGGGCGGCGTGTGCACCGCGAGCGGGACGTCCACCGGCGCGGGCGCCTCCGGCTGCGACGGCGCGGACCCACCGGAACCCGCCAACGCGGCCGCACCGACTCCCACAGTCCCGAGGGCCGCGGCCCCGAGCGCCGCGGCGCCGAGACCGGGTCCGCCAGGACCGGCCTGACCGGGACCACCCGGCGCGCCGGGACCGGCCTGGCCACCAGGACCACCCTGCGGCCCACCGGGACCGGCTTGACCAGGGCCGCCAGGCCCACCAGGACCGGCTTGGCCCGGCCCGGCTTGACCGGGGCCGCCAGCGCCGGGTCCGCCTGGCCCGGCTTGGCCCGGCCCACCAGGACCAGCCTGGCCAGGACCAGCTCCAGCCGGTCCGCCTTGACCCAGCCCGCCGGGACCAGCTCCAGCCGGTCCGCCTTGACCCAGCCCGCCGGGACCAGCTCCAGCCGGTCCGCCTTGACCCAGCCCACCGGGACCAGCCCCAGCCGGACCACCGGGACCCTGCCCGCCGGGACCAGCCCCAGCCGGTCCGCCTTGACCAGGCCCACCGGGCCCGCCTTGGCCGGCACCGCCAGAGCCGCTTTGGCCGGGCCCACCAGGCCCGTTCGGTCCACCCTGACCAGGCCCACCCTGACCGGGACCGCCGGGCCCACCAGGCGCCTGCCCCTGCGGCGGCGGCCCGGGCCGTTGCTGCGGCGGCTGCTGGTTACCGCGGGTCAGGTACGCCGCAGCGCCCTGCAGGGCGAGGTCGTCGACCGGCGGGAGCTGGAAGCCGTTCGAGCGGATGTGCTCGACCAGGTCGTTCTCCGGTGAGACGCCGTAGCGCTGCAGGTAGAAGTTCACTGCCGCCGGCCAGATCCACTGCCCGTCGCTGTGGAACGCGACGGGCACGGTGGCCTCGGGCGCCGGCGCGAGCCGGTCGATGTCGTACCCGCGCTCCTGGACGACCAGGGGCGCGTGGTCGAGGTAGTCGAGCAGCCGGTCCTGCTCCGCCACCTCCAGGTCGGGACGGTTGATCACGGGGCGGCCGGCCGGCCCGATGGTGTCGAAGATCCGCGCGATGCGGAAGTGCGGTCCGGGCTGCTCGGGGCCGAGGCCGGACATGCGCCGGATCAGCCACTCGGGCACGTTCTCCTCGGTGCGGGGGAACATGCGCAGCTCGTCCTGGTACGCCTGCGGCGGCGGGGCGAGGTTCCACGGCGGCTCGTCGCGGTTGTACTCGAGGTTGTAGCTGGAGGGGTGGTCGAGCTGGTAGCGCGCGTTGAACCAGGTGCCGCGGCCGTCGCGGTACATGCCACCGCGCAGCCGTCCGAAGAGGGTCGCGATGTCGTGGGTGGCGACCCACTCCTGACTGGCGCCGTCCTCGGTGAGGATCTGGCCGGTCAGCTCGTGGTACCTCCCGACAGCCCGGTACTCCGCGGTGACTTTGCGCCAGTCGCGCGGTGCGGCGCGCAGCAGGGCCAGTCCGATCTGCTTGACCAGTGTGTCCTGCTCCGTCGCGTTCAGCTGCGTCGTCGGTTGTGCCACGGTGACATTTTGACTGTTCGCGCGCACGAACGCACCCCGCATGCGGGTTTTGCCACTCGCGGGCAAGCCGGCATGCGGTCTGACCTCGGCCGACGCCTTATGCGGAAGATCACACGCACGTGCGAGCCGAGCCGCGGAGCCGGTGGTGGGGGTGACGGGGAGTCTACGGGCAGTGGCAATGCGCGCCCGGCCACGACGCGCGGGGTGATCGTGATCCGCTCCGGGCGGCTCACCCGGCCGGGTTGCCGACGCTCCCCGGCGCCGCTTTGCGAGAATGGGCGTCGTGACGGCGAAGATTCTGGACGGCAAGGCCACGAAGGACGCCATTTTCGCGGAGCTGCGCCCGCGGGTGGCCGCGCTCGCCGAGCGGGGGGTGGTCCCCGGCCTGGGCACGGTGCTGGTCGGCGACGATCCCGGCTCGCACTCGTACGTGAAGATGAAGCACGCGGACAGCGCGAAGATCGGCGTCAACTCGATCCGCCGCGACCTGCCCGCCGACATCTCGCAGGAGAAGCTCGAGGCCGTCATCGACGAGCTGAACGCCGACCCGGCCTGCCACGGCTACATCGTCCAGCTGCCGTTGCCGAAGCACCTCGACGCGAACCCGGTGCTCGAGCGCATCGACCCGGACAAGGACGCGGACGGCCTCGCGCCGGTCAGCCTCGGCCGGCTGGTGCTCGGCGAGAAGGGCGCCCTGCCCTGCACGCCGTACGGGATCATCGAGCTGCTCAAGCGCCACGGCGTGGAGCTGAACGGCGCGCGGGTCACCGTGGTCGGCCGCGGCATCACCGTCGGGCGCACGCTCGGCCTGCTGCTCACGCGCCGCAGCGAGAACTCCACCGTGACGCTCTGCCACACCGGCACCCGAGACCTCGCCGCCGAGGTCCGCCGCGCCGACATCGTGGTCGCGGCCGCAGGCGTGCCCGGGATCATCACGCCGGACATGGTGCGGCCGGGCGCGGCGGTGCTGGACGTCGGCGTCTCGCACGTGGACGGCAAGCTCACCGGTGACGTCGACCCGGCCGTCGCCGAGGTCGCCGGCTGGCTGTCGCCGAACCCCGGCGGCGTCGGCCCGATGACCAGGGCGATGCTGGTCAGCAACGTCGTCGAGGCGGCGGAACGCACGGTCGCGGGCTGATGGCGATGGCGGGCGACCGGCGCCGGAACGGGCGGGCCTGGGCGGTCCACGTGCCGTTCACGGTGGTGCTGCTGCTGCTCGCGGCGGCGGCGCTGCGCACCTTCCAGTACCACTGGCGCGAGGGCGCCATCCTGGTCGGCGTCGCGTTGTTCGTGGCCGGGCTCCTGCGCGCGGTGCTGCCCGCCGAGAACGTGGGCCTGCTGGCGATCCGCGGCAAGAAGGTCGACGTCGTCACCTGCGGCCTGCTCTGCGCCGCGGTCCTCTACATCGCGCTGACGATCACCGGCGGCCCCTTCGACTCGTGAGTGTTCACGACGGTTCTGACCGTCAGGAACACTCACGAGCCGGTCAGGAGGCCAGCGCCAGTTCCCGCTGCTCGGCCGCGCGGGCTTCGCGCCGGTCGAGCGTGCCGGAGAACAGGGCGATCGAGAGGCCGAGCACCGCGAGCGAAGCGCCGACCCAGTTCGGCGCGACCAGGCCGAGGCCGCCCGCGATCACCAGACCGCCCAGCGACGCGCCGATCGAGTTGGCGATGTTGAACGCCGACTGCACGGCCGCCGAGACGAGCGACGGGGTGCCGCCCGCCTTCTCCATGATCCGCGCCTGCATCATCGGGCCGATCATGAAGCCGGCCACGCCCACGAAGAAGATCGTGATCGCGGCGCCGACCTTGCCCTGCGCGGTGATCGTGAAGATGCCGAGCACCGCGGCCAGCGCGAGCAGCGCGGCGTACAGGCCGGGCATCAGCGCCCGGTCCGCGAGCCGGCCGCCGAGGTAGTTGCCCAGCGTCATGCCCACGCCGGCGAGCGAGAGCAGCAGGGTGACGTTCGCGGGCGAGTAGCCGGCGACGTCGGTGAGCATCGGCGTGATGTAGGACAGGCAGGCGAACACCCCGCCGAGGCCGAACGTGACGATGGCCAGCGCCAGCCACACCTGCGGGCGGCGGAACGCGCCCAGCTCGCCGCGCAGCGAAGTCTCGGCCGGACGGCCCTGGTGCGGCACCAGTTTCGCGATGGCGGCCGCGGCCACCAGCCCGATCACGGCGACCACGCCGAACGTCGCGCGCCAGCCGACCTGTTGGCCCAGCAGCGTGCCCAGCGGCACGCCGATGACGTTCGCCAGCGTCAGGCCCATGAACATCATGGACACGGCCTTGGCCCGCTGGCCCGGTTTGGCCATGCTCGACGCGACCACCGCGCCGGCGCCGAAGAACGCGCCGTGCGGCAGGCCGGCGAGGAAGCGGAACGCCACGCCGAACCCCTGGTTCGGCGACAGCGCGAACAAGCCGTTGCCCAGCGTGAACAGGCCCATCATCGCGAGCAGCATGGTTTTGCGCGGCAGCCGGACGGCCAGCGCGGTGAGCAGGGGGGCGCCGATCACGACGCCGAGCGCATAGGCGGAGATGAAGTAACCGGCCGTGGGGATGTCGATGTGGAAGTCCGCGGCGGTCTGGGGCAGCACACCCATCATCACGAACTCGGTGGTACCGATGCCGAAGGCACCGATGGCGAGTGCGAGCAACGCGACGGGCACGGCTCTCCTTCCTTGGGAAATCGATTACTCAGCCCGGGCTCTACCCGTTCTGAAGCGCTTTAGTACGAGGGCAAAAAACAAGACAGCTGTGCGGCCCCGACGCCGTCGAGCTGTCTCGTCCCAGTTGAACCGACGCGGGGCCGGTTTGTCATCCCGGTATTCGGGTGAGCCTCTTCACGCCCGGAATCGACCTAGCGCCGGGCGGCCAGCACGCCGTCCAGCAGGCCGGGGAAGAGCGCGTCAAGATCCTTGCGGCGCAAGGAGTTGTACCGCGTGGTGCCCTCCTGCCGCCCGGCGACCACACCCGCCTGGCGCAGGATCCCGAGGTGGTGCGTGACTGTGGACTTGGTCACCGGCACCTCGAGCACGCCGCACGCGACCTCGGTGCCCGCCGCGGCGAGCTGGCGGACGATCCCCAGCCGGACGGGGTCGGCGAGGGCGCGCAGCACCGCCTCGACGGTCATCTCGTCGCGGGCGGGATGGACGAGCGGGGTCAGGTGCGCGGTGTCGGCCACGGTCCCATTGTACGACGTCTGTCGAAATTGTCGGTGGGGCGTAGTACGGTCAGGATCGAACTACGACGTTCATCGAACCAATCACCCTTGTTCGCCTTTGGGGGCACGTCCATGTCCACCGTCCCGTCCTCGGGCACGTCACGGAACGCGGTGCTGGCGTTCGGCGCCTTCGGCGTCGGCACCAGCGGTTACATCGTCGCCGGGCTGCTGCCGTCGCTGACCGCCGAGCTCCAGATCTCCGCGACGGCCGCCGCCCAGCTCGTCACGTCCTTCGCCATCGCGTACGCCATCGGGTCGCCGCTGTTCGCCGCGGCCACCGGCCGCTGGGAGCGCCGGTCGCTGCTGGTCGCCGCGATGGTCGTCACGGGTCTCGGCAACCTGTTCGCCGCTGTCGCGCCGGGGTACACCACGCTGATGATCGCGCGGGTGGTCACCGCCGTGGGCGCCGCCGTCTTCACGCCTGGCGCCACCGCGGTCGCCGCGGAGCTGTCCACGCCGGAACGCCGTGGTCGCGCGGTCGCGACGGTGTTCGGCGGGCTGACCGTCGCGCTCATCTTCGGGGTGCCGCTCGGCAGCCTGATCTCGCAGCAGCTCGACTACGAGGCCGCGTTCCTGCTCGTCGGCGTGCTGTCGCTGGCCGGCGCGGTCGCCATCCGGCTCGTGCTGCCGAAGGTCGCGGCGCCGCCGGCGGTGCGGCTGGCCGAGCGGTTCGCGGTCGCGCGGGACAAGCGCGTGGTCGCGCTGCTGGTGACCACCGTGCTCGCGTGCCTCGCCGCGTTCATGGTCTACACGCTGGTTTCGCAGCTGCTCGCCGCGACGGCCGGGGTCACCGGCGCGACCGTCACGATCCTGTTGTTCTGCTACGGCATCGGCGGCGCGGTCGGCAACTACGTCGGCGGCCGGGTGGCCGACCGGTGGGGGGCGCGCGTGCCGATCCTCGTGGTGCTGGCCGGGATCACCCTGGTGCTGGTGCTGCTGCCGCTGACCACCGCGACGGTGGTGGGCGCGGCCGTCACGCTGTTCTTCTGGGGCATGGGCACGTGGGCGTTCAGCCCGCCGGTGCAGCACCGGCTGATCGAGCTTTCGCCGGGCCACGCGGGTCTGGCGCTGTCGCTCAACGCGTCGGCCATTTACCTCGGCGTCGGGCTGTCCGGCGTCGTCGGCGGCGCGGTGCTGACCTCCGCGGGCCCGAAGGCGCTGCCGGAGATCGCCGCGGTGCTGACCGCCGTGGCATTCGCCGTGATGCTGTTCTTCTGGGGCGCGCGGGCCCGTGCGGCGGCCCGTGAGGAGGTAGCCGTCGGCTGAGGCGCTTGTGAGAAGCTGCCCGGCGTGGCTGAGGTGCTGGATGTGGTGACCGGCCGCGGCGGTGAGCTGGTGCTGCGGCGTGACGGGTCGGCGTTCGAGGTGATCGCCAACGGGGTTTTCCTGATGGACACGCGAAACGGGGAGTCGGAGCGGCTGCTCGTCACCGGCGCGGCCGACCGGCTGACGCCCGGCGCGACGATCCTGATCGGCGGTCTCGGCGTCGGCTTCTCGCTGCGGGCCGCGCTGGATCACCCGAATGTCGGCTCGGTGGTCGTGGTGGAGCGCGAGGCCGCGGTGATCGAGTGGAACCGCGACGGCCCGTTGCGCTCGGTGCACGGGGATGCGCTGGCGGACCCGCGCGTGCGCGTCGTCGAGGCTGATCTGGTGGCCTGGCTGCGTTCCACGCTGTCCGCGGGGGAGCGGTTCGACGCGCTGTGCCTGGACATCGACAACGGTCCGGAGTGGACGGTCACCGAAGGCAACGCCGAGCTGTACGGGGAGTCCGGAGTGGACGGTCTGGCGCGGCTGCTCCATCCCGGCGGAGTGCTGGCCGTGTGGAGCGCGGGCGCGGCGCCTTCGTTCACGGAACGGCTGCGCGCCCGGTTCGCCGACGTGCGGACCGTCGACGTCCCGGTGCCGCGGGGAGAGCCGGACGTGCTGTGGTTCGCGCGCTCCTGACCGCGGCCGTCGAGGAAAACGCCACCTGGTGCGACGTGTACTGCCGGGTCTACGGCGTGCAGGGCGTCTTCGGCCCGCGTGCGTGGACGTCGCCCTCGCGCACCCCGGAGCTCTACCCGGACGCTGTGACGCTGACCCCGTCCGCCACGGCGGCGGACGTGCTGCCGCTGGTGGACGCGTCGGCGGGCTGCTCGGTGAAAGACAGCTTCGCGAGCCTGAGCCTGCCGGGCTTCACACTGCTGTTCGAGGCTTCGTGGCTGCATTTCCCGGTGCCTGCCGCGGCTTCGGGGTGGACGGCCGCTCCCTCACCGGACCCGTCGTTCGTGTTCCTGACCGGGCCGGGCTCGTCCGCCGTCGCCCATCGCGGCCCCTCGGCGGCCGGCCTTTCGAACTTCAGCGGCGACGACTGGCGCGGTGCCGTCGCCGCGGTCTCCGCCGCCTTCCCGGGTCTGCCGGTGGTGGGCTACGAGCACGGCGCCGCCCTGTCCGCCGCGCTCGCTTACGGTGCGGAGCCGCTCGGCGTCTTGCGCGTCTGGCTCCGCGACCTGCAAAAATGACCCCATGACGCGTGAAGTGCACCTGAGCGGCGAGGCCGAGGCCGACAAGCTGCTGAGCGAGGACCCGGTGGCGCTGCTCGTCGGGATGCTGCTGGACCAGCAGATCTCCATGGAGGTCGCGTTCATCGGGCCGCGCAAGATCGCGGATCGGATGGATGGGTTCGACGTGCGGAAGATCGCCGAGGCGGACCCCGAGCGGTTCGTCGAGCTGTGTGTCACGCCGCCCGCGATCCACCGTTACGGCGGCTCGATGGGGCGCCGCGTGCAGGCCCTGTGCCAGTTCGTCATGGAGCACTACGACGGCGACGCCGAGGCGATCTGGACCTCCGGCCGGCCCAAGCCGGACGGTCCGGAGGTGCTCAAGCGGCTCAAGGCCCTGCCCGGTTACGGCGAGCAGAAGGCCAAGATCTTCCTTGCCCTGCTTGGCAAGCAGTACGGCGTGCAGCCGAAGGGCTGGCGCGCCGCCGCCGGCGCGTACGGCGACCGAGGCTCGCGTCGTTCGATCGCGGACGTGGTCAGCCCCAAGACGCTGGCGGAGGTCCGCGCGTTCAAGAAGGCCGCGAAGGCCGCCGCCAAGGAAGGCTAGCGTCGGCTGAACCGGCCGGGCGTGGTGCCCAGGTAGCGCTTGAAGTGCCGCGTCAGGTGGGCCTGGTCGGTGAAGCCGGCGGCGGCCGCGACGTCCGCGGGCGGGGTGCCGTCGAGCAGCAGCCGCCGGGCGTGGTCGACGCGGCGGCCGGTGACGTACCGGTGCGGCGGCAGCCCGAACCGGCGCCCGAAGGACCGCACGAGGTGCACCGGGTGCGCGCCGAGTGAGTCGGCGGCCTCGGCGAGGGTCAGGGTGCCGGGCAGGCGTTCGTCGAGCAGGTCGCGCAGGTCTTCGGCCAGGCCCTTGGTGGCGCCGGTCGGTGCCGGGGCGCCGAGGTGCGCGCGCAGGCGTTCGGAGACCAGCACCAGCCGGCTCTCCGCCTCGAGTGGCTCGGGGTTCGCGAGCGTCTGGTGAAGCTGGTGGACGCGGGTGCGCAGCAACCCGTCCGCGAGGCTCGGCCGGTCGACGGCGGCGCCGATCAGGTCTTCGCCGAGCACGTCGGCGTCGAGGTAGAGCACGCGCTTGCGGAAGCCGTGGCTGGTGGCCGCGCGCCCGTCGTGGGCGACGTTCGGGGGCAGCAGCGTGACGGCGGTGCCGAGCGCGCCGTGGTGGTGGCGGTCGAGGTCGTAGCGGATGGCGCCGTCGTCGACGATCAGCAGCGTCCAGGTGTCGTGCGTGTGCACGGGGTAGGCGTGGCCGACGAAGCGGGCGTGGAACACCTCGGCGATGCCGGGCACCTGCGGGCGCCACGCCGAGACGGTCATGTTCAGAACGTACAAGACCCGCGCGTCCCCACCGGGCGACGCTGAGCGCCATGACCCGATTCGACACGAAGATCGCCGTGCTGCTGCGGGACGACCTCGCCTCGTGGCAGCGGCTCAACGTCACCGCGTTCCTGGTCAGCGGCATCGCCCACGCGACACCCGAGCTCATCGGCAAGCCCTACGCCGACGCCGACGGCACCGAGTACTTGCCGATGTTCGGCCAGCCGGTGCTCGTCTTCTCCGGCACCGCCGAAACCCTCACGACGGCCCACCGCCGGGCCCTCGACCGAGGCCTGCGCATCCCGATCTTCACCGAGGAGCTCTTCCACACGGGCAACGACGCCGACAATCGGGCCGCCGTCCGCGCCGTCCCGCGCGAGAAGCTCGCGCTGGCCGGATTGGCCGTCCACGGCCCGAAAAACGCGGTGGACAAGATCCTCAAGGGCGCCGAACTACACCGCTGACGACCCACGTTTGCCGTTCTTGGCGACCTGCTGCCCTGAACTACGGTGGTGGTTGCCGAGCCTTCGGGGTTGTGGTGACTGTTGCCTCGACGACCACGCCTGCGGTTGCCGAGCCCCCACGGTCGCGGCAGCTGCTGCCCTGACCACCGCGGTCGCGGCTGCCCGCTGACCCGGTTGCCACGGTCCGGGCCTCCGCCGGTCCGGCTCACCGCGCGGTCCAGATCTCCGCCAGCCCAGACCCCCACCCAACCACGGGTGCGCCCCGCTCCATTGTATCGCCGCTGAGCTGCGGAAACAGGCGTCGGGCGCGAGGTGGCCGCTCGCTGCGTGGGCGAGGTGGCCGTTGGCGACGGGTCGGGCGGTCGTGAGTGGACACCGTTGGCGAAGCAAGGCGGTTGCGAAAGGGCCGCTCGTGGAGTCGGGCGGTCGCGAGCGGGACCTTCCCCCGGCGGTTGTGAGAGGGACTTTCGCGCTGGGTTGCAGCGCCGTCTACGCCGACTTCACCAGCGGGCCGGCGACGGTACCGTCACCGACCTCGACGCCGCTTTCGACCAGCGTTGCGGAGCGGCCGACGCCCCCGCCGCGCACGGTGAGGTGCACTTCCACCGCTAAGCCACCGCGTGCACCACGAAGACTGAGCGCGTCCGGTCGCCCGCGGTGCTGGTCACGGTGTCGGCGGTCGCCTCGCGGAAGCCTGCCGCCGTGGCCAGCGCGGCGGCCTCGGCCAGGTCGCCCGGCAGCTGCAGATCGGCTGCCACCACCGAAGCGAACGCGTCCGAGGCCCGGAACCGGTGGACCGACGGCACGCTGAACGCCACCTCGCCACCCGGCCGCAACACGCGTCGCCAGTCGGCCAGTGCCGCGGGGCCCAGGAAGTGGAGGGCGGACGCGCAGACGACCGCGTCGGCCGTGCCGTCGTCCAGCGGCAGCGGCACACCGGGCGCGACCCGCCACTCGATCCGCCCGGCCGGGTCCAGCGAAGGGGCCTTCGCGGTGGCCAGCTTGACCATCGCCGGCGAGATGTCCACCGCGAGCACCGAGCCGGGCGAAAGCCGCAGCGCCGCGAAGGCCGCCGCGCCCGTGCCGGTCGCCACGTCGACCAGCAGGGACGGTTCGGGGGCCAGCCCGTTGATCAGGGTCTCGGCCACCAGCGGGTGGAAGGTGCCATCGTCGTCGTAACCAGGGGCCAGTGCGTCGAAGAATTCACTCACCGGCTCACTTTAATGACGTTGACCAGCGGTTTTCAGCTCAACGGCCGCCGGCCCGCGAAACCGAGGTCGGTGCGGTGGTACCAGGACAGCTCGCGGTCGCCCTCGAGCCAGCACAGCAGCACGTCGACGCCGTCGAGCTCCGCGGGGAAGTCCACCAGCAGCGGCGCGAAACCCTTCAGCTCGGCGCCGGTGCGCTGGACCGTGGTCATCAGGTCGTCGAGACGGGCCTGCGCGGCCTTCCACTCGGGCAGGCCGCCGAGGTCGGTGTCCCGCCCGCCCGGCCGCAGCGACGCGGCCAGCTCCGCGGCGTCGGCGCGCACCCGCACCAGCTCGTCGAGCACGGGGCGCAGCCGGGCGAGTTCGGCGCGGGCGTCGGCCACGGTGAACAGTCCCATGCGCGAAATGTTCCCACCGGGACCGGTCATCGGCGGCGCCGCACCAGCGTCGCCGCCAGCCCCGTGCCGACCAGCAGGAACCCGGCCGCGATCAGGCCGCCGGAGAACAGCCAGATGCTCGCGCCCGACATCAGGTCGAAGGGCAGGGCGCGCAGCAGGCGCAGGTCCCACTCCGGCATCGCCAGCCCCACCACGCCGGGCAGCACGCCCCACACCAGCCCGCCGAGCAGCGGCCCGGTCGACGACCACGCGCCGAGGGCGGCCACGACCAGCAGCAGGATCGCGCCTCCGGCCAGCAGCGCGATGGCCGGCGCGTCGCGGTGCGTGACGACCGCGGCCAGCTCGTTCTGCTGCTCGCGAAGGCCGCCGTAGCTCAGCAGCCCGAGCGCGACGGGCGTCAGCACCAAGCCGAGGATGCCGCTGAACAGGCGTGGCACCGCCCGGCCGCGCGGTTCCGCGACGGCCGGCTGGTAGGCGGTGTACGGCTCGGAGTACGACATGGCGTGACCTCCCGGGTGACTGAGTGCCCGAGGGGATGGTCTCCCGAAATCACCCGGTTCCGCGATCCGCTGAAGCGGGGTAAACCCGGTGATCGGCGCCGTCGGCGCCTGTTGGAGACTTGACGCCTACCACTTCTGGAACCATCCAGCTCCGTCAAGCAGTACGCTTGTACCGCTACGACGAGTCGAAGAAGTATCGCGAAGATCCGCGGAAGGAGCACCGCTGCTCATGGCCAAGATCAAGGTCCAGGGCACCGTCGTCGAGCTTGACGGCGACGAGATGACCCGCATCATCTGGCAGTTCATCAAGGACAAGCTGATCCACCCGTACCTGGACGTCAACCTGGACTACTTCGATCTGGGCATCGAGGAGCGGGACCGCACCGACGACCAGATCACGGTCGACGCGGCCAACGCCATCAAGCAGCACGGCGTCGGCGTCAAGTGCGCGACGATCACCCCGGACGAGGCCCGCGTCGAGGAGTTCGGCCTGAAGAAGATGTGGCGGAGCCCGAACGGGACCATCCGCAACATCCTCGGCGGCGTGGTCTTCCGCGAGCCGATCATCATGTCGAACGTCCCGCGGCTGGTGCCGGGCTGGACCAAGCCGATCATCATCGGCCGTCACGCCCACGGCGACCAGTACAAGGCCACCGACTTCAAGGTCCCCGGCCCGGGCACGGTCACCATGACCTACACGCCCGAAGACGGCTCCGCGCCGATGGAGTTCGAGGTCGCGAAGTACCCCGAGGGCGGCGGCGTCGCCATGGGTATGTACAACTACCGCCAGTCGATCGAGGACTTCGCGCGCGCTTCGCTGCAGTACGGCCTCGACCGCGGCTACCCGGTGTACCTCTCCACCAAGAACACGATCCTCAAGGCCTACGACGGCATGTTCAAGGACGTGTTCCAGGAGATCTTCGAGGCCGAGTACAAGGCCGACTTCGACGCCAAGGGCCTCACCTACGAGCACCGGCTGATCGACGACATGGTCGCCGCGGCGCTCAAGTGGGAGGGCGGCTACGTCTGGGCCACCAAGAACTACGACGGTGACGTCCAGTCCGACACGGTCGCGCAGGGCTTCGGCTCGCTCGGCCTGATGACGTCGGTGCTCCGCACGCCGGACGGCAAGACCGTGGAGGCCGAGGCCGCGCACGGCACGGTGACCCGGCACTACCGCCAGCACCAGCAGGGCAAGCCGACCTCGACCAACCCGATCGCGTCGATCTACGCGTGGACCCGGGGCCTCGAGCACCGCGGCAAGCTGGACTCCAACTCGGAGCTGGTCGGCTTCGCGAACAAGCTGGAGCAGGTTGTCATCGACACCGTCGAGGGCGGCAAGATGACCAAGGACCTGGCGATGCTGATCGGCAAGGACCAGCCGTTCCAGACCACCGAGGAATTCCTCGCGACGCTGGACGAGAACCTGGCCAAGAAGGTCGCGCAGGGCTGATCTTCCGCTTCACCGGCGACGGGCACCTCGGAGGAGTCTTCCGAGGTGCCCGTCGTTTTTGTACGCAGAGTGATGATGCGGTGACGCGGTTGGCGCCTCCGGGTGGTCTGGCGGCCGAAGCCTGTCCGCCGGACCCACTCACTGTCTACCCTGGTCCAGCACACTTTTTCGCGACGGAGGAGCGGCCGGCATGCTGGGCTTGTCGAAGAAGACGCTGATCATCCTCGCTGTGATCGCCGCGGTTGTCGTCATCTACGTGGTGAACCAGAAGGGCCAGGCCGACGCCCAGGGCTCCACGACCGGGTGCAAGGTCTCGGTGACCGCCGACGTCCTGAACGCCCGCGAAACCCCGGACGGCAACGGCAAAGTCGTCGGCAAGTACCTCAACGGCGCCGAGTTCGACGCGCTGCCGGTGGTACAGAACGGCTTCCGCAAGATCGCCGAGGGCAAATGGGTGGCGGGCGACTTCGTGAAGCCGATGGCCGGCTCCAAGTGCTGATCGTGGGCGGACCCGCTCTGCCGATGGTGGCCGGTTCGGGGTCCTGACGGTGGCCTGTTCGTGGTGTTGACGGCGGTTGGTTTCCCGGTGCGGGCAGGTCGGGCCGTGAGGTGGGCGGGGTTTGTCGGTGCCGGGTGGTAAACCTGGTGCATCACAGAGCGAGGGTCAGCCCCTCGTCCGCCGCGAGCACGTCGCCGGGGAATTCCGCGCGTGCCTCGGCCACCGACACCGCCCGGTCCGTCCCGGGCCAGAAATGCGTGAGGAGAAGTGTGCCCACCTTCGCTTCGGCCGCTGCCCGCCCGGCCTCGGCCGCCGTCATCAGCTGCCGTGGTTCGTCCGCGGGAGGCTCGCCCTGCAGGGTCGCCTCGCAGATCAGCAGGTCCGCACCTCGAGCCAGCTCGACCAGAAGCCGCGACGGTCCACAGTCGCCCGAATAGACCACGCTCAGCCCCGGCGCGCTCAGCCGCACGCCGTGGTTCGGCACGTGGTGGGGCAACAGAACGGCGGTGAGCTGAAACGGCCCGACGTCCCATCCCGAACCGAGTCCTTGCGCTGCACCGTGTTCCGGCGTTGCACCGAGTTCCAACGCCGCACCGCGTTGCCGCGCTGCGCTGAGTCCTTGCGCTGCGCCGGGTTCCCGCGTTGCACCGTGTTCCGGCGCGGTGCTGCGTTCCGGCGCTGTGCTTGGTCCTTGCGTTGCGCTGTCTTCCTGCGCCGGGTGGAGCTGCGGCCCGGAACTCAGGTCCCGCACGTCGAAGATCGTCGTCGGGTGGGGGTGTGGTTCCGTGGCTTCGAGCCGTCGCAGGGTTCCGGTGGTGCAGAACAGGGGCAACAGCAAAGGTCGCGAGGCGGTTTGTCCGTGGCGCGCACCTTCGCCCGGATCAGTCGGGGTGGGCGGCGCCTGCACCGTGTAGTGCCACGCGCGGCCGAGGGCGCTCAGATCCGCCATGTGGTCGGGGTGTTCGTGGGTGATCACCACGGCATCGACGTCCCGGGCGGCAGTGTGGGTCAGCAGCCGGCTCGCGGTGCCGTAGCCGAGGTCGATCACGAAGTTGAAACCGTTGTGGGACAACAGGAAACCCGTGCAGGCGCGGCCCGGCTCAGGCCAGGCCCCGCAGCTGCCCAGGACAGTGAGCCGGGTCATGGGGGCAGTCTTGCAGAAGGTCCGGCAGAAAGTCCGGACGAAGGTCCCACAGAAGCTCTCGCGGAAGGTCTCGCCCGGGATTGTCGGACCCGCGAGGTAGCGTTCGCGACGTGCTGACCGTCTCCACCGTGAATGTCAACGGCCTTCGGGCCGCCGTGAAAAAGGGCTTTGTCGAGTGGCTTGCCACCACGAAGGCCGACGTCGTCGCCTGTCAGGAGGTGCGGGCTGAGGCTGCGCAGTTGCCGGCGTCCGTTGTGTCGCCCGAGGGGTGGTTCGCTGTGCACGCGCCCTCGTCGGTGAAGGGGCGTAGCGGCGTCGCGCTGTATAGCCGCGTTGAGCCGGAAGAGGTGCGCATCGGCTTTGGTGAGCCCGAGTTCGAGGACAGCGGGCGTTACCTCGAGATGCACTTGCCCGGTGTGGTCGTCGCGAGCCTGTACCTGCCGAGTGGCGACGTCGGCACCGAGCGGCAGGACGAAAAGGAACGCTTCATGGCGGCCTTCCTGCCCTACCTCGTCGAGCTGCGCGCGAAGTCCGCCGCGGCCGGGCGCGAGGTCGTGGTGGTGGGCGACTGGAACATCGCCTACGACACCGTCGACCTCAAGAACTGGCGTGGCAACCGGAAAGCCTCCGGCTTCCTCCCCGAGGAGCGCGAGTGGCTCGGCCGCGTCTACGCGGAGGCGGGCTACACCGACGTCCAGCGGCGCCTCGACCCGGAAGGCCCCGGCCCGTACACCTGGTGGTCCTACCGCGGCCAGGCCTTCGACAACGACTCCGGCTGGCGCATCGACTGCCAGCTCGCCACCCCGGGCCTGGCCGAGAAGGTCACCTCCGTGGTCGTCGAGCGCGCGGCGAGTTACGACCAGCGCTGGTCCGATCACGCGCCCGTCACCGCCGTTTACGACCACCCGTTCGCCGGCTGATTCTTATTGCCGTACAAGCGAAAGGTCCCCTCGGCACGCGCCGGGGGGACCGTTCGCCCAGACTCAGCAGCTCAGGTTGGCACCCGGGTCGACGCCCAGGATGCCGGTGATCTTCGTGTAGGCGTCGATCCGGCTCTGCACCTGGGCGGGGTTGCCGCCGTTGCACTCGATGGAGCCGTTGATGCTGCGGATCGTCTCGCCGAAGCCGCGCTGGTTGACCATCGCGTCGTGCGGGGTCATGGTGCCGGGGCCGGTCTGGGTGTTCCAGTACCAGAGCCCGGTCTTCCACGAGACGGCCGCGTCCTGCTCGACCAGGTACGGGTTGTTCAGCAGGTCGATCCCGAGGGCGTCGCCGGCGGCCTTGTAGTTGAAGTTCCAGCTCAGCTGGATCGGGCCGCGGCCGTAGTACGCGGCCGTGCCCGCCGGGCAGCCGTAGGACTGGGTCGTGTCGCAGTAATGCGGGTAGTTCGAGGTGTTCTGCTCGACGATGTAGACGAGGCCGCCGGTCTCGTGGCTGACGTTGGCCAGGAACGCCGCCGCCTCCTGCTTCTTCACCGTGTCACTGCCGGTGTTGGCGAAACCGGGGTACGCGTCGAGCGCGGCCGTCAGCCCACCGTAGGTATAGAAGGAATTCCGGCCGGGGAAGATCTGGTTGAACTGGTCCTCGCTGACGACAAAGCTGGCGCTCGGCGAGGAAACGGCGGCGCTTCTGGCGGGTGCCGCGGTGGCTGTCGAAGCCGGGATGACCGCCGCCGCCGTGGCGACGAACGCGGCGGCCGTGATTCCGACGGCCTGCAAAATCCTTCGTAGAGACATCGTCAGCTCCCTTGGTCGGGCCCCCTGAAGTGGTCTACACCAGAGAGGTATAGACCAATAACAGCCGGGTGACCAGAGCGGGAAACCGGACATCGGAAAGAAAGCCGCGATAAGACCAGTGAACTTGGTGAAAAATTCGCGGAGGGTGACCCGGTGCGGCCATGTGGGTGAAGATCCCAGGCGCTCTCTTCGGCCGACGGGCGGCTACCGGGTTCGTCCGGACGGTGTCGGCGGTCTTCGTGCGTTCGGCCGCGGGCCCGCGGCCCGGTGCCCGGTTGGTCACGGAGCGCTGACCACGCACAACACTCAGGCGCCGGGGGTGCTCATTCGGCAGCCACGGATGGGCGCTAGTCTCGGCGCCCGAGTTGATCAAAACCAGCAGGTCTTGACACGCTCGGTAGTTTTCTCACCAGTAGCTCATCCTTACGGGTGAGCGTTCTCGCCAGGCACAGTCACTTCGCGGGAGGCACTCCGGTGCGTTACCCAGGTCATCTCCTGATGCGGTACACCCTGCGCTCGGCCCGGGCGGCGACGCTGGTCGCCCTCCCGGCGGCACTGCTGCTCGCCGGCGGCAGCGTCGCCTTCGCCGACGACGGGGTCGCCCGCGCGGAGACCAACTCCACGGGCTTCGGCATGCTCGGGCCGGTCGGCCTGGTCGCCGTGGCCCTCGGCATCGTCGGCATGACGCTCGGCGTCCTGCGCCAGCGACGCAAGGCCCGCGCGGCCGCCGCGCCGGCCCCGGCCGTCGAGGCACGGATGGACGCCGATGAGCCGACCCGCCCGCTCTCCCCGCTTCGCCAGCGCTGACGCCGCGGAGCCCGCCCAGCGGGCGGCGCCGAGCAGTGGGTACAAAGCAGCACACCCGATCTGACCTGGCAGTTTCCTTTGCCCAGGCCAAAACCGTGATAGCTCTCCGTGAACCGCCACTCCGTCGAGTAGGCGAAGAGCCGCCAGGGGAGACCTCCGTGTGACCCGCCCCGGCGGGGCCTGAAAGAATCCACTCGTGTCCGACGAACAGACCGGGCGCCTGCGGGTGCTTTCCGGGATCCAGCCGACTGCCGACTCGTTCCACCTCGGCAACTACCTCGGCGCGCTGCGCCAGTGGGTGCGGCTGCAGGACACGCACGAGACGTTCTACTGCGTCGTCGACCTGCACGCGATCACCGTCGAGCAGGATCCGAAGGTGCTGCTCGAGCGGACGCGGCGGTCGGCGGCCCAGCTGCTGGCCATCGGCGTCGACCCGCGGCGGAGCGCGCTTTTCGTGCAGAGTCACGTGGCCGAACACGCACAGCTGAGCTGGGTGCTGGAGTGCCAGACCGGCTTCGGCGAGGCCGGCCGGATGACGCAGTTCAAGGACAAGTCCGCCAAACAGGGCACCGACCGCGCCAGCGTCGGGCTCTTCACGTACCCGATCCTGCAGGCTGCGGACATCCTGCTCTACCAGGCGAACGCCGTGCCCGTCGGCGAGGACCAGCGCCAGCACCTCGAACTCACGCGAAACCTCGCGCAGCGCTTCAACAACCGGCTCGGCAAGACGTTCACCGTGCCGGAGCCGCACATCGTCAAGGACACCGCGAAGATCTTCGACCTGCAGGACCCGACGGCGAAGATGAGCAAGTCCGCGTCCGCCGCCAACGGCCTGGTCGAGCTGCTCGACGACCCGAAGCGCTCGGCGAAGAAGATTCGCTCCGCCGTCACCGACACCGGCCGCGAAGTCCGTTTCGACGCCGAGAACAAGGCCGGCGTCTCGAACCTGCTCACGATCTACTCCGCCCTCACCGACCGCACGATCGCCGACCTCGAGGCGGCCTACGACGGCAAGGGCTACGGCGACCTCAAGAAGGACCTCGCCGACGTGCTGGTGGAGTGGGTGACACCGCTGCAGGAGCGCGTTCAGTCCTATTTGGACGACGTCGCCGAGCTGGACAAGGTTCTGGCCGCCGGGGCGGAGCGCGCCCGCGAGGTCGCGGCCGCCACCCTCGCGACGGTGTACGAGCGCATCGGCTTCCTGCCGGTGGCCCGCTGAGCCCGCGGCTGATCCTCCTCAACGGTCCGCCCGCCGTCGGCAAGTCGACGCTGGCGGGCCGTTACGCCGACGAGCACCCGCCCGCGCTGGCCTTGGACATCGACCGGGTGCGCGCGCTGATCGGGGGCTGGCGGGACGACCCGTCCGGCGCCGGCCTCCCCGCGCGTGAGCTGGCGATCGCCGCCGCTCGCGCGCACTTTCAGGCGGGCCACGACGTCGTCATCCCGCAGCTGCTCGGGCGATGGGAATTCCTGGACCGGCTGGAAGCGCTGGCGCAGGAAGCCGGCGCGAGCTTCCACGAGATCGTCCTCTGGGACAGCAAGGACGAGATCCTCCGCCGGTTCGCGGAACGGCCGCCGCGGCCCGAGCACCCCGATGCCACGCCCGCCGAGGTCGCCGCACTCTACGACCGGCTCGAGGCACTGCTCGAGACCCGTTCGCGCGCGCACGTGGTGCCGGTGTCCGCCGGACGGGTGGACGACGCCTACCGTGCGTTCCTGTCCCGGCTCGACTGACCCACTCGTACCGGCTCGCGTTGCGGGGCGACACCCGCGTAGTTAGCGTCAACCAGTGGCGAAACAGACCGGTGAGAAGGAAAAGCTGCTGCCCCGGCTGCGGCGGAAGTACCCGTGGCTGGATCATCTGATCCGCGCCAATGACTCCTTCAACGAGCACTACGGCAATCACTACGCCGCCGCGATCACCTATTTCAGCGTGCTGTCGGTGATCCCGATCCTGATGGTCGCGTTCGCGGTCGTCGGTTTGGTCGTCGGTGGCGACCAGGCGGTGATCGGCCAGATCACCAACGGGATCAACAACTCCGTGCCCGCGGGCCTCCAGGACCTGGTCAAGACCATCACCAAGGCGGCGATCGACTCCGGCAGCGGCATCGGGATCTTCGGGCTGGTGATCGCGGCGTACTCCGGCGTCGGCTGGATGGCGAACCTGCGGGACGCGCTGACCGCCCAGTGGGGCCAGGAGAAAAAGCAACAGCCGTTGGTCACCACGACGCTCAAGGACCTGTTGTCGCTGCTCGGGCTCGCCCTGGCGCTGATCGTGTCGTTCGCGCTCACGGCCGCGGGCAGCGGCCTCGGCAACCTGCTGCTGAAGCTGGTCGGCCTGGAGGACCAGACCTGGGCCCGGTACCTGCTGACGGCCGCGACGATCGTGCTGGGCCTGCTCGCGAACACCCTGGTGTTCCTGTGGGTCATCGCGCGGCTGCCGCGTGAACGGGTCGTGGCGCGCAGCGCCGTGAAGGGCGCGATCTTCGCCGCCGTGGGATTCGTGATCCTGCAGAAGGCCGGGTCGTACTACCTGGCCAGCGTCACGAAATCACCGTCGTTCGCGATTTTCGGACCGGTGATCGGGCTGCTGGTCTTCGCGAACCTCGTCTCGCGCTTCCTGCTGTTCGTCACCGCTTGGACGGCCACGGCGGTCGAGAACCAGCGACGCGTTGTGGCGCCCCCGCCACCGGTGCGGCTGGAGCCGCAGGTGACTGTCCAACGTGGACTGGGCTTGGGCGCGGCCGCGGGCGCCTTCAGCGCCGGCGCGCTGCTCGGCTGGCTGGGCCGGCGCCGGCCTTAAGCGCTCCGCTGCTTGCGTAGCCGGTGCCGGAGGGTGAACCCGGCCGCGATGATCACGGCCACCACCAGGGTGAGGATCCAGCCGGTGGTGCCGAACGGGTCCGGCTTCGCGGCCGGGGCCGACTTCGCCGCCGCGGCGGGCGCGACGTTGAGCGGCGGCGCGCCGGGCGGGGCGGTGGCGACGAGGGCCTCGTACGCGATCCGCCCGACCGGCGTGGCGTGCTTGTCCTCCAACGCGAAGCTGTAGTCGAGCAGCTTGCCCGCCTGCGCGACGACGAGGGTGGGCCGCTGTTCGGCGCGCATCATCACCACGGCCAGGCGGTGGCCGTCGCGCTCGGCGGCGCCGACGTAGGTGTGCCGGGCATCGTCGGTGAAACCGGTTTTGCCGCCGAGGAAGCCGGGGTAGGCGCCGAGCAGCTTGTTGTCGTTGTAGACCGGGATCGCGGGCTTCCCGCCGGACGCCGGGATCGTGTACGCCTTCGTCCCGACGGCCTGCGCGAACTCCTGCTGCTTCATCGCGTAGTGGAAGATCAGGCTCAGGTCGTAAGCCGAGGTCGACATGCCCGGCCCGTCGAGGCCGGACGGCGTGGCCGCGCGGGTGTCGGTGGCGCCGATGCGCGCGGCCAGCCCATTCATCTTCCCGACGGCCACGTCCACGCCGCCGAGCGCGGTGGCGAACGCGTGCGCGACGTCGTTGCCCGAGTGCATCAGCAGGCCGTGCAGCAGCTGGTCGACGGTGTAGGGCACGCCCGCGGAGATGCCGACGCAGGTGCACTCCTGCTTGGCGTCCTCCTCGGTCGGCACCACGATCTTGTCCGGCTTCAGCTCGGTGACGACCACCAGCGCCAGCAGCGTCTTGATCAGCGACGCGGGCCGCTCGCGCGCGTGCGGGTTCTTGGCGGCGATGACGTCACCGGTGTCGAGGTCCTGGACCACCCACGACGCGGCCGTGTCGCCGGCGGGCAGCGGCGGCGCGCCCGGCGGGAGGATCGTGTCGCAGCTGCCGAGCAGCGGGCCGCCGACGGGCTGGGCCGGCACCGGCAGCGGGGGCGGCACGGTCTGGCCGGGAGCCGGCTTCTCGGACGTGTCCACCGGTGCCGGGGGCGCGGCGGCAGCGGTGCACGGCGACGACAGCGCGAGCGCGCCGGTCTGCGCGGCCGCGCCCGCCGCCGGTGGTGCGACGACGGACAGGACGCCGACGGCGAGCGACGCGACGAGGAGCCGGGGTGACCGGGAGGAGACGCTGAACACCCACGCAATCTAGCCGGGAGGGCGCGGCTGCATACTCAGGACATGCGTATCTCTCGTGGTACCGCGTGGTTCCTGCTGGCCTTCGGCGGGTGGTCCTGGATCATCTGGATCACGTTCGCGAAGAACCTGTGGGCCAGCGATCAGTCCTGGTCAGCGGACGGTTCGCCGACCGCGTACTTCATCGTGCACGCGGTGCTGACGGTCGTTTCGTTCGTGCTCGGCACGATCATCGGCCTGCTGGGCTGGCGCGCGGTCCGGGCGACGGCGAAGGAACGGGACACCGAGAAGAGCTCGGCCACCTGATCGTGTGACGGTCCTTTGGTCGGTGGCGGGCGGCGCACCGGCTGCCTAACGTTCTCGCCACCAACCTCGGAGGTGGGAATGTCCCGTTTACGTCGATTGCTCGTGCCCGCGGCGCTGGTGTCCGTCGTCGCCGGTGGGCTGGCCGCGCCGGCCTCGGCCGCCCCCGCTGTCGCCTGTGACACCACGAGCACGCCGTTCAGCTACGTGGTGCTGTACCAGCCGGGCTCGCCGCAGTTCGTGGTCGACGCGGAGTTGCGGGCCAAGTGCGGGGCGAAGGTGGGGTACTACCCGGAGATCGGCGTCGCCGTCGCGAGCTCGCGCAATGCGGACTTCGCGCAGCGGATCGGCGTCAACCGGGCTTATTCGGGTGGGAAGGACGTGGCCTCGCAGGCGGCGCGGGTCTCGGCGCGCTCGGCCGTCCGGGAGCTGGAGGCGACGCAGCGCGTGGCCGGTGACGGGGACCTTTCGGCCCAGCAGTGGGACATGCGCGCGATCCACGCGCCCGAGGCGAACAAGGTGAATCAGGGCTCGCGGTCGGTCACCGTCGGCGTGCTGGACTCGGGCATCGACGCCAAACACCCGGCGCTGGCGAAGGCCGTCGACGCGAGCTCGTCGGCCGGCTGCGTGACGGGCGCGCCGGACCGCACCCCGGCGTCGTGGGCCCCGACGAATTCCGACCACGGCACGCATGTCGCCGGCACCATCGCGGGCAAGGACGCGGCGCGCGGCTTCACGGGCATCGCCCCGGGCGTGCGGCTGGCGTCGGTGAAGGTCGTGAACGACGACGGCTACATCTTCCCGGAGGCCGCCGTGTGCGGTTTCGTCTGGGCCGCGCAGCACGGCTTCCGCGTGACGAACAACAGCTACTACATCGACCCGGGCATGTTCTACTGCTCGCGCGAGCCGGGCGATTCGGCCGCGTACGAGGCCGTCCGGCGCGCGGTGGTGTACTCGACCCACCGCGGCGTGCTGAACGTGGCGGCGGCGGGCAACAGCGGCTTCGACGTCACCAAGCAGACCACCGACCCCAACCGCCCCCACCCGGTCGACTCCTCGTGCGGCATCCTCCCGAAGGCGATCGACGGCGTCGTGACGGTCTCGTCGGTCGGCTACCAGGGCACGAAGTCGTCCTTCTCGAACTTCGGCGCCATCTCGGTCACCGCCCCGGGCGGCGACTTCGCGCAACTCCCGCCCACTGGTTCGGGCGAGGGCTGTCCGTTGTCGACGATCTTCGACGGCGGGTACGGCACCAAGTGCGGCACGTCGATGGCCTCGCCGCACGTGGCCGGGGTGGCGGCTCTGCTGGCTTCGCGGCACCCGTTCGCTTCGCCTCGGATTTTGACGGGGCTGTTGGAGGCCGAGGCGGACCCGGTGGCTTGCGACGCAGCGGAGTGCTCGGGGGCGGCGCGGGACAACTCGTATTACGGGCATGGGTTGGTGAACGCGCTCGACGCGGTTCGGTGAGCTGATCCGTCCGGCTCTGGTTTCCACCGGGGCCGGACGGAGTTCACTCGGCCAGATCCGCGACGAAGCCCCGAGGCTGCAACAGCTCGGGATTCGAGCCGCGGAAGGTGACGACGGTGTCGCCACTCCGTCGTTCGCGGACCACCTCGGTACCCGGCAACGGCCGGATGCCCAGACGGCGGGTGTGACCGGCACAGCGGAACACCACACGGTGCTCGAACCAGGCCACCGGAATGGCGAACCTCGCCTCGAATGTTTCCGGAGCCTTACCGGACATTAGCTCGGTCGAAAACCGGGGCCAGCTGCATTCGAGGGTGAGCAGATCTCCGTCCTGAACAGTCCTGCCGAGGTGGGCGTAGACGGTGAGCCGTTCTCCAGTCGGTGCCTTTGTCCAGCTGGCTGTGGTGTGCACCCGAGTACCGCCGCTGAGATCATGCGGCCGGCTCGCGTGGACGGCGGAGTAGGTGACACGTCGCCGAGAGCGTTCCGACATCGGTGACCTGTCGAACCGGACGATGCCCAGACTGACGTAGCGAGGGGTGTCACTGCCGGAATCGCCGAGGACGAGAGTCCGGGAGAAGTGCGTATCGCCAGTAGACTCAATGACGACTTCCTGTTTCCATTCACGAATGACTGTGGCTGGGCTCTTGTACAGCGACTCGGCGTAGTCGTGGAGCAGGGCCTCATCTCGGTCTATCCGCGAGCGCAGCCGTTGCGTGCCCGCGAAGGAAACCGCGCTGACCAGTACGAACAAGACGGCAGCGAAGGTTGCAAAAGTAGTACGCAGCCAAGCGATTCCGAGTAGCTGACCGATCAGGCCGACGCTGCCGAGTGTTGTGATCGTGGCCGCCAGCGTGCGGAGATATCCTTCGCGGTGGACCAGTTCTTCGATATCGGCGATGAACGGTGCGAATCTTCGGGAAACCGTTCTCCGGAGGTCCGAGTTCGCGCTCATATAGCCTCCCCGTGCCGACCGCGGGTGTCCACTTTAGCCCACTGTTCCGTCAGGGCCCAGGAAACGACGAAGGCCCCACCCGAATCCCTTGGGTTCTAGGAGTCGTCGCAACACCTCAGTTCAGGGGTTGCGATGGGCTTTCAGGTCCAGGCGGAGCGGAAGCCTCAGGGCCGCGCAGGCTTGTTGTGGAACGGGCCGAATACTTGCGGCTCGTGCGGTAGGGCGTGGGCAACGATGAGGCGTGCCGGCTGGTCGGGGTGAAGCTGAGGACCGGTAAGCGCTGGCGTAACGGGCGCAACGCGTGCGGCAAGGATAAGGCGGCACGACCAGTCGCCGCGGTGGTGCCGCCGTCTGCGTCTTCTCGCTATCTGGGCGAGGACGACCGCGTCCACATCGCTGACCGGCTGCGGGAGCAGGCCACGATCCGGCAGATCGCCGCCGAGCTGGGCCGCAGCCCGTCCACGATCAGCCGGGAGATTCCGCCGCAACCGCCACCCCGGCAACGGGCAGTACCGGCCACACGCCGCGCAGGCCCGTGCCGACACCCGCCGGCCGCGGCCCAAGACCTGCACGCTCGCGGCCGATGCCGAGCTCTACCAGGTCGTGCAGGACCATCTAGCCCGTAAACGCAGGCCCGAGCAGATCGCCGCGATCCTGCGACGGAAGCATCCCGACCGGCCGGAGTGGCATGTAATCCACGAGACGATCTACCAGGCCCTCTACGCCCAAGGACGCGGCGAGCTGCCCACGCAAAACGCTCGGCTGGGACACCCCAGCCGAGCGCCTCGCTAAACTCCTCACCCAAGCCAACTAACCACTCGTGCTGCAACGACCCCTCGAATCCGCCGAATCCGGGCAGGGGCCTTCGACCGGCAAGGCTCAGACGCGCTTGAACAGCAGTGCGCGCTTCACTTCCTGGATCGCCTTCGTGACCTGGATGCCACGTGGGCAGGCGTCGGTGCAGTTGAAGGTGGTGCGGCAGCGCCAGACGCCCTCGCCGTCGTTCAGGATGTCGAGGCGTTCTTCGGCTCCGTCGTCGCGGGAGTCGAAGATGAAGCGGTGCGCGTTGACGATCGCGGCGGGGCCGAAGTACGAGCCGTCGTTCCAGTAGACCGGGCAGGACGACGTGCAGCAGGCGCAGAGGATGCACTTGGTGGTGTCGTCGAAGCGGTCGCGGTCGGCCTGGGACTGGATGCGCTCGCGGGACGGCTCGTTGCCGTAGGTGATCAGGTACGGCTTGATCGCACGGTAGGCCTCGAAGAACGGGTCCATGTCGACATAGAGGTCCTTCAGGGTGGTCAGGCCCTTGATCGGCGCGATCGAGATGACGGTCTTCTTGCCGTCCTTCTCCAGCAAGTCCTTCATCAGCACCTTGCAGGCCAGCCGGTTGATGCCGTTGATCTGCATGGCGTCCGAGCCGCACACGCCGTGGGCGCACGAGCGGCGGAAGGAGAACGTGCCGTCGAGGTAGTCCTTGACGTAGAACAGCAGGTTCAGCAGCCGGTCCGTGCGCTGCGCCGGGACGTCGTAGGACTCCCAGTGCGGCTCCGAGTCGACCTCCGGGTTGAACCGCAGGATCTTCAGCGTGACCGTGATCGGCGTGTGCTCTTCGGAGGCCTCGGACGAGGGGGCCTCGGGGGTTGCCGTCGTCATCAGTACTTCCGCTCCATCGGTTCGTAGCGGGTGAAGGTCACCGGCTTGTAATCGAGCCGGATGTCGGACGAAAGGCCCTCGCCCTGCTTGTAGGCCATGGTGTGCCGCATGAAGTTCGTGTCGTCGCGGGTCGGGTAGTCCTCGCGGGCGTGGCCGCCGCGGGACTCCTTGCGGGCGATCGCGCCGACGATCAGGACCTCCGCCAGCTCCAGCAGGAAGCCCAGCTCGACGGCCTCGAGCAGGTCGGTGTTGTACCGCTTGCCCTTGTCCGACACGGTGATCCGCGTGTACCGCTCCTTCAGCGCCTGGATGTCGGTCAGCGCCTGCTTGAGCGTGTCCTCGGTGCGGTACACCGAAGCGTGCGAGTCCATCGTCTGCTGCATCGCCTTGCGGATGTCGGCGACGCGCTCGTCACCGTGCTCCGACAGCAGCAGCTCCAGCTGGTCCTCGACCAGCTTGGTGGGGATCTCCGGCAGCTCGACGTGCTCGTGCGCGAGCGCGTACTCCGCCGCCGCGATGCCCGCCCGGCGGCCGAACACGTTGATGTCCAGCAGCGAGTTGGTGCCCAGCCGGTTCGAGCCGTGCACCGAGACGCACGCGACCTCGCCGGCCGCGTACAGGCCCGGGATCACGTTTTCGTTGTCCCGCAACGCTTCGCCGTGGATGTTGGTCGGGATGCCGCCCATCACGTAGTGACAGGTCGGGAACACCGGCACCGGCTCCTTCACCGGGTCGACGCCCAGGTAGGTGCGCGAGAACTCGGTGATGTCCGGGAGCTTGGTCTCCAGCACCTCGACCGGCAGGTGCGTGACGTCGAGGACCACGTAGTCCTTGTTCGGCCCGCAACCGCGGCCCTGCAGCACCTCCTGGACCATCGAGCGGGCGACGATGTCGCGCGGCGCGAGGTCCTTGATGGTCGGCGCGTAACGCTCCATGAAGCGCTCGCCGTCGGCGTTGCGGAGGATGCCGCCCTCGCCGCGGACCGCCTCGGAGATGAGGATGCCCAGGCCCGCGAGGCCGGTCGGGTGGAACTGGAAGAACTCCATGTCCTCCAGCGGCAGGCCCTTGCGGAAGATGATGCCGAGGCCGTCACCGGTGAGGGTGTGCGCGTTCGACGTCGTCTTGAAGATCTTGCCAGCGCCGCCGGTGGCGAACACGATCGACTTGGCCTGGAAGACGTGCAGCTCGCCGGTGGCCAGCTCGTAGGCGACGACACCGCAGGCGACCGGGTTGCCGTGCTCGTCCTCGTTGGTCACCAGGTCGAGCACGTAGAACTCGTTGAAGAACTCCGTGCCGTACTTGACGCAGTTCTGGTACAGCGTCTGGAGGATCATGTGGCCGGTGCGGTCCGCGGCGTAGCAGGCGCGGCGGACGGCGGCCTTGCCGTGGTCGCGGGTGTGCCCGCCGAACCGGCGCTGGTCGATCTTGCCCTCGGGCGTCCGGTTGAACGGCAGGCCCATCTTCTCCAGGTCGAGGACCGCGTCGATGGCCTCCTTGGCCATGATCTCGGCCGCGTCCTGGTCGACCAGGTAGTCACCGCCCTTGACGGTGTCGAAGGTGTGCCACTCCCAGTTGTCCTCTTCGACGTTCGCCAGCGCGGCGCACATGCCGCCCTGGGCCGCGCCGGTGTGGGACCGGGTCGGGTACAGCTTCGTGAGGACCGCGGTGCGGGCGCGCTGGCCGGATTCGATGGCCGCGCGCATGCCGGCGCCACCGGCGCCGACGATCACCACGTCGTACTTGTGGAACTGCATGGGAAAGACTCCGCTTGTTCTCGGATGTGCGCTGTGGTGGGTGCGCCGTCAGCTGGCGGGCATCTCGGGGTCGAACGTGAAGATCACCATGGTGCCGACGGCCAGGATCAGCGCCATCGAGACGTACAGCAGGATCTTCAGCCAGAACCGCGTCGAGTCCTTGCGGGCGTAGTCGTCGATGATCGTGCGCAGCCCGTTGCCGCCGTGGATCTCCGCGAGCCACAGCATCGCCAGGTCCCAGAACTGCCAGAACGGCGAGGCCCAGCGCCCGGCGACGAAGCCCCAGTTGATCCGGTGCACCCCGCCGTCGAGGATGTTCATGATCAGCAGGTGGCCGAGCACCAGGATGATCAGCGCGAGGCCGGAGATCCGCATGAACAGCCAGCTGTACAGCTCGAAGTTGCTGCGGCGGGCCGCCGGGCGCTTGGGCGCGCGCGGCTTCTCGATGATGAGCGAGTCGGCCATCGTCAGTTACCCCCGAAGAGCGTCTCGACCGTGCGCTTGAGCATGAAGAACGCACCGGGAATCATCACGACGACCCAGACGACGCCGATCACCCACAGCATCGTCTTCTGGAACTTCGGGCCCTTCGACCAGAAGTCGACCAGCATGACCCGGATGCCGTTGAGCGCGTGGAAGAGCACCGCGCCGACGAGGCCGACCTCCAGCAGGTTCACCAGCGGGGTCTTGTACGTCTCGATCACCTGGTCGTACGTGTTCGGCGACACGCGCACCAGCGCGGTGTCGAGCACGTGGACGAACAGGAAGAAGAATGTCAGCACGCCGGTGATGCGGTGCAGCACCCAGGACCACATGCCCGGGTCGCCCCGGTAGAAGGATCCCTGACGGCGTGAGGCACCCGCCCGATCGCTCGCGCCTGCCTCAGTGGCAGGGCTCGCCGTGGTGGACATCGGTGAACGGCCTCCAACGTCATCTGTCGTGCCCGGGTACCCGGTGAGGTCCGCACTCGCCTCCGGGGTCGGTCCACTGGGGACAACTCCGGCAACGGTGCCGAGATCAGGGGCCATCGAGCGTGGATGACTGGATGCTAGACCCGCCATCCGGGCCCGGCTCACCTCCGGGTTCGTCTCTGTGATGGACCAGACACCGGGAGCGTCCTGCTCCGCTCGGGCGTGTGGTGTGGAGCACGTGGCGGTGCCGCTTCGCCGCCGGAGGGCTTCCGCCCGGCGGCCCGGGATGACCACAATGGACACCGAACGTGCCGGTCGGGCGGCCCGAGCCACCCCGGCGGTTCCGCTGATCAGGTGAGACCGGCGGGCCGAGCCTGCGGAGTGTGTCCGACCTGATCACCGTAAGTACACGAATGGTCGCGCATCGGGCCGCTGAGTAAACGTTTGTGTTACGTAGCGTGCCTTTCCTATGGCGACTTCCTGGCCGTTGGGTACGGTCTTGCGGTCGAACCCGGCGCCAAAGGCCGGGTCGTTCTCGGATCATCCGCTGGATCAGCGGGGAGGGAGACACACGTTGCGTCGCATGCGTGGAACCGCGCTGGCCGCCGTGACCATGGCCGGGGTGCTGACTCTGGCCGGTTGCGCGAAGGACACCGGGAACAGCAGTAACAACGCTTCGGGCTCGACCGGCAACTCCGGCTCGAGCTGCGTGACCGCGCCGAAGCCGCCCGCCGCGCCCGAACTGGCGACGAGCAGCAGCGCCGCCGGCGGCAAGGTCGACGCCAGCAAGCTGAAGATCGGCCTGGCCTTCGACGTCGGCGGCCGTGGTGACGCCTCGTTCAACGACGCGGCCGCCGCCGGCACCGACAAGGCGAAGGCCGACCTCGGCGTCACGCAGGTCAGCGAGAGCACCGCGAGCGCCAGCGAGGCCGAATCCGCGAAGCAGCAGCGTCTCGAGCAGATGGCCGCGGACGGCCTGAACCCGATCATCGCGGTCGGGTTCGCGTACGCCCCCTCCGTCGCCGCCGTCGCGCCGAAGCACCCGGGCACCAAGTTCGCGATCGTCGACGACGACTCGATCAACCAGCCGAACGTGACCCCGCTGGTCTTCGCCGAGGAGCAGGGCTCGTTCCTGGCCGGCGTCGCCGCCGTCTACAAGAGCAAGAGCTGCCACATCGGCTTCGTCGGCGGCGTCAACACCCCGCTGATCCAGAAGTTCGAGGCCGGCTACATCCAGGGCGCGAAGGCCGTGTCGGACAAGGTCAAGATCGAGGACGAGTACCTGTCCCCGGCCGGTGACTTCTCCGGTTTCCAGGACCCGGCCAAGGGCAACGTGAAGGCCGCGGCCGAGATCGCCAAGGGCGCTGACGTCGTCTACCACGCGGCCGGCGCCTCCGGTAAGGGCGTGTTCGACGCCGCGAAGGCGGGCAAGGCGCTGGCCATCGGCGTCGACTCCGACCAGTACAACCAGAAGACCGTCGCCGCGGACAAGGACATCATCATCACCTCGATGATCAAGCGCGTCGACGTCGCCGTCTTCAACTACATCCAGGCGGTCGCCAAGGGCGACCTGAGCGTGCTGCCGAAGCGGTTCGACCTGAAGGTCGACGGCGTCGGCTACGCCACCTCGGGCGGCAAGGTCGACGACATCAAGGACGTGCTCGACGGGTACAAGGCCCAGATCATCGACGGCACGATCAAGGTTTCGGACAAACCATCGAAGTAGCTCACTGACGCGCCAGGGCTCGGAAGGATCTTCCTTCCGAGCCCTCACGCGTTTCGACAGAACTGGATGCCTTCCTCCATGAGCACCGCAGAGGCCGAAGCCGTCCCGGACCGGGGCGTGGCGGCCGTCCAGCTGACCGGGATCACCAAGCGCTTCCCGGGTGTGGTCGCGAACTCCGACGTCAACCTGACCGTGGCACCGGGCGAGGTCCACGCCCTCTGCGGTGAGAACGGCGCCGGCAAGTCGACCCTGATGAAGATCCTCTACGGGATGCAGCAGCCCGACGAGGGCACCATCGCGATCAACGGCGCCGAGGTGAAACTGCGCAACCCGCAGGACGCCATCGGGGCCGGGATCGGCATGGTGCACCAGCACTTCATGCTCGCCGACAACCTCACCGTCGGCGAGAACGTGTTCCTCGGCGCCGAGTCCCTGCACGGCATCGGCCGCGCGGCGCGCGCCCGGCTGGCGAAGCTGGCCGAGCAGACCGGCCTGCACGCGAAGCCCGAGACGCTGCTGGAGGAGCTCGGCGTCGCCGACCGCCAGCGCGTCGAGATCGTGAAGGTGCTCTACCGCGGCGCGAAGATCATCATCCTCGACGAGCCGACCGCCGTGCTCGTCCCGCAGGAGGTGGACGCGCTGTTCGCCACCGTCCGCGGGATGCAGGCCGACGGCTACACGTTCCTCTTCATCTCCCACAAGCTCGACGAGGTGCGCGCGATCGCCGACACCGTCACGGTGATCCGGCGCGGCACCACCGTCGGCACGGCCGATCCGAAGACCATCACCAGCCGTCAGCTGGCGGAGATGATGGTCGGCTCGGAGCTGCCCAGCCCGGAGACCCGCGAGTCGACGGTGACCGATCGCGACATCCTGCGCCTGCGCGAACTGCGGCTCGCCGCGGAGGGCTCCGAGCGGAACCTGCTCGACGACATCTCCTTCACCGTGCACGCGGGCGAAGTGCTCGGCATCGCCGGCGTCGAGGGCAACGGGCAGACCGAGCTCGTCGAGACGATCATGGGGATGCGCAAGGCGAGCGGCGGGCACATCGAGCTGGTGTCCCCCGAGGGCGAGGCCCGCGACCTGGTGAAGCTGGGCACGCTCGCGCGGCGCGAGGCGGGCATCGGCTACATCGCCGAGGACCGCACGCGGCACAGCCTGCTGCTCACACAACCGTTGTGGGTCAACCGGATTCTCGGCTACCAGACGCGCGAACCGGTCTCGAACGGGCAGCTGCTCGACATCGCGGGCGCGCGCGCCGACACCGAGCGCATCGTGCGCGAGTACGACGTGCGCACGCCCGGCATCGAGGTGCCGGCCGCCGCGCTTTCGGGCGGCAACCAGCAGAAGCTGATCGTCGGCCGCGAGCTGTCCGGCAATCCCGTGCTGCTGATCGCCTCACACCCGACGCGTGGGGTCGACGTCGGCGCGCAGGCGATGATCTGGGAGCAGATCCGCCAGGCCCGCGCCGACGGGCTCGCGGTGCTGCTGATCTCCGCGGACCTCGACGAGCTGATCGGGCTGTCCGACACCATCCGCGTCATGCTGCGCGGCCGTCTGGTGAGCGAGGCGAACCCCGCCACCGTGACCCCGCAGGAACTCGGCTCCGCCATGACCGGCGCCGAAGAAGGTGAAGAAGAGTTATGAGTTCGTGGCGCACGCGGCTGCTGCCGCCTCTGCTGGCGATCGTCTTCGCCCTGCTGCTCTCGGCGATCGCGCTCATCATTTCCGGCGCCGACCCGCTCGAGGCGTACGGCACGATGGTCGGCCAGCTGTTCAAGGGCTCCACCGCCGTCGACACGGTCAACCTGGCCACGGTCTACTACCTGTCCGGGCTCGCGGTGGCCATCGGCTTCCAGATGAACCTGTTCAACATCGGGGTCGAGGGCCAGTACCGGTTCGCGGCGGTGATCGCGGCCATCATCGGCGGCGCGCTGCAGCTGCCGCCGGTCATCCACACCATCGTGATCCTGCTGGTCGCCATCGTGTCCGGCGCGCTGTACGCGGCGGTCCCGGCGGTGCTGAAGGTGACCCGCGGGGTCAGCGAGGTCATTTCGACGATCATGCTGAACTCGATCGTCGCCGGGATCATCGCCTTCCTGATCAACGCCGACCAGTTCGGCGTGCAGACCGGCAACAACATCGGCACCCGCGTGATCGCGCCGTCGGGCCGGATCCCCGGCATCCCGCTCGGCTCGGGCACGCTGTTCGGCTTCGTGATCATCGCGGCCGTGATCGGTGTCGCGTACTGGTTCATGCTCAACCGGACGCGGTTCGGCTTCGAGCTGAAGGCCAGCGGCGAGTCGACGACCGCGGCGGCCGCGGGCGGCGTCAACGCGAAGAAGATGACGCTGATCGCGATGATCCTCTCGGGCGCGGTGGCCGGGCTGGTCGCCATGCCGGAGCTGCTCGGCCGGGATTACAGCTACGGCATCACGTCCACGCAGATGTACGGCTTCACGGGCATCGCGGTAGCGCTGCTCGGCCGCAACAACCCGGGCGGGATCGCGCTCGGCGCGCTGCTCTGGGCGTTCCTCGACACCTCGGCGGTTTCGCTGGAGCAGATCAACGTGTCCAAGGAGATCGCGACCATCATGCAGGGCATCATCGTGCTGTCGGTCGTCGTGGCGTACGAGGTCGTGCGGCGCGCGGACCTGGCCGCCGAGCAACGCCGGGTGGGCCGGGCACTGGCCGGCAACGGGCGCAAGGGCTCCTCGGTCGCGGAAGGCGGTGCGGTGTGACCGCCACGACGGAGTTTTCCCGCCCCGAGCCCGAATCCGGCACCCCGATGCCGAAGCGGCGCCGGGTCCCCCGGATCCCGGGCTGGGCGCGTGGGGTGATCTGGGCGGTCGTCGCGATCGTGGTCATGTCGACCGCGTCGTACTCGACCGGCGTCGCGGCGCTGACGTCCAGCAACACGGCTTCCACCGCGTTGCGGCTCGCGCTGCCGATCCTGCTGTGCGCGCTCGGCGGCCTGTGGGCCGAGCGCGCGGGCGTGGTCAACATCGGCCTCGAAGGCATGATGATCCTCGGCACCTGGGGCGCGGCTTGGGGCGCGTACTACGGCGGCGTTTGGGTCGGTCTGATCGCGGCGATCGTGTTCGGCGCGCTCGGCGGTCTGCTGCACGCGGTCGCGACGGTGACGTTCAACGTCAACCACATCGTCTCCGGCGTCGCGATCAACCTGCTCGGCCTCGGCGTCGCGAAGTACCTGGCGAACCTGATCTTCGAGCCGATCTCCGGCAACCCGCGGCAGTCGCCGCCGGTGCCGAAGTTCGACACCTACTCGGCGTCGGGCCTGTCCGATTGGCTGGGCTCACTGGAAAACGAGCAACGCGTCGGGATCTCCGACGTCGCGGGCGTGCTGCGCGGCCTGGTCACCGGTGTCGCGCCGCTGACCATGATCGCGATCCTGCTGGTGCCGATCAGCTACTACGTGCTCTGGCGCACGCGGTTCGGCCTGCGGTTGCGCTCGTGCGGGGAGAACCCGGTCGCGGCCGAGTCGCTGGGCGTGAACGTCTACCGGCACAAGTACGTCGCGATGCTGATCTCGGGCGGCTTCGCCGGCATGGGCGGCGCGTCGCTGGTGCTGCTCAAGGGCGGCGCGGACTACCTGGAGAACCAGACCAACGGCCGTGGTTACATCGGCCTGGCCGCGATGATCTTCGGCAACTGGCGGCCCGGTGGGCTGCTCGGCGGCGCCGCGCTGTTCGGTTACGCCGACGGCCTGCAGCTGGCCGGCGGCGGCGAAGCGGTGCTCGCGCTGCTGTACGGCTCCGTGATCCTGCTGGGCGTCATCGTGGTCGTGCAGCTGTTCCGGCGGCGCTGGCTGGCGGCCGGGCTCGGCGTCGTCGGCGCCGGGATCCTGTACGCGATCTACTGGACGAACGACACGCTGCCCAGTGACCTGATCCCGTACACGGCGCACTTCGTGACGCTGATCGTGCTGGCCGTGGCCTCGCAACGACTACGGCCGCCGAAGGCCGACGGGCAGCCGTACCGCCGGGGTGAAGGCGACTGATGACAGTGTCTACTGTGGACTGGGAGGCGCTGCGGGCCGCGGCGGTTTCCGCTGCCTCGCATGCGTACGCGCCGTACTCGGGCCTGCACGTCGGCGTCGCGGGCATCGTGGACGACGGCCGCCAGGTGACCGGCTGTAACGTCGAGAACGCCTCGTACGGCCTCGGCTTGTGCGCGGAGTGCACGATGGCGGGCCAATTGCGGCTCTCGGGCGGCGGCCGGCTGGTGGCCGTCGCGTGCCGCAGCGGTGAGGGCGAGCTGCTGATGCCCTGCGGCCGATGCCGGCAGATCCTGTTCGAGCTGGGCGGTTCGACGTGTCTGGTGGACACCCCGCGCGGCGTGCTGCCGATGTCGGACGTCCTGCCGGACGCGTTCGGTCCGGACGACCTGCCGTGAGCCGGTTTGCGGCGGTGGACGTCATCCGGGCCAAGCGCGACGGCGGGCGGCTGAGCGACGAGCAGATCGACTGGGTGGTCGACGGCTACACGCACGGGGTCGTCGCGGAGGAGCAGATGGCCGCGTTGGCCATGGCGATCTTCTTGCGCGGCATGGACTCCGGCGAGATCTCGCGCTGGACCGGAGCGATGATCGAGTCGGGTTCGCGGCTTTCGCTGGACGTCTCGCGCCCGACCGTGGACAAGCACTCGACGGGCGGGGTCGGCGACAAGATCACGCTGCCGCTGGCGCCGCTGGTCGCCGCGTGCGGGGCCGCCGTGCCGCAGCTGTCCGGCCGCGGCCTCGGCCACACCGGCGGGACGCTGGACAAGCTGGAGTCCATCCCGGGCTGGCGGGCCGCACTGTCGCTGGACGAGATCTCGGCCCAGCTCGACTCCGTCGGCGCGGTCGTCTGCGCGGCGACCGAAGGGCTCGCGCCGGCGGACAAGAAGCTGTACGCGCTGCGGGACGTGACGAGCACCGTCGAGTCCATCCCGCTGATCGCCAGCTCGATCATGAGCAAGAAGATCGCCGAGGGCGCGTCCGGACTGGTCCTGGACGTCAAGGCGGGCTCCGGCGCGTTCATGAAAACGGTCGACGACGCCCGGGCGCTGGCCCGGACGCTGGTCGACATCGGCACGGCGCACGGCGTCGCCACGGTCGCCCTGATCACCGACATGAACGTGCCGCTGGGCCGCGCGGTCGGCAATGCGGCCGAGGTCGCCGAAGCGGTCGAGGTGCTCAAGGGCGGCGGCCCGGCCGACGTCGTCTCGCTGACGGTTTCGCTGGCCCGCGAGATGCTCGCGCTGGCCGGCCTGTCCTCAGTGGACCCGGCGGCGGTGCTCGCTTCGGGCGCGGCCTACGAGACGTGGTGCCGGATGATCGCGGCCCAGGGCGGCGACCCGTCGGCGGCGCTGCCCTCGCCTTCGCATGTCCACGTGGTCAAGGCGCCTGCTTCGGGCGTGCTGGCCTCGCTCGACGCGTACGCGGTCGGCGTGGCGGCCTGGCGTCTCGGCGCGGGCCGGGCTCGTAAGGAGGACCCGGTCCAGGCGAGCGCGGGCATCCTGTGCCTGGCGAAGCCGGGCGAGCGGGTCTCGGCCGGCGATCCGTTGCTGGAACTGCACACGGACACCCCCGACGCGGTCCCGTCCGCGCTGGCGGCGCTGGAAGGCGCGTACACCGTGGCCGACTCGGCGCCCGGCGCCGGGCCGATCGTGCTGGGCACCGTTCGTCCCTGACGCGCTCGCGAAAACGCCCCCGCCAGAGTTCCCGGCGGGGGCGTTTCCACGCGTTGCTCACTCGGAGGCGGAGTCCTCGGAGTCGGAGCCGTTGTTCGACTTGGCGTCGGCCGCGGCCTTGGGGGAGCGGCCGTTGCGCGAGCTGCGGCGCGGCTGGCGCGGCGCGGGCGGCGGCGGGGAGATCTGCTGCACGGCCGGGCCGCCGCCGAGCATCAGCTCCGCGAAGGTCGCCATGGCCTCGTCCAGCTGGCCGCCGATGCGGCGCACGGACTCGTCGTTGCTGCGGCGCACCAGCGAGTCGACCGAGTCGGTGTCCGGCTGCTTCGCCAGCGTGCCCTCGACCTTGGACAGGCCGCTCTTGAGCGCGCCGTCGAGGTCGCCGAGCTGCGAGACGAAGCCGTCCTCCACCTTGTCGAGGCGGTTGCCGAGATCGTCGAGGCGCTGGGTGACGGTCTCGAGGCGGTTGCCCAGGTTCTCCAGCCGGTCCGAGGCGTCGATCATCTCGCCGGTCTCGGTCAGCGCCGTCTTGAGCGCCTCGGTGCCGGCGCCGATCCGCTCCTTGGTGGCGCGGTCCAGCTCGTCGACGCGGGAGCGCAGCTCGTGGTCGGCGGTGTCGATGCGCTCGCGCAGCGCGGCCTCGGCCGACTCGACGCGCTCGCGCACCGGGCCGAGCACCGACTGCGGGATCGACTCGAGCTTGGCGTCCTGCTTGTCCAGGTGGCCGCCCAGCTCGTCGATCCGGCGGTGGATGTTCTGGAGCTTGTCCTCGAGCCCGTCCATCCGGCCCGCGACGCCCTCGAACCGGGCCGCGACGCCGTCCAGCCGGCCGTCGAGCTGGGCGAACGGCTTCGCCAGCTTGTCGACGATGCTCTCCACCGCGTGCGTGATCGCCGCGATGGCGTTGTCCTGGGCCTCGAGGCGGGTCATGGCCTCGTCGAGGCGCTCGGCGAGCACGCCGACCTCGGTGCGGTCGGGCATCTCGGACAGCCGCTTGCGGACCGCGCCCAGCGAGTCGACCGGGGCGAGCCGGGCGTAGATGTCGTCCAGCGCGTCGAAGATCTGCTGCTGCTCGCTCTCACGCACTTCGGCCGCGCGCACCAGCATGTTGCGCATCCGGTCGAAGGACGGAGCGGCAATCTGGTTGTCAGTGGTCACTGCGGTGTCCTTCGTCGGCGGGGAAATGGAAGGGACGTGGGACGAAGCTTATCGATAAGAAAATTGCGCTGCGTGTGGCCCCCGCGAACGTGCGATAACGGCGGCGTTACCCGGATGGCCGATTCGATCCTTGATCGACAAAGCTGAGGGTGGCCTCGGGGTGGGAAGTTAGGGCCATGTAGGGGAATGACAACGAGGTTACCGTTGAGGCATGTCAGATGTAACCCTCCTCGGCGCGGAAACCCTGCGCCAGGCCCCCAAGGTCCTGCTGCACGACCACCTGGACGGCGGCCTGCGGCCCGCCACCGTCGTCGAACTGGCGGAGTCGACCGGGTACGCCGGCCTGCCGACGACCGATGCCGACGCGCTCGGCCGCTGGTTCCGGGAGGCCGCCGACTCGGGCTCGCTGGTGTCCTACCTGGAGACCTTCGCCCACACCTGCGGCGTGATGCAGACCGAGGACGCGCTGGTCAGGGTGGCGGCCGAGGCCGTCGAGGACCTGGCCGCCGACGGCGTCGCGTACGCCGAGGTCCGGTACGCGCCGGAGCTGTTCGTCGAACGCGGCCTGTCACTCGATGCGGTGATCGAGGCTGTGCAGGAGGGGTTCGCCGAGGGAACACGGCGCGTGGCCGCCGCGGGGGGCCGGATCGTCGTCCGGACCTTGCTCTGCGCGATGCGCCAGCACGCCCGTTCGCTCGAGATCGCCGAGCTGGCGGTGCGCTACCGCGACGCGGGCGTGGCGGGCTTCGACATCGCCGGGCCGGAGGACGGATTCCCGCCGACCCGCAATCTGGACGCATTCGAGTATTTGCGCCAGAACAATGCGCATTTCACCATTCATGCCGGGGAGGCGTTCGGCCTGCCTTCCATTTGGGAGGCGATCCAGCACTGCGGCGCGGAACGGCTCGGGCACGGCGTGCGGATCGTCGAGGACATCAAGACCGATTCGGCCGGAACGGTCCACCTTGGACGGTTGGCGAGCTACGTGCGGGACCGCCGGATACCGCTGGAGATCTGCCCGACGTCGAACGTCCAGACCGGCACCGTGCCCTCGCTGGCCGAGCACCCGATCGGGCTGCTGGCCCGGCTGCACTTCCGGGTCACCGTGAACACGGACAACCGCCTGATGAGCGGGTGCTCGATGACCAGTGAATTCGCGGCGCTGACCGCCACGTTCGGGTTCGGCCTCGAGGATCTGCGCTGGTTCACCATCAATGCCATGAAATCCGCGTTCCTCGATTTCGACTCCCGGCTCGCGCTGATCAACGACGTGATCAAGCCCGGGTACGCCGCGCTGGCCTGAGTTCCCGCTGCCGGACGTGATCGCCAGAACGGCGGTTGCGTTCCTTAGCATGGCCAACTAATGTTCACGATGTAGGAATTGATTCCCATATTGTGAGACGGTGGCGAACATGGCGCAGGTCGCGGCGGGTGACACGGTACGAGAAAAGCCCAGTTCTCGACGCTGGCTCATCCTCGCGCTCGGCCTCGCCGCGCAGACCGCGAGCTGCTCGTTCCTCTATGGACTGCCGTTCCTGGTGCCCGCGATGCGCGCCGTCGACGGCCTGTCGCTCGCGGAGGCGGGCACGGTCGTCGCGGCGCCCAGCATCGGGCTCCTGCTGACCCTGATCGCGTGGGGCGCGGCTGCGGACCGTTACGGAGAGCGGCTGATCATGGCGCTCGGGCTGGGCGTTTCGGGATTACTCCTGGTGTACGCCGCCCTCTGGCATCACCCGGTTGGCCTACTCTTTGGGGTCTTTCTTGTCGCCGGAGCGTGCACGGCCTCGGTGAACGCGGCGAGCGGCCGGGTGGTGATGGGCTGGTTCGCGAAGTCCGAGCGCGGCGTCGCGATGGGCATCCGGCAGACGGCGCAGCCGCTCGGGGTCGGCGTGGCCGCGCTGGGGCTGCCGCCGATCGCCGCGCACTGGGGCTTCCAGGCCGCGATGCTGCTGCCGGCGGTGCTGGCGATCCTGGTCGCGCTGCTGGTCGCCGCCCTGGTGGTCGACCCGCCGCGGCCGCCGCGCGCGGCCGCGGGGGAGAAGCCGCCTTCGCCGTACCGGAAGCCTTGGCTGTGGCGGGTGCACGGGGCGAGCGCGCTGCTGGTGGTGCCGCAGTTCGCGGTGTCGGCGTTCGCGCCGGTGTACCTGGTCTCGCAGCAGCACTGGAGCCCGTCGGGGGCCGGTGTTTTCCTCGCGGTGGCCCAGGTGCTGGGCGCGGCGGGACGGCTGGGCTCGGGCTACTGGTCGGACCGCGTCGGCAGCCGGCTGCGGCCGATGCGCCAGCTCGCCGTCGCGAGTGTGCTGGTGATGCTGCTGGTGGCGGTCGGCGACGTGAGCTGGCTGTGGCTCGTGCTGTTCGCGCTGGTCCTCGCCGCGGTCATCACGGTCGCGGACAACGGCCTCGGCTTCACCGCGTCGGCCGAGCTGGCGGGCGTCGCGTGGTCGGGCCGGGCGATGGGCACGCAGAACACCGCGCAGAACATCGCGGCCTCCCTCACTCCGCCCCTGCTGGGCCTGGTCATCGGCGACAGCCGGTACGCGCCGGCCTTCTGCGTCGCCGCGGTCTTCCCGGCGGTGGCCATCGCCGTCGTCCCGGTCCGAGCGCAGTCCGAAGCGGACTGATTCAGGCCAGGGCCGTGGAAGCCTTGAGGCCGTCCAGGAAAAACGCCAGGTGCCGGCGCCAGACGTCCGGGCTGGTGTCGATCGACTCGTGGATCAGCTGGGACATCGCGGTGACCAGCGAGCCCAGGTCGGACGGCTCGAAGTCGAGGCGCAGCACACCGGCGGCCTTCGCGCGGGTGAGGATGCGCTCGGCGTGCCGGAAGCCTTGACAGCAGGCATCGACGACGACGGGGCTGAGCGGGCGCCGCCGGGCGAGGGCATCGTTCAGGCTGTGGTTCTCGGCCTGCATGGCGAACAGGTCCTCGACGAACCGCACGAAGCCCACCCACGGGTCCGGCTCGGCCCAGGCCCGGGTGGTGATGTCTTCGAGAGCGGCCAGCTGCGCGGGCAGGATCGCGTCGTAGAACGCCTCGCGGGTGGGGAAGTGGGCATACAGCGTGCCGATGCTGACGCCGGCGGCCCGCGCGATCGGCTCCAGTGGCGCGTCGAGCCCGTGCTCGGCGAACGCGTGGGTCGCGGCAGCGAGCAGCTTGTCACGGTTGCGCGCGGCGTCTACCCGCAGCGGCTTGGATCCGGCGGCCATGGCCTCATCCTACAAGTCGAGGGTGACCTCGGGTTCTGTGATAGCGTCGGCCGCGAAATCGAGGTGACCCTCGACTTAAGGGGAAGGAACTTCGCCATGGCTGAAACGACCCGCCCGACCGCCGTTGTCCTCGGGGCCGGTCCCGGGCTCGGCATGTCCGTCGCCCACCGGTTCGGGCGGGCGGGGTACGACGTCGCGCTCGTCTCGCGCACCGACACCCGCCACTCCCGTTACCTGGCTTCGCTCGCCGATGCCGGGATCACGGCCGAGGCCTTCGTCGGCGACGTCCGCACCGGCGTCCTGGCCACGCTCGACGCGATCACCGAACGGTTCGGCACCATCGACTTCGTCTACTACGGGCCCGCGTCGACCGACCCGGACAACCTTCCCGGGCCGATCACCGAAGCCGATTCCGCCGCCGTCGAGCGGGCGATGAGCTGGGTGTACCCGGCGGTCGACGTGGTCGGCCGGGTGCTGCCCGGCATGCGGGAGCGCGGCCGCGGCGGGCTGCTGTTCGCCGGCGGGCTCAGCTCGGTCCGGCCGATGCCCGCGCTCGGCGCCCTCGCCGTTTCGGCGGCCGCACTGCGGAACTACGCCGTGACCCTCCACGCGGGACTCGACGGCACCGGCGTCTACGCGGGGAGCCTGACCATCGGCGGGGTGATCGAGCGCGGTGACGTCCACCGTCTGGTCGCTTCGCAGCCCGCGGAGTTCGGTGACCTCGCCGGGCGCACCCTCGACCCCGACGTCATCGCGGACGCGGCGTGGCGGATGTACTCGGAGAGTCGCGAGCCCGAGGGCGTTTTCAGCGTTTTCGACTGACCCAGCACCAAAAAACCGGAGGCCGCCCCCGCGTGGGGGACGGCCTCCGGTCAGGACGACGTCAGGTTCAGACCACCGTGAGGCGGTTCTCGAACGACTCCACCAGCTTGCGCCACGCGCTCTGCTCCGCGTCGAACGGCGCGCTCGGCTCGAGGCGCGTCGGGTCCGGGCGCAGCACGAAGGAGATCAGCCAGCCGAGGCTCTCGTTCGCGGCCAGCGCCTCCTCGACGGTGTCGTCGTCCGCCCAGTCGGCGGCGTCGGTGATCAGCTCGACCGCCAGCTCCAGCTGGGTCGCGTCGATCGACTCGGGGCCTTCGGCGATGTCGGCGTCCAGCCCGCCCAGCACGTACGTGTTCTCGGTGTCGACCTCGACTTCGAGTTCGCCCGCGGTGGCCTTGGCGACCACCTCGTCCCAAGTGGACACCTCGGCGATGTCGGTGTCGGCCAGGTCCTTGCCGCCCTTGATGGCCTTGAGCAGCGCCTTCTCGGAGGTGAACACGTCGATCTCGCCGTCGCTGCCCAGGAACAGCGGCTTGTCGTCGAGGTAGCAGCGCAGGGTGTAGTACTCCGTGCCGGAGGTGACGATCTTGATCGGGTCGATCCCGACCTCGCCCCAGAAGCCGACCGGCTCGTCGTCCTCGGCGTCGTCTTCGGAGTCGGGCGCGTCCACGGCCTCGAGGTCTTCGGGCTGCGCGGCTTCGGCCTCAGCCGACTCCTCGTGGAAGGCGGCCAGCTCCTCGGCCGTCTGCTCCAGCACCGCAGCGTCGACGTCGGGCGCCGTGACCAGGTTGTCGATCGCGTCGAGCACGATGTCCCACTTCTCGGACACGGCCTTCGACAGGTCGTTCCAGAGCGCCTCGCCCTCACGCCCGGTGAACGGCAGCCGGCCCTGCTCCAGCAGCGAGAAGCCCTCGTACGCGTCGAGGACCTCGTGCACCTCCTCCAGCTCGCACACGTCGGCGAGCGAGCGGACGATGCCGACGATCTCCGCCAGCTCCGCGATGGTCCACGAGTCCGGCTCCTCGGCGACCAGCTCGGGCACGCCGACCAGGTCGTAGGAGTGGTCTTCGTCCGGGATCAGCTCGGGCACGTTCAGCGCCGGCACCGCGTCCCACGCAGGGTGGTCCAGCAGGTCGTGCTGCTCGGACGTCCGCACGAAGGCGGCCAGGTGGGCGGCGTCGGGGAAGGCGTACAGGTCGTCCTCGTCGCCGAGGAACGCTTCCCACTCCTCGCCGTCCTCCCGCCACCGGGGCGCCCACAGGGTGACGACGTCGCCCTGCGGCAGTCCGAGCTCGATCGGGATGATGTCCTGTGCCATTCTTCGAACCCTCCGGCAGTTCCGCCCGTGTACGCGCTCGTCCGAAAGTATCCCCCGGTCGGTGCGCGGTACCGCGAAGCCTACGGGTTTGGGCAAGCAGCCGCGATCGCCCCTCGCCAAGACCCGGCGAAGGGATGGCACGATGGGTCCCGCGATGACACTCACAGACCTCCTGCCTGCGGATCCTGATCCCGACGCCCTGTTCGAAGCCTTCTCCGCGTGGACGGCCGAGCGGGGCATCCAGCTGTACCCGGCGCAGGAGGAGGCGCTGATCGAGGTCGTCTCCGGCGCGAACGTGATCCTCTCGACGCCCACCGGCTCCGGGAAGAGCCTGGTGGCCGTCGGCGCCCACTTCACCGCGCTCGCCCACGGCCGCCGCAGCTTCTACACGGCGCCGATCAAGGCGCTCGTCTCGGAGAAGTTCTTCCAGCTCATCGAGATCTTCGGCGCGGACAGCGTCGGGATGATGACGGGTGACTCCTCGGTCAACGCCGACGCCCCGATCATCTGCTGCACGGCGGAAATCCTGGCGAACATGGCGTTAAGGCTCGGTGCCGACGCGCCCGTGGGCCAGGTCGTGGCCGACGAGTTCCACTTCTACTCCGAGCCGGACCGCGGCTGGGCCTGGCAGGTCCCGCTGATCGAACTGGACAAAGCCCAGTTCGTCCTGATGTCGGCGACCCTCGGCGATGTGTCCTTCTTCCAGAAGGACCTCACCCGCCGCACGGGCCGGACCACGGCGGTGGTCACCTCGGCGGAGCGGCCGGTGCCGCTGACCTTCCGCTACGCGCTGACGCCGGTGCACGAGACGATGTCCGAGCTGCTCCACGGCGGGCAGGCGCCGGTGTACGTGGTGCATTTCTCGCAGGCGGCGGCGATCGAGCGCGCGCAGACGCTGATGAGCATCAACGTGACCACCAAGGCCGAGAAGGACGCCATCGCCGAGCTGATCGGCGGCTTCCGGTTCTCCGCGGGTTTCGGCAAGACGCTGTCCCGGCTGGTCCGCCACGGCATCGGCGTGCACCACGCGGGCATGCTGCCGAAGTACCGGCGGCTGGTCGAGACGCTGGCGCAGTCCGGGCTGCTCAAGGTGATCTGCGGGACCGACACCCTCGGCGTCGGCATCAACGTGCCGATCCGCACCGTGGTGTTCTCGGCGCTGACCAAGTACGACGGCGTGCGGCAGCGGCACCTCAAGGCGCGCGAGTTCCACCAGATCGCCGGCCGCGCGGGCCGCGCCGGGTACGACACCGACGGGTACGTGGTGGTGCAGGCGCCCGACCACGTCGTGGAGAACGCGAAGGCGCTGGAGAAGGCGGGCGACGACCCGAAGAAGAAAAAGAAGATCGTCCGGAAGAAGGCGCCCGAGGGCTTCGTCAACTGGACCGAGAGCACGTTCGACCGGCTGATCGCGGCCGAGCCCGAGCCGCTGACTTCGAGCTTCCGGGTCAGCCACTCGATGCTGCTGAACGTGATCTCGCGGCCCGGCAACGCGTTCGAGCACATGCGGCACCTGCTGGAGGACAACCACTCCGACCGGCCAGCGCAGCGAAAGCTGATCCTGCGCGCCATCGCGATCTACCGCGCCCTGCTGACCGCGGGCGTCGTCGAGCGGCTGCCCGAGCCGGACGCGGACGGCCGCATCGTGCGGCTCACCGTCGACCTGCAGTTCGACTTCGCGCTGAACCAGCCGCTCTCGCCGTTCGCGCTGGCGGCGGTGGAGCTGCTCGACCTGGAGTCGCCTTCGTACGCGCTGGACGTCGTGTCCGTTGTGGAATCCACTGTGGACAATCCGCGGCCGGTCCTTTCGCAGCAGCAGTTCAAGGCCCGCGGCGAGGCCGTGCAGGCGATGAAGGCCGAGGGCATCGAGTACGACGAGCGGATGGAGCTGCTCGAAGGCGTCACGTACGCGAAGCCGCTGGAGGAACTGCTCACCGCCGCCTACGAGTCCTACCGCCAGGGCCACCCGTGGGTGGCGGACTACGAGCTTTCCCCGAAGTCCGTGGTCCGCGACATGTACGAGCGGGCGATGAACTTCGTGGAGTACGTGGGGTTCTACCAGCTCGCGCGGTCCGAGGGCTTGGTGCTGCGCTACCTCGCGGACACCTACGACGCCCTGCGCCACACCGTCCCGGACGAGGCGAAAACCGAGGCGCTGCAAGACCTCATCGAGTGGCTGGGCGAGCTGGTCCGCCAGGTCGACTCCAGCCTGCTGGACGAGTGGGAGGCGCTGCGTCATCCCGGCGAGGAAGGCCCCGTCTCGCAGCGGCCGCCGTCCGAGCCGCCCGGGGTCACCCGCAACGAGCGTGCGTTCCGGGTGCTGGTGCGCAACGAGTTGTTCCGTCGCGTGGAGCTGGCCGCCCGCCGCAACTTCTACGCGCTCGGCGAGCTGGACGCCGACGCCGGCTGGGACGCGGACGCGTGGGAAGACGCCGTCGAGGACTACTTCGACGAGCACGAGACGCTCGGCATCGGCCCGGACGCCCGCGGCCCGGCGCTCCTGCTCATCGAGCAGGAGCCCGACCTCTGGCGCGTCCGGCAGATCTTCGACGACCCGGCCGGCGACCACGACTGGGGCATCGGCGCCGAGGTCGACCTGCGCGCGTCGGACGAGGTGGGGGCCGCGGTCGTGCGGATCGTGGACGTGAACCAGCTCTAGGCCGGAGTGAGGATCGCCTGGGCGTCGAAGCCGGACATCCACCGGCCGATGGCGAACGCGGCCGTCGCCTCCAGGAGTGCGGCCCGCGTCAGGTCACCGGCTGCGATGGGCGTGCAGCCGACGTCCCGGACCAGCGACGAGACCGTCTCGGGCGCGCCGCACAGCGGAACGGCCAGCGGGCGGCCCTCGAAGACCGGCGGGGTCATGCGCCAGACGTCCACGTGGGCGAGGTTGAAGGCCTTCACCACCGACGCTCCTGGCGCCAGTCCCGCGATCCGCGCCGCGACCGGGGTGCCCGGCGGCGGTTCGGCACCGGTCGGGCCCGGGGTGTTGGTGCAGTCGACGAGGATCTTGCCGTCCAGCGCGAGCGAGGACAGTAAGCCGTCCATCGCGGAGGTGGGCACGGCCAGGAGGATCACGTCGGCGAAGTCCGCGGCCCGCCCGGGACCACGCCGTGCCGAGGGCGTCGGCCATGCCGCCGGTACCGAAGAGCGCGATGCGCATGGAAGGGTCCTCTCGTAGGCGCGAACTGCACCCGACGTTAGAAACCCGGTCAGGAACCGAAAGGTAACCAGACGAGGTCGTGGCGGCCCAGAACTCAGGCGGTCACCAACCGCGGCCGTCGCCCGCTCAGCAGCACGACCAGCATCACCAGTGACAGCGCCGGCAGCGGATAGCCCAGCAGCAGCCCGGCAATCGTGTCCACCACCGGCGCGGCGACGCCGAGTACGAACACCCAGCGCGGCGCCGTTTCCGGGCGGCGGGCGGGAGACCAGGGCGTCTTCGACCACGGCTTCGCGATCGAGACCCAGACCTGGAACGCGAGCGCGCCCACCATCACGGCGGTGCCCGCGATCAGCTGCCACGGCACCGTGCGCGGGGCCTCGGCCAGGTCGCCGAGCGCGGGGGAGAGCAGGAAGATCCCCGCATACAGCTGCGCGATCGTCAGCACGAATTTGACCAGCACCCACCAATGCCGGAAGAAGCCCCAGGCCGTCGCGCCCGCCAGGAGCAGGCCGGTGAACGCCGCGGCGTTGGCCATCGGGGCCAGCAGCAGGGTGTCGAGCCGGTGCGCCATCGACGTCGCGGCCGCAGACGGGCCCCGCAGGCCCACAGCCAGCAGCGTCATCAGCCCGAGCGCCTGGCTCAGCCACGCGACCGAAGACAGCACGTGCAGCCACGCCACCGTTTGCCGCCATCGAGGCGAAACCCGAGTCACCCCACCAGGATCGGGCCCGGCCCGGCCGGGCACATCCGGTGGATTCACCCAGTCGACCCTGAGATCCGACGGTTCAGTGGCGCGCCGGGAGCGGGTTCCGCGCCACCAGGTCCAGCAGGGGCACCGCCGCCGCGGCGTCGGTGACGAGGGTGGAGACCATGCCCGAGCGCAGGACGGCGTCCACGGCCGCGGCCTTGGGCTCGCTGTAACCGATGGCGATCACCTCCGGGACGGCGCGCAGGTCTTCGGTGCTGATCGCCAGGACGTGGTGCGCCAGCCCGGTCGACACGGCGTTGCCGGAGGCGTCGAACAGTCTCGCGGCCACCTCGGCCGTCGCGCCGCGGGCGGCGATCGCGGCGCGCTCGGCATCGTCGAGCGCGTCGTAGACGGTGGACTCGCCCGGCTGCCAGGCGCCGATGCTCACCACGGCCTTGGTCAGGTTCTTGAACTGGCCGAAGGTCTCCGCGATGCCCGGCTGACGGCGCAGCGTCTCCGCCGTCCGGCGGTCCGGCAGCACCAGCGGGCCGAAGATCGGGTACGCGTCGCCGCCGGACACCGCGGTCACGCGGCTGACCGTCTCGACCGACCGGCCCCGCATGTCCATCCCGGCCTGCACCCCGCACAGCTGCACGATCGGGCAGCGCGGCAGGGTCCGGATGGACTCGGTCATGGCGTTGACCGACCGCGCCCAGGAGAGCCCGACCACGTCCTTCGAGCTGACGATCTCTTCGAGCAGATGAGCGGCCAGCGCGCCGACCTTCTTGCGCACCAGCTCCCTCGGCTCCTTCACCGCCGTTCGCTCGAGCACCAGCGCGCGGTCCAGCCCGTAGGCCAGCCGCAGCTCGTCCGAAAGCTCCACGTCGACCGGCGCCGGCAGGTCGAACTCGACCCGCACCAGCCCGCTCTCCCGGGCCGTGTCCAGCATGCGGGCGACCTTGAACCGGCTGATGCCGAACTCGTCCGCGATCTCGAGCTTCGAGCGGCCCTGCACGTAGAAGCGCCGGGCCATGGTGGCCAGCTCCAGCGTCTCAGTCAGGCGGGGTTGCCCTTTCTTTCTGCTCATATGAGCACTATAACCTGAAAAACACCTGAAGAGGTTGACGTAACTCCCCAGAAACACCTCTAATGCTCTACACATGTTAGCTGAGCCATAGATCACAGTCGCTCAGATGAGCGAACAGGAAGGGGATGAGGCATGCGCGCCGCGATCGTGGACCGGCCCGGCGAAATCCGGGTCGGAGACGTTCCCGATCCGAAGCCCGGGGAGCGCCAGGTCGTCGTGAAGGTGGGTGCCTGCGGGATCTGCGGGACCGACCTGCACATCGCCGACGGGCACTTCCCGCCGACCCCGTATCCCATCGTCCCCGGCCACGAGTTCGCCGGGGAGATCGTCGAGCTCGGCGCGGACGTGCCGCCCGAGTGGAAGGTCGGCGACCGCGTGGCCGTCGACCCCTCGCTGTATTGCGGATACTGCACGCCGTGCCGCTCCGGGCACGGGAACCTCTGCGCCAACTGGAACGCGACCGGTGACACGGTGGACGGCGCGTTCGCCGAGTACGTCGCCGTGCCCGCGGACACCTGCCACCGGATGCCGGACTCGATGACCTGGGAGCAGGGCGCGATCGTGGAGCCCGTCTCCTGCGCCGTGCACGGCGTGCGCCGCATCGGCGTCGAGGCCGGCGAACGGTTCCTGGTCGTCGGCGCCGGCACGATGGGCCTGATCATGCAGCAGCTGCTGCAGCGTTCGGGCGCCGAAGTGACGGTGGTCGACCGCAACGCGAGCCGGCTGCCCCGCGCCACCGGGCTCGGCGCCGCCGCCGTGGCCGAGGACGTGTCCGCGCTCGACGGCGAGCTGTACGACGCCGCCGTCGACTGCACCGGGGCCGCGCCCGCCATCGAGTCCGCCTTCGACGCGCTGCGGCGCGGCGGACGGCTGCTCGTGTTCGGCGTCGCGCCGGCCGAGGCGCGGGTGGCCCTGTCCCCGTTCCGCATCTACAACGACGAGATCACCATCGTCGGCTCGATGGCGGTGCTGAACAGCTACGCCACCGCGCTCGACCTGGTGGCCAAGGGCGTCATCGACACCGAGGCCCTGATCACCGACACCCTGCCGCTCGAGCAGTACCCGGAAGCGCTGGCCAAGATGCGCAGCGGCTCCGGCCTGAAGATCCAGGTCCTCCCCGGAGGTGGCCGTGCGTAAACTCCTGTGCCTCCTGGCCGTGACAGCGCTGTTCGTGACGGGATGCGCCGGAGCCGGCTCGCTCGGCAACGGCGGCCGGACACTGGTCGTCGCGATCGTGTCCAACGCCCAGATGAAGGACGCCATTTCGCTCAAGGGCGAGTTCGAGAAGAACAACCCCGGCATCAACCTCAAGTTCGTCTCCCTGCCGGAGAACGAGGCCCGCGCGAAGATCACCGCCTCCACCGCCACCCAGGGCGGCGAGTTCGACGTGGTGATGATCAGCAACTACGAGGCCCCGCAGTGGGCGGCCAACGGCTGGCTCGAGAACCTCGAGCCGCACATGAAGGCCACCCCCGGTTACGACGAGGGCGACTTCATCCCGAGCATCCGGGAGTCGCTGTCGTACCAGAACCAGATGTACGCGGTGCCGTTCTACGGGGAGTCGTCCTTTGTGGTCTACCGCAAGGACCTCTTCCAGCAGGCCGGTCTGACCATGCCCGCGCACCCCACGTGGGACCAGATCGCCGACTACGCCGCGAAGCTCGACAACAAGCAGACCGGCGTCTCGGGCATCTGCCTGCGCGGCAAGCCGGGCTGGGGCGAGAGCCTCGCGCCCTTCACCACGGTCGCCAACACGTTCGGCGCGCAGTGGTTCGACAAGGACTGGAACGCCAAGCTGACCAGCCCCGAGTTCACCAAGGCCGCGAACTTCTACGTGAACCTGGTGCGCGACCACGGTGAGGTCGGTGCCTCCAGCGCCGGGTTCACCGAGTGCGGCACGCGGTACGCCCAGGGCAACGCCGCGATGTGGTACGACGCCACGTCGATGACCGGCACGACCGAGGACCCGTCCACCAGCCTCGTGGTCGGCAAGAACGGCTACGCCCCGGCCCCGGTCGACAAGACCCAGGCCAGCGGCTGGCTCTACACCTGGTCGCTGGCCATTCCCAAGGTGGCCAAGGACAAGGACGACGCCTGGAAGTTCATGGCGTGGATGACCGACAAGGAGTACGCGAAGAAGGTCGGCGAGACCTACGGCTGGAACCGCGTGCCGCCGGGCACCCGCAAGTCGACCTACGAGATCCCGCAGTACAAGGACGCGGCCAAGGCGTACGCGCAGCCGACGCTGGACGGCATCGCGAACGCGAACCAGCAGAAGACCATGGTCAACCCCGTGCCCTACCCGGGCATCCAGTTCGTCGGGATCCCCGAATTCCAGGACCTCGGCACCCGGGTGAGCCAGCAGCTCTCGGCGGCCATCGCCGGGCAGACCTCCGTGGCGGACGCGCTCGCGCAGTCGCAGAAGTACGCGGAGACGGTGGGCAAGTCCTATCAGGAGGTGGCCCGGTGAGTACGCTCTCGGTCCCCGCCGGCACGGCGCCGGCAACCACGTCCGCACCGGCGAAGAAAGAGACGAGCAAGTCCGGGAAGCGGCGGCTGCCGCTGCTGCCGGCGCTGATCTTCGTCATCGCGGTCACGCAGATCCCGTTCCTGCTCACGCTGTACTACTCGTTCCAGTCCTGGAACCTGGTGCGGCCGGGCTCGCAGCACTTCGTCGGCTTCAGCAACTACGTCGACGTCTTCACCGACACCACGTTCCTCGGCGCGCTGCTCAACACCGTGATCCTCACCGTGGTGTGCGTGCTGGTTTCGCTGTTGCTCGGGCTCGGGCTGGCGATCCTGCTCGACCGCAAGTTCGCCGGCCGCGGCTTCGTGCGGACGCTGCTGATCACGCCGTTCCTGATCCTCCCGGCGGCCGGCGCGCTGCTGTGGAAGACCACGATGTTCGACCCGACGTTCGGCTTGCTGCACTTCGTGTTCCACACCGACGTCGACTGGCTTTCGCAGTTCCCGCTGGCCGCGGTGATGGCGCAGATCGTCTGGCAGTGGACGCCGTTCATGATGCTGCTGACCCTGGCCGGCCTGCAGAGCCAGTCGAAGGAGGTGCTGGAGGCCGCCTCGGTGGACGGGGCGAACCGCTGGCGCACCTTCTACTCGATCACGCTGCCGCACCTTTCGCGGTTCCTGCAGCTGGCCACGCTGCTCGGCGCGATCTACATCGTGAACAGCTTCGACGCGATCTTCCTGATGACCCAGGGCGGTCCGGGCACGGCCAGCACCAACCTGCCGTTCTACATCTACCAGCGCGCGTTCGAGGGCTTCGACATCGGCCAGTCCTCGGCGATGGGCGTGGTCGTGGTCATCCTGACCATGATCGTCGCGACCTTCGCCCTGCGGCTGATGTTCCGGGCGTTCTCCGTGGACGGAGGCACGAAGTGAGTACCGCAACCGCCACCGCACCCGTCAGCACCGGCTCGGCACCACCGTCGCGCAAGCCGAAGCGCCGCGTCGGGGCGGGCTCGCTGACCGTCGTCACGTGGGTGCTGGCCATCCTGTTCGTCTTCCCGCTGCTGTGGATGATCCTCACCGCGTTCAAGCAGGAGTCCGACGCCTACAGCGATCCGCCGAAGCTGTTCTTCAAGCCCACCTTCGACCAGATCTCCGGGGTGCTGAACGGCGATTTCCTGCCCTACCTCGGAAACTCGGCGTTCGTCACGATCATCTCGACGCTTTTGGTGCTGCTGCTGGGCATCCCGGCCGCGTACGCGCTGTCGCTGGCGCCGGTGAAGGGCACGAAGAACGCGCTGAGCTTCTTCCTCTCCACGAAGATGCTGCCGATCGTCGCGGCGATCATCCCGCTGTACGTGATCTCGCAGAACACCAACCTGCTCGACACGGTGTGGGCGCTGATCATCCTGTACACCGCGATGAACCTGCCGCTGGCGATCTGGATGATGCGCTCGTTCTTCCTGGAGGTGCCGGGCGAGATGATCGAGGCGGCGCGGATCGACGGGGCGAACCTGCCGACACTGCTGCGCAAGATCATCATGCCGGTGGTCGCGCCCGGGGTGGCCGCGACCGCGTTGATCTGCGTGATCTTCTCCTGGACGGAGTTCTTCTACGCGGTCAACCTCACCGCTGCCCGGGCCGGCACCGTGCCGGTGTTCCTGGTCAGCTTCATCACCAGCGAAGGCCTGTACTGGGCCCAGCTGTCCGCTGCCGCGTTGCTGGCCTCGCTGCCGGTGATGATCGTCGGCTGGATCGCGCAGAACCACCTGGTGCGCGGCCTGTCCATGGGCGCCGTGAAGTAAGGGAGAGACACTGTGTCCGCTGAAGTGAGTTACGAGCAGGCGTCGCGGGTCTACCCCGGCAACCCGGGCGTGCGCGCCGTCGACAAGCTGAGCCTCGACGTCCCTGACGGCGAGTTCCTGGTGCTGGTGGGCCCGTCCGGCTCGGGCAAGTCCACCGCACTGCGGATGCTGGCCGGGCTCGAGGACGTGAACGAGGGCGCCATCCGGATCGGCGACCGCGACGTCACCGACCTGCCGCCGAAGGACCGGGACATCGCCATGGTGTTCCAGTCCTACGCGCTGTACCCGCACATGACCGTCGCCGACAACATGGGCTTCGCGCTCAAGTTGCGCGGAGTGTCCAAATCGGACATCGACGCGAAGGTGGCCGAGGCCGCCGCGATGCTGGACCTGACGAAGTACCTGGAGCGCAAGCCGAAGGCACTCTCGGGCGGCCAGCGCCAGCGCGTGGCGATGGGCCGGGCGATCGTGCGCGAGCCGAGTGTGTTCCTGATGGACGAACCACTGTCCAACTTGGACGCGAAGCTGCGGGTGGAGACGCGCGCCAACATCGCGAAGCTCCAGCAGCGCCTCGGCACCACCACCATCTACGTGACCCACGACCAGGTCGAGGCCATGACGATGGGCGACCGGGTGGCCGTGCTGAAGGACGGCGTGCTGCAGCAGTGCGCCGCGCCGCGGGAGCTGTACGAGAACCCGACCAACGCGTTCGTCGCGGGGTTCATCGGCTCGCCGGCGATGAACCTGGCGACCCTGCCGCTGGCCGCGGGCGGGGTCAAGCTCGGCGACCTCGTGGTGCCCCTGCCGACGGCCACGCTGACCGCCGCCCGCGCGGACAGCCTGACGGAGGTGATCTTCGGCGTCCGGCCGGAATCCCTGCGCCTGGTCGGTGAAGCCGAGGAGGGCTTCGAGCTGGTGGTCGAGCTGGTCGAGGAGCTGGGCGCCGACGCCTACCTGCACGGCAAGGTCGGCGACGACCGGTTCGTGGTCCGCGTCGACGGCCGCACGCCGCCCCGCATCGGGGACAACGTGCGCGTCGCGCTGCGCGGCGAGGGCGAGACCCACGCGTTCCACCCCGGCACGTCACTGCGCCTGAGCTGAGCAGCAGCGAAACCGTGAAGGCCACCTCGGACGTCCGAGGTGGCCTTCACGGTTTTCACCGGTCTACTCCTGCAGGGAGAGGGCCTGGCTCGGGCAGACGTTGACGGCCTCGCGGGCCTTGTCCACCAGCTCGCCGTCCGGCGTCTCGTTCAGCACGATGACCGTGCCGTCGTCCTCGCTCTGGTCGAACAGGGCGGGTTCGGTGAGCACGCACTGGCCGGCGCCGACACACTTGCCGGTGTCCGCGATGATCTTCATGACTTCCTCTTCCTGGCTCGTGGTGGGAGCACTCTGATCTCTACCAGGTCACCGGCAGCTGGTACAGGCCATAGATCGACGCGTCCTGCTTGAACGGCAGCTCGTCGATCGGGGCGGCCAGCTTCAGCCCCGGGATCCGGCGGAACAGGGTGTCGAAGACGATCTGCAGCTCGGCCCGGGCCAGGTTCTGGCCGAGGCACTGGTGCGGGCCGAAACCGAAGGCGACGTGGTGGCGCGCCCCGCGCTCGATGTCGAGCTGGTCCGGCTCCTCGAAGACCCGCGGGTCCCAGTTGGCGGTGTACCCGACCAGGAGCACGCCTTCACCCGCCTTGATGGTGACCCCGCCGATCTCGACGTCCTCGGTGACAAAGCGCGAGGTGGCCAGGTCGACGATCGTGAAGTAGCGCAGCAGCTCCTCGATCGCGTGGAGGGTCTTGCCGGGGTCGGCCTTGATCAGCTCGAGCTGCCCGGGCTGCTCCAGCAGGGCCACGGTGCTCAGCGAGATCATGTTCGCCGTGGTCTCGTGCCCGGCCAGCAGCAGCAGGAACGTCAGCCCGACCAGCCCGTCGCGGCTGTAGGTGCCCTCTTCCCGCAGCTTGACGATCTGCCGGCCCACCAGGTCGTCACCCGGGTCGGCCTCCTTCGAGATGACCAGGTCCCGCAGGTACGCGCGCACCCGGTCGGACGCCGCCCGCCGCTCCTCGAACGGGAGGTTCCGCTTGAGCAGCTTCGCCGTGTCCTGCTGGAACAGGTCGTGGTCCTCGTAGGGGACGCCGAGCATTTCGCAGATCACCAGCGACGGCACCGGCAGCGAGAGCATCTCCACCAGGTCCACCGGGCCGGGGGCGGCGAGCATCTCGTCGATCAGCCCGTCCACGATCTCCTGGATCCGCGGCCGCAGCGCGTTCACGCGCTTGACGGTGAACTCCCCGAGCACCGCCTTGCGCGCCGGGCCGTGCTGCGGCGCGTCCATCGAGATGATCGTCTTCTCGGACTCCGGGCGGTCGCGGAAGACGTTGCCGCCCTCCACCAGGATCGGGAAGTTGTCGTCGAACCGGTCGGAGGAGAACCGGCGGTCGTTGAGCGCCGCGCGGACGTCCTCGTGCCGGGTGATCAGCCAGGCGTGCTTGCCGTTGGGGATCCGCACGCGGGTGATCGGCTGCTCTTCGCGGATCTGCGTGTACAGCTCCGGCGGTGCGAACGGGCTCGTGCGCGAGAGCGGGAACTTCACTTCTTCGATCGTTGTCATCGCTCCTCCTTCACCAGGTGACCGGCAGCCGGTACAGGCCGTAGATCAACGCGTCGTTCTTGAAGGGCAGTTCGCCGACCGGGGCCGCCAGCGCCAGCGTGGGCACGCGGCGGACCAGGGTGTCGAAGACGATCTGCAGCTCGGTGCGGGCCAGGTTCTGGCCGAGGCACTGGTGCGGGCCGAAACCGAAGGCGACGTGGTGGCGCGCGCCGCGCTCGATGTCGAACGCGTCGGAGCCGGCGAACACCCCGGGGTCCCAGTTCGCGGCGTAGGTCATCACGACCACGCCCTCGCCGGCCTTGATGGTGACGCCGCCGATCTCGACGTCCTCTTTCGCCATCCGCGTGGTGTTGTCGACGATGGAGAAGTACCGCAGCAGCTCCTCGACGGCGACCGGCGTCTTGCCCGGGTCCGCCTTGATCGCCGCCAGCTGCCCGGGGTGCTCCAGCAGCCCCATGGTGCCGAGCGAGATCATGTTCGCCGTGGTCTCGTGCCCGGCCGCCAGCAGCAGGAACGACAGGCTGGTCAGTGCCGCGTGGTCGTACGTGCCTTCGGCCTTGCGCTTGACGATCTGACGGCTGATCAGGTCGTCACCCGGGTCCGCAGCCTTCGCCGTGACCAGGTCGCCGAGGTAGCCGGTCACGTTGTCCAGCGCCGCGCGCCGGTCGTCCTGGCTGGTCGCCCGGCTGATCAGCTTCTTGGTGTTCTCCTGGAAGAACTCGTGATCGGCGTACGGGACGCCGAGCATTTCGCAGATCACCAGCGAGGGCACCGGCAGGGAGAGCCGCTCGACCAGGTCGGCGGGCTTCGGGCCGGCCAGCATCTCGTCGATCAGCTCGTCGACGATCTCCTGGATCCGCGGCTTCAGCTCCGCGATCCGCTTGACGGTGAACTCGCCGAGCACCGCCTTGCGCTCCGGGCCGTGCTGCGGCGCGTCCATCGCGAGCATCGTGCGCTCGGACTCGGAGCGGCGCAGCGCCTGGCCGCCCTTGACCAGTGTCGGGAAGGCCGGGTTGAACCGGTCGGCGGAGAACCGCGGGTCGTTGAGCACGGCCCGCACGTCCTCGTGCCGCGAGACCACCCAGGCCTGCTTGCCGTCCGGGATCCGCACCCGGTGGACCGGGTCCTGCTCCCGCGTCGCCGTGTACTCCTCGGGCGGCGCGAACGGGGACGTCCGGCTGATCGGGAGCTCTTCCATCGTGGTCATGGCTTCCCCCTCACCAGGCGACGGGCAGGCGGTGGATGCCGAAGATCGCGGAGTCGTGCTTGAACGCCAGCTCGGCGACCGGGGTGGCCAGCTTGAGCGTGGGGATGCGGCGGAACAGCGTGTCGAACACGATCTGCAGCTCCATCCGCGCCAGGTTCTGGCCGAGGCACTGGTGGACGCCGAAGCCGAAGGCCACGTGATGGCGGGCGCCGCGGGTGATGTCGAGCTTGCCCGGCTCGGGGAACGCCTCGCCGTCGAAGTTCGCGGCGTGGCTCAGGCCCAGCACGCCCTGGCCCTCGTGGATGGTGACGCCGCCGATCTCGATGTCCGCCGTCGCGACGCGGGTGGTGGCGAACTCCGCGATGGTGAAGTAGCGCAGCAGCTCCTCGATCGCGTCGAGGGTCTTGCCCGGGTCGGCCTTGACCACCTCGAGCTGCTCGGGGTGCTCCAGCAGCGCGACGGTGCCGAGCGAGATCATGTTCGCCGTGGTCTCGTGCCCGGCGATGAGCAGCAGGAAGGCCATCGCCACGAGGCTTTCGCGCTCGTAGTTGCCCTCTTCGCGGCCCTTCACGATCTGACGGCCGAGCAGGTCGTCGGTCGGGGCCTGCTCCTTCTTCTCGACCAGATCGTGCAGGTAGTCCCGCAGCGCCTCCACGGTCGCCAGGCGCTCTTCCCCAGTCGCGTCGCGGTTGAGCAGCCGGCTGCTGTGCGCCTGGAAGAAATCGTGATCGGTGTAGGGGACACCGAGCTGCTCGCAGATCACCAGCGACGGCACCGGCAGCGAGAGCGCCGACACCAGGTCGGCGGGCTGGTCCCCGGCCAGCATCCCGTCGATGCACTCGTCGACGATCTCCTGGATGCGCGGCTGCAGGGCCTTCATCCGCTTGACGGTGAACTCGCCCACCACGGCCCGGCGGGCGGGGCCGTGCTCCGGCGGGTCCATGTTGATCAGCGACGGCTTGAGCCGGCGCTCCCCGGGCTTCTGCTGCTGGACGTTCCGGAAGAGGTTCGGGAAGCCGGGGTTGAACCGGTCGGAGCTGAACCTGGCGTCGTTCAGCATGGCGCGGACGTCCTCGTGCCTCGTGAGCACCCAGGCCTCCTGGCCGGAATCGAGCTCGACGAGCCGGGCCCTGGCCTTCTGGAACCGCTCGTACGCCGGTGGCGGCGCGAACGGGTCAGTGCGCGTCATCGGGAAGCTGGCGAGCTCGGGTTCGGCAACTTCAGTCATGATCGAGTCCCCTTTGTGCGGTTTGAACCTGTACGGAACGTATGTGGAGGACTACATTCCGGTTCGTGGTCCACGGTACCGAAACGGAATATCTTCGTCCACTAGCAAAGGGGTGACGGGTCGTGTTCGCAGTACGTCGACTGCTGACCATGCGAGAATTCGGACTCGTAGTGGATCCGAACGGGCTAGGCGGAAGGGCGGGGCCATGAGCGCAGACCCCCAGATTCCCTTGAGGGCGGACGCGCGGCGCAACCGTGACCAGATCATCGCGGCGGCGCGCCTGATCTTCGCGGAGTACGGCCCCGAAGTGCCGATGGAGGAGATCGCCCGCTCGGCGGGGGTCGGCGTCGGCACGCTCTACCGGCGGTTCCCCGACCGTGAGGCCCTGATCCGCGAGGTCGCGGTCGACAACTTCTCCCGGGTGCTCCAGGACGCCCGCGCGGCCATCACCGAAGAGCCGACCTGGTGGCAGGCGCTGGTCCGGCTGCTGTACCAGTCCGTGGAGCTGCACCTGTCGATCCAGCTGGCGATGCTGTCGAAGAAGGCGCTGGAGATCGTCAAGGACGACCCGGCGATCACCCAGCTGCGCGACGACCTGCTGGTCGAGGTCGACACCATGGTCCGTGGCGCGCAGGAGGAGGGCGACCTGCGCCCGGATGTCGGCGCGGGCGACGTGGCGATGCTGTTCGCCTTGCTGCTACGCCAGATGGAGTCGCGCCGCCCGGAGATCGCGGAGATGTCCACCGCCCGCTGCATCACGATCATGATCGACGGCCTCCGGGCCAACCCGGGCACCCCGCTGCCCGGCCGCCCGCTGAACCGGCACGACATCAACTGAGCCGGGGGACCGCCCGCCGGACGAAGGCCGCCGCGAATCCGCCGGATACGGCCAGCAGGAGCGCGGGCAGCAGCCCGGCCAGCGGCAAGTCGAAGCTGATCTCGACTTTGCTGAAGTTGATGCTGAGCGCCAGCGGCAGGATGACGAAGCTGAGCACGGTTTCGGCGAAGCCCGAGAGCCAGAGCACGATCACGTTCCGCCGGGCGGCGAAGCCGGCGTTGCGGTCGAGATACCCGGAGGCGACGTGCTCGGGCAGGCTCAGGACGATCACCGCGACGGCGAACCCTTCGATCACGGCCGCCGCCTGCAATCCGACCATCATCCCGGTCAACGGGAGCCGCGGCGCCCACCGGACCGCGAGGAAGACGATCGCCACGGTCGTGACGATGGTCAGCCCCAGCTGCCCGAGCCCGACGGGCCGGGCCGAGCGCCGGATCCGCGCCACCAGGTCCGGCGGGATCGGCTGGTAGGACACCGGTTTGCGGGCGCGGGCCATCGTCGTCGTTCCCCCTGTTGTGGGCGGCCACCTGGCCCCGGCGCGCGCCGGGGCCAGGGTCCACCGAACCTCAAACGCCGATCGGGTGCCAGACGGTCTTCGCCTCGAGGTAGCGGCGCAGGCGCGAGAGGTCGGGCCGCGCGGTCCAGTCCGGGTCCGCGTCGGGGACGGTCAGGACGCGCTTCACGGTGCCCGCCGCCTCCTGGGCCAGCTTCACGCGGTCGTCGACCGAGGCGCCGGTCGGGTCGAGGGCGTTGACGTCGCCGTGCGAGGCCAGCCACGGGCCCAGTTCGGCGGCGTGGCCGGTGAGGATGTTCGCGACGCCGCCCGGCAGGTCGGACGTCGCCAGCACCTCCGACAGGGTGATCGCGGGCAGCGGCCGCTCGGCGCTGGAGACGACCACGGCGGTGGAACCCGTGGCCAGCACCGGCGCGAGCACGCTCACCAGGCCCAGCAGCGAGGACTCCTGCGGTGCCAGCACCCCGACCACCCCCGTCGGCTCCGGGACGGTGAACGAGAAGTACGGCCCCGACACCGGGTTCGCCGAGCCGAGCACGGCCGCGATCTTGTCCGTCCAGCCCGCGTACCAGACCCAGCGGTCGATGGCAGTGTCCACAAGAGACTCGGCCTTGCGGTCGGACAGTCCCTCCGACGCCGCGACCTCGGCGGTGAACTGGCCGCGCCGGCCCTCCAGCATCTCGGCGACGCGGTAGAGCACCTGGCCGCGGTTGTACGCCGTGGCACCGGACCAGCCGCCGAACGCCTTGCGCGCGGCCACCACGGCGTCCCGTGTGTCCTTGCGCGACGCGTGCGCCGCGTTGGCCAGGAACTTGCCCTTCGGGTCGGTGACCGGGTACACCCGGCCGGACTCCGAACGCGGGAACTTGCCGCCGATGTAGAGCTTGTACGTCTTGGCAACGGAAATGCGCGACTCAGACATCTAGGTAAGCCTCCAGTCCCGCGCGCCCGCCTTCGCGGCCGAACCCGGACTCCTGGTAACCGCCGAACGGCGCGGCGGGATCGAAGCGGTTGAAGGTGTTGGCCCAGACGACGCCGGCCCGCAGCTGGTTCGCCATCCACAGGATGCGCGAGCCCTTCTCGGTCCAGATCCCGGCCGAGAGCCCGTACGGGGTGTTGTTGGCCTTCGCCACGGCCTCCTCCGGCGTGCGGAACGTCAGCACCGACAGCACCGGCCCGAAGATCTCCTCGCGCGCGATCCGCATCGACTGGTGCACCTCGGAGAACACGGTGGGGGCGAAGAAGAAACCACGCTCCGGCACCGGGCACGGGCTGGTCCAGCGCTGCGCGCCCTCGTCGTCGCCGGACTCCACCAGGCCGCGGATCTTGGCCAGCTGCTCGGCCGAGTTGATCGCGCCGATGTCGGTGTTCTTGTCCAGCGGGTCGCCGAGGCGCAGTGTGGAGACGCGGTAACGCAGCTTCTCCAGCACCTCCTCGGCCACCGATTCCTGCACCAGCAGCCGCGAGCCCGCGCAGCAGACGTGGCCCTGGTTGAAGAAGATCCCGTTGACGATCCCCTCCACGGCCTGGTCCAGCGGCGCGTCGTCGAACACCACGTTCGCCGCCTTGCCGCCCAGCTCCAGCGTCAGCTTCTTGCGCGTGCCCGCGACCGTGCGCTGGATCAGCTTGCCGACCTCGGTCGAGCCGGTGAACGCGATCTTGTCGACGTCGGCGTGCTCCACAATGGACGCTCCGATGTCACCGGCGCCCGGCAGGATGTTGACCACCCCCGGCGGCAGCTCCGCCTGCTGGCAGATCTCGGCGAACACCAGCGCGGTCAGCGGCGTGGTCTCGGCGGGCTTCAGCACCACGGTGTTGCCGGTGGCCAGCGCCGGCGCGATCTTCCACGCCAGCATCAGCAGCGGGAAGTTCCACGGGATCACCTGGCCGGCCACGCCGAGCGGCTTCGGGTCCGGCCCGTAGCCCGCGTAGTCGAGCTTGTCGGCCCAGCCCGCGTGGTAGAAGAAGTGCGCGGCGGCCGTCGGCACGTCGGAGTCGCGCGACTCCTTGATCGGCTTGCCGTTGTCCAAGGACTCCAGCACCGCCAGCTCACGCGAGCGCTCCTGGATCAGCCGGGCGATGCGGAACAGGTACTTGGCCCGCTCGGTGCCCGGCATCTTCGACCAGACCGAGGTGTACGCCTTGCGCGCCGCCTTCACCGCGGTGTCCACATCGGACACCGACGCCGTGCCGACCTCCGCGAGGATCTCCTCGGTGGCCGGGTTGACCGTCTTGAGCGGCTCACCGGAGCCGTCCACGAACTCCCCGCCGATGAACGGCCGGTAGTGGTCCTTGAGGTTGGCCAGCGCGCGCGACTCGGGCGCGGGGGCGTACTCGAAAATGCCCATGTCAGTCCACCGTCACGTAATCGGGGCCGCTGTAGTGGCCGTCCACCTGGGTGCGCCGCTGGAGCAGCAGGTCGTTGAGCAGGCTGGAGGCGCCGAACCGGAACAGGTCCGGGGTCAGCCACGCCTCGCCGGCCACCTCGTGCACCGCCACCAGGTACTTGATCGCGTCCTTGGTGGTCCGGATGCCCCCCGCGGGCTTGACGCCGCGCAGCTCGCCGGTCTGCGCGTGCCAGTCGTGCACCGCCTGCAGCATCACGTGGGTGACGGGCAGCGTCGCGGCGGGGGAGACCTTTCCGGTGGAGGTCTTGATGAAGTCGCCGCCGGCCAGCAGCGCCAGCCAGGACGCGCGGCGGACGTTGTCGTACGTCGCCAGCTCGCCCGTTTCGAGGATCACCTTGAGGTGGGCCTCGCCGCAGGCCGCCTTGATGGCACGGATCTCGTCGAACACGCTCATGTAGCGGCCTTCGAGGAACGCGCCGCGGTCGATCACCATGTCGACCTCGTGCGCGCCCGCTTCGACGGCGAGACGCGTGTCGGCCAGCTTCACCTCACGGCTGGTGCGCCCGGCCGGGAAGCCGGTGGCGACGCTCGCCACGTGCACCCCGCTGGTCCCGAGCGCCTCGACGGCGGCCTCGACCATGTCCGGGTACACGCACACCGCGGCCACACGCGGGCAGTCCTGCCGCTCCGGGTCCGGCCGCACGGCCTTGGCCGCGAGCCCGCGGACCTTGCCGCGGGTGTCGGCGCCCTCGAGCGTGGTCAGGTCGACCATCGAGATGGCGGTGTCGATCGCCCAGCGCTTGGCGTCCTTCTTGATGGAACGGGTGGCCAGGCCCGCCGCGCGCTGCTCGACGCCGACCTGGTCGACGCCGGGCAGCCCGTGGAGGAACCGCCGCAGGCTCGCCTCGTCGCGAGTCACGTCCGCCAGTGGCGCCGGGGTGGCCGGCGCCGCTGACGAGCTGGTGGTAGCTGTCATACGGGTGAGTGTAGGTGGGCCCTTCAGAGCGCGGAGCGGAACAGCGGGGCGTACTCCGCCTTCGCCGCCGGTGCCGAGGCCGGCGGCGGGGTGAAGGCGCAGAACTCGTTCACGAACGGGACCTGGCGCAGCAGCCGCTGGCGGGGGTTCGCGGTGATGTCCAGTGTCGCGACCGTGGTGATCTGCCGTGGTGTGGCGGCGTCCTTGAACGCCAGCGTGTTGTACCCGGCCACGTCGCCCGCGTGGCCCCACAGCGTGATCGGCGTGCCGCAGATCGGGGTGAGGTCGAAGCGCATCAGGCCGAGGCCGTACGCATAGCCCTGGTCGACTCCGGTGGGGGTGTCGACGGCGGGCACGGTCTGCTGCATTTCGGCCAGCTGCGCGGCCGGCAGCAGCCGGCCGCCGAGCAGGGCGTCGAGGAAGCGGTTGACGTCCGGGCCGCTGGAGACGAGCTGCCCGGCGCCGAGGTAACGCGAGTAGTTGTACGTCGTCACGTCGGTGATCGGGTGCGGCACCGGGTACGCCTGCTCGTAGCCGTGCGCGGCGGGCCGGGGGAGGAACGGGAAGTCACCGGGCAGGAAGGTGCTGTGCAGGCCCAGCGGCCGCGCGATCCGTTCGTCGAGCACCTTGGCGAGTGGCTCGCCGGTGATCTTCTCGACCAGCAGGCCGAGAATGTTGAAGCCGGTATTGGAGTACGACCAGCCGGTGCCGGGCGCGAACAGCAGCGGCTGCGTGGTGCTCAGCCGCACCGACTCGGCCCCGTCGAAGTGCTCGAACCGTTCGGTGTCGAGTTCCGGCAGCGTCGCCCAGGTGTAGGCGAGCGGCAGGTCGCGCGGCACGCCCGAAGTGTGCTGCAACAGCTCGTGCACGGTGATCGGCTGGGGGTAGGGCAGCAGCCCGGGCAGCCGTTGCTGCACCACGTCGTCCAGCGAAAGGCGGTGCTCGGCGACGAGCTGGAGCACCAGCGTCGCGGTGAACACCTTGGACACGCTGCCGACGCGGAACTGCCCCGATGGATCAGGCTTGCCCGGCCGGTCGAGGTCGAGCCGTCCGCTGGACCCGCGCCACTCCGGCGCAGCGGCGGCCATGCCCGGTATACCGGCCGCGGTGGCCGCGTCCATGGCGGCTTGGCGGCGGTCCACCGAAGCGCCGGCGGGCGCCGCGGTGACCAGCGCGGCGACGGTGACGGTGCTCAGCAGCGCGCGGAAAAGGCGCATCTGTAGTTCCCCCAGTGGTTTGTTCAGCCCTCGATCTGCTGGTTGTCGCGCTTGGCGGGCTTGCGATAGACGACCACGCCGCCCCAGAAGGCGAGGCCGTTGATGGTGACGGTCGGCGCGGTCGGCGGCGCGGGCTGGGCGCCGGAGCGGTCCTCCAGGACGAAGCCGCCCATCAGGCCGATGCCGGTGACGTCGACGTTGATGTCGTCGGGCACGGTGATCTCGATGCCGCCCATGATCGCGACGGCGGTGATCGTCGAGTGCTTCTCCGAGAACCGGGCCGCGCGCAGGTCGATCTCGGTGCCGCCCCAGAACGCGACGCTGGTGTGCTGGGACGGCAGCACCCAGCTGCCCTTGCGCTGGGCGCCGGACATCACGGCGATCGAAAGCGTCGAACCCGGGTGGCCGCCGACGCGGTTGTCCGGGAAGCCCAGCGCGCGGGTGGGGGCGGGCTGCAGCGCCGCGGACGTGCTGGTGACCGGCAGGTCGGCGGTCATCGGTTTCAGCTCGCCCATCGTCTTCGCCGCGTAGACCGATGTCAGCCGCTCCTCGAGCTCGGCCATCGTGATGCGGCCCTCGGACAGCGCCTGGTGCAGGACCTGTGCGACCTGCTCGCGATCGGCGTCGGACGCCCGCATCTGCTCGGGGCCGGGGATGTCTGGGTCTTGACTCACCCGGCGCAGCCTAGCCCCGGCCGGGTGCGCCCGGCGTCCGTCGAACGATGGATAAGGGTCAGAATGGGCCGATGCCATCCGCTTTGGTGGGGACTCTCGTGCTGCCGGACGGCGCCGAGCTGCGCGGCCGCGGCCTCGGCCGGCCCCGGCCCGAAGGCCCGGACCCGGACTACGGCCTCTATCTCGGCTCGAACCGGCTGCGCCGTCGGCACGACGACGGGCTCACGTGGGACCACGACTGGATCCGCTGGCCGGACTTCCTGCTACCCCTGGACTGGGCCGAGGCCCGCAACCGGATTCTGGGGTTGCACTCTCGCGCGCTGGCGGGCGAGGCCGTGGAGGTGGCTTGTCACGGCGGCGTCGGCCGGACCGGCACGGTGCTGGCCTGCCTGGCCACGGCGTCCGGCCTGACTCCGGGCGAAGCCGTCGCGTGGGTGCGGGAGAACCACCACCACCGCGCCGTGGAGACGGCCTGGCAACGGCGGTGGGTGCGCTGGTTCGCTGCGCAGGACTCGTGAGTGTTCGCGACGGTCAGAACCGGTTTGAACACTCACGAGTCCGGCCTGCCAGCTAAGTTGTGCGGCATGGATGTGCACGTCGTCGATCACCCGCTGGCCAAGGCCCGCCTCTCCACGATGCGCGACGCGCGCACGGACAGCGCCGCGTTCCGGGCCGCGCTGCACGAGCTGACCGTGATGCTCGTGTACGAAGCCACGCGTGATGCCCCGGTGCGCACCGAGCGGATCCACACGCCCGTCGCGCGCACGGAGGCGTTCCGGCTGGCGAGCCCGCCGTTGCTGGTCCCGGTGCTGCGCGCGGGACTCGGCATGGCCGACGAGGCACACCGGCTGATCCCCGACGCGCAGATGGGCTTCGTCGGCCTGGCGCGCGACGAGGAGACCCTCAAGCCCACGCCGTACCTGGAGTCGCTGCCGGAGTCCCTCGCCGAGCGCCCGGTGCTGGTCCTCGACCCGATGCTGGCCACCGGCGGCTCGATGGAGTACACCATCCGCCTGCTCACCGACCGCGGCGCCACGGACGTCACGGCCATCTGCGCGCTGGCCGCCCCGGAAGGCCTGGCGCACCTGGAGCAGACCGGCCTCCCGGTCCGCGTGGTCACCGCGAGCATCGACGAGCGCCTCAACGATTCCGGCTTCATCGTCCCAGGCCTCGGCGACGCGGGGGACCGGCAGTACGGCGCCGTCTGAGCTCAAGTTGTTCTGAGCCACCCGGAAGCGTAGGCGCGCAACACTTCTTCGTACGCACCGCTCACGTTGAACCCCTCCGGCAGGTTCCCGGACAGCTCAAGGGAAACCAGCCCGTGGACGACGCCCCACGCGCCGATCGTGATCACCGACGGTGGGACGTCCGTGAACTGCCCGGACGCCACGCCGTCGGCGGCGATTTCCTCCAGGGGGTTCAGCGTGGCGCGGGCGAAGCGGTCGGCCTCGTGGTTGGGCTCGAAGCCGGGCACGGAGCGGGTGAACATGATCGCGTACAGGTGCGGGTCGGCCTGTGCGCTGGCGCGGTAGGCGACGCCGAGGCGAACCAGGTCCGCCACGGCGTCGCCCGTGCGCTCGACCGCCGCCAGCCGCTCGCCGAACCGGCGGAAGCCCTCCACGTACAGGGCGTTGACCAGGTCGGGTTTGCTGCCGAACAGCGAGTAGACGGCGGTGGTGGACGTGCCCGCGTCCGCCGCCAGCTTGCGCAGGGAGAGCGCCCGGGGGCCGTCGGCCGAGATCAGCTCGCCGGCCCGATCGAGCAGCTTCAGCCGGAGCGCTTCGTCGTGCGTACGGGGACGGGGCATGCGCCCACCGTAACGCGACAGTGTTATGGATGCAGCCGTCAGCAGTGCACGGGCTCCGCGTGCGCGGGGTCGAGCGCGTTGCCGACCAGGCCGTACACCGTCTTCGAGTAGCTCAGCCCCGCGTGGTCGGCCAGGTCGGCCGGGCAGGTGTCCTGCACCCACAGGTTGTGCACGCCGGGCTCGTCGATGAACGCGGCGGAGCCGGCCGGGGTGACCACGAACTCGTTACGCGTCTCGATCACCGTGTAGTCCACATCGGACTGGGCGATCGGGCCGTCGCCGACGGCGCGGACCACCGGGGAGCCGACGATCTGGTCGGCGCAGGCCGGGCACGCGGCACCGACCAGTGCCTCGCCGCCGGGGAACGCCTTGGCCAGATAGGCCAGCCCGGCGAGGGTGGTGCCGTGGGTGGTCGGCGAAAGGCCGACGAAGCTGTGCACCTTCGACGCCCCGCCGAGCAGCTTCAGGTAGTACTCGCCGATCAGCCCGCCCTGTGAGTGGCCGATGAGATCCACTTGCGCCGCACCGGTTTCCGACCGGACCCGGTCGACGAGCGAGCTGATCTGCTGCGCCGAATCCGGCACCCGCCCGATCGTCTGCAGCACCGATTTCGGGGCACCGCCGATCGGGGTGCTGTAAACGCAGTAACCGGCGTTGGCCAGCGTCGGGCCGAGGCCGGCCCAGTCGTCGGTCATGTTCCCGAACGTGCCGGTGATCAGCACGACCGGGCGGGTGTGCGCGGCGCTGGGCTCGCACGAAGCCACGTTGACGCCGGGCGGCGGTGCCGACGGATCCCTGAGCGACTGCGCGATCCCGGCGAACAGGTTCGACGTCACCGGATAGGCGGGAGCGGCGACGGCCGGGGTGGCGAACGTGGTCAGCGCGATCGCCGCGAGGATCGCGGGGGACCAGCGGCGGAAATGCTTCGAGGACATCTTCGGCCTCCATTATCTGAATCATCGACGTTTCAGACTTGGACACGGACGGTAGCCCGCCGTGCACGCGGGTACAAGGCACGGTCGTCGGTGGATCGATCAACCGCTTAGGGTGACGTCGTGACCCAGCCCGGACCCCGTGGCCGCTACGCCGGCCGCACCGCCACCGAGCGTCGCGCCGAGCGGCGGGACCGCCTGATGGCCGCGGGCCTGGAGTTGTTCGGCACGGCGGGTTACGCGACGTCCACGGTCGGGCGGGTGTGCCGGGTGGCGAACCTGTCCACCCGTCAGTACTACGAGGAGTTCGCCGGCCGCGAGGCCCTCCTGATCGCGGTGTACGACCAGGTCAACAGCGAGGCGACCGCCGCGGTGGCCGACGCCTTGGCCGGGGTCGGCGGACAGCCGTTGGCCACGCGGATCCGAGTCGCGCTGACCGCGTACGCGTTGAGCACCGCGACCGACCTACGCCGCGCGCGGGTGGCGTACGTGGAGATCATCGGAGTGAATCCCGTCGTCGAAGCGCATCGGATGGCCACGCGCGCTCGCTGGGCCGGGTTGATCCGTGAGCTGCTCCGCACCGGTGTCACGGCCGGCGAGATCCCCGGCCGAGACTATCGGCTGGCCGCGAGTGCTTACATAGGTGCGGTCAACGGCCTGTTGCAGGACTGGTGCGCCACCGAGGACCGGGCGCCGCTGGCGGATGTGGTCGACGAGCTGGCCCGGATCTCGGCGGCCCTGACCGGCTGAAGTGCGCTGGTCGCGGATTTGACCTGGAGTGCACTCCAGGTCGTACTGTCGAGCGCATGAGCTACTCGATAGCGGAAGCCGCACGACGTAGCGGCCTGTCGATCGACACCCTCCGGTACTACGAGCGGATCAAGCTCCTCGACCCGCCGGCCCGCGACGGCGCGGGGCGGCGCGCGTACTCCGACGACGACCTGGGCTGGCTGGGGTTCCTCACCAAGCTCCGGCTCACCGGCATGCCCATCAAGAGCATGCGCGAATACGCCTCGCTGCGCCGCCACGGCGTGGCCAGCGCCGGGCGGCGCAAGGCGATCCTGGTCGAGCAGCGCCAGTCCGTGGCCGACCGGATCGCCGAGCTCCAGGGCTGCCTGGAGATCCTCGACTACAAGATCAGCAACTACGAGCAGATCGACCGCAAGGCGCTGGGCCAGCGGCCGGCCATGGAGGAGATCTCCGCGTGATCAGCAAGAGGAAGCTCGGCGAGCTGGAAGTCAGCGCGCAGGGCCTCGGCTGCATGGGCATGAGCCAGGCCTACGGCGTGCGCGACAACGACGAAGAGTCGATCGCCACCGTCCACCGCGCGCTGGAGCTCGGCGTGACGCTGCTGGACACCGCCAACGTCTACGGCGCGGGAGTGAACGAGGAGCTGGTCGGCCGCGCGATCGCGGACCGGCGCGACCAGGTCGTGCTCGCGACGAAGTTCGGCATCGTCTGGACCGAGGACGGCATGGCCGCGCGCGGCGACGCGGCGTACGTGAAGCAGAGCTGCGACGAATCCCTGCAACGCCTCGGCGTCGACCACATCGACCTCTACTACCAGCACCGGGTCGACCCGAACGTGCCGGTGGAGGAGACCTGGGGCGCGCTCGCGGAGCTCGTGCAGGCCGGAAAGATCCGGTATGCGGGCATTTCCGAGGCCAACGCCGCGACGATCCGGCGCGCGCACGCCGTGCACCCGGTGACCGCGCTGCAGAGCGAGTGGTCGTTGTGGACACGCGGGATCGAGGACGAGATCCTCGGCACCTGCCGTGAGCTGGGCATCGGCGTGGTGCCGTTCTCGCCGCTGGGCCGCGGGTTCCTCACCGGCCAGGTCACCTCGCTCAAGGACCTGCCCGAGGACGACATGCGGCGCGGCCTGCCGCGGTTCTCCGAGGAGAACTTCGAGCGGAACATGGCCATTGTCGAGGCGCTGCGGGCGCTGGCGGCGGAGAAGGGCGTGACCGCCGGGCAGCTGGCGCTGGCCTGGGTGCAGGCGCAGGGTGAGGACGTCGTCCCGATCCCGGGCACCAAGCGGCGGAAGTACCTCGAGGAGAACGTCGCGGCGGCCGGGCTGGAACTGTCCACTGAGGACATCGCCGCGATCGAGCGGGCGGCCCCGCAGGATGCCGTCGCCGGGGCGCGTTACCCCGAGCGGCTCGCGCGCGCAGCCGGCAAGTAACGGATTTTTCGCACCGCAGGGGAGAAAACATGAGTGGATCGACGCTGCCTGCCCGCAGGCTCGGCGAGCTGGAAGTCGGTGCGTTGGGCCTCGGCTGCCTGGGCATGAGCGAGTTCTACGGCGAGGGCGACGACACCGAGTCGACGGCCACCATCCACCGGGCGCTGGAGCTGGGCGTCACCCTGCTCGACACCTCGGACATGTACGGCATGGGGCGCAACGAGGAGCTGGTCGGCCGGGCCATCGCGGACCGGCGTGACCAGGTGGTGCTGGCCACGAAGTTCGGCATCGTGCGCGATCCGGAAGACCCGGGCAAGCGGGGCGTGCGGGGCGACGCGGAGCACGTGCGCTCGTCGGTCGAGAACTCGTTGCGGCGCTTGAACATCGACCACATCGACCTGTACTACCAGCACCGGGTCGACCCGAACGTGCCCATTGAGGACACGGTGGGCGCGATGGCCGAATTGGTGCGGGAAGGCAAGGTCCGGCACCTCGGGCTGTCGGAGGCGGGCCCGGACACCATCCGCCGCGCCCACGCCGTGCACCCGATCAGCGCCGTGCAGACGGAGTGGTCGCTGTGGTCGCGTGACATCGAGGAGGCCGTGGTGCCGGCGTGCCGTGAGCTGGGCATCGGCCTCGTGCCGTACTCCCCGCTCGGCCGCGGGTTCCTGACCGGCCGGTTCACCTCGAAGGACGACTTCGTCGAGGGTGATTTCCGGCAGCAGAACCAGCCGCGCTTTGCCGAGGGCAACCTCGAGAAGAACCTCGCCATCGTCGAGGCGCTGCGCGCGCTGGCGGCCGAGAAGGGGGTGACGGCCGGGCAGCTGGCGCTGGCGTGGGTCCAGGCCAAGGGGGACGACGTGGTCGCGATCCCGGGCACCAAGCGGCGCAGGTACCTGGAGGAGAACGTCGCCTCCGCCGCGCTGGAACTGTCCACTGAGGACGTCGCGGCGATCGAGGCCGCCTTCCCGGCCGACGCGGTGGCGGGCGCCCGTTATCCCGAGGCCGCCATGCGGATGGTTTCGCGCTGAGCCACGAGCGACGACGGCCCGTTTTCGTCCCGGCCATCGGGACGAAAACGGGCCGTCGCGGCACTCTGAGCCTTTTCTGAGATCTCCGGTCCAGGCTGACGCCGATCGGGTGACCGGGATCGGACGCAGGAGGCTTACGTGGCGGAGGACGTTCTGGACTATCTGGTGGTCGGCGCGGGGCTCGCGGGCCTGCAGCTCGGCCAGCAGCTCGACCGGGCGGGGCACAGCTACCTGGTCCTCGAAGCGGGCTCGGGGCCGGCGACGTTCTTCCGCACCTTCCCGCGGCACCGCACGCTGATCTCGGTCAACAAGAAGCACACCGGCTGGAGCGACCCGGAGCTGAACCTCCGGATGGACTGGAACTCGATGCTGGCCGCGGACGACCCCGATCCGCTGCTGTTCACCGACTACAGCGCCGAAATGTTCCCGCCCGCCGAGGTGCTGCTGCGCTACGCCGCCGACTACGCGGCCAAGCACGAGATCGCCATCCGCTACGACACCCGAGTGGGCCGCATCAGCCGCGCCGACGGGAACTTCGTGGCCACGGCCGAGGACGGCACCGCGTTCACCGCCCGGCGGCTGATCATGGCCACGGGCGTGACCAAGCCGTACGTGCCGGACGTCCCGGGCATGGAGCTGGTCGACCAGTACGCCGACTTCGACACCGACCCGGCGCAGTTCACCAATCAGCGGGTACTGGTGCTGGGCAAGGGAAACTCGGCGTTCGAGACCGCCGACAGCCTCAACGCGCACGCCGCCGTGCTGCACGTCGCAGGCCCGCGTCCGGTGAAGCTCGCCTGGCGCACGCACTTCGTCGGCCACCTGCGCGCGTACAACGCCGGCGTGCTGGACATGTACCAGCTCAAGCTGCAGCACGCGATCCTCGACGGCGACGTCCGCGAGATCACCAAGCGCGAAGACGGCTACCACGTGAAGTTCGCCTTCTTCCGGGCCGACGAGGTGATCAAGGAGCTGCGTTACGACCGGGTGATCGCCTGCACCGGCTTCCGGTTCGACGCCTCGATCTTCGACGAGGACTGCCGCCCGGAGCTGACCATCAACGACCGGTTCCCGGCGCAGACCTCGTCCTGGGAGTCGGTGAACGTGCCCGGGCTGTACTTCGCCGGCACGATCACGCAGGTCCGCGACTTCAAGAAGGCGACCAGCGCGTTCATCCACGGCTTCCGCTACGGCGTGCGCGCGCTGTCGAAGATCCTCGAGGAGCGCTACCACGGCACCGAGTGGCCGCACACGGTGCTGAAGACCGACATCGGCGACCTGGTCGACGCCGTGATCACCCGGATCAACCGCAGTTCCGCGCTGTACCAGCAGTTCGGCTTCCTGGCCGACGTGCTGGCGCTCGAACGCGGGCAGGCGCGGTACTACGAGGAGGTGCCGGTGGCGCGGGTGGCCGAGCGCTCGCCGGACGTCGAGAACGCGTTTGTGATCACCCTCGACTACGGGCCGGACCACGATCAGGTGGACCCGTTCGACTTCACCGTCAAGCGCGCGAGCCAGGACGTCGCCAACGACACCGGCGAGGGCCACTACCTGCACCCCATCGTCAAGCACTACCGGCGCGGCGAGCTGGTCGCGACCCACCACGTCACGGAGAACCTCGAGAACGAGTGGAACCGCGAGGTGCACGTGGACGCGCTCACGGCGTTCCTCACGAAGCAGCTGGCTTGACCATGCGCACGATCGCGGAGTTCGAAGCCGCGGCGCGCGAGCGGCTCGAACCGGCGCACTACGACTTCTTCGCGGGCGGGGCAGGCGACGAGCGGACCCTGCGCGCGAACGAGGCGGCGTTCGGCCGGCGTTCGCTTGTGCCGCGGGTTTTGCGCGGCAACGGAAAACGGGACCTGGCGGTCGAAATCGCCGGCTCGCCGTTGTCGATGCCGGTCTTGGTTTCGCCGACCGCGTTCCACCGGCTGGCGCACCCGGACGGCGAGCGCGCCACGGCCGAGGCGGTGGCCGCCGCCGGCACCGTCATGGTGGTGAGCATGGCCGCGACCACGGCGATCGAGGACATCGCGGCCGCCGCGCGCGCGGTCGCGGCCGACCCCTCGCTGTGGTTCCAGCTGTACCTGCAGCCGGACCTCGAGTTCACCGGGTCCGTGGTGCGCCGCGCCGAACGCGCGGGGGTGCGGGCGCTGGTGGTGACGGTCGACTCGCCGGTGTTCGGGCAGCGCGAGCGAGACCATCGAAACGGCTTCCACGATCTGCCGCCGGAGCTGGCAGTGGAGAACATGAGGGACGGCTCGGGTTCGGTGCGCGACATCGAGATGTCGGCCGAGCTGTCCTGGGACCACCTCGCCTGGCTGCGTGAGACGACCTCGCTTCCCCTGCTGCTCAAGGGAATCCTGCACCCGGAAGACGCGCGGCTGGCCGTCGCCGCCGGGGTCGACGGGTTGGTGGTCTCGAACCACGGCGGCCGCCAGCTGGACACGGCGGTGTCCACTTTGGACGCGTTGCCGGAGCTGGCCGCGGCCGTCGGCGGCGTGATCCCGCTGGTGCTGGACGGCGGCGTGCGGCGAGGCACGGACGTGGTGAAGGCGCTGGCGCTCGGCGCGAACGCCGTCGGGATCGGCCGTCCGGTGCTGTGGGGCCTCGCCGCGGCGGGCCGGGAAGGAGTGGCGGAAGTGCTGGCACGACTGCGGGAAGAGCTGGACCACACGCTCGCGCTGTGCGGGGCGGGAACCCCGGGCGAGCTGACCGCGGACCTCGTCCGATGACCCGGCTCCTGGTGCGGGTGCTGCTCGCCGGCCTTGTCCTGACGCTGCCCCGCTGGCTGCCGGGCCGGGTGGTGGCGTTGCGGATGAAGATCTTCGCCCTGGTCAACGGCGAAGAAGGGCTGCCGATCCCCGGCGAGCGCGTCGGGGTCGAGGACTTCCGGCGCGTGTACGCCGACCCGGCGGCCGGCGGGCGGAGCAAGGGCGCCGCGCTGTCGGACCTGTTCTGGTACTGGCTCGCGCCCGGTCCGCAGGTGCACCAGGAGCACCTGGAGGCGGGGCCGCGTTACGACGAGGTCGCCAAGACCACCCGCCACATCCTCGTGAAAACCAAGGCGGAGTCCGAAGAGCTGACCCGCCGCTGCGCCGCGCACGTGCTGGACCGAATCGAAATCGGCGAGGGCCGGACGATCCGGCTGCGGGACGAGATGATGCCGGTCTGGGCCGAGCTGTACTACGAGCTGGTGTTCGGCGAGCCCTGCCCGCCGCGGGCGCGGGACCTGATCGTCGGACACGCTGACGATGTGGTGTCGGCGCTGAAGTGCGTGCGGCCGCGGAACATGCGACGCCGCGCGCGGCTGACCGCGTACCTCCGCCGTCGCCTGGCCGACGTGCCGCACCCCATGCCCACCCGGCTCACCGCCGAGGAGCAGGTGTTCTACCTGCAGGGCACCTTCTTCAACACCGCCGTGGTGCAGATGTCCGAGGCGATGGCGCACCTGCTGATGATCATCGCGCAGCACCCGGACGTGCAGGCCCGGCTGGTCGCGAACCCGGACGACGACGAGTACCTGGACCGCGTGATCGACGAGGGCCTGCGCACGTACCCGCTGTTCGGCATCGCCCACCGGATCGCCACCGACGACATCGAGCTGGACCACACGAAGATCGACGCGGGTACCGTGCTGCTGTTCAGCTACCCAGACTTCCACCACGCGGGCTTCGAGCGGCCGGACGAGTTCGACCCGGAGCGCTGGAATCCCCAGCCGGCCGCCGGGTTCCCGGCCCGCACCGCGATCGCGCCGGTGCCGGCGAAGAAGGACGTCAACTTCCTGCCGTTCGGGGTCGCGCAGAACCGCGCCTGCCCGGCCCGCGGCCTCGCGCCGGTGACGATGCGGGTGGTGACGCGGGAGGTCCTGCGCCGGTTCTCGCTGGCGTCGAGCGCTGCCCACACCCGCTCGATCCCCAACCGCGGCCCGGTGATCCTCACCCCGCGCGGCTCGCGTCCCCCTTCGGCCACGGCGCTGGGCGCCCTCGCCGCCCGTGACCGCTGGGAAGACGTCTGGCGCAGCCTGGCCCAGCTCGTCTTCGGCACCTACATGGTGCTGGACGCCCGGCACAAACGCTTGTGCGCCAAGTACTTCGAGTCCCTCAGCAGTGAGAACCCCGGAGGCGAGTGATGACCCCGACCCAGGCGGCGCCCGCGTTTTTCCTGGCGGTGGTCGTGATCCTCGTGGTGTGCCGGCTGGTCGGCATGCTGGCGGTGAAGATCGGGCAGCCGCCGGTGGTCGGCGAGATGGTCTCGGGGGTGCTGCTCGGGCCGTCGCTACTCGGGCTCGTGCTGCCCGGTGTGCAGGCCGCGCTGTTCCCCGACACCGTGCGGATGCTGCTGTACCTGGGCGGCCAGATCGGGCTCGTGATCTACATGTTCGGCGCGGGCTACGAGTTCCGCGTCGGCGCGATCAAGGGCTCGGTGAAGTCCGTCGTGTCGGTTTCGGCGGCGGGCACGGTGGTCCCGCTCGTGCTGGGCGTCGGGGTGAGCGTGCTGGGCGCGAACTGGGTCGGCATCCTCAAGCCCGGGGTGTCGCCCGCGGTCTCGGCCGTTTTCGTCGGGGTGGCGATCGCCATCACCGCGTTCCCGATGCTCGCCCGGATCATCACCGAGCGAGGGCTAGGCGGCACCCGGTTCGGCTCGCTGGCGCTGGCCTGCGGCGCGCTCGACGACGTGCTCGCGTGGGTTCTGCTCGCCGTGGTGCTCGGCATGCACGCGGGCTCGAGCGGGCCGGTCGCGACGGCCGTCGGCGGCGGGGTGCTGTTCGCGCTGCTGGTGTGGCTGGTGGTGCGCCGGGTGCTGGCGAAGACGATGGCCAGCCCGCGGGTCAGCGCCGACCAGCGCATTCTCGTCACGGCGGTGTTCCTGTTCGGCGCCGCGTGGTTCACCGACGTGATCGGGCTGTACGCGGTGTTCGGCGCGTTTGTCCTCGGCATCGCGTTCCCGCGGGGCGAGGCGGCCGACGCCGTGCTCGCGAAGCTCATGCCGATCGGGCGGATCGTGTTCCTGCCCCTGTTTTTCACCTATTCCGGCCTGAACACCCGGTTCGCTTTGCTGGCGGATCCGAACCTGCTGGCGTACGCGGTGGTTGTCGTCGTTGTCGCGGTGATCGGGAAGCTCGGTGCTTCGTGGGCCGCCGCGCGATTGGCGGGGGAGCCGCAGCCGATCGCGTTACGCGTGGGCGTGCTCGTGAACGCGCGCGGGCTGATGCAGCTGATCGCGCTGAACGTCGGATTGCAGGCCGGGATCGTGTCGCCTTCGCTGTTCACGGTGCTGGTGCTGGTCGCGCTGGTCACCACGATCATGACCGCGCCGATCCTGAGCTGGCTGGACCGCCGCGACGGGCGCCGGTACGCGGGCCAGGAGCTGCCGGAGTTCCTCCGTTCGGCGCAACCGGCCCGATCATGACCGATTCCCGACGAAAGTTGAGGGTTCAAGCTAGAGATTCACTGCCAGTATGGAGCTGTGTACGAAGCGGTGGAAACTCAGGCTCCGGCCCGGGTGCTCCTGATCGAGGACGACCGTGAACTGGCCGGGATGCTCGCCGGCCTGCTCCGCGAAGAGGGCTATGAAACCGACCAGGCGCACGACGGCCAGCGCGGCCTGCACCTCGGGCTCACCGGGCACTACGACGTGATCGTCATCGACCGCCGGCTGCCGGTGATGGACGGGCTGGCCGTGCTCGCCGGGCTGCGGCGCAAGGCCGTCACGGCGCGGGTGCTGGTGCTCTCGGCGCTGGGCGAGCTGTCCGACCGCGTGAACGGCCTGGACGCGGGAGCCGACGACTACCTCGTGAAGCCGTTCGAGACCGACGAGCTGCTGGCGCGGCTGCGGGCGCTCTGCCGCCGCGACCTCGACGGCGCCGAGTCGATCCCGCTCGGCACGGCGGCACTGGACCTCCTGCGCCACGAGGTGGTGCTGGCCCGCGGCGAGCGCGTGACGCTGTCCGGGCGCGAGTTCGAGCTGCTGCGCACGCTGGCGCAGCGGCCGAAGGCGATCCACCCGCGGGCCTCGCTGCGCACCAACGTGTTCGCCGACTCGACCGGTGAGTCTATTGTAGACACCTATGTCTACTACCTGCGGCGGAAACTGGGGCGGAACGTGGTGAAAACCGTGCACGGCCTCGGTTACCAGATCGGGGCCATGTGACGGCGGTGGTGAAGTGACGGCGGTGGTCGATCCCGAAGCGCGGGTGCTGCGGCGCACGCGGCGGACGATCGCGGGCCAGATCGCCGTGGTGATCACGCTGGTGGTGCTGGCGGCGGGCGGGATCTCGTACTGGGTGCTGCTGAGCGGGCAGCACGACGAGGTCGACCGCACGCTGAACACCACCCTGGCCCGCGGCCTGTCGGTGACGCCGCCGGGCTGCGTCTACCTGGTGACGCCGGCCGGCCACGCGCCGTCCGGGCCGCTGCCGTTCGCCGTGCCGCCGCCCGCGCCGGTGCCGCACGACGGCGACGTTGTCACGCAAGAGCTTTCGCTCGGCGGCGGCACGTACACGATGCGCACGGTGAACCGCGGCGGCCAGGTTTCGCAGGTGTTCATGGACGAGTACTACCTGATCGCGGACCGCGAGCAGCTGGTGCTGGGGCTGGCCGTGGCCGAGCTGGCGGTGCTCCTGGTGGCCGTCCTCAGCGGTTACCTGCTGGCCGGCCGCGCGATCCGGCCGCTGGGCGAGGCGCTGCGGCGGCAGCGGACCTTCGTGGCGGACGCGTCGCACGAGCTGCGCGCGCCGTTGACGCGCCTGCACACGCGGACGCAGCTCATGGCGCGCCGGGCACAGGGCTCGGCGTCGTCCCCGGTGTCGCCGCAGGACTTGGACGCGCTGGTCGACGGCACCCGCGAGCTGGGCGAGGTGGTGGACGACCTGCTGCTGTCGGCGCAGGCGGCGTGCGACCGCCCGTCGCTGCAGCCGGTGGAGCTGGGCCTGCTGGCGGAGCAGGCGGTGGCCGCCGAGGCCGTCCGCGCGGGCGACCGCCGGGTCCGGATCTGCGTGCACCGTTCCCCGGGGCTGGCCGACGTCGTCCCCGGCGTGCCCACGGCGTTGCGCCGCGTGCTCTCGGCACTGCTCGACAACGCCATCGGCCACACCCCGCCGGGCGGCTCGATCGAGGTGAGCCTGGCCAACCCGGACGACCGGCACGTGGAACTGCGCGTGCAGGACACCGGAACGGGTTTCGCCCAGCGTGACGCGGAGCGTCTCTTCGAGCGTTTCGCCCACGGCACCAACGGGGAGGGCCGCCGGTTCGGCCTTGGCCTCGCCCTGGTCCACGAGGTCGTCACCGGCCACGGCGGCACCATCGCGGCCGCCGGTGCTCCTGGCGTGGGCGCGACCTTCACCCTGCGTTTCACCCGCGCGGCCCAGTAGCGGCTCCGGTCAACGCGTCCCGAGCTGCTCACCGTCGGCCGGGTGCAGTGCGTGGTCGATGGCGTTCGTGAGATCGCTGGCCGAGGCGGACCCGGTGGAACGCCAGGCGATGTAGCCATCGGGGCGGATGAGCACGGCACCGCGCCCGTAGTGTTGCGACCAGCCATCGGCGTTTTCGGCGCGGTGGGCGCGTACTGGCACCGTTCGAGCTGCTTCCATCCACTCGGGACTGTCGCAGAGCAGGACGAAATCGCCGACGCACAGGTCGTGCAGGGCGGTATCGCCGAGCCAGAGGTGCGGTGCCCTCCTGCCGACGCGTGCCTGCCGGCCGAACCCGGAATCGAACACGGGACCGGCACCGTAGCCGCCGCCGAATGCCTGGGTGCGCCCGTCCATTTCCTCCGGTTCGGGCGCGCCACTGTGCCTGGCCCGCTGATGGGCCACGATCATGGGCGCCAGGGTTTCGGCCAGCGGCCGGCGTTCGGCATCGTAGGTGTCCAGGAGGTCGTCGCCGGCCTGGTCCTTGAGCACCGAGGCGAGCTTCCACGCGAGGTTGTGCGCGTCCTGGACGCCGGTGTTCGCGCCGAGCGCACCCGCGGGCGGCCACACGTGGGCGCTGTCCCCGACCAGGAACACCCGCCCCGCGCGGTATCCCTCCGCGACGCCGACGCTTTGCTCCCAAGCGGCGACCCCTTCGATGTCGACGTCGATTTCCTTGCCCACGGCCGTGTGGACGAGCCGTACACACCGCTCCCGCGTGAAGTCGGCACTGGACTCGGTGGCGGGGTCGTAGCCGACGGACAGCTGCCAGCGATTCGGGTCGGCGCTGCTGACCAGACCGCCGAAGAACCCGTCCGGGTTGGCGATCATCCAGAAAAGGGCTCGGCGAGGAAGAAATTCGGACAGCTTCGCGCGGAACACGATGTTCATGGAGTGCTGGAACGTCATCTCGCCGGTACGAGCGATGCCCAGCCGCTGCCGGATCGGGCTCCGGTTGCCGTCGGCGGCCACCAAATAGGTCGCCCGCACGACCTGACGATGACCGGTGTCGCGGTCTTCGACCGTTGCCCGCACCCCCTCGCCGTCGGTGTCGAAGTCGAGCAGTTCGGTGTTGAACAGATGCTCGGCCCCGGCCGTCCGGGCGGCCTCGATCAGGATCGGCTCCACCGTGTTCTGGTCGGCCATGCAGAACACGCCGGCGGTCAGCTCGGGCCAGGCCCGTGGCTCCTCGGCGTCGAAGAGCCATTCCCATTCGCCCGCGAGCGAGGTGCAGCGGGCGACCCCCGATTCGGCGTCGAACGGCGCACCGGCCCGCTCGATCGCGTCGGCGACTCCGTAGGCGCGGTAGATCTCCATCGTCCGCTGGTTGATCCCTCGCGCCCGGCCGTGGATCGACACACCCGCGTGCCGGTCCACCAGTAGCGACGGGATGCCCTGTCTGGCCAGGAAGAGCGAACTGGTGAGGCCGGCGAGGCCACCACCGACTATCAGGACGGGCGCGGTCTTCATGATTGTTCCTCCTGTCGGGCGTTGAACTCCGCGGCGGCCTGCCGCAAAGACTCCTCGGACCAGGTAAGGGATCCGGTGTGCAGATCGGCGACGAGGGCGCGGAGCCAGCGCTGCTCGGCGACCAGCAACGCGTGCCCGTATTCCTCCTCCACCAAGAAGATCCGGGCCAGATCGGCCGAACCGCCGAGCATGGGTGCGATCTCGGCGAGCCGCGCGTCAACCGCGCTCAGCCGCGCCTGGAGCTGCTCCGCCGCTTCCTCCGGGGTCAGCATCATCAGGAAGGACAGGCCGACGGGAAACTCCGGGAACTCGTTCCCGGTCGTGGCGAGCATGTCCTTGATCCACGCCTTCGCGGTCGTCAACCCGGCGTCGGTGATGCCGTAGACCGTGCGTTCCGGGTGCCCCTCGACCCGCTCGACCCTGATCAGCTCCAGCTTCAGCAACCGCTCGATCGCCTGGTACACGCTCGCCCGCTGCCGGACGTTGACGACACGGTCCTTGCCGTAGTCCTTGATCAGCTTCTGGATCCGGTAAGTGTGCATCGGCTCGCCCGCGAGGATGCCGAGCACCGTCAGCCCCAGCGCGGAACGCTTGTTCGTCGTACCCATAGTCATGACATTACTATTCATGTCATGACTATGCAATGGCCCATCTCCTGCCGCCGGGCAGGTGCGCCGGCGTCTGGGTTGGCCAGGCAGGCAACCGGTTGGTGGGCCTCCGAGGCGGCGCGCTGTTCACCACCGCGGCCGCCATCGTGTCCATCGGGTGGTGCCTCGGCTACGTCGGCGAGGCGAGGCTCGTCACTGCCGCCGAGCCGGGGAAGACGGCTGCAACACGCGGGCTCGCGCCGGGGCGGCTTCGGGACCCCGGGTCGCTCCGAGCTGTCCGCCAACCACTCGATGCAGTCCGGCCGAGGTTTCGTGACAGTGTTTCAAAACAGTGTTATGGTTGCGGCGCCCGACCTGGAGCAGCCGAAGGAGAGCACCATGCACGGCCCTGTCCAGTTGTTCACCGTGATCGCCCTGGTCTCGTTGCCGACCGTGATGTACGGCGGGTACGCGCTGATGGGGGTGCTCCGGCGCGGGGACCTCACCGAGGCCCAGCGCGGGATGTTCCGCGCCGGCCACGCGCACGCCGGGGTGCTGCTGGTGCTGGTGCTCGCGGCGTTGCAGGTGCTGGACCGCGGCGGGCTCGGCGACTCCGCGCGGTGGGTGGTCTGCCTGCTGCTGCTGTTCGGGGTGCTGGCGCAGTCCGGCGGGTTTTTCCTGGCCATGCTGAAAAGCCGCGTCGGAATGCGGGTGACCACGGCCGGGGCGGTGCTGCTGGGGGCCTCGATGCTGATCACGGCGTACGGCGTCGCGTTCCCCTGAGGAAAGAGTTCGCGCCCGGTCGTTAAGCTTGGTGACGTGCCTGAATACCTGTCGACCGCGCCTGTCAAGGGGACCCGAGACTTCCTCCCCGCCGAAATGTCCGTCCGCACGCAGGTGTTCGGCCATCTCTACGAGGTGCTGGAGAGCTACGGCTTCCTGCGCTACGACGGCCCGATCCTGGAGCAGGCCGAGGTCTACGAGCGGAAGTCCGGCCAGGAGATCGCCGACCAGCAGCTGTACACGCTGACCACGCGGGGCGGCGAGCGGCTGGCGCTGCGCCCGGAGATGACGCCGTCGGTGGCGCGGATGATCGCGGGCAACGCGAAGTCGCTCTCGTTCCCGGTGCGCTGGTACAGCCACCCGAACTGCCACCGTTACGAGCGCCCGCAGCGCGGCCGCGTCCGTGAGCACTGGCAGATCAACGCGGACATCTTCGGCTCGGACAGCGCGAACTGCGAGATCGAGATGTTCGAGCTGATCCACGACCTGATGGGTGCGCTCGGCGCGTCGCCGGACACGTTCGCGGTGCGCGTGAACGACCGGAACCTGCTCTCGTCGGCGCTCACCGACGTCGTCGGCGTCACCGCCGAGCAGCTGCCGCAGGTGTTCGCGCTGGTGGACCGCTGGGAGAAGACGGCGGCGGACGACCTCGCCGCGAGCGCCGCGGAGATCGGGCTCGCGGACAAGCAGTTCGAGAAGCTGACCGAGACGCTCGCCGCGGGACCGGCGCTGCTCGACGAGCTGCCCGCCGAGGTCAAGGAGAACTCGAACCTGGTGAAGGTGCTCTCCAGCAGCGCCGCGAGCCTGGTGCGCTTCGAGCCGATGATCGTGCGCGGGCTGGCCTACTACACGTCCACCGTGTTCGAGGTCTTCGACACCTCGCCGCAGAACCGCCGCGCCCTCTTCGGCGGCGGCCGGTACAGCGACCTCGCCTCGCTGTTCACCAAGGAGCAGATCACCGGCATCGGCTTCGGCATGGGCGACGTGACGCTGATGGACTTCCTCGCCACGCACGGCCTCACGCCGTCGCCGCGCAGCGAGGTCGACGTGGTGGTGATCCCGGTGGACGAGCAGCTGGCCGATGCGGCGCGTGAGGTCGCGACGTCGCTGCGGCGCGCGGGCCTGCGCACGTCCACCCCGCTGGAGCTGCGCAAGCTGGGCAAGGAACTGACCCGCGCCGACAAGGCCGGGGCGGCCGCCGTGGTCATCGTCGGCCAGGAGGACTGGGCGGCGGGCACCGTGACCGTCCGGGGCCTGGCCACGCGGGAACAGCAGCAGGTCGCGCTGGCGGAGGTGCCGGGCGTGGTTTCCGCGTTGCTGGCCCCTACGGCCTAACCGTCCGCGAGCAGCTTCCTGAGCAATAGCGCAACTTCGGCCGGTCGGGCGCCGGCCACGGAATGGCCGGCGCCCGCCACCACCTCCACTCGCGCACCCACCGCCGCGTAACGGGCCGCGGTTTTCGCGCAGTCGTACAAGGTGTCGCGGGCACCGAGGATCACCAGCGCGGGCAGGCCCAGCTCGCGCAGCTGGACGTCCAACGGCCGGGCCGCGAGCGCGTGCCGCCGGTCGACCAGCACGGTCCGGTCCATCGCCGGACTGGTCGCGGCGAAGTCGGCGCCGAACCGCCGCACCCACGGGAGGGACGCGAGCAGCCGCAGCGGGCCACCAACCCACGGGAGAAGCCCGTGGCCCGGCGGGAACGTCGCGTAGCTGTAGTCCGGCGCCTGCCCGATCACCACGACCCGCTCGACCAGGCCCGTCTGCTCGGCCAGCGCGAGCACCACGTCGGCGCCGAAGGAGTGCCCGACGGCCGTGACCGCCGAACAACCGAGTTCCTTCAGCGCCCGCGCCAGCGCTGAGGCCTGGGAGAACGCGTCGAGGCCGGCGTGCCCGCCCGTCGAGCCGTGCCCGCGCAGGTCGACGCGCACCACGCGGTAGTCGTCGGCGAGCAGCGGGACGAGCCGGTCGTACGAGCGCACTGAGCCGCAGAACCCGTGTACCAGCAACACAACCGGCGCGTCCGGAGGCCCGTCTTCCCGGACGTGCAGCGGCGCCGTCATCCCACGGCTCGCGCCATCGCCCGGCCCGCGGCGCGGCCGGAGAAGATGCAGCCGCCCAGGAACGTGCCCTCCAGCGCGTTGTACCCGTGGACGCCACCGCCGCCGAAGCCCGCGACCTCACCCGCGGCGTACAGGCCGGGGAACGGCGAGCCGTCGTCGCGCACCGCTTGGGAGTCCAAAGTGGTCTGGACGCCGCCGAGGGTCTTGCGGGTCAGGATGTTCAGCCGGACGGCGATCAACGGCCCGTGCGCGGGGTCGAGGAAACGGTGCGGCTTGACCACCCGCGCCACCCGGTCGCCGATGAACCGGCGCGCGTTCGCGACGGCCATCAGCTGCAGGTCCTTCGAGTACGGGTTCCCGACCTCCAGGTCACGGGCGACGATCTGGCGCGCCAGCTCCGCGGCGTCGATCCGCGGCCCGCGCGAGAGCTTGTTCATCCCCTCGACCAGCGTGGGAACGTCTTGTGCGACAACGAAGTCCACGCCGTGCTGCTTGAACGCGTCGACCGGGCCCGGCGCGCCGCCGCTTGCGCGCGCGACCAGCGTCTGCCTGAGGTCCTTGCCGGTGATGTCCGGGTTCTGCTCGGAGCCCGAGAGCATGAACTCCTTCTCCAGGATCGTCTGCGTCAGCACGAACCACGAGTAGTCGTGGCCGGTGGCGAGGATCGTCTTGAGCGAGCCGTTGGTGTCGAAGCCGGGGAAGTTCGGCGCGGGCAGGCGTTGCCCGGTGGCGTCGAACCAGAGCGAGGACGGGCCGGGGATGATCCGGATCGCGTGGTCCGGCCAGATCGGGTCCCAGTTGTGGATGCCCTCGGTGTAGTGCCACATCCGGTCGCGGTTCACCACGTTCGCGCCGGCCGTCTCGGTGATCGCGATCATGCGACCGTCCACATGGGCCGGCACGCCGGGGATCATCGTGGTGGGCACCGGGCCCAGCCGCTCGACCGGCCAGTTGCGCCGGACCAGCTCGTGGTTGTGGCCGATGCCGCCGGAGCTGACCAGCACCGCCTTCGCCCGCAGCTCGAACTCGCCGGCCTTTTCGCGTGACGACTTGTGGCCGCGCTCCTCCTCGGAGGGCACCAGCACGGTGCCGCGGACGCCGACCGCCGCGCCGTCCTCGACGACCAGCTCGTCCACCTGGTGCCGGAACGCGAACCGGACCAGCCCGCGCCGCTCGCCGTCGAGCACCGGCTCGGCGAACACCCGCACCACCTCGGGTCCGGTGCCCCAGGTCAGGTGAAACCGCGGCACGGAGTTGCCGTGCCCGCCCGCCGCGCCGCCGCCGCGCTCGGCCCAGCCGACCATCGGCGTCACGCGCAGGCCCAGGTCACGCAGGTACTGGCGCTTCTCGGTGGCGGCGAAGCGCACGTACGCCTCGGCCCACTTCCGCGCCCAGTGGTCCTCGTCCTCGCGGTCGAAGCCCGCGGAATCGAGCCAGTCGCGCAACGCGAGTTCGTAGGAGTCCTTCACGCCGAGCCGGCGCTGCTCGGGGCTGTCGACGAACATCAGCCCGCCCAGCGACCAGAACGCCTGGCCGCCGAGGTTGGCGCGGTTCTCCTGGTCCAGCACGAGCACCCGGCGGCCCGCCTTGACCAGCTCGTGCGTCGCGACGAGCCCGGCGAGGCCCGCCCCGACCACGATGACGTCCGGTTCGAAGGTCATTTCACGCTCCTCGGCTTTCGGCGCTGTAGGCCGTCACGACGTGCACGGCGAGTTCGGTGCGGCGCTGCCACACCACGGGGTCCCCGGGTTCCATCAGGCACTGCACGGTGGTGCCGTCGTGCACCGCGATCAGGGCCTGGCCCAGCGCGGCGCGGTCGGGCACGGTGCGTCCGATCCGGGTGAGCAGGCCTTCGAGGAACGGCATCAGCGCCTCGGCGATCGAGTCCTCACGTGCCGTCATCCTCCGCCGCAGGCCGGGGTTGCGCAGGGCGTGCGCGGTGAACTCGGCGCTGACGCGGTACCAGGCGTCGTCCACGGGGATGGCCGGCAGCAGCAGCTCGACGGCCGAGCGCACGTCGGTGACCTCGCCCGCGCCCGCTTCGTCGAACGCCGCGCGCAGCCCGTCGATCATCGTCGCGGACCGCTGTTCCCACATGGCCAGGAACAGCTCGTCCAGCGAGGCGAAGTTCGAGTAGAACGCGCCGCGGGTGTAGCCCGCGCGCTCGCAGACTTGCTCCACAGTGGACCGTCCGAAGCCCTCTTCGGCGAACACTTCGAGGGCGGCGTCCAGCAGCCGTCGCCGGGTCTCGGTCCGGCGCCGGGGCACGCGAGTGGTCATGAGTGAGCCCCTTTCGATGCACCAACGTACTCAATACACCGGCGTATCGAAAGGGTTTGTGACGTGGCTCAGACGACGCGGCCCTCGGCCATGACCAGCAGCGGGTGCCGCAGGGCGTCGAGTTCGGCGAGGGGATCGCCGTCGACGACCAGCACGTCCGCGGCCAGCCCGGGCTCCAGGCGGCCGGTGACGCCGGCCAGGCCGAGGCCCTTGGCGCTGTCTTCCGTCGAGATCTCCAGGATCCGGCGGCGCGAGAAGCCGAGCCATTCGTACAGCTCCAGCGCGCCGACCGGGTCGTCGAAGACCGAGCCGGGCAGGCCCGCGTCGGTGCCCGCGATCAGGCGGACGCCGTGCTCTTCGAGCCAGGGCAGCCGGCCGTAGACGATGGCGGCCCGTTCTTCGCCCATCCGCTCGGCCATCATCCGCCAGTTCCGGCTGCTGGTGGAGCAGGCGGAGATGTCCGCCGCGGCCATCCGCCGGGCGACGTCCGGGCGCAGGTCCGTCTGTCCCGGGCCGGTCATGAAGGTGCAGTGCTCGATCGTCGCGACGCCCGCGTTCGTGCAGTCCTCGATCGCGTCCGCGCCATGGGCGTGCGCGGCCACCGGCAGGCCGTGCCGGGCCGCCTGCTCGACGATCACCCGCAAGGCGGCGGCGTCGAACTGCGACTCCCACATGTCCGCGCCGCCCTCGGTGATCTGGCCGCCGCTGGCCATCACCTTGATCACGTCGGCGCCCGCCGCGGCGTTGGCGTCGACCAGCGCGCGGATCTCGCTGTCCCCGGACACCGCGCCGCCGAAGAAGTGGCAGTGACCCTCCGGCACGGTCAGCGGCGGGCCGGACGCCAGCAGCCGCGGTCCGGCGCCGGGCTTCGAAACGGTGCGGCCGCCCAGGTCCCGGACCGTCGTGACCCCGCTGCGGACGAGCTGCTCCAGCCGGTCCCGCGCGCCGTCGGCCAGGGTTGGCTCGTCCGCGGCCAGGAAGTTCGGCAGCATCTCGCGGCTGGCGTCGAACGACAGGTGGACGTGGACGTTGAACAGCCCGGCGAGCACCGTCGCGCCGGGGAAGTCGCGGGTCACCGGGTCCAGCGCCAGCGGTGCCACCTCGTCACGGCGGCCCACGGCGACGATCTCGCCGTCCCGGACCAGCACCGCGCCGTGCTCCAGCGGGGTGTTCGGCCGGGGCAGCACCCGGTCCGCGGTGATCAGCGTGTCCACGGTCTCAATCGTCCTTTCCTGATACGGCCGCCGAAAGCGCCAGCAGCGGCCGGACGTCCGACTCCAGGTCGCTCGCGCCGCCGGGCAGGACCAGCTTCGCGCGGCCGTCGTTCGCCTCGCCCGCCGCGTGCCGGTCGAGCGCCCGCCGCAGCGCTTTCGCCGCCGCAGCCGGGTCTTCGGCCGTCAGTGCGGCGAAGTCGGTGTCGAGGTACGGGCTGAGCTGCACGAGCCCGTCGCGGATCTCGATCACGCGCCGGTAGTAGCGGCGGTGCACGGCGAGCCGGTCGCGCACCCCGCCCGGCGGGGTGCGCAGCACGATGGTCGGGTAGGCCGTCGCCAGCAATGTCCACAGTGGAGCGAGGCGTTCGAGGTCGTCGCGGCGGCGACGGCGGTGGCCGAGCGCCGAGAACCGCGCGCGGACGCCGGGGTAGCTGATCCCGGCCAGGAACAGGACACTGCCGAGGATCACGAACGGCACGCCGAGCAACAGCAGCGTGGGCACCGCCGGCCCGAACGCCCAGGCGACCACGATGTACAGCGCGCGGAACGTGCTGCCGATCGACGCCGATGCCAGGCCCGCCGCGGCCAGCCGCAGGCCGGTGCGCAGATGCCGGTCGGCCGTGCGCTGGTATCGGGCGATCCACCAGACGCACGCCGTGATCGCGTAGATCAGGTACAGCCCGGCGCCGAGGTAGAACAGCGCGATGCCGGAGACGTGCACGTTGGCCGGGCTCAGCGCTGCGCCCCGCAGCGGCACCGGCGTCACGGCCGTCGCCACGAACATCAGCACGACGGCGGCCGCGAGCGGCACCAGCTCCAGTAAGACCCGGCGCACGTGACCCGCACCGAGCGCGGAGCCGTGGAAGAAGATCAAGAGCGCGCAGGCGGCGCACGCCAGCAGCACGTTGTTCGCCAGCCGCGAGCCGCCGGGGGCGGTCAGCGCGTCGAACCAGTCCGAGATCCCCTTCTGCTGGAACAGGAACGCCGCGGTGAAGGCGGCGATGGTGGCCGTGACGGCCCAGTTCGGCAGCCGCGGCGAGCGCACCAGCTGGTACACCCGCCAGCCGAGCGCGAGGACGAAGAGCAGGAGAGCGAGCAAAGACGCGGAATTCACAGCCAGCCTTGGTGGTCGCCGAGCACGCCCTGGATCCGGCGCAGGTCGTGGTCGGCCGCGCGGCGCGGGATCGTGTAGTTCAGCACCGAGGCCCACTCCAGGATGATCGTGGCGACCGTCTCGGCCTCCCACTCGTGGGCCTCGTCGTAGGAGGTGCGGCGCAGGGCGCGGTGCACGGCGTCGTCCTCGAGGCCGGTGGCCGGGCCGCGCAGGAAGTCGGCCGGCTCGGCGTCGCCGCCCGGCTCGTGCTCGGCCAGCAGGTGGCCCAGCTCGTGCAGGATGATGTGGTCCTGGTGGGCCTTGGTGGTCTCCTGCTGGAAGAAGATGTAGTCGGCGGAACCGGTCGCGATCCAGCAGCCGAACGGGCCGGGCACCTCCAGCGGGTACGGCATGAGCCGGATCGGCCGCGCCCGGCTCACCCCGAGCCGCTCGCACAGCTGGACGACATCCAGCGGCGGGCTGATGTCGAGGTCGTTGAGCAGCCGTCGGCAACGCCTGCGCAGTTCGCGTTCCTTCACGTGCCTCCCGGGCCTTCCCGCTCCGCCTTCTCGTAGCGCTCCACCAGGTCCAGCAACGCCATCACCTGACGGCGGCCCTGCGGCGAAAGCTCCTGCGCGCGCATGGCCATGACCTTCACTTCGACGTCGGCGCCACCGGTCCCGGTTCCCCGTTCGGCCTCGTCTTCGAAGAAGTAGGTCACCGGCACGGCGAACAGCTTCGCGAGTGCCTCGACGTAGTGGATTTTCGGGTTGACCCGCTTGCCCGTGGCCAGTTGCTGCAAGTACGCGGGCGACATCGCGGGACCGCCGGCCCGCTCGATCGCCGCCGACATCTCCCGATAGCTGTGCGGCGCGTGGCCGTCGGCGCGGGCGGAATCGATCAAAGTGCTCAGTTTCTCCGCGAAGGTGCGCTGCGCTGGCATTGCCCGCCCCCTTCTCCCTCAGTGACCGGATAGTAGCTGCGCATCCACTGTACGCACCTGTTGACAGGTCTTGTATGCAGTGGTTTACAGTGGCCGCGTCCCGCTCCGGAGGTCCGCACTCTGGGGGTGTCCGGAACCCGGAGCGGGATCTTGTCCTGCCGCCTGGCTCGTCATGATCGGCCTGTCTGTAGTACGCTTGGCTGGGTCAAGGTCGATCGCCTCGTTGCGAACCCTTGATTTGGCCTGTTGCCGGAGGTCGACCCCCAGGGCTTCCGGTGACAGGCCCCTTACTTTTCCAGGGCTTTTCCGGTAGTCGGCTTTGTTTCCGCTCAAATGAGCATTTCCGCATCCGTTCAGGACATCAGTGTCGCCGCCAATGTGCCGCCCAATTCCTGAAGTGCTTCCAGCTCCGTTTTGCCCGGTTCGCCCGTCACGAGCACCGGTTCCGCCACCTGTTCCCAGCCCAGGCCGGTGGTGATGGCGCCGAGCTGGCGGACCGTGCCCGCGGTGTCGTTGTTGCCGTGCACGTACGCGCCGAACGGCCGCCCGCGCGTGGCGTCGAGGCAGGGGTAGTAGACGGTGTCGAAAAAATGCTTCAGCGCACCGCTCATGCTGCCGAGGTTCGCCGGGGTGCCGAGCAGGTAGCCGTCGGCGGCGAGCACGTCGGCGACGGTCGCGCCGAGCGCGGGACGGCGGACGACGTCGACCCCCTCGATGTCCGGGTGCTTGGCGCCGGCGAGCACGGCCTCGAACATCGCCTGCATCGACGGCGAAGGCGTGTGGTGCACGATCAACAACGTGGCCATGGCCAGAGCCTGCCACTTGTGCGGGCGCCCGCGCGCGGGCAAGCTGCGCAGATGATGGGGGAGATCCGCCGTCCGCGCCTCGACGTCCTCGTGCTCGGCCTGCTGGCCCTGGCCGGCCTGGTGGGCGCGCTGCTCATGGTGGTGGAGGCGTTCCTGGCCGCGCTGTCCCGGCCCTTCGAGAACTGGACGGGCGAGCTGAGCGGGCAGTGGCCGTGGCTGCTGCCGGTGCTGGTCGGGCTGGCCGGCGCGTTCCTGCTGCGGCGACGGGGATTCGCCGCCGCCTTCGCTGTGCTGCTGGTGATCGACCTGGCCGGCCTGTTCGGCCCGGGGCTGCTGGAGCCGGACCCCGAGCCGCCCTGGAACCCGGTGCCGGTCAGCTCAGCAGTGCGTTGATGTCCGCCCGGACCGCGGCGAGGCGGGCGGCCGCGGTCTCCCGCGCCGCGGCGAGGCCGTCGGTCACCGGCTGCACCGACTGGAGGTAGGCCTTGAGCTTCGGCTCGGTGCCCGACGGCCGGATCACCACGCGCAGGCCCTCGCCGCGCAGGCGCAGCACGTCGGCGTCCGGCAGCAGGTCCTCCAGCGTCACCGGGACGCCGCCGAGTGCGGACGGCGGCTGCGCGCGCAGCCCGGCCATCAGCTTGCCGCGCACGGCGAGATCGGTGACCCGCAAGGAAACCTGGTCGGTGAGGTGGACGCCGTGGCGGACGGCGATCTCGTCGAGCACGTCCAGCGGGCTCCGGCCCTCGGCCTTGAGCGAGGCGGCCAGCCCGGCGGCGACCACCGCCGCGGCGATGCCGTCCTTGTCCCGCACGAAACCGGGGTTCACGCAGAGCCCGAGCGCCTCCTCGTAGGCGAAGACCAGTCCCTCGCCCGCGCGCACCAGCCACTTGAAGCCGGTCAGCGTCTCGGCATACCGGGCGCCGGCGGCCTTCGCCAGCTCGCCGAGCAGTGAGGACGACACGATGGTGGTGGCCACCAGCGGGTCCGTACTGTCCGTTGTGGACAGAAGGTGCGAGCCGAGCAGCACGCCCGTCTCGTCGCCGCGGAGCATGCGCCAGCCGCCCTCGCGGTCGCGGACGCCGAGGGCGCAGCGGTCGGCGTCCGGGTCGAGGGCCACCGCGAGGTCGGCGTCCACTTCGGACGCCAGCGCCAGCAGCAGGTCGGTGGCGCCGGGCTCCTCCGGGTTGGGGAAGGAGACCGTGGGGAAGTCCGCGTCGGGCTCGGACTGGGCGGCGACCAGGTGGACGTCGGTGAACCCGGCCCCGGCCAGCGCCGCGCGGACCGTCTCCGCGCCGACGCCGTGCAGCGCGGTCGCGGCGATCCGGATCTCCCGCGCCGAGCCGTGCGGCAGGGCGGCGACTTCCGCGAGGTACGCGGCGCGCGGGTCGACGACCTCGGCGCCGGGCGCGCGCGGCACGCTCACCGCGGCCGGCACGGCGTGGATCGCGCGCTCGATCTCCCCGTCCGACGGCGGCACGATCTGGCCGCCGGTGCCGTCGTAGAGCTTGTACCCGTTGTCCGCGGGCGGGTTGTGCGAAGCGGTGATCTGGATGCCGGCCACCGCGCCGTAGTGCTTCACGGAGTACGCGAGCAGCGGCGTCGGCAACGGTTCAGGCAGTGTCTTCACGGCGAAACCGGCGGCGGTGAGCACCTCGGCGGCGGCCGTGGCGAAGGCCTCCGAGCCGTGCCGCGCGTCGCGGCCGATCACCACGACGCCACCGGCGTGGCCGTGCGCGGCCAGCCAGTCGGCGACTCCCGCGGTGGTGCGCGTGACCACCGCGACGTTCATGCCGTTCGGCCCCGCGCGCACCGGCCCGCGCAGGCCGGCGGTGCCGAACTCCAGCGGGCCCGCCATCCGGTCGGCGAGTTCTTCGGCCGCACCGGGCTCCTGGCCCAGCGCGCAGGCGAGGATCCGCTGCAGCTCGTCACTCGTCGCGTGATCGGGGTCGTCGGCGATCCAGCGGTAGGCGGCGTCGCGCAGCTCGGTGGTGAGGTTCTTCGGCACCGCGCCAGCCTACGACCCCTTCGCGGCGGACGTCCGGTTGATCCGGGCCGGGGTGGGTTAATCCCGGGCCACGGCGGGCCGGAAGCCGCTACTGTCGGGACAGTGCGATTGCTCTTCACCGCCCTCGGGGCTCATGGCCACCTCTACCCGTTGATGCCGCTCGCGGTCGCCGCGCGCGAAGCCGGGCATCAGGTCGTCTTCGCGACGGCCGACGATTTCCGTGCCACGCTTGAGAAAGCGGGCCTCGAACCGGCCAAGGCGGGCCTGACGATCGGGGAGGCCTTCGCCTCTCAGTTCCCCGGCTTCACCCCCGGCCTGGCCCGCCGCGAGCTGCCGCCGCAGGAGCTGGCCGCGACGATCGGCAGGGTCTTCGGCCGGGTGATGCCGGAGCAGTTCGCCACCGACCTCCGGGCCCTGTTCGAGCAGCACCGGCCGGACCTCGTCGTCTACGAAGTCGGCAACCCCGGCGGGCTGTTCGCGGCGAAGTCCGCCGGAATTCCGGCAGTAGGCCACGGATTCGGCCGGGTTTCGAGCGATGGCTTGATGGCCGAGATCGACCGCTCGGTGCGGGAGTACGCCGGCGAGCTGGGCATCACCGAGGAGGGCCCCGCGTGGGGGACTCCGTTCGTCGACATCTGCCCGCCTTCGGCGCAGTCGCCCGAATTCCTCGCGAGCGCCCACCGCGTTCCGCTGCGCCCGGTCGGCTGGAGCGACTCGGGTGACCTGCCGGACGGTGTCACGGACCGCTCGCGCCCGCTCGTCTACCTCACGCTCGGCACCAGCCCGATGAGCCAGGCGGGCGTCCTGGCCGCGGCGATCACCGGACTGTCCGGCCTCAACGCCGACGTGCTGGTGGCGACCGGCCCGTCGCTGGACCCCGCCGCTCTGGGCGAGGTGCCGCCGAACGTCCGGCTGGAGGCCTGGGTGCCGCAGTCGGCGCTGCTGCCGCACGTCGACCTGGTGGTCCACCACGGCGGCAGCGGCACCACGCTGGGCGCCTTCTCCGCCGGCGCGCCGCAGCTCGTGCTCCCGCAGGGCGCGGACCAGTTCGCGAACGCCGAAATGGTGCTGGCCTCCGGCGTCGGCGCCCGCCTCCTCGGCGAGGAGGCGACCGCCGAGTCCGTCCACGAGACCGCCGTCCGCCTGCTCGGCGATTCGACCGTGGCGGACGCAGTTCGTGGACTGGCTGCCGAGGTCGCGGCCATGCCGTCACCGGCGGAGGTCGCGGCGCAACTGCCGCAGTACATCTGACGACGTGATGGCGCCGAGCGCCGAACCAGCGGTACGGAAGGCCGACCACGACGACGTGGCCGCGGTCTGCCGATTCGGCGAGTCGCACATCCGGCCGCACTACGGCCCGCTGATCGGCGCGGCCGCGGCGGATGCGCAGGTCCGCCGGTGGTGGAACGAGACGCAGATCGAAACGGCCGTGGCCGGGGTCCTGCTGGTCGTCGCCGACGTCGGCGGGCAGCTCGTCGGCGTCGGGCAGCGCGGTCGCCGCGGGGCTGATCACGTGGTCTACAAGCTGTACACCGACCCCCGGCATCGGGGCCGCGGGCTGGGTCGACAGCTGCTCGACGCCCTCACCAGGCAACTGCCTGCCGACGCCGAACGGCAATACGTCGAACACTTCGCGGCCAACGAGCGCGCGGGCGCGTTCTACGAGCGCGAGGGCTTCGCCGTGGCGCGGATCGAGCCGAGCCCCACCGGCAACCCCGCGCTCGGGGTGGTGTGGCGCGTCCGTCCGCTGCCCGCAGAAGACTCGTGAGTGTTTGTGCCGGTTAGAACCGGCACAAACACTCACGAGCGGTTCAGGCGCGGGTGACCAGTTCCCGCAGCAGGGAGCCCATCCGGGTGGCGGCGTTGCGGCCCGCCTCCAGGACCTCTTCGTGGTTCAGCGGCTCGCCCGTCATGCCGGCGGCGAGGTTGGTCACCAGGGAGAGGCCGAAGACTTCGACGCCGGCGGCGCGGGCCGCGATGGCTTCCAGGACGGTGGACATGCCGACCAGGTCCGCGCCCATCGTGCGCAGCATCCGGATCTCCGCCGGGGTCTCGAAATGCGGGCCCACCAGGCCGGCGTAGACGCCTTCCTCCAGTGAGCCGTCGATCTCCTTCGCCAGGCCGCGCAGCCGGGCGGAGTAGAGGTCGGTGAGGTCGACGAAGTTCGCGCCCGCGATCGGCGAGCGGGCGGTCAGGTTGAGGTGGTCGGAGATCAGCACGGGCTGGCCGACGCGGAAGCCCTCGCGCAGGCCGCCGGCCGCGTTGGTGAGCAGCACCGTGCGGGCGCCGGCCGCGGCGGCCGTGCGCACGTTGTGCACCACCGGGTCGATGCCCTTGCCCTCGTAGAAGTGCGTGCGCCCCAGCAGCACCAGCGCGCGCTTCCCGCCGACGTCGAGCGAGCGCACCGTGCCGCCGTGCCCGACGGCTCCGGGAGTGGTGAAACCGGGCAGCTCGCCGAACGGGATCTCCGCCTCGGCCGGGCCGATCACGTCGGCGGCCGGGCGCCAGCCCGAGCCCAGCACCACGGCGATGTCGTGCTTCTCGACGCCGGTGCGCTCGGCGATGACGGCGGCGGCCGCCTCCTCGTGGTTACTCATGCCGCCGAGCGTATCCGGGCACTCCGGACGGCCAGGAACACGACCAGCCCGAACGGGGACGCCGAAGATCGTCAGCACCAGCACCGGGCTCAGCACCCACCACGGCACACCGTGCGCACGCGCCTCGAAGAACATCCAGCGGCCGAGGAACAGGTCGAACGCGATCAGCTGCGCCCACAGCAGCGCGGCCCCGTACGACGAGCCCGCAAACGCTTGCAGTACCCCGAGATCCGGTCGGCTGACCGCGGTCCACAGCTCGCCGAAGTGGGACAGCGCGAGCACGAAGTAGCAGGCCAACGGCAGCAGCGGCACCCACGGCGACGCCAGCACCCGCCGCGTCCACCGCCAGCCCGGCAGGAAGATCATCAGCGCCCAGAACGGCACGGCGATCGGGAACGTCCAAGCGAAGTCCGTCAGATCCGTCATCGGGCCAGCTCCCGGACCGGGCGGGACACCGCGACCAGGCCGCCGAGCACCACCGCGCCGACCAGCAGCGCGAGCGCCGTGAGCGTCGCGCCGCCCGGGTGGACCAGCGATTCGCCGCGCTCGGCCTGCCAGGCGACCAGTGCGACCAGCCCCGCGTACCCCGCCGAGCCGACCCACACCAGCCGCGTGCGGACGGCGCTCTCCCGCAGCTGCGGCAGGCGCGTCGCGAGCAGCCCGAGCCCGAGGGCGAGCAGCGGCAACGCCTGCAGCGCGTGCATCCCGATGAAGTGCGGGATCCGCAGGTCGCCGCCGGTGGTGCTCCAGCCCAGCAGCGGCAGCCCCGGTCCGCCGTCGGGGATGCCGACGCTGTGCGCCCCGATCAGGTCGGACATCCCGGTGGCCTTCAGCGAAGCGCTCTGCTGCGGCGTCGGACCCACCATCAGCGCGCCGAGCCCGGCCCCGATCAGCGAAACGACCGCGCCGGTCCGCACGGCCCAGTACGTCGCGCGGTCTTCGATCCGGCTGAACATCAGCAGGACGGTGAGCACCAGCGTGGCGACCCAGAGCGCGGCGACCATCACCCCCATCACCTGGAACAGGGCGGCGTCGAACGGCGTCGCGTTGTTGAAGTGGCTCGCGCGGCCGCGGACCGCCTGGAACACGATCAGCACGTACTCGCCCCCGAACAGCGCGAGGGCGACGTCGGTGGCGATCCCGGCGCCGCGGCGGAAGCGCGGCAGCAGCGAGACGAGCCAGCTCCAGGTGAAGAAGTACAGGGCGCCGGAGATGGCGAACTTGAACGGCTTGGCCCAAACCGGGGCGCCCAGCAGCGTCCGCTGGTCGAGCAGCAGCAACGCGACGCAGCCGACGGCGATGACCGCCAGCGCGCCCGCGAAAAGGGCAGACGGCCGGTGCCAAGTGCTCGTTCTGCCGCGGTGATCGGTCAGGATGGTCATAGTTGATCCTCCCAGTATGGATAGTGAAGCTCTCCGTTATGGGAAGCTAAACTATCCATCCTGAGAAGTCTTCAGGGTTGTCCCTGAGATCGGAGTCGTGTCCCGTGCGGATGGCGGAACTGAGTGCGGCGTCGGGCATGCCGGTGGCCACGGTGAAGTACTACCTGCGCGAAGGCCTGTTGCAGCCCGGCGAGCGGACCAGCCCCAACCAGGCCCGCTACGGCGAGGAGCACGTCCAGCGGCTCAAGCTGATCCGGGCCCTGCTGGACGTCGGCGGGCTGTCGGTCGCCACGGTCGGCGAGGTCCTCGCCGCGGTCGATTCGCACGCTCCGACGCACGAGGTGCTGGGCCTGGCCCAGCGCGCCCTGGTCGGCTCGGCGAAGGACGTCGACGAGGAGCCCCGGGCCTGGGCGCTGGGCGTGGTGACGGACCTGGCCACCCGCCACGGCTGGAAGGCCGAGCCGGAGAGCCCGACGGTCGCCGCCCTGGTCCTCACCCTCTGCACCATCCGCGACCTGGCCCAGGCCCACGACGGCCTGCTCGCCCGCCTGGACGACTACGCCACCCTCGCCGACCGCATCGCGGAGGTGGACCTGGACACCGTGACCTCGCTGCCGTCACTGGACGGCATCGTCGAAGCCACCGTGATCGGCACTGTGCTGGGCGATCGGCTCTTCTTCGCCCTGCGCCGCCTGGCCCAGAGCGCGGAATCAGGCCGCCGCTTCGTTCCTCAGGAGGGCTAGGAGGACGACAGCGTCAGGGTCGGCTCTATCTGCCCGAACGTGTTGACCGCGGTGTCTTCCTGCTCTGAAGGCGCGGTCAGCGACAGCACCCACAGGTTGTTCCCGGCCTGCCGCAACGACGCGAACGTCACGCGAGTGACCGGGGTCGGCTCCTGCTGCCGGCCGGACGTGGCTTTCTCGACGTTGCGGTAGGTCAGGTCCACGCCGTCGGCCGTGGCGGTGGGCTCCTTGGCGATGGTGAACGAGTCCGGGCTGTAGGTCAGCGGCAGGTTCTTGACGTAGTCGTTGATCTCGTGCGACGCGAAGTAGCGGGGGAAGCGCTCCAGCCGCAGCGACTGCCGGCCGTCCGGCGAGACGTACTGGACGACGGTCGAGGGCCCCAGCTGGCTGGTGCGCCCGGCGACGAACCGCTTCCAGCCGTCCGGCACCGACACCGTGTACAGGCTGTCCGGCGTCGGGTTCGCGGTGTCGCTCGCGTCGCCCTTCTGGGGCGCCAGCTTCAGCGGCGCCTGCGGCTGAGTGCTCACCGGGGGGCTCTGGGTGCCGGCGGGGACGCCCTCCGGCGGCAGCAGCGACTGCCCGCTGACCACGCGGGCCAGCGCGAACCCGCCGCCGCCGGCGACCAGGAACAGCACCACCGCGGCCAGCACCAGCACCACGGACGCCGCGACCCCGCGACGGGCGGGCCCGGACGGTGCCGGAACGGCGGCCGGAGGCTGGGCCGCGGTGCCGGAAGCCCCCGGACCGTACGCCCCGCCGCCGGACGCCCCGGGGCCGTAAACCCCGGGTGATCCGGTGCCGGGCGCCCCGAGGCCGGACAGCGCCGCGCCGAGCGACGCCATGCCGGATGTCCCGGAGCCGGGCCCGGAACCGGATGACCCGGCGCCGAACGACCCGGAGGCGCCGGACGACCCGCGCAGGAACGGCAGCGGCCCGGGGTCCGCGGCCAGCTCGGCGCTGGCCGCGGCCTTCGGCTCCGCTTCGGCGTCCGGCGTGACGGTCTTGATCACCTGCGTGTCGGTGGCGTCGAGGTGCGCCGAGGTCTTCTTCCCGTCCGGCGTGCGGAACAGCTCCGGCCCGAACAGGTCCAGCGCCGTCTTGCCCTGCAACGGGTACAGCCGGTGGCGCACCTCGCGCAGCGAGATCCGCTTCTCCGGCTCCTTTTTCATCAGCGCGCCGATGACGGCGGCCAGCGGCCCGGGGTTCGGCTTGGGCACCTTGCCGTTGACGACCTTGCCGACCGTCTCCAGCGGGTCGCCGTCCGCGTCGTACGGCGGGGCGCCCTGCGCGGCGGCGAACAGCGTGGCGCCGAGGCCCCACAGATCCGCGTTCGGCGTGACCGCGCCGCCTGAGGCGACCTCGGGCGCGATGTACGCGGGGGAGCCGAGCATGATCCCAGTGCGCGTCATCGTCGCCTCGGAGACGTTGCGCGCGATGCCGAAGTCGGTGAGCTTGATCCGCCCGTCGCCCGCCACCAGCACGTTGCCCGGCTTCACGTCGCGGTGCGTGATGCCCGCCGCGTGCGCCGCCTCCAGCGCGGCGGCGACCGCGATGCCGACGGCGGCCGCCTGCTCCACGTTCAACGGGCCGTGGTCGCGCAGGATGTGCGCCAGGCTGCGCGAGGGCAGCAGCTCCATGACCACGAACGGCTCGTTGTTGTCGCGGGCCACGTCGTGCAGGATGATCACGTTCGGGTGAGAGAGCACCGCGATGGCGCGCGCCTCGCGCAGGGTCCGCTCGCGCAGCTCGTCGGCCTGCGCCGCGGGCACGCCCGGCGGCAGCTTCATCTCCTTGACCGCGACCGGCCGGTGCAGGAACTCGTCGTAGGCGGACCAGACGGTGCCCATGGAGCCGGCCCCGAGCACCGACCGCAGGCGGTACCGGCCGGCGACCACTCGCGAGGTCTCGCGGGAAGGGGATTCGCTCGAGGACGACACCCCCTGATTGTGTCGTAAGGCACCGACAGTCTTCGACTCAGTGGGGGTGTCCAGCCCTTCCGGCCCAAATCCGGGGTACCCCTGGATACTCCCGGCAGGCGACTAGAGTCACAGGTGCCGGGACTGGCGTGCCTCTACCATCACTGGGTATGACGAACGTGGCTGGCCCGGAGTCAGTGCCGACCGCCGAACCGGAGCTCGTCCTGGCCGCCGAATTCCCGGCCGCCGGGCGGGACCGGTGGCAGGAGCTGGTGGCCGGCGTCCTGCGCAAGAGCGGGCGCCTGCCGGAGGACTTCGACGGCGCGCCGGAGAGCAAGCTCGTCACCCGCACGTACGACGGCATCGAGATCCAGCCGCTCTACACCCGTGAAGACACCGTCGGCGAACTCGGTTTTCCCGGCCTGCCGCCGTTCGTCCGCGGGGCGAAGCCCGAAGGCGTCATCGGCACCGGTTGGGACGTCCGCGTCCGCCATGCCGGCGTCGATGCGAAGGCCGTCAACGCCGCCGTGCTGGCCGACCTCGAAGGCGGGGCCTCCTCCGTGTGGCTGCGCCTCGGCGATGGCGCCCTGCCGGTGACCGCGCTGGCCGACGCGCTGAACGAGGTCTACGTCGACCTCGCGCCCGTGGTACTGGACGCCGGTGCCGAGTACGAGGCCGCGGCGCAAGCGCTGCTGGACGTGTTCGCGGAGCGGGCGATCCCCGCCAGTGAGGCGGTCGGCACGCTGGGTGCGGACCCGATCGGCGTGACGGCGCGGACCGGCGAGGCCCAGCCCGTCGCCCCGGCGGCCGAGCTGGCCGCGCGCGTCGCCGCGAAGTACCCGAAGCTGCGCACGCTCGTCGCCGACGGCCTGCCGTTCCACGAAGCGGGCGGCTCCGACGCACAGGAGCTGGGCGCCACCATCGCTGTCGGCGTCGCGTACCTGCGCGCGCTCACCGAAGCGGGCCTGGGCGTCGACGCGGCCGCGGCACAGCTGGAGTTCCGGCTGGCCGCGACCGCCGACCAGTTCCTCACCATCGCCAAGCTCCGCGCCGCCCGGCGCCTGTGGGACCGCGTCCTCGAGGTCTCCGGGGCCGAGCCGGCCGCGCGCGGCATGCATCAGCACGCCGTGACCTCGCCCGCGATGCTGACCCAGCGCGACCCGTGGGTGAACATGCTGCGCACCACCGTCGCGTGTTTCGGCGCGGGGGTCGGCGGCGCGGACGCCGTCACGGTGCTGCCGTTCGACTCCGCGATCGGCCGGCCGGACGCGTTCTCCTCGCGGATCGCCCGCAACACCAACGCCGTGCTGCTGGAGGAGTCCCGGCTCGGCGGCGTGATCGACCCGGCGGGCGGCTCCTGGTACGTCGAGAAGCTGACCGACGACCTGGCGAACGCCGCGTGGGCCGAGTTCACCGCGATCGAGGCCGCGGGCGGGGCCGAGGCCGAGCTGGCTTCCGGCGCGCTGGCCGGACGGCTCGCCGCGACCTGGGAGAAGCGCGCCCAGCGCCTGGCCACCCGCCGCGACCCGATCACCGGCGTCAGCGAGTTCCCCAATCTGGCCGAGAAACCCGTGCAACGCGAGCCACTGGCTGTGTCTGATTTGGACAGTGGCCTGCCGAGCCACCGTTACGCCGAGGGCTTCGAGAAGCTGCGTGACGCGTCCGACGCGCACCTGGCCGCGCACCGCGAACGGCCGAAGGTCTTCCTCGCCACGCTCGGCCCGGTCGCCGCGCACACCACGCGCGCCGGGTTCGCCGCGAACCTGTTCGCCGCGGGCGGGATCGACGTGGTCAACCCGGGCGCGACCGACGACCTGCCCGGCGCGTTCGCCAAGAGCGGCGCGACGATCGCCTGCATTTGCGGCACCGACGGGGCGTACGAGGAGCAGGCCGCCGACGTCGCCGCGTCACTCGGCGCTGAATCCGTGCTGCTGGCCGGAAAAGGCCGTTACGACGGCGTGAGCGGAAACATCTTCGCCGGCTGCGACGCACTCGAAATCCTGACCGGCATCCACGCACAGCTGGGAGTGACGGCATGAGCATCCCGAATTTCGCCGACGTGCCGCTCGGCGCGCCCGAGCCGGCCGGCCGCGCCGCGTGGGCGCAGGCCGTGCAGGACGCCACCGGCAAGGGGCCGGACGCGCTGGCCTGGGAGACGCCTGAGGGCATCGGCGTGAAGCCGGTGTACACCGCCGACGATCTGTCCGATGTGGACTTCCTGGGCACGTACCCCGGCATCGCGCCCTATCTGCGCGGACCGTACCCGACGATGTACGTGAACCAGCCGTGGACCATCCGCCAGTACGCCGGGTTCTCCACCGCCGAGGAGTCGAACGCCTTCTACCGCCGCAATCTCGCGGCCGGGCAGAAGGGCCTTTCGGTCGCCTTCGACCTGGCCACCCACCGCGGTTACGACTCGGACCACCCGCGGGTCTCCGGCGACGTCGGCATGGCCGGCGTGGCGATCGACTCGATCTACGACATGCGCCAGCTGTTCGACGGCATCCCGCTGGACAAGATGTCCGTGTCGATGACCATGAACGGCGCCGTGCTGCCGGTGCTCGCGCTGTACGTCGTCGCGGCGGAGGAGCAGGGGGTGAAGCCGGAGCAGCTCGCGGGGACCATCCAGAACGACATCCTCAAGGAGTTCATGGTCCGCAACACCTACATCTACCCGCCCCAGCCGTCGATGCGGATCATCTCCGACATCTTCGCCTACACCTCGTCGCACATGCCGAAGTACAACTCCATCTCGATCTCCGGCTACCACATGCAGGAGGCCGGGGCGACCGCCGACCTGGAGCTGGCGTACACGCTCGCGGACGGCGTCGAGTACATCCGCGCGGGGGTGGAAGCCGGGCTGGACGTGGACAAGTTCGCGCCGCGGCTGTCGTTCTTCTGGGCGATCGGGATGAACTTCTTCATGGAGGTCGCGAAGCTGCGCGCGGCCCGGCTGCTGTGGGCGAAGCTGGTCAAGCAGTTCGACCCGAAATCGGCGAAGTCCTTGTCGTTGCGGACACATTCGCAGACGTCGGGCTGGTCGCTGACCGCGCAGGACGTCTACAACAACGTCACCCGCACCTGCGTCGAGGCGATGGCCGCGACGCAGGGGCACACACAGTCGTTGCACACCAACGCTCTTGACGAAGCGCTGGCGCTGCCCACCGACTTCTCCGCCCGCATCGCCCGCAACACGCAACTGTTGCTACAGCAGGAATCCGGCACCACCCGCGTGATCGACCCATGGGGCGGCAGCGCTTTCGTCGAGAAGCTGACCTACGACCTGGCGCGCAAGGCGTGGGGGCACATCACCGAGGTCGAGGGCGCGGGCGGCATGGCGCGCGCGATCGACGAGGGCATCCCGAAGCTGCGCATCGAGGAGGCGGCCGCACGTACCCAGGCGCGGATCGACTCCGGCCGCCAGCCCGTGATCGGCGTGAACAAGTACCAGGTCACCGGGGCCGAAGAGCAGATCGACGTGCTCAAGGTCGACAACGCGGGCGTGCGAACGCAGCAGCTGGAGAAGCTGCGGCGGCTGCGTGAGGAGCGCGATTCCCAGGCCACCGAGGACGCGTTGCGCCGGCTCACCGAGGGCGCGCAGAACGGCGGCAACCTGTTCGCCCTGGCCATCGACGCGGCCAGGGCCAAGGCCACCGTCGGCGAGATCTCCGACTCGCTGGAGAAGATCTGGGGCCGCCACTCCGGCCAGATCCGCACGATCTCCGGGGTGTACCGGGAAGAGGTGGGGAAGTCGGACAACGTCGAGAAGGCCCGTGAGCTGGTCGCGAAGTTCGCCGAAGGCGAGGGCCGCCGCCCGCGCATCCTGGTCGCGAAGATGGGCCAGGACGGGCACGACCGCGGCCAGAAGGTGATCGCCACCGGCTTCGCCGACATCGGCTTCGACGTCGACGTCGGCCCGCTGTTCTCCACCCCGGAGGAGGTCGCGCGGCAGGCTTCGGAGGCCGACGTGCACGTGATCGGCGTGTCTTCGCTCGCCGCCGGGCACCTTTCGCTGGTGCCCGCGCTGCGCCACGAGCTGGCCGAGCTGGGCCGCGAGGACATCATGGTCGTGGTCGGCGGCGTCATCCCGCCGCAGGACTACGACGAGCTGCGCGCGGCCGGCGCCGCGGCCATTTTCGGGCCGGGCACGGTGATCGCGGACGCCGCGATCGGCCTGCTCGAGCAGCTCGCCAAGCAGGAGTCCTGAGCCTTGCCGCGCAAGATCGACGTCGCCGCGTACGCGAAGGGCGTCCTCGCCGGTGACCGCGGAACGCTGTCCAAGGCGATCACGCTGGTCGAGTCCCAGCGTGCCGACCACCGGGCGCAGGCGCAGGAACTGCTCGTCGAGCTGCTGCCGCACGCCGGGGGCGCGCAGCGGGTCGGCATCACGGGCGTGCCCGGGGTCGGCAAGTCGACCTTCATCGACCAGCTGGGCACGGACCTGACCACGGCCGGGCACCGGGTCGCGGTGCTGGCCGTCGACCCGTCGTCCACCCGCACGGGCGGCTCGATCCTCGGCGACAAGACCCGCATGGCGCGGCTCGCGGTGGACGACCGGGCGTTCATCCGCCCTTCGCCGACGTCCGGCACGCTCGGCGGCGTCGCCAGGGCCACGCGCGAGACGATCGTGCTGATGGAGGCCGCGGGCTTCGACGTGGTGCTGGTGGAGACCGTCGGGGTCGGACAGTCCGAAGTGGCCGTGGCCAACATGGTCGACTGCTTCCTGTTCCTCACCTTGGCCCGCACCGGCGACCAGCTGCAGGGCATCAAGAAGGGCGTGCTGGAGCTGGCCGACGTCATCGCCGTCAACAAGGCGGACGGGCCGCACGAGAAAGACGCGAAACGGGCGGCGCGGGAGCTTTCGGGCGCGCTGCGGATGATCTACGGACGGGACGCGCCGTGGACGCCGCCCGTGCTGACCTGCAGCGCGCTCGAGGCGACCGGCCTCGACCAGGTGTGGGGCGAGATCGGCAGGCACCGCGACCAGCTCACGGAGTCCGGCGAGCTGGCGGCCCGCCGCCGTCAGCAGCAGGTCGACTGGACCTGGTCGATGGTCCGCGAGCAGCTGCTCGACCGCCTGACCTCGCACCCCGGCGTGAAGGCGCTGGTCGGCGACCTGGAACGCGCGGTGCGGGCGGGCGAGCTGACGGCCACGCTGGCCGCCGGCCGGATCCTGGACGCCTTTGCCACGCCGGCCGGCGATTGAATCGCCCGGCCCGGCGGCGGACGGCGAACGACCGCCCGGCGGCGCCCGGCGGTCGGCGACGGGGGCCGAGCGGGGAGTCTCCACCGCGTGGCGGCTGACGGAGGGGCCGTTCGGCGGGCACAATGCCCTTCAGTGCCGTAGAAGGGGAGTCATGGCGAAGGTGCGTGGTCTGCTGCTGGTGGGGCTGCTGGGTGTGCTGTTGCTTTGTGCGCCGCCCGCGCAGGCCATGGTGGTCGTGCCGGCCGGGGCCGCGACGGTGCCGGCCCAGGCCGCGGCGAGCGGGGAATCGCTGCTCATCGCGCCGCGGCAGGTGCAGCCGGGGCCGGTGATCGACCCGGCGCAGACCGACGCCGCGAACGCCGCCAAGACCCGGAACAAGCTGATCGCGGGCGGGGTCGCGGTGGTGCTGCTGGCGATCGTCTTCTTCGGACGGCGGTCCCGCGCCAAGAAGCGCAAGAAGAGCAAGGACCAGGCCGCGGGCAAGTAGCGGTTTCCGTTCGCCCTGACCGAATTCCGGCAAGCCGTTCAACGCAGATCCGGTACCGGCCGTCTCGGATGCCCGCCGGCGGCGCGACTGTTGCCACCTGCATGGTGCACGATCGTCGGCAGATGCATAAGACTGCAACGATCGGCACGCTGCGTGACCCCTGGGCCACCCGTGTTGCGGGAGGAGGCGCGGCGTGACTGTGCTTGATTCACGACCGGACGTTCCAGGCGACCCCCAGGGTCCTATTGCCAACCCGAACGAGGTGCCCGCCGCGCTGATCACCGAAGCCGGGGTCAGCATGGCACCCGTGGAGGATTTCGGCGCGGGGCGCGGACCGTTCTGGCTGGACGACTGGCTGCGCGCCAACGCCACCGACGTGCTGGCCTGGCGCCGCCACATCCACGCCCACCCGGAGCTGTCGCGGCACGAGTTCGCGACCACCGAGCTGGTCGTTTCGCTGCTGCGCACGGTCGGGCTGAAGCCGTGGGTGCTGCCCGGCGGCACCGGCGTGGTGTGCGACATCGGCAAGGGCGAGCGCTGTGTGGCCCTGCGCGCGGACATGGACGCGCTGCCGCTCACCGAGGACACCGGCCTGCCGTTCGCCTCGACCACCGAAGGCGCCGCGCACATGTGCGGCCACGACGCGCACACGGCGATCCTGCTGGGCGCGGCCCGCGCGCTGGCCGGCGCCCCGGAGCTGCCCGGCCGCGTGCGGCTGATCTTCCAGGCCGCCGAGGAGGTCATGCCCGGCGGCGCGCTGGACATGGTCGCGGCCGGCGCACTCGACGGCGTCGAGCGGATCTACGGCCTGCACTGCGACCCGCGGCTGGAGGTCGGCAAGGTCGGCACCCGCGTGGGCGCGCTGACGTCCGCGGCGGACCTGATCGAGCTGCGCCTCACCTCGCCCGGCGGGCACACCTCGCGGCCGCACTTGACCGCTGACCTGGTGTACGCGCTCGGCACGGTCATCACCTCGCTGCCCTCGGTGCTTTCGCGCCGGGTCGACCCGCGCTCGGGCACCGTGCTGGTGTGGGGCGCGGTGCACGCCGGCCAGGCCGCCAACGCCGTGCCGCAGGACGGTGTCCTGCGGGGCACGCTGCGCACTGCGGATCACGAGGTGTGGAAGCAGCTGGAGCCGTTGGTCGCGGCCTCGGTGGAGTCGCTGCTGGCGCCCACCGGCGTCGGCTTCTCCCTGGACTACCGCCGCGGCGTCCCCCCGGTCGTCTCCGACCAGGAGTCGACGACGCTGATGCGCGCCGGCGTCGAGGCCGCCGTCGGCGAGCAGGGCCTGGCCGGCACGGAACAGTCCTCGGGCGGCGAGGACTTCGGCTGGTACCTCGAACACGTCCAGGGCGCCTTCGCCCGCCTCGGCGTCTGGCCGGGCGCCCCCGCTCCGCAGTCCGACATCCACCGCCCGACGTTCACCCTCGACGAGCGCGCCTTGCTGGTCGGGGTCCGGACCCTGGTGCACACGGCATTGGCCACACTGGCCTGACCTCGGGCCGCGGCCTGGTGCCTCAGCGGCAGTTCCGGCTCGCCGGGCGGGTGGAGCATCCGTCGATCAGGCTCCGGCCAGCGCGGCGCGGTGGCCGTTCGGTCATGGTGACGGTGGCGCGGCGGCCGTTCGGTCGGGGTGATGGCGGCGCGGCCGCTCGGCCAGGGTGACGACGGCCCGGCGGCCGGTCATGGTGATGGCGGCGCGGCGGTCGGTCGGTCGTGGTGACAGCGCCGCGGCCGTTCGGCCGGGTTGATGGCGGCGCGGCGATCGTCAGGGTGACGGCGGCGCGTCCGTTCGGCCAGGGTGACGATGGCGCGGCGGTCGGCCAGGGTGACGGCGGCGCGGCGGTCGGCCAGGGTGACGACGGCGCGGTGGTCGGCCAGGGTGACGACGGCGCGGTGGTCGGCCAGGGTGACGACGGCGCGGTGGCCGTTCGGTCAGGGCGGTGGCGCGGCGGTCGGTCGGCCATGGTGACAGCGGCCCGGGAACCGGATCAAGCAACTGGATCCGGCGCCCGTCCGGTTGCGAGCGCCCCCGATTCCGGCAGGTCACCAAGGGCCCTCAAGCCGTGGTCGAGCACTGTCCCCGACCTGCGCGGCCGTCGGCTGTCCACATATCTGTCCACAGCCCGCCGAACCATCCCGGCCCAGGTTGTCCACAGGCGACCCTCGGCTGTGGACAACTCCGGTAGGTGATTTCCGCTGCTATCCCCAGTCCTGTGGACGGTCATTTCACCCGGTCTCGTGACGCATGATCACGACCGTGGATGATCTATTCACCCCGGGTGATTCCGCACCCCCGGGAGACCCCTCGAAGGCAAGCCGTAGACGGCCGATTTCCCTTGCGTCCCAACGAATTCCGCAACCACGAACGCCGCGCCCCAAGATCGGCGGAAGCCCCGGGACGGCACCCGCGGCGAAACCGGGCACGAAACTTGTGCCCGACCTAAACCCAATAATGGTGAACGCTGTTCACGATGCCCTGGTCGGCGGCTTGAACCACCGAGTTATCCACAGGCTGGGTCAGCCGGTGATCCCGGAGCACGGCCGGGTGCGCAGGTCATCCACATAGTCGGCCGGGGCGCCGGCGGCCTCGGCGGCGTCGGCCAGCACGCCCAGGTAACGGGCCGAGGGCAGGCCGCCCTCGTAGGCGTCCAGGACGTACAGCCACGGCAGCACCGAGCCGTCCATGGTCTGCACCCGGAGCCGTAGCTTGGTGTGCATGCCCAGCTCGCCGCCCTCCCACCGGTCGAGGCGTTCCTCGTCGAGCGGGGTGACGTCGTAGATCACCACGAACACGCGCGAGCCGGCGTCTTCGACGATGGTGGCCAGCGCGCCTTCCCAGCCCAGGTCCTCACCGCCGAAGGTCAGCCGCCAGCCTTCCAGCCAGCCGGTGGTGGCCATCGGCGAGTGCGGGGCGCGCTCCAGCATCTGGGCGGGCTCCATGTTGGATCCATAAGCGGCATACAACGGCACGGGCGACAGCCTAGCGACCCACCCGCCCCGCAACGGGAAGCACGTGCCGTGTCCGGCCACTCAGTATCACCGGCCCTCCTCCGCGTACGGTTAGAGCACCGCAAGCACGGCCGGCTAGGAGGACTTCAGGTGACCAGGATCGTGATCATGGGCGGAGGCCCGGCAGGTTACGAGGCCGCTTTGGTCGCCGCGCAACACGGCGCGGACGTGACGATCGTCGAACGCGACGGCCTCGGCGGCGCGTGTGTCCTCTATGACTGCGTGCCCTCGAAGACGTTCATCGCCTCCTCCGGCGCGCTCGCCAAGATGCACGACCTCGGCGAGCTGGGCATCAACACCGACATGGCCGACACGAGTGTCGACCTGCCGACCGTGCACGGCCGGGTGAAGGGGCTCGCGCTCGCGCAGTCCGCGGACATCCGGGCGCGGGTGCAGCGCGAGGGCGTCCGCGTGGTCATCGGCGAAGCGCGCTTCTGCGACGACGAGCCGGGCCTGGCCACGCACAAGGTCGCGGTCACGCACACGGACGGCACCACCGAAGCGCTGAACGCCGACGTCGTGCTGATCGCCACCGGCGCCACCCCGCGGGTGCTGCCCGGCGCCGTGCCCGACGGCGAGCGGATCCTCGACTGGCGCCAGCTCTACGACCTCAGCGAGCTGCCCGAGCACCTCGCCGTGATCGGCTCGGGCGTGACCGGCGCCGAGTTCGCCTCGGCCTACACCGAGATGGGCGTCAAGGTCACCGTGATCTCCAGCCGCGATCGCGTGCTGCCGCATGAGGACGCCGACGCCGCCGCCGTGCTGGAAGAGGTCTTTTCCCAGCGTGGCACCACAGTCGCGAAGCACGCCCGCGCGGAGCGGGTGGAGCGCACGGACAAGGGCGTCGCCGTCCACCTCGCCGACGGCCGGGTGATCGAGGCCAGCCACGCGCTGATGACCGTGGGCTCGATCCCCAACACCGCCGACGTCGGCCTCGACCGGGTCGGCATCGAGCCCGGCCCCGGCGGGTTCATCACCGTGGACCGGGTTTCGCGCACGAGCGTGCCCGGCATCTACGCCGCGGGCGACTGCACCGGCCTGCTGATGCTCGCGTCGGTGGCCAGCATGCAGGGCCGCATCGCGATGTGGCACGCGCTGGGCGAGGGCGTCGCGCCGATCAAGCTCAAGACCGTGGCCGCGAACGTGTTCACGCACCCGGAGATCGCGACCGTCGGCATCAGCCAGCACGCGATCGACTCCGGCGAGGTGCCGGCGCGCACGATCATGCTGCCGCTGGCGACCAACGCCCGCGCCAAGATGGAAGGCCTGCGCCGCGGCTTCGTGAAGCTCTTCTGCCGCCCCGCCACGGGGGTGGTGGTCGGCGGCGTCGTGGTGGCGCCGTCGGCGAGCGAGCTGATCCTGCCGATCGCGCTCGCGGTGCAGAACCAGCTGACCGTGGACCACCTGGCGCTGACCTTCTCGGTGTACCCCTCGCTGTCCGGGTCGATCACCGAGGCGGGCCGCCAGCTCATGCGCCACGACGATCTGGACTGAATCTCCCGGCGCGGGCAACCCCGTCGAGGAGCCCCGCGTCTTGCTCGGTGACAGGTGCGATGGCTGAAGTGCGGGACAAGGGGCCGAGGGTGCGCAAGAGGGCGTTTTTCGTTGCGGTGGCGGCGATCGGGGCGGCCGCGGTGGCCGGTCCGGCGACGGCGGCGACCGGTGGGCCTGCGGTGTCGGTCCAGCTGAACCAGGACACCGCGGGCCAGCAGACACTGAACAAGTTCCAGCGCGGTGACGACAACGTCGCGCTCGCCCAGTGCCCCGGGGCCAAGGCGGGCGCCACCTCGTTCAGCTCGCCGGTGCTGACCTTCGCGAACTACGACTTCGGCCCGTTCATCGGGGTGGAGGCCACCGTGAGCGCCGACGCGCTGCTGGTGCCGGGCACGCCCGCGGGCAGTTACCAGCTCACCGTGAACTGTGGCGGGAAGCCGTACAGCGCGAAGTTCACGGTCCCGGCCGCGCAGGTCGCCAAGGTGCCCGCGGGTGCCGCGAAAGCGGGCGACGGGAGCCTCGCCGAATAAGCACGTCGAACGATCAGGAGCCGCCGGGAATCCGTTCCCGGCGGCTCTTTCGTTTTTCCCCGGACCGGCTGGCAACCCCGGTACCAGCCGAGACGTCTCTAGGTTGTCGGAGGAAAAAGCACCCGGACGCCAGGGGGAACTGCGCGGCGGGGTGTGGGGATCTCCGTGTCGAATATCGGGAAGAATTCATTCATCGGGGTAAATCATGAAGCGTATTGTTGTTTTCTCGACCGTGCTGGGCGCGGGTCTGCTCATGGCGGCGCCGGCGTTCGCCGCCGGCAGTACCACCACTCCCACCACTCCCACCACTCCCACCGCGCCGCCGACCTCGGCGACGGGCACCCCCACCAGCTCCCCGACGGAGACGGCGCCGAGCGACGACAGCGCGGGCGTCCCGAAGGCGTTCCTGCGGCTGCTGCCGGCGGCGGGCCGTCCGGGCGCCCACATCGCGGTGCGCGTGGGCTGCGAGGCCGGGTACATCGAGAAGCTGAGCTCGCCCGTGCTGGACTTCGGGAAGCTGACCGCCGGCCCGCAGAACGACCCGTCCGTCGCGCCCGTCTCGAAGGGCACGGCGACGGTGAAGAAGAACGCGAAGCCGGGCACGTACACCGCGTCGTACGAATGCGGTGGCGCGAAGATCACGTCGAAGTTCACCGTGCTGCCCGCGAAGCAGGTCGTGAAGGTGCCCGCGGGCGCTCCGCAGACCGGTGGCAGTGACGGCTACGTCGTCGATTGAAGGAAACCGGGGGGCCGGGCCATGGCTTCGGCTCCGCGCAGCGATGACGAGTATCCGGCGGCGGCCGCGATGGGTGCGCTGGCCCTCGGCAGCGCCGGAATCGCGTTGGCGCGTCACAAGATCCGTCGTTGACGGGTGAACTGCCGCCCGGTCGCGGGCCCGGTGCCGCAGGGGGGTGCCGGGCCCGCGACCGGGCGGTGTGGCCCGCTCGGGGACGAGCGTGGCGGGGCTGGTTTGCTGGGGCCGTTCCACTCGGCCTTCGGAGCTGGAGGGGGAGACATGATCAGGAAGTCGTTCGCCGCGATGGTGGCCGGGGCGGCGCTGCTGCTCGGCGGGTGCGGGGCGGGGCCCGGGACCGCGCAGGCGCCGCCCGCCACGCCGGTCCAGGCCGCGGCCCCGTCGACGGCCGTGGCGGAGATGCCCAAGTCGGACCCGGTTTCGCTGGACATCCCCAGCATCGGGGCGCACTCCTCGCTGGTGCCGCTCGGGCTGAACGCCGACAACACCGTCCAGGTGCCGCCGGTGAGCACCCCGTTGCAGGCCGGCTGGTACAAGTTCGGGCCGACGCCGGGGGAGACCGGCCCGGCCGTGGTGCTCGGCCACGTCGACGGCAACAAGCACAAGGGCATCTTCTACCGGCTCAAGGAGATGAAGCCCGGCGACGACGTCGCGATCGCGCGCCAGGACGGCACCACCGCGCACTTCAAGGTGACGAAGGTGGACGAGGTCCCCAAGGACGTCTTCCCGAGCGACGCGGTCTACGGCGACACCGCGGGCCCCGAGCTGCGCCTGATCACGTGCGGCGGCGTGTTCGACCACTCCTCGCACAACTACGTGGACAACATCATCGTCTACGCGGGACTGGTCGCCGACGGTCACTGATCGCACCTCGTCCGTGGTAGTTCGGCTCGAGGCCGCGTTTTTGTCGGTGCCCGGTGCGAGACTGTGGCCACTGACACAATCGAGGAGCAGGAGAGGCGAATGTTGTTCCGAGACGAGCGCTGGGCAGACGGCACGCCGTGCTGGGTGGACTTGATGGTGCCCGACCGGGCGAAGGCCGTGGAGTTCTACCAGGGCCTGCTGGGCTGGCAGGTCGAGGTCGGCGGCGCCGACACGGGGTTCTACGGCATGGCGACGGTGGCCGGGCGCCCGGTCGCGGGTGTGGGGGAGACACCGCCGGGCCAGGAGGGCATGCCGCCCGCGTGGACGACGTACCTGGCTGTGTCCGATGTGGACAAGACCGTCGCGGCCGTCACCGAGGCCGGTGGCGCCGTGCTCGCGCCGCCGATGGACGTGATGACCGCCGGTCGCATGGCGATCGCGCAGGACGCGGCCGGTGCCGTCTTCGGGCTGTGGCAGGCGGGTGACCACTACGGCACGCAGGTGCTCGACGCGCCCGGCGCGCCGGCCTGGAACGAGTGCATGAGCCGCGACTTCGCCGCCGCGAAGGCCTTCTACGGCGACGTTTTCGGTTACGGGTTCGGCGACCTGTCCGGCGGTGGCTTCGTTTACACGACGCTGGACCTCTCGGGCCGTCCGGTGGGCGGGCTGGGACAGCTGCCCGCGGAGGCGCCGGCGGACGTCCCGTCGAGCTGGCTCACGTACTTCTGGGTGGCCGACGCCGACGCTTCCGCCGCGCGGGTCACCGAGCTGGGCGGCCAGGTCGTGGAGGCGCCGGTCGACAGCCCGCACGGCCGCATGGTCGCAGCGACGGACAACCAGGGCGTGTCGTTCCGGCTGATGGCGCCGAACGAGCAGTCCGGCAAGCCCGCGGGCTGGGCCGACTGAAGGGGAGCAGGGTGCGCCGGACAACCCGGCGCACCCGGTCACCATTCAGCTGTGGGAAAGCGAGAGTGAATAGAAATGCACTCGCGCGCCCACCGAAGAACTGCTTCCGCTGGTCTGGTCGTAGTCACCCGCTTTGAAATACATCGGGTAACTCTTGAACGAGGACGGCAGGGGCCAGGTCGTGTTCTTGCCGTTCACGGTGAGCCCGAGGGTGTCGCCGCCGGTGAGGCTGATCGTGTACGACCATTGGGTGCCGAGCGGCACGTTCCCGACCTTGTGCTGGTCCTGGCCGCCGTCCGGGCCGCGCTCGACGCCCATCTTGATGTCGCCGTTCTGGTAGTAGTACAGCTCCACCACCGGCTTGGTCGAGCCACTGCCCTCGGCGAGGTGGATCTGGCCGACGCACACGTGGTCGGGCACCTCGCTGACCTTCACGGTGGCGTTGAGCTTGTGCGTGCCGGGAACGCTCCAGCTCGCCGCCTTGCCCGAGGACGTCATCTCGCGCAGCTCGGAGCGCGAGTAGTTGGAATTCGGTGTGGTGACACCGTTTTCCGGGTCCCAGAAGGTCATCGAGCCGTCGCCGGAGTCGGTGTAGAAGTACTTGTCCTGGAAGCCGCCCTTCAGCTTCGAGGGCGAGATGGTGTCGGGGCTGCCCGGCGAGCCGGTGGGCTCCTGCAGCTCCCAGAGGGACAGGTCGAAGTTGCTGCCGGGAGGGGAGCCCGGGTCGAGCGAAGCCGCCGAAGCGGGGACGACCTGGACGGCCAGCGCGCCGAGGACCACGGCCGTGGAGCAGGCGAGCACCCGGGCCACGCGAATGGTGGACATGATTCTCCTGTGGGGGGAGGGAGAGTGAGCGGTTTCTGCCGTGTTCCGGATCACGTTGCCGACCAGTGTGTGTGGTCTGAACCAAAAAGGTCAAGGGATGGACACCGATTTTCCGGCCGGGGAATGGGGTGAGCCACGTAGGTGAACTGTCATTCATCGGACTGAATAAAAATCGGATGTTTCGGGCGAAATCCCGGCTGACGGTGAAAAAGCAAAAGGCCCCGCGCTCACCCTCCCGGGGGTGTGCGCGGGACCTTTCGCCTTCAGGGCGTGCGGAGCGCTCAGTCCTCCACCCAGTCGAAGGTCTTGGTCACGGCCTTCTTCCAGTTGCGGTACTCGGACTCGCGCCGGGCCTCGTCCATCGACGGGTCCCACTGCTTGTCCTGCGCCCAGTTGGTGCGGATGTCGTCCTCGGACTCCCAGAAGCCGACGGCCAGCCCGGCGGCGTACGCGGCGCCTAGCGCGGTCGTCTCGGCCACCACCGGCCGGATCACCGGCACGCCGAGGATGTCGGCCTGGAACTGCATCAGCAGCTCGTTCACGACCATGCCGCCGTCGACCTTCAGCGACTTGAGCGGCACGCCGGAGTCGGCGTTCATCGCGTCGATCACCTCACGCGACTGGAACGCCGTGGCCTCCAGCACCGCCCGCGCCAGGTGGCCCTTGTTGACGAACCGGGTCAGCCCGACGATCGCGCCGCGCGCGTCCGAGCGCCAGTACGGCGCGAACAGGCCGGAGAACGCCGGCACGAAATACGCGCCGCCGTTGTCCTCCACCGTGCGGGCGTACTCCTCGACCTGGGCCGCGTTCGTGAGCAGGCCGAGGTTGTCGCGCAGCCACTGCACCAGCGAACCGGTGACCGCGATGGAGCCCTCCAGCGCGTACACCGTGTCGTTGGAGCCGATCTTGTAGCAGACGGTGGTGAGCAGGCCGTTGTCCGACATGACTTTTTCGGTGCCGGTGTTGAGCAGCACGAAGTTGCCGGTGCCGTAGGTGTTCTTGGCCTCGCCGGGGGAGAGGCAGGCCTGGCCGAACGTCGCCGCCTGCTGGTCGCCGAGGATGCCCGCGATCGGCACGCCGGCGAGCGCGCCCCGCTCGCGGACCTTGCCGTACTCCTCCGAAGAGGACCGGATCTCCGGCAGCATCGACAGCGGGATGCCCATCTCGGCCGCGATGCCCTCGTCCCACTGGAGGGTGTCGAGGTCCATCAGCAGCGTGCGGGAGGCGTTGGTCGGGTCGGTGACGTGGATGCCGCCGTCGACCCCGCCGGTCATGTTCCACAGCACCCAGGTGTCCATGTTGCCGAAGATCAGGTCACCGGCTTCGGCTTTCGCGCGGGCGCCTTCGACGTTGTCGAGGATCCACTTCACCTTCGGGCCGGAGAAGTAGGTCGCCAGCGGCAGGCCGACCTTCTGCCGGTACCGCTCCTGGCCGCCGCCGAGTGCGCCCAGTTCGGCGACGATCTTGTCGGTGCGGGTGTCCTGCCAGACGATCGCGTTGTACACCGGCTTGCCCGTGTGGCGGTCCCACACCAGCGCCGTTTCGCGCTGGTTGGTGATGCCGACGGCGGCGATGTCACTCGGCTTCAGATCGGCCTTCGCCAGCGCGCCCGCGGCGACGGCGCGCGTGTTCTCCCAGATCTCTTCGGCGTTGTGCTCGACCCAGCCCGCCTTGGGGAAGATCTGCTCGTGCTCACGCTGGTCGACGGCGGCCACCCGGCCGGAGTGGTCGAAGATCATGCAGCGGGTCGACGTGGTGCCCTGGTCGATCGCGGCTACGTACGAGGTCATAGGTTTCGCTCCGAAAGGCTCGGCGGTCGGGGTCAGGTCAGGTTGTGCACGGCGAGGTACAGCAGCGCGGCCAGCGCGCCGCCGACCAGCGGGCCGAGGACGGGGATCCACGAGTAGCCCCAGTTCCCGTCGCGCTTGTTCTTGATCGGGAGGATGAAGGCGTAGGCGATGCGCGGGCCGAGGTCACGCGCCGGGTTGATGGCGTAGCCGGTCGGCCCGCCGAGCGAGATGCCGATGACCAAGACCACAAAGGACACACCCGCGTAGCCGAGCGCGGAGTTGCCGAAGTTCGGCGTGCCGCCGCTCGCGGCGTAGGCCGGGCTCAGCAGGATCCACGCGACCAGCACGAACGTGCCGATGATCTCGGTCACCAGGTTCCACGCCTTGTTCGGGATCTGCGGGGCGGTGGAGAAGATGCCCAGCGTCTCGGCGGGCTCGGGGTGATCGTCGAACTGCAGCTTGTACACCGCCCAGCACAGCACCGCGCCGAGGATGGCGCCGACCAGCTGGCCGAGGATGTAGTACGGCACGTCGGACCACGGCGTCTTGCCCGAGATGGCGAGCCCGAGGGTGACGGCCGGGTTCAGGTGCGCGCCGCTGGGCGCGGCGATGCTGGCGCCCGCGAACACACCGAAGGCCCAGCCGAAGGTGATGAACAGCGTCCCGGCGCCATGGCCGTTGTTCTTTCGCAGCACGTGGTTGGCCACGACGCCGTTACCCAAGAGGATCAGCACTGCTGTTCCCAGCAGCTCCCAGATGAAAATCGCTCCGGCACTCAAGCTCGTTACCTCCACACTGGACACTCTGCGCAGGGTCGATCACTCGGTGCCACGGCATCGTCGCCGACCCAGATCGGCTGGACGTTACCTGTGCGTACAAGATCATTCCAGGCGCCGACGGCACCAATGTCACCAAGATCTTGGAGGGTTACGCCACACGTGTCACACCGAGGCGAGCGCGCCCTCACCGGGCCGTGCGATGCTGGACTCCGGTAGCACGAGGAGGAGTGACTGGTGACGAGTTCTCAGCACGAAGCCGATCAAGCCGCGGCCCGGCTGGGCCCGCTCCGCCGGGAAGAGACCTGGGAGCGCCTCGGCAAGGAGACCTTCGACCTGGTGGTCATAGGCGGCGGCGTGGTCGGTGCCGGAACCGCGCTCGACGCGGCCACCCGCGGCCTCCGGGTCGCGCTGGTCGAGGCCCGCGATCTCGCGTCCGGCACGTCCAGCCGGTCGAGCAAGCTCTTCCACGGCGGCCTGCGGTACCTGGAGCAGCTCGAGTTCGGGCTGGTCCGCGAGGCACTGCACGAGCGTGAGCTGATGCTGACGAAGCTGGCGCCGCACCTGGTGAAGCCGGTGAGCTTCCTGTACCCGCTGACCCACCGCGGGTGGGAGCGGCCGTACACCGCGGCCGGGCTGCTGATGTACGACACGATGGGCGGCGCCCGCTCCGTGCCGGGGCAGAAGCACCTCACCCGCGCGGGTGCCCTGCGGATGGTGCCGGCGCTGAAGCGCTCGTCGCTGATCGGCGGAATCCGGTACTACGACGCGCAATCCGACGACGCCCGCCACACCATGACCGTCGCCCGCACGGCCGCGCACTACGGCGCCGTCGTGCGCACGTCGACGCAGGTCGTCGGGTTCCTGCACGAGGCCGACCGGATCTCCGGCGTCCGCGTGCGCGACGTGGAAGACGGGCGTGAGACGGAAATCCAGGCCGGCGCCGTGATCAACTGCACCGGCGTGTGGACCGACGAGCTGCAGCGCCTTTCCGGCGGCCGCGGCCGGTTCCGAGTCCGCGCGAGCAAGGGCGTGCACATCGTCGTGCCGCGCGACCGGATCGTTTCGGAGTCGGGGCTGATCCTGCGCACGGAGAAGTCGGTGCTGTTCGTGATCCCGTGGCGCAACCACTGGATCGTCGGCACCACCGACACCGACTGGAACCTCGACCTGGCACACCCCGCGGCCACCAAGCACGACATCGACTACATCCTCGAACACGTCAACAAGGTGCTGGCGACACCGCTTTCGCACGACGACATCGAGGGTGTGTACGCGGGCCTCCGGCCGCTGCTGGCGGGAGAGAGCGAGGAGACCTCGAAGCTCTCTCGCGAGCACGCCGTCGCGCGGGTGGCGCCGGGCCTGGTCGCGATCGCGGGCGGCAAGTACACGACGTACCGGGTGATGGCGGCCGACGCCGTCGACGCCGCGGTGGTGGACCTGCCCGGCCGCCCGCCGTCGTCCATCACGGACAAGGTGCCGCTGATCGGCGCCGACGGTTACCACGCGCTGGTCAACCAGGCCGATCACCTGGCCTCCGAGCACGGGCTGCACCCGTACCGCGTGCGGCACCTGCTCGACCGCTACGGCTCGCTGGTGCACGAGGTGCTGGCGCTCGCCGACGGACGGCCGGAGCTGCTCAAGCCGATCGAGTCGGCGCCGGACTACCTCGGCGTCGAGGTCGTGTACGCGGCCACCCACGAGGGCGCGCTGCACCTCGAGGACGTGCTCGCCCGCCGCACGCGTATCTCCATCGAGTACGCCCACCGCGGCGTCGACTGCGCGAAGCAGGTCGCCCAGCTGGTCGGCGAGGTGCTCGGCTGGCCGGCGGAGACGGTCGACCGCGAGGTCGAGGTCTACACGGCCCGGGTGCAGGCGGAGAAGGAGTCGCAGTCGCAGGCCACGGACGATCTGGCGGACGCCCTGCGCGCCGCCGCGCCCGAGGCCAGGGCGGGCATCATCGAGCCCGTCAGCTGACGTCGTCGTGAGTGTTGATGACGGTTCTCACCGTCATCGACACTCACGAGCTTTTGTGCAGCCAGCGGATCAGGGGCTCGCCGGACGGCGACGGGTCGCGTTCCGGCCCCACGAGCGTGAAGCCGCACCGGGCCGCGAGGGCCGCGGAGGCGGCGTTGCTCTCCTCGTGCCGGTAGCTGATCTCCTGCAGGCCGAGCCCGCCGAAGCCGTAGCGCAGGGCCGCGGCCAGCGCCGTCGCCGCGATGCCCTGGCCGCGCTCGCCGGGGTGCGTCCACACGGACGCCTCGGCGGTGTTGAAGGTGAGGTCCAGCTCGCGCAGCCCGACTTCGCCGAGCAGCCGCCCGGTCGTCGGCTCCGCGACGGCCCACGAGCACCGCTCGTCGCACGCCCACTGCGCGGCACGCAGCGCGACGTACTCGGTGGCTTCGTCGAGCGTCCGCAGCCGGTAGTTCAGCACGTACCGCCGGTGCGCCGGGTCGGCGAAGGCCTCCATCAACGCGGTCCGGTCGTCGAGGTGCCGGTCCGCCCGCAGCTGGCGCAGGTAGTACGCGCCCGCGTTGATCTCCACGGGTTCCACTCCACCAGCGTAACCGCGCGCGAGCCGTCAGAGGAGGCCGCGCCGGTAGGCCTCGGCCACAGCGGCGGCGCGGTCGTTCACGCCGAGTTTCGCGTAAGCGTGCAGCAGGTGGGTTTTCACGCTCGCCTCGCTGATGAACAGCCTTCGCGCGGCCGCCGCGTTGGTCGAGCCCTCCGCGACCAGACGCAGGACTTCGAGTTCCCGCGGCGTCAGCTCACCCGCCGGGGCACGGCGGAGCGGGGCCATCAGCCGCGCCGCGACGCTCGGCGCGAGCACGGACTCGCCGCGGGCGGCCGCGCGGACGGCCCGCAGCAGGTCCGCCACCGGCGCGTCCTTGAGCAGGTAGCCGGTCGCGCCGGCCTCGACCGCGGGCAGCACGTCGGAATCGGAGTCGTACGTCGTGAGCACGAGCACCCGCACCGCCGGATGCTCGACGGCCAGCCGCCGGATCGCGCCGACGCCGTCGAGCTCCGGCATCCGCAGGTCCATCAGGACGACGTCGGGATGGTGGCGCGCGACGAAGGCCAGTGCCTCGGCACCGTTGGCGGCCTCGCCGGCCACCTCGATGTCGGGCTCGCCCTCGAGCGCGCCACGCAGGCCGTCGCGGACCACGGGGTGGTCGTCGGTGAGCAGGACGCGGATCACGGGTCCCGCACCAGGGGGATCGCCGGGACCTGCACGTTCACCGCGGTGCCCTCACCCGGCGCGGACTCGATCGCCAGCGTGCCCGCGACCCGTCGCACACGCTGGCGCATCGCCTGGAGGCCGAAGCCCGTGCCGTCGCCGCGGGCGGGTTCGCCGGGGGTGAAGCCGGCGCCGTCGTCGCGGACGTCGAGCAGCACCACGTCGTCGGCATAGGTCAGCGTGACGCCGATCCGCGACGCCCGCGCGTGTTTTTCCGCGTTGGCCAAGGCTTCCTGCGCGACGCGGTACAGCGTCACCTCCAGCTCCGGCAGCAGCGGGCGCGCTTCGCCGGAAGTCTCCGCCGCCACGGCGACGCCGGACGTGTCCGTGACGCGTCGTGCCAGATCGGCCAGCGCCTCCGGCAGCCGCGAGTCCGCGAGGGGCTCGGGTCGCAGGGCCTGCACGGCACGGCGCGCCTCGGTGAGACTGTCCTTCGCCAGCGTGTGGACCTGCGTCAGATGCCGTTCCCGGGACGCTTCGGAAGTGGCGCGGTCGGCGGCCTGGAGCTGCGTGACGATACCGGTGAGGCCCTGTGCCAGGGTGTCGTGGATTTCGCGCGCCATGCGCTGGCGCTCGTCGAGCACTCCGGCCTCGCGCGCCTGCGTCAGCAATTGCGCCTGGAGCCCGGCGTTCTCCTCCATCGCGGTCTCGAGCCGGGCGTTGGCCTCGGCCAGTTCCGCGTTGGCGCGCTTTCGCCTGTCGTTCTCCACCCCCACGAACCAGGCGACGAAGAGCATCGGGCCGATCACCGACATCACGACCACCCAGGCCGGCGTGGTGGCGTCCGGGCCCCAGCCGCCGCGGGACATCATCGGGACCATCGCCGTCGCGGTGACCGCGAAGATGCTCCACCGAGCGGTGAAGATCGAGAAGGCGATCGGGTAGCCGACGGACGCGAAGGCGGTGAACGTCTCCACTCGCGAGCCCAGCACCGCCGCACCGGCGAGCAGGCCGAGGAAAAAGACCGCCGTGAGCCACGGGCGCCGATGCCGGCGCGGGAACAGCGGGACGATCGTCAGGATCCACGCGGCGGTGACCGCGACGAAAACCAGCGTGAGCCGCCACTGGGCGGGTTCGCCGTGCGGCAGCGCGGCGGCGATGATCGTGCAGATGCCGAGCCCGGTCAGGCCGACGCCGGCCAGGATCCGCCCGCCGAGCCGTTCGGCCCGCGGGTCGACCTCGCCCGGCCGGAGACCCATCATGGGGAGATTCTTGCAGCCCGGGCCGCGCCGGGGAGTCCGCCGTTCGACCGCGGCATCCACCGATCGGTGGATCAGCGCCGCCGCCAGCCCGTGATGAGCAGAACGGCCAGTGGCAGCGCGAAAACCAGGATCAGCCGACCGCGCGAGAGCACGAAGACCGCGATGGCCAGCACCACGGCGATCGGCACCGCACTGCGCAGCGCCCAGCGCGTCAACGGGCTCTCACCCACGGGCCGGGCCACCGGCGCGCCGTTGTCCCGAGGCACGGTCAGCAGCGCGCTCGGCCGCGGCGACGGCAGGTCGTCGAAGAGGGGAAGCAGGTCGCTGACGCGTTTCGCGGCCGTCACCTTCGCCGAGCGCGTGCCGTACTCGTCGACGTCGAGCCGCCCGGTGCGGACGTGCTCGCTGAGGACGTCGAGGGCGTCCTGCCGCTCGTCGTCGCTCAGCCGCATGTCGGTCACGGTGGTCCTCAGCGGTCGAACCGGCGCTGGCGACGGAACTCGTCACGCATCTCACGACGCCGGTCGCGGTGGTCGAGCCGGTGCTCGCGGTGGTCCAGCCGACGGTCGCGGTCGTGGTGGTCGGAGCCGTGTCCCCACAGCGCCCGGCCGAAGATGGTGCACGCGATCGGCAGGGCGATCATCGGCCAAGGGGCGACCACACCGGTGGAGATGAGCACGATGGCCACCAGCCAGGCCAGCGGCACGATCGAGGCGGCCGCCCGCTGACCGCCGGACCACCCCTGCGGCGCGGCCACGGCAGTCGAGGGCTCCGGCTGGGGAGCCGGGGCCGGGTCCACGGCCGGTGGCGGCGCGGCCACCGCCGCCCCGCCGTACGCCGGGTGCGGCTGGGGCAGGTCGGCGAACAGCTCGCCCAGCTCACCCCGGGTCTTGGCCGCGGTGATCCGGGCCGAGCGCTCGCCGTATTCGTCGATGTCGATCCGCCCGGCGGTCATGTGCTCGCCGAGCGCGCTCAGTGCGGATTCCCGCTCCTGGTCGCTGATCCGCAGCTGCGGAGACGGAACCTCTGTCACGTCACCGATGGTATGCCGCCGAGCGCCCGCCGACCCACGACATTCGGCACAACTTCAGTCCTTGAGCTCCAGAAGCGACGTTCCCTGGGTCACGGCCGCGCCGACCTCGACCGAAAGCCCGGTGACGGTGCCCGCTTTGTGCGCGGTGACCGGGTTTTCCATCTTCATCGCCTCGAGCACCACGATCAGCTCGCCCGCCTCGACCCGCTGGCCCTCTTCGACGGCGATCTTGACGATCGTGCCCTGCATCGGCGCCGTGACCGCGTCACCACTCACGGTCGCCTTCGCACCGCCCGCGCGCTTGCGCGGCTTGGCTTTCGTCGCCGTCGCCGCGCCGCCTTCGAGGGCGAAGCCGCCCGGCAGCGAGACCTCGAGCCGCCGTCCGCCGACCTCGACGACGACGTTCTGCCGCGGCGCCTCTTCCTCGGCGTCCGCCTCCGCCGCGGTGAACGGCTCGATCCGGTTGTCGAACTCGGTCTCGATCCAGTCGGTGTACACGCCGAAGCCGTTCTCGTCGCCGATGAACGCCGGGTGGTCCACGATCACGCGGTCGAACGGCAGCACGGTCGCCATGCCTTCGACGACCATCTCGGCCAGCGCCCGGCGGCTGCGCTCCAGCGCGTTGGCCCGGTCGGAGCCGGTGATGATCAGCTTGGCCAGCATCGAGTCGAACTGGCCGCCGATCACGCTGCCGGACTCCACCCCGGAGTCGACGCGCACGCCGGGACCGCTCGGCGCCACGAACTTCGTCACGGTGCCCGGCGCCGGCAGGAAGCCGCGCCCGGCGTCCTCGCCGTTGATGCGGAACTCGATGGAATGCCCGCGCGGCTCGGGGTCTTCGGTGATCCGCAGCTTCTCGCCGCGCGCGATGCGGAACATCTCGCGCACCAGGTCCAGCCCGGTCGTCTCCTCCGAGACGGGGTGCTCCACCTGCAGCCGGGTGTTCACCTCGAGGAACGAGATGGTGCCGTCGGTGGCCACCAGGTACTCGACCGTGCCGGCGCCGTAGTACCCGGCCTCCTGGCAGATCGCCTTGGCCGAGGAGTGGATCCGGGCCCGCTGGTCATCGCTGAGGTACGGCGCGGGCGCCTCCTCGACCAGCTTCTGGTGGCGGCGCTGCAACGAGCAGTCACGCGTGCCGACCACGATGGCGTTGCCGTGCTGGTCGGCCAGCACCTGCGCCTCGACGTGCCGCGGCTTGTCCAGGTAACGCTCCACAAAGCACTCGCCCCGCCCGAACGCGGCGACGGCCTCGCGGGTGGCGGACTCGAACAGCTCGGGGATCTCTTCACGCGTGCGCGCCACCTTGAGGCCGCGCCCGCCGCCGCCGAACGCGGCCTTGATCGCCACGGGCAGGCCGTGCTCGTCGGCGAACGCGAGGATCTCGCCCGCGTCCTGCACCGGCTCCTTGGTGCCGGGGACCAGCGGCGCGCCGGCGCGCATCGCGATGTGCCGCGCCGTCACCTTGTCGCCGAGGTCGCGAATGGACTGCGGGCTCGGCCCGATCCACGTGAGGCCCGCGTCGAGCACCGCCTGGGCGAACTCGGCGTTCTCGGACAGGAAGCCGTATCCCGGGTGGACGGAGTCCGCGCCGGCCCGCTTCGCCACGTCGAGCAGCTTGTCGATGGACAGGTAGCTCTCCGCGGCCGTGCTGCCGCCGAGCGCGAAGGCCTCGTCGGCCAGGCGCACATGGGGGGCGTCACGGTCGGGGTCGGCATACACGGCGATGCTCGTCAGCCCCGCGTCCTTCGCCGCCCTGATCACGCGGACCGCGATCTCACCCCGGTTGGCGACCAGGATCCTGGTCACCGGACCACCCGTGCTCGCGACGTCCTGCTCGCTCACCCCGTACCTCCCCGTGCGTTACGTCAGCTCCGCTGCTGGTAATCCGGGAGTCTACGGACCGCCGTACCCGCCGGGATGAGAGCTGGACCACCGTTATACCCGCGAGCGGTGACGCAGCTCGACCGGGAGCTCGGAGTCCAGCACGATCACGTCGTAGGGGTTGACCTGGTGGATCCGCGGCAGGTGCTCGGTGTTGATCATGATCCACGGCTGGTGCTCGCCGCAGCAGTCGACCAGCCGGTCGAGCGCGGTGAAGGCGACCAGCGCCACCCGCCCGTCCGGGGTGCGGCGCAGCTCGACGTTCGCGCCGGTGCCGCCGTCGGTCGTGGCGGAAACCGGACCGGTCGGGAGGTACAGGGCCGGGGGCAGGTTGGGGTTCGTCACTGGGACAACATAGACGGCCACTCAGCGCAAGGTCGCCTACAGTCTCGGATATGGGGACTTCGCTGAAGCGGACACCACGATCGGCGCTGCTCACCGCGCTGCTCGCGGCCTTGGTGACAGCGGGGGCGCTCGTCGCCGTGGTCGTCTTGCGCTCGTCGCCGGTGGAGGACGGGGCTCCGGGCGCGGCGCCGGTCGCCGCCCCGGGGACGGACCAGCCGACGGCCACGACCTGTGGCACGGGGCCGTGCCGTGAGCTGGCGGCCATGACCGTCGGCGGCACGCCGGTCTCGTTGCTGGCCGATGCCACCGGCGGCTGGGGCCGCGTGCGTGTCGGCGCGAAGCCGGACACCGAGTTCGAGCTGGCGATCACCGGGATGGGGGCGAAACTCGCGCCGAACTCGCTCCAGTGCATCGCCGGGACCACGTCCGCCTGCCTCGTGCGCGGCGACGTCAGCGGTGGCGCCTTCGGTGAGCTGCTGATCGAGTCGAGCGGCGTCTGGCGCGACTTCGGCCAGCCCTACTTCGCCGACGCCGGCACCCTCTCCCTCGACGACGTCGACCAGGACGGCCGCCCGGACCTGATCCTGGTCCGCCACGAGTGCCCCGGCTCGACCCCGGGTACGACGACCTGCCAGGCCGCGCCCGTGCTCGCCGAGGTCTACCAGCTGAGCGGCGACATCCTCGGCTGCACGCGCAAGGTGACGTCGCCTTCGCAGCTGCGCGGCTGGCCGTTGGTCCAGGTCCGGCGCAACGAGCTTTCCGCCTGCCCCGCTTCGTGAGTGGCTGCGCCGGTGCACAGCCACCCACGAGGGGTTACGCGGGAGTGGGCACTTTGGCTTCCTGCGGGGAATCCCGGGGACGGTCGACCGGGGCGTTGAGCACCTCGTCGTCCAGCAGGCCCTCGCTGCGCGCCACCACCGTCGGGACCACGATCTGGCCCGCGACGTTCGTGGCCGTGCGCATCATGTCCATGATCGGGTTCACGGAGTAGATCAGCGCGATGCCGAGCGCGACCTGCTTGGCGTCCAGGCCGATGAACGCCGTGGTCAGCGTGAGCGCGGTCAGCCAGCCGGTGGTGCCCGCCGTGGCCAGCGCGCCGAGGACCGCGACCGCGACGATGCCCGCGTACTGCCCGAAGCTCAGCTGCACCCCGGCGAGGTTCGCGATGAAAATGGCGCCGATGGCCGGGAAAACGGCCGCGCAACCGTCCATTTTGGTCGCACTGCCGAGCGGGGTGGCGAACGCCGCGTAGGCCGGGTCGACCCCGAGGTTGACCGCGGACTGGCGGGTGAGCGGCAGCGTCGCGGACGAGGACTGCGAGGCGAACGCGAACTGGATCGCCGTGCCCGCCTTCGCGAAGAACTTCGCCGGGCTCACCTTCGCGACGAACCGCAGCAGGATCGGGTAGACGACGAACAGGACCACCAGGCAGCCCGCGTAAACCGCGAGCGTGGCCGAAAGCAGCGGGCGGAACAGCGCGTCGCCGTAGTTCGACACCGCCGCGCCGATCAGGCCGAGGATGCCGATCGGGGCGAGCCGGACGATCCAGCCGAGGTAGCGCTGGACGATTTCGAAGACGCTGGTGGTGAAGTCCACGAACGGCTTCGCGCGCTCACCCAGGCTGTAGGCCGCGGCGCCGATCAGCACGGCGAGGAAGAGCACCTGCAGGGTGTTGCCGTCGGCGAAGGCGGAGAAGAAGTTCTGCGGCAGGAGGCCGTTGATGAACGCGTCCCACGAACCCCAGCTGCTCACGCTCTTCGCGGCCTTGTCGGCGTTCTTCGCGGTGGCGGCGACCCCGGCGCCCAGCCCGCCCGAGCCCGGGTCGAACAGCCGCCCGGCGGCGATGCCGATGAGCGAGGCGATCAGCGACGTGATGGCGAACCACAGCACCGTCTTGCCGCCGAGCCGGGCCGCCGTCCGTCCGCCGCCGAGTTTGCGCAGGCTGGTGATGCCGACGACGATCGCGGTGAAGACCAGCGGGATCACCGCGATCTGCAGCAGCGTGGTGAAGATCGTGCCGATCTGGTCCAGCAGGTCGGTCAGCCAGCCGGCGCCCGTCGTCCGCGCGAGGACGCCGAGTCCGGCGCCGACGACGAGCGAGCCGAGTACCGCAGCCGCGAAGACACGCGGTCGCGTGTAGGTCCGGACGAGGGACACGAGGCCACCCCCAAGGGTCGAAAGTTCCCGTTGGGCCCGGTTTGGGCCCTCGTGAACTCTTCCCGGTCACTCGTACGGGTGACAGTGCTCTCAGGATGTGGACGTCCGCCAGAGATCCACGACACTCACGCCGACCTCGCCCAGCAGCCGTCGCACCAGCGGCAGGCTGAGGCCGATCACGCTCGACGGGTCGCCCTCGATGCCCTCGACGAACCAGCCGCCCAGCGCGTCGAGGGTGAAGGCGCCCGCCACCTGCAGCGGCTCGCCGGTGGCGATGTAGGCCTCGACCTCCTCTTCGGTCGGGCGTCCGAAGTGGACGGTCGTACGCTGGGCGCCGGCGGCCTCCTTGACGCGCTGGCCACCGTCGATGCGGATCAGGGCGTGACCGGTGAGCAGCTCGCCGGACCGGCCGGCCATGTCCGCCCAGCGCCGGCGCGCGACCTCGGGCGTGCCGGGCTTGCCGACCATCTCGCCGCCGATCGACAGCATCGAGTCGCAGGCGACGATCACGGAGTCGGCGTGCGTACCGGCGACGGTCTCGAACACCGCCTCGGCCTTGGCTTTGGCCAGCGCCATGACGAGTTCGTCGGGTGCGGGGTCGTCGAGCGCGTCGGCAACCGCGTCTTCATCAACGCCGGACACGACGACACTCGGGTCGAGACCGGCGCTGCGCAGCAGCATCAGGCGGGCGGGGGACTGGGAAGCGAGAACGAGGCGCACGGCAGGAAAGTTACCGCCCACCCCCGCCGATACCGAATTGTGACCCGCGACACTCGATCGTCGAGTTAGTTTGTTGTTGCTCGCAACATATCTGTTTGAGGGCTCCCCGGAGGGAAACGATGCCACACCTCCGCACCAGAAGCGCACGACCATCTTCGACGGCGTCACCGCTGACGCCGGGAAGGGCACGACGGTGACCTATGACTGTGCGGGTGACGGAATCGGCTCGTCCCACCAGGTCACGGTCGCTGTGGTGGGCAAAGCTCCGCACACCGAAGGGCGGACTCCCCGACCCGGCGACCGCCCCATCGGCCCCCAAGACTTCACCACCTTCGCGAAGCTGAAGGCCGGCTGGGCTGGGCCTCGGCCGGTGGCTGGTTGGTTCGGGAATGCTCGGCCTCGCTCCGCGGCTCGTCGGTTCGGTAGTGCCTCGCCTTGCTCCGCGGCTCGGTGGTTTGGCGGCAGCGGGCCTCGCGCCGTGGCTGATGGACGTGGTTTCAGGTGGTCGCGCTCGGTGGTCGAGGGACCCGGTGGCGCTGGGCTGCGGGCGGTGGCTGGTTGGTTTGGCAATGCCTGGCCTCGCTCCGCGGCTCGTCGGCTCGGCAGAACCTCGTCTTGCTCCGCGGCTTGTCGGGCTGGCAGCAGCTGGCCGCGCTCCTTGGCCGAGGGACTCGGCGGCGCTGGGCTGCGGGCGGAGGCTGGCGGGCTCGGCAATGCCTGGCCTCACTTGGTGGCTGGTTGGCTCGGCAGTGCTTCGCCTTGCTCTGGGGCTTGTTGGCCTGGCAGCAGCGGGCGTCGGGCTGCGGTCGATGGGGCTGGCCGGGCGTGTCTGAGTTCGGTGGCTTGTTGGGCTGGCAAGAGCTGGATTCGCGTCGCGACCAACGGCTGGGGCTCCACGCGGCCGCGGTCGGTGGCTGAGGGGGCCGGCCGCACCGGGGCGCGCTCGGTGGCTTGTCCGTTTGGTGGTACTTCGCCTCGGGTCGTGGCTGGCGAAGTCAGGTGGATCTGGTCTGGCGGCGTGGCTGGCGGGCGTGGCTTCGGGTGGTCGCAGTCTGTTGTCGACCGGTCTGGCCGCGGGTTGCGCGGTGTGGCGCAGGGAGTCGGCAGTGTTCGTTCGGCCTGGGTGGGGGCGGCGGGTGTGTCGCTCCTCTTGACCTCTCTCCCGCGGTAAGCGTGACGGCCCCTGGCCCGGTTCCCGCGCCGGTGCCGGGGGCCGTCACGTGGCTTCCGGGCCGGCGGGGCGGTCTGTGACCGCTCCGCCGGCCGCGGGTCAGGCCGCCGCGGGAGCTTCGGACTCCGTGGTGGGCGCGGGGGCCTGGTGGCGGGGAGGCGTCGCGCGGCGCATGACCGCCGCCGCGGCGACTCCCAGGATCAGGACGGCGATCGGCAGGATCAGCGTCGTGCGGGCCGCGTCGGTGAGTCCATTGTGGACGGCTGTCGCGGCCAGGCGGCCCGCCTGGGCGGCGATGTCCGCCGGCAGGCCCGGGATCGGCGCGGGGCCCGAGGACGAGCCGAACTCCCCGGTGGACGCCGCGGCGTGCGCGATGCCCTCGGCGAACGGCGCGCGGTACTGCTCGGGCAGCTGGGCCGCCGCGGAAGTCGCCTCGTCCGCGATCGACGCGCTGATCCGCGCCTGCAGCAGCACGCCGATGGCCGCGCTGCCCAGCACGCCGCCGACCTGGCGGGCGGTGTTGAAGATGCCCGAGGCCGTGCCCGCGAGCCGGGGCTCGACCGCGCTCATCGTCAGGTTGCTCATCGGCGAGAAGATGCAGCCGATGCCGAGGCCGCAGACCAGCAGCGCCGGGATCAGCGCCCACGGGCTCGTGTCCGGCCGGGCCTGCAGCGCGATGATGCCGATGCCCAGCGCGAGCAGCGACAGCCCCGCCATCACCAGGTACTTGCCGTTGACCCTGTCCGACGCGCGCCCCACGAACGGCGCCAGGATCCCCGACACCAGCGACATCGGGGCGGTCAGCGCCCCCGCCAGCGTCGGGGTCAGGCCGAGCACCGTCTGGATGTAGATGATCAGCGGCAGGAACATCCCGGTCATCGTGAAGCCGACGGTGGTCGCGGTCAGGGTGCCCGCGGAGAAGTTCCGGTTGGCGAACACGTTCAGCGGCACCAGCGGTTCCTTGCGGTTGAACCGCTGCCACCACACGAACGCGACCAGCAGCACCACTCCCGCGCCGATGATCTCGAACACGGTGATGCCGCCGAAGACGGTGCCCCAGTCGTACTGTTGGCCGTTCTGCACGCCGAAGACGACGAGGAACAGTCCCGCCGCCGAGAGCAGGATCCCGAGCACGTCGAACGAGTGCGAGTGCTTCGGCTGCCAGTCCGGCACCAGCATCAGGACCAGCACGATCGCGATGACGCCGATCGGCACGTTGACGTAGAAGATCCACTCCCAGCCGAGGTGGTCCACCAGCACGCCGCCCAGCAGCGGGCCGGCGATCGTGGCCAGGCCGGCGACGCCACCCCACATGCCCATGGCCGGGCCGCGCTTGGCCGGCGGGAACAGGTGCGTGATGAACGCCAGGGTCTGCGGCGTCATCAGCGCCGCGCCGAGGCCCTGCACCGCGCGGGCGGTGATCAGCATTTCGACGTTGCCGGACATGGCGCACCACAACGAAGCGCCGGTGAACACCACGAGCCCGGCGAGGAACACCCGCTTCGGCCCGAAGCGATCGCCGAGCCGGCTGGTGAACAGCATCGGCACCGCGTAGGTGAGCAGGTAGACGCTGATCACCCAGACGACCGCGTTCAGCCCCGCGTTGAGCTCCCGCAGCATGGCGGGGATCGCGATGGACACGATGGTGGTGTCCAGCAGGATCATGAAGAAGCCGAGGCACAGCGCGCTGAGCGCGGCCCAGGGATTAGCTTGTCTTGCGTTCATGACTTTCCTTGGTGACGAGGCTGAGCGTGGTCTTGGTGTCCTGGAACCGGACGCGGCCCGAGGACAGGTCGGCGAGCAGTCGTTCGGCCCACTCGAGTTCGAAGGCCCGCTGGGCGGTGGCGTAGCGGACGTCGAGCCAGTAGATCTCCGGCGTGCCATCGGTCGCGAGGCGCTTGAGGATCACCTGGTCCGCGGCGACGGCGGCGCGCAGCCGGGTGATGCGGTGCGCCAGCTCCTGCAGCGCGATGTCCGCGCCGAGGTCGTCGATCACGGCCAGCCCGCTGAGGAACTGCGGGTACTCCTCCGCGATGTCGCCGAGCATCTCGCGAGCCCGCTCCTGGAACGCGTCCTTGCCGTCGGAGGTCATCGCATACACCGTCCGCTCCGGGCGGCGCCCGTCGCGCTGGGTGTTGACGACCTCGACGAATCCGTTCTGCTGCAAGCGTTCCACTGTGTGGTAGAGCGAGCCGGCCTTGAGCTTGACCCGGTTGTCGACGTACCGCTCGCGCATCAGCTGCGCCATTTCATACGGGTGCATGGGCTTCTCGTGCAGCAGCTCCAGCACAGCGACGCCCAGCGGGGTCAGTTTCGCCGCGGCCATGCTCAGTGATCCTTTCGAGTGATCCGAGTCGGTTATTCCACGTGGACTATACGGCTCCGGCTAACGATGGTCCAGTGTGATCTGCGCTGGTGAGCGCTTTGTCGCTGTCCGTGAATGCCGGCCGGTGATGATGGTGTCGAGAGTACGAGGGGGGACCGACAAAAACGGATCGGCGACTGATGGGGTGGGTGGCGGGCGGCCGGTGGGGGGCTGGAGACGGGCGCTCGCCGTTCGTGGGCCTGGCCTGGAAACCACGCTGTGGCAAAGGGGGAGGACTGATTCCGGAACGAAACCCGCCATGGGTGAGGGGCGCGGAGAACCCCCGCCGCGGCCGAGGAGGTGACGGTGGGGTTGCCGGGACTGGCCTGGAGATCGGCCCGGGCCAGTCAGGGGGCGCTGGTGGAGTTGTCGTGGACGGGCCCGGGTGGCCAATGGGGCGGCGGCGGGGTCCTGGACGGCCCGGGGTAGCCGGTGGGGCGGCGGCGGCGTGGACCGGCCGGGGAGGTCAGTCTGTGGCAGCAGGGTCTTTCTAGACCGGTCTGAAGTCGGCCCCGGGCGGTTCGTCGAGGTGGGGGAGTTGCTGGACCGGTCCGGGAACAGCCCGTGGTGACGGCGAGGTCCTTCTGAACCGGTCTGAAGTCGGCCCGGGGCAGTTCGTGG
>NZ_FOEF01000006.1 GCF_900110575.1 Amycolatopsis saalfeldensis
GAGCACGGCGTCGAGACGGGCATCATCAAGCGCCTGCCGCACGGCGAGTTCATCGAGCTCCACCAGCCGCTCGGCGGCGTGGACAGCCACGGCCACGCCATTCCGCTGGAATACCAGGGCGCGACCGTGCCGAAGAAGATGAACAAGCTCGGCACCGCCGGGCACGCCGTTCCGGGCTCCCTCCTGCGGCCGGACCCGCCGGAGGAGTCGGCCGCGCTGGAGCGGGCCGCGCACAACGGCCACAACGGCAGCAGCAACGGCAACGGCAGCAGCAACGGGCATGCCGACGGGGCCTCGCAGGAGACCCAGCCGGAGTCGCACCAGATCGGCTCCGGGCACTAGCCCTTCAGTTACGGCGAAAGCCCCTTCACCCCGGCGGGTGGAGGGGCTTTCGCCGTTTGAGCGGTCCGCTTTCAGACGCCTTCGACGCCGATCTCGAACGCCGAGTCGGTGTCCGCGCGCGAGTAGGAGCGGAACGCGATGTGCGTGACGGTGTCCAGCACCCCGTCGACCTTGCCGATGCGGCCGGGGACGAGGTCGGCCAGGTCCTCGTGGGCCTTGACCCGCACGGTGGCGATCAGGTCGACGTCGCCGGCGCAGGAGTAGACCTCGGTGACCCCGTCGAGGTCCGCGATCGCCTGCGCGGCCTCCGGGATCGAGTCGGCCTCTAGATTGATCAGCACGATCGCCGTGATCACAGCGTTCCTCCACTCCCTGGCGGTAACCGACGAGCGCGATCGTAGCCGGGTCACCCCGCCACCCGCTCCAGCGTCCGGGCGCCCGCCGCGAGGTCGAGCCAGCCGCGCCAGCCCGCGACCGCCGTGGGCTCGGCCCAGGGCCGGGTGGTGCGGACCAGCCGGACGCCGGGCCGGGCCAGCCAGCGCAACAGGACGCCGACCTCTTCGCCGGACGCGCCGTGCAGCGGCCCTTCGCCGGGCAGCACGGTCTCGGCGGCCGCGACCAGTTGCTCGACGATCGGCATGGGCGGCACGCCCCGGCGCGCGACCCCGGCGGACGCGAGCTTGCCGAAGCGGATCACGGACAGCTCCCAGCCGCCGTTCCCGTCCGGGGAGGCGGCGATCAGCTCGGCGATCGACGCCAGCGCGGCCAGCCGGTGCGCCCGGCCGACCGCGCGGACGAGGTCCGCCAGCTCGTCGCGGTGGCGGGCGGCCTGCTCGTAGTGCTGCCCGCCGGAGAGCCGCTCCAGCTGCTCGGCGGCGGTGCGCAGCGGGCTGCCGTCGCGGCCTTCGATCAGCTCGCGGGCGGCCGCGACGCCGGGGGAGTACTCCTCGACGGTCTGCCGGCTTGCGCACGGCGCCCCGCAGCGGCCCAGCTCGAACAGCACACACGGGGTGCCGGAGGCCGACTTCGCCGAGATGCGCTGGGTGCAGGTGCGCAGCCCGCTCGCGCCCGCGAGCGTGTCCGCCGCCGTGCGGGCGTCGGACTGGCTCCGGAACGGCCCGAGCGTGCCCGCGCGCGGCAGGCGCACCACGGACAGCCGTGGGAAGGCCTCGTCGGTCAGGCCGATCCACCAGGCGTGGTGCGGGTTCTTCGAGCGGCGGTTGTACATCGGGCGGTGCGCCGCGATCAGCCGCAGCTCGCGGATCTCGGCCTCCAGCGAGTGGGCGCACTCGATCGCCTCGACGCGCTCGGCCAGCGCGACCATCTCGCGGATCCGGCCGCGGCTCTCCGACCCGGTGAAGTACTGCCGCACGCGCCTTCGCAGGTCACGCGCGGTGCCGACGTACAACACCTCCTCACGCGGCCCGCGAAACAGGTAGACGCCCGGCCGCGCGGGCAGATCCGCGGCCAGATGCCGTTTGCGGCGCTGCGCCGCGGTGACCTCCGGCAGGTAGTCCACAAGTTCTTCGAGGGTGTGGACACCGACGTTGCCGACCCGCTCCAGCAGCGCGTGCAGCACGTCGACGGTGGCCCTGGCGTCGTCGAGCGCACGGTGCGTGGGCCGGGTGCGCGCGCCGAGCAGCATCGCCAGCGACGAGAGCCGGTAGCTGTGCGCCTCCTCCCGCGGGATCACGCGCCGGGCGAGCTTCACCGTGCAGACCACGGTCGCGCGCGGCCAGACGTAACCGTGGCCTTCGCAGGCAGCCCGCATGAAGCTGGTGTCGAAGCCGGAGTTGTGCGCGACCAGCACGGTGCCGGCGATGAACTCGAGGAACGCGGGCAGCACGCGCTCGATCCGCGGCGCGTCGTAGACCATCGCCTGGGTGATGCCGGTCAGCTCCACGATCTGCGGCGGGATCGGCGCACCGGGGTTGACCAGCGTGGCGAACTCGCCCAGCACCTGGCCGGCGCGCACCTTGACCGCGCCGATCTCGGTGATCCCGTCCGGCCCCGGCTTGGTCCCGGTGGTCTCGAGGTCGAACACGACGAACGTGGTGTCCCGCAACGGGGTGCCGAGCTCGTCGAAGGCCAGCTGCGCCTGGCCGGGCCGCGGTCCGGTGTCCATGATCGCGCACCCTAGGACGGCCCACCGACAATCCCGGGACGTGAGCAGCGGGTGGCGCACGGCGCGCGATCCGACGGCGGGGCCTACCCTGGACCAATGCAGCCACTGCCCGCGGAACCGGACGAAACCGGGGATGCCGTCGGCCCCTCGGCCGTCCCGGCGCGGGCGGGCGAGGCCGCTGTGGACACTGCAGGCGCTGTGGACGCGGGCGCGCCCGAGCCCGCCACCTGGTCGGCGCTGCCGGACGCGGTGCGCGAGCGGATCGCCGAGCTGGCGGCCGCCGCCGTGGCCAAGCTGCCGGTGGCGGACGTGCCGCGGCAGCTGCGGCCGGTCGCGAAGTTCGCCCCCGCCAAGCGCGCGAAGCTGGGCGGCGCGGCGCTGCTGGCGGCGCTAGGCGATTCGGCGCAGTTCCGCACCGCCGTGATCGAGTGGCTGCGGGAGCACCGCACCGACGTGCTCGACCCGAACGCCGCCGAATCCGTCTCCGCCGCGGCCGCCGCGGTGCTGCTCGGCGAGTCCGGCGCGGCCGGGCGGGTGCGGCTGGTCGCCAAGAACGCCGAGGAAACCGCGCTGCGGGCCGAGCGTGACGCCGCGCTTGCCCGGAACCAGCGGCTGGAGGCCGAGGTGGCCGAGCTGCGGCTGGAACTCGAACAGGCGCGCGGAGCCGCGGAGAACGTCCGTGGGGAGCGCGAGGCCGAGGTCGAGAAGCTGTTGCGCCGGCTGCGCGAGCAAGGGGTGCAGCTGCGCCGGGCCAAGGACGCGGCCGAGGCGGCGCGCACGGAAGCCGACCGCGGGGGAGCGGCGCAGGCCGTGGAGCTCGAGGCGCTGAACGCTCAGCTGGGCCGTGAGCGGCAGCGGGTGGCCACCGAGCGGGCCAGGGCCGAACGGGCGTCCGCGGACGCCGAGATCGCCCGTCAGTCCGCGCGCGAGGCCCGTGAGGCCGACGAGGTGCGGCTGGCGCTGCTGATCGACACGATCGACGGGGCCGTGAGCGGCCTGCGCCGCGAGCTCGCCCTCGGCGATCGCGGCGCGCGGCCCGCGGACATGGTGCGCGGCGTGACGTCCGGGCTCGGGCCCGGCGGCCGGATCCAGGACGTGCCGGCCCTGGACCGGCACTTGGCGCTGCCGAACGTCCACCTGATCGTGGACGGCTACAACGTCACCAAGACCGGTTATCCCGAGCTGGCGCTGGCCGACCAGCGAGACCGGCTGATCCACCAGCTCTCCGCCCTCGCCGCGCGCACCGCCGCCGAGGTCACCGTGGTCTTCGACGGCGCGGGCGTGCTGTCCGTGCCCGCCGCCGTCCCCCGTGGCGTGCGGGTGCTGTTCTCCGACCGCGGCGTGCTGGCCGACGACGTGATCCGCGCGCTGGTCGCGGCCGAGCCGAAGGGCCGCCCGATGGTGGTGGCGACGTCCGACCGGGCGGTCGCCGACTCCGTGCGCGCGGCCGGGGCGCATCCGGCGCCGTCGGCCGTGCTGGTCAGCAGGCTCGGCCGGGTCTGACGCCCGCTCCTTCTCCGTGCCGGGATCGTCGCGCGCCGGAATTGTCGGTGGTGGCTCCTACCGTGTGTTCAGGAAGCACGGCTGGGTGAGGAGACCCACATGGACGAGAGCCCGTTGCGCCGCCCGCCCGGCGCGCTGGACATCGGTTTGGCGGACATCGACGACCTGGTGGTCGACTGCGACCGCTGCGCGGTGCGCGGCGAAGCATGCGGCGACTGCGTGGTGAGCGCGCTGCTCGGCCCACCCGTCGCGCTCGCTTGGGACGCCGACGAACGGCGGGCGGTCGACGCGCTCGCCGAAGCGGGGATGGTGCCGCGGTTGCGCCTGGTGCCCGCACCGGAACGGAGGTCCGCCTGACCCGGCCGGGGGAGGCCGGCGCGCCGAGTGGTCGATCTGATCGGGTGAACGGTAGGTAGCTGATTAGTGCCGGAATGACACCATGCGGAGTGACCGCCGTCACACATTTCCTCCCCTGCTGGTCCGATGGTGTTTCGCCGGACTACGGAGAGTTTTTACGGGGGGCCTAGTGGACGTGGTCGCGGTCTTTTCGTAACCTGTCCGAGATCTCGTGGCCAGCAGCCGTCGGCAAGACGGCGACACGGGATCGCCGCCGGACCGGCTTTGTCGGGGAGCAGGTACCGGGACCACACCGCGTGCGTGAGGCTGATGCGCTGAAGCACGGCCGGAACGCGGGCGGTGGGCGTGCGGAAGAGGGCCCCCGACCTCTTCGGCGCCAAGGCTCCGGACGGCGGCCCGACAGCAAAGGAGACACGCGCGACCGTGCAGTCGCATCCAGTCAAGCGCGTGGTGTCAGGCGCCCTCGCGGCGGCCTCGGTGTTCGCTATCGTCGCCGTGGCCCAGCCGGCCGCCACAGCCAACGCAGCTCCCTCCCCCTCCCTCCAGGCCCCGCCCGACACCGGTTCGAGCTCGGACGCCCTCGCCAAGTACCGCGACCTCGCGGCACAGGCGGAGAAGGCGAACGAGGACCTCCTCAAGGCCCAGGACGACCTCACCGCCAAGCAGGGCGACCTGGACAAGGCCAACGCCGGCGTCAACGCCGCCAAGGACCAGGCGGCGCAGGCCGCGGGCAACGAGAAGAAGTACCGGGTCGACGTCGACAAGTTCGCCGGCGCCTCGTTCCTCTCCGGCGTCCAGATGAACAAGCTTTCGGCGCTGCTCGCCGGAACCTCCACGCAGGAGTTCCTCGAGCGCTCCTCGGCCCTCGACCAGATCGCCGCGGAGAAGGACGCCGCGCTCAGCGGGCTGTCCGACGCGGTGCAGAAGGCGGCGGCCGCCGAGAAGCTCGCGACCGACTCCGCCAAGAAGGCCACGGACGCCCGTGACGCCGCGGCGAAGCTGACCGAGGACATCAAGGCCAAGCAGCAGTCGCTGAAGGATCAGACCGAGGCGCTGACGAAGCAGTACGGCTTCCTGAGCAAGTCGGACAAGGCCTCGCAGGGCGACACCGGCGGCGCCGCGCCGAACGTCCCGGCGCCCGGGCCCCAGGCCCAGCAGGCGGTCAACGCGGCGCTGAGCAAGCTCGGCAGCCCGTATGTCTGGGGTGCCACCGGCCCGTCCCAGTTCGACTGCTCGGGCCTGATGCAGTGGGCCTACAAGCAGGCCGGCATCACGCTGCCGCGCTCGAGCCGGGAGCAGTCGACCTTCGGCACCGCCGTCTCGCGCAGCCAGCTGCAGCCGGGCGACCTGGTGTTCTACTACACGCCCGTGTCGCACGTCGGCATGTACCTGGGCGACGGCAAGATGGTGCACGCGCCGACCTCCGGCGACGTCGTCAAGATCTCGCCGCTGCAGAACAATTACGTCGGCGCCCGCCGCGTGAGCTGAGCAGGACCCTTCGAACGGGGCGGTACCGCGACTGCGGTGCCGCCCCGTTTCGCGTCCGCGTGGCTCAGTAGCCTTCCGGGTGTGCTGAGGACCCTGCTCGTGACCAACGACTTCCCGCCGCGCCCCGGGGGGATCCAGAACTACCTCAACTCGCTGGCCACCCGGCTGCCGGGGGACGACCTGGTCGTCTACGCCCCGTCGTGGGAGGGGAAGTCCGGCTCGCACGTCGAGTTCGACGCCGCCGCGCCGTTCGAGGTGGTCCGGCACCCGACGTCGCTGATGCTGCCGACGCCCGACGTGCTTCGCCGCGCGAAGCAGATCATGCGCGCGAGAGACTGCGAAGCGGTGTGGTTCGGCGCCGCGGCGCCGCTCGCGTTGCTGGGGCAGCCGCTGCGCCAGGCCGGCGCGCGCCGGGTGGTCGCGTCCACGCACGGGCACGAGGTCGGCTGGTCGATGCTGCCGGGCTCGCGTCAGGCATTGCGCCGGATCGGCGACACGGTGGACGTGCTCACGTACGTCAGCAAGTACACGCGGAGGCGCTTCGCCGCGGCGTTCGGACCGTTGGCAGGGCTGGAGATGCTGCCCTCCGGAGTGGACACCACGCTGTTCGCGCCGGACTCCGGCGCGCGGGAGGAGATCCGCGCCCGCCACGGCCTCGGCGACCGTCCGACGGTGGTGTGCGTCTCGCGGCTGGTGCCGCGCAAGGGCCAGGACATGCTCATCCGCGCGTTGCCCGGGCTGCGCGAGCGCGTGCCGGACGCGGTGCTGCTGATCGTCGGCGGCGGGCCGTACCGCAAGCGCCTGACGGAGCTGGCCGCCGAACTCGGCGTGACCGAGCACGTGGTGATCACCGGCTCCGTGCCGTGGTCCGAGCTGCCGGCGCACTACAACGCGGGCGACGTGTTCGCGATGCCCGCGCGCACCCGCGGCAAGGGCCTCGACGTGGAGGCGCTCGGGATCGTCTACCTGGAGGCGTCGGCGACCGGGCTGCCGGTCGTCGCGGGCACCTCCGGCGGCGCGCCCGAGGCGGTGCTGGACGAGGTGACCGGCCACGTGGTCGACGGCCGCGACGTCGGCCAGCTGCGCGAGACCCTCGCCGCCCTGCTGTCCGACCCCGTGCGCGCCCGCCGGATGGGCGAGGCGGGCCGCGCCTGGGTCACGGAGAACTGGCGCTGGGACCGCATGGCTGCACGGCTGTCCGGCCTGCTCGACGGCGACCCGGTGTCCTCGGTGCGGTGAGCCCGGGTCAGGCTTCCGGCTCGTAGACGGCCGGGTGGCGCGGGTCGTCCACCCGCACCACGACGTCCGCCAGCGCGCTCGGGTCGACTTCCTGTTCGTAACGCTCGTACGCGGGCAGCGCCCACTGGTCGTTCTCGGGCACGCGCCGGCGCAGCGCGGCCGGTGAAAGCCACAGGTGCACGACCAGGTCGAAGCCGAGCCCGGCGCCCAGCAGGAACTCCCCGTCCACCAGCACCACGCCGCGCTCGGGCACGGGGACGCGCGGCAGCCGGGTCGCGCGGTCGCGCCCGGGGTCCCACAGCGCGGGCAGGACCTCGCCCGTGCCGTCGTCGGCGAGCGGGTCGAGCACCTCGCGGCGCAGGCCGCCCAGGTCGAGCCAGTCGGTGTAGCGCGCGTCCGGGTTGCGCTTGCCGTGCTCGAACCGCAGCGACGCGGGGCGCAGGAACCCGCGGGCCGGCACCCGCACGGCCGGGCGGCCCAGCAGGCGCAGGGGATCGACCAGCGCGTCGGCCAGTTCGGCGGTTCCGGTCGCGCCGTCGGCGCCGTCCACCGCCACCGCGAGGCGCCCGCGCTGGGTGAACGAGTCGATGCGGGCGGTCAGCTCGGCGGCCAGCGCGGCGGGGGAAATGGGTCGGTAGCGCACAGCAGGAGATCCTGCACCCCGGCCGCCGGCGGGTTTTGTCGGTGCCGGATGCCATGATGGTGGCATGAGTGAAGAGGTGGGGAGAACCGCGCAAAGTGGTTGGGAGGTAGGGGTTTCCCGCACATTGCCGTATTCCGGCGCGCGGCTGTGGGAGTTCCTGCTCGGCCGCGAGGGCGTGGAGGTCTGGCTCGGCGCGGGGGTGGAGCTGCCGCGGGAGCGCGGCGAGGCGTACGAGACGGCGAACGGCATCACCGGCGAGATCCGCAGCTTCCACGAGGGCACCCGGGTGCGGCTGACCTGGCGTCCGAAGGACTGGGACCACGACTCCACGCTGCAGCTGACGGTCGTCGGCCAGGGGCGGCGGAGCACGCTCAAGTTCCACCAGGAATGGCTCGCCGACGCCGCGGAGCGCGCCGAACAGCGGGCATACTGGAAGGACGTGACCGAGCGCGTCGCGGCCGCGCTGGCCGAGCGCTGACACCGAAGCACCGGCCCTGACACATCGACCCTGACACACCGACTCCGGGGGAATCGCGTGACTGTGGAAGAACTGCCCGTGGTGGGCGAAGAATTCATGCAGCACACCCATTCGACGCTGGCGCGGCTGCGCGGCGAGGGCCGGGTGTGCCCGATCGTCATGCCACGCGGCACGCCGTCGTACCTGGTGACCGGCTACGAGGACGCCCGCGCGCTGCTGAGCGACCCGCGCATGAGCAAGGACAGCGCCGGCGCGCACCAGCTGATCGCGGCGAAGATCGGCCCGGAGAACACCGTCTCGGACTTCGGCCAGTCGCTCGTCACGCACATGCTGAACGCCGACCCGCCGGACCACACGCGGCTGCGCAAGCTGATCAACAAGGCGTTCACCGCCCGCACGGTCGCGCGGCTGCGCCCGCGGATCGAGGAGATCACCGCGGCGCTGCTCGACGAGATGGAGGGCCGCGACCAGGCCGACCTGATGCCGGCGTTCGCCGGGCCGGTGCCGATCACGGTGATCTGCGAGCTGCTCGGCATCCGCGAGGAGGACCGCGGCGAGTTCACCGGCTGGTCCACCACATTGCTGTCCTCCGGTGAGGCCGACGAGATGCAGTCGGCCGGGCAGTCGATGACCGCCTACCTGGTCGGGCTGGTCGCGCAGAAGCGCGCCGAGCCGGGGCCCGACCTGCTGTCCGATCTGGTGCTGACCACCGACGACGGCGACGCGATGAGCGAGGAAGAGCTGGTCGCCACGGCCTTCCTGCTGCTGGTCGCGGGCCACGAGACCACGGTGAACCTGATCGCGAACGCGACGCTGGCGCTGCTGCGCGCGCCCGAGCAGCTGGCGAAGCTGAGGGCCGACCCGAGCCTGCTGCCCGGCGCGGTCGAGGAGTTCCTGCGCTTCGACGGCCCGATCAACATCGCCACCCTGCGCTTCACCAAGGAGCCGATCGAGGTCGGCGAGACGACGATCCCGGCGGGCGAGTTCGTCCAGGTGTCGCTGCTGGCGGCGAACCGCGATGCCGAGCGCTTCCCCGACCCGGACCAGCTGGACGTCACGCGGCCCGCGGGCGGGCACGTCGCGTTCGGGCACGGCATCCACTACTGCGTCGGCGCGCCGCTGGCCCGGCTGGAGGCCGAGATCGCGCTGGGCGGCCTGCTCGCGCGGTTCCCTGACCTGCGCCTGGCCGTCGAGCCGGAGCAGCTGCGCTACCGCAACAGCACCCTCGTGCACGGCCTGCAGGAGCTGCCCGTGCTGCTGCGCTGAGCCGGGGGCGACGTAGGGTCGGCGGGTGGAAACCAGCGCCGCCGACCTGCTCGCCCTCGATGCCGCCCACGTCTGGCATCCGTACGCGCCGATGCCGGGCCGGGTGGCGCCGCTGCTGGTCACCGAGGCGAGCGGGGTGCGGCTGCGGCTGGCCGACGGCCGGGAGCTGGTCGACGGCATGTCGTCCTGGTGGGCGGCGATCCACGGTTACCGGCACCCGGTGCTCGACGCCGCGTTGACCGGCCAGGCCGGCCGGATGAGCCACGTGATGTTCGGCGGGCTCACCCACGAGCCCGCGATCACGCTGGCGAAGACGCTGGTCGACCTCACCCCCGAGGGCCTCGAGCACGTGTTCCTGTGCGACTCCGGCTCGGTCTCGATCGAGGTCGCGGTCAAGATGTGCCTGCAGTACCAGCGTTCGCGCGGGCGGACGGCGAAACGGCGGCTGCTGACCTGGCGCGGCGGCTACCACGGCGACACGTTCACGCCGATGAGCGTGTGCGACCCGGACGGCGGCATGCACTCGCTGTGGCGCGGGGTGCTGCCGGAGCAGGTGTTCGTGCCCGAGCCGCCCGCCGGTTTCGCCACGCCCCCGGAACAGTCCTATGTAGACACCCTGGACGCGGCTCTGGCGGAGCACGCCGAAGAACTGGCCGCGGTGATCGTCGAACCCGTGGTGCAGGGCGCCGGCGGCATGCGCTTCCACCACCCCGGCTACCTGCGCGCGCTGCGGGAGCTCACGCGCAAGCACGACGTGCTGCTGGTGTTCGACGAGATCGCCACCGGTTTCGGCCGCACGGGCCGGATGTTCGCGGCGGAGCACGCCGGCGTGACGCCCGACGTGCTGTGCCTCGGCAAGGCGCTGACCGGGGGCTACCTCACGATGGCCGCGGCCCTGTGCACCCCCGAGGTCGCCGAGGCCATCACCCGCGGCGAGCTGCCGGTGCTCGCGCACGGGCCGACGTTCATGGGCAACCCGCTCGTCTCCGCCGTCGCGAACGCGTCGCTGGGGCTGCTCGCCGACGGGGCCTGGGAGGCCGACGTCGCCCGCATCGAGGCGGGCCTGCGGCGGGGCTTGGCGCCGGCGCGTGACCTGCCGGGCGTGCGGGATGTCCGCGTGCTCGGCGCCATCGGCGTGCTGCAGCTGGACCACGAGGTGGACCTGGGCGTCGCGACCGAGGTGGTGACGGCGAAGGGCGCCTGGCTGAGGCCGTTCCGCGACCTGGTCTACGCGATGCCGCCCTACGTGACGGGTGACGACGACCTGGCCGTGATCACCGGCGCGATGCTCGCCGCAGCCGAAAAAGCCTGAATTCACCACAACGAGGGTGACTCGAGGCATTCGTCACGATCTGTGAGTGCATGAGTGCGTGGAGTCGTCGAAAATCCGGGGTTTCCACGCGATCAGGTGTGCTGCGCTTCGTCATGCTCTGACCGGTTGGCGAGGAAGATCCGTTATGTCCTGGTTACCGCATTCACCAGCGAATCCGAACCCCGTTCGCATAGCGGACTTTTCGCCGGTTTTCCGCTTTCCTACCGGCATGATCGAGATCGTTCGCGGAGAACACGACACCGGACCCCCGCCCCGGCGTGACCACCCCGTCCTGACCCTCCTGCGCCACGACCTGCCGGCCTCACTGGTCGTTTTCCTCGTGGCCGTACCGCTTTCCCTCGGCATCGCGCTCGCCGCCGGTGCCCCGCTGCTCGCGGGCCTGATCTCCGCCGTCGTCGGCGGCCTGGTCGCGAGCCTGCTCGGCGGCTCCCCGTTGCAAGTCAGCGGCCCGTCCGCCGCGCTCACCGTGGTGCTCGCCGACACCATCTCCACTTACGGCTGGGCCGTCACCTGCGCCATCACCGTCGGCGCCGGCCTGCTCCAGATCCTCTTCGGCCTCACTCGCGTGGCGCGTGCCGCGCTGGCCATTTCGCCCGCGATCGTGCACGGCCTGCTCGCGGGCATCGGCGTGACGATCGTGCTCGGCCAGCTGCACGTGGTGCTCGGCGGCCGCGCGCAGGGCTCCGCGGTGGCGAACCTGCTCGCCCTGCCCGGCCAGATCGTCGGGCACCACGACCAGGCGGTGCTGATCGGCGTGCTCACCGTCGCGATCCTCGTGGCGTGGCCGAAAATGCCCGCCGCCGTGCGCAAGGTGCCCGGCCCGCTCGCCGCGATCACCGTTGCCACCGGGCTTTCGGTCGTGACCGGCATGACGCTGCCGCGGATCGACCTGCCGGGCTCGCTGCCTTCGCTGAGCCTCGTGCCGCAGCTGCCTGGCGGCGGCTGGGCGGGCGCAGGCGTCGCGATGGTCACCATCGCGCTGATCGCGAGCCTGGAGAGCCTGCTTTCGGCCGTGTCCGTGGACAAACTGCGCGGCGGCAAGCGCACCGACCTCGATCGGGAGCTGATCGGGCAGGGTGCGGCGAACGTCGCCGCCGGCGCGCTCGGCGGGCTGCCCGTGACGGGCGTGATCGTGCGCAGCATGACCAACTACGAGGCGGGCGCCCGGACCCGCGCGTCGGCGATCCTGCACTGCTGCTGGATTCTCGCGTTCTGCCTCCTGCTCACCGGCGTCCTGCGGTACATCCCGCTCGCGGCGCTGGCCGGCTTGCTCGTGTACGTCGGGGCGAAGCTGGTGAACCTCCCGGCCCTCAAGGAAGTCCTGCGCCACGGCGACATCGCGGTGTACGCGGTGACGGTCGCCGGTGCCGTCGCGGTGAACCTGCTGACCGGGGTGGCCGCCGGCGTGCTGCTCGCGCTCGTGTTCATGCTGCGGCGGATGGTCTACTCCGGCGTCCACGTCGAGGCCGGCGACGGCCGGGCGCGGGTGGTGATCGAGGGCGCGCTGACGTTCCTTTCCGTGCCACGGCTGACCAAAGTGCTCGCGGAGGTGCCCGCGCGCGCTGACGTCACCCTCGAACTGCTGGTGGACTACCTCGACCACGCCGCGTTCGACTGCCTGCGCGACTGGCAGCAGGCGTACACCAGGGCGGGCGGCACGGTGACCGTCGACGAGATCGGGCACCCGTGGTTCCAGCGCGGCAGCTCAGGGGAGCCGACGGTGCGGCGCAGCGTCGCCGCGCGGGTGGTGCCGCGGTGGCTCGCGCCGTGGTCGCAGTGGCAGGCCGAGCACACGGTGGTGCCCGGGCAGCGGACCGGTTCCCCGCTGGGCCGTGGCGCTTCGGAGTTCCAGCGCCGCACGGCACCCCTGCTGCGAGACACCCTCAGCGGGCTGGCGCACGGACAGCAGCCGCACACGCTGTTCCTCACCTGCGGCGACGCGCGGATCGTGCCGAACCTGATCACCACGTCCGGGCCGGGCGACCTGTTCACGGTCCGGAACATCGGCAACCTGGTGCCCACCGCGTCGGACGGTTCGGACTCCTCCGTCGGAGCGGCGATCGAGTACGCCGTCGGCGTGCTGAAGGTGCCGGAAATCGTGGTGTGCGGGCATTCCTCGTGCGGCGCGATGAAGGCGCTGCTCGGGCAGGCGCCGGAGGGGATGGCCCAGCTGGGCAGCTGGCTGCGGCACGGCGAGCCGTCCCTGCGCCGCCGGGCGGCCGAGGCCCCGCTGTTGCTGGACGGCCGCCGTCCCGCCGCCGAGGCCGACCAGCTGGCGCTGCACAACGTCGTGCAGCAGCTCGATCACCTGCGCCGGTACCCGGTCGTCGCCGCGGCTCTGGCCCGCGGTGAGCTGACGCTGACGGGCATGTACTTCGACGTCGGCGCCGCCCAGGTGTCGCTCCTCGACGCGGCCGGACGCGACTTCGTCCCGGCCGGTGCCGCGACGCACTGACGCGCCCAGGGCTCGTGAGTGGCCAGGCCGGTTAGAACCGTTCTGGCCACTCACGAGAAGTGCCAGCCGCGCAACCCGAAAGTGGGGTGCGCGATATAAATTCACCCCATCAGGCGAGACATAGCGGACATTTCACACGAACCCCGGTTCCCTGGTGATCATGAGACCTCTTGCCGTGCTTCGTCACGACGTACCCGCCTCACTGGTGGTGTTCCTGGTCGCTGTCCCGCTGTCGCTCGGCATCGCGCTGGCCTCCGGCGCCCCGATCGTCGCGGGGCTGATCGCCGCGATCGTCGGCGGTGTGGTCGCCGGGGCGCTGGGCGGCTCGCCGCTGCAGGTCAGCGGGCCCGCCGCCGGGCTGACCGTGATCATGGCCGAGACGATCAGCACCTTCGGCTGGGCGGTGACCTGCCTGATCACCGTCGCCGCCGGGGCGTTGCAGGTGCTGCTCGGGCTCAGCCGGATCGCCAGGGCCGCGCTCGCCATCTCGCCCGCGATCGTCCACGGCATGCTCGCCGGCATCGGCGTGACGATCGTGCTGGGCCAGCTGCACGTCATCCTCGGCGGGAAGGCGCAGAGCTCCGCGGTCGAGAACATCGCCGAGCTGCCCGCGCAGATCGTCGCCCACCACGACGCCGCGGCCGTGATCGGCCTGCTCACCATCGCCGTGCTGGTGCTCTGGCCGCGGCTGCCCGCCGCGGTGCGGAAGGTGCCGGGACCGCTGGCGGCCATCGCGCTGGCCACCGCCGTGTCCGTGGCCGCCGGGATGACGCTGCCGCGCGTCGAGCTGCCCGGCGACCTGCTGCAGATCAGGTTCGCGCCCGAGCTGCCCGGTGGCGGCTGGGCGGACGTCGCCGTCGCCGCCGTGACCATCGCGCTGATCGCGAGCGTCGAGAGCCTGCTGTCCGCGGTCGCCGTCGACAAGCTGCACAACGGCGCCCGTTCCCGCCTCGACCGCGAGCTGGTCGGCCAGGGCGCCGCCAACATGGTCTCCGGCACGCTCGGCGGGCTGCCCGTGACCGGCGTGATCGTGCGCAGCTCGACCAACGTCGCCGCCGGCGCCAAGACCCGCGCGTCCGCGATCCTGCACGGGGTGTGGGTGCTGGTGTTCGTGGTCCTGCTCGCCGGGCTGATCCAGAACATCCCGCTGGCCGCGCTGGCCGGACTGCTGGTGCACGTCGGCGCCAAGCTGGTGAACCCCGGGCACCTCAAGCAGGTGCTGCGCCACGGCGATCTGGCGCTGTACCTGGTCACGCTGGCCGGCGTGGTGGTGTTCGACCTGCTCACCGGCGTGATCGCGGGGATCGTGCTGGCCCTGCTGCTCATGCTGCGCCGCACGGTCTGGTCCGGCATCCACGTCGAGCGCGACGGCGAGCAGTGGCGCGTGGTGGTGGAAGGCGTGCTCACCTTCCTGTCCGTGCCGCGGCTGACGAAGGTGCTCGGCACCGTCCCGGAAGGCGCGACGGTGACCCTCGAATTGGTGGTCGACTACCTCGACCACGCCTCCTTCGAGAGCCTGGTCGGCTGGCAGCAGGCGCACGAGCGCGCCGGCGGCACGGTGACGGTCGACGAGATCGGCCACCCGTGGCTGGCCAAGGGCCGGGCCGGGAACCCGACGCTGCGGCGCACCGGCGCGGCCGGGGCGGTGCCGCGCTGGCTCGCGCCGTGGTCGGACTGGCAGGCGGCCGACGTCCACGTGCCCGGGCAGCGCGCGCACCCGACGCGCCGCGGCGCCACCGAGTTCCAGCGCCGGGCCGCGCCGCTGCTGCGGGAGACGCTCAGCGGCCTCGCCGACGGCCAGCGGCCGCACACCATGTTCATCACCTGCGGCGACTCCCGGATCGTGCCGAACCTGATCACCACCAGCGGCCCCGGCGACCTGTTCACCGTGCGCAACATCGGCAACCTGGTGCCGCCCGCTCAGGCGGACCCGTCGATGAACGCCGCGGTGGAGTTCGCCGTCGGGGTGCTGGGCGTGCGCGAGATCGTGGTCTGCGGCCACTCCGGCTGCGGCGCGATGGCCGCGCTCGCGGACGGGCCGCCACCGGGGACGGCGCTCGAGGCGTGGCTGCGGCACGCCGGGCCGAGCCGTGACCGCCGCGGCCCGGTGACGCTGGACGGCGAGCGGCCGTCCCGGGAGCCGGACCGGCTGGCCCTGCACAACGTGCTCCAGCAGCTCGAGCACCTGCGCCAGTACCCGATGGTCGCCGAGGCCGAGCGGCGCGGCGACCTCGTGCTCACCGGGCTGTACTTCGACGTCGGCGAGGCGCTGGTGTCCCTGTCCGACCCGGGGACCGGGGCGTTTGTCGCCGCGGGCACGCCGGCCGTCAGCCGTGACGGCGGGTGAGGGCGGGCGCCGCGAACCGCAAGATTCATCCGATGGAATACCGGGCCGTGGTGTGGCCGCCGGGCGGGCGACTAAGTTGATGGCCCGTGACCATGCTGGTGATGACGGGTACCGGGACCGGCGTCGGGAAGACGATCACCACGGCGGCGATCGCGGCCCTCGCCCTCGAACAGGGGCGGCGCGTGGCCGTGCTCAAACCGGCGCAGACCGGGGTGGCCCCGGAAGAGCCGGGTGACCTCGACGAGGTCGTGCGGCTGGCCGGGCCGGGCCTGACCACCCTCGAGCTGCGGCGTTACCCGGACCCGCTGTCCCCGGAGGCGGCCGCCCGCCGCAGCGGGCTGCCCGTGCTGGGACCGGGCGAGATCGCGGCCGCGGCCGGCGGGCTGGACGCCGACCACGACCTGACGCTGGTGGAGGGCGCGGGCGGGCTGCTCGTCCGGTTCGACCCGCAGGGCAGCGGGCTCGCGGACGTGGCGTGGGCGCTCGGCGCGCCGCTGGTCATCGTCGCCGAGGCCGGCCTCGGCACGCTCAACGCGACCGCGCTGACCGCGGAGGTCGCGACGCGGCGCGGGCTGAACGTGGCCGGGGTCGTGATCGGGTCCTGGCCCGCCATCCCGGACCTGGCGGCCGTCGAGAACCTGCGTGACCTCCCGGAGGCGGCCGGCGCGCCGCTCTTGGGGGTCCTCTCCGAAGGGCTGGGCGAGGCGAACCGCGATACCTTCGCCGAGCGGGTGCGCCACGGGCTCTCGCCGTGGTTCGGCGGCGAGTTCGACCCCGAGACGTTCGCGGGGAGCGTGTCCGCGCAGAAGTGACGGGTGTCGCAGCCTCGCGGCCGGGCGCTCGGGCACGATGACCGGAGAGAAGACCACCACGGACGAGGAGAAGTCGTGACCGTTGCCCCCGGGAAGACCGATATCGGTGACGTGCTCGCCGTCGCGCGCGAGCAGGTCCTCGAGCGGGGCGTGGGGCTGTCGGAGGAGCAGGTGCTGGCCGTGCTGCGGCTGCCCGACGAGCGGCTGACCGACGCGCTGCAGCTCGCGCACGAGGTCCGCGTGCGCTGGTGCGGGCCCGAGGTGGAGGTCGAGGGCATCGTCAGCCTGAAGACCGGCGGCTGCCCCGAGGACTGCCACTTCTGCTCCCAGTCCGGCCGTTTCCCGTCGCCGGTGCGCTCGGCCTGGCTGGACGTGCCGGGCCTGGTCAAGGCCGCCCGCCAGACCCGCGAGACGGGCGCCACCGAGTTCTGCATCGTCGCCGCCGTGCGCGGCCCGGACCAGCGGCTGCTCTCGCAGGTCCGCGAGGGCGTGCGGGCGATCCGCGCGGACGGCAACGACATCCAGATCGCCTGCTCGCTCGGCATGCTCACCCAGGAGCAGGTCGACGAGCTGGTCGAGATGGGCGTGCACCGCTACAACCACAACCTCGAGACGGCGCGCTCGCACTTCCCGGACGTGGTCACCACGCACTCGTGGGAGGAGCGCTGGGACACCCTGCGGATGGTCGCCGCGGCCGGCATGGAGGTCTGCTGCGGCGGCATCATCGGCATGGGCGAGACCGTCGAGCAGCGCGCGGAGTTCGCGGTGCAGCTGGCGCAGCTGAGCCCGCACGAGGTGCCGATGAACTTCCTGATCCCGCAGCCCGGCACGCCGTACGAGCACTACGAGATCGTCGAGGGGAAGGACGCGCTGCGCACCGTCGCGGCGTTCCGGCTCGCGATGCCGCGCACGATGCTGCGCTTCGCCGGCGGCCGGGAGCTGACCCTCGGCGACCTCGGCGCGGAGCAGGGCATGCTCGGCGGGGTCAACGCGATCATCGTCGGCAACTACCTGACCAACCTCGGCCGTCCGGCGAGCGCGGACCTGAAGATGCTCGACGAGCTGAAGATGCCGGTGAAGGCGCTCAGTGACAGCCTTTGACCGACCCGGCGCCGACCAGCCCGGCTACTGCGTCCATTGTGGACAGCCGTCGACCGGGGGCCGGGACCACGAAGCCTGCCACAACCCGCGTACGGCGCTGGAACCGCCGCGGTTCTGCGTGTTCTGCGCGCGGCGGCTGGTGGTGCAGGTGACCCCGGTGGGCTGGACGGCGCGGTGCAGCAGGCACGGCGAAACCGCCGGCGGCTGACCGCGGGTGACCTCCGGGCGGGCACCGGTTACGCTCGGTTCCGCACACGCGCAGGGGAGGGAGTCCGGGGTGGTTGATTCCGCGGGCAAGGCAGCACACCGGTCGTCCGCCGTGGCCGAGGCCTGGTCGGTCCCGATGCTCTTCCCGCCGCACCGCCAGCGGCCCAAGGTCGTGGTGAAGGCGGACCTGCTGCCCGCCGTGAGCGTGCTCTCGACGGCCGGGCTGCTCGGCATTCCGCTCGGCTGGCTGTGGTCGCTGCTGGCGCCGGCGCAGCGGGTGCGCGTGGTCACCGCCGACGGCCAGCTCGCCCCGCTGGAGCTGGAGAGCTGGCACCGCTTCGACGATCTGGCGATCTACGGCTTCCTCGCGCTCGCCACCGGGCTGCTGATCGGCATCGTCGCGTGGCTGATGCGGGAACGCCGTGGCCCGGTGGTCTTCCTGGCCGCGGCCGGCGGGGCCACCCTCGCCGCCTGGCTGGGCACGCAGCTCGGGTCCGCGTTCGTGAACTCGAAGTACGCCGTGGACGCCGCCCCCGCGCTGGGCGCGGTCGTCGCGCAGGCACCCCGGCTGGAGTCCGGCTGGGTGCTGGTGATCGCGCCGCTGATGACCTCGCTGGTGTACGCGCTGCTCACCGCCTGGAACGGCCGGGAAGACCTGGGCCGCCGGCTCGGCTGAGCGCGGCTAGTTCAGGTTGGCCGGCTTGGTGAAGTCGGCCAGTTCGGTGGGCGGCAGGGGGACCGCGCTGAGCGTCGAGAGGAAGCCGGCCTCGCGGGTGAGCAGCCGGCAGACGATCCGCAGCCGGCGCAGGGGATGGGCCTCTTCGAGCAGGAGCTGGCGGTCTTCGACCGGCAGGAGGCAGTCGGCCGCCAGCTGGTAGGCCAGTTCGGCGAGGTCGGCGTCCTCGGCCGGGGGGTGCCAGTCCTCGGCGTGCCAGGCCGCCTCGCAGTAGCGCTCGTGCGCCGCGCGCGCGACCTCGCCGAGCCGGGCCGCGGTGTCGTTCGCGGCGGCCGGGACCACCTCGTCGGGCAGCCAGTCGACCACGCCCATCAGATACGGCGCCGAGGTGCTGTCGATCTCCCGGAGCCGGAAGCGCCGGCTGGCCGTGCTGACCACGTCGTACCGGCCGTCGGGCAGGCGCTTGGCCTCGCGCAGCACCGTGGCGCAGCCGACGCCGTACACGTGGTCCAGACCGGTGACTTCACGCACCAATGGGGCACGGAGCGCGATGACGCCGAACTCGCGGCCGGGCACGCCGCCGCCCACCAGATCCGACACCAGCTGCCGGTAACGCGGCTCGAAGATGTGCAGCGGCAGATGGGTGCCGGGGAGCAGCACGGTCTGCAACGGGAACAACGGCAGGGTCGCCGTCCCGCTGGGGTCCTGCTCCGGCTCGGTCACGCGTCCACCGTACGGGTACCCGGGCACGCTCGCAGTCCGTCACCTTCCGGGTGGTGGCTTCAGCACGGCGAACGGGTCAGTCACCTGCATCCCTTTGCCAGCGAAGGAGAACTGTGCCGCCGGACGGCCACCGGCCCGGCCGGGCGAGGTCGTGTTCCCGGTCGGCACGAGCAGTCCGCGGCGCGACAGCACGCGCTGCAGGTTCGTCGCGGAAACCTTGTAGCCGAGCGCCGCGGAGTACAGCCCGCGCAACTCGGAGACGGTGAACTCCTCGGGCGCCAGCGCGAAGCCGAGGTTGGTGTAGCTCAGCTTCGAGCGCAGCCGGTCCCGCGCGCGCAGCACGATCGCCTCGTGGTCGAACGCGGTGCGCGGCAACGCGTCCACGTCGTGCCACTCCGTGTCCTCGGGCACGGCCGGGTCGACGCCGGAGGGGACCAGGCCGAGGAACGCCGTCGCCACGACCCGCGGCCCCGGCACGCGGTCCGGCGCGCTGAACACCGAAAGCTGCTCCACGTGCTTGAGCTGGCGCACGTCGACCTTCTCCGCGAGCTGGCGCCGGATGGAGGTCTCCACGTCCTCGTCCGGGCGCAGCCGGCCGCCCGGCAGGGACCAGCGGCCGAGGTGCGGGTCCAGCGCCCGGCGCCAGAGCAGCACCCGCAGTGTGTCGGAGCGCACTTGAAGGACCGCGCCCAGAACCTCGTGGGCAAGGGGGGTCTGGGTGTTAATATGGCTTCGCACGGTTTTCGATTATAAGGCGAAAACCCGCCAGCGGTCCACAGGAGGGCCAGACATGAGCATTACGGTTGAAGCAGACCTCACGCCCTACGGCGGGGTCGAGGCGAACGCCGAATGGGCCGAGGAGGTGCGCGCACTCGCCCGCGAACGCGACGCGGTGCTGCTGGCGCACAACTACCAGGTTCCGGAGATCCAGGACATCGCGGACTTCACGGGTGATTCCCTGGCGCTGAGCCGCATCGCGGCGAGCAGCGACGCCGCCACGATCGTCTTCTGCGGTGTGCACTTCATGGCCGAGACGGCGAAGATCCTGGCCCCGCAGAAGACGGTGCTGATCCCCGACGCGCGGGCCGGCTGCTCGCTCGCCGACTCCATCACCGGCGCGCAGCTGCGTGAGTGGAAGGCCGAGCACCCGGGCGCGGTGGTCGTCTCCTACGTGAACACCACGGCCGAGGTGAAGGCCGAGACCGACATCTGCTGCACGTCCTCGAACGCGGTCGACGTGGTCGCCTCCATCCCGGCTGACCAGGAGGTTCTCTTCCTGCCGGACCAGTTCCTCGGCGCGCACGTCAAGCGGGTGACCGGCCGGGAGAACATGCGCGTCTGGGCCGGGGAGTGCCACGTGCACGCCGGGATCAACGGCGCCGAGCTGGCCGCGCGGGCCGCGGAGAACCCCGACGCCGACCTGTTCATCCACCCCGAGTGCGGCTGCGCGACGTCGGCGCTCTACCTCGCCGGGGAGGGCGCGGTGGCGCCGGAGCGGGTGAAGATCCTCTCCACCGGCGACATGGTGCACGCGGCGCGGGACACCAACGCGAAGTCGGTCCTGGTGGCCACCGAGATCGGCATGATCCACCAGCTGCGCAAGGCCGCGCCGGAGATCGACTTCCGCGCGGTGAACGACCGGGCCTCGTGCCGGTACATGAAGATGATCACCCCCGCGGCGTTGCTGCGGAGCCTGCGTGAGGGCGCCGACGAGGTGCACGTGGACCTCGAAACGGCGGCGAAGGCGCGTGCCTCGGTGCAGCGGATGATCGAAATCGGCAAGCCTGGCGGCGGCGAATGAGCACGCCGGTTAATGCTTCACAGGCTAAAACCCCGGTCTGGGAAGCGCGCGCGGACCTCGTCGTGGTCGGCAGCGGGGTGGCCGGTCTGACGGCCGCGCTGCGGGCGCGGGAACTCGGGCTGCACGTCCTCGTGGTCACCAAGGCCGCGGTCGCGGACGGCAACACGCGCTGGGCGCAGGGCGGCGTCGCGGTGGTCCTGGAGGGCGAGCACGACCTGGGCGACTCCGTGGCGAAGCATGCCGAAGACACCTTCACCGCGGGCGCGGGCCTGTGCGATGAGGACGCCGTGCGCGCCATCCTCGACGGTGGCCCGGCCGCGGTCGCGCGGCTGCGCCGTGGCGGCGCGACTTTCGACGCCGGCGCCGAGGGCCTGGCGCGGGCCCGGGAGGGCGGGCACAGCGCGTTCCGCGTGATCCACGCCGGCGGTGACGCCACCGGCGCGGAGGTCGAGCGGACGCTCGTGGCGCAGGCGGGCACCCAGCGGGTGCCGGTGCTGGAGCACTTCATCGCGGTCGACGCGCTGCGCACCCCGGCGGGCGAGGTGGCCGGGGTGACCGTGCTGGACCGCGACGGCGTGCCCGGGGTGGTGCGGGCGTCCGCGGTGCTGCTGGCCAGCGGCGGGTTCGGGCAGCTGTACCAGGCGACGTCGAACCCGGAGATCGCGACCGGGGACGGGCTGGCGCTCGCGCTGCGGGCCGGCGCGGCCGTGGCCGACGTCGAGTTCGTGCAGTTTCACCCGACGGTGCTCTACACGCCCGGCGCGCGCGGCCGGTGCCCGCTGGTCACCGAGGCCGTCCGGGGCGAGGGCGCGACCCTCGTCGACGGCGCGGGCGCGTCCGTGATGCACGGCGTGCACCCGCTGGGCGACCTGGCCCCGCGCGACGTCGTCGCGGCGGCGATCACCCGGCGGATGGGGCTCGCGCCGGGCGGGGTCGACGACCACGTTTTCCTCGACGCCACCGGCGTTCCCGGCTTCGCGAAGCGGTTCCCGACCGTCTTCGCGGCGTGTGCGGTGCTCGGCATCGACCCGGCGGTGGACGCCATCCCGGTGACCCCCGCGGCGCACTTCGCGTGCGGCGGCGTGGTGGCCACTGTGGACGGACGATCCACCGTGCGAGGCCTGTACGCCGCGGGCGAGGTGGCCCGCACCGGCCTGCACGGCGCGAACCGCCTGGCGTCCAACAGCCTGCTCGAAGGGCTGGTCGTCGGGCACCGGGTGGCCGAGACCGTGGCCGCGGACCTCGCGGCCGGCCTGCTGCCCGATCCGTCCCGCGGGCGGCTGCCCGAGCGCGTGGCCGCGCCGACGGCGGACCGCGATGCGCTGCAGCGCGTGATGAGCCGGTACGCCGCCATCGGCCGGGACGCCGACGGGCTGGCCGCCGCCGGATCGGTGCTCGACCTGTCCACGAAGGACAGTCCGCTGTGGACGCACGCGGCGGTCGAAGACGCCGCGCTCACCTTGGCGGCGCAGGCTTTGCTCACCGCGGCGGCCCGCCGCACCGAGTCGCGCGGCTGTCACGTGCGCAGTGATTTCCCCGAACGGGACGAGCGGGGCTGGCAGCGCAGCCAGCTGCTCCGGCTCAGCCCGTCCGGCCAGCCGGTGCTGGCCGAGAAGACCTCACTGGAGGGTGTGGCATGACCGAGTTTTCTCCGGTGACGGAGCGCGCGCTGGCCGAAGCCGGGCTGGAGCCGGCCGACGTCCACCGCGTCGTCACCACGGCGCTGGGCGAGGACCTGCGTTACGGCCCGGACGCCACCACGGCGGCCACGGTGCCGGCCGACACGGTGGCGCTGGCCGAGCTGACCCCGCGGGTCCCGGGCGTCGTCGCGGGGATTCCCTTGGTGCTGGCCGTTTTCGACGCCGTGCTGGGCGAGGGCTACGAGGTGGTTTCGCGTCGCGCGGACGGTGAACGGCTGGCCGCGGGGGAGCCCGCGCTGGTCGTTCGCGGTCCGGTGCGCGGGCTGCTCACGGCGGAGCGCACGGCGTTGAACCTGCTGTGCCACCTCTCCGGCATCGCCACGGCGACGGCCGCGTGGGTGTCCGAAGTGGACGGTACCGGCGCGGCGATCCGCGACTCCCGCAAGACGCTGCCGGGCCTGCGGCTGCTCCAGAAGTACGCGGTCCGCTGCGGCGGCGGGGTCAACCACCGCCTGGGGCTGGGCGACGCGGTGCTGATCAAGGACAACCACGTCGTCGCGGCCGGCTCCGTCACCGCCGCGCTGGCGCTCGCCCGGGAACACGCGCCGGAGCTGGCGTGCGAGGTGGAGGTCGACGACCTGGCGCAGCTGGACGAGGCGCTCGCCGCGCACGCGGACGAGGCGCTGCTGGACAACTTCACGCCGGAGGAGTGCGCGAAAGCGGTCGAGCGACGCGACCAGGTTTCACCGGAAACGCGGCTGGAATCCTCTGGTGGCTTGACCCTCGAGCGTGGTAGGGCGTACGCCGAGTCCGGTGTGGACTACCTTTCGGTGGGCGGGCTGACGCACTCCTCGCCCGCGCTGGACCTCGGGATGGACCTGCGCTGACGCCTGTTCCCGCGGCGCCCTCTCCACTAGAATCCCCTTGTCGGACATCGAGATTCCGGGGGAGGGTGCCGCGGTGAGGGTGCCAGCTGTTGTCGCCGTGGGCGGCCTCGTGGCGCTGGGCCTGCCCGTCGTCGCGGCCTCGCCGGCCGATGCCGTGGTGCAGTGCGCCAACCCTTCCGGCACGTACACCGGCGCGGTGCCCTGGGGCCAGCGGCTGGTCGACCCGCAGCGGCTCTGGCCGCTCTCCCGCGGTGACGGCCAAGTGGTGGCGGTGATCGGCACCGGCGTCGACGGGCAGAACGCGCAGTTCGCGCCCGGGCAGGTGCTGAGCGGCTCGGGGGCGGCGCCGTCGGACTGCGACGGCCGCGGCACGATCGCCGCCGGGATCGTCGGCGCGCAGCCGGACGACGCGACGACGTTCACCGGCGTCGCGCCCGGCGTGAAGATACTTCCCTTGCGCTACACCGAAAGCAACGGCTCGTCGGCCGAGGGCGGCGGCGATCCGGGCGCGCTGGCCGGCGCCATCGGCACGGCGCTGGACCGCGGCGCGACGGTGCTGCTGATCGCCGTCCCGGCCGGTTCCGACAGCCCGGCCCTCGACGCGGCGGTGGACCGGGCGCGGGCCGGCGGCGCGGTGGTCGTCTCCCCGGCGGCCGCGACGCAGCAGGGCGCGCACTCGTACCCCACGTCGTCGTCGGGGGTGCTCGCGGTCGGCTCGACGAACCAGGCGGGCCAGCCGGTGCAGACCGAATCCGGGGACTACCTGGGCATCGCCGCGCCGGGCGCGAACCTGGTGAGCACCTCGGCGGGCGGGGGCGGCGCGGTCGCGCATCGTTGGCCTGTCACGGATCCCGGCCTGGCCGCGGCGTACGTGGCCGGGGTCGCGGCGCTGGTGCGCGCGGCCCACCCGAACCTCACCGGCGACCAGGTCGTCACCCGGCTGACGCTGACCGCGTCCCGCCCGCCGTCCGGGGCCCACGATCCGCACCGCGGCTGGGGTGTGGTGGACGCGTACGCGGCGGTTTCGTCCACGCTGCCCGCCGACGTGCTGGGCCCGGGCGTCCAGGTCAGCCCGGCGTCGGTGCCCGTGGTGGTCCCGGCCGCCGCGGCCGCCCGTCCGGCCACGGACCTGGCCGCGGGCGTGATCGCGCTGGGCGGGGTCGCGGCCGCCGCGGCGGCGGGCGTCGCGGTCGCCGCAGTCCGGCGCGGGAAACGGCGCTCCTGGCGGCCGTCGCGCTTCGGTTCCTGAACCGGCGCGGAGCTACTGCTCGAGGCCGCGTTTGCCCTGGGCCAGGGCGCGCAGACCGTACAGCGCGAACAGGGGTTTGACCGGCCAGGCCTCCCCGAGCCGATAGTCCGCGGCGCGTACCAGGCGTTGGGCGAGGTCGGGACGTTGCCGGTGAAGCCGCACTCTGCTATCGCGTAATGCGCCAGGAGGGCCGCCTCCGAGACCGAGTCCGCGTGGGCTGCGCCGCCGGAGCAGACCAGCACCGAGCCGGTCAACGCGGGGTCGAAGGAACGCAACGCCGCGCGTACCCGCCACCGGTTCAGTGTGTTGGCACGGTTGTGGCTGTTTTCGCGTCATGGACTCGATCTTCTCGCATGCGCAAGATGGGCAGGTGACAGCTAGCGTGTCGGGCACGGAAGGTGGAGACATGACACCGCAGGGACGAGTGCTGGTGATCGGGCTCGACCCCGCGCGGCTGGAGGACTGGGATCCCGCGCCGGTGCAGGCGGCGCTCGTCCGGGGCAACGCGCGGTTCGAGGCGTACGGCATCGAGGCCGACGTCTGCCTGGTGGTCGTCGACGAGGATCCCGAAGGGACGATCGCCGCGGCGCTGGACGGTGGCGACTACGCCTGTGTGGTGATCGGCGGCGGTATCCGGGGGTACGAGCCGCTGCTCGAGCTGTTCGAGAAGGTGGTCAACCTGGTCCGGCAGCACGCGCCGAACGCGGCCATCGCCTTCAACAGCAACCCCGAGGACAGCGCGGACGCCGCGTTGCGCTGGCTGCGTTAGCCCACTTCAACGCAGCGAGTGGAGCCGACGATCGCGACACCCTCGCCGCTGCGCGCGACGTGCACGGTGAAGTCCGCGCCGTCACGGCTGAACCGGGCGATCAGCTCCAGCGCGGTGCTGCGGTCGCGGGCCGACCAGCCCGCGGACTCCAGCATCGGCAGCACGGCCTCGACCAGCCGCCGTTCGCCGGCGGCGCACTGTTCCAGGCGGACCCCGTACTGCCAGCACACGAGGTGGCCGGGCTCGGCCGGGTCGCAGTCCAGTTCGCCGTCGACGGTGCGGACGGCGCCTTCGCCGAAGGCCCGCGCGACGCTGTTGATCACCGCCGTGAGGTCGACGGCCAGATCGTCCAGTCCCCGGGTGATCACGGCAGAACCACCTCCGGCGTCGGGGCCACGGGCGCGGGCGTGAGATGCCCGCCGGTGAGCACCCCGTAGATGTTCTCCCACGAATCCGAACCCGGCTTGAGCACACCGCTGTGCGCCGAGGGGCCCCACTGCGTGTCGCCCGCCGCGTCCTGTCCGGTGGCTAGATCCGTGACGCCGGGGAAGGTGTCCGGGTCGGCGCCGTGGCCGATGCCCGTCCACTCCGCGCCCCACGCGTTGCCCTGCGCGATCACGATCGGGTCGAGCGGCGCGGTCATCGAGTAACGCTGCACGCCGGCCTGGCTCGCCGGCAGGTCCGCCGGGCTCCACACGCCGTGGCCCATGCCCGCCGACTCCACGTGCAGTACCCGGTCGACGGCGAGGCCCTGCTGGTCGGCGAGCCCGACGGTGGCGCCGCCGTAGCTGTGGCCGATCGCGGTGATCGTCGCGTCGCCGCCGGTCTGGGCGTTGACCTGGCCGCGCAGCTCGTCGCCGAAGGACTTGAGGCCGGGCGCCATCGTCTGCGCGTAACTCGCGTCGGGGCCTTGGGTGACGGCGTTCTGCGGGAAGACGCCGTCGGCCCAGACGACCATCGCCGTCCGGCCCGACGGGTCGGCGGCGACCAGGCTCTTGCCGAGGTCGGCGTAACTCTGGAAGGTGTCCATCCGTGTGTTCACGCCGGGCACGAAGAGGCCGACGTTGCGGGTGCCCGGCTCGATGTTCCCGACCAGCTCGGCGATCCGCCCGTTCCCGGCCGGGTCGAACCGCAGGATCTGCCGGTTGTTCGCCAGGATGTCCTGGTACAGCGCGATCTTGCGCTGCGAGGCGGAGATGGCGTCGACGTCCGTGCCGCTGGCCTGGAGCTGCTTGAGGTGGTCCTGCTCCGCGGTGAGCGCGTCGGACACCTTGGTGCGGTTGGCGGCGATCTCGTTCGCCCACGTGCCGCTCGCCGCGGCCCCGGCCGGCGTGCCCGCCTTGGGCAACGGGTCCTCCGGCAGCAGCGCGCGGTACATCGCGGCCACCTGCTCGTCGGCCCGGCGGTAGCCCGCGGCGGCCGAGGTCAGTCCATTTTGGAGTGTCCGGGCGCGCTGGACCTGATCGTCGAGCTTCTGGCCCAGCTCGGTCACGGTCTTCGTGAACGTCGCCGCCGCGGCGGCCGAGGCCGGAACCCGGCCGAACGCCGCGGCGGTCACCTTCTCGCCCGCCACGGCTTTCTGGGCCGTGGCGACCGCGCCCGCGCGCGTGCCGAGTTCGGCCGCCGCCGCGTCGAGTTTCGCCGGGGCGACCCGGTAACCCCCGGCCGTGCTGACAGAAGTCACCGAGCCGCCGTCGGCCATCAGTACGCTTCCGGTTCTTCGCCGATCACCGACGGTGCCACCGGTGCCTGCTGGCCCCAGACGTTCTCCGTCTCCACCAGCCACGCCGGGATCCGCCGGCCGGAGCCGAGGTCCCCGCCCGCGCCCATGCCGCCCATCGGCATCATGGGCATCATCGGCATCGCGCTCTTGGCCGCCGCGCCCGCGGCCCCGGCCGCGCCGCCCGCGAGTCCACTGAGGACGTTCGACGAGCCGGCGTCGCCGGCCAGCCCGGAATGCGCCGCCGGCGCGTCGCCGCCGCCTCCGGTGGGGATCCCGCCGCCGCCGAGCGAAGGGGCGTCGCCCCCGCCGATCGGGACGCCGCCGCCGGTGCCGCCCTCAGTGCCCGCGCCGCCGCCGAGCTTGGTGCCGGGCGGCTCCTCCTTTTTGTCGTCCGGGCTCTTGCCGTTCGCCCAGCCCGGGACCTTCGGCATGATCGAGCCGAACCGGCCGAACGCGGCGGCCGAGGCCGCGGCGAGGCCGGCGGTGAACATGTCGCCGAACAGCGGGCTGCCCGAAGCGGCCGGCGCGCCGGTGCCGGGCGCGACCGGCGTGGTGCCGTCGACCGGCAGCGGGTGCGTGTCCACGGGGGGGCCGACGACCGTGCCCGGTCCGGTCAGCGTGTTGCCGGCGACGCCGCCGCCCGAGGCCCCGCCACCCGCGGCGGGCGGCTGCGGCGGGGTGGCCGCGTTCGGCGACACCGGGATCGAGTCCTCGGCGGTGGTGTAGTTCGTCGCCAGCTGGCTCATCACGACGATCGCCTTGGCGTGCGCGGAGCCCGCGGCGTTCGCGGCCTGCTGCTGCGCCTCGACGTTCGTGATGGCCTGCTGCCGCTGCTGGGCCGCGGCGAGCATGGTGGCCGGCGAGGAGTCCGGCGGCAGCAGCGGCGGGTTCACCGCCAGCGCGACGTCGGTGGGGGAGACGTCCGGCACCGAGACCGGCGGCGGCATCTCCGCCTTGGCCTTGACGAGCGCTTCCGACGCGTCTTCGAGCATGTGCTGCATGCCCTGCGCGGTCTGGGCGACCTTCCGGATGCCGCCGACCAGGTCGGTGATCATCGTCTGGTACTGGTCCGCCGCGCCGCCGGTCCACGAGCCGGAGAAGTCCGACAGCTCCTTGGACAGGTTCTCGGCCTGCTCGTGCAGCCCGATCGCGGTGGAGTTCCACTGGTCGGCGGCGGCCTGGGCGCTGCTCGGGTCGCCGGCCTGGAGCATCGCGTACAGCTGCTGGTGGGTGTACGCGGCGAAGTCGGTGTGCGCGGTGGTGTCGGTCATCCCTCAGTCCCCCCGGAGTTCGCGTTGCTGCCACCGCCGAGGCCCAGCAGCGAGAGCAGCGGGTCCAGCAGCCCGGTCTCCTGGCCCGACTGGTGCAGATCGCCGGCCACGTTCTGGTCGGCCTGCTCGTAACCGTCGGCGACGGTGGTGGTCACGTCCTGCGCGAAGGTGATCGCGCCGCGGACCTGGTCCAGCAGCCCCTGCATCTCGGCGACGGCCGCGTGGTGCGCCTCCACGAGCGAAGCGGCCTCGCCGAACTCCCCGAACAGCAGCGGGTGGTCGCCGAGGGTGCGCAGGAAGTCGTTCGGCTTGGACATCGCGTGGATCTGGGTTTCCAGCTCCCGCACGAAGTCCTTCAGTGATTGCAGATGCACGTAGTACGACTGGTCGGGCATCGTGGTTCAGACCCTCTCGTGGTGCGCCGGGACCGGAAAGCCGGCCGGCCGGTGCGAGCGGGGGGTTTCTCGCACCGGCCGGCCGACGTGGGGAGCGCCCTCAGCCCGCGAACAGGCCCTGGTTGCGGTTCTCCAGCTGGGACTGGAGGTCGTGGGCGTCGCCCACCTTCCCGCCGAACTGCGCGATGATCGCGACGATGTCGGCGGTGGCCTGCCGCAGCCGGGTCTCCGACTGGCGGGCGGCCTCACCGGCGGAGCTGCCGGAGGCGTACCAGGTCGAGGTGATCGGCTGCAGGTTCTGGTGCAGCTGCTCGAGCTGGGAGGTCAGTGCCTTGGCCTTGGCGGCCAGCGACGCCGAGCTGTACTGCAGCGCGGCGAAGTTGATTTCGACGACGTCAGCCATCTTCTCGTGTCCTCTCGGCTCAAAGGTTGAGTCGAGGGATGACATTGCCCTCGACGCTGTGGCTGACGCCCTGGAAGCTCTGGTGCACGTCCGAGTCGCCGCTGTTGTAGTTCGTGTGGCTCGTGTGGACCAGCTGGGACATGGTGTCCAGCTCACGGACCGCGGAGGTCATCTTCTCCTGGAGCCGGCGCTGCAGGTCCCAGAACGCGACGGCCTGGTCACCCTTGTAGTTGCGCAGCGTTTCGGTCAGCTCCGACTCCAAGCTGGCCATGGTGGTCTTGGCGCTGGACGCCGTCTCCTCGAAGCCCTGGACGGCGCGCGTCATAGCAGCTGAATCTGCCTGGAATCCCGGACTGGACATCGGCGGGCCACCTCCTTCCCTCTCGCGGACAAATCCCGGTGCGCGGCCGGTTTTCCCGCCGCGCGTTGTGAATGTCACGCTAGAAAACGAGGGGTCGCGGTCAAACGGCACAACTGCCGGTCGCGTTGACGGCACTATTACCCACAACGGTCGGAGTAGGGCTGTCCCCACCTCGCGGACGGGGGCGTTCTCCAGTGCCCCGCGGCGTGTTCGGCGAGACGCTCGAAGCCATGACTTCCTGGGGAAACACGTTTGACCGGGCGCGTGCGCTGCACCGCCCGCTGATGGTGCTGGCGGGCGCGATGGCGGTGCTGCTCGTCGCCTCGGCCTGGGGGCTGCTGGTCGATGATCGCACGCTCGTCAACGCGCCGATCTGGGCGAAACCGTTCAAGTTCGCGGTGTCGGTGGGGCTGTACGCGCTGACGCTGGCGTGGCTGCTGTCGCTGCTGACTCGCGGCCGCCGGGTGGGCTGGTGGCTCGGCACGGTGTTCGCCGTCGGCATCGGCGCCGACATGACGATGCTGGTGTGGCAGGTGATCTTCCGGGGCCGCACGCTGCATTTCAACCAGGCGACGCCGGCGGACCAGGCGATCAACAACGCGGTGGCGACCGGCGCGTTCACCGCGTGGGGCATGACCGCGGCCGTGGTCGTGCTGCTGATGTTCCAGAAGCTGCCGGACCGCGCGCTGGCGGCGTCGCTGCGCTGGGGGACGGCGCTCGCGACCGTCGGGCTCGGGCTGGCGCTGCTGATGTTCTCGCCCACTCCGGCGCAGCAGGCGGTGTGGGCGGCGGGCGGCAAGCCGTCGTCGGTCGGGGGCCACACGGTGGGGCTGGCCGACGGCGGGCCGGGACTGCCGCTGCTGGGCTGGAGCACGGCCGGGGGAGACCTGCGCATCCCGCATTTCGTGGGGATCCACGCGATCCAGGCGCTGCCGCTGCTCGCGCTCGGCCTGGCGGCGCTGGCCCGGCGGTACCCCGTGCTGTCGTCCGAGGTGGTGCGCCGACGGCTCGTGTGGACGGGGGCGGCCGGGTACGCCGGGCTGATGGCGCTGGTGACCTGGCAGGCGTTGCGCGGCCAGTCGATCGTCCGGCCGGACTTCTGGACGCTGGCCGCCGCCGCGGGGCTGATCGCGGTGGTCGCCGCGGGTGTCGCGCTGTCCCTGAGGCCACGGAAGGTGTTCGCTCTGACGGAATTCTGAGAACTCTCCGCTAGGCATGCGGCCATGGTCTATCCGCAAGGACTGCTGGACGCGCTCGCCCGGGAACCGGGGAAGCCGGCCTTCGAGCACGGGCCGCGGGTGGTCGGCCGAGGCGAGACGCTGGAGCTGATCGGCCGCTTCACCGCGGCGTTGCGCGGGGCGGGGCTGGGGCCGGGCGACGGCGTCGGCATCGCGACCGGCGTGACCCCCGAGGGGTGGGCGGTGCAGATCGCAGCCCAGGTGCTGGGCTGCCGCGCCGTCGGGGTCCGCCCGGGCCTGCCGGCGGCGCACCTGCGGGAGGTCGTCGCGGATCTGGCCGCCGTGGTCGTCGACGAGCAGGGCGAATCACCGGAGCTGCGTGCGACGGGCGCCGAGATCCTGCCGATCGGCCCGTCGCTGCCGGCGTACGAGGAGCCGGTGCCGCAGGGGCGGCCGGAGGACATCGGCTGGGTGGTGTTCACCAGCGGCAGCACGGGTGTGCCGAAGGGCGTGGCGTTCAGCTTCGCGGCGCTGGGCGCGCGCGGGCCGGAGTACCGCGGCCCGGCGGGCTGGGACGTCGGCGACGCGTACCGGCGGTTCCTGCTCTTCGGCACGCTGACCAGCGCGGTGATGGTGATGCACCTGGAGGCCTGCCTGCTCGCCGGCGGCACGGCCGTGATCCCGGCGGCGCTGCCCGACTTCCCGTGGGTGCTGCCGCGGCTCGACATCACGGCCGCGCTGATGACCGTGCCCCGGCTGTACCAGGTGCTCGATGTGCTGCGCGGCGAGAACGTCGACCTGTCCGGCCTGCGGGCGTTGACCGTCGCGGGCTCGCCGGTGGCGCCGGGGCTGATGGCGGAGGCGTTCGAGCGGATCGGGCCCGGGCTGCAGCAGGGGTACGGGCAGACGGAGACCGGGAAGCTGACGATCCTGACCGCCGAGGACGTCGCCCGGCACCCGTCGGCGCTGGGCTCGGTGGGGCGACCGCTGGTTTCCGTTGAGGTGCGGGAGGATTCCGAGGTTTACGTGCGGACTCCGACGGCGTTCGCGGGCTACTGGAACAACCCGGACCTGACGGCCTCGGTGCTGCGCGACGGCTGGGTCCGCACCCAGGACGTCGGCCGGCTGGACGCCGAGGGCTTCCTGCACCTGACCGGGCGGGCGCGTGACGTGGTGATCGTCAACGCGATCATCCACTACGCCGGGCCGATCGAGCGCGCTCTCGCTTCCGGTGCCGGCGTGGACCAGGCGTACGTGGTCGGGGCGCCGGACGAGCGGACGGGGGAGGCGATGCACGCCTTTCTCGTCGCGTCGCCGGGCGGCTCGCCGGACTTCGGGGAGCTGCGCGCGCTGGTCGCCGCGGAGCTGGGGGACGCGGCGGTGCCCGCGACGTTCCGGGTGATCGATTCGGTGCCCGTCGCCGCTTCGGGGAAGCCGGCCAAGGCGGCGCTGCTTTCCTTGCTGTGATTCAGGATTCCACGCCGAACTCGTGGCGCAGCTCGCGCAGGTCGGCGAGGTCGTGGGGCCGTGGTTCGTAGCCGCGGTGGAAGTAGCGCTGCTGGGCGACGGAGAGGCACGGCACGGGCGTTCCCGCGATCTCGCCCGTGACGAAACAGGCTGCGGGGTAAGGGAAAGTCCCGCCTCGGTCGTCGGCGGCCTGGGTGGCGGAGCCGTCGGGGGCGAAGTGCAGGGGGTGCAGGTCCAGCTCGGCGCCGTCGTCGCGGCTGAGGACGAAGCGCACGGGGCGGGCGTTCTCCGTCTCGCGGAAGTCGTCGAGTGCTTGCAGCACAGCGGTTTCCTGCTCGGCGCGGTGCAGCAGGTCGAGGTCGCGGTGCGCGCGGGTCTGACGGCGCAGCAGCGCGTCGATGCCCCAGCCGCCGGCGAGCCGGACGTCGAGGTCCCGCGTGCGCAGGCGGCCGAGGATCTCCAGCACGGTGGCGGCGGGCATCGGCATGGCGTCGATTATGCCTTGGGTCTGGGAAAACGCCGCCCGCCGCGGGTTTTCCCCTGCGGCGGGCGGCGTTGACTCGTGTCCGGTCAGACGCCCGCGGTGGAGGAGATCCAGTCGCGGCTGGCGGCGACGCTCGCGTAGTTCTGCGTGCCGTTCTTGTCACTGCCGGAGTTCTCGCCGGTGGAGCAGACGCCGACCTGCACGCCGTTGTCCAGCTGGGGCCCGCCCGAGTCGCCGTGCCACGACGAGCCGCTGACGCCCTTGCTGGCGATCGCGGTGCCGTTGAAGGCGTCGGTGCTGCTGCCGGTGACCTGGACGTCGGCGGTCTTCAGCGTGTCCGAGGGCGGGCTGTTGCCCTCGGTGCGGCCCCAGCCGTAGATCTGGTCGGTGGCGCCCTTGCCGGGGTCGCCGGTGCCCAGCTTCATGAACGTGGTGTCCACAGAGGACGCCAGGTGCAGCAGCGCGATGTCCCCGTCGGGCGAGGCCTTCTGCTGGTCCACGGCGACCTCGGTGCCCTTCCCGAGCGCGACGTCGCCCACCTTGACGTGCATGCCCGGCTGGTTCAGGCAGTGCTGCGCCGTGAGCACCCACTGCGGCGCGATGATCGTGCCGGAGCACTCGAACCCGCCGAAGTCGGTGGCGTCGTCCCAGAAGATCTGCGCCCCCCACGGCGCGGAGCTGACGGTCGTACCGCCGATGATGTTCGTCCCGGCACTCGCCGTCCCCACCGACACGATGCTCAGCGCCGCGGCTGCCCCCGCCGCAACCGCTACCGCCTTCGACAAACGCATAAAATCCCCTTGGCTCAACGGAAATCGTCCCGTACGAAACGATTTCACCAACGTAGGAGAGGGGATGGTGATTTTGTAACCTACCGAAGTCGGGTCTGGGGGCGAAGTCCGTTGTAGGCCATTCGGAGTAGTACTGGGCGGCGCGGGGAGGGGTCCCGGGGAGGTCGGGTTAGCGTCCGGGCCATGCTGCGATTCTCGGGTTTCCTCGGCTGCGCGCTGCTTCTCGCCTCCGGCGGTGTCGCGGATGCGAGCACGACCGGCCCACCCTCGCTCGACGGCTGGCGCCTGACGCTGCCCGTGGAGTCGGACAGCGGCGGCGCCGAAGTCCTCAACCCGGCTGAACTCGACCCGCCCTACCTCACCCGCGCCGCCGACGGCAGCCTCGTCTTCTGGGCGCCGACCGCCGGCGCGACGACCACCCACTCGGGCAGTCCGCGTACCGAGTTGATCGACAACACCGGCTTCACCTCCGGCACCGGCGGTGCGCACACCCTGGCCGCCACGGTGACCGTCAGCCAGGTGCCGAAGACCAGCAAAACCATCATCCTCGGCCAGATCCACGGCGACCAGGACCGCAACTCCGACCCGTACACGATGCTGTACCACTCGGGCGGCACCGTGCACGTGAAGGTCAACCAGCAGCTCTCCGCGGGCAGCAACTACCTCGACTACCCGCTGCTCACGGATGTCGGCCTGGGGACTGCTTTCAGTTACACGATCACCGATCGGGGCGACGGAACTTTGCGGTTCACCGCCACTCGCGACGGATCCACTGTGGAAAAGACAGCGCCTGTTCCTTCGGTGTGGTCCGGTGAAGACGTGCGCTTTCAGGCTGGTGACTACGAGCAGCTCAAGGGGGATCCCGAAGACGGAGACGGGGGGAAGGTCACGTTTTCGGCTCTGACGGCTTCCTGAGGAAGGCTTCCATCCGGTATGCCCGTACTCGGACCATGCGGATTACCACGTCGATTCCGCTTCGCATCTCAGCGAGCTGCCTCAGCCGAGGCTGAGTTCGGCATCGGCTCTGTCGGCGGTGTCTCCGTTCGGCTGTATGGGAAAACGGCCTGCACACGTATTTTGTCGTTGCAGGACGGCTATGACGGGCAGTTCGCGAAGACGATCGGTGCGCGTAGCCTGATGTCCGACAAGGACTGGAGGGGTACGGTCTGGGTTACCGGCCAACTGCTCAAGCTGGAACCTGGCTTGAGCTTGTGATGTTCCGAGACCTCGGCGTCCTTGAGTACGTGGACTTCTACATCGGCGGCCATCTCGTGTCAAACCCCTTCTGGCTAGGAACTCCTATGCCTGAGCTGAATTTTCCCTTTGATCTGCCGCGGAAGTTCCGCCTGGGCCGAGGCTATGTGGTTGCCTCGAGTATCTATCTGTCCGAAGATCGGCTGGCCTACGGTGAGCCATCCACCATCGACCACCCGGAATTGGTCGATCAGGTCATCCGGTCCGGCTATTTCGAGGGCTGATCTGTTGCTGACTTCCTTGTTTGGCCTGGCGAACAGGGAAGCCCGCTCAGCCCTCCACCGGTTTCGTCCAAGCCACCTGAACCAGCCCAGTCCCGCCCCGACGGGACACCAACGTCCCGCGACCCGGGGGCTGCGGTGAAGGCTTCACCTCACCCATCAAAGCGCCCTCCTCCTTGGCCCCCGACATCACCAGCCCCGGCGAGCCCAGCTCACGGATCCGTTGCAGCAACGGCTCGAACAACGCCCGCCCCGCGCCGCCGGAAGAGCGGGCGATCACGAGGTGGAGCCCGATGTCCCGGGCCTGCGGCAGGAATTCCAGCAACGGCAGCAAAGGATTCCGGCCCACCGCGGCGACAAGCTCGTAGTCGTCCACCAGCACGTACAGATCCGGCCCACGCCACCAAGAACGGCTCCGCAGCTGTTCCGGCGTCACCGAAGGGCCGGGCAGACGGTTGCGCATCGCCGTCGCGCATTGGTCCACCAGGCCCGTGAGCTGGTTCTCCGCGCCCGCGTAGCCCAGCAGGTGCGGTTCGTCCACTACGCCAAGCAAAGCGCGGCGATAGTCGGCCACCAGGATCAGGGCTTCGTCGGGCGTGAAAGCAGCGGAAATGCCCGTCGCGATTGCTCGTAGCAGCGAGCTCTTGCCCGATTCGACGTCGCCGAAGGCCACGAAATGGGGGTCTGTCGCGAAGTCCAGGTGGACTGGGCGCAGGTTCGACTCCGCGATACCCAGGGTGATCTGCCGGGAAGGCGCCGCCGGCAGCGCGTCCAGCGCCACTTCCGAAGGCAGCAGCCGCACCTGGGGCGCGCGGGCGCCGGGCCACGCGGCGGTGACGCGGCGGGTCAGGTCCAGGCCACCGCCGCCGATGGTGTCCGGGCGCTGATCGCCGTCGACGCGGGGGAGGGCGGCCAGGAAGTGCAGCTTGTCGGCCGTCAGGCCGCGGCCGGGGCGGTCCGCGGGCACGTTCTGGGCCACCTTGCGGTCGATCGACGAGTCCGCGGGGTCGCCCAGGCGCAGCTCGAAGCGGGTTCCGATGGCGTCGCGCAGCTGGGCGCGGGCGCCGATCCACTGGTTCAGCGTGATGATCACGTGGATGCCGAAGCCCAGCCCGCGCGTGGCCAAGCCGGTGATCTGCTCCTCCAGCTGCTCGTACTCCTGCCGGATCGTGGTCCAGTTGTCCACGAACAGGAACACGTCGCCGAACTCGCGGCCTTCGGTGCTCTCGGTGAACTCCGCCCGCCGCTGGCGGAACGTGGCCATCGACTCGATTCCGTTGGCGGAGAAGAACTCCTCGCGCTGTTCCAGCAACGTCGTCAGCTCCGCCACCACCCGACGGCAGCGTTGCGCGTCACGGCGGGTCGCGTAACCCGAGACGTGCGGCAGGCCCGCGATCGGCGCCAGCGCGCCACCACCCATGTCCAGCACGAACAGCTGCACCTCGGCCGGCGTGTGCGTCAGTGCCAGCATGGCCGCGATGTCCTTCAGCAGAGTCGACTTGCCGCTTTGCGGTGCGCCGACGATCACCGCGTGCCCGGCCCCGCCGGCGAAATCGGCCCACAGCATGTCGCGGCGTTGCTCGAACGGCTTGTCCACCAGCGCCACCGGGATCATCAGCTTCCCGTTGCCGCCCCAGCCCAGCGGGCACAGGCCGCGCTCCGGGTCTTCGCCCAGCGGCGGCAGCAGCTGGTCCAGGGTCGGCGGCTCGGACAGTGGCGGCAGCCAGATCTGGTGCGCTTCCGGGCCACGACCCGCCAACCGTGACAGCATCGCGCCGATGATCGTCTCGCCGGTCCCGGCCTCCGGGGCGACCGCGGCCGGCTGCGCCGAGACCGGAACCTCCACCGGCGTCAGCAGAAACGGCAGCACGCCCAGCTGCTGCCCGTCCTCGCGCACGATCCGGCTGCGCGGCGGCAGCTCGCCCGAGACGTACGCGGCCTTGAGCCGGATCAGCGTGTCGTTGTCGGACTTCAGGTACGCCGAGCCCGGCACCGGCGGCAGGTGATACGCGTCGGCGACCCCGAGCACCGCCCGGCTCTCCGACGCGGAGAACGTCCGCAGCCCGATGCGGTACGAAAGGTGCGAGTCGAGCCCGCGCAGCCGCCCCTCCTCCAGCCGTTGCGACGCCAGCAGCAAGTGGATGCCCAGCGAACGCCCGAGCCGCCCGATCGCGACGAACAGGTCGATGAACTCCGGCCGGGACGAGAGCAGCTCGGAGAACTCGTCGATGATCACCAGCAGCGAGGCCAGCGGCCGCAGTGCCACGCCGTCCGCGCGCGCCTTCTCGTAGTCGCGCACCGACGCGTAGTTCCCCGCCGAGTGCAGGAGTTCCTGACGCCGCAGCAGTTCGCCGTTCAGCGCGTCCGCCATGCGGTCGACGAGCGCGAGGTCGTCGGACAGGTTGGTGATCACCGCGCAGGTGTGCGGCAGCCCGGTCATGCCGGCGAACGTCGCGCCGCCCTTGAAGTCGATCAGCGCCAGGTTCAGCTTCTCCGACGAGTGCGTGACCGCGAGCGCCGTGACGAGCGTGCGCAGCAGTTCGCTCTTGCCCGAGCCGGTGGCGCCGATGACCAGCCCGTGCGGGCCCATGCCGCCCTCGGCCGACTCCTTGAGGTCCAGGTCCACCGCCCGGCCCTCGGGGTTCACGCCCAGCGGGATCCGCAGCCGGTCGCGGGCCGCGCGCGGCGCCCACGTGACGGTGGTGTCGGTGTCGCGCGGGTCGCCGATGCCGAGCAGCCCGGACAGCCCGAACGTCGCCGACATCGGCGTCTCGCTGACCACGGTCGCGCCCTGGTACAGCGGGGTCAGCATCCGTGAGAGCGCTTCGGCCGCGCCGCGGTCGAGCTGGTCCGGCGTCCCGAGGAAGCCCAGCCGCGCTTCGGTTCCGCCGTCGAGCACGACCATGCCCAGCTGGTCCGACCCGACGTGCAGGCTCAGCAGGTGGTCGTTCGACGCGGTCCGGGGCTGTTCGGCGCCGATCTCCAGCACGGTGATCCCCAGCCGGCCCTCCTCGGCCAGCAGCCGCGGCTCGCCGTAGGTGCTGCCGCCGTCGACGACCAGCACGAGGTGCGGCAGCTCCGAAGGCGCCGCGGGACGGCGGGTGAACGCGGGGCGGTCGCCCAGGTCCGGCCCCAGCAGCCCGGCCAGCTCCGCGGCTTCCGCGGCGACGAGGCGGCGCGGGCCGGTCGCGTCGGCCTGCGCGGGGGCGGTGGCGTGCGGCAGCCACTTCGCCCAGTCCCAGTCGTGCGTCCGGTCCGGGTGCACGCAGAACGCGACGCGCAGGTCGGCGGGGGAGTGGAAGGTCACCAGCTGCGCCAGCAGCGCGCGCACCTGGCCGAGCACGTCCGGGCGCCGGCCGGAAAGGGTGGCCGCCGCGTACGACCGCAGCTGCAGCGAGACGGGCAGGCCCTCCACAGTGGAGTAGGTCCGGATGAAGTGCTTGAGGTTCGTCGACGAGACCGGGTCCAGGTCCTCCAGCGGCACGGTCTGCGGCGCGCGCAGCGGCGTCGCCAGCGGTTGCGGCCCGGTGGCCGCGCGCACCAGCGCGAAGTGCCGGTCGGCGCGGCGGCGGTCCCAGTGCTGCCCGGTCTCCACGTACGCCCACAGGTCCGCCGGGTCCGGCTGCTGCGCGATCAGCGTCGCGCGCTGGGAGTCGGCGATCGTCCGCACCCGGGTGCGCAGGCCGGCGAGGTAACGCTGGTAGTCGCGGCGCTCCTCGTTGATCTGCGCCTTCTTCGCCATGCCGCCGCGGCCCAGCGACATGACCACCATGCCGCCCATCGCGGTGATGAACAGCGCGCCGAAGATCCAGGTCATCACCCCGCCGTCACGTCCGATGTAGACGAACGACATCGCGCCCATGCCGAGCATCATCGGCAGGAACATCATGAGCTGCATCAACCCGCCCGAGCCGCTCTTGGGCAGCATCGGCGGGGACTGCAGCATGATCTCCCCGGGCAGCTCGCCGAGCAGGTCGAGGCGGTCACGGGTCGGGCTCATGCCCCGTATTTTGGCCACCATTCACGGCCTCGCGGTGGGTACTTTTGCCGTCCGCCCGCCCCCGGGCGCGAACTTACCCTCGTCCGAGTCGCCCTCACGGGGGATGCACCGAACGCGTCAGGAAGGAGAGCCGTGGTCACGACCGGCGAGTACCGGGCTGAGCCCGAGGCGATGCGCTCGGCCGTCGGCAACGTCGGCGGCATCATCGCCCACGGCATCAACGCGGTCTCCGACCTGGAGAAGCTGGTCGTGCAGCCGGCGTCGTTCGCCACGTTCGGCAGCGCGGTCGCCGCGGCCGGCTCGGCGCTGCATTCGAGCCAGGTCACGGCCGTGCGCAACCTGCTGCAGCTGCTCCAGCAGATCAACGGGCTGGTCAAGAGCAGCGCCGACGCCTACCAGGCGGCGGACCAGGCCGTGGCCGGCGGTTACGGCGGCCACGACGGGAACGCCGCGAGCCCGGCCCCCGCCACGTCGTCGATCTGGGGCACCCCGCACGCCGGGGAGCTGGCCACGCTCGCGATCAACGACAGCGCCGGGGCGCACGGTGAGCCCGGCTCGGTCGGCAACGTGCTGCGCTACCTCGGCGACGCGAACCTCGGCCGGCTCGGCGACCACCCGATCACCGACACCCGCTTCCAGGGCGTCTCCGACTTCAACGACTGGCTCGCCGGCGACGCCGGAAACCAGGCCCGCGTGGGCCTCATCGAGGTCTACGCCGGCACTGCCCGCACCTTCGGCGACGTGCCCGGCGGCGTCCACTCGGGCGACGTCGTGGTGGTGGAGCCGCTGCTGGCCGCCGGCTCGAGCCCGGTGATCGGCGTGGCCGGCGACGCCGGCGCCCTCTACAACCACGGCCTCGTCGACCCCGGTCTGCAGGGCCTGGCCAAGGTCAGCGTGTACCGGCCAGCGGCCGTCGTCTGATGACCCCCGATTCCCCACCAAGGTAGGTGCGATGCTGACTTTCCCGAACTCCAGCGCGATGGACGCCACCGCGTCCTCGGGCGGCCCGATCACCGTGCTGCCGCAGATCGTCACCGGCCAGCCGGAGCAGATCGCGAAGCACGTGCTGGACCTGCTGCACAAGGCGACCGAGTTCACCTCGCTCTACACGGAGCTGACGAAGGCCGCGGACGCGCTCGGCAAGACCTGGTCCGGCGCCGCGTCGGAATCGGCGCTGAAGAAGATCACCGACTCGCTCTCACAGCTGACCAAGATCATCGGCGTGGTGCAGAAGGGCGCCGAGCTGCTGGGCGTCTCCGGCACGCTGATCAAGACCGCGCAGGAGGCTTACCGCGCGGTGGTTTCCGCGGTGAACCCGACCGTCGCCTCGCTGATGTCGAACTGGTGGACTTACGGCGCCGCGGTGGCGCTTTCGACGGCGACGAGCGCTTCGCTGCGCGCGTTCATCACCTCGATCGGCGCGCTGCTCAAGGCGCTCGGCGCGGTCGACCTGGCGAACCAGATCACGCAGGTGGCGCAGATCATCGGCGAGATCGAGAAGCTGTTCCACGGTGGGGACGCGGGCTCCGCGACCGCCGCCGGGGCTGCGGGCAACTCGACGGTTTCCGGCACCCCGGTGACCGCGCCGATCACGCCCCCGCCGGTGGCCAGCGCTTCGGGACAGCAGGCGATCGGCGGCACGGGCGTGACCGCGGGTGGAACCGGTGGTGGCAATGGGGTTCCGGCCGGTCAGCCGTCATTCACGGACTACACGCCGCCCGCGCTGGGGACTGCGAACGGCAGCCCGCTGGACCCGTCGAACAGCTGGATCGCGGTCGACCCGTCCACGACCACACCGACTGCGCCCACCGCACCGACCGCACCGATGGCCCCCGCGGGGGCGAACGAGGTGGTCATCCACACCGACCTGTCCACCGGCCAGTCGACCGTCGAGGCGCCCTCGGGCCAGGACCTCGACATCAACCTGGACCTGACCTACAACGGCCAGCACTTCCAGCAGCACGTGGACATCGACGCGAAGGGCGCCTAGGCCGTGGCCGCCGTCGACGCCTCCGGTGTGGTCAGCTCGGTGCTGTCGAGCTATCGGCAGGTGCTGGTGGAGTACCAGCGCCGGGTCACGGGCGACCCGGCGGCGCTGAACGCCGCGTCGCAGCGGTGCGGCACCCAGGCCTCGACGGTCGCCGGCAAGGCGACCGAGATTTCCCAGTCGGCGAAGGAACTTCACACCGATTGGGACGGAGACGCCTACACCGCATATGCCACCGCAGCGGAGAAGCTGGCCGAAGACCTCAACGAGCACGCCACGAAACTGGCCGACCAGGCCAAAAGACTGGCCTCGGCGGCGCAGCTCCTGCAATCGGCGCGCGCCGCCGTGGACTCGGTGCTCGCGCAGTTCGACCAGTACGGCGCTCAGCTGACCAGCCAGGCCAAGTCCGCCGACGCGAACGCGGTGGGCGCGTTTATCTCCGCGGCGCGCCAGCTCGGCGAACAGGCGGTGGCCGCTGCGAGGCAGGTCTGTGACGAGCTGTCCGAGGCGCTCGCGCAGCTGTTCCCGGCCGAGGGCGTCGGACGGCTGGAGCACGAGCTGGGCAAGTGGGGCACCGGCGCGCTGCACTGGCTCAACGGCGAGCCGCTCGACGGCCGCAAACGCCCGCGCACCGTGCCGTCCTGGTTCGGCAACTCCGGCTGGAAGAAGCTCACCGCGGACGGCCTCGAGGGCACGCGCGCGCCGAAGAAGGCGAACACCCCCTTCGGCCAGCCCGAGCCTGAGGGGCTGAAGGACAAGCTCGCCAAGAGCACCGAGATCACCTACGCGAAGACGCAGCACGAGCAGGACGGACTCGACCCGGAGTACGACGGGAAGATCACTTCGCAGGGTTGGGACGCGAAGGCGTCCGGGCACGCGGAACTCGCGGCGCTGCACGGTGAGGTGCAAGGAAAGCAGGAGTGGGGCGTCGCGGAGGCCAGTGCGAAGGGCACGGCGTTCGCGGGCGGCGAGGTGTCCGGCTCGGCGCAGCTCGGGGCGCACGGCCTCGGCGTGCACGGCGACGTGTTCGTCGGCGGCAAGGTCGAGGGCGAGGTGGCGGCCGACGTCGCCGGTGTCGGTGTCGGCGCGAACGGCACGCTGCAGTACGGCCTCGGCGCGCAGCTCGACGGGCAGGCCGTGTACGACGCCGGGCACATCAAGGTGAACTTCAAGGCCGGGGTCGCGCTCGGCCTCGGCGCGGGCGTGGGCGCGAAGATCGACATCGACCTGCCGAAGCTGGGCCACACCATCACCGAGTACGGCGGCGCGGCCGTCGACGCGGTCGGCTCCACCGCGAGCCAGGCGGCCGACGCCGTCGGCCACGCTTGGGACGACGCCGCCAACTACGTGGGCTCGTGGTGAGCGGCATGGCCCCGGACACGGTTTCGCTCCCGCTGGGCTTCGACGTCCCCGAGGGGTGGACGCCGCTCGCACCGGCGGAGGCGGGCGCGCCGGGGGTGGTGTTCGTTGCCGTGCACCGCGAGCCGGGCGCGGACTTCACCCCGAACATCACACTCGGCGTGCGGCAACGGCCCGATGCGGCGCCGATGGCCGAAATCGCCGAAGAGGCGGTCGAACGGCTCGGCCGCACCATGGCGCTGCTCGACGTGATCAGCCGCCACGAGATCGGCGACGCCACCGCGCCCGGCGTGACGCAGGTGCTGCGGATGCGCACCGGCGAGGGCCAGGACCTGGTGCAGACCCAGGTCCACCTGAGCGTGCCCGGTCCCGACGGGCCGGTGGACCGCGTGGTGCTGGAACTCGTCTTCACCGCCGAGCCCGAGGCCGCGCAGCAGCTGACCCCCGACTTCCGGCAGTTCGTCGCCAGCGTGCGCCTGCGCCGGAAAAACCCCGCAGGAGAAGGAGAACCGTCGTGACCGACCCCTATGCCGTGCCGGACATGGACGAGCTGCTGGCGCAGGTCCGCCGGCAGACCGACGAGGTCCAGCGCCTCCAGCGCTCGGTGGAGGCGATGGAGGTCAAAGCGGCCTCGCGGCAGAACGAGGTCAACGTCGTGCTGCGCGGCGACGGCCGGTTCACCTCGATCGACATCGACCCGCGCGCGATCCGCGAGTACGACGCCCGCAACCTCTCGGAGATCGTGCTGGAGGCCGTGAACGCGGGCCTGCGGAAGCTGGCCGAGGCGAGCAGCGCGAAGTTCGCCCCGGTGATCGAGGCGTCCAGGTCCGTGCAGTGAGCGCGCCCGCCGCGCTGGCCGGCTCGACCCGGCGCGTGACGATCGTGACCCCGCGGGCCCGGGTGGACGTCGCGCTGCCGCAGCAGAGCACGTTCGCGGAGCTGGTGCCGCAGCTGGTGCGGCTGGCCGGCGCGTCCGGCCAGGCCGCGGCCGAGCACCCGGGCTGGGTGCTGTCCCGGCTCGGCGGCGCGCCGCTCGCACTCGGCCTCACCGTGGCCGCCGCGCAGGTGCGCGACGGCGAAGTGCTGCACCTGACCCCGCGGGAGCGCCCGCGGGGTCCGCTGCTGTTCGATGACGTGGTGGACTCGATCGCCAGCGTCGGGGAGTCCGCGTCGAACGCGTGGGGCCCGCGGATCGCGCGCCGGTCCGGGATCGCCGCGGCCGTGGTGCTGCTGCTCGGCGGCGGGCTGCTGGTGCAGTCCGCCACCTCGGGCAGCGCGCTCGCGCCGATCAGCACCGGGCTGCTCGCGGTGGTGCTGCTGCTCGCCGGGGGCGCGCTGAGCCGGGCGTACGGCGATTCGGGCGCGGGCTCGGCCGGCGCGCTGGCGGGCGTCGGCGTGGCACTGCTCGCCGGGATGTCGATCCTGCCGCCGCACCCGCTGTTCTCGCTCTCGGCCGGGCCACTTGCGGCGGGATTGGCCGCGGTGACCGTTTACGGGGTGCTGGCCGCGGTGTCGGTCGCCGACCGGCTGCCGTGGTTCGTCGCGGTGACGGTCTCGGCGGGGTTCGGCGCGATCACCACGGGTGTGGTGCTGCTGGCCGGGGTGAAGCCGGTCGCGGCGGCCGCGGTCGCCGCCGTGGTGGCGACCGCGCTGGCCGCGGTCGCGCCGATGCTCGCGCTGCGCCTCGGCCGGCTGCCGCTGCCGCGGGTACCGGACGACATGGAATCCTTCCGCGCCAACGAACAGCCCTCGTTCGGCGAGGACATGGTCGGCCGGACCACGCACGCGCAAGCGTTGCTGACCGGGCTGCTGGTGGCGCTCGGCCTGGTGGTGCTGGCGTCGGCGATCACGCTCGCGGCGGCGGGCGGGCCGTGGGAGGCCGGGCTCGCGGGGCTGCTGGGCATCGGGTGGGTCCAGCGCTCGCGCTCCTACGCCGGGCGCACGCAACGCCTGGTGCTGGCGGGTTTCGGCGTTGTGATCCTGCTTACGGCCGGGGGCTGGCTCCTCGCGGACGGCAACCGCCTGGCCATTTTCGTGGCCGGCCTGGTGTTCGTGCTCGCGGCGGTGGTCTGCCTGACCTACGCGACGCGGGTGGCCCGCGGGGTGCGCTCGCCGTACTGGTCCCGGCTCCTGGACGTCTCGGAGTTCTTGGTGCTGCTGGCTTTGGTGCCGTTCGTGGCGATGATCGCCGGGGTCTACGAGGCGGTGCGCGGCTGATCGTCCCGCGAGGGTGAGCAACCCGTCAGTTGCGCCGACGGAGGCGCCGGCCGGCTCGCCCTCCCGTTCGGTGCGGTACAGGTCCACGTCGTCCCGCTCCAGCAACGCGGTCGGGAAGACTTCGCCGCGCCGGTGGATCGGCTCGGACCGCGTCTGGCGTGTCTACTGTGGACGCTGCTGCGGTGCGCGCCATCACCGGCAGCTCGGCTTCAGGCCGAGCACGGACAGGTCGACGGTGCCGTACGCGTCTTGGACGACGACCTTCGCCGCGTTCTCGGCCAGCTTGGTCAGCTCGGCGATATCTTCGGCGTCGGGCGTCGATCCGCATGCCGCTGTTCAGAAGGCGGCCGCGTTGGCCACGGCCACGTCGAGCGGTGCCTGATCTCTACGCTCGACCCTTAGCGGCGGGTGGCTGGCTCAGAAGTGCCGATTCGTGCGGGTTCCAGTGGGCCGATCCGGGGATCAGGTCAGCGCGAGCGGCAGCGTCCGGCGTACCGCCGCGCCGTGCGCCCCGTGCAGCGGAACCGCCGAAACCCCTTGCGGCGCGGGCACTTCCTCGCCTGGACGAGCGCCGACGCGGATGGTCACGTCGGTGCGCTCGCGGCCGCCGGGCGTGCGGCGGAGCGTGGCCGACGTCGCGGTGAACGCGGCGCCGGGCACCGCCAGCCCGAGCGTGCGGGTGAGGTCGCGCGCCGAGCGGGGCGCGTAACAGGCTTGGGTGACGCCGCCCCAGGACCAGGACTTCCAGCCGTCGCCGTCACCGTCTTGCGGCTGCTGCGCGGCCTGGACGCCGAGTGCCACCCGCAGCTCCGTCGTCAGCTCGGCGGCTTCGAGCACAGTGGACGGGTAGCCCGCCTCGGCGAGGGCGACCATCAGGCTGAGCGCGGCGCTCGCGGTGCTGCGCAACGCGCCCAGCTGGCCGCCGCCGCGGGCGAGCGCGGCGATCGGCGCGTCTTGCGGGCGGTAGCGCACGGCGAGCCAGCGCACCCGGTAGACGTGGGGACCGCGCGGGACCGTCCAGGTCAGCAGCTGCACGGCGGCGAGGGGGATGTCCGTGCCGTGGAAGGCGGTGCGCAGAATCGCGACCAGCGCCTCGATCGACGGCTCGGCCGCGCCGGGGGTGAGCCGGACGATCGCACACCAGTCGCCGTCCACCTCGGCGACGCCGAAGCGGTTGCCGGCGCGGTCCACGTGCTGACGCACCAGCACGGTCCCGGCGACGCGATGCAGCGGGTCGGGACCGTCGCGGCGGCTGTCGTGGCGCCGCAGCCGGTAACCGAGCCAGGTCCACGCCCACGCGCCGAAGTGCCGGCCGGCGAACCGGATCGACGTCGCGAGCAAAAGCGCCCCGGCCACCGCGGCAACGCCGATCCGGACCGGCTGCGCGACCCCGGGCTGGGTGTAGACCAGCAGCACGCCGATCGCGAGAACCTCCCACAACGCGACCTGCAACGGCCGGACCGGCAGCAACCACGGCAACGCGCCCGCCCCGGCCCGTGCGCGCGACGACGACCGCGCGGCCCCGGCGGCTTCCCCCTGCCCGCCACGGATTTGCCCGGCGCGCGGCACCCCGCCACCGGGGGCGGACGCAGCGTGGCCGGGCCCAATCGGGCCGGGCATGGTTGGGCCGGGTCCTGCTGGGCCGGACCTTGCTGCGCTGGGTCCTGCTGGGCCGGACATGGTTGGGCTGGGTCCGGCTGCGTCGGACATTGCTGCGGTGGGGCTTGCTGGGCTGGCCGTGGTCGAGCCGGGTCGGGCTGAGCTGGACATGGCTGCGCCGAGGTCTGCTGGGCTGGGCATGGCCGAGCCGGTTCCGGTCGCGCCGGACATGGCCGCGCCGGGTTCGGTTGACCCGGCCATGGCCGAGCCGGTTCCTGCGGGACTGGGCATGGCTGCTCCGGACATGGCCGAGCCGAGGTCTGCTGGGCTGGCCATGGTTGGGCCGGGTCCGGTTGGCCCGGCCATGGTTCGGCTGGGTCCGGTTGCGCCGGACAATGCTGCGCCGGGGTTTGCCGGGCTCGGCATAGTCGAGCCGGGCCCGGTTGAGTCGGCCATGGCCGAGCCGAGGTCTGCCGGGCTGGGCATGGTCGAGCCGGGTCCGGTTGCGCTGGCCATGGCCGCGCCGGGTCCCGCTGCGCCGGGCACAGCCGGGCCGGGTCCTGCCGGGCTGGGCATGGTCGAGCCGGGCCCGGTTGCGCCGGACCCAGCCGACCCGGATCCAGCCGCCCCGGACATGGCCGAGCCGGAGCCGGTCGGGCCAGACCCCGCTGGGCCAGGCAGTGCTGAGACGGACACGGGCTCCCCTTCCCCGGGCACCCACCCTGGCCCGGCCCCGTGACGCTAGCGCCCCACACACCCGCGTGTGGGCGTAAAAATTACCCTCGTCGCCGGGTCCGGCGGCTCCTAGCCTCCTGCGTGGACCAGTGCGCGCGAACAGGGGGCCGGAACAGCGTGTGGACGCAGCGGGACCAGATCCAGGCGTACCAGTTCCTGCGCCGCCGGCTTGTTTCCGCGCTGGTCGCGGCCGACGCCAATCATCCCACCTCACCCAGTCGGCGGCTGGTGCTCGGCACGGTGCTGGGGCTGGCCGTCGCGATTCTGGTGACCGCGGTGTTCGGCGTGATCGGGCTGCTGAATCCCTCCGGCGGCAAGGACTGGCTCGCGGGCGGGCGCGTGATCGTCGAGGACGGCACCGGTGCGCGGTTCGTGCTCGGCGCGGACGGCGCCGTGCACCCGGTGCTCAACTACGCCTCCGCCCGGTTGCTCGCGGGCGGCAACGGCGACTCGACCGTCTCCGTGTCCTCGGCGAATCTCGGCACCGCGCCACGCGGCACGCAGATCGGCATTCCCGGCGCCCCCGACTCGCTGCCCGCGGCGGCCGCGCTCACCACCGCGCCGTGGAGCAGTTGCAGCCGTACCACGCAGGACGCGCCCGCTTCGGCCGAGCCGCTGGTGGCCGTGCTCGTCGGCGCTCCGCAGAACGGGGTCGAGCTGCCGCGTGACTCCGGCGTGATCGTCCGGCTGCCCCCAGGCGACCGTTATCTCGTGGCGGGCGGGCGGCGGTACAAGCTCAGCGACGAGGCCGCGGCCGCGCTGCAGTTCGACAGCTACCCGACGATCGCCGTCTCGTCCCGGTGGATCGACACCGTGCCGGCGGGCCGCGACCTCGGCGCGATTCCGGTGGCGGGCGCCGGCGACACCGGCCCGCGGGTCGGCGCGACGCCCACGCGCGTCGGCGAAGTCCTCGCGGTCGTCGACGCGATGGCCGGGCCGGGTGCGGCGAATTCCTATTACCTGGTGCAAAAGGCCGGCCTCCAGCCGATCGGCCAGACCGAGGCGAGCCTGCTGGTGACCACTTCCGCCAACGAAGCCGCGTACGACGGCCGCCCCGCCCCGGTCCCGACCCGGGCCGCGGACGTCGCCTCGGTCGCGAAGGTCGCCGAGCCGCGCGCGGGGGGCGCGGACCCCGCCGCCTATCCCGACCGGATCCCCGGCAAGGCGCCGATCACCGGCAACTCCGTGACGCTGTGCGCGCAGGGCGGGCGGATCTTCGTCTCCGCGGACCTCCCGCTGCCCGCCGGCGGCCGCGCGCTGCCGGTGACCAGCCGCGGCGACGCCCGGGTCGCCGACCAGGTCTTCGTGCCGCCGTCCGGGGGCGCCGTGGTCACCGACGCCGGTTCCGGCACGACCTACCTGGTTACGGACATGGGCCGGAAATATCCGGTCGCGAGCGCCCCGGCGCTGGCGTCGCTCGGTTACGGTTCCGTGGCCGGGTCACCGCTTCCGAGCGGGCTGCTGGCACTGGTGCCGACGGGCCCCGCACTGGACCCGGCCGCGGCCGGGCAGCCGGTCCCGCCGGGTGGAACGGGGTGACGGGTCGGTGCGGATGACTGAAGAACTGCCGGGCGAAGCGGTGCCCGGCACGGGCCGGATCCGGGTGGCCGTCATCGAGGACCACCCGCTGTACCGCCGATCGGTGGAACGCGTCCTCGAGGAGTCGCCGGACGTCGAGCTGGGCGCGGTGGTCGACTCGGTCGCCCGCTTCCACGTGGAACGCCAGCCCGCGGGCAGCGTCGTGCTGCTGGACCTGGGGCTGCCCGGGGTCGCGGGCGCGGCGGCCGTGCTGGAGGTGTGCGAGCTCGGGCACCACGTGCTCGTGGTCTCGGCGCAGGCGGAGTCGGACCAGGTGCTGGGCGCGATCGCGGCCGGTGCCAAGGGTTTCCTGTCCAAGGACGTGGACGTCGACGAGCTGCTGATCGCCATCCGCGCGGTAGCCGAGGGCGGCGCGTACGTCTCCGCCGTGGTCGCCGGGATGATCATCAAGGACAACACCGAGCGCCCGGTGCCGCGGCCGGAGACGGAGCTTTCGCCGCGCGAGGAGCAGGTGCTGCGGCTGGTCGCGGCCGGCGAGCGCGACATCGACATCGCCCGGATCCTCGGCATCGGCGTGCGCACCGTGCGCGGCTATCTCGACCGGATCCGGGACAAGACGGGGGAGCGGCGCCGTCCGGGGCTGGTGAAGGAGGCCATCCGCCGTGGCCTCGTGGGCAGCCCGGGAAGGAAGCCGTGACGTGACGGTCGAAGACGGCCAGGAGCAGCCGCCGCGGATCAACGTCGGCGTGATCGAGGACCACCCGCTCTACCGCGACGCGGTGGCGCGGGTGCTGAACGACGCGCCGGACATCGAGCTGGGCGCGGTGGCGGACTCCGTCGCGCGCTTCGCCGTGCAGGAGCAGCCGCCCGGCAGCGTCGTGGTGCTGGACCTCAAGCTGCGCGGGGTGCAGGACGCGGCGGCGGTGCTGGAAGTCGGGCAGATGGGGCACAAGGTGCTCGTGGTGTCCGCGCACGCGGAACAGCCGGAGGTGCTCGGCGCGATGCAGGCGGGCGCCAAGGGCTTCCTGTCCAAGGACGTCGACGGCGACGAGCTGCTGCGCGCGATCCGCACCATCGCCGAGGACAACGCGTACGTCTCGCCCACGCTGGCCGGGATGATCATCCAGGACAGCGAAGACCGGCACGCGGGCCCGAAGATCGAGCTGTCGGAACGCGAGCGGCAGGTGCTGCGCCTGGTCGCGGCGGGCGAGCGCGACGTCGACGTGGCGGAGATCCTGAACATCAGCGTCCGCACGGTCCGCTCGTACCTGGACCGCATCCGCGACAAGACGGGGGAGCGGCGCCGGGCGGGGTTCGTCCGGGTGGCCATCCGGGAAGGGCTGCTGCGCTAGCGTGCGTCGGCGCTTTCGGCGAGCCGCCGGGCCAGTGCGTGCACGTGGTCACGCAGGGCGTCCGGCCGCTCGATGACAAACGGGTGATCCAGGCGCGCGAGCACGCCGGGGATCCAGTCCAGCCGTTCGGCCCGCAGCCGGACCCGCACCCAGCCGTCGTCCGGAAGTCCTTCCACCGTGGCGATTCCGGCGGGAAACCGGGCCGCGACGTGCTCCGCCGTGCCCTGGACGCGCAGCGAAACCTCGTGCCGGTAGGGCACCTCGGCGAGCCCGGACAGCACCCGCTCGCCCGGGTCGAACCCGCTGGGCACCTCGAACTCGCCCGGTTGCACGGTCGCGTCCTCGATCCGGTCCAGCCGGAAGGTGCGCACCTCGCCGCTGTCCGAATCCGCGCCCGTCACGTACCAGCGGCCGGAGTGGGCGACGATCCCGTACGGGTGCACGGTGCGCTCGCTGCGCCGTCCACCCCAAGCGGTGTAAGCGAAAGCGACCGGACGGCGGGACCGCGCCGCTTCCGCGAGCGTGAGCAGCACGTCCGTCCCGGGGCTCGCCGCGGCGCGGGCCGGACGGGTGAACTCGGCGGTGGCCAGCAGCGCGTCCAGCCGCCGCCCGATCGCCTCGGGCAGCACCCGCCGCACCTTCGCGGTGGCGCTCTCCACCGCGGTCACGGACGCGGGCACCAGCCCGTCCCGTCGCGCGACGACGAGCCCGAGCAGCACGGCCAGCGCCTCGTCGTCGGTGAGCATCAGCGGCGGCATCCGGAAGCCGGGCGCGAGGCGGTAACCGCCGTACCGCCCGCGCACCGTGCGGACCGGCACGTCCAGGTCGATCAGGTGACCGGCGTAGCGCCGGACGGTGCGCTCGTCCACGCCGAGCCGCCCGGCCAGCTCGGCGACGGTGCGGGTGCCGCCGGACTGGAGGATCTCCAGCAGCGCCAGCACGCGGGCGGTCGGTCGGGTCATGGCGGAAGTCTGGCACGGATACCGGGCGGATCCTGTCCGGTATCGGTTCTAGCGTGGTCGGTATGACCACTATTGCGAAAATGACCGGTGCCACCGCGCTCGTCACCGGCGCCACGAGCGGAATCGGCCGGGCGGTGGCCGTCGCGCTCGCCGCCCGCGGCGCCCAAGTGATCGTCACCGGCCGGGACGCGGCGCGCGGCGACGAGGTCGTCACGGCGATCCGCGAGTCCGGCGGAAAGGCCGACTTCCTCGCGGGCGACCTCGCCGGCGCCGGCGCCGTGCGGGCCTTGGCGCGCCAGGCCGTCGAACTCGGTGGCGGGCACGTCGACGTGCTGGTCAACAATGCCGGCGTCTTCGGCGGAGGCCCCACCGCGGACATCACCGCCGAAGAGATCGACGCCGTGTACGCGGTGAATGTCCGGGCGCCGTTCCTCCTGGTCGCCGAGCTCGCCCCCGCGATGGCCGCGCGCGGTCGGGGGGCGATCGTCAACGTGCTGACCATGGCCGCCCGGTTCGGGATCGCCGGGATGGCGCTCAACGGCTCCGGCAAGGCGGCGCTGGAACTGCTGACCAAGTCGTGGGCGGCGGAGTTCGGCCCCAGCGGCGTGCGGGTCAACGCGGTCAGCCCCGGGCCCACCCGCACCGAGGGCACCGCGCTGTTCGGCGAGGGCCTCGACCAGCTCGCCGCCCTCGCGCCCGCCGGCCGGACCGCGGCCCCCGAGGAGATCGCCGCCGCCGTCACCTACCTCGCGAGCGAGGACGCGTCCTTCGTGCACGGCGCGATCCTCGACGTCGACGGCGGCCGCAACGCCACCTGAGACCCCCGGCGCTGTCGGCGGAGCCTGGCCCGCAGCGCCCCAATGTGGCGTTGGTGACCCATGTTTTGTTGACCCGCTGTCAACCTCAGGGCGGACGACGACAAGGCTACTGCTGGTCAGGGCGGGCGGGCGGGCGGTCGTTCGTTCGTTCGTTCTTGACTCCTACAGCCGCCTGTCGAAGGTCCAGGTCTTGGCGTGTCGGCGGCCGTTGGATCGGGCGGGTGCAGGCGTGGATATGCAGTCAAGCACTCCATGCGGCGTAACACTCCGACCACGTGCAGCGACTATGTCGGAACAAGAGATTCGCCTGTGCCGTCGACGGGGGCCTGAGTGCACGATGTTCATGTTCTCCATTCGCATATAACAGTCAACTCCCAGGATTTCTGGGCGGCAGTTTCGGGCATAGCCGTATCAGGCGCAGGGAGAGCGTTGCTCTCATATGCCAGCGAGGAACTCAGCCGAGTTGCGGGGTTCCCTATTTCTCGCCCTGAGGTGGACATGCCGGTGCCTTCGTCTCGACGAGCAAATGCGCCGGACCCACAAGTAGAAGTATTTGCACTTGAAGGGAATTTGTTCTGTGCAATGACATATCCGTCGGCACTTCTCAACTATATCGGCGCGCGACGGATCCGCCTTGCTCCAGGCATTATGCGAGGGTTTCCCGAAGGAGGTGTGCTAATAGCCGGCGTAACAGCTATCGAAAATTCTGCGAAAGCTGAAGTTGAGAGGTTTGCCAGCTTGTTTGAAGGCGCTATAAAGGCGTCGATGGATGGGCGTAGATCTCGCCATATAGACTTTTCGTGGGAGTCAATGGATCTATTTTCGTCACGCCGGGGAAATCTTGTCACGAAAATAGAGGCGGAAGACTCTGGTTTTAAGTTCACTACTCCTGAATTTGATCAGGCTAAAGTCGGTTACGCTGAGCTATTTTCTCGAAGGTCGGTCCGCGAACTGATCAGAGAGTTAAGTGAATCGGGCTTTGCCAGAGAGCAGGAACTTCTATCCAAGAGGGGGGCCAAGCATGACGAATTTCAAAAAGCCATCGACGACATTAGACGTACGGAGTTGTTATCGACAGAGTACCTGCTACAGTGTCGAAAAACGTCATCGCAACTGTTGAAGACATCTCGAAAGGACGATATATCTTCAGGGAATGGGATAGACTTACGGTGCGCCTCGTGTAATCGACCATTTTCAGATGAATTGATCGCAGAGGGTTACAGTCTCAATAAGATCGGGAAGGAGATGCTGAATGGCAGTCACTGGATGACTGTATGGGTGAGCAATCTTCTGGTGAAACTCGGCGTTCCCTTATCCTCCACCTACTGGAATATTGAGGAGTCTAGCGAGGAGGTCGATATCGTCGCTGACTATATAGACCGCGTCTGGATATTTGAATTGAAGGATCGCGACTTCGGGGCAGGCGACGCCTATCCGTTCAACTACCGGAAAGCGCGCTATAGTGCGGACAAGGCGGTAATTGTGACAACTGGCAAGGTCTCCGCCGACGCCCGGCGTGTGTTCAGTGAGCTAGGTGGCCCGACTGGTCCGATCATCATCGAAGGCTTGGAGCATGCAGAGAACATTTTGAAATACGAGTTCGAGCGTGCCAGCCTCGTCCAGGAAAGACGGCTTCTATCGCTACTTGCCGCAGTTTCCGGGTACGAATTCTCGGCTATGTTGCCTCAAGTTTCAGAAGGATAGTGACGTATTATGCGCCGCCGAGTTGTGCGGTCGGCCGCGAATGCACAGCGGAGCGGACGACACGTGACTGGTCTGGCGCGTCTCTCGCAAGGTCAGCCGAACAGCCGATTTGGCCAGCGGGCCGGGTTTCAGGCAACCCGTCCCACCCGGCCGAACTAAGGTTTCCGCAGGTAGAACCCATGTTGACCGGCTTCGTCAATGGGACGAGTTTAGCGGCCCTTCTGCCCCATGCGCGACAGGTCCGTCGCTGACAGCGCAGGTCACGAGTAGACAAATAGTAGTCTGATCGCCTTGGGTGCGTTGAACGCACCGAACGCCACATTGGGGCGCAAACCAGCCAGAGGCACAAGGAGCTAGAGCCGCCGGTTGGCCAGCGCGCCCGTGGCGGCCCTGGCCTTCACCGCGACGGCCGGGTCGAGGTCGAGCACCACGCTTTCCGGCGCGGCCCCGAGCTGGGCGACGACGCGGCCGAAGCCGTCGGCGACCGTCGACCAGCCGATGCCGGTGGGGGCCTTCGGGTTGACCTCGGTGCCGGTGGCCGCCGGGTCGGCTTGGCCGCAGGCCGCGACCCAGCAGCCGGAGTCGAGCGCGCGGGCGCGGACGAGCACCTCCCACTGGTCGCGCTTGCCCTCGCCCGCGCCCCAGGACGCCGGGACCAGCACCACGTCCGCGCCGTCGTCCGCGAGGCGGCGGAACAGCTCCGGGAAGCGCAGGTCGTAACAGGTCGCGACGCCGAACACGGTGCCGCCGGCCTCGAACGTCAGCGGCGCGGCACCCGGCGCGACGGTGTCGGACTCGGCGAAGCCGAACGCGTCGTACAGGTGGATCTTGTCGTAGCCGAGGTGGTGCCCGAGCCCGGTGACCAGCAGCGTGTTGCGCACGCGCCCGTCCTCGGCCGGGGTGAACATGCCCGCGACCACCAGTACCCCGTGCTCCGCCGCGATCGCCGAGACGGCCTGCGCCCACGGGCCGTCGAGCGGCTGCGCGACCGGGGCGAGCGGGCGGCCGAACCGCGCCATCGTCGCCTCCGGGAACACCACGGCGTGCGCGCCGCCGGTCGCCGCGGCCTCGACCCCGGAGCGAACCAGTTTCAGGTTGGCCTCCGGATCGTCGCCCGAAGTGAGCTGGCACAACCCGATCCGCGGCACGGCGGCCTCCTCGTTTTCCCCGGCAGTGGTCACCACCGAGTATCCCTGCCGGAACTGTCGGGGCCACCTCGTACCCTGGTGACCATGTTGAACCGCACCGACCTGCGAGGGCAGGTCCCGACCGCCGCCGAACTGCGTGCCGCGCTGCCACGCGCCGAATACGACGTGGACGCGGCGCTGCATCACGTGCGGCCGGTGGTCGAGGCGGTGCGCGATCGCGGTGTGGCGGCCGTCCTCGAGTACACCGAGCAGTTCGACAAGGTCCGGCCCGCCACCGTGCGCGTGCCGGCCGCCGAGCCGGCCAAGGCGCTCGAAGAGCTCGACCCCGAGGTGCGCGCCGCGCTGGAGGAGTCGATCAAGCGCGCCCGCAAGGTGCACTCCGACCAGCGCCGCCACGACGTGACCACGAAGGTCGTCGAGGGCGGCACGGTCACCGAGCGCTGGGTGCCGGTCGACCGCGTCGGGCTGTACGCTCCGGGCGGGCTGGCCGTGTACCCGTCCACGGTGGTGATGAACGTGGTCCCGGCGCAGCTCGCGGGCGTCCGCTCGCTGGTGCTGTGCTCGCCCCCGCAGGCGGCCTTCGGCGGCCTGCCGCACCCGACGATCCTGGCCGCCGCCGCGCTGCTGGGCGTCGACGAGGTCTGGGCCGTGGGCGGCGCGCAGGCCGTCGCGCTGGCCGCGTACGGCGGCACGGACACCGACGGCGCCGAGCTCGCGCCGGTCGACATCGTCACCGGGCCCGGCAACATCTACCTCACCGCGGCGAAGCGCCTCGTCCGCGGCGTGATCGGCATCGACTCCGAGGCCGGGCCCACCGAGATCGCCATCCTCGCGGACGAGACGGCCGACCCGGCGCACGTCGCGGCCGACCTGATCAGCCAGGCGGAGCACGACCCGCTGGCGGCCAGCGTGCTCGTCACCACGTCGGAGGAGCTGGCCGACGCCGTCGAGAAGGAGCTGGCCGGCCGCGTCGCCGCCACCAAGCACGCCGAGCGGGTGGGCGAGGCGCTCGGCGGCAGGCAGTCCGGCGTCATCCTGGTGTCCACTGTGGACGACGGATTGCGGGTGGTCGACGCGTACGCCGCCGAGCACCTGGAGATCCAGACGGCGGACGCGCGGGAGGTCGCCGCGCGGGTGCGCAACGCGGGAGCGGTTTTCGTCGGGGCGTACGCGCCGGTTTCGCTCGGCGACTACTGCGCCGGCTCCAACCACGTGCTGCCCACCGGCGGGTTCGCCCGGCACTCCTCGGGCCTGTCCGTGCAGAGCTTCCTCAAGGGCATCCACGTCGTGGACTACACGGAAGAGGCGCTGCGCGAGGTCGCCGGCCGCGTGGTCGCGCTGGCCAACGCCGAAGACCTGCCCGCGCACGGTGAAGCCGTCACCGCGCGGTTCGAGGGGGAGGCCCGATGACCGACGCGATCTCCGGGGCCGAAGTCACGCTCGAGGCCTTGCCGCTGCGGGAAGACCTGCGTGGCAAGACCCCGTACGGCGCGCCGCAGCTCGACGTGCCCGTCCGGCTCAACACCAACGAGAACCCGTATCCGCCGCCGGACGAGCTGGTGGCCGACGTCGCCGAGGCCGTGCGCGCCGAGGCCGCTTCGCTGCACCGCTACCCGGACCGCGACGCGGTGGCGCTGCGCACGGACCTGGCCGACTACCTCACCGTGTCCACGCGGGTGGTGCTGGGTGAGGCGAACGTCTGGGCGGCCAACGGGTCCAACGAGATCCTGCAGCAGATCCTGCAGGCGTTCGGCGGGCCGGGCCGCAGCGCGCTCGGCTTCGAGCCGTCGTACTCGATGCACCCGATCATCGCCTCCGGCACCCGCACCGACTGGGTGCCGGTGCCGCGCCGGCCCGACTTCTCGCTGGACGCGGAGCGGGCGGCGGAGCTGGTGCGCGAGCGGCGGCCGGACATCGTGTTCGTGACCAGCCCGAACAACCCGACCGGCGGTTCGATCCCGCTGGCCGGGCTGCGCGCGGTGCTGGACGCCGCGCCGCGCATCGTCGTGGTGGACGAGGCGTACGCGGAGTTCTCCTCGCAGCCGAGCGCGGTCGAGCTGATCTCGGAGTACCCGGCGAAGCTGATCGTCTCGCGCACGATGAGCAAGGCGTTCGCCTTCGCCGGCGGCCGCCTGGGCTACCTCGCGGCCGCCCCGGCGATCGTCGACGCACTGCAGCTCGTGCGGCTGCCGTACCACCTGTCGAAGCTCACGCAGGCGGCCGCGCGCGCCGCGCTGCGTCACGCCGATGCGACGCTGGCCACCGTGCACAAGCTGGCTGCGGAGCGTGACCGCGTGGTGGAGTCGTTGCTGGGCCTCGGTTTCACGCCGGTGCCGAGCGACGCGAATTTCGTCCTCTTCGGACAGTTCGCGGACGCCCCGGCGAGCTGGAAGTCCTATGCAGACCACGGCGTGCTGATCCGGGACGTCGGCATCGAAGGCCACCTGCGGGTCAGCATCGGCACCCCGGAAGAAAACGACGCCTTCCTCGAGGCCAGTAAGGAAGTACCGCGATGAGCCGCGTTGGCAAGGTGGAGCGAACCACCAAGGAATCGTCGATCCTGGTCCAGCTGGACCTCGACGGCACGGGCCAGGTCGAGATCGCCACCGGCGTGCCGTTCTACGACCACATGCTCACCGCGTTCGGCGTGCACGGCTCGCTGGACCTCAAGGTGGAGGCGACCGGCGACGTCCACATCGACGCCCACCACACCGTCGAGGACACCGCGATCGTGCTCGGCCAGGCGATCCGCCAGGCCCTCGGCGACAAGAGCGGCATCCGCCGGTTCGGCGACGCCTGGATCCCGATGGACGAGACCCTGGCCCACGCCGCGATCGACGTCTCGGGCCGCCCGTACTGCGTGCACGTGGGCGAGCCGGAGCAGTTCAACGCCTTCACCATCGGCGGCAACTACCCGTTTGTGCTGACCCGGCACGTGTTCGACTCGCTGTCGTTCCACGCGCAGCTGGCCTTGCACGTCCGCGTGATCCACGGCCGCGACCCCCACCACATCGCGGAGGCGCAGTACAAGGCCGTCGCCAGGGCCCTGCGCGCCGCCACCGAGCCGGACCCCCGCGCGGGCGGCATCCCGTCGACCAAGGGCGTGCTCTAGGTGTGATGTCCGGGGACGTTGTCCCGGGTCGAGGCAGTGACGGCCGGTCGTGCCTTCGTGCCCCACCCTGACCCCACGAACCCGACTGCGGCGGCTGGCGCTACGTCGGCAAACAGCGAGGCGACAAGAACAAGTCGGTGACCGTCCACACCGTCATCGACGACCACTCCCCGCGCGGCCGCCTGGTTCAACCTCCCGGACATCACATCAGACGCCGAATACCGCGCGTGGCGCCGCGTACGCCACCGGGCCGGGGAAGTGCTCCGCGGCCTGGGTCACGGCGTCGCGTGCGGTGATGGTGTGGCCCACGTGCGTGAGCAGGAGCCGGGCCGCGCCGGTGGCCGCGCGGCCTGCTTCGGCGGGGGTGAGGTGCACGGCAGACGGCTCGTCACTGTCGGCTTCGCAGAGGAACAGGTCGGCGCCGTCGGCCAGTTTCGTGAGCGCGTCGCACGGCCCGGTGTCGCCGGAGTAGGCCAGTGTCCGGGTGCCGTCGGTCGCGCGGAGGCCGAACGCGGGGAAGCCGTGGGCCACGGCCACCGACGTCAGCTCGAGGTCGCCGACCCGCGCGCGGTGCCCGTCGTGCAGCTCATGCACGGCGAAGGCCTGCTCGATCGGCGCGCGCCCGGTGTTGCTGAGGAACGCCGAAAGCCGCGCGCCCGTGCCCGGCGGGCCGTAGAGCGGGATCGGCTTGCACGGCGGCAGGTCCGCGAACAGCAGCGCGTACACCGCCGGCAGCAGGTCCGCGACGTGATCGGCGTGCAGGTGGGAGATCCAGATCGCGTCCAGCCCGTCGGGGGCCGTGTGCTCCTGCAGCGCGGCGAGCGTGCCGGGGCCGGCGTCGAGCCAGATCTTCGTGGCCCCGTGTCTCAGCAGGTAGCCGGAGCAGGGATTGTCCGGGCGGGGGTACGGGGTCGCGCTGCCCAGTACCGTCACGGTGAAGGCCATATGGCACGCTAACCGGCGTGAGCAAAGAGGTCATCGCCGTCCTGCTGCTGGCCCTCGGCGGCTTCCTGATCGGCGGCGTCTACTCGACTTGGAAGACGGCGAAGTTCATCGCCGTCGTGCTGGGCGTGGCCGCCGTCCTCTCCGTCGGCGGCGCCATCGCCTGGCTGGCCGGCTGACCTCCCCGCGACGACCACAGCGGATGACGCCTTCCCCGCGCCGAGTGGGAAAAGCGCCATCCGCCGCGTGCCGTCAGGCGTGGGTCAGCTGGTGATCGTCGGGCGCGTCGAGCTGCTTGGCCAGGCCCTCGCCCTCCACGTCGACGTTCGGCAGGATCCGGTCGAGCCACCGCGGCAGCCACCAGGCGCCCCGGCCGAGCAGCGACATCACCGCCGGCACGATCGTCATCCGGACCACGAAGGCGTCCACCAGCACCCCGAAGGCGAGCGCGAACCCGATCGACTGGATCAGCGTCGACTCGGCCAGCACGAAGCCCGCGAACACGCTGATCATGATCAGCGCCGCCGCCACGACCACCCGCGCGCCGTGCCGGAAGCCGGTGACCACGGCCTCCTGCGGGTCGGCGCCGTGCACGTGCTCCTCGCGCATCCGCGTCACCAGGAACACCTGGTAGTCCATCGCGAGTCCGAACAGGACGCCGATCAGCAGGATCGGCAGCATGCTCATGATCGGCCCCGTCGACGCGACGCCGAGCAGGTCCGTCAGCCAGCCCCACTGGAACACCGCGACCACCGCGCCGAACGTCGCCGCCACGGAGCCGAGGAAGCCCAGCGTCGCCTTCAGCGGCACCACGACCGAGCGGAACACCAGCATCAGCAGGATGAACGCGAGCCCGACGATCAGCGCGAGGTAGGGCAGCATCGCGTCGGAGAGCTTCTGGGAGACGTCGATGTTCGCGGCGGTCTGGCCGGTCACGGCGAGGCTCGCGCCGGTCGTCTCGTGCAGCGGTCCGGACTGCGCCCGGATCGCCGCGACCAGGTCCTCGGTCTGCTTGCTGCTCGGCCCGCTCTTCGGGATCACGGTCAGCAGCGCGGTGTCACCGGAGGCGTTCACGTTCGGCGGGGTCACCCCGGCGACGTCCGGCAGGGTGGCGATCCCGGCGACGGCCTGCTTGAGCGCTTCGGGACTGCGGTTCGCGCCGGTGTCGATCACGACCAGCAGCGGGCCGTTCGCGCCCTCGCCGAAGCTCTTGCTGACCAGCTCGTAGGCCTTGTGCTGGGTCGACTCCGGCGCGGCGCTGCTGTCGTTCGGCAGGCCGAGCTGCATGCCCAGCGCGGGCAGCGCGACGACCACGAGGCCGGCCAGGGACGTGAGCAGCACGGGCACGCGGTGCCGGGCGACGAACCGGGCCCAGCGCTCGCCGTGGGTGGCGGTCTGCGCGGAAGGCTTGCGGCGCAAGCGGATCCGGCTGCCGAGCAGGCGAGGGCCGGCGAAGCCGAGCACGGCGGGCAGCAGCGTCAGCGCGATCAGCACGGCCACCGCGACGGTCGCCGCGGCGGCGATGCCCATCTGGCCGAGGAACGGGATGCCGACCACGGTCAGGCCGGCCAGCGCGATGATCACGGTCAGCCCGGCGAACACCACCGCGGACCCGGCGGTGCCGGCGGCGCGCCCGGCCGCCTCCTCGGGTTCTCGGCCGAGGCTCAGCTCGTGCCGGTAGCGCGACACGATGAACAGCGCGTAGTCGATGCCCACAGCGAGGCCGATCATCAGCGCGAGGATCGGGGTGTTGGAGTTCAGCTCCAGGAAGCCGGAGGCGAGCGTGATGCCCGCGAAGCCGATGCCGACGCCGATCAGCGCGGTGAGCAGCGGGATGCCCGCGGCCAGCAGTGACCCGAACGTGATGATCAGGACGACGGCCGCCACGGCGACGCCGAGGCCTTCGGTCGCGCCGGTCGCCGGCATGGCCTGCGCGGCGTCGCCGCCGAACTCGACCTCGTAACCGCTCTGTTTGACGCTGTTGCCGCTGTTCAGCAACGCCTGGCGGTCACTGTCGGTCAGCTCGAAGCCCTTGACCGTGTAGCTCGCCTGGGCGAGTGCGACCTTGCCGTCGGGCGAGACGGACTTGGCCTGGAACGGGTCGACCACGGACGCGACCTTCGGCGCGGCCTTGAGGTGCGAGACCACGGACTCGACGGCGGCCCGGCCCGCCGGATCGGTGACGGTGTGGCCCGGCGGCGCGGCGATCACCACCCGCGCGGTCGCGCCACCGGCCGAGGCCTGCGGAAACTTCTCCGCCAGCCGGTCGATGGCCTGCTGGGACTCCGTGCCCGGGATCGTCACCGAGTCGGACAGCTGGCCGGACAGGGTCAGCGCGCCGACGCCGAGGGCCACGAGCACGGCCGCCCATACGGCCGTGACGAGGGCTCGCCGCCGGAACGACAACCGGCCGAGCCGGTAGAGGAAAGTCGCCACGGGTGTTGTCTCCGTTTCGCCCGAATAGGGCCTTCGTCACTCGTACTGGTGAGTTCGAAGCTAGCCGATCGGCAAGGACGCTGCCAAGCCGATCGGCAAGTGTGTGACTAGCCGCACGGCAAGTGGTTTGCCAGCCGATCGGCTAGGCAACCCGTTTGCCGATCGGCAGGGGCGTGACGTAGGCTCCCTCCGCTTTGACGAGGAGGAACGATGACGACCGCCGTCCCGGCCGAAGACACGCGAACCCGGCTACTGGGCACCGCGCTGAGGCTGTTCGCCGAGCACGGCGTGGAGGGCACGTCGCTGCAGATGATCGCCGACGCGCTGGGCGTCACGAAGGCGGCGGTGTACTACCACTTCAAGACCAAGGCCGAGATCACCGAGGCGGTGGCCGAGCCCGGCATCCGCGAGCTGGACGTGCTGGTGGTCGAGGCCGCCAAGCAGCGCCGCCGCGGCGCTCAGATCGACCAGCTGCTCGACGGTTTCGTGGACCTCGTGGTGCGCCACCGCGTGCTGGTCGCGCTGTTCTCCAGCGACCCGGGCATCAACCGCGCGATCGAGAAGTCGGCCCACGGCATGGAGGGCTTCAAAAACGCCCTGATCGCCATCCTGGCCGGCCCGGACCCGGACGTCGCGGCCCGCGTGACCGCCATGGTCGCCCTCACCGGCGTCGCCATGGCCGGCGGCTCCCCGGACCTGGCCGAACTCGACGACGAAACGCTGCGCCGCGAGCTGATCGACGTCGGCCGCCGCCTGATGGGACGGCCGCGGCGCCACTGACCGCGCCCCGGACCGGATACCCGGAGCCGGGACCAGCCGGCCGCGGTGAGGAACTCCGGCGGGACCGACGCGGTGAGCCAGACAGAGTTGGCGCTCACCTGGAATTCGTGGCCCGCGGCGGCCATCGCGAGCGCGTCCACGCGCAGTACCAGCGGAGCGCCGTGGCGCGCGCCGACCGTGCGCGCGGTCTCCGCGGTGGCGGGCAGGTGCACGGCGTGGCGGCGCATCGGGCGGAGGCCCTCGGCGAAGATCGCCGCGGCGAAGCGCGTCGCCGTGCCGTGGTAGAGGACGTCCGGCGAGGTCGCTGTGGCCAGGCCGAGGTCCGCCGCCACGCTGTGGCCCTGGCTGGCGCGGATGCGCGAGCCGCTGTCGTCGAAGGCGAAGCGGCGTTTCGTGTTGTGGGCGACCACTTCCGTCAGCTCGTCGCGAGTCACCGGGATCCCGTGGCGGCTCCACCTCGGCCCAACCGGCCGGGCCGTGAACCATCCCCGCGCAAGGGAAACTCAGATGCCGCCCTCCGCGACCGGGCGGAGTTTGCTCGCGCCGGGGCCGAAGCGGGCCAGTTCGTCGTCCGCGTTGTACAGGCCGCAGCTGCGCAGCGACAGGCAGCCGCAGCCGACGCAGCCGGTGAGGCGGTCTCGGAGGCGTTGCAGCGCGTCGATGCGGGCGTCCAGTTCGTACTGCCACTCGCGGGACAGGCGGGCCCAATCGGCCTTCGTCGGCGCGTGGTCGTCGGGCAGGGTGGACAGGGCCTCGCTGATGTCCTCCAGCGAGAGGCCCACGCGTTGCGCGGCGCGGACGAACGCGATCCGCCGCAGCACCGAGCGCGGGTAACGGCGCTGGTTGCCCGCCGACCGCTCCGAGCTGATCAGCCCCTTCTCCTCGTAGAACCGCAGTGCCGTGTGCGGGACCCCGCTCCGCTCGGCCACCTGCCCGATGCTCAGATGCTCGGCCAACCTCGTCATTGGTCCAGGTTAGCGCTTGACCTAGAGATTGGTCGAGGTTGCATCGTGGGGGCATGACCACAACCGCTGTTTCGCCCGGTTACGCCGATTTGCCGCGGCTGATCGCGTTGATGACCGGGGACGACAAGCACACCGCCGCCGCGCAGTCCACAGTAGACGTCCTGTGGGTGCTCTACGACCGCGTGCTCGACCTGACGCCCGCGACCTTCCGCGAGCCGGGCCGCGACCGGTTCCTGCTCTCCAAGGGCCACGGCCCGATGGCGTACTACGCCGTGCTCACCGCCAAGGGCTTCCTCGACGAGGCGGAGCTGGCGGACTGGTCCACCGTCGGCTCCCGGCTGGGCCACCACCCCGACCGGCGGCGGGTGCCGGGCGTCGAGATCTCCAGCGGCTCGCTCGGGCACGGCCTGCCGATCGCCGTCGGCACCGCGCTCGGCGCCCGCGCCTGCGGGCACGCCGGGCGGGTGGTGACGCTGGTCGGCGACGCCGAGTTCGACGAGGGCTCCAACAGCGAGGCCGTCGTGCTGGCCGGGCGGCTCGGACTGGAGCAGCTCACCACCGTCGTCGTGGACAACCAGTCGTCTTCGCACGGCTGGCCCGGCGGCATCGCCCGGCGCTTCGAGGTGGAGGGCTGGGAGACGCGCACCGTCTCCGGCCGTGACCACGAAGCGCTCTACGAAGCGTTCACCGCCGCTCACCCCGGCCGGCCGCTCGCCGTGGTCGCCGTCGTGGAACCGAAGGGCTGAAAGACATGCCGAACATGCGTGAGACGTTCCTGAGCACGGCCGAGGAGATCGTCGACACCGACCCGGACGTCGCCGTGGTGCTCGCCGACATCTCCGCCGCCCAGCTGGCCGGCGCGGCGCGGCGGCACCCGGACAGGGTGCTGAACGTCGGGATCCGCGAGCAGCTGCTGGTCAGCACCGGCGCCGGCCTGGCGCTCGCCGGGCTGCGGCCGATCGTGCACACGTTCTCCGCGTTCCTGGTGGAGCGGGCGTTCGAGCAGATCAAGCTCGACCTTTCGCACCAGGACGCCGGCGCCGTGCTCGTGTCGTACGGCGCTTCCTACGACATGCCCGCGGAAGGCCGCACCCACCAGTCGCCGGGCGACGTCGCGCTGATGGATTCGCTGCCCGGCTGGACGATCCACGTGCCCGGGCACCCGGACGAGGCCCGCCGGCTGCTGCTCGACTCCGTGCCGGGCGACGGCCGGGTGTACCTCCGGCTTTCCGCGCAGGAGAACGCTTCGCCGTACTTCGGCGTCGGATTCCAGACGCTGCGCCAGGGTTCGCGCGGGGTGGTCGTCGCCGTGGGCCCCATGCTCGACCGCGTGCTCGCGGCGACCGAGGGCATGGACGTCACGGTGCTCTACGCCGCCACCATCCGTCCCTTCGACGCCGCCGGCCTGCGCGCCGCGGTCACGGACGCGGCGGACGTCGTCCTCGTCGAGCCGTACCTCGCGGGCACCTCGGCCCACTGCGTCGCCGAAGCGCTCGCCGACGTGCCGCACCGCCTGCTCGGCCTCGGCGTCCGCCGTGACATCGAGGTCCGCGGTTACGGCGAACTGGCCGACCACGATCTGGCCCACGGTCTGGACGCGGGCTCGATCGCCTTGTCCCTCAAGGACTTCCTGCGGTGACGCCGGTCAGCGGAACGCCGCGATCCCCGTCACCGCCTGGCCGAGCGACAGCGCGTGCATCTCCTCGGTGCCCTCGTAGGTCAGCACCGTTTCGAGGTTCGCCATGTGCCGCATCACCGGGTACTCCAGCGAAATCCCGTTCGCGCCGAGCATCGAGCGCGCGGTGCGGGCCACGTCGAGCGCGGAGCGCACGTTCGCCATCTTGCCGAAGCTCACCTGGCTGTGGGCCAGCGTGCCGGCGTCCTTCAGCCGGCCGATCTGCAGCGCGACGAGCCCGGCGCGGTTGACCTCCACGAGCAGGTCCGCGAGCTTGCGCTGGGTCAGCTGGAACGAGGCCAGCGGCTTGCCGAACTGCTCGCGCGCCAGCGTGTACTCCAGCGCGGCCTGGTAGCACGCGCGCGCCGCGCCGACCACGCCGAACAGGATCCCGTACCGCGCCTCGTTGAGACAGGACAACGGCCCGCGCAGGCCGCGGACCTCCGGGAAGGCCGCCGATTCCGGCAGCCGGACGCCGTCGAGCACCAGCTCCGCGGTCAGCGACGCGCGCAGGGAAAGCTTGTGCTTCACCTCGTTCGCGGTGAAGCCCGGGGTGGACGTCGGGACCACGAACCCGCGGACGCCCTCGTCGGTCTGCGCCCAGACGACCGCGACGTCGGCGACGGTCCCGTTGGTGATCCACATCTTCGTGCCGGTCAGCACCCAGTCGGAGCCGTCGCGCACGGCGCGGGTGCGCATGCTGCCGGGGTCGCTGCCCGCGTCCGGCTCGGTCAGGCCGAAGCAGCCCAGCGCGTCCCCGGCCGCCATCCGCGGCAGCCATTCCGCACGGTGGGCCTCGCTGCCCCAGCGGTGGATCGCGAACATCGCGAGCGAGCCCTGCACCGAGACGAAGCTGCGCAGCCCCGAGTCGACGGCCTCCAGCTCGCGGCACGCGATGCCGTACGCGATCGCGCTGGTGCCGGCGCAGCCGTAACCCTCGAGGTGCATGCCCAGCAGGCCCAGCTCGCCGAAGCCCTTCGCGAGTTCGCGCGCGGGCAGCGAGCCGGATTCGTACCACTCGGCGACATTGCCGGACAGCTGATCACGCGCGTAGGCGCGGACGGCGTCCCGGATGGCCCGGTCCTCCTCGGCGAGCCCGGCGTCGAGGTCGAGGAAATCGTGCGGATCCGGGGTGCTGCTCATCGGAGTTCTCCTACGGGCTCGCGGCGATGCGGTCCCCGCAGGAAATCACAGACGGCCCTCGTACCAGTGCGTGGTGTTGGTCACGTGGGGGTGGGCGGGCTCGAGCCGGTACCGGGTGTCGATGTCCACCCGCGAGGCCTGCGGCGGGATCCGCGGCGCCGCGAACTGGGGGAACGGCACGCTGTCGATGTCGTCTCGCCACGCCTGCAGCAGGTCGCACAGGAGGTCTGACTCGGACATTTCGCCCTCTTCACGGGTACTGGGGCGCCGGCGGCACCTCACGCGAACGAGTGACTACCCGTTCGGCGGCACGGCCAAACGGGGAGTCGTGCAAAAATCCGCGGGCCGCCGCCAAGGTCCCGTTCGCGAAGGAGCGAACCATGCGTCATTCGACGACGGCGGCGAAAGTGCTCGCCTTGTCCACCGCGGCCCTGCTCGGCTGCACCGGCCTCGCGTCCGCGAGCCCGGCCGCCTCGCTCGGCGGCTGGCACCGGACCGGCAAGACCGGCGTCGCCAATGCGGTCAGCGGTGAGGGCATCACCACGCTGCGGCGGCCCGGGCAGGCGCCGGAAACGGTGTACCGCAACGGGACCACCATCCCGCAGCCGCTGAAGGACGAGGGCTGGGGCCACGTCGGCGACCCGGACTCGCAGCGCGGCTACGTGTTCGACGTCTACCAGAACACCGTCGCGAACCCGCCGGTGAACAAGATGTACCTGGTCACCGCGCCTTCGGGGGAGACCACGGAGTTCGTCCACCCGCTGCAGGCCGACGAGCCGCCCGTGAACGCGAACGCCTACGCCGCGGTCAGCCCGGACGGCCAGTGGCTGGTCTCCGGCGCCCTCGGCGACGCGACCGAGATGTACGTCTCGCCGACGCCGTTCCTCAACCCCCGGGCCCCGCGCACGGCGGGCGACCTGCCGCTGGCCGCGCGGATCCACCTCGACCACACCATCCGCTCGGCGCAGGGCTGCGACTTCGTGTCCCCGACCCGGCTGCTGTGCGCCACCTCGGACTCGAACAACGACCTCTACCCGACCAGTTACCAGCTGCTCCAGGTCGACCTGCCGCGGCCGCTGGCCGGGCGCGACACCCGCGCGCACGTCAAGGAGCTCGGCCAGCTGCCGCTCGTCAGCACCTGCGCCGGCGCGTTCACCCCCGAGGGCGTCGACTACGACGCGCCCACCGGGACCCTGCGCGTGGAGGTCGTGCCGCCGAGCCCGTGCAACACGGTGACGGACGTCTACTCGTTCCAGCGCGGCTGAAAACCGCGCCCGCCCCCGGGCTACGCTGGTCCTGTGCCTCGTGTGGTGATCCTCGACTACGGTTCCGGCAACCTCCGCTCCGCCGAACGCGCCATCGCGCGCGCGGGCGCCGAGGTCGAGGTGACGGCCGACCCGCATGCCGCGGTCGAGGCCGACGGGCTGGTCGTCCCGGGGGTGGGTGCGTTCTCCGCCTGCATGGCGGGGCTGCTCGGCGTGGCCGGGCACCGGATCATCGGCAAGCGCCTCGCCGGCGGGCGCCCGGTGCTGGGCATCTGCGTCGGCATGCAGATCCTGTTCAGCCGCGGCGTCGAGCACGGCGAGGAGACCGAGGGCACGGGGGAGTGGCCCGGCACGGTCGAGCGGCTGCACGCCGACGTGCTGCCGCACATGGGCTGGAACACCGTGCGCGCGCCGTCCGGCTCGCTGCTGTTCTCCGGGATCGACGCCGGCGAGCGGTTCTACTTCGTGCACTCCTACGCCGCCCGCCGGTGGGAGCTGGATTCCGGGCTGGCCGGCCGCCAGCCCGAGGTGACCTGGGCGAACCACGGCGAGGACTTCGTCGCGGCGGTGGAGAACGGCCCGCTGTGGGCCACGCAGTTCCACCCCGAGAAGTCCGGCGACGCGGGCGCGCACCTGCTGCGCAACTGGCTCGGCACGCTGTAACCCCGCCTCCGACGGGTGGTGAGCACGGCCTTTAGGCTGTCCGCGTGACTTTCACGCTCCTTCCCGCAGTTGATGTGGCCGATGGCCAGGCGGTCCGACTCGTCCAGGGCGAGGCCGGCACCGAGACCTCCTACGGCAGCCCGCTCGAGGCGGCGCTCGCCTGGCAGCGCGACGGCGCCGAGTGGATCCACCTGGTGGACCTCGACGCCGCGTTCGGCAAGGGCAGCAACCGCGAGCTGCTGGCCGAGGTCGTCGGCCGGCTCGACGTGCAGGTGGAGCTGTCGGGCGGCATCCGCGACGACGCCTCGCTGGAGGCCGCGCTGGCCACCGGCGCCCGCCGGGTGAACCTCGGCACTGCGGCGCTGGAGGACCCGGACTGGACGGCGAAGGTGGTCGCGGCCTACGGCGACCGCGTCGCGATCGGCCTGGACGTGCGCATCACCGAGGCCGGCCACCGGCTGTCGGCCCGCGGCTGGACCTCCGACGGCGGCGACCTGTGGGAGGTCCTGGACCGCCTGGACCGCGACGGCGCCACCCGTTACGTGGTCACCGACGTCAGCAAGGACGGCACCCTGCGCGGCCCGAACCTCGAGCTGCTGCGCGAGGTGTGCGCCCGCACCGACGCCCCGGTGATCGCCTCCGGCGGAGTGTCCAGTGTGGACGACCTGCGGGCGCTGGCCGCCCTGGCCGGTGACGGGGTCGAGGGGTCGATCGTGGGCAAGGCGCTGTACGCCGGTGCGTTCACGCTGCCCGAGGCGCTGGCCGCCGTCCGCTGAGCTTTACCCCGCGGGTAATCGGTGCGGCTACCTCCCCCCCCCCGTCCACGGCGCCGAGGCGCGGGTGGTCGAGGGCAGCCGGGCGGGAGCACCGGTGGTGCTCGCGTTCCCGGATCTCGCGTGGTGGGATTCGCCCGCCTGCCGCGAGATCCTGCCGCTGCGCACCGACCACCTGGCCGGCGATGTCATCCTGGTCGAAGGGGCGGCCCCGGACCACGATTCCGCCGCGCCGGCCGCGAGATTCCGCGCCGCGGCGGCCTGAGCCACGGCCACCCGCGTTGCCGCGTCCGGCCGTGGCTCAGGCTTCCGGCTCGTCCAGGGCGATCGCGATGCCGATGGTGCGCTGGGGCCCGCCGCGCAGGCGGCTGAAGAACATCGTGACCTGGCCGACCACGCCGTACCCGCGGGCGATGGCGCGGCGGACTCGCTCACTGCCCTCGTCGTCGAGCAGGCGGGCGGTGCCGGTGGCCTTGGCGCCGTGCGTCTTCTTGCCGCGCACGTCGCAGGCCTGCACCTCGACGCGGCCGCCGGCCCGGATGCGCTTGACCTTGCCGGTGTCGCGTTCGGACCAGACCACCAGCTCCTCGCCGTCGCGCGCGGCCCAGACCGGGGACGGCACGGCCCGGCCGTCGCGGCGGAAAGTGGTCAGCACGACGTACTTCTCCGCCGACAGGCGCTCCAGCTCCGAGGACATGTGTCCACAGTAGCCGGATTCAGTCCGTGCCGAGCCAGGCGTAGTCCGGTGCCGGGTCGAGGACCACGGCGTTCGCGACGGCCACCAGTTCGTCCCGCGGCTGGCGGCCCGAGACCGTGAGCCAGTGGCCCGACGGCAGCTGGACGGCGACCATCCCCTCCAGCGGTCCGGCTGGTGCGCGGTAGGCGCCGGTGCCGCCGCGGACGGGGACCGGCGTCGTGCCGCCGAGCCCGGGGGAGCCCGCGCCGGCCGTCACGTGCAGGGCGGCCACGCGCGGGGCGGTGACGGCGCTCGCGTCGAACGCGGTGCTGCCGTCGCCGGGGGAAGCGCCCTGGACGGTCGTCGAAAACTCCTGCAGACCGCCGGGCAGCGGGCCGAAACGGGCCTCGCCGCGGACGCGGGCCGGATCGTCGGTGGTCACCGACTCGGCGACGTCCTGGGCCACCGCCCGAGCGCCGGGCACGGCTTCGACGGCCACGGTGAGCACGTGCCGGTCGTCGGCCATCCAGGTGAGCAGCGCGGCCGTGTCGGTGTCGCCGGTGACCATGCCGACCCGGCCGTTGACCACGACCTGGTCCTTCAGCGCGGCGATGCGCAGCGCGGTCTGCGACCAGTCCGGGTCCGCCGTGGAGTAGGCCGACAGCGTGATCCGGCTGGGCCCCGCCAGCCAGCGCCGCACCTGGGGCGTGATGCCCGGCCCGGACGAGCGGTACTGCTCGGTGAAGCCGTCCGGCAGCCAGCCCGGGGTGAACGACACGACCGGGCGGCCCGCGGCGGCGGTGACCTGCGCACCCGGCGCGGCGTGCAGCGCGATCGAGACCCCGGCGGTCACCGCGATCACGGCCGCGGCCACCGCGGCCAGCGCCAGCCGGGGACGGCCGCGGCGGCGGGTCTGCCGCGCGCGGGCCAGCGCGTTGCGCACCTCGTGCCCGTCGGGAGCGCGCTCGGCGAGCCGTTCGAGGCCCTCGCGCAGCAGCGTCTCGGTCTCGTGCTCGGACAGCTGGTTCATTCTCCGGCTCCGGTGGTGAGGACGGTGGGCAGCGGGCTGACGCAGGTGCGCAGGGTGGCCAGCGCGCGGGAGATCTGGCTGCGCACGGTCGAAGCGCCGCACCGCAGCACCTCGCCTATCTCGGCGTCGGAATAGCCCTCGTAGTAACGGAGCACGACCGCCGCGCGCTGCTTGCGCGGCAGCGTCGCGAGCAGCGCGAGCATCTCGTCGCGCGCGTCGTAAGCGGCGCTGGGGTCGGCCTCGGGCGGGCTGAGCGCGTCGAGCACTTCGTGGCTGGACGGGACCACGCGCCGTACCGCGCGCCGTCGCCAGGACAGGTACTCGTTGGTGACCATCCGGCGCACGTAGGTGGGCGGCGACTCGATCCTCGCCCAGTGCTGCTGGGCGCGCAGCAGCACGTCCTGGACGATGTCCTGCGCCAGGTACGGATCGTCGGTGAGGACGGTCGCGTAGCGCAGGAGCCCGTCGAGGCGGTCCTCGACGAACTCGTCGAAACTCGTGGTCACGTCCTTCGGACGCGCGAGGGGCCCGTTCTGCTGCATCCGGCCCCCAATTCGGTCCTGACCAGCATAGACTGATGATCGTGAACGAGCTGCGAGGGCGAGCGCGGCGGTGAAGGCCGCGGTGGTCGGCGGCGGGATCGGCGGGCTCACGGCCGCGATCGCGCTGCGGCTGGCGGGCCACGAGGTCACCGTCCTGGAGCGCGCGCCCGAGCTGAGGGAAATCGGCGCCGGGCTTTCGCTCGCGCCCAACGCGTTGCGGGCGCTGGACGCGCTCGGCGTGGGGGACCGGGTGCGGGCGCACGCCGCGGCGTCGGGGGTGACCGGCAACTTGCGGACGTCGTCCGGCCGGTACCTGCGCCGGTTCCGGGCCGGGCGCGACGAGCCGCTGGCCGCGTTCCACCGCGGCGAGCTGCACCGGGTCCTGCTCGAAGAGCTGCCGGAAGACGTCGTCCGCCCCGGAACCGAGGTCCGCGACGCGTCCGAAGTGGACGCCGACCTGGTGGTGGCCGCGGACGGTGTCCACAGTGGTCTGCGGCGGCAGCTGTTCCCCGCGGCGCCCGGGCCGGTGTTCCGGTACACGGCCTGGCGCGGCGTCACCGAGCCCGGTTCGGTGTGGCCGGCCGAGGGCTGTTTCACGAACGGGCGCGGCGCGTACTTCATGGTCCACCCGCTGCCGGGGAAACGGGTCTGCTGGGCGCTCGGGGCCGCCGCGGACACCCCGGGCGTGCGGTACCCGGACGAGCAAGCCGAGGTGACCCGCCGCGTCGCCGGCTGGCACCGGCCGATCCCGGAGCTGCTCGCCGCGACGGTGCCGGAGACCGTGCTGCACAACGACATCCTCGACCTGGAGCCGCTCGACGCGTTCGTCCTCGATCGGGTCGCGCTGCTCGGTGACGCGGCCCACGCCGTCGTCCCGGACCTCGGCCAGGGCGCGTGCCAGGCGATCGAGGACGCCGTCGTGCTCGCCGCCGCGCTGCGGACCGAGCCGGACGTGCCCGCCGCGCTGGCCGCGTACGACCGGGAGCGCCGCAAGCGCGCCGCGTACATCACGCGGACGGCGAGGAGCAAGGGCGTGGCGAACGTCTCCACCGCGTGGTGGATGCCGGTGCTGCTCGGCGCCCTCGTGCCGCTGATGCCGGCGTCGGTGATCCGGCGGCAGACGGAGCCGATCTGGGGCTGGTCGCCGCCGTCGCCGTGACGTGCTCCTCCCGGCGAAACCGGTCGCCGGTGGACGCTAGGCTGAACAGCATGTCTGTCGCGGTCAGGGTGATCCCGTGTCTCGACGTCGACGCGGGCCGGGTGGTGAAGGGGGTCAACTTCGCCGACCTGCGCGACGCGGGCGATCCGGTCGAGCTGGCGCGGCTCTACGACGCCGAGGGTGCCGACGAGCTGACGTTCCTCGACGTCACCGCGTCCTCGGGCAACCGCGAGACGACCTTCGACGTGGTCCGCCGCACGGCCGAGCAGGTGTTCATCCCGCTGACCGTCGGCGGCGGCGTGCGGTCGAACGACGACGTGAACCGGCTGCTGCGCACCGGCGCGGACAAGGTGAGCATCAACACCGCCGCGATCGCGCGCCCGGAGATGCTGCGCGAGGCCTCACGGCGGTTCGGGGCCCAGTGCATCGTGCTGTCGGTCGACGCGCGGCGTGTGCCCGAGGGCGGCGAGCCGACGCCGTCCGGCTTCGAGGTGACCACCCACGGCGGGCGCCGGGGCACCGGCATCGACGCGGTGGAGTGGGCCGCGCGCGGCGAGGAGCTGGGCGTCGGCGAGATCCTGCTCAACTCGATGGACGCGGACGGCACCAAGTCCGGTTTCGACCTCGGCCTGATCGAGATGGTGCGCGCGGCCGTGCGGGTGCCGGTGATCGCGAGCGGCGGGGCGGGCGCGGTCGAGCACTTCCTGCCCGCCGTGCGGGCCGGCGCCGACGCGGTGCTGGCCGCCAGCGTGTTCCACTTCGGACAGTTGAAGATCGGCGAGGTCAAGGCCGCGCTGCGCACCGGCGGGGTGGTCGTCCGATGAGCCTGGAAGAGGCCGTTTCCGCGCGGCTCAAGCGAAACGCGGACGGGCTGATCGCCGCCGTCGTCGTCGAGCACTCCACTTCGGAGGTGCTGATGATGGCCTGGATGAACGACGAGGCGCTGGCGGCCACGCTCGCCACGCGGCGCGGCACGTACTACTCGCGCAGCCGCCAGGAGCTGTGGGTGAAGGGCGAGACCTCGGGGCACGTCCAGCACGTCCGCGAGGTGCGGATCGACTGCGACGGCGACACCGTGCTGCTGCGCGTGGACCAGACCGGACCGGCCTGCCACACCGGCAGCCACAGCTGTTTCGACACCGAAGAGCGCCTGCTCCTCGCCGAAGAGAGTGAGAACGCCCTGTGACCGTCGTCGCGAACATCCTGGTGGGCCTCGTCGCCCTGATTCACGTGTACATCGTGATCCTGGAGATGTTCCTCTGGACCAGCCCGCGGGCCCGCGCGGCGTTCGGCACCACCGAAGCGTTCGCGCGGGAGAGCAAGACGCTGGCCGCGAATCAGGGGCTGTACAACGGTTTCCTGGCCGCCGCGCTGGTGTGGGGCCTGATCGCCACCGACCCGTCCGGCTTCCAGCTGAAGCTCTACGGCCTCGCCTGCGTGATCGTGGCCGGCCTCTACGGCGCGGCGACCGCGTCGAAGCGGATCCTGCTGGTGCAGGTCCTGCCGGCCGCGCTGGCGCTGGTGTTCCTGCTGCTGGCCCGCTGACGCCCCCGGTCAGTCGATCTCGCCGGTCAGGTACCGCTGCAGGTTCGGCGCGATCGCCGCGACCAGGGTCTCGACCTCGGCCGAGGCCATCGGCTCGAACCGGACGATGTAGCGGACCATGCCGACGCCCACCACCTGCGAGGCGCACAGCGTGACCCGCAGCTGGGCCCGGTCGGAGCCGAGTCCGCGGATCAGCTCGGTGAAGAACTTGCCGAAGAAGTCGTGCAGCACGGCGGCGGCCTCCTCGCGGTCGGCGACGCTGCGGATGAGGGCCCGGAAGACCGTGCCGCCGGCGCCGTCCCAGCGGGTGACGAAGGTGCGGACGATGCGCTCGCCGAACTGCTCGTCCGGGCCGTCGCGCAGGGCTTCGACCAGTTCCAGCGGGCTGAACGGCAGCTGGAGCACGGCCTGGGCGAACAGGCCCTCCTTGCCGCCGAACCAGTGGTTGACCATGGCCGCGTCCACGCCGGCGCGCGCGGCGATGGTGCGGACGGTCGCCCGCTCGTAGCCGTTCTCGGCGAACACCGCGCGCGCGGCGTCGAGCAGGGCGGTGCGGGTGTCCTGCCCGGCCGGCCGCCGGCCGCGGCGGCGGGCGGTAGTGTCCTCTGTGCTCACCGGGTCCATCTTGCCCTCTCCGAGCGGCTGAATTCAACAGTCACTGAATTCAGGGCCCGCCCACGGCGCGTTCCGGCCGAGCGGCACAATGAGCCCATGGTCAGCTCAGCAGCAGGCAGCCCGGCCGGGCCGGGCCCGGTCAGTCCCACTCGCGCGGAGTTCCGCGGCCTGGCCGAAAGCCGCCGCGTGATCCCCGTGGTGCGCAAGGTGCTCGCCGACGGCGAGACCCCGCTCGGCGTCTACCGCAAGCTCGCCGCCGACCGGCCGGGCACGTTCCTGTTCGAGTCGGCGGAGAACGGCGCCTCCTGGTCGCGCTGGTCGTTCGTGGGCGTGGACAGCCCGGCCGCGCTGACCGTGCGCGACGGCAAGGCCGTCTGGACCGGCACGCCGCCGGTCGGGCTGCCGGTCGAGGGCGACCCGCTGCAGGTCCTGCGCGCCACCGTCGAAGCACTGCACACCGAGCCGCTGCCCGGGCTGCCGCCGCTGACCGGCGGCATGGTCGGCTACATCGGCTACGACGCCGTGCGCTGGCTCGAGAAGCTGCCCGAGCTGGCCGAGCGCGACCTCGACATCCCCGAGCTGACCATGCTGCTGGCCACCGACCTGGCGGCGTTCGACCACCACGAGGGCACCGTCACGCTGATCGCGAACGCGGTCAACTGGGACGACTCGCCCGAGCGCGTGGACGCGGCCTACGACAGCGCGCTGGAACGGCTTTCGGCCATGACCGAGCAGCTGCGCGTGCCCGCGCCGCCGACCGTCGCGACGTTCGACCGGCCCGCGCCGGAGTTCACCCGCCGCCGCGCCAAGGAGGACTTCCACGCCGCGGTCGACAAGGCGGTGGAGGCGATCAAGGCCGGCGAAGCGTTCCAGGTGGTGCCCTCGCAACGGTTCGAGATCGAGACCGGCGCCGACGCGCTCGACGTCTACCGCGTGCTGCGCACCTCCAACCCGAGCCCGTACATGTACCTGCTGCGCCTGGAGGGCTTCGACATCGTCGGGTCCAGCCCGGAGTCGCTGGTCACGGTGCGGGACGGGCGGGCGACCACGCACCCCATCGCGGGCACCCGCTGGCGCGGCGCCGACCCGGAGGAGGACGCGCAGCTGGCCAAGGACCTGCTGGCCGACGACAAGGAGCGCGCCGAGCACCTGATGCTCGTCGACCTCGGGCGCAACGACCTGGGCAAGGTCTGCCGCCCGGGCACCGTGCGCGTGGTCGACTTCTTCCAGATCGAGCGCTACAGCCACGTGATGCACATCGTGTCCACCGTGACCGGCGAACTGGCCGAGGGCCAGACGGCGTTCGACGCGGTCACCGCCTGTTTCCCGGCCGGGACGCTGTCAGGGGCGCCGAAGGTGCGCGCCATGCAGCTGATCGAGGAGCTGGAGCCGGTGCGCCGCGCCCTGTACGGCGGTGTGGTCGGCTATCTGGACTTCGCCGGCGACGCCGACACGGCCATCGCCATCCGCACCGCGCTGATGCGTGACGGCGTCGCGTACGTGCAGGCGGGCGGCGGTGTGGTGGCCGATTCGGTGGCCGACTACGAGGACACCGAATCGCTGAACAAGGCGCGCACGGTGCTCTCGGCGGTGGCCGCGGCGCAGACCATGGTGCCCGCGGACCGGCTCGACCCGGCCGAGGACTCCGCCGGTGTCTGAGCCGTCGCCGGAACCCGTTGCCCAGCCTGGCGAACGACCGTCACGGCGTCCACTGTGGATGATCATCGTGGCGCTGCTGCTCGGCGCGCTGGCGCTGTGGGGCGCCTCGCGGCTGGCCTGGTTCGCCGAATTCCGCGACGAGGGCGTGCGCGGCACCGTGCTGTACACCGAAAGCGGCGAACAGCGGGCCACGGCGCTGGTGCCGCTCGCGCTGCTGGCGCTGGCCGGCGTCGCGGGCGTGATCGCGACCGGGGGCTGGGCGCGGCGCGTGCTCGGCGTGGTGCTGGCGCTGGCGGGCGTCGCCGGGGTCTGGAGCGGGGTGGCCGGGGTGCGGTTCGGCGGGTACGCCGCCGGACTGCCCGTCACCGAGATGCTCGCGGGCCGAGGGATCGCGGTGCTCGGCGGAATTCTCGTGGCGTTCGGCGGGTTGGCAGCGATCAAGGGCGCGGGGACCGCGCGGCGGCTCGGCGCCCGGTACGCCGCACCGGGCGCGAAGAAGGCCCGGCGCGATCCGGACATCGAGTTGTGGGACGCGCTTTCCGAGGGCGAGGACCCCACCGCGGGCCGCTGATCGCCCGGCGGGGAAGGGAATCACCGGCCGCGGCGCCACCCGGGACGGGCCGGTCTTCGAGCGGGGGTTAGCATCGTTTCGGCGGGAAGGGGAAGGTTTTTGTGAGCGACCTAGCGAAGGAATCGGTGGGCTCGACGGCCCCGGCACCGGGTGGGGGCACCCGGTGAGCGTGCTCGAGGACATCGTCGCCGGTGTGCGGGAAGACCTCGCCGTGCGCGAGGCGGCGCTGCCGTTCGACGAGCTGAAGGCGCGCGCGGCCAAGGCCCCGCAGCCCCGTGACGTGATGGCCGCGCTGCGCGAGTCCGGCATCGGCGTGATCGCCGAGGTGAAGCGGCGCAGCCCGTCGAAGGGCGAGCTGGCCGACATCCCCGACCCCGCCGCGCTGGCCAAGGACTACGAGGACGCCGGTGCGCGCGTGATCAGCGTGCTCACCGAGCAGCGCCGCTTCGGCGGCTCGCTGGCCGACCTCGACGCCGTGCGCGCCGCGGTGGACATCCCGGTGCTGCGCAAGGACTTCGTGGTCAGCCCGTACCAGGTGCACGAGGCCCGGCTGCACGGCGCGGACATGGTGCTGCTGATCGTCGCGGCGCTGGAGCAGAACGCGCTGGCGGCGCTGCTCGACCGCGTCGAATCGCTCGGCATGACCGCGCTGGTGGAGATCCACAACGCCGAAGAGGCCGACCGCGCGCTGGAGGTCGGCGCCAAGGTGATCGGCGTCAACGCGCGCAACCTGCACACGCTGGAAGTGGACCGGGACGTCTTCTCCCGCCTCGCCCCGGGGCTGCCGTTCGAGGTGTTCAAGGTCGCCGAGTCCGGCGTCCGCGGCCCGGGCGACCTGATGTCGTACGCCGGCCACGGCGCCGACGCCGTGCTGGTGGGCGAGGGCTTGGTGGCCTCGGGCGACCCGAAGGGCGCCGTCGTGAAGCTGGTCACCGCCGGTTCGCACCCGGCCTGTCCGAGGCCTTCGCGGTGACCGACGGGCAGCACGGCAAACACGACCCGGACGAGCGCGGCTACTACGGCCCGTACGGCGGGCGGTTCATGCCGGAGGCGCTGATCGGCGTGGTCGACGAGGTGGCGGCCGAGTACGACAAGGCGCGCCGCGACCCGGAGTTCGTCGCCGAGCTGAACCGGCTGCTGAAGGACTACGCGGGCCGCCCGTCGCTGCTGACCGAGGCCAAGCGCTTCGGCGAGCACGCGGGCGGGGCGCGGGTGTTCCTCAAGCGCGAGGACCTGAACCACACCGGCTCGCACAAGATCAACAATGTGCTGGGCCAGGCGCTGCTCACCCAGCGCATGGGCAAGAAGCGGGTGATCGCGGAGACCGGCGCCGGCCAGCACGGCGTCGCCACGGCCACCGCGTGCGCCCTGCTCGACCTGGAGTGCATCGTCTACATGGGCGAGGTCGACACCGAGCGGCAGGCGCTGAACGTGGCGCGGATGAAGCTGCTCGGCGCCGAGGTCGTGCCGGTCAAGACCGGTTCGCGCACGCTCAAGGACGCGATCAACGAGGCGCTGCGCGACTGGGTGACCAACGCCGACACCACGCACTACCTGTTCGGCACCGCCGCCGGGCCGTACCCGTTCCCGATGATGGTGCGCAACTTCCACCGGGTGATCGGCGAAGAGGCGCGCGAGCAGATCCTGGAGAAGGCCGGTCGGTTGCCCGACGTCGTCGCGGCGTGCGTCGGCGGCGGCTCGAACGCCATCGGCATCTTCTCCGGCTTCTACGACGACCCCGGGGTGCGGCTGGTCGGGCTCGAGCCCGGCGGCGAGGGCCTCGACGGCGACCGCCACGGCGCCACCCTGACCAAGGGCAGCCCGGGCAACCTGCACGGCGCGATGTCGTACCTGCTGCAGGACGAGGACGGCCAGACCGTCGAATCGCATTCGATCTCGGCCGGCCTGGACTACCCGGGTGTCGGCCCCGAGCACGCCTGGCTCAAGGATTCCGGCCGCGCCGAGTACCGGCCGGTCACCGACGCCGAGGCGATGGACGCGTTCCGGCTGCTCTCGCGCACCGAGGGCATCATCCCGGCGATCGAGTCGGCGCACGCGCTCGCGGGCGCGCTGGTGCTGGGCCGTGAGCTGGGGCCGGACGGCCTGATCCTGGTCAACCTCTCCGGCCGTGGCGACAAGGACATGGACACCGCGGCGAAGTGGTTCGACCTGGTCGACGCCCCCGAGGACTCCCAGGAGGGCAAGTGAGCGGCCTCGACGAGGTGTTCGCGGCGACGCGGGCGGAGGGCCGGGCCGCGCTGGTCGGCTACCTGCCCGCCGGATTCCCCACGGTCGAGGGCTCGAAAGACCTGCTGGCCGCGACGGTGGACGGCGGCGCGGACCTGGTCGAGGTCGGCGTCCCGTATTCCGACCCGGTGATGGACGGCCCGACCATCCAGGCCGCCGCCGAATCGGCGCTGGCCGGCGGCTTCCGGCTCAAGCAGCTGTTCGAGGTGGTCGAGTCGGTCTCGGCCCGCGGCGGCAAGGCCGTGGTGATGACCTACTGGAACCCGGTGCACCGCTACGGCGTGGACGCGTTCGCCCGCGACCTGGCCGCGGCCGGCGGCCTGGGCATGATCACCCCGGACCTCATCCCGGACGAGGCCGGCGAGTGGATGGCCGCCTCGCAGGCGCACGGGCTGGACCGGATCTTCCTGGTCGCGCCGTCCTCGTCGGAGGAGCGCATCGCGAAGACGGTCTCAGCGTCTTCGGGCTTCGTCTACGCCACGGCGGTCATGGGCGTCACGGGCGCCCGCGACGCGGTGGGCGTCCATGCGGAGGAACTGGTCCGCCGCACGCGCGCCCACACCTCCCTCCCGATCGGCGTCGGCCTCGGCGTCCGCTCCGGCGACCAGGCGGCCCAGGTGGGCTCCTTCGCCGACGCGGTGATCGTGGGCTCCGCGCTGGTGACGGCGGCGGCTTCCGGCCCGGACGGGGTTCGTTCGCTGGCTGGGGAGCTGGCGGAAGGCGTTCGCCGGGCGGTCACCCCGGCCTGATCGGCTCGCCGGAACTGTCGGTGGTCGTTCGTACACTCTCGGTGTGATGATCAACCGAGGGGGAAACGAGCGGGCATGGCAGACTGGGAATTCAGAGCGGCATCAAGCGCGGACGGTGGTGAACCGAGATGGCGGCTCCTGCTGAGCCCGAGTTCAGGGTGGCGAGCCGGCTGGACGGCTGGACCGTCGACCAGGTGCTCGCGCTGCCTGAGGAGCACACCTCCGGCAACCGGGTCGAACTGGTCGACGGGGTGCTCAACGTGAGCCCGGCCCCGACGTCGGCCCATCAGCGACTGCTGCAAAGGCTCCAGCTCGCTTTCGCGCCACGGCTCCCGGAGGGCACCGAGCTGCTGCCGGGTGTCAACGTCCGGTTCGGCGAGAAACGGCTGCTGATCCCCGATTTCGTCGTGCTGACCTGCCCCGCGGTCGACACAACCTGGTACTCGGCGACCGACCTGCTGCTGGTCGCGGAGATCGAGTCGCCGTCGACGAGGGTGCAGGATCGGATTCTGAAGAAGGCGCTGTATGCCGAGGCGCTGATCCCGTACTACCTGCTTGTCGACCCGGCTCAGGAGCCGGTGGCCGCCACCGTGTTCGGGCTGGACGGTGGGGAGTACGTGCCGATCGGGAAGAGCGAGGGCGGAGTGCTGGAGCTGGCGGAGCCGTTCGCGGCGCGGGTGGATCTTCGCGGCTGAGGGGCGGCGGTTCGCGCTGGAGCGGCGTTCCCCCGCGGCTGATTTTGGTGCGGGTGCAGGGTTCCCGCTGCTGCGATCGTGGGGGGTTCGCAGCGGCGGCTGGCGTTTGTACGAATCGTGTACGCCGGACGCGCACAGTCGCGGGCATGGCTATCGACATCGGACACTTGCCCCGGCGGGCGTTTCTTCGCGGTGCGGCCGGGATGACGGCCGCTGCGGCGGCGGGTCTGCTGCTGCCCGGCCTGGCGCGCGCGGCCGGCGAACCGCGGATCTACAGCTGCGCCGAGTGGGGTGCGCGGCCGCCCGCGGACCCGCTCACCACGCTCGACCACCCGGCCGACCGGATCCTGATCCACCACATCGACTGCCCCAACAGCACGGACTACTCGCTCGAGCACGCGTTCCAGGTCGCGCGCGACGACCAGGCCGACCACATCGACAACAACGGCTGGTCCGACACCGGCCAGCACTTCACCGTCTCCCGCGGCGGCTACCGCATGGAAGGCCGCCACGGCAGCCTCGACGCGCTGCGCAGCGGCGACAAGATCGTCCGCGCCGCGCACTGCCCCGGCCAGAACGACAACGCCATCGGCATCGAGAACGAGGGCACCTACATGACCGTCGAGCCGCCCGAGGCGCAGTGGTCGTCGCTGGTGGTGTTCTGCGCCTACATCTGCACGCAGTACGGCATCCCGGTCGAGGAGATCAAGGGTCACCGCGACTACTACAACACCGACTGTCCCGGCGACAAGCTGTATGCCCGGCTTCCCGAACTCCGGTCCGACGTCGCGGCGCAGCTGGCCACCCGCTGAAGCTCAGTGCAGCCAGCGCATCGCCGAGCACAGCGCTTCCGCGTCCAGCGAACCCAGCTCCGCGATCTCGCCGCGCCGCACGTCCATCAGCGTCGTGGCGAGTTCGGGGCCGAAGGCGGACTTCAGCGCGTCGTCGGCTTCGAACGCGGCCACGGCTTCGGCCAGCGACCGCGGCAGCCGGGTGACGCCCGCAGCCGTGGCTTCCTCCGGTGAGAGCGTGCCCGGGTCGACGTCGACCGGCTCGGGCAGGCGGGCGCCGGAATCGAGGCCGGCCAGACCGGCGAAGAGCAGGCTCGCGACGACGAGGTAGGGGTTCGCCGTCAGGTCGAAGCACTTCACCTCCAGGTTCGCCGCCGTGTCGCGCTCGCCGGGCGCGCCGCGGATCAGGCGCAGCGGCGCCTCGCGGTTTTCCAGTCCCCACGCGGTGAACGCGCCGGCCCAGTGGTGCGGCTCCAGCCGCAGGTAGCTGAGCACCGAGGGCGCGCCGACGGCCAGCAGCGCGGGCAGCCGCGCCAGGATCCCGGCCCCGAACGACGAGGCCTCGGCGGTCAGCCCGAACCGGCCGTCCCCGCCGGAGCACAGGTTCCGCGAGCCGTCCCAGACGCTCAGGTGCACGTGCCCGCCGTTGCCGACGCCGCCGGGCGCGAACTTGGGCGTGAACGACGCCCGCAGCCCGTGGTCGGCGGTCACCGTGCGGATCGTCTCGCGGGTCAGCACCGCGAGGTCCGCCGCCCGCACCGGGTCCGCGGCCGCCACGGACAGCTCGAACTGGCCCGCCGCGTACTCCGGGTGGACCTGCTCCACCTCGACGTGCTGACTGTCCAAAGCGGACACCAGCGCGCGCAGGTAGCCGGCGTTGCCGGCCAGCCGCGAGTAGCCGTACGCCGGGCCGGGCAAGGGATCGCCGTCGGGATCGGTGACGACCCACTCGGTCTCGAACGCCATCCGGGCGGAGTAACCGCGCTCGGCCAGACGCTCGACGGCCGAAGCGGCCAGCGCCCGCGCGTCCTGGGGATGCGGCGCGCCCTCCTGGTCGTACTTCAGCGCCGGCGCCCAAGCCCAGCCGGACGGCGAGGCGAGCACCGTCAGCGCGTCGAGGTCCGGGTGCAGCCGGAGGTCGCCGACCGGGCCGCGCGAGTACGCGCCGTCGGTGATCGTGTCCGTGCAGAGGAAGAAGTCGAACGAGTTGGACGCGCCCACTCCCCACGCGGCGGCGGCCGCGAGCCGGCCCACCGGCACCGCCTTGACCCGCGAGATCCCGGAATTGTCGACGAAGGTCAGCGCGACCAGCTCGACCCCCGCGCGCCCCAGCCGGGCGGCGGCTTCGGTGCCGCGCCGTGAAAGTTCCGCCCGATCGAGCTGGCTCATCGTGCTCCCGCGATGTTCACTGTGTACCGCGGACGAACCGTCCACGTTGGCTTCGAGGAGCGCATCGTGTCAGAACCGGCCGAAACCCGTCCAGCGCTGCGCCGCACCTTGTCCGTGTGGCAGGCCGTCGGCCTTTCGGTGGCGCTGATGGCCCCGAGCATGGCCGCCAACATCAACCCGCAGCAGACCGCGGCGGCGGCCGGTCGCGCCGTGCCGCTCGCGTTCCTGCTCTCCGCCGCCGGGGTGCTGCTGGTGGCGTACGGCTTCGTCCGGCTCTGCCAGTACTACCAGCACGCCGGCTCGGTGTACGCCTTCGTCGGCGCGACGCTCGGCCCGCGGGCCGGCGTCGTCTCGGGCATCGGGCTGCTCGGCACGTACACCTTTTACGCCGTGGTCACCAGCTCCGCGGCCGGCACGCTCGGCACGGCTTTCCTGACGCAGGTGGGGATCTGGCCGGATCCGCCGTGGTGGGGGCCGTTCGTGCTGACCGCGGTGGCGCTCGTCGGCAGCTGGCTGCTCGCCGTGGCGCCCGCGCGGCGCGGCACCAGCACCCTGCTCGCGGTGGAAGGCGCGACGATCGCGCTCATCCTGCTGGTCACCGTGATCATCCTGGTCCGGCTGATCGCCGGGAACGCGCCGGGCGGCGGCCGGTTCACCCTCGAGGTCTTCACCTTCACCCCGGACGCCGGGCTGTCCGGCGTCTTCCTGGGCGCGGTGTTCGGATTCCTTTCGTTCGCCGGGTTCGAGGCGGCCGCGACGCTGGGGGAGGAGACCCGCGACCCGCGCCGGAACATCCCGCGCGCCATCCTCGGCACGGCCATCTTCGGCGGCGCCTACTTCGTCATCGTCACTGCCGTCGAGATGATGGCGTTCCGCTCCGACGCCAAGGCCTTCCACGACTCGTCCTCGCTGCTGGGCGACCTCGGCGGCCGGTTCGTCGGCTCGTGGGTCGGCGACGTGATCAGCGTGGGCGCGGCGGTCAGCGCGTTCGGCTGCTGCCTCGCCTGCGTCGTCGGCGGCTCGCGGCTCCTGTTCGCCCTGGGCCGCGACGCCTTCGACGGCCGCGGCATCGGCCGCACGTCCGCGAAGGGCACCCCGGTCGCCGCCGTGACGGCCGTAGCACTGTCAGCCGCGCTGATCATCGTGGTGTGCGCAGTGTTCTTCGGCGCCACGGCAGCGGACACGTTCGCCTGGAGCGGCTCGATCGGCACCTTGATCCTGCTGGTGATCTACCTGCTCACCACCCTCGGCGCGATCCTGCTGCTGTTCGTGCGGCGCCGGATGCGCGTGCCGTGGTGGCACCTGGTCTTCCCGCTCGGCGCGCTCGCCGTCCTGGGCTACACGGTGTACGTGAACGTGGTGCCGTATCCCACGGAAGGCCCGGCCCGCTGGTTCCCGATAGCCGCCGGCGCAGTGCTGGTGCTGGCGGTGATCTTGGTGCTCGCGGCGCCCGGCCTCGCCCGCCGAGTGGGCGAAAGGCTGGCAGTCGCCGAAGGAGGCTCGTGAGGTTGTTGGCGCCCTCGCTCCGCTCGGACACGAACCCGGCTGCGTTGCGTTAGCATCCGAACTGCTGATCTCACGGCGTTGAGCGTGGCCGAGCAGGAAGCCGCCGACGCCGCGATCGTGGTCGACTGTTGATCAACCCCTGCTCCGCATTGACCGACGCCCAGCTCACGCAGGGGCGGTTCCGCAGAGCACGGGCGGCATCAGCGACATCTACGCCCAGCTGTGGATCGGGATCACGGATCAGCTTGCTTACTCGGTGGTCACCAGTATCACCGTCGGGGCGAACAAGGCGAACACGTGCGCCAGCGCGCAGAAGGTCGGCGAAGCGGTCATCGCGCACTTGAAGGGTGCTGCCTGAGCATTGTGAACCGAGCCGCGGCTATCCGGATGCAGCACGGTGACCGCGGCCGGGCAACGGGCGGGCGGAACGTGGTTCGCCGGGTCGTGCCGCAGGGGAGCCAGCGATCAGTCGGTGCGACGCCGGCCGGGCGGTTCGCGCCGTGTGGGTTCGGCTCTGGTCGCGGCGCGGGAGAAGGCGTGCTCGTAGGGTGAAGGGCAAAGCCTGGCGGTCGCCCAAGGAGGCCCATGACCGAGCTGCTGCCCTTCGTCGCCGAGTTGCCGTTGGTCGACCACCACTGTCATGGCGTGGTCGGCCGAGGGGTGGACCGCGCGGGTTTCGAGCGGATGCTCACCGAGGCGGACACCGTTTCGCCGTTGGGGACTTCGCTGTTCGATTCGCTGGTGGGCCTGGCCGTGCGCGAGCGGTGCGCGCCGGTGCTGGGCCTGCCGAAGCACGCGCCCGTCGCCGACTACCTCGACCGGCGGGCCGAGCTGGGGGCCGAGGAGGTCAACCGGCGGTTCCTGCGGGCCACCGGGACCACGGACTTCTTGCTGGACGGCGGTTTCCTGCCCGATTCATTGACCTCGACCGGGGAGTTCGCCGCGCTGGCGGGCGCCCGCGCGCACGACGTGGTCCGGCTGGAGCAGGTCGCCGAGGACGTGGTGCGCGCCGGGACCACGGCCGCCGGGTTCGCCGCGGACTTCGGGGCCGAGCTGGGCAAACGGGCCGCGAACGCGGTCGGGCTCAAGTCGATCGCCGCGTACCGCGTGGGGCTGGAGCTGTCCGGGGAACGGCCTTCGGGCGCCGAGGTCGCCGAAGCCGCCGGGCGCTGGCTGGCTCGCGTGGACGGCGGCGCGCCCGTCCGGCTGGCCGACGAGGTGCTGCACCGGCACCTCGTCTTCACCGGCCTCGACCTCGGCCTGCCCGTGCAGTTCCACGTGGGCTACGGCGACTCCGACGTCGACCTGCACCGCTGCGACCCGCTGCTGCTGACCGGCCTGCTGCGCGCCACCCGTGGCCACGGCGTGCCGATCCTGCTGCTGCACAACTACCCGTTCCACCGCAACGCCGCGTACCTGGCCCAGGTCTTCGAGCACGTGTTCGTCGACGCCGGGCTGATCACGCACAACGCCGGCTTCCGCGCGCCCGCGGTGCTGGCCGAGGTGCTGGAGCTGGTGCCGTTCGGCAAGCTGCTGTTCTCCACCGACGCGTTCGGCCTCGCCGAGCTGTACCACCTGGGCACGGCGCTGTTCCGGCAAGGCCTTTCCGACTTCCTGCGCGGCGCGCTGGCCGCCGACGCACTGTCCGAAGTGGACGCTGTCCGGCTGGCGCGGCTGGCCGGCCACGAGAACGCCGCCCGAATCTACCGCTTGGAGTCGCGATGACCGACCTGCTCACGAGCTGGCGTGCGGCGTTGGCGGAAGAACTGCCGGCGGCCGTCGAGCTGCGGCACCGGTTGCACGCCGACCCGCGGGCGTCCGGCGACGAGGACGACACCGCCCGCGTGGTCGCCGCGGCGCTCGGCCTGGGGGAAGGCGAGCGCGTCGCCAAAACCGGCCGGCTGATCCGGCTGCCGGGCGACCACCCCGGTCCCGCGGTGGCGCTGCGCGCGGAGATGGACGCGCTGCCGGTGACCGAGCGGACCGGCGCCCCCTGGGCGTCCGGCTCCGGCCTGATGCACGCCTGCGGGCACGACGTGCACCTCGCCGCACTGGTGGCCGTCGTCCGCGCCGCGCGGGGTTTGGACCTGCCGCGGCCGCTCGTCGCCCTGCTGCAACCGCGGGAGGAGACTTCGCCGTCCGGGGCGTTCGACATCGTCGAGTCCGGGGTGCTGGAGGAGCACGGCGTCGACACCGTGATCGGCGCCCACGTGCAGCCGAGGCTGGCGTACGGCGTGGTTTCGGCCGTGCCCGGGCCGGTGAACGCGTCGACCGACGAGTTCGAGGTGGTCCTGCACGGCCAGGGCGGCCACGCCGGGTATCCGCACCTGTTGCGCGATCCGGTGCTGGCGCTGGCCCAGCTCGTGGTGAGCCTGCAGCAGCTCGCCAGCCGCCGGATCGACCCGGTGCACGGCGCCGTCTGCTCGATCGGCCGGATCCAGGCGGGCACGGCGGCGAACGTGGTGCCCAATACCGCGAGCGCGCTCGGCTCGCTGCGGCTCATGCGCTCGGTGGACCGCGAGCACGCGCTGGAGGCGCTGGCCGAGATCGTGCACGGCACCGCGCGGGCCCACGGCTGCACCGCCGAGCTGCGGATCAGCCCGTGCGAGCCGGTGCTGGTCAACGACCCGGCGCTGGCCGTGGCGGCACAGGAGTGGCTGGTCCGCGGCGGCGCCGACGTCGACGTGGACTTCCGCTCCTTCGGCGCCGACGACTTCGCGCACTACTGCGGTGGCGAGAGCCGCGGGCTGATGCTCTTCGTCGGCCTCGGCGACACCGCGGGCGCGCCCAGCCTGCACGACGAGGTCTTCCTGCCCGAGGACGGCGCCGTCGCCCAGGTCGCGGGCGCGCTGATGGCCGGCTACCTGGCCGCGCTGGAGCCGGGCGGCTACGCGTGACCCCGCCGGCCGGGAAACCCGCGGGCCACCTTCCCGTCACCAGGCCTTCGGCGGCTCCCTGACCACAGTGGCGGGGTGACGCGCTACGGTGGCCGCGTGTATTCCGCCTCGGCAGCCTTCCTGGCCACGATCCCGAGCCCCGACCGCGGGGTCTGGCATCTGGGATTCATCCCGATCCGCGCCTACGCACTCTGCATCATCGCCGGCATCATCGTGGCGATCTGGTGGGGGGAGCGGCGCTGGGTGGCGCGGGGCGGCACCAAGGGGACCGTGATCGACGTCGCGGTGTTCGCCGTGCCGTTCGGCCTGGTCGGCGGCCGGCTCTACCACGTGATCACCGACCCCGAGCTGTACTTCACCGCGGGGCGCAACCCGTGGAACGCCTTCGCCATCTGGGACGGCGGCCTCGGCATCTGGGGCGCGATCGCCCTCGGCGCCGTGGGCGCGCTGATCGCCTGCCGCCGCAAGGGCATCCCGCTGCCGGCGCTGGCCGACGCGATCGCCCCCGGCATCGTCGCGGCGCAGGCCATCGGCCGTATCGGCAACTACTTCAACCAGGAGCTCTACGGCGCGCACACCGACCTGCCGTGGGGCCTGGAGATCTACCAGCGCTTCAACCCGGCCAACCCGGACGACACCCTCAACGGCATCGCCACCGGGCACATCCCCCTGCCGGACAGCCCGGTGCAGCCGACCTTCCTGTACGAGCTGATCTGGAACCTGCTGATCGCCGGCCTGGTGGTGTGGGCCGACCGCCGGTTCAAGCTCGGCCACGGGCGCGCGTTCGCGCTGTACGTCGCCGGCTACACCGTGGGCCGCTGCTGGATCGAGCTGCTGCGCACGGACACGGCCAACCACATCCTCGGCCTCCGGGTGAACGTGTGGACCTCGATCCTGGTGTTCCTCGGCGCGGTGATCGTGATGGTGGTGGCCAAGAGCCGCGGGCCGCGGGAGCTGCCGGAGACGTTGCGCAGCCGCGGGGACGAGCGTGACGCGGAGGCTGTTGAGCCGTCGGAGCAGCCGGAGTCCTCGGACGAGAAGCCCGAGCCGGCCGCGGAAGAGGCGACGGACGAGACACGCGACGAGATCACGGTCGACGCCGGATCTCCGGCAGCGTCGGCGACCTCGGCCGCTTCGGAGGCGGAGAAGCCCGAGAAGTCCTGACCCGCCCCGTTTCCGACAAGAGGCCCTCGTCCCCGGCCAGGGGACGAGGGCCTCTTGTACCGCGGGTTCAGCTGAGCAGCGAGTTGCCGAAGTAGTCGTCGTCATCGCCGCCGCGGTCTTCGCGGCGCGGGCGGCGCGCGGGCGGGTCCTGCCGCGGCGGTTTGCTGTCGCGGTCGCCCAGCGGGTCGGCGAACTCGTCTTCCTCCGGTGCGGTGAAACGGGGTGCCTCCGGCCGTTGCGGCGCGGTGGCGTGCCGGCTCTGGTCGGGCTCCGGCGAGGCCGAAGGCGCCGAGTACCCCCGGTCGCCCAAGGGATTGGTGAACTCTTCGTCCTGGGGCACCGGTTTCGGCTGGGGCGCCGCGTGCTGCGGGGGTGCGGCGTGCCGGCCGTGCTCGGGTTCCGGGGCGGCATGGTGCTCGGCCGGCGGCGGGGCCTGGTACGAGTCGGCGCTGCTCGCGAGCGGGTTCTCGTTCGAGAAGCCCGCGGGCGTCTCCGGCGCGGCCGGGTACGCCGAGCGCCCCGAGTCGGCGAGGTCGTTGCGTGAGCCGGCTCGGGCTTCGAGGACCTCCTCCGGGGTCAGGCCCTCTTCCAGCTCCTCGTAGATGTCCTTGCTCTCGCCGAGCTTCGCGCTCGCCAGCGCCCGCACCTCGGGGTCGGCGAACGCCCGCCCCGACGCGACGTCCTCCCATTTGAACTCGCCGGCGTCGACTTTCCGCTTCACCAGCCGCAGTTCGGCCGGGGCGTCCGGCTTCGAGGCGGCGGTCTTCAGCGCTTCGATCCGCTCCGGGGTATCCGGCCGCTGGACCGGCTTGAGCCGGATCTTTTCCAGGTCCTTCACCAGGTCCTGCGACTTGCGCGTGGTGCGGTCCAGTGCGGACTCGGCCTCGCGGATCTCCGGTGTCTTCCAGGCGTCCTGCGCGGGCGTGGGCCGTGACATGACGGCGTCCCTCCTGATCTTCGCTGTCTCAGTCGTCGATGCGGCCGCTGATCCGGCCGCTGCCCGAATGCGCCGGGGTGCGGTTGCTGCGGTTGTCCCAGTGATCCTGGTTCTTTTCGTGGTTCTCGCGGGTTTCCTTCACGCCTTCCTGGGCCTTGTCCTTGATCTCGCCGACGTCGTCGCGGATCCCCTTGGCGTTGTCCTTGATGTCCCCGACGTCGCCCGCGATGCCCTTGCCGATGTCGACCGCGTCGCCGAGGCTGCCGATGTCCTTGATCTTCGCCAGCTGCGACCCGATGTCCTTGATCGAGTTCCACAGGTCGCCGACCTTCTGGATGATGTCCTTGATCATGTCGACGATCGAGATCAGCGCGTTGATCAGCGGCAGGATCTCGGACAGGCCGGTGATCGCGTCGGCGACCCAGCCCGCGATCGGCACACACGCCTCGGCCGCCATCACGAGCAGCCGGTCGATCAGGCTCTTCAGCAGGTCGAGCGCCTTCTCCGCGAGCTTCTTCGAGGTGTCCGACAGCAGCTCGAAGCCCTTGGCGATCAGCTCCGCGATGCCCGCCTCCGCGGCGAGCCCGGCCCGCCAGCCGAGGTCGACGTACGCCTTGTGCGCGAGCGAAGCGGGACCGGTCCAGCTGTCGCCGAGGATCTTCTCGTTCCCCGTCATCACCCCGGAGAACGCCTTCATCGCCTCCGCGATGTTGCGCCACGCCTCGGCGTCGGCGGACATCTTCGAGAAGTCGCCGGTGATCGGCTCGATGAACTCCTGCGTGAGCGACTTCCCGGTGATCTGCTGGAAGATCCACTCGACCGCCATCACCTCGACGCCGGCATCCTTGACCATGGCCTGGATGTCGTCGCCGGACGTGTCCTCCGGCGGCTGGAGCTGCTCGGTGATCCCGCTGCCGTTGTCGAACCCGGCCGCGGTCGACCCGCCGGGACCGGGCTTCGCCGGCTCCTTCTTGTCGTCGCCGGAGTCGTCCTTCTTTTTCTTCTCTTCCTTCTCCGGCTTCTCCTTGGTGTGCTTGGTCTTGTCGGACCCGTGCCCGCCGCCGTGCTTCGCCATTTCCCTCCCCTTCCTCAGCTCTGGCCCTGGCCGGACGGGCCCAGGTCGTCCAGCGAGAGGCCCAGCTTCTTGAGGATCTCCGCGGACTTGGTGTCGTGCTGCTCGTAGGCGGTCGCCGCGGACTGGATGCCCTGGCTCATCGAGGTGAGCCGGGTGTGCCCGAACTGGAGGGTGTCGCCGTAGAGGTCGCGCACCAGGTCGACGACCGGGCGCAGCAGCATGAACAGGCCGGTGAAGCCCGAGGTGTCGCACGCGGTCGTGCGCATGTAGTCGTTGATCTTGTCGATTTGCGCGTGCAGTCCGTCCAGCACGTCCGCGTACTCACGCATGACGTCCGGTGCCACGTCGAAGTCGGCCACCGATTCCCTCCCCGTGATCGTCGGTCGACGAACACTATGGCAGGAGGTGATCACCCAGCGTGGGGCTTTCCGGAAAATCAGCCGGTCCGGCGACGAAAGCGGCGCCGGCGGGCGGGATCAGGGGTTCGATCAGAGGTCGGGCAGGCCCAGGTCGAGGTTCGGCGCCTGCAGGCCGCCGTCCACTTCGAGCACCTTGCCGGTGACGTAACCGCCGGCCGGCGAGACCAGGTAGACCACGGCCGCGGCGATGTCCTCGGGCTCGCCGATCCGGCGCAGGGGAGTGGCCTGCTCCATCTTCACGCGGATCTCTTCGTTGCCCACCACCAGTTCCAGCGCGGAGGTGGTCACCGAGCCGACCGAGATCGCGTTCACCCGCACCCGCGGCGCGAGGTCCACGGCCGCCATCCGCGTGTACTGCGAGAGCGCCGCCTTGGCCGTGCCGTAGGCGATGAAGCCGCGGCCCTGCACCCGGCCCATGATCGACGAGATGTTGACCACCGCGCCGCCGTGCTCCAGCAGCGCCGGGGTGGCCGCCGCGGTCAGCGCGTGGGCGGTGGAGACGTTGAAGCGAAAGGCTTCCTCGAGGAATTCCGTGGTGGTCTCGAGCAGCGGCCGGGGGTAGGTGCCGCCGACGTTGTTGACCACGATGTCGAGCCGGCCGAACGTGCTCGTCGCCGCTTCCGCGAGGGCAGCCGTGGCGGCGGGGTCGCTCAGGTCGGCGGCCACCACGTGCGCCCGGCGCCCGGCGGCGGCGACCCGCTCGGCGACCTCGTGGAGCTGGGATTCGGTGCGGGAGGAGATGACCACGTCCGCGCCCGCTTCGGCCAGCGCCACCGCGGTGGCCGCGCCGAGCCCGCGGCCCGCGCCGGTGACCACCGCGACCTGATCTGTGAGCCGGAACCGGTCGAGGATCATGCGGCGGACGTTAACACGTTTCACTCAGTGGTGGCAGCCGTCACTTCGGCAGACTCTGCGCAGCGGCGCGGACACGCTGGGTCGCTGTAATCTTCCTGACCCGCCGGAAACGGGAACGGCCGGTTAGACTTGACGGCACTGCTCCGGATCAGGTAGTTAGCAGGGCGAACTACTCCGATCCCATCAAGAACTACGTCGTTCTCAGCAGCCAGATCGTTACCGTTCACCGCCGTTCGGGCCGCTCCGAGGCGCTGCTGCAGTGTTTCCCAGGTGTTAAAGTCGCGCTAACAAGCGGGCCATCGTCGTCCCGTGCGCTCCCCACGGCCGGTTCGCCGGCCACCGCACGAAGACGACGAAGGAGGTCCCTTTTCCATGATCTTCTCCGCCATTCCCGGCAAACAGGGTCTCTACGACCCGGAGACCGAGCAGGACTCCTGCGGTGTGGCCATGGTGGCCGACATCCAGGGGCGACGCTCCCACGGCATCGTCACCGACGGCCTGACCGCGCTGACCAACCTCGACCACCGCGGCGCCGCGGGGGCCGAGCCGACCAGCGGTGACGGTGCCGGCATCCTCCTGCAGCTCCCCGACGAGCTGCTGCGCGCCGAGTCCGGCTTCCCCCTGCCCGAGTTCGGCGCGTACGCCGCCGGCATCGCGTTCCTGCCCGCCGACGCCGAGCAGCGTCGCAAGGCCGTCGAGCTGACGGAGCGCATCGCCGGCGAGGAGGGGCTCGAAGTCCTCGGCTGGCGCGAGGTGCCGGTGGACGCCGACCGCGCGGACATCGGGCCCAGCGCGCGCTCGGTGATGCCGTACTTCGCGATGCTCTTCGTCGCCTCGCAGCACGAGGAAACCGGCCTGGAGCTGGATCGGCTCGCGTTCTGCCTGCGCAAGCGCGTGGAGCACGACAGCGAAACCGCGGGCTACGGCACGTACTTCCCGTCGCTGTCGGCGCGCACGATCGTCTACAAAGGCATGTTGACGCCGGAGCAGCTGCCGAAGTTCTTCACCGATCTGGCCGACCCGCGGCTCGCCAGCGCGATCGCGCTGGTGCACTCGCGCTTCTCCACCAACACCTTCCCGTCGTGGCCGCTCGCGCACCCGTTCCGGTTCGTGGCGCACAACGGCGAGATCAACACCATCCGCGGCAACCGCAACCGCATGCGCGCCCGCGAGGCCCTGCTGGAAGCCGACCTGATCCCGGGCGACCTGACCCGGCTGTTCCCGATCTGCTCGCCGGACGCCTCGGACTCCGCCTCGTTCGACGAGGTGCTGGAGCTGCTGCACCTCGGCGGCCGGTCGCTGCCGCACGCCGTGCTGATGATGATCCCGGAGGCGTGGGAAAACCACGCCACGATGGACCCGGCGCGGCGCGCGTTCTACCAGTTCCACGCCAGCCTGATGGAGCCGTGGGACGGCCCGGCCTGCGTCACCTTCACCGACGGCCGCCTGGTCGGCGCGGTGCTGGACCGCAACGGCCTGCGCCCGGCCCGGTGGTGGCGCACGGCGGACGACCGCGTGGTGCTCGCCAGCGAGACCGGGGTGCTCGACGTGGCCCCGGAGAACGTGGTCGCCAAGGGCCGCCTCAAGCCCGGCCGGATGTTCCTGGTGGACACCGTGGCCGGCCGGATCGTCGACGACGAAGAGGTCAAATCGGCGCTCGCGGCGAAGCTGCCGTACGAGGGCTGGCTGCACGCCGGGCTGCTCAAGCTGGCCGACCTGCCCGACCGCGACCACATCGTGCAGAGCCACGACTCGGTGCTGCGCCGCCAGCTCTCCTTCGGCTACACCGAGGAGGAGCTGAAGATCCTGCTCGCGCCGATGGCCGCCAAGGGCGCCGAGCCGATCGGCTCGATGGGCTCGGACACCCCGGTCGCCGTGCTGTCCCAGCGGTCCCGGCTGCTCTACGACTACTTCAAGCAGAACTTCGCGCAGGTGACCAACCCGCCGCTGGACGCCATCCGCGAGGAGCTGGTCACCTCGATGGCGCGGATCATGGGCCCGGAGCGCAACCTGCTCGCGCCCGGCCCCGCGTCGTGCCGGCACCTGAACCTGCCGTACCCGGTGATCGACAACGACGAGCTGGCCAAGCTCATCCACATCAACGACGACGGCGACCTGCCGGGCTTCGCGTGCAGTGTCCTTTCCGGACTGTACGAGGTGAGCGGCGGCGCCGGGGCGCTGGCGTCGGCGATCGAGCGGGTGCGGCGCGAGGCGTCCGAGGCGATCGCGGCCGGGGCGCGCACGCTGGTGCTGTCCGACCGCGACTCCGACCACCGGATGGCGCCGATCCCGTCGCTGCTGCTGGTTTCCTCGGTGCACCACCACCTGGTGCGCACCAAGGAGCGGCTGCGCGTGGCGCTGGTGGTGGAGAGCGGCGACGCCCGCGAGGTGCACCACGTCGCGCTGCTGCTGGGTTACGGCGCCGCGGCGGTGAACCCGTACCTCGCCTTCGAGACGATCGAGGACATGACCGCCGCCGGCGGGATCACCGGCATCGAGGCCGCGAAGGCGATCCGGAACTACGTGCAGGCGCTCGTGAAGGGCGTCCTGAAGATCATGTCGAAGATGGGCATCTCGACCGTCGGCGCGTACACCGCGGCGCAGGTCTTCGAATCGCTCGGGCTGAGCCAGGACCTGCTCGACGAGTACTTCACCGGCACGTCCTCGAAGCTCGGCGGAGTGGGGCTGGAGGTGCTGGCCGAGGAGGTCGCGGTGCGGCACCGCCGCGCCTACCCGGACAACCCGACCGAACGGGTCCACCGTGGACTCGACACCGGCGGCGAGTACGCCTACCGCCGCGAGGGCGAGCTGCACCTGTTCACGCCGGAGACGGTGTTCCTGTTGCAGCACGCGGGAAAGACCGGCCGTGAGGACGTGTACCGCAAGTACACCGACGAGGTGCACCGGCTCTACCGCGAGGGTGGCACGCTGCGCGGGCTGTTCAAGTTCCAGGAGGGTGCGCGCGAGCAGGTGCCGCTGGACGAGGTCGAGCCCGCCGAGGCGATCTTCAAGCGCTTCAACACCGGCGCCATGTCGTACGGCTCGATTTCCGCCGAGGCGCACGAAACGCTGGCCATCGCGATGAACCGGATCGGCGGCCGGTCCAACACCGGCGAGGGCGGCGAGGACCCGGAGCGGCTCTACGACCCGCAGCGGCGCAGCGCGATCAAGCAGGTCGCGAGCGGACGGTTCGGCGTCACCAGCGAGTACCTGGTCAACGCCGACGACATCCAGATCAAGATGGCGCAGGGCGCGAAGCCCGGCGAAGGCGGCCAGCTGCCGCCGAACAAGGTGTACCCGTGGATCGCGCGCACGCGGCACTCGACGCCCGGCGTCGGGCTGATCTCGCCGCCGCCGCACCACGACATCTACTCCATCGAGGACCTGGCCCAGCTGATCCACGACCTGAAGAACGCCAACGAGCACGCGCGCGTCCACGTGAAGCTGGTGTCCTCGCTCGGGGTCGGCACGGTCGCGGCCGGCGTGTCCAAGGCGCACGCCGACGTGGTGCTCATCTCAGGCCACGACGGCGGCACCGGCGCGTCGCCGATGAACTCGCTCAAGCACGCGGGCACGCCCTGGGAGATCGGGCTCGCCGAGACCCAGCAGACGTTGCTGCTCAACGGTTTGCGCGACCGCATCACCGTGCAGGTGGACGGCGCCATGAAGACCGGCCGCGACGTGGTGATCGCGGCGCTGCTCGGCGCCGAGGAGTACGGTTTCGCGACGGCCCCCCTCGTCGTCGCGGGTTGCATCATGATGCGCGTCTGCCACCTCGACACCTGCCCGGTCGGCGTCGCGACGCAGAACCCGGAGCTGCGCGAGCGCTACACCGGCCAGGTCGAGCACGTGGTGAAGTTCTTCGAGTTCGTCGCCCAGGAGGTCCGGGAAACGCTGGCGCAGCTGGGTTTCCGCACCCTCGACGAGGCCATCGGGCACGCCGAGATGCTGGACACCGACGAGGCCGTGGCGCACTGGAAGACCTCCGGCCTCGACCTGAAGCCGATCTTCGAGATGCCGTCCGAGACCCCCTACGGCGGCGCGAAGCGGCGGGTCCGCGGCCAGGAACACGGCCTCGAGCACGCGCTCGACCGCACGCTCATCCAGCTCGCCGAGGCGGCGCTGGAGGACGCGCACCCTGTGAGGCTCGAGCTGCCGGTGCGCAACGTCAACCGCACCGTCGGCACGCTGCTCGGCTCGGAGATCACCCGCCGCTACGGCGGGGAGGGCCTGCCCGAGGACACGATCCACGTGCTGCTCACCGGTTCGGCCGGGCAGTCGCTGGGCGCGTTCCTGCCCCGCGGCATCACGCTAGACATGGTGGGCGACGCGAACGACTACGTCGGCAAGGGCCTCTCCGGCGGCCGGATCGTCGTGCGCCCCGACCCCGCCGCGTCGTTCGCCGCCGAGCGCCAGACCATCGCGGGCAACACCCTCGCGTACGGCGCCACGTCCGGCGAGATGTTCCTGCGCGGCCAGGTGGGCGAGCGGTTCTGCGTCCGCAACTCCGGCGCCACCGTGGTCGCCGAGGGCGTGGGGGACCACGCCTTCGAGTACATGACCGGCGGCCGGGCCGTGGTGCTCGGGCCGACCGGGCGCAACCTGGCGGCCGGCATGTCCGGCGGCACCGCGTACGTGCTCGAACTCGACCTCGCCAAGGTAAACCGGGACATGGTGGACCTGACGGCGCCGGACGCGGACGACCTGGCCTGGCTCAAGCAGACGGTGCGCAAGCACCACGACCTCACCCGCTCGGCCGTCGCCGCGTCGCTGCTCGGCGACTGGACGCGGCGCTCCGCGGCGTTCACCAAGGTGATGCCGCGCGACTACCAGCGGGTGCTCGACGCGGCGAAGGCGGCTCGCGCTGCCGGTCGCGATGTCGACGAAGCGATCATGGAGTCCGCTCGTGGCTGATCCGAACGGTTTTGTGAAGTACCGGCGCGAAGAGCCGAAGAAGAAGTCCAAAGAGGACCGTCTCGCCTCCTGGGGCGAGGTCTACGCGGACGTCGAGCCGGGCGAGCGCAACGAAGCCGTGCGCACGCAGGCCTCGCGCTGCATGGACTGCGGCATCCCGTTCTGCCACTCCGGCGGCTCGGGCTGCCCGCTCGGCAACCTGATCCCGGAGTGGAACGACCTGGTCCGCCGCGGCGACTGGGCCGCGGCGAGCGATCGGCTGCACGCCACCAACAACTTCCCCGAGTTCACCGGGAAGCTGTGCCCCGCCCCGTGCGAGGCGGGCTGTGTGCTGTCGATCTCGGCGGCTTCCGGCGGGGCGGTGGCGATCAAGCGCGTCGAGCAGACGATCGCCGACCAGTCCTGGGAACAGGGATACGTGCAGCCGCACGCCGCGGAGGTCTCCTCGGGCCAGCGGGTGGCCGTGGTCGGCTCCGGCCCGGCCGGGCTGGCCGCCGCGCAGCAGCTGACGCGCGCCGGCCACGAGGTCACCGTGTTCGAGCGCGACGACCGGCTCGGCGGGCTGCTGCGGTACGGCATCCCCGAGTTCAAGATGGAGAAGAAGGTCCTCGACCGGCGCCTGGCGCAGCTGCGCAAGGAGGGCACGCGGTTCGTCACCGGCTGCGAGGTCGGCGTCGACCTCACGGTGGAAGACCTGCGGGCCCGGTACGACGCCGTGGTGCTCGCCGTGGGCGCGCTGCGCGGCCGCGACGACACGACGACCGAGGGCCGCGGCCTCGCCGGGATCCACCTGGCGATGGAGCACCTGGTGCCGGCCAACAAGTTCGTCGAGGGCGACGGCCCGCCGTCGGTCGACGCGGGCGGCAAGCACGTGGTCATCATCGGCGGCGGCGACACCGGCGCCGACTCCTACGGCACCGCGACCCGGCAGGGCGCGCTTTCGGTGACGCAGCTGGACCAGTACCCGATCCCGCCGTCCACCCGCGACGACGAGCGCTCGCCGTGGCCGACCTGGCCGTACATCCTGCGCACCTACCCGGCGCACGAGGAGGCGGGGGAGCGCAAGTTCGCCGTCGCGGTGAAGCGCTTCGTCGACGACGGCGCCGGTCACGTGAAGGCCGTGGAGCTGCAGCAGGTCCGCGTCGTGAAGGACCCGGAGACGGGCCGTCGCGAGGTCGTGCCGACCAGTGACGAGGTCGAGGTGCTGCCGGCCGACCTGGTGCTGCTGGCGATCGGCTTCGAGGGCGTGGAGGAGATGCCGCTGCTCGAGGGCCTCGGCCTCTCGCTCACCCGCCGCGGCACCCTGTCCTGCGGCGCCGACTGGCAGACCTCCTCCCCGGGCGTCTTCGTCTGCGGCGACGCCCACCGCGGCGCGTCTCTGGTGGTGTGGGCCATCGCGGAGGGCCGCTCGGTCGCGAACGCCGTGGACGCGTTCCTCACCGGCGCCTCGGACCTGCCCGCGCCGGTGCACCCGACGGCGCTGCCGCTGGCGGTCGTCTGAGCGCCGTCCCCTGAGCGCAGGCCCCGGTGCAATGGCGCACCGGGGCCTGTTTACGTGAACGGTGCTCGCGTCCGCCGCGGGTCTGCCGCCCACCGGGGGCGGCGCGGCCGGCGGACCTTATCCTGGGACTCGTGAACTGGACAGTGGACGTTCCCGTCGACACACTTCCCGAACTCCCGCCGCTGCCGCCCGAGCTGCGCGCGCGCCTCGACGCGGCGCTGGCCAAGCCCGCCGCGCAGCAGCCCGAGTGGCCGGACCCGGAGCTGGCCAAGCGGGCCAGGGGCGTCCTGGAGAGCGTCCCGCCGATCACTGTGCCGGCCGAGATCGACCGGCTGAAGAACCGGCTCGCCATGGTCGCCAACGGCGAGGCCTTCCTGCTCCAGGGCGGCGACTGCGCGGAGACCTACGAGTCCAACACCGAGCCGCACATCCGGGCGAACCTGCGCACGCTGCTGCAGATGGCCGTGGTGCTCACCTACGGCGCGAGCCTGCCGGTGGTCAAGGTCGGCCGCATCGCCGGCCAGTACGCGAAGCCGCGCTCGGCGGCCACCGACGCGCTGGGCCTGCCGGTCTACCGCGGCGACATCATCAACTCGCTCGAGCCGAAGCCCGAGCTGCGGGTGCCGGACCCGGGCCGGATGATCCGCGCGTACGCGAACGCGGGCGCGGCGATGAACCTGGTCCGCGCCCTCACCGGCGCCGGCATGGCCGACCTGCACCAGGTGCACGACTGGAACAAGGACTTCGTGTCCGCCTCGCCCGCCGGCGAGCGGTACGAGGCGCTGGCCGGCGAGATCGACCGCGGCCTGCGGTTCATGAATGCCTGCGGCGTCTCCGACACCTCGCTGCACTCCACCGAGATCTTCGCCAGCCACGAGGCGCTGCTGCTCGATTACGAGCGCGCGCTGCTGCGGCTGGACAACGCCGACGCGGCGAACCCGAAGCTGTACAACCTGTCTTCGCACTTCCTGTGGGTCGGGGAGCGGACCCGTCAGCTGGACGGCGCGCACATCGCGTTCGCCGAGCTGCTGGCCAACCCGATCGGGCTCAAGATCGGCCCGACGACCACGCCGGAGCAGGCGCTGGAGTACGTCGAGCGGCTCGACCCGCGGCACGAGCCCGGCCGGCTCACGCTCATTTCGCGGATGGGCAACGGCAAGGTCCGCGAGGTGCTGCCCGCGATCGTCGAAAAGGTCGAGGCGTCCGGGCACAAGGTCATCTGGCAGTGCGACCCGATGCACGGCAACACCCACGAATCGTCGACCGGCTACAAGACCCGCCATTTCGACCGCATCGTCGACGAGGTCCAGGGCTTCTTCGAGGTGCACCACAAGCTGGGCACCTACCCGGGCGGCATCCACGTCGAGCTGACCGGTGAAGACGTCACCGAATGCCTCGGCGGCGCGCAGGAAATCTCCGACATCGACCTCTCCGGCCGCTACGAAACCGCCTGCGACCCACGACTGAACACCCAGCAGTCCCTCGAACTGGCCTTCCTGGTCGCGGAAATGCTGCGCGGCTGAGGCTTGCCCGGTGTGCCGCTGATCAAGGCCGGCCGCTCCGTCGTCCGACGAATGGGCCTGCCACCGACCCACACCGGAATCGACGGCCACACCCGAGCCGGCCGCCCCCATCTCGCCGAACAGCACAGCTAGGTGTTCTGACCTGTGAGGTTGGGGATGCGGGTGGCGGGTGGTTTGCCGCCGAGCGCGGTGTGGCCGCGGTGGTGATGGTAGGTGTGCAACCACCCTGGATAAGCCTGGTTGAATCGCTCCACCTTCCCCTTGGTCTGCGGCCGGTAAGGCCGCGTGCGTTGGTGGACGATGTCCGCCTCGCGCAGCGCGGTAGGACTTGTAGCAGGACCCGTTGTCGGTCAGCACCCGTCGGATGGTGAACCCGGCGGTAGTGAAGAACGCGCGCGCCCGGGCCCAGAACGCGACCGCGGTTTCCTTGGTCTCATCAGGCAGGATCTCGCTGTACGCCAGCCGGGAATGGTCATCCACGGCATTGTGCGGATAGCTGGAGCCGATCTTGGGTTTGCCGTAGCGGTAACGAGCTGCGGTGGTGGCTTTCCTGTTCTGCAGACCGGTGACACGATGCCCTCCACCGTCGGGGATGTTGCCCAGCCGGGAACACGGGTAACGGGTCAGAACCCGGTGCAGGTGCCCTCGGCGCGGTAGCGGCCGGCCCAGCGTTTCGCGGTCGTGACCGGGACCTGCAACCGCTCGGCGGCTCGCTGCAGTGGCCACTGCTCGTCCATGACACACCGGGCCGGACGGAGCCTGCCGGTTTCGGTCGCAATCCACACCGAACCCGGAGGCTCTCCCCTATTCCAAGAGCATCCGATCACGTGCCGCCCCGTACCCGACCACCGTGGTCAGAACGGCTGGGCCGTGTGCACCAGCGCGGCGGCCGACTTCAGCACGGCGTCACGCAGGGAGCCGAGGTCCGGCACGGTCGCGCCGTTGGCCTGGAGTCCGATGTGGACGTTGTCGCGGTAGGGGGCCACGGCGATGCCGACGGCGTGGCGCGGGGCGAGGGGGACGAACGGGTACACCTCGGCCAGTGGGGCGCCGTCCAGGGTCAGGCGGGCGGGCGGCAGCGGTACGGCGGTCACCACCAGGTCGAAGAGCAGCGGCGCGGCCAGCCCGGCGGTCTTCGTGCCTAGGCGGTGCAGGACCGGCGGGACGCGCCCGGCAAGCAGCGGGAACGCCCCGGCGCCCCGGGACGGTCCGGCTGCCTTGTTCCGGGTCATCGCCTGGCGGACGACGGCGAGGCGCCGCACCGGGTCGTCGATGCCGATCGGGAGGTCGCACAGGTAGCCGGACAGCTGGTTGCCGCTCAGTTGCGTGCGTGCGCGGCCGCGCACGCTGACCGGGATCAGCGCTCGCAGCGTGCGGCCGTCGACGCGCTGCCCGCGGTTGGCCAGCCACTCGCGCAACGCGCCGGACAGCACGGCGAGTACCACGTCGTTGCCGGTTCCGCCGTGGGCGCGGCGGATCCGGCGAAGGTCGGCGGCGGGCAGCCGGACGAAGCCGAGCCGCCGTTCGGCCGAGGCCGGCGCGGACAGCAACGGCGCCGGCGGCCGCGCGGCGCGCACCAGCGAAGACGCGATTTCGGCCGTCTGACCGGCCTGGGCGAACGTGTCCTTGACGGTGTCGAGCGCCGAGCGCGGCCGCGGCACCCCGGCCGGATCACGTCCCGCGGCGGCGGCCCGCGCGGTCAGCGGCAGGCCGTCCAGCAGCCCGACGGCCACGGCGTACGCGCCCGCGCCGTCGGTGAGCGCGTGGTGCAGCTTGAGCAGCACAGCGAACCGGCCCTCGGGCAGACCGGACACCACGGTCAGCTCCCACAGCGGCCGCCCGGTGTCGAGGGGCTGCGCGATCCACTGCGCCGCGTACTCCGCCAGTGGCTCCAGGTCGTGGAACGTGCTCACCCGGTGCTGGTGGATGTGTTGCGCGGCAGCGAAACCCGGGTCCTCCGACCAGGTCGCCGAGCCCGGCGGGAACAGCTCGGTGCGCGTTTTCTGCCGTAGTTTCGGGATTTCCGCCGCCCGCTCGGCCAGCAGCGCGGTCAGGCGCTCCGGGGAGACCGGCCCGGCGGGGGTGAACGTCAGCACGGCGCCCATGTGCATCGGCGCGGTTTCGCTTTCCAGGCAAAGGAAAGCCACGTCGAGCGGGCTGAGCGAGGTCCGCGTCATTCGGCGGCCTTTCCTGGTGCGGCCGGGATTCGGGCAGGCGACGACCACCACACCAGCCCGACATGACGAGGGGGTGGTCACGATGTTTCGCGGGCGCTAACTCCCCGGCGGTTCACTCGGCTGTGGTAGCCCGGGGCTTGCGCTGCGGCAGCGCGGTCGGCTGCGGCAGTGGCGTGGGCTGCGGCAGCGCAGTGGGGGGAACGGCGGTCGGTGGCACGTCCGCCGGAAGCGCCTCCGCCGGGGGCGGGACGGGCGTCGGCATCGCGGCGGGCACCTGGCCGTACGCCGAGCCGCTGAAGGAGACCGAGGCAATACCCGCCTGCCGGACGGCGACGCCGTTGCCCGGCCGCTTCGGCAGCCCGGGCCACAGCTCGCCGGCTTCGTGGGCGGCGGCGCGGATGGCGGCGCCGTCGAGGGCGGTGTGTGTTTCCTTGATGCCCCGGTCGAGCCACTGCACGACCAGGGTCAGCGGCCCGTCCTGCGGCAGCGGCCAGACGAAGACCTGGTGGTCGAGGTGGAACTGCGAGCCGCCGCCGCCCTGGGCGCGCAGCACCGGCTGGTCGGGCTCCGAGGCCGAGGGCACCGAGATGGTCTCCGAGCTGGCCCGGCGGCCGTCCGAGTACAGCACGCCGATCAGCAGCGCGTTGTAATCCGGGATCCGGCGATGGTCGATCAGGCTGCCGGAACGGCCTTCGTGCAGGCTGTCGCGCGAGTACACGCCGAGCCGCAGCGTCATCGCCTCCGGCCACACCTCGATGCCCCGCAGCGCGACGATCGTGCGCGCGGAGCGCCCGAGCGGCACCGCCCACGGCAGCAGCGCCGGGACGATGTGGTCACCCGGCGGGCCGGTCCAGGGACGGCCCTCGTAACTGAACAGCTCCTGCTCCCGCACCGGGAACAGGGGGCGCTCGCGAGGACCGTCCGTGAAGAAGCTCATGCCTGCTCGCGCGCTGAAGGGCCGCCGTTCTCCGGCGACCGGGCCGCCGCGGGGGAGAGCGCCTTGCCGAACATGTCCGACGCTCCCTCCGCGTTCGCCCCGTACGGCCGGTAAGGAGCCCTTACCGGCGCTCGGCCAGCTGTTGTGCTACCACAGCTTCCCGGTTTTCCGCCAGTGTGGCCAGCGGTCAGCCGCCGAAGCCGCGGATCTTCACCTTCGTGCCCTTCGGCACCAGCGACCCTGGCTGCGGGTCCTGCTGGAAGACGAAGTCGAACCCGCCACCGTGGCCGTGGCCGCCGCCGTTACCGCCTTTATCGGCTTGCAGCCCGGCGTCCTTGAGGATCTGCTCCGCCTGGTCGAACGGCTTGAACCGGACGTCGGGCACCTGCACGGCGTTGGAGACGAAGACCTTCACCACCTTGCTGCCCGGCGAGTTCGCCGCCGGGTCGGTGCGGGTGACGGAGCCGGCCGGCACGGTCTGGGAGAACTCCTCGCCGCCGTCCTGCGGCTGGAACCCGGCCTGCTGCAGGATCCCGAACGCCTCGTCCTTCGACCGCCCGGTGACGTCGGGCACCGGCGGCAGCGGCTCGGGGCCCTTCGACAGCACCAGCGTGACCTGGCCGCCGATGTCCACCGGCGTGCCGGCGGCGGGGGAGACGCTCACCACGGTGCCCTCGGGCGCGGTGTCGCTGAAGGCCGGCGTGCCCTGCGTGACGGTGAGCTGCTGGTCCTGGATCGCCTTGGTGGCGTCGGCCAGCGGGCTGCCCACCCGGATGTCCGGCACCACCGGCTTGCCCTTGGACACGACCACGGACACGGTGGCGTTCGGCTCCAGCGCGGTGCCCGCGGCCGGGTCGGCCTTGATCACCGTGTTGGCCGGGACGGTGTTGCTGAACTCCTGGCTGTACTGCGGGGTCAGCTTGGCCGCCCGCAGCGCGTCACCCGCCGAGGCCTGGCTGAGCCCGACGAGCTTCGGCACGGTCGAGGTGTTCGGCCCGGAGTCGCTGAGGATGAACGCGTACGCGCCGATCAGCCCGCCGAGCACCAGCACGCCGAGCGCGACCAGCGCGATGAGCTTCCGGCGGTCACGCGGCTTCTTCTCCGCGGCGGGCGCCGGGCGCCGTGGCGGTGGCGGGGGCACGGCCTGCTGGCCGGTCGGCGGCGACATCGGCGGTCCCGGTGGCGGCACCGGCACGGCCCTGGTGAGCGCGCGGGTGCCGCGCGGGCCGGAGACCGGCATTGTCTGCTCGGTGACGGCGGGGATGCGCGGCAGGGTGCGCTCGGCGTCGGACAGGCCGTCGCCGTCCGGCGGGGGCGGGATCGGCACGCCCACCAGCGCCAGGCCCAGCTCGGCGCGGACCGCCTGCAGCTCGGCGAGGAAGACGCCGGCGTCGGCCGGGCGCAGTTCGGCGTCGCGCCGGGTGGCGCGCAGGATCAGCTCGTCCAGCGCGGGCGGCAGGCCGGGCCGCAGGTCGCTCGGCCGCGGGACGTCGTCGTTCACGTGCCGGTAGGCCACCGAGAGCGCGGTGTCGCCGGTGTAGGGCGCCTGGGCGGTGAGCATCTCGTACAGCAGGATCCCGGCCGAGTAGACGTCGCCGCGCGCCGTGGTGGCGCCGGTGGTGACCTGCTCGGGGGAGAGGTAGGCGACGGTGCCGAGGATGACGCTGGAGCTGGTGGTCCCGGCGCTCGCGACCGCGCGGACCAGGCCGAAGTCCCCGACCTTCACCACCCCGCCGGTGAGCACGGTGCTGCTGCGGCCGATCAGCACGTTCTCCGGTTTGACGTCGCGGTGCACCAGCCCCGCGGCGTGCGCGGCGGCCAGCGCCGAGAGCACCGGCTCGGCGATGCTCAGCGCGAGCGCGACCTCCAGCGGCCCCTGCTCGGCCATCAGATCGCGCAGCGTGCCGCCGTCGACCAGCTCCATCACCAGGAACGCCAGCCCGGAATCCTCGCCGGCCGGGGCGTCGAAGCCCTGGTCGTGCACGGCGACGACGTTCGGGTGGTGCAGCTGCGCGGCGGAGCGCGCCTCGCGCACGAACCGCTCCACGAACGAGCGGTCGTCGGCGAAGCGGGGATCCATGATCTTGATCGCCACCTGCCGGTCCAGCCGGGTGTCGAGCCCCCGGTAGACCGACGACATCCCCCCGCGGGCCAACAGCTTGTCCACGCGGTAGCGGTGTTCGAGCAGGGTGCCGACCAGGCTCGGATGCGTCCGTGTCACGGCTGAATCGTACGGAACCCCGGGGGTGGCCCGGAGGTGACCTGGCAGGTCACCCGTGCGTACCAATGGGACGGCCGGTCGAATGTGGCACAGTGTCACCTGTGAGTGGGATTCCTGTCGCCGAAGACGTCCTCGACCCCGCGGTAGCGGTTCTTCCGCTGACGGAGGTGGCGAAGGCCCTCGGGACTTCGGTCAACAAGGTGCGCCAGATGCTGCGCGAAGGCCAGCTGATCGCGGTGAAGCGCGGCGGCGAGCTGTGCGTGCCGGGCGCGTTTTTCGTCAAGGACGGCGTGGTCAAGGGGCTGGCGGGGACGATCACCGTGCTCGCGGACTCCGGCTTCAGCCGCACCGAGATGCTGCGCTGGCTCTTCGAGGAGGACGACACGCTGCCGGGCTCGACCCCGGTGAACGCCCTCCGCACGAGCCACGGCACCGAGGTCAAGCGCCGCGCGCAGGCGATGGCCTTCTAGTCCTCGGCCCGTCCCGCTTTCCGGTCCCCGGCGAACACACCAGGTAACCGATCGCGGCGGCGAGTTGCAGCCCGGCGGCGACACACAGGCACGCCGCCGGAGACTGCCCGGCGAGCGGTCCCGCGACGGCCGTGCCCGCGGCCATCCCGGCGATCTTCACGCTCGCCGCGGTGGTGAACACCTGCGCTCGCACGTCCGCGGGCGCCTCCCGGTGCCGTACCGCGAACACGGCCGAGAGCTGCGGACCTTCGCCGAATCCGATCAGCGTCGCGGCCGCGACCAGCAGGATCGCGTTCGGCGCCGCCGCGGTCGCGAGGAAACCCGCGCCGAGGACAACCGTGCTGAGCAGCACCGCCGTGTCCGGCGGGCCGGGCAGCGGGCGGCGGGTCAGCAACCCGTTGGCGAGCAGGGAAGCCACGGCCATGGCGGCCAGCAACAGCGTGCCGTAGCCCGCGCCGCCGAGCCGGTGGAGGCCCAGGACCGGGTAACAGACCATGGCCATGCCGATGCCGGCGTACGAGAGCGTGGTGGTCACGGTCGCGCGGCGCAGCGGGTGGTTGCGGACCAGAAACAGTGCGGCGGCGGTGGGCTTTCGCGGGTTCCGCGGGCGCTCCGCCCGGCGCGGCAGCCGCCACGCGACCGGAACGGCCGCCGCGACGAGCACACTCGCGACGGTGAGCGCGGCCGGCGCGCCCGCGAGGTTCGCCAGCAGCCCGGCGAGCCCGGGGCCGGCCAGGCTGGCGGCGGTGAACGTCATCGCGTCGAGCGTGCTCGCCCGCGGCAGCCGCTCCGGCGGGACCAGCGCGGGCAGTTGCGCGGTCCAGCCGCCCGCGACGGCCGGGTTGAGCAGGCCGGCGAGCGCCGCCGTCACCAGCACCAGTGCGAAGGGCACGCGGCCGAAGAGCACCGTGATCAGCGCGAGCCCGGCGGCGTACCCGGCGAGCGCCGCCGCCAGGACCCGGCCGGGGGAGCGGGACCGGTCCAGCACCGCGCCCAGCAACGGCCCGCCGAACGCGGCCGCGATGGTCAGCCCGGCCAGCAGGGCCGAGCCCGTGACCGCGGTCGACGAGCTCAGCCCCAGCAGGAGCAACGCCGGGCCGGACGACTCGTCGCCACTGCGGGCCGCCGTCGCGCCGACCAGGTAACGGCTCAACACAAGCAAGACGTTACAGTGGGGTGTGACCGTTCCGCCGCCGGATTTCCCGGGTGGCCGCTCGGCGGTGCGCCGCGCGGTCGACCTGCTCGACGTGCTGCTTCCCGAGCCGCCCGACCCGGACCGGGTCGTCGAAGTGCTGATGGCGCACGGAGAACCGGACGAACCGTTGACCACGGCCGCCGTGACCGAGCTGCACAAAGCCGCGCTCGAACTGCGTGAGGTCTTCGCCGCGCCGGACACCGCTGCCGCCGCGAAGGTGCTCAACCGGCTGTTCACGAAGTACGCGAGCCCGCCCCGGCTGACCGCGCACGACGCCGACTTCGGCTGGCACCTGCACGTCGATGCGGCCGACGACGGGCCGTGGGGCGCGTGGTTCGTGACGTCCTCGGCGCTCGCATTGGCCGGGCTGCTGTCCGAACGACAGGGGCCGCCGGGCGGGCTGTGCGCCTCACCCTCGTGCGGGCGCCCGTTCGCGCACCTGGGCGGCGGCAGCCCACGGCGCTACTGCTCGACGCGGTGTGCGACCCGCGAGCGCGTGGCGGCGCACCGGGCCAAGACGATGGCCCCCGCACCGGAGTGAGAGGGCCATCGGAGACGGTGCGGGTTCAGCCGTTCTGCCGGTCCCGCCAGTCGATCCACGGCTTGACCTTGGACAGGTCGTAGTCCGGCCCGGTGAGGCCCACGGTGAACAGCGAGACGCCCTGCGCGACGAGCTTCGGGCCCAGCTCGTCCGGGCTGCCCTCCACCGCGCAGGAGCGCTCGATCTCGGCCGGGTCGCGGCCCACGTCCGCGCAGTGCTGGTCGAGGATCTTCACCTTGCGCTCGACGACCTCCGCGTCGCCGAAGCCGTGCCAGATGTCGGCGTGCTTCGCGACCAGCTTGAGGGTCTTCTTCTCGCCGCCGCCCCCGATCAGCACGGGGATCTTGCGCGTCGGCGCGGGATTCAGCTTGCCCAGCCGCGATTCGATCCGCGGCAGGGAGTCGGCCAGGTCGTTCAGCCGTCCGCCCGCGGTGCCGAATTCGTAGCCGTACTCGTCGTAGTCCTTCTCGAACCAGCCGGAGCCGATGCCGAGGATGAGCCGCCCGCCGGAGATGTTGTCGACGGTGCGCGCCATGTCGGCGAGCAGCTCGGGGTTGCGGTAGCTGTTGCACGTCACCAGCGCGCCGATCTCCACGCGGGACGTCGCTTCGGCCCACGCGCCGAGCATCGTCCAGCACTCGAAGTGCTTGCCCTCGGGCTCGCCGTAGAGCGGGTAGAAGTGGTCCCAGTTGAAGACGATGTCGACGCCGAGGTCTTCGGCCCCCGCGGCCGCCCGGCGGATGCTGTCGTAATCGGCGTGCTGCGGCTGGAGCTGGACCCCGACCCGGAGCCGCCTGTTCGAAGCAGTGGTCATGATCGCAGCGTAGGCCCGCAACCACGGAAAATGCCAAGCCGGAGCCGGACCAGCTCCGGCAACGCGACCGCGAGCCGGCGGCCCTTGCCGACGACCGCGCGGCGGTTGAGCACGTCGTAGTCCAGCGCCTCGATCTCGTCCAGGATGCCTTCGTACAGCGTGATCGCGGTCCGCACGCACGGGCGGGATTCGGGGCGCAGCAAGGGAATCCCGGCCTCGGCGCGACGGTAGACCGCGCGGTTGCGCGAAACCGCGACGGCCAGCGCGCGGCGCACCCGCGCGTCCGGCACCCGGCGGCGGCGCGATTCGACCAGCAGCGCCCGGTCCGCGCCGAAGGCCGCCAGCTCCTCGGTGGGCAGGTACAGCCGGCCGCGGTCCAGGTCTTCGCCGATGTCACGCAGGAAGTTGGTGAGCTGGAAGGCTTCCCCGAGCGCGGCGGCGCTCGGGGCCGCGTCCGCGAGCGGCACGACGGTGCCGAACACCGGCAGCATCTGCAGCCCGATCACACTCGCCGAACCGTGCACGTACTCGGCAAGTTCGGCGTACGTCGCGTACTCCGTGATCGTCAGGTCCATCCGCATCGAGTGCAGGAACGCGTCCACCAGCCCGCGTTCGATGCCGTGGCGGCGGACGGTGTCGGCCAGCGCGGCGAGCACGGGGCCGGCGGGCTCGCCGCCGCCGTAGACCTCGTCGACCAGTCCGCTGACCTTGTCCAGCGCCACTGCCGGGTCGGTGCCCGGCGACGGGTTGTCGACCAGTTCGTCGGCCATCCGCGCGAAGCCGTACAACGCGTGCGCCGAAGGCCGGGCCCGCGCCGGGAGCAGCCGGGTGGCGAGGAAGAACGTGCGGCCGTGGTGGGCGTTGATGCGGCGGCACTCGGCGTACGCGGACCGCAGGGCGGGGCCGGTGATGCCGGCGGCGTCCAGTTCGTTCACCGGCCGGTGATCCTTTCCGCGGCGAGTCGTCCGGAGATCAGCACCGGCGGGACGCCGACGCCGGGAGTGGTGCCGCTGCCCGCGAGCACCACGTTGCCCGCGGCCCGCACCAGGTTGGCGGGCCGGAACGGGCCGGTCTGGGCAAACGTGTGCGCCAGCGAGAACGGGGTGCCGGCGGCGAGCCCGCGCGCGGCCCAGTCCTCGGGCGTGATCAGCTCGTCGACGGCGAACTCGCCGCTGAAACCGGTCAGCCCGCGTGCTTCCAGCGTGCGCACCAGCTCTTCTTGGTAGGCGCCGCCGACGCGTGGCCAGTCGATGCGGCCGCGGTGCAGGTTCGGCGCCGGCGCGAGCACGGAGACGATCTCGCCACCGTCGCCGGCCAGCCCCGGCTCGGTCGCGGTCGGGCGGGTGACCAGCAGCGAGGGGTCGCTCATGAGCCGGCCCTCGCGGACGATCTCGGCGAACGTGCGCTCCCACGCGTCGCCGAAGAAGATCGTGTGGTGGCCCAGTTCCGGCCACGAGCGGCCGGTGCGCCCGTGCAGCACCACGGCCGAAGGCGAGTACGACAACGGCAGGATCCGGCGGGGACGCGCGCCGAGCAGCCGGTACGCCGTGGTCAGCTCGGTCGCGAGGACCACCGCGTCGCACTCGATCCGCTCGCCCGAGCGCGTCCGGACCGCGCGCACCCGCGACGAAACCCGTTCCAGCCAAGCGGCTTCGGTGCCGAACCGCAGGTCGGCCCCCGCGCGCCCGGCGGCGCCGGCCATCGACCGCGCGATGGCGCCCATGCCACCGCGCGGGTAGTACACGCCGCCGACGGTGTCCATGTACGCGATGACGCCGTACGCGCCCATCGCGCGCGCCGGGTCGAGGCCCGCGTACAGCGCCTGGAACGAGAACAGCCGGCGTACGCGTTCGTCGCGCAGGAAGGTTTCGACCTTCGGGCCGAGCCGGCCGAAGCCGCCCAGCGCCGCGAGCTTCACCAGCTCCGGCCGGGCGAGGCCGAACGGCGAGTCGAAGTTCGCGCCGATGAAGTGGTCCTTCTGCGTGGTGTACAGCTCGGTGAGCCAGCGCCGCAGCCGCCGGTAGCCCCGCGCCTCCGCGGGCCCGGCGAACGCGCGGATCTCGGCCTCCATCGCGTCGCCGTCGGTGCGCAGCGCCAGCGTGCTGCCGTCCGCGAACCGCGCGCGGTAGGCCGGGTCGAGCCGGGTCAGCGGGAGGTTGCCGGCGAGCGATTCGCCGACGGCGTGGAAGGCCTCGTCGACCAGCTCGGGCATGGTGAGCACACTCGCGCCGGTGTCCACGGCGTTGCCGCCGAAGTCCTGTTGCCCGGCCCGTCCGCCCGGGGTCTTGGCCTGCTCCAGCAGCGTGACGCGGCGGCCGGCGCCGAGCAGGTGCAGCGCGGCCGAGAGCCCGGCCAGCCCCGCCCCGACCACCACCACGTGGTCGGTGGGCCCGGTGACGGTCCGGCCCGCCATCAGTACGTCCGCTGGGTCGCCAGCTCGGTCAGCTCGGTCAGCGCCGCCGGGGCCGGCTCGGCCAGGCGGGCCCGTTCGAGCGCGGCCATCGCCGAGGCCGTCAGCTCGGTGATGCGCCGCTCGATGGCGTCGACCGCGCCGACGGCCGTCAGCGCGTCGCGCACCGTGTCCACCGCCGCGTCGGACAGGTCGGCGGCGCCGATCGCTCCGGCGATCACCTCGGCCGCGGCGTCCTCACCACGCTCTTTCGCCAGCTCCAGGCCCAGCGCGACGAGCAGGGTCCGCTTGCCCTCGCGCAGGTCGTCGCCCGCGGGCTTGCCGGTCACGGACGGGTCGCCGAACACGCCCAGCAGGTCGTCCCGCAGCTGGAACGCCACGCCGACGTCGCCGCCGAACTCCAGCAGCGTGCCGATCAGCTCCTCGTCCGCGCCGGCGAGCGCGGCGCCGAGGTGCAGCGGGCGTTGCACGGTGTACGCGGCGGTCTTGAGCCGGTCGATGCGCAGCGCGGCCTCGGGGGAGGCGTCGCCGACGGCCTGCGTGCGGACGTCGAGGTACTGCCCGGCGAGCACTTCCGTGCGCATCGCGCGCCACGCCGGGCGCGCGGCGGCGAGGGTCGCGGCGGGCAGCGGGGCGTCGGCGAACATGTCGTCGGCCCACGCCAGCGCGAGGTCGCCGACCAGCACGGCGCTGGCCAGCCCAAACGCCGCGGGGGAGCCGAGCCAGCCCTGGTCGGCGTGCTGCTTCGCCGAGGCGATGTGCACGGTCGGATTGCCGCGGCGGGAGTCGGAGGAGTCGATCAGGTCGTCGTGGATCAGCGCGCAGGCCTGGATCAGCTCGAGGCTCGACACCACCTGCAGCGCGCCCTCGGCGTCCGGCCCGGAGGCCGCGCCGCCGGCGCCGCGCCAGCCCCACCACGCGAACGTCGGCCGGATCCGCTTGCCGCCGCCCAGCACGAACCCGGACAGCGCCTCGATCCCGGCCGCCACACTGGGCTCGGTGCGCACGATCTGCTCGCCGGCGCGGCCCAGGAACGCGGCCAGCGCGCCCTCGACGCGGGCGGGCAGGTCGGCGTCGAATCCGGGCTCGTCCATGCCTTCATCATCCGGGGCACCCGGCGGTCCGGTCGCGCCGGGTGCCCCGGATGTGGCGCACGAGACGTCAGGCGCGCGTCCACTCCGTGTGCACGTCGGGCCCGGTGCCGGTGCGCACCCGGAGCCGGAACAGGCCCCTGGGCGCGGGCCGCAGCGTGAACCAGCCGACCTCGTCGGCGGCCGTGCTCGCGACGACTCCGTCCGGGCCGCAGAGCTCGACCGTGGCGGCCGAGGGCGGGACGAGCTGGCCCAGCAGCGCGTCCGGCGTCAGCTCCACGGAGACGGTCAGGCCGCCGGCGGTGAAGGTCAGCGAACGGTGCCCGCCGCCGCCCGCGCGGGTGCCGGCGGGCGCGGCGGGCGCCAGCTCGGCCAGTTCGGCGTCGACCGCATGCCAGGTGAAGGCCGCTTTTGCCGCGGTGACAAAGCTTTCCGGCACTGCACGCCGCTCGCGCAGGGCGTCGGCGAGGTCGGCCAGCAGCCGCTCGTCGGAGTCCCAGTCGTCCGGCATCTCAGGCTCCCGCCGTGGTCGGGGCCAGCGCCGCGACAGGCGGGCTGCGGCGCAGCAGGCCGAGGCACCGCAGCCGGTTGGGGCCGATGCCGCCGACCGCCATGCCGAGCTGCTCGCTGATCCTCGCGTACGCCACGGGCGGATCGTCGAACAGCATCTCCAGCAGCCGGCGGCAGCGTTCGGGAAGTGTGGCGAAACCCCTTCGCAGCGCGAGCCGGCGCTCTTCGGCCAGCAGCCACTCGTCGGCCGCCGCGACGGCCTCGTCGGGGAAGGGGTCGTCCTCCACCGGGATCTGGCGCAGCTTCGCGCGCAGCAGGCGCAAGCACTCGTGGCGGGTGGTCGTCGCGAGCCAGCCGGGCAGCGCGGCGGGCTCGCGGAGGCGGCCCAGCTGCTCGACCAGGCGGAGCCAGACCGCGGCCCCAACGTCGTCCGCGTCGGCGCCGGAGAGCCGGTGCCGCCCGCAGACGGCCCAGACCAGCGGCGCGTACCGCTCGACGATCTCGTCCCACGCGCCGCGGTCCCCACCACGAGCCCTGGTCACCAGCGCCACCACCGACGGGTCGTCCCGCATGGGGCTCATTGTCCCGGGTTCGGGCCGGTCCAGTGGTACCGCTCGACGCCTGAACCCGGGTCGTCCAGCACCAGTTCGAACGCCTCCGCGGGGCTCACCCGCCCCGGCACGGTCCACGCCGCCACCATGCCGGTCACGCGGGCGGCGGCGAACGACGTGCCGGTCCACTTCGCCCAGCCGCCCGGGTAGGCCCCGCGCACCTCGAACCCGACCGCCTGGCAGGACACCCACGGCGCGTCCGGGCTGAAGGGCAGCCGGATGCCGTCGCGGTCCATCGCGCCGACCGCGACCACCCCCGGCAGGGCGGCGGGCCACATCGGGGTGGTGCCGGTCAGCAGCGGGTCCTCGGTCTCCCCGTGGTTGCCCGCCGCCGCGATCACCAGCACGCGGCGGGGCAGCCGGTCCACCGCGCGGCGCAGCACCAGCGACGGAGCGCCGTCGAGCGTGTGCGACGCCAGCGAGAGGTTCAGGATGTCGGCCCGGTCGCCGAGCCGCACGATCTCCTGGGCCACCTCCCACTCGGTCGCCTCGCTGGTCGCGCCGTCGAGCGCGCCGTCGGCCTCGATCCGCGCCGCGGGGGCGTGCGCGAGGATCACGGAGCAGACGAACGTGCCGTGCCCGGCCCGGTTGGTCAGCAGCGTGGTGGTCCCCTTCGTGTGCCATTCGCGCGTCGAGACGTCGCGGCCGGTGAACACCGGGTGCCGGAACAGCGGCGTGTCGATCATGGCCACCGCGACCCCCGCCCCGGTCACCGCGTCCGCGGCGGGCTGGTCCGCGGGGCCGGCGTCCATCGGGTCGCCTGCGGTCATCGGCTTCGACCCCTCGGTGCCGATCGCGATCGGCCCGATCACGCCGCCGCTCATCGGCTTCGACCCGGCGATGCCGACCGTTCCCATGGGCTTCGACCCGGCGGGCTCGATCCCGCCTGCGCCCATCGGTTTCGACCCGGCGGACCCGATCGAGCCGAGGGTCGACCAGTGCAGGTCGACCTCCGGCTGCCACCCGCCCGCGGATGTGGCGAAAACCGCGCGGAGCCGTCCCGGCAGGTCGGCGACTTCGCCGGTCGAGCACGCCACTCCGGTCAGCCGGGCGAGGCCGAGCCGGGTGTCTTCGACGACCTCCGCCCACTCCGTCTTCAGCTCGCGCAGCGCGTCGAGCACCACCACCAGGTCGTCGCTGTCGACGATCAGCTCGTCGGGAAGGGGTTTCAGCTCGGCGGCGAGCGGGAGGGTCTGCCCGTTCGGCTGTTCCGGTGTTTCGGTCATCTGCGTAGATTCCTCTCGAGGTGGTCTTCCCTACCGGAGTCGCGAATGCGCGCTGTGATGCATCACCCCGGCGCAAAAGAACAGGCGGACGCCGTCGTGCGGCTCGCCGACCTCGACCCCGCCCGCGCGCTCGGGCCGGCGCGCGAAGCGGTGGCCGCGGCGGCGCGGGAGCGGGACGCGGCGGCCGGGTCCGTCGCCGAGCGGGCCTGGGGCCACGCCCTCCTGCACTGCGGCGAGATGGACGACGCGCTGCGCCACTTCCGCCGTTCGGTGCGGTGCGCCGAGCGCGCGGGCTCGGCGGCGCTCGCGGCCGAGGCGCGGATGAAGATGGCGTTCGCGCTGCTGCAGCGGGGCCGTCCCGCCACGGCGTTGCGGGAAATCGACCTCGCGGTGCCCGACCTCGACGGCGCGCCGGCCGGCCGCGCGCTCGCCCAGCGCGCGATCGTGCTGCACATGGACGGCCGCCTCGACGAGGCGCTCGCCCAGTTCGACGCCGTGCTGCCGACGCTGCGGGCCACCGGCGACCTGCTCGGCGTCCAGCGGCTGCTGATCAACCGCGCGTTCCTGCTGGCCGACCGGCACGCCTTCGCCGCGGCCGAGGCGGACCTGTTGGAGGCCGGACGGCTCGCGCGGCAGCTCGGCCGCGAGCTCACCGAGGGCATCGTCGCCGAGAACCTGGGCCTGGTGGAGACGCTGCGCGGGGACATCCCGGCCGCGCTGGCGCAGCTGGGCCGCGCCGAACGGATCATCGCCGAGCACGGCGCGCAGCTGGGCTGGGTGCAGCGTCACCGGGCCGAGCTGCTGCTCTCGGCCGGGCTCGTCGCCGAGGCCCGCGACGCCGCCGAACGGGCCGTCGCCACCTGCCGGCGGGAGCGCCGCCTGCTGGGGGTGCCCGAGGTGCGGCTGGTGCTTTCCCAAGCCGCTTCGCTGAGCGAAGACCCCGTCACGGCCGTGGCGCAGGCGCGGGCGGCCCGGCGCGAGTTCGCCCGCCAGGGCCGGGCCGCGTGGGCCGAACTGGCCTACCTGACCGGGCTGCGCGCGCGGTGGACGTCCGGCCCGCCGCCGCCCGTCGCGTCCGCCCGGATCGCCGCGATGGTGCGGGTTCTGGCCGGCGCGGGCTGGCCCGCGGCCGAGCTGGAGGCCCGACTTTTCGCCGGACGGCTCGCGCTCGCCCGCCGTGACCCCGAACGCGGCTGCGGCCTGCTCCGGGAGGCGGCCACGGCCCGGCGACGTGGCCCGGCGACCTTGCGGGCCCGCGGCTGGTACGCGGAAGCGTTGTTGCGTAAGGACTTCGGGGATCCCGCGGGAGTCGTCCACGCGGCCCGGTCCGGGCTGCGGGTGCTCGACGACCACGGTGCCGCCCTCGGCGCCGCGGACCTGCGCGCGCGCACCGCCGCGCAGCGCACCGACCTCGCCGAGCTGGGCCTGCGCACCGCGGTCGCGGGCGGGCGCGCGGAGGCGGTGTTCGAGTGGGCCGAGCGCGGCCGGGCCAGCCGCCTCGCCCGTCCGCCGGTCCGCCCGCCGGACGACGAGGTGCTGGCCGGCCTGCTCGCCGAACTGCGTTCCACCGCAAGGGAAGCCGAGAACGCCTCCGGCCCCGCGAAGACGCTGCCTCGCCAGGCCGCCCTGGAACGGCGGATCCGCGACCACATCCGGCAGCGCCGGGCGACCGGCGGCCCGGCGACCGAGCCGGTGCGGGTGGCCGAGCTGGGCCGCGCCCTCGGCGAGCGCGCGCTGGTCGAATGGCTCCGCCTCGACGGCGAACTCCAGGCGCTCACGGTGGTCGACGGCCGGTTGCGGCGGCACGAGCTGGGCCCCGCCGCGCGCGTGGCGGACCTGCTCGACCGGCTGCCGTTCGCGTTGCACCGCATGGCCGACGTCGCCGCCGCCCCGGCCTCGGCGGCCGCCGCCGGGCACCTGCTGGCGAACGCCGCGGGCCGGCTCGACGAGGCGCTGTTCGGCCCGCTGCCCGAGCTGGCGGGACGGCCGCTGGTGGTCGTGCCGACCGGGATCCTGCACAGCCTGCCGTGGTCGGTGCTGCCCTCCTGCGCCGGCCGGGCGGTCGCCGTCTCGCCGTCGGCCACGCTCTGGCACGCGGCGAACGCGCGCGAGGCCGCGACCGGGCCGGTCACCGTGGCCGCCGGGCCCGGGCTCGCCGGCGCGGGCGCCGAGGCCGAGGCGATCGCGGCGATCCACCACGTGCGGCCGATCACCGACGGGACCGTGGACCTCGTGCTCGCCCAACTGGCCAAGGCGCGGCTGGCGCACCTCGCCGCCCACGGCACGCTGGCCGTCGACCATCCGCTGTTCTCCAGCCTCCGGCTGCACGACGGGCCGCTGCTCGCCTACGACCTCGACCGGCTCGGCCGGGTGCCGCACACGGTGGTGCTCGCCGCGTGCGACAGCGGCCGTTCGGTCGTCTGCACCGGCGACGAGCTGCTCGGGCTGGGCGCGGCCTTCGTCGCGAACGGCGCCGCGCAGCTCGTCGCCTCCGTGGTGCCGATCCCGGACGCCGAAACGGCGCCGCTGATGGTGGAGCTGCACCGGCTGCTCGCCGACGGGCAGCCGGCGGCCGTCGCGCTGGCCCGCGCCCAGCAGGCGGTGCGGGGCCACGGCCCGGCCGCCGCCGCTGCGGCAGCGGGTTTCGTGTGCGTCGGCGCCGGTTCCTGAAACCCGCGAAACGCGCTGTATCACCGGCTCCGCCCGCGGCTCCGTTCGGCAGAGGGAGAGGTGAGGCGACCATGACGATCCTGCTGCTGGTCCTCGTACTCGCGCTGGCCATCGGGCTGACCTTGCGGCGCCGGAAACGTAAGCACGCCAAGGAAAACCTGACCGGACCGCCCGGCGGCGTCCCGGCGTTCCGCATCGTGACACTCGGCCTGCAGGGCTCGGGCAAGACCCTGCTGCTGACCGGGATCTACCGCCGCCTGCAGACGCCGGCCGACCGAGGCTTCTACCTGCGCGTGCCGCACGAGCAGCTGATCGAGCTGAACCGCTGGTACCGCAAGGCCGCCGACGTCAACGAGGAGTGGCCGCGCGGGACCACCCGCGGCGAGCTGCGCGAGTTCGAGTTCAGCGTGATGACCCAGGTCGGCGCGGACGCCGAGCCCGTGGTGAAGCTCGGTTACCTCGAGTACCCCGGCGAACTGCTGACCGACCCGGACGCGCCCGGCTCCACCGCGCAGGCCACGCTGCTCGAGGCGATCGCCGGCGCCGACGCGCTGGTGGGCATCATCGACGGCTTCCGGCTGCTCCAGGCCCACAACGGCGACCAGCGCGGGCAGCTGCTGCTCGAGGCGTCGCTCGACGCGATGATCAACGCGATGCTGCCGGTGCGCAGCCCGATCGTCTTCGTGATCACCAAGTGGGACCTGCTCGACCACCTGCACCCGGACGAGAACGAGCGGCTGCGGATGGTGCGCGAGCGGCTGCTGGACACCCCCGGGTTCGCCGATCTGGTCAAGGTCCACAGCGCCCGCCGGATCGTGCGGCTGATCCCGGTCACCGCCGTCGGGCACGATTTCGCCGAGTACCGCGACGGCGCGGTGCGCAAGAACCCCGGCGGCCGGTTCCGGCCGTCGAACGTGGAGGCCGCGCTTTCGGTGGTGGTGCCGGACATCCTGCGCCAGACCGAGATGTCGCTCGACCAGGCGACGCGGGCCGAGCTGCTCGCGGCGGCGCAGCGGCGGGTGCGGATGGGGCCGGGGGAGGCGGTGCGGACGCTCGGCGCGTACGTCACGGGGAAGGCCGCGCGGATCCTGATCTCCGCGGTCGGCGCGGGCGTGGTCGCGGAATCCGGCCTGTCGCTGCTGCTCGACACGCTCGGCCCGCGCGGCTACGACCCGGCGGAGCACAGTGCCCGGCTGGCGCGCCTGGGCGAGGCGGACCGCCGGGCGGAGGAGTTCGTCCAGGCCCGGCGACGGGTCGTCGGCGAGCTGCAGCGGCAGGTCGCGGTGCTCGAGGCGAAGCTGCCCGACTCCCGCCTCGGCGGCGAACGCTGGGGTGACTGGTGATGGGCGAGGCGTGGCCGTTCCTCGTGGCGCGGGGACGGCGGCGCGGCTACTCGGCGCTGCTCGTGCCGGGCTTCCTCGGCGAGCACGGGTTCCTGGAGGAAACCGCCGTGCCGCTGGACGACGTGTCCTTCCGCACCGCCGCGACCCCGTTCGGCTCACTCACCTGGGCCGAGCACGCGGTGACGGCGGGCGACGCCGGACGCGAGCCCCGCGACGAGCACGGCCGGCCGCTCGTCCTGCTGCACGGGTTCCTGTGCCCGCGCGGCGAACCGGACGACGCCGGCGCCGCCCTCGCCCGGACGGACGCGCTCGCGCTGGCCGTCTACCGCCGCTTCCTCGACGGCGAGGAGGAGTTCCGCGCGGAGGCGTCGGCGCCGTTCGAGGTCGGGCTGGCCCGGGTCGCGGCACTCCGGCCCGTGCGGCGTCAACCTGTCGCGATTTCGGCTCCACCGCGCCGAAAGCCGCGGCGCGGACTGGTCTGGGCGGGAGCCGGCGCGGTGGTGGCCGGTGCCGTCGCCGCGGTGGTCGCGCTGGTGTCGGCGGGCAGCGGCCCGGAACCACCGCCGCCGTGCCCGCGGGACGTGGTGACGCTGTCGCCGCAGTCACCGCCGGTGGCGAGCTGTGTGCTCGACGGGAAGATCGTCGGCTATGCGTCCCAGAAAGCCCCGGTCAGCCCGACGCCCCGGAAGTAGTCCGCCGCCTCGGCCGGCTCACGGCGCCGGTAGCCGTGGTCGAGGCGGCCCGCGTACCAGCCGCTCGCCAGGTGCCACAGCGTGTCCAGGTCGAGCACGGATCCCTTGGCGGTGCCCGATTCCCCGGCCCATCCGTCCACACAGGACTCGTCGCAGAACAGCCGCTGGAGCGAGCAGGTGCGCCGCACGTCGTCCCACATCCGGGCCACCGGCACGGGGAAGTGCGCCACCTGCGCGCCCGACGGCGGCCCTTCGCGGCCGACGACCAGCGCGCTCGGCTCGCCGCAGCCGGGACAGCGGGTCGAGACCAGCACCTCCGGCTCGTCCGGCACCAGGTGCGGGATCGCGAACGAGTCCCAAGCGCAGCCGCCCCACCACAGCGTGCGGGCGCCCATCACGGAGAACCCGAGCGGAATCGCCGCGAACGGGTGAGCCAGCGCCACGTGCTCGCACTCGTCCAGCACGAGCTGGCGGGCGGCGTCGAGGCGGTGCAGCGCCTGCTTGGCCACGGCCAGCGAGCCGTGCGCGGCGTCGGCCAGCTCCGGCGCGGTCGGCGGCCGGCCGTGCACCGCGAACGCCCGGTACACGGCCACTCGCACGTCCTCGTCCCAGGCCGTGTCCAGGCTCTCGCGGGCGGCCGGAACCCGGGTTGCTGCACTCGCTAGCTCGCTCATGGCGTCTCCATCGCGTCCGGGTTCTGACGGTACCCGTGGTCAAGGCCACGTGCAGGGAGTGCCCGCGCCCGGTTCCGCCCACTACCATTTGCGTTCATGACGTCGGTGATCGAGCGGTTGCAGGGGGACGCGCCCGCGTTCTCCATCGAGTTCTTCCCCCCACGGGACGAGGCCGACGAGGCCGTGCTCTGGAAGGCCGTCCGCGAACTCGAACCGCTGGACCCCGCCTACATGTCCATCACCTACGGCGCGGGCGGCTCCAGCCGCGACGGCACCATCCGCAGCATCGCCCGCGTCGCCACCGAGACCACGCTCTGCCCGATGGCGCACCTGACCGCCGTCAACCACTCGGTTTCGGAGCTGCGCAACGTGATCGGCTGGTACGCCGCCGTCGGCGTCCGCAACATCCTGGCCGTGCGCGGGGACCCGCCGGGCGACGTCTACGGCGACTGGGTCCCGCACCCCCAAGGGCTGAAGTACGCCGAGGAGCTGGTCGAGCTGGTCCGCTCGCTCGGCGACTTCTGCGTGGGCGTCTCGGCGTTCCCGTACGGGCACCCGCGCTCGCCGGACCTGGAGACGGACACGAAGTACCTGGTCCGCAAGTTCCGCGCGGGCGCCGACTTCGCCATCGCGCAGCTGTTCTTCGAGGCCGAGGACTTCCTGCGGCTGCGCGACCGGGTGGCCGCGGCGGGCTGCGACGCGCCGGTGCTGCCCGGCATCATGCCGCTGACCACGCTGCGGACGCTGCGCACCACCATCAGGCTGGCGGGCGTGCCGGCGCCGCAGCGGCTGCTGGACCGGCTCGAACCGCTCGCGGACGACCCCAAGGCGTTCCGCGCGGCCGGCATCGACGTGGTCACCGACCTGTGCGAGAAGCTCATCGCCGAAGGCGTGCCCGACCTGCACTTCTATACGTTCAACCGGTCCAAGGCCACGCGTGAGGTGGTGGGCCGGCTGGGCCTCGTGCCGGCTCGCGCGTAATCCGCAAGTCGGTGTCGCCGGATGGCGACAGGCCGGTAGCGTGCCCCGCATGGCTTCCACCGAAGAGGGCGTGCGCGGGATCTGTGACCGGTACGTCGACGACTACGCGGCCCTGGACCCGGTCGCCGCGACCGTGCTCGGCGTCGACGGTTACGACGACCAGCTCACCGACTACTCGCCGGAGGGGCACGCGGCCCGGGCCGCGCTCGCCGCGCGGGCGCTGGCCGCGATCACCGCCGCCGAGCCCGCCGACGCGGGCGAGCGCGTCGCCAAGGCCGTGTTCGCCGAGCGGGTGGGCCTGGACGTCGAGATCCACGAGGCCGGCCTCGACCTGGCCGCGCTGAACGTGATCGCCAGCCCGGTGCAGGACCTGCGCATGGTGTTCGACCTGATGCCGATGGACACCGCCGCGCAGTGGGGCGACATCGTGGCCCGGCTCGGGAAGGTGCCCGCGGCGCTCGCCGGGATCCGCGCGTCGCTGCTGGCCGCGGCGGACGGCGGCCACGTTTCGGCGCTGCGCCAGATCGGCAAGGTCGCCGAGCAGTGCGAGACCTGGGCGGGGCTCAAGGAGGGGGCGGGCTTCTTCACCGGGCTCGTCGGCGCTGCTGGTGAGGCCGCCGCCGGGCTGGAGGACGAGCTCGCCGCGGGCGCGCGCGGGGCGGAGGAGGCGTTCGCGGAGTTCGCGGGCTTCCTGCGCGCCGAGCTGGCGCCGCGCGCGCCGGCCAAGGACGCGGTGGGCGAGGACGTCTACAAGCTGTGGTCGCGGTACTTCATCGGCGCTTCGCTCGACCTGCGCGAGGCCTACGAGTGGGGCTGGGGCGAGTTCGCGCGCATCGACGCCGAAATGCGCGTGGTCGCGGACCGGATCCGGCCGGGCGCCACCGTCGCCGAGGCCGCCGCGGTGCTCGACGCCGACCCGCGTTACCGCGTGAAGGGCCGCGCTCAGTTCGAGGCCTGGATGCAGTCGCTGTCGGACGACGCGCTGGAATCGTTGCGCGGCAAGCACTTCGACATCCCCGACCGGCTGATGGCGCTGGAGTGCCGGATCGCGCCGCCGGGCGGCGGCGTCGGCGCGTACTACACCGGGCCGAGCGAGGACTTCAGCCGTCCGGGCCGGATGTGGTGGTCGCTGCCCGCGGACAAGGACGAGTTCACCACCTGGCGCGAGGTCTCGACCGTCTACCACGAGGGCGTCCCCGGCCACCATTTGCAGGTGGCGACGGCCGTCAACCAGGCGGACTCGCTCACCAAGTACCAGCGGCTGATGACGTTCATCTCCGCGCACGGCGAGGGCTGGGCCCTCTACGCCGAGCGCCTGATGCAGGACCTCGGCTACCTCGCCGACGACGGGAACCTGCTCGGCATGCTGTCGGAGCAGCTGTTCCGCGCCGCCCGCGTGGTCGTCGACCTCGGCATGCACCTGGAGCTGGAGATCCCGGCGGGCACGGGCTTCCACGAGGGCGAGCGGTGGACCCCGGAGCTGGGCCTGGAGTTCATGCTCACCCGCACGATCACCGATCAGGCCCACGTGCACGACGAGATCGACCGCTACCTCGGCTGGCCGGGCCAGGCCCCCGCGTACAAACTCGGCGAACGCCTCTGGCTCGCCGCCCGCGACGAGGCCCGCAGCCGTCAGGGGGAATCCTTCGACATCAAGGAATTCCACACCAAGGCGCTGCAGATGGGCGGCATGGGCCTGGACACGCTGCGCGAGCAGCTGGCCCAGCTGGACTGATGGCTTCCCCCCGGCACGACGGCGACACCTGGGACCTGGCCTCCAGCGTCGGCTCGACCGCCACCATGTCCGCGATGGCCCGGGCGATCGCGACCCGCGCGGACCCTTCGCTGGTCGACGACCCGTTCGCCGAACCGCTGGTCCGGGCCGTCGGCGTCGACCTGCTCACCCGGCTGGCCAGCGGCGAGCTGCCGCCGGGTGACCTGGTCGGGCCGATGGCGATCGACGTGGCCAAGATCCGCGCGAAGTTCTACGACGACTTCTTCCGCGACGCGGGGGCGGCGGGCGTCCGGCAGGCCGTGATCCTGGCTTCGGGGCTGGATTCCCGGGCGTACCGGCTGAAGTGGCCGTCCGGGACCGTGGTGTACGAGGTCGACCAGCCGCGGGTCATCGAATTCAAGACCCGCGCACTGGCCGCCCTCGGCGCCGAGCCCACCGCCGACCGCCGACCGGCCGCCGTCGACCTGCGCGAAGACTGGCCCGCCGCCCTGCGCGCCGCCGGCTTCGACCCGGCCCGGCCGACCGCGTGGAGCGCCGAAGGCCTGCTGGGCTACCTGCCGCCCGAGGCGCAGGACCGCCTGCTGGACACCATCACCGAACTCAGCGCACCGGGCAGCCGCGTGGCCACCGAAAGCAAGCCCAACCCGAACCCGGGCGGCGAGGAGAAGGTCAAGGAAGGCCTGGACCGGATCTCCGAACTCTGGCGCGCCCACGGTTTCGACCCCGACATGACCAGCCTGCGCTACTTCGGCCCCCGCAACGAAGCCGCCCCCTACCTGACCACCCTCGGCTGGACCCTGACCGGAAGCACCATCGGAAACCTGCTCACCACCAACGGCCTCCCCACCAAGGACGACGACCTGCGCATGGGCGGAATGCTTTACGTCAGCGGCATTCTCGGCCAGAAGTAGCGTCACCCGGCGCGGCAACCTGCTCGTCGCGCGGGTCGGTGCGCGAGGTCGTCGGAGTGCTCACGCCCCGACCCCGACTGCCCCGACCCCGACTGCCCCGACAGCGGCTGCCCCGACGGCGGCTGCCCCGACGGCGGCTGCCCCGATTCCGGCCGCGCCGAGCCCGGCCGCTTCCACCCTGAGCGGCCCCGCCCGATCGCCTCGCCCCGGTCGCGCTGACCCCCGGCCGCTTCCACCCTGGCTGGTCCCGCCCGATCGCCTCGCCCCGGTCGCGCTGACCCCCGGCCGCACTGACCTTGGTGGCGCTGATTCCTGGCCGCACTGGCCCCAGTCGTGCCGACCCCGGCCGCTTCAACCTGACCTAGCCCGACCTCGGGCCGCGCCGACCTCGGGCCGCGCCGACCTCCGGCCACGCCGATCCCGGCTGCGGGACCCGCCGCATTGGCCCCGGTCGCCTCGACCTCCGGCCGCGCCGACCTCCGGCCGCTTCGACTCCGGCCGTGCCGATCCCGGCCGCGCCGACCTCTGGCCGCTTCGACTCCGGCCGCGCTGACCCGGCCGCGCCGAGTCCGGCCGTGCCGATCCCCGCCCCGCTGATCTCGGCCGCACTGACCCTGACCGCGTCGATCCCGGCCGCGCCGGCCAGCCCAGACCGCGCCCGCCCCGGCCGCACTGACCCCAGCCACACCGCCAAACATCCCAGCCCGCTGGAAAACCCTTGGCCCCACCAGGTTTCCGTCACTAGGCTCCCGCCCGTGCATCGGATCTTCCTCGTCACCCCGCCGCCCCGCGTCTGAGCGGGGTGGTACCAGCCGCGGTGTCGGTTCCGCGGCTGTTCGGTGCTGCCGTAACACGGCCTGGACAAAGTCCGCCCCGCGTCGTCGAACGTCCTGAAATCCTTCGACGCTGGAGCGTTTCCGATGTCTCTTTCGACAACTTCGCCCGCGCGCGCCCGTTCGTCGGCCGCGCTGGTGCTCGCCGGGGTGCTGTGGGGCACCGGCGGGCTCGCCGGTTCGTTGCTGGGGCAGCTCGCCGGGCTGCACCCGCTGGCCGTGGCCGCGTACCGGCTCCTGGTCGGTGGCTTCATTGCCTCCGCGTACGTCGCTCTTACCGGCGGCCTGCGCAACCTGCCGCGCACCCCCGAAGCGCTACGCCGCCTGCTCGCGGTGGGCGGCCTGTTCGCCTTGTTCCAGACCAGCTACTTCGCCGCTGTTTCGCTCAGCTCGGTCAGCACGGCGACGATGACCACGATCGGCGCCGCACCCGTTGTGCTCACCGTGGTTTCCGCGGTGCGAAACCGTCGCGCGCCCCGGCTGTGGACGCTGGTGTCCGTCGGCGGCGCCGTGGCGGGGCTGGTGTTGCTGCGCTGGTCGCCGGAGGTGGCGACGTCACCCGCGCGGCTGGCCGGCGGGATCGGCTTCGCGCTGCTCGCGGCGGCCGGGTTCGCCGTGCTCACGCTCGTCACGGCGAAGCCCGTCGACGGTCTGGAACCGTTGTCCACCACGGCATTCGGCTGCCTGGCCGGGGGACTGCTGCTGACGCCCGCCGCGATGTGGCTCGGCATGGGCCTGCCTGCCCGTGCCGACGTGCTGCTGCTGGCCGTGTACTTCGGCGCTGTCCCGACGGTCGTCGCGTATGCCGCGTACTTCCGCGGCCTCGGCGGCGCGCATCCGGTGCTGGGCGCGCTGTCCGCGCTGCTGGAGCCGCTCACCGCGACCGTGCTTTCGGTCGTCTTCCTGCACGAACGCCTGAGCGCGCTCGCGTGGGGCGGCGCGGCGCTGCTCGTCGCGGCGCTCGCGGTCGGCTACTGGCGCCCGGAACCGAGGTGACGTTACGGCGCGTCGAGCGGCAGCGGACGGCCGAGGATCGCGAACGGCCGCGGGTCGCCGGTGAAGTGGTAGTCGCGCAGCACGTCGAGGAAACCCAAGCGGCGGTACAGCTTCCACGCCCGGCTGGTGCCCTCCGGCGTGGACAGCAGGACGTTGGCGCTCGGCACGCCGTCGAGCAGCCGGCGCAGCAGGTCCTCGCCGATGCGCTTGCCCTGGTTCTCCGGGCGCACGTGGATCTCGGTCAGCTCGAAGTAGTCGGTGAGCCAGCGGTCGGCTTCCGGCACGCCCGAGCGGCGGGTCAGCCCCTGGCGCACCTGCTCGTGCCACCACTGCCCGGCGCGGCCCTTGTACCCGTAGGCGATGCCGAGCAGTTCGTCGTCGGCGTCGAGGGCGGCCATGCAGCGCCAGCCCGCGCGCAACGCGTGCGTCAGCCACATCGGCGCGCGCTGCTCGGCGGTGCCGTCCGGGTAGCGCATCGCGGTCACGTAGATGGCCAGCGCTTCGGGCAGGCGCGCGCGGAACTCGTCCGCGGAAAGCTGGACGTAACGGAAGCACCCGGAGGACGTCGCGGTCACGATCGGTCATCCTTCTCTTCGCCCGCCAGCTCGCCGGCGGTGGCCCCGGTCAGCTCCGCCAGGCCGTCGAAGGTCGTCGGGAAGACCGACTTCGGGTGTCCGGCCGCGGCCCACACCACGTCGTAGGCGCGCAACGCCGTGTCCACGAGCGTCACCAGTTTCGCCGGGTGGCCGACGGGCGCGACGCCGCCGATGGGCTGACCGGTGTGCTCGCGGACGAAGGCCGCGTCGGCCTTGCCGACGTCGGTGAGGCCGGAGAGCTCGGCCAGCCGGGCCGGGTCGGCGCGGTGGGCGCCCGAGGTGAGGGCGAGCAGCGCCGTCTCCGCGCCGTCGGCGGTGCGGGCGCGGAAGACGAGGCTGTTGGCGATGGCGCCGACCGGGACGCCGAGTGCTTCCGCGGCCTGCGCGGCGGTGCGGACTTCGGCGGGCAGCACGCGTACGCCGTCGGCGGCGGCCTGCTGGCCCGCCTCGGCCAGCACGGCTGTGACCTTGGCGACGGCGGGATGGTCGAGCGAGCTCATGCGGTTATGAGACCACGCCACCGGCACCGTGTCCCGCGCCACGCCCCCGGAATCCACCGGCGGGGTTGAGCGAACGCGGCACCTGGGGTTACTCTGGAAATCGTTCGAACAGACGTTCGACAACTGGTGAGCGCGCACCGGCCGGTGCCCGGCGCGAGGGCGGGGGAAGCGCCTCCGCTCCGGGCACCGGGCCGGGGCTCACCCGAGCAGGAGGAGGGTTGTCATGTCCGTCTCGGTCGTGTCCCCCGCGGACCCCGGGCAGCCGCAGCTGCCCCTGTCGCTGCGGCCGCCCGCGCCGCCGGCCGCGGTCGCCCTGCTCGCCCAGGCCAAGCGCGGGCTCGCCGAAGCCGAGCGCGAGCGCGACCCGGCGGAACGATTCATCGGGGCTTATCTGTCCGCGCTGCGCGGCGCCGCGGCAGTGCTCGCCGCGCGTGGCCGCCCGGGCCGCGGACGCTCCCGCCCGGCCAGCGGCTGGGTGCTGCTCGACGTCGTCGCGCCCGAACTCCGTGAGTGGTCGGCGTTCTTCGCGGCCAACTCGGCCACTCGCGCCGCCGCGGAAGCCGGCATCACCGGCCGGGTCACCGCCGAGTCGGCGGCGGACCTGTTACGCGCCACATCGCTGTTCCTCGAGGTCGTCCGCCGTGTCGTGCACGGAGAGCCTGTCACCGGCGAAGCCCATGTCGCGTGAGCTCGGTCCGGTCGACCACGGCCGGTTGCTCGAAGCCCTCGGGATCGAGGCGAGGGTGCTCGGGGAGGTGGCCCACGCGGCGTCGCCCGACAGCCCGGTGCCCACCGCGCCGGGCTGGACGCTGAGCGAGCTGCTCCGGCACGTCGGCAGCATCTACCGGCTCGCGCTGGGCTGGATGGAGGAAGGGCGCCGTCCCACCCACTGGCAGCGCGGCCCCCTGCCGGGCGAGCCGGTGGCCGGGTACTTCGACGCCGGCCGGGAGGCGCTGCTGGCCGAACTGGCCGCGCACGACCCGGCCGCGCGCGCGTCCACCTGGTGGCCCGCGGACCCGACCTACGGCTTCTGGATCCGCCGCATGCTGCACGAGACCCTGATCCACCGGTTCGACGCCGAGCGCGCGGCAGATGTCGAGCACGCCACGGTCCCGGAAGACCTGGCCGCCGACGGCGTCGACGAGGTGCTCACCCTGTACTTCGACCAGAAGCTCGCCACCATGGGCCTGGCCGGCACCCGCCACGGCACGGTGGGGATCCGCACCGGCGGGCACAGCTGGATCGCCCGCGCGGGCCCCGACGAGACGACCGCCTGGCGCTGTTCCGTCGAGGAGGCCGCCGCCGCGGACGAACTGGTCGAAGCCGAAGCGTCAAGGGTCTACCTGTGGCTCTGGGGCCGCGCGGCCCCGACCGCCGTCACCGTCACCGGCGGCCACGACCTGGCCGCCCAGGTCTGGGCCCTCCTGCGGCTCGCCACCCGCTGAACCGGAAAGTGGGGAAGCTTTCCCGGTTCCACCGCCGGCGGCTTGTGTGTCGGCAGCTTCTGCGCCGGCAGCGACCCCGCCGCCGGCACCCGCCGCCGAACCCTCAGCCGAACCCGCCTTGACAGCGGTTTCTGTCGGTACCCGCCGCTAGCTTGGCGGGATGGGCACACGTTTGGTGAACCTGGTCGTCGACGCAGCGCGGCCGCGGCAGCTCGCGGCCTTCTGGGCCGCACTGCTCGGCTGGCAGGTAGCCGCCGAGTCCCCAGCCGAAGTCGAGGTCCACGCCCCGGCCGAAGACGGGTGGGAGCTCGACCTGATCTTCGTGCCGGTGCCAGTGCCGGTGCCAGCTCTGCCAGAGTCTGCCTCGCCAGCCTCGCCAGCCTCGCCAGCCTCGCCAGCCTCGCCAGCATGGCCAGCCTCGCCAGCCTCGCCAGCCTCGCCAGCCTCGCCAGCATGGCCAGCCTCGCCAGCATGGCCAGCCTCGCCAGCATGGCCAGCCTCGCCAGCCTCGCCAGCCTCGCCAGCACTGCCAGCACTGCCTGAGTCGGCCCTGTCAGCGGCGCCGCCAGCTCTGCCGGTGCTGCCAGGGCCAGCCTTGCCAGCGCGGCCAGGGTCAGTCCCGCCAACCCCGCCAGCACTGCCTGAGCCAGCTCTGTCAGCGGCGCCGCCAGCCCTGTCGGCACGGCCAGAGCCAGCCTCGTCAGCACGGCCTGAGTCAGCTCTGTCAGCGGCGCCGCCAGCCCTGTCGGCACAGTCAGAGCCAGCCTTGCCAGCGCGGTCAGAGTCAGTCCCGCCAATACCGGCGCCGTCGTCAGCCTCGTCGGCGTTGCGGTTGCCGCCGGCTTCGCAAGTTCTGTCGGCGCGGTCAGGGTCAGGATCGCCTGCGCCGCCAGCCTCATCAGGGTCAGTCCCGCTGTTGCCGCCAGTCCTGCCAGCGCCTGGGCCGGCACCGCATGCGCCGTCGCCGGCATCGACAGCGTCCGCGCAGTCGGCGCCGGCTGGGTCGGTGGTGCCGAAGGCGGCCAAGAACCGCGTCCACCTCGATCTGGCCAGTACTTCGCCCGAGCACCAGGCTGCGCTCGTGGAGCGTGCGCTGGGGCTGGGCGCGCGCCGGCGGGATCTTGGGCAGGGCGACGTGCCGTGGGTGGTGCTGGCCGATCCCGAAGGGAACGAATTCTGCGTGCTGGAGCCGCGTGCGGTGTATGCGGGATCGGGCGCGGTGGCGGCGATCGTCGTCGATTCGGGGGAGCCTGCGCGGCTGGCGGGGTTCTGGTCGGTGCTCGTGGGCTGGCCCGTGTACTCGGCGGAGGAGGTGATCGTCGGGTTGCGGGCGCCGTCCGGGCGGGGGCCGCGGCTGGAGTTCCTGCGCTCGGCCGAGGACAAGGTCGGCAAGAACCGGTTGCACCTCGACGTCGCCCCGGCCGCGGGGGAGGACCACGCGGCGGCGGTCGCGCAGGTGATCGCGGCCGGGGCGGTGCGGGCCGACATCGGGCAGGGCGACACACCGTGGGCCGTGCTGGCCGACCCCGAAGGAAACGAGTTCTGCGTGCTCACGCCCCGCTGACCCGTGTTTCGAACGGATAACGGAACTCCGCCGAACGCTGACAAGCGCGAAACACCGCGGGACGGGCCCGGTTACAACCACCGGGGACCGTGGGGGCATGGAAACCTTCCGAGCCCGGCCGAACCGCACGCCGCTGGTGGCGGAGCTGCCGCCCGAGGAGCCGACCGCGTCCGCGTGGCGCGTCCGGGTCCGGATGGACGACCGGCCCGGCACGCTCGCGCGCCTCGCCATCCGCCTGGCCGACCTCGAGTGCAACATCCTGGGCCTCACCGTGCTCCCGGTGCCCGGCGGCGTGCTCGACGAGATCGTGCTGCGGCCCGCCACCGGCCTGCCCAAGGATGTCCTGGCGGAGGCCATCCGCGGTGAGGGCTGCGAGTGCTCCGGCATCGTCGATGCCGACGTCCGCGAGTTGCGCGATACGGCGTCGTCCGCGTTGTCGGCGGCCCGCCGCGCGGTCGACGACCCCGAGCGCCTCGCCGAAGTGCTCCGTGACGTGCTCGCCGCCGACCTCGTCACGCGGGTCCCGGCGCCGGAGGGCAACCCGGGCCGCACCGAGAGCGGCCACCGCGCGGTTTTCCCGCTCGACGCGGAAACCGTCCTCGTCGCACGCCGCCGCTGGGCGCCGTTCGTGGAGCTGGAGCTGACCCGCGCGGCCGCGTTGATCACGCTGCTGGCGGCCGCGCAGCACAACGTCTCGGGCGCGGTCGTGCTGGACCGCCCGGACGGCGCCGCCGTCGTCCTCCGCCCCGGCACCCCCCGTGACGTCGACGCTGTTTCCGAGCTGCACCAGCGTTGTTCGATGAAAACGCTGTTCCGGCGCTACCACACCGGCGTCCGCACGGTGCCGCGCAGATGGCTCCACAAACTGCTGACGCCCCCGCGCGGTTCGAGCGTTCTCGCGGTCTGCGGCCGCGAGGTCATCGGCCTGGGACAGCTGATCCCGCAACCGGACGGCACCGCGGAAGTCTCACTGCTGGTGGAGGACGCCTGGCAGGGCCAGGGCATCGGCACGGCTTTGCTGGCCCGGGTCGCCGTCCTGGCCACTGCCGCGGGCCACGCGGAACTCACCGCCGTCTGCCTTCCCGGCGACGACACGATGCTCCGGACCGCCACTCGCGCCGGCCTCCGCGCCGAACGCTCCACCACGGACACCTCGGCCCTGCGCTTCTTCCCGCGCTGAACCGAAACGCCGGCGGTGGTCAGGCTGGGCGGACCGGCGGCCGCCGGATCAGCGGTTCCAGAACCAGTCCTTGCCGCGGGCTTCGCGGAGGGCCTGCTTCTTGTGATCGGACGCGAGACGGTCCAGGTAGAGCTTGCCGTCGAGGTGGTCGGTCTCGTGCTGGAGGCACTGGGCGAGCACGTCGACGCCCTCGACTTCGATCGGCTCGTTGCGGAGGTCGACGCCCCGGACCACAGCGTGCTTCGCGCGCACCGTGGGGAACCACAGCTCCGGCACGGACAAGCAGCCTTCGCCGATCTCGTGCGTCTCCTCCGAAAGCGAGACGATCTCGGGATTGATCACGTAGCCCGTCAGGCCGCCGACGTCGTAGCTGAACACCCGCAGGCCCACGCCGATCTGCGGCGCCGCGAGCCCGGCCCGGCCCTCCGGCTCGACCGAGTCCAGCAGGTCCTTCACCAGCGCTTCGATCTTCTTGTCGAAGGTGGTGACGGGATCGCAGACCGTCTTCAGCACCGGGTCACCGAAGTAGCGCAGTTCGCGCATCGCCATGATCGAAACGTCCTTATGTCACCGAGTGTCCGCGGAAAGTCTAGTGACCACGGTGCTCACGCCCGTAGCCGCAGGCCCTTCGGCGTCGCGCGGAACCCGGCCTCCTGCAGGATGTCCGCGAGTTCGGACGTCAGCGCGTGCTCCCCGTCGGCCCGCTGCACGGCGAGCTGCCCGAGCCAGCCTTCCCGCACCGCGGTGGACAACGCCGCCGCGGCCTGCTGCAACGCCGCCCGCTCCTCGGTGAAACTCAGCAGCGACTTGCCACCTCGCTCGACGTACAACGCCGGCACCCCGTCGACCAGCACCGCCAGCGCCCCGGCCTTCCGTGCCGGCCGGTGCTTCGTGTCGCCCGTCGCGGCCGGCCAGGACAACGCCGCACCGTACGGCTGCGCCGGGTCCGCCGCGGCCAGCACCACCGCACTGCCGGTCTGGCCCGGCCGGCCCCCGGAGAGATCGGTCTGGGGGCCGGACACCGCGCGGAGCCGGTCGACCGCGCCCTTCGCCGCGAACTGCGCCGCGCCGAGGCCTTCGACGACGTAACCGCGCACGACCTGGCCGGCGTCCTCCATGCCGCGCAGCACCTTGTAGATCCCCGAAAACCCGCCCGTGACGCGTTCGGTGTCGAGGGCACCGCGGGTGAGCACCCCGTGGCGTTCCAGGAACGCTTCGGTGCGCGCGTGCGCCCGGCGGGTCGGGTCCGTCTCACGGGGTGGGGTGAGGGCCCAGCGCCCGGCGACCGTCGGCGGCCCGCTCCGCGACGGCATCGCCGGACGGCCCGCCCGCATCCGCGCGTACCGCCCGCGCGGCGCCTGCCGCCGGGGCTTGTGCGCGCCGTGCCCGGCGACCTGCGCACGCAGCGGCCCCAAGGTGTCACCGGTGACCAGCCCGGCCCAGACCAGGTCCCACAACGCGGCGACGACCGCCCCGTCTTCCGGCGGCGCCTCCAGTTGCGGCGTGGCCCGGTCCACCAGCTGGCGGAAGAACAGCGCCCCACCGTCCAAAGCGGACACGATGGCCTCGTGCAGCGGGCTCGACGGCGGATCCTCTTCCACCTCCGGCAGCAGCAGGTCCGCGACGTCGGACGGCGCCAGCGCCAGCCAGCCGTCGCCGCCCGCCAGCGCCCCGCAGCCCGCCCAGGTGACCTCGCCCGCCGTGGTCAGCTCGTCGAGCAGTGCGGGGGAGTACCCCGGCAGCCGGCTCGGCAGGATCAGCGACTCGACCGCGCTGGCCGGCAACGGCGCGCCCGCCAGCTGTTCCACCACCGACAGCACGTCGTCGGCCGTGGGCGCCGACCGCAGCCGGCCGCCGATTCCGTGCCACGCCGGCAGGAACCGGCCCAGCGCCGCCGGCTCCACGGGCTCGACCTCCGCCCGGAGCCGCGCCAGCGACGCCCGCCGCAGCCGCCGCAGCACCGCCGAATCGCAGTACTCGACACCGACGCCGTGCGTCTCCGGGTGCCCGACCGGGCTCAGCTCCCCGCGCACCAGCCTGCCCTGCCCGGTCAGCCGGTCGAGCACGCCGACCACCACCGCCGAGCCCAGCCCGAACCGCGCGGCCGCCGCCGACGCCGGGAACGGCGCGCGAATCCGCGCATACCGCGAAAGCAGGTCGCCGAGCGGGTCCTCCACCGGTTCCGTGAACGCCTCGGGCACGCCCACCGGCAGCGCCACGCCCAGCGCGTCGCGCACCCGGCCCGCGTCCTCGATCGCGAGGTATCGCTCCTCGCCGGCGATCCGCACCCGGATGGCCCGCCGCGCGGATTCCAGCTCCGCCAGCCACTCCGGCCGGATCCCGCGCTCACCAGCCTCCACTGTGGACAGATCGCCGAGGAACCGCAGCAGGTCGGCCGCGTCCTCGGCCGACCGCGCGTGGCGCTCGGGATCGAGCCGCTGCAGCGACCGCTCCACTTCGCGCACCGCGTCCGGGTCGAGCAGCTCTCGGATAGCCTCCGTGCCCAGCAGTTCGGCGAGCAGCGTGGAGTCCAGCGACAGCGCCGCCGCCCGCCGCTCGGCCAGCGGCGCATCGGTCTCGTACAGGAACATCCCGACGTAGCCGAACAGCAGGCTGCGCGCGAACGGCGAGGCCGACGGCGTCTCGACCTCCACCAGCCGCACCTTGCGCGACCGGACATCGGCCATCAGCTCCCGCAGCCCGCCCACGTCGTAGACGTCCTGCAGGACTTCCCGCATTGCTTCGAGCACCACGGGGAACCGCTCGTACTTCGACGCCACCGACAGCAGTTGCGAGGCCCGCTGCCGCTGCTGCCACAACGGCGTCCGGCGCCTCGGGTCCCGCCGCGGCAGCAGCAGCGACCGCGCCGCGCACTCCCGGAACCGGGCGGCGAACACCGCCGAGCCGCCGACCTCCGCGACGATCAGCTGCTCGACCTCTTCCGGGTCCAGCAGCACATCGTCGGCGCCGATGGTCACCTCGGCGCCGTCGGCATCGAGCGCGTCCGGCAGCCGCAGCACGATGCCGTCGTCGGAGTGCGCCACCTGCGCGTCCACCCCGCGGTTCTCCCGAAGCCGGGCCGCGATGGCCAGCGCCCACGGCGCGTTCACCTGCGCCCCGAACGGCGAGTGCACCACGATCCGCCAGTCGCCCAGCTCGTCGCGGTAGCGCTCGAGCAGGATCGTGCGGTCGTTCGGCACGTGCCGGGTCGCCGACTTCTGCTCCTCCAGGTATGCCAGCAGGTTGTCGCACGCCCGCTGGTCGAGCCCGGCCGCCGCGGCCCGCGCCCTGGCCGCCTCGGTGTCCGATGTGGACAGCTCGCGGACGAAGGCGCCCAGCGCCCGCCCCAGCTCCAGCGGCCGCCCGGCCGCGTCGCCCTTCCAGAACGGCATCCGCGCGGGCTCCCCCGGAGCGGGCACCACGAGCACGCGGTCGTGCGTGATTTCGGTGATCCGCCACGAGGACGTGCCCAGCAGGATGGTGTCGCCGACCCGCGACTCGTACACCATCTCCTCGTCGAATTCGCCGACCCGCGAGCCGGGCTTGCCGTCCGCGCCCGGGGTCATCACGGTGAACAGCCCGCGGTCGGGGATCGTGCCGCCGGAGGTGACCGCCAGCCGCTGCGAGCCCGGCCGGCCGCGCAGCTCGTCGGCGACGCGGTCCCAGGTGATCCGCGCGCGCAGCTCGCCGAACTCCTCGCTCGGGTACCGGCCGGCGAGCATGTCCAGCACCGCGTGCAGCGCGTCGTCCGGCAGCGCGGCGAACGGCGCCGCCCGCCGCACCAGCGCCGCGACGCCGGCCACCGTCCACGGCTCCAGCGCCACCATCGCGACCACGTGCTGGGCCAGCACGTCGAGCGGGTTGCGCGGGTACCGCACGGCCTCGATCGCGCCGGCCGCCATCCGCTCCGCGACCACCGCGCACGAGACCAGGTCGCCCCGGAACTTCGGGAACATCACCCCCGACGACACCGCGCCCACCTGGTGCCCGGCCCGGCCGACCCGCTGCAGCCCGGACGCGACCGTCGGCGGGGCCTCGATCTGCACGACCAGGTCGACCGCGCCCATGTCGATGCCCAGCTCCAGCGACGAGGTCGCCACCACACACGGCAGCCGCCCGGACTTCAGGTCCTCTTCGACGTGGGTGCGCTGCTCCCGCGACATGGACCCGTGGTGCGCCCGCGCGACCACCGGCGCCGCGCCCGTGGCCAGCCCGGACTGCCCGATCGCCTCGGCCGGGAACGCGTCTTCGGCGCGCAGCCCGGTCTGCTCGGCCGCCAGCTCGTTGAGCCGGGCGGTGAGCCGCTCGGTCAGCCGCCGGGAGTTGGCGAACACGATGGTCGAGCGGTGTGCCCGGACCAGCTCCAGCACCCGCTCCTCGACGGCGGGCCAGATCGACGGCCGCTTCACCGCGGCCCCCGCGATCTCCTCCTGGGTGCCGATGCCGCCTTCCGACGGCAATTCGGACAGCGAGGTCAGGTCGTCCAGCCGCTCCATCGGCGAGGGCGCCGGCCCGTCGAGGTTCGCCATGTCCTCGACCGGCACCTCGACCCGCACCTCGATCGTCTTCGCGAGCTTCGGCTGCACCACCCTGACCGGGCGCCCGCCCGCGAGGAACGCGCTCACCTCGTCGACCGGCCGGACGGTCGCGGACAGCCCGATCCGCTGCGCCGGCTTGGGCAGCAGCGCGTCGAGCCGTTCCAGCGACAGCGCCAGGTGCGCGCCGCGCTTGCTGCCCGCGACCGCGTGCACCTCGTCGACGATCACCGTCTCGACCCCCGTCAGCGACTCGCGCGCCGACGAGGTGAGGATCAGGAACAGCGACTCCGGCGTGGTCACCAGCACGTCCGGCGGTGTCTTGCCGAACGACCGGCGCTCGGCCGCCGTGGTGTCGCCGGTGCGCATGCCGACCTCGATCCCCGGCACCGGCAGCCCCAGCCGCCGCGACGCCTGCGAGATCCCGGCGAGCGGCGCGCGCAGGTTTCGCTGGACGTCGACCGCCAGCGCCTTGAGCGGCGAGACGTACAGGATCCGGCAGCGCTTGCGCGGCTCGGCCGGCGGCGGCTCCACCGACAGCCGGTCCAGCGCCCAGAGGAACGCGGACAGCGTCTTGCCGGACCCGGTGGGTGCGACGACCAGGGCGTGTTCCCCGGCATGCGCGGCCCGCCAGGCCCCTGCCTGCGCCGCGGTGGGTGCGGCGAAGGCCCCGGCGAACCACGTACGGGTCGCGGGGGAGAAGAGGTCCAACACGTCTGCTGCCACGTTCCCCATCATGCGCGGCACCCCCGACAATTTCGGTCCCGGCCGCCGCCGGGGCCGGTCCGCTCAGAGCGAACGGCCGATGATAACGCCTGGTCGAGGCGGTGCCGGAGGGATGCGGCCGCACCCGATCAGGCTGTCCGCACGAGCTGCCGCGGTGGCGAGACGGTGGGTCCCGTCACGTTCGCCCATCGAGGGGGAGCGAGTTTCGCGGGTCCGCACGCACGGTGACCGCCCGCGTGGGAGCATCACCGCCAGCGCCGCTACGTCGAGGGGAAGTGCTGTGCGGATCCTGTCGGTGGACCTCGGGACGTCCAACACCGTCGCCGTCCTTTCGGCACACGGCATGCCGCCGAGGGTCGTCGAGGTGGACGGTTCGGCCAACATGCCCTCCGCGATCTTCGCCGGCGAGGACGGCACGATCATGGTCGGCCGCGACGCCGAGCGCCGAGCGCGCCTGGACCCGACCCGCTTCGAGCCCAACCCGAAGCGCCGTATCGACGAGCAGACCCTGCTGCTGGGCACCGACGTCGTGCCCGTGAACGAGGCGCTGGCCGCCATCCTGCGCCGCGTGCTCGACGAGATCACCCGCCAGCTCGGCGGCGAGCAGCCCGACGAGGTCCGGCTGACGCATCCCGCCCAGTGGGGGCCGGTGCGCCGCAACGTCCTGCTGTCCGCCGCCCGGCTGGCCGGCATCGGCTCGAGCGTGCTGCTGGTGCCCGAGCCGGTCGCGGCGGCCGCGCACTTCGCGTCGTTCCCCGGCAAGGCGCTGGCGCCCGGGCAGGCGCTCGCGGTCTACGACCTCGGCGCGGGCACCTTCGACGTCGCCGTCGTCGGCGCCACCCAGAACGGCTTCGTGGTGCTGGCCGAGGACGGCCTGCCCGACCTCGGCGGGCTCGACGTGGACCAGGCGCTGATGGTGCACGTCGGCCGGGAGGTCTCGCACTCGGACCCGCAGCGCTGGCAACGGCTCCTGCGCCCGGAGTCCACTGCGGACCGCCGTACGCGGCGCGCGCTGCAAGAAGACGTGAAGGCCGCGAAGGAGGCGTTGTCCCGGCACCCGCAGACCGAGGTGCCGATGCCGGAGCCGTTCAAGGACGTGCTGGTCACGCGCGGCGAGCTGGAAGGCCTGGTGCGCCCGGCGATGCTGCGCAGCGTCGAGCTGCTTTCGCGCACGCTCCGCTCGTCCGGGCTGACGCCGGACCGGCTCGCCGGCATCTACCTGGTCGGCGGGTCGAGCCGGCTGCCGCTGGTCGGCTCGATGATCGCGGAGAAGCTCGGCGTGGTGCCGGGCAGCCTCGACCAGCCGGAGACAGCCGTGGCGCTCGGCGCGCAGCACGTGGCGCGCGACGGGCTTTCGATGCGGACACAGAACGTCGAGGGCCAGGTCGCGGCCGGGGCGTCGGCGCCGTTCGCGCCGCCGGTCGCCACGGTGCCGGGCGGTTACCCGCCCCGGCCCGGCTACCCGCAGCAGCAGTTTCCGCCCCAGCAGCAGCCGGCGCCGTCGAACTTCCCGACGTACTCGCTGTCCGACCAGGCCGCGCCGCCGAAGAAGGGCGGGCGGACGAAGCTGTGGATCGGGATCGCCGTGGCGGTGGTCGTGGTCCTCGCGGCGGGGCTGACGTTCTTCCTGACCTCGAGCTCCTCGGTGCAGACCTACACCGCCGACGAGTGCAAGACGCCCGGCCCGGCCGACTCCGCCGGGCTCACCGGCTGCATGCGCCAGCTCGCCGGGACGATCGCCGACACCGGCGGCTGCAAGCCGGGCATGGGCAACGGCCCCGCCGCGCCCGCGCAGAGCCTCGGCGCGACGTCGACCTGCTCGGCGCCCGGTCGCGCGGGCACTCAGGTGACGTACGTGCAGGGCACTTCGGCGGACGAGCTGAAGCAGTACACCGACGGGCTGCTGAGTTCCGCGGGCGGCGACCGCACCGAGGCCGACTGGGCGGGCAACGGCCTCAAGGGCCGGTACTCGTCCGCGGCCGGGCAGACCTCGGCGGTGCTGGTGTTCACGGTGTCCGACCGGCCGCTGGTGGGCTTCATCTACCAGCTGAACTCGAGCGACCAGGCGGCCGCGACCACGCCCGGCACGCTGGCCGACTACTTCGAACAGAGCGTCCAGCCGGGGAAGTGAGCGGAGCCCGGAGCCCGCTTCGGCGCGAACGGGCCGTTCGCTGCGCCGGGGTGCGCGCGAGCTAGCATTCGGCCGATGCGTATCACGGTTTTCCGACGGCTCATGGCTGAAGAGTTCGGGGCCGGCCGGGCCGCGGTGCTGACCAGCGACCACGTGTTCAGCGGGCTCGGTGGCCGGACCATCGAACAGGCGCTGGGCTCCGGCATCCCGCCCAAGCAGATCTGGCGCGAGGTGTGTGCCGCCTTCGACATTCCGCCGGAGCGGCGCTGAGCTGCGGGTTCTTCGCCACGTCGACCCGGACGGGCGAAAAATCCTAGCGCAAGGGCGTGTCGCTTCCCGCCTCGAACAGGTGTTCGTCTAGGGTGTTGTGCACACCGGGGCCAGCGATCCACAGATCGGTCGCCGCGCCTGGAATTGTCGGTCCCTGCCCGTAGCGTCGGACCGAACAGAGCTTGATCTGGACAACCGAACAAGCCCCACAGGCCCAACCAGCGAGGTGGACTTCCCATGGCACCAGCAGCACCCGACAAGGACAAGGCGCTCGAGCTCGCCCTGGCCCAGATCGACAAGCAGTACGGCAAGGGCTCCGTGATGCGCCTCGGCGAAGAGGGCCGCGCCCCCATCGCCGTGATCCCGACCGGGGCGATCGCGCTCGACGTCGCGCTCGGGATCGGCGGGCTGCCGCGGGGCCGGGTCGTCGAGATCTACGGCCCGGAGTCCTCCGGTAAGACGACCGTCGCCCTGCACTCGGTGGCCAACGCGCAGCGGAACGGCGGCATCGCGGCGTTCATCGACGCGGAGCACGCGCTGGACCCGGAGTACGCCAAGAAGCTCGGCGTGGACACCGACGCGCTGCTGGTCTCCCAGCCGGACACCGGTGAGCAGGCGCTGGAGATCGCGGACATGCTGATCCGCTCGGGCGCGCTCGACATCCTGGTCATCGACTCGGTCGCCGCGCTCGTGCCGCGCGCCGAGATCGAGGGCGAGATGGGTGACAACCACGTCGGCCTCCAGGCCCGCCTGATGAGCCAGGCGCTGCGGAAGATGACCGGTGCGATGAACAACTCCGGCACCACCGCGATCTTCATCAACCAGCTGCGCGAGAAGATCGGCGTCATGTTCGGCTCCCCGGAGACGACGACCGGTGGCAAGGCGCTCAAGTTCTACGCCTCGGTCCGCCTCGACGTGCGCCGCATCGAGACCCTCAAGGACGGCGGCGAGCCGGTCGGCAACCGCACCCGGGTGAAGGTCGTCAAGAACAAGGTCGCGCCGCCCTTCAAGCAGGCCGAGTTCGACATCCTCTACGGCCACGGCATCTCCCGCGAGGGCTCGCTCATCGACATGGGCGTCGACCAGGGCATCCTGCGCAAGTCCGGCGCCTGGTACACCTACGAGGGCGACCAGCTCGGCCAGGGCAAGGAGAACGCGCGGAAGTTCCTGCTCGACAACCCGGACATCGCCAACGAGATCGAGAAGCGGATCAAGGAGAAGCTGGGCATCGGCGCGCAGCTCGACGCCGAGGTCGCAGCCGTCGAAGCGGTGCCCGCCCCCGTCGACTTCTGAGGGCGGGTCGGTCGGGTAGTGGGTGGAGTGTGTTCGCGGAACACGCTCACCTGCGGCTGCCCGACCGGTGTTCTTCGGGGGTCGAACCCCCGAACCCCCGCCAGGGGGCGAGCCCCCTGGACCCCCGGTGGTGGTTGCGGTTCGTGGTGCGGTCGCGATCGCGGTCGTTGCGGGCGGTGGGTGCGGGGCGGGGTGGTTTGCGGGGCTGCCCATCGTGGGTGGGTGGCGTTGCCTGAGTTCCAGTGAGGGGAGCGGTTGTGGCGAGGGCGCCGAAGGTGGATCCGGCGGAGTTGCCGCCGGAGGAGCGGGCCAAGAAGGCCAAGGAGATCTGCTTCGATCTGCTGGCCATGCGGCCCCGCACGGGCGACGAGCTCCGGCAGGCCTTGCACCGCAAGGGGTTCGACGAGGCGACGATCGAGACCCTGCTCGGCAAGCTGGACCGGGCGGGGCTGATCAACGACGCGGAGTTCGCCGAGATCTGGGTCCGTTCCCGGCACGCCAACCAGGGCCTCTCCCGCACCGCGCTCGTCGCCGAGTTGCGGCGTAAGGGCGTTGACGACGAGATCGCCGTCCAGGCCGCGAGCGAGGTCGACCGCGAGGCCGAGGAGCAGCGCGCCCGCGAGCTGGTCCGCAAACGCCTGGGCTCACTGGGCAACGTCGACGAGCAGACGGCCATCCGGCGCCTGCTCGGCTTCCTCGGCCGCAAAGGCTATCCCCAAGGGCTGGCCTACACCGTCATCCGCGACGAGCTGCGCGAGTACGGCGCCGAGTCCACCATCCTGGACGACGCCGTCATCGAATGACCGGCCACGACCGAGCCGCTTTCGTTGACGTGTAAGGAAGACCGCCGTTCCCCCCGACCAAGGGGAACGGCGGCCCGAAGTCAGGCGCCGAGCTTCGCGGCTTCCGCGGCGAGGGACTCGACCGTCGCGAAGTCCTTGGCGGCCAGCGACTTCTTCGGGGTCAGCCAGGAGCCGCCGATGCAGCCGACGTTCGGCAGGGCCAGGTAGGCCGGGGCGGTGGCCGCGGTGATGCCGCCGGTCGGGCAGAAGCGCAGGGACGGCAGCGGGCCGGCGACGGACTTCAGGTAGTCCACACCGCCACTGGCCTCCGCGGGGAAGAACTTCAGCGCGGTCAGGCCCCGTTCGGCCAGCCGCATCGCCTCCGACACCGTGCCGGCGCCCGGGAGGAACGGCAGGCCGGTGGCGAAGGCGGCTTCGAGGACGGTGTCCGTGCAGCCCGGCGTCACGAGGAACTTCGCGCCCGCGTCGGCGGCCTGCTTGGCCTGGCCGGCGCTGGTCACGGTGCCGGCGCCGATCACGATGCCCGGCACCTCCGTGGCCACGCGCTCGATCGCGGCGAGCGCGACGGGTGTGCGCAGGGTCAGCTCGATCACCCTGATGCCGCCGGCGAGCAGGGCGCGGGCGGTGGGCACCGCGTCATCGACGTCGTCGATCACCACGACGGGCATCACGGGGGACAGCTCGAGCAGGTCCGTGCCGGTGGTCACTGACCGACCTCCTGGGTTTCCAAAGCGGTTTCCAAAGCGGGCAGGTCGAATTCTCCGGGACCGAACCCCGGGCCACGGCCGCGGGGCGGCGGACCCTGGACCCCGCGGAACAGGTCCAGCTCCGGCGTGAGCGCCCCGAAGACGCTCGCGCCCTGGTCGGCGGGACCCACCGCCCGGCGCAGCGCCCCGAACAACTCCCGCCCGGTGCCGGTCCAGGATGCCTCGGACGGGGGCGCGTCCACCAGCTCGCGGCCGGCGAGTTCGTCGGCGCCGACCAGCACGTCCAGTGTGCCGGAACGGGCGTCGAGGCGGATCACGTCGCCGTCGGCGATCCGGCCGATCGGCCCGCCCACGGCGGCTTCCGGCGTCACCTGGATCGCCGCCGGGATCTTGCCCGAGGCACCCGACATGCGGCCGTCGGTGAGCAACGCCACCCGGTGACCCCGGTCCATCAGCACGCCGAGCGCCGGCGTGAGGCCGTGTAGCTCCGGCATCCCGTTGGCCTGCGGGCCCTGCTGCCGCAGCACGACCACCACGTCACGGTCCAGCTCGCCGGCCTCGAACGCCGCCTTGAACGCCTCCTGCGACGTGAACACCCGCGCCGGCGCCTGCACCACGCGGTGCTCCGGCGCCACGGCCGAAACCTTGGTCACCGCCCGGCCGAGGTTGCCCGCGACCATCCGCAGCCCGCCGTCCGGGGCGAACGGCCGCCACACCGGGCGCAGCACGTCCTCGTCGAGGCTGCGGGTGGGCACGTCACGCCACACCAGCTCGCTTTCGGACAGGATCGGCTCCTGGGTGTAGCGGCGCAGCCCGAATCCGGCGACGGTGTGCACGTCCTCGTGCAGCAGCCCCGCGTCGAGCAGCGTGCCCACCAGGAACTGGATGCCGCCGGCGGCGTGGAAGTGGTTGATGTCCGCGCTGCCGTTCGGGTACACCCGCGCCAGCAGCGGCACCACCGCGGACAGGTCCGAGAAGTCGTCCCAGGTCAGCTGGATGCCCGCCGCGGCGGCGATCGAGACCAGGTGCATCGTGTGGTTGGTCGAGCCGCCCGTGGCCAGCAGCGCGATGACGCCGTTGACGAGCGCTTTTTCGTCCAGCACCAGGGAAATCGGCGTGTACGACTCGCCGCGCGACAGCCGGACCACGCGCCGTCCGGCCTCCTCGGTCAACGCTCGACGCAGCGCCGAATTCGGCTGGACGAAGCTGGCGCCGGGCAGGTGCAGGCCCATCACCTCGACCACCATCTGGTTCGAGTTGGCGGTGCCGTAGAACGTGCAGGTTCCCGCGGAGTGGTACGAAGCCGCTTCGGCGTCGAGAAGGTCTTCGCGCGACGCGAGACCCTCGGCGTACAGCTGCCGCACGCGGGCCTTTTCCTTGTTCGGCAGGCCGGAGTTCATCGGCCCCGCGGGCACGAGGATCGCCGGCAGGTGCCCGAAGGACAGCGCGCCGGCCAGCAGGCCCGGCACGATCTTGTCGCACACGCCCAGCAGGAGCGAGGCGTCGAACATGTCGTGCGACAACGCGATCGCCGTCGCCATCGCGATCACCTCGCGGCTGAAGAGCGACAGCTCCATGCCCGGGCGGCCCTGCGTGATCCCGTCGCACATCGCGGGCACGCCGCCGGCGAACTGGGCGACGCCGCCGGCCTCGCGCACCGACTTCTTCAGCCAGGCCGGGTACTCCTGCATCGGCTGGTGCGCGGAAAGCATGTCGTTGTAAGAGGAAACGATCGCGACGCCCGGCGCGCGGGCTTCGCGCAGCGCGGCCTTGTCGACGCCGTCCATCGCGGCGAAACCGTGCGCGAGGTTGCTGCAGGCCAGGCCGCGGCGGACCGGTCCTTCGTCGTGCGCCGCGGCGCTGCGTTCGAGATAAGCCCCACGCGTCGCCGCACTGCGCTCCACGATGCGGGCGGTCACTTCGGCGACGACGGGGTGCACGGGGGTCTGTTCGGCGGGCAGGTTCGGGATGCTGTTCATGTCCGGCTCCCGGCTCACTGGTGGTGGGGGGTCCGCGGGACGGCAGCTCTGGCGTCGCAGGAACGTGACGTCAGCCACGGTAGCCGGTCGGAGCCGCCTAATCAAAATCGATTCAGAAAACCCCTAGAGGTGAGCCCGATCACGCTCGGCCTAGTGGATGTGCTACTTGTCACAGTGCACACAGCGGGGCAGAGTCGTAGGTGGCGGCGTGATCGTCACCCCGGTCCTGTCAGCGCAGGAGAAGGAGGTTCCCGATGTCCACCACCACCGAACTCGCCGAACTACGGCGCACCATCGGCCAGCTACGGCAGTGCGTGGGCGCCCTGCGCTCCCGGTACGGCGACGCGTCGGCCGTTCGCCGGCTGGCCAACGACGTCGAGCGGCTCGACATCGACACCGCCGACCTGGACGGGCACCCGCCTGCCGTGCCGGCCCAGGCGAAACCCGCCGAACGCGTCCCGGTGCCGGATACCCCGTACGACCCGGCGCTGTGGCAAGGCGCCGACGACGAGGGTGTCGGCGGCTACAAGCGCGACCAGCGGTGAGCGCTCCCGCCAAGGACGCTGAGAACGACGTCAGCCGGGAGGGCACCGGTGTCCGCGCACCGGGCCGGGCCCGGATCGCCGACCGGACCCTGCGGACCGACCGATGGTGGCTGCAGCCCCTGCTCACTGTGCTGGGGCTGGCCACTTTCATCGTTTACGCGACGGTCCGGGCGTTCGTGCGCACCGCCTACTGGGTGCCCGATTACCACTACCTGACGCCGTTCTACTCGCCCTGTGTCTCCACGTCCTGCGTCGCCGGCTCGAGCCACTTCGGGCATTGGTTCGGCGCTTTCCCGAGCTGGCTCCCGCTCGGGGCGCTGGTGCTGCCGTTCCTGCTCGGCTTCCGGCTGACCTGTTACTACTACCGCAAGGCCTACTACCGCTCGGTCTGGTTCTCGCCGCCGGCGTGCGCGGTCGCCGAGCCGCACGCGCGGTATTCGGGGGAGACGCGGCTGCCGCTGATCATCCAGAACGTGCACCGCTACTTCTTCTACGTGGCGACGATCGTCTCGCTGGTCAACACCTACGACGCGATCATGGCGTTCCGCAGCCCGAGCGGTTTCGGCTTCGGGCTCGGCAACATCATCATCGTCGCGAACGTGGTGCTGCTGTGGGCGTACACGCTGTCCTGCCATTCGTGCCGGCACGTGACCGGCGGCAGGCTCAAGCACTTCTCGAAGCATCCGGTGCGGTACTGGGTGTGGACGAAGGTCTCGAAACTCAACACCCGCCACATGGCCCTCGCGTGGACGACGCTCGGCACCCTGGTGCTGACCGACCTCTACGTGATGCTCGTGTCGAGCGGGGCCATCGCGGACCTGCGTTTCGTGGGCTAGCGTCGGCATCCGCACCGGCGGTCGGCGAAACCGGCAGTAACGAAGAACAATGGCGTTCCAGCAGCTCTCGAGGTGGCTCTATTCATGACCGAGGTCGAACGGCACAGCTACGACGTGGTGGTGATCGGTGCCGGCGGCGCCGGTCTGCGCGCGGTGATCGAAGCGCGCGAACAGGGTTACAGCGTCGCGGTGGTGTGCAAGTCCCTGTTCGGCAAGGCCCACACCGTGATGGCCGAAGGCGGCTGCGCGGCGTCGATGGGCAACGCGAACTCCAATGACAACTGGCAGGTGCACTTCCGCGACACCATGCGCGGCGGGAAGTTCCTGAACAACTGGCGGATGGCCGAGCTGCACGCCAAGGAGGCGCCGGACCGGGTCTGGGAGCTGGAGACCTACGGCGCGCTGTTCGACCGCACCGCCGACGGCCGGATCAGCCAGCGCAACTTCGGCGGGCACACCTACCCGCGGCTGGCGCACGTCGGCGACCGGACCGGGCTCGAGCTGATCCGCACGATGCAGCAGAAGATCGTTTCGCTGCAGCAGGAGGATTTCGCGAAGTTCGGCGACTACGAGGCGAGGATCAAGGTCTTCGCCGAGTGCACCGTGACCGAGCTGCTGCTCGACGGCGGCGCGGTGGCCGGCGCGTTCGGCTACTGGCGCGAGAGCGGCCGGTTCGTGCTGTTCGACGCGCCCGCCGTGGTGCTCGCGACGGGCGGCATCGGCAAGTCGTTCAAGGTCACGTCGAACTCGTGGGAGTACACCGGCGACGGTCACGCGCTGGCCCTGCGCGCGGGCGCGAAGCTGATCAACATGGAGTTCGTCCAGTTCCACCCCACCGGGATGGTCTGGCCGCCGAGCGTGAAGGGCATCCTCGTGACCGAGGGCGTCCGCGGCGACGGCGGCGTGCTGAAGAACTCCGACGACGAGCGGTTCATGTTCGGTTACGTGCCGGACGTGTTCAAGGGCCAGTACGCGGACAGCGTCGAGGAGGCCGACCGCTGGTACGCCGACGCGGACAACAACCGCCGCACGCCGGACCTGCTGCCGCGGGACGAGGTCGCGCGCGCGATCAACTCGGAGGTCAAGGAGGGCCGCGGCTCGCCGCACGGCGGGGTGTTCCTCGACATCGCGAGCCGGCTCCCGGCCGAGGAGATCAAGCGCCGGCTGCCGTCGATGTACCACCAGTTCAAGGAGCTGGCCGACGTCGACATCACCAAGGAGGCCATGGAGGTCGGCCCCACCTGCCACTACGTGATGGGCGGCATCGAGGTCGACCCGGACACCGGCGCGGCGAGCGTGCCGGGCCTGTTCGCGGCGGGCGAGTGCTCCGGCGGCATGCACGGCTCCAACCGGCTCGGCGGCAACTCGCTGTCCGACCTGCTGGTGTTCGGCCGCCGGGCCGGGCTGGGCGCGGCGGCGTACGTCGGCGGGCTCGGCGAGAGCAGGCCGAAGGTCGGGGAGTCCGATGTGGACGCCGCGGCGAAGATGGCGCTGGCGCCTTTCGACCCGCCCGAAGAGGGGGTCGCCGAGAACCCGTACACCCTGCACACCGAGCTGCAGCAGTCGATGAACGACCTGGTCGGCATCATCCGCAAGGCCGGCGAGATCCGGCAGGCGCTGGAGAAGCTCGGCGAGATCCGGCGGCGGATCCTGCGCGTGACGGTGGAGGGGCACCGGCAGTTCAACCCGGGCTGGCACCTCGCCGTCGACCTGCGCAACATGCTGCTGGTCAGCGAATGCGTGGCCCGCGCGGCGCTCACCCGCACCGAGAGCCGCGGCGGCCACACGCGTGACGACTACCCGGGCATGGACGCGGAGTGGCGGCACAAGCTGCTGGTCTGCTCCGCCGTCGCGGGTGACAACCCGACGGTGCCGGACGTCGACGTGGTGGTGGAAGAGCAGCTCCCGCTGCGCCAGGACCTGCTGGAGCTGTTCGAGCTCGATGAGCTGGGCAAGTACTACACCGACGGCGAGCTCCAGAGCCACCCCGGGAGGGACTCGTGAGTTACAAGGCCAGTTTCCGGGTCTGGCGCGGCGACGACACCGCCGGCGAGCTGCAGGACTTCAAGGTCGAGGTGAACGAGGGCGAGGTGGTGCTCGACATCATCCACCGCCTGCAGGCCACTCAGGTCTCGGACCTCGCCGTGCGCTGGAACTGCAAGGCGGGCAAGTGCGGCTCGTGCTCGGCGGAGATCAACGGCAAGCCGCGGCTGCTGTGCATGACCCGCATGTCCACGTTCACCGAGGACGAGGTCGTCACCGTCACGCCGCTGCGCACCTTCCCGGTGATCCGCGACCTGGTCACCGACGTGTCCTTCAACTACGCCAAGGCGCGGGAGATCCCGTCGTTCACGCCGCCGAAGGACCTGAAGCCGGGCGAGTACCGGATGCAGCAGGTGGACGTCGAGCGCTCGCAGGAGTTCCGCAAGTGCATCGAGTGCTTCCTGTGCCAGAACACCTGCCACGTGGTGCGCGATCACGAGGAGAACAAGGAGAACTTCGCCGGGCCGCGGTACCTGATGCGGATCGCCGAGCTGGAGATGCACCCGCTCGACGTCGCCGACCGCCGCGACGCCGCGCAGGAGGAGCACGGCCTCGGCCTGTGCAACATCACCAAGTGCTGCACCGAGGTGTGCCCGGAAGGCATCCACATCACCGACAACGCGCTGATCCCGATGAAGGAGCGGGTCGCCGACCAGAAGTACGACCCGATCGTCTGGCTCGGCAACAAGCTCTTCCGCCGCGATCGGTGACGCCGGCGCGGGACGAGCTGGCTGGGGCGGTGATCGCGGCGCTGACCGCGGCCGGTCCCGGTTCTCGCGCGGGATTGCTCGGCTCGCTCGCGGCCGGGACCGCTGACGCCTACAGCGATATCGACGTCGAGTGGGTGGTCCCGGACGGTCGGCTCGATGCCTGTGTCGCCCGGGCGCGCTCGGTGCTGGAACGGGTCCGGCCGGTCGCCGCGGTGCGCACCTCGCCGGACTTCTTGCACTCGCCCGTGCGGCGGCTGTTGTTCGTGCGGTTCGCCGGAGTGCCGTTGTTCTGGCGGCTCGACCTCGCTGTGCGCGAGGCATCCGCGCCCGTGGACCCGAGCCGGGACGAGCCGGTGGCGCCCGCACGGGACGACGAGTGGTCCCGCCCGGCGAGTGCGCTGGCCAACGCGCTGGGCACGGTGAAAGCCGTGGCACGCGGGCGGTTCGAGGACGCGCGGGGCCTGCTGGACCGCGGGTTCGCCCGGATCGGCGTGGCCGATTCGGCGAGCGGGCAGTGGACTGACGACGTCACGCGGCTGGCCCGCGCGGCCGTCGCCCGGGAACCCGGTCTGGCCGCGCTGGCGGAGGAGACGATCGAGCTGGCCGGGGCGGAGCTCGGCTGAGCCCCGCCCCGGATCAGATGCCCGTCAGATGTGGTAGTCGACGTTCGCGGCCAGTGCGGTGGGGTTGGCCTTCACGCGGACTTCCAGCATGGACGCCGTGTTCGACGGCCACTTGATCGTGCCCGTGCCCTTGGTGCCGCAGCTGACCGACTGCCAAGCGTCCGGGTGAACGGCCTTGCCCATCCGGGCCTCGACGCACGCGGACTGGTTGGTGCTCTCCTGCACGCTCCAGTAGACGCGCAGCTTGCCGCTCCAGCCGCTGGCCGGACTGGTGTACGAGCACTTCTTCGAGACCGGGCCCCATTTCCCGACGATCCCGGACGCGGTGCCGCTGCACAGCCACATGGCGCTGCTGGGCGCCGCCGACGCCGGTGCCGCCGCGAAGCCCGCCGAAAGCAGCGAGGTCACCGCGAACGCCGCGACGACGGAAGCGATACGGGCGCGTTTGGGCGCACGCTTTTCCACGACACTGTTCATCATGTTCACTCTTTCCCCAGATCTCCCAGTAGCGGCCGTTCATGATCAACGGCCTGGCCCGAGTATTGCAGCCGCTGTGCCGGAATGCACGGCCTGGGTGGAAAAAAACCCACGAGCAGGGCAAATGACGGAGGGATACGAAGGGCCCTCGGCTTTGCTTGATGTTTCGTTAAGGTGGGCTCGTGCTCATTACCAACGTGTCCGTAATGGACGTCGAACGCGGTGTGACCGATCGCGCGAACGTGCTCGTCCGCGAGGGGGTGATCGAGGCCGTCGGATCCGATGTGGACGGCCCTGATCCCTTTGACGGCAACGGCGGGCTGCTGCTGCCCGGCCTGATCGACTGTCACGTGCACGTCGCGTTCCCCCGTGCGGAACCGCTGCCGCGCAGTGCCCGGGTCCTCGAGGCGGTTTCCGTCCTCAGTGGACTGCTGGCCCGCGGGGTGACGACGGTGCGCGACGCCTGGGGAGCGGACGCCGGGTTCCGGCACGCGCTGCGCGAGGGCTGGATCACCGGGCCGGACCTGCTCGTCAGCCTGCGGCAGCTGTCGCCGACCGGCGGGCTCGGCGACTGGTGGGCCGCCGACGCCGGGCGGGAGGACCGGATCGCGGACCCGTCGCTGCCGGACAGCGTGTTCGACGGGCCGGACGAGGCGCGCGCGGCGGTGCGGCGCATGGTGCGGGCCGGCGCGGACTGGATCAAGCTCGGCGCGAGCGGCGCGCTGGCCTCGATCCGCGAGGGCCGCAGCGTCGAGCCGACCGACGCGGAGCTGCACGCCGTGGTGGACGAGGCCGGCCGCTGCGGCCGCGATGTGATGGCGCACGCGCACACCACACGCTCGGCCGCGGCCGCCGCCCGCGCCGGGGCGCGCAGCATCGAGCACGGGGTGTTCCTCGACGAAGCCGCGGTCACGGCGATGCGCGAGAGCGGCTGCTGGTACGTGCCCACCCTCGCGCCCGCGGACGGCGACCCGGACCTGCGCCGTGCGCACCGGCGTTCACTGGATCTCGCCCGGGCGGCGGGCGTCCCGATCGCGGCGGGCTCCGACCTCGCACCCCGGCCCCATGTCGACTTGACGACCGAGCTGCGGCTGCTGTCCGAAGCCGGCCTGGGCCCGGCCGGCGCGGTGCGGGCGGCCACGAGCGAAGCGGCCCGTTTGCTACGCCTCAACGACCGCGGCCGGATCGAACCCGGCCTGCGCGCGGATCTCCTGTTGCTGCACGGAGCTGAGGTGGACGTGACGGATCTTGCCGGCCGCGTCCGCGCGGTCTGGCAGCAAGGACGCCTCGTGACAGGCTGAAATGTGGTCGCGGTGGGGCAGCCGGATCGGCAGACTCGGCGCCGTGGACACTGTGGACTTCGTACCCGGTCTCGAACTCTCGCGGCGCTTCTACGCCGAGGCGGTCCGGCCGCTGCTGGACCGGCACCGTCCCGGACTGGTGCATTCGGCGGCGTTGATCGGGCCCGGTTCGGAGGTGCTCGGCTTCGACAGCGCGCGGTCCGCCGACCACGACTGGGGGCCGCGGCTGCTGCTGTTCCCGCAGGAGCCCGAACCGGCGCTCGACGAGCTGCTGGCCCGAGAGCTGCCACGCGAATTCCTGGGCTACTCCACGCACTTCGCGGACAACGAAGGCGACCCGACCCGGCGGATGGCGCCGGCCGACGGCCCGCTCCGGCACGGCGTGGTCGTCGCCGATCTGGGCGGCTGGCTGTCCGGGCGCCTCGGCTTCGACCCGCTGCACGGCGTCACCCGCGCCGACTGGCTGGCCACGCCCACGCAGGCGCTCGCGGAGGTGACCGGCGGCGCCGTCTTCCACGACGGGCTCGCGCGGCTGGGTTCCGTGCGCCGCCGGCTGGGCTGGTACCCCGACGACGTCTGGCGGGAGGTGCTTTCCGGGCAGTGGCGGCGGATCGCGCAGGAGGAGGCGTTCGTCGGCCGCTGCGGCGAGGCCGGGGACGAGCTGGGCTCGGCGGTCGTTGCCGCCCGGCTCGTGCGCGACCTCATGCGGCTGTGCCTGCTGATGGCCCGGCAGTACCCGCCGTACAGCAAGTGGCTGGGCAGCGCGTTCGCCCGCCTGCCCGGAGCGCGTGAGCTGACGCCCGCACTCACCGGCGCGCTGGCCGCGAAGACGTGGCTCGAGCGGGAAGAGTTCCTGGTATCCGCGTACGAAACCGTTGCGGTGCAACACAACGACCTGGGCCTGACGGAGCCGCTCGACCCGCGGGTCCGGGGTTTCCACAGCCGTCCGTTCCGGGTGCCGGCCGCCGGCCGGTTCGCCGACGCGCTCGCGCCGGGGAGCGTCGGCGCGGTGGACCAGTGGGTGGACAGCACCGATGTGCTGGGGCGCCCGGCGCGGACCCGGGCCGTGTCGGCCGCGCTGACCGCCGAAGGACCGTGACTCGCCGGGTGGACCGCGGCCGTTGGTGCTGTACTGCTGGGGTGACCGCTTCGAAGCCGCCCCCGCCGCGGGACCTCGTCTGGCTGCTGCTGACGCTGACGTTCGTCACCGGGGTCGTCGACGCCGTGAGTTTTCTGGGGCTGGGGCGGGTGTTCGTCGCGAACATGACGGGCAACGTCGTGTTCCTGGGGTTCGCCGCGGCGGGCGAGGCGTCGCTTTCGGTGGTCGCGTCGGTGACGGCGGTGCTGGCGTTCCTGCTCGGCGCGCTGGCCGGCGGACGGCTCATCAGCCGCATCGAGGACCGCGGCCACCGCCTGCTGCGGCACTCGACCACGGTGCAGACCGGGCTGGTGGCCGTGTCGGTCGTCCTCGCGGCGACGCTCGGCGCGGGCGGCCGGCTGGGCAGCGAGCTGCTGATCGTCGTGCTCGGCCTGGCGATGGGCCTGCAGAACGCCGCCGTGCGCCGCATCGACATCCCGGACCTGACGACCACCGTGCTCACCCGCACCCTCACCGGCCTGGCCGCCGACTCCAAGGCCGCGGGCGGCCAGGGGGCCCGCCCGGTCCGCCAGCTGGCGGCCGTCGCGGCCATGCTGCTGGGCGCCTTCGCGGGCGGCCTGCTGCAATTGCACGTCACGATGTGGGCGGCGTTGCTGCTGGCGCTGCTCGTACTGCTGGGAGTGCTCGGGATTCTGGTGGCCCGCAAGGAGACCGATCAGTTGCCATGATCGCTTCCCGGTAACAGGACCTTTCGCGCGGCCGACTCCATCAGGGATGTCGGCTCCACGCGGGAGGCGAGCCGGAGAAGGAACTCGAAGCCGCGCGGGGGGAGAACGGCTGGCTACGGGGTGAACTCCAGCGGCGACGCCGAGGCGTATGAGTACGAGCTCGACCGGCTGAAGGACACGACCCGGGATCCGGTCCGGGCGGAAGACCGCGGTCCAGCCGTCGAGCAGTTTTCACTACAACAACTCACCGCATCCCAAGCTGGAAGACGAACGCGGGGCGGCGGAGTACCGGCAGAGCGCAGCCCGAAGTGAAAACCGCCTAGGGACGCGTGGCCGTCAGCACCGCGAAAGTCGGGTTTTCCCGCAGGGGCCGCCAAAAGCCCTCGTCTCCGGGAGGAGTCACGACGGTCTGGCGGTGGACGGCGCTCAGCCCCGTCCGGGCCAGCGCCGCCTCCACCACGCCCGGCGGCCAGACGAACGACTCGAACTCCCACGGCGGTTCGGTCGCCAAGTGGACGGTCGTGCGCGTGCGGCCGTCGACGACGTCGTGTCGGGTCACGGTCAGGCCGTAGCGCGTGTGGTCCGCCAGAGCGGTCCAGTCGGCGTCCGGGTCGGGGTGCAGGAGGACCAGCCGCCCGCCGGACCGGACGTTCGCCGCCAGGCCGGCCAGCATGGTGTCCAGCGCGGCGGCACCCGGCGCGTAACCGATCAGTCCGAGGGCGGTGACCACGTCGAACGCGCCGATCACCGGCAGCGCCAACGCGTCGTGCACCTCGTACGAGATGCCCAGCGGATCGCGCTCCTCCTGGCGCTGGGCGTACCCGATCAACGTGCGCGCCGCGTCCACGCCGAAGACCCGCGACGCGCCGGCGGAGCGGAACAGCCGGGGGTGGAAGCCGGCGCCGCAGCCGACGTCCAGCACCGAGCGGCGGGACAGGTCCCCGACGGCGGCCAGCACGGTGGCCGTCTCCGCGCGCCCGGCAGGGATCCGCTTGGCCTCTTCGTAACGCTGGTCGGCCACGGCTGCTCCTCGCGGCTCGGGATCCGCGAGGCCGACGTTAGCCATCACCACCCGGGTGCGACAGGGCCGAGACGGAAGAAGCCCCCGGTGGACGAACCACCGGGGGCTTCTCGACGATCGTGGGCTCAGGCCTAGGTGCCCGAGAAGCCCGCACCGCCCGCGGCGTTGCCGAGCACGACCTGCTCGGCCTTGCGGTCCGTCGGCTCGATGTGCTTCTTGCTCCGCCGGTTGCGCCGCTCCAGGTACGTCGCGAGCGCGGTCAGCAGCAGGCACATGGCGATGTAGATCGCCGCCGCCACGATGGTCGACGGCACGATCGGCCGGGCGAACACCCCCTGCGAGCCGATGTAACGCGCGTAGTAGAGCAGCTCCGGGTAGGTCACCAGGAAGCCGAGCGCGGTGTCCTTCAGCAGCACCACCAGCTGGCTGATGATCGTCGGCAGCATCGCGCGGATCGCCTGCGGCAGCAGGACCGTGAACATCACCTGGGTCTTGCGCATGCCCAGCGCGTACGCCGCTTCGGCCTGCCCCTTCGGCAGCGAGTTGATGCCCGCGCGGAAGACCTCCGCGAGCACCGAGCCGTTGTACAGCGTCAAGCCGAGCACCACGGCGAACAGCGGCGAAGTGTCGGCGCCCAGCGTCGGCAGGCCGTAGTAGAACAGGAACATCAGGATCAGCAACGGGATCGCGCGGAAGAACTCGACGATCGCCGTGGAGATGCCGCGGACCCAGGCGTGGTCGGACAGCCGCCCGGCCGCGAAGACCGCGCCGAAGATCAGCGCGAACACCGCGCCCAGCGCGAACGCCTTGAGGGTCGCCACCACCGCGTTCGCGAGGTCCGACTGGACCTGCGCGTACTGCAGCCACTCCCACTTCTGGCCGGCGAACTGCCCGCTGTCGTAGAAGCTGTAGACGACGAACGCGATCAGCGCCAGCACCACGAGGATGCCGATCACCGCGTACAGCCGGTGCCGCGCCTTCGCCTTGGGCCCGGGGACGTCGAAGAGCACGTTGTTCATCGGGCCACGCTCCAGCGCTTCTCGAGATTGCGCTGCACGAAGGACAGCACGGCGACCAGGATGATGAAGCCGAGGGCCACCCACAGCAGGGCGACCATCTGGTTGTCACCGCGCTCGGAGATGTAACTCCGGATCGCGCCGGCCTCGGCCACCGAGAACCCGCCGGCGATCGTGCTGTTCTTCAGCAGCGCGATCAGGGTGCTGATCAGCGGCGGCACGACCGACCGCAAGGCCTGCGGCAGCACCACCTGACCGAGGATCTGGCCGAAGTTGAGGCCGAGCGCGCGACCCGCCTCCGCCTGGCCGACCGGCACCGTGTTGATGCCCGAGCGCACGACCTCGCAGATGAACGCCGACGTGTACACCGTCAGCGAGACCACGGCCGCGGTGAAGTAGCTGATCTTGACGATGTCCAGCAGCGGGTAGGCGAAGACGAAGAAGGCGAACACCAGGGTCAGCGGTGTGTTGCGGACGATCGTCACGTACGTCGTGCCGATCGCGCGGAACACCGGGACCGGGCTCACCCGAAGCATCGCCAGGATCGTGCCGAAGACCAGGCTGCCGACCGCGGCGATCGCGAACAGCTCGATCGTGGTGAGGAAGAACGGACCGAACAGGTCCAGATTGTTGAGCAGGACGTCCATGGGCCCTTCCCCGCGTCCGTGGGCTGGTGGTGGATGTCAAGCGGCCGGTGGCCGGGAGAGCCCCGTCCACCGGCCGCTTACCGGGTCAGTACTTGACGATCGTCGGCTTGGTCGCGGTCGCGCCGGACTTGCCGAGGGTGGCGTCGTAGATCTTCTGCCAGGTGCCGTCGTCCAGGCTGGCCTGCAGCAGGTCGTCGATCTTGTCCCGCAGCACCTTGTCGTCCTTGTTCAGGCCGACGCCGTAGGGCTCCTGCGAGAACGGCTGGCCGACGACCTTCAGGGTCTTGTCCTGGGACGCGTAGCCCTTGAGGATCGCGTCGTCGGTGGTGAGGGCGTCGACGTCCTTGCTCTGCAGCTTGTCGATGCACTGCGAGTACTTCTGGAACTCGACGATGTTGCCCGGCTCGGTCAGGCCCTGGTCGCGGACCCGCTGGATCGGGGTCGACCCGGTGACCGAGCAGACCTTCTTGCCCTTCAGCGTCTGCGGGCCGGTGATCGAGTTGTCGTCGGCGCGGACCAGCAGGCCCTGGCCGGCCTGGAAGTACGGGCCGGCGAAGGAGACGAGCGCCTTGCGCTTGTCGGTGATCGTGTAGGTGCCGACGTAGAGGTCGACCTGCCCGTTCGCGATCGCCTGCTCACGCGCGGCCGAGTCGACCGTCGTGTACTTGATCTTGTCCTCGCTGAAGCCGAGGCCCGCGGACACCATCCGGGCGATCTCGATGTCGAAGCCGCCGAACTTGCCCGTGGTCGGGTCCTTGAAGCCGAGGCCCGGCTGGTCGTCCTTGACCCCGATGGTGATGCCGCCCGCCGCCTTGATCTTGGCGAACACCGGCGAGCCCGCCAGGTCGACGTTCTGCGCGACGGTGTAGGTCGGCAGGGCCGCCGTGTTCGTGCCGGCGGCGTCGCCGCCGGGGCTCGCCGGGGTGCCTTGCTTGCCGCAGGCCGTGAGCAGCAGGCTGCCGGCGAGCAGGCCCACCGCGAGGGTGCGGATCCTCATCTGAGTGTCTCCTGTATCTGTCGTCGGTACGGCCAGGGTCGCTGCCGCTCCGGGGCCGGGCCGGTGAAGGCGCCGGTGGGTCAGTGGTCGGTCGGGTTCGGTGGCTCAGTGGGTGAGGATCTTGCCGAGGAAGTCCTTCGCCCGGTCGCTCTTGGGCTTGGTGAAGAACTCCTCCGGCGTGGTGTCCTCGACGATCTCGCCGTCCGCCATGAAGATGACGCGGTCGGCGGCCCGGCGCGCGAAGCCCATTTCGTGGGTGACCACGAGCATCGTCATGCCGTCCTTGGCCAGGCCGGTCATCACGTCCAGCACCTCCTGGACCATTTCCGGGTCCAGCGCCGAGGTCGGCTCGTCGAACAGCATCACCTTCGGGCGCATCGCGAGCGCGCGGGCGATCGCCACGCGCTGCTGCTGGCCGCCCGACAGCTGCGCCGGGTACTTGTCGGCCTGGTTGGCGATGCCGACCCGCTCCAGCAGCTCCATCGCGGTCTTGCGCGCTTCGGCACCGGCGGTCTTGCGCACCTTCACCGGCGCGAGCATGACGTTCTCGAGGATCGTCTTGTGCGCGAAGAGGTTGAACGACTGGAACACCATGCCGACGTCGGCGCGCAGCGCGGCCAGCGCCTTGCCCTCGGCCGGCAGCGCGACGCCGTCCACCGCGATCTCGCCGGAGTTGATCGGCTCCAGCCGGTTGATCGCGCGGCACAGCGTCGACTTGCCCGACCCGGACGGCCCCAGCACCACCACGACCTGGCCACGCGGGACCTCGAGGGTGATCTCCTTGAGCACGTGCAGGTCGCCGAAGTACTTGTTCACGGCGGCCGCCTTGATCATCGGCGCCGCCACCTCCGTGGTCATCTGGCCTCCAGAGCTCCTCATACCTGCTGCCGCGGGACCCGGATCCCACGTTGATGGCGGAAACCTACCCTCGAAGGCCCTTTTGTAAAGGCCGCTTGAGCAATACTTAGGGTTTCAAGTAGGTATCGGCTCGCCGCCCCGCCCGGCCGGGCCCGAATCGGTCTGACGCTGCTCAGCCTAGCCAAAACGACGGGCGCCGCCCGGTCGGATCGGCACCGGCGTGTCACCCAGGGTAGTTCGCGGCAGGCGTTTCGCGCTCGCGCGCGGCGGGCCCCTAGAGTTCCCGGCTACCGTGGGCTGGATCACCGGGGAGGCGAGCGGTGCGGGTGCTGCTGGTGGAGGACGACGACCGGGTCGCGGGCGCGCTGGTGCCCGCGCTGACCCGGCGCGGGCTGGTCATGCAACGGCTGGCGTCCGGGGCCGGGGTGCTCGACCGGGTGCACGAGGTGGACGTCGTGCTGCTCGACCTGGGGCTGCCCGACGTCGACGGCGTGGTGCTGTGCCGCCAGATCCGCGCGGTCAGCGACGTCGCGGTGATCGTGGTGTCGGCCCGCGGCGAGGTCGACGACCGGGTGCAGGGCCTGCGCGCCGGCGCCGACGACTACCTGGTGAAGCCCTACGACGTCGAGGAGCTGCTGGCGCGGGTGGAGGCCGTGCGGCGCCGCCGCGTCGAGCGGGCCGGCGCGCCCGGGCCGTCTCCGGTGATCGAGGTCGGCGACGTGCGGATCGACCTGGCCCGGCACGAGGTGCTCGTGGACGGGCAGTCGATCGCCCTGTCCCGCAAGGAGTTCCAGGTGCTCGCCCTGGTGGCGGGCGCGCGCGGCACGGTGTGCTCGCGCGACCACGTGCTCACCGAGGTGTGGGGCCACCGGGGCGCGGCGGAGAGCCGTTCCCTCGACGTGCACGTGGCCACGCTGCGCACGAAGCTGGGCCGCCCGGCGCTGATCGAGACCGTCCGCGGCGTCGGCTACCGCCTCGGCGGGCGGGGCTGAGCCGTGCGCGTCCGCCTCCAGGGGATCGTGGTCACGCTCGTCGCGCTGCTGGTGTTCGGCCTGGGCATCCCGCTCGCGCTGAGCATGGCGGGCAGCAAGCAGCAGGACCTCTTCCTCGACCGTCTGACCGACACCGCGCGGTTCGCGTCGCTCGCGCAACGGCCGCTGCTGGACAACCAGCCCGGGCTGCTGGAGCCGGAGCTGCGCCGCTACACCGAGGTGTACGGCGTGCAGGTCGTGGTGGTGAACCAGGACAACGTCGCCGTGCTCAGCTCGCTCGGCGGGACGGACGCGGAGCGGATCGACTCGCGCGCGATCGAGGGCCCGGCGAACGAGGCGCTCGCCGGGCGGCACCCGCTGCCCGGCTCGATGCTGCTGCCGTGGGAGACCGCGCCGCTGGTGCTGGCCGAGCCGATCCTCATCGACGGCGAGGTGCGCGGCGCCGTCGTCACGGAGTCTTCCACCGAGCACGTGCGCACGGAGCTGCTGTGGCAGTGGCTGGTGCTGGCGGCGGGCGCGGTCGTCGCGTTCGGGCTGGCGCTGCTGGTGGCCCTGCCGGTGGTGCGCTGGACGCTGCGGCCGGTGCGGCGGCTCGACGAGGCGACCGGCGCGCTCGTGGCGTCGGTGGTCAGCGGCCGGACGGCGGAGCCGGTGGGGGAGAGCGGCGGCCCGCCGGAGCTGCGCCAGCTCGGCCGGTCGTTCGACCGGATGGCCGCGAGCGTTTCGGAAGCGCTGGCCGCGCAGCGCGCGTTCGTCGCGGACGCCTCGCATCAGCTGCGGAACCCGTTGACAGCGTTGAAGATCCGGCTCGGCAACCTCGAGGGCCAGGTCGGCGACGAGGCCGCGGCCGCCGACCTCGACGCCGCCCGCGTCGACGCCGGGCGGCTGCACCAGATCCTCGACGAGCTGCTTTCGATGGCCCGAGCGGAGGCCTCGGGCGGCGAGCTGGTGGCCACGGACCTCGGCGCGGTGATCGCCGACCGCGTCGCGGATTGGACGGTGGTCGGCGCGGCCCGCGACGTGACCCTGGAGACCGCCGGCGACGCCGCCGGAGTGCGGGTGCCGGTCCCGCCGCGCGGCTTCGAGGTGATCCTGGACGCGTTGCTGGACAACGCTTTCAAGTTCACCGCCCCCGGCACGTCGGTGCTCGTCTCGGCGGCCCGCGAAGGCGACCGCGTCACGCTGGCGGTCCGCGACCACGGCCCCGGCCTGCGCCCGGACGAGCTGGAGCGCGCGATGGACCGCTTCTGGCGCAGCGGCGCCCACCAGAACGTCCCCGGCTCGGGCCTCGGCCTGGCCATCGTCCGCGAGATCGTCCGCCACTCCGGCGGCGACCTCCGGCTGGACCTCCCCGACGGCGGCGGGCTGCGGATCACCATGGACTTCCCGGCGGCCCCGGCCGCGTCCGCCTGATCAGGGTGACGACCGCCGCGATCGTGATCACCCCCGCCGTGACGAGGGCGGTCACCGTCCAGCCGGCCCGCTCGACCGCGGCCGCGCCGAAAGCCGTGCCGAGGCTTCCCCCGGCGAAGTAGACGATCATGTACGCGCTGTTGAACCTCGCCGGTGCGTTCGGCTCGATGGCGAGCACCGTGCTCTGGTTCGCGACCTGGGCGGCGAACAGGCCCGCGTCGAACAGGGCCAGGCCGATCAGCGTCGACACGGTGCCGGAAAGGGTGAAGGCGAGCAGGACGGCGGCGAGGCCGGCGAGGCACAAGCCGCAGAGGATCACCCGGCGGGCGCCCACGCGATCGGTCCACGCGCCCGCGACCCGGGTGGCGGCGATCCCCAGGATTCCGGCGAAGGCGTACAACCCGATGCGTTCCGCGGAGTACGAGTAAGGCGGCTTCGACAAGGCGACCGCGAGCCCGCCCCAAACCGCGCAGAACGCGAAGAACCAGAGGGCTCCCCGTGCCGCGGCGAGGCGCAGAGCGGAGTGCCGCAGGTAGAGGCCGGGGATCGAGCGCAGCGTGGCGAGGTAGCCGCGACCGGTCGAGCCGCGAACCGGGGGAAGCACGAACAGCACGGTGACGGCGATGGCCGCGCACGCGCCGGCGAAGACCCCCAGCATCCCCCGCCAGCCGATCAGGTCGGCCAGCCAGCCGCCGGCGATCCGGCCGGCGAGAATCCCGGCCGAGATCCCCGCCGTGACGATGCCCAGCGAGGTGGCCCGCCGGTCCGGGACCGCCAGCCTGCCGACCACCGAACTCAGCCCGGCGCCGACCGACGAGCAGGCGCCGACCACGCCGAGCACCAGGCCGAGCAGCCAGACTTGGCCGACCGCCGCGTTCAGCGCCAGCGCCGCGGCGAGCGCGCCGAACTGCGCGGAAAGCACGTAGCGCGAGGAAAACTGGTCGACGAGCGGGACCAGCAGGGCCAGCCCGCACAGGTAGCCGATCGGGCCGCAGGCCAGCGCCACGCCCACCGAGGCGAGCGAAGTGCCCAGCGCGCCACCGACCTCGGCGATGGCGGGCTGCAACGGGTAGACGGCCGCGGTGCCGACCGCCGCGGCGAGCGAGATGAACCCGACCACCGGGCCCCGGACGAGTCCCGCGACCGGCGCGGTGATTTCGGTTTGCACGAGCCGAGCGTAGGAAGCACGACCGGGTGGGCGCTGGCAGGAAATCGCCGTGACCCTTTCGGCCCACGGTGGGAGGGCCCTCCCCGTGCGGAGAGGGCCCTCGGTTCGCCGATGGTCAGCGGATCACCCGCTGTACCAGCCGAATGCGGTGAGCGTGCCCGCGCCGGAGCAGTTCCCGCCGAAGATCCAGTAACCCGGGTTCTGCAGCGGCCCGTACCGGACGCTGCCGTCCGAGCAGCGGGTCACGGCGCCGCTGCGGCCGGAGTCGACGCGCACGTTGGCCGTCCACCGGTTGCTGTCGTGGTAGGTGGTCACGAAGCTCGAGACGTGGTCCGGCTGGACGCCGCCCTGGCTCGGGAAGACGATGTGCTCGTGCACGGTCGGCGCCGCCGTGGCCGCCGAGGCCGTGCCCGCCAGTGCCACGGAGCCGACGACCGCAGCGGCCCCCGCCACCACGACCCCGATCCGGGTGAACTTGGTGTTCTTCATCTGCGTAACTCCCCCTGATGTATTGGACGTGAATTCGTTTCCGGTCGGCCGGTTCGATCCCGATCCGGCCTCGTCCCTGTCTAGTGCGTTGGGGTTGTTCGCGGTGAAGCGCTGGACAGCGAACGACAAACACCGAACAATGGGATTCGCCTGAGGGGGGTGGCGTCATGCCAAGGCGTGAGCGTCCGCTTGTTGCGGATGGGGGAGTTTTGTCACAGTTCGCGGTGGATTTGCGGAAACTGCGAGAGAAAGCGGGAAGTCCGCCGTATCGGGAGCTGGGCCGGCGCGCGCACTACGCCGCCGGAACGCTGTCCGACGCGGCTGGGGGCCGGAAACTGCCGACGCTGGCGGTGACGAGGGCGTACGTGCGGGCATGCGAAGGCGATGTCGTGGAATGGGAAAAGCGTTACCGCGAAGTTGTCGAAGAACTCGCAGTGGCCGCCGGATCACCTGCTGTTACCGAAGGGCCGTTTCGCGGAGACGCGTCGTTCGAGCCGGACGATGCCGACCGGTTCTTCGGCCGGGAGGATGTTGTCGAGCGGCTGACCGGAATGGTCGCTTCGGAACGTTCAGCGGTTGTTTCCGGCGCTTCCGGAGCCGGGAAATCATCGGTCCTGCGGGCCGGGCTCGTCGCGCGAATTCGGTCGTCCGGCCCGGTAATCCTGATGACGCCCGGGCCGTTCCCGCTCGGGGAATGCGCGGCCCGATTGGCGGAGCTGACCGGGGAACCGGCGGGGCCGCTGCGCGCCGGGCTCGCGGCCGATGCCGCGAACCTGCACCGGTACGCCGGGCCGGACGCGGAGCTGCTGATCGTCGTCGACCAGTTCGAGGAACTGTTCACCCGGTGCCGCGATCGCGGTGAGCGTGACGCCTTCCTGGCGGCGCTGGACCGGGCGGCGCGGGATCCGGACAGCCGGGTCCGGGTCGTGCTGGGCGTCCGGGCGGATTTCCTGGCGCGGTGCGCCGAGATCCCCGGGCTGGCCGAAACCCTGCGGACGGCGCACGTGCGGGTCGGCGCGATGACCACCGAGCAGCTGCGCTCGGCGATCGTGCGCCCCGCCGCCGAGGCCGGTCACCGCGTGGACAGCGCATTGCTGGCCACACTGATGGCCGAAACGGCGCGGCAGGCCGGCGCGCTGGCTCTGGTTTCCCGGGTCCTGCGGGAAACGTGGCAGCGCGGTGCAGCGCTGACGCTGGAGGAGTACCGCGCGGCCGGCGGGATCACCCGGTCGCTGGTGCGGGTCGCCGAAGACGTTTACGACGAGTTCGACGACGTCCGGCGGGCCGCCGCCCGGGATCTCTTCGTGCGCCTGAGCGAGGAGACGGACGGCACCGCGCGCCACGTCCACCGCCGCGAGCTGGACGCCGGCCCGGACCTGGACGTCGTGGTCGAGCGCCTGGTCCGCGCGCGGCTGGTCACCGTGGACGCCGACGGCCTGGACCTCGCCCACGACGCGCTCGTCCGCGACTGGCCGCGGCTGCGTGGCTGGCTGGCCGCCGACCGGCGCGGCCTCGCCGTGCACCGGAGGCTGACCGAGGCCACCGGCCTGTGGGAGGAGGCGAACGGCGACCCGGCCCTGGTGTACCGGGGCGCGCGGCTGGAATCCGTGCTGGACTGGTCGGCGCGGGCGAGGCTGACCGGCCGGGAGCGCCGGTTCCTCGACGCGGGCGTGGCGGTGCGGGACGCCGAGGAACGCCGGGGCCGCGAGCGGGCGCGCAGGTTCCGTCAGCTCGGTGCCGTGGTCGTCGCCTCGGGTGCGCTCGCCGTCGCCTCGACCGTCACGGCGCTGGCGCGGAGGCCGGTGCTCAGGTCTTCACGCTCCGGTAGTAGCTGAGCGCGCCCGGGTGCAGCGGCAGCGGCTCGGTCTCGATGCCGGGGTGCACGTCGATCGAGAGGGCCGCGCGGTTGGCCTCGGCCAGTGCCGGGCGCGCGTCGAAGAGGCCGCGGGTGAGGGCTTCGGCGACGGCGTCCGGCATCGAGGTCGGCACCACCAGGAAGTTGGGCACCACCAGCGTGGTCACCGGGCCGGGCTGGTTGTAGGTGCTGCCGGGGATCGTCGCCGAGCCGTAGACCGGGCTGAAGGCCTGCATACCGGGCATCAGGGCCGACATGTCGAGCAGCCGCAGGCCGACCTTCTGCGTGTACTGCGTGATCAGCGGCGTCGGCAGGCCGCCGGACCAGAACAGGGCGTCGACGGTGCGGCTCTCCAGCGCCTTCAGCGAGTCCTCCAGGCTGAGCCGCTGCACGGAGACGGAGTCCGTCAGCCCGGCGACCTGCAGCACACGCTCGGCGATGTACTCCACCCCCGACTCCGGCGAGCCGACGGCGATGTGGCGCCCTTTCAGCATGGGCACCGAGGTGTACAGCGAGTCCGAACGCACCACGATGTGCAGGTAGTCATCGTGGATGCGGGCCAGCGCCGCCAGCTTGCCGGGTTTCGCGGCGGCGGCCTCGGCGGCGAGGTCGGCCGCCACGAACGCGACGTCGGCGCCGCCCGACTCCACCCGGTTGAGGTTGTCGCGCGAACCCTGCGTCGCCAGCACCGCAGGCCGTTCGATGCCCAGGTCGGCGGCCCACGCGTCGGCGAGCGGCTGGGCGAGGTCGCTGTACACCCCGCCCTGCGAGCCCGCCGCGATGCGCAGCCGCAGCCCGGAGAAGTCCGGGCCGCACCCGGTCAGCAGCGCACCGGCCGTCACGAGCGCGACCACGACCGCCGTCCTCCGCCTCCACCGCATGGGGGCGATCGTGCCAGACGCGGGGCCGGCTGGGCGATGACCGGGCTGGTCGGGCGAGGCTGCGAAGAGCGTCGACTGCGGTATCGCGGCCGGGGCTGTGTCCCTCCCGTTCTACTCCGTGGGCGGGCACGTACTGGCGTTGAAGATCGCGGTGATCGCCCAGCTGGTTGCGTTCGCGGTCAACACCACCATCACCGCGATTCGCGAGCTGGGCGCGCCATTGTCCGAGCTGGTGCGCGAGCACCTGGGCAAGGAGAGGCGCGGCCGATCCACACATCCGAAGTCGTGTCGATCTGACGGGCGCTGATCTGACCAGTGCCCGGCTGGTCCGCGTCGGATTCGACGCCGACCAGGTCACCGGGTGGGACGTCGCGGGCGCGACCGGCACGGTGCCGGACCCACGGCCGGCTCCACTCCACCCGAGCCACCGACCGGCGTGGGCGAGGCGATGGACACCATGCAAGCCGACGTGACAGCGTCGCTGCCGAGTGCGCCGTCGCTGGACCAGCTGACTCGCACGCTGAGCGAGATCTCCGCGGACTCGCTCCGCGCCTTGGACAAAACCACCGAAGGCAGCAACCGGTCCACGGACGCGATCCGGCGCATTTCGGAGCAGCGTCGCAAACCGCGATGATGGGCAGGCCGCCGTGGGGGAGGCGGAGGGGCACTGGCAGGCGGGCGGCGGCTTTGCCTGGTCAGGCTGGGGTTACCCTGACCAGTGATGAACGCGCGCACTTACCAGATCCGCACCTTCGGCTGCCAGATGAACGTGCACGACTCCGAACGGCTCGCCGGCCAGCTCGAAGAGGCCGGTTACGTCGCCGCGGACGGCGCGGCGAAGCCGGACCTGGTCGTGTTCAACACCTGCGCGGTCCGGGAGAACGCGGACAACAAGCTGTACGGCACGCTCGGCCACATGCGGCCGGACAAGACCGCGAACCCGGACATGCAGATCGCCGTCGGCGGGTGCCTGGCGCAGAAGGACCGCGGCGAGATCGTCAAGCGGGCGCCGTGGGTCGACGTCGTGTTCGGCACGCACAACATCGGCTCGCTGCCGGCGCTGCTGGAGCGCGCGCGGCACAACGCCGAGGCCGAGGTCGAGATCCTCGAGTCGCTGGAGACGTTCCCCTCGACGCTGCCCGCCCGCCGGGAGTCGTCGTACGCGAGCTGGGTGTCGGTTTCGGTCGGCTGCAACAACACCTGCACCTTCTGCATCGTGCCGTCCCTGCGCGGCAAGGAGCGCGACCGCCGGCCGGGCGAGATCCTGGCCGAGGTCGAGGCGCTGGTCGCCGAGGGCGTGCTCGAGGTGACCCTGCTGGGGCAGAACGTGAACTCCTACGGCGCCGAGTTCGGCGACCGGCTCGCGTTCGGCAAGCTGCTGCGCGCCTGCGGCGGGATCGACGGGCTGGAGCGCGTGCGGTTCACCTCGCCGCACCCGGCCGCGTTCACCTCCGACGTGATCGACGCCATGGCCGAGACGCCCAACGTCTGCCACCAGCTGCACATGCCGCTGCAGTCCGGCTCCGACCGCGTGCTGCGCGAGATGCGCCGCTCCTACCGCTCCGCGCGGTACCTCAAGATCCTCGAAGAGGTGCGCGCCGCGATGCCGGACGCCGCCATCACCACCGACATCATCGTCGGCTTCCCCGGTGAGACCGAGGAGGACTTCCAGGCGACGCTGGACGTGGTGCGCGAGTCGCGGTTCTCCAGCGCGTTCACCTTCCAGTACTCCCAGCGTCCCGGCACGCCGGCCGCCACGATGGCGGACCAGCTGCAGAAGGCCGTCGTGCAGGAGCGCTACGAGCGCCTGGCCGAGCTGCAGGACGAGATTTCCTGGGCGGAGAACAAGAACCTGGTCGGCCGCCGGGTGGAGCTGCTGGTCGCCTCGGGCGAGGGCCGCAAGGACGCCGAGACGCACCGGATGAGCGGCCGCGCCCGCGACGGGCGGCTGGTGCACTTCACGCCCGCCGGGTCCGTTGTGGACGGTTCCGTGCGCCCGGGCGACGTGGTGGAGGCCGTGATCAGCTACGGCGCCCCGCACCACCTGGTCGCCGACGGCGACCTGCTGACGCACCGCCGCACGCGGGCGGGCGACAACGCCGAAGCCGGTCTTCGGCCCAAGACGAGCGGGGTCACGCTGGGACTGCCGGGCTTCGGAGCCCCGGCGGCCCAGCCCGCCCCGGTGAGTGGGTGTGCGCTGTGACCGAACCGGGAACGTCCGCCGAGGTGGGCCCGCAACTGACCGAGGAGATCGACCAGGCGGGCCAGCGGGCCTCGCGCACGGTCGAGCTGGGCCGGCGCGGCTTCACCATCGCCGTGTTCATCTTCGTGCTGCTGATCGCGCAGCTCCTGCCGTGGGTGGGCGAGCACCGTGGTTACGAGGTGCTGGCCGGCCAGGGCGGCGGCATCCCGCAGCTGTTCGCCGCCACGTCGACGGTGATCGGTGTGCTGGCCGGCGCGCTGGCGCTGGTGACCCGCCGCTGGTGGGTGTCCTGGTGCTGTGCCGCGGGCGGCTGGTTCGCCTCGGTCGACGGCCTGCTCGCGGTCTGGTCCCAGCAGTCCGCCCACGCTTCCGGCGCGGCCGGCGGCGGCCCGGGCATCGGCCTGCTGCTCGCCTGGGCGGCCACCATCGTGCTCGCGACGCTGTGGATGCGCACCGCGTTCTCCCGCTCCTGAGCAAGAGGCCCCGTCACCGCGGTGACGGGGCCTCTTGCGTTTGACGGTCAGCGGTCGGCGACCGCGGCTTCCGCCGCCTGAAGCCATTCACGCCACTGCGCGGCCTGCTCGTCGGCCTTCTTCGCCCGGCGCTCGTCACCGGCGGCACGGGCCTTGGCGGCCTGGGACTCGAACTGCTCGACGCGCTCGCGGAACTGCGCGGCGCGCGCCTGGGCCTCCGGGTCGGTACGGCGCCAGCGGCTGTCCTCGGCGGACTTCACCGCGTCCTGGACCGCCTTGAGCCGGCCGTCCAGCTCGCGGATGCGCTCGCGCGGCACCTTGCCGAGCTCGTCCCACTGCTCCTGGATCCGGCGCAGCGCGTTCTTCGCGGCCTCGAGGTTGGCCGCCACGTCGATCTTCTCGGCCTCGACCAGCAGCTCTTCCTTGCGGGCGGCGTTGCCGGCGAACTCGGCGTCGCGCTCGGAGAACACCGAGGAGCGGCGCGCGAAGAACGCGTCCTGCGCCGCGCGGAAACGCTGCCAGAGCGCCTCGTCGCTGTCCTTCGGCGCGCGCCCGGCGGCCTTCCACTCGGTCATCAGGTCCTTGTAGCGGCCCGCGGTGGCGCCCCAGTCGTCGGACTCGGCCAGCGACTCGGCCTCCGCGATCAGCTCTTCCTTGCGCTGCTTGGCGGTCGCCCGCTGCTTGTCCAGCTCGGCGAAGTGCGAGCCGCGACGGCGGTTGAACGCCTCGCGGGCCTTGGAGAACCGCTTCCACAGCTCGTCGTCGGTCTTGCGATCGACGCCCTTGACCGTCTTCCACTCGTCCAGGATCGAGCGCAGCCGGTCGCCCGCGGCCTTCCACTGCGTCGACTCGGCCGCGATCTGCTCGGCCTCCTCGGCCAGCGCCTGCTTGCGCGTGACGGCGGCCGCGCGGGCCTCTTCGCGCTCCTGCTTGACGTTCGCCAGCGCCTTCTCGGCCTCGCCGATCACGTACTCGAGGCGGGCGCCCAGCGCGACCAGGTCGCCGACCACGGCCGACTCGCCCAGCCCGTCGCGCAGCTGTGTGGCGGTGGACAGCGCGTGCTTCGGGTCGCCGGCGCCGGAGTGCAGCCGGGTCTCCAGCAGCTCGACCTCGGTGCGCACGTCGTCGAAGCGGCGGGCGTAGTGGACCAGTCCCTCTTCCGGGCTGCCGGCCTGCCAGACCCCCACCGCCCGCTCGCCGTCGGCGGTGAAGACGAAGACAGTGCCCTCGGCGTCGACCCGGCCCCAGGTGGACGGGGCGGGCTCGGCGGGCGGCACGGGCGGTGCGGTGTGCCCGCTGCCGTGCGCGTGCGGCACCGGGTGCGGCGCCGGGGTGCCGGTAGACGTGTTCTCCTGGGCCATCGCAGGCTCCTTATCGCCTGTACGCCCGCTGGTGCGGGCGCCCCGCCGTGCGGCGGGGCCGGGTTACGCGTAGTGCTCCGGGGGCATGGGGCCCCAGCGGCATTCAAGCAGCTCAGCGTCCACCGTGGTATCGGATGAGCCACCCGAAGCCAGTGATCCTACTTCTCCGGGACGCTCCGTGTCCGCAGGCGCTACCCGTCCAGGTAGCGTCAACCGGCGTGATCAGCCCTGCTCAGCCGCTCCGCCCGGTGGCCGTCGTCGGCCCCACCGCCACCGGGAAGACGGCGCTGGCCGTCGAGCTGGCCCTGGCGCTGGGCGGCGAGGTCGTGAACGCGGACGCGCTGCAGCTCTACCGCGGCATGGACATCGGCACCGCGAAGGCCACCCCCGCGGAGCGGCGCGGGGTGCCGCACCACCTGCTCGACGTCCTCGACGTCACCGAAACCGCTTCCGTTGCCGCCTACCAGCGTGACGCCCGGCAGCGGATCGAGGACGTGCTGGCGGCGGGCCGCGTCCCGGTGCTGGCCGGCGGCTCGGGCCTGTACGTCCAGGCGGTGCTCGACGACCTGCGATTCCCCGGCACCGACCCGGCCGTGCGGGCCCGGCTCGACGCGGAGGCGGCGGAGCTCGGCACCGATTCGCTCCACCGCCGGCTGGGAGAGCGCGACCCGGCCGCGGCCGCCGCGATCCTGCCGACCAACACCCGCCGGATCGTGCGCGCGCTGGAGGTCATCGAGATCACCGGCGAGCCGTTTTCGGCCAACCTGCCGAAGCCGGGGCCGGCCCGTTACGGGACAGTGCTGATCGGCGTCGACCGCGAGGCCGCCGAGCTGGACGAGCGCGTGGACCTGCGGGTGGCGCGGATGTTCGAGGCCGGGCTCGTCGACGAGGTGCGCGCGCTGGCCGGGCGCGGGCTGCGCGAGGGGAAGACGGCTTCGCGGGCGCTCGGCTACCAGCAGGTGCTCGCGGAGCTGGACGCTGAAGGCGACTTCGAAGCGGCCGCCGCTTCGACCGCGCAGGCCACCCGCCGCTTCGTCCGGCGACAGCGTTCCTGGTTCCGCCGGGACAAGCGGATCCAGTGGTTCGACGGTGCTTCGGAGGGGCTGGCCGCACGCGTACTCGACGTCCTCGGCCGGTAACCTGAAGCCATGGGCGGTATCGAATTCCTTAAGGGCCACGGCACACAGAACGACTTCGTGCTGCTGCCCGACCCGTCCGGCCGGCTCGACCTCACCGCGGCCCGGGTGGCCGCGTTGTGCGACCGGCAGCGCGGGCTGGGCGCGGACGGCGTGCTGCGGGTCGTCCGCTCGGGCGCGGCGGGCCTGGAGTCCGCGGGCGAGTGGTTCATGGACTACCGCAACGCCGACGGCTCGATCGCGGAGATGTGCGGCAACGGCGTGCGCGTGTTCGCGCGGTACCTGGTCGAGGCGGGCCTGGCCGAGGCGGGCGAGTTCACCGTCGGCACCCGCGCGGGCGACCGCCCGGTGGTGGTCCACCCGGACCGCACCGTGACCGTCCACATGGGACCAGCGGCGATCACCGGCACCTCGGTGACGGTGGTGGCGGGCCGCCCGTTCTCCGGCGTGGCCGTGGACGTGGGCAACCCGCACCTGGTCTCGGTGCTGGACGACGACGTGGCCGACCTCGACCTGGCGCACCAGCCCGACTTCGACCACGACTTCTTCCCCGCCGGCGTGAACCTCGAGTTCGTCAACCTGCTGGGCGACGGCGCGCTGCGGATGCGCGTCCACGAGCGCGGCGTGGGGGAGACGCGCGCCTGCGGCACCGGCACGGTCGCCGCCGTGGCCGCCGCCCTGCACCTCGCGGGCACCGACACGGGCTCCTCGACGGTCGACATCCCGGGCGGCCGCGTGACCGTCACGGTGGCCCGCGGCGCGTCCACCCTGACCGGCCCCGCGGAAATCGTCGCCCGCGGCGAACTCGACGAAGCCTGGTGGGCCGCCGCCGGCGTGTGAAGCGCCGGCGGCGGCCGCCGTCAGGAGCCGATCGTCACCTCGACCGCCAGGTCGCCTTCGCCGGGGCGGGTGCTGACCGACGCGACCGTTCCAGCAGTGCGGATGTCCGCCTCGATGTCGCCGAAACCGGTGAGCACCTCGGGCGGAGCGGTCACCGTCAGGGAATCCACGCCCGCGCGCATCGACACCTTCGCGTCGGTTTTCGCGCGCCGCACTGCCGCGATCACCGAGCCGGCCAGCGTGAGCAGAGCCGGGTCGCCCTCGGCCGGCAGCGGGCCGGGCCACGGCGCGCGGTGCACCGAGCCCTCCTGCCACCACGACCAGACCTCCTCCGTCGCGTACGGCAGGAACGGTGCGAACAGCCGTACGACCGCCGAAAGCGTCGTGGTCAGCGCCGCCCGCGCGGATTGCGCCGCGGCCTCGCCGCGGTCGCCGTACGCGCGGCCCTTCACCAGCTCCACGTAGTCGTCGCAGAACGTCCAGAAGAACGTCTCGCTCTGCTGCAGCGCTCGCGCGTAGTCGAGCGCCTCGAACGCCGCCGTCGCCTCCGTGACGACCGTCGAGAGCGCCGCCAGCACCGCGCGGTCCAGCGGCTCCGACGCCACCGCGTCCGCCGAAGGCAGCCCGAGGCCGAGCACGAACCGGCTCACGTTGAGCAGCTTCGTCGCCAGCCGGCGGCCCACCTTCATCTGGCCCTCGTCCACGGCCGTGTCGACGCCGGGCCGCGCGCTCGCCGCCCAGTACCGCACCGCGTCCGAGCCGTACTTCTCCAGGAGGTCGGCCGGGGTGACGACATTGCCGACCGACTTCGACATCTTCTTGCGGTCCGGGTCGAGCACCCAGCCGGAGATCGCCGCCTCGCGCCACGGCAGCACGCCCTCCTCCAGCTCCGCGCGCACGGCCGTGGAGAACAGCCAGGTGCGGATGATCTCGTGCGCCTGCGGCCGCAGGTCGTACGGGAACACGCGGCGGAACAGGTCGTCGTCCAGGCTCCAGCGCCCGGCGATCTGCGGCGTGAGCGACGACGTCGCCCAGGTGTCCATCACGTCCACCTCGGCGGTGAAGCCGCCCGGCACGTCACGCTGATCGGCGGTGTAGCCCGGCGGCACGTCGGTGCTCGGGTCGACCGGCAGGCTCGAGTCGTCCGGCACCAGCACGGCGTCGTGGTCCGGCTCGCCGTGCGCGTCCAGCGGGTACCAGAGCGGGATCGGCACGCCGAAGAACCGCTGCCGGCTGATCAGCCAGTCGCTCGTCAGGCCCTCGACCCAGCCGCGGTAGCGGACCTGCATGTGCGCGGGCACCCACTGCACTTCGGCGCCACGCTCCAGCATCCGAGCGCGCAGCGGCTCGTCACGACCGCCGTTGCGGATGTACCACTGGCGGCTGGTGACGATCTCGAGCGGCCGGTCGCCCTTCTCGTAGAACTTCACCGGGTGCGTGATCGGCCGCGGCTCACCGCGCAGCGAACTGTTCTCCCGCAGCATTTCCACGAGAATCTGGCGTCCCGTGTGGACAGTCTTGCCCGCCAGAGGCGCGTACGCCTCGGCCGGCACGTCACGCGGCGGCTCGGGCAGGAACCGGCCGTCACGCCCGAGCACCGGCCGCGTCTCCAGACGCAACGCGCGCCACCACGTCACGTCGGTGGTGTCGCCGAAGGTGCAGACCATCGCGATGCCGGTGCCCTTCTCGGGATCGGCGAGGTGGTGCGCGCGCACCGGGACCTCGACGCCGAACACCGGTGTCCGCACGGTCTTCCCGAACAGCGGCTGGTACCGCTCGTCGTCCGGGTGCGCGACGAGCGCGACGCACGCGGGCAGCAGTTCCGGGCGCGTGGTCGAGATGAGCACCTCGGCGTCATCGGCGGTGTGGAACACCAGATCGTGGTAAGCGCCGGGCCGTTCGCGGTCCTCCAGCTCCGCCTGCGCGACAGCGGTGCGGAAGGTGACGTCCCAGAGCGTCGGCGCCTCGGACTGGTAAGCCTCGCCGCGCGCGAGGTTGCGCAGGAAAGCGCGCTGCGAGATCTGCGTCGTGGCCGGGTCGATGGTCTGGTACGCCGTGCTCCAGTCGACCGAGAGCCCGATCCGGCGCCAGACGTCCTCGAAGACCTTCTCGTCGGTCTCCGAAAGCTCCTGGCACAGCTCGACGAAGTTGCGCCGTGACACGGGAATCGCGTTCTTGCCCGGCTTCTCCGGCGGCCGGAAGCCCGGGTCGTACGGCAGCGAAGGCTCGCAGCGCACGCCGAAGTGGTTCTGCACCCGGCGTTCGGTCGGCAGGCCGTTGTCGTCCCAGCCGATCGGGTAGAACACCTCGCGTCCGCGCATCCGGTGATACCGCGCGACGAGATCGGTGTGGGTGTAGGAGAACACATGCCCGATGTGCAGCGAACCGCTCGCCGTCAGCGGCGGGGTGTCGATCGAGTAGACGTCTTCACGCTGCTTCACGCGATCGAACCGGTAGACGCCTTCGCTCTCCCATACCGGTACCCACTTGGCCTCCAGACCGTCGACACCGACCTTGTCCGGGACTCGTGGGCTGGGGTTGGGAGTTGCGTTCATGCGCCAACTCTAGGCGGGCGCCAAAGTGTCCTTCTCCGTGACCGGGAGATCCCGCATCCGCCGCAGCGGCGAGCAGACCACCCAGAGCGCGCCGCAGAGTTCGCCGATCACAGCGATCCACAGCGCGCCCGTCAGCCCGACGGTCTCGCCGAGCGCCCCGCCCAGCAGGCCGCCCAGCGGCATCGCGCCCCACACCACGAACCGCACGCTCGCGTTCATCCGGCCCAGCAACCGGTCCGGCGTGATGGCCTGGCGGTAGGAGACCTGCGCGACGTTGTAGAGGATCACGCCGAACCCGGCCGCGGCCAGGCCGAAGCCGGCGAGCGCCAGCCGCCAGCCGGGGCCGGCCAGCGGCACGAGCAGGTTGCCCGGCCACACCAGCAGCGGGACCAGCCAGATCGACCGCGCCTGGCCGATCCGCCGGATGATCGCGCCCGAGCACAGCGCGGCGAGGATGCCGCCGATGCCGCCGACGGCCAGCAGCACGCCGACCGCCGCCGGCGGAAGTCCGGCCGTGCGGGTCAGGAACAGCACCTGCACGGCCTGAGCGGCGGCGCCGAACAGGTTCGCGGTGGCGGTGCAGGCGACGATCGCGCGCAGCGGCTTGTCGGCGAAGACGAACCGCAGGCCCTCGATGATCTGTGGCAGCAGGCGCTCGTGGCCGGTGCGCTCCGGCACGGTTTCGACGGTGCGGATCCGCCACAGGCACAGCGCGGAGGTCAGGTAGCCGAGCCCGGTGGCGAACACCGTGCTGGCCGCGCCGATGACCTGGACCAGCACGCCGGCCGCGCTCGGCCCGGCGATCTGCGCGGTGGACTGGACGGCCTGCAGTTTCGCGTTGCCCTCCAGCAATCGCTCGCGGCCGACCAGCGCCGGCAGGTACGCCTGGTACGCGACGTCGAAGAACACCGTCGCGAAGCCGGTCAGCAGCACCACGACGAGCAGCTGCCCCATCGTCAGCACGCCCGCCCACCAGGCCACCGGGATGCTCAGCATCAGCACGGCGCGCACCACGTCGGCGGTCAGCATCACCGGACGGCGCGCCAACCGGTCCACCCAGACCCCGGCGGGCAGCCCGAGGAGCAGGAAGCCCAGCGTCTCGGCCATGGTCAGCAGGCCCATCTCGAACGGCGTGGCCGCCAGCGTCACCGCCGCCAGCAGCGGGACGGCCGTGATGCCGACGAACATGCCGAGCTGGCTCGCGGTGTCCCCGGCCCACAGCCGGCGGAAGTCCGCGTGGAAGAAGAGCGAATCCCTACTCACCCGAAAGAGTGTCTTCGAGTGATTGGAGACTGTCAATCACTTAACCCCCTTAGGCTGGTGGAGTGCCGACGAAACGACGTCTCTCGACGGAGGCCGAGGCCGCCGCGCTCGCGTCCGGAATACGCCTGCGCATCATCCGGTTGACCTCCTACGGGGCCATGACCAACAAGGAGCTCGCCGAGCGGCTCGGCCGCGACCCGGCAACCATGCTGCACCACGTGCGCAGGCTGGTGGAGACCGGTTTCCTGGCCCCGCAGGAGCCGCGCCGGGGCACGCGCGGCGCGAAGGAGATCCCGTACCGCTCGACCGGGCTGTCCTGGCAGCTCGAAAACGACGACGTCGAGCCGGCCCCGCTCAACGAGGCGATGCTCGAGGCCTACCTGGCCGAATTCGCCGAGGCAGAGCCGGGCGAGGTGGACTCCTCCCGGCTCGTGTTCCAGGTCCCGCCCCAGGACGTCGAGGAATTCAAAGAGCGGCTCGGGGAGCTGCTGGAGGAGTTCAGCCGGCGTCCCGACGCACCGGGCCAGGGCCGTACCGCGGTCTACGTTTCGATCTATCCGAGCAGGTAAACCACTCGGCTCCCGCGGGGAATCGTGGGAGCATGGAGGCACGATGACAGAACTGACACATGAAGACCACTACGAGGAAGACCCGTCCACCGGGGAAATGGAGCTCGAGGACCGCGCCTCGCTCCGCCGGGTCGCGGGACTGTCCACCGAGCTCGCGGACGTCACCGAGGTCGAGTACCGGCAGCTGCGGCTGGAGCGGGTCGTCTTGGTCGGCGTGTGGGCCGAGGGCACGGCCGAGCAGAACGACGCCTCCCTCGCGGAGCTGGCGCGGCTGGCCGAAACCGCGGGCTCCGAGGTGCTGGAAGGCCTGGTCCAGCGGCGCGTGCAGCCGGACCCGGCCACGTACATCGGCTCCGGCAAGGTGCGGGAGCTGCGCGACGTGGTGATCGCGACCGGCGCCGACACGGTGATCTGCGACGGGGAGCTCTCGCCCGGCCAGTTGCGCCAGCTCGAGGAGAAGGTCAAGGTCAAGGTGATCGACCGGACCGCGCTGATCCTCGACATCTTCGCGCAGCACGCCAGCTCCAAGGAGGGCAAGGCCCAGGTCGAGCTGGCCCAGCTTCAGTACCTGATCCCGCGGCTGCGCGGCTGGGGCGCGTCGCTGTCCCGGCAGGGCGGTGGCCGCGCCGGCGGCGCGAACGGCGGCGTGGGCCTGCGCGGTCCCGGTGAGACCAAGCTGGAGACCGACCGACGGCGGATCAACAAGCGCGTGTCCAAGCTGCGCCGCGAGATCGCCGCGATGGACACCATCCGCGAGACCAAGCGCGGCCGGCGCGTGGCCAACGAGGTGCCCAGCGTGGCCATCGTCGGCTACACCAACGCCGGCAAGTCGAGCCTGCTCAACGCGCTGACCGGCGCGGGCGTGCTGGTCGAGGACGCGCTGTTCGCCACCCTGGACCCGACCACCCGGCGGGCGCAGACGGCGGACGGGCGTACGTTCACCCTCACCGACACCGTCGGGTTCGTGCGGCACCTGCCGCACCAGCTGGTCGACGCGTTCCGCTCGACGCTGGAGGAGGCGGCCGACGCCGACCTGCTGGTGCACGTGGTGGACGGCGCCGACCCGGCGCCCGAGGAGCAGGTGAACGCCGTGCGCGAGGTGCTCGCCGAGATCACCCGCAGCCGCAAGGACCCGCTGCCGCCGGAGCTGCTCGTCATCAACAAGGCCGACGCGGCCGACCAGGTCACCCTGGCCCGGCTGCGGCACCAGCTGGCCGGCTCCGTGCTGGTCTCCGCGCGCACCGGCGCCGGCATTCCCGAGCTGGCCGAGGTGCTGGCCGACCGGCTCCCGCGCCCGGAGATGGTGGTCGAGGCGCTCGTCCCGTACACGCGGGGTGAGCTCGTGGCCCGGGCCCACAAGGACGGCGAGGTGCTGGAAGAGGAGCACGTCGAAGACGGCACGCGGCTGCTCGTGCGGGTCCACCCGGACCTCGCGGCGGCGCTGCGCCGGTTCGAGACCAACTCCACGCCTCGCTGACGCGTCTTCCGTAGTGTGCGGCTGATCCCGGCCGCGCACTACGGAGGTGAGCTGGTGCGAGTCGTCCTGGCCGCGACGGCGTTTTTCCTGCTGATCGGCGCCCTGCCCGCTTCGGCCGCGGCGCCGCCCGCGCCCGAAACGCTGTGCCAGGTGACCGATCCGCGGGTGACCGAGCTTTCCGGGCTGGTCTCCGACGGCACGCACTGGTACGCGATCAACGACGGCGGAACCAAGGTCCAGGTGTTCGTGCTGGACCGTTCGTGCGCGGTGCAGAAGGTGCTCTCCGCGAGCACCGACCCGTACGACGTCGAGGACCTCGCCCGTGCGGCGGACGGCACGTTGTGGCTCTCGGACACCGGCGACAACAGCAACAAGCGGTCGACCGTCGCCCTGCTGGAGCTGAAGCCGTCCGGGGGAGGCGTGACGCTGCACCGGCTGACCTACCCGGACGGGCCGCACGACACCGAAGCCCTGCTGCTCGACCGGTCCGGCACGCTGTACCTGGTCACCAAGGACATCCTGGGCGACGCGAAGGTGTACCGGCCGAACGGCCCGCTCGCGACCCCCGGCCCGACCCCGCTGGAGCAGGTCGGCACGGTCACGATCCGCAGCACCGACACGAAGGGCGGCCCGGTGGGCGCCTTCGGCTCGGTACTGGTGACGGGCGGCGCGACCAGCACCGACGGCACCGTGGTCGCGCTGCGCACCTACACCGACGCTTACCTGTACGCGGCTCCGGACGGCGACGTCGCCGCGGCGCTGAAACGCACGCCCGTCCGGATCCCCTTGGCGGGGGAGAAACAGGGTGAGGCGCTGGCTTTCGAGCCCGACGGCACCCTGTTGTCGGCCGGTGAAGGGGTCGGCCAGCCCGTCCGCGCGGTGAAGAACGCCGCTTCGCTGGTTTCCGCCGCCGGGGCCGAGGCGGCCGGCGCGCCCCAGGGTGAGGCAGCGGCCGGTTCTTCACCCGGTGGGGGAGTCCCCGCGCTGCCGGCGGCGGTGCTGGCGGTCGTGGTGGTCTTCGGCGGCTGGCTTCTGGTCCGCAAACTGCGCCGCCGCTGACGCCGGCCGCTCCCGGTTCTGTCCATTGAGGACAATCGGCCCGATCGCGCGGTCACGGCGCCGCCCCCGGAGACAGGCGCCGGTTCCGGCCGCGGCCTCCGTGCCGTGGGTGCGACCGAGGCCGGGCTGCTCGTCGTCACCGCGCGGCCGGAGGCCCGCTGGGGAAGCGCTGTCAGAGGCGGCGCAGGACCGCGACGACCTTGCCCAGGATCGTGGCGTCGTCGCCGGGGATCGGCTCGTACGCTTCGTTGTGCGGCATCAGCCAGATGTGGCCGTCCTTGCGCTTGAACGTCTTCACCGTGGCCTCGCCGTCGATCATCGCCGCGACGATCTCGCCGTTGTCGGCCGTCGGCTGCTGGCGCACGACCACCCAGTCGCCGTTGGTGATGGCCGCGTCCACCATCGAATCGCCGGTGACGCTCAACAGGAACAGCTCGCCTTCGCCGACGATTTCGCGCGGCAGCGGGAAAACGTCCTCGATGGCCTGCTCCGCGAGCACCGGCCCGCCCGCGGCGATCCGGCCCACCAGCGGCACGTACGCCGCCTTCGGCATGGACGGCTGCTGGTCGATGTCGATGCCCATCGGGTTGTCGTCGGTGGTCGACAGCACGCCGACCGCGCGCGGCCGGTTCGCGTCCCGGCGCAGATAACCCTTGCGCTGCAACGCGCGCAGCTGGTGCGACACCGAGGAGGTCGAGGTGAGCCCGACCGCTTCGCCGATCTCCCGGACGCTCGGCGGGTAGCCGAACCGGCTCACCCAGGTCCGGATCACGTCCAGCACCTGCTGCTGACGCACGGTGAGCGTCTCGTCCACGTCGAAGACCTCGGGAAGGGCGCTCACCTTGCCCGGGCCACCGGGCGTGGTGCCCGCCTTGCTCTCCTTGGCCACTGCGTATCCTCCAGCCGTCCCACGGCCGCCCCGGGGGCGGCTGTGCGTTCCGCGTGCGCCGGCCGGCACCCGCTGGTGCGGGCACGCTCGCCGACGACATCTGCCCGGCAGATGTCCTGGTGACCGACGTTAGCCGTCAGTAACGACGATTTCAAACATCTGTTCGATCGACACGCCGTGTCCTCTCGATTTTGTCGGTGGGGGGTGGTAGACCTTCGCACGGGCGTTCGATAGAACGCCTGTTCGACCTCAGTCCCATCGGCGCCGGTGCGAGCGCCGCGGGGACCGGGATCGAACCGAGCAGCAGGTCACGAGGAGGTTCGCCATGTCGATCCTGGCCGACCGCGGGCTGGTCCGCCCGCTTCGCCCCGTCCGTCAGGTCGCCCCTGCCCGCCGCGACACCGTGTCGGGCCCTTCCGCCCCGGCGCGAGTGGCGCGCGAGCGCCGCGGCGAGCCGCTGCGGCCGCCGACCCGCGCGCGTGTCGTCGCGGGCCGCAAGGGCACCGCCGCCGCGTGCGCCGAAGCGCGCCGCCCCGCCGTCCGCTGGCCGTGGCTGCTCGCGATCGCCGCGGCGGCCTGCCTGGTGGTCACCGCACTGGGCGTCTTCGGCGCGGGCGCACCGGGTGGCGCGGTCCCGTCCCGCACGGCCTCGGTGTCGGTCGAACAGGGCGACACCCTGTCCGCGATCGCCGCCCGCTTCGCCCCCGGCAGTGACCAGGACGCCGTGGTCACCCGCATCAAACAGCTCAACAACCTCGACGGCGCCGTCCTGACCCCGGGCCTGCCCCTGACCGTCCCGGTCTCCGGCGACAGCGCCGGGCTGGGCTCCTGACTTTCGTGACCTCGCGGCGGCTGTGGTGAACGCAGTGGATGCGGTGGATGCAGGCGGACGTGGGCGGACGCGGCAACGCGGGCACTGCCGTTCGTTGATGCCGTCGCGCTTCGTCGGACTGCCGTGCTTCGCTTGGCCCGTCGCGCTTCGTGCGGGAGGACGCGTTGCTGGCGGCGGCGCTTTTCGCGCGGGGGGAGAAGGCTGCCAGGTTCAGGTCTGCCCGGCGAGACTCCAGCGCGGCTACCCGGATCACTGGGATCGACCCGGACGGCGCTGCTGGGATTACGCGGACGGCGCCGCGAGGATTTACCCGGACGGCGCCGCTGGGATTCACCCGGACGGCGGGAATTGCGGGGACCGCCCGGTGACTCTTCCCCGGGTCCGGCTGATGGAGTCAGGTTGATGTCCGCCGCTCCGCAGCCCCGATTCCGCAGTCGCGGCTTCCCTGGCCCCGATTTCCCTGCCCCGATTCCGCGGCCTCGGCTTCGCGGCCTCGGCTTCGGCCTCGGCTTCGGCTTCGGCTTCGCAGTCTCCGCGTCGGGGGCCGACTTCGCAGCCGCGGTTTCGCTGCCCCTGGTCGCGACCCCGCTTCGCGGCCTTGGCCTCGCGTCCCTGCCTCGCGTCCCCGGTTTCGCAGCCCCGATTCACGACCGGCTTCGCAGCCTCCTCTTCGCAGCCGCGGTTCTCTGTCCCTGCTTCGCGCCCCCGGTTTCCCTGCTCCGGCAAGGCCCGGATCGCCCCGTGTGTCTGCTCTGAAGCGGTCGCCACTGACGGTTGCCGCGCGCCGCTTCCGTGTCACCCCGTGTCACCCCGTGTCACCCCGTGGCGGCCCGGATCGGCTCGGTCGCAGGCCGGGTTCGGCCGCTATCACCCTGTGGGGTCCATCTTGCGCCGCCGCTTGCGCCCGGCCCGGGGGAGATCTATCGTCAGCCCCTATATCTAGTAGTTACACCGCTGTAGTTGGACCACAGGTTGGGGTAGACTCGGTGGCAGTTGTCCACAGCTGACCGGCGTTCATCCACCGGCTGTCCACATGTCGATCACCAGGCACGGGGCCGTGCGGGGGGATCGTGGCCCAGGCCGTAGCGTGGCGGCAGGGGCCGGGCGGCGAAGGAATCGGCCGGTGCGGAGGGGAAGGTGATCGGCGGATGAGGTGCCCGTTCTGCCGGCATGCGGACTCTCGGGTGGTCGACTCCCGAGAGGTGGACGAGGGTCAGGCGATCCGGCGGCGGCGCTCGTGCGCGCAGTGCGGCCGGCGCTTCACCACGTCGGAGACGATGGTGCTCGCCGTCGTCAAGCGGTCCGGCGTCACCGAGCAGTTCAGCCGGGACAAGGTCGTGAACGGCGTCCGCCGGGCGTGCCAGGGCCGGCCGGTAGACGACGACGCGCTGCAGAAGCTCGCGCAGCGCGTGGAGGAGTCGATCCGCTCCGCCGGGCTGGCGGAGATCCCGAGTCACGAGGTCGGCCTGGCGATCCTGGGCCCGCTGCGTGAGCTCGACGGGGTCGCCTACCTCCGGTTCGCCAGCGTCTACCGCTCGTTCTCCTCGGTCGAGGACTTCGAGAAGGAGATCTCCGACCTGCGTCAGGCCATGGCGGGTGCTGCTGCGGAAGAAGAAGGCGAGCGCGCCGAAGGCGATTGAGAAGTCGCCGGCCGCGCGCGGGAGTAAGGGGACGAGACCCGATGACCGAAACCGTGGGAACCGGCGCAGCGACGACCGGGCGGAGCAAGAAGAAGTCCGGTGGTGGCGGGCTGACCGTCGAGCGGGTCTTCACCACCGAAGGCGTGCACCCGTACGACGAAGTCGCCTGGGAGCAGCGCGACGTCGTGATGACCAACTGGCGCGACGGCAGCGTGAACTTCGAGCAGCGCGGGGTCGAGTTCCCCGAGTCCTGGTCGGTCAACGCCACCAACATCGTCACCAGCAAGTACTTCCGCGGCGCGGTCGGCTCGCCGCAGCGTGAGAGCAGCCTCAAGCAGCTCATCGACCGGGTGGTGAAGACCTACGTCAAGGCCGCGGCCGACCACTCCTACTTCGCCGCTCCGGCCGACCTCGAGGTCTTCGAGCACGAGCTCACCTGGATGCTGCTGCACCAGGTCTTCAGCTTCAACTCGCCGGTCTGGTTCAACGTCGGCACGGCGTCGAAGCAGCAGGTGTCCGCCTGCTTCATCCTCGCCGTCGACGACACGATGGAGTCGATCCTCAACTGGTACCGCGAGGAGGGCCTGATCTTCAAGGGCGGCTCCGGCGCGGGCCTCAACCTCTCCCGCATCCGCTCCTCGAAGGAGCTGCTGACCTCCGGCGGCACCGCGTCCGGCCCGGTGTCGTTCATGCGCGGCGCCGACGCGTCCGCGGGCACGATCAAGTCCGGCGGCGCCACGCGGCGCGCGGCGAAGATGGTCGTGCTCGACGTCGACCACCCGGACATCGAGGAGTTCATCCAGACCAAGGCGCGCGAAGAGAAGAAGATCCGGGTCCTGCGCGACGCCGGGTTCGACATGGACCTCTCCGGCGCCGACATCTCCTCGGTGCAGTACCAGAACGCCAACAACTCGGTCCGCGTCTCCGACGAGTTCATGCAGGCGGTCGAAACCGAGGGGCAGTTCGCGCTGCGCGGCCGGCTCACCGGCGAGGAGATCGAGCGCCTCGACGCGAAGAAGCTGTTCCGCACCATGGCGCAGGCGGCGTGGGAGTGCGCCGACCCCGGCGTGCAGTACGACGGCACGATCAACGACTGGCACACCTGCCCGGAGTCCGGCCGGATCACCGCGTCCAACCCGTGCAGCGAGTACATGCACCTGGACAACTCCAGCTGCAACCTGGCGTCGCTGAACCTGCTGAAGTTCGTCTCGGCCGAGGGCACGTTCGACGCGCCCCTGTTCGCGAAGGCCGTCGAGTTCGTCATCACCGCGATGGACGTCTCGATCTGCTTCGCCGACTTCCCGACCGAGCCGATCGGCGAGACCACCCGCAAGTTCCGCCAGCTGGGCATCGGGTACGCGAACCTCGGCGCCCTGCTGATGGCGCTGGGCCACGCGTACGACTCCGAAGGCGGCCGCGCGCTCGCGGCGTCGATCACCTCGCTGATGACCGGGGTGTCCTACCGGCGTTCGGCGGAGCTGGCCAAGGCCGTCGGCCCGTACGAGGGTTACGCCCGCAACGCCGAGGCGCACCAGCGCGTGATGCGCAAGCACGCGGCGGCGAACGAGCTGGTCCGCACGCACCACTCGAACGACGGGGCGGTCCGCGCGCTGGCGAGCGAGGAATGGCGGCGCGGCAACGAATTGGGCGAGCGGCACGGCTGGCGCAACGCGCAGGCGTCGGTGCTCGCGCCCACCGGCACCATCGGCTTCATGATGGACTGCGACACCACGGGCATCGAGCCGGACTTCTCGCTGGTGAAGTTCAAGAAGCTCGTCGGCGGCGGCTCGATGCAGATCGTCAACCAGACGGTGCCGCGCGCGCTGCAGGTGCTGGGCTACCAGGACGAGCAGATCGAGGCGATCGTCGAGTACGTGGCGCAGCACGGCCACGTGGTCGACGCGCCGGGCCTGCGCCCCGAGCACTACGAGGTGTTCGACTGCGCGGTCGGCGAGCGCTCGATCGCGCCGATGGGCCACGTCCGGATGATGGCCGCGGTGCAGCCGTTCCTGTCCGGCGCCATCTCCAAGACGGTGAACATGCCGGAGTCGGCCACCGTCGAAGAGGTCGAGGAGATCTACTTCCAGGGCTGGAAGCTGGGCCTCAAGGCGCTGGCCATCTACCGCGACAACTGCAAGGTCGGCCAGCCGCTCTCCACCGGCAAGAAGAAGCAGGAGTCGGCCGAGGCGGAGAAGGTGGTCGAGTACCGCCCGGTGCGCCGTCGCCTGCCGAAGAAGCGCCCGAGCCAGACGGTGTCCTTCACCGTCGGCGGCGCCGAGGGCTACCTGCACGCCGGCTCGTACCCGGACGACGGCCTCGGCGAGATCTTCGTGAAGCTCGGCAAGCAGGGCTCCACCCTGTCGGGCGTGATGGACGCCTTCTCGATGTCGATCTCGGTGGGCCTGCAGTACGGCATCCCGCTGGAGTTCTACGTCTCGAAGTTCTCCAACCTGCGCTTCGAGCCGGCCGGCATGACCGACGACCCGGACATCCGGATCGCCACGAGCGTGATGGACTACCTGTTCCGCCGCCTGGCCCTGGACTACCTGCCCTACGAAAAGCGTTCGCAGCTCGGCATCTTCACCGCCGACGAGCGCTCGGCCGAGGTCGAGGCGAGCTACGGCGGGCAGAGCGTGGACGTGGAAGCCTTGCGCTCCGGCGTCGAATCCTCGACGTCGGCGTCCACTTCGGACACTGCGCCGCGTGACGCCCGGAGCACGGCCGAGCTGATGGAACTCCACCTCGGCAAGGCCGCGGACGCACCACTGTGCATGACCTGCGGCACCAAGATGCGCCCCGCGGGCTCCTGCTACGCCTGCGAAGGCTGCGGCGCCACCTCTGGGTGCAGCTGAGTTCGAGCGCTTTCGTCATCCAAGTACGTCACGTACTTGACGTACTTGGATGACGAAGGCATCCTGGTGAGGATCACCGGGAGGCTGACATGTCTGCTGTCCACTACGACAGCTACACCGACGCGCGCGCACATCTGAAGGACCTGCTGGACGCCGCCGAGAAGGGGCGGGTCGCCACAGTTCGCCGTGACTCCGCGACGACCGCGGTTGTGGATGTCGAGCGGCTGCGCCACTTCCTCGCGTCGATCGTTCCGTCGCACGCCCAGGTCGTCCCGGAGGCCGGTGGCTGGTCGGTGTTCATTCCGGGGTTGCCGGTGGCTGCGGACGGCTCGTCGTTCGATAAGGCGGTCGACGAGATGGTCGACGCCCTGCGGGAGTACGCGCAGGATTGGCAGGAGCGCCTGCTGGATGCCCCGAACCACCGTGACAACTGGGGATTGGTGCAGCTGATCAGCTTCAGCGACGACGGGCAACTGCGTGACTGGCTTGTCGGTGCCGCGCGGTGACTTCGTGGCCGCAGCCGACCCGCAAGGATCACGAGACATTCTGCCAGGCTGAAGAATGGCGACGGGTGCGCGACGCTCACGGGCGAACCGGGACACATCACGTCACTTACGAGCTCGATCTTGTCGACGGCAGGATTCTGCGTACCCGCATCTCGCACCCGGTGGACCGCAGCGGGTACGGACAGAGCCTGTGGAAGTACATCCTCCGTGATCAGCTCGAAGTGGGGGAACCCGAGTTCTGGTCCTGTGTGCAGGACGGCGTCAGACCAGCTCGCGGGAGACCTGAGCCACCGGCGGCGGCCCTGCCCGCCGACCTCGTGCACATGCTGATTTCGCGGGTCGGCCTCGACGAGGCTGTGGTGGCCGGGATGAGCAAGGGCGAGGCAGCCGAGCGGCTTCAGCGCTATTGGACCGAGGGCGCCTGATCGGGCGGCAACGTTCGGCCGGGCGGGGGCTGACCCCACCGGGAAAAGGCCTGCTGTCCGGATGTCCCCGTTGATCTTGGTCGCGAAAACTGAGCGTGTCCACATCCCCGAATGAAGGGACACCCTCGGTGTTCACCCTGAAGTCCGCGGCGAGCGTCGTCGCGGTGGCGGTCGCCAGCGCGACGTGCGGCATGCTGCTGACGGCCGGCAGCGCCGAAGCCATCGTCAACGGACAGGACTCCACGCAGCGCTACTCGTTCATGGCCTCGATCCCGGAGACAGTGAACGGGACCGGGCAGCACGGCGTTTGCGGGGCGTCCCTGATCGATCCCCAGTGGGTGGTGACGGCGGGACACTGCGTGGACCCGAGCCTGGTGACGCCGGACGGCACGATCCGCGTCGGCAGTGGGTTCCGGTCCTCCGGGGGCACCGTCCGCCACATCGCGAAGATGGTGACGAACCCCGGTTACCTGCTGAGCGGCGAGAAGCCGTACAACCAGAACGACATCGCGCTGATCAAGCTCGACCGGCCGGTCGCCGAGCAGCCCGTCCGCCTGGCTGCCTGGCCCGGCGCGCCCGGCACTCCGACCCGGCTGCTCGGCTTCGGCACCGTCGTCGACACCAACGACCTTTCCCGGGCGGTGTACGCGGAACGGCTCCAGGAACTCGACACGCGCCGGGGCGCCGACGCCGAGTGCGGCACCGGTTACGCGGGCTGGAGCCGGTTGTGCACGATCAGCCCGAAGCCGGAGGCCATGGCGTGCATCGGGGATTCCGGCGGCCCGCAGGTCCGGCGCGGCTTCGACGGGCGGTGGGAACTGATCGGAACCACCTCCGGCCCTGGCAGCTCCCGTCCGACCTGCGCGGGCGGGCCGGGTCTCTACAGCAACGTGTCCGCCTTCTCGGGCTGGATCCGGCGGACGATCCACGCGGACCGCTGAGGATCGGTTCAGCGGCGGCGGGACTCACGCAGCTTCCGGTCGACGGTCGTGCTCGTGCTGAGGGTGCGGGTCGCCGCGAGGCCGAGCACCGTCGTCGCGCCGGCCCGGCGGGCGGCGCGGGCGATGCCGGTCATCGTCGAGCCGGTCTGGTAGAGGTCGTCCACGATGAGGACGGTTTCGCCGGTCAGGTCCTCCCTGATCCGGTACCCGGCGAGCAGGCCCGCGCGTTCCTTCGTGGTCATCTGTTTCGCGGATTTCCGGCCGGCGGTCACCGGTTCGACCTCGACCCGGGGACGGCCGATCTGCTCGGCCACGTTGACGCCCAGCATGAAGCCGGCCGACGGGCCGGGCACATGCCCGGGGACCAGGAGGACCCGGTCGGCCCCGGCGAACCAATCGTGCTGGGCGATCGTGTCGAAGAGCGCCTCACAGAGCTGCTTCCCGGCCGCGTCGACCTCCGGCTGGGGGAGGTCGTGATATTCGCCGTAGCGCTTCACCCGGCGGATCCACTCGCCCGTCTCGGTGGGCTGAGGCCCGGCGCCGTCGGCGGAGTCCTGGTAGAAGTCCAGGGCGAGCGCGGCGTTGAGCGAATCCGGGTACTTGATTTCGATGACGTAGACGGTTTTGAGCAATTCCAGCAGCTCGGTCAGGCTCGGCGGCGGCTCGAAGTCGAGCCGGATCCGCTGCGGCCACTGGCGCTCGCCGGCCGCGGGCCGGGCGACCTTGGCCCGCGGCAGGGCGCCGACGATGTGCCGGGTCGCCTCCTCGGAGCCGCGGAGATTCAGGAACCAGGTGGTCGACGACTTTTCGAGCTCGTAGTCCTCGAGCCGGTTCGCCCGGCTGTCCGCCTGGTAGTCCGTGGAAAAGTCCTTCATGACGACGGTCCCCTCACCCTCGGCACCGACCTTCCCACAGGCCTCCACCGGATCTCCACACTTTCCCCGCCGCAAGGGCACATCGAAGGGCCAGCATCGGTGCCGTGGACTGGCGAGGAGAATTCACGGCGGCAGCGCGGCGGCAGCGGGTACGGCCGGAACCCGAGTGGGGACGGGGCGCGCGGCTGGATCCCGTCGTCGCGCGGAGTGTCCAGCGGTTCCAGGTCGGGGAGTCCGGCGACGGGGCCAACCTGCTGGCCAAGGCGGGCGGGCGGTATCGGGAGGCGGTCGTGCTGTTCGTGGCCGAGGAGCAGAATCACGCGCGGCTGCTCGCCCGGCTGCTGGCGGCCGCGGGGAGCCCGACGATCGACGCGCATTGGTCCGACGCGGTGTTCGTCCGGCTTCGGCGCGCGCTCGGGCTGCGGCTGGAGCTGATGGTGCTGCTGATCGCGGAAGTCGTGGCGCTGCGGTATTACCGGGCGCTGCGGGACGGCAGCGGGGACCCGCTCACCCGCGAGGTCGCCGCGCGCATCCTGGCCGACGAGGAGCGGCACGTGCCCTTCCACTGCGACCGGCTGCGTGGCGAGTTCGGCGGGACGACCGGCAAGGCCGTCGAGTTCGGGTGGCGGGTGCTGCTGGCCGGCGCGCTCGCGGTGGTGCTGCTCGACCACGGGCGGGCGCTGCGCCGGCTGGGGGTCACGCGGATCGCGTTCGCCGCCGGGGTGCTGGGCCGGTTCGAGCGGGTGCTGGTGGACGTCCACTATGGACGCACGGAGCCGGCTCGGGTGCGGCCCTTTCCGCGCCGGGCCAGGCCGCGGGGGCTGGTCTGAAGAACCGCGTCAGCGCAGGAGTGACGCGAGGTGCGCGCGCAGCACGTCGCGGCAATCCTGCTCCGAAGTCACTTCGGGCTGCAGGACGGCGCGGAAGCTCAACCCGTCCAGCAGGGCCGCCAATCGCTGGGCCTCGGGGGCGGCGGCTTCGGACGGCAGCAGGTCCTGGCGGGCCATCGCGTCGGTGATGCGCCGGGCCAGGATCAGCGTGCCCCGCATCGCCTCACGCGCCAGGTCCGTGATCTCCTGGTCGACCCGGGCGGCGACGAGGAACTCCACCAGGACGGCGGCCTCGGCCCGCCGGGTCGCGTCGAGGGGGAGCAACTCGGCCAGGAACTCCGTCAGCTGGTCCGCCGCCTCCTCGCGGGTCAGCTCCGACAACGGGCGCAGCGACTCCCGGCGCCGCTCCAGCCGGGCCGTCACGCGGTCGATGGTCGAGCGCATGGCGAAGCGCATCAGGTCGCGCTGGCCGTCGAAGTAGTGCCGCACCGAGCCGATGTTCAGCCCGGCCTCGGTCGCCACCGACCGCAGCGACACGGCCTGCAGTCCGTCGCGCGCGGCCAGCCGCAGCACGGCGTCCGCGATGTGCGCTCGCCGCTGCTCACTGTCGACCTGCTTGGGCACTGGACCTTTCTATCACACCTGTGATACGAATGTTTATGTCACAGTCGTGATAGAAAAACGAGGTGGGAGACATGGAGACGGTGCTCAACCTGCTGCTGATCCGGTTCGGCCTGATCGCCGCGGGTGTGGTGGTCCTCGGGCTGGTGGCCTTCGCGGCCGCGGTTTCGTTGCGGCGCAAGGGAAAGAGCGATCGTGTACGGGACGGGGTGGCGACCGCCGCCCGGTTCGCCGGACGGGTGCTGGACGAGCGGCACGGCGGTGGTTTCCGAGCCCGGCGTGGGGGTGGGCTCGGGAACCGCGTCGCCCGCGAGGCCGTGCGGCGGATCGACAACAGCGTCGGCCGGGGTGACCGATGACCGCGCAACCGGCCGTCGCCGACGGCCAGGAGGTCCTGCACGAGCTGATGATGGACCTGCTGGTCAAGGGCCTGATCGTGCTGGGCGCGGTGGTCCTGCTGGTGCTCGGCGCGGTGGTGATCTGGCGCCGCGCCGGGCGGTGACGCGGGGGCACCGCGACGGCGCCCCCGCGCCACGGCGTCAGCCCGCCAGCCGGGACCAGAGGAACTCGAACACCAGCGCCCACTTGAACGCGAGCTGCTTGTTGTCCGCGGCGCCGCCGTGGCCGCCTTCGATGTTCTCGTAGTACCGGACGCCGTGGCCCTGTTCGCTCATGCGCGCCACCATCTTCCGGGCGTGGCCGGGGTGCACGCGGTCGTCGCGGGTGGACGTGGCGAACAGGGTCGGCGGGTACTTCCGTCCCTTGTGGACATTGTGGTACGGCGAGTACTCCGCGATGTACTCCCATTCCGCCGGCACGTCCGGGTCGCCCCACTCGGCCATCCACGAAGCACCCGCCAGCAGCAGGTGGTAGCGCCGCATGTCCAGCAGCGGCACCTGGCTGACGATCGCGCCGAACAGCTCCGGGTACCGCGTGAGCATCACGCCCATGAGCAGCCCGCCGTTGCTGCCGCCTTGGATGCCGAGGCGGGCGGGCGTGGTGATCCCGCGGGCGGTCAGGTCGGCGGCCACGGCGGCGAAATCCTCGTACACCTTGTGCCGGTTGGCTTTGATGGCGCTCGAGTGCCAGTCCGGCCCGTACTCGCCGCCGCCGCGGATGTTCGCGACGACGTACGTGCCGCCGCGCGCCAGCCAGCCGCGCCCGATCACGCCGCTGTACGAGGGCGTCAGCGAGACTTCGAAGCCGCCGTAACCGGTCAGCAGCGTCGGGCCGCCTTCCGCGCCCGAGGGCCGCACCACGAAGTATGGGATCTTCGTACCGTCCTCCGACGTGGCGAAGTGCTGGCTGACCTCGATCCCCTCCGTGGCGAAGAACGCGGGCGCCTGCTTGAGCACCTCGACCTCCTCGCCGACGACGCCGCGGCTCAGCGTGGAAGGCTGCAGGTAGCTGGACGAGTCGATGAGGTACTCGTCGTCGACGTCCGGCTCGGTGTCCACGATCTCGGCGCTGCCGAACTCCGGCGCCCCGCCCAGCGGCGCCTCCGCCCAGCCGTCCGGGCCCGGGGTGAGCACGCGCAGCTCGGACTTGACGTCGTGCAGCGTCGCGAGCAGCAGGTGGTGGCGCGTCCAGGCCCAGTAGTCCAGCGAGGTGTGCGCGTCCGGCGTGAACAGTGCGGTGAAGTCGCGGGCACCGGCCATGAAGGCGTCGTAGCCGATCACCAGCAAGGAACCGCCCGGGTACTCGACGCCGCCGGCGGTCCACGGCGTGCGGGGGTGCACCAGCAGCCACTCGCGGTGCACCGAGGCGCGCGCGTCGTCCGGCACGTCGACCTTGACCAGCCCGGAAGCCGTCCGCTCGAACAGCTCCGTGCGGTAGAACTCGATGGACCGGTGGACGAAGTCGCGCTCGAAGCCCTCGGTCGGGTCGTGGTAGGCGGTCGCGGCGACGTCGTCCGGCTTGGCCTCGTACACCAGCTTCGCCTGCTCGACCGGCGTGCCGCGGCGCCACTCCTTCGCCAGCCGCGGGTAGCCGGAGTTCGTCAGCGTGCCGGGGCCGAAGTCGGTGCCGAGGTACAGCGTGTCGGCATCGATCCAGCCGACGCGGTTCTTGGCCTCGGGCAGGAAGAAGCCGTCCTCGACGAAGGCGTGCGCGTCGAGGTCGAACTCGCGGACCACGGTCGCGTCCGCGCCGCCGCGGGACAGCTCCACCAGGCCCAGCCGGTGGTCCGGGCGCAGCACCGCGGCGCCCTTCCACACCCAGTTCTCGCCCTCGGCCTCGGCCAGCGCGTCGAGGTCGAGCAGCACCTCCCACTCGGGCTCGGCCTGGCGGTAGCTGCTCAGCGTGGTGCGCCGCCAGAGACCCCGCTGATGCCCGGCGTCCTGCCAGAAGTTGTACAGGTGCGCGCCGCGGCGCACGACGTACGGGATGCGGCCGTCGGCGTCGAGCACTTCCCGGATCTCGTCCCGCAGCGCGGCGAAGCGCTCGCCGGAGGTCAACGCCTCCAGCGTCTCGGCGTTGCGGGTGCGGACCCAGTCCAGTGCCTCGTCGCCGGTCACGTCTTCCAGCCACAGGTACGGATCTTCGACAGCCATGGGCCCGGTCTCCTCACTCATCTGCCCAGTCTTGCCGTAACACCCTGCTCCCGGCCACCGGATCGGCGTTCCCGTTTCGTGATCCCGGCACCGGGGCCCGACCGTATGCTGGACCGCGGGTCGGACAGGGGGAGCGAAACGTGACCGAACGGGCTGACGGCGAAGGGCCGCCGGAGCAGGCCGGGCCACCACTACCGCCGCCGGTGGTGGCCCGGCCTCCGGGCTTCGCGCCGCCGGGGCCGTATTGGCCACCGCCCGCCTGGGCTCCGCCGCCCCCGCCGCCGCGCCGTCGCGGGCTGGCCGGCGCCATGATCGCGGTGGTCATCGTGGTGGCCGCGCTCGCGTTGATGGCCGCGGTCCCGCGCGAGCTGTCCGGCAACGCCGTGGCCGCGCCCGGCTCCGCCCAGCGGTCCGAGGCGGGCCGCCCGCTCAGCGGTGCGGGGACCGACCCGCGCGCGGTCGTCCAGCTGGAGACGAACCCGCTGCTCGCGGCCGGCGTCACGCTCGCCCGCGTCTCGTGTGATCTGCCCGCGCTCGGCCGCCAGGACGCGCAGCTCCAGGGGTTCTACAGCGCGCTGGTCAGTTGTCTTGACGAGGCTTGGCGCCCGGCGCTGGACAAGGTCGGCGAGCCGCGGCTGCCGGCCACGGTGTCGGTCACGCTGCCGAAGGTCAGCGCGTGCGGCGCCGCGCCGTCCAAGGAGGAGGCCGTCGCCTATTACTGCGGCGGCGACACCACGATCTACGCGCCCGCCGACTGGATGCTGTCGGACGCCGGGCTGAACCGCTCGCGCCACCTCGCGACCATCGCCCACGAGTACGGCCACCACGTGCAGCGGGAGAGCGGCATCCTGGCCGCGGCCGCCGACAAGATGTCCACACCGGACCAGAGCAGCCCGGGCGACCAGGCGATCGTGCGCCGGATCGAGTTGCAGGCCAACTGTTTCGGCGCGTTGTTCGTCGCGAGCGCGATCGGCCAGGGCTCGGTCAGCCGGGCGGTCGGCAACGCCGCGGTGGCCGACTACGGCCGGGCCGACGACAGCGTGGACCACGGCAGCCGCGCGCACCAGCTGTCCTGGGCGAAGGCCGGGTTCTCCGGCGGGACCACGGCCGCCTGCAACACCTGGGCCGCGCCGGCGGATCAGGTCACCTAGCCGTCCAGCCGGGGTCGCGGCCGAGCAGCCCGAGGAACCGGTCCAGTTCGCTCGCGTCGGCGGACACGGCGACCAGCGGCGCGAAAGTGCCGTTCTTCTCGCGCTCTTCGGGGTCGGCCGGGATCACGGCGGCGAACTGCAGCGCGGTGGTCACCGCCTCGGCGACCGGCTCGTAGGGCACGTCCAGCGCCTTGGCCAGGTCCCAGCCGTGGGCCACGGTGTCGACCAGGTGCATGGCGGCGGCCACCTCGCCGGGGAAGGTGCCGAAGGTGTTGATCCGCAGCTGCCGGGCGGGCACGCCGTCCTCGGAGAACGCCTTCAGGAAGTCCTCGACCGAAGCCGCGTACGAGGCGTACGCGTCAGCGCCGAGTTCGCCGGACTCCCAGTCGGCCGCGGAGCCGTGACGGGCGGCTTCGGCGAACGCGTGGTTCTCGCTGACCTGGTGACGCAGCAGGTCGGCGAAGGTCCAGCCGGCGCACGGGGTCGGCCGGTCCAGGTCCGCGGCGGTGGCACTGGCGACGATCTTGTCGAGGACGAGCAGGGACTGGCGGTCAAGTTCGAACGGGGTCATGCCCGGAACGCTAACCGCCGGATCGGACCAGCAGGAGAGCCAAAACCGCGCTAACTGCGGTGGGCCAATCTAGAATCAGCACGGTGGAGCTGCACATCGACCTGACCGGCCCGCGCGGCCACCGGGACGAGATCTACCGCCAGATCCGCGAGGCCATCCTCGACGGCCGGATCCGCGACGGCGACGCGCTGCCGCCGACCCGCGAGCTGGCCCAGCGGCTGGCCGTCTCGCGCACCACGGTCAGCGCGGCCTACGACCGCCTCACCGCCGAGGGCTTCCTCAGCGGACGCGTCGGCGCCGGCACGTTCGTCCGGTCCGGCGCCGCCCCGTGGCCCGCCGGGCCGGCCGCCGAACCCGCCGCGGGCGTGCGGCCGCGTCCGGAGTGGACGGACGTCCCGCCGCCGCCGCGCTCGTTCGCGGACACCCCGGAGTTCGATTTCCGTTCCGGGGTCCCGGATGTGCGGCTCTTCCCGTTCGACACGTGGCGCCGGCTGACCGCGTCGCGGCTGCGCGAGTCCCGCGCGGAACTGCTGACCTACGGCGACCCGCGGGGCGATCCCCGGCTGCGGGCCGGGATCGCGCGGCACGTCGGCGTTTCGCGGAACGTTCGGGTCCGGGCCGACGACATCGTGGTCACCGCCGGGGCGCAGCAGACCGTCGACCTCGTGGCGCGGGTGCTGCTGGGGCCGGGTGACCTGGCGGCCGTGGAGGACCCCGGGTACCCGCCGCCGCGGCTGCTGCTCGGCACGCTCGGGGTGCGGGTGGCGACCGTCCCGGTGGACGACGAGGGCATCGTCGTCGCGGAGATCCCGGCCGGGACGCGGCTGGTGCACGTGACGCCCTCGCACCAGTACCCGCTGGGCGTGTCGATGTCGCTGGCGCGGCGCCACGAGCTGCTCGACTGGGCCGAGCGCACCGGCGCGGTGCTCGTGGAAGACGACTACGACACGGAGTTCCGCTACACCGGCCGGCCGCTGGAACCTTTGCACAGCTTGGACTCCCACGGCCGGGTGGTGTACGTCGGCTCGTTCTCGAAGGTGCTCTCCCCAGCGTTGCGGATGGGGTTTCTCGCGGCGCCGCCTTCGCTCACCGGCGCCATCGTCAAGGCGAAGTACCTGGCCGACTGGTCCTCGCCGGCGATCGAGCAGGCCGTGCTGGCCGATTTCCTCGCCGAGGGCGGCTTCGCCCGGCACATCCGGCGGATGCGCAAGGTCTACCGCGAGCGGCACGACGTCCTCCTCGGCCTCCTGCGCCGCGACTTCGCCGACGTGCTGGCACCACGGCCGTCGGCGGCCGGACTGCACCTCAGCGCGACTTCCGAACGGGACCTGCGCGCGGTGCTGCCGCGGGCCAGAGCGGCGGGGATCCGCCTGCTCGCGCTGGACGACTTCGCCGTCACCTCACAGCGACACGGCCTGCTGTTCGGCTACGGTGCGATCGCGGCCGAGCGCATCGCGCCGGGGCTGGCCCGGCTGCGCCGGGTCCTGGACGAGGGAGATCGATGACCGACGACGTGATGGTGGCCATCGACGCGGGCCTGCGCCGGCACATCGGCGGCGACCGGGCCGGCGCCCGCGAGGCCTTCGTCAAGCTGTGGGCCGAGATCGGCGCGGACGGCGACCCGTTGCACCGCTGCGCGCTGGCGCACCACCTGGCCGACGTCTGCGACGACCCGGCCGAGGAGCTGGAGTGGGACCTGCGCGCGCTCGCGGCGGCCGATTCGCTCACCGACGAGCGGGTGCAGGAGCACCAGTCGAAGCTCGCGGTGCGTGGTTTCTACCCGTCGCTGCACCTGAATCTCGGTGAGGACTACCGCAAACTGGGTGACTTCGAAGCCGCCCGCCGTCACCTGGAGTCGGCGCGGGAGCGGCTCGACGCGCTCGGCGACGACGACTACGCCGCCGGGATCCGCGCCGCGCTGGACGGGCTGGCCGAACGGCTGTCCTGAGCCGCTCCGTACCACAGGTGAAGGTGGCCCGCTGGACTTTCGCGCACGGCACGGGGGCCTTAGCCTGGTATGTCCCAGCTCACTGCGGAGAAGGGATCGCCATGCGGATTGAAGATTTGCTGCGCGGAAAGGGCACGGCAGTCGCGACGGTCACCCCGGGGACCACAGTGACCGAACTGCTCGCCGGCCTCGCCAAGCACAACGTCGGCGCGATGGTGGTGACCGCCGAGGACGGTGGCATCGCCGGGATCGTGTCCGAACGGGACGTGGTCCGGCGGTTGCACGACCACGGGTCGGCGATCCTCGACGGGCCGGTCGCGGACATCATGACCAAGCTCGTCGCCAGCTGTGGCCCGGAGGACTCCGTCGACCAGCTGAGCGTGCTGATGACCGAGCGGCGGATCCGGCACGTGCCGGTGCTCGTCGAGGGCAGGCTCGCCGGGATCGTCAGCATCGGCGACGTGGTGAAGAGCCGGATGGAACAGCTGGAGAAGAGCCAGGAGCAGCTCGAGGCGTACATCGCCCAGGGCTGAGCGCTATTCGCGCCAGCCGCTCAGCTCGACGCCCTTGGCGACGTCGACGCGGTAGGCGAGCGTCACCGTCCCGGTCGCGCCCGGCGCCAGTGCGAGCAGCCAGGTCAGCTCGCCCAGTTCGGTGCGCTCGGCGGGTTCCGGGGTGGTGCGCACGTCCCGGACCGTGATCGCGTCGTCGCGCGAGACGGGCGACTGGTCGAGCACGGTGACGGCGGCCTCGCGCGGGCCGTGGTTCGTCACGGTGGTGCGGTATTCCGCCTCGCGGCGGCGCTGCCCGGACAGCGTCGCCTTGCTCGCCGTGCGCTTCACCAGCTCACGCTCGACCCGGATGCGGTCGTCGACGCCCAGCGCCAGCTCCAGCTCCTCGCCCGGCGCCCACACGTCCAGCCGGGTGGTGCCGACGAACTCGGCCTCGTGGAACACCGACGCGCGGCCCGGGCGCAGGGTGTGCTCGGAGGTGTTGACGACGGTCGCGCGCAGGTATGCCTCCGCGGCTTGGACCGGCGCGGTCACGTAACCCAGCTTCGCTTCGAGGTCCAGCTGCGCGAGCGTGGTGCGGTGGCCCTGCGCACCGGACGGGATCGCGACCGGGCGGCCCGGCCGGTACGTGACGGCGGTGGCGCCCTGCTCGACGGCGGCGACCTTCGGCGCCATCCGGTTGAGCGAGAACGAGGCGCGGTCTCGCACCATCGCGCTGCCGGGCGCGGCCGCGGCGTAGGCCATGGGCTGGGCCGGGGGAGGGGGCTGGACGCGGTCGAGGTACCAGGGCTGGAGTTCCGGCACCACCACGGTGTTCGCCGGGCGGGCGGTGGACAGCGCCAGCTCGCATTCCGGCCAGTCCTCGCCGGTGTGCTGGCTGACCAGGCCGTGGGAGGTCACCGTGACCTGCGCGCCGCGCACCCGCACGTCGTAGCCCGGTTCCCAGCTCGCGCCGGGGACCACATAGGACAGTTCCAGCTCGACTTCGCCGGTTTCCTCTCCTGCCAAGGGTTCCAGCTCGACGGTCACCGCGGAACTGTCCTGTTCGGACTGTGCGCTGTGGGCCTCGATCCGCCGGTCCAGCGCGGCGAGGTCCTCGCGGAGCCGGTCCAGCCGGGCGTTGACGGCGCGGCGGCCCTTGAGCGCGGCGGCCAGCTGGGTACCGAGCGCGTCGCTGACCTCCGCGACGCGGCCCGGCTCCGCGTCTCCCGCGGCGAGCGCCTTCGCGAAGCTGGTTCCGCTGCGTCGCGCGACGCCCGTCAGCATCTCCACCTTCGCTGCTTCGGCCGCTTCGTCGTCCGCAGCGGCGTCGAGCGTCGCCTGGCCTTCTCGCCGCTGCTCGACGAGCGCGCGCAGCGTCGCGTCCGCCGGCTCCGCGTGCTGCTCGAACGAGACGTCGACGCCGGTGACCAGCGCGGCACCCGTGCCGGTGACGCGTACGGATTCCGCGTCGAGAGCCAGCGGCAGTCCGGCGATGCGCAGCCGCGCGCCGTCGTTCAGGCTCGCGCGGCCGCGGCGGGTGATCCGCGCCTGCTGCGGGTAGACGGTGACGGCGACGATCGGGGCTTCCACGGTGGTGGCCATACCGGCGACGTTAGTCGGTAGACGCGGCGCGCGGTTGCCGGAAGTGTGAGGTCTGCTCGCCCGCTTCGTCCTGCTTGGGGGTTCTGGTGAAGGTTTCTCGGGTCGCCCTGGTGCTCGGCGTCGTGCTGGCGCTGCCGTTCGGCTCGGCCGTGGCGCAGGCGGACCCGCCGCCCGCCCCGGTGTTCACCGGCGGGCAGGCGCAGCCGGTGTTCGACCCGGCCGACGTGCTGCGCGAGGACGTCTGGGTGACCGCGCCGGTGGACAGCGACCACGACGGGCGCGACGACCTCGTGCACGCCCAGGTGGTCCGGCCGCGCGCGACGTTGCAGGGCATGAAAGTCCCTGTCGTGTACCAGGCGAGCCCCTACTTCGCGGGCGGCAACGACGTCGCGAACCACAACGTGGACACCGAGCTGAACGTGCCGGCGGAGGGGCCGCGGGTGCCCACCCGGCGCGTCGGCCCGCAGGCTCCCATCGGCTGGAGCTACCAGGACTACTTCACCGCGCGCGGATTCGCCGTGGTGTACGGGGAATCGCTCGGCACCGGCTCGTCCACCGGCTGCCCGACCACGGGCGACGTCAACGAGACGGCCGGCGCCCGTTCGGTGGTCGACTGGCTGAACGGCCGCGCGCCCGCCCGTGACGCCGCGGGCGCGCCCGTCACGGCGGGCTGGAGCACCGGCCGTACCGGCATGATGGGCGTGTCCTACAACGGAACCCTGCCGAACGCCGTCGCGAGCACCGGTGTCGAAGGCCTCGAGACCATCGTGCCGATCGCCGCCATCTCCAGCTGGTACGACTACTACCGCAACGCCGGCGCGGTCGTCGCGGCCGGCGGTTACCAGGGTGAGGACGCCGACGTGCTCGCCGAGTACGTCTACACCCGCGCCGACCGGCAGGTCTGCCGCCCGGTGATCGACGGCCTGACCGCGGCCCAGGACCGGGTGACCGGCGACTACAGCCCGTTCTGGGACGTGCGGAACTACCGCAATGACGTCAGCAAGGTCCACGCGTCCGTGCTCGCCGTGCACGGGCTGAACGACTGGAACGTGAAGACCGACCAGGTCGCGACCTGGTACGAGGCGCTGAAGGCCCACGGCGTCGAGCACAAGATCTGGCTGCACCAGTTCGGGCACAACGACCCGCTGTCGCTGCGCCGCGACGTCTGGCTCCAGACGCTGAACAAGTGGATGTCGCACTACCTGTACGGCGTGGACAACGGGATCCAGAACGAGCCGAAGGCGACCATCCAGCGCGAGGACAAGTCCTGGACCGACGAGGCGGACTGGCCCGCGCCGGGCACGACCGGCGTCAAGGTCTACCCGTGGCCCGGTGGGAAGGCGAAGGGCACGCTGGACACGCACAACCCGGTGCCCGGCCGCCCCACCGTCGAGACTCTGTCCGACGACGCGGGAAAGACGATCGAGCAACTGGTCGACGCCGCGTCCTCCGGTAACCGCCTGCTGTACGCGACTCCGGCGGCTCGCCTGCCGTTACGGCTTTCGGGCACCGCGCGGGCGGACCTGGAGCTGTCCTTCGACCGCCCCGCCGCGAACGTCACCGTGGTCCTCGCCGACCGCGCGCCGGACGGGACATCGCACGTGATCAGCCGCGGCTGGGTCGACCCGCAGAACCGCACGAGCCCGGCCGTCACCACACCCGTCACGCCGGGCACGCCGTATCGGATCGGGGTGGACCTGATGCCGAAGGACTACGTGCTGGCCGCCGGCCACCGTCTGGAGTTCCTGCTGGCCTCCAGCGACCACGACTACACCCTGCGGCCCGCGCCGGGCGCCGGGCTGGCACTGGACCTCACCCGCACGTCGGTCACGCTGCCGGTGACCGGCGGGCGCGCCGCGCTTTCGGCGGCGTTCCCGGCCCGCTAGTCCGCGATCCCGGCCCGGTACGCGAAAGCCACGGCCTGCGCGCGGTCCCGGAGCCCGGCCTTCGAGAAGAGGTGGTTCACGTGGGTCTTGACGGTCGCCTCGCTGACCACCAGCGTGCGCGCGATCTCGGTGTTCGACAGCCCCGCCGCGATGAGCCGCAGCACCTCGATCTCGCGCGTCGTCAGGCCTTCGACCTCCTGGGCGCGCACCGGGGCCCGCCGGGTGGCGGCCTCCACGAGCCGTTGCTGCAGTTCGCCGTCCACTGTGGACTGACCGGCGGCGGCGGAGCGCAGGGCGCGGGCGATCGCCTCGGCGTCGGCGTCCTTGGTGAGGAAGCCGCGGGCGCCGGCCTTGAGCGCGGCCAGCAGGGAGTCGTCGTCGGTGTAGGTGGTGAGCACGACGACCTCGGTGCCCGGGTGCCGCGCGCGCACCAGCTCCGTGGTCTCGACGCCGTCGCGGCGCGGCATGCGCAGGTCGACCAGCAGGACGTCCGGCCGGTGCTCGGCGACGAGGTCCAGCGCGGCGACGCCGTCCGCGGCCGCGCCGACGACCTCGACGCCCGGCAGCAGCCCGAGCAGCGTCACCAGGCCCTCCCGGACCACGGCCTGGTCGTCGGCGATCACCACGCGCAGGTCCACGCCGGCACCGTCAGGTGAATCCGCCATCCGTCCTCCCCCGGCCCGCTGACCAGTTCTCCCTCGAGCAGCGCGACCCGTTCGCCCATGCCCCGCAAACCGTATCCCGCCGCCGGCGCGTCCGGCGGCCGCCTGCCCTGCCGGTCGGCGATGGTCAGCTCCACCTGCTCGGGTGAGAAGACCAGGGTGACGTCGACGTCGGCCTTCTGCGCGTGCTTGCGCGTGTTGGCCAGCGCTTCCTGCACCGCGCGGACCAGCGTGGTGCCGACGGCCGCGTCGAGTTCCCGCGGCTCACCCTCCACGACGAGGTCCGCCCGCGCACCGGTGTCCAGCCGGTAGCCCGCCAGCAGGTCGGCCACCGCGCGCTCGACCGGCACGGCGTCCTCCCGCAGCGCGGCGACGGCCTTGCGCGCCTCGGCCAGCCCGTCCGACGCCAGCTTCTGCGCGCGTTCGACCTGGGCGACGGCGTCGGGGCTGGCGCCGTCGCGGACCAGCATCAGCCGCGCGCCCTGCAGGTTCAGTGCGAGCCCGGCGAGTGAGTGGGCGAGCACGTCGTGCACCTCGCGGGCGATCCGCGCGCGCTCGGCCAGCGCGGCGGCGCGCGCGTGCTCCTCGGCCGCTGTCTGCGCGCGGGCGAGCGCGAGTTCGGTCTGCTCCAGCCGCGCGCTGCGGCCCCGCCGGTTGGCGGCGAGCAGGAGCATGACCACGGGGAGGGAGAGGATCGAGACGGCGCTCAGCCAGTCGAGCCGGTGTATCCAGGCCATCGCCACGATGGCGATCACGCTGAGCACGGTGGCGGCGGTGGTGAGCACCTTGCCGTACGCCCGCATCAGGTAGAACGTCGTGCTGAACATCGCGACCGACGTCAAGCTGTTCGGCTGCAGCACCCATAACGTGCCCGAACTCATGATCACGACGACCATCCCGGCCGGCAACACCCAGGCAGGCCGCGCCGGCGGCCTCAGCATCGGCACCGAGCAAACCAGCGTGACGCCGATCAACGGCCACAACCACCCGCTCGCCCCGGGAATCGAGACGAGCATCGGAAACGAGACCAGCCCCCAGCGCAACCAGTCCAACGGCCCCAGCGGCCGCCGTTCCTCGCCGGTCGTGATGGTGACGGTGTCCATGTCCCTCCCGGGTGCTTGTACGAAAATGTACTTGCAGCGGCCCACTCGCGCGGCTTCCTGTCCGGTTCCACTGGGCGGCTTGCGTTGCTTGGCTCCCCGCGTGGCTTGTCTGCGTGGCTTCGCTGGGTGGCTTGCGTTGCCTGGCTTCGCTGGGCGGCTTGCTTGCATGGCTTCCTGCCTGGCTCCGCCGGGCACCTTGCGTTGCGTGGCTCCCTGTCAGGCTCCGCTGGACGGCTTGCGTTGCGTGGCTCCTCGCGTGGCTTCAGTGAGCGGCGTCCGGCAATTGCGCTGGACCGGAGCTAAGCGCGCTTTCGGGGTCGCGCCGGTTCGCCGCACTTGCCGTGTTCTCCGCAGCTGTCTTGCAGGGCCTATCGGCGGCCTGGTCCGCCGCTGGGCCCTCCCCGCGGCGACGGCCCTGCCTGCTCGCCGCCGCCGCTCGTCACAGCCATTTTGCAGGGCCGAGCCGCCTTGCCCGCCGCAACTGCCGCAGCCGTCTTGTCGGTCGCAGCTGGTTGCTCGCCCCAGAGTCCTGCCCGTTGCGCCAGCCCGGCTCGCGGAAGTGCGCGGGGTCCTGCTCGCGGCGACGGCCTTGCCTGCCGCGGCCGCTGCAGCGGCCTTGCTCGCTGCAATCGTCACAGCGGCCTTGTCCGCTGCAGCCATCTTGCTCGCCGCCTCGCCCTGCTCGCTGCAATCGTCTTGCCCGCCCCAGCCGCCTTGACCGCCGCAACTGCCGCAGCCGTTCTGTTCGCCGTGCTTGCCGCGTCCGTTGGGCCGCTGCCTTGTTCTTCGCGCCAGTCGCAGCGGCCTTGTCCGCCTTGCTCGCCATATCCGCCGCAGCCGTCTCGTGGTCGCGTCGCCCCAGCCTGTCCACCCCGAGCGTGCGCACCCAACCAGCCTGCCCACCCCAAGCGTGCGCACCCAACCAGCCTGTCCACCCGACCCAACCCCGCGCTGCCCAGCCGAATCCCTTCCGGCGTCCGCCGTCGATCGCCCTGCACCCGGGCTTCCCGGCGCCGACCACCCTGCCCGCGGACTTCCCGGCGCAAAGGAGCCGCGCACCCTAGCCCACCCCACCGACAAAACCCGCCCTCGGCAGCGCGCCCGCCCCGAGTTGTCCACATCGGCCCGCGCCGGCCCGGGTTTGTCCACAGATTCGCGACCGCTCCCCACCGGCTCCGATTTCTCCCGCAGAGTGGAGGCGTGACCACCTCGACACCGCCGGGCTCGGCCCGGCCCGTACTCACCGACCCCGCACAGCTGATCGTGGCGCTCCCGTACCTGCTCGGGTTCACGCCCGCGGACTCACTCGTCCTGCTCGGGCACCGGCCGCCCGGCACCGGCATCGGCCTGATGCTGCGGGCGGACCTGCCGCCCCGAGACCTGTTCGCGTACCAGGCCGATGCGCTCGCTCCGCGCTTCCGGGGCGCCGTTCACGTCGGCGTCACGGCGGTTGTCGTCGGCGGCCGCGCCGAGCCCGGTGGAGGGCCGCCGTTCGCCGAGTTCGTCGCCCAGCTCCGGCGGGCGCTGGACGAGCACGGCCAGCGGCTTCTCCATCCACTGTGGACGGCCGCGATCGAGGAAGACGCGCCCTGGGCGTGTTACCGCGACGACGACTGCGGCGGCCTGCTGCCGGACCCCCGTGGCACGGTCATCGCCGCCGCCACGACGAAGGCGGGGCTCGTCTCGTTCCCGAGCCGCGAGGACGTGGCCGCGTTGCTGGAGCCACGCTCGCGGGAGGCGATCGTCCGCCGGACCGTGCTGCTCGGTCGCGCCGCGCAGCCACCCTGGGACACCGAAGACGAGGTCGCTGCGGCGGCTGCGGAGGTCCGCGCGGCGTTCCAGCGGAGAAGGGCTGGCACCGGTGACCTCGACGACGAACAGGCGGTGCGCCTCGCACACGCGCTCACGATCAAGCCGGTCCGGGAAGCCTGCCTCGCGCTCGCCCTGCCGCCGGGCACCGAGGTGGCCCTGGAAGCGGAAGGCTTGTGGCTCTCGCTGGTCAAGGAGCTGCCCCCGCCGCATCGCGCCGAGGCCGCCTGTCTGCTCGCGTACACGACCTTGCTCCGGGGCGAGGGCGCGCTGGCCGGGATGGCCCTGGACAACGCTCTCGAGGCGAGTTCCGGACACTTGCTGGCCCAGCTGCTGTACGCGGTGTGGAACCGGGGCACCGACCCGGCGAAGCTCGCCGGCCTCGGGGCCGGGTCCGAAGTGGACCTCGGCCTCGAGGACAGCGGCGATGGATGACGGGTCAGGACCGCCGCGAGCGGGTGAACTCCCAGGCGTCGGAGACGATGCCCGTGAGGTCGGTGCGCTCGGGCTTCCAGCCGAGTTCCTCGGCGGCCTTCGCGCTGGAGGCGACGAGCACCGACGGGTCGCCGGCGCGGCGCGGGGCCACGACGGCCGGGATCGGGTGGCCGGTCACCTCCCGGCAGGCCTCGACGACCTCGAGGACCGAGAACCCGGTGCCGCTGCCCAGGTTGTAGATGCGGTGCTCGCCCGCCGCGGCGTGGCTCAGGGCCAGCTGGTGGGCGTCGGCGAGGTCGACGACGTGGATGTAGTCGCGGACGGCCGTGTGGTCGGGCGTCGGGTAGTCGTCGCCGTAGATCGAGATGTGCTCGCGGTCGCCGGTGGCGACCTGGAGGACGAGGGGGATGAGATGGGTTTCCGTGGTGTGCCGCTCGCCGAAGGCCTGGTACGCGCCCGCGACGTTGAAGTAGCGCAGGCTGACCGCGGCCAGGCCGTGGGCGCGCGCGAAGCTGGTGATGGCGTGGTCGATCGCGAGCTTGGACGCGCCGTAGGTGTTGGTCGGCTGCGTCGGCGCGGTCTCCGGGATCGGCGAAGACTCCGGCTCGCCGTAGGTGGCCGCGGTGGAGGAGAACACCAGGCGCGGCGTGCCGTTGGCCTTCATGGCCTCGAGCAGGCGCAGCGAGGTGACGACGTTGCCTTCCCAGTACTTCGCCGGGTCCGTCATCGACTCGCCGACCAGCGACTTCGCGGCGAAGTGCAGGACGCCGTCGAAGCCCTCGCCGAGGATGTCGGCGGCCACCGCGGCGGCGTCACCCTGGATGAAGCGGGCGTCGGGGTGCACGGCGTCGGCGTGGCCGGTCGACAGGTCGTCCACGACGGTGACCTGGTGACCGGCCTCGATGAGCCGCGCGGCGCACACACTGCCCACGTACCCGGCGCCACCCGTGACGATCAGTTTCAGGGGGCTCTGCTGGTCGGTCACGTCGTGGCCTTTCTGCTGAGGGTGGTGACTGTGCGGCACAGTCTTCCCTTACGGCGACGCGACGACCCGCCCGGGGGTTGCCCCGGATGGCCCAGCGCGGCGATCGGGCTTCGCCGGAGCCGACGCCGCCGCAGCCTGTCTCGGCCGTCTCCGGCCGACAGCGCCGCGGTGGATCGGGACCGGCCGGATCGGGCCACGCCCTGGGGCGGCGGGCCGGCTACTCCAGATGGGACTGTCGAACGGCGCGCGAGAACCGTTACCGAACAGCGCGCCGGGACCTCCGTCAAACGGCACGCCGTCAAACGGCACGCCGTCAAACGGCACGCCGTCAAGCGGCGCGCCGGGCACGCCGCCGAGCGACGTCGCCAGGACGCCCAGCCGCCGAGTGCTCCGCCGGGAACGACCACCGGGGCTCCCGGCTCGGGATCAGACCTCGTCGCGGCCGGCGCCTCGGGAAGGAACGGCTGTGAAGGTCCGCGGGCGGCGGAGGCCGGCGTTGTCGAACGCGGCCTCCACGGCGGAGCGGACCGTCTCCAGGTCGGCCTCGCGCACCAGCGCGATGGCCGAGCCGCCGAAGCCGCCCCCGGTCATCCGGGCGCCCAGCGCGCCGGCCGCCCGGGCGGAGTCGACTGCCAGGTCGAGTTCGGTGGTCGAGATGCGGTAGTCGTCGCGCATGCTCACGTGCGAAGCGTCGAGGTGCGGGCCGATCTCGGCCAGCTTGTCCTGGTGCAGCAGCGCGACCACGTCGAGCACCCGCTGGTTCTCGGTGACCACGTGGCGCACCAGTGGCGCGAGTTCGTCCGGGAGCTGGGCCAGCGCGGCGGGCAGGCCTTCGAGCGTCACGTCGCGCAATGCCTTGACGCCGAGGAGCTCCGCGGCGCGCTCGGTGCCGCGGCGGCGCTCGCCGTAGCCGCCTTCGGCGTGGGAGTGCTTGGTGCGGGTGTCCATGATCAGGATCCGCACGCCGGCCTCGGCCAGCGGGAACGGGACCTGCTCCATCTCGCCCGAGCGGACGTCGAGGAACAGCACGCACGACTCGGTGCAGCACAGCGAGGCCGTCTGGTCGAGGAGCCCGGTGGGGGCGCCGACGAAGTCGTTTTCGGAACGCTGCACCCAGAGGGCGATCTGCGGCCGGTCCGGCGCACCGGGCGTGTCGCCGTCGATCTCGACGCCGGCGAGGCCCAGCAGGGCCAGCGTCACGGCGCACTCCAGCGCGTGCGAGGAGGACAGGCCCGCACCCGACGGCACGTCACCGGCGATGACCAGGTCGGCGCCCGCGGCATAGCCCTGGTCGCGCAGCACCCAGGCGACGCCCGCCGGATAGGCGGCCCAGCCCGCGACGGACCGGGGCTCCAGCGACGCGATCTCGAGCGGTCCGGAGTGCTGGAGCTGCCCGTCGTCGCCGAGGGTGGCGACGTTCAGCACCCCGTCCTGGCGCGGCGCCCCGGCCGCGGCCAGGCGGTGGGGCAGGGCGAAGGGCAGTACAAAGCCGTCGTTGTAGTCGGTGTGTTCGCCGATCAGGTTGACGCGGCCCGGCGCGGACCAGACCCCGGCCGGGGCCCGGCCGTGGATCCGGTGGAACGCCTCGGCCGCTTCGGTGGCCGGGCTCACCTGGCCTGCGCCAGCACCGCGTGCAGGGCCGACGTCGCGACCTGTGCGCTGCAGTCCGTGCCGGTGACCTCGATGGTCACGCTGCCGCCGTTCGCCTTGCCGATCCGGACGCGGCCGCCGGGCACGATGCCGACGGACTTCAGCTCGGTCATCAGCGACTCGTCCAGCTGGACGTGCTCGGCGATCCGCCGGATCTCGACGTCGCCGCCGCCGGTGCGGGCGAACTCGTCGAGCCGCACCAGGTCCGACTCGGGCGGTGGGGCGGGGTCGCCGTCGCCGAGCTTGTCCAGGCCGGGAATCGGGTTGCCGTACGGCGACGTGGTCGGGTGGTCGAGCAGCTTGACCAGCTTGCGCTCCACCGCCTCGCTCATCACGTGCTCCCAGCGGCAGGCCTCGGTGTGGACGTGCTCCCACTCGAGGCCGATGACGTCGACGAGGAGACGCTCGGCCAGGCGGTGCTTGCGCATCACCGCGATGGCCAGCTCGCGGCCGTGGTCGGTCAGCTGCAGGTGCCGGTCGTCGGCGACGACCACCAGCCCGTCGCGCTCCATCCTGGCCACGGTCTGGCTCACGGTCGGGCCGCTCTGCTGCAACCGTTCCGCGATGCGGGCCCGCAGCGGGACGACACCCTCTTCTTCGAGCTCGTAAATCGTACGCAAGTACATCTCGGTCGTGTCGATGAGATCGTTCACGCTGTCCCCTTCGTCCGCGTAGCTCATCGTAGTCGTTGGCCCCGACAGCGACGGCGCGCCTCGGGGTAACAAGTCCCGGGCGGGGAAAAGTCCGGGCCCGGTGGGCGAAGACCGTCCGGACCTGCAGGATGGGTGCATGCGACCGTTGATCACCACCGCCGAGCTCGCCGCCCTGCCCGCGGGGGAGCGCCCGGCCGTACTGGACGTCCGCTGGCGGCTCGGCGGCCCGCCCGGCGCCGAGTCCTACCGGGACGGGCACCTGCCCGGGGCGGTGTTCGTCGACCTGGACACCGTGCTCGCCTCGCCGCCCGGCGAGGGCGGCCGGCACCCCTTGCCCGATCCGGCCGATCTGCAGCGTGAGCTGCGGAAAGCCGGGGTGAGCACCGGCCGTCCGGTGGTGGTCTACGACGACGCCGACGGCTCGGTCGCGGCGCGGGCGTGGTGGCTGCTGCGCTGGGCCGGGCATCAGGAAGTGGCTGTGCTCGACGGCGGTTACGCAGCGTGGATCGCCGACGGCGGTGCGGTGACCGCCGAAGTCCCGGTGCCTGAATCGGGTGACATCGACGTGGTCCCGGGCAGTATGCCGGTGCTTTCCGCCGACGAAGCCGCTGGGCTGGCACGGGCGGGCGTGTTGTTCGACGCTCGCGCGAGGGCGCGTTACGCGGGCGAGACCGAGCCGGTCGACCCGCGGGCAGGCCACATCCCCGGCGCGGTCAACGCGCCCTCGGCGGAGCACGTCGGCGCCGACGGCCGCTGGCGCACCCCGGCGGACCTCGCCGAGCGGTTCGCCGCCCTCGGCCTCCGCGACGACGCGCCGGCCGGCGCCTACTGCGGTTCCGGTGTCACGGCGTCGTCGGTGGTGCTGGCGTTGGAGGTCGCGGGCCGCGCGGCACCGGCGGCCCTCTACGCGGGCTCGTGGTCGCACTGGTCCCGCGACCCCGCGCGCCCGGCTGCCATGGGCAACGAACCCGGCTGACGCGCCGGGCCTGCCTCGGGCTCGGCGCGCTTCGCAGTCGGGCTCTCTCGGGCCCGGCTTGCCTGGACGCGGTGTGCTTCGGACCGGCCTGCTTCGCACCCGGCCTGCCTCGGGCGTGGGTGTGCTTCGGGCCTGGCCTGCCCTGGGCTTGGTGTGCTTCGGGCCTGGCCTGTCCCGGGCTTGGTGTTCTTCGGGCCTGGCCTGTCCCGGGCTTGGTGTGGTTCGGGCCTGGCCTGCCCTGGGCTTGGTGTGCTTCGGACCTGGCCTGCCTCGGGCGTGGGTGTGGTTCGGACCCCGCCTGTTTCGCACCTGGGCTGCTTCGGGCCTGGCCTGCCTCGGACTGGGGGTGCTTCGGACCCGCCCGTTTCGGACCCGTCTGTTTCGTATCAGGGCTGCCTCGGGTCGGCTTGCTCGGATGTGGCGTGCTTCGGACCCCGGTCTGTCTCGGGCTGCCTGCCCGGACCTGGCCTGCTTCGGACTCGCCTCCTTCGGGCCGGTCTGCTTCGGACCCGCGTGCTGCGGGCTCGGCCAGCCTGGGCGTGGCGTGCTTCGCGCTCGGGGTGCCTCGGACTCGGCTCGGCCGGGGGGTCGCGGCCGAGCTGCGAAGGGCGGCTGGGCGGGCGTCCGGCCAGTACAGTGCTGGTCATGGCATCGCCTGCTGTCGTCTGGGATTCCGCGCTGCTGGGGTACGACCTCGGCGGCGAGCATCCGTTCAACCCCGTCCGGCTGGAGCTCACGGTGCGGCTCGCGACGGAGCTCGGGGTGCTGGACGGGGTGGAGCTGCTCGTGCCCTCCGCCGCGGGCGACGAGGAGCTGCTGCGGATCCACGCGCCCGAGTACCTCGCCGCCGTGAGGGAGGCGCCGCTGGTCGGGTGGGACGTCGGGCACGGGCTGGGGACGACCGACAACCCGGTGTTCAGCGGCATGCACGAAGCGTCCGCGCTGGTGGTCGGGTCGACGCTGCTGGCCGCGCGCAAGATCGCCGACGGCGAGGTCAAGCGGGCGGTGAACATCGCGGGCGGGCTGCACCATGCGATGCGCGACCACGCGTCCGGCTTCTGCGTCTACAACGACTGCTCGGTCGCCATTTCGTGGCTGCTCGACCACGGCTTCGACCGCATCGCCTACGTCGACACCGACGTCCACCACGGCGACGGCGTCCAGGCCGCCTTCTACGACGACCCGCGGGTGCTCACCGTTTCGCTGCACCAGCACCCGTTCACGCTCTGGCCCGGCACCGGCTACTCCGCCGAGACCGGCAAGGACAAGGGCGCCGGCACCGCCGTGAACGTGCCGCTGCCGCCGCACACGCGGGACCCCGGGTGGCTGCGGGCGTTCAACGCCGTGGTGCCCTCGCTGCTCGCGGAGTTCGAACCGCAGATCCTGGTGACGCAATGCGGCGTCGACTCGCACGAGGAAGACCCGCTCGCCGACCTGTCGCTGTCCGTCGACGGGCACCGCACGATCTACGCCACCCTGCGCGACCTCGCCGAGACCTACGCCGGCGGCCGCTGGCTGGCCGTCGGCGGGGGCGGCTACCAGCTGATCCGGGTGGTCCCGCGGTCCTGGACGCACCTGATCGCCACCGTGCTGGACCGGGACGTCGCGCCGGAGACGCTGCTGCCGCCGGGCTGGGTCGACGCCGTCACGCGTGCCGCGCCGGCCGCGGAGATCCCGCGCGCCATGACCGACGACCGGGACACGACGTTCAAGCCATGGGGCGACGACGCCGACGAGCCGGTGGACATCGCCATCCGGGACACCCGCCGCGCCGTCTTCCCGCTGCACGGGCTGGACCCGGACGATCCGAGGGACTGACCATGCCCCAAGACGACACCACACCGGCCGAGGGGAACACACCCGGCAGCAACACGGCCGACAGCCGCGGCAACCTGTCCAGCGGCGACGAAGCCAGCGGCGGCAACTCGCCCAGCGGCGGCCAGCCTGGTGGCGGTGACTCGCTTGGCGGTGGCCAATCTGGCGGCCAGCCCAACGGCGGCAAACCTAGTGGTGGCAACGTGTCCAGCAGTGACTCGTCGGGTGGTGGCCAATCCGGCAGCAAACCCAGCAGCGGCAAACCCAGCAGCGGCAAACCCAGCAGCGGCAACGAGTTCAGCAGCGACTCACCCGGCGGCAGCAAACCCGCCGGCCAATCCGGTGGCGGCACCAACCCCGCCGACCACCAGCCCGGTGACCAAGCAACAGCCGACCGCCCCGTGGCGAACGACAGTGACCGGAAAGGTCTTCGCGAGCCGTTTGACTACCCGCGGGACTGGGAGGCCGACGTGGTGCTCTCCGATGGGGGGACGGTGCACCTGCGGCCGGTCGTGCCGAGTGACGCCGATGGGCTGGTCGCGTTGCATGGGCGGCTTTCCGAGCGGACTCGTTACTTCCGGTACTTCGGGGCGTACCCGCGGATCCCGCCGCGGGATCTGGTGCGGTTTTCCACCGTCGACCATCACGACCGGGTTGCGTTCGCGGCGTTGCTCGGGGACGACATCGTCGCGGTGGGGCGGTACGAGCGGCTTGACCAGGGGCCTTCGGCCGAGGTCGCGTTCCTGGTGGACGACCGGCATCAGGGGCGCGGGCTCGGCTCCATCCTGCTGGAGCACCTGGCCGCGGCCGCGTCGGAGAGCGGGCTGCGGAGGTTCGTCGCCGAGGTGCTGAGTGAGAACGCCGCGATGGTGCGCGTGTTCCGCGACGCCGGGTACCAGGTCAGCCGCGCGATCGAAGAGGGCGTGCTGCACCTGGAGTTCGACATCGACCCGACGGAGGAGTCGCTGGCCGTCGCGCGGTCGCGGGAGCAGGCGGCCGAGGCGCGCAGCGTGCACAACCTGCTGCATCCCCGTTCGGTCGCGGTGATCGGCGCGTCCACGGACCACATGAAGGTCGGCCACGTCGCGTTCCGGAACCTGCTCAGCGCCGACTTCACCGGCACCGTCTACCCGGTCAACCCCGAGCACCGCTCGGTCCGCGGCGTGCGCGCGTACCCCTCCGTGCTCGACATCCCCGACCCGGTCGACCTCGCGCTGGTCGCGGTGCCGGCGGAGGCCGTCGAGTCCGTGCTGGACGCCTGCCTGGCCAAGGGCGTGAAGACGCTGCTGATCGTCTCCGGCGGCTTCGGCGAGTCCGGGCCGCTGGGGCTGCACGCGGAGCTGCGGCTCGTCGGCGAGGCCCGCGCGCACGGCATGCGCGTGGTCGGGCCGAACGCGCTCGGCGTGCTGAACACCGCGAAGGACATCCGGCTGAACGCGACGCTCGCGCCCGTCCTGCCGAAGCGCGGCCGCACCGGCTTCTTCTGCCAGTCCGGCGCGCTGGGCACGGCGATCCTGGCCGACGCCGGCTCGCGCGGGCTCGGGCTGTCCACCTTCGTCTCGGCCGGCAACCGTGCCGACGTCTCGGGCAACGACCTGTTGCAGTACTGGGAAACCGACCCGGAAACCGATCTCGTGCTGCTGTACCTGGAGTCGTTCGGCAACCCGCGCAAGTTCGCGCGGCTGGCGCGGCGGCTGGGGCGCAGCAAGCCCATCGTCGCGGTCAAGTCGGGGCGGCACGCGGTGCGGCCGCAGCTGGCGGCGACGTCGGCGGAGGTCGACGAGGCGAGTGTGAAGGCCCTCTTCGAACAGGCGGGCGTGGTGCGCGTCGAGTCGCTCGCGCAGCTGTTCGACACGGCGCTGGTGTTCGCGCACCAGCCGCTGCCGGCCGGGCCGCGGATCGGGATCGTCGGCAACTCCATCGCCATCGGGCTGCTGGCCGCGGACACCGCGCGGTCGCAAGGGCTGCGGCTGGCCTTCGACCCCGTCGACATCGGGCCGCAGGCCGGGCCGGAGGAGTTCGCCGCCGCCGTGCGCGAGGCGCTGGACTCGCCGGACACCGACGCGTTGATCGCCGTGTTCGCCCCGCCCGTCGCGATTCCGGGCGCGGCGTACGCGCGGGCGTTGCGCGAAGCGGTTGTAGAACTCAAGCAGAGCAAGCCGATCGTCTCGACGTTCCTCGCCGCCGAAGGGGTGCCGGACGAGCTGGCCGTGCTCTCGGACGACGGCGTGCCGACGCGCGGTTCGATCCCTTCGTACCCCAGCCCGGAGCGCGCGGTGGACGCGTTGGCCCGCGTCGTCCGGTACGCCGCCTGGCGGCAGCGGCCGCAGGGCGCGCTGGTGCGCCCGGGCGGAATGCACGTGGAGCAGGCGCAGGAGCTGGTGCGGGAACTGCTTTCGGACGAGGAGGGCCACGCCACACTGCTCTCGGACGACGACGTGGTGCGCCTGCTCGGCTGTTACGGCGTGGCCGTGGTCCCGTTCCGGGTCGTGTCCACTGTGGACGACGCGGTGGCGGCGGCCGCCGAGCTGGGCTACCCGGTGACGCTCAAGGCCGTCGACGAGCGGCTGCGCGGCCGGCCGGACCTGGCCGGCGTGCGGCTGGACCTGACGTCGGAGGACTCCGTGCGCGTCGCCTACCGGGACCTGCGGGAGGTTTCCGGCGAGGACGACGTCTACGTGCAGCGGATGGCGCCGAAGGGCATCTCGTGCGTGATCGGCCTGCAGGACGACCCGTCGTTCGGCACGCTCGTGTCGTTCGGGCTGTCCGGCCTGGTCAGCACGCTGCTGGGGGACCGGGCCTACCGCGCGGTCCCGCTGACCGATGTGGACGCGGCGACGCTCATCCGCGAGCCCCGCACGTCGCCGCTGCTCACCGGCTACCGCGGCGACGAGCCCGCGGACCTCGCCGCGCTGCAGGACATGGTGTTACGCGTGGCCGCGCTGGCCGAGGACAACCCGGAGGTCCGCTCGCTGTCGCTGGACCCGATCCTGGCCTCGCCGGACGGCGCCTTCGTGGCGAACGCCCGGATGGTGCTGGGCCCGCCGCCCAGCCGCCCGGACACCGGCCCGCGCCGCCTGCGGCACATCACGCCGGCCGACTCCTGACCGCGCTGTCTATCAGTTGATTGACATTCGCGGCGGTGCCTGCGTACCGTCGGTGTCAATCAACTGATAGACACAGGAGGGGCGATGGCACCGCGGCGTGCGCAGGCGGGGGAACGGGTCGACCGGAAGCGGCGGGATCTCGTGGTCGCCGCGTACGAGACGATCGTGCGCACCGGGCTGGCGAACCTCCGGACCCGGGAGGTCGCGGCCGCGGCGGGCATCACCGTGGCGACCCTGCACTACTACTTTCCCGCCAAGGACGACCTGGTGCGGGCGGTGCTGGAGTACGCCATCCGGGAGCGGATCGTGGCGGCGCTGGCGGTCGAGGACGTGCCCGGCGGGCTGCGCCGCATCCGCGCGATGGTGGGCGCGCTGCGCGCCCGGGCCGCGGCCCAGCCGGGAATGTTCCGGCTCCTGCACGAAATGATCTGGCTGTCCCACGACGATCCGGCGCTGGCCACGCTGCTGGCCGGCTGGCACGGGGAGTGGCACGAAGCCATCCGGGGCTGGCTCGCCGACGCCCGGGCCGCCGGTGAGGTCCGGCCGGACCTCGACCTCGCGGAGACGGCCACCGCGTTGATGTACCTGGTGTTCGGGCTCGTGCTGCGCCCGCCGCTGCCCGGCGGTGTCCCGGACGACGTAACCGCCGCGGTCGAACTGGTGCTGTCCAGGCGGGAATCATGACCGCGGGCGTGCGCGGGCCCGCCGTGCTGGTGGCCGGCGGCAGCCTCGTCGGACTGTGCACGGCGCTGTTCCTGGCTCGCCGCGGCGTCGCCACCCTGCTCGTCGAACGCCACCCCGGGACCGCCGTCCACCCGAGGACGCCGGGCTACAACGCGCGCTCGATGGAGCTGTTCCGCGCCGCCGGGGTGGAGCGTGCCGTGCGGCAGGCGGGTCCGTGGCAGCTGGACGGGTCGGGGCTGCTGGTGGCTGCCACGTTGACCAGCGAGCAGGTGCGGTGGCTCGAGCCACCGGCGATGCGCGGCCCGACGGATGATTTCTCCGGCCTCACACCGGCCGAGCCGGCCGTCCTCAGCCAGGACCTGCTGGAGCCGGTGCTGCGCCGGCATGCCGAGGCGGCCGGTGCGGTGCTGCGGTTCGGCACGATGCTGGAGTCCTTCCACGACGACGGTGATCGCGTCACCGCCGTGCTGCGTGATCTCGAGACCGGCGCGACCCGGGAAGCCACGGTCGACTACCTGGTGGCGGCGGACGGGGCGGACAGCGCCATCCGCGCCCGGCTCGGCATCGGGCGCGACGGGCCCGGGGTGCTCGACCACCAGGCGGGGATCACCGTTCGCGCCGACCTGTCCGCCGTCCGGCACCGGTTCGCCGTGGGCAAGATCGACAATCCGGAGGTTTCGGCGATGGTCCGGATCGTCGGCGACCGGCTGACGATCAACGTCGGCTATCGGCCCGGCGACGGCGAGTCGATCGACCGGTTCACCCCCGATCGGTGCGTGGCGCTGGCCCGCGTCGTCGTCGGAATCCCCAGCCTGGCCGTGACCCCGCTGGGCGTGTCCGCCTGGCAGCCGAGCGCCGCGGTGGCCCGGCGGTTCTCGGCGGGCCGCGTGTTCCTGGCCGGCGACGCCGCGCACGTGATGCCGCCCAGCGGCGCGTTCGGTGCCAACACCGGCATCCAGGACGCCTACAACCTCGCGTGGAAGCTGGCTCTGGTCCTGGACGGCTCCGCGCCGCCGCGGCTGCTGGACAGCTATCACACCGAGCGGCGGCCGGTCGCCGAAATGACCGTGGGCCAGGCACTGCACCGCGGCCGTGCCTGGTTCGGCGAACCGTACCCGGTCAGCGGGGCCATGCTCGACGACGTGACCGTCATGTTCGGCTACCGCTACGGCCCCGGGCCGGTGACCGAAGACCCCGGCGCCCCCTCGGGAGAACCCGGCACCCGGCTGCCGCACGCGTGGGTGACCCGCGGCGGTCAGCGGATGTCCACTGTGGACTTGTGGGCGGCTGGCGCCGTGCTGCTGACCGGTCCGGGCGGCGCGCCGTGGCGCGACACCGTGCCCGCCGGAGTCGAGGTGGCCGAGCTGGGACCGGACGACTGGGACCGCGTGGGTGATGGCGGGACGGGCGCGATGCTGATTCGCCCGGACGGCTTCATCGCCTGGCGAAGCGAATCGAGCCCGCGGGATACGGCGGTGCGCGACGCCGTCGCCGGGATGCTGGCGGGCAACACGGACAAGGAGATCTTCCGATGACGGACACGTATCTGCTCGACCGTGACCGCCGGGACGCGCCCGTGGCCGAAGCCGGGATCCGGCACCAGGTCACCGCCGTGGACGGGGTGCGCATTCACTCGGTGATCGCCGGGAACGGGCCGCTGGTCGTGCTGCTGCACGGGTTTCCGCAGAACTGGCGCGAATGGCGGCACGTCCTGCCGGACCTCGTCACCGCCGGGTACACGGTCCTGGCGCCGGATCTGCGCGGGTTCGGCGGCTCCGACAAACCACTGGACGGCTACGACGTCCGGTCCGTCGCCACCGACATGAGCCGCCTGGTCACCGCGCTCGGCTTCGACGCCGCCGACGTCGTCGGCCACGACACCGGGTCGTCGACGGCGTACGCGTGGGCCGCCGTCCGCCCCGAGCAGGTCAGAACCGTGACCTTGACCGAGGCGATCCCCGCCGGCCTCGGCGCCGCCGGCGCACCCGCCGGTCCCACGCTGCACGACAAACCGATGTGGCACTACGGCTTCCTGAGCACCCCCGACCTGCCCGAGGCGCTCATCCCTGGCCGGGAACGCGAGCTGCTCACGTACTTCTTCCGGGCCGCGGCCCACGACCCCACCACCTTCACCGACCACGACATCGACGCCTACGCTGCCGCGCTGGCCTCACTCGGCGCGCTCCGCGGCGCCCTCGCCCACCACCGGGCCCGCGACACCTCCCTCGCCCAGAACCGGGAATTCGCGCGGAACCCGCTGACCATGCCCGTGCTCGCCATCGGCGCCCGGCAAAGCTTCGGCGCCCGCGTCGGCGACGCCGCCCGCCAGTTCGCCACCACGGTCACCACCGCCGTCGTGGACCGATGCGGGCACTGGGTCCCTGAAGAGCGCCCGGTCTGGCTCACCCGCACTTTGCTCGACTTCCTCGGCGGCCGGCCGGGATCCGCGGACGCCGGGCTCAGCTGACGAGCGCGTTATCGGGCCAGCAGCGTGCCGAGGGCCAGCAGGTGCTCGGTCGCGCCGCCGCCGGTGAACTCCAGCCGTTTCGCCGCGGCGAAGTAGCGGTGCAGGGGGTGCTCGACGTCGATGCCGACGCCGCCGTGGAGGTGGACGGCGGTGTGCGCGACGCGGTGGCCGGCCTCGCTGGCCCAGTACTTCGCGGTGGCCAGCTCGGCGTCCGCGGGCAGTCCTTCCGAGAGCCGCCAGGCGGCCTGCCACAGGGTGAGCCGCACGGCCTCGACGTCGAGGTACGCGTCGGCCAGCCGTTGGCGGACGGCCTGGAACCCGCCGAGCACGTGGTCGAACTGCTTGCGCTCACGGGTGTACGCCGCTGTCAGTTCCAGCGCGCGCTCCACGACGCCGAGCTGTTGCGCGCAGAGCCCGACGGTTCGGCGACGCCGCAGCCACACCGCGATGTCGCCGAGTGGCAGGCCGGGCGCGTCGGTCAGCTCCACCAGCCCCGCATCGGCGTGGTCGATGGTTCGCTGCGGTGCGATCGAGACGCCGGGCGCGTCCTTCTCGACGACGTACACGCCGCCGGACGCTTCGACGAGCAGCGCGTCCGCGAAGGCTGCGTACGGGACCGCTGTCTGCGTACCGCTGAGGCGTCCGTCCGAAGCAGTGAAGCCGCTGCCGAGCGCGACAGCCAAGACGGCGGAGCCACGGACCACCGGCACCAGCCAGCGTTCGACCAGTTCCGGCGGGCCGAACTCGGCGAGCGCGGAGGCCGCCTGGACCACCGACGCGAGGTACGGCACCGGCGCGACGGCGCGGCCCACCTCCGTCAGCACCGAGCACTGTTCCAGCAGCCCGAAGCCGCCTCCGCCGACGGTCTGCGGCAGGGCCGCGTCGAGCACGCCCGCCTTCGCCAGTACGGTCCACAGTGGAGCGTCGAAGCCGCCGGAGCCGTGTGCTCCCAGCGATTCCGGGGTCACCTGGTCGCCGAGGATCCGCCGGGTGAGTGCGGCCAGGTCCTGCTGCGCCTCGGTGGGGGAGAAGTCCATCACGGGCCTCCTAGCGGGTCACGGGCTGGCCGAGCGCGGCCGCGGCGACGATGTCGCGCTGCACCTCGTTCGTGCCGCCACCGAAGGTGAGGATCAGGGCGGAGCGGTGGAGCCGCTCGATGCGGCCCGCGAGCAGCGCGCCGGGCGAGCCTTCGCGGACGACGGCGCCCGCGCCGAGCACCTCCATCAGCAGCCGGTAGGCCTCGATCGCGAACTCGGTGCCGAACACCTTCGTCGCCGACGCCTCGGCCGGCCCCAGCTCCTTCGCGGCGGCGGCCCAGGCGATCTGCCAGTTGCGCAGCTTCAGGTACTCGGCGTGGGCGTGCACCCGCGCCAGGTGCAGCCGCACCCATTCCGATTCCAGCAGGGGACGGCCGTCGGCGGAGACGGCGGACCGGGCCCACGCCAGCACGTCGTGCAGCGCCGAGCGGATGGGCGCGGCCGAGGTCAGCGCGACGCGCTCGTGGTTGAGCTGGTTGGTGATCAGCGGCCAGCCGGCGTTTTCGTCGGCGATCCGCGAGGTGACGGGCACGCGCACGCGGTCGTAGTAGGTCGCGCTCGTGCCGGGCCCGGCGACGGTGTGCACCTTCGTCCAGGAGAAGCCGGGCGCGGACGTCGGCACGATCAGCATCGACAGGCCCTTGTGCTTGCGCGCGTCCGGGTCCGTGCGCACCGCGAGCCAGACGTAGTCGGCGTACTCGATCAGGCTGGTCCACATCTTCTGCCCGGTGACCACGTAGTCGTCGCCGTCGCGTTCGGCGCGCGTGCGCAGCGACGCGAGGTCCGTGCCCGCCTCCGGCTCGGAGTAGCCGATCGAGAAGTGCAGCTCGCCGGCGGCGATCTTCGGCAGGTAGAACGCCTTCTGGTCCGGGGTGCCGAACCGCATGATCGTCGGGCCGATCGTGTTGACCGTCAGGAACGGCACGGGCACCCCGGCGACGGCCGCCTCGTCGGTGAAGATGAGCTGGTCGAGCATGGGCCGGTCCTGGCCGCCGTACTCGCGCGGCCAGCCCAGCGCGAGCCAGCCGTCCTTGCCCAGCCGGCGGACAATCTCCTTGTACGCCAACCCATCCCCGTACTCGCCGCCGCCGGCGGAAAGGCTCTCGCGCCGGGCCGGCGTCATCAGCTCCGCGAAGTACTCGCGCAGCTCGCCGGCCAGCGCCCGCTGGGCTTCGGTGTGGTCGATCCGCATGTCTCACCTCCGGGCCGCCGCGGGAGCCGTGGTGTGGCACCGGTCCCCGGCGGTAGGCTAGAACCTGTTCTAGTTGTATCAGGTGCGGCGATCAGGAGGAAGCATGGAGGTCGGCGTCGACCGCTCGCTGTGCGAGGCGAACGCGGTGTGTGTCGGGTTCGCGCCGGAGGTCTTCGACCTCGACGAGGACGAGGAACTGGTGATCGCTCCTGGAGCGGTACCCGAAAGTCAGGTAGAACGTGTTTCGCAAGCGTTGACCGGTTGTCCCAGGAATGCCCTGTTCAAACGCGGTTGATCGGGCCTTGCTAGAAACGAGAACAGATTCTAGTCTAGGGTCCGGTCAAACAGGCTTCGACGAGGAGGCTCGCGGTGAGAGTAGCCGTGGTGACGGGTGCCGGGGCGGGACTCGGCCGGGCGGAAGCGCTGGCACTGGCCCGTGAAGGCGCGGCCGTGGTGGTCAACGACGTCAGCGGTGCCGAAGCCGTCGTCGAGGAGATCGAGGCCGGCGGCGGCAAGGCGCTCGCGGTGGCGGGCGACGTCTCCGAGTCCGCGACCGCCGACGCGCTGCTGGCCGCCGCCGTGGAGCACTTCGGCAGCCTCGACATCCTGGTCAACAACGCGGGCGTGCTGCGCGACCGGATGCTCTTCTCGATGACCGACGAAGAATGGGACAAGGTCATCTCCGTGCACCTGCGCGGTCACTTCCTGTCGTCCCGGCACGCCGCTCGGTATTGGCGGGACAAGTCCAAGGCCGAGGGCGGACCGGTGTACGGGCGGCTGGTGAACACCGCCTCCGAGGCGTTCCTCATCGGCTCGCCCGGCCAGCCCAACTACGCCGCCGCGAAGGCCGGGATCGCCGCGCTCACCGTCTCGGCCGCGCGCGGGCTGGCGAAGTACGGCGTGCGCGCGAACGCGATCTGCCCCCGTGCCCGCACGGCGATGACGGCCGACGTGTTCGGCGACGCGCCGGGTGACGGCGTCGACCCGTTGTCGGTGGAGCACGTCGCGCCGTTCGTCGCGTTCCTCGCCTCGCCGGCCGCGGAGAAGGTGAACGGCCAGGTGTTCGTGGTGCACGGCGGCATGGTCGCGCTGCTGCGCCCGCCCTCGGTCGAGCAGCGGTTCGACACTGAACACGGGGTCTGGACCACCGCCGAGCTGGCCGACCGCGTCGGCGCCCACTTCGCCGAGCGCGACCCGGAGCGGATGTTCGCCGCCACGGAAATCCTCGCTCTGCCCTGAGCGCCACACAGAACAGTCGTGCAACTCGATGAGGAGTTGATCTGATGGGCCGGCTCGAAGGCAAGGTCGCGCTGGTCACCGGTGGCGCGCGCGGTCAGGGCGAGGCGGCTGTCCGCGCCTTCGTGGCCGAGGGCGCGCGCGTGGTGATCGCGGACCTGCTCGACGAAGCGGGCGAAAAGCTCGCCGCCGACCTCGGTGACGCCGCGGTGTTCCAGCACCTCGACGTCGGCGACGAGGATGCCTGGACGGCGGCGCTCGAGCGGGTCCAGACCGAGTTCGGGCCGCCGACGGTCCTGGTCAACAACGCCGGTGTCCTGCACTTTTCCGAGCTGGCACGCACCACGCTGGCCGATTACGAGCGCGTGGTCCGGGTAAATCAGATCGGGGCGTTTCTCGGCATGCGCTCGGTCGTTGAACCCATGACCGGGGCCGGTGGCGGCTCCATCGTGAATGTGTCCTCTGTGGAGGGTCTGGCCGGGATGCCGTTCCTCGTCGCGTACACCGCGAGCAAGTTCGCGATCCGCGGGATGACCAAGGTCGCCGCGCTGGAGCTGGGCGCGCGCGGCATCCGGGTGAACTCCGTCCACCCCGGCATGATCGACACCAAGATGGTCTCCGACGCGGCCGGCGCGGACGTCGACGTGTCCTGGGTCGGCAAGAAGGTCGCGCTGGGCCGGGTCGGCCGGCCGGACGAGATCGCGAAGCTGCTCGTGTTCCTCGCGAGCGACGAAAGCTCCTATTCCACGGGCAGCGAGTTCGTGGCCGACGGCGGGGCCACCGCCACGCACGCGTTGAAGGTATGACCGAATCCGGGCGGCAGGCGGCTGAATGGAGTAATCCCGGCGATCCGGACTAGGTAGTGAACACCGCTAACGGAACTCGGGCAGCGGTCATGGACAAGACTCGGGACTGACTACTGGGAGGTGCGGTGGGCGAGACCGGCTCGATCACCCTCCCGGGCACCGCGGCGCTGACCCAGGTCGGCCGGCTCGCCACGCTGTCCTGGGAGGTGCTGCGGGCGATCTTCCGGCGTCCGTTCCAGTTTCGCGAATGGATCCAGCAGTGCTGGTTCTTCGCCAGTGTCACGATCCTGCCGACGGCGCTGGTCGCCATTCCGTTCGGCGCGGTGATCGCGCTCCAGCTCGGTTCGCTGACCGCGCAGATCGGCGCGCAGTCGTTCACCGGCGCGGCCAGCGCGCTCGCCATCGTGCAGCAGGCGAGCCCGCTGATCACGGCGCTGCTGGTGGCCGGCGCGGGCGGCAGCGCCGTCTGTGCCGACATCGGCGCTCGCAAGATCCGCGAGGAGATCGACGCGATGGAGGTGCTCGGGGTCAACCCGATCCAGCGCATCGTCGTCCCGCGGGTGCTCGCCGCGATCGTGGTGGCGGTGCTGCTCAACGGACTGGTCAGCGTGGTCGGCGTGCTCGGCGGCTACTTCTTCAACGTGGTGCTGCAGGGCGGCACGCCCGGGGCGTACCTGGCCAGCTTCAACGCGCTGGCCCAGGTGCCGGACCTGTGGGTGAGCGAGATCAAGGCGTTCCTCTACGGGTTCGTCGCCGGGGTGGTGGCCGCCTACCGCGGGCTGAACCCGGCGGGCGGGCCGAAGGGCGTGGGCGACGCGGTGAACCAGGCCGTGGTGATCACGTTCCTGCTGCTGTTCCTGATCAACGTCGTGCTGACGGCGATCTACCTCAAGATCGTGCCGCCGAAGGCGCTGTAGATGACCGCCGAGCCGATCGAAAAGGCGCCAGCGATCCCGGTGACCGACCGGACGCTGGAGATCATCGCGCGCCCCGGCGCCAGCCTGGAGGGCCTGGGGCGCCAGCTTTCCTTCTACGGCCGCGCGCTCGCCTGGTCCCCGCGCACGATCCGCCGCTACGGCCGCGAGACCACCCGGCTGCTGACCGAGGTCTGCTTCGGCACCGGCGGGCTCGCGGTGATCGGCGGGACGCTCGGCGTGATGATCGGCATGACGCTGTTCACCGGGCTGATCGTCGGCCTGCAGGGCTATTCGGCGCTGAACCAGCTCGGCACCGCCGCGCTCACCGGCTTCATTTCGGCCTACTTCAACACCCGCGAGGTCGCGCCGCTCTCGGCCGGGCTCGCGCTTTCGGCCACGGTCGGCTGCGGGTTCACCGCGCAGCTCGGTGCGATGCGGATCTCCGAGGAGATCGACGCGCTCGAGGTGATGGCGGTGCCGAGCCTGCCGTACCTGGTCACCACGCGGGTGCTGGCCGGGGTCACGGCGGTGATCCCGTTGTACGCGGTGGGCCTGCTGTCCTCGTACCTCGCCTCACGGCAGATCACCATCTGGCTCTACGGCCAGTCCGCCGGCACCTACGACCACTACTTCACGCTGTTCCTGCCCCCGGAAGACGTGCTCTGGTCGTTCGCCAAGGTGATCGTGTTCAGCGTGCTGGTGATCCTGTCCCACTGTTATTACGGCTACACCGCGGAAGGCGGCCCGGCGGGGGTCGGCGTCGCGGTGGGCCGCGCGGTGCGGACGTCGATCGTGCTGATCTCGGTCCTCGACTTCTTCCTCAGCCTGGCGATCTGGGGCGCCAACACCACGGTGAGGATCTCCGGATGAGCACGCGGCGCGAGGTGGTGAAACGGCTCAGGTACCAGCTGCTGGGCCTGATCTTCCTGGTCGTCGCGGCGCTGTTCTTCGCCACCACGATCGCGCTGTACCAGAAGGTGTTCACCCCGGTCACGCTGGTGAAGCTGGAAACCGACCACGTCGGCAGCCAGCTGCGCGTGGGCGGCGATGTGAAGGTGCGCGGGCTGCTCGTCGGCGAAATCCGTTCGGTGCAGTCGAAGGGCGACCACGCGGAGCTGGAACTGGCGCTGCAGCCGGACAAGATCGACGTGATCCCGGCGAACGTCTCGGCGCGGCTGCTGCCGAAGACGCTGTTCGGCGAGCGTTACGTCGCGCTCCAGCTGCCGGACAAGCCGGGCCCGCACATCGCGGCCGGCGACGTGATCCCGCAGGACCGCAGCAGCACGGCGATCGAGATGGAGCAGGTGCTCAACGACGTGATGCCGCTGCTGCAGGCGGTGCAGCCGGAGAAGCTGGCGAGCACGCTCACCGCCGTTTCGACCGCGCTGGACGGGCGGGGCAAGCAGCTGGGGCAGACGCTCACGCAGGTTTCGGACTACCTCGGCAAGCTCAACCCCTCGCTGCCCGACCTCAAGGCCGACATCTCCGGGCTCGCCGACGTCTCCGACATCTACGACAAGGCGGCGCCGGACCTGCTCAACGCCTTGGCCGACCTGACCACCACGAGCCGCACCGTGGTGGAGAAACAGCAGGGGCTGTCCGATGTGTACGCCACCGTGACGAACGCGTCGACCGATCTCACCAGCTTCCTGGAAGTCAACAAGGACAACCTGATCCGGCTCACCACGGCGGTGCAGCCGACGCTCGACGTGCTCGCCAAGTACGCGCCCGAGTACCCGTGCCTGCTGCGCCAGCTGGCGGAGTCCGTGCCGCGGGCCGAGCTGGCGTTCGGCAAGGGCACGGCGCACCCGGAGGTCAGCCGCGTGACCATCGAGTTCACGGCCAGCCGCGGCAAGTACCTGCCCGGCGTGGACGAGCCGAAGTACGACGACAAGCGCGGCCCGCGCTGTTACCCGGAGGTGCCGAAGCCCGGCCACTGGCCGCAGTACCCGCCGGACGGCGCGGTGCAGGACGGCTCCAGCAAGCCCCCGCCGCCGCACGTGCCCGCCGAGACGCTGCCGGGGGAGATCACCTCGGGCGCGATCCCGTCCGGCAGTGGCGCTTCCGGCGGCGCGCCCGCACCTTCGGTGGTGGGCTCGACCGACGAGGAAAACCTGATCAACCTGCTCGCCTCACCGGCGCTGGGCACTTCGCCCGATCAGGTGCCGGGCTGGGCGGGCCTGCTCGTCGGGCCGCTCTACCGGGGGGCGGAGGTGGAGCTGAAATGAGGTCGTTCGTCCCCGCGCTGGTGAAGATCGGCATCTTCGCCGTGGTCACCATCCTGCTCACCGGAATCCTCGCGGCCACCATCGCGAACACCAACTTCGGCACGGCTTCGGGCTATTCCGCGAAGTTCACCGACGCGTCCGGCCTGCAGCCGGGTGACGACGTGCGGATCTCGGGCGTCAAGGTCGGGCAGGTCGGCGAAATCGGTGTGGTCGAAGGGGACCAGAACCTCGCCGAGGTGCACTTCGCCGTCGACGCCGCGTACAAGCTGCCTGAACTGGCGACGGCCACGATCAAGTACCGCAACCTCGTCGGCCAGCGGTACCTCGCGCTCGGCACGGACGTCGGCGGTGGCGGCACGCTGCCGGACGGCGGCGTCATCCCGACCGAGCGGACGAAGCCCGCACTCAATCTCACCGTGCTGTTCAACGGGTTCAAGCCCTTGTTCAAGGCGCTGGACCCGAAGGAGGTCAACCAGCTCTCGGCCGAGATCGTGCAGGTGTTCCAGGGCGAGGGCGGCACGATCACCAGCCTGCTGCAGCACACCGCGTCGATCACCTCCTCGATCGCGGGCAAGGACAAGGTGATCGGCGAGGTGATCGCGAACCTCAACCAGGTGCTGAACACGGTGAACGCGCGCGGCCCGCAGCTCGGTGACCTGATCGACCAGACCCAGCGGCTGGTCAGCGGCCTGGCCGAGCAGCGCAAGCCGATCGGCGACGCCGTGGGCGCGCTGGGCGACCTGACCACGGCGACCTCCGGGCTGCTCGCGGACGCGCGCCCGGCGGTCAAGGACGACGTCGCGCAGCTGGGCATCCTGTCGAAGAACCTCGGCGACTCCGACCAGCTGCTCGACCACCTGCTGCAGGTGCTGCCGGGCAACCTGGAGAAGTTCACCCGGACCCTGAGCTACGGCAGCTGGTTCAACTACTACCTGTGCGGGATCGAGGGCAAGATCGGCATCTCGTCGCTGGACGTGACGCTGCCGGTCATCCCGCTCCCGGCGACCGAGCGCGCGGCGAGGTGTGGTCCGTGAAACCGTTGAAGCAACGCAATCAGGCGGCGGTCGGCGCGGTCACGCTGGTGCTGATCCTGCTCGTCACCGCGGTCACTTACTTCTCCGACAGCATCCCGATGTTCGGCAACGGCACCACCTACTCCGCGTACTTCGCGGAGGCCGCCGGGCTAGCCGCGGACAACGAGGTGGAAGTGGCCGGGGTCAAGGTCGGCCAGGTGACGTCGGTCGAGCTGGGGCACAAGCAGGTGCTGGTGAAGTTCCGGGTGAAGGGCACCCGGGTCGGCGACGCTTCCACGGCGTCGATCGAGATCAAGACGCTGCTGGGGGAGAAGTACCTGGCACTGGTGCCGAAGGGCGGCGGCACGCAAAACCCGGACGCCACCATCCCGGTGAACCGCACCCGCACGCCGTTCGAGCTGCAGGACGCGTTCAACCAGCTTTCCACCACCGTCGGCGACATCGACACGAAACAGCTCGCGGACAGCTTCAACGCATTGTCCGATTCGCTCAAGGACAGCCCGCAATACCTGAAGGACACCCTGTCGGGCCTTTCTTCCTTGTCCCAGACGGTGTCCTCACGCGACGCGGACCTGCACACGCTGCTGGCCAACACGAGCGCGGTGTCCAAGACCCTGTCCGACCGCAACGCCCAGCTGCAGCAGGTGATCGGCGACGGCAACCTGCTGCTGAGCGAACTGCAGCAGCGCCGTCAGCAGATCAGCACCCTGCTCACCGGGACGCAGCAGATCTCGCAGCAGCTGTCCGGGCTCGTCGCGGACAACCGCACACAGCTCAAGCCCACGCTGGACGCGCTGGGGAAGGTGACCGATGTGCTGCAACGCAACCAGGGCAACCTCGACCGCGGGCTGGCGCTGATGGCGCCGTTCGCCCGGGTCGGCGCGAACGCGACCGGGAACGGGCGCTGGTTCGAGGGCTACCTGTGCGGCCTGCTGCCGCCGACGATCACCGCCGCCGGGCTGTCGATCAACCCCGAGGGCTGCACCCCGCCGATCGCGGCGCCGAACCAGGGGGTGGGTGGACGATGACGATCCAGACCCGGAACGGGCGCGACCTCGTGACCTGGCTGGCTTTCGGCTGTGTGGCGGCACTTCTGCTCACCGCCGGGCTGTGGCTGGCGCTGCGGGACAACGGCGGCACGAAGCTTTCGGCGTACTTCGGCAAAACCGTCGGGCTGTACTCCGGCTCGTCGGTGCGGGTGCTCGGCGTGCCGGTCGGCGAGGTCACCGACGTGACGCCGGCGGGCGACGCGGTCCGGGTCGACATGCGGGTGGACGGCGATGTGCCGATCCCCGCGGCCGTCGGCGCCGTGGTGGTCGCGCCCAGCCTGGTCAGCGACCGGTACGTGCAGCTGACCCCGTCGTACGACAGCGGCCCGACGCTGGCGAGCGGGACCGTGCTGGCGCGGGACAAGACCGCGACGCCGGTCGAGCTGGACGACCTGTACGCGAGCCTGGACAAGCTGTCCACCGCGCTCGGCCCGGACGGGGCGAACAAGAACGGTGCCCTGTCGAACGTGCTGGACACCGCGGCCGCGAACCTCAAGGGCAACGGCGCGAACCTCAACTCGACCGTCGGCCGGCTGGCCGACCTCGCCGGCACGCTGGACGACTCGAAGGACGACCTGTTCGCCACGGTGCAGAACCTGGATTCGTTCACCTCGGCGCTGGCGCAGAGCGACAGCCAGCTCAACGAGTTCTACCAGCGCGTGGCCGACGTGAGCGGGTTCCTCGCCGACGATTCCAGCCAGGTCGGGGCGGCACTGTCCTCTTTGGCCTCCTCGCTCGGCGACGTGCAGCAGTTCGTGGCGGACAACAAGTCCGGCCTGGAGTCCAATGTGGGCAAACTGGCGTCGCTGACCAAGGTGCTGGTGGACCAGCGGGCCGCGCTCGCCGAGGTGCTCGACATCGCCCCGACCGGCGCCACGAACTTCATCAACTCCTACGACGCGGCCTCGGGCACCATCGCGGTGCGCGACAACCTCAACGAGATCACCAACCCGCCGATCCTCACCGTCTGCCGGCTGATCAGCGCGGGCACGCCGAAGCAGGTCCCGGACGCGCTCGGCACCATCTGCAAACAGCTCGCGCCGGTGCTCGACGGCACGCTGAAGCTGCCGACCGTGCCGCAGGTGCTGAACTCGCTGCAGAACGGCCAGCTGCCACCGTTGCCCCTGCCGTTGACCGATGTGCTGACGCAGCTTTCGGGCGGTGGCAAGTGAAGCGCGTGAAGCAGCGGCTGGCCGGCGTGCTCGCGGGCGTGCTCGTGCTCGCCGGGTGCAGCGACGGCGGCTTCTCCGGGCTGTACTCCACGCCGCTGCCGGGCGGGCCGGACCTCGGCGACCACCCGTACCACGTCACGGCACTGTTCACCGATGTGCTCGACCTGGTGCCGCAGTCGAGTGTGAAGGTCAACGACGTCGCCGTCGGCCGCGTCGACCGCATCACGCTCACGCCGGACACGAAGGCCGCGCTCGTCGCGATGACCGTGAACGGCGACATTTCCTTGCCTGCCAACGCGCACGCGGAGCTGCGGCAGTCCAGCCTGCTGGGGGAGAAGTTCGTCGAGCTGAGCCAGCCGACGCAGGAGAAGCCGGCCGGGCACCTCACCGACGGCGCGCAGATCCCGCTCGGGCGCACCAACCGCAACCCCGAGATCGAGGAGGTGCTGGGCGCGCTTTCGCTGCTGCTCAACGGCGGCGGCGTCGACCAGATCCAGAACATCAGCCACGAGCTGAACGACGCGCTGTCGGGCAATGAGCCGCAGATGCGCGCGCTGCTGTCCCGAGTGGACGATCTCGCGACCCAGCTCGACGGGCACAAGGCCGAGATCCTGCGCGCGATCGACGGGCTCGGCAAGCTGTCGCACACGCTCGTCGGGCAGACCCGGAACCTCACCACGGCGCTGGACAATCTGGCTCCGGGGATCAAGATCCTGGCCGATCAGCGCGACCAGCTGGTGGGGATGCTGAACGCGTTGAACAAGCTTTCCGGGGTCGCGGTGGACACCGTGAACCGCAGCCGCGACCAGCTCGTGGCGAACCTCAAGGCGCTGGAGCCGACGCTGCAGAAGCTCGGCGAGGCGGGCCAGAACCTGCCGAACGCGTTGCAGATCCTGCTCACCTACCCGTTCCCGGACTACGCGGGCAACACGATCAAGGGCGACTACGCGAACGTCGACGCGACCATCGACCTCGACCTGGACAAGCTGGTGCAGAACTTCACCAACTCCTCGCAGCCGCCGGTCCAGCTGCCGCTCGGCACCGGCACCGGCACCGGCACCGGCACTGGCACTGGCTCGTCGTCGCCGCTGCCGTTGCCGACCACCGCGCCGCCGGCGAAGAACCAGGGCGGCGTCCTCGGCGGCCTGCTCGGCACGCTGCTCGGGGGTGGGGCCGGATGACCAGCCGCAAGACTCGCATCCAGCTCATCGCCTTCGTGGTGATCGCCCTGGTTTCGGTGGTGTACGCGGGCGGGCACTACGCGGGGCTCGACCGGCTCTTCGGCTCGCAGGGCTATCAGGTGACCGTGCAGCTCGCCGACTCCGGCGGGGTCTTCGTCAACTCCGAGGTCGCCTACCGCGGGGTGACGGTGGGCCGGGTTTCGGCGCTGACGCTGACCGGCCACGGCGTCGACGCCCACCTCGACCTCGACTCCGGCGGCCCGGACATCCCCGCCGACCTGCACGCGCAGGTGGCGGACCGGTCCGCGGTGGGGGAGCAGTTCGTGGACCTGCTGCCGGACCACGACTCCGGCCCGTACCTGCACGACGGCTCGGTGATCACGCAGGACCGGACGTCGCTGCCCGCGTCGCCGGACTCCGTGCTGACCCACCTCGACAACCTGGTGGCGAGCGTGCACCCGGACTCGCTGAAGACGGTCGTGGACGAGACCTACAACGCGTTCGCGGGCACCGGGCCGCAGCTGCAGAAGCTGCTGGACAGCACGAGTTCCCTGACTGCCACGGCGGCCCAGTACATCCCGCAGACCCAGGGCCTGCTGGCGAATTCCCGGACGGTGTTCGCCACCCAGGAGCGGCAGGCGGCGAACATCACCTCGTTCGCGAGCGGGCTGAAGACGATCACCGCGCAGCTCAAGTCGTCGGACCCGGACCTGCGCAAGGTGATCGACGAGGCGCCGCAGCTGAGCCGGCAGATCAGCGACGTGCTCGCCACCTCGGGCACCGACCTCGGCGTGCTGTTCGCGAACGCGCTGACCACGGCGCAGATCACCTCGGCCCGCACGGACGCGCTCGAGGAGCTGCTCGTGGCGTACCCGGTGATCGGGGCGTTCTCGCCGACGACCTCGCCGGACGGCACCGGCCACCTCGGCGTGGTGTTCAACTTCTTCGACCCGGCCTCGTGCACGAAGGGCTACGAAGGCACGAAGGAGCGCCCCGCCAACGACACCAGCGAAGCGCCGGTGAACATGAACGCCTACTGCGCCGAGCCGCCGGGCAGCCCGACCGGCGTGCGCGGCTCGCAGAACGCGCCGTACGCGGGCAAGCCGCCCGCCATTCCCGCGGCACCGCAGGCCTCGGCGCAGACCGCGAGCCCGGACGCGAACCAGCTGCCCGGCCTGCTGAGTCAGCTGGGCAAGCCGGCGCAGGGCGGCCTCGGGGCGTTGCTGGGCGGCTCCTGATGCCGGCCCGGCTGCTCGGCGTGGTCGCGGCGCTGGCCGTGCTCGCCGCCGCCTGGTTCGGCTGGTCGTGGTGGCAGGCCGCGCACGACGACTCGCTGGCCCGCGGCCGTGACCGCGACGCGGTGCTGGCCGCCGCGAGCACCGAGCTGGTCACGCTGAACACCATCGACTACCGCACCGGCGCGGCCGACGTCGACCGGTGGATCGGCGCCGCCACCGGCCAGTACGGCCACGACCTCTCCGGCGACCGCCAGCTGCAGATCGACCGCGCGACGAGCACCAAAACCGTGTCGACGGCGTCGCTCGTGCAAGCCGCCGTGACGGAGCTGGACCCGGCGGCGGGCACGGCCCGGCTGATCGCGGTGCTCGACGTCCGCGTCGGCACGGCCGGCGCGGCGCCCGTGCCGAAGCAGTCCCGGCTCACGGTGGACTTCGCGCGCGTCGGCGACGCCTGGAAGGTCGGCGCGGTGCAGGCGGTGGGCTCGTGAAGCGCGGCGGGCTCGCGAAGGGCCGTGCGCTCGTGAAGGGCCGTGCGCTGCCGATCGTCGGCGCCGTCGCGGTGGTGGCGCTCGCGTGTGCGGTGTGGTTCGCCGTGCAGGCTTCGGCTTTGCAGCCGGAGGACAACGCGGCGCTGGTCGACCAGTCCGCCACCGCCGAGCTGTGCGACCAGGTCAGCGCGGGCGTGAAAGCCGTGTTCTCCTACGACTACGGCGATCTCGAACGCACCACCCGCGCCGCCGCCGACGTGCTCACCGGCGCCGCCGTGGACCAGTACCGGACCCAGTTCGCGGCCGCGGGCAAGCGCGCCGCGGCCGGGAAGCTGATCCGCACCACCACGATCCGGTCCATCGGCGTCCGCACACTGCACGGCGACGACGCGTCGCTGCTGCTCTTCCTCGACCAGCAGACCATCACCCCGGGCGGTGGGGCGCCGCAATCGGCGGTCGCGCAGCTCGGCGTCACCGCCCACCGCGCCGACGGGCAGTGGAAGATCACCGGCCTGGACGCGCTCTAGCCGTCCCAGACCCCGGCACCCTGGCGCACCACGACGACCGGCGCCGGGTCCGTGGACGGCCACAGGTCGAGGACGTAGCGGAAGTGCGCGCCGTACTCGAAGTCGTTCCACTCCGCGTCCGGCGGGCCACTCTCCACATAGGACACCCGTACCCGGTAGCGCCCGGGCTCGACGGGCAGGTGGTGCTCCTGGCTCCGGTAGTCCGAGGGACCGGCGACGGTGAGGGTGGCGCCGCGGACCTCCAGATCGGCCTCGACCACGTGCTCGGCGCCGTCGGGAACGGCGGGCCGCGCGGGGTGGACCGAGACCGCCGCCTCGACCAGGTCGGACCGTGCGGTGGCCACGGCCAGCGAGAACGGCTCGACCGCGATCCGGTGGGAGGTCACCGCTTCCCCGGTCCACCCGCCCTCGCCCGGCACCCAGGCCGAGGGGTCGCGCACCGAGAACTGACGCTGGTCGGCGTGAACCACGAGAAGCACGTGCCCACGTTAGACCCTGGACAGGGGGTCATCGGAAATGATAGTGACGCGCGGTTTAGCGTGGTGTCCATGACCACTGCTCCTGTCGACGTCGACTCCGCCCGCCGTGACTACGCGGCGCTCGTCGGCCGCGGCCTCTCCCTGGACATCACCCGCGGCAAGCCGTCCCCCCGGCAGCTCGACCTCTCGGCCGACCTGCTGACGCTGCCGAACGGCCGGTACAAGGCCGAGGACGGCACGGACACGCGCAACTACGGCGGCGGCGCCAAGGGCCTGCCGGAGCTGCGCCGGGTGTTCGCCGAAGCGTTGCAGGTCCCGGTGGACCAGCTGCTCGCCGTGGGCAACTCGAGCCTCGAGCTGATGCACGACGCCGTGGTGCAGTCGCTGCTCAGCGTGCTGCCGGGCGGCGAGCGCCGCTGGGCCGACGAGCCGCGGGTCGCGATGCTCTGCCCGGTCCCGGGTTACGACCGGCACTTCCACCTCGCCCAGCGGTTCGGCATCGAGCTGATCCAGGTGCCGATGACCGAGGCCGGCCCGGACATGGACGTGGTCGAGCGCCTCGTCGCCGAGGACGCCGGGATCAAGGGCATCTGGTGCGTGCCGAAGTACTCGAACCCGACCGGCAGCACCTTCTCCGACGACACCGTGCGCCGGCTGGCGGGCATGGCCACCGCGGCGCCGGACTTCCGGATCTTCTGGGACAACGCCTACGCCGTGCACCACCTCACCGATGACGAGCCGGTGCTGGCCGACGTGCTCGCGCTCTGCGCCGAGGCGGGCAACGCGGACCGCGCGTTCGTCTTCGGCTCCACCTCGAAGATCACCCTCGCCGGGGCCGGCGTCGGGTTCTTCGGCGCGTCGGCGGCCAACATCGCCTGGTGGTCCGGCCTGGTCGCCAAGCGCACGATCGGCCCGGACAAGGTGAACCAGCTGCGGCACGCGCTGTTCCTGAAGGACGCCGACGGGGTCCGCGCCCACATGCGCAAGCACGCGGAGATCCTGGCGCCGAAGTTCGCCGCGGTGGACCGCATCCTGACCGAGGAGCTGGGCGGCTCGGGCCTGGCGAGCTGGACGCGGCCGGCCGGCGGGTACTTCATCACGCTGACCGCGCCCGAGGGCACCGCCAAGGAGATCGTGCGGCTGGCCAAGGAGGCGGGCGTCGCGCTGACCCCGGCCGGCGCCACCCACCCGTACGGCGACGACCCGGCCGACGCGACCATCCGCATCGCGCCGTCCTTCCCCGAGATCGGCGAGCTGGAAGAGGCGGTCCGCGGCCTGGTGGTCTGCCTGCGGCTCGCGGTCGCCGAGCGCGCCTGAGCCGGATCCGTGCCGCCATCCGTCCGTTAGGGTCGGTGGCGGCACTTTCTTTTCGGGGGGTTTGGTCGATGCGGGTTCTCGTCGCCGGCGGCGGCATCTCGGGCACGGTCACGGCGATGGCGCTGCAGCGCGCGGGGCACGAGGCCGTGGTCTTCGAGGCTTACCCGTCCGGCGGAGCGGACGCGGGCGCGTTCCTCACCGTGATGCACAACGGGATGGACGCCCTGCGCGCGATCGAGGCCGACGGCCCGGTGATCGAGGCGTCGTTCGCCGCCCTCGGCGTCGAGGTGGTCGCGCCCGGCGGTGAAACCGTGGGCACCCGCGACTTCGACGACGTCGGGCTGGCCGGCCCGCGCACGCTCACCCGCGCCGCGTTCTACCGCGTGCTGCAGGAGGAGGCGGGCCGTCGCGGGATCACCGTGACGCACGGGCGCCGGCTGGTCTCGGCCGGATCGGGCCCGGACGGGGTGGTCGCCACCTTCGACGACGGCTCCACCGAATCCGGCGATGTGCTGATCGGCGCGGACGGCCTGCACTCGGTGGTCCGCACCCTGATCGACCCGGACGCCGACCGGCCGCGCTTCACCGGCCTCACCGTCGTTTACGGCTACACCCGCGCCGGCGGCTTCCCCCCGGCCCCGGGCGTCTACCGGATGATCCGCGGCAGCCGCGCGGCGTTCGGCTACACCACCGCGCCGGACGGCGCCACGTTCTGGTTCGCCCGCATCGACGACACCGAGCGGCCCCGCGACGAGATCGCCGCGGTGACCCCGGCGCAGTGGCGCGAGTTCGCGCACGGGAAGTTCGACGGCGATCCGTTGCCGTGCGCGGACATCATCGCGGCCACCGGCGACGAGGTCTTCGGCGGCCACTCCTACGACGTGCCGGCCACCCGGCTCTGGTCCACCGGCCGGATGGTGCTGGTCGGCGACGCGGCCCACGCGGCGTCCCCGGCGGCCGGGCAGGGCGCTTCGATGGCGCTGGAAGACAGCGTGGTGCTCGCCCTGTGCCTGCGGGACGAGCCGGACGCGCCCTCGGCCTTCGCCGCGTACGAGCGATTGCGCCGCACCCGCGTCGAAAAGCTGGTGGCCGCGAGCGCGGGCGAGGACGTCGGCGAGGAGCCCGGCTGGCTGTATCACCACCACATCGACTGGAACGAGCGGATCACTTCCTGATTAACGGGTGCGGCGGCCTCGGTCTGGTTACGATCCGTCCATGACACAACCCGCGCCCCCGCAGCAGTTCCCGATCCTGCTGTCCACTATGAACGATCTGCCCGGCTACCGCGTGGTTCGCGTGTTCGGCGAGGTTTTCGGGCTGACCGTGCGCAGCCGCAACATGTTCTCCAACATCGGTGCCGGCTTCAAGTCGATGGCGGGCGGTGAGCTCAAGGGCCTGTCGAAGCTGCTGTCGGACTCGCGTTACGAGGCGCTGCACCGCCTTTCGCAGGAAGCCATGCAGCACGGCGCGAACGCGGTGCTCGCGTTGCGCTTCGACTGCAACGAGATCGCCCAGACGGCCAGCGAGATCGCCGCGTACGGCACCGCCGTGTACGTCGTCCCCGAAGGCGGCCAGCAGCCCCCGGCCGGCCAGCAGCAGGGCCAGCAGCAGCCCCCGGCGGGCCAGCCGCAGCAGGGCCAGCCGCAGGGTCAGCCGCCGCAGCAGCAGCAGTTCCAGCCGCCGCAGAACTTCCAGCAGGGCTGAGCCCTTCCGCGAACGCCGATGGCCCCCCGGTCCGCGAACCAGGGGGCCATCGGCGTCGAACGGGTTACTTCCGGTACAGCGCTTCGATGTCGCCGGCGTAGTTCTTGCTCACCACGTTGCGCTTGAGCTTCATGCTCGGCGTGATCTCGCCGCCCGCCTCGGTGAAGTCCTTGGCCAGCACGGTGAACTTCTTGATCGCCTCGGCGTGCGAGACCTGCCGGTTGGCCTCGTCCACCGCGGCCTGGATCTCCTTGAGCAGGTCCTCGTCCGTGGCCAGATCGGCGACCGTGGCCTGCGCGGGCTTGCCGTGCTGGGTCTTCCACGACGGGAAGTACTCCTCGTCCACGGTCACCAGCGCGCCGATGAACGGCCGCTGGTCGCCCACCACCATGGCCTGGCTGATCAGCGGCGACGCCTTGATCGTGTCCTCCAGCCCGGACGGCGCCACGTTCTTGCCGCCCGCGGTGACGATGATCTCCTTCTTGCGTCCGGTGATCTTCAGGAAGCCGTCGGCGTCGAGCTCGCCGAGGTCGCCGGTGTGGAACCAGCCGTCGGTGAGCGATTCGGCCGAAGCCTCGGCGTTGTTGTGGTACGCGCCGAAGACGACCCCGCCCTTGACCAGGATCTCGCCGTCGTCGGCGATGCGGACCGAGTTGCCCGCCACCGGCTTGCCGACGGTGCCGACGCGGAACGCGGTCTTGGTGTTCACGTTCGCCGCCGCCGAGGTCTCGGTCAGGCCGTAGCCCTCGAACACCGGCACGCCGATGCCGCGGAAGAAGTGCGCCAGCCGCGCGCCCAGCGGGGCACCGCCGGACACCGCCGCGACGCACCGGCCGCCGAGCGCCGCGCGGAGCTTGCTGTACACGAGCCTGTCGAACAGCAGGTGCTTGGCGCGCAGGCCGAACCCGGCGCCGCCGCCGTCCTGGGCCTCGCTGTACGCGACCGCCACGGCCTCCGCCGCGTCGAAGATCTTGCCCTTGCCTTCGCTGTGCGCCTTCTGCTTCGCCGAGTTGTAGACCTTCTCGAACACCCGCGGCACGGCGACCACGAACGTCGGGCGGAAGGTGCCCAGGTCGGGGACCAGGTTCTTGACGTCCGGGGTGTGCCCCAGCGTGACCCGGGCCGAGAGCGCGGTGACGGCGATGGCGCGGGCCAGGATGTGCGCCAGCGGCAGGAAGCACAGCAGCGAGTTGCCCTGCTCCATCAGCTCCGGGAAGGCCTCGATGTCGGCCCGGATCTCGGTCAGCAGGTTGCGGTGCGTCAGCTCGACGCCCTTGGGCCGCCCGGTGGTGCCGGAGGTGTAGACGATGGTGGCCAGCTCGCCCGCGGAGACGGCGCGCCGCCGCGAGTGCAGGTCCTCGTCGGAGATCTCGGCGCCCAGCGCGGTCAGCTCGTCGATCGCGGGGGAGGCGCTCTCGATCTGCCAGGTCAGCTCCAGCGCGGTCAGCCGGTCGCGGACCTGGTCGACGGCGCCGCGGTGCTCGTCGGTCTCCACGATCACGGCCTTCGCGGCCGAGTCCGAGAGGATCCACTGCACCTGCTCGGGCGAGGACGTCTCATAGATCGGGACGGTGACCGCGCCGGCGGCCCAGATCGCGAAGTCGATCAGGGTCCACTCGTAGCGGGTCTTCGACATCAGGGCGACGCGGTCGCCGTGCCCGATGCCGGCCCCGGCGAGGCCCTTCGCGACGGCCGCGACCTGGTCCGCGAAGTCCTTCGCGGTGACGTCGAGCCAGCTGCCGTCGACCTGCCTGCGGAAGCTGACGACGTCGGAGAACCGCTCGGCGTTAGCCCAGACGACATCCGCCAGGTTCTCGTCGTCGGTCACCGGCTTCCCGGCGGGGGCGCTGTATTCGCGCACGTGGACCTCCGTGTTCGACGCGTGCGGTTACCCGCCGGTCAACTTAGCTTGCCGTAGACCTTAAGACCACGCCGCGGCGGCCCGCCGGACGAGGTCATGACATTCTGCGCCGGTGAACCCCGGACCACCTGCACTGGACCTCGTGGACGAGACCTTCATCGTCGTGCCGCCGAGCACCGTCGCCGCGGCGTTCGCCGACCCGGCCGCCTGGCGGCGGTACTGGCCGGACCTTTCCCTCGAGGTCTACACCGACCGCGGGGACAAGGGCCTGCGCTGGACCGTGACCGGCGCGCTCGTCGGTACGATGGAGGTCTGGCTGGAACCCGTGCTCGACGGCACCGTGCTGCACTACTTCCTGCGCGCGACGCCCGCCGGCCCCGGCGGCGCGCCGCGTGAGCTGAGCCCGCGCGAGCTGCGCCGTGAGTTCGACCGCCGCGCCCGCGCGGCGAAGGAGCTCACGCTGGGGCTCAAGGACGTCCTCGAGGACGGGCGCGAGCCCGGGATCCCGCCGCAGTGGCTCCCGGAGCCGGGGTCCGAGGACTAGGAGGGTCTTGTGCGGGTTCACGTCGTTTCGGACGTGCACGGCAACGCCGACGCGCTGAAGCGGGCCGGTGAGGGGGCGGACGCGCTGGTCGTGCTCGGCGACCTGCTCGACTTCGTCGACTACCGCGAGCACGACAAGGGCATCATGGGCGCCCTGTTCGGCGCGGAGCGGGTCGGCGAGTTCGCGCGGCTGCGCCGGGAGGGCAGCCGGGACGAGACCGTCGCGTACTCCCGCACGCTCTGGGCCACCCTCGACGACCCGGCCGCGGCCGTCGACGAGGCGGTGCGCAGCCAGTACGCGACCCTGTTCGCCGCGATGACCGCGCCCACCTACGCCACCCCCGGCAACGTCGACGCGCCCGCGCTGTGGCCCGAGTTCACCGGCTCCGGCGTCGAGGTGCTCGACGGCGAGGTGACCACCATCGGCGGCCTGCGGTTCGGCTTCGTCGGCGGCGCGGTGCTGCCCGAGGGCGTCGTGCCGCGGCCCCGCAAGGGCGCGGCCTGGCGGCCCTACCTGCGGGCCCGCGAGGAATTCGACGAGTCCGTGGCCAAGCTCGAGAACGTCGACGTGCTCTGCACGCACATCCCGCCCGCCGTGGCCGACCTGACCTACGACGTGGTCGCGCGCCGCGCCGAGCTGGGCTCGAAGGCGCTGCTGGAGCTGATCCGCGAGCAGCGGCCGCGGTGGTCGGTGTTCGGCCACGTGCACCAGCCGCTGGCCGCGCGGCGGCGGCTCGGGCGCACCGAGTGCCGTAACGTCGGTCACTTCAAGGAGACCGGGCAGCCCTACGTGCTGCGCTGGTGAAGACGCTCTCCGGCTACGCTTCGTCCCATGGCCGAGCAGTCCACGCAGTCCATCGAGGTCGACGCCGAGCCCGCCCGGGTGCTGGCGGTGATCGCCGACTTCCCCGCCTACCCCGAGTGGGCGAAGGCCGTCCGTGAGGCCGAGGTGCTGGGCACCGACGACGCCGGGCGCGCGAAGCAGGTGAAGCTCACCCTGGACGCCGGCCCGATCAAGGACGTGTACACCCTCGAGTACGACTGGGACGCCACCGGCCTCGGCGTCAGCTGGCACCTGGTCAAGGGCCAGATGCAGAAGGCGCAGAACGGTCGTTACGCGTTGGAGGACCTGCCCGGCGGGCGCACGAAGGTGACGTACACGCTGTCGGTGGAGCTGGCGCTGCCGATGATCGGGCTGCTGCGGCGCAAGGCCGAGAAGATGGTCATGGACACCGCGCTGAAGGAACTCAAGAAGCGGGCCGAAGGCGGGGAATAGGGCGAGCGCATGCGGATCCTGCTGTTCACCGGCAAGGGGGGTGTCGGGAAGACCACGCTCGCCGCGGCCACCGCCACCGCGCTGGCCGGCCGCGGCAGGAAGACGCTGGTCGTCTCCACCGACCCGGCGCACTCGCTGGGCGACGCGTTCGGCCGCGCGCTCGGGGCGGAGCCGTCCGAAGTGGACGTCGCGCCCGGCACCGCCGCGGTGGCGAACCGGCTGTCGGCCGTGCAGGTCGATTCCCGCTCACTGGCCGACCGGACCTGGGACGACCTGCGCGGCCAGCTGCGCTCGACGCTGGCGGGCGCCGGCCTCGACGCGCTGGACGCCGAGGAGCTGACCGTGCTGCCGGGCGTCGACGAGCTGCTCGCGCTGACCGAGGTGCAGCGGCTCGCCGAGCACGGCCCGTGGGACACCGTGGTGGTCGACTGCGGCCCGACCGCCGAGACGCTGCGGCTGCTCGCGTTGCCCGAGGCCGTTTCGGGGTATTTGAAGCGGATGTACGGCTGGAAGGCGGGCCGTCGCGGCCGCGTGGTGGACTCGGTGGGCCGGCTCGGCGCGCACCTGGAGTCGTTGCGCGCGCTGCTCACCGACCCGGCCGTGACCACGGTCCGGCTGGTGCTCACCCCGGAGCGGGTGGTGGTCGCCGAGGCGCGGCGCACGCTCAGCGCGCTGGCGCTGCGCGGCATCGCCGTGGACGGCCTGATCGCGAACCGGCGGATGCCCGCGCCCGGCTTCTGGCGCGGTTCGGCCGCCGCCTGGCTGCGCACCCGGCGGACCCAGCAGGACGCGGTGCTGGCCGAGCTGGCGGCCGCGGGCTTCGGGCCGCGCGAGCTGGCGCGCGTCGAGCACCGGGCGAGCGAGCCGGTGGGCGCGCGGGCGCTGGCAGAGCTGGCCGAAGAGCTGTACCACGGGCAGGACCCGTTGGCGGGCAACGGAAAGCCCGTCACCCCGTTGCTTCAGGTCAGCCCGGCCGAGGACGGCTTCCGGCTGCGCGTGGCGATCCCGCTGGAGCGGGACGCGGACGTGGACCTCGCCCGCGTCGACGACGACCTGGCGATCACCGTGGACGGCTTCCGCAGGCTGATCGCCCTGCCCGAGCCGCTGCGGCCGTGCCGGATCACCGGCGCGGAATCCGACGCCGACGGCCTGGTGGTCAGCCTGGCCGGGAACCGGGGACCCGGGTGAGCGAAGACGACGAGTCCGGCGCCGAGGGCCTTCGGCTGGCCGAGGAGATCCGCCTGCTGACCGAGATGCTGGTGGAGCGCGCCGCGCCCTGGCTCGACGGGGTGATCTCGGCCGGTCACGGCGGTGACGAGTCCCACGAAGCGGGGGCCGAGGGCGGTTCGACGTGCGGCTGGTGCCCGCTGTGTGCCATCGTCGCCGTCGTGCGAGGTGAGCGGCCGGAGTTCGCCGCCCGGGTGCTGGAACAGCTGGCCCAGCTGGTGGCGCTGCTGCGGGCGGTGCTCGCCGACCGGTGGGAGCCGGACGAGGGCGTGCACATGCCGGGCTTCCGGCCCGAGCCCCGGCCGGCGGCGCCCGAGGCGTCTCCGGAGGGGTCCCGGGTGCAGCACATCGCCGTCCTCAAGCGGGAAGACTGGCGGCCGGAGCGGGAGAGCTGAGTGCTGACGATAGGGGTGGACGTCGGGGGCACGAGTGTGCGCGCCGGCGTCGTGGACGAGCGGGGTTCGCTGCTGGACACCGCCCGCGTCGGGACGCCGAGCGAGGAGAACGCGCTCGAGGACGCCATCGCGGGCGTCGTCGAGGACCTGCGCAACCGGCACGAGGTCGCGGCCGTCGGGCTGGCCGTGGCCGGGTTCGTGACGCGGGACCGCCGTTCGGTGATGTTCGCGCCGCACCTGGCCTGGCGCGACGCGCCAGTGGCCGACCGGATCGCCAAGCGCGTGGGCCTGCCCGTGACGCTGGAGCACGACGTGAACTCGGCCGTCGTCGGCGAGCACCGCTTCGGCGCCGCGCGCGGGGCGAAGGTGGCGGCGCTGGTCGCGCTGGGCACCGGCATCGGCGCCGGCCTGCTGCTCGACGGCGAGATCTACCGCGGCGCGTACGGCGTCGCGCCCGAGCTGGGCCACCTGACCATGGTGCCTGGCGGGCGGGCCTGCCCGTGCGGGAAGTACGGCTGCTGGGAGCGCTACTGCAGCGGCACGGCGCTGGCCGCGACGGCCGTCGAGCTGCTCGCGCGCTACCCCGGCCGTTCGACGGTGCTTTCGCGCGAGATCGCGGGCGACCCGGGCTCGGTCACCGGCCGCCGGGTGGCCGGCGCCGCGCGTGACGGCGACCCGATCGCGTTGCGGGCGATGGCCGAGCTGGCCAAGTGGCTCGGCGAGGGCCTGGCACTGGTGGCGGACGTGTTCGACCCGGAGATCATCGTGATCGGCGGCGGGGTGTCGGAGTCCGCGCCGCTGTTCCTCGACGAGGCCCGCGAGCACTACGCCGGCGCCATCACCGGCGCCCGCTATCGGCCGCTGGCCCGCATCCGCACCGCGCACCTCGGCGACGACACGGCGATCGTCGGCGCCGCGGCGCTGGCCGTCGACGCCGCGAAGGTTCCCGGAGCCGAAGTCGGTGTGACAGGCTGAAGGCGTGACGCCGAGGACCGCCAGCCGCTTCGTGCGGTGCACCACCTGCGGCCGGCTGCACTGGGGAGCGTTCGGCGCGGCCGGGCTCCTGCTCTCGGACCCCGCGCGCGGCGTGCTGCTGCAACGGCGGGCCTGGTGGGTGCACAACGGCGGCACCTGGGCCCTGCCCGGCGGCGCGCTGGAAGTGGGCGAGACCGTGCGAGACGCGGCCGCCCGCGAGGCGTGGGAAGAGGCGGACGTGGCGAAGTCCGATTTCCGGGCGCTGTCCGCTTCGGTGCTCGACCACGAAGTCTGGCGCTACACCACCGTTCTCGGTGTCGCGCACAGCTCGCTCGACGCGCGGGTGGCCAACCAGGAGAGCGCGGAGGTCCGCTGGGTCGACCCCGGCGACGTCGCGGATTTGCCGCTGCACAGGGATTTCGCCGCTTCGTGGCCACGGCTGCGCGCGCAGATCGGCCGTGAACTCGTGCTGGTGGTCGACGGTGCGAACGTCGTCGGCTCGCGCCCCGACGGCTGGTGGCGCGACCGCCGCGGCGCGGCCGAGCGGCTGCGCGACCGCTTGGTGAAACCGGCCGAGACGGGGATCCCGGACGCGGTCGCGGGCATCGGCGCCGGACCGGAGTGGACGTGGTGGCCCCGGGTCGTGCTCGTCGTCGAGGGCCAGGCCCGCGGCGTCGAGCCGGCGTCGGGCGTGCAGGTCGTCCCCGCCGAGACCGACGGCGACTCGAAGATCGTCGAGGTCACGGCGTCGGCCCGCACCCGCCCGGACGACCACGTGGTCGTGGTGACGGCCGACCGTGAGCTGCGCGGCCGCGTCACGGATCTCGGCGCTTCGGTGATCGGCCCGGGCACGCTCCTGCGTCACCTCGACAGCTGACCAGGCTCAGCGGGCGATGCCGTCGCGCATCTCGGCGACCAGCGAGGCCACCACGGCCTTCAGCGAGCCGTTGTACTGCTTCGCCACCGCTCGTTGGCGCAGGTAGCTCGGGCCGCAGGCCAGGATCGTCTCGACGTCGCGCAGTTCGGCCGCGCATTCCAGCCGGCGGGCCACCGGCTCGAGGCGGTCCAGCAGGTCGGCGATGTCGTCGGTGACCAGGCGCTCGCGGCCGGCGGCGTCGAGGATGACGATCGCGTCGATGCCGTAGCGGGCGGCGCGCCACTTGTTCTCCTGGACGTGCCACGGCGGCAGCGTCGGCAGCCGCTCGCCGTCGTCGAGGCGGGTGCTGAAGTCCTCCACCAGGCATTGCGTCAGCGCCGAGATGGCGCCGACCTCCTCCAGCGTCGGCAGGCCGTCGCACACGCGCATTTCGATCGTGCCGAACTGCGGCGCCGGGCGGATGTCCCAGCGGATCTCGGAGAAGTGGTCGATCACGCCGGTGGTGAACATGTCGGCCACGTACTGCTCCAGCTCGCCCCACTCGGCGAACTGGAACGGCAGCCCGGCCGTCGGCAGCTGCTGGAACATCAGCGCCCGGTTGGACGCGTACCCGGTGTCCTCCGCGCCCCAGTACGGCGAGGACGCCGAGAGCGCCTGAAGGTGCGGCGCGTAGTTCAGCATCGCGTCGAGCACCGGCAGCGCCTTGTCCCGGTGGTCGAGGCCGACGTGCACGTGGACGCCGTAGATCAGCATCTGCCGGCCCCACCACTGGGTGCGGTCGATCAGCTTGGCGTACCGCGCCTTGTCGGTCACTTTCTGCTGGTACCAATTGGAAAACGGGTGCGTGCCGGCGGAGAACAGCTCCACGCCCAGCGGGTCGGTGACCTGGTGCACCAGGTCGAGCGATTCGGTGAGGTCGGCCTTCAGCTCGGCCACCGTGGTGCAGACGCCGGAGATCACCTCGATGGTGTTGAGCAGCAGCTCCTGCTTGATCTTCGGGTGCTCGGCGGCGCCGTCCGGGCGCACCTGGTCGAGGATCCGCTCCGCTACCGAGGACAGCTCGCCGCTGCGCCGGTCCACCAGCGCCAGTTCCCACTCTGCGCCGATCGTCGAACGGCGTGAAGGGGTGAAGTCGATCCGCATGCCCGCCCGGTCAGACCTGGGCGCCGTTGTGCGGGTCCGCGCCGGGCGGCGGGCCCTGGCGCACGCGCAGCAGCAGGAGCGCGATCGCCGTGGCGAGCGCGAGGATGCCCAGCGGCATGGACAGCGAGGGGCTGACGCCGATCAGGTTCGGCACGATCAGCAGCAGCAGTCCCACCACGAAGAACAGCAGGACCACGAAGGCGCCCTTGCGCGGGCGGGGCAGCGGCGGGGGCTCCGGCGGGACGAAGTGCTCGTCGTCCTCGGCCGGGTCGTCGGAGAACATGGTGGCGTCCCACGTCGTGCCGCCACCGCGCCAGCCTTCGCTCGGCTCCGCGGGCTTGTCCTGCTTCGCGGGCGGCGTGCTGGGCGGGCTGGTGTCCGAGGGCCGGTCGGCCGCCGTGTCCTCGGCGACCTCCAGCGCGTCCTCGGCGAACACGCCCACCCCTTCCGCGCGCAGGTCCGCCACGATCTCGGCGAACGTCGCGTCGACGTCCTCAGGCCCGTCCGTGCCTTTCCCCCTGCTCATCAGGCACCTACCTGTCCCGCCCGCGTCGCCCGGGCGAAGTCGACACTGCTGCTGAAGATCAGTTCCGCGTCGTTGTCCTGGGTCGCGACGTGGAAGCTGTGCTCCAGCACCACTTCGGTGACGTCCGTGCTGGCGATCCCGGCCAGCACGAGCCGTGAGTTCTCGGGCTCGACGACGTGGTCGACCCGCGAGTGCAGCAGCAGCACCGGCTGCGTGACCTTGCCCAGGTCGGCGCGCACCAGGCGCCACAGCTGCGCCAGGCTGGCGGCGGCGTGCACCGGCGTGCGGGGGTAGGCCAGCTCCGTCTCGCCGGGCTTGGCGATGTCGTTCGCGATCGCGGGCACCGAGGGGACGATGTGCGCCAGCAGCGGCAGCAGCTTCGTGTCCCACTTCAACCGGGTGACCGACGGGTTGACCAGCACGAGCCCGGCGATCCGGTCGCCGAACTCCTCGGCCAGCCGCAGGGTGAGCGTGCCGCCCATGGACAGGCCGCCGACGTACACCGTCTCGCAGGTGGAAAGCAGCGCGAGCAGCTCCTCGCGCACCGCGCCGTACCAGTCCTGCCAGGTCGTGCGGTTCAGGTCCTGCCAGCGGGTGCCGTGGCCGGGCAGCAGCGGGCAGCGGACCGCGTACCCGGCTTCGGCCAGGTGGTCGCCCCATGCCCGCAGCCCCGCCGGCGTCCCGGTGAAGCCGTGGCAGAGCAGGAACCCGGCCCCGGACGAACCGGTGTGGGCGAACGGTTCCGCGCCGGCGAGCACGCCCATGACGAACGCCTTCCGATCGAAGCGGTGTAGGTCTTCCATGCTCTCACGCTCGCGCGGTGTTGTGGGGCCCCGGCCGGTCCCCGTGCTCACCCGCCTGCGCTGTGAGATCGGTCGCTGCCGGGCAGTAGCCCCCGGTCTCGCATTGTGCGCGGACCGCCGGGTTTCGTAGTCTTGACCACTGAGAACTCGGACGTCGGGCCACGGGAAGGACAAGAGCGCGGTGCTGTACTGGCTCATGAAGTTCGTGTTCATCGGTCCGCTGCTCAAGACGCTGTGGCCGACCAAGGTCGTGGGCGCGGAGAACATCCCCGAGACCGGCGGCGTGATCCTGGCCGGCAACCACCTCGCGGTGGCCGACTCGTTCTTCATGCCGCTGCGAGTCAAGCGCAAGGTCACCTTCCCGGCCAAGTCCGAGTACTTCACCGAGCCGGGCCTGAAGGGCCTGCTCAAGAAGTGGTTCTTCACCGGCGTCGGCCAGATCCCGATCGACCGCTCCAGCGGCAACGCGGCGCAGGCCGCCCTCGACACCGCCACCCGCCTGGTCCGCGAGGGCCACCTGCTCGGCATCTACCCCGAGGGCACGCGCTCGCCCGACGGCCGGCTGTACAAGGGCAAGACCGGCGTCGCGCGGATCGCGTTGGAGTCGCGCGGCCTGGTCGTGCCGGTCGCCATGGTCGGCACCGACAAGGTCAACCCGATCGGCTCCAAGATGTGGTGGCCGCGCCGCCTGGAGATCCGCTTCGGCACGCCGCTGGACTTCTCGCGTTACGACGGCCTGTCCGGCGACCGCTTCATCGAGCGGTCGATCACCGACGAGATCATGTACGCGCTGATGGAGCTGTCCGGCCAGGAGTACGTGGACATCTACGCGGCGAAGGCCAAGGAGCTGATCGCCGCCGAGGCCGCCGGGGTCAAGGCGAAGGTGCCGGAGCAGCCGTCCGGCCGCGACGCCGCCCGGGTGCCCGAGACCAAGGCGGGCTAGCGGCGCCGCGAAGCGACGCTGCTACGTTTTCGCGATGCGTTTTTTCTACGACACCGAGTTCATCGAGGACGGCGTGACGATCGACCTGGTGTCGATCGGTGTCGTTGACGAGCGCGGCCGAGAGTTCTACGCCGTGTCGACCGACTTCGACCCGGGCAAGGCCGGCCCCTGGGTGCGGGACAACGTGCTGCCGAAGCTGCCCTCGCCGGCCGACCCCGCATGGCGCAGCCGCGAGAAGATCCGCACCGACCTGCTGGAGTTCTTCGGCAAGCCCCCGGGCGGCATCGAGCTGTGGGCCTGGTTCGCGGCGTACGACCACGTCGCCCTCGCCCAGCTGTGGGGCCCGATGCCCGCGTTGCCGCGCCAGCTGCCGCGCTTCACGCGTGACCTGCGCCAGCGCTGGGAGGACGCGGGCAAGCCCAAGCTGCCCGCCGCCCCCACCGACCAGCACGACGCACTGGCCGACGCCCGCCACAACTACCAGCGCTGGGACGTCATCGAGTCGGCCTTCCGCCGCCGCTGAGATATCCGGGTCCGGCCGCGCTGGGGGAGTGCGATGCGTCGTCTGCTTGCCGTTTTCGTGGTGCTTGTCGCGGGTTTGGCCGCGTCGGCACCGAGCCCGGCTTCGCCGCGGGAGTACCTGGTCTACGCGCTCAACCTGCTGCGGGCCCACTCGATCGACCGGGACTCCCTCGACTGGCCGGAGGTGGAAGCCGACGCGCTGCACCTGGCGGCGAACGCGTCCGGCCCGGCGGGCACCTACCCGGCGATCCAGAGCGTGATCCACCAGCTGGGCAACCCGCACACCAGCCTGCTCACCCCCGCGCAGGCGGTGCCCCCGCTGCCGCAGACCATCGAGGTGCCGACCAGCTGGACCTCGGGCGACGTGGCCGTGCTGACCATCCCGCAGTTCACCTTCGACCCGGCCGCCGAGCGCCGGTACGTCGACGCCGGGCAAACCGCCGTCGCGAACGCCGATTCGAGCCGTCCGTGCGGCTGGATCGTCGACCTGCGCGGCAACGTCGGCGGGGCGATGGCCCCGATGCTCACGGTACTGGCGCCGCTGCTGGACGAGGGGGTGCTGGGCTCGTTCCAGGGCCCCGACGGCACGAGCGCCTGGACCCTGCGCGACGGTCAGGTCCTGCTCGACGGCAAGCCGCAGGCCGCCGAGGCCAACCCGGTGCGCCTGGCCCGTCCGCGGCCGCCGGTCGCCGTGCTCACCGACGGCCGGACGGCCAGCTCGGGTGAGCTGACCCTGGTGGCCTTCCGCGGCCGGTCCCGCACCGCCGCCTTCGGCCAAGCCACCGCCGGTTTCGTCACCGGCAACGAAGCCTTCCGGCTCAGCGACGGCGCCGAACTGCTGGTCACGACCTCGCGCGCCGTGGACCGGGCCGGCCGCGTCTACGACAACACCCCGATCCGGCCCGATCACCCGCTGCCCGCGGCCACGACCAACGATGAAGTGGTCGCGGCCGCGACGGCGTGGCTGCACACCCAAACCGGGTGCGCCCACCGCTGAGCCGGTCAGCGACGCGCGCGGACGGCGGCGGCGAGCGTGTCGAGCAGGCCGGTGGTCGAGTCCCAGTCCAGGCAGGCGTCGGTGATCGACTGGCCGTAGGTCAGCTCGGAAGCCCGGCCCAGCACCAGCTCCTGGCGCCCGGCGGTCAGGAAGCTCTCCATCATCAGGCCGACGATCCCGCGCTCGCCCTCGGCGATCCGCGCGGCCAGCTCCGTCACCACCTCGCCCTGGCGGACGTGGTCCTTCCGGCTGTTGCCGTGGCTGGCGTCGATGATCACGCGCTCCGGCAGACCCGACTTCTCCAAGCGCCCCAGCGTTTCGGTCACCGACGCGGGGTCGTAGTTGGGGCCGGCCGAGCTGCCGCGCAGGATCACGTGGCAGTCCGGGTTGCCGGAGGTGGTCAGCAGCGCCGCGAGGCCGTCGATGGTGATGCCGGGGAACACGTGGGACGCCGCGGCCGCGCGGGTGGCGTCGACCGCCACCTGGATGTCGCCCTCGGTCGAGTTCTTGATCCCCACCGGCATCGACAGCGCACTGCACAGCTGCCGGTGCACCTGGCTCGCCGCCGTGCGCGCGCCGATCGAGCCCCAGCTGACGATGTCGGCGATGAACTGCGGCGTGATCGGGTCCAGGAACTCGCACCCCACCGGCAGGCCGAGCGCCGACACGTCGAGCAGCAGCTCCCGGGCCAGCCGCAGGCCCTTGTTCACGGCGAAGGTGCCGTCGAGGTCCGGGTCGTTGATCAGGCCCTTCCAGCCCAGCGTGGTGCGCGGCTTCTCGAAGTACACGCGCATCACGATGTGCAGGTCGCCGCGCAGCTCCTCGGCCTTGGCGGCCAGCTTGCGGGCGTAGTCGAGCGCGGCTTCGGGGTCGTGCACCGAGCACGGGCCGACGACGACGGCGAGCCGGTCGTCGCGCCCGTCGAGGATGTCGACGGTCTCACTGCGGCCCTGCCGGACCACCTTGGCCACGGCGGCGTCCACGGGATGGTCCTCGCGGAGCAGGGCGGGGGAGATGAGCGGGCTGATCGCGGTGGTGCGGTGGGCGTCGAGCGTGCCCGCGTCGGCGGGACCGGCGCTGAGTTTTTGAGTGATCAGCTGGGGGGTGGTCACGGGTGAGTCCTTCCTGGAGGACACCGACCCGCGGGGAACTCGCCGAGCCGGTGGGAAATCCGGCTCGGGCGGTGGAGGTCAGCGCAGGTTCACGCCGCCGTGCCCACCCGGGGCCGGCTTCGTAAACCAGAAATAGCGCTGCACGGCGCCAACCTAGCACAGCCGTGACGCCGTACCGATTCGCCAGGTGGTACGGGCTGCACCGATCCAGAGGAAAGCCGCTACCCTGGCGGCGAAATGTGACTGCAATCTCCACGTGACGAAAGACGGAGGCTCGAGATGCGTGTCGGTGTGCTGACGGGTGGCGGGGACTGCCCGGGCCTGAACGCGGTGATCCGCGCGGTGGTCCGCAAGGGCATCGAGGTGCACGGCTGGGAGCTCGTCGGCTTCCGCAACGGGTGGCAGGGGCCGCTCACCGGCGACAGCAGGCCGCTCGGCCTCGACGACGTCGAAGACATCCTCACCCGCGGCGGCACGATCCTGCGCTCCTCGCGGACGAACCCGTACAAGGTCGACGGCGGGGTCGAGAAGATCAAGTCCGTGCTGGCCGAGCAGCAGGTCGACGCGCTGATCGCGATCGGCGGCGAGGACACCCTCGGCGTCGCGAAGCGGCTGACCGACGACGGCATCGGCGTGGTCGGCGTGCCCAAGACGATCGACAACGACCTGGGCGCCACCGACTACACGTTCGGCTTCGACACCGCGGTGTCCATCGCGACCGAGGCGATCGACCGGCTGCACACCACCGCGGAGTCGCACCACCGCGCGCTGGTGATCGAGGTCATGGGCCGGCACGCCGGCTGGATCGCGCTGCACTCCGGCGTGGCCGGCGGCGCGAGCGTGATCCTCATGCCGGAGCGCGAGTTCTCCGTCGACCAGGTCGTTGAGTGGGTCGAGCGCCGGTTCGAGCGCGAGTACGCGCCGATCATCGTGGTCGCCGAGGGCGCGCTGCCCGAGGGCGGCCAGGAGAAGCTGCTGACCGGTGAGAAGGACTCCTTCGGGCACGTCCGCCTCGGCGGCATCGGCAACTGGCTGGCCGACGAGATCGCCGGCCGCACCGGTAAGGAGTCGCGGGCCGTGGTGCTCGGGCACGTGCAGCGCGGCGGCACGCCGACCGCGTACGACCGCGTGCTCGCCACCCGCTTCGGCCTGCACGCGGTGGACGCGGTGGCCGACGGCGACTTCGGCGTGATGGTGGCGCTGAAGGGCACCGACATCGTCCGCGTGAAGCTGTCGGAGGCGACCGCCGAGCTCAAGACGGTGCCGCTGGAGCGTTACGAAGAGGCCGAGGTCTTCTTCGGCTGAGTCCTGGCCGCACCGGGTGGGGCCAGCCCCACCCGGTGTACTGGGGCGCGCGGGATTCCGGGCGCTCCCGCCGGATCACTACCTTCGCTGCCATGCGGATTCTCTTGGCGGGCTTGGCCCTGTTCTCGCTGGCGGCGGTTCCCGGCCCCGTTGTGTCCACTGCGTCCACTGTGGATGGTGTGTGGCGGACCGACGGCTACGGGCAGCTCGTGGCGGTCTCGGGCGGCCGGCTGACCACCTACGACGTCACCTCGGTCAGCTGCCTGCCGGGCTCGCTCACCGGGACCGGCGACGGCACGACGTTCACCACGAACGAGGGCACTGTCGCCACGGTCCGCCAGGGCACGCTGAGCTTCGACGGCGACCTGGGCGTGCGATCGCTGCGCCGCCTGCCGGGCGGGCTGCCCCGCGCCTGCCAGGCGGCGCCGGACCGGAGCGCACTGTCCACTTTCGACGTCTTCTGGCACACCTACGCCGAGAACTACCCGTTTTTCGCCGCGAAGGGCGTCGATTGGCGGGCCGAAGGGCAGGCCGCGCGCGCCGAGGTCGCCGCGCACCCGGAACGGCTGTACGACGTCCTCTGTGGACTGATCACCCCGTTGCACGACGCGCACGTCGGCCTGCTGACGCCGGACAAGCGCTGCACGTCGCCGCGGCCGGGCACCCCGGATCCCTCGATCATCCCGCGGGCCGTCGCCGTGACGGACGCCGCGCTCGGCGCCCCCGTCCAGCGCTGGGCCGACGGGGCGATCGCGTACGCCGACCTGCCGGGCGGCCTCGGCTACCTGCGGATCACCGGCTTCCAGGGCTACACCGACACGTTCGCCGGCGACCGCGAGGTGCTGGAGCACGCGCTCGACGCGGTCTTCACGGCTTCCCGCACGGAATCGCTGCGCGGGCTGGTGCTCGACCTGCGCGTGAACGGCGGCGGCGCCGACCCGCTGGGCCTCGCCGTCGCGGCCAGGCTGACCGGCGCGCCGCACTTCGCCTACGCCAAGCGCACCCGCAACGACCCGGCCGACCCGGCGCGGTTCACCACCCCGCAGCCGTTCACCGTGCGCCCGGCCGCGGGACCGCGCTACACCGGCCCGCTCGCCGTGCTGGTGGGGAACCTCGACGTGTCGGCGGGGGAGACCTTCACGCAGTCCCTGCTCAACCGCACGCCGCGACCGATCCTGATCGGCGAGAACACCCAGGGCGTCTACTCCGACACGATGGACCGCACCCTGCCGGAACCGGGCTGGACGGCCGTCGTGCCCAACGAGGAGTACCTCGACCCGCGCGGGCACACGTACGACGGCACCGGCATCGCCCCGGACGTCCGCACGCCGGTCTTCACCCCCGCCGAACTGACGGCCGGCCGCGACACCGCGCTGGCCACGGCGCGCCGCCTTTTGAGCGGCAGTTAGCCAGGACGCGGGGGTCTGCTGCGGCGGTCTGTTCCGGTCCCCATGCGGCATCGGCCCCAGGTCGGCAGGCCGGTTTCACCCCGCCGAGCTGGCGGCCGTTCGCGACAAGCGCGCCGCCTCCTGAGCGGCAGCTGATCAGGACGACGGCGCCTGCCACGGCGGCCTGACCCAGTCCCAGTGCGGCACCGGCTCGTCGGTGGCGGGACCGGCATCGGGTGCCGAGAACAGCACGGCCAGCCGGCTGCCCCACTCCAGGTAGCCGGCGAACGAGGCGCGGAATTCCGGGTCGGCGGGCAGGCCGGCCTCGTCGGCGGCGTCGAGCAGGAGCGACACCCAGCGGCGGCGCTGCTCCTCGGTGATCCCGCGGCCCAGGTGCCTGCCGATCATGTGCGGGTGCCCGCCGTGGTGGTCGGTGTAGTCCGGCGGCCCGCCGAGCACCTCGCCGAGCCAAGTCGCGACGTGCTCGGCGTGGTGGGCGTCCATGGTGCGGAAAACCGGTTCCAGCAACGGGTCCTGGAGCACGTGGCCGTAGAAGACCTCGGTCAGGCGCACGAGTGCCGGGCCGCCGCCGGCCCACTCGTACAGCGTGGGCGGGCGGGCGCCGCCCTGGCCCGCCACGGCGGTCGGCTCGTAGTGGCGCATCTCGTCGAGGTCCCCGACGTAGTCGCGGATCGCCGCGAAGAACGCCGGGAAGTGCGGGCCGCCGCGGAAGCCTTCGAGGTGGTCCTTCGCCGAGGTCCACCGGATTGCCAGGATGTAGCGCGTAGGGTCTTCGGCGCAGCGGCTGAGGTCGTAGCCGAGGCATTGGGGCGCCTTCGCGAGCGAGACGGCGGCCTCGGCGTACGCGGCCTCGAACGCCGCCGCCCGGTCGCCTGGAATGGTGTAGCGCAGGTATTCCACGATCATGCGGCCAGCAGACCGCACCCGGCGCGGCCGGGCAACCACGTACTTTCCGGTGCGTAGCGAGGAGGCCGTGATGACGGGCAGGCGGTACTGGTGCCCGGTCGAGCTCGCCGTCGACGTGATCGGCGGGCGGTGGAAGCCGGTGATCCTGGCGCACCTCAAGGAGGGCGTGCACCGCTACGGCGAGCTGCGCCGCCGCATGCCGGGCATCAGCGAGAAGATGCTCACCCAGCAGCTGCGCGAGCTGACCGCCGACGGGCTCGTCCGCCGCGAGAGCCTCGACGGCAGGGTGCCGCACGTCGAGTACCGGCTCACCGAGGAGGGCGAGGCGCTCGGCCCCGCCCTCACCGCGCTCTACGCCTGGGGCGAACGCCGGGCCGCGGCCACCGGGATCACGTTCGAGACGCCGGCCTGACGCGTCACTCTGCGTCCCGGGTCAGGCTGGGTCGGTCGCGTCCAGGTGCTGCTCCAGCGCGTCGAGCCGGCCGGACCAGAACCGGCGGTACGGCGCCAGCCAGGCGTCCACCTCGGCCAGCGGCTCGGGGCGCAGCCGGTAGCAGCGGCGCTGGGCCGCGACCCGCACCGTGACCAGGCCGGCCTCCCGCAGCACGCGCAGGTGCTTGGACACGGCCGGCTGGCTGAGCGCCAGCTCGTCGACCAGTTCGCCGACGGACCGCTCGCCGTCGCGGAGCAGGTCGAGGATCGAGCGGCGGCGGGGCTCGGCGAGGACGTCGAAAGTCTGCATCACACCGGGGAATGTGCCTCCCCGCGTTCATGCCTGTCAAGGAATGTGCGAATTGCCCGGTGTCGTATCTGGACTAGACCATTGACCTAATGGTCTAGTCCACTTTACGGTGTGACGGTCCCCACCTCGTCCCGTCACCTGGTGTGACTCCCCGAAGGGAGCCCGGCATGGTAGGTCCGCGCAGGAAGAGCTTCTTGTCCTTGATCGGCACGGTGAGCGCAGCGCTCGTCGGCCTCGCCCTCGCCGCCCCGGCAGCGCCCGCTGCCCCCGCCCACGACAGAGAAGCCGCGCCGGCGAGCGCGCAGGCGTCCGTCGGCAAGGTCGTCGGCTACTTCACCGAATGGGGTGTCTACGACCGGAACTACCACGTCAAGAACGTCGAGACCTCCGGCTCGGCGGCGAAGCTGACGCACATCAACTACGCGTTCGGCAACGTCACCAACGGCGGCTGCGCGATCGGCGACGCGTACGCCGACTACCAGAAGACCTACGACGCCGCGGGCAGTGTGGACGGCGTCGCCGACACCTGGGACCAGCCGCTGGCCGGCAGCTTCAACCAGCTGAAGAAGCTCAAGGCCAAGCACCCCGGCCTGAAGGTGCTCTGGTCGTTCGGCGGCTGGACCTGGTCCGGCGGCTTCGGCCAGGCCGCGCAGAACCCGGCCGCGTTCGCCGACTCCTGCTACAACCTGGTCAACGACCCCCGCTGGGCCGGGGTGTTCGACGGCATCGACCTCGACTGGGAGTACCCGAACGCCTGCGGCCTGAGCTGTGACACCAGCGGCGCGGCGGCGTACAAGAACGTGATGGCGGCGATGCGGGCCAAGTTCGGCTCCTCGAAGCTGGTCACCGCGGCCATCACCGCCGACGGCACGAACGGCGGCAAGATCGACGCCGCCGACTACGCGGGCGCCGCCCAGTACGTCGACTGGTACAACGTGATGACCTACGACTACTTCGGCGCCTTCAACGCGCAGGGCCCGACCGCCCCGCACTCGCCGCTGACCTCCTACAACGGCATCCCGACCGCGGGCTTCTACGCCGACGCGGCCATCCAGAAGCTCAAGAGCAAGGGCGTCCCGGCCTCGAAGCTGTTGCTGGGCATCGGCTTCTACGGCCGAGGCTGGACCGGCGTCACGCAGGACGCCCCGGGCGGGACCGCCACCGGCCCCGCGGCGGCCAAGTACGAGCCGGGCATCGAGGACTACAAGATCCTCAAGTCCAGCTGCCCGTCCACCGGCACGATCGCCGGCACCGCGTACGCCAAGTGCGGCTCGAACTGGTGGAGCTACGACACCCCGGCCACGATCGCGGGCAAGGTCGGCTACGCCAAGACCCAGGGCCTCGGCGGCGCGATGGTCTGGGAGCTTTCGGGCGACACCACCGACGGCGAGCTGATCACCGCCGTCTCCAAGTGATGCCGCTGCTCGAGTGACTCCCCGGTGCGGCCGGTGGCGCAGGAGCGCGCCGGCCGCACCGGGCCCCCACGGGCCAAGACTGTCGGTGCCCCGGATTATCGTGCTCGGCGTGAAGTTCACCGGGTTCGGGGAGTATGCCGTCGATTTCTACGACGGGCTTGAGGCCGACAACTCCAAGTCCTACTGGGACCAGAACGTGGCGGTCTACCAGGGCGACGTGCGGGAGCCGATGGAGGCGCTGCTCAAGGAGCTGTCGCCCGAGTTCGGCCAGGGCTTCGGCGAGGGCAAGGTGTTCCGGCCGTACCGCGACGTGCGGTTCGCCAAGGACAAGACGCCGTACAAGACCCACTGCGGCGGGGTGATCGAAGCCGGCCGCGGCGGCGGCGCGTACTACGTGGAGCTGGGCCCGGCCGGGCTGCGTGTCGGCGGCGGCTGCTTCCACCTGGCGTCCGACCAGCTGGCGCGGTTCCGCACGGCGGTCGACACCGAGCTGCACGGCCCGGCGCTGGAGAAGATCCTCGCCACGCTCCGGCGCGGTGGCTGGGAGATCAACGGCGACCGGCTCAAATCGCGTCCGCGCGGCTTCGCCGAGGACCACCCCCGCCTCGACCTCCTCCGGTACCGCTCGGTCTACGCGGCCCGCACCTGGGAGCCCGCCGACTTCCTGCACGAGCGCGAGGCGCTGGAGCGTGTCCGCAAGTCGTGGCGGCAGCTGCGGGCGTTCAACGAGTGGGCCCGCGACCACGTCGGGCCGAGCGAGCTGCCCCGACGGTGACCCCGCCCCGTTCGGCGGAATCCCAGTACGCGCGTACCGCAAACTGGCTGGTCACCGGCCTGCGCGGCCGGCCGATCCGGCTCTGACCAGGGCGAAGACGGCGATCGCGGCCGGCCGGCGGCGGCGCGCGACCCGCCGGGTTTCTGAACAGTTCCTCTGAACTTTCGGTATCGGTACAGACGTGGGCCGGGCGAAGGACTACTCTCAACGAACGTGAGCCGACGCGCGAAGATCGTTTGTACCCTGGGCCCTGCCACCTCCACGCCGGAGAAGATGCAGGCACTCGTAGACGCCGGAATGGACGTCGCGAGGATGAACTTCAGCCACGGAAGCCACAGCGACCACAAGCAGGTCTACGACCTGGTCCGGTCCGCCGCGGCCCAGAGCGGCCGGCCGGTGGGCATCCTCGCCGACCTGCAGGGCCCGAAGATCCGGCTCGGCACCTTCGCGAGCGGCGCGGTCGAGTGGCACACCGGCGACATCGTCCGGATCACCGTCGAGGACGTCGCCGGCACCCACGACCGGGTCTCCACCACCTACAAGGGACTGGCCAAGGACGCCAAGCCGGGCGACCGCCTGCTCGTCGACGACGGCAAGGTCGGCCTCGTGGTCAAGGGCGTCGAGGGCCCGGACGTGGTGTGCGAGGTGACCGAAGGCGGTCCCGTCAGCAACAACAAGGGCGTTTCCCTGCCGGGCATGGACGTTTCGGTGCCCGCGATGTCCGAAAAGGACATCGAGGACCTGGAGTTCGCGCTGCAGCTGGGCGTGGACTTCGTCGCGCTGTCCTTCGTGCGCTCGCCGGCCGACATCGACCTGGTGCACCAGGTGATGGACCGCAGCGGCAAGGGCCGGCTGCCGGTCGTCGCCAAGATCGAGAAGCCCGAGGCCGTCTACAACCTCGAGGCGATCGTGCTGGCCTTCGACGCGGTGATGGTCGCCCGCGGCGACCTCGGCGTCGAGCTGCCGCTGGAGCAGGTCCCGCTGGTGCAGAAGCGCGCCATCCAGATCTGCCGCGAGAACGCGAAGCCGGTCATCGTCGCGACGCAGATGCTCGAGTCGATGATCAACAACTCCCGCCCGACCCGCGCGGAGGCGTCCGACGTCGCGAACGCGGTGCTCGACGGCACCGACGCGGTGATGCTGTCCGGCGAGACCAGCGTCGGGCGCTACCCGATCGAGACCGTGCAGACGATGGGCCGGATCGTCGAGGCGGTCGAGACCGACTCGCCGGTCGTCCCGCCGCTGACGCACGTCCCGCGCACCAAGCGCGGCGTGATCTCCTACGCCGCCCGCGACATCGGCGAGCGGCTGAACGCCAAGGCGCTGGTGGCCTTCACGCAGTCCGGCGACACGGTCCGCCGCCTCGCCCGGCTGCACACCCGGCTGCCGCTGCTGGCGTTCACGCCGGAGGAGTGCGTGCGCAGCCAGCTTTCCATGACCTGGGGCACGAACACCCAGATCGTGCCGCGGGTGGACTCCACCGACCAGATGATCCAGCAGGTCGACCACAAGATGCTGGAGATGGGCAAGTACCAGCGCGGCGACCTGGTGGTCATCGTGGCCGGCTCCCCGCCCGGGACCGTGGGCTCGACCAACCTGATCCACGTGCACCGGCTCGGTGAAGACGACCACGCGTAAGGGACGCCCGCCGGGCCCGCCGTCTAGGGTTCGGGCATGACTGAGATGGCCAGGAAGGCCGCCACCGGGCTGGACGAAAACCCTGGTGGCGGCGGGCAGCCGGTGCTCGACCGGCTGGTCGCGCTGCTCGACCTGGAGAAGATCGAGGAGAACTACTACCGCGGCGTTTCGCCGGTGCACTCGCCCGTCCGCGTGTTCGGCGGCCAGGTGGCGGGGCAGGCGCTGGTCGCGGCCGGGCGCACCGTGCCCGAAGAGCGCCGGGTGCACTCGCTGCACGCGTACTTCATCCGCGGCGGCGACCCGAGCGTGCCGATCGTCTACGAGGTCGACCGCATCCGCGACGGCCGCTCGTTCACCACCCGCCGGGTGGTAGCCGTCCAGCACGGCAAGGCGATTTTCTCGCTGTCCGCCTCGTTCCAGAAGGACGAGGGCGGCATCGAGCACGCCGACACCATGCCGGACGTGCCGGGCCCGGAGGCGCTGCCGACGTTCGCCGAGCGCGTCGAGGGCCTCGGCCTGGGCTTCACCGAGCGCCCGCGCCCGATCGACGTCCGCTACGTCAACGAGCCGCCGTGGATCACCCGCGAGACGGGGCAGCGGCCGGCCACCAACCGCGTCTGGATGCGGGCCGACGGCAAGCTGCCCGACGATCAGCTGCTGCACGTCTGCGTGCTCACCTACGCCTCCGACATGACCCTGCTCGACTCGGTCCTCGCGCGCCACGGCGTCTACTGGGACGACAACAACGTGCTGGGCGCGAGCCTCGACCACGCGCTGTGGTTCCACCGGCCCTTCCGCGCCGACGAGTGGCTGCTCTACGACTGCGCCTCGCCGAGTGCCTCGGGTGCCCGCGGGCTGGCCACCGGGCGATTCTTCGCACAGGACGGCACCCTCGTCGCGACCGTGGTCCAGGAAGGCCTGCTGCGCGTCCGCTGAGGGGACGGCCGCGCTCTCGGTGATACCGAGAGTGTTCTTTGCGTCGGTGGGCGTGGAATGGGCCACGCTTTCGAGTGAGTAAAACGCGCAGAAAGCACCGGGCGAATGGTCTCCGGGGGGATGAAGGTGTCCGGGACCGGTCGGGGGACAGCCCCGGACACCTTCCGCCGGAAACGCCCGCGCACTCTGTTCGGCGCTTCCGGCTGGTCTTCGTCTACGCTGCTCAGGGACTGCTACCGGCCCCGGCCGGCCGGGCCGGAGGGCCGGGTGCGGGTCCTGCGTGCACGATGTCAGAGTACAAGCGCAATCTGCAAATTGCAGGCCGGAACCCTGCCCGAAGGTGGGGCATTCGGCAGGGTTAATACCTCACTGACTACGCGGTCGGCTGGTTAGATATGTGGTGCGGGCAAAGGCGCGCGCGACTGGGGAAGACGGATCCGGAGGTGCTGTCGTGGCAAGAGGACAGGGACCCACCGTTCGCCGTCGGAGGCTCGCGAGCGAGCTGAGGCGGCTCCGCGAGGCGGCCGACCTCACCATCGACGAGGTGGGCGAGAAGCTCGAGTGCTCCGCTTCGAAGGTCAGCCGCATCGAGACCGGCCACGTCGGCGTCACCCCGCGTGACGCCCGGGACATGCTGGCGCTGTACGGGATCACCGGCGACGAGCAGGAGGCGCTCGTCCAGCTGGCCCGCGAGGCGCGCAAGCGCGGCTGGTGGCACGCGTACAACGAGGTGTTCACCGGCACCTTCGTCGGGCTCGAGGCCGATGCCAGCTCCCTGCGCGCGTTCCAGGCGCTGCTCGTGCCCGGGCTCCTGCAGACCGAGCGGTACGCCCACGCGGTGATCCGGGCGCTGCGGCCGGACGCGGAGGACGCCGAGATCCGGCGTCGCGTGGCCGCGCGGATGGCGCGCCAGGAACTGCTGAGCGACAGCCCGCCGGTGGAGTACTGGGCGGTGGTCGACGAGGCCGTGCTGCACCGCGTGGTGGACGGGCCCGAGGTGATGGCCGAGCAGCTCTACCGGATGGTCGCCGACGCCGAGAAGCCCAATGTCACCGTCCAGGTGGTGCCCTTCGGCGCCGGGGCGCACCCCGGCATGGAGGGCCCGTTCCTCATCATGGGCTTCCCCGAGCAGGCCGACCCGGACGTCGTCTACGTCGACGACAGCACCTCCAGCGGCCTGTACCTGGAGGAACCCTTAGACGTCCGGCGCTACGCGCTGATGTTCGACCATCTGCGCGCGGCCGCGCTGAAACCGGACGACTCGGTCGACCTGATCGCCGAGGCAGCCGGCCGGTTCGCCGAACAGGCGGCCCTGCCGGGGCGCACGACACACCACCTGGAACCGAGGAAAAAGTAAGGAAGTGGGGAAATGACTCCGGACGCGGGCCTTTCTGGGGCTCAGTGGCGCAAGAGCAGCTACAGCGGCGGCGGCAACGACTGCGTCGAAATCGCGTTCGTCGACGGCGGCGCCGCGGTGCGCGACTCCAAGGATCCCGAAGGGGGTGCCTTCCGCCTCCCCGCCTCGGGTTGGCAGGGGCTGCTGGCGGCGGTGCGCGCCGGCGGCCCGGCGCGCGGCTGAGGCGCCTGGCGCAGAACGGTCCACAGACGACCCCTTACCCCCGCGACCTGGTCCGCGGTTCGGGTAAGGGGTCGTTTGACGTCCGGGTGTGGGTGATCACCCGATGCCCGCGTCCACCCCTCAGGACGACTCTGAGTGTCGCCACCGAAGACATCTTGGAGACGGGAACGAAACGATGAGCGATCTGCTCCTGGACGCGGTCCGCGCCGAAGTCGCGTACCGGGTCGGCGAACTACAGAAGACGCGGGGCACCGGCGGCCGCCCGCGGGCGAACCGCGCGGTGCGCTGGCTGCGCGCCCACCGGCTGACCGGCGTGGCCGTGCCGGCGCAGGAGCGCCGCGAGGCGGTCCGCGCCTCGTCCGACGCCCGCGCCCGCTGAAACCGTTCGAACACACTGAGGGGACGAAAACCATGAGCAGTGACCTTCTGTACGACGCGATGCGCGCGGAAGCCGCCTACCGGGCCGCCGAACTTCGCAAGGCCGGGCGGAGCGCTCGGCGGCGCCGCCCGGCCCCGCGCCAGGCGGTTCCGGGTGCCGCTGAACCGCGGCCGACCGGACCCGGTTCGGCCCGGTGAGACGGGTGTCATGACGCTGACGGCGAAAACCATGGCGAAACTGTCGGTGGGGTAGACCAGAATGCGTCTTGTGCCCCGCCTCGGCTCCGGAATCCCGCTGGTCGCCCGCACTCACGAGATGCGGCGGCTTCGCGCTGCCTTCGCCCGCGCCGAACGGCGCGAGGCGGGCGCGGTGCTGGTCTCGGGCGACGCCGGGGTCGGCAAGACCCGGCTGCTGACCGCGCTGGGCGAGCACGTCACCGCGGCCGGCGGGCTGGTGCTCACCGGCCGGTGCATCGACGTGCGCGACGGCGGCCTGCCGTACCTGCCGTTCGCCGAGGCGCTGGCGCCGATCGGGTCCTCGGCCGATCCGCTGGTGGCCGCCGCCGTGCGGGCCCGGCCCGCGCTGGCCCGGCTGCTGCCGCAGAGCGGCGAGCCCGAGCCGGCCGTGCCGGGGGAGCACGGCCAGGTGTCGGCCAACGAACGTGAGGCGATGCGCCGGCCGCGACCGGAACAGGACCTCGGTCAGCTGCAGCTGTTCGACGCGGTACTGGGGGTGCTGACCGAGGTCGCCGAGTCGCGGCCGGTGGTGGTCCTGCTCGAGGACCTGCACTGGGCCGACTCCTCGACCCGCAACCTGCTGTCGTTCCTGCTCAGCCGGCTGCGCGCGCAACGGCTGCTGGTGGTCGCGAGCTACCGGGAGGAGGACGTGCACCGGCGGCATCCGCTGCGCGGGCTGCTTTCGGAGCTGGTCCGGCTGGCCACCGTGGAGCAGGTCGCGCTGAGCCCGTTCGGGACGGCCGACGCGCGGGCGTTCGTCGAGGCGCTGGCCGATGAGCCGCTGGCCGCGGACGTGGTGGCCGACATCGTCGCGCGGTCGGAGGGCAATCCGTTTTTCGTGGAGGAGCTGCTGGCCACCGACGCGGACTGCCGCGACCTGCCGGCCGGGCTCGCCGAGGTGCTGCTCGCCCGGCTGGAGCGCCTCCCGGCCGAGACCCGCAGGGTGCTGCGGGTGGTCTCGGTGGCCAACGAGCCGGTGTCGCACGCGGCGCTGACCGCGGTTTCGGGCATCGGCGAGCTGGAGCTGGACGAGGTGCTGCGCGAGGCCGTGCAGCACCACGTGCTGGTGATCGAGGGCGGGAACTACGCGTTCCGCCACGCGCTGCTGCAGGAGGCGGTGTACGGCGATTTGCTGCCGGGGGAGCGCACGCGGATGCACGCGGCGTACGCGGCGCGGATCAGGTCGGTGCAGCAGGGCCGCGGGCACGACGCGAAGCTGGCGTTCCACAGCCTCGAGAGCCGGGACTTGGTCACCGCGTTGCCGGCGCTGCTGCGCGCGATGGACGAGGCGGAGAAGCTGGGCGCGCCCGGCGCCGCGCTGCGGCACGCCGAGCAGGCACTGTCCATTTGGGACGCGGTGCCGGAAGACGGCCGCCCCGAGGGGGTCGACGAGCTGAAGCTGCTGCACGAAGCGTCCTACTTCGCCGGCACGTCGGGGGAGCCGGAGCGGGCCGCGGCCTTCGCGCGGTCGGCCACCGAAGCACTGAAGCCGGAGATGTCCTCGGACCGGGCGGCCAAGGTGTGGCGGCGGCTGGCCGAGGCGCTGCTCGCGCTGGAGGGCACGCTCGACGAGGCCGTGGTCGCCATGGACAAGGCCTGGGCGCTGGTCAAGGACGCCGAGCCCAGTGCCACCCGCGCGTGGGTGCTCGCCACCCGCGCCGGGTTCCAGCGGCTGGTCGACCGGCCGGACGAGGCGCTGGACAACGCGCTCGCGGCGGTCGCCGACGCGCGCACGGTCGGGTCGGCCGGGGCCGAGGCGTCCGCCCTGATCACCCTCGGCACGCTGGCCGATTCGGCCGGCGACGCCGAGGAGGCGCGGGAGCGGCTGCGCCAAGCGGTGCGCAAGGCCCACCACGGCAAGGCGCTCAACGTCGAGCTTCGCGGGATGTACTTCCTCGCGTTGAGCTACGACGACCAGGCCGAGATGACCGACGCGCTGGCGCACGCGAAGCGCGGCGTCGAGCGGGCCGAGGAAAGCGGGCTCGCCTGGAGCTCGTACGGGCTGGAGCTGCGCGCGCGGCAGCTGTACCTGCGTTACCTGTCGGGGGACTGGCCGGCCGAGGACGCGGCCGGGCGGGCGGGCCGGGGCGTGTCGAGCGCGGTCGCGGCGCGGATCCTGGCCAACTGGGCGCTGTTCCTGGTGGCGCGCGGCCGGTTCGAAGACGCGGCGAAGCTGCTGCCCGGCCTGCGGCAGCACTGGGTGGCCGACATCCAGATCGCGTTGTCCTCCGGCGACGCGGCGATCGAGCTGGCCACCTGGCGCGGCGAGCACGAAGAGGCGGTGCGCGTCACCGAGGAGCTGGTCGCGTGGCTGGAGAAGATGGAGCCGTTGCTGCTGGGCGGCATCCGGATCGTCACGCTGGGGCTGGCCTCGGCGGTCGCGCGGGCGGCCGAAGCGCGGGCCCACGGTGACCAGGCGGCGGCGGAGCGGATGACCGAGGCCGGCCGCCGGCTGCTGGAACACGCGCGCCGGTGCGCGAAAGACGGCGCGCCGCGCTCGGGCACGCTCGGCCCGGAAGGGCGGGCGTGGCTCGCCCGGGCGGAGGCGTGGGGGAGCGCGCTCGAAGGCCCTGCCGACCCGGGTCTCTGGGCGGCCGCGGCCGAAGCGTTCGGCTACGGCGCGGTGTACGAGCAGGCGACCTGCCGCTGGCACCAGGCGGAAGCCCTGTTCGCGGCCGGAGCCGCGGCGGCGGCCGTGGCCCCGCTGGAGGCCGCCCACGCCGTCGCCGATCGGCTGGGCGCGCTGCCGTTGCGCGACGCCGTCCGGGACCTGGCGCACCGAGCGCGGGTCGACCTCCCGGGTGTCACCCCGGTGTCACCGCATCCCGTGCCCCGGCCGATGGCGGACCCGCTGACCGACCGCGAGCGCGACGTCCTGGAGCGCGTGGCGCTGGGCCGCACCAACCGCCAGGTCGGCGAGGAGCTGTACATCAGCGAGAAGACAGTGAGCGTGCACCTCTCGCGGGTGATGGCGAAGCTGGGCGCCGGCCGTCGCGCCGAGGCCGTCGCGATCGCTTACGACCGGGGGCTGCTCGCCGCTCCGGCACCCAAGGACTGACGCTGAGTTCCGTTGTGCCCCAACGGTTTCAGCTTCGAGTCAGCGCCAGGGCAGGTGGCGCAGCAGCTTCATGCTCGAGGTCATCATCCGGGCCCACACGCTGCCCGGCACCCGTCGCGGCGGGCGCAGCGCCAGGCCGCGTTGCACGGCGATCGACTGGGCCTCGGTGTACTTCAGCAGGCCCTCGGCGCCGTTGCGGCGGCCGGCGCCGGACTCCTTCATCCCGCCCATCGGCACGCCGACGCTGCCGAACGTCGCGGCGTAGCCCTCGTTGACGTTCACCGTGCCGGCCTTGAGCCGGGCCGCGACCTCCCAGCCGGCGCGGCCGTTGCGCGACCAGACGCTGGCGTTGAGCCCGAACGGCGTGTCGTTGGCGCGCTCGATGGCCTCGGTGACGTCGGTGTAGCCGTAGACCGAGACCACCGGCCCGAACGTCTCGTCCGCGAACGGCAGCATCCCGGCCGTGACGCCGGTGAGCACCGTCGGCTCGTAGAACAGCGGGCCGAGGTCCGGCCGCGCGCGGCCGCCGGTGAGCACCTGCGCGCCCTTGGCGCGGGCGTCCTCGACGTGCGTGGAGACCGTCTTCAGCTGGCTTTCCGAGGTCAGCGAACCCATCTGCGCGCTGTAACCGAGCGCGCCGCCGAGCTTCAACGCGGCCGTGCGGGCGACGAACGCGCGAGTGAACTCCTCGCGGACGCTCTCGTGCACGTAGATCCGCTCCACCGAAACGCACAGCTGCCCGGCGGAGGAGAAGCAGGCGGTCACGGCGCCCGTCGCGGCCTTGGCCACGTCCGCGTCCGGCAGCACGATCATCGGGTTCTTGCCGCCCAGCTCCAGGGAGTAGCTGGTCAGCCGCCGGGCGATCTGGCCGGCCAGGTCCTTGCCCGTCGGCGTCGATCCGGTGAAGCAGAGGTAGTCGCACTCCTCGACCAGTGCGGGGCCGATGGCCGAGCCGCGCCCGAGCACCACCTGCCACAGCCCGGCCGGCAGGCCCGCCTCCTCGGCCAGCTCCTGCAGCCACAACGCGGACAGCGCGGTCTGGTTGTCCGGCTTCTGCACCACGGCGTTGCCGGCGGCGAGCGCGGGGAAGACGTCCATCGCGGTCAGCGCCAGCGGGTAGTTCCAGGGCGAGATGATCCCGACGACGCCCTTGGGGTGGTGCAGCTCGCCGGCCTTGGTCAGGCCCGGGATCACCCCGGCGCGGCGCCGCGGTGCGAGGAATTTGGCGCTGTGCTTGCCGTAGTAGGCCGCGACGAGCGCGGAGGCGCTGATCTCGTCGAACGCGTCGATGCGGGCCTTGCCGGCCTCCACCTGCACGAGGTCGAGGGCTTCGGCCTGGCGGTCGAGGATCAGGTCGTGCAGCCGGACGAGGAAGCGCTGCCGGTCGGCGGCGGGGCGCGCGGCCCAGCCACGCTGCGCCTCTCGCGCGGCGGCGAAGGCCGAACGCACCTCGGCGTCCGTGGCCTGGGGGAGCGTGGTGATCGGCAGCCCGGTGAACGGCGCCCGCATCCGGACGGGTGCGGAGTCCTCGCCGCCGGTCACACGGGCCACGAGCCGGGCGGCGCGGTCCGCGGTGGGAGCGCCGGCGACACCGCCGATGGTCGCGGGCTGGGCCGCGTCCGCCGCCGCGCCGCTCAGGTTCGCCGGTGTCGTGCTGGTCATGGCGTCTCCGTTTCAGACCGGTGTTACCGACGAGTACACCATACCGCCGGTACGCCGGGTGTCCAGAGTGACGTGAAAATGATTCATGTATCGGGTTCGTCGGTGGTCCGGTGGCGGCCGCGACCCTCGTCCTGCGCTGGGAGCGGCATCGGGTAGCCGTACGGAGGCAGGCTCGGATAGCCGAACGGAGGGGCGGTGATCCCCGGCGATCGGGGGCGGCGGCCGGAGAGCAGCGCCAGTCCCAGCGTGATCAGGGCGACGACCCCGCCGGCCAGCAGCACCCAGAACCCGGTCCCGCTGGAGTAGTGGAGCTTTGTGCCGTTGGTCTCCTGGTTGTAGCTCAGCGTCGCGGAGACGTCCATGCCGAACATCCACACCGCCGCCACCACGCCCGCGCCCCCGGCGACGAGGGTGATGCGGCCGGCGCCGCGGGCGCGCCCGAACACCAGCACCGCGCCGGCGAGCAGCACCACGGAGGCGACGGTCAGCGGGATGCCGTAGTGGGCGACGTGGCTGGTGTCGTAGAACGCGCGCTCGGTGGCCGTCGGCTCGATGCCGAACAGCCGCGTCCACCCGGTGACGGTCTGCGAAGCCTGGATCTTGCCGTCCGAGGACTCCTCGTAGGCCCAGACCGGCAGGAACGACCCGGTGATCACCAGCACCGCCGCGAACACGCCGAGCACTCCGGCGAGCAGCCGCGCCACCGGGCCGGGTTCGGCCGCGGGCGCGGCGGGAGGGGACGAGTGCGGCGGAGGCACGCTGCTCATCGAGGCTCCTCGGCCGGGGCGCGGACCGGCTGGTGCGATTGCATCACGAAAACCCGGCCCGGATAAGGGGCGGTGTCACCTTGCTGCCGTGCCTCACTCCTCGGCGGGCGCGGCGTCGGAGTAGAGCAGGACCGCGATGCGCTTCCATTCCTCCAGCAGCTGACGGCGCCGGTGCGGGTCGCCGCCGAGCTCGGCGTCCAGCGCGAGGCCCCGGGTGAGGTTGACGGTGAGCCAGAAGAGCAGCTCGGCGCGGTCCTTCGGCAGGTCGCCGGCGACCTGGGTGACGTGTTTGAGGGTGGACCGGCCCAGCGCGCGGTCCACGGGGCGGATCGCGGCGCGCAGCTCCGGGTCCGTGCGCGCGGCGACCCACAGCTCGGTGACGGCCGTCGACAGCGTGCCCGAGTAGCCCGTCCACAGCAGGTCGATCGCCGCGGCCACGCCGGACGCGCCGCCGGGCAGGCCGTCGAGCGACGCCGCCAGCTCGCCCCGCAGCCGGTTCGTCAGGTGCTCGACCGCGGCGGCCATCAGCTCCGCCTTGGTGGCGAAATGGTGCTGCACGGCGCCTTTCGACACCCCGGCGCGGGTGCAGATCTCCTGCACCGACGCCCGCGCGTAGCCGATGTCGACCAGGCACTCGATGGTCGCGTCGAGCAGGGCGGTCCGCGTCTGCTCCCGGCGCTGCGCCTGGGTGCGGTGCGACTTCGCCGCGACCTCGGTCATCGGGGCTCCCCGCTTGGCACTTTACGTACAGGACTGAACGGATGTACATTCCGGCTAGAACTTACCTTCCCCACGTCATGTTTTCCAGCCCGTCCCGCAGGAGGCGTCGCCGTGCCGTTGCAGATCCAGAAGAGCTCGTGGACCACCACCGAGCTGGAAGACCTCCGCGAACTCGCCCGGTCCTTCCTGCAGAAGGAGCTGGTGCCGAACCAGGAGCGCTGGGCGGCGGAGAAGAAGATCGACCGCGAGGTCTGGACTAAGGCCGGCGAGATCGGGCTGCTCGCGCTGTCCATCCCCGAGGAGTACGGCGGGGGCGGCGGCACGTTCGCGCACGAGGCCGTGCTGTACGAGGAGCAGGCGCGGGCCGGGGACAGCGCCTGGGGTGTGACCGTCCACAATGGAATTGTCGCGCACTACCTGCTCGCCTACGCCGCGGAGGAGCGCAAGCGCGAGTGGCTGCCGAAGTTCGCCAGCGGCGAGTTCGTCGGCGCCGTCGCGATGACCGAGCCGGGCACGGGCTCGGACCTGCAGAACATCAAGACCCGCGCGGTCCGCGACGGCGACCACTACGTGATCAACGGCGCCAAGACCTTCATCACCAACGGCTACCACGCCGACCTCGTGGTGGTCGCCTGCAAGACCGACCCCGACGCCGGCGCGCAGGGCGTGTCGCTGATCGCGGTCGAGACCGACACCCCGGGCTTCCGCCGCGGCCGCGTGCTCGACAAGGTCGGCATGAAGGGCCAGGACACCGCGGAGCTGTTCTTCGACGACGTCCGCGTGCCCGCCGCGAACCTGCTCGGCGACGCCGAGGGCCAGGGCTTCGTCCAGCTGATGCTGCAGCTGCCCCAGGAGCGGCTGATCATCGCCGTCACCGCGGTGGCCGGCATGGAGGCCGCGATCGACCTGACCCTGCAGTACACCAAGGAGCGCACGGCGTTCGGCCGGCCGATCTTCAATTTCCAGAACACCAAGTTCACCCTCGCGGAGGCGGCGACCGAGGCGGCGGTGGCACGCGCGTTCGTCGACCAGTGCATCGAGCGTCACCTCAAGGGCGAGCTCGACGTGCAGGGCGCGGCGATGGCGAAGCTGTGGACCACCGAGCGCGTCAACAAGGTCGTCGACGACTGCCTGCAGCTGTTCGGCGGCTACGGCTACATGACCGAGTACCCGATCGCGCGCGCCTGGGCCGACGTCCGGATCTCCCGGATCTTCGGCGGAACCAGCGAGATCATGAAGGAGATCATCTCCCGCACGCTCTGATTTCCCTTGTCGCGTAAGGAAAGGACGTGCCGAAGTGAAAGCTGGTCCACTGGCCGGGCTGAAGGTGGTGGAGCTGGCCGGGCTCGCGCCCGCGCCGTTCGCCTGCATGATCCTCGCCGACCTCGGCGCCGAGGTGGTCCGCGTCGACCGCGCGACCCCGGGCGCCGACGTGCTCGGCCTGCCGAACGACCCGCTGGCGCGCGGCCGGCGCACGATCGGCGTCAACACCAAGACCGCCGAGGGCGTCGAGCTGGTGCTGAAGCTGGCCGAGACGGCCGACGTGCTGATCGAGGGCTTCCGGCCCGGCGTCATGGAGCGGATGGGGCTGGGCCCGGAGGCCGTGCACGCGCGCAACCCGCGCCTGGTCTACGGCCGCATGACCGGCTGGGGCCAGGACGGCCCGCTCTCGGCGGCCGCCGGCCACGACATCAACTACGTCGGCATCGCGGGCGCGCTCGAGCCGATCGGGCGCGCCGGCGAGCGGCCGGTGCCGCCGCTCAACCTGGTCGGCGACTTCGGCGGCGGCGGGCTGATGCTCGCGATGGGCGTGCTGGCCGCGCTGCACGAGCGCACCACGTCCGGCCGCGGGCAGGTGGTGGACGCGTCGATGGTCGAGGGCGCGGCGCTGCTCACCACGAGCCTGCACGGCATGCGCGCGGCCGGCGTCTGGCCGGGGGAGCGCGGGGACAACCTGCTCGACGGCGGCGCGCCGTTCTACGACACGTACGAGACCTCCGACGGCAAGTACGTGGCGATCGGCGCGATCGAGATGCGGTTCTGGGGCGACCTGGTGAAGGTGCTCGGCCTCGACGGTCCCGATGGCGAGGAGCTGCCGGTGCACGTGGACAAGAGCCAGTGGCCGAAGCTGCGCAAGATCGTCGCCGAGGCCGTGCGCCGCTACCCGCGTGACGAGCTGGTCGCGCGAGCCGAAGGGACGGACGCCTGCCTGACGCCGGTCCTTTCCCCGTGGGAAGCCGCTTCGCACCCGCAGAACGCGGCTCGCGGCACCTTCGTCGACATCGGCGGCACGGTGCAGCCCGCGCCGGCGCCCCGGTTCGACCGCACCCCTCCCGCGACGCCCGAGGCGCCGCACGAGAAGGGCGCCGACACCGAGGAAGTGCTGGCAGAGCTGGGTTTCGACGCGGCCGGCCTGGCACGCCTGCGCGAGGCGGGCGCGATCGCCTGACTCACAACGGGTTCGAGAGGTCCGAGCGGACGACCGAGTACAGGACGTTGTCGCGCCACTCGCCGTCGCGGAAGTCGAAGCCGCGCAACACGCCTTCGCGGGTGAAGCCGGCTTTCTCCAATGAGCGCTGCTCGGCGCGGTTGCCGGTTTCGGTGGTGGCCTCGACGCGGTTGAGCTGCGTGTGGGCGAACAGGTACCGCACGAGCTGGCGCTGCGCCTCCGTGCCGTGGCCGTGCCCGCGCGCCTCCGGCAGCAGCACCAGCCCGACGTTCCAGCAGAACGAGCTGGGGCCCGTCCGCGACCGGTGCCACGACACCAGTCCCAGCGCGCGGCCGCCCAGCGCGGGGACGAGCATGCCGCGGTCGCTGCCGAGCATGCCGTCCTCCTGCCAGCGGCGCCGGACGAAACCGGGGTCGTGCCAGCCGAACCACTGGTACTCGCCCGCGGTGTCCGGGTCGTTGGTGAGCGCTTCGAGCATCCCCAGGTCCGATTCGCGGACCGGCCGCAGCGTGACTCTCTCGCCGTCGTCCATCGCCGGAGCGTATCCGGGCGCCGACGGCCCGGCGCGGGCTCACTCGATAGTGAGCGTCGTCACTCACCCGTGAGCCACGGGCCCCGGCTCGGCCGGATCCCGGGTTTTCCGGGCCCGGCGTCACTACAGTGGGGACGACCGCGTGCGGTACCCGCGGGATCACAGGCGGCGTCCGTCGAGGAGGCCGGGGAACGGAGCGGACTGAGACATGTCGAGCGGCCTGAAGAAGATCGTCGTCGTCGCGGTCGTCGTGCTCGTGCTGTTCTTCCTGATCACGCAGCCGACACAGTCCGCCGACCTGGTGCACCGCGTGCTGGGCTGGCTCCGGGGCGGCGCGGAAGCCATCGTGACGTTCTTCAAGACCCTCTTCGCCTGATCACGCTCCGTGTTCTCCGGTCCTTTGTGACGCACTGTCACCGGATCTCGGAATGCGGGCCCGCGCTCGACCATCCGGGTGGATTGACCCCTGAAACGGCCTGGTCGCGGAATTAGTCGAGGCCCGGGTATGGCGGAGAAAGCACCCCCGGCCCTACGGTGCTCACATTGCGTGATCGGCCGGTTCTCCCGTCCCTCGGGAACCGGCCGAAAGCGGGGGTTTTCCCGCTCGATCTCGCGGTGGGGTTGCAAGTCGTGCAAGCGCAACGGGGCCGGCGGTCAGGGCCGGCCCGTCGGGGACCAATGAGGAGGCAGGGATGACCGGAGATCCCGGAGTGGACGCGTTGATCCGGCAGTGGGCCGCGGAACGCGAGCGGACCCCCGAGGAGCAGGAGGTCGACCGCATCGCGTCCGCCTGGCTGGCCGACGCGCCCCAGGCGCCACCCGGCATCCCCGGCCAGCGGGCCCGCTCCGGACCCGCGCGGTGGGCCCCGGTCGACGCGGCCGACCCCGGTTACCTCGACGCCATGCGCGTCCGCCTGCCCGAAGTCCCCGAAGAGCTGCTCGTGGCCGCCGCCGGCTGGTGGCAGATGGTCGGCGACGTCGCCGAGGCCGAGCTGTGGTGGGACGCCGGCATCAGCCCGCTCGACCAGCGGGCCCTCGACTACCGCGCGGCGGGCCTCGCGCCCTCGGACCTGAGCCGCCGGCTCGGCCCGATGACCGTGCTCCAGCACCTGCGCCGCGGCAGCGCCCCGGCCTGGTGCGTCGCCCGGCTGGCCAGGCAGCAGAAGTCCGCCTGACGGGACGGTTTCACACGGCCGGGTGAACCGGCGTGGCGGCCCCGATCCCCAGCACCGCGTAACGCTACTGTGCGGTTCGTCGTTACTAATCCGACTACAGTCACGGCGGAAACGGGTTCCTGCATGCTGACCGGCTGCAGCCCGTGTCCGCCTACTTCCGGTCGGATCAGTAACGTGCGCGGGCTCGTTGTGTGATCGACCGACCGCCACGCTGGAGGACCTGAGTTTCGTGCCGACCACCGGACAGACCGAGGACGAGGCCGCGGCCCCGGCCGCACCGGGCCCGGCCCGCCCCCGCCGCGGGGTGGCCGTGGCCGTGCGGCTGGCCGTGGTGGTCGTCGTGCTGGCCGTGGCCGGCGGCGGCGTCTGGCTGGTCACCCGCGCTTCGGCGCCGGTGGCGAGCCCGACCACCACCGACATCCCGGCGCTGAGCGTCAAGGCGGCCGACGTGAAGCCCGGATCGATCGTGCCGGTCAGCGCCGTCGTCGCGGGCGGCGCCGGCGAGGGCACCGCGCCGCAGTCGGCCCAGCCCTCGGGCGGCGACCCGCTCGACGGGTGGGCGCGGAAGGTCGCCGGGGTCACCGGCATCCCGGCGCGGGCCCTGCACGCGTACGGCAACGCGGAGCTGGCCATGCGCTCGGCCGACCCGGGCTGCCGCATCTCCTGGGCGACGCTGGCTGGCATCGGCCGCATCGAGTCGAACCACGGCCAGTACGGCGGGGCCGTGCTCGGCGCCGACGGCCGCCCGTCCAAGCCGATCATCGGCGTCCCGCTCAACGGCTCCGCCGGCGTCCAGGCCATCGGCGACACCGACGGCGGCCGGATCGACGGCGACCCGGTGGCCGACCACGCCGTCGGCCCGATGCAGTTCATCCCCAGCACCTGGCGCAAGTGGGCGTCCGACGGCAACGGCGACGGCATCGGCGACCCCCAGCAGATCGACGACGCCGCGCTCGCCGCGGGCCGGTACCTCTGCGCGGGCGGGCGCAACATGGCGACGCCGTCCGGCTGGTGGTCGGGAATCCTGTCGTACAACAACTCCACCGAGTACGCGCAGAAGGTGTTCGGCCTCGCCGACGGGTACGCCAAGAGCGCCCAGCAGGTGCGGGCCGGCTGACGGGGCAGTTGCGCCGCGTTCGTCCCGCCGCGTCCGGCCGTGGTGTGAAATCCGTGCGAAACCCGTGGTCAGCGGCTGAGCGGCGGGTCACGCCCGGTGCGCCTCCCCATCGGGCGCCGGATTCCCAGTGCTAGCGTCTAGTCCGTGCCAGCGAACTCCGGCCCGGCCCCGTCCCTGCTCGGGCGCCGGCTCATGATCGCCGTGACGTGCCTCGTGAGCCTCGCGCTCTGCTGCGGGCTGGCCTGGTGGCAGTGGGACCGGTTCATGTCCGCCAGCGGCACCTTCCAGAACCTCGGCTACGTGCTGCAATGGCCGTTGTTCGGCCTGTTCCCGGCCTTCATGTTCTGGCGCATCAAGAAACTGCGCGAGCGCGAGCAGGCCGAGGCGGCGGACCCGGCCGCGCCACGGCCCGAGCCGGCCGAGGTGACCGTGCCCGCCCCGAGGCGCGCCCTCGTGCGCCAGCCGGCGGTCGTCACCGAAGAAGACGCCGAGCTCGCCGCGTACAACAGTTACCTGCGCGAGCTGCACGCCCGCGACCAGCAGTCCTGAAGCCCGCAGAAGTGAGGACCAGCTCATGACCACCAGCACCGAGGGTGCCGCGAAGACCCGCCCGGCGCCGCTGTCCGGCCCGCTGCTGCGCTTCCGCGTCAGTGCCTACGTGACCGGTGTCGGCCTGCTCGCGCTGTGCGCCACGATGGTCGTCGAATACGGCTTCGGCAACGCCACCCCGGCGGCCGTCTACTCGCCGATCCACGGCGTGCTCTACATGATCTACCTGGTGCTCACCATCGACCTGGCGATCAAGGCGCGCTGGTCGATCAAGAGCACGGTGCTGGTGCTGCTGGCCGGCTGCGTCCCGTTCGTCTCGTTCCTGGTCGAGCGCCGCGTGACCCACCGCGTGCAGGCCGGGCAGAACATCTTCTGAGCCCGCGCGCGTGAGGGGCGGCGTCCGGCCTCCCCTCACGCACCGGGTCAGGAGCCGATGCCGGTCAGCGACCGGACCTCCATCTCGGCGTGCTTGCCCGCGTCGGCCTTCGACTTGCCGGCGAAGGTGCCGATCGCCCCGCACAGGAACGAGAACGGGATCGAGGCCAGGCCCGGGTTCTTGAGCGGGAACCAGTGGAAGTCGATGCCCGGGAAGATCGAGTCGGGCGAGCCGGAGACCACCGGCGAGAACAGCACCAGCAGCAGGCAGGCGATCAGCCCGCCGTAGATGCTCCACAGTGTCCCGGTCGTGTTGAACCGCTTCCAGAACAGCGAGTACAGCAGCGTCGAGAGGTTCGCCGACGCCGCCACGGCCAGCGCCAGCGCGACCAGGAACGCGATGTTCTGCCCGTTGACCAGGATGCCGCCGAGGATCGCCAGCACGCCGACCACCAGCGCGGTCAGCCGCGCCACGCGCACCTCATCGGCCGGTTCTGCCTTGCCGCGCTTCACGATGTTCGCGTAGACGTCGTGCGCGAAGGAGGCCGAAGCGGTGATCGTCAGCCCCGCGACCACGGCCAGGATGGTGGCGAAGGCGACCGCGGAGACGATGCCGAGCAGCAGCGTGCCGCCGATGTGCAGGGCCAGCAGCGGGGCCGCCGAGTTCTCGCCGCCGGGCGCGCTCTTGATCTCGTCGGCGCCCACCAGCGCCGCCGCGCCGAAGCCGATCACCAGCGTGCACAGGTAGAACACGAACATGCACGCGGTGGCCCAGACCACCGAACGGCGGGCCTCACGGGAGTTCGGCACGGTGTAGAAGCGCATCAGCACGTGCGGCAGCGAGGCGATGCCGAGCACCAGCGCCAGCGACAGCGAGACGAAGTCGAGCTTGGTGGTGCCGCTCTGCCCGTACGAGCCGCCGGGCTCCAGCAGCTGCTTGCCCATCGGGCTGCGGTCGGTCGCCGCGGTGAGCAGGTTGGAGAAGTTGAAGCCGTACTTGCCGAACAGGAACACGGTGATCAGCGTGGCGGCGACCAGCAGGATGCTCGCCTTGATGATCTGCACCCAGGTGGTGCCCTTCATCCCGCCGACCAGCACGTAGACCACCATGACCAGGCCGACCACCGCGATCACCAGTGACTGGCCCAGCTTGGAGTGCACGTTCAGCAGCAGCGCGACGAGGCCGCCGGCCCCGGCCATCTGCGCCAGCATGTAGAAGAAGGAGATGACCAGCGTCGAGGTCGCGGACGCGGCGCGCACCGGGCGCTGCCGCATCCGGAAGCTCAGCACGTCACCCATGGTGAACCGGCCGGTGTTGCGCAGCAGCTCGGCGATCAGCAGCAGGTCGACCAGCCACGCCACCAGGAAGCCGATGGAATAGAGGAAGCCGTCGTAGCCGTGGATCGCGATGGCGCCGGCGATGCCGAGGAACGAGGCGGCCGACAGGAAGTCGCCCGAGAGCGCGACGCCGTTCTGCCGCCCGGTGAAGGCGCTGTCGGCCGCGTAGTAGTCGGCGGTCGAGGTCTTCTGGCCCCGGTTTCCTGCCCGATAGACCACGTACAGCGTGATCGCGACGAACAGGGCGAACACCCCGGTGTTCACGAGCGGGTTGCTCCCGGAGGTGCTTTCGGCCAACACGGTCACTGCTGGGTTCCTTCCGTCACGGCGGCGCGGGCCCTGAGCTCGGCGACCCTCGGGTCGATCTGCCGGTTGGCGAACCGGACGTAGAGCAGGGTGATCAGCGCGGTGGTCACGAACTGCGCGAGCCCGAGCAGCATGCCCACGTTGACCAGGCCGAACACCTGGGTGCTCATGAAGTCGCCGGCGTAGGCGGCCAGCACCACGTAGGTCAGGTACCAGGCGAAGAAGGCGATGCTCATCGGGAAGACGAACCCGCGGAGCCGCCGGCGCAGGGTGCGGAACTCCGGGCTGCGCTGGATCAGGTCGTAATCGGGCCCGTTCGGGGTGGTCGCGGCCGGTGCTTCGCCCTCGCGGGCGAACAGGGCCGGCAGCTGGCCGGTCTCGTCGAGCGAGTTGCTCGTCGCGGGGGGCCGCGTGACGTCGTGCATGGGTGCCTCCGGCAACTTGCGTCCGTGGGCGGGGCCGGGTCGGCGCCCCTCGTTCGAGTGGCACCCGGTCTGCTCTTGCGGACAGGGAGGCGGCCATAGTAACGACGGCCCGACCCACCGGAAAAAGCCGGTTCCGCAGACGGGTCCCGGAATTCCTTTAACCGTCGGAAATACGCAAAAACGGTCGTCCGAAGTTTGATCACAAGCAGATCACTCGGAATAGTGGAGGTGTTGTCACACGGCGTCGCCGCAGCTCGGGAAGGCTGCGGCAAATGGTGGAGCGGCACTCGACGATGACCTGGATTTGTCACCCCTGGTAGCCATCAAACGGGGCGTCGGCCCCGCTCTCGCCGTTCCCCCGTGCGGGCCGGCGGAGGATTCGCAGGCCGACAGGGGATCCCGAAAGAAATCACCGGGTCGGGCGGCGAGTTGCTGCCACACCACAACATCGGGTTTATCTTGACACTTGACCAACCCGATGGGGGCACGGAGCGTAGATCCCCCGAGCACTCTGACTACGCTGCGTGGGCTAATCGGGTGACGGCCGGATGCCGTGACCCCGGCCAACCGGTAACCGGAATTCCCGGTTACCGGCCAACGTGGCGAATCCGGGCCGTGTACGCGGGGTGTCCAGCGCCTTTTCGCTGGTCAGCCACTCGAAGTGGAAGAGAATTGCCCTGGCCGGGATTGGTGTACGATTCTTTGGCCCAGCTGACCGCAGCGATCGATAGGCACAGACAAGTTGATCTCGACCACCCGCGTGCAGTACGCAACTTGCGCCATGCACGTGCAAAGTCCCGGGAACCACAGTTCCGGGCGCCGGGGTGACCGATCGGCTCTATGGTGCCCACCCGGGGTCGTTCGCGCGGGTCGGCGGAATGCCGTGGACCGCGCCGGGAGCACCGGAAGCCGTCGACGGGCAGCCACGACGCCGGACAGGGAGTCACTTTCGTGACCGTTGCAGGAGAAGGCCAGGTGCCTGTTGGGAAACTGCTCGGCCGCCCGCCCCGGCGGTCGCGCTGGTCGACCGGCTGGCGTGCGGTGCTGGGCTGGCGGGACTGGAGCCTGGCGGTCAAGCTGTCGGCCGTCACGCTGGTCCCCATCGTGCTCGCGGTGGTGCTCGGTGTCACCGCGATCGTCGGCCAGGTCAGCCGCTCCGACGACTACGGGCGCATCGACCGGCTGGTCGGGCTGAGCACCCAGCTGCGCGCGCTCACCGACGGGCTGCAGCGCGAGCGCACCCTGACCGCGCAGCAGCTGATCGCCGGCTCGGCCGGGGTGACGCCGGAGCTGAAGGCCGCCCGCGCGGCCACCGACGCCGCGGTCGACCCCTTCACCACGGCCGCGGGCCGGGTCGGCGGCGACGAGTCCAGTGTGTCCGGCGCGGTGAACTCCGCGACCGCCCAGGTCAACGAGATCACCGTGATCCGCCAGCAGGTCGGCGCCGGGCTGCTGGACGCGGCCGAGGCGGTCAGCGACTACAACGCCGTGACCACCGCGCTGATCGCCGCCGACACGGCGGTGGCCGCGGGCGCCAGCGCCGACGCGCTGGGCGGCACCCCGAACGCGCTGCACGACCTCGAGGCCGCCAAGGAGCAGGCCTCGGTCAGCCAGGCGCTGATCGCGTTCGGCATCTCGCGCGGCGGCCTGCCGCCGCAGCAGCTCAGCGACGTCCGCGACGCGGAGCTCCGGTTCGACGACCGGATGGACGACTTCAACGCCGCCGCCACCGCGCCGCAGCGCCAGGACCTCGACAGCACGCTCAAGCCCGACTCCTCCTACGACCGCAAGCGGATGGTCGGCCAGGCGCTGGGCGAGCAGGGCGCGACGAGCGAAGACGCGTTGCGCGGGATGTCGGCCCAGGAGTGGAACAGCACCTCGACCGACGTGGTGAACCAGCTGGGCGACGTCGGCAAGCGGCTCGGCGCCCAGGCGACGTCGGCGTCGGCGGCGCTGGTCGAGGACGCCAGCAGCAGTGCCGGCCTGCTCGCCGTGCTGCTGTTCGCCGCGCTGGTCGTGGCCGCCGCGGTCGTCTTCCTGATCACCCGGCAGCTGCTCCGCTCACTGTCCACTCTGCGCCGCAGCGCGCTGGACGTCGCGGAGAAGGAGCTGCCGGCCGCGGTCCGCAACATCCAGGAGGGCCGTTCCCAGAGCATCGACGTCGCGCCGGTGCCGGTGCACGTCCACGACGAGGTCGGCGAGGTGGCGCGCGCCTTCGAGCAGGTGCACAGCCAGGCGCTGCGGCTCGCGACCGAGCAGGCCGCGATGCGCGCCGGCTACAGCAGCGTGTTCGTCAACCTGTCGCGGCGCAGCCAGAGCCTCGTGCAGCGGCAGCTGCAGCTGATCGAGCGGCTGGAGCGCGACGAGGAGGACGCCGACCAGCTCGCCACGCTGTTCCAGCTCGACCACCTCGCCACCCGGATGCGGCGCAACAACGAGAACCTGATGGTCCTCTCCGGCGCCGAGCCGGGGCGCCGCTCCGGGCAGCCGGTGAGCGCGCACGACGTGCTGCGCGCCGCCGTCTCGGAGATCGAGCAGTACCAACGGGTTTCGGTGCAGCAGCCGCCCGCGGTGAAGATCGTCGGGTTCGCCGCCAGCGACGTCCAGCGCCTCGTCGCCGAGCTGCTCGACAACGCCACCGCGTTCTCCGCGCCGGAGACGCAGGTGACGGTCGCGACGCGGCTCGCCGACGACGGCTCGCTCAACATCGACATCCTGGACAAGGGCATCGGGATGAACGAGTACGAGGTGATGGAGGCCAACAGCCGCCTCACCGAGGCCGGCTCGGTCGACCTCGCCACCTCGCGCCGGATGGGCCTGTTCGTGGTCGGCCGCCTGGCCGGGCGCCACCGCATCGGCGTCTCGCTGCACGGCGGCAAGGACATCGTCGGCGTGCGCGCCACCGTGCTGGTCCCGCCGGAGCTGGTGATGACCGGCGCGGTCCTGGACGGCGCGCCGCACACCGGCCCGATGAAGAGCGTCGCCGCCCCGCCGGTGAGCCCGGGCGGCCTGCCGCGGCGCCAGCGCCCGGTCAACGGCTCGGCTCGCCCGGGCGCGGTGCCGCTGCAGCAGGGCCACGGCGACGACCAGCTGCGGCCTTCGTTCGGCGACCTCGCCGGGTACGCCAACGGCCAGCAGGTCTCCCCGGCGGTGCGGCCGCCGTCGGACCTCGAGATCTCCGGGACCGCGCTGTTCAGCCCGATCCCGCGTGAGGACGGCCCGCCGCCGCTGCCGCGGGTGCCGCAGATCCTGCAGGTCCCGCCGCCGCGGCCCGAGCCCGAGCCGGAGCCGGTCGCTGAGACCCCTGAGCCCGCTGAGCCTTCTGGATCGGAGGGACGGCGTCAGGGCGAGCTGCCCTCGGGCAAGGACCTGTTCTCCGCCAACGGAACCACGCTGAGCGACTGGTGGAACCAGGCCGCGCAGCAGGTGCCGGAGGTGCCGCCGCCGTCGGCCGCCGAGACGACCGTCGAGACCACGCCGATCTTCGACGAGATGCTCTCGGTCTGGTTCCGTTCGCCGGCCCCCGCCGCCGATCCCCAGGAAGCCACGGCCTCGCCCGCCGAGTCCTCGGAAGCGAGCGCCGAGGAAGCCCAGGACGGCGTCGCCCCGGTCACCACGCCGGAGCAGGACGAGCGGAACTGGGACTTCGCGAGCGACGAGAACTGGCGCACCGTCCAGGCGGTGTCGCAGGCCGAGCCCACCGCGTTCACCCCGGCCGGACTGCCGCGCCGCCGCCGAGGCGAGCAGCTCATGCCGGGCAGCGCGACCTCGGAGCCGTCGGCGGCCGAGTCTTCGGCCGCCAAGCCGGAGCTCCCGGTCCGCGACCCTTCGGACGTCCGCGGCCGGCTGAACAGCTTCCAGCGCGGCGTCACCCGTGGCCGCCAGGAAACCCGCGCCACCACCGAGCCGGCAGCCGCCGCCCAGCCGGCCCCGTTCGAGGCCGGACCGTCGCAGGGACTGGGCGCGCAGGCACTCGGACGGCTCGACGGCACCACCGGCACTCCCGCCGCGGGCCGCCTCGACCAGCCGGACACCGCGCCCGGCACGGACGCCCCGGCGCAGGGCTACGGAGCCGGTGGCCCGGTCGCTCCGGTGGCGGGCCATGCTCCGGAGGCCCCTTCGGCTCCCGGGCAGGACGTCTTCCAGTCCTATTCGGACCGGATGGCCGCACAGGCACCGGCCACGACCGACCCACAGCCGACCGCCGACCGTGGTCCCGAGGCCTTCACCGCAGGCCCGGAGGTGCGGCCCGCGTTCGACCCCGAGCAGACCATCCGCCCGGATTCGAGCGCCCCGCAGGCCATTCGCCCGGACGCGGCCGCGCCGCAGATCGGTCCTGCAGACGCACCTGCCGCGCAGGCCGGTCGCGCGGACACAGTTGCCCCGCAGACCGGTTCCCCCGCCACGCAGGCCGGTCGCCAGGCCACGCCCGCCGCGCAGAACGGCCACGCGGACACCGCCGCACCGCAGACGGCCAGCCTCGAAGGGAGTGCACCGCAGACAGTCCGGCCGGACGCGCCCGCGCCGCACGCCGGGACGGGCCAGGAAACCGAGTCCGGCCGCCCGGACGCGTTGCCGTCCAGGCGTCCGGGGGCGGAGGCGCCCGCCCGTCCGAACGCCGAGACCGCTTCCCTCCCCGGCGCGGAGTCACTCGCCCGTCCGAACGCCGAGTCCGCTTCCCTCCCCGGCGCGGAGACGCTCGCCCGTCCGGGGGCCGAGACGCTTACCCGCCCCGGCGCGGAGACACCCACTCACCCGGAGGAGGAGGCGCCCAGCCGTCCCGACAGTCCTCCGGCGTCGTTGCCTGCGCGTCGGCCGGCGGCCAGTGATGTGCCGCCGGGGCCGCCGGCGGACGGGCCGCGGGATCTGCCCACCACGGTGCCCGAAATCCTGGGCACTTCGTCCGATACGCCCGGCTCGGAGTGGAATTTCGGGTCGGATGACGAGTGGCGACAGGTCGAAGCGGTGTCCCAGTCGACACCCGCTTTGTTCACTTCGGCAGGATTGCCCCGGCGCCGTCGAGGGGAGCAGCTGCTCCCGGGCAGCGCTCCGCCGCCTTCCGGGACGGCGGGACCCCGTCCGACTCGCGACGCGCATGACGTGCGTGGCCGCCTGAGCAGTTTCCAGCAGGGCATCCAGCGTGGCCGGCACCGCACCGCGCAGGCCGCCGCCGAGACCAACCACGAAACACTGGAGGGTGAATGACCTCGCCGAATACGGCCCAGCCGCAGCAGAACCAGTTCGGCTGGCTGGTGAACGACTTCGCCGAGCGCGTCCCGGGTGTCGCGCACGCGGTGGTGGTGTCCGCGGACGGGCTGCTGCTCACGGCCTCCAACCGGCTGCCGCTCGACCGCGCCGACCAGCTGGCCGCGGTGGCGTCCGGGCTGGTCAGCCTGACCCAGGGCGCGGCCCGCTGCTTCGAGGCGGGCGCGGTCAACGAGACCGTGGTCGAGATGGAGCTCGGCATCATGGTGCTCATGTCGATCAGCGACGGCTCCTGCCTCGCGATCCTCGCCGCGCCGAACTGCGACATCGGCCAGGTCGCCTACGAGATGACGATGCTGGTCGACCGGGTCGGGCAGATCCTCACCCCGGAACTTCGCGCGCAGCTGCAGGGCGCGGGTGGCTCGCTGATCGGCGAACCGGTGGGATGATCTGGCGATGAGCACGGGGTCCGGATCGTTCGGCGAGGAACCGGGAGAGGGTGGCGAGCCTCCGCGTGCGGAGGCCCCTCGTGCTGCCCGCGACGACGGCACGTTCGCCGACGTCCTCAACGGCTTCAGCCTCGATTCCGGCCGCTCCCGCCGCAAGCGGAAGAAGACCGCCAAAGAGTCCAAGGAGTCCCAGTCCCCCGAAACCCCGGCCGCCGGAGCGCACGCGGCCGCGGAACCGCCGGCGGCGCCGCCGCCGGCCGAGATAGGAGATCGTGTGACCTCTCTAGTCTCTCCACCGGGCAGTACCGACGCGGACGGTCCCAGACCAGGCGGGCTCTTCGACCCCGGACCGCCGAGCGGCGAGTTCGTCATGCCGCCCTCGTTCCCTGCGCCGGCGCGACCCGATCGGGTGGACCCGGCCGAGGAGACCGCGATCGTCCGGCCGTACGCTCTCACCGGCGGGCGCACGCGGGCGAACTACGCGCTCGAACTGGAGACCCTGGTCTCCACCAAGGACCAGGTCGCCGCGGGGGGCTTCCCCCACGCGGCGGCGGAGCAGATCGAGAGCTTCTCGATCATGGAAGAGTGCCGGACCCCGCGCTCGGTCGCCGAGATCGCGGCGGCCCTGCGGGTGCCACTGGGGGTCGCCAGGGTGTTGATCAGCGACGCGGCCGACGCGGGACTGGTCACGGTGCACCGGACGATCACGGGCAATGACGGCGCCGAAGCACACTTGATGTTGATGGAAAGGGTTTTGAGTGGACTCCGTCGGCTTTAAGGCACCGCGGGACACCGCGCCCCCGACCATGACATCGGCGAAGATCGTGGTGGCGGGCGGCTTCGGTGCGGGCAAAACGACGTTCGTGGGCTCGGTGTCGGAGATCGTGCCGCTGACCACCGAGGCGATGATGACCGACGCGAGCCGCGGCATCGACAACCTCGACCAGACCCCGAACAAGACGACCACCACGGTCGCCATGGACTTCGGCCGCGTGTCGCTCGACGCCGACCTGATCCTGTACCTGTTCGGCACCCCTGGCCAGCAGCGGTTCTGGTTCATGTGGGACGACCTGGTCCGGGGCGCGATCGGCGCCGTCGTGCTGGCCGACACCCGACGGCTGGCGGACTCGTTCGCGCCGATCGACTTCTTCGAGGACCGCGGCCTGCCCTACATCGTCGGCGTCAACACCTTCGACGGGGTGCTGGAGCACGACATCAACGACGTGCGCGAGGCGCTGTCGATCGACCCGAACATCCCGATCGTGCGCTGTGACGCCCGGGACCGCGAGTCGACCAAGCAGACGCTGATCACGCTCGTCGAGTACGCCATGCGCCAGTGGATCGCCCTCCGGGCGGCCAAGGCCCGCTGACCGCGGCTGCCGGGTCACCGGATCGGTGACCCGGCGCGGCCTCAGCCCGCGGACCGCCGGTAGCGCAGCAGCACCGCGCGGCCGTCGAACACCCGGGACTCGACGAGTTCCAGTTCGAACCGCTCAGCGTCTGCGGCGAACGGGCGCCGGTCGCCGCCCAGCACCACGGGGTGGACGAAGACCTGGTACTCGTCGATCAGCCCGAGCCGGCTCAGCTCGGCCGGCAGCGTCGCCCCGCCGATGAGCAGGATGTCCTTCTCGTGGGCGGCTTTCAGCGCCGCCACCTCTTCGGCCAGGTCACCGTTGAGCACCCGCGTGTTCCAGGCCGCCTCGGCCAGGGTGCGGGAGAAGACGACCTTCGGCATGTCCAGCCACACCGGCGCGAACCCGCGGCCGTGCGGATCGTCCAAGGCCTCGGCCGTCGGCCAGTAGCCGGCCATCATCTCCCACACCCGCCGCCCGTAGGCCAGCACCGCGGAACGCCCGGTGAGCGTTTCGCTGTGGACGGCCAGCTCCGGCCCCATCGGCGCCCAGTCGAACTCCCCGCGCGGCCCCTCGACGCAGCCGTCGAGCGAGACGTGCACCTGGTAGACGAGCTCACCCATGACGTAGACCCTCTTTCACCGGGCGGCGCCTCTCGGGGACGCCGTCACCCACCGGTCGGAGCCGGGCCGGGGGACCGGACACCGGGCGGGGATGTTCCGGCTCAGTATTCGTCGTGCCGCCGCCACCACGAGCCGGGCCCGTCGGCGCCGTGGCCGGACTCCTCCCACGCCTCCTGGCGGCCGAACGGCGTCACGTCCAGGTACCGCAGGGTCGAGATGAACTGCTCGCCACCGCGGTCGGTGGTGAAGTACGTGCGGTACACGTCCGAGCCGTCGCGCAGGAAGACGCTCAGCCCGAAGAGCGTGCCGACGCCGCAGTCGGCGGTGAAGTCGTTGCCCGCGGCGGAAACCCACGGCACCGTCCAGCCCATCCGGTCCCGATAGGACTCGATCTCGGGCAGGGTGGCGGGCGCGACGACGGTGAGCGTGACGTCCCGCGCGTTCAGGTGCGCCGGGTGGCTCATGTTGTCCACGATCATCGAGCAGCCGGGGCAGCCCGCGGTGTCGCCCGGGTGCAGCATGAAGTGGTAGACGATCAGCTGACGGCGGCCCTCGAACAGGTCCAGCAGGCTCTTCGGGCCGTCCGCCGTGGTGAACTCGTAGGGCTTCGGGAACGGGACCATCGGCATTCGGCGCCGCTCGGCGGCCACCCGGTCGGCCGCGCGGGTGAGGTCTTTTTCCTTGCGTAGCAATGCTTCTCGTGCGGTCTGCCACTCTTCGGCGGAGACGACGCGGGGGAGCGCGGTGGTCATCGGGCCTCCTGGCGGATCCGGGCGAGCTGGAGGGCGAGGTCTTCGAAGCTGGATCCCCAGCCGTGGAAGTGGCCGTCGCGCTCCACCTCGTTCGGGAACGGGGCTTGGTGGAAGGTCATCTCGGTCCGGTCGCCGGTGCCGTGCAGCGTGATGGTCACCAGCGTCTCGCCGACCTCGTCGCCGGGCTGGTCCCAGCAGTAGGTGAACACCAGCCGCCCGGGCGGGTCGAGTTCGCGGTAGCTGCCCTCCATCCAGCGTTCGACGCCGTACTCCTCGCTGCTGATGCACGCGCGCCACCGGCCGCCGAGCCGGGGATCGGTCGTCACGGACGACGCGGTGAACTTCTGCGGGCCCAGCCAGCTCGCCAGGTGGTCCGGGTCGGTCCAGGCGCGGTACACCAGTTCGCGCGGGGCGTCGAACACCCGGGTGATGGTGAGTTCGTGCTCGGTCATTCGTCGTTCTCCTTCGCGGCGGCCTGAATCTGACGCAGGTGCTCGTCCAAGCGGTCGAAGCCCGTCTCCCAGAACTGCCGGTACTCGCTCACCCAGTCGGCGACGACGGCCAGCGGCCGGGCTTCGAGGCGGCACGGCCGCCACTGCCGGGTGCGGCCGCGGCTGATGAGCCCGGCCTGTTCCAGCACTTTGAGGTGCTTCGACACGGCCTGGAGGCTCACCTCGAACGGTGCGGCCAGCTCGTTGACGGTGGCCTCGCCGTGGGCGAGCCGGGAGAGGATGGCGCGCCGCGTCGGGTCGGCCAGTGCGGAAAAGGTGGCACTGAGCTGATCAGCGGCCATGGCTAGTCAATCACTTGGTTAATCAACATGTTGGTTGAACATAGTCGCTCACGAGGAGATGTCAACCGGGCCGGACAGCCGGGGTGAGACCTGGGTTACGCGGACTCGGGTTTCCAATAGTAGGAAGTCCTAGTATTTTGGGGGGATGAGCAGCGACCTGTACCGTCCGGTGAACCCGGTCCGGTTCGTGACCGCGTCCAGCCTGTTCGACGGGCACGACGCCTCGATCAACATCATGCGGCGGATCCTGCAGTCCCAGGGCGCCGAGGTGGTGCACCTCGGGCACAACCGCTCGGTCGACGAGGTGGCCACCGCCGCCATCGCCGAGGACGTGCAGGGCATCGCGATCTCCGCGTACCAGGGCGGGCACGTCGAGTACTTCAGCTACCTGGTGGAGCTGCTGGCCGAGCGCGGCGCCGGGCACATCAAGGTGTTCGGCGGCGGGGGCGGGGTGATCGTCCGCGAGGAGATCGACCTGCTGCACTCCCGGGGGGTGGCCCGGATCTTCTCGCCCGAGGACGGCTACGAGATGGGCCTGCCGGGCATGATCAACTCGATGATCAAGGCCTGCGACGTGGACCTCTCGGCGCAGCCGCCCGCGTCCGTGGACAAGCTGCTCTCCGGCGACGTCCCGGCGCTCGCGCGCGTGATCACGCAGCTGCAGCGCGAAAGCCTGCCCGGCGAATGGCTCGAGACCATCACCGAAACTGCCCGGAAGCGCCACGTCCCGGTGCTCGGCATCACCGGCACCGGCGGCTCCGGCAAGTCCTCGCTCACCGACGAGCTGATCCGCCGCTTCCGCCTGGACCAGGAGGACAAGCTGCGGATCGCGGTGCTCGCCGTGGACCCGTCACGGCGCAAGGGCGGCGGTGCGCTGCTCGGCGACCGCATCCGGATGAACTGCCTTGACGGCTCGCCGGTGTACTTCCGTTCGCTGGCCACCCGGACCACCGTCGGCGAGATCCCGGTCGGGCTGCGGGAGTCCATCCTCGCCTGCCAGGCCGCGGGGTACGACCTGGTGATCGTGGAGACGCCGGGCATCGGCCAGGGCGACGCGGGCATCGTCGACTACGTGGACGAGTCGCTGTACGTGATGACGCCGGAGTTCGGCGCCGCGTCCCAGCTGGAGAAGATCGACATGCTCGACTTCGCCGACGTCGTCGCGATCAACAAGTTCGAGCGCCGCGGCGCCGAGGACGCGCGGCGCGACGTGGCCCGCCAGCTGGTGCGCAACCGCGAGGCGTTCTCGTCCGGGCCCGAGGACATGCCGGTCTACGGCACGAGCGCGGCGAAGTTCAACGACGACGGCGTCACCGCGCTGTACCAGCACCTGCGTGATCTGCTGGCGGGACAAGGGCTTTCGGTCGCCGCGGGGGTGCTGCCGGCGGTCGAGGGCAAGGTGTCCACCGACGCCAGCACGGTCATCCCCGGCAACCGCGCGCGGTACCTCGCGGAGATCGCCGAGACCCTTCGCGGCTACCACGGGAAGACCGAGCAGCAGGTCGCCGCTGTCCGCAAGCGCGAGCACCTGGCCGCGGCCAGGGTGGCGCTGTCCGAAGTGGACGCCTCGACCGACGCGCTGGAGGGCCTGCTGGCCGCCGCCGAGTCCGATGTGGACGGCGAGTCGACAAAGCTCCTCGAGCACTTCGAGGCGCTGGCCGAGGAGTACCGCCAGGACGAGCTGGTGGTGAAGATCCGGGACAAGGAGCTGCGCACACAGCTGTGGCGCGACACGCTTTCGGGCAACCGGATCCCGCGCGTCGCCCTGCCGCGCTATTCCGAGCCCGGCGAGCTGCTGTCGTTCCTGCGCCGTGAGCACCTGCCCGGATACTTCCCTTACACCGCGGGTGTTTTCCCGTTCAAGCGCGAGGGCGAGGACCCGGCGCGCATGTTCGCCGGCGAGGGCGACGCGCACCGCACCAACCGCCGGTTCAAGCTGCTCTCGGCCGATTCCGAGGCCAAGCGGCTGTCCACGGCGTTCGACTCCGTCACCCTCTACGGCCACGACCCCGACACCCGCCCTGACATCTACGGCAAGGTCGGCACGTCCGGCGTCTCCATCGCGACGCTGGAGGACATGAAGGTCCTCTACGACGGCTTCGACCTCACCGCGCCGAACACCTCGGTGTCGATGACGATCAACGGCCCCGCGCCGACGATCCTCGCGTTCTTCCTGAACACGGCGATCGACCAGCGGGTCGAGGTGTTCAGGGCGGAGCACGGGCGCGACCCGTCGGCGGCCGAGCACGCCGAGCTGGCCGCATGGGCACTGAAGAACGTGCGCGGCACCGTGCAGGCCGACATCCTCAAGGAGGACCAGGGGCAGAACACCTGCATTTTCTCCACCGAGTTCAGCCTGCGGATGATGGCCGACATCCAGGAGTGGTTCATCGAGAAGGCGGTGCGCAACTTCTACTCGGTGTCGATCTCGGGCTACCACATCGCGGAGGCCGGGGCGAACCCGATCTCGCAGCTGGCGTTCACGCTGTCCAACGGCTTCACCTACGTGGAGTCCTACCTCGCGCGCGGCATGAGCATCGACGACTTCGCGCCGAACCTGTCGTTCTTCTTCTCCAACGGCATGGACGCCGAGTACTCGGTGCTCGGCCGGGTGGCGCGGCGGATCTGGGCCGTGGCCATGCGCGAGCGCTACGGTGCGAACGAGCGTTCGCAGAAGCTCAAGTACCACGTGCAGACCTCGGGCCGCTCGCTGCACGCGCAGGAGATGAGCTTCAACGACATCCGCACCACGCTGCAGGCCCTCTGCGCGCTGTACGACAACGCGAACTCCTTGCACACCAACGCGTTCGACGAGGCGGTGACCACGCCCAGCGAGTCTTCGGTGCGCCGCGCGATGGCCATCCAGATGATCATCAACAAGGAGTGGGGCCTGTCGAAGAACGAGAACCCGCTGCAGGGCTCGTTCATCATCGACGAGCTGACCGACCTGGTCGAGGAGGCCGTGCTGCTGGAGTTCGACCGGATCTCCGAGCGCGGCGGCGTGCTCGGCGCGATGGAGACCGGTTACCAGCGCGGCCGGATCCAGGACGAGTCGATCCTCTACGAGCGCAAGAAGCACGACGGGTCGCTGCCGATCATCGGCGTCAACACCTTCCGCAACCCGCACGAGGGCGAAGAGGACGTCGAGGTCGAGCTGGCGCGGGCGACCGAGGACGAGAAGCAGTCGCAGCTCGACCGGCTGGCCGACTTCCAGCACCGCCACCAGGTGGAGGCCCAGGACGCGCTCAAGGCGCTGCGCGAGGCCGCCACCCGGGGCGGCAACCTGTTCGGGGTGCTGATGGACGCCGCGCGGGTGTGCTCGCTCGGCCAGATCACCGACGCGTTCTTCGAGGTCGGCGGTCAGTACCGGCGCAACGTCTGACGCGGCGGCCGGGTCAGACGCGTTCGGCGGCCAGCTGCCAGACCGGCGCGCGGACCCGGCCGTTTTCGTCCACGGCCAGTGATTCGAGCATGGCGGCGTCGAAGCTCTGACCCGGCATGAACGCCTCGACGGTGCCCTTCAGCTCCGCCGGCGTCACCGCCGTGGTGTAGAGCGCCGGCGCCAGGCTGGTGATCCGCCAGCCGCCCTGGCCGACGGTCTCCCGCAGGTTCCGCTCGCTGATCCGGAACGGCGTGGGGAAGCCTTCGGGCAGCGCGTCGGAGAAGCAGAAGATGTGCAGGCGCGCGCCGGGACGCGTGGCGCGGACCAGCGCGGCGACGTAACTGTGCCGCTGTTCTTCGTCCAGGCAGTGGTAAAGCGCGCTGTCGAGCACGGTGTCGAAGCGGTCCTCGAGCCCGTCGAGGCGGGTGGCGTCGGCGACCTCGAAGCTGACGTCCAGCCCCTTGGCGGCCGCGCGCTCCTGGGCCCGCCGCACGGCCGTGGGGGAGCCGTCGACGCCGGTCACGCGGTAGCCGCGGGAGGCGAGGAACGCGGCGTTCTCGCCGAGCCCGCTGCCCACGTCGAGCACCTCGCCGCGGAAGCCGCCGGATCCCTCCAGCGCGACCAGCACCGGCTGCGGTGCGCCGATGTCCCAGGGCATCGCCCCGCCCATCGGGCTCTGCCCCTGGTACAGCTGCTCGAAATCGAGGTCCGGCAGGCTCATGCGAGACTCCTTTTCCGCGGTAGATGATTTTTTTTCAACAGTCGATGATTTACACTGTGCAGCCCATCCGGTGAGGTGTCAACCTCGCGGGAATACCCCGGCCGGGAGGCGGGTAGAACGAGGCATGGACTTCGGGATCTCCACCTTTGTGACCGACGACGCCATCCGGCCCGACGTGCTGGGCGAGGCACTGGAGGAGCGCGGCTTCGACTCGCTCTTCCTGGCCGAGCACTCGCACATCCCGGCGAGCCGCGAGACCCCGTATCCCGGCGGGGGTGAGCTGCCGCGGGTGTACTACCGGACGCTCGACCCGTTCCTGGCCCTGACCGCGGCCGCCGCCCGCACCTCGGACCTGGTGCTCGGCACCGGCATCGCCCTGCTGGTCCAGCGCGACGTGATCCACACCGCGAAGGAGGTCGCCTCGCTCGACCTGATCTCGCGCGGGCGGGTCGCGTTCGGCGTCGGCGTGGGGTGGAACCGCGAGGAGATGGCCAACCACGGCACCGACCCGGCCACCCGCGGCGCGCTGATGGACGAGCAGATCGAGGCGCTCAAGGCCATCTGGACCACCGAAGAGGCCGAGTACCACGGCAAGCACGTCGACTTCGACCCGATCTTCTCCTGGCCGAAGCCCGTGCAGCAGCCGCACGTGCCGGTCTACATCGGCGGCGAGAGCCCGGCCGCGCTGCGCCGGCTCGCCAAGCACGGTGACGGCTGGCTGCCGCGCTCGTCGACCCCGATCGACGAGATCCGGCGGGTCCGCGAATGGCTCGCCGAGCAGGGCCGCGACCACGTGCCGTTCACCGTGTTCGGCGGTGCGGCGGACGCGGACGTGGTCAAGCGGTTCGCCGAAGCCGGCGTGGAGCGCTACACGTTCATGCTCCCCACGATGCCCGAGGCCGAGACGCTCACCGCGCTCGACGACCTCGCCCGGCTGGCGGCGGGGCACCGGTGAGCCGTGGTTCGATGGGCGCATGAAGTTCGGGATCTTCAGTTTCGTGACCGACGAGGGCGTCCGGCCCGACGTGCTCGCCCGCGGCGTCGAGGCGCGCGGGTTCGATTCGCTGTTCGTCGGGGAGCACTCGCACATCCCGGCGGACCGGCAGTCGCCCTACCCGGCCGGGGGCGAGCTGCCGCCGTTCTACTACCGGATGTACGACCCGTTCGTGGCGCTCACCGCGGCCGCCTCGGCGACCACGACGCTGCTGCTGGGCACCGGCGTCGCCCTGCTCACCCAGCGCGACCCGATCCAGACCGCGAAGGAGGTCGCCTCGCTCGACCACTACTCCGGCGGGCGGGTGCTCTTCGGCGTGGGCGCGGGCTGGAACCTGGAGGAGATGCGGGACCACGGCACCGACCCGGACACGCGCGGCCGGCTGCTCGACGAGCGGCTGAACGCGATGAAGGAACTGTGGACCGCCGAAGAGGCCACCTTCCACGGCGAGTTCACGAATTTCGACCGCGCCGTGGCGTGGCCGAAGCCGGTGCGGCAGCCGCATCCGCCGATCTACGTCGGCGGCAACAGCCGGTTCGCGGCGCGCCGGGCGGGCCTGCACAACGGCGTGTGGATGCCGAACTCGGTGGGCGTGCCCGAGGCGGTCGCGCCGATGATGGCGCTGCGGGACGAGTTCGCGCCGGGCACCCCGGTGTCGATGTTCGCGGTGGGCAGCAAGAACCGTGCGCTGCTGGATGCCTACGTCGAGGCGGGCGTCGAGCGGATCACGCTTCTGCTCGGCACGCATCCGGAGGCGAAGACCCTGGACCGGCTGGACAATCTGGCCAAGATCGTCGAAGAGTATCGGTGAAGGAGCGGAAAACGCGTGAGTGACGTGCAAATCGGCCTGGCGGCGGCGCTGGAGCAGTTCTCGCCGCGGGAGTCGATCCGGTTGGCGAAGGCCGCGGAGGAGCGGGGTTTCTCCGGGCAGATGGCGGCAGACCACTTCCAGCCGTGGGTCCCGCAGCAGGGTGAGGCCTCGTTCGTGTGGAGCGTGCTGGCGTCGCTGGCCGAGAACACGACGGGTGACCTGGGGCCGGGCGTGACCTGCCCGTCGTTCCGGCTGCACCCGGCGATGGTCGCGCAGGCCGCGGCGACGCTGGAGGCGACCTACCCCGGCCGGACCTGGCTGGGCATCGGCTCGGGTGAGGCGCTCAACGAGCACATCATCGGCGGCTACTGGCCGGAGGCGCCGGAGCGCGTGCGGCGGATGTTCGAGGCGCTGGAGGTGATCCGGAAGCTGTTCACCGGCAAGGACGTCAAGCACAACGGCGAGTTCTTCAAGCTGCACAGCACGCGGCTGTGGACGCTGCCGGACGCGCCGCCGCCGGTGTACATCGCGTCGGCGGGCCCGTACACCTCGCGCAAGACCGGTGAGCTGGCCGACGGCCTGATCACGCCGGGCGCGTCGATCGAGAAGCTGGCCGGGATCGTCGAGAACTTCGAAGCCGGCGCGAAGAAGGCGGGCAAGAACCCGGACGAGATGCCGAAGCTGCTGCAGGTGCACCTGTCCTGGGCCGAGGACGACGAGACCGCCTGGGCCAACGCGCTGGACCAGTGGCCCAACGGCGGGATGAAGTTCCCGAAGGCCGACGTGCGCTCGCCGTTCGACTTCCAGCAGATGGCGAAGCTGGTCCGCCGGGAGGACTTCGAGGGCCGGATGGTCGTCTCGTCCGACCTGGACGTGCACCGCGCCGCGCTGCAGAAGTACGTGGACGCGGGCTTCAACCGGATCTACATCCACAACGTGGGCCGCAACCAAGACGCGTTCCTGGACGCCTTCGGCAAGGAAGTCCTGCCGAAGCTGAACGCCTGAGCCGGACGGAGGGGGCCCGCGGTGCGCCGCGGGCCCCTTTCACTTGTCCAGCAGCAGGTGGACCGACAGCTCCAGCCGGTTCGCGACGTCGGCCGCGGAGGCCCGGCGCGTCACCCACGCCACCAGATTCGCCATCCAGACGTCGGCGACCACGTGGAAGATGTCGCGGTCGGCGTCCGTCGGCTCGTCGATTCCCATGGCCTGGGCGAACATCTCCTCCATCTGCCTGCCGACCAGCTCGACCTCGGCGGCCGCGGAGGTGTCGGCGAACATGAACGCGCGCACCATCGCCTCGGTCAGGTGCGGGTCGCGTTGCATCAGGCGGGTGTTGCGGCCCAGCACGGACATCAGCCGCTCCGCGGGGGTTTCACCCGGGATCGTGGCGCGCTCCATCTTCTCCTGCGCCCGCTCGAACTGCCGGGCCAGGCCGGACACGAGCAGGTGGATCTTCGACGGGAAGTAGCGGTACAGCGTGCCCAGCGCGACGTCGGCCTTCTCGGCCACGGCCCGCATCTGGACGGCGTCGTAGCCGCCCTTCGACGCGAGCGCGAGGGTCGCGTCGATGATGCGGCGGCGGCGGTCGCGCTGCGCCGCGGACCCGAGTTCGTCGCCGATCGCGCCGAGCCCGTTCGAGCGGGCCTTCGCCGCCGGAGCCTTCGCCTTGCCCGGCATCCGCTTCTCCTCCACGTCCGGAACCCGTTCCAGTTCTGGTCCGAGCGTACCTCCCCTGGCGAAGCGTTCAACTGGTGACCCACTGGCCGAAAAACTGTAACACGTTCTACACTGGCGAGTAGTCCCGTACCCCGCGAGGAGGGCCGATGCCGGTCGCACTCACCGAGGAACAGGCCGCGCTGGCCGCGGCGATCCATGACTGGGCGGCGGCCCATGACCCGGTTACGGCGGTCCGCGCCGCGGAAGGCAGCGGCGCGTCACTACCGGAAGGCTTCGCCGCGCTCGGCTTGTTCGGCGTCGCGCTGCCCGCTTCGGCCGGGGGCGCGGACGGGACCGTCGCGGACCTCGCGGCCGGGCTCGCCGCGTCGGCCGAGGCGCTGGTTCCGGGTCCGGTGCTGGGCACGGCGCTGGGCGCGTTGCTGCTCGCGGAGCACCCGCGCGCGAAGGAACTGGTGCCCGCGCTGGCCGAAGGCACGGAACGGATCGCCGTCGGGCTGGCGGGCACCTCGCTGGTGCCCGGCGCGGACGCGGCGTCCTGGCTGCTGCTGCCCGGACCGGACGGCCACGTGCTGCTGCCGCCGGGTGCTTCTGACGTGGAACCCTTGGCGCCAATGGACTTCTCGCGTTCTTTGGCGCGGGTGCGGTACTCGTCGGCCTCTGCGGAGGGTGGGATCGGCGGGGTCGAGGACCTGGCCGCGACGCTCGCCGTCGCCGAGGCCGCGGGCGTCGCGCGGTGGTGCCTCACCACGGCGGTCGAGTACGCGAAGGTGCGCGAGCAGTTCGGTCACCCGATCGGCTCATTCCAGGCGGTCAAGCACCTGTGCGCGGAGATGCTGTGCCGCGCCGAATCCGCGGAGGCGCTGGCCTGGGACGCGGCCACCGCGGCCGGCGGCCCGGAACACGCGCTGGCGGCGGCGAGCGCGGCCGCCGTGGCGCTCGACGCGGCCGTCGACAACGCGAAGGACTGCGTGCAGGTGCTGGGCGGCATCGGGTTCACCTGGGAGCACGCCGCGCACCTGTACCTGCGGCGTGCGCTGGCGTTGCGGCACTGGCTGGGCGGCTCGTCCCGCTGGCGGCGGCGCGCGGCGGACCTGACGCTGGCGGGGTCGCGGCGGACGTTGGCCGTCGACGTCGGCACGGACCCGTCGCTGACCCGCGAGGCCACGGAAATCGCGGCCCTGCCGCCGGAACGGCAACGGGTCGCGCTGGCGGACGCCGGACTGCTCGCCCCGCACTGGCCCGCGCCCCACGGCCGTGGCGCGGACGCCGCCGAACAGCTGCGGATCGACGCGGCGCTGGCGTCGGCGGGCGTGCGACGGCCCGACCTGGTGATCGGCGCGTGGGCGATCCCGACGATCCTCGACCACGGCACCGAAGAGCAGCGCGACCGCTTCGCCGGCCCGACCCTGCGTGGCGAACTGACGTGGTGCCAGCTGTTCAGCGAACCCGGCGCGGGCTCCGACCTGGCCGCCCTGCGCACCACCGCCCGCCGCGCCGACGGCGGCTGGCGCCTGACCGGGCAGAAGGTCTGGACGTCGCTCGCGCACGAGGCCGACTGGGCGATCTGCCTGGCCCGCACCGACCCGGAAGTGCCGAAGCACAAGGGAATCACGTACTTCCTGGTCGACATGCGCGCGTCCGGCATCACCACCCGCCCACTGCGCGAGATCACCGGCGAGAGCGTGTTCAACGAGGTCTTCCTGGACGAGGTCTTCGTCCCCGACGCCGACGTGGTCGGCGAGCAGGGTGCCGGCTGGCGGCTGGCCCGCACGACCCTGGCGAACGAGCGCGTGGCCATCGGCAGCGGCTCGGCGGTGGGGGAGGGGGTGGAGAACCTGGTGGCCGCGTTGACCGGTTCGGCCGCCTCCGGTGATGGGCCGGACCCGGGTCTGGGCGAGGCCGCGCGGGAACGCCTGGGCGCCTTGGTGGGCGAGGGCAGCGCGTGCTCGGTGCTCGATCTGCGCGCCACTCTCCGCCGGCTGGACGGACGTAGCCCGGGCGCGGAATCGGGCGTCCGCAAGCTGCTCGGTGTCCGGCATCGCCAGGAGGTCGCGGAGTTCGCACTGGACCTGACGGGCCCGTCGGCATTGGAGTCCGGCGGCGAGATCCCGCACGAGTTCCTCATGACCCGCTGCCTGTCCATCGCGGGCGGCACGACTCAGATCCTCCGCACCGCCGCTGCCGAACGGCTGCTGGGACTGCCCCGCTGAACGGTGCGGGTGGTGGGCGCGATGCCCGGTGAGCGCTCGTCGCCGGGGAGCGGCTCCTCGGCCTGCCCCGTTGAGCGATGCCGGTGGCGGGCGTGACCCTCGGTGCGCGCCTGCCGCCGGGGAGCGGCGGCGTTTGGGGCTGCCTCGCTGAACGGTGGCGGTGGTGGGCGGCGGTGCCCGGTGAGCGCTCGTCGCCGGGGGGTGGTTTTTGGGCGTTGTCTCGCTGATTGCCGTCCCCTGCAGGCCTGCCTGGGAGCGGCTCCTCCGCGTGCCTCGCTGGGCGGTGCGGGTGGTGGGCGCGATGCGCGGTGCACGCCTGCCGCCGTGGGGCTGCCTCGTTGCGTGCCGTCCCCCGCACGCCGGTCGGGGGAGCGGCTCCTCAGTGGGCCTCGCTGAGTTGTGCCGGTGGTGGGCGCGATGCCTGGTGCGCGCTCGCCGCTAGGGAGCGGTTTTGGGTTTTGTCTCGCTGAGTGCTGTCCCCCGCACGCCTGCCGGGGAACGGCTCCTCGACCTGCCCCGCTGAGCGATGCCGGTGGCGGGCGTGGCCCTCGGTGCGCGCCTGCCGCCGGGGAACGGCTCTTGCGGCCTGCCTCACTGAGTGCCGCAGTCCTCGCGCCGCCGCTGCCGGAGCGTTCTTGAGGCTGCCCCGTCGAGCGCCGTCGCCCGCGCCGTGAGGGGGACTTTCGCGACGTCGGTGACGCCGTTTGTCGTACCCCTGGCCTACGGTGCTGATCGTGGAGTTCGGCAAGCACACCCAGGCCACCTACGTCCCGTCGGATCCGCCGCGGGACGGGGTGCTGGCGCTCTGGGGAGACGAGGTCGCGGGGGACACCGCGATCGAGCTGGTGCTGCCCTCGGGCGGGAAGTTCGCGCGCGCCAAGGTTTCCGCTCGCCTCGTGCCGCTCTCGCAGGCCATCCCGCGGCTGCTCGTGGTGGCCGACGACGCCAGCCCGGCGGTCACCGCGTGGTCGGCGGCGGTCAACGCCGGGGTGAATCTCGTGGCGCGCGGGCGGCTCCGGCCCGCCGTCACGCCGGGCGGCGTCGGATCGTGGCGGGTCGGGCCGCTCGACGCGGCGGACGAGGCACTGCTGCGGGACCTGGCCGCCGCGCTGCCGCCGGAGGCCCACGCGCTGCCGTTGTCCGGGGTCAAACGCATCCGCCTGCACTCGCCGGAATCGTTGGTCCGCGCGCTCTGGGACGCGGCGGCCGACGTCCTCGTGCGCAGCCCCGCGGCCCCGGTCGGGGCGGGCGGGCCGGCCTTCGCCGAGCCCGAGCCCACCCTGATCGGCCCCGACGGCGCGGCCTGGCTCACCGAGCTGGAGACCCGCCGCCCGCACGGCGTCCAGCTGATCCTGCGCGTCGAGGCGCGCGAGGGCGGCGACGAGCCGGAGTTCGCGGGGGTGCTGGCCGTTCGGTCCACTGTGGAGCCGAGCCTGATCGTCGAGGCCGCGATGCTCTGGGACGCGCCGGAAGCCGTGCTGCACCGGCTCGGCGACCAGGTGGAAACCCAGCTGCTGCTCGGCCTGCGCCGCGGCGCGCGGGCGTGGGCGCCGCTGGGCCGGGTGCTGTCCGAGCCGGCGCCCACCGAGCTGGCGCTGACCGACGGCGAGGTGGTCGGCCTGCTCACCGACGGCAGCCGCGAGCTGGGCGGCGCCGGCATCGAGGTGCTGTGGCCGAAGGACCTGTTCGCCGGCGAGCTGAAGGCGAAGGCGAGCGCCACGCAGGCCCCGGCGAGCGAGGGCGGCCCGGCCTTTCCGTTGAACGGCCTGCTGAAGTTCCGCTGGCGGCTGAGCCTCGGCGGGTCGGAGCTGACCGACGAGGAGGTCGCGGCGCTGGCCGAGGCCAAGCGTCCGCTGGTGCGTCTGCGCGGGCAGTGGGTGAAGCTCGACCCGTTCCTGCTGGCCCGGATGCGCGCCCGCCGGTCCCGTAAGCTGACCGGCGCCGAGGCGCTGGCCGCCGCGCTCACCGGCGAGCTGGAGCTGGACGGTGAGACGGTCGAGTTCGCCGCCCAGCCCGCGCTCGCCGGATTGGTCGAACGGCTGCGCGAGCGCGAATCCGAGCCGGTCGCGCCACCGCCGGGGCTGACCGCGACCCTGCGCCCGTACCAGCTGGCCGGCCTCGGCTGGCTGGCCACGATGACCGGGCTCGGCCTGGGCGCGTGCCTGGCCGACGACATGGGGCTGGGCAAGACCGTCCAGCTCATCGCGCTGCACCTGCACCGCCGCCCGCTCGGCGCCGGGCCCACGCTGGTGCTCTGCCCGACTTCGCTGCTGGGCAACTGGGAGCGCGAGTTCGCGAAGTTCGCGCCGGGCGTGCCGGTGCGCCGGTTCCACGGTGGCGGCCGGCATCTCGACGAGCTAGCTGTCGACGAGGTGGTGCTGGCCACGTACGGCGTGCTGCGCCGCGATCGCGAGTCACTGTCCGAAGTGGAGTGGGGGCTGGTCGCGGCCGACGAGGCGCAGCACGTGAAGAACCCGTTGTCCGCCACGGCGAAGGAGCTGCGGAAGGTGCCGGCGGCCGCGCGTGTGGCGCTCACCGGCACCCCGGTGGAGAACCGGCTGACCGAGCTGTGGTCCCTTGTGGACTGGACGACGCCGGGCCTGCTCGGCTCGCTGGAACGGTTCCGCCGCACCGTCGCGCGGCCGATCGAGCGCGACCGCGACCAGGCCGCGACCGAGCGGCTGGCCACCACCGTGCGGCCGTTCCTGTTGCGGCGCCGCAAAACCGACCCGGACATCGCCCCGGAGCTGCCGCGCAAGACCGAGACCGACCGGTTCGTCCCGCTGACCGCCGAGCAGACCACCCTGTACGAGGCCGTGGTGCGGGAGAACCTGGCGCAGATCCGGGAGTCGCAGGGCGTGCAGCGGCGGGGGCAGGTGCTCAAGCTGCTCACCGAGCTCAAGCAGATCTGCAACCACCCGGCGCAGTTCCTCAAGGAGGGCGGCGGTGCGCTGACCGGGCGCTCGGGCAAGCTCGCCGCGTTCGAGGAGCTGCTCGACGTGATCCTCGACGAGGGCGACAGCGTGCTGGTGTTCAGCCAGTACGTGCAGCTCTGCCGGCTGCTCGAACGGCGGCTGGCCGAGCGCGGGCTGCCCACGCAGCTGCTGTCCGGGGAGGTCGGGCCGAAGCAGCGCGACGAGATGGTGGCGCGGTTCCAGGCCGGCGAGGTGCCGGTGTTCCTGTTGTCGCTCAAGGCGGGCGGCGTCGGGCTCAACCTGACGCGGGCCACGCACGTGATCCACTACGACCGCTGGTGGAACCCGGCCGTCGAGGACCAGGCGACCGACCGCGCGTACCGGATCGGCCAGGACCGGCCGGTGCAGGTCCACCGGCTGATCGCCGAGGGCACGCTGGAGGAGCGCATCGCCGTCGTGCTGGAGACCAAGCGCGGGCTGGCCGACGCCGTGGTCGGGGCGGGGGAGGACTGGATCACGGAGCTGTCGGACGACCAGATCGCCGACCTCGTCCGGCTCGGGGCCGGCTGATGCCGCCCCGGCGGACGTTCGGCAACACCTGGTGGGGGCGGGCCTGGGTGGAGGCGCTGGAGCACCGCGCGAGTCTCGACCCGAACCGTCTCCCGCGCGGGCGCACGTACGCGCGGAAGGACACCGTCAGCGAGCTGAGCGTCGGCGTGGGAGAGGTGACGGCGAAGGTGCGCGGGAGCCTTCCGCAGCCGTACCGGGTGAAGATCCGTATGCGCGAGTTCTCGCCGCAGGAGTGGGAAACGCTGCTGGACGTCGCCGGCCGCCGGCTCGGCCACACCGCTGCGCTGCTCGACGGCGAGCTGCCCGAGGAGCTGGCCGCCCAGTCCCGCGAGGCGGGCGCCGACCTCCTGCCCGGCCCCGGCGACCTGCGGCCGCGCTGCTCGTGCCCGGACTCGGCGAACCCGTGCAAACACGTCGCGGCCGTCTGCTACCTGGTGGCCGACGAGGTGGACGCCGACCCGTTTGTGCTGTTCAAGCTCCGCGGCCGCCCCCGAGACGAGGTGCTGGCCGAATTGCGTGCCCGCCGGGCCCCGGCCGCGCGCGCCGGATCCGGGGCGGGGTCCAGATCCAGGTCCGTGCGTCCGCCGGACCCGGGCGTCACGCCGCGCCGGGCCTACTCCCGCCGCGTCGCCGCCCCGCCCGCGCTGCCGCCGGTGCCCGCCGAGCCGGGTCCGCCCGCGGTCCTGGACCTCGACCCGCCCCCGAGCACGGGCTGGACGACGCGCGGGCTGGGCACGTTGGCCGCCGATGCCGCGTCGCTGGCGCGGGAGCTGCTGGCCGGGACCGGGGCCGTGGACCTCACCTTCGAGGAGGACCTGGCCCGACGCGCCGCCCGCCCAGCCGCCGACGTGGCGGCGCTGGCCGCCGCGGCCGGCGTCCCGGCGGGTGACCTCGCCGCCTGGGCCCACGCCTGGCGCGAAGCGGGCCGCCCCGGCCTGTCCGCCCTGCGCGACACCTGGACCCCAGCCGCCGCCACCCTCGCCGCGGCCCGCGCCGACCTGGCCGAGGCAGGCCTGCCAGACCCGGTGAAGACCTGGCGCAACCGCGTCACGCAAGGCCCCCTGCAACTCCGCTATGGCCGCGACCACCGCTGGTACCGCTTCCTCCGCTCCGGCTCTTCCTGGTCATTGGACGGTCCGCCCGCGGTTCGGCCAGTGGATTTGGCTTACCCGCCGGATCAGCAGGGGTGAGTCGCGGCTGGCGCTTCCTGGGTTCCGGCCCGCCTGGTCGCTGGACGGCCCGGCCGCGGCCCGGCCGCTGGATTTGGCGTACCCGCAAGGCGAGCCGGGGTGAGCCGTCATGGGCGTCGCTGCGGCCATCGTTGGTGTCGCTTCCTGGTCACTGGACGGCTCAGCCGCGGCCCGGCCGCTACCCGCCGGGTGAGGCGGGGTGAGTCGACTCGGGTGCCGCTGCGACGTCGCGGGTCGGAGGGCGGGAAGCTGCCTGGCCCGGTTCCCTACCCGCTGGGCGGGGCGTCGCGGTCAGTTGCCCGCGTTGCCCCGGAGTTCCACACAGCATTCGCCGGGGCGGGGTGGCACCAGGGCTGCCTCGATGTTCGGGACCCGTAGGCCGGTCACGATGCCGGTCAGGAAAGCCTGCGTGACCCCGCAGACGAGGTCCGGGGCCTTCGCCGCCAGGGGGTGGAACGGGCAGTTGCGCAGGCGCACGCGGGTCGGCGACTCGCGGCTCGGCTCGAAGCCGTGGCGGGCCAGCACGGTTTCGGTGAGGGTGAGGCCGCGTTCGGTGCCGAGGCGGCCTGGGCGCGAGACGGCTCGTTCGGCCGTGCCGAGTTCCTCACCCTGGCCGGCGGCGACGCGCACGGTGGCTTGCCGCGCGGTTTCGCCTTCGCGTTCGGTGGCCACGGCGTCGAGCAGGATGTCGGCGAGCACGCCGTGGCGGCGCGGCGGGATGGTGACCGTGAAGTCGGTGCCGGCGAGCTCGTAGACCTTCGGGGTGCGGCCGACCTTGCGGATCCCGCCGACCGCCTCGTAACGGGCGCGCAGCAGGCCGGCGTCCACGAGCTTGTCGAGGTGGAACGCGGCGAGCTTGCGGGAGATGCCGACCGACGCGGCGGCCTCGTCACGCGTGACGGGGCGGCGCGCGGCGCGGATGAAGCCGTACATGCCGCGGCGCAGGTCTTCCTCCAGCGCCGCCACGGCCTTGATCGCCGGGACGGCGGGCTCAGTCGTCACCCCTCCACGATAACGCCCAACACCATGTCCACAAGTGGCCGCTCCCACATCTGATCTGGTCATCTTGACCCCGTCACCGAATAAGACCAAGATTCGTGTGCGAAAGCCCGACGGAATCGAGGGACTGTCCATGCGCTCCGGCTCCGCTCTCCACGTCGTCCACGAACCCGACCACGGCATCGACCTCGCCGCCGCCGAGCGCGCGGCGGGTGACTTCCTGCGGGCGCTCGGCGTCAGCATCGAGTCGGAGAGCCTGCGGGGCACGCCCGAGCGCATGGCCCGCGCATACGCGGAGATGTTCACCCCGCGTCCGTTCGACCTCACCACCTTTCCCAACGACGAGGGGTACGACGAGCTGGTGCTGGCCAGGGACATCCCGGTGCGGTCGGTGTGCGAGCACCACCTGCTGCCGTTCACCGGCGTCGCGCACGTGGGCTACCTGCCGGGCGAGCGGATCCTCGGCCTTTCGAAGCTGGCGCGCGTCGTCGAGCACTTCGCCTGCCGGCCGCAGGTGCAGGAGCGCCTGACCAAGCAGGTCGCCGGCTGGCTTTCGGATCAGCTCGGCCCGAAGGGCGTCGGCGTGGTGATCGAGGCCGAGCACTCGTGCATGACCCTGCGCGGCGTGCAGGCCATCGGGTCGACCACCGTCACCTCGGCGCTGCTGGGCACGCTGCGGGAAGACGCGCGCTCCCGCTCGGAGTTCTTCGCGCTGACCGGCGTCAACAAGTAGCGGCGGCCCACGCCCGGTAGGTGTGGTCGAGGAACCGCTCCACCCCGCGGACCACGTGGGCGCTGCGGATCGACGGGAACACGTCGAACGCGTGCTGCGCGCCCGCCAGCTCGGCGTACGCCACCGGCTGCTTGGACACCGAGCGCAGGCGGTCCACGAATTCGCGCGCCTCCGCCACCGGCACCAGTGAGTCGTGCTTGCCGTGGATCACGAAGAACGGCGGGGCCTCGTCGGACACCCGGTCCAGCGGTGAAGCGGCGATGTAGTCGTCGAGGTAGTTCACCGGGTCGCGGTCGGCGGCGAAGACCCGGCCCGCGAGCAGGCTTTCCAGCCGGTACTTGCTCTCCTCCGCGCCGCTGGTGGCGGCGATGTCGTACACGCCGTAGTGCGGCGCGCACGCCTGTACGCTCGTGTCCGCTTCGGTGAAGCCCGGCTGCAACGCGGGGTCGTTCTGGCTCAGCGCGAGCAGCGCGGCGAGGTGCCCGCCGGCCGACCCGCCCGTGACGGCGACGAAGCCCGGATCCCCGCCGTAGGACGCGATGTTCCCGCGGATCCAGGCCAGCGCCCGTTTCGCCGCGACGATGTGCGCCGGCCACCGGCTCGCCGGCGCCAGCGGGTAGTTGATCGCGACGCACACCCAGCCGCGGCGCGCGAGGTGGCGCATCAGGGGCTGGCCCTGCTCGTCCTTGTTGCCGATCGTCCACGCGCCGCCGTGCACCTGGAGCAGCACGGGCGCGCCGGTCACCGGCTCGCGCGGGCGGAAGACGTCCAGCAGGAAGCGTTTGCCGCCCGGCGCGTACGGGATGTTCCGCTCACGCACGACTTCGGGATCGCGGCCGCGGAACGGCAGCGCCAGCTGGCCCCACGGCGTCGCGAGGTCGCGCGGGCTCGGCGGGTGCGCCAGCCGCGAGCTGTAGTCCGGGCCGAGTGCCTCGGTCAACGCCGTCTCGACCTCGCCGCGGGCTTTCTGCGCGGTCGCGATCAGTGAGCCGAGCCCGGCGGCGGACAGTGCGGCGAGCGCGAGCCCGGCGCGGTCGCCCGGCGTGCGCAGGCCGCGGCGCGCGAGGTGCTGCGCGGTGTCGGCGAGGGTGAGCCCGAGCAGGTGCGGTGCCAGCTCGTCGGTCAGCCACGCGCCGAAGAACACCGGGATCGAGGTGGAGCGGCGCCGCGGCGGGCGCAGCGCCAGCGCGGTGAGGCCGAGCTGCACCGCCCGGCGGGTCACGAAGTTCGGCTTCACCACACCGATGCTACCGCCGCGATCCACCCTCGGACGCGTTCTGGCTTACGCTGGCGAACATGCAGAGATTGAGCGGGCTGGACGCGAGTTTCCTCTACCTGGAGACGCCTTCGCAGGTCCTGCACGTCTGCGGCCTGCTCGTTCTGGACGGCTCCACGATCCCCGGCGGCTACTCGTTCGAGGAGGTCAAGCGGCGCCTGGCCGAGCGCGTCGCGCTGATCCCGGCATTCCGCCGCAAACTCCACAATCCACTCTGGAACCTCAGCCATCCGGTGTGGGTCGAGGACGAGGACTTCGACCTCGACAACCACGTGCACCGCATCGGCGTGCCGTCGCCGGGGGACGACCGCGAGCTGGCCGAGCTGTGCGCGCACATCGCGGGCCAGCGGCTGGATCGCGCGTACCCGCTGTGGCAGCTCTACGTGATCGAAGGCCTGTCGAACGGCCAGGTCGCGGTGCTGCTCAAGATGCACCACGCCAGCGTGGACGGCGTCGGCGGCGCGAGCCTGATCACCTACCTGGCCGGGCTGGAGCCCGACGCGCCGCTGCCCGAGGTCCCGCACGAGGAGCAGAACAACGGCCTGCCCACGCGCGCCGACCTGGTGCGCGAGAGCGTGGAGTCGGTCATCCGGCGCCCGTTCGAAATGGTGCGGCTGCTGCCCGAGCTGGTGGAGCTGGTGCCGCGCTGGGTCGGAAAGGCGTTGCGCGGCAAGGGAATGCCGGTCCCGTTCACCGCGCCCCGCACCTCGCTCAACGGCACGATCACCGGCCACCGCTCGGTCGCGTTCGCGCAGGTCGAGCTGAAGGACGTCAAGCGCGTGAAAAACGCCTTCGGGGTCACGGTGAACGACGTGGTGCTGGCGCTCGTCTCCGGCGCGCTGCGGCAGTTCCTGCTCGGGCGCGGCGAGCTGCCGGAGGACCCGCTGGTGGCGACCGTGCCGGTGTCGGTGCACGAGCGCACCGAGCGGGACCACGGCAGCAACAAGGTGTCCGCGTTCTTCGCCTCGCTGCCCACGCACCTCGGCGACCCGGCGGCGCGGGTGTTCTTCCTCGCCGAGGCGAACCGGCTGTCCAAGGACCACCACTACGACATCGACGCCGACATGCTCGCCGACTGGGCGCAGTTCTCCCCGGCGACGGCGTTCGGCCTCGGCGTGCGCGCCTATTCGTCGCTGCGCCTGGCGGAGCGCCATCCGGTGGTGCACAACCTGATCATCTCCAACGTGCCCGGCCCGCCGGTGCCGCTGTACCTGCTCGGCGCGCGCGTCACAGGCCTGTACCCGCTCGGCCCGGTCTTCCACGGCGCCGGGCTGAACATCACGGTCCTGTCCAACGACGGCAAGATCGGCGTCGGCCTGATCGGCGCCAAGGAACTCGTGAAGGACCTGTGGCCGCTCGCCGAAGCGTTGCCGGAAGCGCTGGACGAGTTGCTGAAGGCCGCGCCGGAGAACTAGCGGCAGGTCACGAGTCGCCGGTGGTGTCGAGCCGGTGGGTGCGCCATCGTGGATCCTCGGCGCCCCAGCCGGTCCAGCGGTGGGGGGATCTCGGGCATGGCCGCGATGCCAAGCCGCCCAGCCGAGAAAGGCTTCAACGGCTGAGGAATCCCACCGGCCGGTCGGCTCCACGGTCCTGGTACTCCAGGGCCCGCCGGAGCCACCGCTCGGTCGTGCGCTGGCGCCAGTGGCGATCCGGTCGTGCACGGCGATCCCCCGGCGCCGGTCGTCTGCCGGGAAGGCGAGGGTGGTCCTGCCCGAGCCGCCGGACCCGGTCAGTTCGAACAGCATTCCCCAGGATGACGGGCCGGCGGTGGTTGCCTCGAACGGATTCCCGCTCAACAGCCGTCTCAACTAGGCCGAGTCCTCTTCGGAATCCTCGGCCTCCTCGTCGGCGATCGCCGCGTGCACCGCCGTGCAGGCCGCCATCACCGCGGGCACGAACTGGTTCGCCGCCAGCACACAGGCCGTGTGCCCGGCCGGGATCTCGTACGTCGCCGCGCCCGGGATGCGCCGGGCGAGTGAGCGCTGGTGCGCGGGCGCGATGAAGCCGTCGCGGGTCGTGACGACCACTGACGTCGGGATGCGCAGCGTGTGCAGCCAGGGCGACGAGTCGAAGCGGCCGATCTCGTCGAGTGCCACGGCGATCGCCCACGGGCTGGTGGAGCGGAATTCCTCGAGCGCCCACCGGTGGTCTTCCAGGCGCGCGAGCCGTTCCCGGCGCGGCTCACCCGGCACCAGGCCGATCCGCGCCTGGTCGCGCATCAGGTGCAGGGTGCGGCCGAACAGGTCGAGCGCGACGCGCTGGCGGATGCCGCGGCGGAAGTTGCTCGCCGTGGAGCACAGCACCAGCCCGCTCACGCGCTCACGCTCCTGGTAGGCGACGATCTGCCCGACCATGCCGCCCATGGAGTAGCCCGCGACCATGAAGCGGTTGATGCCCAGCGCGTCGGCCACCGCCACCACGTCGCCGGCGCAGTCCTGGAGCGTGAACTCCTGCGAGCGGATCCCCTGGCCGTGCCAGCGCTGGTCGAACACCACCACGCGGTAACGCGCCGAGAGCCGCGCCAGCACCGGGTACCAGGTGAGCAGCCCGGTGCAGGCGACCGAGTGCAGCAGGATGATCGCGGGCGCGTGCCGCGGGCCGACGTCCACCACCACGGTCTGCCCGCGCCCGGGCAGCGAAAGCGGCTGGGGGTCCGGCACGCCGGCCGTGGGCGGGATCGTCGCGAGCCGCCGGGTGGCCTGCCAGCCGACGTCACCCAGCGCGTCTTTGAGAACCTGTTCCGCACCCACGTCGACTCGGCGCCCCTCTTCGTTCGACGGCGTCTTCCGCTTCTGTGTACCCGGTTGCCGAGGCGTCCGGGGGTTGCCGATCCGCCCCGTTCCGGTTAAGACTAGAACGTGTTCCAGTCAGTTCCGGCATCCGGAGGGAGGCCCGGCGTGGACTTCACCCCTGACGATACGCAGGCGGAGATCACCGCGCTGACCGCGCGTGTGCTCACCAAGGCCGACGAGCCGGCCGGGCAGTGGCGGGCGATGGCGGACGCGGGCCTGCTCGCGCTCGCGCTGCCCGCCGACCTCGACGGCGACGGTTTGGGCGTCGCCGAGGTCGCGCAGGTGCTCACGGAGGTCGGCCGCGCGGCCGCCGCCGTGCCCGCGTACGCCGCGCTCGCCCTGGGCGTGCTGCCGGTCGAGACGCTCGGCAGCCCCCGTCAGCGGGCCGCGCTCCTGCCCCCCGTCGCGACGGGGGAGACCCTGCTCACGGCGGCGTTGCACGAGCCGTCCGCGCCGCTGACCACCGTGCCCGGCACCGTCGCCGAAGCCGGGGACGGCGTCTGGCAGCTGACCGGTGTGAAGGTCGGCGTGCCGTGTGCCGCCGAGTCCGCCCGGATCCTCACGCCGGTCGCGATGCCCGGCGGGACGGCCGTGGCGCTGGTCGACCCGCGGGCCGACGGCGTCGAACTGGTCGGCGGCCACAGTTCGACCGGCGCGCCCGAGTACACCCTCCGCCTCGACCACGTGCGGGTCACCGACGAGGACCTGCTCCGCGACCGCGCGCCCGGCCATGCCGTCGCCACGCTGCACCGGTTCGCTCTCGCCGGCGCGCTGGCCCTCGGTGACGGGCTGCTGGCCGGGGCGCTCGCGCTGACTTCGCGGTACGTCGGGGAACGGGTCCAGTTCGGCCGCCCGCTCGCCACGTTCCAGGCCGTGGCCGGGCAGATCGCCGACGTCTACGTCGCCTCCCGGACCGTGCACCTCGCGGCGACGTCCGCGGTGTGGCGCCTGGCCGCGGGCCTCGACGCGGACACCGAACTCGAGATCGCCGCCTACTGGCTGACCGAGCAGGCGCCGTCTGCGCTCGCGACTTGCCATCACCTGCACGGCGGTGTCGGCGTCGACGAGACGTATCCGCTGCACCGGTATTCCTCGGCGGTGAAGGACCTGGCCCGCGCCGTCGGGGGCGCGGCGCATCGGCTGACGCGACTGGGCGAACGGGTGGCGGGATGAACATCGAACTGACCGCCGCGCAACAGGCGTTGCGCGCGGAGCTGCGGACGTACTTCGCGACCCTCGTGTCGCCGGACGAGCGCCGCGCGATGCTGCGCGAACGGCACGGCACCGTCTACCGGGAGATCGTGCGGCGGATGGGCCGGGACGGGCGGCTCGGCGTCGGCTGGCCGAAGGAGTACGGCGGCCAGGGCTTCGGCGAGATCGAGCAGCACATCTTCGTCGACGAGGCCTCGCGTGCCGACGTCCAGCTCCCGTCCGTGACACTGCAGACGGTGGGGCCGACGCTTCAGGCCTTCGGCACCGAGGAGCAGAAAGCCTTTTTCCTGCCGAAGATCCTCGCCGGCGAAGTCCACTTCGCCATCGGCTACACCGAACCGGACGCGGGCACCGACCTGGCGTCCTTGCGCACCACTGCGGTGCGGGAAGGTGGCGAGTACGTCGTCAACGGCCAGAAGATCTTCACCACCGGCGGCCACGACGCCGACTACGTGTGGCTCGCCGTGCGCACCGCGACGGACGCGCCGAAGCACAAGGGCATCTCGATCCTCATCATGGACACGCGCGACCCCGGCTACTCCTGGACGCCGATCATCACCTGCGACGGCGCGCACCACGTGAACGCGACCTACTACAGCGACGTGCGCGTGCCCGCGGAAATGCTGGTGGGTAAGGAGAACGAGGGCTGGCGGCTGATCACCACGCAGCTCAACCACGAGCGCGTGATGCTCGGCCCGGCCGGTCGGGTCGGCGGCCTGCACGACCGCGTGTGGGCGTGGGCGGCCGCGCGCCGCACCCCGGACGGCGTCCCGCTGCTCGACCTGCCGGACGTGCGCGCGGTGCTCGCCGAGACGTTCGCGGTGGCGCGGGTGAACGAGCTGCTGAACTGGCAGGTGGCGGTCTCCGCGTCGGCGGGGCCGGTCGCGGTGGCCGACGCTTCGGCCACCAAGGTGTTCTCCTCCGAGCGGATCCAGCGGATCGGGCGGCTGCTGGACGAGCTCGTGGGACGGCACGGCGACCCGGCCGACGCGGAGACCGCGGAACTCGCCGAGTGGCTGGACGTGCTGGCGAAACGGAACCTGGTGCTGACGTTCGGCGGGGGCGTCAGCGAGATTCAGCGTGAGCTGATCGCCTCCGCCGGACTGGGACTGCCGAGGGTGCCGCGATGACGATCGAGGAAGCCGCCGCGAAAATCGCCGCACAGGGGGAATGCGCTCCCCGGTACGCGCGCGACCCGGTCAACCAGGGGATGGTCAACAACTGGGTCGAGGCGATCGGCGACGTCAATCCCGTTTACACCGACGAGGATTTCGCCTCGTCGAGCGTCCACAAGGGACTGGTGGCGCCGCCCGCGATGGCGCAAGTGTGGACGATGGCCGGCCTGCACGGCGGCCGCGCCGAGGACGACCCGATGGGCGCGATCATGGCCGTGCTCGACGAGGCCGGGTTCACCTCCGTGGTGGCGACGAACTCCGAGCAGACCTACCACCGGTACCTGCGGCCGGGGGAGCGGCTCGCGGCCACCACGATCCTTGAGGACGTCACCGGCCCGAAGCGCACCGGCCTCGGCGAAGGCTGGTTCGTCACGACCCGCACCAACTGGTACGTCGGCGAGGAACTGGTCGCCGACATGGTGTTCCGGGTGCTTAAGTTCCGCCCGCCCGCTCCGGCGGCCCCGGCGGCGCCGGTGCTGCGGCCGGTGATCAGCCGCGACACGGCGTTCTTCTGGGAGGGCCTGAAAGCGGGCGAGCTGCGCATCCAGCGCTGGGGCACGACGCTGCGGCACCCGCCGGGGCCGATGCCGCCGGACGGGTCGCTGGACGCGGTCCCGGACTACGTCGTGGCCAGCGGCCGCGGCACGGTGTACAGCTACGTCGTCCACCACCACCCGGCGGTGCCGGGCAAGCGGCTGCCGTTCGTGGTGGCGCTGGTGGAGCTGGAGGAGGGCGTGCGGGTGATGGCCGAGCTGCTGGACGCCGGGCCGGACGAGGTCCACATCGGACTCCCGGTGCTCGCCGCGTTCGTCCGCGTGGACGACGAGCTGACCCTGCCCGCGTGGAAGGTGGCCCCATGACGGATTCAACGCAGCCGGACTTTTCGGTGGGCGCGCAGCTGCCGCCGCTCACGATCGAGGCGACGCCGACGTTCGTGGTCAGCACGGCGCTGGCGACCCGTGACTTCCAGGACGTGCACCACGACCGCGACGCCGCCGTCGCCCGCGGCTCGAAGGACATCTTCCTGAACATCCTCACCGACACCGGCCTGGTGCAGCGGTTCGTGAGCGGCTGGGCCGGGCCGGAGGCGCTGGTGCGGTCGATCAAGATCCGGCTCGGCGTGCCGTGTTACGCCTACGAGACCCTGACGTTCACCGGGCACGTGGTCGCCCGGGACGGCGCCGACGTCGAGCTGGCCGTGTCCGCTGTGGACAGTCTCGGCGAGCACGTCACCGGAACGGTTTCGCTGACGCTGCCTGGAGGTGCCGCGTGACGCTCTCGCGGAAGGCGGCCATCGCCGGGATCGGTGCGACGGAGTTCTCCAAGGATTCCGGGCGCAGCGAGCTGCGGCTGGCCGCGGAGTGTGTTTCCCACGCGCTGGCCGACGCGGGCCTGAAACCGTCCGATGTGGACGGCCTGGTGTCGTTCACCATGGACGGCAACGCGGAGATCGCGCTGGCGCGGGAGCTGGGCATCCCGGAGCTGTCGTTCTTCAGCCGGATCCACTACGGCGGCGGGGCGGCGGCCGCGACGGTGCAGCAGGCCGCGCTGGCGGTGGCGAGCGGCGTCGCGGAGGTCGTGGTGGCCTACCGGGCGTTCAACGAGCGTTCCGAGCAGCGGTTCGGCCAGGTGTCCGCCGCGGCGGCCGGGCAGGTGAACTCCTCGGGCGTCGACAACGCGTTCCACTACCCGATGGGCATCGCCACCCCGGCGGCGACGGTGGCCATGGTCGCCCGCCGCTACATGCACGAGTTCGGCGCGACGAGTGAGGACTTCGGGCGGATCGCCGTCCTCGACCGCGCGCACGCGGCCACCAACCCGAAAGCCTGGTTCCACGGCCGGCCGATCACGCTGGAAGAGCACCAGGCGTCGCGCTGGGTCGCCGAGCCGCTGCACCTGCTGGACTGCTGCCAGGAGAGCGACGGCGGGGTCGCGCTGGTCGTCACCTCCCTGGAACGGGCGCGCGACCTGCGCTGCCCGCCCGCCGTCGTCGCGGCCGCGGCCCAGGGCAGCGGGCCGGACCAGTACGTGATGACCAGCTACTACCGGGACGACCTCGCGGGGCTGCCCGAGATGGGCGTGGTCGGGCGGCAGCTGTGGGCGCAGTCGGGGCTGGGACCGTCCGATGTGGACGTCGCGGTGCTGTACGACCACTTCACCCCGTACGTGCTGATGCAGCTGGAGGAACTCGGGTTCTGCCCCCGCGGCGAGGCCCCGGGCTTCATCGCCGGCGACACCCTTTCGCTCGGCGGCGCGCTGCCCCTGAACCCGCACGGCGGCCAGCTCGGCGAGGCCTACATCCACGGCATGAACGGCATCGCCGAGGGCGTCCGCCAGGTCCGCGGCACGGCGGTCAACCAGGTGGCCGGCGCGTCGACGGTGGTGGTCACCGCGGGCACCGGCGTCCCGACCAGTGGGCTGGTCTTGACGAGTGACTGACCGTCACCCATACCCCGGCCCCGTACAGCGCCCCGGTGAGCGCCGGTAACTCTTGTGGGGCAACGGCTTCACCCCTCTGCTGGCTGGCGCCGGCCGGACCCGGATGTCACGGTGGAATCCCCGGCCGGCAACGCGGAGTGAGGCAAGGCATGACTCTGGCGGTGGTGGTGGCGTGGCTGCTCACCGCGGTGTTCGCGGTGCTGGTGCTGCCGTGCGTCCGGCGCCTGGTCCGGCTCGACTACGTGCACCTCGGCCCCGCCGTCCGCAACGGCGACCTGGCCGAGCTGCTGCTCGTCGTCGCCATGATCGCGATGGCGTCGCCGGTCGGTGCGCCGATCCCCGCGGCGGGCTGGCAGGCGATCCTCGTCCTCACCACCGGCTGGTTCGCCTTCGCCTGGTGGCGTTCTCGCGCCGAAGCCGGGCTGCACGCCGGGGGCTGCGGCCATCACGCGCTTTCCGCCGCGGCGATGCTCTACCTGGTTTCCGCGATGCCGCACGGCGACATGGTCCACGGTCCCTGGCTCACCATGTCCACCGCGGAAACCGGGCTCGCCCTGCCGGTCCTCGCGATCGGGGGTGCCGTTTACTTCGCGGCCGACGCCGTGCGGTCCGGTTTCCTGGCCGTCCGCACGCGTGGCCGGTACTCGCCGGGCTTCACCTCGCGGACCGTCTGCCGCGCGGTGATGGGTGCCGGTATGGGGTACATGCTGCTCGCCGCGCTGTGACGGCGAGTATCAGCCCAGCCGGCGGACTTCGCCGTCCGGTGGCGGTGAACCCAAGGCGGGCAGCCCGCTCGCCGGATGACCGGCGACCCACTCGCGCGCCGCGGCCACGTCGAGGGCCAGCGCCTCGACCAGCGCTTCCCCCGACGTGTATTTCTGCTGCTCGCGCAGGTGCCGGCCGAGCCAGACGGTGAGCGTCTCGCCGTACAGATCGTCCGCGAAGTCCAGCAGGTGGGCCTCGACGAGCCGGTAGCCGTCGGCGCCGTAGTACGTCGGGCGGCGTCCGACCGAGACGGCCGCCGCCACGAAAGTCCCGTTCGCGCGCTCCACCCAGCCGGCCCAGACGCCGTCGCCGACCTGGCCGCTCTGGTCGCGCAGGGCGATGTTCGCCGTGGGGAACCCGAGTTCGCGGCCGCGTTTGTCACCCGGTTCGACCGGGCCGCGTACCACGAAGAAGGTGCCGTCGTGCTCGTCCGACATCCCGCCGTCCTTCTCGTGTGCGAGGGTTTCCGTTCCGCACACGGTATCGCCGGACGCGGGGCTCAGCGCGGCACGAGCACTGTGTCGGACAGCACAGGCGCGTCCTCGCGCTCGGGCGCGGTGGTGGTGACCAGGAGCCGGCCGTCCTCGCGCCACACCCGGGTCCGCAGCCGCTCGCCGGGGAAAACGACGCCGGCGAACTTCGTGCCGAACGACGCGACCCGCGCCGGGTCCCCGTCCAGGAACGCGTCGATCAGCGACTTCGCCACCACGCCGTACGTGCAGAGGCCGTGCAGGATCGGCCGGTCGAAGCCGGCCGCGCGGGCGAACGCGGGATCGGCGTGCAGCGGGTTGCGGTCGCCGCACAGCCGGTACAAAAGCGCCTGCTGCGGCAGGGTCGGCGTCTCCAGCACGGCGTCCGGCTCACGCTCCGGCCACGCGATCCGGTCGGACGGCCCGCGCTCGCCGCCGAACCCGCCCTCGCCGCGCGCGAAGATGCTCGACCGCGCTGTCCACAGTGGATCCCCGCCCGCGTCGGCCACCTCGGTCTCCTGCACCAGCACGGCGGCCTTGCCCTTGTCGAACACGTCCACGATGCGGGTGCGCGCCACCGCCTTGCCCTCGACCGGGATCGGCCGGTGCAGCTCGATCTCCTGCTTGCCGTGCAGCACCTTGGCCAGGTCGATGTCCACCCCGGGGAAGCTCAGCTTCGGCGGCTCGAACGTGCGCAGGTTCGCCGCGACAGTCGCGAACGTCGGGATCACCCGCAGATCGTCCTCGTAGGTGTAGCGCAGCTCCCGCTCGTCGACCGGGTCCGCGCCCGCGCCGAGGCCCAGGTGGTACAGCAGCACGTCGGACGGCGTCCAGCCGAACGCCAGCTCGCCGAGGTCGGCGCCGACGGCCAGCGCGGGGTCGATGGGCACGGGCTCTCCCTACTCGTAGCTGATGGAAACCTCGTCGGTCAACGGTACCGACTGGCAGGCCAGCACGATCCCGTCGGCGATGTCCTCGGCGTCCAGTACCTCGTTGTTCAGCATCTTCACCTCACCGGCGACGAGCCGGCACGCGCACGCGCTGCACTGCCCTTCGCGGCACGAGTACGGCGCGTCGAGCCCCTCCGCGAGCAGGTGGTCGAGCAGCTTCCGCTGCCGTGGCCAGGTGACCTGCCGCGTCTCGCCGTCGAGGCTGACGGTCAGCTGCGTGGTGCCCGCGTCGACGGCCTCGGGCTCGGGGGTGCCGGCTTCGAACGGATTTCCGGTCAGTGACTGGAACTTCTCGACGTGGACGCGTTCACGCGGCACGTTCAGCTCGGTCAGCGCGGTCTTCGCCGCCGCCATGAACGGCGCCGGACCGCAGAGGAACGCCTCGTGCCCGGCGTACGGCCGCACCAGCTCGCGCAGCTGTTCGGGCCGCGGCAGGCCTTGCAGGCTTTCCAGCCAGTGCAGCACGACGAGCCGTTCCGGGTACCGGGCGCCCAGCTCGGCCAGCGCCCGCGCGAAGATCACCGATTTCTCGTCCCGGTTCGCGTACACGAGCACGACGCGCCCGCGGCCGCGTTCCAGCGCCGACTTGAGGATCGAGATCACCGGCGTGATCCCGCTCCCCGCCGCGAACAGCAGGAAGTCCCCGTCCAGCGATGCCGGGCAGAACACCCCGGACGGCGCCAGGACGTCGATGGCCGACCCGGCCCGCAGCTCGTCGCACACCCAGTTCGAGCCGTATCCGCCTTCGGTGCGCTTCACGGTCACCTGCACCCGGCCCTCGTGCGGCGCACTCGAAAGCGAGTAGCACCGCGCGACCGATCCCGTGCGTTCGCTCGGAATCCGCAGGGTCAGGAACTGCCCGGGCGCGTAGGCGAACGCGGCGGCGTGCTCGGGCGGCACCTCGAACACGATCGACCGCGCGTCCTCGGTCTCCCGCACCACCTCGGCGACGGTGAGGGTGACGACCGCGCTCATGGCGCACCACCAGGAGCGACTCCGTTGGCGGCCTGGGCCGGGCTGCTGTGTGCGGGAGCGACCCCGCCGCCCGGTTGTTCGGCGGCCGTGGCCAGGCCCAGAACGCCGTCCCGCACCGCGTCGGCGATGCTGTCCGACAGCTTCTCGCAGGTGTCCAGCAGCGCGGTGCTCCCGCCGGCCGCCGCGTGCGCCGCGAAGACCGGGCAGCTGCGCGCGGCGTCGGTGGTCCACTGGATGCTGGTGTGCTTGAGGCTGTTCTTCTTCACCAGCACACAGGTCCCGCAGCTGCGGCACTCGTGCGGCCGCAGCCCGGCGGTGAGGAACTCGGTGGCCTCGGCCGTCACACCCCGGCCTCTTCCGCCTCCGCGCGCTGCCGCGCCAGGTTCTCCGCGACCTCCGCCGACCACGCCTCGTTGGCCTTGGTCGTGTCCACCTCGAACTCGAACCGGCGCGTCATGTCCTCGCTGACGTCCGCAGCGTCCACGTAGAACTGCTCGTACCAGCGCCGCAGCTGGTACACCGGCCCGTCCTCCTCGCACAGCAGCGGGTTGTCGATGGCCGACTTGTTCTTCCAGATCTCCACGTCCTGCAGGAAGCCCACGCCGATGCCCTTGGCGAGCTTCTCCGCGATCTTGTCCGCGTGCTCGTCCGAGATGCCCGGCATCTTCTTCACCATGATCCCCCACTGCAGCACGAACGAAGTCGGCGAAACGGGGTAGTGGCAGTTGATCAGCACGTTCTCGATCTCGAAGCCCTGGAACGAGTTCACCAGGTGGTTGATCATGTACGACGGGCCGAAGTACGACGCCTCCGACCGCAGCAGGTTGTCCTCGCCGCCGTAGTTGGACGCCATGCCCATGTCCGGGCGGCCCTTGGTGTTGAGGTACTGCGTGGCGACGTGGCCGTCGAAGACGTTCTTGAAATACGTCGGGTAGGCGTAGTGGATGTAGAAGAAGTGCGCCATGTCCACGACGTTGTCGATGATCTCGCGGCAGTTGGCGTTCTCGATCAGGATGGAGTCCCAGGTCCAGTTGCTCCACTCGTCGCTGAACGCGCCCTCGACGCGCGGCACCACCACGTCGTCCGGCGGCGGGTTGCCCTCCGGGTCGTGCCAGACCAGCAGCTGCTTGTTCTCCTCCAGCACCTGCCACGAACGGGTGCGCGCCCGCAGCGGAACCCTTTTGGCGTAAGGGATCGAGACGCACTTGCCGCTGCCGCTCCACCGCCAGTCGTGGAACGGGCAGGCGATCTCGTCGCCCTTCACCGAGCCCTGGGACAGGTCCCCGCCCATGTGCCGGCAGTACCCGTCGAGCACGTTCAGCTTGCCCGCCGAATCGGCGAAGACCACCAGCTTGGTGCCGAACGCGTTGATGGCGTGCGGTTTCCCGTCGCGGAAGGTGTCGGCGAGCCCGAGGCAGTGCCAGCCGCGGGCGAACCGCGCGGGCGGCGTGCCGGCATCGATCGTGCGGACGGATTCGGATCCCTGCGTCTGTGGCGTCATCGCCTGCCTCCCGTGCCGGTCCGATCTTCGTTCGCCAGCCGCTCGGCCGCAAGGTAGCCGAACACCATCGCGGGCCCGATCGTCGCGCCGGGCCCGGCGTAGGTGCGGCCCATCACGGCCGCGCTGGTGTTTCCCGCCGCGTACAGCCCGGGGACGACGGAGCCGTCCTCGCGCAGCACTCGCGCGTGTTCGTCGGTGCGCAGCCCGCCCTTGGTGCCGAGGTCGCCGGGCACGATCTTCGCCGCGTAGAACGGCGCCTTCGACAGCTCGCCCAGGCTCGGGTTCGGCCGGTTGCGCGGGTCGCCGTAGTAATGGTCGTACGCGCTGCGTCCGCGGTGGAAGTCCTCGTCGACCCCCGCGCGGGCGAAGCCGTTGAACCGGTCGACGGTCGCCGTCAACGCGTCCGCGGGCACCTCGATGCGCTCGGCGAGCTCCGCGAGGCTGGCCGCCCTGGCCACGACTCCGGACTTGTACCAGCGGCCGGGCAGGGGCTGGCGCGGCCCGATGCCGGTGAACAGGTAGCGGTCCTTGTACCGCTGGTCGAACACCAGCCACGTCGGGATGTGCTCGCCCGGCCCGTCGCCTTCGCCGTACATCGCGTGCACCGCTTCGACGTACGGCGCGGACTCGTTCACGAACCGCTGCCCGCGGGCGTCCACCATCAGGCAGCCCGGCCGCGACCGCTCCGCGAGCGCGAACCACGGCCCGCCGGTCAGCGGCATCGACGGTCCCCACCAGGCGTCGTCCATCAGGTCGAGCGCCGCGCCGAGCTTGAGCCCGGCCGTGATGCCGTCGCCGGTGTTGGCCACCGCGCCGACGGTCCACTCGGTGCCGATCGGCGCGCGCTGGTACTTGGTGCGCATCTCCTCGTTGTGCTCGAAGCCGCCGCAGGCGAGGATCACCCCGCGCCGCGCGCGGAACAGCGTCTCGACGCCGTTGTGACGGGCGAGCACCCCGGTGACCTGGTCGTCCTCGGTGTGCAGGTCGAGCAGCGGGGTGTCCAGCAGGACGTCGACGCCCGCCCGCGCCAGCCCGGCCCGGAGCCCGGCCGCAAGCGCTTGCCCCATGGCGAGCAGCTGCTGCCCGCGCAGGCGCCCGGCCAGCCACCGGGCGCCGAGCCCGAGCACCCGGGCCAGCCCGCGGGGGTGCCGCGCGATCAGGCTCAGCCACCGGTAGTCCGACTGCGTGATCGGCACGCCCAGCGGCGGCGCGCTGTAGGGCGGCTCGAGGTGCGCGAGCTCCGCGCCGAGCAGCTTGCCGTCCAGTGCCTTCGGTTCCACCGACCGTCCACCGGGCCGTCCGCCGGGCGCTTCGGGGTGGTAGTCGCTGTAGCCCGGCACCCAGCGGAACTTCAGCGGGGTGCGCGCGCTGACGAATTCCAGCACCTCGGGCCCGCGCGCCAGGAAGGCCTCACGCCGCTCGGCCGGGACGACCTCGCCGACGATCGCCGCCAGGTACTCGCGCGCCCGCTCGGGTGGCTCGTCGATCCCGGCCGCCTTCAGCGCGTGATTACCGGGGATCCAGACGCCACCGCCGGACCGGGCCGTCGACCCGCCGAAGCAGGCCGCCTTCTCCAGGACGACAGTGCTGAGCCCCCGGTCCGCGGCGGCTAGGGCCGCGGTCATCCCGGCGGCGCCGCTGCCGACCACCACGACGTCGTACTCCTCGTTCGCCATTCCACCTCACATGCAACGTGTTATAGCGCGTTACTGGCCTGTTCGGAGCCGCTTCTGTCACCATAGACGAGAACGTGTTCCAGTTCTAGGGTGGCTCGATATGGACGAACTCGTCGCGGATGTCGTGATCATCGGATCGGGAGCGGCCGGCGTGTGCGCGGCCATCGAGGCGGCCGACGCGGGCGCCGACGTGCTCCTGCTCGACCGCTTCACCGGCGGTGGTGCCAGCCGGGTCAGCGGCGGCGTGGTCTACGCCGGCGGTGGCACCGAACAGCAGCGTGCGGCGGGTGTCGAGGACACCGTCGACGCGATGTACGCCTACCTCCGGCTCGAAACCGGGGAGATCGTCTCCGAGCGGACGCTGCGGCGCTTCTGCGAGGAGAGTCCCGCCATGATCACCTGGCTGGAAGCCCAGGGCGTGCCGTTCGAGGGCAGTCTGTGCCCGTACAAAACCTCTTATCCCAGCGACAAGCACTACCTGTACTACTCCGGCAGCGAGGCTTCGGGCGAGTTCCGGAAGGTGGCGAAGCCCGCACCGCGCGGGCACCGGGTCAAAGGGCCGGGCACCTCGGGCAAGCTCCTGATGGCGCGCCTGGCCGAGGCCGTGCGCCGCCGTGACATCCGGGTCCTGCCCCAAACGCAGGCGCAAAGCCTGATCAAGGCGGCGGACGGCACCGTCACCGGCGTGGTCGTGAAGAGTCTCCGCGACGCGCCTCGCTCGGTCCGTGCCCGTCACGCGCGCCTCGCGGCGTACTCCGCCAAGCCGGGGATCTACGTGCCTTCGCTGCGCAAGTCGTTGCACCGCCGCGTCGAACGGCTGGAGCGGCGGCACGCCCGCGAGCTGAAGATCACCGCCCGGCGTGGCGTGGTCCTGGCCGCGGGCGGGTTCATCGCGAACCGCGAGCTGGTGCGGGAGCACGCGCCGGCCTACCGGGGCGGCCTCGCGCTCGGCACCTCGGCCGACGACGGGTCGGGCATCGGGCTCGGCGTCGAAGCCGGTGGGCGGACCGCCGAAATGGGCCGGATCTCGGCGTGGCGGTTCCTGACCCCGCCGGCGGCGTTCCTCGGCGGCTTGCTCGTCGACGCGAACGGCCGCCGGATCATCGACGAATCCCGTTACGGCGCGGCGATCGGCGAGCGGATGATCACCGCGCACGAGGGCAAGGGCTGGCTGCTCGTCGACGCGCCGATCGTGGCCGAAGCCCGCCGCGACGGACGTCGGCAGGGTCAGTGGTTCGCCTGGCTGCAACTGCGTTACCTCCTGCAGAGGGGCCGCGTTTCCGGCGCGACGGTGGAGGAGGTCGCGCGGCGTGCGGGTGTCGACCCCGCGGGCCTCTCGGCCACCTACGAGGCCTACCGGAGCGGGCCGGACCCGATGGGCAAGCCGGCGGAGTTCGCGCGCCCGCTGGACGCGCCGCCGTACTCGCTCATCGACGTCTCGGTCAAGCCGAACCTCGGCTACCCCTGCCCGATGCTCACGCTCGGCGGGCTCGTGGTCGACGAAGACACCGGCGCGGTGGCCGGGGTGCCCGGGTTGTACGCCGCCGGGCGGACCGCGGTGGGAATCTGTTCTAGCTCCTACGTCAGCGGTCTTTCGCTGGCCGACTGCGTCTTCTCCGGCCGCAGGGCGGGATTGCACAGCGCGCTGGAGCCGGACCGCATCGACAAAAACGAGAACGTGTTCTAGTCTTGGTCCGGTCGAGCGAGAGAGGGACGGCCGATGAGCGAACTGGCTGCCGACGCGGTGATCACGGCGATCCGGGACCTGCTCCCGGTGCTGCGGGACCGCGCACAGGAGACCGAGGACGCGCGCCGCGTGCCCGCCGAGTCGGTCAAGGCACTGCAGGAGACCGGGTTCTTCAAGCTGCTGCAACCGAAATCGTACGGGGGCGTGGAAGCCGACCCGGTGAGCTTCTACACCGCGGTGAAACTCATCGCGAGCGCCTGCGGGTCCACGGGCTGGGTCGCCTCCATCCTCGGCGTCCACCCGTGGCACGTGGCGCTGTTCGACGCGCAGGCGCAGCAGGACGTCTGGGGTGAGGACACCGACGTGCGCATCTCGTCGTCCTACGCCCCGATGGGCAAGGCGACCGTGGTGGACGGCGGCTACCGGCTGTCGGGCCGCTGGAGCTTCTCCTCCGGCTGCGACCACTGCTCGTGGGTGCTGCTCGGCGGGCCGGCGTTCGCCGACGGCAAGCCGGTGGACTTCTGCACCTACCTGCTCCCGATCGCCGACTACTCCATCGTCGACGTCTGGGACACGGTCGGCCTGCGCGGGACGGGCTCCAACGACATCGTCGTCGACGACGTCTTCGTGCCGCAGCACCGGGCGCTGAGCTTCATGGCGACGTCGAAATGCCGTACCCCGGGCCAGGAAGTGAACCCGGGCCCGCTGTACAAGCTGCCGTACGGCTCGGTGCACCCCAGCACGATCACCGCGCCGATCATCGGCATGGCGCAGGGCGCCTACGACGCCCACGTGGAGCACCAGGGCAAGCGGGTGCGCGCGGCGTACGCGGGGGAACAGTCCAAAGAGGACCCGTTCGCGAAGGTGCGGATCGCCGAGGCGGCCAGCGAGATCGACGCGGCCTGGCTGCAGCTCACGCACAACATCGACGAGCTGTACCAGCACGCGTGCCGCGGCGAGAAGCTGCCGTTCAGCACCCGGCTGCGCGTGCGGCGGGACCAGGTGCGCGGGACCGAGCGGGCGATCTCCGCCATCGACCGGCTCTTCGAGAACTCCGGCGGCCGCGCGATCCAGCGGGGCACGCCGATCCAGCGGTTCTGGCGCGACGCGCACGCCGGCCGGGTGCACGCGGCCAACGACGCCGAACGCGCGTACGTCATGTTCGGCACCGGCGCCTTCGGGCTGCCCGTCGAGAATGCGATGGTGTGATGGCACCCGAAGGCGCGTACGTCAAGGTCCGAAGTGGACTGAACCTGCACTACCACGAGGCCGGCTCCGAACACGAGGAGACGGTGATCCTGCTGCACGGCGGCGGGCCCGGCGCGTCGGCGTGGAGCAATTTCGGGCGCAACCTGCCGGTGTTCGGCAAGGCCTACCGCACGATCGCCGTCGACCAGCCCGGGTTCGGCCGGTCGGACAAGCCTGCCGAGCATCCGCAGTACTTCCGGCACAGCGCCGACGCCGTGGCCGGGCTCATGGACGAGCTGGGCATCAAGCGGGCGCACCTGGTCGGCAATTCGCTCGGCGCGGGGGCCGCGGTCCGGCTGGCCCTGAACCACTCGGACCGGGCGGGGCGGCTGGTGCTCATGGGTGCCGGCGGCCTGAGCCTGAACCTCTTCGCGCCCGATCCCACGGAAGGCGTGCGGCTCCTGGCCCGGTTCGGCGCCGAGCCGTCCCGGGAGCGGATGGAGGCGTTCCTCCGGATCATGGTGCACGACCAGGCGCTGGTGACCGACGAGCTGGTGGACGAGCGGTTCGCCGCCGCCAGCGCGCCGGGGTCCCTGGCCGCTATGCGGGCGATGGGCCGGTCGTTCTCGCAGCCGGACACGTACGAGGAAGGGCTGCTCTGGCGCGAGGCGTACCGCTTGCGGCAACGGGTGCTGCTCGTCTGGGGCCGTGAGGACCGGGTCAATCCGCTCGACGGGGCGCTGCTGGCGTTGAAGACGATTCCGCGCGCGCAGCTGCACGTGTTCGGCGGGTGCGGGCACTGGGCGCAGCTGGAGAAGTTCGACGAGTTCAACCGGCTCGCCCTCGACTTTCTCGGGAGTGCGTGATGGGCATCCGTTCGCTGGCGTACCTGCGGATCGAGGCGACCGACCTCGAGGCCTGGCGGGTGTACGGCCTCAAAGTGCTCGGCATGGTCGAGGGCTCGGGCAGCGATCCGGAGGCGCTTTACCTGCGCATGGACGACTTTCCCGCGCGGCTGGTGATCTTTCCCGGCACCCGGGACCGCCTGGCGCAGGCCGGCTGGGAGACCGAGAACGCCGCCGGACTCGCTGAGATCCGGTCGCGGCTGGACGCGGCTTCCGTGCCGTACAAGGAAGGCACGCCCGAGCAGCTCGCCGACCGGCGGGTGGACGAGCTGATCAGCTTCGACGACCCCTCCGGCAACACCCTCGAGGTGTTCCACGGTGCCGCGCTCCAGCACCGCCGGGTGGTCAGCCCGTACGGCCACCGTTTCGTGACCGGTGAGCAGGGGCTCGGCCACGTGGTGCTCTCGACCCGCGACGACGCCGCGTCCCTCACGTTCTACCGTGACGTGCTGGGCTTCCGGCTGCGTGACTCCATGCGCCTGCCGCCGCAGCTGGTCGGCCGTCCCGCCGACGGCGAACCGGCGTGGCTGCGCTTCTTCGGCTGCAACCCGCGCCACCACAGCCTGGCGTTCCTGCCGATGCCCACGCCCAGCGGGATCGTCCACCTGATGGTCGAGGTCGAGGAGACCGACGACGTGGGGCTCTGCCTGGACCGCGCGCTGCGGCGCAAGGTGCCGATGTCCGCGACGCTCGGGCGGCACGTGAACGACCTGATGCTGTCGTTCTACATGAAGACCCCCGGCGGCTTCGACGTCGAGTTCGGCTGCGAAGGCCGCCAGGTCGACGACGAGAGCTGGATCGCCCGCGAGAGCACGGCGGTTTCGTTGTGGGGGCACGACTTCTCCGTCGGTGCCCCGTGACAGCGGTGCTGGACCCGTTCCGCTTCCGCGAGGTGCTCGGGCACTTCTGCACCGGCGTCACGGTGGTCACGGGCCACGACGGCGCCGCGCCGGCCGGCTTCGCCTGCCAGTCCTTCGCGGCGCTTTCCCTGGACCCGCCGCTGGTGCTGTTCTGCGTGGCCCGGACGTCGCGGACCTGGCCGGTGCTCGCCGAGTCCGGGTCCTTCGCGGTGAACGTGCTCGCCGAACAGCAGCGCGAGGTCAGTGCCGTCTTCGGCGCTCGCGGGGCCGACAAGTTCGCCTCAGTGCCCTGGCGGCCGGCCCCCTCCGGAGCGCCCCTGCTGGACGGCGCGCTGACCTGGGTGGACTGTGCCTTGGAGGCCGTGCACACGGCCGGCGACCACCTCGTGGTGGTCGGGCGCGTGACGGACCTGGGGGAGACCTCGGACGCCCGTCCGCTGCTGTTCCACCGCGGCCACTACACCGTGACGGAGCCGGTCCCGGACGCCCTCACGGCCCTGATGCCCTGGCCCCGCCCGGACGACTGGTTATAGGTTATTTCCAGCGAAAGTGGACAAAAACCCGGCCGAAGTTGTCCTTGTCCTTCTCGATCCGGTGGTAGAGCGCCTTGATGTCCTTGCGCTCCAGAAACCGCAGGACATGCTTCTTCAACTGGCCGGACCCCTTGCCGGGAATGATCTCGACCAGCGGTGCCTTCTTCGCCACGGCCTCGTCGATGATCGCCTGCAGCGCCCGGTCGATCTCACCGCCGCGGTTGTAGATGTCGTGCAGGTCGAGTTTCAGCTTCATGGGACCCAGACTGCCACTGAGGTGTGTCCGACGGAGTTTCGGCTGGTGGCAGAGACGATTGCCGGTCGCGCCACGGTTTGCAGATGATCAGTGGTCGTTGATCGAAGTCTCCGACGCCCGTTCTATGTACGAGACACGGACAGCCGGCTAACGCTCTAACTGTTCGACTATGCGGTCCCACAGTGCAGTGAAGAACTCTTCTTTCGTGTAGGTGCGATCACCGCTGCCCATGCTGCCGAAGACGGAGAAGTCCACCATCTTGAGCTTGGGCGTCTGCGCCTCGCGGTCAAAGAACGGCGTCGCGTATCCATTGCTCGAGTTGCCACCGGCCCCCATGCGGTGGGTGCCGACCACGAAGTTCAGGCTGCTGTCCCCGAACGAACTGCCCTTCTCGATGTCCAGTCCGTAGACCGTGCGCCCCTGTCGCTCGATGCGCACCGCGATCTTTACCTCACCTCGCCGGACGGTGCCGACGAAGCCGGCCGATTCGAGCTGGTGGGCGGCGGCCTGCAGCTGGTCAGCCAAGTAGTCGTAGGTGGTGCCGAGCTCGCGGTAGGTGCTGAAGGTTTGCGGCACCACCTTCGGCAGGCGGACCTGCATTGCTTCTTGGACGACCTCGCCAACCTCGCGGGCCGGCTGCTGACCACTCGCACCGATACGGTGTGCCACCGCCTCAGCCAGCTGCTCTGGGGTGTAGTCGTCGGCCTTCAGGTAGTGGATGTGCGGGTGCATCAGATCCGATGGCACTTGAACCTTGCCCAAGAGGACCGGCAGTACGTACCCGTCCCCTTGGTTCACCGCGGTCATCATGGCGGCCGAGAACTCGTCCTGCGGGATCGGTTTGGCCAGGTATTCTGTAGAAATGAACGGCAAGCGATGTCGTAGGTTGTGACGCTCATTTACAGTATGCGCCAAGCTCAACGGGTGACGCTCGCGTGAGCCTTTTTGCCCTGATTTTGTCATCTCTTGGGCTGCTGCTTAAAATCATCCCGAAGGACGGTCCGATCCGCCATGGGCACAGGCCTGGGTTTGAATGCTGGCGGGCTCGTGACCGGGCCCAGCTGGAAGACTGGGCCTGGCAGTGGTTTATTGAGTAGGATAACGAGCCGTCGCACCACTGGGCCGAGGACTCGCGTAGTAGTGTGAGCTGCCTCTCTGTGTAACGCTAGGGGCTTTGACATGATTGACCGCCAAGGGCGCTCTGAGCTGCATTACAGCGCGCTTGAAGGTGCTGCCGGTCAAGCCCGCGCGCTCTTGGCGGAGGGGCAAGACCCGAACCTCGGGGACTATGACGGTTTCGTCCCGCTCCACCTCGCGGCCCAGCAGGGCAACGTAGAGGTCGCCGAGGTGCTGCTGGAAGCCGGAGCCGCGGTCGATGCGGTTGACAAGTATGGGAACACGCCGCTGTTCGTGGCTGTGTTCAATTCGCAGGGACGAGGCGAGGTCATTCGATTGCTTCGTCGGTCCGGGGCTGATCCGCGCAAGGTAAACCGCTCGGGGCAGACTCCGGTCGGGCTGGCCCGGCTTATCGCAAATTACGATGTCAAGCAGTTTTTCGAGGATGTCGATTAGCGGTCGGTGCTGAGAGGGTGAGCTGCCGGGGTCGGCTCTTGCGAACCGTGCTTGCGGTGCCGTGTGCTCAAGCGGCTCGGTGGGCGGATCCAGGTGGTTCGACCCAGTCCCTTGGGGGGTGCCAGGCGGTGCCGTGTTCCGCTGAGTGGCACGCCAGGCGCATGCGGCAGGAGGCCAAGAAGTTGATCAGTCACGCAATGGTTAACAAATGACTATCTGCTTTGTTACTTGGTCCAAACCATGCGACCATCTTGGTCATGAATCATCTTCACGTTCGAGCAATGGCGCCGAACCCCGTGATTCTCTTGATCCTCTACGGGCCAGCGGGACTGTGGCGGCGGAGGCACCGCCGAAGATGTGAACCACAGTAGGAGGACCACATGAAGGCGACCCGCTTGCTTGTCGGCATCACCGCTGTTGCCGGGACGATGTTCCTGGCCGTTCCCGCCTACGCCGCGACCGGCCAGGTCGACGGCAACATCACCGTGGGCGGCTCGAGCTGTTCGTGGACCAACGCGACCACCAGCGACGTGGCGCCGAACACCCTGACCATCGACCACACGACGGTCAAGCCGAGCTGCAGCGGCAGCATCGTGGCGAGCCTGACCAACGACCCGACCGCCACCTTCGACGACACGGCCGGCACGGTTTCGTCGGCCGAGGTGGACGTCACCGGGACGGTGCTCGGCATCAACTGCTCGTACAAGGTGACCGGCCTGTCGCTCTCCCGCCAGGGAACGACGCGGACTTACACCGGTGGCCCGTTCACCGCCAACGGCGGCGGCGGGCTGTGCCCGAGCTCGGAAACGGTGGACTCCGCCACGTTGACCTTCCACTGATCCACTGATCCACTGATCCACAGACCGACAGCAGCGCGGAGCGACCCCGACGGGCCGCTCCGCGCTCGCCGTTGTCAGAGCGTCTGCCACCAGCCGTCGACCGCCGGCGGGTTCGCGACGTCGAGCCGCTCGCCCGGCTTCGGCACGGCGAGGGCCAGGTCGTTCGCCTTGGCCTCGCGCCACACCCGGTCGGCGGGCTCGGCCCACGGGTGCATGGCGAGGGAGAACGTCGCCCAGTGCACGGGCACGAGCAGGCCGCCGCGCACGTCGATGTGCGCGGCGACGCCCTCCTCCGGGGTCATGTGGATGTCCGGCCAATGCGGGGCGTACGCGCCGATCTGGATCAGCGTGGCGTCGAACGGGCCGTGTTCCTCGCCGATCTTCGCGAAGCCGTCGAAATAACCGGTGTCACCGCTGTAGAAGACGCGGTGCCGGGGCCCGGCGATCACCCATGACGTCCAGAGGGTGCTGTCGTTGCTGATGCCCCGGCCGGAGAAGTGCTGCGCCGGGGTGGCCACGAACCGGATGCCGCCGACCTCGGCCGCCTCGTTCCAGTCCAGCTCGATGATCCGGGAACCCGGCACCTGCCACCGTTCGAGGTGCGCGCCGACGCCCAGCGGCACCAGGAACGGCGCGTCGTGGGTGGCCAGCAGCTCGCGCACGGTGGCGAGGTCCAGGTGGTCGTAGTGGTCGTGGGAGATGACGATCGCGTCCACCCGCCCCACCGAGGCCAGCGGCACCGGCGGCGCGTGCAGCCGCCGCGGGCCGGCGAACGCGGCGGGCGACACCCGGTCGCTCCACACGGGGTCGCACAGCACGCGGGCGCCGTCGATCTCCACGAGCGTGGACGCGTGGCCGTACCAGGTCAGGTAGACGCCGTCCGCGGATTCCACGACCGGCTGCGCGACGAGCGGGATCTCCCCGCCGGGCTTGCGCAGGGCCCGGTTTTCGCCGAACAGCAGCTCGCGCAGGATGCCGCCCGCGGCCGAGGGCGAGGGTGACGCCCGGGTGGGGGAGGCGTTGCGGAACAGGCCGTCGGCGAACTGGGGCGACCGGCGCATGCGCTCGGCCCGGGCACCGGTGGCCTTCGCGCCGAAGGCCACCGGGAAGTCACCACCGAAGGCCATCGCGAAATTGCGGAGTGCCGAGACCGTCTTCCTCACCATGAAGCCGAGTCTACGAACGCTTCCTGAGAGGGGCCCCAGTTTCATGCAGGTGGGTGAGGGCCTGCCGGTAGGAGTCGATCAGGCCGGTCTGCAGGTAGGGCACGCCCAGCTCCGCGCAGTAGTCGCGCACGATCGGCTGCGCCCGGCGCAGGTGCACCGACGGCATGCTCGGGAACAGGTGGTGCTCGATCTGGTAGTTGAGCCCGCCCAGCGCGACGTCGATGACCGCGCCGCCGCGGACGTTGCGGGAGGTGAGCACCTGCTTGCGCAGGAAGTCCAGCTCCGGCCGGCCGGTGAGCGTCGGCATGCCCTTGTGGTTCGGGGCGAAGATCGATCCCATGTAGACACCCCAGACACCTTGGTGCACAACGAAGAAGAGCAGCGCCAGGCCGGGCGGGAGGACGATGAACAGAGCGGACAGGTAAACGACGAAGTGGGTCGCCAGCAGGGCGGCCTCGACGCCGCGGGCGCGTAGCCCGGGCTTGGCGACCGAGCGGATGCCCGACCAGTGCAGGTTCAGGCCTTCGAGGGTGAGCAGCGGGAAGAACAGGAAGGCCTGGTAACGCCCGATGAACCGGGGCACGCCGCGGCTCGCCCGGGCCTGGTCCTTCGACCAGACGAGGATGTCCGGGTCCACGTCGGGGTCCAGCTCCTCGTGGTTGGGGTTCGCGTGGTGGCGGGTGTGCTTGTCCATCCACCACCCGTAGCTCATGCCGACGCCGAGGTTGCCCGCGATGCGGCCGGCGATCTCGGTCGGGCGGCGGGTGCGGAACACCTGGCGGTGGGCGAGGTCGTGGGACAGCAGGGCGATCTGGCCGAACATGAAGGCCTGGAACACCGCGATCGCGAGCTGCCACCAGGAGTCGCCGAGAAGCGCGAACGCCACCCAGCCGCCGGTGAACAACGCGGTCACGAGGGTGATCCGGAACGTGTAGTAGCCGGGGCGCCGCGCGAGCAGGCCGGCGTCGGCGATGCGCCGCGACAAGCGGGCGAAATCGCTGCCGGAGCCGGCCGGGGCGGACTGGACGAGGTTCTCTGTGGTCACCTCGTCGAGTGTTTCGGCGATCCGGGCCGGGCAGAACCCTGCACACCCGACGAGCGGTGCGGGGGTTGGCCCTACCCCTTAGGGGTGGACGCGCGCGAGGTGCTGCTGCGGCGGGCCGAACAGCTGCCCGGTCGCGTGCGCGCGTTTGAAGTACCGGTGGGCGGGATGTTCCCAGGTCACGGCGATGCCGCCGTGCAACTGGATCATCTCGGCGGCCACCGTCGCGAGGGCTTCGCCGCAGTGCACTTTCGCCACGGCCGCGAGGCGGGGCGACTCGGGCGCGGCGTAGGCGGCCGAGCGAGCGGTCTCGACGAGCACGTGCAGATCGGCCATCCGGTGCTTGAGCGCCTGGAAGCTGCCGATCGGACGGCCGAACTGCTCTCGTCTCAACGTGTAGTCCACGGTCAGCTCCAGAGCCCGCGCGGCGGCTCCGGCTTGCTCGGCGGCCAGGACCGCGCAGGCCACGTCCCGTACCCGGCTGAGGTCGACGGGGCCGAGCGGCCGGGCCGGGGCCCGGTCGAGGGTCACCGTGGCCAGGTGACGGGTCTCGTCCATGGCGGCGACAGCTGTCCGCTCGACGCCGGGGTGGGCCGGGTCGACCTCGAACAGGGCGGGGCCGTCCGCGGTTGCCGCGGCGACGAGGAGGACGGTGGCCTCGGCGGCGTCGAGGACGTAGTGCGCACTTCCGTCGAGCGTGGCGCCCTGGGCCCGGACGGCGGGCTGCTCCGGGTCCCAGCGGCCGTCGACGCCGGTCCAGGCCAGCGCGCCGACGGCGCCTTCGGCCAGCTGGGGCAGGAGCCGTTCGCACGCGCTGTCGTCGCGGGTGGTGAGCAGTGCCGTTGTGGTGAGTACCGCGGAGCCGAGGAACGGCACGTCGGCCAGCACGCGGCCGAGTTCTTCGGCGACGATCTGCACCTCGGTGATGCCCGCGCCGGACTCGGTGTCGGTGGCCAGGCCGCCGAAGCGTTCCGGCACGGTCAGGGCGGCCACGCCGATCTGCGCGCACAGCGCGGTCCAAGGCTCGGGCTCGCGTTCGAGGAGCTTGCGCACGCCGGCGCGCAGCTGGTCCTGCTCCGGGGTCACGGTGCGATCGCCGCCAGGACGCGGTGACGGTGGACGGCGGGCGTGCCCCAGGCGGACGTCAGGGCGCGGATCCGCGTGAGCCGCAGGCCGAGCGGGTGCTCGGCGGTGTAGCCGATCGCGCCGTGGACCTGGAGGGCGGTGCGGGCGGCCAGGTGAGCGGCGTCGCCGCAGGCGACCTTGGCGGCGGAGACGTCGGCGGGCTCGGCGGTGACGGCGGCGCCGTGCAGCAGCGGCCGGGCCAGTTCGAGGGCGGTGACGACCTCGGCCAGCAGGTGCTTGATCGCCTGGAAGCGGCCGATTTCGCGGCCGTACTGGCGGCGTTGGCCGGCGTACGCGACTGACATCTCGAGCAAGTGGCGGCCGGCGCCCAGCAGCTGCGCGGCGGTGAGGAGGGCGCCCAGGTCGAACGCGCGGGCCGGGTCGAGCGCGGGGCCGAGTTCGTCGCCGGGGACGGGCTCGAAGAGGCGACGGGAACTGTCCAATGAGGTCAGAGGAGTGCCGGGGGTGAAGCCGCGCAAAGAGGTGCCGTCGACGAGGAATCGGGCGTCGGCGATGTCGGCGTCCAGCGCAAACGGGAGATACGGCGGAAAGGCCAGCGAGACAAGGGTTTCGCCGGCGGCGGCCGACGCCAGGATCTCGTCGTCGAGCAGGCAGGGGAGGACCGCGGAATCCGTCCACGGGCCGGGCGGGCAGAAGCGGCCGAGCACTTCGAAGGCGAGGACGGCGTCGACGGTGGTCGCGCCCGTGCCGTCCTCCTCGGCCAGGCCGCCGCGGTGGGACGGGGTGGTCAGCGCGGTGAGGCCTTGATCGGCGAGCCGGCGCCAGATCTTCAGCCCCGGGCCGTGGTCGCCCGCACCCCAGGCGCGAGTGGCCGTGTCACAGTCCAGAGTGGACAGCAGGGCGTCCAGGGAAGCGGCGAACGCCTCCTGTTCCGGGGACAACGCGAATCTCACCGGTCTCCCTTCGGCAGGCCGAGCAGGCGTTCCGCGACGATTGTGCGCTGGATCTGGTCGGTCCCGCCGTAAATGGGACCGGCCAACGAGAACAGCCAGCCGTCCGTCCACGGGCCGCGGAGTTCGGCGGACGGGCCGAGCAGGTCGAGGGCGGTTTCGTGGAGGGCGACGTCGAGATGCGACCAGAACAGCTTGTTGACGCTGGATTCCGGGCCCAGCTCGGCGCCGGACGCGAGGCGCGTGACCGTGCCGAAGGTGTAGAGCTGGTACGCCCGCGCGCCGATCCACGCGTCGGCCACCCGCGCCGCCGTGGCCTCCGGGCGGCCGGCCGAGGACCACAGGGACACCAGCCGGTCGGCGGCGGAGAGGAAACGGCCGGGGCTGCGCAGCGACAGGCCGCGTTCGTTGTTGGCGGTGGTCATGGCCACGCGCCAGCCGTTGCCGGGGGTGCCGATGACGTCCTCGTCCGGGACGAAAACGTCGTCGAAGAAGATCTCCGCGAAGCCGGGTTCGCCGTCGAGCTGCGGGATGGGGCGGACGGTCACGCCGGGTGCGCGCAGGTCGGCCATCAGGTAGGTCAGGCCGTGGTGCCGGGTCGATCCGGGGTCGCTGCGGAACAGGCCGAACGCGCGGTCGGCGAAGGCGGCGCGGGAACTCCAGGTCTTCTGGCCGTTGAGGAGCCAGCCGCCGTCGGCGGGGGTGGCGGTGCTGCGTAACGCCGCGATGTCGCTGCCGGCTTCGGGTTCCGACCAGGCCTGCGCCCAGACTTCCCCGGCCCGCGCCATTTTCGGCAGGATCCGCGCGAGCTGTTCGGGCGTGCCGTGGGAGAAGAGGGTGGGCGCCAGCATGAAAATGCCGTTCTGGTTGACGCGCCCGGGCGCGCCCGCGGCGTAGTACTCCTCCTCGAAGAGCACCCACTCGAGCAGACTCGCGTCGCGGCCGCCGTACTCACGCGGCCAGGAGACGACGGACCAGCGCGCGTCCGCCAGCTCCGTCTCCCACTCGCGGTGCGCGGCGAAGCCCTCCGCGGTGTCGAACGACGGCAACGGCGATCGCGGCACGTGCGCGGCCAGCCATTCCCGGGCCTCGTCGCGGAACTGGCGAGCGGCCTCGTCGAGGTCGAGGTCCATCACGCCCCCGGGGAACGCATCGAGCGGGCGTCCTGCCCGGCCAGCGAGTCACCGGTGGTTTCGGCGTTGTGGGAGTGGGCCAGGTGGTGCAGGCCGAAGACCGAGTCCATGCCCGAGTGCAGGCCCATGAGGTCTTCGGCCTGATTGACGGCCTTTTTCGCCAGCGCCAGGCCGAACCGGGGCATCTCGGCGATCTTCGCCGCCAGCGCCAGGGTTTCCGACTCCAGCTCGGCCCGCGGCACCACCCGGTTCAGCATGCCCCACGCCAGCGCCTGCTCGGCGCTGAAACGCTCGCCGGTGAACAGCACCTCCTTCGCCGCGCGGGGGCCGAGGACCCACGGGTGCGCGAAGTACTCCACCCCCGGGATTCCCATGCGCACCACGGGATCGGCGAAAAACGCGTCGTCCGAGGCGACGATCAGGTCACAGACCCACGCGAGCATCAGCGCGCCGGCGATGCACGCGCCCTGCACGCTGGCGATGGTCGGCTTCGGGAGTTCGCGCCAGCGGCGGCACATGCCCAGGTACACCTCGGATTCGCGGGCGAAGCGCTGGTCCGCGCCGGACGCGCCCACGTGGTCCCACCAGGTCACCGCGCGGCGGTCGAACGAGACGTCCGCGTCACGGCCCGGGGAGCCGATGTCGTGGCCCGCCGAGAAGTGCTTGCCCGCGCCGGCCAGCACGATCACCTTCACGTCGTCGTCCGAAACGGCGCGGGTGAAGGCGTCGTCGAGGGCGTAGGTCATCGCCGAGTTCTGGGCGTTGCGGTACTCCGGCCGGTTCATCGTGACGATCGCGACCGGTCCGCGCCGCTCGTAGGCGACCTCAGCCATCCTTTTCCTCCCGCAGCACTCGTTTCAGGACCTTGCCCGCCGGGTTGCGCGGCAGCTCCGCCCGGAGCGCCACCGAACGCGGCAGCTTGTAGTTCGCCAGGCTCTCCCGGCAGTGCGCCAGTAAATCCTCTGTGGACGGACGACGCCCGGGTCTCGGCACCACGTACGCGCGGCCGACCTCGCCCAGCCGCGCGTCGGGCACGCCGACGACCGCCGACTCCGCGACGTCCGGGTGCCACGCCAGCACCTGCTCCACCTCGGCCGGGTAGACGTTGAACCCGCCGCAGACGTACATGTCCTTCAGCCGGTCGGTGATCCGCAGGTAGCCGCGCGGGTCCAGCTCGCCGACGTCGCCGGTGTGCAGCCAGCCGTCCGGATCGATCGCCGACGCGGTGGCCTCCGGGTCGTCGAGGTAGCCCAGCATCACGTTCGGGCCGCGCAGCAGCACCTCGTCGCGGTCGCCGAGGCGCACCTCGAAGCCCGCCGTCGCGCGGCCGGCGAAGCGCGCCACCACTTCGGGGGGGTCTTCGGGCAGGCTCATCGTCGCTACGACGGCCTCGGTCAGCCCGTACGCGGTCAGCACCGTTTCGAAGCCCAGCTCGGCGCGCATCCGCTCGACGAGCGCGACCGGTACCGTCGCCGCGCCGGTGACGGCCAGGCGCAGGCTCGACAGGTCCGCGGCCGCGCGTTCCGGCGTGTCCAGGAGCACCTGGTAGATCGTCGGCGCGCCCGGGAGCACGCTGATCCGCTCGTTTTCGATCAGCCGCAGCGTCTCGCGGGCTTCGAACACGCGTTGCGGCACGATCGTCGCGCCGGTCAGCACCGCGGCCAGGATTCCCGCCTTGTAGCCGAAACTGTGGAAAAACGGGTTCACCACGAGGTAACGGTCGCGCTCGGTCAGCCCGCCGCACGAAGCCCACGCGGCCGCGACGCCGAGCGCCTGCCGGTGCGAACTCATCGCCCCCTTGCTGCGGCCCGTGGTACCCGAAGTGAACAGGATGTCGCTGACGTCGTCCGGGGTGACGTTCGGGGTGAAGTCGTCGGGGAAGTCCTCCAGCGCGGACCATTCCGCGACGCCCGGGACCGGCTCTTCGGGACCCTCCACGGGCACCCGGAGCACCACCGGCGGCAGCGCGCCGAGGGCGGAAAGCCGGTCGGTGCCCAGGAAACGGCCGGTGATCACCAGCGCCGACACGTCCGCCCGGGTGAGGATGTCCTGCGTCTCGCGCGCCGTGAACCGGGTGCTGACCGGCACCAGCGTCGCGCCCGCGTACAGCGCGCCGAGGCCGGCGACCACCCAGTGCCAGGTGTTGGGGGAGTTGACCGCGACCCGCGCGCCCGGCCGGATGCCCTGTGCCGCCAGGAAGTTCGCGCACTGGCGCACCCGGCTGCGCAGCTGGGCCCAGGTCAGCCGCACGGCCCCGTCCACCACGGCTTCGCCCGTGGGGTACCGCTGCGCGACCGCGTCCAGCGCCGCCGGGACGGTCGGATCGGACAGCGACATCGCAGGCCTCCCTAGCAAGTGCTTGGTAGGGTAACGTACGGACGAGCCCCGAGGCCAGAGGAGGAACCGTGGACGAGTTTCGCGCCGGCGTCCGGTCCTGGCTGGCCGAGCACCTCGACCCGGCGCTGAAGGGCCTCGGCGGGCCGGGCCGCGAGCACGAGGCGTTCGAGGAACGCCGGGCCTGGGAGCGGAAGCTGGGCGCCGCCGGCTGGAACGGCATCGGCTGGCCCGAGCGGCACGGCGGCCGCGGCGCGACGCTCGCCGAGCAGGTCGTCTTCCACGAGGAGTACGCCCGCGCCGACGCCCCCGCGCGCGTCAGCCACCTCGGCCAGGAGCTGCTGGGCCCCACGCTCATCGCGTTCGGCAGCGAGGCGCAGCAACGCCGGTTCCTGCCGAAGATCCTCGCCGTCGAAGAGCTGTGGTGCCAGGGCTATTCCGAGCCGGGCGCGGGTTCGGACCTCGCCGCGGTGTCGACGTCCGCGCAGCGCGACGGCGGCGAGTGGGTGGTCACCGGGCAGAAGGTGTGGACCTCGCTCGCGCACGTCGCCGACTGGTGTTTTGTGCTGGCCCGCACCGAGCCCGGCTCGAAGCGCCACCACGGGCTCAGCTTCCTGCTCGTGCCGCTGCGCCAGGACGGCGTCGACGTCCGGCCGATCCGGCAGCTCACCGGCACCGCCGAGTTCAACGAGGTCTTCTTCGACGGTGCCCGCACCACCGAGGTCGTGGGCGAGCCCGGCGACGGCTGGCGGGTCGCGATGGGGCTGCTCGGCTTCGAACGCGGGGTCGCCACCCTCGGCCAGCAGATCGGCTTCCGCCGTGAGCTGGAAGCACTGTGCCGGCTCGCCGAGGAAACCGGTGCGGCGGACGACCCGCACATCGCCGAACAGCTGAACCGCGCGTGGGTCGGGCTGGAAGTGCTGCGCGCGCACGCCGTCCGCACGCTCGGCGACGCGAGTCCTGGCGCGGCCAGCGTGGTCAAGCTCGTCTGGGCGGGCTGGCATCGGCGGCTGGGGGAGCTGGCGATGCTGGTGCGTGGAGCATCCGGCCTCGTCGCGCCGGATGGGCTCGACGCGTGGCAACGGCTTTTCCTCTTTTCGCGGGCCGACACGATCTACGGCGGCTCCGACGAGATCCAGCGCAACGTCATCGCCGAGCGGGTGCTCGGCCTGCCGAGGGAGGCCCGTCCGTGATCAGTGTCGGAAAGTACCCCGAGGGCGCGAACCTGTTGCGGGACAAGGTCGTGGTGGTCACCGCGGCCGCCGGGACCGGGATCGGGTCCGCCGCCGCGAAGCGGTGCCTGGAGGAGGGCGCGCGGGTGGTGGTCAGCGATCGGCACGAGCGGCGCCTGCGGGAAACGGCCGAGGAACTCGGAGACGTCCACGCCGTCCCATGCGACGTCACCCGCGAGGAAGACGTCCAACGACTCGTCGACAGCACTGTCGAGCACTTCGGCCGCCTCGACGTGCTGATCAACAACGCGGGACTCGGCGGCACCTGCTCCTTGCTGGAGATGTCCGACGAGGAGTGGTCGCGGGTCCTCGACGTCACCCTGAACGGCACCTTCCGCGCCACCCGGGCCGCGCTGCGCCGGTTCGCCGAGCAGGGGACCGGCGGCGCGATCGTCAACAACGCGTCCGTGCTCGGCTGGCGCGCGCAGGCCGGGCAGGCGCACTACGCGGCGGCCAAGGCCGGGGTGATGGCGCTGACCCGGTGCGCCGCGGTGGACGCCGCCCCGTACGACGTGCGGGTCAACGCCGTGGCGCCGAGCCTCGCGATGCACCCGTTCCTGGCCAAGGTGACCAGTGACGAGGTGCTGGCCGAGCTGACCGCGCGCGAGGTGTCGGGGAGGGCGGCGAAGCCGTGGGAGGTCGCGAATGTGATGGTGTTCCTCGCCAGTGAGTACGCCTCGTACCTCACCGGCGAGGTCGTGTCGGTGAGTGCCCAGCATGCGTGAGGTCGCCCCAGTGAGCCCAGTCGTCAAGAACGCCCCCGGATCCCGGCGCGCCGAGCTGCTGGGCTTGGCCGCGCGGCTGTTCGCCGATCGCGGTTACGTGTCCACGACCGTCCGCGACATCGCCGACGCCGCCGGCATCCTGTCCGGCAGCCTCTACCACCACTTCGACTCGAAGGAGTCGATGGCCGACGAGATCCTCACCGGCTTCCTGGACGAGCTTTTCGGCGCGTACGGGGAGATCGTCGGCCGGGGCCTGCCACCGCGCGAGACGCTGGAGGCGGTGGTGGTCGCGTCGTTCGAGTCCATCCACCGGCGCCCGGCCGAGGTCGCGATCTACCAGAGCGAAGCCAAGCACCTGATGTCGTTGCCGCGCTTCGCCTACCTCAACGACCGCAACGCCGAGTTCCGCAAGCTGTGGAACGGGATCCTCACCGACGGGGTGGCGGCGGGCGTGTTCCGGCCGGACCTCGACGTCGAGCTGGTCTACCGGTTCATCCGCGACACGGTGTGGGTCGCGGTCCGCTGGTACAACCCGGACGGCGCGCTGTCCGCCCACGACGTCGCCGAGCAGTACCTCGGCATCCTGCTGGAGGGCATCGCGGTGCCCACTGGCAGAACCGGCAGCGCGAAGAAACGGAGGAGCCGTGGCTGAGGCCTATGTGCTGGACGCCGTCCGAACCCCCGTCGGCCGCCGCGGCGGCGCGCTCGGCGGGGTGCACCCGGCGGACCTGGGCGCGCACGTGATCCGCGCGGTCGTCGAACGCGCGGGCGTGGACCCGGCGCTGGTGGACGACGTGATCCTCGGCTGCGTCGACACGCTCGGCCCGCAGTCGGGCAACCTCGCGCGCACCGCGTGGCTCGCCGCCGGGTTCCCGAACCACGTGCCGGGCGTGACCGTCGACCGTCAATGCGGCTCCAGCCAGCAGGCCGTGCACTTCGCCGCGCAGGCCGTGCTCAGCGGCACGGCGGACCTGGTGCTGGCCGGGGGCGTGCAGAACATGACGGCGATCCCGATCAGCGCGGCGATGCTGGCCGGGCGCGAATACGGCTTCCCCGACCCGTTTTCCGGTTCGAAGGGCTGGCAGGAGCGTTACGGCGGGGCGGAGGTCTCGCAGTTCCAGAGCGCGGACATGATCGCCGCGCACTGGGACATCTCCCGAGCCGCGATGGAGGAGTTCGCGCTGCGCAGCCACGAACGCGCGCTGGACGCCATCTCGCACGGCCGATTCGAGGCCGAAATCGCGCCGTTCGGCGAATTCCGCACCGACGAGGGGCCACGGCCCGACACCAGCCTGGAGCGGATGGCCGCGCTGAAGCCGTTGAGCGAGGGCTCGCGGCTCACCGCGGCGGTCGCGAGCCAGATCTCCGACGGCGCCAGCGCGACCCTGCTCGCGTCCGAAGCCTTCGTGAAGGAGCACGGGCTCAAGCCGCGCGCCCGGATCCACCACCTGTCCGTGCGCGCCGCCGATCCCGTGTGGATGCTCACCGGCCCGATCCCGGCGACCGCGCACGCGTTGCGCAAGACCGGGCTGACGATCGGTGACATCGACCTGTTCGAGGTCAACGAGGCGTTCGCGAGCGTGGTGCTCGCCTGGCTCGACGAGACCGGCGCGGACCCGGCGCGGGTGAACGTCAACGGCGGCGGCATCGCGCTCGGCCACCCCATCGGCGCGTCCGGCACGAAGCTGTTCGCCACCCTGCTGCACGAGCTGGAACGCCGCGGTGGCCGGTACGGCCTGCAGACCATGTGCGAGGGCGGCGGCACCGCGAACGTCACGATCATCGAGCGGCTCTGAGGAGTGCTTCGCCGGGACCGGTCACCACACCGCCAGCCGCGGGGGACGATGTGGTGACCGGCGGAGGGACGTGACCGCCGCGCGCGGCCCCGCCCCGGTTCAGCCCACCGGTTCGGACGACCAGGAAGGCATCGATCCGGTGGCGAACTGGCTCTCGAACTCGGCCTCGAACTCGCTGTCGAAAACACGGCCGAACTCGCCGGGCTCGTCGATCGAGGTGTACTCGGGCACCGGCAGCCGCCGTTCGAGTTCGGCGGTCCAGTGGAGCATCGCGCGTGGCTTGTCCCAGCCGCAGACGCCCACGAGTTCGCCACCGCGCAGATACCCCGTGATGCCGCCGGCCAGCGGGACGGTGTCGTCGCCGAGCGCGGGCAGACCCGCCGTCTGCAGGCGCACGTCGTAAAGCGAAGACCAGGCCCGTGGCAGCGGCGTGAACGGCTCGGCCGAGGACCGGCCCGTCAGCAGGTTCTCCGCCGCCGCGCGCGCCGATTCCACCGCGTTGATCCAGTGCTCGACGCGGCGGGGGACCCCGTCGAAGCGCAGGTTCGGCCACCGCGCGAGGTCACCGGCGACCACGACGTCGGCCGCTCCCTCGGCGAACAGCGCCGGATCGCACAGCACGCCGTCGGAGGTGTCGAGGCCGGAGCCGCGCAGGTAGTCGACGGCCGGGACACTGCCGATCGCCAGCACCACCACACTCGCCACGAGCAGCTTGTTGTTCGTCAGGTGCAGGCCGACGGCGTCCTTGGTGCTGATCCAGTGCCGCACCTCGGTTTTCATCGACAGCCGCGCGCGGTGCTGCCGGTGCAGGTCCGCCACCCCGCCCGAGACGCGCTCGCCGAAGCGGTGCAGCGGCGCCTTCCGGTCGCTGACGAGGGTGACGTCGCGGCCCAGGTGACGCATGCTCGCGGCGAACTCGCAGCCGATCAGCCCGCCGCCGATGACCACCGCGGGCTTGCTGCTCGCGTCCAGGCAGCGGCGCACGGCGATCGAGTCCTCGATCGTGCGCAGCACCCGCACCCGTGGGTCGTGGCGCGGCGAGCCGGGCAGGTGCCGCGGCACGACGCCGGTGGCCAGGATCAGCCCGTCGTACCAGAGCGGCTCGCCGCCGGGCAGGTGCACGACCCGTTCGACGGTGTCGAGCCAGGTGGCCCGGGTGCCGAGCCGCCAGTGCACGTCCAGGTCGCGGTAGGCCCGCAACGACACGTCGTTCGGCCGCACCGCGCCGGTCACCAGCTGCTTCGAGACCATCGGCCGGTGGTACGGGCGGCGGGGCTCGTCGCCCACCAGCACGATCTCGCCGTCGAAGCCGAGCTCCCGCAGTCGTTCCGCGGAGCGCAGGCCGGCCACGCCGGCCCCGGCGATGACGATCCGGTCGCCGTCAGCCATCGAGATCCCCTCTCAGTACGACCGCCTGGGCCGGGCAGACCCGGGCGGCGGCGATCGCCTGGTCCAGGTCGTCCGCGCCGAGCAGGCGCTTGCGGAAGTGGAGCCGGCCGTCCTGGCCGAGCTCGAAGAGCCGGGGCGCGTCGGCCGCGCAGATCCCGTAGAGCTCGCACCGGTCGTGGTCGACGGTGACGCGGGGCGCGCTTCCCGGGCGCTTCATGCGACCTGCTCCTCGACGAGGCCGATCCGCTCCAGCGTCCGCGGCGGCAGGAAGCGGAGCAGGGCCAGCGTGAGGGCGGGCACGGCGAGCGTGATGCCGCCGAGCCAGACCACCGAAAGGTGCCCGTTCGCGACCGCGCCGAAAAACGCGTGCAGCGCGGTCAGCGCGACGGCCGGGTAGGCGAGCCGGTGCAGCCACAGCCAGCGGCGGTAGGAGGTCCACCGCCGGACGCACGCGGTGAGCGCGATGGCCAGCATCAGCTCCAGCCCGACGATCCCGAACGTGTGCCGGGCGAGCGTGCCCGGCATGAACGGGATGCTCAGGTAGGCCGGCGAGAACGGGTTCACGGTCAGGTAGAGGAAGGTCAGCGCGTGCAGGGTGCCGAACGCCAGCGTCAGCGTGGCGAGGACCATGTGCCCGCTGCGTAGGGCTTTGCGGCCGGTGACCGAGCGCACCCAGCCGGTGGCGGTGAGCACGCCCCAGCTGAGCGTGAGGCACATGAACGCGTAGGAGAGCCGGGCGGAGAGGGCGGTGACGCCCCGGGCAGCGGTGTCGGTGCTCTGCTGCGCGAGGGTGGTCACCGCCTGGTGGAAGGCGTCAACCATGGCTTTCTCCTGATTTCGGGCGAAGCCGGCGGCCGGACTTCACGTAGCGCACCCCGGCGGTCGTGGCGCCGCCGAGCACCAGGACCAGCGCCGCGGCGGTGAGGACGTCGGTGGTGCGCAGATCGAGGGCGGCGCCCGCGGGGGCCGCGGTGGTGGACCCGGACGACTGCGGCAGCGCGGAGTAGTCGACGAGCCCGGTGCTTTCGAGCAGCGTCATGTGCCGCAGCACGGCCTGGTTGGCGACAGTGGCGTAGTCCCGGATCTCCGGATTGCGCGTGCCGGCGCGGACTGACGCGATGATGGCGAACACCTGGCCGTGGGCCGCGCGCAGCCGGTTGGCGAAGATGCGGTCGAAATCCTGCGGCGTGGCCGCGTTCTGGAGTTCGCTGAGCCAGCCCTGCTGCTCGGCCGAAGGCTCATCGGGCAGCGCGACGCCGAGCTTGGCGGCCAGCTGCCGGGTCAGCACGTCGATCCGGCCGTGGTCGACCATCAACGCCGCGCCGACGGCTTTGACCTGCGGACTGGCCCCGCGAGTCTCGGCCCACAACCCGGCGGGCATCTCCCAGAGCCCGGCTTGGCGCACCTTCGTGAGCAGCAACTGATCACCGGCGTCGACCCCGGGCGGCGCACTTTGGGCGAACGCGGGGGCAGGCCAGAGGAGGGTGAGCACACCGAACGCGAGGAGCAGCACTCGAACAAAACGGGCAGGCCGGGTCAGGGGCGGGCCGGCGGCCGGATCGGGGGATGGGTCAGATGCGGAAGGCATCGGCCCGCCAGGTGTCCGTGGTGGTCTCGATTTCGTGGCCTTCGGGGGTCAGCGGGAACCAGGCGCCGTTCTTGCCCTGGCCCGCCGTTTCTCCTGGCATCCGGTCGCCGGTGAAGCGGTACAGCGGCCAGCCGGCGAGGGTTACCTGGTCCGTGCCGTCACGTCGGGTGAGGCTGGCGACCAGATTCCGGTCGATGCCGGAAAGGGCGACTTCGCTGCTCGCGCGGACTGGTTGCCAGATCTGCGCGCACGCATCGTCACAGGCGGAGCGGGACGGCGCGGAGCTGTCGCGGTCGTAGCCGTACACGGTGAACCCGCTGCCGTCGACGACCATCGGGCCGAGGTCGAACGGGCGGGCGGCGCGCAGGGCGGCGTGGGCCGGGCCGGTGGCGTCGGCGGGCATCGGCATGGTCGTCGAGGCGGGCGCGGAGTATCCGCCGCCGGACTGACATGCGGTCAACACAACCGAAGCGGCCAGGACGGCGGCGGTCGGGGCCGCCGCGCGGATCAAGCGGTTCACGGCTTCCTCCAGGGGGCGGAACCGCGCCCGTCGCCGGGGAAACGACGGGAAAAGGGCGCAGTCAATCCACTGTGGACAGTAAGCCCAAGGTGAATGCGGGGCGTTGCGGGGGGACAACGCTTGTCGGGGGTCTTCGAGGGGGGATACGGACACGGACCGGAAACGGTTCAAAAAAGTTTCGGTGACCGTGGCCGCGATTTTGGTACTGGACGTAGCGGTCCGTGCGCACAAAGATGTGCGGCGTGGGACGGCACAATCGCACGCTGCGCCTTACGGACGATCATGAAAACGAATCACGCGGTCATCACGAAGACCTGGCAAAAGCGCTGTACCAAGAGTTCGGCGGAGCCCTGATGGGGTTCGCGCTGGGCCTGACCGGGCACGACCGCCAATGGGCCGAGGATGTGGTGCAGGAGACGCTGATCAAGGCATGGCGGAACGCGGACAAGCTCGACCGCCGCCCGGCGATGCTGCGGGCCTGGCTGTTCACCGTGGCCCGGCGCACGGTCATCGACGGCTGGCGCAGCCGCAGCGCGCGGCCCCAGGAGCTCGCGGAGATCGAGTCCGACGCGATCGTCCTGCCCGACGAGTCGGACAAGACGGTGGCCGCCATGATCATCTACGCCGCGCTGCAAGGACTTTCGCCCGAACAGCGGGAGGCTGTGCAGCGGACCTATCTGGAGGACCGCACGGTGAACGAGGTCGCGGCGACGCTGGGCGTGCCGCCGGGCACCGTGAAGTCGCGGATCCACCACGCCGTCCGCGCGCTGCGGAAGGCACTGCGTTAAATGTGGGCCGGGGCTGGTCACACCGACATCGCCGCCTATGTGCTCGGCGTGCTCGGCGAGGCCGAGAGCGCGCGGTTCGAGGAGCACCTGATGGGCTGCCCGGACTGCCAGCTGGACCTGGTCGAGCTGTACCGGCTGCCCGACGTGCTCGACCTGGTGAAGAAGAACTGGCCGGACCCGCCGGCGCCCGTGCCCGGCGGCCGCGCCCCGGCCCCCGGGCCGCGGGTGCTGCGGGGGCTGATGGCCGAGGCGAAGCGCAAATACCGCCGCCGGGTCGCGCTGCTCGCCGCGGCCGCCGCCCTCGTGGTGGCCGGCCCGGTCGTCACGCTCGCGGTGCGCCCGGCCGACGCGGCCGGGCCTTCGGTGGGCATCGCCGCGCCGACATCCGTGGCAGCGCCCCCGGTATCCCCGCACGCGGTGTCTCCGACGACCGCCGCGTCCCCGCCGGCCGAGTCCCTGTCCGCGGCGTCCGTGCCCGGGGCGGCGCCGTCCTCGCCCGGCGGCGGGCCCTCGTCCGGCCGGACCGGCGGCGGCTTCGTGGTGACCGCGCGCGTGACCGTGGCCCCGCGGGAGTGGGGCAGCTCGGTCGACCTCGAGCTGGGCGGCATCACCGGCCCGGCCGACTGCGAGCTGCTCGCCATCGCCTCCGACGGGGCCATCCGCACCGTCGCCGGCTGGTCCGTGCCCGCGAAGGGTTACGGCGTCCCGGGATCGCCGGCCCCGCTGCGCGTCAGTGGCACAACTTACTTGGCGGACAAGGACATCAGCCGCTTCGAGGTGCGCTCGGCCGACGGCGTCCTGCTCGCCGCGATCACCCGTTGAACCGCCGCGGTGTGATAACGAACGGATAACGCGCAGATCTCATTGTGAACCGTATGCGCTCGCCGGCCGTATTCCCCAGTGCCGGCACCGGAAACCTCCGGTTTCCCTCCCCGGGTGCCGTGCGTTTCGACCTCGAATTGTCGTTGAACGAACGAGGTGAGCAGCTTCATGACCCGTGCTCTTTCACGCCATCGTCCGGCGAAACGGACGAAGATCGTCACCGGTGCGCTCGGCCTGGCGGTCGCCGTCGGCGCGCTGACGGTGATCGCGACGTCAGGCCGTCCCGGAGAGGCGGGTGCGGACCCGGCCGACAAGTCGTTTTTCCTCGACATCACCAAGGTTCCCCGCGGCGCGAACGTCGGCCGGAACCAGGACCGGGGCGCCCGTGGCACGTTCACCGTCGATTGTGGACGGAACGAGAGCGGCCACTTCAACCCGGACAACTTCATCGCCCAGCCCGGCGTCCGCAACGGCGCCCAGCACCTGCACGACTACGTCGGCAACCTCTCCACCAACGCCGACTCGACCAACGAGAGCCTGGCGAAGGCCGGTACCACCTGCAAAAACGGCGACAAGTCCACTTACTACTGGCCGGTGGTCCGGATCGACACCGGCGACAACAACGAAACCGCCGCGCCGCAGGGCCAGAACCTCGCCGCCGACCGTGCGGCCGCCGCGAAAGACGCGGCCCAGCCACACATCGACTGCCCGGATGTCGCGAGCGCGCTGCCCGAGGTGCCCGACGCCGCGCTGGACCAGGTGAACACCGAACTCGACGCGATGGACGCCCAAGTCGACCAGGCCGATCAGCAAGTGGCGCAAGGCCAAGGCCCGCCGGCGGTGCTGGACCAGGTGAAGGGCCGGCGTTCCGCCTCGCTGGGCAAGATCTCGGACGAGATGGCCGCCCACGGCGCCAAAACCGGCGACACCACGGCGCTGACCACGTGCGCGGTGCAGGATCAGCAGGGCGCGGGCCTCGACAACGGTGGCGCCAACAGTGATCCCAGCCAGGGCGAGAGCCCCGCGCAACAACAGCAGAAGCAGGACAACGGCGCCGCGGCCGCGCTGCCCGGCGTGAACGGCCGGAACGAGGTGGCCGGCAACGACGGCGACATCCAGCGGGTGGTGTCCGCGAAGCTGTCGTTCGGCAGCGGCGGCGCTCGCAAAGTCGTTGCCATGCCCCGATTCCTGCGCGTGCTCTACGGCGATGCCAAGGAGGGCGCGAACGGCCCGGCGAACGCCAGGGCGAGCTGGACCTGCACCGGCTTCGAAGACCGGCTCACCGACCACTACCCGATCTGCCCGCAAGGCAGCGATGTCGAGCGCATCCACGCGTTCCCGAACTGCTGGGACGGCAAGGACATCGACAGCGCGAACCACCGGACGCACATCGTCTTCCCCGAAGCCGGCGGCACGTGCAAGGCCGGCTTCAAGGCCGTGCCGCAGCTGAAGATCACCCTCGTGTACAAGATCCCGCACGACGTCCAGGTCAAGGGACAGTACAAAGTGGACTCGTTCCCCGAGGAGAAGCACAACCCGCGCTCGGACCACGACGACTTCGCCAACGTGATGTCCCAGTCGCAGATGAACCGGGTGGTCTCCTGCATCAACACCGGCAAACGCTGTCAGAACTGAGCAGCGCTAGTCCTCGCGGGCCGTCACCGGGGCCCAGAAGTCCAGCGGCACCCGGCCCGCGGCCAGGCCGGCGTCGTCCAACAGGTGACCCATCAGCTTGACACTCCGCAGCGTCACGGCACGGTCCACGATCTCCAGCCACGGCAGTTTCGCGGCCAGGGAACTCTCCAACGGGACCGTGTCGTGCTGCGAGTTGAGCCAGACCACCAGCATCAGGTTCGCCGCACCGCTGATGGCGGCGCACATCCGCACCTCCGGCAGCATCGCCAGTGACCGCGCGGTCGTCTCCAGCTTGTCCGGCGGCACGCGCAGCCAGAGCATCGCCGTGACGGGCGCGGGGGACAGCGGGCGGGCGATTTCGCAGCGCAGCCGTACCGCGCCGCGGGAGACGAGCGCGTCCAGCCGCCGCAGCACGGTGCTCGCCCCGACCCCCAGCTTCAGCGCCAGCGAGGCCGCCGAAACCCGGGCGTCCTCGCCCAGCGCCAGGATCAGCGTGTGGTCGAGTTCGCCGAAGCGCAGCGGCGAGGACGGGCGGGTGACCGGCGCGGCGAGCGCCTCCCGCTGGTCCGGCGAGATCGCCCGCACCCGCCAGCGGCTGCCCTCGGTGAACAGCCGCGGCGAAACCACCGTCCGCGCCGCGATCACACCGGGCAGGGTCGACAGGCGGTGGATCGCGTAGTCGCCGATCGCGCGCAGCGTCGGCGCCACCACGTGGACGTGCAGGTCGCAGTGCCCGGCCAGGTACTCGACGGTCGCCACGTGCGGGTCGGCCGCCAGCACCCGCGCCACCCGCAGCGCCTCCCCGGGCGCGCAGTCGACCTCGAGGAACGCCAGCGCCATCTGCGCGACCAGCTCGCCGCCGGGGTACGCGGTCAGCCAGGCCTCGCCCCGGGCGACGAGCGCGTCCCAGCGCCGGGCGGCCGTGGTGGCGCCGACCCCGAGCGTGCGGCCCAGCACCGACCACGACGTCCGCGGGCCGGTCTGCAGCGCGTCGAGGAGTTTGAGGTCGCTCTCGCTCAACATGGCCGATCCTTCGTATCCGGGCGGGGTTTCTGGCGGATTCCCGCGATTCCGGCGGCGGTTGTGTCCGACTCTCGCATCATCTTCGGGCCACCTTATGCCGACGATCCAGCGAGGGAGTCCCCCTGTGACCTTGCGCTCCGACGCCGCCGCCCTGCAGCCCGAACTCGCCGCGCTGCGCCGCGACCTGCACCGAACCCCCGAGGTCGGCCTCGACCTGCCGCGCACCCAGGCGAAGGTGCTCGCCGCGCTCGACGGCCTCGGCCTGGAGACCAGCATCGGCCGGGGCCTCAGCTCGGTCACCGCGGTCCTGCGCGGCGGCGGCGGGACCGGCGGCACCGTGCTGTTGCGGGGCGACATGGACGCCCTGCCGGTGACGGAGGCGTCCGGCGAGGAGTTCTCGTCCGAGATCCCCGGCGCGATGCACGCCTGCGGGCACGACCTGCACACCGCCGGGCTCGTCGGCGCCGCGAGGCTGCTCTCCGCGCGCCGGGCGGAGCTGCCCGGCGACGTCGTTTTCATGTTCCAGCCCGGCGAAGAGGGCTGGGACGGCGCGGGGCACATGATCGAAGAGGGCGTGCTGAACGCGGCGGGCCGCCCGGTCGACGCCGCGTACGGGCTGCATGTCTCGGCTTCGCGGCACAAGCGCGGGATGTTCACCAGCCGCCCGGGCCCGCTGATGGCCGCGTCCGAAGCGGTGAAGGTGCGGGTGGTCGGCGCCGGCGGGCACGGCTCGTCACCGGAGATGGCGCGCGACCCGATCCCGGCCGCGTGCGAGATGGTCACGGCCCTGCAGACGCGGATGACCCGCGGTTTCAGCGCGTTCGAGCCCGTGGTGCTCACCGTCGGCAGCTTCCACGCGGGCACCCGGCGCAACGTCATCCCGGACGACGCGGTGTTCGAGGCCACCGTCCGCTCGTTCGACCTGGGGGTCGGCGACCGGATCAGGACCGAGGTCCTGCGCGTCTGCGAGGGCATCGCCGCGGCGCACGGGCTGGACGTCGAGATCGCCTACGAGCCCGAGTACCCGCTGACGGTCAACCACGCCGAGGGGCACGAGTTCATCGCCGAAACCGTGCGCGAGGTCTTCGGCGAGGAGCGCTTCACCGAGCTGCCGAACCCGATGACCGGCGCCGAGGACTTCTCGCGGGTGCTCCAGCGGGTGCCGGGCGCGTTCGTCTTCCTGGGCGCCGTCCGCGGCGACGACCCGGACCACGCGCCGGGCAACCACTCGCCGCGTGCCGCGTTCGACGACTCGGTGCTCGCCGACGGCGCCACCCTGCTGGCCGAGCTGGCCTGCCGCCGGCTCGCGGCTCTGGCAGCGTGAGCGCATGCGCAGCTACCACCTCCCGCCGATCCTGCCCGTGATCGCGCTGGTCCTGATGCCGTTCCTGCCGTTCGTCAACTCCGCCGGGCTGTGGCTCGGGATGCCGAAGATGCTGGTGTGGGGCGGCTTCTGGTGCCTGATGTTCACCCCCGCGCTGCTGCTGTCCGAGCGCCTGCTGGCGCGCGCGGGCGAGGAGGATGGCCGATGATCCTCGCCTTCACCCTCGTCGGGATCGTGCTGATCGGCGTGCTCGGGTTCGTCGGGCGCCGCCGTCCCGCGGCGGACCTGGCCGAGTGGACCGTCGGCGGCCGCAAGTTCGGCGCGCTGACCATGTGGTTCCTGCAGGCGGGCGAGGTGTTCACCACCTTCACCTTCCTGGGCATGGCCGGGCTCGCGTTCTCCGGCGGCGTCGCGGCGATGTACGCGCTGCCGTACGTGCCGATCGCCTACGTGGTCCTGTTCTTCCTCGCCAAGCGGATCTGGGTGATGGGCAAGGAGCGGGGTTACCTGACGCAGGGCGACTTCCTGGAGGACCGGTTCTCCAGCCGCGCGCTCGGCACGCTCTCGGCCGTGCTGGGCGTGATCTTCGTGCTGCCGTACCTGCAACTGCAGATCACCGGCCTCGGCCTGATCGTCCGGCTGGTCACCGGCGACACGGCCTCGGGCAACCTGAGCATGGTGGCGGGCAGCGTGCTGGTGGTCGCGTTCGTGCTGTGGGCCGGGTTGCGCGGGGTCGCGGCGACCTCGTACTTCAAGGACGCGATCATGCTGGTGGTACTGGTGGTGCTGATCATCGCCGTGCCGGCGCACTTCGCGGGCGGCGTGTCCGGGGTGTTCCACAAGATCGAGCAGCTGCACCCGGAGAAGCTGTTCATCCACGCCGGCGCGAACGACCAGACCTGGTTCATCACCAGCATGCTGGTCAGCGCGATCGGCGTCGGGCTGATGACGCTGCCGCACACCTGGCCCGCGCTGATGTCCGCGCGCGACCCGAAGGTGCTGCGCCGCAACTACGCCTGGATGCCGCTCTACGAGCTGTGCCTGCTGCTGCCGATGATCATCGGGTTCGCCGCGATCCTGGTGGTGCCCAAGGGAAGCGACCCCAACGGCGTGCTGCTGACGCTGAGCAAGGACGCGCTGCCCGGCTGGGTCACCGGCCTCGTGGTGGTCGCCGCGACGGCGACCGCGATGGTGCCCGCGGCCGGCATCCTGATCGGCATCTCGTCGCTGGTGGCGCGCAACATCGCGCGGGTGCGCGGGGAGCGCAGGCAGTTCTGGATCAACCACGGCACGGTCGTGCTGGCCAGCGCGCTGGCGCTGGTGCTCGGCATCTTCCGGCCGGACCTGCTGGCGAACCTGCTGCTGCTGACGTACTCCGGCTCGGTGCAGCTGGCGCCGGCGAACCTGCTGGGGTTCCTGAAGAAGGTCCCGGTGGGCAAGGTGCCGGTGTTCGCCGGGCTGATCGTCGGCGAGGTCGTGGTGATCTGGCTGACCTTCTTCGACACGAAGCTCGCCGGCACGGTCAACGTCGGCCTGATCGGGCTGGCCGCGAACGTGGTGGTGCTCGCCGTCGCGGCGGGGCTGGAGCGGGCGCTTCGTCCCGAAGCCCCGGCCAGGCAAGGAGAAACGGCATGAGCAGGACTGTGTTCGCGGGTGGCTCGGTGTTCGACGGCACGGGCGCCGCGCCCGCCGAGGCGGACGTGGTGGTCGAGGACGGACGCATCGTCGACGTCGGCCCCGGCCTCGACGGCGACCGGGTGGTCGACTGCACCGGCGCGACGCTGCTGCCCGGCCTGTTCGACTGCCACGTGCACGTGACCGTGTCGGAGATCGGGCTGCTGCCGCGGGTGCAGAAGCCGTTCTCGTACCAGTTCTACGAGGCGGCGCGGAACCTGTGGACCACGCTGAAGCTCGGCATCACGACGGTGCGCGACGCGGCGGGCGCCGACCTCGGCATCAAGCAGGCGGTGGACGACGGCCTGATCCCCGGGCCGCGGCTGCAGATCGCGATCGGCCTGATCAGCCCCACCGGCGGGCACGGCGACGGCTGGATGCCGTCCGGCCACTGCGTTCCGCTGTCGCTCCCGCACCCCGGGCGGCCGGACGCGAAGGCGGACGGGCCGGACGAGATGCGCCGCGTCGCCCGGACGCTGCTGCGCGCGGGCGCGGACGTGCTCAAGGTCTGCACCACCGGCGGCGTGCTGTCACCGCGCGACGACCCGCGGCACTCGCAGTTCACGCTGGAGGAGCTGGACGTGCTCGTCACCGAGGCGCGGATGCAGGGCCGCGCGGTGATGGCGCACGCACAGGGCGCGGAGGGCATCAAGAACGCCGTGCGCGCCGGCATCCGTTCGATCGAGCACGGCATCTACCTCGACGACGAGGCGATCGAGCTGATGCTCGTGAACGGCACCTGGCTGGTGCCGACGCTGGTGGCGCCGGTGAACGTGATCCGCGCGGCCGAGCAGGGCGCCTCGCTGCCGGACGCGGTGGTGCAGAAGGCGAGGGAGGTCGTGGAGGCGCACGCCGATTCCGTGCGCCGCGCCGTCGCCGCGGGGGTCCGCGTCGCGATGGGCACCGACAGCGGCGTCGGCCCGCACGGGACCAACCTGGAGGAGCTGGAGCTCATGCGCTCCTGCGGGATGAGCCCGGCCGACGTCCTGGTGGCGTCCACCTCCTCGGCCGCCCGTTTGCTGGGCATGGACGGCGACCTCGGCCGGCTGGCCCCGGGGCACCGCGCGGACCTGGTCGTGGTGGCCGGCGACGCGTACGACTTTCCGGCACTGGCGGGGAATGTCCGGGAGGTGTGGCAGGACGGGGTGCGGGCGGTGTAGGCCGTGATTCAGAAGGCGCCGAGCCCGGACGGCACCCCCAGCCCGGTCGGCCCGTCCCAGCCCGGCGCTGAAGTGCAGACAGCGGCCTTGAACGGGGCGCAGCCCTGCTGGGAGTTGGAACCGTTCGCGATGTCGGTGAGGCTGCCCGCCGGGGCGCGGTACAGCGTGTTCGGACCGTCCACACCGGACAGATGGCCGCCGCGGGCGTAGAGGCCCGCGACGAACGGCGCGGCCGCGCTGGTGCCGCCGGCCACCAGCCAGCCGGACTTGCCGCCGGCCGGGGCGTAACCGCGGTAGACGGCGACGCCGGTCAGCGGGTCGGCGACGGCGGCGACGTCCGAGCCGGCCCGGTGCCCGTCGCAGTTCGCCGTGACGGCGGCCGGCTGGCCCTGGGCCGGGCCGAGGTCGAGCGCGCAGCCGCTGCCCGCGCCGACCCACCGCTGCTGCTGCTCGCCGGCCGGCGTGAACAGCCCGCCCCAGGCGTGCTGCGTGAACGACCCGTTCGCGCCGGTCAGCGACGTCCCGCCGACCGAGGTCACCCACGGCAGCTCCTGCGGCCACAGCTGCGCGCCGCCGAGGTAGCCCCGGTCGCCGGAAGCGGCGAGGACCGCCATGCCCGGGTGGTGCAGCGCGACGGCCGGGGCGCCGGTGCCCAGGTAGCCGCCCTGCGAACCGGTCGGGATGCCGTAACTCATGCTGACCGCGTTCGAGCCGAGGCCCGCCGCGTACTTCACCGCCGTGCCGAAGTCGTCGGCGAGCGGGCCGGGCTGCTGCAGCAGTACGGCGCCGAGCAGGCGCGTGACGTCCATCGGGATCTGGACCATCGAGAGCCGGCAGCCGGGGCACGCGGCCGAAGCCAGGTCCAGGTCCAGCGCCGTCTCGGTGGCGTAGGACTCCTCGACGCTCGCGAGGTCCTTGTCCGGCGCGAGCGGCGGGCCGCCGTGGTAGTCGCTGACCTTGAGGCAGCCGTTCGCGGTGGTGCACGGGGGCAGGCCGAACCGGCTCCGGTAGGTGCCGAGGTCCGCCTCCAGCGCCGGGTACGCGCCGATGCCGACGATCGTCACCATCCCCTTCGCGCCGGTGGCCGGGTCCGGCAGCCCGAACGCGCGCGCCAGCTCGGCGGGGCTGAAGCCCGCGGGCGCCGGTGTGGTGAGCGGGCTCGCCGACGTCCGGTCCTGCGCGACCACCCGCGCGAGGCAGCCGAGATCGACCTGATGGCCTTGCACGACGCCGCCGCACGGGTCGTCGAGCGTGTGGCTGTCGCCCAGGGTCCCGTTGCGCAGGGCCGACGAGACCGCGGCCGTCGAGCTTTCCGGCGGCGCCGCCACGGCGGTCCCGGCGAGACCCGTGACGAGGAGGACGGCCGCGGCGGCGACCCGACCCAGCTGCATGATTTCTCCGTTCGCGAGGACCGGCGACGTCCCAGGCCTACACCGGCGCGGGTCGCTCGGCAGCGGCGGCCACCCGGCCGGGTGACGGCGGCCGTCGCTCTACTGTGGACGGACCGCGGGGCCCGCGCCGCCGGCGCCCCGGGATCTGCCCGCTACTGTCGCCGCCGTGAGCGAAAACCCGGAGGGCCCGGCCGAAGAGCGGCACGCGTCCTGGCTGGAGCTGTTCTTCGACCTGGTGGCCGTCGCCGGGGTGGGCCAGCTCGCCCACCTGGTGCACGGCAGTGCCTCGTGGGCGGACGTCGGGCTGTACGTGGTGTGCTTCCTGGCCTTCTGGACGGCCTGGATGTGCTTCACGGTGTACGGCAATGTCGTCGGCGGCGCCGTGAAGACCATGCCGGTGCTGACGGCGATGGCGGGCCTGGTGGTGATGGCCGCGTCGGTTTCGGGCATCCACGGTGACCACGCGAAGGTCTTCGCCGTCGCCTACGTCGCCGTCCGCGTGCTGTCGGACCGGATCTGGGAGCACCGCGGCGACGGCGCCCGGGTGCTCGTCGACTGGCCGGTGGCGCAGGTCGGCTTCGGCGTGACGCCGTGGCTGATCTCGATCTGGGCGCCCGGCCCGTGGCGGTACTGGTTGTGGGCGCTCGGCGTGCTGGTCGACCTGGTGATCACCTTCACCCTGTCCGGCAAGCGCCTGACCGAGAGCGTCACGGCCAGGCTGGCGACCCGCCCCGGCCCGGCCGTCCAGGCGACCGCCGCACGCTTGGACACGGCGCACTTCGGCGAACGGCTGGGGCTGTTCACCATCATCGTGCTCGGCGAGGGCGTGCTGACGGTGACCGACGCGATGGCCGAGGCGCCGAAGTGGAGCGGCCCGCTGTACTGGACCGTGTTCGCCGCGCTGGGCCTGCTCGCGACGCTGTGGGGGGCCGCGCTGCGCGAGGGCTCCGGCGGGATCGGCGTACCTCGCCCCGGACCGGCTGAAGCCACGGGTGCTGCTGCCGCTGCACTGCCTGGTCGCGGGCCTGCTGGCGGCGTTCGCGAGCGGCCTGGGCGACGCCATCGAGGCCGTCGAGCACGAGCACATCGAGGCCTCCACCCGCTGGCTGCTGGCCGGCTGTATCGCGGCGCTGGCCGTGATCGGCGCGCTGGCCGGGCTGAAGTCCGGCCGACGCGGCTGGTGGGCCGCCGTGGTGCTGGTCCCCGGGCTGCTGCTGCCGGCCGCCGTCGGCTTCTTCGGCGGGAGCCTGGCCCCGGCCCGGGTGCTGTGGCTGCTGGTGCTCGCCGCGGGCGCGGGCCTCGGCGGATGGTTCTTCGCGCGGCGGGCCTCGGCGCGCGGTGAGGCGGGCCCGGCGTAGGCGATTCTACTGCTGCCCGGGGCGTTTCCCGCCGTGGGGCTCAGCCGGCCAGCAGGTCCCGCAGCGCGGCCGCGAACTTCGCCGGCATCCGTTGCGGCGCGAGGTGCGAGCCGGGCACCTCGGTGAACGGCAGGCCCAGCTCCAGCGCCAGGATCCGGGCCGGCTGGTAGTGGTAACGGCCGCGGCTGCCCTCCCCGGCCACCGGCAGGATCTCGGTGCTCGCGCGGCGCAGGGCGCGCAGGTCGGGCAGGTAGTCGAAGAACTCGGTCAGCTCGCGGTCGAACAGCCGGGCCCAGTCGGACTCGTTCGGCAGCCGCAGGTTCGGCAGGTCGGGCAGGGCGGCGCCCGCGATGGCGTCGGCGAACCGGGTCACCGCGCCCATCAGGTCACCCGAACGGGCCAGCCGCACCTGTTCCGCGGCGGCCGCCAGCCAGCCGGCGGCGTCGGGCATCAGCTGCACCGCGGGCGGCTCGTGCGCCACCAGCACGCTCACCCGGTCCGGGTGCCGCGCCACCAGGTCCAGCCCGATCAGCGCGCCCGCGCTGGTGCCGAACACCGGGATCGCGCCGGCGCCGAGGTGGTCGAGCACCGCGAGCGCGTCGTCGGCCTGCACGGACACCGGCACCGGGCCGGTGGTGCTGTCCGTGCTGGCGAAATGCCCACGGCGGTCATAGGTGACGACGGCGTGGTCGGTCTCCAGCTGCTTGCGCAGCGCGCGGTACGCCTCGCCCGACCCGGTCCCGCCCGGGATCAGCAGCAGCAGCGGACCCGCCCCGCCGACGCGGACCTGCAGCTCGCCGTCCGTGATCGGGCACCGGCTTTCCGGGATCATGCAATGAAGTCAAGCACAACACCCGTCGCCGAGGCGCCGCAGGATCGCCTCCGCGTCGGCCACGATCGCCTCGATCAGCCCGGCCACCGGCGGCAGGTCGCGCAGCAGCCCGACGACCTGCCCGGACGCCAGCACCCCGGCCGCGCGGTCGCCCTCGACCAGCCCCGCGCGCAGCAGCATCGGGGTGTTCGCCGCCATCAGCACCTGCGCCCAGCCGCGGTCGCCGCCGCGGCGCATGCGCACGCCCTCGCGTACCAGCGCGGGCCAGGAAAGCCCGCTCAGCCTGCGGAACCGGGCGGCGTTGGCGACCGCCCGCGCGAGCCCGGTGACCCAGCCGGAGCGTTCCAGCGCGTCGACCAGCTCCGTGCGCAGCACCCGGTGCGGCATCCCGTCGACCTTGCGCGTGACGACGGTGCCGTTGAGGTCGTGGTCCAGATAAGCCTGCTTGACGGCGTCGGGCACGGTGCTCTCCCGCGTGAGCAGGAACCGCGTGCCCATCGCGATCCCGGCCGCGCCGTAGGCCAGCGCGGCGGCCAGCCCGCGCCCGTCGAAGAACCCGCCCGCGGCCACCACGGGGATGTCGACGGCGTCGAGCACGGACGGCAGCAGCAGCGTCGTCGCGACCCCGCCGGTGTGCCCGCCGCCCTCACCGCCCTGCACCACCACGGCGTCCGCGCCCCAGGCGGCCACCTTTTCGGCGTGCCGCGCCGCGCCGACCGACGGCAGCACGACCACGCCGTGGTCCTTCAGCTTCGTGATCAGGTCCCGCTTCGGCGCCAGCGCGAACGAAGCGACGCACACTCCCTCTTCGATCAGCAGGTCGACGCGGCGGGCAGCGTCACCGGCGTCCGCGCGCAGGTTGACGCCGAACGGGTTGGCGGTGCGGGCCTTCGTCTCCTTGACCGCGGCGGCCAGCTCGTCGAACGTCATCGTGGCCGAGGCCAGGATGCCCAGCCCGCCCGCCTCCGCCGTCGCCGAGACCAGGCGCGGGCCCGCGACCCAGCCCATCCCGGTCTGCACGACGGGGTGACGGACGCCGGCCAGCTCGGTCAGCGCCGTCTTCATCGGGGAACCTCTTTGTCCCGCAGCGAATCCGGGTCCAGCCTGGTGCGCAGGATCTCCAGCTCGCCCGCCGTCGGCAGCCGCGTCTCCACGGTGTCCGAGGTGCCCAGCGGGAACGACGTCGCCTCGGTGACCTCGTCGACCGACACCCCGGGATGCACCGACAGCAGCCGCGGCGCGTGGCCCGGCCCGCCGAAATCGAGCACGCCCAGGTTGGTCACCACGCGGTGGACGTCGTGGTACGGCAGCGAAAGCTCGCTCGCGCGTTGATAACCGACGCCGGAGACGACGTCCACCTGCTCGACGAAGACCCGTTTGCCGTGCCGGGGAACCCAGTAGCTGGTGCGGTGGTTCACCGTGTTGCCGGGCCCGCCGCGGACGCCGAGCAGCTGCTTCACCGGCTTCCCGTGCGGCCCGATCGCGGAGATGTTCTGGTTGCCGTGCCGGTCGACCTGGTTGGCGCCCATCACGACGTGCCGTTTCCCGTGCGGCACCACGGTGTCCAGCACCTTCCGGAACGGCTGCCAGCCCTCGACCACGCCGTCGGCGGTCACCAGCGACGCCTCGCCGTCGGAGAGCAGGATGTCCGGCTCGAAGGTCAGCCGCGCGAGCTTCGCGCCCAGCGCGGGGATGAAACCCATGGGGCTGACCACGATCTCGCCGTCCCCGCGGAACAGGTCGGCGCAGGCGGCCACGCAGACTTCCGCCCGGGTCACGTCGCTCATGCCGCCTCCTCGGAGAATTCCTTGACGGCCTTCTGGTAGTGGGCTTCATCGCCGCTCAGGAACTGGTCCACAAAGGACGGCCACTGGGCGGGATCTTTGGCCGAGGCCGCGTAGTGCCGCTGGAACCGCTCGTCCCGCCCGTAGTCCGGCGTGGCGGTGGTGAAATGCGCGCCGTGCGGGGTTTCGACGACGCCGTGCACGCTCGATCGGTTCAGCAGCAGGCTCTGCACGGGCCCGGCGGCGGTCAGCTCCGCGGTGTCGACGATCCGCTCGGCCGAGACGTAACAACGGTCGGCGGCCAGCGCGTACAGCTCGTCGAAGTACGGGTCCGGGCCGAGGTACTGGGCGTTGCCGCGGGCGTCCGCGCGGTTGAGGTGGACGAGTGCGGCGTCGAGGCGCAGCGCGGGGACGGCCAGCAGCTCCTCGCCATCGGCGTACGGCGAGCGGACGGTGCGCAAGCCCGGGTTCAGCGGCACCACGTCGGAGCCGAGGCCCGCGCGCGTGGGCAGGAACGGAAGCCGTTGCGCGGCCGCGGAAAGACCGGTGCCGAGCACCCCCTCGTCGTACTCCGTCACGGCGATCGAGCCGGACTCGCGGGCGCGGTTGAACCACGGGTCGAACGGCACCGAGTCGAGCGTCACGAAGCCGAACACCAGCCGCTTGATCTTGCCCGCGGAGGCGAGCAGGCCGACGTCCGGGCCGCCGTAGGAGACCACCGTCAGGTCCTTCAGCGGCGAGCGCAGGATCGCGCGCACCAGCGCCATCGGCTTGCGCCGCGAACCCCAGCCGCCGATGCCGAGTGTCATGCCGTCACGCAGTTCGGCGACCACCTCGTCGGCGGTCATCCGCTTGTCGGTCAAGGCTTTTCCCTCCCGTCCAGGAACTCCTGCCGGGCACCGTCGGACACGCCCGCGAGGTTGAGCTGGAAGGTGAAGCCCTGCTCGAACCGGTAACTGCGGTGCACGGGTTGCACGTCGATGCCGTTGATGGCCTGTTTCGCCGCGCGGATCACGCGAGTGTCCTTCGCCGCGATGCGCCGCGCGAGGGCGAGCGCCGTTTCGTACAGCTCTTCGCGCGGCACCACCGCGTACACAGAGCCGTGGTGGTGAAGCTGTTGCGCGGTGATCGTCGACGCTGTGTAGTACAGCGCGCGCATGAGGTGCTGGGGCACGAGCCGCGCGAGGTGGGTGGCCGCGCCGAGTGCGCCGCGGTCCACCTCGGGCAGGCCGAACTCGGCGTCCTCGCTGGCCACCACCACGTCGGCGTTGCCCACCAGCCCGACCCCGCCGCCGAGGCAGAACCCGTGCACGGCCGCGATCACCGGCACCGCGCAGTCGTAGACCGCGGAGAACGCGGCGGCGCAGCCCTCGTTCGCGCCGATCAGCGCGCTGTAGCCGGGATCGCGCTGGATCTCCTTGATGTCGACGCCCGCGTTGAAGCCGCGACCTTCGGCCCGCAGGACCACCACGTGCGTGCCCGGGTCGCGGCCGGCCTGCTCGACGGCCGCGGCCAAGTCGAACCAGCCGCGCACGGTCAACGCGTTCACCGGGGGCGCGGCCACGGTCACCACCGCGATGCCGGGCTCAGGGGAGTGCGTGGAAATGGTCATCGGCGCCCCTCATGGGTTACAAACCTAGCACTTGCTTGGTACGTTAGCACGGGCAAGGCGACGCGGGAGGTCGGTTGTGGCACTGGATCTTCGGCTGGACGGCGCGGTGGTGCTGGTGACCGGCGGGACGCGCGGCGTCGGCGCCGGGATCGCCTCGGTGTTCCGGCAGGCAGGCGCTTCGGTGGTCACCTGCGGGCGCACCGGCGAAGCGGCGCCGGGCTTCGTACGCTGCGACGTCCGCGATCCCGCCGATGTCACGCGGCTGGTCGACGAGGTCGTCTCGCGTCACGGGCGGCTGGACGTGCTGGTCAACAACGCCGGCGGAGCACCCTTCGCGGACACGGCGACGGCGTCGCCGCGCTTTCACGACAAGGTGGTGGCGCTGAATCTGCTGGCGCCGCTGACTGTCGCGCAGGCGGCGAACGCCGTGATGCAGAAGCAGGACGGAGGCGGGGTGATCGTGAACGTGAGCAGTGTCAGCGCGTTGCGTCCTTCGCCGGGCACGGCCGCGTACGGCGCCGCGAAGGCGGGGCTGGACAACCTGACGGGGACACTCGCGGTCGAGTGGGCGCCGAAGGTGCGGGTGAACGCGCTGGACGTCGGCATGGTGCGGACCGAGGCGTCCGATCATTACGGCGACCCGGCGGCGGTGGGCGCGACTGTCCCGTTGGGACGGTTGGCGGAACCGGAAGAAGTGGGCCGGTGCGCGGTGTTCCTGGCGTCGCCGCTGGCCTCCTACGTGAGCGGCGCGCGGCTCGCGGTGCACGGCGGCGGCGAGTCGCCGGCGTATCTGAGCGCGGCCGAGCGGACGGGAGTGAAATGAGCGGGCTGGTCGAAGGACGCGTTGTGGTGGTCACCGGCGCGGGGCGCGGGATCGGGCGGGCGCACGCGCTGGCGTTCGCGGCCGAGGGTGCGCGGGTGGTGGTGAACGACGTCGGCGCGGCACGGGACGGCAGTGCCGGCGGTGACGCCCCGGCCGACCTGGTGGCGGCCGAAATCCGGGCGCTGGGCGGAAAAGCCGTGGTGAACACCGACGACGTCGCGGACTGGGCCGGAGCCGCCCGGCTGGTGTCGACGGCCGTCGAGGAGTTCGGCGCGCTGGACGTGCTCGTGGCGAACGCCGGCTTCCTGCGCGACCGGATGCTGGTGAACCTGGCCGAGGACGAGTGGGACGCCGTGATCCGCGTGCACCTGAAGGGACACTTCGCGCCATTGCGGCACGCCGCGGAGTATTGGCGCACGGAGGCGAAGGCGGGGCGCACGCGGGCGGCGCGGGTCGTGATGACGAGTTCGGGTGCCGGGCTGCTCGGCAGCGTCGGCCAGGGCAACTATTCCGCGGCCAAGGCCGGGATCCTCGGCCTCACCACGGTCGCCGCCGCCGAGCTGGGCCGGTACGGCGTGACGGTGAACGCCATCGCCCCGGCGGCGCGCACGCGCATGACCGAGGGCACGTTCGACATGGCCGCCCCCGAAGGCGCTTTCGACGCGATGGCGCCGGAAAACGTGTCCCCGCTGGTGGTGTGGCTGGGCTCGGCGGAGTCGGCGGGCGTCACCGGCCGGGTGTTCGAAGTGGACGGTGGCCGCGTCGTCCTCGCCGACGGCTGGCGCCACGGCCCGGCCCGGGACAAGGGCGCGCGGTGGGAGCCGGGGGAGCTGGGACCGGTGGTGGCCGAACTGCTGGCGTCGGGCGAGAATCCGGAACCGGTGTACGGCGCTTGAACCCCGCCCGAGGTGACGGATGCCGATGCTCCTGTCCCGCGGCGGGGTGGTCGATTTAGGCAATTGCCTATATTGACCTCACCGGGCGCTCTCTGACTGACTTGACCGGGTCCACCGCGGCGAATGCGTCGCGGTTCTTCGGTGTTCTCGGGTCAGCAGGGGAGCTTTCGCGTGTCCGCAACAGTCATGTCACCGGCCGTCCGCCGTCGCTGGTGGTGGTTCCTGTGGGGTCTGCTGGCCCTGCTGGCGACCGGCATCGCGGCCTACTTCGTGCCGCCGTACCTGACCGGGAGCTCGGCCGTCCCGATCGACCGGGCCATCGTGGGCTACTACGCGAGCCTGGTGGTGCACGCGCTGCCGGCCGGCCTGACGCTGATCATCGGCCCGTGGCAGTTCGTGCCGCGGCTGCGGGCCCGTTTCCCGAAGCTGCACCGGGTGCTGGGCCGGGTCTACCTGATCTCGGTCGTCGCGGCCTCGGGGGCGGCGGCTTACGCGTCCGCGGTCACGACGAGCGGTTTCGCCTTGCAGGTGGCGTTTTACCTGTTGATCGTGGCGTGGTTGTACACCGCGGCCCAGGCCTATCGGACGATCCGGCGCCGCGAGATCGCGTTGCACCGGGTCTGGATGATCCGCAACTACGCGCTGACGTTCGCCGCGGTCACGCTGCGGGTCTACCTGATGATCGGCATGCGGGTCCTGCCGTCGTCGGTGCCGTTCAAGGACATCTACACCGCGGCCGCGTGGGCGGGCCTGCTCGGCAACGTGCTGATCGCGGAGTACTTCATCATCCAGCGCACGCTGGCCCCGCTGGCCCGCCGTGCCCCGCGCTCCGGGTCGGCGGCCGGCAGCCCGGTCGCGGAGCCGTCGGCGGCGGTCTGATGCTTGTGGGCCCGGTTTTGCCGCTCTACCTGGGTTTTCCCGGTTTTGTCGGTGCCGGGTGCGACACTGCTTGGCATGGCTGACTGGCAGACTTTCGCGGCGGCGGCCCCGTCGCTCGCAGACCGGGTGAGAACGCGTTTCACCTCCGCGGAGAGCCACATCCTGGCCACCCTCCGCCGGGACGGCTCCCCGCGGGTGAGCGGCTCGGAGGTGAACTTCCAGGGCACCTCGCTCTACATCGGCTCGATGTCCAACGCCGTCAAAGCCCGGGACCTCCTCCGCGACCCCCGCTTCGCCCTCCACGCCCACCCCGGCGACCCCACCACCGACGGCGACGCGAAGCTGGCTGGTCTCGCCACGGAGGTGACGGACCCGGTGCTGGTGGCCCAGATTGTGGGCGGTGGCGAGCAGAGCGGCGGCGAGCCGGGCGGTGGCGAGGGGAGCGGTGGTGAGGGGAGTGGTGGTGAACAGGGCGGTGGTGAACAGGCCGTTGAGGAACAGAGCCACCTGTTCCACCTAGACATCCGCGAAGCCGCACTGACCTGGGTCGCCGACAACACCCTGTTCGTCGAGTCTTGGAAGGAGGGAAGGGGCCTCGTCCGCTTCGCCCGCCCGGACAACGGCCCAGCCATCCGCACCGACCTGGACTAACCCCGACCACGACGGCCCTCGACCGGAACCGCACTCGGCCGCGATGGCGCTGGGCCGCGATGGCGCTGGGCCGCGATGGCGCTGGGCCGCGATGGCACTCGGCCACGACGGCACTCGGCCACGACCGCACTCGACCGCGATAGCGCTGGGCTGCAAGGGTGCTGGGCTGCGATGGCACTCGGCCGCAAGGGTGCTGGGCTGCGATGGCACTCGGCCGAAACGGCGCTGGGCTGTGGTGGCGTTCGGCTGTGGTGGTGCTGGGCCGCGGCGGTGTTCGGCTGTGGTGGCGTTCGGCCGCGACAGCGCCGGGCCGTGGTGGCGCTCGGCCGAAACGGCGCTGGGCTGTGGTGGTTCGGCTGTGGTGGCGCCCGGCTGTGGCGGCACTGGGCCGCGACCGCGCCCGGGCACCCAGCGTCCGGCACCCGGCACCCGGCGGCGAGATGCCGGATGGCGGGATGGCCGTCTGGCCGGTGGCGGGAGGCTTGGTGGCGGGGAGGGTGGCGGGATATCCGGTGCCGGCAAGCCTGGCGGGATGCTTGGCAGCGGGATGCCTCGCGGCGGGAAGCCCGCCGGCAATGTCGCCGAGCTGTCGCGCCGCCCGGCCCACCAGCGGTCAGGGGTTGGTCCACAGGCAGAACGGATGACCGGCGGGATCGAGGTAGACGCGGACGTGCTCCTGGGGCTGGAAGGCCGCGAGCTGCGCGCCCGCGGCCTCGGCCTGGGCGGCGGCTTCGGCCAGGTCGTCGGCTTCGATGTCCAGGTGCAGCATCATCTGCTGGTCGCCGGGGTGTGCGGGCCAGGACGGTGGCAGGTGGTCCTCCTCCCGCTGGAAGGAGAGGCCGGGGCCGCCGCCTTCGGGGCGGAGGGTGACCCAATCCGGGTCGTCCGCGCCGAGCGGCCAGCCGAGCAGGGCCTGGTAGAAGCGCGCCAGCTTCCGTGGCTCCGGTGTGCCCAGAACGGTCGAGGTCAGCCGCATCATCGCGCCAGCCTAAGCCGTGCGACGCGGGCGGACAGGTGGGCATCCTGGTACGGAGCCCGGGGGGTCAGATCCGTTCGATGATCGTCGCCGTGGAGAGGGCGCCGCCGGCGCACATGGTGATCAGGGCGGTGCTCGCGTCGCGGCGTTCCAGTTCGTGCAGGGCCGTCGTGAGCAGGCGGGCGCCGGTGCTGCCGACCGGGTGGCCCAGCGCGATGGCGCCGCCGTTGACGTTCACGCGGGTTTCGTCCGGGCGGTGCACCTGAAGCCACGAAAGGACCACCGAAGCGAACGCCTCGTTGATCTCGAACAGGTCCGGGTCGCCGATCGTCATGCCGGCCGAGGCCAGCACGCGCGAGGTCGACTGCACCGGGCCGTCCAGGTGGTAGTACGGCTCGGCACCCACCAGCGCCTGCGCCACGATCCGCGCGCGCGGGCGCAGGCCCAGCTCGCGGGCTCGCGAAGAATCCATCAGCAGCAACGCCGCCGCGCCGTCGGAGATCTGGGACGACGTGCCCGCCGTGTGGATCCCGTCCGTCACCACGGGCTTCAGCCGGGCCAGACCGTCCACAGTGGTCTCCCGCAGCCCCTGGTCCCTGGTCACCAGGCGGGTTTCCCCCGTCGGCGCGCCATCGGCGAGCACCGGGGCCTTCACCGGCACCACCTCGCGGTCGAAGTGCCCGGCTTCCCACGCGCGCGCCGCCTTCTGCTGTGACGCCGCGCCGAACGCGTCCACGTCCGCGCGCGTCAGCCCGCGCCGCACGGCGATGCGCTCCGCCGCGCCGTACTGGTTCGGCATGTCGATGGACCACGACGCCGGCCGCGGGCTCCCGCTGTCGCCGCGGTTCGCGCCGAGCGGCACGCGGCTCATCGCCTCCGCGCCACAGGCAACGCCCGCGGAGATCGCGCCCGCCGCGATCAGGCCCGCGATCAGGTGCGTGGCCTGCTGGGCCGAGCCGCACTGGGCGTCGATCGTCGTCGCGCCGGTGGTTTCGGGCAGGCCCGCGTGCAGCCACGCGGTCCGGCTCAGGTTCCCGGCCTGCTCGCCCGCCTGCGTCACGGCCCCGCCGATCACCTGCTCGACCAGCGCCGGGTCCAGCCCGGCCCGCTCCAGCAGCGCGCTCTGCGCGGCGCCCAGCAGCTCGGCCGCGTGCAGCCCGGCCAGCCAGCCGCCGCGCTTGCCGATCGGCGTCCGCACGGCCTCGACGATCACCGGCTCGCCCATGGGTCTCCTCCGTTCGTGGGAACACTCCAAAACTAGAACACGTTTCGATTCCAGACAAGGCCGCCCAGCAACTCCGGTATTTTGATCTTGACCCAGTGAGCGCTCGCTCACCTGCGCTTATTGACCCTTCATCGGTCAAGTAAACGGGTTTCACTGAGATGGGTTCCGTAAGTTAACACCGTATGCTCCAATGAGGCTTAGAACGTGTTGCAGTGTGGGAATCAGCGCCGAACCCGTGCAGGAGGCAGCCGTGGCCGCTCCGCTTTTCCCCACCGGTTTCGATTTCACGGACCCGGATCTCTACGCCAGCCGACTGCCGCTGGCCGAGTTCGCGGAGCTCCGGCGAACCGCGCCGGTCTGGTGGAATCCCCAGCCGATGAACACCGCCGGTTTCGGCGACGACGGTTACTGGGTCGTCTCGCGACACCAGGACGTCAAGGAGGTCTCCCGCGACAGCGAGCTGTACTCGTCGTGGGAGAAGACCGCGATCATCCGCTTCGACGACCAGATGACGCAGCAGAACCTCGAGGCCAATCGCCTGGTGCTGCTGAACATGGACGCCCCGCAGCACACGAAGCTGCGGCGCATCGTCTCGAAGGGCTTCACCCCGCGCTCCATCGCGAAGCTGGAGGACACCCTTCGCGACCGCGCCGAGCGCATCGTCGCCGAGGCGCGCAAGAAGGGCGAAGGCGACTTCGTCACCGACGTCGCGTGCGAGCTGCCGTTGCAGGCGATCGCCGAGCTGATCGGCGTGCCGCAGGAGGACCGGCTCAAGATCTTCGACTGGTCCAACCAGATGGTGGCCTACGACGACCCCGAGTACGAGCTCGAGCCGCTCACCGCGTCCGCCGAGATCGTCGGCTACGCCTGGAACATGGCCGAAGAACGCCGCCGCTGCCCGATGGACGACATCGTCACCAAGCTCGTGCAGGCGGACGTCGACGGCGAGTCGCTCGGCTCCGACGAGTTCGGCTTCTTCGTGATCCTGCTGGCCGTCGCGGGCAACGAGACCACGCGCAACGCCATCACCCACGGCATGAAAGCCTTCCTCGACCACCCGGACCAGTGGGCGCGCTACCGCGAGGAGCGGCCGAAGACCGCGCCGGACGAGATCGTCCGCTGGGCCACGCCCGTGGTCGCCTTCCAGCGCACCGCCACGCGTGACACCGAGCTCGGCGGCGCGCACATCCGCAAGGGCGACCGGGTCGGGATGTTCTACAGCTCCGCCAACTTCGACCCCGAGGTGTTCGACGAGCCCGAGCGCTTCGACGTGTTCCGCGAGGACAACCCGCACGTCGGCTTCGGCGGCACCGGCTCGCACTACTGCATCGGCGCGAACCTCGCCCGGCTGGAGATCGACCTGATCTTCAACGCGATCGCCGACGTGATGCCGAACATCACCGAGGCCGCGCCGCCGGAACGGCTGCGCTCGAGCTGGATCAACGGCATCAAGCACTACCAGGTCCGCTACGGCTGAGCGCGCGGGCCGTGCGGGCCGCGCGGGCCGGGCCGGGCGGGCATGATGGCCCGATGGTCCAAGCCACCGTCGACGTCGAGTTCGGCGTCCGCGTCACCAAGCCCGGCCTCGCCGCCGTCTCGATCGCCGCGGCGCGCGCCGACGAGGACGAGCTGACGGTCTCCGGCGGCGGGTCGCCGCGGCTCGCCGAGTTCGAGCACGGCACCCGCGCGGAGGTGTACGACCTGCCCGAGGGCGAGCACCGCGTCACCTACCACGGCGTGCGCACGCTTCGCCGGGCCTCGGCCGAGCCGGTCACCCTCGCCGACCTCGCCCGCTACACGCGCCCGAGCCGCTACTGCCCGTCCGACCGGATGGGCGGGCTGGTGCCGCCCGCGGTCTACGCCGCCGAGGGCGACGCGGCGCGGGTGCGCGCGATCGTCGAGCACGTGAACGGACGGCTCGCGTACGTCGTGGGCTCCGGGCGCCCGACCGACGACGCGATCGACACGCTGCTGGCCGGCGAAGGCGTCTGCCGCGACTTCGCGCACGTCTGCGTCGCGCTCTGCCGGATCGTCGACATCCCCGCGCGCTTCACCGCCGTGTACGCGCCGGGCCTGCGGCCGATGGACTTCCACGCCGTGTTCGAGGCCGCGGTCGGCGGCCACTGGCAGGTGTTCGACGCCACCCGCCTCGCGCCGCGCCAGACCATGCTCCGGATCGCCACCGGCCGGGACGCCGCCGACACCCCGTTCCTGGCCACGCTCGGCTGCGAACTCGACTTCCTCGGCGCCACCGTCTTCGCCACCACCGACGGCGCGCTGCCCGCCGACGACGGGGACAAAGCGGTGACACTGGCCTGAACGCGTGTCCGGTGCGACAAACCGGGGCGCGCTGGGTAGACAGGCATCGTGAAGCGTTCCCGTGACAGTCCCGGGCCCAGCCGATGGGCCAGGGCGCGGGCCCGGTACCGGTGGCTCGACCACCTGGCCCGGGCCACCAACCGGTATCTCGAGTACGGCGGCTACCACTACGTCGCCTCGATCACCTACTTCAGCCTGCTTTCGCTGGTGCCGTTGCTGATGCTGTCCTCATCGGCCGCCGGCTTCGTGCTGGCGACCCAGCCGCAGCTGCTCGACTCGCTGGTGCACGCGATCTCCGGCACGCTGCCGGGCACGCTCGGGGACAAGGCCACCGACCTGCTGACCGGTTTCGTCGAGCAGCGCACCGGCGTCGGCCTCGCGGGCCTGGTCGTCGGGCTGTACTCGGGCTGGAACTGGATGAACGCGCTGCGGGACGCGCTCACCGCGATGTACGGCCAGAACCGCTCGGACCAGCCGCTGCTGCGCGCCATCCTGGTGGACGTGCTCGCGTTGCTGGGCCTGGCCGGCGCGTTGCTCGTGTCGTTCGGGATCAGCGTGTCCGGCACCGCGGTCGGCCGCTACCTGCTGAGGCTGGTCGGGGTCACCGACCAGAGCTGGGGCCACGCCGTGCTGTCGGCCACGTCCGTGCCGCTGGCGCTGCTCGCGGACTGGCTGGTTTTCCTCTGGGTGCTCACGCGGCTGCCGCGCGAACGGGTCGGCTGGCGCAGTGCGATGCGCGGCGCGGTGGCCGCGGCGATCGGCTTCGAGCTGCTGAAGCAGGCGGGCGGCTTCTACCTGACGTTGATCGGCGACTCGCCCTCGGGCGTCGCGTTCGGCTCGGTGATCGGCCTGCTGTTCTTCATCTCCCTGATCGCGCGGATGCTGGTCTACATCACCGCGTGGACGGCGACGGCCGGTGACGCCCCGCGCCAGCCGATCCCGCCGCCGTCACCGACCACGCTGCGGCCGGTGGTCGCGCCGAAGTCGAACGGCGCCGTGCCCGCGGCCATCGGCGTGGTCCTCGGGGCGCTGGGCACGCTGTTCGCCTTGCGCGGCCGCCGCCGGGACTAGCGCGCCGTCAGCGGGGCTTGGCCGACCCGACCACCCACATGCTGAAGTACTGCGAGCCGCCGCCGTACGCGTGGCCGAGCGCCACCCGGGCGCCGTCCACCTGGTAGTCGCCGGCGCGGCCCATCACCTGCTTGGCCGCCTCGGAAAACCGCAGCATCCCGGACGCGCCGATCGGGTTGGACGAGAGCACGCCGCCCGACGGGTTGACCGGCAGCCGGCCGCCGATCGCGGTTTCGCCCGCCTCGGTCACCTTCCAGCCCTGGCCCTCCGCGGCGAAGCCGAGGTTCTCCAGCCACATCGGCTCGAACCAGGAGAACGGCACGTAGATCTCCGCGACGTCCACTTCGGACAGCGGGTCGGTGATCCCGGCCTCGTGCCACAGCGCCGCCGCGGCGTCCCGGCCGGCCTGCGGGCTCACCTGGTCGCGCCCGGCGAACGTGGTGGGCTCGGTGCGCATGGCCGTCGCGTGGATCCAGGCGGCGCCGCCCTCGACGGCGTCACCGGCCGCCTCGTCGCCGATCACCATCGCGCAGGCGCCGTCGGAAGACGGGCAGGTCTCGTCGTAGCGGATCGGGTCCCACAGCATCTGCGACGCCTGCACGGACTCGACCGTGATGTCCGCCTGTTGCAGATGCGCGTACGGGTTGAGCGCCCCGTTGCGACGGTCCTTCGCCGCGACGATGGCGCCGATGTGCTCCGGCGCGCCGGAGCGGCGGATGTAGGAGCGCACATGCGGCGCGAAGTAACCGCCCGCGCCGGCGCCCACCGGCATCTGGAACGGCGGCAGGATCGACAGGCCCCACATCGCGTTCGACTCCGACTGCTTCTCGAACGCCACGGTGAGCACCCGCCGGTGGATCCCGGCCTGCACCAGCGACGTGGCCACGAGCGCGGTCGAGCCGCCGACGGAGCCCGCGGTGTGCACGCGCAGCAACGGTTTCCCGGTCGCGCCGATGGCGTCGGCCAGGAACAGCTCGGGCATCATCACGCCCTCGAACAGGTCCGGCGCCTTGCCGAGGACCACGGCCTCGATCTCGTCCCAGCCGACACCGGCGTCGGCCATCGCGCGGTCGATCGCCTCGCGCAAGAGCCCGGGCATGGACACGTCGAGGCGCTTGGCCCGGTGGTGCGTCTGCCCGGTGCCGAGCACCGCGGCGAGCTGCTTGGTCATCGCGACTCCAGTACGGCGAGGAGGTTCTGCTGCAGAGCGGGGCCACCGGTAGCGTGCGCGACCGCTTTCGAAGCCTCGCCCCGGTGGATGCGGGCGGCGGCCTCGCCGATCCGGGCCAGCCCGGCGGAGAACATCGGATTTCCGGTCAGCGCGCCGCCGGAGGGATTGATCCGGACGTCAGCGCCGAGGCCGAGCGCGCTGCGCAGGATCAGCTCCTGATGCGTGAACTGCGCGTGCAGCTCCGCCAGTTCGACGCCGTCGAGGTCCAGGGCTTTCGCTGCGGCCTCGGTGGACGGTGAACGCGTGAGGTCCCGCGCGCCGAGCACGGGGGAGTCGACGCGGTGCTCGATCCCGGTGAGGATCGCGGGCCGGTCCACCAGGTCCTTGGCCCGCTCCGCGCTGGCCAGCACGATCACCGCGGCCCCGTCGGAGACCGGTGCGATGTCGTGTTCCCGCAAGGGATCCGCGACGTACGGCGCGTCCATCAGCTCCGCGGTCCCGACCACTCCGGACACCTGCGCGGCGGGATTGCCGGCGGCGTCCGCGCGTGAGCGGACGGCGACTTCGGCCAAGTCCTTTTCGGACCAGAGCCCGGCGTCCAGGCCCATTCGCGCCTGGAGCCCGGCGATCGCGAGCGAATCCGGCCACAGCGGGCCGACGACGTACGGGTCCAGCTGCATCGCCAGCACCCGGCGCAACTGTCCCGCACTGGCCTTGCCGAAGCCGTAGACGAGCGCGGTGTCGACCTCGCCCATCCGGATCTTCAGCCAGGCCTCGTACAGCGCCCAGGCCGCGTCCATCTCGACGTGGGACTCGTGGATCGGCGGGAACGCGCCGATGGCGTCCACCGCGGCGATGAACGAGAACGCGCGCCCGGCCAGGTAGTCCGAGGAGCCGGAGCACCAGAACCCGATGTCCTCTTTGGACAAACCGGTGGCGGCGAAGACCTCGGCGAAGATCGGCACCAGCATCTCGACGCCGTTGGTGGTGCCAGGGGTCTCCCGGACGTTCGGCGCCTGCGCGAACCCGGCGACGGCGACTTCAGGCATGGGGTCACACCTCACAGGTGGTGGGCGAAGGATTCATACGGCGCGTCCGGCTCGCCGGTCGGCTCGAAGTGGCTGATGTTCTCCAGCGAGGTCCACCAGTCCTCGCGCGGCTTCCAGGCCGCGCGCACGCGCATCCCCATCCGCACGTCCGCGGCGTCGCAGCCGAGCACCAGGTGCAGGAAGGCGATGTCGGCGCCGTCGAGGAGGATGTACGCCGCGACGTACGGCGGCTTGATCCGCTGGCCGAGGAACGGCACGTTGACGATGCAGAACGTGGTGACGATGCCGGTGTCGGGCAGTTCGACCTCGTCGGTGGTCGGCACGCCGTCGGTGGGGCAGGCGCCGCGCGGCGGGATGTAGACCTTGGCGCAGGCCGGGCAGCGCTGGCCGATGAGCTTGCCTTCGGCGAGCCCCCGCAGGTAGCGGCTTTCCTCGGGCGAGGCGGAATGCCGGTAACGCAGGTGCACCGGCGTCATGACCACGCTGACCGGCGCGCCCTCCTCGCGTTTCGCGACCGGGGGCGGCGGCTCGGTGGGCGTGGTGTCGGGCGCGTCGGCGGGCAGGAAGTAGGCGATGTCGCGGATGTGGCCCACGGTCTCGTCGGCCCAGCGGACGCGCACGCGCTGTCCGGTGTGGACACTGCCGGGGTCGCCCGCGTCGAGAGCGTGCAGCAGGGTCGTGTCCGCGCCGTCGAGCCGCACCAGCACCCAGGCGAACGGGCGGGCGAGCGGCTGCCCGTCGAGCGGCCGGGCGCACCACGACCACGAGACGACGGTGCCCTCCTCGGCCACCGGCACGAACTCCGTCAGCGGCGCGGCGGTCACCGGGTCGTACTCGGGCGGGGGCACGTGCACCCGCCCGTCGCTGCCGCGCACGCCTTCGATCCGGCGCTCGCGCAGCGCGTTCACGAACCGGCCGAGCACGGGCCCGGTCGAGCGCGTGTAGTCGAAGCCGACGTCGAGCGGGGCCGAGAGCGGTGCTTCTGAAACCGTCACGCTCCCGAGTGAAACACGTTCTCGATTCAGGGGCAAGACACCTGTTGTGCTGTTGTGGAACGCGTTCTAGATTTGAGGGCATGAACCTCGGACTGTGGACCATCGCCGCCGCGGAACCGGACCGGACCGCGCTGGTCGACCCGGACGGCCGGGAGGTCGGCTACGGCGAGCTGGCCGCCAAAGCGAACCGGTACGCGCGCGGGCTGCGGGAGCTGGGACTCGGCGTCGGCGACGTCGTGGTGCTGCTGCAGCCGAACGGAGACGAACTCGTGGCGGCGTACTTCGCCGCGATCCAGTCCGGGCTGTACGTGGTGGTGGTGAACTGGCACCTCGTCGGCCCGGAAGTCGCCTACATCCTGCAGGACAGCGGCGCGAAGGCGTTCCTCGCGCACGAGCGGTTCGCCGACGTCGCCGTCGCGGCGGCCGACGAGGCGGGCCTGCCGGATTCGGCCCGGTTCGCGGTGGGCGCGGTGCCCGGCTTCCACCGGGTCGAGGAACTGGGCGCGGGCCTGGGCGACGGCCGTCCCGAGGAGCGCACCGCGGGCTCGCCGATGCTGTACACCTCCGGCACCACCGGGCGGCCCAAGGGCGTCCGGCGGCCGCTGACCGGCACCGACCCGGACCAGGTGCCCGCCGCGTCCACCTGGTTCTTCGGGATCTTCGGCCTGAAGCCGCACGACGGGCACGTGCACCTCTGCGGCTCGCCGCTGTACCACACGGCGGTGCTCAACTTCGTGGTGATTTCCTTGCAGCTGGGGCACTCCGCGGTGCTGATGGACCGCTGGGACGCGGCGGACATGCTGCGGCTGATCGAGCGGCACCGGGTCACGCACAGCCACATGGTGCCGACGCAGTTCCGGCGGCTGCTGGCGCTGCCCGACGACGTGCGCTCGGGCCACGACCTGAGCTCACTGCGCGTGATGATCCACGGCGCGGCCCCGTGCCCGCTGGAGGTCAAGCGGCGCATGCTCGACTGGTGGGGCCCGGTCGTCACGGAGTACTACGCGGCCACCGAAGGCGGCGGCACGGTGATCTCGGGGGAGGACTGGCTGCGCAAGCCGGGCTCGGTCGGCCTGCCCTGGCCGGGCTCGACGATCCGCATCCTCGACGACGCCGGCGCCGAGCTGCCCGCGGGCGAGGTCGGCACGGTGTACATGAAGATGGGCGACTCGAAGTTCGAATACCACCGCGACCCGGAGAAGACGAAGCAGTCGCGCGTCGCGGACCTGTTCACCCTCGGCGACGTCGGGCACCTCGACGAGGACGGCTACCTGTACCTGCACGACCGCAAGGCCGACCTGATCATCTCCGGCGGCGTGAACATCTACCCGGCCGAGATCGAGGGCGAGCTGGTAATGCACCCGAAGGTCGCGGACATCGCCGTGTTCGGCCTCCCGCACGAGGACTGGGGCGAGGAGATCAAGGCCGTGGTCCAGCCGGCGGAGGGGATTTCGCCGTCACCCGAGCTGACTTCGGAGCTACTGGCCTACGCGGCGACGCGGCTGGCGCGGTTCAAGTTGCCGCGGTCGGTGGACTATCTGGACGAGCTGCCGCGCGACCCGAACGGGAAGCTGTACAAGCGGCGGATCCGGGACCGCTACGTTTCCTGACTCCGGACGAGGTGGTCACGACCGGCCGGTGGTGACCACTTCGCCCGGAACCGGGCCAGGTGGGGTGGCTCAGGTCGTAGCCGAGGTCCTCGAGTCCGCGGCAGAACGCGCTCAGGCCGGTGCGCGCCTCCCTAGATGGCGGTGGTGCCGCCGTCGGCGACCAGTTCCAGGCCGTTGACGTAGCTGGAGTCGTCGGAGGCGAGGAACAGGGCGACGGTGGCGATCTCCTCGGGGCGGCCCATCTTTCCGCGCGGGATGAGGGATTCGAACGCGGTCTTGGCCGCCTCGTCGAACAGTTCCTCCTGTTTGGCGGTGGCGACCTGGCCGGGGGTCAGGACGTTGACCCGGATCCCGCGGTCGCGCAGTTCGTTGAGCCAGACGCGGGCCCAGGCCTGCTGGACGGCTTTGCTTCCGGCGTAGAGGCTCCAGCCGGGGAAGGCGCCGAGGGAGGCGTTGGACCCGGTCATGAGGATCGAGCCGTGGTCGTTGAGCAGCGGCAGTGCCTTCTGCACGGTGAACAGGGTGCCGCGCGCGTTGAGCCAGAAGGCGCGGTGGAACTGTTCCTCGGTGATCTGGCCGAGGACGGCGGGCTCGCCCATCCCGGCGCTGGCCCACAGCACGTCGATCGAGCCCTTTTCCCGCTTTACGGTGTCGTACAAGCGATCCAGGTCGTCCAGTTCGGCCGCGTCGCCTTGCACGGCGGTGACGTTGTCGCCGATCAGCTCGGCGGCTTCGTCCAGGGCTTCCTGCCGCCGGGCCTGGATGAACACGTGCGCTCCTTCGGCAGCGAACAGTTTCGCGCCGGCCAGCGCCATGCCGGTGGACCCGCCGGTGATCACCGCGACCTTGCCATCGAGCTTTCCCACGATCACTCCGTTGTCTTGAAGGGGTCTTCGAAGCAGCCAGGCTCTTATGAACACCAGTCTGTGTACTTAACGTATCCGACGGTCGAGGGGAAGCGCAAGCTAAGTACACCGTTCGGTACCGAACGGGTCTATGCTGAACGGCATGACGGAGTTGGAAAAGGGCCCTACCGGCCGGCGCCGCGGCCGGGGCGCCCGCGAGCGCATCCTCGGTGCGTCACAGCAGCTGTTCCGCGATCAGGGCATCAACCGCACCGGCATGGACCAGCTCTGCGCCGCGGCCCAGGTGTCCAAGCGCACGGCCTACCAGCACTTCGCCGGCAAGGACGAGCTCGTCGCCGAATACCTGCGCCGATTCGATCCCGGCTTCATGTCGGGCGTGTTCGACCGCGCCGACCTCACGCCCCGCGAACGGCTCCTCGCCGCTTTCGAGATGCCCGCGTCCACGCCGCTTTGCCCCTACCTCGCGGCGGCCGTCGAACTCCACGACCCCCAGCACCCCGCGTCCCAGTACGCGCGCGACTACAAGACCGCCATCGCCGCGCGGCTCGCCGAAACCGCCCGCGAAGCCGGCGCCACCGACCCCGGGCAGCTCGGCGAACAACTGGCGCTGCTCATCGACGGCGCCTCGGCCCGCACCCGGGTCCTCGACCGCGAATCGTTCTCCACCGCCGCCGCCATCGCCGCGGTCCTCATCGACAACGCGATCCCCACGGCATAGCCGCCGGCGTCATTTGCCCTGGAACCGCGGTTTCCGCTTCTCCGCGAACGCCCGCGGCCCCTCCTTCGCGTCGGCGGAGGAGAACACCTCGATGCCGTACTTCGCGTCCAGCTTGAAGGCTTCCTCTTCGTGCATGCCTTCGGTGTCGCGCATGGTCTTCAGGATCGCGCGGACGGCGAGCGGGCCGTTCGCGTCGATCAGCGACGCGATCTCCAGCGCGCGCGAGAGGGCCTGGCCGTCGGGGACCACGTGGCCGATCAGGCCGATCGCCAGTGCCTCCTCGGCGGTGATGTGGCGGCCGGTCAGCAGCAGGTCGGCGGCGACGGTGTACGGGATCTGGCGCGGCAGCCGCACGGCGGAGCCGCCCATCGGGAACAGGCTCCAGCGGGCTTCGGAGACGCCGAAGCGCGCGCTCGTGCCGGCCACGCGGATGTCCGTGCCCTGCAGGATTTCCGTGCCGCCGGCGATCGCGGGGCCTTCGACGGCGGCGATCAGCGGTTTGGTCAGGCGGCGGCCCTTCAGCAGGCCCTCGATGCGGCTCGGGTCGAACGCGCCTTCGCCGAACGCCGGGGCGTTGCGGGCCATCGACTTGAGGTCCGCGCCCGCGCAGAACGCGCCGCCCGCGCCGGTCAGCACGCAGCTGCGGACTTCGTCGTCGGCGTCGACCCGGTCCCAGGCCTCGACCATGATCGCGAGCATCTCGCCCGAGAGCGCGTTTCGCGCCTCGGGCCGGTTCATGGTGACGACGAGCGTGTGGCCCTCCAGTGTCACCAGTGCGTGCGGCTCAGCCACCGAATCCTCCCGGCAGTCCCAGGGTCATTGCCCAGAACGATAACATGTTCTACTTTAGGGGAGTGGCACTCAACATCGCGGATTTACTCGAGCACGCCGTCGACGCCGTGCCGGAACGCGTCGCGGTCGTGTGCGGCGAGAGGCAGGTGACGTTCGCGGAGCTGGAGGCCCGCGCGAACCGCCTGGCCCACCACCTCGCCGCCCACGGCGTGGGACGCGGTTCCCACATCGGTGTCTATTCACGCAACTCCATCGAGGCCCTGGAGGCCATGTTCGCCGCGTACAAGCTGCGCGCCATCGCGGTGAACGTCAACTACCGCTATGTCCACGGCGAGCTGCGCTACCTGTTCGACAACGCCGACCTGGTCGCCCTCGTGCACGAGCGCCGGTACGCGGACAAGGTCGCCGCGGTGCTCCCGGAAACCCCAAAACTGAAACACGTTGTCGTCATCGAAGACGGTTCGGACACCGTCTACGAGACCGGCGTGGAGTACGAGGCGGCGCTGGCGGAGAACTCGCCCGAGCGTGACTTCGAAGAGCGCAGCGCCGACGATCTGTACATCCTCTACACCGGCGGCACCACCGGCTATCCGAAGGGCGTGCTCTGGCGTCACGAGGACATCTGGCGCGCGCTCGGCGGCGGCATCAACTTCATCACCGGCGAGTACGTGCCCGACGAGTGGACGCTCGCCGAGCAGGGCAAGGCCGGCTCGCTGGTGCGGCTGCCGGCCGCTCCGCTGATCCACGGCGCCGCCCAGTGGGCAGCGTTCGGCGCCCTGTTCACCGGCAGCCCGGTCGTGTTCGTGCCGCAGTTCGACGCGCACCAGGTGTGGCAGGCCGTGCAGGCGCACAAGGTCCAGGTGCTCACCATCGTCGGCGACGCCATGGCGCGGCCGCTGATCGAGGCGCTGCGCGAGGGTGGCTACGACACGTCGTCGCTCGCCGCGGTTTCGAGCCACGCCGCGCTGTTCTCGCAGTCGGTCAAGCAGGAGCTGCTGGGCCTGCTGCCGAACGTCGTGATCACCGACGCCATCGGCTCCTCGGAAAGCGGTTTCACCGGGATCGGCATGGTGGGCAAGGATTCCGACCACAGCGCGGGCCCGCGGGTCGCGTTCGGCAAGGACGCGATCCTGCTCGACGAAGACGGCGCGCTGGTCGAGCCGAAGGCCGGCGCGATCGGGCTGATCGGCCGCCGCGGGCACGTGCCGCTGGGCTACTACAACGACCCGGAGAAGAGCCGCACGATCTTCGTGGACGTCGGCGGCGTCCGGTACGTCGTGCCCGGCGACTACGCGCGGTACGAGGAGGACGGCACGGTCACGCTGCTGGGCCGCGGCTCGCAGTGCGTGAACACCGGCGGGGAGAAGGTGTACCCCGAAGAGGTCGAGGGCGCGCTGAAGTCGCACCCCGACGTGTTCGACGCGCTGGTGATCGGCATCCCGGACGAGCGGCTCGGCCAGCGCGTGGCCGCCGTCGTGCAGACGCGGCCGGGTGTGACGCCGGACCTCGAGGCGATCGAGGCGCACGTGCGCACCGAGGTCGCCGGCTACAAGGTGCCGCGCACGGTCTGGCTGGCCGAGGAGATCGGCCGGTCGCCGAGCGGCAAACCCGACTACCCGTGGGCGCAGCGTTACGCCGCGGACCACGAACCCGCCTAGGAGCGAGCATGCGGACTTCCCTGTGCGACCGGTTCGGCATCGAGCTGCCGATCGTCGGCTTCACGCCGTCGGAGCACGTCGCGGCCGCGATCAGCCGTGCCGGCGGGCTCGGGGTGCTCGGCTGCGTCCGGTTCAACGACGCCGCCGAGCTCGATCGCGTGCTGGACTGGATGGACGAGCACACCGACGGGAAGCCCTACGGGGTCGACATCGTGATGCCGGCGAAGATCCCCGAAGAGGGCAGCCAGGTCGACCTCACGAAGCTGATCCCGGACGGCCACCGGGCCTTTGTCGACAAAGTGCTGCGGGAGCTGTCGGTGCCCCCGCTGCCGGACGACACCGACGAGCGGGCCGGCGTGCTCGGCTGGCTGCACTCGGTCGCCCGGTCCCATGTGGACGTCGCGCTGAAGCACCGGATCAGCCTGATCGCGAACGCGCTGGGCTCGCCGCCGCCGGACGTGATCGAGCTCGCGCACGCGGCGGGCGTGCCCGTGGCCGCGCTGGCGGGCAAGGCCGAGCACGCGGTGCGGCATGTCGACAACGGCGTGGACTTCGTGGTGGCGCAGGGTTACGAGGCGGGCGGGCACACCGGCGAGATCGCGTCGATGGTGCTGGTGCCGGAGATCGTGGACGCCGTCGGCTCGCGGGTGCCGGTGCTCGCCGCGGGCGGCATCGGCTCCGGCCGCCAGATGGCGGCGGCGCTGGCGCTCGGCGCGGCGGGGGTGTGGATGGGCTCGTTCTGGCTCGCCACCGAGGAGTACCTCCAGACCATGGCGGACTCCGGTGGCATGCAACAGGCCCTGGTCGGCGCGACCTCGGCGGACACCGTCCGCACCCGCATCTACACCGGCAAGCCCGCACGCCTGCTCAAGACCCGCTGGACGGAGGCCTGGACCGCGCCGGACGCGCCCGAGCCGCTGCCCATGCCGTTGCAGAACCTGCTGGTTTCCCAGGCGCACAACCGGATCCACGCCTCGGGCGACCCGAGTGTGGTGTCCATGCCGGTGGGCCAGATCGTCGGCCGGATGGACCGGGTCCGCCCGGTCGCCGACGTGATCGCCGAGCTGGTGAGCGGGTACGAGGAAGCGTTGGCACGGCTGGAAAAAACGCGCTGAAGACTCGTGAGTGGCTATGCCGGTCAGAACCGGCATAGCCACTCACGAGCGTTTCTAGATGGACGAGGCGGCCGAAGCGATCGCGCTCGCGAAGCTGCTCACCTCGGTGTACACGCCGGGTGCGTGCGCCCGGGCACAGCCGGTGCCCCAGCTCGTGATGCCGACCTGGACCCAGGCGTTGGTGTTGTCCCGGCGGAACATCGGGCCGCCGGAGTCGCCCTGGCAGGTGTCGACGCCGCCGGAGTCGATGTTGCCCGCGCAGATCTCGGCGCTGGCGATCAGGCCGGTGTAGTCGCCGCCCTGCGCCTTGCAGGTGGCGTCGCTGACGAACGGGACCTGCGCCTTGAGCAGGTACCGCTGCTGCGCGCCGCCTTCGGAGGCGGCGCCCCAGCCGGCGATGGTGAACGTGCCGCTGTTGTTCGCCGTGCTGGAGGCGACCGGCAGGGTCGCGATGCCGGTGACCGGGCTGGCCAGCTTGATCAGGGCCCAGTCGCCGCCGGTGGTGTCGTAGGTCGGGGACCGGTAGACGTAGGTGGACTTCACCTTCTTGGCACTGGCGCTCTGCAGGTCGACCACGCCGAGCGTCGCGGTGATCGAGCTGTTCGAGCCGGTGCGGTCGACGCAGTGGGCGGCGGTGAGCACGATCTGCGACGTGTACAGCGCGCCGCCGCAGCCCATCGACAGCCGCACCATCCAGGGGAACTCACCGGACGCGGCGCGGCTGCCGCCGATCACCTGCGTGCCGTTCGTCGAGGGCGGCTGGGCGGCCACGGCGGGGCCCGCCAGACCGGCCAACGCGGTGGCGGCGGCGACGCCGATCGCGGCTTTTTTGAGCAGGCTGAACCATCTCTTGCTGGCCAAGGGATTCGTCCTTCCGGTGTCCACAGTAGAACCAGGAACTACGGGGAAACGGGGAGTGCCCTTTCGACTACACCAGAGCCGGAACAACCGGACAACCGACTTTCTTCGGATCTTTCCGGCCCCAGGTGGGCCCCTGGGCGGGCCGCGGCGCCGCTGTCGTCCGATCGGGCGGTTCCCGGGACGGCCGACCACGGGCCGCCCGGCTGGAATAGGCTCGGGACTCGTGCCCACGTCACCGCTTCCCTTGCCCCAGCTGTCCCGCCTGTCCGCCGACGGCCCGGTGCGCGACGGCATTCCCGAGCACGGCCGCGTCCCGCGCTATTACGCCGTGAAGGTCGAGCTGCTCGCGGTGATCGCCGAGCTGGGCGAGGGCGCGGTGCTGCCCGCCGAACGGGAGCTGTGCGAGCGGTTCAGTGTTTCGCGGGCCACGGTGCGCCAGGCCGTCAGCGAGCTGGTCCTCGAAGGCCGGCTCAGCCGCCGGCAGGGGAGCGGCACGTACGTCGCCCCGCCGAAGCTGGTGCAGCCGCTCGCGCTGGTCAGCTACACCGAGGGCCTGCGACGGCAGGGCATCGCCCCGGGCCGCACGCTGATCTCGCTGGAGCGCCGGGCGGCGGGCGCCGGACTGGCCGCCGACCTGCGGATCGAGCCGGCCGACGAGGTCATCCACATCGAACGCGTGCTGCTCGCCGACGATGAGCGCGTCGGGCTGGAGTCGACCTACCTGCGCGCGTCCAAGTTCCCGACGCTGCTGGAGGTCTTCAACCCGGAGCAGTCGCTGTACGCCTTCCTGCGCGAGCAGCTCGGCGTGGTGTTCGACGGCGCCGAGGAGCGGGTCGAGACCGTGCTGGCCACCCCGCGCGAGGCGCTGCTGATCGGCACCAACCCGGCGTTGCCGATGCTGCTCATGCACCGCGTCTCGTGGGGCCCGGACGGCGAGCCGTTCGAACGCGTCCGCTCGCTGTTCCGCGGCGACCGGCTGAGCTTCATGACCCGCCTGGGCCGAGTCGAATAGCCGTTCGCTGTCACATTCAAGACGCCCGTCTCGTCCCCTCCGTTGTCCGGCCGAGTGGCCGGCCCTAGGAGGGAGCACAACGATGAACGCCGCACTCTGGACCGGGCAGATCTTCCTGGCCCTCATCTTCGCGCTGTCGGGTGTCTTGAAGTCGACCATGTCGCGGCAGCGGATGCTGGAAACCGGCCAGACCGGCGCCGCCGCGTACCCGGTGCCGGTGGTCCGCTTCGCCGCGATCTGCGAGCTGATCGCCGTGCTCGGCCTGATCCTCCCGCAGCTCACCGGCATCGCCCCGGCGCTCACCGGCTGGGCCGCGGTCGGCCTCGTGGTGGTGATGATCGGCGCGATGGCGAGCCACGGCCGGCTCGCGATCGTGCAGCACAAGCCCGCGGAATGGCGCAACGTCGGCGTCAATGTGGCGCTGGCCGCGGTGTGTGTCTTCGTGGCAGTCGGTCGCCTCTGAGGTTGAAGATAACGGAACGATAACTCGTCCGGTCCACTATTCGGGGTCGGTTCACCTCCGGTTCGCTCCGGCGACAAGCGGCGTTGGTGACGGGCAGCGACCGTAGCCGCCGTGCGAATACTCATCGTGGGCGGCGGCGTGCTCGGCACCATGCATGCCTGGACGGCCGTCGAACGTGGTCATGAAGTGGTCCAGCTGGAGCGGGAGGCCGAGGCGCGGGGCGCGTCCGTGCGGAACTTCGGCCTGGTGTGGGTCGGTGGCCGGGCGGCGGGCGCCGAGCTGGCGACGGCGGTGCGGGCCCGGCGGCTGTGGGAGCGGATCGGCGAGCGGGTGCCGGGCCTCGGCTTCCGGGACAACGGCTCGCTCACTCTCGTCCGCACCGAGGCGGAGCTGGCCGTCGCCAGGGAGGTGGCGGCCAGTCCGGACGCGGCGCGCGGGTTCAAGCTGCTCGACGCCGCGGAGACGCGGGAGCTGAACCCCGCGCTGCGCGGTGACTTCCTCGGCGCGCTGTGGTGCGACCGCGACGCCGCGGTCGAGCCCCGCACCGCGCAGCCCGCCCTTCGCGCCGCGCTGACGGCGAGCGGCCGCTACACCTGGCGGCCCGGGCGCGAGGTCCGCACGCTGACCTCGACCGGCGTCGTCGATGACCACGGCGAGCGGCACGAGGGCGACGTGGTGCTGTTCTGCACCGGCGCGTGGCTCGGGGGCCTGGTCCGCGAGGTCGCCGGTGAGCTGCCGGTCCGGCGGGTGCGGCTGCAGATGGCGCAGACCGAGCCGCTCGGCGAGCCGCTCACCACCAGCGTCGCCGACGCCGACAGCTTCCGCTACTACCCGGCGTACCGCGGCCCCGCCCTCGACGGGCTCAACTCCGGCCAGCCGCAGGGCGAGATCCCCGCCGGCCACGCCATGCAGCTGCTGATGGTGCAGCGGCTCGACGGTTCGCTGACGATCGGCGACACGCACGAGTACACGCAGCCGTTCGGCTTCGACGTCGACGAGGATCCGTACGGCCACCTCGCCGAGGTCGCCGGCGCGCTGCTCGGCCGCCCGCTGCCGCGGATCCGGCGCCGCTGGGCCGGCGTGTACGCCCAGGCCACCGACGCGGGCGCGATCGTGCACCGGGAACGCCTGTCGGACAACGCTTTCCTGGTCACCGGCCCGGGCGGGCGGGGCATGACCTGCTCCCCGGCCATCGCCGAGGACACGGCCGCGGAGCTGGGCCTGTGACCCCCGAGCTGGTGGTGCTGGACATGGCCGGCACCACGGTGGTGGACGACGGCCTGGTCGTGCGCGCCTTCACCGAGGCGATCGGCTCGGCCGGAGTGTCCGAAGAGGACGATCGTTTCCCGAAGATGCTGGCCTACGTCGAAGAGACGATGGGGCAGTCGAAGATCACCGTTTTCCGTGCTCTGCTGGGCGAAGAGACGGCCGCGCAGGAGGCGAACGCCGCGTTCGAGCGCGCGTACGCCCGGCTGGTCGCGGCGGGGGAGTGCACCCCGGTCGACGGCGCCGAGGACGTGATCCGCGCGCTGCGTGCCGACGGCGTCAAGGTCGCCTTCGGCACCGGGTTCGCCCCGGCCACCCAGACTGCGATCCTCGACGCGCTGGGCTGGCGCGATCTCGCCGACCTCGCGCTCGCGCCGGGCGAAGGCGTCCGCGGCCGCCCGTTCCCCGACCTGGTCCTGGCCGCGGCGCTGCGGCTGGAGGTGTCCGACGTGCGGCGGATCGCCGTCGCCGGGGACACCCCGTCCGACGTCCGCTCCGGGCTCGCCGCCGGCGCGTCCGTGGTCGCGGGCGTGCTGACCGGCGCGGGCACCCGGGCCGGCCTCGAAGCCGCCGGCGCCACCCACGTCCTCGATTCCGTGCGTGACCTCCCCTCCCTGCTGCGTTAAAGGAGCCAAGACCATGAAGACCCCGAATGCAGTGGCGTACGTCCTCGCCGCGGGCCTGCTCGGCCTGCTCGCCGCCTGCGGCGGGACCGGCGGCGGCGCGGCCGCGGACGGCAAGACCGTCACGGTGTACACAGTGGACGGTCTGGAAGACTGGTACACCGCCCGGTTCGCCGAATTCAAGCAGCAGACCGGCATCACCGTGCAGGCCGTCACCGCCGGCTCCGGCGAAGTGGCCTCGCGCGTGGAGAAGGAAAAGAGCAACACGCAGGCCGACGTGCTGATCACCCTGCCGCCGTTCATCCAGCAGGTGGCGCAGCAGGGCCTGCTCGCCTCGTCCGCGCCGCAGGGCACCGGCCAGGTGCCGGCCGCGGAGAAGGACCCGCAGGGCCGCTACTTCGCCATGATGAACAACTACATCAGCTTCATCTACAACCCGCAGCAGGCCAAGCCCGCGCCGAAGACCTGGAACGACCTGCTCGACCCGAAGTACCGCGGCAAGCTCCAGTACTCCACGCCCGGCGAGGCCGGGGACGGCACGGCCGTGCTGCTCCAGCTGCAGCACGTGTTCGGCGACCAGGGCGCGCTGGACTACCTGGGCAAGCTCCAGGCGAACAACGTAGGGCCGTCCTCGTCCACCGGCAAGCTGCAGCCGAAGGTGGCGAAGGGCGAGCTGCTGGTGGCCAACGGCGACGTGCAGATGAACCTGGCCGAGATCGGCAAGAGCGGCGGCTTCGACGTCTTCTTCCCGGCCGACGCCCAGGGCAAGCGCTCGACCTTCGCGATCCCGTACGAGGCCGGGCTGGTCACGAACGCCCCGCACGCGGACAACGGGAAGAAGCTGCTGGACTTCCTGTTCTCGCCGGCGACCCAGGCCAAGGCGGCCGACGCCTTCGGCATCCCGGCCCGCGCCGACGTCAAGTCCACCGGTGCGAACGCGGACCGGATCAAGGCCACGATGACCGGCGTCGAGGTCTGGCAGCCGGACTGGACCACGGTGCTGGGCCGCCTCGATGCGGACCTGGCCGCCTACAAGAAGGCCATCGGCCAGTGACCCCGGCGGTCGAGTTCCGCGGCGTCTCCGTCCACTTCGGAGCGACGCAAGCACTGTCCCCCCTTGACCTTTCGGTGGCGAAGGGGGAAACGCTGGCCCTGCTGGGCCCGTCCGGCTCGGGCAAGTCGACCGCGCTCAAGGCGCTGGCCGGGTTCGTCCGGCCGAGCGCCGGGCGGGTGCTGCTCGACGGCGAGGACGTCACCGACCTGCCGCCGCACCGGCGCGGGCTCGGCGTGGTCGTGCAGAGTTACGCGTTGTTCCCGCACCTGCGGGTGGACGGCAACGTCGCGTTCGGGCTGAAGGCCCGTGGGCTCCCGCGGGCGGAGGTGGCCAAGCGGGTGGCCGAGGTGCTGGAGCTGGTGGGCATGGGCGCGTTCGCCCGGCGTTTCCCGCGTGAGCTTTCGGGCGGGCAGCAGCAGCGCGTGGCGCTCGCCCGGGCGCTCGCGATCAAGCCCGGCGTGCTGCTGCTGGACGAGCCACTGTCCGCTTTGGACGCCGCCCTGCGCGAGGAGATGATCGCGGAACTGCTGCGGCTGCGGGCGGAGCTGCCGGACACCACGATGATCCACGTGACCCACGACCAGGCCGAAGCGCTCGCGCTGGCCGACCGGATCGGGGTGCTGCGGGATTCGCGGCTGGTCGAGCTGGGCCCGTGCGAACAGCTTTACCGGCGCCCGGCCAGCGAGTTCACCGCGAGCTTCCTCGGCGGGGCCAACCTGGTCCCGGTCGAGCTGGTCCGGTTCGACGGCGCCCGCGCCGCGGTCGTCCGGCTCGGCGGGCGCGAGCTGTCGGCCGAGCCCACCGGCGTCCTCGGCGAGGGCCAGTCCGTGGCGCTCGGCGTGCGGCCGCACCGCGTCGGCGTCGGCGCGCCGGGGCCGGACGCGTGGCCCGCGCTGGTCCGCGGCGTGCAGTGGCGAGGCTCGGGCTACCGGCTGGACCTGCACCTGCCCGCCGCGGACTGCGAGCTGCGCGCCGAGGTCCCGGACGGGCCCGGCCTGCCCGCCGTCGGCGACTCGGTGGGAGTGTCCATTCCGGACGGCTGCCCGCTGCTGGGGGTGGGCGGGTGACCGGCCTCGTCTTCGAAGCCGCCGCCCCGGCCCGCGCCGGACGCCGTCCCCAGCGCGTCCGGCGGGCCCGGCTGTGGTGGCTGCTCCCGCCGGTGGTCGTGCTGCTCGGCTTCTTCGGTTATCCGCTGGTGCTGGTCGCGGTGCAGTCGTTCACCTCGAAGTCCGGCGCGCTCACGCTTTCGGTGTGGGGCGACGTGCTGGGCTCGGCCGAATTCCGGGACGCGGCCTGGCAGACGGTGCTGCTCGCGCTGGGCTCGACGGCCGGCTGCCTGCTGCTCGGCACCTTCCTGGCGCTGGCGGTCGCGTTCGTGCCGTTCCCCGGCGCGCGGGCGCTGGCGCGGCTGGTCGACACGCTGCCGGCGTTCCCGTCGTTCCTCATCGCGCTCGCGTTCACCTTCCTCTACGGCAGCGCGGGGGTGTTCGGCGCCGGCGGCTTCCTGTACTCGCCGTGGGGCGTGCTGCTGGCCGAGGTCACCTTCTACACGCCGTTCGTGATGCGCCCGGCGCTCGCGGCGTTCGGCCAGGTGCCCGCCGCCCAGCTGGAAGTGGCGGCGAGCCTCGGCGCGCGGCCGGGCCGGGTGCTGCGCCAGGTGGTGCTTCCGGAGGCGCTGCCGTCACTCGCGTCCGGCGCCTGCCTGGTGCTGCTGCTGACCATGAACGAGTTCGGGATCGTGTTGTTCCTCGGCGCGAAGGGTGTCACGACGCTGCCGATGCTGGTGTACGGCAAGGCGATCGTGACGTTCGACTTCCCGGCCGCGTCGGTGGTCGCGATGGTGGACGTGGTGCTGTCGCTGGTGTTGTACGCGGGTTACCGGCGGGCTGCGGGAGCTATGGGTTCTGGGGGAGGGGGCGGCGGTGCTGCTGTGGACAAGGCGTAGCCGGGTTTTGCTGTGGCTGGTGGCCGGGGTGGTGTTCGCCGTCGTGGTGGCGGCGCCGCTGGTGATGATCGTGCTGGCGTCCTTCGCCGGGCACTGGACCGGCGTGCTGCCCGGCGGTTTCACCGCGTCGCACTATGTCGACGCGCTGTCCGGCGACACCTTCGCGAGCCTTTCGGTGAGCGTGCAGACCGGCGTGATCGCGTCCGCCGCGGCCGTGCTGCTCGGCAGCTGGGCGGCGCTCGCGGCCGACGGCGCGCCGTCACGGGTGCGCCAGGCCGTCGGGACGCTGTTCCACCTGCCGATCGCGGTGCCGTCGGTGGTGCTGGGGCTGGCGCTGCTCGTGGCGTTCAGCCGGCCGCCGCTCGCGCTCAACGGCACGCGGTGGATCGTGCTGGCCGCGCACCTGATGTTGTTGCTGCCCTTCGCTTACAGCACGGTCTCGGCCGCCCTGTCCCGGGTGGACCCGCTGCTGGCGCAGGCTGCGGCCAGCCTCGGCGCGCGGCCGTCACGGGTGCTGCTGCGCGTCCGGATTCCGGTGCTGCTGCCCGCGATGTCCGCTTCGGCGAGCCTCGCGCTGGCGATGTCGATGGGGGAGCTGGGCGCCACGATGATGCTGTACCCGCCGGACTGGCGGACGCTCCCGGCCAGTGTCTTCGCGCTGACCGACCGCGGGCAGGTGTTCCTCGCGTCGGCGAGCACCGTCGTGTTGCTGGTGGTGACGCTGGCGGGAGTGGTGCTGCTGGGGCTCGTCCGCGGGCGTGGCTCAGCTCGGTGACGGAGATTCCGGGCCCCCGCGTGCAACCGTTGGGGCCCGGGTTCCGTCCGCTGTGTATGCGGACAACGGTGAAAGTCCTGGGTGTGAGCGTTCTGCTGCTTTCTGTGGCGGCTTGTGGCGGGCAGTCCGGTTCGGGCGCCTCCGCACCGTCCACTTCGGCCCCGGTTTCCCCGGTGCCGGTTTCTTCGGCGCCGGGCTCGACGTCCCCGCCGCCGGTGCCGCTGCCCTCGCCGTCCGGGCCGCCCCAAAGCCGCCCGACGCAGGGCGTGCCGCCGGGTGACACGGCGCCGGCCCCGGGCCAGGTCGACGCTTCGGCCCTGCCGCCGGGTTATCCCCACGACCTCACCCTCGCGCAGGGCGGCAAGGTCGTGGTGATCCAGGCCGAAGAGGGCGGCTGCGACAAGCTCGCCGCGCGCGCCGGTGAGCAGACAGCCCAGCAGGCCGTCGTGGTGGTCACCGTGACGAAGGCCCCGCACGGCCAGATGTGCCCGATGCACATCAGGGACATCTCCCTGCCGGTCACGCTCGACCAGCCGCTCGGCGGCCGGAAACTGGTTCTGCGCCCCGGATCCTGATCACGTGCAACCCCCGGCGGCGGCGCTTCCGTCCTAGGTGGCATGAGGCACTTGACGAAGCTGGTCGGCACGGGCCTGATCCTCTTGACGGTGACGGCCTGTGGCGGCCAGGAAACGATGGCCACCCACCCAGCGTCCGGGAACGACCCCGCGGCGCCGAGCAGCGCGACGACACCGCCCTCGCCCGGCGCGCCGGGCAAACCCCGGCTCGAACTCCCGCCGGGCAGCACACCGGTGCCGGCCGCGAAGGTCGACGCCGCCGCACTGCCCAAGGACTTCCCCCACCAGGTCTACACCGCGAACGGCGGCACGATCATCAACCTCCGCGCCGAAGAGGGCGGCTGCCAGCACGCCCTGGGCGAAGCGACGGAGCAGACCGCACAGCACGTGGTCCTCGACCTGAGCGAGACCAAGGCGCAGACCGGGCAGATGTGCACGATGGACCTGCGGTACCCGTACATCTCGGTGGCCCTGGCGGCCCCGTTGGGCGACCGGACGGTGGTGCTGAAGCAGTCGCCGCCGCGCTGACCCTGTGCGGTGGTGGCTGAGGCAGCCCGCCGGCGTGGCGATCTCGTGCGGTGGTGCCGGCCGGGGCCGCTGCCGCGCCGATCTTGCGCAGCGACGCTGGCTCAAGCCGCCGCCTGACCTCGCGCAGCGGTGCGGACCGAAGCCGCCGCCGTGGAGGCCTTCGGCGGTGGCGCTGGCTGAAGAAGCCGTCGTGCGAGGTTTCGCGCGGTGGTGCTGGCTCAAGCGGCTGCGGCCCGCGATGCCAGATCCCCGGCAGTGGAGCTGGCAGAAGCAGCCGCTGTCGCGCCGATTTCGCGCGGTGGCGCTGGCTGAACCAGCCGTCGTCGTGCGAGATTTCGCGCAGTGGTGGTGGCTGAGGCAGCCGTGTCCGTGTGGATCTCGGGCGGTGGTGCTGAATGAGGCAGCCGCAGCTGGACTTGTGCAGCGGTGCTGGCGCAAGCCGCCGCACTGATCTCGCGCGGCGGTGCGGACCGAAGCCGCCGCGTTGACACCCCATAGCGGCCTCCGCGGCCGCCGGGCGACTCGAGTCGGGGGGGCCGCCCGGTGGCCGCGTGGGCGACCGGGGCCGCGGGCGGGGTTTTCCGCCATCGGTGTGGGAAATCTCCCCGCGGCCCATCCAGCGGGCCACCGCGTGCACCCCTTAACCTCGGCGCCCATGGGAACACGCCAGGTTTCGCGTACCGCGGTGATCGCCGCCTCGCCCGAGCAGCTCTTCGACCTGCTCGCCGACCCCGCCAAGCACCCGCTGATCGACGGCTCCGGCACGGTCCGCGCCAGCGGCGACGGCGGCCCGGACCGGCTCTCGCTCGGCGCGCGGTTCGGCATGGAGATGAAGATGGGCGCGTCGTACAAGATCCAGAACACCGTGGTGGAGTTCGAGGAGAACCGCCTCATCGCCTGGCGGCACTTCATGGGCCACCGCTGGCGCTGGCTGCTCAAGCCCCTGGACGACGGCAAGACCGAAGTCACCGAAACCTTCGACTGGTCGACGGCGAAATCCCCCCTGGCCATCCGGCTCGCCGGATTCCCCCGGAAGAACACCCAGGGCATCGAGAAGACGCTCGAGCGGCTCGCCGGGATGTTCCCCGGCTGAGCCCGAAGACACCCGCGGCGTCCGCTTTGCGCGTGACCTCGGCCGCCTTCGACCGGGGGCCCGGAAAGTTAGTTGTAGTCTGCTAAATGTTATAGCTCTACAACTACTTCGGGGGGTGCCGTGCCGGAGCTGAGCCGTCGGCGGCGGCAGGCGGTGCTGGCCGTCTGCTGTATGAGCCTGTTCATCGTGGGGCTCGACAACACGATCGTGAACCTGGCGCTGCCGTCCATCCAGCGTGAGCTCGGCGCGTCCGTCTCGAGTCTGCAATGGACGATCGACGCCTACACGCTCGTGCTCGCCAGCCTCCTGATGCTGTCCGGTTCCACGGCCGACCGGCTCGGCCGCCGGCGGACGTTCCAGACCGGGCTGGTGCTGTTCGGCCTCGGCTCGCTGCTGTGCGGCGTCGCGCCGAGCATCGGGCTGCTCATCGCTTTCCGCGCGGTGCAAGCGATCGGCGGCTCGATGCTCAACCCGGTGGCGATGTCGATCATCACCAACACCTTCACCGAACCGAAGGAGCGGGCACGCGCGATCGGCGTGTGGGGCGGCGTGGTCGGGCTGAGCATGGCCATCGGCCCGGTGGTCGGCGGCGCGCTGGTCGGCCCGTTCGGCTGGCGCTCGATCTTCTGGATCAACGTGCCGGTGGCGATCGCCGCCGTGGTGCTCACCGCCCTGCTGGTGCCCGAATCCCGCGCGCCGCGGCCGCGCCGGATCGACCCCGTGGGCCAGCTGCTCGTGATCGTGTTCCTGGCCGGTCTGACGTACGGCATCATCGAAGGCCGCGAGGCGGGCTACGGCTCCCCGCGGATCCTGGGCGTGTTCGCGCTGGCGCTGCTCGCGGTGGTGGTGCTGGTGCCCTACGAGAAACGGCGCCGGGATCCCTTGCTGGAGTTGAGGTTCTTCCGCAGCGTGCCGTTCTCCGGGGCGACCGTGATCGCGATCTCCGCGATGGCCGGCCTCGCCGGGTTCCTCTTCGTCAACTCGCTCTACCTGCAGGACGCCCGCGGGTACAGCGCGCTCCACGCGGGCCTGCTGACGCTGCCGATGGCCGCGATGACGGCGGTCTTCGCGCCGCTGTCCGGACGGCTGGTCGGCGCGCGGGGCGCCCGGCTGCCGCTGGTCGTCGCGGGGTCCGGCATCACGGTGGGCGCCGCGGGGCTGTCCTGGGCGACCCAGAGCACGTCCGTCTGGCCGCTGATGGCCTGTTACGTCGTCTTCGGCATCGGCTTCGGCCTGGTCAACGCGCCGATCACCAACGCGGCGGTGTCCGGCATGCCGCGCTCGCAGGCGGGCGTCGCGGCCGCGATCGCGTCGACGAGCCGTCAGGTCGGCGCGTCGTTCGGCGTCGCGGTGATCGGCACGGTGGTCACCGCCCGGGTGCACGGCCCGTTCAGCACGGGGTTCGCGGCGGCCAGCTCGGTCGGCTGGTGGATCATCGCCGGCTGCGGGGCGGTGGTGCTGGTGCTCGGCCTGGTCACGACCAGCGGCTGGGCCCGCGCGTCCGCCGCCAGGGTGGCCGACGGGCTCGAGGACGAGCCCAGCCCCGGCCTGGTGCCCGCGCGATGAACGGCGAGACGGCCGTGCGCGCCTGGGCCCGGATGCGTTCGCTGGTGCTGGACCAGCACGACCGCCGGCGCGAGGTCAGCGACGCGCTCGGCATGAGCTTCATCAAGGTCAAGGCCCTGTACCGGGTCGCCGAGCGGCCGATGACCATGCGCGAGCTGACCGAAACGCTCAACACCGACCGGCCGTACACCACGCTCGTGGTCGACGACCTGGTGCGCCGCGAGCTGGCGGTCCGCGAGCCGCACCCGGACGACCGCCGCAGCCGGGTCGTCACGCTCACCCCGGCGGGCCGGGAAGCCGCCGCGCTGGCCCTGCGGATCCTGGGTGAGCCGCCCGAGGCCGTGCTCGCGCTGCCGCCGGCCGACCTCGCGGCCCTCGACCGCATCCTGGCGCGGCTCACCCCCTCGTAGGTCAGTGGAAACTGATCTGCAGCACCGGTTCGCTGGTGGCGGCGAAGAAGTCGTTGCCCTTGTCGTCGATGACGATGAAGGCGGGGAAGTCCTCGACCTCGATCTTCCACACGGCTTCCATGCCCAGCTCGGCGTACTCGAGCACGTCGACCTGCTTGATGCAGTCCTTGGCCAGCCGGGCGGCGGGGCCGCCGATCGAGCCGAGGTAGAAGCCGCCGTGCGCCTGGCACGCGGCGGTGACCTGCTTCGAGCGGTTGCCCTTGGCCAGCATCACCAGCGAGCCGCCGGCGGCCTGGAACTGCTCGACGTAGGAGTCCATCCGCCCGGCCGTGGTCGGGCCGAACGAACCGGACGCGTAGCCCTCGGGCGTCTTCGCCGGGCCCGCGTAGTACACCGGGTGGTCACGCAGGTACTGCGGCATCTCCTCACCCGCGTCGAGGCGCTCGGCGATCTTCGCGTGCGCGATGTCGCGCGCCACCACCAGCGGCCCGGTCAGCGAAAGGCGGGTTTTCACCGGCAGCTGCGAGAGCTGCTCGCGGATCTGCGCCATCGGCCGGTTCAGGTCGACGGTCACGACCTCCTCGGACAGGTCGTCCTCGGTGACCTCCGGCAGGAACCGCGCCGGGTCGCGCTCGAGCTGCTCGATGAACACCCCGTCGGCGGTGATCTTGGCCTTGGCCTGACGGTCGGCCGAGCAGGACACCGCGATGCCGACCGGGCAGGACGCGCCGTGGCGCGGCAGCCGGATCACCCGCACGTCGTGGCAGAAGTACTTGCCGCCGAACTGCGCGCCGATGCCGAACTGGCGCGTCATCTCCAGCACCTGCTGCTCCAGGCCCGGATCGCGGAACGCGTGGCCCAGCTCCGAGCCTTCCTGCGGCAGCGTGTCGAGGTAGCGCGCCGAGGCGAGCTTCGCGACCTTCAGGTTGAACTCCGCCGACATGCCGCCGACGACGATCGCCAGGTGGTACGGCGGGCACGCCGCGGTGCCGAGCCCGCGCAGCTTCTCGTCCAGGAACCGCGCGAGCCGCTTCGGGTTCAGCACGGCCTTGGTCTCCTGGAACAGGAACGTCTTGTTCGCGCTGCCGCCGCCCTTGGCCATGAACAGGAACTCGTACGCGGGGTCGCCACCACCGTCTTTGTGGTACAGCTCGACCTGCGCGGGCAGATTGGTGCCGGTGTTGCGCTCGTCCCAGAAGTTGACCGGCGCCATCTGCGAATAACGCAGGTTCAGCTGCTGGTAGGCGTCGAAGATGCCCTGCGACAGCGCGCGCTCGTCGTCGCCGCCGGTGAGCACGCCCTCGGAGCGCTTCCCGATGACGATCGCCGTGCCGGTGTCCTGGCACATGGGCAGCACGCCGCCGGCCGAAATGGCGGCGTTGCGCAGCAGGTCCATCGCGACGAACCGGTCGTTGCCGCTGGCCTCGGGGTCGTCGACGATGGCCCGCAGCTGGGCCAGGTGTGACGTGCGCAACAAGTGCTGGATGTCGGTGATGGCCGTGCGCGCGAGCGTGGTCAGCGCGGCCGGGTCGACCAGCAGGAACTCGCGCCCCGCGGCCTCGACGACCTCGACGCCGTCCGCGGTGACCAGCCGGTACTCGGTGGTGGTGTCCTTGCCGAGCGGCAGGACTTCGGTGTGCTGAAACGTGGTGGACGGCACAGCCAGGCTCCTTTGCCCCTGATCGGAATCCGACCACGGTACTCAGCGCCCCCGCACCACCGGCTCACGCCCGAGGGCCAGTGTGTCCCAGCGCACGAACGCAGCCGGAAAAAGCCGACCGGCCAAGGGGAAATCCCGGGAAAACGAGGTTTGGTTCGGGAGGCCGGGCCCACCCCGACGGACCCGACCTCCCGGGGAAAGCGGACGGATGCGCACACATCCGCACCGCGTGGCTCAAACCAGGCGTTCACCGGCGGCAGTCGAACGTCCCAGTCACGACATTGTCGTGACGCAGGTCATAAGTCAATCCGGCCGAACGGGTGTCACCAAGGCCCTCCTACCCACTCCCCGTACCCCTCAAACTCGCTGATCCTCCCGCCAACGCCGAAGATCCCGTGACCATCCGTTCACGGGATCTCCAGTGCAAACAACGCGGCTAACGCTCAAACCCAACCGCCGCCAGAAGGCAACGGCAGCTGGAAGGTGACCACCGCCGGGGGTCCAGGGGGCCTCGCCCCCTGGCGGGGGTTTGGGGGTTCGACCCCCAAAGGACACCTGATGCGGGGCCTGGGGCGAGCGCTCTCCGCGAGCACAACTCGCCCCTACCCCCGCATCAGCTGGCGTAAGCCCGCAGCCGCTCGGCCCGCTCGCCCTGGCGCAGCTTCGACATGACCTCACGCTCGATCTGGCGCACGCGCTCGCGGGACAGGCCGAAGTGCTTGCCGATCTGGTCGAGTGTCCGCGGCTGGCCGTCGTCGAGGCCGTAGCGCAGGCGGATCACCTGGGACTCGCGGTCGTCGAGCGTCGCGAGCACGCGGCGCAGGTCGTCCTGGAGCAGGCCGGAGATCACGGCGCTCTCGGCGTCGGTGGCCTCGGAGTCCTCGATGAAGTCGCCCAGCGGGGCGTCCTCTTCGGTGCCGACCGGCATGTCCAGGCTTACCGGGTCACGCGAGTGGTCGAGCAGGTCCGAGATCTTGTGCGCCGGGATGCCCGACTCGGCCGCCAGCTCCTCGTGCGTGGCGTCGCGGCCGAGCTGCTGGTGCAGGTCGCGCTTGATGCGGGCGAGCTTGTTGACCTGCTCGACCAGGTGGACCGGCAGCCGGATGGTGCGTCCCTGGTCGGCCATTCCCCTGGTGATGGCCTGGCGGATCCACCAGGTGGCGTAGGTCGAGAACTTGAACCCCTTGGAGTAGTCGAACTTCTCCACCGCCCGGATCAGGCCCAGGTTCCCCTCCTGGATCAGGTCGAGCAGCGGCATGCCACGGCCGGTGTAGCGCTTCGCCAGCGAGACCACCAGGCGGAGGTTGGCCTCCAGCAGGTGGTTCTTGGCCACGTGGCCGTCGCGCACCAGCGCGTTCAGCTCCGTGCGCCGCTTGGCGGTGAGGTTCTCGCCGGTGTCGGCCATGTGCTGGGCGAACACCCCGGCCTCGATGCGCTTGGCCAGCTCGACCTCGTCGGCCGCGCTGAGCAGCGCGGTCTTGCCGATGCCGTTGAGGTACACGCGTACCAGGTCGGCGGCCGGGCTCTGGGCGTCGAGGTCTTCCGCGGTGAGTGTCCCCACACCCGCCGGCGGCTCCTCGACGTAGGGCCGTGTTGGAATCCCGCGCTCGCGAATCCCGCGCGCTTCGCGTTCGAGAGTCTGGACTGACATTCTGCCTCCCCGGTCACGGGCTGAACGTGTCTCGCCGGTGATGCGCCTGCGGTGACGGGCCCTGTGGAAACCCGGACCGCGGGCCCAGCCGGCTTGGCTGGACATCGATCTCAACGCCCCGGGAGCGCAAAACGTTCCCGGCTTGCTGAAGAGAAGACGGCGCGAAAGACCCCGCGGTTGCTCCACCAAAACTGAGCTTTCCCTGAGAAGCCCGCTGTGGCCCGGGAATCGTGAAGATCCGGTGAGGATCGTCGCTTCCGGCGAACCGATGCGGCCGCGGATCCGTACGCCGTCCCGGCGACCGGGCGATGTGGTCTAGACCTCCACGAGAACGGTGAACGGGCCGTCGTTCACGCTCTCCACCGCCATCATCGCGCCGAACCGGCCGGTAGCCACCGTCGCGCCGCGCGCCCGCAGCTCCTCGATCATGGCTTCCACCAGGGGTTCGGCCACTTCCGGGCGGGCCGCCGCGGTCCACGACGGGCGGCGGCCTTTGCGGGTGTCGCCGTACAGCGTGAACTGCGAGACGACGAGCAGCGGCGCGCCCGCGGTGGCGCACGACTGCTCGTCGCGCAGAATGCGCAGCTCGTGGAGCTTGCGCGCCATGGTGGCGGCTTTCACCCGATCGTCCGAGGCGTGGATTCCCAGCAGCACCAACAGTCCCGGTTCCGTGATGGCCCCGATCACGGTTCCGTCCACTGTCACACTCGCCCGGGTGACGCGGGCCGCGACGGCTTTCATGACGAGCGTCTCAGTGCGGCCCGGCCGGCACGAGCATCCCGTGCCGCACCAGTTCCCGGACCACGGGCAGCGCCGCGGCGGCCAGCTCGCCGGGCTCGAGGCCCTGCGCCGCCGCCAGCAGCTCGATCAGGTCCTCCAGCGCCAATGCGCCCTGACAGCCCGCGAGCAGCCGCGTGGCGAGCTCGTCGACCTCGTGCTGCCACCCGGGCCCGTCGGTGCGGTGCAGGCGCCGCACGGTCGTCTCCCAGCCCTCGGGGCCGGGGGAGTCGACGCGCTCCAGCAGCACCGTTACCGGCACCCGGAACGCGACGTCCAGCAGCTCGTCGCCGTGGGCGCGAAGCCACTCCACGCGGTCGAGCCAGTTCGCGGCCTCCGGGCCCAGCGGGTCGTCGTACGCCTGGCGCAGGTCTTCGCACACCACGGTCGGCGTTTTCCCGGCCGCACGGCGCAAAGTGACAAATCCGAAGCCGATGCCCCGCACGTCGTTCTCGGTGAACCAGTCCAGCCACGCGGCGGCTTTCGCGCGGCCTTCGGGCGAGCGCGGGTCGATGCCCTCGTCTCGCAGCCAGGTGCCCACGTACAGCCCCGGGTCGGCGACGTCGCGCTGGACGAACCACGCGTCGGTCTCCGCGGGCAGCCAGCGCGCGACGCGGTCGGCCCAGTCCTCACGGCCGGTGTGCAGCCAGGACGCGAGCAGCTGGCCGACGCCGCCGTCGTTGAGGAAGCCCGGCAGCTGGCGCACGACGAGCGCGCTGGCGTCGTCGCCGGCCAGCCCGGAGTCGCGGTAGGTGTAGTCGACCCGCGGCGGGCCGACCACGAACGGCGGATTGCACACGACCTGGTCGAACCGCCGCCGCGCGACCGGCGCGAACCACTCGCCGCGCACCAGCTCCACGTCCAGCTCGTTGAGCCGGAACGTGCCCGCGGCCAGCGCCAGCGCCCGCGCGGAGACGTCGGTGGCCGTGACCCGCTGTGCGTGGCGGGTGGCGTGCAGGGCCTGGACGCCGTTGCCGGTGCCGACGTCGAGCAGGCTGCCGACCGGGCGGCGGCTGGTCGCGCGGATCAGGCTCAGCGAGGCGTGCCCGACGCCGAGCACGTGGTCCTCGGGCACGGTGTGGCCCAGCATGTCGGCGTCGAGGTCCGACACCACCCACCAGGAGCCTTCCTCGTCGCCGTGCGGGCGGATGTCGAGGGCGGCCTGGAACCCGTCGGGGCCGGCCTTCAGCACCCCGGCGGCCACCGCCGCCTCGGCGGAAAGCGGGGCAAAAGCCGTTTCGACCGACTTTTCGGGCTCGGTCAGGCCGAGCAGGAACAGCCGGATGAACGTGCCGAGGTCGCCGGCGTCGAGGCTCGCGCGGCGGGCCGGCTCCGGCTCGCCGCGGCCGAGCGCGGAGTGCGCCGCGCCGCCGAGCGCGGCGACCACGCCGTCGGCGTCGTAGGCGGCGCGGAGGAAGGCCTCGCGCAGCCGCGCGCAGACGGCCGGGGACAGGTCGGGCAGAGGCGTGTTCGTGCTCACGGTGGGTAAGCCTGCCACGATGGCCGCTGTGACCTACGAACGTGTCCTCGCTCCGCTCGGCGCCGCGCTGCCCGACTTGGAGGCGCTCTACCTCGACCTCCACCGGCATCCCGAGCTGGCGTTCGCCGAGACGCGCACCGCCGCCGAGCTGGCGCGGCGGCTGACCGGCGACGGGTTCGAGGTGCACACGGGCGTCGGCCGCACCGGCGTGGTCGGCGTGCTGCGCAACGGCGAGGGGCCCACCGTGCTGCTCCGCGCCGACATCGACGCGCTGCCGGTCGAGGAGAAGACCGGCCTGCCGTACGCGAGCACCGCCCGTGGCGCCGACGCCGAAGGCCGCGATGTGCCGGTGATGCACGCCTGCGGCCACGACATGCACGCCACCTGGCTCTCCGGCGCCGCGAGCCTGCTCAGCGCCGCCCGCGACAGCTGGTCCGGCACGCTGCTGGCGGTGTTCCAGCCGGGTGAAGAGGGCGGGGACGGCGCCGCCGGCATGGTCCAGGACGGCGTCTTCGACCTCGCCGGCAAGCCCGACTTCGTGTTCGGCCAGCACCTCGTGCCCGGGCCCGCGGGCTGGGTGCTGACCCGGCCGGGCGTGATCATGGCGGCGTCGGACTCGCTGCGGGTCACCCTGCACGGCCGCGGCGGGCACGGCTCGCGCCCGGAGACCACCGTCGACCCGGCCGTGCTCGCCGCTTCGGTGGTGCTGAAGCTGCAGACGATCGTCTCCCGGGAGACCGCGGCCACCGAGCCGGCGGTGGTCACCGTCGGCTCGATGCACGTGGGCACCACGGGCAACGTGATCGCCGACGACGCGGTGCTGGAGGTGAACACCCGCGCCTTCGACAACGCCGTGCTGCTGCGCGTGCGCGCCGCGATCGAACGGATCGTCCACGGCGAGGCGGTCACGGCGGGGGCGCCGAAGCCGCCGGAGATCGAGCTGGCCGGCTCCTACCCGGTCACGGCCAACGACGAGGCCGTGACCGGAGAGCTGACCGAGGTGTTCCGCGCGCACTTCGGGCCCGAGACGACCATGCCCGCGCCGCTGGTCACCGGCAGCGAGGACTTCAGCGAGTTCGGCCGCGCGGCCGGCGCGCCCTCGGTGTTCTGGCTGGTCGGCGGCTTCGACCCGGTCGAGGTGATCACCGCGATGACCGAGGGCCGGTTCGAGTCCGACATCCCGTCGAACCACTCGCCGCGGTTCGCGCCGGTGCTGCACCCCACGCTGCGGGCGGGGGTGGAGACCTTGGTGGTCGCCGCCCTTTCCCGGATGGCCCACCCGGGTGTCGAATGAGCCGCGCGAGTGGGAGCATGGACCTCGGAGGTGGTGCTGTGAACGAGCCCGCCCACGGCCCGGATCCCCGTCCCGCCCCGGTGCTGATCACCGAGGCCGCCCCGTCCTACGACGATCAGCTGGCCTCGCGCAAGCGCAGGTACATCATCATGATGCTGTGCCGCATCCCGTGCCTGGTGCTGGCCGGGCTGACCTACCACACCTGGTGGCTGGCGATCACGTTCCTGGTGATCTCGGTGCCGCTGCCCTGGATCGCGGTGCTGATCGCCAACGACCGCCCGGCGCGCAAGTCGGAGGACGCCAACCGCTACCAGCGGGAGGCGAAGCAGATCGAGCACCGCGACCACCCGGTCATCGAAGGCTGAGCGGTCACGGCTGGGGCCCGACCCGGCTGACGGCCAGCGCGCCCAGCCGGGTGCCGGCCCGCAGTACGTCCACTGTGGACTTCCCGGCGAGCCAGGTGGTGAGCACGCCCGCGTCGAACGCGTCGCCCGCGCCGGTGGAGTCGACGCAGTCGGCCTCGATCGCGGGCACGGTGGTCACGCCGTGTTCGTCGACCCAGCTCGCGCCTTCGAGCCCCGCGGTGACCACCACGGCGCCGACGTGCCCGAGCAGCTCCTTCGCCGACTCGGGATCCGCGGATCCGGTCAGTGCCACCAGTTCTTCGGTGTTCGGCATCAGCAGGTCCGTGCCGCGGACGTCGTCGAGGAACGCCCCGGCGTCGTGGATGTGCGCGGCCGCCTGCGGGTCCACGGAAGTGCTCAGCCCGGCCTTCTTCGCCGCCGCCAGCGCGGCCAGCCCGGCCGGGCGTGAGGACGGGTCCAGCAGCACGTAACCGGACAGGTGCAGGTGGCCCGATCCGGCGAGCGCCTCGGGCGTGACGTCGCCGGGCTGGAAGCGTTTGTTCGCGCCGCGGTCGGCGAGCATGCTGCGCTGGCCGGTGCCGTCCACCATCACCACGACGCAGCAGGTCGCCGCCTCGGGGTCGACGGCGAACGCGCAGCGCACCCCGGTGGCCTCCAGCTCGGCGCGGATCAGCCGGCCGCCGGAGTCGTCGCCGATGCGCGCGACGAGTGTGGTCGCCGCGCCCAGGGATCGCAGCCACAGCGCGGTGTTCGCGCCCGCGCCGCCGCCGGTGAAGCGGATCTCGGCACGCGCGTCGCCGCCGTGGGGGAGCGCCTCGTCGTGCCGGGCGACCACGTCCAGGCCGGCGTCGCCGACCACCACGATCCCGGTCACGACAGCGCCACCGCGACCTCGGCGGCGAGCTTCGCGTTGGACAGCACCAGCGCTTCGTTCGCGTCGATGCTCGCGCCGCCGCTCGCGGTGTGGAAGTGCTCCAGCAGCACCGGGGTCACGTCCGAACCGTGGACGTTGTTGTCCCGCAACAGGTTCAGCCCCTCTTCGAGCAGCCGGTCGTGCAGTGCCTTGTCCATTTCGGACTGTTCCGGGATCGGATTCGTGAGCAGCACGCCGGACGGGGCGTACGCGCGGTGCGCGGCGATCACGGCGGCAGCCTGCTTCGCGTCGTCCACGCGCCAGCCGACCGGGTGACCCGAGGAGCGCAGGTAGAACGCCGGGAACTCGTCGGTGCGGTAACCGAGCACCGGCACCGAGTTCGTCTCCAGCACCTCCAGCGTCGCGGCGATGTCCAGCACCGACTTCACCCCGGAGCAGACGACCACCGTCGGCACCTTGGCCAGCACGCCGAGGTCGGCCGAGACGTCCCAGGAAAGCGCCGCGCCGAGGTGCACGCCGCCGAGCCCGCCGGTGGCGAACACGCCTATGCCGGCCGCGGCCGCGAGCGCCGACGTGCCGGCCACCGTGGTCGCGCCCGAGCGGCCGAGCCCGACCGCGGGGCCGAGGTCCCGCAGCGAAAGCTTGTCCAGTCCGGCGCCGGGCGCGCAGACCCGCTCGAGTTCGGCCGGCGACAGGCCGATCACCGGGCGGCCGTCCAGCACGGCGATGGTGGCCGGGACCGCGCCGCCCTCGCGCACGACCTGTTCGAGGCGGTGGGCGACGTCGAGGTTGCGGCCGGGCGGCAGGCCGTGCGACAGGATCGTGCTCTCGAGGGCGACGACGGGGTGGCCGTCACGCAGCGCCGAGGCGACCTCCGGGTGGAGGGACAGTTGCGTAGTCACGGACGGACATCATCTGTGATCCCCGCCGGGCGAGCGCCAGCGGGTCAGCTCGGCCGCCAGATTGCGCCGCGCGGCCGCTTCCCAGCGTGACCGAGCGGCTTCGCTGCGGTACAGCGGGGCGTGGGCCAGCAGGTTCTCCAGGACGGCGGCGCGGCCGACGGCCCAGGACGTGTCGTCGTACCTCGCGTACTCCTCGCGGACGGCGACCGCGTACGCGTCGTACTCGGCGGGCGCTGCGCCGAGGACGGCGAGGTCGGCGTCGAGCAGGGCGGTGGCGGCTTCGTCGTCGTCGGGCGCCTGGTGTCCCGCGGTGGCGAGCACGAGCCCCTCGGCCCGGGCGACGTGCGGCTCGGCGACGCCCGCGCGCGTCAGCCAATGGCGTAGCCAGGCGGCGCTGCGGCGCTCGTCTTCGCCGGACACCGCGTCGTACACGACGTCGTGCGCCCAGGCGGCGACGGTCACCACCGCGCGCTCCGGAACGGACAGGTCACGGGCCAGCGGCGCGGAATCGCGCGCGACCGCCGCCGCGTGGGCCAGGCCGTGGTAGCGCCGGTGCGGCTCGCCGTACTGCCACTCGAGGTACGACCACGCGTCGCGGGCCACCCGGGCGTCGCCGTCGAGTGCGGTGAAGGCGGAAAGCCAGCTTCGGTCCACGCCGCCGACGATAGTGCCGCGACCGGTGATTCCGGCACTCCCGCCGCTGAGGCATGATGGACGGGTGAGCACCGAGACGCTGACGAAGCCGGAGACCGACAGTTCCGAGTCGACCGACGACGACACCCCCAAGATGTTCCACTACGTGCGCAAGAACAAGATCGCCGAAAGCGCGGTCATGGGCACGCACGTGGTGGCCCTCTGCGGCGAGGTCTTCCCGGTCACCCGGTCCGCCAAGCCGGGCTCCCCGGTCTGCCCGGCCTGCGAGGAGATCTACAAGGGCCTCCGCCCGGGCAAGGACAAGTAGCCCGCTGCCGCCGGCGGCCCCGTGCGGGGTGCGCGGGGGAAGCGTAATGCGAACAAAGATGAAAATCCTTCACCCGGTGGCTGTGCGGCCGGGGAAGAACTGGTAGATCTGCGATCCGGTCACTTCCCCCCTCCGGACGGAGTTCGCATGCGCAGAACCGGGATCGTCCTCGCCCTAGTCGTCCTGCTCGCCGCCGCGGTGCCCGGGATGGCCGGCGCCGTCACCGGGTGGACGACCGTCGGGTCCGACAACGCGCGCCCGCTCGACGAGAGCCAGGGGCTGGCGACCATCGTCCGGCCCTCGGGCACCACCATCCGCTACACCGGCATCGGCACCGTGCCCGCCGACCTCGCCGCGCAGGGCTGGAACCACGTCGGCGACCCCGGTTCGGCGCAGGGCTGGTACGTCGAGCCCTACCAGCGTGACGACCGCGGCGCGAAGCTCTTCCGCGTCCAGGCCCCGGACGGCACCTGGACCGACTACAAGCACAACCTCGAATCGTGGGAGGCGAACAACAACTCGTTCGCCGCCGTCTCGCCCGACGCGCGCTGGATGGTGGCCGGCGAGTTCGGCACCATGGACCGGCTCCTGGTGCACCCGATGCCCGGCGTCGCGTTCACCGACCCGGGCCAGAACCTGCCCTACGCCTCGGCCATCCGGCTCGACCACCAGGTCCGCGACGTCCAGGGCTGCGACTTCGTCAGCGACACCCGGCTGATGTGCTCCTCCGACGACCCGGACGGCAGCCTGTTCGGCACCACCAAGCCGCTGCTGCAGGTGGACCTGGCCGCCCCGGTGTCCGGCTCCGACGTGACCGGGCACGTGACGTCGCTGGGCCAGCTGCCGCTGGAAAGCGGCTGCAGCGGGAACTTCGAGGTCGAGGGCATCGACTTCGACGAGCGTGACAACACCCTGCGCGTCGTCGTGATGTCCCCGAGCGTCTGCATCGCCTTCGACAGCAAGACCTGGCGCTTCCACCAGTGACCGCTCGTGAGTGTTCGTGACGGTTCTCACCGTCACGAACACTCACGAGCAGTGCTGGGGGTCAGGTTCGCGTGTCGTCCTTTTCGGCGGCCGGTTCGACGACGTCCTCGGGCGCCTCGTCCGGCGCGGGGGAGCGTGACTCCTCCACCTCGTGATGTTTGGGCCGCCGCAACGGAATCGTGGTGCGGTCCCAGAGCTTGCGGCCCTCCTCGGTGCGCAGCCGCTCGTTCGCCCGCTCCATCTCCAGGCGGCGCCAGCGCCGGCGCTGGCGGCGGGTCGCGCGCGCCGGCCACAGCTCCTGGATGGCGCTGTTGAAGTACGCGCCGCCCACCACCGCGAGCCCGATGAAGAACATCAGCAGCAGGAACGCGATCGGCGCGGCGAGCGCGCCGTAGGTGTAGCCGGTCTTCGTGATCCAGTTCAGGTAGATGCGCAGCCCGACGCTGGAGAGCAGGAAGACCACCATCGCCAGCCCCGCGCCCGGCAGCCCGCGGTGCCAGGGCAGCCGCCGCGGCAGGGCGAGCTTGTACAGCGTGGTCAGCGCCAGCACGATCATCACGCCCAGCACCGGGAAGTAGAGCGTGCCGACCCAGTCGCTGACCGTCGGGCGCCAGTTCGCCGGGAAGAACTCCGGCAGCAGGTCCGGCCCGATCGCCAGCAGCGGCAGCCCGATCACCAGGATCACCAGCCCGCACAGGTACAGCAGCAGCGCGAAGATCCGCTGCCACACCTCGTTGCGCACGCCGTACTGGTCGTGCGCGACGGTGATCGCGTCCACGAACGAGGACATCGCCGACGAGCCCGCCCACAGCGAGATCAGGAAGCCCACCGAGACGATCTCGCCCTTGCCGACGGTGAGGATGCTGTTCACCGTCGGCTCGATGATCTCCTGCACCGCGTTGGCGCTGAAAATGGTGCGGCAGAAGGTGATGATCCGGTCGTGCGCGGCGGTGACCACGTCCTGGCCGAACCACTCGCCGACGAAGCCGAGGCTGCCCAGCAGCCCGAGCAGCAGCGGCGGCAGCGACAGCGTCTGCCAGAACGCGGCTTCGGCGGCTTCGGAGAAGATGTTGCCGTCCCAGGCCTTGGCGAAGGTGCGCGTGATGAGGCGCCACGGCCCCTTGCGCGCCGTCTTCTCCGCGGTCGCCGCCCCGGCGTCCGGTTTCACCTCGTTCATGGTGGGTCCCAGCATGGTCCATTCGCGCGAATTTGGCTCGTCACCGGTGGTATTCGCGGGCGTGTCGGGTGAACGCCGGGTGGGTTCCGCCGTGGCGGTGCCCCGCGCCGGGGCACCCGGAAGGTAAGCTCACGGGAGTGCCCTCACCGCAGTCGCCGGCGTCGAAGCCGGTACCACAGTGGGGGTTCTTGCATGTCACAGCCGCACGTCACGGCCGAAGGCCGCGGCATCGGTGGCATCCGAGTTATCCGTGTTGTCCGAGCAGGGGGTGAGCCGAGTTTGTCCGACACGACCGAGCGGGTCCTCGGGGCGCCGCCCGCCGACCAGGACTCCACCGCCCGCCCGCTGCGGGCCTGGCAGCGCCGGGCGCTGACCAAGTACCTGACCAAGCGGCCGAAGGACTTCCTGGCGGTCGCGACGCCGGGCGCGGGCAAGACGGTGTTCGGCCTGCGGATCGCGGCCGAGCTGCTGTCGGACCGCACCATCGAGGCCGTCACGATCGTCACCCCGACCGAGCACCTGAAGCACCAGTGGGCCGCTTCGGCCGCGGCGGCCGGGATCGCGATCGACTCCAACTTCCGCAACACCACCGGCGTCACGTCGTCGGACTACCAGGGCGTCGCGGTCACGTACGCGCAGATCGCCGCGCACCCCACGCTGCACCGGGTCCGCACGGAGAACCGCAAGACGCTGGTCATCCTCGACGAGATCCACCACGGCGGCGATGCCAAGTCGTGGGGCGACGCGGTGCGCGAGTCGTTCACGCCCGCGGTGCGCCGGCTGGCGCTGACCGGCACGCCGTTCCGCAGCGACGATTCGGCGATCCCGTTCGTCACCTACGAGCCCGACGAGGGCGGCTTCCAGCGCAGCAAGGCCGACCACTCCTACGGTTACGCCGAAGCGCTGGCCGACGGCGTGGTCCGGCCCGTGGTCTTCCTCGCCTACTCCGGCGAGGCCTCCTGGCGCACCAGCGCGGGGGAGGAGTTCACCGCGCGCCTCGGCGAGCCGCTCACCGCGGAGCAGAACGCGCGGGCCTGGCGCACGGCGCTGGACCCGGCGGGCGAGTGGGTGCCCTCGGTGCTCCAGGCGGCCGACACCCGCCTGTCCCAGCTGCGCGCGCAGGGCATCCCGGACGCGGGCGGCCTGGTCATCGCCACCGACCAGGAGTCGGCCCGCGCGTACGCGAAGATCCTGGAGCGGATGTCCGGGCAGACGCCGACCGTGGTGCTCTCGGACGACCCCAAGGCGTCCGGGCGGATCAAGGAGTTCTCCGACTCGAACGACCGCTGGCTGGTCGCGGTCCGGATGGTCTCCGAAGGCGTCGACGTGCCGCGGCTGGCCGTCGGGGTGTACGCCACCAGCGCGTCGACCCCGCTGTTCTTCGCCCAGGCCATCGGCCGTTACGTGCGGGCCCGCAAGCCCGGTGAGACGGCGAGTGTCTTCCTGCCCAGCGTCCCGGTGCTGCTGGAGCTGGCGAGCGAGCTGGAAGCCCAGCGCGACCACGTGCTCGGCAAGCCGCACCGCGAGCAGGAGGGCTGGGACGACGAGCTGCTCGCCCAGGCCAACCGGACCGAGGACGAGCCGGGCGAGGAGGAGAAGGCGTTCACCTCCCTCGGCGCGTCGGCCGAACTCGATCAGGTGATCTACGACGGCAACTCGTTCGGGACCGCCGTCTTCTCCGGCTCCGACGAGGAGCAGGAGTACCTCGGCCTGCCCGGCCTGCTGGAGCCGGACCAGGTCCGCGCCCTGCTGCGCAAGCGGCAGGAGGAGCAGCTCTCCGACGAGAAGCGCCGCAAGCCCAAGGACGAGCAGCCCGCCGCCCCCGCGCGGCCGCAGTCGGTGAGCGAGCGGATCGGCACCCTGCGCAAGGAGCTGAACGCGCTGGTCGGCATGTACCACCACCGCACCAAGAAGCCCCACGGCGCGATCCACAACGAGCTACGCAGGGTGTGCGGCGGCCCGCCCACCGCCATGGCGACCATGGAGCAGCTCGAGGAACGGATCGTCACGCTCCGTTCCTGGTAGGTCCACTCTGCCCGGCCCTGCTTGAGGGGCGTCGGGCTGAGCCGGCCGGGCGAGCCTCGGTGCCGGGCTTCATGATCACTGCGTGTGTTCTGCCGGCGCCACGATCGACGGTCACGCTGAGTGTGTACTGGCGATCACTCCGTCAGGGGATTTACTCTTTCCGGACGGTCGTCGGGGCATGTTGCCGAACCGTGTCCAATTGGTGTCATTTAATCGATCCAGCTATCTTCCGCGAAGCTGCTCAGCGGCATATGTTGTCGGCCACAACATATGCGCGTCGGTGCGCCGGGTCCCCGGATTCACCGCCCGCGAGCATGATCCGGAAGGAACGAGGATGCGCAGCAGAACCCTTACCCTCCTTGCCGCCACGGTGAGCGCCGGCCTGGTGCTCACCGCTTGCGGTGCCAACTCCAACTCCGGGGGCTCTGGGAACAGCTCCTCGGCGGCCTCCGCTCCGGCGGGCGGCGGCGCCAACGGCAAGGTCGGCGTGATCCTCCCGGAGACCGCCACCTCCGCCCGCTGGGAAGCGTTCGACAAGCCGATGCTCCAGGCCGCGCTCTCGGCCCAGGGCTTCTCGGCGGACATCCAGAACGCCCAGGGTGACAACCAGAAGTTCTCGACCCTGGCCGACGGCTTCATCAGCCAGGGCGTCAAGGTCCTGATCATCGCCCCGTCCGACCCGGCGGTCGGCGCGGCCATCGAGACCAAGGCGAAGAACGCGGGCATCCCGGTCATCGACTACGACCGCCCGAGCCTCGGCGGCTCGGCCGGCTACTACGTCTCGTTCGACAACGAGAAGGTCGGTGAGCTCCAGGCCCAGGGCCTGGTCGACGCGCTGAAGGGCAAGCCGAAGCCCGCCATCGTGCAGATCGAGGGCGCGCCGACGGACAACAACGCCACCCTGTTCGGCGACGGCCACGACAAGATCCTCAAGCCGCTGTACGCCTCGGGCGCCATGAGCCTGGTCCGCAAGCAGGCCATCAACGACTGGGACGCGGCGCTCGGCGGCACCACCTTCGAGCAGATCTTCACCGGTGCCGGCGGCAAGGTCGACGGTGTCGTGGCGGCGAACGACGAGCTCGCCGGCGCGGTCATCACCGTGCTCAAGAAGAACGGCCTCAACGGCAAGGTCCCGGTCACCGGCCAGGACTCCACCGCGGCCGGCCTGCAGGCCATCCTGCGGGGCGACCAGACGCTGACGATCTTCAAGCCGATCAAGGAAGAGGCGGAGAACACCGCGAAGCTGGCCGCCGCGCTGGCGAAGAACGACACGGCCGCCGCCGACAAGATCGCCACGGGCACGCTGCACGACCCGAAGAACAACCGCGACCTCAAGTCGGTCCTGCTGACCCCGCAGCTGATCACCATCAACAACGTCAAGGACGTCGTCACCCAGGGCTACGTCAAGGCGTCGGAGATCTGCACCGGCGACCTCGCCGCCAAGTGCACCCAGTACGGCATCTCCTGAGCTGACTGAGTAGCACAACCCATACCGCCGGGCCGGGATGCGTACCCCGACGACGCATCCCGGCCCGGTACCCACGCGAGAGATATGCGAATCCCATGAGCGAGCCCATTCTCGACATCAAAGGCCTGAACAAGAGCTTCGGCCCGGTCCACGTCCTGCACGACGTGGACTTCGCCGTGCGGGCGGGCGAGGTGACCGCGCTGGTCGGTGACAACGGCGCCGGCAAGTCGACCCTCGTCAAGTGCGTCGCCGGCATCCACCCCTACGACACGGGCACCGTGCTGTTCAACGGCGAGCCGGTCCACATCCACAGCCCCAAGGACGCGGGCGAACTCGGCATCGAGGTCGTCTACCAGGACCTCGCGCTGGCCGACAACCTCGACATCGTGCAGAACATGTTCCTCGGCCGCGAGCGCGGCAGCCGCTGGCTGCTCGACGAGGCCAGCATGGAGAAGGCCGCGCGTGAAACGCTGGCCTCCCTCTCGGTGCGCACCGTGAAGTCCGTGCGCACCCCCGTCTCCTCGCTGTCGGGCGGCCAGCGCCAGACCGTCGCGATCGCGAAGTCGGTGCTGTGGAACAGCAAGGTCGTGATCCTGGACGAGCCGACCGCCGCGCTCGGCGTCGCGCAGACCCGGCAGGTGCTGGACCTGGTCCGCCGCCTGGCCGAGCAAGGCCTCGGCGTGGTGCTGATCAGCCACAACATGGCCGACGTGTTCGAGGTCGCCGACCGCATCGACGTGCTGTACCTGGGCCGCCTGGTGGCGGAGGTGCAGACCAAGGACGTCACCCACGGCCAGGTCGTCGAACTCATCACCGCGGGCCGTTCGGGCGACCTCGGCCTGGCCCGCCCCGAAGCCGTCGCGCTGTGAGCAACGAGAAAGAACCGGACATGACTGAGACCCCTGCCAAGCCCGCGCAGCCGGACGCCTCGGCGAACGCGATCGCCGACTTCGGCATCGACACCACGTCGATGTCCACGGGCGAGGCGATCAAGGACTACTTCGCGCGGATGAAGGACGGCCAGCTCGGCTCGATCCCGGCCGTGCTCGGCGTGATCGTGCTGGCGATCCTGTTCAGCGCCCTGTCGGGCGACTTCTTCACGCTGCGGAACATCGCGAACCTGCTCGCGCAGGGCGCGGGCCAGACCATCATCGCCATGGGCATCGTGTTCGTGCTGCTGCTGGGCGAGATCGACCTCTCCGCCGGCACCGCGTCCGGCCTGTGCGCCTCGCTGATGGCCTTGCACTACGTCAAGAACGGCAACCTGCTGGGCTCGATGGGCACGGGCGTGTTCATCACCTTCCTGGTGGTGCTCGGGATCGCGGTCGTGCTGGCCGTGCTGCAGCGCATCTGGGCGGGCGCGGTGATCGCGGCGCTCGGCATCGTCGTGATCGCGATCGGCGTGCCGGTGAACGCGTGGCTGGAGATGCTGATCGCGATCTGCGTCGGCACCGCGATCGGCTGCATCACCGGCTTCCTGGTGTCGAAGATCGGCATGCCGTCCTTCGTCGTGACGCTGGCGCTGTTCATCGTCTGGCAGGGCGTGATCCTGCAGTTCATCGGCGAGGGCGGCACGCTGCCGATCAGCACCAGCGACACGCTGAACGCGGTGGCGAACGGCAACCTCTCGGTCGCGGGCAGCTGGATCCTGTTCATCATCGGGGCCGGCGGTTACGCGCTCGTCGCGCTCGGCCAGCACTTCTCCCGCCGCAAGCGCGGCCTCGTGGTCCAGCCGACCCCGATCGTGCTGTTCAAGGTCGGCGTGGTCGCGGTGCTCGCGGCGGTGTCGACCGCGCTGCTGTCGGTCAACCGCTCGTCGAGCAACCTCGTGGTGATCGAGGGCGTCCCGTACGTGGTCCCGATCGTGCTGGTGCTGCTGGTCGCGGGCACCTACGTGCTCAACCGGACCCGCTACGGCCGGCACATCTACGCGGTCGGCGGCAACAAGGAGGCGGCGCGCCGCGCCGGCATCAACGTGCCGAAGCTGCGCACCAGCGTGTTCGTGATCAGCTCGACCTTCGCCGCGATCGGCGCGATCGTCTACTCGTCGAAGATCGGCGCGGTCAACCCGCAGTCCGGTGGCCTCAACACGCTGCTGTTCGCGGTGGGCGCCGCGGTCATCGGCGGTACCTCGCTGTTCGGCGGCAAGGGCCGGATGATCGACGCGGTGATCGGCGGGACCGTGCTGGCGATCGTGACCAACGGGCTCGGCCTGCTCCAGCAGTCCTCGGCGGTGGTCAACATCGTCACCGGCCTGGTCCTGATGCTCGCGGCCTCGGTGGACGCGCTTTCGCGGCGCCGAGCGGCCGCGTCGGCACGCTGACGCGTGATGGGACGATTCAGCCGGTGAGCAGCTCACCCGTCGCACGACCCGATGAGGTGCGCCGGCACAACCGCACGACCCTGCTCCGCCTGCTGCACGTCAGCGGGCCGAGCACCCGGGCGATGCTGGCCACCGCGCTGGGGCTCAACCGCAGCACGATCAAAACGCTCGTCGACGGGCTCGCGGAAGCGGGCGTCGTCGAGGAGCGGGTGCCGAGGCCGGGACGGGGGGCGGGCCGCCCCTCGCTCCTGGTCCTGCCCCAGCCGCACGCGGCGGTGGTGCTCGCGGTCGACCTCCAGGTCGAGCACGTGGCGATCGCGCTGGTGGGGCTGGGCGGCCAGATCCTCGGCCGCAACAGCTGGAACCTGCACGGCCGGACGCGCACCGCGGACGAGGTGATCACGCACGTGATCGAGTCGGCGGCGGTGCTGGCCGGCGACCTCGGGGTCGAGCCCGTGGCGGCGGGGGTCTCCGTGCCCGGGGTCGTGCGGCGCGCCGACGGCTACGTCCACGAGGCGCCCAACCTGCGCTGGACCGACGTCGCCCTGGGCGAACGGCTGTCCAGCGTGCTGCGGATCCCGATCCTCGTCGGCAACGACGCGGAACTCGGTGCCGTGGCGGAACACTTGCGCGGCGCGGCCCGCGGCTCGTCCGACGCGGTGTACGTCTCCGCCGACGTGGGTGTCGGCGGCGGCGTGATCGCTCAGGGCTCGTCGCTGCGCGGCGGCGCGGGCTACGTCGGGGAGATCGGCCACATGGTCATCCGCCCCGGCGGGCGGGCCTGTTATTGCGGCAGCAGCGGCTGCTGGGAGACCGAGATCGGTGAGGCCGCGCTGTGCCGGGCGCTGGGCCTGCCGGAGGAGACCCCGCGCGGCGCCATCCTGTTCGAGCTGCGGGAGCTGTCCCGCAACCCGGAGGAGGCCGCGTCCCGGCTCGCGGAGTTCGCCGAGTGGCTGACCCTCGGCCTGGTCAACGTGGTGAACCTGCTGGGCCCGCAGCTGGTCGTGCTGGGCGACCTGCTCACGGTGCTGCCGGAGTCGGTGCTGCAGCCGATCGCCGCCGAGGTCCGCCGGCGCAGCCTGGTCAGCCGCGCGGTCGGCGGCACCCGGATCGTCAGCTCGGCCCTCGGCGCCGACGTGAAGCTGCTGGGCGCCGCCGAGGTCGCCTTCGAAGTGGTGCTGGACACGGTCTGAGGCTCGGCAGCTCAACGGCTCGGCAGCTCGACCGAAAAGACCCCGGAACGCCGGAAGCGGCAGGCGCATCGGGCGCCTGCCGCTTCCGGTCGAGTTCCTTGGGGACCCCTTACTTCTGGATCTCCGCGGCCAGCTCCTTGAGCTTGGCCTCGTGCTCGTGGGCGTGGTGCCCGCAGAAGAGCAGCTCTCCTCCGGAACTGAGCACGGCTCGTACTTGTGCCGCGGCCCCGCACCGGTCGCATCGGTCGACGGCGGTCAATTCGGGGCGGGTGAGCGTGGGTGATGTCATGGGGGTCTCCCTCCGTCCCGGTACCGGTTGCCCGGTACCTCGATCCAGCTACGCCCACTCCGGCACTGATGCCTTCGGCGGGATCGCCTCCGGCTCCGTGGTGTTCGTGCTTCCACTCTTGCAGACGTTTGGCGGCCCGCAAGTGTTCCCGCACCGGTGGGACCTGTGTCACGCCGAATTACCCCGGTTGTCGTAATGGCGTCTCGATCCTGAGGACCAGACCACCCGCGAGCCGCTGTTTTTCGAGGTCAGGCACTATGCGGGGGTGGGTTCAACACGTGTCGCCGGCCGGGCCGGCACCATTCCGGCACCGATCTTGTTCGTTCTCAGCGGAATCTCGATGTATGCCGGAGCGGCCATCGCGGTCGGCCTTTTCGGGCACTCGACGCCCGCCGGGGTGGCATGGCTGCGGTGCCTGGGGGCGGCCGTGGTGCTGCTCGCCTGGCGGCGTCCGCCGCGGGCCGCGTGGCGGGGCGCGCGGCTGCTGCTGGCCGTCGCGTTCGGGGTGGTCACGGCGGTGATGAACGTGGCCTTCTACGAGGCCATCGCGCGCCTGCCGCTGGGCACCGTGGTGGCGCTGGAGTTCGCCGGGCCCGTGGTCGTCGCGGCGTTCGGGTCCCGCTCGCGCCGGGACTTCGCCGCGCTGGCGCTGGTGGTCGCCGGGGTGGTCGCGATCGCCGACGTCCGGCTCGAAGGCAGTGCGCCGGGCGTGCTGCTCGCCCTCGGCGCGGCGGCCGCCTGGGCGGGCTACATCGTCCTCGGCAAACGCGTCGCCGTGGGCGGCAACGGCCTGGACAGCCTCGCGATCGGCTTCGCTGCGGCGACGGTCCTGTTGTCCCCCTTGGCCCTCGGCACGGGAGAAGTGTGGTCTTCGCCACGTCTGCTCTTGCTCGGAACCGGTGTAGGGGTGCTCTCGACGGTGGTGCCGTACGCGCTCGACCAGCTGGTGCTGCGCCGCGTCGGCCAGGCCCGCTTCGCCGTGCTGCTCGCCCTTCTGCCGGTGACGGCCGGGGTGATCGGCTTCGTGGCGCTGGCCCAGGTGCCGAGCCTGCCCGAGGCGCTGGGCACCCTCGCGGTGGTCGCCGGGGTCGCGGTGCGCAGCCGGGACAAGGCCGTGGTGCCGCCGGGCTGAGCGGATCGCGCGGCCCTGCGCCGCAGCCCGGTTCTGCTCCGCCACGGCCCCGGGACGCTGTTCCGCGGCGGCTCCGGGACTTTGCTCCGGGACCGCAGCCCGGGCGTGGATGGCCCGGACCGCGCCGACCGGGGATACTGGCCCCGTCCCGGGAGGTGGCGATGACCAAGGCGGCGTCCGCGGTGGCCAAGGAGCTGGCCGCGGCCGGGGTGGCCGGCGTCCACCTGGCCTGGGCCGACAACAACGGCATCCCGCGCTCGCGCATCGTGCCGATCGGCGGGCTCGCCGGGGCCGCCGCGCGAGGGGTGGGCGCGACCTCGCTGTTCGCCGTCTTCGACAGCCACGACGCCATCACGTACGGCCATTCGGGCCTCGCGACGCCCTCGGGCGACATCCGGCTGGTGCCGGTGGTCGAGCGGATCCGGCGGCTGGCCGGGCAGCCCGCGCTCGCCTGGGCGCCGGCCCGCCAGCTCGCCGCGGACGGCTCGCCGTGGCCGTACTGCCAGCGCACTGTGCTCGAGCGCCAGCTCGCGGAGGCCGGGCGGCGCGGGCTGGAATTCCGGGCGGGGTACGAGCTGGAGTTCACCGTCGCGCCGGCCGGCCGCCGCTCCGAGCCCGGGCACCCCGGGCCGGCGTACAGCCCGCACGCGCTGGTCGGGCTGGACGGCTTCGTCACCGCGCTGCTGAACGACTTCGCCGCCAACGGCCTCGAGATCGGCCAGCTGCACGCCGAGTACGGCGTCGCGCAGCTGGAGCTGTCGCTGGCCGCCACCGACCCGCTGGCCGCGGCCGACGACCAGCTGCTCGCCCGCCAGACGATCCACGCCGCCGCCCACGCCCACGGGCTGGCGGTGAGCTTCGCGCCGCTGGTCGGCCTCGGCGCGGCCGGCAACGGCTGGCACCTGCACACCTCGGTGCGGCGCCGGGGCCGGAACCTGTTGTCCGGTCAGGGTTTGCCGACCGGCGAAGGGGCCGCGTACCTCGGCGGGCTGCTGCGGGACCTGCCCGCCCTGACCGCGGTCACGGCGCCGAGTGTGCCGTCGACGTTGCGGCTGCGGCCGGGTTTTTTCGCTGGTGCGTATGCGTTCTGGGGCGTCGAGAACCGCGAAGCGCCACTGCGGTACGTACCGGGTTCGAAGCTGCTCGGGCCGGACCACGCGAACGTCGAGCTGAAGACGTCCGACGCGTCGGCGAACCCGTACCTGGCGCTGGCCGTCGTGCTCGCCGCCGGGATGGCCGGGATCGAGGACGACGCGGGTCTGCCCGAGCCGATCGGAGCGGACCCGGGCGGCTGGACCGAGGGCGAGCGCGAGACCCGCGGGGTGGCGCCGCTGCCCGCGAGCCCGGCGGAGCAGGACGCGGCTTTGCTGGCGTCGCCCCGGGTTTCGGGTGCTCTCGGCGACGAGCTGCTCGGGGCGTTCCGCGCGGTGCGCGCGTCCGACGCGGCGTGGGCGGCCGAGCGCAGCACCGAAGAAATCGTCGCCGCGCACCGGTGGCGGTACTGAGCCTGATGTCCTCTCGCGTCGACGGTGACCACACCGGTCTGTCCCGTGTGCACTGGCTGCCCGGCGGCGCGCGGCTGGCCGCCGAAGCGAGGGCCGAGCTGCCGCAGAAGGACGGGCTGGCCGCGGCGTTCACGGCGCTCGCCGCCCTGCGTGCCGCGGGGATCGCGGTGGCGGACCAGGACGAGGTCGCCGTCGCGGCGGGCACCGTGCGGCGTCCGGGCGGACCGCCACCGGGCGAGCAGGGACGCGCGGACTTCCGCCTGCGCATCCCGTTCGGCGGCGCGAGGGCGGGCACCTCGGCGGTGGGCCTGGCTTCAGCCGTCGAGACGCTCTCGGCGGGCCGCCTGCGCGTGGTCCCGGCGACGGGGGAGTGGACCGCCACCGCGCTGTTCGACCTGCTGGCAGCCCTGTGGGACCTGCCGCGGGTGGCGGTGATCGCCCGGGTGGACGCGGCCGAGCTGGGCGCCCCCGACACGCCGGAACGGGCGCTGCTCGACTACCTCGACACCGGCGTCCCTCCACTGTGGACCAACCGCTGGCGGCCGGAGGGCGGGCACCACGTGCTCGTCGCGGGGGTCCGGATCGGGGCGGAGGGCACCCTGCTGTCCGTTGTGGACACTTACCCGGCGTTGGGGGACAACGGGATCCACGAGCAGCCGCTGGAGTGGGTTACCGCGGCACTGCGAGAGGAGCCGGGGACGCTGCTGCTGGTCGCCGATGCGGAGCACGCGCCCCTGCTGGAGCGGGCCGTGCTCGCGGCGGGCCTGGTGCCGCGGATGCCGTGACGGGCCCCGATCGCGGGCCCGCCACGGCCCGTGTCACTCGCTCTTCGCGTTGCCCGGGGCCAGCCGGGAGTGCTTGCGGCCGTAGAAGAAGTAGATCAGCAGGCCCAGCACCAGCCAGGCGGCGAAGCGGATCCAGGTTAGCACGTCGAGGTTCAGCATCAGGTAGAAGCACGCCACCGCCGCGATGATCGGCACCACCGGCGAGAACGGCACGGTGAACGGCCGTTTCAGGTCCGGCCGGCGCCGCCGCAGCAGGGGCACCGCCACCGCGACGATGATCATCGCCGACAGCGCGCCGATGCTGACCATGTCGGCCAGCGCGGAGATCGGGACGAACGCCGCCAGCACGGCGATCAGGACCGCGCCGGCGATGGTCATCCGGTGCGGGGTGCCCCAGCGCGGGTGCGCGGTGCCGATCGCCTTGGGCAGCAGCCCGTCGCGGCCCATCGCGTAGCCGATCCGGCCGATGGTCACCAGCTCCACCATCATCACCGAGGTCAGGCCGGTCACGGCGCCGAGCGAGATCAGCGCGCCCACCCAGTGCTGGCCGACGCGGTCGAAGGCGTCCGCGAGCGGGGCTCCGGTGTTGATGTCGGTGTAGGGGATCATGCCGGTCAGCACGATCGAGACGCCGATGTAGAGCACCGCGCACACGGCGAGCGCGCCGAGGATGCCGACGCGGAGGTCCTTGCGCGGGTTGATCGTCTCCTCGCCGAGGTTGGCCAGCGCCTCGAAACCGGTGTAGGCGAAGAAGACCACGGCCGCGGCGGTGACCATGCCCGCGACGCCGTACAGGCTCTGCTCCAGCCCCAGCGCGGCCTGGATCACCGGCTGGTGCAGCGCGCTGGCGCCCTCGGCCGCGGGCTGCGACGGCGGGATGAACGGCGTCAGGTTGGCGCCCTTGATGAAGAACACGCCGACCGCCAGGATCAGCACGCACACCGCGACCTTCACCACCACGAGCAGGTTCGTCAGCCAGGCCGACTCCTTGATCCCCATCACCGCGACAACGGTCAGCACGGCGATGATGACCACGGCGCCGACGTTCACTTTCGCGTCTTCGCCGAACCACTCCGGCGAAAGCCCCAGCAGGTTCGCCAGGTAGCCGGACCAGCCGCGTGACACCACGGCCGCGCCGAGCGCGAACTCCAGCAGCAGGTCCCAGCCGATGATCCAGGCGAACACCTCGCCGAGCGTGGCGAACGCGTACGTGTAAGCACTGCCGGCCGTCGGGACGCTGGACGCCAGTTCGGCGTAGCACAGCGCCGCGAGCCCCGCGACGACCGCGCCGAGCACGAACGACAGCGTCACTGACGGCCCGGCGTGCGTTTTTGCCTCCACGCCCGCCAGGGTGAAGATGCCCGTGCCGATGATGATCCCGACGCCGAACCCGATCAGGTCGCGCCCCCGGAGCCGCCGCTTCAGCTCGCCAGAGTCCTGCCGCTTGAGGACCTCGTCCACGTCCAAAGTTCTCCGCACACCCATGGGGGAACGTTAGAAGCTCACGGGCCCTCGCGCAGATCGGCTGGTCCGAAGGGGGAAAGCGCTATTCGGCGGTGAGGCCGTTCTCCTGCGCCAGTATCGCCGCCTGGACCCGCGAGCGGAGGTCGAGCTTGGTCAGCACCCGGGAGACGTGCGTTTTCACCGTGGTCTCGCCGATGCGCAGGCGGGTGGCGATCTGGGCGTTGGACAGGCCGGCGCCGAGGCAGCCCAGCACCTCCCGCTCGCGGTCAGTGAGGTCACCGAGCCCCGCCGGGGCGGCGGCCGGCTTGCCCGCGGTCCGCGCGAACGCCGTGATCAGCTTGCGCGTGACCTGCGGCGCCAGCACGCCCTCGCCCGCGGCGACGAGCTTGACGGCCTCGATCAGCCGGGGCGCCTCCACCGACTTGAGCAGGAAGCCCGCCGCGCCCGCGCGCAGGGCGGCGTGCACGTACTCGTCGAGGTCGAAGGTGGTCAGCACGAGGACTTCCGCCAGTCCTTCGGCGATCACCTCGCGGGTGGCGGTGATGCCGTCGGTGCCGGGCATCCGGACGTCCATCAGCACGACGTCGGGCTTCAGCGCCCGCGCCTGCCGGACCGCCGCGGCGCCGTCCGCCGCCTCGCCGACCACCTCGATCCCCTCGGCGTTGCCCAGGATCAGCATCAGCCCGGCCCGGATCGCGCCGTGGTCGTCGGCCACCAGCACCTTGACCGTCACGTCCGTCCCTCCGCCAGTGGCAGCTCCGCCCGGACCAGCCAGCCCGGCCCGGACGGGCCCGCGCTCAGCGTGCCGCCGACCGCCCTCGCCCGTTCGGCCATGCTCGCCAGCCCGTTCCCGGTCCCGCCGGTGCGCGCCGCCGCGGTCCTCAGCTCGTTGCCGACTTCCACGGTCAGTAAACCGCCCTCGCGGCGCAGCTGCACCAGCACCCGTCCGCCCGGGGCGTGCTTGACCGCGTTGGTGAGCGCCTCCTGGGCGATCCGGTACGCGGTGAGGTCGACGGCGGCGGGCAGCCCGGCGCCGGTGTCCACTGTGGAGTCCACCGTCACCTCCATGCCGGTGGCGCGCGCGGACTCCACGAGCCGCGACAGCTCGGCCAGCCGAGCCGGGGCGGTGGTCTCGTAGTCCGGCCCGCCGGTCCCGGACGCGGCGCGCAGCAGCCCGATCATCGCGCGCATCTCCTCCAGCGCGCTGACACTGTTCTCCCGCACGGCTTCCAGCACGGCGCGGGACATCTTCGGGTCGTCCGCCATGGACAGCGCGGCCTCCGACTGGAGCGCGATCGCGGACAGGTGCCCGGCGATCACGTCGTGCAGGTCGCGCGCCATCCGGGCCCGCTCCTCGGCCACCGCGGCGCGCTGGTCGAGCTCGGCGATCTTGGACAGCTGCGCGGCGTGGGCGCGCTCGGTCGCGGCGGCGTCGCGGTGCTGGCGGACGTTCGCGCCCCACCACACCGGGACCAGGAGGAACGGCAGGATGCCGAGCGAGGCGAGCACCGCCATCCGCCACTCGACGGACGCGGCCACCGCGCCGACCAGCACGCTCAGCGTGGCCGCCGCCGTGACCCCGATCAGGACCCGGGTCGTCCGCCGGGTCCCGTACACCGTCGCCGCGTACAGGAAATCGGTGTACACGACCACCACCGGCAGCGAGGGGCCCAGCACCAGGTCGGTCACCAGCACGCCGGTGGCCAGGAGCAGCCCGCCGGGCACCCAGCGGCGCAGGAACGCGAGCCCGCCCAGCGCGGCCAGCTCCAGCAGCCGCACCCACAGCCCGAACGGATCGGGGCCGGGCAGCAGCCGGTGCATGCCGGTGAGGTAGATCGCCAGGCCGATCAGGACGATGAACAGGGCGATCAGGCCGTCCTGCTGCCGCGCGGGCAGCTCCCGGGGCCTGAACAGGGCCGGCCTGCGGAGGGGTCGCAGCGGCACGACCCCATGAGAACACAACCGGTGGCGGCCGTCGTCCTCCGAAGTGATGACCTGTCGATCATGCCCTTCACCGATCCGCCCCGGCGAAGATCGCGCGAGGGTGATGGCATGAACGCGATCGGGAACTATCTCGTGGACAACCCCATGACCTTGTTCGTCGTCGGTGGCGAGGTGGCCTTCTGGGTCTTCATCGCCGGTGGGCTGATCGCCCGCTACCCGCTGAAGCTGAAGAAGTTCAGCACCGTGCTGCTGGCCGCGGTGCCGCTGATCGACCTGGTGGTGCTCGGCGCGACGGTGGTCGACCTCTCGCGCGGGGCGACGCCGAACGCCACCCACGGCCTCGCGGCCGTCTACCTGGGCTTCAGCGTGGTGTTCGGCCCGGCCATGGTGCGCTGGGCGGACGTGCGGTTCGCGCACCGGTTCGCCGGCGGCCCGCCGCCCGCGCCGAAGCTGCGCGGCAAGGCGAAGACGCGCCACGAGTGGCGTGAGTGGTTCCGGTGCCTGCTGGCTTCCGCGATCGCCGCCGTGCTGCTGCTCGCCGCGATCTTCCTCGTCGGCCGGCCGGACGAGGTCCAGCCGCTGTGGGACTGGCTGCCGCGCCTCGGCGCCGTGATCGGCGTCTGGCTGATCACCGGCCCGCTGTGGCAGGAGATGTTCGGGAAGAAGTCCGAGCCGGCCCGGGCGAAGGTGGGCCGGTGATCGAGCTCGCCGGCCTCCTGCTCGTCATCCTGGGCGCCGGCGGGCTGATCAACCGGCTGGCCGGCGCCTCGGACCCGGGCTGGTTCGTGCAGCTGCGCGTCCTTCCCCCGCAGCTGCACCTCGGCGCCAGCGTGGTGCTCCTCCTGGTGGGGGCGGGCCTGTTGTTCCTCCAGCAGGCCCGAAAACACAGCCGCGACCGGTCCCGTTGAGGCCTATCATGGGCGGATGACCGGGCCTCTGGTCCTCTTCGCCGTGGTCTGCCTCGCCCCCTCGGCGCTCTTCTGGTGCGCCCTGCGCGTTCCGGCCCTCTACCGCTGGGTGGCCCGCCGCCGTCCCGGCCGTCCCGTGCCCGCGGGCCCGCCGATCGAACAGCTCTCGGCCGACCTGCGGCGAGTGCGGCGCCAGCTGTCCGGCTATCCGCCCGGCACCCCGGCCGCCCGCCGCTACGGCACCCGCCAGGCCTACGACGAGCTGCTGGCGACGGCGTGCCGCGAGGTCGGCGTCGACCACCGGCTCGCCGTCCTCCCGGAGGGCATCGACCGCGACCTCGAACGGCTGCGGGTGGAGGATTCGCTGCGGCAGCACGGACTCGTCGTCTCCTGAGCCGGCGCCGGGTGGCTCGACCTGGTGGAAACCCGCTCCGGAGGAGAAACGGGCGGTCCTGGCCTGGCAGGATGCGCCCGGTGGACTTCCACCCGAAAGACCGGGCCCCGGACGCTTTCCAGCAACCCCTGACCGCACGGCAGGTCGAGGTGCTCTGCCGCCGTGCGTTCGGGGCGGGCACGCACGTGTGGTCGGCTGCCGAGCTGGGGCTCGGTGGGTACAACACGACCTATCGCGTCGAGCTGGGTACCGGCCCGGTCATCCTGCGGGTGGCGCCGGAGCCTGCGCGGCAGACGCGGATCGAGCGGGAGTTCATGCGCAACGAGTACGTTGCGGCGCCCTACTTCGCGCCCATCGCGCCGCTGTTGCCGCGCACGCTGGCCGCCGACTTCACGCATCAGGAGATCGGGCGGGACCACGTTTTCCAGGCCGTGCTCGACGGGCGGCCCGGGCCCGAGGTGCTGCCGGCGTACGAGCGGGACGAGCGGGGGCCGTACTTCCGGCAGCTGGGCACGATCACCCGCGCGATCCACGACGTCCGGGGCCCGGGCTTCGGCGTCGTCGCGGGGCCGCACTTCGCGAGGTGGAGCGAAGCGCTTGTCGCGTACTTCGCGGACAACGCGGCCGACGCCGAGGACGTTGGCCTCAACGCGGCGGATCTGCGCGAGGTGGGCGAACTCGCCGAACGCGATGCCGCGCTGTTCGACGAGATCACCGAACCCCGCCTGCTGCACGGCGACCTGTGGCACGTGAACGTCATGCTCGCCCCGGACCTCACCATCACCGGCGTCTTCGACCACGACCGCAGCTGGTGGGGCGACCCGGCGGCGGACTGGACGATCCACATGGCGTCCGCGAAGCCCGGCACCGAGCGCGGCGCCTTCTGGGACACCTACGGCTCGCCCGACCCGTCCCCGGAAGCCCGGCGCCGCGCGCTGTACTACCGCGCCCGCCACATCGGCGCCGTCCGGCTGGAACGCCACCGCCTCGGCAAGGACGGCCGGCTGGCCGAGTCGTACGCGGAGCTCGCCGAAGTGCTCGACGGGCTGCGCAGCGGCAGCTGAGCGCGGCCGGATCAGCCGGTGCAGCGGGCGGCGAGGGTGGCCTGCCCGGCACCCGTCAGCTCCCGGACTGCGGCGCCGCGGCCGGCGACGGCGAGCAGGACCGCTTCGCCGGGGCCGCGGACTTCGGGGCCGAAGCCGGCGGACCAGTCGACGTCGGTGGCGACCAGTTTGAGGCCGCGGGCGCGCCAGGGGGCACCGGTCGGCGGGGCGAACAGGACGGCTCGCAGCGCGCGGTGCAGCCGGTCCGCGGGGATCTCGCGGGGCAGGCCGAGCGGGCGGCGGATGTCCTGGTGGTGGATCGTGGCGTCGAGGAACGCGACCATGCCGCCGAGCCCGGCGGTCAGGCCACGCGGCGAGAGGTGTTCGGACAGCTGCGTGAGCAACTGCTCGGGCTCCAGCCGGTTGTAGCGGACGCCGAGCGCGTTGATCCGGGTGAGGCTGAACCGGCCCCGCAGGAAACGGCCCGCCAGCGCCCGGGTGGTCAGCTCGTCGTAGCTGAGCATGTGCGCGACGACCTCGCGCACGCACCAGCCCGCGCACAGGCTCGGGGTGTCCCACTGCGATGGCGTCAGCGTCCGCAGGAAGGTCAGCAGGTCCTGGCGTTCCGCACGGGCCATGTCGAGCATGCTCACGCGAAGAACCGTACCCGGACCGGCTAGGAAGGATCCGATCCGCGCAGCGCGGCCCACCAGAAGCCGAACGCGGCCACGAGCACGGTGACCGCCAGCCAGCCGCCGAAACCACTGCCGTCGACCAGCGCCCAGAAGACGCCGACGACCGGGGCGACGGCCAGCACGGGCAGGTCCGCGCGGAACTGGCGGGCCATCGGCACCGGGCGGGCCGCCGCCGCGTCACGGTCGGCGTCCGGGGCGGCAGGGTTGTCCGTGCGCCGCCCGCGTGGCTCGGTCGAGCGCACCGCGCCGGACGGGAACAGCAGCTCGCCGTCCGAGCCGCCGGCCCGGATCACCACGTGCCGGTCACGCAGCACGTCGCCGAGCACCTCGACCTTCGACGGCGAGGGCAGGCCGATCAGGCTGGGGGAGAAGTACACCGGGATCCACCGCGGCGAGGCCGTCTCGGTCTCGATCCACGAGCGGGCCAGCACCCCGCGCTGCACCTTCACCCGCCGCACCGGCACCCCCGGCCGGGCCTTGGCGCGCAGGGGCCGCACGAAACGCGTCAACAGCAGGAAAACGTCGAAGCCCAGCACCACCACCGCCGCGACCACGGTCACCGTGGCGTAGGTCGACGCGCGGTCGGCCGTCACCAGCGGGCTCGCGCCGCGGGTCACCGCGTGGCCGGGCCGCGCGGGGTCGTAGACCACCGGGACCTGCGTGCCGGCCGGGGGAGCGGAGCCGTCCAGGCCGACGTCGGCGGTCACGTCCGCGCCGCCGGGCCCGGGGAAGCGCACGGTCACCGAGCCGTCGCCGGCGCGCACCACGGTGCCGGTCGTCTGCGTGGTCACGCCCCGCAGCTCGGCCTGCGCGTGGGAGAACTCCAGCAGCTGCAGCACGAACACCGCCGCGCACGCCAGCAGCGCCACCGCGCTCGTCACCAGGATGTGGCGCACCGGCCGCCGTCGCAGGAACTCTCGCACGCCAACCACCTTAACCGTCTACAAAGGCCTGACATGGCAGAGCGGCACGGACCTGAAGGCCCGCGCCGCTCTCCCGGGAAACTGCCGTGCTACTTCACGAAGCCGATCTTCAGGTAGTCGTACGGGTTGTTCGCGTAACCCGGCGAACCGAAGTTGCCCAGCGTCTTGCGCGTGGCGAACGCGCCCGGCGACTGGAAGATCGGGAGCTGGTGGCCCACCGCCCAGATCTCCTTGTCGGCCGCGTTGATGTCGGCGGCCCGCTTGGTGTCGTCCAGTTCCTGCGCCGCGGTGTCGAGGAGCTGGTTCAGCTTGTCGTCACCGATGTGGCCGTAGTTCTGGTTGACGTTCTTCGGGTCCAGGTAGTAGATGCCCTTGCTGCCGCCGATGGGGAAGGAGTTCGACAGCCAGCGGAACAGCGTCAGGTCGAAGTTGCCGACGTTGACGTAGTTCTTGAAGAACTCGGTGCTCGGCACGGGCTGGATGTCCAGGCCCACGCCGATCGCCTTCAGCTCCGACTGCATGATCTGGCCGGTCTGCTGGCTGATCGGGGTGCCAGACGGGATCACCAGGCGCAGCTTGAGCTGCTTGCCGTCCTTGGCGCGCAGGTCGCCGGACTGCTTCCAGCCGAGCTTGTCCAGCTCCGCCTTCGCGGCGTCGGCGTTGTACTTGTACGGGCCCGAGTTGTCCTCGTAGTCCTTGGAGCCCTTGAGGTACAGGTGGTTGCCGATCGGGGTGGTGTCCTTCTGCATCTGGCCCAGGATCGACTTGCTGATCCCGACGGTGTCGATGCCCTTCATGATCGCCAGCCGCAGGTCCTTGTCGGCCAGGATCGAGCCGGCCGCGCCGTTGAACGTCACGTGCGTGTAGTCCGGGTTGTTGGACTGCCGGATCGCCACGTTCGGGTCGGTCTGCGCCCGCTTGTAGGTGTTGATGTCGTTGTTGATGTTGTAGAAGTCGATCTGGCCGTTCGCGAAGGCGTCCGGCTGCGCGGCGCGGTCGACGACCTTGTAGGTCACCGTGTCCAGCTTCGGCTTGTCGCCCCACCAGCTCGGGTCACGCTCGACCACCGCGGTCTTGGCGGTCTGGTCGATGCTCTTGATCTTGAACGGGCCCGCGGTGATCTCCGGCTTGGCCGCCCACGCCTTGTTGAACGTGTTCGCGTCGGCGTTGAGCTCCTTCGGGTAGAAGGGGCTGAACAGCGACTTCCACTCCGCGAACTTCTTGCCGAAGGTGACCTTCACGTCCTGGTCGTCGGTGCCCCGCTCGACCTTCGAGATGTCCTCGTAGCCGGTGGTGCCGGAAACCAGGTAGGCCGGGTCTTTGCCGTTGAGCACCTTGGCGTACGCGGCGAAGTCCTCCCAGGAGAACTGCCGGCCGTTGCTCCACTTGGCCTTCGGGTTGATCTTGTACTCGATCACCTGCGGGTCGGTGCTGACGACCTCGGCCGAGGTCAGGTAGTCCTTGTTCATGACCACCGAGGAGTCGGCGTTCTGGGTGAAGATGTAGGGCAGGATGGCGCCGTCCATGTAGGCGCCGTCGGCCACCGTGCCGTCGACCTGGTTGTAGTTCCAGTTGTCGGGCAGCTGGTCGACCGGCCACTTGAGGTCGCCGCCGTCCTTCAGCTGGTCGACCGGCATCGCGTTGATGTCGGCGGACTTCACCGTGTTGCTGCCGGCGTCCTGGAGGCCACTGTTGCCGCCGCTGCTGCCACTGCCGCAGGCGGACAGGATCAGCCCCAGGGCGGCAACGGGTGCCACGAGTGCGGCCATACTCCGTCGCTTCATTTTCACCTCTCTTTTACCTGTGTTGCCAACGGATGCGTGGCTACACGACTTCGCGGGTCTGGGCGTAGTGGCAGGCGACGTCGTGGTCGGCGGCGTGCGACTCCCGCAGCGGCTCGACGTCGATGCACTTGCGTTGGTCCTGTTCGGACAGTTGCGCGAACACGAAGCAGCGCGTGCGGAACCGGCAGCCGGACGGCGGGTTCGCCGGGCTCGGCAGGTCGCCGGTCAGGATGATCCGGGTGCGCTCGCGTTCCTTGACCGGGTCCGGGATCGGGATCGCGGACAGCAGGGCCTGGGTGTACGGGTGCTGCGGCGCGTCGAAGACCGTCTGCACGTCGCCGATCTCCACGATCTTGCCGAGGTACATCACGGCCACCCGGTCGGCGATGTGCCGGATCACCGAGAGGTCGTGCGCCACGAACAGGTACGACAGGCCGAGCTTGGCCTTCAGCTCGTCGAGCAGGTTGATCACGCCGGCCTGGATCGACACGTCGAGCGCCGACACCGGCTCGTCCAGCACGATCAGCTTCGGCTCGAGCGCGAGCGCCCGCGCGATGCCGATGCGCTGGCGCTGCCCGCCGGAGAACTCGGCCGGGTAGCGGTCGCGGTGCTCCGGGCGCAGCCCGACCAGGCCGAGCAGCTCGGGGATCCGCTTGTCGATGCGGTCCTTGCCGTAGCCGTGCACCGCCATCGGCTCGGCGATGATGTCGCCGATCGGCAGCCGCGGGTCCAGCGCCGCCATCGGGTCCTGGAACACCACCTGCAGGTCGCGCCGGATGCCCTTGCGGTCCTTGCCGCTCAGCTTCGCGACGTCCTTGCCGAGCACCGCCACCGAGCCGACGGACGGGGCCGCCAGCTCGAGGATCTCCATCAGCGTGGTCGACTTGCCGCAGCCGGACTCGCCGACCAGCCCGAGCGTCTCGCCCTCGACGATGTCGAAGCTGACGCCGTCGACCGCGCGCACGGTGCCGACCTTGCGCTTGAGCACGGCGCCCTTGGTGACCGAATAGTGCTTCTCCAGCTCCCGCACGTCGAGCACGGTCGCGCGCTCGGCCCGCGGCTTGGCGGCCACGGGCGGCGCCTCGATGACCTCGGCGCCGTAGACCTCCGCGGCGCCGGCCTCGGGCTTGGCCAGCTCCTCGGTGCGGATGCAGGCGGCCCGGTGCGTGGTGTCGACCGGCGCGTTCGGGTTGCCCGGCGTGATCGTGTACAGCTCCGGCTCGGCGTCGAGGCAGGCGTCGATCGCCAGCGGGCAGCGCGGCGCGAACGGGCAGCCGGTCGGCAGGTCCACCAGCGACGGCGGCTGCCCCTCGATCGGCACCAGCGGCTGCTTCTCGTGCGCGTCCACCCGCGGGATCGAGCCGAGCAGGCCGAGGGTGTACGGCATCCGCGGCTGGGCGTAGATCGTCTCCACCGGGCCCTGCTCGACCGCTTTCCCGGCGTACATCACCATCAGCCGGTCGGCGAACCCGGCGACCACGCCGAGGTCGTGGGTGATGATCACGATCCCGGCGCCGGTGACCTCCTGCGCGGTCTTGAGCACCTCCAGCACCTGGGCCTGCACCGTCACGTCGAGCGCGGTGGTCGGCTCGTCGGCGATGATCAGGTCCGGGTCGTTGGCGATCGCGATGGCGATCACCGCGCGCTGGCGCATGCCGCCGGAGAACTCGTGCGGGAACGCCTTCGCGCGCTGCGCGGCGTTCGGGATCCCGACCAGGTCCAGCAGCTCCACGGCCCGGTTGTTGGCCTGCTGCTTGGTGATCCGGCCCTTGCCGTGCACCAGCAGCGCCTCGGCGATCTGCGCGCCCACCGTGTACACCGGCGTCAGCGCGGAGAGCGGGTCCTGGAAGACCATGGAGATCTTCTCGCCCCGCAGCTTCGACAGGTCGGTGTCGGACTTGCCGATCAGCTCGCTGTCCTGGAACCGGATGGACCCGGAAACCTTGGCCTGCGGCGGAAGCAGCCCCATCACGGCGAGCGAGGACACGGACTTGCCGGAGCCGGACTCGCCGACGATGCCCAGCACCTCACCGGCCGCGACCTCATAGGACAGTCCGCGCACGGCGGTCACGCGGCCCGACTCGGACGGGAACGAGACCTCGAGGTTCGACACCTCGAGCACCGTGCCGGTCGGTTTCTCGGTCTCCGCGCCCAGGGCGAGTGCGGCGCTCATGCTTCGGCTCCAGCGATCTTCGACGACGAGGGTGACTTGGTCTTTTCGGCTATCCGCTTGCGTTCCTTGCGCCGGGAGCGGCTCGCGGACGGGTCGAGCGCGTCGCGCAGGCCGTCACCGGCGAAGTTCACCGCGAGCACGGTGAACACGAGGAAGCCCGCCGGGATGTAGAACAGCCACGGGAAGGTGCGCACCGCGTCGGAGCCCGCGGAGATCAGCGTGCCGAGCGAAACGTCCGGCGACTGCACCCCGAAACCGAAGAACGACAGCGAGGTCTCGGTGATGATCGCGACGCCGACGTTGATCGTCGCGTCGATGATCAGCAGCGAGGCCATGTTGGGCACGATGTGCTTGAAGATGATCCGCCAGGCCGGCTGGCCCATGAACTTCGCGGCCTTGACGAACTCGCGCTCGCGCAGGGTCAGCGTCATGCCGCGCACGATGCGGGCGGTGATCATCCACTGGAACAGCGCGATCAGGCCGACCAGGATCAGCCAGGTCTTGCCGCGGAAGGCGGGCGAGAGGATCGAGATGATCAGGAACGGCGGCAGGATCAGCAGCAGGTCGACGATCCACATGGCGATCCGGTCGGTCCAGCCGCCGAAGTACCCCGCGGCCGCGCCGACGATCGACGCGACACCGGTGGAGAACAACGCGGCCAGCAGGCCGATGGTCAGCGACTTCTGCAGCCCGCGCAAGGTCTGCGCGAACATGTCGCCGCCGATCTGGTTGGTCCCGAACCAGTGGTTCCCGTCCGGCGGCATCAGGTTCGCCGCCGGGTCGAGCTGGTCGTAGGCCCACGGCGAGTACCAGGTGTAGGTGAAGGCCAGGATGTAGAACAGCACGATCACGGCCAGCGCGACGACGGCGAGCCGGTTGCGCAGGAAGCGCCGCAGCACGAGCTTGCCGCGGCCCGAGGACTTGCTGTCGGCCTCGAGGGCCGGGTCGGTCGCCAGCACGGCCGAGTCGGCGATGTCGGCCTCGTTCACGGGAGCGGCCATCAGATCCTCACCCTCGGGTCGAGTACTGCGTAGAGCACGTCGGAAAGCCAGCCGGCGAACAGCACGCAGATGGCGATGAACAGGGTCACGGTGGCCACGATGTTGGTGTCCTGCTTCTGGATCCCGGTGATCAGCCAGTCGCCCATGCCGTACCAGCCGAAGATGCGCTCGGTGAAGATGCCGCCGGTGACCAGCAGGCCGAAGCCGAACGCGAACAGCGTCGCCATCGGGATCAGGGCGGTGCGCAGGCCGTGCTTGAACAGCGCGCGCCGCCGGGTCAGCCCCTTGGCCTGCGCGGTGCGCAGGAAGTCCGAGCCCAGCACGTCGAGCATCGCCGAACGCTGATAACGGCTGTAATAGGCGACCTGCGTGAGCACGATCGCCAGGGTCGGCACGATCAGGTGCTGCAGCCGGTCGAGCAGCACGTCGCCGAAACCGCCGGTGACACTGCCCTGCTCGCCCTGCACGATGAAGAACTGATAACCGCCGAGCAGGTTGTCGTTGACCGACTGCGCGCCCGCCTTGAGGATCGTGGCGATCACGAACACCGGCGTCGAGAGCACCACGAACGAGAACGTGGTGGCGATGTAGTCGCTGATCTTGTACTGCCGGATCGCGCTCACCACACCGACCAGCACACCGATGATGATGCCGATCGTGATGCCCAGCAGGAACAGCCGGAGGCTCACGCCGACCCGGCGGAACAGCTCGTCGGTGATCGCCTGATCGGCGACCGTCCGGCCGAAGTTCCCCTGGAACACCCCGCTGAGCCAGGTGAAGAACCGCTCGGGGATCGGCTGGTTCAGGTAGAGCTCGGCCGCCTTGGCGTCGATCGTCGCCTGGGGCGCGGGGGGATTCCGCAGCTTCAGCGCGTCGAGCGGGCTGAACGCCAGCGACGCGAGGGAAAAGGCCGCGAAGGTGGCGACCAGGCACAGTGCCACGTAGTTGATGAGGCGGCGGATGAGGAAGCCGATCATGGAGTCCTCCATTCACCGGGAGCGAAGGATCGGCTCCGCTCCGTCGGCCGTGCTTGTTTCCCGCCCCATTGAGTTTTCATCGAAACCACTAGCCCGGTGCTGCCTTCCGAATGCTGACGCTCGTTGTCGGCGCAGCATAAACCGAACGGGCCGGATCGCTCTCCGATCCCAGGCAACCAAACAATCACGATTTCCGTCACCCGGCTGTGAACAACCGACTTTCGGGTGTGGCGGGCCCGGGTTTGCCGAGGTAATCAAAAGCGGGCGCCCGTAGCGGTGGGTACCACCCCGGATACTCGCGATGACGTTCCGGAAATGTTTCGGATTGAGCCGGGAATGTTTCCGGGTAAGACCGGAACGATGAAACGGGCAAAACGGACAGGTGGGTTCGCGACCCGTTCCGCCCCGGCACCGTCCACAATGGCCGGACACGACGAAGAACCCCGTCACCGCAAGCGGGTGACGGGGTTCTTCGTTCGTAACTGAGCCGGTCTAGTCCAGGTAGTCGCGCAGCACCTGGGACCGCGACGGGTGCCGCAGCTTCGACATCGTCTTCGACTCGATCTGGCGGATGCGCTCACGCGTGACGCCGTAGACCTGGCCGATCTCGTCCAGCGTGCGCGGCTGGCCGTCGGTGAGGCCGAACCGCAGCCGCACCACCCCCGCCTCGCGCTCGGACAGCGTCTGCAGCACCGACTGGAGCTGATCCTGCAGCAGCGTGAACGACACCGCGTCGACCGCCACGACGGCTTCGGAGTCCTCGATGAAGTCACCGAGCTGCGAATCGCCCTCGTCGCCGATGGTCTGGTCCAGCGAGATCGGCTCACGCGCGTACTGCTGGATCTCCAGGACCTTCTCCGGGGAGATGTCCATTTCCTTGGCGAGCTCCTCGGGCGTCGGCTCGCGGCCGAGGTCCTGCAGGAGTTCGCGCTGTATGCGGCCGAGCTTGTTGATGACCTCGACCATGTGCACCGGGATGCGGATGGTGCGGGCCTGGTCGGCCATCGCGCGGGTGATCGCCTGGCGGATCCACCACGTGGCATACGTCGAGAACTTGTAGCCCTTGGTGTAGTCGAACTTCTCCACCGCGCGGATCAGGCCGAGGTTGCCCTCCTGGATCAGGTCCAGGAACGCCATGCCACGGCCGGTGTAGCGCTTGGCCAGCGAGACCACGAGCCGGAGGTTCGCCTCCAGCAGGTGGTTCTTGGCCCGCTCCCCGTCGCGCACGATCCACTTGAGGTCGCGGCGCATCTGGGTGACGAGCTTCTCGCCCTCCTCCTCCGCGTTGCGCACGCGCTCGGCGGCGTAGAGCCCGGCCTCGATCCGCTTGGCCAGCTCCACCTCCTCCTCGGCATTGAGCAGCGCGACCTTGCCGATCTGCTTGAGGTAGGCGCGGACCGAGTCGGCCGAAGCGGTGAGCTCGGCGTCCTTGCGCGCCTGGCGCAGCGCCTCGGACTCCTCCTCGTCCCAGACGAAGTCCGGGTTGTCCGAGGACTTGGGGCCCTTCTCGGCGGCGGCGTTGCGGCGGCGGGCCGCCGGCGTCTCCGCCTCTTCGTCGTCATCGTCGTCATCGTCGGTGGCGGCGGCCGCCTCGGTGACCGTCTCGTCGACGACGTCGACCTCGACCTCTTCCAGGTCCGACAGGTCCGGCGTCTCGAGTTCGGCCTCGTCGAGCTCGACCGGGCCGTCCGGATCCCCGTCTTCGGGCTTGGCGCCCTTCTTGGCCGGCGCCTTCTTCGCCGGGGCCTTCTTCGCACCGGCCGACTTGGTCGCGGTCTTGCGCGCCGTGGGCTTCGCCGCGCCGGTGGCTGCCTCGTCGGCCGGCTCTTCGGCTGCGGTCGCTGTCTTCGTCCCGCTTCGAGTTGCGGTTCTTGCGGCTGCCACTTACGCCCTTTCGCAGCGGTCGATCATGACGAGCCGAGGTATCGCCACCTCGGCTGCCTCACATTCGGGGAACACGCCTCGGCCTGCGGTTTTGCGCCCCGCAGCCGTGGGCCGTGTTCCATTGTAACGACGGCCGGGCAGTGCGTCGCGAAGCGATCACCCTCCGGCCTCCCGGACGGTACCCGCGCGTGACCCCCTCGTGACCGAGGGCAGCCGTGGCGCGGTCCGCCCGGTCAGTGCTCGATGCCCTCCACGGCGGCGGCCGCGGCGCCCACGATGCCCGCGTTGTTCTGCAACGACGCGACGATCACCGGGGTGCGGATGTCCAGCAGCGGCACCCACTTCTCCGCCTTCTTGCTCACCCCGCCGCCGACGATGAACAGGTCCGGCCAGATCAGGTTCTCCAGCACGCTCAGGTAGCGGTGCACCCGCTTGGCCCACTGCGGGTAGGTCAGCTCCTCATTGTCCTTCACCGACGCCGCGGCGCGCTTCTCCGCGTCGTGCCCGTCCACCTCGACGTGGCCGAACTCGGTGTTCGGCACGAGGTGGCCGTCGTGGAACACCGCGCTGCCGATGCCGGTGCCGAAGGTGAGCAGCGCGGTCACGCCGGTGCGGGCGGCGGGGTCGCCGAAGCGGATCTCGGCCATGCCGGCCGCGTCCGCGTCGTTCAGCATCGCCACGTCTTCGACGCCGCGGCCGAGCCGCTTGGCGAACAGCGCGTCGGCGTCGGTGGCGATCCACTTGTGGTCGATGTTCGCCGCCGTGTGCGCGACGCCCTTCTTGACCACCGCGGGCAGCGTCACGCCGACCGGGCCGTCCCAGCCGGCCATCCGCACGATCTCCGCGACCACGTCGGCGACCGCGTCCGGGGTCGACGGCTGCGGCGTGTCGATCCGGTGCCGTTCGCCGATGAGCTCTCCCCGCTCCAAATCGACCAGCGCGCCCTTGATCCCGCTGCCGCCGATGTCGATTCCGAAACCTCGGGTCGCCGTCACTGACGTGGTCCCTTCTCGCACGATTCAGAAGTCTGCTTCGGAGACTTTAACCGGATGTGGTGACATGTCGGACGTGGGCGTTCAAGAGTCGTTGCTGAAAAGCGTTGCCGAGCAGGTCGCGGCCGAGGCCGCGGAGCTGGTGCGGGCCGCCTGGGCCGCCATGCGGGCCGGCGGCGAAGTGCGGGTGGACACGAAGTCGGCCGACACCGACGTGGTCACCGCGGTGGACCGCGAGTCCGAGGACCTGGTGCGCGCGCGGCTCGCGCGGCTGCGGCCGGGGGAGCCGGTGCTCGGCGAGGAAGGCGGCGGATCGGCCGCGGCCGGCGGCGTCACGTGGGTCGTCGACCCGATCGACGGCACGGTCAACTTCCTTTACGGGCTGCCCTCGTTCGCGGTGTCGGTGGCCGCGCAGATCGACGGGGTTTCGGTGGCGGGCGCCGTCGTCGAGCCGGTCAGCGGACGGCGCTGGACGGCCGCCCGCGGCGAGGGCGCGTGGCTGGACGGCCAACGGCTCTCGGCGTCCGCGCCGCAGCGGCTGGACTTGTCGCTCGTCGCCACCGGCTTCGCCTACGACGCCGGGCGCCGGGTGCGCCAGGGACGCCTCGTGGGCGAACTGGTCAGCCGGGTGCGCGACATCCGCCGCAACGGCGCCGCTTCGCTGGAACTGTGCGCCGTGGGCGCGGGCTGGCTCGACGCGTACGTCGAGCACGGCCTGCACCGCTGGGACTGGGCCGCGGGCGCCCTGGTGGCCTCGGAGGCGGGCGCGACCGTGCTGTTGCCGGGTTCGGCCCCGGACCTCGGCGACGACGTCACGTACGCCGCTTCACCGACCATCGCCGCTCAGCTGCGCGAGACCCTCGCCGAGTGCGGCGCCGCCTCCGTCTGACGCGCGAACGGCCCGGCACCACCGATCCCGGTGCCGGGCCGTTCGCGGTCGCGCGGTTCAGCAGGTGACGTCGCGGGCGCTCGCCAGCAGGGTCTGGTCGATCATCGGCCCGCCCGGGCCGGTGGACTGCTCGCTGCCCCCGCCGCCCTGGTGCGCCTGGGACCAGCTGGTGAGCTGCTGCAGCACGCGCAGGGCCTCGGCGCGCGGGCGGATGTCGTCGAAGCGGGTGCCGGTGACGAGGTCGACGCTGGCGTCCTTGCGGTTGTCCCGCACCAGCTCCGCGCACGGCACCACCAGGCTGACCGTGCGGGCCGCGGCCGCGCCGTTCTCGCCGTAGCGGATCTGGCCGCGGCACTTCGCGTCGCCCTTGGGGTACGCCGGGTCGTTGCCGGGGTCGGCGATGGCGGTGAAGCCGAGGCCGCGCAACGCCGTGGTGGCGATGCCGCCCTGGCCGCGCGTGGTGCTGGCGTTGAGCACCTTCAGGGCCACCTTGTCCGGCGGCATGGGGGCGCGGTCGTCGAGCCCGTTGTGCGGGACGGTGGTGTACGTGGTGCCCGCCGGGGGCGTGGGCGCGGGCGTGCAGAGGACGGCCTCGTCGACGTTGCCCCGGCCGACCACGGCGTTCACCCAGACGAAGACCGCGCCCAGCGCGAGCACCCCGATCACGATCAGCGCGGGCAGCGGCCGGTGCTTGCGATAGGGCCGCGGCGCACCACGCTCCCCCGAGCCGTTCCCCGACGCCACCTGCCCCGTCCCTTCCCGATCGCGGAACCCGTTCCGCCCCGCGGTGCCGGTCCCGTGCCGCCGACCCCGCAGTGTCACCAGTGCCCGGGGTTCACCTCGCCCGGACCGCATCACGCCTCGATCGGGGGTAACCGCCGGTATACGCACCGACACCTTCGTAGCCGGTGAGCCTAAGCGGTGCGCACCGCGCCCGGTGGTGCGGGTCACCCTCGCCGAATCCGCGTCACAGCGCGGGGCGGCGCAGCCGGTCCCGCCCGGCGATCGCACCACGCCGACCTCCGCGGGAGCAAGCGGACCCGGCCGCCGGGTGATCTTCCCGACCCGGGCGCAACCCGAACGGACGATAGGCGTCTCACCTGCGGGTTCCCCCTGTCGGGTGACGAATTCCGGGCAATACGCGACTCGCTGCGGAGCGTCTTGACCGGTGAGCTACCCTTCCCGGGCTCCGGCCGCAGGAAGAGCGCGGGAAAGCTGAGACGGCGGTCACTGCGGAGGCCGGGCACAAACAGGGGCGCTGGAACGTTGACCAGCGGCACGGCGGGTTCGAGGGGCGACACCTGAGGGCTCGTGAGAACACGACAAGCTGATTCGCAGGGGTGAGGGAACATGGCTACCGACTACGACGCTCCGCGCCGCAGCGAAGCCGACGAGCTGGCCGAAGACTCGTTGGAGGAACTGAAGGCCCGGCGTAACGAGAACCAGTCCGGCGTCGTCGACGTCGACGAGGACGCGAACGCCGAGAACTTCGAGCTTCCGGGTGCCGACCTCTCCGGGCTTTCCGGTGAGGACATGACCGTGAAGGTGGTGCCGAAGCAGGCGGACGAGTTCACCTGCTCCGTCTGCTTCCTGGTGCACCACCGAAGCCGGCTCGCCGAGGAAAGCGGCGGAAGGCTGATCTGCCGCGACTGTGCCTGATCCACGCCGGCCTGATCGACGCTGAGCCCGGTCGTACGGGGATTTCGTACCGGGTTTCAGGGGACCACAGGGTTTTTCAGGGGTGTACACGCAGTCGCCGCGGTTTCGGGGAAGCTCGTGCGCGAGCGGGGCAAAGGGGGCCGGTCTTTCGGGACCGGCCCCCTTCCGCGTGTCCGGGGCCCGCTCAGGAGCGGGCGCGCAGCAGCTCCGCGACGCGCTCGGGGCGCCGGGTGCTGAACAGCCAGTACGGCGTCGGGTCGTCCGGGTCGGTCAGCTCCACGCGCACGGCCGGGCCCACCCAGCCGCGGTGCAGCACGAACGCGGCGGGGTCGCCGTCCCGGCCCATCGCGGGCCGCTTGGCCGCGGTCCCGAGCACCTCGACGGTGCCGGCGAAGCGCAGCGGGAGGTGGGCGTCGCCGACCCACAGCTCCGGCTCGTCGCCCCCGGTCACCCGCACGCGCGAGCGGCCCAGCGAGAGCAGCAGCGCGGCCATCACCGGCACGGCGACGGCCAGCGGGATCCACATCGGGATCGACGGGTAGCCCAGATGGATCTCGACGCCGAGCAGGATCGCGCCCAGCATCGGCAGCGGCCAGCCCCACCACGGCACGTAGAGCCGTTCGGAGTGCCTGATGCCGCTCGTCACGGCGGTGTTCACGGTGTCACCCACGCGACAAGGGTAGTCTCGCCGCCCGTGTCCAGCGTTCAGGTACTCCTTTCCCGGCTCGACCCCGGCGTTCCGCTGCCGGCCTACGCGCGTCCCGGCGACGCCGGGGCCGACCTCGTCAGCACCTCCGACATCGTCCTCGGCCCCGGCGAGCGCGGGGTGGTCGGCACCGGCGTCGCGATCGCGCTGCCGCCGGGCTACGCGGGGTTCGTGCACCCGCGCTCGGGGCTCGCGGCGCGGGTCGGCCTGTCGGTGGTGAACACCCCCGGCACGATCGACTGCGGCTACCGCGGTGAGATCCGCGTCTGCCTCATCAACCATGATCTGCGTGAGCCGGTGGTGCTCGCCCGCGGCGACCGGATCGCGCAGCTGGTCGTGCAGCGGGTGGAGCACGCCGAATTCGTCGAGGTGGCCGACCTCGGGGAGACCGAGCGCGGCGCCGGCGGCTACGGCTCGACCGGCGGACACGCCACACTGGTGCCGGACGGGCCCGGCACGGGACCGGGCACTGGGGAAGGAACGGAGAGCTAGTGGGGATTTTCGGACGCAAGCGCGGGTCCGCGGCCGAGGGACGGCCGGCCGGGGCGGAAGACGTCGAGGACGACGCTGCCGACGCCGCCGAGCCCGAGGACCAGCTGTCGGACACGGCCGAGGGCCCGTTCGACGTCGCCGACGCCGAGGACGACGGCATCCCCCGGATCGACCTCGGCTCGGTCAAGGTGCCGGTGCCGGACGGCTCGCAGGTGCAGGTCGAGATGGACCCGGAGGCCGGGGGCGTGCGCGCCGTGCACGTCGTCACCGAGCAGGGCCAGATCACGGTCAGCGCGTACGCCGCGCCGCGCACCGGCGGGCTGTGGCGCGAGGTCGGCACCGAGCTGGCCGACCAGCTGCGCGCGGACGGCGCGAAGGTCAACATCGGCCGGGGCCAGTGGGGCCTGGAGCTGTCTGCGATCGTCGGCGACGTCGCGCTGCGCTTCGTCGGCGTCGACGGCCCGCGCTGGATGCTGCGCGGGGTCATCGCGGGCCCGCAGTCGCAGTCGGCGCAGGCCCCGGAAGTGCTGCGCGCGATCGTCCGCCACACGGTGGTGGACCGCGGCAACTCGCCGATGCCGGTCCGCACGCCGCTCACGATCACGCTGCCGGAGGCCGTCGCCCAGCACATCGCCGAGCAGGCCGAGCAGCAAGGCTGACCGCAAGTCCGTCAAGGCCTCCTTACCCGCGTCCGGCGCCGGTAAGGAGGCCTTGACGGCGTTCGGCGGCGGTGCGGGGTCAGCCGGCCGACGCGCGGAGGTAGGCCAGCACGGTGGCGCGGCCGAGCGACTCGGGGTCGGCGCCGAGGGCGGCGAGCGTCGTCTCGCCGAGCGCCGCCCGCGGCAGTGCCGTGGCCCACTCGCGTGCGACTTTCGTCGGGTGTATCGGATCGTCGGCGCAAGTGCCGACCCCGGCCGGCGAGGCCAGCCCGCGCAACGCCGCGAGCGTCGGCGACGGCCGGGTCGCGGCGACGCGCAGGCCGTCCGCCAGCCCGTCGCCGTGCCGCCGCCAGGCCCGTCCGAGCTCCGCCGCGATCCACGGCGGGCTGCCCGCCTCGGCCTGCGCCAGCGCGGCCTCCACGCCGGAAGCGGCCACGACGTCCGCTGAGAGCTTCGCGGCCAGCGACGCGGGTGCCTGGCCGGGTTCGCCGCTCCAGGCCGGGAGCGCGGCCAGCAGGCCCCCGCAGCGCCCCGGATTCGCCACGGCCCACTCCGCGGCCAGGTGCGCGCCGAACGAGACGCCGCCGACGAGCAGGGTCCCGTGCCGGGCCGCCAGCCGGTCCAGCGCGGCCAGGAAACCGTCGGCCAGCGCCGCTCCCGGCGGCGGCGGGGGAGCGATCAGCGCGATGCCCAGCGCGGCCAGCGGCCCGGCGAACACGGACCGGACGAACACCTCGTCGGAGCCGGTTCCGGGCAGCAGGACGGCGGGCGGGTTCCGGATAACGGACGTCACGTTGCGATCTTGGCGCAAACCGGTTCTCCTGGCTGGGACCGCAGCTACGCTGGACACGCACGGGCCGTTGGAAAACCGGGGCCCCGGAGCACAGGAGCACCACTATGTCCGCCAAAGACGGCGGCTACTTCAGCCGGTTGGTTCGCAAGCTGACCACCGACGTCGAGGACCTCGACGCCGACGATCTGTCCGAGTCGTCCCGGGCAGGCGGGGCGCAGCGGGCGTGTGACTGCCGCTCCGGTGAAGAGGTCACCGTGCTCGGCCGGCTGCGCAGCGTGGAGCTGTGCCCCACGGACGAGGCCGCCACGCTGGAGGCGGAGCTGTTCGACGGAACACAGGGAGTGACGCTAATCTGGCTGGGCCGACGCCGGATCGCCGGCATCGAGCCGGGGCGGACCATCAAGGTCCGTGGCCGGATGGCCGAGCGTGACGGCCAGAAGGTGCTGTACAACCCGTACTACGAACTCCAGAGCCCGGTGAGTTGATCAGCTGTCGTGACTGAACCCGCCCCCCGCAACGACAAGCACGTGCCCGAAGGCGGGGACGACGAGGACAAGCCGCAGCCGACCATGCTGGAGCAGATGGGCGGGGTCTCCGGCCTGATCTACTCGTCGCTGCCGGTGATCGTCTTCGTCCTGGTGAACTCCTTCTTCGGCCTGACCGCGGCGATCTGGGGCTCCATCGGCAGCGCGGTGGCCATCACGGTCCTGCGCGTCGTGCGCAAGGAGCCGCTGCAGCCCGCGATCTCCGGCTTCTTCGGCGTGGCGATCGCGGCGTTCATCGCCTTCCGCACCGGCTCGGCGAAGGGCTTCTTCCTCTTCGGCATCTGGGCCAGCCTGGTCTACTGCGGCGTGTTCGTGGTGTCGATCGTGGTGCGCTGGCCGCTCGCCGGCCTGGTCTGGAACGCGCTCAACGGCACCGGCCAGGCCTGGCGCAAGGACAAGCCGTCGCGGTACGGCTACGACATCGCCACGTTTGTCATGGCGCTGATCTTCGCCGCCCGGTTCGTCGTGCAGCGCTGGCTCTACCAGAGCGACTACACGGGCTGGCTGGCGTTCGCGAAGATCGCCATGGGCTACCCGCTGTACGCGCTCGGCCTGCTCGTGGTCGTCTGGGCGGTCCGCCGCTCGGACAAGCGCCTCAAGGCGCTGGCCGAGACGGAGCCGAAACCGGAGACCGACGCCGAGGCGGAGGCGCGGCTGCGCGAGAAGTACGCGAAGACGCCCACTCCCGAGGTCTGATTTCCCTCTGCAGACACGAGAAACGGCGCCCCGCACGAGTTGGTGCGGGGCGCCGTTTCTCGTCGTCGGTCAGTAGCCGCTTTTCAGTAACCCAGCGCCGAGCGGATCTCCGGCTCGACGTCGGAGGTGGCCACGAACAGCAGCTCGTCGCCGGGCTCCAGCGGGTCCTCCGGCTGCGGGACGATCACCCGGTCCCCGCGCAGGATGGTCACCAGCGCGGCGTCGCGGGGCAGGTCCAGCTCGCTGACCGGCTTGCCAGCCAGCGGGGTCTCCTCCGGCAGGGTCAGCTCGACCAGGTTCGCCTGGCTCTGCCGGAACGTCATCAGCCGCACCAGGTCGCCGACGCTGACCGCCTCCTCGACCATCGCCGCGAGCATCCGCGGGGTGGACACGGCGACGTCGACGCCCCAGGCGTCGGTGAAGAGCCATTCGTTGGCCGGGTTGTTCACCCGCGCCACCACGCGCCGCACGGCGAACTCGGTCTTCGCCAGCAGCGACACGACCAGGTTGGCCTTGTCGTCGCCGGTCGCGGCGATCACCACGTCGCACTGCTCGATCCCGGACTCCTCCAGGATCGACACCTCGCACGCGTCGCCGAGCACCCAGTCGGCCTGCTCGACCGTGGCCGGCTCGAACTGGTCGGCCTCCCGCTCGATCAGCATCACCTGGTGCCGCCCGTCGATCAGCTCCACGGCGATCGAGCGTCCCACGGCGCCCGCACCCGCGATCGCGACCCGCATCAGTTCTCCTCCTCCGGAGCGCGGGCCGCCACGCTCGACACGTCGCTGACGGTGCCGGAGCGCGCCGCGACCCAGACGACGTCGTCGGCCTGCACCATGGTCTTGTTGTCGGGCAGCACGGCGGTGCCGAAGCGCATGATGAACGCGACCCGGGCGCCGGTGGCCTCCTGCAGGCCCCGCACGCTGTGGCCGGCCCAGCCCTCGTTCAGCGGCAGCGGCAGCAGCGCGACGTTGCCGGTCGGGTCGCGCCACGCGGACGCGACGCCGTCGGGCAGCAGGGTGCGCAGGAACCGGTCGGTGGTCCACGGCACGGTCGCGACCGTCGGGATGCCGAGGCGCTCGTACACGGCGGCGCGCTTGTGGTCGTAGATCCGCGCGACCACGTGCTCGATGCCGAAGTTCTCGCGCGCGACCCGCGCGGAGATGATGTTGGAGTTGTCCCCGCTGGACACCGCCGCGAACGCCCCGGCCCGCTCGATGCCGGCCTCGATCAGCACCTGCCGGTCGAACCCGACGCCGACCACCTGCTGGCCGTGGAAGTCGCTGCCCAGCCTGCGGAACGACTGCTGGTTCTTGTCGATGACGGCCACCTCGTGGCCGAGCCGCTCCAGGGCCGCGGCCAGGGACACGCCTACCCGGCCGCATCCCATGATCACCACGTGCACGCGCTGCCTCCTCAGGGTGGGGATGACCCGTCCGTGGGTACCCTCGACGACCAGCGCCGAACCTACCTTGTGGGGTCCCGGTCAGCTCCACCGTCCTCCCCACCGCCGCCCTCAGCGGAGTGGCTACCGCCCCGCTGTAGATTCGCAGGGTGTCGAAGTTCCCGACCGTGCTGAAGAGGCTGGTCCTAGGGCGTCCGTTCCGCAGTGACCGGCTGGCCCACACGCTGCTGCCCAAGCGCATCGCGCTGCCGATCTTCGCCTCCGACGCGCTCTCCAGCGTGGCGTACGCGCCGGAGGAGATCTTCCTGACCCTGAGTGTCGCCGGGCTGTCCGCGTACGCCTTCGCGCCGTGGATCGGCGTCGCGGTGGCGCTGGTCATGCTGGTGGTGGTCGCGTCCTACCGGCAGAACGTGCACGCCTATCCCAGCGGCGGCGGCGACTACGAGGTCGCCAGCACCAACCTGGGCGGCAAGTTCGGCCTGACCGTGGCGAGCGCCCTGCTGGTGGACTACATCCTCACCGTGGCGGTGTCCACTTCGTCCGGTGTCGCGAACATCGGCTCCGCGGTCCCGTGGGTGGCCGAGCACAAGGTGCTCGCCTCGGTGGTGATCGTCTCCGTGCTGAGCGCGCTGAACCTGCGCGGGGTGCGCGAATCGGGCAAAGCGTTCGCCATCCCCACCTACGGCTTCATCGCCGGCATCATGATCATGGTCGTGTGGGGCCTGATCGAGGCCGCCACCGGCACGGACCTGCGCGCCGAGAGCGCCGGGTTCCAGCTGCACTCCGAGGGCAGCTGGACCGGGTTCGCCTTCGTCTTCCTGATCCTGCGGTCGTTCTCCTCCGGCGCCGCGGCGCTGACCGGGGTCGAGGCGATCAGCAACGGCGTGCCCGCGTTCCGCAAGCCGAAGTCGAAGAACGCGGCCAGCACGCTGCTGCTGATGGGCGTGCTCGCGGTGACCATGCTGGTCGGCATCATCACGCTCGCGATCGTCACGAAGGTGAACTTCGCGGAGGACCCGGCCACGCAGCTGTCCGGCGCGCCCGCGGGCTACCAGCAGAAGACGATCGTCGCGCAGATCGCGCACGCGGTGTTCGCCGACTTCCCGCCGGCGTTCTACTACATCTCCTTCTCCACCGGCATCATCCTGCTGCTGGCGGCCAACACGGCGTTCAACGGCTTCCCGGTGCTCGGCTCGATCCTGGCGCAGGACCGCTACCTGCCGCGGCAGCTGCACACCCGCGGCGACCGGCTGGCGTTCTCCAACGGCATCCTGTTCCTGGCGGCCTTCGCGCTGGTGCTGATCATCGCGTTCGACGCGGAGGTCACCCGGCTGATCCAGCTGTACATCGTGGGTGTGTTCGTGTCGTTCACGGTCAGCCAGGCGGGCATGATCCGGCACTGGAACCGGTTGCTGGCCAAGGAGAAGGAGCCGTCGGTGCGCCGGCGGATGCGGCGCTCGCAGACGGTGAACGCGGTCGGCCTGACCATGACCGGCGTGGTGTTGGTCATCGTGCTGATCACCAAGTTCCTGCTCGGCGCGTGGATCGCGATCGCCGCGATGGTGGCGATCTTCGTGCTGATGACGGCGATCCGGAAGCACTACGACCGGGTGGCCGAGGAGCTCAAGGAGATGGGCGACGCGCCGACCGTGCTGCCCTCGCGCAACCACGCCATCGTGCTGGTGTCCAAACTGCACCGGCCGACCCTGCGCGCGCTGGCCTACGCCAAGGCGATGCGCCCGGACGTGCTCGAGGCGGTGACGGTGAACGTCGACGACGTCGACACGCGCCGGCTCACCGCCGAGTGGGAGGCGCACAAGTTCAAGGTGCCGCTGAAGGTCGTCGAGTCGCCGTACCGCGAGATCACGAAGCCGGTGCTGGACTACGTGAAGCGCGTGCGCGGCGACAACCCGCGCAACGTGGTCACCGTGTTCATCCCCGAGTACGTGGTGGGGCACTGGTGGGAGCAGGTGCTGCACAACCAGAGCGCGTTGCGGCTCAAGGGAAGGCTGCTGTTCCAGTCCGGTGTCATCGTGGCCAGCGTGCCCTGGCAGCTGGAGTCCTCGGCCAAGGCGGCCGCGCGCGTCCGGCGGGCGCGCCCGGCGGCCGGTGACGTCCGGCGTGGCTTCGACGCCGCAGCGGCCCGCGCCGCCGCCAAACCCGTTCAGTCCCCAGTCGAACCACCACCCAAGGAACCTGCTGAATGACGGAAAACTGGCTCGGCCGCAGTCTTGAGCTCGAGATCGGGCCGGTGGCGCACGGCGGGCACTGTGTGTCCCGAGTGGACGGACGGGTGGTGTTCGTCCGGCACGGACTGCCGGGTGAGCGCGTGCGCGCGGAGGTGACCGAGGACAAGGGCGGCGCGTTCTGCCGGGCCGACGCCGTGGAGGTGCTCACCGGGTCCGAGCACCGGGTGGAGCCCCCGTGCCCGCTCGCGGCGCCCGGCGGTTGCGGCGGCTGCGATTGGCAGCACGCCGACCCGGCGTACCAGCGTTCCCTGAAGGCCGCCGTCGTTGCCGAGCAGCTGCAACGGCTGGCGGGGATCACGCGCGAGGTGGTCGTCGAGCCGCTCGACGGCGGCCCGCTCGGCTGGCGCAGCCGGGTCCGGCTCGTCGCGGGCCGGGACGGGCGCGCCGGGCTGCGCGCGCACCACAGCCACCGCGTCGTCCCGCTCGACGACTGCCCGATCGCGGTGAAGGGCTCGCTCGACGGCGTGCTGGCGAAGCGCTGGCGCCCGGGCAGCGAGATCGAGGTGACCAGCGACGGCGAAGGCCACCAGCACGTGCGCGAAGTGTCCACTGTGCACGGCCGGAACAAGTATCGGCAGCTGTCCGGCGGCGAAGCGGTGCAGCACGCCGCGGACCGCGACTGGCGGTTCGACGCGCACGGCTTCTGGCAGGTGCACCCGGCCGCGGCGGGCACCTTCGCCCAGGTCGTGGGGGAGTGGGCGGAGGCGCCGCGCGGCGGGGTGGCCTGGGACCTGTACGCGGGCGTCGGGCTGTTCGCCTCGGTGCTGGCCGGGCAGGTCGGCCCCGAGGGCCGGGTGCTGGCCGTGGAGTCGGGCCGCCGCGCGGTCACCGACGGCGAGCGGAACCTGGCGGACCTGCCGCAGGTGAGCTGGCGCACGGGCCGGGTGGAGCACCTGGTAGCCGACGCGCCCCGGCCGGTCGACGTGGTCGTGCTGGACCCGCCGCGCAAGGGCGCCGGGCGGGAGGTCGTGGACGCGATCGTGGCGGGCTCGCCGGACCGGATCGTCTACGTGGCCTGCGATCCGGCGGCGCTGGCGCGAGACGTGGCGACGTTCGCTTCGCACGGGTACTCGCTTTCGGACCTGCGCGCGTTCGACGCGTTCCCGATGACGCATCACGTGGAGTGCATCGCGCTGCTTCAGTAGCGGTCTCCTTCGGACATGAAGGCGGCGAGCGCGGCGGCGACGGCTTCGGGCTGCTCGTCCGGGATGAAGTGGCCCGCGTCCGGCACGACGATTCCGGTGGTGTTCGCGGCCCAGGGCCGCAGGGACGCGGCCATGTCGGGGATGGAGCCGTGGCTGCCGGAGATCCCGAGGACCGGCACGGTGAGGTGCTGTCGTGCCAAGGCTTCGTGGTTCTTCCGCGCTGATTCGGCGGCGTGCCGGTAGTAGGCCAGGCAGGCGCGAAGCCCGTCGTTCGCGGCGACGGCCGCGGCGTACGCCTCGATCTCGGTGTCGTCGAAAGTGCTGGGGGAGAGGGACTTCGCCTTCAGGAACCAGCCGACGTATTCGCGCTCACGGCCCGCGAGCAGGATTTCGGGCAGGTCGGGCACGAGGTGGAAGGCGAAATGCCAGGTTTTCCACGCCTTCTCGGGGTCGAGCGGGACGGCGTCGGGCAGCGTGATGCCTGGGATCCCGGCGTCGAGCAGGGCCAAGCCGCACAGCTGGCTCTCGAACTGCACCGCGAGGGAGAAGGCGACCCAAGCGCCGACGTCGTGGCCGGCCAGCCAGTAGCGCGAAACTCCCAGCGCTTCCGCCGCGGCGTGGACATACGCCGCGACGGTGTGCGTGTCGTAACTGCCGTCCGGACGTTCGGAATGGCCCTGGCCCGGCAGGTCGATCGCGAGGACGTGGAACCGGCGGGCCAGCGTGGGCAGCACCTTCCGCCAGGCCCACCAGGTCTGCGGGAATCCGGCGAGCAGCACGACGGCCGGGCGGTCCGGCCGGCCGCCTTCGACCGCGTGAAGCCGGATCCCGCCCGCGTCGGCCCAGCGGTGGGTGAACCCGGGCAGCTCGGGCAGGGGCAGGTCGCGGACCGGGTTGTCGAGGGCGGTGGTCATGGATTCCTCCGTCGGGGGCCGGGACTATCTTGAACTGTTTGGTTTAAGATAGCCTGAGTGACAGGAGGTCGTGACATGGCAGGCAAGAAGCAGTTCGACGTCGACGCGGCGCTCGAGGCCGCGATGATCCAGTTCTGGCGGGCGGGCTACGCCGAGACCTCGGTGGACGACCTGTCCCGCGCCACCGCGCTCAACCGCAGCTCCCTCTACTCGTCCTTCGGGGACAAGGATTCGCTCTTCTTGAGCTGCCTGGAGCGCTACGTCACGCGTTATGGGGAGAAGTACGACGCCGCGCTGTCCGGCGCTGCCGATCAGCCGGTCGCCGCCGTGCGAGCGTTTTTCGAGGTCGCCTTGAGCCGCATCGCGGACCCCGGCCTGCCCGACGGATGCCTGGCGGTCCAATCCGTGCTGGCGACGCCCTCGCTCAGCCCGCGCGCGGCCCAGTACGCGCAGGAAGCGCTGGGCTTGCAGCGCACCCGGCTGCGCGCCGCGTTGAAGGCGGGCGGGGTGCCCGACGAGACGACTTTCGCCGTCCACATCGCGGCGGTGAACCAGTCGCTGGCGGTCATGAGCCGGGCCGGGGTCGGCGCGAAGCAGTTGCGCGCCATCGTCGAGGTGAGCCTCGACGCGCTGGCCCGGGCTAGTGACGCGCCAGCGCGGCGGCGAGCTTCGGCACACACTGGCTGAGGCCGTACGGCACGCTCAGCGCGGAGGGGAACGCCAGCGCGATCGCCGTGGTGAGGTCCAGCGCCAGGTAAGAGCCCCGGCGGACGGCGGCCAGCTGCTGGAACAGCGGCTGGGCCTCGGTCTGCGCGCGGCTGCCCGGGGTGGTGTAGGTGAGCACGAGCACGTCGGCGTCGAGCAGGTCCAGGCGCTCGGGGCTGACCTGCGAACGGCCGGGGATCGACGTCTGCGGCAGTGAGGTCACCTTCGGCGAGAGCACCAGGCCGAGCTCGCCGAAGAACAGGGCCGAGGCGTCCTTCGCGCTGCTGATCGTGGTGATCGTGCCGTCGCCGGTGACGGGCCCGATGGTGAACGTGCGTCCGCTGAAGCCCGGATTGGCTGTTTTAGCGGCTTTCACCTGGGCCTCGACGTCGGCGATCAGTTTTTCCGCCTGGATGCGGCGGCCTAGCGCGGTGCCGACGCGGCGGGTGGTGACGGGCCAGGTGTCCTTGTTGTAGCCGGCCGCGGAGGAGACGGTGGGCGCGATGGCGCTCAGCGTCCGGTAGTCCTGGGCGAGCGTCGGGCGGTCGGTGCCGAGGATGAGGTCCGGCCGCAGCGCGGCGATGCGCTCGAACGGCAGCTGCGTGTCCGCGTACAGCTCGGGCAGGTGATCGCCGGCCTTCGCGCGCAGCCACGGCGACATCCCGCCGGGCAGGAACTTGCCGAGGTCCGGCGTGATCAACGGGACCACTCCGAGCGCGACGGCCGCGTCCGCGTCGCGATACTGCCCGACGGACACCACGCGCTGCGGCGGCCGGGGGATCGTCGTCTTCCCCTCGACTCCGGGGATGCTCACCGGGAAACCGGGGGCCGACGCGCCTTGCGGGGCTGCTGCCTGGTCCCCGTTTCCGCAGGCTGTCAGCGCCGCGGCCAGCGAAGTGGCCAGGGCGCCCTGGAGCGCGGCCCGCCGTCCGATTTGGTGAGACATGCGTTGAAGCTTAGGTAAGCATTGCCTACTCGGACAACCGTCGTGACGCTGCGCCCGCGGCCAGCCCCGTCACCGTGAGCACCACCCCGACGCCGAGCAGGACCCACGTGCCGCTCGCCGGCGCAATCCGCGCGGCAGGCGCCAGGTCGGCCACGCGAGGAAGGGTGAGCACGAGATACTGCGCGGAGATCCCGATCACCGCGATGCCGGGCAGACACGCGAACGCCAGCGGCTCGTCCCGGTGCCGCTGCAACGCCGCCAGCGCCAGCGCGAAGGCGAGCGCGCACGCAAGGGCACAAGCCAACCGCAACCCCAGCCCCAAATCCGGATCCCCCACCCCCGGCGGGAACCGCTCGGAGAGATACCGCGCGGACGGCAGAACCAGCCCCACCCCACCCGCCACGGCCGCCCCGAGCACGACCACTGCCCTCGCCGCTTGCAGGCGCCTCACTGCGGGGCTCCGGCCGGGGTGTCTTTGGTGGGCAGCTGCTTCGCCGCACTGTCGCGGCGAAGTGGTGTGGCGTTGGCTGGGGCGGGTTGTGTGGGCGGTTGCTTCGCCGCACTGCCGGGGCGAAGCAGCGAAGCGCTGGCTGGTGTGAGCTGCTGCTCCGCCGCGCGACCGGGGTGGCGCGGCGTGGCCCCGTCTGGTGGGGGTTGCGTGGGCAGCTGCTTCGCCGCACCGTCGTGGCGAAGCGGTGTGGCGTTGGCTGGGGTGTGCCGTTGCTTCGCCGCACTGTCGCCGCGAGGCGGTGTGGCGCTGGCTGGTGTTAGCAGCCGTTTCGCCGCGCGATCGTGGCGTCGCGGCGTGGCTCCGGCTGGCGCGGTTTGTGCGGGCTGCCGCTTCGCCGCACGGCCGACGCGAAGCAGCGGAGCGCTGGCTGCCATGCACCGCCGCTTCGCCGCGCGACTGGGGTGGCGCGGCGTGGCCCCGTCTGGTGCGGACTGCGTGGGCAGCTGCTTCGTCGCGCGATCGGGGCGAAGCACCGAAGGGCTGACTGGCGTGGGCAGCGTCTTCGCCACGCGACCGGCGTGGCGCGGTACGGCTCTCGCTGGTGCGGGTTGTGTGGGTGGTTGCTTCGCGGCACTGTCGCGGCCAAGCGGTGTGGCGTTGGCTGGAGTGTGCAGCTGCTTCGCCGCAGCGGCGCCGCGAAGCGGTGTGGTTTCGACTGGCGCGGGTTGCGTGGGCATCTGCATCGCCGACGCGAAGCAGCGGAGGCCCTGTCATGATTTCCGTGTAAGCCACGGACGATTTCTTCTTCTATTCTAGTGGAGTGGGAGTCGGTCTGGGAAGAGTGCGGCGAGGGTGTTTAGTGCTTGTTTCCAGCCTCGGGTGCCGGTTCCCGATGGTCCGCCTCGGTTGCTGGTGATGTTGCGGAGTCCGAGGTAGAGCAGTTTTGCCGCGGCGGTGTCGCTGTCGAAGTGGCCGCGGTTCTTGGTGATTTTGCGGAGCTGGAAGTTGATGTTCTCGATCAGGTTTGTGGTGTAGACGATCCTGCGGAGTTCGGGTGGATAGTCGAGGAACGGGGTGAAGTCGTTCCATGCGTGCCGCCAGACC
>NZ_FOEF01000064.1 GCF_900110575.1 Amycolatopsis saalfeldensis
TGAGGTTCACCCCGAATGGTGGACAGGGGCTTAAGAGGGTTCAGGCGGCCGTGCGGAGTGACTGCTCGAAGGTGTCGGGACTGAGCATCCCGATCGAGGAGTGCCGCCGCACACTGTTGTAGAACTTCACCCAATTGTCAATAGCAGCAACGAGTTCCGACTTCGTGGCGTACACGTGCCGGTAGTACTCCTCGTGCTTGAACGTCGACCAGAACGACTCCGCCGGGCTGTTGTCCCAACAGATCCCAGTCGCGCCCATCGACCGGCGCAGCCCGTGACCGAAACACGCTCGCGCCGTCAGGTGCGCCGTGAACTCCCCGCCACGGTCGGAATGCAGAACCGTGCCACGACATCGGCTGCCACGAGCGGCCACCGCGGCGTCGATGGCGTCAGTGACCATCTCAGCGCTGATGTGGTCAGAGGTGCTGTGGCCCAACACTTTCCGGCTGTGCCCGTCCCGGATCGCGCACAGAAACATGTCGCCCTCACCACACGTCAGATACGTGATGTCGGTCAGCCAGACCGCGTCCGCCCGGCCCCGGTCGAAGTGGCGGTCGACCAGATCCGGCGGGAACGACGCGGACGGATCGACCACCGTCGTCTTCACCTTGAACGTGCGCGGGCTGATGCCCTCGATCCCGATCGAAGCCATGATCTTGGCGACGGTCTTCGCCGTGACCACCTCACCCCGATCACGCAACTCAGCGGTGATCCGCGGCGACCCGTAGGTGCCGTGTGAGTCCTGGTGGGCCTGGGTGATCTTCACCTCCAGGTCTGCGCGGCGCTGCTGTCGCGGCGTCAACACTGTCACCACGGCGCGTTTGGCGTGGGCGTAGTAGCCGGACGTCGACACGCCCAGCAGCCGCGCCATACGCCGCACCGAGAACCGTGTGCCTCGTGGTGAGGCGGCGCCGGCGGTCTCGGCGAAGTCGGGGCCGGCGTACTTGGCCATCAGAGCGAACCGGGCTGGTTCTTCTGCATCGCGGCAAAGTACGCCGAGGCTTTTACCAGAAAGGCGTTGTCCTTCTCCAGCTCGCCGACCTGCCGGCGCAACCGTTGCAGCTCGGCCCGCTCGGCCGCCTCCAGAGGCTTGTCGCCGTGGACCTCGGCGGCGGTGATCCGGCGTCGTTCGTCTTTGACCCAGACGCTGAGCATGCCCGCGTCGATGCCCAGCTCGCGGGCGACCTCGGTGATCGTGCGGCCGGAATCGATCACCCTGTGGGCAGCCTCGACCTTGTACTCGGCCGTGTAGGACCGGCGCTTGCGAGGAGGCATGGGGACATCCTTTCAGCAGGACAGCTGGTCCTGCTAACTCGGTGTCCACTACCCGGGGTGAACCTCA
>NZ_FOEF01000007.1 GCF_900110575.1 Amycolatopsis saalfeldensis
GAGCACGGCGTCGAGACGGGCATCATCAAGCGCCTGCCGCACGGCGAGTTCATCGAGCTCCACCAGCCGCTCGGCGGCGTGGACAGCCACGGCCACGCCATTCCGCTGGAATACCAGGGCGCGACCGTGCCGAAGAAGATGAACAAGCTCGGCACCGCCGGGCACGCCGTTCCGGGCTCCCTCCTGCGGCCGGACCCGCCGGAGGAGTCGGCCGCGCTGGAGCGGGCCGCGCACAACGGCCACAACGGCAGCAGCAACGGCAACGGCAGCAGCAACGGGCATGCCGACGGGGCCTCGCAGGAGACCCAGCCGGAGTCGCACCCGATCGAGTCGAGCTGACCACCTATGCGGGCGACCACTGCGTTTCGCCTCCACCGACTGTCGCCGGGCCGGGCGCGGCCCCTCTGCCACACTTCGCCCCGGCTCGGCGGCACCATGCTCGCCTCCTGCGCGATCGCGACGGTCGCGCTGTCCACCGCCTCGACCTCTGTCACCATGGAAAGCCTTGCCCCACCGGATGATCCGACGATCCACTTCGGACTTGCCTACCTGGTACCGCCGATCCTGCACGCCATCGTCCTGCTCACCCTGATCGACAGCCGCACCCCCGGCCTCCGCCGGACCGCCGGGCTCATCGGCAGCTTGTTCGGCTCGTTGCGCGCGCAGCAGGATCCGTCGGCAAGGTGTCGGCGAGGGTGCTGGCCGATCCCCAGGCCGAAGCGGTCAGCGATGCCCAGTCTGGATCGGCTCTGGATCGGTTTGCCACCGCCCGGGGCGGGTAGCCAGAGGGTGGCCGCGCACATCCCATGCGGCACACGCCGATCGCGAAGGAGCGGGGCAGCTTCATGAGTACCGTAACCAAGTCCGTCGACGTCGAAGCCGACGTCACCACCGTCTACAACCAATGGACCCAGTTCACCCAGTTTCCCCGGTTCATGGATGGCGTCGAACGGATCGACCAGCTCGACGACACCCACACGCACTGGCGGATCAACGTCGCCGGTGTGACCCGGGAGTTCGACGCGACGATCACCGAACAGCACCCCGACGAACGAGTCGCATGGGCCTCGAACGGTGACGGCCCGAATCATGCCGGGGTCGCGACGGTGCACCGAATCGACGACCGTCACACCCGGGTGACGGTGCAAATGGACATCGACCCCGACGGATTCGTCGAAAACGTCGCCGACAAGCTGGGCATCCTCGATCGCCGCGTCCAGGGTGACCTCGACCGGTTCAAGACGTTCATCGAGCAGCGGGACGGCGCCGAGACCGGCGAATGGCGCGGCGACGTCGATCGGGCAGCCCAGCACACCGAGAAGTAGCGTATTCCGAAGTACCGGGTGAAATAAGAGCTGCGCTGAGCTTCCGTCTGGAGAGTTCATCGCGGGTGACAGCGGCCGGCTCCCCATCGTGATGGCCATCCTTCGGGTGAGCCGGCCGCTCCCTGCGTGCGCTCGCCCTGAACCCAGTCCGGCGAAGTCCAGCAGCCACTGCAAAACGACCAACGCGGTGGCTGCGCGCAACGCCGCCCATCGCGCGACCCTCTTACGCGCGGATCCACTCGATGCGGATGACGGCGGGGGCGCGGTGACCGGCGTGAGCGCGTTCGCCCGAGTAGGCGCCGGAGGTTCGACCATCTCGTCAAGGGGTGAGCGACCATTCCACGGTTCAGGCCTCCACCTGGCCGTCGCCCCCTCTCTCCGATTGTCCGGGGGCTGAGGTCATCCCCTCACTCTGTCCCCGGACTCGGCTCTCCGTCGGCCGACAGCCTCGACGCTTCGGCCGTCGCCATCTCCTCCGCGCGCTGCTCGGCCTCGAGCCGGCGGTGATGACGGCAGGACGTGCACACCAGCGTCTTCCCGATGACCACACCGCTGTCGGTGATCACCCGCGCCACGTGCACGGTGGTGTAGCCACACCGGTCACACGCGACCAGGGGATCGTGCGGGTCCAGCAGGACTCGGGTACTCACAACGGATCACGCCTCTCCGAAGTGGACAGTCAGGGTCGGGGTGGGCAAGCCGTCCGCCCCGTCAGGGTCGACGGCGGGCCGCGGCGAGCGCGGCGGCGACGGAGTCGTACACCGCGAGCGAGCGGTCCAGGCCGGTCAGCCGCAACGGGCGCAGGATGGCCCGGCCGGTCGCGACCACCCGCAGCCCGGCGCGGTCCGAGGTCCGCGACGTTCTGGTGGTCCACTTCCCCGGCCACCTCGATGACGAGTGATTCCCCGCCCTGCCACACGGCCAACAGGTCCGAGACGCTCTCGTAAGCGAGCGAGGTATCCCGGTGATTCCACGGAGTGCTCCTGAACGGCCCGGTCGACGTCGCCGACGCGGGAGTCCTGGCGTCAACGGGGAGTCTTCGAACGGGCCCGGTTCCCGAAGTGGACGATCGTCGCGAGGGCGAGATCTGGGCACTCTCGGCGAGGGGCAGCACCACCGTACCTCGTTCCGGGGGAAACTCCACATCCGGGGGCGGCGGCCGTCGGCGCGGGGCTCAACGGCGGCCTCGGCCTGGTCGCGGTCCGCGCCACCGGGGGGACGACGATCTTCTCCCTCGCCATCCGGTCCTCACCGCTTCGGCTCTCGTCGGCGCCGTGTTCGACGTCCGGATGTTCCCCTCGATCCGGCTCCCCCACCGCCCCTGGCTCGTTCCCGGACGTTTGGCCTCATCCGGAGTGGGCACCCGGACAGTGCGCTCCCCCTGGTCCCCGGGTGGCATTCACCAACCCCGCGGCGAAGGGTGAACTTGGCTATGGCGCGCCACGCCATCAGACCTCCGGCCACTCCGGCTCCGGCCGATGTCCGCCGGCCGCATCGAGGCCGGTCGTCCGTTTCCTGACTGGTTGATCCAGACCCGCCCCAGCCACCGAGTGCCGCCCGGCGATGGGCTGACGCACCGGTGCGCTTGTGGCGCAGATAGGGCTGTCGCCTGCTTTGGACCAGTACGGCGCCGGCCCTCGCGGGGCACGGTGCAACGGGAGGCCGCCGTGCCCCGCCTCTTCTTCGTCCGGAACGTCAGTCAGGTAGAACGCCCCCGGCCTACGAGAAGCGCGGGGGCGGCCGGCCCACTTAGGACAGTCCGCGAGACCCTGGACGGCGTTCGGTACGTTCAGGTCCGCTTCGGGGGCCGCGGGAAGAAGAACGCCGTTCGCTTCTGGTAAGCGCGGTAGCCGGGGCGGTCTTGCATCCGCTTTTCGGTGCGCTTGGCGCCGGTGGCGAACATCAGCAGGTAGCTCATGACCGCCGGCGCGGGCAGCGTCCACGCGCCCGGGGCGGACGCGGCCGCGGCGATCCACGCTCCGTCCCACACCAGGGAGTCGCCGAAGTAGTTCGGGTGCCGCGACCAGCCCCACAAGCCGGTGTCGAGCACGTCCGGCCGGTTTTCCTTGTCCCGTTGGGAGTACTCCGACTTCTGGTGATCGGCCAACGCCTCCACGACGCCACCGGCGATCATCACCGCCAGCCCGGCGGGGGCGAGCCACCGGCGCCGGCCGCGCGGCACCGCGCTGGCGGCCGCGAGCTGCACCGGCGCGGAGACCAGCAGCTGGCTCAGCCCCTGGGTCAGGAAGACCTTGCCGAGCACCGTTTTCGCCGAGTCGCCTTCGAGGAACTCGGTGTAACGCGGGTCTTCCTCGTCGCTCCCGCGCAGGCGGCCGAGCATCTGGCGTTCGAGCCGGGCCGCCCACGCGGAGGTGGCCGCCGCCAGGGCCCAGCGCCGCCGGGCGTCACCGCGACCGGCCAGCGCGCTGGTCACGGCCACGGCGGCCAAGCCGGGGCCCCAGACGGCATCGGCGTAGTCGCGCCGCCCCGAACGCAGCGCGACGACGGCGGTCGCGGTCTGCGCCGCGGTCACCACCGCGGCCGACAGCGCGGCCACCCGGCACAGGTTCGCGGTGTCGACCGTGCTCCGCCGCCGTCTCGTCGCCGGCATGGCTAGCGGGCCAGGCCGTTGAGCGCTTCGGTCAGCCGCCGCTCGGTGTCGTTGCCGAGCTTCTCGAAGACCAGCTTGCTCAGTGGCGCCGCCAACTTGGCGACGCCGTTGAACTGCAGTTCGTTGGTGTAGGTGACGCTCGACCCCGCACCGCTGGACCTGACCTCGATGGTCTCGGTGGAAGTGGCGGTGTCGTTGCGCCCGACCAGGACCACGCGGTCTCCGGCGAGCTGTTCGAGCGTGTAGGTCCGCTCGGTGCCGGGGTCCCACTGCTCGGCGTGGCCGAAGTCGGCCAGGTAGGGAATGACGACTCCGGGTCCGGGCTCGACGGTGAACGTCCGTGAGACGGTAGGCATGAAATCACCCTTTCAGGGAGGTGGATCTCGGTGGGCGAAGGCGCAGGTGGGCTCAGCGGCCCGGCACCTGAGCGGTCCGGCCGGATTCTCCGGTTACCCGGCAACCGGGGCCGGGCAAACGACCCCTCATGGTTTTCCGCGACCTGGAGACCCCGCCGAGCGAGCGTCCGCGTGACGAACCGGATTCGCCCGATCGCGGCATTCGGCTCGAGGTTTCGGCGGGCGAAGCACGGCTATCCGACGGGGGATGGAGGTGCCGGCCGATCCTCGGGAAAGAGCGGTAACCGGTGCTTGTGTGGCTATGGGCACGGGGTTTCAGGTCAGCAGAGTGAGGATGGTCCCGACCGCCGCCGGCAGCTCCGTCATTTCCTCGCCGCGGCTGAAGCCCGCCGGACGCCCGCGTCGAGCGGCGCCGGTTTGTGGTGGGGCTCAGGGGGTAGCCGGAAGGGACTCGCGACCGGCTCGGCCGAGTCCTGACCCGCAGGAGGACATCGTGCCCGCTCGTACCGCAGACGGTCCGAAACTGATGCCGGAGACGGAGGAACTGGCCACCGGCAAGAACTTCGCCGCGGTCACCACGGTGCTGTCCGGCGGACGGCTGCAGACCCAGATGATCTGGGTGCACGTCGAAAACGGCGAGATCGTGCTCAACACCGAGACCCACCGGGCGGAGTCCGCGGCAAGGTGACCGGAGTGGAAACGGGTGAACGAGCCCGTCTCCAGGTCGACGAGCGTGACCCCGGAGCGGCAGACCTTCGTCGACCAGGGCAAGGGCGTCGCCGACTGATGAGCGGCACGCTCGGCGAGTTCGCTTCGACCGGACTCCCACGGGGAATCCGCGGCTCGAAATCCCGGCACTTCCATGGAGGCATTCATGCGCGTTCTGGCCCTGATCTGCACCCTCAAACCCGCTCCGGCGAAATCGAGCAGCGACCTGATCGCCGCACAATTGCTCGACCTGTTCGCCCGGGCTGGTGTCGACGGCGAGAGCGTGCGCGTCGTCGACCACGACGTGCGCCCGGGCGTGGAAGCCGACATGGGCCACGGCGACGAATGGCCCGGCCTCCGCCGCAAGATCGCCGGCGCCGACATCCTGCTCGTGGCCACGCCCACCTGGGTCGGGCACATGTCCAGCGTCGCCCAGCGAGTCCTCGAACGCCTCGACGCCGAACTGTCCGAAACCGACGACCAGGGCCGCCCCGCCATGTTCGGCAAGGTCGCCGTCGCCGCGGCCGTCGGCAACGAGGACGGCGCCCACAAGATCATCGCCGACCTCTTCCAGGCCCTCAACGACATCGGCTTCACCATCCCCGCCCAGGGCGGGACCTACTGGAACGGCGAAGCGATGCAGGGCGGCGACTACAACGACCTCGACGAGACCCCCGAAGCCGTCGCCTCCGCCAACGCCACCCTGGTCCGCAACGCCGTCCACCTCGCCCGGCTGCTCACGGCGGCTCAATACCCGCCCGCCTGAGGGCTGCTTTCCGGGCGGCCCGGCCAACGGCGCTCAACCCGGGTCTGCGTCCTGCCGCCGGCCAGGCGTGACAGAGGCCTGCCCCACCACCGCCACCCGGACAGAATCCGCCCAGCCCCAGGCGATTCCTTTGCCGCGCCGGGGAAACCCGCGGCCGGCCCACCCTCCGGCCGCCGGACATCAGGGCCGGGCGATCCGGTTGACCGCCTCGGCCACGAGCTCCGGGCCGGCAACCGCGACCGTCAGCCCCGGGTGCCGCAGCAGACCGGTCGGCTCGATCCCCGGCACCGGCCGGTGAAACCGGATGCACACCGCTCGTCCGGCCGAGGCAGCGAAGGTCAGCCCGTGGTCGGCCAGTGACAGCCGCACGCCGAGCGCCTTCACCGGGTTGAACGGGCCGACGACCTCCGCGCCGGCGAGGTTGCCGACCGGCGTCGACACCACCCACGGCCCGAGCCGCACGCGCAGGCCGTCGGCGTCCAGTTCGAGGCCGCTGTGGGCGCCGAGCAGCCGGCGGAGCCACGGCTGGGCGAACACCAGCTCCGCCCGCAAGCGGTGCCGGACGATCACGGTGGTATCCGGCGTGGATTCCGCCGCCGTCATCCGGGACCGCCGAACGGCGTGCCCGGGCTTCCGGATTCCCGCCGCTGTCCGGCGAAGCAATGACCGTTGCCCGGCGATGTGACTTCTTCCGGTGGCGAGTGCTGGTCGCTCTCGGGGTGCATGGCCGACCTCCTCCTGCTGGCTTCGACCGGTCAGCGGCCGGTCCAGCCGCCTTCAGCCTCGGCGTTCTCCACATCGGAGTCCGCCACCGCCGTGTGCGCCAGCGCCGCGACGGTCTCTTCCAGTCCGCGCTGCACTTGCTCCCCCTCGCTCTCGCGAACACTGTGGAGGGTGATGGTCAGCCGAGAGCCGCCAGGCGCCTGCTCGTCGATGGTCAGCTCCCCGTGGTAATCGTGCGGGCCCTGCGCACCCCACGAGAGCTTCCGGGCACCCTCGTCCACGGTGAGCCATGCTTCGCCCTCGACGCGCTCGCCACCCACGTCTGCCTCGACGTGCACCGCGTCGCCGCCCTGGGGCTCGGCTTCCCGCATCTGGGGGAAGTAATGCGGCAAGTTTCTCGGTTCGCGCAAATAGGCGAAGAGCTCGTCGGCGGGCAGGTCGATCGTGGCGGTGTGCCGGTAGTCAGTCATCTCGGTGCCTCCTTGGCGGCCGGGTACCCACCGCGGACGGGATTACCCGCGATGAATGAGCGGTGGGAATTCCTCCGCTGTTCTGCACCAGCGCCGACGAGCTGGCCGAACGCCGTGTGACCATGCCCGACGCCGGGTACTCATCGGTGGGTGAAGGGAGTAGCGGGATGCGTCCGGTTTGGCAGGGGTCTCTGGCGTTCGGCCTGGTCAGCGTGCCAGTGCGGCTGTACAAGGCCGTCGACGACCACGCCGTGCACTTCACCCAGTTCCAGCAGGGCACGCGCGACCGCATCCGCTCCCGCCGGGTCAACGAGCGGACCGGCGACGAGGTCCCCTACGCGGAGATCGCCAAAGGCTACGAGCTCGACGACAGCGAGTACGTCCTGGTCGAGCAGCAGGAGCTCGACGAGGTGGCACCCGGTCGGTCGCGTTCTCTCGAGGTGGAACGCTTCGTCGATCTGGACGAGGTCGACCCGATCTACTTCGACCGCACTTATTGGCTCGCACCGGCGAAAGAGGACGCCGAGCGGCCGTACGTGCTGCTCGTCGAAGCCCTGGGCAAGCGGGACAAGGCGGCAGTCGCGAAATTCGCCCTGCACGGGCGGGAACACCTCGCGCTCGTCCGGGCCGGGAAGGGTGTCCTGGTACTCAACACCCTGCACTTCGCCACGGACGTGCGTGACCCGGCGAAGGACATCCCCCTGCTCCCGGCGGACGCCAAGACGAACGGGAAGGAACTCGAGATGGCCGTCCGGCTCATCGACGCGATGACCGGGCAGTGGCAGCCGGAGGAATACCACGACACCTACAACGAGCGCGTCCGCGACCTCATCGACGCCAAGAAGGCCGGCGGGACGGTGACCCCGGCAGCGGAACCGGACGAGGACACGAAGGTCGTCGACCTGTTCGAAGCGTTGTCCAAGAGCGTGCGCAAACGGGACGGGCAGCGAGGTCGGTCCGCGAAGCGCGAGAAGCCGGACCTCGCCGGGCTGTCCAAGGCACAGCTGCAAAAGCTGGCCAAGGAACGCGACGTCAAGGGCCGCTCGAAGATGACGCGCGACGACCTGGAAGCAGCGTTGAAGGCGTCCTGAATCGGCCTGACCGGGCCGGGGTACGTTTCCCGCAGGTCCGTGCGGGCCATCCGACCGCCGGAATGAGTTGTTGCCTCAGCAGGCCGGGAACGAAGCCGTGCGACGTGCGGCCGAAACAGATTCCCAAGTGGACACTCGCCGGTCATCGGCGCGCTAGGCTGGACGCATGCTGAGGCTCGGTTTCCCCGTCATCGGCGTGTCCGATCTGCCGCGCGCGGTGGCGTTCTGGACCTCGGCCTTGCATCTCGTCGAAGCTGACGAATGGGCCGGCGACAACTGGCGGACCCTGCACCACGCCGATGGCTCCGGTCGCGCGCTGGCGCTGGGGATCCGGACGGCAACCGCTTTTGCGTGGTCGATCTCAGCAATGCGCCCTCCGGCGGTTGACCGGCCGACACTCAGCAGGACTCGACGACCTTCGCGCCGGCGTGCACGGTAATCCACCGGGAGAAGGGGTATCCGAGGCGTCGAGGCCGGTCGCGCGTGCCGGCCTCCCCGGAAGGAGTGAGCCGTGTTCGAAGGTTTCACGCTGGAGACCGTCGATGTCGGCCCGGTGCGGTTGCGGGTCCGGCACGGCGGATCGGGCACCCCGGTCGTCCTGGTCCACGGCCACCCCCGGACGCACACCACCTGGCACCGCGTCGCGCCGCGGCTGGCGGACGACCACTTCGTCGTTTGCCCCGATCTGCGGGGTTACGGACGTTCCACGCTGCCGGCGGACGAACCCGGACACGCGCAGTCGGCCAAGCGGGCGATGGCCGGCGACATCGTGTCGCTCATGCGGCACCTCGGACACGAACGGTTCTCAGTTGTGGGCCACGATCGTGGCGCGCTCGTCGCCTTCCGCACCGCGATGGACCATCCGGACGTCGTCGACCGGCTCGTGGTGATGGACGGGCTCCCCATCACCGAACACCTCGAACGCCTCAACGAGGACTTCGTCCGCACGTGGTGGCACTGGTGGTTTCTCGCCCAGACCGACAAACCCGCCGAGCGCGTCATCAACTCCGCCCCCGAAGCCTGGTATCGCACACCTGGGCCGCACGAAGTGGGGGAAGCCAACCACGCCGACATCTGGGCGGCGCTGCGCGACCCCGCGGTCGTCCACGGGATGTGCGAGGACTACCGCGCCGGCCTGCGGATCGACCGCGTCCACGAGGAAGCCGACCGCGCGGCCGGCCGGCAGGTGCGGTGCCCGACACTGCTGCTCGCCGCGACCGAAGACGACATCGACATCCACGGCGACCCCCTGACGATCTGGCGGCCCTGGGTCGCCGGGGAACTGCGTGGCGTAGACGTCCATTCCGGACACCACCAGGCCGAGCAGGCTCCCGGCGAAGTAGCCCGGGCCATCGGCGAATTCCTGCGCGCGACCTGACCCGGAACTCGTCGGTCGGTGCCGTGCCTCGGATGTCACCGGGGCCGTTCGCCCGTCAGCGGCGGAGGCGTTCGCGCTGGGGCACGACCACGTACTTCGGGTCCCTGGCCGACTCGACGCCTGCGGCGTAGACGCCGAAGCGAGTGCACAACCCGGCCGCCAGGTACGCGACGCCCGCGGCCGCCCCGGCGGCCCGGTTGCGGCGGGCGACCAGCGACAAGCCCGCGCCCGCCGCGGTCAGCGCGCGGGCCGCCTTGAGGAGCTTGCCCGCCCGGCCGGTGCGGTAGGGCTCCGAGGCGAGGCCCAGCCCGGTCTCCGCGTGCCGCGCCGCGGCGAGTTCCGCGGCCGCGCCGATCAGCCCGGCGCGGACCACCGGCCCGGTCTCCACCGACGGGACGAGCAGCAACGCCGCTCCCGCGCCGCTGGTCAAGGCGCTGCCCGCGAACAGGATCGGCAGTGTGCCGTACGCCTCGTGCCACGAAGGCGTCGCGGTGTCCGACAGCAGCACCGCGGTGTAGGTGCACATGGCCGGGCCGAGCAGACCCGCGGCCGCACCGGCCAGGCGGCCGGCCCCGGGCAGGATCCCGCTCAGCTCCGACGCCGCCGCCACCGCGGCCAGCCCCGAAAACGGCGACAGGATCCACGAACCGACCGACAGCGGGGACGTCGGCTTGAGTACCCGCAGCATGTGCAGGAACCGCGTCGGTTTCCCGAGATCGTGGATGAGCGCGGCGACGCTGGCGATCGAACCACCCGACGCCACCAGCCGCCCGGCCCGGGCCAGCTCCGGACGCCCGGTGACGTCGGCCAGCGCGGCGATCGACGCCGACGCGCCCGCCGCGCCGCCGAGGAACAGGTACAGCGGCACGTCCGGCTGCTTCCAGGCCGGCTCCTTGAGGATCGGCCTGCCGTAGTACGAGCGGAATTCGGCGGGCTCGACCATCGCCCGCTCGCGGCGCGGGCTCACCGCCGCCGCCCCAGGAACGAGACCGCCACCGCCGCGGCGACACCGGCCGCGGTCGCCGCGGCCCGCTTCCACATCGCGGGCAGGTCGCGCGTGGTGACCACCGGGTCCGGCGGCAGCCCGTAGACCTCAGGCTCGTCCAGGAGCAGGAAAAACGCGCCGTCACCGCCGACACCGTCGTTCGGGTCGTGGCCGTAGAGCCGGGCCTCCGCGACGCCGGAGTCGTGCAGCGTGGTGACCCGCTCGGCCGCCCGCTCACGCAACTCGTCGAGCTCGCCGAACTGGATCGAGTCGGTGGGACAAGCCTTCGCGCACGCCGGTTCGAGGCCGGCGCCGAGCCGGTCGTAACACAGGGTGCACTTGAACGCGCGGCCGTCGCTCTTCCGTTTCTCGATCACCCCGTAGGGACAGGCCGGCACGCAGTAGCCGCAGCCGTTGCAGATGTCCTGCTGCACCACGACGGTGTCGAACTCGGTGCGGAACAGCGCCCCGGTGGGGCAGACATCGAGGCAGGCAGCGTGGGTGCAGTGCTTGCAGACGTCGCTGGACATCAGCCAGCGGACGCCGGGTTCCTCATCCGGCGCCGGCGCGCCGACGGCCGGCATCCCCAGCGCGACGACGTCCCGGGCCGGAACGTCCTTTGTGGACGGAACCGGCTGTTCGATGAACGCGACGTGCCGCCAGGTGTTCGAGCCGAGGGCACCGGTGTTGTCGTAGGACATGCCCAGCAGGTCGAGACCGCCCGCCTCGGGCACGCCGTTCCACTCCTTGCACGCGACCTCGCACGCCTTGCAGCCGATGCACACGGAGGTGTCGGTGAAGAACCCCATGCGCGGCTGGTCGCCGAGATACCCGGACTCACCCATCGGTCGGCTCCCCTTCCTCGGCCCGTGACCGATACTCCTCCACGTGGACCGGCAGTGCAGGCCCGCGCGGCCGGCGGCCGGGGCGGATGTCGCACGTCGCCGCTTTCGCCTCCTGGATGTGCACGTTGGGGTCCATCACGACCGACAGCAGGTCGTTCGCCGCGTCACCGCGCGAAAGCCCGTTCGGGCCCCAGTGGTAGGGCAACCCGACCTGGTGGATGGTCCGGCCGCGCACCTTCAGCGGCTTGATCCGGTCGGTCACCAGCACCCGCGCCTCGATCGCCGTGCGCGCCGAGACGATGGTGGCCCAGCCGAGATGCTCCAGGCCCCGCTCGGCGGCGAGCGCCGGCGACACCTCGCAGAAGAACTCCGGCTGCAGCTCGGCCAGATACGGCAGGGTCCGGCTCATCCCGCCGGCCGTGTGGTGCTCGGTCAGGCGGTAGGTGGTGAAAACGTACGGGTAAGCCTTGCTGCGCGCCGGGTTGTACCGGTTGTGCGGGCTGTCCAGGGTCTGCCGCGTCGGGGACTCCTGCTGGCTGTACAGCGCGTTGCCGACCGGGCTCTCGAACGGTTCGTAGTGCGCCGGCAGCGGGCCGTCGGCGAGCCCGGCGGGCGCGAACAGCCAGGCCTTGCCGTCGGTCTGCATGATGAACGCGTCGGCGCCGCCGAGCGCGGCCTGGGCCTTCGCCCCCTCGGGCGGGACGTAGTCCGGAGGTTTCGTGACCTCGAAGTCGGGCACGTCCGGGCCGACCCACCTGCCCTGCCCGGCGTCCCAGGTGATCAGTTTCTTCCGCTCGCTCCACGCTTTCCCGTCCGGATCCGCGGACGCGCGGTTGTACAGGATCCGCCGGTTGGCCGGCCACGCCCACGCCCAGCCGCCGGCCACCCAATCCTGCTCGGAACCGGGCTTGCGGTCGGCCGCGTGGTTGTGCCCGTCCGCGCGGACGCCGCAGTAGATCCAGCAGCCGCAGGTGGTCGAACCGTCGTCCTTGAGTTCGGTGTACGCCGCGAGCGGGCCGTCCGGGCCGTGCCCGTTGATCTCGGCGAGGACGGACTCCGCGCTCGGGTCGGCCGTCGGGCCCGCGGTGGGATAGCTCCAGGTCAGGTCGCGCAGCGGCGCGTCGCGCGGATCGTCGCCGATCCGCTCCCGGATGAGCCGGCCCAGGTGGTAGTAGAACCACAGGTCGCTGCGGGCCTCGCCGGGCGGTTCGACGGCCTTGTGGTGCCACTGCAGCAGTCGCTGGGTGTTGGTGAAGCTGCCGTCCTTCTCGGTGTGCGCGGCGGCGGGCAGGAAGAACACCTCGGTGCCGATCTCGGTGGTGGCCAGCTCCCCGGTCTCGATCTCCTGCCCGTTCTTCCAGAACGTCGCGCTCTCGATCAGCTGCAGGTCGCGCACGACCAGCCAGTCCAGGTTGGCCAGCCCCAGGCGCTGGAACTTGCCGTTGGCGGAGCCCACGGCCGGGTTCTCCCCGACCAGGAAGTACCCCTTGCACTCCCCCTCGATCTGCTGCTGGACCGTCGCGTAGGTGCCGTGGTCGCCGGTCAGGCGAGGCAGGTAGTCGAACCGGAAGTCGTTGCCCGGCTGGGCGCTCTCACCCCAGTACGCCTTGAGCAGGCTGACTGTGTAGGCGCGCATGTTGCCCCAGAACCCGGTCTTGCCGGCGTCGGCGGCGACGAAGCCGTCGAGGTCGAAGTGCTCGTGCGCGTGGGGCATCGGGATGTAGCCGGGCAGCAGGTTGAACAACGTCGGGATGTCCGTGGAGCCCTGGATGCTGGCGTGGCCGCGCAAGGCGAGGATGCCGCCGCCGGGGCGGCCGATGTTGCCCAGCAGTGTCTGCAGGATCGACGCCGTGCGGATGTACTGCGCGCCGACCGTGTGGTGGGTCCAGCCGACCGAGTAAACCCACGCCGTCGTCCGCTCCCGGCCCGAGTTCGCCGTGACCGCCTCGGCGATCTCGGCGAACTGCTCCACCGGCAGTCCGCAGATGTCGGCGACGGCTTCGGGGGTGTACCGCGCGAAGTGGCGCTTGAGTACCTGGTAGACGCAACGGGGGTGCTGCAGGGTCTCGTCGGTCTTCGGCTTGGCGTGCACCGACGCGCCGCCGCTGCCGTAGGACTCGCCACGGGCGGCGCGCTGGTGGCGCTCGCCGCCGTGGTGGTGCTCGCCGGACTGTTCCGGCTCGCCGCTGCCGGCGGCCGGCGTCGCGTCGGCGTCCTCGTACGCCCAGGTCGAGATGTCGTACTGCCGCTTTTCCGGGTCGTAACCGGAGAACAACCCGTCGAGGTCTTCGGTGTCGGCGAATTCCTCGGTCAGGATCGCCGCGGCGTTCGTGTAGGCCAGCACGTACTCACGGAAATCCAAGCCGTTGCGCAGCACGTGGTTGATCAGGCCGCCGAGGAACGCGATGTCCGTGCCCGCGCGCAGGGCGGCGTGCACGTGCGAAACCGCGCTCGTGCGCGTGAATCGCGGGTCGACGTGGATGATCTTCGCTCCACGTGCCTTCGCTTCCATCACCCACTGGAAGCCGACCGGGTGGCACTCGGCCATGTTCGAGCCCTGGATCACGATGCAGTCGGCGTTGACCAGATCCTGCTGGAACGTCGTGGCGCCACCACGGCCGAAGGAGGTCCCCAGACCGGGAACCGTGGCGGAGTGTCAAATACGGGCCTGGTTCTCGATCTGTATCGCGCCCAGCGCGGTGTACAGCTTCTTCATCAGGTAGTTCTCTTCGTTGTCCAGCGTCGCGCCGCCGAGACTGGCGAAGCCGAGCGTGCGGTTGAGCCGCCGCCCGTGCTCGTCGACGTCCTGCCAGGTCTGCGCGCGGGTCTTCAGCACCCGGTCGGCGATCATGTCCATCGCCCGCTCCAGCGGCAGCCGCTCCCAGTCGGTGCCGTACGGGCGGCGGTAGAGGACCTCGGTGACCCGGCTCGGGCTGGTCACGAGCTGCTTGCTGGCCGAGCCCTTCGGGCACAGGCGGCCGCGGGAGATCGGCGAGTCCGGATCACCCTCGATCTGCGTGACGCGGCCGTCCTTGACGTACACCTTCTGCCCGCAGCCCACCGCGCAGTACGGGCAGATCGAGCGGACGACCTCGTCGGCGTCCTCGGTACGCGCGCGCCAGCGCTCGGAGCCTTCGGACTTCGCCGCCGAGGCCCGCGCGAGGTGATCGGGACCGGTCAGCTGCCGGTAGACCGGCCAGTCTTCGATCCACTGTCGCACGCCCATGGGTCCAAAATAATCCCTTGACGGCCCGTGCGCAGGATGCCCGCCGCCTCAGCCGGCCACGCGCCGGGTGCCGTCCCCCAGCGGTTCGGTGCGGCCGGCCGCGTCGAGCCGCTCCAGCAGCGGGATCATCACCCGGCGGGTGCTGCCGAGCGCGCGCCGGGCCGCGGAGACCGTGAACGGCTGTCCCAGCCCGGCCAGCGCGGTGACCGCTCGCTCCTGCGCGTCCGGGCCGAGCACAACGCCCTCGGCGACCAAGGACAGCCGGCCCAGCCGGACCGCCGCGGCCAGCTCCCTCCGGCCGAGGCCCAGTTCGCGCAGTTCGTCGGCTTCCGGGGCCCGGAACGGGGACTCGGTGAACCGCTCCTCCAGCGCCCGCACCGCGCGGTCGACCTCCGGGGCCAGGCCCAGGTCCGGGCGGCGGACAAGGCCGCCGTCGACGATCAGCCCGGTTCCGGCCAGCACCGGCCCGACGAGACCGGGTGCGGGAAGGCCCAGCTGTTGCCGCAGCGTCTCGACCGGCATGCCCGCGGCGACCACGTGACCGCGGTGCCAGCCTTCGACGACTTCGGCTACTTCCGCGCGCAGCCGCGTCATGCGCGCGGGGTCGACGCACCAGTCGCCCAGGCGGTCGCCGGTCTCCGGCAAACCCATCGCCCTCAGGTCGGCTGCGGGCACGAACCCGTTGCGGCGCAGGTAACCTCGCCCGAGGTCCTTCGCGGCCAGGTCCTCGGCCCGCGCTCGAGCGGCGCCCCGGCGGGCCAGCCGCGGCGGGCGGACGTCCAGCACGTCGAACCCCGCCGCGATCCGGTGCTCGCCCGGATCGCGGAGCAACCCGCGGTCGCCCACGCGCAGGGGCAGCGCCGTCGCCAGGGTGAGCCGCACCGTGTCGCTCCCGAGCGGACGGACACGGACCGGGACCGCCGCGGTGCCCAGGTGCAACACGTGTTCGCGGTGCAGGTCGGCGGAGGCCGCGCCGCGCAACCGGACGTCCAGCTCGGCGGTGGTCAGCCACGCCCCCGGTGCCAGCAGGACCTTGCCGCGGCGGACCTCGGCGCGGGCGGTGCCCCGGAGATTCACCGCGACGCGGGCCGCCGCCGGGACCCGCTCGCTGGCCCGGCCGAGTGCCTGCAGGCCACGGACCTTGACCCGGGACGACCCCAGCAGCAGCTCGTCCCCGATGGCGATCGTGCCGGCCGTGAGGGTGCCGGTGACGACCGTGCCCGCGCCCTTCACGGTGAACGCCCGGTCGAGCCACAACCGGACGTCCGCCCCGGGGTCCGGGGGTGGCAGCGCCGCGGTCAGCTCGCCGATGGCCGTGCGCAGCTCCTCGATGCCCGCGCCGGTGACCGCGCTGACGGCCACCACGGGTGGTCTTCCCAGCGATGTCCGGGAGATCTCGGCCACCGCCGCGGCGGCCGCGGCCGCGGGGTCGGCGCGGTCGGCCTTGGTCACCACCAGCAGGCAGTGGCCCGCGCCGAACGCGTCGAGCGCGGCCAGATGCTCCGCCGACTGCGGTTTCCAGCCCTCGTCCGCGGCCACCACGAACAGCACCGCGGGTGCCGGGCCGGCGCCCGCGAGCATGGTGGGCACGAAGCGCTCGTGGCCGGGCACGTCGACGAACGCGACCTCCTCACCGCCGATCCCGGTCCAGGCGAAACCGAGGTCGAGGGTCAGGCCGCGACGGCGCTCCTCGGCCCAGCGGTCGGGTTCCATGCCGGTCAGCCGGCGCACCAGGGTGGACTTCCCGTGGTCGACGTGCCCGGCCGTGGCGATCACCCGCATCGGCGGACGGCCCCGTCGATCACCGGGTCGTCCGCCGGGCGGACAGTCCGCAGGTCCAGCAGGCACCGGTCCCGTTCGACCCGGCCGACGACGGCGGGATCCCCGCGACGCAGCGGCTCGGCGTACCACGCGGGCAGGCTGACCGCGGCGCTCGGCAGCTCGACCCCCGGTGCGCCGCCGCCACCGGCCGCGGCCGTCGACCGCACCGCGCGGGCATCGATCCCTTCAGCGGCCAGCGCCGTGCTCAGGGCTTCCGCGCGGAGGAACAGGGTGTCCTCGCGTGCGGCGAGCGCCGCCCGCACCGGGGGCTCGGGCCCGAGCAGGGTCGCCTCGAGCGCGGCCAAGGTCAGCTTGTCGACGCGCAGGGCGCGGGCCGCCGGGTGCCGCCGCAGCCGCGCGACCAGGGTCGCGTCGCCGAGCAGCAGACCGGCCTGCGGCCCGCCGAGCAGTTTGTCGCCGCTGGCCGTGACCAGATCGGCCCCGGCGGCCAGCGTCCCGGCCGCGTCCGGCTCGCCGGGCAATGCCGGGTGCGGCGTCAGCAGGCCGGAGCCGATGTCGACGACCAGCGGCACGCCCAGCCCGGTCAGCTCGGCGACCCCGGCCTCGGCGGTGAACCCGGTGACCCGGTAGTTCGACGGGTGCACCTTCAGCACGAATCCGGTGTCCGGGCCGATCGCGGCCGTGTAATCGGCGACGTGCGTGCGATTGGTGGTGCCGACCTCACGCAGCCGCGCGCCGGTCGAGGCGAGCAGGTCGGGGATCCGGAAACCGTCGCCGATCTCGACCAGCTCGCCGCGGCTGACCACGATCTCCTGTCCAGGAGCCAGTGCGAGCGCGCACAGCAGCAGCGCCGCCGCGTTGTTGTTGACGACGTGGACACCAGCCGCCCCCGGCACCGCGGCCGCCAGTGCCGTGAGCGCCCCGCGGCCGCGTTCGGCCCGGGTCCCGGTGGCCAGGTCGAACTCGACGTCGGTGGCTCCCCCGGCCGCCACGACCGCCTCCAGCGCGGCCGGCGAGAGCGGTGCCCGGCCGAGATTCGTGTGGACCACGACTCCGGTCGCGTTCACCACCGGCCGCAGCGAGGAAACGGCCACCGGCAAGGCGGCGAGCACGGCCTCGGCCACGGCGTCCGGCGGGATCTCACCCCCGCGGGCACGCTCCTGCGCCGCGACCACCGCCGCCTTCACCAGGCCACGCCCGAGAGTCCGGACAGCCGCGGCGATGCGGGGCTCGGCGAGCAGGGTGTCGGTGCGCGGGATCGTCCGGCGAGGATCCGTCACGGCCGGGCCCGGTGGCGGAGGCGGACGGGAATCGAACCCGCCAGCGGCAGTACCTGCCGTTCAACGGTTTTGAAGACCGCGCCGGTCACCAGGCCGGATACGCCTCCCTGCACCATGGCGTCATCCTGCCAAGCTCGCGCGCCGCGCGCATCGCGGGCAGGATTCGCCGGGTGAGGTACCGACTGACCCAGTACGCGCACGGCGGCGGCTGCGCGTGCAAGATCCCGCCCGGCGAGCTGGAAGCGGTGGTCCGCGGCCTGACCGGCGCCGCGCCCGTCAACCCGGCGGGCGAGCTGCTCGTCGGCCTGGACGACGGGGACGACGCGGCGGCCGTCCGGATCGCCGGCGGCACCGCGCTCATCGCGACCACGGACTTCTTCACCCCCGTCGTCGACGACGCCTACGACTGGGGGCGCATCGCCGCGGCGAACGCGCTGTCGGACGTCTACGCCATGGGCGGCACCCCCGTGGTCGCGGTCAACCTGCTCGGCTGGCCGCGCGAAGTGCTGCCGTTCGAGCTGGCCGCCGAGGTGCTGCGCGGCGGCCTGGACGTGTGCGCGCAGGCCGGCTGCCACCTCGCCGGCGGGCACAGCATCGACGATCCGGAGCCCAAGTACGGACTGGCCGTGACCGGCGTCGCGGACCCGGAACGCCTGCTGCGCAACGACTCCGGCCGCGCCGGGCTGCCGCTCACGCTGACCAAGCCCCTCGGCGTCGGCGTGCTCAACGCGCGGCACAAGGCCACGGGGGACCGCTTCCCCCAGGCCATCGACTCGATGACCGCGCTGAACGCCGACGCCGGCCGTGCCGCCGTCGACGCCGGGTTCACCTGCGCCACCGACGTGACCGGCTTCGGCCTGCTGGGCCACCTGCACAAACTCGCGCGGGCCAGCGGGGTCACCGCCCGCCTCGACGCCGCCGCGGTGCCTTACCTCGACGGTGCGCGCGAAGCCGTGCGAGACGGCTACGTCAGCGGCGGGACCCGACGCAATCTCGACTGGGTCCGCCCGCACGCCGACCTCACCCGCGTCGACGAGGACGAAGCCCTGCTCCTCGCCGACGCCCAGACCTCCGGTGGGCTGCTCGTGGCCGGCGAATTGCCCGGCCACCCCGTGGTCGGGGAGCTGCTGCCCCGTTCCGCGCACACGATTGTCGTCAGGTGAGTGCCTCGGTTGGTGCCGCGGCCCGCGAGGTGGTCCCGGCGGCAGGAGGTCGGTGATGGGGCTGCCGAGCCGGGGTGGTGCAATCGCGCAGCTAGTCGGCCTCCAGTTCGCCGGCGCGCGTCACGTACGAACGCCGCACTGACGTCGATCAGAGCGACGGCATCTTCGACGGACGTCAGTCGAGGACCAGCGCCGAGTCCGGCTCGGTCACCCGGAAGCTGAAGCTCTCTTCCAGGTAGAGCGAAAGCTTCTCGGCGTCGTGATGGCTGTAGCCGATCGAGAGATCTTGGCCCAGTTCCAGGACGAAGTCCCCGCCGGCCAGGCTGAGCACGACCGCGCCGGTGATGCCCGGGGTGCGTTTGACCCGGCCGCCACCGAGTGCGCGGCGCAGGTGGTCCAGCACGAGCAGGCCGCCGTGCTCGGTGCTCTCCACGATGGCGGTGTGGCCCTCAGGGTTGATCGCCAGCGCGTACGGTCCGTCGATCCCGTTGCAGCGCAAGGTGTTCACCGCGTTCGCCACGAGGTGCGGGTAGCGCTCCGGATCGGTGCCCAGCGTCCCGTGCTCGTACGGGCTGGCGTCGATGATCCCGCCGATCCCGGCCTCTGGCCAGCCGTGGAACACTGCCCGGTTCTCGATGAGCCCCACCTGGGCGGCCGCCTGGTCCAGGTCGTCGAGCTCCAGGTCGTCGGCGCCACGCTCGGCGTCTTCCAGCTCGGAGCGGTCGACGGTGAACGGCACGCGCACCTCGACCAGCGGCAGGACGCGGCGCTGCCGGACGGCGGTCTCGCGCTCCCGGGCGTTCTCCGGAGCGTCGATGCGGCGGGTGCGGCCGAGCGAGGTGGCCGAGTGCGTCCAGCCCCGCGGTCCCTCGACGTCGACCACCTTGCGGGCCGCGAGGTGCGTGACCAGCCGTTCCCGCGCTTCGTCGTCGATCTGGCGCCAGCCTTCGGCCGGGATCGGCGCGAGTTCTCGCATGAGATGGTCCATTGCGTTCACTGCTCCTTCAGTCCGCCGATGCCCAGCGAAACGTCTTCCGGGATGTCCTTGCCGGCCTTCTTCTCCTGCTCGGCGACGTAGCGCTCAGGGTCGACGTCGCCGGTGTCGACGCCCTTGCCGCCCTCGTGTTCGGCCTTGAACGCGAGGAACCTGCGGCCGAGCTCTTCGCGCAGCCCCGCGCCGGCGTGCCTGCGGAAGTCGGCGAGCGCGTCGTCCTCCTCCTCGGCCATGTGCTCGCTGTTGGCCGTGCGGGCCTGGCGCACCGCGGCACGCCAGGCCGCGCTGCCGGCCGGGTGCCGCCGGGATTCGGCGACCGCGTCACGGATCTCGTTGTGATCGCCGACGGCGTCGAGCGTCTCGTCCTCGGCGTCGGTGCCGCGCTGGATCAGCTCGGGGTAGAAGACCGCCTCCTCGGCTGCGGCGTGCAGGTCCAGCAGCGTCGCGAGGGGCTCCCACGCCCGGGCCAGCTCATCCGGGGAGGCCAGGTCGTCCAGCTCGGCGAAGGCCCGGCGGAACCGATCGTGGTCGTCGAGGATCAGGCTGGTGATGTCGGTCATGGCCTTCGACGTTAAGCCGGTCGTCGGTGCTTCGCTTGGTGAGCCACCGCCGGGTACTCGTAACCCGGTGTTTTCAGCGCCGGAGTGGGTACCCGCCCGATCATGGGTGCAGAAAAGCTCGTGGTGATCGGAAGCGGAGCGGCCGGAGTGTCGGCCGCGTGCGCCTATCGCGAAGCCGGAGGCTCCGGCGAAATCCACCTCCTCAGCGCCGACCAGGATCCGCCGTACGAACGGCCCCCGCTGTCGAAGGACCTGCTGCGCGGGGAAACGGCCTCGGACCAGATCTCCCTGGTGGACGAGAAGACCCGCAAGGAACAGGATATCGGGCTCGCGCTCGGCGACCCCGTGGTCGAGCTGGGTCCCGACCGTGCCCGGACGGCGGCGGGCCGGGACTACCCGTTCACGCATTGCGTGCTCGCGACCGGCGCCGAGCCGGTGCGCCCCGATCTGCCCGGCGCCGACCACCCGCGGGTGCGGGTGCTCCGCTCGCTCCGCGATTCCGGCCACCTGCGCGAGGCGGCCATGCGCGCCGGCGAGGCGATCGTGGCCGGGGCCGGGTTCATCGGCTGCGAAGCCGCGGTTTCCCTGGCCCGCCTCGGCTTGCGGGTCACCGTGCTGTGCCCCGGCCCGGTCCCGCAGCTGGCGCGGCTCGGACGCGAGGCGGGCGAGCTGATCGCGAGCTGGCTCGCCGAGGAGGGCGTCCTGCTGCTGCCCGAAACCGAGCTGAAGTCCATCACCGACGGGCACATCGTTCGCACCGGCTCGGGCCAGGACCTCGACGCCGGGCTGATCCTGCTCGCCACCGGGGCAAGGCCACGCGCCGACCTCGCCGAGCAGGCCGGGCTGGCGATCGAGGACGGCCGGGTGCGGACCGATGAGCGCATGCGGACGAGCCGGCCGGGGATCTTCGCCGCCGGAGACGTCGCTCTCGCTTACAACGCCGTCGCCGGGCGAGCCCTGCCGGTGGAGCACTGGGGCGAGGGCCTCGCGATGGGCGAGGTCGCCGGAAGGACGGCCGCCGGGGCCGACGCGGTGTGGGACGCGGTGCCCGGGTTCTGGTCGGAGATCGGCGACCACACGCTCAAGTACGCCGCGTGGGGCGACGGGTTCGACCACGCCCGGCCCGTTTCCGGCGACGACGGCAAGTTCACGGTCTGGTACGAGCGAGACGGCACCGCGGTCGGCGTGCTCACCCACGAAGCCGACGACGACTACGAACGAGGCACCGAGCTGATCCACGCGCACCGTCCGCTTCCGCAGAATCTCGAGGACGCCCGGTGAACCTGCTGAAAGACCTCCCGCCCAAGCCGCTGCCGCTTCCCCGCACCGCGGAGACGCTCGGCGCGGAGCTGCGGCGGATGCTCGTGGCCGGCGCGCTGGACCTGCCGCTGCCCGGCGGCGGCACGGTGCTGCGACGGTGGCGTGAACTGGCCGGCTTCGGCCGCCGCGACCTGGCTCTCGCCCGGCTCGCCGAAGGCCACGCCGACGCGGTCGCGATCCTGGCCGAGGCGGCACAGGCACCCGCGCCCCTGTCCCTCTATGGCGTCTGGGCTTCGAAATCGAGCGGGACCGGCGCGGAACTCCACAATGGACGGCTGAGCGGGACCGTCCGGTTCTGTTCCGGACTCACGGGCCTCGACCGCGCCCTCGTCGCGGCCGGCGACCAGCTGGTCGAGCTGGATCTGTCCACGGCCGGGGTCGAACGCCATCCGGACGCGTGGCAGTCCGTCGGCATGGACGCCTCCGACAGCGGGGACGTGGTCTTCGACGACGTCCCCGTCGACCGGCTCGTCGGGCCACCCGGCTGGTACGTCGCGCGGCGCGGGTTCGTCCTCGGCGGCACCGGGGTGGCCGCGGTCTGGCTCGGCGGCGCCGCCGGAGTGCTCGACTCGGTGCGCGAAACCCTCCGGGCCAAGGCGGACGACCATCAGCTCGCGCACCTCGGCGCCCTCCACGCGGCACTGCGCGGATCCGAAGCGCTGCTGGCTTCCGCCGCCGCGACGATCGAACAGTCCCCCAGCCCGGGCTTGCTGAACGACACCTGCCGCGCGAGCGTCGAACGGACCGCGCGTGACGTGGTCGACCTCGCGCCGCGCATCACCGGCGCCGGACCGCTGTGCCGCGACCGGCGGTTCGCGCAGCAGGTGGCCGACCTCCAGGTGTTCATCCGCCAGCACCACGGCGAACGGGACCTCGCCGCACTGGGCCGGGCCCTGCTCGAAGAGGCCGGGGCATGAGGCCGTTCGTCCCGGAGCACGAATGGACACGCACGTTTCCCGACTGGCCGGGGCAGGAGTTCCGCCACGCGCTGATCGTCGCCGCCCATCCCGACGACGAGACGCTGGGCGCGAGCGGGCTGCTCCAGCACCTGCGGGCGGCGGGCACCACGATGACGCTGGTGGTGGCAACGGACGGCGAAGCCGCGTTCCCCGATTCGAACGCCGCCGAGCGCCGCGATCTGGGCCGCGCCCGGCGCGACGAGCTGGCGCGGTCACTGGCCGCGCAGGGGCTACCGGTGGACCCGGTCTGGCTGGGCCTGCCCGATTCGGACCTCACCGCCCACAGCCACGAACTCGTGGAGGCGCTCCGGAACCACGCGAGGGGTACTGACCTGTGCCTCATGCCCTGGCCCGAGGACCCCCACCCGGACCACCAGGCCGCCGGGCGGGCAGCGCTGGCCGCCGCCCCGGACTCGGCCCACTGCTGGTCGTACCCGATCTGGATGTGGCACTGGCGCAGCCCCGGCGCCACCGACATCCCCTGGCGCCGTGGGCACTCCTACCGGCTCACCACCGGCGAACGGTCGGCGAAGGCCGCCGCGATCCGCGAATTCACCTCGCAGCTTCACCCCGGCCCCCGCGGTGAAGCGCCGATCCTGCCGCAGGAAGCGCTGGCCCACTTCGACCGCCCGGTGGAGACGTTCTTCCGGCAACCGCCGGACCGCTCCGCGCCGATCGGCCGGTTCGCTGAGCTGTACGCCGGCGCGCACGACCCGTGGCAGGTCGAATCCCGTTGGTACGAAAAGAGAAAACGCGCGCTGCTACTGGCTTCGCTGCCACGCGAGCGCTACGGCACGGTCGTCGAGCCCGGCTGTGGGACGGGAACGCTGACGAGGGAGCTGGCCGGGCGATGCGACCGGCTGGTCGCGTTCGACCCGGTACCCGACGCCGTGGCCCTCGCCCGTGAAGCGGCGCCCAGCGCGGACGTCCGGCACGGGCTGGTGCCCCACGCGATCCCGTCCGGCCCGGTCGACCTCTTCGTCTACAGCGAACTGCTGTACTACCTGGACGAGACGGACCTCGAGAAGACGATCGAGGCCTCGGTGGCCGCGCTGAGGCCCGGCGGCGACCTGGCCGCCGTGCACTGGTTGCCGTGGGCGCCGGAGGCTCCGCACGACGGCGCCGCCGTGCACGAGCGGCTCGCCGCGCATCCGGCCCTCGAGACCATCGTGACCCACGTCGACGAGCAGTTTCGCCTGGACGTATTGAGGCGCCGGTGATCACCGCGATCGCTGTCGTCGTGCCCGCGCGCGACGAAGCCCCGGCCATCTCCGGTTGCCTGCACGCGATCCGGCGGTCGCTGCTGCGGCTGCCGGTGTCGGTCGAGCGTGCCGTCATCGTGGTCGCCGACCGGTGCGCCGACGACACCGCTTCACGGGCCCGGTCCTTGGCCGAGGTGATCGTCAGCCGCGCCCCGCTCACCATCGGCGAGGTCCGCGACCTGGGCTGCCGCACCACGCTCTCACGCCTGGCCGGACATCGGACGTCGGAGGTCCTGCTGCTCAACACCGACGCGGACAGCGAAGTGGACCAGCACTGGGCAGCCCGGCACCTGGCCCGCGCCCGCCAAGGCGGCCACGCCACCACCGGCCCCGCACACCTCATCGGCCCGGCACCGGGCGGCCCCGGAGCCGCTGCGCGCTATCGGAGGCTGGTCGAAACGGCGGACCGAGAGGCCGGCAATGTCTACGGAGCCAACCTCGCGGTCCGCGCCGACACCTACGACGCGGTCGGCGGGTTCGGCCGGGTCGCCAGCGGCGAGGACCACTCGCTGTGGAACCGTCTCGAAAACGCCGGATACCGGCTCGGACAGGAACCCGGAGCCTCGGTCCGCACCAGTGCGCGACTGGACGGCCGCGCGCCCGGCGGGCTGTCATCGCTGCTGCGCAAGCTCGCCTCTGGACGGTAGGCGCGTGGCGAGCCTGCGCGCGGCCGGCGACCCCGTCCGGCCGGCGCCGCCCGACCCGGCAGAACTGTCGGAAAAGCCCTTCGTCACGTGGGATTCGCGGGGAGGGGGAAGATGAATCCGGTCTGTCCGGTTCCCTCGCCCCGGTATTCGGGACCGACCACCTCTGCACCATGCTGGTTCCAGAATGTCGTGCCGCAGGGGGTGCACACGGGACGGCTCGCACCGCCGGCTATCGGGGTCCAGCCCTGGTTTCGGATGACGGCCATTCCGTTCATCTCGGCATGCCGGTCGACTCCGCCGGGTACGCGAACCAGCAAGTCCCCGGGCTGGGCGGCTCCTCGCTGGGCTCCGGTGAAGTCGTCTCCACCATTCTGCGTGACGACGTTGAATTCATTTCCCTGGCTGTCCCGCACCCTGATCACGGAGACCGTATTGTATTCCCCGGTTCGCGGGTTGAGCATGCCATGGTAATAGGACGCCCGGTCGCCGAGATCCGCCGCGAGCTGTTCCTGGCACGGGGTGAGCCCGAGCGGGTCCAGCCAGGTGTGCGGGTTGGGCACGTACTGGTGGGGGTTGGCTCCCCCGCGCAGGCCGATCGGGTCGGCGCTGCTGTACCGGGCGGAATCGGGATCGTAGTGGCGCAGGACGTTGTAGTTGAAGCCGGTTTCCGGGTCGTGGTACTGGCCGGGGAAACGCAACGGGGTGCCGGTCCCCGCTCCGCCCCGGCTCAGCGCCGTGGCACCCCACAGGGTCGTGCGGTGGAACCAGGCGACGTCCCCGCGGTCGTCCACCAGCTCGGTCGGAGTGCCCACCAGATCGGTGATGATCGAATAGAACCGTTCGTCGATCCACTGCTGCGGCGCGCGGCGCAGCGGTGACCGTTCGGTCTGGGTCAGCGGGCGGCCGGTGCCCGGTTCGTAGTTCCACACCGTGACGCGGGCGTCCCCCGGGTCGGGGCCGTCCGTGTGCGCCTGTTCGGCCAGCACGAGCCCGTCCCACGCGAAGTCGATCTGCTCCAGCACCCCGGAACCGTCGGGAGTGAGCCGCTGCTTGGCGATCCGGCGGCCGAGCGCGTCGTAGCGGTATCGCCAGCGGGTGCCGTCCGGGGTGAGCACCTCGGAAAGGCAGTCTTCGGAATTCCAGAAGTAGCGCCAGGTGTCGGGGCGGCTGGACAACCGCTTCCGTTGCCGCAGCACCACCCGACCCTGCGCGTCGTGCTCGTAGCGGACGTTGCCGGCCCTGCGGATCAGCGTGCCGCGGTATTCCCGCTCGCCGAACTCCCCGACGGCCGGCTCGGGCGAGGTGGGCCACGACGCGTGCGCGACGTTTCCCGCGGCGTCGTAGGCATACCGTTCGGTCCAGCCCGAGCCGGTGACGGCCACGACCCGGCCCACGCGATCGAGGTCGAACCGGCGCGGACCGGTGAGCCGATCGTCCATGGCGGCCAGGAAACCGTCCTCGCGGTACCGGTAGGAACGGTGCTGGGTCTCGGTTCCCGTGGCATCGGTGAGCGACTGCGAGCGCAGCCGGTGGTCGGCGTCCCAGGACTGGGCGAGCACCGCCTGGCTGCCCCATTCCCGCCGGGTTTCGTTGCCTGCGCTGTCGTAGCCGAAGCGCAGCGTGCGCCCGGCGGTGTGCAGCGCGACGGGCCGGTGGCCCGCGTCGTAGTCCCACACGCTCTCGGCTCCGGACGGCGTGCGGCGGCGGACCAGCCGGCCGAGCGGATCGTAGGCCGAGGCGACGGTGCGGCCGTTGATGGTCTCGGTGAGCACGCGCCCGTCCGGGTCCCGGCTGAAGGTGACGCGCGCGTCCGGGTTCGTCGCTTCGACCACGCGGCCCGCCGCGTCGTAGGCGAACGTGGTGACCGCCGCGCCGTTGCGGCGTTCCACGACGCGCCCGAGGACGTCGTAGCGGAACTGCACGGCCTCCCCCACGCCGTTGACGCGTTCGACCAGCTGCCCGGCCGCGTCGTGCCGGTAGGTCAGCACCCGGCCGTTGAAGTCGGTCTCCCGCACCAGATCGCCCACCGCGTCGTACTCGTAGCGCCACACCAGGCCTTGCTGGTTGGTGACGCTGGTCAACCGGAGTTCGGTGTCGTAGCCGTACTCCATGCGGGTGCCGTCGGGACGGGTCTCGGCCGAGGGCAGGTCGGCATGGGTGACCTCGGTGCGATGGGTCTGGCCGAGGGCGTCGACGTGGGTGCGCAGGTTCCCTTCGCCGTCGTAGATCCACCGCTGCGTGGTTCCGTCCGGCGAAGTCTCCCAGGCAGGCAGGCCGTCCACGGTCCAGCCGAACCGCGTGGTGGCCCCGGCCGGATCCACCACGGCGCAGACCCGCCCGAAACCGTCCCGCTCGTACCGGGTGACCACGCCCGAGGGATCGGTGACCGACACCGGCAGGCCGGCGGCGTTGCTCAGGATGGTGCGCACCCCGCCGAGCGGGTCCGTGATCGTCGAGAGGTTCCCGTGCTCGTCGTAGCCGTAGCTGCTCGCGCGGCCCGCCGCGTCGATCGCGCGGGTGAGGTTGCCGCGCTCGTCGTATTCCTGCCGGGAGACCGTCCCGTCCACCGCGACCATCGCCACCGGCAGCCCGAGACCGTTGTGCTGCAACCGGGTCTGCGCGCCGTCCGGCCGGGTCACCGCCACCACGTTCCCGAACTCGTCGTGCTCGTACCGCACCGTCCGGCCCAGCGGATCGGTGCGGCTGAGCAGCCGGTCGAAGGCGTCCCATTCCGACCGGACCTCGTGCCCGGCCGGGTCGACCTCACGCACGGTCTGGCCCAGTTCGTTGAGGTGGTAGACGGTCTGCTGCCCCAGCGAGTCGGTCCACCGCCGCGCCCCGTCCTCGTACGCCATGGTGCCGCTGAGGAACCCGCCGGAGCCCTCGGCCCGCACCACCCGGCCCTCGGGGTCGTAGCCGTAGCGGTACCAGGCGCCGTTGCGGTCGGTCCAGCCGGTCATCCGGCCGGCGCCGTCGTAGCTGAACCGCAGCGGGGTCCCGGAGGCGTTGGTGACCTCGGTGAGCCGGCCGTGCTCGTAGCCGTACCGCAGCAACAGCAGGTCGGCGCCATCGTCGGCACCACACAAATGCAGCGCGCGGATCATCCCGCCCGCGGACTCCACCCGGACGCGGTAGCCCCCGCTGTGCCGGATCTCGGTCGGCACCCCGGCATCGTCGCGGACGAACTCGATGCGGTGCCCGTTGCGGTCGGTGATGGCCCGCAGGGGCAGCACCCCGGTGCCGCCGCCGAAATGCAGCGTCCGGCCCTGCTCCGGCAGGGTGACCGTGTAGCTCCCGCCGGTGAACGCGAGCGGCCGCCGTGGCCCGGCCTGCGGCAAGGACTGCGGCATCGGATGCGAATAGAACAGCAGCGTGCCGTCATCGCCGGCGAACGACACCCCTTCGTCGTCGACCTCCAGCCGTTGGTCCACAGTGGACGCCCAGTTCGGGCCGAACGACCAGCCCGCCCGGTAGGAGGACAGGTGCACCCGGCGCAGCACCAGCGCCAGTGCCCCGGCCAGCTCGACGTCGGTCTGCGCGAGCACCACGTCACCGCTGGCCACGTCGATCGGGTCACCGCAGGTGTTCTTGTTCTTGTCCGGTACCCCGTCCTCCCGCGGGCCGCGGCTGTTGCCCCGGACACCCGGCCCCGCACCCGAAGTCGACGTCGAGTCGTTCCCGCCGGAGGAGTCACGACCCGGGGGCGGCGCCTCGCCTCCCCCGTCGTTGCCGCCGTGCGTGCCGTCCGGCCCCGTCTCGCCGTGCGGCCGCGAACCGCCGCTGTTCCCCCCGGCCCCGGCGGGGTTCGTCGATCCCGGATCCGCGCTGGAGGTCGTGGTCGAGTCCCCGGACGAGCTGCCGTCCTTGCCCGGCGATCCCTTCGGGGATTCGATGTCCTTCGGTTTGGGGGCGGGCTTGGGCTTGCCGCCTTTGATGCCCTTCAACGCCTTCCCGGCGTCCTCGAAGAGCGTCCCGGCCTTCTTCAGCAGCGGCACCAGCGCCTTGAGCGCCTTCACCAGCTTCGTGGTGACCTGGGTGATCTTCGACGCCGTCTTGGCCACCGCGGTGATCACCTGCGGCACGACCCAGGTCATCCCGATCCCGAGCGTGAACACGACCTGCAAAGCCCACGAGATCAGATGCCCGACCAGGTCGGCGATCGTGTCCCGCACCAGCGACCGCACCGCCGCCACGACCTCGCCCGCGGTCTTGACGCCGCTCGCCGCGCCCTCGCTGCCCTTCTGCGCGCTGGCGATCAGCGCGGACGTGTCCTCGGCCGCCTTGCGGTAGCTGTCGGCCGCCTCGCCCTGCCAGCTCTCCAGGTCCTTCTTGACCAGCTGGGTCAGCTCCGCCGCGACGCTCTCCAGCTCCTTCGCGATGTTGGTCCACGTCGAGGCCTGGGCGTTGACCTCGTCCGCGTTCCCGGCCAACGCGTCGAGGGCCTGCTTCAGCGGCCCGACATGCTCCATCAGCCAGCCGACCCCGGCCGCGAAGATCGCGCCGAACGGATCCATCACCGCGGTCAGCGTGTCCAGCGCGGTCCCGACCGCACCGACCGCGACCGCGGCCCAGTCCTTGCTCTCGATCGCCGTCTTCAGCCCGGTCGCGTCCTCCAGCAGCGGAACACCGGACACCGCCGTCGTCGAATCCTGCACCGGCGCGACCAACGGATTGCTCACGAGAGATCCTGCTCACTTCCAAGTCGGTATCGTCTGCGGCGGAGTCGCCCCTGACCGGGCCATTTCCTGTATACGGAGGACATCCGCCGACTTCGGCCCAGAGAGGGAAACCCTACCCGAAAGGCCATCAGCGTGGAACGAAAGGCTCTGCACGGCCGTGACCGCGGCACTTGGCTGATCAGTCCACAGTAGACAGAGGAAGAGCCGCGACGGCCGGGTGGGTACGCGTCGCGCCGGTCGTCCGACGAGCTGGAGGCCATCCCACCGTGCTGCTCTCCGCGCGCCGGATCCCCGGGGCGGCTGGTTGCGCCAATCCCCACCGGGGGCCCACCGGGGACGCTATGCTCGGCCCCATGCGATTTGGACTCTTCATGCCGCAGGGCTGGAAGCTCGACCTGGTCGGGATCGAGCCGGGCGAGCACTGGCGGACGATGCTGGATCTGGCCAGGTACGCCGAGGACGGGCCCTTCGAGTCGATCTGGGTCTACGACCACTTCCACACCGTGCCGGTGCCCACCGAGGAGGCGACGCACGAGGCATGGTCGCTGATGGCCGCCTTCGCCGCGGCGACCAGCCGGGTGCGGCTGGGCCAGATGTGCACGTCCATGGGGTACCGCAACCCGGCGTACCTGGCCAAGGTCGCGTCCACGGTCGACATCATCTCCGGTGGCCGGGTCGAGATGGGCATCGGCGCCGGCTGGTACGAGCACGAGTGGCGGGCCTACGGCTACGGCTTCCCGGGCGCCGGCGAGCGGCTCGGCCGGCTGGACGAGGGCGTGCAGATCATGCGCCAGTTGTGGACCACCGGCACCGCGACGCTGGAGGGCAAGCACTTCCAGGTCGATGGCGCGATCAACCGCCCGCTGCCGTTGCAGGAGGGCGGGATCCCGATCTGGATCGCCGGCGGGGGTGAGCGGAAGACGCTGCGCATCGCGGCGAAGTACGCCGACTACACCAACTTCGACAGCGACCCGGAGGGTTTCCAGCACAAGTCGGAGATTCTGGCCGGGCACTGCCGTGAGGTGGGCACCGATTTCGACGCGATCGTCCGGTCGGGCAACTACAACATCATGATCGGCGAGACGGAGAAGGACGTCCAGGACCGGCTGGCCTGGGTCCACGCCCAGTACGAGCCGCTGGTCCCGGCCGACAAGCTGGCCGCCTTCGACAATCTGTACTCCTCCGGGCTGCTGGTCGGCACGCCGGAGCAGCTGGTGGAACGGCTGACCCGCATGAAGAGCCTCGGCATGAAGTACACGATCCTGCACTTCATCGAGTCGGCCTACGACCGGTCCGGCATCGACTTGTTCGTCAAGACCGTGATGCCGGAATTGATCGACTGAGTCCTCGCTGCCGGGAATCGAGTCTGGTGTCACTCGATTCCCGGCGGTGGCCTCAGGCGGAAGCGGACCACCTGAGCAAGGTCGCTCCCACGGACATCCCGCCGCCGAAGGCCGCCAGCAGGACCAGATCCTCGTCGTGGATCATGCCCGAACGGGCCGCGTCGTCGAGGGTCACCGGGACCGATGCGCTGCCGAGGTTGCCGTAGCGCTCGACCACGCGGTGGGTGTGCGTGTCGGTCAGGCCGCAAGCCTCGACCAGGTGGTCCAGCAGCACCCCGTTCGCCTGGTGCGGCACGAAACACCGGACGTCGGCCAGGCTGGCACCGGCGTCCGTGACCAGTTTGTCCAGGATCTGCGGGACGTTGTCGAGCACGAAGTCCCGGACGGCCCGGCCCTGCATGGTGAACAGGTGGCCGCCGGCCGCCAGGGTCTCCTCCGTGGTCGGCGTCCGGCTGCCGCCCGCGGGCACCTTGATCAGGTCCTGGGCGTCGCCGTGGCTGCTCAGGTGGACGTTGAGGAATCCGCGTCCCTCCGGCACCTCGCCGACGATGGCCGCTCCCGCGCCGTCGCCGAGCAGGACCGACGTGCTGCGGTCGTCGTAGTTCAGGAAGCGCGAATACAGGTCGGCGCCGATCACCATGGCGTGCGCGTCGGGCTGAGCCGCCACCAGGCGGCGCGCGATCTCGAGCCCGTAGGGGAAACCGGCGCACACCACGTTGATGTCGAAGCACGCCGCGTCGTGCGAGCCGATCAGATTCTGTACCACACAAGCCGTCGGCGGCTGCGGGAAGTCGCCGGTGGAGGTCGAAACGATCAGGTAGTCGATCCGGTTGGGCGTGAGGTTCGCACTGTCCAGGGCCCTGAGCGCGGCCTTGGCCGCCAGATCCGAAGTCGCCTCGTCGGCGGCGGCGTAGCGCCGGGTCGCGATCCCCGTTTTGCGCATGATCCATTCGGTCGTGATGTTCGGTACCATCGCGACGATTTCCTCGTTGGTCACCACACGGTCCGGCACATACGAACCCGTGCCGAGCAGCCCGATGGTCCGCTGGGTCATGTTCCGATCCTCTCCTAGGTCCGCCCGGCTACGCGTAGGAATAGAAACCGTGACCGGACTTCTTGCCGAGCAGGCCGGATTCGGCCATCCGGACCAGCAGTGGCGGCGGCGCGTACAACGGCTCGCCGTATTCGGCGTACAGGGCACGCGCCACGTGCACCACGACATCGGCGCCGATCAGGTCGATCAGGGCCAGCGGCCCCATCGGGTGGGCGCAGCCGAGCGTCATGCCACGGTCCACTTCGGACGCGGTGGAGAATCCCGACTCGACCACCCGCACCGCACCCAGCAGGTACGGGACCAGCAGCCCGTTCACGACGAAGCCGGCCCGGTCCGGGGAGCTGACCACCTGCTTGCCGAGCACGCCGGTGACGAACTCCACCGCCCGCTCCCGCACGCTCTCCGCGGTCACCAGTGAACTGATCACCTCGACCAGGGCCAGGACCTGGACCGGGTTGAAGAAGTGCAGGCCGATCACCCGCTCCGGCGCCTGCGTCACGGCGGCCAGCCTCGCGATCGGGATCGAGGACGTGTTCGAAGCGAGAATCGCGCCGGGATCCTGCACGACCTTGTCGAGCTGGGCGAAGACGTCCAGCTTCGTCGCCTCGTCCTCCGGCACGGTCTCGATGACCAGCCGGCGATCCTGGAACTCGAGCAGGTCCGCGGTGAAGGAAATCCGGCCGAGCACGGCGTCGCGGTCGGTCTCGGAGAGCTTCCCTCGGGAGACCGCCCGCTCCAGCGAGCGGTGGATCCGTTTCGAGCCCGCGTCCGCCGACGCCGGACGGGACACGGCCACCTTGACCTCCAGGCCGGCCCGCGCGCACGACTCGGCCAGCCCCGCTCCCATCACGCCGCAGCCGACGATGCCCACCTTGTCGATCATCTTCAGCCCCCTCAGACCGTGGCGAGTGCGTCGCGGGTGGACGCCAGGTCGCGCAGCCCGGGGCGGGGCGCGTTGACGAGGACGGCCATGTTGCCCGGCGGGTGGGCGTTGTCGCGCATCAGCTGGTGCGCCTTGCCCACCTCGCTCAGGTCACCGCACCAGGACAGGCACGGGTCGAGCTTGCCCGCCCCGACCAGCAGGGTCACCTCGCGGCACTCGCGCGTGTTGGCGTAGTGCGAGCCTTGCAGCCGCTTCTGGCGCATCCAGAAGTGCCGCAGGTCGGTGTCGGCGTTGTAGCCGCTGGTGCCGCCGCAGATCACCACCATGCCGCCCGCGTCGGCCACGTAGAGCGAGGTGGGGATGCTGTCCTGGCCGACGTGCTCCAGCACGATGCGCGGCGAGCGGCGCTCGCCGAGGATGTCCCAGATCCGGCGGCCGAAGTTGCGCGCGCCGTGCGTCCACCGCGCCATCGCCTCGTCGTCGGTCACGTCGGGCAGCCGGCCCCAGTGGTCGAACTCCTTGCGGTTGATGACGCCTTCGGCGCCCAGCCGCAGGCAGTACTCGGCGCGGGCGTCGTCGGAGACGACCGCGATCGGGACACCACCGAAGAGGCGGACGATCTGGATGGCCATCGAGCCGAGCCCGCCCGCCCCGCCCCAGATGAGCACCGGGTCGCCGGGCCGCACGACGTGCGGGTCCCAGCCGCGCAGCTGCCGGTACGCCGTGACACCGGTCAGCATGAAGCAGGCCGCCTCCTCCCACGTGAGGTTCGCGGGCTTGGGGTGGCACTGGTACTCGTCGACGACGGTGAACTGCGCGAAGGAGCCGAAGTTGTTCTCGTAGCCCCAAACGGCCTGCGTGGTCGACAGAATCGGGTCCGCGCCCAGCCTGATGTCGTTGGCCAGCTCGTCCCACTGGAGCCCGGACAGGCAGACCTCGGAGCCGACCTGGACGTCGCGGACGCCCTCGCCGACCGCCCACACCACGCCGGCGCCCTCCGAGCCGCCGATGTGGAAACCGGTCTCGTCACCGGCCTTCGTGCGGGCCGCGATCACGTCGAACGGATAGCCCAGCGCCGCCCAGACGTTGTTGTAGTTGATCCCGGCGGCCATCACGAGCACCAGGACCTGGCCGCGGCCCAGCTCGGGCACCGGCACTCGCTCGATCTCGAAGGCGCCGCTGGGCGGCCCGTACCGCTCGGGGCGGATCACCGAGGCGTACATCTGTTCCGGCACGCTGCCCATGGGCGGGATCTCGCCCACCTCGTAGATCGACTTCGTCATCGCCGGCTTCCTTTCCAGTAAGTCGGGGCTCACCCGCCGCCGGGTAGCTGTCCATTGTGGAGCGTTCAGGTCAGGCGGAGAGAGCCGAAAGCACCGAGCGGATCGTCGGGTTGCGGTACAGCTCACGCAGGTGCAGCGACGGCAGACCGCCCTCCCGCATGCGCGCCCCGATGCGGACCGCGAACAGGGAATTGCCGCCCAGCTCGAAGAAGTCGTCGTCCAGCCCGACCGGCACGCCGAGCACCGAGCCCCACACCTCGCGCAGCCGGGACGCCAGGCCGTCGCCGTCCGCGGGCGCTTCGACCGGGGCCGCCGGGGTCGCCGGCGCCGGCAGCTTCGCCGCGTCCAGCTTGCCGTTCGTGGTGAGCGGCAGCGAATCCAGCGCGGTCACCGAGGTCGGCACCATGTAGTCGGGCAGGATCTCGGCGGCCCGCTTTCGCACGCTCGACGTCGCACCGGGAACCCCCGCACTGCCGGCGGCCAGCACCACGTACGCGTCGAGCCGGACGGTGGCCGCGTCGTCCGGGTCGTTCCGCCGCACCACGACGGCCGCCGTGCGCACGTCCGGGTTCTCCAGGAGCACCGCGCGGATCTCGTCCAGCTCGATGCGGAACCCGCGCACCTTCACCTGGCTGTCGATGCGTCCCAGGTGTTCCAGCGCGCCGTCCGGCCGCAGCCGGCCGAGGTCGCCCGAGTGGTAGACCCGGCCGCCAGGCCGCACCGGGTCCTCGGTGAAGCGCTGGGCGGTCAGGTCGTCCTGGCCCAGGTAGCCGGAGGTCACCCCGGCACCGCCGACCCAGATCTCGCCCGCCACGCCCGGCGGCTGCAGCCGTCCCGACGGGTCCACGACGTACAGGTACCACCCGGGCAGAGCCGGTCCCACCGACCGCGACCCGGCCAGCGCGTGCCGCCGGGTGACCGTCTGGTGCGTGCTGTGCACGGTGGTTTCGGTGATGCCGAACATGTTCACCACGCGGCAGGCCGACCGTGTTGATGCGCTCTCGGCGGGAAAGCGTGCCTCGAGCTCGGGATGCGCGTCGAACCACGGCAGCAGCGCCCGCTGGTCCAGCGGTTCACCGGCGAACACCACGAGCCGCACCACCAGGTCCTGGTGGGGCACTTCGAGCAGCTGCGCGAACGCCGACGGGGTCTGGCTGAGCACCGTGACCCGCTCCGCCGCCAGCAGGTCGCGGAACTTCTCCGGTTCGCGGGAGACGAAGTAGGGCACCACGACCAGCCGGCCGCCGGTGAGCAGGCAGCCGAAGATCTCCCACACCGAAACGTCGAACGCGCTGGAGTGGAACAGGGACCAGACGTCCGACGAGCCGAGTGCGTACTCGTCGCGGGTCGCGTCCACCAACGCGATGACGTTGCGGTGTGGCACTACGACGCCCTTGGGCCGGCCCGTCGAGCCGGACGTGTAGATCACGTACGCGGGGTCGTCCGCGGACACCGAGCTGGTGACCGGTTCGGTCCCGGCCGCGATCACCTCGTCCGGGGTCACCGGGGACGCAGCGCCGGGGAGTTCGGGCAGCCGCGTGAGCACCAGCTCCAGGTCCGCGTTCTGCGCGGTGTAGGCCAGCCGTTCGGCCGGATAGGCCGGGTCGGTCGGCACGTAGGCGGCACCCGCCTTGAGCACGCCCAGCAGGGTGACGACGAGTTCGGCGGTGCGCTCCAGGCACACCCCGACGCGGTCACCGTCCGACACGCCCAGCGCGCGCAGCCCGCTCGCCACCGCGTCCGAACGCTCGTCGAGTTCTTGGTAGGTCAGGGAAACCTCGCCGTCGGTCAGCGCGACCAGCTCGGGGGTGCGGGCCGCGACCGCGCGGAACGCCGCGTCGATCCGGACCGGCGTGCTCGGCACCTCCTGGTCCGGGCGGCCCAGCGCGGCCACCCGCTCGCGTTCCGCCGCGTCCAGCAGCTCAATCGCGTCGACGGCCACGTCCGGGTTCGCCAGAACCTGGCGGTGCACGTGCGCGAGGTGCCGGGTGAACTGCCCGACCTGCGCGGGCGAGATCCGCCCGGCCTGGTGGTCGCAGCGCAACCGGACCGTGTCGCCCTGGCGCCACAACGAGAACGTCAACGGCAACGGCGGCGCCAGGCAGGGCCGGTACTCGTCGGCCCCGAAGTCCACATCGGACACCAGCAGCCCGGCGGCGGCCGGATCGTCCGTCGGTTCCGCGGGGGCGCCCGGCGTCACCCGCACCGCGCCCCGGTCGGTGCCGATGACCGCCCAGCCGGGCGAGTCGACCGAGGCGTAGCGCACCAGGGTGATCGCGAGCGCGGTGCGCCAGCTGTCCTCGGTTCCGCCTTCGGACAGCGGCAGGACCAGCTCGGCCGAACCCGCGTCCACGGGGTCGGCCGCCGAAGCCCAGTCGGGCACCGCGGCCGCCGCGACCGCCGAAACCTCGGTACCGGCGGGTTCCCCCGGTTCGGCGCCGGTCAGCGCGGCCGCCACCGCGCGCAGCCCGGCGGCGTCCAGGACTCCCCGGTCCGCCACCAGGACCAGGTCCGCGACCCGGTCCCGGTAACGCACCAGCGTGCACCGCAGACCGGTCGTCGCCCGGCTCATTTCGGCTTCACGCAACCGTTGTGCGACCGGCTCCGCCGAGCCGGCGGGTACGTCCTCCACCCACAGCCGGGACCGGCCGGGCGCGCTCGGCGCCTCCGGGCGGACCGCCTCGGCGAGCCGGACCCGCAGCGCGTGGCATCGGGCACCTGAAAACACATGTCCTCCTGGTCAGTGCGCGGTGAAGCCACCGTCGACGGTCACTACCGAGCCGGTCACCCGCGCCGAGTCGTCCGACGCGAGAAACACCACGGCCCCGGCCACGTCGCCGGGCTCGGTAAGCCGGTTCATCGGCTGCGCCTGGGTGAACGCGGCCACCTGCTCCTCCGCGGGGACGTCCAGCGCGCGAGCGATCTCCCGCAGCATCACGCCCTCGCCATCGGCGGTGTCCCGGACGTTGCCCGGGCACACCGCGTTCACCCGCACCTGCATCGGCGCGTAGTCCAGCGCCGCGGCCTTGGTCAGCCCGATCAGCCCGTGCTTGGCGGCCACGTACGCGGCGAAGTGCGGGTAGCCGACCAATCCGGCGGTGGCCGCGATGTTCACGATGCTGCCGGAGCGTTGCTCGCTCATGATCGTGGCGACCTCGCGGATCAGCCGCCACGGGCCGGTCAGGTCGACGTCGATCATCAGCGACCACTCGTCTTCGGTGATCTCGTGGACCCGCTTGCCCGCGGGCGCGGCGATGCCGGCGTTGTTCACCACCGTGTCGATCCGGCCGTAGCGCTCGACGGTCAGCTCCACCGCGTCCCGGACGGACCCGGTGTCGCGCACGTCCGCCTTCGCGGTGAGCACCGAAACGCCCCGGTCCCGGCACAGCGCGCCGGTGTGTTCCAGCTGGCTGGCCGACCCCAGCGGGTACGGCACGCCCGGCAGGTCCGAGCACGCGTCCAGCAGTACCAGGTCCGCGCCTTCCTCGGCGCAGGCGACCGCGGTGGCACGCCCTATCCCGCGGGCCGCCCCGGTGACGACGACGACCTTTCCGGTCAACCGCACGCGAATCCCCTTCTCAAACCGTGGTGTCGATCAGCTTCAGCAGGTCGGATGCCGACTCCGTCAGGTACATGTGGCCGCCGGGCAGCTCCACGTACTCGAAGCCGGCACCGGCCACTTCGGACCAGCGGGCGCCCTCGGCCGCGGTCACCAGCGTGTCCTCCGAACCGCGCAGCGACGTGATGGGCGCGGGCAGCCGCTCGCCGGTGCCCGGCCGGTAGTTCTCGTGCATCTCCACGTCGGCGCGCAGCGTCGGGAGGATCAGCTCGCGCATCTCCGGGTCCTCCATCGCCTCGTGGTGCACCCCGGCGAACTGCGACACCCTGGCGACGAACTCGTCGTCGGGCAGGCCGGTGGCCCGCTCCGCGCGCTGGGTGTGCGGTTCCAGCGCACCGCTGACGAACAGCCGGCGCAGCACCAGGTCCGGGTGCGCGGCGACCCGGTGGGCCAGCTCGTAGGCCAGCACCGCGCCCAGGCTGTGCCCGAACAGCACGACGTCGGTCAGGCCGTCGAGCTGGCTCACCAGATCCGGCAGCAGCCCGTCGGCCGCGACCACGGCGTCCCGGTACGGCTCGGCGTCGATCCGCCGCTCCCGGCCGGGCAGCTGCAGCGGCACGACGACCAGCCGGTCACCCGCGATTTCCTGCCATGGGTGGAAAAACGACGCTCCCGCGCCGGCGAACGGCAGGCACACCAGTCCGATCTTCATGTCGCCTCCCTCAGGCGGGCTGGCCGAGCGGCCGGATGATGATGGTGTTGACGTCCACGCCGTAGGGCTGGCTCAGCGCGTACACGATCGAGTCGGCGACCTGATCGGGCGTCAGCAGCAGGCCGAGCTCGCTCTTCTCGCCGCCGAAGTGCTCCACCCAGTCCTCCCAGAACGGCGTGTCGGTGCGCCCCGGCGAAACCAGCGTCACGCCGACGCCTTCCGTGGTGACGTGGCGGCGGGTGTTCTCGGCGAGGCCGGTGATCGCCCACTTGGTGATGCCGTAGATGTTGTCCGCGCCGAAGGCGTGCCCGGCGACGCTGCCGACGAACACGATGCGCCCCTTGGTTTCCTTCAGCGCGGACAGGGCGGCCCGGATCAGCAGGGCCGGTCCGAGCACGTTGGACAGGACCATGTCCTTCCAGCCGGCCGGGTCGCCGTCCGAAATGCCGTCGTGCGTGGCGTAGCCGGCGTTCGCGACCGCGGCGTCCAGCCGGCCGAAGCGCTCCAGGGTGGCGGACACCGCGGACTGGACGAAGTCCCAGTCCCCGGCGTCGCCCTGGAGCGTCAGCAGCCCGTCCGGCTCCCCGACCTCTTTCGCGAAGCGGTCGAGGCGCTCCTGACCGCGTCCGACGATGGCCACCCGCTGCCCCTTTTCGAGCAGCTGCCGGGCAGTGGCGGCTCCGATGCCGCTGCCACCGCCGGTGATCAGCGTGACGGGAGTGTCGGTCATGTAGCGCTCCAAGAAGGTCGTTCAGCCGGGAACTAGCGGGGCAGCTTCGTGGTGTAGGTGACCGGCAGGCGGGTGACGCCGCGGCCGACCGAGTTGTCGTAGAGCCACTCGAGCTGGTCGGGCGGCACCGCGAGCTTCAGGTCCGGGAGCCGGCGCAACAGGGTGTTGAACGCGATCTCGGCCTCGATCCGGGAAAGCGGCGAACCCGGGCAGAAGTGCGCGCCGTGGCCGAAGGAGAAGTGCCGGTTGCCGGTGCGGGTGATGTCCAGGCGATCCGGGTCCTCGAACACCTTCGGGTCGCGGTTCGCGGAGCTGATCATCAGGTGCACGAACGCTTCCTTGCCGATGCGCACCCCGGCCAGTTCCGTGTCCTCGGCCGCCAGGCGCAGCGTGCCGCGGTAGACCGGCGGCTGGTAGCGCAGGATCTCCTCGACCGCGCTCGGCGCGAGGCCCGGGTCGTTGCGCAGCAGCTCCAGCTGGTCCGGGTGGGCGAACAGCGCCTCCATGCCGTTGCTGATGGTGAACGCCGTGGTCTTGTGCCCCGCGTTGATCAGCAGGACCATCGTGGACACGATTTCGTCGTTGGTGAACCGGCCGTCCTCGTCCGCGGCGCGGATCAGGGTGCTGACCAGGTCTTCGCCCAGCTCGGCGCGGCGCGCTTCCAGCAGCTCCTTCAGATACTGCTCGATGCTGTCGCTGGCCCACTTGAGGCGGGCGTTCTCCTCCTCGGTCGCGTACGGCGCGCCGCTGAGCAGCAGGCCCCACTCGTGCAGCTTCGCCCGGTCCTCGTACGGCACCCCGAGGAACTCGCAGATCACCTTGAGCGGCAAGGACAACGCGAACTCGTCGAACAGGTCGACCTCGGGCCCGAAGCCGTCGATCAGGTCGTCGGTGGTCTTCTGGATGTCCGGCCGCAGCCGCTGCATCTTGCGCGGGGTGAACGCCTGCGCCACCAGCTTGCGCAGCCGGGTGTGCCGCGGGGCGTCCGCGGTGAGCATGTTGCGGATCAGCGTCGGGCTGGAGTCCTTCAGCAGGTCCTGCCACCACTCCGGCGCGTTGTCCACGCTCTTCGAGATCCGCGGGTCGTCGAACAGCCCGCTGACCGTCTCGTAGTCCATGACGACGTACGCCTCGGCGCCGACCGGGTGGTTGACCTGGTGCACCGGTCCCTTCGAGCGAAGTTCGGCGTTGTCGGCGTGCTTGTTGGGGTACGCCGACTCGGTGAAGTACTCCGGAGGGAGCTTTTCGTAGTCGACACCCGGCTGCGCTTCGGTGCTCATTGGTTTCCATCTCCTCCGACGACGGTCATACGGCGACGGCTTCGGGAGCCGGCAGAGTGCGGATGCGCTTGGTCAGGGTCGGCAGCGCGGCCACCCCCGAGATCGCGCACATCGTGATGAACACCCAGGTCGAGCCGGCCAGGTTGAAGATCAGGCCGACCAGGAAGACGCCGATCGGCGCCGCGCTCATGGACATGAAGAACACCGCGCCGAGCACGCGGCCCTGGAGCTTGTCCGGGGCAACGGCGGCGAGGTACGACAGGAACACGGTGCTGATGATCGGGCCGCGGATGAACACCAGCGTCACGATGAAGCCCAGCGGGATCACGCCCGGCGTGACCGCGAGCAGGATCGCGACCACCGGGCCGATCCACGCGCCCCACAGCACGATCGTCGACGGCTTGAACTTCTTGAAGACCCACCCGGCGGCCATCGAGCCGACCAGTCCGCCGACCCCCGCGACGGCGAGGGTGACGCCGATGAACGAGGACGAGGCGCCCCGGCCCTCCGCGGTGGCGATCAGCGCGAGGAACACGCCGGAGTGGGTGAACGCCATGTTCGAGCCCATGATCCAGATGATCAGCGGGCGCAGGATCGGGTGCTTGAACAGGAACCGGAAGCCCTCGGCGGTGCCGCCCTTTTCCTTGGCCGCGCGGCTTTCCTCGTTCTGCATCGGCTTGCGCACGAACAGCAGGAGCACCGAGGAGATGAGGAACGACACCGCGGCCGCCAGGTACGGGAACGCCCGCGCCACCCCGAAGAGCGCACCGCCGATCGGCGGGCCGACCAGGGTGGCGCCGAAGTACCGGACCTGGTTCTGCGCGGTGGCGTCGGTCAGCTGGGACGGCGGTACCAGCGCCTTGATCGCGGCCACCCCGGCGGGCTGCCCGATGCCGAAGCAGATCGACGAGCACAGCGCGATCCCGAAGATCACCGGCATGCTCGCGTTCTGGGTGAAGATCAGCACGCTGAACAACCCCAGCAGCACGACCCGGATCAGGTTGCAGGCCATCAGGAACAGCTTGCGGTCCAGCCGGTCGGCGAGGGTGCCGCCGGGGATGGACATCAGGCTCGCCACGATCAGCTGCATCGAGCCGACCGCCCCCGCGTACACCGTCGACCCGGTGGTGGCCAGGATCAGCAGCGGGTACGCGATCTCCGCGGTCTCCTTGGCGATCGCGGCGAACGCCTCACTGGTCCAGAGCGCCTGGAAGCTCCAGTTCTTGATCAGCGGCGTCTCCGGGGTCTCCGGCACCGCTGTCTCCGGCGCCGCCGCGTCCGGTTCGGACAGAGCCTCGGGCGGGCCCGCGTCGAGCTCTTGCGTGCTCGTGCCGCGCTCACGCGGTTCAGTGGACATCCACGACCTCAATCCTTCTCCGGCACGGGGCCGGCCAACGTGGTCAGCAGGTCTTCGGCGAGTCGGTGCACGTGCGGTTCGGCCAGCACCGACCAGTGGTTCCCCGGCACCGGGATCACGCGGACGCCGCCGTACAGCGGGGCCAGCCGGGTGGCGAGCTTCGCCGCCCCGCGCTCGTCCAGGTCCGTCTTGAACACCACCGCCGGGCAGTCCACCGCTCGCGGCCGGTACGGCAGCATCGTGCGCGCCTTGTTCAGGAACAGCTTGTGCAGCGCGGGGTTGCGCCGCATCTGCCGGCCGACCTCGCCGAGGCTCAGCACGCCGGCCACCTGGAAGTAGGCGTGGCTGTACAGGAATTCGGGGTCGAACCCGATCGGCAGGCCGCGCCGGCCCGGCATGAACGCGTCGATGCACAGCAGCACGTCGACGACTTCGCCGCGCTCGACGAGCAGCCGGGCCATCTCGTGCGCCACCACCGCTCCGAACGACCAGCCGCCCAGCGTGTACGGGCCTTCCGGCTGGATGCCGAGCACCGCGTCCACGTGGTGCGCCGCCACCTGCGCCACCGACTTGTGCGCCTGGCCCGCCGGGTCGGGCTCCAGCCCGTACACCGGGCGGTCCGCGGCGAGCCGGTCGGCCAGCGGTTGATAGCTGAGCGCGGTGCCGGCGGCGTCGGCGGCCAGGAACAGCGGGCGGCCCGGGCCCTCCCGCAGCCGCACGGCGTTCACCGGCGCGCGCTGGGCCGCCACCGCCGGCCGGTCCCGCTCGGCCAGCTCGACCAGGCGCCCGAACGTGGGCTCGCGGGAGAACTCGGCCAGTGACACCGCGAGCCCGGACTGGTTCCGCAGCCTGCTCATCATGCTCAACGCCATCACCGACTCGCCGCCCAAGGCGTAGAAGTGGTCCGCGTCGGAGGCCGGTGGCTGTCCCAGCGCAGTGGACCACACCCGCTCCAGCGCCGGCCGCACCGAGCCCTCGACGGGCGCCGGGTGCGTCTTCGCCCGGGTGGTGGTCCGCACCGGCTGGTCGCCGTTCGGGTCCTGGCCGAGGAACGGATGCGGCGGCAGGGATCGGCGCACCAGGGATTCGGTGCCCGCCAGCACGGTCTCGCCCAGCACGTCCACGCCGCGTTCCCACAGCGCGCCCAGTGCCCGCAGCAGGCCCAGGTCGCCGTCCTCGGCCCGGCCCAGCAGCGGGAGCCCGGTGTGCGTGTCGTCCCAGCGCTCGTTCCAGCGCACCGTGCCCAGCATCGAACCGCCGGGGCCGAGCTCGAGGAAGGTGACGGCGCCGGCGTCCAGCAAGGTCGCCACCCCGGCGTCCAGCAGCACCGGCCGGGTGAACTGCGCGGCCCAGTAGTCCGAGCCGGCGACCGCCGCCGGGTCGGCCCACGTGCCCGTGCTGTCGGACACCAGCGGCAGCGCCGGCGGCGAGACCTCAGTTTCCGCGATGGCCTTGTGCAGGAACCGCGCCGCCGGCTCCAGCAACGCGCAGTGTCCCGGCCGGTCCACGGCCAGCATCCGCACGTCCAATCCGGACAGCGCGTCCCCGGCCAGCAGTTCGTCCACATCGGACTCGAGGCCGGACAGCACCACACCGCCGCGGCTGATCACCGACACCTTGACCGGGTGGTCCGCGCCGATCCGGCGCCGGATCTCGTCGGCGGTGCCGTTCACCGCGAGCATGCGGCCGGGAGGCGCCTCGGCCCACGCGACGCGCGCCCGCTCGTGCACCACGGCAGCGGCATCGGCGAGCGACCACACCCCGGCCAGGGTGGCCGGTGCGAACTCGCCGATGCTGTTGCCGAACATGCCGACGGGGGTGATGCCCCAGTCCATGAGCTGACGGCCCAGCGCGTAGCCCAGCGCCCACAGGCCGAGCTGCTGGTTGATGCCGTCGTCGAACCACTCGGGCCCGCCGTCGGCCTCGGCCACCACCGGCGTCAGGTCGACGCCGTGCCGCTCGCGCACGACGTCCCGGACCTCGTCGAACCGGCGGCGGAAACCGGGCAGCAGCCGATAGGCGGGCGCGCCCGCGTTGTACCGCAGGGTGCCGTGCCCCGGGAACAGGAACGCCACCTTGCCCAGCGGGCGCGGTGACACCGGGTCGCCCGCGGCGGCCAGCTGGGCGCGGGCGTGCGCCGGATCGGACACCGCGATCGCCTGCTTGTGCGGGTGGACGCGGCGGCCGGCCAAGCTGCGAGCCACCGCATGCAAGTCCGTTTCCGCTTGCACCGCAACGGAAAGGTCCGCGCGCAGCCGGCTGAGCGCGGCCGGGGTCGCGGCCGACAGCGGCAGCAGTGTCCCGCCCGGTCGCGGCGCGGCGTGCTCACGCGCCGGCGGCCCCTGCAGGACGGCGTGGGCGTTCGTGCCGCCGACGCCGAACGAGCTCACCGCCGCCAGCCGGGTGCCACGGTCCGGCCAGGGCGCGTGCGCGGTGGCGACCCGGAACGGCGAGTCCGCCAGGTCCAGCAGCGGGTTCGGCTGGTCGAAGTGCAGGCTGGGCACCACTTCGCCGTGTTCGAGCATCAGCACGGTCTTGATGAACGCGGCCACGCCCGCCGCCGCGCTGGTGTGGCCGAGGTTGCCCTTCACCCCGCCCAGCAGGCAGAAGCCGGCGTCGGCGGTGGACATGCGGAACGCCTCGGTCAGCGCGTGCACCTCGACGGGATCACCGATCGGGGTCGCGGTGCCGTGCGCCTCGACGTAGTCGATGTCGGCCGCTTCGACGCCCGCGAGCTTCTGCGCGTAGCGGATGACGTCCCGCTGACCGGGAATGGACGGCGTGGTGTAGCCCATCTTCTCCGCGCCGTCGTTGTTCAGCGCCGAGCCGAGCACCACCGCCGCGATCCGGTCGCCGTCGGCCAGCGCGTCCTCGAGCCGCTTGAGGACCACCACGCCGACGCCCTCGCTCGGCACGGTGCCGGTGGCGGACGCGTCGAACGGGCGGCAGTACCCGTCCGCGGACAGCGGGCCGCCCGGCTCGTGCCAGTAGCCCCACTCGCCCTTCGGGGCCACCGCGACCCCGCCCGCCAGCGCCGCGTCGCACTCCCGGTTCAGCAGGCTCTGCACCGCCATGTGGACCGCGACCAGCGACGTGGAGCACGACGTCTGCACGGTCAGCGCCGGGCCGCGCAGCCCGAGCTTGTAGGCGACGCGGGTGGCGACGTGGTCCTTCTCCATGCCGAGCATGTGGTCCAGCGGGTTCAGGTCCAGCCCGGCGCCGGTCTGGGTCCGGTCGGCGCCCGCGTACACCCCGATCCAGCCGTCGAAGCGGGCGGGATCCAGGCCGGCGTCGTCCAGCGCGGACGCGGCCGCCTCCAGGAAGACCCGTTGCTGCGGATCGATTCGCGCGGCCTCGGCACGGCCGTAGCCGAAGAACGACCAGTCGAAGTTCGCCGAGTCCTTCATGACGCCCTTGGCGGGCACGAAGTTCGGCTGCCGCACGTCGTCCGGGTCGGCGCCCTTCGTGCGCACGAGGTCTTCGACGTCGAACCGGGTGATGCCCTCGACGCCGTCGCGGAGCAGTTCCCAGTACTCCCCGATATTTCCGGCGCCGGGCAAGCGGCACGCCATCCCGACGACAGCGACCGCGTTCTCCGTGGTGGTCAACGCGTTCCTTCCCGCTCCGGTGTGCTGGTGAACCCGGCGAGGCCGGTCAACTGCGCTGGTCGCCGGTGCGTCGTTCGCGCACCGCGCCCAGCATGCGGTCGCGACTGCTGCCGCGGCCCGCGGTCGCGGCCTCCACGGGGGCGGCCAGCAGCTCCGCCTGCCCGCGTACGGTCCCGGCGCGGAAGAGGTCGACGGTGCGCAGCATCCGCCCGGACGCCTGGCTCAGCCGCTCCACGAGGACGACCAGCCGCAGCGAGTCGCCGCCCGCGTCGAAGAAGCTGACGTCGTCGCCGATCTGATCGGTCTTGAGGACTTCCTGCCAGATGGACCGGACGAGGCCCAGCCGCGCGGCGGGGTTGTCCAGCTCGGCCTGGTTCAGCACGTTTTCCTCCGAATTGTGTGCGATGGCGGCGGCGCTGCGGTGCAGCGCCGCCAGGAACTCGGTGGTGGTGGCCGGGGTGAACAGGTCCGCGGGGTGGTTCAGGGAAAGCCGGAGCCGGTCCCGCCCAGTGGTCTGGTCCACGCCCACGAACAGCGCCAGATCCCATTTGCTGTACTCCGGACGCAGCGGCTGGTAGTGGCCGGCCACATCGGGGGCGAGCACCAGCGGATCCGCCGTCTCGGCCAGGTTGACCAGCACGGGGGTCATCGGAGGACGGGCCATGTCGCGCCCCGGGTCCAGCGCGGCGGCGATCGCGTCCAGCGGCACGTCCGAGTCGATGAACGTCTCCATGCCCGCGACGCGCGCGGTCCGCAGCAGCTCCCGCCACGAGGTGCCGGCGTCGAGCTGGACGCGCAGCACCAGCGTGGTCATGAACATCCCGATCACGTCCGCGGCCGCCGGGTCGTCCCGGCCGGGCCAGACGACCGAGAACAGGAAGTCGGTCTGCCCGGTGGTCCGCGCGAAGGTGCCGGCCAGCAGCGCCACGCCGGTCATGAAGACGGTGCAGCCCTCCTGCCCGGCCACTGCCAGCACGGCCTCCGAGACGTCGGCGTCGAGCAGGATGCCCGCGGTGGCACCGATCAGCGACAGCTCGGGGTCGTCCGGGTCGCCGTCGTAGGGCAGCGCCACCGTGGTCGGCGCGCCGCGCAGCCGTTCCACCACGTCCGCGACCCGCCCGGGGTGCCCGTCGTCGGGCCCGCCCTGCACTTGCGACGGGTGCGGCGGGGTGGACAGCTCCGGCTCCGCACCGCGGGCGAGCGCCCGGTAGGTCGTGCCGATCTCGTCCACCAGGAGCTGCCGGGACACCCCGTCGAAGACGATGTGGTGCACGGTGAGCACCAGGAGCGTGCGGTCGGGGGCGACGCGGATCACCTCGGCCCGCGCCGGGGCCTCTTCGCCCAGCTCGAACGGCGTGTAGCACAGTGCTTCCACGAAGCGCTCGACCTCGTCGGCGGCCCAGCCGTCGGCGACCGCGTCGGTGAAGCCGACCTCGGGCGCGGAGGTGTCGGTGCAGTACTCGACGCGGAGCGCCGCGGGGTCCAGCCGGAACCGCGAGCGCAGGGCGGGATGGCGGCCCATTGCGCGTTCGACGGCTGAAGTCAGCAATTCATGATCGAGCCGCCCGGTCAATTCCAGGACGCTCGGGAGCAGGTAGCTGGGACGCAGCCGTTCGATGCGATCGAGGATCCAGAGACCTTGCTGGGTGGGTGTCGCCGGGTACCAGATGCCTTGTGCGGCAGGGGAATCAGTCATCGATGCCGGACCCCGCTCATACCGCCGAGAGAGCACCGCAGCGACGCCAGGGCGTGCGCATTAGGAAACGATCGCATGAACAAAGGCCCCCAAGAGAATTTTGCCTGAACGGAAGTAGACCCCAGCGTTACTCCGTAGCCCCCGCAGTGGTTCACACCAACTGTTCAATCAAGCTATAGCAGGGCACTGAGGCCCGTCAAGCGAAAAACACTGCGCGAATTTCCCCATCCAACAGGAACCCGTTCCGCGATTATTCCTGGATTATTCCCGTCCATAATGTCCAATTTTCGTCTACATTGGTCCATTGCGGCCGGCTACCGGACAGGTAGGTTGACGCTTTCGCGAACCTGGTGTTTAACTGGCAGCGAGCACACGCAAGACCGGGGGATGCTTGGGGGGTGAACTGCTGGTGCCTGGCCGCGAGAGCGACGGATTTCCGTTTGGACCAACCGTCGTTGGGCCGAATGCGCCAGTGGGCAGGTCACTACGGTCGGCAGCCGATCGATTGTCCTGACCAGCGGTGATACCGCTCTTTCTTCTTCGGCCGCGGCAATGACGCCGCACATTCCACGATGTGGTCGGTCGTTTGTTTGTACCGGAATGCGGCTGGTCCATATGGGCGACTCGTGAACTGACCTCATACGGAATGATCTACTCGTGTGCGCGACTTACCCGGCCGCCCATATTCCGGATCAATACCCGTCCGCCCGCCGATCAGGAGTCTGCCGGATGGCTCGCTCCCCGAAACGATGAGGACACCGGCCATGCCCCTCCACGACGCAACCCTTTCCGGCTGCCCGGTGCACGCGGTCGACACCGATCTGGTGGACCCGCGCCTGTACAGCGACGGCAACGCGCACGAAGTGTGGCGGGAGCTGCAAGCGCAAGACGGGCTGAGCTGGCACCAGGTCGACGATCAACGCGGCTTCTGGTCGGTGGTGCACTTCGCGGAAACCGACTACGTGCTGCGCAACACCACGCTGTTCACCTCGGAGCGCGGCACCATGCTGGAGCTGCTCGGCATGGACGACCCGGCCGGCGGGCAGCAGCTCGCGGTCACCGACCCGCCGCGGCACACGATCATGCAGGCGCGGCTGAAGAAGGCCCTCGCGGTCAAGGCGGTCGACCGGCAGCGCGAGATGATCCGCGAGCTGGTCTCGGAGCTGATCGAGCCGATCGGTGACGGCGGCGTGTTCGACTGGGGCCAGGCGATGCTGGTGATGCCGATGTCGGTCACCGGGACGATGATGGGGCTGCCGCCGGAGGACTGGCCGTGGCTGAGCAGGCTCACCACGATCTGCATCGCCGCCGACGACCCCGAGTACCAGGACGAGGGCAGCCGGTCCGCGACGCTGGAGATGGCGCACCGCGAGCTGTTCGCCTACTTCCAGGACCTCGTGCGGTTCCGCCGCGACAACGTCGGCGACGACCTGATCAGCACGCTGATCAAGACCCGGTTCGACGGCAGGCACATGTCGCCCGGCGAGATCGTGTCGAACTGCTACAGCCTGCTGCTCGGCGCGAACGTGACCACGCCGCACGCGCCGACCTTCGTGATGGCCGAGTTCATCGACTCCGACGTGCTGCCCCAGTGGGCGGCCGACCCGGAGGTGGGCACCACCGCGGTGGAAGAGGCGCTGCGCTGGGCGTCCCCGGTGAACCACATGCTGCGCTACGCCACCGAGGACGTGGTCGTGCGGGGCACCACGATCGCGGCCGGCGACGCCGTGGTGGTGTGGATCGGCGCGGCCAACCGGGACGAGACCGAGTTCCCCGACGCCCGGACCTTCGACATCCGCCGCAAGCCGAACAAGCACCTCGCGTTCGGCATCGGCCCGCACTACTGCGTCGGGCACAGCGTCGCGCGGATCACCCTTCGCACCCTCTTCGAGGAGCTTTTGGCGCGGTACAAGGACTTCGAATCCGCCGGCACCCCCGAACGGCTGATTTCCAACTTCGTGTCCGGCTACAAGCACGTGCCGATCACCGCGAAGCGCCGCTGACGTCGTGGTCCGCAGTCCCATTCACTGACCTGGAGGTCGGCATGTCATTGGACGAGTACGCAGTGTCGGTCCTCGGGCCGGCGACGGACAGCACGGTGTTCGCCAGCCACAGCTTCATCGCACTCGGCGGTGACTCGCTGCGGGCGATGCGGCTCACCGCCATGGCGCAGGAGCAGCTCGGCCTGAAGCTGTCGGTGGCGGAGCTGCTGTCGTCCACCCCGCTGGGCACGGTGCTCTCGAACGCCGTCGGCACGGCGCCCGCCGCCATCGCGGCACCCGCGCCGGCCGCGCCGTCGCTGACCCCGATGCAACGGGGCATGTGGCTGCTCGAGAGCACCCTCGGCGGATCCTCCTACAACCTGGTCTTCACGTCCTATGTAGACAGTGGGGCGCTGGACCGCGAGGTCTTCGGACGCGCCGCCGCGGCCACCACGGCGCGGCACGCCTCGCTGCGGACCGTGTTCCGCGAAGAGGACGACGAAGTCGTACCCGTGGTGCTGGACGAGGTCGAACCCGAGATCGCGGACATCGCCTGCGACGGCGGGGACTTCGAGGAGTTCGTTCGCGCCGCGGCCGCCGAGCGCAGCCGCGTCCCCTTCGACCTCACCACCGCGCCCCCGCTGCGCTACCTGTTCGTCGCCGGCGCGGGGCGGCAGGCGGTCGTGCTGATCGCGCACCACGTGCTGCTCGACGGGTGGGCGGTCGGCCTGCTGCTCGACGAGCTGTTCAGCTCCTACCGGGCGCTCAGGGCGGGCCTGCCGTTGCCGCGCACCGAACCCGCGCCCACCACGGAAGCGTTGCTGCGCCGCCAAGAGCAGGACCGCGCCGGCGGCGAGTGGGACCGCCTCGCAGAGTTCTGGCTGAAGCACCTCGACGGCGTGCCCACCGTGCTCGAACTGCCCACCGACGAGCCCCGCCCGCCGGTCCAGGACCCGGCGGGCCACCGCATCCCGCTCGACCTCGACGCGAGCTTGACGACCCTGGTCGACGACCGCGCGCGAGAGCTGGGAATCACCCCGTTCGCCCTGCTCCTGGGCGCCTACGGCCTGGCACTGAGCCGCTGGACCGGCGTCGGCCGGCTGCTGGTCGGCGTCGCCCTCTACGGTCGCGACACCGCCGAGCTGGCCGAGCTGGTCGCCGTCGGCGGCAACCTGGCGCCGATCCTGGTGGAGGTCGACGACGACGCGCGGGTCGTGGACTACCTGCTCTCGGTGCAGGACTCCCTGGCCCGCGGCATCGAAGCGGGCGCACTGCCGTTCGACGAGCTGGTCACCCGCCTGGGCATCGAGCGCGGGCTGAGCGCCCACCCGCTGGTGCAGGTCTGCTTCGGCATGCACGATCAGCTTGTGCCGCAACACATCGAGGCCGGCGACGTCCGGCTCCGCGTCGAGGAGGGCCACGGCGGCGGCGCCCAGTTCGACCTGTCGCTGCTGTTCGGCCGCTCCCACCCGACGCTGGGGGCACAGCTCGAGTACGCGACGGCGCTGTGGGACGAGGCCGACGCGCGGGCGTTCCTCGACGACTTCACCACGGCCACCCGGGAACTCACCACGGCCGAGGGCCGGGTGGCGGATCTGCGCTGCCTGTCCGACGAGCGGCGGCAAGTGCTCGACGCCGTCAACGCCACGCGCCGCGACTTCCCCGCGGTCACCGCGGACGAGCTGTTCCGGCGGGCGGCGCAGCGCACGCCGGACGCGGTCGCGGTGCGCGAGGGCGACCTGGAGCTGACCTATGCGCAGCTCGCGGGCGCGGCGGCCGAGCAGGCACGCCGGCTCCGCGAACTCGGCGTCGGCCGCGGCGACCGGGTGCTGGTGACGCTGGACCGCTCGATCGCCGAAGCCGTCGCGGTGCTCGGCATCGCGTGGGCGGGTGCCGCGTACGTGGGTGTCGACCTGGGCCAGCCCGAGACGCAGGTCCGGCACATCCTGGCCAAGGCCGCGCCGAAGGCCGTGCTGGCCGGCTCCCCGGACGCCGTCGCCCACCTCGGCGTGCCCGCGTGCGCGACGTGGGAACCGGCCTGGGAGTCCTCGGACGCCGAGCCGGCGGCCACCGGCCCCGACGATCTGGCCTACATCGCGTTCACCTCCGGCTCAACGGGTCTGCCCAAGGGCGTCGCGGTGCCGCACCGGGCGATCGTGCGGCTCGTGCACGAGCCCGGCTTCGTCCACTGGGGACCGGAAGACCGGATGCTGCGGCTGTCTCCGCTGGCGTTCGACGCGTCCACTTTGGAGCTGTGGAGCCCGCTCGCGAGCGGCGCCGCGCTGGAGGTGTACCCGCCGGGCCTGCCCTCGCCCAGCGAACTCGGCCGGTTCCTGCTCGACCGGCAGGTGACCGTCGCGTGGCTGACCGCGGGCCTGTTCCGGCTGGTCGAGGAGTTCGCCCCGGCCGGGCTCGGCGGTCTGCGGCAGCTGATCACCGGCGGCGACGTCGTGCCGCACGCCCAGGTGGCGCGCGTGCTGGAACGCCACCCCGGGATCGTCGTCACCAACGGCTACGGCCCCACCGAGAACACCACCTTCACCACCACGCACTCGGTCACCTCCCCCGCGGAGGCGAACGGGCCGCTGCCCATCGGCACCCCGTTGCCGGGCACGCGCGTGCACGTCCTGGACCGGCGGCACCGGATCGTGCCGCCGGGCGCGGTCGGCGAGCTGTACGCGGCGGGCGAGGGCCTCGCGCACGGTTACGTCGACGACGAAGGCGAATCGGCCAGGGCCTTCGGCACCTTCTCCCCCGACGTCCCGGACCGGCTCTACCGCACCGGCGACCTGGTGCGCGTGGACCGCGCCGGGCGGCTGCGCTTCCTCGGCCGCCGTGACGACCAGGTGAAGCTGCGCGGGTTCCGCATCGAGCTGTCCGCCATCGCCGATGTGCTGGCCGCGGACCCGCGGGTGCGCGATGCGGCCGTCGTGGTCACCGACGGGGACAGCTCGGAAAAGCGGCTGCTCGCCGCGATCGTCCCGGCGGGGCCGGTGGGCACCGGCGAACTGCGGGACCTGGTGGCCGAGCGGCTGCCGGTGTACATGGTGCCGAGCCTGTGGGCGGTGGTGGACCGGATGCCGGTGACCGGCAACGGAAAGGTGGACCGCCGGGCGCTCGAAGCCGTGGCGGCCCCGGCCGGCCGGCCGGCCGCGGCGGCCGAGCCGGAACCGCTCGGCACCGCGCCCGAGCTGATCGCCCGCATCCTGGACAAGCCTGTCGAGCTGACCGCGGACACCGACTTCTTCACCGTCGGCGGCAACTCCATGGGCGCGGTGCGGCTGCTGCGGCTGATCCGCGCCGAGCTCGGGGTGTCGGTGAAGCTGCGGGACTTCCTGATCACGCCGACTCCCGCGGGCCTGAACAAGCTCATCGACCGCGCGGCGCGGTCGTGAACGAGGCGGCCGCATCCACCACAGGGGAGACCACACTCGGATGAAGTATCGGAAGATCGGCACCGACCCCCAGCACCGCCGCGAGGTGAGCGTGCTCGCGCTGGGCGCGATGACTTTCGGCACTACCGTCGAGCAGGAGCGGGCGTTCGCCATCCTCGACCGGTTCGTCGAGGCCGGCGGCACCTTCCTCGACACGGCCAACAACTACGCGTTCTGGGTCAAGGGCACCCAGGGTGGCGAGAGCGAGCGGCTGCTCGGCCGGTGGCGGCGCAGCCGGGGCATCACCGACGAGGTGGTGATCGCCACCAAGCTCGGCGGCCGGCCGAAGACGCCGGGCTTCGCCTTCAACCCGGAAGGCCTTGCGCCGCAAGTGATCCGCGCGTCCGCGGCGCGCAGCCGCGAGTACCTGGGCGTGGAACAGCTGGACCTGCTCTATGCGCACGCGGACTTCATGGACACTCCGCAGAAGGACATCGTCGAAGCCTTCGCCTCCCTGGTGGCGGACGGGTCGGTGGCCATGATCGGCGCCAGCAACCACTGGTCGTGGCGGCTGGAGAAGTGGCGCTCACTCGCCGACGGCGCCGGCCTGCCCGGCTACGAGGTCGTCCAGTACCACCACACCTACCTGCGGGCGCGCACCGACGTGCCGAGCCGCCGCTCGAAGGAGGGCGACGAAGGGTTGTTCAGCACGGAGCTGATGACCTACCTGAAGGATCGCCCCGAGCTGACCTTGCTGGCGTACACCCCGCTGCTGTCCGGCGGCTACGTGCGCGAGGACCGGCCGCTGGACGAGCTGCACGACCACGCCGGCACGCAGGCCCGGCTCAAGGCGTTGCAGGAGGTGGTACGGGAAACCGGTGCCACGGCCAACCAGGTCGTGCTGTCCTGGATGATCGGCGGCGACCTGCCGGTCATCCCGCTCGTCGGCGCGTCATCGGTGGCGCAGCTGAACGAGAGCCTGGACGCGGTCGACCTGGAGCTGACCGCCGGCCAGCGCGCGTTGCTGGACGCGGCGCACTGATCAAGCTTCCGCCCGACGAGACTGGTGAGGTTCCCCCCATGAAGAAGAAGATATCCCTGACTCTGGTGGCCCTGGCTGTCGGTGTGTGCTCGTTACCGGCGGCGGCCGCCGCCGGGGCCACGGACAGCGCGGCTGCTGTGCAGCCGAATCCGGAGCATGTCAAGACCTTGACGGCCGTCCTGCAGAACATGACGGAGAACTACCCGAAGTTCGCGAAGCTGACTCCCGGCGCGTCGGACGTCCTCGACTACCGCGTCGGCGACCTGTGGCGCAAGGGCATCGACGGGACCGGCACGACGATCGCGCTGATCGAGGGCTGGGACGACCCCGGGATCAACCAGGTCATCCAGGACTTCGATCGGACCTACGGGCTGCCCGATCCGGAGATCCAGACGATCTACCCGTCGGGTGACGGCCACCTGCCCGCGCAGTGCCCGCCGGGCATGGTCGCCCTGGGCAGCTACGGCTCGTGTGACGCCTGGGTGGGCGAGCTCCGGCTCGACGTGGAGGCCGCGCATCTCATCGCGCCGTACGCGAAGATCCTGATCTCCGCGACGCCGGCGGAAAGCGAGATCACCGGCGACGCGGCGAGCGAGGTGGCCCCGCCGGAGCTGATGCAGGCCGTCGAACACATCAGCGAGCATCATCTCGCCGACGCGATCTCGATCAGCGACAACACCGGTGAGAGCACGTACAGCGCCGGCGCGGCACAGATCACCGCGCAGGATCCGGGACCGCTGACCGCGGCGGCGGCCGGCATCCCGGTGATGGTGGGGACCGGCGACTGCGGCGTGGTGCAGAACCTCGCGGTCGCCAACGCGCAGTGCGGGTCGACCACCGCGACGCCGGACACCGCGGTCTGGGACGACTCGCCCTGGGTCACCGCGATCGGCGGCAGCGTGCCCAACCTCGACGCGTCCGGCGCGCGAACCGGCCCGGACCCGTTGTGGCACAAGGGCAAGTTCTCGGAGGGCGCGGGCTACTCGTCGGTGTACCCGCGGCCGGACTACCAGGACGGGGTCGGCGCGATCACCGGCAGCGGCATGCGTTCGGTCCCGGACATCACCATGGACGCCCAGAAGGGCACCTCCGAGGCGGGACCGATGTTCGCCGCAGTGCTCGCGCTGGCCGCCCAGCTGAACCACGGCAGCGTCGGCCCGGTCAACGACGTGCTCTACCGGGTGCTCGGCCCGCGTGGTCCGCAGGCGGGCGTCTCCGACGTCGTTTCCGGCGACAACTCCGTGCCCACCGCCTCCGGGGACGGCGTCCTCGTGCCCGGCTTCGCCGCCGGCGCCGGGTTCGACGTCGCCAGCGGCTGGGGCACGATCGACGCGAGCAAATTCGTCCCGGCGCTGGTCTCGGCCGTCCGCGCGCAGGACGAGGACACCTCGCCGCAGCGCAAGGCCGCCGAGGCCCTGGCCCGGCTGCGCCACGGTGTCCGCCTCACCGCCACCGACGTCGGGAAGGGCGGCCTGACCTACGCCGCCGCGACCGGCTTCCTGCCCCAGCACCCGGTCAAGCTCGCCATCGACGGCCGGGCGGTGGCCACCCTCACCGCGAACACCCTGGGCTCGGTCACCTACCTGATCGACCCGGCCCGGCTCACCCTGCCGGCCGGCCGGCACACGCTCACGCTGGGCAGCATGCTGCTGACCGAGACCGCCGGGTTCCGCAGTCGATGACCGCCCACGGCGCCACGGTGCCCGCAGCCCGGCCGGCGACGGCCGCGCTCCTGCTCGCCCACGGAGCGGCGGGCACCGTGCGCGCGAACTTCGGGCCGTTGATCCCGGCCCTTTCCCGCACGGTGCCGGCCTTCGGCCCGGACTTCCCCGGGTCGGGCGGGACCCCGCGCGCGAGCGGCCCGTTGGAGCTGGACGACCTCGCCGACCAGCTCGTGGCCGCCGCCGGTGACGTGGAGACCTTCGCGATCCTCGGCTACTCGATGGGATGCGCCGTCGCGGTCCGCGCCGCGATCCGGCACCCCCGTCGGGTGGCGGGCCTGATCCTGACCGCCGGCGCCCCACGCGTCGACGCGGACACGCGCGCCCGGATGGACGAGTGGCAGCGCCTGGCCGAACGCGACCACACCGCCCTGGCCCGCTTCATCATGTCGGTGATGTTCAGCGAGACCTTCCTCGGCACCCTGACCGACCACCAGCTGGAGAGCTTCCTGGACCTGATCGTGTTCACCACGCCGGCGGGCACCACCGAGCAGATCGACCTGGTCCGGCGCATCGACGTCGAACGGGACCTGCCGAACATCACGGCCCCAACCCTCGTCATCGGCACAAAACACGACCGGCTCATCGCGCCGTCCTCGATGCGCGCCTACGCCGACGGGATCCCCGGCGCGCGCTGGACCGAGCTGGACAGCGGGCACGCCGTCGCCCTCGAAGCGCCGCAACAGTGGCTGTCGCTGGTCGAAGCATTCCTCACCGAGACTGCATCGCCGGCCGTTGTGGAACAGACGGAGGTGGTTGACGCCCGGACCTCTTGATTCACCAGGGAGACCGCCTCCCAGCGTTACGAGAAGCAGCGACCCGGCCAGCACGTCCAGATCGACGTCAAGCTCGTCGGGCCCCTTCAGCTACCTCCCTGCTCGCTCCGCCATTCGTTGTCCGCGACGAACGGCACGACTTCGCCGGTGGCACGGCCATCACCGTGCAGCAGCCAGCCAAGCCGTTTGCGCGTCCGCAACAGCACCGCGGTGTCCACGATCTCTCCGGCCGGCAACAGCCGCTCGATCCGTTCCTGGGTTCGCATCAGGTCCTTCAGCGACGCGTTCCACATCGTCACCAGGAAGTTCGTCGGCCCGGTCAGCGAAAGGCACAACCGCAGGCGGGGATCTCGCCGAAGCTCGGCGACCAGGCCGTCCCGCTCGACGGCCGGAACCCGGCACCACCACGTCGCCGTGATCGGCCACCGGCTCCACAGCTGGGCGATCTCGCACCGGAAGACCAGCGTTCCGGACCGCAACAGCCCGCCGAGCTGCCTGCGCACGGTCGAGGCCGGTCGCCCGATCGACGCACCGATCTCGGCCGCGCTCGCCCGGCCGTCGCGGGCCAGCGCCTCCGCGATCGGCCACCACGAGGACGGTATGGCGGCAGGCTGGTGCGCGGTGCCGGTCCCCCGAGGCCGCTCGATCGCCTGGAGAGCGGCGATCTGGCTGGGCTCCAGCACGTCCAGCCGCCAGCTACTGGCCTCGGCGTGGAACTGGGCGGCGATGTGCGCGCGGGTCGATTGCAGACCGGGCAGACCGGGCAGGTCGTCGAGCAGCAGGACCGACAGGTCCTCAAGGGACGGCACGCGAACCGTGAGGATCAGGTCCCGCCCCCGCGCCGCGTGTTCGATGGTCACGATCCTCGGGTCGGCGGCGAGCCGCCGCCACAGGTCGTTCAGCCGGCTCTGGGCGCAGTCGACCTCGACGAGTGCCGTGACCGATTCCGACATTTCGAGGTGCGGATACGCGGTGATCCAGGCCAGGCCCGCAGCGGAGAGCCGTTCCCACCGGCGCGCCAGGGTGACCGGGGTGCTGTTCAGGATCGGCGCGAGTGCCGACCAGCTCGCCCGGGGCCGCAGCTGCAGGGCATGAATGAGCATGAAGTCGGCGTCGTCCAGCATCTCATGCACGGTTGTGTCCAAAACCAGGTGATCGTCGAGCGGAACTGGCAACTCTCGCGGTCCGAAGCGGTCGGTGCCGGAAACTCTACCGAAATCGTTTCGACCCGAACGGACATGACATGCACCTCACCGACGACGCGAGAGGTATGCGGGACGACCTGGTCGGGCTACGCCGCCGGCTGCACCGCAACCCCGAGGTCGGCGTCGATCTGCCCCGCACCCAGGAACAGGTGCTCGACGCCCTGCGCGGACTACCGCTGGAGATCACCACCGGCTCGTCGACGACCTCCGTCACCGCGGTGCTGCGCGGGCAGGCGCGCTCCGCGCCCGAGCCGACCACCGTGTTGCTCCGCGCCGACATGGACGCCCTGCCGGTCGAGGAGCAGACCGGGGCGGATTTCGCCGCACGCAACGGAGCCATGCACGCCTGTGGACACGATCTGCACACGACCGCGTTGATCGGCGCCGCCCGCCTGCTCTCCCAGCACCGCGACCGCCTCGGCGGTGATGTGGTGCTGATGTTCCAGCCCGGCGAGGAAGGCTGGAACGGCGCCGGGAAGATGATCGACGAGGGCGTCCTGGACGCCGCGGGCAGGCGGGCCGACCACGCCTATGGCATGCACGTGTTCTCCAACCAGGTCCCGTCCGGGCTGTTCGTCAGCAAGCCCGGCCCGATGCTGTCCGCCTCGCACGGCCTCGACGTCACGGTGCGCGGCGCGGGCGGGCACGGTTCGGCACCGCACTCCGCGAAGGACCCGGTGGTCGCGGCGGCCGAGATGATCACGTCCCTGCAGACCATGGTGACCCGGCACTTCGACATCTTCGATCCGGTCGTGATCACCGTCGGCGTGCTGCGGGCCGGCAGCAGGCGCAACGTCATCCCCGACACCGCGACCTTCGAGGCGACCGTCCGCCGTTTCTCGGCCGAGAGCGAGGACCGGCTCGACGCGGCCATCAGGCGCGTGCTGCACGGCGTGGCCCTGGCGCACGGCGTCGAGGTCGACATCGACTTCCACGCCGAATACCCGTTGACGGTCAACAACCCGGACGAGGTCGCGTTCAGCCGGCAGGTGATCCAGGAGGTCCTCGGCGAGCAGCGGTACCACGAACTCGACCGGCCGCACAGCGGATCCGAGGACTTCTCACGGGTGTTGGGGGCCGTCCCCGGCGCCTTCATCGGGCTCGGCGCCTGCATGCCCGGCGCCGAACCGGCCACGGCGCCGATGAACCATTCGCCGCGAGCCCAGTTCTCCGAGCACGTACTCACCGACGCGGCGGCGGTGTATGCCGCACTCGCGATCGAACGACTGGCTGTCGCCACAGGAGCCTCGTCATGACCACACCACGGACCGAAACCGCGACCTCGCCCGTCACGCCCTCGTCGAGCCGGTTCCGGATGTTCGTCGGAATCGGCGGCGGCAACGCGATGGAATGGTTCGACTGGAACATCTACGCGACCTTCGCGGCGTTCTTCGCGCCGCAGTTCTTCCACAGTGGCAGTTCGGTCTCGGATCTGCTCAAGACGCTCGCGGTGTTCGCGGTCGGCTTTGTGGCCAGGCCGTTCGGCGGGTTCCTCTTCGGCCGGCTGGCCGACCGCAGGGGCCGCCGGCCGGCCATGGCGCTGTCGGTCGGTCTCGCCGCGGTGGGCAGTCTGGTGATCGGCCTGACCCCGACGTACGGCACCATCGGGAGCTGGGGGGCCGTGGTGCTGGTGCTGTGCCGCCTGGCGCAGGGCCTCGCGCACGGCGGCGAACTGCCGTCGGCGCAGACCTACATCTCCGAGGTCGCGCCGCCCCACCGCCGCGGCCTGTGGTCCAGCCTGATCTACTTCTCCGGCACGCTCGGCATCGTCGCGGGCACCCTGCTGGGCGCGGTCCTCTCCTCGATCCTGACGACGCCCCAGATGGACAGCTACGGCTGGCGAATCCCCTTCCTCGTGGGCGGCGTCTTCGGACTGTTCACGCTGTACATGCGTGCGAAGATGCAGGAAACGGAGACGTTCACCGCGGCCGCCGTGGCCACAAAGGACGGTCGGCCGCGGGATTCGCTGGTGAAGAAGATGTGGGAACGCCCGGCGCTGCTGTTCCGCGTCATCGGCATCACTGTCGGCGCCACCGTCGTGTACTACGTCTGGGCCGTTTCCGCCCCCGCCTACGCCATCAGCGTGCGGGGCGTACCGGCAACGGGAGCGTTGTGGGCCGGTGTCTTCGCCAATCTGGTGTTCCTGATCGCGCTGCCGGTCTGGGGCATCGTCTCCGACAGGATCGGGCGCAAACCTGTGCTGATCTTCGGTTCGCTGATGCTGATCATCCTGCTGTTTCCGCTCAACGCGATCATCAAGGGACAGCCGTGGCAGCTGTTCGTCGCGATGGCCGTCGCACTGGTCCTGATCGGCTCGTTCGCGTCGATCGGCCCCGCGGTGTACGCCGAGATGTTTCCGACCGGAATCCGGGCCGCCGGTCTCGGCGTCCCCTATTCGGTCGCGGTCGCGGTGTTCGGCGGCACGGCGCCGTACCTGCAGACCTTCTTCGCCGATCGGCACCTCCCGAACTCGTTCAACTGGTACGCGATCGGCCTCATGGCGATCTCGATCATCACGGTCGTGTTCATGCCCGAGACCAAGGGCCGGGATCTCCGTGACCCCGAACCCACCCGGTAGCCCTGGCCGAGGCTGGGACGTCGCTCAGGGGGTGATCAGTCCCGCAGCCGCAGGACCAGTTTGCCCACAGCGCTCCTGTTGTCGATCGCAGCCAGTGCCGTTTGGACGTCGCCCAAGGTGTACGTGCCGCCGAGGTGGGGCCGGAGGGCGCCGGTTTCCAGCTTCGGCAGGAGTTCCGCCCATTGGGCCCGCAGGTAGCCCGGCCGCGCGTTGGCGTAGGCACCCCAGCCGACGCCGATCACGTCCAGGTTGTTCAGCAGCAGCCGATTGACCTTCACCTCGGGGATCGCGCCGGCGGTGAAACCGATGACCAGCAGCCGGCCGTCCGCGGCGAGGGATCGCAGCGAGTCGGTGAACCGGTCGCCGCCGACCACGTCCGCGACCAGGTCGACGCCACGCCCGGCGGTCGCTTCCCGCACCGACTCCTTGAAGCCGTCCGCCAGGACATACGCGTCCGCCCCGGCGGCGACCGCGATCTCGCCCTTCGCCGGCGTCGACACCACGCCGAGCACCGTGCCCGCGCCGAACGCCTTCGCCACCTGGATCACCGCCGTGCCGACGCCGCCCGCGGCACCGTGCACCAGCACCGTCTCCCCCGCAGCCAGGCGGCCGCGCCGGCACAGCGCGAAGTGGGCCGTCAGGTAGTTGAACGGGATCGCCGCCGCCTGCTCGAAGGTCACCGAGTCCGGGATCGGGAACGTCGCGTCCAGCGGGCACACCGCCTGCTCGGCGAACCCGCCGAGGAACGGGAGCGCGGCGACCCGGTCTCCGGCCCGGACCGCGGACCCCGCGGGCGCCTCCGCGACGACCCCGGCCACCTCCGCGCCCGGGACGAACGGAAGCTCCGGCCTCACCTGGTACTTCCCGCGCGTCTGCAGGACCTCGGGAAAGGCCACGCCGGCGGCGTGGACATCGATGAGCACCTCGCCGGCTTCGCGGGCCGGCGGCTCGACGTCAACGAGGGCGACGCTCGACGGGCCGCCGAAATCCTTGATGTGCACTGCTTTCATGCACCGGACTGTATGCACCGAACGACGGTGCGGAGAAGAAGGAGGCGGCTATCGCCCCGGCAGGCGATCAGTCGCGCCCTTGGCCGAGCGGATCTGCCGCAGCAGCGTCTCCACGATCCGGCCGCGCAGTTCGCCGGTCCGGACGATGGCGGACAGCGTCGTCTGGGCCCAGGGCTTGTTGATCGGGATCAGCGTGACCCCGTTCCCGCTGGTCGTGGACGGGGCGAGGGTGTTCGCGATGGCGATCCCCACCCCGGCCCGCACCATCCGCTGAGCGGTCTCCGCACCGTCGGTCGTGTACACGATCCGCGCGTCGATTCCGCTGGTCAGCTGCTCGAAGGCACGGCGCAGGATGCTGCCTTCGCGGAAGAAGATCAGCGGCTCGCCGGACAGGTCGTCGAGGTCGAAGGTCTCCGCGCGGGCCAGCGGGTGGGTGTCGGGCACGCACAGCACCAGCCGTCCGGTCATCAGGTCGACGTAGTGCAGCCGCTCGTCGTCCGGCGGTTCTCCGGGCAGCGGGATCCGGGTGATCAGGCCGAGGTCGAATGTCCCGTCCAGCACGCCTTCGCACACGATGTAGGTGCCGCCCTCGGTCACCTCGAACCGGATGTTCGGGTGGCCTTCGTGCATTTCACGCACCAGCTGCGGCAGCACGCGCATGCTCCCGATCGCGACGGTGCCCATGCTCACCGTGCCGATCTTGAGCCCGTCGATCGCGCTGGCCTCCTGCCGGAGCAGGTCTTCGGCCCGGATCGCGGCCTTCACGTGCGGCAGGATCCGCTCCGCGGCGTCCGTCGGCCGGACGCCGTGCGCGCCGCGCAGGACGAGGACGACGCCGAGATCTTCCTCGAGCCGCTGCACCTGGTTGGTGATCGTCGGCTGGGACACCCCCAGCTCGTGCGCCGCCTGCCGGAACGATCCGGTGCGCAGTGCCGCCTCGAGGTAGCGCAACTGCTCGAATCTCACGCTGGGCCCCTACTCGCGCCGGGTCCGCGGCGCCGCTGCCGCCGACCTCGGGGCCATCGTAAGGTCGGGCGCCGGGCGACGCTCAGCTCGAGAGCGCGTCGAGCCCGGTCGCGTCGACGGCGCGCGCCCCGCCGTCGATCGCGAGCGTGGCGCCGGTGACATAGCCCGCAGCCGGGGTCAGGAGGAACGCGATGGCCGCGGCGACCTCGTAGGGCTGGCCGAGCCGCCGCAGCATCGTCTTGCCGCTGAACTGCTCGATCATCGTGCGGGCGTGCGCACCGGCGAGGAACCGGGGTGACAGGAACAATCCGGGCGCGACAGCGTTGACGCGGATCCCCTCCGGCCCGTACTCGTCGGCCAGCTGCCGCACCCAGCCTTCGAGCGCCGCCTTCGCCGGGCCGTATCCCGCCGCGTAGCTCCCGGCACGGCTGCCGTTGATGCTGGAGACGTACACGATCGCGGAATCCGGCCTGGCCAGCAGCGGAACGAGGTGCCGGGCGGCGAGGAACGCGTGCGTCAGGTTGACCCGGAAGTCCTTTTCCCACTCGGCGAGGGTGAAGTCGGGCAGCGGTTTTCGCGTCATCTGGCCGATGACGTCCACGAAGCCGTGCAACGGCGCGCTCGCGGCGTGCTCGGCGAGCGCCCGCGCACCGTCCTCGGTGGACACATCGGCGGCGAAGCCGTCGGCGCCCAGTTCCGCGGCGAGTTTCGCCAGCGCCTCCCGGTCCACGTCGGCCAGGAGCAGTTCCGCGCCGAGCGAACCGAGGGTGCGGGCCACGTGCTCGCCGATGCCGGCCGCACCGCCCAGCACGGCGAACCGCTTGCCGTCGAGGCGGAACAGCCGGTCGTGCGCGACGTCCGGGGCCGCGACGGCGTCGTGGGGATCGTCGAACACGGGTCAGGCTCCGTTCACGAAATCGGCGAGAAGACGCCACGTCGCCTCGGGGTGGCTGATGTTCGGGGCGTGCCGGTACGGCACCGTGGCCACGGTCACGGCCGGGGTGAGGTCCGCCAGGTGCTTCACCCAGCCGCGTTCGACCAGCGGATCGCCTGCGCAGTCGAACAGCAGGACCGGAGTCGTGACGCCGGCGAACGGGGCCGGGTACGGATCGGCGGGCCGGGTGACGCGCAGCGGCTCCGGCGGCGTCGCGTGCGGCGCGAGCATCCCGGCGTAGTGCCCTGGCGCCGCCGCCCACCGCGTCCGCGCGTCGATCTGGTCCTCGATGCCCGGGTAGTCGTCGCACAGCAGGCGCACCAGCCGGGCCATGTCCGCGCGAGTGCCGTCGTAACCGGCGAGTTCGGCGCTCGCGGCGCTGCGCCACGGGCCGCCGGTGCCGCTGATCGAAGCGGCCGAAGCGATCCGGCCGCTCAGCCGCGGGTCGAGCAGGGCGCGCAGGGCGATCGAACCGCCGAACGAGTTGCCGACCAGGTGGACCGGGCCGTCGATGCCGAGCTGGTCCAGCAGCGCGTAAACGTGGCGAAGCCGGAACCCGAACGGCGGCTGGTCCAGCCGGACGGCCTTGGCCGACCCGCCGAAGCCGAGCAGGTCCGGCGCGACGACGCGGTGGGTGCGGGCCGCGAGCGGCAGCAGCGTGCCCCAGGTGACGTCGGCGGACGCGCCCCATGCGCCGTCGTGGAGGAAGACCACAGTGGACTCATGGCCTTCTCCCCCGGCGAGGTAACGGGTTTCGAGGTCGTTGACGACCGTAGTGTGTTCAGCGATCACAGTGTGGGCTTCTCTCCTCGGGACGGGCGGGGCCGGTCACCGGAACTCGTACTGCTCGGGATCGACGGCCTGGGTGGCGCTGATGTACCGGTGCGCGGACAGCGGCCACATGATCGTCGAGCGGCCTTCGGCGTTCTGGTACCAGCTGTGCGTTGTGGACCAGCCCCATACCCGCAGCGCGCTCGCTTCGGTGACTTCGTCACGGTATTCGTCGAATACGTCGCGGCGCAGCGACAGCGACGACTTGCCGGTGGACAGCAACTGCTCGACCGCGCTGAGCAGGTACACCGACTGGCATTCGATGAACAGCACGAGATTGCCGTGCAGCAACAGGTTCGTGTTGGGACCGTACATGCAGAACAGGTTCGGGAAGTCCGGCACGGTCAGTCCCAGGTACGCGCACGCGTCGACCCCCCACGACTCGTGGAGGTCGGCCCCGCCGCTGCCGGTGACGCGCATCGGCATGAGGAAATCCGAGCCGTGGAAGCCGGTGCCGAAGACGATGACGTCCACCGGCACGTAGTGGCCGTCCTCGGTGTGGATGCCGCTGCCGTCCACCCGGGCGATGCGTTCGGTGACGAGTTCGACGTGGTCCTGTTTGAGCGTGGCGATCCAGGTCCCGTCGTCGCGGATGATCCGCTTCGCGCCCGGCGGGTAGTCCGGGACGATCTTCGCGGCGAGGTCCGGGCGGTCCTCCACCTGCTCGAGCAGGTAGTCGGTGAGCAGCCGGCGCAGCTGTTCGTTGGCCGCGGACACCGCCCGCTCCGTGGGCGGATAGGCCGGGTCGACGGTCGCCGCGGCGAGCCGGCCGATCGCGCGCGGCAAGAAGATCGAGAACCGGTAATACGCGCGGTACAACGGAATGTCGCGCAACAGGGCCCGTCCGGCTTCGGGGATCTCCTCGCGGAGCTCCGGGGTCGGCTGCAGGTAGGGCGCGCTGCGCTGGAAGACGGTCAGCGACTCGGCGGCCCTCGCGATCGCGGGGGCGACCTGGACGCCGGTCGCGCCGGTCCCGATCATCGCCACCCGCTTGCCGGCGAGGTCGACGTCGTGGTCCCACTGCGCGGTGTGGAAGACCGGCCCGGCGAAGGCGTCCAGGCCGTCGATGCGCGGGATCATCGGCCGGTTCAGCTGGCCGACCGCGGAGACCAGCACGGAGAATTCCTCCGGCCGGTCCGGCCCGCCGGTGGTGACCGCCCAGTGCAGGCGTTCGTCGTCCCAGGCCGCCGAGGCGACCTCGGTGCCGAAGCGGATGTGCGCCAGCAGCCCGTTCTCCTCCGCGAAGCCGCGCAGGTAGGACCGGATGACGTCCTGGCGGCAGAAGTACGACGGCCAGTCGTGCGGGAAGAACGAGTACGTGTAGATGTGGCTGTGCACGTCGATCCGGCAGTCCGGATAGCTGTTCTCGTACCAGGTCCCGCCGACGTCGGCGTTCTTCTCGAAGATCGTGAAGTCCACGCCGGCCTGCTTCATCCGCAGCCCCGCCATCAGCCCGGACAGCCCCGCCCCGATGATCGCCACCCGCATGGGCCGCGCCGGGTCCAGGTCGTCCTTCGTCCACTTCGGAGCGCGCGGATCGGTGCCCGGCGGCACGAACGCGACGCGCAGCAGATCGGCGTCCTCACCCGCGGACCGGCCCAGCGCCCAGGCGGCGATCGCCTCGAGCACCGCGGCGGACGGTTCGGCCGGCCAGGCGTCGACGCCGGCCAGGTACGGCTCCAGCATCGCCAGGCAGAACTCCCTGGCCGCCGCGTCGGTTTCCGCGTCGAGGCCGGTGGCGGGCAGCAGGTCCGGGTCGGGCCGCCACTGCGGCCGCAGCACGGCCGGGTCGTCGGTCAGGTGCGCGACGAGCATCAGCAGCGCGGGCGTTTCCGCCGCCTGGAACCGTTCGCGCAGCTCCGCCGCGGACAACTGGACTGATTCAGGCAAGTCTGGCCTCCTTCGGCGCCGAGGCGAGGAATTCCGCCAGCAGCGCGGCCACGGGTGCGGGATGGGTGAACGCGGTCAGGTGCCCGCCCGGCGCGAACCGCAGCTTCGAGTGCGGCACCGACGCGTGCAGCTCTTCCAGCACCGGAGGCGGGGTGCTGACGTCGTCCTCGCCGCCGAGCACCAGGGCCGGTACCGACGAGGGAACGGTGAAATCGCCGACCGCGGTCATCGCTTCGAGGCAGGCGGCGTGGATTTCCGGGTCACCGCGCAGGAACTGCTCGCGGGCGCGGGCGAGCAGCGGGCCGGGCCGGTCGCCGAACCAGCGCGTCATCGTCGCATCGGCGAGCTCCGCCAGCCCGCCCGGTGCCCGGGCGGCAGCGGCCCGGGCCCGCGCGGCCGCACGGGCCACGTCGTCGTAGGCGCCGGCGGTCGCGATGAGGACAGCGGCGCCGAGGAGCTCCGGGTGCCGGTGCGCCAGCGCCTGAACGACCATCCCGCCGAGCGAGATCCCGGCGGCCGCGCAACGCTCGATGCGCAAGTGCCCGGCCAGCAGCGCGAGGTCGTCGGCCAGCGCGGCCAAGGAAATCGCGCCGCCGTCACTGGCGCCGTGCCCGCGAAGATCCGGGAGCACGCACCGGAAGCCGTCGCCGAGTTCGGCGGCGAGCGGCTCGAACCACGAACCGTCGAGTGCGAGCGAGTGCACCAGCAGCACCGGGCGCGGGCCGTCTCCCACGACGCGGTACGCGAGGGTCCCGTCCGCGGTCTCGATCCGTTCGGTCATGCGCGTTCCCCCTCCGCCTGGCGGCGTTCCTCGGCCGCCGCGACCTCCTCGCGCAGCCGTCCGGACAGGGTTTCCAGGTACCCCGCGAAGTCCGGCGACTGCGTGCGCATCTCCTGGGTGCGCGGCCGCGGCAGGTCGATCCGGAGGTCGGCGACGATCCGCCCGGGCCGGGCGGCCATCAGCACGACGCGGTCGCTCAGCAGGATCGCCTCCTCCAGATCGTGCGTCACGAACACCACGGTGGGCCGTTCCGCTTCCCAGAGCCGGGCGAACTCCTGCTGCTGGTTCGCCCGCGTCTGCGCGTCGAGGGCGGCGAACGGCTCGTCCATCAGCACCACGCGCGGGCTCTGCACGAGGGTCCGCGCGATCGCGACCCGCTGCCGCATGCCCTGCGACAGGTGCAGCACGTCGGAATCGGCGAACTCCTCCAGCCGGACCCGGCGCAGCCATTCGTCGGCACGGCGGCGGCGCTCGGCGGCCGGGACGCGCCGGACTTCCATCCCCAGCTCGACATTCCGGCGCACCCGTCGCCACGGCAGCAGCGCGTCGCGGGCGAACATGAACGCGACGTCGTCCGACGTGCCGTCGCACGGTCTCCCGTCGAGCAGCACGCGGCCGTGCCGCGGGCGCTCCAGCCCGCCCGCCATGGACAGCGCGGTGGTCTTCCCGCACCCGGACGGGCCGACGATGCTGACGAACTCCGACGCCCCGATCTCCAGGTCGAACTCCTCCAGGACGAGCACCGCGCGCTTGCCGTGGATGAAGTTGTGGCTGACGTTCCGGAAAGCGATCGGAGCGCCGGGTTCTTCAATGCGCTGCGCGGATTCCGGCCCCGGACGCACCGTGCTGGTCTGCCTCATTGCAACTCCGCTTGGTCGAGAGAACCGTGATGCTCCGTGACCCGGACTGTGACTGTCAATACAAAACGGGGCCGCCGCGGGCTATCGCGCCGATAGCCCGCGAGCCGTTGTCACGATGGCGGCCGGTGGCGAGCCTGGGTCCGGTATCGGACTTGCGAAAGGGGCGCGATGACCGCGATGACACAGCCGGCTTCGCCGTTCGGCGACGTGCGGTTCGACTTCCGGGACCGGGTCGCGATCGTCACCGGCGCGACCGGCGGGATCGGCGGGGCGATCGCCGGCCGGTTCGCCGCGGCGGGGGCGAGCCTGGTGGTCCACGGCCGTCGCGAGGACGCCTTGGACGACGTCGTCGAACGCGTCCGGGCACAGGGCCGCGACGCGGTCGCCGTCGCCGGCAACATCCGCGACCCGGAGACCGCGGCCGAGATCGTCGCCGCGGCCGAGCAGCGGTTCGGCCGGGTGGACGTCCTCGTCAACAACGCGGGCGGCAATTTCGGCGCCCGGCTCGACGAATTGTCCGTCAACGCCTGGAACGCGATGCTCGAAGCGAACCTCAGCGGCGCGTTCCACCTCGCCAAGGCCGCGCTGCCGACGTTCCGCCGCCGCGGCGGCGGCTCGGTGGTCAACATCGGTTCGGCCTCGGCCGGGCACGCGCATCCGCTGCGCGGCGCGTACGCGGCGGCGAAGGCCGGTCTCGCGTCGCTGACCCGCACGATGGCGTGGGAATGGGCCGACGCGAACGTGCGCGTCAACTGCCTCGAACCCGGCGCGGTGGCCACCGCCGCGTCCCGTTTCGCGGCCGGCGAGGTCGAGGCGCGGGTGGCCCGGTTCGTCGCGCTGAACCGGCTCGGCACGCCCGACGACATCGCGTCGGTATGCCTGTTCCTGTGCTCGACCGGCGCGTCCTACCTGACCGGCCAGACGGTGATCGTCAACGGCGGCCCGCACACCGCCACCCCCGCCGACATCGACCTGGTGCGTGCGCCGTGACTCCGGCACGCGCCCGAATCCGGGAGGAACAATGAGCCGATCGATCGTCGCGGACGAACCCGTGGACCTCCCGGCGATGGAACACGCCGTGTTCGCCGAGCGGCGCAAGCGGCGGTCGCGGGTCCGATCGCAGGTCTGGGCGATCCGGATCGCCCTCGCGGTGGTGGTCGTCGGCGGCTGGTATTTCGCCTCGCGCCGAGGACTCGTCGACCCGCTGTTCGTGTCCTCGCCCGACGCGGTCGCGAAGGGGCTGGTGAGCCAGCTCGGCGAACCGGCGTTCTGGGCCGACGTGTCCGCGACGTTCAGTGGCGCACTCGCCGGGCTCGTCGCGGGCGGGCTGCTCGGCATCGTGACCGGGGTGGTGTTCTCGCGCTCGGAAGTCCTCGAACGCGCGGCGTCGCCGTTCCTCACGCTCGCGAACAGCCTGCCCCGGCCGGCGCTGGCACCGATCTTCATCCTGTGGTTCGGCCTCGGCTTCGCGCCCAAAGCCCTGGTCGCCGGGAGCGTCGTGTACTTCGTGCTGCTCACGTCGACGCTCACCGCGCTGCGCGGCATCGACCACGACGTGCTGCAGCTGGCCCGGTCCCTCTCCCTGTCGCCGGTGCAACGGTTCCTGAAGATCGAGCTGCCGTCGGCGCTGCCGAGCATCGTCGGCGCGCTCCGGCTCGGCGCGGTGTACGCGGTGCTCGGCGCGGTGCTGTCGGAGATGGTCGGCGCGTACTACGGGCTCGGCCAGCGGCTGGTGCAGCTGACCGGCAACTTCAAGGTCGCCGAGTCGTTCGCGGTGCTGCTGTTCATGGGGGTCATGTCGATGGTGCTCGACTACGCGATCAAGGGGCTGGAACACCTCGTCGCGAGCCGGTCGCGGTGAGCGCGCCGCTGCTGGTCACCGGCGGGGCGTCCGGGATCGGGGCCCGGCTGGCCGAGGCGCTGGCGGCGGAGCGGCCGGTCGTCGTGCTCGACCCGGCCGCGCCCGCGGAACCGGCGCCGGGCGTGCGGTACCTCGCCGCGGACGTGACCGATCAGGCCGGTTTGGCGGCGGCGGTCGCGAAGGTCGAGCCGCTCGCCGGACTGGTGCACTGCGCCGGGATCTGCCGGGTGGGGCCGTTCCTGGAGATGCCGGTCGCGGACTGGACCCGGGTGCTGGAGGTGAACCTGCACGGAACGCTGGCGGCGGTGCAGGCCTGCGCCGGATCGATCGTGGACGGCGGGCGGATCGTGCTGTTCTCGTCCGGCACCGCGTTCAAGGGCCCGGCCGGGCTGGCGGCCTACGCGGCGGCGAAGGCCGGGGTGATCGGGTTCGCCCGGTCGATGGCGGCCGAGCTGGGCGGGCGCGGGATCACCGTGAACGTCATCGCGCCCGGGCTGGTCGCCACTGCCCTCTCGGCGGAGCTGATGCCGGCCGAACCGGCCGCGATCGCCGCCAGGGCGATCCCGCGCGCGTCCACTGTGGACGACTTCGTGGCCCCGGTGCGATTCCTCCTGTCCGGCGGCGCTTCCTTCGTCACGGGGCAGACGATCGTCGTCGACGGCGGCGCGACCAGGCACTGACCCCGCACCGGAAGAGCCCGCTCCCCGGCACCGCGGGAGCGGGCTCTTCCGCTTTCACAGCGTCACGTTCAGCTCCTTCAGGCTGAAGAACGCCCGATCGTCCCGATAGGACAGATGCGTGACCTCCGGGTCGACCAGCTTCATCCCCGGGAACCGCGCGAAGATCCGCGGCAGCGTCACGCGCAACTCCATGCGCGCCAGGTTCTGCCCCACGCACTGGTGCTGCCCGAAGCTGAACGCCAGGTGCTGCGGCCGCTCGACCGGGATCTCGAAGTCCGCCCACGTCGTACGCGAATACTTGCTCTCGTCGTGGTTCGCCGACCAGATCGACGCGACCACGCCCTCGCCCTTGCGGAACGTGTGATCGCCGATCGTGATGTCCTCGGTCGCCGCGCGGCGCGGGCCCATCCGGGCCACCGAGTGCACGCGCAGCAGCTCCTCGATCGCGACGTCCCAGCTGCGTTCCCCGGACACCAGCAGCGCCAGCTGGTCCGGGCGGCGCAGGAGCGTGTAGACGGACAGCCCGATCATCCCCGCGGTCGTGTCGTGGCCGCCGATGATCAGGATGGTGATCAGCGCCGCCAGCTGGTCGCGGGTGATCCCGCCGGCCTCGTACTGCTCGCGGATGATGTGGCTGAGCAGGTCGTCGGCCGGATTCGCCTCCTTCAGGGCGGCGTACTCGAGCCCGAGCGCCCGGAACTCCTCGACCGTCCGGTACATCTCCTCCTGCGGAAGCGACAGGGTCGTCTGCCGCTCGGTCAGGTCGAAGAACCGCGGCGCGTCCTCGATCGGGATGCCGAGCATCCTCGTGATGACCGTGGTCGGGATGGCCAGCGCGAACTGCGATACCAGGTCGGCCGGGCCGGCGTGGGCGGCCAGCGCGTCCAGGTGCGTGTCCACGATCTCCTCGACCTGCGGTCGGTACGCCTCGACCGCGCGCGGCGTGAAGTACTTGACCACGCACCTGCGCAGCGTCGTGTGCACCGGCGGGTCCTGGCGGATCATGCTGTCAGCCGTCAGCGGATGGTCCGAGCCGGGCAGGCCGCGCACGGGGAAGCCCGGTGTGCGCGGGTTCGCGCTGAACCGGGTGTCGGACAGGATCGCCTTCACGTCGTCGAACTTCGTGGCCAGCCAGGACGTCTTCCCGCCGCCGAGGCCGACCTCGCTGATCGGGCAGCCGGCCCGCAGGTCGCCGAAGTACGCCGGATCGTCCAGCGGCCGTTCCGGGGCCGGGTCCAGCGACAGCTCCCGCAGGTGCGGGCCGCCCTGCTCCGGGGCCTCGGATGCGACGGCGGTGGGCTCTTCCACGGGGTCTCCAAGCGGTCGGGGCCGGTTCCGGCCATCCTCGCCCCGGCCCGCCCGCGCGGGAAGGCCTCGCGTGCTGGCACGCCGATCGGGACCGGCTATCGCTCCGGGCGATAGCGATCGGCCATCACCGGTCCACGGTTCGCGGCATTCCCCGGACCGGCGGCGAGCGGCCACACTCGCCGCACCACGAGCCGTGCTTCCGACCCGGCTGCCGGGCACCGTTGAAAGGAAGACGCTTGACCGAGAATCCCACCCGGACCGCGATGGCCGGGTTCCTCGCCGCCGGCGCCCCGGTCGTCCCGGAGCCCGAGGCCAAGGACCTGCTGCGCCGCGCCGGGATCGCCGTGCCCCGCGGAGGGGCGCACGCCGACCCGCTGGCGGCTGCCGAAGGGCTGGACGGCGCGCTGGTGCTCAAAGCGGTCTGCCCGACTCTGGTGCACAAGTCCGACGCGGGCGGCGTCCGCGTCGGGGTCGCGAGGCGGGAGCTGGCCGCGGAGGCGGCCGCGATGACCGCCGCGCTGGCCGCGCGCGGGCACCGGGTCGACCGGTTCCTGGTCGAGGAGCAGGCCGGGGCCGGCCACGAGGTGATCGTCGGCGCGGTGCGGACGCCCGGGGTCGGCTGGGCCGTGATGCTCGGCCTCGGCGGCGTCTTCGTCGAGGTGTTCGCCGACGTCTCCTTCGGCATCGCACCGCTGGCCGCCGCGGACGTCCGCGCCATGTTGGCCGAGCTGAAGGGCGCGGCGCTGCTGCGCGGCGCCAGGGGCGGCGCGATGGCCGATGTGGACGCGCTGATCTCGCTGGTGCTGCGCGTCGGCGGCGAGAACGGCCTGCTCGGCTCGCTGCCGCCGGAGGTGGTCGAGGTCGACCTGAACCCGGTCATCGTGACCGGCAGCGGCGCGATCGCCGTCGATGCCCGGCTGGTTCTGTCCGCGGTGGACCAAGAGCCCGCCGCTCCCGCCCGAACGGCGCACACCGATTTCGGCCGGCTCTTCCGGCCGCGCACGATCGCCGTGCTCGGCGCCAGCGCGACCGGGATGAACCTGGCCAACCGCTACCTCGCCGGCCTGCGGAGCTCCGGCTTCGACGGCGTCGTGATCCCGATCCACCCGACCGCCGGCGAGATCGAAGGGCTGCCCGCCCGTCCGTCGCTGGACGCGGCCGGTCTGCCGATCGACTACGCCTTTGTGGCGCTGCCGGCGAAAATCGTCCCGGACGCGCTCGCCGCGGCGCCCGGAACCGTCGCGTTCGCCCAGGTCATCAGCAGCGGCTTCGGCGAGGTCGAGGAAGGCGCCGGACTCGAACGCGAGCTGATCGCCCGGATGGCCGCGCAGGGCACCCGCCTGCTCGGCCCGAACTGCCTCGGGATGCACAGCTCCGCCGCCCGGGTCAGCTTCGTCCCGGACCCGCCGCTGTCCCCCGGCCGGATCGCGGTGGTTTCGCAGAGCGGTGGGCTCAGCGTCGACGTCCTGCGCCTCGGCGAGGCCCGCGAACTCGCGTTCCACAGCGTGACCAGCATCGGCAACTCGGCCGATGTGGACGCCGCGGAACTGGCCGGGCACCTGCTGGCCGAACCCGAGGTCGAGGTGGTCGGCCTCTACCTGGAATCGCTGGCGGCCGGCCGCGCGGTCCTGGACCTGCTGGCCCGGCGGGGGGCCGGCAAGCCGGTCGTGCTGCTCGCCGGCGGACGCACCGCGGCGGGCTCGCGCGCGGCGACCAGCCACACCGGCGCGCTGACCGGCAACCACCGGCTGTGGCCCGCGCTGTGCCGCCAAGCCGGGATCGCGCTGGCCGACTCCCTCGAAGAATTCCTCGACATCCTGCTGGCGTTCGACACCGTCGACCTGGCCGGACCGCCGGCGACCAGCCGCGACGCGGTGCTGTTCGGCAACGGCGGCGGGGCGAGCGTCCTGGCGACGGATGCGCTGGCCCGTCACGGGTTCTCCGTCCCGCCGTTGCCCGACGACACGATCGCCCGGATCGAAGCACTGGAGCTGCCGCCCGGCAACGGGCTGGCCAACCCGATCGACACCCCGGCCGGCACGCTCGCGGTCCGCGGCGGCGCGATCGCCGGCGAGCTGCTTTCGCTCGTACTGGACTCGGTCGCCCCGGCGGTGCTCATCACGCACCTCAACGTCGGGATCATCCAGCGGAATCTCGCCGACACGCACGGCGACGTCACCGGGACGATCATCCGCGGCGTCGCCGCGGCCCACCGGAAAGCCGGCGCCGGCACGCAGACGTTCCTCGTGCTCAAGGGTGACGGCCGGGCCGACCTGGCCGACGCGATCGCCGGCTACACCCGGCTGGCGCACCGGCTCGGCCTGCCGGTGTTCGGCACCGTCGAGGAAGCCGGCCGGGTCGCGCGTTCACTGCTCGACTTCCAGGACCGCCGCAGCACGCCCGTCGCCGCCTGAACGACCCGAGAGGCCAGCCATGACCATCGACTACGAGCTCCGCCACGAAGAACGGCGCGCGCACGCCCTCGGCATGGGCGGGGAGCGCAAGCTCACCGCCCGGGCCGAACGCGGTGAACTCAACGCCCGCGAACGCGTCGCGCGGCTGTTCGACGACGATTCGTTCCGGGAGACCGGCCTCTTCGCGACGTCGAACGTCGACGCCGACCAGCACGCCACCCCGGCCGACGGCAAGGTCACCGGGACCGGGCTGGTGGACGGCCGCCGGGCCGGGGCGATCGCCTACGACTTCACCGTCAAGGGCGCGTCCTCCGGCGCGGTCAGCAACAAGAAGATGGGTCACCTCAAGGACCTCACCGCGCGCACCGGCATGCCGCTGGTCTACCTGGCCGAGTCCACCGGCGTGCGGATGCCGGATGTCATGGGCGGCACCGGGCTCGGCAACGCCGACGACCGCGCCCGGTTCCTGCGCCGCCGCACCAATCCCTGGGCGTCGGCCGTGTTCGGCTACTCCTTCGGCTCCGCCGCCTGGCACACCGTCAGCTCCGATTTCGCGGTGCTGCGCAAGGGCGCGGTGATGGCGGTGTCCAGCCCGCAGCTGGTCGGCCGCGCGACCGGCCAGCAGGTCGACGGCCAGGAACTCGGCGGCTGGAAGCTGCACTCGGAGGTCACCGGGTTCGCGGACGCGGTCGCCGCCACCGACGAGGAGGCGATCGCCCTGGTGCGGCGGTTCCTGAGCTATCTGCCCGCGCACAACGGCGAAGCGCCACCGGTCGCGCCGATCCCCGAAGGGTCCGCCGCGCGCGGCAGCCGGCTCCACGACATCGTCCCGCCCGAGCGCACGAACGTCTACGACATGCGCAAGGTGATCGAGGTGGTCGCCGACCTCGGCAGCGTGTTCCCGATCAAGGAGCGTTACGGGAAATCGCTGGTCACGTCCCTGTGCCGGATCGGCGGCCAGTCGGCCGGGATCATCGCCAGCAACCCGATGTTCAAAGGCGGCGCGATCGACGCGGCGGCCTGCGCCAAGGCGACCAGCTTCATCGTGCTGTGCGACTCCTACAACATCCCGCTGGTCTTCCTGGTCGACCAGCCCGGCTTCCTGATCGGGCTGGACGGCGAGCGCGGCGGCATCGTCGGCAAGGTCATCAACTGGATGAACGCGCTGTCGCTCGCCACCGTGCCGAAAGTGACCGTGATGCTGCGCAAGAACTACGGCCAGGGCTACGTCAACATGGGCGGGGCCTGGACCACCGACGCGGCGGCGGCCTGGTGGTCGGCCGAGGTCAGCTTCATGGACCCGCGTTCGGCGGTCGGCGTGGTGCACGGCATCGACCCGGCGGCCGACCCGCGGCTGTACGAGCGGAAGCTGGCCGAAATGGCGAAGGACTCGACCGGCTACGACGTCGCCCGCGTGTACGGCGTACAGGACGTCATCGACCCGGCCGACACCCGCGAGTTCATCCTCGGCGCACTCGAAGACAACGCGCTGACCCGCACCGGCGGCGTCGGCGAACACCACCTCAGCACCTGGCCCACGAGCTACTAGGCGGCCCCGATGAACCAGCCCTTCCCCCGGCGGCTCCTCGTCGCCAACCGCGGCGAGATCGCACGCCGCGTCATCCGCACCGCGCGGCGGCTCGGCGTGGAAACCGTTGCCGTCCACCATTCCGTCGACGCCGGGCTCCCCTACGTCACCGAAGCCGGCGAGGCGCGCGAGATCACCGGCGAGCCGCCGGTCGCCGCCTACCTCGACATCGGGCAGATCATCGCTGTCGCCAAGGAAACGAGTGCCGACGCGGTGCACCCCGGCTACGGCTTCCTGGCCGAGAACGCCGGCTTCGCGCGCGCGGTCGAAGCTGCCGGGCTGACCTGGGTCGGCCCGTCTCCGGAAGCCATCACCGCGATGGGCGACAAGGTCGAAGCCCGCAACCGCGTCGCGGCGGCCGGGGTCCCGGTCAGCGGCGGGGCCGGTTCCGTGCCAGCGGACGCGGACGAGGCGGTCCGCCAGGCGGAACAGCTCGGCTACCCGGTCATGGTCAAGGCATCCGGCGGCGGGGGCGGCATCGGCATGACGATCGCCCGCGACGCCGAGTCGGTGCGGAAGGAGTTCGAGCGCACGCAAGCCATCGCGGCGCGCAGCTTCGGGTCCGACCGGGTCTTTCTCGAGCGGTTCGTGGAATCGGCACGGCACATCGAGGTCCAGGTGCTCGGCCTCGCCGACGGCACCGTCCTCACCCTCGGCGAACGCGACTGCTCGGTGCAGCGCCGCAATCAGAAACTCGTCGAAGAAGCACCGGCGCCCGGTCTCGATCCCGCGGTGCGGCAACGGCTTCTCGACGCGGCGGCCGGCGCGGCCCGCGCGGTCGGCTACCGGAACGCGGGCACCGTCGAGTTCCTGGTCGACGCCCGGACGCAGGAGTTCGTCTTCCTGGAGATGAACACCCGGATCCAGGTCGAGCACCCGGTGACCGAGCTGGTCCACGGCGTCGATCTGGTCGAGCAGCAGCTGAGCATCGCGGTCACCGGCTCGGTCACGCGCGGCTTCGCGCCGCGGCAGCACGGGCATGCCCTCGAATTCCGGCTGTGCGCCGAGGATCCGGTGCGGTTCTTCCCGAGTCCCGGCCCGATCGAGCGCTGGGAAGAACCGCACGGCGACGGCATCCGCGTCGACGCCGGATACCGGGCCGGGCTGGCGGTCACGCCGCATTTCGACTCGCTGATGGCCAAGATCTGCGTCCACGGCGTGGACCGCGAAGCCGCCATCGAGCGCGCGAGGGAAGCGCTCGATGCGTTCTCGGTCGGCCCGCTGCGCACCAATCTGCCGTTCCTGCGCGGCCTGCTGGACCGGACGGAGTTCACCGGCGGCGGCTACGACACCGGCATCGTCGCAGCCGTCACCAGCCGCGCCGCGGCGTCGACACGGAGGTAGCACGGTGCTCGAAACGATCAACGCCGACCTGGGCGCGAGCGTCTGGAAGGTCCTGGTCACCGCGGGCGACGAGGTCGGACCGGACACCACCGTCGTGGTGCTGGAATCGATGAAGATGGAGATCCCGGTGCTCGCCGAGTACGCCGGCGCGGTGATCGCGGTGCACGTCGCGGAGGGGGCGACCGTGCAGGCCGGGGACCCGCTCGTCGACATCGAAGAGCAGTAGCGAGAAGCAGTCAGCGAAGGGAAGGACGGGCAATGAAGCTCACTGTGGACGCGCGCAAGTGCTGCGGCTCCGGGCAGTGTGTCCTGGCCGCGCCGGAGTTCTTCGACCAGGACGACACCGGCATCGTCGTCTTGCTCGCCGAAGAAGCCGGGGACGACGCGGCCGGCGACGTCGAGGAGGCGGTGTTCTCCTGCCCCACCGCCGCCATCGAGATCGTCGGGCGCTGACCTCGTGGCCAGCCAGTTCCGGAGTCGCCTTCGGCCTGGCTCGCGAACACCTCGCCGCGAGCCGGTCGCGGTCCCCGTCTTCTGATCCCACCGCGCCGCGTCCGCTTCCCCTGCGGGCAAACGAAAGGAAGGACCGCCATGCGCGTCTTCGATTCGGCCTTCGCCGACACCCGGGCCAGCCGGCGCACCGTCCTCCGCATGGCCGGGGCTTCGCTGCTCGCGGCCGGCGCCGGCAGCGTCCTCGCCGCCTGCGGCGACAGTCCTGGGTCGGCCACCACCGGCGACGCGAAAGGCGCGGCCGCGAAGCCGACCCCGTTCCACGTCGCCACCGCGCCCGGCGACAACTACTTCATCGACGCCGTCAACCTCGACCAGAAGCAGTACGGCAAGTACAACCTGCAGGTGCCCAAGTTCCTGTACCCGTCCAGCGGCGTGCAGGGAATGCAGCTGCAGACCGCGGGCCAGATCGACGGGCAGATGCAGGACACGCTGCTCACGATGGCCACCTTCGCCCACTCGCGGCCGGGCGAGCGGCCGATCGTCATCGGGATGCGCATCCCGGAAACGACGTACTCGATCGTCGTGGACAAGGGCGCGTGGCCGGCCGCGTCGGCGAGCTTCAAGGAGAAAATGGCCGCGCTCAAGGGAAAAACGATCGGCGTCACCGCGATCGGCGCCGGCGCGGACAAGCAGCTGCGGCTCGCACTCCACCAGGCCGGCCTGACCGACAGCGACGTCGTCCCGCTCGCCGTCGGCCAGACGACACCCGCGATCGCGCAGATGAACGCCGGCAAGATCGACGCCTACGTCGGCATCACCTACGCGACCGCGCGCCTGATGGCCGCGCAGACCGGCGGCCGGGTGCTGATCGACTTCACCGAACCGGGCTTGCCGGACCTGCTGAGCAAACAGCAGGTCGACGTGCTCATCACGCGCGAGGACTACGCGAAGTCCGACCCGGACGCGTGCCAGGCCTGGCTGGCAGCACAGTGGGCGGCCAAGGACTGGATCCTGGCGAACCGGGACCAGGCCGCGGACCTGCTCGACACCGGCAGCTTCGACGGCAAGGGGCTGGACGTGTCGAAGCAGTACATCCAGCACTTCGCCGACGCGGTGGTGCCGAAGCTGCAGCCGCAGTGGAAGGTGACCAAGGAGGCGATCGACCTCATGATCAAGGTCGCGGAGCAGACCGGCACCGTGTCCGCGGGACAGGTCACCTACGAAGCGCTGGTGGCGGACTTCGCGCGCGCGTAGGGCGTCGCGCAGCCGTGCCCCGGGACCGGGAACTTCTCGGCGTGGCAGTGGAATGCGGTCGCTGCTCAGAGCGCGACGCGCTTGGGGCCGAGGTAAGTGCCGCCGCTGGCGTCGATGAGATTGGCGGTGACCCAGCCGGCGTCTTCGGAGGCCAGGAAGGCGACGACGGCGGCGATGTCGGCTGGGGTGCCGACGCGCTCGATGGCCTGCGCGCCGGTCACCATCGCGGCGATGCCGGGCTGGTCGTACACGGGCGCCGTCCGCGCGGTGCGGGTGGGACCGGGTGCCACCGTGTTGACGGTGATCCCGCGCGGGCCGAGCTGGTTCGCCAGGTTCCGGCTCATCGTGGTCAGCGCGGCCTTCGTCATGGCGTAGGCGAGTTCGCCGGGCAGGGCCACCCTGGTGGCTCCGGAGCCGATGTTGACGATGCGCCCGCCGTCGCCCATCAAGGGCAGTGCTTGCTGGATCAGGAAGAACGGGGCTCGCACGTTGATCGCGAACAACCGGTCGAAGGCCTCGGGCGTCTCCGCTTCGATGCCGCCGGATGATTCTCCCGTCGCGGCGTTGTTCACCAGGATGTCGAGCCTCGCGGCGCCGGTGCGCTCGCGCAGTCCGGCCTGAAGCGCGGAGACGACAGCAGCGGCGTCACCCTCGACGCCGAGTGCCGCCCTGATGGTGAACGCCTTCCCGCCGCCGGCTTCCACGGCTTCCACCGTCCGTGCGGCAGCGTCGGCGTCGGTGCCGTAGTGCACGGCGACCAGCGCGCCTTCGGCGGCCAGCCGTTCCACGATGCCCCGGCCGATACCGGTCGAGCCGCCGGTGACGAGCGCCGTTCTGTCGTTCAGCCGTCCCATGTCACGATCCCCAGCCTGTTTATGTGCTAAACACTTGTGTTTATGTTATATACAGTTGCCGGCGGTGCGGTCAAGGCGCATCGCGGCGAAGTGGGAGGAAGCACGGATGGCTGTGAGAAGCACGGGCAAGGACCTGCTGTGGGGAGCGTGGCCGCAGCCGGCCCGGGGGCCGAAGCCGGGACTGAGCCTGGAGCGGATCGCCGCGGCCGCGGCCGGCATCGCCGACGCCGACGGGCTCGCCGCGGTCTCCATGCAACGGGTCGCCGACGAGTTCGGAGCCACCGCCATGTCGTTGTACCGCTACGTGCCGGGCCGCAATGAACTGCTCGACCTCATGACCGACCTGACCCTGGGCCCCGCACCACAGCCCGCCGAAGCGACCGGCTGGCGTGCGGCACTCGACACCTGGACCCGCCGGGTTTACGCCGTGCTGTGGGGCCACCCCTGGCTCATCGAAGCCTTCACACGGCCCCGTTGCGTCGGTCCCAACGAGCTGAGCTGGCTGGAGCGTGCCGTCGGCGCCCTCGCCGGGACGTCACTCACCGGCCCCGAGCGCGTGGACGCCGCGGTCGTCCTGCTCGGACACGTGCACGCCTTGGTGCGCAACGGGGCGAGCCTGTCATCGGCGAACGCGCGAGCCGAGCCGGCCGCGACGATAGCCAGCCTCCTTCGCGAGCATGCCGCGGACTACCCGGCCCTGGCCGCCGCGGCCGCCGACGGGGCGTTCAGCCCGCAGGACACCGAGGGCTTCGAGTTCGGCCTACGCTGCATCCTCGACGGAATCGACGCCGCCATCACCTCGGCCACGTGACCGTCGAACGTCCGCTGCTGCCGCATGCGGGCCGGGCCGAAGCATCGCCCGAACTCGGCCCGCACACCGGTCAGTCCGCGTAGAACAGCCTCGTCGGCGACTCGACCAGGATCCGGTGGCGGTCGGCCTCGTCCGGGGCCCAGTCCGCGAGCAGGTTCAGCAGTTCGCCGGTGTCGCGTTGGCCGTTGGGCAGGTGCGGCCAGTCCGAGCCCCAGATGAGGCGATCGGGACGGGCCGCGACCAGAGCCCGGCCGATCGGCTCCACCGAAGACAGCGGCTTGCCCGGCGCGATCCGGTACGGGCCGGACAGCTTGAGGTAACAGTGCCCGCCGGCCAGAATTCCCACCAGGCGGTCGAAATCGGCCGGGGTCAGGCCTTCGGACTCCTTCATGTACCCCATGTGGTCGATGACGAAGGTGTCCTCGAAGTCGCCGAGGAACGGGAGCAGGTCCCGCACCACGGTCCCCGGTGTGTAGAACTGCAGGTGCCAGCCGCGCGGCCGGGCCCTGGCCGCCATTTGCCGGATGTAGGCGATGAGGTCGGCGGTCGGCCAGGAGGAGCGGGCGAACAGGTCGAGCCGGATCCCGCGCACCCCCGCTTCGTGATAGCGGTCGAGTTCCTGCTCGGTGGTGTCGGTCTCGATGCGGGCCACGGCGCGGCAGCGCGGCCCGATCCTGCGCAGGGTCTCGACCAGCAGGCTGTTGTCCGTGCCGTAGTAGGTCGGCTGAACCAGCACCATGCGGCCGAGGCCGAGCCATTCGGTCATGCGGAGGTATTTCTCGATCGTGCCGTCCGGGAAGGTGTACAGCGGCGCGGGCACGTGGGCGAACCCCGGCTCGAACACGTGGAAATGCGTGTCACAGCTGTCGGGCGGCACCGGGAACCGCGGTTTCGTATTGCTCTGCGCGGGTCGCATCGGCAGGGTCTCGGCGATGTCAGTGGCCATGATCAGTCCTGGTTGTCGGTGGTGCGGTGCGGTGATTTGCGGTCCCGGGCGGTTGCTTGCGCCGCGGCGGCGTTCGCGGCTTGGTAGAGCAGGGCGGTGTCGGCCCCGGTCAGCACGAGTGGGCAGACGCCGAGCGGGACGAGGGCGTCGTAGAGCTGAGGGTCGGCGATGCCGCCGACCATCAGCAGCTTGCCGTGGCGCCGGCACGCCTCCGCCGCACTGGCGACGGCATCACGGACTCGCGGATCCCCGTACTGCCCCGGCACACCCAGTTCGGCGGTGAAGTCGTTGGCGCCGAACACCAGCATGTCGACGCCGTCCACTTCGGCGATCGCGTCCGCGTTGGCGATTCCGGCCGGTGTCTCCAGCAGGATCTGCACGACGATCGCGTCGTCGACCGCCGGGTTCAGCGTCGCGGCAGGCGTGGGCCGCATGCCCAGCTGGGGGGCCATCGCGGTCTGGGAACGCTGGCCGCGCGGGGCGAACCGGCAGGCCCTGGCGACCTGCCGGGCCTCGTCGACGGTCTCGATCCGCGGGGCGATGATCCCGTGGGCGCCGCCGTCGAGCAGCCGGCCGATCATGCCGTACTCGCGCTCGGGGACCCGCACGAACGGCGTCAGGCCGAAGCCGTCCGCGGCGGCGCACAGCATGGCGGCCACGTCGGTCGGCATGGTGCTGTGCTCCAGGTCGACCATGATGGCGTGGTGCCCCGTCGAGCGCGCGATGTGCACGATCTCGGTGGTGCGGCTGCCGCGGATGCCGAGCATCAGCGTCAGTTCGCCCGCGCGCAGGCGGTCCAGGAACGGATTCCCCATCGTCTCCCCCATCACAGGCCGGTCGGGTAGTGGACGCCGGTCAAGCCGGGCACCACCACCCGGGCCGGGTCGTTGCCGGCCGCCGCGAGCGACGCGACGGCGAAGTCGGTGACGCAGCCGGACAGCAGCTGCCTCGGGTCCTCGAGGACGACCCGCAGCCTGGTGACCATGGCGCGCATGTCCTCGGCCGAGTGGACGACGGGCATCTCGCTGACCTCGGTGACGCTGGTATCGCTGACATCGGGGAAGCGCACCCCCGCCGGGGTGTACCTCGGGTAGCCGTCGAACATCACCGCGCCCAGCTCGACGGTGGCCCTGGTGCCGCACCAGATGCCGCGCAGCCGGTCCTCCAGCGCGATCACCCGGGTCAGGTCGCCGTCGACCGGGGTCGGGAAGGTCGGCGCGTGCGGGGCCAGGTACATCCGCTCCAGCGGAAGGCGGCCGCCCGAGGCGCCCAGGATCGTCGTGGCCACACTGCTGGTGTTCCAGGTGACCCCGGCCGTCGGGCGCCCCTGCTGGCCGGCGATGACGACCATGGCCCGCGCCCAGTCGATGTCCTGCTCGGCCAGCCAGCGGGTGATGCGGAAGCCGATGTCGAGGCCCGCGAGGAAGAACGTCGCGACCATCATGTCGTTCATGGGCACGGGAAGCTCGACGCCGCCCCCGCCCGCGAGGTAGTCGGACCGGAGGGTCTCGGGGGTGAGGTAGTCCTCGTCGGCGAGCGCCGCGGTGAGGTAGCGGGCGGTCACCGCGCAGGAGTAGTCGACCAGGTCGGCGATCCCCTGCTCCCGTCCACGGTAGGCGTCGACCGCGATCGTGTCCCGCCACAGCTCGACGCTGTTCACGGCGCGGGTGTTCTTGACCTCGGCCAGCAGGCGCTCGGCGTGCGCTCGCCAGGAGCCGTCGCCGAGCAGCGCGCGGAGGTTGACCAGGCTCGCCACCGCGGGCCCCAGGTGGGAGATCCCGGTCAGCTCTTTGAACCCCCTCGTCGAGACCCGGAACCCCTCGACCGTGGGCGGCTTGCCGCCGCCCGGGTAGAGCGCGATGTCGGCCGCGGTGGCGACGATCAGCGGGTCGTCGCGGCCGCGGGCGGTGACGGCCCGGGCCAGGTGCCGGCCGATGCTGTCGGGATCGGCGGTGTAGGTGGTGAACAGCCGGACGAGTTCCGGGCTTTCGCGAGCGGTCACGGGGTCTCCTCAGTCCTGGTGGGATGGCTCTTCGGTGAACCGGTAGAGCACGGTGTCCGTCGCGAAGCGGACGTCGGCGCTCAGCGAGTTCGACACCGCGACGAGCGGCCCCTGGTCGTCGGAGAACACCGCGACGTCGGTGCCACCGGAGGTGGGGAACTCGCCGACGACGGCGAGGTGTCCTTCCCGCCACTGGTAGAGCTGGGAAGTCAAGGTGGGCTTCGGCGCGGCGGGGGTGCCGAGGATGAAGTTGACCCGCAGCACGTAGAGCCCGTGCTTTCCGTGCAGCACCGCGAACTCGCGGGCGCCCAGGCCGTCCAGGACTGCGTGCTCGACGAACCGCTCGCCGTCCCAGCGCAGGAGCTTCGACTCGCCGAGCAGGCAGGCCACCAGCAGGTAGCCGGTCCCGTCGGCGCGGAAGGAGGCGAAGGCCCGCCCGTGCCGTTCGAGCAGGTCCTGATGGAAGACGAAACCCGAGCCGTCCCAGCGATAGAGCCGCGACGGCGTCACGTGGTCGGCGTGGGCCAGGAACTCGTGACCGTCGAGGCCGAAGGCATGCCAGTTGTACGCCCACTGCGACGGAATGTCCTGGAAGGGCCGGAAGAGCTCGCCGTCCCAGTGGAAGATCCGCGACGGCTGGTTCGACGATGCGGTGGCCGGCACCGCGACCCCCTGGGCCAGCGCGAGGAAATGCCGATCGGCCACGGTGAAGTGCCGCCACTGCTTGGCCGCGAAGCCGGTGAAGGACTGGAACGGCTCGAACCGCGACCCCGTCCAGCTGTACACAGTGGACTCCGTGGCGAACTCGTAGGGACCGTGGCCACGGCGGATGCTCGCCGTGGCGAGGAAGGCCCGGTCGCCGATGTGGAAGAACTCCGCGTCCTCGCCGCCCGGAGCGGGCAACGCCTGAAAGGGCTCATAGCCTGCGGCTGCCCGGCGCAGGAGCAGCAGGTCGGTGTCACTATCGCCGCCGTTCATGTCGGGCGGCTGCCCCGCGATGTCGTAGGCGAGCTGCGGTATGGCGAGAAACGACATCCCGTCGAGGTCGAAGGGCTCGACGGCCCGGGCCCCGGAGGCGGGGATCCGGCTCACCTCGGTGAGGCGCGCTGCACACATGCGATTCCTTTGCCGGTCAGGGGTTCACTCGGGAATGGCGGGCTCGCCGCGGCGCGCGGCGCCGAAGAACACGTCCATCAGGTCCGGCTCGTCCCGGATCTGCGCGGCGGTGCCGGTGAGCACGACCCGCCCGGCGCTCAGCACGGTGGCCCGGTCGGCCAGTGCCAGCCCGAACCGCACGTTCTGCTCGACCATCAGCACGGTGGCACCGCCGCTGTGCAGGGCGCGCACGCTGTCGCGGATGGTCGCGAGGCTCAGCGGGTCGAGGCCGAGGGTGGGCTCGTCCAGCAGCACCACCTTCGGCTCGAGCATCATCGCGCGGGCGAATTCCACCGTGCGCCGCTGGCCGCCGGACAGGGAGCCGGCCGGGGCGTCCGGGCGTTCGCCCAGGATCGGGAACTGCCCGGCCAGCTGGTCGTACCGCCGCTCGAGGTCCTTGCGCCGCTTGCGGTGGATGTAGCCGCCCATCAGCACGTTGTCCCGCACCGTCAGCTTCGCGAACAACGCGTTCTTCTGCGGGACCTGGACGACGCCGGCGCGCAGGACCGTCGCCGGCGAGGTGCCCGCGAGCTCGGCGCCGTCGACGGCGATCGATCCGCGCCGAGGCCGGAGCAGCCCGCTGATCGTCTTCAGCACGGTCGACTTGCCCGCCCCGTTGGGCCCGACGATGCAGGTGATCGATCCTTGCTCCACCAGCAGGTCGACGCCCCGGAGGATGTCCAGGCCGCCGTAGCCGGCCCACAGTCCTTCGATGTGGATCATGCGTGCCCCTCCGCCGCTGCCGGCACCGGTGAGTCGCCGAGGTAGGCGTCGACGACGGCTTGCTCCGCGCTGACCTCGGCTACTGAGCCGTGCGCGATGATGGCGCCGCGCGACATGACGTAGACCTGTTCGCAGAGGCCGGAGAGGAACGCCAGGTCGTGTTCGACCAGCAGGACGCCGACCCCGCGCCGCCGCAGGGACCGGACCAGGTCCGCGAGCCGCGCGGACAGGGCCGGGCTGATGCCCGCGGCGGGCTCGTCCAGCATGACCAGGACCGGGTCGAGCCAGAGGACCTGGGCCAGCTCGACCAGTTTCCGCTGCCCGTAGCTCAGCCCGGCCGGGCTGTCGTCCGCGTGGGCGGCGAGCCCGAGGTCGTCGAGGACGGCCAGCGCGCGTTCTCGTTCGGCCGCGGTGACCCGCTTGGTCCACAGCCTGCCGAAGGCGAAACGCCGTTCGGGAACGACGAGGTTCTCGACCACGGTGAGCCCGGCGAACAACCGCGGGAGCTGGTAGGTACGGGCGAGCCCGGCGTGAGCCCGCCCGGGGCGCCCCGTCCGTTCGAGCCGGCGGCCGCCCACGGTGATGGTGCCGTCCCGGCTGGGGACGGTGCCGTCGATGACGTTGAACAGCGTCGTCTTGCCTGAGCCGTTGGGGCCGATGAGCCCGGTGATCCGGGCGCCCGCCAGGTCCAGGTCGACCCCGTCGACCGCGCGGAGGCCGCCGAACGACTTGCGCAGACCCCGTACCACGAGGACTTCCGACGTCTCGGCGCCGCGGTCCGCGGCCCGGCCGCCCACGGGCGAACGGGACACGATCGGCGGGGCGTGTCCCGCGCCGCGCCCGAACAGGCGGCGGAACCAGGACTCGATGACCGGCAGGACACCACGGGGCAGGAAGATCGCGACCGCGCCGAGCAGGCCGCCGAACAGCAGCAGCCGGATCGCGCCCGCGTCGGCTCCGCCGAGGCCGGTGCTCGTGAAGTTGCTGATCGGCGCGACGATGAACGCGCCGAGCACCGGCCCCCACAGCGTGCCCCGGCCGCCGAGCAGCACCGCGAGGACGATCAGCACGCTCGTGATGATGTCGAAAACGGCCGCCGTGTTCAGGAACGTCACGTAGTAGGCGTAGATACCGCCCGCGATACCGAGAAAGGTCCCGCCGAGCACGAACGCGATGGCCTTGTACACCGCGGTCCGCAGCCCGAGCCCCGCGGCCTTGTCCTCGTCGTCACGGATCGCGAACAGGCCGAGGCCCAGCTTGCTGCGCCGCACCCACGCCGACACCGCGACGGTCACCACGAGCAGGCCGAGCATCGGGTAGTAGAACGGCCAGTCCTGAAAGGACAGACTCCACGCCGGCAGCGGCAGCGCCAGGCCCTGGCTGCCGCCGGTCAGCCCGGACCAGGTCGTGGCGACCACGCCGAGCAGCTGCATCGTCGCGAAGGTCACGATCACGAAGTACATGCCCCTGGTGCGCCGCGTGACCAGGGACAGCAGCGCGGCGCCGACCGCGCACACCAGACCCCCGACGAGGCAGCCCGCAAACGGCGAGATATCGGCTTTGGCGGCCAGGATGCCGGTGGTGTACGCGCCCAGTCCGATGAAGGCGCTGTTGCCCAGCGAAAGGTAGCCGGCGTACCCGCCCATGATGTTCCAGCCGCTCGCGCCGATGGCCAGCAGGAACGTCATGATCAGCAGGTTCTGATAGTAGATATCGCCTGATACCAAAGGGAAGCAGAGCAAGGCGGCGAGCGCGACCGGGATCCACGCGTGGCGGATCCAGGCAGGTTTGGCGGTCATGAGCCGGCGTCCTGTCGTGTCGTCCTGGTGAACAGGCCCTGTGGTCGGATGGTCAGCACGACCAGGATCAGCACCGTGGGCACCGCGGTCGCCCAGCGCACCGAGACGTACGTCGTGGTCAGTGACTCGGCGAGGCCGAGCAGCAGCCCGGCGGCGAACGCCCCGGGCACACTGCCCAGCCCGCCGACGATCACCACGCTCAACGTCAGCCCGAGCCAGAAGTCCTGCGTGTCCGGGGTGAACTGGTAGAGGAAGCTCAGCGCGGCGCCGCCGAACGCGGTCGACCCGGTCGCGATGGCGAAGATCCACGCCCCGACCCGCGCGGGTTCGACCCCCACCAGCCGGGCGCCTTCGGGGTTCTCCGACGCGGCGGTGATCGAGTGGCCCAGCCAGGTCCGCTTGATCGCCACCTGCAGCACCACCGTGATCACGATCGCGAGCAGGCACGCGTAGAACTGCGCACGCGGGACCACCAGCGAGCCGAGGTGGATCGCCTGGTTGAAGTACGCCGGGGTGGTCGTCTTCTGGTTGGGTCCCCACAGCAGCGCCAGGAACGCCTCGGTGATCAGCGCCAGCGCGAACGTGGCCACGATGGTCAGGCCGGGGTCGATGCGCTCCAGCCGCTCGATGACGAGCTTGTAGACCACGAGCCCGAGCGCGGCCATCGGGAACATCACCAGGAACGCGGCGAGGATCGGGTCGAGCCCGAAGTGCTGCCACAGGGCGTAGCACAGGTAGGTGGACACCATCAGGAAGGCGCCCTGGGCCATGTTCACGATTTTCATGACGCCGAAGGTGAGCGTCAGCCCGGTCGCCATCAGCGCGTAGACGCCGCCGATGAGGATCCCGAAGACGAGCGTCTGGACGAGTTCGGTCATCAGCCGGCCCAGCCCGGCTTCGGGTAGACGACCGTGGTGCTGGTGGCGGCCGACTTCGGCGCGATGACCTGCAGGGTGCCCTGCTGCCATTGCGCGAGCAGCCCGGTGCCCAGCGGATCCCCGGTGGAGTCCCACTTCAAGGGTCCGACGATGGTGTCGACGGTGTGGGCGTGCAGCCAGTCGGCGAGGGCCTTCTGGTCGATCCGGCCCACCGCCTTGACGGCCGCGGCGAGGACCTGGGCCGCGGTGTAGGAGTTGGCCGCGTCCTCGTCGGGCGGGCTGCCGAACATCTTCGTGTACGCCGAGACAAAGGCCGCGTTGCCCGGGTAGTTCGCTTTCGGGCTCCACGCCGCCGCGGTGAACACGCCTTCGGTGTTCTTCGCCCCGACCGCGCCCGGGTAGGTGTCGTCGGCGGGCGCGCGGGTCTGGAAGAGGATCTTCGGGCTGAAGTTCAGCTTTTCCAGTGACCGGACGAACGGCGCGCCGTCGTTGCTCACCGCGCCCTGGATGACCATGTCCGGCCGGGCGTGCGCGACCCCGGCCCCGATGGAGTCGAAGTTCGACGTGCTCGGGTCGTAGGTCTGGTCGTAGACCGGCGTGACCCCGAGTGCCTGCAGCTTGGTCTTGAAGATCGCGATCGCGGGACTCGCGCTCGGGTCGTCTTGCGTGACGTAGGCGGCCGTCTTCGGGCGCTGGTCCGCCGGCAGCGAGGCGAACCACTGGACGAACAGGTCGGGCAGGCTCGCCGTCGTCCCCGGCTGCGCGAAGAACAGGTTCGTGAAACCCCGGGTGAACAGGGACGCCGCGCCGCCGGACGGTTCGACGTAGAGCATCTGCTGGCGCGCGGCGATCGCCGACGCCGGCGCGTTCAGCAGGGAGGAAAACGTGCCGAGGAGGAGATCGTCCTTGTTCTGGCTGATCAAGCGCGTGTAATCGGTGCCGGTCTGGTTGGGATCGAACCCGTTGTCGAGGACGTCGAGGGTGACCTTGCGGCCGAGCAGCCCGCCGCCGGCGTTGACCTGCGACGCCCACAGCTGGTAGCCCTGATACCCCGATTTCGCCACGTCGGCGGCGGGACCGGTGAGCGGCAACGACATCCCGATGGTGAGCGGCCCGGACCCGGACCCGCCCGAGGTCCCCGCCCCGGAGCAGCCGGTGAGCGTTGTCGCCGCCGCGGTCACGATGGCGATCGCGGGGACCAGGCCGCGTCCTCGCCGGCTGTGGGCGGCCGGCCTGGTTCGAAGCGACGTTCGTGGGGGGAAGCTGTGGTCACTCATCGCGCAACTCCTCGGCGACCTCGTTGTCGGTTTCGCGCCACGTGGCCGGCGAAACCGGGTCACGCGCTGCGGACAAGTACAGGCACTCGGAGGAGCCGGAGCAAGTAAACTGACGTTACGATCGATTACCTTGAGCGTTAGAGGAATTGACACATGCTCGATGTCCGCAAGCTGATCACCTTGCGTGCCATAGCGGCGGAGGGATCCATCGCCGCGGCCGGTCGCGTCCTGCAATACACGCGTTCGGCGGTCTCGCAGCAACTCACGGCGCTGGAAAGCGAGGCGGGCACCGCGCTCGTCGATCGGACCGGGAACCACATCACGCTGACGCCCGCCGGGCGCAACCTCGTCGAGCACGCCGAGCGCATCCTCGTCGAGCTGCGTTCCGCCGAAGCGTCACTGTCCACAGAGGCCGAAGGGTTCACCGGCCTGCTGCGCGTCGGCGTGCCGTTCCACGAGGGACCGCGGATCATGAGCCGCGCGCTGACCGAGGTCCGCCGCCGGTTCTCCGAAATGGAGATCAGGCTCGCCGCCACCACCGACGAGGCCGGCGCCGACGCGGTGCGCCGCGATCAGCTCGACATGGTGATCGTGTCCCGGTACGGCGCGGCGCGTTCCCGGACCACGCCGGGGTTGCGTGAATGGGTTCTCGGCCACGATCCCCTGCGCCTCTGCGTCCCGGCGGACCATCCGCTGGCGAACAGCCGCGGCTGCACCATGGCGCAGCTGCGCGACGAGCCGTGGGTCGTGTGCCCCGACAGCACACTCGGCCGGCTCACAGTGAGCCTGTGCGTCACGGCGGGTTTCGAGCCGAGGGTCACCGCGACCGTGAACGACATCGGCACCGCCATCGGCCTGGTCGGAGTCGGCTGGGGCATCACCATCGCGCCGGAACTCACCCCCGCCGGCACCGAGGCCAAACTCGCCCGCCTACCGATCGACGGCCTGGACACCTTGCGCCACAACGTAGTGATCGTTCGAGACGGCGACCAGCTCTCGCCCCGCATCGCCGCGGTGATCGCCGCCGTCCGGGCCGTCAGCGAGCTTCCCTCCGAGAGCGGCCAAGGCTCATGACCGCTGCGCCGCGCGTCTGTCCCGTCGAGTACGTTCCCCGCCTTCCTGGTCCAGCACTGGCTGGGCAACCAGATCCTCAGCCTTTCGAGACGGTCAGGTGAGCCAGGCACAGCGACGGTTCGACGAAGGGGTCGAGCCGCCGCGCGGTGAGCGGGGCGCGTACCTCGGCCAGGACTCCCTGCATCAGGCCCAGGTGTAGCGAGCAGACGACGTCACGGTGCTGCTGAGCGATCTCACGGAACGGGCAATGCCGCAGCGGAATGACCGGCTTCTCGGCGTCATCCACGGCGCCGGGTGCGAAGCCGGCGCCGGCGAGCACGGTCGACAGGCGCCGGATCCCGTCCTCGGCGTCGACGCGCTCGGAAGGCATCGGCCGCTCGGCCAGGGAGCGGCCCCATTCCCGGCCGGCCGCGATGGCAGCCCGCCTCGGCCGCGGGAGTTCGCCGACGACGAGGGTGGTCAACATCGTTCGCGAACAGCCCGTAGCTGCGTTCACCGGCGGAGGAGTCATGTGCAGCCGCTTGAAAGACCATCCGCGGTCTCCCGGGCCGGGTGCTGTCCTCGACGTGCCGCACGCCGAGCGGCTCGTCCCCATTCGTATACCAAGGACCGAATCGTCTACGGCCCGAGCCGCCGGAAGCGTCCGTAGGGCTCCGCGTCGATCAGGGTGACGCGGACGGCGGCGCCGTTGGAGACTCGGCAGGTTCGTCGCTCTCCTGGTTTCGCGCCCGCCAAGGCACGACCCAGCGGGGAGTCCGGCGAGCAGACCTCGAGGTCGTCCTGTTCGGTCTCGTCGCGCGAGCCCAGCAGGAAGGTCTCGGCGGTGGCGCTGCCGTCGTACCGGACGGTGAGCACCATGCCCGGTTCGGCGATGCCGTCGTCCGGCGGATCCTCGCCGACCACGGCCTCGCGCAGGATGTCCTCGATCTGCCGGATCCGGGCCTGGCGGTGGAGTCTCCGCGCGAACAAGGCCGGTGTGCTCTCGGACCAAACCGCGGTGGGCGTGGGGAGTCAGCCACGGGCGAGCCGAGGTGGTCATGGTGATGTTCTCCTTCCGGACAGTGTCCGAACTGGGCGCCCGTGGGGCCGGGACGGGGGTGTCCCAGCCCCACGGGCTTCGGAGAGCCCGCGTCGGTCAGCGGGGCTCTGGCTGGTCGGCCGCGCCGGGCAGGAGGGCACCCGCGTCGATGGCGAACCCCATGGCCGCCTTCAGGAGGATGTCCTTCTCCGTGCGCAGCAACGTGTTCTCCGCGCGGAGCCGCATCAGTTCGCGCCGCTCGCCGGAAGTCAGCTCTGCATCGCAAGGGGCTCGCATGTGGTCTCCGGACGGCTCAGCGCAACGGATCGAACGGGCGGAGGGCCTCGGGCTGCTTGCCGGTGGTGATGTGCTCGGCGAGCAGGCGCCCGGTGACGGGGCCGTGAGTCAGCCCCCACATGCCGTGCCCGCCGGCGACGAACAAGCCGGGTGCGCCCGCCGCCCCGATCACCGGGCGGCCGTCGGTGGTGACCGGGCGGGAGCCGACCCAGACGTCGGTGCGCTCGTCCCACCGGATGCCCTTGAGCAACGGCCGGGTCGAGGCGACGATCGCCTCGACCCGGGCCGCGTCGAGAGGCTCGTCCGGTTTCCGGAACTCCATGGTCCCGGCCACCCGCAGTCCGCTCCGATAGGGCGTGCACGCGACCCGGATGTCCGGCAGGTAGATCGGTCCCGGCACGGGGCGGTCCGTCGGCACGGTGAAGGAGTAACCACGCCCGGCCCGCACCGGGACGGTGACCCCGAACCCTTTGCCGAGCTCCCCCAGCCAGGCCCCGGTGGCCAGGACCACGGCGTGGGCGGACAGCGTCCGCCCGGCCGCCGACTGCACGGTGACAGCATGCGGGTGCCGGCGCACCGATGTGACGGCGAAGCGGTGGCGGATCGTGGCCCCACGGCTAACGACCGAACGCGCGAGAGACTCGACGAAGCGCCCCGGGTCCACGTACCGCTGGCCGTCGATCCGGACGCCGGCGCCGTTGCGGGCATCCACCTGCGGGAAGCGCTTCGCCAGATCAGCGCCGGTGAGCCCGGTGTAGCTGATCTCCTGCCCGGCTTCACCCATGCGCCGCAGTTCCGCCAGCAGCCCGGCCGCGTGCTGGGCGGTTTCGAAGACCGCCGTGATGGGTGCGTCGATGGTCGGTGCGTCGATCCCGTTCGCGGTCAGGACGTCGAAGGCTTCGAGGCATTCGGCGTTCAGCGGCAAGTTCGCCTGTACCGCGCGGCGCCAGGACTTGCCGGTGCAGTGCGCGGCGAACCGGGCCAGGAACGCCCACAGACGAGGGTCCGGAGTCGCGGGGACGTGCAGTGGTGCCTGCCGATCGAGCAGCGTCCGGACCCCGTAGCGCAGCACGCCCGGTTCGTTGAGCGGGATGGCGAGCCCGGGGGAAAGCCAGCCGGCGTTGCCCCAGGACGCGCCCGCGGCGATGCCGTCGCGATCGACCACAGTCACGCGAACGCCGCGTTCCTGCAGGAACCACGCGGTCGACAGGCCGACCACGCCGGCGCCGATCACGATGACCGAGCGCGGGCCGCCGTCCATCCGGTCGAGTTCGGGCATGGCGTCCTCCGTGCCGAGAGTGGTGCTTGCCCCGCCAGGATGACCCGGATCAGTCCGGCCATGGTTGTCCGAACCCGACAATCCGGGACGGGCCGCTTGTCCGTTCCGGTCAACCCGGCGGGTCGGCGACGACGAGCTCGATGATCATCGCGAGGCGCTTCGCGGGCACGTCGAGCTGCAGCGTGGTGACCTCGGCCATCTTCCGCAGCCGGTAACGGATCGTGTTCGGGTGCACGCCGAGCCGCTCGGCGGCCTGCGCGAGGTCGCCCTGGGTCTCCAGCCACGCGCGCAGGGTCCCGAGGTAGCTGGTGCCGTGCGCGGCGTCGTGGCGGGCCAGGTCGGAGATCGGCCCCCGGGCCGGGGCCCGGCCGGCCGCCGCGGCCGCCCGCAAGCGCAGCACCAGGATGTCGTCCCAGGATTCGTCGTAGGAGATCGCCCGGTCGCCGCCCGGTCGCGCGTCGTGGAGCGCGACGCACTCGTCGGCTTCCTGCCGGCTGGCCGGCAGCTCCGCGACGGTCGCGGCCGCGCCGATCCCGGCCAGCATTGTCACGGGGGAAGGCAGAGCGTCCCGCATGGCGCCGACCCACTTCCGGGCCGCGGTGACGTCCTCACCGGGCAGGACTGTGTAGACCGTGTTGCTGAACAACGTGCTGCGGCCCGGGCGCGACCAGCCGAACCCCGTGGTGGCGCGCTCGAAAGCCAGCAAGAGCGCGGCGTGGCGCTCCTCGGCGATGTGGGCTTGCAGCGCGATCACCCGGAACCGCCCGGGCGGCAACCCCAGCCGGCTGAGCACCGACGCCGCGTCCGGAGTGCCCTCCAGCAGCCGGATCACCAGGTCCGACTCGACCTGGCGCTCGAGGTCCGCGCTCGCCCGCGAGCGCAGCAGGTGCAGCCCGACTGTGCGCGAGCTGTCCCGCAGCACGGCTTTGCGGGCGTCGTCCAGGGGACGCTCGCACTCGACCCAGATCGAGCCCAGCGACTCGCGGCCGGCACGGATCGCGACCACCATCCGGCCGGCCAGCCCGTGCTCCGGCGCGGCCTCGACGAACAGCGGCTCATCGGACTCGGCGAGGTGGGCGAACACGCCCCGTCCTTCGAACAGCTCGCGAGCGCGGTCCGGCACCCGCCGGCCCAGGATCGTTTCCAGCCGGACCTGATCGGCTCCCTGCTGCAGGCTGGAATAGGCCAGGACCCGGGAGAGCTGATCTTCGATGGTCACGGTGCTGCCGAGCGCGTCCGCCAAGCTGTCGGCCAGCGCGAACAGATCGGTCGGCCCGCGGCCCGACTCGGTCTCACGCCCTTCGAGCACCAGCCCGTAGATGACCGCGGCGATCTCGCCCCACGACACCGCCGGCTCGACGACGAGCACCGCGACGCCGCCGGCCTCCGCGGCCGTGATCGCCGCCGGCTCCAACGGCACGGCACCACGCACCAAGACCGCCGACGCCCGAGCGGCAGCCGCCAGCCCCACCGCCGCGACGACGGACTCCGCTCCGACCGCGAGGAACACGTCACCGCGCAGCTCACGAGATTCGCCCGGGTCGTACACCACCACATCGCGCAACGGCACTTCCCGCGAGACCGGGCAGCAGCACAGCCGCACTCCGTACCCACCGAGGACGTTCACCAGCCGGTCCAGCGTCACCATGCCCCCGTTCCTACCCCACATCGCCGGCGGTCGCCTCGGCCGGAGTGGTTACCGCAAAGTGCCTTCTTCCCCACGGAGAGTTGCTCTCATACGGTGATCGCAGGGCGTCCTGTCGGCAGCGGCGCCGGTGAGGAAGGCATGCTCCACTATGGACAATGAAGACGAAGGCACGCACTACCGGGGATTCGGGCCCGTCCTCGGGCTGCCGATCCACGACGCGCGGGTGGATCTCTCGGCATTGTCCCCGGATTTCCGGAAGTTGTTCCCGCCCGTGCTCGAGAAGGCGAAGGAGCCGCTGGTCGGCATCACCACGGACGGGCGCGTCGTACCAGACTTGTTCGCCATCCAGGACACCGGGTGGGATCCCGGCCCCGCGAGCAAAGCGGCGACGGCGTTCCTCGAGAGCCTCGCGCCCGCCCAGCGCGAAAACGTCCTGTTCGCCATCGACGCCGACGAGTGGCAGATGTGGATCAACGCCTTTCCGAGCTGGGACCCCCACGGCCTGCGCCTGGCGGACCTCGAGCCCGCGCAACGCGAACGCGCACTCGCGATCCTCGAGGAATCCTTGTCCGCCACGGGTTTCTCCGACGCCCGGACAGCCATGAAACTCAACGCCGCCCTCGGCGAACTGGTCGGCGGATACCGTGACACCCTCACCGAATACTCCTACTCCATCGCGGTGTTCGGCACCCCCTCGACGACCCGGCCGTGGGGATGGCAGCTGTGGGGCCACCACCTCGACGTGCACTGCTTCATACTCGGCCGGCAGCTCGTCCTCACCCCGACGTTCATCGGCGCCGAACCCACCGAAGCCGACCGCGGCGTCCACAAGGGACTGCGCCTGCTCGACGACCAGCGGACAGCCGGACTCGACCTGCTGCGCAGCTTGCGCCCCGCACAGGCAAGCCAGGCCGTGCTCCACCATTCGGTCCGGGTGCAGGACCTGCCCGCCGAGCTCGCCGACCCCCTCAACGGCAGGCAGCGGGGCGGCGCCGCGCAGGACAACCGCGTCATCCCCTACGCGGGCCTGCCGGCCGGCGGACTCTCCCTCCCGCAACGAAACTCACTGCTCCGCCTGGTGGGCACCTACGCCCGGCGGCTCCCGGACGGTCCCGCCGCCGCGTTCATGGAAAACATCGAACAGCACCTCGACGACACCCACCTCGCCTGGATCGGCGGAAGCGGCGACGACGACGCCTTCTACTACCGCGTCCACAGCCCCGTCGTCCTCATCGAATACGACTGCCAGTCCGGCGTCTTCCTCGACAACCACGAGCCCGAACCGTTCCACGTCCACACCATCGTCCGCACCCCCAACGGCGGCGACTACGGGCGCGACCTGCTGCGCCGGCACCTCGCCCAGCACCACACCGGACGCTGAGCGGCCCCCGTCAACGCTCGGCAGGCAGGTTCGGCCAAGCCTGCGCATCCCATGCGCCCAGCACCTGCTCCTCCTTCTCCGGCGCCAGACCGAACGGTGGCGTGCCCGGCGCGGCCCGGACCGACCCGCCTGACCGCAGCCAGGTGTCGCGGACGGAGTCGCCGAATGCACGGGTGCGCAGGCCTGCCGCCTTCGCGGCGGCACCGGACACGGCCCAGAAACCGGCGGTGTCCGGTACGTCCGGGAGCCACAGCGGGAGGTCGGCCCACGGCAGCACGCCTTGGGACAGCAGTGGTGCCGTAAACAAGTGTTGTCAAGGAGGTGCCCGTGCAGGCCATGTCCGACGTCCAACGCGCTGCTTTGGCCACCGCCGTGGAGCAGCTGGCGTGGACCGCAGTGCGGGAAGTGCTGGAGCTCGAGCCAGGGGAAGGGCCGCGCTCCGACCTGCCGGACGCGGACCTCCGTCAGATGTGGCTGACGGCGTTGACCTCGTTGCTGGCTATCCGCGACAGCGCCGAACAGCTGGCCGCGTCCACGGCGCTGTCCGCGGCTCAGCGGGGCGCCGACTACCCGGAGATCGGCCACGCGGCCGGGATGACCCGCCAGGGTGCCCGGCGTAAATGGCCGGGGCTGGCCGGACTGAGCGACGAACGCCGGCGCAAACTCACCTGGTGGAACCAGCACGGACGCGAGTTCGCTGACTCCGTCCGAGCGGTGCTCGCCGACGCCGGCGGACAGCGGGAACCATCCCGGCTGACCGTGCTGCGCGAACGTCTCGACGAGATCGAGCGGGCGTCACCGGCGGCGCGAATCGACGCGTGCGACATGGTCCTGATCGACGCCCACGCGATAGCGATGAACACCGCCTCGGGGCACGCCGGCGGACTGCTGGCCGCGCTGATCGCCGACGCGTACGCCGCCACCACCAGCCATTCAGCACTGGTGAGCCATGACAGCCGCACCTGCGCGGCGGACGACTGCCCCGACGAGCCGATCGTCGAGGTGTGGCGCGCGAACGTCGATCGCCAGGCGGTGCCGGTCTGCCGCGCGCACGCCATCGACGCGCTCGGGCAGCCGGCCACCCGGATCGTGGCCGCCTACCGCCCGGACGTCGCCCTGATCGTGTTCACCGAGGCGAACGGCGACGCGTAAGAGCCACAGTGCGCCGCCGATTCGCCCCCGCGGCCGGTGACCAGGCCTGACAGGTGGCCGTTCTCCCGGTCCGCCGCGCGGTCAACTTCCTGTCACTGGCAACGCGATCCGTGTCCTTGCCGAGCACCAGGGCGGCATGACCACGACACTTGGAGCGGATGTCTATGACCGGGCCAGTTCTCGTCGGACTTCGCCGCGCTGGCCCCATCGGGCGACCCGGACTTGCCCAGCTTCACCGAAGCCGCGCTGACCATGCTGGACCCACTGCGGCACCGGCAGTTGCGTGGCCTCGTGCCCGGTGCGTTCACCCCGCGGATGACGGCCGCGTTGGAACCGCGGGTCGAAGCGGTGACCGAAAGCCTGCTCGACGCCGTCACCGGACGCGAGGAACTCGACCTCGTCGCCGAACTGACGTATCCGCGGCCGGTCATCGTCATCGCCGAACAGCTTGGCATCCCCGGCGACGACCGGGCCATGTCCCGCCGCTGGGCCGAATCGCCGCTGCTGGATGGCAGGCAGACGACCTCATCGGCGAGCTGGTGGCGTCCAAGGTGGACGGTCAGCGGCTGACCGACTCGGAGATCATCAGCTTCGTCGCGTTCCTGCTGCTGGCCGGGCACCTCACCACGACCCTCTTGCTGCCACGCGATGGTGGCGGCTGTCCGCGCCGACCATAGCAGCATTCCCGACCTCGTCGAGGAAGTGCTGCGCTACCGGCCGCCGGTCGTGTTCCGGGACCGGCTGACCAAGTCGCCGATGGCGCTCGGCGACACCTCGGCATTCCCGGACGTGGCGATCGGCTGAGTCCCCTCACCACAGCAGCGGCCGCCGCTCACTCGACCGGACACACTCGATCCGCGCCGGCAGGTCCGGCGGCTGGCGTGCGCCGAATGCGCCCTACCGGCTCCGATGCCAGGTCGGACCGAGGCCCCGACCTGGCAATTTCGACGCGTCCGTGTGGCGACCGGAGCTGCAGCGGCTGGGGGTGTTTGGAGATGTCGGGCGGGGTGGATTCCTCAAGCGGACAAGAGACCCGTGGTGGTGCGGGTTGGCTGGATCTGCCCGGCCGCGGTCAGCGCCGGGCACCGGCATCAACCATGGAATGGCCGTCCCTCCCGAAGCGCCCGAGGCAGACGTCAGACCGCGGCCACAGCGCCGACCCGCCCAACCCTGCGAATTGCCCGTGGCCGACGTCGGCCCCCGCAAACCCGTCACAACCATAGGTAGGACCGTCCGTTCCGCTCGGGTCACTGGCCGCCGTGCGGGAGATGACTCATGCGCTGGTAGGGCCGGTAGTGCGCCCTTTCACCTAATCGTGTAAAACGTATTTGCAGACCAAGACAGATCCGGCTCCGAGAGCAGGGGGTGAAGCTCGGGAACGTGCTCCGATCGCAGACGATTCCACGATCCGGGCGCGGATCGAACCGCCTTGCCGGCCCGTGTCTGGTTGACGAGTCCCACATCGAATATTCCGTTTTCCCGACCTTGCTCGGCTGCCGAATTGCGACGGAATGGTTCAAAGGAGAACGACGACGAACGCGTGGAAGCCGTTGGAAGCGTTCTGGCCGGCTCGGGAGCTCCTTCGGGACAGTCACCGGCTGATTCCGGAAATCGAGAACCGCTACCGGGAGGCGCACCCGAGCAACAAGGAGGCCGGCCGCGGCGACGTGCGGTCGTGGCGGGAAAGCGTCTACTCGCTGGCGTCCCTGCTGGACCGCCTCCGGCTGGACCAGGTCTGGATGTTCGTGGAGTACCGGGTCGCCCCGGAAATGAATCCGGTCGACGTCGTGCTGGCGGGCTGTCACCCGGATGGCGGCCTGAGCTACGCGGCGATAGAGCTGAAACAGTGGAGCCAAGCGGAACGCCCGCGGCCGGACATCGCGAACGGGCTGTGCGCGCAGTGCCGCCGAGCGGGGCCGGGGACCCTGTGCGAACAGTGTGCGCTCGACCGGATCTACATGGCCCCGTACGAGAAACACACGAAGCACCCGGCTGTTCAGGTGTACGAGAACATGCAGTCGCTCAAGGTGCATCACGCGATGTTCGATGACCGCTACGTGCGCCTCGCTGGTGCGTCGTACCTGCACAACCTCAAGGATCCGGAGTCCCAGTGGATCAGGAACGTCTCGCCCCGGCCCGGGATACCGACCTTCACGGCGCGCGTCCCTGGTGAGCTCGAGGAGTTCCTCAACGCGACCTTCAGTGCGGATTCGGGCGCCGGTGCCGCCGAAGCCTTGCTCAAGCGTCGTAGGACGAGTTCGCTGATCGACTCGGACGTCGGAGCGGTGGTGGCCGGGCACACGCGGTTCAGCCTGGTGGAGAACCAGCTGACCGTGGTCGAGAAGGTGGCCGAGGTGGCGGCCGGCCCGCCGAGCGCGGGCGCGAAGAAGGTGTTCGTCGTCAGCGGCCGTGCGGGGAGCGGGAAGTCCCTGGTCGGACTGACGCTACTGGGCTGGGCACTCAGTACCGGGCGCAAAGCCTGCTACGCCTCCGGCGGGGTGGCGTCCCGCGAGACGTTCAAACGCGCGGCACTGGGACGGCGCTCCGCCTTCGCCACCCTGAACAGCATCGCGGACAACCGGACGACGGACGAGCTGGACCTCATCCTGTGCGACGAGGCGCACCGGCTGACCGAGCGCCCGATGAAGGGCTCGTACTCCATGCGTCCCGGCGAATCCTCGGTCTCGGTGGTGGTGACGCGAGCGAAGGTGCCGGTGTTCTTCATCGACGGTGACCAGCGGTTGTTCTCCGACGAGGTCTGGTCTCCGGAAGCGCTCGTCCGCGAGGTGCAGGACCTCGGCGCCGAGGTCGTGCCGATCAGCTTGGACCGGGTTCTGCGGGCTGTCGGAAGTTCGACCTATGACACCTGGATCCAGCGGCTGCTCGCCGAAGACCCGCTTCCCTGGATGCCGGACGACGGGGCTGAGCCCGAGCCGTTCCAGCTCTGCTACACCGACAGCGCCGCGACCATGGAGCGCTTTCTCCTGGACAAGGAGCGCAAGAAGGAGAGCGCCCGCATGGCCGCCGGGATCTGCTGGAAGTGGGAGGACCGGAGCGGCACGGACCCGGAAGTCGCCCCCGAACCGGGATGGGCGCGCCCATGGAACGCCGGCGACCAGCACGACACCCCCGGTGTGCCGAAACGGCGTTACTGGGCGACGGAAACGGGCGGTTTCGGCCAGATCGGCTGCGTCCACACCGCGCAGGGCCTCGAGTACGAGTGGGGCGGTGTGATCATGGGTCCTGACCTCGTCTGGAACGGAGCCGGCTGGCAAGTCCACCGCGAGCACGTGCTCAGCAAGGCCAGCCGGATCCGTGAGGACCACGACCTCGCGCTGGCGATCCGGAACGCATACGGGGTGCTGATGACCCGGTCGATCCGGGGCACGGTGCTCTACTCGGTCGACCCGGGTACCCGGAGGCTCTTCGCCGAACTGGGAGTGGAAAAGCTGTGAACGTCGCGGACCGCCCGCGACGAGCCCCGGCGAACACACTCGGCTGCGACAACAGCGAAGACCACCACATTCAGCATGACGACCGTGCCGCGGGCCGTCGCGAATCGGAGACACCGGGCCGGGATCACGCTCGGCACAGCCCACGCCCGGCCTTCGCGGAGCACCGAGCGCAGGTCGCGACTACAAGCGATCGAGCAGGCCGAAAATGGCTTCCCGCACGGCCTCGGGGCGTTCCTGGGGAATGAGGTGCCCGGTTTCGGGGACCAGGACGTATTCCGCGGTCGGCGCGGCGTCAGCCAGTTCGCCGGCGACCCGGTTCCACAGTGGCCGGGTCTTGGCCATGCCCCGGTCGACCCGGCCGGCCTGGAGGTAGACCGTGGGTACCGGCGGGGTGCCGTTGGCCTGGATTCGCTTCATGACGGGCAGCGCGGCCATGAGGTGGGCGCATTCGCGGGAACCGGTGTGCATCGCCCGATGGCAGGCGTAGTCCCGCAGCAGAATGTCGATGTCGTCGTTGCTGATGTCGGGCGAGAGGCCCTTCGGGACCGCAATGCGCCGTTTGAGGTTCTTGCCGGTGAACCGGAACGCGAAAGCCAGTACCCGAAACGAAAGCGCGGTGACCTTGACGAGCTTCTCGGTGAAGTACTCGGCGATGGTTCCGTCCACAAAGGCCATCGCCGCGACCCGATCCGGGTGGCGGTCGGCGAAGAGGCGGATGATCGGCCCGCCCCAGCTGTGCCCGGCCAGCACCACGGGCGCGGTTTCCCCGAGCTGGTCCAGCAACGCGGTCAGGTCGTCGACGATGCGCGCCAGCGTGCGGTCGGCGGGGTCGTCGTCGCTGCCGCCGTAGCCGGCGCGGTCGTAGGACAGGGTCCGGGCGCGGGTGCCGATCTCGCGCTGGGTGTGCGTCCATTCGGCCGCCGGCCCGCTCATCCCGGCCTCGAACAGGACGAGGGGGCCGTCGCCGGCGCCGCCGGTGACGGTGCGCAGGCGGCGGCCGTCGGGCAGCCGCACGAAGCTCTCGCTCAGCCCCGCGCCGGGATCGAGGGTGGTCGGTACCTGATGGTCGGGCATGGGCCGTCCTCTAGTCGCGCCAGCACGGCGGATGGACATCGGTGTGGGGTCCGGCGGATTCGAGCGCGGCGGCCAGCGCGAGCAACCGCGCGTCCTGCCGCTGGTGTCCCACGAGCTGGAACCCGTGTGGCATCCCGTTTTCGTCGAGGTGCGAAGGCATCGCGACGGCCGGCACCCCGGTGAAGTTGGCCCATGGGGTGTGGCAGGACCAGGCCAGCATCCGGTCCACCACGTGGTCCGGGCCTTGCGCGTCGTAGTGCCCGAACGGGACCGGCGGGCCGTTCGTGGTGGGGGTGAGGGCGAAGTCGAACTCCGCCAGCGCCGCCAGCAGGGTGCTCGAGTAGCGGGCCAGGGTGTTCTGGAACACGACGGTGTCGGTGCCGCTCAGCCGTTCGCCGACCGACAGCAGATGAGTGTTGTGCGGAGTCAGCAGATCCCGGCTCCCCGGCGGCAGCATCGTCCGGACGGCGGTCGCGATCGAGGCGCCGAACATGTGCAGGACCGCTTGCCGGGTCGCGGCGTCGAAGCGCGCCGGGATACCGATTTCTTCGACCTGGTGTCCCTGCGCGCGCAGGAGTCCGGCCGCGTGCCGGGCGGCACGCACCGCTTCGGGATGGGCCTCGACACCGTCGACCCCGGTCTCGGTCCACATCGCGATCCGCAGCGGGCGGCCGGGTGGCTGGGCCACGGCGTCGGTGAAGCTTCCCCCGCTGTCCCAGCCGTACAGGTCGCCGGGATGCGCGTGGCCGATGACATCGAGCATCAGCGCGGCGTCTTCGACCGTCCGCGCGATCGGCCCGTCGACCCCGGCGGAGAAGTAGGTGGTCGCGGGCGCCATGCTCACCAGGCCCCGGCTCGGTTTCACGCCGACGAGGTGGCAGGCCGCGGCGGGAGTGCGGATCGAGCCGGCGCCGTCACTGCCGTGCGCGAGCGGGAGCAGGCCCGCGGCCACTGCGGTCGCCGCGCCGCCGCTGGAGCCGCTCGAATAGTGGCCCGCCGCGTACGGCGTCGCCGAGGGCCGGGCAGTCACCTTGTTCTCGGTATAACAGGCGCTGCCGAGTTCGGGCGTGTTGGTCTTGCCCAGCAAGACGATTCCGGACTCGCGCAGCAACCGCACGGTCCAGCAATCGGCTTCCGGCACGTAGCCGGCCATGGCGGCCGAGCCAAGCGTGGTCCGCACACCCGCGGTCGCGGACAAATCCTTGATGCCGAAGGGAAGGCCGAGCAACGGCCGGGTCTGCCCGGCCGCCAGCTCGGCGTCCGCGCGATCGGCGTCCTCCAGCGCGGACTCCGCGGTGAGCGTGACGAACGCGCCGAGCTCACCGTCGAGACGGCCGATCCGGTCCAGGTAGTGCGCGGTCAGCTCACGGGAGCTGAACTCGCGGCGGCGCAGGGCCGCCAGCTGCGCGGCGGCCGGCAGTTCATGCAGTTCGGTCACTCGCCGGTCCCCCGTCCCTCGACCAGCACGCGGTGCACCGAGCCGGCGATGAGGTCCAGCTCGCCGGGCAGCAACGGCTCTCGCAGGAAAATGTGATTGTGCATCACGGGCCCTTCCAGGAGGTCGCACACCAGGCCGAGGGTTCGGTCGAAGTCGGCGCCCGCGCTGATCTCGCCGCGTTCCACCGCCCGCCGCAACGCCTGTGCCAAAGCCTGGGTGGCGCGCTTGGATTCGGTGTGGTGGAGGTCGCCGGCCGCCGGATCACGGCGGACGTCCGCGAGCCAGGCGACGATCGCGGACGCCGGCGCCGAGGACCACCGGGCTTCGAGCGTGTCGAGCGCCGCGCGCAGATCGCTGAGCAGCGAGCCGGTGTCCGCCTCGGCCAGCGGGGCCTGATACGCGGCGACCGCGGCCGTGACCAGCTCCGCCTTACTCGCCCATCGCCGGTAGATGTCGCTGCGATGCGCGTTCGCTTCGACGGCGATCTTCGCGATGGTCAGCTCGTCGTATCCGTTCGCCAGCAGCAGCGACCACGCGGCGGCGAGCAGCCGCGCCTCCAGATCCGGATCGCGTGGGCGTCCCGCCATGGCTCCTCCCGCATTTCGCTACAGGCTGTCGCCAAACAGTAGGCCGCCCGGCGGCGCCGGGCAAGGGGCTCCGGCCGGACCACGCGTCAACGCGGACCGGCCGGGAACACCCGCGACGGGCCGCCGGCCAGGGAGCGGCAGATGCCGCGCGCCGCGGCCATCACCAAGGGGGCCAGGGCTCCCGGTTGTGCGCTGTCGGCGCGGACCACAAGGGACACTGCTGCCGTGACCGTGCCGTCGGCGGCGAAGACCGGGGCGCCGACCGAAAGGGCGTCGACGGTGACCTGGCCGTCGCTGACCGAGTAGCCGTGCTTGCGGACGTCGGCGAGGATGCGGCGGAGGCGGGCGGGGTCGCAGACGGTTTTCGGGGTGTAGCCGTGCAGGGGCGCGCCGAGCACCTCCTCCTGCACGGCCGCGGGGGCGTGGGCCAGCAGCACGAGCCCGACCCCGGTGGCGTGCAGGGCGAACCGGCCGCCGACGCGGGTCCAGACCGGGACGGCGCCGCGCCCGGCGAGGCGTTCGAGGAACACCACCTCCAGGCCCTCGCGCACGGCGAGCTGCACGTTTTCGTGCGTGACCTCGTACAGGTCCTCGAGGAACGGCATCGCCGCGTCGCGCAGGCCGAGCCCGCGCGGGGCGAGCGACGCGACCTCCCACAGCCGCAACCCGATGCGGTAACGGCCGGCCGCGTCGCGTTCCAGGGCGCCCCATTCGACCAGCTCGGCCGCCCGCCGGTGCGCGGTGGCCAGCGAAACCCCCGAGCGCCGGGCCAGCTCGCTGAGGCTGAGGTCCGCGGCGTCCGGCGTGAACGCCTCGAGCAGCGCCAGCACCTTGCTGGTCACGGAGCTGCCCGCCGCCTCGCCTTGCCGGGTCATGGCCTCACGCTACCCGCGGCTTCACAGATCCAGAATCAGTCGCGCGCCGGCGCAGCGCGACACGCAGATCATCATCACGTCCCCCGCCTCGCGTTCCGCGGTGGTGAGCACGGAGTCGCGATGGTCCGGCACGCCTTCGAGCACGCCGGTCTCGCACGTGCCGCACGTCCCTTCCCGGCAGGAGGACAACACGGGCACGCCGGACTCCTCGAGCACCGACAGGATCGAGCGGTCCGCCGGTACCCCCAGCGTCCGGCCCGACTGGGCGAGCTCGACCTCGAACGCGTCGCGCGGGCCGGTGTCGGGTTGCGCGGTGAACCGCTCAACGTGCAGCAAATCGGGCGCACACCGCTGCTCGACGGCCGCCAGCAGTGGTTCCGGGCCGCAGCAGTAGACGGCCGCGCCCGGTGTGGCCGCCAGCGCCGCGTCGAGGTCGAGCGGCCCGCGTTCGTCCTGCGGCACGAGCTCGACGCGGTCGCCGTAGCGTTCGCGCAGTTCCGCGGCGAAGGCCATCGACGCCCGGGTGCGCCCGCCGTAGAGCAGCCGCCACCCGGCCCCCGCCGCCTCCGCCGCGGCGAGCATCGGCACCAGCGGCGTGATGCCGATGCCGCCCGCCACGAACAGGTAGCGCGGCGAAGGCACCAGTTCGAAGTGGTTGCGCGGTCCGCGCACGCGCAGCCGCTCACCGCCGGCCAGGCCGTGGACGTGCGCCGAGCCCCCTCGCCCGGCCGGCTCGCGCAGCACGGCCACCTGCAGCACCGACCGGTCGGCCGGATCACCGCACAGCGAGTACTGCCGCACGAGATCCGGGCCCAGCACCAGGTCCACGTGCGCGCCCGGCTCCCACGCCGGCAGGGCCGCGCCGTCCGGGTGACGCAGGGTCAGCCGGACGACGCCCTCGGCCAGCCGTTCCGGGGCCGCCGGCACGACGTCGAACCCCCGGTCGAACTCCAGCTCGGTGGCCAGGGCGCTCATCGCCTCCCCCCGTGCCCGGCGGGGTGGGCCAGCAGCCAGTCCCACAGCTCGACCGGGTCCTGCGACTCGTGCTCGGCCCCGCAGGGGCACACGCCGACGAGCACGTCGGTGCCGAGCTTCCAGTGGATGCGCACCACGTTCTCGCCCCGCAGCATCGCCACGCGCTCGCTCATGACGGCACGACCTGCGCGCCCTCACCGGCCGCCAGCCTCTTGAGGATGCGGCGCGCGGCCAGCCCGCCGGTGTCGATGTTGACCGAAAGCTCCTGGTACCCCTCGGGTTCCGCCTCGATGACGCGTTCGAGGACGTCGAGCGCCCGCACGTCCTGGAGCACGACCGTGCGGTTGTTCTCGGCGAGGAAATCGGACACACCGGTGTCGTCGAGCGCGAAATCCCTTGCCACGGCCCAGAAGTCGTGGGTGCTGTGCTCGGTCTCCGGCGTGATCGCGTAGACGACCTCGACGTGGAAGCCGTCCGGGTCCGTGCCGTCGGCATTCGGCACCACGCCGACCGGCGCGATGCGGCTGTGCAGCAGGTACAGGCACGGCGGGTGGTACTCGATGTCCTGCCAGCGCGTGATCCGGCCTTCGATGCCGGTGGACTTCGCGTAGAACGACGGGCACTCCGCGTCGGCCATGTGGCGGCTGACGTAGATGATGCCGCGGTCCTCGTCGACCTCCGTGGTGATCGGCGTGTTCGCGACCTCCGGCGTGCCGATGTAGCCGCCGTGCAGGTAGGTCTCGTGCGAGAGGTCGAGCAGGTTGTCCACGAGCAGCTCGTAGCGCGCGGCGAGCGGTTCCATGCCGCTCACGGTGGTGCAGGCCGGGTCCGCGAGCCACGGCGCGCGCGGGATCGTGGCCGCGTCGGCCGGCTCGCGCTCGCCGATCCAGACCCACACGAAGGAGTCCTGCTCCACCACCGGGTACGAGGGAACCCTTGCGGTGCGCGGGATCCGGGCCTGGCCGGGGACGAACACGCACGAACCCCCGCTGTCGTAGGTGAAGCCGTGGTAGCCGCAGACGATCTTGTCACCGTCGAGCCGGCTCTCCGAGAGCGGGTAGCGGCGGTGCACGCAGCGGTCGGCCAGCGCGACGACGTCGCCGGATTCGGTGCGGTAGAAGACGATCGGCTCGCCGAGCACGGTACGGGAGAACAGCTCCCGGCCTATCTCGCGGCCGTATGCGGCGACGTACCACTGGTTTCGGGCGAACGCTGCCATCGACGCCTCAGAGCTCCTTCGGTCGGGGTCGGCTTCTGCAAGCTCTCACCCGCGGCGCGCCGGGGACCATCCGGGTTTTCACCCACTGAAAGACTCTCCTCGTCACGAAATCGCCTCTTCCCACGGCGCGGGGGGCGGACGTACAGTCGGCGGCATCGTTATTTCGGGTACCAGAACGTACGGGGACCAAAATGACCACCAACGACACCGAGACCTTCGACGAACTGGGCCCGGAAGCGGGGCTCGGCGAGGTCCTGCTGGCTCTGGGCGGGCGCTTGACCCGGCTCCAGACGGAGCTGCTCGCCGGGCTCGAACTGCCGCTGACCATCCGGCAGTACCGGATCCTGTCGAGGGTCGGGAGCGGCCACACGTCGCTCACGGCGCTGTGCAAGCTCGCGCACCGCAACCCGTCGACGATGTCCGAAAGCGTCGACAAGATGGTGAACCAGGACCTGCTCTCGCGCCGCCCCTCGGCCACGAGCCGGCGCACGATGCAGCTCGAGCTCACCGCCAAGGGCGTCACCGCGCGGGACAGCGCCCGGCGCGCCCTCGACAAGTTCGCGGCCGAGCTGACCGCGGGCCTCGCCCCCGGGATGCGCGACCAGTTGCTGCCCGCGCTCTCGCAGCTCTACTTCGCCGTCCAGGGCAACCTCGACGACCGGTAGGCGCACCGGCTCGCCGATGGTTTACGGCCAACGGGTTCCGCCCCCGCGCGACCAGTGAGCCGAGCCGCTGGGTTTTTCCGAGCCACTGGGTTTTTCCAAGCCACTGGGTTTTTCCAAGCCACAAGGAGGTGGCCCACATGCCCACGTCCCCATCCCCCGCGATTTCACCCCACTCCCTGCTCTCCCGCCTCGACGAGTCGGCGTTCACCGCACGGCACCTGAGGATCTACGTGACCGTCCTCATCGGACATTTCCTGTGCGGGTTCGTGATCAACCTGACCGGCGTGATCCTGCCGGGTGTCATCAAGACCTTCCACCTCACCAGTGAAGCGGCCGGCGGGTTCTCCTCGGCGCTGTTCGCGGGCATGCTCGTCGGCGCGGCCGCCGCGGGCACGATCTCCGACCGGTTCGGCCGGAGAGTGCCGCTTTCCATCACGGTGATCGTCTACGCGGTGTTCTCGCTCGCCGCGGTGTTCGCGCCCAGTTTCGGTGCCCTGGTCACCTTCCGCGCGCTGCAGGGGATCGGCCTCGGCGCCGAGATCGCCGTGGTCCTGCCCTACATCGCCGAATTCGTGCCCTCGCGCCACCGCGGCCCGCTCGTCACCGCGGCCACCGCGGCCTGGCTGATCGGACTGCCGACGGCGGCCGCGGTCGGCACCGCGGTGGTGCCGGCGTTCGGCTGGCGGGCGATGTTCGTGATCGCCACCGTGCCCGTGGTCGTCGGCGTGTTCATGCTGGCGACGCTGCCGGAGTCGGTCCGCTACCTGCTGCGCCGCGGCCGCCTCGCCGACGCGGCGGCCATCGTCGCCGGCCTGTGCCGGGGCGGCAACCCCACCGAAGCCCCCGCCGGCCGGCCCGCGGTGCCCGAAAGCGGCGGCACCGTGCGCACGCTCGTCGCCCGGCACTACCTGCGCTACACGATCGCCATCTGGTTCATGGAGGTCTGCGCCGGCGCGTTCCTCTACGGGCTCTCGAGCTGGCTGCCCTCGGTCCTGGAAGGCCAGGGCGTGGACCTGCTCAAGAGCTTCGGCTACACGGCGATCATCACCGCCGCCGGCGTGGTCGGCGCGATCCTCGCCGGGCAGCTGATCAACCGGATCGGCCGCCGCGTGGTGCTCGGCGGGGCGTTTGTCCTCAGTGGAGTCTTCTGCCTGGCCTGGGGCACCACGTCGGCGACCGGCGCGGTGATCGTGCTCGGCTCGCTCGCCACGTTCTTCGGCAGCGGCCTGGCCGGCAGCACGCTCTTCGCCTACGCCAGCGAGCTCTACCCCACGGCGAGCCGCGCGACCGGGCTCGGCTGGGCCGCGGCGTGGCAGAAGGTCGGCGGCCTCATCATGCCCGTGCTCGTCGGGTTCATCCTGGCGGCGCATGCTTCGCAGTTCCTGTTCTTCCTGGTCTTCGGGATCATCTCGATCCTCGCCGGGATCGCCGCGCTCGTGGCGACCTTCGAGACCCGCGGCCGGACCGTCGAGCAGATCACCAGTGAGATCACCGGCGAAGGGGCGCCCGCCGCCCTGGCCCCGGCGCGCTCCTGACCCGTCCGAAACCACCACCACCCCGTGGAGGGAAACCCATGACGATCGACCACGCCCCGGCGCCCGCCGGAGCGGGCCTGTCCCCCGAGGACCAGGCGGAGCTGCGGTTGCGGCACCGCAAGATCCGCGACGCGATGGCCGAGCAGGGCCTCGACGTCGTGCTGGCCTACGGCCCGGCCTGGCGGCGCGAGAACATCCGCTACTTCACCGACGTGACCCCGGCCGGCAGCGCCGCGCTCGTGGTCTTCCCCGCCGAAGGTGACGCGGTGGCGTTCTCGACCCGGCCGTCCGACCTCGCGGCCTTCACCGCGCAGGGCTGGGTCGGCGAGGCCCGGCGGCTGGACCCGGCGAACCCGGCGGAGCTGGGCGTGGTCCTCAAGGAGCTGGCGCCGCGGCGCCTCGGCATCGCCCACCACGAGCTCGTGCCGCTCGTGCTCATGGAGACGATCCGCGCCGCGGCGTCGGACGCCGAAGTCGGGTCGGCCACGAAGCTGCTCGACACCGCCCGGCTGGTGAAGAGCGAGTGGGAGCTGGCCCGGATGCGCCGCAGCGCCGTGGTCTGCGCCGCCGGCTGGGAAGCGTTCGTGGACGTGCTCAAACCGGGGCTGCCGGAGTACCGGATCGTCGCGGAGGTCGAAGCGCGGCTGAAGAACCTCGGCGCCGAGGACAACTTCATGCTCATCGCGTCCGGCCGCGACGAGGTGCGCGGCATGACCCCGCCCGGCGACCGGCGGCTCGAAGCCGGCGACCTGGTGCGGACCGAGCTCACACCCAAAATGGACGGTTACTGGCTGCAGATCTGCCGCTCCGCCGTGGTGGGCAAGGCCGACGACGGGCAGCGCAAGTCGTTCGACCTGTTCAACGAGGCCGTCGAGGCCGGCATCTCCGTGGTGCGCCCGGGCGTCACCGCGCACGAGGTGGCGGTGGCCGAGAACGACGTGTTCCGCAAGCACGGCTACGGCGAGTACTGCACCAGCGACTACACCCGCGTGCGCGGCCACGGCCACGGCCTGCACCTCGACGAGACGCCGATCATCGAGGGCAACCACACCGTGCTGCCCGAGAACTCCGTGTTCATCATCCACCCCAACACCTACACGCCGCTGGCCGGCTACCACGTGCTCGGCGACCCCGTGCGCGTGACCGCCGACGGCTGCGAAGTGCTGATCACGACCGAACGGAAGCTGTTCGAGACAGGAGGCGTGGCGTGAAACGAGGTCTGCACGTACTCGACCCCGCGGAAACCCCCGACCAGGAGTGGGGCGATCGCGTCGCCGCGCTGCAGAAGGCCATGGCGGCGCGAGGCGTCGACGTCGCGCTCGTCTACGCCGACGTGTCGCGCTCCGACGACCTCGCCTACCTGACCAACCTGTGCCTCTACTGGAACGAGGGGGTGCTGGCGATCCCCGCCGAGGGAACCGTCACGTTCCTCACGAAGCTCTCGCTGCGGGTGCAGAACTGGATGAAGGCCTCGTCGAAGGTCACGGAGTTCAGCGGTGGCAAGAACTTCGCCGACCTCGTCGCGAAGTACCTGCTGGGCAAGAAGAACGGCACGCTCGGCCTGGTCGACGCCGCGCTGTGGCCCGCCGACGTGGCCGGCGAGATCGTCGCCGCGGTGCCCGGCTGGCGGGTCGAGCGCCTCGGCGGGCTGGTCCGCGAGCAGCGGCTCGTCCCGTCGGCGGCCGAGACCGAACTGCTGCGCGCGGCCGGCCGGATCCTCGACGACGCCGCGGCCAAGGCCACGGTGGCGGGCAGCACCGCCGGCAGCCGCGTCGAGACCGTGGAACGCGCCCTGCGCGGCGGCGGTTTCCTCGACCTGTACCCGAGCTCCCTGTCCACTTCGGACGGTGTCACCTCCTTCGGTGTCACCGGGCAGTACCGCATGAACTGGGTGCATTCGAGCCGCGTCCTCGGTGACGCCGCCGGCTGGCCGGGTGCGCTCAGGGACGCGCTGAACGCGGCCATCTCCGCGGCCAAGGCCGGCGCGAGGATCGGCTCGCTCACCGAGGCAGCCGCGCCCGCGCTGGCGAAGCTGCCGGATGGCACGCGGGCCGAGGTCCGCTGGGTCAACCAGGCCGATCTGTCCACCGGCGGCGAGTTCCGCGCCCAGGACCCGGCCGCCGTCCTGGCCGACGGCGAGGCGGGCGCGGTGTCCGTGGAAGTCGCCTTCGCCGACGGCGGCAACGCGGCCGTGGCCGAGACCGTCCGCGTCACCGAAGGCGAACCGGAACACCTGACAGGAGCACTGCGGTGAGGATCCTTTCCAACGGCGACATCGAGCAGGTGCTCACCGCCGGCGAGACGCTCGACGCGCTGGAGACGGCGTACCGGGAGCTCAACTCCGGCCAGGGCGCCAACCGGCCGCGCAACCACACGTACTTCCCGGTCGAGGACAGCCGGCACCCCGGCTTCCGCTTCCGGTTCAAGTCGCAGGAGGGCGGCAACGTCTCGAGCGGCGTCTGGGCGCTGCGGATCACGTCCGACATCGCGGGCGTCGAAACGCTGCCCTCGGGAGTGCAGCGGCGCCGGCTCATCCCGGTCGCGCCGGGCGGCCGCTACGTCGGGCTCGTCACGCTCTACAGCCTGACCACGCTCGAACCGCTCGCCATCATGCACGACAGCTTCATCCAGAAGATGCGCGTCGGCGCGACCTCGGCGCTCGGCATCCGCGAACTGTCCAACCCGGACGCGACCGTCGCGGGCATGTTCGGCTCCGGCTGGCAGGCCGAGGCGCACCTGGAGTGCCTGCTGATGGTTCGGCCGAACATCGAAGAGGTCCGCGTGTACAGCCCCACGCCCGAGCACCGCGAGCAGTTCGCGAAGGTGTGGAGCGAGAAGACCGGGCGCAGGATCGTGGCCGTCGACGAGCGGCGCGACGCGGTGGCCGGCTGCCAGATCGTCACCTGCGCCACCGCGGCCATGGAAGCCTGCTTCGACGGCGCCTGGCTCGAACCGGGCACGCACGTCACGGCGATCACCTCACCCGACGGCACCGCCACCCGGCGCGAGCTGGACGACACCACGTTCGACCGCGCGGCGCGCATCACCGTGCTCTCGCGCGAGCAGGTGCACCACGACAAGCAGGACGACATCCTCGGCCCGGTCACCCGCGGCCTGAAGTCGTGGGACGACATCCGCGAGCTCGGCGACCTGCTGCTGGGCGAGGCGCCGGGGCGCACGAGCCCCGGCGACATCACCGTGTTCGCCAACAACACCGGCATGGGCGTGCAGTTCGCGGCGGTCTGCGCGCGGGCGCTGGCCCTCGCCGAAGAGCGCGGGCTCGGGCACACCGTGCCGACCGACTGGTTCCTGGAAGAGACCAGCCCGTGACCGGAAACCGCCGCACACCAACGGAACCACGAGCGGAGATCCCTCATGGGCAATGAACACCGGGTCGGGGGCAAGGTCATCACCTTCGGCGAGAACGTGAACACCGACGTCATCATCCCCGGCCGCTACCTCGTGAGCATCGACCCGGCCGAGCTGGCCGAGCACGCCTTCGAGCCGCTGGGGCTCCAGACGCAACAACGGCTGCGGGCGAGCGACGTCGTCGTCGCCGGCCGCAACTTCGGCTGCGGCAGCGCGCGGGAGCAGGCCGCCACCTGCCTGATCGGCGCCGGGATCAAGGCGGTCGTCGCGGCCTCCTTCTCCCGCGTCTTCTTCCGCAACGCCATCAACACCGGGCTCGTCGCGGTCGAATCGCCCGCCGCGGCCGAGGCCGCCACCGACGGCGGCGAGATGTGGGTCGACTACGACGCGGGCACGGTCGAGGCGGGCGGGCAGACCTTCCCGTTCAGCCCGTACCCGCGGGTGCTGCGGGAGATCATGGCCGACGGCGGCCTGATCCCGCACCTGATGGCGAGCTTCGCGGGAGGAAAACAGTGACCGCCAAGACCTTCGCGCAGAAGGCGATCGAACGCGCGTCCGGGGTCGCCGGCCTCGTGCCGGGCCAGATCGTCGACGCGTTCCCCGACCTGTACATGAGCCACACCGCGAGCTGGCGGTGCATCCGCACGCTGGAGAAGATGGGCGTCGAGCAGCTCTACGACGTCGGCCGCGTGGCCATGGTGATGGACCACCTCTCCCCCGCCATGAACGCGAAGACGGCCGCGGACCACGCGCTGTGCCGCGAGTTCGCGCAGAAGATGGGCGTGAAGAACTTCTTCGACGTCAACAGCGGCATCGCGCACATCGTGCTCATGGAGCACGGACTCGTGCGGCCCGGCCGGTTCATCATCGGCACCGACTCGCACTCCACGATCTACGGCGCGCTGGGCGCGTTCGGCACCGGCGTCGGGTTCAGCGAGATCACCGCCGCGTGGGTCACCGGCAAGCTGTGGGTCAAGGTGCCCGAGTCGGTGCGGATCGTGATCGACGGCGACCTCGCCCCGGGCGTCTACGCCAAGGACGTCATGCTCAAGCTCATCGGCGACCTCGGTGCCGACGGCCTGACCTACGAGTCGGCCGAGTTCTCCGGCTCCTACGTCGAGGGCATGTCCGTGTCCGAACGCATGACGTTCTGCAACCTGGCGATGGAGATGGGCGCGAAGAACGCCTTCGTCGCCCCGGACGACACCACGCTCGCCTACCTCGACGAGGCCGGGGTGCCGCGCGACGAGCTGGACATCCTGCTGCCCGACGAGGGTGCGGCCTACCGCGCCACCGTGCGGCTCGACGGGCGCACGCTCGCCCCGCAGATCTCGGTGCCGCACACGGTCGACAACGTCGTGGGCGTCGGCGACGTCGCCGGCACGAAGCTCGACCAGGTGTTCATCGGCTCCTGCGCCAACGCCAAGTACGACGACCTCGTGATCGCGGCCGACGTGCTCGCCGGCCACCGCGTGGCGCCGGGCCTGCGGCTGATCGTCACGCCCGCGTCGGCGAAGATCATGGCGCAGGCTTCGGACAGCGGTGTGCTCACGAAGCTCATCCAGGCCGGCGCGATGATCACCAACCCCGGCTGCGGCGCGTGCGCGGGCAGCGGCGGGGCGATGGCCGACGGCGAGACCACGCTCTCGACCGCGAACCGCAACTTCCAGGGCCGCATGGGCAGCTACGACTCGAAGATCTTCCTGTCGAGCCCGGCCACCGCGGCGGCGTCGGCCATCCGCGGCGTGATCACGGATCCGCGGGAGATCCTGGCGGAGGCGGTGGTCGCGTGAACCTCGTCGAGAAGATCCTCGCCCGCGCCAGCGGCCGCGAGTCCGTGGCGCCCGGCGAGATCGTCGTGGCCAAAGTGGACCGGCTGATCATGCACGACCTGTCCGGGTACCTGACCTCGCAGGTGTACGAGAAGCGCGTGAACGTGCCCATCCCGGACCCCGAGCGGGCCGTGCTGGTGTTCGACCACCACTTCGCGCCACCGACCGAGCAGCAGGCGGAAGTGCTGCAGCACAATCGCCGGTGGGCCCGCAAGCACGGACTGAAGCTCTACGACTGCGGCAACGGCAACCTGCACCACGCCGTGGTCCGCAACGGGCACATCAAGCCGGGCATGATCGTGGTCGGCTCGGACAGCCACACGCCGGTGCACGGCACGATGGGCGCGCTCGCGGTGGCGCTCGGCAACGACTCCCACGCCGGAACCGTGCTGCCGTATGGCAAAGCGTGGTTCAAGGTGCCGGAGACGACCCGGGTCCACCTCGAAGGCACGCCGAAGCCCGGCGTCACGCCGCGTGACATCGCGCTGTGGCTGGTCGGGCGCATCGGCGAGGGCGAGCTGAACTACCGGGCCGTGGAGTTCGGCGGCCCGTACGTGCGCGGACTGTCCTTCTGGGACCGTTGGCTGTTCCCGCTGCTGTGCGTGGACCTCGGCGCCAAGTGCAGCTTCGTCGAGCCGGACGAGGTGACCGAGGCGTTCGTGCGCACGCTGCCCGGCGGAGACCCCGGTCTCCTGGTGCACGGCGACGGCAAGGAAGCCGCGCAGGTGCTGCGCTTCGACGTCGGCGAGGCAGAACCGCAGGTCGCCTGCCCGCCGACCGTCGGCAACGTCAAGCCGGTCGCGGAAGTCGCCGGCACGCCGGTGCAGTACGCGGAGCTGGGCGGCCACGGCGGCGGCCGGCTGGAGGACTTCCGGGCGGCCGCCCGGGTGCTGGCCGGGCAACGGGTGCACCCGGACACGCGGTTCCACCTCGTGCCCTCGAGCCGGGAAGTGTTCGCGGAGGCGGCGCGCGAGGGGCTGGTGCTCGCGCTGCACGAGGCCGGGGCCACCTGGTTCCCGCCCAGCACGGGCTCGAACCAGGCGTACAACATGGGCGCGATGGCGTCGGACGAGGCGATGATCTCCACCCACGCCCGGAACTTCCCCGGCCGCAACGGCAGCCCGGACGCGTCGATGTACCTGGCGTCCTCGGAAACCGTCGCCGCCTCGGCCGTCGCGGGGGTCATCGCGAGTCCTGAAGGAGGGAACGCGTGAAGTTCGAGGGCCGCTGCTGGCGGTTCGGGGACAACATCCCGACCGACCGGCTCGTGAAGACCCAGTACGTGTTCGAGCCGATGGAAGTGCTCGCGCAGCACGTGCTCGAAGACCTCAACCCGGAGTTTCCGAAACAGGTGCGGCCCGGTGACATCGTGTTCGCCGGCAAGCACTTCGGGCAGTCCTCGGGCCGCGCGATCGCGACGAAGGCGTTGCAGGCCACGGGAATCGGGTGCGTGGTCGCGGAGACGTTCGCCCGGACGTTCTACCGCAACTGCTTCGAGGTCGGCCTGCCGGCGCTCGAAGCCGGGCTGAACCCCGGCTTCGCGGCCGACGGCGACCGCGTGCGCGTGGACCTGGCCACCGGTGAGTTCACCAACCTGACCACGCAGACGACGATCCGCGGTGCGGCCGCCGACCCGTTCCTCGTCGACATGCTCGAAGCCGGCGGGCTGATCAGCTTCGCGAAGAACCGGCCGGAGGTGTTCCGCTAGCACGGGCGTGAACGGTGAAACCCCCTGGCGGGCAAGGACTTCGCGTCCGCCGGGGGTTTCGTCGCGCCCACGGTCCGGGCCGGAAATCCCCCGCCAAACGATGTTTCTCAACTTCTTGACGCGCGTCGAGATCGAGAGTCACACTGACCGGAGCACAAAGAGGTGCCCCTCCCGATGCTTCTCATGGTCGACACCTCGCCCGATGCCCGACCGAGGCGGCAAGTCTCCCCCGCGTCCCGGTCTCCCCCTGGACACAATCGAGGTCTCCCCCGTGCCATGGAAAACCCTCCGCCGGACCCGGCTCGTGTTACCGGCGCTCGCTCTCGCCCTCGTCGCCACCGCCTGCGGCCCGGGTGGTGGTGGCGCCTCGGGCGGCGACACGATCACCCTCGGCCTGCCGGTCCAGGCCACCACGCTCGCGCCGGTCTACCTGGCCGACGACCTGAACCTCTGGAAGCAGCACGGCCTCACCGTCAAACCCGTTACGTTCAAGGGTGACGCCGAACTCGCCAAGGCCGTGCTGTCCGGCGACGTCGACGTCGCGGTCGGCTCGCTCACCGGGCCCCTCACCGCCGAGGAAGCCGGCCAGGATGTGAAGGTCATCTACGGCGGCTTCGACATGACGGCGTTCGCCTGGTACGCCGTGCCCGAGATCCACACCGTGGCGCAGGGCAAGGGAAAGAACTGGGGCGTGACGACGATCGGCTCGTCCACCGACCTGCTCACCCGCTTCGCCGCGGCGAAGGCCGGCCTGGACCCCGAGAAGGACATCAAGGTCGTGCAGGGCGGTGCCTCGGCGGCGCGCCTGGCGGCCATGAAGGCGGGCCAGCTGCAGGCCAACATCTTCACCGAGCCGCAGACCGTCTACGCGCAGAAAGAGGGCTACAACAAGATCCTCGACCTCGCCGACCTCGTCGACAGCTACCCGATGCACGTCACGTGGGGCAAGCCGGGCTTCGTCAACGACAACCCTGACCGTGCCAAGAAGTTCGTCGACACGCTGTCGCAGGCCATGAAGATGACCAAGGACCAGCCCGGCGACGCGGTGAAGTCGATCGCGAAGAACCTCAAGATCAGCACCGGCGACGCGCAGGCCAGCCTGGCGGAGTGGATCGACCAGCTCTACCCCGACGGCCGCATGCCCTCGGCGAAGGCGATGGACGACTTCTGGCAGATGGGCCTGCAGGGCAAGGTGTTCGCGAAACGCCTGCCCGACTCCCAGTGGCTCGACACCCGCTTCCTGCCCAAGACCAGCTGAGCGGAGCACGAGATGGCAGACATCACCTTCGACCGGGTGCGGATCTCCTACGCCGGCAAGGACGAGCCGTTCGTCGCGGTGGACGGGTTCGAGGCGCACGTGCGCGACGGCGAGTTCGTGACGATCGTGGGCGCCAGCGGCTGCGGCAAGAGCAGCGTGCTGCTGGCGGCCGACGGGCTGCTGCGGCCGTCGGCCGGGCAGATCCGCATCGGCGGCCAGGTCGTGGCCAAACCCGGCCCCGACCGGGGAGTCGTGTTCCAGGACGCGTCGCTCCTGCCGTGGCGCACGATCCTCGCGAACGTCGCGTTCGGACTCGAGATGCAAGGCGTCGGGAAGGCCGCGCGGCTGGAGCGGGCCCGGCACTTCATCGAGCTGGTCGGCCTGGCCGGGCGGGAGCAGGCCCATCCGCACCAGCTCTCGGGCGGCATGCGCCAGCGCGTCGGCATTGCCCGCGCACTGGCCACCGACCCCGAGGTGCTGCTGATGGACGAGCCGTTCGGCGCGCTCGACGCGCAGACGCGCGAGCTGATGGCCACCGAGCTGCTGCGGATCTGGGACCTGGACCGGAAAACGGTGCTGTTCGTGACCCACGGCATCGACGAGGCGGTGTTCCTCGCCGACCGCGTGCTCGTGATGGGCGGCAGCCCGAGCCGGGTGGCCGAGGTGATGGAGATCGACCTGCCGCGCCCGCGTGACGCCGCGGTGCGGGCGAGCGAGGCGTTCGGCAAGTACCGCGCGCACCTGGCCGGTCTGCTCTTCGGAGCGGACGCCGCGGCACCGGTGACGCCATGACCCAGGGGCTCCGGATGCGACCGTCCCATGTGGACGTCAAATCGCCACCGCACCGCGCGGTCGGGCTGCGCTCGCTTCCCGCGGTGCGCGCCCGGTTCGCGGCCGGCAGTGTGCTCGTGGTGCTCGCGCTGTGGCAGCTGGCCGGGCAGACGGGCCTGGTCGACGTGCAGTTCACCAGCACCCCGGCGGCGATCGCGAGTGCGGGCGGCGACCTCCTGGGCTCGGGTGAGCTGTGGGCGAACGCGCAGACGACGCTCGTCGAGTTCTTCGCCGGGTTCCTGCTCGCCGTCGTGGCCGGCGTGCCGGTGGGCATGCTGATGGGCTGGAAGCTGCGGATCCGGCAGACGCTGGAGCCGGCGCTCGTCGCGCTCTACGTGACGCCGTCGCTGGCGCTGCTGCCGCTCGTGGTGCTCGCGCTGGGCATCGGTGAGGCGTCGAAGATCGCGATGGTGTTCCTCGAGGCCGTGATCACGATCGCGGTGAACGCCATGGCCGGCATCCGCGAGACGGACCCGAAGCTCGTGCAGGCGGCCCGCGCGTTCTGCGCGAGCGAGGGTGCGATGTTCGGCAAGATCCTCTTTCCCAGCGCGCTGCCGACGATCATGGCCGGGCTGCGCCTGGGCGCCGGGCGCGGCGTGATCGCGGTGATCGTGGCCGAGCTGTACGGCGGCACCGACGGCGTGGGCCAGCTGATCTCCACCTACGGCCAGAACTTCGACGTCGCCCCGCTGCTGTTCCTGACCCTGGTGGTCGGGATCTTCGGGTACGCCGTGACCGCGCTGCTGCGGGTGCTCGGCACTGCCGCCACGTCTTGGGAGAGGTGACCCGATGACCACCACTGTCAGTCCCCGGAAGCGGGTGCCGGAGAGGGCCATGCCGATCGTGCTCGGCGGCGGTTTCCTCGTGCTGGCCGCGATCCTGTGGCAGATCGCCGCGTGGGCCGGCCTCGTGAACCCGTTCCTCACGTCCTCGCCCGTGCTCATCGCGGGCTCGCTCGGCGACCAGATCGGCTCGGGCCTGCTGCTGCGCAGCCTCGGCACGAGCGCGCTGGAGCTGGTGATCGGCTTCGGGATGGCGGCTGCCGCCGGCGTCGCGGTCGGACTGCTGATGGGCCGTTACCGCTACGTCGACTATGTCGTCGAGCCGTACGTGTGGCTGCTCTACTCCGCCCCGATCGTGGCCCTGTTCCCCTTGCTGGTGCTGATGTTCGGCCTCGGCAGCCCGGCCGTCGTGGCCATCGCGTTCCTGATGTCGGTGATCCCGGTGATCGTCAACTCCGCCCAGGGCGTGCGCAACGTCGACGAGAAGCTGATCCGCACCGCCGTGTCGTTCGGCGCGGACGAGACCGCGTTGCTGCGCAAGGTGATCCTGCCCGCGTCGGTGCCGACGGTGATGGCCGGGCTGCGCCTGGGCGTGGGCCGCGGGCTCGTCGGCGTGGTCGTGGGCGAGTTCTTCGCGGGCGACGGCGGGATCGGTTACGACATCAGCTTCTTCGCCGGCCACCTCGGCACCACGGAGGTGCTCGCGTCGGTGTTCGTCGTGATCGTGGCCGGCCTCCTGCTCAACGCGGGCGCCCGCAAGCTCGAATCCCTCGCCGACTCCTGGCGCACCGAACTCCCCTGACCGCTTTCGCAGAAGGAGGCACCCCGTGAAGCAGATCGCCGCCGACATCGGCGGGACGTTCACCGACTTGACCGCCGTGGACTCCCGCGGCGTCTTCAGCACCGCCAAGACCCTGACCACCCCGCACGACCACGCCGAGGGTGTGCTCGACGGGCTCGACAAGCTCGGCGCCGACCTGCCCGGCACCGAGCTGTTCCTGCACGGGTCCACCATCGCGATCAACACCGTGCTGCAGCGCGCCGGCGCCGCCACCGCGCTGATCACCACCGAGGGCTTCCGCGACGTCTACGAGATCGGGCGCGGCAACCGGTCCGAGCCGTACAACCTGTTCTTCGGCAAGCCCGACCCGCTGGTGCCGCGACGGCTGCGGCGCGAGGTGCGCGAGCGCGTGCTCGTGGACGGCAGCGTGCGCACGCCTCTGGACGTCACGGCCGCGCGGGAGCTGATCACCGAGCTGAAGTCGTCGGGTGTCCAGTCGGTGGCCGTCTGCCTGCTGCACGCGTACGCCAACCCCGAGCACGAGCTCGAGCTGGGCCGGCTGTTCACCGAGCTGTGGCCCGAGGCGTACGTGACGCTGTCGCACCAGATCATGCGCGAATACCGCGAGTACGAACGCACGTCGACCGCGGTGCTCAACTCCTACGTCGGCCCCGTCGTGTCGCGCTACCTCGACTCGCTGACCACGCGCCTGGAGGCCCGGGGCTTCCGCGGCCGGCTGCTGATCATGCAGTCCAACGGCGGCATCATGTCCGTGGAGACCGCGCGGCAGAGCCCGGTGCGCATGATGGAGTCCGGTCCGGTCGCGGGGGTCATCGGCGCGTCGGCGCTGGCGGCCGGGCTCGACCTGCCGCGGCTGATCTCGTTCGACATGGGCGGCACCACGGCCAAGACCAGCCTGGTCAAGGACGGCCAGGTCGACATCAGCCCGGGTTACTTCATCGGCGGGTACGCGACCGGGCACCCGATGGCGCTGCCGGTGGTCAACATCGTCGAGGTCGGCTCGGGCGGCGGCAGCATCGCGTGGGTCGACCCGGCGGGCGCGCTCAAGGTCGGCCCCGTCAGCGCCGGCGCGGCGCCCGGCCCCGCGTGTTACGGCCGCGGCGGCGACCGCCCGACGGTGACCGACGCGAACCTCGTGCTCGGCCGGCTCGGCGCGAGCCGGTTCCTCGGCGGCGAGATGCCGCTGGACCGCGCGGCCGCCGAAGCCGCGATCACGACGCACGTCGCCGAGCCGCTGGGCCTCGACCTGCTGGCCGCCGCGCGCGGGATCGTGACGATCGCCGACGCGCAGATGTCGCTGGCCGTGCGCGCGGTTTCGGTGGAGAAGGGCGAGGACCCGCGCACGTTCGCACTCGTCGCGACGGGTGGCGCCGGGCCGCTGCACGCCGTGTCGATCGCCCGTGAGCTCAGGATCGGCACGGTGGTGGTCCCCGTGCTGCCCGGGCAGTTCTCGGCCAAGGGCATGCTCTACTCCGAGGTGCGCCACGACCTCACGCGCACGCACCTGGCGAGGTTCGAACCGTCCACAGTGGAGCAGTACGCGATCACGCTCAAGGCGCTCGGCGCCGAGGCGTGGGCCCGGCTGCGGGCCGACGTCGGCGAGCCGGCGACCGCGCCCGTGCTTCAGCACTTCCTCGAACTGCGTTACCAGGGCCAGGAGTTCACGATCCCGGTGCCGGTGCCAGAAGAGGGACTGTCCACTTCGAACCACGCGGCCGTGCGCGCGCTCTACGACGAAATGCACGACCGCCTGTACGGGCACCACGCGGCGGACGAGACAGTGGAGGCCGTCGGCGTCCGCACGGTGATCTCGCTGCCGCTCGAAACGGCCGCGGGCACCGCGGCCGAGGTCGAGACCGCGGCCGGAGACCCGGAACCCGTCGAGCGCCGGCCCGTGGTGCTGCACGGCGGCGGCCCGGAACCCGTGTCCTGTCCCGTTTACGACCGCGAGGCGCTGCGGCCCGGCCACCGGATCACCGGTCCCGCCGTGGTGCAGGAAGCCACCTCCTCGGTCGTGTTCTATGCCGGCGACGTGCTGACCGTCGCCGCCGACCTGTCACTCGTCGTCTCCGTGGGGAGCCCCGCATGACCATCGACCCCGTCACGCTCGAAGTGGTCCGCTGCGCGCTCGTGGCGTACTCCGACGAGATGGCCACCGCGTTGCGCCGCGCCGCCTACAACCCGATGATCTTCGAGGTCCAGGACTACTGCGTGGGCCTGGTGGACACCGAGGGCGAGCTGATCGCCCAGAACCTCGGCGGCCTGCCGATCTTCCTGGCCGACCTCGGCGTCTCGGTGGCCGACGGCATCGAGCGCCATGGCATCGAGGGCTTCGAACCCGGCGACGCGCTGGTGATGAACTACCCGTACGTCGCGGGCCAGCACCTCAACAACGTGGTGGTCTACACGCCGATCTTCGTCGACGGCAAGGTGGTGGCGTTCCCCGCGGTGCGCGCCCACTGGGTCGACATCGGCGGCTCGCGCATCGGCTTCGGGTCCACCGCCACCACCGACATCTACTCCGAGGGCCTGCAGCTGCGCTCGATCAAGGTGATGAAAGCCGGCGAGTGGGACGCCGACGTGATGCAGATCCTCAAGGACAACATCCGCATCCCCGAATCGTCGCTGGGCGACCTGCGCGCGGCCATCGCGGCCTGCCGCCTCGGGGAGCGGCGCATCGCCGAGCTGTGCGAGCGCTACGGCCTCGACACGGTGACGGCCTGCATCACCGAGATGCGCGACCAGTCCGAACGCCTGTCGCGCCACGCGGTCGCGCAGATGGCCGACGGCGAGTACACGGCGTCGGCGTGGATGGACAACGACGGGCAGGACCTCGACCAGCGCATCACGCTCGACCTCAAGGTGATCGTGCGGGGCGAAGAGCTCACGATCGACTTCTCCGAGATCAACGAGCAGGTCAAGGGCCCGCTCAACTCCGGCAAGTCGGGTGGGGTCGCGGCGGCGCGGGTGGCGTTCAAGATGCTGACGCTGCCGACGCACCCGGTCGACGAGGGGTCCTTCCGCAACCTGCACGTGGTGCTGCCGGAAGGCAAGCTGCTCAACGCGAAGTCGCCGGCCGCGCTGGGCCAGTGGAGCATTTCGCTGCCGACGGTGGTCGACACGATCATCCGGGCGCTGGCCGACGCGTTGCCCGACCAGGTGCCGGCCGCGCACAAGGGCGACATGTCCGGGTTCACCTTCCACGGCATCGACGAGAAGACCGGCTCGCGCTTCGTGTGCCTGAACATCAACGGCGGTGGCTGGGGCGGGCGTCCGGTCGGCGACGGGCCCAGCGCGTGCGTCTCGGTGTGCCAGGGCGACGTGCGCAACATCCCCATCGAGATCCAGGAAGCGCGCTACCCCTTGGTGTTCACGCGTCACGAGCTGCGCGCCGACAGCGGCGGCGCGGGCCGGCACCGCGGCGGGCTGGGCCTGGAGATCGACGTGGAGCCGCAGCAGGCGATGTTCACCAACATCGCCAACGAGCGCACGACCTGCCCGCCGTGGGGCCTGCGCGGCGGCCACGCCGGCGCGGTGAACGACACGATCGTCACGCAGCCGGGCGGGCAGCCGGAGCACGTGAAGAAGCACACCGGGCTGGCGTTGCGGGCGGGGTCGAAGGTCACCTTCCGCACGGCGGGCGGCGGGGGCTGGGGTTCGCCGTCGGAGCGGCCGGCCGCGGACGTGGCCGAGGACGTGCGCGACGGCTTCGTGACAGCCGAGGCCGCGCGTGAGCTGTACTGCGTCGTGCTCACGGCCGACGGGCAGGTGGACGCGCCGGCGACCGGCCGGATCAGGGCCACGCAGGCAGATGTCGCTCGTCGCTGAACTCGCCGCGCGGGCGCACTCGGTCGGCTCCCGGCCGGTGCCGCCCGCGATCCGGGCGGCCGCCCGCGCCCACCTGACCGACGCCGTCGGTGCCCTGATCGCCGGCCACACCACGCTGGCCGGGGTCGCGCGGACCGTCTCGGCGGGCTACGGCGACACTCGGCGGACCGCGTTCCTCGGCGGGGTGTACGCCCACGGCTGGGAAACGGGCGACATCCACCGCGGTTCGGTGCTGTGCCCGGGATGTGTGGTGCTGCCGGCGACCCTGGCGGTGCTGCCCGCGAACGCTTCCTCGGACGGTTACGAGCGGGCGTTCCTGGCCGGTTACGAGGTGGCGCTGGCCGCGGCGGCCGCGATCGGGGGTGAGCGGCTGATCCGGCGGGGCTGGTGGCCGACGGCTCTGCTGGCCCCGCTCGGCGGCGCGGCCGCGGCCTCCGTGCTGCTCGGCCGCCCGCCCGCCGTGACCGCGTCGGCGATCGCGCTGGCCGCGCAGCACGCGGGCGGGTCGATCGCGGGCGCGACGGACCAGGCGGACGGCAAGTACCTGCTGGCCGGGTTCGCGGCCGAACGCGCGGTCACCGCGTTCCTCGCGGCCGACTCCGGCTGGACGGGCCCGCTCGACATCCTCGACGACCCGCGCTCGCCCCTGCGTCGTTCGGAAGGCCGCTCGGAAGGCGCGCTGCCGGAGGCGTTCCTGCTGCCGGAGACGAGCCTGAAACCACACGCCGGGGCGAAACACCTGCAGGGGGCCATCGACGCGGTGCTGTCGCTGCGTCCTCCGGAGGGCTGGCCCCGCTCGTCGGTGCGGCGGCTGAGGTGCCTGCTGCCGGCGCAGCTGGCCGGGATCGTCGACCGGCCGCCACCGTTCGGCTCGGCGTTGAGCGCGCTGGGCAGCGCCCAGTTCGTGCTGGCCGTCTCGGCGCTGCGGGGGCACTGCACGCCCTGGGACTTCGACGACGGCGCCCTGAGCGACGAGGCCGTGCTGGAGCTGGCGCGGGTCGTCGAGGTCCGGTCGGCCGACGACCTCACGGCCGCGTATCCCGCCAAATGGGGCGCGAGGGTGGAGGTCGCCACTGCGTCGGGGGCAGTCTCGGCGGATCGGCTCGACGCGCGGGGCGACCCGGGGAACCCGTTGCCGGACCACGAGATCGTCGGCAAGTTCACCACGCTGGCCGCGCGGGAGCTGGGTCCGGTGCGGGCGCGAGAGGTCGCGGAGTCGTTGCTGGGCCCGGATCCCTCGACGGTGCCGGTGCTGCGCGAGCACGTGCTGCCGTTGCTCGGGGGTAGTTTCGGCAGATCACCGGAGAACGCCGCGGCGGGCGTGAGAACAGGGGGCTCGTCCTGACCACCGACCGACCCGCACCCGACCTGAGCCGCGCGCCGACGCCGCAGACGGTGCTGATGACGATGCTCGGCCGCTACTGCCTCGAGGAGAACCCCGAGATCGCGACCGCCGGGTACATCGACGTGCTCGCGCGGATCGGCGTGTCCGCGCACGCCACGCGGCTCACCGTGTCGCGGATGACCGAGCGCGGCCTGCTGGAGCGTTCCCGGCAGGGTCGCGCGGCGTACTTCCGCGCGTCGGAGGTCGGGCTGCGGGTGGTGCGCGTGCAGCAGCAGCGGACGTTCCACGACACCGGCGAGGAGCCGCAACCGCCCGGGGCCTGGACGGTCCTGTGCTTCTCGCTGCCGGAGACGCACCGCAAGGAACGCCACCTGCTACGGCGCAGCCTGGCGTGGGAGAGCTTCGGCCTGCTTCGCGACGGCGTCTGGCTCGCGCCGGGCGAGCGCGATGTGTCGGCGATCCTCGCGCAACTGCCCGGAGCGGGCGTCGACCAGCACGTGGAGGTGTTCACGGCGTACCCGAAGTTCGAGGACGTGCCGGGGATGATCTCGCGCACCTGGCACCTCGACGAGCTGGCCGAGCGCTACCACCGGTTCCTGCGGTCCTGGGACGTGCCCGACCCGGTGCCCGAGGCGCTCGACGACCTGGGCCGCGACCTGATCCTGGCGTCGGCCTGGCGCCAGCTGCTGCGCGAGACCCCGCGCCTGCCCGCCGGGCACCTCCCGGACGGCTGGCCCGCCGCGCGCTGCCACGAACTGTTCCGCACCCTGCACGAGAGCTACCGACCCGATGCCGACCGCCGTTTCGCCGGCATCCTCGCCGAACACCGGATGAGCTGAGGAGAATTCCGATGCGCGTGGTGGACACCCACTTCCACTGGTTCCCCCGGTCCCACTTCGAAACCATGGCGGGCCGCGGCTCGTTCCCGCGCACCGAACGCGTGGGCGAGGGCTACCGGTACCTGTACAACGAAGGCCGCGGCTTCATCCCCCTGCCGCCCGTCTGGTTCGATCTCGACGCGGGCCTCGCGGCGGCAGCCGACGCCACCGGCCCCGACACCGTGGTGGTCTGCACCACCGGCGTGCTGGCGGGCATGCTCGACCAGATGCCGGCGGACGAAGCGCTGGACGAGGCGTACGCGTACAACGAGGAAATCGCCCGTGCGCAACGCCTCCACCCGGGCCGGTTCTTCGGCACGGCCGCGATCCCGTTGCAGGACACGGCTACCGCGGTGAAAGTGCTCGACCACGCGGTGGGCTCGCTCGGCTTGCGCGGGGTGAACCTGCCTTCGATGATCGGCGCGGAAACCGTCGACGCGGAGCGGCTGGAGCCGTTCTACGCGCGGGTCGCGGAGCTCGACGTCCCGCTCATCGTCCACCCGACGGACCTCGCCTTCAACGAGGTCCTCACCGGTTACGCCGACGGCATCCAGCGCTCGATCGGCCGCCTCCTCGACTCCAGCGTCACCGTGCTGCGCCTCGTCTTCAGCGGCATCATGGAACGCCACCCCACGCTGCGCGTCGTCCAGACCCACGCCGGCGGCCTGCTCCCCTACCAGGCCGGCCGCATCGACAAGAACGCCCGCATCGAAGGCCTCGCCCGGCCGCCTTCGCACTATCTCAAGCGCGTCTTCGTCGACACCGTCGCGCCCCAGTCGCTGACCATCCGCACGGCCCTGGAGTACTACGGCCCCGACAACATCCTCTACGGCACCGACCACCCGTGCTGGAGCCCCCACGCGGCCGTTTCCGTCCTGGCCGAGTCGGGCCTGTCCGAGGAGGTGCGCACGAAGATCTACTCGACGAACGCGGAGTCGGCCTTCCGGCTCACCGGTCCAGCAGGGCACGCACCGTCGCGGCTTCGTGGGCGCCGATCCGGGACAGGTCCTCCCACGCCTTTTCCCACGCCGCCCGGGCGCCCGCCGGATCGCCCGCCGCGGCCAGGTGGCGGCCCAGGCTGAGCCGGGACTTTCCGCGCCACCGGGGATCGCCGGAGCCGGCGAGGTAGGCCACTCCCCGGTCCAGGTGGGCGCGCCCGGCCGCCGGGTCGCCCATCGCCAGGTGGATGTCGCCCAGCAGCACCTCCGCACAGGCCAGGCCGTGGGCGTCCAGCGTCTGCCCGAGAGTTTCCTTGGCTTGCCGGGCATACGCGAGCGCTTCGGGAAGCTCGCCCGCTTCCAGCGCCACCCAGCCGAGGCAGCGGAGCGTGGCGCCTTCCCTTCGGTGGTCGCCCACGCTCCTGAGGGCTTCGCGGCTGGCCGTCAGCTGCTCGAGCGCCGCCGCGTGATTCCCCTCGTCCTGATGGACGATCCCGAGCTCGCGCCCGCTGGCCGCCTCCCACCGCACGTCGCCGAGGGCACGGTGCGCCGTGATGGCTTCGGTCAGGAACTCCTTCGCCTTCGCCCACTCGCCCCGGTAACGGTGCACCACGCCGTACTCCCGCAGGGTATAAGCCCGCCACCGCGGCGCGGCCAGGGAGTCCAGTCTGGACAGACAACCGGCGAACGACGCCGCCGCCTCGTCCCACCGCCCCAGCAACCGGTGCGACACCCCCACCGACAACAGCGTGACGACCTCCAGCAACGGGTCGCCCACGCTCGGCAGGATCGCCAGGCCGCTCCGGAAGGAGCGCTCCGCGGTCGCGAAGTCCCGCGTCTCCCTGGCCGCCAGCCCGAGCGCGAACAGGGCATAGGCGGTCCAATAAGGACTGTCCATTGCGGTCGCCGCGGCGTGGCTGAGCTCCGCCACCCGCTTGAGGTCGCTCCACTGGGCGCGCAGCTCCAGGAAGGCCGCCACGGTCGCCGAGAGCCGGCAGGTCGTCGCGTCCTCGCCGGCGGCCGCCGACAGTTCCACGGCGTGGATGATCGACGGGTACTCGTCGGCCAGCCAGGCCGGCGCGTTCCGCTCCACCTCGGCCACCAGCCGGGGCGCGTCCAGCATCAGCGGCGGCGGGGTGAACTGGTGCAGGCCGCCGAACTCCAGCCGGGCGTCCGCGCGTTTCCCCAGGTACAGGTAGGCGTCGGTGAGCCTCGACCAGGCCGCCGCGTGCTCCGCGGCCGCGAGCTTTTCCTTGGCGTAGAGCCGGATCAGGTCGTGGAAGTGGTACCTGGTCGGCGTGAACTCGCCGCGTCCGCACTCCAGGAGGTTGACGTCCACCAGGCCTTCCAGCAGGCGTTCCGTGGTGCGGAAGTCCTCCCCCAGCGCCGCGGACGCCGCCCAGGCCGCGAAACCGGTGTCCGGCATGGCCGCCAGCAGCCGGAAAGCGCGCTGCTGGGCGGGTTCCAGCCCGGTGTAGCTGAGCAGGAAGCCGGCCCGGACCTCCCGGTCGCCGCCGACGAGCTCGTCCAGGCGATCGCGTTCGTCCGCCAGCCGCGCGGCCAGGCCGGCGACCGTCCGGTGCGGGCGGGACCGCAGCTTCGCGCCCACGATCCGCAGGGCCAGTGGCAGGCCGCCGCAGAGCCGGACGATCTCGCGGGCGGACTCGTCCCCGGCCGGGACCCGGGGGTCCAGCTCGGTCAGCAGCGCGAGGGCGTCCGCCTCGGCCAGGCCGTCGAGGTCGATCAGGCCACGCAGGTCCAGCCCGGTGAGGCGGCGGCGGCTGGTGATCAGCACACCGCACGCCGGGCTCCCCGGGACCAGCGGGCGCAGCTGCTCCTCGCCGGCCGCGTTGTCCAGGACCACCAGCACGCGGCGGGTCGCGGTGCGGTCCCGGAACAGCCCGATCCGTTCCTCCAGGGACACCGGGAGGTCCGCGCCGGCGACCCCGAGGTCGCGCAGGAACCGCGCCAGGACCTCCGCGGGGTCGCGCGGCCGCGGGCCGGCCCCGTGCAGGTCGACGAACAGCTGCCCGTCCGGGAACCGCGCGGCCAGCCGGTGGGCCGCCCGGACCGCGAGCGCGGTCTTCCCCAGCCCGGGCTTGCCGGTGATCGCGACCACGGCCGGGGCCCGGCCGGCGGGATCGAACAGGCCGGCGAGGGTGTCCAGGTGGTCGTGGCGGCCGATGTAGTGGTCGACGTCCGGCGGCAGCTGGCGGGGTCCGCTGAACGGCATGAGCGACGGGTCGTCGCGCAGGATCCGCACCTGGAGCCGGCGCACCGAGGGCGCCGGCTCGATGCCCAGTTCCTCGTCGAGGTGCCGGTGGAGCCGCTGGTAGGCGGCCAGCGCTTCGGGCGTGCGGCCCAGGCGGTGCAGGGCGAGCATCACCTTGGCCACCAGCTGCTGGCGCAGGGGGTGCTCGGCGGCCGCTTCGGCGAGCTCGTGGATGATCTCGGTCTCGCGGCCGAGCCCCAGGTACGCCTCGAACCGGTCCTCCAGCGCGCCCAGCCGCGCCTCTTCCAGCGGCGCGGCCACCCGGAGCCGGACGTCCTCGGTGGCCACCGAGCTCAGCGCCGGTCCCTCCCACAGCGCCAGCGCCGCCTCCAGCAGCTCGATCCGGCGTTCACCGGTTTCGGCCCGGGCACGCGTGCACAGGTCGCGGAACCGGAACACGTCCACCCGCAGGGGGTCGACGTGCAGCGCATAGCCGGACCCTTCGCGCACGAGCGCGACGTCCTCGCTCCCGGCGAAGGTCGCGCGCAGGCGGCTGATCTGGGTGTGGATGACGGCCCGGGCGGTGTTCGGCGCCTCGCCTTCCGGCCAGGCCAGCTCGATCAGCCGGTCCGCCGGCACGTGCTTGTTGGCCTCCAGCAGCAGCACCGCGAGGACGAACCGCTGCTTGCGCACGCCGAGGGGGACGGGACGCCCGTCCAGGAACGCCCGCACCGGTCCGAGCACTGAGAAGTCCATAACCGAGCCGTACTTTACGCGAGTGTTAGAAAGCTGTTTGAGCCCTTTGCCTAGTGTCGTGCCGATCGCCCGGAGCAGCACTTTTGGGGAGAGAACACACAGATGCGGCGAGTACTGGCCACCATGGCCTGCCTGACAGCGGTGCTCACGGCCGGGGGCTGCGGCAGCGGACCGGCCCCGCAGTCAGCCCAGTCACCCCGATCCGGTGTGGCCGCCCCGTCCGGGGAACCCGCCGCCCCGGCGGCCACGACAGCCGACCCGCCCACCGCGTTCGACGCCGCCGCGGGTGTCGCCCTGCCCAGGACGGCCTTCAGCACCAACGTCGGGGGCAGCGTCACCGCGAGCTTTGTCACCCTGCGTGACCGCACGGCCTACATCGTCGCGCCGACCGGGCTGACCGCCGTGGACGTCCTCACCGGCAAGCAGCAGTGGGCCACGCCGATCGAGGGTGCGCCCGGCGACCCGGACAACCAGAGCGGCCCGTTCGTCAACACCACCGGGCCGCGGCCGCCGGTGGTCACCGACAAGCTCGCTGTCGCGGCGCTCCCGGTCGCGATCCCCGAACAGGGGACGACGCCGGGCTACATCGCGCTCACCGTGCTGGCCGCCGACGCCGCCACCGGCAAGAAGGCTTGGCAAACCGACGTCAAGGTGTCCACCGACGAGTACGCCGACGCCAGCAACGCGGTCACCAAGGTCGTCGGTGTCACCGACAAAGCCGTCATCGCCGGCTACGACAAGGACCAGGACCACATCACGGTCGGCCTGGATCCGGTGACCGGCAAGACATTGTGGACTCGCGCGAAGTACACCGGCGGCAGCGTCCACGGCGACATCCTGGCGGGCGTCGATTACGACAACGGGCTCGAGAGCAGCTCGTCGAGCCAGATCACCGCGCTCGACGCCGGGACCGGGCAGCAGAAATGGGTCGCCGCCAAGGGTTCCTACTCACTCGATGTCGTTTCGGCCGATCCCGCGCTGGTGGTGGTCGACCAGAAGGCCGAGGTCGAGCAGAACGTCCACGGCGGCACCTTCCTGGTGTTCCTCGACCCCGCCACCGGCGCCGAGAAGGCCAGGCTCGTCGGCGACTACGGCTCCGCGGTCTCCAGCTACGGTGACTGCTTCTACGACCAGCAGTCCGTGCTGGCCTGCTCCTCGTCCGGCGTGCTGACCGGCTACGACGCCGCCACCGCGCGGAAACTCTGGAGCCTGCCCGACCAGGCCGCCAACCGGGTCGCGCCCGGCGTTCTCGTCGCCTGGCACGGCGTCCTGTACGGCACCACCCAGGGCGGGCAGCCGATCGCGCTCGACGCCAAGACCGGGAAGGACCTGTCCACCGGGGTCGGCGTGGAGCCGTACTGGGTGAGCAAGTACGCGGCCATCGGCGTCTCCGAGGACGACAACCGGACCCCGATAGCCTATCCGGTCAAGAAGTAGCGCTTTCGTGCCGAAGATTCGAGGGAAAATTCCATGCGACGTGTGATGGTGACGGCTGTGGTCCTGGCCTGCGTGCTGGGACTCTCCGCCTGCGGCGGCGATCCGCCGGGCTCCGCTCGCCCGGCGACCGGTGGCAGCACGGCACCCGCGGGTGGGTCCGGCAGGACCGGCACGCCGTTCGCGGGCACCGACCCGTGCGCCCTGTTCAAGCCGGCCGACCTGCAGGAACTCGACCAGGACCCCGAGGCCACGCCGGAGCGCCGTACGGACCTGTACCCGGTGTGCGCGGGCAGCGACTACAGCATCGCGGTCATCGACGACAACCCAGAAGGCCGCGTGATGGACTTCGAGGGCTCCCTGGCCAAACCGGTGCCCGACATCGCCGGGCACCACGCGGTGACCACCATCATGCACGTCGGCAGCTCGACGAACTGCTCGGTGTCGATGGAGGTGACCGCCGACGAGTACGTGCGAGTCGGGATCACCACGCACGACAACGACTCCGCCAGGATGTGCGCCCTCGCCGTGCGCGCGGCCACGGTCGTCGCGAGCCGCATACCGGCCTGAAACGCAGCGGCGGCCGTCCGTGTCCAACGTCACCGGGCGGGGTGGCCGCGGGCGCATATCGCGTCCGCGATGGGGATCTCCCGCAAGTGTGTGAAGACCTGGCTGGACCGGTATGCCGCGGAGGGCGAGCCCGGACTGCGAGATCGATCCTCGCGCCCGCATTCCTCACCTCGACGGACCGCGGTGAGCTCGAACGCCGGATTGTGCACCCGCGCCAGCAAGACCACAGCGGTGCGCTATGAGCGGGACCGGCCAGGCGAGCTGGTCCGCATGGATGTCAAGAAGATCGGCCGGATTCCCGATGGCGGTGGCTGGCGCGCTCACGGCCGGGCCCGGCGCGAAGCCACTCGCGACCGCAGCGTCAGGGCCGGGTTCGACTACGTCCATTCCCTGGTCGACGACCGCTGGTCCCTGCGCGAGGTCTGCCCCCGCCACCGCATCCGCCAGCGCACTCGGCGGCCACCCACCCACCCACCCACCGACTGCCACCAACCTGATGGCCAAATACGTCCAGGGCTGTGTCTGGTAGTCGTGTGTGGTGGTCGGCCGAATGGCGTGACCTGCCTGAACGGGGATGCGCAGACGACGTCGAAGCTCACGCCTGGCCACCCGCTACGCCAGCCAGGCTGCCTACCACCAAACCGACCGCACCGTCACCGCGATCATCCTCCTGCTCCGATGACTTACCGGACAGCGCCTAGCCGTCCGGTCGCGGCGTGCGGGCTCCGGCGGTGGCCAGCCCGGCCGCCAGCAGCAGCGCGGCCAGGCCGAGGAATCCCGCGCTGAGCGTCGCTCCCACGGCGATCGCGCCGACCAGCAGGGGGCCGCCGGAATCGCCCAGCTCACGGCCGACCTCCGCCGCCCCCATGGTCTGGCCCAGCCGTTCCGGCGGGGTGCCGGCCGCGAGGTGGGCGAAACCGAGCGGGGTCACCAGTCCCACCCCGGCTCCTCCCACCACGGCCGCGGCCAGCAGCCCGGCCGCGCCGGGGACCAGCGCGGCCAGTGCCATCCCGGCGGCGGCCAGGACCAGCCCACCGGCCATGCCGGGACCGTCGGCGAGACGCCCGGCATCGCGGGCCCGCCCGGCCCACGGTTGCGCCAGCGCGGAACAGACGGCCAGCAGCGACACGGCCGCGCCGGTGGCCAGCGGACCGAGCCCGGCCGCCGCGCCCAGCACGGGCAGGAAGCCGACGCCGACCGCCAGCGCCGCGGTCGCCCCGGCCAGGGCGGCGGTGGGGCGCAGGAAACCGGGGCGGCTCAGGCGGCGGGCCAGATCGAGCACGGTCTGACGGGCGCGCGGCAGCGGCGGTGCCGCGGGCACGACCAGCAGCACCCACCCGGCGACGGCCAGCGCCAGCACCGCGAGCACGCCGAACAACAGCGAGAACCCGCCGAGGGTGATCAGGACGCCACCCAGCAGCGGGCCGAGGGTATAGCCGACGCTCTTCCACGCCCCGTAGCCGCCGAACGCCCGGCCCTGCCCTTTCGCCGGCGAGAACCGGGCCACGAGTGCCCCGGCCGCCGGGGAGAAGGCCGCCGCGGCGGCGCCTTGGGCGAACCGGGCCACCCCGACCGTCGCCGGGTCGCCGGCGACGACGAAGGCCGCCGAGGCGAGCGCGAACGCCAGCAGCCCGCCGAGCAGGACGGGGCGGGGGCCGACGCGGTCGGCCAGCGATCCGAAGACCGGCTTGAGGATCACTTCGGCGCCGTCGTAGACGGCCAGCAGCAGTCCCAGAGTGAGCAGGGAGGCGTGGTCGCCGCGGGTATAGGCGCCCAGGCTAGCGGCGATGCTGTGCGCGCCGAACGCCGTCACGAACCCGGCCGCGTACAACGGCCGCAGCGGCGAGGCCCGGAATCGGTGCGTGCCGATGTTCACTCGTTGTCCTCGGGTCGACGACCGGGCAGGGTCACATTTGGTGCAGGGCTTGAAAAACCTGCTCGGTGTAGTCGGCGAGCCGATCGGTGCAGTGCTTGAGCCGCTGCTCGGCCTCGGCCGCCGACGGCGCGCCGAAAACGTCCCGCGCCTTGAGATCACGATGCCAGCGCCGCAGCCGTTCCAGACTCTGCTCCTCCTCTTCGAGTTCGGCCATGGTGAACTTGCGGTTGCGGATCTCCTTCGCGATCTCGGCGTCGAACTTGCCGCAGTCGGCCAGGAACTCCGTCCATTCCTCTTCCCGGTCCGCCGTGAACAACCCCTCCAGCCGCGCGCCGTCGGACTCGGCGCGCCCGGCCGCGTCCATCACGATCACCTCGCCGGCACCGCGCTGCGCCAGCTCGATCGCCCGCGCGATCCCGGCGGCGAATCCGGGCACGTCGGGCACCGCCCAGGTGCCCTGCCCCAGCGACAGCGCCCCGATCCGGCGCAGCTCCCGCCACACCGCCACCCGATGCCGCGACGGCTCGGCCGGCACCCGCACCACCAGCACCAGCCATCGCGCCGTCTTGTCGCTAGTCACACCCGGCAATGTAGCATCAGTTACAAAGGGCGGAGTGCCCAGCGTGCCATCTCGGGGGCGAACGGGTGCGCCGTCGTCGCGTCCGACGCTTCACCCGGCGCGGCCGCGACCCGCCGCCGCGATCGTCCACATCGGACGCCGGCGGCAGCGGGCCGCGCCTGGGGTCAGCCGATGCCGAGCACGGACTCGGCGGTGGTCCAGTCGGTCAGCATCGCGTGCTGGGCCGCGGTCAGGTTCGCCTGGCCGGCGCAGACCGCCTTCTTCACCGCGTTCTCGACCGAGTCCTTGCTGTAGGAGTTCTTGGTCCCGCTGTGCGGCTCCGGCCACAGGTTCTTCGGGTCGCGGGGCGAGCCGCCCAGCTCGAGCGGCAGGAAGTGGTCCTCCTCGTAGTCGGCGAGGCTGGTGTCGCTGTAGCCGTAGTCGGCGATCCCCTGCACCTTCAGGGGGTTGGTGTACGACGTCGGCGGCCGGATCGTGGAGGTCCAGCCGGACACGCAGATCGTCGAGCCGATCGTGGACTGGGTGACGTCCGGGTTGGTCACGCCCGGCGTGCAGGCGGGATCGGGCAGCGGCAGATAGGACTGCGAGCAGGACGCCGCCGGGGCGGCCGCCGCGGGAGTGGCGTGCGCAACGGGACCGGTCAGGACTGCGGCGGCGACGAGAACCGCGGCGGGCACGGTGGCGCGCAGCAGGGCGATCGACATCGGAAACTCCTTCCGAGCCGGGCGATTCCGGACACGACGGACCGGCGCCGGGCTCGACAGCGGGGACGGGCGAGCGAATGCGGACCACGTCCGCATCCGGGGCGCGCAAAGGATCAGCCCCCACCACGAAAGATCACCACCTACCAGCGTAGGTTTCCGTTAAGAATTAACCGATGGTTAATCTTTTATGGTGACGAACCCGCTGAATCGGTCATTCCGTGGGCAAAAGCGGGAAAGCACCCATTAATTGCTCGATGCCGAAACAATCAGAAAAAGGACACAGGCCGCCATCTCAGCCTGATCGCCGCAATTCGCCGACGCTAAAGGTCGAGGTCCCCGGCGAGGGCCCGATACACCGGCCGGAGCAGTTCGACGACCTCGTCGCCGCCCGCCGTGATCGCGAAGGGCGGGGCCTGGTTCAAGAGCGCGTCCGACGGAGTCCGAGGGCCGTGCAACGGTGCCGCGCCGTTCAGGCCCGGGGCCGGACCGGAGTCGAAGTAGGCGTCCATGACCTCGGTCAGGGCCGGGGACCGGTCGTCGGGATCGAGCGGTCCGGCGGAAATCAGCCGGTTCTTCAGTTCCTCGAGCAGTGTTTCGCGGTCACGGCCGCGCAGGGCGAGGATGGTGAACGGATCGTCGCCGACCCGCGCCGCCAGCGCGGAGAACACGGCGTTCAGGTGCCCGCACGGCACCTCGGCGGCCGGGCAGGTGCAGTCCAGTGACACTTCCCGAGCCGAGGACGGGAACAAGGGCAGCCGGACCGCTTTGAAGATCTGTTCGACGTCGCGGGGCAGCTCGCCGCTCAGCAGCAGGACCGTGGCCGACGCTTTCGCCGCGAGGGCATGGGTGATCGCCGCCCAGTCCGCTTTCCCGAACGCCGTCAGCCCGATCCGCACCTGGTAGGGGCGCCCGTCGTGCACCTCGGCGTCGACGCGCCCGGCGCCGGCCGCCAAGGACACGACGCGCCCCTGGCCGGGCGCGGGCAGGAGGATGCCGATCGCCGTCAGCGCGCGGAGGAACCGGCTCGGCCACCACGGGAGCGGCTCAGTCATCGACGGCCTCCTCCCCCAGGGTGAGCACCCCGCGCAGCGCTTCCGCGGACAATTCGGTGAGCGGGCTTTCGCCCTCGCCGACGACCATTCCCGCGAGCGCGCGTTTCCTGGTGATCAGGGTGTCGATGCGTTCCTCGATCGTGCCCGGGCAGACGAACTTCCGGACCTGGACATTGCGCCCCTGCCCGATCCGGAACGCCCGGTCGGTGGCCTGGTTCTCCACCGCCGGGTTCCACCAGCGGTCCAGGTGCAGGACCTGGCTGGCGGCGGTCAGCGTCAGCCCGGAGCCGCCCGCTTTGAGCGAGAGCAAGAGAATCCGCGGCCCGTCGCCGGACTGGAAGCGTGCCACGATCGCGTCCCGCGCCCCTTTTGCCAAGCCCCCGTGCAGAAACGCGACTTCGGCGCCGAGCCGGTCCGACAGATGGGGCACGAGCAGATGGCCGAATTCGGTGTACTGCGTGAAACACAGCACCCGATCGCCCGACGCCAGGATTTCCGCCAGGATCTCTTCGAGGCGGCTGACTTTGCCGGAGCGGCGCCCGATCGGGGAGCCGTCGTGCAGCAGGTGCGCGGGGTGGTTGCAGACCTGCTTGAGTTTCGTGATCGCGGCCAGGATGTTGCCGCGGCGCTTGATGCCGTGGCTGCTCTCGATCTTCTTCATCATCTCGTCGACGATCGCGCAGTACAGGGTGCCCTGTTCGCGCGTGAGCCGGTATTCCTGCCGGATTTCGATCTTCTCCGGCAGCTCGGGAACGATCGCGGGGTCCGTTTTCACCCGGCGCAGCAGGTACGGCTGCGTGAGCCGGCGCAGGGCGGCGGCCGTGGCGGTGTCGCCGCTGCGCTCGATCGGGGCCGCGAACCGCTGCCGGAACTCGAACCGGCTGCCGAGCAGCCCGGGGTTGAGCAGGTCCAGCACCGACCACAGGTCGCCCAGCCGGTTTTCCACCGGAGTGCCGGTCAGCGCGAGCCGGTGCCCGGCGGTGAACCGCCGCACCGCCTTGGCCGTCGCGGTGTCGGCGTTCTTGATGGCGTGCGCCTCGTCGAGCACCAGGCGTCGCCAGGCGAACGCCTCGAGCTCGCCGGCGTCACGGGCGGCGGTGGCGTAGGTCGTGACGACGAGGTCGGCCGCGGCGACCAGCCCGGCGAGCGCGTCCCCGTGCGCGCGGGCGCTGCCGTGGTGGGCGTGGACCCGGAGGCCGGGGGCGAAGTTCGCCGCCTCCCGCTGCCACATGCCGACCAGCGACATCGGGCACAGCACCAGCGTCGGCCGCTGATCGGCGCCGGCCCGCTCGACGGCCTCGAGCGCCAGCGTCTGGACCGTCTTGCCGAGTCCCATGTCGTCGGCCAGGCACGCACCGAGTCCCAGCGCCGACATGAAAGCCAGCCAGGCGACACCCTTCTGCTGGTAAGGGCGCAGCGTGGCCCGGAACGAAGGCGGCAGCGCGACCGGCGGCACCGCCTGGTGGACCCGCTCGGCCAGGACGTCCCCGACCCAGCCGTCGGCGCTGACGTCGGTGACCGGGAGCGGCGCCTGCTCCGGCGCGTGCCGGACGAGCTCGAGCAGGTCGGCCGCGGTGGGACGGCGGGGGTGCCGGTCCGGGTCGCGGCGCAGGAACTCGAGACCCGCGCGGAGCCGCTCGGCGTCGACGCTGATCCACCTGCCCCGCAGCCGCACCAGCGGCGTCTTCGCCGCGACCAGCCGGGCCAGCTCCTCCTCGCCGATTTCGTCGTCGCCCACGGCGATCGACCAGCGGAACCCGGCCAGCTCGTCGCGGCCCACCCGGCTGCGGGCGACGACCTGCTCCGACGGCGTGCTGCGGACCGACAGCCGCAGCCCGAGCCGGCGCCGGCCGTCCCAGGTGGCCGGAAGCTGCACCTCGAACCCGGCCTCGATCAGCCGGTTCGCGCCCGTGGTGAGGAACTGTTCGGCTTCCTCGACGGTCAGGTCGTGCTCGGACGGCTGAGTCCGGCGCAAGGCCGGCGCCAGCATCGGCTCCAGCAGCGCGGCCCGGCCCAGTTCGGCGACGAGCAGCCCCTTCGGCGCCCGGAGCAGCCCGTCCGCGCGGCCCGACCAGATCTGCTCCGCCGGCAGCAGCAAGCTCGGGTCCGCCGCCGCCCGCAGGAGGAATTGCAGCTGCCACTTGGTGCCGTCGCCGGTCTGGTCGTCGGGATCGTCGGTGTCCGCTGGGCGCAGCGTGCCGACTTCGGCCAGGCGGAAACAGGCCCGGCCGTCGACGATGTCGGTATCGGCGACCTCGTCCCACTTCGCGACGGCGTCGGCCACCACACCGAGCTCCCCCAGCGGCAGCTCGACGCGGGCCGCGCCGCCCTGCAACGCGGCCAGCCACACCCCGGCCGCGCCCCGGCCCCGGCGCAGGTCGACGGGAGGATCCGCCCGCGCCAGGCGGTCCCGGACCGCCGCGTCGACCAGCGCGTGGAGCGCATCGGTGACGAGCGCGCGCGGTGAAGCCCCGGTGAGCGGCGCGATCTGCTCGGCCCGCCCGACCGGCGGCATGGCCGCGACCAGCGCGTCGAACGCGACGAAATCCACGCCCTGCAGCACCGGGCGCCACCGGGCCTCCGCCGCGTCGCCCCGGCGGACGAGCGTGGGCAGCACCCGCCCGCGCCGCACCAGATCCGCGGCCAGGCGGGCCACCGCCCTCAGGTAGGTGACGGAAGCTCCGTACGAAGCGGAATCGTCGGGATCGTCCAGCTCGGTCGCGTCCACGATCAACGCCGGCACCGACCACGGCCGCAGCGAGGGCGCCGAGCCACGCCGCTTGCCGCTCGCCGCCGCCTCGGAAGAGGCGAGCGGCCGGCTGGCCCGCGACGGCAGCAGCAGGGTCACCGACGTGGGCTTGCCGGGATGCAGAGCGGTCAGGTTCGCGCTGGAGACCGCGAACGGATGCGGCAGCGCGATCTGCGCCGAACGGCTCGACGTGCCGGCCGGGCCCCGGTCGTGCTCCGCCCAGAGCAGCAGGCCCCGGCCCGGAGACCACACCGCGTGCACCAAGGGCAAGGTCTGGAGCTCCTTCGTCCGAGGCGGTATCCGCCCGAGCGTACGGCACCGCGGTGCCCGGTCCGGCCGCCGCCGAACTGGATCACGATAGGCTCCGCGCATGTTCCATCTGGATCATCTCTGCCTCGGCGTCCGGGACTTGGCCGAGGGGGTCCGCAGGGTCCACGAGGAGACCGGGCTCGCCTACTACGACGGCGGCGTCTTCGCCGGGGGCATCGCGAACACGATCTTCCCGCTCGGCGAGGACGTCTACCTGGAGGTCGAGGCCGCGACGGGTCCCATCGCGGAGCGGGCCCCGGCGGCCCAGTGGTTCGACGGCGTCGTCGCGGGCGGCGATCGGTGGATGTTCTGGAGCCTGCGCGCCGACACGCTCGAGGAGATGGCCGCGGTCGCGCAGCGGCTCGGCGGCGAGGTGGCACGGCGCCCGGGGCGCGTCCAGCCCGACGGCACCCAGCGCGTCATCACCACCGCGCCCGGCCCCGACCGCGGGCTCGACACCTGCTGGCGCCGCGGGCTGCCGAACTGGTTCCACCGGGCGGACCCGGCCACCAACCCGGACCGCGGCGCGACCGGGCACGGTGACCGCGGAGTGGCCGTGACCCGGCTGGAGATCGCCGCCGACGCCGCGGAACTGCGGGCGCACATCGGTGCCGAGACCGTCGACCGGCTGCCGCTGGAGCTCGTGGCCGGCCGGCCGGGCGTGCACGCGGTCACGGTGCGCACCGCGTCCGGGCGCGAGGTCACGCTGCGCCGGGACCCGGCCGACCTGTAGCGGGCGCGCAGCCCAGGCCGGTCCTTCCCGCGCCCGCCCGATCCATCCACAGTGGACGGCCGCCGGGCGCGGGAGCGCGCCGCCCGCATTCAGCGGGCCGCAGTGATCTTCCCCACCGCCCTCTCGAGCCGGCCTGCACCAGCGGCTCGACCGGCCGATCACTCCCCGCACCCACAGCCGGCACACAGACTTCCTCGGCACGACCACAGCAAATCGCGCATACCTGCTTTAACGCGGTTTTCCGAACCCTCCCACGCCCGTTTTCCGGGAAACAGAAGCCGACCCTCAGGCTAACCACCGGCGAAATCGTCACCTAACGCGATCGGATTCGCGGAGGCGACCGGGGCGTCGAATCGGTGACAACCACGCGTAACGGATGATCTCACCCGTTCGAGCGCCGTTGGCGGTGATCCGGGTGGTCCCTATGCTCACGCCGACGACTTTCCGAGATTTTTCCCGGCGTGTAACACCGACGAATGAATTCTCGATGGGGACTGTCGTCGACCGAACTTCACCGACGAGGGGCATCGTTTCGTGTATCAGGGAATCGCCGGGATCGGGCTGGACCCGAATTCGGAACTCGAACCACCGGCGCTGGTCCCCGATATTTCCGGTATTCCCGATTTCTCCGGGGGCTCGCCCCGAAGAAGACTCCATCACGTCTTCGAGGCCACCGCGGACCGGGTTCCGGAATCGATCGCGGTGGAGTGCGAAGGCGCCACCCTGACCTACGCCGAACTGGACGCCCGCGCGAACCGGCTCGCGCAGCACCTCCGCGGGCGGCTCGGCACCGGCGCCCGGATCGCGATCCTCGTGCAGCGCTCGCTCGACACGTACGTTTCGCTGCTCGCCGCCGGGAAGGCCGGCGGCACCTTCGTGCCGATCGACCCGGCCTCGCCGCCGGACCGGATCGCCTACATCACCGAGGACGCCGGCGCCGACCTGCTGCTGACCACCGCCGATCTGGCCGCCGATGCGGTGCGGGCGGCCGAAGTCGGCTGCGCGGTGCTGGAACTGGACACCGCGGCCGCCGCCATCGCCTCGGCGCCGCCCCAGCGGCCGGCCGGCGACGAAGCCGAAGACCCGGTCGCCTACGTCATCTACACCTCCGGTTCCAGCGGCCGGCCCAAGGGCGTCGAGGTCGGGCAGTCCAGCATCACCAATTTCCTCGACGTCGTCCCGGGGATCTACGACGTGCGCGAGACCGACCGCGTCTACCAGGGCATGACGATCTCCTTCGACTTCTCCATCGAGGAGATCTGGCCGACCTGGTCGGTCGGCGCCACCCTGGTGGCCGGCCCGAACGACTCCCGCCGGCTGGGCGGCGAGCTGGCCGACTTCCTCGAGCAGGCCCGGGTCACGATGCTCTACTGCGTGCCGACGCTGCTCGCCACGATCCCGCGCGAACTCCCGCTCCTGCGCGGGATACTGGTCGGCGGCGAGGCGTGCCCGGGCCAGCTGGTCGACCGCTGGAGCCGCCCCGGCCGGCGGATCCTCAACACCTACGGCCCCACCGAGGCCACCGTCACCGCGACTTGGTGCGAGCTGCTGCCCGGCCGGCCGGTGACGATCGGGAAGCCGCTGCCGACTTACACGGTCGTGCTGCTGGACGAGGACCGCCACCCGGTGCCCGACGGGGAAGTCGGCGAGATCTGCCTCGGCGGCCCCGGCGTCGCACGCGGCTACGCCGGCCGGCCGGAGCTGACCGCGGACCGGTTCGTCAAGCACCCGCTCGCCCCCGCCGGCGGGCGGCTGTACCGGACCGGCGACCTGGGCCGCTGGACGGCCGGCGGGGAGATCGAGTACCTCGGCCGCGCCGACGCGGAGGTGAAGATCCGCGGCCACCGCGTCGATCTCGGCGAGATCGAGAGCGTCCTGATGGAGGACCCGGAGATCACCGAGGCGGTCGCCGCGATGAAGCCGGTGGCCGAGGGCGGTGAACCGGAGCTGGTCGCGTATGTCGTGTGCGGCAACGGAAACCGGGGCGAGGACCTGGTCCGGCGGCTGCACGCGGCGGCGCGTGACCGGCTGCCCGGTTACATGGTCCCCGGGTACCTCGACTTCCTCGGCTCGCTTCCGACCATGCCCAGCGGCAAGGTGGACCGCACGCGGCTCCCGGCGCCGACCGGGCAGCGCCTGGCGCTCACCAGCGGCCCGGTCGTGCCGCCCGCGAACGAACTCGAAACGCAGGTGCGCGCGGTCTGGGCCCAGGTGTTCGGCATCGAAGAGGACAGCCTGTCGGTGGAGGCGGACTTCTTCGCCGAACTCAACGGGCACTCCCTGCTGGCGGCCCGGGTCGTCTCGGCACTGCGGCAGCAGCCCGCCGGGGCGAACACCGCCGTGCGAGACCTCTACTCGAACCCGACGGTCCGCGGGATGGCCGCGCTGCTCGCGGACACCGGGCGCGCCGGCGCCGAAGTGCCCGATCGCCCGGCCGCGATCCGCCACCGCAGCCGCCGGATCGCCGGCGCCGGGGCGCTCCAGCTCGTCGCGATCTACCTGCTGCTGCTGGTGATCACCCTGCCGGTGTCCTATGTGTACACCCAGAACGACGGCGACGTGTCGGTGTCGGTGCTGGTGCAGCTCCTGATCGCGATCCTGGTCAGCTACCTGGGCGTGCGCTGGCTGGTGCCGCTGCTGCTGGCCCGGCCGCTGGCCGCCGGGATCCGGCCGGGCCGGTACCGGCTGTGGGGGCCGACCTACCTGCGGCTGTGGCTGCTGGACCTGATCCTCGCGATCGGGCCGATGCCGGTGGTCAGCGGCTCCCCGCTGATGCCGGCGTACCTGCGGCTGCTCGGCGCCCGCGTCGGCGGCCGCAGCACGATCGCGACCAGCTCGATCACCCTGCCGCCGCTGGTGCGCATCGGCCGGAACGCCTCGATCGGCTACGGCGTGGTCCTGCGGCCGTGGCGGGTCGCCGACGGCTGGGTGACCGTCGCGCCGATCACCGTGGGGGACAACGCTTTCATCGGGGCGAACGCGGTCCTCGAACCCGGGACGACGCTGGCGGCGGGATCCGCGCTCGGCGAGCAGTCCGTGCTCGGCGAGGGCGGCACCATCCACGCCGGGCAACGCTGGAGCGGTTGTCCCGCCGCGCCGGCGGCGGAGCTCGAACAGGCCGCGGAAACCATGCTGGCCGCCGAAAGCCGGCTGCGCGGCTGGCGTGTCGACCACTACTTCGCCGCGTTCACCGGGCTGCTCGGCCTGGAGGTCGGCGCGATCGCGATGATCATCCCCGGCGTCGCGCTGGTCTGGTGGGCGTTGCTGAGCTACGGCGTCCTCGCCGGGATCGTCGCCACGCTCGCCGCGGGGCCGGTCTTCGTGGTCACCGTGTGCGTGGTCGTCGCGGCCGGGAAGCGGCTGGTGCTCCCCCGCGTCCCGGTCGGGATCCATCCGGCGCGGAGCTGGCTGGGCGTGCGCAAGTGGGTCTCCGACAAGTTGCTGGAGTTCAGCCTGCAATTCACGAACTCTTTGTACGCCACGCTTTACACGACGCCCTGGCTGCGCCTGCTCGGCGCCCGCATCGGCCGTCGCGCCGAGGTCTCGACGGCCGCGCACCTCGACCCGGACCTGCTGACGCTGGGCGAGGAGAGCTTCGTCGCGGACATGGCCAGCGTCGGCTGCGCGACGTTCGCCAACGGGCGGATGGCGTTCCTGCCGACCGTGGTGGGCAGCCGGGCGTTCATCGGCAACGCCGCGTTCGTCCCGGCCGGTTCCCGGCTCGGTGACGGCTCCCTCGTCGGCGTCAGCACGGTCCCGCCGCACGACGGGGTGCCGGACGGCACGTCGTGGCTCGGCTCCCCGGCCATGCACCTGCCGCAGCGCCAGGACAGCGGTTCGTTCCCGGAGGAGCAGACGTTCCGGCCGCCGCGCCGGGTCGTGGCGCACCGGCTGGCGATCGAATTCTGCCGCGCCACCCTGCCGGCCGCGCTGCTCGGCGTGAGCTTCTACCTCTACCTGCTCACGCTGTCCGGGCTCGCGGGGGGCAACGACCTGCCCATCCCGGCGTTCGTCTCGCCGGTCGTCGCGATCGCCGCGAGCCTCGCGGTGATCGGGTTCTGCGCGGCCACGAAACGGAATCTCATCGGCAGCTACCGACCGCGGGTGGAGCCGTTGTGGAGCAGGTTCGTGCGCCGCGCCGAGCTCGTCACCGGGCTCTACGAGGCCGCCGCGGTGCCCGCCGGGATGGAGATGCTCGTCGGCACGCCGTTCCTGCCGCCGCTGCTGCGCTGGTTCGGGGTGTCGGTGGGGCGCCGGACCTGGATCGGCACCACCTACCTGACCGAGTTCGACCTGGTCCGGATCGGCGACGACGCCTGTGTCGGCACCGAGTCCTCCCTGCAGACCCACCTCTTCGAGGACCGCGTGATGAAGATGTCCCACGTGCGGGTGGAGCCCGGCGCGACGGTCGGCACGCGCGCGATCGTGCTGTACGACGCTGTGGTCGGCGAGGAGGTGTCGCTGGGTTCGCTGTCGCTGCTGATGAAGGGCGAGCACCTCCCGCCCGGCACCCGCTGGCACGGCATTCCCGCGCAGGGCCTGAGCACGGCGGGAGCCGTCTCGTGAACCGGCCGCTCGCGCTCGTCTACCGCGGCCCGGCCACGATCGAAGGCTGCCCGGAGGCCGTCGCCGAATTCCTCGGGGAAAGCCCGTGGGACTTCGACGTCCGCTACGTCGGGCCGCGTGAACGGATCCCGTTAGGACAGTCTGCTTTGGACTCCGCGACGCTGTACGCGCAACCGGGCGGCGGGACGTTGAGGAAGGCGTTCAAGCACCTGCGCAAGCACGCCGACGAGGTGCGCTCCTTCGTCCGGGACGGCGGGCGGTACCTCGGGTTCTGCCTGGGCGGCTACCTCGCCGGCGCGACGCCCGGATTCGACCTGCTGCCCGGGGACACCGACCAGTACATCGGCTCCGCGGGCGCCGAGCTGGACACCGACGGCAACGCGCTGGTCGACGTCCGCTGGCGCGGCCGGCGCCGGACGCTGTTCTTCCAGGACGGCCCGTACTTCTGGCTGCGCGAGGGCGCCGAGGCGGATGTCGTCGCGACCTACCGCAACGGCCTCATCGCCGCGCTGGCCGTGCCGTTCGGCGCCGGCCGCGTCGGCGTCGCGGGCCCGCATCCGGAGGCCACCGAGGACTGGTTCACCGACGCCGGCCTGGCCGTGCCCGCGCCCGGGCAGGCCGCCGCGCACGAGCTGGTCGACGCCGTGATGGCGGGCGGGCGGTGAAGGCCCGGCTCGCCGGGGTCGACGCCACCCGCGGGGTCGCGCTGCTCGGCATGATGGCGGTGCATTCGCTGTACGAGTCCGACGCCCAGGGCCACCCGACCTGGTCGTTCGCCGTCTTCGGCGGCCGCGCGGCGGCGACGTTCGCGGTGCTGGCCGGGGTCGGCATCGCGTTCATGACCGGCCGCCGGCGGGTGCGCGCCGCCGACGGGATGCCGACCGTCGCCGCGCTGGCCGCCCGCGCGCTGGCGGTCCTCGCGATCGGGCTCGCGCTGGGCTACACCGACGCCTCGCTCGGGGCGGTGATCCTGCCGTACTACGCGGTGATGTTCCTGCTGTCGATCCCGGTGGTGTTCCTGCCGACCTGGGCGGTCGCGGTGACCGGCGCCGCCGTCGCCGTCGGGGTGCCGGTGCTCAGCCACTTCGCGCTCGCGCGGCTGCCGGAGGCCACGCTGCTGAACCCGACGCTGGGCTATCTGCTGCACCATCCGGTGGACCTGCTCTCGGAGCTGTCGATCACCGGCGAATACCCCGCGCTGCCCTGGATGGCCTACCTGTGCGCCGGCATCTGCCTCGGCCGGCTGACCCTGTCCCGGGTCAAGGTCGCGGTCTGGCTGCTGGCCGGCGGGACCGCGCTCGCGGTCGTCTCGGCGACCGTGTCCTGGTTGCTGCTCAACCATTACGGCGGGCTCACGCAGATTCTGGCGACCATCCCGCAGAGCACCCTGACCGGGCCGGAGACCCAGGAGATGCTGAACCTCGGCGGCGACGGCACCGTCCCCACGGTCACCTGGTGGTGGCTGGCCGTCGACGCGCCGCACACCAGCACCACCCCGGACCTGCTGGGCACCATCGGCGCCGCCGTCGCGCTGCTCGGGCTGATGCTGCTGGCCGGGCACGTCACCGTGAAGCGGCCCCGGCGGATCATCGCCGCCGTCCAGAAGCCCCTGGCCGCGGCGGGCGGAATGACGCTCACGCTCTACACCGCGCACATCATGTTCCTCAATTCCGACTACGACATCTACAGCGCGGGCACCGGGTACGTGCTGCAGGTCGTCGCGGTGCTGCTGATCGGCCTGGGCTGGCGGGCCACCGCCGGCCGCGGGCCGCTCGAAGCGCTGGTCGCCACCCTGTCGTCGCGGGCGCGGCGGTGGGCCGAAACCGGGTGGCGGCCGCCGCGGCTGCGGCGTGCGCCGGCCGGGGAGGGAGTCTGATGGACCGGAGGCGGTTCCTCCTCGGCGCCGGGATCCTGACCGGCGCGGCCGGCCTGACCGCGGTCGGGATCACGGTGTTCGAGCCCGATTCGCGGCCGCTCGCGCTGGTCTACCGGGGGCCGGCGTCGACCGAAGGCTGTCCCGAAGCGGTCGCCGCCCTGCTCGGTTCGCAGTACCGCGTCGCCTACACCGGCCCCGACGAGGAATACCCGCTCACCGCGGAATCCTTGGCCAAGGCCGCCCTCTACGCGCAACCGGGCGGCGGCAGCCTCGACCCGGCGTGGCGGAAGATGCGCGACCACGCCGACGACATCCGCGCGTACGTCCGCGGCGGCGGGAACTACCTCGGGTTCTGCCTGGGCGGCTACCTCGCCGGCGCGACGCCCGGCTTCGGCCTCCTTCCCGGCGACACCGACCAGTACGTCGGCTCGCAAGGCGCGCACCTGCGCTCGACCGGTGACACCGTCCTGACGGTGACCTGGCGCGGCGTCCGCCAGGAGCTGTACTTCCAGGACGGCCCGGTGTTCAAGCTGAACGCCGGCGCCCCGGCGGCCATCCTCGCGACCTACCCGACCGGCGCCGTCGCCGCCGCGGTCACCCCGTACGGCAAGGGCAAGGTCGGCGTGGTCGGCCCCCACCCGGAAGCCGACCAGACGTGGTTCCGCGACGCCCACCTCGACAGCACCGGCGCCCTGCACCCGGAACTGGGCCACGACCTAATCGCCACCACCGTCGCCCGCTGAGCCGACGCGCCATCACGCCGGAGCCGGCCGCTCTCACGGCGGCGGGCCTCGCACGGCGGCCGGGCGGAGTCCGCGCGAGGGCCGCGGAATCCACGTCCACAATGCCCCGGCCGCGGCGAAGCCGACCAGTCCGCTGACGACGATCCCGAACCCCAGCCCGGCGAGCGCGGTCACGCCGGCGAGCAGCAGCGGGCCCAGGCCGGAGCCGACGTCGGCCAGCTCGTTCCAGACGCCGATGTGCGTCGGGCGGCCCACGGCCGGGGAGACGTCGGCGCCGAGGGTCATCACGATGCCCGAGCCGACGCCGTTGCCGAACCCCATCACCATGGCCACGACGGCCAGCAGCACCGCGCCGTGCGTGAGCGGCATCAGGACGAAGGAAGCGCCGAGCACGAAGGCGGACGGCACCGCGACCCACCGGCGGCCGTGCCGGTCCATCACCTTGCCCGCCGGGTAGAACACGAGCGCGTCGATCGCGCCGGCGAAGCCGTAGATCAGCGAACTGGCCGTGGGCGAAAGGCCGAGGTGGGCCGCCCACAGCGGGACCACGGTCTGGCGCGTCTGCCGGATCCCGGACAGCAGCAGGATCCCGACGCCCAAGGTGGCGTACACGCGCCACTTCCGCTTGATCATCCCCCACGTCGTGATCGCCGCCGCGGCCGCGCGGTGTTCCGCGGTCGTCTCCAGGTCCGGCACCCGGTACACGACGACGCCGGCGGCGAGCACCGCGGCGAGGCTCAGGTAGTACGCGCCGGACTGGCCCCAGAACTGCATGACCGCCGCCCCGGCGAACGGCCCGAGGAACAGCCCGACGCGCATCGTCCCGCCGAGCGTCGACAACGCGCGCGCCCGCATGTGCAGCGGCACGGACTCCGTCAGGTACGACTGCCGCGCGAGGCTGTAGACCGCGCTCGCGGCGCCGATCAGCAGTACTCCGGCGCCGTAGAGCACCAGCGCGCCCGGCCCCGTGCCGATGTTCACCAAGCACAGCACCAGTCCCACGGCCGACACCGCCGCGGCGAGCAGCATCGACTTCCGCTCGCCGACCCGCGTCGCGAGGATGCCCGCCGGGATGTTCGTCGCCAGCGCCCCGATCCCGAGCAGCGCCCCGATCAGCGCCGCGACCGGCGTCGTGGCCCCGCGGTCGATCGCGCTCAGTGCCACGACCGGCAGCATCGCACCCTCGGCAAGCCCGAACAACGCGGCCGGCCCATACACCGCGACGGCCACCGAGCGCAGCCGGAACTCCTCAGCCACGCGCGGCCACCACCCCGCCGCCGCTCGCCCGGCGAACCTGCGCGCCTGGCTTCTCGCCGCTGGAAGGTTCCGTGCTCACTACTCGATCTTCGCAAGCCCCGCCCCCTCACCGGCCCGCTCGTGTCCGGTGCCACACGACAACATCGGAGGACTTCGGTGGGTCTGTCCGGAAAGAGCGCATTGCGCGGGACAGCGGCGGTTCAGAACGCGAGGAGCACCTTGCCGGACACCGAAGCATCGGCGGCGGTCGCGAAGGCCGTGATCTCCTCGTCGATCGCATTGTTGAAGCGCAACGAGCCGGCCAGCCTTTCCCTCGTGATCGCCGACGCCACCGGGACCGGCTGGTCGCCCCTCGGTGGCAGGCCGACCGTGCCACCGCGGGTGGCGCCGGCGATGGCCTCGGCGTCGGTGGCTTTGAGAACCCTCGTGGCTCCGAAGGCGGCCGCGATCTCGAGCGGCTTGTCGTGCACGTCGACCGCCGCGATCTCGGCCGCTCGAGCAGGCCCCCGCTCGATACAGTCGGCCGAGTGACCACGGCTGCTCGCCCTGACGGCGTCCGGTTTCCTCGCATCCGCTCGCCCCGGTCCATGGCGCTGACCCGCACGACCGAGGCCGCCGTCGCCGACCACCTCGTCACCCGCCTGCGGGACCTCACGCCGGGCGGAGTCCGCCGCGCCGGCTGGACCCGCTTCATCGCGGCTGCCACGACGGACCGGCCGGTGTGAGAGCATCGGTTCCCATGGGGAATCCGCCGGGGCCGGTCCGGGCCAGATGACGGGAGATCAAGCCGCGCGGTGGATCGACGCCGACCGCCTTCCCGAGGACGTCCGGTCGCTCATCCGCGCGCTCCGCCCGGGCGAGGACCTGCGCATCGTCAGCGATGGCACCACGATCGCCACGATTTCCGGTGCAGCCGTCGCGTTCCACGCCGGAATCAGCGACCCGGGAGCCAGCGGGCGCGGGTCATTCCCCGAAGAGAACGTGACGCTCGTGGCCACCGCGATGAAGCTGTCGGCGTCGGCCCGGGTGTCGCTGTCCGCCCAGCTCGGGCCCGACTACCTGGTGCTGGACCTGCACTCGGCCCCCGAAAGCGTGGACGTGCTGCTGATCCCGCCCGTCAGCCCCCAGCTGATCGCGAGCCTCCGGGCGAAGTTCCCGAAGGCCAGGGTGGTCATCGCGGAGATCGAGGACCAGGAACTCGGAATCAGCTACGAGGGCCCGCTCCGCCGCCTCCTCGACGCCGGCGCCGACACCTACCTCCCCGCCGGCACCATCCCCCAGCTGGCCGGGCAATTGGACCGCACCCTGACCCGGCTGAACCAGGTCACCGGCCCCGCGCCGCTGACGATCGAATCGCCGCCAGACCTCGAGCCACGCAAGGGAAACGGCCCGCCCTAGCGCCCGGAGGCCGGCTCGGCGAACAGGGCGGAAAGCTCCTTGCCGGCCTTGAGCAGCCAGTCCGCGTCCGCCTTGTGGATGAGGATCTCCGCTCCGGTGCGGGCCCGCATCTCCTCCGCGCCTTTGATGTGGTCCGGCTGAGCATGGGTGAACGGTGCCTGCCGCGGCGTGGGGCCTGGTGAGGAAGGTGTCCTGCGCGTTCCGCGTCGGAACGTCCTCGGCTGCTTGCGTCGGCTGGCAAGCCGGGTGATCGGGTCAGTGCTGCAAAGTCATCGCGTAGATCTCGAGATCGCTGTTGCGTTGCCAGTCGAGGCCGCCGGATCCGGGTGCGACCCAGGCCGGCACGGACGGGGCCGTCAGGGACAGGGAGCTGACCTGCTTCCCGGAGTCCAGCGGGACGGTCGTCTCGTAGAGCGAGGCCTTGGTGGTCGTCTTCCCGGTGCCGGCCTTCAGCTGGTACGCGGTCGTCAGCGCGACGGTGTTGCCGAAGTCCGGGGCCTTGTTCGCCCAGCCGGTGAGTTCGAGCGGGACCGTCGCGGTGGTGCCGTCGGTGTAGGTGACGACGGCGGTGGCCGACGCGGCGCCGGTGCTGCCGTTGTCGGACGCGCCGACGAGGTGGAGGCTGCCGTAACGCCCGGACGGCAGGGCGAGCGCCTGCCCGGTGGACTTGACGAAGTTCCGGCTGGCGCCGTCGGTCGGCGGGGCTTCGTAGGTGACGCCGCCGAAGGTCACCGGGCCCGGCGCGGGCAGCTGGTCTGCGGCGTAACTCACGCCCGTGCCGTCGAAGTCGCCTTCGCCGGGGGCGGCGAGGCTGGCGACGCCGTCGTTGTTGTAGGCAGCGCTCAGATCGACCGCGCACGAAGCGTCTGTCCGGATCGCGCAGCTCCCGGCCGGCTGGACCACAACGGTGACGGTCTTCTTGACCGAAGCGGCTCCGGGCAGCGAAGCGGTGACCGACACCGGGTAGGTGCCCGCTGCCGTCCCGGCCGGCGCGGTGATCCGCAACTTCACGTTCGCCTGAGCCGGAAGGCCGTTCGAATCAACGGTGCTCGCCGCGGTGGACAGGGACGCCGACCAGCCCTTCGGCGCCGCAGCGGTCACCGAGATGCGTGCGGTGCGCGGAGCCGTGGCCAGCAGCGTCACGTCGACCTGCCGTTGCGACGGCAGCGCAGCCGTCGAGTCCATCACTACCTGGTCAGGACCGACGTCGGCGCTCAGCTGGTGCTGCGGGTTCGGCGTCGTGTCGATCGACGGCGGCGCGTCCTTCGTGTTCGTCGCCCACGCGGTGGGCTTGGCACTCAGCCCGTAATCGATGCGACCGCCGTGGGCGATGTCGGCCTGGCCGACCCAGGCCTTGCCCCAAGCCCGGCCGTTCACCGCCGCCGACGCGATGTAACGGTTGCTCATGCTGGTGCCCGGCGCGGAGATCGTCAGGGTCCCGCCCTGCGTCCGCCCGTAATCGCCGATCCGCACCTGGGCGGCCGGGAACTGCGGGGTGGTCAGGACGTCGAAGTTCGCCCCGCTCGTCGTCGGGTACAGGCCCAGCGAGGACATCACGTACCAGGAGGACATCTCCCCCATGTCGTCGTTGCCGGGAATCCCGCCGGGGGTGTTCGTGTACAGGGTTTCCTGCGCCTTGACCACGGTCGCGGTGTTGCCGGGCTGCCCGGTCCACGCGTAGAGGTACGGCGCCACGAGGTTCGGTTCGTTGTTCGGGTTGTACTTGGTGGAATCGTAGTAGTCGTACGGGCCGCTGACCCAGGTCTTGCGAGCGGTGCCCGCCGGGTCGGCGAGGAGATCGTTGTAGGCGAAGAAGTCGTTGAGCCGCGCGGTCGTCCGGTCGCTGCCGCCCAGCAGGCCGACCAGCCCGGCCGGGTCCTGCGGCACCAGCCACTGGTACTGGCTCGCGTTCTGCTCGTGGAACGCGTGGTCGCTGGTGACCGGGTCGTACGGCGTCAGCCAGGTGCCGTCGGCGGCGGTGCGCGGACGGAACTGCTGCGTCTGGGTGTCGAAGATGTTCTTGTACGACTGCCCGCGCTTCGCGAACATCGCGGCGTCGGACGCGTGGCCCAGCCCCTTCGCCATCAACGCCAGCGACGCGTCGGCCGCGGCATACTCCAATGTGGACGATGTGCCGTAGTAGCAGTCGTTGTCGTTGCTCTTGGTCGGGCAGCAGTTGCCGCCGGTTCCGCCCGAGCAGCCGGAGTTCGGCTTGATGTTGAGGCCGTACGGGATGTACCCGCGCTCGGCGTAGTACGCGACGCCGGCGCGCCCGTTCTCGCGGACACTCGCGGGCGGCACCTCAGTGGCGTTTGCCCGCAGGTATCGGTAGGCCTCCTGAGCGTCCGCCCCGGTGAGCAGTCCCTTGGACCAGCCCTCGACCAGGAACGGGGTGACCGGGTCGCCGGTCATGATGTTGCCTTCTTGGTCTTCCAGGTACCAGCGCGGCAGCGCGCCGCCCTCGCGGGCGATCGCGAGGAGCGACATGTCGATGTCGTGCGCGACCTTCGGGACGAGCATCTCGAGCAGCTGGTTCTGCGTCCGGAAGGTGTCCCACAGCGAGAAGTTGCTGTACGGCGCGTAGCCGGCGGCCGTGTGGATCTTCTGGTCGGCCCCGACGTAGCGGCCGTCGACGTCGCCGATGAGGTTCGGATCGAGCATCGAGTGGTACAGCGCCGTGTAGTACGCGACCTGCTGGTCGTGCGACCCGCCGCCGATCGCGGCCTTGTGCAGCATCGTGTTCCACTGGTCGTTCAGAGCCCGGTGCGCGGCGTCGAAGTCGAACCCGAGCTTGCCCGTTTCCGTGGCGAGGTTATTCCGCGCGCCGTCGAGCCCGGTGAAGGAGAGCCCGACCTTCGCGACCACGGGGGCGTCGTCCTGCGTCGTGTCGAACGTGAGCCAGGCCCCGTTGGCGCCCTTCGCCGCCGAGTCCCGGGAACCCGGGGTCCGATCGGTTCCCTTCCAGGTGCCATACGACGTGAACGGCCGGCTCAGCTGCGCGACGAAGTAGGTCTTCTTGGAATCCTCGACCCAGCCCTCCACCGTCCGGTCGCCGACCACGTGGATCTCGGAATCGGTGACGCCCGCGCCGGCGTTGAACAGCACGTTCGCCTGGCTCGTGCGCGGGAAGCGGTACTGCTGCCACCCGGTCCGCGCGGTCGCCGTCAGCCCGACGGTCACGCCGTACTTGTCGAGCTGCGTCCGGTAGTAGTCCGGGCCGGTCGTTTCGTTGGCATGGCTGAAGGTGGACGCGTACTGCGCCGGATCGGTCGAAGTCACCGCCCCGGTGGTCGGCATCATCGGCAGGTAGTTGAACCGGCACCCGTTGATCGTCGTCTGGCTGAACCCGGTGACCGTGCCGGCGGACTCCCTGTCGCACCCCGTGCCGCCGGCGGTCTTCATCAGCGGGCTCTCCTGCACCAGCCCGAACGGCGCGCCCGCGGCGGGGAAGTCCAGCCCCTCGTTCTCGGTCCCGATGAACGGGTTGACCAGCTTCGTCAGATCGGTTCCCGGCCCCGGCACCGCTGCCTGCGGGGTTTCCGCGCTCGCGGCCCCGGCTCCCCCCACGCTGAGCGCGACGCAGAGCGCGACTGTCCCCCATCGGCTTCTGATGCTGTGCCGGGCTGCTGAGTACCGCGCTGACCGCATGTCACCTCGCCGTGTTTCGCATGCCTGACACCGTTGTCATGAGCCGCGCAGGACGTTAGACCGCCTCTTCGGGCTCACACAAGCGCCCGCCGGCCGCCCACGCGGCCGACGAGGGCCGTCACCGGGGCGTTGTCCCGGCGAGACAGGTTTTGAAAACCAGGGTTTCGTTCACCCTCAACGCATACTCAGCGAACTGGCCGGGAGTGGACGCGCCGTGGGCCGCCGGCCCGAGCCGGGCCTCCCGCGCTCCGGCGTCGAGGACGATGTGTTCGGCCGGCAGGGCCAGGCGAAGGGGCAGCGACAGCGCCGGTTCGGCCCGCACGGTCACACCCGGTGTGGGAAACGGCTGGAAAAACTCGCGCATCAGCCGTTCAATGCCGGCCTGCGTCTCCTGTATCCGATCAATGCCGGCCTGCGTCTCCTGTATCCGAGCGCTCAGCTCCAGGATCCGAGCATTGTTCGCCTCGATGCGCCGCGCGAGTTCGGCCGGATCGTTCGGGTCCTCCATCGGGGGGAGCGGGGGCAGTGGGGCGATCGGGGCGATCGGGGCGGCCGGGGTGATCGGGGGTGGGCCGTCGTCCCAGATCACCGACAGCGGCCCGAACCGCAGCAGTCCCGGCGACACCGGCTGGACCAGTACCTGCGCGGTTCTGATCGGCCGCGCGTACTGCCGGGCCTGTTCGAACCACACCAAGTCCACGTCCGGCTCCGGCGCCGGCCGGTAGCCGAGCGCCTCGGCGAGGGCGCGGGACTCCTTGAACAGGCTGAGGGCGAGCTGCACCGCGCCGGCTGCCGTGTCGACGATGGTGGCGGCCAGCTCGTCGGCCCGCTCTTCGCGCCGGAACCGGGAACCCGCCCGGCCCGACCTCGCGAGCTGGGTCCGGGCCAGGTCGAGCGCTTCGGGGCCGGCCAGCGGCAGCGCGCCGAGCAGGGCTTCGAGGGCGGACTTGTCCAGCAGGCCCAGTGCGGTGCGCGCCGCGTCTTCACGGCCGAGGGCGATGGCGCACAGCACCACGTACCGCTCGGCCACCGCGACCTGCAACGGTGTCCTGGCCGAGGCGGCGGCGTCGCGGAACAGGTCCCTCGCACGGGTCAGCTCGGCGCTTCGCACGAGCGGGTCCGGTGTCGCGGCGGCGTCGAGCAGCGTGCGCTGGCCGGCGGCGATCGCGGTCGAATACCGTTGCTCCAGCACCTCCTCCAGCTGCCGGCCGATCGTGCCGAGCCGCTCGCCCAGCCGGTCCTCGGACGCCACCAGCGTGCCCACCAGCTCCGAGGCCAGGCCGGACAGGTCCTGGTTCCCGGAGAGCGCGCCGATCAGGGCGGAGACTCCGTACTTCGTCGCGATCATCGCGACGGCGGTCAGCGGTTCCACCCGGCACAGCCTAGCCAGCTGCCGCTCCGTGCTGGACGTGATGATCGCCCGCGGTGTAAAGAAGTGACCGGATGGTCGGCACTCTGGGGAGAGGTTCGCATGGCTGGATTGAATCGGCGGGGATTCCTGGCCGGCGCGATGGCCGTTTCGGGTGTGGCGCTCACGGAAACCGCCGAAGCGGCCGAAGGCGCAACCGCCGTTCCGGTGGAATCCGCGGGAACGGCGGTGACCCTCAGACAGGGCACCGGAATGACCGCGCGCCTTTCCCCGGACGGCACGAAGATCGCGATCGACGTCGCCGGGGTGCTCTGGCTGCTGCCGGCCACCGGCGGGCCGGCCCGCCGGCTCACCGGGGACCTGTTCGACATCGCGCTGCCGGACTGGTCCCCGGACGGTTCGGCGCTGGTGTTCCAGTCCTACCGCGACGGCAACTTCCACCTCTGGACGGTCCCGGCGGCCGGCGGCGCCGACCCGCGGCGGCTGACCAGCGGGCCGTTCGACCACCGCGAGCCGCGCTACTCCCCGGACGGCAAGCGAATCGTCTTCTCTTCCGACGCCGCGGGCGGCAGCTACGGGATCTTCACCCTCGACGTCGGCAGTGGCGTCATCTCGCCACTGACCGACACGGCGGCCGAGGAATACGAAGCCACCTGGTCACCGGACGGCACGAAAGCAGCCTTCGTCGTCGCCGGCTCGCGCATCGACGTCGTCACCGTGGCCGACGGCACCCGCACCACCGCCGTCACCGTGCCGGCCGGGCAGGTCGTGCACAGTCCGGAGTGGACGCCGGACGGTGCCGACCTCGTCTACTACCGCCTGTCCCCCAACGGCGACACCCACCTGGTGCGCGCCGGGAAGCCGCTGTTCACCGGCGAGGAGATCGCCCCGTTCCCGGTGTCCTGGCACGGCGCGCGCGAGTACGTCTACGTCGCGGACGGCACGATCCGGCGGCGTTCGCTCGACGGCCCGGCGGTCACCGGCATCCCGTTCGCCGCGACGGTCGACGTCGTCCGCCCCCGCTACCGCAAGCGCCGGCGGGACTTCGACTCCAGCACCGCCAAACCGGTCGTCGGCATCGGCAGCCCGGTGCTCTCGCCGGACGGCGGCCAGGTCGCCTTCCGCGCGCTCAACGACATCTACCTGATGAAGATCGGCTCGGCGCCGCGGCCGCTCACCCGGGACCAGTGGTGGAAGAGCGATCCCGCGTGGTCCCCGGACGGCCGGTACCTGTCCTACTCCACCGACCGCGCCGGCAAGCTCGACATCTGGCTGCGCGACCTCGCCGCGGGCACCGACCGGCAGCTGACCAACCTGCCCGGCGCGGCCGCGGTCTCCGGCTCGTGGTCGGCCGACGGGACGCACCTGGCGTTCCTCGACCAGACCGGCGCGCTGTACACCGTCGAGGTCGCCACCGGGGCCGTGCGGAAGGTGTTCACGGCGACCTTCGAACCGGGCCGGCCGAGCTGGTCCGCCGACGGCCGGACCCTCGCGCTGGCGGCGATCAGACCGTACTCGGCCCGGTTCCGCGAGGGGCTGAGCGAAATCCTGCTGGTCGACCGCGCGACCGGGGCGGGCACCTACGTCCCGGCGCTGCCGGGCCGGTCGATCCAGACCCGTGGCGACGACGGGCCGCTGTTCTCCCCTGACGGCAAGCGGATGGCGTTCGCCGCCGGCAGCGTGCTGTGGGTCCTCGACGTGCACCCGGACGGCACCCCGGCCGGCTCGCCCCGGCAGCTCACCACCGAGGTCACCGACGCCCCCAGCTGGCACGGGAACTCCCGCGAGCTGCTCTACCTCAGCAACGGCGTCCTGCGGCTGGTCGGCGTCGAGGGCGGTCCGCCGCGCACTGTCCGAACCGGACTCACCTGGACCAACTTCCGCACCCGCGGGCGGACGGTCGTGCGCGCGGGCCGGCTCTGGGACGGCGTCGAACACACGCTGCGGTCCGATGTGGACGTCGTCGTCGACGGGCATCGGATCACCGCCGTCGGACCGGATCGCGACAGCTGGGACGCCGAGGTCGTCGACGCCCGCGACGGGGTCGTCGTGCCCGGCCTGATCGACCTGCACAACCACCGCGAGATGCAGGGCTACTCCTACGGGGACCGGCAGGGCCGGCTGTGGCTTTCGCTCGGCTTCACCACCACCCGGTCGCCCGGCAGCCCGGCGTATCACATGGTCGAGGACCGCGAATCGGTCCAGTCCGGCGCCCGTCTCGCGCCGCGGTACTTCGCCACCGGTGAGGCGATCGACGGTTCCCGCATCTTCTACAACTTCATGCGCCCGACCTACGACGACCACCAGCTCGCGCTCGAGCTGCAGCGCGCCGAAGCGCTCGACTACGACCTGATGAAGTGCTACGTCCGGCTGCCCCCGGTGTGGCAGCAGCAGGTCGTCGCTTGGGCGCATCAGCGGAACATCCCGGCGACCTCGCACTACTGCTACCCGTCATTCGGCTTCGGCAGCGACGGGATGGAGCACATCGGCGCCACCAGCCGGCTCGGCTACTCGCGCACGGTGACCGCGCTGGGCACCGGATACCAGGACGTGATCGACCTGTTCACGGCCTCCGGCGCCGCCCGCACGCCGACCCTGTTCGTCTCGGCGACCCTGCTCGCCGACGACACCAGCCTCGTCGAGGACCACCGCGTCCGCACGCTGTACCCGTCGTGGGAATACGCGTCGCTGCAAGCCGCGGCGGCCACGGCGAAGACCACCGACCAGACCGCGAACCGGCGCAACCTCGCCCACCAGGTCCAGCAGATCGCCGCCATGATCCGGCGCGGCGGGCTGGTCGTCACCGGCACGGACTCGCCGATCGACCACACCGCGGTCAGCACGCACCTGAACCTGCGCGCGATGGTGGCCTACGGGCTGACCCCGTACGAAGCGCTGGTCACCGCGACCAGCGCCGCGGGCCGGTTCCTGGGCGAGCCGCTCGGCCGGATCACGCCGGGCATGTACGCGGACCTGACCGTCCTCGGCGGCAACCCGCTCGCCGACATCAGCCAGGCCGCGAACGTCCGGTCCGTCGTCGCGGCCGGGCGGCATCACACGGTGGGCGATCTGCTCGAGCCGTTCGAAACCCCGGCCACGCCCGCCATCGCGACCAGCCGGGCACTCGCCCCGGTCGTCGCCCCCGCGGCCAACGACCGCTTCTGGTGGCACGAACCGCATTACGTCGAGGAGAGCCGCAACTCCTGCTGCGCGACCCACTGACCTCGCTCAGAACAGGGTCGCGGGCTCGACCGGCGCGGGCTCGGGCAGTGCGTCGAGGCCGGGCACCAGCGCTCGCACGTCGTCGTGGAACCGGCGGGCGAGCGCCGGCGCGTCGGCATTGTCGGGAGTGTGCAGGAAAACCGTCGGCGACCGGCCCTCGCGCAGCCAGCCCGCGACCACCTCGGCCCACGGCCGCCACCCCTCGACCGTCTCCTCGACCGAATCCCGGCCCAGGTAACGGACGACCGGCCGGTCGGTCAACGCCCGCGTCCGCCGCGGCAGGCGCGGCTTCTTGCCCCAGGCCTCCTGCTCGGCCTCGCTGATCGGCGGGCTCCGGAAGAACACGGTGGTGTCGAACGGAACCCACTCGGCCCCCACCCCGGCGAGCGCCCCCTCCAGCGGCGTCGAGCCGGCCTCGGTGAAGAACCCGGGGTGCCGCACCTCGACGGCACGCCGACGGCCGGCCGGGAGCCGGCGCAGGAAGCGGCCGAGTGCGTCGACCTCCGACGGGCCGAACGAGCCGGGCAACTGGGTCCACAGGACCGCCCGTTCGCCGAGGGGCTCGATCGCGTCCAGGAACGCCCGCATCTCGGCCTCGACCCCGACGAACCGGCGCTCATGCGTGACGGCCTTCGGCAGCTTGACCACGAACCGGAAACCGGGATCGGTCTGCTGCGCCCAGCTCTCGACGGTGGCCCGGGCGGGAGTCGCGTAGAACGTCGTATTGCCCTCGACCGCGTTGCACCACCCGGCGTACGCCCGCAGCCGCTCCCCGGCCGGCAGCGACTGCGGCACGAACCTCCCGGACCACGCTTTGTGGGTCCACATCGCGCAGCCGACCTGAAGACGTGCCACTCCGCCGGCTCCCCTCGATCGCGAGTCGGAAATACTACCCGGGGCACACCGGGACCGGTCGGCGCTACCGCCTGACGACCGCTGTGCTGGGGGAAGTACCGGTTGTCGCCGGTGTATAGCCGGCTGCCGTCCGGAAACTCAGCTGCTCGGCCGCAGTGGTGGCCAGCGATACCGGCGCCAGCGTCGTGGCGCCGACACCGAGGGCCCGCTGACGGAGCTTCTTCACGGTGCCTCCCGTGGTGATGACGGACGCGTCCGGAGATCGGACGGGTTCCGTGAACCACGGTGTCGACGGCGCCTTGAAGAAACCTTGCCGCCGAGTCCGCCGCCTTTCCGGCCGCACGATCCACCAGTGCGAACGGCCGCGGTCGCCGGACCCTGCCGCCGAGTGCGCGGGGTCAGGCCAAGGAGTCGAGCAGTTGCGCGCAGGCCGCGGCGCTGCTGCGGTTCCCCGCGGTCGTAAAGTGCGAAGACGCGTCGATCAGGGCCCGGGCCGCGGCCTGCCGCTCGCCCAGGGTCGTGTAGGTGCGGCCGAGGTCGAGGCGGACCTGGGCGGCGCAGAGCTCGTCCGCCATCGATTCCAGCAGTTCCAGCGCGCGCCGCAGGCAGGACATCGCGCCCTCGGGGTCGCGGCGCCGCAGCTGGAGCTGGCCCTGCCGGCGCAGGACCAGCGCCATCCGATGCGGGTCATCGAGTTCGACGCAGAGCCGCCAGGCCTTGTCCAGCGCCATTTCCGCCTCGTCGAGCCGTCCCAAGTGGATACTCGCGACGGCGTGGGAGGTCTGGAGGTGGGCCATGCCGAGGATGTCGCCGATGCCGGTGAAGATCTCCAGCGCCCGCGCGGCCCGCGTCCGCGACTCCCCCGGGCGCCCCGTCGAGCGGGACACGACGCAGAGGCCGGTCAGGGCCCGGGCCATCCCGCCGGGGTCGCCGATCCGCTCGCTGATCCGGTACGACTCCTCGAGCGTCCGCGTCGCCTCGGGAAAGTCGTCCCAGTAGAGGTGGATCTGGCCGATTCCGCGCAGCAGCGCCGCTTCACCGCGTTCGCAGCCGGACGCCCTGGCCGCGCCGAGGGCCCGCTGGTGGCATCGCCACCATTCGGAATACAAGCCGCTGTGGTCGAAGTAGGACGAGGTGACGACGGCGAGCTCCCAGGCCGTCTCCCCCATTCCCGCGTCCGCCGCGCGTGAGACGGCGGCTTCCAGTGCGGGCAGCTCGGTGTGGAACCAGGACATCGGCTCGGCCACCTCGCCGAACGGTCTTCGACGGCTCGCGTTGCCGGGCGGGGGCCGCAAAACACTGTGGGGCATCCGGTTCGCGGCTTCCTCGGCCAGCCACAGCCAGCCGCTGAGAGCGCTTTCCGTCGCGGCGGCGCGTTCGTGCTCCGGCTCCGCCGCGACTTCTTCGATCGCGAAGGACCGCAGGAGGTCGTGCACCCGGTAGCGGGGCATCCGGCCGGCGCGCCCGGCGGGCTGGACCATGTGCCGGGCGCGCAGGTCTTCCAGCGCCGCCTCGGCCGGGCCGGGTTCGCCGCCGGTGACGGCCGCGGCCGCCCAGGCGGGGAAGTCCGCGGCGGGCAGCAGGCCGAGCCGCCGGAACAGCCGGCGGCTCTCCGGTGCGAGCTGGCGGTAGCCCAGCGCCACGCTGCTGCGGACCGCGAGGTCCCCGGCCCGCAGCCAGTCCAGCCGTTTCCGTTCGACGGACAGCTCGGCGGCGACGTCGGCGAGCCGCCAGCCGGAACGGTCGCCGATCCGGCTGCCGACGATCCGCAACGCCAGCGGGAGACCGCCGCAGTAGTCCAGGACCTGATGCGCGGCAAGGGAAGTGACGTCGCCGTGCGGAGCGAGCAGCGCTGCCGCGTCGGCGTCGGACAGCACATCGACCGGCACGCAGCGGCCCTGTTCCAGGCCGGTGAGGGCGAACCGGCTCGTCACGATCACCGCGCACCCCGCGCCCGCGGGCAGCAGGGGCCGCAGCTGGGCCTCGCCGGCGGCGTCGTCGAGGACGATCAGCACCCGGCGCCCGTGCACCAGGCTGCGGAACAGGCCCGCGCTCTCGTCGAGGTCGGCCGGGACCGCGTCCGACGCCACGCCGAACGCGCGCAGGAACCCGCCCAGGACGGCGTGGGGCGAGCGCGGTTCATTCGTGGTTCCGCGCAGGAACGCGAACAGCGCGCCGTCCGGATAGCCGTCCGCGACCCGGTGGGCGAGCCGGACGGCCAGCGAGGTCTTGCCGATGCCGCCGGCGCCGGTCAGCAGGAGGACGGGTGGCGCGCCCCGCGCGGGGTCCGGCGCCAGCTCGGCCAGCAGCTCGGCGACCAGGTCCCCGCGGCCGACGAAATCGGGGATGCCGGGCGGCAGCTGGCTCGGCACCGGATTCCCCGAGCGGACCGCGTAATCCCGGGCCGCCAGCCCCGCGCCGTCACGGAGGATCTCCTCGTGGAGCGCGCGGATCGCGGGCGACGGGTCGATGCCCAGCTCGTCGACCAGGCGGTCGCGCCACCTCCGGTAGACCTCCAGCGCCTCGGCGATCCGGCCGGCCCGGGCGAGCGCCGTCATGAGCTGCCCGCACGCGCGTTCGCGATACGGGGCCGCGCCGAGCAGGTCGCGCAGCTCCGGCACCAGCCGATCGTGCTCGCCGCGGCCGAGGTCGGCATCGATGCGGTCCTCGACCGCCGCGAGCCGCAGATCACCCCAGTAGGCAGCGACCTCCGGGGCCGCCGGGACACCGGCCAGCACCGGGCCGCGCCACAGCGCGAGCGCCTCCCGGAACCGTTCGGCCGCCTCCGGGAACCGATGCGCGGCCAGCAGCTCCCGGCCCTCCGCACTCAGCTCGGTGAACCGCCCGGTGTCCGTCTGCTCCGGCCGCGCTTCCAGGAGGTACGACGCTCCCCTGGTCACGATCGGCTGGTCCCCGGCCGCCGGCCGCAGCGCGCGGCGCAACCCCGAGATCAGGCCCTGGACCTGCACCCTGGCCGACGGCGGCGGGTTGTCACCCCACAGCTCGTCGACGATCCGATCGCGCGAGACCGGACGAGGCGCCTCGAGCAGGAGCAGCGCGAAGACCCGGCGGGCCTGGGGCGGCCCGAGCGGCAGCTCTCGGCCCCCGCGCTCGGCCACCGGCTCGCCCAGCACCCGGTAGAACAGCTCCCCAGCACTCATGCCGCCCCCTAAGTTGACACTTAGCCATAGAGTGTCACATTCAACCCCGGGTTGCCCGCGCCCATTTGGGGGAAACGCCCCGTCTTCCGCCCTGGCCGGGTTAGCGAATCCTTAGCGCGCCGGGCCAGGCTCCGTGCCCTGGATCCAGCCACGGGAGGAAAGCGTCCTGATGAGATCTTGGAAGAGACACGCCATCGCGGGCCTGGCGGCGGCCGCCGCGGCCCTCGGAGTCGCGGTACCCGCGGAGGCCGCCGAACCGGCGTTCCAGCTGCCGTTCCCCTGCGGGCAGACCTGGCACGGCAACAACCCGGACAGCAGCGCGCACCGGACGCCCTGGGAGATCGACTTCAACCGCGGCGACGACCTCGGCAGCCCGGTCCTCGCGGCAGCCGCCGGCACGGTCGCCACCGCCGCGAACCAGGGAAGTGCCAACGGGTACGGGAATCTGGTGAAGATCAGCCACGGCAGCAGTGGCTACTTCACCTACTACGCGCACTTGCGGGACATGACCGTCAGCGCCGGGGACACCGTCGCGCAGGGGCAGCTGATCGGCCACGTCGGGAACACGAGCAAGCCGGGCAACGCCATCCAGCCGCACCTGCACTACGAGGTGCGGCACGGGAGCCCGTACCCGGACAACATCCAGCCCGCGGTGTTCGCCGGCGTCCGATTCCCTTATCCCGCCGGCGATGTGACCTCGAAGAACTGCGGCGGCGGCCAGCACGGCTCGGCGAAGAGCATCAACGGGGACGCCTACGACGACGCTGTCGGCGTGGACGCGGACGGCGTCGCCACGATGTACCCGGGCAAGGCCGGTGGCGGCTTCGGGACCGGCATCCGGCTCGGGGCGGGCTGGAGCGGCTTCACCCGGATCGGCGTCGCCGATTCCAACGCCGACGGCTGGGCCGACCTGTTCGCCGTCAAGGCCGGAACGCTCTACTACTGGAACAACCACGGTGACGGGACGTTCACCTCGGCCGTCGCGGTGGGCCCCGGCTGGTCCGGCTTCGAGTGGATCTCGTACGCGGATGTCACCGGTGACGGCAAAGCGGACATCCTCGCCCGTGACGGCGGCAACATGTACCTCTACCCCGGCCTCGGCGGGGGCTCGTTCGCAGCGCGCAGTCTCGTGGGCTCGGGCTGGGCGTCGCTGCCACGGCAGACCGCGGCAGACGCGGACGGCGACGGAGACGCCGACATCTGGGCCACCAGCAGCGCCGGCGAACTCTACTTCTGGAAACGCAGCCCCACCGGCTACGCCACCGCCATCCAAGTCGGCACCGGCTGGAACGCCTACCGCCAACTCGTCTCCATGGACATCAACGGCGACGGCAAAGCCGACCTCATCGCCATCAAAACCACCGACAACACCCTCTGGCAATGGCTCGGCACCGGAACCGGCACCTTCGGCCAACCCACCCCCATCGGCAACGGCTGGGCCGGCCACACCCTCGCGGACAGCTGAGAAAGGCAGACCTCGATGAAACGAAGATTCAGCGTTCTGCTCCGCCGCCTCCTGCCGGCCGCCATGACCGGCGTCGTCCTCACCGCCGGTGTCGCGTTCGCGGCGCCCGCACACGCGGCCGGTGACATCGACCTCTGCGTTTCCGTGGGCCGGGCCGCCGGGTTCACCGGCGACGACTTCGTCACCGCCGTCGCGGTGGCGATGGCCGAGTCACGCTGCGACCCGCTCGCCCGCGGCGTCAACTCGGGTTCGATCGACCGCGGCCTCTGGCAGATCAACAACGTCTACCACAGCGAAGTCACCGACGCCTGCGCCTACGACGCCCAGTGCAACGCCAATGCCGCCTACGGCATCTCCGACCACGGCAAAGACTGGACACCGTGGTCGACCTACAACTCGGGTTCCTACCGCCAGTACCTGAAGGCGGCCAGTGCGGCGATCGGGGTGCCGCCCCCGGGCGTCCGGGCGGCGAAGAGCATCAACGGCGACAAGTACGACGACGCGTTCGGCGTCGACAGCGCCGGCGTCGCCTCGTATTACCCGGGCACGTCCGGCGGCGGTTTCGGGACCGCCGTCCGGCTCGGGGCGGGCTGGAGCGGCTACACCGCGATCTCCGTCGCCGACTCGAACGCCGACGGCTGGGCCGACCTGTTCGCCATCAAGGCCGGAACGCTCTACTACTGGAACAACCGCGGCAACGCTTCGTTCAGTGCCGCGGTGGCCGTGGGCCCCGGCTGGGCCGGGATGGAATGGGTGTCGTTCGCCGACGTCAACGGCGACGGCAAGGCCGACATCCTCGCCCGCGACGGCGGCAACATGTACCTCTACATCGGCAAGGGCAACGGCTCCTTCGCCGAACGGAGCCTCGTCGGCGCGGGCTGGGCGTCCTTGACGCGGCACACCGCCGCGGACGCGGACGGCGACGGGGACGCCGACATCTGGGCCACCAACAGCGCCGGCGAACTCTACTTCTGGAAACGAAGCCCCACCGGTTACGCCACCGCCATCCAGGTCGGCACCGGCTGGAACGCCTACCGCCAACTGGTCTCCATGGACATCAACGGCGACGGCAAAGCCGACCTCATCGCCATCAAAACCACCGACAACACCCTCTGGCAATGGCTCGGCACCGGAACCGGAACCTTCGGCCAACCCACCCAAATCGGCAACGGCTGGGCCGGCCACACCCTCGCCGTCAACTGAGTCCTCGGGAGCCTGATCACCACTGCGCCGGACCGTCCTTTGTCGACGGTCCGGCGCAGTGGTCAGTCCTTCACCGGGCTGAGGACAAAGCCCTCCTCGTCGTCCTCCACCGGCGCACGGCGGCGAGGCGGCGGCAGGGTCTCCGCCGTCTCGGCGGCCGGTTCTTCCTCCAGCGCAAGCACTTCCCCGACCGCGGCGGTCACCGCGGGCGTGCAGCCGGCCTTGACAGCGCGCAAACCCTCGTGCAGCGCGCGGGTTCCGGCTTCCGTGCTGAGACGGGAGATCTCCGCGGCCAGCACGGCCGGGCCGAGTTCCAGCGCGGCCTCGCCGATGTCCAGCGCCACCAGCATGCCGTGCACGTCGACCGTCACCGACAGGCCTTCGCGCTCGGCGGTGGCCCGGATCTCGGCCAGGCCTTCGGACAGGCCCAGCCGGTCCGGGATCTCGTCGGCGAGTTCGATCAGCTCGTCGACCCCGCGGTCGTCGTCCGTCATCACGCCCTCCACGTCTCCGGAGTGGTCTCCTCGGCCCGTTCCGCCAGGTCCTGCTCGCGGCCGAGGCCGAGGCCGGTCAGCTCGGCGTCGTCCAGCGGGCCGAGTTCGGCGGTCACCGCGTTCCGGGCGCGTTCGTTGGCCTGCGCGGCGGCCTCCCGGACCGCGCGCAGGATCGTGCCGGCCAGCGCGGAACCGCCGCCGCGCAACGCCTCCGCGGTGAGTTCGAGTCCGCGCAGCGCTCCGCCGGGCGCGACCTCGACCGTGACCCCGCCGTGGCGGGCGGTGCCGGTGATGCTCATTTCGGGTGCACCCCGCCGTAGAACTTGTGCAGGTCGCGCGGCAGGATGTAGGTGTTGCGCTCGACCTGGTCGTTGGCGTTGCCCTCGATCGTGGTGATCTTGTTGCCCTCGACCTTTTCGATGATCCCGATGTGCTCGCTGCCCGCCCAGGACGGCCCGGTGCCGAACAGGATGGTGTCCCCCGGCTTGGCCTGGTGGGCGATCGCGCCGCGGTCGTAGGCCAAGTGGTTGCGCTCGCCCCATTTGTAGACGTCGCCGGTGAACCCGTACTTCGGGATGTTCACCCCGGCCGAGCGCCACATCGAGGTGGCGAAGTAGGAGCACCACGGCTGACCGGTCGGACCCCATTTGTTCCGGTTGTTCGGGCCTTCGTGATACCCGAGGTTCGACCGCGCGTGGTCGAGGATCTCGTTGACCTTCTTGCTGTTGCTGGGCTTCGTGTTGTGATGCTCGGCCGGGTGGTGCTGGGTGGTGTGCTGGACGTGCTTCTGGTGCTGCACGTGCTTGACGTGCTGCTGGTGCCCGCCGGGCTTGACCGGCTTGGGGTGCGCGACGCCGGAGTCCCCGACGCCGTCGTGGGCCAGCTCCGTCTGCAGCGCGCGCAGCTTGCGGGCCGCTTCGGTCATTTCCGCCCGCGCGTCCTTGAGGTGCGTGGAGGACTCCTTGAGGTACTGGCCCGCGAGATCGGCGACGTCGCCGATCGCGAGCAGCAGCGCCGCCGGGCTTCCGTTGCGCGCCAGCAGGTACCCGGCGTCGATCAGCTTCCGGGCCTTCGCGACGAACTCGTCGATGAGCTTCCCGGTCGCCTGGTGCCGGCCGGCCAGCGCGTCGGTGACCTCACCGACGACCTGCGCGCCACGCCGGCTCGCCTGGGCCGTGACGGTCAGGTCGGTGCCGAACTTCGCCGAGTCCTTCTCGAAGGTCGGCGCGGCCTTGCCCTGCCAGGCGTCCAGCAACGAGTGCGCGGCCTTGCGCTGCACGTCGTGCTGCTCGGTGATCGTGTTCGCCGCCTGCTGCAGCGCCTGCTGCGCGGCCTGCGAGTCGGCGGCCTTGCCCTGGAGCTTGCCGTGGTGCGCCTTCATCTCGTCCGCGAACAGCGTCGCGACTCCTGCGGTGTCCACTTCGAATCCCCCTCGTCAGCTCAGCTTCTCGGACAGCGCGGCCGCGGCGTCGGTGTCCATGCCGGCGTAGTCCTGGCGCGCCCGGAACACCGAGGCGCCCAGCGTGCGCGCGTGCGCACCGGTGACCCCCACCTGCTTCTCCAGCGAACGGCTGAAGTCCCCCAGCGCGTCGGCGAACCCGGTCTCCTCGCCGACCTGGCCGAAGCTGTCCTTCGCGATCCCGGTGACCCGGTGCACCGTCTTCTTCCCGGTCGACACCAGCTCGTCGGCGATGTGCTGGGTCTTCTTCTCGTAGGCGACGAACTGCTCCAGCTCCGCGCGGAACCCGCCGTTTCCCTTGCTGTGCACCGGTTTCTTCGGCGGCTCGGGCTTCTTGTGCGGCACGGGCTCATGCGCGGGCTTGCCGTGGTGGCGGGTGACGTCCTCGGCAGCCTTGCGAGCGGCGGCGAGGTGGCTCTTGTACGCGCCGTTGGTGTAGGTCGACCACGGCTGGAAGCTCTTGCCGTGGCCGGAGATGTCCCACGCGGCCTTGGCGTTCTCGTCCGGGTTGAACAGCTGGTCGTTGGCGTGCAGGTGGAATTCCTGCCGCCGGGCCGGGCCGAGCGAGCCGAGCATGTTGACCTGCCACAGCCCGTAGGAGTTGTCCGGCGGGGTCGCATTGTGCGCATGGGCGTTGCCGCCCGATTCGGCGAGCGCCACCGCCACCGCGGTGGTCAACGCGTTCCCGCGGAACCCCGCGCGGTACGCGTGCTGCGCTATCTCCTCCGCCGACAACCTGCTGCTCATGGGCCTGCCCCCTTCAAGGCGCTCCACTGCTACCTCAGGTCGGACGCACCACCACGGGTCCGCGGTTCCCGATTCCCCCGACCTGAAACCACGCTTCCGAGCGCCTGGCCGATCCGGTCGCGCAGCCATGCGCCGTCCGCGGGCGTGACGGTGACCCAGCGGGTGCCCGCGCTCTCCTCCACCAGCGCGCCGTACCGGCCGGCTTCGGTGTCGTACCAGGCCACCGCCGGGGAACGGCCGCCCGGGCCGTTCGCAGCGAGCTGGCCGTACGCGATCCGCGGGGTCGTGACGAGGGTGGACAGCGCCCGCAGGTCGCGGCCGGTGAGCCGCGCCCCGGACAGCACCCGTTCGAACGCGTCGTGCCCGCGCTCGGCGAACGCGGTCATCGCCTCGGAAAACGTCTCGCGCGGCAGCCGGACCGACCGACCCGGCCCCGGGTCCGCCTCGCCGACGATCCCGGCGGCCAGCTCCGGCAGCTCGTCCGGCAGGCAGGGCCGCAGGGCCAGCTCGCCGGCGTCGACGATGGCGAGCGCCCCGAGCCGCCGGTCGGCCGCGACCAGCGCCCGCATCGGCGGATCGCGGAACACCAGCAGGTCCACCGAAACCACCGGCTCGGCCAGCACGCCGAACAACTCGGCCAGCCGCGGGTGCGGCTCGTCGCGATCGTCGAGCAGGCCCGCTTCGGCGAGGCTGTCCGCGACCTGCACACCCAGCGCGTCGCGCTCGTCCATGGTGGCGCCGTGCGAACGCACCTCGAGCGGATACGGGCTCGGCCCGAGGTCGAGGTCTTCCCACAACAGGTCGAATTCCAGGTGGGAGAGCACGACGCCGTCTCCGCCGGTCAGCTGTCTGGCCACGTGCCGTCACTCACCCAGCACAGGCGGATAGGCGTCGGGCAGGTCCTCCAGGAAGTCGAAGGCCCCGTCCTTGGCATAACGGTTCTCGTGCTCGCCGTCGCCTTCCCCGCGCTGGCCCCCGCCCATCGGCGACATGAAGCCGCCGCCCATGCCACCGCGGCCACCGGCGGCCGCGCTCTGCGCCGCGCCGGCCGGTCCCGCGCTGCCCGCGCCACCGAAAGCGCCGCCGGGCAGGGCGCCACCGCTGCCCGCGCCACCGGCGAGCCCGCTGCCCGCCGAGCCGCCGAGCCCGGCACCCGCGCCGAACGACCCGGCCGTCCCGCCCGTCAGACCACCGGCACCGGCACCCGCCAGCGCGCCGGGATCGACGGCCGACGCCGCGGTCGTGCTGTCCCCGCCCGGATCGATCCGGGTGGTGCCGGGGCCCTGGACCGGGCCGTCGACCCCCGACCGGGTGCTCAGCGGCGCCTCGCTGAAGTGCGGCAGCTGGTCGTGCACGCCCTTGCTGGCCGACTCATAGGTCTCCATCACCCGCACCGCCTCGGTCTTGGCGCGGTTGGCGTTCTGCCGGGCCGGCAGGTGGTCGTCGAGCAGCTGGTCGATCATGGCCGCGCCGCTGGGCCCGCTCGCCGCGCTGACGTCGTACCCGTCGCGGAACTGGTTCTCCGCGGAGTAGAACACCGGCTCGGGCATCTTGTTGCGGGCGGTGGTGACCGCGGTCGTGTAGTGGTCGAGCTTGTCCCCGACCTGACGCATGGTCTCGCTCGCGCCGGCGCCCCACGAGGTCAGCTTCGAAGCCGACTGCGCGGCGCCCCCGGCCGCGCCGCCACGCCAGGACAGCAGCAGCTTCTGCACCGTTTTGTGCACCGCGGAGGTGGCCGAGTCGACGTTGTACGCCAGCTGCGCCCAGCTGTGCGCCGCCGAACCCATGCCGGCCGGGTCCGCGGTCATGATCATGTCGTAGAGCTGGGTGTGCTCGTAGGCCGCCCAGTTGATCTTGCCGAACGACTTGTCCTGCCGGTTCACCACCTGGATCTGGCGGGCCCGGCGGACCCGGCGCTGCTGCGCCGCCGTCAGCGGGTGATCCTGGCTGTAGTACTTGTGCTTGCGGTGCTTCTCGTACGGCAGCCGTTCGTAGGCCGGTTCCCTGCTCATGCCGTCCCCCCGTCGCCCATGCGGTTGTGCAGGGCGCCCAGCGCTTCGTGGGCGCTGTCCTCCTGCTGGACCAGGCCGGTGCTCGCCGCGTGGATCGCGTCCCGCAGCGCCGACAGCTCGTCGAGGTACTGCTGCAGGGTCGCCTGCACGCCGCCGTCCGCGGAGCCCCGGACCTCGAACGCCTTCCGCAGGTGCTCGGCCACCGGGCTGCTGCCGTCCTTCAGCGGGCTGGCCAGCTGACCGGCCTGCCGCAGGTACCCGGCCAGCTCGTCCTGCCGCTGCGCCAGCTCGGCGTCGGCCGCCGCGATCTCCGCCGGGTCCAGCTCGATCGTGCCGGAGTCGTCGGCGACCAGCTCGGCGTTGCCCGCCCCGGACGGGTCGTGCACCGACGCCGCGTCCTGCACGCGACGGGCCGGCTTGTGCTCCGACTTCGCGAACTGCTTGTGCAATGAACGGGCATCATCCCAGTCCGAGACCCGGTGTGAACTCACCCCAGTCCACCTCCTCGTGTGCACCCTCCCCGGGCGCGCGCACCAGTATGTCAGCCGCCCGGGCCCGCTGCACCCGGATCGGGTAAGTCCGGCACTGGGACGCGCCCGGTCTGCCCGCGGTTCCCCGGTCGTCCCGGCCGGAGCCAGGCCGAAGACCCGGTCCGTTCGAGCTACGCGCCGGCGGGAGCGTACGTACGGTCCTCGACGATCTTGCCGTCGCGGATCGTGAGCACCACGCAGGCGCCCAGGGCGGCCGCGGCCGGGTCGAGGCGCACAACGGTCTCGACGACAACGATGTCACCGGCCGCGTGGACACGTTCCACCGCCAGCTTGCGGCGAGGAGCGTGTTCGTCCACCTGCGCTTGGTACTCACGCAGCGCCTCGCGCCCGTCGAATTCCGAGACCCCGTTGTAGACGACCCGGCATTCCGCGGCGTAGAGGGTGTCGAACAGCAGGTTCCGGTCGGTGTTGTAGAGGCGCTCCCATTCGCGGACGAGAGCCAGGTTGTGTTTCGCGTCCATCCGGTGTTCCTCCCTAGGCCGTCGCAAGCGCGGCCTGCGCGTCCCTGAGCGCGAACTTCCGGCCGGAGCGCTGCATCATGCGCCTGCGGAGCCGCGCGCGAAAGCCGTTGGCCGGTACGAAGATCTGCTGTTTGACGCGACCGGCCCGCTGGCCCTCGCGAACGAACGGGCGCATCGAGGCCTCCCAGGCCACCAGCGCGGCGGCGACGTCACCGGGGTGCCGCTCGATCGTCTCGCCGAGCTGCTGCCCGCCCATCAGCGCGGACGACGCGCCCAGTCCGGCGTAGACGGTCATGCACCACGCCGCGTCGCCGACCAGCACGACCCGATCGGTATGCCACGACGGCAGCTCCACCTGGTGCACCGAGTCGAACGACATCTCCGGTGCGCGATCCAGCTGGTCCAATGCGTGCCGGACCAGGTCCGCGTGGGCCACGTCCCGGAAGACGTCCCGGATCACCTGCTTCGGCGGCCGGGTGAACTGCCCGTCTTCGTCCTTGGTCCGGTAGGTGAACAGCGCCGTCGGCGGCCGGTCGTCCAGGGGGAACACCCACAGCGCCCGGCCGGGTTCGGCGAAGATCGAGCCGTCGGCCGGCGCGACGTACGGCGTCTGCTCGTCGAACTGGAACGCGCAGGCGATGGCGTTCAACGGCCGCAGGAACTTCTCGTGCCCGCCGAAGACCAGCGAACGCACTCGCGAACGCACGCCGTCCGCACCGACCACGAGGTCGAACCGCTCCGTGGACTCCGCACCGGAATGCCCGTCGCGCAGCCTGACCTCCACGCCGTCCGGCCGCTCGTCGACGGATTCCGGGCTCAGGCCGAAACGCACGGGGATATCGCCCAGGTTCGCCCACAGCGCCTCCTCCACGTCGCCCCGCAGCACCGCGGCGGCATTCGGGCGCGCCTCGACCAGCCCGACGGAACGCGTGCGGTTGCCGAAGGCGTCCACGTCCCAGGTGCGCGTGCCGCGAGGGGTGCGGGTGTGGAGCTGGTCGAAGACGCCGAGGGTCCGGGCCGCGTCCATCCCCTCCGTGTACAGGGCGATGAAGTAGCCACCGGTCCGGCGCCGCGGCGACTTCTCCACGATCGTCGCGGCCCAGCCCGCCCGGTGGAGGCTCAGCGCCGCCGCCATGCCGGCGATGCCGGACCCGACGATCAGCGCCCGTTTCGTGGTGTTCAAGCTGCTCACCTCATTCTTTTCGCGGCACAGGGCCGCCAGTGATGAAAAACCGTTCCGCTAAAGCACTGCTTCGAGCCGGGGGCGCAGCACCTCGAGCCAGGCCCGGTAGCCGTTCCCGTTGAGGTGCAGGCCGTCGCCGGTGCAGGACTTCCGCAAGGCCTTCCCGTCGGCCAGCGCCGGCCAGAGATCGAGGTACGAGTCACCGGCGATCTCCGCGTACCTGCGGTTGAGCTCGTGGATCCGGCTCGCCCAGCGGCGGGTCCGCGGCATCACGCTGTTGACGATCAGCGGGGCGTCCGGCGCCAGCGCGCGGAGCTCGGCCACCAGGTCCGCGAACTGGGCCGCGATGCCGGCCACCTCGGGCGTCCGGCCCTGCCCGTTGAGGTCGTTGGTGCCGATCAGCAGCGAAATGGCCGCCGGGCGGTTGATCGCGGTCGCCAGCCGGGCGCGGACGCCCTCGAGGGTGTCCCCGCTGATGCCGCGGTTGAGGACGGGGTACCGCGGGAACCATTCGTTCCAGCTCCCGGCCTCGGTGATGCTGTCGCCGAGGAACACCACGTGTTCCGCGGGCAGGGGCGACCCCCCGAACCGGTCCGGGGGCGTCTTGGCGCGACGGCGCAGCAGAGGACCGGACAACCGACCGAGCATGATGGGATTTCCCTTCCGTTCAGCCGCGAGCCTGCCAGGCCCGCACCTCGATGCCCGCCGGATCGAACTCGTCCGTCAGGCCGGTTACCTCGATCGTGGCGGTCTCGCCGTCGCGCAGGTCGAGGTAATTGGTGTGGAACCGGGTCCCGGGCGCGGGCGTGAGCGCGTGCACGAAGTAGGCGAACCCCGCGGCGGTGATCTTCAGCGAGGCCGCGCCCGGCCCGGTTCGGGTGACGGCGACGTCGAGTCCGGGCTCGCCGAACGGAATGTCCTTGATCTCGGCGAAGAACAGCCGGTTCGACGGGAACCCGCCCTCGGCCCAGGCGTACCGGTCCGCGGTCAGCTCCAGGCTTTCGCCGGTCCACACCACGCGGGAGTCCCCGGGTGCGACGGTCACGGTGACGTCCTCGCGGAGGTGCTCCGTGCCGTCGAAGCCGCCGATGGTGACGGTCGCGGTGGTGGTGACCTCGGCGCGGCCGCTGTTGCTCAGCCACAACTCGAGGCGGTCGCCGTCCCGGCGGAAACTCGCCAGCACCGGCGCGAACGCCCGGGACAGGTAGTGGTAGGCCGCCTTCGGCACCAGGTCGTGGTCGACCACCGACCAGCTGAAGCCGGGCCAGACGTCGTTGAACTGCCAGACCAGCGTGCCGTTGCAGTGCGGCTGCCGGCGGCGGTAGTGCTCGACGCCGAACTTCAGCCCTTCCGCCTGCGAGACCATGGTGAAGTCCACGTACTGCTCGATCGTCTCGGGCAGGCCCGTCACGATCCGCAGCACCGCGTCGTGCTTGTTCTTCAGGCTGTCCTTGTTGTGGTGGTCGAACGATCCACTGTGGACGTACAGCTGGCCGGCCGGCAGGCACCGGCGCAGGGTGGCGAGCTCGGGCGAGGCGTGGATGCCGAACTCGCTGATGAACTTGCCCCGGTCGTCGGCGTAACGGCGGTAGTGCCGCGCGTCGCCCGGGTCGTCGTACGTGCGGGCGTCCGCGCCGAAGTTGACGCCGTGCCACACCTCCCAGGCATGCCGGTCGCCGTCACCGGCCCCGTTGACGGCCGCGACGCCCTCGCCGGCGTCCACCCCCCACGGGCTGCCCGGCCAGTACGGGGTCCGGCCGTCGAACTCGGCCACGGCATCGGGCAGGACGCGGTGGAAGAACTCGTACCCCCAGTCGCCCGGCTCGTGGTTCCCGTAGGCCACCCCGTGCAGCATCTGCACTTCGTTGTTGCCGCACCACAACGCCAGGCTCGGGTGGTTGCGCAGCCGCTTGACCTGGTACTCGGCCTCCCGGGCCACCTCGTCCGCGAGCGTGCGGTCGCTTTCCGGGTAGTCGGTGCAGGCGAACAGGAAATCCTGCCACACCAGCACGCCCTGCTCGTCACACGCGTCGTAGAAGGCGTCCTGCTCGTAGATGCCGCCGCCCCAGACCCGCAGCATGGTCATGCCGCCGTCGCGGGCCAGCCCGACCAGGGCGCGCACCCGCTCCGGCGCGACCGAGCCGACCAGCATGTCCGAGGGCAGCCAGTTCGCCCCGCGGGCGAAGATCGGCACGTCGTTCAGAATGAAGCGGAACCGGTTCCCGCCCTCGGGATCGGCCCCGCGATCCAAGACGATGGTGCGCAGCCCGACGCGATCGGTCACGCTGTCCACGGCCTCGCCGTCCGCCAGCAACGTGATCGCCACCTCGTACCGAGCCGGTTCGCCGAGGTCGTGGGTCCACCACAGCTCCGCGTCCGGCACGGTGATCATGCGGTGCGCGCGGCCGTCCGACACCGGCAGCTCCGCGGTCGTGCTCCGGCCGGACGGCGCGGTGAGCACCACCCTCGCGAGGAGACCGGCGTCCACATCGGACGGTCCGGCCTCGACCAGCACGCCCACCGTCGCCGATCCGTCCGCGGCGATCGCATGCGTGCGGATGTGGTGCCCGGTGAGCACGGCGGTCCGGTCGACGCGCAGCTCGACCGGTCGCCAGATGCCGATCGACGGCACTCGCGGGCCGAAATCCCAGCCCCAGGAGAACGCGGCTTTGCGACGCTGGGACGCGACCGGCATGACCGACAGCATGGTGCCCTCGGACGGCGTCTCCTCCGCTGCGCTGAGCGAGGCGAAGGCCGGGTCCTCGGCGAAGCGGGCGAACACCGCGTCCAGCCGCTCCTGCAGCGCGGCCCCGGCCACGGACATCCCCAGGCCGTGCAGCGGCGGGGAAAACCGCAGCAGCACCTCGTTGCGCTCGCCGAGCTTGCCGGTGAGGTCGAATTCGGCCGGCCGGAACATGTTCTCGTGATGGCCGAGCGGCTCGCCGTTCAGCCAGATATCCACCACGGTGTCCAGGCCGTGGAACACCAGCCGCGCCCGCCCCTCCCCGGCCGGCCCGCCGAACGAGGCCCGGAACCACCAGTCGCGTTCCTCGATCCAGCGGATGCCGTGTTCGTTGCGGTCGGCGTACGGGTGCTCGATCCGGCCCGCGGCCAGCAGCGACTCGTGGACACCTCCGGGCACCACCGCGGGCAGCCAGCCCGCGGCCGGCAGTGCGGCGGCGTCGAGCCCGACTTCGGTGTCGAGCAGTTCGAAATCGTTGATCTCCAAGGCTTTCTCCTTCTTACCGCATCTCCGGCACGCGCAGGATCGCGACCGCGCCGAGCAGGGCGAGCACACCCAAGGTCAGGTACAACGCCGGAAAGCCGCCGGCGCTCAGCAGCACGGGTGCGACGAACGGCACCAGCGACTGCGGCAGCGTGCCGGCGATGGTGATGATCGCCAGGTTCCGGCCGGCGTTCTCGGTGTCCGGCAGCACCCGCACGCAGAGCGCGAGGTCGACGGCCAGGAAGGTGCCGGTGCCGATCCCGCCCAGGCTCACCGCGGCGAACAGGGTGGCGACGCTGCCGGCCCCGGCCATCAGCACGAGCGAGAGCGCGCCGAGCACGCCGGCGAAGATCACGAACGGCCGCTGCCGTTTGACGGCGTCGGAAAGGTAGCCGGCCACGACGCTGGCCACGGCGATGCTGCCGACGCTGACCAGGCCGGCCTTCAGCAGGACCGGGCCGACCTCGGCGGCCCCGAAACCGAGGCGCTGCATCAGGAAGAACGCGTTGTAGCTGGTGGCGGAGTAGGCGCACATGATCAGGAAGCGGACCAGCCAGGCCCAGCCGAGCGCGGGATGCCGCCGCGGGTTGAACCAGAAGGTCGTGAGCACCGTGCGCAGGTCCAGCGGTGGCTTGGGGCTCGTGTCGCGGGGGTCGCGGAACAACAGCACGGCGGCGAGGGTCGCGACGAGCGAGGTGACCGCGACGATCAGCCACTGCCCTGAGCCGCCGGCCGGGAAGGCGTTGGCGAGCACGACGCCGGCGATCGGGCCGATCGCGGTGGCGAGCCCGACCAGCCCGGACACGCCGCCACGGCGCTGCGGCGGGATCTGGTCGGCCACGATCGCGTTGTTCGCGGCGTACTGGAAGTTGGCCGCCGCCTGGGCCAGGCACCACAGCAGCACGACCTGCCAGACCGCGGTGGTCACGGTCATCGCGGCCATGGCGAGGGCGAGGGCCACCGAGCCGGTGAGCATCCAGGTGCGCCGCCGGCCGAGCCTAGTGCGGGTGCGGTCGGAGATGCGCCCGACGATCGGGCCGGACACCGTCGCGCAGAGCGCGCCGAAGCCGGTGACCACGCCGAACGCCGACGTCGCGCCCGAGCCCGCGATCGTGTTCAGGCGCAGGGCGAGCAGCAGCTGGAGCTGGGTCAGCACCGCCATGTTGACGCCGAGCTGGCTGAGCATGATCGCCGGGCCGAATCGGCGCGTCGGCGCGGCCATGCGCACTCCTTCGATCACCATGTTGGCAACGTATACCAAATGGGCACGATTGCCAAATGAAGTTCATTGCCGATCTGGTATGGTTCCCTCATGGGACTTCGGGAGAAGAAGGCGCAGAAGGTCCGCGAGGCGATCTACGACGCGATGATCACGCTCGTCGAGCAGGGCGGCTACGAAGCGGCGACGCTGGAACAGGTGGCCGAGCGGGCGGAAGTGGGGATCTCCACCCTCTACCGCTACTACGCGAACAAGGACGCGATCCTGCTCGACCCGTTCGAGCGCAACATCGGCGGCCTCGCCGACCTGCTCCGCGCCCGTCCCGAGGGCGAGCGCGTGGTGGCCTCTCTCGGCGAGGTCGTGCACTCGGTCGCCGACGTCGACCAGGACGCCCTGGCCCGGCAACGCCGGCTGCGTGCGCAGCTGGATCTCGCGCCAGGCCCCAGGGCGCGGCTCTGGGATGTCCTCCACCGGCAGCGCGTGTCGCTGGAGGACGCGATCGCGGAGCGCAGCGGCCGGGACGACCTGTGGAACGCGGCCGCCGCGCAGCTGACGATCATGGTCATCACGATGACGTTCGACCACGATCGCGAGAGTCTCGACGAGACCACCCCCGCCGACTACGCCGACCGGATCCTCGCCACGCTGCACGGCACCGGAGCACCACTACCGGTCCGGGACTGACGAACCCGGCGTCGGCGCGGATCGCACATCGTCCGAAGTAGACGGACGGTCGCATCGATGGCAGCGCCACCGCCACGCCGAAATCCGGCTGGTTCAGGGCGTGATCGTCACCGGGCCGTGGTGGGTGTCGCCGGTGATCTTCATGGCCGCGAGCGAGGTGGCGCCCGTCGTGGTCCCCGGCATCACGATGTGGCCGAGCGAGACGCCGTTGATGGGGCCGGTCGGTGAGCCGTTGATCCGCGCCGGGGTGGTGCCGGCGTCCCGGACGCGGACGTTCTTCACGGTGACCCCGTTGATCGGCAGGCTGCCCGCCGGATCGCCGATGCCGACGGCCGCCTGGTAGACCGTCGCGTTGGTGAAGGTGACGTTGCTCTGCGGCTGCAGGAAGCCCTGCCCGGCCTTGAGCCCGTAGCAGTAGGTCCAGGACAGCAGGCCGTCGAACGTCACGTCGTCCAGCGGCCGAGGATCCCCGGGGACGGTGCGGAACAGGTCCGTGGCGGCGTCCCAGGTCTTGGTGCTGAACGGGTCGTCCAGGCCGATCCCGACGGCGTTGCCGACCGAGACCCCGGTCGACTCCATCACGTCGATCCCGTCGTGGTGGTCGTAGTGCCCGTCCTCGCCGGTGTAGCGCAGGACCGCGCCGGGCGCGAGGTCCGGCGCGAGGTTGCTGCGCAGGTACGGCGTGCCGACCGTCCACACCCCGGACGGGACGTACACGGTGCCCTGGCCGCCGTTCGCGCTGCCCCAGGCGGCGGCGTTCAGGGCGTTCTGGAATGGGGCCGTCGCAGAGGCCGCGCCGATGGTGGTGTTGTCGAGCTTGCGCACCCTGACCGACGCCGTGCCGCTGCCCATGGCCAGCTGCGCGGTCTCTTAGCCGCGCGTGTGCGTGACGGGCACGTTCTGGCCGTTGACGGTGAGCGCGAATTCCGAGGACGTCGCGTAGATCGAGGGCACCGGGTAGATCTGCAACGGGGCGCCGGCGGCCCGGGCCGGTGCGGCCCCCACGCTCAGCCCCGCCGGCGCGAGCACCGCGGCGATCACGGCAGCGAGGACCGCCCGTGCGCTATTCGGCATCGAACAGCTCCTCGATCAGGGGAAAACGCGGACCGGGGGCGTCTACTGTGGACGCCCCCGGCGGGGCCGGATCAGGAAAGCGACCCCAGCGTCATCGACGCGCTCTGCGGGTTGCCGTCGTTCACCAGCGACTCGAAGTTGCCCACGTCGTCGAAGGCGAAGGCGTAGGCCTTGCCGTCGGCCATCTGCGCGTGCACCTTGCGCGCGTACTGGTTGGTGACGGTGTCCTGGTAGAAGTCCGCGGCGTTGGTGTCCGGCTGGCTGGCCGAGGTGAGCAGGGTGGAGCGGTTGAACCCGGCGCACAGGGTGCGCGAGATCGGGCCGCGCACCAGGTCGTTCGGCGCGTCGAGCAGCTTGTAGCAGCCGAAGATGCTGTCCGCGTCCGGCTTCTGGAACGAAGTGACCGTGGCGCCGGAGGAATCGGTGAAGTTCATGGCGTTGCCCGAAACCCGGCCGAAGTACCGAGTGGACGGCTGGTCCGCGAACGGCGTCACGGTCAGCGTGGCGGAACTGTACTTGCTCCACACCCGGTTGACGTAATCGTCCATGACCGAGGCCGGCAGCGCGCCGGATTCGATCCCGTGCCCGGCCGAAAGGGCGCGCAGCACGTTTCCGCTGCCGTCGGTCTGGATCAGGTTCGCCCAGCCGCCGGGCTGGCCGCGCAACGCGTTCATGAAGTTGCTGAATCCGTTGGGCTTCAGCGCGCCGGTGCTTTTCACCCCGCCGCCGGACGGCGTGATGGCGACCGAATCAGGCGCGGAGAACATGTCGACCTGGGTGCTGTTGAGCCACAGGCCCGAATCGTTGAGGGTGTACTCGGACCAGTTGAACAGGATGTTGTGGTTCGGGTCGGACGGGTTCTGCACGGCGGGCTGGACCAGTCCGCCGGTGGCCAGGAAGAAGTCGAGCTTCTGCCCGTAGGAGAAATAGAGCCGGCCGGAGAACTTCGGGATCCGGATGGTCACCGACTGGCCGTTGGCCGGGCCGGGGATCGAGGCGTCGGGGGCCGGGACCGGCGGCACACTGCCGCCCGGCCACGCGTGGAAGTTCCCGCCGGAATCCGCCCAGCCCTGCTGCCCGGTGCTGAGCAGGGTGCCCAGGTCGTAAAGGTAGACCGGATCGGAGCGGCCGGAATTGTTCGTCACCGTGAGCGGAATCGTCGCGGGCACGGCGGCGTCGGCCGCGGGCACGAAGATGAGCCCCGAAAGGGCCGAAGCGAGCGCGGCCAGCATCACCGCGCCGGTCCGAATGCGTCTTCTGGGCATGGCTGTCTCCTTGGGGCCGTCTGGTTCATACCGGCGGAAGTCCCGGGCGAAGATCGTATTGGCGGTGCGGTACCGCGGTAATCAGGTTGAGCCCGGGACAACGGGTTGTCAACGGTTCCCCGGAAATTGGTCCAGACAAGCTGGGCCGCGCCGATTCCGCGGCACACCGGCCGCATCCACGCCCGGTGGTCAGCGCGGAGTGCCGAGAGTTCCGTTGACGACCGCGCGGAAAACCCACTCCAGCCGGGCCTGCGGCGGTCCGGCCACCAGCTCGCCGCTCAGCGCGGCGATGCGCGGGTATTTCTTCGCCGGGGCCTCGCGCAACTCGGCGACCAGAGCCCGGTGCTCGTCGGTGGCCGAGGCGTTTTCGTGGCGGGCCGACTGTTCCGCGGCGGTCGCGGTGGCCACCTGCAGCAGCACGTCCAATCCCCACGCCGCCTGGGCGTCCGGTGCGCCGCCCTCGTTCAGCAGCGCCAGGATCGCCTCGACCAGCGCGAGGTAGTTCGGCCCGGAGGGACGCGCGACCATGGCCGAGGCGGCCAGCGCCGGATGCTCGAACAGGACCCGCGTGTACGAGTGCAGCACCGCCACCAGCCGGTCCTGCCAAGCCCCCTTGCCACGGACCGGCCGCAGGTCGACGGTACCGAGAAGGTCTTCGAGGATCGCGGCGTGCAGCTCGGCGGTGTTGGCGACGTAGACGTACAGGGAGGCCGCGCCGGTGTCGAGTTCCTGCGCCAGCCGGCGCATCGTGACCCGGTGCAGCCCCTCGGCCTTCATCAAGCGGACCGCCGTGGCGACAATGCCTTCGTAGGTCAGGGCCGGTTTGGCCGGCCGGTCGCGACGGCTGCGCGGGGCAGGGTTCCGTGGGCTCATCCGCGCAGCTTACCGGAACATGTTCGTTCCGAACAAGTTCGACGGGTCGTTCCCTTGTCCCGAGACAACTTGACAGAACCGGACACAAATAAACAAAACTCTTGACGAACTAAACAGGAATAGCGTTCTTTGGATACCGTGAAACCGAGACTGCTGGGTACCACAGCCATCGCGTTCGCGCTGCTCGGAGGCGTTGTCACCGCGCCCTCCGCCGCAGCCGCACCCTCGAATGCCCATGCCTGGACCGTTCGAAGTCCGGGCGGCACCGGCGTGACCGCGGCGTTGAACCTGGACGGCGCCGGCGCGCTGCACCTCGCGGTGGCCAGCGGCGGGTCTCCGGTATTGGCGCCGGGGAAGCTCGGAATCACCACCAGTGCCCACGAATTCGACTCCGGGCTCTCCTTCGCCGGCCGCCGGGACAAGGTCGTGCGCGAGTCCTACGACATGGTCACCGGCAAGCAGCTCGACCGGTCGGCAACCATGAACGAGTCGACGTTCACCTTCCGGACCGCCGACCACGCGTCCTTCGACGTCGTGGTCCGAGCGGCGCGCGACGGGGTGGCGTACCGGTACGTCGTCGGCGGTTCCGGGCCGGTGACCGTGCAAAAGGAAGCCTCCACCTTCGAACTTCCCGCCGACGCGACGGCTTGGGTGCAGCCGTACCAGAGCGCCTACGAGACGGAGCGGACGCAGACCACCGCGGCCACGGCGAACACCGCCGAGCCCAGGACGTGCACCGGCAGCACCTGCTCGTTCGGCTACCCGACGCTGTTCAAGGTGGGGGGCGACTACGCGCTGCTCACCGAGTCCGATGTGGACGGACGGTACTCGGGCACGCACCTCGACCACGTCGACGGCAGCACCGCCTACACCGTCGCGCTGGCCGACAACAAGCCCGTCACCGCACCCGGCCCGCTCGCCACGCCCTGGCGCACGGCGATCGTCGGCAGCCTGGACACCGTGGTGCGCTCCACTCTGGTCGACGACCTCGCCCCGCCCTCGAAGGTGGCGGACACGTCGTGGATCAAGCCCGGTGTCGCGGACTGGTCGTGGCTGACCGGCGGGGTCGACGCCAGCGCCAGCGCGGCCACCCAGCGCTCCTTCATCGACTACGCCGCCGCGCACGGATTGTCGTACACCCTGGTCGACTACGGCTGGCAGGAAAGCGAAATCCCGGACCTGGTCCGTTACGCCCGCGCCCGCGGGGTGGACGTGGTGCTGTGGTTCGCCTGGACCGACCTCGCGACCCAGCAGCAGCGCGACAGCTGGCTGCCGAAGATCAAGTCCTGGGGCGTCGCCGGGGTCAAGGTCGACTACATGGACTCCGACGCCCAATCGCAATTCCAGTGGTACGGCGCCATCCTCGCCGACACCGCGCGGCTGCACCTGATGATCGACTTCCACGGCGCGACCATCCCGCGCGGCCTGCAGCGGACGTGGCCGCAGGTGATGAGCGTCGAAGGCGTGCGCGGCGAGGAGAACGGGCAGAACGCCGACCGCGACATCTTCCTGGCCTTCACCCGCAACATCGTCGGCTCGATGGACTACACGCCGACCTGGTTCTCCCGGCCGAACCGGCAGGACTCGGCCGGCCACGAACTCGCCCAGGCGGTCGTGTTCGAATCCGGCTGGACCCACCTCGGCGACGATCCGGCCGGGTTCGCCACGCAACCGGCCGCCGAGCGCTACTTCGAGCAGCTGCCGACGACCTGGGACGAGACCCGGCTCGCAGCAGGCTCTCCAGAGCAGGACGCGAACGGCAACCGGCAGGTTGTGCTGGCCCGGCGCAACGGCGACCGCTGGTTCGTCGGCGGTCTCCTGGCCGGTCCGGGCGCCACGATGACCACTCCGCTGGGCTTCCTCGGCCGCGGCCGGTGGCTGGTCGAGACCACCAGCGACAGCAACGGCACCCTCACGCGGACCGTCAGCACGCACACGGCCGCGGACACGCTCTCGGTCACGTCCCCGGTCAACGGCGGCTTCGCGGCGATCGCCTGCCCGGCGGCTCCGGGGCGCACCTCCTGCGACAAGCCGGTCGTCACCGCCCCGGCGACGTCGCTGACCCTCACGCCGCAGACCGCGGTGGTGAACCCCGGTTCCAGCCTGTCGGTCGGCGCCGGTTTCACGCTGCCCCAAGGCGCTCCCCTGCACGACGTCCGGCTGGGGCTGGATGCCGCCCGGCTGCCCGCGGGCTGGAAATCGGCCGGCCGTACGGTCTCGGCGGGCACCCTGCCGGCCGGGGCTGTCCTGAGTGGACAGTGGACGGTCACCGTGCCCGCCGGCCAGCAGGGCGCGGTGGTGGAGGTCCCGGTCGTCGCGACCTACGCCCGGCCGGGGGCCGAGCCGATCCACGTCGAGCAGGTCGTCTCGGTCAAGGTGCCCCCGCACGGGACCGTCGCGGTGAGCACGCTGCCCTTCGAGTCCGCGACCAACGGCTGGGGGCCGGTGGAGCGCGACCAGTCCAACGGCGAAACCGGCTCCGGCGACGGCAAGCCGATCACGGTGCACGGCACGGTCTACCCGCGGGGACTCGGCGCGAACGCGGTCAGCGACGTCAAGCTCTTCCTCGGCGGGAGATGCTCGACGTTCACCGCCACCGTCGGCATCGACGACGAGGTCGCCGCTTCGACGCAGGGCTCGGTGACCTTCAGCGTCCTCGGGGACGGTAAAACTCTGAGCAGCACCCCGGTGCTCACCTCCGCCGGCGGTCCGGCGCAGCTCACCGCGAACGTCAGCGGCGCCCAGGAACTCGACCTGGTATTGGGCGACGGCGGCGACGGCACCGCCTTCGACCACGGTGACTGGGCCATGCCGGAGCTGACCTGTCAGGGGTGATCCGGCGGCGCGTCGTCCAACGCCGCCCCTGGCGTCACCAGTGTGCCAGGGCTGCCGGCGACCGGTCACCCGTTCGGCGGCGCTCTCCCGCGCACACTACGGATTTCCTTGGCCCGTTCTGGTTTCCTGGATCTCGAGGCCCCGACCCCGGACCGGGCCGCTTGTCCCCCGGCGCCGGGCACGGCCGGGCCCGCGCGCCCCTGACCCCCAGCAGGCCGCGCGCGGGCCACCCGCCTCGCGGGCTCAACCCCGGGTGAAGCTGTAGCGCATGAATCGCATGGCGTCGCGGGCCGGGGGCACGCGGGCGAGCGCCCGGGTGATCGACCGGGTCACGGCGTTCGCCTGGTACCGGCCGATCAGCTCGACCGCCGATCGCTGATCAGTCAGCCGTAACGGCGGATGAGCCTCGGTGAAGGCGGCGGGTGCGGGCGTCGCCGAGCGGAATCCGGTGTCGGCGCGGCGAATCGACGGTTGCAGCCTCGCGATCGTCTTCACCCACGGGGCGACGCCGTCGAAGACGAGCGAGCCGGCGGTGAAGTGCTCCAGCGCCCGATCGACCAGCCGATCGACGTCCTCGGCGGCGAGGTACATCAGCAGTCCTTCGGCGAGAATCAGCGCGGGCCGGCCGGTCGGAACCTCCTCCCACCACGCGGATCCGGTGACCGAGGACCCCAGGTTGCGCACGCCGTCGATCGGCCCGTACAGGCGTTCGCGCAATTCGATGACGTCGGGATAGTCCACGTCGATCCACTGGGCCGAGGCCGGTCGCGCGATCCGCAACGGCCGGCTGTCCAGTCCGCAGGCCAGGTGCAGCACCAGCCCGCCAGGGTGGGCGGCGAGGAACTCTTCGGTCCAGGCGTCGAACTGGCGGGCCCGGGCCGCGATGAGGGGCGTGTTCCCCTTGAGGCTGCCCAGCTTGGCGAAGTCGTAGTCGATCCGGTCGATGACCTCCTGGGCGTAGGGGTCGCCGAGGATCGGGGTCTCGCGCCGGTTGTCCAGCGCCCGCAGGTAGAGCGCCATCAGAAGGGTTTCCTTCTCCTGGCTCAGGCGGACCTGTTCGGTCATCGGGGCCCTCCGTTTCCGGGCCGGGCGGGTTTCGGGTCCCGCAGCAGCGATCCGACCCAGCGGTAGACCTCCTGCGCGGCGCGTAGCCGGGAGGCGCGGTCGGTGTCGGGGCCCATCAGGGCCAAGCCGTCCTGGAGCACGTCCTCGAAGGCGCTCATCCCTTCGATGCGCCGGCGTATCGCCGTTTCCCAGGCCTGGTCGTCGAGCTGGTAGTACGCGGTACGGTCACCGGCCCGCGTGTAGCGGCGCACCAGCCCGGTCGCCGTCAGCGAGCGGATGTTCGTGGTCATCGACGCCCGGCTCGCCTTGATCCCGGCGGCGATGTCCGCCGCGGACTGCCCGGCCGGCTCGCAGATCATCAGCCAGCCCAGGATGCGTCCGGTGATCGGCGGCAACCCCTCCTGGCGCGCGAAGAAGGCCGAAACCTGCTCCACCCAGTCCCGCGCTCGCTGATCGTCGACCACGTGCCCCTCCAGTCACTGATTACAGTCGTGACTGTAACACATGAATCGGGTCAGGGTTCCACCGAAAGTGCGCTTGTCGCCCCACCATCGGGTTTCGGTTTGCCGGTCTTCGCGCGGTTGCCGACACTCAGCCCATGGAGAACGTGGTTTCCGAATCCGAGGCAGCGCCGGAGTCCGACGTCCGGTTCCCCGTCGTCCTGCGTGGCTACGATCGCCGGCAGGTGGACGAATACGTGCGGGTCGCGGAGAAGCGGCTGGATCGGCACGAGAAGGCCCGCCGGATGGCCGAGCGCAAGCTGGCCAAAGCGCAGGTCCCCACACCCCGGGCCGGGGAAGCGGACCCGGCCCGCGGCCTGGGGCGGCGGATCGAGAAAATCCTCGAAGTGGCCAAGTCCGAGGCCGATGCGATCAAGGAGCAAGCCCGCGAAGAGAGCGGGAAAATCCTTGCGGCAGCAGAGAAAACAGCCGCCGACGCGGACACCGCCCGCGCGGAGACCGAACGCGCCGCCGAACAGGAGGCCCAGCTCATCGTCTCCCGGGCGGAAGAGGAAGCCACCATCATCCGCACCACCCACCAGGCCGCGCTCACCGAACTCGGCCAGATCGCCGCCATCCTCAGCGAACTGCGCAAACGATTCGGCGGCGAGACGGAGACAACAGCCGAGCGCACAGCGGAAGCTGAAAACCCCGAACCTTCGCTGGCCGGTTCGACACAGCCGGGCTGAATTCCACCGCGAACACCGCCGGTGGCCTGGACTGTTCGGTCGCCGTGGATTCCGGCCGGTCCGGCGCTGGCCTTGTCGAAGGTCATCACCGCCACTTCGCTCGCCGGGCGCGTTGCCGTTGCCGGGCGGCGCGAAGGCCGTCTTGACGGGCTGGCGGAGCGGATCGGCGAAAGCGGTGGAATCGCGTTGGCTCTGCCGCTGGACGTGACCGACCGCGAAGCCGTGGTTGCCGCGGCCCTGGAGGTCGAGCGGCGGCTCGGGCGAGGCGGCCGGGGAGCTGGACATCGCGGTCCGGCGGGACACCGGCTGGTACGGCCAGGCCCTGCGCGAACGGCGGGCCCGCATCCGTGTGCCGGGACTGGAAGCCGACGTCACCATCGAGGACATCGGCGACGCGCCGGTCACCGCGCCAAGTACGGGCAGGGCGCGGGCTCCATGGTGACCGACACAGCCATGGCGACCACCCTGCGGCTCGACCCGGAGCAGTAGAGGCTCAGTACTGACCGTCCACAACGGACACATCGGCGGACCGCCGTCACCAGCGCACGGGCAGCTCCCGCAACCCGCCGACGGCCAGGCCTTCGATCCGGCGCAGCTCGGCGGGCGCGACGGCGAGGTCCAGGGCGGGCAGCTTGCGCAGCAGCACTTCCAGGACCACCTGCAGCTCGGTGCGGGCCAGGGGCTGGCCGAGGCAGGCGTGGGCGCCGGCGCCGAACGCGAGGTGCGGGTTCGGGCTGCGGCCCAGGTCCATTCCGGACGCGTCCGCGAACGCGCGCTCGTCGCGGTTGGCCGCGGCCATGCTGCACATCGCGCTGGTCCCGGCCGGCAAAACGGTCCCGGCGACCTCGAAGTCCTCGCTGAGGTAACGCATCATGCCGACGCCGGCGTTGGCGTCCGCCCGCAGGGACTCCTCGACCGCCGTGCGCACCAGCGACGGGTCGGCCAGCAGCCGCTCCCAGCGGCTCCGGTCCGCGAGCAGCATCGCGACCATCTTGGCGATCATGTTGGCGGTGGTCTCGTGCCCGGCGATCAGCAGGCCGATGCCGGTGGCGGACAGCAGCGCGTCGGACCAGCGCTCGCCGTCGTTGCCGGTGTCGACGATCAGCGCGCTGAGGATGTCTTCACCCGGTTCCGCCCGCTTCGCCGCGATGTGCCCGCCCATGTACCGGCCGAACTCCCGCTGCGCCGCGTCGAACTCCTCCTGGGTGTAGCGCGTCATGCTGAGCATCACGTCCGACCAGTGGGCGAACCGGTCACGATCGGTGTCCGGGACGCCGAGCATGTCGCAGATGACCCAGACCGGCAGCGGGAACGCGACGCCGGACTTGAGGTCGCCGGGCGCGCCCTTGGCCACCATCTCGTCGATCAGCTGCTCGGCCATCGCCGCCATGCCGGGCCGCAGGGCGTTCATCCGCTTGGCGGTGAACCACTTGCCGACCCGCCGCCGCCACTTCAGGTGCGGCGCGCCGTACTGGGGCATGACCGACGCCATCTCGCTGTTGAACACCCCGCCCGACTCGGTGTCGGCGACCCGCGCCGCGTTGTCGCCGGGGCCCGGCCGCGTGAACCGCGGGTCGGACAGCAGGCTCTTGACGTCGTCGTAACGGGTGAGCAGGGCGGCCTCGTCGCCGCTGGCGAGCGTCACCGGCGTCACCGGGCGCTCGGCGCGCAGCTCGGCCCACTCGGCGGGCGGCTCGAGCGCGGCGTCCGAGATGAACGGGAACCGGGGCGACTGGCCGGTGTTGCTCTGCGCCATCACGAACTCCTTGTCGGTGAATGTCTGCTGCCGCCCAGCATGGCCGCGCACCGACGTTAAGTCAATCGACTGCTTTAATCACCGAAAGGCCTGACGGGCGCGCAACCACTCCCGGTGGCTGGGGCTGCTGTCGGTGTCGACGCGGTACGCGGCGTCGGCCGCTTCGATCAACGCGCCCGGTTCGCCGCCGAAGACGCCGCCGGCCCGCCACGCGATGAGGTAACGCATCCACAGTGGATCCCCGGCCAGCGGCCGGATCGCGATCTCCGGGGTCGCGGGGAAAGTGACCTGGCAGGGCGAGATCGCCCGGCCGGCCGCGATCAGCCGTTGCAGCGCCCGCAGTTCGGTGCTCCGGTGCGCGACCAACGGCCGGAATCCGGCTGACGCGCAAGCCTCCTCGAAGCATTCCGGCCAGCCGGCGCCGTCCGAGGGGCCGAGCACCCACCGCTCGCCGCCGAGCCCGGCCAGGTCGACCTCCGCGGCGGCGGCCGCCGGATGGCCGGCGGCGAGTGCGACGAACACCGGCTGCACGCCCAGCGGGCGCAGCGTCACCCCCGGCGCCGGGCGCAGCTCGTGGCCGGGGTAGTCGGCCACCACCGCGGCGTCGAGTTCCCCGGCGGCCAGCAGATCGAGCAGCCGCCGCGGCGAGAACTCCGTGGTCACCGAGACCGCCGGGTGCCCGATCCGGTCGGCCAGCTCGACCACCAGCGAGGACCCGATGCCGCCGAGCGCGACCGGCCGTTCGGCGCCGTCCACCAGCCACCGCGACGCGTCCCGGTGCATCGTGTCCGCCGCGGACAGCACGGTCCGCGCGCGGGAGAGCACGCATTCGCCGAATTCGGTCGGCACCACCCCGCGGATGCCGCGGACGAACAGCTTTCCCCCGAAGACGCGTTCGATGCGCTGCACCGAGGCGGTCAAGGCCGGCTGGCTGCTGCCGATTCCGGCCGCGGCGCGGGAAATGCTGCCCGCTTCGGCCACCGCGCACAGGATCCGCAGGTGCCGTAGCTCCACCTCCATTACACCGACCTTATGGCCGCTTGGGATGTCCCGGAAGCCGCCGAAAGTCGGGATCGTGGAAGGGCTCTCCTCCCGTCCCCGCAAGGAGTCCCCATGCGACGAGCCTGTCTCGCGGTCGCGCTGAGCGGCGCGCTCGCACTCAGTACCGCCCCCGCCGCGCCGGCGGCTTCCGGCTTCACCACCTCGATGGAGGTCTTCGAGCCCGGCGGCAGCATTCACCGGGTGACGGTGACCCGGCCCGCGTCGGACCGGGCCGCCGCCCGGATCGCGCGCCCGGCCGACGTGGTCCCGATCGAGCAGAACGGCCCCAGCGACACCACTTTCGACCTCGTCGTGGTCGGCGACGGCTACACCGCCGACGAGATGTCCACCTATTCCGAGCACGTCAAATCCAGCATCGACCAGTTGTTCTCGATCGAGCCGTACAAGAGCTACCGCAAGCAGTTCAACATCTGGCAGGTCAACGTCGTCTCGCAGGATTCGGGCGTCAGCAACGATCCGGACCAGGGCATCCAGCGCAACACCGCGCTGGGCTCGTACTTCTGGTGCGGCAACACCGAACGGCTGCTCTGCGTCGACGAGACCAAGGCGAAGCAGTACGCCGCGGCCGCACCGGACGTGGACCAGATCCTGGTGCTGGCCAACAGCACCAAGTACGGCGGCTCCGGCGGCGAGGTCGCGACGTCCTCGGGCGGCAACGCCGCCTCGAGCCAGATCGTCCAGCACGAGCTGGGCCATTCCATCGGCGGGCTGGCCGACGAATACGACTACGGCACCTGCGACCCGAGCGAGCCGTCCGAGCCGAACGCGACCTCGCTGACCGAGGCCCAGATGCGCGACCAGCAGGCGAAGTGGTACCAGTACCTCGGCCGGCCGTCACCGGACGGCGGCACCGTCGGCGCCTACGAGGGCTCCCGCTACTGCCAGACCGGGATGTACCGGCCCAGCGAGAACTCGATCATGCGCACGCTCGGGCAGCCGTTCAACCCGCCCAGCACCGACGCGATGATCGCCGGGTTCTACCGCGAGGCCCCGAGCCTGGCCCCGCACCGCCGGGCTGCCTGAGCCGCGCCAGTAAAGGCTCCTGATGACTTTGTGTCACCGCTCACAAACCGACGGTTGAGCAGCGGGGTTCTGTGCTACCTCTTTTCCTCACGTCCAGGGCAAGCGCCGAGGCTTCACCTGCCGAGAGGACTTCGATGAGCACCTCCGTGGCCTCACTGGAGATGGTCGACACCGGCCGCTACCCGCTCACCGAGCCGGGCAGCCCGGCCTGGCGGGAGACCGTCGAACGCACCCGCGCGGAGCTGGCCGACGTCGGCTGCAGCGTCCTGGCGCACTTCATCCGGCCCGAGCTGCACGAGGTGCTGCGCGCCGAGTGCGCCGCGCTCGAGCCCCACGCCTACACCAAGATCGAAAAGGTCAACGCCTACAACACCGCCATCGGCGAGCCCCTGCCCGAAGACCACCCGGGCCGGACGATCATGGAGCGCGGCAACGCCTTCGTGGCGCGGGACCACGTCCCGGCGTCGTCGCTGATCAGCCGGCTCTACACCAGCCCGCTGTTCCAGCGGTTCGTCGCCGACTGCTTCGGCCGGCCGCGGCTGCACGAGCTCGCCGACCCGCTCTCCGGGCTGACGCTCAACGTCATCGCCCCCGGCCGGGCGCACCCGTGGCACTTCGACACCAACACCCACACCGTCAGCCTGCTCACCCAGGCCGCCGCCGAGGGCGGGACCTTCGAGTACTGCCCCAACATCCGGTCCGCGGCCGACGAGAACTTCCCGGCGGTCCGGGCGGTGCTCCGGGAAGACGGCACCCATCCGGTGCGCCGCCTCAAGCTCCGCCCGGGCGATCTTCAGCTGTTCAAGGGACGCTTCGCCTTGCACCGGGTCAGCACGGTGGAAGGCGCCGTCGCGCGCCACTCCGCTATCTTCGCCTACAGCGAGCGCCCGGGGGTCGTCGGCAGCACGGAACGGACCAGGCAGCTGTTCGGCCGGGTCCTGCCCGTTCACCTCGGCGGGCGCACCGGCCGGGGCGACGAGCTGCTGGATTAGGTCACCGGGCCCTTTTCACCCTCGACCGAGAAGGAAAACCGTGAGCAGTCCGGAATGGTCCACCCGCACCTTCGGCAACGACGACCGGCTCCCCCGGGTCCCCGTCCCCACCCTGGAGGCCAGCGGCCGCCGCTTCCTCGAGTGGTGCGCGCCGCTGCTGACCGCGGCAGAGCTGGCCGAGACCGAAGCCGCGGTCGCCGGGTTCCTCGCCCCGGACAGCCCGGCGCACGGGCTGCAGGCGGCGCTGGAGGAGTACGACCGCTCGCCCGGCGTGCGCAGCTGGCTCGACACGTTCTGGCCGTACCGCTACCTCGGCCGCCGGGACCGGATCGCGCTCAACGCCAACTTCTTCTTCCTGTTCCGGGAGTCCCCGCTGGGCCAGGCGGAGCGCGCGGCCGAGCTGGCCGCGGCCGCCGTCGACTACAAGCTGCGGCTCGACGGCGAACTGGTGCCGCCCGTGCTCGTGCGGGGTGCGCCGCAGTCCATGGTGCAGCACAAGTTCCTGTTCTCGGCCACGCGGATCCCCGGCGTGGAGCTGGACACCGCGCGCACGCCGTACCGCGAAGGCTGGGAAGGGCCTTCGCACGAACGGCACATCGTCGTGTTCCACCAGAACACCCCGTACCGGATGGACGTGCTCGACGAGGACGGCCGCCCGTACTCCCCCGGGCAGCTCGCCGACGGGCTGCGCGCGATCCTCAAGGACGACCACGTCACCGACATCGCCGCCGGGCACTTCACGACGAAGGCCCGCGCGGAGTGGGCGGCCTCGCGGGCCGCCCTTCTCGAGGCGGGGAACGGCGAAGCGCTGGAAACCATCGAGACCGCGCTGTTCTGCCTGTGCCTGGACGACTTCACGCCGTCGACCGCGCTCGAAGCCGGCGACCGGCTGCTGCACGGGGACAGCGGCAACCGCTGGTTCGACAAGGCCGTGTCGTTCATCGTGTTCGCGGACGGCACCGCGGGGATCAACGTCGAGCACTGCGAACTCGACGGCACCACGATCCTCGGCTTCACCGACGCCGTGCTGAACGGATCGCCGGCGACACGCGAGCCGGCTTCCGGCGTTCCCGGCTACGAGGTGGTCCAGTTCGAGCTGACCGACGCGCTCCGCGAAGACGCGCAAGCGGCCGGGGCCGCCTTCAAGGCGTACGCGGACGCGACGGCGACGCAGACGTTGTCCTTCGACTTCGGCGCGAACCGGGCGAAGGAACTCAAGATGTCGCCCGACGCGTTCGCGCAGATGGCGTACCAGCTGGCGCACCGCCGGGCGAAGGGCCTGACCGGCGCGACGTACGAATCGATCGCCACCCGGCAGTTCCAGAACGGCCGCACCGAGGCGATGCGGGTGGTGACGCCCGAAGTCGTGCGCTTCGCCGACCTCATGACCGACGAAACGGCTTCCCCGGACGAGAAGCGCGAAGCCTTCCGCGCAGCCGCCGCGAAACACGTCGCCCGCGCGAAGGAATGCCAGGCCGGGGACGCGCCGGAGCAGCACCTGTGGGAGCTACAGCTGATCGGGAAACGCCGCGGTGACACCGAAACGCCGGCGCTGTACTCCTCGCCCGGCTGGCTGAAGTCGCGTGACGACTACCTGAGCACCAGCTCCGCGCCGTCGGTCAGCATCCAGTACTTCGGGTTCGGCTCGACCAGCCCGCAGTGCATCGGCGTCGCGTACGTGCTGCTGCCGGACCGCTGGAACATCTACCTCAGCACCCCGCAACACGTCTCGGCAGAGATGCGCCGCTTCGCCGACGAGCTGACCCGCGCGGTCCTCGAACTGCAGGAACTCCTGGCCTGACAAGGACTTCCCCCGGCCGGACGGCCACCGCGGCGGGCTGCCGCGGTGGCCGTCACGGTCAGATCGCTGCGGTGCCGCGGCTGACGGAAGTCCCCGCGGGGACCCAGAAACCGGCGTACGAGGTGTCCGTGCGCTGCCCGGCCGCGTTGGCGCTCCAAGCCCGGACGGAAAGCACGTACTGCGTCTGGTCCGCCGGCACCGTGACCTCGAACGCCCCCGCGCCGTCGGCCCCGGGCCGGACGGTCACGTCCGGACCGGGTCCGCTGGCTGTCTCCACGACGTACCCGTAAGAGGCGAGGCCCGGCTGGACCGGGGTGACCGTGCAGTGGATCACCTGGCCGGGCCGGACGTCCCCGGTCGCGTCACAGGTCAGCGGCGGGGCCGCCGAGCGAGGCGAGAACGAGTAGTACCCGGCTTCCGACACCGTGCCGTCGGCGAACGTGGTGGTGGCGTTCAGGTACTGCGAATCGACGGTGAGCGGGGTCAGCACGGCACTCGCCGTCCCGTCCGGGCCGGCGGGCACGGTGACCGGGTCCCCACCGCGGTAACGGTAGGTGTAGCTCACCGCGCCCGGGATCGGTGACGAGAAGGTGAACGTGCCCGGCGTCGTGACGTACGCCCCGACGGACCACTTCGGGTACTCGACGCTGGTGATCGTCGGACCGTTCGTGTCGGCCACGATGTTGACCTCGTTCGTCGCCGACACCAGTCCGGCCCCGGTCGTCGTGTGGACACGCAGCCAGTGCTGGCCCACCTGAGCCGGGACGATGGTGACCTGGGCGGTGCCGTCCGGCCCCACCGGGATCGTCACCGGGTCGCCGTAGTCCCAGTCGTAGGTGAAGGAGACCGAGCCCGGCAGCGTGGCGTGCAGCGTGAAGACGGCGGGGTGGGCGGTCATGACGCCACCGGGCACGTCGACCACGGGCAGGCCCCGGTCGATCGGGATCTGGCTGTAGCCGGCGCTGGACAGGTTTCCGTTGGTCATCCGCGCCCGCACGCTGACGTCGTAGCGCTTCGCGGCGTCCGTCGGCGTGACCGTGATCGTGGCGGTGCCGTCCGGGCCCGCGGGCACGGTGGTCTCGGGCCCGTTGTCGATCTGGTAGAGGTACTCGGTGGCGCCGTTGTCGCCGTAGGGGCTGAACTGGCACTGCCGGGTCTCGCCGAGGTAGGCCTGGGCCGGCGTGCACGCCATCGAAGGACCGTTGTGGGCCACGAGGAACCAGTACTCGCCCGACGGGCCGCGGTTGCCCGCGACGTCCACTCCGGACGCGACCATGCTCATCGGCCCGTCGGTGCGCGGGGCGAACCGGACCGTGGCCTTGCCGCCGGGCCGGTCGGCCGCGACGTAGCCGCTGTCCCGGTCGCCGACATTCCACTGGAAGCCGGCGATCTGGGTGTCCCCGCGGGCGTCGAGGGTGAAGTCGCCGGGGATGCCGGTGCCACCCTTTCCGGGCCCCTCGTACGTGTAGTCGGCCGAGGTGATCACCGGGGCCGTGGCCGGCGCGGTGAAGTCGGTGGTGAACCGGCAGGTCTCGCTCCACGCGCTCGTGGCCAGCGAGTCATACGCGCGGACCTGCCACGCGTAGGTGACGCCGTCCGCCAGCTGCGCATCGGGGTCGTACGAGGTGGTGGTGCTGTAGACGCCCCGTGTGCCGGTGGCCCGCTGGTCGGGGTGGTCCACCGGCCACCAGGCGAACTCGGCCGAGAAGTCCGGGTCGTCCGGGTCGCTGACGGCCGCCGACATCGTGGACTCGCCATGGCGGACGAGCGGGGCTTCCGCGCAGGCGTGCGTGCCGGTCTTCAGCGCGCTGGGCGTCACCGGCGGCTGGTTCTTCTGGATGCTGAGGTACAGCATCGGCCGGTAGGCGCGGCCGAAACGCGGGTTGTGCTGCTGGTCGTCCGGCAGGCGCAGGACCATCGTCAGCGAGGTGCGGCCGGCGTCGATCGCCTGCTGCAGGGCCGGCGCGGCGTCCCAGTCGAGGTAGTCCGACGGGCAGGCGTCGAGGCTGCCGGGGCCGGGCACCTTGCTCAGCTCCCGGGGCTGGTTGTCCCACGTCGGCGGGTTTTTCGCCGGGGCCGTCACCCACAGCTCGGTGCCGCGCGGCGCCGAGCAGTCGGCGACCGCGGTCTCTTTTCCGGACAGCTCCGCGGAAATCACCTTCGCGCCGCGCAGACCGGAGAGGTCGAAGGTGAAGTAGGACTTCGAAACGTGCTTCTGGTGATCGGCCGTGACTTTCGCGCCGATCGGCGCGTCACCGGCCGGATCGACGAAGCTCTTCCTCGGCTGGGCCGAGTCGGTGTAGGACCAAGACGTCGACTGGACCGACGTGATGACGGTCGCGTCGGCCGGCGACGCGAGCAGCGCCGTCCCGGCCGTGAGCAGTGCCGCGGTGACGGCGAGGACGCCCGCTCTCGCGGGCAGCGTCGATCTTCCGGAGCCCAAAAGGCTCACCCCCTGTGTGCCGGCGGCCGCCGCTGCGGCCGATCCGATACCGACACGCGCGGAGGAGGCGGACGGTTGCCCGCAAACCGGCACGGGAAGGACGAATCCCTCCCACCACACCGGGTTCCGGTTGGTTACTAGCAGACCTGCACCCCGTCGATGATGTTGTCGATGTGCAGGCTGGACAGGTTGGGCTGGTTCTCGACGGCGGTCGAGGTCCGGACCGTGACGAACGCGCTGCCGTTCCAGTTCGAGAACACCGCGGTCGCGTGGCCGGTCTGGTTGTTGCGGTAGGACGAGGTGTGGTCGTTCCAGTTCCCGGCGCCCAGGTGGATGGACGGTCCCGGACCGGTCCGCTTCCCGTGCCGCGGCGCCGGCGGCGGCCCTGCCCGAGCGGCGACGTCTGCCTGAACGACGGTTACAACTACACCGGCGCCCAGCTCAACCTGTACTACTGCGGGTTCTACAACCTGGGCACCGCCGGGTTCGCCGCCGGCGGTGCCGCCTGCGCGGTGCCGGCCGCCCGGCCAGGAGCAGCGCGCCGAGTAGCGCAACCACGGTCTTCCGCATCATTGTCGATCATTGCCTTCCGTTCCCTCGACCGGGCGGCCTGCCCGGCCTCCGGGGACGACAGTGCCGAAAGCAGCCTGCAGAAACCTTGCCGTGTGCCGGTGCAAGGTTTCTGCAACGTCGACCGAGGTGCGGGTCCCGGCGTGGCTCGTGACCACGCCGGGCTCCGCTGCGCGTCTTGTGCTCAGCCGCCGACCTGGTTGGCGGCGGTCTGGGCGCGGGACATGTACTGCTGGTAGGCGCCGTTGAGGTAGGTCGTCCACGGCTGCCAGTTGGTGCCGCCCGAGGAGATGTTGTACGCGGCCTGCGCGCAGCCGGCGGGGTCGAACGCCTGGCCGTCGGACACCTCCGGGTGCCAGCGGTTGCTGATCTGCCAGACGCCGCGGTCGTGGCTGCAGTCGGTGTTGATCAGCACCGCCTGCGTCCAGCCCTGGCTTTCGGCCAGCGCGACCGCGATGGAGATGACCAGGCCGTTTCCGTGCAGGTTCGCGTTGCGCGCGTACTGCGCGATCTGCACGTCGCTCAGGTGGTCGCCGGCCAGGATGCTCTGCTGGGTGCAGTCCAGCGGCTGCACGACCTGGGACGGCTCGGTGCCGGCTGTGGCCAGCGGGGCGGTGATCAGCGCGCCGGCCAGGACGAGCCCGGACAGCACGGAAACACGGCGGAAGTACGTCATTACCGACCTCACAGTCATTCGAAGCGGGGATACGACGTGCCGGCCCGGCAGGAGACGCCATCCCGCCACCGGCCCGGTGGAAACCGAACGGTCGAGAAGCGACCAGCTGGCGGATTGGTCTGGACAAATTTACCGCGTGGCGGACCGGTGCACAAGCACCGGCGAACCCACCGGGTCCGTTATCCCCACACCACCGTCGAGCGCTCGGGATTCGCCGGCGCATCGGTGGTTCGGGCGAAGTGCGCCCCGCCGCCGTCGACGATTCCGCCCGGCCCTGCCTACGCTGGGCCGATGCCGGACAAGAAGAGCCGCCCCGCCCGGGTCGAGGACGTCCACGAGCTCGCGCTGGCCATGCCGCACACCACCGTCGAGCGCGGCTCCGGGGACAATCCGGTCTACCAGGTCGGCGGGAAGTCGTTCATCTTCTTCCGCAACCCGCGGCCGGACGCGGTCGATCCGGACACCGGCGAGCGCTACCCGGACGTGATCGTCTTCTGGGTCGGGTCCGAGGCCGACAAGCAGGCGATGGTCCAGGACGAGGGGTCGCCGTTCTTCACCACCCCGCACTTCGACGGGCACCTGTCCGTGCTGCTGCGCGCCGGCCGGATCGGTGAGCTGAGCCGGCAGGAGGTGGCGGAGGTGGTCCAGGAAGCGTGGTTGTCACGCGCCTCGGCGCGCCGCGCGGCGACGTGGCTCGAGGAGCACCCGCTGGAGTGACCGGCCACTGTGGACAGTTCCGGTGGCCGGGACAGGTCGCGGCGATCTTCTCGTTCCTGCGAGGATGGCGGGACCTCGCAGTCCCGGCGCCACCCGGTCGGTGGCTTGAGTGCAGGAGGTTTCGGGTGATGGCCGCTCCGACGTGGGTGTTGTCGGGTTTCGGTGACGAGATCGACGCGGATCCGGTGGTGCAGCTCGCGGTGCTGGAGGCGCTGGGCGCCCGGCATCTGGAGTTGCGTGGCGCTTGGGGCACCGGCGTGCTGGCTTTGGACGCGCAGCAGCGGACCGCCTTGCGGAAGCTGCTGGACGAACGCGGGTTCAGGGTCTCCGCCATCGCCTCGCCCCTGGGGAAGGTCTCGCTCGACCTCCCGGTCGAGGCCGAGGTGACCCGCCTGGGCACCGCGATCGAGCTGGCGCGGGTGTTCTCGACCCGTTTCATCCGGATGTTCTCCTTCTACCAGGAAGGACGCGACCCGGCGGGCATGCGCGACGAGGTCCTGGTGCGGTTACGGGCCATGGCCGCCCTCGCCGAGCGGGAGGACGTGGTGTTGCTGCACGAGAACGAGAAGGACATCTACGGCGACACCCCGGACCGGGTCGTGGACCTGGTCGAGTCGGTCGGCTCCGAGCACCTGCGGGTGGCGTGGGACGCCGCGAACTTCGTGCAGGTCGGGGCCCGCCCGTTCACCGACGCCTACGCCCGCCTGCGGCCCTACCTGGACTACCTGCAGATCAAAGACGCCCTCGCCGCCGACGGCCGGGTCGTCGCCGCGGGCGAAGGCGACGGCGAGGTGGTCGAAACCCTGACCGCGCTACGGGACGACGGCTATCAGGGCTTCATCTCCCTCGAACCCCACCTCTCCGCAGCCCACGCCACCGGCGGGTTCTCCGGGCCCGCCGCGTTCGGCCGGGCCGCCCGGGCCTTGCGCGGCATCACCGACCGGCTCGGGGTGGAACTCGCATGACCGGCACGATCCGGGTCGCCCTCGCCGGCTGCGGCGTCATCGGCCGCAACCACGCCCGGGTGATCGCCGAGCACCCCGCGTTCACCTTGGTGGCGGCCGTCGACCCGGTCACCGGCAACACCGCCCGCCTGATCGCCGACCACCCGTCGACGGTCGCCTACACCGGACTGGCGGACGCGCTCCGGGAGCAGAACCCTGACCTGGTGGTGATCTGCACCCCGAGCGGCACCCATCTCGAGCTGGCCCGGCAAGCCGTCGAGGCGGGGACGCACGTGGTGATCGAGAAACCCCTCGACGTCAGCGTCGCGCGGGCGGCGGACTTCGCGGCACTGGCCGAACAAGCCGCGGGCCGGGTCGTCACGGTGATCAGCCAGCATCGGTTCGACCCGGCCAGTGCCGCGGTCGCCCGCGCGGTCCAGGACGGCCGGTTCGGCACGGTGACCTCCGCGGTCGCCTCGGTCGCGTGGTGGCGGGACCAGGCGTACTACGACGGCGGCGCCTGGCGCGGCACCTGGCAGCTCGACGGCGGCGGCGCGCTGATGAACCAGGGCGTCCACACCGCCGACCTGCTGCTGTGGTTCCTCGGCCGCCCGGTCGAGGTGCAGGCGACCGCGGGGCTGCTCGCCCACGACCGCATCGAAGTCGAGGACACGGTGGCCGCGACCGTGCGGTTCGAATCCGGCGCCCTCGCCGTCCTCCTCGCCACCACCGCCGCCTACCCCGGGCTGACCACCCGGATCCAGGTCCACGGCACCCGCGGATCCGCCGTCATCGACAACGACCGCCTCGAGTACTTCCACAGCCACACAACCGGAAGCGGCCCGGCCGGTGCCGGGAGTGTGACCGGCGGCGCCCTCACCGGGAACCAGGCCGAGGCCGAAGTCGGCTTCGACGACACACCCGCCGGACCCCGCCGTGAAGACGACTTCGTCCTCGGCCACCGGCGCCAGTACGACGACATCGCGCGCGCCGTCGCCACCGGCACCGAACCCGCCGTCACCGTCCAGGATGCCCTGCGGTCACTGGCTTTCGTCCGAGCCGTGTACGTGTCCGCCGCCCTCGGCCGGCCCATCGCCATCGCCGACGTGCTCGCCGGCGAATACTCCGACGTTCACCTGGATGTGCGCCCGGCATGAACCGCTTCACGCTCACCACAGCCGCGGGGCCCGCGCACGCACCGGCCGGACGGGCGGGCCAGGGCCTCGACGTCTCCCCCGTCCACGAGTACCGGATCGACGGGGCTGCGGCCGGCGCCGTCTTCGTCGCCGAGCTGCCGCTGGAGCGCGCGGTCGTCGAGGCGGCCGACGTGCTCGAATACGCGGTCTTCCCGGTGCTGGACCGCTCGCGCGAGGACATCCGCGACGGTTACGGGGCGACCGCGGTGATCGTCGACCTCGTTTTCGGCGACGGGACCCGGCTGAGCGATCTGGCGGTGTCCGACCAGCACGGGGCACGCCATGATCCGGCGGCGCAGTACGCCTCGAAAACCGTTGCGGCAGACCAATGGACCTTCAAACGGGTGCGCCTCGCCGCGGCTGCCGGGCGCCGGGTCGTGCGGGCCGAGGTCCGGATCGTGGTCCAGTCCGGGGGCTCGGCCCTGACCGGGTACGTGAACGCGGTCGCCGTCCGCCCGGCCCCGGCGCCGCCGCTCGACCCGGTCGACCGGGTCCGCACGACCCGGGGCAGCCACTCGGCGTTCGAGTACTCCCGCGGCAACACCGTGCCACTGGTCGCGGTGCCGCACGGCGCGGTGTTCGGCGCGCCGATGACCGACGCGGCTTCGGTCGAGTGGACCTACACCTACGCGGCCCACAACCGTGACGACGGACGTCCCGCGTTGCAGGCCTTCGCCACCTCCCACATCCCCAGCCCGTGGATCCGCGACCGCGGCGTCTTCCAGGTGTTCCCGGCGCTCGCGGCGGCCCCGGAGCTGGACCGGGCGGTGCGGGCGCTCGGGTTCGACCGCGCGAGCGAGTCGGACCGGCCGCACCGGTACGCCGTGGTGCTCGACGGCGGCATCCACGCCGAGCTGACCGCGGCCCGGTTCTCCCTCGTGCTGCGCTTCCGCTTCCCGCAAGAGCGCGGCTCGCTGATCTTCGACCAGGCGGACGGCCCCGGCGGGCTGACCCTGCCCGAGCCGGGGCCGTCCGGCGCGGTGGTGCGCGCGTTCACGGACGGCACCGACGACAGTCCCCGGATGTTCGTGCACGCCACGCTCGACCGGCCGGTCCTCGCCGCGCACGCCGACGGCCCGCGCGGGTCCGTCCACCTCGGCCTCGGGCCGGACCGCACGGTCACGGTCCGGCTGGGCACCTCGTTCCTGGGCCTCGCGCAGGCCGAGGCGAACCTGCTGGCAGACCTCGGCCCGGACGGTTTCGACGCCGTGGCCGCGCGGGCGCACGAGGCCTGGGCCGGGCGGCTCGGTCAGGTCCGGGTCGAAGGCGCGGCCGAGGACCAGCTGACCACCCTCTACTCCAATCTGTACCGGCTTTTCCTCTATCCCAACGAAGCCCAGGAGGAGACGCCGGACGGGCCGCGTTACGCCAGCCCGTTCCCGCCGTCGGCAAAGCCCGACACCGCAACGGAAACCGGCTGCCGGATCGAGCCCGGGCGGCTGAGCGCCAACCACGGCTTCTGGGACACCTACCGGACCGTCTGGCCCGCGCTCACGCTGCTGCGGCCCGAGGACGCCGGGCGCCTGCTCGACGGCTTCCTCCAGCACTACCGCGACGCCGGCTGGACCAGCCGGTGGAGCGCGCCCGGGCCGATCGACAACATGACCGGTACCACCACCGACGTCATCTTCGCCGGCGCGCTGGCCGCCGGGCTGCCCGGCCTGGACCCGCTGGCCGCCTACGATTCCGCGCTGCGCAACGCCACCGTGGCCGCCCCCACCCCGCTGGTGGGGCGCAAAGGCGTGCGCTCGCAGACGTACCGCGGGTTCACCGACACCACGGTCGCCGAAGGCATGTCGTGGACGCTCGACGCGGCCATCAACGACAGCGGGATCGCGAAGATGGCCCGGCTGCTGGCTTCGCGGCTGCCCGCCGAGAACCCCCGGCACTCGGAGCTGGCCGCCGACGCCGAGTACTACACCGCCCGCGCCGCGCGGTACGCCACGGTCTTCGACCGGCGGATCGGGTTCTTCCAGGGCCGGAACCCGGACGGCGGGTGGCGGGTCCCCGAACCGGGCGACTACGACCCGCGGGTGTGGGGCGGCGACTACACCGAGACCAACGGGTGGGGCACGGCGTTCACCGCGCCGCACGACGGTGCCGGCCTGACCACCCTGTACGGCGGCCCGGAAGCGCTGGAACGGGCGCTCGACGAGTTCTTCGCCACGCCCGAAACCGGCCGCGCGGAGTTCAAGGGCACCTACGCCATCACCATCCACGAGATGGCGGAGGCCCGCGACGTCCGGATGGGCATGCTCGGCCTGTCCAACCAGCCCGCCCACCACATCCCGTTCATGTACGCGTTCACCGGCGCCCACCACAAAACCCAGCGGATCGTGCGGGAGGCGCTGCGCCGGCTGTTCCTCGGCTCGGAGATCGGCCAGGGCTACCCCGGCGACGAGGACAACGGCGAGATGTCGGCCTGGTACCTGTTCGCCGCGCTGGGCCTGTACCCGCTGGTGCCCGCGAGCGACGAGTTCGTCCTCACCACGCCGCTGTTCCCTCGGGCGGACGTCGCGCTGCCCGGAGGGAAGACGCTGACCGTCCGCACGATCGGCGACCCGGGCGGCGACTACATCGCGGGCGTGACGATCGACGGTGCGGAGTGGAACGAGATCTCGGTCCCCCGCCGGCGGCTCAGCGACGGGGCCGAACTCGTCGTCACGCTCTCGCCCGAGCCGACGAACTGGGCTGCCGCAAGCATTCCGGCCTCGCTGACCCCACCCGGCGAGGCTCCCCGGATCCGGCTGGACCTGACTAGCCCCGGCCCCCACCCGGCGTTCGACGACGTCGGTGAGACGACCACCCGGCTCGGCGCCGGTGACGAGATCGGCTACACCTTCGATCAAGCCGAGGCCACGACGCTCTACACCGTGACCGTCGCCGAGGCGGGCGTCTTCGCGTGGCGCCTCGAGGGCCGCGGCGACGACGGCGAGTGGCGCGCCCTCGACCGCCGGGCCGCCGAGGAGTTCCGCTGGGACGGGCAGACCCGGCCGTTCCTGCTGCCCTCGACGGCCTCCTACGCGGCGTACCGGCTGGTGGCCGCTGGCGCGTTACCGTTGGTGCAGCTGGAATTGCTCGCCCAGCGGTGAACGGCTGCCGCAGCGGCCCCTTGCTGCAGCGGGCTTCCCGTCAGTCTTCGGTGACGCGGATGATCGTGTTGCCCGGAGTCCGCTTGCCGGGGCTGAACGCGGCGCGCGCGTCGGCGAGCGGGCGGACGGAGGGCTTCGACCGGCCGTCGCGTACGCGGGCGGCGATGCCGGTGAGCTGGGCGCGGTCGGCCTCGACGACGAAGAAGACGGCTCGCCCGCCGCGCGGCTGGATCCGGGGCGGCTCCGCGATGGTGACCAGTATGCCGCGGGCGCGCCCCAGCAGGGTCGAGGATCGGCCCGCCGATCACGAGGTCGGCCTCACCGGCGTCTTCGGGGTTTTCGCTGTCCAGGCCCAGGAAGGTGTGCCCGCCGAGGGCGAGCGCGCGGTCCCGGCCGGCGGCCCGGCCGGTGCCGACGACCCGAGCGCCGAGCTCGCGGGCGAGCTGCACCGCGAGCCGGCCAGGCCGAACACCCGCTGCCCGACGGTCAGCCCCGGTGGTGCCGTACCCCAGCTCGGCCACGACGCCCGACAGCTCGTGCCCGGGCACGCTTCTCGGGGTTAAGCACCCGGCCGTACGCGGTGATCAGGCCGCCGGCGAACTCCACCGTACCGACCGAATAAACGCGGCCCTCTCGGTAGCACACCAGCACGGGCTTGCGCGCCGCGGCGATCTTGCCGCCACCGTCGGTCACGTACACCGCGTCCGGGCCGTCCGCCCGCAGCCACACGTCGTGGGGCACGTCCTCGGCGTCGGCCACGCTGCCCAGCAGGCGGTGGGCCCCGAACACCGCCGGCCGATGCGTCTCCCACCCGGCGCCGAGCGCCTCGTCCCGCCGGGGCCCCGGCCCTGCCCGCGCATCTCCTTCCGGCGCCCGGCCTGTCCACAAAGGATTAGCAGGTTCGGCGCCCGCCCGGCGCCGGCCTGCCGCCGTGGCCCGCCGCAACTTCCGGAGCGGTCCGATCCACCAAAGTGGCCGCCGCCGGGCGGGTTCGTGGTCTTTCCGCGGTCGCCGGGCAAGGTGATCACGATCTTCGCGATCTGGCCGGCCAAGCCCAAGGCGAAGGAGACGGCCGGGGTTTCGCGGCCCCGGTCACGGCAGGGTGGGCACAACGGTCTCCCACTCGTCGAGTTCGCGGCGGAGTTCTTCGTCCTCGAGCTGTGACGACAGGGCGAGCGCGGGCGCCACCATGATGCGGACGCGGCGCAGCCTGCGCATCACCGGGACGTCCTCGGCCCGCAGCGACCAGCGCGTCCCGGCGGCTTCGGCCGGCGTCATCCCGGCCAGGTCGAGGCAACGCCGGGCCACGCGGTCCGGCCGGAGGCCCTCCGGGCGGACACCGGCGGGCAACGCGAGGGACAGCCCGGCCTCCCGCGTCGCCACCTCACGGCCGTCCAGCCCACCGGTCTCGAGCGCGGTTTCCAGCGCCGCCACGGCCAGCTCCGCCCACGCCCGCCGCTCACCGTCGGGCGTTCCGGGCCCGGTCGCCCGCAACGTCACGTGCTGGACCACGCCGAGCCACCAGTTCGTGTCGGCCGCCGGCGGCCGCAGCGCCAGCAGGCCGGTACGCCGGGCCGCCGGGTCCTCGAACCTGAGCGCGTCGAGTTCGTCAGCCTCCACCGACGGTGCTCCTTTCCCACGTGTCGGGCACACCGTAGCGGCCGAACGCGTCCACGCCCTCCTGGACCACCGCGTCCCCGTTGTGCGCCACGCCGTGGAAGTAGTGACCGCTGTGATTGTCGATGTCCAGGCCGAAGTAACCGCCGGAACTGCCCGCGACGTTCGCCTGGCCGGCCGCCCGGACGCGGCTGCCGTCCGCGATGGCGGCGTGGCTGATCTCGTCGCCGTTCACGGTGTGCGGGGCGACCCGCAGCTCCCCGCTGTCGGTGACCACCCACTTCAGCTGCCCGTCACCCGAGCTGAGCATCGCGTCGAACTCGGGGGTGCCGGGCGTTGTCGGCGTGACCCCGTTGCGGCGCATCACTTCCCGCTCCGCGTCGAGGTCCTCCGGCTTCTGGTTGGCGAAGGTGCAGCCCTCCAGGCCCAGCGGGTCGATCCAGCCGGTCGGGTTGGGCACGTACCCCTGGGTGTTCGGTGACGGCGCGAGGCCGAGCGGATCGTGCGACAGGTACTGCCCGGCCGCCGGATCGTAGTAGCGGTGGTAGTTGTAATGCAGGCCCGTTTCCGCGTCGAAGTACTGGCCGGGGAAGCGCAACGGGGTGCTCGCGCGGTCCGCCGGCCGGAAGAGCTCCTCGCCCCACAGCGTGCCCTGCCGGCGCCAGGCCAGGTCCCCGTGCTCGTCGACCAGCTCGGCCGCCGCGCCGACCAGGTCGGTGACGATCGAGTAGAACTGCCGGTCGACCCACTCCTGCTCGCGGTCGCGATGGGTCTGGCCGACCGGCCGCTGCCCGCCGGGCGCCCAGTCCCAGGTGGTCGCGGCGGTCCCGTTGCGCACCTGCTCGGCGAGCGTGGCGCCGTCCCAGACGAAGTCGACCTGCTCGGTCACGCGAACGCCGTCGGAACCGAGGCGCTGCTTGGCGATCCGCCGCCCGAGCGGGTCGTAGCGGTAGCGCCACCGGGCCCCGTCGGGCGTGGTGACGCCGACCAGATGGTCCTCGGAGTCCCAGCGGTAGTGCCAGGTGGCGGGCTTGGCGGACAGCCGCTTGCGCTGGCGCAGGACGACCCGGCCCTGTGCGTCGTGGCGGTACCGCAGCCCGCCCGCCGAGCGCAGCAGGGTGCCCGCGAACTCCCGGCGGGCGGGTGCCTCGCCGGGCCCGGCCGACGCGGTGAGGCCGCCGGTCGGCCCGTACGCGTACTGCTCCGCCCAGCCGGGGGCCGCCACCCCGGTGACCCGGCCGGCCGGGTCGAGCTCGAACCGGCTCGGCCCCGCCACCTGGTCTTCGATCCCGGTCAGCAGGCCGTCGGGCCGGTAGTGGTAGTCCCGCCGCTGCACCGCCCGCGGCCGGGGCGAGCCACCGGCCACAGTGGACAGTGTCTGGGAGACGAGCCGGTGGTCGGTGTCCCAGGCCTGCGCCAGGATCGCGCCGGTGTCGACCAGCCGCTCGATCTCGTGGCCCGCCTGGTCGTACCCGAAGCTCAGCACCCGCGCGCCGGTGTGCAGGGCCGTCGGCCGGTGACTCGCGTCGTACTCCCAGACGCTGCGCAGCCCGGTCGCCGTGGTGCGGGCGACCCGCCGGCCCGCGGCGTCGAACTCCGAGCGGACCGTGTGGCCGTTGACGGTCTCGGCCAGCACCCGGCCGAGCGCGTCCCGTTCGAAGACCACCTCCGCGTCGCGGTTGACCGCCCGGCTCAGCCGGCCCATCTCGTCGTAGGCGAACCTGGTGACGTTGTCCGCGGACCGGCGCTCCACCACCGCGGCGAGCCGGTCGCGGAGGAAGACCGTGGACTCGCCGGCGCCGTTCGTCCGGCGTTCGAGCCGGCCCGCGGCGTCCCGCTCGTACCGGAGCACCCGGCCGTCGAAGTCGGTTTCGGTGACCAGCCGCCCGGCCGCGTCGTACTCGTAGCGCCAGGTCAGACCGGCCGCGTTGCGGACCCCGACGATGCGCAGTTCGGTGTCGTACTGGTACTCCAGCCGTGATCCGTCCGCCTCGGTGCAGGTCTTCGGCAGGCCGAAGTGGGTGTGCTCGACCCGGCTGCGGCTGCCCAGCGCGTCGACCCGCTCGACCTGGTGGCCTTCCGCGTCGTACCGCCAGTGCTCGGTGGCGCCGCCCGGCAGCGTGCGCGACAGCAGCCTGCCTTCGACCGTCCAGGCGAGCCGGGTGGTGCCCCCGCCGGCGTCGGTGAAGGAGGCGATCCGGCCGAACCGGTCCCGGGTGCACGTGCTCACCTCGCCACCGGGGCCGGTGACCCGCACCGGCAGGCCCGCGGCGTCGGCCTCGATCGCCTTGGTGCCGCCGGCGGGATCGGTGACCGTGGCGAGGAAGCCCCTCGCGTCGTAGGCGTACCGGGTCGTCGCGCCCGCCGGGTCTGTGGCGGAGGTGAGGTTGCCGGCCGTGTCGTAGGTGCGCCGCCAGACCCCGCCGTCCGGCTGCACCACGGTCACCGGCTGCCGGAAGCCGTTGTACTCGGCCAAGCTCTGGCTGCCGTCCGGGCGGGTGACGGTGACCAGGTTGCCCTCGTCGTCGTAGGCGTGCCGGGTGGTCCGGCCGGTCGGATCGGTGCGGGAGGTCAACCGGCGCAGGCCGTCCCACTCGTACCGGGTCTCGTGCCCGAGCGGGTCCACCTCGCGGGTCAGCTGGTGCAACGCGTCGAAGTGGTAGGTGGTGACGTTGCCCAGCGAGTCGGTCTCGCGGGTGATCCGGTTCGCGGTGTCGTACTCGAACGTGCCGGTCAGCATGTCGCCCGCGCCCTCGGTCCGCACGCACCGGCCTTCGTGGTCGAAGGCGTAGGCGTACCACTCGCCGACGCGGTCGTCCCAGCGGACGATCCGCCCGGCGGCGTCGTAACGGAAGCGCAGTGCCTCGCCGGAAGAGTTCGTCACGGCGGTCAGCCGCACACCGTCGTAACCGAACCGGCCCAGCACGACGTCTTCGTCCGGGCCGTGCACGAGGCGGAGCCCGGTGACCCGGCCGTGCTCACTCTCGACGGCGACGTGGTAGCCACCCGAGTGGCGCACGGCCGTGGGCACGCCGTCGGCGTCGCGGTCGAAGTCGATCCGGTTGCCCCGGCGGTCGACGATGGCGGCCAGCGCGGCCCGCCCTCCGCCGGCCGGCGGGAAGATCAGCGTGCGCCCCGTTTCCGGCTGGCGCAGGACGTGACCCCCGTCCGCGGACCGGCTCAGCGGCCACCGCGAACCCACCGCGGGCAGGACCCCCGCGCCGTCGGCGGGCGGGGCCGGGTAGACCAGGATCACGCCGTCCGGACCGGCGAAGCACACGCCCTGCCCGTCGAACTCCAGCCGCTGGTCCAAAGTGGACGACCAGGACGGGCCGAACAGCCGCCCCGAGCGGTAGGACGACACGTGCGTGCGCCGCAGCACCAACGGCAGCACGCCCGGCAGCTCCAGATCCGTCTGCACCATGAACATCTCGCCGGTGGCCGCGTCGACGGGCTCCTTCTGCCCGCAGCGCCCGGTCGGCTCTTGCGCGCGGTCGCCCGGATTGGCCGCGTCGTCACGCAACGAGCCGCCGGTGTCGTCGCCGTGCCCCGCCGGCCCGGCGTCGTGGCCGCCCTCCGCCGCGCCGGGGTGCGTGCCCTCCGCGGCGGAGGACGGATGCGTGCCGTCCCCGCCCCCATGGCCGTGCAGCTCGGCCATGACCTTCTTGATCGAGGCGAAGATCTCCTCGAGCTTGCTCATCAACGGCCGCAGCTTCTCCACCGAATTGATCAGCTTCTTGACCACCGCGCCGATCTTCTCCGTCCACGCGGCCACCTGCTCCACGACCTGCGCGACCACCACCGGCGTACCCAGCCCGAGCGAGCACACCTCCTCCAACGCGTCCTGGATGAAGTCCCCGACGGCCTGGGTGACCATGTCCCGCACCAGCATCCGCACCGCGCCGGTGATCACCCCGACGACCTCCACCACCGTGCCGATCGCCGACGCGCACATCGACGCCGCACCCAGGTGATCGATCTTCTCCTTCAGATTCGCCCGATACGCGTCCGCCGCCGGACCCCGCCAATGCGCCGTGTCCTGCGTGACCGTGGTGGACAGATCCTTCGCAGCCTGGTCCACCGCGGTGGCGATGTTCTTCCACGTCTGCGCGAACGACGCGATCCGATCCCCGTCACCGGCCAGCTGATTCAACGCGTCCTGCAACGGCTTGACGTGCTCGATCAGCCAGTTCAACCCGTAGGAGATCAACGTCCCCACCGGGTTCATCGCCATCGTCAGCGCATCCAGCCCCGCCCCCAGGACCCCCAGCCCCGCCTCGACCCAAGAGCCCGACGAGATCCCGTCACACGCCGACGCCGCGTCGTCGATGATGTTGATCCCCGAATGCCACGTCGTCGAATCCTGCTTCGCCGCGACCAGCGGATTGCTCATCCCCCACCGCCCTTCACACCTGCTCCTTCGGACGTGACGAGGAAACCACCGGGTTCTCGGCGGCTGGCCGGGAGCGGCGCGAAATACCCGGATGGTCTAAATCGAGTGTCCGAATTTTACCGAATATCCGAATGTCCGGCCGGGGAATTCCGGGCACGGTGTGGTGACTGCTGTCGCTTCGGTCTTGACGGATCACCGGCGGCTGGCGAAGCGTCGTGTACAACAGGCCGGCCACTGGCGCCGGCCCCACGAGGCACGAAGAGGATTTGATGAACCACTCGGCCAGACGCTGGTACCGCAGCGGTGTGGCACAAGCGTTGACGCTGGTCGGCGCGCTGCTGGTCACCGCGATCGGCGTCACGGCCGCCGCCGCTCCTCGCGCCCAGGGCTCCGACGCGCCCGGGACCGTGTGGCTGTGCCGCCCCGGCCAGCCCCACGACCCTTGCTCGATCGGGCTCGACGCGACCGCGGTGGCCGCGAACGGCGCGAAGACCCTGGTGCCCGCCAGGCCCGCGGCCGCCTCGCCGTTCGACTGCTTCTACGTCTACCCGACCGTCAGCGGCGAACCGGCGATGAACGCCGACCTCCGGATCCAGCCGGCCGAGATCGGCGCGGCCCGGTTCCAGGCCTCGCGGTTCTCCCAGGTCTGCCGGGTCTGGGCCCCGATGTACCGGCAGACCACCCGCGCGACGATCGCCGCGTACCCGGACCTGAATCTGCCCGCCGAGTCGATCAGCACCGCGTACAGCAGCCTGAAAGCCGGCTTCGAGGACTACCTCGAGCACCACAACCACGGCCGGCCGATCGTGTTCCTCGGCCACTCCCAGGGCGCGGCGATGCTGATCAAGCTGCTGTCCGGGGTCGTCGACCACGACGCGAAGCTGCGCGATCGCGTCGCCCTCGCCGTCGTCCTCGGCGGGGACGTCGAGGTCAAGCCGAGGTCGACGACCGGGGGCAGCTTCCGGCACCTGCCGGTCTGCACCCGTGCCGGGGAGGCCGGCTGCGTGATCGCCTATTCCAGCTTCCCCGGCACGCCGGGGGCTTCGGCCTTGTTCGGCCGCCCGGGGCAGGGCGTCGCGCTGCAATCGGGGCAGACCGCCAAAACCGGCGTTCAGGTCGCCTGCGTCAACCCGGCGGCGCCCCATGGCGGAAAGGCCGCCCTCGAACCGTTTTTCCTCGCCACCCGGGCCAACGCGGTCAGCACCCCGTGGGTCACCTATCCGGGGCTCTACTCCGCGCGCTGCAAGACCGGCGCGGAAGGCGCGGCCTGGCTCGAAGTGACGAAGTCCGCCGGCGCCAAGGACAAGCGCCGAGTCGCCCCCGTCTGGCCCGGTGCCGATTACGGGTACCACCTGAACGACGCGAACCTCGCCCTGGGAAACCTGGTCTCGGACGTGGCGGCCGCCGAATCGACGTGGACGGCCGCCCACCACTGAGGACTCCCGGCGTCACTCGGTGCGCATCGAGGCCAGCCGGGCCGCGCCGCGCAGTGACGGGAGCGTCACCACGGTCACCAGCAGCACCAGTGCGGCCGCGGCCGCGCTCAGCACCCCGACCGCGAGCCAGTCGACGACGAGGCTCGAGCGGGTCAGGCGGGCGCCGAGCGCCGCCACGCCGATCCCGGCCACCACCGCGGTCACGATCCCGAGCACCAGCGGGATCGCGTTCTGCCACACCACCGACCGGGCCAGCACCCGCACCGGGACCCCGGTCGCGGCGAGCATCGCGATGGTGCGCCGCCGTTCCCGCAGCTGTTCCAGGCCGAGCACCAGCAGGCTGACCCCGGCCAGCAGCAGCGTGAACACCGACGCCGCGAGCAGCCCGGCCCGGATCGCCAGGTACGCCCGCTGGCTGCTGCTCAACGGGAACGGGTCCGGCACGTACAGCGAGGCATGCCAGGCGAAGGGCGCGAGCGCGTTGCGGGCGGCCTCGGCGAAGTCCGGATTGCTCGAGCCGGCCTTCACGGTGCCGGTCGCCCAGACCCGGCTCAGGTCGAGCCCGGCCATCGCGCCCGGGGTGACCATCAGCTCGGCAGTGCCGGCGCTCTCCGGCACGGTCACCGGGATGAGGTCCGGCACCGTCCAGGTGCCCAGCGAGCGCTGTTGCTCGTCGTAGTAGGTGGCCGCATAGGACTGTCCCGAGTGGACGGAATCCGTGGCGCGCCGATCCACGTAGACGGCGCCGTCGCGGCAGTCCCGGAGCGCGGCCAGCTCCCGCCAGGTCGCGCAGCCGGCGACCTTGATCCCGTACGACTGGGCCGGATCCGGGCCCAGCAGCTCGACCGATTGCGCGAGGTGCAGGGGACTCACGCCCGGCAGTTTCGCCAGCGCGGCCGTCACCGCGCCGCCGGCCGAGGGGTCCGCGTCCACCGACATCTGCGTGTCGTCGCGCTGCGGCCGCGGACCGGGGTCGAATGCCTGGGCCTGCCCGGTCAGCAACGACTGCAGCGCGATCGCGCCGGCGAGCACCACCGCGAGCCCGGCGACCACCCGGGCCGGGGTGCCGCTGTCGAGCTGCAGGCGGCGGACCGCGAGCTGGAACGCCGGCCGTCCGACGGAAAGGCGCGCCACCGCGCGCTCCAGCAGCCACGGCAGCAGCGCGGGAACACCGACGAGCAGGCACGCCACCCCGCCCACGACGGCGATCGTCGTCAGCGTGGAGCTGTCTCGCACCGTCAGCGTGCACAGCACGGCGATGCCGGCGAGGATCGGGATCAGCCGCCACCACAGCCGACGCTTGATCGGCTTCGTGCGCCGGACGACGCCCAGCGGCTCGATCGCCGTGCCCCGCAACGCGGCCAGCGTGCTCAGCACCGAGAGCGCGGGCACCGCCAGCACGATCAAGACCACCAGCGGCCACGGCGGCGCCACGTCGTCGACGAACAGGCCGCCTTGGCGCACCTGGACCGACGGCGCCAGCTGCCGCAGGGCGAGGAACGCCCCGGCGCCGAGCACCAGCCCGGCCGCCGCGGTGACCAGCGATTCGGCGGCTGCGATCCGGCGTACCTGCGGCAGGTCCGAGCCGACCAGCCGGAGCGCGGCGAGCCGCCGGTCCCGCTCGGCGCCGGCGATGCGCGCGGACGTCGCCACGAACACGAACACCGGCGCCAGCAGGGAGACGATGCCGATGATCAGCAGGGCCAGCAATCCGGGGTCGAGCCCGGCCGACTCGGTGGGGGCGCCGAAGGAGTAGACCTGCTTGCCCGGCAAGGAAGCATCCGCGCCGACGTACGCGCGCAGGTCGTCCGGGTTGGCGAGGCCCGGCTGGCTGATGGTCCCGGTCACCGGCCCGGTGAACCGCGGGCGCAGCATTGTTCCGGCGTCGGAGCGCAGCAGCTCGGCGAGCGCCGGGGACAGGATCGTCTCGCCGGGCGCGGGAATCCGCTCCAGTCCCGGCGGCACCGGCGACGCGGGGCCGCTCGCATGGACGTAGCGGACCGAAATGTACTGGCCCCGGAAGGACGTCTGGTCGTCGCGCAGGGACAACGGCGTCACCCCGGCCACCGGCGTGGCGACCCCGACGCCGGCGAGCTGGCGGCCGTCGCGCTGGGAGATCGCGTGGTCGGCCGAGGCCGCGAACAGCAGCACGGTGACGGCGACCCCGACGCCGATCGTGCCGAGCAGCAGCCGGGCGATCGCGGTCCCCGAGGCCCGGCCGCCCCCGACGGCCAGCCGGATCCCCAGGGCCAGATCGCCGGTCCAGGCGGCGAAGCGCCCGCGGCGCCGGATCGGCGCGCTCATCGCGGCGACCGGGCCGGCTCGGCGGCCGCGAGCCCGACCTGACGCGATTTCCCGTCCCGCACCACGATTTCGCGGTCGGAGTAGGCGGCCACCCGCGGCTCGTGGGTGACCAGCAGCACGGCCGCGCCGCTCTCCTTGGCCGCGGCGACGAGCAGCCGCATCACGCGCTCGCCGTTGAGCGAGTCGAGCGCGCCGGTCGGCTCGTCCGCGAACACCACCCGCGGCTCGGTCACCAGCGCCCGCGCCACGGCGGCCCGCTGGCCCTGGCCGCCGGACACCTCCCCCGGCCGCTTGTCCGCGGTGTCGCCGACCTCCAGCCGGTCCAGCCATTCCCGGGCGAGCTTCTCGGCCGGCCCGCGCCGGAGCCCGTCGAGCCGCATCGGCAGCGCGACGTTCTCCAGGCAGGTCAGCTCCGGCACGAGCTGCCCGAACTGGAAGACGAAGCCGAAATCGGTGCGCCGCAACGCACTGCGCTCGCGGTCCGGCATCGCCGAGAGCACGCGGCCGGCGTAGCGGACCTCGCCGCCGTCCGGCTGGACGATCCCGGCCAGGCAGTGGAGCAGGGTCGACTTCCCCGAGCCCGACGGGCCCATCACGGCGACGACCTCACCGGCGTGCAGGTCCATCCCGGCGCCGTCGAGCGCCTGGGTGGGCCCGAACGATTTGCGCAGATCGACGGCGCTGAGCAGCGCGCCCCCGGTCGGTTCCATGAGCTTCCCTCGATCGGTGGTGGTGGTCACGGCTTCAGCTGTCCCGCCAGCTCGTCCAGCCGGGCCGCGGTGAGCTCGAGCCAGCGCAGGTCCGCCTCGAGGTGGAACAGGGCGTGGTCGCAGATGAGCTGGTCGGCGAGGTCCCCGTCGGTCTTGCGGGTGGTCAGCCGCCGCATCGCGCGCAGGTGCTCGGCGCGTTGCGCGTCCAGCACCTCGGTGGCGCTCCGCCCGGAGAGCAGGGCGAGGACAACCTTGGTGTACAAGGTGTTCTGCAAGTACAGCGACGGGTTTTCCGGGGTGCCGAGCCACTCGGCGACGTTGGTCACGCCGGCATCGGTGATGGCGTACCGCTTCCGGTCCGGGCCGTCCCCCGGTTCGATCCCCTTCTCCTCGACGAGCCCGTTGCGCAGCAGCCGTGACAGCGTCGAGTACACCTGCCCGTAGTGCAGCGGGCGATCTTGGCGGAAGCTCTCGTCGTAGAGCCGCTTGAGGTCGTAGCCGTACTTCGGCCCGCTCTCCAGCAGGCCGAGCAACGTGTTCGCGATGGACATGCGGAGCAGACTACACGGGGTGTATACCTCGGGTCTATACACCCCGTGCATAGCGAGGTTGAGCCTGGTCAGGGGCGCAGGAGTGCTCCTGCGTTGCGGGTGGTCTGCGCCCGCCAGCCCGCCGGCTCCAGTGCGTCGAGCCGCGCGAGCGTGCTGAGGACGACCTCCCGGGGAGTCCAGGCGTGGTCGCTGCCGTAGACCAGCCGATCGGGCGCCGCGATGGAACGCAGCGCGGTCAGCTGCGCGGCGTTCGGCGCTCCGGCGAGGTCGTAATACAGGCGCCGGAGGCTCTCGAACACGATCGGATCGGCGCCGCCGGTGACCGAGCGCAGCAGCTCGACGCGGTCGGCGACCAGCGGGAGGACGCCGCCCATGTGCGGCACGATCACCCGGAGGCCGGGAAAGCGCCGGGCGGCGCCGGAAAGGATGAAGTCGACGATGGTGCGCGCGGTGTCGAACAGGAACTCGATCATCGGCCGCGGGCGCCCGCCGTCGACGTGCTCGTGCCCTTCGGTCGAGGTGGGGTGCAGGAACAGCACGGCGCGACGGCGGTCCAGCTCGGCCAGCACCGGGGTCAGCCGGTCGTCGCCGAGGTAGGCGCCGCGGCTGTTGGTCATCAGGATCACGCCCGCGGCGCCGAGTTCGTCGAACGCGCGGGCGGCCTCGGCCAGCGCGGCGTCGGTGTCGGGCGCCGGCAGGCTGGCGAACAGGCCGAACCGGCCGGGGTGGGCCCGCACGATCTCCGCGCCCGCGTCGTTGACCTCGCGGGCCAGCTCGCGGGCCGCCGCGGCATCGCCGAAGTGCACCCCGGGCGAGGAGATCGACAGCATCGCGGTCGCGATGCCCGCCTGGTCCATGAGGTCCAGGTGCTCCCCCGCGTTCCACCGGGGCCAGTAGTCCCCGGGCATGCCGTCCGGTTCGCGGTGCCCGGCCGCGCTCGCGGCCTCGATGTAGCGGCCGGTGGTGAAATGCGCGTGCACGTCGACGAGGCCGCCCGCGAGCTCGTGCCGGTCAACCATGGTGGTGCTCCCTTCGCAGAGTTTCCAGGCGGACCCCGCCCCGCCAGACAGCGCGCAGTGACAGCGTGGCGCCGATGTCCGTCGTCGGGTCGCCGTCGACCAGGACGAGGTCGGCGCGGGCGCCGGGCCGGATGCCGCCCCGGTCGGCCAGCCCGAACCGGGCCGCGGGCACCGAGGTCGCCGCGTTGAGGGCGGCCACCGGGCTGAAACCGGCGAGCACGAGCAGGCGCAGCTCGTCGTGCAGGCTCGCGCCGTGTGCCATCCCGAAGGCGCCGAGGTGGGACGCGTCGGTGCCGGCGAGCACGTCGACTCCCGCGGCGTGCAGCGCGGCCACCGTGTCCAGCGCGTAGCGGAAATGGTGCGGCTGCTGGAAAGCCCAGCTCCGCGAGAGGTTGTCGAGCCATTCCGGCGACAGCTGGGGACGGACGCGGGCATCGGCGGCCAGGTCCGCCCCGTCGCGCCGGCCGGTGATCGACGCGAGCGTGCTCAGCGTCGGGATGACGAACATCCCGGAGTCGGCGATGCGGGTGATCAGCCCGGGGGTGTGCGGCCGGTCCACGAACAGGTGCGTGAGACCGTCGGCCCCGGCGTCCAGCGCGATCTCGGTGGCGGCGACGGTCAGCGCGTGCGCGAGCACCAGTTTCCCGCGCGCGTGGCCGGCGCGCACGACCGCGTCGACGAGGTCCGGGGTGAGGGCGGGCAGGGAGGTGCCCAGGGTGCGGCCGTCTTCGATGAGGACCTTGAGGTAGTCCGCACCCTCGGCGATACGGCCGTCGACGAACGCCTGGGCCTCGCCGGGGCCGGCGACCGTCGGCCAGTCCGGGTCGCGCTGCCGGTCGCGGAGCTGGTGCGGATGCCCGCCGGGAGTGGTGAGCCCGAACGACGAGCTGCGCACATCGGCGAGATCGGCCGCGGCCGCGACCTCGGCGCGGAGCGGGATCATGGTGCCGGGCGTGGAAGCCAGGTCGAGCTCGGTGGTGACGCCGAACGTCAGCGCCTGCCGCAGGCCCGCTTCGTCGGCGTGGGTGTGCGCGTCGATCAGCCCGGGCAGCAGCGTCGCACCTGCCCCGTCGACGATCTCGGCATCCTCGGGACGCCCGCTTCCGTCGAACACCCGGACGTCGGCCAGCACCTGCTTGCCCATGACGCGCTCCCGTATACCGATCCATATATACCGGTTCGTAGTCAAACTAGCAGAGCGGGACGCTCGCCGCCAACGGCCGCGTCAGCCCGCAGGCTCGCCGGGGCAGAATTGGTGGACAGCCTATCCGCCACTTGCTACCGTGGTAACGGAGAGGTTATCCGGCAACCCGCGGAGAATGGAGTCGGCCGTGTCCGTCACGATCAATGGGGTCGCCGCCGGCCTTCCGCCCGATCCGCGCGTCTCGTTGCTGGACTTCCTCCGGGAGCGCCTCGCGCTGACCGGCACCAAGAAGGGCTGCAACCAGGGCGGCTGCGGCGCCTGCACGGTGCTGGCGGACGGCGTGCGCATCCTGTCCTGCCTGGCACTCGCGGCGCAGTACGACGGGCGCCGGATCACCACGGTCGAAGGCCTGGCCGACGGGGGCACGCTCCACCCGCTCCAGCGGGCGTTCATCGAGCACGACGGATTCCAGTGCGGCTACTGCACACCCGGCCAGCTCTGCTCGGCGATCGGCATGGTGGCGGAGGCGGAACGCGGGGTGCCCTCCCACGTCACCGCCGGCGTCGCGGACGAAGAGGTCGTGCTCACCGCCGACGAGATCCGCGAGCGGATGAGCGGCAACCTGTGCCGCTGCGGCGCGCACAACGGCATCATCGACGCCATCGCGGCGACCTACGGCGAGGAGGCGTCGTGAAGCCCTTCACTTACGCCAGGGCCGCGGACGCCGACGAGGCGATCCGGCTGGCCGGCGCGGGCTGCGCCCGATACCTCGGCGGCGGCACCAATCTCGTCGACCTGATGCGGGAGACCATCGAGCAACCGGCGGCGCTGGTCGACGTGACCGGCCTGTCCGACACCATCGAGGTGACCGCGGACGGCGGCCTGCTGATCGGCGCCGCGGCGCGCAACACCGCCGTGGCCGAGCACCGCGCGGTGCGGACGCGATTCCCGGCGCTGACCCGGGCGATCGTCGCCGGGGCCTCGGCCCAGATCCGCAATATGGCGACGGTCGGAGGCAACATCCTGCAACGCACCCGCTGCGCCTATTTCTACGACGAGAGCGGCTCGCGCTGCAACAAGCGCCGACCAGGACAGGGCTGCGACGCCATCGGCGGCTTCAACCGGATGCACGCCATCCTCGGCGCCTCGGCGGCCTGTGCCGCCACCCATCCGTCGGACCTGTGCGTGGCATTGGCGGCCTTCGACGCGACCGTGCACCTCCGGAGCGCGGACGGCGGGCGGACGCTGCCGCTCACCGAACTGCACCGCCTCCCGGGTGACCGGCCGGAAGCCGACACCGTGCTGAAGCCCGGAGAACTCATCACCGCCGTCGAGGTGCCCGCCCTCGCCGCGCGCTCGACCTACCGGAAGGTCCGCGACCGGTCCAGCTACGCGTTCGCGCTCGTCTCGGTCGCGGCGGCGCTCAGGGTGGAGGACGGCGTGGTGGGCGACGTGCGGATCGCCCTCGGCGGAGTGGCTCCCAAGCCCTGGCGCGCCTGGACGGCCGAAGCCGCGCTCCGCGGCGGTCCGGCCACGGCGGGGCACTTCCGTGCGGCCGCCGAGGCGGAGCTGGCGGCCGCCGTCGCACTGCGGGACAACGCCTTCAAAATCGAACTCGCCCGGCGGACGATGACGGCCGTCCTGACCGGTCTCATGGGCGACCCCCGATGACGGCGGCAGGACTGGCCCCGGACGGCTGGGGCCCGGGAAGCAGGCCGGACCCGTTGATCCAGCGTGAATCCCGGTTGCTCGGCACCGCGGTGTCCCGGGTGGACGGACCGCTCAAGGTCCGGGGCGAGGCCGCCTTCGCGGCCGAGTTCCGGTTCCCCGGCATGGTGTACGCCGCCTTGGCCTTCAGCACCATCGCCAAAGGGCGTATCGCGGAACTCGACACCGCCGCGGCCGAGGCAGCGCCCGGCGTCGCCCTGGTGATGACCCACCGGAACGCGCCGAGGATCACGCCGCTGCCCGAGTGGTACACCGAAGGCAAGGCCGTGGCCGGTGACACCCTGCCGGTCATGCAGGACGACCGGGTCCACTGGAACGGCCAGCCCGTCGCCCTGGTGCTCGCCGAGACGCCGGAGCAGGCCGACCACGCCGCCTCCCTGATCCGCGCCGGCTACCGGGCCGAGCCGCCGGTCACCTCCTTCGCACAGGCCAAGGCCGCCGGACTCAGCCCGGCGCTCCACTATGGACAGCCGCTGCGGACCGAGATCGGGGACGCGGAAGCGGCGCTCGCGGCCGCGCCGGTCCGGGTCGACGAGACCTACCGGACGCCGTTCCAGAGCCACAACGCGATCGAGCCGCACGCGGTCACCCTCGCCTGGGACGGCGACGAGCTGATCGTCCACGACGCGAGCCAAGCGGTGGTCCACACCGCCTGGTCGCTCGCACACGCGTTCGGGCTGCGGCCGGAGCAGGTGCATGTCAGCTCTCCCCACGTCGGCGGCGGGTTCGGGGCCAAATGCGTGTGGTCGCACCACATCCTCGCGGCCGCGGCGGCGAAGCTGGCCGGACGGCCGGTCCGCCTCTCGCTGTCACGGGAGGGGGTCTACCGCGTGGTCGGCGGGCGCACGAACACCGAGCAGCGGGTGGCGATCGGCGCCCGGCCGGACGGCGGGTTCGACGCCATCGTCCACACCGGAGTCGTCTCCATGACTCATCACAGTCCCGTTTCCGAGGGTTTCATCGCCTCGACGGGCCACCTCTACGCCGCCGGGAGCTTCAAGCTTACGGTCGAGGCGGCCCACCTGGACATGCTCGCGCCCACCTTCATGCGGGCGCCTGGTGCCGCCGTCGGCTCGTTCGCGCTCGAGTGCGCGGTCGACGAGCTGGCCGGGCGCCTCGGCCTGGACCCGATCGAGCTCAGGATCCGCAACGAGCCGGAGACGGATCCGACCTCCGGCCTCCCCTTCTCGTCCCGGCACCTGGTGGAGGCCTTCCGCGCCGGGGCCGAGCGATTCGGGTGGGCCCGGCGCGACGCGCGGCCCGGAACCCGGCGTGAGGGCGAATGGCTGGTCGGTCTCGGCGTGGCCGCCGCATGTCACCCGTACGTCCGGCTGCCGGGCGGCTCGGCGCGGATCACGCTGACCGCGGCCGGGCGGGCGACCGTCGACGTGGCGGCGCACGAGATGGGCATGGGCACCGAGACCACCACCGCGATGGTCGCCGCCGAACGGCTCGGCCTCGGACTGGACCAGGTGCGGGTCCGCTACGGCGACTCGCGGCTGCCGGGGTCCATCATGGCCGGCGGCGCCCAGCAGACGGCCGTGATCGGCGCGTCGATCGCCGCCGCCCAGCGCGAGCTGGTGGCCGGGCTGCTCAAGCTGGCCGGCCACGATTCCCCGCTCGCCGGGCTGGGACCCGAGCAGGTCGGCGGCTTCGACGGCGGGCTCGGCCGGCTCGACGAGCCGAGCCGGTTCGAGAGCTACGCGTCCATTTTGGACAAGGCCGGCCTCCCCCAGCTCTCGGTGGAGGCGTCCGCGCCGCCGTCGCTCGAACTCGCGCACTGGTCCATGCACTCCTACGGCGCGGTGTTCTGCGAAGCGCGGGTCAACGCCGTCACGGGCGAGCCCCGGGTCAGCCGGCTCCTCGGCTCCTTCGACTGCGGCCGGATCCTGAACGCCAAGACCGCGGCGAGCCAGTTCCGCGGCGGGATGATCATGGGACTCGGCCTCGCCCTGACGGAGCAGACGCAGTTCGACGAGCGCACCGGCCGCATCATGAACCCGAGCCTGTCCGAGTACCACCTGCCAGTGCACGCGGACGTCCCGGAAATCGAAGTGATGTGGAGCGAGCTGCCCGACCCGCACGCGCCGATGGGCGCGCACGGCGTCGGCGAGATCGGCATCACCGGAGTCGGCGCGGCGGTGGCCAACGCCGTCTGCAACGCCACCGGAAAGCGCATTCGCGATTTGCCGATCACCCTGGACAAGGTCTGGGGACTCCCGTAATCTGACTGCACCGCCGTCCGACAATCCCCGATAATGGACGGATAAGGCGGTCTCGAGTGAATGTTTCGAAGAAACTGTTACGGGCAGGGCTGGTCGTCCTCGCGGTGACCGCGCTCGCGTCGACCGGGGCCACCGCCTCGGCCAGTCCGGGCGCCACCTTCAACGTGCGCGACTACGGTGCCAAGGGCAACGGCTCCGCCGACGATTCCGCGGCCTTCGACAAAGCGGTCACCGCTGCGTCCGCGGCGGGCGGCGGCATCGTGGGAGTCCCTTCCGGGACCTACGAATCCGCGCACACGGTGCACCTCAAGAGCCACGTGACCATCCAGCTGGACGCCGGCTCGACCGTCACCGGCGCCGCCGGGAACGCCTACGACCAGGCCGAACCCAACCCGTACGACCAGTACCAGGACTACGGCCACAGCCACTTCCACGACGCCATGTTCACCGGCGACGGGCTCACCGGGATCGGGTTCACCGGCTCCGGCACCATCGACGGCGGCGGGCACCTGATCACCGGCAACCCGAAATCCGGGCAGGCCGACAAGATCCTCTCGCTCACCCGCTGCTCCGGGCTCACGCTTTCCGGCATCACCCTCAAGCGCGGCGGGCACTTCGCCGCGCTGATCAACGGCTGCACGGGCGTGACCTCGGACAATCTGACCATCGCGACCTCGGGCGACCGCGACGGCTGGAACATCATCAGCACCACCGGCGTCACGATCACCAATCCGCACATCAGCTCGAACGACGACGCGCTCGTCTTCAAGAGCGACTACGCACTGGGCAAGAAGCTGCCGAACGGAAACGTCAAGGTGACCGGCGGGCAGCTCCAGGCGAATTGCTGCAACGCGCTGATGTTCGGCTCGGAGACCTGCGGTGATTTCACCGGGTATTCATTTTCCGGCATCACCATCACCGGGGCGCACAAATCCGGCATCGGCATCGTCTCGATGGACGGGGCGAAGATCTCCGACGTGCATTACCGCGACATCACCATGTCCGGCACCTATTCCCCGGTGATGATGAAGATCGGCACCCGGAAACGCTGCGGCGGCAATCCCGGGGTCGGCTCGATCAGCGGCATCACCTTCGACCACGTCACCGGCAGCTACACCGGAAGCGGCTCGTTCTCCCCGACGCTCTGGGGTGCCGACGCCTCGCACGAGGTGCACGACGTGACCTTCACTGACGTCAACCTCACCGTGCCCGGCGGCAACGGCACCATGTCCACCGGCGTGCCGGGCAACAACGCCACCGACTACAACCCGAACAGCATCGGCACCCGCCCGTCGTACGGCTGGTACCTGCACTACACCGACGGCATCACCTTCACCGGCAGCTCCGTCGAGTTCGGCAAGGACGACGGGCGCCCGGCCGCGATCGTCAACCACAGCTCGGGCATCACCTTCCGCGACCTGACTGTCCAAAAAGGCGCGAAGAGCCCGTTCGACATCGGCTTCCAGTCGGTGAAGGGCTACTGCCTCTCGGGCAAGACCAGCTCGGGCGGCGACCTCCGGGTGCAGGCGACGGGCTCCTCCGCCACCTGCTGAACGCGCATCGGGCCCCTTCCCGCGGTGGGAAGGGGCCCGATGCGTTCCGGTGGCTCAGCGGTGCTGCGTGGTGAACTGCTCGTTCATGATCAGGAACGCGCCGAGGCCGTGGAAGTCGTTGGTGAGCCGCTTGCGCCCGTAGTAGAAGTCGAGGTCGCCGACGTTGGTGCCCTCGCAGATGTCGGACAGCACGGTGAGCCCGTCCGAGCCGACCGAGATCTTCTGCAGCACCCCGGCGTAACCGCGCTGCGCGACCGCGCTGTAGGAAGCGGGCAGGTAGCCGCGCTGGACCCCGCGGGAAAGGGTGAAGGCGTACATCGAAGACGCGGAGGTCTCCAGCCAGTTCTTGCTGTCGCTCCCGCGGTCCACGACCTGGTACCAGCGGCCGGTGCGCTGGTCCTGGTAACGGCGGTAGCCGTCGGCCAGGAACCGGACGATGCCGATCAGGTCGGCGCGGCGCGGGTGGTTCGCCGGCAGCACCTCGAGGATGTCGATCGCGGCCATGCCGAACCAGCCGATCGCCCGGGCCCAGTGGTAGGACGAATGCTTGCCCGGCCCGGTGGCCCACGGCTGGGTGCCGCTCTCGTCGTAGGCGTGGTAGAGCAGGCCCTTCGCCGGTTCCTTCAGGTGGGAGAAGTAGACGTCCAGGTTTTTCGCCGACTCGTCGAAGCTGTACTGCGGATCCTGGAAGACCTTGCCGTACAGCGCGAGGAACGGCTGTGCCATGTAGACGCCGTCGCCCCACAGCTGGTGCTCGCGGCTGAGCGCGTGCCACATGCCGCCGTCGCTCGTGCGCGGGTAGCTTTCGAAGCGCTTGCGCAGCTGGCCGGCCGCCTTCTGGTACTTGGCCTGGCCGGTCTCGGTGTACAGCAGCGGGAGCATCTGGCACGCCCGCATCGAGTCCAGGCTGGTGAAGCTGTTCGAGATGCCGCCTTCGGTGATGAAGCGGTCGTACCAGGCGATGACGTAGTCGAGGTACTTGCGCTCGCGGGTGCGCTGGTAGAACAGGTACTGTCCGTAGAAGTACAGGCCGAGCGGATAACTCCAGCCGCCGATCGACGCCGGGGTGTAGCGCTTCATCGTGGAATCGATGACCGCGCGGGACCAGTCCTTCGGGGCGGCCCCTGGCCTGTCGGACACTGACCTGTCGGACACTGGCTTGTCGAGCGCTGACCCGCCGGCCGCCCAGGCCGCGGCGCCGGGCAGCGCGAGGGCGCCTGCCACTCCCGCCGCACCGGCCAGTACCGATCTCCGGGACACGGCCCCGGGAAACTCGGGCATGAGGTTGTCCTTTCCAGTGGGTGAACGGGAAAAGGCGGCCGGGATGCCGATCCGCCGTCCGTCGGCATCCCGGCCGGATCAGGGGCGCCCGCGCCGGGAGCGGGCCGCCGCCCTCCCCCGAGAGGTCTACTCCCCCGCCGAACAGCCCGTCAAGAGTCATCGGATGTCTTGTCTCATATATGAGATACTTTTGCTCGCTCGTTCCGCCATCGGAAGGAATCTTTACGAACACCGCGGGAATTCCCCGCCGAAGGCTGGCGGAGGGCGGCCGCGGGCTTTTAAGGTGGCGCGGTCCGGCCCGGGACCGGATGTCCCGCCCCATGGTGCATCACCGGCAAGGTTAGTGAGGTTCCCGCATGAACGAGCCCGTCGAGACGTGGACAGCGCCCGACTTCGTCGAGTACGAGACCCCGATGGAGGTCACCGCCTACGCGGCCCGGATGGAGTGACCCGCCGGGGCGGGGCCCGGCTCGCCGGGTCCCGTCCCCTCGGAAACCGTACCGCTCAGCGAGAACCGGAGGCCGCGAATGTCCACTGTGCACCCGATGATGAGCCCGGCGGAGTTCACCGCCGCGTTACGCGGCCTTTCGCCTCGCTATTGGGGGACGCACCCGTTCCACCAGCGGATGCACGCCGGTGAGCTGAACGAGCACGAGCTGAAACTCTGGGCGGCCAACCGCTGGTACTACCAGTGTGTGCTGCCGCGGAAGGACGCGGCCATCATCAGCAACTGCCCGGTGCCGGAAATCCGGCGCCAGTGGCTCGACCGGATCGTCTACCACGACGGGCCCGCCGAAGGGGAAGGCGGCATCGAACGCTGGCTGCATTTGTGCGCCGCGGTCGGCCTGACCCGCGAGGAGGTCGTCGACGAGCGGCACGTCGCCCCCGGCGTCCGGTTCGCGGTCGACGCGTACGTCACCTTCGCCCGCACCAGACCGTGGGTGGAGGCGATCGCGTCCGGGCTCACCGAGATGTTCGCAGGGCACCTGATGCAGCGGCGGGTGACCGACGTGCTGGCCGGTTACCCCTGGATCGCCCGCGACGACCTGGCCTACTTCACCAACCGGATCGACAAGGTCTCCGGCGAGGGCCGGGACACCCTGGACATCGTCGTGCGCCACTGCGTGGACCGGGAGCAGCAGGAGAAAGCGCTTTCCGCGCTGTCGTTCAAATGCGACGTCCTGTGGTCGATGCTGGACGCCGTCGAGCGCGCCGCGGCGAAGGAGTGAGCCGATGGAGACCATCACCGCCGCGTCCGTGCCGCGCCTGCGCGCCGGCGTGCGACTGGCTTTCGACGAAGTGCGCGGGATCCACGTGCTGTTGTTCCCCGAAGGCGTGCTGGTGCCGAACACGACCGCGACCGCGGTACTCCAGCTGTGTGACGGCACGAGCCCAGTGGCGGAGATCGTGACCAAGCTGGGAAAGCGCTTCCTCGGCGTACGAGAGGCGGACGTCGTGGACATACTGGGCCGGTTCGGGCAGAGGCGGGTAGTGGCATGGACCTGACCGACGACGTGGCGGCGCCCTTGGGACTGCTGGCCGAGCTGACCCACCGGTGCCCGCTGCACTGCGCGTACTGCTCGAATCCGCTGGAGCTGGCAGCCCGGGACGAGGAGATGTCCACGGCCGAGTGGCTGGAAGCGCTTTCTCAGGCGCGAGCGCTCGGCGTGCTGCAGGTCCACCTCTCCGGCGGCGAACCGCTCGCCCGCCCGGATCTGCCGCGGCTGGTCGGGCACGCCAGCGATCTCGGCTGTTACGTCAACCTGGTCACCTCCGGGCTCGGCCTGACCGAGGCGCGCCTGCGCGACCTGGCCGGGCGGGGGCTGGCGCACGTGCAGCTTTCGGCCCAGGCCGCGACCCGCGAGCGCGCGAACCGGCTGGCCGGGGCGAAGGCGTTCGACCGGAAGCTGGCCGCGGCCGCGCTGGTCAAGGCGGCCGGGCTGCCGCTGACCGTGAACGTGGTGCTGCACCGGCAGAATCACGACGAGCTGGCCGGGATCATCGAACTGGCCGAAACCCTCGGCGCGGACCGGCTCGAACTGGCCAATACCCAGTACTACGGCTGGGCGCTGCGCAACCGCGAAGCGCTGATGCCGACCCGTGCACAGCTCGACGCGGCCGAGCCGGTGGTGCGCGCGGCGATCGAACGGCTCCGCGGCACGATGGAGATCATCTACGTCGTCGCCGACTACTACGAGCCGTTCCCGAAGCCTTGTATGCACGGCTGGGGCGCGCGTCAGCTCACCATCGCCCCCGACGGCACGGTGCTGCCGTGCCCGGCGGCCACCGCGATCACCACCCTCACCCTCGACAACGTCCGCGACACCCCGCTGGCCGACATCTGGTACCACTCCCCGTCGTTCACCGCCTACCGCGGCGAAGAGTGGATGAGCGAGACCTGCCGTAGCTGCGACCGGCGCGGCACCGACTTCGGCGGCTGCCGGTGCCAGGCGTTCCAGCTGACCGGCGACGCCGCCAATACCGACCCGGTCTGCTCCCGCTCACCGCACCGCGGCCTCGTCGACCTCGTCCTCGACGCGCCCGCCACGCCCGAACTGGTCATGCGGGGTCCCGCCCGATGAAGGTGATCCTGCTCGGCACCGCGGCCGGCGGTGGCTTCCCCCAGTGGAACTGCGCCTGCCGCCACTGCACTTCGACGGCCCCGGCCCGGACCCAGGACAGCGTCGCCTTCAGCGCGGACGGGCGCGCCTGGCACCTGCTCAACGCCTCGCCCGACATCCGCGCGCAGATCCTGGCCACCCCCGCGCTGCGCGCCGGACCCGGGCCCCGGGAAACGCCGTTGCGCAGCGTCCTGCTCACCGACGCCGAACTCGACCACACCCTCGGCCTGCTCATGCTCCGTGAAGCGGACGGCCTCACCGTGCACGCGCCCGAAGCGGCGCTGCACGCGCTGACGAACCATTTCCCCGCCCGCACCGTCATCGACGGCTACCACACCTGGAACTGGCTGCCCGCAGCCGAAATCACGCTCGACGGACTCCGGGTCAGCTTCCTCCCGGTCAGCCGCAAACAGCCCAAGTACGCCCGGGACTCCCCCCATCCCGGCCCGTGGGTCATCGCCTACCGCGTCCACGACCCGGCGACCGGCGGCACCCTCGTCTACGCGCCGTGCCTGCGCACCTGGCCGCTCGGCTTCGACGCCTTCACCCGGGACGCCTCCCTCGTGCTGCTCGACGGCACCTTCCACAGCCCCGCCGAGTTCACCCGGGCCACCGCGCATCCGGACCGAAGCGCGCAACAGGCGATGGGGCACCTCCCGATCACCACCACGCTGCCCACCCTCACCGAACCGGGCCCACGCTGGGCCTACACCCACCTCAACAACACCAACCCCGCCGTCGACCCGTCCGGTCCGGAGCACCAGGCGATCCTCGACGCCGGGGCCGAACTGCCGGGGGACGGAACCGAATTCACCCTCTGACCGGCGTCAGCGCGCGTAGAGCGCGACGGTGACATTGTCCGCGGGGTAGAGCGCGGCCAGGTGCAAGCCCCGGCCCGCCAAGGGTCCGGGCAGCTGTTTGCCGCCTGTCTCGATCAGCCACACGCGGCTCACCCCGGCGATCCGCCGGTCCAGCGTGGCCCGGTCGGTGCTCGTGCCGCGCAACGTGCCCGTCGCGCTGGGCGAGCCGGCCAGTGCGAGGTCGTCGAGCGGGCCGAAAGCGGACGGGTAGGCGAACGCGAATTCCCTGGGCATGTCCGGATAGTGACAGTTCAGGCAGTGGTAGAGGACGCCGTCGCCGGGCTGCTCGTGCCGGGCGAGCACGGTCGCCGCGGCGCGGGCGTCGTCGCCGTGCCCGTCCGGCCGGCGTTGGGCGAACTGGGTCGGCAGGCCGAGGGCGGCGACGAGCACGAGCGCGATCACGCGAGGCGCCAAGGTGATCCCGGCCAGCCCGACCCCGACCGGCAGCGCGAGCGCGGGCAGGCAGTACGCGACGTAACGCGGCACGTACACCGGCAGGGCGACCGAGGCCGCGGACAGCAGCAGCACCGGCGGCGCGACGAGCCAGGGCAGCGCGAGCCAGGCCGTCGCGGCCCCGGCCCGCGAACGCAGCCCGAGCCCGATCAGCAGGCTCACGAGCACCAGCGAGCCGGTCGACCCGGCCAGCCACGCGGCCAGGTCGCCCGGGGCGGACGCGCCCGGCGAGCCCAGCCAGCCGAGCTGGTCACGCTCCCGCCAGGCCAGCACGGCCACCGGCAATGCGGGCAGGCAGCCGAGCCCGGCCGCGATCAGCCAGCGGCGCAGCGACGGTCGGTGGCGGGCCAGCAGGAAAACCGCGTGACCGGCGAGCAGCAGCAGGCCGAACACGTTGAGCAGGCCCAGCCCGGCGACCGCGCCCCCGTAGCCGGCCCAGAATCGGCGTCGCGCATCGCCGGCCGCGCGCACGAGCAGATAACTCGCGAGCACCGCGCAGGCGAGCACCAACGCGTACGAGCGGCCCTCCTGCCCGTAGCGGCTGACCTGTGGCAAGACCGCGAACACAAGGCCGGCGAGCAGGCCGGCGCGCGGCGAATGCAGCCGCCGCCCCAGCGCGGCGACGCCCACCGCCGCGGCGGCCATGGCCAGCGCCGAGGGCAGCCGCAGCACGACCTCGCCGATCCCGAAGGCGTGCACGATCGGCCACATGAACAGGTAGTAGGCGCCGTGCACGACATCGACGTGGGTCAGCAGCCGCAGCAGCGCCGGGATCGAGCGCGCGTCCGCGTCGAGTGTGGCCGCCTCGTCGCCGTAGTACGAGGGTGTGGCCAGGTCCCAGACCGCGATCAGCAGCGTGACCAGGGCGGGCACGAGGAGCACGGGGTCCGGCCGCCGCCCGGGCTCCGATTCCGACGTGCTCGCGGCCGTCGCTTCGGATTCCGCCGCAAGGGTGGGCGTTGGCGCGGGCACAGCGCCAGCCTGTCGACCGGACTTCAGAACTCCGCGGGAGAATCGTGTGAATCCCGTGTGAGTGCCGTCGGCAGGGTGAGCTTGACCCGCAGCCCGTGCGGCTCGTTCGGCCCGGCCGTCACCGATCCATTGTGGACGGTGGCGATCTGGGTCACGATGGCCAGGCCGAGACCGGAGCCCCGGCCGCGCGCGGTGGTGTCCGCGCGGTAGAACCGATCGAAGATGCGCGGCAGGCGCCCGGCCGACACGCCGGGGCCGGTGTCGGCGACCTCGATTTCGACCGTGTCGCCGTGCTCGCTCAGCGTGACCGTGGCCGCGGTGCCCTCCGGGGTGTGCGCGCGGACGTTGGCCAGCAGGTTGTCCACCGCCCGGCGCACCAGTTCCTCGTCGCCGACCACGACCACTCCGCCGGCGATCTCGGCGCGCCACCGGTGCCCGGGCGCGGCCACCCGCGCCGCCTCGACGCGGCCGGTGACGAGTCCGCTCAGGTCCACCGGCTCGCGCTGCCGGTCCGGGTGCTGGTCCAGGCGGGCCAGCCGGAGCATGTCGTCCACCAGCCCGCTCATCCGCCGGGCCTCCAGCCCGATGCGCCGCATCACCTCGTCGACCTGGGCGCGCTCGGGCAGCGCGCCCTGCTGGTACAGCTCGGCGTTGGCGCGCAGCGAGGCCAGCGGGGTGCGCAGCTCGTGGCTGGCGTCGGCGAAGAACCGGCGCATCAGCTCCTGCCCGGCCTCCCGCTCCTGCACGGACGCCTCGATGCGCGCCAGCATCCCGTTCAGCGCCGCGCCGAGCCGGCCCACCTCGCCGCTCGGGTCCTGCGGGGTGACGCGATCGGTGAGGTCGCCGGCGGTGATCCGGTCGGCCTGCGCGGCCATCGTCTCGATCGGGCGGAACCCCCGGCGCAGCAACCAGAACACGGCCAGCCCGATGAGCAGCACGGCGGCGGCCGAGCCCAGGGCCACGATCAGCCGCATCCGGTCGACGATCCGGTCGGCGTCGCTCAGGCTGGTGCTGATCACCAGTGTCCCGTTCGGCCCGCGCAGCGCGATCGAGCGCAGCGGGTCCCCGAGGGCCGACACGGTGTCCTGCGTCCGCCCGTCCACGACCAGGCCGGCCAGGTCCACCGGCACGTTCGGCGCGTGGTCGTCGACGGCCGGCGTCGGCGGGCCGTCCTCGTCGGCGATCGCGGCGCGGAAGTCCGGGGCGCCGTCGATCTGCGGGATGTAGAGCATGCTGTACATCCCCACCAGGAAGTGATGGGTGTCGATCCACTTGCCGATCGCGTCCGGGTGGTGCATCACGTCCGCCCCGGGCGGCAGTTCCGGCCCCGGCGGCAGCTCGTTCAGCTGGGGCCGGACGGCCTGCGCGGCGTTGCTCAGCGAGGTGTCGGTCTGGCCCATCAGGTAACTGCGCAGCGCGGTGACCGCGGCGAGGTCGAACGCGACCAGCGCCACCAGCGTCACCGACACCACCGGGACGAGCACCCGCAGCCGCAGCCGGCCGCGCACCAGCCACCTCAGGCGCTCACGGCTCATCAGCGGCCGCCGCGTCGCCGGGGCGGGGCGCCCGGAGGCTGTAGCCGACGCCGCGCTGGGTGTGGATCAGGTCCGCGCCGAACCGCGCCAGCTTCCGTCGCAGATAGGCGATATAGGTGGAAACCACCGTGCTGGTGCCGCCGAAGTCGTAGTCCCACACGTGGTCCAGCAGCTGGGCGCGGGTGAGCACCCGGCCCGGGTTGAGCATCAGGTACCGCAGCAGCCGGAACTCGGTCGGCGAGAGGTCCAGCGGGTGGCCGGCGCGGCGCACCTCGTAGGTGTCCTGGTCCAGTTCCAGGTCGGCGAACGTGAGCACCGGACCGGTCCCGGCCGGGCGCGAGCGGCGCAGCACCGACCGGATGCGCGCGGCCAGCTCCTCCAGTCCGAACGGCTTGGTCAGGTAGTCGTCACCGCCGATGGTCAGCCCGGTGACCTTGTCGGCCTGGGTGTCCTTGGCGGTCAGGAAGATCACCGGCACCCGGTGCCCGTCCCGGCGCAGCCGCCGCACCACCTCGAAGCCGTCGGTGTCCGGCAGCATCACGTCCAGCACCACCAGGTCGAACGGCCGGTCCCGGACGAGGCCGAGCACCTGCGCGCCGGTCTCCCCGGTGGTCACGTCGAAACCGAGGAACCGCAGCGAGGCGGCGACCGCGTCCCGCAGGAACGGCTCGTCGTCGACGACCAGCAGCCGGGCCTCGCCCTCCTCCCCGGCCCCGTCCGCGGGCCGCCTGCTCACCGGTTCCATCGTCCACTCCTCGTTCGTCCCGCCTCCGGTAGTCGCCGAACGCCACCGGCGACTACAGTGTGTGCCACTGTGACCACCGCGGTCGAGGAGGCTGGTGTTGTTGTCGGACGAGCTGAACGCTCCTCCCGGGGTCGATCCCTATCGGGCCAGTGTCGCCCGGATCTACGACTACCTCCTCGGCGGCAAGGACAATTACGCGGTCGACCGCGAGGAGGCCGCGCGCATCATCGCGAAGATGCCCGAGCTGGCCGACGCCACCCGGGAGAACCGGGCCTTCCTGATCCGGGCGATCCGGTTCCTGGCCACGAACGCCGGCATCACCCAGTTCCTCGACTGCGGGTCCGGGCTGCCCACGGCGGAGAACGTGCACCAGGTGGCCCAGCGGATCAACGCCGACGCGAAGGTCGTCTACAGCGACTACGACCCCATCGTCGCCGCGAACGGCCGCGCCCTGCTCGAAGACACCAGCCGCACGCGCTACATCGAGGCCGACATCTTCGACACCGGCAGCATCCTCGACGACGACACCGTACGCTCGCACCTGAACTGGAACGAGCCGATCGCGGTGCTGTTCGTCGCCACGCTGCACCACCACAAGGGCGACCGCGGCCGTCCCGCCGAGGTCACGGCCGAGTTCCTCGACCGCCTGCCGTCGGGCTCGTACCTGGTGATCTCCCACCTCGTCGACCCCCACGACGGCTCCAGCGACGACGCGGCCATCGCCGAGCTGCGGGAGATCGTGCGCACGGGCTCGCTGCGCGGCGTCATCTCCCGCACCCAGGACGAGATCCGCGAGCTGTTCCACACCACCGAGCTGATCCCGCCCGGGCCCGGCCGCGCACCGGAAGTCGTGCCGCTGATGGACTGGTGGCCGGACGGCCCGCTCCTGCACGCGCCGAACGTCGCCCAGCGCATCATGGTCGGCGGGGTCGGCCGCAAACCCTGAGCCGCAAACCCCTTCGCCGCCGGGCATGTAGCCGCTCCGTCCACTGTGGACCCGCGCCGACGTGGGGCCTCGATTACCACGCGGTGGAGGTGCTGGCCCGGGCCGTCGCGGGCCAGGAGGTGCACGAGCTGCCCTCCGCCCGCGGCTGGACCTACATCCTGCCGAAAGCGGACTTCGCGCTCGGGCTGGCCGTGGGAGCCGGGGCGGCGGCCAAGCACCTCGGCGTCACCACCGGGGAAATCGACCGGCTGAACGACGCCGTCCTCAGACCCGGGGCCGGATCCGCCGGGTGCCCGTGAACGGCCGGCTGGACCAGCAGCGCTTCGGCTATCTCCCTTGGTCGCCTTCGCCGCTCGCCCAGGGTGCGCCCGGCCCGGACGCGGCTCGCACGGAACTGGCGAAACGGTACTTCGGCTGGGCCGCGTCGGCGTCCCTGAAGCACTTCCGCTGGTTCTCCGGGCTGACTGCGGCGGCCGCCAAGAAGGCCGTCGAGCCCCTCGGCCTGCTCTCGGTCGGCGAGACCGGGCTGCTGCTGCCGCCCGATCTGGCCGACGCCTTCGAGGAGTTCACCGTGCCCCGCGAAGCCGCGTACGCGCTGGTCGCCGGGATCGACGGAATCCACCTGCTGCACCGGGAGCTGGGCCGCCTCCTCGACCCGCCGCCGGATCGCCGGGCTGTGGGAGTACGACCCGGCCGCGGGCGGGATCGCCTGGCTGGCCTTCGGCCAACCGGACACGGCCCTCAAGGAAGCCGTCGCCCGCACCGAAACCCTTGTCCGAGAACAGCTCGGCGACGTCCGGATGTCCATTTTGGACTCGCACCGGCCGGTAGCAGTCCCGGTCAGGACACCTTCGGCGTCGCGCGGACGCCGTAGTGCACGTACGGCTCGCCGGTCGGCAAGGTGTAGAAAACGACCGGTGTCCAGTTCTCCGCGCCCGGCGCGCGGAAGACGAACAGCGAGTCGGTGACCGGCACGAGGTCGAATTCCTGGGTCTTCTCCGGCATCAGGTCCGCCAGCGGCCCGGTGACCGTGTTCCGCAGGCGCAGCCCGCTCTCCCCCGCCAGCACTTCGGTCAGCGAGCCGGCCCGTTCGTAGACGCCGAGGTGACGCGTCCCGTCGACGGTGACGGGGGCCGAGGGCGGTTCGAGCGGGTGCGGCATGGTCACGCCGGCCAGCTCCGCGAAGATCTCCCGGTACAGCTCCACGTACAGGTCGTGCGCGTTGCCACCGTTGGTGAGCAGCGTGACCGCGAGCCCCTGGTCCGGCAGCAGCCGCAGGAACGCCGACTGCCCGATGGTGTTGCCGTCGTGGCCGATGATCCGCCGTCCGTGCCAGTCGTCCCGGATCCAGCCGAGGCCCCACGAGTCGCCGATCGTGTGCCGGTCGGGCAGCTCGACCTGCTTTTCGGTCATGGCGGCGGCGGATTCCGCGGTGAGGATCCGCTCGCCGTCCGCGGTGAGGCCGCCGGTCAGGTGCAGCCGCGCGAACGCGAGCACGTCCGCGGCCCGGGCGGAGATCAGCCCGGCCGGGCCGACCGACCGGGGCAGCTGCCAGGTCGGCACCGGCTCCGGCTCGGTGTCGCCCACCGCGGCGTGGCCGACCGCCGCGCGGAAGAGCAGGGCCTCCTCCGGGAGCGTGACGGTGTGCGTCAGCCCGAGCGGGGTGAACAGCTTCTCCCGCATCGCGGCGTCCCAGCTCAGCCCGGTGAGCTTCTCGACCACGCGGCCCATGAGCACGAAGCCCGAGTTGCAGTAGGAGAAAGTCGCGCCGAGCGGATGGTTCTGCGCGGTCTCGCCGAGCTGCTCCACGTAACGCTCGACGCAGTCGTCCCCGCGGCCGGTGTCGGTGAAGACGTCACCGTCGATCCCGCTGGTGTGGGTCAGCAGGTGCCGCATGGTGACCTGCTTGGCCACGTCCGCGTCGGCCAGCCGCAGTTCCGGCAGCACCTCGGCGATCGGCGCGTCCAGGTCCAGCAAGCCCTCGTCGACCAGCCGCAGCACCACGGTCGAGGTCCACACCTTGGAGATCGAGCCGATCTGGAACAGCGAGTCTTCGGTGACCTCGACCCCGGTCGCCTTGTTCAGCACCCCGTGGCTCGCGTGCACCTCCTCGCCGGTGCCGGCCCGCAGGATCCCCAGCACCGCACCGGGAACGCGGTACTTGCGCGAAAGCTCCGCCAGGCGGCGGCGCCAGTGCGCGGCGTCGATCGGCACCCGCGAAACACCGTCCGCCGCGGGCGCGTACTGCTCCACCCATTCGACGATGCGCCGGTTGAAATCGGCGCGGTGCGAGGGCGGGCCGTCGAGGATGAACAGGTGCGCGCCACCGGGGTAGAGCACCAGTCGGGACGGCACGCCGCGCTCGCGCAGGGCGGTGAACCACTGCTCGGCCTGCCCGACCGGGCAGCGCTCGTCGGCCCCGCCGTGCACGATCAGCGTCGGCGTGCGCACCTTCGAGACCTCGGTCAGCGGCGAGAACGGGGCGTACTCGTTCTCCCACGAATGCGTGCCCACCTCGCTGACGCCGAGGTAGTGCCCGGCGTCCGACGTGCCCGCCATGCTGGTCAGGTCGGCGACCACCCCACCGGCGACGGCGGCGGCGAACCGCTGGTCCCGGCTGGTCAGGTAACAGGTCATGAACCCGCCGTAGCTGTAGCCGGTGACGGCGAGCCGGTCCGGGTCGGCGAGGCCCTCGGCCACCAGCTGGTCGAGGGGTTCGAGGAAGTCGGCGGCGTCGGCCACGCCCCACGCGCCGACCGCGGCGGTGTAGAACGCCTCGCCGTAGCCGTCGCTGCCCCTCGGGTTGAGCGTCAGCACCGCCCAGCCGCGGGCGGCCAGCACCTGGTGGTAGAGGTGGGCCGAGTCGGCCGCGCCGTTCCAGGCGTTGTGCGGGCCGCCGTGGATGTCGAGCAGCAACGGCAGCGAGCCGGTCCGCTCCGGGTCACGCACCAGCCAGCCGTGGACGACCGTGCCGTCGCCGATGGTGAATTCCCGCTCCTCGCGGACGAACAGGTCCACTTCGGACAGTGCGGCGCCGTGGTGGGTGCGCACGCCGGCCGGGCCGCCGTCCGGGTCGAGCACCACGACCTCGCCGAACGACGTGTCCGTGGCCAGCACGGCGGCGATCGTGCCGCTCGCGATGTCCATTCCGGACACCACGTGGCCGTCACCCGTCAACACCGGGCGGGGACTGCCACCGGCCAGGTCCACTTCGTACAGATGGGTGCAGCCGCGGTCGCGGACGGCGAACACCACGGTGTCGCCGGTCAGCTGCGGGAGCGCGCCCGGGTAGCCGGGGCCGCCGGACATCACGTTGCGGTCCAGCGAAGCGGCCAGGTCGGCCGTCTCGCCGCCGTCCAGCGACACCCGCAGGAGCCCGAGGTGGCCGGCCGCGGTGTCGGCCCGGCCGACGACCAGCAGCGACCGGCCGTCGGCGGTCCAGGTGACCGGGCCGGCCATCCCTTCGCCGGACCCGATCAGCCGCGGCTCGGCGATCCGCGCGGTCGCGTCGAGAACATAGGCCCCGGAACGGAAAGTGAGGTCGGAGTCGCGGTCGCGGGCCGCGGAGAAGGCCAGCCGCGAGCCGTCGGGCGACCAGGCGGGATCGCCCGCGTGCCAGTCGCCGAAGGTGACCTGGCGGACCTCGCCGGTCTCGATGTCCAGGACGTGCAAGTGCTTGCGCACGGTCTTGAGCAGCCCGGCGCCGTCGGCTTTGAAGCCCAGCCGGTCGGTCACCACCGGGACGTTCGGCTCGCCGTCCGCCGCGGTCAGGTCGACGGCCGCCGCGAACGCGATCCTGCTCCCGTCCGGGCTCCACACCGGCGCGCCCGCGCCGAGCGGGAGCTTCGTGACCGGCTCGGCCTCCCCGCCGGCGGCCGGGAGGAGCCACACCTGCGGCGGCGCGTCTTCGGCACGCAGGAAGGCGATCCGGGTGCCGTCCGGCGCCCAGGCCGGCGCCGCGTCGGCGGTTCCCCGCGTGAGCTGCCGGGGCTCGCCGGAGCGTGAGCCGACCTCCCACAGCGTGTCGGTGTTGCGGTCCCCGTCCCGGTCGGCGGTCCGCAGCACGTAGACGATCCGGCTGCCGTCCGGCGACAACGCCGGCTGGCTGGGGACGGCGAGGTCGTACAGGTCTTCGATGCCCAGACGTCGGGTCATGCGCTGGCTCCTCGGGAGATCGCGGTCGGATGGGACTGGTCCTCGCTGAAGTGGCAGGCCGCCGAGTGCGGCCGGTGGGCCGCGCCTTCGGCCGGGTCCGCCCGGAGGCAGAGCTCCCGGCCGGCCAGCACGAGCGGGCCGACCGGGCACCGGGTGTGGTAACGGCAGCCGCCGGGCGGGTGATGCGGGTCGGCGGGCTCGGCGTCGGCGATCTCGCCCGGCTCGTCGGCGCCGATGTCGAACAGGGACTTGTGCGCCGAGGGCGCCGCGGCGAGCAGATCGCGGGTGTAGGGATGCTGCGGCTCGGTGAGCACCTGGTGCGCGGGACCGGCTTCGACGATGCGGCCGAGGTACATCACGGCGACGAGGTCGCTGACATACCGCACCACCGCGAGGTTGTGCGAGATGAACAGCATCGACAGGCCGAGCTGCCGCTGCACGGAGCGCACCAGGTTGAGCACCGCGCCCTGCACCGAAACGTCGAGGGCGGAGGTGATCTCGTCGGCGATCAGCACCTCGGGCCGTCCGGCCAGGGCCCGGGCCAGCGCCACGCGCTGGCGTTGCCCGCCGGAGAGCTGCCCGGGCCGCTGCCCCGCCCGGTCCGGGTCGAGGTTGACCAGTTCCAGCAGCCGCGCCACCTCGGCCCGCCGCGCGGCCCGGCCGGGCAGCACCCCAGGGCCGATCGCCTCGGTGATCGACTCGCCGACGCTCATCCGCGGGTCCAAAGAGGAATACGGATCCTGGAACACCAGCTGCAACGGCCGGCGCCGCGGCAACCGCCGCACGTCCACCCCGCCGAGCAGCACCCGTCCCGAACTGACCGGGGCGAGCCCCACCGCCGCGCGCGCAAGCGTCGACTTCCCCGACCCCGATTCCCCGACCAGCCCGACAACCTGTCCCGAAGGGACGGTCAGCCCGACCCGGTCGACCGCGGTGAGGCCGCGCCGCCCGCCGTACCGCACACTCACCGCGTCGAAGACGAGGTCGGTCATTCCCCACCTCCAGTGGTCACGGTTTCCTTGACTGGCATGGAAAGCGGCGTGCCATCCGGATCGACCCGGCGCACCGGCGCCACCCGGTCCAGCACCGCGTCTTCCGTGCGCACACTCACCGCGTCGAAGACGAGGTCCGTCATTCCCCACCTCCAGTGGTCACAGCTTCCTTGACCGGCACAGCAAGCGGCGAGCCATCCGGATGCCAGCAAGCCACCCGGTGCACCGTCGTCACCCGTTCCAGCACCGGGTCTTCCGTGCGGCACCGGTCGCTCACCGCCGGGCAGCGGGCTGCGAACGCGCAGCCGGACGGCATGCGGCCCGGTTCCGGGGGGCGGCCGGGGATCACCGGGAGGGGTGCTTCGCGGTCGGTCTCGAGGTCCAGGGTCGTGGCCAGCAGGGCGCGGGTGTAGGGATGGCGTGGGGTCACGCCGGGATCGGACGGCAGGTCTTCCACCACCCGTCCCCCGTACATCACCAATATCCTTTCGCAGGTCTGGGAAACGACCGCGATGTCGTGGCTGATCAGGACGATCGCGGTGCCCCGTTCGGTCCGCGTCCGGGCCAGGAGGCGCAGTAGCTGGCGCTGCACCGTGACGTCCAGTGCCGTGGTGGGCTCGTCGGCGATGATCAGCCGGGGGTCGCCCATCAGGCCCATGCCGATCATCGCGCGCTGGCGCATGCCGCCGGAGAACTCGTGGGGGTACTGCCGGGCGCGGCGGCGCGCCGCCGGGATCCGCACCGCGCGCAGCCGGTCGACGGCCCGCGCGAACGCGTCGGCCCGCGAAAGGCCTTGGTGCTGTTCGGAAACCTCGGCGAGCTGCCTGCCGATCCGCCGGGCCGGGTTGAACGAGGTCATCGGGTCCTGGAACACCATGGCCAGCGAGGTGCCGAGCAGTCCGCGCAGCTCGCGCTCCGGCGTCGTCAGCAGCGGGCGGCCGGTGAACTCCAGCCGGTCCGCGGTGACCACGCCGGGCGCCTCGATCAGCCGGGACACCGCGAGCCCGGTCAGGCTCTTGCCCGAGCCGGACTCGCCGACGACGCCGACCGCCTCGCCCGCGCCGACGCTGAAGCTCACGCCCCGGACGGGCACCGTCCACCCGGCCGGGCCCGGGAACGCGACCTGGAGGTTTTCGACCACCAGCACGGCGTCTTCGTGCTCCGCCGGCGTGTCCGCCCGCGTGGCCGCAACCGGCGGTGGCCCGAGCCCCCGGGCGCGGGTCCGCACGCCGACCACGCCGGCGACCGTCTCGCCCACCAGGTTGAAGGCGAGCCCGGCCAGCACCACCGCGACGCCGGGTGCCAGCGCCGCCACCGGGTTGAGGTAGATCCCGTTGAGGCCCTCGCCGAGCAGCCGTCCCCAATCGTAGTCCGGGGCCTGCACCCCGATCCCGAGGAACGACAGCCCGGAGAAGGCGAGCAGCGCGCTCCCGGCGCCGATCGTGGCGTTGACCACCAGCGGCTCCGCGATGTTGGGCAGGACATGGCGGAACAGCAGCCGGATCCGGCCCACTCCGGCGACCCGCGCGGCCGCCACGAAGTCACGGCCGGCCACCGACGCCGCCATCGTCTGCGCCAGCCGCGCGAAGGCGGGCGCCAGCGCGAACCCGACCGCGAACACCGCGCCCCGCGTGCCGACCCCGAAGATGACCGAGAAGAACAACACCAGCAACAGTCCGGGAAACGCGACCGCGATGTTCACCGCGGCGATCAGCAGCCGGCCGAGCGGGCGCGGCAGCACCGAGGGCAGCGTGCCGAGGACGAGCCCGCTCACCACGCCAAGCACCATCGCGAGCAGCGCCAGCACGATCGACAAGCGCGTCGCCACGAGGACGCGGAAGAGAATGTCACGGCCGAGTTCGTCGGTGCCGGCCCAGTGCGCCGCGGACGGGCCCTGGCTGATCGCGTTCGTGTCCACCGCGGAAGCCTGGCCGGGCCACAGGATCGGGGCCAGCACCGCGAGCACGAGCACCAGGACCAGGAGGGCGGCCGCAAACGCGCCGAGCGGGGTGCGCAGGGCCGTCAGCCACTTCGCGCGCCGGTTCACCATCAGCCCTCCCGGATCGTCGAGCGCGGGTCGAGCACGGCCAGCAGGACGTCGACCAGCAGGTTCACCAGCAGCACCCCGACGCCGTAGACCAGCACGATGCCCTGCACCAGCGGGTAGTCCTTCTGCAGGATCGACTGCGCGATCGTCGAGCCGAGTCCCGGCCAGGCGAACACGTTCTCCACCAGCACGGTGCCCGCGACCATCCCGGTCAGCATCATCCCGCCGAGGGTCAGCGTCGCGGTCAGCGCGTTCGGCAGCGCGTGCCGCGCGTAGACCAGCCGCGCGGGCAGCCGTTTCGCCCGCGCGGTGCGGATGAAGTCGTTGCCCAGCACGGAAAGCGTCTCCACCCGCACGATGCGGGAGAGCACCGAGGCCGGGCCGAGTGCGAGCGCGATCACCGGGAGGACCAGCGACGTCGTCCCCTCGCTGCCGGCCACCGGGAACCAGCCGAGCCGGACCGCGAAGAACGCGACCAGCGCCACCGCGACCAGGAACTCCGGGATGGCGGCGAGCAGCACCGTCGTCGAGGTGAAGGCCAGCTCGCTGCCGCGGCGCCGGCCGCCGCGGGTCAGCATGGCGAACAGCAGGCCGAGCGGGATCGCCACGACGATGACCACCACGAAGGCGGGCACCGCCAGCTCCAGCGTCGCGGGCAGCCGGTCGCCGATGACCTGCGAAACCGGCACCCCGCTCAGCATCGACGTGCCGAAGTCGCCCCGGACCAGCCCGCCGAGGTAGTCGAGGTACTGCTGCCACAACGGGTGATCGAGGCCGAGCGCGGCCCGGCGCGCGTTCACCAGCTCGACCGGGGCGGTCAGGCCGAGCGCCGCGCGGACCGGGTCGCCCGGGATCAGCTGGATCATCAGGAACGCCATGGTCACCAGCACCCACACCGAGACGGCGAACCGGCCGAGGCGGCGCAGCCCGAACGACAGCCACGGCCCGGCCCGCGGACCGGAAACCGCGGTGGTGACGGCCGTTTCGGTCATCAGGAGTACATCCGGATCGTCGACGGCTGGATGGCGCCCTGGTTGATCCCGAACCGCGCGTCGGTGCCGAAGGTCGGCACCACCGTGTTCGCGAACGGCACCACGTCGAGCTGGGCGAACAGCGCGGATTCCGCGCCCAGCCAGCTCGGGCAGCCGGCGTCCCCGGCCGACGCCGCCGCCTGGCCGACGAGGGAGTCGTACTGCGCGTTCCGGATGTGCGCGAAATTGGTGCCCTGCGGGGGCAGCGGCCCGGACACGAACGGCACCAGCTGGCTCGGCAGCGTGAGCCCCAGCGGGCCCATCGAAAGGTCCCAGTCCCCGGTGTCGAACAGCACCCGGCTCAGCCCGGGGCTGTCGACCGCCTTGAGCGTGACGTCGGCGCCGATGCCCTTCAAGGACTGCTGGACCAGCTCGGCGGCCGGGGCCATGGTCGGGCCGACCTGCGTGCCGTAGATGGTGCTGAGGGCGAGCCGCTTGCCGTCCTTGACGCGCACGCCGTCCGCGCCGGGCCGCCAGCCCGCGGCGTCGAGCGCGGTCTTGGCGGCGGCCGCGTCGAAGCCGGGCAGCTTCCCGCTGACCGAGTCGCCGGGGCAGGCCAGCGGCTCCCCGGTGACCAGTCCCTTGACGGGCACGCCGGCGCCGCTGGTGAGCACCTTGGCGACCTGGCCGAGGTCGAGCGCCTGCACCAAGGCCCGCCGCACGGCCGGATCGGCGCCGGGCCGGCCGGGCGACTGGTTGAAGAACAGCTCGCCGAGCGTGATCGTGGTGTCGGCGTGGAACAGCCGCTGCGCGCTCAGCCGCCGCGTGTCCTGCCCGGTGATCGAACCGGCGTTGACTTCCCCGGACAGCAGCAGGTTGGACGTGGTGGTCATGTTCTGGATGACCCGGGCGACCACCTTGTCCGGCAGGCCGGGCTGCTCGGCCGGCCACTGGCCGGGGCCCCAGGTGTAGTCCTTGCGCCGGGTCAGCGTGTAGTGGTCGTTCGGCACGATTTCGGTGACGGTGAACATGCCGGTGCCCTGCTGCCCCTTGGCCAGCGACGACCGGTCGGCCAGGCCCTTGGCGCAGACGATCGGCACGCTGCCGACGTTGCGGAGCAGGAACGAGTCCGGCGAACCGCTGGTCACCGCGACCGTCCCGGCGGTGTCGTCGCCGACCGCCTTGGTCCCCGGCTTGACCGTGACCCCGGCGATCGGGGACTTGTTCGCCGGGTCCCCCACGAAGTTGATGTTCGCGGCCACGTCGCGCGCGGTCAGCCGGGTGCCGTCGGCGCAGGTGACCCCGCTCCGCAGGGTGAACGACGCCGTGGTCGTGGTGGCCTCCCACTTCTGCGCGAGGCCGGCGACCGGCTTGCCCGTGGCGTCGATGGTGACCAGGCCGTCGTAGAGGAACTGGTCGAGCTGGCGGGTGACCGACAGGACGGTCATGGCCGGGTCGAGCGAACCCGGGTCCGACGGGAGCGCCAGGGTGAACGTCTTGCCGTCGGCCAGCTTCTGGTTCGCGGTCCGGTCCGGCCCCGACGAAGCCGGCGTCCCGCAGGCACTCACGGCCAGGACCACCACACCCGCCATCGCGGCGGTGAGCCGAGCTGTTCTCATGGGTCCTCCTACGGGTGCACGGGCAACGCGTGAAGATGGCCGACGGCCAGGCGCGCGGCCTCGCCGATGGACCGGTCGACCGCGGGCAGGCGGTCTTCGAGTGATGCGGCGCGGGTGAACACGGCCACGGCGAAGCGGCGGCCGTCCGCATAGGTCACCACGCCCGCTTCGTTGCGGATCGCCGGCAGGGTCCCGGTTTTCGCCGCGATCGTCACGCCGGACGGGAACCCGGACGAGATCCGGTGCGGCCAGATCTGCTGCGCCATGATCGCGCGCACCTTCTCGCACGCGGCCGGCTCACCCGCCCGGTCGGTCCAGACGGCGTCGAGCAGCGTGGTGATCTCACGCGGGGTCGAGGACGTGGTGCGCTCCGGGTCGAGCGCCGAGAGCTTCCACAGCTGCTCCGGGGTGGCCGCGGCGAGGATCTCCTCGATATCGCCGGAAGCCATGTCTCCGGAAGCGCCGAGATCGGCGGCGACGGAAGCGAACAAGTCTTCGCAGCAGCCGATCAGCCGGGTCCGGGAGAGCCCGAGGTCGCTGAGCACGCGGTCCACCGCCGCCTGGCCGACGCGGTGGAAGACGACGTCGGTCGCGGCGTTGTCGCTCATGGTCAGCATGAAGCGCGCCAGGTCCCGCCAGGTCATCTCGACGTCGTCGGCGCTGCCCGCGGTGCCGATGCCGCCGATCCGGTACCGCGCGGTGACCCGGGTCCGCTCGGTCTCGTCGAGCCGGCCGGCCACGACCTCGCGGGCGTAGGCGAGCGCGACCGGGATCTTGAACACCGACGCGAGCACCACCGGGGCGTCCGCGCCGACCCCGACCTCGGGCCCGTCCGGCACGCCCACCTCTCGCGCGTGCACGAACCCCTGCGCCCCCGCGCCGGCGAAAACCGCTTCGATCTCCTCGCCGACCACGCTCATCGGCTGACCCGCCGATCGGCCCGGCCGGTGTGGAGGTACAGCGCGCGCCCGTCGCCGTCATCGCCGACGAAGGCGTGCGACAGGTAGACACCCGGGAGCTGCCGGTGCGTGGCGACCAGTGTGTCGCCCTTCCAGCCCAGCAGTTCGGCCTTGTCCGGTGCCCCGCCGGCGGCCTCGGCGAAGACCCCCTTCGGCGTCTGCTCGATCCACAGCCTGCCGTCGGCGTCCTGGCTGACCACGGTGTCCGCCACCGCCGAGGAGTACTCGCCGACGTAACGGGTGCCGTCGGCCGGGGTCTCGGCGGGATTCGGCTCCGGCAGCGCCGGGATCTCCACTCCCGCCAGCTCGCCCAGCACCTTCCGGAAGACCTCCAGGTACACCTGCGTCGGCGAGCCGCCGTTGGTCAGCAGGGCCACCGCGACGTCCTGGCCCGGGACCACCCGCAGGAACGCCGACTGGCCGATGGTGCCGCCGTCGTGGCCGATCACCGGGCCGCCGGGCCAGTCGAAGAGCATCCAGCCGAGGCCCCAGGCCCCGCCCATCAGGCCGAGGTCGGGCAGCGCGACCTGCTGCTCCCGCATCGCGGCGACCGATTCCGGCGTCAGCACCTGGGTGCCGTCGTCGGCGCGGCCGCCGTTGAGGTGCATCCGGACGAAGGCCAGCAGGTCCCGCGGGCGCATCGCGAGCGTCGAACCGGCCGGGGCGTTGGACCGGGCGAGCGCCCAGACCGGCGCGGGCTGCGGCGACTCCTCCGGCGTCGGCTGGATGTGGCCGATCGCCGCGCGATAGCGGATTGCGTCGTACGGCCCGGCGGCCGCGTGCGTCAGGCCGAGCGGCACGAAGAGGTGATCACGCACGCAGTCGTCGTAGGACTTGCCGCGCAGCACCTCGATCACGCGGCCGAGCACGCAGTAGCCGGCATTGTTGTACGAGAACATCTCCCCCGGGGCGAACAGCTGGGGCACGTCGGAGAGCGTCTCGACGAGCTTCGCCACGCAGTCGTCACCCTGGCCGGTATCGGTGAAGATGTCGCCCTCGAACCCGGCGGTGTGGCAGGTCAGCTGCCGGACGGTGATCCGCGCCGCGGCGCCCTCGTCGGCGAGCGCGAACTCCGGCAGGTAGTCCCGGACCGGCCGGTCGAGGTCGAGCCGGCCCTCGTCGACCAGCTGCATGGCCAGCGTGGTCGTCCAGAGCTTCGTGATCGAGCCGATCTGGAACACCGAGTCCACTGTGGACTCCACGCCGGTGCCGGTGTTCAGCAGGCCCGCCGCGTGGTCGATCACCTCGCCGCCGGCGAGTACCGCGATCGCCGCCCCCGGCACCCGGTGCTCGGCCAGCAGTGCGGCCAGGTTGTCCTGGAGCCAGGCTTCGATCTGGGGAAGTTTCGACATGTGCACCTCATTGTCGAGGGGAAGGGGTCCGGGAAGGGGTCTCCGGGAAACGGCGGGGCCGGCAACGGGTGGTCCGGCGTCTCCGGAATGCTAGGTCGGTGACCGGCGTCACTTGTTCGTCGGAACCGAGGAGAGCGGCGGGAAAATTCGTCCGGGCCGACGAATCACGCGGCCGCCCTCAGCCACCCGACGGCCTCGGCCGCGGCGAAGCCGATGAAGGCGTCCCGCTCCGGCACCCTCGAGCGCGTGTCCTCGGCCCGCGTGAAGACCCCGACGGCGTAACGGCGCCCGTCCGGGTACTCGGCCACGCCCACCTCGTTGCGCACCGACGGCAGGGTCCCGGTCTTGCCGCTCACGCGGATCCCGTCGTCGGGGAACCCGGCCCGCAGCCGGTGCGGCCACACCTGGAGGTCCAGCCAGCGCCGGACCTCGGCGCACGCGGCGGGCGGCGCCGCCACGTCGAGCCAGATCATCCCGAGCAGCCGGGTGATCTCGGCGGCCGTCGTCCGGCACGTGTGCTCCGGCCGCAGCGCGCGCAACGCGGACACCTGCTCGTACGGCAGCCCGGCGAGCACCCCTCGTCGTCCTCATAGGACAGTCCGAGGTCCTCGCCGATGCTGTCCAGCACCTCGCGGCAGTCCTGCGGGACGGCGGTGTGCTCGAAGCCCAGGCGCCGCAAGGACGCGTTGACCGCCTCCCGGCCCACTTCGGCGAGGATCAGGTCGGTGGCGACGTTGTCGCTGATGCCGATCATCAGGGTCGCCAGGTCGTGCCAGGACAGCACCGCCTCGTGCCGGAAGGTGGCCAGGCCGTACGGGCTGGGAGTCGGGTGCCCCGGCGCGACGGTGACCCGCCCGGCCAGGTCGAAGGCCCCCTCGGCGGCCTGCCGGGCCAGCTCCAGCGCGACCGGGACCTTGAACACCGACGCGGTGACCACCGGCTCGTCCTCGCCGATGCCGAGCCGGCGCGGGCCGCCGATTTCGGCCGCGTGCAGCCAGACCCGGACGCCCACCTCCTTCGCGCGGCGGGTGATCGTGGCGATCGTTTCGGCTGCGGTGGTCATGACACTCCTGTCGGCCGGGGGCTGGCGAAGGCGAACTGCGCGGGGGTCTGCGGGACCCAGAAGGCGAACAGCACGGTGAGCAGCGTGCTGCCGATGAGGAAGCCGAACGCGGCGGTGTAGGAGAAGGTGTCGGCCAGCCAGCCCATCGCGAGCGGGGCGACCGCGCCGGCCACCTGGCCGCCGAAGTTCATCACCCCCATGCCGATCCCGGTCAGCGCCGTGGGCAGCACCCGCAGCGGCAGGCCGAAAACGCCCATCGTGGCCAGGCCGAAGACGCCGACGGCCAGCGTCTCGTAGACGGTGAACTCCACGGTGCTGCCCGCGTTCACCATGAGCACCAGCAGGACCACGGTCACCAGTGCGACCGAGCCGAGGTACCAGCGGCCGCGATCGTGGAAGTACCGGTCGAACAGCCAGCCGCCGAGGATGGTGGTGCCGATGCTGACCAGCATCGGGATCGCGGCCGCCACGCCGGTCTGGGTCAGCGAAAGGCCCCGCGCCTCCTGCAGGTAGCTCGGCACCCAGGTGACGAGGCCGTAGCTCAGCATGTTGGTGGTGCAGAACAACAGGGTGAACTTCCAGACCACCGGCGACTTCAGCAGCTGCTTGCGCGAGACCTCCGGGGTCTTCACCTCGGTGCGGGGCAGGCTGCGGAGCCGTTCCGGCAGCGCCTTGGGCAGGATCGCCCAGACCACGACGCCGATGACCACGCCGACGCCCGCCATCCAGAAGAACGTGTGCCGCCAGCCGACCGCCATCAGCAGCGGCCCGACGATCAGCGGCGCCACCCCCGTGCCGATCCCGCTCGCGGACAGCATCACCCCGGCGCTGGTCGCCCGGTTGGCCGGGGTCGTCCGCTCCGCGACCGCCTTGAACGAGGCCGCCGGGAAAAGTCCTTGGCACACCCCGAAAAGCCCGCGCACGACCAGCAGCATCCCGAACGTGCCCGCCATTCCGGTCAGCGCGGTGAACGCCGACCAGAGCACGAGCGTGACCAGCATCGGGCCCCGGGCGCCGAACCGGTCGGCGAGGAACCCGGCCGGGATCTGGCAGACCATGTAGACCAGGGCGAACACCGTCACCAGCCAGCCCTGCCCGGTCTTGCCGACGCCGAACTCCCGGCCGATCAGGGGCAGCGCCATCCCGATCGAGAACCGGTCGATGTAGTCCACCGACCAGGCGAACACCATCACCGTCATGGTGAGCAGCGCCGTCCGGTTGATCCGCCGCGCTGTCCAGGTGTCTTCGTCGACCACTGCCGTCATGGCGCCTCCACGGGAGCGTGAGAGAAGGTGAACGGCACGGGCCAGCGCGCCGGTCCCTCATTCTGATCAGCGCTTTCCGCCCGGAGTTCGTGCGTTCACACGAACATCCGGAGCCCTTTCGAGCCGGGGCGACGAATTCCCCTGTGTTGCCAGGCCCGGTGTGGTCAGCCTGCCTCGGCGTGTGACGGTCCGGTCCCCGGCGGCAGCAGCCGCAGCTGGAGCATGGCGGCGAAGCGGTCCCCGGGGTCGGTGAGGTCGATCTCGCCGACCTCGGCGAGCCGCCGCAGCCGGTACCGGAAGGTGCTCGGGTGGACGAAGGCGGCGGCGGACGCCGCGGTGATGTCCCCGAAGGCGTCGAGCCAGCAGCGCAGGGTGTGCACGAGCTGGGACCGGTGGCGGGCGTCGTAGTCCAGCAGCCGCGCGACCGGGCCGGTCGCGCCGTCCCCCCGGGCCGCGGCGAGATCGGCGAGTTCCAGCATCAACGCGTCGACGTGGGCGTCCTCGGCGGTGATCACCCGCTTGGCGCCGCCGCCGGTGAGCAGTACCCGCAACGCCCGGTCCGCGCCGTCACGCGAGGCGCGCAGGCCCGAGCCGTCGAGCGCGAGCCCGCCGATGCCGATCGCCGCGGCCGCCCGCTTTCCGGTGCGCTCCAAGAAGGTCGACGCGATCCGCACCGCGCGCGCCGGGCCGTCGGCGGGCATCGGGACGATCCCGTACGCGACATCGCCGACGAGCGCGACGGCCGCCCGCGGCTGGACCGCGCTCAGGTGCATGGCCAGCGCGTCGGCGACCCGCTGGCGTTCCGCGACCAGGCGCAGGCCGTCGTCGGACTCGGACTCCGGCGTGCCGAGCAGCCCCATCGCGAGCACCACCGCGGGCTGGCCCAGCAGGCCGAGCCGGGCGATGGCCTCCGGCGCCCCGGCGCCGCCTTCGAGCGCCGTGCTCACCAGATCGGCGCGCAGCCGCCGTTCCACGTCCGCGCCCGCCCGCAGCCGGAGCAGGTGAAGCGCCACGAGTTTGGCCGCGTCGACCAGCGCCTGCGTCCGCTCTTCGCTCAACGGCTCGTGCACTGCCGCCCAGATCGACCCCAGCACCTCGTCACCCGCCCGGACGGCGACGGCCACGCGGGGCAGGCTGATCCCTTCGTGCTCGTAGCGGAGCGGGTCGACGTACACCGGGGCGTGGTCGCGATAGAGCCGCTCGAAGACGCCGTCCTGCTCGAGGTCACGGGTGAACCGCTCCGGGACCTGACGGCCCAGCACGGTCTCGATGCGCGACGAGTCCGCTTCGTCCTGGCGGCCGGAGAACGCGAGGACCCGCGAGTTGCGGTCCTCGATGGTCACCGGCGCGTCCAGGAGCGCGGCCACCGCGTTGGCGAGCGCGAACAGGTCGCCCGAGGGCAGGCCGCCGAGGGTCTGCGGCGAGACGTCGCCGATGTCGCCTTCGGACAGGAGCGTCCGCAGCATGGCGGCGAGCTGGGTCCAGGACGCGCCGGACGCGAGCCCGAGCAGCGCGACGCCGGACGAGTCCGCCGCCTGCCGCAGCGCCGGCGACGAAACGACCGGGGAGCGGACGACCAGCGCCGCCGCGCCCCGCCGGCCGGCCTCGTGCATCAGGCGGACGACCTCGTCCGGCTCCCGCACGCCGACGCCGAGCACCACGGCGTGGCGGGGGAACTCGGCGTCGTCGTGCGGATCGTGGATCACCACCCCGCCGAGCTGCCGGCGGGTGAGCCGGGCGACCGCGACCGGCTCCAGGAGCACTTCCCCGAGGTCGTCCAGGACACGCCCGAGGGTGGTGTGAGAGGGGCCCGGTGTCACCATCACCCGACGCTAGCCCCCGATCGCCCCGGACCGAATAGTCCGGCGCGACCAAATCCACCCCCGGAGTTCGTCCCCGGCTACGAAGCGATCCACCGCTTCGCCGTGGTGACCTCCTCGAGCAGCTCCGGGATCGGCGCCACCCCGAGCCCCGGCCCGGCCGGCACGGGCAGGTGCCCGGCGTCCAGCACGAACGGCTCGGTGATGTCGGTGCGGTAGAACCGGTCCGACGCCGAGGTGTCGCCGGGCAGGGTGAACCCGGGCAGCGAGGCGAGCGCGACGTTGGCCGCGCGGCCCAGCCCGGTCTCGATCATCCCGCCGCACCACACCGGCACCCCGTGGGCCGCGCAGACGTCGTGCACCCGGCGGGCTTCGAGGTAACCGCCGACGCGGCCCGGCTTGATGTTCACGATCTGGCAGGCGCCGAGCTTGATGGCGTCGGCCGCGGCCCGGGCCGAAACGATCGTCTCGTCGAGGCAGACCGGCGTCCGGATGCGCCGGGCCAGTTCGGCGTGGCCGAGCACGTCCTCCTCTTCCAGCGGCTGCTCGATCAGGAGCAGGCCGAACGGGTCGAGCCGGGCCAGCAACGGCGCGTCGCCCAGCGTGTACGCGGTGTTCGCGTCGACCTGGAGCAGCACATCGTCACCGAAACGCTCGCGCACCGCGCGCACCGGCTCGACGTCCCAGCCGGGCTCGATCTTCAGCTTGATCCGCAGGTACCCCTCGTCGAGGTAGCCGGCGACGACGTCGAGCAGCTGCGGGACGGAGTCCATGATCCCGACGGAGACCCCGCAGGGCACGGAGTCGCGGGTGGACCCCAGCTCGGCGGCGAACGAGCGGTCGGCGGCGCGGAGTTCGGCGTCGAGGACCGCCATCTCCAGCGCCCCCTTCGCCATCCGGTGGCCCTTGAACTTCGCCAGGGTCGGCGCCACCTTGTTCGCGGTCACGTCGCCGGAGTGCAGCAGCGCCGGGATCAGGTGGTTCACCAGCACGTGCTCGGCGCCGTCGTTGTACTCCGAGGAGTAGAGCGGGCCGGCCATCGTGACGCACTCGCCCCAGCCCTCGCCGGCAGGGGTCACCGCGCGCAGGAGCAGCAGTTCCCGTTCGGTCTGGGTACCGAAGGAGGTCCGGAACGGGGCCACCAGCGGCATCCGTACCCGGCGCAGTTCCACACCACTGAGTTTCACGACTGCTCCTTAGTGATCACGTACCAGCCGGCACGATCGAAACCGGTGACCCGGGCGCCGTCCGCCATCAGCCCGCCGAGCACCTCGCGCAGCGCCGAGCGCCACGCCGCGGCGCGGCCGGGATCGTCGTGGCGAAGGCGTTCTATGTCGGACGGGACGGCGGCAAGCACGACCGGGGAACTCGTCGATCCCGTCACGGGCCCGCCGTCGGGACCGGCCGAGAGCGCGATCGAGGCGCCCCGCTCCCGCCAGGCGCGCGCGTCGGCCGGCACCGGTTCGCCGAAGGACGCGGCCCGCACGGCCGGGCTGGTCAGGTCCCAGCCGACCATCAGCCGGTCGGTCTCGCCCGAGCCGTTGATCCGGTCGGCCATCGGCCCGTAGAAGTCCGGCAGGTACCGCAGCGGCAGCGCGCCGAGCTTGCCGAGGTTGAAATAGGCGTTGCGGCGCACCAGCGGGTCGAAAGTCCAGCTGATCACCGACACGTCCTGGGCCAGCGCCCAGCCGCGCTGGTGCAGTTTGAGCGCCTGGCCGATCCCCCGGCCGGCGCCGGAGGCGGCCACCCCGGCGATGTGGCTGTGCAGGCCGCCCTTCCCGGGGTGCCCGAAAAAGCCGAAACAGGCGCCGAGGAGTTCGCCCTGCCCGAACGCGCCGGCGACGTAGTTCCCGGCGCTGGACATCGCCCGCAGCAGTTCCGTGGTCAGCGGCCGGGCGCCGGGCGCGGACCGCCAGATCGACTCGAACAGGTCGCCGGCCGCGGTCAGCTCCGCGACCTCGGTCAGCTCACGGATTTCGACGCCGGCGGCCCCGGCCGCGGCCCGCGCGACGGCGACCGCTTCGTCGCGCACCGCCCGGGCGGGAAGGCTTTCCGCATTCGTCGTCAGATTCGTCACGGGACGATCCCCTTTCCCGGCTCCCCCGCCAAAGTCATTTCGCTTCGCGTTTCGCGAGCACGTTTTCGACGAGCGCGGTGAGCAGTTCGGTGCGGCGCGGCAATTCCGCGACCAGGACGTGTTCGTGGTCGGCGTGCGCGCCGCCGCCGACGGCGCCGAGGCCGTCGAGCGTCGGAACCCCCATGCCGGCGGTGTAATTGCCGTCCGAGGCGCCGCCGACCGAAGCCGCGCTCAGCTCGCCGAGCCCGAGCCCGGCCGACAGTTCCCGGGCGAGCCGGAACAATCCCGCCGAGGACGAGGTCTCCAGCGGCGGGCGGTTGATCCCACCGTGGACCCGCACCTGCGCGTTTTCCAGCACCGGCCGCAGTTCCCGCAGCTCCCGGTCGACGCGCAGCTGCTCGGCCCCGTCCGGCGCCCGCACGTCGACCTCCACGCCGGCCGCCGCGGGCACGGTGTTGACGGTGGTGCCCGCCGAGATCACCGTGGGCACCACGCTCGTGCCCCGCGCCGGATCGGCGAGCGCCGCCATGGCGAGGACCTGGTGTGCGACCTCGATCCCGGCGTTGACCCCCCGCTCGGGCTCGAGCCCGGCGTGCGCGGCCCGGCCGGTCACCGCGATCCGGTAGTGCGAAACGCCTTTGCGGCCGGTCTTCAGCGCGCCCCCGTCGGCCGAGGCTTCGAGCACAAACGCCGCGTCGCAGCCCCTCGCTTCTTCTTCGATCAGCCCGCGGGACGAGGGCGAGCCGAGTTCCTCGTCCCCGGTGACCAAAATGGACAGTCCGGCGCGATCGGGCAGGGCCGCGGCGGCGTGCAGCGCCATCACGACCCCGGCCTTCATGTCGAAGCAGCCGGGACCGCGCAGCACGCCGTCGGCCACCGAAAACGGATGGGAGGCCAGCGATCCCAGCGGCCACACCGTGTCGTGGTGGCCGAGCAGCAGCACGCGCGGCGGGCCGTCGCCGAACCGCCAGCGCAGGTGGGTGCAGCCGTCGAGGACGATCCGCTCGGGCTCCGCGCCCAGCAGCGCCCGGCCCATCCCGGCCAGCACCTCGGCGCTGCGGGCCACGGCCGCGTGATCGGACGACGGGGATTCGCAGCACACCAGCGTTTTGATGTCCGCGAGGAGGGCGCGCACGTCGGGCCCGGTCATCGCGGCTCGCCCCGCAGCGGACGGCCGGGGAAGGCGTCCGTGCGCAAGTGCCCGTCGCTGACCACCGGAACGCCCGCGACGAACAGGTGCCGGACGCCGACCGAAGGCCGGGTCGAATCGAAGTAAGTGGCCGCGTCCGTGATCGCGGCGGGGTCGAGGACGACGATATCGGCGTCCGCACCCACGTCGAGCCGGCCCTTCGCCCGCGCCGCGGGAGCGACCTCGTCGAGCACCCGCGCGGGCAGGTAAGAACAGCGCCGGAACGCCTCCAGCCAGGTCCACGCCCCGCTCTCGCGCACCATCAGGCGCAACGTCTTGGCGTACGTCCCGGCCGTGCGCGGATGGGTCGTACCACCCGGCGGCAGCGGCCATTCGGCCGACTCGCTGACCCCGTCCTTCCAGAAGACGGGCATCGCGTCACTGGCGACGATCGCGTCCGGGAAGGCGAGCGCCTGGTGCAGCAGCGCGCGGTCGAGCGGGTCCTTCTCGTCGAGGAATTCCAGGATGCACGGCGCTCCCGGGTCCTCGGCGCGGACCTGGAGCAGGCGGGCCTCGTCGGAGAACCGTTCCCCGGTCTCCAGCATCACCACGCTCGACGGGCTCAGTCCCTTCATCTTCAACCGCTCGGGCGAGAGGAAGGCCGCGCCGATCGCGGTGCTGCCCGCGCCGTACGGGTACGCCTCGACCGTCACCCGTGAACCGGCGGAGCGGCCGGCCTCCAGCTCGGCGAGCACCCGGTCGACGTGCCGGCCGGAGGTGCTGTTGACGTGGCAGTGGTGCATCGCGGCGCCGGTCTCGGCCGCGACGATCGCGATCTCCCCCGAGCCGTCGGCGGGAGTGGCCGGGTCGACCTCGACCAGCTCGCGCACGTGGGTGTACGTGGGCACGCCGGCCTCCTTGGCGAGCCGGGCCACGGCCAGGAACTCACCCGGGTCGGTGGCCGGCGCGTAACCGAGCAGCACGCCGATGCCGAGCGCGCCCGCGGCCAGCTCACCGTCCACAAGGGACAGCCAGGCGGCCAGCTCGCCCGGCGACGAAGACCGTTGCCAGGCGGTGTTCCCGAGCACGGCGAGCCCGCTGCCGATGTTCGCGTCGGGCTCGATCCCGGCGAGCACCTTGGCCCTCGCGCTGCCCCACGAGGCGGAGAAGCCGTAGTGCAGCGGGCGTCCCGCGGCGGCGGCCTCGGCGTACGCCCGCTCGACCGGCATCAGCCCGGCTTCCAGGTCGAGTGCCGTGGTCACCCCGTCCATCGCCTGCAGCCGCTGGCCGGCGATGGTGTGCACGTGGCTGTGCAGGTCGATGAACCCGGGCCCGACGACCAGCCCGGAGACGTCGATCTCCGTGTCACCCGCGCCGCCCGGCCCGCCCGCGCCGACGGCGGTGATCACCCCGTCGGTCACCAGGACGTCGGCGATCCCGTCGAATCCCGTCGCCGGATCGATGACGCGGCCGCCGCGCAAGAGTGTCCGCATGCTCCGTCTCCTCGCCTCGTGTCACCTCGCTTCCGGCGACACTAGGAGGTTTCGCGGACCGTCCGTTCGTAGCGCGTGACGAATCCGGGGCGGCAGATCCATCCAGCCGGACGAACCCGCTTCAGCGCCGGATCAGCGCCGGATCAGGCCGAGGTCGGTCGCGGCCGCGACGGCGGCGGTGCGCGAATCGACGCCGAGTTTGCTGTAAACGCGGGCCAAGTGGGATTTGACGGTGCCTTCGGTGAGGTGCAGCCGACGGGCCAGCGCCTGGTTGGACAGCCCGTCGGCGACCAGGGTGAGGACTTCGATCTCCCGCCGGGTCAGCGCGGCGCCCGGGGTGCGCAGCCGGTTCATCAGGCGGTCGGCGACCCTGGGGGCCAGCGTCGTGCGCCCGGCCGCGGCGGTGCGCACCGCGGCGGCGAGGTCCTCGGGCAGGGCGTCCTTGAGGAGGTAGCCGGTGGCGCCGGCCTCGATGGCGGGCAGGGTGTCGGCGTCGGTGTCGTAGGTGGTGACGACCAGCACCCGCGGGCCGCCAGGCCGGGCGGTGATCGCGGCGGTCGCCTCGGCGCCGTTCATGCCGGCGCCGAACTGCAGGTCCATCAGCACGACGTCGATGTCGCCCTCGGCCGCGCGGGCCACCGCCTCCCGCGCGGTCGCGGCCTCGGCGACCACCACGAGGTCCGGCTCGGCCTCCAGCACGGCCCGGAGCCCGGCCCGCACCACGGGGTGATCGTCGGCCAGCAGGAGGCGGATCGGGGTGCCGGTCATGGGCGGGCCTCGGGTTCAGTGGGCGTGAGAAGGGGCAGCCGGGCCGCCAGCGCGGTGCCGTGACCGGTGCCGGATTCGATGGTGACGGTGCCGCCGAGCGCCTGCGCACGGGTCCGCATCGCGGCCAGGCCGAAGCCGCTTCCGGCGTCCGGGGTCACCAGCCGGGCGGGGTCGAAGCCGGTGCCGTCGTCGACGACGTCGAGGGAGACCTCGTCCCCGAGGTAGCTGAGGGTGACCTCGGCGGTGGTGGCCTGGGCGTGCCGGACGGTGTTCGCCAGCGCGGCTTGAGCGACGCGCAGCAGGGCGACCACGTGCGCGGTCGGCAGCGGCACGACGTCGCCGGTCAGGTGGAAGCGCGCCGTGATCCGGTGACGGGCGCTGGTGGTGGCGCACAAGCGTTCCAGGGCGCCGGCCAGCGTCGTGTCGTCCAGGGCGGGCGGGGTGAGGGCGGCGACGAAACGGCGGGCTTCGGCGAGGTTGTCCGCCGCGGCCTGGCGGGCCTGTTCGACGTAGCGGGCGGCGTTCTCCGAGGGCAGGTCGCGCGCGGCGGCGCGCAACAGCAGCTGGATGCTGGACAGCCCTTGGGCCAGGGTGTCGTGGATCTCGCGGGCCAGCCGCTCGCGTTCGGCCAGCACCCCGGCTTCGTGCTGGGCCTCGGCCAGGTCGGCGCGGGTGGCGGTCAGCTCCTCGATCAGGCGCCGTCGGCGATCGCTCTCCCGGTACAGGGCCTGGTACCCCCACACCACCGCGACCGCCACCGCCGCGCCGAGCGCCGGGCCGATCGCGATGGCCGGGCTGAAGGATCCCCGGTGCGCGGCGAAGGCGCCGACCGCGGCGAGCGCGGTCACGGCCACTGCCACCAGCCCGGCCCGGCGTGAAAGCAGGTGCAGCTGGAGGAAGTACAGCGGGAAGGCGACCCACACCCCGTCGGCGGTCAGCACCAGCAGCGCCAGCCACACGGCGCCCACCACGGCCAGCCACCCGGCGGCGGCGCGGCGGGAGGCGCGGACGCGCGGCAGCAGCGGCCCGGCCGCGTACACGAGCCCGCACGCTGCCGCCACCGCGACGACCGCCCCGGCCTGCGGGAGGCGGTCGGCCACCGCCCGGGCGCCGGCCAGCACGAGCAGCCCCGCGAACAGCAGGTGCAGGCACCACGACAGGGTGCGGCTGGTCGGGGTCAGCGAGGGGGCGGCGGCGTTCACAGTGAGTCCAGGTTACGGAGGACGGCCGCGCGACGCCTCCATCAAAAGGTAGAACCGGCGAGCCCCCTTACGGCGCGCGAAGTGCGGTCCGCCGCCAGATGCGTCCACAGGGGACTGGCGGGGACCGTTGAGGGCACATCGATCCCCCGCCGTGAGAAAGAGAACCCGTGTACGTCGCCTGGAGAGACCTGAAGTTCGCCAAAGGGCGCTTCGCCCTGATGGGCACCGTTGTCGTGCTGATCACCCTGCTGGTCGGCCTGCTGTCCGGGCTGACCGCCGGGCTGGGCCGGCAGAACATCTCCGCGATCACCGGCCTGCCCGCCGACGAGATCGCCTTCGCCGCGCCGAGCGGCGGCCAAAGCCTTTCCTACGCCAACTCCACTGTCACCTCGAAGCAGTGGCAGCAGTGGGCGGGCGCGCCCGGCGTCGTCAGGGCCGAACCGCTGGGCATCACCACCACCAAGGCCGTCGCCGGCGACCGCAGCGCCGCCGTTTCGGTGTTCGGCGTCCGGCCCGGCTCCGCCCTCGCCCCGGACAGCGGCCGGCTCGCCGGGCCGTCGGTGGTGCTGTCCACCACGGCCGCCGACGACCTCGGCGTCACGGCCGGCGGCACCGTCACCGTGGCCGGGCAGCGACTGGGCGTGGCCGCGGTGTCGGGCGACGCCTCGTTCAGCCACACCCCGGTGATCTGGACCGGCCTCGACGTCTGGGCGAAGGCCGCTCCCCCGAGCGGCGCCGCCGACCGCCCGGCCGCGACCGTGCTCGCGCTCAACACCTCGGGCGCCGACCTGGCGGCCGTCGACCGGGCCGCGGGCACCCGGACCGTCACGAAGGACGACTCGCTGTCCGCGATCGGCTCCTACACCTCCGAAAACGGCTCCCTGCAGCTGATGCGCGGCTTCCTGTTCGCCATTTCGGCGTTGGTGATCGGTGCTTTCTTCACCGTCTGGACCATCCAGCGCAGTGGTGACATCGCCGTCCTCAAGGCGCTGGGCTCCACCACCGCCGGGCTGCTGAAGGACGCCCTCGGCCAGGCCGTCGTCCTGCTCGCCGGCGGCACGCTGGCCGGCTCCGGCCTCGCCGCCGCGCTGGGCGCCGTCGTCTCCGGCTCGGCCGTGCCGTTCGCGCTGACGCCCGCCACCATCCTGTTCCCGGCCGCCGTGATGATCCTGCTCGGCGCGCTCGGGGCCGCCCTGTCCATCCGCCGCATCACCGCGGTCGACCCGCTGACCGCACTGGGAAGTGCCCGATGAGCCTCAACCTGACCGGCGTCACCCTCACCTACCCCGACGGCGACGCCCGTCTCACCGCGCTGGACCAGGTCAGCCTGGACGTTCCCCGGGGCAGCCTGACCGTCGTGGCCGGCCCGTCGGGCTCCGGCAAGTCGAGCCTGCTGGCCGTCGCCGCCACCCTGATCACGCCCGATTCCGGCACCGTGACCGTCGACGGCACCGCCACCGCCGGCCTGAGCCGCGCCGAGCTGACCGACCTGCGCCGGCACAAGATCGGCATCGTCTTCCAGCAGCCCAACCTGCTGCCTTCGCTGACCGCCGCCGAACAGCTCCAGGTGATGGCCCGGATCGACGGCCGCTCCCCCGCCAAGGCCCGCGGCCGGGCGATGGACCTGCTCGACGCCGTCGGCCTCGCCGCCCAGGCCGGCCGCCGCCCGCACCAACTGTCCGGCGGGCAGCGCCAGCGCGTCAGCATCGCCCGCGCCCTGATGAACGTCCCGACGGTGCTGCTGGTCGACGAGCCCACCAGCGCCCTGGACCACGAGCGCGGCGCCGCCGTGATCGACCTGATCACCCGCCTCACCCACCAGCAGGCCACCGCCACCGTCCTGGTCACCCACGACCGCGCCCACCTGACCGCGGCCGACCAGCTCACCGAAGTCCACGACGGACGGCTTGCGGTCACCGTGGGGTGAGGGCGTCGGCAATCCGCCGGGCGGCCTGTGCCGGGGTGAGCTGCGTGGTGTCGACGACCTCGGCCTCGCGGTGCAACCAGGTGCGGGCCGCCTCGGCGTAGGGCTCGAGGTACTGGAGCCGGAAGCGCGAGGGGACGGGATGCGCGTCCTCGATGCGCCGGCGGAGGGTGTCCTGGTCGGCGTGGAGGACGAAGTGCCGGACCGGGATGCCATGGCGGGCGAGGCCCGTGCTGATCTCGCGCCAGTACGGCTCGACCAGGACCGTCATGGACTACACCAGGGTGCCCCCGGTGTAGTCGAGCACGCGGCGGGCGGTCTCGACCACGAGCGGGCGCCACGGCGGCCAGTGCTGGAAGTTGTCCGTCGCGGGCAGCCCCGGTGCGATGTCCATCAGGGTCTCGCCGACCTTCTCGGCGTCGAACACCCGTGAATCCGGGATCAACTCCTGCACCAGCGCACTGGTTGTGGTCTTGCCGGCACCGTGAGTGCCGTTGAGCCATACGATCACCGGCCCGAGGTTAGCCTGGAGCTACCCTGGATCGCGTGATCGAAGCGCTCCCGCAGGCGTCGTTACGGTGCCGTGCGTTCCTGGACGACCGCAGTCCGCCGACGCCGTGTCTGGTCGTCGACCTCGATGTGGTGCGGGAAAGCTATGTGCGGCTTCGGGAAGCGCTGCCGGAGGCTCGGCTGTACTACGCGGTGAAGGCGAACCCGGCGCCGGAGGTGGTGCGGTTGCTCGCTCGCGCGGGGGCGGGCTTCGATGTGGCCGGGCGCGAGGAGATCGAACTCTGCCTCGCCCAGGGGGTTCGGCCGGAGCTGATCTCCTACGGCAACACGGTGAAGAAGGCGCGCGACATCGCGTTCGCCCACCGGGCCGGGGTGCGCCGGTTCACCTTCGACAGCCTCCCGGACCTCGAGAACATCGCCGGGCACGCGCCCGGGTCGACGGTGTCGTGCCGGATTCTCGTGGACAGCCCCGGTTCGCAGACCCCGTTCGGGCAGAAGTTCGGCTGTAGCCCCGAAATGGCGGCCGACCTGCTCACGCGCGCCGCCGCCCTCGGGCTGGACGCGGAGGGAGTGGCGTTTCACGTCGGGTCCCAGCACCTCGACCCGGGCGCTTGGGAGGACGGCATCGCCGCCGCCGCGAGGGTCACCCGCGCGGTGGCGGCGCGAGGGGTTTCGTTGCGCGGCTTGAACATCGGCGGCGGGATGCCCGGCCGTTACGCGACCGAGCCGCCACCGCTCGCCGAGTACGCCGCCGCCATCCGCGCGTCGGTCGAGCGGCATTTTCCCGTCGCGCCGGAGCTGGCCTTCGAGCCGGGCCGGGCGGTGGTCGCCGGGGCCGGGCTGATCCGCAGCGAGGTCGTGCTGGTGTCCCGCAAGTCCCCGACGGACGAGAAACGCTGGGTGTACCTGGACATCGGGCGCTACGGCGGGATGGCCGAGACCGAGAACGAAGCCATCGCGTACCGCCTCGAGACCGCCCACGACGGCACCCCGGACGGCCCGGTCGTGATCGCCGGCCCCACCTGCGACGGCGACGACGTCCTCTACCAGCGCACCCCGTACCGGCTGCCGCTGGCGTTGCGGGCCGGTGACTTCGTGGACATCCTGGAGACCGGCGCGTACACGCAGAGCTACTCGTCGGTGTCGTTCAACGGCTTTCCCCCGTTGCGGACGTATTTCCTCGGCGGCGAGCCGGGCGAGGTCGGCGAGTTCGCCGGCCGGCACGTGCTCGCGGAGTTCTCGGGGGTCTCACCCGAGGTGCTCGACGACGCCGGGTTCCTGTGCGACAGCCTGCAACGCGCGTTGGAGAAGGCGGGCGCGACCGTCTGCGAGCTGACGTTCAAGCGGTTCGAGCCGCAGGGCATCACCGTGCTCGCGCTGCTGTCCGAGTCGCACGCTTCGATCCACTCCTACCCCGAGCGCGGGTCGGTGTTCGTCGACGTGTTCACCTGCGGCCGCCGAGCCGACCCGGAGCTGGCCGTGCACCTGCTGCAGGAGCTGCTCGGCGCGGGCGCGGCCCGGACCCAGACCATCCACAGAGGACAGGAAGACGGTTGAAAATCGAGGAACCGGCCGGCGCCGGCCTGACCCGCGTCTGGCACGTCTCGGACGTGCTCGCCGACACCCGCACCGGCTACCAGCACCTGGTGATCGGCAAGACCGCCCAGGGCATCTCGCTGTTCTGCGACGACGAGCGCCAGAGCACCGAGCTGAGCCAGCTCGTCTATCACGAGGCCCTGCTCGTGCCCGCGCTGCTGCTGGCCGCGCGCGTGGACCGCGTGCTGGTGATCGGTTCGAGTGAGGGCGTGGTGTGCCAGATCGCGGTGGCGGCGGGAGCTTCGGTCGTCGACCACGTCGACATCGACAGCCAGGCCGTGCGGCTCTGCGCCGAGCATCTGCCGTACGGCTACTCGGCCGCCGAGCTGGCCGAGGCCGAGCGCGGCGACGGCCGGATCCGCGTGCACTACGCCGACGGCTGGCAGTTCGCCCGCGACTGCGCCGACGAGTACGACATCGTCCTGGTCGACCTGCCGGACGAGCAGGACGGCACCGACGCACAGCACAATCGCCTGTACGGCAAGGAGTTCCTGAGCCTGTGCCAGGGCCTGCTCGCGCCCGGCGGAGTGGTCGCGTACCAGGGCGGCTGCCCGACGCTGTGGCGCAACCCGACGCTGGTGAAGTGCTGGCGCCGGTTCACCGAGACGTTCGGCTCACCGGTCTATTTCGGCTCCGACGAGCACGAGTGGGCGTTCTTCTTCGGCACCGAAGTGGACAGTCCGGAGGAGACGATGGCGGCCCGCCTGGCGACCCTGCCCTACCGCCCGGAAACGATCGACGCACTGACCCTGCGAGGAGCGACAGTGCCGCCGATCAGCCTCCGCCGCTGAACGTTGTGGTCACGCGGCCGTGGTGGTCGCCCCGGCGTAACCGGGCGGCCGGTTGATGCCGGGCCTCGCACCACGGTGCGCAGCCCGGAGGTGCGCTGATTGCCGAGCGGCCGCCGTCATCTCGTCGTGGGCGATGCTCTGCATTCACACCGGCCCGGTCCAGTCCTAAGCAGACCGCCGGTTCCGGATTGTCCGGAGCGCGTGCCACCAGAGGCGGTGGCAGGCCAGTTCGAGGTCGCGGTCGGTGCCCAGCAGGCGGTTGACCTGCATGTGCGCGATGCCGTCGACGACGGTCCGCTCCGCCGTGGTCAGGGTCCCGCCGCGCGCCGCGGATCTTGCGAGCGCGCCGGCTTCCGCGAGGGGAAGCCGCAGGGCGCCGAAGACCTCGGCCAGTTCCGCGCGCATCTTGTCGGCCGGCGAGCCGGGCTGCGCTTCGGGGGCGAGGAGGTCGGCGAGCAGGCGGCGGTGCGGCCGGGCCGGGTCGTTTTCCGCGCGGGGCCGGGGAACCGCGGCCGCGCGGGCCAGGCGCTGGTCGAGGTCGAAGCCCCAGCCCCGGTACACGCAGTCGAGCGCGTACCCCGCGACGACGAAGCGGGGCAGGTCGTCCGGGCCGGGCTCGGCCAGGAACCGCGCGGTGGCCGCGCTGCTCGCGCAGAACACCCGCTCGACGGCCGCCAGGGTGTCCGGGCCGCCGTACCGGACCAGCTCCGGTGAATAGGTGTCGACCACGAAGTCCGCGGCCAGCCCCTCGCCGACGAGTTCGCGGGCCCAGCCCGTCCAGCCGTCGAACAGCGCGGCCGCGTCGTCCCGCCCGGCGCGCACCCGGACGCGCAGATGCGGCGCGGGGTCGGCGTACCGCAGGTAGAACCAGTCTTCGCCCGGGCGGACCGGTGGTTTGGACCACATCCGGGCGAGCACCGGGTCCATCGCCGCCTCGGCCGTGTACAGCTTCAGCGACAGCCAGTCCCCGCCCGGCAGATGCCGCTGCGGGCGCCGGCACGCGGTCAGCGCGGCCCGCGGAACCGCGGGCGCCGGCGGGCGGGGCGCCGACCGCGTGCTCAGGGGAATCACCACCTCGCTGACGTGCCGGCGGCCGTCGGCCCCGGAAACCCACAGCTCGTCGAAGCCCGGGTACATCTCCTGCACCGGAAGCCAGGCGAGACCGCGCTCCGCCGCGCGGTTCAGCTCGGTCCGCAGCTCCATTATGGACGGTGAGTGGTCCAGGTCGAGCAGCAGCCGGCGGTCGTGGTCGGCCACGTACACCCACCGGGGGACCTGCCACCGCGAGCGCCACGCGCGCACGGCGGCGGCCAGCGCCTCGTCGCTTTCGAGCGCCGCGCGTCCGAACGTGGCGGCGACCTCGATGTTCCACTGGGCGAGCCGCAGCACGATCCGGCCGCGCCGGACCCGCGGCAGGAACGGCGCCGTCTCCAGGCTCCCCCAGTCGAAGCCGGCGGGCGCCGCTTCCCCGTCCTGCGCGCTTTCCAGGAGGAACCGGCAGACGTCCGGGGCGGTCCGCGGGTTGAGCATGTGCCCCTGGTGGATCCGGACCCGGCGGCCCAGCCGGGCGGAGTACACCGCGAACCGGTCGCCGTCGAGGCCGATCACGATGTCCCGCAACGGGATCACCCGGTCCGCGGGGACCGAGGGCGTGACGTTGACCGGGATCTCGTGGGTCCGCATGAGCGGGTGCACCGTCACGTTCGCGGCCCGGCCCTGCACCGGCAGGTAGCTCAGCTCCGCGTGCACGACGCCGGGTCCGGCGGTGGCGTCCTGGGCCGCGAGGTGCTCGCGCACCCGGTCTTCGGCCGGCCCGGGCAGCAGGTGGACGAACCGGCCCAGCGTTCGTCCGGAGAGGGCGAACGCGCCCGAGGCGAGAACCGCGCTCCACTCGCCGCGGAGGACCGCTTCCGGGGAGGCGGCCGCGATCTGCACCGTGACGTCCAGCCCGGGGGCCGGCGGACGGCGGTCGTCGCCGGCCCGCTCGGGCATCAGCGCGGCGAAGAGCGGGTCCGTGAGGTCGATCTCCCGTTGCCCGGTGCGCAGGGCCTCGGCGAACAGCGGCAGCGCGTACGGCCGCTCCCGGCCGGGCGAGGCCGGGCTCGTGGCCGCGAACATCTGCGCCCCACCGGGATTGAGGTAGGTCGACGGGCTGCCGAGGCCGTGCTCGGGGCTCAGCAGGTCGGTCAGCGGGACCAGCCCTTCCCGGCCGTACCGCTCGGCGAAGGCGCTCCGGTAGTCCACCAGGTGCGGGAACCGGGGAGCCGGCCCGATCACCCGGCCGAGCCAGGCCACCGCGTCGGCCACCTCGAGCGCCACTTCCGCAGGCACGGTGCAGCCGTCGACGCTCAGCGCGGCGTCGACCTGGCAGGTGCGGCCGTCGCCGTCGGGGAGCAGTTCCCGTTGCGCCGCAAGCAATTCCCGCGTCGGCGCGGACGGGGAGAGCGGTTCCTGATCGCACCGGGCCATCAGCGTGCTCACCCGCTGCAGTGCCTGATGGGCCGCGCGGGCCGGGGGCACCCGGGCGAGCACGTCGACGACGTGCCGCTCCGGACGGGGCTGGTTCAGCGGCGGGCGGAGGTCCGTGGTGAGGAACCGCAGCTCGTGCAGCCGTCCGATCAGCGCTTCGACGCGGTGACCCGGCAGGCCGGGGAACCCGGCGGCGATCCGGTCGAGGAGTTCCCGGTACGGGACCGGGGTGACCGCCTCGTCGAGCAGGTAGCGCACCACTTCGGTGGCCCGCAGGGAAACACCGCGCAGATCGTCCTTCCCGTAGACGTCCGCGGGCCGCAGCACGAGCCGCTCCCCCACCGGGTAAGCGAGCGGATTCGCCGTCAGGCGCAGGAACGGCAGCACGGCCGGGTCCGCCTCGACGGCCTCGACGACGTCCAGCAGCCAGCCGAGGTCCGCCCTCGTGTGCCGCCGCGGCGGGCCGTCGATCACCGCGGTGCAGTCTTCACCGAACTCACCCCAGGAGACGGCGGCGAAGAGGCCGAACGGGGTGGCCCGGGTGGACATCCGGGTCAGGTAGCGCAGCAGCCCGGACCGGAGCCGGCGCCGCCGGGCCGCCGGGAGCCGGCCCTGTGCGTTGCGGTCCAGCGCGTCCACGAGGTCGGCGGAGGCCACGGTGAGCGCCGCGCGGACCAGCGGATCACCGGCCTGGTCCCACAATCGCGCAGCACCGGCATCATCAACAGCATCGTCAACGGGGCCCGAAAGGACCCGGCGGGCGGTCTCCGCGGGCAGGGTCGGGGCGCGAAGCAGGAAAAACCCCGCGGGACGGTAGGAAAGCGGGGGCAGTGGCCCGCCGGCGGCCGTGACAGGCGCGGACGCCGACGGATCCACTGTCACCACCGCTCAGCGGCGCGGACGTTCGAGCTCGTCAGCCGGCGCCACGGCCGCCGGAATAGTCAGATCGACGGTAAACGTAAATTGCGTCGTGAGCGAACCGCCGTTGAAGCTCTGCCTCCGCCGCGTCGGCTCATCGATTCGCACGTCCAGATTGAACCAGCTGTCCACGTCATGCATGGTTTCTCCCCTGAATTTGCCGATGACGCAAGCGAGCCTAGCAGGCCACCACCACCGGTTCACGCCGTTTCGAAACGTTACGGCACACGGTCCGCCGACGACGGTAAAGTCGCCTCCGAAACGCGCGGCTGGTGGGAAGGAGCTCGGCGTGGAGTTCGGGCTGCTCGGTTCGCTGCAGGTGCGCGGCACGCTCGGCGGGATCTCCCCGAGGCCGTCCCGGCAATCGGTACTTCTGGTCACGCTGCTCTCGCGCGCCAACTCCCCGGTCTCCATCGGGGAACTGGTCGAGGCGGCGTGGGGCGAGAATCCGCCGGCCGCCGAGAACGCCGCCGTGCACACCACGATCAGCCGGCTCCGGCAGATGCTGTCCGTTTCCGTCGACCCGGCCGGCTACGACCGGATAGTCACCGACACCATGGGCTATTCGATCCGGGTCCTCGACGGCGAACTCGACGCGTCGGTCTTCCGCGGGCTCGTCGCCGAAGGCCGGGCCTCGCTGGAAAGCGGCCGCGGCGCCGAGGCCGTGGTCACCCTGGAGCGCGCGCTGGACCTGTGGCGGGGCAGCACCGCGGCCAGCGGGATGTCGGGCTGGTTCGTCGAATCCCTGCGGGCGCCGCTCGACGACCTGCGCCTGTCCGCCACCGAGGACCTGGCCCGGGCGCGGCTGATGACCGGGCAGGCCGACGCCGTCGCCGAGGAGCTGCGAGGGCTGGTCGCCCGGCACCCGTTCCGGGAACGGCTGTGGGAGCACCTGATGCTCGCGCTGTACCGCACCGGCCGGCAGTCCGAGGCGCTGGACGCCTTCCACGAGGCGCGGCGCACGCTGGTCGATCAGCTCGGCATCGAGCCCGGGCCGGAGCTGTGCGGGCTCTACCGCCGCATCCTCGACAACGACGCGGCGCTGCTGGACGTCTCGACCGCCGATCCCGGCGCGCCCGTGACCACCCGCCCGGTGCCGCGCCAGCTCCCGGCCGACGTGGTGAACTTCGTCGGCCGGGAACGGGAACTGGACCGGCTCGACGGGCTGACCGCGGGCCGGGCCGCGGCGGATGACGGCGGCCCCATGGCGTTCGTGGTCGACGGCGGGGCGGGCATCGGCAAGACCGCGCTCGCGGTCCGCTGGGCCCACCGGGCGCGCAGCCGCTTCGAGGACGGCGACCTCTACGTCAACCTGCACGGGTTCGACGCGACCGGCGCCCCGACCGACCCCTTCGAGGCGCTCGACCAGTTGCTGCGGGCCCTGCACATCAGCCCGCAGGAGATCCCGCGCGGACTGGAGGAGCGGGCGGCCCTCTACCGGACGGCGCTGGCCGACCGCCGCATGATCGTCGTGCTGGACAACGCGGCCGACGCCGAGCAGGTCCGCCCGCTGCTGCCCGGATCGTCCTCGTGCGCGGTGATCGTGACGAGCCGCAAGCGCCTGTCCGGCCTCGTGGCGCGGGAGGGCGCGGTCCGGCTCACCCTCGGCGAGCTGGGCTCCGACGACGCGGCCGCGCTGGTCCGCCGGATCAGCGGACCGGCCCGCTCGGACGTGTCCGGCGAACCCCTGGACACGCTGATCGGGCTGTGCTGCCGGATCCCGCTGGCGCTGCGCGTGGCCGCGGAACGGCTGACCCTGCGCCGCCACGGCACCCTCGCCGACCTGGTCGACGAGATCGGGAGCCGGCAGAGCGCACTGGCCACGCTCACGCTGCCGGAGGACGCGACCAGCTCGGTCCGCACGGTCTTCTCGTGGTCCTATTCGATGCTGGGCCCGGCTTCCCGCCGGATGTTCCGGCTGCTGGGCCTGTTCCCCGGCGAGCACACCAGTGTCCCGGCCGCGGCGGCGCTGGCCGGGGTCAGCGTGGGCGAAGCGCTGGACCTGCTGGAGTCACTGGTCAGCGTGCACCTGCTGGAGGAGGTCGCGGACCGCCGGTACCGGCTGCACGACCTGTTGCGGGACTACGCGCGGGAGCAGGCCGAGCTGGACCCCGCGGACACCGATCCGGACCGGGCCCTCACCCGCCTGGCCTGCTGGTACCTCAGCACCGCGCGCAACGCCGCCATGGCCATCCTGCCGCCGTCCCGGCCGCGAAGGGCGGTGCCGGTGCGGCAGGAGCCCGGGATCGAGCCGCTGACCTTCGGCAGCTACCGGCAGGCCCTGGACTGGTGCGAGGCGGAGCGGGTCACGCTGATCGCGGTCGCCGACCACTGCGTCCGGCACGAGCTGCACGACCTGGCGTCCCAGCTGCCGGCCGCGCTGTGGGGGTTCTTCCAGGTTCGGGGTTACACCGGCGACTGGATCACGACACATCAGCGGGCGCTGGGCTCGGCCAGGGCGATGGGCCCGGCGGTGGAGGCGCCGGCCCTGTGCAACCTGGGCACGGCCTATCTGGAGGCATACCAATTCGACCGGGCAGTCGAGTACCACCAGCGCGCGCTCGCCCTCGGCACCGAGCTGGGGGACGTCTGGGTTACGGGCGTGTCCACGGCGAACCTCGGTGAGGGAAATCGGCGTGCCGGTCGCTACGAACTCGCCAGGACCTACTTCGAGAAGGCGGTGTCGCTCGGCCAAGCGACCGGGAACACCTGGCTGCACGCGTTTTCGCTGACCAGCCTCGCCACTGTGTCCAACGCGATGGGCGAGCACGACGAGGCGATCGGGATGTACCACCGGACCCTGGTCATCCACCGGGAGCACGGGGACCGCTACCAGGAGGCGCGGTGCCTCCAAGGCCTCGGCGACGCGTACCGCAGCTCGGCGAACCCCCGGGAGGCCAAGGACTGCTACCTGCGCGCGCTCGTGCTGTGCCAGGAGATGGGCAACGGGCTGGACACCGCCCGGATCACCTACAGCCTGGCCGAAATCGAGCTGGAGCTGGGGCAGCAGGCCGAGGCCGAGGCGCACTTCGAGGCCGCGAACGAGCTCGCCGCCCAGCTGGAGGAATCGCACCGGGCGTTGCTGCGCGACCGGTTCCGGGAGCACCGGGAGCAGCCGGATTCCCGGGGCTCGCAGGGCTGACCTCCCGCCCCGGCGCCGCACTGACAGGCAACTGTAAGCGGCCGTCGATAACGTTCACCGGGTCAGGCCGGCGCACCCGGGGGAAGGCCGAGCCGAAACGACCGCAGGCGCTTGCTCCCGCCGTTCGCCTGCGGATCACCGGCGGTGTCGTCGGGCGGGTGCCCAGTCACTGGGGGTGGCACCCGCTCGACGACCTTCCCGGCTCAAAGCCCTCCGGCGCGCTGGTAGAGCGCGCGCACGGCGTCGCCGAGTTCGGCGCCGGAGAGGTTCTCGGTGACGCCGTCGACGTTCACCGCGCCTCGGCTCGTCACGGCGTAGACGGTGCCCTTTCCGGTCGCGGGGTCGAAGTTCCGCAGCCACGGGCCCCCGCTAGCCCCGCCCGCGAGGTCGCAGCCGGTGGTCCAGTCGGCAGCGGCCGAGTTGACGTCGAGGGTGGCCGGGCGGGTGCACGACACCAGAGCCTCGCCGTGGGCCAGCTGCGACACCGGGTAGCCGAGCATGGTCGTGTCGACCGGCCCGGCCACCTTCTCGAACGAGATGTCCTGGATCCCGGCCACCTCGGCGACGTGCTTGCCGCCGGCCGGGTCCAGCGCGATCACCCCGTCGTCGTCGAGCGCGCTGGAGGGCCCCTGGTAGGTGTCGGACCAGGCGAACGCGCGCGCCGCGAACATCCCGTGCGGCTGCCGGCCGTGGTCGTAGCCGGGCACGAACACCAGGTTCGTCATCTTGATCGGCTGGTCGTGCCGGTCGGTGCCGCCGTCGAGGCAGTGGCCGGCGGTGAACAGCACGTCCTTGCTCGGGCTGGGCACCACGGTCGCCGTGCAGGACTCGTCGCCGCCGGGCACCGCGGTGAAGAACAGCCGCCCGACGCCCGCGGGCACGGGGCCCGGCCACACCTTGCCGATCTTCTCGGCCGGGGGCAGCCCGTCGGACTCGCCCTGCTGCTTGATCCGCTCCGGCGTCCAGTAGGACAGGGCCGCCGCCCGGTCCGCGGCGGCGACCGTGGTCACGACCTGCCCGCTGCCGGCTCTCGCCGCGGCGGCCGGGGCGATGATGACCGCCACCGCGACACCGAGGACGGTCAGCACCGCGCGCGGCCGCGTCAGCGCCCGTGACATCTCGCTCATATCGGGTGGACGCGACAGGCCCGGCCAGGTTGCGCGGCGCCGTACTCCTTGCGGCGCCATGGCATCCTGGACGCGCCGGGGCCGACGCGACGCAGGGGGCAGCGCACATGACCGCAAGCAGGTTCGCCGGGCTGAGCCTGGACGGCACCCTCCACACCGATCCGGCCGAGACGGCCTACGCCGCGGCCGACTTCGGCGGGATCGTCTCCCACACCCCGGCGGCCGTGCTCCGGGCCGGCTCGGCCGAGGACATCAGCGCGGTCCTCCGCGTGGCGGCGGCGCACGGAATCCCTGTGGTGGCACGAGGACGCGGCCACACCAGTTACGGGCAGGCCCAGGTCCGCGACGGCGTCGTCCTCGATCTCGGCGGCCTCGACACGGTCCACCGCATCACTGAGGACCACGTGGTCGTGGACGCGGGCATCACCTGGGACGCGCTGCTGGCCAAGGCCCTGGAACACGGCCTCACCCCGCGCGTGCTCACCGACTACCTGGGCACGTCGGTCGGCGGCACGCTGTCGGCCGGCGGCATCGGCGGCACCAGCCACCGCTACGGCGTCCAGACCGACAACGTGCTCTCCCTCGACGTCGTCACCGGCGACGGTGTCCGGCGCACCTGCTCCCCCACCGAATCGCCGGACCTGTTCCACGCGGTGCTCGCCGGGTTCGGCCGCTGCGGGGTGATCGTGCGCGCCACCCTCCCGCTCGTCCCCGCGCCCGACCGGGTCCGGCGGCTCAAGGTCTACTACCCCACCGCCGCCGAATTGCTGGCGCGGCAACGGGAACTGCTCGCCGACGGCCGGTTCGACTTCCTCCAGGGCGAGATCCTCCCGAGCGAGGAAGGCTGGCTGTACCTGCTCGATGCCGCCGCCTACTACACCGCTGCCGAAGAACCCGACGACCGCGCCCTGGCCGAGGGAATCGGCTACGACGCCGGCCGGGACACGATCGAAGACCTCGGCTACCGCGAGTTCGCCACCCGGCTCGACGACACCGTCACCTACCTCGAAAGCACCGGCGACTGGCGGGCGCCGCACCCGTGGATCGACCTCTTCCTGCCCGACCGCGCCACCGATGCCTTCGTCGAGGGCATCATGGACGGCCTGAAGCTCGCGGACCTCGGCGCGTCCGGGCTCATCCTGGTCTACCCGGTCCCGGCCGCCGTGCTGAACACCCGGCTGTTCCGCATTCCGGGCGGGGACACCATCTTCCTCGTCGCCGCGCTCCGCACCGCCGGCTCTCCCGGAATCGCCAGCGAAATGGTCGAGAGCAATGGGCGCTGGCACGGCACCGCCCTCGATCTCGGCGGCACCCGGTATCCCATCGGCGCCCTCCCCTTCACCGACGCCGACTGGCGAAATCACCTCGGCGAGACTTACCAGCCCCTCTTCGACACCAAAGCCCGCTACGACCCCGAAAACCTGTTCCCCGCGTAACGGCCAGTGCCCGAACCGAATCTCGCGCCGCGTGCTTAGCGGATCCTTAGCACCTGGCGGCACGCTCCCGACGTGAACTCCCAAGCACAGGAAGGCACGTCCATGAGACTGAAGAAGGCGAGCTTCGGCGCCGGGGCCGTACTGGCCGTCGCGGCCCTGCTGTCCGGCACGGCAACGGCGAGCGCCACCGTCGAGTCCAAGTCGCAGCGCTTCGCGAACTGGACCTACCAGCAGTGCATCCAGGGCGACGCCGCGAACGCGAACCTCTACCCCCGAGCCTGCAGCACCTCGCTCCGCCTGCAGTTCTGGACCTGGTCCGGCGTCTTCAACGGCAACACCAAGCTGGTGAACCTCGCCTCCGGCCGCTGCCTCGACAGCAACGACAAGGGCGACGTCTACGCCCTCCCGTGCAATTCCAGCAGCTTCTACCAGGTGTGGCAGGTCCACCTGCCCTCGGGCGGCACGCCCTGGATCGTCAACGCGCAGACCCACCGCAACCTCGAGCAGGAGGCCAACGGCACCTACCGGACGATGCCTCCCGACCAGAGCAACCTCCGCCAGCGGTTCACCGTCGGCTGAGCGGTTCTCCACCGTCTGGCGCGGTGCCGGGTTCCCCAGGCCGGGCACCGCGCTTCGGCGCGCCCCTGCGAGCCGTCGGTTCGGCGTAGTGGGCGGCCAGGTCACGGAACTGTCGGTTGAAGCCGGCCTGGTCCGGCCCGGGCCACGCTGATGCCGCCCAGCACCGCACGCGGCTTCCCCAGGATCGCGCTGATCACCTGACGGTGGTCACGCCACCGCCGGCCAGCGGCAGCAGCACGTCGTCCACTATGGACTCCAGCTCGGCGGCGGTGAGCATCGGACGGCCCAGGGTGCAGTCGTACATCACCATCGCCGGGGCGACCGAAGCGATGCGCGCGTTGCGGGGGCCGGCGTCCACACCGCGGCGTTTCATCAGTTCCAGCAAGCGATCCTGGCACGGGTCGAGCACCCGCTCCCGGAACAGCTCGCGCAGCATCGAGGTGTCCTCGCCGCTGTGCGCGGCGACCGCCTGGAACGCCGCCCGCTTGGAGTCGAACAGCGCGGCGTTCAGATACGACACCAGCTCGATCATGCCCGCGCGCAAAGTGGTCTCCCCGGCCACTTCCGGCGGCGAAGGCAGCATGTCACCCAGCGTGTCGCGGACCAGCTCGTCCAGCGAGCTCCATCGCCGGTACAGCGCCGCCTTGCCGGTGCCCGCCGCCGCGGCGATGCCCTCCATGCTCAGCCGGGCGTAGCCCACCGAGCAGAGCTGCTCCACGGTCGCGGTGTAGACGGCGTGCACCAGGTCTTCGCCCCGGCGCCGGGTCTTGCGCGGCGCGGCCGCCTCCGTCATGGTCCCTCCTCCGCGTTCGACCGGGTGCGCCCCATTGCCCGCGTGACGACCAGCCTGCATAGTGTACGGTACCGTTCACTACACCCGTTCATGCCCCACCGTACCCGGGGAGTTCCCATGTCGAGTCCGCCGCAGCCGCCCGCCCGCGTCACCGCGCTCACCTTGGCGATCATCGTCTCCGGCGAGCTCATGCTGATGCTCGACAGCACCATCATGAACGTCGCGCTGCCGATGATCGGCCAGGGCCTCGGGTTCAGCCCGGGCGGGCTGTCCTGGGTGACCAACTCGTTCCTGCTCGCCTTCGGCGGCCTGCTCCTGCTGGGCGGGCGGGCCGGGGACATCCTCGGCCGCCGCCGGGCGTTCCTGGTCGGCGTCGCGGTGTTCACCGCGGCTTCGCTGCTGGCCGGGGTCGCGCAGAACCCCGCGTGGCTGATCGCCGCCCGCGCGCTGCAGGGGGCGGGCGCGGCGCTGGCCGGGCCGAGCACGCTGGCGCTGCTCACCACCAACTTCACCGGTGACCGGCAGGGCCGGGCGCTGAGCGTGTACTCGTCGGTGACCGCCTCGGCGATGACGCTCGGCCTGATCCTCGGCGGGATCATCACCACGCTGGCGAACTGGCGCTGGGTGCTGCTGATCAACGTGCCGATCGGCCTGCTCGTGCTGCTGCTGGCGCCGAAGCACGTGGCCGAGTCGCCGCGCCACAGCGGCCGCTTCGACCTCGCCGGCGCGCTGACGTCCGCGATCGGTGTGCTGGCCGTGGTTTTCGCGCTGGCACGGACCGCCGACCACGGCTGGGGCGACCCGGTCACGCTCGTGATCCTGGCCGCCGGTGTGGTGCTGCTGGCCGTCTTCGCAGCCATCGAGCGCCGGGCCGCGCAGCCGATCATGCCGCTGGGCCTGTTCGCCGGCCGGGCCCGCGCGGCCGGGTTCACGAACATGCTGCTGGTGCCGATGGTGACGATGGGCTTCCAGTTCCTGATCATCCAGTTCCTGCAGCTGGTACTGGGCTTTTCGCCGCTGCGGGCGGGTCTGGCGTTCCTGCCGATGGCGATCGGCCTGCTGATCACCTCGCGCACCGCGATCAAGGTGCTCGGCCGTTACGGCGGCAAGCCGACCGCGGCGGCGGGCCTGGTCCTGCTGGCCGCCGGCGCCGGCTGGCTCGTCACGATCAGCGCGTCGACGACGTACTTCGGCGGCGTCTTCGGGCCGATGCTGCTGGTCGGCCTCGCCCTGGGGCTGATCATCGTGCCGATCAACCTGGCCGTCATGTCCACTGTGGACCCGTCCGACGCCGGCGCCGCGTCGGGCGTCCTCCAGACCACCATGATGACCGGCTCCGCACTGGGCATCGCCGTGCTGTCCGCGATCTACGCGTCCACTGCGGACTCGCAGTCGGCGGTGGAGCTCAGCCACGACGCCATCGCGCTGGGCATGCGGCACGGGTTCGTCGCCAGCACCGTGTTCGCCGTGCTGGCGCTGCTGATCACGCTGGCGGTCCTCAAGACTCCGGCCGCCGAAGACGAGCGAGCCCCGGCCGCGGACCGGCTCAGCGCGGGCGCAGACCGTCCACAATGACCGCCACGACGGTCCGCGCCCGCGCGTCCCACTCGGCTTCGGGGATCCGCGACAACGCGCCCAGGAGCAGGATGACGTCCGTGGCGTCGACGTCCGCACGTATCTCGCCGGCGTCTTTGCCCCGGCCGAGCAGCATCCCGAGGGCCTCGTCGAGCCGGTGGTGGTGGCCGGCGTAGAGGTCGTGCCACGCCGAGGCCTCGATCGCCGCCATGACCCCGCGCTTGACCCGCGCGTACTCGACCAGCCGCTCGAACCAGCCGGTCAGCGCCCGTAGCGGGGGGAACTCCGCCAGCAGCGGCGGCACGGCGTCGACGAGCTGGGTCAGCTCGTACCGGTACACCTCCGCCAGCAGGTGCTCGCGGGTCGGGAAGTGCCGGTAAAGGGTGCCCTGCCCGACCCCCGCCGACTTGGCGACCCGGTGCAGCTTCAGCTCGGCCGCGGCGCCGTTGGACTCGCTCAGCTCCGCCCGCGCGGCCTCGACGATGCGGTCCCGGTTGGCGACCGCGTCCGACCTGCGCTCACGGCTCGTCATCACGCCGCCTCCCTCCTGCGTAGCCAAACGGACAAGTGTCCGGTACCGTGGAAACGGCAAGCGGACACTTGTCAGTTTAGAACAGGAGACCTACCGATGAGCACGCTGGACAGCAAAGTCGTGGCCGTCACCGGAGCCAGCAGCGGCATCGGCGAGGCCACCGCGCTGGAGCTGGCGGACCGCGGCGCGGCCGTCGTGCTGGGCGCCCGGCGCACCGACCGGCTCGACTCGCTCGCGGCGCGGATCCGGGACAGCGGCGGCCGCGCGGAGACAGTGGAAACGGACGTCACCCGGCGCGCCGATCTCGACCGGCTGGTGGCCCGGGCCGTCGACCGGTTCGGGCGCCTCGACGTCCTGGTGGCGAACGCCGGGGTCGCCCGGATCGCGCCCATGGCCGACCTCGACGTCGACGCTTGGGACGCGATGATCGACGTCAATCTGCGCGGTGTCCTCAACGGCATCGCCGCGGCCCTGCCCGTGTTCCGCGAGCAGGGCCGCGGCCACTTCGTCACCACCGTCTCGACCTCGGGCCTCAAGATCGTCCCGACCCAGGCCGTCTACGCGGGCACCAAGAACGCCGTGCGCACCCTGCTCGAAGCCCTGCGCCAGGAGTCCACCGACGGGGTCCTGCGCACGACGTCGGTGTCCCCCGGGTTCGTCCGCACCGAGCTCGTCGACTACCTCGACGACGCCGCGGAACGCCAGCAGGCCCAGCGGACGATGGCGGCGCTCGGCATCAGCCCCGACGCCGTCGCGCGCGCCATCGCGTTCGCCATCGAGCAGCCCGACGACGTGGAGATCGGCGACATCACCATCCGGCCGGCCCGGCAGGGCTGAGCGGTCACCAGGTGACGGGAAGCTCGTTCACCCCCTGGATCGTGGTGCCCGGCCGCAGGGTCAGCTCCTCCACCGGAACGGCGAGGCGCAGCGTGGGGATCCGGTCGAACAGCGCGGTGATGATCACCTCCAGCTCCAGCCGGGCCAGGTTCTGGCCGAGGCACTGGTGCACGCCGTAGCCGAACGCGATGTGGTGCCGGGCCGAGCGGCGCACGGCGAACCGGTCCGGGTCCTCGAACACCGAGCCGTCGCGGTTGGCGATCGAGTTGGGCACGATGACGCCCTCGCCGGCCCGGATGACCTCACCGGCGATCTCGATGTCGGCCGTCGCGATGCGGCTGCCCGCGAGGTCGGCGATGGCGAGATAGCGCAACAGCTCCTCGACCGCGCCCGGGACGAGGCCGGGGTCGGCGCGCAGGGCCGCCAGCTGATCGGGGTGCTCCAGCAGGGTGATCACGCCCAGCGAGGTCATCGACGCCGTCGTCTCGTGCCCGGCGACGAGCAGCAGGATCGCGGACGCGACCAGCTCCTCCCGCTCGATCTCCCCGTTCGCCAGCCGGCCGGCCACCAGACCGCCGAGCAGGCCGGGTCCCGGCTCGGCCTGCAGCCGGGTGATCAGCCCGTCCAGGTAGCCGGTCAGGTCCTTGCGCGCGGCGATGAGCCCTTCGGCGTCCATCGCCTGCACGAGCCGTTTGCTGGCGTCCTGGAAGAATTCGTGGTCGGCGTAGGGCACGCCGAGCAGCTGGCAGATCACCATCGACGGCACGGCCAGGGCGAACTGGCTGACCAGGTCGGCGGTCGGGCCGGCCGCGAGCAGGTCGTCGATGAAGCCGTGGACGATCCGCTCGATGTCGCCGCGCATCCCCTTGACGTGCTTGACGGTGAAGTCGCCGAGCACCATCCGCCGCCGCGGCCCGTGCTCCGGCGGGTCCATGCTGATGAACGCCTTCGGTCCGTTGCGGAACCCCTTGAACCGCGGGGAAGCGGCCGGGAAGTCCTCGCGGCTGCGGTCCGAGGACAGACGGGGGTCGCCCAGCAGCCGGCGCGCCGCCCCGTGCTTGGTCACCACCCAGGCCTCGCGCCCGTCGAAGAGCTTCACCTTGCGCAGCGCGCCCTCCTCGTCGCGCAGCCGGACGTATCCGCCGGGCAGCTGGTACGGGCAGGTGCGGTCGTCCGGAAAGGCCGGGGCGTCTTCGGTCTGCGGTGTCAGAGCAGTCTCGGTCATCGATCCCCTCGAGTCTTCAGCCAGCGAAGCGCTGGGCGTTTAAAGAACTGTCAGTACTCTAACTCCGGACTGGGGTATGCTCCAGAGAACGCACCGAACTCTCAGTAAACTCTCAGGAGTCGATCTGTCACCGAACGTCGAGCAGACCCTCGACTCACCCGTCGACCACCGCAAAGGGCCACGTCGGCGCGGCGAGGAGCTGGAGCACGCCATCCTGAAGGCGGCGCTCGAGGAACTCACCGAAACGGGCTACAGCGCGCTGACCATGGACCGGATCGCCGCCCGGGCCCGCACCAGCAAGGCCGCGCTCTACCGCCGGTGGCCCAGCCGCGCCGACCTGGTCATCGAGGCGTGCCGCACGCAGGGCTTGACCACGCTGGAGGTGCCCGACACCGGGGAGCTGCGGGCGGACGTGCTCGCCCTGCTGCGGCAGATGGCGGCGAAGATGGACAGCCCGCTCGGCGGCGTCCTGCGCGGCCTGCTCGCCGAGCTGACCCGCGACGAGGAGTTCGCCCGGCTGGTGCGGGAGCGCATCCACACCGCGGGTCCGACCGCGATCGGCGCCATCCTGGCCCGGGCCGTCGAACGCGGCGAGGTCGAGCCCCGGATCCCCGGCTCCCGGCGCGCCCTGGTGGCCACCGACCTGATCCGCAACCAGTTCCTGCTCTACGGCGCACCGGTCGACGACGCGGCGATCGTCGAAATCGTCGACGAGGTGTACCTGCCCCTGGTCCGGATCGGCGGCTGAGCCTTACCCGACGCGGGCGGAAACCTCGTCCAGCGCGGCGGTTTCCTCCGCGGTGAGCTTCAGCTCCGCGCCGGCCAGCAACGCCGGAAGCTGCTCGGCCGTGCGAGCGCTCGCCAGCGGCGCGGTCACCCCCGGCCGTTCGCGCAGCCAGGCGATCGCCACCGTGGCCATTTCGACGCCGCGGGCGGCGGCGATCCGCTCGACCACGTCGACCACCGCCAGCCCGGCCGCGGTGAAGTACCGGGAGGCGAGGATCTGCCGCGGGCCCCGGCCGAATTCCTGCTTTTTCGTGCGGTGCTTGCCGGTCAGGAGCCCGCCGACCACCGAGAGGTACGGCGCGACCTTGCGGGACAGCCCGATCTTGCGGTAGTTCCCGGTGAGGAACCCGCTGGCCAGCGCCAGATACGGCACCGAGGCGATGCCCGCTTCCGCGAGGACGGGGGCGATCTCGCGCTCGTACGGCTGACGCGCCACGAGGTTGTAGTGCGGCTGCACGACAGCCGGCAGCTCGAACCCCTCGCGGCGGCAGATCTCCAGCCATTCGGCGATCCGGGCGCCGGTGTAGTTGGAAAGCGCGACCGCGCGGATCTTGCCGGCCTTGCGCTGTGTGTTGAACGCGTCGGCGGTTTCGGCGAGCGGCGTCTTGGGGTCGTCGAAGTGGGCGTAGTACACGTCGACGTAGTCGGTGCCCAGCCGCTTCAGCGAGGCATCGAGGGCCGCCGCGACGTTGGCCGGGGCCAGCCCCTTGAACTGGGGGTGCGTGCTCACCTTCGTGCCGATCACCACGGCGTCGCGGTTCTTGCGAGCGGCCAGCCACGAGGCGATGATCGCCTCCGACTCACCACCGGAATTGCCTGGCACGAAAGCGGAATACCCGTCGGCGGTGTCGATGAAATTGCCGCCACCCGCGACGAACGCGTCCAGCACCCGGTGCGAGGCCGCCTCGTCACTGGTCCAGCCGAACGTGTTCCCGCCGAGCGCCAGCGGGAAGACCTCGATTCCGGAATGGCCGAGCTGAGTCATCGACGGTCCTTTCACCGGTACCGGGAAAATCCGGCGCCGCCATGAATACCACAGCCCGGGAAAGACGACTCGCCCACCGCTATCCGTGGGCCCGGTCCGGGGTGTCCAGCACGACCAGGACCCCGCCGACGCGCAGCCGGGCCTGCCAGAACTGGCTGCTGGGCACCGGTTCGACCGGGAAGTCCGGGTCTCGCAGCGTAAGCAGCGCCGTCGCGACCGCGTCGGCCGCCGGGCCGCCGGGCCAGCTCAGCCACACCTGGCCGTCCGCCCGGACCCGCGGGCGCACCGCCACACCGTCCAGCAGTCCGCCATGGCCCTGCAGCAAACCCGAGACCCAGCCGAGCACCGCCTCGCCCGGCGCCGCCGGGTCGTGAGTGTCCATATCGGTCACCCTAACCGCGGCCGCGCGTTTGGCCGCTGACCGCGGGCTTGACCGATCATGGACCCGGCCGAGCGTTCGAACCCTTGATATCTCCCCCGCCCCGGTGCATGCTACTCGCCAGTAGGTGACGACGACGTCTCTCTCTGGGGGCACCCGATGAAGGTCAAACCACGTTCTGTTCTCGCTGCCGTGATCACGCTGATCCTGGCTTCACTGGCCGGAAACCCGGCGGCGAGCGCGGCCTCGGCCGGGAGCGATCCGTTCTACGCCTATTCCGGCAGCGCCCCATTGTCCTCGTTCGCGCCGGGCGCGGTGCTGAAGACGCGCACCATTCCGTACCACGTCGTCGGAATCCCGCTGCCGCTCCAGGTGGTGCAGCTGCTCTACCGCTCCACCGGCCCGCTCGGACAGCCGACCGCGAACGTCACCTCGGTGGTGAAGCCGCCCGTCGCCCCGGCCACGCCCAAAGCCGTGAGCTACCAATCGTTCTACGACTCGCTGAACCCGGAGGACGGGCCGTCGCGGGCCATCGCCGGTGACGTCCGGATCCCCGGGCTGATCGCCAACTTCGAGAGCGTCTTCCTCGTGCCGTGGCTGACGCAGGGCTACACCGTGCTGTTCCCCGACACCGAAGGCCAGACCGCGGACTTCGCCGCCGGGCCCGAATACGGGATGAACACCCTCGACTCGATCCGGGCCGCGGACCAGTCGCCGGCCACGGGCCTCACCAAGGACACGAAGGTCGGCGCGATCGGCTACTCCGGCGGCGCGATCGCCACCGGCTGGGCCGCGCAGCTCGCCCCGGCCTACGCCCCCGACGTCAACCGCAACCTGGTCGGCGCGGCCGAGGGCGGGGTGCTGGCCAACCCGCGCAAGAACCTCGACTACGTCAGCGGGACCCCGGTGTGGGCCGGCGCGCTCGCGATGGCCCTGATCGGCGCCGGCCGCGCGTACGACATCGACCTAACGCCGTACCTCAACAGCCAGGGATTGGCGCTGTACAACAAGCTCCAGAACTCTTCGATCATCGACGCGCTGCCGCAGACCTCGGGCATCACCTGGCAGAAGCTCGTCAAGCCCGAATACGCCTCCAGCCCGGAAAGCATCCCGGTCTTCGTCGACACCATCAAGAAGATCACCATGCTGGGCGCCGCCTCCCCCACCGTGCCGATGCTCATCGGCCAGGGCGCGAACGGCATCCTCGAAGGCACCCCGGGCAACAAGCCCGGCATCGGCGCCGGTGACGGCGTCATGGTCACCGCGGACGTGCGGGCGCTCGCCCGGCAGTTCTGCGCCGACGGGACCACGGTGCAGTACAACCAGTACAACCTCCTTTCGCACGTGGGCACGGCCGCCGCCTGGCTCCCGCTCGCCCTGACCTGGCTGGACGGCCGGTTCGCCGGGAAGGCCGCGCCGGACAACTGCGCCCAGATCCCCCGCTGACCGGTACCCCGCGTCGCAGCGCCCCTCGTCCACACCCGGACGAGGGGCGTTTCGGCGTCGCGCGAGAAAGCGCTTCCACTGGGCGGGCAGGGGCGATTGACACCCCACCGTGGCCGGTGCTGTAATCACCTTCGCTGTTAGGAAAGTTTCTTTACTTGGGTCCGCCGTCCCCATGCCCACGCCCGAACCCCGAGTCGTCTGGGAGGAAGCAGTGACCCGCTTCAAACGATGGTGCACGGCCGGCAGCGGCGCCGCGGCACTGGTCATGGCGATGGCGCTGATCGCGCCGCCGTCGCTGGCCCAGCCCGCCGCCGATACCCTGCTGTCGAAGGGAAAACCCGCCACCGCCTCGTCCACGGAGAGCTCCGCCTATGCGGCGGCGGACGCGGTCGACGGCAAGACCACCACCCGCTGGGCCAGCAAGGAGGGCGCCGACCCGCAGTGGCTCAGCGTCGACCTCGGCTCGACCGCGCAGATCAGCAAGGTGGTGCTGAACTGGGAGGCCGCGTACGCGAAGTCGTACGAGATCCAGGTCTCGGCGGACAACACCACCTGGAACACCGTGTACTCCACGAAGAACGGCAAGGGCGGCACCGAAACGGCGACCACCACGGGCGCGTCCGGCCGCTACGTCCGGCTCTACGGCACCGCCCGCGGCACCTCCTACGGTTACTCGCTGTGGGAGTTCCAGGTCACCGGCCACCTCACCACGGGCACGACTCCGGCCGCGCCGACCAACCTGCGCACCACCGCGGTCACCGACACCGCGGTGTCGCTGGCCTGGGACGCCGCCACCGCGGGCAGCAGCGGCGCCGTCACCAAGTACGACGTGTTCCAGCACGGTTCGCAGATCGCGACCGTGGACGGGAAGACGCTGTCCTACCAGGCGACCGGCCTGACGCCGAACACGCAGTACTACTTCACGATCTTCGCCGAGGACGGTTCCGGCGGCATTTCCCCGCCGTCGGCGGAGCTGCCGGTGAAGACCGCCGCGTCCAACGACACCCAGCCGCCGACCGCGCCCGCCGATCCGCACACGACCGCGGTCACCGCCAACACCGTTTCGCTGGCGTGGAGCGCGTCCACGGACAACGTCGGGGTCGTCGGCTACGACGTCTACAACGGCACCGCCAAGGCCGGCACCTTCCCTGACACCTCGGGCACCATCGACGGCCTGGCCCCCGCGACCGCGTACACCTTCACCGTGCGGGCGAAGGACGCGGCCGGCAACGCCTCCGATCCCAGCAAGGCCGTGGCCGTCACGACCACCGGCGGGAACGGCGGCGGTGGCACGAATCCCGGCGAGGTCACCCAGATCACCACCGACTCCGACATCCCGTGGGGGCTGGCGTTCCTGCCCGACGGGTCGGCCCTGGTCTCCGAACGGGACACCTTCCAGCTGGTCCGGATCACCCCGGCGGGCAAGAAGACCGTGGTCGGCAAGGTGCCCGGCGTCGACACGACCGGCGGCGAGGGCGGCCTGCTCGGCTTGGCGGTGTCGAAGGACTTCGCCACCGACCACTGGCTGTACGTGTTCCACACCAGCTCGTCGGACAACCGGATCGTGCGATTCCAGTACGTCAACGACAAGATCAGCGGCGAGCAGGTCCTGCTCACCGGGATCGCCCGCAACCGCTACCACAACGGCGGCCGGCTGGCGTTCGGCCCGGACGGCAAGCTCTACGCCACCACCGGCGACGCGCAGAACGGCGACAACGCGCAGAACCTCAACTCCCTCAACGGAAAGATCCTCCGGCTGAACCCGGACGGCAGCGTGCCCGCGGACAATCCCCAGTCCGGCAAGTACTTCTGGAGCTACGGGCACCGCAACGTCCAGGGGCTGGCGTGGGACTCGAAGGGCCGGCTGTGGGAGTCCGAGCTGGGCGACTCGAAGCAGGACGAGGTCAACCTGATCGTCAAGGGCGGCAACTACGGCTGGCCCGCCTGCGAAGGCACCACCGGCAGCTGCGGCCAGCCCGGCTTCATCGCGCCGAAACGGACGTTCTCGCCGACCGCCAAGCACTCCCCCAGCGGCCTGGCGATCGTCGGCGACGTGCTGTTCATGTCGGAGCTGACCGGCCAGGAAGTGCAGCGGATGCCGATCTCCGGTGACTCGCTGCCCACCGCGAAGACATACTTCACCGGCGAATACGGCCGGCTGCGCACGATCGTCGCGGCCCCCGACGGCAGTCTCTGGCTGACCACCACCAACGGCGACAAGAGCGGCACCCCCGGCAAGCTCGACAACAAGATCCTCCGGATCGCGCTGACCGGAGGCTGATCGGCTGCCTTGACCGGACCGTGCATCGGGCCGTCCACTTCGGACGGCCCGATGCCGCGTTCAGCCCAGTCGCTCGACGTGCAGGAGCCGGGAAGCGTGCGGGGCCAGCGAGGCGCTGAACGCGGTGCGCTCGACCCCGAGGTCACGATGGCTCCACAGGTCCCGCACCGCGGCCGGCCCGCGGAACCCCAGGTCGCCGAAGTTCGCAGTGACCTTCGCGGTGTCCGCGCCGAGGTTGAACAGCGCGACGGTGTAGCCGCCGTGGCCGTCCTCGCTCACCCAGACCTGCTGCGGCGTCGCCTGCGACAGCGGGTGCGCGGGCCTGCCCGCCTGGTCCACCGCCAGCACCTCGCGGTTGGTCAGCAGCGCGAGGTCCGCCGGGTCGAGCTTGGTCAGGTCGGTCCCGAGCAGCAGCGGCGCGGCTTCGGCCGCCCACAGCGTGATCATGCTCTGCCGCTCGTCCGGGGAGATGCCGTCGGCGTCGCCGTTGCCGACCTCGACCGAGTCGAGGTCGTTCCAGTGCCCGGGACCGGCGAAGGGAATCCACTTCGGCACGTCGGTGAACCGCTGCTTCACCCGCACATCCCAGTTGGTGAGGCCGACGCAGTGGCTGTAACACTCGATGTCGCCTTCGATCCGCCAGCCGTTGCTGTAACGCTGCCAGGTGGCGGCGTCGGGGAAGCTCAGCGAGTTGGACAGCTCCAGGTGGATCGGCCGTCCGGTCGCGCGCAGGGCCGCCTGCCAGTGCTGGACGTCCGCGCGGTTGTCGGCCGGGACGCGGCCGCCGCCGGGGCCGACGAAGTCCATCTTGATGTAGTCGACGCCCCACGACGCGAGCAGCTCGGCCTGCGAGCGCACGTACGCGTCCGCGCCGGGTTTGCCGAAGTCGATCAGGCCGGAGCCGTCGTCCGCGGTGTTGCCCTTCGCCCCCGGCACGAGGATATCGCTGACGTGGTAAGGAGTTCCCTTGATCGCCGAGTCGGCCTTGACCGCCGCCGCCGGGACGCCCGGCACGAGGTAGATGCCGAACTTGAGGCCGAGTCCGTGGACGTACCGGGCCACCGCCGCGATGCCGTGCGGGAACTTGGCGGTGTTCTCCGCGTTGCGGCCGTAGGCGTCGACGTGGTCCGACCAGCCGGCGTCGATGTTGACGTACCGGTAGCCGTAGCGGGCCAGCGAGTCGTGCATGACCTTCGCCTGGGCCTCGATCACCTGCTCGCTGATGTTGCCGTGCAACGAACTCCAGCTGCTCCACCCCATCGGCGGCGTCGCGGCGACGACGGGCCGGCCGTGGCCCCCCGGAGCCGCTGCCGCCGTCCCCGGCACCACGGCGGCCAGCGCCGTCAGTGCCGTGAACGCGGCTCCCAGGTATCTCTTCCGCTGTGCTCTGGTCATGCCGGACCGCCCTCTCACCTGCCCGGGCGGCCCCACTGCCGCACCGGTGGAAACCGTTGCCTTTGTACGCCCGCGGCTCACCGGCCGTCAACGATTCATCGGATGAATACTCCGATCAAACACCAGGTCTGCGCAGGAATCTTCGCTACTTAACCGATGCGACCACCGAAGTCCCGGTCGACGGTACGAGTATCCCCTTGTCAGCCCGCTGAACGGACAAGTAAAGAAGCCTTCCTTGCTATCGACAACCAGCGCCAGAGATCCTATGTTTGAGCCTGCCTGACTCGCGCCGAGTCGACCGGCGATCACTGGGGATCACACGGAGGTCGGTATGCCAGCACCATCAAGACGGACCCGGGGCCGGCGGGCCTTCGCACTCGGGGGCGCGGCGTTCCTGGCGACGGCACTGCTGGGGACCGGCAGCGCCGTCGCGGACCAGCAGGGCGGATCCCGCCAGGACGTCTACGTCACGCCCCGCGGTTCCGACAGCGCGCCGGGCACGCAGGCGCGGCCGGTCCGCACCGTCGAACGGGCGCAGGAGCTGGTCCGCCAACGCGCTCCCCGGCTGACGTCCGACCTCACGGTGCACCTGGCCCCCGGCGTTTTCCGGCTCGACCGGCCCCTGACACTCGACGCGCGAGACTCCGGCGCGAACGGGCACCGGATCATCTGGCAGGGCTCAGGCCAGACGGTGCTCAGCGGCGGGCGGCAGGTCACCGGCTGGCGCCCGGTCCCGGGCCGGCCCGGCCTCTACTCGGCCCCCGAACCGGCCGGTTCGGACAACACCCGGCAGCTCTACGTCAACGGCGTGCGGGAGCAGCGGGCCCAGGGACCGCTGCCGGTCTCGCTCAAGGCCACCTCGACCGGGTACACGGCGTCCGCCGACACCCTCGCCCATTGGCGGAACCCGGGCGACATCGAAATGGTGTACACCGCCGGTGAAGCGCTGTGGAACGTCGAGCGGGCCGGGCTGGGCCAGTGGACCGAGCCGCGCTGCCCGATCGGCTCGGTCTCCGGCACGACCGTGACCATGGCGCAGCCGTGCTGGGACAACTCCACCCGGCGGGTCGTCTTCCCGGACATCCCGGGCGCACGGTGAACATGGTCGGCCCGGGCGACCTCACCAACGACCGTCAGCCGTCCTATGTGGACAACGCGTTCGAGCTCCTCGACACCCCGGGCGAGTGGTACCTCGACCGCGCCGCCCGCACGGTCTACTACCAACCGCGCCCGGGCGAGGACCTGCGCCACGCCGACGTCGAGATGCCCGCGCTGGAAAAGCTGGTCGACGGCCAGGGCAGCGCCGCCGCGCCGATCCACGACGTCGCCTTCCGCGGCATCCAGTTCTCCTACGCGACTTGGCTGATACCGTCGTCACCCGAGGGGTTCTCCGAGATCCAGGCCGGCTACACGATCACCGGCCCGAAGGGCTACGCCACCCAGGGCCTGTGCCAGTTCGTGCCCGGCGGCACGTGCCCGTACGCCGACTGGACGAAGGAACCGGGCAACGTGTCCGTCTCCCATGCCCAGCGGGTCGAGTTCAGCAGCGACGTGTTCGCCCACCTCGGGGCCGCGGGCCTCGAACTCGGTGACGGGGCGAAGGACACCACGGTGGCCGGCGACGTGTTCACCGACATCTCCGGCAACGGCGTCGAGGTCGGCGGGGTCGGCCAGCCGGCCGGCGGCGACGTGACCAGCGGGGTGCGGGTCGTCGACAACCACCTCTACGGGCTGCCGCGCGAGTTCCACGGCGGCGTGCCGATCGTGAACGGCTACACGCAGCACGACACCATCGCCCACAACCAGATCGACCACGTGGCCTACTCCGGGATCTCGGTCGGCTGGGGCGGCTGGCCGGACAAGATCAAGAAGCCGGCCACGCCGAACATCTCCCACGACAACGTGGTCTCGGACAACCTGATCCACGACTACATGCTGTCGCTGGACGACGGCGGCGGCATCTACACCCAGGGCATCACCGGCACCTCGCTCGCCGACGGCGAGAAGGTCACCGGCAACGTGATCCACGACCAGTGGGGCCTGGGCAAATCCGTGTACACCGACAACGGGAACACCTACGAAACGGTGTCCGGCAACGTTTTGTACCACGCCGCGTACGCCAACGTCGGCAGCACGCACGTGGACTACCGCGACGGCCTCGGCAACAACGACCCCACGCTGATCCAGGGCAACTACTGGGAGCAGGGCGATCGCGACGGCAACAACAAGGGCGTCGTGACCACCGGCAACCACCTGCTGACCAGTCCCTCCGCGGCCCCCGCGTCGATCGTCGACGCGGCCGGCGTCGAACCGGGGTTCCGCTGGGTGCTGCACCGTCCGGTCGACGGCCGGTCGGCACCCGAGGCACCGTCCCGCGTGGGCACCTTCGCCGTGGCCGGAAAGCTTTACGCCACCTGGAATCCCACGGTCGCGGAGAACGGCTCCCCGCTGACGTCGTACGTGCTCACCGCGACCGGCGGCGGGCACCAGGTCACCACCACGATCCCCGCCACGCAGTTCCAGCAGACGGGTTACGCGGAGGTGCCCGGGCTCACCGACGGCACGGCGTACACCGTGACAGTGGCCGCGCGCAGCGCATTGGGCACCGGCCTCTCGTCGCTGCCGTCGGCCGCCGTGACGGCGGGCTCGCCGGGCACCCGCACCGCCGACGCACCGACCGGCGCGAAGGCCCTGCCGGCCGCCGATGCCGTGAGCCTGCACTGGACCCCGCCCACGGCCATGGGCGACACCCCGGTGATCGGCTACCGCATCACGGTCTCCGACGGCCGGACGATCGCGGTCACCGGCCGTGACGCGCTGGTGGGCCAGCCGACCGCGAAGGGCATGACCCGGGTCGTCGCCGGGCTCAAGCCCACCACCGGCTACACCTTCACCATCGCGGCGGTGACCGGCGTCGGCGTGGGCGCACCGGTGTCGGTCACGACGACGACCGGCGCCTGAACACCCGACCGTCCACGACCGGCCGCGGCGGGGGTCAAACGACCCTCGCCGCGGCCGGCGTGTCCCGGAAAGGCCGTGCTCGTGGCCGAAACCGCGCCACCTTGAGGGGAGCCGTCACCCATCGCACCAGTCGAGACCTGCCCGGTTTCGCGGTGAGTACTCACTACGAGCGGACCGGACACACCTCGGCAGAGCAGGGGCGCCCTCTAGTACTTTCGGCCGATGCCCGCACGGTGAGAACCCTCCGAAAGACGTGAGCCATCCCGGGGTTCTTGTCCCGGCACCGGTTTCCGGCCTGGCCGCCGTCCTAATGTGGCGATTCTTCGTGATCTTGAAACCGGAATCGAAGAGGGGAACCACCTTGCACAACCGGACCAGATTCCTCGGCAGAACGCTCGCCGCGGCGGGCACCGTGGCGGCGCTCGGGCTCGCGCTGGCCGTGCCGGCGTCCGCGGACACGCCGTCGACTGTCGAGCAGGACGTAGCGCAGCTGACCCAGGACGTCAACGACCTGTACGCCGGGCTGCCCGCGAGCGCGCTGAAGAACGTCGACCCGCTCATCGAGTCGCCGATCCCGCAGACCGGCCGTCAGAGCCGCGCCGCGCAGGGCCCGATCCCGGGCTGCACCGAGGGATCGCTGCTGACGTACGCGAACAATCTCGCGTCGAAGCTGACCCCGCTCGAGAACGAGGCCATGGGCGTGCTTTCCGGGCTCAGCTCGCTCTACACCCAGGGCGTCGCGACCGACAAGACGCCGCAGGTCTTCGGCACCGACGGCCAGTACACCCCGCGCGCCACCGCCACGATCGCCAAGCTGCGCGGGTTCTGGGACATCGAAAGCTGGAACGTCCAGCTCGTCGCCTGGAAGGGCACCGACCTGGGCAGCCAGGCGAAGATGGCCCAGACCTTCAGCCTCGGCCTCGCGCCGGCGCGGGTGCAGGCCGCCGCCGCGCTCGCCACCAAGGTGCTCTACGAGGTGCCGGCGCTGCAGGGCGGGCGCAACCCGCTGCTCACCCTCAACGCGTTCTCCGCCCCGGCCGACAGCCTCGGCGGCAAGCGAGTGGCGCTCGGTGACGGCCTGCTCGACGTCGTCAACACCCTCGGCTTCGACGACGTTTCGGTCGAGTCCGTGGTCGGCCACGAGTACGGCCACCAGGTCGACTTCGCGCACGACAACTACCCGCGCAACGAGTCGTCCGAGATGGGCCCCGACGCGTACGGCGGCTACTTCGTCGCGCACGCCAAGGGCGACGCGTGGGACGCCCGCGCCCAGCAGGAGGCCACCTACCTCGACGCCTCCATCGGCGACTGCTTCCACAGCCACGGCACCCCCGACCAGCGCAAGGCCGCGGGCGCGTGGGGCGAGAAGCAGGCGACGAGCCAGGGCAACCCGAACCGGATCGTCCCGTCCGCCACGATGATCGCGAACTTCCAGAAGGAGTACCCGAAGCTGATGCCGCCGGCCGCGGCTCAGGGCTGACACCTCGCGTGGGCCGTCTCTCCCGGGAGGCGGCCCACGTCCGGCCCTGGTCCGTCCGAAGTGGACAGACCTGCGCCGGGACCGCTTGACAAAGGGATCCGGACCCGCCGATCATAGATTCGCAGGCAGGCTGACAACGATGTCATCGGGAGCGACGTGACCCAGTTGAACCGCAGGCGGTTTCTGTCCAGCGGAATCGCCATCGCCGGTGGCGGCGCTCTCGGCGTCTTCGCCCTGTCCGGCACCGCGAACGCCGCGGGCGCCCCGGCGCTGCACACCGACGGCCGCGAGATCACCCGCGGCTGGACCTACACGGCGGCCGGGAACCTGTCCGGCAACCAGCTGTCCGGCGCGCAAGCCGTCGACGGGCTGAAGCCGGCCGTGGTGCCCGGCACTCCGCTCACGAGCATGATCGCCAACGGCGAGTACCCCGATCCGCTGTACGGCCACATCGTCACCGACACCGTCCCGGACACCCTGAAGGACACGGACTACTGGTACCGGGTCGCGTTCGGCGTACCCCGGCTGATCCCCGGCCAGCGGTTCTGGCTGGAGTTCGCGGGTATCAACTACCTGGCGACCATCTGGCTCAACGGCACGGAAATCGGCACCATCGAGGGCGCGTTCAAACGCGGTGTCTTCGAGGTCACGGACATCGTCGCGAAGGCGGACGGCACTGCTCACCTCGCGGTCCTGATCGGCAAGCTCGATTACTCCGAGGGCCCGCTGAAGCCGAGCTACACCAGCGGCGTGACGCGCGGCGGGCGCAACGGCGGCCCGACCGGGATCACGCTCGAGAACGGGCCGACGTTCTTCTGCACGGCCGGCTGGGACTGGCTCCCGACCATCCCCGACCGGGACCTCGGCATCTGGCAGCCGGTCACCTGGTCCACGACCGGCCCGGTCCGGCTGGCCGACGTGCGCGTCGACCCGGTGCTGTCGGCGGACCTGGGCACGGCCGACATCACCGTCGACCTCGCGCTCGACAGCGCGTCGGCGAAGTCCATCGTGGTCAGAGGCGCCCTCGACGGCCGCGAGTTCACCAAGGCCGTCACCGCGCCGGCCGGGGCGTCCACGATCACGCTGACCGCGAAGGACCTCCCCGCCCTGCGGCTGAACCGGCCGAAACTGTGGTGGCCCAACGGTTACGGCGAACCCCACCGCTACCGGCTCACGATCGGCGTCGAGTCCGGCGGGCAGGTCGGCGACGAGCGCACGGTGGACTTCGGCGTCCGGCGGATCGAGTACAGCAAGCCGTTCACGGACCCGTCCGGCGCCGCGGTGAACGGACTGGCGATCACCGTCAACAACCAGCCGATCCTGGTGATGGGCGGCAACTGGGGCCTGGACGAGGCGCTCAAGCGGAACTCGGCCGAACGGCTGCGCGAGCAGGTGCGGATGCACCGCGACGCCAACCTCAACCTGATCCGGAACTGGAACGGCCAGAGCAGCAGCGAGGACTTCTTCGAGGCCTGCGACGAACACGGCATCCTGGTCTGGCAGGACTTCTTCAGCTCGACCGAAGGCCCCGGGCCGGCGAACGCCGCCCGCGACCTCGACGACATCCGGGACTGCATCGTGCGGTTCCGCAACCACCCGTCGATCCTGCTCTGGTGCGGCGGCAACGAGGGCCCGCCGCCGCAGCCGATCATCGACGGCCTGGACGCGCTGGTCGCCGAGCTGGACCCGCAGCGCGCGGTGCTGACCAGCTCGGCCGGCGACACCGGCCAGGACCCGATCAACGGCTACACCTCGGGCGGGCCGTACCACTGGGTCACCCCGGCCACCCATTTCGGCACCAACGACGGCACGCACTGGCCGCCGTTCCACAACGAGGTCGGCTCGTACTCGATCCCGACGCTGGAATTCGTCCGCAAGATGCTGCCCGAGGCGTCGTGGGAGCACCCGGACGACTTCTGGGCCGACCGGGACGTCAACGGCAACGGGGGCAACGGCGGCGGCGCCGGCTATCTCAAGCTGACCGCGCAGCGGTACGGCGAGGTGCGGAACCTCGCGGACTTCGCCCGCAAGTCCCAGCTGATGAACTACGAGTGCATCAAGTCGATCTTCGAGTCGCACGCCGCGAGCATGACCGGCGCCGCGCCGGGCCGGCCGTACCCCCGCACCGGTGTGATCATGTGGATGACCAATCCCGCGCAGCCCAGCTTCGTCTGGCAGATGTACAGCCACGACCTCGAGGCGCATTCGTCGTTCTACGCGGTCCAGCACGCGTGCCGGCGGGTCAACGTGATCCTCGACAGCAAGACGTTCGACGTGGTCGTGGCCAACCACACCCGGGCGGCGCTGCAGGGCACCGTCGCCATCACGCTGTACGGCCTCGACGGGACCGCGTTCGCCAGCACTTCCTTACGCGTCAACGAAGCGGGGCCGTCCGGCCACACGGTGATCGGCAACGTCGCCGCACAGCTGAACACCGCGCCCGGCGACGTCGCCTTCGCCCGCCTGTCCTTCACCGATCCCCAGGGCACGGAGCTGGTCCGCAACTTCTACTGGGCCGAGAACCCGGCCCGGGCCAAGGGATTCGCCGGCCTGGACGACCTGGCTCCGGCCGCGGTCTCCGTCACGGCCACCGCGCAGCGCGGGCGGGACGGCCTCGGTCTCGCGGTGGAGGTCGAGAACACCGGCCACGCCATGGCGCTGATGGTGCACCTCCAGGCGTACAACACCCGCACCGGCGAGCGGATCCTGCCGGCGACGTTCAGCGACAACTACCTGAACCTGGCCGGCGGCGAGTCGGCCACGGCCACCGTCCGGCTGGGTACCCCGCCGCGGGCGGACGAAATCGGGGTGCGCGTCGACGGCTGGAAGCTCGACCAGCGCGCCTCCCGGCTGCGGGGACGCGGCGTGACCGTGACCTTCAACCAGGACGCCCTGTCCACCCGGCCGGCGAAGAAGACCTTCTCAGCGTAGCCCCGGACCGCGACGGCTACGGGAGCCGCGCGTTGACCTTGCCGAGCAGCGCTTCGAGGCCGGCCTGCTCGGCTTCGTCCAGCGGGGCGAAAACCGCTTTGTCGACCTCTGCCATCGCGGCGTCCAGTCCGGCGATGAGCCGGCTGCCCGCCGGACTGGCGTAAACCCGTTTGCTGCGCTCGTTTCCGTTTTCGGTGCGGCGCTCGACGAGTCCGCGGCGCTCGAGTCCCTTGAGCAGCAGTGAGACGTTCGACGCGGTCGTGTGGCTCATCGCCGCGACGTCACGCTGGATGGCACCCGGCTGCCGTTCCAGGAACCCGAGCACCATGGCCTGCTCGAAGGTGAGGTCGCGGGAGCGCGCCCACTCCTCGGCCGCCTTGCGCTGCGTCGACATGATCGAGCGGAACAGCTCGTTGATAGTTTGGTACTTGACTGTTGAGTCCTGGTAGTTCCGCAGAAGCGGCCAGAACAGCTCGTCGACGATCGACTCGACCCGGGCGCGCTTCAGTGGCTTGAGGTCCATGAGCAGGTCGTGGCGCACCAGGTCGAACGGCAGGGCGAGCACGGCCGGCGGCACGCGGCCGAGGTCGATCTCCCCGCGGTCGTGGGAGCGCTGGTAGGCGATCCGGACGTCCGGGAGCGGCCGGGCGTCCATGACCAGCTCGCGAGCCTGCGCGGGACTGAGGCCGGTGTTGGCCAGCAGCCCCGAAAAGGCGGCGGCCGCGGCGATGGCGAAGAAGCCGGCGAGTGCTTCGCCCACCGCCGTCAGGTGGGCGATCAGGTCCCCGCGCAGGCTGCCGGTGTCGGGGACGGCGACCGGGTTGGTCTTCCGGTGGTACCGGATGGCGGCGAGCACCAGCTCGTCCTTGTTGGCCCAGCGGCGGTACAGCACCGCGCTCCCGGTGCGGGCGCGCGCGGCGACCGACTCCATCGTCAGGCGGGCGTAACCGGCCTCGGCCAGCTCGTCCCACCCCGCGGCGAGCAGTTCGGACTCGAGCTGCTCGCCGTGCCGGCGCCGTCGGACTGGTTCAGTGGCCACCCCTGCACGATAGAGAGACTTGCCTTTCTTAGCAAGCGCGCTTAGCTTTGATAGAAAGGAATCACTTTCTTGAATCAGGGGGAACGAGACGATGACCGAGACGACGAACCCGGGCCGGCCGTCACCAGGGGACGTGCCGGAGGTGCTGATCATCGGCGCCGGGCCGACCGGGCTGACGCTGGCCTGCGAACTCGCCCGCAGCGGGGTCTCCTTCCGCCTGGCCGAGGCCTCCCCCGGCCCGCAGCCCGGCTCACGCGGCAAGGGCATCCAGCCGCGCACCCTCGAGGTGTTCGACGACCTCGGCCTCGTCGACCGGGTGCTCGCCCATGGCCGGATGTCCATGCCGATCCGGTCGGTCGCTCGCGACGGCCAGGAGACGCTGGACGCCGCCGAGCCGCTCCGCGGCCGCCCCGACATCCCTTATCCGGCCAGCCTGCTCACCCCCGAATGGCGGATCGAGGAGGCGCTGCGGCTGCGACTGGCGGAGCTCGGCGGCACGCTCGAATTCGGCACACGGCTGGAAAGCTTCACGCAGTCGGCCGAGGCTGTGTCGGCGGTCGTCGTCAAGGACGGCGTGGCCGAGACGGTCACCGCGCGCTGGCTGGTCGGCTGCGACGGCGGGCACAGCGTCGTCCGCAAGCAGGCCGGAATCGCGTTCGTGGGCGAGACCCGTGAAGAGATACGGATGATCGTCGCCGATGTCGAGGTCGACGGACTCGATCGCGACGCCTGGCACATGTGGCGGCACCACGAGGGTTTCTTCAGCCTCTGCCCGCTGCCCTCCACCGGCGTCTTCCAGTACCAGGCCAGTATCGCACCGGGCCAGGATCCCAGCCCCGGCCTCGCGAACCTGCAGGCGATCCTCGAACGGCGCACCGGCCGCACCGACCTCCGGCTCCACGAACCGGCCTGGCTTTCGTTGTGGCGCGCCAACATCCGCCTCGTCGACCGCTATCGCGAGGGCCGCGTCCTCCTGGCCGGCGACGCGGCGCACATCCACTCACCCGCCGGTGGGCAGGGGATGAACACCGGCATCCAGGACGCGCACAACCTCGGCTGGAAGCTGGCGGCGGTGGTGCACGGCGCCTCGCCGGCGCTGCTCGACAGCTACGGCGCCGAGCGGCGACCGGTCGCGGCCGGCGTACTCGCACTCTCGAACGCGCGCCTCAAGCAGACGACCGAGGACAAGGGCTTCCCATCCCGTCGCGACACGAGCACGCTGCAGCTCGGCATCGGCTATCGCGACTCCGCCTTGGCGCGCGACGACCGCGACGAGACAGCCTCGCTCCGTGCCGGTGACCGCGCCCCCGACGCACCCGAACTGACCACTGTGGACGGTTCATGCCGGCTGTTCGACCTGACGCGCGGCGGCCGCTTCTCGCTGCTGGACTTCGGGGCCGCACCTGCGGCCGAAGCCTTGCCGTCCGGTCTCCGGACGTTCCGGGTCGTCGGACGACCGGCCGGCCCGAACGACGTCGCCGACACCGAGGGCCACCTGGCCGATGCCTACGGCGCGGGCGAGCACACCCTCGTGCTCATCCGCCCCGACGGATACGTCGCGCTGATCTCCGACACGGGCGACTTCTCGGCGGTATCGGGCTACCTCGCCGCGCTCGGCACTAGCAGTGTGCTCGGCGGAGGCGTTCGTCAGCTTGCACCTTGAGCGCGTCACCGGTCACCGGACGGTCTCCGTGCAGCGCTTCCCATCGGGCATTGTGCGCCGCCACCCACAGGCCCGCCGCCCACGCGACCTCCAGCTCCGCGGCCGTGAACCGGCGCCCCCGGATGTCCTGATAGGACCGCAGGAACGCCTCGGAGCCGGCGATCGGCGCCAGCGTGGGCGGCCCGGCGCTCGCGAACGTGCCGCTCGCCGCTCCTGCCAGCGCCGCCTCCGGCTGCCACGCCAGGCTGTCCCAGTCGTGCACCGCCCACACTTCCCGGCCGTGCCATCGGAGGTTCTGCGCCTCGAAGTCGGCGTGCCCCAGCACGCAGGGCAGGCGTGCGGCCAGCAGCCGCTCGCGGACCCGGGCGGCGGTGTCCACGACGTACGCGGGCACGGCGCCCTGGTCCCGTTCGTCGAGGAAGCCGATCGACGGCCACAGCCCGGGATCCGAGTGGTCCCACCGGATCCAGCGGGGATTGGGCAGCGGCGGGACCACCGTCAGGTCGGCCAGTCCGGCCATCAGCCGGGCGAAAACCCGGGCGTAGCCGACCGCCACCTCCGGCGAGTCCCCTCGCAGCACCTCGCCGCCGGGCCGGAACTCCTCGGCGTGCACCGCCAGCGAACCGGCACCGACCACTGGCGTCAACGGCCGAGGGCAAGGAAACCCGCGCCCGGCCAGCCAGGCTTGTGCAGCGACACATGATGCGGCGCGGCCGTCATCGGCGCGTGCCTTGACCACGACCTCCCGGCCGCCGATCAATCGGAGGCCGAACACTGTCGACATCCCGTGCCGGTGGAACAGCACGTCCGCGGGTTCGCCGCCCAGCCGGTCCAGGCACCAGGCGGGCAACCAGTCCGGGAGATCGTCCGACGACACAGCCGGAACTGTGCCACGCGCACGCCCGAACCGGGCCGCCGGTGCTGGGCTGTTCGAGTGAAATCCGCTGTTCGGCCCCGGCCGCGCCGGGACGGATGCTTTTCTGAACCCAGGGCACAGCATCGCCGGAAGCCAGGGACGGTCGGAATGACGGAGTCGTTGCCCGGCGGCGGTGCCGCGGCGCAGATCGACCAGTGGGTTGCCGCCGCGAAGGCGAAAGCTGAGCGCTACCAAGCCATGCAGGCCGCGACCAGCCAGGTGTCGGTGTCCGAATCATCCCCGGATGGCATGATTTCGGTGACGGTGGATTCCGCCGGGAATGTCACGGACCTGCGCATCACCGACGGGGTGCGCGAATCGACCGGGGCGAAGGTCGCGGCGGCCGTGCTGAGCACCCTGCGCCGCGCCCAGGCCCGCCTGCCGGAGCGCCTCGGCGAGGTGATGGCCGAGACGATCGGCGACGACCAGCCGACCATGGACACCATCGTCGGCCGTTACCGCGCGAAGTTCCCCGAACCGGAGCCCGAACAGCCGCCCGAGCCACCGCAGCACGTGCGCGACATCGGCGGAATCGCCGACACCCCACCACAAGCGCCACCGCCCCCGCCGCCCCGGCCACCGCGGCCCCGGCCGGACGAGGACGACGACGAGGACGGCGGTTTCGACGGCGGCTCGATCATGATCCGCACCTGACGAGGGGGACGCGATGACGGCACCAGGGGGCTCGGGATTCGAGGTCCAGCCCGAGGAGTTGCGCAAGCACGCAGCCGCCGTGCAGCGGGTCGCGGCGAGCCTGGGACAGGCGCTGTCGGCCGCCGAGCAGGTCACCATGGGCGTCGACGTGTACGGGCTGATCTGCGGGCCGTTGTTCGTGCCGATCGTGCTGGCGGTGTCCGCGCCGGGCCTGATCACGTTGCAGCAGTCGAAGTCCACGCTCGAATCGATCCCGCCGACCGTCGAGCAGGCCGCGGCCACTTACGAGAAGGCCGACCTGGAGCATGCGACGACGATGAGCAAGGTCGGATCGAAGCTGTCCTGAGCACCCGCCGCTACCGTGTGCGGTCGGCATCGCCGCCTGAGCGCGACCACCGTCAACGGGCGAGCCGTGCCCGCGCGTCCTCGGTGACCGGCGCGAAGAAGTTGACCAGGTTTCCCTCGGGATCGCGGAACAGCAGGGAGCGGTTGCCCCACGGCATGGTGGTCGGCCCCTGCACGATCTCGGGGACGACGGCCAGCCGCATCAGCCGCTCGTATGCCCGGTCGACGTCCTCCACGAGGAACTCCAGGATCGTCACCGGGTCCGGCCCTGTGGTTTTCGGCTCTGGGGTTTTCGGCTCTGGGGTTTTCGGCTCTGGGGTTTTCGGCTCTGGGGTTTTCGGCTCTGGGGTTTTCGGCTCTGGGGTTTTCGGCCCTGCTGTCGCGGACTGCGGCATTGTCGCGGTGCTGCCGATCGCCAGCTTGCCCGAAGCCCCCGCGAACTCGGCGAACTGCTCGGCCGGCCGCCGCGCCTCGAGCCCGGTCGCCTGCTCGTAGAACCCGGCCAGGCGGGCGACATCGTTGCTGAGGACACGAGCAGAAACGAACTCCACGGCGGATATCCTTTCGACACGGAAGGCGGCTGACCCGTCCTCCCCGGAACACCGCCCACGCTACGAGCTATAGCGGACAAGACCCGCCCGGTATCAGAAAAATCCGGCTGCGCGCCTCTATCCACAGAGGACTCCGGAGCCGGCCGTGGCGACGCGTGCTCCTGCCCCGAAGCCGAGTCGGCGAAAATTGTCGTACCCCCCGGCTACGTTGTCGCCCATGGACACACCGCACCTGGCCGAAGTCACGGCCGACAACGTGAACGCGGCCTGCCGGCTGGCCGTCGCCCCACACCAGCGCGACTATGTGGCATCGGTCGCCGAATCCCTCGCCGAGGCGTACGTCCAGCCTGCCGTCGCCTGGCCCCGGCTGATCTACGCCGGCGGCGAACTCGTCGGCTTCGTCATGGGCGCCTTCGACCCGAACTGCCCCATCGACTACTTCCGCCACGGCATCTGGCGGCTGAACATCGCCGACGGGCACCAAGGCAAAGGCTACGGCCGGTTCGCCGTAGAGTCAGTCCTCGCCGAGGCCCGCCATCGCGGCGCCGCGGCCGCCACCGTGCTCTGGAAACCCGGCGACCACAGCCCCGAGCCCTTCTACCTCAAGCTCGGCTTCCGTCCCACCGGCCAGGTCCACCAGGGCGAAACCGTCGGGAGGCTACCCCTCGAAACCTGAGACACGCAGCCTCGGCGCGACTGCCGAACCCACCACGCGAACACCCTGCTGACCCGCCACGCCATGCCACTCGGAACCTCATGCTGCTTGAAAACTCCATACTGACCGGAAACACCACGCTGCCCGCATATCCCGTGCCGCCCGCATCCCCTGCTGCCCGCATCCCCTGCTGCCCGGAAACCCCGCGCTGCTCGGACACCCCGTGCAGCCCGCATCCCGCGCCGCCCGCATCCCCTTCTGCCCGCATCCCCCTGCTGCCCGGAAACCCCGCACTGCTCGCACACCCCGTGCAGCCCGCATCCCGCGCCGCCCACATCCCCTGCCGCCCGGAAACCCCGTGCGGCCCGGAACACTATGCCCACCAAAGCACCGTGCAGCTCGGAACCCCATGCCGCTCGGAAACACTGCGTCACTCGGAACCCCGTACCGGCTCGGAAACCCCGCGCCACCCGGAACGTCACGCCGCTCGGAACCTCGTGCGGTTCGGCAACACCCTCTCGGCCGGAACCACCATGACACCCGGAACCATGCCCCACCCCCCCGCCGAAGCCCCGGCCCCACTGTCCGAAACATCCGGTTTTAGACCATGGGCGGTTGCCGTCGGCCGGGGAACTACTCATGCTGTCCTTCTGCTCGCCGAGAGTAGGGGATGCCACATGCACCAGCAGCACGCCCATGAGGGCGCGGTCCGGCGATCACCCGGGGCGCTGCCGTCCGCGGTGCGGTTCGGGCCGTTCCACCGGGCGCTCTCCGAGGCCGTCGGCCACCGCGGGCTTTCCCTGTCCCGGCTGCGCGCGCACCTGGCCATGCGCGGGGTGTCGGTGGCCGAATCAACGTTGAGCTACTGGCAGCGCGGCCTGCGTCATCCCTCGGCCAGCCGCTCGCTCGACGTGGTCCGCGCGCTGGAATCGGTGCTGGGCCTGCCCTCCGACAGCCTGGTCGTGCTGATCGGCCCCCACCGGGCACCGGGTGAAGGCGACCGTCGGCCGTCGTTGCCGGAGCTGCAGCAGAGCTGGACCGAAACCTGCGCTCTGCTCGAAGAGCTGAGCGGTCTGCCCCGCGCCGAGGAGAACGCGGACCTGGACGTGGTCACCGTCGTCGACGTGCTGAGCCTGACCGCGCGCGGCCAGACCGCGGAGATCACCTCGACCATGGTGGTCCGGGCCCGGCGCTCCGGCGCGGACAGCTTCCTGGTCACCCACCAGGACGAGGACGGCACCGACGTCACGGCGACCTCGGTCGCCGCGGTCGACGGCTGCCGGATGGGCCGGGTGCGCCGCAGCGTCCCGTCGTCGGGAATGGTGTTCGAGCTGCTTTTCGACCGCGGCCTGGCCGAGGGCGAGACGCACACCTTCGCCTTCACGCTACGGCTGGACGCGTCGGTCCGGTCGAGCTGTTTCCACCGGATCGTCCGGGCCCCCATGTCGGCCTACCTGCTCCGGCTGCGCTTCGACGCGGCCATGCTGCCGGCCCGGTGCCTCAAGACGATCCGGCCGCGCGAAGACCTCGACCCGCTGGTCCGCGAACCGCTGTTCTGCGGGCCGGGCAACACCGTGAGCGCCTACTTCGAAGACCTCGGCGTCGGCATCGCGGGCGTCGACCTGATCTGGGACTAGCGGCTTTTCGCGCGAGGACGCTTGCCGCGCAGCACAACCACCACGACGACCAGCGCGGCGGCCCCCAGCACGACCAGCCCCGCCACGATCGGCACCGACGGGCCGGCGTCGGCGCGAGCGGCCGTCGGCGCGAAGCCGATTCCGCCCCGGTGCTGGTAATCCGAGCCCGGCAGCTTGTCCGCGTAGCGGTCGTGCACCGCGCGCTGATAGTCCGGCAGCGGGACGAACTGCCCCACCGGGGACTGCGGCAGGCTCGCCTGGAGCAACACGACGCCGGCCGGGCTCAGGTCGTACCACCCGTTGATCTGGGGCTCGTTGAGCAGGACCGAGCCGGGCCGGAGCTTGCCGCTCAGGGCCTCCTCGTCGTTGCCGGACAGCACATTCGCCACGACCCAGCCGCCGGGCGCGGAGCTGTCCCGGCTCGCCCGAAGGGTGGCCTTCACCCCGGAGTCCGTGGTGGCCGTCACCGCGATGGACCCCAGGACCCCGGCCGGGGCGCCGGCCGCGCCCGCGACGAAGCCGGGATTGAGGGTATAAACCGGAATGCCCCGCCCGGCGAGCGCGATCCGCCCGGGTTTGGCGTGGTCGACCTGCCGGAAGTTCGATCTCGCGAAACTGATCGCGCGCGGCTGGCCCGCGGCCGTGACGGCGGCCGCGAGGTCCGCCGACGAAGGCGGGCTGACCCACTCGGCGGCCGACGCCGTGCCCGGGACCAGCGCCGCCACCGCGGCCGCCAGAGCCGCGAGACCACAGAAGAACTTCCGGCAGATCTCACCCATGACCGCGGATCAGCCCTTCCGGATGTTGACGACGGTGTCGTTCCAGGTGAACTGGGCGTTGCGCTGGTACTGGCTGTAGTCCCAGGTCTGGTACCGCTGATACGACGGCCACGGGTCGCCGAGCATGATGGACTGGTTCGAGCTGTCGTACCCGTAGATCACCTCGGCGTGGCCGCCGCCCGAGGTCCAGTAGATGCCGGTCAGGTTCAGGATCCCGCCGTCGACCTGCTGCATGATCGAGTTGTAGCTGATCGGCCCGCCCGCGTCCTGCGCGGAGAACCCGGTGCCCTGGAACCCCTGCACGATCTCCGAGATCTGCGCCGCCTCGTTCAGGCAGTTCCCGACCTGGGCTCCCTTGCCCGCGGCGCAGAACTCCTCCTGGGAGGCGCTGCCGCCCTGCGACTGCTCGATGCTGGAGCCGTCCGCGGCCCAGCACCACTCGTCGTTCTGCTGGACCTGCTGGCTGTAGTCCAGCTGTTTCGACGCCGGCATCGCGTGCGCTGAACTGGCGGCGCCGAGCGGGGCGATCGTCCGGACCTGCGTGTGGGTGCCGGTCTTTTCCAGTCCGTTGGGCCGGTTCGCGTCGCCGCCGGACTGCGCGAACGCGGAAGCGGGCAGCATGGCCAACGCGAGGGCGGTCGCCCCGGTGGCCACGACAGCCCGGACTGCCCGTCGAGTGGATCGGTAATCCATCGAATCTCCTAGTGACAGGGATGTGGGGAAAGGGAGTTCGTGCTGGAGACCGGGATGAGTCGCCCAGCCGGGATCACTGTGTGCGCGCCGCCGCGGCCGGGCAACAGCCGGACCCGGCCGCGGCGCGACGCTGTGAGCGTTCACAACAGCCCGCGGCCGGGGGAAGAACTGCAACGGCCGAGTTCACCGCCGGTGCGGCCGCACCGGATTCGCAATATTCACTTCGCGTTCACAGCGGATGAATCCGGCCGCGTCAATGCGCGATCCAGCAGCGCGAGCAGACGGTCCCAGTGGCGCCGCACTCCGGACGGGCTGAAGGCCGCGGTGTCCGACATGGTGAAGCCGTGGACGGTGCCGGGGTAGATCTCCGTGGTGTGGCGGGCGCCCGCGGCTTCCAGCGCCCGGCCGAGTTCACCGATGGCCTCCGGCGTCAGGTCACCTTCCGCCAGGCCGAGGTGGACCTCGGCGGTGAGCCGGGAAACGAGCCGGTGCGGGCTGTCGGGCGCGTCGGTGACCAGGAAGCCGGGGTGGAATCCGGCGACCGCGGCGACCTGGCCGGGATGGGCCGCCGCGGTGCGCATCGCCAGGGCGGCGCCGATGCAGTAGCCGATCACGGCGACCGGGCCCGCGCCGGTCTCGGGCCGGCCGGCGAGGAAATCGAGGTACGCGGCGGCGTCGCGCCGGATCCGTTCGACCGAGTGCGCCTCGATGAACGGCATCAGCCGGGCGATGATCGAAGGCCGGACCTCTTCCCCGATGTACTCGGGCAGGTCGACCACCGGCGCCCGGCCGTGGCGGTAGTACAGGTTGGGCACGAGCACGTAATACCCGTGCCCGGCCAGTTCGCGGGCCCGCTCCTCCAGTTCGGGCCGGACGCCGAAAGCGTCCGAGTACAGCAGCACCCCTGGGTGCCGCCCGCCGTCGGGGAAAGCGGCGAACGCGTCGGCCTGGCCGTCCGGGGTGGGAATACGCAATGTCCTGGTGGGCATGAATTTCTCCGGTCGTGGTTGATGGGCTGCTGATCAACACGACGGAGGCGGCGCCCGCGCGGCGCTCAGAAGGGCACCGGGTCACCGATCCGTGAGTGGCTCGAGGCCGTCCCGGTGGTCATGCCGCCGACCCTAGCCGATCGGATCGAGGTGGCGCCAGTGCCGCTGCCGGACCGGAACCTTTATGCGCCAGCAGATCCGCGCGAGGCCCGTGTTTCGCCGAGTAACAACCGGAACAGCGAACGGACTTCGGCGTGCACGTGGTGGTCGCCGTCGGGGTCCACAGCAGCATCGGCTCGGGATGGGAGTGGGGCACAAAACGCGGATGCGTGCTAGCCCGCTTGTTCGCCGAAGTAGAGGCCACCGACGGGAAACTGCCCGAGGAAGATCCGAAGGACTGCAAAAAGGTATACCGGGCCGTTCGGCACCTCGTCCGGGATCTCCACCTTCCATCAGGCCACCGTCGACCTGGTGTTGCTCGACGGTGCGTTCGGCCTCGGCCGTTTACCTCGACTGCGTCCGCGACCCTGCCCTTCGAAGCGGGACGCGGGAACCACTTGTCGGTGTTCACCCGATAACGCCGAGGGCAATTTTCTCAGCGGAGGCGCGCTTACCCGCTCCACTGTGGATCAATGTATAGTGTGATAAGAATCTGCACGGATCCGCACAGGTAAAACCTTCCGAGGAGGAATCACCCCCATGGCGCAAAAAGTTCTGGTCCAGATGGTCGATGACATCGATGGTGGCGAGGCCAGCCAGACGGTCCCGTTCGGCATCGACGGCGTCCAGTACGAAATCGACTTGTCCGATCACAACGCGAACGGACTGCGTGAGGAGTTCGCGCGTTACATCGCCGCGTCCCGCCGAACCGGCGGCCGCAAGATCCGTTCGGTCGCCGGTGCCGCGACCACCACTGCCGCCGACCGCGAGCGTTCGCGGGAGATTCGCGCGTGGGCGCTGGCGAACGGCTGGGACGTTTCCGAGCGCGGGCGCATCCCCGCGACGGTGATCGCCGCCTTCGACGAGCGCAACCAGGCTCCGGCAAAGGCGACTCGCAAGCGCGGTGGCGCAAAGAAGGCGTAAGGACCGAATCGGGGCCAAATGCCCGCCGCGCGGCCGGGGGTGACTCCTCCCTCCGGCGCCGCGGCGGCCCTGCCCGGCGCTCGGCCGAAGGCCACGCACGGGTCCTCCGGGCACGACGACGGGCCGCGGCCGAAGATCCTTGAGTAGGGTCGGCTCATGGAGAAGCGGCAACTGGGCAGGACCGGAATCGAGATCACCGCGTTCGTCTACGGCGCGGGATCGATCGGCGGAATCGGCGGCTCGCCGGAGACCCGGGGCCTGGGCCTCGACGCCGAGCAGGGATTCAGCCGGCTGAGCGAAGCCCATGCGCTGGGCATTCGCGTGGTCGACACCGCGGACAGTTACGGCGGCGGCGAAAGCGAGCGCACCGTCGGTCGCTGGCTGGCCGGGCAGCAGCCCGAAGACGTGCTGGTCGAGACCAAAGTGGGCGGTACCGCGCAAGGCATCGACCTGTCCGGCCCGCACATCGAACGGCAGCTCGCGCAGAGCATCGAGCGGCTGGGCCGGGTCGACCTCTACCTGTCGCACGCGCCGGACCCGACCACCCCGCTCGAAGAAACCGTCACCGCTTTCGCGGCCGCGAAGGGTGCCGGGCTGATCAAGGCGTACGGCGTCTGCAATGTCGACGCACGACTGCTCGAAGCCCTCCTGGCCACGGCATCGAACGCCGGGCTGCCGCGTCCCGAGTGGATTCAGAACGGCTTCAACCTGCTTGACTGCAGGGACGAGGCAGAACTGCTGCCGCTGGTGGAAGCCGAAGGCCTCGGGTACATGGCCTTCTCCCCGCTCGCCGGCGGCGTGCTTTCCGACCGTTACCTCGACGGCGCCCAGCCGGCCGCGGGCAGCCGCATCGCGGTGGCCGGCGAGAAGTACTACGCCGGCATGTACTCCGCGGACAACCTCGTCCGGGTCGCCCGGCTCCGGGATCTGGCGCAGGACAAGGGAATCAGTGTGGCCGGGATGGCGCTGGCCTGGCTGCACGCCCACCCGGTGATCACCGCGCCGGTCATCTCGCCCAGTACCGCCACCCAATGGCAAGCGGTGCACGAAGCCCTCGAAAACAAGCTCGACGAGGAGACCTTCGCGGCGGTTTCGGAGATCTTCAGCTGACGTCCGGTCCGGCCGGGCGACCACGGCGCGCGGGACCGCGCCGGAGCAGGAATTCGACGACCATCAGGTTGAGGATCCAGCCTGCCGTCTGGCCGACCGGAATCATCGAGGAAGCCAACGCACCGATCGAAGCCGGGTCCGCCCCGGTGAAGGGAATCTGCGCCAGCAGCATCACGGGAACGAGGACGCGCGAGGTGACGGCGAGGAACGTCAACGCGTAATTGCGCATCATCCAGGCCCGGTGGGCGATGAAATCGCGCCGGCGGGCCGCGCGGTAGGCGAGGCCGCCGGTGACCAGCCACAGAATGGCGGCCGTGCTCAGGCCGATCTGGGTGAGCAGCTGCCCGGACCACATCGCGACCGGGATCGCCGCCAGCGCCGAGGGCAGCACCCCGGCGAAGAGGTAAACGCGTCCGAGCGTCCGGTGAATCCGCTTTCGCGCCCGCACTTTCGGCATGAACTGCACGGGGCCGAGCACCAGCGCCGCCGTCGCGGCGAAAATGTGCACCACCAGCACGGAATACCGCAGGTTGTCGCCCACCTCGATCCGGCTGCTGCCCGGGTCGAGACCCAGATACGGGTACACGAGCACCGCCGCGAAAACGATCGCGACGATCGACAACAGCCATGCCACCGGTTTCCGCACAACCCAGCCCTTCGCTCGCCCGGCGCCAGGATCTCGCAGCGGGGCGGCGCGGTCATCCGTCACCGGGCGGCTGTGGCCGTACGTAATCCGACGTACGTTTCACTCGTCGGCGGCACCGCGCAATTCCCAGCTGCCCCGGCGGCGCAGGACGAGCAGGTAATAAGCTCCGGCGACGGCGGCGATGCCGATCGTGACGTACAGGCTCGGGCGGCCGACCTTCGGGTCCAGCGCGTTTTCGTAAACCACGTAACCGAGGGCGATCAGCGCGAGGACCGGGGCCACCGGGAACAGCGGCATGCGGTAGCGGGCGTGCGCGGTCGAGCCGTTGCGCCTGCCGTTCACCGCGGCCAGGCACAGCAGGGCGTACACGACGACGATCGTGGTCGCCGTGGTGACGACCAGGAACTGCTCGTCGGCGAAACACAGCACCGTGCCGACGAGCCCGACCGCGACCGTCGCGACCCACGGAGTGGCGAACCGGGGGTGGACGGTGGCCAGCGCCCGGCTGACCGCGCCCGGCCAGGCCGCGTCGCGGCCGGTGCTGAACACCATCCGGGCGGTGATCAGGATGATCGCCAGCACGGCGTTGAGGATCGCCAGCGCCACGGCGAGGCTGATCGCGGTGTTCAGCCCGGGACCGCCGACGGAGGTGAGGAAGTAGGACATCATGTTCGGCGCCGCGAAGAGCTCGTTCAACGACGGCGCCCCCAGCAGCACGGCGGTCACCGGCGCCAGCTCGGCGACCACGGTGATGCCCAGCGCCCACAGCACGGCGCGGGCGATGCCGCGGTGGGCGTCCTGGGTCTCCTCGCCGAAGTACACGGCCGAGCCGTATCCGTTGTAGGAGAAGATCGCGACCGCCGTCGCCGCGCCGATGAGCCCGATGCCGGCCGGCACCACCGCGCCGCCCGGACCGGCTGCCACCGGATGCAGCAGCAGGTCGGTGAACGGCCGGCTGGGGCGGGCGACGCCGAGCACGGTGAGCACCGCCAGCGCGGCCAGCTCGATGGCCAGGAAGACCCCGGTCACCCACGCGTTCAGCTTGATGTCGAACACGGCCAGCCCGGTCGCCACGACCGTGGTCACCGCGGCGACGACCGGGCCGTCCAGGCTCGGGAACACCACCGACAGGTAGGTCCCGACCCCGAGCGCGATCACCGCGATGATCAGCAGCTGCGTGATCACCAGCAGCCCGAGGGTGACGAAACCGGGCAGTTTGCCCAGCGTGCGGCCGACGATCGCGTACTCGCCGCCGCTGAGCGGGTACGCGGAGGCGAGTTCGGCGTAGACGAAGGCCATGAAGATGCCGACCACGCCGGCCAGCAGGAAGCTCCAGAAGGCGCCGCTGCCGGCCTGCGCCACCACCCCCGGCGAGATGATGAAGACCGAGGACGCGGGCGTGGTCGCGGACAGCGTGATGAGCAGCGTGCCCAGCACCCGGAGGCCGCGGCGCAGCGCCGGCTGAGACGCGGGCGGGCCGCCGGTCGGGTCTGAAACCATGTCGCCGTCTCCTCTTCGGAGCTGTTATTTGAAGAGGCATCAAAGAACTATCCGCGGGTTGCTGTCAATAGCCATATGGGTAGTGCTTGTGTTCTTTGACCGTCATGTGAAGAATCGGGACCATGCCACGACCCAGCAGGGCCGCCGAGCGGCGGGCCGAACTCCTCGCCGCCGCCCGGGAGGCGATCCTCGAGCGCGGGGTGATCGGCCTGCGCCTGCGGGACATCGCGGACCGGGCGGACATCTCGACCGGCTCGCTGCTCTACTACTTCCCGAACCTCACCGAGCTGCTGTACGAGGTGCAGCGCGCCGCGGTGGAGCGGTTCTGCTCGAACCGGGAGGCCGCGGCCGCGGCCGAACCCGATCCCCGGCGGCGTCTCGCCGGCCTCATCCGCGCCGGGCTGCCGGCCGGGCGCGAGGACGAACTCTGTTTCCTGATCTACGAACTCGGCGCGTACGCCCGCACCGATCCCGCCTACGCCGCCCAGCACATCCAGCTCTACGAGCGCCAGGTCGCGCTGTACTCCGCCGTGCTGGCGGCCGGGGCGGCGGGCGGGGTGTTCACGCTGACCCGGGACACCACCACGATCGCCCGCACTCTGGTGGCGCTGGAGGACGGCCTCGGCCTGCACCTCACCCAGGCCGTGCCGACCTTCACCGCGCCCGTGGCCGAGCAGCTGTTGCTGGCCTATGCCACCGATTCCACCGGGTGCGCCCTCGGCGCGCTCCCCCAGCCGGAAGGAGCCTGAATGCGCGCGCGTGCGCTCGGCCTGCCGCTGGCCGGCCGGACCGGCCCGCTCAACACGATCACCGACGTGCCGGGGGTCGCCGTCGGCTACACCACGCTGATCGAGGGCACCGACGTCCGCACCGGCGTCACCGCGATCCTGCCCCGGCCGGCCGGCGAGGCCGACATCCCGTGCGCGGCGGGCTGGTATTCGCTCAACGGCAACGGCGAGATGACCGGCACGAGCTGGCTGACCGAGACCGGGGCGCTGCGGCTGCCGGTGCTGATCACCAACACGCACGCGATCGGGCCGGCGCACCGCGGGGTGGTGGACTGGGCGCTGCGGGAGCGGCCGCGCCTGGCGGACCAGTGGCTGCTGCCGGTGGTCGCCGAGACCTGGGACGGCTACCTCAACGACATCAACGGCCCGCACGTGCGGGCCGAGCACGCGATCGCCGCCATCGACGCGGCGCGGCCGGGCCTGGTCGAGGAGGGCTCGGTCGGCGGCGGCACCGGGATGAACTGCTACGCCTTCAAGGGCGGCAGCGGCACGGCGTCCCGGGTGGTCGCTTACGGCGAAGATGCTTACACTGTCGGGGTTTTCGTGCAGGCGAACTTCGGCTCCCGCCGGGAGCTGACCGTCTGCGGGGTGCTGGTGGGCGAACGGCTGGGCGCCGACAACCCGATGGAGCAGACCGACTGGCGGACGCCGCCCGGGGCCGGGTCGGTGATCGTCGTCGTCGCCACCGACGCCCCGCTGCTGCCCGGGCAGTGCACCGCGCTGGCCCGCCGCGTGCCGCTCGGCCTCGCCCGCACCGGGACCACCGGATCACACTTCTCCGGTGACATCTTCCTCGCCTTCTCCACCGCGAACGCCGGCGCGCTGACGATCGGCCCGCCCGAGGGCGCACCCGGCTACGAGCAGCTCCGATTCGTGCCGTGGAACCGGATGGACGCCTTCTACGCAGCTGTGGCACCCGCCGTGGAGGAGGCGGTGCTGAACGCGCTGGTCGCCGGCCGCACCATGGTCGGCCGCCGCGGCCACCGCTCCCCCGGCCTGCCGGTGGCCGAGCTGCTCGACGTGCTCAGCTGAACCGCAGGGTTTGGTTAGCCTAAGCTTGTCAACCGGGCTCGGGTTGAGGTCCAATGGCCGGCATGGACCTCCTCCCGATCAGCGAGGTGGCGGCCGGTTTCCGGCCGCCCATCTCGACGCTGCACTACTGGGAGCGCTGCGGCCTGCTCACCCCGCACCGCCGATCCGGCCGCCGGTGCTACGACCGCGACCAGCTGTACCGGATCGCGTTGCTGAAAGTGTGGCGGGAGACCGGAAACCTGAGCCTCGACGACATCGCCGCCGCGCTGGGCGTCCGGCACACGGACCGCGGCTGGCGCACCCGACGAGTGCCCGCACTTCCGCAAGGGCGTGCACCTGCCCGCGGTCAGCGGCTCGATGCCTTGACCCGGCCCCGGCGGGTTTCACGCCAAGGCCCGGAGAAACCACGACACGCACCAGCCCAGCCGCACCCTCGGCCCCAGTCCGAAAGGAGGGACGGCCGCCCCTTCACCGCCGTCCAGGTGAATTGTCCGCTTCCGGGCAACGACCAGCCCGGGTAGTGCGAGTTCCCTGGGGCGCCCGGAAAACCCCGGGAGCCCGACGAGAGGGGAACAGCGATGGCGTCCACTCGAAGAGCCCTCGCCGGATTGGCGACGATCGTCACGGCGGCCGCTGGGTTGAGCGTGGCTGCGGCGGGGCCCGCCGGGGCAGCGGAGAGCGGCTCCTGGCGGGCTTACGGCAATACGAACCCGATCACCTCCAGCGCCAGCACGTGGCGGTGCGCCGGTTCCAAGACGGTCAGCACCAGCGTGGTCGCGCAGGTCTGCGCGGTCAGGTCGCCCGGCGGCGGCAGCGTGCAAGGGGCCGTGATCGTGCGCAACAACCGGTCCAGCCTCTACTCCATGACCGCGGCCATGGACCTCTACACCTCGTCCGGCACGGCGCTGGGCGTGTGGGCGTGCGCGTCGTCCGGGGTCGGCGCGAACTCGTGGTCGGTGTGCTTCGGGCGGACGCTCGCCCAGGCCGGTCCGGTGAACTCGGTGGGACGCGCCAACGACACGAGCCTCGGCATGTCACCGTCGGTGTGAACCCGGGCTGATCAGACGGTGAGCACGAGCTTTCCCTGAAGGTGACCACCGTCGAGCGCCCGGTGCGCGTCGGCGGCTCGCTCGAAGGGGAACGTCTCCTGCACCCGGACCCGGAGCTTGCCCTGTTCGACGAGTTCGACGAGCCCCCGCAGGGCGACCGGGTCCGGGTCGACCGCGATGCCGCTGAAGTGCAGGCCGGCTGCCTCGAACTTGGCGGCCAGTTCGGAATCCTCATCGGCGACCGCCGTCACCAGGCGGCCGCCGGGGCGGAGCACGCCCAGCGACCGCTCGACGGTGTCGCCGCCGAGGGTGTCGAGCACGACGTCGACGTCACGGGCCACCTCCGCGAAATCGACCTTCGTGTAGTCGATCACCTCGTCGGCGCCGAGGCTCTCGACGAACTCCCGTTTGCTCCCGCCGGCGGTCGTGATCACGTGCGCTCCCAACGCTTTCGCGATCTGGATCGCGACGTGGCCGACCCCGCCGCCACCCCCGTGGACCAGGACGCGGTCGCCGGCGGTCACGCCGCCGAGGTCGACCAGGCCCTGCCACGCCGTCAGCCCGACGACCGGCAACGCCGCCGCCTCCACGTGCGAGAGCGACGCCGGCTTGCGCGCCAGGTGCAGGGCCGGCGCCGACACGAACTCGGCATAAGCGTTGGCCGCCCGGGGAAACAGCGGCATGCCGAACACCTCCTCGCCGGGCCGGAACCGGCCCGTCCGCGCCTGTTCGACCACGCCGCTGAGGTCCCAGCCGAGGACGAACGGCGGCCTTCCCAGCATCGGGAACTCACCGGCCCGCAACCGCGCCTCCAGCGGGTTCAGCCCGATCGCCTTGACCCGCACGAGGACCTCGGTCGGCAACGGACGAGGCTCGGGCGCGGCCGTAATGGTGAGCACCTCGGGACCGCCGAGCTGCTGCTGGGTGATGACTCGCATGACTCTCCTGGCTTTCGGGAAGGGAACGAAACCCAGGCTAGGTTTCCGATAGGCACCCCCGGGTACCTTGGGCGCCATGAGCGATTACGGCCCCGGCGGTCTTTTCCTCGCCGACTGCCCGGCCCGTCTGGCGGTCGAGCTGATCGCCGACAAGTGGACGGTGGTCGTGCTCTCCGGCCTCAGCGAGGGCCCGGTGCGCCACGGCGACCTGATCGACCTGATCGGCGGCATCTCCCGCAAAATGCTCACCCAGACGCTGCGACGGCTCGAGTCACACGGACTCGTCCGCCGCCACGCCTACGCCGAGGTGCCGCCCCGCGTCGAGTACGAGCTCACCTCGCTCGGCGCGACGCTGATCGAGCCGATCCACGTGCTGACCGAGTGGGCGAGGGCGAACGGCGACGCGGTCCTCGACGCGCTCGACGCCCATTCGGAACCGGTCGCCCATCAAGGCTGAGCCAGGGCGGCGGCCATCCACTCGCGCACAGCCGCCGCCTCGTCCGGGTCCGGCCGGGGCGTGCCGTTGATCGTCGCGACCAGGCCGGCGTACCGGGTCAGCAGTTTCGCCAAGCCCGGCAGCCTGCTTGACTGCTGCGCGGCCCGGCCGAATTCGGTGACGCTCCGCCGGGCCCGGTCCGGGTCCTGCTCCCCGGTCATGGCGGCGGTGAACTCGGCGGCGTCGGCCACCATCCGCTCGGCGATGTCCCGGGCCTGCGGCGAATCCGCGGGCACCCCGGCCTGCTGGGCGGCCCGGGCCTCCCGGAAGAGCTTCTCGCGCCGTTCCGCTCGCGCCATCATCTCGGGCGTGGCCATCAGCCTGCCCCGCCCGGTGCCGAACGCGCGATGCAGCGAGTCCCGCATCGCCGTGCGGAACTCCTTGTCCTGCACGATTTCCGCGAGTTCGATCCAGGCTTCGAGCTGCTCGGCGGACGGCTCCTCGGGCAGCTCCGGCCGCCGGCTTCGCAGCGCCTCGACGTAGCCGGGATCGACGTCCAGGCCTTCGGTGACGAAGTCCCAGAACCGGGTGACGAGCCGGTCGCGCTCGTCGTCGGACATCGACACGAGCTTGTGCATCAGGCTCACCTGGTCCGTGGTGGTGCGCTGCCGCACGATGGTCCGCAGCACCGCGCGGCGCGCCCGGAACCGCCGCAGCTCCTTCTCGACCAGCCGCAGGTGGGTGACGGCCAGCTCGGGCAGGGTGGTGTCCGCGGCGAGCACCTGGCGGATGCCGTCCAGACCCGCGCCCAGCTCGCGCAGGGTCCGCACGAGTTCGAGGCGGGCGATGGCGTGCACGTCGTACTGCCGGAAGCCGCCCTCGGTGAGGCGGGTGGGCGGGACAAGGCCCTCGTCGGCGTAGAACCGGATCGCGCTGACGCTCAGGCCGGTGCGGCCGGCGACGTCTCCGATGGAGTAGAGGTCGTTCACACCGCCCACTATCGGATCTCGAGCCGCTTGAGAGTCAAGGCCCCGACTTGACACGAACACTATTCGTCGATAGAACAGTGTTCGTACACCGCATCGAGAACAGGACGACTCATGAAGGCAGCCCAGTTCAGCCGGTTCGGCGGCCCGGAGGTCCTCGAGATCGTGGACCTGCCGGATCCGCGTCCCGGTCCCGGCGAGGTCCGGATCGCCGTGCGCGCCGCCGGCGTCAACGCGAGCGACTGGAAGAAACGCCAAGGCCTGATGGACCAGGAACTCCCGCAGACGCTGGGGTACGAAGTGGCGGGCATCGTCGACGAGCTCGGCGAGGGCGTCTCGGACGTCGCCGTCGGGGACCGCGTCTTCGGGTTCTGCGCCGACGCCGCCGCGCAGGCCGAGCTGGCGGTGCTGCCCCACTACGCGCCCATCCCGCCGTCGCTCGATTTCGCGGCGGCTGCGGCACTTCCGGTCGCCGTCGAGACGGCCGCGCGGGCGCTCGACCAGCTCGGCGTCCAGCGCGGTGAGACGCTGCTGGTCAACGGCGCCTCCGGAGTCGTCGGACGGGCCGCTGTCCAGCTCGCGGTGGCGCGGGGCGCCCGCGTGATCGGGACCGGCAGCCCCGGCTCCCACGACCTGCTCCGCTCGCTCGGCGCCGAACCCGTCGCTTACGGGGATGGCCTGGCGCAGCGGGTCGGCGCGCTCTCCCCCGGCGGCGTCGACCGAGCGCTCGACATCGCCGGGAGCGGCGTCCTGCCTGAGTTGATCAAGCTCGCGGGCGGCCCGCAGCACGTCGTCACGGTCGCCGATTTCGCCGGCGCGCAAGAACACGGCGTGCGGTTCAGCCGGGGCGACACCGGTCGCGCCCTCTACACGCTCGGCGAGATCGGCGGCCTGATCGAGTCCGGGCAGTTCTCGGTCCCGATCGGGAAGACGTTCCCGCTCGCCGCCATCGCGGAAGCCCACCGGGCCGGTGAAACCGGTCAGGTACGCGGAAAAATCGTCCTGCTGGCCGGCTGATCCGGCCGCCGGTCCAGCGACCACAAAGGAGCGACATGACCCACCACCTCGCCTTGCCCGACAACCGCGTCACGATCCTCGGCGCGCTCGACCTGGAGCGCACCCCGAACGGCGTCCGCCCGCGCCGGCTGCCGGCCTGGACCCGGCCGCGCCTGCCCGACGACTTGATGGACCTTGTCGTCTCCCAAGCGGCCGGAGTCCGCCTGCGCCTGCGCACGGCCGCGCGGTCGCTGGCGCTGGGGGTGCACGTCACCGTGCCGGTGATGCCCGAGGGCCTGCTGCCCGCGTCGTTCGACCTCACCGTCGGCGGGACGGTGCTCGCCCGCGTGCCGGCCACCGCGGGAGACGTGCTGCACCTCGCCGAATCCCGCCTGAGCCCCGGGCCCGCCGAAACCGTGCGGTTCGACGGTCTGCCGGCCGGCGAGAAGGACGTCGAGATCTGGCTGCCGCACAGCGCGACGGTCGAGCTGCGCACGCTCGACGCCGACGCGCCGCTGCTCACGCCGACCCCGCCGCCCGGCGCGGCCTGGGTGCACTACGGCTCGTCGATCAGCCACGGCCTGGAGGCGCCCGCCCCGACCCTGGTCTGGCCGGCCGTCGCCGCATTGGCGACCGGCACGGCGCTGACCAACCTCGGCTTCGCCGGCAGCGCGATGCTCGACCCGGAGGTCGCCCGCGCCATCCGGGACACCCCGGCCGGCCTGGTCACGCTCAAGGCCGGGATCAACCTCGTCGGCGAGGCGTCGATGCGCGAGCGCACCTTCGTCCCGGCCGTGCACGGGTTCCTGGACATGATCCGCGACGGCCACCCGCGCACGCCGATCGTGCTCGTCTCACCGACCTCTTTCGCCGGGCTGGAAACCACTTCCGGGCCCGTCACGCTCGACCCGGAGACCGGCCGCAAACGCGCGCTGGGCTCCGCGGGCGCCGGGGCGCTGACCTTGAGCGGCGTCCGCGCGCTGCTCGCCAAGATCGTCGGCGTACGCGAAGACCCGGCGCTGCGCTACCTCGACGGGCGCGAGCTGCTCGGGCCGGACGAGGCCGCGGCCCTGCCCGACGGCCTGCACCCCGACCCGGCCGCGCACCTGCGGATGGGCGAACGGGCCGCCCGGCTCCTCGTGGCGCCCCAGCTCTGACCGGCCCGGCTCAGGCTCCGGCGAACCCGGCGGTCAACGTCCGCGCCGCCTCGTCCAGGTGGTCCAGCATCAGCTCGGCCGCGTCGTCGCCCTCGCCCGCGCCGATGGCGTCGGCGATCCGGCGATGCGCGCGGAGTTCTCCGGGCGTCAGCACGTGATCAGGCTGGAGGTAGTGCAGCCGCTGCACCTCCTCCACGAGGGTCTCGAGAATCGAGTACAGCCGCCGGTTCCCGGCGATTTCGGCCAAGCGAAGGTGGAAAGACTTCGCCGCGTCCAGCGCGCGGCCGAAGTCCACCCCGGACTCCTTGTCCACGAGCTTTCGCAGTTCCGCGACGGCTTCGGGCGAAGCCGTCGCGGCCGCCGTGCGCGCCAGCGCGGGCTCGACCAGCCGCCGGATCGCGAACAGCTCCAGCACGTCGCCGAGTTCGACCGGGCGGACCAGGTAGCCACGGCGGGGCAGCACCCGGATCCACCCGGTCCGCGCGAGCAGCCCGAGCGCCTCGCGGACCGGCGTCTTGGACACCCCGAACCCGGTGGCCAGCTCGCCCTCGTTGACCACCGCCCCCGGCGCCAGCTCGAGCCGCACGATCTGGGCCTTGAGCTGGTCGTACACGTCCTCGGTCAAGGACAGCGCGCCCACCTCCTCCGGCCACCGGCCGCACGATCCGACCCGGACCAGCACCATACCGGGTGGGCTGGGCTTTCCCGGTGCCGAGCCACCGGCCACCGGGCAGCGTGATCCTGCTCAACGGGACCTCCGGCGGCCGGCCCGCGCGGTTCGGGACCGGGGCGAGATTCCCTTTGCCTACTGGGGAATCGCCATGCGGTGCCCGCTCGAAGTGCTGGAAAAACAGGAAGCCGCACGAAAACGAGGCCCCGGCGAGTCGGCCGATCTCATGCCGCGCGCACTTCACCGTCACAACAGATTGAGCTCGCGGGCCCGCGCCACCAGAGTTCCCGATGCTGAGCCCCTGACCAAAGTGCACCGTCGCCGGTGCCCATCGGACGATGTGCCGGGGCCAGCCCGTGTTCCAGGGTGTCTGCCATGGAACGAACGAACTCGCTGCCCCTGGTCCGGCGGTGGCGGACACCGGCGCCGGTCGACCGGAGCGCCTGGTTCCCGGGCCGGCTGATCGGGGGCGCCGCGCTGGTGGCCGGTCCGCTGGTGTGGTGGACGGGGCTGCTGCTGCGGTACCTGGGGCTGCATTCGGGCACCTTCTCCGCCGAGCAGCTGGCGGCGTTCGCCCGGCAGCCGTTCGCGGCCCCGTCGCAGCTGGCGGCCTACCTGGCGAATCCCGCGCTGGTCACGGCTGGATACGCGTGCTTCGCCGCCGGGGCCCTGCTCTTGTGCCCGGCCTTCGCCACCCTCGCCCGCATCGTCGCGGCACGGGCGCCGGCGCTCGCTTGCTGGGGCGGCACGCTGCTCATCCTGGGCCTGTTCGCCCGGCTCTACGACGCCGGAGCCGATCAGGCCGCCTTCCACCTGGCCGCGTCGCAGGGTCTCGGGCGGGCCACCGATTTCGTGCTGGGCAACTACCCGGGCATTTCCTACGGCCCCTGGCGCGTCGCCGTCGTGGCGTCGGCCTGCCGGTACCTCGGGATGGCGCTGCTGGCCATCGGCGCGTTCCGGTCGGGCGCCTTCGGCACCGGCCGCTGCCTGATCCTGCTGTGGTCGGGGACGCTGTGGGGCGGTGTCCTCAAGGCGGCCAACCTCGCGGACCTGTTCGAGTACGGCGCGCTGGCCCTGGTCCTCGTGCCGCTGGGCGTCCTGGTGCTGCGGGACCGCGTCGCCGAGCCGGATCCCGCCGAGCCGTTGCGGATCCTGAGCTGGTGACGGCCGCGGCGACAGGTGTCGTGCCGCACCTGCGCAGCCGTCGACCGATGTTCATGGCCGCGACCGCCGTCCGGGGCCCAGAATGGCCGGAGCACATCCAGCGACGGACGGGAGTACCGCATGTGGCTCGTGGGCGCGACGGTCATCGACGGCACCGGCGCGGACCCGGTGCCCCGCCAGGCGATCCTGGTCGAGGACGGCCGGATCACCGCGCTCGGCGGCACCCCGCCCGCCGGGGCGGAGGTGGTCGACCTGGCCGGGCTGGTCGTCACGCCCGGGCTGATCGACGCGCACGTCCACCTGGGCCTGTCCAGCGACGTGGACAAGCTGACCACCACCCGGCAGCTCTCGGTCGCGGAGCTGGCCGCGGACATGTTCGCCAACTGCCGTCAGACGCTCGAATCCGGCTTCACCACCGTCCGCGACACCGGCGGGGTGGACCAGGGGATCGAGCGGACCGTCGCGTCGGGCAAGCTGCCCGGGCCCCGGATCATCCACTGTGGACCGATTCTGGCGCAGACCGGCGGGCACGGCTACCTCGGCGCGGACTGGGACTCCGCCGAGGACTGGGATTCCCGCCAGATCCCCGGGCTGGTCTCGCTTTCACTGGTGTCCGACGGCCCGGATGCGGTGCGGCGCAACGCGCGGGAGGCGTTCCGGCGGGGCGCGATGTTCCTGAAGATGTGCGTCACCGGCGGTGTCGTGTCCCGGCACGACAAGCTGAGCGACACCCAGTTCACCCACGACGAGGTCGCCGCGGCCGTGGCCGAAGCCGAGGCGCGCGGCACGTACGTCACCGTCCACGCGCACAACAACGCCGGCCTGCGCATGGCCGTCGAGGCGGGCGCGAAATGCGTCGAACACGGCTCGGCGGTGGACGAGGAGACGGCCGAGCTGATGGCCGGCCACGGCGTCGCGCTGGTGCCGACCCTGGCCGTGGCGCACGCGCTGCGGGCCGACGCCACCGAAGCCGGGCTGCCGCCGGAAATCGGCGCCCGCGTGGGCAACGTGATCGACGGCCAGGCCGCCGCGATCCGGGCGGCGCGGGCGGCCGGGGTGCTGATCGGGTCCGGTTCGGACTACGTGGGGCCGAAACAGGAGCACCGGGGACTGGAACTGGTGCTGCGCAGCGAAATCGAGTCCCCGATGCAGGCACTCGTCTCCGCCACCCGGGACAACGCGCGGGTGCTGCGGATCGACGAGGAGGTCGGCACGATCGAGCCGGGCAAGATCGCCGACCTCACCGTGTTCGGCGCCGACCCGCTGGCGGACCCGCGGGTGTTCGACGACCCCGCTCAGGTCAAGGCCGTGATCCAGGGCGGCCGCGTGGTCAAGGACATCCGCTGACCGCAGCGAGGTACAACGGGCAGAGCCGGGCGGCCACGGTGGCACCGTCCGGGCCGCGATGGCTACGGTGGCAGCGCAGCGGCCGAGTTGCCTCTCAGGAAGGTTGTCACCGATGAGCCTCGCTGAACTGAGGTGGCTGGACGCCACGGCCCAGGCCGATCTCGTCCGCCAGGGCCTGGTCACGCCGCTCGAACTGCTCGACGCGGCGATCGCCCGGATCGAGGAGCACAACGGCGACCTGAACGCCGTGGTCAGCACGCGCTTCGAGCAAGCGCGCAGCGACGCGGCTTCGACCACCGAGGGGCCGTTCCAGGGCGTTCCGATGCTCCTCAAGGACTTCCTCGCCCACTGGGCGGGCGATCCGGTGCACGGCGGCATGCGCCTGCTGCGCGACCGTGACTGGCGGGCGAGTGAGAACTCGCACCTCGCCACCCGCCTGCGCGCGGCGGGATTCGTCTTCTGCGGCCGGACGAACACGCCCGAGCTGGCGACCAGCCTCACCACCGAGCCGCTGGCCCACGGCGCGACCCACAACCCGTGGGACCTGACGCGCTCCCCCGGCGGTTCCAGCGGCGGCTCGGCCGCCGCCGTGGCCGCGGGGCTGGTGCCGGTGGCCCACGGCAACGACATGGCGGGCTCGATCCGCGTGCCGGCGAGTGCCTGCGGGGTGGTCGGGCTCAAGCCCAGCCGCGGGCGCAACAGCCTCGGGCCGCAGTACGGCGACCACTGGGGTTCGGTCACCCATGAGCACGTCCTGACCCGGTCGGTGCGGGACACCGCGGCGGTGCTCGACGCCACCGCCGGAGCCGCGGCCGGGGACCCGCACAGCGCGCCGCCACCGGCCCGTCCCTTCCGCCTCGAAGCCGAAACCGATCCTGGGCCGCTGCGCATCGGTTTCCGGACCGAAGCGCCCGGCACCGGCGAGACCGCCCACCCCGACTGCGTCACCGCGGTGGAGAACACCGCGCGGCTGCTCGAGTCGCTCGGCCACCACGTCGCCCCGGCCGCGGCCCCCGCGCTGGACGCCCCCGGCCTGTTCGACGCCATGCCGCCGGTGCTCGCCGCGGCGGTCGCGTGGGAACTGGACAGCTGGTCGGAGCGCCTGGGCGAGCAGCTTTCCCCGTCGGTGCTGGAGCCGATGAACGCGATGCTCTGCGAAGCGGGCCGGCAGGTCACCGCTGTCCAGTGGCTGAGCGCGATCACCGCCTCCCAGCGCTGGGCTCGCGGCGTCGCCGCCCTCTGGGAGGACGAGCTGGACATCCTGCTGACCCCGACGCTGCCCGCCCCGCCCGGCAAGCTCGGCGAGCTGTCCCCCGAGGCCGCCCCGCCGGAGCAGCTGTCCGCCGGGATCGCCATGCTCGGCGCCTTCACCGCGCCGTACAACATCACCGGCCAGCCCGCGATTTCCCTGCCCCTGCACTGGAATGCCGACGGCCTGCCCATCGGCCTCCAGTTCGCCGCCGCCCGGAACCGCGAGGACGTGCTGCTCCGGCTGGCCGGCCAGCTCGAACGCGCCGCCCCCTGGTCCGGCCGCCGCCCGCCCGAGTGATCCCTTGACCTCGACCAAAGTCGAGATGTTCTGCTGGTGGGCATGAAGCCACGCGGAGCACGGAAGTCAGCAGCCCGATTCCTGGTCGGACTGGTCGGCGCGACAACGGTCGCAGGCGCGTTGACGGCGGACTTCCTCGTGCCGAAGACAGCGCGCCAGCACCTGCGGAACCCCCGCTGGCCGGGGCACGCCAAGTTCCACGACGCCCAGTACATCGTGATGAGCCAGCTGCTGGGCGGCACCGGGCTGGCGCTGCTGGCGTCCGGGAAGGGCGATCCGGACCGCAATCTGCGGACCGCCGCCGCGATCGTGTCCACGCCCTGGCTGGGCATGTACGGCGCCGCCCTGTTCCCGGGCACCACCCTGGTCGACGACGAGTTCAAGGACCAGACGCCGAAGGTGCTCGGGATGGACCCCAACCTGTTCGTCGCGACCGCCTGCCTGGCGGCGCTGGCCGCGGCCACCGGGCTGGCCCGCAAGTAAGGCTCGTGAGTGTTCAGGACGGCTCTCACCGTCCTGGACACTCACGAGTCCCGGAACTCCGCCACGGCCGCGCCGTGCACGTGGGCCCACTGGGTCAGCACGGCGATCGGCTCCACCAGCGTCCGGCCGAGGCCGGTCAGCGCGTACTCGGCCTTCCCGCCCGCGGTGTGCCGCTCGACCAGCCCGTATCCCTGCAGCCGCCGGAGGGTCTGGGTCAGCACCTTCCGCGAGATCCCGCCGATCAGGGCGACCAGTTCGCCGTGCCGGCAGGGTTGCCGGCTCAACGCGAACAGCACGACCACCGCCCATTTGTCGGCGATGATCTCGATCGCCAGCCGGGCCGGGCAGTCGGCGAGGAACACGCTGCCGGAGTACTCACGCATTCCCCGACGGTAGCCCGCCGCCGGGTACCGGGAGGTTCCTGCCTTCTCGTTAGCTTCGCCAGGGAAGCCGACGGAGAAGGGAAAAACATGACAGCAGGGATCGGCTGGCCGGGCGGGCGGAAGGTCGCCGCGCTGATCAGCGTCGCGGTGGAACTGTGGTCACCCGGGCACTCGCCCGCCTACGCGCCGATGGCGGCGGCGTGGCCGCTGCCCGGCGTCGAGGACACCCACAGCGCGTCCTGGGTGGACTACGGCGTCACCACCGGAATCCCGCGACTGCTCGGCATTCTGGGCGATCTGCCCGCCACCTTCGGCGTCAACGGCCTCGTCGCAGAGCGGCATCCCGGCACGGTCGCGGCCGTGCACGAGGCCGGGCACGAGATCGCCGCGCACGGCTGGGCCCAAGAGCGCGTGCCCGCCCTGCTCGACGCCGATGCCGAACGGGACGACATCCGCCGCTGCACCGAGATCCTCAGCCGGGTCACCGGGGTCCGCCCGGCCGGCTGGATGAGCCCGCGCGCCACCGCTTCGAGGAACACCGCCGGTCTGCTGGCCGAGGCCGGCTACCGCTGGACCGGCGACCACAGCGACCACGACCTCCCCCAGGTGCTGCCCACCGCCCACGGCCCGCTGGTCTCGCTCATGCACGGCGGCCAGTCCGACGTCCGCGGCGCCGCGGCGGGCCCGCACGCGTACCGCGATCTGCACCGGGAACTGCTGGACCAGCTCCTCGCCGCGCCCGGCCCCGGCGTCTTCCACCTCACCCTCCACGCCCACGTCGGCGGACGGCCGCCGCTGGCGGGCATGGTCGCCCGGATCCTCGACCACGTCCGCGCGTCCGGCGACGTCTGGGTCGCCACCCACGCGCAGGCGGCCGAGCACGTATTCGCCTGCCAGGAAAGGAAGTCATGAACCGCGTCCTCGTCGTCGGCGGCACCGGGGCCATGGGCCGCCGGGTCGTCCACCGGCTGCTCGGCACCACCGACGCCGTTGTCGTCGTGCCCACCCGCGACCCGGGGTCGGCCCACGCCACCGGACTCGCCGCCACCGCACCGGGCCGCATCATCCTGGTCCGCGCCGAACCGGCGGAAGCCTATGCCTGGATGGAAAAGACCGAGGCCGTGTTCGCCAACACCGATTTCTTCGCGACGGGCAGCGCCGTCGGCGAGTACCGGCAAGGCCTGGCCCTGCTGGACGCGGCACAGCGGGCGGGCGTCGAGAAGTTCATCTGGTCGTCGCTGGACAGCCCGGTGACGCTGACCGGACATCCCGTCCCGCACTTCGACAGCAAGGCCGCGGTCTCCGCGCACATCGGCCTGCTGCGGTCGGAGGAGATGCTCCGCCAGGAGCCCGACGGCTGGTACACGAACCACGTTTCGGTGCTGACCACGGCGCCGTACTTCGAAAACCTGCGCGACCGCCTCCCGCCGAAGCCGGACGGCCGGGGCCGCCTGGTCTTCCGCCTCCCGCTCGGCGATGCCCGGTACCCGCTCGTCGCCCTCGACGACATCGCCTGGTTTGCCGGGCACATGTTCGGCCACTGGCAATCCTGGGGCGCGCGCGATCTCGCGGTGATCGGCGACAGTCTCACCGGCGACGAGATCGCCGCGGCCTTCGAGCGGGTCACCGGCACCCCCAGCGCGTACCTCCCGATGCCGCACGACGAGCTGCGCGCCGCGATCCCCGATTACGGCCACGACTACGCGGCGATGTTCCGGTTCTTTGGCGAACGGGACGTCTACGCCCTCGACCGGGACGTGCCCTTCCTGCGCCGCCTGCGCCCCGGTCTGCTGTCCTTCGAGGACTGGCTGCGCCACCAGGTTCGAGCCACCACGGGAACACGCACCGTGGCGCCGCAGGACAAGGACCGGACAACCCTGCCCTGGTAAGCCAGCCGACCCGTGGCGGTCATCTTCCGTTGGCCCGGTGGTGGCCGATCGTGCTTAGCGTCGGGGCGGCTCACCCCCTGCTCCCCGGCAAACCTGGACGGAACCATCATGCGCACAACCCAAGGCAGCGGCGAATCCTCCCCGGCACCGGAAGGGCCGAGCCGCCGGTCCTTCCTCCGCAACGCCGGACTGGCCGGGGTCGGGGCCACGGCGCTGGGCGCGCTCGGCGCGGCGCCCGCGTCCGCCGACCCTGCCGCTGACAACGCCGCTGCCGACGCCGCGGGCAGACGGCCCGGCGGGATCGGCCGGTGGAGCCCGGACTCCGAGAGCCTCCAGTTCACGCTCGCCGTCATGCCGGACACCCAATACCTGTACTGGGGCAGCCAGAACAGCCTCGCCCCGGAGCCCCAGGAGGCGTCCTTCCGCTACGTGATCAACCAGAGCGGGAACCCGGACAACAACATCGTCTTCATGGCGCACCTCGGCGACCTGACGCAGGACGCCGACCCGACGTCGTTCCAAGCGGTCGGCAAGGCGTTCGAGGTGATGGACTCGCACAACGTCGCGTACAGCGTGCTGGCCGGCAACCACGACGTGTCCGGTGACGACACGCGCGGCTCCACGCCTTACCTCCAGACGATGGGGCCGCAGCGGTTCCGGCGGTCGAAGTCGTTCCTCGGCGCGGACGCCAGCGGGTACAACACCGCGCACACCTTCCGCGCCGCGGGCCGGGAGTGGCTGCTGCTCGCGATGGACTGGCGGACCTCGGCGGCCGGCTTCGCGTGGGCCGACCAGGTGATCAAGGCCCACCCCAAGCTGCCGGTGATCCTCACCGCGCACGAGATCGTCGGCTCGACCTACGACGACAACGTCTACCCGTACGAGTCCGGCGACCCCGAGGACAACGCGGTGATCACCGACTACGGCCAGCAGGTCTGGGATCGGCTGATCAAGGACAACGACCAGGTCTTCCTGACGCTGAACGGGCACTACTGGCCGTCCGGGCGCGTGGTCAAGAAGAACTCGGCGGGCCACGACGTCCACCTGCACATCACGAACTACCAGAACCGCTACTTCGGCGGCGGCGGCATGCTGCGGCTCTACCACTTCGACCTGGAGCGCAACACGATCGACGTCGAGACGATCTCGCCGTGGATCCTCGCCCAGCCCCCGGCCGAGCGGAACCGCATGGCCGTGCTCGAATCGCGGCTCACCACGCCCGTCGACTACTTCTCCATGCCGTTCGACTTCGACGAGCGGTTCGCCGGCTTCCTGCCCGTGCCGGTCCGCCCCGCGCGGCCCGCGAACCGGATGCTGGTGCCGGGCACGCTGGCGTACTGGCGATTCGACAACGGCGGCGGCGACGGCAGCCCGGTCACCGCGGGCCAGCCGGTCCGCGATCTTTCCGGGCACGGCAACGACCTGAGCCTGGCCAGTGTGGCCGGCACCGCCGCCGACGCGCTCACCTGGTCCGCCGGGCACCACCCCGACCAGCCGGGCCACGCCAGCCTGCGGTTCGCCGGCGGCCGGAACCCGCTGCACGGCGCGTACCTGACCACCGGTTCACGGGCGCCGCTGAACGCCGAGACGTTCCAGCGCGGCTACACGATCGAGGCGTTCATCAAGATCCCCCTGGACTGGGACGCGAACAACAACGGCTTCATGGCGCTGCTCAGCCGCTGGGGCGCGGCCGGGGCCGCCGGCAAGCACGGCCGCAACACCGACCCGAAGGAGCCGGTGGCGCAGCTGTGCATCTCCAACAACGGCCGTGAGCCGCAGTTCAACTGCTACCCGCTCAACCAGTCCTACCCGACCACCAACTGGGGCCACGGCCTGCCCGAGAACACCTGGTGGCACCTGGCCGTGGTCAACGACGGGCACCACACCCGGATGTACGTGGAAAGCTCCCCGGTCGCCGACAACCCGTCCACCGACTCGGTCGGGATCGCCTCGCTCGGGCTGGCCTGGATGCTCGGCGGCCACTCCTACGACGGTGCCGTCGACCAGGTCTTCCACGGCTGGATCGGCGACGTCCGGATCGTCGGCCGCCCGCTGCGCCTCGACGAGTTCATGACGAAGTAGACCGCTGACGGGTCCCCGGGCCGGGGACCCGTCCGGTCAGCCGACGACCTTCCGGATCCAGGCCAGCTGCTGGGAAACGTCGCCCGCGCCGGCCACGCTTTCCCGGTCCGAGGTGTCGAAGACGCCGACGAGGGTGTCCGCCGCGGCCCCGGTGCCCATGATCGGGCCGCCGGAGTCGCCGCCCGCCGGGATCCCGGAAATGCTGGTGAGGCAGAAGTCCGTCCCGCCGCCGAAGCCCTCGCACCGCGGGTCCTCGTTCTTGGTGACCCGCAGGTCCGACTGCTTCAGCACGTCCGACTGGCAGGAGTTCTCGTCACCCTGGCAGGTGGCGCCCCAGCCGTACTGCCGGACGGCCTGGCCGGGCTGCACGGGCTCGGCGCCGGGCAGCTTCGCCGGCGTGACGGTCATCGGCGGCACCTTGATCAGCATCATGTCGGCGGCCGGGCTGCCCTGCCGGCTGCCCGGCACCGGGTGCACCACCGTGCCCTCGCGCTGGTCCAGCTCGCCCACCCGGAATTCGATCCTGGCGTCGGCGATGTCCTGGGCCTGCTCGAAGAAGCAGTGCGAGGCGCTGATGACCCACTCCCGGCCGATCGCGGTCCCGGTGCACTCCCCCTTGCCGTCGACCAGCATCCGCACCGCCCACGGCCCCCGGACACTGACCGACCCGCCGATCACGGCGGACGCGGCGGGGGCCGGGGCGAGCGTGGCCAGCGCCACCAGCGGCAGCAGGAGAGTCAGGCGAGGCAGCTTCACGGGTCGGTCCTTTTCTCGGCGGCGGCGGGAACCGGGGCTGGGCCCACTCCGGCGATGATGATCTTCGTCGGCGTCCCGTGCAACTCCGGCCGAAGAGGTGTGCACGAATGGCCCGGCGTTGTCCGGAGCGGAACTATTCGTTGCCGATCTTGGCATGGCGGCCACGATCACCCGCCGTGAAGCTGGAGGTGTCGCCTGAGGAGAGGAGAGGTTCGTGCCGAACAGGAGTGTCCTGATTTCCGGGGCCGGTGTGACCGGGCTCTCGCTGGCCTATTGGTTGCGGCGCCGGGGTTTCCGGCCGACGCTCGTCGAGCGCTCGCCTGGCCCGCGCGGCGGCGGGCAGGCCATCGACGTCCGCGGCGCCGCCCTTCGCGTGGTGGCGCGGATGGGGCTGCTGGAGCCGATCCGGGCCGCGAAGACCGATCCACGCGGGATGTCGTTTGTGGACAGCCGGGGCGAGGAGCTGTCCCGCTCCACCGAGGCCACGCTCACCGGCGGGCTGATCGACAACGACGACGTCGAGATCATGCGTGACGACCTGGCCGCCCTGCTGTCCGACGCGGGCGGCCCCGGCGCCGAGTACCTGTTCGGCGACGTCATCACTTCCCTTACCCAGCGGCGAAACGACGTCGAAGTCACCTTCCGGCACGGTCCGGCCCGCCGGTTCGACCTCGTGCTCGGCGCGGACGGCCTGCACTCCGGCGTGCGGCGGCTGGCCTTCGGCCCGGAGGCGGAGTTCGTCCGGTTCCTCGGCAGCTACTTCACCATCTTCACGGTGGACAACTTCCTCGGCCTCGACCGCTGGCAGATGTACCACGCCTGGGAAAACGGGCTGATCGGCGTCTACAGCGCACGGCACAACACCGAGGCCCGGGCGATGCTGCGGTTCGCGTCCCAGGAACTCGACTTCGACCACCACGATGTCAAGCAGCAGCAGGACATTCTCGCCGAGCACTTCGCCGGGGCCGGCTGGGAGACGCCCCGGCTGCTCGAGCGCATGCGGGCGGCGCCGGACTTCTTCTTCGACTCCACCAGCCAGGTCTGCCTCGACCGCTGGTCGGACGGACGGGTCGCGCTCGTCGGCGACGCGGCGTACTGCGCCTCGCCCCGAGCCGGCCAGGGCACCAGCATGGCGCTGGTCGGCGCGTACGTGCTCGCCGGCGAACTCGCGAAAGACACCGGTGACCACCAGGCCGCCTTCGCCCGCTACCAGGATGCGATGCGGGGTTACGTCGGACGGAACCAGCAGCTCGCCCGCGACGCCGCCGCCGGCCGCGAGGTGGGCCCGGCCGACCGCGCCGACGCCGCCGTCGCCATCACCCTCGAGGACTACCCCGGCTGACCCGAACGCACCGGCAGACCACTCCGATAGAGTGACGGATGGGGGTCGCCGGCAGTCACCCGACGCTGTTCGATCGGGGAGGATCCGACGCCGTGCCTTTTGTCGCCCGCCAGGAGCAGCTGCGTGCCCTCGAAGACCTGACCGGTGCGGCCTCGACCTCCCGTACGCCGCCCTGCACCAGCTCTGCACGTCGGTCCTCGAACACCGCACCCGGCTGCCCACGGTGCAGCGGACGGCGCCGGACCCGCTCACGATCGGCCTCGCCGTGCTGGGCCTGCTGCACGAGCTCACCCGGACCCGGCCGGTGTGCTGTGTGGTGGACGACGTCCAGTGGATCGACACGGGGACACGCGAGGTGCTGGGTTTCCTCGCACGGCGCATCGGCTCCGAGCGGATCGCGATGGTGCTCGCCGGGCGGGCCCCGGAACCCGGGTTGGCCGATCTGCCGCGCCTGCGGCTGCCGGGCCTCGCCGACGCGGACGCGCGGTCACTGGTGCGCTCGGCCGCGCACGCGGAGCTGGACGGCGAGGTGCTCGAACGGGTGCTGGCCGAGGCCGGCGGGAACCCGGTGGCGCTGCTGGAGTTCGGGTACCGGACCGCCGGGCCTTCCGTCCACTGTGGATGGAGGGCCGCGGGCGAACGTGGCGGACGTGCTGGAGGAGCAGTTCGCCCGCCGGGTGCGAGCGCTGCCCGGCCCGGCCCGGTCGCCGGTGCAGCTCGCCGCGGCGGAACCGGTCGGCGACTTCGGACTGGTGCGGCGCGCGGCGCACCGGCTCGGGCTGGACCCGGCCGAGCTGTCGGCCGCGGAGGACGAGGGGCTGCTCAGCCTCGGTTTCCGGCTGCGCTTCCGCCATCCGCTCGTCCGCTCGGGCGCCTACCACTCGGCCGGCCCGGAAACCCGCCGGCCGCGAACTGGCCGCCACCGGACAGCGCCCGCGCCAGGACGGCACGAGCCCACGCGACCTGCTCACCGCCCAGGAACGGCTGATCGCCGGCAAAGTCGCGGTCGGCGTCACCTCGAAGGAAGTCGCCGCCACGCTGTTCCTCAGCCCCCGCACGATCGACACCCACCTGCGCAACATCTACCGCTAGCTCGGCATCTCCTCCCGCCGCCAGCTGCGGGAAATCGCGCTCTGACGGCGTCAGCCGGCCCGGAGCCAGTCCTCGAAACGGGTCTCCGCCACCCTCGCGCCCGGGCCCGGCAGCAGGCCGTCCTTGCCCGGCTTGGCGCCGAAATAGCGGGCCTCGTCGTCGGTCACGACCGCACGCGGGTCGCCGCGGAAGGCCAGGCCGGCGCGGACCCATTCGTCCATGCCGAACACCTCCGGCCCCGCGATCTCGGCCATGCCGCCGAGGGGCTCGCCGGCCGCGGTCCGCGCCACCACCGCGGCGACGTCCGCGGCCGCGATCGGCTGCACACCCGCGGGCGGGAGCCGGACCGTGCCGCCCTGGGTGGCCGAGTCGGCGATGCCGCCGACGAACTCGAAGAACTGCGTGGCGCGCACGAGCGAGAACGGGATTCCCGACTGTTCGACCAGGTCCTCCTGCACCACCTTGGCCCGGAGGTAACCGGCCTCGGGCAGCCGGTCGCTCCCGACCACCGACAGCGCGACGTAGTGCCGCACTCCCGCCGCCTTGGCCGCCTCGACCAGGTTTCCGGTGGCGGTGCGGAAGAACGCCAGCACGTCGTCGTCGGCGAACGACGGCGAGTTCGACACGTCGACGACCACCTGCGCGCCCTGCAGCACTTCCTTGAGGCCTTCGCCGGTGATCGTGTTCACGCCCGACCTCGGCGACGCCGCGACGGCCTCGTGGCCCTGCCCGGCCAGCGTCCGGACGACCTGCGAGCCGATCAGGCCGGTACCGCCGATGACGACGATCTTCATGCTGGATCCCTTCGGTGGAGCCCCGCACCGATCGCGGGGACTACCAGCTGAGACCGGACAGCACGGCGATCTGTGACAACCGCGGCGGAATGCCCGCTCAGGGCTCGGTGATCGCGGCGAGCTTGCCGGGGTTCAGCACCCAGAGGAGCTGCTCGATGCCGTCGGCCGAGCTCGTGAGGGTGACCATGGCGATGGCCTCGCCGTCGCGCCGGAGCAGCGCGCCGGGCCCGCCGTTCGCCTCCACCCACGCGACGTCGACGCCGGCCCAGAACCGGCTCGCGAACGCCCGCAGGTACTTCGCCACCGTCTTCGCGCCGTGGACGGGGATTCGCGAGGCGCGCACCACGCCGCCACCGTCGGAGTAGCTCACCACGTCCGCCGCGAACAGCTCTTCCAGCGCCGAAAGGTCCCCGACGCGGGCGGCGGCCACGAACGCCGACAGCAGCCGCCGTTGCTCGGGCGCGCTCACCGGCGCCCGCCGCTCGGCCGCCAGCCGTTTACGCCCGCGGCTGACCAGCTGGCGCGCGGCGGCTTCCGTGGTCCGCACGATTTCGGCGATCTGCGGGTACGGGTAGTCGAACGCCTCCCGCAGCACGTACGCCGCCCGCTCGGTCGGCGAGAGCTTCTCCAGCAGGAGCAGGACCGCGAACTCCAGCGCCGCGCTCCGTTCCGCGCCCAGCTGCGGGTCCGCGGAAGTGTCGACGGGCTCGGGCAGCCACGGCCCGACGTAGGTCTCGCGCCGCGCACGGGCGGTCTGCCCGGCGTTGATCGCCAGCCGCGTGATCGCCGTCGCCAGGTAGGCGCCCGGATCGGCCACGGCCGACCGGTCGCAGTTCTGCCAGCGCAGCCACGTCTCCTGCACCAGGTCCTCGGCGTCGGCCACACTGCCCGTCATCCGGTAGGCGATGCCGAACAGCCGCCCCCGGACCCCGGCGAACACCACGGCCGCGCCATCGAGGTCTGCGGTCTCCTGCATGGGCCCAGTGTGCACTGCCGTCAGCCCCGGAGGTCGGCCTGCCGGAGTTGCGGGGAGACGGTGAAACCATGGCGTGCGTAGGCCGGGGTAGCCCGGACGCTCGAATGGACCGTCACCCGCACCGGCGCACCGCTCTTCCGACGCGACGCACACACTGCACATCACCCGACCGCCGCTCGGGACTCCGCGGGGTCGGCACCCGTGCGGTGACCGCCAGCCACGCCATCCCGATCACGGCCTCACCGCGGGTCAGGACCAGGCAGCGATGAGACGACGCGTGGGCCCGCGCCCAGTCCCTCAAGTCCCGCTCGAACTCGTCCCGCGGCACGGCCGGGGTCGCGCCGTTTTCCGCGGCCCACCGCCATCGGAGCCCCGCCACCACAGCGAATTCGTGGTCCCGGGGATGAGGGTTCGCACGGTGGCGTCAAGACCACCGCGCGAACCCTCGTTCCGCCTTACAGCGCGCAGTAGGCGTTCAGCGCGGCGGTGCCGACATCCGTCTGGCCGGGTGTGCCCTCGATCATGTGGAACTCGTTGACCGCGTACACCATCTGCTTGCTGCCGTCATCGCTGGTGATCCACTGGCTCAGGTAGCCGAGGACGGCGCCGGTGTGGGTCCACACCGGACCGCACGGGGTCTGGGCGTGGCCGATGCCCAGGCCGTAGCCGTTGCCGGAGGTGGCGTCCATCGGGACGGTGGTCTTCAGCTCCTGCTCCTGCGCCGGCTGGAGCAGCTTGCCGGTCATCAGCGCCCGCTCGAAGGTGGCCAGGTCGTCCAGAGTGGACACGATGGCGCCGGCCGAGCCGAACGCCTGCACCTGCGACGCCGTGACGTCCCGGTACACGCCGAGCGCGAGGAAGTAGCCGTTCAGCGAATTGGCCGGCATGGCCGGGTCCGAGGTCGGGAACGTGGTGTCGTGCAGGCCGAGTGGCTCGATGATCCGGTGCTGGATCTCGGCCGCGGGGTCGTTGCCGGTGACCGCCTTGATCACCATGCCGGCCAGCACGTAGTTGGTGCTGGAGTAGGAGTACTTCGCGCCCGGCGCGGCGACGGGCTTGCTCGCCGTGCCGAGGTTGACCAGGGTTTGCGGCGCCCACTGCAGGCTGGGGTCGAGGTTGCCGACGTAGTTCAGGTCGAACTGCGCGTTGCCCGCGTAGTCCGGGATCCCCGAGGTGTGGGTGAGCAGCTGCCGGAGGGTGATCTTGGTGCCGTCGTTGCCGTTGGCGTGCACCGCGCCGGGCAGCCAGTGGTCCACGGTGTCGTCGAGCGAGAGCTTGTGCTCGGCCTCCAGCTGCAACAGCACGGTGGCGGTGAACGCCTTGGTGTTGCTGCCGATCCGGAACTTCATCTTCGGATCGGCCGGCGTCCCCTTGACCCGGTCGGCGGCACCGGCCTGGATGTACTGGGTGTTGTCGCCATCGCGGACCATCCCGATCACGGCGGGATATCCGTCCTTGAGCCCGGCCTGGGCCCCGGCCTGCAGGATCTCGGCCGGCGTCTGGGCCGGCGCCGCGTTCGCCGCACCAGCGAGGCCGGCCATCAGCGGCACCGCCGCCGCCAGGGCCAGGATCCTCTTGGCAGTCACGAACATTCGTCCCCCTGTTCAGTTCGGTCAGTACAGCGTTCGAGGAGGACGCTAGCGAGAGGTGATGAAACTCCGATGAAATCGCCGACCGGCCGGGCTCAGAGGAAGATGCGGGCGTTTTCCAGCCAGGTCCGCGCGTCCTCGCCGACCGCCGTCAGATCGGTCGCGGCCAGGGGACGGCGCTGGGCGGCACGAAGGCAGAAGTCGAGGGCACTGCCCTGGACCCGCTGGGCGGCGTCTTCCGGTCCCCAGGCCCAGTTCTGGCCGTCCGGACCGGTCAGCTCGACCCGGAACGGTTCCGACGGCAGCGGCAATTGCGCCGCGTAGAACGACAATCCCCGGCCGAGCACGCCCAGCGCGGCCACGTGCTGGAGCCGGCTGGTCGGACGCCGGGTGGCGCCCACCGCGTCGAAGACGTCCTGACCGTGGGCCCAGGTTTCCATCAGCCGCAGCGGGACCATGAGCGCCGCGGTCAGCTCCGAGCCGTACCACGGAAAGCCGTGGTCCAGCGGGAGGTCGCGGAGCGCGACCGCCACCTCGGCGCGGCCGGCCCGCCATGCTGCCAGCAGCTCCGCTCGTGGTCTGGCCGCGCCCTCGGCGGCCTCGAGGTCGGCCCGCTGGGGTCCGGCGGCCTCCGCCTGCTTCAGCACGAGGTCGAACGCCTCCGGCGTGCGGATGGCGATCAGCACATTCGCATCGGCTGCGGCGAGGTGCGCGATCTGGTGGGCGATCGTCCACCCCGCGGCGGGCGTGGGCACGGACCAGTCGGCCTGCCCGGCCACCAGCGCGTCCAGCTCGGCTCCTTCGGCCACCAGGCCGGGCAGCGCGAGAGCACGCTCCACACCGGACAGGTCGAGGCCGTAGTCCAGCATCGGCACCCCTTCACACACGTCGGCTGAGGCCGCCAGGCTACCGGAAAATCGGCCTCGGCCGGACCGCGCTCAGGCCTCGGTGTGCCCCAGCAGCGGCCGCGGCACGAACCGGGCCACCGGGTCGAGCAGCACGTCCAGCTCCAGCACCACGAGGTCGTTGGCGCCCGCGCGGACGACCGGCGCCGGCACGTACAGCGTCCGCTGCGGCCCGCGCCGCCAGTAGCGGCCGAGCAGGAAACCGTTGAGCCACACCAGTCCCTTGCCCCACTCCCCCGTGTCCAGGAACAGGTCGGCGGGCTCGTCGACGCCGACCTCAGCCCGCAGCAGCACCGGCCCGGCCACCGGCTCACCGGGTCGGACAGCCGAGGTGGCCGACGGACGCAGCCCGGGCAGCGCCGCCAGGTCGATCGGCAGGACTTCCCAGCCGGTCAGCGGTTCGCCGTGCAGCGAAGCGCCGCCGACGATGCCTTTCGCCTCGCCGATCCGCGGGCCGTAGTCGACCCGGCCCTGGTCCTCGACCAGCACGAGCAGCTCGCCCCGCGCCGCCGGAAGCGCCAGCGCGCGTTCGTGGTGCTCCCGCAGCAGCGTGCCCACCGGGGCGCCGTCGAAGAACACCGTCGCCCGGTCACGGACTTCGCCGAAGGTCAGCACGCCCGGACGGTCGCCGTCGACCCGCGTGCGCAGCAGCGCCAGCCGCGGCATCGGGCTGAGGTCGTCGAGCACCGGCAGCTCGTGGTGCGCCTGCCAGGTGCCCCAGCGGTCCGGGTCGTCGAGCAGCCGCACCGGTTCGCCCAGCGCCGCGGCCAGGGCGGGCGCCGGGCCGGCTGGAGGAGGCACGGTGCCGGGCACCGGGTGGTAGCGGGCGATCACCTCCCGGAACGCGTGGTATTTCGGCGTCGGATGACCGGCTTCGTCCAGCGGCGCGTCGTAGTCGTAGGAGGTGACCAGCGGCTGGTAGACGCCCTTGTCGTTGGCACCGCTGGTCAGGCCGAAGTTGGTGCCGCCGTGGAACATGTACAGGTTGACCGACGCGCCGGCGGCCAGCAGGGCGTCCAGCTCGGCCGCCGCGTCCGCCGCGGAGGTGGTGTGGTGGTGGGCGCCCCAGTGGTCGAACCAGCCGTTCCAGAACTCGCCGCACATCAGCGGCCCGGCCGGCTGGTGGGCGCGCAGGACGGCCAGCCGCGCCTCGGCGCCGGAGCCGAACGACGCGGTCCGGTGCAGCCCGTCGAGCCCGCCCGCCGCCAGCATCTCCGGCACCGGCTGGTCCACTGTGGTCAGTGGCACGGTGATGCCCGCTTCACGCGTGTACTCGGCCAGTGCCTTGAGGTACCGCGGGTCGCTGCCGAACGCACCGTATTCGTTCTCGACCTGGACCAGCAGCACCGGCCCGCCGCGGTCGGCCTGGTGCGGGACGACCACCCGCAGCACCTGCGCCAGGTACTCGCGCACCGCGGCGAGGTAACGCGGCTCGAACCGGCGGATGCCGACCTCGGGATCGCGGAACAGCCACGCCGGCAGGCCGCCGTTGTCCCACTCCGCGCAGATGTACGGGCCGGGCCGGACGATCGCGTACATCCCGGCGTCGGCGATCAGCTCCAGGAACCGGCCGAGGTCGAGGCCGCCGGAGAGGTCGAACGTGCCGGGCTCGGGCGCGTGCGCGTTCCACGGCACGTACGTCTCGATGGTGTTGAGCCCCATCCGCCGGGCCTTGTCGATCCGGTCGGCCCACAGTCCGGGGTGCACGCGGAAGTAGTGCAGGCCGCCGGACAGGATCCGGAACGGGCGGCCGTCGAGCAGGAAGTCGGACTCGCCGATGGTGAACTCAGGCATGCGGGGCCGCCTCCGGGCGCAGCCGGAGCACGGTCCAGGACAGGGGCGGCAGGCTCGCGGTGATGACGGTTCCTCTCGCGTCGGCGGTCGCGGCCACGCCGGGCAGCGCGACCGGCCGGACGGGCTCGGACTCGGCGGTGTTGACGGTGTGCCGCGTCCCGCCTTCGGGCACGGTGAGCGTCTCGGCGTGGTGCACGGCGAAGCGTCCGCCGCGCAGCCGGAGCCGGATTTCGGTGGGCGACGCCGGATCGCGGTTGGTGAGGAACACCGCGCACTGCCCGGACTCGTCGAGAGTCGCGGCCGCGTCGACGACGTCGACCTCACCGTGCTGCGCGGTCCGGACACGCCCGCCGGTCACGGCCAGCCGGAGGCTCACCCCGCGGGCCAGCGCGGCGGCCAGCCGGAACGGGTGGAACGTGGCCTGCCGCCAGGCCGGGCCGCCGGGCTCGGTGCGGATCGGCGCGATCGCGTTCACCAGCTGGGCCTGGTTGGCCATGGTGACGCGATCGACGTTGCGCAGCAAGGAATTCAGCAGCGAGCCGACGACCACGGCGTCGGTGACGGTGTAGGTGTCCTCCAGCAGGCGCGGGTGCTCGCGCCAGCCGCCCGCGACGAGCCGCGGCTGGTCGGTCTCGTTCCAGCGGCGCTGGTCCCAGACGTTCCACTCGTCGACGCTGATCCCGATCCGGCGGTCCAGCCCCAGTTCGGCCACGGTCTCGTCGATGATGGCCGCGCAGTCGCGGATGTAGGCGTCCAGCGCGGCCGCGCTCGCGAGGTAACTCCCGGTGTCGCCGTCGAGCTCCTGGTAGTAGGCGTGCAGCGAGATGTGGTCGGCGAGCGCGGCGGTGTGGCGCAGCACCGTGCGCTCCCAGGAGCCGAACGTCGGCATCTCGGCGTTGGAGCTGCCCGCCACGACCAGCTCGACGCCCGGGTCGATCATCCGCAGCACCCGCGCGGTCTCCGCGGCGAGGCGGCCGTACTCGTCCGCGGTCTTGTGCCCGGCCTGCCACGGGCCGTCCATCTCGTTGCCCAGGCACCACAGCCGGAAGCCGAACGGGCGGTCGGCGCCGTTCGCGCGCCGCCGCTCGCTCAGCTCCGTGCCACCGGGGTGGTTGCAGTACTCGAGCACGTCCGCCGCCTCCTGAATCCCGCGGGTGCCCAGGTTGACCGCGTACATCACCTCGACACCGGCCGCCTCGGCCCACTCGGCGAACTCGTGCAGCCCGAACCGGTTCGGCTCGACGCTGTGCCACGCCGGGTCGAGCCGGACCGGACGCTGCCCGACCCCGTCCTCCCACCGATAAGCGGATACGAAGTTGCCGCCGGGATATCGGACCACGGACGGCCCCAGCTCACGCACCAGCTCCAGCACGTCACCGCGGAACCCGCGACCGTCCGAAGTGGAGTGACCCGGTTCGTGGATCCCGGTGTAGACCGCGCGCCCCAGGTGCTCGACGAAGGAGCCGAACAGCCGGCGCGGGACCGGGCCGATCACGTCGGCGACGGCGGCTTCGATGTCGGCGCGCACCGCCTCAGCCCGCGTTCACGGTGAAGCCCTGCTGGTTGCCGTAGTCGACCAGCGCCTGCTGCCACGCGCCCAGTGCCGGGTCGAGCGCGGTGCCGTTCAGGTAGGCCTTGCCGACGGTGTCGCTGAAAACGCTGTTGGCGTACGCCTGATACGGCAGGTAGCTCCAGCCTTTCGCGACGTTCTTCGACGCGTCGACGAGCACCTGGTTGATCTTCTGCCCGCCGAAGTACGGCACGGACTGGTCGAGGAACGCGGGCGAGTTCAGGTCGGCCGTGGTGGCCGGGAAGCCGCCGCTCGCGATGAACGCCTTCACGCCGTTGCCGTGGTTGAGCCAGCGCACGAACGCCGCGGCCAGCGCCGGATTGGCGCTCTGCTTGAGCACCGACTGGGTGCTGCCGCCGTTCTCCGCGGTGACCGGCTGCCCGCCGCCGTAGGTCGGCATCGGCGCCACCGCCCACTTCCCGGCGCCGCCGGGGATCGAGGACTCGAAGTTGCCGGGCATCCAGGCACCGGTGGCCAGTGACGCGATGGTGCCGTCGCCGAGCGCGCGGAACCAGTCGTCGGTCCACTCCTTGACCGGGGCGACCAGCTTGCCCTCGATCAGCTGGTTCCACACCGCGGTCCACTTCTTCGTGCCCGCGTCGGCCAGGTCGATCTTCACGTTCCGGCCGTCGGCGGTGTACGGGTGCCCGCCCGCCTGCCAGATCATGCTGCTGACGAACCCGGGGTCGCCGGTGTCGGAGACCAGGTACTTGGCCGGGTCCGCGGCGTGCAGCTTCTTCGCCGCGGCAACGTATTCGTCCCAGGTCTTCGGCACGGCGATGCCGTACTGCGCGAAGACCTCCTTGTTGTAGAACAACGCCATCGGCCCGGAATCCTGCGGCAGGCCGTACAGCCCGTCACCGCTCTTCACACTGGCCCAGGTCGAGGCGGTGTAGTCCTTTTCGAACGCGCCGAAGCCGTACTGGCCGAGGTCGGCCAGCGACTGGGTGAGCGCGAACTGCGGGAGCGCGTAGTACTCGAGCTGAACCACGTCCGGGCCGCCGGTGCCGGCCTTGATCGCGTTCTGCAGCTTGGTGTACTCGTCCTTGTTCGTGCCCGCGTTGACGTAGTTCACGTGGACGTTCGGATACTCCTTCTCGAACGCCGCGACCTGGTCCTTGGCCGAGGGCGTCCAGCTCCAGTAGGTGATCGTCCCGCCCGCCTTCAGGGCGGCGTCGACGGAGTCCTGGTTGCCGGCCGGCCCGGACGAGCCGGCCGACGAGCAGCCGGCCGCCAGCGCGGCGGCCAGCGCCACGGCGGCGAACGCCTTGGCGCGGATGCGGATTCGTGCCATCGAGTGTCCTTTCACGACATTGTGACTACGGCTTACCACTCGGTCACTGTTTGACGCTGCCGGCGCTGAGCCCCGACTGCCAGAACCGCTGCATCAGCAGGAAGGCGATGACCAGCGGGACGATGGTGAGCACCGAGCCGGTGAGCACCAGGTTGTAGATCGGCTTGGCGCCGGCGCCGTTCGCCTGCGCGCTCCACTGGCTCAGCCCGACGGTCAGCGGGTACCACTTCGGGTCGCTGAGCATGATCAGCGGCAGGAAGTAGTTGTTCCAAGTGGACACCATGGTGAACAGCGCGACGGTGACGATCCCGGGCACCAGCTGGCGCACCGTCACGGTGAGGAAGATCCGGAGCTCCCCCGCGCCGTCGATCCGCGCCGCTTCCAGCAGCTCGTCGGGCACGGCGTCGGCGGCGTACACCCAGATCAGGTAGAGGCCGAACGGGCTGATCAGCGACGGGATGATGATGGCGAGCGGGGTGTCGGTCAGCCCCAGCTTGCTGAACAGCAGGAACGTCGGCACGGCGAGCGCGGTGCCGGGCACGGCGACCGCCCCGAGCACCACCGCGAAAACCGCTTTGCGGCCGGGGAAACGGTATTTGGCCAGCCCGTAGCCCGCCGCGGTGGCCAGCAGCGTCGCCCCGCCGGCGCCGACGACCACGTAGAACAGCGTGTTCCCCAGCCAGCGCAGGAAGATCCCGTTGTCGTACGTGAACGTCTCGGCGATGTTGCCGAACAACGCGAACGGGCCGCCGAACGCCAGGCCGGAGGTGGTGAACAACGCCGACTGGGTCTTCGTCGCGTTGATGATCAGCCACACCAGGGGAATCAGCGTGTACACCAGGTACACCGCCATCACCGTGGTGAGCACCCGCGACTTGCGCGGCCGCGAGAACGAGACCGGCCGGTCCATCACATCCCCTTCCGGGCGCCGCGCAGCTGCACGGCGTAGGCGATGACGGCGGTGATCGCGCCCATCACGATCGCCACCGTGGCGGAGTAGTTGTACTGCTGCCCGCCGAAGGAAAGGTTGTAGGCGTACATGTTCGGCGTATAGAAGGTGCCGATCACGTTGGGCTTGAGCGTGTACAGGATGTTCGGCTCGTTGAACAGCTGGAAACTGCCGATGATCGAGAAGATCGTGGCGATCACGATCGCGCCCCGCAGCGCCGGGAGCTTGATGCTCACGATGGTGCGCAGCGGGCCCGCGCCGTCGATCGCCGCCGCCTCGAACAGCTCGTTCGGGATCACCTTCAGCGCGGAGTAGAAGATGAGCATGTTGTAGCCGACGAACTCCCAGGTGACGATGTTGCCGATCGACGCGAGCATCCAGCCGCTCGACAACGGCGCCACGACGTCGCGGCCGAGCAGGTGGTTCAGGTCCGCCGCCAGGCCGAACCGGTCGCCGTAGATGAAGCCCCACATCAGCGTGGCCACCACGGCGGGCACGGCGTAGGGCAGGAACACCACGATCCGGAAGAACCCGGCCGCGTGCAGGCGCGCGCTGTCGATCGCCAGCGCCGCGACCAGCGCGAGCAGCAGCATCACCGGCACCTGCACCGCGAGGAACAGCAGCACCCGCAGGAACGACTCCCAGAACTTGGCGTCGCCGAGCACCTGCGCGTAGTTGTCGAGGCCGACGAACGTGGTGCCGCCGAAGAACGCCTGGTCACGGAAGAGGCTCAGGCCCAGCGCGTAGCCGATCGGCGCCAGGAACGTCAGCGCGAAGACGATCATGAACGGGGCGACGAAGAGCCACCCGCGCCACTGCCGCCGCGGGCGACGCGCCGGCCGGCTCGCGGCCATGGCCGTTATGGACGTCATCGTCCCCTCCGGGTACTGGCGGCCGGATCAGGTGACCCACCGGATGTTTACGTTAACATCGAGGAGTCGGAGAGTAGCCTGTTGACGTAAACATGTCCAGCAAGCCCGAGGAGCCCCGGTGCCGCGACCGAGCCCGACCCCGTCCACTCCCCCCGGCGCGGTGCCCGGCCGCGGCGGGGGCCGGGGCCCGTCGATGGCCGACGTCGCCAAGGAGGCGGGCGTCTCGGGCCAGACGGTCTCGCGGGTCGCGAACGGACGGTCCAATGTGGACGATGCCACGCGGGAGCGGGTGCTCGCCGCGATGCGCCGGGTCGGCTACCGGCCCAACAGCGCCGCCCGCGCGCTGCGCAACGGCCGGTTCCGCAGCATCGGCGTGATCATCTCGGCCCTGCCGACGTTCGGGAACAGCCGCACGCTCGACGCCATCGCGGCGGCGGTCGTCGCCGAGGGGTTCTCGATCGTTCTCCTGCCGGTGACGCGGCCGACGCAGGGCGAGGTCACCGGCGCGTTCAGCAAGCTCAACGAGCAGGCCGTCGACGGCGTGGTGATCCTGATCGAGCAGCACCAGCTCGACGAGAGCGAGATCGAGCTGCCGCACGGCCTGCCGGTGGTGGTGATCGACTCCAGCGCCCGCCGCGACTACCCGGTCGTCGACACCGACCAAGCCCACGGCGCGGCCGCGGCCACCCGGCACCTGCTCGACCTCGGCCATCGCACGGTGTGGCACCTCGCGGGCCCGCCCCAGTCCTACGCCGCCGAGCGCCGCCGGAAGGCCTGGCAGTCCACCCTGGACCGGGCCGGGCGCGAGGTGCCGCCGCCGCTGACCGGCGACTGGTCCCCGGAATCGGGCTACCGGGCCGGAAAAGCGCTCGCCGCCGACCCGGCCGTGACCGCGGTGTTCGCGGCGAACGACCAGATGGCGCTGGGCGTGCTGCGCGCGTTGCACGAGGCCGGCCGGAGCGTGCCGGGCGAAGTGAGTGTCGTGGGGTTCGACGACATGGACGAATCGGCCTGCTTCTGGCCCCCGCTCACCACCATCCGCCAGTCGTTCGAAGCGGTCGGCCGCCACGCCGTGACGGCTCTGCTCTCGGAGATCACGGCCGGCGGCCGGGGCGGCGAGCCGGTGATGGTGCCGACGGAGCTGGTGGTCCGCGCCAGCACGGCGCCCCCGCCGGACGCGTGTCATCAGGATGTCATCGCCCCCGGTTAGCGTCCGCTTCCGCTGACAAAGGTGGATCCGGAAGGCGTTTCATGGCCCGGTTGTTCGTTGTCCTCACCGCGCTCGCCGTGGTGTTCTCGGTGCTCGCCTTCCAGAACGGCAACGTGCCGATCGGGATCTTGTTCGCGCTGGTCGCGGCCGGCCCACTGGTGTTCCTGATCTCCGTCGCGGTCCGGGCCAGGAAGGTGCCCGCGCCGGCGGGCAGGCCCGCGCCGGAGTCCGGGCCGGGCCCGCTGTCCAACCGGAACCGCAAGCTGGCGGTGCGGCTGATCGCCGTGGCCGTGGTCGCGGCGGTCGGCTACGGCGGCTACTGGGTCCTGTTCGCGCCGAAAGCCGGTAACGCGGCCGTTTCCCGGGTGTCCGACCTGGAGGACGGCTGCGCGGGCATCCGCAAGTACTTCCCGGACAACGACGCGTACACCGGTCCCGGCCCGCACCCGGTCGCGGTGTTCACCACCAGCGACTCGGACTCGCTGGACCTCGCCTCGATGGGCGCCGACGTCCCGCCGCAGTGGGACGACGTCCGGCTCGACCCGCGCCGGGTCCAGGTCATCGCCTGCCTCGACGCGCCCGGCGACGGCCCGTACCTCACCGACTGCAAGTTCACTTCGGACACGCTGAAGCTCATACAGGGCACCTACGACGTCACCCTGTACGAGGCCAAGACCGGCGAGGAGATCGGCACCGCGCAGCTGCTCGGCAGCTCGCAGCCCGGCTGCCCGTCGCTGACCCTCACCAAGAGCGGCGCCGACAGCATCCACACCGAGCCGGACTTCGCCGCTTACCGCGCGGCGCTGGGCAAGTACGTCGACAACTGAGTCACCTCGAGACGCCGGACAGTGACCGCCCGGCGGCTGTCCGGGGCCGCTGAGGCCCCGGTACCATGGCTGCCGATGATCATCGACGTTCCCCGCCCGCTGCCGGCCCCGGCGCGGGTCGAGAGCCGGCCCGGCCGGACGGTGCGGTTGCGCGACATCCGCCCCGGGGACCGTCGCGGCCTGATCGGGTTCGACCGGGACCCCGGCTCGGGCGGCACGCCGGGCGGCTACCGGCACTGGGCGACCCACCGGGCGGACGTGGCCGGCGCCGGCGACGACCGCCACCTCGCGATCGAGACCCTGCACGGCCGCACGCTGGTCGGCTCGATCTGGCTCCAGGCCGACCCCGCTTCGGGCCGGTTCAGCTACGGCATCGGCATCGGCGCGCAGCACCGTCGCTGCGGCTACGCGGGCGATGCCGTGACCACGCTGCTCGCGTTCATGTTCGAGCAGCGCGGCTACCGCGAGTGCGAGGTCAGCGTGCACGGCCGCAATTTCGCGTCGCTGGCGCTGCACGCGCGGCTCGGCTTCCACGAGGAAGGCCGGCCGCGCGACACCGAGCTGCTGCGCGGACAGGTCCGGTACCCGGTGCTGATGGCCATCACCGCGGGTCACTTCGCCGCGCACCACCCGGGTTTCGCCGCCGCGCACGGTCCGGCACGGCCGTGGCGGGGACGGCACTGGCGGACACCGCGGCGAGGGCGGCACTGGCGGGCCGGCCACCACTCCTGACCACGGCGCGATACCGGCCCGGCGGTTCACCGGACGGGCGAGGGTCGTGGCGCGGGACAGCCTGAGTCCTCGCAGCGACAAGGAGATCGGCATGACATCCCGGCGCGCGGCCCAGCTGCTCTCCCGGGCCGGTGAGTTCAGCGAGGTCGCGCTGCGCACCGTCCAGCAGGAGTTCCCCCACGACATCCGCAGCACCATGCGCTTCCCCGGCGACTTCCCGAACCGTCCCGCCGACCTGCACCCGGCCTTCTACGGTTGCCTCGACTGGCATTCCTGCGTGCAGATGCACTGGCTGCTGATCCGCCTGCTGCGCGCCGTGCCGGAGGCGATCCCCGCCGGCGACATCCGGGCCGTCCTGCGCCGGCACCTCACCGCGGAGGCGCTGGCGGCCGAGGCGGAGACGTTCCGGACCAGGCCACCGCGGACCCGCCCCTACGGCTGGGGCTGGGCCCTCACGCTGCACCACGAAATCATGACCTGGGACGACCCGGACGCACGCCGATGGTCGGCGGACCTCGCCCCCTTGTCGGCGGCCGTGACCGAGGCGTTCTTGCGCTGGCTGCCGAAGCAGACCTACCCCGTCCGCGGCGGCGCGCACGACAACAGCGCGAACGGGCTTTCCCGGGCGCTGCCTTACGCGCGGACCGTGGCCCGGGATGCCGCCGGCCCTCGCGACGGCGCGCTCCTCGCGGCGATCGAGGACGCGGCCCATCGCTGGTACCGCACCGACTCGGACTACCCGGCCGCCTGGGAACCCTCCGGCGCGGACTTCCTCTCCCCCGCCCTCACCGAAGCCGAACTCCAGGCCGCCTTGCTGCCACCGGACGAGTTCGCCACGTGGTTCGCCCGCTTCCTGCCCGGCCTGGCCGCCGCCCGGCCCGCGACCCTGTTCACCCCGGCCACCGTCTCGGACGACAGCGACGGCCAAATCGCCCACCTGCGGGGCCTCAACCTCAGCCGGGCCTGGTGCTGGCTGCGCCTGGCCGCCCACCTCCCACTCGGCGACCCCCGAGTGCCGTTGCTGCGCTCCGCCGCGGAGCTGCACGCCGAGCCGGAGCTGGACCACGTCAGCGGTGGCGACTACCTGGTCGAGCACTGGCTGGCTTGTTACGCCGTCCTGTACCTGACGGCTTGAGATCAGGGTTGCGCGGCTGAATCCTGCGGCGTTTCCTGCGGTACCGGAGGTTCCCGGCGGAAGTCCTGGACCGCGGCCCACACCGCCAGGACCAGGCCGGCCAGCATGGCGGTCGAGAGGATCCAGAAGTCGACCAGGACGGTGCCCGTGGTCAACCCGCCGTTGCCGCCGCCGGGCGGGCGGAACTGCTGGCCGGGCTGCGAGGCGCCGGGCCGGGCACCGCCGGGGAAGCCGCCGCGGCGGCCACCGGGGTTGCCGGTGCCACCGGGGGCGCCCGGGAAGCCGGAACCACGCCGGCCGCCAGCGCCGCCGGGGCGGCCGGGGAAGCCACCGGGACCGCCCTGACGGGAGTTCAAAAGGTAAGGCGCATAAGCGAAACCCGAAGCGAACTGCTCCAGGATCGGGAACGCCCACAGCCGCCGGGGCAGGTAGAAGGCGGCGATCACGCTCAAGGCGTCGGCCGGGTAGAAGTAGCGTTCGTGCATCGCGGGCAGGAAGTACGGCACCAGGGTCACCGAGATGGCGCTCACCAGGACGATGCGGGCCGGCGTCAGTTCGGACCGGCGCACCACCACCGGGATCATCAGCGCCAGCAGGATCAGGCCGGTGACCACGATCCCGCCGAGCCGCAGCGCCGAGGAGCTGGTGACCGAGCTGAAGTACTGGTAGACGTTCGGCGCGTTCAAGGTCAGCTGGTCATAGGTGTCGGACTGGCTCAGGTAGATCTTCAGCAGGTCGCCGAAGTTCGCGCCGGCGATCAGCGCCGGCACGTCCAGCAGCAGGTAGACCGCCGGGATCAGCAGCAGCGCCGGCCAGGGCACCCGCTTGCGCAGCACGAGCAGGAGCAGCGCGGGGAAGAAGAACACCGCCTGCAGCTTGAAGGCGAACGCCAAGCCGAAGAACACACACGCCAGCCACGGGCGCTTGCGGAGCACGAAGTAAACGCCGCCCACGCCGAACGCCGAGTAGGCCGAATCCACCTGCGCCCAGGCGGCGCTGTTCAGCACCACCGTCGGCAGGTACAGCACGATCGCGCCGGCCAGCAGCGGCCACCACGTGCCCGGGTACCGCAGCGCGACGATCCGGTAGGTGAAGAACGCCAGCACCAGGTCGAACAAGACCGAGATCGCCTTGACGCCGTACAGCGCAGGCACCGGGATGTGGGTCAGGATCGCCAGCAGGTACAGGTACGGCGTGTTGTAGTTGGCGAAGGTGTACTTGAGCGCGCTGAAGCCGCCGTTCTGCTTGATGAACTCGTACCACTGGCTGACAAACGCCCGATAGTCGCCGGAGGTGTAGGAGAAGAACGCCGTGCGCACGGCGAGCCCGCCCAGCACGACCACAGCGGCCACGGCGATCAGGAGGGCGCGCCGGGGTTTCGGCCGCGCCGCCACGTCGTTGTCGGTCAAGGGACTCCTTGTCGGTGTTCTCGAGCAGGGCGGGGATTTCGGGGAGACGGTCGTTTCGGAGCGTGGTCAGGCGGAACCGAGCAGCACGCGGAAGGTCGCGCCACCGCCCGGGGTGTCCAGCAGCAGCACGGAACCGCCGTGGGCGTCGACGATGGCCGCCGCGATGGCGAGGCCCAGGCCGGCGCCGCCCGCTTTGGCCCGGGCCTGGCCGGCGCGGTAGAAGCGGTCGAAAATGCGGGAAGCGTTGTCCGGAGCCACGCCCGGGCCGTTGTCGCGCACTTCGAGCACGGCACAGTCCCGTCCGGCGGGCGGCGGGTCGCCGGTGCCGACCACCACGGGCCACGACGCGGTGTCCGCCGCCAGCCGCACCGAGACGGTGATATCGGCCTCCGGCGGCGTGTGCACCACCGCGTTGGTCACGAGGTTCGCCGCGACCTGGCGCAGCCGGTGGATGTCGCCGAGCACGCGGACCGGTTCGGCCGGGGCGGTGAAGCCGATCGTTCGCGCGGGTTCGCGGGCCCGCGCGTCGTGCACGACGTCCGAGGCCAGCGCGGACAGGTCCACTTCGGTCAGGTCGAGCACCCGCTCCTGGTCGAGCCGGGCCAGCAGCAGCAGGTCGTCCACCAGCAGTCCCATCTGGATCGCGCCGTTCTCGATCCGGCTCATCATCCGGCGTACGTCCACTTCGGACGATCCGCCGCTCTTCCGGTACAGCTCGGCGAAACCGCGGATCGACGTCAGCGGGGTGCGCAGCTCGTGCGAGGCGTCGGCGATGAAGCGGCGCAGCCGGTCCTCCGACTGTTCACGCTTCTTCAGCGCCGACGCGACCTGCCCGAGCATCACGTTGAACGCCGAGCCCAGCCGGCCCGCCTCGGTCCGGGGGTCCAGGTCGGGCACCCGGCGGTCGAAGTCGCCGCCCGCGATCGCCTGCGCCGTGTGCTCGATCCGGGTCAGCGGCCGGAGGCCGAGCCGGATCAGCCAGGTCGCGATCACCCCGAGCAGGACCACCAGCGCAAAACCGAAAACGACTTCGATCGTCTTCAGCCGGTTCGCGGTGGCGATGCCCGTGTCCAGCGATTCCGCGACCGCCACCGTGCCGCTGACCGGCTGCGCGGGCGTCGGCGCCTGGACCGCGGTACGGACCCGCCAGGTCGTGTCCCCGTTTTCGTCGCCCACCGTGAACGCCGCGTCGCCGCGGGCGCGCACCGAAGCGACGTCCATCGCCGGCACCACGGGCATCAGGGTCTCCCCCCGCGCCTGGCCGACCCGTTCGGTGAGCCGGCCCGTGCTGTCGTAGAACAGCACCCGGTAGTCGGTCGGCAGCCGGTCGCGGACGTTGATCTGCTGCGGCGGGCGCGGCGGCGGCCGGTCGGGGGCGGACATCATGGACACGACGCCGTCCAGCTGATCGTCGACGCTGTCGACCAGCGAGCTCTGCAGCGCCGTCACGCTGATGAAGCCGAACGCGGTCAGCCCGGTGGCCAGCAGCACCAGCAACGCCAGCGTCAGCCGGGCCCGCAACGTCCAGGGGCGGCGGCGTTTCCCCCTTCCGGCACCACCGACGCTCAAGGTGACGGCCGCTCGTCGGTGGCCTTCGGCAGCCGGAGGCTGTAGCCGACCCCTCGGATCGTGTGGATCAGCGGCGCCCCGGCCGAGTCGATCTTCCGGCGCAGATAACTGATGTAGGAGTCGATCACCCGCGTTTCGCCGACGAAGTCCGAGTTCCACACCCGGTCGAAGATCTGCGATTTGCTGACCACGCTCCCCGAGTTCACCAGCAGGTAGCGCAGCAGCTTGAACTCGGTCGGGGACAACGGGATCGTCCGCCCTCCGCGCCGGGCCTCGTGGGCGGCCTCGTCCAGCTCGAGGTCGGCGTAGCGCAGCAGCTCGCCGTCGCCGGGCGAGGCGGTCCGGCGCAGGATGGCCCGGATCCGCATCACCACCTCGTCGAAGCTGAACGGCTTGCTGACGTAGTCGTCCCCGCCCGCGCCGAGGCCGGCGAGCCGGTCCTCCAGCGCGTCCCGCGCGGACAGGAACAGCACCGGCACCTCGTTGCCCTCGGCCCGCAGCAGCTGGGCGACGGTGAACCCGTCGTAGTCCGGCAGCATCACGTCCAGCACCAGGATGTCCGGCGCCAGCCGCGCCGTCATCTCCAGCGCCTCGGCCCCGGTGGCCGCGCGGAACACGGTGAACCCGCTCAGTTCCAGCGCGGCCGTCAGCAGGTCCAGGATGTCGACCTCGTCGTCGACGACCAGGACCGTGGCCGGCCGCGAAGCAGGGAAACCATTCATCGTGACAGCTTGAGCCCCATTCCGGTGTGCCGCCCGGCCGCGATCATGAGCTGACGCAGTCGTACAGGGTCTGGGTTCCGGTGCTGCCGTACGCGCTCGCCGGCACCGCGTGGCAGTTCTGCTTGACCCACGTCGTCCGCTCGGCCGACGCGCCGCCGCGCCCGAAACCGCCGCCGCCCATGCCGCGCCCGCCCTCGGACTCCAGGACGAAGCCCAGCTTCCCGGCGGCCTTCCAGCTGTTCAGCAAGTCGACGCTCGGGGCGTTGTCGGTGCCGGAGAAGCCACCCATCCCGATGACCGTGGTGTCGCTGTTGATGATGTAGCCGGACGACGCCATCGAGCCGCCTTCGACCGCCATCACGATCTGCGCGCCGTGGGCGTTCTTCACCGCGTAGTCCAGGATCTTGCGCTGCTCGGCGGTGAGGGAGCCGTCCTCGTTCCCGCCGCGGCCGCGCATCATCTCCATGATCTCGGCCTCGGCGGCCGAACCCGCCGCGCCGGGAGCACCGGTCGCGCCGGGGCGATCGCGCCCACCGGCACGCCCGCCGCCGAACCCGCCGAACCCGGAACTGCCGGGCCCGGCCATCGGGATCGTCGCGCCCATCCCGCCGCCGCCACCGGCGAACGCCGTGGCGCCCGACCAGACGAGCGGCGTCAGCAGCACGGCCACGAGCCCGACCACCCCGACCGCCCGCACGCCGGCCGCCGGCAGGGCGCCGGAGAACCGGACCAGGACCAGGCCGCCGATCGCGAGCAGGGCGGCGATGACCACGGCGTACCGCAGCCAGCCGTTCCACGAGGTGTCCCGGGAGATCACCACCCACGCCCACCCGGCGGTGAGCGCGATGCCCAGCGGCAGGAGCGTCCAGGCGAACCGCGATTCGCGGTAGCGCCACAGCAGCGCGAGCCCGCCCGCGGCCAGCGCGGCGACCGCGGGGGCGAGCTGGGTGGTGTAGTAGGGGTGGAAGATGCCGCTCTGGAAACTGAACACCAGCGCGATGATCACCAGCCAGGAGCCCCAGAGCACCCAGCCCGCGCGAACGGTGTGCCGGGCCGGCGCCTTCGCCCGCCAGGCGCGGAACCCGAGCACGGCGACCACGACGAGCGCGAGCAGGCAGAGCGGGAGCAGCCAGCTGATCTGGCCGCCCGCGGACTCGCCGAACATCCGGAACAACCCGGACTGGCCGCCGAAGGCCGCCCCGCCGGGACCACCGCCACCGGGACCGCCGCCCGGGCCGCCTGGACCGCCCGCGCCGGGGAAGCCGCCGCCCGGAAAACCACCGGTGGGCGCACCGCCGGCGGGTACGCCGCCGTTGGGCACACCGCCACCGGGGAAACCGCCGCCGGAAGCGCCCCGGCCGCCCGGCCCGGAGCCACCTTCGCCGAAGACGCGCCCCAGCCCGTTGTAGCCGACGATCAGGTCCCACGCGGAGCCGTTCGTGCTGCCGCCGATGTAGGGCTTCTGCCCCGGCCACCACGCCGTGAGCGCGACCCACCACAGCGAGGAGACCAGCAGGACCACCGCGGCGCCGAGCAGGTCGAGCAGCCGCCGTCCCCAGGAGGCGTTGCGCCCGAAGAGGTACGCGAGCACCAGCGCCGGGATGATCATCCAGCCGGCCAGCATCTTGGTGACGAACCCGCAGCCGACCCAGAAGGCGGCCTGCAGCAGCCATTTCGTCGCGCTGCGCGAGGTGATCCCGGACTCCACCGAGCGGGTCAGCGCGTACGCGGCCGCGACGCACAGCAGCGTCAACGCCGCGTCGGGGTTGACGCTGCGGTCGATCGCGACGGTCACCGGCGTGATCGCGAGGATCAGGGCCGCCAGCAGCGCGACGTTCTCCCCCGCCCACCGGCGGACCGTGCGGTGCAGCAGGAAAACCGCGCCGGCGCCCTCGAGGATCTGCGGCAGCAGCAGGGCCCAGCCGTGGTAGCCGAAGATCCAGCTGGAGACCACCTGCGGCCAGAACGCCATCGGCGGCTTGTCGACGGTGACCACGCCTGCCGGGTCGAACGAGCCGAACAGGAAGTTCGTCGCGTTCTCCGACATCGACTTGACCGCGGCCGAGTAGAACGTGTTCGACCAGCCTTCGGCGGCGATGCCCCAGCTGTAGAGCACGATCGAGAGCAGCACGATCGCGCCGAGGGCCAAGGGCTGCCAGCCGATGCGAGGCGTGGACAGAGCGCGGGGCTGGACGGCCGTTGCCGTCATGCGGCCACCTTTTCTTCGAGGTTCTTCTCGCCGGCCACAGCGGCCGGCGACTTGTCGTGGCGGAACACCCAGATGCGCAGCAGGACGAACCGGCCGGCCGTGCCGACCAGCGAGGCCGCCAGGAGCACCACGAGTTCGAGCGCGGCGGTGTGCCGCGGTTTCAGCGCGTCCAGGAGGAACAACGCGCCGGAGGTGAAGGCGTAGTAGAGCGCGAACACGACCAGCCCTTGCAGGTGCACGCGCCCGCCCGGGCGTTTTCGCCCGATGAACGTCAGCCTGCGGTTGGCCTCCGTGTTGAGCAGGGTGGTGATCGTCAGCGCGACGAAGTTCGCCACCCAGTACGGCCACCAGGTGCGGAATCCCGCGTACAGCAACAGGGTCGCGACCGTGGAGGCGGCGCCGATCAGGCCGAAGCAGAGCACCTGCCACAGCAGCCCGGTCTCCCGGCGCTGCGCCACCACCGCGTCCGGGTGGATCGGCGCGGGCTCGGGACGGCGCGGCAGGTCCTCGACCTTGGCCGCCCCGCTGGCCTTGTTGCGGGCCACCCGGACCAGCCCGCGGATGTCGTCGATCGCCGTCGACGCCACGTGCACGCGGGTGTCGGTGTCCTCGACCCAGTCGACCGGGACCTCGTGCACCCGCAGGCCGTTGTGCTCGGCCAGCAGCAGCAGTTCGGTGTCGAAGAACCAGGAGTCGTCCTCGATGCGCTGCAGCAGCGGGCGGATCACCTCGGCCCGCGCCGCCTTGAACCCGCACTGCGCGTCGGAGAACCGGGCGCCGTGGGAAAGCCGGATCAACGCGTTGTAACAGCGGGAAATCACCTCGCGCTTGGGCCCGCGGACGGTGCGCGCGCCGGGCGCCAGCCGGGACCCGATGGCGATGTCGGAGTGCCCGTTGCTCAGCGGCGCCACGAGCGGCAGCAGCGCGTCGAGGCCGGTGGAGAGGTCGACGTCCATGTAGACCACGATGTCGGCGTCGCTGAACCCCCACGCGGTGCGCAGGGCCAGCCCGCGGCCCTTGCGCTCCAGCCGGAGCACGCGGACGTTGTCGGTGGTCTCGGCGAGCTGGTTGGCGACGCGCTCGGTGCCGTCGGTGCTCGCGTTGTCGACCACGGTGATGGTCCACTCGAACGGGAACCCGTTGCTGAGGTAGTCGTGCAGCACCCGGATGCACCCGGGCAGCGACCGCTCCTCGTTGTACACCGGGATCACGACGTCGACGGTCGGATGACGCTGCCGGTCACCGACCTCGGCCTCGTCCCGCGGTTCAGGGACGTGCTCACTTTGTCGGGCGGAGATCACACCAGGCAATTTCGACCACCTACGGGAGAACGGACCTCGGGATCCGGGGCGGAGCCACTCCGATAGGTATGGCGGGCGAGTGTGTGAGAAACGTTGGCGCAAGTTGTACGTAAGCTGTGAATGGCCACCGACGGGTGATCAAGATCCAGATTCACGGGCGATAATCACCCGGATGTCCGAATGACACCGCGAGGATTTCGCGTGTGACCTGCGCTACACGGAGTGCCTGGGCAGGCTCAGTTCCACGGTCCAGCCGCCATCGGGGGCCAGGCCCGCGTGCAGGGTGGCGTCGAGCTGGGCGGCGCGCTCGCGCATGCCGACGAGGCCGACGCCGGGGGTGGCCGCCGTCCCGCCGTGGCGGGCGTCGCCGGCGGGTCCGTTGTGGACAGTCAGGATGATCCGGTCGGCGGTGCCCGAGAGGCTCATGGCGCGCGTCGCGCCCGGCGCGTGCTTCGCCGCGTTGGTCAGTGCTTCCTGTGCCACCCGGAAGACCGCGTGCGTCGCCTCGGCGCCGGGGGAAGCGGGTTCGCCGGCGATCGTGAAGTCGACCGCGTTGCGCTCGGCCAGCCGGCGCAGCAGGTCCGGCAGCGGCAGGGTGTCCTCCCGCAACGCCTGCACGGCGCGCCGGGTTTCGCCGATGCTGTCCACCGCGAGGGCGCGGGCCCGGCGGACGGCCGCGACCGACTCCTCGTCGCGGCCGCTGTCGCGCAACGCGTCGGCCAGGTCCAGCTGCAGCGCGATCCCGGACAGCGAATGGCCGAGCACGTCGTGGACCTCACGGCCGATGCGGGCGCGTTCGAGCAGCGCGGCCTCACGGGCCTCCGACTCGGCCGCGCGCTCGGCCGCCTCGGCCGCGCGGCGCGCGCTGAGCAGCACGTCCTGCCGGTCCCGGAAGGAAATGCCCATGTAGACGGGCAGGGCGACGGTCAGCGGCGCCCACCACGGCCACTGCGGCGCGGACGGCACCAGCGCACCGACGGCCCAGCTCGCCCCGGTGGCGAGCAGCGCCCCGCCGACGGCGATCCCGACGGCCGCCTTCCGGGAGGCGAGCTTCACGCCCGCCGCGGACGCCGCGATGAACGGGAAGATGCCCGCGGCCTGTGTTTCGTGCGCCAGCGGGAGCAGCAGCGCGCCGAACCCCATGTAGGCGCTGATCACGGCGATCTGCGTCCGCGGGCCCAGCCCCGTCCACGGGAACAGCGTGCTGATCCCGGCGAGCGCGGCGAGCACGAACAGCGAGAGCGCCACCGCCGGGAACACGGTCTGGCCGGCCGACCACTGGACCGCGCCGACGGCGGTCACGCCGAGGACGAGGACCGGCTGGACCAGCTGGTCCCGGAAGTCGCCGGTCCGCGGTCCGGTCGTGGTCATGGCGTGGCGATCCTCGGGCGTGTCCATCACCGGTGAGTCTTCCATCCCGGGCACCCGGCGCCACCGGGTGGAGACGGGTCTCCACCCGGACTACAACTCCGGCCTCACGACGCCCGGCTCCGGCGACCGTAACGTCGGCGCCGAGGGAGGGTTCTCATCGAACCCGGCTCTGGAAAAGGAGTTGTCATGCGAGTGGTCGTGGACCTGAACCGCTGCCAGAGCTACGGGCAGTGTGTGTTCGCGGCGCCGGAGGTCTTCCGGTTCCGGGGCGCCGAGTCGCTGGAGTACGACCATGAGCCGGACCCGGGGTTCGACCGGGCCGTGGGGCGGGCCGCGCTGGCCTGCCCGGCGCAGGCGATCACGCTGGGCCGGTCGGCCGTAGCTGCTGGGGAGGCTCGATGACGCCGGGGCGGATCGTCATCGCGGGCGCGTCACTCGCGGGTCTGCGCGCGGCGGATTCCTTGCGGGCCAACGGGTTCACCGGGGAGCTGGTGCTGATCGGCGACGAGCCGCACGAGCCCTACGACCGTCCGCCGCTGTCCAAGGCGGTACTGGCCGGGCGGGCCGGCGCCGACCGGCTGGCCCTGCCGAGCACCCGGGACCTGAACGCGCGGTGGCTGCTCGGCGTCGCCGCGACCGGACTGGACCTCGGCGCCCGTGAGGTGCGGCTGGCCGACGGCCGCGGCGTCGGGTTCGACGGGCTGGTCATCGCGACCGGGTCGCGCTCACGCCCGTGGCCCGTCCCCGGCGAGGCCGCGCTGCGGGGCGTGCACCTGCTGCGCGGACGCGACGACGCCGAGCGGATTCGCGCCGGCCTCGCCGCGGGACCGCGCCGGGTGCTGGTCATCGGCGGTGGGTTCACCGGGTCCGAGGTCGCCTCGAGCTGCCGTGACCTGGGGCTTCCGGTCACCGTCGTGCTTCGCGGCGGGGCGCCGATGGCGGGCGCGCTCGGCGAGGTCGTCGGTTCGGCGATCGGGGCGCGGCAGCGGGCGCACGGGATCGACCTGCGGGCCCGCACGACCGTCACCGCGCTGCACGGCGACGCCGAAGGCCGGCTGCGGCGGGTTTGGCTCTCCGATGGGGACGAGCTCGACGTGGACCTCGCGGTGGTCGCGCTGGGCTCGGTCGGCAACACCGAGTGGCTGGCCGGGAGCGGGCTCGCCGCCGACCCGCGCGGGGTCGAGTGCGACGCGGCCGGACGCGCCCTGGACCCCGGCGGCGCCGTGGTGCCGGACGTTTACGTCGCGGGAGACGTGGCCCGCTGGCGGCATCCGCATTTCGACGCGGAACCCCAAGCGCTGCAACATTGGGGCAACGCCGTCGAGCAGGCCGACGTGGCCGCGCACAACCTCACCCACCGGCCCCTGCGGACGGCCACCGCGCTGCCCGCGTTCTGGTCCGACCAGTTCGGCCTCAACCTCAAGTCCGTCGGCCTGCCGCACCTGGCCGACGAGGTCGTGCTCACGCAGGGCTCGTTCGAGCGCGGCCCGTTCGCCGCCGCCTACGGCCGGGGCGGGGTCACCGTCGGCGCGGTCGCGGTCGACTCGCCGCGGGTCATGGACGGTTACGCCGCCCTCATCACCGAACGGGCGCCGTTCCCGCCCGCAGTCAACGCGACCGACTCGCCCGCCGCCGACGTCCTCGCCGCGGGCTTCGGCCGCACCGGACTCAGCACCGTCCACGGAGGACAGTCATGACCAGCACCCAGCCCTATCCCGCTGCCGCCGCGTACGGCCGGCTGCTCGACCAGGCCAACCGGCACGATCCGTATCCGCACTTCACCGAGCTGGCCCAGGAGCCGATCCAGCGGCTCGACGAGAACAGCTGGCTGGTCTCCCGGCATGCCGACATCACCGCGCTGCTGCGCGACCCCCGGCTGTCCTCCGAGGACGGTGCCGGCCCCCAGGGGCCGCCGGGGTCCGACGGGAGGCCGTTCCGCGGCCCGTTCCTGCTGGTGGACCCGCCGCACCACAACACGTTGCGCGACCAGACGATGCACCAGTTCATGCCGCGCATCATGGGCATGGGCCCGCGGATCGAGGCGATGGTGGCCCGGCTGCTCGACCGGCACGCCGGAACCCGGCCCGGTGAGCTCGACATCGTCACCGCGCTGGCCTATCCCCTGCCGGTCGGCGTCATCTGCGAACTCCTCGGCGTCCCGGAAGAGGAGGAGCCGGTGTTCCACTCGTTCGCGGCGCGGCTCACCCGCGCGCTCGACCCGGTGGAAACCCTGACCGCGCAAGAGATCGCGGAGCTGCAGGTGACCCGCGCGCAGTGGCGGGAGTACCTGATGCCGATGATCGCGCGGCGCCGCGACCGGCCGGGCATCGACCTGGTGTCCGGGCTGCTCACCGAGGGCGACCCGGCGACCCGGATGAACACGCTCGAACTCGCCACCACACTCGGCCTGCTGCTCATCGCCGGCCACGAGACGACCGTCAACCTCATCACCAACGGCACCCTCGCCCTGCTGCGTCACCCCGACGTGCTCGACCGGCTGCGCGCCGACCCGGACCTCGCCCCGGCCGTCGTCGAGGAGGCGCTGCGCTTCGACCCGCCGGTGCAGCAGACCAGCCGCCGGACCACCGCCGACGTCCGCATCGCGGGCGAGGTCGTGCCCGCCGGCTCCCGGGTGGTCTTCCTGCTCGGCGCGGCCAACCGCGACCCGCGGCGGTTCGCCGACCCGGACCGGTTCTGGCCGGAGCGCCCGGGCAACGCGCACCTCGCCTTCGGCGGTGGCGTGCACTACTGCTTCGGCGCCGCGCTGGCCCGGATGGAGGGCCAGGCCGCGCTGAGCGCGATCGCCGCGCGGCTGACCGGCCCGCGCCTGCTCGCCGACCCGCCGCCGTACCGGACGAACATGCTGCTGCGCGGACCGGCGGAACTGCGGGTCGCCTACGACGCCGTCACCCGCTGAGCGAACACCGACGCTGGAGGAACTCCAGGTTTACGATCACCAGCATGCGATTCGCCATCAAGACCTCACCCCAGGACACCGTCTGGGCCGACATGCTCGCCGTGTGGCAGGCCGCCGACGAGATCGAACTGTTCGAATCCGGCTGGACCTTCGACCACTTCTACCCGATCTTCTCGGACTCGACCGGGCCGTGCATGGAAGGCTGGGTGACGCTCACCGCGCTGGCGCAGGCCACCAAGCGGCTGCGGCTGGGCACCCTGGTGAGCGGCATGCACTACCGCCACCCCGCGCTGCTCGCGGACATGGCCGCCACCCTGGACATCGTCTCCGGCGGACGGCTCGAGATCGGCATCGGCGCCGGCTGGAACGAAGAGGAATCCGGCGCGTACGGCATGGAACTGGGCACGATCAAGGAGCGCAGCGACCGGTTCGAGGAGGGCTGCGAAGTCCTCCTCGGCCTGCTGACGCAGGAGACCACCACGTTCCAGGGCCGGCACTACCAGCTGACCGACGCCCGCTGCGAGCCGAAGGGCGTGCAGACGCCGCACCCGCCGTTCTGCATCGGCGGCAGCGGCGAGAAGCGCACCCTCCGCACGGCCGCGAAGTACGCCCAGCACTGGAACTTCGTCGGCGGCACGCCCGAGGAGTTCGCCCACAAGCGCGAAGTGCTCCACCGCCACTGCGCGGACATCGGCCGCGACCCGGGTGAGATCACGCTGTCCTCGCACGTCCGCCTCGGCCCGGACCAGGACTACGCCAAGGTCGCCGCCGAAGCGGAGGCACTCGGCGAAGCCGGCCTCGACCTCGCGATCGTGTACCTGCCGCCGCCGCACACCCCGGCCGTCCTGGAGCCGCTGGCGAAAGCGCTCGAACCGCTGCGCTGACGACGTGACGCGCGTCATGCGCGGCCGCGGATCAGCGCTGTCACAAAACATCGACCCACGGTGTCCTATGGCCGAACCCTTGAACTGGAGGAGACGCCATGACCGAGGAGACCGAAGTTGTCGTGATCGGCGGCGGATATGCCGGCGTGACGGCGGCCAACCGCCTGACCCAGCGGGAGGACGTGGCCGTCACGCTGGTCAACCCGCGGCCGGACTTCGTCGAGCGGATCCGCTTGCACCAGCTGGCGGGCGGGTCCGACGACGCGGTCGTCGGGTACCGGCAGGTGCTGGCGGAGCGGGTCCGCCTGGTGGTCGGCACCGTGACGCGGATCGACGCGGGCGAGCGCGCCGTGCGCCTGGCGAACGGCGAGACGCTCGGCTACGACTACCTGATCTACGCGGTGGGCAGCGGCAGCGAAGTCCCCGGCGTGCCGGGCGCGGCCGAGTTCGCCTACCCGCTCGGCGATCTGGAGGAGGCGAAGCGGTTGCGCGCCGCCCTCGACGCCGCGCCGACCGCCTCGGTGACGGTGGTCGGCGCCGGGCCGAGCGGCATCGAGACCGCCGCCGAGCTGGCGGAGACCGGCCGGAACGTAACCCTGGCCTGCGGCGGCGCGCTCGGCCCGTACCTGCACACCCGCGGCCGCCAAGCGGTGGCCAAGCGGCTGGCCAAGCTCGGCGTGACCGTGCTCGACGGGCCCGGCTCGAAGGTGACGGCGGTGACGCGCGGGACCGTGGAGCTGAGTGACGGGCGCGAGATCCCGGGCGAGGTGACCGTCTGGACCGCCGGGTTCGGGGTGCCGGACCTGGCCGCGAACAGCGGGCTGAGCACCGACGCGCTGGGCCGGCTGCGCACGGACGAGACGCTGACCAGCGTGGACGACTCCCGCGTCGTCGCGGCCGGGGATTCGGCCGCCCCGTCCGACCTGCCGTTCCGGATGAGCTGCCAGGCCGCGGGGCCGCTGGGCGCGCACGCCGCCGACACCGTGCTCAGCCGGATCACGGGCGACCGGCCCGCGCCGATCGAGCTGGGCTTCGCCGGGCAGTGCCTCAGCCTGGGCCGCCGGGGCGGTCTCTTCCAGTTCGCGCGCCGCAACGACGCCGCCACGGCGTTCTACATCGGCGGCCGCCTCGGCGCGAAGGTCAAGGAAATCGTCTGCTCGGGCACGGTCGGCAAGCTGACCCGCGAGGCGGCGAAGCCCGGTTCGCTCGGCTGGGCCTGGTCCAAGGACGCCGAGCGCCGGAAAGCGGTGCAGGCCAAGGAAACCGGCGCAGCACAGGCCAAGCGCACCGAGCCGGCGGCATAATCGCCCGCGATGACCGCCACCGATCCGGCGACGGAAGCGTTCCTCGCCCACCGCAACCTGCTCTTCACCGTGGCCTACGAGATGCTCGGCTCGGCGGCCGACGCCGAGGACGTGCTGCAGGAGACCTGGTTGCGGTGGGCCGACGTCGACCTCGGCTCCGTGCACGAGCCGCGCGCTTACCTGGTCCGGATCACCACCCGGCAGGCGCTCAACCGGCTGCGCACCCTCAAGCGCCGCAAGGAGGCGTACGTCGGCCCGTGGCTGCCCGAGCCGCTGCTCACCGCGCCGGACGTGGCCGAGGACGTCGAGCTCGCCGAGAGCGTGTCGATGGCGCTCATGCTCGTGCTGGAGACGCTTTCGCCGACCGAGCGCGCGGTTTTCGTGCTGCGCGAGGCTTTCGCGGTCGGCTACGACGAGATCGCGGCCGCCGTCGGCAAAAGCCCCGCGGCCGTCCGGCAGATCGCGCTCCGCGCCCGTCGGCACGTCGATGCCCGCCGCCCCCGCGCGGTGGTCACGCCGGGCGAGACCCGGGCGGCGCTGGAATCGTTCCAGCGCGCGCTGGAAACGCGCGATCTGCAGGGCCTGCTCGACCTGCTCGCCCCCGACGTCGTCATGGTCAGCGACGGCGGCGGGGTCAAGCAGGCCGCGCTGCGGCCGATCGTCGGCGCCGGCAAGGTGGCCCGCTACATCACCGGTGGCACCGGCAAGTTCGGGGCCACGCTCGCCGTCGCCCCCGCAGTGGTCAACGGCAGCCCGGCCCTCGTGCTGAGCCTGGGCGGCGAGGTCGACGGCGTGCTGGCGATCCGGATCGAGGACGGCCGGATCAGCGGGATGTACTACGTGCGCAATCCGGCGAAGCTGTCCCGCGTCGGGGCCGAAATCCCGTTGGCCCGAAGGTGATCAGCGCGATCGGCCGGTGGCGAGCAGCCAGGCCAGGTAGGCGCCGCCCAGCGCGCCGGTGACCAGGCCGACCGGGATCTGGAACGGTGTGAGCAGCCGTTGCGCCCCCAGGTCGGCGGCGGCGAGCAGGGCCGCGCCCGTGACGGCGGACGTCAGGGGCGCGGCCTCCGAGGAACGCAGCAGCGCCCGCGCCAGCTGAGGCGCGGCGAGGGCGAGGAACCCGACCGGCCCGGCGACCGCGACCGCCGCGCCGGTCAGCAGGACGCCGACGAGCAGCGCCTGCCACCGCACCCGCGCGGCCCGGACGCCCAACGCCGTCGCGAAGTCGTCGCCCATTTCCAGCAGCCGCAAGGGCCGGCCGAGCGGGACGGCGAACGGCAGCAGCGCCGCCAGCGCGGCCGCCGCCGGGACGACCTGTGGCCAGGAAATGGCGTTGAGGCTGCCGAACAGCCAGGACTTCGCGGTCTCGGCGGCGTCGAGGTCGGCGCGGGTGAGCAGGTAGTCGTTGACCGACGCGAGCATCGCGCCGACCGCGATGCCGACCAGCACCAGCTGCTGCCGCCCGCCGGCCCCGCGGACGGCGCTGATCGCGTACACCGCCCCGGCCGTGGCGAGTCCGCCGATGAGCGCGCCGACGCCCACCCCGGCACCCGAGCCCGGCGTCGGGCCGAGGACGAGCAGTGACACCAGGGCGCCGGTCGCCGAGCCGGTGGTGAAGCCGATGACGTCCGGGCTGCCGAGCGGATTACGCGAAACGCTCTGGAACAGCGAGCCGGCGCAGCCGAGCCCGGCACCGACCAGCAGCGCGGCCACCGCCCGCGGCAAACGCTGCTGCAGCACGAAGAACCGGTCGGTCGCCGTGCCGCCGCCGACGAAGGTGCCCACTGCGTCGCCGACCGAAAGGCGGTAGCTGCCGGTGAGCACGGCGTACCCGGACACCGCGACGGCGACCACGGCCAGCAACCCGATGACGGCGGCCGCGCGCGGGCGCACCCGCAGCACGATCCCGCCCGGCAACGTCACCGCGCGCGTCGTCACGCCGGCCGTCCCGCGCGCCGGGTGACCAGCCAGAGCAGCACCGGAGCACCGGCGAACGCCGTCACGATCCCCACTTCCAGCTCGCCGGGCCGCGCGACCACCCGGCCGGCGATGTCCGCCGCCAGCACCAGGATCGGGCCGGCCACCACGGAATAGGCCAGCAGCCAGCGCACGTCGTGGCCGAGCACCAGCCGCAGGGCGTGCGGCACGAGCAGCCCCACGAACGAGATCGGGCCCGCGGCCGCGGTCGCCGCCCCGCCGAGCAGCGTGATCGCCACCAGCCCGCCGAACCGCACCCGGCCCGGGCGCACGCCGAGGCTGATGCCGACGTCCTCCCCCAGCGCGAGCGCGTTGAGCCGTGGTCCGAGCGCCAGCGCCACGAGCGCGCCGGCGACGATGAACGGCAGCACGTGGCCGAGCACCGCGGTATCGCGGTTCGCCAGCGAGCCGACGACCCAGAACCGGTAGGAGTCGAAGGTGTTCGCGTCGAACATCGTGACGGTGCCGGTGACCGCGCCGAAGCAGGCCGTCAGCGCGGCGCCGGCCAGCACCAGCCGGGCGCGGCCCTGGACGCCGTCCCCGCGCCCGGCCGTCCGCACGCCGAGCCCGTAGACCAGCGCGGTGGCCAGCACCGCGCCGGCCAGCGCGAACCACACGTAGTCCCCCGCGTCGGCGACGCCCAGCACGGAAATTGCCAGCACGACCGAGAGCGCCGCACCGGCGTTGACGCCGAGGATTCCCGGCTCGGCCAGCGGATTGCGCGAAACCGCCTGCATGACCACCCCGGCGATCGCCAGCGCTGCGCCGACCACGATCCCCAGCAGCGTCCGCGGCATCCGCAGCTGCCACACGATGATCGACTCGCGGCTGCCGTCGCCCGGGTTCAGCAGCGCGGTCCAGACCGAGCCGAGCGGGATGCCGCGGGTGCCGACGGCCAGGCTCAGCGACAGCAGGAGCGCGAGCACCAGCACACCCGCGCCCAGGCCGGCCACGCGCGACGCCGTCCGCCGGCCGAGGCGGTGCGCCACGGCGTCGTCGAGGGTGATCACGAGTGTGACCTGATCGAGCCGGGCAACCGTTCAGGATTCACGTTAGGTAAGGCTACCCTCTTGTTCATGCGTGTGAACCGTGGCCCGGTCCTCAAGGCCCTCCCGGCGGTGCTGACGGCCGTCCTCCTGCTGCTCGCCGGCTGTTCGAATGGCAGCCCGGACGCGGCAGCGGCCCGGGCGTGGACCGCCCCGCGGACGATGCCGGCGGGCATGGGCAGCGGCGCTGCGGACGGCGTCTTTCCCCGCACGGTCAAGCACTTCTCCGGGAGCACGCCCCTGAAGGCGGCGCCGAAGCGCGTGGTCGTGATCTCCACCGGCCAGGCCGACGCCCTGCTCACCCTCGGCGTGGTGCCGGTCGGCACGACCCGCGGCGACGGCGCCGAGCTGGTCCCCCGCTATCTGCTCGCCGCCTTCCCCGCGGCCGCGAAGATCGCGGACGTGGGCAGCCGCGTCGCCCCGGATCTGGAGACGATCGGCAACCTCAAACCGGACCTGGTCGTGATGAACACTGCGGGCAAGGACGCCGCCGCGCTGCACGCCTCGCTCAGCGCCATCGCGCCGACCGTGGCGACGCAGGGCACCGGCCTGTACTGGAAGCAGGACTTCCTGCTCCTGGCCGACGCGCTCGGCAAAACCCAGCAGGCCCAGCACCTTCTCGACACCTACCACGCCGACGCCGCGGCCCTCGGCGCCTCCCTGCACCCCGCGCCGTCCGTCTCGTTCCTGCGCAAGAACGCGGACCGGCTGCGGATCTTCGGCGTGCCGTCGTTCACCGGCTCGATCGCCGAGGACGCCGGCCTGGCCCGGCCGCAGGCCCAGCAGTTCGGCCAGACCTCCCAGGACATCAGCGACGAAGAGCTCGACCGCGCGGACGGCGACTGGATCTTCTACGGCGTGCAGGGCGGCCCGGCGAAGGCGGCGGCCCTGACCTCGGCGCCGCTCTGGCCGACGCTGACCGCCGTCGCCGCGAAAACCGCGATCCCAGTGGACGACGACGTCTTCTACCTCAACACCGGCCCGACCGCGGCCCGCGAAGTCCTCGAAGCGCTGCAACAAGCCCTTCGCCGCTGACGGGCCGTAATTCGCTTGATCCTGCGATGGTCAGCGCGGCACTGTGGCGGGGCATCACGAGCCGTGCTGCCGGTACCACGGGGAGACAGCGCAGTCATGAAGGTCCGTTCCACCACCGACGAAGACCTCGACGTCTTCGTCGACACGCTCCACGCCGCGTTCGGCCGCTTCCCGGAGACCCCGGTCGACGGCGGCGGGCTCTGGTGGTCCGCGCTCGAACCGGACCGCGGCCTGCTCGCCACGACGGACGACGGGCGGCCCGTCGGCACCGCCGCCGCGCACTCGTTCGAGCTGACCCTGCCCGGCACCGTGCTCGTCCCGGCCGCCGGGGTGACCGCCGTCGGCGTCCTGCCCACGCACCGGCGCCAGGGCGTGCTCAGCGCGATGATGCGGCATCAGTTCACCGAACTGCGCGCCCGAGGGGACTTCCTCGCGGTGCTGCTGTGCACCGAGGCCCCGATCTACGGCCGGTTCGGCTACGGGCCGGCGACCTACAAGCAGCGGCTGACAGTGCCGCGTGACCGCGCCGGCTTCGCTCTTCCCCGGGCACAGGTGAGCGCCGGCGGTTCGATCGAACTGCTGAAGCGGGCCGAGTGCGGCGAGCTCCTGGAAGAGGTCTACGACCGCTACCGCCGCGTCCAGCCCGGCGCGCTGTCCCGGCCGCACCGCTGGTGGGCCCTGGGCGCGGGGCAGCCCCCGATCACCCCGGCGCCGCGCCACATCGCCGTCCACCGTGACGCCGGCGGCGCCCCGGACGGGTACGCCAGCTACTCGCTCGACGACTCCGGCACCCTGAAGGTCGACGAGGCCATCACCACCGAGGACGCCGTTTTCACCGCGCTGGCCCGGTTCCTGCTCGGGCACGACCTGGTCACCCGGATCGTGTTCAAGAACCTCCCGCTCGAAAACCCGCTGCGCTGGCAGCTCGCGGACTTCCGCGCCGCCGAGCCGGTCGAGGACGACTGGCTGTGGGTGCGGCTGCTGGACGTCCCGCGCGCGCTGGCCACCCGCGGCTGGTCCGCCGACGGCGAACTCGTCCTCGACGTCGACGACCCGTTCCTCGGCGAGCGCCACCGCTATCTGCTGACCGTCCGGGACGGCCGCGGCGAGTGCGTCCCGACGGACCGGGAGCCCGACCTGTCGCTGGACGTGCGCGACCTCGGCTCGATCTACCTCGGCGGCACCACCCCGGGCACCCTCGTGCGGGCCGGGCACATCCGGGCCCACCACCCGGACGCGGCCGCCCTCGCCGACGCCCTCTTCCTCACCGGGCGCTCCCCGCACTGCCTGCACTGGTTCTGAAGCGGCGGGCTGTTACGCGGATCCGGGCCGGGTCAGCCCGGCCGCGGTCTCGGTGAGGTGCCGGGCGAGCAGCTCGGCCGCGGCGTCGGCGTCACGGGCCAAAGCCGCCTCCTCCAGGCGGCGGTGCTCGCGGAGGTGGTCCCGGCCGGGCGTGCGCCGGGCCGACCAGCGGCGGGCCAGCTCGCTGGCGCTCCACAACCGATCGAAGGCCTCCAGCAGGACCGGATTGCCGCACCCGTCGAGCAGGGCCCGGTGGAAGACGCGGTGCGCCTCGGACCACGCGCCGGTGTAGTACTCACCCTCCTCCGGCGCGAAGGCCGGCGTGCGGGCCAGCCGGTGGTGAGCGGCTCGCACCCGGGCCTCCCATTCGATGTCGCCGCGCTCGACGGACATCCGCAGCACCACCGGTTCGACGGTCCGGCGGGCCTCCGCGATCTCCTGCCAGCGGCGGTCGGAGAAGGCCGGGACCGCGAACCCGCGGTTGGGCAGCCGGTCGGCCAGTCCGTCGCCGACGACCCGCACCAGTGCCTCCCGCACGACCGCCAGGCTCACCCCCTGCGCTTTGGCGAGGTCCTGCGGTTTGAGGGCTTCGCCGGGGGCGTAACGCCCGCGCATGATCGCGTCCCGCAGCTGTGCGTAGACCTGCTCGGAGAGCATCTGCTTCCCCGGCGAGGCCTGGTCCGTCCCGGTCATGACGTCATCATAGACGATCTGGATGATAATCGATTATCGTGTAGGGTCGGTCCCATGAGCGCCAACGACCCACTCGCCCGCCTCCCCGAGGCCGCCTCCTTCACCGTCACCAGCACCACCATCGCCGAGGGCGCCGCTTTGCCGCTGTCGGAAGGGAAAGACGTCTCCCCCCAGCTGTCCTGGAGCGGCGCCCCGGAAGGCACCAAGAGCTACGCGGTCACCGTCTACGACCCGGACGCCCCCACCGGCTCCGGGTTCTGGCACTGGGCGGTCGCCGACATCCCGGCCACCGTCACCGAGCTGCCCGAAAACGCGGGCGACGGCACCGGCGCGGGCCTGCCCGAGGGCGCGTTCACGCTGCCCAACGACGCCCGCGTCACCCGTTACCTCGGCGCCGCGCCGCCGGCCGGGCACGGCCAGCACCGTTACTTCTTCGTGGTGCACGCGCTGGACGTCGAGTCCCTCGGCGTCCCGGCCGACGCCACCCCGGCGTTCCTCGGCTTCACCATCTCCTCGCACATCCTCGGGCGCGCGATCCTGACCGCCACGGCGGAAACGCCGGGCGACGGTCCGGAAAGGACCGAGCGGATCGAGGTCTCCCGCCTCATCCCGGCCCCCGCCGAGGCCGTCTTCGCGGTCCTGACCGACCCGAAGGGCCACGTGGACATCGACGCGTCGGGCATGCTGCTCGACGCCGAAGGCGACCCGGTCCGCCGCGCCGGCGACCGGTTCGTGGTCCACATGGACCGGGAGGCCCTCGGGGACCGGCCGCTCGGCAAGTACGACGTCGAGGTGGTCATCACCGAATTCGCCCCGGGCAAGGAGATCGCCTGGACCGTCGAGTCCGCGACCCGGACCCCGGTCCGGCACATCTACGGCTACCGGCTGGAGCCCGCGGACGGCGGCACCCTCGTCACGTCCTATTACGACTGGTCCGAGATCAGCCCGGAATGGAAGGGGCGCCTCGTCTTCCCGGTGGTCCCCGAGTCCGCCCTCAAGTCCACTTTGGGCATCCTGGAGCGCACCGTCCGCCGCCGGGCCGCCTGATCCGTCCCCAGTGGACAGTCCCGGAAGCGGGTCGCGGACTCCCGCGACCCGCTTCAGCTCACTGGCAGGCTTCGCAGTCGGGGTCGTCGATGCGGCAGGCGGCCCCGTCGGTGAGCGGGAAGTCGAAGTCGTCGAGTGCGGGCACGACCGGCACGGTCGACGGCTCTTGCGGCGTGGTGGTGGCGGACATGGAACTCCCTTGGGTGCGAACGATCCCTACTTCGTGTGTAGCGCCGAAGATCGACCGGCATTCCGTGACCCCGGCCACACCGGCGGCCGCGGCCGCGAGACCTTTGACAGCCTCCGCCGAGGTGCTAGTTTCCCTGGAATGCGCGCACGGTCGGTCGCCTTCACCCAGACGCTCGTGACGTTGGCCTCCGTGCTGGCGTTCTCCCTGACCGGCCCGGCGGCCGTCGCCGGCGCGGCCGGACGCGCGCCGTCGTCACACCACGGCGAGTGCGCGACCCCGTCGATCGACCGGCTGCAGCAGTGGCTGGCCAGCGGCGAGGGCACCACCGTCCCGGCCACCGGGAGCCTGCTCGTGCCGGCGGGCAACCGGTACGCGGCGAAGGTGACCTTCCTCAACGCCGAATGGCACGTCGCCGTCGTCTGGCTCGGCAATCAGTTCGAGGCGCAGGAAGACTTCACCCGGTCACGCGGATTCTGGCTGACCTACCGCGCGGCGGACGACCTGTACGTCCAGCTGCGCCCCGCCTCGCACTGGAGTGGCGGCGACAAATGGCTCACCCGCGTGCCCTCCACCGGCGGGAAGCTCGTGACGAAGTTCTTCAGTTTTTCGCCCGGCGCCTGGACTTCGCTGCCCGAGCTGGGCACCCCGCCGTACTCGTTCGCCTCGGCCCTGACCGAAGCCCGCGGCCTGGTCTTCGTCGGCAAGACCCCGAACCGGCTGGAATTCCGCGGCCTGCGCATCGACGGCTACCGGCCACCCTGCCTCTGATCCGCGCTTGAGGTTTTCGCCGCTGGCCCACGACTACACACGTGTGTAGTATCCAGTCCATGAGTGCAGTAGGCCGTGCACGTGGATAGGACCGACCGCGAGGACCTGACCGCGCGGGCCCGGATCCGGGACGCCGCGATGGCCCACTTCGGCGAGCACGGGTTCGACGGCGCCACGATCCGGGGCATCGCCGAAACCGCAGGGGTGTCGTCGGGGTTGGTGCGCCACCATTTCGGCTCCAAACAAGGATTGCGGGACGCGTGCGACGCGCACCTGGCCAAGGTGCTCCGCCGGCTCAACGACCGGGTACTGGCCGACCGGACGCCGTCGGACGTCAACTACGTCGCCGCGGCGAGGGCGGCGGTGGGGCCGTACCAGGGTTACCTCGCGCGCGCCCTGACCGAGGGCGGCGCCGCGCCGCTGTTCGACGAGATGGTCGAACTCGGCCGGCAGTGGCTCGTCGACACCGACCGCGCCCGCCCCGACCCGCCCGACGTCGACGCGAAGGTCCGGGCCGCGGTGGGCACCGCGATGGCGTTGTCCATCACCGTGCTGCACGAGCACGTCTCCCGGGCCATGGGCGTCGACGTGTTCAGCCCCGAGGGCGACGAACTGCTCGCCCGCGCCCTGATCGACATCCACTCCCATCCGCAGCTCAGCCTCGAAGACGCCGCGGCCGCACGGGCCGCGCTCGACCACATCCGGCGAACCCGGCCGACCCGTTAAGGAGCCCGCCATGCCGCACGCCGCAAGCCCGCGCATCCTCCCGCTCGCCCTCGACGACCTGGACAAGGAGCACCGGCAGCTGGCCAGAATCGGCGCCGACACCGTCATCCAGGTGCTGGCGCACCACCCCGCCCTGATGGACGCCTCCTCCCAGCTCGGCGGATTCCTGCTGGGCAAGGGAAAACTGGACGCGCGAACCCGCGAGCTGGCGATCCTCCGAGTCGCGCTGCGGTGCGAAGCGCCCTACGAATGGGCGAACCACGTCCCCGCCGCCCTGGGCGGCGGCGCCACCCCGGCCGAGATCGACGCCCTCTCCGACCCCACCGCCTCCTGGCCTCCCGCGGACGACGCGGTCCTCCGCGCCGTCGACGAGGTCTGCCAGGACGCCTTCGTCTCCGATCACACCTGGGCCGACCTCAGCGCGACCCGGGACGACCCGGAGCTCCTGGAGCTGCTGTTCCTGATCGGGTACTACCGGATGATGGCGGGGTTCCTGAATTCCGTTGGGGTGGAAGTGAAAGCCGGCCAGCCCGCCCTGGGCCGCTCCGCGGGCACGCCGGTGACCGGGCCGGCGGACTCGCCTCCGCCGCCGGCCCCTCGTGCCGCCAGCGGCAAAACCGGCCCGGACGGCACCTGGAACATCACCTTCACCCACCCCGCAGGCAGCAAGGACCTGCTGCTCACCCTGGAAACCACCGGCGAAGCCATCACCGGCTCGATCGTGGACGACCAGCTGGAGATCACCGTCCCCATCACCACCGGCACCGTCGAAGGCACCCACCTGACCTTCACCGCCGGCGTGACCGAACCGTTCCCCTTCGACCTCACCGTCGAAGGCACCACCAACGGCGACGTTTTCACCGGCTCGGTCACCGTGGCCGGCAGCGGAACCTTCCCGTTCTCCGGCGCTCGCGCCGGCTGAAGCCTTCCGTGCCACGAGGACGGCCTGCGTCCATAGCTACTTTCGGGTATCACACAAAGGAGTGGAAACGAGCTCCACGAGGTGTCGTTATGCGCTGTGTCAACACTCGCCGCGCCGCACGTTAGCGTGAATTCACCTCGCACAATGGGCCCTCCGGACGCGATCCGGCGAGGACTCGGCCCCGCCGAGCGTCGACCTGACCCCGTCGAGACCGCAGGAGTCCGCGCTCCACCGGGAAGTTTGCCCGTCCAGCGGGCGGCAAGACTCCGGCTCGCGGGGGTGAAACCGCTAGTCAGGCCATCGGGTCGTTGCTTCCTGACGAGACAACCCAGCCGATGCAGGGCCGGTTAAATTCGCACTCGTCCCCACGATAGAGTTCAGGAAATCGCTCGACCGGGTAAGGCCAACTGAAGCTCGACAAGCGTCTTCGGTTGGTTCATCACGGTATTTATCCGGGCTCATCCGCACGGATTCGAGCGATACCAAAACCAAGATACGTGTAAAGGAGCGCCCGACCGTGCATGAGATGTCCCCTGCCATCTGGATCATCTACCTCACGCGGTAGATGATCCACGATGGCGCCCGGCGCGCATGCCCCGGGCTGGTCCGGCCGTCTCGCATCGCATAGGCGGCCGGACACCAAACTTACCGCCGGCCGCGACGACGCAACTGGACGCCTTCGGCGAGCAGGATCCGGCGGGTCTGGTTGTAGCTCATGCCGTGGGTAGTGGCCAGCTGCTGGATCGTGCGGCCGTCGTGATACGCATTGACCAGGCCTGGCGGAGTCGGCGGCAAGAGCACTTTCTGCGGGCGGATGGTGACGCCGGCGCGGATGAGGACATCGCGGACCTTCCGGTAGCTCAGCGGGTACTGCGCAGCCAACTTCTCCATGGTCTCGCCGTCGTTGTAGCGCTGGATCAGTTCAGCGACGAGGACGGGGTCGAACTCGGGCCCGCCAGGAGTCGGCGGGCCAGGCTCGGCAGCCGGTAGGTCGCCGTCGGTCACCAGATCATCGCCGCCCCGCAACAGCTGATCAGTCGTCCACCCGCCGCGGCAGCCCGGTGCTGCCGGGTTCTTCCTCCTCACCTTCACGTTAGTAACGCTTCTCTCGGGCGCAATACCGCTAGAGGGGTTGTCGGCCAGCGGCGGTTTCCGCCGTGGTGTCGTTCCGCTCGAAGTTCATGGCGAGAGGATCGGTGCAAGCATCCGATAACGCCAGCCACGTCTGAGTAATCTTCGGTTGGCCCGCACGGCAAGGAAAACAGTGGTCAGTCGCGCTCCCCGTGCAGCAGCCGCACACGAGGCGAGGGGATGGCGACGGTGCCCTGCTCACCATCGCGGGTGGCGGGAATGAACGGCTCATCGGCGTCCAGCTCCGCCAGCAGGGCCTCGACCTGCTCGGCCTTCGCGATTCGCGCGCGTCCCCGGTAGAGGTCCGCGGCACGTCGCCAGAGCGTGCGGGCGTCTTCGCGGTTGCCGTGGTCCCGGAGGATCCCGGCCAGAACGGCCAGCGCCCGCGCCTGGCCGGTCGCGTGCTGCGACCGATCCGCGAGTTCCACGGCCCGATGGGCATACCGCAGCGCGATCCGGTCGTGTCCCCGCACGTGCTGCAACTGAGCGTGCACGGTGTTGAACTTCATCACCGCCGGCAGGTCCGGACAGTCGTCGACGAGGGCGGCGGCTCGGCGGCAATGCTCGCCGGCCTCGGTGAGCCGCCCCATCTGAGTCAGCAACGCCGCGAGCGCGGTGTGGGTCCGCAGGCGTGCCGTCGTGTCGCCCATCTGTTCCCGATGTCGCAGCGCCTCGGTATAGAGGGCCAGCGCTTCCTGCTCGCCACCGCTGGTGTCCACCAGCACGTCGGCGAGCCGGTGGGCGGCGCTGGCACACGGTTCGGGCTGCCCCAGTTCCCGGGCGAGCGACAGCGTCTGGCGGCACATCGCCGCGGCCTCGGCGGCGCGGCCGGCCCGCAGGTGCAAGCGCGCGAGGTTCTGCATGACGGCGATGCGGCCGATCGGGATGTCTTGCGCCTCAACGAGTTCCAGCGCACGGGCAAGGTGCCGTCCGGCCGCGGCGTCGTCACCGGCGAGCATGACCACTACCCCGAGGTCGTTCAGGTGGGAGGCCGTGGGCACCGGCGGCGGCTCCGAGGCGGCAGCGAGCTGATCCGCGCTGCGGACGGCGATCGTCAAGCAGGAAATGGCGTCGGCGAAGTGACCCTGCATCAGGTACACCTGCGCGGTGTAAGCCGCGATCACCCCGGCGATCGCGTGCAGGCGGGCCTCCGCCGCGGCCGAGACGACCTCGACCAGATTGCCCCGCTCGCGCAGAACCCATTGCCGTGCCTCGACCGCGGTGCTGATTCCGGGATCCGCGCCGAGCGGTTCCGCCAGCGTCAACGGCGAAGCCGGGTTGTGCGGGTAGATCAGGTCATGCGCGACCAGCACCCGCCGCATGTAGTGCTCGAACATCCGGCGGCGCGCGGCATCGGCGTCCGGAAGCTCCTGCGCCACCGAGGTCGCGTAGAGGTGCGCGAGATCGCTGACCCGGAAGCGCGCCAGGTCGCCGGGATGCTCGACCAGGTGCGCGGCGACCAGCACATCGAGCGAACGACGCACCGCACCCGCCGGCCGTCCGTCGGCCGCGGCGATCACGTCCCCGGTCACCTCGGCACCGGGATGCAGGCCGATCACCGCGAAGACCCGCTGTTCCGCCGGACCCAATGCCTGATAGGACAAGGCGAATATCGACCGCAGGCTGACGTGCGGATAGTCTCCCTCGTCGCCCAGATCCAGCAGCAGCTCACTGTCACGCAATTGCTCGGCCAGCGTCGGCAGCTGGGTGCCCGCCCGGGCGAGCGCGCGATCGGCGACGAGCGTCAGCGCAAGCGGATTGCCCTGGCACAAGCGGACCAGCTGAGCCGCGCCGTGCTGCTCACGGCGCACCCGGGCGCCGATGCGGCGGGTCAGCAGTGCCCAGGCATGCCTCGGCTGGAGCGGGGCGACCGTGAGGACCGGCCCCGTCACCCGCGACGAGAGCGTCTTCAGCCACCACCGGGAGACGATCAACACCGTGCACGGTGCCAGCACGCCGAGCAGCGATTCCACCTGGTCGGTGCTGCGGACGTTGTCGAGGATCACCAGCATCGACCGCTGCTCCAGCAGCCGCGCCAGCTTCGTGGCCCGCACGATCGGGCTGACGACCTGATCGACAGGGTAGTCGAGCAGCGACAGCACCGTGTCGACGACTTCGGCGGCGTCGGCGCGCGTGGCCTGGCTTTGCCCTCGCAGGTCCAGCATCACCACACCGTCGCGGTAGCGATCCTTCACCCGGGACGCCCAGTGCGCCGCGGCGGTCGTCTTCCCCACACCGGGCCCGCCGTTGACCAGGACGACCCCGCGTCGTGGCCGGCCGGTCGCGTCGGTCGTGGCGGCGTCCAGCGCGCCGAACAGCTCGTCCCGCCCGATGACGTCCTCGATGCTCATGGGCACGTGCCACAGCGCGGATGGCTCGGCCGGGACGGCGCTGCGAGCGGCGATCTTGTTCGAAGTGGTGCCCACACCACGGGAATATTCCTCGTCATGGACCGCGCGCAAGGCGTCCGCTGTGCGGGTTTCGCCGTTCTCGGCGTAATTCCGGTACATCGCGCGGAAGTAGCCGGTCGCCTCGTCCGCACGCCCGGCGGCGAACAGCGCCCGGATCATCAGCTTGGCCAGGCTCAGTTCCCCCGGATGGGCCGCCTCCAGTTCGGACAGCATCGCCAGGGCGGATTCGGCTTGGCCGACCGCCAATTGCTCGGTGACGGCAAACGCGGTGGCCGGGAGCCAGGTATTGCGCGTCCATCGGGTACGCCACTGATCCGCATACTCGGTCCGCAGATCCGCCAGGGTTTCGTCGCGCCACAATCGCAGTGCGGCGGCGGACTCCGCGCAGGCGCGGTCATGCTGGCCTTGGTCCTGAAACCTTCGTGCCCGCGCCATCAGATCACTGAAAACGACGTAATCAATGAGCGCCCGGTCCACTTCCAGCAGGCACCCGCTCTTTCCCACACTCAACCGCGCGGGCATCTCGTGCTCCTCGAACACATGCCGCAACCGCGTCGCGTACTGGTGGATCGTCGTCAGCGGATCCGATGGCGGCTGATCTTCGAGCCAGGCCCACCTGACCAGCTCATCGACCGGCACCCGCCGGTTCGGCGCGGTCAGCAGCGCCGCGAGAACCTTCTGCACCTGCGGGCTCGACCACTTCACAGCCACCTTCCCGTGCAGACGCAGAGCCGTTTGACCGAGAATTCCGAACACGAATTCCATAGCTGCTTCCCCCTCGTTCACGACCAGCCTGCCGCACTCCCTCTCCGCCTATCAATCGTCACATTATCGACCATAAAAGACCAGGTCAAAAACATGCCATAACAACACCATCACCGACATGGATGATCAATTGTCAGCGCGCCGATGGATCGGCTGAAGCGATTTGCGCAGTGCTCGTCCGCATCCTGTTGGCAGATACCCGACGCCAATCAAGGAGCACACCATGCCTGATCTCTCCTGGGTACGCAGCCCGGTGGGCGCAGCCGATCAGCACTGGGCGACCCGCCTCGGCGGCAAATCGGTCCTGGTACTGGTGCCGCACATCGAGGCCGGCACCCGGTTGTTCGATCTGCTGCCGTTGCTGGAAGGCGACCACCGCGTCCAGGCCGTCTTCACCGTGCCCGAGCCATGGGAGTCCTGGCCGGCGACCCATGACTTCCTGACCGCGCAAGGCGGTGTGGTGCTGCCCTGGGCACAGGCCCGCCGAGGCTGCTACGACCTCGTCCTCGCCGCGAGCACCCGAGGCATCGACGAGGTGACCGGCCCCAAGCTCCTGATCCCCCACGGCGGCGGGTTCGGGCAGTACCGGCCGTGGCGCCCGCCCGACACGACGGCCCGCGAATGGCGACCCCTGGTGGGCCTGGACGCGGACCAGCTGATGCGGGAGGGCCAGCTCCGCGCCGACGCGATCGCTCTCGTCCACGACCGGGAACAGGACCTGCTCGAGCAGACCTGCCCGAGGGCGTCGCCCGCGGCCGTCGTGACCGGCGACATCGCCCTCGACCGGCTGACCGCGAGCCTGCCCCACCGGCAGCACTACCGGCGCGCGCTGGGCGTCGGCGACGAACAGCGGCTTGTGGTCGTGACGTCCACGTGGTCCGGGCGGTCGGCGTTCGGCCGGCATCCCGACCTGTTCGAACGGGTGCTCGCCGGGCTCCCGCGCGACCGGTACCGGGTGGCGGCGGCACTGCACCCGCAAATCTGGTCGCACCACAGTGTCTGGCAGGTCCGCAGCTGGCTGGCGGACAGTCTCCGCCAGGGACTGCTCCTGCTCCCGCCGGACGAGGGATGGCGGGCCACGCTCGTCGCCGCCGACTACCTGCTCGGCGACTACGGCTCGGTGACCGGCTACGCCGCGTCGGCCGGGGTGCCGGTTCTCCTGGCAGGGAACGACGACACGCCGCTCTTGCCCGGCACCGCGACCGCCACGCTCGCCCGTCTCGCGCCCCGGTGGCAGCCAGGGCAACCACTCGTCGCCCAGCTGCACGCCGCGGCAGCGGCACGCGACGCCACCGAACTCCCGGGCGTGCTGAGCAAGCTGCTGACTTCACGGCCTGGTGACGCCGCGGCGGTCTTCCGCCACACGATGTACCGGCTGCTCGGCCTGACGGAACCTCCGCGCCCGGCGCACGCCGCGCCGGTCCCGCTCCCCTCGCCGATCGCTACGACCACGACGGTGCCGTCGTGACGAACCTCGGCGGCGCGCGCACGACGGTCTACGCCGGTGGGCCCAGCCCCACCGGCGTCACCTCCTGGTCCTACACCACCGGCGGCACTGCGGGCACCGTGCTCACGGGCACGGCCACGGGCTGCCGCCGGGCCATGCTGGTCGACGTGCTCATCGCACCGGAGCAGCTCAGTCCGGCCGACGCCCGGTCCTTCATCGCCGACGCGCTCGACCGGCAGCCGGGTCTCACCCTCGCCGCCGCCCGCCTCGACCGGCCACGGTGCCTGATCGGCGACCTCGGCGGGGACCTGGCCGTAGTCGGCGAACCGGACGTCACCCGGGCTGCGGTCACCGCCTACCTCTGGCTGACGACCGGCCAGGCACTCGGGAGTCTCGGCTCACTCGAGCGCGCGGAGCATGGCCTGCGCGCGCTCGAGGTGCGTCCCGCCCACGCGGTCGAGCAGCGCCACCGCTTCCCGCACCAGGTCACCGGCCACGTCGCGCTGGTCGTCGCTTTCGGCGACCTCGGCCGAGGCCATCAGCAGCTCGGCTTCGTAGACGGCCGAGCCTGACGACGCCAAGACCGGCCGGGCCTGCTCCAGCCGCGGCCGGGCGAGGTCGGGCCGTCCGGTCCGCACGTCGAGCCGGGCCAGCGCGACCTTCGTATTCGCCTCGTCCTTCGCGGAACCCAGCCGCGCGAACATCGTCAGCGCGGTCTCCAGGTGCCCGGCCGCGTCGTCGTGCCGGCCCGCGTGCAGCAGCGCTTCGCCGATGCGGCGGTGCCGCTGCGCCACCCCGAGGTCGATCCCCAGCTCCCGCTCGATCTCCATGCTGTCGGCGAAGAATCCCACCGCGACATCGAACTCGCCGACGCCCTGGGCGGCCATGCCCAGCTGGTCCAGGGCCACCGACTCGTTACGCCGGTCCTTCGCGCCGCGCGCGAGTTCGGCCGCCCGCAGGCATTCTCGCTCGGCGATCGGATACTGGCCGAGGTCGAGGTGGGCGCGGGCAAGCTGGCACCGCAGCCGCGCCTCGGCGACCGGGTGGCGGCTGCGCTGCGCCGCCAGGATGCCCAGCTCATGCGAGTGCAGCCATTCCGGATAGTACTTGCGGTGCAAGAAGAACTCCCACAACGCCTCGCACAGCTGCCACGCCGCCTCGCTGTGGCGAAGCGCCACCGCCTGTTCCAGCACCCGCAGAATGCTCGGCAGCTCCGCTTCCAGCCACTGGAGCGCTTCCTGCCCCGAAGCGAACTTCGCCGGCTCGTCACCGAGTTTTTCGCAGACCGTGCTGACCCGCCAGCGCATCGGGATCACCACCAGATTCGCCCGGGTCATCTGCTCGAGGTACCAGGCGGCGACGCGCGGAACGACCTCTTCTCCTTCGGCGTCATCGCCCGGACGCGGGGCTCGGCCGTGCAAGCGGATCAGATCGTGGAAGCGATAGCGGTCCGCGCCGATCTCGTCCAGCAGGCTGGCATCCACCAGTACCTGCGCGGTTTCTCCGGCCCGCGCCTCGGACAACGTTGTCACCGCAGCCGAGACGGCGGTGCTGAAGTCCGGCGCCGGATGCGCCGAGAGCAAGCGGTAGAAACGGGCTGCTTCATCGGGCAACGCGCGATACGACCAATCGAACGCCGAACCCACCGAGGTCGCCGCATCCGCAGCCAGCCGTTCCAGGCGCGCCCGTTCATCACGCAACTGGTCCACCACTCGGCGGACCGGCCAGCTCGGCCGGGCCGCCAGTCGCGCGGCCACCACGCACAGCGCCAGCGGCAGCCCGCCGCACAGCCCCGCCAGTTCCCCGAGAGCGGCCGACTCTTCGGTGACCCGACGCTCCCCCAGCACCTGATCCAGCAACTCGACCCCGGCGGCCTTCGGCAACGGCGTCACATCCACGAACCGGGCGCCCTCGACGACCAGCCCGTCCAGCCGCAACCGGCTGGTCACCACCACCGCGCAGCCCGCCGAGGACGGGATCAACGGCCGCACCTGCGCCGACGACACGGCATTGTCGACCACCACGAGCAGCCGCCGTCCCGCGGTGACCGTCCGGTACAGCCCCACCTGCTCGGCAAGGTCCACCGGCACGCGCTCCGGCGGCACTCCGAGCGCGCGCAGGAAAGACCCCAGAACCTCGTCCGGGTCCGCGGCCGCTTCCGGCGAGAACCCCCGGACGTCCATGTACAGCTGGCCGTCCGGGAAATCGTCCGGGCGGCGAGCGGCCCAGGTGACCGCGAGCGCGGTCTTGCCCACGCCCCCGGGCCCCACCGCCACGGCGACCGCGGGACCTCCGCCGGCGACGTCGCCGCCCAGGATCCCGTCGAGGCTCGCCAATTCGTCCTCCCGGCCGACCAGACCGGCGGGCGGCGGCGGCAACTGCCGGGGCACCGCCTCGAAGATCGGGAACACGGAAGGGAAAGCCGCGCCCGGCGCAGCCTGGTAACGATCGACCATCCAGAGCTCCCCCGCGAGTCCGAACTTCCCTTGATACCGTCTCGCCTCACCCGGAAACGACGAGCGACCGAAACGCACCCGAAAGTACGAACACCACTCACATCGTCGCCGGATGACGCCGCCCGGAACGACAACGGCTGTCGATCATCGCGGGTACGCTGGCAAACGGGCGCTCGGCTGCTGAGCCGGCAGGAGGGATTTCACCGGATGAGCACGGAATCCGCCGACGTCGCGTTGATGCGGGCGTTCGTCGAGCAGGTGCACGAGGGCGGGCGGATCGAGCTGATCGAGGACTTCGTCCACGCCGATTTCCGCAATCGGTCGGCGAAAGAGGGCCGGTCGGATGGGCGCGAGGGCGTGGTCGGGGTCACGCGGGCGCTGCATGCCGCGTTCGAGGGGCTGAAGGTCGAGATCGTGCACTGCGTCGAAACCGATGGAGTTGTTGCCACGCACAAGATCTACCGGGGGCGCCACGTCGGGCTGTGGCTGGGCGCGCCGCCGTCCGGGCTGGACGTCGAGTTCCGGGTGATGGACTTCGTGCGGGTTCGCGACGGCCGGTTCGTCGAGCACTGGTCGGTGCTCGAACCGCCGCGAGGGCAATGAGCCCACGTCCCCAGGGCTGAACTTCGCCGACTGCAGCGGGGATTCAGCCAGGAGTTCAGCGTGCCAACAGGCGAGCCACCTCGTCGGCGAACAGCAGCGCCGGATCGAAACCCATCCCGGCGAATTGGCCGGCCAGTTCGAGCGAGAGAACGCCGTGGACCCGCGACCAGAAGCTCAGCGCCCGGCTCAGTGCCGCGGCCGGGGCCGGGCTCTCGCCGGCCCAGTCGCGGTGGCGGTCGAGTTCGGCTTCGAACGGGGTGGCGGGGCCGCTGACGGGGCGCGCGGCACTGACGTCGATCAGGACCGCCATGATCTCCCGCGAGATCATGGCGGTGTCGTCCGGCGCGTGGTAGCCGGGCACCGGTGTGCCGTAGATCAGGAAGTACCGCTGGGGATCGGCCAGCGCCCAGTCCCGGAAGGCGCGAGCCAGCCCGGCCAGGTCGGCGCCGGCCGCGCCCGCCGCCCGGATCTCGTCGGCGAGGCTGCGATAGGCGTCCCGGATGAGGTCGGTGAGCAGGTCGTCGCGGCTGGCGTAGTAGCGGTACAGCGCGGGGCCGCTCATGCCCAGCTGCTTGGCGATCGCGTTGAGCGACAGCGCGGCGACGCCCGTCGTGGCCAGCTGCTCCCACGCGTGCTGCTTGATCTCCGCGCGCACCTGCGCCCGGTAGCGCTCCCGCGGGGTCGTCCCGGCCGTCTCGGTCATCAGTCCACCCTTCCGTGCCCGGCGGTCGCGGCACCGTCTAGTTAGACCCTATCACCATCTCTAGCGATGCTCACGACAGGCGTTGCGGGACCCGGAAACGCCAGTGGCGCCGAGGTCGGAAACCCCGGCGCCACTGGTGAAGCGTCCACCGATCAGGCGCTGTTCCGCTCGACCGTGCCGACCCGCAACTGCTTCGCGTCGACCTCCGCACCAGCCTGCTTCTTGAACGGCTCCGCCTCCGCCTCATCACCCTCACGGTAAGTCTTGGCAGCAGTACGGACATTGTCCGCCGTCGTCTTCACACCCTCACCCGCCGAACTCACCGCCTCCTTCGCCTTCTCACCCGTCGGATTCACAATCAACGGCAAAAACGCACACAACAACCCATACGCATCCGTCGACATAGCACTGTCCGCCGCCTGCACCGCCGTATGCAAACGATCCACCAAACCGTCCAAATGACTCGCGTGCGCGACCAGATCATCCGGCTC
>NZ_FOEF01000013.1 GCF_900110575.1 Amycolatopsis saalfeldensis
CTCGCACCTGCCGCGCCCGCGCCCGCCGCACCCGCGCCCGCCGCGCCCGCTGTGCCTGCCGCCGCACTCGCACCTGCCGCGCCCGCGCCCGCCGCTGCCGTGCCTGCCGCAGCCGTCGCACCTGCTGTGCCTGTCGCACCTGCCGCACCCGCTGTGCCAGGCGCACCTGCCGTGCCTGTCGCACCTGCCGTGCCCGCCGTGCCAGGCGTGTCTGCGGCCGCCGCCGCACCTGCTGTGCCAGGCGCAGCCGCCGCACCTGCCGCGCTCGCCGTGCCAGGCGCGTTCGCCCTGTCAGGGGCGCCGGACAGGTCAGGCGACGCGCCGGGGGTGCCAGAGACGTTGGATGCGCCAGGCAGCTCGGGTGCGTCGGAGGTGCCAGGCGTGCTCGCCGTGCCAGGCGTGTCGGCGGTGCCGGATGCACCTGCCGCCGTCCCCGCTGCGGCTGCCGCGCTGGAGGTGTCGGCGGTGTCGTTCGCGCTTGCCGTGGTGGAGGCACTGGTCGCGCTTGCAGTGCTTTCCGCTCCGGTCATCTGGTTGGCCTCGCTTCGGCCCGGGGACGGCATCGAGTCGGTTGTGTCGGAACCGTCGGCCCAGTGGCCCGGCTCGGCGGAGTCACCCTGCCCCGCACCGCTCGGTCCACCTTGCCCACCGGAACCACTCGACGCGCCCGGACCACTCGGCCCACCTTGCCCGGCGGGGCCACCCGCCCCAGCGGAACCACCCTGCCCACCGGAACCACTCGGTCCACTCGCCCACCGCACGGGCGGCTCGCCTTTCCACCGCCCCGCGGCCGGCTGGGCGATGGGCCATACGCCGGCGTTGCCGGGACCGGCGTTGCCGGGGCCTGCGGGCCGCAGTGGGGAGGCGACCGGGGAGGCCGTGCCGCCGCCGGAGGCTTCCGCCAGGAGCTCTTCCCGCTTGCGACGGTGTTCGGCGTGGCCGATCCGGCCGGCCGACAGATCGGCGTCCAGTCGGCGGAGTTCTTCCTGCCAGCTCATCAAGCAACCCCCTGCCACCGGTTCGGGCGATAGTGTTTCATGCCCCCGGGCCTGCGGAGGTTCCGGTTTGATCGACTTCTCGGGCGAGATCATGGCGCGTGCATCGCGCTACGTCCAGGGTGGGGTCCGCTCCGTAGGATCGGTGTATGTCGTCCGCTCGCGGTGAGCTCGCCGCCCTGGCCGTTGACCGGCTCGCCGGCCGGGCCGTGTACTCCGGTGACCTGGTCGACGCCGGGGGCCGCGCGCTGGTCGAGGGAGTGGACTCGCCCTCGCTGCCGGAGCTCGCCGGGCTCGGCCGGGACGACGCCGACGCGCCGGACGTGTTCGCCCGGGTCGTCCACGAGCTGGGCATCGAGCTGCCGGCCGACGCCACGGCGGCGCGTTGGCAGCTGCTCGGCGAGAGCCTCGGCGCGATGGTGCGCGGCGAGGCGACACCCGCCAAGTCCAGCGGGCCGGTCGTGGAGTTCGACCGGCTGTTGGGCTATCCGGGTGTACTTCGCGAACTCGTCCGCTGGTTCGCGATGCTCGACGCCTGGATTCCCACCGACGTCACGCCGGTCAGCTTCTGCGAGCAGCAGATCCTCGAACAGGCCCGGCTCGTGCTCGCGGGACCGTGGCCGCCCGTCACCCGTTGAGACGCAAAAACTGTCGTACACATGTTCTAAAATTGGCAGAGTCCAGGGGAGACGCCGCCCAAGCCACGGGCGGCGTCGAGGAACACCGAGGCGTTCGGACCGGAAGGCGGCTGCCATGCCCGTTGCAGGATCGGCCTACATCACCCTGCCCACGTTCGTCGGGTACAGCGCGAGTTCGGGGCCCTCGCGCTCGTCGTTCGTGCGCCGCCAGCGGAAGTTGTACGAGGACCCGGCGCGGGCCGCGTTCAACTACTACCGGCGGGCGGCGAACGCCGTCCGGGCCGGCCGCGCCGCGAGGCAGGACGAGGTGGCGATGCGCTCGCTGGTCCACAACGCCGACGACCGCACGCGCCCGCACTACACCGCCATCGCCGAGGGCTGGCTGCGCTACCTCGGCCGCCGCGACCCCAGGCTGGTCGAGGTCGGGCGGGCGCGGATCCCGCTCGGCGAGCTGGAGGTGGGCGTCAGCCCGCAGCTCGGCCTGCGCAAGAGCAACGGCCACCGGTACGCCACCTGGCTGTACTTCAAGGAGGAGCCGCTGAGCCGCGACGCCGCGCAGCTCGCCCTGTGGCTGCTGGACCAGGGCATGCCGGACGTCCTGCCGGGCGGGGAGCCGCTGGTCGTGGATGTCCGCCGGGCCAAGGAGTTCACGCTCACTGCGCGCGACCGCGAGCGGCTGCGGCCGTGGGCGCGCAGCGAGGCGTCGGCGTTCATGACGCTGTGGGAGGCCGCGTGAGCTGAGCTTCACCCGGGGCGTGCGGGGGATTCACCCGTACGCCCTGGGCGCCCGCCGGGTCGCTCACGGAGCGCGACCACGTACCGTCACTGTTCGAACGCTCCGTGGCGAAGATCGGCTGCCCACGGCCACTGCGAAAGAACGCACCCGGTCGGGTGACGGATTCGCGGCGGGCCTGGCTGGACTGGACATTCGGGGCGTCGGACACGAAGCTTTCCCGCAGTCTTCATCCCGGCCGATAACCCCGAGGTCGAATAAGTGAACGCAGCAGCCTGGGAGCCGCTCTCGCGAGTGGCCGACGAGCCCGCCTGGTACTGGGTCTACAACAAGCTCGGCTTCTGGCCGAGCACCTTCGCGCACGACTGGCCCGGCTTCCGCGAGCCCGCGCCGTCGCGGACCTGGGACCTTTCGGCAGGTGATTACGACCGCGGGTCGGCGGAGTTCCGGCTCGGCCCGTACACGGTCGACGAGCCGGAGATCGCCAGGATCGTACTGGCGGCGCTGAAGGATTCCGTCGGCCCGGACGACTGGCTGTGGGTTCTGCACTGGCAGCACCAGTCGTTCAAGTTCTGGCCGCACCGGATGGCCGAGGGCGCCGCCTGGCCGGTGCCGGTCTTCCCGCGCGGCGACTACCACCTGTTCCTCGCCGAGGACTTCAGTTACGGCACCCTCGGCCACCCGTGGGAGCGCACCCTCTGCGCGTTCGGCGAAAAGCTCCTCCCCGCGGTGGAACGCCACGGCGAAGGCGTGCTGACCAACGTCCTGCGCCGCGACGGCTCGCCCAGCGCACTGGCGCGCTGAGCACCCGGGCCGGCTCGAAGATCAAGTGCGCCGGCGCGGGTGCGGACCCGGCGCACCGGAGCATTGGCGCAGCTAGCGGCGCTGCTACCTTCTGCGGGTGTTCGAATACCACGGCTGGGTGACCATCGCCGCCACCACAAGCGGCGACGACGACGCGGCGCTGCTCGAGCGTCTCATCGAGCGGGTCCACCGCGCCATCCGCGACAGCCACGCGCTCGACCTGGTCGACCTGCGCTGGAGCGCCGGCCTGCCGATGCTCCACCTCGGCGGCTTCGACAAGCACGGCGGCGGGATCGCCCCCGAACTGCTGAAGACCTTCTCCCGCGTCGGCGAGCTCGCGCCCGGCTCGTACGGCCTCCTGCACGTCTGGGACGACCAGGATCCCGAGCACGACAACGAGTTCCGCGTCTTCCGCATGGCCCGCGGCCAGGTCACCGAGCACCCCGACACCCACCTGACGCCGGTCGCGCCGACGGTCCTGGACGTCTACGAACTCTGACCGGCCGCGGGCCCCCGCAAACGCCGGAAGCTAGTGGTGCTTCGGCGTCTGTGGCCGGTGACCGGGCTCCTGGCGCGGCGGCTGCTGGTTCGTGCCGGGGAAGGTCGGGGCCGGCAGGTTCGCCGCCTCGTAGCGGGACAGACAAAGCGTGAGCGGGCCGCTCGTGTCCGGCAGGGTCGGCGACTGGGCCTTGTGGTCGTCGAAGCGGAAGGCCGACGTGAGGTCGCCGAAGGTACGGCGGCGCCAGTCCGAGATGTTGGGCTCGGCCACGCCCGTCACCTTCTCCAGGAACTGGAGCGTCGACGTGTGGTCGAAGGTCTCGCTGCACGCCGACGGACAGGCCGTTGCCCAAGGTGTCGCCAGGCGAGGTCAAGGTCGCGAACTCGTGCGGCGTGCCCGGCGCCGGGACCGGCGGGATGACGTGGTCGAACAGGCCTCGTTCTCGTCGTAGTTGAGGATGAACGCGGTCTTCGCCCACACCTCCGGGTTGGACGCGATCGCGTCGATCTTCGACGCCACGAACGCCGCGCCCTCGGCGGGCGTGTAGTCCGGGTGCTCCGAGGCGGTCGAGGTGCAGATGATCCACGACACCGTCGGCAGCTTGTCGTTGCGCGCGTCGTACTCGAACTGGCCCTCGGGACGGTGGGTCAGGCCGTTCACCGCGAGCGGCGAATCGGCGGGCGCCGTGCTCGCCGTCCGGGTCGATCGTGCCGGTCATCCACATCATCCGGTTCGGCCAGGTCGGGCCGAGCACCGAGCAGCGGTAGGCGTCGCAGACCGTGAACGCCTCCGCCAGCGCGAACTGGAACGGCAGGTCCGCGCGGGTGTGGTAGCCCATCACGTACGGGCCGTTCTTGCCGTCGGCCTTGCGGTGCGCCGGCAGCCAGTTGTCCATCTTGCCGCCGTTGAGCGCGTCGTGCTGCACCTGCCAGGCGTGGGAGGTGGACGGGATCTTCTGCGCGTGGGTGTCGAGGTGGAACGGCAGCGCGTAGCCGGCCGGGTTCTGGCTGCCGGACAGCGTCCCGAAGTAGTGGTCGAACGACCGGTTCTCCTGCATCAGCAGCACAACGTGCTACGACGGCGAGTCAGTTCGGTCATGGCAGTCACCCTCGTTGCGCTTCGGTCACGGGAAAGGGTCCGCGAAGAACGAACAGGGAACACACGGTGAAGACATCCGCCGAACCGGCCGATCCCGAGGAACCGGCCGGTCGGCGGGCGCGGTCAGAACGTGACGTCCGCGCATTGGTAGAAGGCGTTGCCGGTGTCCGCGATGTCCCAGACGCCGACGATCATGTGCCGTCCCGACTTGCCCGAGGGCAGCGTTCCGGTGTGCGCCACGCTCGTCGGCGGCTGCTGCCCGTTGTAGGGCACGGTGAGGAACGGGGTGAGGTCGAGCTGCGCCCGGGTGAGCGGCGCGGTCGGGTCCCAGCCGTCCTTGGTGACGAAGTAGCGGAACGACGTCGTGGCGTGGGCGGCGGTCAGTGTCCACTTGAACGTGTAGGTGCCGCCGCTGGTCAGCTGCGACGTCGGCCAGGTGCCGCCGCGCATGTCGTCGAGCTGCGCGAATCTGCTGATGCCGGCCGAGCAGATCTGGCCGTCCGCGGGCCCGGCTTCAGGAAACCCCTTGGGCCCCTCCGTGCTCTGCGGTTCGTACTGGATGTCGCCGCAATCGCCGACGGCGCCGATCGAGCAGTTGTACGCCCGGCTCGGCGGCGCCGTCGTATACCCGTGCCCCCATGCGACGCCGGTCCACACCAGCGGAAGCGCGAGCGCTCCCGCCATGGCCACCAAAACCTTCTTCGTACGCATGTGACTCCTCTCACAGAGTGTGTCACAGAGTGTGAACCCATCCGCGAATGGTTCAGACCACTAAACGCCGCAACCCAAAATTCGGCGCTCGGCCCAGCAGTATCGGCCGGTCGGCGGCAGCCGATCTCACCCGTGCTGGTTCAGCACCGTCCGCACCGTCGGGGTCCGGGGGCTCGGCCCCCGGGAGATATGGCGAAGGGCCTGTGTTCGCGCATTCTGCGAACACAGGCCCTTCGGTCCTGAGCGGATGACGGGATTCGAACCCGCGACCCTCACCTTGGCAAGGTGATGCGCTACCAGCTGCGCTACATCCGCATGCACCGCTGCTTGCTCGGTGTTGGGAACACTCTATACGTCGGGCTCGCGCCACTTTCAGGGGGCCCGGCCTGCGGATCGGGGTGACTCGACCCGGTGCTTCGGTGTCACATCGGGCGTACAAGGGGTGACGACGGGCTTTTCCCTCCGTATGGTGTCCCCATTCGACCGAACGGTGAATCCTTCGGGGGAGGAGGTGCCTTGCCGGATGACCGAGCTGGGCACGGCGCCGCCACCAGCGGCCTCGGAATCCGACGAACAGGCACTGTTGCAGCGGCTCCGCAGCGGCGAGGACGCCGCGTTCGGAGAGCTGTTCGAGCTCCACGCGGCCGCGGTGCGCAGACTGGCGCAGAGCCTCGCGGCCGATCGCTCCGAGGCCGAAGACATCACGGCCGAGACTTTTTTCCGTGTGCTGCAGGCATTGCGCCGTGGCTCGGGTCCGCGCGACTACGTGCGGGCCTACCTGTTGACCGTCGCCCGGCGGGTGTCGTGGGAGTGGCACGGTGCGCGCCGCGACGTCCCGGTCACTGACGACGAGCTGACGTTCCGCGCCGGCGCCGGTGCCGACACCCATGCGCGCACCGCGGAGCACAGCCTGATCACCACGGCGTTCACCAGCCTGCCCGAGCGTTGGCGGACGGTGCTGTGGCAGACCGAGGTCGAGGGCGAGCAGCCCGCCATGGTCGCCCCGCACTTCGGGCTGAGCGCGAACGCGACGGCGGCGCTGGCCCGCCGCGCCCGGCAAGGCCTGCGCGCGGCGTACCTCCAGGCGCACCTTTCGGTGAACCAGGGGCCGGACTCGTGCCGTGCGGTCGTGGAGAAGCTGGGCGGGTTCACCGCCGGCAGCGTCACCGGCGCCGAGGCCGAGCGGATCAAGGCCCACCTGCTGGGCTGTCCTTCTTGCCGCGCGACGCAGGACGAGCTGCGTGACGTCTGCTCCTCGCTGCGTGCGCACGCCGGCGTGCTGATCCTGGCCCTGCCCGCGCTGGCCGGTGGGGTCGGCGGCACGGCCGGGCTGGCGGCGACCGTGAAGAGCGTGTTGTTCGGTTCCAAGGTGAAGGTCGGCCTCGCGCTGGTCTCGGCGGCCGCCGCCGGGGTGGTCGGGGTGACCGCCGGCCCGGTGGTCTTCGGCACGCACCCCACGCAGAACGTCGGACTGGGCGGTGGCGCGCCGGAGCTGGCGCTGCAGCCGCCCGCGTCGCGCGTCCAGCCGCCGCCGCAGGTCCAGCAGGGTCCGCGGATCGTCACCGGCGAGTTGCAGGGCACGGCCCGGCCGCAGCACCAGCATTCGGCCGGCTACCACGGCGCGGCCGGGGCCGAGCTGGGCGCCAATGCCGTGCCGAACCTGCCCGGCGGGATCGGGTCGTCGTCGGCTGTCGGCCAGTCGCCGTCCGGCGGCTCACCGCGGGACGACTTGCCCGGCAGCTCGAACTCCACCGTGAACTCCACGCTGAGCACCGAAAGCTCGACCGACTCGCGGGTGGACACCCAGCCGGAGATGTCCTCCACCTCGACCGATCCGAGCTGCGGCACCAACCCGACGCTGGACAGCACGTACGCGCCGCCGCCGTCGGACTACCTGCCGCCGACCTACGAGCCGCCGTCGGTGACGACCACGCCGACGCCCACCGGCGCTTCGACCTCGGACGCGGACTCGGCACCGGCGAAGTCCGCGCAGTCAGCGGGCTCCTCGGACTCTTCGGGCACCGGGAAGACGTCTTCGTGGCGGTCGGAACAGGTGGCGAGTTCCCAGACCTCGGGAAGCACCACCTCGGAGGACGTCACCGATTCGGCCGATTCCGATTCGTCCGCGACCCCCTGAGCAGCGGTAACCGGGCAAACCTCTCGCCACGCTACGTGACCGCCTCGCGCCGCAAGGCCTCGTCACGGTAGCGTTGCCTGAGTTCGAGCGTCGCCCGGGAGGCAACAGGATGAACCGGCTGGTGCGCGGCGAGGACGGTCGCGACTGGGTGGTCCGTGCCCAGATGGAATGGCGTGCGCCGGTCACGGCGGACGATTTCGAACACGATGTCGCGGGCACCTACGGCCCGGGGATCGCGATGATCGTGGTGACCGCGTTCCTCGCCGTGGTGCTGGTGGTGTGGACGCCGGAACAGGTCCGCGTCCCGGCCTGGGTGTTCCTGGCACTGGTGCTGATCCTGCTGTTCTTCCCGCTGCGCTGGATCCTGCGCCGGCCGTGGACCGTGGTCGCCGAGACCGAGGGCGACATCAGCGGCGACCGGCCGTCGGAGCGCTGGGTCGGCACGATCCGGGGCATGTTCACGGTGACCGGCGAGGTCAAGCGGATCTCGAAGACGATCCAGAAGCACTCGCTGCCGGACTTCGAAGGGCCGCTGCACCCGGTCGAATAGGGCTCCGTCGAATACCGCTGGTCAGGCCTGGCTCGAACGGCCGCCGCGGGAGAGACTGGTGCCATGCCCGAGTTGCCCGAGGTCGAAGCACTGGCTCATCACCTGCGTGAGAACGCCGTGGGCGCCACCGTGTTCCGGCTCGACGTCGCGTCGCTCAGCGTGTTGAAGACGGCGATGCCGCCGTACACCGATCTGCACGGCCGCGAGATCACCGGCGCGACGCGGCACGGCAAGCACCTCGACGTGGTCCTCGGCGACCTGCACCTGATCGTCCACCTGGCGCGCGCGGGCTGGCTGCGCTGGTCGGACCAGCTGGCGCCGACACCGTTGAAGCCGGGCAAGGGGCCGATCTCGCTGCGGGTGCACCTGGAGTCGGCGACCGGGCCGGGGTTCGACCTCACCGAGGCCGGCACGAAGAAAGGCCTGGCCGTGTGGGTGGTCAAGGACCCGGGCGAGGTGGCGAGCGTCGCGCGGCTCGGTCCGGACGCGCTTGCGATCGACGCGTCCCAGCTGCGCGAGCTGTTCGCGGGCAAGGGCACGCGGCTGAAGTGGGCGCTCACCGACCAGTCGCTGATCGCGGGCATCGGCAACGCCTACTCCGACGAGATCATGCACAAGGCCAAGCTCTCGCCGTACGCCACGGTCGGCAAGCTCGACGAGGGCGCGCTGGAGACGCTGGCCGCAGCCATCCACGACATCGAGAGCGACGCCGTCGAACGCTCGGTGGGCCAGAAGGCGGCCCGGCTCAAGGGAGAGAAGCGCTCGGGCCTGCGGGTGCACGCCCGCACCGGCCTGCCCTGCCCGGTCTGCGGCGACACCATCCGCGAGATCTCCTTCGCCGACAAGTCCTTCCAGTACTGCCCGACCTGCCAGACGGGCGGGAAGCCGCTCGCGGACCGCCGGATGTCGCGGCTGCTCAAGTAACGCCGGGTCGGCCGCCGCCGAATCTCCACCTGAGATCACCGGTCCGGCCCGGCCGAAGCAGTCGTGGTGGAAGCGGGTCCACCGCTCGGGCTGAGCCTGCGTCACCCGGTCGGGGATCGGTACGATCTGCCCACCCTCGGTCGTCAGATCCGGACAGAAAGTGGGGAGCAGGCCTTGCACCCGGTCGGTCGAGCGCAGAGCATGGACGTCGTGTCCGCCTTCCCGTACGAGCAGGTTGTCCCGTGGGCCCTCGCCGGCGTGCTGGCGGTCGTGGCCCTGGTGCTGCTGTTCCGCGTGCGCCGGCCGAAGGGCGAGATCCAGGACGCCGTGCTGCAGGCCGTGCACCGCATGTCGAAGGCGACGCCGAACCTGCGCGCCGGGCTCGACGAAGAGGCCGCCAACCGGATGACGGCGGAGCTGCTCGAGGTGCTCGACTGCCTCGCCGTGGGCATCACCGACAGTGAAGGCACGTTGCTCTCCTGGGCGGGCGAGGCCACCGAGCACTACTTCGACCTGGTCGAGGACATCGGCACCGCGCTGCGCAAGCACCGCCGCGCCGTCGCCGACCACAACAAGATGCCGTGCAACCACCGCGGCACCTGCAAGATGAAAACCGCCGCGATCGTGCCGATACTGGTCGAGGGCGAGGCCGAGGCGACGCTGATCGTGGTCGGGCGCACGCGGGGCAAGCTCGTGCAGATGGCCGAGGCCGTCGGGCAGTTCGTCTGCACGCAGTTCGAGCTGGCGCGCCTGGAAGAGTCCCGGAACCAGCTGCAGCAGGCCGAGATCAAGGCCCTGCGCGCGCAGATCTCGCCGCACTTCGTCTACAACGCGCTGAACACGATTTCCGCGCTGATCCGCACCGACCCCGAAGAGGCGCGGGAGCTGCTGCAGGACTTCGCGGACTTCACGCGTTACTCGTTCCGCACCTCCGGCATGTACACCACGCTGGCCGAGGAGCTGCGCAACATCGACCGTTACCTGACCATCGAGAACGCCCGCTTCGGCGGCCGGCTCGAGGTCCGGATGAAGATCGCGCCCGAGGTGCTGAGCGTCGTCGTGCCGTTCCTGATCATCCAGCCACTGGTGGAGAACGCCGTGAAGCACGGCCTGGCGAGCAAGCCGAGCGGCGGCTGCGTCACCGTGATCGCGCAGGACTACGGCATGGAGGCGCTGATCAGCGTCGAGGACGACGGCATCGGCATGGACCCGCGCCAGCTCACCGACCTGAAGAACGCGCACCGCACCGGCGCCCACGTCGGCCTCGGCAACATCAACCAGCGCATGCGCCAGGTCTTCGGCGAGGACTACGCGCTCACCGTCGACACCGCGCCCGGCGCGGGCATGAAGGTGACGCTGCGGGTGCCCAAGTTCAAGCTCGGCGTCCGCCCGAACATGCCGGACTATTCGGCCGACGTGCCGCCGCAGGGCGGGCCCGAAGAGGACGACTCCGTCGAGCACAACGGCGTGAACGGGTCGCGCTCGGGAATGCTGCCCGCGGTCTGAGGTGGCTAGCCTGGTGGGATGAGCGTTACCGACAAGCTGACTTCCCGCCTGCCCGTGCTCGGTGACCGGGGTGAGCGCAAGGACGTCGTCGCCGTGGTGAAGCTGCACGGTGTGATCACGCCTTCGCCCTCGCCGCTGGCGCGTGGCTCGATCAACCTCGCCACCGTCGAGACGGCGCTGACCAGGGCGTTCGGCTACGACCGGCTGAAGGCCGTGGCGCTGCTGATCAATTCACCGGGCGGTGCGCCGACGCAGTCCGGGCTGGTCGCGGAGCGGATCCGCCAGCTCGCGGACGAGAAGAACGTGCCGGTGCTCGCCTTCGCCGAGGACGTCGCGGCGTCCGGTGGTTACTGGCTGGCCTGCGCGGCCGACGAGATCTTCGCGCACCGCACGTCGATGGTCGGTTCCATCGGCGTGATCAGCGGCGGGTTCGGCTTCACCGGGCTGCTCGAGCGCTTCGGCATCGAGCGCCGGCTGCACACGGCGGGCGCGAACAAGTCGCGGCTCGACCCGTTCAGCCCGGAGAAGCCCGAGGACGTCGAGTGGCTGAAGAAGATGCACGGCCAGCTCCACGAGCTGTTCGTCGACTGGGTCAAGGAGCGCCGCGGCGCCCGGCTGGACGGCGCCGAGGACCTGTTCACCGGTGATGTCTGGCTCGGCCAGAAGGCGCTGGACCTCGGCCTGATCGACGGGCTCGGCTCGCTGCGCCAGATCATCGGCGAGCGGTACCCGGACGCCGAGATTTCCGTGGCAGAGCCGAAAAAGCCGCTGCTCGCGCGGCTCGGCATCGGCGCGCCCGCCGCGGCGTCCGCGCTGCTCGACGCCGTGACCACCAAGGCCGCCTGGTCCCGCTTCGGCCTCTGAGGCTGTTCCGGCTTCCCCGGCTCTGCCGAGGCCGGGGAGCCGGTGGCCCTTGCCGCCTTAAGTGAATTAGCGCTAGCCTATGTGAATCAACGCTAGGGCCGGTGAGGGAAACCGTTGCCGCCATTGAGGGTTCTGAACCGCAAAGGAGCGGCCATGTACCTCACGCAGACGCTGCACCGGGCCCTGCAGCAGGGCCCGGACCGGCCGATGACCGTGTTCGGCGACCGGGTGCGCACGGTCGCGGAGTCGGCGGACCGCGTGGCCCGCCTGGCCGGCGCGTTACGCGGGCTGGGCGTCGGCTCCGGCGACCGCGTCGCGATCCTCGCCCTCAATTCGGACCGCTACCACGAATACCTGCTGGCCACGCCGTGGGCGGACGCGGTGCTGAACCCGGTGAACGTCCGGTGGAGCGCCGCCGAGATCGCGTACGCCCTGGAGGAGTCCGACACGCGGATCCTGCTCGTGGATGACACCTTCGTCCCGATGATCCCGTCGCTGCGGGAGAAGTTCCCCGGACTGTCCACAGTGGTCCATCTCGGCGACGGCGCCGCGCCCGGGGGGCTGCTCTCCTACGAGGAGCTGATCGCCTCCTCCGATCCCATCGAGGACGCCCGGCGCGGCGGCGACGAACTGCTCGGCGTCTACTACACCGGCGGCACCACGGGCACCCCCAAGGGCGTGATGCTCAGCCACCGCAACCTGTTCACCTCCGCGATCGGCAGCCTCGCCACCGGCACGTTCCACACCCCGGGCGGGCGGCTGCTGCACTCCGCGCCGATGTTCCACCTGGCCGACGGCGCGTCGTGGGCCTCGGGCCAGCTGGTCGGCGCGACGCAGGTGATGGTCCCGTCGTTCACCCCGACCGGCGTGCTCGAGGCCGTCAGCCGCGAGCAGATCACCGACGCGCTGCTGGTGCCGACCATGATCCAGCTGCTGGTGGACCACCCCGACGTGCCGAAGTTCGACCTGTCGTCGTTGAAACACGTGGTCTACGGCGCGTCGCCGATCTCCGAGGCGGTGCTGGAACGCGCGCGCAAGACGTTCCCGGGCGCGGAGTTCACTCAGGCGTACGGGATGACGGAGCTTTCTCCCGTCGCCACGCTGCTGCTGCCCGCCGACCACGAGAACCCGTCGCTGCGCCGGTCCGCCGGGCGGGCCGCGCCGCACGCCGAGGTGCGCATCGTCGACCCGGACGACAACGAGGTGCCGCGCCACACCGTCGGCGAGGTGGTCAGCCGAGGCGACCACGTGATGCTCGGTTACTGGAACCGTCCCGAGGAGACGGCGACCGCGTTGCGCGGCGGCTGGATGCACACCGGCGACGGCGGCTACATGGACGAGAACGGCTACGTCTTCGTGGTCGACCGGATCAAGGACATGATCGTCTCCGGCGGCGAGAACGTGTACTCCGCCGAGGTGGAGAACGCGTTGGCCAAGCACCCGTCGGTGGCCGCGTGCGCGGTGATCGGCGTGCCCGACGACCGGTGGGGCGAGCGGGTGCACGCCGTGGTCGTGCTGCTGGACGGGCTGCAGGCCGACGAGGCCGGGCTGCGCGACTTCTGCCGGGACGCGATCGCCGGGTACAAGGTGCCGCGTAGCTTCGAGTTCGCCGAGGCGCTGCCCATGTCGGGCGCGGGCAAGATCCTCAAGCGGGAGTTGCGCCGGCAGCACTGGGGCGAGCGCGAACAGGTGAACTGAAGGAGAACCATGGCCGCGCCGACGTCGCCCCCGAGGGGCACCCGGCCACGCAACCGCCGCGAGCTGATCATCGCGGCGGCCGGTGACCTGTTCGTCCGCGACGGCTACTCGCGGGTGGCGATGAGCGACATCGCCGAGGCCGTCGCGATTGGGCCATCCGCGCTGTACCGGCACTTCCGCGGCAAGCAGGAGCTGCTCGGGGCCGTGGTGCTGGACGCGTTCTCCACCATCGGCGCGGCGGTCGACGGCTCGGCCGACGTCTGCGCCGCGCTCGCCGACGCCGTCCTCGACCACCGCGGCCTCGGCGTCTTGTGGCAGCGCGAGTGCCGGCACTTGGACCCGGAAGAGCAGGAGAAGCTGGTCGCGCCGCTCGTCGGGCTGGCCGTTTGGCTCGCGGCCACCCTGCGCGACCGGCGGCGAGAGCTGACGGCCGAACACGCGGACCTGCTGGCGTGGACCGTGCTCGGCGCGCTGATGAGCGTCTCGTTCCAGCGGGTGGAGCTGCCGCGGCCGGAGTACGTGGCCCTGCTGCGGGCGGTGGTGACGGCCGTGGCCGACGTGGACCTGGCCGCGGCGCCGGCCGTGGCGACCCCGGCCGAGTCCGCGCCGGACCCGGAATCCCGCCGCGAGCTGCTGCTCGACGCCGCGATCCGGCTGTTCGCCGAGCGCGGGTTCGACGGCGTCGCGATCGAGGAGATCGCCGCGGCCGCGGGCATCGCCGGGCCGAGCATCTACCACCACTTCGCGAGCAAGCGCGAGCTGCTGCTCACCGCAATGCTCGACGGTGCCGAGCAGCTCGACCTCGGGCTCACGAAGGCGCTCGAGAAGCCTTCGCCGGACGCTGCGTTAGGGGAGCTTCTCGGCTCGTACGCCGGCTATTCCCTGACCCACCACGCCGTGGTCGAGGTGCTCGTGGCGGAGGTCGCGCCCGAACCCGAGCGGCACCGGATGAGGCAGGCGCAGCACGACTACATCGCCGCGTGGGTGCGGCTGCTGCGCGAAACGCGCCCCGGGATGGGGCCGCAGGAAGCGCGCGTACGCGTCCAGGCCGTGCTGACCGTGCTCAACGACGTGAGCCGGACCCCGCATCTGCGCGCACTGCCCGGAATCGCCGGATACCTGCGCGCACTCGGGGTAACCCTGTTGGCCCTGTGACCGTGCCGGACGCGTGACCGCGCTTTCCGGCAAAGGGGTCGTCCGCCGACCACTTCGGGGCAGAAGCCCGAGGCGGGACTGGACATTGCACTCGGCAATGGGCAGGATGCGATTCACTGTGAGTGCTCACGACGACACCCGGAAGCTCATCGTCCTGGCGGTGGACGACGAGCCAAACGGCCTGGACATGCTGACCGAACGTCTCGAGAACAACCAGCACGTCGCCCGGGTCTTCAAGGCGCTGGACGCCTCCGACGCGCTGCGCCTGTTCTCGCACGACGACCCGGAGCTGGTGGCCCGGCGCGCAATGGGCCGCCCGACCGTCGACGCCGTGTTCGCCGACATCGACATGCCCGGATTGTCCGGCATGGAGATGTCCCGGGTGATCACGGCGATGACCCCGTCGCCGGTGCTGGTGTTCGTCACCGGCCACGCCGAAGAGGCCGTGAACGCGTTCGACCTCGGCGCCGTCGACTACGTGCTCAAGCCGTTCCAGCAGGACCGGCTCGACCGCGCGGTCTCGCGTGTGCGCGAGAAGCTGACCGCGGCCGCCGCGCCGCCGCCCGGTCCGGGCCAGGGCGAGCCGGTGAAGAACGACGACGAGGTGATCCCCGTCGAGCTCGCGGGCACCACGAAGCTGATCCCGCGCTCGTCGGTCCGCTGGGTGGAGGCGCAGGGCGACTACGCCCGGCTGTTCACCACCGAGGGCAGCCACCTGGTCCGCATCCCGCTCGCCCAGCTCGAGGAACGCTGGGAGAAAGCCGGGTTCGTCCGCATCCACCGGTCGTTCCTGGTCGCGCTGCCGCTGATCACGGAGCTGCGCATGGGGCAAGGCGGCTACCAGGTCGTGATCGGCAACGAGGAGAAGGTGCTGCCGGTCAGCCGGCGCCACACCCGCGCGTTGAAGGACCGGCTGGTCGGCTCCGGCCGGGGCGGCTAGCCCCCGACCGTGACCTCGTCCGAAGACCCCTACCACCGGCTGGCGAACGGCGTCCGCAAACCGGACCCGACGCTGGGCCGAAAACCCGACGACCGCGCGGTCGTCGAGTCGGTGCCGTCCGCGCCCGAGCCGCTGCGCCCGGCCGAGCCCGCCCACGAACGGCCGAAGCGCACGCGGGTGGTCCTCGCGGACTCCCGCGCGTCGTCCGGCCGGATGCAGGCGCGGATGGAGCTGGAGGAGCAGACCAGCTGGGGGAAGCTGCTGGTCCGCGACCTGGTGAAGGTTCAGCTGCGGACCTCGGTGCTGTTCTCGCTGTTCGTGCTCTTGGTGCTCGGCTCGCTGCCGGTGCTGTTCTACGCGCTGCCGTCGTTCGCGCGGTTCACCGTGATCGGCATCCCGATCCCGTGGCTGCTGCTGGGAGTGCTGCCGTTCCCGTTCCTGTTCGTCGTCGGCCTCTGGTACAACCGGTTGGCCGAACGGCACGAACGCGACTTCGTCGACATGATCGAAAACTGAGCGCAGGGACCGGAAAGCCCCGGTAGCGGGCATGACCGGACCACGCGCACGTGCGAGGATTCGAGCCGTGCAGCTGAACCCGTGGGCCTTGACCGGCGTCGTGCTGGTCGCTTTGGCGACCTACTACCTCGGGCACCGCTCCTCGCGTTCGGCCACCACCACCCACGACTTCCTGGTCGCCCGCCGCACGGTGCGCTCGCGGCGCAACGCCGCGGCCGTCTCGGGCGAGTACCTGTCGGCGGCGTCGTTCCTCGGCGTCGCCGGGATCGTGCTGAAGGAGGGCGCCGACGCGACCTGGTACCCGATCGGCTTCACCGCCGGGTACCTCGCGCTGATGCTGTTCGTCGCCGCGCCGCTGCGCCGCTCGGGCGCGTACACGCTGCCGGACTTCGTCGAAGCGCGGCTGGGCTCGAAGGGCCTGCGCCGGTTCTCGACGGCGTTCGTGATGTTCATCGGGATCCTGTACATGGTCCCGCAGCTGCAGGGCGCCGGGCTGACGCTCGCCTCGATCCTGCCCGTGCCGATGTGGGTGGGCGCGGTGCTGGTGACGGTGCTGGTCGCGGTCAACGTGATGGCGGGCGGCATGCGCGCGATCACCGTGGTGCAGGCGTTCCAGTACTGGCTCAAGCTGTTCGCGATCGCGGTGCCGACGTTCGTGCTGTGCCTGGTCTTCTTCTCCGGCGGCGGCCCCGGCGGCGTGCGCTCGCTCGGCGCGCCCGCACCGCCGGTGTTCACCGCGGACACCAAGGTCTCGGTGCAGACCGACGTCACCGTGAAGGTCACCACGGAGACGTACTTCCACGCCTACGGCCGCATCGACGACGGCCCGGCGGGCGGCGTGGCGCGCTGGTCGCCGCTGATCCCGCACAAGGTCTCCGAGGGCACCACGCTGGAGTTCGCGGCGGGCACCCCGGTGCCGGTGATCAGCGCCGCGCCCGCGTCGAACGACGCCTGGCTGCACCCGGCGTCGGGCAACCTCACCGACCTGCTGCAGACGTACTCGCTGATCTTCGCGCTGTTCCTCGGCACCATGGGCCTGCCGCACGTGCTGGTCCGCTTCTACACCAACCCGGACGGCAAGGCCGCGCGCCGCACCACCGTGCACGTCTTGCTGTTGCTGGGCTTGTTCTACCTGTTCCCGACGATGCTGGGCGCGCTGTCGCGGATGTACGTGCCGCAGCTGCTCGTCACCGGCAACGCCGACGCGGCGGTGCTGATGCTGCCCACCGCGATGCTGCCCGGCGTGCCCGGCCAGATCCTCGCGGCGGTGGTGGCGGCGGGCGCGTTCGCGGCGTTCCTGTCCAGCTCCTCGGGGCTGCTGGTGAGCGTGTCCGGTGTGGTGTCGACGGACCTGTTTCCGGGGCGGGTCAAGGACTTCCGGCTCGGCACGGCGCTGGTCGCGGTGTGCCCGCTGGCGCTGGTGTTCGTGCTGCGCACGGAGGACATCTCGCTGTCGATCGGGATGACGTTCGCGCTCGCCGCGTCGACGTTCAGCCCGCTGCTGCTGCTCGGCGTCTGGTGGCGCAAGCTCAGCTGGCCGGGCGCGCTCGCCGGGATGGTGGTCGGCGGCGGCCTGGTGCTGGCCGCGCTGGGCATCAACATCGCGAGCGAGTACACCGGCAACTGGGCGCCCTGGTACACGATCCAGCCGGCGCTGATCACCGTGCCGGCGGCGTTCCTGACGACGTACCTGGTGAGCCGGGTGACCCGGTACGGACGCCCGGAGCTGGTCAACGACATCATGCTGCGGCTGCACGCCCCGGACCCGCTCGGCCTGATGCAGGACCGCGCCGTCGCCCGGTTCGGCCAGGCGGAGGACAAGACCAGGGCCGCGCGGGGGCGTCACCGCAAGTAGCGCCGGATTCACCTGATGCGACCAGGCGGGTTCGGCCGTCCGGGGCGGAAAATCTCCTCATGCCGGATGAGGACACCGAGCCGGACTGGACGCAGATCCAGGCGAGCCCCGAGTTCACCCTGCTCCGCCGTCAGGTGCGGGCGTTCGTGTTCCCGATGGCGGCGCTGTTTCTCGGCTGGTACCTGCTGTATGTGCTGCTGGCGGCGTACGCGCACGGGTTCATGAGCGTCCGGCTGTGGGGCGAGGTGACGGTCGGGCTGGTGATGGGGCTGCTGCAGTTCGTGTCGACGTTCCTGATCACCTGGCTGTACGTCCGCTACGCCGCCCGCCGCCTGGACCCACTGGCCGGCCGCATCCGCGCCGACGCCGAGCTGCACTGATTTCCGCCTCCTCACACGCGCGCAACGCCGCGACATGGCAGCATGGAACCGTGGTGAGCCCTGCTGAACTGCCGACCGCCGAGGTCCGCGACCTGCCGAAGGACGACGTGACCCTCCTCGACGTCCGCGAGGACGACGAATGGGCCGCCGGCCACGCCCCCGGCGCCAAACACATCCCGCTCGGCGAACTGCCCACGCGAGTCAATGAACTCGCCGAACTCCCCGACGACCAGCCCCTGTACGTGATCTGCCGCAGCGGCGGCCGCTCCGCCCGCGCGGCCGCCTGGCTCAACGCCACCGGCTGGGACGCCGTCAACGTCGCCGGCGGCATGGGCTCCTGGGCCAACGAAGGCCGCCCCATGACCACCGACCTCCCCAACGCAACCCCCGAAGTCCTCTGACGTATGCACCCAGCCCAGCCCCCCAACCCCGGCTCCGACCCGACCGCTCCGGACCCGGCCCGTCAGAGCCACCGGCCGGACCCGCGGTCGCCGGACAGCTCGGCTACCGGTGACGGTGGGGCTGCTGGTACTGGTGGGATTGACGGTGCTGCTGATGCTTCTGGCGGCGATGGTGGTGCTGGTGACAGCGCTGGTGTTGCCGTTGGAAGTGCTGCTGCCGGTGCTGTCGCTGGCTCCGGTGCCGGTTCGTCGGGTCAGTCTGCTTTGGCTGCCGGTGACCCGGGCGCTGCCGAGGTTGCTGGCTCCGCTGGCAGTGCGGCGGGCCAGTCTGCTTTAGCTGCTGGCGGCCCTGCCGCGGTTGCTGGCTCCGCTGGCGCTGCGGCGGGCCAGCCCGCTCCGACTGCTGGCGACCCTGCTGCCGCCAGTCCAGCCCCTGCCGGTTCTCCCGACCGACCTGCCCCGGCTTCCGACCGGCTGGGACAACAGTCCGTCGGCCAGCTCGGCGATCCAGCCCTCCCGGTTGCGCCAGTCCGGCCGGCCTCGCTAGGCCAGTCGGGTTTGCCGGGCCAGCACCCGGGCACCTCCCCGGCGATGCACCCTGCGCAGGTATCCGCCGCCTCCGGCTATACCTCCGCACCGGTTGCCGCCGCTTCCGGCCATGCTCCCGCGCAAGTTGCCGCGGCCTCCGGCCATACCTCCGCGCAGGTAACCGCCGCAACCGAATACACCCCCGCGCAAGTTGCGGCGGCCTCCGGATACACCCCCGCGCAGGTAACCGCCGCGTCCGGGTACACCCCAGCGTCCGGTTACCCCGCCCATCCCGGCAACGCGGCCGCGCCCGCCTACAACTCCGCGTCAGCCCAAGGTCCCCTCGGTGACCCCTCTGCGGCGCCCGGCTACCCTGCCGCCGCAGTCGGTCACCCCGGCGCGCCCGGCTACCCCGTGCAACCTGCGTATGCCGGTGCCCCCGTCGCGCGTCCGGTGCCGTTCACCTCGGCGCCTCACCAGCCCGTCTACCGCCAGCCGGCCGCGAGGCCACGGGCCGATCCGTATTCCTCCGGGCACCTGCCGGCGAGGTCGCAGCGGGCGCGCTTGCGCTGGGTGGCATCGCCGCCGCCGGGGGCTTGGCCGCGGCGGCGGTCGGTGGCGGCCGAGCCGTACAGCGGGCCGCCGTCGTACCCCGTGCCCCCGCGCTGGGGCTTCCCGAACCTCGTGTGGCGCCGCCCGACGGCCGTGCCCGGCACGGCGTCCGGCGAGGTGCGGCCCATCGACCGGGTGCCCGTCCTGGCGCGGAGCCTTGGCACGATCCTGTGGACGTTCGCGGTGCTCGCGGTCGTCGCCGCGGGCTCGGAGATCTGGCGCTACATCCTGCTGGTCCAGAGCCGCGATTCCGCGTTGAACACGTCCGTCGTCGCATACTCCGACGCCATCGTCGTCACGGCGGGGCTGCTCACCACGATCCTGTCGCTGCTGCCGGCGGGCCTTTCGGTCTGGTGGCTGCTCGTCGCGCGCCACGCCGCCGCCGACGAATCCGGCGACGACCCGCCACGCCCCGTCTGGCAGGTGCTCGTGGGGGTGCTGGTGCCGGTGGCGAACCTGCCGCTCGCGCTGTCGGTCGTCGGCGAGCTGGAGCACGCTGTGCTGCGCCGTCCGCGAGACGCCCGCCCGAAACCGTCGCGGCTCGTGTTGGCCTGGTGGGGCGCCTGGCTGGTGAACTGGATCCTGCTCGCCGTGACGATTATCTGGCGGCTCCGCCCCGGCGTCCAGGCGATGGCCGACAGCGTGGTCCTCGTCGCGATCACCGACCTCACCGCCGCCGGGCTGGCGATCGTCACCTGGCTGCTGATCCGCCGTTTCTCCGATCTCTTGATGCCCATCGCGCCCGACCGCCTCCGCAACCTGCGCGTCCTCAAGATCGACGGCGCCCCGGAGCCCGAACCGCACACCAGCCGCCCGGTCGGCGCAGCTCGCTAGGTCAGACCTCCTCCAGCGCCGGCTCCAGCTGGTCGAAAGCCTTCCTCGCCGACCTCCGCACCTTCGGCACGAGGTCCGCGGCACCCGCGAACGTCAGGTCCCAGACGTCGTCGAAAAGCAGCCGCAGCACCGACGTCAGGTGCGCCGCTGCCGCGCGCGGCAGGATGCCGCCACGGGGTTCACGGTCCAGCAGGGCGGCGGAGAGTTCCCGCTCGCGGTCGAGGTGCATCTCCGTGAGCGCCGACACCAGCCGCTCGCTGTCCCGGATCATCCGCACGAACGCGACGTCCGAGAAACCCAACAGCGCGCTTCGCTCGTCCAGCGCCGCGAAAAACCCATCGCGGATCGCCTCGAACGCCGTCCCGGACGGCCGCTGCCGCACCAACTCGGCCGGCCACACCACGAACTCCGCGCGGATGTCGAAAACCAGGTCCTCCTTCCGCGCGAAGTGATTGGTCACGGTCATCTTGGCGACGCGTGCCGCCTCGGCGACCTCGGCGATCGTCACCACGTCGAACCCGCGATCGATGAACAGCCGCGTGGCCACGTGCGAGATGTTCTGCCTGGTCTCCTGCTTCTTCTGCTCTCTGAGTCCGATGCTCATGCCTTCATCATACTAGGTCCAACCTAATTTTGTGCTTGACCTAGTTAGTGGGTTCGACCTAATCTCAGGTCCGACCTAATGAAACGGGGGGTTCAGATGACCGCTCGCCACGCCGACGCTCACCTGTGGCGCCTGGGCGGTGTGCTGATCATGGGCGCGGTGCTGTCGATCCTCGACGCGACGATCGTCTCCGTCGGGATCGGCTCGATCGCTCACGACCTGGGCAGCTCGATCACCACGGTGCAGTGGGTTTCGAGCGCGTACCTGTTGGCCGCGTCGCTGACGATCCCGCTGTCCGGCTGGCTCACGGACCGCTTCGGCGGCAAGAACGTCTGGGTCGGCGCGGTCGCGTTGTTCACCGCGGGCACGTTGCTGTGCGGTTTCGCGTGGTCGGCGCCGGCGCTGATCCTGTTCCGCGTCCTGCACGGCCTGGGCGGCGGGCTGATGCAGCCCGTCGGCCAGGCGTTGTTCGCGCAGGCCGCCGGACCGAAACTGGGCCGAATGATCGGCATGATCACCTTGCCGGCCACCGTGGCGCCCGTCCTCGGCCCACTGCTCGGCGGCGTGCTGGTGCAGGGCCTCGGCTGGCGCTGGCTGTTCTTCGGCATCGTGCCGCTCGGCGTCGCCACGCTTGTCCTCGCGCTCCGTCTCCTGCCCGCGGCCGACCCGCTCGAAACCCGCGAGCCAGCCCGTGCCGACCCTCGCGATCCGGCCGCGCCGACGAGATCGGCCGCGGATGCGCAGACTGGCCCGACGGTGTCCGCGGAATCGGCGGTCCGGACGGGACCGGCTGTTGAGCTGCGACCGGCTGGGCCGGCGGGGCGGGCCATGAGCGTGGGACCGGCTGTTCAGCTGCGACCGGCCGGTTCGGAGGGGCGGGCTATGGACGTGGGGCCGGTTGTTGAGCTGCGACCGGCTGGGTCGGACGGGCAGGCTATGGACGTGGGACAGGCTGCTCAGCTGACACCAGCTGGGTCGGAGGGCGAGGCCATGAGCGCGAGACCAGCTGTTCAGGCGAGATCGGCCGAATCGACCGCAGTGGCCGTGGCGGCGAGATCCACTGTCCCGACAGCGTCCGCGAAGTTGGGCGCGACCCAACGAGAAGTGAGGCGCGATCCGCTCGACGTCCGCGGCCTGCTCCTCCTCCCTCCCGGCCTCGCCGCGCTCGGTTACGGCCTGGGCGATGGCAGCGGCGTTTTCGCGATCGTCGGCGTCGTCCTCCTCGTCGCGTACGGTCTGCACGCGCGGACCGTCCGCGCGCCACTGCTTGACCTGAAGTTGTTTTCCCGCAAGGAATTCGCCGTCGCGAGTGCGAGCACGTTCCTGCTCGGTGCGTCGCTGTACAGCTCGATGCTGCTGCTTCCGCTCTACTACGAGCAGGTCGAGCACACGAGCGCCCTCACCGCCGGTCTGCTGCTCGCGCCGCAAGCGCTCGGTTCAGCGGTGGTGCTGCTCGCGGGCGGCAAACTGCTCGTTAGGTTCGGCCCACGCACGATGATGCTGGCCGGCATCGGACTGTCGCTGCTGGGGACAATCGCGTTCACGCAACTCGGAAATGGGCCGAACCCACTGTTGCTCACGATGTCACTGCTGGTCCGTGGGCTGGGCCTCGGCGCGACGACCACGCCCGGCATGACGATGCTCTACAGCTCCCTCGATCGCAGCCGCATCCCGCGTGCGGCGAGTGCGATCAACGTCGTCAACCGCGTCGGCGGGTCGTTGGGGACTGCGCTGCTCGTCGCGGTCCTGCACTCCGAGCCGGACGGCGCCGGTTCGTTCGGCACCACGTTCACCTGGACGCTCGGGCTGTCCGTGCTGAGCCTCGTGCCCGCCGTCTTCTTTCCGAAGGGAGCGCGGAAATGACCCTCCGCCTGTTGTCCGTCCACGCCCATCCGGATGACGAGTCCAGCAAGGGCGCGGCCACCCTGGCCCGTTACGCCGCCGAGGGCGTCGACGTCCTGGTCGCCACCTGCACCGGCGGTGAACGAGGAGATGTGCTCAACCCAGCGTTGGACCGGCCCGAGGTGTGGGCGGATCTGCCCGCCGTCCGCCGCCGCGAGATGGCTGCTGCGGCGGAGATTCTCGGTGTGCGCCAACGGTTCCTCGGCCACGTCGACTCCGGCCTCCGCGAGCCGCTCCCGGACGGCTGTTTCGCCCGACTGTCCATTGAGGACGCGATGCGGCCGCTGGCGGAGCTGATGCGCGAATTCCGTCCACAGGTGGTGATCACTTATGACGAAACGGGAGGTTATCCACATCCTGATCACATCCGGACCCACGAGGTCACCCGCGCGGCCTTCGAGGCTGTGGACAACGGCGAGCCGCGCAAGCTGTACTACCAGGCCACCCTCAGCCGGGCGTGGTTCCAGGCCATGCACGACGCGACGCTCGCGGCAGGCCGAGAGTCACTGATGGGCCCGGTCCTCGCGGAACTGCCACCGACCGGCGGACCGGCCGTCACCACGAAGATCCGCTGCGAGCAGTACTTCGACGCCCGTGACCGAGCCCTGCGCGCGCACGCCAGCCAATCCGACCCGGCGCACCCGTTCTTCGCCCACTCCCGGGATGTCGAACGCGCCGCCTGGCCCTTCGAGGACTACCACCTGGCGGTCACGAATGTCCCCACCACATCGGGCATCGAGGACGACCTGTTCGCCGGAATCCGCTGACCCGCACAGCCAGCGTCAGGACGAGCGTGCCCAAGAACCGGGGACCGGCCACCGTCTCAGAGGGTCACCGGCAGGGTTCGCAGGCCGCGGATGACGAATTCCGGGCGGCGCTCCGGGGCGGACGCCAGGCGCAGGCCCGGGAGTCGTGAGGTCAAGGCCGTCAGCGCGGCTGCGATCTCCACCCGGGCCAGTGGTGCGCCGATGCAGTAGTGGATGCCCATGCCGAAGCCGAGGTGGGCGTTGGGCGTGCGGCCGATGTCCAGGAGGTCCGGCTCGTCGAACACCTTCGGGTCGCGCGCGGCTGCGCCGAGCAGCGCGCCGATCTTCCGGCCGCGCGGCACGGGGAAGCCGGCGATCTCGACGTCCTCCGTGGCGGTGCGTTCGAAGAGCTGCAGTGGCGCGTCGAAGCGGATCAGCTCCTCGACGCAGGTGTCCAGCAGCGTCGGGTCGGCCACGAGCCGCTCCCATTGCGCGCGGTGGGTGAGGAGGGCGGTGACGCCGTTGCCGATCACGTTGACCGTCGCCTCGTGGCCCGCCATGAGCAGCAGGACGGCGGTGGCCACGACCTCGTCCGGGCTCAGCTCGCTGGCCCGCAGGTCGGCGACGATGCCGCGCGGCGTGCCGCGGACCACGTCGCGCAGGTACTCGACGAAGTCGGCGGCGGCCTGCTCCGCGGCGTCGCGGCCGGGCTCGGGCTGGCCGTACTCGTACATCTTGACGATGGCGTTGCTCCAGGTGACCAGCCGTGGCCCGTCGTCGGCGGGGATGCCGAGCAACTCCGCGATCACCGCGACCGGCAGGGGCTGGGCGAGGTGTTCGAGCAGGTCGGCCTGGCCGTCCGCGGCGATTTGCCCGCCAGCTCCGTCACCATCGCCTCCGCGACGCGCGCCACCATCGGCTGCAGACGCTGCACGTGGCCACGGCCGAACTCGCCGGCGATCACGCGCCGCAGCCGCGTGTGGGCGGGCGGCTCGTTCTCCAGCAGGGAGTTGCGGTGCAGGAGGTTGAAGGACGCGAAGCGCTCCAGTGGTTGCGCGTCCGTCCAGATCCGGCCGAGCCCGCGGTGCCGAAGCACGGCGGCGGACGCGGCATGCGACACCGTGATCGCTAGGTCGAGCCCATCGTGACGGTGCACCTCGCCTTCGGCGCGCAACGCGGCGAACGCGGGGTACGGGTCGGCGAGGAACGCGGGATCACGAGGGTCGAACACCAGCCGACTCTAACCCGGGCGCCCCGCCGGGCCGCCGCTTCGATAGCGTCTGGCACCGAGCTTTGAGGAGGCTGAAGTGGGCAAGGGCGCGCGTAAGAAGGGTCCCAAGCAGGACCGCGTTCCGAAGGTGCGCGACGTCTTCGTCGGGCAGCCCTTCGAAGGACTGGCCGCGGAGCCGGAGCTGATCGCGCTGCGCGAGTTCGTCCCGTCGGCCACGGCGAAGCTGACGCTGGTGGACGGCAGCGACGTCACGCTCGGCACGGTGCTCCCGATGGCGGCCGCCGCGTTCGTCCGTTCCGACGGTGAGCGCTTCCTCGGCCTCCAGGTGCAGACCCGCTCGTCGGACATCAGCCGGGACCTCGGCCGTTCGCTGCGCTGGCTGCTCTCCGCCGAGCCGGGCGACGTGCTGTCCGTCCCGGACACGACAACACCCGCCGACCCGGACGAGCACAACCGCCTCCAGGACATCCTCACCCCCAGCGCCGAGCTCGAGGTGACCATCCACAGCGACTTCGCGTGGTGGCTGCCGGAGGACGCGGACGCCACGGGTGACGTCGCGGTCTCGCTGGAGCGCGCGAACGCCGCCATCATGCCCACCGACCGCCTCGGCGCCGGCGCCTACTGGGTGCTCGCCGGCGAGAAGGCGCACCTGCGCTGGGTCCGTCCCGAACCGGAGAACCTGCTGCTGCAAGCGCTTGCGCGCCTCTCGGCCGCGGGCACGCTGGGCCTCGGCGAGGGCACCCGGTACGCCGGTTCGTTCCGCGCCCACGGTCTGCTCGTCCCGGTCTGGGACCTCGACCCGGAGGCGCACGCCCGTGAGTGGGACGAGCCCAAGGACCAGCTCGGCGCCCGGCTGGACGAGTCCCTCAAGTCGCTCGAAGCCGAGCCGCTGAACGCCACCGAGCGCCGCGCCCGCGACGGGCTGATCGGCCGGCAGCTCACCATTCGCTGATCCGGTCACCGTACTGCTGAATCACCGAACCGACTCGCCGCCGACTACCGCGCCACAGCGCCACAGCACCACAGCACCGCCGCTCGCCGACCGGCGGTGCGGCGCTTCGGCGCTTCGGCCGCCTGGGAGGCTGGTTGCTCGGTCGGGCGGCGGGCAAAGGGCCGGCACACCGGCCGGTTGTGGCGGACGGTCGGTTGTGGCCGACGGTCGGGGCAGGTGGCAGGCCCAGGGGGCTGACTCGGTCGTTGGGGCAATGGCTGGGCCAGACCCATTGGCTGGGTCCGGCCTACCGGCTGGGACTGGCCCCATTGGCTAGGTCCGACCCACCGGCTGGGATCGGATGCGTTGGCTGGGTTCGGCCTACCGGTTGGGATCGGATGCGTTGGCTGGGTCCGGCCTAGCGGCTGGGGCCGGATCCACTGGCTGGGTTCGGCCTACCGGTTGGGTCCGAACCACTGGCAAGGCCCGATCTACGGGGCTAGGTCCGACCCACTGACTGGGTCCGACCTAAATCCAGCTCCAGCCCACTGACTGGGTCGAGCCGATAACTAGGTCCAACCCAATAACTGGTGCACCAACGAGCCGGCTGGGAATCGCGTTCCGTCGGGCGACTCGGCGGTGGCACGATCGGTGGCGTGATCCTGCACATCTGCACCCGCGACGAGTGGGCCGCCGTTCCGGAGGGCGGCGTGTACACCGCTCCCTCGCTCGACGAAGTGGGCTTCATCCACTGCTCCGACCTCGGCACGGTCGGCCTGCCGGCCAACGCCATCTACCGGGGCCGCACCGACCTCCTGCTGCTGGAGGTCGACCCGGCGAAGGTCGGTGCGCCCGTCCGGTGGGAGGACGGGGTCCCGCCGCATCCCGAGGGGATCTTGTTTCCGCACGTCTACGGACCCATCCCGAGAAACGCCGTGGTCTCGGTACACGATTACCCACCCGACGGGGACGGAACGCTGAAGCTGCCCGAGTCGCTCGCTGTGCGCTGATCCGGCCGTCGCCGGTGAAGCGGTGACGACGGCCGGACAACCTGTTGGGGGAGTCATGCGTGTTGGAGAAGACGAGGACTCGACGCGCGGCGCGGCTTTACCCGGAGGTGGCGATACGGTGACGGCAGCGGCACCTGCCATCTCGGGGGCGGAGGCGACGTGGGCGGCCGGCAGTCGAGGGAGGCCTGTGGCCGTGCCTGCGGAGTTCGCCGACTTCGGTGAGTTCGTGCAGGCCACCCTCCCCGGGCTGCTCCGCTACGGCCACGCGCTCACCGGCAACCCGCACGACGCGGCGGACCTGGTGCAGACGGTGCTGGAGAAGATCGGCGCGCGCTGGTCGTACGTCCAGCAGAAGACCGGCGACCCGCTCGCGTACGTCCGGCGTTCGATGGCGAACGCGCACGTCAGCCGCTGGCGGCGGACGCGGCGGGAGAACCTCGTGGCCGACCTGCCGGACATCGCGCCGCACCCGGCCGCGGACCCGTTCGAGCACGAGCCGCTCTGGCAGGCGCTGCGAAATCTGCCGCCGAGGCAACGCGCGGTGATGGTGCTGCGTTACTACGAGGGACTCTCCGAGGCGGAAATCGCCGAGGCACTGGGCGTCAGCCAGGGCACGGTGAAGAGCCAGGCCAGCAAGGCCATCGCGTCGCTGCGGGTGAAACTCAAGCACGGGGAAGGGAGTGAAGCGGGTTGAACGAGTCCGAGGACGAGCTGGAGCAGCAGCTTCGCGCCCTGTTCGCCGACGAGCGGCTGGGCATCGAGCCCACGGCCGGCGTCGGCCCGGCCATCGTCGCGGGCGCCCAGCGGCGACGGAGGCGGCAACGCGTGATGATGGCGTCGACCGGCGCGGTCTGCGCGCTGGGGATCGTGGCGGGCGGGATGACCGCGTTCCGCCTCCACGCCCAGGGCAACACGGCCCAGACAGCGGCTTCGCAGCTGACGGTCAGCGAGACGCCGGTGTTGACGTCGGCGCCAGAGGCCCCATCGAGCACACCGGCCATCGACGTTCCGCCGCCGGCCGCGCCGCCGTCGGACGAGATCCACGCGTCGACCGGGGCGAGGAAGCCGCCGCGGCCCGGGGCGCCGACCACCGCCGACACGCCCGCGAAAATCACCAGCGGTTCCCTGCTGACCGCCGACGGGCTCGGCGGCCTCAAGCTCGGGATGACCGAGACCCAGCTCGCCGACCAGGGCATCACGCTCACCAACGCGAAGCAGAGCGCCAACTGCACGTACTACGACGTCCGGGGCGCGGGAGTCCCCGCGGCCACCGCGCTGGTCTCGCCGTCGAGCGGCGTGGTCTTGGTCAAGCCCGACGGAGCCGCGCACACCCCCGAGGGGGTCGGCTCCGGCTCGTCCAAGGACGACGTCCTCGCCAGCTACCCGGGAACATCCGTGCAGTCCGGCGGGTTGGTAGCACCGGTAGGCGGAGACGGTTCGTACCTCTTCACGTTGAGTGATGATGGCGCGGTGGCGAGCGTCGACCTCCGCAGCAAGAGCCAGGACTGCGCCGGCTGAGCCCGGCGCCGAACATGAACCCGGGCTGTCCACAGGGGGAGAGCCCGGGTTCTTTTCTGTCCACATGGGGACAACAAGAAAGCCCGGGTTGTCCCCATGTGGACAACCCGGGCTTTACCAGCGGCCTGGTTACAGCGCGCCGCCTGCGACCGGGGGCATGCCCGCGTCCGCGCCGGCGTCGCCGACGGACTCGCGGTGCAGGAACTTCTCGATCTCGTACACGTTGTCACCCGCGCGCCGCGCGACCGTGAGCAGCGTGGACATCTGCGAGATCTCCTCGACCTGCTCCTTGAGGAACCACTGCGTGAACTGCTCGCTGATGTAGTCCTCTTCGGCTCGCGCGGCCTTCGTCAGCGCGGAAATGTCGGCCGCGACCTCTTTCTCCTGCGCCAGTGCGAGCTCGATCAGCTCGATCGGCGAGGCGAAATCGTTGCGGACCTCGCCGGTGCCGGGGATCTCCACGTGGTGGTCCCGGTCCAGCATGAACTGGGTGAGCGCCATCGCGTGGTTCCGCTCTTCGACCGACTGCTTGTAGAAGTGCTTCGCGAGCTGCGGCAGGTCCTCGTTGTCGAACCAGACCGCGAGCGCGATGTACTGCTGGGAGGCGTTGAACTCGTTGTGGATTTGCGCCTGGAGCAGTTCGTAGAACTTCGAGCGCGGTTCTTTCTTCGTGACGGCCATGCCCACGACGGTACGACAGATCACTAATTATTTCCACTTTTCCCTGGTGATCTCCACCCTATTAGGGTTACCATTCCTAAAGAAAGACGGACTTATTTTGGTTAGCCTTCCCTTAATAAGTTCTCAACATTAAGGGAAGGCTAACTTCGCCTTTATATAGTGTCGCGCAGTACCGGGCAGGACATGCAGCGCGGCCCGCCGCGGCCGGAGCCCAGCTCGGACCCGGCGATCGGCAGCACCTCGATTCCCGCCGCCATGAGGCGTTCGTTCGTCTCGGCGTTGCGCTCGTATCCGACGACCACGCCGGGTGCCAGCGCGAGGGTGTTGTTGCCGTCGTCCCACTGCTCGCGCTCGGCGGTCACTGGGTCGAGCCCAGTGTCGATGACGCGCAGGCGATCGATGCCCATCGCCTCCGCGGCCGCGCTGAGGAACGGCGCGGGGCCGGTCACCTTCACGCCACCGTCGCCGGTCGGGCGGAGAGTGAACGCCTTGAGCGAGTCGCGCGCCAGCGGGTACATCACGACGGCGTCGGCGGCGACCATCGTGCACACCGTGTCCAGGTGCATCGTCGCGCGCGACTGCTCGATCGGCACCGCCAGCACGGTGTGCGCGATGCCGTCCGCGAACACCGACCGGGCAAGCGACTCCGCGCCCGCGGCCGTCGTCCGCTCGCCGACGCCGATGGCGAGCACGCCGGGGGCCAGCAGCATGACGTCGCCGCCCTCGATGGGTGCCGAGTGCGCGCCGTACGCGCGGGCCGCGTGCCGGAAGCGCGGGTGATAGGCGTAGACGAGGTCGAGCACAGCCGTTTCGCGGCGCCGCGCCGGCATGGTCAGCGACGAGATCGCCACGCGGTCGCCGATCCACGCCGAGGAGTCGCGCGTGAACAGCAGGTTCGGCAACGGGTCGACGGCGAAGTCGCGCGGGTCGTGCATCATCCGCACCAGCGACGAGCCCTCGGCGAACGGCAGTTCCTCGAACGTCATGCCGGCCATCAGCACCTCGGCGAGGGTGCCCGCGTCGACACTCGTTAGGTGCGACCTAACGGAATCCGCAAGGTCCCCGCCCAGCCGGCGCTCATCCACAGCCGCGTGCACACCGGCCGTGTGCGCACGCTGGTCCTCCAGCGCCGTTCGCAGCGAGTCGGCGAGAAGCAGCACTTCGACGCCGCGGCCGCGCAGCACCTCCGCGAACGCGTCGTGCTCCTGTTGCGCGCGATCCACCCACGGGATGGAGTCGAAGAGAAGCTGGTCGTTGTTGCGGGGCGTCAGCCTTTTGAGCTCGTTTCCCGGCCGGTGCAGCAGAACCGCACGCAGAGGCCCGACTTCGCTGTCCACCCTGGGTGGTGCCGTTTCGTCGATCACCGCCCGAGCCTAATGAGCGCGGGTCAGGGGAGCCAGGAAATGTGGCCTTTCAACAGCGAATACCCGACGAACGACACCACGTCGAAAAGCGTGTGCGCGGCGACGAGGGGCCACAGCCGGTTCGTCTTCTGCCACACGCGGCCGAACACCAGGCCCATGACGAGGTTCCCGACGAACCCGCCGAAGCCCTGGTACAGGTGGTACGAACCACGCAGCACGGCGGCGCCGAGCAGGGACGCGTTCTCGCGGACGCCGAGCTGGCGCAGCCGCGTCAGCAGGTAGCCGATCACCAGCACCTCCTCGGCGAAGGCATTGCCGAACGCCGAAAGCGTCAGCGCGATCGGGCGCCACCAGGTGTCGCCCAAAGTGGACGGTTGGACCGCGAGGCTGAACCCCAGGTGGTAGGAGAGGAAATACAGGCCCAGCCCGGGAATCCCGATCACGGCGGCGATGCCGAGCATCACGAGCGCGTCGAAGCCGGGCGAGCGCCGGTCGAGGCCGAGGTCGCGGACTTTCAGCCCGGCGCGCCACAGAAGGTACAACCCGAGCCCGCCCCAGCCGATCAGCTGCAGCGCGTTCAGCAGCTGCTGGAGCAGGTCCAGCAGGCGCGCGGCGGCCTGTGGGACGTTGAGCTGCGCCTGTTGCTGGGCGAGCGGCACCGGCCGGAGCAGGGAGTCCACAAGGGACAGCAGGCTGCGCGCGCCGGAGAGGCCGAGCGTGATGCCGAAGACGAGCACCAGCTCGAACTTGACCGCGCGGCGCTCCTTCGCGTCCGTGATCGGCTCCGGGAACGCCGGCGCCACGGGCAGTAGCCAGGATCGCAGGCCCGATCGTTCCGTGGTGCTCATGCGCCCACTTCGCCGACGGTCGGTGCGACCTGAGCAAAAGGCGCAGCGGCGCGTGATTCACTCGCGAACTCGCTCATGCGCGCACGCTACCGTCGGGGTATGCCGAGGACTATCGCCACCAACACGAAAGTCGACCGCGACGCGCTGGTCGAGTTCCTGAAGACCCGCCACCACGCGATCCTGACCACCCGGCGCGCCGACGGGAGCCCCCAGCTCTCGCCGCTGACCTGCGGCGTCGACGACCAGGGCCGGCTCGTGGTCGCGACCTACCCGAAGCGGGCCAAGGTGGTCAACATCCGCCGTGCGCCCCAGGTCTCGCTCTGCGTGCTCTCCGACGAGTGGAACGGCCCCTGGGTCCAGCTCGACGGCACCGCCGAGGTGATCGACCTGCCCGACGCCGTCGAGCCGCTCGTCGACTACTTCCGCAGCATCTCGGGCGAGCACCCGAACTGGGACGAGTACCGCGAAGCCATGCGGAAACAGGGCAAGAGCCTCATCCGCGTGACGATCGACCGCTGGGGCCCCATCGCCACCGGCGGCTTCCCGCCTGAGCTGGCGGACGACTGATCCGGCGACGGCCAACCATCCACAGGTGGACAACTCCGAGTTGCCCACCTGTGGATGGTCAGTGAGGCGCCGGTTGTCAGTCGCCGCGTTGCTGCTGCCGCAGGAACGGGCAGCCGACCAGGCGGCGGAGCTCGGCCGCCAGCTGGGGCGGGCTGTCGACGGACTTGGAGAACGCCAGCCGGACGTCGTGGTCTCCGGTGTCGGCCTCGACGCGCAAGCGCAGGCCGAAACGGTCCAGTCCGAGCGGCCGGATGCGCCCGCCGCGCAGGCCGGCGGGCAGGTGCTGGGCGAGCTGCTCGACGACGTCGGAATGGTCGCTTTCCAGGTGCCGCAGCCAGTCGGCCTCGTAGTCGTGGAACGGGTCCGGCGGGGCGGCGCTGAACATGTGCGGCCGCAGCGAGTGCGTGCCCTCGGCGTCGGCGAGTACCAGGGAGGCCGGCGTGAGCCGCAGCAACGTCATGCCGTGGCCGACGTCGAGCAGCCGGTGGTCCGGCCGCTGCTCGGCGATCGAGACGGCACGGGCGCGCGCCGAGACCGCCGTCAGAGGCCGGAGCCACCCGGTTATCCACAGCAGCCCGCGGATCGGTTCCCGCAGTTCCACCGGGGCGTGGTCGGCGAGCTCGACCATGACGGCGAGCTCGCCGCGCTGAGCCTGCCGGGACGCGCGCACCATCGGGTGCTCGTCCGGCAGAAGAATGCTGACGCTGCCGCTGTGGTGCACGTGGTGCAGCACGGGGACGACGCGTTCGGCCTCGCAGTCGGCGCGCTGCTGGGTCGGCATGATCGTCGCCGGCCCGTTCCGTGTCGCGATCGTCTTGGCCCGTTCCGCGGGGTTGGGCGCGGGCGGGCGGCGGACGGATGTCGGGGCCTCGGTCACGGCTCACCTCCTACTTAGGTGAGCCTAACCTGAATTCCGCCGTGTTGGGAAGGGGTGCGCGGCAACGCCACCCCGACGACGGCCGAATGCAGGATGAACTGCGCCAACGCCAAGGGGGAGCCGTGACCGCCAGGCCGGAATCGGACCGTGTCCACGTCTGGGAGCCCGACCCGGCGGTGCCGGAGCGCTGCCGCCGTTCGGCGAGTTCATGGCGAAGTTTCGTCGGCGCGCGGCCGGGGAGGCGGTTTTCGCGGCGCTGCTCACGCTTGGCGGGGTCGCCCTGTTCTTCGCGGGCCACGGCCTCGTCACATCGATCTTCGTGGTCGCCATCTTCGGCACCTACCTGGGGCTCAGTGTGCACAACCTCGCGGTCTCCCTGTGGATGAAGCCGTTTCAAGGCAAGGTTCGACCTAATCGAATGCGCGCCGGATGCCGCGTTCACCGCCGGAAGCAGGATCGGGGTGCGCCTGTCCGACGGCCGCTGGCTCCGGACCAAGCTCCCCAACGGGATGCGGCTCCAGTTCGCCGGGCGGCGCCGGTCGAGCCGACTTCGCCACGGCTCGACCCGGTGCTGGCCGCGCACCGGTGGGACGCCGCTCGCACACTGGTGTGGTTCGCCGTGGCGAGCGTCGTCGTCTTCGGGTGGGCGGTCTGGTCCGGCCCGGACTTCGCCCATGGCAGGCCCTTGGCCGTCATCCCGGCCGCGATCGCGCTGGTCGGCCTGGGGCTGATCTTGCTGCGGTTCGTCTTCTTCACCTTCCTGATGTTCAGGCCGGTGCCGCACGACACCTGGACCGAACTTGGGGTGGTCCTCGACGGGCCGGTCCGGGTCAACGGCCGTGGCGTGGCGCGTCTCCGCGGACGCACCACGCTGCCCGACGGCCGGCCGATCACCTTCCGAGGAGCCTGGGTTCCCGTGTCGGTGGCCGCGAACGTCGCCGCCACGGGACAGCTGTGGACAGCCGGGTTGCCTCGACCCGGCAAGAGCGCGGCGGTCGTCCTGCCCGGCCACGCCGTGTTCGGCACCGTCCGCTTCGGCTGAACGGGCTGGCCAGATCGAGCCGGTCAGCTGCGCCGAGCCTGTGGATGGCTCGCTGGGTTCGACCTAATGAACCGTCGGGCCTGAACGGCGAAAGGCGTCCGCAGAGCGAACGATTTTGTCCTGTTGTCGTACGCTACTAGCGTGTCAGTCGTGTCAAGCGCTGTGGAACTCACGCCCCCCGGCCCCCGTGGAATTCCTCCCCTGTTCGCGCGGCTAGTCGACGACTCGGCGCTCTTCCCGCCCGCCGACGCCGCCATGCCCGAAGCCCTCCGTGCGCACTTCGCGTCGCGGACCGGTGAACACGCTGGTGTACTGGGGGTTTTCCTCTGTCAGGCCTCGCGGCTGCCGGAGTTGATCACCGAGCTGATCAAGATCAAGCCGAAGGAGCCGCTGCCGCTGTCACTGATCATCGACACCGGCCTCGGCGGCGTCCCGAAGGCCATCTCGATCGTCGAATCCCGCGACGAGCTGCTGTCCCTGCGGATGGTGGAGATGCCGGCGCCCTCGGACGTCGACGAGGTGTGGCTGGAGCGCGTCTCCGAGTTCGTGCCCGAGGACGTGATCCGCGTCGTCGAGCCGCGGCGCGGGGTCGGCTGGCTCGACGGCGTGCGCAAGGTGATCGAGCACGGCAGCTGGCCGAAGATCCGCTGCGGCGGCCAGGCGGGCGAGAACTTCCCGAGCGTCGACGAGGTCGCGGACTTCCTGTCCGTGGTCAGCGGCGCGCCCGGCGCGTCGTTCAAGGCCACGAACAGCCTGCACCGCGCCGTCCGGCACACCGACCCGGACAGCGGCTTCACGCATCACGGCTTCCTGAACCTGATCGTCGCGTCCGCGCGCTGCCTCTCGGGCGGCGATGTCCGCGAGGCGCTGGAGTCGACGGACGGGCAGGCGCTGGCCGACGAGGCCCGCGGGCTTTCCGAGCCGGGCGCGAAGGCCGTGCGAGAGCTCTTCGCGTCCTACGCGGCGGCTTCGTTCGACGAGCCGGTCGCAGACCTGGGCGAGCTAGAGCTGTTGTGACGACGGAGGGGTCGCTGACCCTCGACCGCGGGCTGGCGCTGCTGCAGGCGGTGGCCGACGCGGGTGAGGAGGCGGCGACCATCTCCGAGCTGGCCGTCTCGATCGGCGCCAGCCGCGCGGCCGTCTACCGGCTGCTGGTGCCGCTGTCCGAGCGCGGCCTGATCTGGCGTGACGGCACGAAGGTGCGGCTCGGCGTCGGCCTGCTGCGGCTCGCCGGGCAGGTGCTGCCGCAGCTGCGCGAGGCGGCCCGGCCGGTGCTGCGCGAGCTGGCGGAAAAGGTGGGCGCCACCGCGCACCTGACCGTGGCGCAGGGCGATCTGGCGCAGGCCGTGGCCGTGGTGGAGCCGTCGTGGACCAGCTACCACGTCGCGTACCGCGTGGGCAGCAGGCACGCGCTCAACGCGGGCGCGGCGGGCCGGGCGATGGGACTGCGGCCGGGTGGCGACGGCTGGGTGAGTTCGACGAGTGAGCTGGAAGCCGGGGCGTCCGGTGTCGCGGCGCCGGTGCGCGGCGTGCCGGGGCTGCGGGCGAGCGTCGGCGTGGTGTCGTTGGAGCCGCTGGCTGCCGCCGAAGTGGGCCCGTTGGTGCTCGCGGCGGCCGCGTCACTGGCCGAGGTGCTCCGGACGGGCGCTTAGCCGGCGGACCGGCGCCGCGACGCCACCAGCAGCGGCCGCACCATCGTGACCAGCAGCGCGAGGTCCACGGTGAACAGCAGCCGCTCGAACAGCCCGAGCGTCACCTCCTGCTTAGCCGGGCCCGTGATCAGCGTGAACACGAAGCCGCCGAGCACGATCAGCACGCTGGCGAAGCTCGCGACGGCGAGGCGCCGGATCGTCGTGCGCCGCGGCTCCCACGGGCAGGTTTCGCGCGCGGGCCGCGTGAGCAGCCACGCGGCCGCGGGTAGCGCGAGGAACGCGACGATCGCGGCGACGTTGTGCAGCTGGCCGTCGAACGTGCGTGCCTGGCCGTCGGGATCGACGGGGACCGTCGCGCAGATCGTCAGGCCCGCGCACCACACGCCGAGCAGCGTGACGACGGCCGGGGACCGGCGGGCTTTCACGAGGCCGACCAGCAGTGCCAGCGAACCCAGCGCGAGGGCGAGGCACATCGCGCTGAACAACGGCGCGGCCGAGCGCCCGCCGAGGTGGCCGTAGACGTACTCCGACAGCGTCTGCCACACCGGGCTGACCTGCGCGGACAGCCTCAGGTGCAGGTCGGTCGCGATCGCCACGGCGACGGCGATGCCGGCGACCGCGAGCCGGCCGGGCACGGGGGACACGGGGGCGCGGGCGGTCGTGGGTTTCGGCATCGGGCTGGCTCCGGGTCCTCATGGCGGAGCCAGAGGCCGTTAACCTCGTGCTCGCTTGGTGGTTCCCGGCAGGCTACCTGGACGCCCTGTGAAGTGGCTGTGGCCGCGGGTCGGCCCGGTCCGTCAGAAAGCCAGCTGTGCGACGGCGAACAGGGCGAACCCGGCGAACACGAACCCGGCGACGCGCTGGATCAGCTTGGGCCGGATGCGGTCGCGGATCTTCGCGCCGATGAACACGGCGAGCCCGGCCACGGAGACCAGCGCGACGAACGCGCCCACGCCGACGGCCACCGGGTTGCCCAGCCGCGCGGCGAGGCCCGCGGTGGCCAGCTGCGACGCGTCGCCCCACTCGGCGGCGAAGAGCACGCCGAACGACGTCAGCGCGGAGCGGAGGAAGGACAGCTGCGGTCCTGTGCGCGAAGCGTCGCTGCCCGCTTCGTCGGCTTCGCTGAATCCCTCACGCAGGAGCATGACGGCCCCGATACCGAACATCCCGGCCACCAGCAACGAAACCACGAGGTCCGGGAGAAGTGTCAGAACGCTGCCGAACGCGACGGCGATCACGCATTGCAGAGCGAACGCTGCGCAGACTCCGGCGAACACCGGCCAGGCCCGGAAACGGGTGGTGAGCACCAGCGTCGCGACCAGGGTCTTGTCCGGCAGTTCCACCGCCAGGACCAGGCCGAACGCGCTGAGCAAAGCTACAAGAGCGGGAGACATGGTTGGTGCGCACCCCTTTCACTGCAACGATAAAGGAGCGTTCAGGAAAGACGCAATCTTATGGGTTTCGCGAATTGCCCGGTGCGGGTTGATGAATAGTGTTTGCCGGGCGTCCTGATTATTTTTTTCGGCATGCCGAATTCCGGTTTGCGACTGCGGTACGGTGCGGGGCATGTCTGTGGACCACGTGGTCGTCATGACCACCGTCGACTCCGAAGCCGCCGCCCGGACGCTCGCCGCGAGCGCCGTCGAAGCCCGCCTCGCCGCTTGCGCCCAGATAGTGGGCCCGCTCACGAGCGTCTTCCGATGGGAGGGCGAAGTGCGCACTGACACGGAGTGGCGGGTCGAGTGCAAGACGGCCGGCGACCGCGCGGGCGCGTTGGAGGAATTCCTGAACGTGCGACACACGTATGACCTCCCTGAGGTCATCGTGACGCCCATCGTCGGCGGCAGCCCGGCCTACCTGTCCTGGCTGGTCGAAGAGACCCGGTGACCCGTTCGGGTACTAAGTGGACACTTCCGCCGATGGCCCGCCGTCGCCGGCTCTTCCGCCCGGGAACCGCTGGCACTGCGGGAATCCGGCGGGCGCGAGGCGCACGTCACGTCTGCGGTGGCCTGGTTCGGGACGTAGGTCCCGCATTGTTCGGGACGTGGTGAACTGGCCGCCGCCGGGGCGCCGGAGTTAGCTCGGGTACGTGGATGTCCTTGAGCTCGCGCGGTGGCAGTTCGGCATCACCACCGTCTACCACTTCCTGATGGTCCCGCTGACCATCGGCCTCTCGGTGCTCGTCGCGGCGATGCAGACCGCGTGGGTGCGTACCGGTGAAGCCCGGCACCTGAAGATGACGAAGTTCTGGGGGAAGCTGCTGCTGGTCAACTTCGCCATGGGCGTGGTGACCGGCATCGTCCAGGAGTTCCAGTTCGGGATGAGCTGGAGCGCCTACTCCCGTTTCGTCGGCGACGTGTTCGGCGCGCCGCTGGCGATGGAGGGACTGGTCGCGTTCTTCGTGGAGTCGACCTTCCTCGGCCTGTGGATATTCGGGTGGGACCGGCTGCCGAAGAAGGTCCACCTGGCGTGCGCGTGGGCGTTCTCGCTCGCGACGATGGCCTCGGCCTACTTCATCCTGGCCGCCAACTCGTGGATGCAGCACCCCGTCGGCGTCGAGTTCGTCAACGGCAAGCCGACGATGAACTCCATCGGCGCGGTGCTGACGAACAACACGGCGCTGGCCGCGATCCCGCACACGCTGGCGGGCGCGTTCTCCGTGGCGGCGGCGTTCCTGGTGGGCGTCGCGGGCTGGCACCTGTGGCGTCGTCGCGCGTCTTCGGACGAGCACCGTGAGGTCTGGCGCTCGTCGCTGCGGCTGGGCGGCTGGGTCGGCGTGGTGGCGTTCGCGGTGCTGGCCATCACCGGCGACACCCAGGGCAAGCTGATGTTCGAGCAGCAGCCGATGAAGATGGCGTCGGCCGAGGCGTTGTGCCACACCGAGGCGCCGGCGAGCTTCTCCATCCTGGCGATCGGCGACGTCGCGGGCGCGAACTGCGAGGACGTCAAGACGTTCACCGTGCCGGCGCTGCTGTCCTTCCTCGCCCACAACGATTTCTCCACCGAGGTCAAGGGTGTGGAAAACCTGGTGGGCGAGTACCAGGCGAAGTACGGGTCGAACTACCCGAACGACCCGGACCTGGGCCCGCTGGCCGGCAAGCCGATCGACTACGTCCCCAACCTGCCCGTCACGTACTGGGGTTTCCGCGCCATGATCGGCTTCGGCGCGATCTCCGCGGGCATCGGCCTGCTGGCCCTGTGGCTCACCCGCCGCGGCCGGATCCCGGGCGGGCGCTGGTTCCCGCTCATGGTGCTCGGCGGCATCGCGACGCCGTTCATCGGCAACAGCGCGGGCTGGATCTTCACCGAGATGGGCCGCCAGCCGTTTGTGGTCGCCCCCAACCCCAGCGGCGTCGAGGGCATGTGGATGTTCACGGCGGAGGCGGTGTCGAAGCTTTCGGTGGGCGAGGTGTGGACGTCGCTGATCTCGCTGAGCTTGCTCTACCTGGTGCTGGGTGTGGTCGAGCTGTACCTGATGCGCAAGTACGTCCGAGGTGGCGTCGACGCGGTGATGCCCCCGCCCCGGCCGCCCGATCAGGGCTCCGACTCCGACTCCGATGACGACACTCTTTCGTTCGCGTACTGAGGCGGTGAACCGGATGTGGACGACCGATCGTGGCGACGGGCTGATGGGCTGCGCGCAAGCCGCCAAATGGTCAACCCAACGTGTTCGGACAGTCACCTTCCTGAGTTACCCACAGTCGGTCTGTGGACAACTCGGCCAGGTGTGGATAACTCAGGGCCACCGTCCTGGGTCCGTGCTAACGGGAGGTGAACAGCGATGACACTCGAGACGGTCTGGTTCGCGGTCATCGCCGCGTTCTGGCTGGGGTACCTGTTCCTCGAGGGGTTCGACTTCGGCGTCGGGATGCTGCTGCCCGTGCTCGGGCGGGACAACACCGAGCGGCGGGTCATGGTCAACACCATCGGGCCGGTGTGGGACGGCAACGAGGTCTGGCTGATCGTCGCGGCGGGAGCCACCTTCGCGGCGTTCCCCGGGTGGTACGCGTCGCTGTTCTCCGGGGCGTACCTGCCCCTGCTCCTCGTGCTGCTCGCGCTCATCGGGCGCGGCGTGGCGTTCGAGTACCGCGGCAAGGTCGACTCCGAGCGCTGGCGGCGCACCTGGGACCGCGTGATCATGATCGGCTCGTGGGTCCCGCCGCTCGGCGTCGGGCTGCTGCTCTCGACGACTGTGCTCGGCCTACCGCTCGACGCGGCCGGCAACCGCGTCGGGACGCCGTTCGAGTCCGTCCGTTGGGACACGCTGCTGGGCGCGCTCGCCGTCGCCGGGTTCTCGCTGGTGCACGGTGCCGCGTTCCTCGCCCTCAAGACGTCCGGTGAGCTGCGCGAACGCGCCCGCCTGCTGGCGACGAGGATGCTGCCGGTCGCGTTGCTCCCGATGGTCGCCTTCCTGGTGGTCGTTCAGACGCGCGAGGGCTCGCTGTGGACCTTGCTGACGCTTGTGGTCAGTGTCCTTGCCGCAATCGTCGCGTGGCTGCGGCTGCGCGCCGACCGCGACGGGCAGGCGTTCGCCGCGCTCGGCGTGGTCATCGCGGCGGCCGCGGTGACGTTCTTCGGCGCGCTCTACCCGGACGTCCTGCCGTCCACCTTGGACCCGGCGCACTCGCTGACCGTCGCCAACGCGTCGGCGAGCCCGTACGCGCTGACGGTGATCACCTGGGTCGCCGCCTTCGGCGCGCCGGCCGTGCTGATCTACCAAGGCTGGACCTACTGGGTCTTCCGCAAGCGCATCGGCGTCGAGCACATCCCGGCGGTGCACGCACCATGACCAGGCTTCCCGGCCGCGCACCCCTTTCCGCCACGCGGTCCACAATGGACCCGGTGCGGCCGGGCAAGGGTCCGCTCGGCGCGCTCCCGGCTCTCGGGCCGGCCGCGCGCCGAGCACTGATCCTGGTCGCCGTTCTCTCTCTGGTCAACGCCGCTTTCCTGGTGGCACAAGCGTTCCTGCTGGCGGACGTCTTGGCGTCCGTTGTCTCCACAGGGATCGGGGGCCGCACCGTCCAGCTGGCCGCCCTGTTCGCGCTCGTCGCGGGCCGGGCGCTCACCGGCTGGGCGGTGCGGGTGGTCTCCGCTCGGGCGGCCGCCACCGCGCAGCAGGACTTGCGCGCCCGGGTCGTCGACCACGCGTTGCGGCTCGGCCCCGAATGGCTCGCCCGCAGCGGCCACGGCGAACTCACCACGCTCGTCACCCGCGGCCTGGACGCGCTCGACGCGTACTTCCGCGAGTACCTGCCGGCCCTGGTCACCGCCGCGGTGGTCCCGCTCGCGGCGGGCGCGGCGATCCTGTGGACAGATTGGCCGTCGGCGCTGATCGTCGCTGGGACGGTCCCACTTTTGCCGATGTTCGCGATCCTGGTGGGCAAGTACACCGCCGATCGGGTGTCGGGAGCGACCGACGCGGTCCACCGGATGTCCGGGCGGCTGCTCGAACTCGTGCGCGCGCTGCCGGTGCTGGCCGCGTTCCGCCGGGCCGAGGCGCAGGCCGAGACCGTGCGCAAACTGTCCGAACGGCACCGTCGCGCCACGCTGAAGACGCTGCGGGTCGCGTTCTCGTCGGCGTTCGTGCTGGAGCTGGCCGCGACGCTCTCGGTCGCGCTCGTCGCGGTGGTGATCGGCGTCCGGCTGGTGTCGGGCTCGCTGCCGCTGGCCATCGGGCTGGGTGTGCTGATCCTCGTGCCTGAGTGCTACCAGCCGCTGCGGGCGGTCGGCGCGGCGTTCCACTCCAGCGAGGACGGGGTGGAGGCGGTGCGCCGGGTCACGGCCGTGCTCGCCGAGCCTGTCCACAGGCAGGGGACCCAGGTCGCACCCTGTGGATCACTCGTTGTGTCGGACCTAAGTGTTGCGCGTCGGGGTGGGTTCGCCCCCGACGGCGAGACGTTCTCGGTTCGCCGTGGCGAGACGGTTTGGCTGCGCGCGCCGAGCGGCGGCGGCAAGTCGACGACGTTGGCCACACTGCTGGGTTTTGTGCCCGCGTACGACGGATCCGTGGCGATCGGCGATGGCGAGCCGGGCGCTGTCGAGCTGGTGGACGTCGATCTGGAGCGCTGGCGTCGTGACGTCGCGTGGGTGCCGCAGTCGCCGGTGTTCAGCGGTGGCACGGTGCGGGAGGAGCTGGCGGGGCCGGGGATCGAAGAAGTGCTCGGCGAGCTGGGGCTCGACGGGCTCGCGGACCGGCCCGTCGACCGGCTTTCCCTGGGACAGCGGCAGCGGGTGGCGGTCGCGCGGGCGTTGCTGAAGGTCCGTTCGGGAGCGTGGCTGCTCCTGCTCGATGAGCCGACCGCGCACCTCGATGAGGCGAACGCCGCGCGGGTTCTGGACGCCGTCCAGCGGGCGGTGGACGGCGGGGCAGCGGCGGTCATCGCGGCGCACGAGCGGACGGCGGCGCTGGACGTCGTCGAGGAATTCTTGCCGCACAACGAATCTACGGCTTCTCGGGTGGCTTCGCGCCGACCACTCGCCTGGCGTCTCCTGCTCGACCGGCGGTTGTTCGGCGGCGCGGTGCTCGGCGCGGTCGCGCTGCTGGCGGGGGTCGCGCTGACGGCGACGTCCGGCTGGCTGATCGCGACGGCGTCGCTGCGGCCGCCGATCCTCACGTTGACCGTGGCCGTGGTCGGGGTGCGCGCGTTCGGGCTCGGCCGCGCCGGGCTGCGGTACGCGGAGCGTCTGGTGACGCACGACGCGGCGTTCCGGATCGCCGGACGGCTGCGGGTGCAGCTGTGGGAGTCGCTGGTGCGGCTCGGTCCGGCGCGTGGCCTCGGCGCGGGCGAGGGACAGCGGCGGCTGGTGACGGACGTCGACACGGTCCGCGACCTGCTGCCGCGGGTGGTGTCGCCGCCGATCGTCGTCGGGCTGGTGTCGGTCGGCGCGATCGTGGTGCAGACGTGGGTGCTGCCGTCGGCGGGGCTGGTGCTGGCGGGGGCCGTGGCGCTGGGGCTGCTGGCGCCGGCCGTCGCGCTGCGTGTGGAGCGCCGGGCGACTTCGGCGCTCGCGGCCGGCCGCCGTGACGTGGCCGCGCGCGTGCTGGTCCTGTTCTCGTCGGCGGCTGAGCTGCTGGCTTATGGCACAGCGTCCGCGCGTCGCCGGGACTTGGCCGCCCTCGACGAGCGCCTAGCCGCCGACACCCGGCGACAGGCTTTCGGCGCGGGCGCGGGCGACGCTGTGATCGTCCTAGCCACGGGCGTGGCGGCAATGGTGAGCACGATGCTGGCCGGCCATGCTGTCGCGACGGGGCAGCTCGCGGGCGTGTTGGCGCCGCTGCTGGCGTTGGTGCCGCTGGCGCTCGCGGAGGTCCTCGCGCTCCTACCCCCGGCCGCCGCCCATGTGGACACCTTGCGCCAGGCCCGTTCACGCCTCGCGGAGGTCATGACCGACTCGCCGGACGCGGCTTCGCTGCGGGGCGGGGGTACGGGGGCTGTGGATGGCGGGCGGTACGCGGATGGGGTGCCGCCGGTTGGGGTGGTGACGGCTGGTTTGCCGGGCGGGGGTTCGGGGGCTGTGGATGGCGGGCGGCGCACCGGTGCGGCTTCGACGGGTGGGGTTGTGGCTGCTGGTCTGGCGGGTGCGGCGTTGTTGCGGGGGGAGGATTCGGGGGTTGTGGATGGTGGGGGCCGCAGCACTGTGGCTTCGACGGGTGGGGTTGTGGTTGCTGGCCCGGCGGGTGTGGCGTTGCCGCGGGGCGGGGGCGCGCGAGGTATGGATGGTGGGGGCCGCAGCTCTGCGGCTTCGACGGGCGGGGTCGTGGCCGCTGGTCTGCAGGGTGCGGCCTCGTTGCTGGGCGAGGGTTCGCGGGTTGTGGATGGCGTGCGGCGAGCCGATGGGGTGCCGCCGGGTGGGGTTGTGGCTGCGGGTCTGCAGGGTGCAGCGTTGTGGCGGGGCGAGGATTCGCGGGTTGTGGATGGCGTGCGGCAGGCCGATGGGGTGTCGACGGGCCGGGTTGGGGCTGCTGGTCTGGCGGGTGCAGCGTTGCCGCGGGGCGAGGATTCGCGGGTTGTGGACGGTGGGCCCTGTGCCGAGGCGGCTTCGGCGGGTGGGGTTGCTGTGCGAGGTGAGGGCTCGGCCCCAATGGGCTGTGGACTTTGCGCCTCGGCGGGCGGGGTTGCCGTGCGGGGGGCGGCGTTCGGGTGGCCCGGTGGGGATGCGGTGCTTCGCGGGGTCGACTTGGAGGTCGCGGCGGGGAGTTACGTGGCGGTGGTCGGGGCGAGTGGGGCGGGGAAGTCGACGTTGGTGGCGGCTCTGCTCGGGTTTTTGGCGCCGCGCGAGGGAGAGATCGCGGTGCCGGCGCGGGTGGCGTGGGCGCCGCAGGAGCCGATGCTCGTTTCGACGACCGTTGCGGAGAATTTGCGGCTCGCGGATCCCACTGCGACGGAGCCGGAATTGCGTCGTGTGCTGGAGCTGGCGGAGTTGGCCGACCTCGACCCGTCGACGATGCTCGACAGTGCCGGGGCCGGGCTTTCCGGTGGGCAGGCTCAGCGGGTCGCGCTCGCGCGAGCGTTGCTGGCGGCTCCCGCGGCGGACCTCGTCCTGCTCGACGAGCCCACCGCGCACCTCGACGAGCCGACCGCCCACGCGCTCCGCACCACCTTGCGCACGGAGCTGGCCGGCCGCACGGTCGTGCACGTCACGCACACCGTGGAGGAGGCTCGCGCTGCCGACGTCGTCTACGAAGTCCGCGATGGCCGGGTCTTCCGCCGAGACACAGACGTGACCGGTCGACGCGGCACGGATGGCGAACGCGATCCGGCAGCTCGCGTCGCCGGTCGGGACGACGCTGGGGCGCACGACAGCCGGCGCGTCGCCGATGACGGAAGCGGCATCGGACGCGCTGGGGCCGGGGGCCCGGTACCCGAGGACGTCGGGGTGGGTTGGTGACCGTCACGATTCCGGGTCGCGGGGCGGGCGTCGCGCTAGGGTCGGTACTGCTCATGGACCCGACTCTTGCCGCGCGCGCACTTTCCGCCGCCACCGAGATCACCAGCACCGCGCTTTCCGGGGACGACCCCGAGGCGGTGCTGGACACCGTCGTGGCGCGAGCCGCCGAACTCGCCGACGCCGACCTCGGCCTGGCCATGGTCAGCGCCGACGACGGCCGCGTGGTGGTCGAGGCCGCGCACGACGTCAGCGGTGCCGACGACACGCTGCGCGGACTGACCCTGCCGGCGGACTCCGCCGCCGGTCGGGTCGCACGCGGGGGCGAGCCGGTGGCCAGCGACAACTTCCTCGTCGACCCGCGGACCGCACCGTACGTGCCCGACGAACTCCGCGGCTACGGCCCGTTCGCCGCCGCGCCCTTCGGCTCCGGTGGACGCGTGCTGGGCGCGCTCACCGTGTACCGGCGGCAGGGGAGCGAACCGTTTTCCGCGGGCACTGTCGAGATGCTCGCGGCGTTCGCCGCGCAGGCGGGCGTGGTGCTCGCGCTCGCGGAGGGCGCCAACGCACGACACCGCGTGACGCTCTACCAGGAGCGTGAGCGCATCGCCCGCGAGCTGCACGACGTGATCGTGCAGCGGCTCTACGGCGCCGGCATGCAGCTCGACCGCGTCCGCCGGAACATGCGCAAGCGTTTCGCCCAGGCCGACGGCGCGCGGCTTTCCGACGCCATCGACCAGCTGGACCAGACCATCGAGGAGATTCGCGGCACCGTCCGCGCGCTCCGCTCACCCGAGCCACGGCACGACACCGGCACCCCCGCCGACCTGGCCGAATCAGCGCGCGGCGAAGTCCGGATCGCCGGTGAACTGCTCGGCTACCCGCCGACCCTCGAGCTGTCCGGCGAGTTCGCCGACGTTCCCGCCGTGCCGGCCGATCACATCCGGGCGGCCCTGCGCGAGGCACTGTCCAATGTGGTCAGACATTCGGGCGCCAGCGAAACGCGCGTCTCCCTCACCCGGGACGCGGAGGGCGTGAAACTCCGCGTGCGCGACAACGGTTCCGGCGTGCCCCAGGGCGTCGCCACCCGAGGTCTGCGGCACCTCGCCGAGCGCGCCGAAGCAGCCGGCGGGAAGTTCTTCATCAACTCCTCGCCGAGCTTGGGCACGCTCGTCGCCTTTGATCTTCCCTTGGACTAGCTGTGCGCCGGCACGACCACGGCTCGACTGTGTTCCGGCTAGCGGTTCCGGCTCGCGCTCTCCGACGGCTCTAGCCTTCACGCGTCATGTGAGGCGCTCCTTCCTTTCCGGCGAACCAATCCCCAGTGCGGCGAGCGGGAGGCTCGCCGTTCATCTGGTGAAGATGGTATCGGGAAATCGAACATGTATTCGACTCTCGAACGAGTGAAGTTGGGGCTGCCGGTTCACCCGAACCGTGGCGTTCGGTGACCGAGGACGGTCGTCGATCGGCCAGTCGGTCGGTTTCGGGGCAGGTTTTCACGGACCATGACGCCCCTCACCTTCGCTGCTAGCGTGGGCTGCACGACTCGGGAGGGGGGCGTCCGTGGCTGGGGACACACTGCAGGCAGAACTGGTCAAGCAGAGTGTCGCGCTGGCATTCACCGTCGGCGGCAAGGTGGCCGAGTACCTGTGGGCCAAGGTGACCAGACGTTTCGGGGACGACCCGGTGGCGCTGGAGAAGGCCGTCCAGCGGCTATTGGAGAAAAACCCCGAAGCCGTCCGTGAGCTGCGGGACCTGATTGACGCCGAGCTGTCGAACGACCGCGCCAAGCCGCAGATCCCGGTGTCCTCGCCGCATTTCGTCGACCGGGTCGCGACGTGGCAGCAGCTGCGCGGCGCCACCGGAACCGCCGTCCTCTCCGGCCCGCCCGGTATCGGGAAAACCGCGCTGGCGCAGCACTTCGCGCAACACGCAGCAACTTCGTACCCGGACGGTGCGCTCCTGCTCGACCTCGCCGACTTCCGTGACGGGCCCGGAATGCCGTTGGGGCGCAACCGAATCAAGACCGCGGTGCTGGCGAGGCTGGGCGTCGAGCTGATCGGCGCGTCCGACGAGGTTCTTGCCGCCCAGTACATGACGGTGCTCGCGCCGATGCGGCTGCTGCTCGTGTTCGACAACGCCGAGGGCGTCGAGGATCTCCACGGACTCGTTCCGTCGGCGCCGATGAGCCTGGTGCTGGCGCTGACCGCGGGTCCGGTCGACGACTTCGTGTTCGATTTCGCGCGGCAGGTTCCGCTCGGGCAACTGGAGCCCGGCAGCGACCGCCAGCTGCTCGAGGCGCTTTGCGGGATCGACGTCGTGCAGCGGGATCCCCAAGGCGCGCAAGATCTTCTGGCGCACTGCGATCGCTTCCCGGCCGTGCTCGTCGCGGCGGCCCATCTGGTTCGGCGTCGGGCGGGGCTCGTCGCGTCACCGCTGCGGGCCGTCGCCGAGGAGCTGCGCGACGGCGGGTCGCTCGGCAAGGTGAGTCAGGGTTTCGACGAGGTGTTCGCCGGGCTGCCTGCGGAATCGGCGGAACTCTGCCGATTGCTCACGGTGTTCCCCGGCCCGAGTTTCACGCTCGAGGCGGCCACGGCGATCGCCGGACGGCCGGAAGTCCTGTCGGGGCTCGCCGATCTGCGGGCGCAGGTTCTCGTGACTGTCGACCAGGACGATCGGCTGCGGCTCGGGAACCAGGCGCGCCAGGCCGTGCGACGGACCGGCGAGACCAGCGGCATCGACGACGCGTTCGTGCGGCTCGTCAACTTCTACCGCGACTGGGCGGTGCAGGCTGACGTGGAGCCGCGGTTGTGGCTGTACGAAAGGGACTTGCCACCGGACGCGGCGAAGGCGGTCTTCCCAGGGCGGCCCGTGGACTGGCTCGCGGCGGAGCTGCCTGCGTTGCGGGCGCTGGCCCGGCCGGCGTTCGAACGGGGTCTGCACGTCCAGCTCACGCAGATTTGTGGGGCGTTGGAGATCGTCGCGCTGAACCGCGGGTTTCATCGCGAGCTGCTCGAAATCGAGGAGCAGGGTGCACTGTCGGCGGAAGCGATGCAGGACCACGCGCTGCTGGCGCGAATTCGCAGCCAGCGGGCCCGGCTGTTCTCGCTGATGGGCGAGTTCGACCGGGCCGTGCCCGAGTTCGCCCATGCTGAGGCAGCGCTGGCGAACGTCGCCGATCCGGGGTCGGCGGTCAATCGGCAGCTGCGGGCTTCGGTGTCCGAGTTCCACGGGTTGTTCCACCGCGAGCAGGGGCAGTTCGACGAGTCGGCGCAGTGGTTCGGCGCGGCGCTCGAGATCAGCCGGGGCCTCGGTGAGGTTGGCCGGCGAGGCCGCGGCCTGCACGCGCGGATGCTGGCGAACGTGCTGCTGCTGCGAGGCGGCTCCGAGATCCGGAGCTTGCTGGCCGAGGCCGACGAGTGCGTGCCGCCGGATCGTCACCGCGACCGCGCGCAGGTCCGGCTCGTCGAGGCGAAGCTGCTGATCAGCGAGGGCCGGCCGCAGCAGGCGGTGGACCGTCTCCACGAGGCTTGGCGGCTGGCCAACGCGGCCGGCAGCAACCAGTACGACCTCGAGATCGCCGAGACCCTCGGCGACGCCGAATGGCGCTCGACCCGTCCCGACACGGCGCGGCAACACTGGCTCGGCGTGTGGCAGCGGTACTCGGCGGCCGGGCATCCGGCGCAGGCGCGGCTTTACGGGAAGCTGCTTTACGGGCTTCGGTGAGCTTTGCGCGGGTGGGTGGAGGGTTTGCGGCTTCGGGTGCGGTTGCGCGGACGGGCCGTGGGCGCGCTGATTTGGTTGCCGGGCGGGAGTGTGACGACGCGGCTGTGCAGGTTGCGCGCTCCGCGTACAGGGGCGCGGCGATGTGGTGATGCAGGCTGCATCGGTTGGTGGGCTGAGGTGCGGGCCAGTTGTGGTGGCGGGCTGCTGGGGCCTGGGTGAAGGGCGGGTGGCCAGGAGCAGGCTGTCGGCGGGCGAGGGTTGGCAGTTGGGGGATCCGCGGGTGGGCGTCCGGCTAGGGGAACTCGGTCCACGGGAAGCATTGGGCGGCGGGGACGTGCGGATCTGGGGAAGTGCGAGTTCGTGGGGACGTACGGGTCCGCCGGGGGCGAGTTCGCAGGGGAGGTGCGAATTCGCAGGGGAGGTGCGGGTGCGCGAGGAAGCGCTGGTCCGCGGGAAGCACGGGTCCGCAGGGGAGATGCGGGTTCGCGGGGAGGCGCGGGTTCGCAGGGGAGATGCGGGTTCGCGGGGAGGCGCGGGTTCGCAGGGGAAAAACGCGGGTTCGCGGGGAGAAGCGTGAGTTCGAGGGAAAGCGCTGGTCGGCGGGAAAGCTCGGGTCCGCAAGGATGCGCGGGTCTGTGGCGAGGCGGGTCGGGCGGGGAGTGGTGTCAGTCGGCTTCGGCGGTGATCTGGTGGGGGCCCAGGCGGAAACGCAGGGTAGTCAGGGGGAGGTTTCGCACCGCGTGCCAGTAGGCGGCTGAAGCGACGGCCAGCGGGTCGACGTCGGGGGGAACGGCGAGGGTTGTCGTGGCGCCGTCTTCGGTGCGGATCAGGCAGCGGCCTGGGGCAGTGGCGGCGATCAGGCGGGCGGTCGGGCGGCGGCGGGCGGTCTCGGCGGCCCAGGCGGGGAAGTCGTCGGTCCGGTCTCGGTGGATGACGGCGGCGCCTTCCAGATCGGCGAGTGTGGACAACTCGGCATGCGCGACCACGTGAGTGCCGGGCAGGGGCTCACCAGTGTGGGGGACGGCGGCTGGAAAGCGGGTGACTGCCAGCGTGGCGCCCTCGTTGTGGACAGCCACGCGGAGCGTCGTCGGCGGCTGGACCTGTGGAGCGGGGTCTCCAAGCGGTGGAAAAACGGCAGGGCGAGCCGGTTCCGTTAGGTCGAGCATGGCGTACAGCAGCGGGCGGAGGATCTCCGCGCATTTGCCCGGGTACTCCACCGCCTGTTCGGCGATGCCGGGGACGGGGCCGGCCTCGATCGTGGCGTTGATCTGGCTTGCTAGGTCGGACCTAACGAGTCTCGGGGCCTTCGTGAGCAGTTCCGCGAGCGGGGAGCCGCTCACCACGGTGTCCGAGATGGGGCTGCCGATGATCACGGGGACGCCGGCCGCCGTTGCGTAGAGGGGCATCGAGCCGCAATCGGAGATCACGCAGTCGGCGGAGAGCAGCGTCGCCTGCCAGCCGTGCTGGGGCGGGATCACGGTGAGCCCGCCGCGGATCGCCGTAGCCAGGGCGGCGCGGACCTGGAACGGGCTGTGCGCCGACCAGACGCCGGGGTGCAGCACCAGGCTCACGCGGTACTCGTCCAGTGGCAGCTCGGCCAGAAACCGTTGTGGCACCAGGTGATCGGTGCCGACCAGGGAGTCAGGGCCCCACGTCGAGGCGAGCACCACGTGGGTCCGCGAGTCCGCGCCGAGCAGCCGCCGGAAGTGCGGCACCCGATGGGCGCTGGCCAGCATGCGGTCGTGGCACGGGTCGCCGATGACCACGGTGGGCGGGGCGTTCCCGTCGAGGTGGCGCAGCTGGTTGCCGTGCGAGAGCCCGAGTCGCAAGCGCTTGCCGCGTAACCGCGACGGGTTCAGGCCGGACACGATCTCGGTGCGCGGGTAGTACTTCTGGTGCCCGATCCCGTGCGGGATCAGCAGCACCGGCGACGGCAGCTCGGCGAGGTCGTCGTTCTCACTCGCCGCGATCGCTAGGTCGAACCCAGGTTTGACGGCCTGTGCCCAGGGCACGACGGTTGTCCCCAGGCTGTGGAGGAATTCCGGCAGCCCGGCACTGAAGATCGCTGGGTTCGACCCATCGAAGGTGAAGAAGGGCTGGACGCGGGGGTCGTCCTCGAACAGCGACAGCACGTCCAGCAAGCGCGTCACGGTGGTGACTGTCCGCGCGACCACCAGCACGCGTCGCTCGACACCGAAGGTCTGCCAGTGGTGGTAGGCCGGATCCATCGAAAACGACGGGGGGGGGGTGCGTATCTCCGGCATTACTTGCCGCGGCGGGCGATCCAGGCGGCGGCCTGGGTGCGGCGTTGCATGCCGAGCTTGGCGAGGACCGAGGTGACGTAGTTCTTGACCGTCTTCTCGGCCAGGAAGAGGCGTTCGGCGATCTCGCGGTTGGACATGCCCTGGCCGATGAGCTCCAGTACGTCGCGCTCGCGGTCGGTGAGGGCGGCGAGGTCGTCCGTGGGCGGGTGGCGGAGCTTGTCCAGCACCCGGGCGGTGCTGAGCGGGTCGAGCAGGGAACGGCCGGCGGCGACCTCGCGCACGGCGTTCACCACGTCCTGACCCCGCACCTGCTTGAGCAGATAACCCGACGCGCCCGCCATGATCGCGCCGACCATGGCCTCCTCGTCGTCGAAGGCGGTGAGCATGAGGCAGGCCGGCGGGCTGGGCTTGGACCGCAGCTCGCGGCAGAGGGTGATGCCGTCGCCGTCGCCGAGGCGGACGTCCACCACGGCCACGTCCGGCTCGACGTGCATGGCCACCGCCAGCGCCTCCTCGACGCTGCCGGCCTCGGCGACGACCTCGATGTCGGTCTCGTCGCCGAGGAGGTCGCGCAGGCCGCGGCGGACCAGTTCGTGGTCGTCGACGAGCAGCACCTGGATCGGCATACCGCCAGGTTACGGGGTGTGCGAGCGGCGTGGCCGCCCTCCGTGCCCGACGCCACGGGCGGCTGGTGGCGGGAGCCCCGTCCGGCGCGGGCGAAAAATCACCGGATATACCCGATCAGGTGGACGGACCGCCATTTCCGGAACAGTGGACGTTGGCTGGGAAATCGCCCGTAACAGTCCTCGGGGAATCGCGATACTTACCACGCATCATCCCCATTTCCCCTTGGAAGGACCACTCCGTTGTCCTCATTTCGTCGTGCCTTCGGCCTGGTCGGCGTCGTCGCCGGGTTCATCTTGATCGCGCCGGTCCAACTGGCCTTCGCGCAGGTGGGAGACAAGAACTGCAGCGACTTCACGTACCAGGAGGACGCGCAGGCCGTGCTCGACCAAGACAAGTCCGATCCGAATGGGCTGGATGCCGATCATGACGGCATCGCGTGCGAATCGCTGCCGCACCGGCCCACTCAGAGCAGCACGCCGACGTCATCGCAGAATCCGTCAGAGGGCGGCTCTGCTACTTCGGTGACAATTCCGGAAACGTCCACGACCACTTCTACCCGGACGCCGGTGAAAACTGAGCCTCAGGTGAAGGTGAAGCCCGTCGGCGGTGTCGCGACCGGCGGCGGCGAGCCGGATGAGACTGGCGGCGGCTTGCTCATCGGGGCCGGCGTCCTGCTCGCGGCGGGCGCGTCCGGCGGGATGGTGCTCTACCTGCGCCGGCGTCCGAGCTGATGCGGGTCCGGGCGCTCCTGGTCGGCGCCGTTCTCGTCGTGGCGGTGGCGGTGCTGCTGATCGCCGCGTTCCTCCAGGCGCCGTCCCCGACGGAGGGCGTGCAGCCGGTCCTCGCGACGGGCGGGCCGCCGGCGTCGGTGAGCGAGCCGACGCCGTCGGCTACCCGGCTGCCCGTCGCGAAGGTGCAGACGCCGTCGAAGCCCGCGGCGCTCGAGATCCCGGCCATCGGCGTGCGCGTCGACCACCTCGTCGAGCTCGGCCTCACGACCGAGGGCGCCCTCGAGGTGCCGAAGGACGCGCTGACCGCCGGCTGGTTCACCGGCGGTCCCACGCCCGGCCAGGTCGGCCCCGCGGTGGTGGCGGCGCACGTCGACTACCGCAAGGTGCCCGGGGTTTTCTTCCGCCTCAAGGACATGCGCCCCGGCGAACAGGTCGTGGTCAGCCGCGCGGACCGGACAAGCGCCGTCTTCACCGTGTACCGCGTCGACCGTTATCCGAAATCACAGTTCCCGACCGACCGCGTTTACGGCGACACCCCGACCCCGGAACTGCGCCTCATCACCTGTGGCGGCGACTTCGACCACTCGACCGGGAACTACCGCGACAATGTCGTGGTTTACGCGCGGATCGCACAGGCTTATCTCACTACCCCGTGAGTCGGAAAATGATTCCCGGGTAGATTCACTTTTCGCAGGCCACGCCGTCGCCGTCGCGGTCCAACGCTTTTCGGTATCCGGGCTCGCCGACAAGCAGCGGAGTGACACCAGCGGCCTTGGCGGCGGCGCAGTTCTTGTAGTAGACGGATGAGGAATTGTCGGGTGCCGGGGCCGGCTCTTCGGTGGTGGGGGCGGGCGCCGGTTTCGCGGGAGCAGGTGCGGGGGCGGCCGGGGGTGCGGGTGGGGCCGGCGTCGGGGCGTCGATGGTGCCGTTGCAGGGCGCGGCCCACAGGCCGACGGCGGTCTGGCTGGCCGTGTTCTGCAGCGCTTGGAGTGACGTCGAGACGGCGTCGGCGGCGTACTTGGCGAAGCCGCCGGAGATTGCCGCGGACGCGTAGTCCGTGCCGTCGGTCAGGGCCAGCGCGACGCCGGTCGCGGTGTCGGTGGTCAGCTTGACCGGGGCGCCGACGAGTTTTGTGGTCGCCCAGCTCAGCGTTTCCGCTGCGTAACAGTTGTTCCCGGTCGGGACGGTGACCCCGAGTACGTGCACCGTCCGGTGGGTTCCGTCGCTGCCGGCGAGTTCGACGGTGGCGCCGTCGGTCACTTTGTCGACAGTGAACGTGGGCGGTGGCGGCGGAGCGATCGACGAGGACGAGGGCGACGGTGTGGTCGGCGCCGCCGGGGCTGCGAGCGGCTGCGTCGGCGTTTCGGGAGCCTTGCCGAAGATCGCGCCCAGGACGAACAGGACCACGAAAACGCCTAGCGTGGCCATCAGCCACTTCGGAAAACGCCGCCCGGGGCGCGCCGCGGAGGGTGGAGTGGGGTGCATTCGGGAATTCCTCGTTCCTCAAGGGCAAGTTGGTGAGGATATTTTCGCGGGAGAACCCGGCCGCGTTACGGCGATGACGTGCAGTTGGCGTGAAAATGTCCAGTGTCACTCGAACGGTCCTGGTTTATCGTCACAGGAGCGTCACGGATTCCGGAACTGGTGGAAATAGTGTCACATTCGACGGGCCGTGGACGATCTTCACCCGAACCTCCTCCGGCAGAAAGTACGTTGGCCATGGCCGAGTTGATCGAATTCTTGCCGCTTACGCGAGACGGACGGGTCTCCGCGCGTGAAGCCGACTTCACCGCGATCGACGTGAAGACCACGGGCTTGCGTACGGGCCGCGTCGTCGAACTCGGGGTGGTGCGCGTCCGCGCGGACGGGACGGTGCGCGGCGAGCTGGCGACGCTCGTCTCGCCCGGGTACCCGCTGCCGCCCGGACCGCATCGGATCGACGGGGAGGAGCTGGCCGGGGCGCCATCGTTCGGCGATGTGCTCGGGCCGTTGCTCGATTTGTGCCGCGGCGCCGTGGTCGTGGCGCACGATCTGCCGTTGACCTCGGGGTTCCTCGCCGCGGAGATCGCGCGGCTGGGCGGCCGGCTGCCGGTGCTGCCTGGGGTTTCGACGATGCGCGCGGCGCAGGAGGTGGTGCGCCTGCCGAACTACCGGCTGGGCACGATCGCGCGGGCGCTCGGCGTCGGCGACTACCCGCCGTACCTCGCGTCGGCGTCGGCCGGGGTGTGCGCGCGGGTGATGACCACGCTCATCGGCGCGCACGGCCTCGGCTTCACGGCGCCGCCGCGGTTCCCGGAGCTGCCGCGATTCGCGCCCGGCGGCCGGATTCTCCGCCGCCCGGACGGTGACGTCGTCGAGAACGGCTGGATGTCGGGCGTGGTCGACCGAATCGTCGCCGGGCCTTCGGACCCGACGGTGGCGTGCGCTTATCTGGACCTGCTCGCGGAGTCCGTCGGCGACCAGCACCTGTCGAGCGAAGAGGTCTGGGCGCTGGCCGGGCTCGCGGCCGACGCCGGGATGACCGAGCCGGATGTCCGGCGCATCCACGAGAGTTTTGTGGCCGCTCTGCGCTCGGTCGTGGAGGCGGATGGCGTGGTGACGGCGGCGGAGCACGGTGAATTGCGCCAGGTCGCGGCGGCTCTCGACGTCCCGGAGATCGTCGACGGCCTCCGGCCCACGGGTCCCGGGAGGGTGACGCGCGTGCTGGTCCTCGGCACAACGGCAGCGGCGGACCGGCTGCGCGCCCGCGTGCTCGCCGAGGGTGTGCAGCTGGCGAAGAAGCTGACGGCCTCGGTTACGCACCTCGCGTACGACGACGGTGTGCCGACGGGTGAGCCGCGGCTGGCGCGGGCTGTCGAGCTGGGCGCTGAGGTGGTGGCGGTTAGGGAGGCGGAGGCCGCGCTGGGATTCGAGACGGGCGACTCCGCTGCGGCGCGAGGTTCGGAGGGGGCGCCGGTGTGGCCGGTGGTGGAGCCGACGGAAGTGGCGCGGTGGGCGGGCTCGGTGGATTCGGCGCGGGCGGAGGGGTTGGGGCGGCTGGAGGAGTTGAGCCTGCGGGATTCGGCGCGGGCAGAGGACTCGGGATGGGCGGGGAACTCGGCGCGGCTGGACGAGTGGGCGCGGCAGCGGGATTCGGCGGGGCTGGAGGAGTGGGTGCGGTCGGAGGAGGCGGCACGGCTGCAGGAGCGGATGCGGTCCGAGGAGTCGATGCGGCCGGAGGGCCGGGCGCGGCAGCGGGAGTCGGCGCGGTCGCAGGAATTGACAAGACAGCGGGAGTCGACGGGGCCGCAAGAGTCGACGGGGTCGCAGGAACCGGTCCGGCAGGAGGAAAAGCGGCAATTCGCGCCGGTGGCTGTTCCCGCGCAGCGGGTTGAGCCGAACCCTGACGACGTTGCCGGTTCCGTGGTTCCACGTTCGGCGCCTCGCAGGGCCGCACCGCATCCCGTGGATGCGCCGACCGACGGTCTTGCGGTCGCGCCGCGTCAGGGGTCGGCGAGGGTGGGCGGGCGGGTGATGATGGGGATCGGGCTGGTGCTGATGTTCGTCACCGTCATCGCGATGTTCGGTGGGGCCGGGGTGGGTGCGGGGGTCTTCTTCGCCGTCATCGGGGTCGGGCTGCTGGTCGGGGGGTGGCTGGTGGGGGAGAAAGGCGCGGCGGCCGGCCGTTCCTAGCCGGCTGCGGTCATCTCTCCACTGGGGGGAAACGGGTTTCGTTGCGGTCGATCTTCGCGTTGGCCGCGGCGAGGAGGTCGATGCCCAGTGAGTCGGCGAGGCGGACCAGGTAGAGGGTGACGTCGGCGATTTCGTCCTGGACGTTGAACTCCATCGTGGGATCGGTGCGCCAGGCGGCGGCCTCCTCGGGCGTCAGCCATTGGAACAGGGAGATCAGCTCACCCACTTCGCCGGACAACGCCATGACGAGATTCTTCGGGGTGTGGAACGGTTCCCAGTCGCGGGCGGCGGCGAAGTCGCGGAGGCGCTGGGTGAGGTCCTCAAGGTTCACCGGGACTGACTACCACGTCGGTCAGGCCCGCCCGAACGCCGCATATCCGCAGGCCGCGGGCCGGTGACCCGCGGTGCGCGGTTGCTCCGGAAAGAGCACGCAGTTGGCCCACACGCACGACAGAGGCCATGCGGCAGACTGATGCGCGTGACTGGTCCCCCGGATCTGCGGCCCTACCTGCGTACGTTGGATGCGGAGACGATGGCGGAGCTGCTGTACGCCCAAGCGCAGCGTGACCCTGAGTTACGGCATTCACTCGAATTGCGCGCCGCCACCCAATCCGGTGACGTGACGGAGGCGCACCGCCTGCTCGACACCGCCGTGTCCGACGGCAACATGGAGTACACCGCGAAGGTCGGCGCGGTGCTGGACACGCTGCAGCGGCTGCTCGACGCGGGCAGCCGCGCGGACCTCGCCCCGTTGGCGCGCCGCACGGTCGACGACATCGGCGAGATGCTGGAGCAGTCCGGAGACCCGTCGGGTGATCTCGGTGACCGGCTGGAGCGCGCCGTCGAGCTGTACGCCCGGGCGTGCGTTGCGCGGCCGCCGGACCCCGGCCAGCTCGCCGACTGGATCCTCGAGGTCGAGTTCGAAGGGCTCGGCCGGCCCGTGATCGAGCTGGCCGAATTCGCGAAAGCGTTGGGGGAACGCGGACTCGACCGGATCAAGTCCACTGTGGACGACGTCGTCGCGGCCGGCGCCACCGGGTACCGCCGTGACGTCGCGGAGCGGCTGCTGGAGGAGCTGGCCGAGGTTCGCGGGGACGTCGACGGGCTCGTCGCCATCCTGTCCGCGAAGCCGCCGCGGGTGGACGTCAGCCTGAAGATCGTGCGGGTGCTTCGCGCGGCCGGACGGCACAGTGAGGCCATCGCGCACGCCGCGCGAGCGCTCACGCCACACAAGGCGCCCGCGCCGCCGGAGCCCGAGGACGAGACGGTTGCCTTGCGCCGCAAGGAGTTCGACGCCGAGCCGGGGCAGGTCACGTACCTCGCGTTGCGGGAGGCGTCGGTCGAGGCCGGTGTCTGGTCCGTACAGCGTGTCGGCGCGTTGAAGCAGCTTCGCGAGTGCGCGGGCGAAACCGAGGAAGGCGCCGAGGAACTTGCGCGCGCCCTGCTTGCCGAGGGACGGCCGGACGAGGCGTGGCGCGCGTGTGTCCGCTTCGGCGGCTCACTGGACCTGCGCGTCGAGCTGGCCGCGCTGCGCGAAGCCGAGCACCCGGCCGAGACGATCCCCGTCTACCGCACCCAGGTCGAGCGGCTGATCGAGCAGAAGGACCCACAGTCCTACCGCGAAGCGGCGAAGCACCTGAAGAAGCTGCGGACGCTGCACAAGCGCGCGGGGACGGCGGAGGAGTTCACCGGCTACCTGGCCGATCTGGTGACCGTGCACCGGCGCAAGACGCGGCTGATCGCCGAGGTGCGCGCGGCCCGGATCGCGTTGCCCAAGCCCCGCAGCCAGGCCGCGACGGACTCGTTGACCAGCTGAACCGGCCCGTCGCGGACTCGTTGACCAGCCGAAACGTGGTCACTCGCCCGACCGAGGAGCCGGAACCACCCGTGGGCCCGCGGCGACCAAGCTCCCGCGAGTCCCCGCTGGCGCCGTCGATGCAACGATGTTCGGCATGAGCCCGGTGAGTCGCGCCCGCAAGAAGAACCCGCAGCCCGCAGCGCACAGCGTGAACGGTCTGTTCAAGGACGTCCTCCGGGACTTCTCCGGATTGGCGGCCGAGCCCGGCCCGTTCGACGTCGAGCTGCTCGCGTCCGAGGTGCTCGGCCAGTGGTGGGACCTGGCGATCGAAGGTGACGCCGAGGGCGGCGAGCAGCTGGGGCTGGAGCTGATCGCGTTCGCGCAGCGCAAGATCACGCCCGGGGCGGCGGCGCTGCTGGCCGCGTTGAAGGTCGTCGCGGAGACCGAAGAGGAGCGCACGGCGGCGGCCGACGCGCTCGGCGTGGTGCTGGGCCGCGGCATTCCGGAGCCGGAGTGGGCGGCGTCGGTCGGCCAGGTGACGGTCGGCGAGTGCTGGCGCACCGGCGACGTTTACGGCGACGAATCCTCGCTGCTGTGTGTGTTCTCCCGCGGCGACGCGACGCTGGGGCTGTTGGCGCTGCTCGACTTCACCGAGCGCGGCCGCGTGCGCGACCTCGTGGTCATCGACGCGCCGATCGAGGTGCTCACCGAGATGCGCGCGCAGGCCGCGGAGGACGCGGAGCTGGTGGTGCTGGACAAGATCGAGCCCGCGGACGCGCACCGGCTGCTCGTCGACGGCATCGCCGAGACCGACGGGATGGAAGAGCCCGAGGTCGGCGCGGACTACGCGCGGTTCCACGCCATCGCGCTGACCTGGTGCCGGGCGCTGCCCGAGCCGTCGGCGTCGCTCGAGGTGGAGGAGTGGGCGCCCGCGCGGCGCGAGGCGGCGGTGGACGAGTTCGTCGCGGCGTCCGGGCTGGAGGAGCGGGAGATCGCGCGGCTTCTCGTGGACCACGGGTGTGAAACCGAGCCGGCGAATCCGCTGCGCGTCGGGCCGGAGAAGCTGGCGCGGTTCCTCGAGGCGCTGCTCGGCGGCGAGTACGAGCTGGAGGACGAGGACGCCCTGGCGCCGGTGGTGCTGGCGTGGGCCGCGTGGGCGGGTGCGCGCGAGGGGCTTTCGGAGGTCGCGGTGGCGGCGCTGGTCGCGGACGTCACGGAGTACCTGGAGGAGTACCTCGCCGAGGAGCCGGACGAGGACGAGCCGAACGACTACCTCGACGGCACCGAGTCGCCGGAGGAGGTGCTGGCCGTGGTCGAGCGCCGCCGGTTCGCGGTGCCGTCGCTGAACACGGTGATCGGCGACGAGGAGCTGACCGACCTCGACCCGGGCGACCCGGAGCAGCGCCGGCTGCTGGTGATCGGCGAGCACCCGGAGTACCACGAGTCGCTGGCGGACGACTCCTTCGACGGCGAGCCGCGCCTGCACCTGGCGCTGAAGACGACACTGGTCGACCAGCTCTGGGACGACTCCCCCGAGGAGGTCTGGCCGGCGGCGCTGCGGCTGGCCGAGCGGGGCCTTTCGCGCGACGAGGTGCTGGGGGAACTGGTCGCGGTGCTGGAGGGCCAGCTCGAGGAGACCGGCGAAGACCGGCTGGACTACGACCTGGACGGGTACCGCGAGGCGTTGGAACAGGTCTGACCCGGTACGAAACCCCCGCCCACTGAAGTGCTCCCCGGAAGTTGGACTGAGAATTCAGTTCCAGCTTCCGGGGAGTTGTTGTATGGATCCACGTAGTGCGTTGTCGGAGGGGCAGCGTGAGGCGGCTGTGGCGTTGTTCGAGCGGGGTTGGGGGGACACCTCGGTAGCGAGGTCGATGGGCGTGGCCCGCTGGCCGGTGCGGAGCGTGTATCGGCGGTGGAAGCTGCATGGCAGGCTTGCGCTGGTGAGGAAGCCGGTCAAGGGATCGTTCTCGTTCGAGGTCAAGCGCTCGGCGGTGCGGCGTTTCCTGGCCGGAGAGCTGGCCGCCGAGCTGGGGCTGTCGTCTCCGGCGGTGGTCAAGAGGTGGGCCCGGATCTACCGGCGCGAGGGCGAGGACGCACTGCGCCCGAAGCCCAGAGGCCGGCCACCGGGCGCCTCTGATAGTGCCCCTGACCAGGTCAGCGAGCTGAAGCGGCTGCGGCGGGAGAACGCCCGGCTCCAAGCAGAGGTCGCTTACCTGGGAAAAGTGCGTGCCTTGAGGGAGCGACGACCGCGGTGAAGGTCCGCGCCGTCGTGTCGCTCAAGGCTGAGCACTCCCTCGAACACCTGCTCGCTGCCGCCGGGCTGGCCCGGTCGACGTTCTTCTACCACCAGGCCCGCCTGAGGCGGCCCGATCCCCGAGCCGAGCTGAAAGCGGCGATCACCGCCACCTTCGAGGAGAACCGGCGCCGGGGGCATCGGGTCGTGCACTGTGAGCTGCGCAAAGCTGGCTGGCAGGTCGCGAAGAAGCCGTGCTCACGCTGATGCGCGAGCTGGGTCTGGTCTGCCTGATCCGCCGCCGACGGCGCTATGTCTCCTACCAGGGCATGGTCGGCAAGATCGCCGACAACGTGCTGAAGCGGGAGTTCACCGCGACCGCACCGAACCAGAAGTGGGTCACCGACATCACCGAGTTCCGCGTCTGCGACCGCAAGGTCTACCTCTCGCCGGTGATGGACCTGTTCGACCGGCAGATCATCTCCTACTCGGTCGGCACCTCACCCAACCTGAACCTCACCAGCTCGTGCTTGCGCGATGCCCTGGCGACGCTGGCACCGGGACAGGCACCGATCGTGCCCTCTGACCAGGGCTTCCACTATCAGCACCAGTCCTGGCGGCACCTGCTGACCACTGCAGGAGCGACACCATCGATGTCGCGCAAGGCCAACTGCTACGACAACGCGGTCATGGAGAGCTTCTTCGGCCACCTCAAGGAAGAGATGTTCCACCACACCGGCTACCTCAGCACCGACGCCTTCACCACCGCGCTGGACGACTACATCACCTGGTTCAACACCGGCCGGGGCCACACACACCGCGAGGGTCTGAGCCCGGTGCAATACCGGACCCAGACCCTCGCTGCCTAGACTCAATTACCGAGTCCAACTTCCGAAACCCCCGCCCACCTCGGGGGGCGTCCCACGTCCAGTCTATCGGGTGGGGGTGCTCGGGCCGGGGTTTCGATGGGGCTGGGGGGTGAGTTGTCCACATCCGGGGCTGGGTGTGGATAGAGGGGCAGCGCCCTAAGCGGTCGGCCCGGTCGGTCCCGGGATCACCTCGGCCGCCTTCGAGCGGCGTTCTCGTAGGGCCTCGTCGAAGTCGACGACGAAGGTGCCGGCGGCCATGGCCACCAGCAGGGTCAGGCCTAGTACTGCGCCGATCCAGGTCAGGACGATGGTGAGCATGGTGGCCTCCTCCCCAGGTCAGACGGTTTTTCCTGGTGAGTTCAGGGTCGCTTTCGCCAGGGCGGCCCGGTATCGGCCAACCGGTTAGGAAAGCACTGGCCGATCGGCCGATCGGCCAGCCCAGGGTCACTCGGCGAGGCCGTGTGAGTGAACCGAGGGTTCAGAGCTTGCGGAGCCGGACGCGGTTGATGGAGTGGTCCGGGTCCTTGCGCAGCACCAGGGTCGCCCGGGGACGGGTCGGCTTGATGTTCTCCATCAGGTTCGGCTCGTTGATCGTGCGCCACAGGTGCCGGGCCTCTTCGCGGGCCTCGTCGTCGGGCAGGCCGGCGAAGTGGTGGAAGTGCGAAGCCGGGTCCGAGAACGCCGTGTGGCGCAGCTTCAGGAAGCGCTCCACGTACCAGCGCTCGATGTCGCCGGTGTGGGCGTCGACGTAGATGGAGAAGTCGAACAGGTCCGAAACGGTCAGGCGCGGCCCGGGCTGCAGGACGTTCAGGCCCTCGATGATCAGGATGTCCGGCCGCTCCACCACCTGCTCCTCACCAGGCAGGATGTCGTACGCGAGGTGTGAGTACACCGGCGCCGACACGTGCTCGGCGCCCGACTTCACCTCGGTGACGAACCGCAGCAGCGCGCGGCGGTCGTAGCTCTCCGGGAAGCCCTTGCGGTGCATGATGCCGCGGCGGGTCAGCTCGGCGCGCGAGTACAGGAAGCCGTCGGTGGTCACCAGGTCCACGCGCGGGTGATCCGGCCAGCGGGCGAGCAGCGTGCGCAGGATTCGGGCCGTGGTCGACTTGCCGACCGCGACACTTCCCGCGATGCCGATCACGAACGGGACCTTCGTGTCGCGGCAGTCGTCGCCGAGGAACGTGGTGGTGGCCTCGTACAGCTGCTGGCGCGCCTTCACCTGCAGGTTGATCAGGCGCGAGAGCGGCAGGTAGACCTCCGCGACCTCGGCCAGGTCGACCTGCTCGCCGAGCCCGCGCAGCCGCACCAGCTCGTCGGCGGTCAGCGGCAGTGGCGTCGAACTGCGCAGCTCACGCCACTGATCCCGGTGAAGCTCGACGTAGGGGCTGAGTTCACGCACCCGGGTCATCGCACACTCCTCGACCGTCGCCTGCGCTGGCTGGCGTCAAATGCGCCTTCAACGGTAGGGCCAACCACACGTGAACGCGCTGTGATGTGATGCACGCGCCCCTATCCTGCGGACGGCCGAGATCACCGAGCGTGACGACGGTGGCCGAAGACTTCCTCCCACGCCGCGGCCACCTGCCGCGCGCAGACGGCCGGTGGCACGCCGCCGACGCCGGTGCCGAGGCCCGGCATCGCGATGGTGGTGACGTGGTCGTGAACGGGCCCGTGATCGAGCTGTCCGTGCCGCCACTGCAGGAACACCGCGCGCGCCGCCAGGTACGGGTGGACGGTGTCGGCGGGCAGCACCTCACCGGGTTCGCGCATGGTCGGCGCGCTGATCAGCCAGGCCGGCTCGGCCTCGCCCGTCGGGACGATCACGGACTCGCCGATCGGCAGTTCACCGCCGTACGAAGCCAGAACCGCGCTGCGGACGCTCTGCTCGACCCCCGGGAAAGCGCGGGCGTAGACCGCGTCGATCCCGCCGCGCATCCAGCCGTACGAGTTCGCCGGGCTGACCACGGCCTGGGCGGTGACGTCGAGCACCGAGCCGCGGTGCACCCGGACCCGGCCACCGGGATCGGCGAGGGTGGAGAGGGCATCGGTCCACGCGGCGGCAAGCGGTTCATCGACGGCGCACAACACCAGTTCCGGCGCCCGCGGCGAGGCCGGCGCACCGACGTCTTCGCGCCCGGTGTGTGTGCCCGATTCGGCGGTCACGGCTCTAGCATGGCAAAAAACGCCACCCGGCGTAACCGGTTGGCGTACCGGCTGTCCGAGTGAAAGTCGCCACGTGCGGGGTAAGTAGCCTGGCGAGGTGTTGCGGATCGCGTACTTCGGCCCCCAGGGCACCTTCACCGAACAGGCCGCCCGGGCGCTCGCGCCCGGCGAGGACCTGGCCCCCTACGAGACGGTCCGGCTCGCGCTCGCGGCCGTGCGCGAAGGCGCCGCGGACGCCGCGTGCGTGCCGATCGAGAACTCCGTCGAGGGCGTGGTGCCGACGACGCTCGACGGGCTCAGCGACGGCGAGCCGCTGGTCGCGGTGGCCGAGACGATCCTGCCCATCCACTTCAGCGTGCTGACCCGCCCGGGCGGGGGCGAGGTCAAGACCGTCGCCAGCCATCCGCACGCGCTCGCGCAGGTGCGCGACTGGGTGGAGGCGAACCTGCCGGGCGCCACGCCGGTGGCGTCGTCCTCCACCGCGGGCGCGGCCGTCGGCGTGGTCAACGGCGACTTCGACGCGGCCGTCTGCGCGCCGGTCGCCGCCGAGCACTACCCGCTGGAGGTGCTGGCCACGGGCGTCGCGGACGTCCACGACGCGCAGACGCGCTTCCTCATGGTCCGCCGCCCCGGCGAGCTGCCCGCCCCGACCGGCGCGGACCGGACTTCGATCGTCGCGGCGGCGGTGAACCGCACCGGCACGCTGGCCGAGCTGCTCGCGGAGCTGGCCGGCCGCAGCATCAACCTCACCCGCCTCGACGCGCGGCCCACGCGCAACAACTTCGGCGAGTACCGCTTTTTCATCGACTTCGAGGGGCACGTCGCCGAGCCCCGGATCGTCGACGCGATGGCCGCCCTGCGCCGCCGCTGTCACGTGCGGTTCCTCGGTTCGCACCCGCGTGCCGACGGGGTCGTGGCCACCATCGAGCCGGGGGCCGGCAACCAGGATTTCCTCGACGCGCAGGCCTGGGCCGACGCCGTGGTGAAGGGGGAAGGCGCGTGAGGCTGCTGCTGGTCCGCCACGGTCAGACGTCCGGGAACCTGCGGGGCGCGCTGGACACGGCGTTGCCCGGGCCGCCGCTCACCGAGCTGGGGCAGGAGCAGGCGCGGGCACTCGCCGAACGGCTGGGCGGCGAGCCGATCGTGGCCGTGTACGCCTCGCAGGCCACGCGCGCGCAGCAGACCGCCGCGCCGCTGGCCGAGGCGCTGGGCCTCGAGGTGCAGGTGATCGAGGGCGTCAAGGAGGTCGCCGCCGGAGACCTCGAGGACCACACCGGCCGCGAGTCGATCGAGATTTACATGAAAACCGTCCGCCGCTGGACGCTCGGCGAGCTGGACGCGCGGATCCCCGGCGGCGAGTCGGGCGCGGAGGTCCGGGCCCGCATGCTCCACGCGGCCGCCGAGCTGCGCGCGAAGCACGAGCACGACGGTCCGGACGCCACCGTCGTCCTGGTCAGCCACGGCGGGGCGATCCGGCTGGGCGCGGAGTGGCTCGCGTCGAACGTGCCGCCCGACCTCGCGAACAGCGCGCTGATCCCGAACACCGCCTTCGTCGACCTGCTCGCCGAGCCGGACGGCGGCTGGCGCTGCCTGAGCTGGGTCGACACGCCGCTGTAAGGACTCCACTCACGAGTCTTCACCGGGTGGGCCGCCATCAGGCGTTGTAAATTCGCTGTGTGTCGCCACGTTTTGTCGGAAAATCCCGCCCGGGTCGCCGCCCGCCAGGTGATGAATTCACGGTTCCGGCGCAACCCGGTGCTGTGACCGCACGTCCACTGAACAGTGGTTCACCCCAGCACAGGGAGGCGAGTGAGATGTTCAGTTTCAAGAAACCACGGGTTTCCCTGGTTTTCCTTTCCGCGGCAGGCGCGTCCGCCGCACTACTGCTTTCCGCCTGCGGTGGCGGCACGACGACCGCGTCCAGCACCACGTCGAGCCCCGCCCCGTCGTCGAGCGCTTCGCCCGCCGCCACGGCCAGTTCCAGTCCGTCCACTCCGGACAGCTCGGCCGGCACGGGAGCGCCGGCCCCGGCGGCGGGCAACGGCCTGTGCAAGGCCGGTGACGTCTCGCTTTCGCTTGGCCAGGGCGACTCGGGCGCCGGCTCCAGTTACCGGCCGCTGAACATCAAGAACACCAGCGGCAAGCCGTGCACCATCCAGGGTTTCCCCGGCGTCTCGTACGTCGGCGGCGACAACGGGCAGCAGGTCGGCCCGCCGGCGTTCCGCGCCGGCGAGAAGGGCGCGGCGGTCAAGCTGAACCCCGGCCAGTCCGCGGCGGCCGACATCCAGTTCGTCCAGGTGCGGAACTTCGACCCGGCGGTGTGCAAGCCGACCCCGGTCAAGGGCCTGCGGGTCTACCTGCCGCAGGAGACCGCGTCGAACTTCATCGCCGACCCGGGCACCGGCTGCGCGGGCGGCAACCTGCCCGGCAACCAGCTCAGCGTGAAGACGGTCCACCGCGCCTGAGGCTCAGCCGCGCGCGCAGAGCTGCTGCACGGTGACGATGGCGGCCTGCCCGGCGACACTGTCGAACCGGCTGGTCACCACCATCTGGTTCACCGTGCCGAGGCCCTGCGCCAGCGGCTGGTACCGGCCGTCGGCATCGGCGGCCGCCTGCGCGAGCTCGTAGGCGGCCGCGACCCGGTGGACGGAGTCGTCGGAGAGCCGGGTGAAGGCGGCGGCGCTGTGACCGCCGGTCGTGTCGGGCAGGTGGCCGGCCCGGTACAGGCTCTGGCAGGCCGCCAGCACATCGTCGTTCGCGCCGCCGCGCTGGCCGGACAGCGACCAGAGCAGGCCGAGCACACAGCAGCCGAGGACGAAGCCGGCGGTGGCGGCCAGCACCAGCGGCCGACGCGCCCGAGGCGCCTTCTCGTCGAGGTCGGGGTCACCGGTCTGTCTGTCGTCGTCCGGCAGCGGCGGGGTGTCGATTGTGGTCATCGCGTACCTCCGCACCGCCGGGTGATGTGCTATTCCAGCACCAAAGCCGGGCGGATTCACTGGTCGAGCGGCAGAACTGGCCGTGATGAGGCCGTTTTGTCATCGATGGGGAACCGCCGGAGCGAAGCCGCTGCGAAAACCGTGACCGCCAGCAGCGCGACGCCCGACGCGGTGAACGTCCGTCCCGCCGAGCCGAGCGCCTCCGTGAGCAGGCCGCCGAGCAGGGCGCCGACCGGGATCACGCCCCAGACGACCGTCCGCCACACCCCGAGCACGCGACCCAGCAGCTCGCCGGGGACCAGCGTGTGGCGAACCGTCGCGAGCACGACGTTCACCGCCACGATCGCGGCCGCGAACAGCCCGAACAGCAGCGCGGCGGCGACCGGCTGCCGCGTCAGCCCCATTCCGCCGAAGCCCGCGGCGCAGCACAGGACCCCGCTGACCAGCACCGCCCGCCGGCTGAAGCGGCGGACCAGCCTCGGGGCGAAGGCGGCCCCGGCCAGCCCGCCGATGCCGCCGACGAAGGCGAACAGGCCGAAGGTCGCGTCGGACAGCTTGAGGTCGTCGAGCGCGTAGAGCACCAGCTGGGCCTGCGCCAGTTCGCTGAGCAGGCTGAGCAGCCCGGCGACGGCGAGCAGCCGCACCATCAGCGGGCTTCGGCGCAGCCAGCGGACGCCGTCCGCGAGGTCGCTGCGGAAGCGCGTCGGCTCGGCCTGCTTCGGCCGGTAAGTGCCGCCGAGGCCGAGCAGCACGGCGGCGGCGATCGCGAAGCCGGCCGAGTTGAGCAGGAACGGGAAGGTGGCGAACAGCGCGAAGGCGGTGCTGCCGACCGGTCCGCCGAGGAACGTCTGGCCGACGATCTCGCAGGCCTGGAGCTTGCTGTTGGCGCCTTCCAGATCGTGCTCGCCGACGACGGCGGGGATGAGCGCGTTCGCCGCGCTGTCGGCGACCGTCTCGGCCGTCCCGATGAGCAGGGCGGCGACGTAGACCAGCCAGATGCTCACCGTGCCCGCCGCGACGAGCACCGCGACCGAGCCGCCGATCGCCGCGCGCGCGACGTTCGCGAGCACCATCGCCCGCCGCCGGTCCACGCGGTCCACCAGCGCCCCCGCGATCACGGCGAACAGCAGCCACGGCAGGAACTGCACGGCCGCCAGCCCGGCGATCAGCACCGGGTCGTGCGTCAGCGTGGTGGCGAGCAGGGGGAACGCGACCTTGCCGACGCCGTCGCCGAGGTTGGACACCGCGCTCGACGACAGCAGCCACCGCAGCCGGTTGTCAGCGCGTGTTCGACCCACGGCGATCCCTCACTGGAGTCAGGTCCTGACTGTTGGTGAGAGTGTAAGTCGACTGTCACCATTCAGTGATCGACTAGTCACGATTGGTGACAGATCGGCGCTGGGACGGTCACGAGCTGCCGGAAACGGGAAATCCCGCGTTCCGAAAATGCGGTTTCCTCAGCCCCAGCCGAGGTCGTGCAGGCGCTCGTCGTCGATGCCGAAGTGGTGGCCCAGCTCGTGCATCACGGTGATCAGGACCTCCTCGACGACCTGGGCCTCGGTGTCGCACATGCCCAGGATCGGCCGGCGGTAGATGGAGATGCGGTCCGGGAGGACGCCGCCGTAGTCGGAGGTGCGCTCGGTCAGCGCGATGCCGTGGTAGAGCCCGAGGATGCCCGGCGACTCGGTGTTGTCCTCCTCGACCAGCACGACCACGTTGTCCATCGCCTCGGCGAACTGGGCGGGCACCTGGTCCAGCGCCTCCGAGACCAGCTCCTCGAAGCGGGCCCGGGTCATCTCGACGGGCACGGGTCAGCCGCCGCCGGAGGAGCTGGGCGGCGCCGACGACGAGGCCGGCGCCTTCGAGGTGTCCTTGACGCTGCCGGTCACGGCCTGGAACCCGCTGTTGTCGGCCAGGGTGGCCGCGGCCTTGCAGTTCACCTTCGTGGACCCGGCGTCCCAGCTCTCCTGCTCACGCAGGTCCCAGCCCAGGATCAGCTTCTTCTGGCTGAGGTCGGCGCCGCCGGTGTAGGTCTTCGCGGCGTCGGCGCACGCGGTGTCGAGCCAGGCGCTCTGGTCCTTCTGGCTCGGGTAGCCGTCCTTGAACTTCGAGGCCAGGTCCAGCGTCGCGATGATCTCGTACGAGTGCGGCCGGCCGCAGTCGATCGGGTCGCCGATGCCCTTGCCGGCCAGCGCCAGGCAGGTGCCCGGCGCCCAGACCAGCGACTGGTCCTGGTCCTTGGCCGCCCCGGTGGTCGGCTGGAGGCCGCCGCCCGGGCCCGCCCACTGCAGGCCGCAGCGCAGCTGGCGGTCGCCGTTGCCCCACTGGTCCGCGGTCGGGCGCAGCAGGTTCGTGGTGAGCTTGCCGTACGGGTCGAGCGCGTGGCCGAGGTACGGGCGGACGTCGGCGTTGCACTTGTCCTGCGCGATCTGCTGCCACTGGTCGAGGTTCGGGAACGGCGCCTGGGCGTTGAACTGCGCGCCGATGTCGACCGAGCTCGTCACCTCGAACAGGTGCGGCTGGGTGCAGAGCACCTTGTGCGCGTCCGACGCGTCGGCCGCGGCCCAGGTCAGGCAGCTGCCGGGCGCCGCGTGGAAGGCCTCCTGGGCGGCGGCGTTGAGCTTGCCCTCGCCCCCGCCGGACCCCCCGGCGAGGCCGTCGCTCCAGGAGAACGTGACACTGAGGGCGAGCGCGATGATGGCGCCCAGGAACACCCCGGCCATGACCACACGGGTGCTCAGGGTCTGCAGGGGCGGACGGAACCGCTGGGCGTCGGGAGGCATCGATACCCATGATGCCCGCGCCGCACGAGCCGTGCGCGATCCGGGTCGATAGTCTGGACATGGTTTCGCGGTGCGGGGGATTACGGAGCGCAGATGACGCAGGACGACAACGTGGGGCAGCAGCCGCCCGAAGAGCCGGCCCAGCGCGGTTCGATGAGGTTCCAGGACGGGAGCACGCAGCCGCGTGAGCCGTCGCTGGCCGAGCAGCGTGCCCGTCGGCAGGCCATCGCCGACCAGGAGCGCGAGGAACAGGAAGCGCAGGCCGCGGCCTTGGTCGCCGGCCGCAAGGCGGCGACCAAGCGCAAGATCCTGATCGGCAGCGGCGTCGTCGTCGGCCTGGCCGGGCTCGTCGGCACCTTCTACACGGTCGCGAGGCCGACCAACACGACGGCGGTCTGCACCGACGCCAGCGGAGTGGTCCAGCCGGACGAGAACTGCGACGAGAGTTACGTCAGCAGCCACCACGGCTACTCCAGCGGCGGATTCTGGTTCATCCCGTTGCCCGGCGGCGGCTTCTCCCAGTACCGATACAACTACGGCGGCACCGGCAACATCGGCCAGCGCGTCTCCGGCGGCTCGTTCAGCGCGCCGTCCGGGAACACCAACGTCTCCACCAAGTCGGGCAAGTCCGTGCAGCGCGGCGGGTTCGGCATCAGCGGCAAGAGCGGGACGTCCGGCGGCACGGGCGGCACCGGCAAGAGCGGGGGCTCGTAGGTGTACCGGGATCGCAGCGAACCGCGCCGGGACTGGCAGCGGACCGTCGAGGACCAGGGACTGGTCTACGGCACCCCGGCCAGGGACGGCGCCGGCAAGGCGCGCCCGTACTGGGACGAGTCCGTGCACTACGTGTTCAGCATGGACGAGGTCCTCTCGCTGGAGGCCGACGTCGAGCTGCTGCACTCCATGTGCCTGGAGGCCGTGGACAACGTCGTGACCACCGAGGGCTACCGGCGGTTCGGCATCCCGGAGTGGGTCTGGCCCCACATCGCCGAGTCGTGGAAGCGGCAGGACCCGCACGTGTACGGCCGTTTCGACCTGCGTTACGACGGCAAGTCGCCGGCCAAGATGCTGGAGTACAACGCGGACACGCCGACCACGCTGCTCGAGGCTTCGGTGCTCCAGTGGCACTGGAAGACGGACGTGTTCGAGGGCGACGACCAGTGGAACTCCATCCACGAGAAGCTGGTCGAGCGCTGGCGGGAGATCGGCGACAAGCTGCCGTCGAACGAGCTGCACTTCACCTGGTCCTCGGCCGATCCGAGCGGCGAAGACCACGTCACCACCGCGTACCTCCAGGAGACCGCCGCCGAGGCCGGGCTCGACACCGTGGGCCTGGCGATCGAGGAGATCGGCTGGGACCCGGTGCTCAAGCGCTTCGTGGACCTCGCCGAGGCGCCGATGTCCACGGTCGTGAAGCTCTACCCGTGGGAATGGGTGGTCGACGAGGAGTTCGGCCGCTTCGCCGTGGAGACGATGCCGCGCACGCTGTGGGTCGAGCCGCTGTGGAAGATGCTGCTGTCGAACAAGGCGCTGCTGGCGGTCCTGTGGGAGAACTACCCCGGGCACCCGAACCTGCTGCCCGCGTTCACCGACGACCCCGGCCTGCTCACGGAGTACGTGCGCAAGCCGAAGCTGGGCCGTGAGGGCGCGAACGTGCAGATCGTCGCCACCGGCTACGAGACCCAGACCGACGGCGTCTACGGCGCCGAAGGCTACGTCTACCAGGCGTTCGACCCGCTGCCGGAGTTCGACGGCTACCGGCCGGCGCTGGGCGCGTGGATCGTCGGGGACGCCTCGGCCGGGCTGGGCATCCGCGAGACCAGCGGACTGGTGACGGACGACGGTGCGGCATTTGTCCCGCACCGCATCCCCGAGTCGTGATAAAACCCTCCCTGATCCGCTTTTCGCCTGATCCGCACGAATCGTTCTGATCGTTCTGGGAGACGTTGTGACCTCGACCCTTGCGCTGTCCGACACGTTCGGCTCCGACCTCGTGCGGGGGATCGGCGCGATCCTGTTGTACGGCGTCGTCGGCCTGCTGCTGATGTTCGCCGGCTTCTACGCGATCGACTGGACCACCCCGGGCAAGCTGTCGCAGCTGGTCACGCGCGGCCTGCCGAACGCGGTGATCGTGACCGCGTCCGGGCTGCTGTCGATGGCGTTCATCGTGGTGGTGGCGATCTTCAACTCCGCCAGCGACCTCACCGGTGGCCTGATCACCTCGCTGGTCTACGGCCTGATCGGCATCGTCGTCCAGGTGGTCGGCGTGCGGCTGCTGGAGTGGGCCACGCGGATCGACGTGGGCTCCACCATCGAGAGCGAGGAGTTCGCCCCTGCGAGCATCGTGGTGGCGGCCGCGCACCTCGGCCTCGGCCTCGTGGTCGCGGTCAGTATTTCCTGAGCGTGGCCGGGCGGTCCGGTTCCCACTAGCGTGGACCTGTGCGACTGCTCAGGACACCGGAAGACCGGTTCACGGACCTGCCCGAGTTCCCCTACGAGCCGCAGTACACCGAGCTGGCCGATCCGCACGGCGGGCTGATCAGAGTGGGCTACGTCGAGGCGGGACCCGTCGACGGCCCGCCGGTGCTCCTCCTGCACGGCGAGCCGAGCTGGTCGTACCTGTACCGGAAGATGCTGCCGGTGCTGGCCGACGCCGGGCTGCGCGCGATCGCGCCGGACCTGGTCGGCTTCGGCCGGTCGGACAAGCCCGGTGACATCGTTGACCACAGCTACGCGCGGCACGTCGGCTGGATGCGGGCGTTCGCGTTCGACGCGCTGGACCTGCACGGCGTCACGCTCGTCGGGCAGGACTGGGGCGGGCTGATCGGCCTGCGGCTGCTGGCCGAGCACCCGGACCGGTTCGCCGGGTTCGTCGCGGCGAACACCGGCCTGCCCACGGGGGACACGGACATGCCGGAGGTGTGGCATTCGTTCCGGCAGGCCGTGGAGAACGCGCAGGTCTTCGACACCGGCCGGTTCATCCAGTCCGGCGCCCGCACGAAGCTGACGGACGAGGTGAAGGCCGCCTACGACGCGCCGTTCCCGAACGAGATGTACAAGGCGGGCCCGCGCGCGATGCCCGGGCTGGTGCCGACCCGTCCGGACGACCCGGCGTCGGCGGCCAACCGCGCGGCTTGGCAGAAGCTGACCGAGCTGGATGTGCCGTTCCTGTGCGCGTTTTCCGACTCGGACCCGATCACCGGCGCGATGGCGCCGATCCTGCAGCGCGCCATGCCGGGCGCCGCGGGGCTGGCGCATCCGACGATTGCCGGGGCCGGGCACTTCCTGCAGGAGGACGCGGGGGAGGAGCTGGCTGCGCACGTGGCTCGGTTCGTGCGGCGGTGAGTTAGTGGCGCTCGGCGAGCCGCTTGAAGTTCAGCAGCTGCCGCCGCGCCATGACCAGATCGCCGACCGAGATGACGAGTGCCGCCCCACTGCTGGTGCGCGCGGCGACCTTGAGCAGCAGACGGGTCGTGCCGTGCTCCTGCGGCACGAGGACGTACGACATGAAGACACCGGCGATCCTGCCCGTCAGCTGTTTGCCCGGCTCCACCGAGACGATCCGCCCCAGCCGACGCCCGGCCGCGGTGGTGAACCGCTCCCCTGCCTGCGGCTCGGGAAGCCTCAGCAGCGCGCGGGGCGAGCGGCGGCCGAGGTTGTCGATCCAGTCGTAGGAATACGGGGCGAGCCGCACCTGCGTGACCCACGGCCAGACTGCTTCGGCCGGCGCCCGGACATCCACGCCGCGCCACGCCTGCAGCGTGGGCGAGGTGACGAAGTCGTCGCATGGGTAGGCGCGCGCGACCTCGCTATCGCTGACACCCCAACGGTCACCGATCATCGATCCTCCGCCTGCGGCTCGGGGACGTTGTTCGCGGTGGTGGGTGGCTCTTGGTGCTGAGCAGCCCCCGTTTTCCACGTTACCGGGGCGGGACAGTGGCACTGGGGTTTGGCGCTGCGGCGCTGGATCGGCACAGCTGCGCCGGGGTTGGGATACCGGCGCCGGGGTTGGCGCAGCGGCGTCGGGTCGGGACAGCTGCGCGGGGCTGGCCAAGGGCGCCCCGTTAGGGCCGGGGTCAGGTGAGGGCGGCGTGGGTGGCGGCCAGTGCGTCGACCAGGATGTCGAGGCCTTCCTGGGCTTCGGCTTCGGTGAGGGTCATCGGGGGGCCGATGCGCAGGACGTTGCCGTGCAGGCCGCCCTTGCCGATGAGGAGGCCGCGGTTGCGGGTTTCCTCCAGCATTCGCGCCGCGGCGCGCACGCTGGGGGTGGTGGTGCCTGGCTCGACCAGTTCGACGCCGATCATCAGGCCCTTGCCGCGGACCTCGCCGACTACCGGGTTCGCCACGGCGCGCAGGCCGGACAGCAGCTGGTTGCCGCGGGCCGTGCAGTTGGCCTGGAGGTCGTGGTCGCTGATGTAGTCGAGTACCGCGGTCGCGCCCACCATCGAGACCGGGTTGCCGCCGAAGGTCGAGAACGATTGGGCCTGGAAGCAGTCCAGCACGGCGGCGCGGCCCACCACGCCGCCGATCGCGAGGCCGTTGCCGAGGCCCTTGGCGAACGTCATCATGTCCGGCACCACGTCGTGCGCCTGGATGCCCCAGAAGTGCTCGCCGGTGCGACCCCAGCCGGTCTGGACCTCGTCGGAGACGAAGAGGATTCCGTACGCGTCAAGCACTTCCTTCATGGCCTTGAACAGTCCGTCCGGGGGCAGGCTGAACCCGCCGACGCCCTGGATCGGCTCGGCGATCAGGCACGCGACGTCACCCGAGGTGGCGATCTGCAGAACATCGACGAGATCGGCCACGCACGCGTCGATGTAGGCGGAATCGGAGAGATCCCTGAACGGGCTGCGGTAGCGGTAGCCGCCGTGCACGTAGTTCACCTTGACCGGGCTCAACGCCGAAGCCGACCAGCCCCGGTTGCCGGTGATCGCGACGGTGCCGAACGAACGGCCGTGATACGAGTTGCGCAGCGCCAGCACCTGGTTGCTGCGGCGGTACTGCGTGGCCAGCATCAGCGCGGTGTCGTTGGCCTCGCTGCCGGTGCTGGTGAAGAACACCTTCGCGTCGGGGATGCCCGAGAGCTTCGCGATCCGCTCGGCCAGCTCCACCTGCGAGCGGATCAGGTACAGCGTGGACGTGTGCAGCACGCCGGTGTCGAGCTGCTTGCGCACGGCGTCACCGATTTCGGCGACGTCGTAGCCGATCGAATTAGTCAGCACGCCGGCGAAGAAGTCGAGGTAGGTGCGGCCGTTGGAGTCGGTTATCCGGCGGTCCTGCGCGTGCACGATCTCGAGCGGCTCTTCGTACAGCAGCGACATCCACGACGGCAGTACCGCCTGGTGGCGCGCGAGCAGGTCGTCGGTCATGTCGTTCTCTCCGTCCGTTTCGGCCTGTGGCGAGTATGGGGAGCCGGGGAAACGGGCGACAACGATCAGACTGTCGGCTTGTGCCGAGGCACCCGCACAGTCTGTACGGGAAACTGCGTCGAAGGCCCAGCTGGCCTGCGACTACCCTCATCCCCGTGATTGATCCCAGGACTCTGCGTGAAGACCCGGAAGGCGTGCGCGCGTCGCAGCGTGCCCGTGGTGAGGACGAAGGGGTGGTCGACAAGCTGCTCGGCTTCGACTCCCGGCGCCGCTCCGCGATCGCGAGCGCCGACAAGCTGCGGGCCGAGCAGAAGTCCGTGAGCAAGCTCGTGCCGAAGGCGCCGCCGGAGGAGAAGGCCGAGCTGCTGACCCGCGCGAAGGAGCTTTCGGCCCAGGTGAAGGCCGCCGAGGTCGAGCAGAACGAGGCGTCGGAGGAGTTCGACCAGCTCTTCCGCACCGTGGCGAACCTGGTGCACCCGGACGCGCCGATCGGCGGCGAGGACGACTTCACCGTGCTGAAGACCGTCGGCGAGCCGCGGAAGTTCGACTTCACCCCGCTGGACCACCTCGAGCTGATGGAGGGGCTCGGCGCGGTCGACATGGAGCGCGGCGCGAAGGTGTCGGGCTCGCGGTTCTACTTCCTCTCGGGCGTCGGCGCGCAGCTGCAGCTCGGGCTGCTGAACATGGCCATCGCGCAGGCGCTGGAAAACGGCTTCACGCCGATGATCACGCCCTCGCTGGTGCGCCCGGAGATCATGGCCGGCACCGGTTTCCTCGGCGCGCACGCGTCGGAGGTCTACCGCCTGCGCGACGACGACCTGTACCTCGTGGGCACGTCGGAGGTCCCGCTCGCGGGCTTCCACTCCGACGAGATCCTCGACCTCGGCGACGGCGCGCGCCGCTACGCCGGCTGGTCGTCCTGCTACCGGCGCGAGGCCGGCTCGTACGGCAAGGACACCCGCGGCATCATCCGCGTGCACCAGTTCGACAAGGTGGAGATGTTCGTCTACACCAAGCCGGAGGACGCGGAGGCCGAGCACGCCCGGCTGCTCGGCTGGGAGGAGCAGATGCTGGCCAAGATCGACGTCCCGTACCGGGTCATCGACACGGCCACCGGCGACCTCGGCACGTCGGCCCACCGCAAGTTCGACTGCGAGGCCTGGGTCCCGACGCAGGAGACCTACCGCGAGCTGACGTCCACCTCGAACTGCACCACGTTCCAGGCCCGCCGCCTCTCCGTCCGCTACCGCGGCGAGAACGGCAAGCCCCAGATCGCGGCGACGCTGAACGGCACCCTCGCGACCACCCGCTGGATCGTGGCGATCATGGAGAACCACCAGCAGCCCGACGGTTCCGTGCTGGTGCCCGAGGCGCTGCGCCCGTTCGTCGGCGGGCGTGAGGTGCTGGAGCCGGTCAAGAAGCGCTGACTCGCTTGTGGCTCTAGCCGAGCGCGCGGCGAAGGGCGGCCGCGCGCTCGGCATCGTGGTGGCCGGCGACGGTCAGGTAGTGCCGGAGCAGGACCTGCCGAGACCGCCCGCCGGCGATTGCCGAACGGGCGTGCACCTCGTAGAGCCACGCCAGGCCGATCACCTGCGCGCTGTCGGGTGCCGATGGGCTCGTCGACTCGTTGGCCTGACCGAAGACGAGCCGGAAGCCGGTTTCGGTGGCGCGGAACAGATCGCGTGGCCAGAAGGAGAGATCGACCTGCAACGCCGAGTCGAGCAGGAAGACCCGGTAGCGAACGCCTTCGTTCGAGATCACGTCGAGAGTGTCGGCGACGCCGAACTGGTCGTCGAGCGAGCGAGTCCACCGCGCGACGACCGAGGGCTCGTCCGCATCGTCGGCGAGTTGGAGGACGAGATCGATGTCCGACCACCGGTCCTCGACGCCGCGAGCGGCCGAGCCGACCAGGGCGGCACCGACGATGTCCGCGTCCCGGCGGGCCGCGGCGATCAGCTCGGCACGGACCTGAGTGCGTTCGGCGATCTCGAACATCAGGCCTCCTCTTGGCCTCGGACATCAGCGGTATAACTATACCGCTGATGTCCGAGGCGCTGTGCCTACTCGGCCGCGCAGAACTCGTCGTGGGCCGGCAGCCGGCCGTTGGCGAGGTAGCCGGTCACGGCGTCACTGGCGCAGGTGTTGGCCTGCCCGACCAGATAGACGCCGTGCCCGCCGCCGTCGACGGTGACCATGCGGGCCCGGTTGCCGAAGGCCGCGCGGGTCTTCAGCGCCCCGGCCAGCGGGGTGGCCGGATCGCGCAGGTTCTGCATCATCAGCACGTTCGACGGGCCGTCGCCGGTGATCCGCACCTTCGGCTCGACCGGCTTCGACGGCCAGTAGGCGCACGGCCCGACGTTGGACCCGGCCGCGCCGAACATCGGGTAGCGCGCCCGGTCGACGGCGACGTTGAGCTGGTAGCCGGGCAACGACGTCGGCCAGCTGGAATCACCGCAGGTCACGTAGAAAAAGCTGGAAATGGTGTTGTTGTTGTCCGCGGCCGGCGCGTCGTTCGACTGCTTCGCCGCCGCCGCCGGTGGCTGGCTCGGATCGACCCCCACCAGGAAGTTCACCATCTTGGGGAAGGCCTTGTTGTTGTACAGCAGGCTGAAGCTGACCAATCGGAAGGCCGCCCCGTCCAGCCCGGGCACCGGATGGCGGTCGTACAGGTCCGCCAGCTGGTTGAACTTCGCGGTCACCTGGGCCGGCGTGGTGCCGAGCGGGTGGCCGGGCTGCGCGGCGGCGTACTCGGCGAAGTCGGGGAACCGCTCCTGGAAACCGGGGCCCCACAGGCGCATGGCGTCGTAGTCCAGGCCGCCCGGGCCGAGGCTGCTGTCCAGGATGATCCGGTCGCTGCGCTGGGGGAACAGCGTGGTGTAGACCGCGCCCAGGTAGGTGCCGTAGGAGTAGCCGTCGTAGGAGATCTTCGGCTCGCCCAGCGCCTCGCGGATCTGGTCCATGTCGCGCGCGGTGTTCGCCGTCGTCACGTACGGGAGCATCCAGGCCGAGGACGAGGTCGCGCACTGCCGCGCGACGGCCTTGGCCGCTTCGGACTGCTTGACGACGTCCGCCGCATCGCGCGCGTACGGCGGGATGTTCCCCCTTACCTGCTGCTCCTGGGTCAGGTCGCAGGTCACCGGGGTGCTGTGGCCGACCCCGCGCGGGTCGAACCCGATGATGTCGTACGAGTCGAGCACGCTCTGCGGCAGCTTCGCGCCGCCGCCCGGGCCGTCGCGCAGGTCGGCGGGCCAGCGCAGCCCGGTCTCGCCCGGCCCGCCCTGGTTGACCAGCAGCACGCCTCGGCGTTTCGCCGGATTCTGGCTCGCCAAACGGGAAATCGCGACCTCGATCTTCCGTCCGTCCGGCCGGCGGTAGTCGAGCGGAACCTCGATGGTCGAGCACTGCAGACCGGGTTTGGTGACATCGGCGGGGCACGCGCCCCACTGCACCGACGCCCCGGACGCTGCCGTGGCGGCGTCGGCCACACCGGCCGTGGCCGACACCACCGCCATCGCCGCGAGCGCCATGGACAGAACTGTTCGCAAGGGAATCTCCTCCTCGGATCCGGGCCTGGCTCCACCAGACCACTGCGGAACCGGGCCGTCCCGTGCCATCTGTCACGGGACGTGATCCGCGGCGGCGGTTTCCGCTGATGAGCCGGTGCGCCGCCGTTCGGCCCAGTAGGGTGCGGGCCGAACGGGAGGAACGCCGATGGGGTTCAGGGGAGTCCGCGCGGGGTTGACGGTCACGGCCGCGGCCGTGCTGCTCGCGGGGTGCACGGTGACGGTCGGGGGCACGGCCGCGCCGTTGCCGGGGCAGGGGCCGGTGAAGCAGGTCGTCGACCCGTGCAAGGTGCTGGACGCCCAGCAGCTCGACGCGCTCGGCTACCAGGCGTCCGGCCACGGCGTGCCCGCCAGCGAGGCGCAGCGTGCGCCCGCGATGTGCTTGTGGCACACCAAGGACGACGTTTCGCCCCCGGTGATCCTGAACGTCGGCTGGGCCGTCGACCAGACCCTCGACAACTACCTGCAGGGCGCCGTGGTCAAGGCCCCGCCGGTGAAGCTGGGCGGGCTCGACTGGACGCGGTACGGCTCGTTCATCCCCGGCAGCTGCGACCTGTACACCACGCTCGGCGCGAAGTCGTTCGCCTTCGTGAGCGTCTCGTTCCAGGACGAGGACAAGGCCTGCGAACTGGCGAAGCTCGCGATCCCCCAGGTCGCCGCGCGCCTTCCGGGCGGGCAGCCGGCCCCGCCGATCAGCTCGGCGGGACCGTCGACGCCGGCCGCGCCGAGTGGGCCGCTCGCGACGCTCGACCCGTGCACCCTGCTCAAGCCCGAGCAGGCCGCGCAGCTGAACATGGAGACGACGGGCCAGAAGAGCACCTCCGACAGCCCCACGCCCAACGTCACGTACTGCCTCTGGAAGGACACCGACGGGGACCGCGGCCAGAAGGCGTTCGAGGTCTGGCTCGGCCCGGACGTGCCCGTGTCGAAGTGGATCGGCATGGACGTGCCGCCCGTCGAGCAGGTCGACGCCGGCGGTCGCAAGTGGTCGGTCTTCGCCAACTTCAACGACTCCGGCGGCGTGAACTGCGCTGCCGGGCTGGCGCTGTCGGGCACCTCGTCGGTCGAGATCGTCAGCGGTTACCTGGACGATCCGAACAAGTCCTGCGACGCCGTCAAGGCGGGCATTCCGCTGGTCACCGCGAACCTGCCCGCCTGAGACGTCCGGCCGGGCTCAGCCGGCGAGCGCCACGCTCCGGTGCGGCGCCGCCGGACGGGCCGGGCCCCACGACGGGGCCACGGTGCGCGGCGGCGCGACCGGCACGTTGCGCGCGGCCGGGATGTTCGGCGGCGCGGTCCGGACCGGCTGCGGCGCGGCCGAAGCCGCGACCAGCGGGCGAACCGGAGCCGCGACCGACGGCCGGACCGGCGCCGCGACCAGCGGGCGAGCCGGGGCCGGAACCGCGAGCGGGGCCGAGGGCCGAGCCGGCGCCGGGGCCATGCACCGAGCGGGAGCCGAAACCGGGACCGGGGCCGAAACCGGAGCCGCGGGCCGCTTGAGGTCGAGGTCGACCGCGACCTCCTCGCCGCCGATCTCGCGGGTGATCCAGGAGCCGGATTCCACCATCACGGCGAGGGTTTTGGTGTCGAGGCCGTTGATCCGGGCGCGGTACCAGCCGTCGTCGGGCAGGTTCGCCATCCGGCCCGCCATCCGGTCCTTGATCGACTTGAGCCGCTGGAACAGCGTCTCGGTGAGGGCCTGGCGGTCGTGCCCGCCGGCCAGCCCGGCGCGGATGCGGTCCTCGATGCCGCGCGGCACGCCGTTCTCGTCGGGCATCAGCATGGTGGTCCAGGCGCGGGACTTCTCGCGGTACTGCAGCTGCTGCATCAGGCCCTCGTGCGCGGCGAAGTCCGCGGCGCGGAACGAGCGGCCGGACCAGCGGGCCTTCAGGTTCGCGGCGAGCGACTGCACGCTCTTCACCCCGGTGTTGAGGCCGCGGCCGGGCCAGAAGTGCAGCGAGTTGGCGGCGTCGCCGAGCAGGAAGCCGAACGTGGTCGGCGCGAGCTGCGCGGTGAACTTCGGGTTCTGCGTCATGCCGAGCTTGAACGTGGTGATGCCGACGACGTCCGCCAGTCCGACACCGAAGAACTTGATGCCGTCGGCGATCCGCGGCCAGAGGAACGAGAGCGCGTCCACCGAGGGCTTGAACACGGACTTGTGCCGGTCGCAGACGAACTTGTCGCCGTCCGGGCACATGGTGCAGCCGAACTTGCCGATGCACTCGACCGGGCCGTTCTCGCCGTAGGCCACCAGTTCGGAGGCCTCCTCGGCGGTGAGGCGCATGTTGATGAAGCCGCCGCCGAGCGAGTTGAACAGGAAGCGGTTCTGGCACACGGTCAGCGGCACGGTGAACTCGTCCGGCAGCTTCCCCTTCACGCGGATGCCGAGCACGGTCTCGTCCAGCGGCGCGCCGTTCACCGAGTAGAGGTCGCGGCTGGAGGTGCCGAACGCGTCCTTGAGGTCGTCGCGGGTCTTGGAGCGGGCGCCGTCGCAGATGGCGAGCACGTCGACCTCGTTCCAGGACTCGGGCCGGGCGTAGGGCTCGGGGACCAGCTCGATGCCGTAGACGTCCTGCGCCATCTCGAGCAGGCAGTCCTCGATCCAGCGGATCTTGATGTTGCGCGGGCGGCCGCGCTCGGCGGGGGAGTCCGGGCCCAGCGGCCACATCTCGGAGTGCTTGCCGGCGACGAACAGGCGCTGCTGCACCAGCTGCGGCAGCTGGCCCCAGACGTTGCTCTGCAGGGTGACGACCTGCTCGCGGCGGTTGTTGCCCTCTTCCTCGCCGCGCCAGGCGATGCGGTTGCCGCGCCGGGTCCAGCGCCGGTCGTACACGCGGATCTTGGCCTGCTCGCCCATCATCGAGCGCAGGGTGCACGCGAAGATCAGCCCGACCGGCCCGCCGCCGGCCACGTCGACGCGCAGCGGCTTCGTCTCACCGGCCCGCTGGACCAGCTTCACCACGCGGCCGAGGTCCTGTCCGGGCAACGACTTCACCGACTGCCGGTTCTGCTGCGGCAGAACGAGCTTCATCGTCGCGTCGAAGTGTGAGCCGTTGTGGTTCATGTCCCCGGACCCCTCCCGTGTGCTTGCTCTTCTCGGCCATCACACGGGGCTGGGGGCGCAAGCGGTTCACGGATTTCCGGAAAAAACTTCGAAAGATCCTTTCGCGCTGGTGACAGGCCTAAACCGAGACCTCGTCCGCGATGTGCCGGGCGATCTCGAGCGCGCTCGTCGCCGCCGGGGACGGGGCGTTGAGGACGTGCACCTGGTCCCGTGCGGTCTCGATGAGGAAGTCGTCGACGAGGGAGCCGTCGGGGCGCAAGGCCTGCGCGCGCACGCCCGATCCGTGGCGGACGATGTCGTGCTCCGTGACCGCGGGGACGAGGCGCGCGAGGCTGGCGGCGAAGCGCTTCTTCGAGAACGAGCGCCGCACTTCCTCCAGCCCGGTCGGGAAGGCGTACTTCTTCGCGAGCCGCCAGGCGCCGGGGAAACGGGCGACGTCGGCGAGGTCCTTCGGGGAGACGTCCGCCCATCGGTAGCCCTCGCGCCGCAACGCGAGGACGGCGTTCGGTCCCGCGTGGACGCTGCCGTCGAGCATCCGCGTGAGGTGGACGCCGAGGAACGGCAGCGTCGGGTCCGGCACCGGGTAGATCAGGCCGCGCACGAGGTGCCGGCGTTCGGGCTTGAGCTCGTAGTACTCGCCGCGGAACGGGACGATGCGGGCGCTCGGCGTCAGGCCGGCCAGCTCGGCGACGCGGTCGGACTGGAGGCCCGCGCAGTTCACCAGCGCGTCGGCGCGCAGCACCTCCGTGGCCGTGGCGACCTCGACCCCGCCGTGGCGGCCGGGGCGGATGCCGAGCGCCGCGGTGTTCAGCCGCAGATCGGCGTCGGCCTCGTCCAGCAGGCGGACGAGCGTGGCGCAGACGGCCTCGTAGTCTATGATGCCCGTGGACTCCACCCGCAGCGCGCCGACGCAAGCCACCTCGGGCTCGTACTCGCGGGCTTCGGCGGGCGAAACCTGCTTCGCCGGGACGCCGTTCGCCTCCGCGCGTTCGGCGAGCGTGGCCAGCGCCGGCAGCTCGGCGGCTTCGGTGGCCACCACGAGCTTCCCGCAGACCTCGACGGGCACGCCGTACTGCCGGGCGAAGTCCACAATGGACCGATTGCCGGCCACGGACATCCGCGCCTTGAACGAGCCGGGCTTGTAGTACAGGCCGGCGTGCACGACGTTCGAGTTGTGCCCGGTCTGGTGCGCCGCCCAGCGGACCTCCTTCTCGAGCACCGTGACGTCCTGCCCGCGCTTCGACAGCTCCCAGGCCACGGCCAGGCCGACGATTCCCCCACCGATCACCACGACGTTCCGCACGGTCGGAAAGGCTACGCGACCGGGTCCGCGGCCGCGTAACCTGACAATCGTCAGGTTAGTCTGGTAACGTACCTGACCGATGTCAGGCAAGCGGTTGACCAGGGCGGAACGCCGGGCGCGCATCCTCACGGCGGCCGCCGGGGTGTTCGCCTCAACGGGGTACGCGGCGGCGGGGATGCGCGAGGTCGCGGCCGCCGCCGGAATCAGCACACCGGTGCTGTACGACCATTTTCCGGCCAAAGCCGACCTCTACGCGAGCCTGCTGGAGTCCGAAGTGGACAGCCTGCTGGCCGGCTGGGCGGAGCTGCCGCACGGCGACACAGGGGCGGAGGAACTGCTGCACAGCCGCGTCGCCGCGATCTTCGCCTGGATCGAGGCGCACGAGCCGGGCTGGCGGATGATCTTCGCGGAGACCCCCGCCGACCCGGCCGTCGCCCAGGTGCACCGGCTTGGCCAGCAGCGGGCGACCGAGCAGCTCACCACGGTGTTCCGCCTGGTCCCGCGCCTGGACCTGACCGCACGCCTGTCCCGCGAGCGCGCCGACGCCGTGCTGGCCGAGGCGTGCAAGAGCGCACTGAACGCCATCGCGCGCTGGTGGTGGTCGAACCGCGATGTGCCCCGCGAGGACGTGGTGGCCCTGACCGTCGACCTCCTCTGGCGAGGCCTGCGAGACCTGATCCGGGAGGACGCATGAAGGTCACCGAGCGCTACCGCAAGGCCGCCGAAACCGGCGACGTGGACCTGGCCATGACCACCTTCGCCGCCGACGCCGTCCTGCATTCCCCGCTCACGGGCCGAGTGCGCTTCACCGGCCACGCGGAACTGCGGCCGTTGATCGAAGTCGCGTACAGCCACTTGAAAAACGTGCGGTTCGTCGCCGATCTGGGCGATGAAGAGACCCGTGTGGTCATCTACACCGCGCAGATCGGCGACGAACCGGTGGAGGAAGCGGCGTTGCTGCGGATCGAGGACGACCTCATCACCGAGGCGACGCTTTACGTCCGCCCGTTGCCCGGACTGGTGACCCTGATGTCCGCCTTCGGCCCCGACATCGCCCGCCGCAACCACCGCCCGGCCGCGGCCCGCTTTCTGTCCCTGGCCACGAAACCGTTGCGCGCCATGGTCCGCTCCGGGGACAAGCACGCCGTCCCGCTGGCCGCGCCCCGCCGTTAAACCAGCACGGGCTCGTTGATCTCGGCGGGGTCGTCGAGCACCTTCGGCACGCCCTTCAGCGCCACCCAGGCCACCACCGTCACCACGACCATCAGACCGGCCGCCCCCAGCATCGTCACCTGCAGCCCGCCGACGAACGCTTCCCGCGCGCTCGCCAGCAACGCCTGCCCGCCGGGCACCTGGGCCGCGACCTGCACCGCCCCGCCGAGGGTGTCGCGGGCCGAATCCGCCGCCGCGGCCGAAAGCCCGCCCGGCAGCACCAGCCCGTTCCGGTACAGCGACCCCAGCAGACTCCCCAGCACCGCGATCCCCAGCGCGCCACCGAGTTCCGTGGCCGTCTCGGAAATCGCCGAAGCCGCGCCGGCCCGTTCCTTGGGCACGACCCCGAGCACCGTGTCCGTGGCGACGGTCAGCACCAGCGCGAGCCCGATCCCGAAGACCGCCATGGTCACGACCAAGTACGGATAGGCCGTGGTCAGGTCGATTTGGCTGTACAGCGCGAAGCCGAGTGCTGAAGCGGCGCAGCCGAGCGTGACCGTGCCGGCCCGGCCGAGCACCTTGACCAGCACCGCGCCGAGCGTCCCGCCGACCAGCGCGCCGCCCATCCCGGGCAGCCCGGCGAGCCCGGACTTCAGCGGCGACCAGCCGAGGACGAGTTGGAAGTACTGCGCGGACATCAGCGAAACGGTCAGCTGCGCGAACATCGCCAGCACCGTCACCCCGATCGTCGCGGAGAACGCGCGGTTGCCGAAGAGCTTCAGGTCCATCAGCGGCTCACTCAGCCGCGGCTGGCGCAGCACGAACGTCAGGAGGCAGCCGACGCCGACGACCGCGGCGGCGTAGACGTCCCAGTGATCCAGGCCTTTGTACGCGATTTCCTTGATCGTGTAGACGACGCCGAGGATCCCGGCCAGCGACAGCCCGACGCTGACCAGGTCGATCCGCCCCGGCCGCGGGTTGCGCGACTCCGGCAGCACGGCCAGCTCCACGAGGATCAGCACGGCGACCACCGGCACGTTGACCAGGAACACCGAGCCCCACCAGAAGTGGTCGAGCAGCGCGCCGCCGACCAGCGGGCCGAGCCCGAAGCCGAGGATCGTCAACCCGCTGGACACCCCGATCGCGGCGGTGCGCTCCTTGCCGGTGAAGGTGTTGCGCAGGATCGACAGCGTGGACGGCATCAGCGTCGCCGCGCTCATGCCGAGCAGCACGCGCAACGCGATCAGCAGCTCCGCGTTCGGCGCGTACGCGGTGGCCACCGAGACGAGCCCGAACACCGCCGCGCCGCTCAGCAGCAGCCGTTTGCGCCCGATCCGGTCCCCGAGGTTGCCCATCGTGATCAGCAGCCCGGCCAGCGCGAACCCGTACCCGTCGGCGATCCACAGCGCCTGCGTGGTGCTCGGGTGCAGCGCCTCCGAAACCGCCGGGATGGCCAGGTGCAGCACCGTCATGTCGACGGCGATGAGGATTTGCGCGAGGACGCAGACGCCGATGATGCCGGCCTTCCGTCCCCTGGTGAGTGTGGTCATGGCCCCTCCAGCTGTCGTGATGGCCACGACTCTGGCGGGCCCCGCTGACCGGCGGCGCACGGTTCACGCACGGCGGGGGACGGGAGTGGTCAGGGAGCCGGTTCGATGCCGGCCGCGGTCAGGGCCTTCGGCGTGGTCAGTGCCTGCCCGGCCGCGTACTTCGTCGCGAAGTCCGGTCCCAGCCGGGCCCGCGCCGAAGCGGCGACCTGCGTGACGTCGGGCTGGCCCACCAGCTCCGTGCCGCGCACGGCGGCCGCCGCGCCCAGCAGGAGGGCGGTCTCCTCGGGCCGGTCCTCCAGGATCGCCGCGCCGGCCACCCCCTCCAGCGCGGCGGCCAGCACCATGCTGTCGCGCCACTGGCTGGCCGCCGCCACGGCTTCCTGCATCCGGCTCCTGGCCTTGGCCGGATGGCCGTCCGCCAGGGCGATCCAGCCGAGTTCGATCGTCGCCGTCGCCCGGACCGCGGCGACCGAGTACGAGCTGCTGGTGCACTCGGCCAGTGCGCGGTCCGCCAGCGAACGCGCGGTCACCAGGTCGCCGGTGCGGCGGGCGAGGCCGGCCAGCCCGACGTACGCCGACGCGCGCGTTTCGGGCATGCCAGAGCGGCGCGCGAGCGAGATCGTCAGCTCGTAGTCCGCGCGGGCGCCCGCGACGTCACCGCGCAGCGATCGGCTGTCGGCCCGGCGGCAGAGCAGGTCCGCGTAGTCGTCGGCGGCGCCGAGCTGCTGCATCAGGCCCATGGACTCCGTCATGGCCGCCAGCGCCTCGTCGTACCGGCCGCTCCAGGTGAGCATCTGCGAGAGGTGGTCGAGCGTCATCGAAAGTCCCCATCGCTCGCCCAGCTCGCGGTACCGCGCCTCGCCCTCGCGCATGCTCCGCTCGGCCGTGTCGAGGTCGCCCATGAGCATCGAGCGCAGGCCGAGACCCATCGGCAGCAGCGCGCTGGTCCACGGGTCGCCGTGCGCCATCAGCCGGCTGCGCACGTACAGCTCCGAGTCGTCGGTGGGCGGCCCGATCACCACGCCCATCAGCATGCTCAGCATCGGATGTCGCGGCGCCCAGGACATATCCGCCGCGTAACCCTCCACAAGGGACTGATACGTCGCCGTCGTGTCCTGGCCCGGCCCGGCGGATATCGCGTTCAGCACGCACATGAGGAACTCCTCGGCGTACTCCCGCGGCGGCTCCGGCCCACAGCGCTTCACGATCTCCAGCGACAGCATCGCGCCCTCGTACCGCCGTCCCCGCATCCACCAGTACGTCGCGAGCGCGGCCGCGAGCCGGAACGCCGTGGGCAGGTCTTCCTCGGTCGCCCAGCGCAGGGCGGCGACGAGGTTGTCGTACTCGGCGTCGAGCCGCTCCAGCCAGCCCAGCTGCTCCGCGGTGCGCAGCTTCGGGTCCGCCTCCTCGGCCAGCCGCAGGAACACCAGCGCGTGGGCCCGGTGCAGTTGCGCGGTTTCGCCCGCGCCGGTGAGCTTCTCGGCGCAGAAGGCGCGGATCGTCTCCAGCATCCGGTACCGGTTGCCCGACGTCTCCACCAGCGACTTGTCCGCCAGGCCCGGCAACAGGTCGACGGCGTCGGGCACCCCGCACACCTCTGCGGCCGCGGCCAGTGTCGCGCCGCCGGGGAACACGGTGAGCCGGCGCGCGAGGCGGCGCTCGTCGTCGTCCAGCAGCTCCCAGCTCCACTCGACGACACCGCGCAGCGAACGGTGCCGCGCCTCCGCCGTCCGGCTGCCGCGCGCGAGCAGGCGGAACCGGTCGTCGAGGCGGGCGGCGATCTCGCCGACGGGCAGCGTCCGGACCCGCGCGGCGGCCAGCTCCAGCGCCAGCGGCAGGCCGTCGAGCGCGGCGCAGATGTGCTGGACGTCGCCGATCGTGCCGTCGTCCACGCGGAACGCCGGGTCGCTCGCCGCGGCCCGGTCCGCGAACAGCCGCACGGCCGGGAAGCCGAGCGCTTCGGCGGCCGGGGTGCCCGGCGGCGGCACGGCGAGCCGGGGCACGGGCGCCAGCTGCTCACCGGTGATGCCCAGCGGCTCCCGGCTCGTCGCGATCACCCGCAGGCCCGGGCACGCGGGCAGCAGGCGCGCGAGCAGCCGGGCGGCGGCGTCGACGACGTGCTCGCAGTTGTCGAGCACCAGCAGCGGGGCGCGGTCGCGCAGGGCCGCGACCAGCCGGTCCACGGGGTCCGGCCCGACGGTTCCGCGCAGCGGTGAAGCGACTTCGCGCAGGCCGAGCGCGCTGAGCACGGCCTGGACCACGTCACCCGCGACGTGCGGCGCCAGCGCCACGAACGTCACCGGCTCCGCGCCGGTCGCCGCGACCTCGACGGCCAGCCGCGTTTTGCCGGTGCCACCAGGCCCCAGCAGCGTGACGAGCCGGGCGTGCCGCAACAGCTCGGCGACCTGCTGAAGCTCGCCGTCGCGGCCGACGAAGCTGGTCAGCTGCGCGGGCAGCGCCGAAGCGGGTTTCACCGGCTCGCTCCGCAGCGCGGCCAGGTGCGCTTCGGTCAGCTCGGGCCCGGGGTCGGCGCCGAGTTCGTCGGCCAGCGTCCGGCGGGCGTCCTCGAACGCGGCCAGCGCTTCCGCCGACCGGTCCGCCGCCTGCAACGCCCGTACGAGCTGGGCGCGCGGCCGCTCCCGCAACGGCTGCTCGGCGACGGTGGCGCGCAGCTCGTCGAGCACACCTGCCGCGCGGCCGAGCGAGATCTCCGCGTCCACCCGGTCGGCGGCGACGTCCGCGCGCAGTTCTTCGAGCCGCGTCGACTGCGTTGCCGCGAAAGGCGCTTCGGTGACGTCGGCGAACGCGGGCCCGCGCCACAGCGCGAGCGCTTCGCCGAGCAGCTCGCTCGCGCGGGCGGCGTCACCGGCGGCCAGCTCGCGTCGCCCGTCACCGGCCAGCCGCTCGAAGCGGTGCACGTCGACGTCCTCGGGATCCACCACGAGCCGGTAGCCGGCGGCGGTGAACTCGACCGGCGCGACGGCCTTCAGCGCGCCCCGGAGCCGGGAGACCTGTGATTGCAGCGCGTTCGCCGCGCCGTCCGGCGGTTCCTCGCCGTACATGCCGTCGATCAGCCGCTCGGCGGCCACGAACCGGCCCGCGTCCACGGCGAGCAGTGCCAGCAGCGCGCGCACTCGCGGCCCGCCCACCGAGACCGCGGCACCCGCCGGCTCCCAGGCCGTGACCGCCCCCAGCACCCCGATCCGCATGCGCCCAGCCTAGGCCCGGGCCCCGCTCGTTACCGGCAGGTTTCGTCCCCCGGCCATGGCCGGGCAGGCGCCTATATACACTTCGGCGCGACCCGGCGCAACGGAGGGAACGGGGGACGGCCTCGTTCACGCTCCCCACCGGGCGCGGCGGCCCGCAAGGCACAGGAGAGGTATGTCTGACGTCCAGGAACCCGTGCTGCTCGGCAAGCCCACGGTCGGCGAGGCGGAGCTGGCCGCGGTCGCCGAGGTCTTCCGGTCGGGCTGGCTGGCCGGCGCCGGGCCCGCCTGCCGCCGGTTCGAGGAGCGCTTCGCCCAGCTCACCGGCACCGCGCACGCGCTGACCACGAGCAACTGCGGCTCGGCGCTGTTCCTCGGCCTCAAGGTCCTCGGCGTCCAGCCGGGCGACGAGGTGATCGTCGGCGACTACACGTTCCCCGCGACCGGCCACGCCGTGCTGCAGGCCGGCGCGAAGCCGGTGTTCGCCGACGTCCTCCCGGACGTCTGGAGCGCCGACCCGGCCGCCGTCGAAGCGCTGATCACGCCGCGCACGGTCGGCATCCTGGCCGTCGACGTGGCCGGCCAGCCCGGTGACTTCGACGAGTACCGGGCCATCGCCGACAACCACGGCCTCTGGCTGTTCGAGGACGCGGCCTGCGCCGCGGGCGCCACCTACCGGACGCGCCCGGCCGGCAGCCTCGCCGACCTCGCCGCGTTCTCCTTCCACGGCCGCAAGGGCATCACCGCGGGGGAGGGCGGCGCGCTCGTCTCGAACCGCGAGGACCTGATCGCGCACGCCCGCAAGCTGCACACCTACGGTATCGAGCCCGCCATCACCCGCGAGGGCTCCGGCGCGCTGCCGATCCCGGAGTTCCACGAGCTGGGCTACAACTTCCGGCTCTCGGACATCCAGGCCGCGATCATGGGCGTCCAGCTCGACCGCCTGCCCGACCTGCTGGCCGCCCGCCGCTCCGTGGCCAAGCGCTACCACGAGGCGTTCGCCGACGTCGGCGCGCTGACCGTGCCCGTCGAGCTGCCCGACCGCGAGCACCCGTGGCAGGCGTACCTGCTCACGGTCGCGCCGGAGGTCAGCCGGGACGCGCTGGCGCTGCGCATCCGCGAGCAGGGCGTGCAGTGCAACTTCGGCACGTACGCCTCCCACCTGCAGCCGGTGTACGGCGCGCAGGAACCGCTGCCCGTGTCCGCCGACGCCTTCCGGCGCCAGCTGGCCGTCCCGATGCACGCCGAGCTGACCGACGCCGAGGTCGAGCGCGTCGTGACGACCGTCCGCGAAGCCACACTGGCGCTGTCGTGAACACCGTCGAACGAGGAGAGATCGCGACCATGTCCGAGAAAAAGGTGTTCTTCACCGGGGGCGGCGGGTTCATCGCCGCGCACGTCATCCCGCTGCTGCTGGACGGCGGCTACACCGTGCGGATCTTCGACAACATGACCCGCGGCGACCGCGCGCGGGTCAACGAGTTCGTCGCCACCGGCAAGGTCGAGCTGGTCGAGAAGGACGTCCGTTACGGCGGCGCCGTGCGCGAGGCCATCCGCGGCTGCACCCACGTGGTCCACTTCGCCACGGTGTCGATCAACAAGTCGATCGCCGACCCGCACGAGTCGATCGACATCAACATGACCGGCAACCACAACGTGTTCGCCGCGGCGGCCGACGAAGGCGTCGAGCGCCTCGTGTTCGCGTCCACCGCCTCGGTCTACGGGGAGCCGAAGCGGCTGCCGATGCACGAGGACGACGAGCTGCGCCCGCTCACGCCGTACTGCATCACCAAGCGCGCGGGCGAGGACCTGCTCGGCTTCTACGAGCGCACCAAGGGCCTGTCCTGGAACGCGTTGCGCTTCTTCAACGTGTACGGCCCCGGCCAGAAGATCGAGGCCTACTACACGTCGGTGATCAACCACTTCATCCAGCGGCTGCGCGCGGGCCGGCCGCCGGTGATCGACGGCCGCGGCGACCAGTCGATGGACTTCGTGCACGTCTCGGACCTGGCGCGCTCGGTCGTCGCCGCGCTCGAATCGGAGCAGGCCAACCTGCCGATCAACATCGGCACGGGCATCGACACCTCCGTCGCCACGCTGGCGAAGATCCTGATCGAGGCCGTGGGCGTCGACGTGCAGCCGCAGTTCAACGAGCGCGAAGTGCTGGTCTCGCGCCGGGCCGCGGACATCACCCGGGCCCGCGAGGTGCTGGGCTGGGAGCCGCGGATCACCGTCGAAGAGGGCATGCGTGCTTTGGTGAGGGACTCGGCGTGAATGCCACCGCGGGCCCTGCCCGAGGACGTGCGATGCGCATCGCGGTGGTCAACAACTTCTTCCCGCCGCGAGTGGGCGGGAGCGCGCACATGTCGGCCTCGCTGGCCGGCGAGTTCGCGGCGGCCGGGCACGAGGTGCTGGCCATCACGGCGGCGTACGGCGAGGCGCCGGCCGAAGAGGAGCGCGACGGCTACCGCGTGGTCCGGCTGCCGGCGGTCAAGATGCCGCAGCTGGGCCTTTCGATCGACTTCGACATGAGCTTCGCGTCGCTGCGGCCGGGCAACTGGCGGCGGCTGTTCCGGCTGCTCGACGAGTTCAAGCCGGACGTGCTCCACCTGCACGGGCAGTTCTTCGACCTGTCCTGGCTGGCCGGCCTCTACGCGCGCCGCCGCGGACTGCCCGTGCTGCTGACCATCCACACGTTGCTGATCAGCGACAACAAGGCGTACGGCGGCGTTTTCCGGATGCTGGACGCGCTGCTGGTCAAGCCGGTGCTCCGCTACATCCGGCCGCGGTACGTCATCCTCGACAAGCTGGGCGTCGACTACTGCGTCGAGCGCTACGGCACCAGCGACGAGAACTCCGAGTACTTCCCGATCGCCGTCGACACCGGGCACTTCGCGAAGCCGGTGACCAAGGACGTGCGCGCGGAGCTGGAGATCGGGGACGCGCCGCTGATCGTCTCGCTCGGGCACGTGATCCCGCTGCGCAACCGGCTGCCGCTGGTCGAGGCGCTGCCGTCCGTCGTGGCCGAGCACCCGGACGTGCGCGTGGTCGTGGTGGGGCGGGTTTATCACGACGCGTTCCTGAAGCGGGCGGAAGAGCTGGGCGTGGCGGACCGGCTGATCGTCACCGGCGCGGTGCCGAAGGAAGACGTGCCGGCCTACTTCGCGGCCGCGGACATCGTGACGCACGACCTCAACGGCGGCTGCGGCACGGCGTCGCTGGAGGCGATGCTTTCCGGCACGGCCACGATCGCCTCGGTGACCGAGGACAACTACCCGGGCATCGAGCTGCGCAACGGCGAGAACATCCTGCTGGTGCGCCCCGACGACGCCGGCGCCGTGGCCGAGACCGTGCTCGGCCTGCTGGCCGACCCGGCGGCCCGCGCGACGATCGCGGCGCGCGAGAGCGCGATGGTGCGGGCCAACTTCGGCCTGGACGTGGTGGCCGAGGAGCACCTGCGGGTGTTCACGAAACTGGTGGCGGACAACGATGTTCTTCGATGACGAGCGCAGCGCCCGGCTGCGCCCGCAGATCCTCACCGAGGTCGTCTCGCAGTACCTGAACGATTCCGAGCGGGCCGCGTTCTACGGCCTGCCGGAATCGACGCGGATCCGCGAGCGGGCGAAGATCATCAGCCAGGAGAACCTGCGGATCGGCGAGCACTGCTGGATCGGCGAGGGCGCGGTCCTCGACGCCAGCGGCGGCCTGGAGATCGGCGAGCACACCAGCATCGGGCTGAACACGCTGATCTTCACCCACTCCAGCTGGCTGTCGAACATGACGCTGCAGAACCATTCGGGCAGCGACCTGATCGAGCGCAAACCGGTGAAGATCGGCAAGGGCTGCTTCATCGGCGGCCTGGTGGTGATCATGGCCGGCGTGACCATCGGCGATTTCGCGACCGTGCAGCCGAACTCGGTGGTGGCCAAGGACGTCCCGCCCCGCACCCTGGTCGCGGGCAACCCGGCACGCGTGTTCCAGCGGTACGACGAGGAGTACATCCAGTCCGAAGTGGAGCGTGTCCGCGCGGAGAACGCCCGCCGCCGCGCCCTTTCCGACGATCCATCCGGGTGGGGCTCACCGTCGGGAGACTTCTCGGGCTAGCGGTTGCGGACGGCGACACCGACACTGTCGGCCGGTCGCCGGTCCTGCACCAGCGGATCGCCGCGCGGCTCGCGTGCCTGCTCGACCGGCAGTCGCCGGACGAGCAGGCCGCGGTTCACGGGGTCGAGATGCTGGTGTCGGCCGCGCCGCTGACCGTTCGGGTGCCCGACGTGCTGGTGGTTCCGGCCGCGGTCATTCAGGACAACCTCGCGCGCTTCGACGCCGCCGACATTCTCCTGGCCATCGAGGTCCTCTCCGAAGGCACTGAGCGCACCGACCGCGTCACGAAGCTCTTCGAGTACGCCGAAGCGGGCATCGAGCACTACTGGATCGTCGACCCCGGTCCGCCGGTTCGCCTGATCACCTATCGTCTTGTCGACGGCGACTACCGGATCTGGGCCGGGCCGTCCCACCGGACGTCGAAATCGGGGGTAAGCGGGTGGCGCGCAGCGACGACGAGTTCGTCGAGTTCGTGCAGGCTGCTTCGTCGCGGCTGACGCATGCCGCGTATCTGATCACCGGGGATCGGCATCAGGCGGAGGACGCCGCGCAGACCGCGTTCGCCCGGACGTACGCCGCGTGGGGGCGGGTGCGGCGCAAGGATGCGTACGCGTACGCGCGCACCGTGCTGGTCAACCACATCATCGACGGGTGGCGGCGGCCGCTGAAGGAGTACGCCGCCGAGGAGGTGCCTGAGCGGCCGGGCGCGCAGGACGTCGCGCAGACCGTCACCCAGCGGGCCTGGCTCACCGCCGCGCTGGCCCGGCTCACCGCCCGCGAACGCGCGGTGGTGGTGCTGCGGCACTTCTTCGACCTGTCGGAGGCGGACGTGGCCTCGGAGCTGGGCGTTTCGGTGGGTACCGTCAAGAGCACGAACTCACGCGCGCTCGCCAAGCTGCGAGTCGACGAAGGGCCGGAGGACGCGCTGATCGGAGGGAACGGGCGGTGAGCGAGCTCGAGCGGCTGAAGTCGGCACTGAACGAGGCCCCGCCGGAGCAGTTCGCCGCGCCGGACCTCACCCGGATCATGGCCGACGGCACGCGCATCCGGCGGCGACGGCGCCTGCTCACCGGCGCCGGGGCGGCCGCCGCGGTGGTGGCCGTGGTCGCGGTGGTCTTCGGGGCCGTCCAGCTGCGACCGCAGCCCCAGCCGCAACAGCAGCCGGTCGCCGCCGCGCCCAGCACCGTCGGCCCGGCCAGCACCGTCCCGTCCACCAGCGCCGCGGAGAGGCAACAGGCCACGCCGCTCGGTGACGTCGTCTCGCTCGGCATCAAGAACGCCACCGGCGAGCTGGTGCTGTACGCGTTCAAAATCGACGAGCCGCAGACGATGCCCGGCGTCGGCTTCGGGCTGATGCTCGCGGTCCGCGACGCCGGCGGCCTGCACCCGGTGTACGCCGCCAACGAGGTCAACGGCGCCGACCGCTCGTTCGGCTTCCACGCGACGTCCGGCGGCCTCATCGCCGGCACCGACGCGAAACAGGTGCAGGTGCCGGTGCTCGGCTACTTCGCCGGGCCCGCCGCGCGCATCACCAGCTCCGTGCACGGCAAGCCGGTGAACGCCCACCTGGCCCGGTGGAGCGAGGACCCGGGCGTGGTGTTCTTCTGGTTCGACCCGGTGCAGGTGCCGTCCGCCGCCGCGCTGACCCCGCTGGCCGCCTACAACGCCGGCGGCACCCGCCTCACCAAGTGAGCCTCAGGCCGCGGCCTGCGTGAGCACCTGCGCCACCACGTGGTGCGAAGGCAGGATCAGGTCCCGCTCGACCTCGGCGTCGACCTTGCCCTCGAGCAGGTCCACGAAGCGGTCCAGCTGGGTGGCCAGCGGCTCGCGCGCGGTGACCAGCTCGGGGATCTCGATCACGGTCTGCTGCCGGTAGCCGAGGCCGTCCGGCGTGACGGAGTCGTGCGAGATGTGCCGGTAGATGGTCACGTCCCGGCGGAGCAGGTCGACCTCGATCAGCCGGTCCAGTTCGGACACCACGATCGAACGCACCTTCCGCTGTCCCAGCCGCGAAGCCGACACGGTGGCCAGGCCGGTGGGGAAGGACAGCACCGTTTCGATGGTGTCCTCGGCGCCTTCCGCGGACTGCGGGTGGAAGTAGCCGGCGCCCGAGGTGACGCGCGAAGGCGTTGCGCCACCGAAGAACTGGATGGCCAGGTCGACGTCGTGCACCAGCAGGTCCCACGCCACGCCGGTCTTGATGCGCGGGGCGTACGGGCCGTGCCGGCGCGCCATCAGGTGGATCGGCTCGTTCACCAGCGCCCGCGCGGTCATCACCGCGGGGTTGTAGCGCTCCAGCAGCCCGCACATCAGCGGGACGTCCTTTTTGGCCGACAGCGCCACGATCTCGCGCGAGAGCTCCAGGCTGTTGCACACCGGCTTCTCGACCAGCAGCGGCTTGCCCTGGCCCAGGATCTCCTGCGCCAGCTCGTAATGCGCCTCGGTGGCCGAGGCGAGCACCACAGCGTCCACATCGGACAGTGAGCCGATCTCGGGCGTCCACTGCGTCTCGTAGCGCTCGGCGACGGCGCGGCCGGCCTCTTCGCGGGGGTCGATCACGCGGGTCAGCTCCACGCGCTCGTTCCCGGAGAGCACCCGCGCGTGCAGCGAGCCCATGTTGCCCGTGCCGATCAGGGCGATGCGGTGGGTCATGCGCCGAGTACCTCGCGAACCGTTTCGATGACCTGGTCCACGTCGGACTCGGTCAGGTGGGGGTGGACCGGCAGGGAGAGCGCCTGGGCGGCGACCGCGCCGGCCACCGGGAAGTCCTCGACCCGCGCGTCCGGGATCAGCGGGTGGCCCTGGTAGCACTCGTAGTCGAAGACGATCTTCGGGTAGTACACGCCGTTGCCGATGCCGCGCGCGGTGAGCGCGTTGGACAGCTCCTCACGCGAGAGCATCGCGTGCGGGCCGACCAGCACGGTGTACTGGTGCCACACGTGCTCGCGGCCCGGCAGCACCTGCGGGAGGTCGAGGCCGGGCGTGCCGGAGAGGCCCTCGGTGAGCCGCTTGGCGTTGGCCTGCCGGGCGGCGGTGAGCTGGTCGAGCTTCTCGAGCTGCGGGATGCCGACGGCGGCGTGCAGGTCCGTCATCCGGTAGTTGTGCCCCGCCACCTCGTACTGGTAGCGGGCGCGCATGCCCTGGTTGCGCAGCACGCGCAGCCGGTCGGCCAGCTCGTCGTCGTCGGTGGTGATCACGCCGCCCTCGGCGGTGGTCACGTTTTTCGTGGCGTACAGCGAGAAGCAGCCGATGCCGTACGAGCCGGCGGCGCGGCCCTGGAACGAGGCGCCGACGGCCTGGGCCGAGTCCTCGATCACCTTCAGCTGCCGCTCGGCCGCGATCGGGGCGAGCTTGCCCATGTCGGCGGTCTGGCCGTAGAGGTGCACCGGCATGAGCACCTTGGTCCGGCCGGTGACGGCGGCCGCCACCGCGTCCGGGTCCAGCGCGAAGTCGTCGCGGCGGATGTCGGCGAACCGCACGGTGGCGCCGGCTTCCAGAATGGCGTTCAGCGTGGCGACGAACGTGAACGGCGAGGTGATCACCTCGTCCCCCGGCTCCAGGTCCAGCGCCTGCAGCGACGCGACCAGAGCGGTGGTGCCGTTGTTCACGGCGATGGCGTGCTTCGTGCCCGCGACGTGCGCGAAGGCGTCCTCGAAGCGCTTGACCATCGGCCCCTGTGCGATGGCGCCGGATCGCAGCACCTCGACGACGAGGTCCTCCGCGTCGCGGACGTCGACCACGGTAATGGGGATCATCGGCAGTCTCTCCCGGCAGGTGATTTCGGTGCGTCCGGTACAGTGAGCCGCCGGTTCTGCGTCCGGCCGCCCTGCATGAACGCGGGCCACACGTTACCGGGCGCGGTAGCACGCCCAATACCCAGCCGTCGACGAATGGATACTTCGCTCGTGGTCAACCGCATCCACCCGACCGCAGTAGTCGGCGAAGGCGTCGAAATCGGCGAAGACAACGTGATCGGGCCGTACACGGTGATCGTCGGCCCGACCCGGATCGGCGACGGCAACTGGATCGGCCCGCACGTCACGATCGGCACCCCCGGCGAGGACCGCGGGCGTGCGCACCCGGCCGCCTGGGAGCAGGCGCCGGCCGGCGACCCGGAGCGCGACGGCCACGGCGTCGTGATCGGCAGCCGCAACCGGATCCGCGAGTACTCCAGCGTCCACCAGGGCACCTGGCGCGCCACCACGCTCGGCGACGACGGCTACTACCTGCGCGGCAGCCACATCGCGCACGACTGCCTCGTCGGCGACGCCGTGACGATCGCGTCCAACGTGGTCACCGGCGGGCACTGCCACATCTGGGACGGCGCGAACCTCGGCATGGGCGCGGTGCTGCACCAGCGTGTGGTGATCGGCCCCGGCGCGATGGTCGGCATGGGCTCGGCGGTGCGGCGCGAAGTGGGCGCGTTCACGATCGCCGTCGGCAACCCGGCGCGCGTCACCGGCGTCAACGTGGTGGGGCTGTCCCGCCGCGGCCTGGACGAGGCCGCCATCGAGGCGCTCGGGCCGTGGCTCAAGGGTAAGTCGGGCCTCCCGGAGGACGGGCTGGCCGACCGGCTGCCCGGCGACCTCTCTACCTTGGTCAAGGCGTGGGACGCCCGCCCACGCGACGAGCACTAGGAGCTGTTATGTCGGATGTGGCCCCCAAGCTGCGCGCGGTCTTCGTCGAAGCGCTGGACCTCGACGCTGACGTGGATGTCGAGAACCTCAAGTACCGCGACATCGAAGCGTGGGACTCCGTCGGCCACATGGCGCTGATCGCGGCCGTCGAGGACGAGTTCGACGTCGAGTTCGACACCGACCAGGTGATCGACATGTCGAGCTTCAAGGTCGCCGTCGATATGGTGACCGAGCTGCAGTCGAAGAATGACTGATCTGGCCGGACGCGTCGCGCTCGTCACCGGCGGCACGCGCGGGATCGGCCTGGCCACCGTGCGCGCGCTGGTCGAAGCGGGCGCGACCGTGGTGCTGACCGGGCGCGACGAGGCCCGCGCGAAGGAGGCCGCCACCGCGGCCGGCGCGGCGGCCGGGCTGGCCCTCGACGTCACGGACGCGAAGGCCGTCTCCACGGTGGTCCGCGGGGTCGCCAAGGAGCACGGCCGGCTGGACGTGGTGGTGGCGAACGCCGGGATCATGGACGACGCGCTGCTCGGCATGATCCGCGAGGACGCCGTCTCGGCGACCCTGGACACCAACGTGGCCGGCACGCTGCACACCGTCCAGGCCGCGGCGCGGGCCATGATGCGCAAGAAAACCGGCTCCATCGTGGTGCTCGCCTCCATCGTCGGCGAGTACGGAAGTGCTGGTCAGACGCTGTACGCGGCGTCGAAGGCGGCGGTGGCGAACATCGCGCTGTCGGCCGCGAAGGAACTCGGCCGCTCGGGGATCCGCGTGAACGCGGTGGCGCCCGGCGTGATCGAGACCGACCTCACGGCGGGCCTCTCCGAAGAGGCCGTCGCCGAGAACGTGAAGAAGACCCCGCTCGGGCGGCTCGGCCGGCCCGAGGACGTGGCGAAGGCGATCCGGTTCCTGGTGAGCGACGAGGCGTCGTTCGTCACCGGCCAGGTGCTGGGCATCGACGGAGGCTTGGTGCTGTGACGCTGTTGGGTGCGGGAGCCCGGCTGGTCGAGGCGGCCGGGGGCCGCACGCTGGCGGGCCAGGAGCTGGACGCGGAAGTCTCGAAGGCGGGCGCGGCGCTGGCCGAGCTGCCCGCCGGGGTGCTGTTCGCGCGGATGTCGGTGGACCTGCCGAGCGTGCTGACCTACCTCGGCGCGTTCGAGGCGGGCCGCGCGATCGCCCTGATCGACCCGGCGCTCGACGCCGACGTCCTGGCCGGGCTGATCACCCGCTTCCGGCCCGGCGCCGTGCTGTCCGCGCCCGAGACGCCCGAGACGCCCGCGCCGTCCGGCTACACCGCGGCCGGCGGGCACTGGGTGCGGGATTCCGCCGAGGGCGTCGAGCCGCACCCCGATCTCGCCGTGCTGCTCCCGACCAGCGGTTCGACCGGCAACCCGAAGCTCGTCCGGCTCTCCCGCGGCGCGATCATGGCCAACGCCGCGGCCATCGCCGAGGTGCTGGGCCTCACCGCCGACGAGGTCGCGCCGACCTGCCTGCCGCTGCACTACAGCTACGGGCTGTCGGTGCTGAACTCGCACCTGGTGCGCGGAGCGACCGTGGTGATCGAGCCCTCCGGCGTGCTGGGCCGCGGCTTCTGGGACGCGGTGACCACGTACGGCGTCACGTCGCTTTCGGGCGTGCCCTACCACTACGAGATGTTGCGGCGGCTCAAGTTCGACCCCGCGAAGTACCCGACGCTGCGCACGCTGACGCAGGCCGGCGGCAAGCTGCGTGACGAGCTGGTGGCCGAGTTCAACGACAAGATGCGGGCGGTCGGCGGCCGGATGTACGTGATGTACGGCCAGACCGAGGCCGGCCCGCGGATGACCACCGTGCCCGCCGAGCGGCTCGCCGAGAAGCTCGGCTCCGCCGGCCCCGCCCTGCCCGGCGGCGCGTTCTCCGTGCGCCGCGACGACGGCGTCGAGACCCGGCACCCGAAGATCGTCGGCGAGGTCGTCTACCGCGGGCCGAACGTGATGATGGGTTACGCCGACGACGAGTCCGGCCTGGCCGCGGGCGACGAGTACGGCGGCGTGCTGGCCACCGGCGACCTCGGCTACCTCGACGCGGACGGCTACCTGTTCATCACCGGCCGGCTCAAGCGCATCGGCAAGGTGTTCGGCAACCGGGTCAGCCTCGACGACCTCGAGCAGGCCGTGCGCTCGGCCTCGGTGGGCATCGACGTGGTCGCCGCCGTGCCCGGTGGCGACAAGGTGGTGCTGTTCGCCGAGCTGCCGGAGGACGACGGCGCGAAGGCGATCTGCAAGGACGCGTCGCGCGCGCTTTCGGAGCGGCTGCACCTGCACACGAGCGGGTTCGACGTGCGGCCGATCGAGACAGTGCCGCTGCTGGCCAGCGGCAAGATCGACTACCGGTCGCTGGAGGGACGGATATGAGTGTGTTCACGCGCTCGCAGGCGGAGCGGGAAGCTCTGCTGCTGCCCGAGCTGGCCGAGCTGACCGCGCACCACCGGTCGAACAGCGCCGGGTACGACCGGATCCTGTCGTCGCTCGGCATCGCGCCGGACGCGCCGTTCGACACGATCGTCGACCTGCCGTGGCTGCCGGTGCGGATGTTCAAGACCCACGACCTCAAGTCGGTCCCGGACGACGAGGTGTTCAAGACCCTCACCTCCTCGGGCACCACCGGCGCCGGCGCGTCGCGGATCTACCTGGACAAGGCCGCGGCGGCGGCGCAGACCCGCCAGCTCGGCACCACGCTGCAGGAGGTGCTGGGCGGCGAGCGGCTGCCGATGCTGATGGTCGACACTATCGGCATCATCAAGAACCGCCGCTCCTTCTCCGCCCGCGGCGCGGGTGTGCTCGGCATGGCCAACTTCGGCCGCAAGCACACCTACGTGCTCGACGAGAACGACCAGCCGGACGTCGAGGCGGTCAAGAAGTTCCTGGCGGAGTACGGGGACAAGCCGTTCCTGATCTTCGGGTTCACCTTCATGGTGTGGCTCTACCTGTACGAGGTGGCGCGGGACAACGGGCTCGACCTGTCCAACGGCATCCTGATCCACTCCGGCGGCTGGAAGAAGCTGATCGACCGCGCGGTGGACAACACCGAGTTCCGCCGCCGGTTCGCCGAGGACACCGGGCTCACCCGGATCCACAACTACTACGGGATGATCGAGCAGATCGGCACGGTGTTCCTCGAGGGACCGTCCGGGAACTCCTTGTACTGCCCCGATTTCGCCGACGTCGTGATCCGGAACCCGGACACCTGGGCGGAGCAGCCGGTGGGCGAGCCGGGGGTGATCGAGGTGGTCAGCACGCTGCCGCGCTCGTACCCCGGGCACGTCCTGCTCACCGAGGACCTCGGCGTGTGCAACGGGATCGACGACGGCGACTGGCCCGGCAAGCACTTCTCCGTGCTCGGCCGGCTGCCGAAGGCCGAAGCCCGCGGTTGCTCGGACACCTTCTCCGGGGCCGCCGCATGAGCGCGTTGACGCAGCGGTTCCCGGTTTCGGAGCCTATCGACGTCGGTGAGCTGGTCGATCAGCTCCGCGTCGAGCCGCCGGGCGGACGGCTCACGGTCGGCGACCCGCGAGTGGTCGAGTTCGTCACGAAGTTCGCGCGCAAGCTGCTCGCGCCCGCGCTCGCCCGCCGTTTCCCGGAGCTGGCTTCGCTGGGCTTCTTTCTGCGCAAGGGCGAAATCGCCAAGGCGCTGTCCACTTTGGAGACTTCCGGCGACGCGCTGCGGTTCCCGCGCGGGCTGGTGTTCCACGTGCCGCCGGCCAACGTCGACACGATCTTCGTGTACTCGTGGGCGCTGTCCGCGCTGGCGGGCAACCACAACGTCGTACGCGTGTCCTCGCGTTCGGCCGGTGCCGCGGAGGCGGTGCTGGACGCGCTGAACGCGGCACTGTCCGATGTGGACCCGGCGACGGCGGCCGCGATCACCGCGACCCAGCGCATGGTCACCTACGACCGCAGTGACGAGGTCAGCGGCGCCCTGTCGCTGGCGGCCGACCTGCGCGTGATCTGGGGCGGTGACACCTCCGTGGCCGCGCTGCGGAAGTACCCGCTGGCGCCGCACGCGCGGGACCTGACCTTCCCGGACCGCTCGTCGTTCGCCATCGCTTCGGTGCGCGGCTGGCAGGCGGCCTCGGCGGCCGAGCGCCGTACCGCGGCCGAGGGCTTCTACAACGACTCGTACTGGTTCGACCAGGCCGCCTGCTCGTCACCGCGCGCGGTGTTCTGGGTCGGCGACGCTTCGGGAGCGTCAGAAGCCGGCCGCGAGTTCCGTGCGCTGCTGGCCGCGGTGATCGAGGCGAAACAGCACGTCACGGAGCCGGCGATGGCCGTGCAGAAGCGCGTTTCGGCGTATGGCGCGGCGGCGGACGGGCTGGTGTCGTCGATCGCGTTCGACGGCAACGGGCTGGCCACGTTGGAGCTGACCGACGCGGCCGTGATGCCGCGCGAGTGGCTCGGCGCGGGCACGTTCGCGAACGCGCGAGTGGACTCGCTCGCCGAGCTGGTGCCGACCGTGCTGCGCAAGGACCAGACCGTGAGCCAGTTCGGCTTCACCCGCGAGGAGTTGACCGAGTTCGTCACCGCCCTCGCGGGCCGCGGCGTCGACCGGGTCGTGCCGTTCGGCTCGGCCCTCACGTTCGCGGGCGTCTGGGACGGTTACGATCTGCTGGCCGAGTTCAGCCGTCTGGTCACGGTGCAGGCCTGACCAGCGGTTGTCGTGAGGAGACTGGTCAGTGACGACCGTGCGGACGTCTGGGGAGGACGCGCCGGCTTCGAAGCCGAAGCCGCCGAAATCCACCAAGGCCAAGATCCTCGACGTCGTGCGCTGGGTCGCGATCCTGCTCGTCGTCGGGTTCGCCGCGAAGCAGCTCGCGGCCAACTGGGGCGAGTTCTGGCGCACGCTGTCCGACGTCGCGTGGCAGTCCTCGGTGCTCAGCCTGCTCGCGCTGGTCGCGTCCATCATGGTCTCCACCTGGGGCTGGCAGAAGATGGTCGACGACCTCGGCGAGCCGGTCGGCTACGCGCGCGGCGCGCAGATCTGCCTGGTCGGCTCGCTCGGCAAGTACGTGCCGGGCTCGGTGTGGGCGTACCTGCTGCAGATGGAGCTGGGCCGAAAGGCCGGCGTCGCCCGCGCCCGGATCTTCACCGGCTCGCTGATCCAGCTGGGCGTCGGCGTGGTGTCGGCGCTGGTGGTTTCGCTGCTCGCGGCGCCGGCGGTGTTCAGCAACAGTCCCCGCGCGATGTGGCTGTTCGTGCTCATCCCGGTCGGCCTGGCCCTGCTGCACCCGCGGATCCTGACCTGGGGCACGTCGCTGGTGCTGCGGATCCTGCGCCGCCCGCCGCTGGCGCACCCGCTGGGCTGGGCCGTCGTCGGCAAGGTCTTCGGCGCGTCCACGCTGGCCTGGGCGTTGCAGGGAGTGCACCTGTGGCTGCTGGCCAATTCCGTCGGCGCCCCGGGTTTCAGCGGTTTCGTGCTCTGCGTCGGCGCCATGGCGGTGGCGATGACGGTCGGCACCTTCGCGTTCATCCTGCCCAGCGGGGTGGGCGTGCGTGAGGTCGCCCAGGTCGCGGTGCTGACGGCCAGCGGCCTGACGGTGGGCCAGGCCGCCGCGTTCGCCGTGGCCTCCCGCGTGATGTTCACCGTCGCGGACCTGCTGACCGCGGGCTTCGCGGCCGGCGCCGCCCGCGTCGCCGCCCGCGCCGCCGCGGCTTAGGAACCGGACGGGAGACCCGACTCCGGCAGGCCGGACTGACGGTTGACCTCGGCCTTGCTGTAGTAGTCGTCGTTGGTCAGGATCTTGCCGCCGCGGAGCTTGATGACGGTGACCGCGGGGACCGAGAACGAGTGCGGCGCGCCCGTGGCCTGGCCGCTGAAGTTCCAGAAGATGAGCTGGCTGTCGCCGAAGCCGATCGCGCCGGTGAGGGTGATCTTGGCGTTCGGGATGGCCGACTTGGTATCGGTGACCCACTGGGCGACCCCGGCGCTGCCGGTGTACGTCCGGTCGAAGGCGTGGTCGGTGTAGCGGGAGCCGTCCTGGACGAACAGGCCGGCCAGGTTCCGCGGGTCGCTGCTGTTCCAGGCCGCGGCCCACTCGACGGCGAGCGGGGTCAGGTGCGGCTTGGGGGCGTGGTTCGCCGCTTCGGCCGCCGCGCCGAACGGCTGGGCGACGGTGCTCGCGGCCGCCATCGACGTTCCGGCGAGGGTGACAGCGGCGGCGGCGAGCAGACCGGTGACAGCGACACGGGCGTTGTTCATGGTTTCTCCTCGGAAGGTTTGTGATTGATCAGTCACTAAGTATGTAACTACACACTCACAACCCTGTCAACAAACTTTCGGGCAAGCCACGGGACCGGGCTCAGCCCTCGAGCCGGTAGATCACCGCGTCGTCGTTGCGGTAGACCGGCTGCAGGAACGGCAGCCCGTCGAGGCCGATGAGGCCCTCGGACTGGTACGCCGGGGCCGGCGGGGCCGCCGGGCGGCCGAGGATCACCCAGTGCACGTTCAGCCTCGCGACGGCGGCGCGCACGGCCGGGTTCGTCGGGTACTCCTTGAAGTGGGCGGCGAGCAGCACGGCGTCGGACGGGGGCGCGGTGCCGTCGTCGTGGGCCGCGACCGTGCGGGTGCCGGTGAGGGCGTAGGTCCAGACCGTGCCGTCGTAGCGGTCGTTCATGGCCCACTCGCCCGGTTTGGCGAGCTTGCCCAGCTCGACCATCGCGCGTTCCTCGTCCGGGGTGATGTTCAGGGTGCGCGGGTCGGCGGCCCGGTAGCCGGAGGCCAGTCGTCCGCCGTTGGATTGCGCGTACAGGCCGTTCGTGACCGCGACGAACGCCAGCAGCACCACCGCGGCGACAGCGAACGCGGGCACCCGCGCCGGCAGCCGCTCGGCGATCCAGGCCTGGAGCGACGCGAGGCCGTGCCCCGCGATGAATGCCAGCGGCACGATCGCCATCGAGATGAAGCGGTACGGGTCGTCCCACCACGGCCGGGAAAGCGCCATCACCAGCGGGGAGTTCGAAGACGCGACGGCGAGGTACGCGAGCCCGCTCAGCAGCGCGCTCAGCCCGATCCACTTCAGCCGGCCGAGCCGTCCGAACAGGACGAAGCCCAGCAGCAGCGCGACCGAAAGCCACACCTGCGGCTGCGGCTCCCAGTGCTGGAACCCGAGCAGCGCGCCGAGCGCCGTCGTCGCGCGGTATTCGATCGGCCAGCCCAGGTACGGCAGGGTGCTGCTGGCCAGGCCCAGCGCGCCGAACAGCTGCAGCCACGCCACGAGCACCGACACCACGGCGATCGGCAGCAGCGCCAGCAGGTCACGGCCGATCCGCTTCAGCCGGGCGCCCGGCTCGGCCCACCGCTGCACCAGCAGGGGCCCGGCGAACAGGATCGCGCCGAACAGCGTCGACGAGTGCACACACAGCAGCCCGACGGCCGCCAGCACCAGCACGAACGCCGTGTCGGGCGCGGCCCGGTCCAGGTACCGGCGCAGCGCGACCGCGGCCAGCGGCGTCAGCGCGAGCCCCAGCAGGAACGGGTACAGCGGCCCGCGGCTCATCGACTCGTACATGCTCATCACCGGCGCCGCCGAGACGAGCGCGACCGCGCCGGCCAGCACCGCCCGGCCGCGGAACTCCCGCACCAGCACCGCCAGCGACAGGGCCAGCAGACCCGGCAGCAGCATGGTGTTCACGTCGAGCGTCAGCGGGATCGACGCGCCGCTCAGCTTGTACTGCACGGCGGCCAGCAGGTGGTACGCGTTGGGGTAGAACGGCGGAGTGGCGTCGCCGTACCAGTTCAGCCTGCCCATGCCGGTGAGGCTGCCGTCGCAGGTCGAAGCGATGTAGCGGACGCCGTTCGCCGCGTACGGCGCGTCGCCGCCCTGCGCGATCGCGCCGAGGTGGCCCATGCCGTAGACCGCCGCGTAACCGCCGATCACCGCCGCGACGACCACGCACCCGATCACCGCGAGGTGTCCGCGCAGCGCCCACAGCCCGGGTTCCGGCTCGGCCGGCCACCGGCGTCGCGTCAGGAGCCGCAGTCCAAACGCGACGGCGGCGAAGACCAGTGTGGTCAGTCCGTAGGTGACCGGGGTGTACGGCAGGCCCAGCGCGTGCGTCCACGGTCCGGCGAGGCCGCCGATCGCGTAGCTCAGCAACGGGGCGAGCCCGGCGAGCGCCCAGCCGCGCAGGCCCGCCGCGAGGCCCGTGAGCAGGCCGGGCAGCCCGAGCACGAGCAGTGTCACGGCTACGCCGGCCACATCGGACAGCAGCGTGGGTTCACTCGGCAACAGACATCCTCGGCTGGTGACGGATCCGCTCGACGCCCCAGGGAGCGCGGGAGAAGGAGGGAGCACAGATTAGCGGGCACCCCACATACACCCGAACGGCTTATGTCCGCGGAGCGTAATACCGCGATTGACTGGACTCGGTGAGGTGAAGCGTCAAGGGGCGTGTTTTCCGGCGAATCACTCACGGGGTAGTCGCCATGGTGGTGCCTGGCGAACGGCGGCCGGCGGGGACGGCCGCGGCGGGGTGAAGCGAGGGGGATCGGGTGGGTTACGCGGTCGTCGCGTGCTGGCTGCTGCTGGCCGCGCTCGTCGTCGCGACCTGGGCCCGGATCGCCGCCGACCGCCGTCTGCGCGGGTTCGTGCTGCTGCTCACCCTGGGTTTCTCCCTGGTGCACCAGCTGTTGTTCGCCACCGTGACCGACGGCGCGCTCGTCACCTTCCGATACGCGCAGAACATCGCGGGCGGTTACGGGCCGGTGTTCAATCCCGGTGACCGGTCCGAGGGGTACGCGAATTTCCTCTGGCTCGTGGTGGTCGCACTGCCGAAAGCCGCATTCGGCGCGGATATCGCGACGTCCGCGGTTGTGCTCGGGGTCGTTTCGACGTTCGGCTGCGTTCTCGTCGCGTACTTACTGGTGAATCGCGTCACCACGCTCGCGTTGCCCGAAGGCGGGGAACCGCGCCCGGCCGTCGGTGTCGCCGCCGCGGTGCTGACGGCGGGCGCGAACGGCCTCGCGGTGTACGGCACCTCCGGCACCGAGACGCCGTTTTTCGTGTTGCTGCTCCTCGCGGTCGCGTACGCGCTCGTCGCGTCCCGGCCGGTGGTCGCGGGCGTGCTCGTGGCGGGCGCGGTGATGACCCGGCCTGAGGGCGTGGTGGCGGTGGTCGTGGCCGGGATCTGGCTCGTCGTGGCCGCCGCCCGCGGCCGGCACACCTGGTGGGCGCCGGCCGGTTACGGGCTGGGCGCGCTGGTGTTCCTGGTGCCGTGGACGGCGTGGCGCGCCACCTACTACCACCACTTCCTGCCCAGCCGGGCGCTGCGGCCGCATGCGCCGGACGGGTGGTACCTGGCCGGGTTTTCCTTGGCACACCTGGGTTTCCTGGCGATCGGCCTGATCGCGGCCGGGACGCTGGCCGCGCGTCGCACCCACGGCCGGGCGGCGGCGGCACGGTCTTCGCTGTGGCTGCTGTTCGCCCTCGCGGCCGGCCTGACGGTGTTCGTGGCCATTCTGGACGAAGACCCCGGGCCGTCCTGGCAGCTGCTCGCGCCGGTGCCGCCGCTGCTGGCCGTCGCGGCGGTCGGGACGTACGCGGCGCTCACGACCGCGAACCCGTCGCCGCGGCCGCGGACCGTCTCCCGCCTGGTGCCGGTGGCGGCGACCGCATTGACCGGCCTCGCCGTGCTGGCGTCGTTGTTCAGCCCGGACCTGCTCGCCCGGGTGCGCGACGCGCGCACGCACAGTGCGCAGCTCGCCGAGGTCGGCGAGTGGCTGGGCGCCTACCTGCCGCCGGGCTCCGTGGTGAGCGCGGCGGCGCCGGGCGCGATCGCCGGCCGCACGGCTTCGCCGCTGTTCGTGGTCGGGCTCGGGGAGAGCCGCGCGACCGTCGCCGTGCCCGACGGTTACACCGAGAGGCAGGACTGCGTCACCGGCCCGGACTCGTCGCCGGCCGCGACGTTCCGCCGCACCGGCACGCCGTTCTGGATCACCGTGTACCCGCGCGCCGACGAGGCGGGCCGGCTGATCGACGACCTCGACCGGGCGCCGGGCTTCCAGTACGTATCCTGCCCTGGATGAAAACCGTGGCCGAGCGGGTCCGGACGCGTCCGTCCCTCGGATGCGGGGTGTTCGGCGGGTCGCTGGTCGCGCTGCTCGCCCGGTTCCTGGTGCCGCGGCCGGTGTCCATGTCCGACAACGGCGACGGCTTCCGCGTGCTGTGCGGCGCCGGGATCACCTGGAAGAGCGCGCCGCAGCCGTACATCCGGCTCGAGTACGCGGCGACGCCCGGTGGCTGCGACCCGAGCTACCAGCTGAGCCAGAGCTGGCTCGCGCGCCTGGCCGTCGACGTCGGGGACCTGTTCGGGCTGCACTCCGCGTTGAACCTGGTGGTGCTGGGGGTGCTGGGCTGTGTGGTCGCGGCGGCGGCCGTTACGGCGGTGGTGCTCGGCCTGCCGTACGGCCCGCGCGTCCGGCTGCTCGTGGCGCTCGGGCTGCTGCTGGTGGTCGCGGACTCGGCGTTTTTCGGTTACTTCTCGTCGATCCTCGGCGAGGGCACGGCGTTCCTCGGGCTGCTGCTGGCCGTGGGCGGTCTGCTGCTCACCGCGCGCCCCGGCCGGTGGAGCCACGTGGGACTCGCCGTGACGGCCGTCGGCGGGCTGATCGCGGTGAACGCCAAGGTGCAGACGCTGATGATCCTGCCGCTGCTGGCCGTCGCCGTGCTGCTGGTCCGGCCCGGCACCCGGCAGCGATGGCTGCCGGGGCTGCTCGTCGTCGCCGCGCTGGTGGGCGGGACTTGGTGGGCGCAGAGCAGCGTCGCCCCGGCCGCCGCGCCGGACGGCACCTGGTCCTCGGTCCCGGGCGGGGACTCCCGCGAGATCAACATGGTCAACACCATCTTCCTGAACATCGTGGACGGCAGGCACGACACGGCCGCCGACCTCGCGGAGCTGGGCCTGCCCTCGTCGTTCGCGCAGTACGCGGGCAACGGCTGGTGGGGCCCGCACCCGGTCATCTCGGACCCGCTGTACCCGCGGTACCGGGACCGGATGAGCCGCCGGAACGCCGTCACCTTCTTCGCCACCCACCCGTCCCGCACGCTGGCGGTGCTGAACCGCGCGGCGGGCGACCTGCTGGCCGCGCGGCCGGACTACCTGGGCAGCTTCACGGCGTCGGCGGGCTTCGCGCCGCACGCGCGGGAGTACCGCGTGCCGGTCGTGTCGAGTCTCACCGGACTGCTCGCGCCGCTCGGCCTGTTCGCCCTCGTGCCGTTGTGGCTGTTCGTCGCCTGGCGCGGCTGGCGGCACCGCCGCACCGCGCTGGGCGTGGCGCTGGGGCTGCTGCTGACCGTCGCGTTCGGACAGTTCGTGCTCGGGGCGCTGGGTGACGGCATCGAAAACGTCAAGCACCAGGAGATCGCCCTGTTCGCCACGCTCGTCGCGCTGGTGCTCGCCGGAGTGGTGTGGCACCCAAAACCTACGCGAGCGTAGGTTCCGCCGCTCCGGCTCCCGTAGCCTGGCGTTATGGCTGACCTCGTGTACCCGCCCGTGCTCGTCGCGGCCCGGTTGATGTTCCGGCTCCTCGACAACCGGATCCGGATCGAGGGCGCGGAACACGTGCCGGCGACCGGCGGCGCGGTGATCGCCTGCACCCACGTCAGCTACCTGGACTTCATCTACTGCGGCCTGGGCGCGCGCCCGTCGAAGCGGCTCGTGCGGTTCATGGCGAAGCAGGAGATCTTCTCGCACGGCGTCGGCGGGCCGCTGATGCGCGGGATGCACCACATCCCCGTCGACCGCGCCGCCGGCCAGGCCTCCTACGACGAGGCCGTGAAGCGGCTGCGCGCGGGCGAGGTCGTCGGTGTCTTCCCGGAGGCGACGATCAGCCGCTCGTTCACCGTGAAGGACATCAAGACGGGCGCGGCGCGCATGGCCGCCGAGGCCGGGGTGCCGGTGATCCCGATGGCGCTGTGGGGCACGCAGCGGCTGTGGACCAAGGGCCACCCGAAGGACCTGACCCACCGCCACGTGCCGATTTCGATCGTCCTGGGCGCCCCGATGCACCCGTCCGCCGAGGACGACTGCGAGGTGCTGACCAAGGACCTGCGCGCCCGGATGTCCGAGCTGCTCGACCAGGCCCAGGCGTCCTATCCGGACCGCCCCACGGGCGACGACGACCGCTGGTGGCTGCCCGCCCACCTCGGCGGCACCGCCCCCACCCCGGAGGCCGCCGCGGCTTTGGACCGCCGCCCGGCCGAGCGCGACTGACCCGCGTCAGAACCAGCGTTCGAGGACTTCGGCCACGCCGTCCTCACCGGCCGGCCCGGTCACCTCGTCCGCGACCGCCAGCACGGCCGGGTGCCCGTTGGCCATCGCGACGCCGTGGCCGGCCCACTTGAGCATCTCGACGTCGTTCGGCATGTCACCGAAGGCGATGACGTGCTCCGCGGTCACCGAGAAGCGCTCGGCGACCTCCGCGAGCCCGGTGGCCTTCGTGATGCCGTGGGCGGAGACCTCGATCAGGCCGCCGGACGAGGAGTACGTCACGTCCACCGCGCCGTCGAAGATCGCGCGCGCGGCCTGGGCCATCTCCTCGGAGCGCATCTCCCGGTGGCTGATCAGGAGCTTGATCGCGGGGTGGCCGAGCACCTCGGCGCGCATCGCCGTGCGGCCTTCGTCACTGCCCCACGGATTGTGGTAATCGGGCTCGATCACGAAGTTGCGCATGTCGTGGTCGACCTCGCCGGTGCCGATGCGCTCGGCCGCCACCCGGCAGCCGGGCACGGCCTTGTCGAGGGCGCTCGCGAGGTCGTGCAGCAGCTCCGGGGCCAGCTCACCGTGCACGGCGGTCACCGTGTCGGCGCCGATGTCCAGCAGCACGGCGCCGTTCGCGCACACCGCGTAGCCGGTCAGCCCCAGCGGTTCGGCGATCGGCGCGATCCAGCGGGGCGGGCGGCCGGTGCACAGCACGAACGGCACGTCGTCGTCCCGCACCCGCCGCACCACCGCGATGGTGCGGTCGGAGACGACCTCGGAGGGGCCGAGCAGGGTGCCGTCGACGTCGGAAGCGACCAGGCGGGGTTTGTCCACTTGACCATTGTCCCCGAACGGGCGCGGGCACCGCCCGTTCGAGCGAATGTCGGTGGTGGGCGCTACCGTCCACCCTCGTGCGAGCAGGCATTGTGATCCTTCCGGAAGATCGTTGGTGGGCGGCCGAGCCGAAGTGGCGGGCCGCCGAGGAGTACGGCTTCGACCACGCGTGGACGTATGACCACCTGGGCTGGCGGTCGCTGGTCGACGGGCCGTGGTTCTCCGCGGTGCCCACGCTGACGGCGGCGGCGATGGTCACGTCGCGCATCCGCCTCGGCACCTTCGTGGCGTCCCCGGTCGCGCGGCACCCGGTGCCGTTCGCGCGGGAGCTGATCACCCTCGACGACGTTTCCGACGGCCGTTTCGTGCTCGGCGTCGGCGCGGGCGTGGACAGTTCGAATTACGACGCCCAGGTCCTCGAAGCCCCCGACCTCACGCCGCGGCAGCGCGCCGACCGCTTCACCGAGTTCGTCGAATCGCTCGACGGCCTGCTGATGACCGACCGGTTCGACTTCGCGGGCGAGTACTACCGGGCCAAGGGCGCGCGGAACCTGCCCGGCACGGTGCAGCGGCCGCGGCTGCCGTTCGTCGTCGCCGCGAACGGCCCGCGCACCATGACGCTGGCCGCCCGCTTCGGCGCCGGCTGGGTCACCACCGGGCGCGGCGGCACCACGCTGGACGAGTGGTGGCAGGGCATCGCCGAGCTGAGCCGCGTCTTCGACGAGCGTCTTGACGCCGCCGGCCGCGAGCGCGCGAGCATCCAGCGGTACCTCAGCCTGGACGCCGCGCCGGTGTTCTCGCTCAGCAGCCTCGACGCGTTCCGCGACGCCGTGGACCGCGCCTCGGCGCTGGGCTTCACCGACGTCATCGCGCACTGGCCCCGCTCCGGCGGTCCGTACGAAGGCCGGGAATCCGTGCTGGAGAAGGTCGTCGAGGACGTGCTGCCGACCTTGCACGAAGCCTGACCGCGACTCCCGGGCTGGGCCGATCGGGTGATATCCACCCGGCCGGGAAACCGAGTTCCGGCATGAGGCGTCTCGATTTTCGAGAAGCAGAGGGGGAGCCGGCCGGGGGCCGGTCTTCTCGCCCCGGGAGAGTCGGGGGACGGGAGATCCTCGTGGTCGCAGTCGGGGAGCTGCGGCCACGAGGATCCGGGTTCTTCTACTTGACGATCGTGTAGATCGAGGCGCCCGGGTTGCGGTAGTCGAGCTTCAGGAAGTCCCGCCCGTCGAGCCCGCGCAGGCCGGGGGCGATCGGCGTGTCCTTGCGGATCGTGCCGCTGCCGATCAGGACGTGGTGCACATCGAGCCGGCGCACGGCGTCGCGCACGCGCGGATCGCTGTCGTAGTCCCGAAAATGCAGGGCCAGGTACACGGCGTCGGGGTCGACGTGGCCGCCGCCGTCGTAGTGGCCGGCGACCGGGTGGACGCCGGCGATGGCGTACATCCAGGCGGTGCCGTCCATCCGGTCGTTGAGCACCTTCTCCCGCGCCGGGATCCCCATGGCGCCCAGCCGCTCCATGGCCGTGATCTCGTTCGCGCTGACCGGCGGCGTGACCTCGCCCTCGGGCCCGTTGTAGTAGAGGTACGAGACGGCCGTCGCGTTCGCCGTGCGGTAGAAGCCGCCGGTCAGCACGGCCATCACCACGACCACCAGCACCGCCGTGCCCACGCCGACACGCGTCAGCACCCGCGGCCGCGATCGCGCCCACTCGCCGCTGCCGGCCAGCCGCGCGAACCAGCGTTGCAGCTCCGCCATGCCGTGCCCGGCGAGCAGGCACAGCGGGATCGCGGCCAGCGCCATCAGCCGGTAGCGGTCGTTCCACCACGGCCGGGACAGCGAGATCACCCACGGCAGGTAGCCGTAGCAGGTCACGAGCACGAAAAACGCCGAGAGCCCGAGCGCCGAGAACAGCGCCCAGCGCATCCGGCCGAGCGTGTGGAAGCTCAGCACGCCCACCGCGAGCAGCACCGTCAGCCAGATCTGCGGACGGCTCAGCACCTGCTGGAAGGTCACGAGCAGCTTCAACGCGAGCGGGACCGAAAGGTCCGAATTCCACGCCTGGTACGGGTACGAGCCCGCCGTGAAGCTGATCGCGCCGAGGATCATCGGCGCCGCCAGCAGGCCGCTGCCGAGCATCACCGGGACCATCCGCAGCACGTCGCCGCCGACCACCCGCCACGCCGGCCGCCCGTCCGGGACGCCGTCCACGGGCTTGCGCCGCAGCGACCGGTACCAGCGCTGGAGGGCCACCGGCAGCGCGAACAGCACGGCGCCGAACAGGGCGCTCGAGTGCGCCGCGAGCAGCCCGACCGCGGCCAGCGCCACGATCAGCCCGGTGTCGATGCCCGGCCGCACCAGGAACCGCTGCAGCGCGACCACCGCCAGCGGCGTCAGCACGATGCCCAGCGCGTACGGCAGCAGGCCGCTCGACACCGATTCGTACGCGCCCGTGGTGGCGGCCGCCGCGACCAGCGCCGTGCAGCCCGCGTACACCGCTCGTCCGCCGAGCTGGCGGATCAGCGCGACCATCGCCAGCGCGAAGATGCCCGCGACCGGCATCGTGATGGCGTTCAGCGTGACCGGGACGCTGGTGCCCGAGATCTGGTACACCAGCGCGCCGACCAGGTGGTAGCCGTTGGGGTAGAAGGAGCCGTCCGGGTACCAGTTGATCTTGCCCATGCCCATGAGCGAGCCGTCGCCGGTGTCGGCGATGTAGCGGATGCCGTTCGCGTGGAAGACGGTGTCCCAGCGCTGGAACACCGCCGTCGTCCCGCCGCGCGCGGAGAGCACCACGGCGATCGAAAGCCCCACCGCGACGACCACGCACGCCGCCACCGCCCAATGCGCCCGCCGCGTCCACGGCACCGGCGGCTCCTCCGCGCCCGGCTTCAGCCAGCCGCGGGCGATGAACAGCCGCCGCGAGCCGTACGCGGCGCCGGCGAGCAGCAGCGTGCAGGCGGCCGCCGTCGCCACGTTGTAGGGCAGCCCGACGATGGCGAGCCACGGCCCGGCGAGCCCGGTGACCGCGTAGCTGAGCAGCGGGGCCAGCCCGGCCAGCGCCCAGCCCCGGACGCCGGCGGCCCGGCCGATCAGGCCGCCCGGCACCGCCAGCACGGCCAGGTAGGTCAGTACCGCGCTGAAATAGCTCCAGAAGGTGTCCGGTGCAGGCATGCTTCCCAGGTCTGTCGGAGGTGAACTGCCGGTGAAGGCTGAGGTCGGTGCGGGCCGCGGCTCGGGGGCTGCGTACCCTGGGCGCCCGTGAGCGAGCACACGAACCCCGCCAAGATTACTGAAGACGACTTCGCCGGTTACGACCTCGTCGTCGTCGGGTCCGGTTTCTTCGGGCTGACCGTCGCGGAGAGGGCCGCTGCCGAGCTCGGCAAGAAGGTCCTCGTGATCGAGCGCCGGAGCCACCTCGGCGGCAACGCCTACTCCGAGGCCGACCCCGAGACCGGCATCGAGGTGCACAAGTACGGCGCGCACCTGTTCCACACCTCGAACAAGCGCGTGTGGGAGTACGTCAACCGCTTCACCGAGTTCACCGGCTACCAGCACCGGGTGTTCGCCAAGGTCGAGGACCAGGTTTATTCGTTCCCGATGAACCTCGGCCTGATCAACCAGTTCTTCGGCAAGTCGCACACGCCGGACGAGGCGCGCGAGCTCATCGCCAAGCAGGCGTCCGAGTTCCGGACCGAGGACGCGCAGAACCTCGAAGAGAAGGCCATCTCGCTGGTCGGCCGCCCGCTCTACGAAGCGTTCATCCGCGGGTACACCGCGAAGCAGTGGGAGAACGACCCCAAGGACCTCGGCGCCAACATCATCACCCGGCTGCCGGTCCGCTACACGTTCGACAACCGCTACTTCAACGACACCTACGAGGGCCTGCCCGTCGACGGGTACACCGCGTGGCTGAAGAAGATGGCCGACCACGAGAACATCGAGGTCCGGCTGAACGTCGACTACTTCGACGTCCGCGAGCACATCCCGGCCGGCACGCCGACCGTGTACACCGGGCCGCTGGACCGCTACTTCGACTACTCGGCGGGCCGGTTCACCTGGCGCACCGTCGACTTCGAGTCCGAGGTCGCGGAGACCGGAGACTTCCAGGGCGCCCCGGTCGTCAACTACAACGACCAGGAAGTCCCGTACACGCGCATCATCGAGTTCCGGCACTTCCACCCGGAGCGGGACTACCCGAAGGACAAGACGGTCATCTTCCGCGAGTTCTCCCGCTTCGCCAAGGAAGACGACGAGCCGTACTACCCGATCAACACGCCGGAGAACCGCGAGAAGCTCGAGAGCTACCGCGAGCTGGCGAAGAACGAGGCGCGTGACAAGAACGTGCTGTTCGGCGGCCGCCTCGGCACGTACAAGTACCTCGACATGCACATGGCGATCGGCTCGGCGCTGTCGGCGTTCGACAACAAGATCGCCCCGCACCTGACCGACGGCACGCCGATCGACGGGTCGATCGATGCTTGAGGCTGTGACCTCTGGGGCCGAGCCCCAGACCCCGGCCGGGGGGCGAGCCCCCCTGGACCCCCCAACCGCAGCGGGCGAGGTCGCCGTCCTCTCGAAGGCTCAGGCCTTCCTGAAGAAGCCGGGCGCGGTGAAGGCCGCGCGTGGCATGTCGCACTTCGGCGAGCACGCCATCGGCTGGTTCGCACTCGGCCTGGTCGGCGCGGTCGCCGACAAGGAGCGGCGCAAGGACTGGCTGATCGCGTCGGCCGGGGTGGTGGGCGCGCACGCCGCGTCCATCGCGGTCAAGCGGGTGGTCCGCCGCCCGCGTCCGGACCACCCGAGCGTCGAGGTTCTGGTGGGCACGCCGAGCAAGCTGAGCTTCCCGTCGTCGCACGCGACGTCCACGACGGCGGCGGCGGTGCTCTACTCCGGATTGACCGGGCGTAACCTGGTGCCCGCCCTCGTACCGCCGATGCTGGCCTCGCGGCTGGTCCTCGGCGTCCACTATCCGACCGACGTACTGGCCGGTGCGGCCCTGGGAGGCCTCGTCGGTGGTCTGATCCGACGGAAGCTGAAGAGACGATGAGCGAAACGACCGACGAGCGGACCCCGGACTCCGGCGAGTCCGAGCCCGTGGCCGCCAAACCGGCCGAGACCGCTGCCGACGCCTCGGCCGCCCCGGCGGTGGCCGAGGCCGTTGCCGAGCCCGCGGCGCCGAAGAAGGGCTCGCTGGGCCTGCTCGGCGGCGTCATCAAGACGGCCCGGCCGCGGCAGTGGGTGAAGAACGTCCTGGTGTTCGCGGCGCCGTTCTTCGCCTTCTCGAAGGCGACGAACCGCACCGAGCTGGTCATCGACGCGCTGATCGCGTTCGTGGCCTTCTCGCTCACGGCCTCGTCGGTCTACCTCATCAACGACGCCATCGACGTCGAGGCCGACCGCGCCCACCCGACCAAGCGCAACCGGCCCATCGCGGCCGGGATCGTGCCGGTGCCGGTGGCTTACGGCGCGGCGGTGGTGTTCTTCCTGGCGGGCTTGGCCGTGTCGTTCGCGGCGAGCTGGCAGCTGGCCGTGGTGCTGGCGGTGTACGAGGCCGTGCAGCTCGCTTACTGCCTCGGGCTCAAGCACCAGCCGGTGGTGGACCTCGCGATCGTCGGCTCGGGCTTCCTGATGCGCTCGGTCGCCGGTGGTGTGGCGGGCGGCATCGCGATGTCGCAGTGGTTCCTGCTGGTCACGGCGTTCGGCTCGCTGTTCATGGTGTCGGGCAAGCGCTACGCGGAGATCATGCTGTTCGAGCGGACGGGCGCGAAGATCCGCTCGTCGCTGAAGAAGTACTCGGCGAGCTACCTGCGCTTCGTCTGGGCGACGTCCGCGGCGATCCTGATCATGTCGTACTGCCTCTGGGCGTTCGAGATCCGCCAGGTCGAGCACGACTCGGTGTGGGCGGTCGTCTCGATGGTCCCGTTCGTGGTCGCCGTGCTGCGCTACGCGGTCGACGTCGACGGCGGCAAGGCCGGCGAGCCGGAGGAGATCGCCCTGAACGACCGGGTCCTCCAGGTCCTCGGCGCGTCCTGGGTCGTGACCCTGTTCCTGTCGTTCTACCTGTGAAAAGCGCGCGGATTTAAACAGCTGGCCTTCAGGCGCAGCACAGATTCGACGGTCATCCTCGACGGTGGGGGCGGGCAGCGCGCCCGTTCCCACTCAGCGCTTCAGAGGAGCCCGAAGATGACCGACCAGGATCCCCACCCCGCCGCGTCACCCGACGACGGCCGACCGGCCCCTGGCGACCAGCCGACCACCCCGAACCCGGTCGAGCCGACGGGTGCCGCCGAGACCACGGAACTGGCCGGTCCCGGCCTCTCGCCGCAGACCGGGACCGGGCAGCCGGCGAGCGCCGCCGAGCACCCGGGCGTCGTCCCGAGTGCGGGTGAGCAGCCGCAGGTCACGGCACAGAATCAGCAGCAAGGCGTGGTACCTCCGCAGCCCGTCCCGGGTGCGGTACCTCCGCCGGGTGCGGCTGGAGTTGGCGCCGTGCCGCCGCAGCCCGTTCCGGGTGCGGTGCCGCCGCAGGGTCAGCCCGTTCCGGGTGCAGTGCCCCCGCAAGGCCAGCCCGTTCCGGGTGCAGTGCCCCCGCAAGGCCAGGCGGTTCCGGGTGCGGTGCCGCCGCAAGGTGCGGGCGGAGCGGGTGCGGTTCCCCCGCAGGGCCAGGCGGTTCCGGGTGCGGTGCCGCCGCAGGGTCAGCAGCCGGGAGCCGTGCCGTGGGGTGCGGCGCAGCCGGTGGGTGCCCGGCAGCCGGGTGGTTTCCGCAGGTTCGTCGGCCACCGGGCGACGCAACTGGTCGCGGTGGGTGTCCTCGGGCTGGTGATCGGCGGTGGTGTCGTCGGCGGGGTCATGGCCGCCACCGGCCACAACACGAGGCCCGGCATGTCCCGCGTCCGCGGCGGCGGCTCCGGCGGCTACCACCAATTCCGCGGCGGCCAGGGCTTCGGCGGCCAGGCCCCGAACGGCCAAGGTTTCGGCAACCAGGGCCAGAACGGCCAGAACGCCCCCAACAGCCAGAACGGCACCAACAGTCAGAACGGCACCACCGGCTTCGGCACCAACGGCACCGGCGACGGCATCTGAGCACCATCGGCACCCGCGGCACCACTGTTGTCGGCAACACAAAAACCCTTGGGGCGCAAGGGTTTCCGGCGATTGGGGGGCGGGGCCCGTCAGAGCAAGCCGGCGTGGGTGTCGTTCAGGGTTCTGACCACGGTGCGCGGGGTGCCGGACGTCAGGGTGATGCGGTCGTCCTCGGTCAGGTAGGTCAGGACGCGGCCCTCGTTCGTCAGGTCGAGGGCCGTGATGGGGAGGCTGCGCGAACGTCGGCCGGACTCGTCGCGGCGGGCGGTGTACAGCTGGTGCACCGCTTCCTGAGGACGGGACAGGACGTCGGCCAGGTAGTCGCGGGCGTTCGACGGCTCGGTCAGCGGGTCCGGGGGCTCGTCGTCGGGGGTGTGGGGGACGGTGACCGTCCGGATCGGCGCGCCCGCGACGTTCGGCAGCGTGTCGTACAGGCTGGTCGCCGGCCACTTCACGCGCACCGGCCGCACCTCGACCGTCGCGTCGCGGGAAAGCAGGCAGACGCCCTCGTCACCACGGAGCGCGATCAGCGACGCGCGTTGGGTCCCGTCGCGCAGGCCGGACCAGGCGTAGAACTCGCGGTCCGGGGCACTGAGCACACGCAGCGTGGCGCGCCACAGCGGATTGAGCCGGTCGTGCCGCGCCAGACCGTGCTCGGCGAGCAGCGAGATCGTCTCTTCGTGCAGCTTGCGGCGGATTTCGTCGCTCATCCAGTGGTGGACGTCCGTGCCGAGGACCGGGTGCGGATCACCCAGGTCGAGCATCGCCCACGCCGTGGTGAACGCCAGCTTCGGGAGCACGACCGCGCGGTCGAGCACGCTCACCCGCCGATGGTCGGCGGCACGACCGGCAGCCCCGTCACGGGATCGACGGTCCGGCCTTCCTCGCCGAACAGGGTGTCGGTGTCGAGCACGAACTTGCGCTGGTGCTCCTCGTCGTCCTCTTTTTTGCCGCGTCCGCCCGGCGCCATCCCGCCCGGCCCGCCGGTGCCCCGCGCGGCGGCCGTCCGTTCCGCCTCGGTGAGCGCGCCCGCGGAACGGCCCGGTCCAGGCGCCCCGCCGGTCTGCTTTCCCGGCGCACCAACGGATCCGCGCCCCTCGGCCGCGCCGCCGGCTCCCGCGCCGCTGCCCGGACGTCCGACGCCGCCCGCACGCCCACCCTCACCGCCGGGGTTGCCGAATCGGCCGTCACCACCGGGGTCGCCGAATCGGCCGCCGCCGTACGGGGTGCCGTACGGGCCGGTCTCGTCGAGCCCACCCGCGCCGTTCCCGATGCCGCCCGGACCGCCGAAGATGCCACCGCCGGTCCCGGGCTTGGCGCCCGCGTTTCCCGCGCCTGCCCCGCCCGCCCCCGACGACGGCAGCGAGCCCAGCGGCGGCGGAGTCGCGCCCGCCGTCGTGGTTCCGTCTTCACCAGCACCAGCACCAGCACCAGCACCAGCACCAGCACCAGCACCGGGCGCGAGGGGACCGTTCGTGCCGGGCCCGCCGACTGCGGGCCTGTTGTTCGGCTGCGCCCCAGCGTCCACGGAAGCGGGACCGTGCGGACTCCCCGACGGTGGCCCGGCGGGCTTTCCGGCGTCCGAGGTGGGCGTCAGGCTGACGTCGCCGCCGTCGTAGGTGCTGATCTGGCCGTAGTCGTACTGGAGCCGGCTGGTGTTGGCCTGGGTCTGGCCGACGTAGCCGTTGTAGATGTCGAGGTTGCGCTTCGCGGTGTCGTTGTACGCCGTGACCGAGGACTCCATGTCCTGGTCCCACCAGGCCGCGCTCTGCCCGGGCGCGAGGTTCGGCCGCGACGGCATGGGCGTGAGCTGGTTCTTCATGCCCTCGTACAGCGAGGCGGCGTTGCCGATTTCGTTGCCGTTGTGCACAAACGTCTGATTCGCGGCGATCGCGGACGTCCGGATCCGCTGGATCCGCGCGGCCGCCCCGTCCGCCCCCGCCCCGGTCCAGGCAGACTCGAGCCGCCCGAGGATCTGCGTCAGATCCTGCCCCACAGCATCCTGATCAGCGGCGATCTTGTTCGCCGCCCCGACGCCGACGTGCCAGCTCCCCGAGTTCCCGGCGAGCACGGCACTCACGACATCCGGCACGGGCACGAGCTGCTGCCCCTGCTTGAGCACCGCGTCGATCTGCTCGAAGCTCACGAGCCGGCCTTCTGCTTCAACGTCGTGACCACGTCATTGGCGGTCAACGGCACGACCGTGCAGGCATCAACCTTGCCGGACTTCTGCAGACTGAGCGCGACCGTCACGTCGACGGAGAGAGCGTCGGTGATGCCGATGGCCACCGCGCAGAAGTCGGGGTTGGGTTTGCTGTTGTCGGAGTAGACCACGGCGGGCAGGCCCTGGATGGGTGGAAGTTCCTTCCAGACCGGCATCTTCGGCCGGGTGTTGGCGTAGTCCCCGCTGAGCCCGTCGCCCGGTTCGGTGGTGAAGGACACGCCCATTTGGGCGCTCGTCTGCTTGTTCGTCCAGGTGCACTGCGGCCCGATGCCTGGCAGATTGTCAGGCTTGCCCGCCACGCTCACCCCGATGTTGACCTGGACCTGTTGTGGGGTCAGCGCCTCACAAGGGCTACCGGAGAGGACCGAGCTGGGCAGCGGATTGGTGACCTTCGGCGCACCTGCGAACGGAGGTTTCTGGGTGGCCGGTACCGAGGGGCTTGCTGACGGCTGTGGCGCCGGCGAAGGAGTGCCGCCGGCCTTCTGATCCGTGCAGCCTGCCGCCAGGAGAATCGCGGCGGCGGCGACAGCCGTGACGACAGTTCTGTGGTCCATCAGATTCGCCCCTCGGATTCCTTGCTGACCTCGCCAATCGCCCCGGCTTGCGTTTCGTCACTCGCCTCGGTCATCCCCAAGGCGGTTCGCAGGCGGGCAATCAATTCTTTCACATAAGCCAGCTGGAGATCGATATGCCCGCCGCCGTAGGAGAGAGCGGCGGGTTGTCCGGCGGCATTCATGGTGAGCGCCTGCTGGTAGATCATCGTGCCGGGGTCTTGCGACGGTGGCGTGATGTGGCACAGCAAGAAGGCTTCGCGATGCATGTCGTTGAGCTGGTCCAACACGTCCTGCAGCCGCGCGACCAGCTGTGTCGCCTCGTCGCGTTGGAGGGCGAAGCCGCCCGAAGGGGGTGGGCCCGAGTCCATGACCGTGAACGAAATGGTGTCCCAAAGGCCCATGTAACCCGTTCTCCCCTTGGCGTTCACAACGGCCGACAGTTAGCACGGTAGCTGATCGGTCACGCTCCGCGTGACCATTCGCAAGAAATGCCCGTAACTAGACACAAAAGCTATAGACGCAAATCATCTAGACATTCATTCTCTGGCGTTGAATAACCTGGACACCTTTAATCAATCCACCATGGCGAAAGACCCCCTTTCCGACGCGACGCGGCAGCTCGGCGCGCGCGTTCGGTCGCGGCGGCAGGAGCTGGGGGTCAGCCAGGAGAAGCTCGCCGACGCGGCTGGGGTGCACTGGACGTTCGTCAGTCAGGTGGAGCGCGGGCTGCGCAATGTGAACCTGCACAACCTGCTCAAGTTCGCCGCCGGGCTCGACATCGACGCCGGGGAGCTGGTGACCGGACTGAAGGCGCCGGTCGCGGAGGTGGCCGAGTAGGTCACGGGAAGATTACGGACGTTGTGTACGGTGTCCGTGATGCGAGGCGCCTCCGCAGAACTTCCGCTGACCACCGGTGCGCTGCCGGTGGTGCTCGACCGTGTCCGTCCGTGGGCGGTGCCGGTGGCGGCCGCCGTGGCGTCGGCGCTGGTGTTTTCGCTGGCCAGCAGCCATCTGATCGACGACACGTACATCACCCTCTCCTACGCGAAGAACCTCGCCTTCCACGGTCACTGGGGGCTGATCGAGCAGGGCACGGCGAACACCGCGACGTCGCCGCTGAACGTGCTCGCGCTCGCGGCCGTCACGGTTCTCCTGCGGGACCCCGTCGCGGCAGCCGGAGTGGTCTTCGTGGCCGCGCAGGTGGTGCTGGTGCTCGGCCTGCGACGGCTGGCCGCGCAAGCCGGGCTGCCCGCCGCCTTCGCGCCGCTCGCCTTCGCGCTGCTGCTGGTGAACCCGCTGCTGATCTCGTCCGTCGGGCTCGAGGTGGTGCTGGGCGCGGCCGGGTCGGTGTGGGTGATGCTCTACGCGGCCGAACGCCGTCCGGTCGCGTTCGGCCTCGCCGCCGGGCTGCTCACGCTCGTGCGGATCGACCTGCTGCTCGTGGCGCTGGTGGTGTTCGCCGCGCGCCGGCAGTTCTGGGACGGCATCTGGCGCACCGCCTTCGCCGCGCTCGCCGTGACGCTGCCGTGGTTCGCGTTCAGCTGGTACGCGCTGGGCTCGGCGCTGCCGGACACGCTGGTCATCAAGGTGACGCAAAGCCCGTGGGGGCCGTTCTCCTTCGCCAACGGCCCACTGCTCTACTGGCGCAACTTTCCCGCTGCCACAGTGATTTCCTTCCTGCCACTGCTGCTCGCCGCCGCCGCGGGTCTCGTGTGGACAGTCCACTTCCGCCGCGGTTCCCCGGCCGCGAAGAAGATCGCCCCGTTCGCCGCGCTGGCCGTGGCGGGCGCGTTGCACTACGCGGCGTACTCCTGGCTCGGCGTCCCGCCCTACCACTGGTATTACGCGCCGAGCATCATCAGCGCGACGATCTTCCTGGCGGCCTGCGCGTGTGTGGTTCCGCAGCGAGTCCGCCTCGGCGCCGGTGCGGTCGCGGGGCTGGTCTTCGCCGCCGCCGTCGCGGTGTACGTGCAGCCCGGCCTGCCGCGCCGGTTCGCGCCGATCACCAGCAACCACGCGGCGTCCGACGAGTACCGCCGGATCGGCAGCCAGCTCGCGAGCCTGGTCAAGGGCCGCTCCGTGGAGAGCCCGGGGGAGGTCGGCGCGCTCGCCTACGCGTGCGGCTGCCGCCTGGTCGACCAGTTCTCCGACCGCGGCGCCGTCGACCCGGCGATCACCGAGACCAAGCGCCGCAGCGGTGAGCTGGGCCGCGCCCTGCTCGAGGCCAACTTCCACAACTTCGACCACAGCGTCGCGCCGATCAGCCCCGACCTCGTGCTGGCCACCACCCGCCAGGCGCCGCCGCCGTCGGCGCTGGCGAGCTGGACGATCGACTCGCCGTGGGTCGGCACCCAGCGGCTCTACCTGGTCCCCGCCTCACCGGCGAGCTGACGCGGGCCGGGTGATCCGGGGGAGCGTGCCCTCGCGGAACAGCACGACCTGCGTCACGACCTGCAGCAGCACGAAGAAAACGATCCCCAGCACGGTGTCCAGGGCCGGCACGTCGTCCACCGGCAGCGAGTACGCCATGGTGACGCTGATGCCGCTGTGCACCAGCCCGCCGACGCCCCAGACCACGGCGAGCACCCGCCACGCGCGGCGGAACGACGGCCGCGAATCCCACGCCTCGTCGAGCCGCTCGCCCCGGCCGGGCAGCAGCGCGCGGGCCATCTCGTACGTCACCGGGCGGCGGCCGACGAACAGGCTCGCCAGCAGCCACACGCCGGCCAGCGAGCTGAACCACGCGTTGCGCACCAGCAGCAGCCGGGCGTCGCCGGTCATCAGCGTGGTGACCAGCCCGACGGCGACGATCGCCAGCACGAACAGCCCCATGCCGTCCACCTTCCGGCGCACGACGGCGGTGTACAGCACCCGCAGCGCGGGCGGCAGGCCGCTCAGCACCAGCGCCCAGACGGACGGCACGCCGAACGCCCGCAGCAGGTAGTACCCGCCGACCGGCGCCCCGACGTCGACGAGCAGTGCGAACAGTGAAGCCCGGAAGTCCTTGCCCATGCGCCCAGTCTTCGATCGACGGCGCCCCGGAACCATCCGCAGCCCGGTCAACCGGCATCCACCGATCGGTGGACCCCGGAGACGACCAAGGGGACCTTCGCGCACACCTTGCGGCGGCGAAGGTCCCCTTGGCGGCAGTCGTCTTAGATCGGCAGCTTCCGGAAGATCGGGCGCGGCACGTGCCGCAGCGCCGACATCACGAGCCGGAACTGCGCGGGGGCCCAGACCAGGTCCTTGCCGCGGCGGGCGGCGTCCACGGCGATGTCGGCCACCTGCTCGGCGGTCTGCGCCAGGGGGGCGTCCTTCAGCCCGGCCGTCATCTTGGTCTTCACGTGGCCCGGCCGGACCACGGTGACCTGCACGCCGTGCGGCGCGAGCGCCTCGCCGAGGCCCAGGTAGAACCCGTCGAAACCGGCCTTGGTGGAGCCGTAGACGAAGTTCGAGCGGCGGACGCGCTCACCGGCCACCGAGGACAGCGCCACGATCGTGCCGTGGCCCTGCGCCTTCAGCTTCGCCGCCAGCGCCACGCCGACCGAGACGGCGGCGGCGTAGTTCACCGTGGCCGCTTCGACGGCCTTGGCGTGGTCCTGCCAGAGCTCCTCGGGGTCGCCGAGCAGGCCGAACGCGACCACGGCCACGTCGATGTCGCCGCCGGCGAAAGCCTTCTCCAGCACGTCGGGGTGCGAGGCGGTGTCCTTGGCGTCGAACTCGACGGTCGACACCTCGGCGCCGCGGTCCTTGAGCCGCTGGGCGGCCGCGTCGAGCCGCGGCGAGGGCCGAGCGGCCAGCACGACCCGCAGCGGCTTCTCCGCGAGGTACTTCTCCGCGATCGCCAACGCGATGTCGGACGTGCCGCCGAGCAGCAGCAGGGACTGGGGGTTGCCAACGGCGTCGATCACAGTGCGAGCCTCCGGCTCATGTCAGAGGCGAAAACGCCTTCGGGGTCAACGGCGGCGCGGGTCTTGCGCCACTGTTCGAGCCGCGGATACATCTTCGCGAAGGTCTCCGCCGAGGTCCGCGAGTCCTTCGCGGTGTAGAGACGGCCGCCCGCGGCGAGCACGGCTTCGTCCAGCTCGAGGCAGAACCGGCTCAGGTCGCCCCTGATCGGGAAGTCCACGCTGAGCATCCAGCCCGGCGTGGGCCACGACATGGGGGCCGGGTTGGCGTCGCCCATGCGCTTGAACACGTTGAGGAACGAGTAGTGCCCGGACCGCGAGATCATCCGGCAGATGGCCTTGAACTGGTCTTCCGCGCCGAACGGCACCGAGAACTGGTACTGCAGGAAGCCCTTGGCGCCGTAGCCGCGGTTCCACTCGCTGAGCATGTCCAGCGGGTGGTAGAACTGCGTCAGGTTCTGGATCTTGCCCCGCGCGCCCTGCTTGGGCACGGTCTGCTGCCACAGGTTGTTCATCATGGTCGAGGTCAGCTTGTTGACCAGCCCGCTCGGGAACAGGTCTGGCAGCGTGAGCAGCTGCGGCGCGTCGAACTTCAACGGCTGGCTGCGCAGCTTCGGCGGCAGCTCGTCCACCTTGGCGAGCGAGCCGCGGGAGAAGGTGGCCCGGCCGAGGCGGCCGTCCGAGGAGATCAGGTCCGGCACCGACATCGAGTAGTCGTAGTTCAGGTCCGAGCCGTCGGTGAACAGCGCGATCGTCTCGTCCAGGTTCGCCGTGCGGTCGGCGTCCACCAGGAAGTACGCGCTCTCGGTCTTCTTCATCCGCACGGTGGCGCGGGTGATGATGCCGGTCAGGCCGATGCCCGCCACGGTCGCCCAGAACAGCTCGGCCTCGGGGCCCTCCGGGGTCAGCGTGCGCACCGTGCCGTCGGCGGTCAGCAGGTCCATCGACACGACGTGGTTGCCGAAGCTGCCCGCGGAGTGGTGGTTCTTGCCGTGGATGTCGTTGGCGATCGCGCCGCCGATGGTCACCTGGCGCGTGCCCGGCAGGACCGGGACCCACAGCCCGTGCGGCAGCGCCTCGCGCATCAGCTTGTCGAGGCTGACGCCGGCGTCGAGGTCGACCAGCCCGGAGTCGGGGTCGATCGAGTGGATGCGGTCCAGCGCGGTCATGTCGACGACCAGGCCGCCGGCGTTCTGCGCGGGGTCGCCGTACGAGCGGCCGAGGCCGCGCGCGATGACCCCGCGGGGGCCGGCCGAGGCGACCGCCTTGGCGATGGCGTCGACGTCGCGCGTGGTCAGGACGTCGGCGACGGTCCCGGCGGTGCGGCCCCAACCGGTGAGCGTGCGACGCTGTGTCTCGGGTGAATGGGTCACTCAGCCAGGGTATAGGCACGCCGAATGACGCCCGGAACGTGGCGTGCAAGTGGCCGCTTCTACACTTTGCGAATCAAGGCACAAGCGTCCGAGCGTCAAAGTCGACACGGACTTGGACATCCAAAGACAACGACGCACCAAGCCGACGAGGTATTCCAGTGGTGGCTACAGAACCGCAGAGCGAGACGACGGTGCCGGCACCGTCGGGCCCCGGTCTGCTCGGGCAGCTCATCCGCTTCGGCCTGATCGGCGGCTTCTGCGCCCTCCTGGACCTGGGCACGTACTCGCTGCTCAGAGCCATCGGCATGGACGCCGTCCCCTGGGTCACCGTCGCCCGCGCGATCAGCTTCATCGTGGGCACGACCACGGCGTTCTTCCTCAACCGCCGGTTCACCTTCTCCGGCGGCCGCCGCGAGGGCGGCACGCAGGTCGGCAGCTTCGTGCTGCTGTACGCGGTGACGTTCTTCGTCGCCGTGGGGATGAACCAGTGGATGCTGCACCTGCTTCCGGAGTCGGCGTGGAAGGCCACGCTCGGCTGGGTCGTGTCACAGGCGACGGCGACCGTGATCAATTTCGTCATGCTCAAGTGGGTCGTGTTTCGTGAGCGGCCGGTAAAGGAGAACTGAGTTCTATGCCCGGTAAAGCAGCCCCGGTCGCCGAGGCGGCCCCCGCAGGCGAGACCCGGTTCGCGGAGCACGCACCCGAAGGCCGGCTGACGGCCCAGCGCGGCCTGTACGCCGGTCCCGCGCCGATCGTCAGCAAGGACCTCTACGCCGAGCTCGAGTGGGGCTCCGCGGTGCGGGACCGCGCGGGGATCACCGTCGAACCGTCGTCCAAGGTCTCCGGGAACACCTACTTCGGCCGCTTCCCGGCCAGCTACTGGCAGCGCTGGACGTCGGTGACCGAGGTCTCCGTCGAGGCGCTGGTGACCGGCGACGGGCTGCTGACCGTCGGCGCGTCCGACCTCGAGGGTGACGCCCGGGTGGCGAACGCCGAGGTCGTCACCGGCGCCAAGGCCAAGAAGGTGACGCTGAGCGCGAAGCTGGACAAGTTCCACGACGGCGGCGCCCTGTGGCTCGACCTGGAGACCGAGGGCGGCCAGACGCTGCGCGTCGAGCAGGTCCGCTGGACGGTCGATGCCCCGGAGAAGATCCGCCCGACCGCCGTCACCATCTGCACCATGAACCGCGCCGACGACTGCCTGAAGAACCTGCAGGCGCTCGCCGCGGACGTGTCGTCGCTGGACACGCTCGACGCCATCTACGTCGCCGACCAGGGCACCGACCTGGTCGAGTCGCGGGACGGCTTCGCGCAGGTCGCGAAGGACCTCGGCGACAAGCTGCACTACATCAAGCAGCCGAACCTCGGCGGTGCCGGCGGCTTCACCCGCGGCCTGTTCGAGGTGGCCGGCCACACCGCCACCGAGCACGCGAACGTCCTGTTCATGGACGACGACGTGCTGCTGGAGCCGGACCTGGTCGTGCGGATGACCGCGTTCTCCAACCGCGCGGCCAACCCGGTCATCGTCGGCGGCCAGATGCTGAACCTGCTGCACCCGAACCAGCTGCACGTCGGCGCGGAGTACGCCCGGCTGAACACGCTGGAGCCGGGCCAGCCGGTGCAGCACTCGCTGTCCACGGCGGACCTGCTGGGCGTCGACGAGGACAGCCTCAAGCCCAACCGCCAGGAGCGCCGCCTCGACGCCGGGTACAACGGCTGGTGGTCGTGCCTGATCCCGTACGAGGTGGTCAAGGCCATCGGCTACCCGCTGCCGTTCTTCTTCCAGTGGGACGACGCCGAGTACTCCTACCGGGCCCGCGAGTACGGCTTCCCGACCGTCACGCTGCCGGGCGCCGGCGTGTGGCACGCGGACTTCCACTGGAAGGACTGGGACGAGTGGCACCGGTACTTCAACCTGCGCAACTCGATCATCACCGCCGCGCTGCACTCGCCGTTCAACCTGAACCTGCTCTCGCGCGTGCTGCTCGCGCAGCTGGTCCGCTACCTGCTGGGCATGCAGTACGGCCTTTCGGCCACGCTGATCAAGGCCGTCGAGGACTTCCTCGAGGGGCCGGAGGTCCTGCGTGACGGCGGCGTCGCGGCGATGAAGGAGATCCGCCGGATCCGCGAGCAGTACCCGGAGACCAAGCGGCACAAGGCGACCGACGTCCCGGGCATCGCGTCCAACGACATCGGCATCATCAACAGCGCGCCGCGGCCCAGCATGCAGCGGCTCGTGCTGATCAAGCGCGTGCTCGACCGCGTGCTCGGCCGCAGCCGCTTCGGCCTCGGCGCGGTGCCGATCGACGAGGCGCACTGGTGGCACATCGCGCTGTTCGACACGGCCGTGGTCACGGACGCTTCGCAGGAGGGCGTGCGTGTGCGCACGTACGACAAGGTGAAGATGTTCGAACTCGCCAAGCGCGGCGCGAAGACGATCCAGCGGCTGCGCAAGGAAGGCGCGGGCGTGCAGGAGCAGTACAAGCGCGCCATGCCCGAGCTGACCTCGCGGGACAACTGGAAGCGGCTCTACGAGCTGTAACCAAGCCCGTCGCTGAAGGACACCCGCCGCTCGTGGGTGGCCTTCAGTGCGTTCCGGCCGGGTTCACGAGACTTTCGGTAGCTTGATTCCTGTGACGGATCTGGTGGCCGAAGCCCGCGCCCTCGCCGACGACCTGCTGTTCCCGGCCGCGGCCGAGGTGGACCGGACGGGCGTCGTGCCGCGCTCGCATTTCGACGCGCTCGCCGCGGCGGGCCTCTACGGTGTGGCCGCTCCCGCCGCGGCCGGTGGCCCCGGTCTTTCGCTGGCCGAGCTGGTCGCGGTGATCGAGGCGCTCGCCAGTGGCTGCCTGAGCACGACGTTCACCTGGATCCAGCACCACGCCCTCGTCGTCGGCCTGGCCGGGACCTCGAACGCGGGGCTGCGCGCGAAGTACCTGCCCGCCCTGATCTCGGGCGACCTGCGCGCGGGCGTCGCCTACACCGGGGTGATCCCGACGCCGCCGCGCGTCCGCGCCGAGCCCGTCGACGGCGGCTATCGCTTCGACGGCGAAGCGCCCTTCGTCAGCGGCTGGGGCGGCATCGACCTGTTGCAGCTCTCCGGCCGTGACGGCGACACGGTGGTCAGCGTCGTGGTGGAGCCGGTGCCCGACCCGAGCGTGACCGCGCACCCGCTGGACCTGACGGCCGCCCAGGGCACGGCGACGGTCCGGCTCGACCTGGACGGCTACTTCGTCCCCGCGGACCGCGTGTTCGCCGAACAGCCGTACGCCGAGTTCGTCGGGAGCAAGACCTTCGCCTCGCGCCTCAGCGGCTGCGTGGCCCTGGGCCTGGCCGAACGCTGCGCCCGCCTGCTCGTGGACGCGGGCGAGGACCAGGCCGCGGAGGCGTTGCGCGCCGAGCAGCAGCTGGTCCGCACTCGCCTCGACGCCGCCCTCACCGACCCGCCGGCCCTCCCGGCCGCCCGCGCCGCGGCGAGCGACCTGGCCTACCGCAGTGCCGGCGCGCTGGCCGCCGCCACCGGCAGCCGCGCCATCCTCGGCGGATCCCACGCCGCCCGCCTCGTCCGGGAAGCGACGTTCGTGCTGGTGGCCGCCACCCGTCCGGACATCCGGGCGGAGCTGATCGGGCTCACGCTCCGGTAGCGACGCGTCACCCGGTCAGGCCGAACCGGCTCTTGCGGCTGAGGTCGTCGATGTACGCGGCGGCGACGTGGGCGAAGTTCACCGACACCGTGTTGCCGTCCTTCGTCTGTACAGAGTGGACGCCGCCGTGCTTGAGCAGGTCGGGGATCTTTTCTTGCACGGCAACGGATTCCTCGGCCGCCAGCGGGAACAGCAGCGGCTCGCCGCCGGCGGCGAGGTGGAGGACGAGCGCGGACTTGGGATCTGCCATACCCCCCATGGCACCAGCGTGTGATCACGGCGGCAAGCGGGTTCGCTGAGGGCAGAGCAGTTGACCGTCGGCCTGCAGCATGGAGCGGGCGTCGGATACGGTTCCCCTCGCAATCGGACCGAGGGCAAGGGATGGGCGATGCCGTATTCGTTCTCGCTGTCGCTGGCGGCGGTGGACCTCCTGCTCGAACAGCTTTCGCTCGGCCGGGCGCCGGTGCCGTTCGTGGTCCCGCACGTGGGCACCACCACCGAGCAGCGGCAGCAGGTCCGCGAGGCCGTGCACCGCGACCTCGACAGCCGGGGCCTGATCCGCCGCGGCCGCCTGGACGACGACGTCGAGCTGGCGCTGGCGACGTTCGCCCGCTCCGACCTCGCCGTGACCGCGGCAGCCAAGCTGGACGATGAGCAGCTCTTCGCCCGCGTGGCGACAAACGGCGCGTACGCGGTGCTCGTCAAGCGAGACGGCAACCTGCTCGTCTTCGAAGAGACCCGTCCGACGGGCATCGTCCCCGCGATCGTCGACCTGCTCCCGCTGACGCCCGCCGCGCCCGGCCAGTCCGTGACCATCTCGCGGCCCGTGAAGCAGGCTCGTCGCAGCGAGGGATACAACCCGTTCGCGGGCGTCGAAGCGCCGCGCGCGCACAACCCGCAGCTACGCGCCGTCGAGCGGATCTTCGAGAAGCCGCGTACGAGCGTCGGCGAGTTCACCGTGCACGTCCGGGGCGGCAACGGCCGGGAAACGACCCTCCCGTCGCTCGCCTGGTTCGACACCGAGGCCGGCCGCTACCTGCTCAGCACCCGCAACGCCGACGACGGCCAGCGCTGGCTCACCTACGCCCCGGCCGACAACGCGCGCCTCGCCCAGCAGCTGTATACGCAGCTCGAGGGCTATTCCTGAAACGGCTGACCCGGGCGGCGAAGGTCAGTAGACTGCCGGTCATGAGCTCTGTGGCGGACCCTGGACAGGCGACCAACGCACTCGCGGCCGGCGGGTTGAACTCGCAGACGATCACGGCCGTCACGGCCGAGACCACGAAACTGGTGGACGCCGCGAAGTCCGGCGGGTTCACCATCTCGGGCGAGGCGCTCGGCGACCTGCGCAAGGCGCTGACCGACATGGCCACCCGGCTGGACCACATGAAGGCGGAGACGCAGATCCTCGCCTCGGCGCCGCAGCTGGGCAGCCACCCGTACGGCCACACAGTCGCCGCGCACGACCAGAAGGGCGGCGCCGACGCCACCGGCTCGGCCACCGTGGTGCTGGAGCAGTTCGGCCAGGTGCTCAAGGACGCCGACGAGGCGCTCGCCCGCGCCGCCGGCGTCTACACCGACAACGAGGGCCAGGCCTTCGACGCCTCGAAGACCCGGCACTGACGGATGCCGAAGCCGCCTGACACCGAAGCTGCCCGGAGGGAATCCGCATGACCACGAACACCGGCGCCGGGAGCGTGCACTCGACCGCCGCCCACCGCGACCTCGAGTACGTCCACGGGCTGAACCCCTCCGAGGCCGACTACCTCGGCCACGACCACGAGCAGCTGAAGAGCTTCGTCGAGACGAACCTCGACGCCCGTCAGGTCGCCGACGTCTCCACCGCGTACCTCGACCTGCACAAGGCCTTCGAGGACTTCGCCACGCAAATGAACGAGGCCGTCGCCAAGTCGAAGGGCTCCTGGGAGGGCGAGGCGGCGACGAACGCGCAGGCCTACTTCGGCAGCCTCGGCAAGTGGGCCGACGTCAACTCGCAGAACGCGAAGCTCGCGTCGGAGACCATCGGCGACCAGGGCACGGCGGCGCAGAACGCCAAGAACGCGATGACCGAGCCCGTCCCGTTCAACTGGGACGAGGAGTTCGACTCCTGGGCCACGGCGAACCCGCTCACCATGGGCGACACCATCGACAAGTCGCTGCAGAAGCAGCAGGACAGCCGGTCCGCGCACGAGCAGGCCGCCGAGACGATGTCCGGCTACGACAAGTCGCTTTACGCGGCGGCGTCCAAGCAGCCGGTGTTCGCCGAGCCGCCGAAGTTCGGCGTCAGCGGCTCCGCGAAGCCCGACGTCGTCCTGCCGTCGGGCAACGTTTCGGTCGACCAGCACCACGGCACCGGCGGCGACACGGGCAGCAGCGTGAGCATCCCGGGCGGCGGTGCGGCCGCCGGCCACGCCGCCGCGACGGCCAGCGGGCCCGGCCAGATGACGGGCTCCGGCCACCTGCCGGTCGCGGACGGCACCACCACGGCCAGCGCCGCCCCCGCGGCCGGCCAGCAGCAGGGCGGCAACCAGGGCGGGTCCTCGGCCGCCGGCATGGGCGCGATGCCGATGGGCGGCATGGGCGGCGGCGGTGGCTTCGGCGGCGAGTCGGAGCACGAGACCAAGGTCGGCCGCGGCGGCGGCTCCTTCGGCCCCGGCCAGGGCGTCTCGGAGACCAATCCGGGCGCCGGCTCGGGCGGCGCGGCCCGGCCGGGCGGCATGGGTGCCGCCGAAGCGGCCGCGGGCCGTGGCATGGGCGGCGCCCCCGGCCGTCCCGGCGGCATGGGCGCGGCGGACTGGCGCAGCGAGGGCGACGACGATCGGGACGGTTCGGCGTTCCTCGAGGAGAGCGACCCGGACGACCTCTTCGGCTCCGGTCTGCGCAGCGCGCCGCCGGTCATCGGCGAGTAACTGCCGGACGTGGAAGGCCCCGTCGTTCCGGAACGACGGGGCCTCGCTGCAAGCGCGTCAGTAGCGGTAGAACTTCTCCGCGCGGCCCTGCCGCACCAGCTTGAGCCACTGCAGGAACGCCTTCGGGTCCCGCTTCACGCCCACGAAGTACAGCCCGAACCGCAGCACCTCGAGCGCGCCGATCTTGCGCATCCCGGGCTGGGACAGCAGGTAGCCGCGGTTGCGGTAGGTGTAGTAGCGCTTGACCTCGTTCTCCGGGTCCTGCGCGTGGAACTTGCCGCCCAGCATCGGCTTGAACTCGTCCGAGCCGTCCGGGTGCAGGTAGGTGGTGCGCAGCGAGGTGCCGAACGGCAGGCCCGAGCGGACCAGCCTGCGGTGCAGCTCCACCTCGTCGCCGCGGAAGAACAGGCGCAGGTCGGGCACGCCGGTGACGTCCAAAGTGGACGCACGGAACAGCGCGCCGTTCATCAGCGACGCGATGCCGGGCAGGAAGTCCGTGCCCAGCTCGGCCGAGGACCGCTTCCAGGTCAGGCCGCGGCGCAGCGGGAAGGCCAGCTGGGCCGGCGCGTCGATGTTCGCCACCACGGGCGAAACCTCGGCCAGGCCGCGCTTTTCGGCTTCCTCCAACAGGATCGCGAGCACGTTCTCGTCGGCGGGGCGGCCGTCGTCGTCGGCGAGCCAGACCCACTCCGCGCCCATCGACAACGCGTGCAGCATGCCCAGCGCGAACCCGCCGGCGCCACCGAGGTTCCGGTGCGAAGGCAGGTACGTGCACGGCAGCGGGTACGACTCGACGACGTCGCGGGCCGGCTGGTCCGGCCCGTTGTCGACCACGACGAGGTGGTCGACCGGGCGGGTCTGGGCCGCGATGATCTTCAGCGAGTCCGCGAGCAGCTCCCGCCGATGGCGGGTGACCACGACACCGACGACGGCGCCTTCGGGCAGTTGCTGCGTCTCGCCGGTCATCACACGCCGCCGTTCTTGACCGCCGCGGGCTCGATGCCGAGCCGCTCCAGGCCTTCCTGGCTCATGTTCTCGAACGGGTCCCGGCCCTTGTACGCGGTCAGCACCTCACGGAGCGAGCCCTGCTGCTTCACGTGGCCCTCGTCCATCCAAATGGCGGTGTCGCACAGCTCCATCAGGAACTCGTCGGAGTGGTTGGCGAACACCAGGATGCCGGAGCGCTTGACCAGGTCCTTGAGCCGGTCGCGGGCCTTGTTCAGGAACGCCGCGTCGACCGCGCCGATGCCCTCGTCGAGGATCAGGATCTCGGGGTCGATCGAGGTGACCACACCCAGTGCCAGCCGCACGCGCATGCCGGTGGAGTACGTGCGCAGCGGCATCTGCAGGTAGTCGCCGAGCTCGGTGAACTCCGCGATGTCGTCGACCCGCTTCTCCATCTCCTTGGCGCTCATGCCGAGGAACAGGCCGCGGATCAGGATGTTCTCGATGCCGGAGATCTCCGGGTCCATGCCGATGCCGAGGTCGAACACCGGCGCGATCCGGCCGGTGATCCGGGACGAGCCGCGCGTGGGCTCGTAGATCCCGGCGAGCAGCCGCAGCAGCGTGGACTTGCCCGCGCCGTTGTGGCCGACCAGGCCGACGCGGTCGCCGTCCTTGAGCGAGATCGACACGTCGTGCAGCGCCTCGATGATCGGCACCTTCTGGTCGGTGCCGATCTTGCCGCCGACCTTGCCGAGCACCCGCTTCTTCATCGACCGCGTCTTGGCGTCGAAGATCGGGAAGTCGACGTACGCGTTGTGGACGTCAATGCTGACCATGTGTCACACCCAATACGAGACGCGGGAGCGGTAGTTGCGCATGGCGACGAGCGCCAGTGCCCAGCCGACGATCGTGAGCCCGCCGACGATGGCCCAGCTGGTCCAGCTGACGGCCTGGCCGATCAGCGGAGCGCGGGTCACCTGCATGTAGTGGTAGAGCGGGTTGGCCTTGATGACCGGGAGGATCCAGTCGAGCTTCTGGCGTGAGCCGCCGGTCATCAGCTGGTCGACCGGCCAGACGATCGGGGTGCCGTAGAACATCAGCTGGATCAGCGAGTTGATGACCTGCGGGATGTCGCGGAAGCGGGTCGAGATGATGCCCAGCAGCAGCGCGGCCCAGCAGGCGGTCAGCGCCAGCAGGATGAAGCCCGGGATGGCGAGCAGGATGTTCCAGCTCAGCCCCGGGTGGCAGAACAGGCCCGGCGCGCAGGACGCGGGCGGGAAGCCGTCCTTGCTGCCCAGCGAGTACGGCTTGTCCAGCGCGCTGAAGAAGATCACCATCAGCACGACGTAGACGATCAGGTTGTGGGCCAGGAGCAGGATCTGGCGCCAGACCGTGCGCAGCACGTAAACGCTCAGCGGCGCGGGGAGCTGCTTGATCATCCCCTCGTTCGCGATGAACGTCTCCATGCCCTCGCTCAGGCAGCCCTGGATGAAGCCCCAGATGATGAAGCCGGTGGAGAGGTAGGGCAGGAACACCTGGATCGGCGTGTTGAACAGCTGTGAGTACAGCAGGCCGAGGCCCAGCGCGATGACGCCCTGGCTGATGGTGATCCAGAACGGCCCGATCACCGAGCGGCGATAGCGCTGCTTGATGTCCTGCCACCCCAGGTGGGTCCACAGCTCGCGGGCGGCGAGACCCTCCCTGATGTCGGTGATCGCCTTGGAGAACGTCTTGCGGTCCGACGCAGGCGGTACCGGCGTCGGAACCTCGGCTTCGGCTACGTGAACCGTGCTGGTCGCATGCACGAGGACGAGGGTACCGATGGGATGCGGCGCCTTCGGTCCGCCCCGGCCCAGCCGTTGCGCGAACCGGGCGATACGGCACTGGGCACCAGGGGTGTCCTGGTACTTTCTTGCCTTATGACTGCTGCTCTCAGTGCGGCGAGCTTGATGGTCGATCTCCTCGCGGCGTATGCCGACCGGTCCGACCCACAGTCGGTGGCAGTGGTGGGCAACCAGCCGCTGCCGCCGGACCCGGCGCGCGCCAAGGCCGTGGACGACTGTGACCTCGTGATTCGGGTGAACGGCTTCATCGTCGACGAACCGGACGGGCCCGAGACCACGGGCCGCAAGGTGCACGTGGTGGTCTTCAACCGCGCGCTGCGAGCCACCCCCCACGTCTTCCGCGACTACCGCCGGCGGCTGTACCTGCTGGTCGAGCCGGGGCGGCTGCACTGGGAGCCCGAAGCGGTCCCGGGCTGGTGGCCCGCCGACCTCGGCCCGGTGCCGGTGTCGAACCGCGACGTGGTGCTGCCGCTGTCCGACGAGCTGGGCCTGCCGTCGCGCACGGAGCCGACCTGGTCGACCACCGGCACGCTGGCCGCCTGGATCGCGCGGACCTCGTTCCCCGACGCGCAGCTGGTCCTCACCGGGTTCTCGTTCATCGACAACCCGGAGCAGACCGCTTGGGAGCACGCGGCGGGCGACTCCTGCATCGTCGGCCCCGAACACCAGATCGCCGCGGAGGGCAGGCTGCTGGACTCGTGGACGAAGACCGGAAACACCGTTCTCCTGCGCTGAGCGCAGCCAACCCCTCAGGCACACCCCTAAGGAACCGTTCCCCATGGCAGTTCAGAAGATCCGCTCCGGCCTGATCGGCCGGTTCGCCCGGCTCATCGACTTCCGCATCGACGAGCGGACGCGCGACGTCATCCGTGAGCTGAACCACCGCGTCAACGACCTCGAGCACGCGACCGCCGACCACCGGCGCCGGCTCGACGGGGCCGAGAAGGGCCTCGGCGACGCACAGGGCGACCTGCGCTGGACGCGCGCCGAGCTCGACCGGATCATCCCGCACATCGCCGCGCAGGAGGCGCAGCTGGAGACGCTGCGGGAGTCGCTGGTGCTGGTGCCGCGCGCGGATTCCGCCGAGACGGCCGAAGCGCGTTCGCTGATCGAAGAGATCCAGCGCCAGCACGCGCAGATCCGCATCCGGCTCGCCGGGATCGCCCGGTACGAGGACCGGTTGCGCCGCCTCGAAGAAGACCACCTGGCGCCGTCGCCTCAGTGACGCCCGGCCTGGTCGCGCGCGACGCCACGGAGGCGGACGCGGAGCAGTTGCTGGCCTGGCGCAACGACCCGCGCACGCGGTCGGCTTCGCGCACGTCGGACGTGATCGCGCTGGACGACCACGTGCGCTGGCTGCGCGGGGTGCTGGCGTCGCCGGACCGGCTGCTGCTGGTGGTCGAGGCGGCCGGTGAGGCCGTCGGCACCGTGCGATTCGACCGGGAACCGGCAGGCGAGTGGGAAGTCAGCATCACGCTGGCGCCCGCGAGCCGCGGCCGTGGCCTGGCGCGCGCCGTGCTTACCGAAGGTGAGCGGGTGCTGGCCGAACGTCAGGACGTGCGGGCGATCCTGGCCGCGGTGCACCAGGACAACGCGGCTTCGGCGGCGTTGTTCGAGCGCGCGGGCTACCGGGAGTCGGCGCCCGCCGCGGACGGCTTCCGGTGGCTGCGTAAGACTCAACCGTGACCAGCACGCGTTCCACCGGGAGGACGTCACCCATGTCCGAAGTCCGCATCGGCGCCCACCTCATCGGCCCGGACCGCCCGCCGTTCGTGATCGCCGAGATGTCCGGCAACCACAACGGCGACCTCGACCGCGCGCTGGCGATCGTGGACGCGATCGCCGACGCCGGCGCGCAGGCGGTCAAGCTCCAGACCTACCGGCCGGACACGATCACCATCGACGTCGACGGCCCGGCGTTCCGGATCGGCGACTCGCATTCCCTGTGGGGCGGGGAAAACCTCTACAAGCTGTACGAGAAGGCGCATACCCCGTGGGAGTGGCACGAGCCGATCTTCGCCCGCGCCCGCGCGCGTGGCCTTGAGGCGTTCTCCAGCCCGTTCGACCCGACGGCGGTGGAGCTGCTGGAGTCGCTGGACGCGCCCGCGTACAAGATCGCCTCCTCGGAGATCGTCGACCTGCCGCTGATCGACCTGTGCGCGCGCACCGGGAAGCCGCTGGTCATCTCGACCGGGATGGCGAGCGTCGCGGAGATCGACGCGGCCGTGCGCACCGCCCGTGACGCGGGCAACGACCAGCTGATCGTGCTCGGCTGCACGGCGAGCTACCCGGCCTCGCCGTCGGAGAGCAACCTGCGCGGACTGCCCGTGCTGGCGGGCGTGACGGGGACCCTCGTCGGCCTTTCGGACCACACACCGGGCATCGGGGCGCCGCTGGCCGCCGTCGCGATGGGCGCGGTCGCGATCGAGAAGCACGTGACGCTGGCCCGCGCGGACGGCGGCGTCGATTCGGAGTTCTCCCTGGAGCCGACCGAGCTGGCGTCGCTGGTGGTGGAGAGCCACCGCGCGTGGGAAGCGCTCGGCCGCGCCGTGATCGGCCCGCGTGAGAGCGAAAAGGAAGGCCTGCGCCTGCGCCGCTCGCTGTACGTCGTGGCCGACGTCCGCGCCGGTGACCTGGTGACGACCGAGAACGTTCGGTCCATCCGCCCCGCCGGAGGCCTCGCCCCGGCGGAGATCACCACGGTCCTGGGCCGCACCTTCCGCGTCGACGCGGCGCGGGGCACGGCGCTGACCTGGGACCTGATCTAGAGCTCAGGCGCCGAAGAAGCCGCGCACCCCGTCCAGGACCCGGTCGACGTCGATGTCCGTCAGCGCTGGGAACAGCGGCAGCGAAAGCTCCTGCTCGTAGTACGCCTCGGCGTTCGGGCACAGACCGCGCCGATAGCCGAGGTCCTCGAACACCGGGTGCCAGTACGCGGGGATGTAATTGACCTGCACGCCGATGCCGAGGCCCCGCAGGTGGTCGAACAGCGCTCGTCGGCGGCCTTCCAGCACCCGCAGCGGGTACAGGTGCCACGCGGGGTCCGCGCCTTCCCGGGACGGCGGGGTCAGGACACCGTCGACGCCGGCCAGCGCGGCGTTGTAGCGCGCGTGGATCTCGGCGCGGCGCTTCTTGAACTCCGCCAGGCGCTTGAGCTGGCTGCTGCCGAGCGCGCACAACACGTCCGGCAGCCGGTAGTTCAGCCCGAACTCGTGCACCTCCTGGTGCCAGCCGCCCTCGTCCGGGGTGCGCTGCCGGGCCTTGTCGCGGACCAGTCCGTGGTTGCGGAAACCCTGGGCCCGCGCCAGCAGCTCCGGCGAAGCGGTGACGACCGCGCCGCCTTCGGCCGTGGTGAGGTTCTTGGTGGGGAAGAAGGAGAACGTGGTCAGGTCGGCGATCGAGCCGACCGGACGGCCCAGCCACGTGCCGCCGATGGAGTGCGCGGCGTCCTCCAGCAGCAGCGCGCCCGCGCTGTGCGCGACGTCGGCCAGCGCGTCCAGCTCGGCGGGGTGCCCGGCGTAGTCGACGGCGGCGACGACCTTCGTCCGCTCGGTCACGGCGGCCGCGGCCGCGTCCACCGCGAGGTTGCCGGTGTCCGGCTCGACGTCGGCGAAGACCACCTTCGCGCCGTGCAGCGCGGCGGTGGCCGCGGTGGCGACGAACGTCATCGGCGACGCCACCACCTCGTCGCCTGGCTTGATCGCGGCCGCGGCGTACGCGACGTGCAGCGCCGCCGTGCCGGAGGTGACCACGACGGCCGGCACGCCGCCGGTGTGCTCGGCCAGATCGGCCTCGAACCGGGTCACGGCGGGCCCGGTGGTCAACCAGTCGCCGCGCAGCACCTCGGTGACGGCGGCGATGTCCTCGTCGGTGACGGACTGGCGGCCATAGGGCAGGAAAGCGTTGCCGTCAGGCATATTGCTCGACCAGTTCACGCAGCTCGTCGGCCTCGAGCCACAGGTCGTTGCTGTCCGAGCGGTAGGCGAAGCCCTCGGGCATCGGCTGTCCGTCGGACGGCGGCTCGTAACCCCAGCCCGCGAGGTGCGGCTGGACCACGTAACGGTCGGGCAGCTGCACCGTCCGGCGCGCGTCGTCGGGGGCGATCATCTCTTCGTGCAGCTTCTCGCCCGGCCGCACGCCGACCTCGTGCATCGGCGAGCCCGGCGCGATGGCCTGGGCCAGGTCGACCAGCCGCATGCTCGGGATGCGCGGCACGTACAGCTCGCCGCCGTGCATCTGGTCGAACGAGTCGACCACGAACCGCACGGCCTGCGGCAGCGTGATCCAGAACCGCGTCATGTCCTTGTGCGTGATCGGCAGCGACTCGCCCTGCTCGGCGAGCTTGCGGAAGAACGGGATCACGCTGCCGCGCGAGCCCATCACGTTGCCGTAGCGCACCACGGAAAACCGGGTGACGTGCGCGGCCGCGTAGTGGTTGCCGCTGATGAACATGCGGTCGGCGCACAGCTTCGTGGCGCCGTAGAGGTTGATCGGGCTGGAGGCCTTGTCGGTCGAGAGCGCGACGACCTTCTTGACCCCGGTGTCGATCGCGGCCTCGATGACGTTCTGCGAGCCCATCACGTTGGTCTGCACGAATTCGAACGGGTTGTACTCGCCGGTGTCCACCTGCTTGAGCGCGGCGGCGTGCACGACGTAGTCGACGCCGTGCATGGCGCGCTCGAGGCGGCGGCGGTCGCGCACGTCGCCGATGAACCAGCGCAGCCGCGGGTCGTCGTTGAACAGCTGGCGCGCCTCGTACTGCTTGAGCTCGTCGCGGGAGAGCACGACCAGCCGGCTGGGGTTGAGTTCGGCCAGGGCATGGGCGATGAACGCCTTGCCGAAGGAGCCGGTCCCGCCGGTGAGCAGGATGCTGGAGCCATCCAGCTCGGACATCGGTGACCTCCGCGTTTCGGGGTTCAAGGTAACGGCGCTGTCGCCGCAGGCCATCATGTCACCCATGCGTGATGGCCTCGGCGTCAACGCCGTGATCCAGGCCCGGTCCTCCTCGACGCGGCTGCCGGGCAAGGTGCTGCGGCCGCTCGCCGGGCGCAGCGTGCTCGGCTGGGTGGTGCGCGCGGCGGCGTCGGCACCCGGCGTCGACCAGGTCGTGGTGGCCACTTCGGACGCCTCGGACGACGACGCCGTGGCATCCGAGGCCGAGCGGTGCGGGGCGCTGGTGTCGCGCGGGCCGCTCGACGACGTGGTCGCGCGCTTCGGCGTGGCCCTGGCCCAGCACCCGGCGGACGCCGTGATCAGGCTCACCGCCGACTGCCCGCTGGTGGACCCGGCGCTGATCGGCCGGCTGGCCACGGTGTGGCGCGCGGAGCCCTCGCTCGACTACGTCAGCACCACGCTGGTCCGGACCCTGCCGCGCGGCTTCGACGCGGAGCTGGTGCGCGCGGAGGTGCTGACCGAGCAGGTCGAGTCCGCTTCGGGGCCGGACCGCGAGCACGTGACGTCCGCGATCTACCGGCAGCCCTCGCCGTACTCGTGCACCGGGGTGGTGGTCGGCCCGCCGGCCGAAGACCTGCGGGTGACCCTGGACACGGCCGAGGACTGGGAGCTGATCTCGGCCGTCGTCGCGGAGCTGGGCGACCGGCCGGGGGAGTGGCGTTCCGTGGTGTCGCTGCTGCGTTCGCGGCCGGACTTGGTGGCGCTGAACGCGCACGTCGAACAGAAGAAGGTCGGCCAGTGAGGCTGTTGCTTCGCGCCGACGCCTCACCGACGATCGGCGCGGGCCACATCTCGCGGGTTGTCGCGTACGCGGAGCGCGCAGTGTCTCGCGGCTGGGAGGTTGCCTTCGCCGGAGACACGGACAACGCGGAGTGGCTGGCTTCGCGCTTCTCCGAGCTGTCGGTGACGCGGCTGCCGGTGGCTCCTGTGTCTTCGCTGGCCTCCGGATTCGACGCGGTCCTCGTCGACCACTACGGCCTGGGCGACGTGCGGGCCGAGGTCAACGCCGCCGGCGCCGTGCTGGTGTCCATCGAGGACGACACCTTCGGCCGACGGCCCGCGGACGTGGTCGTCGACAGTGGTTTCACGCCATCGCCGCGGCCTTCGGACGGTTCGGGCGTTCTGCTGCGCGGCGTCGAGTTCACGGCGCTTCGCGACGTCGTCCTGCGTACGCGCGCCCTGCGTGCTTCGCGGACAGCTGGCTCGCCCCCGCACGTCACCGTTGTACTGGGCGGAGGCGCCGAGTGGGCGTCCACGGTGTCCTCGCTGCTACGCGCCCTTCGCGACACTTCGCTGCCCTTCACCGCCGACGCGCTCGTCCGCGGCGAGCCCGTGCTGCCGTCCTTGGTGGACGGCCAGTCGATCCGCGTCGCCGCCCCGCATCCGGGCCTGCTCGACCTGCTCGCAACGACGGACGTCGCGGTCACCGCCGCGGGCGTCACCTTCCTGGAGCTGTGCTGCCTCGGCGTCCCGACCGCCGCGCTGCAACTCGTGGACAACCAGGCCCCGGGCTACCGCGCCGCGCTCGACCTGGGCCTCACCGTGGGCCTCGGCACCGCGTCCACCCTGGACGAGCACTCGGTGACCACGGCGTTGCGAGAGCTGCTTTCGGACGCCGCGCTGCGCGGCCGTCTCGCCAAGGCCGCTTCGTCTACTGTGGACGGTCTGGGTGCGGATCGGGTGCTGGACGCCGTCGCCGCGCGGCTGAACCTCCGGGGATAGAGGACCGTCTCCGTCCTCGATCGCTTCTAGCGTGGTCCGCATGACCCAAGACCTCACGCCCTTCCGGATCGCCGTCCCGCAGGCCGACCTCGACGACCTCGGGCGGCGGCTCGCGAGCACCCGATGGCCCGACCAGGTCGAGGGCACCGGCTGGGAGCTGGGCATCCCCGTCGACGCGGTGCGGGAGCTGGCCGAGTACTGGCGGCTGGGCTTCGACTGGCGGGCGCAGGAGGCGCGGATCAACGCGTTTCCCCAGTTCACCACCACCATCGACGGCGCGAACATCCACTTCCTGCACGTCCGCTCGCCCGAGCCCGGCGCCACACCGCTGATGCTGACGCACGGGTGGCCCGGCTCGATCGTCGAGTTCCTGGACGTCATCGGGCCGCTCACGGACCCGCGCGCGTACGGCGGGGACCCCGCGGACGCGTTCCACGTGGTGGCGCCGTCGATCCCCGGGTTCGCGTTCTCGGGGCCGACGAAGGACCGGGGCTGGGGGCCGTCGCGGGGTGCGCGGGCGTGGGCGGAGCTGATGACGCGCCTCGGGTACGAGCGGTTCGGCACGCACGGCGGTGACTGGGGTGCGCTGATCTCACGCGCGCTCGCCGTCCAGTTCCCGGAGCGGGTGCTCGGTGCGCACGTGACGATGCTGCCGACGGCCGTCGCGCGCGGCGAGGCCGACCTGGAGGGACTCTCGGCCGTCGAACTGGCCAAGGCGGAGCGGTCGCTGGAGAAGTCGCGCGCGTTCCAATACACCGGCACGGGGTACGCGATGATCCAGTCCACCAAGCCGCAAACGCTTGCGTACGGCCTCACCGACTCGCCCGCCGGCCAGCTGGCGTGGATCGCGGAGAAGTTCCGCTCGTTCTCGAACGCCGAGCACGACGTGATCGATCGCGACGACCTGCTCGCCGACGTCTCGATCTACTGGTTCACCGGCACCGCCGGCTCGTCCGCCCGGATCTACGCCGACCTCGAAGGCGCGTGGGGCGCGCCGGTGCCGGCCGGCACCGTGCCGACCGGCGTCGCCGTGTTCCCCGACGACATCGGCCTGCCGCTGCGCCATCTCGCCGAGCGCACGGACAAGATCGTGCACTGGTCCGAATTCGACCGCGGCGGCCACTTCCCGGCGCTGGAACAGCCCGACTTCCTGATCGCCGACCTGCGGACGTTCTTCGGCGCCTTGTGACAGCCCGTCAGAGGTACTGGCCGGTCCCGGAGATCCCGGGGCCGTGCCCCTCGGCACCAGGCCGGCCCGGCATCGCCGGCGAGGAACCGGCCGGGAGGCCGCGGCGCATCTGCTCCAGCTGCACCCGCGCGGCCATCTGCTGGGCGAACAACGCGGTCTGGATGCCGTGGAACAGGCCCTCCAGCCAGCCGACCAGCTGGGCCTGCGCGATCCGCAGCTCGGCGTCCGAAGGCGTCGACTCCTCGTTGAACGGGTGGACGAGGCGTTCCAGCTCGTCCTTCAGCTCCGGGGCCAGCGCCTGTTGCAGCTCGCGGACCGAGGTCTGGTGGATCTCGCGGACGCGGTTGCGGCTGGCGTCGTCCAGCGGCGCGGCGCGGACCTCTTCCAGCAGCTGCTTGATCATGGTGCCGATGCGCATCACCTTGGCCGGCTCTTCGACCAGGTCGCCCATGCCCTCGACCTCTTCGCCCTCGAGCGGCAGCTGGGCAGCGCCGACCGGGACCCCGTCCGGCCCGACGACCATCACGTGGGGTGAAGAATCGGCTCCCGCGTTACCGGCTGTGCCCGATTCCCGGTAGTTCGGCTCGCTCATGTGCTCCATCCCCGTTTGCTGACTCGTGGTGCACGACCGAGGGTAGCGGTTATCCGGCGTGGAGGTCGGCTCCCACCCAACCCCGAGGAAACCGCGAAACCGCACGTCCGTACGGTGTCCACCATGGCGTTTGACGTCGCGCGCATCCGTGGGTTGTTCCCCGCTCTGGGTGACGGCTGGATTCACTTCGACGGCGCCGCCGGAATGCTCGTCCCGGAACAGGTCGCTTCGGCCGTGTCGACGGCGATGCGTGCCCCGGTTTCCGGCCCGGGCGGAGCGTTTCCGGCCTCTCAGCGGGCGGAAAGCATTGTCACCGCGGCCCGGCGCGCCGTGGCCGATCTGGTCGGGGCGGAGCCGGCTTCGGTCGTGCTCGGCCCGAGCGCGCCCGTGATGCTGCGCCGGCTCGTCGACGCACTCGCCGAGCGCTGGACGATCGGCGACGAGGTCGTGGTCTCCCGCCTGGACGAGCAGGCGAACCTGGCGCCGTGGCAGCGCGCCGCGAAGCGCGTGGGCGCCGTGGTGCGCTGGGGCGAGATCGACATCGAGACGTGCGAGCTGCCCGCCTGGCAGTACGAGAACCTGGTGTCCGCGCGGACGAAGGCCGTCGCCGTCACGCTGGCTTCGGGGTCCGTCGGGACCCGGCCGGACGTGCCGACGGTGATCGAGTTCGCCAAGCGCGTCGGCGCGCTGGTGGTGGTGGACGCGACGTACGCGGCGCCGTTCGTGCCGCTCGACCTCGCCGAGCTGGGCGCCGACGTGATGGTCGTGTCCGCGCAGGCGTGGGGTGGGCCGTCGGTGGGCGCGCTGGTGTTCCGCGACCCCGAGATGCTGGAACGGATCTCGTCGGTCTCGCTCGACCCGGGCGCGCGCGGGCCGGCCCGGCTGGAGCTGGGGCCGCACGCGCACCCGCTGCTCGCCGGCCTCGTCGCGTCGATCGACTACCTCGCCGGCCTCGACGACGCGGCCACCGGCTCCCGGCGCGAGCGGCTCGTGACGTCGCTGGGCTCGGCCAAGTCGTACCACGCCGGGCTGCTGGCCCAGCTGTCCACGGAACTGCGCTCGCTGCGGCACATCATGGTGATCGGCGACGCGATGCGCCGGATCCCCGCGCTCGCCTTCGCCGTCGCCGGCAAGAAGTCGCCGGAAGTCGCGGAGTACCTCGCTTCGCAGGGGCTGTGCGCCTTCGCGGACGACGGCTCCAGCGGCGTCTTCGCGTCGCTGGGCGTCGGCGAGGTGGGCGGAGCAGTGCGCATCGGGCTCGCGCACTACTCCAACGTCTTCGAGATCAACCAGCTGGTGCGGGTGCTCGAAGAACTCCGCTGACCCCCGCGGCTCACGACTTGGCGGCCAGCAGCACTTTCCCGAACACGGTGCCGTCTTCGAGCATCCGGTGCGCGGACGCGGCCTCGGCCATCGGCACGACCTGGCCGACGATCGGCGCCACCGAGCCCTGCTCCACCAACGGCCACAGCCGCTCGCGGACGTCGCCGACGATCGCGGCCTTCTGGTCCAGCGGCCGCGCGCGCAGGCCGGCGCCGAACACGCTGGCGCGCTTGCCCATCAGCTTGCCGAGGTTCAGCTCGCCCTGGACCCCGCCCTGCATGCCGATCACGATCAGGCGGCCGTCCATGGCCAGGGTGTCGACGTTGCGCTCGAGGTACTTCGCGCCCATGTTGTCGAGGATGACGTTCGCGCCGCCGGTCTCCTTCGCCAGCACCTCGGCGAAGTCCTGCTCCTTGTAGTTGATGGTGATGTCGGCGCCGAGCTGGCGGCAGCTCTCCAGCCGCTCGGCCGAGCCCGCGGTCACGGCGACGGTGGCGCCCAGCGCCTTGCCGACCTGGATCGCGTGCGTGCCGATGCCGCCCGCGCCGCCGTGCACCAGCAGCACCTGGCCCTCGTGCAGGCCGGCGTGCATCACGACGTTCGCCCACACGGTGCAGGCGACCTCGGGCAGCCCGGCCGCGGCGAGCGTTTCCACCTCGGCCGGGACCGGGAGGACCTGGCCGGCCGGGACGGCGACCTTCTCCGCGTAACCGCCGCCCGCGAGCAGCGCGCAGACCTCGTCGCCGACGTTCCAGCCTTCGACGCCCTCGCCCAGTTCGGCGATCACGCCGGAGCATTCGAGGCCGAGCACTTCGCTCGCCCCGCGCGGCGGCGGGTAGAAGCCTTGGCGCTGCAGGAGGTCGGCGCGGTTGACCGCGCTCGCGGCGACGTCGATGAGGACTTCCCCGGGTCCGGGCCGGGGGTCGGGGACCTCGGTCCATTCGAGTACGTCGGGCCCACCTGGCTCACGGATCGTGATCGCGTACATGGCGCCGACTGTATCCCTCGGGCCAGGCCGTCCGCCGAATGCCGCATTGACGGAACGGACACGGCGAACAAAGGTGAGCAACCATGTTATTAAGCCGAAAGAGACTCATTCCGCCGGTGGTGCTGGCCGCGTGCGTGACCCTCGCGCTCGGCGCGGCCCCCGCCACGGCGGCGAAGGGCGACGACCTCGCGCTCGCGAAGCAGCTGACCAAGAAGGTCGGGCTGGACGGCGTGAACCGGCACCTCGTCGCGTTGCAGCGGTTCGCCGACACCAACGGCGGCACGCGCGCGGCGAGCACCGAGGGGCACAAGAAGTCCGCGGAGTACATCGCGGGCAAGCTGGAGGCCGCCGGCTACACCGTCACGCGGCAGGAATTTCCGTTCACCTACAACGAAACCCTGGCCGAGAAGCTCGTCGTGGCCGGCGCCGGCGTGCCCGTGACCGCGATGGAGTACAGCCCGTCGACGCCGGTCGGCGGCATCACGGCGCCGCTCGCGGTGGTCCCCGCCGACGACACCCCGGGCTGCGAGGCCGCCGACTACGGCGACGTCACCGGCAAGATCGCCTTGGTGTCACGTGGTTCCTGCCCGTTCGCGCAGAAGCAGCAGGCGGCCGCCGACGCGGGCGCGATCGGCGTGATCGTCGCCAACAACGAGCCCGGCCCCCTCAACGGCACGCTCGGCGACCCGGCGGGCGCGCGCATCCCCACCGGCGGCGTCTCCCAGGCTGACGGGCAGGCGCTCGCGGCTAAGGACGGCGCGACCGTGACGTTGGAGCTGCGGACCTTCCAGGAGGCGCGCACCAGCTACAACGTGATCGCCGAGACGAAGACCGGGCGCAAGGACAACGTCGTGATGCTCGGTTCGCACCTCGACAGCGTCCCGGCCGGCCCGGGCATCAACGACAACGGCACGGGCTCCGCGGCGCTGCTGGAGACCGCGCTGCAGCTGGGCGGAAAGCCGAAAGTGAACAACGCCGTGCGCTTCGGGTTCTGGAGCGCCGAGGAGTTCGGCCTGGTGGGCTCGACGTACTACGTGGACTCGCTGAGCTTCGAGCAGCAGCTGGACCTCGCGCTGTACCTGAACTTCGACATGATCGGCTCACCCAACGCCGGCTACTTCGCCTACGACGGCGACGACTCGGACGGCGTCGGCTCCGGTCCCGGCCCGTACGGCTCGGGCCAGATCGAGCAGACCTTCGTCGACTACCTCGCCTCACGCGGCGTTTCGGCGGAGGGCACGGACTTCACCGGCCGCTCGGACTACGGCGAGTTCATCGCCGTCGGCATCCCGGCCGGTGGCCTGGACACCGGCGCGGAGGTGCTGAAGACCCCCGCGCAGGCCGCCAAGTGGGGCGGCACGGCAGGCCTCGCGTTCGACCCCTGTTACCACCAGGCGTGCGACAACCTCGGCAACATCGACCGCGTCGCGCTGGAGCGCAACGCCGACGGAGTGGCCTGGGCCCTGGGCGTCTACGCGACCAGCACGGAGAGCGTGAACGGCGTCGCCCCGGGGAAGGCCAAGAAGCAGCGGGCCGCCGTTCATCGGCTCACCGCCACCGCCTCGACGGCTCCCGCCGCGTAGGTCACCCGAGGTTGTTGGTCCCGAAGGTGTCGCAGCGGGCGGGCTGACCGGTCTGGAACCCCGTGGTGAACCACTTCTCCCGCTGGGCGGAAGTGCCGTGGGTGAAGCTGGACGGGTCGGCCTGCCCGCTGCCGAGCTTGGTTTGGATGTAGTCGTCGCCGATCCGGGAGGCGGTGTCCAGCGCGCGGGAGATGTCGTCCTGCGTGATGTCCTGGACCAGCGGCTGCCCGCTTTCGGTCGGGGTCGTCGACGCGTGGTTGGCCCAGACGCCGGCGTAGCAGTCGGCCTGCAGCTCCAGCCGGACGGAGCCCGACTTCGGGCCGGTGCCGGTGCCCTTCTTCGAGGTGCCGTTCAGGTTCTGCACGTGGTGGCCGTACTCGTGCGCGAGCACGTACGACTCCGTGAACAGCCCGCCCTGCGCGCCGAAGCGGGTCTTGAGTTCGTCGAAGAAGGAAAGGTCGATGTAGACGTCCGAATCGGCGGGGCAGTAGAACGGCCCGGTGTCCGACGTCGCGCTGCCGCAGCCGGTGCGGACGCCGCCGCTGAAGAAACGGGTCGGCGCCTTCTTGTACGTCCGGCCGGAGCGCGCGAACTCCTGCGCCCAGTAGTCCTGCACGGAGTTGACCACGGCGACGATCGCGCAGTCGTGGTCGCGGTTGGCGTCCGCGCCGGTGTGGCACTTCTGCGCCAGCGTGGTGCTGTCCACCTGCTGCCCGGACCCGAGGTTGCCCAGCCCCAGCCCGCCCGCGGCGCTCGGGCCGAGGCTCACCCCGCCGAACTGGGACATCAGGAAGTAGATGACGAGGCCGACCAGGCCGAGCCCGCCGCCGCCGATCGCCACCCGGCCGCCGATCCCGCCGCCGCCGCCACCGCTGCCCCGCATGTCCTGGACCTCGGAGGTGTCCAGCCCCGCGTTGTCGTCGAATCGCACGGGGGAAGCGTAACGGGCAGGACCGACACAAGACTGGGTGCGGCCCTTTGCGCTGCGGGCCGCACCCAGGTCATCACGAGATTTTCAGTTACCGGGCGGTTGGCCACCGGCCGGGCCGGCGTCCGGCGCTGCCTTCGCGGTGCCGAGGCCGCGAGGAGAAACAACGCCACTGGCGACGTCGGATGCGCGAGGAAGAAACCGGCGCACCGTAGGAAGCCCAGTCCTGCTGTTCACCATCGCGACCGAACCGGAACGGTGCCGTGCCGATCGCGGGATACAGCGGGCGGTCAACCGCGGAAATCACCTGCCACGCCACCACCTGGCCTCTCCCGGGTGGGAAACCGGCTCCGGCGCGTCACTGGCGGCTCGCCTCGATACCTGATCAACCCATCCGCTGCAAGCAGAATGCGCTTCTTCGGCGCGAGTCTCAACCGTTTCGTGATCCTCCTTCGGGCGATTCTGCCGCGGACTTTTCACTGAACGCCGTAAAGGAGCGTGCGCCGAGCGTGTTCGGAACCGGCCTTCTACCCTTCCTGCATGACCGACGACCAGGGCGTGCGCTGGCTGAACGGCGTCGAGCAGAAGGCTTGGCAGGCGTACATCGTCGCGACGCTCCGGCTGCGCCAGCGCTTGCACCGCGAGCTGACCGAGAGTCACGCGGTGTCGCTCGCCGACTACGAGGTGTTCGTCTGCCTGAACATCGCGCCCGACGGGAAGGCGCGGATGTCGGACCTGGCCGACCAGCTCGGGTCGACCAAGAGCCGGCTCTCGCACCAGATCAGCAAGCTCGAGGCCGCCGGCCTGGTCCGCCGAGCCCCGGACCCGGACGACAAGCGCGGCGTCTTGACCCAGCTGACCACCGCCGGCCAGGCCCTCCTCGACGCGGCGGCCCCCACCCACGTCCGCGGCGCCCGCGAACACCTCATCGACCTGCTGACACCCGAGGAGCAATCGGTGGTCGGCACGGTCTTCACCCGAGTCCTCGAACACCTGCACGACCCGGACAACGGGCGCGATACCCTTCCCAGCAGGGAAGCGTGGCAGAGCGGCCGAATGCAGACGCCTTGAAAGCGTCCGTAGGGAAACCTACCGGGGGTTCAAATCCCTCCGCTTCCGCTCGAGTCCGGGGCGCGGTGTGTCCGCGGAGGGCACGGACCGTTGGCCTCTCGCCATGTCTTCTGGGGTGCAACCCCAGGCCCGCCCGGAGGGCAAGCCCCCGGACCCCCGCGGTGGTCGCGTTGGCACCGGCGGTCGCCATGCCGTTGGTTAGGGGGTTTTGAGGTTCTTCAACGCCATTCGGGCGCGGACTTCCGGGCGGCGCAGGGGCGGGACGGTCGGCGGTGGCTGGCGGCGCTCCGGCAGCTCGGCCAGCAGCCGGGTGGTGATGGCCGCGATCTCGGCGACCGCTGACTCGAACGGGGCGCGCGTGGCGTCCGAAACCGACTGCACGCCGGTCACCTTGCGGACGTACTGGCGCGCCGCCGCTTCGATCTCCTCCGTGGTCGCAGCGGGATCGAGTCCGCGCAACGTGGTGATGTTTCGGCACATGCGCCTCAGGGTAGGACTCTCCGGACGTCTCGAGGCCTCATCACACAGACGGGCCAACCTCGTTGACGCCGCGAGACGGGCTTGGGCAGTCTCGATGAAGTGCCCCTCAGACCACGTTCGTTGCGTCAAGCCCGCCCCGCCGCCGCCGAAACCCCTGAAGACACCCCGATTCCCGAGCAGGTCTGGCAGCGCGTTCCGGCCGACGAACTGGTCACGCTCGTCTCGCTTGTCCTGATGGCGCACGACTTTCCCGAGTATCGGGCCCGCATGGCCGCCGAGGCGCTGTGCCACGGGGACCTCACCGGCTCGTCGGACACCGGCGTCGCCGAACTCACCACCGTCCACCTGGCCGCGGTCGAAAGCGGTTACGTGCGCCCGCGCGCCGAGCCGTTGATGATCGCCGACCGCGGGGCCGCCGCCTTGCTCGATTACCGCCGCGCGCCCGGGCTGTGGGCCGTGGGCGACGCGATGGACCGCGCCATCGTGCGGGCCGGGCGGTTCGGCGTCGGGCTGGTTTCGCTGCGCGGGGTCGGGCCGTTCGGCCGCGTCGGGCACCACGCCGCGCGGGCGCTGCCGCACGGGATGATCGGCCTGGTGCTGGCCGCGGGCGGGGCGGACGAGCACCCCGCGCACCCGCTCGGCATGGCCGCGCCGGCCGGGGCGTACCCGGAGTTCGTGCTGGACGTCGACATCGCCGACGCCGCGCGCAACCCCGCGTTCGCCGGCTTCGCCTTGATGGTGGACGTGCTGGCCGGGGTGCTCTCCGGCGTCGCCGACCACGACCACGACATGGGCCTGCTGGTGCTGGCGATCGCGCCGACCACCCTGCGCAGCGCCGACGGCTTCTACCGGACGGCCAGCGCGCTGTTCGGCAGCATGCTCGGCTGGGAGGGCGGCGCGCCGATCCGCTACCCGGGCTGGCGCGAGGCGCAGTACCTCGAACAGTGCCGCGCGCTGGGCGTCCCGCTCAGTGCCCCGGTGCGCCGTGAGCTGGACTCACTGGCCGCCGGGCTGGGACTGCCGCCGCTGACCAGCGTGGAGTGACGCGCGGCGGGCTCAGCTCACGAGGGTGACCCGGCCGCGCTCGTGCCCGACCGCCACCACGTCGCCGTCGGAGAGCTGGCGGCCGCGGCGGGTTTCCAGCTCGCCGTTGACCGTGACCTCCTCGGCGTCGAGCAGGTCTTTGGCGTGGGAGCCGTCCTCGGCGAGGCCGGCCAGCTTCAGGAACTGGCCGAGCCGGATCGGCTCACCGGTGATGGGCACGTCGCGCACGGGCTCGCTCATCCGCCGATCATCCGCCATCGGCGCTCACGGCCGCGAGGTGGCTTGCCGGTAGAGCGCGGCGATCTCGTCGCCGAAGTAGCTGGAGTAGGAGACGTCGTCGGTGTCGCCGCCGTACTCGTAACCGCCGACCACGCCGACGACCGTGCCGAGCTTCGTCGCCGGGTCCGCGTCCGCGACCCACGGCCCGCCGCTGGTGCCGGTGGCGAAGCCGGGGCAGTCCACCCGCAGCTGGTGCTCGTCCTGCTGGCTCGAAGTCGTGCTGCAGACGGCGGGCGCCTCGTCGGACTCCGGGTAGCCGGTCACGTTCACGGGCCGCGCGAACGGGCCGCCCGTGCCGAGCCGGTTCGAGCCCGTGATGGCCTCGAGCGGGCGGGTCGAGCCGGTCTGGTGGGCGGTGGCGAAGCCGAAGTCGAGATCGGGGTCGGAGGCGTCCGTCCAGCCCGGCGCCACCAGCTCGTCGCCGACGTCCCAGAAGCCGAGCGGCGCGACGCCGTCGTGGTAGCCGGGCGCGAAGGTGACGCCGGTGAGGTAGTCGCCGCCCTCGCCGTCGTGCAGGCAGTGCGCGGCCGTCAGCAGCTCGTCGCCGTGGTCGCTGTGCACGACGCTGGCGGTGCAGTAGTGGGTGCCGTCGAGGAACAGCGCGCCGACGGCGGCGGCCGGCTGCTCCGGCGGCAACGGCTTCGCGGACGACGAATCCGCAGGTGAGAGCCCATGACCGGCGCCGGCGACGACCGTCCCGGTCACGCTCAGCAACACCACGGCGCCGACCGTGACCACCACACGTGCGCGTCGCATTTCCGCCCTCCCGGATGATCGTGACGTCACTAGTATCCAAAGTCTTGGACCCGAGGTGGGGAGTGGCGATGAAGAACTTCGCGCACAAGGTCGCGGTGATCACCGGGGCGGGCTCGGGCATCGGCCGGGCGCTGGCCCTCGAGCTGGCCCTGCGCGGCGCCCGGCTGGCACTGTCCGATGTGGACTCAAAGGCGCTCGCCGAGACCGTGGCCTCGGCGAACGAGCGTGGTGCGGAGGCCCGCGGGTACCCGCTGGACGTCGCGGACCGCGAGGCCGTGCTCGCGCACGCCGAGGCGGTCGTCGCGGACTTCGGCCAGGTGAACCTCGTGGTGAACAACGCCGGCGTCGCGTTGGGCGCCACCGTCGAGGAGATGAGCTTCAAGGACTTCGACTGGCTGATGGGCGTCAATCTGGGTGGTGTGGTGAACGGCACAAAGGCGTTCCTGCCGCATCTCATCGCTTCCGGCGACGGGCACCTGGTGAATGTCTCGAGCGTCTTCGGATTCATCGGAGTGCCGACCCAGAGCGCTTACAACGCGGCGAAGTTCGCCGTTCGCGGATTCACCGAGGCGTTGCGCGAAGAAATGCTGGCGGCCCGGCATCCGGTGGGCGTCAGCTGCGTGCACCCGGGCGGGATCAAGACGAACATCGTGCGGCACTCGCGCGGCGGAGGCGACGAGGACAAGGAAGCCGCCGCGGCCGGTTTCGAGAAAATAGCCATGACCACACCGGAGAAGGCCGCGCGGACGATCCTGCGCGGGGTCGAACGGCGCGCCGGCCGGATTCTCATCGGCCCGGACGCATACGTGCTGGACGCGATCCCGCGGGTGCTCGGCTCGGCCTACCAGCGTCCCCTCGCGACGTTGACGCGGCTCGGCCTCAAGCGCTCCGGGATGAACTGAAACGGCGGATTTCCGGGCCGACGTGCGGAAGCGGAGAACCGGGCCGGAGACACTGGGGAAAACCCCTTCACCCAATGGAGTTGAGTTTCTGACAACTCGCCGGAAATGCACCAGAATCCTGACGTTGATCTGCGCGCCGTCCCCCCGGAGGTTCCCCGATGCTCCGCACCGCTGACCGCCGTGCGACCCCGATCGCCGACCGCGCCGCCGCGGACCTGCTCGACCGGACCGGCATCATCGCGGCCAGCCTGCCCCGCGGGCGGCGCAGTCCCGAGGACCCCGACATCGAAGACACCCAGCCGATCCCGGTGGTGCCCGGCGGCGTGACGATGCGCCCCGGCCCCGGCGCGGCGGCCCCGGGTGCCGCCGGTGCCGCGCTGGCCGGCGCGGCCCTGATCGACTCGCGGCCGCGCGCCGTCGTGGTCCGGCGCCGCAAGCGCGCGTGGGTCGGCGGCGGCGCGGCGCTGGCACTGGTCGCCCTCGGCTGGCTCGGCGGCGGCCTCTTCGGCGGTGGCCTGCTGGCCGGCTCGACCGACGACGCCGTCGCGCAGTCCGACCAGCGCGCCTCGGTGGCCCAGCTGCAGCCCGCGCCCGCGCCGGCGCCCGTGGTCCCGCCGGCTCCCGCCCCGGCGGCCGCGCCGGTGACGGTGTACGTCCCGGTGCCGTCCCCGTCGAAGCCGGTCAAGCACAACCCGGTGAAGCCGCCGACGTCACGCGCCTCGTCCGCGCCCGACAACCAGGACACCGCGCGCGCCGACACGAAGCCGGCCCCGTCGTCGACCACCCCTGCTCCGGCGAACGCGTTCCAGGAGTACGTGGACCAGTGGGCCGAACTGGCCAACCGCATGTCCGGCGGTCGCTGAACCTCAACCGGCCCAGAGGTACTCGTGCTCCGGGCGTCCGGTGGCGCCGTAGCGCAGCCGCATTTCGACCGCGCCTGATTCGGCCAGCGCGGTGAGGTAGCGCTGGGCCGTGGCCCGCGCCATGCCCAGCTCCCCGGCGATCTCGGCGGCCGAGAGGGGCACCGGGGAGTTGCGCAGTTGCTCGGACACCAGCCGGGAAGTCGCGCTGGACTGGCCTTTCGGGGCGGCGGCCCGATCCTGGTCGTGCAGTGCCCGGTAGGCGCGGTCGACGTCGTCCTGCGTCAGCGCGCGGTCGTTGGCCAGCTGGCCCCGGTACCGGGCGTACGAGGTGAGCCGCTCGGCGAGCTGGCGGGTGGTGAAGGGCTTGATCAGGTAGTTCAGCGCGCCCGCGCGGATCGCGGCGCCGATCGAGCGCGGGTCCGTGGCCGCCGACAGGACGATGGTGTCGGTCTGCAGGTCCGGCAGCACGGACAGGCCGGGCTCGTCCGGCAGGTAGACGTCCAGCAGCACCAGGTCCGGAGACAGCTCGCGGACGCGGGCGCGCGCCTCCGCGGCGGTGTGGGCGATGCCCGCGACCGCGAAGCCCGGCACCTCCGTCACGAAGCCCGCGTGCACACCGGCCACGCGGAAGTCGTCGTCCACGATGAGGGTGCGGATCATTCGGCGGCCTCCACGAGCAGTTCCGGCAGTTTCGCGACGAACAGGGCCCCGGACGACGGCCCGCCGGGATCGGCCAGCCACACGTCGCCGCCGCGGGCCCGGGCGGCCTGGCGCGCCAGGGCGAGGCCGAGGCCATGGCCGGGCGCGATCTTGGACGACACGCCCTCGTCGAACAGCGTCCCCCGCAGTTCCTCGGCCACGCCGGAGCCACTGTCCACAACGGACACATGCAGCGTCGTGCCATCGGCCAGCAGCGCGACTTCCACCGACGCCGGACGTCGCGGGCTCATCCGCGCCGCGTGCAGGGCGTTGTCCACCAGGTTGCCGATCACCGTGCCCGCCGCGATCGGGTCGGTCACCGTGGTGGGCACCCAGGAGTCGTCGGCCAGCTTCAGTTCCATGCCTTTTTCTTGCGCCTGCTCGGTTTTCGCCACGAGCAGGGCCTGCAGGTAAGGGTCCGCGACGCTGTCGCCGAGCGCGTGCGGCCGTCCGGCGGTCGTCTCGGTGAGCGTCTGCAGGTACTCCTCCGCCTCGGCGTGGTGGCCGAGCTGCAGCAGCCCGGACAGCGTGTGCAACCGGTTCGCGAACTCGTGCCGCTGCGCCCGCAGACCGTCCGAAAGGGACCGGATGCCGTCCAGCTCGCGGGTGAGCGTGTCGAGGTCCGTGCGGTCGCGGAAGGTCAGCACGGTGCCGAGCGGCCGGTCGTCGCGGTGGACGGCACGCGAATTGACCACCAGCACCCGATTTCCGGCCACCGCCAGCAGGTTGTCCACCGGCACCCCTTCCGCGACCGCCTTGTGCACCCGCGGCGACAGCTCGAGTTCGGCCATCGGGGCGCCGACCGGCAGCTCGGTGTCCAGCAGCCGCTCGGCCTCGTCGTTGCGCACGGAAACCCGCTGCTGCCCGTCCAGCGCCAGCACGCCCTCGCCGATGCCGTGCAGCACGGCCTCGCGCTCGTAGAGCAGCTCGGTCAGCTCGTGCGGTTCGAGGCCGTGGGTGACCCGCCGCAGGCGGCGGTTGAGCAGGGCGGATGCGCCGACGCCGAGTAGCAGAGCGCCACCCCCGAAAGCCAGGGTGAGGATCAGCAGGCGGTTGAAATCGCCCGTCAGCTCACCGATCTTGTAGCCGACGCTGACCTCGCCGACCACCCGATCTCCTTGCCGGATGGGCGTTTTGCTCCGCACCGACGGCCCGAGCGTGCCGTCGTCGTACTGGGTGGTCACGTCGTTGCCCGCCAGCGCTTCCGCGGGCGAAGTGCTCACCGGCTGGCCGATCGCGTCGGGCGTGGGATGCGCGAGCCGGATGCCTTCATCGTCGGTGATCACCACGAACAGCGCGTCGGTTCTGAGCTGCACCGCTTGCGAGCGCTGTTGCAGCGCCCCGCCTTGTTGTCGCGCGGCCGCGCCTTCGATCACCACCGGGTCCGTGGCCACCGACTTGGCGACCGCCAGCGCCCGTTCGCCGTACTGATTGGCCAGCGCGCTCCGCAGCAGCCCGCTGAACAGGCCGACGCCGAGGCCCACCACGAGCGCCACCACGCCGATCTGCAGCAGCAGGACCTGGCGGGTGAACCGCATGCGCGGAAAGAGCGCCGACTTTGGCATGCCAGGGAACATACCCCCAGCTCAGGGCCGTGCGCTAAACGAGCAAAACGTGGAGAACGCGCAGAGCGCACGCAGAACGTCGACAAGCTTCCCGGCGGTGAAACACGCTCTTAACCTGCCAGACAGCTGTGACGCGCCCCACCTCCCCGCCGTGACGAAGGAGTCACCTCGATGGCCCCACCACTCATCGAACTCATCGGAGCCACCAAAAGGTTCCCCAGTGGATCCGGTTCCGTGCACACCGCGGTCCGCGAACTGTCCATGACGGTGGACCCGGGGGAGTTCGTCGCCGTCGTCGGGCCGACCGGCTGTGGCAAGTCGACCACGTTGTCGCTGGTCTCCGGCCTGCAGCCCGCCTCTGCGGGCCAGGTGCGGGTGAACGGCGACGAGGTCACGGCCATCCCGGACGGCGTCGGTTACATGTTCCAGACCGACGCCGTGATGCCGTGGCGCTCGGTGCTCGACAACGTCGCCTCCGGGCCGCGGTTCCGTGGTGAGTCCAAAGCAGACGCTCGCGCGAAGGCGGCCGACTGGATCGGCCGGGTCGGCCTCGCCGGGTTCGAGAAGTACTACCCGCACCAGCTCTCCGGCGGCATGCGCAAGCGCGTCGCGCTGGCCCAGACGCTGGTCACCGACCCGAAGATCCTGCTGATGGACGAACCGTTCTCCGCGCTCGACGTGCAGACCCGCGCCCTGATGCAGGACGAGCTGCTGCGCCTGTGGTCCGGGTCCGGCGCGGCCGTCATCTTCGTGACGCACGACCTCGACGAGGCCATCGCGCTCGCCGACAAGGTCGTGGTGCTGACCACCAGCCCGGCCACCGTGAAGGACGTCTTCGAGGTCCCGCTGGAACGCCCGCGCAAGGTCGAGGACCTGCGGCTGACCGAGGAATTCCGCAAGATCTACTCCGACATCTGGGAATCGCTGCGCGGCGAGGTCGACAAGGCCCGCCAGAAGGGAGCGACCAGTGTCGCTTGATCTGATCGTTCCGCCGTCCAATCCCAACCCCCGCATCGAGGACGAAGCGAGCATCATCGCCCGCCAGAAGCTGAAGACCAACGCGCGCCGACGCAACATCTGGCTGCTGCGGCTGGCCATCGTCGTGGTGTGGCTGGGCAGCTGGGAGCTGGCCGGCCGGTACTGGATCGACCCGTTCTTCTACTCGATGCCGTCGAAGATCTGGGAACGGCTGGTCGAGTGGTTCAGCACCGGCACGGACTTCGGCTCCATCTGGTACCAGATCCTGGTGACCGTCGAGGAGGCCGTGATCGGGTTCGTGCTCGGCGCGATCCTGGGCGTGGTGCTCGGGGTGGTGCTCGGCCGCAGCCAGTACCTGGCGGACGTGCTGTCGCCGTTCATCAAGGCCGCCAACGCCCTTCCACGCATCGTGCTCGCCGCGCTGTTCGTGATCTGGTTCGGCCTCGGCATGTCTTCGAAGGTCGCGACGGTGGTCGTGCTGGTGTTCTTCGCGGTGTTCTTCAACGCCTTCACCGGCGCCCGCGAGGTGGACCGCAACCTGATCGACAACGCGCGCATCCTCGGCGCTTCGAGGTGGGCCGTGCTGAAGTCGATCGTGCTGCCGAGCGCGACGTCGTGGATCCTCTCGTCGCTGCACGTGGCGTTCGGCTTCGCGCTGATCGGCGCGGTCGTCGGCGAGTACACCGGCGCCAAGGCGGGCATGGGCTTCCTGATCTCCAACGCGCAGGGCACCTTCGACACCGCCGGGGTGTACGCGGGAATGCTGATCATCACCGTCGTCGCGATCCTGGCGGAGTGGGGCATCGGCACCGCGGAGTCGCGGCTGCTGCGCTGGCGCCCGCAGATGAACGCCCAGGCGAGCCAGGGGATCTGAGATGCGTCTGAAAAGGACAGTCGCGGTCGCGGCCGCGCTGCTGGTCACCGTGGCCGGGGTCACGGCGTGCCGCGACTCCCGCCAGATCGACCTCGGCAGCGGCGGCAAACCGCACATCAAGATCATGATCGGCGGCCTGTCGAAGGTCATCTACCTGCCCGGCCAGCTCGCGCAGCAGATCGGCGCGTACGAGCGGCAGGGTCTGGACGTCGAGCTGTTCGACCAGCCGTCGGGCGCCAACGCCGAGACCTCGCTGCTGGCCGGCGAGGTGCAGGGGGTGGTCGGGTTCTACGACCACACCATCGACCTGCAGGCCAAGGAGCAGTGCATCACCAGCGTCGTCCAGTTCTCGAACGTGCCGGGCGAGGCGGAGATGGTGGCCACCGCGAAGGCGGGCGAGATCCGGTCCGGCAAGGACTTCCGCGGCAAGAACCTCGGCGTCACCTCGCTGGGCTCGTCCACGGACTTCCTGACCAAGGCGCTGGCCAGCCGCGGCGGCGTGACCGGCAAGGACTACACGCCGGTCAAGGTCGGCGCCGGGCAGACGTTCATCTCGGCGCTGCAGCAGGGCTCGATCGACGCCGGCATGACCACCGACCCGACCATCGCGCAGCTGACGAACACCGGCCAGGCCAAGGTGCTGTACGACATGCGGACGGTCGAGGGCACGCAGGCCGCGCTCGGCGGGCTGTACCCGGCCAGCTCGCTGTACATGAGCTGCGAGATCGTGCAGCGCTACCCGGACATCGTGCAGAAGCTGGCGAACGCGTACGTCGAGTCGCTGCAGTGGCTTTCGAAGCACACGCCGGAGCAGGTCGCGGACATCATGCCGCCGTCGTTCGCGGGCGGGGACAAGGCGCTGTACGTCAAGTCGCTCAAGGACAGCCTGCCGATGTTCACCAAGGACGGCCGGATGGACCCGGCGGGCGCGAAGAACGTGCTGAACGTGCTGGGCTCGTCTTCGAGCAACGTCAAGCCGAAGAAGGACCAGATCGATCTTTCGAAGACCTACACCACCCAGTTCGTGGACGCCGCGCACGCGCGTTCGGCACAGTAGTCCACCTCGGACTTCTGGGCGCACAAAGGAGAATCAGGACATTTGGTGAATTGTTCCCGGGATATGAAAACCCTTCGAAAGTAGCTACCTATCTGCCCGCGTGAATTCAACACTGGTTGCCGGTGCACACCGTTTGTAACTCCCCGAGTCCCCATCGGTGATCAGATTGGAAGCGCATGAACTCCCCCCTCTCCTCACGGTCCGTCCGGGCGTTGGCGATCGCTGCCGTCGCTGCTGCGAGCCTCACGGCCGCGGCCGGCTCGGCGAGCGCGACGCCGATGTTCGGCGCGCACTTCCACGGGCAAGCCTTCTCGGGCGGTAACTGGGGCGGTTACGTCAGCACGGGCAGCTTCACCACCGCGACGGCCAGCTGGAAGGAGCCTTCGGTCACCTGCAACTCCAGCAACGACCTGTTCGCCCCGTGGGTGGGCATCGACGGCGACGGATCGTCCACTGTGGAGCAGACGGGCGTGGCCACCGACTGCTCGAGCGGCAGCGCGGTCTACCAGGCCTGGTACGAGATGTACCCGGCCGCGCCGGTGTACTACTCGGAGTCGGAGGCACCGGTCAAGGCCGGCGACAGCTTCACCGCGACCGTGACGCGCTCGGGCAACTCCTACAAGCTGGACATCAGCGACACCACCGCGGGCTGGTCGAAGACGACCACCCAGTCGCTGAACGCGCAGCACTCCACGGCCGAGGCCATCATCGAGTCCCCTACCGACTCGTACCCCTCGATCAACGGCGGCATCTCGTTCAGCGGCGTGAAGTTCGACGGCAAGAACCTCGGGGACACCAGCCCCCAGGGCCTCGACGCCGACGACGGCGGCAGCAAGACCTACAGCCCCGGCGCGATCGGCTCGGACGGCCAGAGCTTCACGATGACGGAGCACTGATCCAAGCTTGCTGACGGGGGACGCCTTCCTGACCGAGGGCGTCCCCCGCTTCAGTTCTGCAGTGCCCCGATCGCCCAGGCGATGACCATCACGGCGACCAGCAGCGAGATGATCGCCTGCAGCATCATGGTCATCTTCGCCCAGATCTTCAACGGCATCACGTCCGTGGGGCTGAACGCGGTGGCATTGGTGAAGGCCAGGTACAGGTAGTCGAGGTAGCGGGGCTCCCAGTCGTCGTGGGTCAGTTCGGGGCTGTCCATCTGGGGGAATTGCAGGTCGGCGTACTGGGCTTGCCCGTCGGCTCGCCGTGCCGGGCCGCCGCGGTCGAATTCCCAGTACCAGAGCGAGAACACGACGATGTTCGTCCAGTAGACGATGCCGCCGCTGACCAGCACCTGGACCGCGTGCCCGCGGAACGAGCTGTCCGCAATGCCCAGCACCAGCTGCACGGCCGAGCCGCCGTTCGCGACGCTCACCACCGCCACCACGGCGAGCGAAACGATCCGCTCGACGGTGCTGAACTCGCCCATCCGCCCGGGGTTGATCAGCAGCAGCGCGATGATCAGCAGCACTGACAGTCCGGGCAGCAGCCACCACGGAGCCAGCACCACCTCGTGCGGCAACACGAGCTGCAACGCGAGCGTCACCACCACCACGCCGGTCGCCGGCCACCGCGTCTCGCCCGCGGTGCTGCGTCGCCAGGCCGGCAGCTTCGGGTCTTTGTCCTGTGGATCCGGTGAAGTCACCAGCTCACGGTAGGGCGCGACGCGGTCCGGTGCCTGCCTTCGGCGCGGAATCCGGAGTGTCGGGGCGTTTTCCACCCGCGGTCAGGCGGGCAGCTTGCGGGCCACGTCCGTCCGCGACCGGGCGCCCAGCTTGCGCAGGACTTTCGCCACGTGCTGCTCGACCGTCCGCGGGGAGAGGAACAGGCCGTCGGCGATCTCGCGGTTCGTGCGGCCCTCCGCGAGCATCCGGGCGACCTCGTGTTCACGCGGCGACAGCTCCTGCCCGTAACCGCGGCGTCCGCGCTGCGAAGGGGCCCACGCGCCGTGTTCGCGCAGGTGGTGGCGGCATCGGCCGGCGTCCCGCGTCGCGCCCAAGCTCTCGTACGCCGTGGCGGCGGCGGACAGCGACTCGACGGCCGCGCGCTGCCCCGCGGCCAGCCGCAGCATGGCGGCGCGCTCGTGCATCGACGTCGCCAGGTACGGCATCGGCAGGCGCGCGTACGCCTCGGCCGCCGCGTCGAACAGCGCGGCCGCGGCGAGGTGCTTGCCGCGCGCGCCCGTCAGCACGGCGTGGCCGGCGTGCAGCGCGGCGGCCGCGACGGGCGCGTCCCGGCCCACCGTGCCCCGCGCGAACTCCTCGACCAGCACGTCGGCGTCCGGCCAGCGGCCCGCCCGCGCGTATGCCTCCGCGGCGGCCGGCACCAGCGACGCCGCCCAAACCCAGACTCCCTTACGCCGTGCGGCATCCGCGGCGACGTCGGCGGTCGAACACGCGGCCTCGACGTCGTCGGTCGCCAGCTGCACGTCGATCAGCACCGAAGCCGCCGAGAGCACCACCGGGATCGGCCCGTCGGCGGGCGAGTGCACCGAGGCGGCGGCCAGGAACCGTTGCGCGGCAACGAATTCACCCCGTACCGCGGCGAGGCCGCCGAGTACCAGCGACGTCTCCATCACGATCGGGCCCAGCTCGGGGTAACCGGCGCGCACGTCCTGCGCCGTCTCGGCCAGGCCGTCCCACGAACCGCGGAACCACGCGAGCCGCGCCTGCGTGCCGCGGATCAGGCCCGTCGCGTACAGCGCGCCGGTCTCCGTCGCGCGGCGCGCGCCCTCCTTGACCAGGCGTTCCGCGCGGTCGAGATGCCCGGACCACGACTGCGCGTCCGCCAGGTTGCACCAGAGCCTCGCCAGCTGAACCCGTTCCGCGACGCTCGCCGCGGTCTCCGGCAGCGCCTCGAATTCCGCCCACGCCGAGCCGTCGCCGATGTGCGACGCGTTGGTGATGCGGTCCACCGTGAGCGCCAGCCGCAGCTCCGGGTCGGTCAGCTCCGCGTGGACGTCCCGAGCGCGCCGCATCCAGACCTCGTGCCAGGACAACGGCGTCAGCCCGTCGATCGGCTGGGCCAGCAGGTTGATCCCGCGCGCGGCCGGCTCCGGTGCGTCGGCCAGCTCGCCGACGGCCTTCTCCACCTCGGCGCGCCCGCGTTCGAGCCGGCCGATCGTGCGGACCAGCAGCATGCCGAGGGAGAGCCGGATCGTCCCGCGGACCGTCGGCGGCAGCGGCCGGTCTTCGAGCACGCGCTCCAGCGTCTCGATCACGTCGGGCCGGAAGCCGCGCAACGCGACTTGGCTCAGCTTCGTCGCCAGCCGTCCGACGTCGTCGGCGCCCGCCGTCGCGAGCACTGATTGCAGCACGTTGATCGCGCGGGAGGTCTCGCCGAGGACGATCGCCTCGTCGGCCGCCGCTTCCGCGTAGTGGCGCCATTTCTCCATCCGCCCGGCTGCCCGCGCGTGATCCGCGAGGAGGGGGAGCGGCGGGGTTTCGGCGGTGCCCAGCACGCGGATCGCCTCGGTGTGCAGCAAGGTTCGCTCGGGCCCGCTCACCGTGTCGTAGACCGCCTTGCGCGCGAGCGGATGCCGGAAGCCGTAACGGTTTTCGCCCACCTCGGCCAGCAGCCCACCGGCCAGCGCGCCGAGCAGCGCCGTTCGCAGCGACTCCTCGCCCAGCCCCGCGACGCCGCCGAGCATCGACGGCTCCGCGGCGAAGTCCAGCACTGCCGCGGCCCGGGCGAGTTGCGCCGCCGCTTCCGGCAACGCGTCCAGCCGCTCGGTGACGGACTCGCGCAGCGCCGCCGGGACCTCGAGGTTCTCCAGGAGCCGGTCGGACAGCACCTCGCCCGCGTCCCGCAGCGCGCGCAGGGTTTCCTCGGCCACAAAAGGAATCCCGGCCGTGCACTCGTGCAGTTTCACGGCGAACTCGTCGGTGACGCGCGGCAGCCCGAGCAGATCGGCGGCCATCACCCGCACCGCCGCCACGTCCAACGGCCCGAGCGCGACGCGTGCCGTGTGGACGGTCGGCGCCGTGCGCACCAGCGGCCCCGGCCACCCCGAACGGTAGGCCAGCACGACAGCGAGCTGCGGCGGCAGATCCGCGGCCAGGAACCGCACCAGGTCGAGGGTGTCCTCGTCGGCCCACTGCAGGTCGTCGATGAGCAGCAACGTCGGCCCGCAGGCAGCGAGCAACTCCCGGAACGCGCGGAACACCCGATGCCGCCGCGCCCCGGGCTCCGCCGGAGGTTCGGGGGTCGGGGGCAGACGGTCGGTCAGCTCCGGGAGCAAGGGCCGCAACGCTCCGGCGACCGGGCTGAGCGGGCCGAGCTGGTGGTCGTTCGTGGGTGGGCTCGGGGTTTGGCGGCCGTTCGGTCTGAGCGGGCCGATCGGGCCGGGCTGGCCGAGCGAGGTGGCGGCGCTGGTCGGACCAACCGGTCTGAGCCGGTCACCGGGGTCGTCCGCGCTGCCCGAGCCAACCGCGTCGAACCGTCCGCCCACCGAGCGGAGGGCTTCCAGCACCGGTCCGTACGGGAAGGGTTCGCGCAGCTGCTGGCATCGGCCGATCAGCACGCGGCCGTCCGCGAATTCGGGCCGACGGGCGAGTTCGGCCAGTAGCCGGGTGCGGCCCATGCCCGGCTCGCCCTCGATCAGGACTGTGGCGGGGCGGTGGGTGAGCACCTGGACCATCGCGGCGAGTTCGCGGTCCCGGCCGGTGAAGCGGGTGGGTCCGGTGCGCACCGAGACCGACGTGGGGCGTGAGACGGCTTGCCACATCACGACCTCCTCGGCCGGTGTCCGTTTCGTCGGGAGTTCGTCGGGAGCGTAAGCAGCGGGCCCGGGTCCGTAAACCGGCCGTCGAGCTGCGGGCGCGCACACCGCTCACACATCTGCCTACATTCGGTCACCGGTTGGCGGGTGAATGTCCGGCCGGAAATAACCATGAGTGCGAAACTTCGGCCGTTCGCCCGGTTCCGGGGCGGTTACCACTTTTCCGGCTTCGCCACGGCTACCGAAAGTAGTTGCCGGAATCCCTACTTAAGGACGGTCCCCGGGCCCGGCTGGGACGTCCGGAGCAGGGGATTGGCCCAGTGGGAATGCGTATACCTATCCGCACTGCACCCCTATTGCAGCGGCCTGGGGCGCGAAGCAGGCTCTCACCTCGGGGAGGAGCGCCGCGTGGCCGATCCGGTGCCGCGCGTAATCACGAGGAGACCCATGAAGATCATCAGATTCCTCGGTATCGCCGCGGCCGCCGCCGCGACGGCGGGCACGCTGGCCGGGGTCACCACCCCGGCGGCGGGCGCCACCACGTTGTTGAACCCCGACATGGTGCCGGCGATGCAGCGCGACCTGGGGCTGACCCACGACCAGGCGCTCGCGCGGCTGGCCAGCGAGGACGCCGCGACGAAGGTCGGCCAGTCGCTGGAAGCCGCGCTCGGCGACGGCTTCGGCGGGCTGAGCTACGACGCCGCGACCGGCAAGGCCCGGGTGGGCGTCACCAGCCCGGCGCTGGTGGAGCGGGTTCGCGCGGCCGGCGCGGAGGCCCAGGTGGTCCGCTACAGCACCCATCAGCTCGACTCCGCCATCACCAAGCTGAACGCCGGCGAGAAGACGGCGGCGAAGGCGGTCACCAGCTGGGGCGTCGACCCGGCGAGCAACCGCGTCACGGTGACTGTCCTCAACGGACAGAAGGCTGCGGCTGAGTCCTTTGTGAACTCGTCCGGTGTGGACGCTGCTTCGGTGCGGTACGTCGAGACCGCCCAGACGCCGAAGCTGCACTACAACGTGCTCGGCGGCGACGCGTACTACATCGGCAGCTCGGCCCGCTGTTCGATCGGCTTCTCCGTGAACGGCGGCTTCCTGACCGCCGGCCACTGCGCCGCGCTCACCGGCGGCGGCGCGCTGAGCGGGTACAACCGCGTGGCCATGGGCTCGTTCTCCAGCTACCGGTTCCCGGGCAGCGACTACGCGTTCGCGCGGGTCAACAGCAACTGGACGCCGGTCGGCCAGATCAACAACGGCACCCGCGTGTCCGGCTCGACGGCCGCCGCCGTGGGCGCGTCGGTCTGCAAGTCCGGCTCCACCACCGGCTGGACCTGCGGCACCATCCGCGCGAAGAACCAGACCGTGCGCTACGCCGAGGGCACCGTCACGGGCATGACCCTGACCAACGCCCACTCCGACTCCGGCGACTCCGGCGGCTCGTTCATCAGCGGCAACCAGGCGCAGGGCCTGCTTTCCGGCGGTGACACCGTGAACACCTACTTCTTCCCGGTGACCACCGCGCTGTCCGCGACCGGCACCACCCTGGTCCGCGGCTGACCTGCTCGATGATCACGGCTCGGTGAAACAGAGAAGGGCGGTTTGAGTGCCTCCAGAGCACTCAAACCGCCCTTCTCCCACTGTGCCGCGGGATCGGCAGGTCTCACACGTTGCTGATCTCTTCGATCAGCGCGTCGACGTCGAAGCTTTCGCTCTCCTCGCCGAGCGGGACGAGTTCGTAGGAGGAATCGAGGAACGTCTGGATGTCCTCGCGCTCGAGCTCGAACGACGCGTACCCGTCGGGCGACTCGATCTCGAGGGTCAACATCGCCTCGTCCTCGGACAGGTCCGGGCGGACGCGGACGTCACCGAGGCCGGCGGGCTCGCCGAGCCCGGTCACGAGGAGGTCACGTGCGAACGTCCACTCGATCCACCGGCCGCGCTCGGTCCGGAAGGCCACGGTGACCGCGAAGGGCTCGGCGGCGTGGTAGGACAGGCGGGACAGCACCGGCGTGGTGCTCTCGTTCAGCAACACGAACTGGGTCTGGTGTACGGCGTCGGTGTGCACGGCTGCTCCTGGTGTGTTCCTCCGGTGGTTCGCGCCTTGCGAACTGTCGGCAAGGAGATGATCAACCGGGTCGCTCGTGACGCCAGAACCTCGACGTTCACGCGATCGGCTGCATCCGCTCCCCTAGGCGTAACACGGGACACATACCCCTTGCGTTCAGCCGACAACCTTGGGTCACGTTCTTTGGTGCGGAAGGGCAACCGCGGGGGGACTTTTGCGCAGGCGAACCGACCGTCCGAAGTGGATCGGTCAGGCCAGCGGCAGGGTCAGCCCGACCTTCACCCGGTCCATGGCCACGCTCGTGGTGAAGTGCCGGACGTTCGGGTTGTCGAAGAACATCCGGCGGGTGAAGGCCTCGAAGGCGGTCATGTCGGGGCAGGTGACCACGAGCACGAAGTCGGCCTGGCCGGTGACGTAGTAACACTGCTGCACGTAGTCGTCGGCCTGCACCTGGCGGCGGAAGACGTCGAGCACCGTCAGGTTCTCGCGCTCCATCTCGACCATGACCAGAAACGTCATGGACAGCCCGAGCGCCCGCGGGGACAGCACGGCGACCTCCTTCTCGATCACCCCCGACTCGCGCAGCCGCTTGATGCGGCGCTGCACGGCGGCGGCGGAGAGGCCGACTTTCGCGCCGATGACCTCGGCGATCGTGCGCGAGTCGGCCTGCAGGCAGGCGAGGATGGCGAGGTCCAGCCGGTCGAGGTCGGGAGTGAGCACGCCCCAGGCTAACCGGGGGCACCGACAAGACGCCTCGCCTTTACCGATGCTCAGCCGCCGGCCTGGGGCGACTGTGGCCAATACCTCCTATTGAGCGAACCTGGAAGAGGTTTTCCAGTGACCTGGAACACAACTGACCGGTCTACCCAGGGGTAGCCCATACAAGTGGACGCAGCCGGCGGCAACCGCCGACCGTCGGCTGGGAGGGTTCCGTCGTGAGTGTGCAAGGGTTTCCGCCCGGTCGTGCCGCCGTGCTGACGGGGCTGGGCGCGGCCTTGCCCGATCGGGTGGTGGACAACCACGAGCTGGCCGGCCGGCTGGACACCTCGGACGAGTGGATCCGCACCCGCACCGGCATCCGCGAGCGCCGGATCGCCGCGCCGGGCGAGTCCACTGTGGATCTCGCCGTCGCCGCGGGCCGCCAGGCGCTGGCCGGGACCGGTGCGGGGGCCGACGCCGTGGTGCTCGCGACCTCGACCGCCGACCAGCTCTGCCCCGCGAGCGCGCCCCAGGTGGCCGCGCGGCTCGGGCTCGGCACCGCCGCGGCGTTCGACGTGAACGCCGTGTGCAGCGGCTTCATCTACGCCCTCGCCACCGCGCAGGGCCTCATCGCGGGCGGCATCGCGAAGCGGGTGCTCGTGATCGGCGCCGACGTCTTCACCTCGCTGCTCGACCCCGAGGACCGCACCACGGTGCCGATCTTCGGCGACGGCGCGGGGGCGGTCGTGCTGCGCGGCGGCGACGCCGACGAGCCCGGCGCGCTCGGCCCGTTCGACCTGCACAGCGAGGGCGAGCTGGCCGACCTGCTGTGGGTCGAGGCCGGCGGCTCGCGCCACCGGTTCTCCGACGACCCGCGCGACCACTACCTCCGGATGCAGGGCACGGCCGTTTTCCGGCACGCCTGCGCGCGCATGGCCGAGTCCTCCCGCGCGGTGCTGGACCAGGCCGGCTGGATGGTCGGGGACGTGGACCGGTTCGTCGGGCACCAGGCCAACATCCGCATCCTCCAGGTCGCGGCCAAGCACCTCGGCCTGCCCGCCGACGCGGTCGTCGCCAACATCGACCGGGTCGGCAACACCAGCGCCGCGTCGATCCCGCTGGCCCTCGCGGACGCCGCCGCCGACGCCACGATCGTGCCCGGCCACCGGGTCGTCCTGACCGCGTTCGGCGCCGGCCTCACCTGGGGCTCGACCCTGCTGACCTGGCCGGACGTCCTCTAGCCCGGGTCCGTCCACGTGACGGTGGCCTGCTCGCGGCCGCGCAGCAGCAGCTCGCCGTGCACGGACCAGTGCTCCCGCTCCCCGCCGAGGGCCGCCTTGATCGTCGCCTCGCTCGCGAGAATGCGTGAGGGCGTGGACTTCGCGTGCTCGGTCAGCCGCGCGGCCTCGTTCACGGCGTCGCCGATCACGGTGTACTCCAGCCGGCTCGACGTGCCCAACTGCCCCGCGAACACCGGCCCGGACGCGACGCCGATGCCCAGGTCCAGCTCGCCGTCCGAGAGCACGGCGTCGCGGATCGCGCGCGCGGCGGCGAGCGCCATGGTGGGCCCGTCGGACAGCCGTGTCGGCGCGCCGAAGACGCACAGCGCGGCGTCACCCTGGAACTTGTTGACCAGCCCGCCACGAGCGTCCACAGCGGACACCACGCTGGCGAAGAACCGGTTCAGCTTGGCCACGAGCTCCTGCGGCGGCGTGCGCTGGGCCAGCGCGGTGGAATCGACGACGTCGACGAACAGGGCCGTCACCTCGCGCACGTCCCCGGACAGGGAAGCGCCGTACTCCAGCGCGTGCCGCGCCACGTCCGTGCCCACGTGACGGCCGAACAGGTCCCGCATCCGCTCCTGCTCGCGCAGGCCGGCCGCGAGGTCGTTCACCGATGTCTGGAGCATGCCGATCTCGCTGGAGTCGTCGACGTCCACAGTGACGTCGGTGGAGCCGCGCGCGATCCGGTCCAGCGCGACGCGCAGCCGGTGCAGCGGCGCCGCGACGGCGCGGGCCAGCAGCGCCGTGCCGATCGCGCCGGTGACCAGGCCGATCACGGACAGCATGATCAGGCTCGCCGTCGGGTTCGCGTGGCCGAGATCGGGCGGCGTCGCGACCAGCAGCACGCCGACCAGCGGGACGCCGCTGGCCAGTGCCCAGGTGACGATCAGCCTGGTCAGCACGGTCACCGGCAGTGAGCCCTGCGGCGGCGTGACGTCGAGCGCCATCGTCATCACCGGCCGGGCCACCCATTCCGCGGCGAGGTAGGTGAGGCCGACGGTGGTCAGCCCGCCGAGCCCGATCGTCAGCGCCATGCCGGACGCGTCCGCGAACGAGCCGAGCCAGCCGGCCAGCCCGCCGAGGACGAGCGTCCCGATCAGCCACAGCGTGCCGCTGACCACGGCCATGTCCACGGGCAGCCGCAGCGCCCGCTGGGCCTCGGCCTCCGTCGGCGGCCGGCCGATCGTGAACCACACGACCGTGCGACGCTGCAGGTAGGCGGTCCAGACGGTGCCGGCGACGAGGCTCACGGCGACGATCCCGGCCGCCGTCAGCCCGAAGACCCAGCCGCGGTCCCCGGCGTCGCCCGGCAGGCCCTGCAGGACGAGCAGCAACGCCACTACGGCGGACCCGGCGACGCTGGACCCGAGGCCCAGCGCGGCGAAGCCCAGGCTGGTGCGCAGAACCAGCCGGAACCGACCCGCCGTCTTCCTGCGCACGCCGCCGATCGTATGGGTTCGCCGCCGCGGCGGCGAGAAAAGGCGTGGTCCGCGGCGTCACTGCTGGTTACCGTGGCGGTATGCAGCCGCTCGACCCGGACGAGATCCGTGCCTCATTCGTCAACTGTTCCCGCGGCGAAGCCAAGTCCGTGACGGTCCCCGGCGACGTGCCGTGGGCCGACCGCGACTTCCTCGGCTGGCGCGACCCGAAGGCGCCAGCGCGCGCCTACCTCGTGCTGCCGTACGAAGGCGAGGTCGTCGGCCTGGCCCTGCGCGCCGCGCCGCCCGCGCGGTCGCGGGTGCGCAGCAACATGTGCGCCTTCTGTTCCACCACCCACTCCGTCTCCGACATCACGCTCTTCTCCGGCCGCCGCGCGGGCAAGCTCGGCCGGGAGGGCAACACGCTCGGCACGTACGCCTGCTCGAACCTCGCCTGCAGCCGTTACCTGCGCGGGGAGATCCGGCCCGACATCCCGCAGCCGCACGAGTCGCTGTCGTTGGAGGAGCGGATCGCGCGGCTGGAGGACAAGGTGCACCGGTTCGTGGCGCGGGTGCTCGAATCGCGCTAGAACTCCCAGCGCGCGATGCGGCCCATCCGCCGTACCGCCGGGATCAGGCCGGTCACCCGCAGCGCCAGCTTGGACGCCGCGGGCAGCCGCGCGAAGGCCTCGTCGGAGACCCACTCGGTGGCGTCCAAAGAGGACACCAGGCGGACGCCGTGGCACTCCAGTTCGTGTGGATCGTCGATGCCCCAGTGCAGTGTGGCTTTCGCGCGGCGCACCACCGGGTTCAGCTTCTGCGCCTTGATGCCCAGGGTGCTGAAGATGTCGAAGACGAGCTGTCCCTCGGGGAACTTCCCGACGATCCGCCGCACCAGCTCCGCGCCGTCGGCCGGGGTCAGGTACATCGTGAGCCCTTCGGCGACGACCAGCACCGGCCGGTCCGACGGAACCCGGTCCAGCCAGGCGAAGTCCGTCACCGAAGAGCCGATCGCGGTGCGGTTTTCGTGCGGCGGGTAGATCTCGCGGCGCAGCGCGACCACCTCGGGGTAGTCGACGTCGAACCAGGAGACGGCCGGCGGCGGGTCCAGCCGGTCCGCGCGGGTGTCCATGCCGCAGCCGAGGTGGAGCACGATCGCGTCCGGGTGCGCGTGCAGGTACTCGGCGGCCAGGTCGTCGATCGCCTTCGCGCGAATCGCCACCGAGACCGAGGAATCCCGGGTGACGCCCAGCTTCGTGAAGTCGTAGTCGATCCGGCGGACCGCGTCGTCGGCCGCGGTGTCGCCGAGCACGGGCCGGTCGCGGCGGGCGTCGAGCGCGCGGCCGTAGAGCGTGGCCAGCATGGTGGCTTTTTCTTCGGTGAAGTGGACTTGTGGCACGGCTACCCCCCAGGGATCACAGTTTTCACAAACTTCTGAAAACTGTACTCCGGTCAGGAAGTGGCGGCGTAGTCGTGCGCGTAGGTTTTCGCGTCCAGCAGGTGCTTCAGCGTGATTTCGCGCGCCGCGGCCGCGTCCGAGCGGCGGACGGCCTCCAGGATCGCGCGGTGCTCGGCGACGGCCTTGCGGATCTGGCCCGGCAGCCGCAGCGCCGCGCGGCGCTCCTCGCCGACCAGAGCGAGCACGGAGCGCAGCAGGTCGGCGACGTCGTCGTTGCCCGCGTTGCCGGCGATCACGCGGTGGAACTCGGCGTCGGTGGCGATCACCCGGAGCATGTCGCCGGCCGCGGCGGCGGCCTCCATCTCGGCCACGTTGTCGGCCAGCCGCTGCACGATCCGCGGCGAATGGTTCTGCGCGAGCCGCTCGGCCAGCGTCGGCTCGACGGTCGCGCGCAGGTCGAACAGCTTCTCCACCAGCTGCTCGTGCTCGGAGAACCAGCTGCTCAACGGCCCGTCGGAGCTCTTCTGTTCGCGGACGTAGGTGCCCGAACCCGCGCGGATCTGCACGTAGCCGATGGAATCCAGCACCCGCAACGCCTGCCGGAGCGACCCACGGCTGATGCCGAGCTGCTCGCACAGGGCGCGTTCGGCGGGCAGGCGGGAGCCGGGCGCGAGCTCACCGGTGTCGATCATTGTGCGCAGATGGTCGACGGTGGCGCTCCAGACCTGTTCGGATTCGTGGGCCACCCGTCCATCCTGTCAGGCCGGGGTTGTGTGCGCGTGGTGCCGAAAATGTCGGTGGTGCGTGTCACGATGATCTCGTCGAGAAGATTGGGGAGGGACCCGATGACCGCGAAGTTCAAGGACATGGTGATCGACGCACGCGACCACCAGGCACTCGCCGACTGGTGGTGCACGGCGTTCGGCTACGTCCGCCGCGACTCACTGACCGGCGACGAGCGCCCACCGGACTGGCCGGTGCCGATCGTCGACCCCACGGGCTCGGCGCCACTGTTCTGGGTCTGCCCGGTCCCGGAGTCGAAGACTGTCAAGAACCGCATGCACCTCGACGTCTGGGGCAACCCGGACGAACTCGTGGCCGCCGGCGCAACTCTGATCCGCGCCAAGGGCGGTGACATCGAATGGCACGTGCTCGCTGACCCGGAAGGGAATGAGTTCTGCGTGTTCGAACCGCGGGAGTGAGGGGGTTTGACTGGGTTGGGCTGCCTTGGTGAGTGGCTTCGGCTGGGGTGGCTGGCGGCTTCGGCTCTGGCGGCCAGTTGAGCTGGTGGCTTCGGTTGGAGCGGCTGGTTGGGTGAGGGGCTTCGGCTGTGTTGAGCCTTCGGGGTGAGTGGCTTCGGTGGTGCTGGGTCGGGCCGTGGGAGTGATCCGCTTCGGTCCGATCGTGCCTTCGAGGTGAGCGTCTTCGGTCGGGTCGAGTTGTCGGGCGAGTGGCTTCGGTGGTGCTGGGTCGGACCGCAGGGAGTGATCCGCTTCGGTCCGGTCGAGTCTCCGGGGTGAGTGACTTAGGTCGGGGCGAGCCTTCGGGGCGAGCGACTTCGGTCGGATCGAGCGTCCGGTGTGAGCGGCTTCGGCTGGCTCGGGCTGGTGAGGCGAGTGGCTTCCGCGGTGCAGGAGGTGGGGGTGAGCGGCTCGGGGCTGGTGAAGTGGCTGGCTTTGGTCGGGCCGCGTTGCGGGGTGAAGGGCTCGTGTCGGGCCGAGTCGTCGGGCGTGGTTGCGGCGGGCTGGGTCGGGCCGCGGGAGTGACCGTTTCGGGCGAGTGGAGCCGTCGGGCGAGTGGCTGCGACGGGGCCGGGTTGGGTGGTGAGGGCCTTGGGTCGGGCCGGGTCGTCGGGGCGAGTGCTTGTGGTGGGTTGGGTCGGGCCGGGGGAGTGACCGTTTCGGTCGAGTGGAGCCGTCGGGTGAGTGGCTGCGACGGGGCTGGGCCGGGCCGAGTCGCGGGGTGAGCAGCTTGGGTCGGGTCGAGCTGTTGGGGCGAGCGGTTGCGGTCGGGTTGGGTCGGGCTGCGGGAGTGACCCCCTTCGGCCAGGTCGAGCCGTCGGGGCCAGTGGTTCGGTCAGGTCCAGCCGTCGGAGGGGGTGGCTCGGGTTGGTGAAGTCAGTGGCTTCCGCAGGCTGCTGGGGTCGCTGGCTCCGGCTGGGTGAGCTGCCGGGGCCGAGCGTCTGCCAGCGCCGGCGATCGAGCGTGCTGGAGCCGTGAAGGGAATGGCTCGGCGGTGTTCGAGGCTCGTCGGTGAGTGGGATTGGGTGTGTTCGTCCAGACACATCTGCGTCGCGGTGGTGGGGTGGGGTGCTTATCGTCCCTGGGTGAGCGCTTTATGACGTGGTGGCACGCGGTGATCATTTTCGTCGCGGGGGTGTGGGCGGGCAGCATCAATGCGGTGGTGGGGTCCGGCACGCTGGTGACGTTTCCGGTGCTCGTCGCGCTTGGGTACTCGCCGCTGACGGCGACGACGTCGAACGCGGTCGGGTTGGCGCCCGGCACGATCAGTGGCGCGTATGGCTACCGCCATGAGCTCACGGGTTACTGGCCTCAGGTGATCCGCTTCGCGGTGGCGTCGTTCTTCGGCGCGATCGGCGGCACGGTGCTCCTGCTGACCCTGCCGAAAGACGCGTTCGAGACGATCGTGCCGGTGCTGGTCGGGCTCGCCGTCGTGCTGGTCATCGTGCAGCCCCGGATTTCCAAGTGGGTTCAGAAACGCCGCGAGGCCAACGTCGACGCGGTCGCCGGTGCCGCGCACCGGGGCGGCCCGTTGCTGATGGGGCTGTTGTTCCTGATCGGCATTTACGGCGGGTACTTCACCGCCGCGCAGGGCGTGATGATGATGGCCGTGATGGGGATGCTGCTGACCGAGCCGATGCAGCGCCTGAACGGGGTCAAGAACTCGCTCTCGGCCGTCATCAACGTGGTGGCCGGGCTGATCTACGCGATCGTCGCCCCGGTGAGCTGGCCGGTGATCGGGCTGCTCGCCGTCGGGTCGACCATCGGCGGTCAGCTGGGCGCGAAGATCGGCCGCCGCCTTTCGCCGACGGTGCTGCGCGGGGTGATCGTGGTGATCGGGATCGCCGCGGTGGTGCAGCTCCTGCTGAAGTAGGAACCCCGGTCAGGAAAGGAATTCGCGGGCCGCGGCCAGGAACAGGTCGTTCTCCTCGGGAGTGCCGATCGTGACGCGGGCGCCGTCGCCGGGGAAGGGGCGGACGATCAGCTTGCGGTCGAGCATGTGCTCGGAGAAGGCGACCGTCCGCTCGCCGAGCGGGAACCACACGAAGTTGGCCTGCGTGGGCGGAATGTCGTAACCCATGTCCACCAACGAGTTCCGCACGCGCTCGCGCTCGGTGATGATCTCCTGGCAGCGCTCGAGCAGCTCGTCGGCGGCATCGAGGGACGCGATGGCCGCCACCTGCGCGATGGCGTTCACCGAGAAGGCGACGTAGACCTGTCGCAGCGCTTCGGCGATCGGGGCGGACGCCACGGCGTAACCGATGCGAAGGCCGGCGAGTCCGTACGCCTTCGAGAAGGTCCGCAGCACCGCCACGTTGTTGTGCGTGCGGGTGAACTCGACGCCGTCCGGCACCTCGGAGTCCGTCACGAACTCTTTGTACGCCTCGTCCAGCACCACCAGCACGTGCTCCGGGACGGCCTCGATGAAGCGCTCGATCTCGTCGCGGTGCAGCACGGTGCCGGTGGGATTGTTGGGGTTGCAGACGAAGATCAGCTTCGTCCGGTCTGTGATGGCGGCCAGCATGGCGTCGAGGTCGAGGCCGTATCCGTCGGTCAGCGGGATTTTCACGCCGACCGCGTGCGCCACCTGCGTGACGATCGGGTACGCCTCGAAGGAGCGCCACGCGAACATCGCCTCGTCGCCGGGCCCGCACACGGCCTGGATCAGCTGCTGGCACAGGGAAACCGAGCCGCAGCCGACGGCGAGCCGGTCGATCGGCACGTCCAGATCCGCCGCGAGCCGCTCGCGCAGGGCCTGCGAACCGCTGTCCGGATACCGGTTGACGTCGCCCATCGCGTCGGTGATCGCGGCCCGCACGCTGGGCAGCGGGCCGCCGGGCACCTCGTTGCTCGCCAGCTTGATCGCGCCGAGGATCGTCCGGCCGGGGACGTACTTCGGCAACGATTCGAGATCCGGGCGGGGGGCGAGGGACGGCATCGTCGGTTCTCCTCGGTTCTGGCGGACAACTCCGCCACCGTATCTCGCCGCGGCCGATCCAGAAAGGTTCCCAATGTTCACCCGGAGGTGATTGAGTGAGGTGATGACGTCGACGAGCACCGTGGATTACCAGCGTACCGACGGCCGCACGCTGCGCCTGACGTTCGCGGAGCCCGAGGGCGCCTTGCGCGGCGGCCTGGTTGTCCTGCACGAAGGCAACGGCGTCACCGATGGCGTGGTACTGCTCGTCGCGAGCCTCGCCGGTGAAGGTTGGCTCACCGTCACGCCGCACATCGACGGCGGCGAAGGGCTGACACAGCAGGATCTTCTCGACGCGACGGACATCACACTCGAATGGCTGCTCGAACGCGGTGTCGAGGCGGACCTCCGCGGTGTCGTCGGTTTCGACCTCGGCGGGACGGCGGCGTTGCTCGTCGCTTCGCACCGGCGGTTGGGGGCGGCGGTGAGCGTCGGCGGCCAGCGCGTCGCGGAGCTGCCGCGGCTGCTGGAGATCGCCGGTCACGTCACGAGCCCGTGGCTGGGCATGTACGGCGACGCCGGTGACGAAGCGGGCGGCGCCGAGGTCGAGCAGCTGCGCGATGCCGCCGCGTCGGCGAAGGTGGCCACCAACGTCGTCCGGTACGCGGGCGCCAACCACCGCTTCGACGCCGACCCCGGCGCGGCGGAAGAGGCCTGGCAGCGCACCCTCGACTGGTTCGACGCCCACCTGCGCTGAGACCTGTACCCGGTGAACGCGCTTCTGTGACATGTACCTGATCGGACCGCCGTGGCGGCCCCGGTTCCCCGTACGTTGAACGATAAGAAAGTGTGAGGTACCGGTGAAGAAGTTACTCTGCGGGGAGTGACGAAGACGGGGGAAGCATGGTTCGGCCGTACGTGTTGCAAGCGTGGTGACGGGGACACGCGCGCAGCACACCTGGCAGGTGGCCGGGGTCACGTCCGTCGTCGCGATCACGTGGGTGACCAGGCTGACGGGCCTGCTGACGATCCTCTCCGTGGTGGTGCCGTCCGGCCGTAACCTGCGCGGGCACCTGGCCGAATGGCTGGAGCTGCCGCAGGAGGCGACGGTGGCGGCGGCGACCGTCGCGATCGTCACGGGGGTGCTGCTGATCCTGCTCGCCGCGGGCCTGCGGCGGCGCAAGCGCCGGGCGTGGCAGCTGGCCGTGGGCTTCGCGGTGCTGCTGACCCTCTCGCATCTGGGGCTCAAGCACGTTTTCGGCGCGGGTGTGGTTTCGGTGGTCCTGCTCGTCGGGCTGATCGCCACGCGCCGCTACTTCGTCGCGGAGCCGGACCCGACCACGGGCCGCTGGCGTGCCGCGCGGGTGTTCGTGCAGCTGCTGCTGGCCGGGTTCGTGATCAACGTCCTGCTGCTTTCGGTGGCGTCGGGGAAGATGCTCGACCCGCTGAGCTTCCCGGACCGGCTCGCGCAGTCCGGGCTGGCGCTGGTGGGCGTGAGCGGGCCCGGGGTGTTCCACGGGCTGTGGCTGGAGGACCTCTCGGCGGCCGTCGGGCTGTTGTTCAGCATCGCGGCGGTGCTGGTTTCGGCGTACTTCCTGCTGCGCTCCGCGGAGCCGGCGCCGCGCCTGTCCGACGACGAGCTGGCGCGGCTGCAGGCGTTGCTGCTGGAGCACGGTGAGCGCGACTCGCTGGGCTACTTCGCGTTGCGGCGGGACAAGTTCGCGGTGTTCTCGAAGTCGGGCAAGGCGGCCGTGACCTACCGCGTGATCGCGGGCGTCGCGCTGACCTCGGCCGACCCGCTGGGCGATCACGAGGCCTGGCCGGGCGCGATCGAGGAGTACCTGGAGATCTGCAAGCGCAACGCCTGGGTGCCGGCCGCGATGGGCGCGTCCGAACTGGGCGCGACGGTCTGGGCGCGCTATGGCCTGGAGGTGCTGGAGATCGGCGACGAGGCCGTGGTCGACGCCGCGGACTTCACCCTGGACGGCCGGATCATGCGCGGCGTCCGGCAGGCGGCGTCGCGGACCAAGCGCGCCGGCTACAAGGTGCTGGTGCGCCGGACCGAGGACCTGCGCCCCGGCGAGCTGGACGAGCTGGTGCTGCTGGCCGCGAACTGGCGCGGCACGGAGACCGAGCGCGGCTTTTCGATGGCGCTGGGCCGCATGGGCGACCCCGGCTCGGTGATCGTGACGGCCGAGCAGGGCGGGCGCGTGCGCGGGGTGCTGCAGTTCGTGCCGTGGGGCGCGCGGGGTCTCTCGCTGGACGTCATGCGCCGCGACCGGACCGCCGACAACGGCGTGAACGAGCTGATGATCTCCGAACTGCTGCTGTACTCGCGTGAGCACGGCATCACGCAGGTGTCGCTGAACTTCGCCGCCTTCCGCTCGCTGATGGAGCAGGGCCAGCGCATCGGCGCCGGCCCGGTCGCGCGCATCTCGGCGAAGGTCCTGCATTTCTTCTCGCGCTGGATCCAGATCGAAAGCCTGTACCGGTTCAACGCCAAGTTCCAGCCGCGCTGGGTCCCGCGTTACCTGGTGTACCCGGGCGTCCGGGAACTCCCGCGGGTCGGCATCGCCACCTTCGAAGCCGAAGGCCTCGGCGGCCGTTCGCCCTGGCTGCGGCACCTGCTGCGCCGATGATCCACCGCGTGCGGGGGGTGCCTACGCAGGGGTTACGGGGGGTGTGTAACCTATCTGGGCAGTGGTCGTTTCGGCCCAGGAGGCTTCGCCTAGTCTGGTCTATGGCGCCGCACTGCTAATGCGGTTGGGGGTAACCCCCCCTCCCGGGTTCAAATCCCGGAGCCTCCGCTGGTGCCTGTTTCGGCAGGTGCTAGATTACAACTGAACACGCGCCCGTAGCTCAGCTGGATAGAGCATCTGACTACGGATCAGAAGGTCAGGGGTTCGAATCCCTTCGGGCGCACGTCTGGTTGAGACAGCAGTACACAGGCCCAGTACCTCTTTTGAGAGGCACTGGGCCTGTTCTGCGTTCGGCTGATCTCCAGCGGTGTAGGGGTGACCAGGTCAGATAGGGATGCCAGGCAGCGACAACCGCGTGGCTGAGGTACGCGGCGTGAGCGTTCGCCGGGTGTGTGGGTATGCATCAGGTCCGGCAGCGCACCGGCATCGCGGACAAGGTCGCCGGCGTGGCGTGCCTCCCGCACTCCTTGTGGCGTCAGCGGCACGTCGGTCCAGCCGGTGAACTTCCCGGCGGTGTTGGTGGTGTTCGCCTCGGCGGCGACGATAACGACGGTCCCCATGGTCGCTGTCCTCGCTACGCCGGGTGGCACGAGGGCACGGCTGGTGCGCGCTGGTGTCGCCGTGGCCGTAGCGATCGGTGGCGTCGTGTGCCGGTACGCAGTGTCCGCTCTGATCGGCTGGGCGCGACCGCCGGCGTCGGACTGGGCGTCGGGTTTCGCCTTTCGGTAGCGACCACTATCGGGACTCGGGCGCTGGAACTGGCACGCTGACGCTCGGGCCGTCTGAACCGAGGCCATCGAGTTCTACCAGGCGCAGCAACGGATGTTGGACGCCGTACGGCTGCGGGGGACGCTGTGCTCGCCGTGACTGCGGGGCGGTGACGGGGCCCCACCGGAGCGCTCCGGCCAGACCCCGTCCCGTTACTTTCCCTTGCTAGTACTGGTAATACCCGATCAGGTGGCCGCCGGCGGTGACGTTGTCGGTCCGCACCTGGTAACCGGTCTCCAAGGCGTTGATCATCTGGCCGTTGCCGATGTAGATGCCCACGTGGTCGGTGTCGGAGGCGCTGGCCCCGAAGAACACCAGGTCACCAGGCACCGGTGAGCTGACCTTGGTCATCTCCCTGATCTGGGTGCTGGTGCCGCCCGAGCCCAGCACATCCTGACCGTAGGCCAGCGAGTACACCCAGCGGGCGAAACCGGAGCAGTCCAGGCCGATGGCGCTGGGGTCCTGCGGGTGGGCACTGGGGTCGCACGCCCACGACTGCGGGTCGCCGACGCAGGTGCCCTTGGACGGTCCCGGCGACCGGCCGTGGCCGCCGCCCCAGATGTACCAGATCTTGCCGCCGCCCCAGCCCGCCTCCGCGTCGCCGTTCTCGACGTCCTGCGCGTAGCTGACGATCTTCGACAGCACGTCGCCGCTCGGCGGCGGTGGCGGCGTGCCGCCCGAGCCGCCGGTGCCGTAGAGCGAGGCCTTGGTGTCCGGGCCGACGATGCCGTCCTGGCTCAGGCCGTGACTGCCCTGGTAGTTCTTCACGGCGGCGAGGGTGTCGGCGCCGAAGTTGCCGTCGACGGTCAGGCCGGCGCCGTGGGTGTTGAGCAGATCCTGCAGCTCGGTCACGCAGCCGTCCTTCTCCCCCTCCTTGATGTCGGTGGGGCAGGCCGAGGAGGTCAGCGTGATCGGCGACGGCCCCGAGCCGCCGGCGCCGCCCAGCGACGCCTTGGTGTCCGGACCGACGATGCCGTCCTGGGCCAGGCCATGACTGCCCTGGTAGCTCTTCACCGCCGCCAGCGTGTCGCCGCCGAAGTGCCCGTCCACGGCCAGGCCGGCGCCGTGCTGGTTGAGCAGGATCTGCAGCTCCGTCACGCAGCCGTCGACCTCGCCCTCGGCGATATCGGTCGGGCACGAGGACGAGGTCAGCGCGATCGCCCCCGGCGCGTTGCTGCCCAGCAGCGCGGACTTGGTGTCCGGGCCGACGATGCCGTCCGCGCTCAGACCGTGGGCCCGCTGGAAGTTCTCGACGGCGGTCACCGTGCCGCCGCCGAAGTCGCCGTCCACGGTCAGCTTGGCGCCGTTGTTGTTGAGCAGCTGTTGCAGCTGAGTGACACAGCCGTCCTTCTCGCCCTCCTTGATATCGGCCGGGCAGCGCGACGAGTTGATCGCGATCGGGCCGGGGGCCGAGGTCGGCGTGCTGTCGATGGCGGTCTTGGTCAGCGGCCCGACGATGCCGTCCGCGGACAGGCTGTGGTCCTGCTGGTAGGTCTTGACCGCGGTGAAGGTTTCGCCGCCGAAGACGCCGTCCACGGTCAGGCCGAAACCGTTGTCGTTGAGCAGCAACTGGAGCTGGGTGACGCACCCGTCGCTCTCGCCCTGCTTGATGTCGGTCGGGCACGAGGACGAGGTGAGCGGGACCGGGGCCGGCGCCGTGGCGGGCGCGGCGAGCGCCGGCGCGGCGCTGCCCAGCATGCCGAACAGCGCCGCGGCGACGATCAGGGCTTTGCCGAGACCGCGCATCAGTGGCAGCCCGCGATGTACTGCCAGCGGCTGGACGCGATGTTAGCGAAGAGCTGCTGGCCCGAGCCGGGACCCTCGCCCTGCTCGAACGGCCATTCCATCAGGTTTCCGAGCCCGACGCCCTTGCAGATGCCACGGCGGGCGTTCGCGTAGTTGAGCGAGTAGTACACGTACACGTCCTCGGAGTAGCCGTTGTTCCACAGCGAGGCTGCTCTGTTGCGGCACGCGCCCCAGTCGGGCACGTCCCCGCTCCAGGCGTTGCACTGGTTCAAGTAGGTGAACCCGTAGTAGACGTGCAGCAGGCCGTCGGGTGCCGGGGCGGCGGGCGACGCGGGAGTGGCCGGTGCGGCCGGGGCCGCCTGCGCGGCGACCGGCGCGACGATGGCGAGCGCGGTCGCCGCCACAGCGACGGTCAGGGTCTTGAACAGTTTCATTACTTACCTTTCCCAATAGCTGTTGTTGCAGTGGGGATCAGGCGGGCAGATGGGCGGCGGCGACCATCGTCCGGGCGGCCGGCAGCGCCGACAGCTGCAGCCATCGGTGTTTGTCCACATCGGACGCATAGGTCTGGTCGAGCCGGGTGGTGTACTCCGCGTCCAGCGTCGCGGCCACCGTGGCCAGCACGGTGCTGTTGGCGCAGGTCGCCTCGGTGACCGCGAGCTGGACCTCCGACGCGGCCGGCTTCATCTCGTCGGTGTCCGGCAGCGAGACACGCAGCTTGTCCGGGTTGTCGAAGGGATGGCCCGCGGCCTTCATGCACGTGGCCCAGGCGGCGGTCGCGGCGGTGTAGCGGGAATCCGCCTTCACCTTGTCGACCTTCATCTCGGTCAGGTCGAGGGCGAACATCTTGGCCTGGAACCAGCTTTGCAGGTCGCCGTAGAGGGTCCGTTCCGCGCTGGCCTGGCAACCCTGCTGGCTGTGCGTGTACACCGGGCCGTCGGGCATCTTGGCGGTCACGCCGGTCGGACTCGCTCCGTACTCCGCCACGTTGGCGGCCTGCTGCCGCGCGGCCGGCAAGGTGGCGAAGTACGACCGGTTGCGATCGGCGGCCCGCAACTGGTGCTGGACATCGTTGCCGTAGCCGTGCTTGCGCGCCCAGGCCACGTCGGTCAGCACATAGGGGAATTCCTTGTTGTCCGGCACCGCGTTCTCCGGCACGACGAAATACTCGAAGCCCGCTTTGCCCATGCAGTCCCGGATCAGCAGTTGCTCCGCCAGGTCCAGCGTGTTCTCGTCGGCCGCCGACACGGTCGTCTGCCGCGGCTCGCTCGGCTGCTGACCACCGCAGGCGCTGAGGAGGACGGCCGTCACGGTGACGGCCATGGCGGCGCCGAAACGTCGTTTGTTCATGCTTCCCCCTGATGTGCCGGTGCATCGGCGAGCTCGAAGGGCGCCGACTCCTATTGGCAGGACAGGTAGTCCTGACGGATCCACACGTTGGACGCCCCCTGCACGATGCTGCCGTTGACCCAGGTGGTGCCGTCCTTGGGCCGGTCGGCGGGTGCCGTGTGGTCAGGGAAGAACAGTGTCCCCGCGTACACCAATCCCAGCGCCGTGTATCCAGTGCCGGGGCCGGTGCGGTAGCGGACGGAGTTGGCCGTGACCGTGCACAGCCCGTCGGCGGGCTGGACGACCGTGGCCGATGTCGTGGTCGCCGCCCACGCGGGTGTGGACAGTGCCAGCGGCAGCACTGCCGTCGCCATCGCTGCAGCAACCATGGCCATTTTTCGCATATCACAACCTCATTTCGATGGAATTCCGGTGACTATGGGGACTGCCGCTCAAAAACGGCGCGATCAACGACTGTCAGAGCGAGTGACAGGGGTACGGCTGCGCGGCCCAGTAGTACAGTCGAGTCCAGGTCTGAGGGCCGATTTCGCCGTCCACCTGGAGATTGCCGCAGTGCTCCTGGAACTGTACGACCCAGGCCCGGGTCTCCGGCCCGAAGATGCCGTCCCGGTTGAGGCCACCGCCCCAGTCGGTGTCGAGCAGGCACTGCGCCCGTTCGACGGCATCGCCTCGCGAACCCTCTTTCAGCAGCGGTCGCGAACCGTCGCCGCAGTTGTTGACGTGCGGAGCAGCCGGCGCCGCGGCAGCCATCCCAGCCGGGGCGGCCAGGATTCCGATCGCGGCGACCGCGACAGTGACAAGTCGGCTGAGCATCATTACCTCACCTTTAATGGTTTTCGATGACCGAAAGGCGGTAGTGGCCGCCACTCGATCGGGCCACCGCGATCAACTGTTCCGCCCGGTTGCATGCCGGGAGTTGAATAGGCGTTGAAGTAGCTGGTCAGATGCAGTAAGACCGTGCGTGGGCGGCAGGTCGGGAAGATCGATACACGGGGGAGAACGGTGATCGAACTTCGGGTTTTGGGGGAGATCGAGCTGTGCGAAGGCGAGCGTCAGATCCGGATCCGGGGTGCTCGCCAACAGGGCATCCTCGCGGTGCTGCTCATCGAAGCCAACCGTCCGGTCACCAACGACCAGTTGCTGGAGCGGGCGTGGGGGACGCATCGATGGCCATCTCGTCCGAGAGCGGCACTACGTTCACAAATCACGCTGCTGCGCCGTGCGTTGACTCCCGCGGACGGTGTGACGATCACCTGGCAGCCGGCCGGATACCGACTTGCCGTCGATACCGGCAAGGTGGATTTGCACCTATTCCACCGTCTTGTGCAGGAAGCCCGCAGCGCCCGGAATGACGAGGGCAGAGCGGAGCTGCTGCATCGGGCATGTGAGTTGCGGTACGGAGAGCCGTTCGCGTCCCTGGACACCCCATGGTTGGTCGCACAACGCGCGGCGTTCGAACGTGAGCATCACGCCGCCCAACTTGATCTGATCGACACGCGACTCCGCCAAGGCCAGCACGCGGTAGCGGTGACCGGCCTGACCGACCTGAGTAACGCGTATCCATGGGATGAGCGCGTCGCCGGACAACTTATGCTCGCCCTGTATCGCAGCGGCCGCCGCGTCGACGCCCTGGACCACTATCAAAAGTTGCGCCATCGGTTTGTCGAACAGTTGGGTACTGACCCCAGTCCGCCGCTGCAACACCTTCACCAACAGATCCTCACCGCGGACTCCAGTCTCACCTTATCTATTAGAACGACCTCGGCGACCGCCCCGCTTCACGCAGCCGTCCTTCCCCGTCAATTACCAGTGCCGCCCCGGACATTTGTCGGCCGAAATCGCGAACTCGCCCACCTGTCGAATTCGGTCAACGATCAAGCGGAAGAAGACCATCAGGCAGGCTCCGCGACGATGTCGATCGTGACGATCGGAGGGATGGGAGGCGTCGGCAAAACCGCGCTGGCCGTGCGCTGGGCGCACCGCCACGCCGAGGATTCCCCGACGGCCAGCTGTATGTCGACCTCTGCGGGTTTACCCCGAACGCGTCGTCAGTCCGCCCTGAGGAGGCCCTACGGGGTTTCCTCGCCGCCCTTGGCGCCGACCTCCAGTCGATTCCGACCGATCTGGCGGCCCTGGCCGCCCAGTATCGCAGCTTGGTGGCCGGCAAGCGTTTGCTGATTCTTCTGGACAATGTCCGCGATTCCGCGCAGGTCAAACCACTGCTGCCGGGCAGCCCCACTTGTACCGTGCTCATCACCAGCCGCCAACGACTCACCGATCTGGTTGCCAGCGGCGCACACCAACTCGACCTCGACGTGCTCGCCGACACCGACGCCCGCGACCTGCTGGCTCAATTCGTCGGCAGCGCACGTGTCGCCGTCGAAACTGCGGCCGTCACCGACCTGGTACTGACGTGTGTGGGACTGCCGCTGGCCATCGGCATCGTCGCTGCCCGCGCCAACACGCATCCCGGATTTCCGCTCAGCGCATTGGCCGCCGAACTGCGCGACGCCCGGAAACTGTCTTCTTCGATGGCGGATGCCGACGAGGTGGCCATCAACCTGGACGCGGTGTTCTCCAGCTCCTATCGGATCCTCGATCCCGACACGGCCAGACTGTTCGGGTTGGTGGGCCTCGTGCCCGGCCCTGACATCAGCACACCCGCAGCGGCCAGTCTCGCCGCACTGTCCACGACCCGTGCCCGAACATTGCTGCGCACTCTGGAAGACGCCCACCTCCTCCAGCAGCCCCGGCCGGGGCGGTACCGCATGCACGACCTCATCCGCCGCTACGCCGCCCACCAGCAACTCGACCAAGACCTACGAGAAGCCGGGCTGCGTCGGGTCATCGACTTCTACCTGCACACCGCCTATCACGCCGACCGTCTCCTGCATCCCCACCGCCTGCCGATTCAGCTCGACCCACCCGTGTCCGGCGTGCACCTTCACGCGCTGCCCGACATTCCTGCGGCGCTCGAATGGTTTGACAGCGAACACCCCGCCCTTATCGCCGCGTTACACACCGCGACTCGCCATGCCTGGCACTCCACCGCGTGGCAGCTGGCCTGGGCTCTGCAGACCTTTCACGTATCCCGGGGATATCGTCATGATCGACTCGCGGTATTACAGGTCGCGCTGAACGCCGCTGCGCACCTGCCCGACCCCACTGCCGGTGTACTCGCCCATCGGCTCCTTGGGGACGCCTACACTGATTTGGGCTGTTACGAAGAAGCGATGGGACACCTGCACCAGGCGCTTATGGTTGCCGAGGAAAACCACGACGCCGATCAGCAGGCCCGCACTCACCGGGTGCTCGCGTGGGCCTGGGCGCAACGAGGAGAGCACCGCCAAGCACTGGAGCACGCCACCCGCGCACTGGAACTCTGGCGCACATTCAACTATTCAGCGATAATTGCCGAGATCCTCAATGACATGGGCTGGTATGCGGCTCAACTGGGTCAATACGATACTGCGCGTACTCACTGCAACGATGCTCTCGAATTAGCCAGAAACGAACACGACACACGTTGCGAGGCGAGTGTCCTGGTCAGCTTGGGTTACCTCGACCACCACATCGGGCATCATCGCCAGGCCATCCACCATTACCAGCAAGCGTGCGCCCGGTACCGTGACCTCGGCGACACCTACCGTGTCGCCGACTGTCTCGAAGGACTCGGCCACCCCCACACCGCCCTCGGCGAACACCAACAGGCACGCGCGGCTTGGCAAGAGGCACTCGGTTTGCACCAGGAACAACACCGAGACACCCGTGCCGACGGCATCCGAAAACAACTCGCAGACCTTGATGGGGCGCAATGAAACTGGCCGGGACCGCATGTCGCCGTCCTCGAACGAGGTCCGCGCGGAGATGTCTCGACGTCGAGCGCGTCGATCTCTGCTACCTGCACCGGATCGACTTCGAGGCCGCCACCGCCGCTGCCTTGGCCGGTCTCGCCGCCGGGCACGACGCAGGCTGGCCTCTACGGCGCGGCGCAGGTGCGCGGGCGAACCGTCGCGGTGCATCGACTTCGTCGCCAGGTCGTCCACCACCAGCCCCGCCTTGGTCGCGAGGAACGCCTCGTCGCGACGGCCGGCGAGGGCTCTCCCGACGAGGGTCTCGTTGTGCCCGTCGCCGTAGACGTCGGCGGTGTCGATGAACGTCACGCCGAGGTCCAGCGCCGCCCGGAGCACCGCGACCGAGGCCTCGTCGTCACGGAGTGACTCGGTGTAGGCCCAGCTCATGCCCATGCAGCCGAGCCCGACCGCGCCGACCTCGCGGCCGGCCGCCGCCAGCGTCCAGCGCGTCGGCCAACGGCCCCTCGCTGTAGCGCGGTTCGACGACCGTCGCGCGCGACGCGACGAGAAGAAGACCCTGCCGCTGGTCGCCCGGTACGCCGACATCTGGCACTACTTCGACAACCTTGAAACCCTGTCGAGGAAGAACAAGATCCTCGCGGAGAACGCCGAAGCCATCGGCCGTGACCACACTGAAATCGAGCGCTCGCAGGAGTGGGCCGGCCTCGATGTCGCGCCTGGCGCGACGAGCGCAACGCCCGGATCCTCGGCGAGACAGGTGCTCGCCTGACTTCCTTCGCGGCCGTCTCCCGCTGATTCCTGGCTTGTGGAACGCTGGCCTCGCGAAAGGGGAGGCCAATGGTTCTCGACAAGCCTCGGCGACGCACGGTTGCGGCCGAGGGGCTGAAGACGCTGTCCGTGGTGATTCCCGCATACAACGAGGAAGGCACCATCGCGCAGGCCGTCCAAGCGGCAGAGCAGGGGCTGGCCGGGCTCGAAGTCGACGGGGAAGTGCTGGTCAGCGCCAGTGGTTGCACCGACGGCACCGCGGAAGTCGCGCGGGCGGCGGGGGCGGCGGTGGTCGTCGCGGAGCGGGGTAAAGGGGCAGCGATCCGGCAAGGGGTCGACGCGGCGAAGGGCGATGTCGTCTGCCTGATGGACGCCGATCTCGAGTACTACGGCGAAGTTCCATTGGTCGAATTGCTCGCCGGGCCGATCTTCCAGGGGATCGCGGACGCGACCATCGCCAATCTCTACTGGCGGCCGATTTACCCCGACCACTGGCTGAACGGGTTTTTCGCGCCACTCGCCGGATTGCTGTTCCCCGAGATGCTGCCCAAGGTCGGATCCACGCCGTGGTCCGGGCAGCGGGCGGCCGTACGCGGGTTGTGGCCGGAGGCGCTGCCCGGCGGGTTCACCTCGGACCTGGCCATCACGCTGCACTGGAACGACCACGCCGAGCTGCTCCGCCCGGTTCTCACCGACGACTGGTTCAACCCGGTTCGCCCGAAGCCCGAGATCCTGGGCCAGGACTTCGCGCTGCTGATGGACCACGCCGTCAAGCACGGCCGCATCCAGGCGGACCTGGCCGAACGGGTAGGGGCCTGGTTCCGGGGCGTCGCCGAATTGATCGGCGACTACGACGAGAGTCACCCGGATCCGATGGGGTATCAGCGAAAGCTCTTCGAGCAATCCCATCGCGAGCTGCAGCGAAAGATCACGACGCCGGAATGAGGCGGTAGCCGACGCCGCGGACCGTCTGGATCATCGGAGGCTCGTGGAGTTTGCGGCGGAGCTGGCGGATCAGTACCTCGAGCACGTTGGACGCGGGGTTGACCAGGTCGTCCCAGCCGTGGCGGATCAGGTCGCGGCGGGGGACTGGTTCGGGGTGTCTTGTCAGCAGCAGTTCCAGCACCGCGAACTCCGTGCGGGTCACCGTGAGCAGGATGCCCGCGCGGCGGACCTCGTGGCGGCCCGCGTCCAGCTCCAGATCCCCGCAGCGGAGCACGGCCGGGGCTGACGGCGCCGGAGAGCGGCGGCACAGGCTCAGCACCCGGCCGACCAGTTCGGCCATCTCGAACGGCTTGACCAGGTAGTCGTCGCCGACGCCGAGGCCGGCCAGGATGTCGGCCGGGGTGTCGCGGGCGGTCAGGAACAGGACCGGCACGCCCCAGCCCTGGCGCCGCCGGTGGCCCACGTACGGCAGGGCGTCGCCGGCGGGCAGCATTCGGTCGAACACCGCGCAGTCGTAGGCGTTGACCGAGATCGCCAGGTCCGCGTCCGTCAGGTCGGCCGCGGTGTCGACGGCCAGGCCCACGCCCCGCAGCGACGTGCTGACCGCGAGCCGCAGGTCGCCGTCGTCCTCGGTCAGAAGTACCCGCACGACCACCGAGCGTAGTGCCTCCGGATCAGCTGGTGGCAGCCTGGACGTCCGCGGCCGTCAACGTCCGCAGCTCCGAGGTCTCCGGCATCCGGCCGAGGCCGCGCAGGCGTTGCGACTGGGCCTTGCGGGCGCCTTCGAACGAGCGCCGCGCGTCGCGGGCGTTGCCGAAGCCGGGCGAGCCCGTGATCCGGTCGAAATGGCTCAGCAGCAACGGTTTCGTGTCCGCTTCGAGCAGGTAGTCGCCTTCGGCGGCCATCCGCTGGACGATCTCGAGCAGGTCGGGCGGGGTGTAGTCCTCGAACTCGATGGTCTTCGCGAACCTCGAAGCCAGCCCCGGGTTCGCGGCCAGGAACCCGGCCATCTCCCCGGTGTAGCCCGCGACGATCACCGCCACCTGGTCGCGGTGGTCCTCCATCAGCTTCACCAGGGTGTCGATCGCCTCCTGCCCGAAGTCGCCGCCACCGCCGGTCGGGCGCGAGAGGGTGTACGCCTCATCGATGAACAGCACGCCGCCGAGGCATTCCTCGAACACGACCGACGTCTTCTCCGCGGTGTGGCCGATGTACTGGCCGACCAGGTCGCGGCGGGACACCTCGCGGAACTGCCCGCCTTCGAGCACGCCCAGCTCGCGCAGCAGGCTGCCGTAGGTGCGGGCGACCGTCGTCTTACCGGTGCCGGGGGCGCCGGTGAAGATCAGGTGGTGGCTCACGGTGCCGACGGCCAGCCCGGCGTTGCGCCGCCACTCGTCGACCTGGATCTCGTCGACGACCGCGCGCACCTCGGCCTTCACCGCCCGCAGGCCGACCATCTCGTCGAGCCGGCTGAGCAGTCCGTCCAGGCCTTCCGCCGCGCTCGCCGCCGCGGACGGGGCGACGACCGTTGGCGTCGCGCCCTCGGCGAGGTCCAGCGCGGGTTCGGCGGTGTTCTCGAGCGGGCAGGCCTCCACCTGCCCGCCGCAGTCCGGGCCGAACGACATCCCGGCGCCGGCCACGTCGTGCACCTTCGTCCGCCGGATCGTCGGCACACTGCGGTGCGCGACGGCGATCCCCGCCCCGGTCGTCCGCGAGACGTCGCAGCCTTCGACCACCGGGCGGGCGTACTGGTAGAGGTACATGCCGCGGTGCCCGCAGCCGGCGATCGTGCACCCGACGACCTCGGGGTCCGCGCCGAGCCCGATCACCAGGCCGTCGCCGGTGACGTCGCGGATGTCGCAGTTTTCGATCCGCCCGGACGAGCTTTCCACCACCACGCCCTGCTCGGCGCCGCTGATCGTGCACCGGCCGAGGGTGAACTTGCGGCAGCCCCGCACGCTCACCGCCGGACCGCCGCGCGCGGACACCGTGCACCGCTCCAGCGTCAGCTCGACGTCCTCGGCCTGGACCGCGGTGACCTCCGCGGCCACCTCGATCCCTTGCAGCGTAAGGAAACCACCGCGGACCTTGAGCGTGGCCCAGCTCGCGCCGGTGCCGTCGAGGCGGACCGTCGCGCCCGCCGCGGCCCGCATCGTCAACCGGCGCTCGACGAGTTCGAACGTCTCCTCGTAGCTGCCGCCGGCCACTGAGATGGTGGCGTCGTCGGGGGCGGCGCGGACGGCGTCGCCGATCGTCGCGTACGCGCCCTGTTGCCCGGGCGCGACGAGCAGGGTCCGGCTCGTCGCCGCGGTCATCAGCTCGCCCGCTCGGCGAGCCAGCCGCGGTCGGCGGCCTTGGCCCCGGCCTGGAAGCGGCTGCGCGCGCCCAGCCGGTTCATCAGGTCGGCGACGGTCCGGCGGACGGTGCGCACCGAGATACCCAGCTGCGCGGCGGCGGCCGCGTCGGTGTGGCCCGCCGCGAGCAGCTTCAGCAGCTCCCGTTCCCGCTGATCGCTTTCGGCGTCGCCGGGCAGGCAGTTCGCCGACAGCGGGACGGCGGTCGGCCACAGCCGTTCGAACAGCTCGACCGCCGAGGTCACCACTCCGGGCAGGTGGAACGCCGCGGCCCCGGTGCGGCCGGCCGGCAGCACGACCACGGTGCCGTCGATGACCAGCGCGTCCAGCGGAACCCGGGGCACGGTGCGGGTCGCCGCGCCGGCCAGGGTCAGCTCGGCGAGCCGGGTGGACAGCCGCGGCGCGGTGCGGGCGGTGTCGGGCGCGAGCACGCGGTAACGCACGCCGCGCCGCAGGTTGTCCAGGTCGCCGGGGCGGACCAGGCCGATCGGGTCCGGCCCGGCGACCGAACGGGTGCTCATCACCAGTACTTCGAACGACGCCTGCGCGAGCAGGTCCTGGATTCCGTTGCCGGGCGCGCCGGAGAGCGGGCGGGGCTGGTCGAATGCGAGGGTCATCGCGGGAAACCTCCGATCGGGAGCGACGCGGCCACCGCGGAGAAGTGGGCGCCGTCGAGGCGGGACAGCCGGATGCCGGCCGGGGTGAGGAGCTGGGTGAGCCGGGCCGAGGTCACGTCGAGCGCCGCCTCGGTGGTGGCCGCGAGCCGCAGCACGGCGGAGCGGCGGCCCCCGGTCCGCGCGGCGAGGGTGAGCGTCACCGCGACCCCGGAGACCGGGGCGAGCAGCCGGACGGTGAGCGCGGTGGCCACCGGGTCGGCGAGCCCGGCCCAGCCGTCGAGCGTGAAACAGGCTTGGGAGACCGGGCCGGTCCGCCAGAACCGCCAGTCCTCACGCAGTTCGTTGCGGCCGCCGGTGACGTGCGCGAGCGCGGTGAGGGCGGCGAACGCGGCCTCTTCCGACGGCGGCCCGGCGGTGATGCCGGCCCGGTTCAGCGCCCGCCGGATCCGGCGGACCGCGTTGCGCAGCGCCAGTTCCAGCTCGGGGTCGCCCGGCACGTCGGCGGTGCGGACGGCGTGCACGCCCAGCCAGAGCCGCGGCGGCGCGTCCGGCCGGGTCCCGGCGTGGAACGCGGCCTGCACCACGAACTCCGGGTCGTCTTCGGTCGCGGGCGGCAGCAGGGCGGCCGGGCCGGGGAAGGCGCGGGGGTCGACGGCCTTCTCCGGGCAGACCATGGCGGTCAGGCCGTGCGCGTGGCTGATCGCCGGGGTCGCGCCCTGCGCCGTGTCCAGCGTGCCGATGGTCGAACCGGGCAGCAGCAGCGAGATCAGGGCCTCGGCCTTGGCGGGCGAGTCCGGCAGATCGTGCCGCCGGCCCCGCAGGGTGAACCGGGAGGCGAGGCCCGCGAGCTGGTACAGCCAGCGGCCGTCGACGCGGATCGCGGTCAGCGCGAGCACCATGGCCGCGCCGACGGAGACCGCGGTCAGCACCGGCCACGGCCGGTCGAGGCAGGCCAGCACGGCGACCACGGAAACCTGCCAGCAGACCACCTGGGCCGGCTCGATCCGCGTGGCCGGACGGGTGGTCTTGGCTTTCGGGGCCGCCGTCCGGACCGGCGCGGACGGCGCCGGGGCCGGGGGTGGTGGTGGCAGCATCGGGGGCGGGGCCAGCACTCGGGGCGCGGCGGGGGCGTACGTACGCGGCGGGGCGGGAGTCCGGGCGTATGCCGGGGCCGCGGTCGCCGCCGCCGAGACGACCAGCACCGGAGTGCCCGCCGCCCGCGTCGCGCCGCTCGCGTCCGCCGAAGGCCGGGCCAGCGCGCCGACCTGCTCACGACCGTCCACAGTGCACCCCCCGAGCGGGAGTGGCCGCTTGTGGCCACCTTGCCGTCTTCGGGTGATCCGGGCGGGCGGGCACGCTAGCGTACGAGCACACCGCCTGGTCCGATCCGGGGAAGATCATCGAGCCACCTCCTCGTCACCGTGCTGGACTCGCGTTGGGCGGAATACGATCACCCGCTACATGAGGTTTCGATGACATGAGGCAGCCGGTGCGAGTACTGCTCGTCGAGGACGACGAGAACCTGCGGGCCGCGGTGCGCGCCGAACTGGGCGCGGCCGGGTTCGACGTCGTTGTGGCCGCTGACCTGGCCGGAGCCGACGCCGAGCTGCGGGCCGACGGGTTCGCCTGCGTGGTGCTGGACCGGATGCTCCCGGACGGCGACGCGCTGGACTACGTGCGCCGGCGCCGGCTCGAGGGGTGGGACGCGCGGGTGCTGTTCATGACGGCGCGCGACCGCGCGTCCGACCGGATCGACGGGTTCACGCACGGGGGTGACGACTACGTGGTCAAGCCGTTCTCGGTGGCCGAGCTGACCGCGCGGGTGCGGTCGCTGGCCCGCCCGGGCGGCAGCCGCCCGCCGGTGCTGCGCTTCGCCGACCTCGAGATCGACTGCGCGCGGCGGGAGACCCGGCGCGCGGGCGCGTTGCTCACGCTCTCCGGGCGCGAGTTCGCGGTGCTGGAGTACCTGGCCGTACACCACGAGCAGGCGGTTTCGCGCAGCGACCTGATCGACCACTGCTGGGACGAAAGCGCGGACCCGATGTCCAATGTGGTCGACGCCGTGGTGAAACGGCTGCGGCGCAAGCTGCGTGAGCCGAGCCTGATCCACACCGTGCGCGGCCGCGGGTACCGGTTCGGCTTCGCGGACCCGGCGTCGTGAGCCGGTCCGCGGCCGACCGGCTGCGCGGCCTGCGCCGGCTGCTCACCCTGGTCTTCACCGGGATCAACGCGATCGGGCTGATCGTGTTCGCCTGGCTGCTGGTCAGCAACGACGACCGGCAGGGCGACCAGCAGCTGGACGCCCAGCTGGAGCGGGTCACCGCCGTGGTCGCCCGGCTGCTCCAGTTCGACGCCACGAACGGCACCCTGACCACCGGGTTCGTCGCGCGTGATCAGCTCAACGACGAATGCCCGCAGTTCGCCGTCCTGCCCGGCGCGTCCGGGGACTTCCCGGCTTACACCAGCGCGCAGCAGTGCGTGCAGGTCGACCTGCCGCTGCTCGGCGGATTCGCCGACGAGGCGGCCCGCAGCGGGAAGATCGAGTACGGGCAGATCCGCGGCGCGGGCGACCGGCGGCTGCGGATGCGGGCCGAACCGGTGCGCAGCACGTCGGGCCAGTACATCGGCGCCGTCGTCGCGGTCACCGACGGGCAGGCCACGTACGACGATCACATCCGCTACACGCTTTTCGTGTTCGGCGGCTGCCTGGTGCTCATCGGCGGGCTGGCGCTGGCCGGCCACTTCTTCGCGGGCCGCGCGATCCGTCCGGCGGCGGCCGCGCTGGAACAGCAGGAGATCCTGCTCGCCGAGACCGCGCACGACCTGCGCACGCCGGTCGCGGCCCTGCGTGCGCTCGCCGAGACCTCGCTGCGCCACCCCGACCAGACCCGGGAGCTGCTGCCGCGCACCGTCCAGCTCGCGTCGCGGATGGGCGGGATCATCGACAGCCTGCTCGTCCGCGCGCGGCTCGCGGCGGGCGTCGACGACCTGGCGATCCAGCCCGTCTGGCTGGACCAGCTGGTCACCGGGCTGGTCGAGGACACCCCGGCCGGCGGCGCCAGCGTCACCGTGACCGCCGCCCCGTCGCTGGTCCAGGTCGACCCCGGGCTGGTGCAGCGGGCGATCGGGAACCTGCTGGACAACGCGCTGCGCTACGGCCGTCAGCCCGATCAGCCCGCGATCGTGCACATCACCGTCGCCGGCGGGCGGGTCACGGTCGCCGACCACGGGCCCGGCGTCGAGGACGCCGTCGCCGACGGCACCCTCGACCGGTTCACCAGCGGCAGCGGCTCGACCGGCCTCGGCCTGTCGATCGTCCGCTGGGTCGCCCAGGCCCACGGCGGCTCGCTCGCGGTGTACAACGCCGACGAGGGCGGCGCGATCTTCGAGCTCGTGCTGCCCGTGGCCAGCCCGCGCGCCTGACCTGGGGCGCGACGAATGTGGCACTGGGGCGCTCGGGTGTAACCGGATCGCGGCGGAGAGTGGCCCTTTCCGGCCATAGCCGGGACCCCTCCCCGCACTCCCGGCTAACCTGCCGTCCGTGAGCGAGAACACTCGGCGCAACTCGTCAAGAAAGACCGTGTCTTGGCGGACCCGGCTGCCCGTGATCGCCGTTGTGGTGGTCGCGGCCGCCGCGGTGACCGCGGCCGTGACCGGCGCGGCGAAACCGCTGCCGGGGATGCGGGTGGTGCCCGGCGGGCACTGGGTCTACAACTCCGTGCTGCAGGCCGCTTTCCACCTCGACGGCGGCACCGCGGGGATCGACGCGCAGGCGGCGGTGCCGGGTGATCAGGGCAGCCAGGTGGTGCAGGGCGACACCAACGGCTACGTCGTGGGCGATTCGCGCATCAGCCGGTTCGGCAAGTCGGACCTGACGGCGGGCCCGGCGGTCGCGCCGCCGTCGAAGGAGGTCCCGCTGGGCCTCGAGACGGCCGGCGGCCCGTACCTCGTCTACCGCCAGGCCGGGCAGGTCGTCCGGCTCGGCGACCCGTCCGCCACGATGTCGGCGGGCGGCCCGATCAGCGACGCGGTCGCCACCGCCGACGGCACGGTCTGGCTGCTGCGCGCCGGCTCCGGCCTCATCTGCCGGCTGGACCAGGGCGCGGACCGCGTCACGTCCTGCCCGGTCGTGCTGCCGGCCGGGCACACCGGCTCGCTGACCGTCGTCGGGGACCAGCCGCACTTCGTGGACACCACCGACGCCACCCTGCGCGCCGTCGGCACCGGCGGGCTCGGCGACGCGGTGTCGATGGGCCTGGCCCCCTCGGCCAACCTGCGTCCGGCGGCGAACGACGTGTCCGGCCGCGTGCCGCTGCTCGACCAGCAGACGAACCGGCTCTACCTCGTCGATCCCGCGCCGAAGCCGCAGAAGCCGGTGGCCGTCCAGCTCCCCGCCGGGCAGTACGACGGACCGGTGGCCGGCGGCTCGGTCGTCGCGCTGGTGGACCGCTCGTCGGGCACCCTGCTCACCTTCGACGGCACCGGCAAGCAGGCCGACGCCAAGCCGATCCCGCCGGGCGCGGGCACTTCGCGGCTGGACCGCGGTGAGGACTCCCAGGTCTACGTCGAGGGCGGCCAGGGCACCCACGTGCTGGTCGTCGGCAAGGACGGCAAGGTCACCGACGTCCCGGTCGTGCCGCCGCCGGTCAACAAGCCCGACCAGCCGGCCCCGGGCCAGCCCGCGCCGCCGCAGCCGGGCACCCTGCCCCCGGTCGAGCAGCGGGGGACGGGCGATGCCGCCCCGAAGCCGGATGTCAACGCGGGTAACAAACCCGGCCCCGCCCGTACCCCGGAGAAGCCGGCCAAACCGGCCAAGCCCCCGGCGCCGCCCGCGGTGCCGGCCAGCCCACCGGGAGCGCCGCCTTCGGTGTCGGCCACCGGCGGCGCCGGCTCGGCGACGGTCAGCTGGGGCGCCGCGGCGGCGAACCGCGCGACCGTGACGTCCTATCAGATCAGCTGGTCCGGCGGGTCGAAAACCGTCGGTGGCGGCACCCGTCAGGCCAGTATTCCGGGGCTGAGCAACGGAACCCGCTACACCTTCACCGTGGTCGCGGTGAACAAGGCGGGCACCGGACCGGGCGCGTCGGCCTCGGCCACTCCGGCCGCGTCGGCGTCCGCGCCCGGGCTCACGGCGACCTATCGCAACGGCGGCGCGTCCCTTTCGTGGACGCAGCCGGACCTCGGCGGCGGCCAGCTGGTGAACTACCTGGTGACCGGCACCGGACAGGCGCAACAGACCGTTTCCGGCACCACGGCGACGTATTCCGGGCTGGCCGCGGGGAAGTCCTACACCTTCACGGTGCGGGCGGTGACCAAGACTCCGGACGGCGAGACCCGCAACGGGGCGACGGCGTCGAAGTCGATCACGGTTCCGGCGCAGTCGGTCAGCATCAGCCGGGGAGCCAAAACCAGCTCGTCCAACTGCAGCAAAGATTGTTATCAGGTGAATGTCTCGATGACGGGCTTCGAAGCGAACACGAAGTACGACATCCAGCTCAGCTCATCCAGCAACAACAACGTCCAGACCGAATCCACCACCACCAACGCGAGCGGCTCGGCGAACTACAACCAACTCGACTACGACGTGGCGGGCGAGACGATCTATGTTCAGGTCATCGCGCCCGACGGCACTATCGTGAAGTCCAACTCGATCACCTGGAAATGAACCGATGACTCCAGAAATCGCGCCCGGCGCCGTTTACGAGCGCATCGCGGCGAATGTCCACAGTGTACTGCGGGGAAAGCCGCAGCTGGTCCGCCTGGCGATCGCCGCGGTGTTCGCCGAGGGGCACCTGCTGGTCGAGGACGTGCCGGGGGTCGGCAAGACGACGCTGGCCCGCTGCCTGGCCCGCAGCGTCGGCGGCTCGTGGAACCGCATCCAGTTCACGCCCGACCTGCTGCCCGGCGACATCACCGGCGTGCCGGTGTACCACCAGCGCGCCGAGCGGTTCGAGTTCCACCCCGGCGGGATCTTCGCGAACGTGGTGGTCGCCGACGAGATCAACCGCGGCACGCCGAAAACCCAGTCGGCGCTGCTGGAGGTGATGGGCGAGCGGACGGTCACGGTGGACGCGGTCCGGCACGAGGTGCCGCGGCCGTTCCTCGTGGTGGCCACCCAGAACCCGATCGAGATGGCGGGCACCTACCGGCTGCCCGAGGCGCAGCTGGACCGGTTCCTGATGCGGCTGGAGGTCGGTTACCCGGATCTCGCGTCCGAGGTCAAGGTGATCATGGGCGACTGCGCCGGGATCGGCCCGGACGAGCTGTCGCCGGTGGTCGACATCCCGACCCTGCAGCAGGCCATCGCACAGGTCCGCGCGGCCCATGTGGACGGTGCGGTTTGCGAGTACGCCGCCCGGCTCGCCGCGGCCACCCGCACCCACGCCGCGCTGCGTTACGGCGCCAGCCCGCGCGGCAGCATCGCGCTCATCCGCGCGGCGCAAGGACTCGCGGCCACCTACGGCCGCGGCTTCGTGACTCCCGACGACGTCAAGGAGATCGCGCAGCCGGTACTGGCGCACCGGCTGATCCTGACCACCGACGCGGAGCTGAACAACCGCCGTCCCGCCGACGTCGTCGACGAGGTGCTAGCCACGACCCCGGCCCCGGCCGGCACGGCAGCGAGGGCCTGATGCTCAGGCTGCTGTGCCGTTCGTTACTAATCCGACTACAGCCACGGCGGAAACGGGTCCCTACGAGCGGATCGGCTGCAGCCCGTGTCCGCCTACTTCCGGTCGGATTAGTAACGCGGCGCGGCCTCGGCGTCCTGGCGGCCACGGTGGTCCTCTTCGCCTTCGGTCAGCTGGCCGGTTATCCGCTGTTCCTCGCGATCGCGGGCGCCGGGGCCGGGGCGCTGGTCGCGGCGGCCGCGGTGACGGGACGGCGGCCGCGGGTGTCGGTCAGCCGCGAGGTTTACCCCGATCGGGTCGAACGCGGCCGTCCGGCGTTCGCCAAGCTGCGCGTGCACAACCCGACCGGACGGCGTCAGGGCGCGTTCAGCGCGGGCGACCGGGTCGGCACCGGGTTCCACAGCGTCAGCGTGCGCGCGCTGGCCGCCGGCGCCGAGGCCGTCCACCACTACGACCTGCCCACGGAACGCCGGGGCAAACACCAGGTCGGCCCGCTCACCCTCGACCGCGGCGACCCGCTCGGCCTCGGCCGGCGGCGGCTGACCACCGGCGAGACCGCGACCCTGTGGGTGCACCCGAGGATCCACGTGATGCGCGCACCCGCCGGCGGCCGCCCGCGGCACCACCACGAGGGCGCGGCGGTCGACGAACGGCTGCGCGGCTCGTTCGACCTGCGCGAGGTGCGTGAATACGTGCCCGGCGACGAGGTCCGCCACCTGCACTGGAAGGCGACCGCGCGGACCGGGCAGCTGATGGTCCGCGATTACGTCGACCCCGACCAGCCGCGGTTCACGGCGCTGCTCGACACCCGCGTCCAGGGCCCGTTGCTGGAGGAGGCGGTGGACCTGGCGGCGTCGCTGGTCGCGGCGGCCGCGCGGGCGGACCAGCCGGCCCGGCTGGTCACCGCGGGCGGCCTCGACATCGACACCGGCGGGGGCGCCCCGGCGCTGCGGCGGCTGCTGGACGCGCTGACGGTGCTGACGCCGTCCGGGGATTCCGCGCTGGTGCCCGAAGACCTGGTCCGCTCCGGGGTCGGCGGGCTGGCCGTGGTCACCGCCGGCGGCACGGCCGCGGACCGCGCCGCGCTGGCCGCCCTGCGGGGCCGGTACTCCACCGTGGTCGTGTTCGTCCTCGGCGACGCCGGTTCGCTGCGCGGCCTCCCGGACACCACGGTGCTGCCGGTGGCCAGTGCCGCCGACGCCGCCCGCCGCTGGAATGCGATCGCCCGATGAGTCTACAGTGGACGGTCAGCCTGGCCGACCGGCTGCGCCCGGCCCCCGCCGTGAAGGAGTCCATGCCCGCGCACGAAGCGGTGAAGGAGTCCTTACCGGTGTCCGACGCGGTGAAGGGGGCGTTCACCGCGCGCAGCGGGGCGACAGCGCTGGTGCTGCTGGCCACCGGGCTGGCGGGGATGTTGTTCGCGCCGGTGTTCGGGATCGCGGCGCTGGCGCTGCCGATCGTCGTGGTGGTGGCGGTTTCCTTCGGGGTCACCGAGTTGTGCACCCGGGTGGCCGCGCTGACGCCGTGGCGGCCGTTGCTCATGCTCCTCGTGGGGCTCCTGGCCTTGGGGGAGCTCGAGTTCGGGCCCGGGCTGCCGGACGCGGAGATGCTGCGCGGCCTGCTCAACGGCTTCACCCAGTCCTGGCAGCTGACCCTCCAGTCGACCTGGCCGGCCCGGCCGGACCCCGAGCTGCTCCTGTTCGTCCCGCTCGCCGTGCTGGTCGCCGCGATGCTGAGCGTGGAACTGCTGCGCCGCCCGGCTGTCGCGCTGATCCCCGGCCTGGTGGTCGCCGGGCTGAGCCAGGCGTACGTCCCGTTGACCGGGCCGGCCGCGACGGCGGCAGGGCTCGCGTACGCCGTGGTCGCCGGGGCGCTGCTGATGCTGACCCGCCGCCACGGTGCCCGGGCGGTGTTCCTCGTCCCGACCGCGGTGCTGGCGGTGGCCGTCTCGGTCGGCGTCACGGCGATCGACCAGGGCGCGCAGCCGCCGCTGGCGATCCAGCACGAAGCCGCGCCGCTGCCGCCGCTGCGGGTCAGCGACCCGCTCGACGGGATCGCGGACCGGCTCACTCACCCGGCCGTGCCGGTGTTCAGCTACACCGGCGCCGCCCCCGTCGACCGCTGGCGGCTGGCCGTGCTCGACGATTTCGACGGCGTCACCTGGCGTTCCGATGAGGGCTACCGCCGGCTGGGCGCCTCCCTCGGTGACGCCGCGCACCAGGTGCGGATCACCGTGCCGGCGTCGACGGACGGGCCGTGGCTGCCGAGCCAGCCCGAGCCGGTCGCGGTCGGCGGTGTGGCGCCGCTGGTCGATCAGAGCAGCGGCGTGCTGCTGCTGCCGGACCGGACCGGGCCGGTCAGCTACGAGCTCGGCTGGCGGGAACCCACTGCCTCGAACGATCTCCTGGACGCCGGGATCGACCCGGCCGCGGTGACCGGCGGCGTCGGCCAGGTGCCGGCCGGGGTCGCCGAGCTGGCCCGGACCGCGACCAGCGGGCTGCGGCCGTCGTTCCGCGCCGCGCTGGTGCTGGAGCGCTACCTCGCCGAGCACTACCAGCGCGCGACCGGGCCGAAGCTGCCCACCGGCAGCGGCTGGACCCAGCTGCGGACCTTCCTGTTCAGCACTAAGGCCGGCACGAGTGAGCAGTTCGCCGCCGCGTACGTGGCGCTGGCCCGGATCACCGGTATCCCGGCGCGGCTCGCGGTCGGCTTCCGCACGCCGGCCGGGGTTTCCGGGAGCACCACCGTCCACAATGGAGACGCGTTCGCCTGGCCCGAGGTGGCGGTCGCGGGGGTCGGCTGGGTGCCGTTGGACCCGGCCGGCGGCGCGGCCGGTGGTTCCGCCCAGTCCCAGGCCGGGCTGGCCAAGGCGACCGCGCAGGCGCGGGCCGAGCTGCCGCCGCCTCCCCAGCTGCGGGACCCGGACCTGCCGAAGGGCGACCAGGCCGACGCCGGCGACGGTTCGTCCGGTGGCTGGCTGCCGGTCCCGCCGTTCTGGCTGCTGATCGGGCTCGCCGCGCTGGTGCTGCTGCTGGTGCTCGCGATCCCGGTGCTGCGCCGGGTCCGGACGGCTCGGCGGCTCCGCCGGACCGGCGCGGACGCCGTGGTCGCCGCCTGGCGGGAAGCGCGAGATCTGCTGCGGGCGCACGGGATCGCCGTGCCGCGGGGAGCGACCGTCCGGGATCTGGCCGGGCTCCTGCCGTCCACAATGGACAGCTCGGTGGCGGAGGGCCTGGAATGGCTGGCCCGTCAGGTGGACGTCGCGCTCTGGTCCGGCGGCGCCGCCGACGACGGCACGGTTTCCCAGGCGTGGTCGGCGGTCCGGGCCATCCGCAAGGGCCTGGCCGGGACGCCGCTGCGCACCCGGCTGCGGGCCGCGTTCGAGGTGCGCAGCCTGGTGACCGAGCCGGCTGGCAGCTAGCGGCCAGCCGGGGCCGGACCGGGCCTCCGGCGGCGAAACTGACTGCATGACCGATGCCGAGCAGATCCGGCGGGTACGCGCCGAGCTGGCCGAGCTGGAGGAGCCCGCCGAATCCCCGGACGGGCTGGTCGCGGTGACCGTTGGCGCGCAAGGGCAATTGCGGTCGCTGTGGCTCGACCCGCGCGTCTACCGGAATCAGGACGCCGCGGCGCTGGCCGAGGACATCGTCGAGGCCGTGCGCGAGGCGGCCGAATCCGCCGGAGCACGCGCCCTCGCCATTGCCGAACCCGTGCTGGCACCCGGCGACACCGACCCGTTTCTCGGTCCGGCGTTCGCCGCGCTGGACCGGTTCACCCGCCAGGAGGCCTAGATGACCCAGGGTTTGAACATGGACAGCGGCGGCACCACCGGGGCGATGAGTTCACTCGCCTCCGCGGACGCCGACGTCGAGCAGGCCTGGTCGGGCGCCCGCGGCCAGATCGACGGGCTCGGCGGGCAGCTGGGGCAGGGCACGCTCGGCCAGGCGTTCATGGCCGGGTACCGCCCGGCCGTCACCCAGATCGACCAGACGGTCCAGCAGACGGTCGCCGCCGGGCTGAAGCTCGCCCAGGCGGGCCACGAGTCCATCGCGGACTACGTGCGCGCGGACAACCAGGCCGCCTCTTCGTTCACCATGCTGCACCACTGAGTCGAGGGGGAGACAGATGCCGGTCGCCGAACCCACCGATCCGTTGTACGTCGCCGCGAAGGGCTGGTACGACGGCTGGCCGAAGGACAACGAGGAGACCGCCTGGCAGCTGGGCCTGACCTGGGCCCAGGCCGGGGAGAAGATGGCCACCGCGGGCACCACGCTCGGCCAGGTCGGGCAGACGGTCACCACGGCGTGGGCCGACCCGGCGGGCGCCGCCGCGGCGGGCAAGATCAGCGCGCACGCGCAGCAGGTCGCCGGCCTGCCGGACAAGCTGCAGACGGTCGGCATGCTGGTGGACACGTACGCGACCGCGTTGATGAACACGAAGAACGAGATCGTCCAGACCATCCAGTCCAACTCGGGGATCTACGCCTCCCTGCCCTACGACTGGCTGAAGTCCGCGTTCGCCCTGAACGTCTCCTCCTCCATCCGGACGGCGGTGGACAAGGAGGCGGGCGAGCTGCAGAAGGTCAAGGTCCAGGGGCTGAACGCGTCCGCGAAGCCGTCGATAGCCAAGGACGGCAAGGAGTTCAGCTACAAGGGCGAGGCCAATCTGGAGAAGGCCACCGGTCAGGGCCAGGTGCTGGGCGGCACGGGCTCGTGGGAGCTGACCACCGGCGCCAACGGGTCGGTTTCGGCCGGGGCCAACACCCAGAAGGGCCTGTACGCCAAGGCTGAGGCCGGGGCCGGGGTCAGCGGGAACCTCGCCCTCGCCGGGACGGCGGGACCGGTCGCCCTCGGTGGCAAGGTCGACGGCTTCTACGGGCTCAAGGGCAGCGCCGGCGGGAATGTCAGCCTCCAGGGCGCCCAGGTCAAGGCCGACGTGCTGCTGGGTGGCAAGGTCACCGCACGGGGCCAGGCCTCCTACGGCGGGGTCACCGTCGGCGGTTACGTCGAAGGCTCGGCCGGCATCGGCGCCAAGGCGGAGTGGGGGATCGGGAAGGGCGAGGACGGCAAGTACCACTTCGGCGGCGGTGGGAACCTGACCGCGGGACCCGGTGGCGGCGGCGGCTTCGACATCGCGGTGGACCCGGCGGAGGTCGGCAAGTCGATAAGCCAGGCCGAGGAATCGATCGGCAACTACGGTAAGCGCCTGGCCGGCGGCTTCTAGCAGAGGAGACCCTGAGATGAGTACGACTGTGCCGTTGGAGTTCACCGTGCCGACCGGCTGGGTGCAGGTGGCCGCCGACACGGTCGGCGCGCCGGAGGGCTCGGCGGTGCTGCTCGACGCGGCCACCCGGGGCTCGGGCTTCACCACGAACATCACCGTCGGCGGTGAGGAGGAGCCGGCCGGGCGCCGGCCGGCCGACGTGGCCGACGACGTCCTGCGTGACCTGGAGGCAGCCGCGACGGACGTGGTGACCGACGGGCGTGACGTCCTCGAAGACCCCGACGGCCGGGAAGGCCTGGTGCAGCAGGTCCGGCTGACCGCCGAGATCGACGGGGCACGGTACCGGCTCGTGCAGTCCCAGGTCTTCCGGCCCCTGCCGGGCGCGGTCCTGCGGATCGTGCTCACCGCGACCGAGGACCGGTTTCCCGTGCTGATCAAGGACTTCGAGGCGTTTGTCGGCACGGTGCGGCAGCGTCGTTGACCGGGTCCCTCAGCAGCCGGTCGACGGCGTGAGCAGCTTGCCCCCGATGCGCGCGATCTCGGCCTCCGCCGCTTCGGCCGCCGCGTGCACGGTGTCGGCGATCGCCGTGGTCAGGGCCTGGGAGTCGCTGGAGCGGTAGATCCGCGGGTCGAGCTCGAGTTCCAGCAGCCGGCCGTGGCCGTCGGTGGTCGCCCTGATCAGCCCGTCCGGCGAATCCGCGATGCCCCGGACCTCGGTCAGGGCGTCGCGGATTTCCCTTAGTGCCGAAGTGAGTTCGCGGTACCGCAGTTGTCCGTCCACAATGGTCTCCCCGGGTCGTTTGCCACCAGTCTGGCGGTTCTGCCGGCGCCACGGGCCGGGCTGACCGGAACGTGCCAGCCCGGCCTGAAACCCTTGGTGGCGAAGGAGACTCGCTCACGATCTCGCCGGAGTCGAGGGCGTCGCCGAGTCGGAAGACCGGTTCGTCAGCGCGACCGTCCGCCGCGACCGCAGCCTGCGGGAGCTGTGGCTCGACCCGCGCGCGCTTCGCGGCCGTGACCCGGAGGCGCTGGCCGCACAGATCTTGGAGACGGTGCGCGCGGCCACCGAGGACGCCGACCTCGCCTTCGACCCGGTGCTCGCGGAGCTGGACCGCCGGGCTCAGCGCGCCTTGCCCAACAGGTCGTAGATGCTGCCGGTGGTGGCCAGGTTCTTGCTGTCGTCGGAGGTGTTGCCCCCGGTCTGCTCGATGATCGTGGGGATCTGGGGCACCACGCCGGCAGCGCCCTGACCGGCCGCGGCGGCGCTCTGGCCCCACTCCTCGCTCTTGTCCAGCCGGTTCGCCAGGCCCGAGCCGGATTCCTCCCAGGCCGGGGCGATCGCCGCGCCCTCCTTGTTGGCCGCTTCGATGCCACGGTTGAGCCCGCCTTGCCCGCCGTTGTAGGGGATGTGGCCCGCGGCCGCCGCCCCCGCGGCTTCCTTGACCCCGACTCCGATCACCTTCGCCGCGCCGTACCCGCCGGCGAACTCACCGCCGAGCCCGACCCAGTCCCACACCGTCGGCGCCAGGCTGAGCCCAGGGACCCTGCGACTTGCCGACGGCAGTGGCCCCGACGCGCGCGGCGGCCTGGTCGATCAGGCCCTTGACGTCGGCGCCGACCTGCTGGACGAGGCTCTGGGCCGTTACCTGGCCTGCGCCGCGGGGCAATGTCGCAAAGGACGCGTACACGCTGATGTTCGGCGTGACCGCCTGGACGATGTTGTTCTTCGTGGCCGCCACTTCGGTGGCGAACACGGTGACGGCGGTCGCCATCTGCTGCATCGTCTGCCCGAGCGCGGCCCCGACCTGGCCCAGCTTGCCGACTTTCGCGCCGAAGGCGGCGCCGGCCGGGTCGGCCCAGGCGGTGGCCACGCCGCTGCTGTCGGTCTGTCCCGCGGCGGTGAAGCCCTTGGCCCAGGCTGCGGCGAGCCGCGTGACGGCGTCCTCGTTCGTCTCCGGCCAGCCGGAGATCGCCTTGACCTGCGGCCAGAATCCGTTGGTGGCGGGTGGTTCGGCGACCGGCATCAGCGCGCCCCCTTATCTCGGCGCCTTGGGCATCGCGCCGCACGTAGTCCTGGGCGCAGCTCTGGCCGACCTCCGAAAGCTGTTGGTGGCGACCGGGAATCCGATCGGCCGCGATCGCCGGCCCGCTGCCCTGCCAGGCGGCCGTGAGCTGCTGCCCGGCCTGGGCGATCCGCTGGAGCCGGCCCTGCATCGCGTCGGTGTCGAGGTACACGCATTCGCCGCCGGCGGCCGTCACGACACGGTCCAGTTCGAGGTCCAAGAGGTCGCCGCGGCCGCCGACGGTGGCGTGGACGAGGCCGCCTTGACCGCTTCCGGCCAGCGGCGGCCACCGCCGTGATGGCCGGGGGACCATCACGGGACTATGAAACGAATCGTCGCCCTGCTCGCGCTGGTCCCGGCGCTGCTGGCCTTGACGACGTCGCCCGCGCGGGCGGCGGCGCCACCGGCCGGCGCCTGCAGCAACGCCGACCCCGCGCACAACGTGATCGTCCAGCAGCCGTGGGCGCAGCAGCTGCTCGACCCGAAACGGGTGTGGCCGCACAGCACCGGCGCCGGGGTGCTGGTCGCGGTCGTCGACTCCGGCGTCGACTCGGACCACCCGCAGCTGAGCGCGCCGGGCAAGGTGCTGCCCGGCCGGGACTTCTTCTACGCCGGGGACCTGCCGGGGAACTACGACTGCGTGTCCCACGGCACGGCGGTCGCCTCGATCATCGCGGCCGACCCGGTGGCCGGAGTGGGTTTCGCCGGGATCGCGCCGGGCGCGCGGATCCTGCCGGTGCGGGTCACCGACCGTTCGCTCAACGACAGCGGCGAGCCGCAGCCGATCGACCCCGAGGCCGTCGGCAAGGGCATCCGTTACGCCGCCGACCAGGGCGCCAAGGTGATCAACCTGTCGCTCTCGGGCTACAGCGACCTGCCCCCGGTGCGTGACGCGGTCGGTTACGCGGAGTCGAAGGACGCGCTGATCGTCGCGGCGGTGGGCAACCGCGAGCAGAACGCCGCGGGGACCGCCTCGTTCCCGGCCGGCTACGACGGGGTGCTGGGCGTCGGCTCGATCGACATCGCGGGCGCGCGGGACGACAGCTCGCAGATCGGCCCGTACGTCGACCTGATGGCGCCGGGCAAGAGCGTGGTCGCGGCGACCCGCGTCGCCGGGCACGACTACTGGGAGGGCACCAGCTTCGCGGCCCCGTTCGTCGCTGGCACGGCGGCGCTGGTGCGGGCCGCGTGGCCGGGCTTGACCGCGCCGCAGGTGGCAGCGCGGCTGATCGCCACCGCGAGTATGGCCCGTGGTGGGGCGGGCAGCCAGGAATACGGTGCCGGCGTCGTCGACCCGTACCGCGCCGTGACCGAGGGCCTGACCGGGGCACCCGCGGTGCTGCCCGCCGTCGCGCCGCAGGTGGTCGACCTCGCCGCCGAGCGGGAGCACAGCTGGTGGGCGCGGGCCGGTGCCAAGGCCGAACTCCTCGCCGGGGTGCTGCTGCTGGTGCTGGTGCTCGCCCTGGTCTTCGCGCTGGTCGCCCGCCGTGGCCGCGGCCGCCGCTGGCGCGCCGGACGGTCCGCGCCGCGGCTGGTCACCGCCACGCGGGAGGAGCCGCCGGAGCAGATGTTCCTGTTCCCGCCGCCCGCGGTGGAGCGCCCGCCGTCCTGAGCCTTCAGTCGGTCCCGATCAGGTGCAGGAGCGCGAGCACCAGCACCAGTGCGATGCCCACGCCCTGCGCGACCTTGGCCCACGGGGGGACCGGAGCTCCGGCCTTCGTCGCCGAGCGGGTCTTGACCAGGGCGACCACCAGCAGAATGCAGCCGATCGGCCCGAGTACGACGCTCAGCCAGTCGATCATCACCGGGTTCATCAGGGGCACCTGTTTTCCTTGAGGCGACAGCTTGTCCGCGCCATTGTCGTGACGCTCGAGGGGACCGGTCCCGCCGTTGGCACCCTCCTGCCACCCGGCACGGGAAGCGGGCCCCCCGCCGTGGCGAGGAGCCCGTTTCCCGTGTGTCCATAAAGGACTAGATGGTCACGCTGCCCACGCGGGCCTTGGCCGCCGACAGTGCCTGCTGCAGCTCGCCGTTGGCCTTGACCACGCCGCCGCGCAGCGCGGTCAGCATGTCCTGCTGGGCGGTCGAGACCTGCTGCCAGGCCTGGTTCACCTCGGTGAACTGGCCGCCGGCCTGGTCCAGCCAGTCGTTGGCGGTGGCGCCGGACGCGGTGCGCCAGGTGTCCATCTCCTGCTGCACCTTGCCGACCGTGCCCATGATCTGCGAGGCCAGCGAGTCGAGCTGGCCGAAGTTGCCCTTGATCAGCATGTCAGGCTCCCGCCGAGTTGAGCGCGCCACCGAACGGGGACATCCCGCCGGCCGCGTGCAGGCCGGACGCGCTGGCCTGGTCGGCCATGTCGTAGGTGTTGGACGAGTACTTCGTGTTCTCGCCGAGGTGGTTCAGCGCCGCGGTGAGCCGGGTGATGCCCTGCTCCCAGTTCGCGTGCGCGGCGTCGAACGCCGGGCGCGCGGTGCCTTCCCACTGGCCCTTGAGCGCTTCCACGGTCGGCCGCAGCGCGGCCTGGTGCGACTGGATGTTCGTGGACACCGTGCCTGCCATCTGCGCGCCGCGCTGGAGGCTTTCTGTGACGCCGTGAAGCTGGTCGCCGTTCGGCATGGGGCTTGCTCCTTTCCCACTGAATCCCACTGGAATGGGTGCACCGGCAGTCGGTGCCCGCGATCCGAAGCTAGGCCCGCGCCCGGGGGCCCGGGGCGGCCGAGGCCTGTTCCTGCCACCACCGCCCGACGGCCCGGACCGGCGGTGATGATTCGCCGGGAGACCCTTTTCAGGAGGCAGACGTGGCGACAGTCGTGGTGCGCAGGCCGGCCCGGCGTCCGGCCCCGGAGATGCCGTCGGGCGAACTGGTGCTGGACGCGCCGCCGGAGCTGCCGGCCGCGCCGGGGCGCGGGTGGACGCAGGTGCTCACCGTGCTGCCGATGGTGGCCATGATGGGCGCGATGGTGCTGTTGTTCAGCGGCTCCGGCAGCTTCGGCGGCGGCAACAACACCATGCGGTACGTGGTGTTCGGGCTCTTCGGGGTCGCGATCGTCGGCATGCTGCTGCTGTCGTTCCTCAACGGCGGCGGCGCGTCCAAGCGGGAAATGGGTTACGCGCGTCGGATGTACCTGCGCGAGCTGGCCCAGCACCGCATGCGCGTCGCCCGCACGGCCCGGCGCCAGAGCGACGCCCTGTGGTACCTGCACCCCGAGCCCGACGCGCTCTGGTCGGTCGCGGCGAGCCACCGGCTGTGGGAGCGCCGCCGGACCGACCCCGATTTCGGCGCGGTCCGGATCGGGCTGGGCCGGCAGAGCCTGGCCACTCCGCTCGTCGCGCCCGACACGAAGCCGCTGGAACAGCTGGAACCGTTGTCCGCCTTGGCTTTGCGCCGATTCATCACCACCTACTCGGCCATCGACGGGCTGCCGCTCGCGCTCGCGATCGACGGCTTCGCCCGGGTCCACCTCGGCGGTGACCAGGAGCGGGCGGTCGGACTGGTGCGGGCGATGCTCGCGCAGCTGGCCACCCTCCAGTCGCCGGACGACCTGCGGTTCGCGGTCTGCGTGGCGCCGGAGCGGCTGCCCGACTGGGAGTGGGTCAAGTGGCTGCCGCACGCGCTGCACCCCGAGCGGACCGACGCCGTCGGCCCGTTGCGGCTGGTCGCCACCGCGATCACCACGCTCGAGGTGATGCTGGAGGACGTGCTCGCGAACCGGCCGCGGTTCGACCCGATGTCCTCGTCGCGGGTGTCCGGGCCGCACCTGGTGGTGGTGCTCGACGGCGGCTCGTTCGCCGGCTCGGACCACCTGATGACCGTCGGCGGCGTCGAGGGCGTCACCATGGTCGACCTCACCACCGTGCCGCCGAACACCCCGGAGCCGACCACGCTGGTGCTGGACGTCGGGCCCGACGGCACGCTGACCAACCTCGCCGGCCTCGAAGAGACCGAGCTGGGCCAGGCCGATCAGCTGCCGTTGCCGACGGCCGAGGCGCTGGCCCGGCAGCTGGCCCCGCTGCGGCTCACCGCCGCTTCCCGCGGTGAGCAGCCGTTGAGCGCCGAACTCGGCCTGGACGGGCTGCTGGACCTCGGCGACCCGTTCGCCTTCGACCCGGCCGACACCTGGCTGCCGCGGCCGAGCCGCGACCGGCTGCGCGTCAAGTTCGGCATCCGGCCCGACGGCACCCCGATCGAGCTGGACCTCAAGGAGTCCGCGCAGGACGGGATGGGCCCGCACGGGCTGCTGATCGGCGCCACCGGCTCCGGCAAGAGCGAGCTGCTGCGCACCCTGGTCCTCGCGCTGGCGATCACCCACTCGCCGAACACGCTCAACTTCGCGCTGATCGACTTCAAGGGCGGCGCGACGTTCACCCGGCTGGACAAGCTGCCGCACACCAGCGCGGTGATCACCAACCTCGCCGAGGAGCTGCCGCTGGTCGACCGGATGACCGAGGCGATCAACGGCGAGCTGATCCGGCGTCAGGAGCTCCTGCGCGCGGCCGGGAACTTCTCGTCCCTGCGCGACTACGAAAAGGCCCGCAACTCCGGCGCCCCGCTGCCGGAGGTCCCGACGCTGCTGGTGGTGTGCGACGAGTTCAGCGAGCTGCTCTCGGCCCGGCCGGACTTCATCGACATGTTCGTCCAGATCGGCCGCGTCGGCCGGTCGCTCGGCGTGCACCTGCTGCTCGCCTCGCAACGGCTGGAAGAGGGCCGCCTGCGCGGGCTCGACACGCACCTGTCCTACCGCATCGGCCTCCGGACGTTCTCCGAGATCGACAGCCGCGTGGTGCTGGGCGTGACCGACGCGTTCACCCTGCCCCGCGCACCCGGGCACGGCTTCCTGAAGTTCGGCGACGAGCCGATGGTCCGGTTCCGCTCGGCCTACGTCTCCGGCGTGCACACCGCGGGCGCGGTCGTCGGCGGCACCGGCCCGGACCGGCTGCCCGGCATGCAGGCCTACTCCACCGCGTACGTCGCGCCGCCGGTCGAGGAGGACGAGCAGGTCCGCCCGGCCGACGACCCGGACGAGGCGATCGGCGAGAGCCTGATGGACATCCTGGTCGACCGGTTCGCCGGCCGCGGGGTGCCCGCCCACCGGATCTGGCTGCCGCCGCTGGCCGAGCCCTCCACTGTGGACGGTCTGCTCGGGCCGGCCGTGGTGGACCCGGTCCGCGGCCTCCAGGCGGGCGACGCCGGCCTGCGGGGCAGCCTCAAGGCGGTCGCGGGGGTCGTCGACCGGCCGCTGGACCAGCGGCGCGACCCGCTGGTGCTGGACCTGTCCGCGGCGGCCGGGCACCTGGTCATCACCGGGGCGCCGCGCTCGGGCAAGAGCACCGCGCTGCGGGCCGTGATCACCTCCCTTTCGCTCACCCACACCCCGCGTGAAGTGCAGTTCTACTGCCTGGACTTCGGCGGCGGCGGGCTCGCGTCGCTGCGCGGGCTGCCGCACGTCGGCGGGGTCGCGGGCCGCCAGAGCGCCGGCGCGGTCCGGCGCACGGTCGCCGAGGTGTCCACCGTGCTCGCCGAGCGGGAGCGCCGGTTCGCCGAGGACGAGGTCGACGGGATGGCCGCCTACCGCGAGCTGCGCCCGGACGACGACCCGTACGGCGACGTGTTCCTGGTGGTCGACGGCTGGCCCACGCTGCGCAAGGACTACGAGGACCTGGAGGACGTGATCGGCGCGATCGCCGCCCGCGGGCTGGCCTACGGCGTGCACATCCTGGCGTCCTGCTCGCGTTCGTTCGACATCCGCCCGACCGTGCGCGACCTGTTCGGCAGCCGCATCGAGCTGCGGCTCGGCGATCCGGTGGACACCATGGTCGACCGGATGAGCGCGCTGAACGTGCCGGAGAACTCGCCCGGGCGCGGCATCACCAGCACCGGGCACCAGCTGCTGATGGCGCTGCCGCGGATCGACGGCCTCGAGACCGTCGACGACCTGCCGCGCGGAGTGTCCACAATGGTCACCGCGGTGGCCGAGGCGTGGCCGGGCGAGCCCGCGCCGAACGTCCGGCTGCTCCCGGCGAAGCTCGCCTTCGAAGCCCTTCCGCCCCGCGACGATCCGGCCGCCCACCGGCTTTCGATCGGTATCGCGGAGAAGGACCTGGCGCCGGTTCAGCTCGATTTCTCCGCGGACGCGCACCTGCTGCTGCTCGGCGACGCCGACTCCGGCAAGACGGCGTTCCTGCGCACGCTGGCCCGGCGGATCACCGACTCCTACACCCCGGACCAGGCGCGCGTGCTCCTGGTGGACCACCGTCGCGGGCTGCTCGGCGAAGTCGGCCCGGACCACCTGCTCGGCTACGGCACGGATCTGGCCACCACCACGCGGCTGATGAACGACGCGGCGCGGGCGATGGCCGAGCGGCTGCCGGGCCCGGACGTCACCCCGGAGCAGCTGCGCGCGCGGAGCTGGTGGCAGGGACCGGAGCTGTTCGTGCTCGTCGACGACTACGACCTGGTCGCGTCGGTGATGGAGAACCCGTTCCTGCCGCTGATGGAGTACTTGGCGCAGGGCCGCGACATCGGGCTGCACGTGGTGCTGACCCGTCGCTCGGGCGGCGCCGGACGCGCGTTGTTCGAACAGTTCCTCGCGCGTGTGCGCGACGTCGGCTCGCCCGGGCTGATGCTGTCGGGCGACCGAGAGGAGGGCCCGCTGCTCGGTGGGCTCAAACCCGAGTCCCTGCCGCCAGGACGCGGCAGGCTGATCACCCGTCGTGAGGGTGCCCGGCTGCTTCAGCTGGCCTGGCTGCCGCCGCGCGAGTGACGCGAAGTGACCGCGGAATCCAGCTACTAACAGCACAGTAGGAGGCGAAAAATGGCAGAAGGAATCAGCGGGCTCAGCGAGTCGATGATGAGGTTCAGCCCGCAGATGGACTCGGGCGGGCTCAACCGGCAGGGCGGGGCCGCGGCGGGCGGGGGCATGCAGGAAGGCACCGCCTTCGCGCAGGCGGAAGAGGCGTCCGCGCAGAAACTCCAGCAGTTCATGGAACAGGTGCAGCAGGGTTTCGGCGCGTACGCCGGGATCGCCCGCGCCTCCGCCGACGACTACCTGAACGCCGACCAGTCGGGGCAGCAGACCATCGCGAAGACGCAGAACCTGTCTCCGCTGAAGTCCTCGGCCCCGTTGCACCCGTCGTTGCTGTTCCCGTCCGTGGGAGGTAACTGATGAGCTACACCGGGATGCAGTTCCCCCAGCAGGTCCAGATCATGAACGCCACCAAGCCGCTGGCTCAGGTGGCCTCGCAGGCGGCACAGATGTGGCAGGACGCCGGGACCAAGCTCAGCGGCGCGTCTTCCTCGCTGCAGGGCCAGCTCCAGGCGCTGGAGCCGGACTGGACCGACCAGGCCGGCGCGCAACTGCAGCAGCGCGGCGCGCAGAGCAAGGCGGACATCGATTCGTGGACGGCCGGGATCAGCCAGACCGTCAGCCAGCTCACCAGCCTCTCGTCGGCGATCACCAGCACCGGCCAGCAGATCGACCAGCTGGTCGCGATGGTGCAGGCCAACCCGTTGGTGGCGGCGCTGCTGATGCCGATGCTGCAGCAGCAGGCCGGCGGGCTGATGGACCAGCTCGCCCAGCAGTTCGGCACCGCCACCCAGGCGGTTTCGAGCGCCCAGGGCAACGCGTGGAGCGGGCCGACCGGCAGCTCCGGCGGCGGTGGTTCCGCCGGCGGGTCGTCCTCCGGTGGCGGGCAGTCGGCGAGCGCTTCGAGCGGCGGCGGTGACAGCGGCGCGAGTTCCGCGTCTTCGGCTTCGGGCGACCAGGCGTCGGCATCCGCTTCCGGCGGCGACGCGGCGGCGGGCGGCGACGGGTCGCAGCAGGACCCGGGCCTGAGCGGCGACCCGTCGCTGTCCGGGCTGGGCGGCAGCGTGGCCCCGATCGCGCCGCCGACGCTTCCCCCGCTGGCGCCGCTGCCGTCCGCGCCGCCACCGTCGTTGCCCGCGGGGTTCTCGATGCCGCTGGGCGGGCTCGGCGGTCTGGGCGGCGGTGGCGGCCGCGGCTTCGGCGGGGCCGCGGTGCCCGGCGTCCGGCTGGGCGGCGGCGGGCCGAAACCGTTGCCGCAGGCGGCTTTCCCGGTGGCTCAGCAGGTCACGCCGACCACTGCCGGGCAGGCGCCGACGGTCCCCGAGGCCGAGCCGGCCCCGCCGTCGAACGGCGGTGGCGGCGGCAGCGGGATGCCGATGGCGCCGATGTCCGGCCTCGGCGGGGCCGGCGCCGGTGCCGCCGGTGGCACGCCCGGATCCGGTGCCCTGCAACGGCCCGCGCCGGGCCGGGGCCCCCGTCGCACGACCCCGCCCGGCCTGCCCGCCTCCCTGCGCGGCAAAGCGGGCCGGACCGACCCGGCGGCGTTCGCGCCGCTCGCCCGCACGGTCCGCCGTGACCGCGCGGACGACCCGACCACGGTCGAGCTGCTCGACGAGGACCTCTGGGTGGTCGGCGACAAGAGCGCCCCGGCGCTCGAACCGCCCGCTCCGCCGCGTCGTCTGGCTCGCTGACCCGGCCCCAATGGCTCGTGAGTGTTCAGGACGGTTCTGACCGTCCTGAACACTCACGAGCTTTTTCTTGCCCTTGGCGGGAAAACCTTTGGGCACGGGACGCAGCCGGACGCCGCTCCGGCCCGTGATGGCGGCTGGAGCGGCACCGACTGCGGCTGGGGTTACTGATTCGGCGTCACCATTGCCGCATCGCCGAAGCGTGGTCCAGACCAGGCCCCTGCGGCACCCGGGCCATCAGCCCGGCGGGGATCCGCACCGGCGCGATGCCGCGGTAGCCGAGTGAGTCGAGCAGGTCCGGGCTGCTCAGCGGGTACGCCCGGCCCAGGTCCGTGACCACGGCATAGGTGCCGGCCGGGGCCTGGTCGCTCGGCATCACCTCGACCACCGCCGCCGTCCCCGGCGGCACGAGCACCTGGTCGGCCAGCGCGACCCCGCCCGGAGTCCGGCCGGGAGTGGTGTTCGCGGGCGGCGGCAGCTCGTCGCCGACGCTCGCACTCGGGACGGACGCGCCCGGGGCGAACGTCAGGCAGACGCGGTCCGAGCCGGCCGCGAACACCGGCCGGGCCGCGGGCGGGTCTTCGTCGGTGGCCGCCGGGCGGGCGGCCACCGACGCGCCGCTCACCTCGATCGGGCTCAGCCGTACCGGGAACGGCTCGGCGCCGCCGTAGGCACCGGTCGTCGGCCGGTACGCGCGCTGGATCTCGTACTCCAGCGGGGTGATCGGCCGCAGCTGCCCGGTTTCGGCGAGGTAGTACTGGTTCTCCATGGTCAGCAGCTGCCCGGCGAGCAGGTCCGGGCGGCCGGGCACCGCGTGGGACGGCTTCCCGGCGTCCGGCACCGCGATCGGGGTGAGCGGGGCGCCGACGGGCAGCACGTCGACCACCGCGGCCCCGACCCGCGTGCGCGGGGCCGAGCCGAGCGCCAGCTCGACCGTGACCGCGTCCGCGGCGGCGATCTTGTGCCGGTGGCCGCCGGCCACCAGGTACTCGTCGCCGGTTTCCGGGGTCTGCACGAGCAGCGCGCGGTCCCCGAGCGGGGTGCCGCCGGGTGCCTGGTGCCCGACCAGCAACGCCGAGCGGTACGTCGTGGCGCCGGTGAGGTCGGTGCCCGGCTGGGAGCACAGCGTCCAGCCGTCGCGCAGCACCTGGCCGGGCGCGGGCAGCGCGTCCGGCGCGTCCTGGATGCCGATCCGCGGCCCGCGGGGGACGCCGATCAGGGAGTTCGCCGAGACCGAGGTCGTCGCCGCGTGGCTGCCGAGGGCGAGCAGCGCGGACGCGTAGTTCGTCACCGGGTCGAGCTTCCCGTTGAGGTAGACGAATCGCGTGCCGGTCTCCTTCTCGACGATCACCGACTTGCCGTCCTGCCAGCTGTGGTCGCCGCCGGGGGAGAGCAGGCCGTACACCCCCGCCGCGGCGAGCCCGATGACGGCGAGCACGACCCCGGCGACGGCGGCGCCCGCGGGCAGCCGGAAGGGTGGCTGTTCGGGGTCGGTCTCCCGGGTCACCAGCGCGGAAACCGTGCGCTGCAAGAGGAATTGGTGGGCTTGGAGCCGATCGCGCGAGGTCGCCATGTCAGCCGCCCAGCCCGCGCAGGTAGCCGTACAGCCCGAGCACCGCGCACACCACGGGCACCACGGCCAGCACCAGCGCCATCTCGAGCAGCTCGGCGTAACGGCCCCAGCGTGGACTCGAGGGCTGGGTGCTGCGCCGCAGTCCGATCACGACGATCAAAGTGGACAGTCCGAACAGGACTGGACCGGCCACGGTCAGCGGACCGGCGGCGAGCAGGGGGCCGAGTGCCAGCGCCGTCGCCCCGGATCCGGCGGCGAGCAGCCAGGCGACCCGTTGGGCGAGCACGGGGTGCAGCCGCGCGCGCAGGGTGAAGCCCACGGTGAGCAGGATGGCCAGTACCAGCGCGGAGGTGCCGCCGTCGCGGACCAGCAGGACCAGCGATGGCACGGCCGCGATGACCGCGCCGCACACCAGCCCGGTGAGCAGGCCGTCCGCGCGGACGACGGTGGCGTACACCGCGGCGCGCGAAGGCATCGGCTCGTCGCGGAGCAGGTCGGCGGTGCCACGCGGGAGCACCGGGATCGGCATCCGCGCGGCCCGGATCGACAGGGGCGCGAGCAGCGGCGAGAAGGCGAGCGCGCTCCCCGCGATGACCGCCGCGGCGCCGGTGGTGCCGAACGTGTCCATCGTCGCGAGCCAGCCGCCGAGCACGGCCAGCAGCCCGCTGGTCGAGCCGGCGATGAACAACGCCGGCCGGTCGACGACGCCGAGCAGGCCGAGCACGGCGGCCAGCAGCAGCGCCGCCCCGGCCGCGATCAGCTGCGGCGCGCCGAGCCCGGTCAACGGCCGGTCACCGGCGAACAGCAGGCCGCCGCCGGCGAACGCGAAGGGCAGCGCTGCCGCGGCGAGCACCGACCCGGCGCCGGCGTCTCCCATGGCCCTGGCCAGCGCCGTTCCCGCGATCAGCAACAGCAGCGCGGCGCCGAGCGCCCACGCGGCGGGCCCGGGCCACGGCGGTCCGGCGAACGCCACCGCGACCAGCGCCAGCAGCGCGCCGACGGCGCCCGCCACGAGCCCGGCCCGCCGGGTGTGCCGCGGGTCCCACGCGCTGCTGGCGCGTTCGGCGCCGGCGGCGATCGCGGCGACGAGGTCGTCGTACTCCAGCTCGGGCCACTCGGTGCGGGCCGGGACGAGGTTGAGCACCTCGCCGTCGAGCACCCGGTGGGTGGCCAGCGTGCTCGCGCCGCCGAGCACGGTGCCGTCGGGGCGGCGGAGCACCCAGCCGCCGTTCGGCACGCCTTGGTCGGCCAGGTGTTCCCCGGCGTGCTGGAGCAGGCCGGGCAGCAGTTCGGCGATCGGGGACCGTTCGGGCAGGGTCAGATCGACGCGGCGGGCCGGGGCCGCCACGGTGACCCGGACTAGGCCGATGGTGGGCATGCGGGTCTTCCTTTCGCAAGGGGCGCCGCGGCGGCAGCAACCTGCCGGGACGAGCGCGGGTGGCTCGGACCTCTCCTACGATGGGGGCACGGCGCCGGTGGTGGAACGGGGTCGGCAGCTAGCGGACACGGAGGTCAGGCGTGTGGGGCGACTCGGCGGCGTGCGGCGAGCGGACGGGGCGGTGACCGCGGTGGCGACAACCTTGCCCGGCGGCGACTGGGCCCTGGTCGGCCCCGGCCCGATCGCGACCACGTACGCGGGCCTCGACCACGGCGTCCCGGTGGCGCTGAAGGTGTTCCCGTCCCGATTCGACCGGGTGACGCTGTCCGCGGTGGAGCGCGAACGAACCCGCCTGCGCGGCGTCCCGTCGGTGCTGCCGGTGGACGCCGTAGAACAGTTGCCCGACGGCCGGCACGTGCTGCGGATGGAACTGTGCGCCCAGTCGCTGGCGACGCTCCTGCCCCGCGTCGGCCAGCTCACCCCGTCCGACACCGTGGTGCTGGGCCACGCACTGGCAACGGCCCTCGCCGGCGCCCACGCAGCCGGCGTCGTCCACGGCGGCGTGACCCCCTCGAACGTCCTGTTCCGAACCTCGGGCCAACCGGTCCTGTCGGACTTCGGCGTCGCCCTCCGCCTCGCCTTCCCCCGCGACCCGGTGCAGGTGCTGGACTACCTAGCACCGGAAACACTCCGCACGGAAACCCTCGACGAGCGCACGGATTTGTACGGCCTGGGCGCCCTCCTGCACGTCGCCCTCACCGGCCGCCACCCCCTGCCAGGCCAACTCGGTGAGCCAGTGGGTGAACGCGTGCTCCGCGTCCTGCGCACTCCCGTCCCCGCCATCCACCAACCCGGCGTGCCGACGGAACTGTCCACAGTGGTCGGACGCCTACTGGCCCCGGACCCGGCCCACCGACCTGCCAGCGCGGCCTGGGTGGTGGACCAACTGTCAGCGATGATTCCGCGGTTGGCTGTGCCTGCGCCTGGCTACGTGCCTGCGCCTGTTTATGCGCCTGCGTCTGGCTCCGAGCCTGCGCCTGGCTACGTGCCTGCGCCTGTTTATGCGCCTGCGTCTGGCTCCGAGCCTGCGCCTGTTTATGCGCCTGCGTCTGGCTCCGAGCCTGCGTCTGGCTCCGAGCCTGCGTCTGGCTCCGAGCCTGCGTCTGGCTCCGAGCCTGCGCCTGGCTCTGCGCCTGCTTCCGCTGCTGCGCCTGGCTCCGCGTCTGGCCTCGCGCCCGCTTCCGCTGCTGCGCCTGGCTCCGCGCCTGCCCCTGCACCCCCGCTTAGCCTCGCGCCCGCTCCCGCTGCTGGGCCTGGCCTCGCGCCTGCTCCTGTGCCCGTTTATGCGCCCGCTCCTGGCCCTGCCCCCATTTATCCACCAGCTCCTGCCCAGGCTGCCGCCGCTCCTGGGCCAGTGCCCGCTCCTGGTCCTGCCCCTGCACCCAGTTCCGCCCCGGAGCCCGGGCCCGGCGTTGCTGCCGCTCCGGTCCCTGCGGCCGGTTCCGCACCGGAGCCCAAGCCTGGGGCTGGTTTCGTACCGGCGTCTGTGTCTGGTGCTGCCCCGGTCCCTGCGGCTAGTTCCGTACCGGAGCCCGAGCCTGGCTCTGCCCCGGTGCCTGGGGCCGGTCCGGTACCGGCGTCTGCGCCTGGCTCTGCCCCGCTCCCTGCGGCTGGTTCCGTACCGGAGCCCGAGCCTGGCGCTGGCCCGGTGCCTGGGGCTGGTTTCGTGCCGGCGTCTGTGTCTGGCGCTGCTCCGGTCCCTGCGGCTGGTTTCGTGCCTGGTTCTAGTGCTGCTGCTGCCCTGATCTCTGCGGCTGGTTCCGTACCGGAGGCCGATCCTGGCGAGGCCGCTGTCCCTGCGGCCAGTCCCGCGCCTGTACCCGGCGCTGCTGCCGGTCCGGTCCCTGCGGCCGGTTCAGTACCGGCGTCCGTGCCTGGCGTTGCCCCGGTCTCTGGTTCTGGTGCTGCTGAGGCTCCGGTCCCTGGCGCTGGTTCCGGGTCGGTGTCCGGTTTTGGTGCTGTGTCGGTTCCTGGCCCTGGTTCCGTAGGCGAGACCCAGTCTGGCGCGGCCGCGGGCCCCGTGCCTGTGTCCGGAGCTGCTGCCGGTCCGGTTCCTGGCCCTGGTTCCGTACCGGAGCCTGCGCCTGGCGCGGCCCCCGCGGCTGGTCCTGCGCCTGCGCCCGGTGCTGGTCCCGCGCCCGTTCATGCGCCGTTCCCGCACGGTGGTGCGGGCGCGGTGCCCGGGTCCGATGTTGCGCCGGACACCGCGACCGCGTCCGCTGCTGAGGGAGGGGCTTCTCGCGGGGCCGTCGCTGGGGCTGGGGCAGGCAGCTCGCCCGCTGGAGTACCAGGCTCTGGTGGTGGGGCCGCGGTCTGGGGCGGTGGTTCTCTTGCACCGAGCGGGCCGGGCGGGGCGAGTGGCTATTCGGAGCCTCACCACCCCAGCGCGCCGGTTCCCGGGGTGCCGGATCTTCAACCGGCCGCGCCGGACGGGGCCGGGGCGTCGGTTGTGGGTGAGCCGGGGGCGTGGGAAGGCGAGTTCGACGATTTCGGCGCGCCGGAAGGACCCGTGGCGGAGGGGTTTGACGAATCGGCGCCGGTTGAGTTGCCGGCTTCGGTTGTTGCGGAGTTGCCGTCCGGGCCGGGTTTGCCTGGGGGGTCGACGGTTGCGGAGCCGGCGGAGCGGAAGCGGCGGGTGCGCTGGGATGTGGTCGTCGGCGGGCTGGTCGCGGTGTGCGTGGTCGCGGCCGGGCTGGTGCTGCTGCTCGGTGGTGGATCGGACGACCTCACCACGGTGGCGCGGACCCCGCCGCCCGCGCCGCCGTCCGGCGCGCCCACCGCGGTCACCCTGGAGCTGGCCGAGCCCGCCGACCACGGCAACCAGGTCACGCTCAGCTGGAGCAGCAGTTCCGACAGCGTCGACTACGCGGTGATCGTCGCGCCCGAGGGCGAGCCGAACCGCGCGATCCTCGCCCAGCGGCTGCACACGCTCACCGTTCAGGTCGACCCACTGCGCCGGTACTGCTTCGAGGTGCAGGCCACCGACAGCCAGAGCGTCTACAAGAGCGCGCCCCAATCGATCCGCGGCGCGACCTGCCACCGTTAGGGAGTCCACTGTGGTCAGCCGGGCGGGGCGTCGGCGATCGCGTTGAGGGCCGTCACCACGGTGCGCTCCTCGTGGGCGAAGTGAGCGTCCAGCTCGGCGGCCAGACGGTCCAGCTCGGCGACGTCGACGGCCGCCCGCAGCTCCCGCTGGATACGGGCCACGGTGGTGTGTTGCGCCGTGAGCTCGGCCAGTTCCGCTGCGAGGGCCGGGAAACGCTCGGCGAGCATCGGGAAGGTGGCGGCGTCCTCGCCACCGTGGTGGCGGGCCAGCGCGGTGCAGAAGCCGGCGCAATGCGCGCGCAGGTCCGGTGGCGAAAGCCTCACCGCACCGTCGATGGCCTGTGCGCGCAGGGAATTCAGCTCGTCACGCAGCCAGCGGTGGACCTCGACGAGCCAGTCGCCCATGCCCTTCACCCGGTCGAGCCGGTGGAGGACGACCACGGGAATCACGCGGGTGGCCTTCGCCTGGTATTCGGCGTACCCGGGCGCGGCCTCGACGACACGCGCGAAGAGGTTGTCGCGTTCCGGAGCCGGTGGGATGCCCGCGTACGCGTCGTACGTGGTGTCGCCGGTTTCGACCGTGACACGCGGATTGCTGCGAATGTTGTGGAACCAATCCGGGTTCCGCGCCGCTCCGGCAGCGGACGCGACGACCACGCCAGTGCCGTCGAATTCGAGATAGCCGAGCAGACTTTCCCGGCGTAGCCCCGTTTTCGCGCCAGTGGTGGTCAGTACGGCCAGGCCCGGCATCCGCTCGGGATGCTCGCGAAAAGTGGTGATGAGATCCATATGTTTCTTCCCTACATGGAGGAGAGCGCGCTGAAACCCGGGAAACCCTTGGGGTGACAACGATTGCGGGAAAATCCGGGAATCCGGACTCCGTGGTGGCTGAGTAGCCGGTACCTCCATGCGTAGGCCCATCCGGGGCGCGCGACGAAATTAGCACGGAATCCGGAAGACGGGCAAGGCGCATCGCCTCGGCGGTGAGGGTCGATCGAACGGACCCGTGGTGTCGCACGTTTGTGCCGGCCGCTTCCCCTCTGGGCCGCCGGGGCGCAGACTGGGCTGATGGACCGGCGGGTGCGGGTCGCGGTGCGGGTGGGCGGGGTGGTGCAGGGGGTGGGGTTCCGGCCCTTCGCCCACGGGCTCGCGCGGCGGCTGCGGCTGTCCGGCTTCGTCGGCAACGACGCGGCCGGGGTGTTCGCCGAGGTGGAGGGGCCCTCGGCGGACGTCGACGCGTTCGTCCTCGCGCTGCGGGAAGAGGCGCCACCACTGGCGGTGGTCGACGACGTGCGGGTGACCCCGATGGCGGTGGCCGACGATGTGCAGCCGGTCTTCAGCATCGTCGACAGCCCGGCCGGCGGGCAGGTCTCAACGCTCGTCTCCGCGGACAGCGCGACCTGCGCCGACTGCCTCGCCGAGCTGCGCGATCCCGGCGATCGACGGTACCGGTACCCGTTCATCAACTGCACGAACTGCGGGCCCCGCTTCACGATTGTGCGCGGCGTGCCGTACGACCGGCCGTTCACGACCATGGCCGGCTTCCCGATGTGCGCCGGCTGCCGACGGGAGTACGAGGACCCCGGCGACCGGCGGTTCCATGCACAGCCGGTGTGCTGCCCCGTCTGCGGGCCGAAGCTGTGGTTCCACGAAGAGCGACGAGAACCGGACGGGACAACCCCACTTAAGTCCACAGTGGACGCGCTGCGGGCGGGCGCGGTAGTGGCGATCAAGGGACTGGGCGGATACCACCTTGCTGTAGACGCGGAAAGCGAAAGTGCCGTCGCCGCCTTGCGCGGGCGGAAGCACCGGGAGGACAAACCGTTTGCGATCATGGTCCCCGATCTCGCGGCCGCCCGGAAGGTCGTGGCGCCGGGCGAAATCGGCGAACGGCTCCTGACCAGCCGCCGTAGCCCGATCGTGTTACTCCCGCGCGTCGCGAATGGTCCCCTCGCGACCGCCGTCGCGCCTCGGAACAGAAAAATCGGCGTGCTGCTGCCCTACACCCCGCTGCACCACCTGCTGCTCGGCGACTTCGGCGGCTCGATCGTGCTGACCAGCGCGAACGTCTCCGACGAGCCCATCGTCTACCGCGACGAGGACGCTCTGAACCGCCTCAAAACCATCGCCGACGCCTTCCTCACCCACGACCGCGCCATCCACACCCGCACCGACGACTCCGTGGTCCGCCCCGTCCGCGGGCGCGTGCAGCTGCAGCGCCGCTCGCGGGGGTACGCGCCCGAGCCCGTCACGCTCCACCGGAAAGTCCCGCGGCACGTGCTGGGCTGCGGCGCCGAGCTGAAGAACACCTTCTGCCTGGCGAAAGACGACCACGCGTTCGTCTCGCACCACATCGGCGACCTCGAGAACTACGAGACGCTCAAGTCCTACACCGAGGGCATCCGGCATTGGCGGGAGCTGTTCGACGTCACCCCGGCCGTCGTCGCGCACGACCTGCATCCCGAGTACCTGTCCACGAAGTACGCGCTCGACCTCGAAGGCGTCGAGCACGTCGGCGTCCAGCACCACCACGCGCACATCGCCTCGTGCCTGGCCGACAACGGCGAGGACGGCCCGGTCCTCGGCGTCGCCTTCGACGGCACCGGTTACGGCACCGACGGCACGATCTGGGGCGGCGAGTTCCTGCTCGCGGACCTGGCCGGGTTCGAGCGCGTCGGCCACCTCCAGACCGTGCCGATGCCGGGTGGCGCCGCGGCCGTCCGCGAGCCGTGGCGCATGGCGGCGGCCCACCTCGACGCCGCCGGAATCACAGCGGAAGACCTCAAAACCAGGCACGAGGAACACTGGGACGACGTCGTCAAAATGGCCCGCAGCGGACTGAACTCACCGTTGACCTCCAGCGCAGGCAGGCTTTTCGACGCCGTCGCCGCACTGCTCGGCGTGCGCGACTGCGTGAACTACGAGGGCCAGGCCGCCGTGGAGCTGGAGCAGCTGGCCGACCCCGAAGAACGCGGCACCTACCCCGTGAGCATCGACCGAAACCAAGTGTCCACAGTAGACATAATCCGCGCCGTCGCAGAGGACCAGCAGAACAAAACCCCGGGACCGATCATCGCCGCAAGATTCCACAACAGCATCGCCGACGTCGTCGCCCGCGTCTGTGAGCAACTCCGAACAGCCGAAACCGTAGCCCTCTCCGGCGGCGTCTTCCAAAACGCCCTGCTCCTCGACCGAACGATAGATTCCCTGCACCACAAGGGTTTCCGAGTGATCACCCACTCCCGAGTGCCGGCGAACGACGGCGGGATCAGCTTAGGGCAGGTCGCAGTGGCAGCCGCGCGCGAAGCCACGAGTACCACGAGTCCAGCCCGTCACCGCGGGTAGCGCTCAGCTCCAGGACCCGGGCGCGGGGGTTGACGTGCCCCAGATCGTGGTTGAACTCAGCGACGTCGAAGTCCACGTACGGCAGCAGGTCGATCTTGTTGAGCAGCACCAGATCCGTCGACGCGAACATGTGCGGGTACTTCAGCGGCTTGCCCGGCCCCTCGGTGACGGACAGGATCACCACCCGCGCGGCCTCGCCGAGGTCGAACAGCGCCGGGCAGACCAGGTTGCCGACGTTCTCCACGAACAGCACCGACCCGGGCACGACGGCGAGCGTGTCGAGCGCGTTGTCCAGCATCGTCGCGTCGAGGTGGCAGCCGGCGCCGGTGTTGATCTGCACGACGGGCGCGCCGGTCGCCTTGATCCGCGACGCGTCCAGCTGCGTCTCCTGGTCGCCCTCCACCACCGCGAACGGAAGTTCGTCGCCCAGCGCGCGCACGGTGTGTTCCAGCAGCGTGGTCTTCCCGGCGCCGGGTGAGCTCATCAGGTTGATCGCGAACACGTCCTGGTCACGCAGCCGTTGCCGGGTGTGCCCGGCGAGGTGGTCGTTCTTCGCCAGCACATCCTGTTCCAGCACCACGGTGTGGCTGTGCCCCTCGTGGTGGACGACCGCGTCGTCCGAACAGCCGCAGGTTTCGCACATGTCAGGCCACCTCCACGGACTTGATGCGCAGCTGGCGCCCGGCCAGCACTTCGACGTTCGCGCTGCCGCAGGGGCAGAGCAGGATCGGGTAGTCGATGCCGAACTCACAGCCGCAGTCCCGGCACGCGGCGCGGCCCGGCGGCTCGTCGATCTCCAGTGCCGCGCCCTCCAGCGCCGTTCCCGTGCAGAGCACGTCGAAGCAGAAGCGGACGCTGTCCGGCACCACGCCGGACAGCCGCCCGATTTCCAGCCGCACGCTCCGCACCGCGACGTCGCCGAGCCGCGAGACGACGGCGTCGACAACGCTCTGGGTGATCGACATCTCGTGCATCTAGCAGATCCTCGGCAGCGGATCGCCCACCAGCATGTCGACGATCCGCGTGCCGCCGAACGCGGTGTTCAGCAGCACCAGCCCCGGCGGGTCGTCGGCGACCCGGCCGATCACCGCCGCGTCCGCGCCCAAGGGGTGCGAACGCAGCGCCGCCAACGCGTCCGAGGCCTGGGCACCGTCGACGATGACCACGATCCGGCCCTCGCACGCGACGTACAGCGGGTCGATGCCGAGCAGCTCCGACGCGCCCCGGACCTCCTCGCGGACCGGGATCGCGTTCTCGTCGATCACCACCGCGACCTCCGCCGAGCGAGCCACCTCGTTGAGGATCGTCGCGACGCCGCCACGGGTCGCGTCGCGCATCGCGCGCACGCCCGGCACCGACGCCAGCAGCCCGGCCACCAGTTCGTGCACCGGCGCGGTGTCCGACTCCAGGTCGGCGTCGATGTCCAGCTCACCGCGCGCCAGCATGATGGTGACGCCGTGGTCGCCGATCGGGCCGGAGACCAGCACCGCGTCGCCCGGCTTCACCGTGGCGACGCCGAGCCCGGACCGGATGGACACGCCGACGCCGGCGGTGTTGATGTACACGCCGTCGGCCTTCCCGCGCTGCACCACCTTCGTGTCGCCGGTGACGATCTGCACGTCCGCCGCCAGCGCCGCCGACCTCATCGATTCGACGATCTTCAGCAGGTCCTCGACGGGGAAGCCCTCTTCGAGGATGAAGCCCGCCGTCAGGTACAGCGGCCGCGCGCCGGAGACGGCGAGGTCGTTCACCGTGCCGTTCACGGCCAGGTCGCCGATGTCGCCGCCGGGGAAGAACAGCGGTGACACCACGTACGAATCCGTGGTCAGCGACAGCTTCGCCCCGCCGATGGTGAGCGCGGCGGCGTCCTCCATCGGCTCCAGCAGCGGGTTGCGGAACGCGTCGAGGAACACCGCCTCGATCAACGTGTGCGTCGCCTTGCCACCGGAGCCGTGTGACAACGTGATGCGCTCCTCGCGGACCTTCGCACGCCGTCGCCGGGCACGCTCGATCCGGTCGAGCACCTGCTGTTCCCGCTCGGTCGTGGTCATACCTGGCTCGCCTCCCGCACCCGCTTACGGCTGAACCGCCCGAAGTTGTAGTACGCGGCGCAGGCGCCCTCCGGCGAGACCATGCAGGTGCCGATCGGCGTCTCCGGGGTGCACGCGGTGCCGAAAACCTTGCACTCCCACGGTTTCAGCACGCCCTTGAGCACTTCGCCGCACTGGCACGCCTTGGGGTCGGCGACCCGGATGCCGGGCACCTCGAAGATCCGCTCGGCGTCGAAGGCCGCGTACTTCTCGCGCACCCGCATCGCCGAGTGCGTGATGAAGCCGAGTCCACGCCATTCGAAGTACGGCCGGAGCTCCATCACCTCGTTGATCGCCTTGAGCGCCACCAGGTTCCCGTCCCAGGGCACCACGCGCGAGTACTGGTTCTCGACTTCGGAGCGACCTTCGGACAGCTGCACCATCAGCATGTAGATGGACTGCAGGATGTCCAGCGGCTCGAACCCGGCCACCACCACGGGCTTGCCGTAGTCGCGCGCGATGAACTCGTACGGCCGGCAGCCGATCACCGTGGACACGTGGCCCGGGCCGATGAAGCCGTCGAGCCGCAGGTCGGGGGAGTCGAGGATGGCCTTGATCGCCGGGATGATGGTCACGTGGTTGGCGAACACGGAGAAGTTCTCCAGGCCTTCGGAGGCCGCGCGCAGCAGCGTCATCGCGGTGGACGGGGTGGTCGTCTCGAACCCGATGGCCATGAACACCACCCGCAGGTCCGGGTTCTGCCGCGCGATCTTCAGCGAGTCCAGCGGCGAGTAGACCATCCGGATATTGGTGCCCTCGGCGTTGGAGTCGAAGAAGTTCCCGCCGGAGCCGGGCACCCGCATCATGTCGCCGAACGAGGTCATCAGCACCCCGGGCTGGCGGGCGATGTGGATGGCGTCGTCGATCCGGCCCATCGGGATCACGCACACCGGGCAGCCCGGGCCGTGCACCAGCTGCACGCTCTCGGGCAGGTAGTCCTCCAGGCCGTGTTTGTAGATGGTGTGCGTGTGCCCGCCGCACACCTCCATGAACTTGTACACGCGCCCCGGTTCGCACAGCGCGGTGATCTTCGCGGACAGCGCGCGCGCCTTGTCCGCGTCCCGGAACTCGTCGACGAAACGCATCAGCTGGCTCCTATTCGATCCGCGATTCGAGCAAGGCGGCGATCTCGTCCTCGTAGGCCTTCCCGATGCTCTCGAGGAACTCCATGGCCGCGGCGGCCTCGGCCTCGTCTATTTTGGACAGTGCGAAGCCGACGTGGATGAGGATCCACTCGCCCGGCACCGGCGGGTCGTCGGTGAGCAGGCCGATGTTGATCGTCCGCTTCACCCCACTGACCGAGACTTTCGCGAGGTCCGGCCGCTCCTCGCTGATCTCGATGATCTCGCCCGGAATCCCGAGGCACACGGCTACATCCGGCTCATCTCGAGGTACCGCCGGACGTCCGGTTCGACCAGCCGGGCGAACCAGGCCGCCCCGCCCACCAGCACGAGCAACAGCAGGAATCGCTTGAACATGTCAGACCTCCGTCTTCTGTCCGTCCGGCAGCCGTGAGGCGGTGCCCCACGCCAGTTCCGCCACCGCGCGCACCGCCGCCGGCACGGCCGCCTGTACTTCCTCGGAGAGCCCGATGCCGGGCTCCACGTTCCCCGGCTCGCAGCCGACGATCAGCACTCGCCCGGCGTCGCCGCCGAGCAGCCGCAGCAGCCGGAACACGGCCTCGGGCTGCATTCCGTGCGCGTCGATCGACGGCGCCTTCGCCAGGTCGTCCAGGTCCGCTTCGATCAGCGACAACGTGCCGGGCGGCTGGCCGTGCGGCGTCGCGTCGAGCAGGATCGTGGTGTCGTAGCCGCCGAGCAGGTCGTAGGCCAGGTGCATGCCGGCGATGCCGTAGTCGGCGATCTGCACCCAGTCCGGCAGCTCGGCCTGCTCCAGCCGGGTGATCACCTCGACGCCGAACCCGTCGTCGCCGAGGAAGATGTTGCCGATGCCGGCCACCAGCACGCGAGGTCTCATAACGGCTCCAGCTCGTCGGGGGAGAAGTAGCGGAACCGGCCGTGCGCGTTCTGCAGTTCCGCGGCGGGGTCGGAGTCCACGGTCACGGCCACGTGCGTCGATCCGTCCACATCGGACAGCACGGCGCGCACGGTGGCGGCCAAACCGGTGAGGAACATGTCCTGGGCGTCGGTGCCGTGCAGGTTCGGCCGGAGCCGCACGCGTGAGCCGGCCGCGACGCGCGCGCCCGCGACCACCACGCTGTCGGTCTCCGGCGAGACGGACGCGTCCGCCCCCGGGTCCCACCACGGAACTACCGGATCTGGCCGCGGCTCCCCGGTCACCGAACGCAGGTAGCGGACGGTGCCGTGCAGCCGGTCGAGCAGCTCCTGCGGCATCTCGTCGACCCGGTCGACGATCGACGCCGCCCGCGGGTCGGTGGCCCTGGCCTCGCGTTTCTCCTCGTCGGTGAGGGTCATCGTGCGCAGGGTGAGGATTTCGTCGATCTCGGTGCCGTCGAACAGCTCGCCCGCGCTCTCGGCGGCGATCGCCGGGTCGTCGTACAGGATGATCGGCGACGCGAGCATCACCGGGCTCTGGGTGGTGCTCCCGATCAGGACCGGCCAGACGCGCTCGTTCACGCAGGACTCGACGGCCGGCTTCGCCCACTCCGGCGGGTCGAGCATCGAGAGGAAGTGCCCGGAGTCGACCGAGAGGATCAGGTGCGCGGCCAGCAGCGCGTGCCGCAGCGCCGTCTCCCGGGTCGGGTCCGCGGCGGTCCACGGGCTGGTGTTGCGCAGGTCGAGCCGCAGCCGGGCGCCGCCGAACGGGCCGTCGAGCGAGTCGAGCCGAGCGGTCAGCACCCCGCTCAGCTCCTGCGAACGCCGGACGAGCGAGCAGCCGTCGCCGACGTCCTCGGGCTCCTCCCCGCCCGGCACGGCGAACGGCGTCTCGACGGGTTGCGCGAGCAATTCGGCCGCGGGCAGCACGAAGTCGATCTCGCGCTCCACGGCCTCGTCCCAGGTCGTGTACTCGGTGCCGGCGGCGGTCATCGCCGGGACGAACTCCTCGCCGTCGTGCGCCAATCGTTGCTGCGCCTGAAGAAACCGCAGCTTGATGTGCAAAACCGTGTGCGAGCGCGGTTCCAGCAGGCACTCCGTGTGCGAAGTCGCGTACTCGCCGCGCGCGTCGTCGGCGTAAGAGGGCGGCATCAGCACACCCCACTGCCAGCGGACGCGGTTCTTGCCCGCCGACGCGCGGTACGGGTAGAGCAGGTAGCCCTCGTACAGCACCGCGTCGCCGACCGCGCGGGCCTGGTCCCCGACGGCGGTCACGGCGGATCACCGGCCGAGCCGAGCAGCTTCTCCATCGCCGCGTCCCAGGTCGGGATCGCGTGGCGCGCCTTGTACTTCAGCAGCTCGTCGATGGTGTCCCGGTGCAGCTTGAGCCAGGCGACGTGCGGGAAGTACCGATCCATCAGCCCGTCCCACGCGGTGATCGGCATCCGGACCTCGGCCTCGACGTGCCACGGCACCGGCTCGACCCAGAACCCGGGGCCGCCCTTGCCGAACACGGTGCCGCTGAACAGCAGCGCGAGCGGGACGACCCCGTCGGCCAGCGCGTGGAAGTACTTGCCCGCGGCCACTTCCAGGTCGTAGCTGCACGGCACCTCGAGCACGAACTCGGTGGTGCCGGTGAACCCCGGCACCACCGCGGAGACGGCGGCGAACTGGAACGGCTTCAGCGTCTCGCCCCAGCGCGAAGGGTCGCCGAACAGATCGGTCAGCAGCTCGGACTCCCCGTCGGAGTACCGCCGCCGCTGCGGCTCGATCCGCAGCTGCACCCGCAGCACCAGTGCGTACACCGGTTGTGCGGTCAGCTCGGTGACCCGCAGCGTGAACGCCAGCGTGGGCGAGGCCGCATACTTCAGGGGCTGCACGTCGATGCAGTCGAAGGTGAGTTCAGCCATCGGCCACGACCTCGCTGCGTTCGCGCAGGTCCGCGAAGAACCCGTCGATCGCCTCGTGGGCCGCGCCGCCGCCGTCGAAGCCGCGCCAGTGCAGCCGGACCAGGCCGACCAGCTCGTAACAGGCGTCGATCGGCACCAGGAAGCACTCGTAGCCGAAGTCGTGCTTGCTGATCAGCAGCGCCTCGACGTCGGGCGCGATCGAGGCGAACGCCGGTTGCGTGGCGAGCAATTCGGTCCAGGTGTCCAGTGGCAGCAAGGATTCCGTCGCGCCGGCCGGGCTCGGGTAGAACGCGACGGTGCGCTCCTGCACCGAGTTGTGGAACAGGAACGCCATCCGCACCGGCACCCCCGCCGACTCCCACAGCGCCGAGCCCGCCGGGAAGCGCGGCGCGTGCAGGTACCGCGTCGGCACCGCGCGGTGCCGCTTGCCGCCCGCGCCGGTGTGCGTGAACAGCAGGTAGCAGCCCCGGCAGGTGCACATGATCGCCCGCGACTCCAGGTCGATCACGTGCCCGTGGCCGGCCCCGACCGGTTCCGTGCACAGCTCGCACCGCTCGCCGGGCGCGGGCCGCACGGCGGGCTGGAGGAACCGGCGCAGGCCGCCCGTCATGCCTGCTCCACCGGGACCGGGCACTCCAGCGCTTCGAGCGGCAGCAGCGGCCGTCCACCAGGGCCGGTCGGCTCGGGCACCACGCCCTCGACGACCACGTCGGAGATCTCCGGCGCCGCCTCGCGGACCACCCGCTCGATGGCGTACTTCGCCGTGACGGTCGAGGACGGGCAGCCGTCGCACGTCCCCATCAGCTGCAGCTGGAGCACGCCCTCGCCGGTGATGCCGACGATGTCGACGTCACCGGCGTGCGAGCCGAGGTACGGCCGCACCTTGTCGAGCGCTTCGGTGACGCGCTCCAGCGTCGTCTTCGGGTGCAGGTCGTGCAGGACCAGCAGGCCGGCGATGTGCTCGTCTTCGGCGAACTTCGCGACCAGCTGCGGCCCGGCCGCGTCGACGATCCGGGCCAGCCCCTCGCCGTAGAACTCCAGCAGGGTGTGGACCAGGTCCTCGGCGACCTCCGCGTCCTCGCCGGAGAGCTCGCCGAGCAACCGGTCGATGCGCTCGCCGACCTGCCCGACGTCGGTCATCAGCCCACCTCTCCGCCGAACGCGTGCGGGGTGTGGATGCGTTCCAGCGTCTTGCCCTTGCCGGTGTACATGTGCACGCCGCAGGGCAGGCACGGGTCGAAGCTGCGGACCGCGCGCATGATGTCGATGCCCTTGAAGTTCTCCTGCGTGTTCTCCTCGAAGATCGGCGTGTTCTGCACGGCGTCCTCGTACGGGCCGGGGGTGCCGAAGGAGTCGCGGACACTGCCGTTCCACGGCGTCGGCGGGTACGGGTGGTAGTTCGCGATCTTGCCGCCCTTGATCACCATGTGGTGCGAGAGCACGCCGCGCACGGCCTCGGTGAACCCGCACGAGACGCCCTCGTCGGGCACCTTGAACGGCTCCCACGTCTTGGTGTTGCCGCCGCGGACCTCGGCCAGCGCGCGCTCGGCGAAGTGCAGGGCGACCGCGGCGGAGTAGGCCTGGAAGTACGTCCGCGCGCGGTTGCGCTCCAGCGCGTTGCTCCACTTCGGGATCTTCCACTCGAAGGTGACCTCGGGCTTGAGCGCGGTGCGCGGCAGGTTGATCACCACGCTGTGCCCGGTGGACTTCACGTAGTCGGTGTCGACCAGGCCGGCCAGCGCCGTGGTCCACAGCCGCGCGATGGGGCCGCCGCCGGTGTCGAGCGCGAGGTGGTCCTTGCCGTCGAACCAGCGCGGCGACATCGTCCACGAGTACTTGTCGTCGAAGTCGCGCTTCTGCGGCCGCGGGATCGTGTGCTGGTTCCACGGGTGCCGCGAGTCGACCGGGTTGCCGAGCGGGTCGTGCGTGACGAACTTGTCCATGCCCTCCCAGTCCTCGTAGAAGGACGAGCCGAGCAGGATCCGGATGCCGAGGTTGATGTCGAGCAGGCTGGTGGTGACCAGCTTGCCGTCGACGACCACCCCGGGCGTGACGAACATCTTCCGGCCCCAGGCCTCCATGTTCTCGTAGGTGAAGTCGCAGTACTCCGGGTTGTTCAGGCTGCCCCAGCAGCCGAGCAGGATGCGGCGGCGGCCGACCTCCTCGTAGCCGGGGATGGCTTCGTAGAAGAAGTCGAACAGGTCGTCGTGCATCGGCAGGCAGCGCTTCATGAACTCGACGTAGCGCATCAGCCGGGACAGGTAGTCGGTGAACAGCTGCACCGTCGCGATGGTCCCGACGCCGCCGGGGTACAAAGTGGACGGATGCACGTGCCTGCCCTCCATCAGGCAGAACATCTCCCTGGTGGACCGGCTGACCTGCAGCGCCTCGCGGTAGAACTCGCCCTCCAGCGGGTTCAGCGAGCGCATGATGTCGCCGATGGTGCGGTAGCCGTGCTGCTCGGCGTGCGGTGATTCGGTGCGGTTGGCCAGCTCCAGCACCCCGGGGCTGGTCTCGGCGACCATCTTCTCGCAGTAGTCGACGCCGACCAGGTTCTCCTGGAAGATGTTGTGGTCGAACATGTACTCGGCGGCCTCGCCGAGGTTGATGATCCACTCGCCGAGGTGTGGCGGGCGCACGCCGTAGGCCATGTTCTGGTTGTAGACCGAGCAGGTGGCGTGGTTGTCACCGCAGATGCCGCAGATGCGGCTGGTGATGAAGTGCGCGTCGCGCGGGTCCTTGCCCTTCATGAAGATGCTGTAGCCGCGGAAGACCGAGGACGTGCTGTGGCACTCCACCACCTTCTTCTGCGCCCAGTCGATCTTCGTGTAGATGCCGAGGCTGCCGACGATGCGCGTGATCGGGTCCCAGGCCATCTCGACGAGTTCGGTCTTGCCCTTGGTGCTGACGTTCTTGCCGCTCTGTGTCTGTGTCATGTCCCCAGTCCCTTCAGCGCCAAGAGGAGCGGTAGCCGGTCTCGAGCTGCTTGCCCGTGTGCCGCCACTTCGGCTCCAGGTCGACCTTGCGCTCGGTGATCTTGCGCAGCCGCCGGATCACCGAGCCGTACGCGCCGCTGGCCAGCGAGGAAACGTGCGCGCCCGGCGGCTCGTCCATGAACGGCATGAACTTGTCCGGGAAGCCCGGCATGGTGCAGCCGATGCAGATGCCGCCGACGTTCGGGCAGCCGCCGACGCCGTTGATCCAGCCGCGCTTGGGCACGTTGCACTTCACCACCGGGCCCCAGCAGCCCAGCTTCACCAGGCACTTCGGCGAGTCGTAGGTGTCGGCGAACTGGCCCTGCTCGTAGTACCCGGCTCGATCGCACCCCTCGTGCACGGTCGCACCGAAGAGCCACTGTGGACGGAGGTGGTCGTCCAGCGGGATCATCGGGGCCTGGCCCGCCGCCTGGTAGAGCAGGTAGGTCAGTGTTTCGGAGAAGTTGTCCGGGTGCGTCGGGCAGCCCGGGATGCAGACGATCGGGATGCCGGCGCCGGACTTCCAGTCCCAGCCAAGGTAATCGGGCACGCCCATGGCGCCGGTCGGGTTGCCCTCCATGGCGTGGATGCCGCCGTACGCCGCGCAGGTCCCGGCCGCGACGACCGCGAGGGCCTTGGGCGTCAGCCGGTCCAGCCACTCGCTGGTGGTCATCGGCTGGCCGGTCTCCGGGTTGTTGCCGAAGCCGCACCAGTAGCCCTCGGACTTGATCGCCTCGTTCGGGATCGAGCCCTCGATGACCAGCACAAACGGTTCCAGCTCACCACGATCGGCCTTGTAGAACCATTCGATGAAGGTGTCCGCGCCCTTGTCCGGCCCGCACTCGAAGTCGATCAGCGGCCAGTGGACCGCGATCTTCGGCAGGCCGGGCAGCGCCCCGAGGACGATCTCCTCGATGCTGGGCTGGGTGGCCGCGGTCAGCGCGACGGAATCGCCGTCGCACGACAGTCCGGCGTTGATCCACAGGATGTGGATGGGTTTCACTTCTTCCTGAGTATGCGTCACGGCTGTGGCCCCTCGAGGTCGTCGAGCGCGCCGAGGGTCAGCTCCCACAGCGCGTGGTAAAGGGTGGTCTGGGCTTCCTGGATGCGGTGCACCGAAGGCGACGGCACGACGAAGAGGTGGTCGATGCTGTCCAGCTCGGCCATCTTCCCGCCGTCGTAGCCGGCGATGCCGACGGTGAGCAGGCCGCGGCGGGCGGCCTCGTCGAACGCGGCCAGCAGGTTCGCCGAGTTCCCGCTGGTGGACAGGCCGACCGCGATGTCGCCGGCGCGGCCGAACGCGGCGACCTGCCGGGCGAACACGACGTCGAACCCGATGTCGTTGCTCAGCGCGGTCACCACGGCGATGTCGTTGGTGAGGCCGAACGCGGGCAGCGGGCGCGCGTCCCCGGCTGGGGAAAGGAACAGGCTGGCGAGGTCCTGCGCGTCGGTGGAGCTGCCGCCGTTGCCGAACACCAGCAGCCTGCCGCCGCGCGCGAACGCGCGGGCCAGGTCGCGGGCGCAGGCCCAGAGCCGCTCGCCGTCCGATTCGAGCACGCTCGCGCGCAGCTCGATGATCTCGCGAGCCTTGTCTACTGTGGACTGACGGACCTGGGTGAGCACGGCCTCGACGTCACTGGCACCCGCGTACAGGAACGGGTACAGCTCCTCGAGACCACTGGCGCCCACGGGCTTTCCCCGTGTCATGGCGCTCATCTCCTAGCGGACTAGGGGTTCTCCAGACGCGCGATGGCTTCGCCGGCGTGTACCAGGATTCGGTCGCCGACACCGGCCGAAACCAGTGCCACGCTCACCTCTTCCCGGCCGGAGCCGGTATCCACGACTGCGAACCCGAGGTCCAGGAGTTCGACTACGGTCACTTCGACTGCGGTGTCGGAACACGTGATGCACACCCCGTCGTGACAGACGGGGACCGGTGCTCTGTCGGCGTCAGGCGCGTTCAAGACGCCACCTCCGGTGCGAGCACGCCGGGATGTTCGAAGAAGACGTGCACCAGCTCCCACAGAATGTGGTACGCCGTCACGTGCACTTCCTTGACCACCAGCGGGTCGGCGGACCGCGCGACGAGCACGTGGCCGATCCCGGGGGTGACGGCGATGGCCCCGCCGTCCCCGCCGGTCAGCGCGATGGTCAGCAGGCCGAGGTCGCGGGCGGTTTCGAGGCCGCGGCGGACGTTCTCGCACTCGCCGTCGGCGGAGATGCCGAGCGCGATGTCCGCGGGCTCGGCGAGGAACCGGATCTGGTGCGCGAAGACCTCGGCCAGCCCGACGCGGTTGGCCACGCCGGTGAGCGTGGCGACGTCGGCGGTCAGCGAGATCGCGGGCAGCGCCCGCTTGCCGACGATCACCGGGTGCACGAACTCCACGGCCACGTGCTGCGCGTCGGTGCTGGGCCCGCCGTTGCCGAAGACCACCAGCTTCCCGCCGCGGTGGAAGCGCTGGGCCATCCCGTGACACGCGTCGGCCACGGCGCCGGCCTGTTCGGCCAGGTCGTACACGGGGGCGACGCGGCGTTCGAACAATGCCGCGACCCCGTCCGCGCTCTTCGGAGACCACGACATCGCGGCTCTTCCCTGTGCGCTCAGTGGTGGGAGCAAGGCCTCTAGCGTAGATCTGTGAAGTGAGTCACACAATAGGATCACTTGATAGATCGGGACGCCTGCCCGCGGTACCCGGCCGGGCGGGTACGCGAATGATCTTTTTCTTGCCTGGTCAGGGGAACTCACGCCGCGGTGGCCGAGCGGCGCGGCCGGCCGCGGGAATTCGCACCGAGTGGGGGACGGCAGCCTCAGGCCCGGTCGCGTTCGCCCGGGGCTTGTTCGGCGCGGGCTTCCTGGGCGCGGGCGACCCAGGTTTCGGCCTCGTTGACGGAGCCGCGGCCGTGCAGCATCCGGGCCAGGCTGAGCATGCCCTGCACGTCGCCGGTTTCCGCCGCGGCGCGGAAGAACTTCTCGGCCTGTGCGAGGTCATCGCGCGCCTCGGCGAGGTGGCCGAGGTTCGTCATCGCCGGGACGCTGCCGTGCTCGGCCGCCTTGCGGTACCAGGCCGCGGCCTCGCCGTCGTCGCCGCGGTTGCGGGCCAGCACGCCGAGGTTCGTCATCGCCGCGATGTCACCGGCCTCGGCCGCGTCGAGGTACCAGGCTTCGGCCTCGTCGACCTCGCCGCGACGGTGCAGCAGCAGCCCCAGCCGGACGGCCGCCTCGACATTGCCGCCCGTCGCGCCCTGGCGGTACCACGCTTCCGCGTCCTTGGTGCGGCCGAAGCGCTCCGCCTGGCCGCCGAGCAGGCAGGTGCCCGCGAGGTCGCCCGCGTCGACGGCCTCACGCCACCAGCGCGCGGCCTCGCTCTGCCGGCCCCGCCCACGCAGCACGAGGCCGACGTCGAGCATCGCGGCGGTGTTGCCCGCGCTCGCCGCGCGGCGGCACCAGTCCTCGGCTTCGTCGGCGCGGCCGCGTTCGGCGAGCAGGTGGCCGAGCGCGGCCATCGCCTCGGTTTCCTCGGTTTCGGCGGCCGCGCGCAGCCAGTACTCCGCGTCCTCGAGCCGGCCGCGGCGTTCGAAGGAACGGCCCAGCCCGACCATTCCGCGCGGATCACCGGCCAGCGCGGCTTCGTGGTACCAGCGTTCGGCTTCTTCGTGGGCGCCCCGGTCGGTGAGCAGGTGGGCCAGCACGGTCATCGCGACGCGGTCGCCGCCCAGCGCCGCCCGGCGGTACCAGGACTCGGCCTCGACCAGCTCGCCGCGCTCGCGCAGGGCCGCCGCGACGCGGGTCATGGCGACCAGGTTCCCGCCCTCGGCGGCCTTCAGCTGCAGGTAGTCGTCGACCCGCGTGTTCCACTTCCGTAGCCGCCCGGACATCGGCGACGCTCCCTTCGAGCTGGGTCCCCACCTCGTAGTCGCTCGGCACGCGGTTTGCGTGACAGGTGGCCCCGGACACGTTCGGCGGCGGCCGGGAGTTTCTGCGCCGACGCCGCCGCGCGGCCCGGCATACTGCCGCTCCCGCCCCCGTCGAGAGGACCCCTCGCGCGCCATGGCCCGGAAGCTCCCCACCCAGCGGATCCTGTTGCTCGTCGTGGTTCTCGCCGTCGCGATCGCGGGATTCTGGTACGCCGGAAGGGGCGTCGACGCGGAGCCCTCCTCGCCGCCGCCGGCCAGTGCGGGCGACGCGACGAAACAGCTGGCGGAGCTGAAGATCGCCGACCGCGGCTCGATGACCGGCTACTCCCGTGAGAAATTCCCGCACTGGGACAACCAGGGGCACAACTGCAACACCCGCGAGCTGGTCCTCAACCGCGACGGCAAGGACATCAAGGCCGGCGCCGACTGCAACCCGACGTCCGGCACCTGGTTCAGCGTCTACGACGGCGCGACCTGGACCAAGCCCGGCGACGTCGACATCGACCACATGGTCCCGCTCGGCCAGGCCTGGGCGAGCGGTGCGCGCGACTGGCCGCAGGACAAGCGCGAGCAGTTCGCGAACGACCTGACTCGCCCGCAGCTGTTCGCCGTCACGGACAACCTGAACCAGCAGAAGAGCGACAAGGCGCCGGACGAGTGGAAGCCGCCGCTGGTCTCGTTCTGGTGCACCTACGCGACGGACTGGATCACGGTCAAGCACTACTACGCCCTCACCGTGACCACGGCGGAGAAAACCGCGCTGACGGACATGCTGCGGCGCTGCCCCGCCTAAGCTGGCCCGATGGCGACATTCGTGCTGATCCACGGAGGCGGCGGCAGCGGCTGGGACTGGCATCTGGTCGGTGCCGAGCTGCGGCGGCGGGGGCACGACGTCGTCGCGCCCGATCTGCCGATCGAGGACCCCGCGGCGAAGCTGGCCGACTTCCGTGACGCCGTGGTGTCCGAGGTCGGAGAGCGCGCGGATGTCGTGGTGGTCGCGCATTCCTACGGCGGGTTCACCGCGCCGCTGGTGGCCGACCGGCTGGACGCGCGGCTGCTCGTTTTCGTCGCCGGCATGGTGCCCGCGCCGGGGGAGACGCCCGGGCAGTGGTGGGAGAACTCCGGCTACACCTCGCCGAGTGAGAAGCTGAGCGTCGTCGAGCAGTTCCTCGGCGACGTGCCGGCCGAGCTGGCGGAGGAGAACATCGCCCGCGGACGGGATCAGCGCAGCGCCGAGTGGGACGACCCGTGGCCGCTCGCCGCGCTGCCCGACCTCCCCACGCGGGCGCTGCTCTGCCGCGAAGACCGGCTCTTCCCACCGGACCTGCAGCGGCACGTCGCGAAGGCGCGCCTGGGGATCACGCCGGACGAGATCAGCGGCTCCCACATGGTCCTGCTGAGCCGTCCGGTGGAGCTGGCCGAACGGCTCGAAGGGTACTTCGCCGCCCTGCGGTAATGCCGAGCCTCCAAATGGTCTAGACCGATTGACGGGCCGCGCCCGGGCTGCCTACCGTCGAGTCCCCGCCGCGTGTTTCCTCCACCCCGGTCCACCTGGAGGTTTTCACCATGCCCGTCAGATCCCTTTTCCGAGTCTTCGGTGCCGTCGCGCTCACGCTCGGCGCGCTGGTCACCGTGCCCGTCGCCACCGCGCAGGCCGCCGATCTTCCCGCGTGCCAGCACTTCTACACCGGCCCGATCCCCGAACGGCCCATCACCGGCGGCCACGGGCCCGGCCCGCTCGTCGACCCGGTGGACGTGAGCGGACGGCTGCCCGCGCCCACCGGCGTGAGCGGCGGGCTGGGCGCGGACGGCAAGGTCACGTTCACCTTCGCCCGCGTGCCCGGCGCGGTCGCCTACCGCGCGTTCCGCAACGGCCAGGCCCTGCAGTGGATCAGCGACTGGGGCCAGGCGAGTTTCCTGGTCACCGACGCCAGCCCCTGCCAGAACGCGAACTACCAGCTCTACGCGATGACCGCGGAGGACAACACCCCCGGCTCGCTCGGCCAGATCTCCACGGCCTACCGCCTGGACGGCTCGAACCAGCTCACGCCGTACGCCATGGCCAAGGGCACCACGCTGAACTACAAGGTGACCTCGTACAACGACGTCGCCCAGACCGCGCTCGGCTACAACGCCGGCCCCGGCTTCTGTGCCGTGGACGCACGCAACATCCCTTGGGGGACAAGGTTTTTCGTCCCCGGTTACGGGCACTGTTACGCCGCTGACATCGGCAGCTGGATCAAGGACGACATCGTCGACGTGTGGCTGCCCGGCTCGCAGGCCAACGACTGGGGCGTGCAGGGCCTGACCCTGACCGTCGAGTGATCACCACCGGTCGACGTGCAGGACCTCCGAGAGGGGACGGCGCGCGGCCGGCTTGAAAGTGTCGCCGGTGTAGTACGCCGTGGGGATCAGCGCGGCCTGGTGGACGTCGTCCGGCAGGCCGAGGATCTCCGCGGCCTCCCGCTCGTGGTTCAGGTGCAGCGTGGTCCACGCCGTGCCGAGCCCGAGCGAGCGCGCGGCCAGCATGTAGCTCCACACCGCGGGCAGCAGCGAAGCCCACATCCCGGCCTGGTTCCCGTCCGGCAGCGTCGCCGACCCGGTTTTCAGGCACGGGATCAGCAGCACCGGCACGTCGCCCATGTGGTCGGCGAGGTATTCGATGCTGCCGCCGGTGCGCTGCTGCACGGGGGCGCGCGTCGGGTCGTCGGCGAACAGCTTGCCCGCGAAGCCCGAGGACGCCATGTACGCGTACGTCGCGCGCCGGTACAGCTCGCCGATGGCCGCGCGCTGATCGACGTCGGTGACCACGATCCACTGCCATTCCTGGCGGTTCGAGCCGCTGGGCGCCTGCAGCGCGATGGTCAGCGCCTGTTCGATCAGCTCCATCGGCACCGGCCGCTCGAGGTCGAGCCGCTTGCGGACGGTGCGGGTGGTGGTCAGCAGTTCTTCGGGGTTCACCGGCTCACCACTTGTCGTGGACGAGGGGGCGGATGAGTTCTTCGTAGGTCGCGCGCACGCCGGCGGCGGCCTCCTCCGGCAGCGGCGGCAGCCCGGCCGCGACGGTGTTGCCGCGCGCCTGCTCCGGGTTGCGCGCACCCGGGATGACCACGCTGACGCCCAGCTGGTCGAGGATCCAGCGCAGCGCGAACTGCGCGACCGTCTGCCCCTCCGGCACCAGCCCGCGCAGCCGTTCCACGGCCTCCAGCCCGACGTCGAACGGGACGCCCGAGAACGTCTCGCCGACGTCGAACGCCTCGCCGTGACGGTTGAAGGTTCGGTGGTCGTCGCTGCCGAAGGTGGTGCTCGCGGAGTAGCGGCCGGACAGCAGCCCCGAGGCGAGCGGCACCCGCGCGATGATCCCCGCGCCGGTCTCCACGGCGGCGGGCAGCACCCGCTCCAACGGCTTGAGCCGCAGGCAGTTCAGGATGATCTGGACCGACGCCACGTTCGGCCGGGCGAGCGCGGCCAGCGCCTCGTCGCAGGTCTCGACGCTGACGCCGTACGCCTTGATCCGGCCCTCGTCGACCAGCTCGTCCAGCGCGTCGTAAACCGCGTCCGAGGAGTACACCGGCGTCGGCGGGCAGTGCAGCTGGACCAGGTCGAGGGTGTCCATCCCGAGGTTCCGGCGGGACCGGTCGTTCCACTCGCGGAAGTTCTTCGCGACGTAGTTCTCCGGCACCTGCTCGAGCCGGCGGCCCATCTTGGTGGCGACGAAGACGCTGTCGCAGCGTTCCGCCCGGAACCGGCCGACCAGCGTCTCGCTGCGGCCGTCTCCGTAGACGTCGGCGGTGTCGAAGAACGTCACGCCCTCGTCGGCGGCCGCGTGCAGCACCGCCATCGCGTCGGCTTCGTCCACGGCGCCCCAGTCGGCGCCCAGCTGCCAGCAGCCCAGCCCCACGGCGGAAACCTCACGCCCGAGCCGGCTGATCTTGCGCGTCTCCATGGCGGCGATCCTAGGCCGCCCGGTCGCCCGCGAGCGTTCCGGCGCCGCCACTCACAAACTCGGGATGGCGAACGTCGCCCACACGTACTTGCCGCTGTCGCAGGCCTCGTAGCCCCAGAGCTGCGACAGCGCGTGTACCAGCTGCAGGCCACGGCTGCGGGCCGCCGCCGGCGACGGCTCCTTCAGCTGCGGCAACTCGGTGCCCGCGTCGAACACGGAGACCACCAGCTGGCCGTCGGTGAAGCGCAGCTCGAGCCGCTCCGGCCGCTCGCCGTGCTCGAACGCGTTGGTCACCAGCTCGGAGGTCGCCAGCAGCACGTCGTCCCGCGAGTTCTCGTCCACCCCGAGGTCAGTGAGCGCTTCGCGGACCACGCTGCGGGCGATGGCGGGCGCGGTGATGTCGTCCGGGAGCGCCAGGCGCACGGTGATGGGTGCCGCCGTGGCCCGCGTCCGCATCCTCGACGTCGTCATGGGCGTCCACACCTCCCGACCTGTCCGTCAGTTTCTCGCACCGGCTAACTACCCAGCCGGGTGGCCGTCGAATCAAGTGCCTTCGGTGATGTCAGTCTCGACCAATCCCGTCCGCAGTTTCTTAAGTGTCGCCGCCAGCAAACGCGAGACCTGCATCTGCGAAACCCCCACCCGGCGGGCGATGTCCGACTGGCTCATCCCCGAGCCGAAGCGCAGCGCGACGATCTTGCGCTCCCGCTCCGGCAGGCTCTCCAGCATGGGCCGCAGGGCCTCCCGCAGCTCCGCCTGCCCGAGGTTCGAGTCCGGCGCGCCGAAGCGCGTGTGGGCCGAGTTCTCCAGCAGGTTGTCCAGCGAGGCGCCGTAACGGCCCTGTCCCGCGCGCAGGCCCTCGTAGACGTCCTCCATCGGCACGCCGAGGTGGTGCGCGATCTCGCTCGGGCGCGGCGCGCGCGAGAGCCGCACGGTCAGCTCCTCGCGGGCGGCCGAGATGTTCGCGTTCAGCTCCTTGAGCCGCCGCGGCACCCGCACCGACCAGCTGTTGTCGCGGAAGTGGTGGCGCAGCTCGCCGGAGATCGTCGGCACGGCGAAGGCCAGGAAGTCGGTGCCCTGCGTGGGGTCGTACCGGTCGACGGCGTGGATCAGCCCGACGGTCGCGATCTGCACGAGGTCGTCCATCGCCTCGTCGCGGTTGCGGAACTTCCGGGCCAGGTTGCGCGCCAGCTCCAGGTGCTCGCGCACGAGCTGGTCCCGGATCTCCTCACGGCGCGGCGAGCCGTCCGGCAGCCCGGCCAGCTCGTCGAACAGCGACGCCACATCGGTGGACCCGTCGCCTTCGGCGGGGTTCGTCACGAGCGGGCCGCCTCGCTCTCCCGCACGAGCTGGATCCGGGAAAGGTAACCGCCGTCGACCGGCGTCACGGTGCGCCGGGCCGAGGTGGCCAGCGCGGAGAGCAGCTGCCAGGACAGACCGGTCGCGTCCGCGTGGTCCGCCGCGTCGGACAGCACCGAGACGGTGACCTCGATGCGCCCCTCGATCCACGAGAACACACAGGTCAGCTTCCCGTCGGCGGCCGACGGGAGCAGCATCGAGCACGCTTCGTCCACGGCCATCCGCAGATCCTCGACCGCGTCCAGGTCGAAGTCCTGCCGCATCGCGATGTCGGCCACGATGGTGCGCAGGGTGGGCACCACGTGCGGAATCGCCGCCGTCCGGACCTCGATGAGCTGGGCGTCTTCCCGATCGAGCGGGGCGTTCTCCTCCACGTGCTGTCCTCTCTCCGGCGCACAACGGCCGTGTCCTCCTGCTGCCCGGCCACGAGATGCCCGGGGTGTGAGCAAACCAAACCCGGGTTTGATTCGCGCGACCGGCGGGCATGTAAGCGGTCGGAGAAGCTGATCCCGGTGAAAGTGGGGACGAGATGGCTGACGTGAGCCGGCTGCCCAACGTGGTGTCCGAAGAGTGGGAGTGGCAGCTGCAAGGGTCCTGCCGCGGCGCGGACAGCAGCCTCTTCTTCCACACCGACAACGAGCGCGGGTCCGCCCGCGAGCGGCGCGAGTCGCGGGCTAAGGCGATCTGCCAGACCTGTCCCGTGCTGGCGCAGTGCCGCCGGCACGCGATGACCGTCCAGGAGCCGTACGGCATCTGGGGCGGCCTCGGTGAAATCGAGCGCCGCGAGCTGTTCCTGCGGCAGCGTCGCGCGAAGCGCAAGACGGTCTCCACGCACTAGACCACCCCCGAAACGCCTACGCCCCGCGTGCCGGTCCGGCACGCGGGCAGACGTGTGTCCGGGCCGTTCGGCGTCGACGCCCGCCCTGTGCGTACCGGTCCCCGGGACAGGTGGCGGCCGTCGCGGGCACGCCCGCAGGCTGGGTTAGGGTTGAGTCTCCAGATGCCTGGAACCGTGACACGGTTGCCGCTTGAGACAACAGGCGCGTACCGGCGCAGCAGCAGCGCCTGACTAGGAGAAACTGCATGCCCGCAGCCGACCAGAACGCCACCCCGCCCGGGTTCGGCATCACGCTGGACACCAGGGCCGACGAGCCGAGGGTGGTGGTCATCGGAGAGCTCGACCTGCTCACCAGCCCGCAGCTGCAAGAGGCCTTGGCCGGGTTGATCGCGGACAAGAGCTCGCAGCGCGTGGTGGCCGATCTGACCGGGGTCACCTTCTTCGACTCCTCGGCGCTGAACGTGGTCCTGCACGCCCAGCGGCAGGCCCGTGAGCAGGACGTCGAGCTCGCGGTGGTGCCCAGTTCCGCCGTGAGCCGAGTCATCGAACTCACGGGCGTGGCCGAACACCTGAGCGTGTCGGAGGAGCCGCCCGCCTGATCCCCGCTACGGTCGCCGCGGACCTGAATTCCGTCGTCGACCTGGGGGATGAGCACGATGATGGGGCGCACACACGCCCTGACCGGCTGGTGTGCGGGCCTGGCCCTCGCACCAGCCGTCGGAGCGGCCTCGGTGCACCAAGCGGTGGTCTTCGGGGCCACCACGGCCGGGTTCGCCCTGCTGCCGGACCTCGACCACCCCGGCGCCAGCGCGTCACGCATCTTCGGCTGGCTGACCGGCGCGATCTCCTGGCTCCTGCGCCGCGTCTCCGCTTCGGTGTACGCGCTGACCAAGGGCCCTCGCGACGAGAAGGTGACCGGCAAGCACCGCCATCTTTCACACACCGTGCTGTTCGCCGCGGGCCTCGGCGCCGCGACGGCGGCGGGCACGGCGGCCGGCGGTCCGTGGGCCGTGTTCGGGGTGGTGGTCTTCGGGCTCCTGCTGGCCGAGGGCGCACTGGGCGACTGGCTGCTGCCGCTGAGCGGCGCGGCCGTGGCGTGGTGGTACTTCACCGCGCCGCCGGACCACGCCGCCCAGCTCCAGCAGATCTCCGGCTGGCTGGGCTTCGCCGTCGCCGCCGGGTGTTTCGTGCACTGCCTCGGCGATTCCCTCACCGAGTCGGGCTGCCCGTTCCTCTTCCCGCTCCCGATCGCCGGCGAGACCTGGTACGAGATCCGGCCCCCGAAGCCGATGCGGATCCGCACCGGCAAGAAGGTCGAAACCCGGCTCGTCTTCCCGGTGTTCGTGGTGGTGGGCGTCCTGCTGGTGCCCGGCGTGTGGCAATGGACGGCCACCACGGCCGAACGGCTGTTCAGCCCTCCGGCGTCGCAGTCCGCGACGCCGTGAACCGGGCGATCCGCTCGGCCGCCGCGGCGGTGTCGGAGTAGTCGCGGGAGTACACGATCTTGCCGTCGCGGACGGTCAGCACCATGGCGTAGGTCGAGGTGAACGGTTCGCCGTCGAACTCGCCGTGCAGGTCGAACTCGGTCACCAGCACCTCGGGGTCGGCGGTTTCGTGCACCACGACGTTGTCGGCCTTGGTCATCCGCCGCACCTGCCCGGCCGCGCGGAAGCGCTCGCGCAGTTCCTCGCGGCCGCTGGTCAGCCGCGGCACGCCCGCGGGCGTGAACGGCAGCTCGATCACCACGTCCTCGGCGTAGAGGTCGGCGAGGTCGTCCCAGCGGTTCTCCACGGAGGCGTCGAGGAATCGCTGGAAGACGGTCTTCGCGCCGATCATGGTCTTCGCGGCGTCGGTGTTGGGGAAGTCGCGGTAGACGGTGACTTCCCCGTCCTGGACGGTCAGCAGCCCGACCGACGACGGGAAGCGGTAGTCCTCGCCGGTGTGCGGGTTCCGGCCTTCGGCCACGAGTTCGACGACGAAGCCGTCGGCGCTGTCCCGCGTGGTGACCTGTACTTTCGCCAGGCCGAGGGCGCGGGCACGGTCGCCGCCGGCGGCCAGCGCGGCGAGGATCGCGTCACGGCCTTCGACGCGGTGGCCCAGGAAGGGGAGTTCGTAAACGGCGTCGGCGGCGAAGACGTCGGCCATCGGCGTGACGTCGAGGGCGGACATGCCTTGGGCGACAAGCTGCGAGATTTCGGACACGGTCCGGGTCATCAGGGCTTCTCCAGGGAAGAATGAGGTTTAATCGGAACGGTGCACCCGCTTCCGACGATACGGAGTGAGCGTTCCGTTTGTCAATGAGATCGAGGAGGACGCCCGTGAGCAAGCCAGTGCTGCGCGCCGACGCGCGCCGGAACCGGGCCCGGGTGCTGGCCGCCGCCGAGGAGGCCTTCGCGGCCGACGGGCTGGCCGTCCCGCTCGACGACATCGCCCGCCTCGCCGGGGTCGGCGCGGGCACCGTCTACCGGCATTTCCCCAGCAAGGAAGCACTGTTCCAGGCCGTGGTGCTGGAGCGGCTGGAGCAGTTCGCCGCCGAAGCGCGCGAGCTGGCGGACGCCGAAAACCCGGGCGAAGCGTTCTTCGACTACTTCACGCGCGTGATCAAGCAGGCCTCGCTCAACCGCGCGATCTGCGAAGCGCTCGGCGAGACCAGCGGCTCGGCGTACAAGGCCGACGCGGGTTCCGAGTTCCGCACGAACCTGGCCGCGCTGCTGGAGCGCGCCCAGTCCGTCGGCGCCGTCCGCAAGGACATCGACGGCGAGGACCTGCGGGCGCTGATCGTGGGCGCGCTGGCCGTCGAGCGCTACTCGCCGGACAGCCGGCACCTGGTGCGGGTGCTGGTGGACGGGCTGCGCTGCGTCTAGACCGGCAGGTCCCGGTGCTTGCGCAGCGGCGAGGCCAGCAGGATCGCCGAAGCGGCCAGCGCCCCGGCGCCCGCCACGAGCAGCGTGGTCCGCATGCCCGCGGCCTCGGCGACCAGCCCGCCGATCAGGCTGCCGACCGGCGCGACGCCGAAGATCAGCGTCTGCGAGACCGAGCCGACCCGGCCGAGCAGTCGCCGCGGCGTGACGGCCTGCCGGAAGCTCACGCAGAACACGTTCATCGTGATGATCCCGAAGCCGGAGCCGAATCCCGCGGCGAAGTACCAGAGCAGCCCCCAGCCCGGCTCGGTCAGGCCGAAGAGCGGGAGTGAACCGCCGTAGAGCACCGTGGACGCGAGCAGGACCCGCGCGCCGCCGAAGCGCTCGCCAAGCCGGCGCGCGGTGAAGCCCGCGAGGATCGCGCCGGTGAGCGTGGTGCTGCTGAGCAGTCCGATCGCGCCCGGCGAGAGGCCGACCTCGCGGCTGAGGAACACCACCGAGATCGCCATCTGCATGGACTGGAACAGGCTGGAGACAGCGCCGTGGACGGTGATCGCGAGCAGGATCCGGTTGCCCGCAACGGCTTTCAGGCCCTCGGCGATCTCGCGGCGCAGGTGCCGTTCGGCCGGCTCCTGGCGCACGTCGGGGGTCCGGATCCGGCGCAGCCACAGTGCCGACCACAGGTAGGACAAGGCGTCCACGGCCATCGCGCCCGCGCTGCCGGCGAACTGGACCACCACGCCGCCGATGCCCGGGCCCGTGACGGCGGCGACCGACATGTTCGTCTGCAGGCGCGCGTTGGCATCCGGGAGAAGGGCGGGCTCGACCAGGTGGGGCACGTACGTCTGGTGCGCGACGTTGAAGAACACGCCCAGCACCCCGGCCAGCAGGACCACGGTGAACAGCTGCCCGAGCGTCAGCACCCCGAACAGCGCGGCGACCGGGATCGAGCCGAACAGCACGGCCCGGCCGAGGTCGGCGGCGATCAGCACCGGCCGGTGCCGCATCCGGTCGCACCACGCGCCGACCTGGAGCCCCAGCAACAGGAACGGCAGCGTCGCGAACGTGCGCAGCAGCGACACCTCCAGCACGGACGCGGACAACGTCGTCGCCGCGAGCAGCGGGACCGCGAGGAAATCGATCCGGCTGCCGACCTGGCTCAGCGCGTCGGCGAGCCAGAGCCGTCGGAAGTCGGGAACCCGCAACACACCGCCCTTGGCGGCCACCCCATGTTCGGCCACCTCCGCACCTTGGCAGAGCTGCTACCTGTCTCGCAACAAACTTGCGCAGGTTGAACTCAACTTGCACGGTCCGTAACGGCGCATAAGATCAACGCGACTAGTCCTCGTACCTGCACTTCGCACGGCGAGGGAGGTGCCGCGTGTCGAAAACGGTCCCGACCTGGGGTGCGGTCGTCGTGACCGGGCTGGCCGGGTTCGCGATGGGCCTGCTGGTCTCCGCGCTGCTCGTGGCCGGCAACACCCCGCGCCCAGCCGATTCCTCGAACACCACTCCGTCGGTGACGTCCACTTCGCCGCCCGCGGTACCCGTCACGGTCACCGTCACCAGTCCCGCGCCGCCGCCCGTCACGGTCACCACCCAGCTCCCGCCGAATCCGCCCAGCACCACAACGGCCACGGTCTCGGTCACCCAGCCGCCGCCGGCCCCGATCTCCGGCCCGCCCACCTCACTCGGCCCGTCTTCGGCGTTCATGCCGGGCTACATCTCTTCGCGTTCGTGACCCGAGCCGTTTTGTCCCCGTGGCTCAGCCGACGTCGCGGCGGCGCCAGCCGGCCAGGCCCGCGGCGAGCGCGGCGGCGGCGACCACCAGCAGCCAGACCAACGGCGTCGCGGTGAACTCCTGGCCCGGCAGCTTCGGCGGGTGCTGGAACGGCGAGACGTCCAGCACCGCCTGCGGCGCGTTCACTACCGGCCCGAACAGGCTGATCAGCAGCGCCAGCGCACCCACTGCCCAGGACGCGCCGGTGAACTTCGGCAGCAGCCCGAAGATCAGCGTGGCGAGCCCGATCACCACCCACGCGGCGGGCACCTGCACGAGGACCGCCAGCAACAGGTGGCCGACCGAGCCGCCGACGTCGCCGGCGCGCAAGCCGTTCGCCAGGCCGAGCAGGACGCCGCCGACCAGCACCAGCAATGCGGTGCCGAGGAAGGCGAACACCAGATGGCTCGCGGCCCAGCGCAGCCGGCCGACCCGCGTCGCGAGCAGCGGCTCCAGCCGGACGGCCGTCTCCTCGGTGCGCATCCGCAGCGTCGCCTGGATGCCGTAGAGCGAAGCCAGCATGGCGAACAGGCCGACCATGGTGCTGAGGAAGGCGTCGACGATCGCGCTGGTGCCGCCGAGGCGCGCGAAGATCTCCTTCGTCTGCTCGGTCCCGCCGACCAGCCCGCTGATGCCGCTGGCGATCGAGCCGAAGACCGCGCCGCCGACGGCGAGCCCGATCACCCAGCCGAGCAGCGGGCCGCGCTGCAGCCGCCAGGCCAGCGCGAACGGCGAACGCAGCGACGGCGCGGCTTCGGCCGGGCCGGGGCGCGGCGGGATCAGGCCGACGCCGAAGTCGCGGCGCGGCAACAGCGCGTAGCCCACCGCGCCGATCACCAGCGTCGCCGCGACCGGCAGCACGAGCACCCACCAGCGTTCGCCCGCGAACGGCCGCAGCTGCTGCGGCCAGCCGAGCGGCGAGAGCCAGGAAAGCCAGTGCGCGTCCGAGGTCGAGTCGCCCGCGCCGCGCAGCAGGAAGGCGACGCCGACCACGGCCGTCCCGATGCCGTTGGCGGTGCGCGAGTATTCGGCCAACTGCACGGCGACGGCGGCGACGGCCGTGAAGACCAACCCCGCCAACGCGATGCCGGCGCCGAAGGCCAGCGCGCCCGCGGCCGGCAGCTTCGCGCCGATCATCGTGACCACCTGGATCACGCCGATCAGCAGACTCGCCCCGGCCGAGACGGCGACCGCCGAGGTCAGCGCCGCGTACCGACCGACCACAGTGGACGCGAGCAGCTCGGCGCGGCCGGAGTCCTCCTCCGCGCGGGTGTGCCGCGTGACCGTGAAGACCGCCATCAGCCCGATCAGCAGCGCGAGGAGCCCGCCCATCCGCCAGGCGATGAACCCGCCCGCGGTGCCGAGGTCGAACGCCGGGCCGTAGACCAGCGCGAACGAGGGGTTCGCGACGGCGCCGGCGGCGAGCGCGGCCCGGCTCGCGGCCGTCGGGTAGAACTGGGCGTACGTGCCCACGGTGCTCGCCGGCACGATGCTGAGCAGGACGATCCAGATCGGCAGGATCACGCGGTCGCGCCGCAGCGCGAGGCGGGTGAGGTGCCAGGTGCCCACCAGCGAGTGGCCGCGCGCGGCGGCCGGCTGGTTCAGGTTGGCCAGGGTGGCGGTCACTTTCCCGCCTCAACGGTCGTTTCGGCGTAGTGGCGCAGGAAAAGCTCTTCGAGCGTCGGAGGCTGGCTCACCAGGCTCCGCACGCCGACGCTGGTCAGCTGGCGCAGCGCGTCGTCCAGCGAGCGCGTCTCGACGTCGAAGCGGACGCGGTTGCCGTCGACCTTGAGGTCGTGCACGTCGGCCAGCTTCGCCAGCCCGTTCGGCGGCCCGGCCAGCTCCGCGACGATGGACGTGCGGGTGAGGTGGCGCAGCTCGGCGAGCGTGCCGGACTCGACCGTGCGGCCGTTGCGGATGATGCTCACCTTGTCGCACAAGGCTTCCACCTCGGCGAGGATGTGGCTGGAGAGCAGCACGGTGCGCCCCTGCGCGCGATCTTCCTGGATCGCCTCCTGGAAGGTGGCCTCCATCAACGGGTCGAGGCCTGAGGTCGGCTCGTCGAGCAGCAGAAGGTCCACATTGGACGCCAGTGCGGCGACGATGGCGACCTTCTGCCGGTTGCCCTTCGAGTAGGTGCGGCCCTTCTTGCGCGGGTCGAGGTCGAACCGGTCGATGAGGTCCTTGCGGCGGCGCTGGTCGAGCCCGCCGCGCAGGCGGCCGAGCAGGTCGATCACCTCGCCGCCGGAGAGGTTGGGCCAGAGGCTGACGTCGCCGGGCACGTAGGCCAGCCGGCGGTGCAGGCTCGCGGCGTCCTGCCACGGGTCGCCGTCGAGCAGCCGGACCTCGCCGGCGTCGGCGTGCAGCAGCCCGAGCAGAACGCGGACGGTGGTGGACTTCCCGGCGCCGTTCGGGCCGAGGAAACCGTGTACTTCCCCCACGGGAACCTGGAGATCGAGGCCGTCGAGGGCCTGTGTCCGGCCGAACGACTTGCGCAGGCCGGCGATGGAGATGGCGTTTCCCATGCGTCGGAAGCTACACTGATTTCATGAAGTTGTGAAGTTAAGAAAATGTCTGGATAGACTGATCTTGCTGTGGCGATAAGAGAGGATGGCCGGATGACGACGCCTGAGACGAACCGTGACGAGGACGCCGTCCGGCGGTACGTCGAGAGCCTGGGCCTGGTCCTGTCCCAGATCGGCATGCAGCGCATGGCCGCCCGGGTCTTCGCGGCCCTGATGACCACCGATGAGGGCCAGCTGACCGCCTCCGACCTGGCCGCCCAGCTCTCGGTGAGCCCGGCGGCGATCTCCGGCGCGGTCCGCTACCTGGAACAGGTCGGCCTGGTGACGAAGGTCCGAGAACCAGGCGAGCGCCGCGACCACTACCGCCTGTACGACGACCTCTGGTACGCCACGTTCCTCAAGCGCGACCGCTTCCTCCTGATGTGGCGCGACGCCGCGGAGGAGGGCATCGGCGCCCTCGGCGCGGACACCCCCGCGGGCAAACGCCTGGCCGAGATGCAGGACTTCCTGTCGTTCGCGCTGAAGGAGATCACCGGCCTGTACGACCGCTGGCATGCGGAGCGTCAGAAGGGGAAGTAGGTCCCTGGGCGCGGCGCCTTCGCCCGGGCTTGGTTGACGTCCGCCCGATGCTGCCGAGGTTCGGCGACGTTGCCGGGGTTCGGTGATCGTCGCCCGGTGCCGCCGAGGCCCGGTGACGTTCACCGGGCGCTGCCCGGGCAGAGTGGCGTTCATTCGATGTTGTTGTGGCTCGGCAATCGCCGCTGCGCGCTGCGACCGCGCCGCGACCTCCCACAGGCAGGGCACGGGCTTCGCCGACACCCGCTTGGCCTCCCGCAAGGTCGCGACCTTCGCCCGACGCCGCGTGGGCCTAGTGTGGTTGGCGCCGGACCTGCCTGAGGTCATGCCGTGCTCCGCCGAAGCCGCCGAAGCCGCCGAAGCCGCCGAAGCCGCCGAAGCCGCCGGAGCCGCCGGAGCCGCGAGGACTGCCGGAGTCGCCAGCTCGCTCGAGTTGCCGGGTCTGCCGGAGTCGCGGGGCCGCCGAAGCCTGCCGTGCCTGCCGAGTCTGCCGGAGGCGCCAGGCCCACCAGCTCGCTCGAGTCGTCGGGTCTGGCGCAGTCGCGGAAGCTGCCGAGGCCGCCAGCTTCCCCGGGTCGCCGGAGCCGCCGGGCCGCCAGCTTCCCCGAGTCGTCGGGTCTGCCGGAGCCGCGGAAGCTGCGGAAGCTGCGGAAGCCGCCAGCTTGCCCGAGTCGCCGGAGCCGCCGGGCCCGTCAGGTCTCTGCCAGGCGCACCCGGATCAGCACCGGGCCAGGCCGCCTCCGCCCAGCGTGGTCACCCATCCCCGCGTCCACCAACCCCGCGCTCTCCCTCACCCCCAGTCTCTCTCACCCCCAACCGGCGGCAGCGCGAAAACCGCCCCCGCGAGCCCGGTTATCCACAATCGACCACCCCTGTGGACAACTCCGGCTGAGTGGCCGGAACCGTCCGGACCCGCGGCTAGGGTCGATCACATGGCACTCCTTCCGTTTCTCCTGGCCGCGCCGCTGCTGGTGGTGCAGGCGGTGCGGGTCCGGCGCAGCACGCCCCGGCTGCCCGGGGCCGCCGGTCCCGTCGAGGGCGTTGTCGGGACCGGTGCCGTTCTCCGGCTCGCCGTGGTTGGTGAGTCCACGGTGGACGGGGTCGGCGCGGCGACCCACGAAGAGGCGCTCACCGGGCAGCTCGCGCGGCAGCTGGCCGGGCGGCTGGGCCGTCGGGTCCAGTGGCAGGCGCTCGGGCGCACGGGCGCGAACGCGCGACTAGTCCGCCGTGACCTCGTCCCCCGGCTGAAACCCGCCGACCTCCTCGTGGTCGTCCTCGGCGTGAACGACACCATCGAGCTGCATTCCGCCACCCGGTTCCGGCGGGATCTCCTGGAAGTCGTCGTCGAGGCGCGGCGGCGGGTCGGGCCGGTGCCCGTTCTCGTGGCCGGGGTGCCGCCGATGGCTCGGTTTCCCTCGCTGCCGCGGCCGTTGCGGGATTTGCTCGCCGCGCGTTCGGCAGCGCTGGACCGCGCGGCGGCCGAATTGGCGAGGCTGCCGGGCATCGGCTACGTCGCGATGGACCCGGCCCTGCTGCACGAAGGGACCTTCGCCGCCGACCGGTTCCACCCCGGGCCGGTGGGCTACCGGGACTGGGCCGAGGCGCTGGTGAAGGTCGCGGAGGGTTTACCGACGGTCACAGATCGTCGGCATCTGCAGTAATGCGCCACCCATCTGACCAGCGATTTCGAAAAGTTCCCGGAAAAAGGTTCCTCTCCGTGTATCTGGGTGCACCCTGAATGCGTCTTATGGAGCAGCCGAGGGACAAGGGGAAAGCACGATGCCTACCGAAACGAACGAAGAGATCAAGCCGATCACCACCGTTCCGCCGGTTACCACTGGCGCGGCGCCGCACCTGGCCGAGGGGACCGGCGTCGAGCCGGACGGCAACCACGAGCCCATGGACGAGCCCGCGAAGGTCAAGTAGCTCGGGGGAAGAAAGACGGGCGGTGTCCGGGAGCCGAGGGGGCTGCCGGACGCCGTCTGCCGGGTGGACTCGGGGGAGGAACCACCCGGCCGGGCCTGCGGGGGGCAGGCCCGAAGTAGTGGGAGGGGACGTCGGCCGGCGCGGGCACACCGCGCCGGCCGGTGGAAAACAGTCGAATCTATCGATACGGGTAAGCGACCAGATGTATCTCAGCGCAACCTGCACGCTCCTTCCCCCTGAAGGGCCTGCGACACCACCGAGGACGTCAAGAGACTTCCGCCGCGAGACAGATACGGTGACCGACGTGCAAACCACCGAGGTAGACCCGCCATGGGAAGGCCTGACCGGCGCCGAGCTGCACGCTGCCTGCATGGAGGCGGCTCGAGCCGGTGACCGGCAGGCGATGGCGAAACTCGTCGACGAGCTGACGCCGCTCGTCTGGCACGTCGCGCGCGCGAACGGCCTCGACCGCCAGGTCGCCGAAGACGTCGTGCAGACCGTGTGGCTCGCGCTGTTCAGCCAGCTGGACAAGCTGCGGGACCCGCGCGCGCTGGCCGCGTGGCTGATCACCACCACCCGCCGCGAGGCGACCCACCCGTTCGGCCGGCGGATCCAGCCTGTGCCGCTGAGCGACGAGGTCGCCGAGAACCTGCCGAGCACCCAACCCGCACCCGAGGAGGAAGCGATCCGCGCCGACCGCGACCGTCGTGTCTGGCGCGCCTTCCTCCGGTTGCCCACCCGCTGTCAGGAGTTGCTCCGGCTGACCGTGCTGGCCGGCCGCGCCGAGTACCGCGCGGTCGCCGAAGCCATGCGCATGCCACGTGGCAGCGTCGGACCCACCAGGGGTCGTTGCCTCGATTCGATGCGCGACCTCCTCGCAGGTGAAGGGGGCGACCGATGAACGACATCGGTACGCCGGGAGGAGGCAGAGCGATGCCGGACGATGAAACCCTGCTCGCGGACATCGATCGTTTCCTCGACGAGCTGGACCCGCCACCGGAAGACCTGGTGCAGCGGGTCCAATTCGCGCTGGAACTCGAGAACCTGGACGTCGAGGTCGCGCGCTGGGAGCGGCTCGACGAACTCGCCGGCGTTCGCAGCACGGCCACGGGCACGATCACCTTCACCGTCAGCGACCTGACGGTGATGATCAACCTGACCAAGATCGGCAAGACGCACCGGATCGACGGCTGGCTGGTGCCCGCCGGCGAGTACGAGGTGGAGGTGCGCGTGGCCGAGCAGGGCACGTTCGCCACCGTCGCCGACGAGGGCGGCCGGTTCGTGCTGGAGGGCGTGCCGCAGGGCACGACCCAGATCCTGGTTCACCTCGGCGCGGGCCCACGCCGCCGGACGGTGGTGACTCCGACGGTTGTGCTCTAGCACGGTTGTGCTCCGGAAACCGGAGAACCCGGACGGGCGTTACGGTGCGCGACGGGGGTGTGCTCCCATAGAGCGCGTGCCCGCGCCGCTACCCGTTCTCGACCGTGTGACCGCTGCGGCGAGCGATCTTTACGCGCGGGGCCGTGCGGCCGCTTCCGATCAGCGTCCGGCCGAAGCGGTGCGGCTGCTCCGCCAGGCGCTGTCGCAGATCGCGCGGATCGCCGAGCCGGGACCCGAGCTGCTGGAACTGCACACCCGGGTGCTCATCAGCCTGGCCGCGGCCGAGGCCGAGGTGACCTCGACCGATGCCGGGCTGGCGCACCTGGACGCCGCCGAAACGGCCCGGCAGCGGCTGCCCGAGGGACGGCTCCGGGGCGAGCTGCGGCTGATCGTCATCATCCAGCAGGGCGTCATCCTCATGCGGGCCGGGAGATTCCGGGAGTCGCTCGCGGCTTACGACACCGTGCTGCCCGGCGTCGAGGCCGGATTCCAGGACGGGTTCATCCTGGTCTCGGTGCTCAACAACCGGGCGCTGGTGCACATGGCGATGAACAACCCGGACGCCGCACAGGCCGACCTGAACCACGCGCTCGCGCTGGCCGTCGAGCGCGGTCACCCCCGGCTCGAGGGCAAGACCCGGCAGAACCTGGGGGACCACGCGCAGCTCGTCGGCGACGTCCCTCAGGCACTGTCCAGCTACGAGCAGGCGGCCCGCATCCTGACCACGGAGTCGCCCGGCTCGCTGCCGCTGATCCGGCTCGATCAGGCCCGCGCGCTGCTCACCGCCGGCCTCGGTGAGGAGGCGGCGCGTCACCTCGACGAGGCGCTGCCTGCGTTGCGGGACAACGGATCCGGCCAGCACATCGCCGAGGCCGAGGTCGCCCGGGCGGCCGCCGCGCTGCTCGAAGGCGACTTCGCGCTGGCCCGCAAGTTCGCCTCCGACGCGCGCCGGCGCTTCCTGCGCCGCGGCAACCGGACGTGGGCCGAGATCGCGGGCCTCGCCCGGCTGCGCGCCGACGTCCACAAGATCCTCTCCGGTGACGGCGCGAAGTCGTCGCCGCGGCTGCCCAGGGAACTGGTGTCGCTGGCGGAGCGGCTGGCCGGCCTCGGCCTGCGCGACGAGGCCGCCGTGGCGCGCCTGCTGGCCGTCCGCCTGCTGCTGCGGCGCGACGAGGTCGACGAGGCGGTCGCCGTGCTCGCCCGCGTGCCGAAGCCGCGCGCGACCACGCCGATCGACCACCGAATGCTGCTCCGGCTGTGCCGCGCCGAGCTCGCCGTGGCCACGGACCGGCCGCGCTCGGCGCTGGCGCAGGCGCGCGCCGGCCTGCGTGAGCTGGGCATGATCCGCGACCGGATGGGCGGGCTCGACCTGGTCTGCGGCACCGCCGTGCACGGCGAGGAGCTGGGCCGCCTCGCGATGCGGCTGGTGCTGCGGCGAGCCCGTCGCAACGCGGCCGGCGCCCGTCGCATGTTCGCCTGGCTGGAGCGAACCCGTGCGCAGGTGTACCGGTACGAGCCGCTCCCGGTGATCGAGGACCCGGCGCTGGCCCGGAACATCAACGAGATGCGCCACATCCAGCGCATGATCCAGCGCGCCCGGCTCGAGGGCGAGCCCGTCAAGGCACTGGAACAGCGCTACGCCCAGCTCCAGCAGGAGGCGAGCCGGCTCGGCTGGTACACGAGCCAGTGGGGCCGCCCGCGCCCGGTCGCGACGCCCGACGAGGTCGTGGAGCAGCTCGGCGAACGCGTGCTCGTCAGCCTCGTGCCCTACAACGGCCAGCTCTACTCGGTGGTCGTCGACCGCGGCACGTTCCGGCTGCTCAAGCTCGGCCCGCTGGCCGACATCGTCGAGACGGCGACCCAGCTGCACGCGGACCTCGACGCCCTCGCGCCCGACCTGCTGCCGCCGCCGTTGGCGGAGGCGGTGGGCGCGTCGGCGCGCGTCCGCGCGGACAAGCTCGACCGGCTGATCTCGGCGTCACTGGTCAAGACGCTGGACGACCGCGAGCTCGTGATCGTCCCCATTGGACAGTTGTACGCGCTGCCGTGGGGCGCGTTGCCTTCGTTGCGGGGACGCGCCGTGTCAATCGCGCCCTCGGCGACTGCCTGGATCACGGCGAAGCGCCGGACCACGGCGGGCCCGGTGCTGCTGGCCGGCGGGCCTGGCGTGCCGGGCTCCGTCGGCGAGGTGAGCAAGCTGCGCTCGGTCTACCCGGACGCGCGGCTGGTCGACGGCGCCGACGCCACCAGCCAGACCGTGCTCGCCGCTCTCGACGGCACCCGCCTGGCCCACCTCGTCGCGCACGGCGCGCACGAGCCCGCGAACGCCCTGTTCTCCCGGCTGGAACTCGTCGACGGTCCGCTGTTCGCCCACGAGACGGCCCGGCTGTCCCGCCCGCCCGAGAGCGTGGTGCTCGCCGCCTGCGAGCTGGCGATGAGCCACATTCGCCCTGGTGAGGAGGCCCTCGGCTTCGCGGGCACGCTCCTGGCGGGCGGCTCGCGCACGGTGATCGGCGCCGTCGCGCGGGTCGGCGACCGCGCGGCTGCCGACACGATGGCCGACCTGCACCGCCGCCTCGCCGACGGCACGCCCCCGGCGCTCGCGCTGGCCGAAGCCATCGCCATCGACCCCCTGCGACGGCCGTTCGTCTGCCTCGGCGCGGGTTGACCGGCCCCTCAGCCGAGGAAGTCGGCGAGGGGAACCGGGGTCAGGCCGTCCTTCCTGGCGCGCGCGAGGAAAGCCTCGTAGTCCTCTTTGAACGTCTTGCGGAAGTGCATCAGGACGATGTCGCCGGGGCGGAGCTTGTCGCCGACCTGGAACTGGACCTGGCCGTCGTTCACGGCGGCGGACCAGAGGACCGCGACGCGCATGCCGCACAGGGCCGCGGCCTTCAGGGTGTTCTCGTCGTAGTTGCCGAACGGCGGGCGGAAGAGCGTGGGGCGGACGCCGAGCCCGGTCTTGAAGTCGTCCGCGTCTTCGCAGATCTCCTTCTGCTGGAAGGCGAGCGGCTTGCCCTTGAGGTTCGGGTGGTTGACGGTGTGGTCGCCGAGCACCGCGCCGGTGGAGTCCAAAATGGACTTGAAGTACGCCTCGTGCCCCTTGACGTAACGCTGGTTCAGGAACAGCACCGGGTGCCCGCCGGAGTGCTGGATCTCCTCGAGCGCGGACGGGTCCTTCACCGCGCCGTCGTCCATCGTGATGAAGACGTACGGCTTGTCCGTGGTGATGCGGCGGACCACGCCGACCTTGCCGTCCACTGTGGCCGGCGCCTTCGCCTGCACGGTGCCGAACGGGTAGGGCCCGCCGGGTGCCGGCGTGGGGGCCGCGCCCGCCGCGGGGTTCGGCTGGCTCGGCGGCGCGGCCGGTGACGAACAGCCGGACAGTGCCAAAAGGCCCACCGCCGCCACAATCAGACAACGCCGCATCATGCCGGATTCCCTCCCATAGAACACTTTAAGGAGACGTCCGGCGCGGATCGGGGTTGTCCGGTGTGGTTCAGCGCACCCTCGTCAACGCCCGTTCTCGGCCGCTTTGACCAGTTGTGTCGCGAGCCTCCCGATCAAGCCGCTCAGGGTGGCGCGCGCGATCGGGCCGGTGCCGGGCAGCGACTCGGTGAACGAGCCCGTCCAGCGCAGGTCGGTGCCGCCCGCGGCGTTCGGGGTCAGGAGCAGCTCCGCGCGGTAGTCCTTGAACGGCGCCGGTCCGGTCAAGGTGTAGACGTGCCGCCGGTCGGCCTCGTACTCAAGGGTCTCCTCACGCACCAGCACGGGCCACAGGCCGAGTTCGCGGATCGCGCCGACGCCGCCCGCGTCGTCGGCGCCGCGGCTGACCCAGCGGGACTGGACGATCAGCGGACGGGCCCAGGTCGACCAGAGTGAGCCATCGCTCTCCAGCCGGAACAGCGCGGCCGGCGCGGCCTTGCTCACCCGATTGACCTCGAACGAATAGCGGCGACCCGGCATCGACGACCTCCAGCGACAGCTTGTTGACCAAAAGATAATTAAGCGCTCCGAGCAGCGTAGGTCAAGATGGGTGCGTGACGCGCCCAGACTTCGCCGCACCCCACTGGCTGGTCCAGCTCCTGCGCCCGAAACCGGTGCCCGTTCCGTGGAACATGGTGGCCCGTGCGGTGATCGCGCTGGCGACGCCGCTGGCCGTCGCGTACGCGGCGGGGGACATCGCCGTCGGCGCGCTGATTTCGACGGGTGCCCTGCCGGCGGTGCTGTCCGAGGCTTCGGGCCCGTACCGCTACCGCGCCCGCCGGCTGGGCGGCGCGACCCTCGCTGCCGCCGCGGGCTACTTGGTCGGCCTGCTGACCGGCGGCTCGCCGGCCTGGTCGATCCCGGCGGTCGTGCTGATCGCGGCCGTCTCGGCGCTGATCAGCGCGGCCGGCAGCAACGCGTCGGTGGCGGCGCTGCAGATGTTCGTGTTCTGCGTGCTCGGCACCGCCCAGCACGCGACCGGCCTGCGTGTGGAGGTGCTGTTCGGCTACTTCTGCGCGGGCGCGGCCTGGAGCCTGCTGGTCGCGCTCGTGACGTGGACCGTGCGTGCCACCAGCTCCGAGCGCACGGCTGTCGCGCACGTGTACATCGAGCTCGCCGCCATGCTGTCGGCCACCGACGAGCCGACCTCGCGCGCCGCCCGCAACCAGCTCACGACGGCCATGAACACGGCGTACGACCGCCTGCTGACGGCCCGTTCGTGGCTCTCCGGCCGCGACGCCGCGTATCGGCAGCTGCTGAACCAGCTGTCCGCCACCACTCCCGCCGTGGAGGCCTCGGTCGCGCTGGTGAACGCGGGCCGCCGCCCGCCCGGAGACGTCATCGAGTACCTCACGGGCGCCGCGGCTTCGGTGCTGGCGACCCAGCCGTTGCCGCCCCCGCCGTCGGCTCCGGAAGAAGACGCCGACCCGGTGCTGAAGGCGTTGTACGCGGGCCTCGCGCGCATCGAGAAGGGCGACGACCGGCAGCGCCGAGCGGTTGTTTCGCCGTACCGCCGGGTGCGGGAGTGGGCGAGTTCGCTGGTGTCCGGCCCGCTGACCTGGGTCGCCGCGCTGCGGCTGACGGTGTGCGTGGCGGTCGCCGAGGTGGTGGCGCTGCTGGTGCCGTTCGAGCGGACGTACTGGATCACGCTGACGGTCGGCGTCGTGCTGAAGCCGGACTTCGGTTCGGTCTTCGGCCGCGCGGTGCTGCGCGGGCTGGGCACGGTGGCGGGCGTCGGGCTCGGGGCGGTGGTGCTCGCGGTGGGCGCGCGCGGCTGGGTGCTGGTGGCGTTGATCGCGCTGTTCGCCGGCGGCGCCGCGGTGGGGAAGGTGCGCAATTACGGCATGCTCGGCACCTTCGTGACGCCGCTGATCATCCTGCAGATGGACCTCGCGAACACCGGCAGCTGGACGGTGGTGCTCGCGCGGCTGGTCGACACGGTCTCGGGCTGCCTGATCGTGCTCGTGATCGGCTACCTGCTCTGGCCGGGCTCACGCCGTCCGCAGGTCGGCGGGCGGCTCGCGGACGCCTTCGACACGGTCGCGTCGTACGTCCGCAGCGCGCTGGTCGTCGCGTCTTCGGGGGAGGCGCGACTGGCCCGTTCGCGTGCCCGCCGCGCCGCCTACCGGGCGCTCTCGGACCTGCGGACGGCGTTCCAGCAGGTGATCGTGGAGCCCTCGCCGGCGGGACGGCAGGCCGTGGCGTGGTGGCCGGTGATCGCGGGGCTGGAACGCGTGACGGACGCCGTCACGGAGGTCGGGGTGACCCTGGGCCGGGACGTGCCGCCACCGTCGCCCGAGGACGTCTCCCTGCTCACGGCCGCCTTGGCCGAGCTGGGCGCGGCCGTCCGCGAACAACGCGAGCCGGCGTCGGTCCCCCTGCCGGACGGCGATCAGCTTTCCGGCGTCGTCGACCAGCTGGGCACGACCTTCGACGCGGTCCGCGGCCCGGACCTGGTGGAACGCACCCCGTCCCGGCTGGTGCGGCGATTCCTGCCGTACCACCGGCGCACCTGAACCGCGCGGAAAGCAGTTGACGCCCAGCGGTGCCCGACGATCGGATGGCGCCCCGTGACGACAGGACAGCTGCACCGCGGTCCGGACGAGGACCTCGTACGAAGCCTGATCGCCGGGCAGTTCCCGCGGTGGGCGGGGCTGCCGGTGGCCCGGTTTCCTTCTGGCGGCACGGTCAACGCCGTGTATCGGCTGGGCGAGGGCATGGTCGTGCGGCTGCCGCTGACGAAGGCGGGCGCCAAGGACGCGGCGCTGGAGCAGGAGTGGCTGCCCCGGCTCGCGCCCCGGTTGCCCACGGCCATCCCGGAGGTACTCGGGGCCGGGGCGCCCGCCGAGGGCTATCCGTGGCCGTGGTCGGTTCACCGGTGGCCGGCGGGGGAGAATCCCGAGGCCGGAGCCCTGCGCGAGCCCGTGCGGCTGGCCGGGGATCTGGCCGGATTCGTGGCCCAGATGCGGAGCATCACGCTGCCGGGAGCGCCGGCGGCCTACCGCGGCGGGCCACTCGTCGCGCTCGACCAGTCGACCCGGGCGGCGATCCGGCAACTGCGCGGGATCCCACAGGAGGACGTCGACTGCGACGCCGCGGCCGAAGTGTGGAAGCAGGCGTTGCGAGCCCCGGGCCAGGACAGCCCGCCGGTCTGGCTGCACGCCGACCTGATGCCGGGCAATCTGCTGATCGACCGCGGCAGGCTGAGCGCGGTGATCGACTTCGGGTGCCTGGGCACGGGCGATCCGGCCTGCGACCTGTTCCCGGCCTGGAATCTGTTGCCTGCCGACGCACGGGAGGCCTTCCGCGAGGCGCTCGGCGTGGACGACCCGACCTGGAACCGCGGTCGGGCCCGGACGCTCTCACAGGCGTTGATCTCGCTGCCGTACTACCGGGAGAGGAACCCGGCGATGGCGGAGAACGCGCGGCACGTGATCCGGGCGGTGCTGGGCGACGGCTGAGACTTCCGGGGGTCCGGCCGGGCGGGACCGGGTTTCGCTGGCCCCGTCCGGCTCTCGGACTACGGCTGCGGCGGGGCGGCGGGCGGCTGCTCGCCCTCGCCGGGCTTGCCGCTGAACTTGTCCAGGAAGTCCTTGGCCTTCTCGACCCCGCCGTCGATCTTGGAGTCGTGTCCTTCGACCTTGGACTTCGCGAAGCCGGCGGCCTTGTCGAGGCCCTCCTCGATCTTGTCGCCGTGCTCGCGCAGGGCGTCCTGGGCCTTGTTCTTGATCTCGTCGAAGTTGATGCCCATCGCTTCGCTCCCCAATCCGGATGCAGAGGAGCCTTATCGTCACACAGCCCGGGCGCCAGGCAAATCGGTCGCGACGGGTGGGTCAGTTGACCTCGCCGACGGCGACGTCCTCGTCCAGGGACGTGATGTGCCCGCCGCGTTCGCCGAGGGCGATGAGGCCGTCGCGCGCGTCCGGGGCGGTCAGGCTGATGCGGACGCCGGAGCGGGCGGCGTCGCGGGCGGCCGAGAGGGCCAGCGCGCCTTCGTGGCCCGCGTTGATCGTCGCGGCCAGGCCGCCGGTCGAGGCCAGCGAGCCGCGCGCCGCGCCGAGGCGGCCGAGGGCCTCGTCGACGATCGGGAGCAGGGCGTCGCGGTTGCCTTCCGTCATGGCGCGGACCAGTTCGGGCGAAGACCCGGCCACGCGGGTGCCGTCGCGGTAGGAGCCCGCGGCCAGCGACATCGCCAGCGGGCCGCCCTGCGCGCCGACCGTCGCGAGGATCGCGGCGAAAAGGTGCGGCAGGTGCGAAATCCGGGCGACCGCCTCGTCGTGCGAGTCCGCGGGCAGCGGCACGGCGAACGCGCCGACGTCCAGCACCAGCCGCGTGACCTCCGCCCACGCCTCGAGGTCCGTGTCCTCCTCGACGCCGACCACCCACGCCGCGCCCTGGAACAGCGCCTCTTCGCCGGCCAGCCAGCCCGACTCGGCCGTGCCGGTCATCGGGTGCCCGCCCACGTAACGCGTGTACGGCGCCCGCCGCCGCACGGCGTCCAGCATCGGGCCCTTCACGCTGACGACGTCGGTCAGCAGGCAGTGCGCCGCGTGCTGCGCGACCAGCCGCAGCAGGTTCTCGACCGCGGGCAGCGGCACGGCCAGCACGACCACCGCGTCGGCCGCCGCGGCCCGGTGCAGCGCGGCCTCCACGTCGGTGGTCACGTCGTAGCCGGCGCGGCTCGCGGCGTCGGCGTCCACTTCGGACACCGCCGCGCCCCACGTCGTCCTGCCGCTCGCCGCCGAGGCCCGCAGCAGCGAACCGCCGATGAGCCCGAGCCCGATCACGCATACGTCTCGCACGGGGGCCATCCTGCCAGTGCGAGCCACCGGATCACAGCGTGGCCGCGAGCCGTGTCCCCTGGTCGATGGCGCGTTTCGCGTCCAGCTCGGCGGCGACGTCGGCCCCGCCGACCAGGTGCACGGGCACCCCGTCCAGCCCGGCCACCAGGTCCCGCACGGGCTCCTGACCGGCGCAGACCACCACGGTGTCCACCTCCAGCAGCCGCGGCGCCCCGTCGACGGTGACGTGCAGCCCGGCGTCGTCGATCCGCTCGTAGGTGATGCCCGAAATCCGCTCGACGCCCTTCGCCTTCAGCGCCGCCCGATGGACCCAGCCGGACGTCTTGCCCAGCCCCGCGCCGATCGGCCCCTTTTTGCGTTGCAGCAGGTAGACCTGCCGTGGTGACGGCTCGGGTCGCGCCGGGCCGAGCCCGCCCGCGGCCAGCTCCGGATCGGTGACGCCCCATTCGGCCATCCACGCGTCGCGGTCGAGCGCGGGCGAGGACGTGTGGGTGAGGAACTCGCTCACGTCCACCCCGATGCCGCCCGCGCCGATCACCGCGACCCGCTCGCCGACCGGACGGCCGTGCCGGACGACGTCCACGTAGGACAGCACTTTCGGGTGATCGATGCCCGGCAGCGACGGCACCCGCGGCGTGACGCCCGTGGCGAGCACCACCTCGTCGAACCCGGTCAGGTCCGCCGCGGTCACCCGCGTGCCCAGGTGCACCTTCACGCCGGTGACCTCCAACCGCCGCTGGTAGTAACGGATGGTCTCGGCGAACTCCTCCTTGCCCGGGATCAGCCGCGCGATGCCGAACTGGCCGCCGACCTCGGCGTCGGCCTCGAACAGCTCGACGCTGTGGCCCCGCTCGCCGAGCGCCGTCGCGGCCGCGAGCCCGGCCGGGCCGGCGCCGACCACCGCGACGTGCTTGGCGCGCCGCGTGGGCGCCAGCGTCAACGTGGTCTCGTGGCCCGCGCGCGGATTGACCATGCAGGACACCGGTTTGCGGGCGAACGCGTGGTCCAGGCAGGCCTGGTTGCACGCGATGCAGGTGTTGATCTCGTCCTCGCGCCCGGTCTCGGCCTTGCGGATCCACTCGGGGTCGGCGAGGAACGGCCGGGCCATCGACACCAGGTCGGCGTCACCGCTCGCCAGCGCCTCCTCGGCGACCTGCGGCATGTTGATCCGGTTCGAGGTGACGACCGGGATCGACACGTGCGGCTTGAGCTTCCCGGTCACCCAGGTGAACGCCGCGCGCGGCACGGACGTGACGATCGTCGGCACCCGCGCCTCGTGCCAGCCGATGCCGGTGTTGATGATCGTGGCGCCCGCGGCCTCGACGTCCTTCGCCAGCGCGACCACGTCGTCCCAGCTCTGCCCGCCCGGCACCAGGTCGAGCATGGACAGCCGGTAGATGATGATGAAGTCCGGCCCCACTGCCGCGCGCGTCCGCCGCACGACCTCGACCGCGAACCGCCGCCGCTTCTCCGGTGTGCCGCCCCAGCCGTCGGTGCGCTTGTTGGTCCGCTCGGCCAGGAACTGGTTGATCAGGTAACCCTCGCTGCCCATGATCTCGACACCGTCGTACCCGGCTTCACGCGCGAGCGCGGCGCTGTCGGCGAAGGCGCGGATCTGCCGGCGCACGCCGTAACCGGTCAGCGCGCGCGGCCGGAACGGGTTGATCGGCGCCTTGATGCTCGACGCCGAGACGCTCAGCGGGTTGTAGGAATACCGGCCCGCGTGCAGGATCTGCAGCGCGATCTTGCCGCCGGCCTCGTGGACGGGCGCGGTCAGCTGCCGGTGCTGCCGGGCTTCCGCCGGCGTGGACAGCTTCGAGGCGAACGGCAGCAGCCAGCCTGTCCGGTTGGGCGCGAACCCGCCGGTGACGATCAGCCCGACGCCGCCGCGCGCGCGTTCCGCGTAATACTCCGCCAATTCCGGGAAATGCTTCGCGCGGTCCTCCAGCCCGGTGTGCATCGAGCCCATGAGCACGCGGTTGCGCAGCGTCGTGAAGCCCAGGTCGAGCGGGGCGAGCAGGTGCGGGTACGGCGTCATGAGCGGTCCTTGTCTTGGTGCAATGCCATCAGGATCTCCTCGAACCACTCCACCTGGCCCGCTTCCACGCGGATGCCGCCGCGCAGCACGAGGTACTGGTGCAGCGGCTGACCGCGCAGTGCCGCGGGCGAGGGGAAGTCGCGCTTCTCGATCTGGCGGTAGGCGTCGAGGCGTTCGGCGTGCGCGTCGCGGTGGCGGGTGATCTCGGCGGCGACCGCGCGCGCGTTCCCGAAGGACGCGCCGCGGATCTTCACGGCCAGCTCCTGCGGCCCCGAAGACGGGTCGGGCTCGGCCAGCCAGCGCCGCAGCTCGGCCCGCCCGGCCGCGCCGACGGTGTAGACCTTCTTGTCCGGCCTGCCCTCCTGCGCGACGACGTCCACGGCCACCCAGCCGGCCTCCTCCATCCGCTTCAGCACGCGGTAGATCTGCTGGTGGGTGGCACTCCAGAACAGTCCGATGGACTTCTCGAAGCGGCGCGCCAGCTCGTAGCCCGAGCCCGAGCGTTCGGACAGCGAGACGAGGATCGCGTGCTCCAGTGCCATGCCGCCCAGGGTGCTATGCAACTAGTTGCAGTGCAACGGAGTGCAAGCTAGGTCACCCGGCCGGGTGGGGCAAAACGGGTCGACGAATCGCGCGAAACGACCAGGATGGGATGGTGCACCCGGTACTCGAACTGATCACCGAACGGCTGGCGACGGGCAGTGTTCCGGGACAGCGAACGGATTCCCGCCGCCTCGCGCTGGCGATCGAGGGCGGCAGCAGCCGCGGCACCTACTCCAGCGGCATGGTCCTGGCCCTCGACGAACTGGGCGCGACCCCCGCGTTCGACGCCGTCTACGGCTCCTCGGCCGGTGCGCTGAACGGCGCCTGGCTGCTCTGCGGCCGATCCCAGACGGGCGTGCGGACCTGGTGGAACCCGACCGTCATGCGGCGGATCATCAACCCGCTGCACACCCTGCGCGGGCGCGCGGTGATCGACCTGGAGTACCTGGTGCACCAGGTCTACTCGGTGCTGGAGCCGATGGACTTCCCGGCGATCCTGGCCAATCCGGTCTCGTTCCACCCGCTGGCCACCGACGCGGACACCGGCGAGTCCACCGACCTGTACCCGTTCATCGACGACGTCGACGCGATCAAGACGGCGCTCGCCGCCTCCTCCTGCATGCCTGTGCTGGCCGGCCCGCCGATCGCGATGGGCGGGCGCCGGTTCGTCGACGCGGGGGTCGCGGAGCCGCTGCCGTTCCGGACCGCGCTGGCCCAGGGCGCGACCGACGTGCTGGTGCTGCGGACCCGCCGCGAGGACGAGATCCCGGTGCCGCCCCCGCGCGTGCAGGACGTAGTAGTGCCGCGGTTCCTGCGCCGCCAGGCGCCCGGCACGATCACCGCGTGGCGCGAGCAGTACGAACGCGATCTCGAAGACGAGCGTTTGCTCCGCGAGGACCCGCGCCTGGTGAGCGTCCGCCCTCCGGCGGGTTCCCCGGACGTGGGCGCACTGGAACGCGATCCCGCCGTGCTGCGCCGCGCTGTCGAGCTGGGGCTGGAAGCCGTGTACGCGGCGCTTGAGTTGCTGCGTAAGGCTTCTTAGCGGGACGTCACGCGGTTTGCTCCTGGCGGTTCGCCCGCTGCTGCACCACCAGCCGCTGCGCGCCGAGGGTGACGGCGAGGTAGAGCAGGATCGACGCGTTGCCCAGGCCCTTCACCGGGCTGTTGGCGTCGATCACGAAGTCGAGGCCGAGGTGGATGGCGATGGCGGCGATCCACAGCACCACGGTCAGCCAGGTGCCCTGGCGCCAGAGCTGGCTGTCGGCGCGCCACAGCCGCACCGTGTAGACCCGCACGACGCCGAAGAGCACGGCGACCAGGAGACTTCCGGCCAACAGCGCGATCGCCGTGGCCGACGGGCTGCCGCTCTTGAAGAACGCGGCCAGCGCGACGACCCCGAGCACCGCGAGGATCAGCACGACGGTCGGCTTGCGGTCCTCGCGCACCAGCCGCTGCTGCACCTGCCGCCACAGCACCCAAGCCAGTACGGCGAGCCCGATGACGATGCTGGTGGCGCTGTTCATCCCTGGTGCCTCTCCCCGTGATCCCGCTGTCGGACACCAAAGTGCCAGCTCGCGGGACGACGCGCGTCAACCCCGGGATTGAATCGGGACGGGTCAGAGCGACGGCTTACGGGCCACGCCGCCGATCACGCGGGACTCCGAAGGGGCCTTCGCGAACACCGTCGCCTTGTCCGGATGCCACGCCGGTGCGTAGACCAGCCCAGGCTTGAGCAGCGGCCAGCCGCCGAAGAAGCGTTCGAACTCGGCCATCGTGCGCAGCACGCCGGGGTTGGTGGTGGACTCGTAGTACTCCAGCAGGTCGGCCAGCGCCTGGCGCTCGTCGTCGTCGACCGGGTTCTCGTTGGTCATCTGCGAGAGCACCAGCAGCGAGCCGGGGGCGAGGCGGTGCCGGTAGTACTCCAGCAGGCCGTCCGGGTCCTGGTCGTCCTTGATGAAGTGCAGGACCGCGTTGACGATCAGGGCGATCGGGCGGCGGACGTCGATCACGCCGGAGTCCATCACGCGGTCCCACAGCTCTTCGGGCTGCAACAGGTCCGCGGCGATCGCCTCGTGCCGTTCCGGGTCGGCGGTGTCGTCGAGCAGGATCTGGGAGTGGGCCAGCGCGATGGGCTCGTTGTCGATGTAGAGCACGTGGACGTCTTGCTGCGGGCGCTCCTGGTCGGCGACCTCGTGCACGTTGCCCGCCGTCGGCAGGCCGGAGCCGATGTCGACGAACTGGTGGACGCCGGCCCGCACGCACTGGCGCACAGCGCGGCCGAGGAACTGCCGGCTGGTCAGGCAGTAGTCGCCCATCAGCGGCAGCCGCGCGCGCACCTTCTCCGCGAACGCGCGGTCGATCGCCCAGTTCGTCGAACCGCCGATGAAGTAGTCGTAGATCCGGGCCGCCGACGGCCGGTCGAGGCTGCCTTCCACGGCTCGCAGGGCTTCGTCACGTTCGATCATGGCTGTCCTCACCGCTCGCGTCGCGACCCATGCTAGCCACGGTGGGCGGGGGTCGGATCAGGCCGGGCCGAACGATTCCCGGTAGGCGTTCACCGACGCCGTCAACTGGTCCATCGCGGCGCGCATCCGGCCCAGCGCCCGGTTGTCGAAGCCCATCGCGGCACCGATGTGCGGCGGGATCCCCTCGGCCTTCGCACGCAGGGCGGCCCCGTCCTCGGTGAGGGTGATGCGCACGGAACGCTCGTCGTCGGCCTGGCGGTCACGGCGTACGAGGCCGGCTTTTTCCAGCCGCTTGAGCAGCGGCGAGAGCGTGCCGGAGTCGAGGTTCAGCGCGGCGCCGAGTTCCTTCACCTGTTGCTGGTCGTGCTCCCACAGCGCGAGCATGACCAGGTACTGCGGGTACGTGAGGTCGAGCGGTTCGAGCAGGGTCCGGTAGAGCGACGTCACGGCTCGAGACGCCGAGTACAGCCCGAAGCAGAGCTGGTTGTCGAGCAGCAGCGAACCGGTGTCGCCGTGGTCCGGGTTGGTCATGGGGATCCTCCATCCGCTGCCGGAACCCTTCATCTTCCCCGCTGTAGGCCTGCGAGAGCAACTCAAGTGCCTTAGATCTCATAGGGCTCACTTTGATTGTGTACAACTAAACTGTCCGCTTAACCTGGAGCCGGAAATCACCGCGTCGCCGCTGCGGGTCTCGTCGGAGCTGCGTCAGGCCGGTCTCGCGGCGACGGCGGTTCGGTGCCAGGCCGTCATCCACGACTTCGTTATGGTCAACGCATTGCGTGGGACGCGCGCCGCGGAGGCTGCCATCACGCAGGCGATCACCGTGCTGCGGCGGGCTTTCGGCAACTGAAACCGGCTTGGCGGACCGCTCTCGTTTTCCTGTGACGCGAGTCACCTGATCACAACGAGGGGGGTCCGCCAAACGTGTTATTAGTACAGCGGGTCCCGCCTTTCGGACACGCGTCCTGGAGGTTTCCCGTGCACTTGAGCAGCATCCGGCTGGACTCACCGGTCGAGCTGGGCGTCATCGCCGCGCTGGCCGTGCTGGCGGTCGTCGCCGTGCCGTGGTTCTGGGACCGCTGGCGCAAGCGCAAGCAGCTCGGCCGCAGCGCGACGGTGCTGACGGCCGTGCTGCTCGTGGTGGTCAGCCTCGCGATGACGGGCAACCTGATCGGCGGCTTCTTCCCGACGGTCGGCGCGCTGGTCGGCACCGGCGCGTACTCCTCCGACGGCACCGACGCCGAGGGCGGCGACAACGGCGCGGACCTCGACCAGCTGCGCGACGCCGGCGCGATGCACGCGAAGGCCGGCAAGGGGACCGTCGTGCACATGAAGGTCACCGGCCGCCGGACCGGGCTCAGCCGTGACGCCGTCGTCTACCTGCCGCCGCAGTACTTCGAACCGGCGTACCGCACGCTGCGGTTCCCCGCGATCGAATGGATCCCGAACTACCCGTCCGGACCCGAGGTCGCCGCCATCTACAAGCTGCCGGACCAGCTCGACGCGGCGATCAGGAAGCACACCCTGCCGCCGACCGTCGTGGTCGTCCCGGACCCCACGGGCGAGCCGAAGATCGGGCACGACACCGAATGCGTCGACGAGGTCAACGGCACGCCCAACGACACCTACCTCTCCGCGGACGTGCGCGAGTGGGCCATCCAGCGCCTCGGGCTCAACCCGGACCGGCAGGCGTGGACCATCGCGGGCTGGTCGTCCGGTGGCTACTGCGCGATGAACCTGGTGACGCGCCACCCGCAGTGGTTCGGCCAGGCCGTGAGCGTCGGCGGGTACGACAAGGCCCAGTACAGCGACGGCCAGACCGAGGACCTGTTCCACGGCCGCCGTGACATCGACGACGCGAACAACGTGCGCGTGAACGTCCGCCTGCACCCGTCGCCGGTGGAGATCCTGGCGGTCGCGGGGAGCCAGGAGAAGTACGAGAGCTTCGCGATCGGCCAGATCCACCAGGCCGCGCAGGCGCCGGTCCGGGTCTTCTCGTGGGAGATCCCGGACGCGGGCCACAACATGAACACGTTCAAATCCCAGCTGCCCGACCTGCTGGCGTGGATCGGCGAGCGCATCCCCAGCCCCGCGGCGGTCGGCAGGCACGTCGACGTCAGCGGCGGGGTGCGGCCGTGGCCGCTGCCGGTCACGGGCGCGCGCGGCGGGCTGTCGGCGATGGAGCAGTGAGTCAGTTTCCCAGTAGTGGCAGGAGATTCTTGACCACGTTGGTGATCTGCTGCTTCGCGGCGTCGTAGCCGACGGACTTCGGCTGCTCGGTCAGCACGACGACCAGGTAGCGGTTTTTCCCGACCAGACCGGTGGTGTGGAGCATCATCGTCGGGTCGCAACAGGACCAGCCCTGCTTGACGGCCCACGGCAGGCCGCCCACGGCGTCGGGGATGCCGAAATACTGACGGAAACCGTCGCTGCCGTACTCGGTGGCGTCGTGCAATGCGTTCAGGATGAGGTCGCGGGCGGGCGCGGGGGCCTCGTCGAGCAGGTAGTCGTAGATCCGCACGACGTCGGCGGCGGTGATTTTCGTGTCGCCCCAACGGCCCGGGTTCGACGGCGGCTGCGTCCCGGTGAGGCCCATTCGCTGGATCGCGTTGGTGACGATCGACGTTTCGCCGCCTTCGACCCAGAGCCGGCTGGCGATGGCGTCGTCGCTGTGGGAGAGCATTTTCTCGATGAGGGCGCGCGATTCCCCGCTCTCCTGCGCATTGAGGGCGATGAGGAGCTTGACGAGCGACGCCGACGTATAGGCGCGGTCCGCGTTCACGGAGAGCGCGAAGGTGCCTTTCGCGCGGTCGAACACGAGGGCGCTGACGTGCCCTTGCGGCAGCAGAGCCTCAAGCGACGCGCTGCTCGGGTTCTTCGGATCCTCCGGTGTTTCCGAAGTGGTAATCGGCTTTTCCGCGGCGCGGCCGATCTCGGCGACGGCGACCGGCGAGTGGCCCGGTGGCCTCAGCACCACCACGGTCAGCCCGGTCAGTGCCCCCAGGCAGAGCCCCACGAGGAAGAGCAGGTTCACCTTGCGCATGACCGGACTTGTCCGATCGCTCCGGCAGAGTTCGCCGGATCGGGTGACTTTGTGGGATAGCCCTCGGATCGGGGTGAATCCGGTGACGCGCCGAGCGGCTGCGGGCAAGCACCGGCGTTTTCGCACCGGGTGGGCTGGGTATCCCCTCGAAGTCACTTCACCATCGGGAAGGACTGGAGTCATGGTTCATGCGCATGGAGCCCGGATCCGGGTGGAGGGCCTGCAGCCCGCGCAGGTCCTGGCCGCCCTCGTCGCTGTGGTTTTCCTGGTCTTCGGCATCGTGGGGTTCACCAGGACCGGGTTCGGCGACTTCGCCGGCCACCACGACGCCGGTTTCTGGCGGTTCTCCGCCAACCCGATGAACAACCTCGTGCACGTCGTGACCGGCCTGCTCGGCCTGGCGCTCGCGTTCGGCTCCGGCCGCGCACGCGTTTTCGGCTGGCTGCTGTTCCTCGGCTACGGCGTGCTGTTCGTCTGGGGCTTGATGATCGCCGGGACGATCACAGCCAACCCGTTCGCCAACGCGGGCAACCCGCTCGACCTGACGGCTTCGGACAACTGGCTGCACCTCGGCATCGCCGCGCTCGGCCTGGTGATCGCCGTACTGCCGGCGCGCCGCCGCGTCCGGGTCCCGGAGGAGGCCGCTGACCCGGTCACGCCCGCCGACACCAACGCCGTTTCCGGGACGACCGTTGAGCGGTCCGCCCCGGTCGGTGGTGCCGGCACCGCTGAGGACCAGGCCGCTGAGAAGCGCGGTCCGGGCCTGGCGCACTAGGGCATCTGCACTCGCGGATCCGGAAGTACCTTCGGGCAGCGTTGCGCCCCACCGCAACGCTGCCCGGCGCCAGGCGTCTCTCTTGGTAAAGCTTCAACAATTGCTGCCAGAGGGGCGCGAAATGGGATTCACCGCGAAGAAGGCGATCAGGCTGGCGATGATCGGTGGGGCGATCGCCGCCACCGCGGCTCTTTCCGCGTGCAGCGGAAACGCGGCCGGAAACAGTTCTCCGGTGAAGAACGCGGCGGACGCCGCGGCCCAGCACTCGCCGCAGGGCGCGGCCACCGGCGGATCCGGCGGCTCCGCCAACGCCAAGGGCGGCGACTTCACCGACGCGAACGGCAACGTCAACTGCAGCAAGCTGAGCGGCAAGCACGTCAGCCCGCCCGGCGGCCCGCAGCTGGACCTGTTCGCCGACACGGCGACCACCGGCAGCAACCCGGGCTGCGACACCGCGTTCAACGTGATCACCGAGTACTACAAGGAAATCCCGACCAAGGGCGAGGGCCCCGGCAAGCGCGTGCTCGACATCTTCGGCGACTGGACCTGTGCCGGACAGGCGGACGCCGCCAACCCCGACGGCACCGTCTGCGGCAAGGGCGCCACTGACTACATGATCGAGACCCGGCCGGCCGGGCAGGACGGGGCGGCGGCACCGGCGCCTCAGCAGCGCCGGTTCCCGAACACCACCCAGAAGGTGCAGTTCACCGGCTTCGACACCAGCGTCAACATGGCCACCTTCCAGCTGGTCAGCTTGCAGCCCGGCGGCCCCGACGGCGGCCACTACGACCGGGTCGACGAAAAGACCTACCGCCTCCCGCTGGCCGGCGGCGCCATCGTGTGGAGCGCGGCCACCCTGTGCCAGAACGACAACCAGGTCACCATCGACGACAAGGGCCTCGGCAATTTCCGGTGCGACGCCGACCAGCTGCGCCAAACCCTGCTCGGCGGCGCGGCCTCCCCGGCGCTGGCCCAGATCCTGGTGAGTGGCGACGACCAGATCGCCGAGGTCAAGGAGATCTACCACCCCTGATCGGTACGAGCTTTCCCGCGAAAAGGGCGGCCGGGGATCTCCCGGCCGCCCTTTTTTGTGAAATCACCTCGGTCGTGCTGTTGTCCGAAGCATTTGCGCCGCAATTTCTGGTTTTTCTCGCGGACCATCTTCAGTCATCTTCGAGGGCTCGATCGACCAGCCGCCCGGCGGCTCCCGTGTAGTGCGCTGGGTCGAGCAGATCAGCGAGTTTCGAGGCGTCCAGCACCGCGGTGACCTCCGCTGATTCGGCGAGGATGGCGTCCAGCGGGCGGTTTTCCTCGATCGCCCGCGCGGACGCGTCGCCGAGTACCGCCTTCGCGCGTGCCTTGCCGAGCAGCGGTGCGAGAGTGGCGGAGAGCCGTTCGGACACGATCAGCCCGTGCGTGAGCGCGAGGTTTGCCGCCATGCGGTCCGGGTGTACGACGAGGCCGCGCGCCAGCTCGACGGCCGTGTACGCCGCGCCGCCGGTCAGCCGCAGGCATTCGCGCAGCAGTTGCCACTCGGCTTGCCAGACGCCGGCGGACCGTTCGTCCTCGGCCAGCCCGGCCTGCGTCACGCCCGCGGCCAGCGCCGGCACCTGCAGCGCGGCGGAGCGGATCAGCGCGGACAGCACCGGGTTTCGCTTGTGCGGCATGGCGGACGAGCCTCCGCCGGCCGGTTCGGTGACCTCACCCAGTTCGGTGCGGGTGAGGGTGAGGACGTCGACGGCGAACTTCCCCAGCGCGACCGCCGCCATCGCCAGAACGCCGGCGACGTCGGCCACCGGCGTCCGATTTGCGTGCCACGGCAGCGTCGGCGCGGCGAGGCCGGTCTCCTCGGCGAAGGCGTTGACGAGGCGTTCGGCGTAGTCATCGGTGCCGTCGCCGTACTCGGCGTAGGCGGCGAGCGTCCCGGCCGCACCGCCGAGTGAGACGGGCAGCCCGCCGTCGAGCACGCGCCGCACCCGACTGGCGGCGTCGAGCACGACTTGCCGCCACGTCGCGGCCTTGAGCCCGAACGTGGTGGGCACGGCGTGCGCGGTGAGGGTGCGCCCGGGCATGGTCGTGTCCCGGTGCGCGCGCGCCAACTCGCCAAGCGCGTTCACCGTGGCATCGAGATCGTCGGCGATCAACCGCAACGTCCGCTGGCCGACCAGCATCATGGCCGTGTCGACGATGTCCTGACTAGTCGACCCGCGGTGGACGTGATCGGCTGCGCCCGCATCCACCCGCGCGACCGCCGCGGTCAGCACCTTGACCAGCCCGACCACAGGATTCGCCGTCGCCCGAGCCTCCCGAGCCAACGCGGTGACGTCGATCCCCGGCACCGCCACGTCGAGGCTCGGCTCTTGGCTGCTGCGCCCGGCGCTGGCGGGTCGCGGATCGCCGACCTCAGCAGGCGCTGGGCTGTCTGCTCTGGTGTGTGGGATCGGTGCTGGGCCTGCTCCGGGGCGCGAGATTGATGCTGGGTCTGTTCCGGGGCGCGAGATTGATGCTGGGTCTGTTCCGGGGCGCGAGAT
>NZ_FOEF01000023.1 GCF_900110575.1 Amycolatopsis saalfeldensis
CTACCGGGCTACCGGGCTACCGGGCTACCGGGCTACCGGGCTACCGGGCTACCGGGCTACCGGGCTACCGGGCTACCGGGCTACCGGGCTACCGGATCAGCCTCGCCTGGTCTGGAATCGCCCTGGTGAGAAGGGCTTTGGCCACGTCGGTTCCGGCCGATCCGGTCCGAGATCAACCGGACTGACGGGTCTGCGAAAGGTCCGGACTGGTCAACTGGGCAGACCGACAGGGCCGGCGCGGGCCCGCGCTTTAGGTGGTGGCAGTCCGGGGACGGGAGCGCGGGTGGCGCGGACCTCGACCAGGGCGTCGCGCTGGTCCCAATGGCAGTTGGTGACTTCGGCGCCCTGGTGATCGGCCACTTCCCGAGCACGTTCGCAGGCCTTGGCGGGACCATCGGCGGCGTGGGCTGCGGCGGCGAGCGCGCCGAGGTCAGCCGCCGCCTCGACCCGATGCCGCGCGGCGACAGCCGCACCGAGCCAGCAAGCGGCAGCCCCCAACCAAACGAGCCCGGCGACCGCGAGCGCCGTCCAGACGGTCGCCACCCCTCCATCACCCCGGAATACCGGCTGCTCCACTTCCCCGGCACGGCCCTGCCACACTGGCTGGCCCGCTTTCTTATCTCTCCCGCGGACCAGCCGCCCCACCTCCTTATCTCTCCCGCGTATCGGCCGACTCGCCGCTTCACCTCGCCGAAACATCGGCTTTCCCAACTCTTCAGGGTCCTGCCGCGCGGACCAGCCAACCCCGCCGCTTCGCAGCCGCACCAGCCGACTCATCTCCTCACTTCCGCGGAATATCGGGCTGTCCCGCCTCTCCTCCTCGCCGCCGCATCGGTTGGCCCGCCTCCTCGCCTCGCTGCCGTAACGGTTGCCCTGCGTCCTCAACTGCTTGGCGCATGGGCTGGACCCGTCTCGTGGATTCGGCACGGCAGCCGGTCTGTTCCGGTCGTCTGGTGCAGCGGGTGGTAGCGCCGGCGTGGTGTTCGGTGGTTCGTGCGATTGGCGTGATTTCTCAAGTGCGGCAAGCAATATCGCCGCTTCGGCCGAAGCGGTGAAGGGCATCGTTTGGGTGGCCGGGGAAGGGCGCGGGGTCGTTTGGGTGGGCCGGGGCATCAGGTGGGTCCACCTTCTTCGTCGCTGGGCGGTATCGCGGGTGCATGGCTTGACTGCGTTGCAGGGGAAGGCGCCGACGCCGGTTGGTCGGTGGGGTCGGTGCCCGGTTCCGCGATGGCGAAGGCCGCGCCACCTAGGTGGATGCCCGGGAGGAAGCCGGCGAGGGCGTCTGTGGTGACTTCGGCCGTGATGCCGTCGCCGGAGCGGCGGAGTGCCAGCTTCGCGCCGTGCGGGGCGATCGTCTGCACCACGGCTTCGGCGGCACCCGGCTGGCCGGCGGCAGTCAGCCGGGCCGCCTCGCGGGCGGCGTCGAGGCAGCGGATGTGCCCGCTCAACGCGCCGATGCCTGCCATCAGCATCGCCAGCACAGCCGTGAGCGCCCCCAACGAGATGGCGGCTTCGACCGTGACGAAACCGCCGTCCCGGCGACGGCCGGGCATCAGGTGGCCACCGTCAGGGCCCGCTGGATCAAGCCCGACAACGCGGTCGAGATCGAGTCCCCGGTCAGCAGTGCGTAGAGGGCAAGGGCGAACGCCGCGGCCGCCACCGTGCCGATGGCGTACTCGGCCGTGGTCGTCCCCTCGTCTCCGCGGAGGAGGTGCATCGTCGTGGATCCTTTCTGTCCATTGTGGATTTTTCATAGCAGGCTGCCGATTCGCTCGGCCAAGCCGAGCACCACGGGCAGCACGCCGAGGCAGAAGAACGCGGGCAGGAAACAGAGGCCGACGGGCAGTGCCAGCGCGACCCCCGCCCGTTCCGCGCGCTCCTCGGCCTCGACACCGAGGCCATCGCGCAGGCGACGGGCAAGCTCATCCGCGGTCGTGGCGAGCGTGGTGCCCGCCCGCGCGGTGCGGGTTGCGGCGACGGCCAACTCGTCCAAACCGGGTCGCGCACGTGTCGGCGCCCAGGCCTGCGCCGGCTCGGCGCCAAGCGCGAGCAGACTCGCGGTGGAGTGGAGCGCCTTCGCCGTGTCGGGAGGAGCGCCCCGGCCGACTGCATCGAGAGCGATAGGCACAGGCAAGCCGGTACGCAGGCAAGCGGCGAGAAGGTCCAGCGTCGCCGCGGACCGGAGCCGTTCGCTGATGTCGGCGTCAGGATCCTTGCGGCGACGGGAACGACGCAACGCCCACCAGCCACCGAAGCCCACGATCACACCGGCCGGTACACCCGCGACGACCACAGCCGAGACGCCTGCGACAACGGCGGTCGCGAGGTGCATGACGGGCGGGCTGGGCAACCGCAGTTTCGCCGCGGCCGTCGGGGCCAAGTGACGCGGGCGGACCGCGCTCGGCCAGATCACGAGCGCGACGGCGGCGAGCACCAGTGCCGCTCCGGCGGACCAGGTCATTCCGGCACCGCCTCTCGGCTGGTGGCCGAGATGCCCGACCAGGCGGCTTCTGGCTGTTGCGTGGAGTGGGCCGGGTAGGAGGCGAGTTGTCGCGGAGCCTGAGCGGCCGGCATCGGGATGACTCGACGACGCGGTGGGCAATTCGTCACGGCGGTGACTTCGGCGTGGGGTGCGCTGGTGTCTCCGTCGGCCGTGAGGAAGGCGGAACGGAGTGACGTGGTGTGGGCGGTCATCGCGGAGCCGTTCGGGTGGTGAGGGTGCGGGACCACGCCGTGCCGGCCCACAGGAGGGCCGCGCCGACGATCAGGAAGCCCTGGCCCAGGAGAGTTCGTGTCAGGACCCTCAGCGGATCGGCGCCGATAGCTTGCCCCAGCAGCAGACAGAGCGGCGGCAGCCCGGTGAGCACGGTGGCGCTCATGCGCGGGCCGGCCATTTTCGCGTGGAGGCGGCGGGCGAAAGTCGTTGTCGCGTCTACGTCTCGGCGAGCGGCGTCCAAGACGTCGGCCATCGGGAGGCCGTGGCGGCGGGCGAGGGTCCAGGCCGTGGCCAGTTCTGGGAGCACCGCCGACTCGAGGGCGCCGTCGAGGCGGGCGGCTGTTGTGAGGTTGCGTAGTTCACCGGCCAGCTCGGGGACGGCGTCGGCCGCCGCTTCGGCCGCGTGGATGGGGTGGGCGCCGGCGCGGAGCTCCGCGACCATCGTGCGGAGGACGGTCGACGTTCGTTGCGCGCGGGCCAGCGCGCGGGCCGTTTCCCTTCTACTGCCCCATTCCTGGCGGAACGCGATGGTGACCAGCACCGTGGCCACGGCACCTCCCATCCCAATGAGAGGGAGAGCGATGAGCGTCGGCAACAGCCAGCGCCAGCGACGGGCCAACGCCGGGACCGTACGCGCGTTGATGCGGAACCGGGACGGCGGTTGCAGACGGCCCGGGATCTCGGGCCAACAGAGCAGCCCGACGCCGAAACAGAGCAGGGGCCACGCGGTGATCATGGCTTCTCCTCATGGAAGAGGGCACGGTCGAGCGTCCAGCGGCCGGCGCGCCAGACCGGAACGATCTGGACCTCGCCCTCGACCGAGCGGAGGACGGCCACTTCGGCGAGCTTGCGGCGTCCACCGGCAGCGCGGCGCATGTGCAGAACAACGCGGACGGCGGCGGCAAGCTGGCTGTGCAGCGCCTCGCGGCCCAGCCCGCCGAGTGCGGCCAGCGCTTCGAGACGGGCGGGGACTTCGGCCGGTGAATTGGCATGGAGGGTGCAGGCGCCGCCTTCGTGGCCGGTGTTGAGCGCGTTCAGGAGTGAGCAGACCTCCGCGCCGCGGACCTCGCCGACGACCAAGCGGTCCGGGCGCATACGCAGCGCCTGACGGACCAGTTCGGGTAGCTCGACGGCACCGGCACCCTCCACATTGGCCGGTCGCGCGACCAGGCTGACGAACTGCGGGTGCCCCGGGCGCAGCTCACCCGCGTCCTCGACACAGACGATGCGCTCCGACGGGGACACCGCGCCCAGGAGCGCGCCGAGCAGGGTCGTCTTGCCGGCGCCGGTGCCGCCCGTGACGAGGAAGGCCAGCCGTCGCGAGAGGACGGAGCGCAGGATGCGGACCCCGGACGCGTCGAAAGCGCCGAGTGCGCGGAGGGAGTCGAGGTCGTGTGTCGCGGGGCGGAGAACGCGTAAGGAGAGGCAGGTGCCGTTCGCGGCGATCGGGGGCAGAACCGCGTGGAGGCGGATGCGACCGCCCGTGCCGGAGCCGGGGAGCCAGCCGTCCACGTAAGGCTGGGCGTCGTCGAGCCTTCGGCCCGCGGCGAGCGCGAGCCGCTGCGCGAGCCGGCGGACGGCCTCCTCGTCGGCGAAACGAACCGGCGTGCGGATGAGACCCGTGGGTCCGTCGGACCAGACCTGGTCGGGCGCGGTGACGAGGACATCGGTGACCGCCGGGTCCTCGAGCAGCGGCGCGAGCGGGCCCGCGCCGACGAACTCGTCGCGCGCCTGGCGGACCGCGTCCAGGACGGCGTCGTGGCTGAGCGCACCGCCGGCCTCCGCCCGCACCGCCTCGGCGACGGCAACCGGATCAGCCGGACGGCTGTCACCCGCCAGCCGAGTGCGGACCCGCTCGACGAAGTCGGTCGTCATGCGACGGCTGCGAATCGAATCTGGGCGGCGACCGATTTCGCGGGACTGTCGCAAGTGGACGACGGGTGGTGGGGCTCCGGTGCGGCCTGGATAAGGGGAACGGGGGCGGGTGAGGACATCGACGGCTCCGGAGGTCGGTTGGTGGCTGCGGGGTGGAGGTGGTGGCGGGCAGGGGTGGCGGGCGCCGGGATGTGAGCGGCGGGGTGGCGCGGGCTGGCTTGGGCGGGAGGGCGAGTACCGGGGCAGGGCTCAGACGGGAAGGCAAGCATGAGGTTTGGGCGACGGGTTGGAGAGCGCCCCGGGCGGGGCTCGGCGGGTTGGAGTGCGCGCGGACAGATGGGCGGGCTCGGGCGAGTTGGAGAGCGCGCGGGCGGGGCTCGGGCGGGTGGAGTGCGCGCGGTCAGGTTGGCGGACAGGTGGGCGGGGTTGGGGCGGGATGGCGGACAGGTGGGCGGGGCTGGGGCGGGATGGCGGACAGGCAGACAAGTGGATGGGGCCGATGGGGTGGACGAGCCGACGGGTGGACGGATGGGACGGGTGGACAGGTGACAGGACCGGACGGGATTCGATGGCGTCTCGGGCCCGGCGGTCACGCAGCGGCGTAACCGGGTGGGGCTGGAGTCGCGTGGTCCTGCGCGGCGGCGAGGATCGCGCGGGCCGTGGTGGTCAGGGGGCCTCGGGAGTGGAGGGTGAACTCGCCGGTTTCCAGGGACTCGGCCAGGCGGCGTTCGGGTGGGAGGGTGGCCAGCAGGGGCGGGCCGAGGAGGGCGGTGGTGCTCGACGGGGACGCGCCGGTGATCGAGCGTCCACTTGCGACTACCGCCAGACGGTCGGTGTGGGCGGACAGGCGGCGGAGCACCTGCTTCGCCGCCATACAGGCGCGGAACTCCTGCGGGACGAGCAGGACGACCAGGTCCGCGACGGCGCTTACCGCCAGTGCGCCTTCGTCCAGGGAGCGGGAAAGGTCGCAGACGACGGTCCGTCCCGCGCGACGGCCGGCGGTCACGACAGCGGACAAGGCGTCCGGAGTGGGGCCCGGGCCCTCGCGTCCGCAGGACAGCACCGGAAGCGCACCGCGGGACGGCAGGGCCTCGACGAGGCTCGGGATCGAGACGCGGCCCGACAGGCGCACCTCAGGCCAGCGAAAACCCTCCGCTTTCTCCAGGCCCAGCAGCAGGTCCATGCCACCGCCGAGCGGGTCGCAGTCGACCAGGAGGGCAGGTGACGAGCGGGCGGCTTCGAGCGCGACGGCGGCCGCCAGCACTGAAGCGCCGGCACCACCACGGCCGCCGACCACGGCGATCACCGGTCCTGGTGAGCCGGGTGGGCCGTCGACCACGTCGGCGAAAGCGACCGTCAGGCCCTCCTCGTCGTCGGGCAGGCGGAGGACCTGGTCGGCGCCGACGGCGAACGCTCGGCGCCACGTCTCCTCACCCGGCGTGCCCTTGCACACCATTACCACCCCGGCCCGGCGGGGCAGGCCGACGCGGACGGCCGCGGCCTCCTCGTCCAGCACCACGAGCGGTGCGCGGGTCCAGCGGCCGCGGGCCGCCAGCAGATCGGGCTCGCGGTCGAGTTCACAGCCTGCGGCCGCGGCCACGCGCAGGATCTCGTCGAGCACCGTCTCGTCGGTGGCGACGACAAGCGGACGTTCCGTGGCCATGGTCCCTCCCCGGGAGTAGTGGGCCGGACCACCACCGTCGCCGGACCGCCGGGCCCGCCGCAACGCCCTCCGGCCCCGCCTGTGGATAACCGGGGTCCTGTGGACAACCCGGTCGACGAAATCGATTCAGCACGCCGAACTGTCGGAGGAATGCGGCAGAATTCGCCCCAGGGGGGCGCGGGTATTCCGGCGCGGACATGGTGGCGGCGGAAGACGTCCCGGAATTCTGCTGATACCGCGGAAAAACCACACGAACGTCGAGGAAATGACGCTGAGAGAGACCCAGGTGGCCCGCGGGAGCGGAAATCGGAGGCAGAAACCTGGGGAGGGTGGAAATCCGGACTGGATCGAGACGGTCGCGAAAGTCCGGATGGGGCGGTGATTCCGGCAAGGATTCGAGGGAGGCGGAGTAGAGGACGAAGCAGGGCATGGTCAGGTCAGGTGGGGATCGGGGTTGACGGCATCGGCGGGGCGGTCGTACAGGCAGGCTGGCTCGGGGGACGAAGTGATCCGGGCTGGGCGGTGGGACAAGAAACTTGGCTGAGTGAGGCCAAAATAGGGGTCGAGATCTGAACGGGCAGCGAGCATGGTTGCGCCAGCGCTGGCAGAGCAGCGGATCGAGTGCGCGCCGGATCAGGGCGACAGTGCCGGCCGCGTTGGCCGAGTGAGGCGGCAACCCGGTCGCAGCAACCGGTGGCAGGCCCAGGCAGGTTGACTTGAGCAGGGCGACAAACCAGCCGCAGCAGGCCAGCGGCCCGGGCAGGTTGGCTCAGGCAAGACGGCAACCCAGCCATAGCAACTGTGACGGGCCAGCGACCCGGGCAGATTGACTTGAGCAGGACGGCAAACCAGCCGCAGCAGCCATGGCGGGCCAGCGACCCGAGCAGGTTGACTCAGGCAAGACGGCAACCCAGCCACAGCAACTGTGACGGGCCAGCGACCCGGGCAGATTGACTTGAGCAGGAAACCAGCCGCAGCAGGCCAGCGGCCCGGGCGCGTTGGCCCGAGCCGGGCAGCGACCCAGCTGTAGCAACCGTGGCAAGAGGGCACCGGGTGTTGGCCCGAGCTGGGCGGCAAATGGGATGCGTCAAGCCGATCCAGGAAGCCGAGCCGCAGTCACCCAGGGAGAAACTGGGCCGAGTTGAAGACCGTAAAAGGCAGAAAACAAGGAAAACGCGGGTGTGCAGAACCGCGGAAACGGAAACCGGAGTGGAATAGAGGGCGGCCCTCGCCAGGGGGGAGGGACGAGGGCCGCCAGGGTTTCAGCCCCGGGGGGTCGGACTGAACCGGGCCCGGTTGGACACCGGGCTCCTCCACTGTAGCTCCGCCGGGCACCGATTGGCGTGCCAGTCGACACCTACGATTCGGTAACGGCATCCGAGGCCGGAAGTACTGTCCTGTCATGGATTTTCGCACTGGGCGGGCGCGCCGGTGTTCGATCAACGCAAGATCCTGTCGGACCCTTCTCCTATCCTGATCACGTGGCCGAACCCAGCAGCGCACCACCGCGCGAATCCCGCCCCGAAGCTCCCCCGCGCGCCGTCGCGGCGTTCTTCGATCTCGACAAGACGATCATCGCTTCTTCCAGCGCGCTGGCGTTCAGCAAACCATTACTCAGAGAAGGCCTCATCAACCGTCGCGCCGCATTGCGTAGCGCGTACGCACAACTGGTCTTCTCGCTCGCGGGCGCCGACGCGGACAAGACCGAGCGGATGCGCGCCGAGGTCTCGGCGCTCTGCGCGGGCTGGGACGTCGCGCAGGTGTCCGCGATCGTGCGGGAGACGCTGCACGACGTCGTCGACCCGCTCGTCTACGTGGAGGCCGCCGAGCTCATCGGGCAGCACCTCGCCGACGGCCACGACGTGGTGGTCCTGTCGGCCACCGGCGAGGAGGTGGCGGCGCCCGTCGCGGCGATGCTCGGCGCCACCCGCTGCGTTGCCACGCGCATGCAGATCGCCGAAGGCCGCTACACCGGCGAGGTCGACTTCTACTGTTACGGCGACAACAAAGCTGTCGCGGCGAAGCAGCAAGCCGCGACGTACGGGTACAACCTCTCCGATTGTTACGCCTATACCGACTCGAGCACTGATGTCCCGCTGCTCGAAGTCGTCGGGCACCCGCACGCGGTGAACCCCGACAAGCTGCTGCGCCGGGAAGCAACCGACCGCGGCTGGCCGATCCTCGCGTTCGAGCGCCCGATGTCACTGCGGAGCCGGATCCCGGCGCGCTCGGCGGGGATGGTGGCGCTCGGTGTGGGCGCCGTCGCGGCCGGGGCGACCTGGTACAGCCTCAGCCGTCGCCGTCGGTCCCGCGGACCTCGGGAATGAGCACCCACCCGGCGGTACCGGACGGTAGTTTTCCTTGTCCAGCCAACAATTATCCGTCGCACAGGGTGCCCGTGTCACTAGATCGAGCCTCTGTACCGGTGCACCCGTCCGCGCACTTGAAGTGACCGGGCTCACGGCGTAGAAAGAAGGTGCGGACGTTGAGCCGGCCAGGACAGAGGTAGAAGAGAAGCCTCTGTCACCCCGGGAAACCTCCGTGCGCGGACTCCGGGTACCCACGCGCAGCACGCCGCGGGAGGCTCGTCGTCTAGGGACTGCGTACCGGGACGCCGGACGCCGAGTCCATGAAGGTACGACCAGAGTTGCACGCTTGGTCGCCCGAGATGTTTCGCGCTTGCAGGCGGCGCCCGTTGGCCATCGGCCGACGGGCGCCGCCAGTGTGTGGGGGTAAAAACTGCCGGGGTTACGGCGAGATTGGCAACGCCTGCGGCCGAACCGCCCGTGCTCTCGGGCCGAGCCGGCCGGTTTCCCGGGGCGAGCCGGAGAAGCAACCACCGCTTCCGGCCAAGCCACCAGCCCCGCAAAGCCGCCGACGGCGTCCGGCCAAGCCGCCAGCCCCGGCGAAACCGCCAGCGGCGTCCGGCCGGGCCGCCAGTCCCACGAAGCCCCCAGCGACGCCCGGGCGGGCCGCCAGTCCCACGAAGCCCCCAGCGACATCCGGCCAAGCCACCAGTACCGCAAAGCCGCCAGCGACGTCCGGGCGGGCCGCCAGTCCCGCGAAACCGCCAGCGACGTACGGCCGGGGTCGCTGGTCCGGGTGAGGCCAGGCCACAAAAGAACCCCTGATCAGCGCGGTAGTTCCTGCGCTCGGCCGATGGACAACGCCGGGTCCGGTGAGTAGCTTCCCGATACCGGCGCCTCCGAGTGGACTTCTGACCACCCGAGGGCGCACGACAGTGGGAGGCCCATCGTGACGACCCGACTCGCGCGCCCGCGCCCGCGGAGGATTCATGCGCTCGCCGTACCCCTCGCCGGCCTGCTTGCGTTCGGCGGTGTCGGCGCTGCGTCCGGCACGACCCCACCGCAGCCGATGAGTGCCGACGCCCAGCTCGACGCCGCTGCGAACCAGGCGTTGCGCGGGCTGAGCCTTGAGGAAAAAGTCGGCCAGCTGTTCGTCACCTGGGTCAACGGCAAGTCCGCCGACGAGGTCAATCCCAAGAACCAGGCCGACTTCGGCGTCGACACCGCGGCGCAGGCGGTCGCGAAATACCACCTCGGCGGGGTCATTTACTTCAACAACGACAGCCGCGACAACTTCGACAGCCCCACGCAGGTCGCGAAGCTCTCCAACGGGCTCCAGCAGGCCGCCGTGACCAGCGGGGCGCACATCCCGCTGCAGATCGGCACCGATCAGGAGGGCGGCACCGTCACCCGGATGGGCGCGCCGGCCACCGAGTTCCCCAACTCGATGGCGATCGCCGCCGGCCGCAGCACCGACAGTGCGAACCAGGCCGCCACGATCATCGGCCACGAGCTGCGCGCGGTCGGCATCAACCAGGACTTCGCGCCCGACTCCGACGTCAACTCCAACCCGGCCAACCCGGTGATCGGCGTCCGCTCGTTCGCCGGGCAGCCGGGCCTGGCGAGCCAGTTCGTGACCGCCGAGGTGAAGGGCTACCAGGAGTCGGGCCTGCCGTCGGCCACCGTTTCGTCCACCGCGAAGCACTTCCCCGGCCACGGCGACGCCGCCACCGACAGCCACACCGGGCTGCCGCGCATCGACCGCACCGAGGAGCAGTGGCGCGCGATCGACGTGCCGCCGTTCAAGGCCGCCATCGCTGCGGGCATCGACTCGATCATGAGCGCGCACATCCAGTTCCCGAGCCTCGACCCGTCCGGCGAGCCCGCGACGCTGTCGAAGCCGATCATCACCGGCAAGCTCCGGAACGAGCTCGGCTACAACGGCGTGGTGATCACCGACTCGCTGGAGATGCAGGGTGTCCGCGAGCTGCACAGTGACGCCGAAATCCCGGTCCTGGCCCTGAAGGCGGGCATCGACCAGCTGCTGATGCCGGTGCACCTGGACGTCGCGATCAACGCCGTGCTGGCCGCCGTCAAGTCCGGTGACCTGCCGATGGAGCGGATCGACCAGAGCGTGCTGCGCGTGCTCAAGCTGAAGCTCAAGCGCGGGATCCTCTACGCGCCGTTCACCAACCCGGCGCAGGTCCCGCGGAAGGTCGGCACACCCGCCCACCTCGCCACCGCGCAGGCCATCGCCGACCGCTCCGTCACCGCGATCGCCAACGACGCCGGCTTGCTGCCGCTCAAGCAGAAGCCCGCGACCGCGCTCGTCACCGGCTGGGGCGTGGCCAGCACCCAGACGCTCGCCGACAAGCTGACCGCGCACGGCACCCGAGCCTCCGCGCTCCAGACCGGGCAGACGCCGTCCGACGAGCTCATCACGCAGGCCGCCACGGCCGCGAAGAGCACCGACCTGGTGGTGGTGCTGACCAACAACCTCGGCGGTTTTCCCTTGCAGAACAAGCTCTTGCAGGCCCTGATGGACACCGGCAAGCCCGTGGTCGCGGTCGCCGCGCAGATCCCGTACGACGCCGGTTACGCCAACCCGGTGCCGACCTGGCTGGCCACCTACGGCTATATCGGACCGTCACTGGAAGCGCTCGCCAAGGTGATTCTCGGCGAGACGAAGCCGGCCGGGAAGCTGCCGGTGGACGTTCCGGCGGGCGCCGACGTGCAGACCGTCAAGTACCCCTTCGGACATGGGCTGACCTGGTGACCATCAACCGCAGGCGCTTCCTGGCCGTCCCGGCGCTGGCCGTGCCCGTTCTCGCGGGCGGTTCGGCCGTCGCCCAAGCCCAGCCACCGGCCCAACCGCAAGACGCACACGTGCTCACCGGCGCCGAACAGCTGGCAGCGCAAGCCTGGCGACCACTCGCCGGACGCAAGCTCGGCGTGCTGTCCAACCCGACGGGCGTGCTCGCGAACGGCGACCACATCGTCGATTCGATGGTCGCCGCGGGCGTGCGCCCCGTGGCGGCCTTCGGACCAGAGCACGGCTTCCGCGGCAGCGCGCAGGCCGGCGGCTCCGAGGGCGACTACACCGACCCTCGCACGGGCATCCCGGTGTACGACGCGTACGGCGCCAACCCTGCGAAGCTCGCGACGCTGTTCACGAAGGCCGGTCTCGACACCGTCGTCTTCGACATCGCCGACGTCGGCGCGCGTTTCTACACCTACATCTGGTCGCTCTACACCGCGATGGTCGCGGCGGCGAAGGTCGGCGCGGCGTTTGTCGTGCTGGACCGGCCGAACCCGATCGGCGGACGGCTGGCAGGCCCGGTGCTCGACCCGAAGTTCGCGTCCGGCGTCGGCCTCAAGCCGATCGCCCAGCAGCACGGGATGACGGTCGGCGAGCTGGCCCGCTTCTTCGCCGCCGAGTTCCTGCCCGGCGAGGGAGTCCGGCTCGACCACCTCGAAGTCGTGCAGGTGCGCGGGTGGCGGCGCGACATTTTCTTCGCCGGCACGGGCCAGCGCTGGGTCATGCCGAGCCCGAACATGCCGACGCCGGACACCGCCCTCGTCTACCCCGGCACCGGGATGTTCGAAGGCACCCTGTTCACCGAGGGCCGCGGCACCACGCGCCCGTTCGAGATCGTCGGCGCGCCCGACGTCGACTGGCACTGGCGCGACGCGCTCGAGGAGCAGCACCTGCCCGGCGCCGCGTTCCGCGAGACCTACTTCGTGCCCACGTTCGGCAAGTTCGTGAACGAGACCTGCGGCGGCGTCCAGCTCACGGTCACCGACCCGCGGTCGTTCGACGCGATCCGCACCGCCGTGACCATGTTCGTCACCGCCAAGCAGGTCGCGCCGAAGCAGTTCGGCTGGCGGCCCGACCTCGCCATCGACAAGCTGTCCGGCTCCGACCGGCTGCGGACCATGGTCGACGCGGGCGCGGGCGTCGAGGAGATCACCGGCGCCTGGCGCGCCGAGCTGGCCGGGTTCGACCGGACCCGCCGTCGTTACCTGATCTACCGCTGAGGAGACCGCCATGCGTGCTAGGAAAGTGCTCGTCGCGACCCTCGGCGCCCTGGTCGCGGCCGCGACGCTGACCAGTGCAGGAGCCGCCGCCATCACCACCGACAGCCACGATCCGCTGGCCGGGCGCTTCGACCGGCCGCGCCACGGGTTCGCCTCGCCCACCACGACGCTGCGCGAGGGACGGCCGTCCGACGTCGGCCTCACCGACCAGCCGATCCGCGACGCCGAGCAGTTCCTTTCGGACTGGACCAAGCCGGACGCCACCGGGCACCCGCACTTCTCCGGAGCCGTGGGCCTGCTCGCGCACGACGGCGTGGTCGTGGACCGGTACGCCGTCGGCGGGGCCCTGCGCTACGCCGACGCGAACGGCACCGAACTGCCGCCGGGCCAGCAGGTCCCGATGCGCGACGACACGATCTTCGACATGGCGTCGATCTCGAAGCTGTTCACCTCGATCGCCGCGCTGCAGCTGGTCGAGCAGGGCGAGGTCGACGTCAACGCGCCGGTCGCGCGGTACCTGCCCGAGTTCGCGGTGAACGGCAAGGGGGCGGTGACCGTCGAGCAGCTGCTGACGCACACGTCCGGCTTCGACGCCGACCCCGTGCCGTCGCTGTGGCAGGGCTACCCCGACATCCCGTCGCGCCGCAAGGCCGTGCTGGACAGCCCGCTGAAGAACGCGCCGGGCACCACCTACCTGTACTCCGACCTGAACATGCTCAACCTCGGCTTCCTGGTCGAGAAGCTCACCGGCGAACCGCTGGACAAGGTGGTCCACGACCGGATCACGGCGCCGCTGGGCATGGTCGACACGGGGTACAACCCGCCCGCGTCGAAGCTGAACCGGATCGCCGCCACCGAGTACGAGTCGAGCCCGCCGCGCGGCCTCGTGCGCGGCCAGGTGCACGACGAGAACGCGTGGTCCCTCGGCGGCGTCGCCGGCCACGCGGGCGTCTTCTCCACGGCGAGCGACATGGCCGTGCTCAGCCAGGCCATCCTCAACGGCGGTGCCTACCGCGGCCACCGCATCCTCCGGCCGGACACGGTCGAGCAGATGCTGACGAACTACAACCAGAAGTTCCCCGACGACTCCCACGGCCTCGGCTTCGAGCTGGACCAGCCCTGGTACATGGGCGCGCTCTCCTCGCCGGTCACCGCGGGCCACACCGGGTTCACCGGGACGACGCTGGTGATCGATCCCGAGTCGCGCTCGTTCGCGCTGCTGCTCACCAACCGCGTGCACCCGACGCGCAACTGGGGCTCCATCAACACCGCGCGCCAGGTCTGGGCGACGTCGCTGGCGAAGGCCATGGCCGTGAAGCCCGTCGAAGGCCGCGACGCGTGGTACGCGGGCCTCGGCAACAGCAGCACGGCGACGCTGAGTACACAGCCTCTGACGCCACGAGCCGGCGGGCCGCTTCAGGTGTCCTTCTCTGCCTTCGTGGACACCGAGGGGCCAACTGATCCATTACAGCTGGAATCGACCACCGACGGGGTTTATTGGCAACCGGTCGCGCTCCGGGCCAGCGGGCCGGGCGCACCGGCCGGGGATGTGACGTCGCTCTCCGGGCACGGGCACCGCGCCTGGTGGCGCGTCACGGCCGAGGTGCCGGCGACGGGCGTTACGACCCTGCGCTGGCGTTACAGCACCGATCCGAATTACACCGGCCGCGGAGTTTCCCTCGACGGTGTGAAAGTCACCGAACGCGGCCGGACGGTACTCGATGGTGAGCGGAATCCGTCGGCGCTGACCGCTTCCGGCTGGATTTTGACCGGTCGGTGACCGACCGGTCACCAGGAGCCCACAACCGAAGCCCGCTCAGCGGCGCACCCACCCGGACGCAGCGACACTAAGTTGCCAAGTCGTTAGCTTGACCTCGTTAACAACCTCGACCTGGTTAGCGACTTTCTGGACAACGATTAATCGCAAATCGAAGTCCGCAGACACGGACGGGTTGCGATCCTGCCGAAGGATGTGGGTAGCCTTGTCACAAATGCCAACGGTTAGTAACTTTCCGACGGTGGACGATGCCGAATCTGTAGTCATCACGGCACCGTCCGAGCACATCGCAGCTCAGGCGACTGTGCGTGACGCGGACTCGAGCCCGCTGGTCCGCATCCGGTCGCTGCTGCCGGGTCTCGCGCGAGCCGAGCAACGGGTCGCGAAGGTCGTGCTGGAAAACCCGGCCTCGGTGGCCAGACGCAGCATCACCGAGGTCGCGCTGTCGGCCAGCACCAGCGAGACCACGGTGACGCGCTTCTGCAAGGCGGTCGGCGTCGGCGGCTACCCGCAGCTGCGCATCGCGCTGGCCGCGGACACCGCCCGCACCGAGGCGCGCACCACGCGCAACCTCGGCGGCGAGATCGGCCCGGAGGACGACCTGGCCGCCGTGATCGGCAAGGTCAGCTTCGCCGACGCGCGCGCGGTCGAGGAGACCGCCGAGCAGCTCGACGTGGCGACCATGCAGCAGGTCATCGACCTCGTCGCGGGCGCCGGCCGCGTGGACGTGTACGGCGTGGGCGCGAGCGCGTTCGTCGCCGCGGACCTGCAGCAGAAGCTGCACCGCATCGGCCGCGTCTGCTTCGCGTGGTCCGACACGCACATCATGCTGACCTCGGCGGCGGTGCTGAGCCCCGGCGACGTCGCGATCGGCGTCTCGCACACCGGCGCGACCACCGACACCGTCGAGGCGCTGCGGGTCGCGCGCGAGCACGGCGCCGTCACCGTCGCGGTGACGAACTTCCCGCGCTCCCCGATCACCGAGGTCGCCGACCACGTGCTGACCACGGCGGCGCGTGAGACCACGTTCCGCTCCGGGGCCACCGCGAGCCGGATCGCCCAGCTCACCGTCATCGACTGCCTGTTCATCGGTGTCGCCCAGCGGCACATGGACGCCTCGGTCAGCGCGCTGGACGCGACGAGGGACGCGGTCGGCTCGCACCGGCTCGGGGTCAGGCCCGACGGTCGCCGCCGTCCGCGGGAAACCGGTAAGTGAACCGAGAAGTGAGGCGCATGATGTCCGTCCCCTGCCAGGCGGTGCACGTCGATTCGCCGACCGAACAGCGGAATCCCCGCACCACGGACATCGACCTGATGTCCACGATGGGGATCCTCGGCGCCATCAACGCCGAGGACCGCCGGGTGCCCGACGCGGTGGCCGCGGTGCTGCCGCAGCTGGCGCGCGCGGTGGACTACGCGGTGGAAGCCCTGCACGGCGGCGGGCGGGTGCACTACGTCGGGGCCGGCACGTCCGGCCGGCTGGCCACCCTGGACGCGGCCGAGCTGGTGCCGACGTTCAACGTGCCGCCGGACTGGTTCGTCGCGCACCACGCGGGCGGCGAGAAGGCCCTTCGCCAGGCCGTGGAGAACGCGGAGGACGACGACGAGGCGGGCGCGGCCGAGCTGGCCGCGGTCGTCCGCCCCGGCGACTTCGTGCTCGGCCTGGCGGCGTCCGGGCGCACGCCGTTCGTCCTCGGCGCGCTGCAGGCGTCCAGCCGCGCCGGCGCGCACACCGGGCTGGTCTCGGCCAACCCGAGCGCGGCCAAGCCGGCCGGGGTCGACGTGCTGATCGCCGTGGCCACCGGTGCCGAGGTGATCGCGGGCTCCACGCGGATGAAGGCCGGCACCGCGCAGAAGCTGATCCTCACCGCCTTCTCCACGGCGACCATGATCAAGCTGGGCAAGACCTACTCGAACCTGATGGTCAGCATGCGCGCCACCAACGCGAAGCTGCGCGGCCGCACGATCCGCATCCTGCAGGAGGCCACCGGCATGACCATGGCCGACTGCTCGGACGCGCTGACCGAGGCGGGCGGCGACCTCAAGACCGCGCTGGTGCACCTGCTGTCGGGCTCCGACGTCGGCCGCGCCGCCGAGGCGCTGGAAGCCAACGGCGGGCACGTCCGCAAGGCACTGGACACCCTCCGGCTGCGAGCCGGCTGACCGTTGCCGTCGAAGGCCTCCTTCACCGCGTCCCAACGCCGGTAAGGAGGCCTTCACGGTAGTGGGCACTATTGCGGTTCATCTGTTCACCTGCCTAACCTCTCAGGTGTTGTCGGCGAGAGGCGTGAGCGGCGATGGACGAGTCAGAGACCGGCGCACGGCCGGGTCTGTCCCGGGCGGAATGGGCGTCGATCGCCGGGATGGCCGGGGTTGTCCTGCTGTTGAACCTGGTCGGCTGGGGCTTGCTCGTGCTGGTCGTGGCGCCGCAGCATTACGCGCTGGGGGCGTCCGGCGCGTTCGGGATCGGGCTCGGTGTCACGGCGTTCACGCTCGGCATGCGGCACGCGTTCGACGCCGACCACATCGCCGCCATCGACAACACCACCCGCAAGCTGATGTCCGACGGCCAGCGCCCGCTGTCGGTCGGGTTCTGGTTCTCGCTCGGCCATTCGACGATCGTGTTCGCGCTGTGCCTGCTGCTTTCACTGGGCGTGCGCGCGCTCGCCGGCCAGCTGGAGGACGACTCGTCGACGCTGCACGAGACGACCGGCCTGATCGGCACGTCCGTTTCGGGGGTTTTCCTTTACCTCATCGCGATCATGAACCTGGTGGTGCTGATCGGGATCATCCGCGTCTTCGCGAAGATGCGGCGCGGCGAGCTGGACGAAGCCGCGCTTGAGCGCCAGCTCGACAACCGCGGCTTCATGAACCGCTTGCTGCGCGGCGCGACGAAGGCCGTGCGCAAGCCGTGGCACATCTACCCCGTGGGCCTGCTGTTCGGGCTCGGCTTCGACACGGCCACCGAGATCGGGCTGCTCGTGCTCGCGGCGGGCGCGGCGGCGTTCGCGCTGCCCTGGTACGCGATTCTCGTGCTGCCGATCCTGTTCGCCGCCGGGATGAGCCTGTTCGACGCCGCCGACGGGGTGTTCATGAACTTCGCCTACGGCTGGGCGTTCGCGCGGCCGATCCGCAAGATCTACTACAACATCACGGTGACGGCGCTGTCCGTCGCCGTCGCGCTGGTGATCGGGACCGTCGAGCTGGTCTCGATCCTGGCGGAGAAGCTCGACATCACCCACGGCCCGCTCGCCGCGATCGCCGCGGTGAACCTGGACTACGTCGGCTTCGCCATCATCGGCCTGTTCGTGGTGACCTGGCTGCTGGCGCTGGCGGTCTGGCGGTTCGGCCGGATCGAGGAGAAATGGTCCGCGCGGCTGGGCACCACCACGCCCGCGGAACCGGTCAAGCCGTGATCACCCGGCCGCCGAAGAAATGCTGCGGGCTTCACTGGCCCCGGTTTCGAAGGCCTCGCAACAGAACAGCAGCCACTCGCGCACGCCGTCCGGGCTGCCGGTGGCGAATCCGGCGGCCAGCTCGACGTACCTCGGCACCCGCCGGAAGAACGCCACCTCGGGCACGGTCAGCGCCTTCGGATCGAGGCCGGTCGCGATCATCGACAGCCGGGCCGCCGCGCGGGCGACCACCCCGTCCGCGGAGCCGAACGGTTGCAGCGCAAGCAATTCCCCGTGCACCACGGCCGTGAGGACCGGCCCGGGCACCGTCGTCGCGCCGGTGACGAGCTGGGCCAGCAGCTCCAGCCGTGAGCCGCCGACGCGCGGTCGGCCCAGCGCGTCGGGATCGTCGACCAGGTCCGAAGCGGCGAGGACGTGCATGCGAGCCAACGCCTGCAACGGCGCCCGCCGCCACGTCGGCAGCAGCGCTTCCAGCGACTCGGCGACGCGCAGGGAGCCGGCCAGCAGCGGGTCCTGCACCGCGCCGTCGGTGGGCAGCTCGGGGTTCGCGCCGTCGATGCCGGCCGACGCGCGCGCCGCCCGGACCGACGCCTCGGCCGCCGTTTCCGCGCCGCCGCGCAGGTTCGCGGGCAGCCGGTGGACGGCGAACACCGCGTCCTGCGCGGACTTCGCCGCCGCCGCGACGCCTTCGAGCGCCAGCAACGGCTTCAGCGGATCGGTCATGCGTCGAGCACCTGGCCCTCGCGCTTGACCACGGGCGGCAGCACCGACCACGGGAAGTTGATCCACCGGTCGGTCCGGCGCCACACGTACTCGGCCTTCACCGTCGAAGCCGGCTTCTCGTAGATCACCGCGCACCGGACGTCGGCCACGTGGTCGGCGCAGAAGTCGCGGACCAGCTTGAGCGTGGCGCCGGTGTCGGCCACGTCGTCGGTGACGAGCACCTTCTTGCGCGTGAGGTCCACGACGTTGGGCACCGGCGGCAGCATCACCGGCAGATCGAGGCGCTGGTCGATGCCGGTGTAGAACTCGACGTTCATCACGTGCAGGTTCTTCACGTCCAGCGCGTAGCCGAGCGCGCCGGCGACGAAGAGGCCGCCGCGCGCGATGGACAGGATGAGGTCGGGCGCGAACCCGTCCGCCGCCACCTCCTCGGCCAGCTCCCTGCTGGCCGAGCCGAACAACTCCCAGGTGAGCTCTTCCCGCTCTTCGGCCATGTCCCCGCCCTCTCGCTCGATCGTTCCCGCGAGCATAAGCATCGGCCAAGTGGACTGTTGAAACGATCTGAAAATGGACCTCACAAATGACCACTTGACGTCGTAGCTTGAGCGCATGAGCGACTGGAGCGAGCACCCGACCCTGTCCGGCAGCCACGTGCGCCTCGAGCCGCTTTCGCCGGAGCACGCGAAGGGGCTGTTCGAAGCCGCGCAGGATCCCGGCATCTGGTCCTGGATGAGCCAGCGGATGCCCGAGGACCTGGCCGCGGCGGAGCTGATGGTCGAGACCGCGCTGGCCGAGCCGGGACGGTTCGCCTGGGCGCAGATCGACGTCGCGTCCGGCCGCGTCGCGGGCTCCACGTCGTACTACCAGATCGTGGCGAAACACCGGATCCTGTCGATCGGGCACACCTGGCTCGGGCCGGGGTGGCAGCGGACCGCGCTCAACACCGAGGCGAAGTTCCTGTTGCTGCGCAACGCTTTCGAGAAGCTCGGGTCCCAGCGTGTCGCGTGGGAGACCGACAGCCGCAACCTCCGTTCGCAGCGCGCGATCGAACGGCTCGGCGCCCTGCGCGAGGGCCTGCTGCGCGCGCACCGCATCCGCCCGGACGGCACTTCACGCGACACGGTGCTGTATTCGATGACCGACGCCGAATGGCCCGGGGCCCGCGCCCGGCTGCTGGCCCGGCTCGCCTGAACACCCGCACGCAACGCTGCTGCAACCTTGTCCTGGGCGGACTAACGTCGCTAGCGTGCCGTGAGCCGCGGGTTCGCACTACAGGAGGCCTTGCACCATGACCGAGCAGTCCCCAGCGTTGGACAATCTGCTCAACGAGAGCCGCACGTTCCCCCCGAGCGACGAATTCGCTGCTCAGGCCAACGCCAAGGCCGAGCTGTACGCGAAAGCGGACGCCGACCGGGAGCGGTTCTGGGCCGAGCAGGCCGAGCGGCTGACGTGGGACACGAAGTGGTCCCAGGTATTGGACTGGACCAATGCCCCGTTCGCGAAGTGGTTCGTCGGCGGGAAGCTGAACGTCGCGTACAACTGTGTCGACCGCCACGTCGAGTCCGGCCACGGCGAGCAGGTGGCGATCCACTGGGTCGGCGAGCCCGGCGACACCCGCGACATCACGTACGCGCAGCTGCAGGACGAGGTGTCCAAGGCCGCGAACGCCCTGACGTCACTGGGCGTGAACGCCGGCGACGTCGTCGCGATCCAGCTGCAGATGGTCCCCGAGGCCATCTTCGCGATGCTCGCCTGCGCCCGCATCGGCGCGCTGCACAGCGTGGTCTTCGGCGGCTTCTCCCCGACCGCGTTGCGGGCCCGGGTCGACGACGCCGCCGCGAAGATCGTGATCACCTCCGACGGCCAGTACCGCCGCGGCAAGGCCGCGCCGATGAAGGCCAATGTGGACGAGGCGCTCGAAGGCGCCGAGACCGTGGAGAAAGTCATCGTGGTCCGCCGCACCGGCGAAGACCTCGAGGGCGCCACGCCGTGGACCGACGGGCGCGACCTGTGGTGGCACGAACTCGTCGACGGCCAGTCCGCCGAGCACACGCCCGAAGCGTTCGACGCCGAGCACCCGCTGTTCATCCTCTACACCTCGGGCACCACCGGGCGGCCGAAGGGCATCCTGCACACCTCCGGCGGCTACCTGACGCAGACCGCGTACACCCACCACAACGTGTTCGACCACAAGCCGGGCGAGGACGTCTACTGGTGCACCGCCGACATCGGCTGGATCACCGGGCACAGCTACATCGTCTACGGCCCGCTCGCGAACCGCGTCACGCAGGTCGTCTACGAGGGCACGCCGAACACCCCGCACGAGGGACGGCACTGGGAGATCATCCAGAAGTACAAGGTCTCCATCTACTACACCGCGCCGACGCTGATCCGCACGTTCATGAAGTGGGGCGCGCAGATCCCGGCCGAGTACGACCTGTCGTCGCTGCGCGTGCTGGGCTCGGTCGGCGAGCCGATCAACCCCGAGGCGTGGATCTGGTACCGCGAGACCATCGGCGCGAACAAGGCACCGATCGTCGACACCTGGTGGCAGACCGAGACCGGCGCGATCATGATCTCGCCGCTGCCGGGCGTCACGTCCACGAAGCCGGGCTCGGCGCAGCGGGCGCTGCCGGGCATCTCCGCGAAGGTCGTCGACGACCAGGCTCAGGAGGTCGGCAAGGGCGGCGGCGGGTACCTGGTGCTGGACCAGCCGTGGCCGTCGATGCTGCGCGGGATCTGGGGCGACAACGAGCGCTACCGGGAGACGTACTGGTCGCGCTTCGCCGAGCAGGGCTTCTACTTCGCCGGCGACGGCGCCAAGTACGACGCCGACGGTGACATCTGGCTGCTCGGCCGCGTCGACGACGTGATGAACGTGTCCGGCCACCGCATCTCGACCACCGAGGTCGAGTCCGCGCTGGTCTCGCACCCGACGGTCGCCGAGGCGGCCGTGGTCGGCGCCACCGACCCGACGACCGGGCAGGGCATCGTGGCGTTCGTGATCCTGCGCGGAAACGCGGTGGACGGCGGCGATGAGGCCATCCAGGCCCTGCGCAACCACGTGGCCAAGGAGATCGGCCCGATCGCGAAGCCGCGGCAGATCATGGTGGTGCCGGAGCTGCCGAAGACGCGCTCGGGCAAGATCATGCGGCGCCTGCTCCGCGACGTCGCGGAGAACCGGCAGGTCGGTGACGTCACCACGCTGGCCGACTCGTCCGTGATGGACCTCATCTCCACCGGCCTGCAGTCGGGCAAGGAGGAGTAGGTTCTTCGCGGTTGGCAGGGGCGCACCCGAGGCGGGGGCGCCCCTGCCCGCATGATTACCCCGAATGGCGGTCATCGAACGCCTGTTCTAAGATGTGCCGCTGTACCCCACCCCAGATCCGGGCAAGGAGACGACACGTATGACCGTGGAAGCCTTGACGCACGACGAGGACACTGCGGCCGAAGCGGTGACGGCGTCAGCGCCGCAGGCCGCGGACGCCCCGGCAGTCACCGAGCCCACGTCCTCTCCGTCGGCGGACTCCGACTCCGACTCGGCCTCGGCTGAGGAGAAGCCGGCCGAGGAGGCGCCGAAGCCGAAGCGCGGGCGCCCCAAGGCCACCGCCGCGTCGGCGGCGAAGAAGACCCGCACGGTCGAGCTGATCCTCACCGTCACCGGCACGGCCGACGGCGAGTGGCAGGCCGAGCTGAAGAACGGCAGCAAGTGGGTCGCGAAGGGCCTGGAGATCCCGGCCGCCGCCGTCTCGCGCGCGGCGAAGGAGCTGCACTCCGACCTGTCCGGCCCGATCGACGAGGTCATCAACCAGGCCCGTGACGCGCAGGCCGCGAAGGTCGCGCAGCTCGAGGCCGAGCTCGAGGCCGCCAAGCAGGCGCTGGCGGACCTCGACGTCTGACGTTCTGTATCGCGCGGGAAGGCCCGGCGTCCCGTCAAGGGGTGCCGGGCTTTCCCATGTCCGGCAACGCTTCAGGCGACCGGCGGCCGTTCCGGCAGCGGGGACTTGAACTCGACCCAGGCACTGTCCACAATGGCCTCGACCTGGTGCGTCACCCCGCGCGGGTGCAGGACCGAATCACCCGGCCGCAACGAGGCCTCGACGCCGTCGACCGTGCCCTTCAGGTGGCCTTCGAGCAGGTAGACGATGCTGTCGTGGTCGTGGCTGTGCGGGGGTGAGGCCACCCCGGCCGGGTAGTGGATCTCGTAGGCCAGGCCGCTCGGCGCGCGTTGCAGCTCGCGCACCCGGCTGGTGCCGCCGAGCAGCGGGCGACCCTCCACTGTAGACAGAGTGCGCCACTCGCTCACTTGGCGTCCCGAGCCATCAGCACCCCGACGAGGCTCACGACGGCGGTGACCGCGAGGTAACCCGCGACCGCGACCCAGGTGTCGTAACCCGCGAGCAGGGCCGTGAACAGCAGCGGTGCCGGGGCTCCGCCGATCACGCCGGCGAGCGTGTACGCCAGCGAGCTGCCGGTGTAGCGCAGCCGTTCCGAGAACTGCTCCGTGACGAGGGCGGCCTGCGGGCCGTAGAGCGCCGAGTGGATGACCAGCGCCAGCAGCACGCCGATGATCAACGCGGCGAACGAGCCGTCGCCCACCATCGGGAAGAACACGAACGGCCAGATCCCCGCCGCGATCACGGCCACCAGGGTCAGCCCACGCCGCGAAACCCGGTCCGACAGCGCGCCGAACGCCGGGATCAGCACCAGCTGCAGCGCCGAGCCGATCATCACCGCCGCGAGGCCCTGGCCACGGGAAAGCGTTGTGTGCGAAGTGATGTACGTGAGAACGAAGACGGTGAAGAGCGCGTACAGCACGTCCGGGCACACTCGCACCAGCACGGCGGCAGCCAGCGCGCGACGCTCGTCGCGGAAGACCTCCGAGATCGGCGCGGACGGTCGTTCGCCGAGCTCCGCGAGACGGCGGAACACCGGTGTCTCCTCCAGCTTCAGCCGGATCCACAGGCCGAAGCCGACCAGCGCGCCGGAGAGCAGGAACGCCACGCGCCAGCCCCAGGACGTGAACTGCGCGTCGGTGAGCAGGGCGGCGAGCAGGGCCAGGACGCCGTTGGCCAGCAGGTTGCCGGCGGGCGGGCCGATCTGCGCGGCGGACGCCCAGAACCCGCGTTTCGCCGGATCGCCGAACTCGCTGGACAACAGGACGGCACCGCCCCACTCGCCGCCGATGCCCACGCCCTGCGCGAACCGCAGCGCGACGAGCAATATGGCCGCGAAGCCGCCGACAGCCGCGTACGTGGGCAGCAAGCCGATGAGGAACGTGCTCACGCCGGTGAGGACCAGCGTCACCACGAGTACGCGCTTGCGGCCCAGGCGGTCGCCGAGCCGGCCGAACACGAACCCGCCGAGCGGACGCGCGAGATAGCCGACCGCGTACGTGGAGAACGCGGCCATGGTGCCCGCGAGCGGGTCGCCGGAGGGGAAGAAGAGGTGGCCGAAGATGGTCGCCGACGCCACCGAGTAGGCCGCGAAGTCGTACCACTCGAGGGCGGTGCCGGACAGGCTGGCGGCGAACGCGCGGCGGAGGGAGCGGCGGTCCGCGGCCGGCGTCGTGGTGACGTCTGGTGTCATAGTGCGGATATACTCCATGTATACACGGCTCGACGCAAGACTCTCGGAGGTTTTGGATGCTGCGCTTCACCCTGCCCGACGGCACGGAGGCGGAAACGCCCGTGCACACCCTGCTGAACGCCGGCTACGCGGGCCGCAGCCAGGACGACGTCGCGGCGCACGTGAAGGAGCTGGCCGAGCTGGGCGTGCCGGCGCCGAAGGTCACGCCCGCGCTGTACCCGGTGGCGCCGTACCTGGCGATGCAGACGGACTCCGTGCCGGCCCAGCACGCCCGCACTTCCGGCGAGGCGGAGTGGGCGCTGGTCGTCACGCCGTCCGACGTGCTGCTGACCGCGGCCTGCGACCACACCGACCGCGCGCTGGAGGTGCACGGGGTGGCGTGGAGCAAAAACGCCGGCCCGGACGTGCTGGCCCGCCGCGCGTGGCGGCTCTCGGACGTCGCCGACCGTCTGGACGCCCTCCGCCTCACCGCGCACGTCGACGGCGCCCTCATCCAAGACGGCACCCTGGCCGAGCTGCTGGCGCCCGCGTACTGGCTCGACGAGCTGCGCGCCCGCGGCCTGGCGACCCCCGGCACCGTGCTCCTGTCCGGCACCATCCCGATGGACCCGGCCGTCGACCAGTTCGGCACCCACTGGCAGGTCACCCTCACCGACCCCGCGACCGACGCCGTCATCGACCTCGCCTACGACGTGCGGCTGCTCCCGGAGCCGACCGAGTAAACCAGGCCTCCATTCCGTGTTTCACTATTCATCGTGACCGAAACGATGGACGCCGCCGAGGCGCATGCGCACGAGCCCCACGAGGGGATCGGCGGGAAGCTGAACTGGTTGCGGGCCGGGGTTCTCGGAGCGAACGACGGGATCGTGTCCGTGGCCGGGATCGTGGTGGGGGTCGCGGGGGCGACGGCGAACAGCACCGCGATCCTCACCGCCGGAATTGCCGGACTGGTGGCCGGCGCGTTTTCGATGGCCGGTGGGGAATACGTGAGCGTGAGTACCCAGCGCGACACCGAACAGGCGCTGCTGCAGCTCGAGAAGCAAGAGCTGAAAACAATGCCCGAGGCCGAGGAACGGGAACTCGCGCAAATCTACGAAGCCAAGGGCCTTTCGCCCGAGCTGGCCGAGGAGGTGGCGCGGGAGCTGACCAAGAAGGACGCGTTCCAGGCGCACGCCGAGGCCGAGCTCGGCATCGACCCGGACAACCTGACCAGCCCGTGGCAGGCGGCGTGGGCCTCGCTGCTCGCGTTCTCCGTCGGGGCGCTGCTGCCGCTGCTGGCGATCGCCTGGACGAGCGTGTCCGTCCGGGTCTGGGCCTGCGCGGCGGCCGTGATCGTCGGCCTCACGCTGACCGGTTTCGTCAGCGCGAAGCTCGGCGACGCGAAGGTGGGGCGCGCGATCCTCCGCAACGTCGGCGTGGGCGCCCTCACCATGCTCGTCACCTATTTCGTCGGGGTGCTGTTCGGTACCACCGTCGGCTGAGGGAACACCCCGGCCGACGGGGGTGTTGCGCGTTTTATGCCGAAGCCATTCAGTGATGCCGAACGCGACGAATTCCTCGCCGGCTCGCATGTCGCCGTGCTGTCCGTGGCCGCCAACGACGGCCGTCCGCCGGCGAGTGTGCCCATTTGGTACGACTACACCCCCGGCGGCGAATTCCGGATCAACACGGGCGCCGGACGGCGCAAGGCCAAGCTCATCCACGAGGCCGGTGTCGTGACCATCGTCGTGCAGCGCGAGGAACCGCCGTACCAGTACGTGATCGTCGAGGGCACCGTCGTCGAGGCCGCCACGCCGTCTCCGCTGGCCACCAGGCAGGCCATCGCCGTCCGCTACTTCGGCGAAGAAGGCGGACGCGCGTTCGCCGACCGCATGGACGGCACCCAGAGCGTGCTGTTCACCATCCGCCCCGACCGCTGGGTCACCGCCGACTACTCCGACGACCACTGACCTGACCGACCCCGCGAGCGGCGGCCCAGCCCGGGCCGCCGCTCGCGCCAGGATCTAGTGCACGCCCTTCATCAGCCGCCGGATGAACGGGATGAGCGCCAGCAGCACCAGCCCGATCACGATCGCCGACCCGCCGACGATGCTGAAGTACGGCGCCTCGTCGTCCGCCGAGTAGTACTCGGCGAGCTTGCCCGACATCGCCGTGCCCAGTGACACCGACAGGAAGTTCAGCGCCACCATCTGCGTCCGGAACGCCTGCGGCGCGAGCTTCGTGGACAGCGAGAGCCCGACCGGCGACACCATCAGCTCCGCGATCGTGAACACGAGCAGGATGCCGGCGAGCGCGATCAGCGGGCTGCCGTTCTTCCCGGTGTTCACCATCGGCAGGAACAGCAGGAACGCGGCACCCATCAGCACGGTGCCGAGCACGAACTTCAGCGGCGTCGACGGCTGCTTCGGGCCGAGCTTGATCCAGATCGCGGCGAGCACCGGGGCGAACACGATGACGAACACCGGGTTGATCGAGTTGACCCAAGACACCGGCATCATCCAGCCGAACAGGCCGCGGTCGAGCCGCTGGTCAGTGTAGGCCGTGACCACGGTGAACTGCTGCTGGTACAGCGAGAAGAACGCCGCGCTGGCGATGTACATCGGGATGAAGGAGAACACCCGGCTGCGCTCGTCCGAGGTGATCTTCTTGCTGGTCAGGATCATCACGAAGTAGAGGACCGAGATGGCCGCCACGACGTAGACGACCACGTCCGCGAGGTTGGCCGGCGTGATCACCCCCGTGCTGATGAGCACGGCGATCACGGCGACGATCAGCACGCCGCCGGCGATGGCCAGCAGGCGCTTCGAGGCGGGCAGCGGGTTCGGGATCTCCGACGCCTGCGTACCCAGGTTCTTGCGCCCGATCGTGTACTGGATGAGGCCCAGCGCCATGCCGATCGCGGCCAGGCCGAAGCCGAGGTGGAAGCCGACCTCCTGCTGCGCGAGGCCGGTGAGCAGCGGGCCGATGAACCCGCCGAGGTTGATGCCCATGTAGAAGATCGTGAAGCCGGCGTCGCGGCGTTCGTCACCCTCGGCGTAGAGCGTGCCGACGACCGCGGTCACGTTGGACTTCAGGCCGCCGGAGCCGACGGCGACGCAGGCCAGGCCGACGCCGACGCCGGTCATGCCCGGCAGCACCGCCAGGCTGATGTGGCCGATCATGATCAGAATGGCGCTGTAGAACAGCGTCCGCTCCGAGCCCAGCAGCCGGTCGGCCACCCACGCGCCGATCACGCTGCACAGGTAGACCATGCCGCCGTACGCGCCGACGATGCCCAGAGCCGCGCCCTGGTCGATGCCGAGGCCGCCCTGGTCGACCTTGTAATAGAGGTAGATGCCGAGGATGCCGAGCATCCCGTAGAAGGAGAACCGCTCCCACATCTCGACGCCGAAGAGGTTCGCCAGCCCTCGTGGGTGCCCGAAGAACCTCGTGTCCTGCTGGACCTCGTTGGAGGTACTCACAACTTTCGCCCCTGCTCTAGACAACACTGTCGTGCTCGATTCGCATGCTAGAAGGCGAACTGGTGAACAGGACACCGGCACGGGGTGTGGGGAGGGTCATGACGAGCAAGGACGGGCCCGATCGTGCGTTAAAATGACGTCAAAGGTGCGCCGGGAAGTCTGGTCGGCAACGGTGTTCGTGTTGCCCGCCCGTCTCCCGGAGGTTCTCGCCTGTGACCGCTTCGCGCCCGGCCCGGATGGCCGCTGAATTCGCCCGTTACCTGCGCACCGAGACCACCGGCGGGATCATCCTGCTGGCGGCCACCGCCGTCGCGCTGATCTGGGCGAACTCGCCGCTGCGCGAGGTTTACCAGGCGGTGCGCGACTTCCACCTCGGTCCCGAATTCCTGCATCTCAATCTGTCGATCGGCGACTGGGCCAAGGACGGCCTCCTCGCGTTGTTCTTCTTCGTCGCCGGGCTGGAGCTCAAACGCGAGCTCGTGGTCGGCGAGCTGTCCCGGTTCAAGCAGGCCGTGCTGCCGGTGATCGCGGCGGTCGGCGGCATGGTGGTGCCCGCGGTCTTCGCGCTGGCCGTCGCCTGGGGCTCGCCGGGCGCCGACCGCGCGTGGGCCATCCCGGTGGCCACGGACATCGCGTTCGCCCTCGGGGTGCTGGCGCTGACGGCGTCGAACCTGCCGAGCAGCGCGCGGGTCTTCCTGTTGTCACTGGCGGTGGTCGACGACCTGGGCGCGATCCTGGTGATCGCCATCGTGTTCACCACGGGCTTCAATCTCGTCGCGGCGGGCGTCGCCGTTGTCGCACTCGCGCTGTACGCATTCCTTCAGCACAAGCGCGTGCGCACTTCGTGGCTGTACGTGCCGCTCGCGCTGATCGTGTGGGTCGCAGTGCACTCGGCGGGCATCCACGCGACGATCGCCGGCGTCGCGCTCGGCCTGCTCACCCGAGTACGGCCGGACGAAGGCGAAGCCGAGTCACCCGCGCTGCGCTTGGAACACCGGCTTCAGCCGTGGTCGGCGGCCGTTGCCGTGCCGCTCTTCGCGCTCTTCGCCGCGGGCATCTCGGTGAGCGGTGGCGCGCTGGGCGAGGTCTTCACCACGGCGTTGCCGCTGGCCGTCCTGATCGGACTGATCGGCGGGAAGTTCGTCGGCATCCTCGGCGCGAGCCTGCTGGCCGTCCGGCTCCGCATCGCCGAAAAACCCAGCGGGACGGGCTGGCGCGACATCGCCGCGCTGGCCTTGCTCGGCGGCGTCGGGTTCACCGTGAGCCTGCTGATCGCCGACCTGGCGCTCGAAGGCGAGGCGGCGGAACTCGCGAAGGCGGCCGTGCTGATCGCCTCGGCGATCGCCTCGCTGGGCGCCGCGGCGCTGCTGGTGCGGCGCAGCCGGGCCCACGCGCGGGCCGACACCGGCGAAGACTGAGGCAGCCGATCCCGACACTCCCGGCAGTCCGTCGCGCCCGGGGATCGGGTCCGTGGCACGATGACCCGGTGAGCAGCCCCAAACACGAGCGAACCGGCCCCGACGGCGTGGGGGCCGTGCCCTACCTGCCCCTCTCCAGCGATGAGGAGGCCGCGGCGGGCGAGCAGTCCATCGGCAAGCTGGTCGGCGACGCCACGCAGCACATTTCGACGCTGGTCAGGGCCGAGGTCGAGCTGGCGAAGTCGGAGCTGATCGGCGAGGTGAAGAAGGCGCTGAAGGGCGCTGTCTTCTTCCTGATCGCGCTGGCCGTGCTGCTCTACAGCTCGTACTTCCTCTTCCTCTTCGTGGCGGAGATCCTGTCCGACTGGTGGGGCGTGCGCTGGCCGGCGTTCCTCACCGTGTTCGGCCTGATGCTGATCACCACGCTGGTCACGGCGTTCCTCGGCTGGCGCAAGGTGAAGAAGCTGAAGGCGCCGGAGCGCACCATCGGCAGCGTCAAGGAGACGGCCGCGGCCCTGAAGCCGCGCCGCGCCGCCGAAGACGACCTGCCCGCGACCAGCGCCTGACCCGGCGCCGGCGTTCCCTCGCTGAGGCGGTGCACGCGGTGTCGTCCAAGCCCGATCCGTCGATCGTCCGCACCGACGGCCCGTGGACGCACCGCGACGTCTCCGCCAACGGCATCCGGCTGCACGTCGCCGAGGCGGGCGACGGGCCGCTGGTCCTTTTCCTGCACGGGTTCGGCGAGTTCTGGTGGGCCTGGCACCACCAGCTGCCCGCGCTGGCCGAAGCGGGCTTCCGCGCCGTCGCCGTCGACCTGCGCGGCTACGGCGACTCCGACAAACCCCCGCGCGGCTACGACGCGTGGACGCTCGCCGGTGACGTCGGCGGCCTGATCAAAGCGCTCGGCGCCCGTCGTGCCCACCTCGTCGGCCACGCCTGGGGCGGGATGCTCGCCTGGACGGTCGCCGCCCTGCACCCCCGGCTCGTCGCCTCCGTGACGGCCGTCGGCGCGGCGCACCCGCTGGCGCTGAAGTCCGCGGTGAAGCGCTCCGCGTGGCACGTCCAGCGCAGCCAGGCCCGCGCCGTCGGGCATCTGTTCCGCTTCCAGGTACCGATGGCGCCGGAGAAATGGCTGGTACGCGACAGCGCCGCGTCGGTCGAGGCGCTCTTCCACTCCTGGTCCGGCCCGGGCTGGCGGTCCTCACCGGACTTCGCCGTGAGCGCCGGGCGGTTCCGCCAGGCGATGCTCGTGCCGGGCGTCGCGCACTCCGCGCTGGAGTACTACCGGTGGGCCTTCCGCGCCCAGTTCCGCGGCGAGGGCAGGCGGTTCACCGACGCCGTGGACAAACGTGTGGCCGCGCCCCTGCTGCAACTGCACGGCGCCGTGGACACCTGCATCGTCCCGGAGACCGCGCTGGAATCCGTGCATTGGGCCGGGCCGCACAGCGAGCCCCGGGTCTGGAACGGCATCGGGCACTTCCCGCACCTCGAAGACCCGGACCGCGTGACGAAGTCCATTGTGGACTTCATCGGCTAGCTCGCGCAGGCGCCGGTGCTCACGTTCGTCGTCTGCGACGGGGCGGCGTCGACCTCCGAGCGGACCTGTTCGGCGGTCAGCGTGAAGCCCGTGTCCGGGTCCTCCACCGCCGCGCCGAAGACGACGCCGATGACGTCGCCGTCCGGGGTGAGCATCGGACCGCCGGAGTTGCCGCTGCGGATCGTCGCGCGAACGGTGAACACGTCCCGCTGCACAGTGTTCGCCTCGTAGATGTCCGGGCCGCGCAGGTTGATCCGGCCGCGCACACGCGCGGCAGTCGCCTTGTACGGGCCGTCGAGCGGGTAGCCGAGCACGATCGCGCTGTCACCCGCCCCCGCGGTCTGGCCGGCGAACGGCAGGGCGGGCGCGCGCAGGCCCGGCACCGCCAGCACGGCGATGTCGACCTCCGGGTTGAAGTACACGACCCGCGCCCGGTAGTCGCCCGAGGTGGACTCGATGCCGACCTCGTCGGTGCCCGCGACCACGTGCGCGTTGGTCATCACGCGCTGCGGCGCGATCACGAAACCGCTGCCCTCCAGCGCGCGCGAGCAGGAAGGCGCGTTGCCGCGGATCTTCACCACGCTCGGGTGCACACGGGTGACGACCGCGCTGGCGTCCAGCGTCGAGTCCGGCGGCGAGGTGTCCGCCGAAGGCGCCTTCTCGAACGGCGGCACCGCCGACGGGAAGCCCGACGCGTCGAGCAGCTTGCGCAGATCGGTCGGGAAGCCCTGGGCCGCGGCCGGCATGGCGTCGTTGACCTTGCCCAGCACCACCGAGGAGTTGATCGCCTTGGCCAGCCCCGGCACGGCGGAGACGGTGGTCAGCGGGTTCGCCACCAGCCACGCGACCACGAACACCGCGGCGGCCTGCACGATCGCGCCCAGCGTTTTGTCCACTCCGGACAGTTTGTCGGGGTTGATCTTCTGGCGCAGCCGCCGCCCGACCCAGACCCCGATCGTCTCGCCGAGCACCACGAGGAAAACCACGGTGCCGAACGCGAACGCCACCTTCGCGACCTGGTTGTCGAACAGCTCCACCACGTACGGCGCCAGCTTCACCCCGAGCACGGCGCCGATGCCCACGCCGATCAGCGCGGGCAGGGCCACGATCACCCCTTGGAACGCGCCGGAGACGGCCGCGAGCACTGCGAGCAGCAGTACCAGGACATCAACCCAGTTCACCTGGTCACCCCCGCTCTTCGGCCGCGTTCCGGGCCTGGTGTTCGGCCAACGCTACGTCAAGGTCGCGCACGTCGCCGGTGTCCCACTCCCGTTCCCAGCCGCCCAGTGACAACAGCGTGGACAGCAGGCCGGCGGTGAAGCCCCAGACGAACAGGCCGTCGACGTCGAACGCCGGGCCCTTCCACGGCGCACCGGACTTCCGCACCTGGAACCGGCGGGCCGGATCGGTCAGGTCGGCCAGCGCGACGCGCGCCACCGCGGCCGTCTCGCCGGGATCGACGGCGTGCACCGGCGACGGCTTCTGCCAATACGCGAGCACGGGCGTCACCGCGAAACGCGAGACGGGCACGAACAGCTCGGGCAGGACCGCGATCGGCAGCACGCCGGACGGGTCGACGCCGGTCTCCTCCTCGGCCTCGCGCAAGGCCGTGCCGACCGGGCCGCCGTCGCCGTCCTCGGCGCCGCCGCCCGGGAACGAGACCTGGCCGGCGTGCGAGCCGAGGGTGTCGGCGCGGCGCTGGAGCAGCACGTCCGGGCCGTCGGCGCGCTCGCCGAACAGGATCAGCACGGCGGCCGAGCGGGTCAGCAGGTCTTCGGGCGGGGCGAACCGGGTGAACGCCCGGCTGTCGACCTCGGCGGACACCTTGACCAGCGGCCGCAGCCACTCGGGCACGGCTTCGGGTGCGACGAGCGGTCCGGTCATGAATTGTCCTTCACAGCTGTACGCACCTGGCCAGTGTTGTCGAACACGCGTGGGCTGGCGATGAACCGGACCTGCCCGCCCGCGGTGACCAGGTAGGAGGCCGGGAGCGTGGACGGCACCTTCAGCGCCGTGCGGATCGGCCCGGACTGGCCGTCCCCGTCGAAAACCGAGGGCAGGTGGACGCCGAGCTGGGCCAGCAGCCCGAGGCCGTCCTCGGCCGGGCTCGCCACCTGGACCCCGAGCACGCGCGCCGCGCCGGGCTCCGCGGCGTACCGGTCGAGCACCGGCAGCTCGGTGCGGCACGGCACGCACCACGACGCCCAGACGTTCACCAGCACCGGGCCGCCACCCAGCACCTTGCCGACGTCCACACGGGAGCCGTCGCCGAGGCAGTCGGCCTGGATTCCGGCCAGGTCCTGGACGCCCGCGCCGGCGGACGGGGCCTGGCACGGCCGTAGCGCGGCCTGCGCACGGACCGCGGCGAGGTCACCGGTGGTCGGCGCGGCGGCCTTCGAGTCGCCGCCACGCGTGGTCAGCAGGGCCACGAGCAGCGCGACCACCAGGACCGCGCCGCCGAGGGCCCATTTGGTGACTGCCGTCACCCGCGCGCCGCCAGCTCGAGGATGTGCTCACGCTCCTCGCCCTTGACCAGCTTCGCGGCCGCTTCGAACTCGGTCGGCCCGGCGCCGAAGGACGGGCAGTCCTTCTTCAGCGGGCAGGCGCCGCAGGCGGGCTTGCGGGCGTGGCAGACGCGGCGGCCGTGGAAGATCACGCGGTGGGACAGCATCGTCCACTCCTTGCGCGGGATCAGCTCGCCGACCGCGTGCTCGACCTTGACCGGGTCCTCCTCCGCGGTCCAGCCCCAGCGGCGCACGAGCCGGCCGAAGTGGGTGTCCACGGTGATCCCCGGCACGTCGAAGGCGTTGCCGAGCACGACGTTCGCGGTCTTGCGGCCGACGCCCGGCAGCGTGACCAGGTCCTCCAGGCGGCCGGGCACCTCGCCGCCGAAGCGCTCCGTCAGCGCCGCGCCGAGGCCCATCACCGAATTGGCCTTCGCGCGGAAGAACCCGGTGGTGCGGAGGAACTCCTCCAGCTCGGCCCGGTCCGCGCCGGCGTAATCGGCGGCGGTGCGGTAGCGCTTGAACAGCGCGGGCGTGACCAGGTTCACCCGCACGTCCGTGGTCTGTGCCGAAAGGACGACCGCGACCAGCAGCTCCAGCGGATTCGTGAAATCCAGCTCGGCCTTCGCGTCGGGATAAACCTCGTCGAGGCAACGTTTCATACGCCGGGCGCGTCTCACCAAGGCGAGCCGGCTTTCACCGGCGCCCTTGCGGGGGGCGTTCGTGGCGGCAGGTGGCACCCCGATAGCCTACGGGCGAGTCGGACGAGCCGGGCGGGAGCACCCACCGGTGGGCGGCCGACACGCCAGAGCACCACCTCGGCGCACGCGTGTCCGCCATGAGCGAGGATCTGGAGTCGATGCTTACCTTTGTCACCGACAGTAGTGGATGTGTTTCATGACCGTCTGGTTCGTGATCCTGGTCCCGCTGGTGATCATGTTCTTCGCGCTCTTCATGGAGCGCGTGGAGAGCCGGCTCAAGCACGTCGCCGTGCAGGAGAACGAGGTCGAAGAGTTCCTCGAGCAGGCCCAGCCCAACGAGGTCAGGGCCCTGTACGGGCACGGAATCGGGCGCGCGCTGGAGCTGTTCCGGCTGCGCAGGCTCGGCGGAAGGGCAGCCAGGCTTCGCGCGCGACGCGTGCGGAGTTAGGCTCCACGTTCGTGCGAGATCGTCTCCGACCGCCGCGGGCCACGCGGCGAGCCGACGGGCGATCTCGCCGACACGCCCTAGACTGACGCGAAAGTGATCGGCGACACGGGCCTCCACCAGCGGAGGAGCGTGATCGTTTCTCGACGAGGAGGCACCCGAGGTGGACGAAACCCTGGCCCGTGCGGGCATTTTCCAGGGTGTTGAGCCGGCGGCCGCGGAGGCTCTGGCCCAGACCTTGGAATCCGTGGAGTTTCCCCGCGGCCATGTCATCTTCAACGAGGGCGAGCCCGGCGACAAGCTGTACATCATCCAGTCCGGCAAGGTGAAGATCGGCCGCAAGTCCCCGGACGGCCGCGAGAACCTGCTGGGCATCTTCGGCCCGTCCGACATGTTCGGCGAGCTGTCCATCTTCGACCCCGGCCCCCGCACGTCCAGCGCGACGACGGTGACCGAGGTCCGCGCGGTCACCATGGACCGTCCGGCGCTGCGCCAGTGGATCTCCACCCGGCCGGAAATCGCCGAGCAGCTGCTGCGCGTGGTCGCCAGGAGACTGCGCCGGACGAACAACATGGTCGCCGAGCTGATCTTCACCGACGTCCCCGGCCGCGTGGCCCGGGCGCTGCTGCAGCTCGCGCAGCGCTTCGGCAGCCAGGAAGCCGGCCTGCTGCGGGTCACGCACGACCTCACGCAGGAAGAGATCGCGCAGTACGTCGGCGCCTCCCGCGAGACCGTGAACAAGGCGCTGGCCGACTTCGCGCACCGCGGCTGGCTGCGGCTCGAGGGCAAGAGCGTGCTGATCCTCGACCCGGAGCGGCTGGCGCGACGCGCCCGTTGATCCCCTGCGCGGGGTAACCCCCGCGGTTTCGAAGGCCACCCCCGCATCGCGCGGCGGGTGGCCTTCGTATTTCTTTGTCAGGCAAGGAAGTCCGGCCGAAAACAAACGAGGAGCCGGGCGCCACCCCCGACGTGGCGCACCGGCTCCTCGCTCGCGCGCGGACCATCCCCCGACGACCCGCGCTCCCACCCTCCGGACCAGGCCCCGACCCGTAAACCAGAGGGAGCTGGGAGTTGTGCTGCTGTACAACCTTCATGGCCCATACCCACGAATTCAAGGCCATTCACTCTCAAGGACGCCACGTCCCCGGTTTCGTTGCACGAGTTCACCGAGAATCCATACAGCGTTACGGGATCGAGACCTCTCACCCTTCGAGCTCGGCAGTGACGCACCTGACCGCCAAATAATTGGTACCCACGTACCACTCTGTTGCATACTGGTACGCGTGTCCCACTCTGCTCACTCCGAAGGCCGCACCACGCTCGCCGACTACCGCACCGCGCTGACCGCTCCCGGCTCGCGCCGCGCTGTTCTCGCGTCCGTGCTCGCCCGGCTGCCGATCGCGATGATCGGCATCTCGGCGCTGCTCTACGTCCAGCGTGAGACGGGTTCGTTCGCCACCGCGGGGCTGGTCTCGGCCAGCTCGCTCGCCGGCGTCTCGGTGGGCGCGGTGATCCAGGGCCGGCTGATCGACCGCTTCGGCCCGACGCGTCCGCTGCTCGTCACGGCGCTGGTGCTCACGTTGTCGATGACTACGCTCGCCCTCGCGATCGAGGCCCACGCGGCGACGATCCTGCTGGTCGCGCTGGCGGCGATGACCGGGCTTTCGGAGCCGATGGTGGGCTCGGCCTCGCGGGCGCTGTGGACCCGGCTGCTGCCCGCGGGAAGCGCGCGCAACGCCGCGTTCTCGTACGAAGCGATCAGCATGGAGATGTTCTTCATCCTCGGCCCCGGCATCGCGGGCCTGCTGGTGACGGCCCCGTGGCCGGGCACCGGCATGGTCGCGGGCACGGCGGCGATGGTCCTCGGCGCGACGCTGTTCGCGCTGAGCCCGGCGGTCCGCGCATGGGGGCCGGCGCCGCGGGCGAAGACTCCGTTGCTGGGCGCGCTCGCCGGCCCGGGCATGCGGACGCTGGCACTGGCGGCTTTGGGCTTCGGCGTGGTGATCGGCTTCGTCGAGGTCGCCGTCCCGGCCGCGGCGACGGAGTCCGGCCACGCTTCGCTGAGCGGGCTGCTGCTGTCGGCGTGGTCGCTGAGCTCCGTGGCGTTCGGCGTCGCGTACAGCCTCCACCCGTGGCCGCGACGGCTGGGCCTGCGCTTGCCGGTGCTGCTCGGTGGTTTCGGCGCGCTGGTCGCGCTGCTGGCGCTGCCGTCGTCGCTCTGGGCCCTGGCGGTGCTGATGCTCCTGGCCGGTGCCATGATCACCCCCCAATCGACCACCCACTCGGCGACGATCGAGATCGTCGCCCCGCGCGGCACCGCCGCGGAGGCGTTCGGCTGGGTGCTGACGGCGGTCACCCTGGGCCTCGCCGCGGGCCAGTCGGTGAGCGGCTACCTGGTCGAGCACGCGGGCACCAGCGCGGCTTTCCTCGCGGCAGGCGTGGCGGGCCTCCTGCTGGCGGCCGTGGTGTGGACCATGCGCGACACGGTCCGACCGACGACCCCGGCAGCCCCCGCAGACCTGGTCGGCGCGGGACGGTAGGCGGGCGGGCGGGGGTCGGGTTGGGGCGCGGGGCCTCGAGTCGCGGGGCCTCCGGCTCTCCAGGTTGCGGGGTCGCGGGCTGCCGGGTCTCGGGGTCGCCCAGGCCTCCCGGCCGCCAAATCTCCGGGCTGCGAGTCCTCGAAGCCGTCCGGTCATCGGGTCGCAGGGCCGCTAGACGGCCGGGCCGCGAGGTTCGCGGGGCCGCCCCATCGCTAGGCCGCAACGCCACCAGGCCGCCAGGCCTCGGGGCCACCAGGCCTCGGGGCCGCCGGGCCGCCCCATCACCCGGGCCGCCCGATCACCGGGTCGCAGCGCCACCAGGTCGCCAGGCCCCGGAACCTCGGAGCCGTCCGGTCACCGGGCCGCAGCGACATCGGGCCTCCAGTTCGCCGGGCCGCGAGGGACGCGGGGCCGCCCCATCACCCGGGCCGCCCCATCACGGGCCGCGGCGCCACCGGGCCTCCAGGCCGCCGGGCCACCGGGCCACCGGACCACCGGGTTCGCGGGGCCACCGGGTTCGCGGGGCCACCGGACCACCGGGTTCGCGGGGCCACCGGACCACCGGGTTCGCGGGGCCACCGAACCACCGGGTTCGCGGGGCCACCGAACCACCGGACCACCGGGTTCGCGGGGCCGCAAGGTTCGCGGCGCCGCCGGGTCACGGGCATCCAGGCCGCGGGGCCGCCAGGTTTCCGGGCCGCGGGGTCGCGGGACCGTCCGGTCATCGGGGCCTTGGGGCATCGGGCCGGAGACCCGGAGTCGCGGCGCCTCCGGGTCGCGGGGTCGCGGAGTCGCCGGGTCGCGGGAGCTTGGAGTCGCGCGGTCACCGAGTCGCCGGGGTCGCCGGGGTCGCGGGACCGTCCTGTCATCGGGTCTTGGGGCATCGCCTGGAGACCCTGGGGTCGCCGGGTCGCCAGGTCGCCAGGTCGCCGGGTCGCCGGGTCGCCGGGTCGCCGGGTCGCCGGGTCGTCGGAGCTTGGAGCCGTCCGGTCACCGAGTCGTGGGGGCGCCGGGTCGCAGTCTTGGAGTCTCGCGGCTTAGGAGTCTCAGAGTCGGTCTCGAGACCGAGCCTTGGCCCTCGTCGAGTGGTCCATCCCCGCGCATCGGCGCGAAAGTCCCGCTCACTCAACCATCGGGTTCCCAGCTCAGCAGCCGTTTCCACCTTCGGTCACCAGAATTGTCGGTGGGCGCGGCTAGCTTGCGGGCATGGATCTGACCTCCCCAGTGCGGCCGCTGTCAGCGGCCGCGAGTGCCGCGGTTCGGCTGCTGCCGCGGCAGGCTTTGTTGCGGCTGCGGGCCGATGAAGGTGGCGTTGTGGTCGCGGGCAGTGACCGGGACCTTGCCGTGCGGTTCGCGTGTTCGGGCACTACGCACGCCGACGGCGAGGTGCTCGTTCCTGCGGCGCCGCTTGCCGAGACGTTGCGCATGCTCGACAGCGAGCTGGTGCGGCTGGTCGTCGAGGGCAGCAGGCTCGCGGTGCGGGTCGAGGGCGCCCGGTTCGCCCTGCCGTTGCTGGACCGCGAACTGCGGCGAGAGCCACCCTCGCCACCTCAAGTGTCCGAAGTAGACGGTGCGCTGCTCGCGACGGCGCTGCGGACCGTGGCGGGCACCGCGGCGAAGGACGACCCGCTGCCCGTCTTCACCGGGGTCCGGATCCAGGCCGACCACGAAAACCTGCGGCTGACCGCCTCGGACCGGTACCGGATGGCGGTCGCGCGGCTGCCGGTGCGGCGCGCTGAGAGGCCGCTCGACGTGCTCGTCCCGGCCGGCCTGCTCACCGAGGCCGCGCGGCACGCGCAGGGCGTCCTCGGCTTGCACGGCGACGGCAGCCGGTTCGGTCTGAGCTGGGCCGGCGGCGCGGTCACGACCGCGGTCCTCGACGCGGGCTTCCTCTCAGCGGACGCGATCCCGTCCGACGCCGTCGACACGGAGGTGGAGATCAGCGCGGACGCGCTCGCCGCCGCGGTCCGTCGGGTCGGCGTCTACTCCGAGGACCGCCGCATCCTCACCCTGGAGGTCGGCGACGCGCACGTCCGGCTGGCCAGCTCCCTCCAGGACACCGGCGAAGCCGAGGAAACACTGAAGGCAAACGTTTGCGGCGGCCGCACCTCGCCGTCCTTCCAGGCCAAGTACCTCCTCGAGGCCCTGGCCCCGTTCTCCGGCGGCGACGTCCGGCTCGCCATCCAGCCCGGGATGCGGGCGTGTGTCCTGCGTTCCGCCGAGGCGAAGGAGGTCGAGCTGACGTACTACCTGATGCCGATGCTGCCCCGCTGACGGCAAAAGGGCCGCTCGTACCGAAAGCGAGCGACCCTTTCAACGTCCGGCGAAGGACTCAGGCGGCGGACTCGGCCCGCACGGCCGCCTCCACCTCGTCGAAGCTCGGGTTCACCAAGGCGGTCGAGCCGATGATCACCGTCGGGACGGTCTCGTTCCCGTTGGCCACCGAGCGCACCCGCTCGGCCGCGCCCGGGTCCTCCCAGATGTTGATCTCCTTGACGTTCAGGCCGCTCGCCATCAGCGGGCGCCGCAGCGCCGCGCAGAAGCCGCAGCCCGGCCGCCAGTAGAACTCGACCTCGACGTCACTCATCGCGCGTCCTCCGAAGAACGTAGGTAGTCCAGCTGCGCCTGCACGCTCAGCTCGGCAGGCGCCCACAGTGCCTGGTCGACGTCGACATAGACGACCTCGACCACCTGGCGCGCGGTCGCGTCCGCGCCGAGCACCCCCAGGGCCGAACGCACCTGGTCCAGCCGCTGTTCCCGGTGCGCCAGGTACTCGTGCGCGGTCGCGGGCAGATCGGCCAGCTCGGGGCCGTGCCCGGGCAGGCCGGGGGTGCCGCCGGGCAGCTCGATCAGCCGCCGCAGCGAGCGCAGGTAGTCGCCGAGGTCGTGCAGCACGGTGGTGCCGCGGCCCAGGATCGTGTCGCCGGTCAGGATCTGGCCGGCGACGTGCAGGGACACGGAATCGTCCGTGTGCCCGGGAGTGTGCAGCACCTCGAAGCCCAGGCCGCCGGCGGTCAGCACGTCACCGTCCGCGAACGGCTCCGCGCCCAGGCACAGCGACGCGTCGAACGCACGCACCGGCGCCCCGACCTTTTCGGCCAGCCAAGGCGCGCCCTCGGCGTGGTCCGGATGGTGGTGGGTCAGCACGATCAGCTCGACGGGCCCGACGGCAGCGAGCCGCTCCAGGTGCTCCAGGTCGCGGTAACCCGGGTCGACGACCACGGCGGCGGGCGCGTCCGGCGCGCGCAGCACCCAGCTGTTCGTACCCTCCAGCGTCATCATCGACGGGTTGTTCTCCAGCAGCACCGAAGCTGTCTCCGAAACACGGCGCAGCTCGCCGTACGCGGGCGCGGTCACTCTCAGGCCTCCGAGGAATCCAGGACAACGCGGATGTGGTCGCCATCCCGGACCAGAGTCGGGATGGTCCGGACGATCTCCCGTGACGAGGCGAGGGCCTCGTCCGCCGTGGTGAACGCCTCCAGCTCGCTGAGCATGAGCCAAGTGGGCGGCATCAGCATGCGGCGGCCTTCACGGGCGTCCGCGATCGCGTCCCGCGGGAGTTGCCAGCCGGCGGCGTCGGCCTCGGAGGTCGCACCGTCGGCGCGCTGTCCCTCGGGGAGCTTCGCGGCGAAGAACCGCGTGTCGTAACGGCGCGGCTCCTGCTCGGGCGTGACCCAATGCGCCCACGGCAGCAGCAGGTCGGCGCGCAGCGTCAGACCGGCGTCGGCGAGGAAGCCGGCGAGCGAGACTTCCTTGCCCTCCAAGGCTTTCCGGGCGTCACGGTACGGCGAGACGTCCTCGACCACGCCGTCGCCGGTGCCCGCCAGCAAGACCCCGGATTCCTCGAACGTCTCGCGCACCGCGCCGCACACCAGCGCGCGGGCGAGGGAATCGTCACAGGTGAACTGCCCGGCCCACCAGCTCGGCGGCGGCCCGGCCCAGCTCACGGACGCGTCGGTGTCGCGAGGGTCCACCCCGCCGCCGGGGAACACGGTCATCCCGCCCGCGAACGGCATGCCCTTGACGCGGTGCTGGAGGAAGACCTCGAGGCCGGCCGCGCCGTCACGCAGGAGGATCACCGTCGCCGCGTCCCTTGGCCGGGCAGGCGGCCCGTCGGCGTTCCCCCTCGTCGCGATACCGGGATTCACGGGGATGTCGAAGACGAACTCACGGGGCCGATCCACCCCGGCAACATACCTCGCATCCCGGGCGGACGGCCGGGCACTTGTGGCATCTCATACGACAACGGCGGACCGGGCATCCCGGTCCGCCGTTGTCACAAGCGCCAAACGCGTCAGGAGTTCGACCAGCGCTGGTCGCCGCCGCTGCGGGACGCGCCGTTGAGGCGCAGCTTCGCCGCCTCGGCCCGCTCGCGCTCGGCCAGCTCCGCGTGCAGCTCACGCAGCAGCGCGCGATCACGCTCGGACAGGCTCGGGTCTTCCAGATCAAGCGCGGGCAGGTCGACGACCTCGTGCATGCTCGGCTTGCCCGCGGCGATCTCGCGGCCCTTCTCCGGGTCTTCGGCCAGCGCCTGCCGCAGCTGCGCGACCTCGGCCGGCGTCAGGTCGGCGGTGCGTTCCGCGCGCGTCTCGGAGTCGGACCGGGACCCACGCGAGTTGTCCTGGGGCAACGAAGGCGGCGGCGTGGGCGGCGCCGGCGGCGGGCTCGGCTGGCTCTGCACGATCGGCACCACGGGCGCGATCGGCTCGGCGGCCTGTGCGCGCATGCTGTGCCGGCTCGGCGACTCGACGACCGGCTCCGGCACGGCGGCCGGGACGGGCGGCGGGGGCGGCGTCACCGGCTCGGGCGCCCGGTACTCCGCGGCCGACGAGTGCGTGCTCCCCGTGACCCACACCGGCGTCGCGACGGCACCAGCCGACTGGTGGTACGAGGACCGCGCGACCCCGGGGCCGCTGACCTCGACGACCGACCGGATGCCCGCGCGGCGCAGCGCCGTGTCGACGCGGAACGCGACCGCGGGCGGGTTGCCCTCGGGACCCAGCTCGACGAGCACCACCCGCTGCGGCAGCGCGCCCGGCACACTGCCCGCCGGGGTGTTGCGCCACACCGCGTGCACGGACCGGACGTCCGGCAGCACCTGCAGCGTGCGGTCCAGCGCCTCGGCCAGCCCGAACTCCGGCTGGTTGTCGCCGGTGAACCGGTGGCTGTGCACCTGTTCGGCCTCGTCGACCAGCAGGTCGTTGGCCAGCGTGGCGTCCGACCGGCTCATCTCGAGCACCAGCGCCAGCTCACGCTGCTCCGTCGAGCTCACCGGGATCCGGCCCGCGATCAGCGTGCCGGTGGTCAGCTCGACCGCCTCGTCGATGTGCGCGCGGGCGATCAGCTCACGCGCCTCGGTGAGTGCGCTGTCATCAATCCGGCCCGCCAAGGCCAGTAACAGGTTGTGCAGGCGCAGTGGCACCGAGAACCCGTCCATGGGCGGGCCGTCGTGGACCTCCACCATTGCTCTGCTCCCTCCCAGCTCGCCTGGCGGCACGAGCGTTAAGCGGCGACGAGTCGATTGCCCGAGCCCGCCGCACCGACGCAGACCAGCTCGGAATTGGCGAGCGCGGCCCGGTGGTACCCGGGAAGGTCGAAGCGCGGCGGGATGACCTCGACGCTGGGCTCCTCGTCTCCCAGGACCCGCAGCACGCGCTGCAGTTCCCCGGTGAGCCTCGGCTGCCCGGTCGTCGCCGTCACCAGCAGGACCCGCTTGGCCCCGCCTTCGCCGACCACACCGAGGTGCCGCCAGCTTTGCCGCACTTCCCCCACATCCACGCGCCCACGCAACGTTGCGTGGAGCAAGACGGACACAGAGTCGACGGAGTTCACCCATTCGGGCGCACTCTGCGTGAATGTGTACCTGGTCTCGGTGACGTCGTCTACCCCCAGGGTGGAACTCACCTGGTGCCAGTCGGCGCCGTGCGGGATCAGACCCGCGACGAGCAGGCGGTACTCGGTCTGGTCCAGATCGATCCTGTGCTTAAGCAAAGACCTGGGGAGGGTGCGCGCGAGCGTGCCCATCGCGCCCTCGCCGAGCCAGTCCCGGAATCGCCACAGCAGCTGGTCGGGCGTGCGGCCCGCCAGCCGGATCAGCAGCTCGTGCAGGGACTGTTCGATGTCGGGATCCACTACCGCACCTCCACGATGAGTTCGACCTCCACGGGCGCCCCGATCGGCAGCTCCGCGACGCCGACGGCCGAGCGGGCGTGCACACCCGCGTCGCCGAAGACCTCGCCCAGCAGCTCGGAGGCGCCGTTGACCACAGCGGGCTGGCCGGTGAAGCCGTCCGCGGACGCGACGAAGCCGACCACCTTCACGATGCGGGCCACCGAGTCGATGCCGACGAGCGCGTGCACCGCGGCGAGGGCGTTCAGCGCTGCCGTGCGGGCGTGCCCCTTCGCCTCCTCGGGGCTGACTTCCGCGCCGACCTTGCCGGTCGCGGCGAGCACGCCGTCGACGAACGGCAGCTGGCCGGACGTGTAGACGTGCGAGCCGCTCTGCACGGCCGGCACGTACGCGGCCAGCGGTGCGGCGACGCCGGGCAGCTCGATGCCGAGTTCGGCGAGCCGGGAACTCCAAGTCATGACGGTCCCCCTCAGCCCTTCGCGCGCTTGAGGTAGGCGACGTGCTGCTCGCCGCTCGGGTTGGGCAGCACCGTCACCAGTTCCCAGCCGTCCTCGCCCCACTGGTCGAGGATCTGCTTCGTCGCGTGGATCAGCAGGGGGACGGTGGCGTACTCGAATTTCACACCGGTGGCGCTCATGCGAGGGAGCGTAACCAAGGCAGCAAGGGCGTCCGTGAGGCGTCCGCCTAACAGGCCTCCACCCGTCCAGGTGAACGACTCACCGACCGTAATTCGATGTGGCTTACTTCACACTCGACCGTGCGCGGCGGAGCCGGTTCTCACCGAACCGGACACGCACCACGGGCCGGACCGCTAGCGTGCGAGCCGTGGAGACCTGGCGGATCGTCGCGACGGCGCTGCTCGCGGCCGCCGGGCTGCCGCTGGTTCTCGTCGTGATGGCGAAGGTGCGCGACCGGGTGGACAGCTCGGCCCAGGTCGCGATCGGCGGCGCGGTGACGCTCACCACGCTGGTCGTGGTGGCCGTGCTCACCCTCACCGTGTTGCCGGGGCTGCTCACCTGGATCGTCGTGGCGGCGGTGGCCGGTGCGTTCGGCGTCATGATGCTGGCCAGCTGAGAGCCGGTTTAGGGTTGACGTCGTGACCACACCCCCCGCCGGCTGGACCGACGAGCTCTCCCGGGCTCGGCTGCACTTCGTCACCGGCAAGGGCGGTACCGGCAAGACCACGCTGGCCGCGGCGCTGGGCCTCGCGCTCGCCCGTGAGGGCCGCCGTGTGCTGCTGATCGAAGTCGAGGGACGCCAGGGCATCGCCCAGCTCTTCGACACCGAGCCGCTGCCGTACGCGGAGCAGCGCATCGCGTCCGTCCCCGGCGGCGGCGAGCTGCGCGCGCTGCACATCGACGTCGAGGCCGCGCTGCTCGAATACTTCGAGATGTTCTACAACCTGGGCTTCGCCGGCCGGACGCTGCGGCGGATGGGCGCGATCGAGTTCGCGACCACGCTCGCGCCGGGCCTGCGCGACGTCCTGCTCACCGGGAAGATCAAGGAGTGCGTCGGCCGCACGGAGTCCGACGGGCGCCACACCTACGACGCCGTGGTCGTCGACTCGCCGCCGACCGGCCGCGTGGTGAAGTTCCTCGACGTGACCAAGGCGCTGACCGACCTCGCCAAGACCGGCCCGATCCGCGGCCAGGCCGACGGCGTCGTCCGGCTGCTGCACTCCGGCGAGACCGCGGTGCACCTCGCCACGCTGCTGGAGGAGATGCCGGTCCGCGAGACGGTGGAGGCGGTGGCCGAGCTCGACGGCGCCGACCTGCGTCCGGGCGCCGTGCTGGTCAACCGGGTCCGGCCGCCTCGGCTGCCCGCGCGCTCGGTGACCGCGGCGGCGGACGGGCGGGTGGACGCCGCGCGGGTGCGCAGCGGGCTGGCCTCGGCGGGCGTGAAGCTGCCCGACGACACGCTGGACGCGCTGGTCGAGGAGACCGTGGAGCACGCCGTGCGCGTGGCCGCGGAGCAGCGGGCGCGCGAGCAGCTGGCCGAGGCCGACCTGCCGACGTTGGAGGCGCCGGAGCTCACCGACGGCGTCGACGTCGCGGGCCTCTACGAGCTCGCCGCGGCGCTGGTGGAACAAGGAGTGCGCTGATGAGCACGGCGATCGACATCGACGCGCTGCTGGACGACGCCGACAGCCGCGTGGTCGTGTGCTGCGGCTCCGGCGGTGTCGGCAAGACGACCACCGCGGCGGCGCTCGCCGTGCGCGCGGCCGAGCGCGGCCGCCGGACAGTGGTGCTCACGATCGACCCGGCACGCCGCCTCGCGCAGGCGCTGGGCCTTCGGGAGCTGAGCAACCACCCGAGGCAGGTGAAGGTCGAAGGCTTCGAGCCCAAGGGCGAGCTGTGGGCGATGATGCTCGACATGCGCCGCACGTTCGACGACATGGTGCGCGTGCACGCCGGGCCGGAGCGGGCCGAGCAACTGCTGCAGAATCCCTTCTACCAGACCATTTCCACGTCGTTCTCCGGTACGCAGGAGTACATGGCGATGGAGAAGCTGGGCCAGCTCGCCGCCACCGACGAGTGGGACCTGATCGTGGTGGACACCCCGCCGAGCCGGTCGGCGCTGGACTTCCTGGACGCGCCGACGCGGCTGTCCAGCGCGCTCGACGGCCGCATGATCCGCCTGCTCACCGGCCCGGCGAAGGCCGGCGGCTGGGGTCTGCGGAAGGTGGTCAGCGCGGGTTTCTCGATGTTCGCGAAGGCCGTGTCGACGATCATCGGCGGCCAGCTGCTGGCCGACGCGTCCTCTTTCATGCAGGCCTTCGACAGCATGTTCGGCGGGTTCCGCGAGCGAGCGCGCAAAACCGCGGAGCTGCTGCGCTCCAGCGGCACTTCGTTCCTCGTGGTGGCCGCGCCGGAGCCGGACGCGCTGCGTGAGGCTTCCTACTTCGTCGAACGGCTGGCGGGCGAGTCGATGCCGCTCGCCGGGCTGGTGGCGAACCGGACCCACCCGGTGCTGGCGCAGCTTTCCGCTTCGGAGGCGCTGGCCGCCGCCGAGTCGCTGGTCAAGAGCGAGACGGCCGCGCCGCTGGCCGAGGCCGTGCTCCGGCTGCACGCCGACCGCGTTGTCCTCGCCGACCGCGAGAACCGGCTGCTGGCGCGCTTCACCCTGGCCCATCCGGAAGTGCCGCTGGTCCGCGTGCCCGCGCTGGCCGGCGACGTGCACGACCTGGACGGCCTGCGCGACATCGGCGTGAAGCTGGCGAAGAGCGAGTAGCCGACGGCTGGTCGAGGTGCGGAGCCGCCGTTGGCTCCGCACCCGGATTCAGCTCAGCCGACGCGGGCGCCTTCCAGCGCGTCCCGCTTCGCGGCCTCCAGCAGATCGGACCAGCTGATGACGTCCGGCCGCCGGCGCAGCAGCGCCCGCCGCTCGCGTTCGGTCATCCCGCCCCACACGCCGAAGTTGATCCGGCCGTCGAGCGCCTCGGCCAGGCACTCCGTGCGGACCGGACAGCCGGTGCACACCGCCTTCGCCCGGTTCTGCTCGGCACCGCGCACGAAGAGCCCGTCCGGATCGGCGTCGCGGCACGACGCACTGACCCGCCAGCTCGACTGGTTGGTTTCCATACCCCCAGCTCCCTACCCTGGTGTCCCGACACCAGCGAAGGTGAAGCTCCCGCTCCCACCCCCGCGAGCGTCCCTCCCTCATAGCTCCCACGTCGGCCACGGCACCTCCCCGGCGCCGCTGCCCCGTTCGGCCCAGTCGAGCTCCCACTCGCGCTGGACCGTCCGTCGGCATTCTTCGTGAGACGTTGACGGACTGTAGGGGTCCACGGTTCCCTCGCCAAGACCTAAGATGCATTCCGTTACCGGAAGTCACCGAAGATGGTCCGTTTTGTCACGCCCGGCCCGTCCCGACGGGTGTGAGGTCACGAGTGCGTGACGGGCCTTCAGTACCCTGGCCTACGTGCGCAAAACGGACGGTCTCTTCAAGCTCATCGGCCTCTGTCTGCTCGCGGGGGTGCTCGTCGCCGGAATTCTGTTCCCTGTAGTGGGCGCGGCCGGGGTTGCGTCGAACCAGGCGAGCGAGACGGTCGAACAGACGTCGACCGATCTGGCGGACATCCCGCCGCCACTGGTGACCACCGTCACGGACTCCGCCGGCAAGCCGATCGCGACGCTGTACGACCAGTACCGCATCCCGGTGGCCGCGGACCAGATCAACGACGCCACGAAGTGGGCGCTCGTGTCGGTCGAGGACAAGCGCTTCTACGAGCACCACGGGGTGGACTGGCAGGGCACGCTGCGCGCCGCGGTGTCCAACGGCGCCGGCGGCGACACGCAGGGCGCCTCGACGCTGACGCAGCAGTACGTCAAGAACTACCTGATCAACGTCGTCTACCGCGGTGACAAGACCGGGCAGGAGAAGGCGCAGGAGCAGAGCCTGGCGCGCAAGCTCAAGGAAGCCCGGATCGCGATCAACCTCGAGTCGAAGCTGTCGAAGCAGCAGATCCTCGCGGGCTACCTGAACATCGTCGAGTTCTCGCGCCAGATCTACGGCATCGGCGCGGCCGCGCACGCGTACTTCAACACCACCCCCGAGCAGCTGACCGTGCCGCAGTCCGCGCTGCTGGCGGGCCTGGTGAACAACCCGGCCGTCAACGACCCGTGGAAGCACCCGGACAAGGCCACCACGCGCCGGAACCTGGTGCTGGACCGCATGGTCGACAACAAGAAGCTGGCGAAGGCCGACGCGGAGCGCTTCAAGGCGACCCCGCTCGGCGTGGTGGCGGACGCCCCGGCGAAGCCCGCGGCGAACTGCACCGGCGCCGGCCCGGAGAACGGCTTCTTCTGCCAGTACGTCGAGGACTACCTGCTCAAGGCGGGCTTCACCAAGGACGACCTGTACACCGGCGGCTACACGATCAAGACCACATTGGACGAGAAGGCCAACCACGAGGCGAAGGTCTCGGCGGAGACACAGGTCTCGAAGACCCAGAAGAACGTGGCGAACACGCTTTCCTTGGTGCGCCCCGGAAAAACGCGGCATGAGGTGGTGGCGCTGGCCGCGAATCGCGACTACGGCAACGACGCGAACGCCGGGCAGACGACGTACGCGCTGCCGTCGGGCGTCTACAACACCGGTGGCGCGGGGTCGAGTTACAAGATCTTCACCACGGCCGCCGTGCTGGACAAGGGAATTGCCGGGATCTACAGCAACATCCCGGTCGGCGACAGTTATACGTCGCACGTGTTCACCGGTGGTGGCAGCCACTGCCCGCCGACCGGGCCCCCGCTGAACTCCCGCTGGTACTGCGTGGGCAACGCCGGGCATTACGGCGCCACGAACACCCTTCAGGGCGCGCTGGCGACCTCGCCGAACACCGCGTTCGTCGCGCTGGAGGACCAGCTCGGCAGCACGGCGCCGGGCATCGACATGGCCATCAAGCTGGGCATGCGCAGCACGATGGCCAGTGACACCGGCGGCCAGCCGGTGGATCCGAAGGACCCGAAGAGCGTGCCCCAGTCCAAGGTGTACGCCCCGACGGCCAACAACCCGGGTTACGGCGCGTTCACCCTCGGCTTCAGCCCGACCAACGGCCTCGAACTCGCGAACGTCGCGGCGACCCTGCTCAGCGGCGGCAGCTGGTGCCCGGCCACACCGCTGGCCGGCGTCACCGATCGCAACGGGAAAGCCGTGCCGGTCAAGGAAGCCGCGTGTGAACAGGTGGTCCCCGAAGGCCTCGCGAACACGATGGTCGTCGGCATGAGCAAGGACGACCAGGCGGGCGGCACCTCGGCCGCGGCCGCCGCGGCGGTCGGCTGGAACCGGCCGATCCTCGGCAAGACCGGGACCACGCAGAACAACGGCTCGGCCACGTTCGTCGGCGGCACCCCGCAAATGGCGGGCGCCGCCATGGTGTTCCGCCCCGAAGGCGGCAGCGGCGGGCTCTGCTTCCGCGCCGTCGGCAACGTCACCACCTGCGGCACCGGCAACATGTTCGGCGGCAAGACCCCCGCCCAGACCTGGTTCGGCGCGATGACGAACATCATGGCGGACCAGCCGATCGCCGATCTGCCACCGGAGGATCCGAAGTACACCGGCCACTGAGCCGTTCCGGCCAGACGCGCGCTGCAGAGGAAGGTCCGGCATTCGACAGGGCGGCTGCGCGGTACGCCTTGATACTGGCGTTGCCGCCATGGTCCTGAAAGGGCACGACCCTGGATCCTGGCGGCGATCGCCATCGCGCGGAATGCTGGCTGACCGTGACCACCGATCACCAAGAGTCAACCCTTACCGCGGCGGCGCGCCACACCGTCGAACACGTATCCTCGACTTCGTGAGCACGCTCAGTAACACCAGCACGTCCGGGGCGACCGCGAAGCGGCTCGCTGTGGGGACAGTCGCGCTTGGGGCGGCGACCCTCGGTTACGCCGTCGGCATCGAGCGGCGGTTGTGGACGCTCCGCACTGCCGAGCTGCCGGTACTGGCGCCCGGCGCGAAGCCGTTCACCATCCTGCACGTCTCGGACCTGCACATGCTGCCCGGGCACCGCGCCAAGCAACGCTGGGTCGCCGCGCTGGACCGGCTGAACCCGGACCTCGTCGTGAACACCGGCGACAACCTCTCGCACCGCACGGCGGTGCCGTCGGTGCTGCGCGCGCTCGGCCCGCTGCTCGACCGGCCCGGGCTGTTCGTCTTCGGCAGCAACGACTACTACGCGCCCAAGCCCAAGAACCCCGCGCGCTACCTGATGCCGAAGGGCAAGAAGAAGCGCATCCACGGCACCCACCTGCCGTGGCGCGATCTGCGCGCGGCGTTCCTCGAACACGGCTGGACCGACGTCACCCACGTGCGCCGCACCATCGAGGTCGCCGGGCGCCCGGTGTTCGCCGCCGGGGTCGACGACCCGCACCTGCGCCGCGACCGCTACTCCGACATCTCGGGCCCGGCCGACGCGACCGCCGCCGTCCGCCTCGGCATCACGCACTCGCCCGAGCCGCGCGTCCTCGACCCGTTCGCCACCGACGGCTACGACCTGGTCCTCGCCGGCCACACCCACGGCGGCCAGCTGCGCCTGCCCGGTTACGGCGCGCTGGTCACCAACTGCGAACTCGACCGCACCCGCGCCCGCGGCGCCTCCCGCTGGGGCGCGCACATGTGGCTGCACGTCTCGGCCGGCCTCGGCACCTCCCCGTACGCGCCGGCGCGCTTCGCCTGCCGTCCGGAGGCCAGCCTGCTGACGCTGGTCCCGCGTGGTTCTGGAGCCCCGGAGAAGCGGAAGACAACCCCGCGTAAACCCTCCAGGAGCGTCCGCTAGACTTCTCCACGACCCGCTAAGCAATACCTCGGGGTGTGGCGCAGCTTGGTAGCGTGCCTCGTTCGGGTCGAGGAGGTCGTGGGTTCGAATCCCGCCACCCCGACGCAGTAAGTCTGGAAGGCCCTTGTTCGCGGAAAGCGCGAACAAGGGCCTTCCTGCGTTGTGTCGTCTGAGGGTCGAACCCCCAGGCCCCCGCCAGGCGGGCTCCGCCCCTGGACCCCGGCTTGCGCGGTTGCGTTGGTCCGTCGGTCAGCGGGTGGCGATCAGCTCGGTCCAGCACTGCGTGAAGTCGCCGGGGCCGGCGGAGCGGGTCCAGGACCAGGCCGAGCGGGCGGCCGAGGTGAGCTGGTCGCGGTCGGGATGGGTGGGGTCGGCCAGTGCGGTGGCCAGGCGGCGTTCCACGTAGGCGGCGAGGTCGCGATAGGGCAGGTCGGTGCGGTAGCGGGTGCGGGCCGTGACGGCGGTGAAGCCGGCGGCCGCGACGTGCTCGGCGATGCGGCGGCCGGCGAACGGATTGCCGCCGGCGCGGCGCAGGAGCAGGTAGTAACCGCGGAGGGCGGCGTCGACGTTGGCCGTCTTGGGGCGCAGGCGGGCCCGGCTCCAGTCCAGAGTGGACAATGCCAGCCTGCCGCCGGGGCGGAGGATGCGGTGCAGTTCGGCCAGTAGCGGGCCCGGGTCGGCCAGGCGTTCCGGCAAGGCGTGGGAGAAGGCCACGTCCACCGAAGCGGAGGGGAACGGCAGGGCGGCCGGCGCGGCCACCAGATAGTCCACTTTGGACGGCGCGGGGCCTTCGAGCGCGACGGTCAGGAAGCCGGGGCCGCAGGACAGGTCGATCACTCGTTTACCCGGGGTGAACAGCGGGTGCGCGAACTCCGACCGCTCCACCGCCGCGCGCGCCGCCCGCCTCGAAGCCGCGTCCCGCGCGTATCCCTCCAGCACCCCGCACACAGTACGGCCCGTAGGTGGCAGGATCGAGGGGTGAGCACCCAGTCAGCCAACCAATATCCGCCCGCAGTGGTCCCCGACCGCCTGTTCGGCGACGATCAGGCCGAGACCCGCTGGCGAGCCCGCTTCCACGCCCCGCGGATCTCCGTGCCCGAATGGGCCCGTGACGCCCCGGACGCCAACGTGTACGTCTCCAATGCCAGCGGCGTCTGGGAGGTGTACGCCTGGCACCGCGCCACCGACAGTCACCGCAAGGTCACCGACCGGCCCAACGGCACCCTGCACGCGACGCCGTCACCCGACGGCTCGGCCGTCTGGTGGTTCAACGACACCGACGGCGACGAGTTCGGCTCGTGGGTGCGCCAGCCGTTCGACGCCGACAGCTCGGCGGCGGTCAAGGCGCTCCCGGACGTCCACGACGGCTACCCGGCCGGCCTCGAGATCGGCGAGCGCGTGATCGCGGTCGGCGTCTCGACCGACGACGGCAGCGAGCTGTTCGCGAAGATCGGCGAAACCACCGAGCGCTTCTACAGCCACCCCGACGACGCGGGCATCGCCTCGCTGTCCCGCGACGAGAGCCTGCTGGCCATCGCGCACTCCGAGCACGGCGACTCGCGTCACCCGGCGCTGCGAGTGCTGTCGACGGACGGCTTCGGGAGCGTCGCGGAGAAGTGGGACGGCGAGGGCAAGGGCCTTTCGGCGCTGGAGTTCTCGCCGCTGCCCGGCGACCAGCGGCTGCTGGTGCTGCACGAGCGCCGCGGCCGTGAGGAGCTGCTGGTCTGGGACGTCCGCGCGGACACCGAGACCGAGCTGGAGATCGACCTGCCCGGCGAGGTCGCCGCCGACTGGTACCCGGACGGCCGCGCCCTGCTGGTCGTGCACTTCCACCAGGGCCGCAGCTCCCTGCACCGCTACGACCTCGACACGGCCGAGCTGTCCTCTTTGGACACTCCGGCCGGTCGGATCGGCGGCGCGGGCGTGCGCGACGACGGCACGGTCGAGTATTCGTGGTCGAGCGCGGCGGAGCCGGCGGCGGTGCGCGCCCGCGCCACCGACGGCACGGACTCCGTGCTGCTGGAGTCGCCGGGCGAGCGCGCACCCGGCTCGGCGCCGGTCACGGATGCGTTCGTGGAGGGCGTCGGCGGGCAGATCCACGCGCTCGTCTCGCGGCCGCTGGACGCTCCCGACGGCCCGCTGCCCACCGTGTTCTCCCTGCACGGCGGCCCGCACGCCGCCGACGAGGACCGGTTCTCCGCCTACCGCGCGACCTGGCTCGACGCCGGGTTCGCCGTGGTCGAGGTCAACTACCGCGGGTCGACGGGCTACGGCTCGGCGTGGCGGGACGCGATCGAGGGCCGCCCGGGGCTCACGGAGCTCGAGGACGTCGCGGCGGTGCACGACTGGGCCGTCGAAAGTGGACTGTCCGATAAGGACAAATGCGTGGTGAACGGCGCTTCCTGGGGCGGTTACCTCTCGCTGCTCGCGCTGGGCACGCAGCCGGCGCGCTGGGCGGCCGGGGTCGCGGGGGTGCCGGTGGCGGACTACATCGCCGCGTACGAGGACGAGATGGAGCAGCTGCGCTCGTTCGACCGCGCCCTGTTCGGCGGCGCGCCCGCCGACGTGCCGGCCGTGTACCGGGAGTGCTCGCCGATCACCTACGTCGACGCGGTCGCCGCCCCGGTGCTCGTGCTGGCCGGAGACAACGACCCGCGCTGCCCGATCCGGCAGATCGAGAATTACCTGGACCGCCTCGGCAAGCGGGACGCGCCACACGAGTTCTACCGCTACGACGCCGGCCACGGCTCGCTGGTGATCGCCGAGACGATCAAGCAGACGTCGATCGAGGTGTACTTCGCACTGCGGGCGCTCGGCCTGCGCTGAACGTGCCGGGTCCAGGCGTCCCCTCCGCGGGGCTGCCTGGACCCGTGCGCGTGCTCGAAGGAAAACCGCGGCGAGACGCCAAGGCGCGCAGCGAGCGGGTGCTCAAGCTTTCCCGCACACCGAAAGGGAAATCCGGCTGACCTCCGAGATGCTCCACCAGCTCGCGCGAGTCTGGCGAACCCGTGCCGAGCCGCTCGAGTTCGCCTGGCCCGAGCGGCTCCGGCCGGCCTAGATGCCGCGGCGCAACCCCTGCAAGCGCGCGACCGCGGACTCGTCTCCCTCGTAGGTCAGGTGGACGGCGTCGCGGCCGAAGACGAACAGCACCAGGTCCACCGGGTCACCCGTCACGGTCACGACGGGGCTGCCCGCCTTGACCTGGGCGGTACGGCCGTCGGTGGTCTTCAGCTCGACGCCGACCGGCGACTTCCGCAGGTTCAGCTTCGCCGTCTGACGGGCCAGGCGCCACGCCGTCTCGTCGCGGGACGGGTCGGCCGCGCGCGGTTCCCAGCCGGGCTGGGCGCGGCGGACGTCCTCGTGGTGGACGAGGAACTCGGCGCCGTTGGTCAGCTCGTCCAGCGGCCCGATCGCCATCGGCCAGTACCACGCCGGGCCGCGGCGGACCTGGCCCACCAGCTCGGGCCACGGCTTCGCCGCGTACTGGTCCTGCACCCGCTTCGTGTAGCCGGCGAGCGCGGGCAGCATGATTCCCGGCGACGCGTCCAGCCGGTGCTCCCGGACGATCAGGTGCGCCGCGAGGTCCCGCGCCGCCCAGCCCTCGCACAGCGTCGGCGCGTCCGGGCCGACCTCTTCGAAGAGCGCGCTCAGCGCCTGGCGTTCATCCGCGGCAAGACCCATACCGGCGACATTACCCCCGCGATCAGTGGTGGAACGCCGTCGACATGGCGGCGTCGTGCTGCGGTCCGCTCTGCTGTTCCAGCTCGGGCAGGATCCGGGCCAGGTCGGCCAGCAGGAGGTCGGCCAGGTCGTGGGTGAAGCCGTTGCGGACCACGATGCGCAGCACCGCGAGGTCGGTGCGGTTCTCCGGGAACGTGTACGCCGGCACCAGCCAGCCGCGCTCGCGCAGCCGGCGGGAAACGTCGAACACGTCGTAACCCGTGATCTCCTTTTTCGTGGTGAAGGCGAACACCGGCAGCTGGTCGCCTCGGGTGAGCAGCTCGAACGGGCCCATCGCGGCGATGCGGTCGGACAGGTGCGTCGCGACGTCGCGCGAGGCCTGCTGCACGGCGCGGAAACCCTCGCGGCCGAGCCGGACGAACGTGTAGTACTGCGCGGCCACCTCGGCGCCGGGCCGGGAGAAGTTCAGCGCGAACGTCGGCATGTCCCCGCCGAGGTAGTTGACGTTGAACACCAGCTCCTCGGGCAGCGCTGCCTTGTCCCGCCACACCACCCAGCCGACGCCGGGGTAGACGAGGCCGTACTTGTGCCCGGAGGTGTTGATCGACGCGACCCGCGGAAGCCGGAAGTCCCACGCCAGCTCCGGGTCGAGGAACGGCGCGATCATGGCGCCCGAAGCGCCGTCCACGTGCACCGGGATGTCCCAGCCGGTGCGCGACTGGAGCTCGTCGAGCGCGGCGGAGATTTCGGCCACCGGCTCGTAACTGCCGTCGAAAGTGGACCCGAGGATGCCGACGACGCCGATGGTGTTCTCGTCGCAGCGCCGGACCGCCTCAGCAGCGGACAGGTGGAACCGATCGTCTTCCATCGGCACCAGCCGCGGCTCGACCTCCCAGTACTCGCAGAACTTCTCCCAGCAGACCTGGACGTTCACGCCCATCACCAGGTTCGGCTTGCCCGGGCGGCCGAGCTTCGACCAGCGCCGCTTCAGCGCCATCCCGGCGAGCATGCAGGCCTCGGACGAGCCGGTGGTGGAGCAGCCCATCACGTCGGCGGGCTCCGGCGCGTGCCACAGGTCGGCGAGCATGTTCACGCAGCGGCGCTCCAGCTCGGCCGTCTGCGGGTACTCGTCCTTGTCGATCATGTTCTTGTCGACGCACTCGGCCATCAGCTCGCGGGCCTGCGGCTCCATCCACGTGGTGACGAACGTGGCCAGGTTGAGCCGCGCGTTGCCGTCGAGCATCAGCTCGTCGCGCACCAGCTGCAACGCCGTGTCCGGCGGCAGCGAATCGTCCAGCAGCTTGTCGTGCGGCATCACGAAATCCGCCGCCAATGCCGGATTTGCCCCGGCATACAACGGATTCGTGCCGGCTTGCCGTTCCGCGTGGTCTTGTCGCCCCTGATGCAGCACCATGAGCCGACCGTACTGCGCCGCGGGGTTCCGCGCCGCAGTACGGAAAACCCCGGATCAGACGGACGCCGACAGCGCGACCTCGATGTTGCCGCGGGTGGCGTTGGAGTACGGGCACACCTGGTGCGCCTGCGCCACCAGCTCGTCGGCCTGCGCCTGCTCCATGCCCGGCAGCGACACGTGCAGCGCGACGCCCAGCTTGAAGCCGACTTCCTGCGAGTACAGGCTGACCTCGGCGGCCACCGTCGACTCGGGGAGCTTGACCTTCGCCTGACGGGCGACGGCCTGCAGCGCGCTGTGGAAACACGCCGAGTAACCCGCGGCGAACAGCTGCTCCGGGTTGGTCTTGTCCCCGCCGGGGCCGCCCATCGCCTTGGGGATCGCCAGCGACTCGTCGATGACCCCGTCCGACGAGGTGACCTCGCCGTTGCGGCCGTCGCCGCGAGCCGTTGCCGCGGCGGTGTAGATCGCGTCAGCCATTTTTCGCCTGCTTCCTTGTCAGAACGCCGATGTCAGCGTCTCAGTGGGGACAACATCCCGCACCAGCGGAACCTAACCACCACATGGCGGACATCACGACCAGAGGCCGACGGGACCTCAGCGCGCGCGGGCCGTCGCGAACTCCGCGACCTGCTGTCCGATGAGCCGCAGCGTGCGCACGCTCTTCTCGTCGGAGGCGCCGCCGGCCTCGTCGAACTTGGTCTCGGCGGAGTTGATGGAAGCGCCCAGAGGAGTGGCCCAGCCGCGCAGCGCGTGCGTGATCGTGCGCAGCTGGTCGAGCGTGGTGACGGCGGCCTGCCAGCCGAAGGCGACGGCGGCGAGGCCGACCGCGCGGCCGTCGAGGTACGGGCGGGTGTCCTCGCGCAGGTCCTCGACGTAGTCCAGGGCGTTCTTGACCAGCCCGGACAGCGCGCCGTGATAACCGGGCGAGACGACGATGACGCCGTCGGCCCGTCGGATCTCCTCGATCAGCCGGGTCGCGCGCTCGTCACGCTCGGGCAGCGCCGTGTCGTAGAACGGCAGGACGAGCTCCGGGCCGGGGATCAGCTCGGTGGTGACACCGAGTTCGGCCGCCGCGCCGAGCGCGATCCTCAGGGCGCGCTCGGACTGCGAACCTTCGCGCAGCGAGCCGCCGATCCCGAGCACTCTGACCGTGTTGGCTGAAGTCACGCTTTCGAGGTTAACAACTCCACTTAACTGGAGGACCAGGATTTGGAACGGAGTCCTGGGTCACAGGGAACAACCCGTTGCCGGAACGGCGGACCGGCGGGTGCGGCGGCGCTGGACCCTGAACCTACTCACTAGTAACCTGAGTGGCCTCGATGCCAGGAGGAACGATGGCGATCCCGCCCCAGATCCGTGCCCAGGCCGCCGCCGCGCAGCTGTTGTTCTGGCTGCCGCGCCCCGTCCGGCGGCTACTCGCCGGCCCGCCGCTGCGCCTCGACGGGCAGGAGCTCGCCCTCGACGCCCAGCTGCTGTTGCGGCTGCAGAAGCTGAACGGCGGCGGACTGGTCAACGGCTCCGTGGCGCAGTCCCGCACGCTGCTCGAACTGGGCACGCACCTGGTCAGCGGGAAGCGGATCGAGCCGGTTTCCGCGCGGGAGATCAAGATCCCGGCGGACGGCGGTGCGCTCGAAGCGACGCTGTACACCCCGGCCGGGCTGCCCGAGCCGTCCGGCCTGCTGGTGTTCTTCCACGGTGGCGGCTGGGTCGTAGGAAGCCGCGCGACCCACGACAATTCCTCCCGTTACCTGGCGAAGCACGCCGGCGTGCGGGTGCTGTCGGTCGAGTACCGGCTGGCGCCCGAGCACCCGTTCCCGGCGCCGGTGGAGGACGCGCTCGCGGCCTTCGCGTACGCGCACGCCAAGGCCGCCGAACTCGGCGCCGACCCGGAACGCATCGCCGTCGGCGGGGACAGCGCGGGCGGCAACCTCGCCGCGGTCGTGGCGCTGGAGACGACCCGCGCGGGCGGGCCGGCGCCGGCGTTCCAGCTGCTGATCTACCCGGCGGTGGACTTCCGCACCCGGCAGCGCTCGCGCGACCTGTTCGCCGACGACCTGTTCCTGACCGACGAGTCCATCAAGTGGTTCCAGGGCCACTACGTGCCCGAGGGCACCGACCTGGCCGACCCGCGCCTGTCGCCACTGCTCGCGTCCGACCACAGTGGACTGCCGCCGGCCTTCGTCGTCACCGCCGGGTTCGACCCGTTGCGCGACGAAGGCGAGGCGTACGCGGAAAAACTGCGCGCCGCGGGCGTTCCGGTGGGGCTGAGCCGCCAGCCGGACCTGATCCACGGCTTCCTGAATTTCACCGGGGTCGGCAGCCGGTTCCGCGAGGCGGTCGCCGAAATGGCCGGCGCGCTGCGTCTGGGCCTGGCCGGGACGAAGAACGAGTCCCGGGCATGACACCCAGCGCAGAGCTGCCCGCGGTGGTGGGCCGGTACTTCGCCGCCGTGAACGCCCGCGACTGGGCCGCGATCGTCCCCTGCTTCACCGAAGACGCCGAGTTCTGGATGCTCGGCGCGCGGACGGCGCACGGAGCGGCGGAGATCGCCGAGCAGTTGCGCAAGTCCCTGGAGCCCTTGCCCGAGTCGCACGACGAGGTCGTCCGGCTGGCCGCCGACGGCACCATGGTGCTGGCCGAACTGGTGTTCCGCGCCCGCACCCCGGCGGGCGAAGCCTTCGAGCTGAACGCGGCCGACGTCTTCGAGCTGGCTCCCGGCGGAGAGGCCATCACCCGCGTCTCGAACTGGGCCGGCTCGCCGCGAAAGCGTGGCTGACCCCCGGGCACAACCGGAGCCTGGCACGGCGAACCGTGCCAGGCTCCGGGTCCCCCTGATTCCGGGTGTGGCTTTTTACTTCCCCGGCACCGGCAGTGGCGGGACCGGCAGCGGCAGCGGCGGAACCGCGCCGAGCAGGCCGCCGAGGATGCCCGTGACCGCGGCGAGCAGGGCCTTGACCAGGTCGCTCACGATCTTGAGCGGGCCGGGCAGGTCCGGCAGGGTCGGGACGGGGATCGGCAGCGGCGGCAGCTGCCGCGCGGTGGCCGTCGGGTCGCCCAGCAGCCGGTTGGACTCGTCCGCCCGCAGCTGCGCGGCCGACGAGAGCTGCTGCGTCTCCGACTGGATGGTGTAGCGCTTCCCCGCCGCGAGGTCCGCGAGCACGGGGCTGAGCTTGTCCAGGTCGGCGCGTGTCATCCCGACCTGGCCCGCGTACGCCACCTTGGTCAGGTCGTCACGCATCTGGAGCACCTGCGCGCCGACGGCTTCGGTGGCGGACGAGCCTTTGCCGCCCACCGGGCTTGCCGAGGCCATCCCCGCCGTGCCGACGGCCAGCAGACTGCCCGCGGCTACCAAGGCGATGATCCGCCCAATCTTGCCTTTCATTCCTAACCTCCTGGCCTCTGGAGACCTGACGGGTAAATCGATACTCGCCGTGTCGGGCAAGCACCAGCCGATCACCTGTTGGAGACGTTTTCTAACCCTTACGTGCCGAATCCGGGAAAGGTGAACTGGCCCGCAATTGATTAACGTGGGCGGCTTGCCCATCCCCCTGATGATCATCAGAACCGATCCCGAATCTGACGCGTTGTAGCCAGATCCCCCGGATGGCCCAGTCGCCCACTCGCCCGGGTGTATTGCGTGATCGTTTACCTGCATCACTCCGTCGGACCGCGTGTCGCCACTGCTCCGGACGGGTCGTCCCCCACGTACGCACCGCCACCGGTGGACTAGCCGATAACGTCCGGATCACCGCGCCGACCAGGCATCCGTTTCCGCCGGAAACACAGCGCTCGGCGGTGGGAGCCTTAATGCGGAAAACCGTTCACGAATTACTTCATGAAGGCTTGGCGCAGTCCGAGCACAAACCCCAGAAAACGACCTCCGCCTCGTCGATCACGAAGCCCGCCGCGGTCGAGGGCTCCAGGCACGGGGCCGGGCCTTCGACGGCCTGGGTGGAGACCGAGCCCAGCAGGCCGCGCACTCCCGCCGCGACCTCGTCGGCCGTGGCGTAGGGGTGCCGGGCGAGCCATTCGAGCACGGCGACCCGTGGCCCGGCGACCCGCAGGCCGGCCGGAGCCGTTGCCGGACGGGGTTTTCCTGAAGTGGCATGACCAGCCCAGCCTGCGCCATTGTCTGGAATGAGTCAAGAAAATCTCCGCGGACTCAGCGGCACGCTGAACACCAGCGCCTGACGGCGGCGCTCCTCGCGGCGGGAGGTCGCCGTGCACCTCCCGCAGGGGCCGCGCGGACGGCACCCAGCAACGAAAGGTCCTTGGGCTGCCGAGCGCCCGCTTCGATCAGCAGCGGGTCGATCGGGTCGAGCAGGACTGTCTCCTCCTTCGTCGGGAAATAATGGAAGAAGGTGCTCGGCGGTGGTCGCCGCGTGGCCCTGCTCCTGGAACAGCCGGAGAGCGTGCCGCTGGATCGCGGAGACGACGTCGTGCCCCGATCGTCAGATGACAGCATCTCCCACCCGGTTAAGAAGTTGCACGCGCGTACCAGGATTTGCTCTCATGCAGTACGTGCCGTTCACGCCGTACCGCCGGGTCCTCACGCTGCCTCGGGTCCGCCCCTCGATGGCGCTCATGTTCTTCGCCCGCCTGCCGATGACGATGACGGGCGTGACGCTGACGTTGTACGTGGTCAGCAACCTGGGCCACGGCTACGGCGCGGCCGGGATCGTCGGCGCGGCCTCCACCCTGGGCATGGCGCTCGGCGCGCCGCTGCTCGGGCGGTCCATCGACCGGTACGGCCTGCGCCCGGTGGTCGGGGTGTGCGGGGTGACGTCCACCGCGTTCTGGATCGCGGTGCCGCACCTCTCCTATGCGGTGCTGGTGGTCTGCGCGCTGCCGGCGGGTTTCCTGTCCGTGCCCGCGGGGTCGCTGGCCCGGCAGATCCTCGCCGCGCTGGTGCCCGCGGAGCAGCGGCGCGCGGCCTACTCACTGGACACGATCCTGGTCGAGGCGTCGTTCATGATCGGCCCGGCGGCGGGCATCGCCGCGATCACCTCGCTGTCCGCGACGGTGACGCTGAGCGGAATCGGCGCGATCTTCGGCGTCACGGCGCTGCTGATCTTCCTGCTGAACCCGCCGATCCGGAACGAGGACGAGCTCGCCCCCATCGGGTCCGTCCGGCCGCCGCTGCGTTCGTGGCTCTCCGGCCGCCTGCTCGCGACGCTGCTGGTCGCCGCGGGCACGCTGTTCTGCCTCGTCGGCACGGAGGTCGCGACGCTGGCGGCGCTGCGCGCGAACGGCGACGTCGGCTGGACCGGGCTGGTCATCGTGGTGATGTGCGCGGCTTCGATGGCCGGCGGCATCGTGCACGGCGCCGTGAAACGCTCGCTGCCCCAAGGCGTGCTGATGCTGCTGCTCGCCGTTCTGGTACTGCCGGTCGGCCTCGCGGATCAGCCGTGGTGGCTGCTGATGCTGGTGCTGATCCCGACGAACCTGCTGTGCGCGCCCACCCTCGCGGCCACCACGGAAACCGTGAGCACCATGGCGCCGCCGGCCGTCCGCGGCGAGGCGATGGGCCTGCAGGACGCGTCCACCCGCCTCGGCCTCGCGCTCGGCAGCCCGGTGGTCGGCTTCGCGATCGACCACTCGAGCCCCGCGTGGGGCTTCTTCGCCGCGGGCGCGGGCGGGCTGGTGCTGGCGGCGTTCGGGCTGCTGTGGACGCGACGCCGTCGCCCGGCCGCTGTCGCCCCCGCGCTGGCCGCGGCCGTGCGCGCGCGGCGCTGATCAGCTACAGGCTTTTCGCAGCGCGTCCAGCTTCGCGACGTTGCGCTTGGCCCAGGCGGCGACCACACCGGCGTCCTCGATGTGCTCCTTCTGGACCTGGACGTACGAGTCGGCCATGCCGAGCAGGGCGTTCTTCACGTCGTTGTCCTGGACGTTCGAGGCCAGCGAACGCAGGCGTTGTTCCTTGTCCTGCGCGCGTTCCTTGAGCTTGGCCGGATCGACCAGCGGGTTCAGGTCCGCGAGGCCGAGCGCCTGCGTGCACGTGCTGACCTTGTCGGCCGTCGAGTTCGCCGTGTCCACCGCCGTGTTCACCTGGTCGCAGCCGGCCAGCAACGCCCCCGCGGCCGCCAGCGCGGCCACCGCTCCCCACCTCGTCATGAGCGCCAGGGTAGCGGTCCCGCGGTCGGCACGGCGGAGTTCCGGGCCGGCCGCGGCCCCCTAACCCTTGACGCAGACCACCTGCTTGAGGTGCGCGACCACCTCGACGAGGTCCGTCTGCGCCTTGATCACCGTCTCGATGTCCTTGTACGCGGCCGGAATCTCGTCGACGACGCCCGAGTCCTTGCGGCACTCGACCCCTTCGGTCTGCGCCGCGAGGTCGGCCGCGGTGAACGTCTTCTTGGCCTTGTTGCGCGACATCCGGCGCCCGGCCCCGTGCGAGGCCGACTCGAACGAGGACGTGTTGCCCAGCCCCCGCACGATGTACGAGCCCGTGCCCATGCTGCCCGGGATGATCCCGAGGTCGCCGTGCCCCGCGCGGATCGCGCCCTTGCGGGTGACGAGCAGTTCGACGCCGTCGTAGGTCTCTTCGGCGACGTAGTTGTGGTGGCAGCTGATGGCGTCGTCGTACGTGGTCCCGGGTACCACCTCGGCGACGGCCAGCTTGACCAGCGCGACCATCGTCGCGCGGTTGCGCGCCGCGTAGTCCTGCGCCCAGAACAGGTCGCGCCGGTAGGCCTGCATCTCGGGCGTGCCGGCGACGAACACCGACAGGTCGGGGTCCGGCAGGTCCTGGTTGTGCGGCAGCTTCCGCGCGACGGCCATGTGCCGTTCCGCCAGCTCCTTGCCGATGTTGCGCGAACCGGAGTGCAGCATCAGCCAGACGCGGCCCTCGTCGGCGCCGCCCTGTTCGAGGCAGACCTCGATGAAGTGGTTGCCGCCGCCGAGGCTGCCGATCTGGCGGGCCGCGCGGTCGCCCAGCTCCTGGACGCCCTCGTGGAGGTCGCCGAACGACTTCCAGAACGCGTCCCAGCCGCCGACGCCGTGCACCTTGGCCGGGTTCACGGGGGTCTTGTGCAGCCCGAACCCGACGGGCACGGCCGACTCGATGCGGCGCCGCAGCCGGCCGAGGTCGTCCGGCAGGTCCGCCGCCGTGAGCGACGTGCGGACCGCGCTCATCCCGCAGCCGATGTCGACGCCGACCGCGGCCGGGGAAACCGCGTCCCGCATGGCGATCACGCTGCCCACGGTCGCGCCCTTGCCGTAGTGGACGTCGGGCATGACCGCGACCCCGTGCACCCACGGCAGGTTGGCGACGTTGCGCAGCTGCCGCATGGCCTGATCTTCGACCGACGCGGGGTCCGCCCACATCCGGATCGGCACGCGTGCGCCTTCGACCGCCGTGTACATGACTTTCCTTTCCTGAAAGGGACAACGGCGTCCAGCATCCCCGCCGCGCCGCGGCCGGACAACCGAATTCACGACACCAGGTCCGAGGCGAAACGAAACCGGCGCCCGCGCCGATACCGGACGAGACGAGTGCGGTGCACGGGCCCGCCGGCTGGGGGTCACGTCGTGAAAATCTCGTTCCGCGCGCTGCTCGCGGTCGCGCTGCTCGCCGGGTTCCCGGTGCTGATCCTGCTGATCACGGCCGGGTTCGCCGCCGGCGAGTGGTACGCGCTGGAGCACGCACCCCTGATCGCGCCGCGGCTCGCCTTCCTGGGCGTTCCGGCCGTGGGCGTTCTGTTGTGGACGTTCCTCGCGATCGAACGCACGCCCGAGGACGACAGGCCGGGCACGTTGCCGGTGCCGCCCGAGGCGCAGCCGCGATTGTGGGCGCTGGTCCGGGAACTCGCCGCCGAGGTCGGCACCCGGCCGCCGGACGAGATCCACCTCATCGCGGAGGCCAACGCGTCGGTCGCCGACGAGACCCGCTGGCTGGGGCTGCAGCTCAAGCGGCGCCGGATGTCCATCGGCGCGCAGCTGCTGGCCGGGCTGCGCCAGGACCAGCTGCGTTCGGTGCTCGGCCACGAGCTGGCGCACTACGGCAACGGCGACACCCGCTTCTCGGCGCTGACCTACCGCGGGCAGCGTTCGATGCTGCGGGTGATGGACCGGCTCCGGCACGCGAGCGGCTTCGTCGGATTCTTCCGGCCGTTGCTGCGTAGTTACGCGAAGCTGTACTTCGTGGTCGCCATGCGCGTCTGCCGGGACCGGGAACTCGCGGCCGACCAGGCGGCCGCGCGGGTCGCCGGGACCGCGGCGGCGACCAGCGCGCTGCGGGAGGTCGAGGCGCTCGAGGTGACCTGGCAGTTCTTCGTGCGCGAGTACGTGGCCCTCGGCTGGTCCGCCGGGTACCTGCCGGCCCGGCTGGCCGAGGGGTACCGCCGGCTGCTGGCCGACGAGGGCCGGGCCGCGGAGATCGACGAGCTGCGGCGGAACCCACGTGAGGGCGCCGCTTCCCGCTACGACTCACACCCGCCCACCACCGAGCGGATCGCGGCGCTGGAGAGCAGCCCCGAGGTACCGGCGCGGCCCGGCGGCGAGCAGCCCGCGAGCGAGCTGTTGCGGGATCCGCTCGAGACACTCGACACCGCGTTGGTGACGAACCTGACCGCCGAGGCCGGGCTGAAGCAGCGGACCGGCTGGGCCGAGCTGGTGGACCTCGGATCCCGTTACCGGGCAACCGAAGCCGCGCTGGAAGTCCTCGGTGGACTGACGTTGGAACGCGCCCTCGACGCGCTCGACGCCGGCCGGAACGAGCCGCTCGCCCTGCCGGGGTTCGCGGTGCCGCGTGGCACCGGGCCCCGGGCCCGCCGGGAGATGGTCGCCGACTCCGTCCGCCGCCGGATGTCGGTGGTGATCACCGCCGCGCTGGCCGAAGCCGGGGCCGCGCGCTGGACGCTGTCGTGGTCCGGACCACCGGTGCTGACCGTCGACGCGCCGTGGGCGGACGCGTTCCCGCCCGCCCTCGACCGGGCCTGCGCGGTCGAGGCCGACACCGGGCCGTTGCGCGCGCTGCTCGCCGAGGCCGGGGTCCCGCCCGGCTACCGCCCGATCCGTTCTGCCGCCGTTTCACACTGAGAGAGGTCGATCATGAGTCTGCTGGGCTTGCTGTTCGGTTCGGGACAGCGGAAACGCGGGGTCCCGGACGTGACGAAGTGGGGGCTGCCACCGGACGACGCCGTCACCGCGGAGGATTTCAGGGCTGATGTCGAGGTCGCCGCGGCCGTCACCGCGGCGCCCACAACTCGGCCCTGCAGTACTGGTGTGCGAAGTGGCATGGTTCGAACGAGCAGATGTGGGCGTTCGCCGAGGAGGCCGCGGCCAAACACCCGAAGCTGCTGGTCCTGCCGCTGATCGCTCGACGGCGAGGGATCTGACCACCCGGCCGGCCGGGCGTACGCGGCCAAGGCGCTGGTGGAGCACCGGCGCTTCGACGAGGCCGTGGCGCAGTTCCGCCGGCTCGGCGAGCACGCGGACGCGCGCCTCTGGGGCTACAGCCGCCGGGGCGCGAAGGGCGAGTTCCGGCCCGTCCGGCGCCTGGCCTGCACGGGCGCCACCCGCCCCTGAACCGTCCGGGCGAACGGAAGGGCTCCCGGCCGGGAGCCCTTCCGGGTCAACGGTTTCAGCGAGCCGCGGCGATCAGCTCCGCGATCTGGACCGCGTTCAGCGCCGCACCCTTGCGCAGGTTGTCCGCGGTGAGGAACAGGGCCAGGCCGCGGCCGTCGGGCACACCCGGGTCGGTCCGGATGCGGCCGACGAAGCTGGGGTCGGCCCCCGCGGCCTGCAGCGGGGTCGGGACGTCCGAGAGCTGGACGCCAGGGGCGCGCGAAAGCAGCTCGGTGGCGCGGGCGACCGAAAGGGGGCGCTCGAACTCCACGTTCACCGACAGCGCGTGGCCGGTGAACACCGGGACACGCACGCAGGTGCCGGACACCAGCAGATCCGGCAGGCCGAGGATCTTGCGGCTTTCGTTGCGCAGCTTCTGCTCTTCGTCCGTCTCGAACGATCCGTCGTCCACAATGGACCCAGCCAGCGGCAGGACGTTGAACGCGATCGGCGCGACGTACTTGGCGGGTGCGGGGAACTCGACCGCGGAACCGTCGTGGGTCAGCGAAGCCGCCCGCGTCGCGACCGCGTTCACCTGCGCCGCCAGCTCGTCGACGCCGGCCAGTCCGCTGCCGGAGACCGCCTGGTACGTGCTGGCGATCAGCCGGAGCAGGCCCGCCTCGTCGTGCAGCGGCTTGAGCACCGGCATCGCGGCCATGGTGGTGCAGTTGGGGTTCGCGATGATGCCCTTGCGCGCTTCCTTGATCGCTTCCGGGTTCACCTCGCTGACGACCAGCGGCACGTCCGGGTCGCGCCGGAACGCCGACGAGTTGTCGATCACCGTCACGCCCGCGGCGGCGAACCGCGGCGACTGCTCCTTCGACGTCGCGCCGCCCGCGGAGAACAGCGCGATGTCCAAACCGGACGGATCCGCCGTCGCCGCGTCCTCGACGACGATCTCGGTGTCCCGCCAGGGAAGCTTGCTGCCCGCCGAGCGCGAAGACGCGAAGTAGCGCAGCTCCTCGATCGGAAAGTCCCGCTCCGCCAGCAGTTTCCGCATGACGGCGCCGACCTGGCCGGTCGCCCCGACCACCCCGACGCGAAGGCCGTTCGCCATCAGCGACCACTCCCCGCGTACACGACGGCTTCTTCGTCGCCGCCGAGCTCGAACGCCTCGTGGATCGCGCGCACGGCCTCGTCCAGCTGCGCGTCGCGGATCAGCACCGAGATCCGGATCTCCGAGGTGTTGATGATCTCGATGTTCACGCCGGAGGAGGCCAGCGCCTCGCAGAACGTCGCCGTGACGCCGGGGTGCGAGCGCATGCCCGCGCCGACCAGCGAGACCTTGCCGACGTGGTCGTCGTAGAGCACCGACTCGAAGCCGATCTCCGTCTTGACCTTCTCCAGCTCCTTGACCGCCTTGGCGCCGTTGGCCTTCGACAGCGTGAAGGTGATGTCGGTGCGGCCGGAAACGGTGCTGGACACGTTCTGCAGCACCATGTCGATGTCGATCTCGGCGTCGGCGATCACGCGGAAGATCCGGGCCGCCGCGCCGGCGGTGTCCGGCACCCCGGTGACCGTGATCTTGGCCTCGGAGCGGTCGTGTGCCACACCGGTGATCAGCGCTTGTTCCACGGGGATCTCCTCGATAGAACCGGCCACCGTGGTGCCCGGCTTGTCACTGTAGGAAGAGCGGACTCGGATCGGGACGCCGTAGCGACGCGCGTACTCCACCGAGCGCAGGTGCAGGATCTTCGACCCGCTCGCGGCCAGCTCCAGCATCTCCTCGTACGGGATGGTGTCGAGCTTCTTCGCGTCCGGCACGATCCGCGGGTCGGCGGTGTACACACCGTCCACATCGGAATAGATCTCGCACACGTCGGCGTTCAGCGCCGCGGCGAGCGCGACGGCCGTGGTGTCCGAGCCGCCGCGGCCGAGGGTGGTGATGTCCTTGGTGTCCTGGGCCACGCCCTGGAACCCGGCGACCAGCGCGACGTAACCCTGTTCGAGGGCTTCGGTGACGCGGCTCGGCGTGACGTCGATGATGCGCGCGTTGCCGTGCACCGACGTCGTGACCACCCCGGCCTGCGAACCCGTGAACGACCACGCCTCGGCCCCCTGGGCCGCGATGGCCATGGCGACCAGCGAGTTCGAAATGCGCTCACCGGCGGTGAGCAGCATGTCCATCTCCCGCTCCGGCGGCGCCGGGTTCACCTGCTGCGCCAGATCAAGCAGCTCGTCGGTGGTGTCGCCCATCGCCGAGCACACCACGACGACATCGTTGCCCGCCTTCTTGGTGGCGACGATGCGCTCCGCGACGCGCTTGATCCGGTCGGCACTCTCCAGCGACGATCCGCCGTACTTCTGGACCACGAGGGCCACGCCCGAACCTCCTTGACGGGCCGGGTCTGCTCCTGGTGGGCACCGAGGAGCCCCCGCGTCCCTTCATTTGGGAAAAGCCTACCGGGGCCATCGCCGACCGCCACCCCATCGAGTGGTGTCGGCCACCGTTCGGGGCCCATTCGGAAGTAAATCTTCCTTAATGCCACCGAAATACTCGGAGCCCTTTCGCCGGAGTGATGGAGAGCACTATGCCCGTACTACGGTGCGTTCCGTGCGCAAAACCGCCGAGACGAGTGTCCCCCTCACGCCGGCCATCGCCGAGCGCTGGAGCCCCCGCGCCTTCGACGCCGCGGCCGAGCTGACCGGGCCGCAGCTGACCGCCCTGCTGGAGGCCGCCCGCTGGGCGCCGTCCTTCGGCAACACCCAGCCGGCCCGCTATCTGGCCGGTCGCCGCGGCGACCGCGCGTTCACCCTGATCCTCGAGGCGCTGAACCCGGGGAACCAGGCGTGGGCGTTCCGCGCGAGCGCGTTGCTGATCGGCGTGATGGTGACCGCGAACGAGAAGGGCGACATCCCGTACGCCGAGTACGGGCTCGGCATGGCGAGCGAGAACCTGGTGCTGCAGGCCGTCGAGCTGGGGCTGGTCGCGCACCAGATGGCGGGCTTCTCCGCCGAGGCCGTGCGCTCCTCGTTCGGGCTGCCCGAGCACGCCGTGCCGCGGATCGCCATCGCCGTCGGCACCCTCGCCGACGCCTCGGTGCTGGAGGACGAGCGGCGCATCCAACGCGAGCTGGCGCCGCGGCACCGGCTGCCGCTGAGCGAGTTCGCCTTCGGCGACGGCTGGGGCGACCCCGTTTTCCCGTGACTGGCCGCAAACGCTTGCGGAACCCGGTCAGGGCAGGTCCAGGGTCCGGTCCACGATCGCCAGCGAGACGTCCAGCACCCGGCGGTCCTCCGCGAGCGCGTGCGCGCGGATCAGCGCCAAGGCGTCCTCGGCCGCGCAGTCCTTGGCCATCATGACCATGCCGGCGGCCTGGTGCACCACCGGCCGGAAGTCGAGGTCGTCGAACAGCGGGTGCGCGAGCAGGTCCTCGACGCCGGCGATCGGCAGCAACGCGGTGTTCGTCAGCGCCTCGGCGACCGCGGCCAGCGAACGGGTCAGCAGCGCTCCGTCGGCGGCCTCGGACCGGTACACGGTGACCGCGCCGAGCGGCGATGCGGCGCCGCCGAGCCGCACCGAAGACACCGAGACGACGCCGAGGTCTTGGATCGCGGCCCCGAACCGGGGCCAGCAGCGGCTCAGCTCACCGCCGCTCAGGCTCAGCTCGCCGGGCCCGGTCAGCACCTTGACGGCCGGGCCCTCGCCGTAGCTGTACTCCAGGTCCTGGGCGCTTTCGGCGAGCGGATCGGAGGTCGCCACCACGGACTCGCCCGCGCCCGCGCCGAACAGGGTGACGGCGATGCTGCGCGCACCACACGCTTCGGCGATCGCCTCGATGAAACTCGGCGCGCCCGGGCCCCGGCCGAGGGCGCGCTCGGCGTAGAAGGCGTGCATCACCACCGCGGCGCGGTGCGCGCTCGCTGCCACGCTGGACTTCCGCCATCCGGACGTGGAATCCGCGCATCGCCGCGCCGCCGGCGGCAGCCAGCCCCTCGTGCCGCGAGGCGACACCGGCTGCGCGTTCGGCCAGCAGCCGCTCGGTCTCGACGAGACCCAATACGACCGACAGGTCGCGCCCGCGATCGGAGCGGTCCCACATCCGCCGAGCCTACGCTGGGCCCCGCCCCGCGACGTCGCCGAATCCGAGGCGGCAAAGCGTCTTCTGCGGCATTCGGGCAAGCACTACGCTGGGTGGCCCCTACGCAGTGTCCGGAGGCATGGCACCCATGCGGAACCGCGAGGAATGGCTCGCCGAATCGATGCTGGAGCTGGCCGACACGCTGGTCCCCGGTTTCGAGCCGCTGCCTTATTGGCTGGGCGTGGCCGGCCGGTTCGCGGAGCTGACGGGCACCTCGGCGCGGCTGAACGCGAGCGCCGACCAGGGCACCGAAACCGTGGTGGTGTGCACCGACGAGCGGCTCGAAACGACGGCTCTGGGCGAAGCGCTGATGGAGGAGGGCCCCGGCGCGGACTGCGAGCTGACCGGTGACCCGATGGTGGACATCCGGCTGGACGGCGCGGCCGAAAGCTGGCCACGGCTGGTGCCGGCGGCCCGCGCGCTCGGCTTCCGCGTGCTGCACGCGTTCCCGCTGCGGCTGCGCGAAACGTCGCTCGGCTCGGTCACCCTGCTGGCCACGGCGCCGGATCGGTTGTCGGAAGGGAACTTCCGCCTGGCCCGAAGCCTCGCCGACGTCGCCACGATCAGCATGCTCCAGCGCCGCGCCGTGGTCTCGCTGACCGAGACCTCGGGGCAGTTGCAGCACGCGCTGGGCAGCCGGGTGGTCATCGAACAGGCCAAGGGGCTGATCTCCAGCAAGCTGGAGGTCAGCATCGAAGAGGCGTTCGAGCTGCTGCGCGGCTACGTGCGCGGGCGCAATCTGAAGCTGACCGACGTCGCCACGCGGCTCGTCGACCGGAGCCTGGCCGTCGCGAACCTGCTGACGCTGCCGGAAGCGGGCCGGAAGCCGCCCATCGGCCGAGGCTGAGCCCCGGTCCTGCTCCATCCGCAACACGACGCCCTCGCAACGGTGAGCACTCGCCCGTGCGGATCCGCATCTCCTCGGTCATGGTCACGGGATTCCCTTGGGCGCGCTTGATTTCACGCTGCCGCCGGATTGCCTCGGTGGTGTCGACGACCGTGGTCGTTGACCAGCCGCCGCGGGGGTTCGCGGGCCATCGGCCTGCCGTGCTTGGCGCGGGCCGGCTGTGCGGGCAAGACGAAGGGCGCCACTTACGACAGCTGTGTCCTCGCGCTGGCGCCGGGAACCGACTACGGCGACGAAGCCGTCACCTGGCAGCCCTGAGCGCGAACGGGCCGTTCATGCCGCGAGCATGGACGCCCCGGGCCGTCAGGAGGAGACGACGCCGCCGATCCGCCGGATGATCCGCGCCAGGATGCCGGAGACGATCAGCCAGAAGATCGCCGCGATGCCGTAGTTGACGAGCACCCGAAGCTTGGCGTCACTGGGCGTGAACAGGTCCTTGAAACCGAGCGACAGGCCATCGGCCCAGCCGCGGACGAACGACACGATGCCGTTGGCCGAGTTGGCCGAGCCGATCACGAAGATCACGTGCAGCACGAGCAGCGCCGCGAAGATCAGCCCGACCCACCGCACGATCGAGGCCAGGATGGAAAAGGCCTGCTCACGGCCGCGTCGCCAGTCGATCGGCGCGCGCTTCGGCCGAGGCTCGGCTTCCTCTTCGTGTTCCGCTTCGGCATGCTCAGCCATGGCCGGAAGTCTGGCACGTCATGAGGCTGCCCGCTACCCGCTGGTAACACCTTCGGTCCACCCCGCGTAACAGTTCGATCGCGGAGGCGGCTTCACAACGGACGCGGTCCGCGGTTATGGTGAGCGCGTGGCGCGTGCTCTCCTGCTTCGCTGCCGCGACGGGGCCTGACAACGACCGGCTCCTCGTCGCGGGGCTTTGTGGTGCCGGTCGTCAGCACCCACCCTCCTCAGGAGTCCTTCCAGCCATGAGCACGCCCGATCCTCGTACGTCCACCAGCCGCATCCGCACGCCGTCGCGCCCCGCCGCGCCCGGCCAGCCGTCCTGGAACCCGCAGCGCGGCACCTCGATGCCGGTCCACCGCTACCGCCCGTGGCACCAGCTGGTCGAGGACATCGACCTGCCCGACCGCACCTGGCCGGCCAAGCGCATCGAGCGCGCGCCGCTGTGGTGCGCCGTCGACCTGCGCGACGGCAACCAGGCCCTGATCGACCCGATGTCGCCCGCGCGCAAGCGCAAGTTCTTCGACCTGCTGGTCCGCATGGGCTACAAGGAGATCGAGGTCGGCTTCCCGGCCGCCTCGCAGACGGACTTCGACTTCGTCCGCGAGATCATCGAAGAGGGCGCGATCCCCGACGACGTGAGCATCCAGGTGCTCACGCAGTGCCGCCCGGAGCTGATCGAGCGCACGTTCAAGTCGCTGGAAGGCGCGCCGCGCGCGATCGTCCACATCTACAACTCGACGTCGATCCTGCAGCGCCGCGTGGTGTTCCGCGAGGAGCGCGAGGGCATCAAGAAGATCGCGACGCAGGCCGCGGAGATGGTCGTCGAGCTGGCCGCGAAGCAGCCGGACACCGATTTCCGCTTCCAGTACTCGCCCGAGTCCTACACCGGCACGGAGCTGTCGTACGCCGTCGAGGTGTGCAACGCCGTCACGGAGATCTGGCAGCCGACGCCGGAGAAGCCGGTGATCCTGAACCTGCCGGCGACCGTCGAGATGGCGACGCCGAACGTCTACGCCGACTCGATCGAGTGGATGAGCCGCAACCTGGCCCGCCGTGACTCGGTGATCCTGTCCCTGCACCCGCACAACGACCGCGGCACCGGCATCGCCGCCGCCGAGCTGGGCTACCAGGCCGGCGCGGACCGGATCGAGGGCTGCCTGTTCGGCAACGGCGAGCGCACCGGCAACGTCGACCTGGTCGCGCTGGGCATGAACCTGTACAGCCAGGGCATCGACCCGCAGATCGACTTCTCCGACATGGACGAGATCAAGCGCACGGTCGAGTACTGCAACCAGCTGCCCGTGCCGGAGCGCTCGCCGTGGGGCGGCGACCTGGTGTTCACCGCGTTCTCCGGCAGCCACCAGGACGCGATCAACAAGGGCCTGGACGCGCTGAAGGACGCTGCCGACAAGCAGGGTGTACCGCTGGACGAGTACCCGTGGGAGGTCCCGTACCTGCCGATCGACCCGAAGGACGTCGGGCGCACGTACGAGGCCGTGATCCGGGTGAACTCGCAGTCCGGCAAGGGCGGCGTCGCGTACATCATGAAGGCCGAGCACCAGCTCGACCTGCCGCGCCGGCTGCAGATCGAGTTCTCGAAGGTGATCCAGACCTACACCGACTCCGAGGGCGGCGAGGTCGCCCCGGCGACGATGTGGAACGCGTTCTCCAAGGAGTACCTGGAGCTGACGACGCCGCTGGAGCTGATCCGCCAGCGCGTCACCGACAACGGCGGCGGCGAGTACGACATCGAAGCCACCGTGAAGGTCGAGGGCGACGAGCACGACATCACCGGCCGCGGCAACGGCCCGATCGCGGCGTTCTTCGACGCCCTGTCGACCGTCGGCTTCGACCTGCGGCTGCTGGACTACAGCGAGCACACCCTCACCCCGGGCGACGACGCGCGCGCCGCGTCGTACATCGAGTGCGCGATCTCGGACCGGGTGTTCTGGGGCATCGGCGTCGACGCGTCGATCGTCACCGCCTCGCTGCGCGCGGTGGTGAGCGCGGTCAACCGCGCGAACCGGTAACGGCGCTCGGGCGGCCAGGTGCGTGTGCCTGGCCGCCCCTAGGCTGGGCGGATGCGGGCCGAACGCTTGGTCGCCCTCCTGTTCACCCTCCACCGCCGGCGCTCGGCCACGGCGGCGTCGCTCGCGGCCGAGCTGGGGGTCACCGAGCGCACGATGCGGCGTGATCTGGCCGCCCTGCGCGAGGCCGGCGTCCCGCTCTGGAGCGAGCCCGGGCGGCACGGCGGCGTCCGGCTGATGGACGGCTGGCGGTCCCGTTTGGACGGTCTGACTTCACGGGAAGCCGTGGCGCTGCTGGCTTTGGACGCCCCGGACGCGCTCGCGGGCCTCGGACTCGGCACCGCCGTGGCGGCCGCGCACGCGAAGGTCTCGGCCGGCCTGCCACGCGAGCTGCGGGAGCAGGCCGAGACCGTGGCCGCCCGGTTCCACCTCGACGCCCCCGCCTGGTTCCGCCCGACCGACGAGGCGGCCGCGTTGCCCGCGGTGGCCCGCGCGGTGTGGGCGCAGCGCCGCCTGGAGATCCGGTACCAACGCCGGGACAAGGTCGCTTCGCGGGTGCTGGAACCGCTGGGCCTCGTGTTGAAAGCCGGGGTCTGGTACCTGGTGGCCCGGATTCCGGACGCCGGGCTGCGCACGTACCGGGTGTCGCGGATCCTCGCCGTCGAAGAGCTGGGGAGCGCGTTCGAGCGGCCGGCCGATTTCGACCTGGCCCGGTGGTGGCGCCTGTCGTCGGCGGAGTTCGAGAAGGTCGCGCTCCCGTTGCGGGTGCGGGTGCGGCTCGACCCGCCGGCCGTGGCCGGGCTCCGGCGGGTGTTCGGCGCCGAGCACCTGGCCGAGGTGCTCGTCTCACTGAGCCCGCGAGACGCCGAGGGCCGCGCCGACGCCGAGCTCACCCTGGAAAGCCACGACATCGCCGTCGGCCAGCTCGTTTCGCTCGGTCCCGGCGCCGAAGTCCTCCATCCGCCGGAGGTACGGGCGGCGGTGGCCGCGGTCGGCGCCGCCATCGCCGCCCGCAACTCCTGACTCACCGATACCCGGCGGTGTCCGGGTTCTGGCCGGCGTCCTGGACCTCGACGACGTAACGCCAGGCGTCCGGGCGGCTGCCGTCGACGTCGTCGACGCCGTAGTGCGCGGCGAGCTGACCGCTGGACAACGTCTGCCCGGTCCAGCTGTGCCGGTCCGGGTCCGCGGCGAGGGCGGCCACCGTGCGGCCCGCGAAGGTCGGCGTCTCCGAGATGGCGAAGTACGGCTCTCGCGCCGTCGCGTCACGCCAGTTCTCCTCCGTGACGCCGTAGATGTCGAGCATCGCCTCCGAACGGAGCCAGCCCGGGGTGAACGCGACGGCCGTGCAGCCGTGCGAAGCAAGCTCCGCCGCTTCGCCGATGGCGAGCAGGTGAGCGGAAGCCTTCGCGATGTAGAAGGGCAGCGAAGTCCCTTCGCGGTACTTCGCGTTGTACTCGGCCGTGCCGTCGGTCAGCTCGACCACCAGGCCCTTGCGCCGGATCACCAACGGCAGCAGGTGATGGCTGGTGATCAGGTGCGCGTCGATGCCGAGCCGGATCATCCGCAGGCCCGCGTCCAGCGAGTGCTCCCACACCGGCTTCGCCCATTCCAGGTGGTGGTCGCCGCCCCAGAGGCCGTCGACGAGCAGGTCCAGGCCGCCCCGTTCCCGCTCGATCCGGGCCGCCAGCGCGGCGACCTCGTCGCTCTCCAGGTGATCGACCCGCACGGCGACCCCTTCGCCACCGGCCGCCTCGATCAGCTCGACGGTCCCGTCGATCGTCTCCGGACGGTCCACTTCGGACCGACGGCCGCGCGTCGAGCGCCCGGTCACGTAGACGAACGCCCCGGCGCGGGCCAGCTCGACCGCGATGCCCCGGCTCGCGCCGCGGGTGCCGCCCGCCACCAGCGCGACCTGACCCGCCAGTTCCGTGCCCATTTCGAAGTCCCCTTCCGTAGTCGGTCGGGGTCCACTCTCGGGCCGAACCCTGACAACCACTGTCCGGGTTTCCGGGATTACCTGTGCGGCGCCTGTGCCTTGCTGTGAGAAGCCGGTGAACGGGACTCATCCGGGCCCGCGCGGCGGTTAATGGAGGTGTGGACGCGACAACGGCGGGGCTGGTGGTGCTGTTCGTCGTCTCGCTGGTGCCCTTGCTGCCCACCGAGGTGACGATCCTCGGCATGGGCATCGCCGCGGCGCAGGGCGGGACTTCGCTGGCCGCGGTGATCGCCGTCGCGAGCGCTGGCTGCCTCGTGTCCGACCAGGCGTTGTACGCGCTGGGCCGGTATGGCGGCAGCCACGTGCTGGAACGCATCGGCCGCCGTCGCAAGCTCGCCGCCGGTCTCGAGTGGCTGGACGGGCGCCTCCAGCAGCACCCGCGCCCGGTGCTCGTGGTCGCGCGCTGGCTGCCGTCCGGCGGCACCGTCGGCGCCCTGCTGGCCGGCTCGCTGCGCTGGCCGATGGGCGAGTTCTTCACCGCGTCGGCCGTGGGGGTCACGCTCTGGACGTCGTACGTCGCCTTCCTCGGCTACGCCGGCGGCCAGCTCATCACCGAACCCGGGATCAGCCTGCTGCTCTCCCTCGGCGTCGCGCTGATCCTGGGTTCGGCCATCACTTACGGCATCCGCCGCGGCGCCAGCGCTTCGAGGACCTGAGCCGGCTCGGTGCGCACGGTGTAGTCCGGCTGGACGTCGATGAACCGGATCGTGCGGTCGGGCTCGACGACCAGCACGGCCGGATGCGGCAGCTCCCACTGCCCGTCGCCGTTGCGCTCGGCCAGGTCGGCGCCCGCGCCCGTCATCGCCGCCCGCACCTCTGCCGTCGGCTGGAAGGTGATGCCGAGGCCGCGGGCGACCAGGTTGCCGACGTCGGACAGCACGGCGTACTCCAGCTCGTTGGTCTCGCGCATGCTCAGCGAGCCGTCGGGCGCCTGCGGGCTGATCGCCGCGAGCGGCACGCCCTGCTCCTTCAACGCGGGCAGCAGGTTCTGCTGGTACGCGCGCAGGGCGAGGTTGCAGTACGGGCACCAGGCGCCGCGGTAGAACACCAGCACGGCGGGGCCGTCGGCGACGAGCGCGCTGAGCGTGGTCTCGCCCCCGGCGGCGTCGGGCAGCGTGAAGTCGTCCATCCGCGAGCCGGCCTTGGCGAACTTGTCCCGCTCGGCGACGCGCGCCGATCGTTCCTGGTCGGCGGAGAAGACGGCGCCCACCTCGCTCGGCAGCAGCTCCTTGGCCTTCTCCTTCAGCCCGGTCAAAGCGTCCCGCAGCGTTTCGGTCACGAGTGATCCCCTTCGGTTGTACTGTTTGGTACAGCGCGGCCGACTGTACTATCCGGTACATGGAGACGCAACCAACCGTGGCCGTCACGGCGCAGGGACGGCGGACCCGCGACACGATCGTCGACGCGGCCGCGGAGCTGATGTACGTCAACGGGGTTTCGGGCACGAGCGTCGACAAGGTGCTGGCCGCGAGCGGCGCCGGGAAATCGCAGATGTACCACTACTTCAAGAACAAGGACCAGCTGGTCGAGGCCGTGATCGGCCGGTACCTGGAGAAGATCCTCGGCAACCAGCCCGCCATCCGCGAGCTGGCGTCGTGGCCGGACTTCGACCGCTGGGCCGAGCAGATCCTCACGCTGCACCGCGGCCCGTCGGGCCCGATCGCCTGCCCGCTGGGCAACATCGCGGGCGAGCTGGGTGACGACCCGCGGGTGCGCGCCCTGCTGGACCGCGCCTACCTGGAGTGGGAGTCGCACCTCGTCAACGGCCTGAACACCCTGCGCGACAACGGTTCCCTGCGTCCCGACGCCGACCCGGCCCGGCTCGCCCAGGCCGCGATGGCGTGCCTGCAGGGCGGCCTGCTGCTCGGCCACATCCGCAACGACATCACCCCGATCGAGGACTCGCTGCGGATCGCCGTGGGACATCTGCGCAGCTACGCGATCTGAAGCGGCTACGCGGTCAGGACGGCGACCTCCGCACGCAGCTCGCCGATCACCGTCGCCACGGCGGGACGGGCCGGAGCGCCGACGCGGCAGACCACTTCGACCAGGCGCGCGGCGCGGATCCCGGCCAGTGGGCGGCCGACCAGGCCGCTGCCCCGGCGAGTGTCCATTGTGTACCGCGGCATGAGCGCGATCCCGTGCCCGGCCGCGACCAGGCGCTCGGTGATGCGGAAGTCGTTGATGCGCTGGACGATCTGCGGCCGCACCCCGGTGCGGACGGTCAGCGAGCGCAGCACGTCGTCGACCGGGAAGCCGTGGTCGACGCTGATCCAGCGTTCGTCGGCGAGGTCGGCGAGGTCCACGCGGCGGCGGCGCGCCAGGTGGTGCCCGGTCGGGAGCGCGACGTCGAGCGGCTCGCGCAGCAGGGGGACCACCTCGAGCCGCTCGGACCGGAACTCCGGCGCGTGCTCGTCGCGATGGGCCACGACGATGTCGTAGTCCGCGACCAGGCCGGGCACTTCCGGAGGCGTCATGTCGACATCGCGGACGTCCACCTCCAGCCCCTCGTGCGCGGCGACGCGGCCGAGCAGCCCGGGCAGCAGCATCAGGCCCGCCGACTGGAAGATCGCGATCCGGACGCGTCCGCGCGGCGCGCTGCGGTAGGTGTCCAGCTCCGACTCCGCGCGGTCCAGCGCGGCCAGCACCTCGTCGGCACGCGCGACCAACGCGCGGCCCGCGTCGGTGAGGCGAAGCCCGCGGCCGGCCGGCTCCGTCAGCGCCACGCCGACCTCGCTCTGCAACCCCCGCAACTGCTGCGACACCGCGGACGGCGAGCAGTGCAGCGCCCGCGCGGCCGCCGTCACGCTGCCGCGGTCGGCGAACTCACGCAGCATCCGCAGTCTTCCCAGGTCCACGCCGTCAGCCTACGTGAAGCAGACCTACAAGGTCAGTGCAGATATTCTCGCTGGTCCTTCACGGTCACGGTCGGCAGAGTGGGGGCATGCCCACTCGTGACCGCCTGCTCGCCGCGCTCGTCGCCGTCCTGTGGGGCTGCAACTTCCTCGCGATCCACGCCACCCTCGGCCAGTTCCCGCCGATGTTCGCCGGCGCGCTGCGGTTCGTGGTGATCGCGATCCCGACGGTCCTGTTCGTGCCGTGGCCACGCGTGAAACTGCGGTACCTGCTCGGTTACGGCCTGGGCTTCGGCACCGGCCAGTTCGCGTTCCTGTTCATCGCGATGGACACCGGCATGCCGACCGGCCTGGCGTCGCTGGTGCTGCAGGCCTCGGCGCCGTTCACCGTGCTGCTCGGCGCGGTTCTGCTGCGCGAACGCGTCTCGGCCCGGCAGCTGATCGGCATCCTGCTGGCCGTCGCGGGCATGGCGGCGATCGCGTGGCAGCAGGCGGGCCACGCCGCGCTGCTGCCGGTGATCCTGACCCTGCTGGCCGCGCTGAGCTGGGCGTTCGGCAATCTGAGCATGCGCCGCGCGGAGCCGGACAACCCGTTGCACCTGACGTTGTGGATGTCGGTGGTGCCGCCGTTGCCGATGTTCGCGCTTTCGCTGCTGCTGGAGGGCCCGGCCGCGCAGTGGCACTCGCTGACGACCCTCGGCACCCCGACCGGCCTGCTCGGTCTCGCCGGCCTGGCCTACGTGGTCCTGCTCGGCACGGTTGTCGGCTCGGGCATCTGGACCACGCTGATGCGCCGCAACCCCGCGGGCGTCGTCGCGCCGTTCTCCCTGCTCGTGCCGGTGGTCGGGCTGACGGCCTCGTTCTTCGTGCTGAACGAGCAGCCGAGCGTGCTGGAGATCGTGGCGGCGGCGGTGGTCATCGGCGGCGTGCTGGTCGGCTCCTTACGGCGCAAGCCGGTTTCCCGCTTGGAGGAGGAGCTGCTGCCGGCGAACGCCTGACCGGCTCAGGCGACCGCGTCGTCCTTCTCGGCCGGGAGTTCCTCGTGGGTGCGGGACATGCGCTTCTTCAGCACCAGCGTGACGACCACCCCGATGATCAAGGCGGCGCCGAGCCCGGCCCACTGGAAGCCCTTCAGCCACTTGTCCGCGACGACGCCGAGGTAGTAGATCAGCGCGGTGGTGCCGCCGGCCCAGATGATGCCGCCGAGGGCGTTCGCGAGGAGGAAGCGCGGGTAGTGCATGTTCAGGGAGCCGGCGAGGGGGCCGGCCAGGATGCGCAGGACCGCCACGAAACGGCCGAAGAACACGGCCCACATGCCGCGTTTGTGGAACATCCGCTCGGCGTTCGCGATGTGCTGGGGGCCGAAATGCTTGGGGAACTTGCGGCCGGCCCAGTTGAACAGCCGTTTTCCGCCCTTCTTCCCGATCAGGTAGCCGATGCTGTCGCCGATGATCGCGCCCGCGCTGGCCAGCGCGCCGATCCAGAGCGGGTTCAGGCCGCTGTGCGACGACGCCAGCAGAGCCGCGCTGACCAGCACGATCTCGCCCGGCAGGGGGATGCCGAGGCTCTCCACCATCACCACGAGGCCCACCAGCAGATAGACCGACAGCGGAGGGATCGCCTCCAGCACGTGGTCGATGTTCACTTGCCCTACCCCCTGCGACTTGCCGGTTTCGTGCCCTTACCCCGCAGCGTACCGGGGTCGGGCCGGCCCGGCGTCAGCCTTCAGACGGGGGTGGGGTCCTCCTTGGGTCAGGGTTATCCGGACAAACAACGCAAAGCACGCGATTCCAGGTACCGCTGCTCCGGCGTACTCAGCGTCCGCTTTGCCGCCTTCGCGTAGTACTCGTGCGCGCCCGCCCGGTCACCCGACTGCTCGAGCAAATGCGCGCGGACGACGTCGGCGCGGTAGTGCCCGGACGGCTCCAGCGCGTCCAGCTCCGCCAGCGCGGCCGCCGGTCCCGCCACCTCCGCCAGCGCGACGAGCCGGTTCAGCGTCACCATCGGCCCGGGCGCGACCTGGCACAGGAGGTCGTACAGCAGGAGGATCTGCGGCCAGTCCGTCTCGGCGGCCGTCGGCGCTTCGCCGTGCACCGCGGCGATCGCGGCCTGCAGCTGGTACGGCCCGACGGGCGCGGTAGCGAGCGCGTGCGTGATCAGCGAGGCGCCTTCCGCGATCGCGCCGGAGTCCCAGAGCGAACGGTCCTGCTCCGCGAGGGGGACGGTCGTGCCGCCCGGGCCGACGCGGGCCGGGCGGCGCGCGTCGGTGAGCAGCATGAGCGCGAGCAGGCCGGTGACTTCACCGTCGTCCGGGAGCAGGGCGTGCAGCTGGCGCGCCAGGCGGATGGCCTCGGCCGTCAGCTCGACGCGGCCGACCTCGGCACCGGCGCTGGCCGTGTGCCCTTCGGTGAAAATCAGGTACAGCACCTGCCGCACGGCCGCGATCCGCGACGGCCGCTCGTCCTCCGGCGGCAGGCTGAACGCCGTGCCCTTCACGCGCTGCTTGGCGCGGCTGATGCGCTGGCCGATCGTCGGCTCCGGCACGAGGTACGCGCGCGCGATCTCGGCCGTGGTCAGCCCGCCGACGGCCCGCAGCGTCAACGCGACCTGCGACGGCCTGGTCAACGCCGGGTGGCAGCAGAGCAGCAGCAAAGTGAGCGTGTCGTCGACCGCGGGCGCCGGGTCCGGATCCGGTGGCGCCAGGGCGAAAACCGCCTCCTCCCGCCGTTGTCGCGCCGAATCGCTGCGCCACGACTCGATCCGGCGCCGCGAAGCCGTGGTGATCAGCCAGGCCTTCGGGTTGTCCGGCACACCGTCGCGCGGCCACTGCAAAGCCGCCGCGAGCAGGGCTTCCTGCACGGCGTCCTCGCACGTGTCGAACCCGCCGTAACGGCGCACGAGCGCCCCGACGACCTGCGGCGCCAGCTCCCGCAGCAGGCCCTCGATCACAGCTCGAAGCCGACGTCACCGGTCAGCCCCATCACCGGCCGGACCTCGATCGTCGCGTACGGCGCCTCCGGAATCCGCGCGGCGATCTCCAGTGCCCGCTCCTCCGTCTCGCATTCCAGCAGGTAGACACCCGCGAGCTGCTCCTTGATCTCCGCGAACGGCCCGTCGGTGGTGCTCACCCGGTCGTCACGCACGATCACCTGCTTCGTCAGCTCCGGCGCGGCCAGCCGCTCGGAGACGATGCGCTCACCGGACGCGTCCAGCTCCTCGTTGAACTCGACGTACGCGCGCAGGCCCACGGCCTTCTGCTCGTCGCTCATCCCCGCCCACGCCGAGCGCGACGCGGGGTTGCCGTAGATCAGGACCAGGTACTTCATCGGATGGCTCCTCTGGTTTCTCAGGGTACGTTCGCTGAGGACGTCGCGACCGTGCCCGCGTCTTCGACATCCTGGGTGCCGGAGATTCGAAGTTCCACCCGGAGAAGCCGTCAGACGGCCCTGAAACGCAGATCGGCGGCTGGTCCACAGTGGACCAGCCGCCGATCTGCGTTGGCGCTAAAGGATTTCCGTGACCGAACCGACGTCCGGTGGGCCGCCGCCGGGGTTCAGGGCGCCGGTCAGCTCCACCAGTTCCGGCTCCACCTCGTGCGGGGTGATGCGCCCGTCCCGGATGTCCTCGGCGTAGTGGCAGGCCACGCGGTGGCCCTCGCCGATCTCGCGCAGCTGCGGCCGGTCCGAGTCGCACAGGCTGGCCTGCCGCCATGGGCACCGCGTGTGGAAGCGGCAGCCCGTCGGCGGGTTGGCCGGCGAGGGCAGGTCGCCCGCCAGCAGGATCTGCTCGCGGCTGTCCTCCACGACCGGGTCCGGCACCGGGATGGCCGAGAGCAGCGCCCGGGTGTACGGGTGCAGCGGGTTCTCGTACAGCTCGGCCGCCGTCGTCTCCTCGACCAGCGCGCCGAGGTACATCACGCCGATGCGGTCGGAGATGTGCCGCACCACGGCGAGGTCGTGCGCGATCACCAGGTAGGTCAGGCCCAGCTCGTCCTGCAGGTCCTCCAGCAGGTTGACCACCTGTGCCTGCACCGAAACGTCCAGCGCGGACACCGGCTCGTCGGCCACGATCAGGTCCGGCTCGACCGCCAGCGCCCGCGCGATGCCGATGCGCTGGCGCTGGCCGCCGGAGAACTCGTGCGGGTACTTCCGCAGCGAGGTCTCGGGCAGGCCGACCGCGCCCAGCAGCTCGCGCAGCCGCGCGTCGGTGGCCGCCTTGTCCTGGTCGAGGCCGTGCGCGTGCATGCCCTCGAGCAGGATCGACTCCACCGACTGGCGCGGGTCGAGGCTGGACATCGGGTCCTGGAAGATCATCTGCATCCGGCGCCGGGCCTTGCGCAGCTTCTCGCCCTTGAGCTTGGCGACGTCGGTGCCGTCGAAGACCACCTTGCCCGCCGTCGGCTCGTTCAGCCGCAGGATCGCCCGGCCGAGCGTGGACTTCCCGCAGCCGGACTCGCCGACCAGCCCGTACGTCTCGCCGCGGCGGATCGCCAGGTCCACGCCGTCCACGGCGTACACATGGCCGACCGTGCGGTCGATCACGATGCCGCGCTTGATCGGGAAGTGCACCTTGAGGTCGGTGACCTCGAGCAGCACCTCGGTGTTCGACTCGGTCATCGGGTCCCCCCTCCGGCGGCCACGGCGGGCTTGACCGGGTTGTGGCAGCGCAGCAGGCCGTGGTGATCGGGGACCAGCTCGGGCGAGCGCTCCTGGCACACCGGCAGTGCGTTGGGACAGCGGGGCGCGAACGCGCAACCGTCGTCCCACGGGATGTTGTCGGACACCGAGCCCTGGATCGGCACCAGCTTCTCGCCCCGGCCCTGGTCCAGGCGCGGGATCGACGAGAGCAGGCCGTGGGTGTACGGGTGCCGCGGCTCGGCGAACAGCGCGTGCCGCTCGGCCCGCTCCACGATCCGGCCGCCGTAGAGCACGTTCACCTCGTCGCACAGTCCCGCGACCACACCGAGGTCGTGCGTGATCATGATCAGCGCGGTGCCGGTGTCCTGCACCAGTTCCCGCAGCAGCGCGAGGATCTGGGCCTGGATGGTGACGTCGAGCGCGGTGGTCGGCTCGTCCGCGATGAGCAGCCGCGGCCGGCAGGCGAGCGCGATCGCGATCAGCGCGCGCTGCCGCATCCCGCCCGAAAGCTGGTGCGGGTACTCGGAAAGCCGCCGCGCCGGGTCGGGGATGCCGACCTTGTCCAGCAGCTCCGTCGCCTCGATCTTGGCCTTGCTGCGCGAAAGCCCGCGGTGCCGTTCGAGCACCTCGGTGATCTGCAGCCCGATCGGGATCACCGGGTTCAGCGAGGACAGCGGGTCCTGGAACACCATGCCCAGGTCGCGGCCGCGCCGGTCCCGCATCTCGCGGTCGGAGATCTTCATCAGGTCGGTGCCCTCGAACGACACCGAGCCGCTGACCTTGTTGCCGCGCTTGGCCAGCAGCCGCATGATCGCCAGCGAGGTCACGGACTTGCCGCAACCGGACTCGCCGACCAGGCCGACCGTCTGGCCGGGCTCGACGTCGAAGGTGACGCCGTCGACCGCGGTGAACGGCTTCTCGCCGCGGCGCTGGAACACGACCTTGAGGTCGCGGACTTCTAGGAGTGGCACGCCGTTCACCGCCGGTTCTTCGGGTCGAGGGCTTCACGCAGGGACTCGCCGAGCAGCGTGAACCCGAGCGCCACCACGATGATCGCGATGGCCGGGTAGTACGCGAGCTCGGGGCGGATGTCGAGGAACTGGCGCGAAGCGTTGCCCAGCATCAGCCCCCACTCCGCGCGGGTCGGGTCCGGATCGCCGAGGCCGAGGAACGACAGCGCCGCGGCCTCGAGGATCGCGGTGGCCAGCGTCAGCGTGGCCTGCACGATCACCGGGCCCAGCGAGTTCGGCAGCATGTGCCGGAAGACGATCGTCGTGCGCTTCACGCCCAGCGAGGTCGCCGCCAGCACGTGGTCGGCCTCCCGCTGCGCGAGCATGGAACCACGCAGCAGCCGGGCGAACACCGGCACGCCGATGATCGACACGGCCAGGATGACCGTCCACTGGCTCGGCTTCGCGAACAGCGCCGCGATCGAAACGGCGAGCAGCAGCGAGGGGAACGACAGCAGCACGTCGACCAGTCGCATGAGGACGGTGTCGACCCAGCCGCCGAAGGCGCCCGCGAGACCGCCGATGATCACCCCGAGCAGCACTCCGATCAACGTGGCCAGCACGCCGACCAGCAGCGTCTGCTGCGCGCCGACCAGCAGCCGGGACAGGAAGTCGCGGCCGAAGTCGTCGACGCCGAGCGGGAAACCGGGCTGTGCGCCGGGGATGATGCCCCGGCCGAGCTGGACCTGGTCCTGCAGGTACCGCGTCTGCGGGTCCTTCGGGGCCAGCAGCGGCGCGAAGATCGCCAGCAGCACGAACACCAGCGTGATCACCCCGCCGGTGATCGCCACCGGGCTGCGCAGCATCCGCCGCAGGGCCTCGGCGCCGAGGCTGCGCCCGCCCGCACTCGCCGCGGCGAGCTTGTCGATCGGTTCCTTCTTCTTGTTCAGCAGAGTGTTCATCGCACACGCACCCTCGGGTCGATGATCCCGTACGAGACGTCGACCAGCATGTTGACCAGCACGTACACCAGCGCCCCGAACAGCAGCAACGCCTGCAGCCGGGGATAGTCACGCCGTTCGATGCCCTCGGCGAGCAGGAACCCGAGGCCGCGGAAGTTGAACACCCGCTCGGTCAGCACCGCGCCGCCGAGCAGCGCGCCGGTCTGCAGGCCGATGGTCGTGACCACCGGTAGCAGGGCGTTGCGCAGCACGTGCCGCTGCCGCACCACCTGCTGGGTCAGGCCCTTCGAGTTGGCCGTGCGGATGAAGTCCTCGTTGAACACCTCGAGGACCGACGCCCTGGTGATCCGCGTGATCACCGCGAGCGGGATCGTGGCCAGCGCGAACGCCGGCAGGATCAGGTGCTTGATCGCGTCCCAGACGGCGTCCCACTCGCTGGTCATGATGCCGTCGAGGATGGCGAAGTTGGTGATGCTGGTGGCGTCGATGCCCGGCGCCTGCCGTCCTTGCGAAGGCAGGCCCAGCGGCGAGGCCAGCAGGTCCTGCATCGTGTAGCCGAGGAAGAACACCGGCACCGCGACGCCGATCAGGGTCAGCACGATGATCACGTTGTCCACGGCACCGCCGCGGTAACGCGCGGCCAGGTAGCCGAACGGCACGCCCAGGATGACCGCGATGAGCATCGCCGAGACGCCCAGCTCGATCGTGGCGGGCAGGAACGTGCCGATCTCCGACATCACCGGCTGCGCGGAGACCAGTGAGTTGCCGAAGTCGCCGGTGACGGCGCGGCCGAGGAACTTGAAGTACTGCAGGATGATCGGCTGATCAAGGCCGAGCACGTGGTTGAGGCTCGCGATTTTCTCCGGCGTCGCCTTGTCTCCCAGCAACGCGGCGGCGGGGCCGCCGGGCAGGGAACGCAACCAGGCGAACACCAGAATGGACAGGATGAGCAGCGTCGGAATCGCTTGTAGCACCCGACGCACGAGGAAACGGAGCACTTGCAGTCCTTTGTAAACCAGCCCGGGAACGTAGGCCAAAGGGCAGGCGCGGTGGCACCTGCCCTTTGGCCTGGCTGTTCAGCAGTCCACGTCAGCCGATGGTGACGTTGTTGAATCGTTCGTCGGTGAGCGGGCTGGCCACCACACCCTTGATCTTCGGCCCGACCACGATGGCCGGCGTCGGGTACGCGATCGGGATGGCGGGCAGGTAGTCCATGATCTGCTTGTTCGCCGCCTGGTACGCCTTGGCGTGCTGGTCGCCCGGGGGCGCCGCGTCCGCGGCCGAGAGGGCGGAGAACAGCGCCGGGTTGTTGAAGCCGAATTCCGGCTTCTCCCGGCCGAAGAACGTGCCGACGAAGTTGCCGGCGTCGTTGTAGTCACCGGTCCAGCCGAGCAGGTGGATGTCCTGCTTGTGGAACTTCTGGACGTCGTCCTTGTACCCGCCGTTCCACGGCTCCGCGACCGGCTGGATCGTGATGCCGATGGCCTTGAGGTCCTCGGAGATCGCGGTGAACGTGTCGGCCGGGTTCGGCATGTAGGGCCGGGTGACCTCGGTCGGGTAGTAGAACTTCAGCGTCAGGTTCGACGCGCCGGCCTCGGCCAGCAGCTGCTTGGCCTTCGCCTGGTCGTACGGGTACTTGGCCACGTCGTCGGTGTAGCCCTCGACGGCCTTCGGCACGAACTCGGTGGCGACCTCGGACCCCTCGGCCAGCTTCGACTTCACGAACTGGTCGCGGTTGATGCCGTAGGCCAGCGCCTGGCGCACCCGCACGTCCTGCAGCTTCGGGTTGCCCGCCTGGTTGATGCCCAGGTAGAGGACGTTGAACGACGGGCGGATGAGCACCTGCTCGCCCTCGTTGCGCAGCAGGCCGTAGTCGGCGGGCGCGGGGAAGTCGTAACCCTGGATGTCGCCGGCCTTCAGGGCCTGCTTACGGGCGTTCTCGTCCGGGATGACCTTGAAGACGAGCTTGTCGAGCTTCGCCGGCTCGGCGCTGGTGTCGTTGCGGACCAGCGTGATCTCGCCCTTGCCCTGGTCCCAGCTCTCGAACTTGAACGGGCCGGTGCCGGTCACGTGCTTGTACGCGTAGTCGCTGTAGGAGAACGAGTCGCCGGACTGCGTGACCTTGTCCGCGTCGTACTGCTTCAGCGCGGTCGGGCTCTGCATCGCGAACGACGGCAGCGTGAACGCGGCCGGGAAAGCACCCTTGGCCTTGTTCAGGTTCAGCACCGCGGTGCCGGCGTCCTTCGCCTCACAGCTCTTGTAAACGGGGGAGCCGCCCGCGTCGCCCTCGTTCTTGGCAAAGCCCTCGAAGACGTCGCCGTAGTAGATCATCTGGCTCTGGGCGGCGGCGCCCTTCATGTTGTACCAGCGGTTGAAGTTGAAGCAGACCGCCGCGGCGTCGAACGGGGTGCCGTCGCTGAACTTGACCCCAGGCTTGAGGGTGAAGGTCCAGGTCTTGCTGTCGTTGCTGGGCTCCCACTTGGTGGCGAGCGAAGGCTCGAGCTCAGCGGTGCCGGGCTTGTTCTGGATCAGCGTGTCCAGCATCTGCCGGGTGATCCGGAAGGTCTCGCCATCGTCGTTGAAGACCGGGTCGAACATCTTCGGGTTGCCGGTGTCACCGAAGACCATCGTGCCACCGGAGCCACCGCCTCCGGCTTCGTCGCGCTGGGATTGCGCGCACCCGGTCAGCGAAACCGCGAGCGCTCCGGCCAGCCCGATCAGGGCAGCACGGCGCGTTCGGGTCAGCCGCAATAACTGCATCTGGCACCCCTTGGGAATGTTCGGGTCATAGTCACCGTCCGGTCGGTCAGTCGGGATGACCCCGGACGATCGGTGTGCTCGCCGACACTAGCGGGAACTCGGCCCGCACTTAAGCACGTGAGGTTACGATCGCGCTACTTACAGGCCAAAATAAGCGCGAACAGTCCGGAATTGTGCACGTTGCGTAGCCGTTTTCGGTGGTTTCGCACCAGGAGTACCGGGCTCGCTACCCAAATGGCCTAGTGCTTTGGTTGGTCCGCGCCGGCGGTGCCGGGGAGCCGGACCGCGGCCGCGTCCCTGGTGCCGTCCACGGCGAACCAGCCGCGTTCGAAGAGCTGCCACTTGCGCAGTTCGGCGCGCTGGGCCTCGCCGTCACGGGCGACGGCGGCCGCCAGCCGTCCGGCCTCGGTGCCGCCTTCGACCCAGCACAGCAGGGAAAGCAGCGGCCGCACCGACCGTCGTCCGCAGGAGACCCCTTCCAGGACAAGGACCTCCGGGACTTCGACGGCCACGCGCGCGCCCGGCCGCGGGACGCCGGTGGACCAGTCCATTCGGCGGTATGAACCACTCCGCCCGGCCGCCAGCGGCTCCAGCACGCCGGAGACCAGCTCCGGCCACCACGAAACCGGGGAAGCCCAGGTGGCGAAGGCATCCGTGGTCACCAGTGCGGCTCGCGACCCCAGCAGGGAAAGCGCTTCAAGCGCCGCGGTCGACTTGCCGGCGCCGGACGGCCCGTCGAAGGCGAGCACACGAACGCCGCCCAGCCGAGGCGGGGCGGCGTCGAGTGCGTCGATCAGCGCGCGCGTGCGGGGCTCACTTCGGGCAGGCCCTTGACGTTGTCCGGGGTCGCGGTCTTGTCCTCCAGCGCGGCGATGCGGCCTTCCAGCTCACGTTTGGTGTCCTCGAGTTCGCAGCGCAGCAACGCGATCTCCTCGACGGAGGTCCGGACCTCTTCCTCGAGGTGCCCGACCTCGGTGGACAGGTGCAGCGCGACCAGCGCCAGCACCACGCCGGCCAGGAGGAACACGAAGTTCGACGGCGTCTGCACGCCGGTGATCTTCGCCAGGAACTCGGCGGCCTGCGGGATCACCGCCAGCACCACCACGCCGACGGCGACCACGAGCCACACGCCCGCGTACTTCTCCCGCAGCTTCCGGCGCCGCATCATCTCGAGGACGACGAACAGCACCAGGCACGCGACGACGATGCTGAGTACCCGCCAGCCGGCCATGAAATCCCCTTACGCTGCGTCGGACGAGTCGACGGACGGACGGCGGCGGACGAGCGCGAGCAGCAGCGCCAGGCCCGCGCGGCCGAGGTACACCGCGGATTTCACCGGCGAGTGGCTGGGCGTGCCGCCCGCGCGCTCGCGCATGATCACCGGGATCTCGGCGATCACGAGCTTCGCGCGGATCGCCATCACCAGCGACTCCACCGTGTCACCGAGGTACTCGGCCGGGTAATACGAAGCGAACAACCGGATGGCTTTCGGGCCCATGGCCTTGAAACCGGACGTGACGTCGGTGATCTTCCGGCGGGCGAGCCGCGAGAACACCATCGAAAGCGCCACCATCGCGTACTTGCGGGGGCCGCTCGCCTTGTACGCGCCCTTGCCCGCGAACCGCGAGCCGATCACGATGTCGGCCTCGTCCAGTCCGGACAGCAGTGCGCCGACCTCTTCCGGGTCGTGCTGGCCGTCGGCGTCCACCTGGACCACCACGTCGTAACCGCGCGCGGCGGCGTACCGGAAGCCGGTGCGCATCGCGCCGCCGACCCCGAGGTTGACCGAGAGCCGGGCCACTTCGGCGCCGGCCGCCCGGGCGAGCCGGGCCGTGTCGTCCACCGAACCGTCGTCGACGACCAGGATGTCCATGTCCGGCAAGGAGGCTCTGACCTGGGCGATCACGGACCCGACACTGGCCTGCTCGTTGAGGGCCGGCATCACGATGAGCACGCGTCGGGTGTGCACGGACGTAGTGGACACGGAGATCACTCTATCTTCTTACTGCCCGTGAGGGCGGTCGGACCCGGAGGAGGCACCCGCCGCGACCACGCCCTGCTGCCCCTCGATCTGGTAGATCGCGGCGCCGTCGTTGCGGAACACCTCGTGGAACTCGGGACCAGGCGCGACGCGCGAAACGCCGACCGACCGTTCGGCCGTGGGCGTCACCATTCCCTTGCCCACGATCACGTAGCGCACGTGCAGGTCGGTGAGGTCCTTGCGTACCTGTGGGTATTTGTCGATGTCGTCGAGCCACACGCTGAGGTAGCCGGCCTTGGTGGACGGGTCGGCGCCGTAGAAGGTCCACTCGACCGGGGTGACGCCGGACAGCGCGTACATCCACACCGACCCGTCGGCCTTGTCGTTCATCACGGGCTCGCCGGGCGCGGTGTGCTGGGCGAGCCAGGTGTACGCGGCTTCTTCGGCCTTCGACACCGTGGGGCCGTTGCCGTAGTTGATTTCCAGCGCCGCGGTGTTGCGGCCGATGTAGCCGCCGCGGCTCAGGCCGCCGAGCACGACGCCGACCAGCAGGGCGCCGACCAGGGCGAGGGTCGCGGGCTTGAGGTGCACGCGGGTGCCCACCTTGGCGGCGAACCAGCGGCCCGCGGTGTCCACGAACTCGCCGAACGCCACCGCGCCGGCCAGCGGGACCAGCGCGGCGATGCGCCAGTGGTCGTTGTAGAAGATGCCGGTGAGGGTGTGGATCAGCGGCGTCTCCAGCGAGACGGTGGCCGCGAACAGGCCGCCGAACACGACGTACGCGCCCACCATCCACATCATCCGGCGGCGCTTGACCAGCAGGAAGATGCCGATGAGCGCGGGCAGGCCGATCCACCACTGCGGGAAGTCGGCCATCGGGGAGAACGTGATCGTCTCGCCGATGCCGCCGCTCACCGTCGCCTCGGACGACCAGTACGCGCTGGTCACACCGCCCGCGTTGTACAGCGAAGGCAGCACCAGCGGCACGCCGAGCACGGCGGCCAGCACCACGGTCCAGATGAGCGAGGCCCTGGACCGGCGCCAGTCGATCTTCTCCCAGCGGAAGAGCACCGCGAGCAGGATGAGGATGAAGTAGACCGCGATGACGAACACCAGGCTGGTGTGCAGGCCGGTGAGGCCCGCGACGCCGACGCCGATCGCGACCGGGCCCGCGATGCCGCGCGGGGAGAGCAGGTGCTTCGCGAGCGCGAGCATGGCGGGGACCATCGCGACGCCGGCGACGTAGGGCCACAACGGGCCGCGCCACAGCGAGTCGTACGGGAACGCGGTGAACCAGGTGGTGACGGCGGCCGCGGCGGCGACGGCCAGCGGCGGCATGTGCCAGGCCCGGCACATCGCGGCCACGCCGAGCGGCACGCTGATGATCACGGCGAGCACCGCGAGGTTCAGCGTCGGCATCATCGTCAGGCCGGCCTTGTCGAAGACCAGTGCCAGCAGCGCGTGATAAGTGTCGGGATAGAAGTAATCGGTCTGGTTGGGCAGGTTCGCGATCGTGCCCACAGTGGAGGGTCGCGCGTCGCCGTGCTCGGCGATCCAGCGCACCAGGTTGCCGTGGAACGGCGCGTCCCAACCCTGCTGGACGCTGTTGATCCCGTGCGAGCCGCGCAGGAACGTGACGGTGCCGACCGCCATGCCGACCAGCACGCCGAGGCCGATCAGCACGTGGTCACGGACCGAGCGGGCCGGCTTCTCCTCGTCGGCCGCCCATTCCGGGTGCCGCCGGGCGGTGAAGCGGCGGACGGCGAACCCGAGGCCGAAGCCGGCGAGCGCCACCAGCACCGTCCACAGTGCCACGTCGAGCAGGTTCCAGCGGATGCCGAGCCCGCCGAGCACCGGGATGCCGAGCGCCACGATGCCGAAGGTGAGCAACGGCCCGGCCGCGGCGAGCGTCCAGCCGCGCAGCCCGATCGCGGTGCCGAACACCAGCCCCGGCACCCAGAAGGCGAGCAAGATCAGTACTACGTTCATGGGATTCGCTGTCCAACCCTCACCGGCTCTTCACGCCGACCACTTCGGCGGCCTGACCCCGCGTGCACACTACTCAGACGCCCGGCACGGGCTGCACGTTGCCCGGCCGTCGCAGGACGAACGCCGCGGCGACCACGAGCCCGACGGTCGGCCCCACAGCCAGCCCGACGACCGCCCGCAAGATCGTGTCACCCGGCAGGAACAACAGCACCAACGCGGTCGAAACAGCGATCACAGCCCAGGTGACGAGCACCTTGTTGGCCTGCGTCCTGGCGACGAGCACCGCGGTCATCAGCTGCAGCGCGGTCAGCAGGACCGCGCCCCACACCATCCCGGCCACCCACCAGCCCTCGGCGGACGCGTACTTCGCCCCGAACAACAGCTTCACCAGCCACGGCCCGATGAGCAGGCCGACCACCGCCCCGACCACGCCCACGACGAGCGTGCCGAGCGTGCCGAGCGCGAGCAGGCGGCGGAGGCGGTGCATGCCTTCGGTGGTGCCCGACAGCCGCACCACGGTCGGGACCGCCAGCGCCTGCAGCGGTGAAAGCAGCAGCAGGGGGACTCTCGAGACCTGAAGCGTGGCGAACAGCACGCCGACCTGCGTGGCGTCGCCCGCCGGGGCGAGCAGGCTGACCAGCGCGGGATAGCCCGTGATGACGCTGGCGGTAAGCCCGGCGCCCGCCATGAGCAGCACGATCCGCGAGGTGACCGGCCGCCACGCCTCGCCGTCCAGGTGCGGGTCGATCAGGCCGCTGATCGGCCGCACGAACAGCAGCCAGGCGAAGGCGCCGGCCGCCGCGGCGATGGCGAAGGACACGATTCCGGTCAGGCCCGCCACGAAGACCCCGGCGAGCACCACCACGCGGACCGCGGCCTCGGCGAACACCAGCCACGAGTACTGGGCGATCTTCTGGGCCCCGACCAGCAGGCCACGGGACGCGAACTGGCAGGCGAACGAGAGCGCGCCGCAGAACACGATGATCCCCAGCTCGGTGCGGCCCGAGTACAAGCGCTCGTTGAGCACCGGCACCAGCAGCGTGAGCCCGGCGACCACCGCGACGATCACGGCACCGACGGTGAGCGCCCGCAGCGCCGACCGCCCGGGCTTGTGGCCGTCCAGCGCGGCGACCGCCGACTGGCGCGAAAGCTCTTGCTCCAACGGCGACAGGGCGCTACCCAGCCCCATCAGGATGCCCCAGAACGAAAGGAAGACCTTGCTGTCCGCCGGTCCGAGCCAGCGGGCGGCCAGCAGCGTCAGTACGTAGCCGAGGCCGATGGCGATCAGCAGGGAGATGCCGATCTTGCCCGCCGAGCGGCCGGTTTCCCTGGCCAGCCCGCGCTGGCCTTCGTCGGTCACGGGCGTGCTCATCGGCCGGATCGGCCCAGCCGGGCGCGCAGGGCGAGGACGAGGCCGCGGACGGCGCCCGCGCCGAATCCGGCGCCGAACACCGGCGTGAGCAAGGCGACCGCGCGGGCTTCGGACTTCGTGGCGCCGAAGCGGGTCACCGCGGCACCGGCGGCCGCCGAGCCCGCGGCGGCGAGCGCGGCGGCGGTCTTCGGACGGCGGGCGGCGAGACCGAGGCCGAGCACGCCCACGGCGAACGCGGCGAACAGGCCGTTGCGCGCCGGACCGGGCGAGGCGAGATAGGAGTCGACGAACGTGGTGCCGCGGAAATAGGACTGCGCGGCGAACTTCTTGAACGAGTCGCGCCCGTGATAGGTCGCGGACAGCTCGGGGGCCAGGAAGATCCGGTGGCGCTCGGCGATCCAGCGCAGCACCCCGGTGTCGTCGCTGGCGAAACGGGAATCGTCGAACAGCGATTCGAACGCCGCGCAGGCCTGCTCGAGAACATCGCGTGGCGCGGAAAAGAATCCGGTGCCCTTGGGGAACACGTCGAATTCTTCGATTCCGAACGACATCAGGCGCGGATTGGCGCAGTAGCGCCGCCACGGAATCTTCACCAGTCCGGCCAGGAAGCCCGCGTACGGGTTGTGCTCGGAGGCGACGTTGATGTGTCCGTTCCAGACCGTGCGCTCGGGGTGCGCGAGCAACTGGTCGCGCAGGAACACGAGCGTGCCCTCGTCGACGATCACCCGGCTGTCCAGCAACAGGACCTGCTGCCCGGACGCCTTGGCCAGCCCGGCGAGGCGGGCCTCGAACCGGCCGCTGTTCGGCTGGGCGAGCACGGTGATGCCGTGCTGCTGCTGGAGTGCGGCGAGCGTCTCCGCGGTGCCGTCGGTGCTGCCGTCGTCGACCACCACGATCTCGGCCGGCCAGCCCGCGGCGGCGCAGGCCGTGACCAGTGCGCCGACGCTGCGGGCGATCCAGTCCTGCTCGTTGTAGACCGGAATCACGACGCTGAGCGAAGGGAGGAGCGGGTTCGCACTCACCGGGCCGAGGCTACCCTGTGCCCCCGCGCCGGGAGCCCCCAGTATCCTTCGGGCACCGCAAACCGACCAGAAATGGGCCTCACGGTGATTTCCTTCATTCTCGGCACCACGGCGGAACTGATCAAGATCGCGCCGGTTTACCACGGGATCGCCGAGCGCGGCATGCGGCCGAAGATCTGGTTCACCGCACAGCACGTGGACGAGGTCGCGGACGTGCTCGCCGATCTGAAGCTGCCGGCGCCCGACGTCTGGCTGGTGCCCGAGGAGAAGGCGCACAACCTGGAGTCGCCCGCCCAGGTGCCGGGCTGGGCCGCGCAGGTGCTGCGCACCGCGTGGGGCCGCCGTCACGAGCTGCGCGCCGCGTTGAACGAAGACGGGCGCCCGCCGCTGGTACTGGTGCACGGCGACACTTTCACCACGCCGTACGGCTCGCTGATCGGCAAGCGCATCCTCAAGGCGCGCGTCGGGCACGTCGAGGCCGGGGCGCGGTCGGGCAGCATCATGTCGCCGCTGCCGGAAGAGCTGAACCGCAAGATCGCGGCGAAGATCGTCGACATGCACTTCGCGCCGAGCGCGCGCGAAGTGAACAACCTGCGTCACGCGCGCGGCGTCGTCGTCGACACCGAAGCGAACACGGCCATCGACGCGATGCGCCTGGCCATCAACCAGCCGCTGGACGTGCCGAACCTGCCGGAGAAGTTCGGTTTGGCCACGCTGCACCGCTTCGAGCTGGTCTCGCGCGCGGACAAATACCGTGAGGCGCTGGAAATCCTGCGCGAGCAGAGCCGTCAGATGCCGATCCTGTACATGGCCGGCGCGCCGGAACGCGAGAAGATCCGCGCGCTGGGTCTGGACAACCTGTTCGACGACAAGTTCATCGCCCAGCCCAAGATGCGTTACCTGAAGTTCCTGCCGCTGGTGGCGCGCGCGGAGTACGTCGTCACCGACTCGGGCGGCCTGTCCGCGGAGTGCTATTACCTCGGCCTGCCCTGCGCGGTGCACCGCGAGCGCACCGAAACACCGCAGCACCTCGGCGAAACCGTCGTGCTCACCGAGATGCGCGGCGACAAACTGCAGAACTTCCTGGACACGTACCAGAATCGGCGCGGGGAGTCCTGGATGGACAAGTACCACCCGTCCGAGATCATCGTGAACTCGCTGGCGCAGCTCGGTTACTGCTGAACGCCTCGTGAGTGTTCAGGCCGGTTGAAACCGGCCTGAACACTCACGAGTCCTAGAGCGCGCGACGGCCGGACAGCGCCCGGCCGAGGGTCAGCTCGTCGGCGAACTCCAGGTCGCCGCCCATGGGCAGGCCGGACGCGAGCCGCGTCACGGACAGGCCGGGGAAGTCCCGCAGCATGCGGACCAGGTAGGTGGCCGTGGCCTCGCCCTCGGTGTTGGGGTCCGTGGCGATGATGATCTCGCTGATGTCCGCCGCGCCGATGCGCTTGAGCAGCTCACGCATGCGCAACTGCTCCGGGCCGATGCCCGAAAGCGGGTCCAGCGCGCCGCCCAGCACGTGGTAGCGGCCCTTGAACTCACGCGTGCGCTCGACCGCCAGCACGTCCTTCGGCTCCTCGACCACGCAGATGACCGTGAGGTCGCGGCGCTCGTCGCGGCAGATGCGGCAGGTCGGCTGCTCGGAGACGTTGCCGCAGATCTCGCAGAACTGCACGCCCTCCTTGACCTTGCCCAGCACGTCCTGCAGCCGCCCGATGTCGACGGGGTCCGTGGCGAGCAGGTGGAACGCGATGCGCTGCGCACTCTTCGGACCGACCCCGGGCAGCCGCCCGAGCTCGTCGATCAGGTCCTGGACCACACCCTCGTACAAGGGTCAGCCGCCGAAGCCGAGGGCGCCGAGGTCCGGCATCCCGCCGCCACCGCCGAGGCCGCCCGCCAGCGGGCCGAGCTTCTGCTCGGTGAGCTTCTGCGCGTTCGCCGAAGCGTCGCGCACCGCCGCGACCACGAGGTCGGCCAGCGTCTCGACGTCTTCGGGGTCGACCACCTTCGGGTCGATGACGAGGCCCTTCAGCTGGCTGTCGCCGGACACGGTCGCCGTGACCAGGCCGCCGCCCGCGGAGCCGGTGACCTCCGTGGCGGCGAGCTCCTCCTGGGCCTCGACCAGCTTTTGCTGCATCTGCTGCGCCTGTTGCATGATCTGCGACAGGTCGAAGCCTCCGCCGGGTTGCACCATGATCGCACTCGATCCTTCCGCCGATGTGGGTCTCCACCAGCGTAGCCGCGTGGGCGGTTCGCCCGGTCAGGCGGCGGGCTGTGGCGCGCCGCGCCGCCGGATGACGGGGGTGCTGTGGCACCGTGGTCGCCGTGCGCGTGAACCCTCTGCTGCTGCTGGCCGGCGTCTTCCTGCTCGCGGGATGTGACAACGGCGGTGGGACGGCGGCGCCTTCCACCTCGGCGGTTGCCACGTCTGCTACCGCTTCGCCGTCTTCGGTGCCTTCGTCTTCGGTGGCCTCGGCGCCTTCGTCTTCGGCGGTGCCGTCTCCGGCGTCCTCGGCGGCGGGCAAGGTCGTGGTGCTGGACCCCGGGCACAACGGCGGGAACGGCTCGCACCCGAAGGAGATCAACCGGAGCGTGCCGGCCGGGCGCGGCGAGACGAAGCCGTGCAACACCACCGGCACGTCGACGAACGCCGGGTACACCGAGCACGCGTTCAACTTCGACGTGGCCAACCAGGTCGGGAAAGCGTTGTCCGCCAAGGGGATCAAGGTCGTCTACACCCGTTCCGACGATTCCGGCGTCGGCCCGTGCGTCGATCGCCGCGCCGAAATCGGCAACGCCGCGAACGCCGACGCGGTCGTCTCCATCCACGCCGACGGCTCGACGTCGGCGGGCGCGCACGGCTTCCACGTGGCGTACTCGTCACCGCCCCTGAACGCCGCACAGGGCGCCCCGTCAACGGCCTTGGCGCGAGCCTTGCGCGACGGCCTCCGCTCCGACGGCTTCACCACCTCGACCTACATCGGCTCCGCGGGCCTGTCCCCCCGCTCCGACCTGGCCGGCCTCAACCTCTCGACCCGCCCGACCGTCCTCGTGGAGTGCGGCAACATGCGCAACGCCGCGGAGGCCGCGCAGATGTCCTCGGCCCCCGGCCGCGCCCAGTACGCCGCCGCGATCGCGGCGGGCATCGAGGCTTATCTCGGTTGACTCCGGTTTGAGGGCGCTGCCCGCAAACCTCACTGATCCGGTCTTCCCGCGACGGCGACGACGTGGTGATCGGCATGGAGGAACGCCGCCGGTCTCCCCCAGTACCTGCTCATCCGCGGCCGCGCGTCGGTCGAGGGCCCCGCCATCCCGGACGAGTTCACCGCCCTGATGGACCGCCAGGCGCGCCGTTTCCTCCCCGACGACGGTGATCGTGCGCATCACCGTGGAGAAGGTCGGCGGGATCGGGCCTTGGGCTTGAGCGCCGCCGGGCTTTGAGGTCAAGGCGCTGGTTCGGCGGATCCCGCGGCGGGTCAGTCCAGCGGGCGGGCGCCCAGGTGGTCGGAGAGCAGCTTGCGCGCGATCTCGTCCGGGTCCTGGTCCGGCGGGATGGGCGGTGGAGGCGGGGCGGGGCTCGCGTCCTCGGAGTAGATGTCGTCGTCCTCGTCCGACGGCTCCGGGGGGAGCGGGATGTCCGGCTCGCCCGTTGCCACCTTCGGGCGCGACGGGGGCTCCGGCGTGGGCGTCGGGCGGGGCGGTTCCGCGGCGGGCGGACGTTCCACGGCCGGCCGTTCCGCCGGCGCGGCAGCCTGGGTCGCAGCAGGACCAGCGGCCGGCGCGGCAGCGGCGGGGGCAGCGGCCGAACGGCGGGTGAACGAGCGTTCCGGCGCCGTCGCGGCCGGTGGAGCGGGCGAGGCCACGGGGGGGGCGGCCGCGGCAGGCACCGCGCCGTGGACGCAGCGGACCTGCCACTCGCCGCCCAGCACGTCGGACAGGGCGGCCGCGATCTTGCGCGTGTTGTCCTGGTCGCCGATTCGGCGGGCGAGCGGCTCGGACTTGTGCGTCAACGTCACGGCCGAGCCCTCGACCTGGACCACCGTCGCCTGCGTGAGCATGGCTTCCAGGCTGCGGCCGCCGGCGACTTTCCGCAGCGACGTCAACAGCTGCGGCCACACGTTCCGGATCGCCGCGGCGTCGATGCCACCGACCGCGGACGGCGCCCCGGCTTCAGCCGGCTCGGCCGCCGCTTCCGGACGCTCGGACGCGACCGGTTCCTGCGGCGGCGCGGCCTCAGTGCGACCGGGCGGGGCGGCTTCCAGGCGGACAGGTGCGGCCTGGGCGGGCGCGGCTTCCGAGGGAGCCGTGGCTTCCGAGGGAGCCGTGGCTTCCGAGCGAGCCGGTGCAGGCGTGGCCTGAACCGGCGCAGGCGCGGCTTCGGCCCGGACCGGCGTGGGCGCGGTCTCGGCAACGGCGCCCTCCGACCGAACCGGCGCAGTCTGAGCCGCCCCGTCCGGACGTTGCGAAGGCCGTTGATACGCCCGCTCCGGCACCCCGCCGACCGGCGGCTCAACGCCGGCGGCACCGCCACCGCCGCTGACCGTCGCGCGGCGTTCCAGGCGTTCGATGCGGGCCAGCAGCGCCTTTTCGCCGTCCGTGACCGAGGGGAGCAGCATCCGCGCGCACAGCAGTTCCAGCACCAGCCGCGGCGAGGTGGCGCCGCGCATCTCCAGAAGTCCACTGTGGACGATGTCGGCGTAGCGGGAAAGCGTGCCGAGGCCGATGCGCTCGGCCTGCGCGCTCATCCGGCTCAGCTCTTCTTCCGGCGCCGCCACCAGTCCGCGCTCGCCGGCCTCGGGCACGGAGCGCAGCATGACCAGGTCACGCAGCCGGTCGAGCAGGTCGGTGGCGAAGCGGCGCGGGTCGTGGCCGGCGTCGGCCAGCCGCTCGACCGTGCCGAACACCGTGGCGGCGTCCTCGGCCGAAAGCGCGTCGACCATGTCGTCGATCAGCGCGACGTCGGTGACGCCCAGCAGCGAGACCGCGCGCGGGTACGTGACGCCCTCGGGCCCGGCGCCGGCCAGCAGCTGGTCGAGCACCGACTGCGTGTCACGCGCCGAGCCGCCGCCCGCGCGGATCACCAGCGGGTACACGGCCGGCTCGACCTCGGCGCCCTCGGCGGCGACGTTGCGCTCCAGCAGCGCGCGCATCGCGCCCGGCGGGATGAGCCGGAACGGGTAGTGGTGCGTGCGCGAGCGGATGGTGGTGAGCACCTTGTCCGGCTCGGTGGTGGCGAAGATGAAGATCAGGTGTTCCGGCGGCTCTTCCACGATCTTCAGCAGGGCGTTGAAGCCCTGCGTGGTGACCATGTGCGCCTCGTCGATGATGAACACGCGGTAGCGGGACTCGGCGGGCGCGTAGAACGCCTTGTCGCGCAGCTCGCGGGCGTCGTCGACACCACCGTGGCTCGCGGCGTCCAGCTCCGTGACGTCGACGCTGCCCGGGCCTTCGGGCGCCAGCGCACGGCAGGAGTTGCACTTGCCGCACGGGTCGGGGGTCGGCCCCTCCGCGCAGTTCAGCGAGCGCGCCATGATGCGCGCGCTCGAGGTCTTGCCGCAGCCGCGCGGCCCGGAGAACAGGTACGCGTGGTTGATGCGGCCCGCCGCCAGCGCGGTCCGCAGCGGTTCGGTCACATGCTCCTGGCCGACGACCTCGGCGAAGGTCGCCGGACGGTACTTTCGGTACAGCGCGAGAGCCACGCCGCGAGACTACCGGCACCCCCCGACAACCGCGCCGGTGCCGGGTCCCCGCCGGTGGCCCGCCCTGGAGACACCGCTGGTCAGCAGGACCGCGACCCCGAGCCCCACCAGTACCCTCGAACCGACCCGCGACGAGAGGAACCACCGGTGAGCCACGCCCGTTCGGCCCGCGGCCGCGCCAAGGACGGGCCGAAGCCGGGGCGCTACCCGGTGCGGTTCGGGACCGCGGAGCTGCTGCGGGACGCCGACCGGCCGAACGCCTGGCTGATCTCCGTCGACGGCGTGGCGCAGTCCTACGTCGACCTCGACGATCCGGCCAACCTCGAGTTCGACTACGTCCGCCGGCTCGGCGACGTCGTCGACTGCCTGCCGAGCGGACCGCTCGACGCGCTCCACGTCGGCGGCGCTGGGTGCACGCTGCCCCGTTACGTCGCGGCGAAGCGGCCCGGTTCGCGACAGCTGGTGTTCGACGCCGACGCGCCGCTGATCGAGCTGGTGCGCGAGCAGCTGGACCTGCGCAGCGTGCCCAAGCTGCGGGTGCGCATCGAGGGCGGCCGCGAAGGCGTGCGCAGCCGGCACGACGCGTCAGCGGACCTGGTCGTGGTCGACGCCTTCGAACGCGCGACGCTCGCGGGCGGGCTGGCCACGGTGGAGTTCGTCGCCGACGTCCGCCGGGTCCTCAAGGCCGGCGGCACGATGCTCGCCAACATCACCGACGGGCCGGGTCTGCCGTTCGCCCGACGGTTCCTGGCCACGCTCGCCGAGGTGTTCCCGCACATCGTGCTGCTGGCCGAGCCTGGGGTGCTGCGCGGACGCCGCTTCGGGAACCTGGTGCTGGCCGCTTCGGAGCACGAGCTGCCGACGGCGGAGCTGACGCGCCGGGCGGCATCCTCGGCCTACCCCGCCCGTTGTGTGCACGACGGTGACCTGCGCGCGCTGCGGGGAAAGGCGGAACCGGTGTACGACGCGGCGCCGATGGCCTCGCCGAACCCGCCCGAGGACGTGCTCGGGGTCTTCTGAAACAAAAAAGGGGACCCCGCGCACCCGTCAGAGCCTGCTTATCCTTGCTGCCTTCCGGCCCTGGGGAGGTTCACAGGGTGGACGCCGCGCGGGGTCCGTGGACCAGTGTAGCGGGTGATCGGGGCCCGCCGATGGCCGCCCGCGCCGGCGCGAAGGCGAGCCACAATGGACGTCATGACCGCCGAACCGCGCACCCCCGTCCCGGCCGACGTCGAAGCCGCCCTCACGCGCATCCGGCCGTACGTCCGGCGGACCCCGCAGCTACGGGCCGAAATCGACGGCCGCCCCGTGGTCCTGAAGCTGGAGCACCTGCAGCGGAGCGGGTCGTTCAAGCTTCGCGGCGCGGTGAACGCGCTGCTGGCCGGCCCGGCGCCGGCGCGGGTGGTCACGGCCTCCGGCGGGAATCACGGCCTCGGCGTCGCCACCGCCGCGCAGGCGCTCGGCGTGCCCGCGATCGTCTACGTGCCCGAGTCGGTGCCCGAGGCGAAGGCCGCCGGGATCGAGGCGACGGGCGTGAAGCTGGTCCGTCACGGCGCGACGTACGCCGAGGCGGCCGCCGCCGCGCTGGCCGTCGCCGAGGAGCCCGGCAGCCGTTACCTGCACGCGTACGACGACCCGGACGTGATCGCCGGGCAGGGCACGGTGACGGCCGAGATCGTTGAGGACAGTCCCGAGGTCGACGCCGTGGTGGTGGCCGTCGGCGGGGGCGGGCTCGCGTCCGGCACCACGCTCGCGGCCGGTGGACGGCGGGTGTTCGCGGTGGAGCCGGAGCACTGCTGCGCGCTGAACGCCGCGTTGGCGGCCGGTGAGCCGGTGGACGTGAAGCTCGACTCCGTCGCGTCGTCCGCTCTGGGCGCGACGCGCGTGGGTCAGCTGCCGTTCCGGCTCCTGAACTCGCCCGCCGTGACGTCCGCACTGGTCAGCGACACTGAGCTGCTCGCCGCGCGCGACCGGCTGTGGGCCGAGTTCCGCCTGGTCGTGGAGCCGGCCGCGGCGGTCCCGTTCGCCGCGTGGCTCGCCGGTCGCGTCGAGGCCGAGCTGCCGTGTCTGGTCCTTTGTGGAGCGAACACGGCCGTCACTTTCCCTTCGTGAGGTCGTAAACGGTCATCCCGCCCACGGTCGCCGACGGGAAGTTCCGCTCCACCCACGTGGTGATCTGGCCGGAAGTGCCTCGGCTGCCGCCGAAGCCGCGACCGCCCGCGACGAAGTAGTGCACCTCGCCGGCGCCGACGTACTGCTGGAACTGCTTGAGCGTCGGCGCCGGGTCACTGCCGCTGAAGCCGCCGATCGCCATCACCGGCTTCCCGCTGCCCAGCGCCAGCCCGGCCGACTGCATCGCGCCGGTCTGCGCGGCAGCCCACTTGTTCTCGGTGGCCTGCAAGAGCCGGTCGATCTCCACATTGGACTGGGTCGCGCCGCCGAAGCCGCGCATGCCGCGGCCGTTGGAAGGCGAGGAAGACGGCTGTCCTCCGGTGTGCGCGGTGGCGGCCGTCGCGATCGTTGAAGTGGCAGTTCCGAGCAGCGCCGCCACCAGTCCGAGAGCGCCGACGGCCGGTGCGATCCGCCGCAGCCGCTCGAGGCCGAAGAGCAGCACGGCCACGCCGAGGGCGCCGAGCGCCAGGGCGGTGTAGCGCAGCCACGGCTGCCAATCCGGCGCGCGGCCGAGAAGGATGAAGCCCCAGACCACCGAAGCGGCGAGCATCAGCGCGAGCACGACGCGTGGCACGAGCTGCGCTCGTCCGCGCCACAGCTCACGGACCGTGACGCCCACCGTCGCCGCGATGCCCGGCACCAGCGCCACCGTGTAGTACGGGTGGATGATGCCGCTCATGTAGCTCAGGACCACCACGGTCACCACCGTCCAACCGCCCCACAGCAGCAACGCGGCGCGCGTCCGGTCCGTGCGCGGCGCGCGGCGGGTGAACCACAGCCCCGCGACGAGCCCGATCAACGCCGCGGGCAGCAGCCAGGACGCCTCGCCGCCGAACTGCTGGGTGAACAGCCTGGTCAACCCGGTCTGGCCGCCGAAACCACCGAACCCTCCGCCGCGTCCGGCCGGGAAGTCCAGGCCCGCGGGCAATTCCGGGCGGGCACCGCCGCGAGGCCCGCCGCCGCCGTGGCCCTGACCGAAGATGCGGCCGAGCCCGTTGTAGCCGAAGGCCAGCTGCAGCACGCTGTTGTCGGTCGAGCCGCTGATGTACGGCCGGTCGCTCGCGGGCCAGGCCGCCACGGCGGCCACCCACCAGCCCGCGGACACCAGCACCGCGCCCGCCGCCGCGAACAGCTGCCAGATCCGGCGGCCGAGTGAGGTCGGCGCCGCCACCAGGTACGCGAGCACAAACGCGGGCAGCACCAGGAACGCCTGCAGCATCTTGTCCAGGAACCCGAAGCCGATCGCGACGCCGGCGAGCAGCAGCCAGCCCGTGCCCGCCTTCTCCAGCGCGCGGACCAGGAAGTACGCGCCGGCGACCATGAGCAGCACGAGGAACGCGTCCGGGTTGTTGAAGCGGAACATCAGCGCGGCCACCGGGGTCAGCGCGAGCGCGGCCCCGGCCAGCAGCCCGGCGCCAGGCCCGGAAAGCCGCCGCACGGCCAGGTACAGCAGCCCGACCGACGCGACGCCCGCGAGCGCGTCCGGCACCAGCATGCTCCAGCTGTCGAACCCGAAGATCCGGCCCGAAAGACCCATAACCCACAGGGAAAACGGCGGTTTGTCGACGGTGACGATGTTGCCCGGATCGAGCGAACCGAAGAACCAGGCCTTCCAGCTCTCGGTGCCGGCCTGCACGGCCATCGCGTAGAAGCTGTTGCCCCAGCCCGAAATCGCCACATCGATCAGGTACAGCGCGGCAGTCGCGGCCAGCAGCAAGGCGACGGCGGGACGTACCCATCGCGGCCGCCGTCGCGCTGCTGTGGCCGGGTCCATGCTGGTGCTCACGGGCGTCACAACGGCACTCGACATACGCCCGATGCTTTCGACGCCGTGTGTGCCGTAGCTGTGCGTCTGCTGTGCGCGAGCTGTGAAAAGCCCACGAACGGGTCACCCGCATTCAGTCCTTAACGGACACACCACGCGTAAGCTATCACAATACCTGTGGGAAAACCGCGGTGAACTCCGTGCGCCCTGGCCGGCTCGTCACCATCACGCGGCCCCGGTGGGCGCCCACCACAGCGGCGACGATGGCCAGTCCCAGCCCGGTGCTGCCGGCCGCGCGGGATCGGGAGTTGTCGCCCCGCGCGAAGCGCTCGAAGACCTCCGGCAGGATCTCCGGCGGGATGCCGGGGCCGTCGTCGAGGATGGACAGCGTGACCCAACCGTCGCGTGTGGACAGTGTGGTGGTCACGGTGGTGCCGGGCGGGGTGTGGTTGCGGGCGTTGCCGAGCAGGTTCAGCACGACCTGGTGCAGCTGGTCGTCGTCGCCGAGGACGCTCAGGGGCTCGCCCGGCGCTTCGAGCAGCCACTTGTGGTCCGGGCCCGCGACGTGCGAGTCCGCGACGGCGTCGGCCACCAGGCGCGAGAGGTCCACCCGCTCGTGCACCCGCGCGCGGCCCGAGTCGAGCCGCGCGAGCAGCAGCAGGTCCTCCACCAGCGTGGTCATCCGCGCCGATTCGGACTCGACGCGGCTCATGGCGAACGCGACGTCCGGCGGCACCTGCTCACCGCTGCGCCGGGTCAGCTCGGCGTAACCGCGGATGGCGGCCAGCGGCGTCCGCAGCTCGTGGCTGGCGTCGGCGACGAACTGGCGGACCCGGCTCTCGCTGGCCTGCCGCGCCGAGAGGGCGTTCGCGATGTGGCCGAGCATCCGGTTGAGCGCGAAGCCGACCTTGCCGACCTCCGTGTGCGGGTCGGTGTCCACCTCGTCCACCCGCTCCGAAAGCGCCACCTCACCGCGGTCGAGCTTCAGCTCCGAGACGCGTGACGCCGTGGCGGCCAGCCGGTCCAGCGGCGCCATCGTGCGCCGGATCGTGATAGCGCCGACGAAGCCCGCGACGAGCAGCCCGCCGAGCGCCACCCCGCCGAAGATGAAACCCAAGCGCCACAACGTGTCCTTCACGTCCACCAGCGGCAGCCCGACCACCGTGAACTCGCCGGCCGGGGAGAACGACGACACCACGCGGTATTCGCCGAGCGCACCCCCGAGGTTGATGGTGCGGCGCTGGCCGTCGGGTGGCAGGCCGAGCAGCATCGACTGCTGCTGCGGCGTGACGTCCTGCAGCGGCGGCCTCCCCACCGGCGGCTTGCCCGACGACGTGGACGGGTTCGCCTCGAAGTTCAGCACCTTCGCGTTCACGACGCCGTTTTTGTGCACCTGGACGGCCAGCGTGCCGTCGACCTGGCCGAGCACGCGTAACGGGTCCGGCGGGGGCTTGTCGCCGTAGTTCCACGGCGGCAGCCCGCCACCGCGATGGGAGCCGCGCTCGCTGGTCGCCGAGAGCCGCTTGTCGACCTGGCTGACCAGGAATTCGTTCAACGCCAGCTCGGTGACCACGCCGACGACCAGGCACACCAGTGCGAGCAGCGCGGCGAGCTGCACGATCAGCCGCCGGCGCAGCGACCACGGCCTTCGCTCGCGCCTCGTCCGCGGCGCGGCGGGCTCAGCCGGCGGGCTTGAGTACATACCCCGCGCCGCGCATCGTGTGGATCATCGGCTCGCGGTCGGCGTCGATCTTCTTCCGCAGGTACGAGATGTACAGCTCGACGATGTTGGCCTGGCCGCCGAAGTCGTAGCTCCAGACGCGGTCGAGGATCTGCGCCTTTGACAGCACGCGCTTGGGGTTGCGCATCAGGTAGCGCAGCAGCTCGAACTCGGTGGCGGTGAGCGGCACCAGATCGCCGCCGCGGTGCACTTCGCGGCTGTCCTCGTCCAGCGTGAGGTCGCCGACGACGAGCTGGGAGCCGCTCGCGCCCGTCACCCCGCTGGCCCGCCGCAGCAGCGCGCGCAGCCGGAGCGCGACCTCTTCGAGGCTGAACGGCTTGGTGACGTAGTCGTCGCCGCCCGCGGTGAGCCCGGCGATGCGGTCCTCGACGGCGTCCTTGGCGGTGAGGAACAGGACCGGCAGGTACGGCGCCTCCGCGCGCATGCGGCGCAGCACTTCGAGGCCGTCGAAGTCGGGCAGCATCACGTCGAGCACAACGGCGTCGGGCCGGAAATCGCGCGCGACGCGGACGGCCTCGGTGCCGTCGCCCGCGCTGCGGACCTCCCAGCCCTCCATGCGCAGCGCCATTGAGACGAGTTCGGCCAGGGTCGACTCGTCGTCGACCACCAGTACCCGGACGGGGCTGCCGTCGGCCCGGCGCAAATCGGCCTTCCCGCGGCCCTGCGACGTGGCGTTCATACCGCTCATGGTGACATCCTCGGGCGCTTCCGTCAGGGCGAGCTGTGGCGCGCCTGTGCGTTTCCTGTGCGAATCACCCCGCAACACCGGCGCCGGGCCATCTCCACAGGGCCCACCCACGCCGAACACAGCTCCCGCACAGCGATGGCGCCGAACCTCGGTGCGGACAAGCCCGTACCAGGCGGAGGAACCATGACGACCGAGCCCACCGACCCAGCACAGGGCCCCACCTGGGGCGCCGCTCCCGGTACCCCGGGCGCCGCCGTTCCCCCGCAGAAGAAGGCCTGGTCCGGACGCAAGACCGCGATCGCCGCGGGGGTCGCGGTGGTGATCGCCGTGGGCGGCGGCCTGGCGATCTGGGCCGGCACCAGCTCCAACGGCGCGTCGGCCCAGCAGGGCTTCGGCGGCCCGGGTGGCCCTGGCGGCACCGGCGGCCCTGGCGGTTTCGCCGGCCGCGCGGGTGGTTTCGGCGGCGGCGCGGCCGCCCTGCGCGACGCCCTGCACGGCGACTTCGTGGTCGCCGACCCGACCGGCGGCTACGTGACCGAACGCCTGCAGACCGGCGACGTCTCCGCGCTCAGCGCCACCTCCGTGACGCTGACCAGCAAGGACGGCTACAAGCAGACGTACGCCATCGACTCGTCCACGCAGAAGACCGGCAACGTCAAGACGGGCGACAACGTCACCGTCGTCGCCAAGGTCAGCGGCACCACCGCCACGGCCACCACCCTCGGCGAGGCGACCACCCTCCAGCCCGGTGGCCAGGGCCAGTACGGCCAGCCGGGCCAGGGCCGCCGCCGCTACGGCAGCTGACCCGGCTCCCACCGGCGGTGGCACGACGTTCCCCTCGTCGTGCCGCCGCCGTTTTTCGCGGGCGGGTTCTTCGGCCCTGAAAACCCAACGCGACCGCCCGCTCGCAGTAAGTTGGCGGGCGTGCGGGACATCAGCGGGTCATTGGCGCGGCAGTCGTTGCTGGTCGCCGTGGTCTGCCTGGTCTGTGACGCCTCGTTGTTCATCCTGCGGGGACCGCTCGGGGAAGCCGGCTGGCGAGCGTGGGCCGTGCTGCTGGGCGGGGTGGCCGTCGACCTCGCCCTGGCCGGGGCGGCGCGGCATTCCGGGTGGGTGGCGCTCGCGCACGCAATCGTCTTCGCGAGCGGGCCGATCCTGCTCTGCCCGTGCACCGGTTACGTCATCGGCAACAACGCGGGCCTGCTCATCGCCGGGTACCGGGCCGGCGCGTGGCTGCGGACGGGGCCCGCGGTGCTCGCGCTCGCCGCGACGGTCACCGGCATCGGCACCAGCGAGTGGCTCGGCGGCGGACGCGGGGCCGCAGCCCCGCTGATCCTCATCAGCATGGGCGTCACCGGGTTGCTGCCGTGGCTCGTCGGGCGGTACACGACGGCGCGGCGCGCGTACATCGCCGACCTCGAGCGGGCCACGGAGCAACGACAGCGGCACGAAGCGGAGGCCGTGCGCCGCGCTGTGCTCGAAGAGCGCGAGACCATCGCGCGCGATCTGCACGACGTGATCTCCCATCACGTCAGCGCCATCGGCGTCCACGCCGGCGCCGCGCGGCTCAGTCTGCCCACCAAAGCCTTACCCACCACCAACAATCCCGGAGACGGCGAGGGTGACGCCGCCGTCCGGCAGTCGCTCGGGGCCGTCGAGTCCGCCAGCCGGTCCGCGATGGCCGACCTGCGCCGCCTGCTCGACCTCCTCCACGCCCGCGACGACGAAGCCGGCCAACCCGGCCTCGACAACCTCGACGAGCTGCTCGGCACCGTCCGCGAGGCCGGCCTGCCCGTGCACCTGACCGTCCACGGCGACGTCCGCGAAATCCCCGGCTCACTCGACGTCGCGCTGTACCGGATCGCGCAGGAAGCACTGACCAACGCGCTGCGCCACGGCACCGGGCCGGTCGAGATCGAGCTGGACCGGCGGCGCACCGAGATCGTCCTGGCCGTGACCAACAGGGTGAGCTCCGCCAGGCCGGACGGCGAAGGCGCCCACCGCGGGCTCGCCGGGATCCGGCAGCGCGTGACGCTGTTCGGCGGCAAAGTCGAGTACGGCCAGCTACCCGACGGGCCGAGCTGGCGCGTCCGGGCGAGTTTTCCCCTGGAGGTGGCATGATCCGTGTCCTGCTCGCCGACGACCACGCGATGTTCCGCTCCGGCATGCGGGCCCTGCTGGACACCCAGCCGGACTTCGAGTGCGTGGGCGAGGCTGCCGACGGGCGTGAAGCCGTCACCGAAACCGCACGCCTGCGCCCGGACGTCACGGTCCTCGACGTCCGCATGCCGCGCCTCGACGGGCTCGCCGCCACCGAAGCGATCCTCAGCGCGCCCGGCAACGACACCCGCATCCTCGTGCTGACCACCTACGACGCCGACGAGTACGTCTACCGCGCCCTTCGTGCCGGCGCGAGCGGCTTCCTGCTGAAGAGCCTCTCGCCGGAGGAGCTGGTCGCCGCCATGCGCGTCGCGGCCAGGGGTGACGCGTTGATCGACCCTTCGGTGACGCGGCGGCTCGTCGAGCACTTCGCCACCAGCCTCGAACCCCGCGCGGCCGAGCCGCCGGAGCTGGCACGGCTGACCTCACGCGAACGCGAGGTGCTCCTGCTCATCGCCGACGCCTGCAGCAACGCGGAGATCGCGCGCCGGCTCCAAGTCGGGGAGGAGACTGTGAAGACGCACGTCTCCCGCGTGCTGGCGAAGCTCGGCCTGCGCGACCGCGTGCACGCCGTCGTCTACGCGTACCAGAACGACCTCGTGACCCGCCCGAACCTGAAATGAGGCACCGATGAAGGCGCAACGCTGGATTTCGCTCGTCGCCGGGGTGATTCTGCTGCTCATCGGCATTCTGTGGACGCTTCAAGGCGCCAACGTGATCACCGGCAGCGGCATGTCCGGGCAGAAGCTGTGGTTCCTGATCGGCCTGGTCGCGGCGGTCGTGGGGCTCGTGCTCCTGGTGACGGGCGCGCGACGTTCGCCGAAGAAGACGAGCTGACCATGGCCCGCTGGATCTCGCTCGCCGTCGGGGTGATCCTCTTGCTGGTGGGCGCCGTGTGGGTGCTGCAGGGCGCCGGGGTCGTCACCGGCAGCTTCATGACGGGCCAGAAGCTGTGGTTCCTGATCGGACTGGCCTCGTTCCTGGTCGGCGTGGTCGTGGTCGCCGCCACGACCCGGCGCTCCGCCCGGAAGAGCCCGAAGAACTGACTCAGGCCGCCAGGATCTCGAACACCGGGTAGCCCGGGGCGATGTCACGCAGCTTCGCCTCGGGCGCGTCGGCGTCCACGCCGTCGAAGAAGACGCCGACCTCGAACTTCCAGCGCTTCAGGTACGAGCGCAGCACGGCGGGCTTCTCGTCGTCGGGCAGCTCGCGGTAGGTGAACGCCTGCACCCGGTTCCCGACCCGCAGCTGCCCCTCGCCGGCCACGCGCAGGTTGCGCACCCACTGCGTCTCCCCGCGCGGCGCGACCAGGAACTGCTTGCCCTCGAACGGCAACAGGTTCACCGGCACTTCGCGGACCGCGCCGCTCTTGCGGCCGCGGACCATCAGCACCCGGCTGCCCCACACGCTGACGCCGAGCTTGGTCAGCTGCTGCACCATCTTGTTGGACACCCGGGTCGCCAGGCCCGGCTCGAGGTAACGGGTCGCGGTCATCGTGGACTCCCTCAGTCGGTGAGAGCAGTGCTCTCGGTTGAGATCAGTGAACACCCGCTCACCGGCTGAGTCAAGAGCAGTGCTCTCTATTTGGTGCATCGATCTCGGACCTGGCACACTGAGCACCATGGCCGCCATCCGCAACGCCCGTGAACGGGCCCGCGCCGAGCTGACACAGGAGATCAAGGACGAGGCCCGCCGCCAGCTGGGCGAGGTCGGCCCGCACGGGCTGTCGCTGCGCGCGGTCGCACGGGAGCTGGGCATGGTCTCCTCGGCGCTGTACCGGTACTTCCCCAGCCGCGACCGGCTGCTCACCGACCTGATCGTCGACGCGTACAACGCCGTCGGTGAAGCAGCGGAGGCCGGCGATCCCGGCCGGGGCGAGCACCGCACACGCTGGCGCGAGATCTGGCGGGCGACGCGGGCGTGGGCGAAAGCACACCGGCACGAGTACACGCTGATCTACGGCTCGCCCGTGCCCGGCTACCAGGCGCCGGAGGAGACCGTGGCGCCCGCGAGCCGCGTCGCGCTGGCGCTGGTCGCCGTGCTGGCCGACGCCCAGCCGCACGAGCCCGCGGTCACCGCCCCGATGCCCGCCGCACTGCGGGAACAGGCGGAAACGCTGGCCGCCGCGCTGGGCGTGGACATCCCGGCGGAGACCGGAACCCGTTTGGTGGCCGCCTGGACCCAGCTCTTCGGCGCGATCAGCTTCGAGCTGTTCGGCCACTACGTCGGCAGCGTCGACCCGGCGGACGCCTACTTCGAGCACCTGATCGGCCAGATGGCCGACTTCGTGGGGCTCTGAGGAAAACCGGGTACGTTCGCCGGGAAGACCAACGCGGGAAGGCGGGTTCGACGTGACGGGATGGGCCGGGCGGGTCGGCAGGATCCGGGTGATCGGGACCGGGGTGATGGGGCGCGGGATCGTCCAGCTGGCCGCGACCGGCGGGGTCACCGTCGAACTGGCGGACGTGCGGGCCGACGCCGTGCAGGCGGCGATCGAGTACGTCAGCGGCATGCTCGATCGGCTCGAGTCGAAGGGCAGGCTGACCGCCGAGCAGGCCAGGGCCGCCAAGGGCCGGCTGGTCCCCGTGGCCGCGCCGGCCGCCCCCGCCGACGGCGTGGACCTGGTGATCGAGGCCGTCCGCGAAGATCTCGAAACCAAGCGGGCCCTGTTCGCCGACCTGGAACGGGTCTGCGCGCCGGAGACGGTGTTCGCCACCAACACCAGTTCCCTGTCCGTCACCGAGATCGCGGCCGGACTGGCCGATCCGGCGCGGATGATCGGGCTGCACTTCTTCAACCCGGTCCCGCTGATGCGGCTGGTCGAGGTCGTGCCGGGCGTGCGCACGCACCCGTGGCTGCCCGGCGAAGCACTCGAACTGGTCCGCGGCTGGGGCCACGAACCGGTGCTCGCCCGCGACGCGCCGGGGTTCCTGGTCAACCACGCCGGGCGGGGGCTGAACACCGAGGCGCTGCAGATCCTGTCGGAATCGGTCGCCGAGCCGGTGGACGTCGACCGCATCGCGCGGGACGTGCTGGGGCTGAAGCTGGGGCCGTTCGAACTGCTGGACCTGACCGGGCTGGACGTCTCGCACGCCGTGCTGGAGAGCATCTGGAGCGGGTTCCACTCCGAGCCGCGGCTGCGACCGTCGTGGCTGACGCGTCCCCGGGTGGCGGCCGGGCTGTTCGGCCGCAAGAACGGCGAGGGCTTTTACCGTTACGTGGACGGGAAACAGGAGGCCCCGGCCGAGCCGGCCGCGCCGCCGGTGCCGGACATGCCGGTGTTCACCTCGGACGAGCGGCTGGGCCGGCTGCTGGCCGCGGCCGGGGTGCAGGTCGTCTCCGACGCCTACCCGGACGCCGTGCTGCTGCTCACTTTGCGCGGTGAGTCCACTGTGGAGGCCGCTGCCCGCGAGGGCCTGCCCGCCGATCGCGTGTGCGGGGTGGACGCGCTCGGCGCGTACGAACGCCGCTTCACCCTGTCCGTCCACCCCGGACTGGATCCGGCGGCGGGGCGCGCCGCGTGGGGCGCACTGGCCGGGACCGGGCTACCGGTGACCATCGTGCGTGACGGGCCGGCGCCCATTGCCCAGCGGCTGCTGGCCTCGATCGTCAACACCGCCTGTTACCTCGCCGACCAGGGCCTCGCCGTGCCCGCCGACATCGACACCGCCGTCCGCCTCGGCCTCGGCTACCCGCGCGGCCCGCTGGAGTGGGGCGACCTCGTCGGCCCCGACAAGGTGCTGCGCGTCCTCACCGGGCTCGCCGAGTCCACCGGGGACCCGCGCTACCGGCCGAGCGGGTGGCTGACCGAGCGGGTGGCGCTCGGCCTGCCGCTGACCGCCACCGGCACCCGGCCGGCCGACCTGCACTGAGCGCCTACTTGACGACCTGGACCTCGTCGCCCTTTTCGAGGGTGTTGAAGAACTTCAGCGACGAGGTCTGGGAGAGGTGCACGCAGCCGTTGGAGTACTTGCTCAGCGAGCCCTCGTGGAACGCGACGCCCGGGTAGAAGAACACGGAGTTCGGCATCGGCGCGTTGTCGAACTCGCGGCTGAGGTGCATCTTCTCCTTGGACAGCACCTTCCACGTGCCGAGCGGGGTCGTGCTGCCCGCCTTGCCGGGCATGGTCTTCACCGGGCCGTAGGTGATCTGGCCGTTGTCGAGCAGCCAGGCCTGGTGGCTCGAAAGGTCCACACACGCCTTCGCGGTGATGGTGCACGGGACGCCCGGCGCCATCTCCTTCTTCTCCTCGACCGGCTTCTCCTTGACCGGGGCGGACGAGGTGGCCGGCGCGTCCGGCGTGGCGGGCGCGCTCTGGTCCGCGGGCTGCGCGGCCGGCGAGGTGACCGGAATGTCCGAAGTGGAGGGGAGCGCGGTCCCCGTCGTCGCACCCGCCACGGAGCAGGCGCTCATCAGCGCCGCAGCGGCCACAGTGGACAGACCGATCAGAATTTTCTTGACCCGCACGACTACCCCCGAAAGCTCGGTTTTGCTTTACGGGGAATGAGACGTGCCGGGCCGGGCTGAGGTTGACCTCGCGGAAGCGGCGAACATCACCGCAACCTCAGCCCGGCCCGCGCGTCCTCACCAGTGGCGGTCGACCGCCCCGCCGGCGAGCGTGTACACGATGTAACCGCCCTGGAAGTCACTGCGGAAACCGCCGCCGGAGATCGCGTACTCGTCCGATATCGGCAACCCCAGGTACGACCGCTCCCAGCCGATCGCGGCCCAGCGGTTGCGGATCTCTCCCTGCACGTTGTGCGCGCCCGTGGCCGCGCTCCAGTAGATCGACCCGTTCTTGGTGAAGTGGTTGTACCGCGCTCCGCCGCCCGGCGTCGCGGACTCGTCCGTGGTCGGGTAGCCCATCCCGCGCTCGTAGCCGAACGCGGCCCACTTCCGTTTGATCTCGCCGCCGATCTGGTGCGCGCCGGTCGACGGCGTCCAGTAGATCGAGCTGCCGCCGCTGAAGTGGTTGAACCGCCCGACGCCGTCGGGGGTCGCGGTCTCGTCGGTGATCGGGTAGCCCAAGCCCCGCTCGTACCCGAACTCCGCCCACTTCTGCCGGATCGCGCCGCCGATCTGGTGCGCGCCAGTGGACGGCGTCCAGTAGACCGAGCTGCCGCCGGCGAAGTGGTTGTACCGCCCCACTCCGTCCGGGGTCGCCGTCTCGTCGTTGAGCGGCGGCCCGAACTTCAGGTGCCCGCCGATCGCCAGGTACTCGGCGAGGATCGACCCGCCGACCTCGTGCACGCCGGTCTGCGCCGACCAATAGAGCCGGCCGTTCGCGTACGGCCGCAGGTGCACCGGGCCGTCGACGACCTCGGGCCCGGTGGGATTCCCGAGCGACGCGCGCAACGCGGGCTCGGCGGCGTACCGCTGGTCGATCGCGGACACGTAGTTCGCGGTCAGCGTCTGGTCACCGGTGCCGACGGTGATCGACCACGACGTCGTCGTCGGACCGCCCTGCCAGCCGGCGAACTTCGACGCGCCGTCGCTGCCCAGCGTCGAAGCGGTCACGTCGAACTTCGCGCCCTCGGCGACCATCGCGCTGCTGACGCCGCCCTCGCTCGGGATGCTCAACGCGGCCGGCTGCGTGCTCACGAGCGTGAGCCGGTGCTGCCGGGGCAACGCGACGTACGTGCTGCTCGCCTGCACGCCCGCGCTGTCGGTCACCGTCGCGGTGAACTCCATGCGCGAGTCGGTGTGGTCGGTGAACGGCACGGTCAGCGAAGGCCCGGTCGCGCCTTCGCCCGGGTGCACGTGGCAGGCGCCGAGGTCCGGGCAGTGCCGGATCAGCGACGTCCACGTGACGGGCAGGGCGCCGTCCTCGGCGTCGGTGGCGGTCGCGGAGAGCGCGATGGATTCGCCGACGGCGAAGTCCGCCTGAGCCGGAGGTGTCAGCGCGACCGTCGGCGAGTGGTTGCCCGGCGCGACCGCGACGGTGGTGGTTCCCTTGGCGCCCAACGGGTCCTGGACGGTGAGGGTCGCGGTGAACTGCGTGCCCGCGGCGTACTGGTGGCTGGCCTTCACGCCGGTCCCCGTGGTGCCGTCGCCGAAGTCCCAGGCGTAGCTGATCGGGTCGCCGTCGAAGTCGTATGAGCCGCTGCCGTCGAAGGCGACGGTGCGGGTGTCCGGGTCGGTGGACGAGGTCGCCACCGCGACCGGCGCGGAGTTGTTCGTCGAGTAGCTCAGCCTTCGCAGCAGGCCCGAGTTGAGGTCGCTGAACACGATGTCGCCGTTGGGGGCCGAGGAGATGCGCGTTACCCCGCCGATGTTGGAGAACGGCGGCGGGTTCTGGGGCGCCTGCGTGAGCTTGCCCTGCGCGTCGTACTTCAGCGTCCACATCTTCAGGCCCGCGTAGTCGCCGAAGAAGTACGCGCCCTGGTAGGCCGCCGGATACGTCGTTCCACTGTAGACAATCCCGCCGGTGACGCTGTTGCCCTGCGCCGGTCCGGTGCCGTGCTGGTGCTCCCACAGCGGCGGGGTGTTCACGACCGACGCGCACCGCGCGTCGACCGAGTAGCCGGGCGTCGGGTGGTTGCCCTCCCAGCACGGCCACGCGAGGTTGGCGCCGGGCTGCACGACGTCGACCTCTTCCCAGGTGTACCAGCCGACGTCGCCGACCACCGGCAGACCGCTCTTCGGGTCGAGCGTGAAGCGGAACGGGTTGCGGAAGCCACTCGCGAACACCTTGGAGCGCACGGAATCCGGCGCGGCGGCGTCGTAGTACGGGTTCCCGGGCACCGCCTTGCCGTCCGCGGTGAGGTGCAGGATCTTGCCGAACGGCGAGTTCAGGTCCTGCGCGGCGAAGGCGACCTCGTTGGTCTTGCCCGCGTCGCCGTTGTCGCCGATGGAGTACCAGAGTGTGCCGTCGGCCGCGGGGATCACGGTGTCGACGCCGTGGATGTACCACTGGCTGCCCGGCACGTCGAAGATCACCTGCTCCTCGGCGAGCCCGGACGGGCGGCCGGCGCGGTCAAGGGTCACGGTGAAGCGCGCGGCCCGCTGGAAGTACGCGCCGTTGCCCGTGCTGACCGAGCGGTTCAGGTAGATGTGGTGCGTGGTGGCGTAATCCGGGGCGAGCGCGATGCTGGTGAGCCCGATGTCGCCCTGCGACTCGACGTTGAAGGTCGCGATCTGCACCGGCGTGCCCGCGCCGTTCGGGGGCACCCAGTTGACGACGCCGGATTTGCCGAGCGCCAGCACGCTGTCGTCGGGCAGCCAGGCGAAGTCGGTGAACTGGTAGGCCGCCAGCCCCGTCGGGATGTCCCGGAGCACGAACCCCGGTGGCAGCGACGGCGTCCCCGCGGCGGCGGCCGGTGTGGCCACCGCGGGTGCCAGCGCAAGAGCCGTCACAGCGGCCACGAACAACGTACGAAGTCTTCCCAAGGCCATCGATGGCCCCCTTCCCCAAGTGACCGCTTGTCGCCTGGGGAAGGCCAATTGTTGCCACGATCGAGTGATATTTACCCGAACGTGACACTAAGAGTAGTTTCAGGGCACCACCTGGACGACGTCACCGACGGCCAGGGTGTTGAAGAACTTCAGCGAGGACGTCGCCGAGAGGTGCACGCAGCCGTGTGAGTACGCCCTCAGGCTGCCGGTGTGGAAGGCGTCGCCCGGGTAGAAGAAGACCGAGTTGGGCATTTTCGCGTTGTCGAACTCGCGGCTGTAGTGCATCTTCTCCTTCGACAGCACGTGGAACGTGCCCGTCGGAGTCGGATTGGCCTTCTGGCCGGGCAGCATGGAGACCGGCCCGTAGACGACGTTGCCGTCCTCGAGCAGCCAGGCGCGGTGCGCGGACAGGTCGACGCAGGCGCTGGTGCCGCTCGCCGCCGCGGCCTTCGCGCACGGCACGTTCGCGGTGCTCACCGGCGGCTTCGGCTTGGGCTTGGGCGGCGCCGGCTTGGGCGTGGCCTTGGACGTGCTCGGCGGACTCGACGGCGTGGGCGCCGGGCTGCTCGTGGTCGGCGCCGGGGTCGTGGTGGCCGGCGCGCTGCTGCTCGCCCCCGCGGCCACGGCGCCGCCGCCGGTCGTGGACCCCGCGTCGGACGAGCCGCCGGAACACGCGGCCAGCGCGAACGCACTGGCCAGCCCCACCGCACCCACCAAAATCCTCTTCACGATCCGGCACCCCCACGAAGTTTTCCAGGCTCGACCCTGTCTACCCGGCAAAGACGGGCCACACCCGCCGACGGTTGCGATCGGAAGGTCACGATCAGGTAGCCGACCCCCCGTGCGGGTGAAGGTCCACCCGTGGATGGAGCAGTGGATCCACCTGGGACCCGCCCGTGCGCCGACGAGATCCGCGCCCGTTCAGCCGACTCTTGAGGGACCACGGAAACAGAGGAGTCCCGATGAGCCCGGCCACTGTCCTGCTTTACGTCGCGATCGCGGCGCTGGTCATCTACCGCGTGATCTACCGCCAGCTGCGCGGCACGCTGCTCAGCCGCAAGGGGCTGATGCTGATGCCGCTGATCCTGGTGGCCATCGGTGTCTTCACCGCGCTCCAGGCGCTGCCGCGGGCCAGTGCCGGCGAACTGGCGCTGCTCGGGGTCGACATCGTGGTCCTGGGCGCGCTCGGCGCACTGCGCAGCGCGACCACCACGCTCACCCGCAGCGGCAACACGACCTTCCAGAAGGGCTCGGCCCTCACGCTGGTCCTGTGGCTCGCGACGATCGCCGTCCGCGTCGGCTTCGGCTTCCTCGGCGGGACGCTGGGCGTGAGCGGGGCGCTGACGTCGTCGACGATCATGCTCACCCTCGGCATCAGCATCGCCGTGCAGAACGGCCTGACCTACCTGCGGATCCAGCGGCTCGGCCTGCCGCTGGCCGATCAGGACCGCCGGTCCGTCAACGCTTGATGCCCGAGCAGTCGGCACGCTCAGCCGAGCGTGCCGACAACTTCGCGCAGTTGCACAAAAGCCTGGTCGATCAGCGTGGCCAAGCCGGTGGATGCGTCGGCCTGCCACCGGCTCGTGGCACTCCTGAAGGTGTCCATCCCGATCTGCGCGCACAGGTGCGCGATGCGCTGCTCGGTCCCGCGGGCCCGCAAGGCCTCGGTCATGGCGTCGATGAGCGCCGCGGTCTTGGCCAGCGAGCGTTCGTGGAGCGCCGGGGTCGTGGCGACCAGGCGCGCGCCGGGCTCGGAGACCACCCGGTTGCGCTCGAAGAGCGGCACGCTCGCGTGGAAGGCGGCCTGGATCGTCGGGAGCGGTTTGGTGCCCTCGGGCACCGCCGCGATCGCGTTGGTCAGCGTCTCGCGCAACTCGGCCTCGCCACCGAACAGGACCTCGCGCTTGTCGGCGAAATGCCGGAAGAACGTGCGCTCGGTGACGCCGGCGCGGGTGGCGATGCGCTGGGCCGTGGTCTGGTCGTAGCCGTGCTCGACGAACAGCTCGACGGCGGCCAGTTCGAGCCGTCGCCGGACCGGTTCTCCGCTTCGTGGCATCCGTCGATGCTAGCACGAAAAGTCGCGGTTGCGTCAGCGGCTGACGTATCTTATCGTCAGTAACTGACACAACCTGCTCGGCCAAGGAGAGCACATGGAACACCGATTCGACGGGCGCACGGTCGTCGTCACCGGGGCGAGCTCCGGCATCGGCGTCGGCATCGCCCGGCGCTTCGCCGCGGAGGGGGCCAACCTGGTCATCGCGGCCCGGCGCAAGAACCGGCTCGACGAGCTCGCGGCCGAGCTCGGCCCGGACCGGGTGCTCGCGGTCGCCACCGACGTCCGCCGCCAGGAGGACGTGCAGGCGATGATCAGCGCCGGCGCGGAGCGCTTCGGCGGGATCGACGTACTGGTCTCCAACGCCGGCCTCGGCCTGGCCAAGCCCTTCGAGGAGACCACGCTCGAAGACTGGCGGCTGGTGCTGGGCACCGACCTGGACAGCGCCTTCTTCGGCGCCCAGGCCGCGCTGCCGCACCTCAAAGCGAGCCGCGGCAGCATCGTCCACATCGCCTCGGCCTCCGGGCTCGGCGGCGACCGGCGGCTGACCGCCTACAACGCGGCCAAGGGCGCGGTGGTGAATTTCACCCGCGGGCTCGCCTTCGACCTCGGCCCGCACGGGATCCGCGTCAACGCCGTCACCCCGTCCCTCACGATCGGCCCGGAGCACCGGGACCATCCCGGGCTCGAGCAGCTGGTCGAGAAGTTCAATCCGCGCCGGGCGCTGGCCGGCTACTCCACCCCGGACGACATCGGCGCCGCGGTCGCGTTCCTGGCCGGTGCGGACGCCCGGTTCATCACCGGCGCGATCCTGCCGGTCGACGGCGGGATCACCGCCGGCAGCGGCCAGCCCGACCTGTTCTGACGAGCGGCGTTCCGTCCAGCGGTCAGGACGGCATCCGGCCGACCATCCGCGCGTACATCCGGGCCGGGCTCGGCACCGACGCCGGGTGGAGGAATCCGGGCAGCGGCGGCAGATCACGGACGAACGGCGTGAGGCGCGCGTACAGCACGTCCGCGCCGGCCGGCCGTTCCTCGGGGTCCTTCGCCAGCGTCGAGGCGAGCACGGCGTTCAACGCGGGCGGCACGCCGAGCACGGCCGGCGGAGCGTCCTTCACCTGCTTGTCGAAGACCGCGTACGCAGTGGGGCCGGTGAAGAGTTGTTTGCCGGTAAGCATTTCGTGCAGCACACAGCCCAGCGCGTACAGGTCGCTTCGCGGCTCCGCGAGCCCGCGCTGGATCTGCTCCGGCGCCATGTAAGACGGCGTGCCCAGCAGCTGCCCAGCGCGCGTGAAGCGGGCGACGTCCGCTTCGCGCAGTACAGCCAAACCGAAGTCCATCACCTTCACACTGCCGTCGGGACAGAGCATGAGGTTGGCCGGCTTGAGGTCGCGGTGGCACACCGAACGCGCGTGCGCCGCGGACAGCACGGCGGTGGCCTGGGCCGCGATCGCCGCCGCCCACGGGACCGGCAGCGGACCGTGCTCGGCCAGCAGGTCGGCCACCGTCACCCCCTCGACGAACTGCATGACCTGGAACAACCGGTCGTCGTGGGTGCCGAAGTCGTACAGCGCCGGGACGCCCGCGTGATCGAGCGTCGCGAGGATCCGGGCTTCGCGCGCGAAGCGTTCTTCAAGCTCTTCGTCGCGTCCCGGCAGCCGCAGCAGCTTGATCGCGACGCGCCGGCCGAGCCGCCGGTCGTGCCCGCGGTGCACGGCCCCCATCCCGCCGCGGCCCAGCGGCAGCTCGTCGACCTCATAACGATCGGCGATGAGCATGGGCCCCCTCACAGCGTCGCGGCGCTCACCCGGCACCGGGCCGAAGCCGTCCTTCGGCGAGCGCGGCAAAGCCTAGCCGGACCAGGTCACGGCCGATTTCCGCCGTCGTCCGCAGGGCCCGGTCGAACTCCGCGAGCGCGCGGAACGCGGCCCCGTACGCCCGCTGCGTCTCCAGCGGGTACCGCGGCACCTTGAGCCGGCGCGCGTCGATGCGGGTGGAGGCACTGTGCACGGGGAAGTCGGCGGCACGCAGGCAGCCGGCCAGGAACTCGGCGTCGAGGCGCCGGGGGTCCACGCGGTAGAGCGACAGCGACGGGCCCAGCCGGACCGGTGGTCCACTGTGGACGCCGACGGCACCGGTCACGGAAGCGACGACGTCCCCCTCGTGCGCGGTCACGGCCGCCTCGTCGGGCGCCGCGCGGCCGGTGGGCGGGCCGCCGGCCAGCACGTCGTCGGCGGTCAGCAGGGGCTCGTCCCCGTCGGCGGGCCGCGGCGGGGCGTGCCACACCTGGAGCGCGCCGGACTTCACCAGCTCGCCGACGGTGGTGTGCGCCAGCTCCTCGGCGGCCGGCTCCAGCGGCGGCAGCCGGAGCCCGGCTTTGTCGAAAAGCTGTTGTGCGGCAAGGAAAGCCTGCCCCGAGTCCTCGCGCGCGGTACGGCGCAGCGCGGGCGTGAGGTCAACGTCGTCGTCGAGCAGGTCGATGATCCGCTCGCCGACGGCCTCCGGTCGCTCGACGTACGCGCGCCACAGCGGTTCGACCTCGGCGACGTCGGCCTCGGCGATCAGCGCGGTGCCGGGCGGACGCTCCCCGGGCGCCGGGCGCGTGAGCAGCCACAGGTCGGGGCCGCCGGACGCGAAGGTGACCACCGCGCGCAGTGCCCCGGCCCGCAGCAGGTTCGCGCGGATCCGCTTGCCACTGCGTCGTCCCGCGGCCGCGCCCGGCATCAGGATCGCGACCGCGCCGCCCGGCTTCGCGTGCGCCAGGCAGTGCTGGACCCACGCGAGCTCGGACTCGCCGCGCGGCGGCAGGCCGTACTCCCAGCGCGCGTCGCCGAGCAGCTCTTCCTGGCCCCACGAGCGTTCGTTGAACGGCGGGTCGCACAGCACGACATCGGCCTCCTGGCCGGCGAAGGCGTCCTCCCGGAGCGCGTCGGCAGCGTGGACCTCGGTGTCGACTTCTCGCAGCTGTAGCCGCAACCCGGCGATCTTCGCCGTGGTGACGTCGCTGTCCTGGCCGCGCGCGCTCTTCGCGCCGCTCGCCAGCAGGAGGGAGCCGAAGCCGCACGCGGGGTCGAGCACGGTGGTCCCCCTCGCGCCGGTGAGCCGGACCATCAGGTCGGCGTACTCGGGCGGCGTCGGCGAGAGACGGCGGGAATGGGCCTCGAAGTAGCGCTCGCAAAGCTGCTCGAACGTCCACGCCGCGCCCTTGTCCACGGCCAGCCGGGTCAGCATGGCCCGAAGATCGGGGTCGTCATCGGCCCGCGGCACGGGGTGCGCCAGGTACGCTCCGGCAGCGGCGACCCGGGCCCCCAGCTCCAGGTCGTCGCCGAGGGCACGCAGCTGCTGCCAGGCGCGGTCGATCGGGGCGAGCTCGAACGGGCGGCCGCGGCCGCGCAACCAGGCCTGGACCTCGGGCAAGGAGAACAGCGGGCTGGAAGCGGTGCCGCCCACCGGGCGCGGGAAGTCGCCGTGGCGCCGCCGCCAGTTGCTCACCGCGGCCCGGCGCACACCCGCCAGCCGGGCGATGTCAGCGGCGCTGACTGCCGCGTCGTCTTCCATGGCCAGCACCATAGCCGATGACTGCGGTTTCCAGCATTTCGCTTGTTAACTCAGTCAACCAGTGGTTTTATGGACTCATGGTTAACGAGCAGTCCCGGTTCGTCCTGCGGTACGCCGCGGGCTCCGACACCGGGCGACGACGCCGGATCAACGAAGATTCCGTCTACGCCAGCGGGCGCCTGCTTGCTGTCGCCGACGGTATCGGTGGTCAGCCCCACGGTGAAGTGGCCAGCGCGACGGCGGTCGGGGTGCTCGCGAGCCTGGACACGGAACTGGGCTCACTCGAACTGGCCTCGCTCGACCTCGGCGCCACCCTCGCCGACGGCGTGCGGCGCATCGACGAGCGGCTCGCCGAGGTCGCGGAGGCCGACCCGGCCACCCACGGCATGGGCACCACCCTGACCGCCCTGCTGTTCGACGGCACCCAGTTCGCCGCCGCCCACATCGGCGACTCGCGCGGCTACCTCCTGCGCGAAGGCGACCTGCACCGGCTGACCCACGACCACACACTCGTCCAGGCGCTGGTCGAGGACGGCCGCATCTCGCAGGCCGACGCGGCCGACCACCCGCGCCGCTCGCTGCTCATGAAGGCGTTGCTGAGCACCGGCTCGGGTGAACCGGACGTCTGGACGTTCACCCCGCAACCGGGCGACCGCTACCTGCTCTGCTCCGACGGCCTCACCGCGGGCGCCGACGAGCCGTCCATCCGCGACGCACTGGAGGCCGGCGCCCCCGCCGAAGTCGTCCCGGCCCTGATCGCGCTGGCCAACGAAGGCGGCGGCCCGGACAACATCACCATCGTCGTCGCGGACGTCGTCGAGGCCGAGTAGACCCCGTCCCCGCGGACCGGACCACCTTCCGGGCGGTACCACCCCATCCGGTACCCTTCTCCACGGAGGATTGGCCGAGCGGCCTAAGGCGCACGCTTGGAAAGCGTGTTGGGTTCACGCCCTCGCAGGTTCGAATCCTGTATCCTCCGCGTTTCACACAGAACGCCGGGCAGCTCCTCGCGAGCGGTCCGGCGTTTTGCTTTCCCCGACACCCGGAACCCGGCCGCGGAGTCGACATATCGCGGCCCGTGCATGCGGAAAAGGGCGTTCGGAAAAGATCGATAGCCGAATTCGCGGCGTCCGGACGGGTCAGGACTCGGCTATCCGCAGGCACCCGCTAGGCTTCGCGACAGACTTGTTCGTACCCGCTCGGAGAGGTTCTTCGGTGTCACGAATACCGGCTTGACCTGGGCGCGGCAGAGCGCGGGCATCTCGATACACGCAGGTAGGCAGGCTGGCGCGCGGGGTCGGGATGACCGTTTTCGGACCCGGTCCGCCGCCGCCCGCGAGGCCCCGGACGTCACCACGTCCGGGGCCTTGTCCATTCTCCTGTTCTCACTTACTTACCGAAAACACCTGATCACGCTAAGTTTGTGTGTGGTCGTTCCAGCCCCCGACGTACCGAGGAGTCCGCCCACATGGCCGGAGTGGAAGAGATCCGCGCTGGTATCGCGCTCGCGAACGAGAAGGCGTCCGCGAGCATCGCCGCACTGCAGCAGGCCGCGCAAGCTCTCGAAGAAGCGCAGCTGTCGCTTTCGCAGGCGACCCAGGGCAGCAGCCAGCACGAGGTGAACCAGGCACACGGGCTGCTGTCCGAAGCATTGAACGGGATAAGCGGGATGCAAAGCACCATCCAGGCCGGAATCTCCTCGGCCGACTCCTACTCGGCCCGCCTCTAGCCCACCATGTCGGGACTCGCCGAGATTCACCAGCTGCTCACCGCCGTGCAGGCGGGCCTCACCGACGGGCGGGCCCACGCCGAGCGGGCGAAGAACCTGCTCGGCGACGCCCGTCAGGCACTCGTCGACGCGCAGGCGAAAGCCGATCCGTGGCTGCCGCAGCAACTGGTGATGGCCGACGAGGGAATCGACCACCTCCTCACCCGTTTAGCCGCCGCCGACGACCTGGTGAGCGGATACCAGTCACGCCTGTAGGGACGACCGCGTCATGAGCGAAACCGATGGCTAACAAGGCAAGCGAGCAGCGCAACCGCGTGCAGACCGCGCTGGAGCGCGTCCGCCACCAGATCGGGCTCGTCCTCGGCGCGGCCGCGGGCGCGCGGGAGATGGCGGAGGCCGAGCTGTCCCGGCTGATGCTGGAGCAGGAGATCGTCCGGATCGGCATGAACCACGCCGACGCCGAGCAGCAGACGGAATGGGCGCGGCATCCGGCCGCGCACGAGGTGTTCGCGTCGCTCGGCGGGGTCCGCAACGCGTTCTACACCGACTGGAGCACGGGGCCGAACGCCCTGCGCGAACTGGTCGCCGCGAACGCGCCGGGCCCCGCCGGGCGCCCGCCGGGCGAATGGCTCGGCCGCGTGGGCACCAACCCCGGCGTGACCGGCCCCGGGCTCTGGCGGGTCGGCTCGGCGACGGCGGCGGGACGCGACATCTCCCGCACGTTCGACGTGGCCGTGCCGCTGCTGGACGAGTCCCACCTGGCGATCACGTCGGCGCCCAAGACGCGGCCGGTCGTCGACGGCATCGTGCAGAACCTGCTGATGCGAGTGCTGTCCGCGTTCGAACCGGGGGCGGTCAAGGTGCACCTGTGGGACGTCGGGCAGCTGACCGCGATCCTGCCCGACCTGTACCCGCTCAGCCGCACCAGCGCGTTGTCGCTGTACGACCCGACGCGGCTGGAGGACCTGCTCGACGAGCTGGCCGGCCACATCCGCCGCATCCACGCGACGGGCATGCAGGCCGGGCACACGTCGTTGCGGGAGCTGCGAAAGGCCACCGGGCAGCGAGTGGAGCCGTACCGGATCGCGGTGCTGTACGGCAACGGCGAGACGCTCGAGCCCGAGCGCGCGCGGGACCTCAAGCGCGTGGCGAGCGGTGCGCTCGCCGCCGGGATCTGCCTGATCCTGGTGGACGTGCCGACGGCCGTCAGCGCGTCGATCGAAACGCTGAGCCTGCTCGACGAACGACGCGCGGTCAGCAGCATGACGGGCAGCGACCTGGTCGTGGACCTGGACCCGGCGCTGCCTTCGGGCCAGGTGATCCGCGCGGCGGGGCGGATCGCGGAGGCGCTGATCGCCAAGCAGGGCGGGCCGCGCGCGTTCGCGGACCTGCTGCCGACGGAGCTCGGCCAGGAGAATTCGGCTCGGGAGCTTCGCGCGTCCGTCGGGTTCTACGAGGGCGAGAGCGTGGAGGTCGTGATCGGCGATGCCAGCCCGCACGCCCTGATCGGCGGGCCGAGCGGGTCCGGCAAGACCAACTTCCTGTACGCGCTGCTGGGCAGCCTGGCCGCGCGCTACACCCCGGACGAACTGGCGCTGTACCTGCTGGACTTCAAGGAGGGCGTCTCGTTCGCGGGGCTCGCGCCCGGCCGCAAGGACGCCAGCTGGCTGCCGCACGCGAAGCTGGTCGGCGTCAACGTGAACACCGACCGCGAGTTCGGCTTGGCGCTGCTGCGTTTCCTGGCCGACGAGCTGCGCCGGCGCTCGGCCGCGGCCAAGGAGCACGAGGTGACCAACCTGGCCGACCTGCGCGAGCAGGACCCGGGCGGGCACTGGCCGCGGATCGTGGCCGTGATCGACGAGTTCCAGTACCTGTTCGCGGGCCGCGACCAGGTGACCGCGCAGGCGACGCAGCTGCTCGAGGACATCGCGCGGCGCGGCCGTTCGCAGGGCATCCACCTGGTGCTGGCGAGTCAGGACGTCGCGGGCATCGAGGCGTTCTGGGGCAAGCCGGCCGTGTTCGAGCAGTGCACACTGCGCATCGCGATGCCGAAGGCGCGGCGGGTGCTGGCGGAGACGAACAACGCGGCGGTCTCGGCGCCCAAGTGGCACGCGGTGATCAACCACGACTCCGGCGTCGCGCACGGCAACATGCTCGCGCACGTGCCGGATTCCAGCAGCCGCAACGTGTTCGTGAACCTGCAGCACCAGCTCTGGGAGCTGTACTCCGGGCGGTTCCCGCGCCCGCGCCTGTTCGACGGCGCGCATTCGCCGGTGCTGGAACAGTTCCCGGCGTACACGGAACTCAAGCCGGGCTCGAAGCCGCGCGCGCTTCTGGGCCAGTCCATCGACGTCACGGAGGCGGCCTGCGGCGTGGAGCTGCCCCGGGCGCCGGGCCGCAACGTCGCGGTGCTGGGCGGCGCGACGGCGGAGGCACTGTCCATCATGGACTCGGCCGCGCGCTCACTCGCCCGCCAGTTCGAGGTCGGCGAGGTGGAATTCGTGCTGAGCTGCGCCATCGACGCCTGCGCGCCCGCCGTGCTGGAGCTGACGGAGCGGCTGCGCGCCGAAGGCCACGTCGCCACCCTCGCCGACGACCTGCCGGCCACGCTGACGTCGGTCGCGGAGTCGATGTCCACTTCGGACGTCGCCACGAAGGTCCTGCTGCTGTACGGCGTGGACGCGGCGCTGCCGGCCCTGGAGACCAAGGCCGTCGGCCAGCCGAAGAGCGGCTTGGACCACCTGCGCACGGTGCTGAAGCAGGGCCCCGGCCACGGCGTGCACGCCATCGGCTGGTGGCGCAGCATCGCGCGGCTCAAGGACACCCTGGGTTTCGGCGGCACGGACGACATCGGCGCTTGGGCGGCGCTGGACGTGCAGGGCAACGAGCTTTCGCCGTTCGCCGCGGGCCTGGTCGTGCACTGGTCCCCGCGCCCGGGCCGCGCCCTGTTCTTCGACCGCACGACGCACAGCGCGCCGGAGGTCATCATCCCGTTCCAGCGCCCCGACCCCGACCCCGCGGGAGGCACCCCATGACCGGCGAAAACCCCGGCGCGGCCATGCGTTACAAGGAGGTCGTGGGCATGGCCCGCGGCTCGGCGGAAAACCTGCGCGCCTGGGAACTGGCCCGCGCGGACGAGATCGAACGCCAGCTCGCCGAGGCCCACGCCGCCGTCGCCGCCGCCACCGAACGCGAATCGAAGGCGGGCGAACGCGCGGCGCGCTGGTGGAAAATGGCCCTGCACAACGTCTCGCGTCTGACCTTTGTGGACTCTTCGGAGGAACCACAGGCGGTGACCACGGCTCGGCCGCAGTATTTGGAGCGGTACTTGGAGGAAGTGAAGCCGAGTTACCAGGAGCTGGTGCAGGCGGTGTTGAGCTTGGGGTGGCGCGCTAAACGCTGACCCACGAGCCCAAAAAGGGGGATATTTCCAGCGAAATCACTCGTCCGTGAAGGTCAGCCGGTAACCTTACCCACGCCGAAATGCGAGGGTGCCGACCATCACCATGCACCAAGAACAGCAAACTGCGCCCACGTCACCAAAACAGCCCAAAGACAAGGCCGTCCGTCGGCACTGCAGGTCGGCGCCCCAGCGACAGCACTTGCGGGCTCCACTGGCAGCAGAACTGCATTCGCAGCCACCCGAAACTCCACCGTCACGCGGTCCCGACCCCCCAGGACAGCTTACCGAGCCACCAGGACTGCCTTTCCACTCCCTCTCCCTTGGCGGGCGATTCAAGAAAGGACAGTCCGTCGTCGGCGGCCGCACTCATACCGACACCCTGTACGCCTCGCAATGCGAGACCACCGAGCAGTTTCGAACTCGAGTCGGTGTGCGACCTGGCCGGCCAGTTCGTGATTGTCAACCCGGTTGCTCCAAAACGGAAGGCCGCCACGGGCAATCCGTGGCGGCCTCCGACGTTCGACCAAATCCTACTTACGCGGCGCAGTCCGCCCCAGCAATTGGTCCACGTAATCCGCCAAGTCATACGCCCAGTCCGCCAGCTTGTTCCCCGCGGAAGGCCGGAACCGGACGATCTGCGGATCATGGTCGCTGGCCTGGTCCGCGAACTCCGCGTTGATGTGAACCACGTCGTAGTCCACCCCTCGCAAAGCGGCCGAAGCCAGGATGTGGTCCAGCACCTGTGACTGGCCCTCGAACACGTAGCTGTACCGCTCCGCGGCGGGCAGTGTCGAGATGAGGTCCTTCAGGTACCCACCCGAAGTCAGCTTCGCCAACGCCGGCGAGAACTGGTAATCGTTCAGGTCGCCGGCCACCACGACGTTGGCGCCGGGGTCCGCGGTCAGGAGCTTGCCGACGAAGGACTGCAGCACCGTCGCCTGCTTCTGGCGCTGGACTTCCGAGCTGCGCGTCGGCGGCTGGTAACGGCCGTGCGTCGGCTGGTCGCCGCCCTTCGAGTTGAAGTGGTTGGCGATGATGAACACCGTGCGGCCCTGGAAGACGAACTCGCCGGCCAGCGGCTTGCGGCTGTCGGTCCAGGCCTCGTTGGTCGGGTCCACGCGGCCCGGGGACTGGGTCAGGTGCGCCTTGCCGTGGTCCTTCACGACGTCCACCGAGGACAGCGCGCCGCCGCCCGGTCGATCTACAAAGGACACCCGTGCCGGGTTGAACAGGAAGCCCACGCGGATGTTCCCGCCCGGCTGGCCGCCGTCGGCGTCGTTGACCGGGTCGATCTCGCGCGCCTGGTAGTGCGGGCCGCCCGCCGCGACGATCGCGTCGGTGAACTTCTTGAGCGTCACGTCGGAGGCGACCACACCGTCGTTCGTCGCGCCGTCGTTGTCCTGGATCTCCTCCAGGTTCACCACGTCCGGCGCCGCCAGGTTGTCGACGATGCCGTGCGCCAGCTGCGCGAACTTCGTGTCCGGGTCGGACGGCGCGAGGTTCTCCACGTTGTACGTCGCCACCGCGAGCTCACCCGGACGCTGCCGCCGCGTGACCTCCTTCTGCAGCTTGCTGTCCTTCGCCGCGCCGAGCTGCGAAGCGAACAGCGTGTAGCCGCCGAAGCTGCTGTACTCGACCGGGCCGGAGGTCACGCCGGTGAGCACGTCGCCGGTGTTGACCTTCGGGAACGGCTGCTGGTCGAACGGGATGATCGACTGGACCTTCAGCACACCGGTGTTGATCTTGTCGTACGACGGGTAGACCGTGCCGCCGCGCGGCGTCGGGTTCTGCTGCGGCTTCGTGGTCACGTACAGCTCATCGTAGCTGTTGCTCGGGCCGACGACCCGCGCGTCCGAGACGCTGACGATCTCGCTCTCGTGCGACTCCCAGAAGTCCAGCGAGTACTTGGCCGGCTCCAGCGGCAGCGGCTCGATGTTCCCGCCCGTGTTCGGCGCCAGCACGTCCGGCACCTGGTCCGGCGTGATGACGGTCGGGGCGGGCAGCGGGTTCGCGTGCGAGCCGACCGTCCACTGTGCACTGCTCAGCTCGGTCAGCGACTGGTAGTTCGACGTCGCCGGGGCGTCCGGGTAGAACTCCTTGACCGTGCCGGACGCGGTGATCGCGTCACCGACCGCCACGGCGGGCGTGGTCGAGCCGGTGAACACGAACAGGCCCTCGCTGGTGCGCGGGTCGCTGTCCGGGTTCGGGTCGGTCATCCAGAAGCCGCGCGACGAACCGAACCCGCGGACCGCCGTGACGATGCCCGTGACGTCGCCGACCTTCTTGTCCTTGAACGGCGAGATCCGCGTGAACCCCTGGATGTCGTGGATCTTCGCGTCCACCGGCGGCTGGCCCGGGTCGCCGCCGCCACCGGCGGTCTCGCCCTTGGAGTTGGTGGCCGTCGCGTCGCCGACGGTGAAGTCGGCGCTGTTGTCGTCGGTGTCGGCGAGCGAGGCGGCGCGCGACACGGACGTCCCGTTCGCCGGGGCGGCCGTCGGGCTGCCCTCGCGGACGGTCGCGGCGCCGAAGCCCACCAGGTCCTTGACCCGCGGGTCGGCCGCGCAGTCGGCGGCGGTCTTGCAGGTCAGCGCCGTGGTGCCGTTGACAAGCGCTACGGTGCCCGCGGCCGCGGACATCGCGATCGCGCCGGTCGCGTCCGGCGTCGGCAACGCCACGGTGCCGCCCGCGCCCTTGCCCTCGGCGACCAGGTAACGCGCGCCGGCGCCGACACTGCCGGCCAGGTTGGTGACCTGCCACGTGCTGGTCGGCGACGCCGAGCCGGGCAGGTACTGCACGCTGTAGCGGTCGAGCGGGAACGCCGTGCCCCCACGGTTCCCGAGCTCGACGAAGTCGTTGGTGAGCGTGGTCCCCGAGTTGCCGCCACCGCCGTAGACCTCGGCGATGACCGCGTCCGCGCTGGGCGCGGCGAGCGCGGCCGGGGCGGCGACGCCGCTCAGCACAACACCCGTTACTACCGCCACGGACAACGTGGCTCTTCTGACGCCGGTGGTGCTACCCACGGCCGGGCGGCGGGATATGGTCACCCTGAGTCCCCTCTGCAACTGAACGGTCGAGGCATCGTCCCCCGAACAAGCGAAGAGGAGGAAGACGATAAGGCAACAATTCGTGACGAGCGTGAGGGAATTCCTCCTTTGGACGGGTTGACTCGGTGATCACTCTTGTTCTCGGCGGCGACGTCAACCTGCAGGGCCGAACCGAGCCGGCACGGGCGTTCGACGCGCTTTCCCCGCTGCTCAAAGGGGCCGACCTGCGCTTCGTCAACCTCGAAGGGCCGCTGTCCGGCTCGGCCGCCGGGCACGGCGGCCTGGACATCCCGCACAAGCCGAACTGGCGGCATTCACCCCCGGAAATGGCCGTCGCGCTGACCACCGCGGGAATCGACGTCGTTTCGTGCGCCAACAACGTGACTTTCCCACCGTCGGCCGCGCTGGCGAGCCTGGCCGTGCTCGACCAGGCCGGCATCGCGCACTGCGGCGCGGGCGTCAACCTCACCGGCGCGCACACGCCCGCGATCCTCGAACGGTCCGGCCGCAAGGTCGCTTTCCTGGCCTACACCTCGCTCTGCTGGCCGGTCGGCCAGGCGGCGAGGGCGGACTCGCCGGGCGTCGCGGTGGCCGGCGCGGTGACCTCGTACCAGCCGGACGAGCGGGTGCTGGACGTCCCGGGGCGGCCGCCGATCGTCCGCACCGCCCCGGTGCCGGAGCACCTCGAGCGGGTGATCGCCGACGTCCACCGCACCAAGGCCGCCGCCGACCACGTGGTCGTCTCGATGCACTGGGGCCTGCCCGGCGACGAGCTCACCGAGTACCAGGTCGCGTACGCGCACGCGCTGATCGACGCGGGCGCCGACCTCGTCGTCGGCCACGGCCCGCACACCGTGCAGGCGGTCGAGGTGTACCGCGGCCGCGGAATCCTTTACAGCCTGGGAAACCTCGTCTTCGACTGGCCGGCCATGCGCGGGCGGCACCTCGACGGGCTGATGGCGGGCTGCGTGCTCGGCGCCGAGCCGCGGCTGGAGCTGATCCCGGTGCGCCGAGGCGAGGACAACACGTGCGCGCCGCTGGCCGGCGAGGCGGCGGACGAGGCGCTGCGCCACGTCGTCACGCTGTCGGCCGCCCGGTCGACGCGGATCGCCGTGCGCGACGGGATCGGCTCCGTGGCAGGGCTGAGCACGCCGAGGCAGTAAGCCCGTTTCGCCGGTTCGTCACCCATCCGGCCCATCTGCCTTAAATGCAGGTCAAGCTTCGGCGCGGTCGGGTCGCGGCGGAGGTACCTTACTTTCGAGCGGCCGGAAAGTGGCCCAGACCACTCTCGACCGGACCGCCCCGGCGCTCACCGGCCGCCCGGCACGGGGGGAGGCGACACGATCACATGGGGGTTGATCGTGCTCGGCTTGCGTGTCCGGGCGCCGGCTCGGGAAACGCCGCGGGCGCGGGAATTCCGGTCTCACCCCGCGACCGCGGCGCCTGAACTCGCCCCGGGGGCTCGGCCGTGCCCGGTCCGTCCACTTCGGACCGGCACGGCCGGCATTTTCGTTCTCAGCTCCGGATTTCGTTCGCCGGCCGGTACTTCCCGATGAGCGTGCGCGCACCGGCGATCGCCGCCTTGCCCGCGCCCTTCGCGCTCGCCGCGAGCACCGTCGTCCAGTCGAAGTAGTCGCGCCACAGCACAATGCGGCCGTCCCGGACCTCGAAAGTGCCGCACACCCAGAACTCCGCCTGCCACGAGCCCTTGCGCAGCACGTCGGTGCGCTCGGTGAGCACCACGTCGCCATCCGCGGCGATGTGGTGCGTGCGCGCCTCGAACCCCGACCCGAACCGGGCCATCGTGCGCAGCTGCTTCTCCACGGCCGTCAGCCCGCGCGCGGGCGGCAGCGGCACGTTCTGATACGTGATGTCGACAGCCGCGTAGCTCAGCGCGCGGTCGATGTCGAGTTCTTCGAGCGCCTGCAGGAAACCGGTGACCACGGCCTTCGGTTCAGTCATGGCTCCAGGCTAGGCCGTCGGGCTCAGAACGGCTCGTCCCCGACGATCGCGACGCGCTCGGCCACGCGGGCGTGCGGGTGGTAGTCGTTGACCGCGTAGTGCTGGGTGGCGCGATTGTCCCAGAACGCCACCGAATCCCGTGCCCAGCGGAAGCGGACCTGGAACTCCGGCGTGTGCGCCTGGAGGAACAGGTACCGCAGCAGCCGGTCGCTGTCCGCGCGGTCCAGGCCCACGATGTGCGTGGTGAAGGACTGGTTGACGAACAGCGTGCGCCGCCCGGTCTCCGGGTGGGTGCGGACCACGGGGTGCTCGACGGGCGGGAACCGCTCCTGCCACCGGGCCAGCAGGTCGGGGTCGGTGAAGCGGTCGAAGCCGGGGATGAAGTCGTGCACGGCGGTGAGGCCGTCCACGCGCTCGCGGACGTCGGCCGGCAGGTTGTCGTAGGCCGCGCCCATGTCGGCCCACATCGTGTCGCCGCCGACCGGCGGGACCTCGACCAGGCGGAGCACGGAGCCGAGCGCCGGGTTCGGGCGCCAGGTGACGTCGGTGTGCCAGATGTTCTCGTAGCCCGGCATCCCGGCGCTGCGGGTGAACCGGACGACCTCGTCGGTCTCGCCGCTTTCGATGAACGGGTTGGTCTCCAGCTCGCCCCAGTTCGCGGCGAACGCGCGCTGCTGCGCGGACGTGATGCGCTGGTCGCGGAAGAACAGCACCTTCCACTCCAGCAGCGCGCGGTTCAGCTCGGCGCGCAGCGCGGGGGCCAATGACGCTCCGAGGTCGACGCCCGCGATTTCCGCCCCGATCACCCGGCCGAGTGGCCGCAGCCGGAACAGCTCGTACGGCCGTTCCCCGACCCCTTCGGGCAGGCGGCGCAGGGTGCGCGGACCCTCGACGATGCCGTCTTCGGGCACCGTGGCGGAGCGGAGGCGGGCGGGAAGGTCGATCGACACGTATCACTCCCGGTGGTAGGAGAATTCGGCTTGGCTGAGCGGAAATTCACCTACGCGGGCGGGGAGCCGAGGCGGCCGCGGCGCAGCAGCAGCGCCGTCACGCCCTCGCCGGCCGACCGGGCCGGGGCCCGCCCGGCGAGCGGCAGATCCCGGGTCACTGGCATGGCCCGATGATCGTCACGCCCCGGTCACGGGGTCAAGCCGCCTCACGATGTGGAACCGGCCATCGCCTGGCCGGGTGACCACACCGGACGTGATGGGGTTAGATCTCCCCCTACGGGGTGACGGGTGGGGGCCCGCCCCTCGTGACCGGCCGCTCGTCGGGAGCGGCGCCCAGGGAGGGGAGTCCCATGCCAGGTTCGACGAGCGAACGGCTGAGCTCGGCAGCCGACGCACTGGACAAGGCCGCGGCCGACGCCGACCAGGCCGCCGGCCGCTTCGCCGAAGCCCGCCTCGAGTCGACGCCCTTCGGGATCTCCGCGCCGGCCCGTGAGCTGGCCGCCCGCTGGGAAGCCGCCCTCGCCGCCCGCGACGTGGACGCCCGCGTCCTCGGCGACGCGACCTCCGACCTGGCCGGCCTGCTCCGGATGGCCGCGGGCGGCCACGCCGACCGCATCCGCCCGATCGTGGCCACGGCCCTGTTCAGCTGAGCCTGGTGACCCGAGCCCGTTCCCATGAGGGGTCCTGATGCCGTCGTTCCCGCGCTCGGCGCCGTTTGTGCCCGCCCCGTCGCACACCTCCGGTGTAGCGGCGCCAAGCAGGCCCTCGGCGGCAGCAGCTCCGGCGCGCCCGGCGGAGGGGGTCTGATGCCGTTCCTGCATCCGGCGCTGGAACAGGCCGCCGCGGCGTTGGAGCCGTTGCGGTTGGCAGGGGCGCGACTGGGGGCGCCCAACCCCATCGCGGCGTTGCGGCAGATCGACTGTTCACCGCAGGCCATCCGCGAGTCCGCGCGCAAGCTCTCCAGCGGCCGCGACGTGCTCGTCACCGCGCGGCTGCAGTTCGAGGGCGGGGCGCACCGCGCGGAACGGCGCTGGGGCGGCGAGCCCGCCGCGCTCTTCCGCAGCCGCGCCGACGAGCTGGACGCGCACTACCGTCAAGCCGCGGAAGCCGCCGCCCGTACCGCCGCCGTCGGGCTCGACCTCGCCGATCTGCTGGACCGGCTCGCCGTCCAGACCGCCGAGCAGGTCACCTCGATCGCGACGTCCGCGCGGCCGGCCGCGGAAGCCGTGCTGGCCGGCGACCGTTCGACCGACGTCGTCCACCCCGTGACGTCGGCCTGCCACTCGATCGCGAAGGCCGTCGCGGCGGGCGTTTCGACGATCGTCGAGACCATTCCCGCTCTGGAACCCTTCAGCACTCCCGTGATCCCGGACTGACAAGGTCCACTTAGGACGGATTCTTGACCCCGGTGACGAACCCGCCGCTCGCCGGATCCTCGGACGGTCGCCCGTACCCCGCGGCGAGTTCGGCCCGCGAGTACGTCTCGGGCCGCCACCCGTGCTCGGTCAGCCATTCCGGCGCGGTGCCGCCGAGGCCGCCCTTCCACAGGCTGGTGACGGACGAGCCGTTCGCCACCGCGCGGGCCCGCTGGAGGAGGCCGTCCCGGTCAGCCTGCGGCCGGTGCTCGAAGGAGATCCGGCTGCCGGGCGCGGACAACGCGGTGACGTCCGTGAGCAAGCGCGCGGCCTCGTCGTAGTCGAGGTAGACGAGCAACCCCTCGGCGAGCCACGCCGTCGGCCGTCCGGGCGCGAAACCGGCCGCACGCAACGCGGCGGGCCAGTCGTCACGCAGGTCGACCGGGACCACCACGCGCTCGCACCGCGGCTCGGCGGACTGCGTGGCCAGCACGGAGTCCTTGAACTCCAGCACGTCCGGCAGGTCCAGCTCGAACAGCCGGGCGCCCTCGGGCCAGTCCAGCCGGAACGCCCGCGTGTCGAGCCCCGCCGCAAGCAGCACGACCTGGTCCGCGCCGGCGAGGAACTCGTCGAAGAACCGGGTCCGAACCGCCACCTGCTCGGCGAACACGCGCCCGAGGCCGTCACCCCGCTCCTCCGCCGAGAACAACGCCTGCCCCGCCCGGAAAAACGCGCCCGCGTACGGATCCTCGAACAACCGATCGGGCCGTCCGCTCTCCAACGCCCGCAACCCGGCCACCCCGACCGCGGTCCGGCTGACAGGCGGCAGTTCTTCCGGCTTCGTGGTCATGGCCGCCAGCCTAAAGCCGCGCGAACCCGCGATGGTGACCACGCCGGGGGTCCGAGGGCTCGCCCCCGGGCGGGCCCGGGGTTGCGCCCCGGAAAATGCAGCGAGGCGCCGCGGTTCGCGTTTTCCGCGAACACACGACGCCTCAGCCGAGCGGTGGCGGTGGCGGTGGGATTTGAACCCACGGACGGGGATTAGCCGTCACACGATTTCGAGTCGTGCTCCTTCGGCCGCTCGGACACGCCACCGCCGAGAAATATACCGGACCCCCTCCCGACACCCGGAGCGGGGTTCAGGAGAGCTGGGCGCGGCGGGTGGCGAAGTAGTTCTCCAGCAGACCGGCGCACTCCTGCGCCAGGATGCCGCCGTGGACTTCCGGGCGGTGGTTGAGGCGGCGGTCGCGCACGACGTCCCACAGGGACGACACGGCGCCGGTCTTCGGTTCCCACGCGCCGAACACCAGGCGGGAGATCCGGGCGAGCACCAGCGCGCCCGCGCACATCGTGCAGGGCTCCAGCGTGACGGCGAGGGTGCAGCCCTCCAGGCGCCAGCCGTCGCCGTGGACGCGGGCCGCCGCGCGCAGGGCGAGGATCTCCGCGTGAGCGGTCGGGTCGCCCAGTTCGACGCGGGCGTTGCGGGCCGCCGCGAGGGGGCGGCCGTCAGGGCCGAACACCACGGCGCCGATGGGCACATCGGCGCCAGGGCCGCGGGCCGCCTCCAGGGCGGCCTGCACGGCTTCGGTGTCGGCCGGGCGTCTCAGAGCTCGTCCAGCAGCTTGGTGAACTCGGGCGCGAACCCGCATCTCTGGGCCACCATCTGCAACTGCTCGTCGGGGTAGAGATCCACCTCTCCGACGATAACTTCCAGCTCGACGCCCGGCAGCCCGAGATCGGTCAGGATCTCCAGGTCGCCCTCCGGCCAGACGGCTTCGTCGTCCTCGTCGGGCGGGTCGACGCGCAGGACGTCCAGCACGTCGGCGGCGATGTCGTAGTCCAGTGCCGCGGCGGCGTCGGACAGCAGCAGCGACGGCCCCCGCGGGCTCGGCCGGACGATCACGAAGAACTCGTCGTCCACGGCCAGCAGCCCGAACGCCGCCCCGGTCGAGCGGAGTTTCCCCAGCTCGGTGATCGCCGCGTCCAGCTCTGTGAGCGCCGCGGGATCGAGCGCACTGCACCGCCACCGACCGTCTTCTCGGACCACAGCCATCGCGAAGCCCGTGACCGGCTCTTGCACCGCCATGCGCACACCGTATTCCGCCGGGGAAACGAGCGCACGCACGGTGCACCCGAAGGGGCGGGGGTGCCAGTATCGAATCATGACCGGACCCACCGACCTGCCCACTCTCCCCGGCACCCCGTTCGCCGGGCTGCTCGCCGAGGCGCGGGCGCTGCAGGACCGCACCGTCGACCTCCGCCGGGCCCTGCACCGCCGTCCGGAGCAGGGCCTTCAGCTGCCGCGGACGCAGCAGGCGATCCGCGCGACGCTCGCCGACCTGCCGATCGAGTTCACCGAGGGCCGTTCGACGACGTCGCTCAGCGGCGTGCTGCGGGGCGCCCGCCCGGGCCCGGCCGTGCTGCTGCGCGGCGACATGGACGCGCTGCCACTGCACGAGGACACCGGTCTGGAGTTCGCCTCCGAGGTCGACGACTCGATGCACGCCTGCGGGCACGACACGCACGTGGCGATGCTGGCCTCGGCCGCGCGGCTGCTCGCCGGGCGCGTCGACGAGCTGGCCGGCTCGGTGGTGTTCATGTTCCAGCCCGGTGAAGAGGGCGACCACGGCGCGCGGCACATGATCCACGAGGGCGTGCTGGACGCCGCGGGCCCGCGGGTGTCGCGCGCCTTCGCCCTGCACTCGATGGCGACGATGCCCAGCGGCGTCCTGCGGGTGCGCGGCGGGACGATCATGGCTTCGGCGGACACGTTCCGGATCGAGGTGACCGGTCGCGGCGGCCACGGCTCGATGCCGCACGAGGCGATCGACCCGGTGCCGGCGGCGGCCGCGATGGTCGGCGCCCTGCAGACCATGGTGACGCGCCGCATCCCGGTGTTCGATCCCGCGGTGATCTCGGTGACCCGCATCGAGGCCGGCACGACCACGAACATCATCCCCGAGACGGCGGTGCTCCAGGGGACCATTCGCGCCCTGTCGGAGAGCACGCGCGCGCTGATCCGCGAGGAGCTGCCGAAGGTCTGCACGTCCATCGGCGAGGCCCACGGCTGCCGCGTGCTGGCCGACGTCGACCCGGGCTACCCGGTGACGGTGAACGACGACGCTGTCGCCGCCCAGGTGCTGGCGCTGGCCGCCGACGTGCTCGGCCCGGCGAACGCCGAGGAGATTCTGGTGCCCAGTATGGCGGCCGAGGACTTTTCCTATGTGCTGCAACGAGTTCCGGGCGCGTTTGCGTTCCTCGGCGCCTGCCCGCCCGGGGTTGATCCCGAGACCGCCCCGAACAACCACTCCAACCGCGTGGTGTTCGACGAGAACGCGATGCCCAGTGGCGTGGCGATGCACACGGCGTTCGCCCTCGCCGCCCTGCGGGATTAAACAACAGTGTTGATTTAATAGCGGCATGACGACCGCAACCGAGCTTCTGGAGCAAGAGGGCCGGCTCACCTTCACCCGGTTCGACAACGAGACCGCGCTGGCGCTCGGCGAGCACCTGCTGGCCGCGGCGCGGGCGCGGTCCCTGCCGGTGACGATCTCGGTCCGCCGGAACGGCCAGCGCCTGTTTCACGCCGCCCTGCCCGGCACGTCCGCCGACAACGACGCCTGGATCGAGCGCAAGAGCCGCGTCGTCGACCGCTACGGGCACAGCTCGTTCCTGGTCGGCACGCAGTTCCGTGAGAAGGGCAGCTCGTTCGAGGCCGACTCGCGCCTGGACCCGGACCTCTACGCGGCGCACGGCGGCGTGTTCCCGGTGATCGTCGCGGGCGTCGGGCCGATCGGCACCGTCGGCGTCTCCGGTCTGCCGCAGGCCGACGACCACGCGTTTGTCGTCGAGCAGCTGGCGTCCTTCCTGGCCGGCTGACCGCAGAACTCCGTTACCCGACAGCCAGGTCGCCTGACCCAACACTCAGGACGCCCGCCCCGTGCTAGTCTCCTCGGGTCGATGCACATCATATATCAGATCGGACATGCCAGTGGTGTTCGAAACACAGCGGCGGCGGCTGGCCGGCGTGGTCGCGATTCCGGTGACGCCGTTCGGCGGCAATGGCGAGATCGACGAGGAGACGTACGGCCGGCTGGTCGAGCGGCTGACCACCAGCGGCATCGAGGTCGTCACGCCCAACGGGAACACCGGTGAGTTCTACGCGCTCGACGAGCCCGAGACCCGGCTGTGCCTCGAGCTGGCGGTCAAGCGGGCGCACGGCGCGAGTGTGCTGGCGGGCGTCGGGCACGACGTGCGCTCCGCGGTCAAGGCCGCGCGGCACGCCAGGGACACCGGCGCGGACATGATCATGATTCACCAGCCCGTGCATCCCTACGTTTCGCGGGACGGGTGGGTCGAGTACCACCGGACGATCGCCGAGGCGGTGCCCGAGCTCGGCGTTGTCCTCTACATCCGCAACCCCGCCATCTCCGGGGAAGAGCTGGCCCGCCTCGGCGACGCCGCGCCGAACGTCATCGGCGTCAAGTACGCGGTGCCGGATCCGGTGCAGTTCGCGACTGTCGCGCGAGAAGCGGGGTACGAGCGCTTCGTGTGGATCGCCGGCCTCGCGGAGCTGTCCGCGCCTGGCTACTTCGCCGTCGGCGCGACCGGCTTCACGTCCGGCCTGGTGAATGTCGACCCGAGGATTTCGCTGGACCTGTTCGCCAAGCTCAGCACCCGTGACTTCGCGGGCGCGATGGCGATCTGGGAACGGATCCGGCCGTTCGAACAGATGCGCGCGGCCGAAGGGAACGCCAACAACGTCAGCGTCGTCAAGGACGCGCTCTCCCAATTGGGGTTGTGCCGTCCGGACGTCCGGCCGCCGAGCCGCGTGCTGACACCGCCTGAGCGGGAACGACTGTTCGGACTGCTGTCGTCTTGGGGACTTTCGTAACCGGGCGAACGGGCCCCGCCGGCTGCCGCAACCGGCGGCGTGCGCAATACCGTTGACCATACGCCTGTTTCGTTTCCGCCAGGGGAATTGCCATCGCCGCGCAGGAGTGAGAGGCTGGGCGCAGGCCGCGATGCCATCGCGGCCAGGCCCCAGCGCCCTTCTCCCGGACTGGACCCGGACCCGTCGTGGCCGGAAAACCGTCGCTGGACAAGCATCTCGCCTGAACCAGAGCGGTGTCGTCATGACCTCGTCCCGTACTTCTGATGCCCTCGATCCGTTGCCCCCCAAGGGTAGTGAGTTCGCGGAGCTGTCCCGGCTGATCAAGGCGGCCGGCCTGCTGGAGCGCCGCCGCAAGAGCTACGCCATCCGGATCGGGCTCAACCTGTTCGCCTTCGCGGCCGGTTGGGTCGCCTTCGTCTACCTCGGTGACTCCTGGTGGCAGCTGTTCCTCGCCGCGTTCTTCGCGATGATGTTCGCGCAGCTCGCCTTCATCGGCCACGACGCCGGACACCGGCAGATCTTCGGCACCCACAAGGCAAACGACGCCACCGGATTGGTCCACGGTGGACTGACCGGCCTCAGTTACGGCTGGTGGATCGGCACCCACAACCGGCACCACGCCAACCCGAACCACGAGGACGAGGACCCGGACGTCGACATCGCCGCCCTCGCCTTCAGCCGCGCGCAGAGCAGTGAGAAGCGCGGTTTTCTCCGCTGGGTCGCCAAATACCAGGCGTTCCTGTTCTTCCCGCTGCTGTTGCTGGAAGGCCTGAACCTGCACGTGTCGAGTGTGAAGGCGGTGTGGGCCGGTGACGTCCGGCGGCACAAACTGGAGTCCACGCTCCTGATCGGTCACCTGGTGGCCTACCTGGCCGCGGTGTTCATCGTGCTGTCACCGCTGACCGGTCTCGTGTTCATCGCCGTGCACCAATGCCTTTGGGGCCTGTACATGGGCTCTTCGTTCGCGCCCAACCACAAGGGCATGGAGATGCTGACCAGCGGGCACAAGCTCGACTTCCTGCGCAAGCAGGTGCTGACCTCGCGCAACATCCGCGGCGGGCCGGTAGTCGACTTCGTCCTCGGCGGGCTGAACTACCAGATCGAGCACCACCTGTTCCCGAGCATGGCCCGGGGCAACCTCAAGCACGCGCAGGTGATCGTGCGGGAGTTCTGCGCCGAGCGCGGAATCTCCTACGCGGAGTGCGGCTGGGCCCGCTCCTACGGTTACGTGCTGGAGCACCTGCACTCCGTCGGCGAGCCGCTGCGAACTCCCGCACGGGTCTCGTCATGACCGCGGCGACCCCGGCGGACGCACCCGCCGGGCCCCTGGCGGAGAACGCCTGCCCCAGCTGCCCTCACCCACTCGACTCACACGACGTGATCGCGCGCCGCTTCTGCACCGCGACGGCCGCCGGCCACCTCGAGCGCGGCTGCGTCTGCGGCGCGGCCGTCGATCCGCACGCCAGGAAGAAGCCATGACCGCACCCACGCCCGTCACCCGTTACCAGCAACGGGTCGACCGAGTACAGAAAATCGTCCAGGTCCACACCAAGCTCGACGACACCAAGGCCCGCGCCCTCGCGACCGACATGGTGCACGTACTCGACACCATGCCGGAGTCCGTTCGCTGAAACCCGGGCGGCCATCGGTGAGAACACCTGGTGGCCGCTTGGCCATTTCCGGGCCGGCAGCCGCCTCACGGCGCCGAGGCCGGCCAGGTCTCGCCGAGGCCGAACGCCGGGAACACCTCTGTCCCGAAGGTGATCACTTCGGCGACTCGGCCATTCGAAATCCGTAACGCGTTGAGCCCGAAAGCGCGGAAGACCCCGTCCACGCGGACGTAAGTGGCCAGCGCGGGCAGGCCGTTCGCGGAGATCGGCAGCACGCGAAACGGCGCGGCGTGGTCCCCGCGAAATGCCGGCTCCCAGGCCTCCTGCACTGTCGACAGGCCTGAATACCAGGTGGGCTCCGGTCCGGAGTGACCGCCGGCGCCCGACGCGTGACTGCAGCGGACGTCTTCGCGCAGCAATTCCGCGAAGGTCGCTTCATCGTGCTCCACCAACGCCGTCATGTAGCGCGCGACGACAGCGCGTTCCGCTTCACTCGCTTCACCGGCCTGCCACTCCGTACGCCGTGCGGGCAAATGCTCCTTCAGCGCGGCGCGGCTCCGTTGAACGGTGCTGTTCACTGAAGCCGGCGTGGTCCCCAGCGCCGTCGCCGTCTCGCGCGCGGACCAGCCGAGCACGTCACGCAGCAGCAACGCCGCCCGTCCACGCGGCGAAAGATGCTGGATCGCCGCCAGGAAAGCCAGCTCAACGGTCTCGCGCGCGACAACCACGGCGTCCGGCTCCAGCAGGCTGTCCGGGAACGGCTGCAGCCAGGGCACCGCCACCGCCGGCCGCGGCGTGAGGTCCGAATCGCGCGTCGACGGCAGGTCGAGCACCGGTAGCTCCCGCGGGTGCGCGTCGAGGAAGTCGAGGCACGCGTTCGTCGCGATGCGGTATAGCCACGCCCGTACGCTCGCGCGCCCCTCGTACGTCGAACGGCCGCGCCAAGCGCGCAGCAGCGTCTCCTGGACCAGGTCCTCGGCCTCGTCGAACGAGCCGAGCATCCGGTAGCAGTGCACCCGCAGCTCCCGCCGGTGCGCCTCGATCTCCGTCGTGAAGTCCGTCATCGGTTCAACCATGTCCCTTGTGACGGCGTCTCGCCCGAAAACCGAACACAGCGCAGGTCAGTGCGGGTGTGGCGCAAGTTACCCGTGCGTAAATAAGACGTCAGCGCGGGGGACGAAAGCGTCAGCGTCGTGTTCACGGTGTGAGCGGAACGCTGAGCCCGGCAGTCTGCTGGAGGGGTCCGAATGGCCCACTCACGGAGGTAACCGTGACGCTCAGCGAGCTACTGCCCAGCCTCGGTTGTGAGGCCGCCGACCACCTCGAACCGGGGCTGTGGCCGCGGAGCGCCTCCCTTGGCGAAGGCGGTGAGCTGATTTTCGCGGGTGCCCCGGTGAGTCACCTGGCCGCCCGGTTCGGCACGCCGGCGTATCTCCTCGACGAGGCGCAGGTGCGCGACACCGCCCGCGCGTACCGCCGCGCCCTTCCGGAGGCCGAAGTCGCCTTCGCGAGCAAGGCGCTGTGTACCCGCGCCGTGCTGCGCTGGCTCGCCGAAGAGGGGTTGTCGCTCGACACGTGCTCCGCGGGCGAGATCGCCGTCGCACGCTCCATCGGCTTCCCCGCCGAGCGGATTCTGTTGCACGGCAACGCGAAGACGCCCGAAGACCTGAAGGCCGCGCTCGAGTACGGCGTCCGCCGCATCGTGCTGGACTCGCTGGACGAGGTCGAGCAGCTCGGCGCCCTCGCGCACGGCGCGCAGGAGGTGATGATCCGCGTGACGCCCGGCGTCACCGGCGACACCCACGCCGCCATCACCACCGGCACCGAGGGCCAGAAGTTCGGCTTCTCGCTGCGCGGCGACGTGCAGGACAACGTGGACCGCGCCGTTGCCGCCGTGCTCGCGCAGCCCGGGCTGCGGCTGGTCGGCCTGCACTGCCACATCGGCTCCCAGGTTTCGCGGGTGGACCGGTACGAGGAAGCGGCGCGGCGGATGGTCGAGGTGCTCGTCCGGATCCGCGACACCTACGGCGTCACCCTGCGTGAGCTGGACCTGGGCGGCGGGCAGGCCGTGCCGTCCCTCGACCGCGAGGCGGCGTTCGACCTCGAAGGCTACGCGCGCCGGCTCCGGGTGGCGCTGGGGTACGAGTGCTCGTCACGCGGATTTCCCTTGCCCCGCTTGACGATCGAGCCTGGCCGCGCGATCGTCGGGCCGTCCGGGATCACGGTGTACCGGGTGTGCGCGGTCAAGCGCGGCAGCCGCACGTTCGTCGCCGTCGACGGTGGGATGAGCGACAACGCGCGCCCCGCGCTGTACGGCGCGCGCTACACCGCCCGGCTCGTCGGGCGCCACACAAGAGCGGCACGACAGCCGGTGACCGTGGTCGGACGGCACTGCGAGTCCGGCGACGTGCTGGCCCACGACGTCTGCCTGCCCGGCGACATCCACGCGGGCGACCTGCTGGCCGTGCCGTGCACCGGCGCGTACCACCACTCGCTGGCCTCGAACTACAACCTCGTGGGGCGCCCGCCACTGGTCGGCGTCCGCGACGGCCTCGCGACGCTGCTGGTCCCGCGCGAGACCGAGGAAGACCTGCTCCGGCGCTGCTAGGCCTCGATGACGTCGCCGCCGCGCGGGACCGAACCGCGCGGCAGGCGGCGGCCGGCGAAGAACTCGCGGCACCAGTGGCGCACGGCGAACATCAGCGGGAACCCGATCACGATCGACACCACGCCGATCACCGCGACGCCGCCGATGCCGAAGACCGTGGTCTCCCCGGCGTCCGGCTTCGCGTATTCGCGCACCGCGAGCACCAGCACAGCCAGGAAGAACAGGCCGCCGGTGAGCGGAAGCAGCCCGCGTAAGAAGAAGTTGCGCACGCTCGTGAACAGCGTCCGGCGGAACACCCAGACGCACGCGAGCGCCGTCATCGTGTACTCGATCGCGATCGTGAGCCCGACGGCGTCCACGGAGTCGGACAGCACGTTGTCGCTCCACGCTGCCAGCAGCACGAACAGCGCGAGTGACACCAGGCCGAACGTCCAGGTCGACACCGTCGGCGTCCGGTACCTCGGGTGCACGCGGCCGAACACCTTCGGCAGCGCGCCGTGGGCCGCCATCGACAGCGTGGTGCGCGCGGCGGGCATGATCGTCGCCTGGCTGGTCGCGGCGCCGCTGGTGAGCACCGAGACGATCAGCAGCAGCCCGAACACCCGGCCCAGCCCGGACGAGCCGAACACCGCGCCGCCGAGGCCGGCCAGCACGTCCCCGGAGTCGGCCTCGTTGCCCAGCCCGATGCCGTCCTCGCCGACGCCCGCGAACGCGAGCGCGGCGACCGTGACGAGCAGGTAGTTCAGCACCAGCAGCACGGTCGACAACACGGCGGCGCGGCCCGGCGCGTGACGCGGGTCGGCGGACTCCTCGTTCACCGAAAGCGAGCTTTCCCAGCCCCAGTAAATGAACACGGCCAGCAGGACGGCGGACACGGCCGTCCCGATGCTGACGCCGTTCGGCCACAGCCAGCTCCACTGCGGCAGGCTCGCCTGGGCGCCCGCGCTGCCGCCGTACACGCGTCCGAGCGCCACCACGGAGAACACCACCAGGACGGCCAGCTCGATGCCGAGCAGGATCCACTGCACTCGCGCGGACACCTCGATGCCGCGATAGCAGAGCCAGCACAGCGCGAGCAGCCACACGCCGCCGATCGCGGTCGTCACGGCGCGGTTGCCCGCGAGGCCGTCGGCGCCGAAGAGCAGCAGCGTGTACCGGCCGGTGAGCGCCGACTGGCTGCTCATCACCAGCAGCTGCGCGACGGTGACCACCCAGCCCGTCAGCCAGCCGGCGCGGCTGCCGAACGCGCGCGTCGCCCAGGTGAAGTTGGTGCCGCAGTCCGGCTCCGCGGCATTCAGCTCGCGGAACGCGAAAGCCACGAACAGCACCGGGACGAACGAAAACAGGATGAACGCGGCGGCCTTGAATCCCGTGCCCGCGAGCACGATGAAGCCGAGCGTCGCCGCAATGGAATATGCGGGCGCCGTCGACGACATCCCGATCACCATCGACGACACCATGCCGAGCGCGCCGCCGCGAAGCCCCTTGGCCTGGACCACGGGAGCGGTCGCGGGGCCGGGCGCGACGGCTTCCGACATGGCTTTTCTCCTCATTTTTGGGCGCTTTTCGGGCACTTTTCGGGCGCGGACGGGCCGGCAGACGTTACCCGTCGCGCCGGGCGCGACGAGAGCAGCTGTGCCCGGGCGCACACCGGTGGCCCGGTTGAAATTCACTGGACCAGCGGCTTGACCGCGGTTTCGGTCCGAACAGCCCTCCTGCTCGGGCGCCGTGGCCGATACGCTGCGCGCTTAAGGAATCACATGCCGAAACACAGGGAGGGACGGCATGGGTGACGAAAACCGCACGAAGGTCGATGACCAGCGTGCGCCGAAGGCGTTGGACAGCACCGACAGAACTTTGATCGCCTTGCTCCAGCATGACGGGAGGGCGTCGTTCACGGCGCTGGCCAAGGCGGTCGGGCTCTCGGAGGGCGCCGTGCGACAACGTGTCCAGCGGCTGCTGCGCGACGACATGATGCAGATCGTCGCGGTGACGGCACCGGAGAACGTGGACCTGACCCGCCAGGCGATGATCGGCATCACCGTGAACGGCGACCCCCGCGAAATCGCCGCGCGGCTGTCGACCCTGGCGCACGTCCACCAGGTGGTGCTCTGCGCCGGCCGCTTCGACCTGCTGGCCGAACTGATCTGCCGGGACGACGAGCACCTGCTCGAAGTACTGGGCGAGGAGGTCCGGCCCATCCCCGGGGTGACGTCGACGGAACTGTTCGTCTATCTGAAGCTGGCGAAGCAGAACTACGCGTGGGGGAAGCTGACGGCGTGACTCCGGTCTCGGAGGCCGCCGTGGGTTCTGGTGGCCTCCGAGGCTTGTTCCGCCTGTTACCGCGGCGGCTGCCGCTGGGAGCGCTCCTGGGCGTTCAATCGCGCTCTTGTCCCTGCCGCATCCGATACGGGATCAACCCCCAGAGCACCCCGAACAGCAACAACGCCAACACCGCGACGCCCACCATCGCAACCAGCCCATAAACGACCTCGGCGATGAGCGCGACCGTCACCGTGATCGCCGCGGCCAGACACCCCAGCCCAACCAGCACGAACCGATTGCCGACACGCAGGATCTCGTCCCGCCGACCGGCCCGGAACAACACCCGATGCCACGCCGCCGGGGCGGTCAGCAGCGCCGTCGCCGCCACGGTGAGCAGGACGGCGCACAGGTGCAGCCCCTTTTCGAGCCCGCTCGCATCGCGGAACCGATCCGTGAACACCACCGCCAGCAGGAACCCGAACAGGATCTGCACCCCGGCCTGCGCCACGCGCAACTCCTGGAGCAACTCGCCGATGTTGCGCTGCAGCTTCTGGTTACGGGTCTCACCGGTGCTCTCAGCGTCCTCCTCACTCCCAGCAACACGCTCACGATCCCCGGCGTCGGTCATCCGCTTTCTCCAACGCTCAAGCATCCAGCACTGAGGTCTCCAACGCTCATGCCTCCAGTACTGAGGTCTCCAGCGCTCGAGCCTCCGACCTTCGCGCTCGCCTCCACGCCACCCACCGCCCTGACCGCCGCCACCAGGCAATACTCCACTGAGAACACCCCGGGAACCCTAGGCGGCACCCACCACCGGCCGCGAGTCCAGTTCCAGATCCCGCAACGCCAACACCAGCACCTCAGCCCGGACACCACAGCCCCGGCACCGCATCGTCGCGGGCGCCGCCGACACCGCATCGGCACCGTCGGCGCACCGCACCGGCCCCTGCACCACATCGTCACCGCCGCCTGCACCGCGTCAGCACCTTCGGCGTCGGCACCGGCCCAGTCGGCATCGTCGGCACCCCAGCGGCCCTGTCGGCACCGCCGCGGCACCGTCGGCGTCGGCACCGCCCCGGCCCAGTCGACACCGCGGCGGCAGCGGCAGCGGCAGCGGCAGCGGCAGCGGCAGCGGCAGCGGCAGCGGCAGCGGCAGCGGCATCGGCATCGGCGTCGGCTGAATCCGGCCAGCACGGAGCTACCCGGCAACCAGCAACGTCGCAAACGCCGCTCTCGGCCAGAACCGACCCCAGACATCACCTGCCCACTAGGCAGCCAGCCTCCCCGCAACCGGACGTCCCGGACACCTGAGCCGGCGCAACCAGACCCCACACCCCCTGCAAGTCCGTCAACCGCGAGTCCACAATGGACCAAGCACCCGGCGGCCAGATTCCACGGCAACCCAAGAAACGTCAGCCTCCCGAAGCCCTCCCCAGCACCAAAACCGTCAGAATCCCCAAGAGCGCTCCGGCACGATCCGAATCCGCACAGAGAACGAAGCGTCGAAAGCCGCCGCGTCGGCATAACCGATACCGGCATACGTCGACTCGTACTTGTCGAGGTAACCGGGTGCCTCCGACGCCTTGCCTGCCTCCACCTGCGCCCGCCCGTTGACGACGAGGATGCTGCCGCCGCCTTTGTCGCTGTTGAAGTTGAAGCTCACCTCGGGATTCGCCGCGATGTGGCGCAGCTTCGCCGTGTCCGGTTGGCTGAACACCAGGATGTCGTCGCCGTCGAGGGTGAACCACACCGGTCGGGGTGCGGGCCGCCCCTTCGGGGTGACGGTGGTCAGCCATCCGATCGATTCGCCGGCGCGCTCGATCAGCTTCGGGTCGGGTGTGTAACTCATGCCGGGCTCCTCCCAGGTCGTGATCCGTTGTGAGCCAGACAACCACACGGCACCGACAGTTTCTTCCCGAGCGACCCGCGATCCCGAGCGGCTAACGCGACGCCACGAGCCGTGCATAGCGCGCGCCCGCGACCATCAGCACCAACCCGGCGCCGAGGAACGCGGCAACGCGCGCGAGGCCGTCCAACGCGGCTAGGTCGAACAACACGAGCTTCAGCACCGCTGCCCCCACCAGCACCAGCCCGACCACCCGCAGCGCGACAACGTTGATACCGCGCAAAAGCAGGACAAGCGCGGTGATCGTCCAGGACACGGTGATCAGCGCGTGCCCAGTCAGGAACCCCGCCCGGTCCGGAATCGCCAGCAACGACGCGCAGAGGACCAGGCCGGCCGCACCATGCAGCGCCGCCAGTCCAGCGGGCAGCCACGGCACGAGTTTGGCGGGCTTCAACACTTCCAGCCGGACCGCGGCCCACGGCACCGCGACCGCCGCGGCCAGCAGCAGGACGGCGGCGACGAGACCGGTCAGCAGGTCCGTCGTGGTGCGTGCGCGGGCGACGATCAGCAACGCCGGCGTGACGTCCGTGACCAGCGCGATCAGCCAGCCGATCACGCCGAACGCGAACGCGCCGCCAAGCACGAACCGGTTACGCGTCCACCGCGCTGCAAAGGCGAGCACGACGGCTTCCCCGAGCAGGACCGCGCCGCCGTCGAACTGCGTAACGGTGGCCTGCAGCGCGGCGACCAGGCCGGCGATCACCGCGACGTTCCCGGAATGGCCCCGCACGAGGAGCCCAGTCGTGACAAGCAGAACGGCCGCACCACCCGCCAGAAGCGCCGATTGAGTCTTCGGCAACAGCGCCGCCGCGACCAGGACAGGCAGGACGGCAGACGCGAGCACAGCCAATGCAGCCGGATCATTTTCCTTACACCGCAACGTGACCAGCGCGAGCACAGCACTCACGACGCCGGCGGCCACGGCGACCGGAACGTTCTGGGTGTGCAGCGCGCTGCCGATCACCGACGTTGTCAAGGGCGGCAATGCCGCGGTGAGCGAAAGGGCCCACCACTCCTTCCGGAACTGGACAGGCGCCGTTGCGAGCTGGAGCATGAGCAGGAACGTCACCAATTCCGGAGTGAAGCCCCAAGTGATCAGGGGCGCGCACAGCCCACACCCGACCACGACCGCGCCGGCGAGCAGAGAGGAATCCCATTTGACCGCAAGGAGCAGGCCGCCCACCGCGATGACGAGTCCGGCGCCGAGTCCCATGGGGACAGGCAGGAAGCCGTAGAGCGAGGTCGCGGCGACGGCGTCGAGGTAGAGCGTCGCGATGCCGGTCGCGGCCAGCGCGAAGGCGCCCGTGCGCGCGACGGGCTTGCGGTGCAGCCAAGCGCCCACCCCGACGAGCCCGGCCCCGAACGCCGCCCCGACCAGCACCCGCGGCAACGGCCCGAGCCACCCCCGCTGCACGGCGAGCACCAGCAGCAGCACAACGCCCAGCAGAGTGACCGCACCGCCGACCCACGCGAGCACACGCGCCCCGGCGCCCTCTTTCCGCAACCGTTCCCCGAACGTCGGCGGCGGAATGTAGGGCTGCTGCGGCGGCATCGCGAAGTACTGCGGCACGGCCTGCGCGTACTGCGTTTGTGTGTACTGGGTTTGTGGGGGCGCGGGATAAGGCATGCCGTGACTGTGGCCCTGCGCGCCGTAGTAGGGATAGGCGGCTCCGTATACGGGCGTGGACGGCCCAGACTGCGCCACGAACGGGCCCGCCCCGGCAGACCGCGGATCCCCTTGCACACCAACCGGATCCTGCGGCTGCGGCTGCGGCTGCGGCTGCGGCTGCGGCTGCGGCTGCGGCTGCGGCTGCGGCTGCGGGCGAGGTTCGCCCACCGCGGCGGGCAACTCCTGCGGCTGCGCGCGCGAACTCTCCTGCGCCGCCAACGATCCCGGCAGCGCCGTGCGCGAATCACCTGACGCCACCGCCGGTCCCCGCAACAACGCCCGCGGATCATCTTGCGCTGCAACCGTTTCCTCTGGCGGCACGCGCGGTTCATCCGGCGCTACCACCGGCCCCTGCGACAACACACGAGGATCGTCTTGCGCGGCCGCCGTTTCCTCCAGCGGCGCGCGCGAATCACGCGGATCATCCTGCGCTGCCGTCGAACCTTGCGGCCGGGCACCCGGCACGGTCGACGACGTCGGCGGAGCGCCCTCCGTCTGCGAACCGGCAACACCCGACGACGTCGAAAGACCAGTCCGCGGCTCAGCTCCGGTAACCGAGACCTCAACACCCCGCAGCTCGGCTCCGACCACTGCCAGGCGCCGGCCGAGGTCGTTGATCTCGTCGGCCAGGCGGTGGAGGGTTTCGCCTTCGGTACTCATGCCGCCAGATTCGGGCATAAGGGCCGTTGATCGGATCCGTAGCACTACTCAACCCCGGACACGGGACGGTTGCGATCCCGCCCTGGCCACGCCTTCCGGGCCGAATCGGCGACCGTCACCCGGCGCTGGTCACTTCGCGGTGGCGGTCTGCGCGAGCACCTCGTCCATGGTCGCCATGATCGACACGGTCTCGTCCAACGGCATGAGCGGGCTCTCGATCTCGCCGGCACGCAGGCGCAGCGCGACCTCGTCCGCCTCGTGGCGCAGGCCGCGGCCCTCGTCGGTGTACTCGAACCGGGTCCGCTCGCCGCGGCGCGGGATCACCGTGAACGAGGTGGGGGCGTAGAACGCGCCCTCGATCTCGATGCGGGCGTCGGTGCCGACGATCGTCGCCGTGGTGGGGCCGACCGCGCACAGGGAGCAGCTGAGCACCGCCTGCGCGCCGCTCGCGTGGCCGAGCAGCATCGAAGTCTGCGCGTCCACGCCGGTGAACGCCGGATCGGACAGGCTGACCACCCGGTTCGGCGCGCCGAGGACCATCGACGCGAACGACACCGGGTAGACGCCGAGGTCGAGCAGCGCGCCGCCACCCAGCTCCGGCGCGAACAGCCGGAACGCGGGGTCTTCGGCGAACCACTGCCCGTGGTCCGCGATGACGGTCACGAGGTCGCCGAGGTCGCCGAGCAGCTCGCGGATGCGCCGGACGTGCGGCAGGAACCGCGTCCACATCGCCTCCATCAGGAACAGTCCCCGCTCCCGCGCGACCGCGACCAGCTCACGAGCCTCCGCGGCGTTCATCGTGAACGGCTTCTCCACCAGCACCGGCTTGCCCGCCTCCAACGCCAGCAAGGTGTTGGCGTGGTGCATGGGGTGCGGGGTGGCGACGTAGACGACGTCGACGTCCGGGTCGTTCGCCAGGTCTTCGTAGCTGCCGTGCCGCGTGCCGACGCCGAACCGGTCCGCGAACCCGTCAGCGCTGTCCCGACTCCGCGAGCCGACGGCGACGACCGTGCCGGAGTCGGTGAGCCGGAGATCTTCGGCGAACACCCCGGCGATGCCGCCCGTGCCCATGATTCCCCACCGCACCGGCTTCCCGACCACGTCACGCTCCTCGATCTTCGGGCTGTGTCACGCCCATCATGCCGCTTTCGGCGTCTCCCCCTTCGGAGTGCCTTGCCGCCTGTGCGTGCCCCTGGTCGACGTGGTCGACGCCACAAGCGACAATGGAGCCGTGACCGCGACCCTGAGCAAGCCCGCCCTGAAGATCGGCCCCTACGAGGTTGATCCGCCGGTTGTGCTCGCGCCCATGGCCGGGATCACCAACGTCGCCTTCCGGCAGTTGTGCGCCGAGTACGGCGCCGGGATCTACGTGTGCGAGATGATCACCGCGCGCGCCGTCGTCGAGCGGCATCCCGGGACCATGCACATGATGACCTTCGGCGAGCACGAGAAGCCCAGGTCCATGCAGCTTTACGGGGTCGACCCGAAGACGATGCGCGAGGCCGTGAAGATCATCGTCGGCGAGGGGCTGGCCGACCACATCGACTCCAACTTCGGCTGCCCCGTCGCCAAGGTGACGCGGAAGGGCGGGGGCGCGGCGCTGCCGTTCAAGCGGCGGCTGTTCGCCGACATCGTGCGCGAGTCCGCGGTGGCCGCGGCCGAGGCCGGGGTGCCGTTCACGGTGAAGTTCCGCGTCGGGATCGACGACGACCACCAGACGTTCCTCGACGCCGGGCGCATCGCCGAGGCCGAGGGCGCGGCGGCGGTCAGCCTGCACGCCCGCACCGCCGCCCAGCGCTATTCCGGCCAGGCGGACTGGACGAAGGTCGCGGCGCTCAAGGAGGCCGTGACCAGCATCCCCGTGCTCGGCAACGGCGACATCTTCTCCGCCGCCGACGCGCTGCGGATGATCGCGGAGACCGGCTGCGACGGCGTGGTCGTCGGCCGCGGCTGCCTCGGCCGGCCGTGGCTGTTCGGCGAACTCGAGGCCGCGTTCGCGGGCCGCGAGGTGCCGCAGGGCCCGAACCTGGGCGAAGTGGCGCGGGTGCTCCGGCGGCACGCGGAACTGCTCGTCGCCCACGACGGCTCGGTCAAGGCGATGCGCGACCTACGCAAGCACATGGCCTGGTACTTCATGGGCTTCCCGGTCGGCTCCGAGCTGCGCCGCGGCTTCGCGATGGTGTCGAGCATGGACGAGCTCGACGACCTCCTCGCCCGCCTCGACCACGACACCCCGTTCCCGGACAACGCCGACGGCCCCCGCGGCCGCCAGGGCTCCCCCGGCAAGGTCACGCTCCCGCACGGCTGGCTCGACGACCCGGACGACGACTGCGTCCCCGAGGCCGAGGACATGCACTCCGGCGGCTGATCGGCCGGAGTTGTCCACAGACAGTTCGAGTCCGGTACGCCCGATTGTGCTCGACCCATGAAGATCGCCCGGGACGTCGACGCCGGTGACGCGCGCCGATGCTGGCCGCCTCGGTGCGCCGGTGTTTCCGACCCTCTTGGATCGCGGCCACGACTTCGTCCCGCGGACGTTGGCGCCCGCCTTCCCGGCGACGGCTGAGCTGCGGAAATCAGCTCGGGTGACGTTGCCTGTACCGACGCGGGAGCCTGGCCGTCGACGGTGCCGCCGGCCGGTGATTTTCCCTCTGCTGAACGGTTTTCTCCCTGATCGCGACCAGGATCGCGAACGGCGGGGCAGTGCGCCCGACCGCTGAGGTCACCCTCGGGAGCCTGTGGACGCTCGGACCGCTATCCACACCGATCCCCGTTGGAGACGACGCTGAACGGCCTCACTCTGTCGTGGGTGCACAGGTGTACCCCCGCCGTTGTGGGTGACGAGCGCTCGGCGCCGGGCGAGTTGTCCACCTAAGCCCAGGTCACCAACTGTGGATACCCGAACGAGTGGTGGTTCTCCACAACTTGTCCCCAGGTTGTCCACAGGGCCTTGTGGATAACTCTAGTGGGGGATGTGGATGGCTGGGCCGGGCGAACCGGGCAGCCGTCAACGAGCGCAGTACGGCTCCGTTCACCCGCGGCGCCGGGCACGAAGCAGCCCCGTCCACCCGTAGCGAACTGACCATAATGGACAGAGCACAGTGGATGGACGGGGCCGGGAAACCGGTTCAGGCGTCGAGTTGCTTCGGGTCGCCGTTGACGGTGATCTTGCGGGGCTGAGACTTCTCGGCGAACGGGATGCGCAGGGTCAGCACACCGTCGACGTACTCCGCGGCGACGCTGGTCGTGTCGAGGGTGTCGCCGAGGAAGAGCTGGCGCGAGAACTTGCCGCGCGAGCGCTCGGAGACCTGCACCTTGGCGTCCTCGCCGTAGCCGGCTTCGCGAGCCGCCTTGACGGTCAGGACGTTGCGCTCGACGCTCACGTCGATCGAGTCCCTGGCCACACCGGGGACGTCGAACTGCAGCACGTACTCGTCGCCCGCGCGATAGGCGTCCATCGGCATCGCGGCCGAGCGGGTGGACGTGGGCTGGCCGCTGAAGAGCTGCTGGGTCAGCCGGTCGAACTGGGCGAACGGGTCGGTCCGGATCAACATGTCTGGTTCCTCCTTCGAAGGGTCCTGACCTGCCCTGGTCGGACCTTGCAAAGTTGCCAACGACAGACTCAACTTAGTTGTTCCCATACGACGCAGATCACAGTCGGAGTACCGCCGGCCTGGTCTTTGGCGGCACCATGAACGCAGCCGGAGTTCCAGGACGGGTTCGAATAGGCGGTCGGCATGGTCAGGACCGGGCAGGAGCCGCCTCAAGGCGGCCAGGACGGCGGCGACCACAGCCACCCCAAGCATCAGCTCGAAGACAGCCGAAGCCGGTTGAAGGTCGAGGCCCACGGCATCAACGTCATCGGCGGCGCGGATCGGCGGGGGTGGCCTCGGCAGTTGTTCTGGCCGTGGTTCGGGGCGAATGTGTCGATTCTCGGGCTCAGTTACGGGTCGTTCGCGCTCGGGTTCGGGATCTCGTTCTGGCAGGCGGTGGTCGCCGGGGTGATCGGGATCGTTTTCTCGTTCCTGCTCTGTGGGTTCATCGCGGTGGCGGGCAAACGCGGCTCGGCGCCGACGATGACGCTTTCGCGCGCGGCGTTCGGCGTGCGGGGCAACCACTTGCCGTCGGCGATTTCGTGGATGTTGACCGTGGGGTGGGAGACCGTGCTCACCGCGCTGGCGGCCATGGCCACCGCCACCGTCTTCGAACGGCTCGGCTGGGGCGGCGGGACGACGACCAAAGTGGTGGCGCTCGTGGTGGTCGCCGGGCTGACCGTGGTCAGCGGTGTGCTCGGCTTCGACCTGATCATGCGGCTGCAGACCGTCATCACCTGGGTGACCGGCGTGCTCACCGTCGTCTACGTGGTGCTCGTGGCCGGGCACGTGCGCTGGCCCGCGGTCACGGCGGTGCCCGCGGGCTCGGCACAGGAGTTCATCGGCGCGCTGGTGTTCCTGATGACGGGCTTCGGGCTCGGCTGGGTCAACGCGGCAGCGGACTATTCGCGCTACCTGCCGCGACAGGCGTCCGGACGCGGGGTGGTCGGGTGGACGACGTTCGGCGCGTCCGTGGCGCCGGTGGTGCTGCTGGTGTTCGGGCTGCTGCTGGCCGCGTCCTCACCGGAGCTGAACCAGGCCGTCGCCGCCGACCCGATCGGCGCGCTGACCACGATCCTGCCGGTGTGGTTCCTGGTGCCGTTCGCGATCGTCGCCGTGCTCGGGCTGGTCGGCGGCGCGGTGCTGGACATCTACTCGTCGGGGCTGTCGCTGCTGTCGGCCGGGCTGCGGGTCCCGCGCTACGCCGCCGCGCTGGTCGACGGTGTGATCATGATCGGCGGCACGGTCTACCTGGTCTTCTTCGGCGGCACGTTCCTCGGCCAGTTCCAAGGGTTCCTGACCACCCTCGGCGTGCCGGTGGCCGCGTGGTGCGGCGTGATGCTGGCCGACGTCCTGCTGCGCCGCCGCGACTACGCCGAGGCCGACCTGTTCGACCCGCGCGGCCGCTACGGCGACGTCCGGCTGGGCCCGATCACGCTCATCGTCGTCGCGACGGCGCTGGGCTGGGGACTGGTGACCAATGCGTCCGCGAGCTGGCTGCACTGGCAGGGCTACCTGCTGGGGCCGCTCGGCCTCGGCGGCTCGTGGGCGTTCGCGAACCTCGGCGTGCTGGTCGCGCTGGTGCTCGGTTTCGTGGTGACGCTCGGGTTCGGCCGGTCCCGGGTCCGGGCGCAGGAGGCGGCCGCCTAGCTCACGATGGCCTCGCGGACGGTGTCGGCCAGCAACCGGGTGCAGCCGGGGGCGCCGGGGTTCAGCAGCAGGTCCGTGCCCTCGCGGGCGGACAGCAGCGGGAGCAGGTCCTCGGCCGACGCGGGCAGCCAGCCGGCGGCCCGGACCCGCGTGCGGTGGGCCGGCGCGGTCGCCACGAGCAGGCACGGCACGTTGTCGGGCGACGGTGCGATGAGCGGCTCCTGGTCGACGTCCAGCGCGACCGAGAACGCCGACTCACGCAGCACCGCGGCGACCTGGTCGAAGTCCGCCTCCTCGCGCGCGGCCAGGCGCAGCGCGGCGTCCAGCGGGTCGGTCGGCGAGCCGGGGCCCGACGGCTCGTAGGCCGGGTTCGCCTCGAACCGGCCGGCGGAACCGTCCGCGCGGGCCAGCCAGCCGCCGACCACGGCCTTCAACGGCGGGGCCGTCACCTCCGCGCCGTCCTCGACCGAGGCCGAGCCTGAAGCCGAAGCCGCCTGCCACACCGGGTCGACGAGCAGTACCCACTGGTCATCGGTCATCGCCGGCGCCTCCTCCGGTCAGTTTCGCTAGTTGGGCCGCCTGCTGAGCCGACGCGGCCTTCTCCTGCTCTTGGTAGCGTCGCACGGCTGCGGCGATGCGCCACCGGTAGAGCCACGCGAGGTTCGTGACGCGGAAGCGACGCATCAGCCACAACGTCTCGCGAGTCCGCACCACACGCTGTTCGAGCGTGCCCTTTTCGCCTACTTCGTCGCCGCGCCAGCCGTTGAGCGCGCCGCGCACCGCTTCGCGCACCACATCCGGCGAGAGGGAGCCCGACGCCAGTTCGCGGACAGCCGTGGCGAGGTCGCGGGCGTAGCTCTCGGCGTCAGGGCGGCCGAGGATGCTGCGGAAGTGCCCGCGCAGCAACGAACGTCCATCGGGTGCGGACAGTGCGGCATCGAGTGCGCCGTGCCGGTCGAGGATCTCGACGGCGTCGGCGGTCTCGCCGACGTCGGCGCCACCCGCGACCTCAGTGGCCAGGTCCAGCAGCACGCCGACCGCGGCCGGATTTTGCTTGCCGAGCAACGTATCGGTCACGCCGTGCAGCTGCAGCAGCGTGAACTCCTCCTCGAGGCCCACGGCGACCGCGGTCTCGGCAGGCGAAAGCGTGGCCGGGGAAGGCTTGAGTGGCAACGAGATCGTCGCCACGGCATCATTACCCGGCGCGACGGTCACCAGCTCGGCGGCCGCCGTCGGCGTCACCCCGGCGGGCGTCAGCGCGGCGAGGTCGGCCTGGATCCGCGCGACGAGGCGGTCTCGCACTTCGGCCGGACCGCTCACGGCGACCCGCGGCGCGGCCAGGCCGTCCGCCATTCGCTCCACAATAGACTCCGCGATCCACCGTGCGACGGCTCGCTCGTCGGTGAGCGGCAACGGCGCGGGCGGCTGCTCGTCGCGATCCCGCAGCCGGCCGGGCTCGGCGTGCAGCCGCACCGGGCGGTACACCGCGCCGTCCTGCCAGATCGCCTTGCCGGTGACGGTGAACCGCTCGCGCGCGGCCTCGGGCAGCTCCACCGGAGACCAACGACCGGTGGCCGGGTCGAGCCTGCGGTCGATGATGTAACGCGTGTCCCCGGTGACGGTCTCCGACATCGTCGCCAGCTCCAGCGCCGCGCTCCAGACCAGGTCGGGCCGCTCGTGGCGAGCCACGTCGGCGGCCGCCGCGGTCAGGTCGAGTGCCGGACCGAAGCTGACCGAGTGGCGCAGTTTGCCGAGCACCCCGCTCAGCAGCTTGAGCGTGGCGGAGCGATCCTCGAGCCGTACCAGCCCCGTCGGCGTCATCGGCCGGTGCCACCAGTCCAGCTCCGCAGCGCGCGACAGCTCCGTCAGCACTCGCTTGTCCTCGTCGGTCAACGGGTGATCGCCGGCCACCAGGTACGAAACGCCGGGGAGCCGGTCCACCGCGTCGACAAAACCGGGATCGGTGCCGAGGTGCAGGGGCAGATCGAAGCCGTTGGTGCGCAGGTGTTCGGTGAAGTCGTGCACGAGCGCCGTGCCTTCGCCGCTGAACCGCGGGAGCGCATCGAACGCTGTGACCTCGGTCGACGCCTCGGTGTAGTGCGCGCCGATGGTGCGCCCCTCGTGCTGCCACGGACGGGCCACCGCGTCGGCAGGCTCGCTGAAGCCGTGGAAAACGTGCGCGACATGCGAGCGGCCGAGGTCGACCTCAACCGCCGTGCCGTGCTCCGGCCGGAACGACACGGTCACGCCGGCGGTGTCCCGCTCGCCCGCGCGGATCTTCACCGGCACGCGCGCGAGCAGGTCACGACGGGACTCGCCGAACTCCCGGCCGAGGTGCCCGGCCAGCTCCTTCGCGACCTCCATGGCCCGCACTCGGGCGTGGGGTCCGGTGCCGGTCACGTGGATCGGGGTGAGCGGTTCGCCCCGGTCGTCGGCCTCGACGAGCGCGCGGGCCAGCCGTCCGGCGGCTGTCTCCAGCGGTGTCTCCACATCGGACACCAGCACGGCGCCGGGTTCGCGCATCGTCGCGGCTCGCTGCACCTCGCCGAGATTGCGGTGCACCCGGCTGGGGTCGATGTCCAGCAGCACGCGTGCCGCGGGCGGCAACTGTACATCGTGGACAGTGCCGGTGTAGCCGCGTTGATCGGTGACCGTGCGCACGAGCGGCGCCAGCTCCGGGTCCGCGGCCAAGTAGGACAACGCCGCGTGCCAGACCAAATCCGGTTCCGGGTGCCGGTTCACAGTGGACTCGACGGCCGTCAGATGCAGATCGCCGTCGCGGTTGTACAGCCCTCGCACCAGCGTCTGCACCACGCGCTGGGTCAGCTCCAGCGTCTCGCCGCGGCCCGGCGAAGGCGGCGCGGACTCGCCCGCGGGCGGCGGCTTGAGCCAGCTGGCGTCGCTGTTCATCCGGATCTCGGACATGCCCGGCAGCTGCTGTGCGGACGCCAGCCCGATCCGGCGCGCGGTCTGCGAAAGCGCCTCCGGACCGGTGCGGTGCATGATCGAGTTGCGGTGCACCCGGCCGAGCGGAGTGGCGAAGAACTCCTGTCCGAGCGCGTTGACGTTGGCCGGCATGAGATTCTTCTGCGTCTTGCCGTAGTTCTCGCGCTGCTGGTCGAGGTAGGCGCGGGCGAACGGGTGCCCCTTGGACATGGTAAACGCGGAGTTCGCGATCTTGGTCCCGACACGGTGCGTCGCGTAACCCTCGTCGGACCGGGCGGCCAGGATCACGTCGTTGAGGTTGTGCACCACGTTGTCGCCGTCGGTGTACAAGCCGCCGAAGCGGTGCAGCAGCTCCATGCGCAGGATGTCGCTGGCCGCGGCGTAACCCGGGCCGGCCTGCTTGAGCGCCTCGGAGTTGTAGAACTCCTGCAGCAGCATGGGGTTCTCGCTGGTGAACACCTCGTCGACGTTGGCCAGCCGGATCCCGTGCTCCTGGGCCCAGCCCACGAAGTCGCGCACGTCGGCCAGCGGGTCCGGGCCGTCGGCGGGCGGCTCGGTGGTGAAGGCCAGGTCGGTCTGCCACCGCGGGACGTCCGTCCACAGCACCGGGACGACGCTCTCGTTCAGCCGGTCGGCCGCGCCGCCGAAGTTCTGCCGGAACGTGTGCATGGTGCCCGCGTCGCGCAGCGGGCCGCCGAGCCAGATCGCGTGCATCAGCAACGGTGTCGCGGTGACCTTCGTCAGCGGTTCGACATCGCCGGGCGCCCACGCGGCAAGCTTCTCTTCGTCCCGCTCGGTCTCGATCGTCCACTCGCGACTGTCGGCCAGGTTCGCCGGGTCGGTGTGCTCGGACGCGAGCTGGTAGCCCTTGGCCAGGTCGAGCACGTCCAGCAACTCGATGCCCTGGCCCGCGGTGAGGTAGCGGTAGTCGTGGCCGCGCAGGAACTCCGGCGGCTCGGGCGCGCGGTACAGGCCGAACAGGTCCGGGCCCAGCAGCGGCGCGAGTGCCGGGCCCCGGCCCACCGCGGCCGCGCGCAGGTCCGTGACCAGCTCGTTCGCCGAGTACCCGTCCTGCGTCAGTACGACACCTGGATGCACCAGCTCGTCGAGTGACGGCCGGAAATCGCGGAACGGCCGCTCGTCCAGCAGGCGCGTGACGTCGGCCTTGAACCTGTCCGCGACGTCGGCAGGCACCGTGACCGATGGCGAAGACGCGCCGTCGAGGTGGTGCTCAACGAGAGTTTCGGCGTAGTCGCGCGCGTCGGGCCGCGTCGGAGTGGTCTCGCGAGCGGGGCCGGTGCTCCACGCGGGATTGAGCCGCGCCGGACGGGCCAGTTCGTGCTCGCCCCAGCTGCCCTTTCCGGTCACGGTAAGGAGTCCGCGCGCCATCGGCGGCAGCGGGGTGCGGGTCCACTCTCCGGTTTCCGGGTCCCGTCGAGTGTCCACAATGGTGTGAACGTCGATGTCCGGCCGTCCGGCCAGCCGGGTCAGCGCCGCCGACCAGATCACATCGGGGCGATCGTGCCGGGCCACCAGGTCCTGCACCGAGGTGAGCCGCAGCTCGCCGGTGCGGGCCGCCTCGTCCGCGAGCTGACGCTCCACAGTGGACGTCAGGGCCAGAGTGCCGTCGTGGTCCGACAACGGGATCGGCCCGTCCGGCAGCTCGGCATGGTTCCCCTGCTCCAGCTCGCGCACCAGGCCGACGATGGCCTCGTCGCCGGGGCGGCCGCCGAAGGTCCGGAAGTGCCCGCCGTCGGTCACTGCGGTGAATCCGCCGATCGCGCCGACAGCCCTGCCGAGCGTCGCGGTGTCACGGCCGAACAACGCGGGCCTGGTGGGCGCGTGCACGGTCACCGGCCCGCCGAGTTCGCTCAGCGCACGCTGGAAATCGTGGGCGACGCCGCCGGGGCCGTCGGCCTGGCCGGTGCTGCACGCGATGAGCGTGACCGACGATTTGGGCCCCGATTGCCCAAACGGCGCGGAGTTCGCCACGATCCGCGCGAACGCGGCGCCGTCCACCCGCACCGTGCGGCCGCCGAGCAGGGTCAGCCTCACCGACTGCGGACGGCCGTGGGCGAACACGAAGAAGTTGTCCTCGACGCCCTTGCCCCACGGCGCCGCCGACTGCTCGGCCCACTCGCCGAAGCGGCGGCCGTTGAGGTCCGGGGTGGTGCCGTTGTCGCGCGCGTCCTTCAGCGCCGGGTCGAACCGGTCCGGCGTCACTCCCTCGTCGAGGGTGCTGACGGTGCCGGAATTGTCCGCCACCCAGTCGTGCTCAACGCCGGAGGTCTGCTCCGAGGCGGGCAGGAACGAGACCGCGACGACCTTCCCCGAACGGTCCGTGACCTGGTGCAGCTCGATCTCGGAGACGTCGAAGTCGTACGGGCGCCCGGAGCCGGCGTCCCAGCCGGAGATTGTGGCGGGCTCGGTGTCACGCGCCTCGACGGTCCCGTCGCGATGCGGCTCGGTCGACGGCCCCGCCGTGGTGCTGGGCTGCGGCACCGGCTTGCGCGGGATCCGATGTGGAGTCGGCTGTGGTACCGGTTTGCGCGGGATCCGATGGGTGGCCGGCGGCACCGGCTTGCGACGGATCGGCCGGGCCGCGTTCGGGTCCAAAGTAGACCCACGGCGTGGCCACACGTGCGTGTCGAGCCGCCGGTCGACGTTCTGCTTGGCGTCCCACCACTTCTGCCGCGCCGCGTCGGCCTTCTCCCTGGCCTGCCGGACGTCCTCGAGCGAGCTGTCGCGCCGGGCCGTCTGGTCGGAGTGGTCGTTGCGGTATTCGTCGAGCACACCGGCCAGGCGCGCGACGCGGTCCTGCGCCGCCTGCCGCTGCTGGACCAGCGCGGGCTGCCCGTCGCGGATGTCCTGAATCCGCTGCTCGGCCCGGGTGACCTGGTCCAGCAGGGCCTGGCGCTCGGGCGAGCCCTCGTCGGTCGACGCGGCCACGGACAACGCCTGCGCGGCGATGTCCTGTTGCCGGACGATCTCGGTGTTGCCGTCGCGCAGGGTCCGGCCCGCGTCCCGGGCGTCATTCTCGGCGTCGGCGAGGGCTTGGCGCACGCCACGCGCGGGGTCGGCGGTCACGTCGACTTGCAGTTCGCCGGCGCCCTTGGTCAGCGTCTTCACGCTGTCGCGCTGCTCGAGCCACCGGTCGTCGGCCTCGCGCTGGGCCGTCTCGACGGCCTCCTCCGCGGTGCGCCACTCGGTGGCCGCGTCCTTCACCGCGTCCTGCGCCTTGGTCAGCGAATCCGGCAGCGCCCCGCCGAGCAGCGTTTCGAGGTCCGCGTCCGACATTCGCACGAGCGCCGAGGCCGGCACCCGCACCTCGACCGCGCCGGTCCGGCCGTCGCCGAGATCCGCGACCACGCGGTACTCGACGTCGAACCCGACCAGCCCGGTGCGGCCCTTCGGCTTGCCGACGACGGACCGCTGGCCACCGGACGTGGTGGCCGTCGCGTCGGAGATGCCGACCGGGGAACGGCCGTCGACGCCGCCCCACGAATGCGCGTTCTGGCTGGGGTCGGTGAGGCCGCCGTTGCCGAGGTTGTACTGGTTCTCACCGCTGACCGTCTGCTTGGCCTCGCCGGTGAACGTGTTCGTCGCCTGGTCCGAGCGCTCCAGCTTCACCGAATCGCTCAGCCCGGCGAGGTCCGGGCTGACCAGCCGCGCGTACACCTTCACGCTGCCGTGGCCGTTCTTGAAGATCGCGGCCTCGTGCAGGTCCGGCGCCTCCAGCGGCCGCTCGACCATGCCGGGCAGGTTGGCCTGCAGCATCTCGTTGGTCACCGACGAGACGAGGGTGTTGTTCGCGCCGGTGCCCGGGCCGGTCAGCCCGTCGCCCGCGCCCGCGAGCCGCAGCGCGCGAACGGCGCCGGCGCGAACGGCGCCCGCCCCGCGCAGGCCCTCGGTGAGCGCGGACCGCGGCAACGGGCCCGTGCCCTGCTGCCGCCACTCGGTGAGCCGTTCCGGGGTGGCGTCGGCGGGCGTCAGCTCGGTGGTGCGCGGGGCGTACGCGGTCCGCGCGGGCTGGTTCTGGGCGCTGATCTTCTGGTCGTCAGCCGAGGAACGCACGGTCAGCCGCGTGTCCTGGTGGGCGATCGGGTACGTTCGCCCACCGCGCTGCACCACCAGCTCGAACCGCACCTGGTGCCGGTGCCGGACCGCCGGACCGCCGGCCGACGCGGTGTGCGCGGAGGTCGTGGTGTCCGTGGAGACCGTCTGGTCGCTCTTGGACTTCGTACCGGAAATCCCGGCGTACGCGCCGTCGTAACCACTGGTCTTCGACGGCGTGCTCTGGAACAGCCCGCGCCCGGCGCCGCGGAACTGGCCGCCGTACGACGAGCCGTGCCCGGAGTTCGCCTTGGCGGTGCAGCCGGAGTTGACGACGTGGTCGACCTCACCGCCGTCGTGCACCACGTCGAGGAACTCGCCGCTGGTGACGGTTCCCTTGAGCAGCACCTGGTAGCTGTCGGTGGACAGGATCCCCGCGTCGTGCAGGACCAGCGGGACGCCGCCGTCGAGCGAACTGTCCACAAGGGAGGTGACGCTCTCCGGCGAGGCCAGGTCGAGCATCCGCTGGAGGTTGTTCATCGAGTCGTCGAGCACCGACTTCGGCAGCAGCTTGTCGCCGGTCCGGCCCAGCTGAGTGCGGGCGTCGCGGACGAGCTGCGAGAGGTCCGGCGCGTTCTCGACCACCGCCGCGCCGAGTGAGCTGGACTGCGCGCCGACCAGCGCCGGGCTGGTCAGCTCGCCGGGCGGGGCCGTGCGCGGCTCCAGCGCCGGCAGCAGGCCCTGCTCACGGGCCTGGTCCTCGGTCATCCGCACGAACACCGCGCCGGGCAGCTTGACGTCGGCGCCGGAGCGCGCGGTCGAGCCGTTGACCAGGCTTTCCTGACGGCTCTCGGCGACCAGTCGCACGTCGGCGTCGTACTGCACCAGCACTGTGCGGCTCTTCGACGGCGCGCGGTTGACGTGATCGACGCTCGCGCTCAGCTCCTTCGAGCTGCCCGAAGTGCGGACCCACGGGCTCCACTTGAGCGAGCCGTAGATCTGGCCCTGGCCGTGGGTGTCGCTGCCGTCCGGCCGGATCGTGAGGCCCAGCTGCGCGTTCGCCTCGACGGCCTGCTTGCGCGAGTTTTCGTAACCCGCCTTGCCACCGCCCGCGTACGTGGTGTCGCTGCCACCCGCGTCGGACGTGACGACCAGCTTCGGGTTGCTCAGCGACATCCCCATGCCGAGGCCGCCGACGCGGTCGGCAACCCGGCGCTCGTAACGGAATCCGCCCGACTGCGCGCCCTGGCTCAGGAACCGGGGCAGTCCATTGCGGAATGTCTCGGGCGAGAACATCCGGTCCACGCGATTGCGGGCCTCACCACCGGGGAGCCCGAGCACCGCGTCGCCGCCCGCCGCGCGCTGGAGCTGACGCAGGGCCTCGTCACGCAGCACTTCAGTGTTGGCGAAGGCCTCGACGTGCAGGAACTTCGGCGGATTCGGCTGCCGCGCCAGGTCGTCGATGCGCGGAGTCTCGGACGGCGTGAGCGCGACGGTGCCCGACTTGCCGGGCGTGAATTCCGCCGGGTCCTTCTTCAGCGCCGAGCCGTCGTTGACCCACAGATCGACCTTGCCGGAGATCTTCGGCAGCGCGACCCCGCCGCCGTCTCCGGTCTTGGCCACTGTGGACACTGTCGGCGTGACGCGGAACGGCGAGCCCGGCGTCAGCCGCTTCACCCAGGGCCGGTTGCGGGTGTAGCTGGTGATCTCGACCTCGAACTCGACGTCGTGGCTGAACACCTGCGAGTCGGGGCTGCCACCGGCGGACAGGGTGGTGGTGACGGTCGGGCCGCCGGTGTTCTTCCACGTGCGGGAGTCCGAGTACTGCACCGGCGTGACCGTCGGGCTGATGCCGAGCGAGGTGATCGCGGTGGCACCCGGGATGATCATGCGGCCTTCGAGGCCCGCGGACCAGCCTTTCTCCGTGGTAGTTGAGGTGTTCAGCGAGGGGCTGCTGGCGACCGAGCCCTTGACCGAACGCCCGGTGGCCTGGCCGAGGTGCTCGCCGGGCCCGACCTTCGCCTTCACGGTGACACTGAGGTACTCGTCGGTGAACAGCCCGCGCCGTTTGAGCTGCACCGAGACGCCGGGGCCCAGCAGGCTGTCCATCTTGGACTTCAGCGCGGCCGGGGAGAAGGCCGAGGTGAGCTTGCGCAGGTTCGCGAGCCGCTCCGCGACGTCACGCGTGGAGCCCTTCGAATCGCTCTGGAACTTGTCCCACCGCGGCAGGAACTTGCCGAACCCGGGCCGGTCGCGCAGCGCGTTTTCGATCTGCGGCTGGACTTTCGCGGCCGGGGTGAACGAACCGGCCCGCGCTTGGCCGGCCGCGACAGCGGAAGCGAGGTACGGCGGCTCGTGCCGCTTGCCGACGTCGGTGAGCTTGTCCCGGGTGCCTTCCGGCACCGGCAGGCCCTGCGCCTTCGCCTCGGGCAGTCCCATTCGGACATAAGCGGTGGCTTCGACGGTCGCTTTGTCACCGCTGGCGGTGGTGACCTCGACGTCGACCTTCACCTTGTACAGCCCGACGTCACCCTTCGCGTTCACTGTGGACTTCGTCGTGACGTTGGTCCCGCTCGTCGACGTCTGGCTGACTTTCGCCGACGCGCTGCCACTCACGCCGCCGACCCCGCCGACGGCGCCGGGAATGTAGGCGCCGCCGCCGAAGATGGCGTTCACGTCCAGCCCGGACTTCGAGGTCGCCGCGGTGCTGCCGCCGTTCACCGAAGAGTCGTTGAACCGCAGCTCGGAATCACCCGGCACCACGCCGACCAGCTCGACGCCCTTCGGCCGCGCCTGCAACTGGACGGCGTCGCGGTGGCTGCCGTGCGGGCTCAGCAGGTCGTTCGACACCACCGGGCTGCCCTGCATCGCCGTGCCCAGCACCCCGCGGATGCCGCCGCCGCTGACGAAGTCCTGCAGCGCGGACCGGCCGGGCGCGCCGAACTTCGTGACCGACGGGTGCAGCAGCGCGCTGACCTGGTTGAACAGGCTCTGCTCGTCGAGCAGCACGGCCTCGGGGGTGAGGAACTCGATCTGCTCGTGCCAGTCGGGCTTCGGCGGGGTCGGCGTCCCCTGAATCGTGTGCGGCTTCAGGTTGGCCAGGTCCTGGGGCAGCAGCAGCGAAACGCGACCGTCCACTGTGGAACCGGTCGGCCCGCCGTTCTGGTCGGAGACGGTGATCGTGTACTTCACCGGCACGTCGGCGCGGTCGACCTCGCCGGCCGAGCGGATCACCCGCTGCTCGGTGCCGGTGACGGTGGACGTGTGCTCCGCCGACGGCGACGCGAGCTGCGCGGTGGCCCCGACCGAGGCGTACGGCCCCGCCGGGAAAAGCCCGAAGTAGGACGAGCCGACCGTGCCCGTGGTCGAATCGGTCTGCGGCTGCGCGTGGGTGGTCTGGTTCTGGTCGTTGACGTCGGCGATCGTCGGGTTCGGCTGCTTCGTGACCTGGTCCGCCCCGACCGCGGCGAGATCCGGCTCCGCCTTGACGTGCACCTCGTACCACTTCTCGCCGACCCGCACCATGGACTTGCGGCCCGGGCCGAGGAACGACTCGAAGCCGGGACCGTCGAGCGTGCCGGTGATGGCGTCGATCCCCACCGGCTTCGGCGGGTTCGTGCGGCCGGGATCGAGGTTCCGGATCAGCCGTTCGATGGTGGTCCCGACGTCCTTGGCGCCCTGCACGTCCACCGGGACGAGCGCGCCGAGCGCCTGGCCGTCCCGCGCGTACTCGGGCAGGCGGTCACGCAGCGCGCGGTCGTCGGGCGGGGTGTCAGTCTCGTTGTCGGCCACCAGCACGGTGTCGTCGGACGGCTTCTTCCAGTCGCTGACCAGCTGGTCGAAGAACGCCGCGCGCCGGGGAGCCTCGGCGCGCAGCTTGTCGGGGTCGAGGAAGTAGTACTTGGCCGTCTCGGCCATGTCCTCGTTGACGTTCGTGGCGCCGTACTTCGTGATCGGCCGCTCGCCGGTGAACGACGGGAAGCCGTCGCGGTCCCAGTAACCGGTGTGCTCGTTGAAGTCCGCCTGCCGGTCCTTCAGTGCCTGGTAGACGCGCTCGGCGCGCGGGCCGGAAAGCTCGGTGCCCTGCCGCGCGAACACATCCGGGTGCTGTTGCTCAAGCTGCGCGACGAACTCGGCGCGGCGCGGCGCCTTCTGCTCCAGGCCGGCCCGGCCGAGCAGGTGCGACTTGACCGCGGCCTTGAAGTCGGCCTGGTCGCTGCGGGCCTTCGCGTCGCTGGGCGGCTCGGCGTCGGGGCCGCGATTCGGGGACCCGTCCTCGTTCCACGAGCCGACGTGCTTGCCGTAGTCGTCGAGCGCGTACTTGAGCAGGCCGTGGGACAGCTCGTGGGTGACGGTGCCCTCCAGCCCGCGCTGTCCGCCGCCGAACTCCCGGCTGAGCATCGCGGGGGCGTAGAGGTTGACCGTCTGGTGCGAACCGATGTACTCGCCGCCCATGCCGTACGCGATTTCACCGCGCTCCAGCCCGAAATTGACCGCGCCGATGTGTCGCACTTCCTGCTCGACCCCGGCCCGGCTGGAGTTCGCCCGCTGGTCACCGATGATCGGCGAATAGTGGCCAAGGGCGTCGTCGATCGCGCCCTTCTCTTCGTTGGTGAAGTCGCGCATGCGCACCCGCGCGAGTGCGGACGGCTTCCCATTGGGGTTGCTCTCCTTGACCGCCTGCACCCCGCGGTCGGAATCGTGGGTGACGCCGGTCGCCGGATTGTCGTCGTTCACATAAACGACGCGCTCCTGCTCTTCCTTCGCCACGTCCTTGTCGAAACGATCCCGCAGGTCACGGTACTTCTGCTCGTACGATTGCTTGGCGCCCTTGCCTTTGTCGTCGAGATAGGCGAATCGATGGCCGCCGTCGGTCGTGACCAGTTTTCCGTCGGGATCGGTCTTCAGGCCCGAAAGCGCCGGCTTGCCGAACGAGCGGACGTCACCGTGCTGCTCGTGCGCGAAGTGGCTGTCGGAGAAATACGAGGAGAAGCCCGCTTGGTAGTACTCGTGGAATTCGTTGAACAGATTGCGGACGTCGACCGCGGTCGGGGCGCCGCCGCGGGGGCTGCCGACCTGGTGCGCGAGGCCCTTGATGAACGAGTGCACCCCGTCGACGTCCAGGCCCTTGCCCGGGCGGAAGTAGAAGCCGAACGGGTCGGCGTCCACCATGGCGCGGGCGATGCGGAAGTCGCGGCTGTTGCCCCACAGGCCTTCGTGCCGGTTCATCTGGTCGACGGCGCCGCGGTGCTCCGGCTCCCGGTCGTGCCGGCCCTGCCCGTCGCCGAACTGGTTCTTGGAGTTCACTTTCTCCATGTCGTGGAACAGGATCGCCTTCGCGAGCGCGTCCCTGGACACGAAGCGCCCATTGTCGTTCTGGCCCTGGGTGAGGCGCAGATATTGGTTGAGGACCATTTGCGCGTGCTCGCCGAAGGTGTTCGGGTTGGCCGTGTCGCCGGTGCGGTACCGCGGGTTCTTCGGGTCGGCCTTCACGACCTCGTCGAACTTCCGGCGCAGCGAATCGTGCCGATCCGGGTTGTCGCGATCGGCCTCGCGCACCAGGTGGTCGAGGACGGCCTTGGCGGACCGCTCGTCCGGCCGGGCCAGCTGGTCGCCGATCGTGGTGCCGAGCGAGCGGCCGATCTGCTGGTGCCGCTCGAAAACCCCGGCCGGGTGCTGTCGCGTGTGGCCTGGCACCGCGCCCGCGCCCCAGTGACCGTACTCGTTCTCGAACGTCTTCGACTCGACCTTGGTGCGCGACGGGTCGAGCTGGTTCTCCCGGGTGTTGAAGTCGACCTTCACCCGCCGCTCGTCCGTCGCGATGGCCGCGCCGATCTCCGCCTGGGTGGCGTAATCGGGCACCTTGTCCATGAACGCGTCGGCCTGCTCGCGCGTGACGGGCGTGAAAGTGATCCCGTCGACCGTGTGCGGGTCGTTGATCACCTGCGCGGCCGCGTCGCCGAGGCGGGTGCGCTCGTTCGCCACGGCGAACTTGAGCACCGGGTCTTCGTTCAGGTTCTTGCGCAACCGGTCGGCGCCGCCCTGCAGCGCGTTCCGGAAGGTGTCCTTCAGCTGGTCCGGGCTGGCGTCGACGAGGTTCTGCTTCGCCACGTCCGACACCGCTTCGGGCACCACGTGCTCGGAAAGGCGCTGCTTGACGGTTTCGCGGTCGAGGCCGAGGCCGGTGTCGTGGACCAGCGTCTCGATATTGCCGTCGGCCTTGAGGTGCTTGGAAACCGCGCCGCCGATGACGTCGACTCGCGGCCCGGTGAAGTAGCCACGCTTCGACCCGGTGGTCTTCTGGAAGCCCTTTTCGACCTCAGGGCTGAACTTCCCATCTTTCAGGGCGAACTGGCTCTTCACCGCGTCCTGGACGATCGTGTTGAGCCCGGCGCGAAAGTCCTGCGTGCCGTGCGTCGCGCCGATGGTGTTGACCGCGTTGTCCACCATCTGCTCGGCGGCCCGCTTCGCCACCTCGTCCACAAAGGACGGGTCGCTCATCACGTCCCGCAGGCCTTCGATCGTGTCGATTCGGGCAGTGGGCGGGACGAAGCCGTCCGGCCCCTTGGCCCGCTCGCGGACGAGGTTGGTCACCGCCGTGGTCAGCGCGTTGTTGAGGTTCTTCGCCTCGATCAGCACCTGGTCGCGGACCGCCGGGCCGTCCAGCGGCACGGTGTGCGGGCCGGCGTCGACGGCCGAGGTCAGCGCGTCGCCGATGCCGTCGGTGAGCTGCCCGACCACCTGGCCGGACGGTCCGTGGGTGTTCAGGAAGACATTCAGGTCCTGCTGGCGCTGCTCCTGCGAGTCGCGCGCCTGACCGCTGTTCACCCCCGGCGTCGAGTCGCCGGGCGGGGTGAAAAACGCCTCTGGCGAGCCCTTCCACGTGTGGTAGTGGCCGCTGAGGGTCTTCGCGAGCGCGCTGAGCTTGCCGGGGTCGTTGCTGAAGTACTTGCGGTCCTGACCGCTTTCCTTGCTCCAGTCGAACCACGGGTCGTTCTCGCGGCCGAGCCCGGCCGAGTCGAAGTCGGGGCTCAGGCCGAGGCGGACGTAAAGGTCCGAAATGTCCTCGCGGCGTCCGGCCAGATCGGGGAGCTTGATGTCCTTGCCACCGGGGGCGTAGGTGACGAGCGAGCCCTTGAGCGCGTTGTCCCGCATCTGCTCGAAGTGCTCGCCCCGCAGGCCGAACTGGTTGGTGTCGCCGGCCTGGTCGACGTTCATCGCCAGCGAGTTGTCCTTGGACAGCGCCTCGACCGTGGCCTCGCGGCTGACCTGGTTGAACGTCTTGAGCGGCACCAGGAACGAGCGCAGCACCGGCTGCATGTCACTGCCGCGGTTCGCGTCGTGCTCGTACTTGGCGGCCCACTGCACCGCGCGCATCGGCCGGCCGCCGCCGACCCAGAACGTCTGCGCGGTCCCGCCCGCGAAGACGTCCACCGTGCCGTCGGCGTTCTGGTGCACGTCCTTGAAGTCCGAATCGCGTGCGGCCGGGTCGAGTACCGCGGTGTACATCCGGACGTAGTGCTCACCCCGCACGGTCTCGACCTCGAACTCGCCGCGGTGCACCACCTTGCGGTCGCCGTCGAGCACGGTCGGCCCGGGATAGCTCACGCCGGGGCGTCCGATGTGGACGTTCTCCTTCGTGCCGAGGTAGGTGTCCTTTCCGTCTACTGTGGACTTGACAATGTGGACCGGGCGGCCGGTCTCGGGCCCGTGGCTGGTCCAGCCGCCACCGGGGTCGAGCACGTGCACCCGTACCCCGGCGTCGTGCGCGATCTGGCCGAGGTCGGTGTGGTGGCTGCCTTCCAGCTGCGAGGTGATGCGGGCGGTTTCACGGGGGGTGTTGTCCGGCAGGCTGTGGGCGATGGCCTGGCGGAAGTTTTCGTGGGTGGTGTCGCCGCCGACGATGACGGCGTCCAGGCCGTGCACGCCGAGCATCGTGTGCTGGTCCGGGTCGAAGGCGTCGCGGCGGACGACGGTGCCGGGCGTGGCATCGACGGTGCGGCTGCCGTTGACGGTGACGTGCGCCGAGCTGGGTGCTTCGGTGGGGTAGTGCAGGGTGGGCTTGGGCTCGGCGTGGTGGTCTGGGGCCGGGGTGTGATGCGGCGCCGACGGGGTGGTCGCCGCCGGGTCGCCGAGGTGGTGGTCGCGGATGTTCGCGGTGTTCGAGACGTTCTCGAGCTGGCTCAGGTTCTGCGGCGTCAGCGAGGAGTCGGTCCACGCGTCCGGCCCCATCACCCCGGGGGTGTCCTGGCGGTTGAACAGCAGCCGGCTGTCGCGATAGCCCTCGCCCAGGCCGAGGAAGTGCATCACTTCGTGGGTGAGGCCGGTGCTGGCGTCGTGCACGTCCCAGTTGAGCTGGTTCGTGGCCGGGGTGTTCTCGTCCACAGTGGAATCGTGGATGTTCACCGGCACGCCGCGGGACGAGTCGGACTCCCAGCTGTCGTCGTTCGGGTGGATGTCGTTGGTGGCGTTGGCATCCACTCGAACGTGCAGCTGGTCTCCGCCCGGCAGCCGGTAGTGCTGGTTCACCGTCGCGTCGAGGTGGCTCTGCAGGTCGGCGGCCAGCTGGTTGCGCGCATCGATCGATACCGAGCCCGACTGCGAGGTCAGGTCCAGTGGAACGGTGAACTCACGGACCCAATTCCCCGGCGACTCTTCGAAACGCCGCACGTCGTACCGCATTTGCGTGATCGCCCCGCCGAGCTGGCCGCCCCGCAAGCCCTCACGATTACCCGTGAACTGCTGCGAAATCGACTTCGCCGGATCGAACCGTTCCGAGGAGAACCGCGTGGCCGGAGCGGAATCGCGCTGGTTCGACCAATCCTTCGCGGGCGGAAGATCCTTTGTGGACGTTCCCGGATTCTTCTCCGCGCTCGGGTTCGTGGACGGTGGGGGCTTCGGTGGCGCGTTGGTGTTCGCCGGTTCGGGGTTCGCCGGGTTGCGGGTGCCGATGCTCTCCTTGAGCGCGTCGTAGGCGCTGCCGTCCGGATTCGGTTCGTGCCGGCGGTGCGGCCGGCCGTTGTCGAAGTCGGCGCGTGAGTCGGTTTTCCCTTGGAAGTTGTAGGACCCGTACTCGGCCAGGTCGTCGAACCGCTGGCCCTTGACCAGGTCGCTGAACGCCTTGCCGTTCGGGCCGAGGGGGCCGTCGGCGTCCAGTGAGACCATGTGGAAGCGGTCGCGGAACTGGTCGCGTTGGGCGGCGCGGTCGGGGTGGAGCATGCGCTCGTAGGCCCAGCCGAGGGTCGACTGCGCGTCGCCGGTGATGCTCGCGATCGTGCGGTTGAGGCGGTCGGTCTCGAGCTGCTGGTGCATGGCCAGCGCGTGGACCTCGAGCTTCGGCCCGGGCAGCCGATCGAGCCGCTGCTGCAGGTAGTGCTGCGCGGCGAGCAGCGATTTGGCGCTCTCGGTGTAGTCGATGACAACGATGTTCTTGGTGCGCGGCAACCCGTTCAGGAATTCGGCGAAGTGCTCGCCGAGCATGTCCTGCTGGTCCTTGGTGAGCCCGGGGTCCCCCTCGAACGCGGTGTTGAGCACCGAATCGTCGGTCGAAGGCCCCGGCCGGAACTTCGACAGCGGCACCGACACGGCGTCGTGCCCATTCGACTGCAACGCGGCCAGCACCGGCGCCGGACTGCGCCCGAGCCCGACGTAACTGAACCGCTCCGGCGGGTATTTGCCGGTGACCCAGTCAGCGAAGTCGTGGACCGCCCCGGTCCACGCCTGGTGATGCTCGATCTCGCGCGCGCCCGCATCGGTGGCGACGTCCTTGAGAAAGCTCCCGATATCGTTGACGTCGTACACCCGCACGGGCGCCCCGTCGCGTTTCGGGTAGATGAAATCGTGGACGTTCTCGGTCCGAAACGGCTTCAGCGCGTCACTCTGCCCATGATCAACCTGCCACTTCGCCGCAATCAACGGCGTCAACCCCACCGTCGACCCATCATCCCGCCGAAGAAAAGCCCGCTCCGACGGCGCATAATCCCGCCGCGGCGGGGCTGCGTCACTCTGCGGACCACTGGTGTCCCAATAGGACTTGAACCGCGAGTAGTCCTGCATTTCTTTGCGGTTGGCGGGATCGAGCTGGCCGTAGGACTCGATCCGCTGAGCCGTGGTGCGCTGCTCGTGGTTGTGGGTCGGGTTCTGGTTCTGGTCCTGGGACGGCTCGGGGTTCGGGTTCTTGCCGGGCTCGGTGCTCGGTTTTGCGCTGTTGTTCGGGCTCGTGCCGGTCGCGGTATTGGAGCCTGTGTTCGGGCTCGTACTCGGCCTCACGGCCGGCTCAGTGTGCGGGTTCGGCGCGGGATTGGCACCCCGCGGTCGCGGCGCACTGGCCGGAGTGTGGAGATTCTTGGCAACGGGTGCGTCGGTGGCAGTCTTGATGCCGATCTTCCGGTCGTTGCCGGTGTTGCGGCTGTTCTTGGTGGCTGGATTCGGGCTGACCTTCGGGTCTGCCACCGGACTGGTCTTGGTGCCGGGCTTGCTGTCACCCTTCGGTCCGGAGCTGGTGTCGCCCTTCGCCTCGGGCCTGGTGTCCGGCTTGCCGTCAACCTTCGGCTCAGTCTTGACAGCCGGATTCTGGGCAGGCGACATCTTCAGGTCGGAACTCGGGTTCGGGCTGCTCTTGGCGTCCGGGTGCATGGTGGTGTTCGGCCCATGGTCAGTCCGCCCGCCGTTGTCCTGATGCGGTTCAGGTTTGACGTGGCTGTCCGAGTTCGGAGCGGGGCTCGGGTCATGCGAAGTCGTGGAGATAGTCGGCTTCGGGCTGACCAACGGTGCCACCTCGGCCTTGGTATCGACCTTGGTGTCGGTGTTCGTGTTGGCCTCGACCTTGCTGCCGGTGTCGCTGCTGGTGGACAGGTCCGGCTTCGGCGCGGTGTCGACCTTTGGATCGGGGCTGGCCGGGGTGACGGTCTGCGGGGTGGGCGTCGGGTCATGTCGAAGTGAGCTCGGCACGTCGACGCTGCTGCTGTGCGCACCGACAACCGCCGGCGATGTCACGTCGGGCCCGGACGTCGGTTTGACGCCACCGACGCTACCCGCCACCGCCGTCGGCACCGACTTGTTCCCGGACGGAGTTGTGCCGGTTGCGGGCTCGGTCTTGGGGCCGTCGGTGCCTGAGTTCTGCGTGGTGGCGTTGGTGTTGCTGGTACCGGTATTGGTGTTTCCGGGACCGGTATTCGTCGCGTTGGTGTTGCCCGGCCCGGTGTTGGTGGTCTCCGTGTTGCTGTTGCCGGTGTGAGTCGCGCCTAGGCCCGTCGGAGTGGGGCCCGTGTGGGTGATCGTGCTCGGCGCGGGGCCTGTGCTGACAGCAGTACTGGGCGCCGGGCTGGTGTGGGTCGGTGTGCTCGGTCCCGTCGGCTGATTGGTGATCGGGGAATCAGTGTGCTGACGACCGCCGAAACCCGGCAGTCCACTATCGCTGTGAGTCTGCCCGCCAGGTGTGGGCGAGGTGTTCCCGATCCCCGTCGAGGAAGACGGCGCCGTAGTCGAATGCGTCCCCACCGACGGCGGCGGTGTAGGAGTGCTACTGCCGACGTTCGCTGAGGGTGGGACGTTCGTGTGAGGCGGGCTCGAGGTAGTGGCGCCGACATTCGCCGGAGGCGGGGTGGAAGTGGAGATGCCACTGTTCGCCGGCGGTGGGGTCGAAGTGGTCGCCGACCCAGCGTGTGCGGGCGGAGGAGTTGGCGTCGACGGGCCAGCGTTCGCGGGAGGCAGGGACGCGGACGGGCCGGGATTCGCAGGAGTCGGCGTTGGTGTCGGTGTACCGACGTTCGCGGGGGGCGGGCCGGACGTGGTGCTACCGACGTTCGCTGGCGGGGCAGAAGTGTTCCCACCGGTCGACGTGGAGGGCGGGGCAGAAGCGTTCCCACCGGTCGACGTGGAGGGCGGGGCAAGGGTGGTGTCGCCGGTGTTCGCGGGGGGTGGGGTGGAGGTGGTCGTGCCAGCGTCCGCGGGGGGTGGGACGGTGTTGCCCGTGTTGACGGAGCCCGCGGTCGGGGCGCCTGGCGTCGCTGGTGGGGAGGCGGGGTTGCCTGTCGTGACGTTGCCGGAGTCGCCTGGAGTTGCCGGTGGTGGAGTGGAGGTGTTCGGGGTTACGGTGCTGTTGGAGGTGCCGGGGCCGGGTGTCGCGGAGCTGGTGTTCTGAGCGCCTGAATTGCTGCCGGGATTGGTGGTTCCGGAGTTGGTACTGCCGGAGTTAGTGTCGCCGGAGTTAGTGCCGCCAGTGTTGCTACCGCCGGAGTTAGTGCCGCCGGAGTTAGTGCCGCCAGTGTTGCTACCGCCGGAGTTAGTGCCGCCG
>NZ_FOEF01000014.1 GCF_900110575.1 Amycolatopsis saalfeldensis
GGGCCAACCGCGGGACGGGCGCCAACCACAGGGCCGGCCACGGGACGAGGGCCAGCCGCAGGGCCAACCGCGGGACGGGCGCCAACCACAGGGCCAACCGCGGGACGGGCGCCAGCCGCAGGGACGGCACCGGCTGCCGGCGTGGTCGTTGCGCGGCGACGGCGTTGCGGCGGGATCCGGACCGTCCCGAGTGCCGAATGGACCGAAGCGTCCGCCAGTGCGGCAAGTGACCGTCGGTCCTCCGCGCGGCCAGGGGCGATCTCCGGGCAGACGTGGACTTCCAGTACCAGCCCGCGGAGCGCGGCCACGCGGCGCAGCGACGCGATCAGCGACTCCGGCCCGACGAACGACGGGCGGCTGGTCTCGCGGCCGTCCGCCAGGCGGTAGCGCAACGCGATCGGACGGACGGGCACGCCGCCGTCGATGGCGGCCTGGAAGGTGGCCGTCGTGAAGCGGCCGGAGGCCAGGCCGCACCACGTGGTGCCTTCCGGGGTGACGTTGACGAGTGAGCCGGAGCGCAGCGCGTCCGCGAGTTCCGTCATCGTGCCCGGCAGCGCCCGCAGGCGAGTCCGGTCCAGGAAGATGCTGCCGCCGCGGCGGACCAGCGTGCCGAGGACCGGCCAGCCGCCGATCTCGACCTTCGCGAGGGCACGCATCGGGCGCAGCGCGTTGATCGCGACGATGTCCAGCCACGAGATGTGGTTGTTCACCACCAGCGCGCCACGGCCGGCGGGCGCGGCCAGGAAGTCCGCGCCGCCGTGCACCGCAAGCTTCACCCCGAAGGACCGCAGCACGGCGCGGAAGATGGTGCGCACCAACCGTTCCCGGCCCCGTCCGCGCAGCACGAGCAGCAGCGGCGCGGTCAGCAATGCCGCCAGGACAACGGAAATCGCGCAACTGAAGCGCAGCACCCGACGCGAGAGGCCGACCGTCGGGCCGTCCTCGGTGAGGCAGCCGTCGCCACACGGCGAGTTCGGCATCCAGGCGTGGCTCACGACTGGACTCCGAGGAAGAACTTGAGGTACCGCTCGTCCACCTGGTGCAGGTCGAGCAGCACGAAGAAATCCGCGACGCCGAAGTCCGCGTCGAGCGCCGGCGGGCCGCAGACCTTCGCGCCCAGCCGCAGGTAGCCCTTGATCAGCGGCGGCAGCACCGCGCGGTCCGGGCGCTCGACGTTGTCGACCTGCCACGGGTGCAGCGGCGAAACGCGGGTGGCCTCGTCCGAATAGTGCTTGGCGCGCACCAGATCCCAGACGCCGGCGGCGTAGCTGCCGCCGCCGGTCAGCGGGACCGACGCGCAGCCGGCGAGGTAACGGTGGCCCGAAAGCAGCATGTAACGCGCGATGCCGGCCCACACCAGCCCGACGACGGCGCCGCTGCGGTGGTCCGGGTGCACGCACGAGCGGCCGGTTTCGACGAGCGACGGGCGCAGGCCGGTGAGCGCCGTCAAGTCGAATTCGCTGTCGGAGTAAAGGCTTCCGGCCTGCACGGCGCGCTCGGGCGGCAGCATCCGGTAACAGCCGACGATCTCGCCGGTCCGGTCGTCGCGCACCACGAGGTGGTCGCAGAACTCGTCGAAGTGGTCGACGTCCAGACCGGGTTCCGGGGAATTGAGGTGCGCGCCCATCTCCTCGGCGAAGACCTCGTACCGCAACTTCTGCGCGGCGACCACTTCTTGGTTCCCGTGGGCGACGAGGAGGGAGTAGCGCGGCGCGTCTGCCGGAAGCTCGGCACCGGCCTGATCAGTGCTGACGAGGAGCTGTGACGACGTCATGGTCAAGGTGTACCCGTCACCCGGAAACCGCGGAGAGTGCGAATCGATGACCGATCAGTGCACGTTGAGTTAATTGAGGGTTTTCTCCCCCGGCCCGGAAACGCCGAAGGCCGCCAGGGCGGACCCTGGCGGCCTTCGGAGCGGGAAAACGTCAGCCCTTGCGCTTGTCGACGGCCTCGGTCAGCTGCGGCGCGACGTTGAACAGGTCGCCCACGATGCCGAAATCGGCGATCTCGAAGATCGGGGCCTCGGCGTCCTTGTTGACGGCGATGATCGTCTTCGACGTCTGCATGCCGGCGCGGTGCTGGATCGCGCCGGAGATGCCCAGCGCGATGTACAGCTGCGGCGACACCGTCTTGCCGGTCTGGCCCACCTGGAACTGCGCCGGGTAGTAGCCGGAGTCGACCGCCGCGCGCGAGGCGCCCACGGCCGCGCCGAGCGAGTCGGCCAGCTTCTCGACGACGTCGAACTTCTCCGCCGAGCCGACGCCACGGCCACCGGAGACGACGATCGACGCCTCGGTGAGCTCCGGCCGGTCGCCGCCGACGATCGGCTCGACGCCGGTCACCTTGGCGGACTTCGCCGGGTCCTGCGCCGGCAGCTCGACGGTCTCCTCCGCCGCCGCGCCCTCCGCCGCCTCGGCCTCGATGGCGCCCGGGCGCACCGAGATCACCGGGGAACCCTTGGCAGACTTGGACTTCACCGAGAACGCGCCACCGAAGATGGACTGGTCCACGGAGCCGTCGGCGTTCACGCCCACAGCGTCGTACAGCAGGCCGGAGCCGAGCCGGACGGCGACGCGAGCGGCCACCTCCTTGCCCTCGGCGCTGGCCGCGACGAGCACAGCCGCCGGCGAGACCTGCTCGGCGAGCTTCGCCAGCACGTCCACCTTCGGGGTCACCAGGAAGCCGGTGGCCGCGTCGCCTTCAGCGGCGTACACCTTCGCGGCGCCGTGGCCGGCCAGCGCCGCCTTGGCCTTGGCCGCGGTGCCGGTCGGGCCCACCACCACGGCGGAGGGCTCGCCCAGCGCGCGCGCCGCGGTCAGCAGCTCGAGCGTGACCTTCTTGACATCACCGTCGACGTGGTCGACGAGGACGAGTACTTCAGCCATTTCTAGAATCCTCCTCGAAACCGTGTCTCAGATGAGCTTCTGCGCGACCAGGTACTCGGCGACCTTCGTGCCGCCGTCACCCTCGTCCTCGGCCTTCTCGCCCGCGGTGCGCGGCGGCTTCGGGGAGGATTCGACGACGGTGGACCACGCGTTGGCGAGGCCGACCTCGCCCGCGTCGATGCCAAGGTCGGCGATGGTCAGCGTCTGCACCGGCTTCTTCTTCGCGGCCATGATGCCCTTGAAGGACGGGTAGCGCGGCTCGTTGATCTTCTCGCCGACGCTCACCAGCGCGGGCAGGCTCGCCTCGAGGTGGGTGATGCCGTCCTCGGTCTCGCGGTCGGCCTTCACAGTGGTGCCCTCGACGCTCAGCTGGCGCACGTAGGTCAGCTGCGGCAGGCCGAGCAGCTCGGCGACGATCGCCGGCACGGCGGCGCCGCGGCCGTCGGAGGCCTCGTTGCCGGCGATGATCAGGTCGTAGCCCTCGACCTGGCCGATCGCAGCGGCCAGCACCTTGGCGGTGGCGATGGCGTCGGAGCCGTGCAGCGCCTCGTCGGAGACGTGGACGGCCTTGTCGGCGCCCATGGACAGCGCCTTGCGGATCGCGTCGGTGGCGCGGTCGGGGCCGACGGAGATCACTGTGACCTCGCCCTCGCCCGCCTCCTTGATCTTCAGGGCCTCTTCGACGGCCTTCTCGTTGATCTCGTCGAGCACGGCGTCGGCTGATTCACGGTCAAGGGTGTTGTCGGCACCGGAGAGCTTCCGCTCCGAGTAGGTGTCCGGTACCTGCTTGACCAGGACAACGATGTTCGTCATAGGTCTTCTTCGACCTCCCGGTAGGGGCCGGCTTTCGGCCGCGGGACAGTGCTCTACTGGCCGGTAGATTAGGGCCATTCGAGCGGCTGGACCCGCTGAGGTGACGGCATTCACCTGGATGAGCAATCTATTGGGACCATAGTCCCGGTAGTCGGTCGATTAACCCGCACAGCACACCGCTCGCCCGATCGGAGCAACGGCGGGCTACGGGCAGTAGGCCGACAGGCATTAACCTCCCCCACCATGTCCGCGCACATCGCCGTAGTCACCGACTCGACCTCGTGCCTGCCCGATCAACTCGCCGCCCGCTGGGGCATCGGAGTCGTGCAGGTCCAGCTGCACGCCGGGGACGTCACGGACGACGAGCACCGGTTCGATCGCAGTCAGCTCATCGACGCCATGAAGGCCGGCCGGCCGGTCAGCACGTCACCACCCGATCCGGGCGCCTTCTTCTGGACCTACCAGGACGCCGCGTCCAGTGGCGCATCGGCGATCGTGAGCATGCACATCTCCGGCCGCCTCTCCGAGACCGTCCAAGCTGCCCGCGAGGCCGCGCAGCAGGTCCGCATCCCCGTCCACATCATCGACAGCGGCACGGCCAGCATGAGCCTGGGCTTCGCCGCGGTGTCCGCCGCGCGCGTCTCCGGCGCCGGCGGCCAGCTGGAGCGCGTGCTCGAAGCCGCCGAACGACGCGTCCGCGGCTCCACCGAACTGATCTACGTCGACACCCTCGAATACCTGCGTCGCACCGGACGTGTCGGAGCCGCCCAGTCGCTGCTGGGCAACGCGTTCTCGATCAAGCCCCTGCTCACTGTCCGCAACGGCGAGATCAGCCCGCTCGCCCGGGTCCCGGGCGCGAAAAGGGCCATGAACCGGCTCGTCGAACTCGCGGTGAAGGCCGCCGGCGACCGGAAGGTGGACCTCGCGATCACGCGGTTCGGCTCCGACGAGCGCGAGGTCGTCCAGCGTCTCAAGGCGCAGATCCCGGACGTGGCCGACGTGGTCGTCGGCGACGCCAGCACGGTGATCGGGGCACACGTCGGCCCCGGCGCGATGAGCATCACGGTGTCGCCGGTGAACTGACCCGCCGGCCCGGCAGGAGCAGCGTCACGACCGGGAGCACCAGGCTCGCCGAGAGGGTTGCGATGATCAGCACCCGATCGAGCTGCCCGAAGTGCGACAAGTGGCCCAGGTGGTAGACCAGGTGCGGCACGGCGAACAGCAGCGTCGCCACCGAGGCCAGCCGCGCGACGGCTGTGGTGCCGATCACGGCGGCGCCGATCAGCGTCGCCGCAAGCGCGAGGTTGAGCCCGCCGAAGTCGCGGATCAGGTGCTCGTTGAACGGGCCGTCCATCGAGACCCAGCCTGCGCGGAAGCCGGGAAAGTCCTGGTAGAAGCCGATTGGCGTGATCAGTGGCCAGAGCCCCGGCACCCCTTCGAGGACGCCGAGCAGGAGCAGCAGTACGCGAGTGAGGGTTCGTTGCATGGCCGGGGAACGAGACGGCCGCGCGGAACGTGACACGCGCTAGGGTCGCGCAGGTGACCACCCCAGCCACCCGGGCCGAGGCACTCCACCTCACCGGCGAACGGACCGTCCCCGGGATCCCCGAGGAGAACTACTGGTTCCGCCGCCATGAAGCCGCCTATGCCGCGCTGCTCCCCCACTGCGCCGGCGCGACGGTGCTGGAGGCGGGCTGCGGCGAGGGTTACGGGGCGGGTCTGATCGCCACGCGGGCGCGCCGGGTGCTGGCGCTGGACTACGACGTTCCGACGACGGAGCACGTCGCCCGCCGCTACCCGGACGTCACGGTGGCGCGCGCGAACCTGGCGTACCTGCCGCTGCGCGACGGCTCGGTCGACGTGATCGCGAACTTCCAGGTGATCGAGCACCTCTGGGACCAGGCCGGGTTCCTCGCCGAATGCCGCCGTGTGCTGCGGCCGGGCGGAAAGCTGCTGGTCACGACCCCCAACCGGCTCACCTTCACGCCGGACAGCGACACCCCGCTGAACCCGTACCACACGCGGGAGCTGGCACCGTCCGAACTGGACAGTCTGCTGCGGGCCGCGGGTTTCGGCGTCGAGCTGCTCGGGCTGCACCACGGCGCGAGCCTGAGCGCGGTGGAACGGCGTCACGGCGGTTCGATCATCGACGCGCAGCTGGACGTCGTGATGGGCGAGCTGCCCGGCCAGGCCGTCTGGCCCGAGGCGCTGCTCTCGGACGTCGCCGCGATCCGGGCGGAGGACTTCAGCGTCCACGCCGGTGACCTCGACGTCAGTCTCGACCTGGTCGCCGTGGCGGTGCGCGCATGACCTCGACCGAACACGAGGGCACGTTCTGCCTGGTCCTGCACAGCCACCTGCCCTGGCTGCCGCACCACGGCAGCTGGCCGGTCGGTGAGGAATGGCTCTACCAGGCGTGGGCGCACTCGTACCTGCCGATGATCGACCTGCTGCGCCGATTCGCCGATGAGGGGCGAACCGACGTGCTGACCCTCGGCATGACGCCGGTGCTCGCGGCCCAGCTGGACGACCCGTACGCGATCAGCGCCTGCCACGACTGGCTCGGCCACTGGCAACTGCGCGCACAACACGCGTCGACGTTGTGGGGCGGCGATCCGCTGCTGCGCGAGCTGGCCGCCGCGGAGTACCGCACTGCCGTTCGCGCGACCGAAGACCTGGAATCCCACTGGCGGCACGGGTTCTCGCCGATTCTGCGGTCCCTTGTGGACAGTGACACGGTCGAACTGCTGGGTGGCCCGCTGGCGCACCCGTTCCAGCCGCTGCTCGACGAGCGCGTCCGCCGCTTCGCGTTGCGCGGCGGCCTCGACGACACGGCGTTGCGCATCGGGCGCAGGCCGGAGGGCATCTGGGCGCCCGAATGCGGCTACGCGCCCGGAATGGAGCGGGACTACGACGCCGCCGGCGTTCGCCGTTTCCTGGTCGACGGCCCGTCGCTGCGCGGCGACACCTCGGCGGCCCGCCCGGTCGGCGACTCCGACGTCGTCTGCTTCGGCCGCGACCTCGAGGTGACCTACCGCGTCTGGTCGCCGAAGGCGGGCTACCCCGGTCACGCCGCGTACCGCGACTTCCACACGTGGGCGCACGAGGTCGGGCTGAAGGCGTCGCGCGTCACGGGCAAGCAGGTGGAGCCGCAGGACAAGGCGCCGTACGACCCGGCCCTGGCCGCGGACGTGCTCGGGCTGCACGTCAAGGACTTCGTGGACACGGTCGTCACGCGGCTGCGTTCGCTGCGCGCGGAGCACGGCCGGGAGTCGCTGGTCGTCGCGGCGTACGACACGGAGCTGTTCGGGCACTGGTGGCACGAGGGTCCGGCCTGGCTGGAGGGCGTGCTGCGCGCGTTGCCCGAGGCGGGCGTGCGCGTGACGACGTTGAAGGGCGCGCTGGACGCGGGCCACCTGGGCGCGCCGATCGACCTGCCTGCTTCGTCGTGGGGTTCGGGCAAGGACTGGCGAGTCTGGGACGGCGAGCAGGTCGCGGACATGGTGCAGGACAACACCGCGCTGCAGACCCGGCTGCTGGACCTGGCCTCGGGGCTCGACCGGTCCGCTCGCGACACGGTCGCCGACCAAGCCGTCGCGGAGGCGATGCTGGCGCTGTCGAGCGACTGGGCCTTCATGGTCACGAAGGACTCCGCCGCCGACTACGCGCGACGCCGCGCCCACGTGCACACCGAACGCTTCGACACGCTCGCCGGCTTGCTCCGCGCGGGCAACCGGACGCGCGCGGCCTCGCTGGCCGCGGAATACCGGCGCGACGACGGGCCGTTCGGACATCTGGACGCGCGGGCACTGCTGACTCAGCCGCACCAGTGACATCACCGAATGAGTGAAAGGGCACCAAGGCAATGGGTATCAACGAGATTCCGCTGAAGACGCTTTCGGGTGAGGACACCACCCTCGGCGCGCTCGCCGGCAAGGCGCTGCTGGTGGTCAACGTCGCGTCGAAATGCGGCCTGACCCCGCAGTACACCGGGCTGGAGCGGCTGCAGGAGCAGTACGGCGACCGTGGCTTCTCCGTGGTCGGCTTCCCGTGCAACCAGTTCGCGGGCCAGGAGCCGGGCACGGCGGAGGAGATCCAGACGTTCTGCTCCACCACCTACGGCGTCTCCTTCCCGCTGTTCGAGAAGATCGACGTCAACGGCGAAGGCCGCCACCCGCTCTACTCCTCGCTCACGGAAACCCCCGACGCCGAGGGCGCCGCGGGCGACGTGCAGTGGAACTTCGAAAAGTTCCTGATCAACCCGGCCGGCGAGGTCGTGGGCCGGTTCCGGCCCCGGACCGAGCCCGAGGACGAGGCCGTGGTGAAGGCGATCGAGGCCGCGTTGCCCGCCTCCGCCTGAGCCCGGGCTGGGTTCGGCGCCGAGCCTGCCGTCGGGTTTGTCGCCGATTTCTTGCCGCGAAGGGCGGGGACGCTGGTTGGATGCGTTCTCGCCCTTCGCCGTTTCCTGGCGGTGTTCAGGCCCTCGCCGCTCGTCGGCTACGCACCCGTGACCACCCGCTTCTGAGCTGTGTTCGGGTCGTCGCCATGCCTCGGCGACGCGCCATGGCGACCCGATTCGGCGCCGTATCCTGACCCGTCGCCACTCACCGGCAACGCGCCGTCGTCACCCGTTTTCGGCGCCGCATCCAGGCCTGTCGCCACTCACCGACAACGCGCCATCGCGACCCGCTTCGGCGCCGCATCCAGGCCTGTCGCCACTCACCGACAACGCGCCGTCGCGGCCGCTTCGGCGCATCTCGTGGCCGTCGCCGTCTCCGGGCAACGCTTCCCGGTGATCAGTGGCTCGAAGCAGCGCCGACCTCCGGTTCGCCGCTTTCCGGCAACTCCCCCTCGGCCGCCCCGGCCCCGGCCGAGCCACGCCTGATGACCGCCCGGTTGTGGGCCGCCGCGACGGTCGCGTCGAGTTTCATGATCCGGCGGTCGTAGGTCAGCAGCCCGTTGACCTCGTTCTCGACATCCGTCGTCTGCGTGTAAACGGCGCCGGACAGGCCCAGCTCACCGACCAACTGCTCCAGCCGTTCACTGACCTCGGCGTACCGCTCGGTCAACCGCGCCGAGGAGGGCGCCATCTCGTAGGCCTGCGGCGGGCCGGGCCAGCAGTGACCGTCCAGGACCAGGCCGATGCCGCCGTACTCGCCGTCCACCAGGGCGCGATGGTCCCTTTCGCGCGGCTCACCGGGGCCGACGTACGTGTGGTCGTCGTAGACGTCGCCGGCGCCCGCGTCCGGACGGGAGAAGCAACAGTTCACCCCGCTGTTCGCGACCACCAGCCGCGTCGGGTCCAGGCTCTTCACCAGCGATGCGATGCGCGCGGTGTCGAACTCGCCCCAGCCCTCATTGAACGGGACCCACGCGACGATCGACGTCACGCTCCGCAGTTGCGTGATGAGTTCCCGCAGCTCCGCCTCGAACCGCTGCTGTCCCTCCGGCACCGGGTCGGGCGCGGGCCCCGGCGGCCCGTCGAACGACACCATCAGCGACGGCATGTCCTGCCAGACGACCAGACCCAGCACGTCCGCCCAGTAGTACCAGCGCGCCGGCTCGACCTTCACGTGCTTCCGGACGAAGTTGAACCCCAGCTCCTTCGTCTTCTCGAGGTCGAACCGGAGCGCCTCGTCCGTGGGCGCCGTGTAAACGCCGTCCGGCCAATAGCCCTGGTCGAGCGGGCCGTGGAGGAAGGTGACGCGGCCGTTGAGCGTTATCCGCGGCCGTCCGGCTTCGTCCGGCGCGACGCCCACCGTGCGTAGCCCGCCATAGCTCTCGACCTCGTCGAGGACATCACCACGATTGTCCAGAACCCGGAGCGTCAGGTCGTACAGATACGGGTCGTCCGGCGTCCACAAGCGCGGGTCCGGCACCTCCACCCGTAGCCGCTGGCCGGCGACGCCGCGGACCCGCGCGGCCTCGTCGCCATTCGGCGACGACACCACCAGCTCAGCCCGAGCACCGCCGGTGACCTGGGGCAACACCGTGAATCCGGTGAGGTCCGGGGTGATCTCGAGCGCCGAAACCCGGGCGGCGGGCACCGGCTCGGCCCACACCGTCTGCCAGATTCCGGACGCCGGCGTGTAGCAGATCCCGCCAGGTTCGTTGCGCTGCTTGCCGACCGGGAACGGCGCGATGTCGGTGCGGTCCTCAGCGCGGACCGTCAACTCCTGCGGCCCAGACGCGCGCAGGACGTCGGTGATGTCCGCCGAGAACGCCGTGTAACCGCCCTCGTGGGTGACCACCAGCTGGTTGTTCACCCACACCTTCGCGGTCTGGTCGACCGCACCGAAGTGCAGTAGAACGCGTTCGCCCCGCCAGTCGTCCGGGATCTCGAACAGCCGCCGGTACCAAAGGACCTCGTCGCGCCGCGCGATGCCGGAGAGTGCCGATTCCGGAGCGAAGGGGACCAGGATGCGCTCGCCGTAGCCGACGGGCCGCGGCTCATCCGGCGAAAACGGCCACCCGGCGTAGTCCCATAGGCCGTTGAGGTTCAGCCACCGCGGCCTCCTCAGCTGTGGCCGCGGGTGCTCGGGGAGCACCGCGGCGGGGTCGACGAGGCCGGTCCACGGCGTCGTCAGGGGCGGGTCCTTGCGCTGCCACTCGGGCTGACCGGAAGTCATCACCACCGATGGTGGCAGAGATCGACGACGGCGGCAGCCAGGCAGCCCACCGGAACCAACTGGCGAGTAACCTCTGCCCATGCGCGTGCTGATGCTGTCCTGGGAGTACCCGCCCGTGGTCATCGGCGGGCTCGCCCGGCACGTGCACGCGCTGGCTCGGCACCTCTCAGAACAAGGTCATGACGTGGTGGTTCTCTGCCGCCACACGGCCGGCACCGACGCTTCGACACACCCGCGCAGCGACCGCGTGACCGAGGGCGTGCGCGTGATCCGCGTGGCCGAGGACCCGATGCACCTGACGTTCGAGCGCGACCTCGTCGCCTGGACGCTCGCCATGGGCCACGCGATGGTCCGGGCGGCGCAGGACCTGTTGCGGACCTGGCAGCCCGACGTCGTCCACGCGCACGACTGGCTGGTCACGCACCCCGCCATCGCCATCGCGGAGGCGGCGCGGGTGCCGCTGGTCGGCACCGTCCACGCGACCGAGGCCGGCCGGCACTCGGGCTGGCTCTCGCACCCCCTGAACCAGCAGGTGCACTCCGTCGAATGGTGGCTGGCGAACCGCGCGGACGCGGTGATCACCTGCTCGCAGGCGATGCGCAAGGAGGTCTCGCACCTCTTCGAGATCGATGACGCCGACGTCACCGTCATCCACAACGGCATCGAGGAACGCAGCTGGCGCGTGTCCTCGGCCGAGGTCGCGCGGGTGCGCGAGCGGCACAGTCCGGACGGGACGCCGTTCCTGTTGTTCTTCGGCCGGCTCGAATGGGAGAAGGGCGTGCAGGACCTGCTCGCCGCGCTGCCCCGGATCCGTCGTCGTTTTCCGGGCACGCGCTTGGTCGTCGCCGGCAAGGGGCGACATTACGAAGAGCTGGTGGAGCAGGCGCGCCGGCTGCGGATCCGGCGCGCGGTGGACTTCGCCGGGCACTTGCCCGACCGCGAGCTGCGCGCCTTGCTCGCCGCGGCCGACGCTGTGGTGCTGCCGAGCCGGTACGAGCCGTTCGGGATCGTCGCGCTGGAAGCCGCCGCCGCGAAGGCGCCGCTGGTGGCCTCGACCGCGGGCGGCCTCGGCGAGGTGGTCGTCGACGGCGAGACAGGACTGGCGTTCGAGCCCGGCGACGTCACGGGCTTGACCACCGCCGTGACCACAGTCCTCAGCGACGCCACGGCCGCGACCCGACGGGCGCGAGTGGCCCAGTCACGCCTCGCAGCGGACTTCGACTGGGGCCGCATCGCCGAGGCGACGGTGGAGGTCTACCGCCGCGCGCGGCCGGCCGAACCGGTCGAGCTGGGCCGCCCGAAGATCGCCACGGGCAACGCCTTCGAACTGTAGGTGTTGCCGCCGATGGGTGTTGCCGCCAGTCGGCGACGCGTCAGAAGTGGCAGGGCCGGACACAGTCCGGTCGCGCCTGCCCGGCCGCAGCGGACACCTCAGCCGTCGGCGCGACGGCCGACCCCACCGCGACAACAGCGAGCACAGCAGCGACGACGGACCTGAACCTGCTGGTCATGACGGCTCCTCGGGGACGGGACGTGGTTGCCGAGCATCCGTCCGGGGCAGGCGCGAAACAATAAGGGGAACAACAGGTAGGGCTACCTGAACGCGCTCGGTGACGGGCTGGCTTCGGTTGCTCGGCGCCGCCGCGGATTCGTCGCGGCCGGTCCGCCACAATCGATCGCCGCCGTGGTCCGTCACAGCGGATCGCCGCCGGTCCAGCGCAGCCGATCCGTCACAACCGATCACCTCGCGTCCAGCAGAACCGGTCCAGCACAGCCGATTCGCCGCAGGCAGTTCACCGCCGCCGATTCGCCGCTGTGGTCCACCTCAGCCGGTTCGCTACATCCAGTTCGCCGCCGCAGCAGCGGGTTCGCCGGAGCAGGTCCGCAGCAGCGGTCCGGTCTGCTGTGGGTTCGCCGTGGTGGTTCGTCGTAGTGGATTCGCCGCCGCGCGGCAATTTCCTGCCCAGGGCCACGCCACCGCGCACGCCAGGTCCGCAATCCCGCATCGCAGCTCTCGGCTCAGGCCTGGCCGCCAACACCGCGCAGCAGCGTTGCCAATCTCCATCCACACTGGAGCGAACGGGACCATCGCACCCGGCTCCTGCGAAACCGATTCGCCGCCAAGCGGCAACCCCTGGCGGGTCAGGAGATCCGGCCAGTCAGCAAGGTGACCCGGACCGGTTCGACGTAGGGCGCGTGCGGCTCGATCGCCGTGTGCAGGCGAGACTCGAAAGCCTGGCGTTCGCCGCTGGGCGGCAAGCTGTCCTCGCTGAGTGCGGAGTACACGCCGCCGATGATGTCGTCCGAGGTCAGAGTGCTGTGGTAGTCCACGGTCTGGGTGCCGACGACGTAGCCGACCTCGGCGAGCGAAGTCCGGTAACGGTCGTGGCTGGCTTCGTCCGTACCGCACGGGGAGGTGAGCGGCTGGCCCAGCCAGTCGGCGAGCGTCGCGCGTAAAGCGCGGCTCCAGTCGCTGTCCTGCAGCCACAGGGGTAGGCCGTTGGTGACCACCGCGATGCCACCGCCCGGACGGAACAGTGGTCGCAGAGCGGCGAAAAGGGGTGGGTGGTCCATCCAGTGCAGGGCATGGCCGATGGTGACCGCAGCCAGCCGGTTGCCGACGAGACCGCCGAGCGCGGGCACCTCCGTGTCGCCGCCCAGGAGCCACGCGGTGTTCGAGACGCCGGACTCGAGCGCGGCCTGCCGGGCGAGCGTCAGCATGTCCGGCGAGGGGTCCATGCCGATCGCCGTCCCGACCCGTGCGGCCAGCGGGAGGGTCAGCTGCCCGGTGCCGCAGCCGAGGTCGAGGACCACGTCGTCCCCGGCCAGGGCGAACTCGGCGGCGAGCGCGTCCAGCACCGCGGGCGGGTAGCCGCGGCGATAACGGTGATAGAACTCGGTCACTTCCCCGCTGAATCCCAGGCTCATGCGCCCGAGCCTGACTCTCCAGCGCCGGGAAAGCACCCCGTTTCGCCCAGAGCCGAGCACGCGGAAGCGGCTCAGAAAACGGGGAACTCCAGGCCGTGCTCGGATTCCGGGCGGGGGCCGAATATCCGCCGTTCGCTCTCCGCGATCGGGCGGTCGTTGATGCTCGCCTCACGCCGGCGCATCAGGCCCTCGTCGCTGAACTCCCACAGCTCGTTGCCGTAGCTGCGGAACCACTGCCCCGACGCGTCGTGCGACTCGTACTGGAAACGCACGGCGATGCGGTTGCCGCGGAAACCCCACAGCTCCTTGCGCAGCGCGTAGTCCAGCTCGCGTGCCCACTTCGCGCTGAGGAACCCGACGATCTGCGCTCGGCCGACGACGTGCTGGTCGCGGTTTCGCCACACGGAGTCTTCGGTGTACGCAAGCGAGACCTTCTCGGGGTCACGCGTGTTCCAGGCGTCTTCGGCGGCCTGGACCTTCTGTAGGGCGGTGTTTTCGTCGAACGGCGGAAACGGCGGACGCGGTGCCATCGGGGCTCCTCCCGGATCAGCGGAGAACGTGCGTTCCCCTCCTGTCGGGTACTGTAGAGAACGCTTATTCTCCACACCAGAGGAACGTGACGTGGACACGGCGGAAGCCACCGAAAGACTGCTCGCGGCAGCCGAAGACCTCTTCTACGCCCACGGCGTGCAGACCGTGGGCATGGACGCCGTGCGCACGCGGTCCGGCGTCTCGCTCAAGCGGCTATACCAGGTGTTCCCCTCGAAGGACGACCTGGTCACCGCCTATTTGCTCAAGCGCGACGAACGCTGGCGACGCTCCTTGAGCGACTTCGTCCGCGCCCGCGGCGACGACCCGCTGGCCGTCTTCGACTGGTTGTACGACTGGTTCAGCGAGCCGGGTTTCCGGGGCTGCGCGTTCGTCAACTCGTTCGGCGAATTCGGCGAACCGGCCCCCGGCGTCGCGGCGGCCATCCGGAAGCACAAGGACGAGGTGCGGGCGTACCTGCGCGGCCTCGTCCCATCGCCGACGCTCGCCGACCAGCTCTTCTCGCTCATGGAAGGCGCCACGGTCCTCGCCGCGATCACGGGCGATGCCAGCGAGGCGCGCACCGCCCGCGGCGCTGCGGAAACGCTGGTGAACAGCCAGAGCTGAACGGATTCGCCTCGCTCCGGCCAATCGACGAGAGCGGGCCGGGGCGGACAGGCGGATCGCCGTGGGATGACCAGCGGAGGCGACGCTGGTCGTTGCCGGTCGGACGAAGCTCGGCCAGGAAATCAGCCCGCCCGACCCGGACGGGATCGGCGCGGCCTGCGCGAAGGCGCGGTTGGCCACTCAACGGCAAATAGCTCGGCGACCCGGCCGAAGGACAAGGTTAGCCACTGAGCGGCAAATAGCTCGGCGACCTGGGCAAAGGACAGAGTTGGCCACTGAGCGGCAAATGACTCGGCGACCTGGTCGAAGACACGACTGGCCACTCAGCGGCAAACGGCTCGGCGACCGGGCCGAAGGACAGGGTTGGCCGCTCAGCGGCAAACGGCTCGGCGAACCGACCGAACAACAAGGCTCGCCACTCAACGGCAAACGACTCGGCGACCAGCGCCGGACCTGGGTGCCGGCAGAAAAACTCGGGTCCGGCGGCGGGGAGCCTCCGCCACCGGACCCGTCACCACACCATCCCATTCGGTGCGGAAACCCGGCCGCCCCCGGTCAGGTCGGGGGCGGCCGGAGACTGCTCACCGGGCGTCGGTGAGGTAGCGGGCGTACGCGCCCGTCGTGAGGAAGCTCGGCAGCTTCTCGCCCAAGGCGGTCTCGGTGAAGATCGCGTGGGCGTCGGCGAGCCGGCTGGCCGGGCCGAGGTCCGCGCGGACCTTCGCCAGCTCGTCTTCCAGGAACTCGGCGGCCAGCTCCCGGGTGAGCGCGGTGCCGTCCTCGAGCTTCGTGCCGTTGCGGATCCACTGCCACACCTGGCAACGCGCGATCTCGGCCGTCGCGGCGTCCTCCATGAGGTTGTGGATCGCCACGGCGCCGGTGCCGCGCAGCCACGAGTCGACGTAGCGCAGCGCGACGTTGATGTTCGCGCGCACACCCGTCTCGGTCACCTCGCCGCCGGCGCTGGCGACGTCCAGCAGGTCTTCGGCAGCCACGGAAACGTCCTCGCGCAGCTTGCCGAGCTGGTTGGGCCAGCCGCCGAGCACGCCGTCGAACACCTCGCGGCAGACGGGGACCAGGCCGGGGTGCGCGACCCAGGAGCCGTCGAAACCGTCGCCGGCCTCGCGTTCCTTGTCCTGGCGGACCTTCCGCAGCGCGAGCTCGTTGGTGTCAGGGTCCTTACTCGGGATGAACGCCGCCATTCCACCGATCGCGTGAGCGCCGCGACGGTGGCAGGTGCGCACGAGGAGTTCGGTGTAGGCGCGCATGAAGGGGACCGTCATCGTCACCTGCGCGCGGTCCGGCAGCACGAAGTCGGCGCCGTGCGAGGAGAAGTTCTTGATGACGCTGAAGATGTAGTCCCAGCGGCCGGCGTTCAGCCCGGCCACGTGCTCGCGCAGCTCGTAGAGGATCTCGTCCATCTCGAACGCCGCGGTGATCGTCTCGATCAGCACGGTGGCGCGGATCGTGCCGCGCGGGATGCCCAGTTCCTGCTGCGCCAGCAGGAAAACGTCGTTCCACAGCCGCGCCTCGAGGTGGCTCTCGAGCTTCGGCAGGTAGAAGTACGGGCCGCTGCCGCGGGCGAGCAGCTGGCGCGCGTTGTGGAAGAAGTACAGCCCGAAGTCGACGAGGCTCGCCGAAACGGGGCGACCGTCGATGCGAATGTGCTTTTCCACCAGGTGCCAGCCGCGCGGGCGGGCGACGATCGTGGCCGGCTCGTCGCCGATCGCGTAGCGCTTGCCGGCCTCGGTGGTGAAGTCGATGTTGCGGCGGATGGCGTCGAACAGGTTCAGCTGACCGTCGACGACGTTGTGCCACGTGGGCGACGTCGCGTCCTCGAAGTCGGCGAGCCACACCTTCGCGCCGGAGTTGAGCGCGTTCACCGTCATCTTACGGTCGGTCGGGCCGGTGATTTCGACGCGGCGGTCCTCGAGCCCGGGGGCGGGCGGCGCGATCTGCCAGCTCTCGTCGTCGCGGATGCGGCGGGTCTCCGGCAGGAAGTCCAGCTGCTCCTCGCCCGCCTGCAAGCGCTCGCGACGGCGGCGGCGTTCGTCGAGCAGCTCTCGCCGCCGGCCGGCGAAAGTGTTGTCGAGCTTGGCCACGAAGTCCAGCGCGGCCGGGGTCAGGATCTCGGCGAACCGGTCGCCGGCAGGCCCGGTGACCTCGATGCGGTAGTTCAGCTTGTCGGCCATCTCGTACCTCCGCGAGCTGCAAGGGGGGTGGGGCGGGCCGGCGACGGGAGGCCGCCGGCCCGCCGGTGGGGAGCAGGGCTCAGAACTGGGCTTCTTCGGTGGAGCCCTTGAGCGCCGTGGTCGAGCTCTCCGGGTTCAGCGCCGTGGCGACCAGGTCGAACCAGCCGGTGCCGACCTCACGCTGGTGCTTCGTGGCGGTGTAACCGCGCTCCTCGGAGGCGAACTCGCGCTCCTGCAGGTCGACGTAGGCGGTCATGCCGTCGCGGGCGTAGCCGTGGGCCAGGTCGAACATCGAGTAGTTCAGCGCGTGGAAGCCGGCCAGCGTGATGAACTGGAACTTGTAGCCCATGTGGCCGAGCTCGCGCTGGAACTTGGCGATGGTCGCGTCGTCCAGGTGCTTCTTCCAGTTGAACGACGGCGAGCAGTTGTAGGCCAGCATCTGGTCCGGGAACTTCGCCTTGATGGCCTCGGCGTACTTGCGCGCCACCTCGAGGTCCGGCTTCGAGGTCTCCATCCAGAGCAGGTCGGCGTACTGCGCGTAGGCCAGACCGCGCTCGATGCACGGCTCGATGCCGTTGGTGACCTCGTAGAAGCCCTCCGCGGTGCGGCCGCCGGTGAGGAACTGGCGGTCGCGCTCGTCGACGTCGCTGGTCAGCAGCGTCGCGGCCTGCGCGTCGGTGCGGGCGACGATCAGCGACGGCACGTCGAACACGTCCGCGGCGAGGCGGGCGGCGTTCAGCGTGCGCTCGTGCTGCTTGGTCGGGATCAGCACCTTGCCGCCGAGGTGGCCGCACTTCTTCTCGGACGCGAGCTGGTCCTCCCAGTGCACGCCCGCGGCGCCGGCCGCGATCATGCCCTTCATCAGCTCGAACGCGTTGAGCGGACCGCCGAAGCCGGCCTCGGCGTCGGCGACGATCGGCGCGAACCAGTCGATGTCGGTATTGCCCTCGGCCCAGGTGATCTGGTCGGCGCGGCCCAGCGCGTTGTTGATGCGGCGGACGACCGCGGGCACCGAGTTGGCCGGGTAGAGGCTCTGGTCCGGGTAGGTCTGGCCGGACAGGTTGGCGTCGGCCGCGACCTGCCAGCCGGACAGGTAGATGGCCTTCAAGCCGGCGCGCACCTGCTGCACGGCCTGGTTGCCGGTGAGGGCGCCGAGCGAGTGGACGTAGTCCTCGGTGTGCAGGAGGTTCCACAGCTTCTCCGCGCCGCGGCGGGCGAGCGTGTGCTCCTCGACGACGCTGCCGCGCAGCTTCACCACGTCGGCGGCGGAGTAGGTCCGCTGAACGCCCGCCCAGCGGGGGTCGGTCTTCCACTGCTCGGCCAGTCCGGCCGCCGCCTGCTCGAGCTGCTTGGCCTGCTCGGTCATCGGGCTCTCCTGTGTTGCGAAGTTTGCGATTGCTCGCCTTGCCTGGTCACGACCCTCACACGAGCAGGAAACGAAGGGCCATAGCTCCAATTTGCCAATTTGTGTGAAGCTTCCGTAGCATCTTGCAAAGGTTGCGAATCACGGATTCGCAACTGGGCGAAAATCCACGGGCTTGATCGTTCACGTAATCGTTCAGGCCCGGAAACCTTCCGGCCGGACGGAGCACCCATGGACAAAACTTTCGCCGGGGCGCGGCTACGGCATCTGCGCGAGAGCCGCTCGATGAGCCAGGCCGACCTCGCCCGTGTGCTGGAGATCTCACCCAGCTACCTCAACCAGATCGAGCACAACTCACGGCCGCTGACCGTGCCCGTGCTGATGCGGATCACCCAGGCGTTCGGCGTCGACACGGAGTTCTTCGCCAACAACGACACCTCGCGCCTGGTCGCCGACGTCAAGGAGGCCCTGCTCGACGAAGTGCTCGGCGTGGACGTCACCACCGGCGAGCTGAACGACCTCGCCACGAATTTGCCGTCCATCGCCCAGGCGCTGGTCAAGCTGCACCGCAGCTATCGCAACGCCGTGGAGAGCACCGCGGCGCTGACCACGGAAAACGGTCTGGGCCTGCACGGCAGCGCGGCCGCGGCGTTGCCGCACGAAGAGGTGCGCGACTTCTTCTACGAGCGCGAGAACTACGTCGCCGAGCTGGACGAGCGCGCCGAACGCATGGCCGCCGAGATCCCGCTGCGCCGCGGCGCCGTCCTCGGCTCGCTGAAGGAACGCCTCTGGCAGCGCTACGGCGTGGACGTCACCGCCGAGGGCATCGACGAATCCGCAGGTGAACAGCACCGTTACGAGCCGGCGACGCGCGTGCTGCGGCTCGCGCCGAGCCTGCGCGTCGGGCAGCAGGCGTTCCGGATGGCGTCGCAGATCGCCCTGCTCGAGTACGACGACCTGATCACGGAGCTGGCCGACTCGTGGGCATTCTCCGGGCCGGCGGCGCGGACACTCGCCCGCGTCGGCCTGGCGAACTACTTCGCCGGCGCGCTGATCCTGCCCTATGGCCCTTTTCTGGCGACGGCCGAGAAGTTCCGCTACGACATCGAACGCCTTTGCGACCATTACGGCGTCGGCTTCGAGACAGCGTGCCACCGGCTTTCGACGCTGCAACGGCCGAAGCAGCGTGGCGTGCCGTTCTCGTTCGTGCGCGTGGACCGGGCGGGGAACATGTCCAAGCGGCAGTCGGCGGCCGGCTTCCACTTCTCGCGCGTGGGCGGCGCGTGTCCCCTGTGGAACATCTACGAGGCGTTCACCTCGCCTGGCAAGATCCTGACGCAGATCGCCGCGCTGCCCGACGGGAAGCGGTACTTCTGGGTCGCGCGGACCGTCTCCCGCAACATCGGCGGCTACGGCAGCCCGGGCAAGACGTTCACCGTCGGCCTCGGCTGCGAGCTGCGCCACGCCGGGCGGCTCGTCTACTCCACCGGCCTCGACCTGGACGAGCCCGCCGCCGCGACGCCGATCGGCATGGGTTGCAAAGTCTGCGAACGCCCGGCCTGCTCGCAGCGCGCGTTTCCGGCGATCGGCAAACCGCTGACCGTGGACGAGAACACCAGCACGTTCGTCCCGTACCCGGCGGTGCCCAAAGTCTGAGACGCGGCGGTGCCCCGGACGTGGCCACGGGACGAGAAGTACATTCAGCCGGGTGCACGACATCGAAACGGTGAACGCGGAACTGGTCGAGCAGGCCGCCGGGCGGCTGGCGGGCGTGGTCACCCGGACGCCGCTGGAGCCCAACGCCCGGCTGTCGTCGCGGGTCGACGCGCGGGTCTGGCTCAAGCGCGAGGACCAGCAGACCGTCCGCTCGTACAAGATCCGCGGCGCCTACAACTTCATCGTCCAGCTCGACGACGCGACGCGCGCCCGTGGCGTCGTCTGCGCGAGCGCGGGAAACCACGCGCAGGGGCTCGCGTACGCCTGTCGCCGTTTAGGGGCGAACGGCCGCGTGTACGTGCCGGGCACCACCCCGCGGCAGAAGCGCGAGCGCATCGCGACGCTCGGCGGGGCGCACATCGAAGTGATCGTCGTCGGCGAAACGTACGAAGACGCCTTCGCCGCGGCGAACGACGACGCGCAGCGCACCGGCGCGACGCTGGTGCCGGCGTTCGACGACATCCGCACCGTCGCCGGGCAGGGCACGGTGGCGTTGGAAGTCGTCGAACAGCTCGGTTTCGTGCCGGACGTGCTGGTGGTGCCGGTGGGCGGCGGCGGACTGCTGGCCGGCGTCGCGACGTGGGTGCGCGAGCGACACCCGGAGATCCGGATCGTCGGCGTCGAGCCGGCGGGCGCGAGGTGCATGGCGGCCGCGATCGAAGCGGGCGAGCCGGTGCGGATTCCGGAGGTGGACCCGTTCGTCGACGGCGCGGCGGTCCGCCTCGCGGGCTCCGTGACTTACCCCATCGTGCGTGACAGCGGCGCCGAGCTGACGTCGGTGCCCGAAGGCGCGGTCTGCACGGAAATGCTCGCGATGTACCAGTCAGACGGCGTGATCGCGGAGCCCGCGGGCGCCCTCGCGACGGCCGCGCTGGGGACCGCCGTGCAGGTGGAGCCCGGGCAGACGGTGGTCTGCATCGTCTCCGGTGGCAACAACGACGTCAGCCGCTACAGCGAGATCCTCGAACGTTCCCTGGTGCACGAGGGTTTGAAGCACTACTTCCTGGTCGGCTTCCCGCAGGAGCCGGGCGCGCTTCGCCGTTTCCTGGACGAAATCCTCGGCCCGGAGGACGACATCACGCGCTTCGAGTACGTCAAGCGCAACAGCCGCGAGACGGGCCCCGCCCTGATCGGCATCGAGATCGCCCGGCCGGCGGACCTGCCCGGTCTGCTGGCGCGCCTGGACTCCAGCCCATTGCAGGTGGAACGGGTCGAGTCGGGGAGTCCGCTGTTTCACTACCTGCTCTGACGCCGGGCCTCGTCATCGACGCGAACGGTCGGCGTGTCGCGCACGAAAGTCCCTCTCGCGACGCGTGAAACCCTTGTGTGTCACCAGGTCCAGCACCGCCGTCGGGGTCAGGCCAGTTCGGCGCTGCCCTCGCGGTAGATCTTCGCCGAGGTGATGCGGCCGTCGCGGAGTCGGTAGAAGCCCGCGATGGCGAACGTGCGCTCCTCGCCGTCGTGGGTGAGCGTTTCTGTCAGCTGGGCGGCGATGCGGTCGCCGTCGGTGAGGACGTCGCCGATCGTCAGAGTCGGGAGGAGCTGGGTCATGGCGTCGGAGAAGAGGTCGGCCAGCTCCTCGATCCCGCGGACGGTCGTGGTGCCCGTGACCCAGACGGCGTCCTCGGTGAAGCCGGCAAGGAGCGCGTCCAGGTCACGGGCGTTGAAGGCGTCGACGTGCCGCCGCAGTGCTTCGCTCATCTCGCGAACGTAGCGACGGCGTCGAGCCGATTTCCGTCACGTCCGCGGGGCCGGGATTGGTGCGCCGGGGCACGACTGCGTGGTGGTGCGGCCGGTGTCGAAGAACGTCACGGCGGCGTCGGCGCAGGGCAGTGACGAAAGCGAACCGTGCACGTCGTCCTCGATCGTCATGAGGGTGCCGCCGATTCGCCGCTGCATGGCGACGGCCCAGCCGATCGGCGTCACCGGCTCGTAGGTGTGGCCGACGAGTTGCAACGGGCTGGTGCCGGGACCCAGCTGCCACGGTCGCGCCGGCTCCGGCCAGCCCACGCACAGTTGTTCGTAGAGCCCGAATCCGCCGGCGACCGGATCCCGCCGCATGCGGTCGAGGCGGTGCTGCCAGACGGTGTCGAAATCGCGCGGGCTCGGGGACTCGTTGCAGAGCAGGGCCGTCTGCTGGAAATGGTCGAAGCCGGTCGGCGTGGTGTCCCAGCCGAGCCCGCCTGTTTTGGCCGCGGACGACGGCGGCGCCGGGGTGCCGCCGTCGCGGATGGTCACGAGCTGCGCGGCGAGATCCGCCCACTGGCGACGAGGGTCGGCATACATGGCGTTGACGGTGTCGCCGTTGATCGGCGAACCGTCCGCGGCCGTGCGCGGGTGCGTGGTGAGCTCCGCGCGCAGGTCGAGCAGGGCCTTCGCCACCGTGGCCTCGTCGGGGCCGAAGTGGTAGACGACGTCGTAACGGGCGATCCAGGCGGAGAACTCGTGGAAGGTGTTCTCGCCCGCGGTCGCCTGGCCGTCGTCCATGGCGGTGACGTCGAGGTCCGGCGGCATGACGGAGTCGAGCAGCATCTTGTCGACGTGCCCGTCGAAGAGGGTCCGGTACTGCGCGCCCAGCGCGGTGCCCCAGGAAATGCCGTAGTAGCCGATCTTCTGCTCGCCCAGCGCCTCACGGATCCGGTCCATGTCACGGGCGACGTCCGGTGTGGTGAACGAATGGACGAGCGCCGGGTCCTGCGCGATGCACCGCGCGTTGGCTTTGGCGTCCCGCTCGGCGATGAACCGGGCCTGGTCCTTTTCGGACAACGACGGGTCGGGCTGGGTCTCGTTGCCGGGACAAGGGAGGCTCGCGCTGTAGTCGACGCCGCGCGGGTCGAAGCCGATGAGGTCGTGGTGGACGAGCAACCCGGCGGCCTTGCTTCCGGCGATGTCGCGCGGCATGGCCATCCCGGACTGGCCGGGCCCGCCAGGGTTGAACAGGATCGCGCCGGTGCGCTCGCCGGTCGCGCGGATCCGGCTGACGGCGATGTCGATCGTCCGGCCGCCGGGATCGGCGTAGTCGAGCGGGACGGGGACCATCGCGCACTCGGTCCGCTGGTCAGCCGCGTCCCAATCCTTCGCGACGGAGGCGCAGGGCTTCCAGTCCGGCCCATCGGCCATGGCCACCGCCGGCACGAGGGGGACCATCGCCGCGGCCGCGACGAACGGAGCGAGATATCGGAACTTCGGCATGCGCCCCAGCTTCGCGCTCAACGGCGGGTGGCGAGATCGGCCAATCAGCCGATGATCACCGCCGAAGAGCCGGACCCCACTGGTACGCGGCGAACCTTCTTCGGGCGCCCTGGCAGACCGGATTCTGCTTCATTGGCCGGGAATCCGGAGACCGACGGTGGGCGGGCAGCGGTGGCTCGAAGCTCACCGACCCGAAGCGAAACTCAACGCTTTGGATCCGAAACCCAATGCCCGGCAACCGAGCGCCAACGTCCGACGCCCGCCATCCAGCGTTTGCCATCCGGCATCCGGCCCCAGCGCCCAACGCCCGACACCGACACTCTCTGACGCTCGCGAGCCGAGCCGAGCCGAGCGACGGGCACCCGGCTCCCCGATCTCCGGCCCCGGCACCGCTCCGTGCCCTGGCCTGGCCTGGCCTGGCCTCAACCCCGGCTCCCAGGTCCAGCTCTGGCTCGCGACCTGAGCATCAGCTCCCAGCTCCAGGCCGGGTTCCCGACCCCGGCGCCCAACCTCCAGGCCCGGTTCTCCGCCTCGGCGCCTCACCCAGGCCTGGTTCCCGGCCCCGACGCCCCACCCCAAGTCTGCTTCCCGACCCCGACGCCCCACCAAGTCTGCTTCCCGACCCCGGCGCCCCACCAAGTCTGCTTCCCGACTTCGACGCCAACTCCCGGCACCGGCTCCCGGCTCTTTGGCCCCCCGCCTCGGCACAAGCACCGGCGCCCAGTCCCAACGTGCCTCCCGGCCTCGGCTCCCAGTCCCAGCACCAGCCCTGGCTCCCAGCCTCGGCTCCGCCCCCGTGCCTGGGCCGGGCGAACTCAAGCGACAGGAACCTGACCCGCCACCGGTTTCAGCGCCCCAGCCCGACAAACATCGTCCGGTGGAGCTCGCCGACGTGGGCGCGTGTCACGAGTGCGGCGGTCTCCGGCTCCTGATCGGCGAGGGACTGGACCAGCAACTCGTGTTCGCGGTTGGACGTCCGCAGCGCGGACATCGGGTAGGGCAGGTAGAAGCGGTACAGCTCGCGCAGCACCTGCTTGTACTGCTTCACCGCCGGAGCCGGCGCTCCAGCGGCGGCCACGGCCAGGTGGAACTCGGCGTCCAGGTCGTGGAACTCGGCCCAGCCCGTCGCGGCGTCCATGCGGTGGACGAGGTCGCGGAGCCGGTCGATCGACTCGTCCGGGCGGCGCAGGGCGACCAGCTGGACCAGACCCGACTCCAGCACCATGCGGTGGTCGATCAGCTCCCGTACCTCGGCCGTCGACTCCTCGTACGCCTTGATCTCGCCGACTCGGCCCGCGGGCGCGTCAACGGCGACGAGGGTGCCGCCGTTGCGGCCGCGACGGCGTTCGAGCAGGCCGTCTTCGCACAGCGACACCAGAGCCCGCCGCACGGTGATGTCACCGACGCCCAGTGCCCGCGCGATTTCGCCGTTCGGCGGCAACCGCTCCCCCGGCATGAGCAGGCCGAGTTCGATAGCCAGCGCGATGCGGGCCCGGACGGTGTCGAGCGCGGACAGGCGCCGGATGCCCGTCAACGCGGGCGCGCGCAGGTCGGCAGCCATGGCTCGACGATAGCCCAAAAAACTGCTCAAAATGAACACTCTTGTTTGCGGGTGCGAGATGGACTACTTTTCGCCCATGTCCCGCCCGCTGCCGATCGCGCTGGCCCAGCTGCCGCCGCGCCCGTACACCGACACCGTGCAGGCGTACGCGAGCGAAGTTCGCGCTCTGCTGGCCGACCATCCCGCAACCCGCCTGGTCGCGTTCCCGGAGCTGCACCTCTGCGGCGTCGAGGGCACGGCCGAAGAACGCACAGAGCAGCTGAACGCCGCCGCGCAGCCGTTGGACGGACCACGCACCCGCGAGCTGGCGCAGCTGGCCGGCGACCTCGGCGTCTGGCTCGCCCCCGGCAGCGTCTGCGAACGCGGCGATAACGGCGAACTGTTCAACACCGCCCTCGTCTTCTCCCCCGGCGGCGAGCTGGCCGGCAGCTACCGCAAGATCTTCCCGTGGCGGCCGTACGAGCCGTACGACCCGGGTGACCGCTTCGTGGTCGCCGACCTCGCCGGCGTCGGGCGGCTGGGCTTCTCCATTTGCTACGACGCCTGGTTCCCCGAGGTCGCCCGCCATCTCGCGTGGCTCGGCGCGGAGCTCGTGCTCAACCCCGTGCAGACCACGACGCGCGACCGCGCGCAGGAACTCGTGCTCGCGCGGGCGAACGCGATCACCAACCAGGTCTTCGTCGCGAGCGTGAATACCGCCGGCCCCGTGGGGGTAGGAGACAGCATCCTGGTCGACCCCGAGGGCACCGTGCTCGACGAGCTGCCGGGCGACGAGTCCGGCGTGCTCGCGCGCACGATCGACCTGGCCGAAGTCGCCCGCGTCCGGCGAGAGGGCACGGCGGGCGTCAACCGGATGTGGGACCAGTTCACGGCGGCCGACGCGCCGCTGGAACTGCCGCTCTACCAAGGCCGGATCGAGCCGGACCGGTGGCGTCCGCGACAAGAAGGAGCCCGATGAGCACGGCGAGCACGGCCCCCAGGGCCACTTTGGAACGACGGCTGGGCCTGCCCGGCGTTGTCCTCTTCGGACTCGCGTACATGGCGCCGCTGATCGTGCTCGGCACGTTCGGCGTCGTCGCGACGACAACCGGGGGCACCGTCCCCTCGGCTTACGTCCTGGCGCTGGTCGCGATGCTCTTCACCGCCGCGAGCTACGGCAAGATGGCCGCCACCCATCCGGTCGCCGGGTCCGCTTACACGTACGTGCGCAAGGCCGTCGACTCCCGGCTCGGCTTCCTCGTGGGCTGGGCCGTGCTGCTCGACTACTTCTTCCTGCCGATGGTGATCTGGCTGATCGGCGGCGCCTACCTGTCCGCGCAGTTCCCGGCCGTGCCGAGCTGGCTGTGGCTGATCGCGTTCATCCTGCTGACCACCGTGCTGAACGTGCTCGGCATCAAGATCGCCGAGAAGGCCAACTTCGTCCTGATGGCCTTCCAGATCCTGGTGATCGCGTTCTTCGTGGTGCTTTCGATTTCGCAGGTGGTCTCCGACGGGCATTCGCTCGCCAGCGGCGACCCGTTTTTCCACTCGGGCAGCACGTTCGCGACGATCTCGGGCGGCGCCGCACTGGCGACGTACTCGTTCCTCGGCTTCGACGCCGTCACGACGCTCACCGAGGAAACCATCGAGCCGCGGCGCACCATCCCGCGCGCGATCCTGCTGACCGCGCTGATCGGCGGCGGCATCTTCGTCGTGCTCGCCTACTTCACCCAGCTGGTGCACCCGGGCAGCGTCTTCAACGACGAGTCGTCCGCGGCGTTCGAGATCGCGACGCACATCGGCGGCAACCTCTTCGCCAGCTTCTTCCTGGCCGGCCTCGTCGTCGCGCAGTTCGCGTCCGGCATCGCCGCGCAGGCCAGCGCGTCACGGCTGATGTTCGCGATGGGCCGGGACGGCGTGCTGCCCCGGATCTTCGGCCGGCTCCAGCCGAAGCTGCACACGCCGACGTTCGCCATCGGGCTGACCGGGCTGGTGGGGCTGATCGCGCTGGCCCTGGACGTGACCACCTCGACGTCGTTCATCAACTTCGGCGCGTTCACGGCCTTCACGATGGTCAACGTCAGCGTGATCGCCACGTGGATCCGCGAGCGGAACACGAACCGGCGCAACGTGCTGACCTGGCTGGTCGCCCCCGCGATCGGCGCCGTCGTCGACCTGTGGCTACTGATCAACCTCGACGGCATCGCGCTGGTGTTCGGCCTGGTGTGGCTGGGGATCGGGATCGTCTACCTGACGTTCCTGACCCACGGCTTCCGCCGGCCGCCGCCGGAGATCACGTTCGAGGACTGAGGTCTCCCCGTGCCGCCGACGCCCATCCCCCGTCGGCGGCACGGGTCGCCTGACCAGCGCGAATGCGGATTCGCCACGAGCCGGCGACGCCGTTCGCCACTGGGCGACGACGCCCGTCAGCTCTCGCCGAGGGTCTTCTGCAGGGCCTTGTTCGCCTTGCGGGCCATGTCCGCGACGGCCTCGCGGCGGGCGGCGTCGGCGGCGTAGTCGTCCTGGCGGTTACGCACCACGCGGGCCGGCGAGCCGACAGCGATCGAGTACTCCGGGATGTCGCCGCGGACCACGGCGTGCGCGCCCATCACACAGCCGCGGCCGATGCGCGTGCCCTTGAGCACGCTCACCTTCGTGCCGAGCCAGGTGTCCGGCCCGATGCGCACCGGCGACTTCACGATGCCCTGGTCCTTGATCGGCACGTGGATGTCGGCGGTCACGTGGTCGAAGTCGCAGATGTACACCCAGTCGGCGACCAGCGTGGCCGCGCCGAGCTCGATGTCCAGGTAGCAGTTGATCACGTTCTGCCTGCCGAACACCGACTTGTCGCCGATGCGAAGGGACCCCTCGTGACAGCGGATCGCGTTCCCGTCGCCGATGTGCACCCAGCGGCCGATCTCCAGCCGCCCGTAACCGGGCCGGCAGTGGATCTCGACGTCCTTGCCGAGGAACACCATGCCGCGCAGGATGATGTGCGGGTTGGCCAGGCGGAACTTCAGCAGCCGGTAGTACCGCACGAGGTACCACGGCGTGTACGCGCGGTTGCGCACGATCCAGCGCAGCGAGTCGCCCGTCAGGAACTTCGCCTGGTGCGGGTCGCGCCGGGCCCGCCCCCAGGCGCGCACGCGGGACAGCGCGGGCGCACCCCACATCGACGTCATGCCATTGACCGTAACCTGTGCGAGGACGCCCGCCACAGGCAAGGGGAGCACTGATGGGGACCAAGCTGATCATCGACACCGACCCGGGTGTCGACGACGCTTTCGCGATCGCGCTGGCGGCGATGTCGGCCGACGTCGACCTGCTGGGGGTGACGACCGTCTTCGGCAACGTCCCGCTGGCCATGACCACCGCCAACGCCCGCCGTCTCCTGCAGCTGTGCGATCGCCCGGACGTCCCGGTCGCGGCCGGCGCGGCGCGGCGGCTGGTCTACGGCGGGGAGCGCAACGGCAACGTCCACGGCGCCGACGGGCTGTCCGGGCGCGCCGGCTCCCTGCCCGAGGCGACGCGACCGCTGGAATCGCAGGACGCCGTCAGCCTGCTGGTCTCCCTGCTCGAAGCCTCCGACGAGCCGGTGACGATCGCGCCGATCGGGCCGCTCACGAACATCGCCGCGCTGCTGGCCGCGCACCCGGGGGTCCGCGACAAGATCGCGCGCATCGTGCTGATGGGCGGCGGTGTGGCCCGCGGCAACATCACGGCCGCCGCCGAGTTCAACATCTGGGCCGACCCGGAGGCCGCGCGGCGCGTGATCGCCGAGGACGAGGTGCCGTGCGTGATGGTCCCCCTCGACCTCACCCACCGATGCGCCGTCGACGGTGCTTGGCTGGCGAAACTCGCCGCTTCGGGGCCACTCGGCCAGACGCTGGAGTCCTTCACCCCTGATTACCTCGCCTATTACCGGCGAGTGCTGGGTTACGACGGCATTGTGATGCACGACGCCGTCGCCGTCGCGGAGGCGATCAGCCCGGGCATCCTGCAGACGGAGACGTACGCGGTGAACGTCGACACCACCGACGGCCCGGCCCGCGGCATGACCCTGGTCGACCGCCGCATCGCCCTCGACGACCCCGAAGCGGCGCCGGGACGCCGGATCGAAGTCGCCACGGACACCGACCTGGACGGCCTGCGCGAGTTCGTCCTTTCGAGGCTCACCGGGAGCCGATGATGGCGACGGGAGCGGTTTCGCCGCCAGAGGGCGAGGGCGGTTCGGAAGGGCCTGACTCGAACGTGACTGGTTCGGGCGACGCCGGCTCGGCGGGGACTGACTCGGTCGGACGCAGGGCGGCGGGAGCCAGCTCGAGTGACCGCGGCACGGCGGAAGCCAGCACGACTGGAGCCGGTACCGCGGAGGTCAGCGCGCACGACGCTGCTCTGGCTGAAGGCAACCCGAGGGAAACTCGCGCGGGCAACGACGGCTCGACCGAAGGCAGTCCGGAGGACGTCGGCTCATCGGAAGGCAGCACGACAGAGGCCCGCTCAGCGGAGGCCAGTGCGGAAGACGCTGCCTTGACTGAAGCCAGCTCGGCGGAGCTTCACCCGGACGCCGGCTCGACCGGAGCCGGCCTGACGGAAACGGATTCCGAAGCCGCCCACTCGGCCACGACGGCGAAGCCAGGCGCTGACACCCAGCCAGACGCCGGGGCAGCGCGGCCGCGTCAGGAACCTGACACGGAGCGCTCGGTCATATCCGCGTCGCCCGCGGCGGCAAGTCAGGAATCTGGCACGGGCCTCGGCATGGAACCGCTGTTCGGCTCGGAGCCGCCCACGCGGGCGGAGCAGTCTGTGGTGGGGGAATCGCTGGCACTGGCGCCGTTGCGGGGTGAGGTGTCCGCTGGTCAGACGGCCGGGCAGGAGGCGTCGCCAGTCAGTGGCGAGACGTCGCCAACCAACGGCGAGACGTCGCCAGCCAACGGCGAGACGTGGGTGGTAGGCGGCGAGACGTCGTTTGCCACCGGCGAGGCGTCGCCAGTCAGCGGCGAGACGTCGTTTGCCACCAGCGAAGCGTCGCCAGTCACTGGCGAGGCACCGGCGGTCAGTGGCGCGGCGTCGCCAGCCAACGGCGACGGTGGGCTCGCCACGGGGCAGCGGCCCAGGCGACGGCGCACCGTGGTCGTGCTCGCCGCGGTTGTTGTGGCCGTCGCGGCGCTGGTCGTCGCCGTGCAGTTCGCGCCCGGTGGCCAGCAGGCGGCCGATACCGCGGCCGTCGCCTCCACGGCGCCGACATCGCCGCAGCCACAGCCGACGCCGCCAGCGAGTAGCGCCGTGCCCACGCAGCCGAACGTGCCGAAGGCGAGCGAGTTCGACGCGTGGGCTTCGCAGACCAGTCAGTGGCTCGACATTCCTCTGCGGGCGATGACCGGTTACGCGGAGGCGACCGTCACGCTCGGCAAGGAACAGCCCGGTTGTCACCTTTCGTGGATCACCCTCGCCGCCGTCGGCAAGGTGACCAGCGATCACGGTCGCGCGCAGGGTGACCATCTCAACCCCAACGGCACTCTCGCGAATCCCCTGGGCACCGTCGAGGTGCGCGACTTCTACAACCGCGTCGTCTCGACGGCGAACGCGTCCGGCCCGATGCAGCTTTCGCCGGCGATCTGGGCGAAGTGGCAGCGCAGCGCGTCCGGTGGGAAGCCCGACCCGCAGAACGTCGACGACGCCGCCCTCACCGCCGGGCGCGCCCTCTGCGCCGACGGGCGCGACCTGTCGAAGGACTGGTGGAACGCCGTCAGCTCCCTGCAGACAGCGCCGCTCTTCCTGCACCGCACACTGGCGACGACCAACGTCTACGGCACCGTCGGCCAGGGCAGCCAGGCCCCCAACCCCGCGGTGCTGAGCGCGGTCGACTTCGCCATCGACCAGATCGGGCTGCCCTACGTCTGGGGCGGCAACGGCACCGGCGACGCCGACCCGGGCTTCGACTGCTCCGGCCTGACCACCGCGGCGTACAGCAGCGCGGGCGTCAAGCTCATGCGCACGGCCGACACGCAGTTCCGCAGCGTCCCGCACGTGGACGAACCACAGCTGGGCGACCTGATCTTCTACGGCGAGCCCGCCACGAAAATCCACCACGTCGGCCTCTACATCGGCAACCAGCAGATGATCGACGCGCCGCAAACGGGCCAGGCCGTGCAGGTCCACCCCTACCGCAAGCCGGGCGACGACTACGCGGGCGCGGGGCGGCCGACCGCCTGACCGCCCCCATTGCAGTCTCTGCGACCTTGCACGTTGACACTGTGATTGCCGGGCATGCCCTCCAGCAGAACCGAGCGGGATGAACCGACCTGTCGCGACGCTCGACAAGGTCACGCCGCACTGATACGCGCAGTGTGCACCCTGCTCGGAGACAGGCGCCCGCGCTGCTGGCCCCGGCGCTCCGCCGGTAAGGCCCGCCGTGGCCGGGAAAAAATTGGACGGGGTGACGGTCGGCCTTGTAGCTTGGATCGGACCGCGACACTGCCCGAGGAGGTGAGACCCATGAACGCAGTATCGATGTGGGTGCTCCCACGGTCGGGCGATTGATTTAGGTGTCGCCGGGAGCGCCCGATAACCAGGCACTCCCGAAAGGCAACACCCATGGACTCTCCACAGCTCACCACCGAACCATCGTCGAACGATGCACCCCTCGACGTAATCATTTCCGGGTGCGGGCCGGCCGGCATAATGCTGGCCGCCGAATTGCGGTTGCACGATGTGCGGGTACTCGTTCTGGAAAAGGAAACCGAGCCCGTTTCGTTCGTCCGCATTGTCGGTCTGCATATTCGCAGCCTTGAGCTGATGGCGATGCGTGGACTGCTGGACAGCCTTCTCCAGCATGGCAGAAAACGTCCGGCCGGCGGTTTCTTCGCCGCCATCCCCAAACCCGCGCCCCCGGACCTGGATTCGGCGCACGCTTATCTGCTCGGTATTCCGCAGCCGGTCATCGTCCGCCTCCTCGAAGAACATGCGATCCAGTCGGGTGCGCAGGTCCGGCACGGTTGCGCGGTGACCGGCTTCGAGCAGGACGACGAGGGGGTGACCGTCGAGCTGGCCGATGGCGAACAGCTGCGTTCGCGCTATCTCGTCGGCTGTGACGGCGGGCGCAGCACGGTGCGCAAACTGCTCGGCGTCGGCTTCCCCGGCGAGCCCTCACGGGCCGAGACGCTGATGGGCGAGATGCAGGTGGGGGCGCCGCAAGAGGAGATCGCCGCCAAGGTGACCGAAATCGGCAAGACCCAGCAGCGATTCTGGCTCCGGCCGTTCGGCAACGGGGCCTACAGCGTCGTGGTCCCCGCCGCGGGAATCAGCGCTGAACCGCCCACCTTGGAGGATTTCAAACAACAGCTGCGCGCCATTTCCGGAACCGATTTCGGCGTGCATTCCCCGCGCTGGCTGTCCCGTTTCGGGGATGCCACCCGGTTGGCCGAACGTTATCGGGTCGGGCGGGTGCTGCTGGCCGGCGACGCGGCGCACATCCATCCGCCCACCGGCGGGCAAGGCCTCAACCTGGGCCTTCAGGACGCTTTCAACCTCGGCTGGAAATTGGCCGCGCAAATCCGCGGGTGGGCGCCGGAAACACTGCTGGACACCTATCAGGCCGAACGCCATCCGGTCGCCGAGGACGTGCTGGACAACACTCGCGCCCAGATGGAATTGCACTCCACCGAACCGGGCCCGCAGGCCGTGCGGCGGCTGCTCACCGAGCTGATGGACTTCGACGAGGTGAACCGCTACCTGATCGAGAAGATCACCGCGATCGACATCCGTTACGACTTCGGCGAAGGCCCCGAACTGCTGGGCCGACGTCTGCGCGACATCGACGTGAAGCCCGGCCGCCTCTACGGTCTGCTGCATGGCGGCCGTGGCCTGCTGCTGGACCGCACCGAACGCCTCACCGTCGGCGATTGGTCGGACCGGGTCGATCACCTCGCGGATCCCACCGCGGCACTGGATGTTCCGGCCGTCCTGCTCCGCCCCGACGGCCACGTCGCCTGGATCGGCGACGATCAGCAGAGCCTCGACGACCACCTGTCCCGCTGGTTCGGCACGCCCGCCGGCTGATCACGTCACCACGGCAGGCCGTCGACCAGGCCGCGCGGGTGCTCGTCGGGCAGATCCAGCAGCACCGCGACACGGTCGACGCGACCATCGCCGAACAGCGGCGACGCCGGGCCGAACTCGGCTGAGTCCGAGGCCGGCGCGGGGACGTGCCGTTCAGTACGCGGTGAGCCCGCCGTCGACGACGAGCTCGGTTCCGGTGACGAACGAGGATTCGTCACCGGCCAGGAAGAGCATCGCGGGAGCGATTTCGGCGGGACGGCCCGCGCGGCGCATGGGCGTGCGCACGATGTCGGGCTGCCCGTCGCCCTGCTCGTCGAGGAGGTCCTGGATCATCGGGGTGGCGATGACGCCGGGGTGCACCGAATTGACCCGGACGCCCTGGGTGGCGTACTCGACGGCCGCGGTCTTGGTCAGCAGCCGCACCGCTCCCTTGGACGCCTGGTACGCGGCGGCGGCCCCGCTGCCGACGAGGCCCAGGACCGAGGAGGTATTGACGATCGAGGCGTTGCCGGAGGCGCGCAGCAGGGGCATGGCGGCTTTCATGCCGAGCCAGGTGCCGGTCTGGTTGACCGCGATCACCCGGTCCCAGGATTCCCGCGTGGTGCCCTCGATGCCGGGCCAGTCGACGATGCCGGCGACGTTGACCAGCACGTCCAGCCGCCCGAAGCGCCGGCGGGTCAGCTCGATGGCCTCGTCCCAGCTTTCGGACGACGAGACGTCCAAGCGGGCCGCGAGCACGTCGGCGCCCTTGGCCTCCAAACGCACGGCCAGCGCACGCAACGCTTCCGCGTCGAGGTCGGCGATGACCAGGCAGGCGCCTTCGCGGGCGAACAGGTCCGCGGTGGCCGATCCGATGCCCCCGGTCGCGCCGGTGATCAGCGCGACCTTGCCGGTGAGCCGTCCAGGCATGGTGTTCTCCCTCTTTGTCGTGGTGGTCACGCCGCGGTGTAACCGCCGTCGGCGGCGACGACGGCGCCGGTGATGAAGCCGGACCGAGGCGAGGCCAGGAACCCGATCACCTCGGCGATCTCGTCCGGCTGAGCAACGCGGCCCAGCGGGTGGGCTTCGCCGAAAGAGCGCAGGTAGGCGCGGCTGTCGTCCCGGAAGTCGTCCAGCAGGTCGGTCTCGATCACGCCGGGGGCGACGACGTTGGCCCGGATGCCGTGCGGGCCGCCCTCCAGCGCGAGCACCTTGGTCAGCTGCGCCAGAGCCCCCTTGGACGCGCTGTACACGGCGGCCTCGGGCAGCCCGACCGTGCAGGTGAACGAGCCGACCGTGACGATCGCGCCGCCGCGTTCACGCATGGCCCGGAACGCTTCGCGGGAGTGCAGGAACGCCGCGCGGGCGTTGATGGCCATCAGCTCGTCCCAGTCGGACGCCGTGGTCTCGACGATCGGCTTGTTGACCGATCGGCCGGCGTTGCTGACCAGGATGTCCAGGCCGCCGAACCGGTCCAGCGCCGTGGCCACCGAACGCACCGCGGTTTCCTCCCGCGAGACGTCGCCGATCAGGGTCGACACCCGGTCGAACCGAGCCGTCAGGTCCGCCACCTCGGGCCGGATGTCGGTGGCCAGCACCCGCGCGCCCCGGGCGTGCAGCCAGCCGACGGTGGCCGCGCCGACCCCGCGGGCGGCTCCGGTGACCAGCGCGACCTTCCCGGCCAGTTCGCCGTCGGACGGGCGATCGGCGGCCGTCGCGCTCATCGCCGCACCGGCCGTTCGCGGTAGAGGACCAGGTGCTCGTGGTAGAGCACGCCGTCGCGAATGTCCCCGGTCGCGGTGAACCCGGTGTCGTCCACGTAATCCAGATGGGTCCCGGTCACGGTATACCGGCCGGTGTACGCGCTACGTCGGTCGCCGCGCGCTTCGTCGTAGCGTCCGTCGGCGCGCAGTTCTTGCCGGATGTGGCCGTCCGCGGTCACCCACATGCCGACCACTTCGGCGGTCTCACGTTCTGTCATCACTCACCTCAGTCCTGTTGTGCCTCCCAGGCTCGACGACAGCCGAAGGGCGCGGCAGGACGCGCGGTGACCGGGTGCGCCACACCCAGCCAACCCGGCGGACGGCGATCTAGCCTGGGGTCATGAGCGGCAACGAGCTGGGTGAGTTCCTGCGGGCCCGCCGCGCACAGCGGTCTCCGGAGGACGCGGGCCTGCTCTATTCCGGACGGCGCAAGGTGGCCGGGCTGCGACGCGAGGAGGTCGCCGTGCTGGCCGGCGTGAACGCCGACTACTACACCCGCCTCGAACAGGGCCGCGAGACCCGGCCGTCCGCGCAGGTCCTCGAAGCCCTGTGCCGTGCGCTGGACCTCGACGAGGACGCTCGCGAGCACCTGTACCGGCTGGCCGGAGCCACCCCGGACCGCGTGCCCGCGCCGGTGGCGCAGACCGTGAGCCCCGAACTGCGCCAGCTCATGGACGGCTACCCGCACACCCCGGCCTTCGTGCTCAGCCGCACCCTGGACGTGCTGGCCACCAACGCACTGGCCGACGCGCTGTTCTCACCGTTCCGCGCACCGGACAACCTGGCCCGCATGACCTTCCTCGACCCCGCCGGCCGGCAGTTCTACGCCCGTTGGGACTGGACGGCGCAGGCCACCGTGGCCAACTTGCGGGTGGCCGCGGGCTTCGATCCGCACGACCCGGGCCTGCGACACCTGGTCGCCGAGCTGAGCGAAGGCAGCGAACAGTTCCGCGCGCTGTGGGATACCCACCAGGTGCGCGGCAAGAGCCGGGAGCCCAAGCAGCTCGTGCACCCCGATGTCGGCCCGCTCACCCTCACCTACCAGGCGTTCGACGTGCGCAGCGCCCCCGGCCAGCAGCTGGTCATCTACCACGCCGAACCCGGCACGCCGAGCGCCGACGCCCTCGCGTTGCTGGGCAGCTTTCACGCTCCGGCACACCACGCGGACAGCTGACCGCGGCAGATCAGTCCACAGAGGACGGTTGCGCCTCGGCGGTGAGCGCGCGGCGAAGACGGGTGAGGCCGTACTCGAAGGCGCGGTCGACGTCTCCCCCGAGCCGGAAGGCGCCGACGAGTTCCATCTGGATGAAACCGGTGGCCCACGCGGTCAGCAGGCGCGCGGCTTCGAGGGCGCCTTCGTCTCCGACGAGGTCACGGGACACCTGCAGGATCGGGGCGACGGCGCGGTCGAGGGCCTCCTCCGGCGCCAGTGTGGACAGCATCATCAGCCGAAACCCCTCGGGGCAGTCCTGGGCGAAGCCGCGGTAGGCGCGCACCAGCCCTTCGAGCGAGCCGTCGGTTTTTTCGAGCCGGGCGACGAGGTCGTCGACCGCGGACCCGGCCACGGCGGCCAGCAGCGCCGCGCGGTCACGGACGTGCTTGTACAGCGACGGGGCGCGGACCCCGACGCGGCCGGCGACGCTCTGCATCGTCAACCGGTCCTGACCGCCCGACTCCAGGAGTTCCCGGCCCGCCGCGACGATCGCGCTCAGCGAAGTCTTCTCAGGAGTCGGCACGGTTCGTCCCTTCCAAAGCTATTGACCGTAGCCATCAAGGCTATGTACCGTAGCTATCGTAGCCGGACGCCACTCCCGAAGGGCAACCCCATGAAGCTCGCTCCCCACCTCCACCGCCTCGGCAACGACGTGGTGGCGTGTTACCTGATCAACACCGACGAGGGCATCACGCTCATCGACGCGGGCCTGCCCGGCCACTGGCACGACCTGCAGGACGAGCTGCGATCAATCGGCAAGTCGGCCGACGACATCCGCGGGCTCGTGCTGACCCACGGGGACTCCGATCACCTCGGCTTCGCCGAACGCCTGCGGCGCGACCACGGAGTGCCGGTCTACGTGCACGCCGCCGACGCCGTCCGCGCGCGCACGGGCGAGAAGCCGAAAACCCCGATGGGGCCCATGAAAATCGGCGCCACGCTCGGCTTCTTCTGGTACTCCCTGCGGAAGAACGGGCTGCGCACCCAGTACGTGAACGAGGTGGTCGAGGTCGCCGACGGTGACGTCCTGGACCTGCCGGGGAGCCCCGTGATCGTGCAGATGCCGGGACACTCGCCGGGAAGCGTCGCCGTGCACGTGCCGCTCGCGGACGCCGTCTTCGTCGGAGACGCCCTGACCACCCGCCACGTGCTGACCGGGCGCACCGGCCCGCAGCCCGCTCCGTTCACGGACGACCCGGACGAGTCGCGCGCGTCGCTGGAACGGCTCGCCCGGCTGTCGGCGTCGTGGGTCCTTCCCGGCCACGGGGCGCCCTCGCACACGTCCCCCGCCCAGGTGGCCGAGGCGGTCAGGCAGGCCGGCGCGTAAACGGTCGTCGGGGCGGCCACCTTCCGGCCGCCGGGAGATACCGAGCTTCAGCCGGCCACCGGGTCGCGGAAGACCGAGACGACGAGGTCCACACAAGGCGCCGAGGCGTCGTCGTCCGCGGTGAGGACGTAACCGGTGACCGAGAGGTCCGGCTTGAGCGGCAGGGCGCGCACGCGGTTCGTGCCCGAACCGGCGATCTGGTCGGCCGGGAGCAGGGCCCAGCTGTGCGGATCGGAGCCGACCTCGACGACGGTGTCCTGCGTGGTGCCGGTGGGACGGCCCAGCGGCGGGGACACGCCGGCGTCGCTCAACGCCTCGATGACGGCGTCGTGAAGGGACGGGTCGCGCCGGCGGTCGGGCAGGCGCAGGACGTCGGCGGACAGGTCATCGAGCGTCACGGCCTCCCCGTCGGCGGCCGCGTGACGCGCGGATACGACGGCGCGCAACGGCTCCGACCAGGCCGGCAGCACCCGTAGCCCCGGAGCGGCGACGGGTCCGCGGACCAGCGCGAGGTCGAGCTCACCGCGGCGGACCGCGTCCAGCCGCTCGGTGACGGGCAGGTCCACGAGGATCACTTCGAACGACGGGTTCCGCTCGCGCAGCGCGTCGATCCCGCGCTCCAGCCGGCCGGTGAGCCCCGCCGCCGTGCCGATTCGCCACTGTCCCGCCGGCTCCCCGGCGGCGACGCGGACCTGTTCGGCCGCCGACAGGGTTTCGCGCGCCGCGGCCAGGACTCGCCGGCCGGCGTCGGTGAGCCGGACCGCGCGCGGCGAACGGTCCAGCAGCCGCACGCCCAGCTCCCGCTCCAGCCGCGCGATCTGCTGGCTGACCGCGGGCTGGACGATCCGCAACCGCTCGGCCGCCCGTCCGAAGTGCAGCTCCTCGGCCACCGTGACGAAATACTGCAGCGCCCGAAGCTCCATCGCACCCCCTCGACCTGCGACGATCACATTACCTGATCGCTGCGCGGGCCAACTGCTTCTCGCAGTCCGGACGTTTCCGCGCTGAGCTGGGGATATGCGCATCGGAACTCACCTCGCCGGCGGCGGCGTGCCCCTCGGCGAACTCCAGGACGAAGCGGCCGCACGCGGGCTCGACAGCCTCTGGGCCAATCAGCAGCCCGGCGGCATGGACCCATTCGGCGTGCTGCTCGCCCTCGGCGACGGCCCGGCGGAGCTCGGCACCGCGATCGTGCCGACGTACCCGCAGCACCCGGTGGTGATGGCGACGTCGGCGCTGACCGTCCAGTCCCTCACCGGCGGACGGCTCACGCTCGGCATCGGGCCCAGCCACGCCACGTTCATCACCGGCCAGCTCGGCCTCCCGTACGCCTCCCCCGCGCGCCACACGCGCGAGTACCTGGAGGTGCTTCGGCCGCTTCTGCGTGGCGAGCACGTGAAGTACGCGGGCGATTTCTTCACCGTCGACGCCCAGCTGGCCATCGACGTCACCACGCCGCCGCCCGTGCTCGTCTCCGCGCTGGGGCCACGGATGCTGGAAGTGGCCCGCGACCTGGCCGACGGCACGATCGCGGTCTGGACCCGGCCCGCGACCGTGGCCGGCTACCTGATCCCACGGCTGGCCGAGGGCGCGCGAGTGGTCGCAGCGGTGATGACGTCGGTCAGCAGCGACCCGGACGGCGTCCGCGAGGCGATCGCCCGCGACTACGGCATCATCAACGACCTGCCCGCGTACCGCGCCATGCTCGACCGCGGCGGCCTTTCGGGCCCGGCGGACACCGTCGTCGCCGGTGACGAAGCAACGGTCCTGCGCGAGCTGGCCGAGTACCGCGATGCCGGCGTCACCGATCTGATCGTCACGCCGCTGGGTTCACGCGCGGAGCAAGGCCGGACGTTGGACGTGGTCGCGCAGCTGGACCGCTGAGCTGGGCGCATCGGCCCGGATTCCGGCGACGTCGCGAAGGGGACAGTCGTGCCGCTCAGGCCAGGACCGTGCCGCCGTCGATCAGCTGGACGGTGCCGGTCGCCCAGGGCTGGGTCATGCAGTAGACGTAGGCGCGCGCGACGTCCTCGGGCTCGCCGACCCGGCCCGCGGGCAGACCGGCACCCGTCTCCTCGAACATCCGCTCACGGTCGGCGTCGGCCATGCTCTGCCAGAGCGGCGAGCGCACGACACCGGGGGCGACGGCGTTGACCCGCAGCGGCGCGAGCTCGACGGCGAGCGAGCGGGTCAGGCCCTCGATGGCCGCGCAGATGCTCGACGCAATGCCCCAGCCGGCGCCGCCGCGAGCGGCCGCCGTCCCGCTGGTCAGGGTGATCGAACCGCCCTCACGCAGGTGCGGGACCGCGGCCTGCGCGGCCGTGAGCGCGCCGAAGTAGCGCAGCCCGAAGAAGCGGCGGGCGGCCTCGACGTCGAGGGTGTCCAGCGGCATCAGCGCAAGCGGCTCGCCCGCGGTGAACACCAGGTGGTCGAATTCGCCCAGCTCGTCGAAGAAGGCGCGGACCTTCGCGGCGTCGGCGAGGTCGAGCGCCCGGCCCGTCGCGGTGGCCGTCGCCGGAAGCTGCGCGAGCGCCCTGTCCACACTGGACTGCCGACTCGACACGACAGTCACTTTCGCTCCCTCGGCGACGGCGGCGGCCGCCGTCGCGAAGCCGATCCCCGACGTGCCACCCAGGACGACCACGTGCCGGCCGTCGAGCTGCGCAGTTGCCGTTGTCATGAGAAATCCCTTCCGCGGTGGTGGTTCTCTTCCATCCTGCGGTCGGCGACGGGGCGGCGTCCAAGACCTGTTCGCACCTCTGTGATACCCCGAGGACATCACCGAGGACCGATGCCCACCGGGCATCGTCGGCGTCGCGGTGCTGATTCGCGGCGCGCCTGACCGGACCGGCGCGGGTCAGGATCCTGACGCCGGACGCGCGCGCACGTGGAACCGCTCGCCCTGTGGCCCGAACAGCGCGAGCACCTCGCACGGCTCCGGCCCGGGATTGCCGAACCAGTGCGGAACGTGCGTGTCGAACTCCACCACCTCACCCGGCCGGAGGATGAAGTCGTGCTCGCCGAGGATGAGGCGTAACTGTCCGGATAGGACGTAGGCCCATTCGTACCCGTCGTGCACTCGCAGGTCCGGCTCCTGGTCCGGCCAGTGCGGCGGGAAGATCTGCTTGTACGCGCGCAAACCGCCGGGGCGGCGGGTGAGCGGCAGCATCGTGATGCCGTTGCGCACGACCGGGCGCGGGTGCAGCCGCGGATCGCCCGTCGGCGGCGCGTCGACGAGCTCGTCGAGCGGCACCTGGTGGGCGCGGGCCAGCGGCAGCAACAGCTCCAGGGTCGGCTTCCGCTGTCCGGACTCCAGCCGCGAAAGGGTGCTGACCGAGATCCCGGTGGTCGCCGAGAGCTGCGTCAACGTCGCGTTTCGCTGCCGCCGCAGGCCACGCAGCCGCGGGCCGATGGTCTGGAGTACCTCGCCGAAGTCGGGCTGTTCGTCGGTCATCCCTCCATTTGCTGCTTTGGCAAACATATTTGTCAAGTCTCGCGTCCGTGCGGATAGTCCGAAGGGACAGGCGAACAACGGGAGGAACCCAGTGGACGAGAGATACGACGTGGTGGTCGTCGGCGGCGGGCCGGCCGGCCTGAGCGGCGCGGTGGCGCTGTCGCGGGCGCGCCGTTCGGTGCTGGTCGTCGACGCCGGCGAGCCGCGGAACGCGCCGGCCGGGCACGTGCACAACTACCTGGGCCGCGAGGGCAGCACGCCCGCCGACCTGCTGGCCGCCGGACGCGCGGAGGTCGAGGGCTACGGCGGCCAAGTCGTGAACGGGACCGTCACGACCGCGCGTCGACGCGAAGACGGCGACTTCGCCCTGGAGCTGGCCGACGGCCGCTCGGTGCGCGCCCGTCGCCTCCTGGTGGCGACGGGCCTGGTCGACGAGCTGCCGGACGTGCCCGGAGTGGCCGAGCGGTGGGGCCGTGACGTGCTGCACTGCCCTTACTGCCACGGCTGGGAGGTGCGCGACCAGGCCGTCGGCATCCTCGCGACCAACCCGATGTCCGCGCACCAGGCGTTGCTGTGGCGGCAGTGGACGAGCGACGTCACGCTGTTCCGCCACACCGCGCCGCCGCTCGACGCCGACCAGCTCAAGCAGCTGGCCGCGCGCGGGATCCGCGTCGTGGAAGGCGAAGTCGCCGCGCTGGAAGTGGCCGACGACGCGCTGACCGGGGTCCGGCTGCGCTCGGGCGAGGTCGTCGCGCGGGAGGCGATGGTGGTCGCGCCGCGGTTCACCGCGCGGGTGGGCGTGCTGGCGTCGCTCGGTCTGTCAGCGGTGGAGCAGGAGATGGGCGGGTACGTCTTCGGCTCGGCGGTGCCGTCGGACGCGAATGGCGCGACGGCCGTCCCCGGGGTGTGGCTGGCGGGGAACGTGACGGATCTGAAGTCCCAGGTGATCATCTCCGCGGGCGCCGGGCTGAACGCCGCCGCCGCGCTGAACTTCGACCTCGTCGACGAGGATGTGCGGCTGGCGTTGGACGCGAACGGGCCATTCACGCCCGAAACCGAACAGCGGGTCAGCGAGCTGGTGGCCGGCGCGCGTAGGCACGGGATCTGACATGACGGAGCAGATGCCGGTGTTCGACCGGGGATTCTGGGAAGAGCTCTACGGTTCGCAGACCTCACTCTGGACCGGCCGGCCCAACCCGCAGCTGGTGACCGAGGCGGCGGACCTGCGCCCGCGCCGCGCGCTGGACGCGGGCTGCGGCGAAGGCGGCGACGCGCTGTGGCTCGCCGCCTCCGGCTGGCATGTGACGGCCGTCGACTTTTCGGCCACGGCGCTGGCTCGCGGCGCCAAGGAGACCGCGGCGCAGGGCCTGGACGAGCGGATTTCGTGGCTGCGGGCCGATCTGACGTCGTGGGCGCCGGAGGAACAGTTCGACCTGGTGTCGGCCCAGTTCATGCACCTGCCGACGCCCGAGCGCACGGCGCTGTTCGAACGGCTGGCAGCGGCTGTCGCGCCGGGCGGGACGCTGCTCATCGTCGGGCACCACCCGTCGGACCTGGAGCAGGGAGTGCCCCGGCCGCAGGTGCCCGACCTGTTCTTCACGGCCGAGTCCATCGCCGAGACCCTCGACGACGGCTGGGACGCGGTTGTCACCGACGCGCGCCCGCGGACGGCCGCCCTCCCGGACGGGCACGAGGTGACCGTTCGCGACGCTGTGCTGGTGGCGCGGCGCCGGGGGTGAGTGCGGGCAGCGGTTGATCGGGGTTTGGTGATCGGGGTTTGGTGCGGGGCACGGGCTCTCGGGCGAGTGTCGGCTCGAGGTAGCGCGGGTGTCGCCGGATGCCGACGACGGGCAGAGGCGATGGCGCGGCCTGCGCGACCGGCAGGGTTTCCGGCCGGGTGGGCTGAGGTGGCCCGGGCTTCAGCGACGGTCGGAGTGAACAGGCATGGCCGACGTTCGGCGAAGCCCGGTGAACAGGCATGGCCAGATTTCGGCGAAGCCCAGTGAACAGGCATGGCCAGATTCCGGCGAACCCCGGTGAACAGGCATCGCCGGATTTCGGCGAAGTCCGGATGAGCGGAGTGGCCGGATTTCGGCGGGGTTCGGGTGCCGGGGCCTGGGCGGGGCGCAGGCGTTGCCGAGGACCCGGCGCACCCCGGCCGTGGGGGTCGTCGTCGGGTTTCGGCAACGGCGGGCGTGCGGCGCGCTTTCGGCTAAATACCGTCGCCAGGCGCTTTGACTGGCGAGGCACGACTGCCGGCTGTGACGGGTGGACAAAGCCTCGCCGGTTATCGGCGAGATGGAGGTCGAGCCGGGCGGCGGCAGGCACACGATCTCCGGGGAAACGGCTAAACTCCGCCCCGATCGTCCGCGGTTGCGGGAGGGATCGGCCGGAGGAGGCGCGGATGCGCGGGATCGTCGTGGGGCTGGCGGTGGTCGTCGGGCTGGGGGTCGGTGGTGGGGTGGCCACCGGGGCCGAAGTTGTTTCCGTCGGTGGGGCCGTGGCGGCGCCCACGTCTTACTCGGCTGGGGAGCTTGCCGGGGACGGGCTGCGGCAGGTTGTCGCCGCGGCGGCGCCGGTGTTGCCGCCGGGGAAGAACACTGCGTTGCGCGTGACGGTGCGGGTGACGGGGAGTGAGCACCGGTCCGTGACGTTCGCGCTGGCCGAGATCGATCCGTCGATCGGCGACCAGCCAGCGGTGTTCCGGGCCGGGCGGCATGGGGTCGACCTGACTGTGCCGGGCGACCGGAATGCGAGCCGCACCGTGGCCGACGTGCGGACGGTCACCGTCGCCGTCTCCGACGCCGGGGCGGCCGACCGGGCCGTGCGCGTCACGCAGGGGCGACGGGCCGTCACGCTGCCGCCGGCGTTGCTCGCCCGGCTGCCGCGCCGGACCGTGACGGCGAAGTTCAACTCCGACGCCGGACCGCAGACGCACACCGAGTCCGGGCCGCCGCTCGCACTGGTCCTGCTGCTGGCCGGGGTGTTGCCGACGTCGGGCGAACCGGTGGTCGCCGTGGGCTCCGACGGTTACGGGGCCGCCGTGACACTCGCCGAGGAATCCGCCGGCGGACGGCCACTGCTGCTGTCCACGGTCGAGGACGGGGAGCCGCTCGCGCTGCCGCGCCTGGTGCCGTTGGGTGATCTGAAGGGCGGGCGCTACGTCTCGGGAGTCACCGCGCTCGCTGTGGGCTGAGTCGAGCCCACTCCGGGGTTGGCCACTGGGCGTAGTTGACAACGCGGGTGCCGTCGACGCGTGGAGACGAAGCCCGGCTCGACGGTGAAGGCGCTCGGCAAGTGGCGACCTGCCGTGCCCAGAAAGCTGACCAAACCGGCGAACCTCCGCCGATCCCGCTGATCGGGACGCCACTGCATCCGAATGGGCTATGGCTTGGGCCGCATTATTGGTCTATACCATTTGGACAAGGTTTCCCCTTCTCCAGGTCCCCGCTGTGGAGGTTTCACCGATGCGACTCCCCTCTCCCCGGAAACTGGCCATCGCGCTCGGCGGGCTGGTGGCGATCGCCGCCGGGCTGGCCGCGCCGGCGGCCACGGCCGGCGCCGCTCCCGCCGTCGCCGCCTCGGCGGTCCCCGTCGCGCCCTATGTGGACATGGGCGCCTGGCCGACGCCGGTCTTGTCCACCATGTCGGCGAGCGGCGGCGTGAAGAGCTTCACCCTCGGCTTCGTCACCTCGGCCGGCTGCAAGGCGAGCTGGTTCAACGCGTACGACCCGCGCGCCGGCTGGCAGTCCGACGAAATCGCCAAGATCCGCTCGGGCGGCGGTGACGTCAAGGTGTCGTTCGGCGGCGCGTCGGGCATCGAGCTGGCCCAGGCGTGTACGGACACCTCGGCACTGGTCGCGGAGTACGACGCGGTCGTGAAGGCGTACGGCCTCAAGTACATCGACCTGGACATCGAGGGTGCCGCCGTGGCCGACACGGCGACGATCCAGCGCCGCTCGCAGGCACTGAAGACCGTGCAGGCCGACAACCCCGGCCTCAAGATTTCGCTGACCCTGCCCGTGCTGCCGGACGGCCTCACCTCGGACGGCCTCAACGTGGTCAACTCGGCCAAGTCCGCGGGCGTCGACGTGGACATGGTCAACGTGATGGCGATGGACTACTACCAGGGCGCCGGCGACCAGGGCGCGAAGGCGATCTCCGCGGCCAAGGCCACGCAGGCCCAGGTCAAGTCCATCTTCGGGCTGTCGGACGCGGACGCCTGGCAGAAGATTGGTGTCACCCCGATGATCGGCGTCAACGACTCGCAGAACGAGATCTTCTACCAGAAGGACGCCACCGCGCTGGTCGACTTCGCGAAGACCGTGCACCTCGGCATGCTGTCGATGTGGGAGGCCGGACGCGACGCGAATGCCTGCACCGGCGCGCTCTACAAGTGCACCAACGTCCCGCAGCAGCCTTACGAGTTCGCGAAGATCTTCGCGGGCTACAACGGCTGAACCGCCGGAAGCCGCTCCGGTCGTCCATTGTGGATGGCTGGAGTGGCGCCGGGGTCGCCTGGATGTGCGAACGCGTCGGCCGGGGCCGGGTAGCTCTCGTTCGCCAGGTTCCTCACGGTGCCGAGCAGAAACCTGAAGAACCCACGCTGCCGCCGCCCGGGTTTCCACCCTACGAAGGGATGCGCTCGGCCCGACAGACGAAAACCGCGGGTGACCGGCCGATCCGGGTGAGCACCACAGTGGACTCCGCGGGGCCGCGCGGTTTCAGCCGGCGGCGCAACGCGTCCGGGTCGATGTCCAGGCCGCGCACCAGGATCTCCAGCCGCCCGACTTCGAGTCGCTTGAGGACGGAACGCAGCGACTTCTCGTTGTACGGACCGTGTTCCAGCACCCGGAAGGCCCGCACGCCGGACGGCGGGGTGTCCCCGGTGAGGTAGGCGATGCGCTCGTCCAGCTGCCACAGGCCGTGCCGCGCCGCGTAATGCCGCACCAGTCCGGCGCGGACGACCGCACCGTCCGGGTCGATGATCCACTTTCCCGGCTCCCGCACCGGAATCTCGTCCGGCGCGGCGTCCGTGAGCGTCCACTGTGTACCGCCCGAACGCAGCACGGTCGCCCGCCGGGAGACACCTTCGGAGAGGCCTCGCCAGAGGCAGGCTTCGCGGACCGCGCCGTCGAGCGAGACCAGCTCCACCTCTTCGGCCCACGGCGCGATCGCGAAGTCCAGGCCGGGCGCGCATTTGATCGACAGCGGGCGGCCGGGGTAGGCGTCCACCAGGCCGTCGAGCGGGGGCAGGAAGTCGGCGGGCTTCCAGGTGCGGCGGCCCGCCGAGTCGCGCCGGGCCGGGTCCGCGACCACCACGGTGCCGCGGCTGACCGGCGCCAGCGCGTCCGCCCGGACGATGCCGGGCGAGACCCCGGCGACGGAAGCGTTGTGCCGCGCCATCTCCAGTCGTACGGCGTCCACATCGGACCCCAACGCCCGGCGCGCCACCCTGGCCAGCTCCACCAGGTCCGCGCCCACCGAACACGTGACGTCATGCACGTCGAGACCGGCCAGCCGGGTGGCGCGGTGCCGGGCCACCGGCGTCGCGCTCGCCTGCTGGAGCGCGTCGCCGGTGAACAGCCACTCGTCCGCGCCCGCCAGCTTCGCGGCCGATTTCCGGCGCAGCACCACGGTTTCCAGCACCGCGGCGGCGTGCGGCTCACCCGCCGAACGCCGCACGGCGCCGACGTCGGAGATCCGGGTGGCGTCGGTCAGCGGCAGCGCGGACGCCGCGAGCAACGCCGCCCGTCCCGCGCCGGAGCGCAGGAAGGCGACGTCTTCGGACGTGAAACCGTAGGCCAATTCAGGACGGCCGCTTGGTCCCGGTGATCATCACGTTGTAGAACAGCTCGCGCGGCAGCACCTTCGAGAGCACCTTCTTGTCCAAAGCGGACAGTCGCAGCCACAGGTGGTAGGCGAACAGCCGCCACCGCACCGTCAGCTTCTCCTGCGGCACAGCGGCTTCGAACGTCCGGATCGGCCAGCCCGCCAGCGCCGCCGAGAACTCCTCGGTGACCGCGCGCACGTCCTGGGCGCCGGCGCCACGAGCCATGGCCTCCAGCTCCGACGGGTCGAAGGTGTGGATGTCCACCACGGCCTCCAGCGCCGCGGCGCGCGAGGACTCGTCCAGCTCTTCCTGCGGACGGCGCCAGCCGCTCAGCGCGGACAGCTTGGTCACCCGCGTGGTCAGGAACCAGGTGAACTGGCCGAGCTTGCGGGCGTAGAAGTCGCCCACCTTCGTCGGCTCGCCGGCGAAGACGAACCGGCCGCCGGGCTTGAGCACCCGCAGCACCTCGGCGAACGCCGCGCGGACGTCCGGGATGTGGTGCAGCACCGCGTGCCCGACCACGAGGTCGAACGTGTTGTCCTCGTACGGGATCCGCTCGGCGTCGGCGACCCGGCCGTCCACGTCGAGGCCGAGGCCCTCGGCGTTGCGCAGCGCGACCTGCACCATGCCGGGCGAGAGGTCGGTGACCGAGCCCTTCTTGGCGACGCCGCCCTGCATCAGGTTCAGCAGGAAGAAACCGGTGCCGCTGCCCAGCTCCATGGCGTGCTGGTACGGCTGGCCGTCCTCGCCCGCGACGGCGTTGAACACGTCGGTGGCGTAGGAGATGCAGCGCTCGTCGTAGGAGATCGACCACTTCTCGTCGTACGTCCCGGCTTCCCAGTCGTGGTAGAGGACGTTCGCGAGCTTCGGGTCGCCGTAGGCCGCCTGGACCTCTTCGGCGGTGGCGTGCGGGTTCGGCGCGGGATCGGTCACGCTGGTCACTTCCCCTCGAAAGCGGCCTTGCCCGGGCCGTTCTCGATGAACGACTTCATGCCGTTCGCCTGGTCCTCGGTCGCCCACAGGGCGGTGAACAGCTGGGTCTCGATCTTGAGGCCCGTGGCGAGGTCGACGTCGAGGCCCGAATCGATCGCGGTCTTGGCGGCGCGCAACGCCACGGCGGGACCGTTCGCGAACTGCGCGGCCCACTTGCGAGCGGCGGCATACACGTCGTCCGGGGCCACGACCTCGTCGAGGATGCCCAGCTTGAGTGCTTCTTCGGCCTTCACGAACCGGCCGGTGAAGATCAGGTCCTTGGCCTTGCTCGGGCCGATCAGCCGCGACAGCCGCTGCGTGCCGCCGGCGCCGGGGATGATGCCGAGCTGGATCTCCGGCTGGCCGACCTTGACGTTGTCGCCCGCGACCCGCCAGTCCGCGGTCAGCGCCAGCTCCAGGCCGCCGCCCAGGGCGTAGCCGGTGATGGCCGCGACGACCGGCTTCGGGATGTTCGCGAGGCGCGCGAGCGAAGCGGTCAGCTCGGCGCCGAACTTGGCGATCTCCGGGTACGTGCGGCTGGCCATCTCCTTGATGTCCGCGCCGCCGGCGAAGGTCTTCTCGCCGCCGTACAGGATCACCGCGCGGACGTCTTCGCGGTCCGAAGCCTCGCGCGCCGCCTCGGCGAGCTCGGCCTGCACCTGGTTGTTCAGCGCGTTGACCGGCGGCCGGTCGAGCCGGATCGTGCCGACCCCGTCCTCGACCTCGAGGCTTACGAACTCTCCCACGCGACTTCCTCCTCGTTCACGGAAAACCAGGCTACCGACCGGTAAGGACAAGCTACCGCCGACGGGCGAAGAACCGCTCGCCCGACCGCTGCAGGACCAGGTCCTGGTCGAACGTCTTCGACAGGTTCTCGCCGGTGATCACGTCGTCCACCAGCCCGGAGACCACGGCGTGGCCGTCCTTGAGCAGCAACGCGTGGGTGAAGCCGGGCGGGATCTCCTCCACGTGGTGCGTGACGAGCACCATGGCCGGCGCGTCCGGGTCCAGCGCGAGGTCCGACAGCCGCGCGACGAGGTCCTCGCGCCCGCCCAGGTCCAGGCCGGCCGCCGGCTCGTCGAGCAGCAGCAGCTCGGGATCGGTCATCAGCGAGCGCGCGATCAGCACGCGCTTGCGCTCGCCCTCGGACAGCGTGCCGAACGTGCGCTCGGCCAGGTGCGCGATGCCGAGCGTGCCCAGCAGCTCGGCGGCGCGGTTGGTGTCCAGCGCGTCGTACGCCTCGCGCCAGCGGCCCATCACCGCGTAGCCGGCGCTCACCACGACGTCTCGCACCAGCTCGTCGCCGGGGACGCGCTGGGCGATCGCGGCGGAGGTGAACCCGATGCGGGGGCGCAGTTCGAAGACGTTGACCCGGCCGATGCGGTCGCCGAGCAGGTCGACGGTGCCGGCGGTCGGGTGCAGCTCGGCGGCGGCCAGCCGCAGGAGGGTGGTCTTGCCGGCGCCGTTCGGGCCGAGCACGACCCAGCGCTCGTCCAGCTCGACACTCCAGTCGAGGCCGGCGAGCAGGTCGTTTCCGCTCCGTCGGACGCCGACACCGGCCATCCGCACCACGAGATCGTCAAGGTCGCTGGGCAGGGTCGGCTCGCTCACAAGCCCATTGTGGCCGCCCTCGCGCGCGCGTTCGCACCCGCCCGGGTTTGTTCGCCCCGTGGACGTCCAGCCGGTGGGACGGACCACAGCGGACCCGCCGGACTGTGGCAGGATCGAGGCATGTCCAGGCCCGCGCCCGCCGTCGCCCCCGTCACCCGGGGATCGTTCTGGCGACGTCGCGCGATCGACCTGCTCCTCGTGGCTTCCGCCGGGTGTACGCCCGCGCGGCACGCCCGCTGAAAGCCGAGGACGCCCCGCGTTCTCGCGTGCCGCGCTGTGTCACCCCAGCCGTCACCTTCGAACGAGGAGCGCCCCCGTTGACCACGTCGATCACCCCTGACGTCGAGATCCACCCCCAGCTGACCGACCCGCTGCTGCCGCAGCTGCTGCACCCGTCGAGGCTGCTGTGGACGCCGCGCGAGCTGGCCGAGCTGACCAGGACCGTCACCACCGAGCTGACCGCCGGCCTGCGCGGGCTGCTGCACTTCGACGAGGACTCCCGGTGGTGGGCGCGGCTCGCGCTGACCGACGGCGTCGAGCTGTGGCTGCTTTCGTGGCTGCCCGGCCAGCGGACGAAGCCGCACGACCACGGGGGCGCGTCCGGCTCGTTCACGGTGCTGCAGGGCGAAATCGGCGAGGAGTACCGCTATCCCGGCGGGCCGATCCGCCGCCGCACGCACTCCGCGGGCGAGGGCATCGGCTTCGGCGCCGGGCGCGCGCACCAGGTCACCGGCCTCGGCGAGCGGCCGGCGGCCAGCGTCCACGCGTACTCGCCGCCGCTGGTGGCGACCCGGGACTACCGGACCCTCGCGGACGTGCCCGCGGAGATCCCGCCGCTCCCGGCCATACTCGGCCGATGAGCGCGATCGACGAACTCCTGGACGGCGCCCGGTCCTCGCTGGACCGCGTGGACCCGGTGCGCGCGCAGCGGCTGCAGTCCGACGGCGCGCTGATCGTGGACATCCGGCCGCACGCGAACCGGCTCGACGAGGGCGAGATCCCCGGCTCGGTGATCGTCGAGCGGATCCACCTGGAATGGCGCCTGGCGCCGGACAGCGAGTGGAAACTGCCGGGCGTCACGACGGGGACTGTCGCGATCGTGGTGTGCAACGAGGGTTACTCGTCGAGTCTCGCCGCTGCCGATCTCCAGCGCCTCGGGCTGCCTGGCGCGACCGACCTGGCGGGCGGGTTTCGCGCTTGGGCGGCGGCCGGGCTGCCCGTCACGCCGGGTGGGTCGCCCGCGGTTCCCTGACCCCTGCGGTCAAGCGCAGGGTCAGGCGAGGACGACGCGGGCCAGCTCGGCCGGGCTGGCCAGCAGGTCGTGTTTCGGCAGCACGCGCACGGTGTAGCCGACCGAGCCCGCGCGCGGCAGGGTGAGCGAAGCGGCGAACGCGCCGATGCCGTCGCCGCGCATCGGGACCGTGCTGGTTTCGGTGAGCTCGTCGGCGTCGCCCACCTGGCCGACGACGGCCTGAACGTCCACTTCGGACGGATCGAGCCCGGCCAGGTCGATGCGGGCGCGCACGGTGACCTCGGTGCCGACCACCAGCCGTTCGGCGTGGTCGTAGAGCAGCTCCGAGTCGAAGATCCGCACACGCGGCCACGCGACCTCGAGCTTGGTGCGGTAGTCGGCCAGCGACAGGGCGCCGCGGTAGCCGTCGCCGGTCGCGGCGGCGACGGTGCGCGACGCGGGCAGGTAGCCGGAGTCCACGTACTCCCGCACCATCCGCGACGCCTGCACGAACGGGCCCAGCGTCTCCAGCGTGTGCCACACCATCGACAGCCAGCCGGACGGCACTCCCGCCGCGTCGTTGTCGTAGTACAGCGGCGCGATCTGCTGGCCCAGCAGGTCGTACAGCGCGGCGGCCTCGAGGTCGTCGCGGCGCAGCGGGTCGGTGATGCCGTCGGCGGTCGGGATGGCCCAGCCGTTGCTGCCGTCGTAGCACTCCTCCCACCAGCCGTCGCGAATGGACAGGTTGAGGCCGCCGTTGAGCGCCGACTTCATGCCCGACGTGCCGCACGCCTCCAGCGGCCGCACGGGGTTGTTCAGCCACACGTCGCAGCCGCGGTAGAGGTAGCGGGCCATGGACATGTCGTAGTCCGGCAGGAAGACGATCCGGTGCCGCACGGCCGGGTCGTCGACGAACCGCACGATCTGCTGGATCAGCTGCTTGCCGTTGTCGTCGGCCGGGTGGGACTTGCCGCCGATCACGATCTGGATGGGCCGCCGCTCGTCGAGCAGCAGCGCGCGCAGCCGGTCCGGGTCGCGCAGCATCAGCGTCAGCCGCTTGTACGTCGGCACGCGGCGGGCGAAGCCGACCGTCAGCACGTCCGGGTCGAAAACACGATCGGTCCAGCCCAGCTCCAGCGCCGAGGCGCCGCGCTGCACCCACGCCGCGCGCACGCGTCGCCGGACCTCGCCGACGAGCTTCTCGCGCAGCTCGCGGCGCAAGCCCCACAGCTGCTCGTCCGTGACGCCGTCACGCAGCGAGCTGCCCGGCGTCCGGCCCTCGTGGCCGAACTCGTCGTGGTTGCCGCCCAGCAGCGCGCTCAGCTCGCGCGCGACCCACGTGGGCCCGTGCACGCCGTTGGTGATGGACGAGATCGGCACCTCGTCCTCGTCGAAACCGGGCCACAGCCGGGAGAACATCCGGCGGGTGACGCGGCCGTGCAGCTGCGAGACGCCGTTCGCGCGCTGGGCGAGCCGCAAACCCATGTGCGCCATGTTGAACAGGCCGGGGTTGTCCTCGGCGCCGAGCGCCAGCACGCGCCGCGGGTCGACGTCGGGGACCAGCCTGCCGTCGGTGAAGTACCGCTGCACGAGGTCCACCGGGAACCGGTCGATGCCCGCGCTGACCGGCGTGTGCGTGGTGAACACCGTGCCCGCGCGGACGGCGGGCAGCGCCTCGTCGAAGGCCAGCCCGTCGGCCTGGATGATCTCGCGCGCCCGCTCCAGGCCGAGGAAGCCGGCGTGGCCTTCGTTGGTGTGGAACACCAGCGGCTGCGGGTGCCCGGTGAGCTCGCAGAACTTCCGGACCGCGCGGAAGCCGCCGATGCCGGCCAGGATCTCCTGGCGGATGCGGTGGTCGGCGTCGCCGCCGTAGAGCCGGTCGGTGACCGGGCGCAGGTCCTCGTCGTTGTCCTCGATGTCGGAGTCGAGCAGCAGCAACGGGATCCGCCCGACGCGGGCCCGCCAGATCTGCGCGCGCAGCTCGCGCCCGCCGGGCATGGCGACCTCGACCAGCACCGGGCGGCCGCCGTCGGTGACCAGCTCCAGCGGGAACGCGTTCGGGTCGATCACCGGGTAGTGCTCGACCTGCCAGCCGTCCAGCGAGAGCGCCTGGCGGAAGTAGCCGGACCGGTACAGCAGGCCCGCGCCGATCATCGGCACGCCGAGGTCGGACGCCGCCTTGAGGTGGTCGCCCGCCAGCACGCCGAGACCGCCGGAGTAGTTCGGCAGCGCCTCCGTGACGCCGAATTCCATCGAGAAGTACGCGACGGCGCCGGGCAGGCCCTCGTCCGTGCGCCGCTGGTACCAGCGCGGCTCCGTGAGGTAACGCTCCAGGTCGGCGGCCGCTTCCCGGGTGCGGCGCAGGAAGTCCTCGTCCACGGCCAGCTCGGACAGCCGTTCCGGCGGCAGCGCGGTGAGCATCCGCAGCGGGTCGCGGATGGCGTTGAACAGCTCCGCGTCCATCGACGCGAACAGGTCGCGGGTCGGCGGATGCCAGGTCCAGCGGAGGTTGGTGGCCAGCGCCCCGAGCCCGGCGAGCGACTCGGGCAGGCTGGCGCGAACGGTGAACCGGCGGACTGCGCGCATGACCAGCGACCATATCGGGCCGCGGCGGCGGGCGCGCGGGCCAGTTCCGCCGGCACCGTGACGCGGCCGCTTCTCCGACGGCATCGCGCGGCTTCGGGGATAACCCGCGCATCCGGCGTAACCGCTTAGTAGGGTCCTGCCTGGCCGTTGTCGACCCGGTCCGGTGGGCCGAAGAGTGGAACGAGTGAAGATGAGCCAAGGGGGAGGCCGGGCGCTGGTGGCGCTCGCGCTGGTGGCGGCGCTCGGGGTGGCCGCGTGCGGCAACGGGTCTTCGGCACCGGTCACGGCCGGGGCGGGCAACGTCGCGGGCCTGCCGGTGACGCACTTCGAGAGCGGGCTCAAGCCCGGCGCGCCCGCGCCGGGGCTGGACGTCAAGAACGCCGACGGCGGCCAGGACGACCAGCTCGCCACCGCCGCGATCGCCGACGTGGAGGCGTACTGGGACGCCACCCTGCCCGCGGACTTCGGCGGCCTGAAGTTCAAGCCCGTCACGTCGCTGCTGTCCTACGACTCGAACTCCGACACCGAGGACACCGCCTGCGGCAGCGTCAAGAAGCTGGTGAACGCGTTCTACTGCGCGGAGGACGACTCGGTGGCGTGGGACCGCGGCGTGCTGCTGCCGATGCTGCGCCAGCGCTTCGGGCCGATGTCGGTGGTCACCGTGCTGGCGCACGAGTTCGGCCACGCGATCCAGTACCGGCTCGGTGACAAGGCGGGCATCACCAAGAGCACCCCGACCGTCGTGAAGGAGCAGCAGGCCGACTGCTTCGCCGGCAGCTACTTCCGCTGGGTGGCCGAGGGCAAGAGCAAGTTCTACCAGGTGTCCACCGCCGAGGGCCTCGACCAGGTCATGGCCGCGATGTTCTTCATCCGCGACCAGGCGGGCACCAGCGCCACCGACCGGCAGGCGCACGGCACGGCGTTCGACCGCACCTTCGCCTTCCAGTCCGGGTTCGAGAAGGGCCCGACGGAGTGCGCCGGGATGAACACGCAGAACGTGCAGGCGCGGCTCACCGAGCGGCCGTTCGACCAGAAGGACACCGGCAAGGGCGACGCGAAGCTCAACGACAGCACGCTGAAGCTGCTCAAGGAAAGCCTCGACTCGGCGTTCAAGGGCGCGGGGGTGGCCGCGCCGGAGATCGTGCCGGGCAACGGGAGCTGCTCCGGCGGGCCGAGCACCCCGCCCGCTTCGTACTGCCCGGCCGACAACACCGTGAACATCGACCTGAACCGGCTCACCCAGCTGGCCCAGCCGTCCGACCCGCAGGCCGAGCAGGCCGGCAAGGACAGCGGCGGCCTCGGCGACTTCGCGGCGTTCGCCGAGGTGGCCTCGCGTTACGCGATGGGGATTCAGAAGGGTGTCGGCGCCTCGCTGGACAACGCGAACGCCGGGCTGCGGACCACCTGCCTGGTGGGCGCCTGGGCGAAAGTCGCCAGCCAGAAGCAGGCCGACGCGGCCCCGGGACCGCAGCTGCGGCTGTCCGCGGGCGACCTCGACGAGGCCATCGCCGAGGTGCTGCGCCAGGGCAGCGTGATCACGACGGACGTCAACGGCACCGCCCCGGCCGTCGGTTTCGACCGGATCCAGGCGATGCAGAGCGGCTACCTCCAGGGCTCGTCTTCGTGTTCGCAGAGGTACCCGTGACGCTGGTCCTCCGGACCGCCGAAAGGCGATTGACCGCGTGGCCGCTTTTCGTTACGCACCATGGCGTGTCCGGCTGGATCAGCGTCGGCTTCCTGACGCTGGGCTGATCCGGGAACGACGAAAGCCCCCGTCCGCGAATGCCTGCGGACGGGGGCTTTCGCCGGTGGAACGGCTCAGAACAAGGCACTCGCCAGATTGCGGCGGGCCTTCATGACCCGCTCGTCAGCCGGGTCGAACAGCTCGAACAGCGCCACCAGGTGCTCCCGGACGCGGTTGCGCTCGTCGCCCGCCGTGCGGCGGACCGCGTCGACGAGGCGGGTGAAGGCGGCGTCCACGTCCTGTTCGGCGATGTCCAGGTCCGCGGCGGCGAGCTGGGCTTCGAGGTCCGTGGGGTCGGCGTCGGCCTTCGCGCGGGCGTTCGGGTCGGCCGCTTCGGCGCGGGCGGTGAACTTGACCTGGGCCAACGCGTTCTTGGCCAGCTCGTTGGCCGGCTCGGCGTCGAGGATGCGCTCGTAGGCGGCCTGCGCGGCGGCGAAGTCACCCTGCTCGAAGGCGTCCTCCGCCTCGGTGAAACGCGGGTCCTCCGGCTCCTCGACCGGGCCGCCGTTCTCCTGCTCCGCGGCGCTGATGCCGGGCAGGCGGTCGCGCAACGCGTCGAGCAGGGCGCTGAGCCACTTGCGGATCTCGGGCTCCGGCAGGGCGCCGGAGAACGCGTCCACGGGCTGGCCGCCGCCGATCGCGACGACGGTCGGGATCGACTGGGCGCCGAACAGCTGCGCGATGCGCGGGTTCGCGTCCACGTCGACCTTCGCGAGCACCCAGGCGCCGCCGGCCTCGGCGGCCAGGCGCTCCAGCACCGGGCTGAGCTGCTTGCACGGACCGCACCATTCGGCCCACAGGTCCACCACGACGAGCTGGTTCAGCGAGCGCTCGACGACCTCGGCCTGGAAGGTGGCCTCGGTGACTTCGAAGACCGCGCCGGACGGCGGCGCCGAGCCACTCGCCGGGGGCGCGCCCGCGGGCGGCGCCGGGGGCTGGTTCCGGGACGATTCGGCCCGGGCCTTGAGCGCGGACAGGTCGACCGCGCCGGACAGTGCGGCGGACATCGCCGCCGAGTTCGCTGCAGATCCGCGTGGGTGTGTCACCCTGCCATCCTGGCACGTCTGCCCTCGGCATTTCACCGCCGGTGCCCGCCCCGGCCCGGCACGGCGCACCCGGCTCGGGCAAGCTCAGCCGGGAATGGGCAGGAGGTGGCGGCGGACGTGATGAGCCGGCGAAGGATGACGGTGACCCTGGCGGTCGCCGCGGTGGTCGTGTGGATGGGGACGGTCACCATCCTCATCGCCCGCCAGCCCGACCCCGGCGCCCCCTCCCCCGCCGCCCTGCGCGACGAGCTGGCCTCGGCCCTGACCGCCCACGACGCGAACGCACTCGGCGACCTGCTGAACTACCCCGGCTCGGGCGCCTCGGACTTCGCCGACAACTACGTCGCGGTGCTGAACGACCAGGCCGTCCACGACGTCGCCGTGCACCTGCTCCCGGACGACCGGTCGCCGACCATCGCCGTGGTCACCGGAGTGGCCGGGCGAGGCCAGGCGTTCAGCTACCGGCTGGCGGTGACGGCGGAGGAAGGGCGCTGGACGGTGGCCTTCACGCCGCCGCTGCCCTGACCTGGTCCGCCGTTGCCTGATGAGGACCGGCCGGCGGACGCTGCCGCGGCGGACCGGGGTCGGACCGAGCCGGCGATCCGGCGCCCGAAGGCGACGATGTGCCTGACCTCGGCACTGGCCCACCATGATCTGACCGACACGATCCCGGCTGCGCTGGACGTCGCGATCCCCTCAGGGGTCGCGCATCCGATCGCGTGGCATTCCTTGAAGGAATGGCTGCGCCGCGGCGGCAAACCCGCACACCTCATCGAGCCGCGAGCAAGCCGACTATCCCGTCTTCCGCGAAGGGCACTGAAGGGAGCCCTCAGAAGGGCGCGGCCCGCTCAGTCTTCCTGCAGGTGTGCCTCGACGCGCTCGACCTTCGCGGTCAGCTGGCCCGAGTCGTAGCCGGGGCGGATGTCGGCCTTGAGGACCAGGCCGACGCGGGCCGAGCCCTCCCCCGCGGCTTCGACGGCCTGCTTCACCACCGCCATGCACTCGTCCCAGCTGCCTTCGACGTTGGTGAACATCGCGTTGGTCGAATTGGGCAGGCCGCTGTCGCGGACCACCTTCACGGCGCGCGAAACCGCCTCGCTGACTCCGCCGTCCGGGTCTCCGCCCGAGGGGCTCACGCTGAACGCGACGATCATGTCCGGGTCCCTTCACTTGTCGGATCGGTCAAAGCGCCGAGCAGGTCGAGCGTCGCGTTCGGAGTACTCGCTGGTAATTTCGCGTGTCATGAACCGTCCGTTGCCGTTCGACCCGATCGCCCGCGCGGCCGAGCTCTGGGAGGACCGGATCGGCCCGGCCGGAACCATGGCCGCGGTCACCGGTGTGATGCGGGTGCAGCAGATCATCCAGTCCGCGGTGGACGGCGCGCTCAAACCGCACGGCCTCACCTTCGCCCGCTACGAGGCGCTTGTGCTGCTCACCTTCGCCCGCACCGCCAGCCTGCCGATGCGGGTGATGGGTGAACGGCTGCAGCTGCACCCCACCAGCGTCACCAACATAGTCGACCGGCTGGAGCGCGACGGCCTCGTCAAGCGCGTGCCGCACCCCACCGACCGCCGCACCACGCTGGTGGAGATCACCGACGACGGGCGACGGCGGCGTGAAGCCGCGACCGAAGCCGTCACCTCGATCGATTTCGGGCTCAGCGGCCTCACCGAGCGCCAGGTCGAGCAGCTCACCGAGCTGCTCACCAAGGTCCGCAAGTCCTCGGGCGACTTCACCGAATAAAAAAGACTCGTGAGTGTTCCGGACGGTTAGCACCGTCCCGAACACTCACGAGTCAGGAAGAGCAGGTCAGGCGGCCACGGTCTCCGGCACGCGCGGCTCGAACAGGCCGACGCCGCCGTGGGTCAGGCGCTCCGGGCCGTCGAGCCGGCCGTTGCGCAGCGCCCACTTCTCGAACAGCCAGGTGAACAGCGGCGGGACGCTGGACAGCAGCGCGAGCACCAGCATCTTCGGACGCCACCCGAGCGGCTTCGCCACGGAGAGGGAGACCAGCAGGTACAGGACGAAGATCACGCCGTGCACCATGCCGATGACGGGCACGCCGCCCTCACCGGAGGAGTGCACCACGTACTTGAGAAACATCCCGATCAGCAACGCGGCCCAGGACAGGGCTTCGGCGACTGCGGCCACGCGGAACACGAGAGCGGCCTTGCTGGACACGACTTCCTCCTGTGCGTCACACGGGTGCGTGCTGCCTGCACACACAAAAACGTCCGAGAAGCACTGTCCAAGACGGACGGAACCGCTTGGCGTCAACAGCACTGTCGGACGTTGTATGAGACCAGTGTGAGGCGTGACCGCCCTCACCGGAACACCGGGGGCGGTGATCGTGCTCACGAAAGCAGTCCTTTGTGGTCTGGACCACTGTCGCGCATTCCGGTGAAATGCCCGGAAAACCGTGAAGGCCCCTTCCCGATCCTGCATCGTGGGAAAGAGCCTTCACGGATTGTCTTCAGCCGGACACTAACCGGCACAAGGCGACGCCGGAGCCGACGATGGTGACGTTGCCCACGTCGCCTTCGCCGCGTCCGTCGTCAGCGAGAAGTCCAGAGTCGTGCCACCGCGGAGTTGCTCGACGCTGACGTAGGACTTGTCGCTCGGGCGGGAGCCCACCTTCAGCCCCTGCACGTACTGCAGTTTCGCGCCGTCCGCGCTGCCGGCCTTGATCGTGACCGAGCGGCCGTTCTCAAGATGCAGGACGGATTTCTCGAACCGCGGCGCGTTCAGCACGAAATTGCCGGTGCCCGGAACGGCCGGGTAAAGGCCCAGCGCGCTGAAGACGTACCAGGCCGACATCGTGCCGAGGTCGTCGTTCCCGGTGACGCCGTTGGGCGCGTTGGTGAACAGCGTGTGCGCCGCCCGCACCACCGCGGAGGTCTTCCACGGCTGCCCCGTGAGCGTGTACATCCACGGCGAGTGCAGGTCGGGCTCGTTGTTCGGGTTGTAGCGGAACTGGTTGTAGTAGCTGTACGGGCCCACCACCCAGTCCTTGCGGACGGTCCCCGCGGGGTCCTTCACCAGGTTGTCGTAGGAGAAGAAGTCGTCGAGGCGCTTGCCGACGTTCGCCGCCCCGCCCATCTTCTGTTCGAGGCCGGGCACGTCCTGCTGCACCAGCCATTGGTACTGCCACGCCGTGCCTTCGTGGAAGCCGTCCTGGCTCTGCGGGCTGTACGGGCCGTCGGCCGGGGTGAACCAGGCGCCGCCGGCGACCTTCGGCCGGAAGAAGCCGGTGAAGCCGCGGTCGGTCACGCTCGGGTCCCAGAGCGTGGAATACGTGCGCCCCTTCTCGGCCAGTGCGGCCGCGTCCTGCTTCTTGCCCAGCGCCGCCGCCATCACCGACAGCGAGCAGTCGCCCAGGGCGTACTCGAGGGTCGCCGAAGCGCCGTGGTTCGGGTCGGTGTCCTGGCCCTTCTTCGGGAAGTCGGTCTGGTACTGCACGAATCCGTCGGCCTGGTAGCTCGCGTTGCCCGAGCGGCCCTGGAACGGCGAGGACGCGGGCGGGATCTCGCGCGAGTTCTGCAGAAGTGCTTGGTAGGCCTGGACTTCCTCGCCGCTCAGCGCGCCGAAGCGCCACAGGTCCACCAGGAACGGCGTGACCGGGTCGCCGGTCATCGTGTTCGTCTCCTGGCTCGCGTACGCCCATCGCGGCAGCCAGCCGCCCTGGTCGTGGATGGCGAGGATGCTCTTCGCGATGTCACGGGCCCGGTCGGGTTTCAGCAGCGCGAGCAGCTGGTTCTGGGAGCGATAGGTGTCCCACAGCGAGAAGAAGTCGTAGTACGTCCAGCCGATGGCCCGGTGGATCTTCTTGTCGAAGCCGTAGTACCGCCCGTCCGCGTCGCTCGCGGTGAGAGGCTGCAGGAACGAGTGGTACAGCGAGGTGTAGAACACCGTGCGGTCGTCGGTCGTGCCGCCGCTGATGTCCACACTGGACAGTTCCTTCCGCCACGCGCGCTGCGCGTCGGCCTTCACCGCGTCGAACGGCCGCACCCGCGAAGCCGCCAGGTTCACGTCGGCGCCGTGGGCGTCCACCTGCGAGATCGAGGTGGTGGCGGTGATCTGGCCGCCCTTCGGGAAGGTCAGCCACGCGCCGCGCAGGCCCGCGCCGCCCGCGGACTCCTTGCTGCCCGGCGTGCCGCCGGTCGGCGACCAGGTGCCGTAGCTGGTGAACGGCTGGTCGTACTTCGTGGTGAAGTACGTGGTGTAGGACTTGCCGCCGCAGAAGGCCTGCGAGTCGACGGTGCCCACGACGGTGTGGTCGTCGACCACCCGCACGCTGCTCCCGGTCACCGGCTCCTTGGCGTTCGCCTGCCCGACGTTCACGAACACGTTGGCGGGGCCGGACTTGTCGAAGGTGTAACGCTCGACGCCGCTGCGGGTGGCGGCCGTGGTCTCCACGTCGACGCCGCCGTAGCCGGTCAGGTGCACCTTGTAGTAGCCGGGCTTCCCGACCTCGCCGTCGTGGGTGTACGGCGCGGCGTAGTTCGTGTAGTCGAAGGTGGCGGGCTTGCTCGTGTCGAACGCGGCGCCCGGGCCGACGTCGCCGGTGGTGGGCAGCGTCGAGACCAGGCCGCCCTGCTCCCAGCAGCCCGCGCCGGACAGCAGGAAGTGGCCGAAGCCCCGGATCGCCGTGTCGGTGTAGAGGTAACCCGCGTAATGCGTGGTCATCGGGCTGACCTGCGTCATGCCGAATGGAGCGGACGCACCGGGGAACGTGTTGCCCTCGTCCTGCGTGCCGATGAAGGTGTTGACGGCGTCGAGCGGGTCACCGCCCGGGCGCGCGCCCGCGGGTGCGGGCGACAGTGTGGCCGCGACGACGGCGAGCGCGGCGGCGCCCGCCAGGACTCTGCTCCTCATTGAGCTTTCCTTTCGAGGACAGTGTGAAGGCCACCGCGGGAGTCGTCCGCGGTGGCCTTCACGGCACTGATGGTGGGAGATCAGCCGATGCCGATGGCGAACACGTGCAGCACGCCGCCGCTGACGTTCGACGGCAGCGTCACGCTGGCCACCGTCTTACCGGCGTCGAGGGTGATCGGCGCGGTGCCGAACACCATCGTGGCGATCTGCTGCGGGTCGCCGCCCGAAGCGTTGCGGTAGGGCGTGTTCAGCACGATCCGGTTGCCGAACGACGGCTGCGCGCCGCCACCGCCCAGCGTCCAGTCCGACATCCCGACGGTCGCGGTGGACTTGCTGCCGTCGGTGTAGGTCATGGTGAGCGTGCCCTGCGCGTTGCCGTCGGCGCCCGCGCCCAGCAGGGAAAGCCGGGTGCCGGTGCCGGTCACGTTCACCGTCTGGCCGTTGGCGACCGCGTTGTCGGGCTCGCCGGTAGCGAACGACGGCCAGGCGAACTTGATGCCGTCACTGGTCACCGTGCTGCCCGGCTTGGCGCCGGCCGCGGCCAGCGCGTCGGCCGAATAGCTCCAGCCGCCGCCGTCGAAGTTGGCCGCCGAGGAGTCGGAGTCCGGTGAGATGCCGGTGTTGTCGACCGTGGCGAGCCAGCTGTTCGGCTGCGCGACCAGCACGGTGAGCACCGCCTGCGTGCTGGCCAGGCCCGGCGCCGAGAAGGTCACCGGGATCTTCCGCGAGCCGTCCGAGGTGCCGGCCGGCACGGAGACGGTGAACGCGGCGTGCGCCTTGCCACCCGCCGGAACCGCGACGCTGCCGGTCGCCGGCGAGACGGTGATCCCGTCCACCGAACCGGCGGTGTAGGTCCACGTCTTCGCCGTGCCGGAGAGGTCCTGCACCCCGGCGCTCGCCGCGACGCTCGAACCGGCCGGGGTCACCACGCGGGCCGGGTCCACAAAGGACAGGCTCGGCTTCTCCTGGTCGCGGAACGAAGGCGGCGCTTCGGAAGCGGCACTGCCCCACGCGGTCGCGGTGGCCGAACGCGTGTAGTCCAGCGTGCCCCCGGAGGAGATGAGCGCCTCCGGCAGCCAGGCGTTGGCCTCGGGCGACCCGTTGACCTTCAGGCTGCCCACGTAGTCACCGGTGCCCGGCGCGTTGACGGTGATCTTCTTGCCGGCGCCCGTGGTGAGCACGGAGTGGGTGAACCGCGGCGTGGTGAGCACCGTCTCGGCGCGGCCCGGGATCTCCGGGTACAGGCCGAGCGCCGACCAGACGTACCAGGCCGACATCTGCCCGAGGTCGTCGTTGCCGATCAGGCCCTCGGGACGGGGGTTGTACAGCTCGTCCATCGACCGGTGCACGATCGACTGGGTCTTGGCCGGGGCGCCCGCGAACGAGTAGACGAACGGCGCGTTGGAGTTCGGCTCGTTGCCCATGAAGGCGTACGGCTTCTGCGTGCCCGCGTTCAGCTCGGTGAAGAAAGTGTCCAATCGGGACTGCACGGCGGTGTTGCCGCCGAACGCCGTGACCAGGCCGCCGAGGTCGTAGGGCACCATCCAGTCGTACTGCGCGCCGTTGCCCTCGACCCAGCCCTGCGAGCTGGCGGGGTCGAAGCTGCCGGAGAACGAGCCGTCCGCGTTGCGCGGCTGCAGGTGCCCGGTGCCCGGGTTGTAGAGGTTCTGCCAGTTCTGCGCCCGCTTCATGAACGTGGTGTACGTCGCGCTGTCGCCGAGCCGCTTCGCGAACTGGGCGATGGAGAAGTCGGCGCTGCTGTACTCGAGGGTGTCCGCGCCGGCGCCCGGCACGTAGCCGAGCTTCTGGTACGCGTCCAGGCCCGGCCGCTCGGTGTAGCCCTGCGTCGGCTGGGTCGCGCCCTTGATCATGAGCAGCAACGCCTTCTGGGTGTCGAAGTCACGGGCCCCGAAGGCGTACGCGCTGGAGACGATGATGTGGTACGGGTCGCCGTTCATCACGCCGGTGTAGTCGTTGGCCACGGTCCAGCGGTCCCAAGCGCCGCCCTGTTCGGCGTACGCCATCATCGAGCGGACGATGTCCGAGGTCTGCTTCGGGTCGATCGTCGCCAGCAGCGGGATTTCCGAGCGGTAGATGTCCCAGCCGGAGAAGTTCGTGTACATCGCGTGGCCCTTGTCGGCCTTGTGGATGCGCCCGTCGAAGCCGGGGTAACTACCGTCCACATCGGAGAACACGTTCGGCTGGATCAGCGAGTGGTACAGCGAGCTGTAGAACGTGGTCATGTCCGCGTCCGAGCCGCCGCTCACCGCGACCTTGCCGAGCTGGTCGTTCCACGCCTGCCGCGTCGCCGCGGCCACCTGGTCGAACGACTTCTTGCCGTTGTTCTCGGCCTTGAGGTTCGCGTTCGCCCCGTCGACCGACATGAACGACAGGCCGACCTGGGCGTTCACCTGCGCGCCGTTGACGTTGGCGAAGGTGACGTAACCGCCGCTGCCGGGACCGCTGACCGTGGTGTCCTGGGTCTTTTCCTTGGCCGGGCGGGCGATCGCGGCATTCACGCCGTTCGGCTGGGCCACCTTGGCCTTGGCGCCGCCGGACTCGGCGGTCTTGTTCGGCGTCACCGCGCCGTTCTTCCAGGTGCCGACCGAGGCGAACGGGGTGTCGAACTTCGCCGAGAAGTAGACCCGGTAACTGTTCTTGGCGCCGCAGAACCGGCCGCTGGTCGCCCAGCCGCTGATCGTGTCCTTGCCGATGCTGATCGACGCGTCGTCGGTCCCGTTCACCGAGCCGGAGGTGTTCACCAGCAGCGTGGACGAGGCGCCGGCCGGGTAGGTCAGGCGCGCGGAGCCGGTGCGCTGGGTCGCGCTCAGCTCGACTTTCGCGCCGCTGTCCAGCTTCACGTCGTACTCGCCGGCGGTGGCGTGCTCGTTGTCGTGCGAGAACGTCGAGGTGTAGTGGCCGGGGTCGGTCGCCGGGGAGGTGCTGACCTCACCCACGTACGGGATGAACGGGATGTCCTCGTAACTCGAGCAGCCCGCGCCGGAAAGGTGCGTGAGGCTGAACCCGGTGAGGGCGTTGTCGTCGTAGAAGTACCCGCCCGGCTGGGACTTCACCGTGTCCGGGCTCCACTGCACCATGCCGAACGGCGCCACCGCGCCGGGGAAGGTGTTGCCGGCGCCGCCGCCGGTCCCCTGGTCCGCACCACCGGGCCGGGTCCCGACGAACGGGTTGACCCACTTCGCCAGGTCTTGCGCGGCCGGGGCGTTCGCCGCCGCCATCGCGGGGGCGGCCGGGGCCATCGCCGCCACCACCGCCGTGGTCAGGAAGATAAGTCCGGCTCTCCAGCGCGCTCGCGCCATATCGCCATCGCCTCTCCAGTTGTCGGCGCGACTTCGCGTCCACACCACCGTGCCAGGCATGGATGACAACCTTGTCGCGCACACCGTCGATGCGGGCAACCTTGGGCAACAGCTCACGAGAACGTCAAGTCCGAGGTGGGAGTCTGTCCAGTTCAGGACAGACTGATCAGCCATCTGCCGCACGACCTTCGACGGGTGAATTCCGGTCACCGCGGCACAGGGATTGACATACCCCCGCTGCGTGGTGTGCAATCTGCGCCACTATGACAACGTTGTCTCCTCACGGCCGGGAAGCGGACGGGCTCCCCCGCCCGGCGAGCAGACGGGCCACCATGAGCGACGTGGCCCGGCTGGCGGGCGTCAGCATCAAAACGGTGTCGCGGGTCGTCAACGACGAGCCCGCGGTGCATCCGGACACCGCGGAGCGGGTGGTCGCGGCCATCGAGCAGCTCGGCTTCCGGCGCAACCTCGGCGCGCGCAACCTGCGCCGCGGGTCCACGACCGGCACCATCGGCCTGATCGTCGAGGACGTCGGCAACCCCTTCTACTCGGAGCTGAACCGCGCGGTCGAGCGGATCGCGACCTCGTTCGGGCGCCAGGTGCTCACCGGCTCGTCGGAGGAGAACTCCGACCGCGAGCGCGAGCTGGCCCTGGAGTTCTGCGCGCGCCGCGTGGACGGCATCCTCGTCGTCCCCGCCGGCATGCAGCACGGCTACCTGGTGCCGGAGATGCGCGCGGGCACGCCCGTGGTGTTCCTCGACCGGCCGGCCGGCGACATCGTGGCCGACACCGTGCTGCTGGACAACCTCGGCGGCGCCATCGAGGCGGTCACCCACCTGGCCGCGCACGGCCACCGCCGGATCGCCTTCCTCGGCGACAGCCCGGACATCTTCACCGCGGCCGAGCGCCTGCGCGGATTCCGCGAAGGCTGTGTGCGCAACGGAATCTCCTATGACGAGAGCCTGGTCGTGATGACCACGCCCACGCCGGAGACCGTCGGGCACGCCGTGCGGAGCCTGCTCACCGGCCCCGGCGCCGCCACCGCGGTGATCGCCGGCAACAACCGGGTGGCGGTCCACCTGCTGCGCGCGCTGGCCCACGCGCCGCACCGGCTCGCCATGGTCAGCTTCGACGACTTCGAGCTGGCGGATCTGCTGGACCCGCCGGTCACGGTCGTCGCACACGACGTCAGCGCCCTCGGGCACGCGGGGGCGGAACTGCTGTTCGCCCGCGTCCAGGGGGATCAGTCCGCACCCAGAAAGGTAATCCTGCCAGTGCATCTTGTCGCCCGCGGTTCCGGTGAGGTTGCCCCGTGAGTACGCAGCACCTCGAGCCGATCCGGCTCCCGGCCAACCAGCCGCCGCAGTTCTACCGCGGCGGTGACGCCATCGCGGCCCTGCGCGGCGTCGGCTCCGAAACCAAGTTCGGCCCGGAGGACTGGGTCGGGTCCGTCACCACGATGTTCGGCCAGGACACCACCGGCCTGACCCGGCTGCCCGGCGGCGGCTGGCTGCGTGACGCCGTGCGCGAGAACCCGGCCGCGTGGCTCGGCGCCAAGCACCTGGCGGCGCTCGGCGATTCCACCGGCCTGCTGGTGAAGCTGCTCGACGCCGGGCAGCGGCTGCCGGTGCACTTCCACCCGTCGGACGCGTTCGCCCAGCAGCACTTCGACTCGCACTTCGGCAAGACCGAGGCGTGGATCGTGGTCGGCACCTACGGCGAAGACCCGCGCGTGTACCCGGGTTTCAAGGAGACGGTGAGCAAGGAGACCGTCGCCGAATGGACCCGCGAGCAGGACTCGCCGAGCATGCTGGGCGCGCTCAACAGCGTCGGCGTGCAGGCCGGCGACACGGTGTACATCCCGTCAGGCCTGCCGCACGCGATCGGCGAAGGCGTGTTCGTGGTCGAGCTCCAGCAGCCCACGGACTTCTCGCTGACCTTGGAGTGGCGGGACTTCCTGGCCTCGCCGGAGAAGGGCCACCTCGGCATCGGCTTCGACACCGCGATCGAAACGCTGGACACCTCCGGCTGGGACGAAGAGCGGCTGAAGTCCATCGTCAAGCACACCGCGGCGGACACCTCGTCCACTGTGGACCTGCTGGCGACCGGCTCGGACGAGTTCTTCCGCGCGGACCGGCTCCAGGTGACCGGCGCGCCGGTGGCGCTGGACCCGTCGTTCGCCGTGCTCGTGGTGCTCGACGGCGCGGGCACCCTGCGCACGGAGCACGGCGGCGAGCACCCGCTGGCCAAGGGCGACACCTACGTGGTCCCGTACGACGCCGGCCAGGCCGAGGTCACCGGGCACCTGACCGTGATCCGCTGCCGTCCCCCGCTCCCCGAGAAGAGGTAGGCCGATGAGCGAGATCCTGCTCGACGCAGTCAACCTCACCAAGCACTACGGCTCGGTCGAGGCGCTGCGCGGCGCCTCCTTCCAGGCCCGCGCGGGTGAGGTCACGGCGCTGATCGGCGACAACGGCGCCGGGAAGTCGACCCTGGTGAAGTGCCTGTCCGGCGCGGAACAGCCGTCGTCGGGCCAGATCCTGCTCGACGGCGCCGAGGTGCACTTCGACACCCCCACCACCGCGCGGCGCCTGGGCATCGAGACGGTGTACCAGGACCTCGCGGTGGCGCCGGAGCTCGACCCGGCCGCGAACCTGTTCCTGGGCCGGGAAATCCACCGCAAGGGTTTCCTGGGCAAGCTCGGCATGCTGGACAAGCCGGAGATGCGGCGGCAGGCGGTCGAGGAGTTCAAGCGCCTCGGCGTGACGCTGCAGAGCACCGACGTGCCGATCGGCTCGCTGTCGGGCGGGCAGCGCCAGAGTGTCGCGGTGGCGCGCTCGGTGGTGTGGGCGTCGAAGGTCGTGTTCATGGACGAGCCGACCGCCGCGCTCGGCGTGGTGCAGCGCGAGCGCGTGCTGGACGTGATCAAGAAGGTGCGGGACAAGGGCATCGCCGTGGTGCTGATCAGCCACAACATGCCCGAGGTCCTGTCGGTCTCCGACCGGATCGAGGTGCTGCGCCTCGGCAAGCGCGTCGCCCGGTTCGTCGGCTCGGACACGAAGCTGGAAGACCTCGTCGCGGCGATGACCGGAGCCTTGGTACAGGAGGAGGCAGCGTGACCGCACCGCCGAAGGACCCGGAGATTCAGACCACTGTGGACGGTGGGTTCGGCAAGGTGCCGCTGGGCAAGCGGCTGATCGGCGCCAACACGTTCTGGATCGCGCTGGTGCTGGTGGCGCTGATCATCGTGTTCACCGCGATCGCGCCGAACGAGTTCGCCACGCTGTTCACCTTCCAGACGCTGCTGATCGAGACGTCCGTGCTGCTGGTGCTGTCGGTCGGCATGACGTTCGTGATCATCACCTCCGGCATCGACCTGTCCGTGGGCTCGGTGCTGATCTTCGCCGGCATGGTCGCGGGCAAGACGATGGAGGCGCTCAGCGGCGGCGACGCGTCGAACGCCGGCTGGGGCGTGATCACCGTCGGGCTGGTCGCGGCCGTGGTCGCGGGCACGATCTGGGGCCTGATCAACGGGTTCCTGATCGCGGTGGCGAACATCCCGCCGCTGATCGTCACGCTCGGCACCATGGGCGCGGCGCTCGGCGCGGCGTACCTGCTCAACGGCGGGTCCGACGTGCGCAGTGTGCCCACCCAGCTGAACAAGACCCTGGGTTACGGCACGTCGTTCGGCGGCGTGCCGAACCTGGTGCTGGTGGCCGTGGTGATCACCCTGATCGGCGCGTGGCTGCTGCACACCACCAAGTTCGGCCGTTACACCTTCGCGGTCGGCTCCAACGCCGAAGCCGCGCGGCGCTCCGGCATCGGCGTCACTGCGCACCTGCTGAAGGTGTACACGCTGACCGGGTTCCTGGCCGGGATCGCCGGTTTCCTCTCGCTGGCCTACTACGCGTCGACCACGATCTCGGCGCACACCACGGACAACCTGAACGCCATCGCCGCCACGGTGATGGGCGGTACGAGCCTCTTCGGCGGCGTCGGATCGGTGCTGGGCACGGTGATCGGCGTGTTCATCCCGGCCGTGCTGAAGAAGGGCTTCAACATCACGCACGTCCAGGACTTCTGGCAGATGATCGCGGTCGGCGCGGTGCTGATCGCGGCCGTCTGGTTCGACCAGCGACGCCGTCGCAACCGCAACTCCCGCTGACTCCCCCCGAGTACGAAGAGGTGCTTGAAGATGAAGCTGAGCAAGACCCTGATCACCGCCGGCGCGCTCGCCTCGGCCGCCTCGCTGCTGGCCGCGTGCGGCCAGGGCCAGGTGGGCCAGAGCGGCGGCTCCGGCGGCACGTCGAACACGGCCAACAGCAAGAAGCTCGCGCTGGTGCCGGGGGTGCAGGCCGAGCCGTTCTACATCTCGATGCAGTGCGCCGCGCAGGACGAGGCGAAGAAGCTGGGCTACGACCTGACCACGCAGGCGCCGCAGATGTTCGACGCGGCCATGCAGACCACGATCGTCAACGCGCTGGGCTCCAACCCGCCGGCCGCCCTGCTCGTCACCCCGACCGACGACAAGGCGATGCTCGCGCCGATCCAGCAGGTGAAGAACCGCGGCACGAAGATCGTCGAGGTGGACACCTCGCTGCAGGACAAGAGCGTCGCGGTGTCGTCCATCTCCTCGGACAACACCGAGGGCGGCAAGATGGCCGCGCAGACGCTGGCGAAGCTGGCCGGCGGCAAGTCCGGGTCGGTGCTGATCCTCGACACCATCGCGGGCACCTCGACCACGGCCGCGCGGGCCAAGGGCTTCGAGGACGAGCTGAAGAACTCCCCGAACCTCAAGTCGGCGGGCATCCAGTTCACCCAGAACGAGCCCGACCAGGCGGCGGCCAAGGTGACCGCGGCGCTGGCCTCGACCCCGGACCTGATCGGCATCTTCGCCACCAACCTCAACACCGGTGAGGGCGCGGCCACCGGCCTGCGCAACGCGGGCAAGATCGGCCAGGTCAACCTGATCGGCTTCGACGCCAGCCCGTCCGAAGTGGACGGCCTGCGCAAGGGCGAGTACCAGGGCCTGATCGCCCAGGACCCGGCCTCGATCGGCGTGCAGGGCGTCGACCAGGCGGTGGCTTCGCTGGAGGGCAAGCCGGTCACCCGCAACCTGACCGCGAACCTGCACTCCATCACCAAGGCCGACATGGACGCGAACTCGCAGTACTTCTACAAGCAGAAGTGCTGACCCCGGACCAGCGGTAGCGAAGGGGACTTTCCCACCGGGGAGAGTCCCCTTCGTCGCGTCCGGCGCCGTGAAAGTCCCCTTCACCGCATTCGGGGCTAGGATCGACTCCCCCAGACACCGTCGCCGAGGGGAGGCCGCCGATGACCGAGGGTGCGCGCCTGCCCTGGCGGCCCGCCCCGGCCGGCACCGCCACCGCGTCCGTGCTGGCCGCTGCCCGGAAGGCCTCCGACGAGCTGATCGACGGGCTCACCGGCGTCCGCGCGCGCCGGGCCACCCACGGGCTGCGGCGGCTGTTCGGCTTCGCCGGGCTCGGCCTCACGGACCTGTCGGGCTCACTGCTGTGGTCCGGGCGGCCGGGCGCGGACGAGGCCGTCGCCCGGGTGCTGGACGAGGTGCTGCACAGCGAGGAGCCGGTGTCAGCGGGCGGGGTGGCCGCCGTGCCGCTGCACGTCCACGACGAGCTGGCCGGCGCGTTGCTGGTGCTGGGCGATCCGCCGGTCAGTGTCCTGCGGCAGGCCGCCGACCTGGTGGTGCAGGCCCTCGAACGCGGCCGGCTGGAGGCTTCGGCCGATCAGGCGGCGCAGGCCGAGCTGCGGGCGCTGCGGGCGGAGATGTCGCCGCATTTCGTGTACAACGCGTTGACGGTGATCGCGTCGCTGGTCCGCGACGAGCCGGACCGCGCGCGCGACCTGATGCTGGACTTCGCGGACTACACGCGCTACAGCTTGGCGCGCCATGGCGAATACACCGTGGTGGCCGAAGAGTTCCGCGCGGTGGAGACGTACCTGGCGCTGCAGCGCGCGGTGCTCGGCGAACGGCTGCGGGTCCAGGTGCGGGTGGCGCCGGAGGTGCTGGCCGTCGCGGTGCCGTACCTGGTGCTGGAGCCGCTGGTGGAGAACGCGATCCGGCACGGCATCGAGCCGCGGTCCGGCGCCGGGCTGGTCCAGGTGCACGGGCAGGCGGAAGGGAACGACTGCGTGATCAGCGTGGAGGACGACGGGGTCGGCATGGAGCCGGCGCTCGCGGCGGACATCCTCGCCGGGCGCGTGGCCGACGGCGCCGGGCTCGGACTGGCCAATGTGGACAGACGACTCCGCAACGTCTACGGCGCCTGGTACGGGCTGACCGTCGAAACCGGGCTCACGGTCGGCACCCGGGTGATCGTGCGGGTGCCGCGCTTCCAGCCGGGGGTGCTGCCGTGAGCGGGCTGCGGGTGCTGGCCGTCGACGACCTGCCGGGGGCGCTGGCCGAGCTGTGCCGGATGCTGCGCGAGGCGCCCGAGGTCGGGGAGGTCGTCGGCGCCGGCGACGCGCTGCAGGCGGTGAAACTGTTGCAGGCGGACCGGTTCGACGCGGTGTTCCTGGACATCTCGATGCCCGGGCTCGACGGGCTGGAGCTGGCTTCGCTGCTGGCGAAGCTCTCCGAGCCGCCGGTGATCGTGTTCGTCACGGCGCACGACGGCCACGCCGTGGCGGCGTACGGCATCGGCGCCGTGGACTACCTGCTGAAGCCGGTCCGCACGGAACGGCTCGCGGCGGCGTTGGCGAAGGTGCTGCGGATGGTCCCGAGCGGCAGTCCCCGTCACGCGCCCGACGCGATGGCCGCGCTGCCGGTCGATTCGGGCGGGCGCACCCGTTACGTCCGCCGCGACGACGTCCTGTTCGTCGAGGCCCACGGCGACTACGTCCGCCTCCACACCCGCGGCGGCGTGCACCTGGTGCGCATGCCCATTTCGCGGCTGGCGGAATACTGGGAGGGCACCGGTTTCACCCGCGTGCACCGCGGTTTCCTGCTCGCCGTCGCCGGGGTGCAGGAGCTGCGCAGCGACTCCGCGGGCGGGCTGCTGGCGCACACGGAGGCCGGTGACGTCCCGGTCAGCCGCCGCCACGCGCGAGATCTGCGCGACCGGCTGCTGGAAGCGGCGCAACGCGGCCAGCTGGGATCGGGCTCGTGAGTGTTCACGCCGGTTCCAACCGGCCTGAACACGCACGAGTCCCGGTGGCGGGATGAGCCGCACCCGACGGGTCGCCGTCACGAGCCCGCAGACGCGACTGGCCCGGTCGCGGCGGCAGGCACGCGGGCGTTGGCGCATGCCCCGCCTGCAGGTGGCCGACGCGGAGCGCGCGGCCGTCCTCTACCGCGCCCAGCGGCGGCGCGGGATCCCCGCGCTGGTGGCGATGTTCGTGCTGGTGCTGGGACTGCCCGCGGTCTTCGCGGCGGCGCCGGGCCTCGACAACGTCCGGTTGTGGGGAATCCCGTTGTCCTGGTTGATGATCGCGCTGCTGCCGTACCCCGTGATGGTCGCGCTGGCCCGCTGGCAGCTGCGCCGGGCCGAGGACGCCGAACGCCCCGAGGACGAGCAGTGACGCCCCCGCTCACCGCGCCCCCGTGCCGCATCGGGGCGCGTCCCGCCGACCCGGCCCGGGAGCGGTAGTGGACATCGCGTTCGCCGTGGCGCCCGTGGTGCTCGTGACGCTGCTCATCGGCGTGCGCGGGGTGGCGGCGATCCGGACGACGTCGGACTTCCTCGTCGCGTCAAGGCGGATCTCGCCGTTCGTGAACTCCGCCGCGGTGTCCGGTGAGTACCTGTCCGCCGCGTCGTTCCTCGGGGTGGCCGGGCTGGTGGTGAAGGACGGCGTCGGCGCGCTCTGGTATCCGGTCGGGTTCACCGCGGGGTACATCGCGATGCTGGTGCTCGTCGCGGCGCCCATGCGACGCTCCGGCGCGCTGACCGTGCCGGACTTCGCCGAGGCGCGCCTGGCCTCGCCCGCGCTGCGGCGGCTGGCCGCGGTGGTGGTGCTGGTGATCGGCACGATCTACGTGGTCCCGCAGTTCCGCACGGCCGGGCTGGTGCTCACCGCGGTCGGCGGCACGCCGTACTGGGTCGGCGTGGTCATCGCGGGCACGGCCGTGAGTGTCACCCTCGCGCTCGGCGGGATGCGCGCGGCGACGTACGTGCAGGCGTTCCAGTTCTTCCTGAAGCTGCTGCTGTTCCTCGTCCCCGCGCTCTGGCTCGTGCTGCACGTCGGCGCGGCGGACCGCGAAGCCGCGCTCAACCCGGTGGAGTTCACGCACTTCGGGCGCGAGACCCCGGTGGAGTTCCAGGCCGACGTCACGCTGGAGCTGCGCGAGCCGACCACACTCGTCACCGCCGGCCGGCCCAGCACCCTCCCGCCCGGGGAACTGACCGCCCACAGCGGGGAACGGCTGGTGTTCGCCGCGGGCGCGCCGGTCCCGGCCGTGCGCGGCGGCGCGGCGCTCGGCGGGCCGGACTGGCAACGGCCGTTGCTCGACCTCGACGACCAGGGCTACCCGCTGCTCGGCACCTGGGCCGTGCTCATCGCCACCATGCTCGGCACGATGGGCCTGCCCCACGTGCTGATGCGCTTCAACACCAGCCCGGACGGCCGCGCCGCCCGCCGCACCGCGGCCATCACCGTCGCCCTGCTCGGCGTGTTCTACCTCTTCCCCGGCATCTACGGGGTGCTCGGCCGGGTGCTCGTGCCCGAGCTCTACCTCTCCGGCGCCACCGACACCGTGGTCGTCGCGCTGCCGGCCCAGGTCGACCACGGCTGGGCCGGCCAGCTGTTCACCGCGCTGCTCACCGCGGGCGCGTTCGCCGCGTTCCTCGCGACTTCGCTCGGCCTGCTGCTGGTGATGTCCGGCGCGCTCGCCTACGACCTGATGGCCGGCGGCCTTCGCCGGCTGCGCGTGACGGTGGTGTTCGCCGCCGTCGCGATGGTCCTGCTCGCGCTCCCCTCGGCGGGCCTCGACGCCGGGGTGCTGGTGACGTGGGGCTTCACCGTGGCCGCGTCGACGTTCTGCCCGCTGCTGGTGCTCGGCATCTGGTGGCCGCGGCTCACCGCGGCCGGCGCGATCGCCGGGGTGCTCGCCGGGCTGCTCGGCTCGTCCGGCTCGATCCTGTTCTCGCTCACCGGGCCGGCGCTGCACGGCTGGGTGGCGATCTTGGTGGCGCAACCGGCACCCTGGTCGGTACCGCTCGCGTTCGGCGTGATGGCCGTGGTCTCGCTGCGCGGCCGGCCGCCGTCCTGGGCCGGGGCGGCGATGCTCCGCCTGCACCTCGACGAGCGCGAGCGCGGTCCGGGGCCGCCCCATTCGACGGCGCCCGCGTACCGCTCGTCAACCGTTCGTCGTGTCGCCCGGCGTTTGAGCCGCTGACGGTTCCTCCCGCCGCGTCCGCTTCCTTACTGTGGCGCGGACCACATTCGCAGCGTCGCGAGGGAGAAGCCCATGACCGCAGGCGAAACCGACGTGACCGGCGGCCCGCCGGACGCGGACTGGGAGCAGGTGCAGCAGAGCGCGGAGTTCCGCGAGCTGCGCGGGCGCCTGCGCCGTTTCGTCTTCCCGATGGCCGGGCTGTTCCTCGCCTGGTACCTGCTGTACGTGCTGCTGGCGGACTACGCGCACGGGTTCATGAGCACCAAGCTGGCCGGGAACTTCACCGTCGGCCTGCTGTTCGGCCTGCTGCAGTTCGTCTCCACGTTCGTCATCACGGGACTGTATGTCCGCTACGCCAACCGGAAACTGGACCCGCTGTCCGACCGGATCCGCGCGGACATCGAGGCACCGGCCGCGAAGGAGTCCGAATGACCACGCTCGCGGCCGGCGTAGAGGGCAGCAACCCGACGCTGAACATCATCATCTTCGCCGTGTTCGTGCTGATCACGCTCGTGATCGTGTTCCGCGCGAGCCGCAACAGCCGAACCGCCTCGGACTACTACGCCGCCGGGCGCGCGTTCACCGGCCCGCAGAACGGCATCGCGATCTCCGGCGACTACCTGTCGGCCGCGTCGTTCCTCGGCATCGCCGGCGCCATCGCGGTCTACGGCTACGACGGTTTCCTCTATTCGATCGGCTTCCTGGTCGCCTGGCTGGTCGCGCTGCTGCTCGTCGCGGAGCTGCTCCGCAACACCGGCCGGTTCACCATGGGCGACGTGCTGGCGTTCCGGATGAAACAACGCCCGGTGCGCGCCGCCGCGGCCATCTCGACGCTCGTGGTGTCGTTCTTCTACCTGCTGGCGCAGATGTCCGGCGCGGGCGGCCTGGTCGCGCTGCTGCTGGGCATCGAGGGCAAGGCCGCGCAGTCGGTGGTCATCGCCGTGGTCGGCGTGATCATGATCGCCTACGTGCTGATCGGCGGCATGAAGGGCACCACCTGGGTGCAGATCATCAAGGCCGCGCTGCTGATCATCGGCGCGCTCGTGATGACGCTGTGGGTGCTGGGCAAGTACGGCTTCAACTTCTCCGGCCTGTTGCAGGGCGCCGTCGACAAGGCGGGCAAGGCCGGCGAGACGCTGCTCGGGCCGGGCAAGCAGTACGGCGCCACCGGAACGTCCAAACTGGACTTCTTCTCGCTCGGCATCGCGCTGGTGCTCGGCACCGCGGGCCTGCCCCACGTGCTGATGCGCTTCTACACCGTGCCGACGGCCCGCGAGGCCCGCCGCTCGGTGGTCTGGGCGATCGTGCTGATCGGCGTGTTCTACCTGTTCACCCTGGTGCTCGGCTACGGCGCCGGCGCGCTGGTCGGGCCGGAGGAGATCAAGGCCGCGCCCGGCGGGGTCAACTCGGCGGCGCCGCTGCTGGCGCTCAACCTCGGCGGCCCGGTGCTGCTGGGGCTGATCTCCGCCATCGCGTTCGCCACGATCCTCGCCGTGGTGGCGGGGCTGACGATCACCGCGTCGGCGTCGTTCGCCCACGACGTGTACGCGAACGTCTTCAAGAAGGGCAAGACCACGCCGGGTTCGGAGGTCCGGGTCGCGCGGATCACCGCGCTGGTGATCGGTGCCGTCGCCATCCTCGGCGGCATCCTCGCCAACGGGCAGAACGTCGCCTTCCTGGTGGCGCTGGCCTTCGCCGTCGCCGCCTCGGCGAACCTGCCGACGATCCTGTATTCGCTGTTCTGGAAGCGGTTCAACACCCAGGGCGCGCTGTGGAGCATCTACGGCGGGCTGATCATCACCATCGTGCTGATCGTCTTCTCCCCCGCGGTCTCCGGGAAGCCGATCGACGCGAAGACGGGCAAGAGCGCGTCGATGATCCAGGGCGTGGACTTCCACTGGTTCCCGCTCGACAACCCGGGCCTGGTCTCGATCCCGATCGCGTTTTTCCTCGGCTGGCTCGGGACTGTGCTGTCGAAGGAGCACAACGCGGCGAAGTACGCGGAGATGGAGGTGCGGTCCCTGACCGGCGCGGGCGCCGAGAAGGCCACCGAGCACTGACGTGGTGAACGGCCCGTTCACGGCACCGGCTTGGTGTCGCGAACGGGCCGTTTGCCGTCGGTCAGTACGGCAAGCGCCCCTTGGCTATCCCCCCGAGAACGTCCTGCAGCACCCCACGCACATGCCGCCACAGCCCCGTGCCCAGGGAAATCCGCGCCACCCCCAGCTCCGCGAGCGCGGAAAGCCCAGGCCCACCGGGCAAAGCGGCCGCATTCACCGGACCGCCGACCTGGCGGACGAACTCGCCGAGCAGTTCGGGTGAGCGCACCAGGATCGGGTACACGCAGTCCGCGCCCGCCTCGAGGTACGCGCGGCCGCGGGCCACAGCGTCGTCGAACACCGCCGCTTCGTCGGGAGCGCCGAGGAACGAGTCGACGCGCGCGTTCAGCACCAGGTCGTCACCCGCGGCCTTGCGCAGTTCCGTGATGCGCGCGGCCTGCTCGCCGATCGGCCGAAGGCCACCGCCGACGTGATCGGTGTCCTCGTAGTTGCACCCGGCCGCGCCGATCCCCAGCAGGCGGCCCGCGAGGTCCGCCGGCGCCAGGCCGTACCCGGACTCGGCGTCGACGGTCACCGCCGCGGTCACCGCGCCGGCGATCCGCGCGGCGGCGGCGAGCATGTCGTCCACCGGCGCGCCCTCGCCGTCCGGGTGGCCGAGCGCCGCCGCGACCGCCGCGGAACTCGTTGCCACCACAGGGAAACCGGCCTCGACGACCAGGCGCGCGGAATCGGCGTCCCAGGCGTTCGGCAGCACCAGCGGGCGCCCCGGAACGTGCAGCGCCCGCAGTGCGCCGGCGCTCACGCGCTGCGGTCCGGCAACGGCGAGTGGCTGGGGACGGCGATGCGGTTCCACGCGTTGATCGTGATGATCGCCCACGCGATCACCCGGTACTGCTCTTCGGTGAACACCCGGACGGCCTCGGCGTAGACGTCCTCGGGCACGTCCTTGGCGTCGGCGATCCGCGTCATGGACTCGGTCAGCGCCAGCGCCGCGCGCTCCTGCTCGGTGTACAGCTCGGCCTCGCGCCAGGCTTCGAGCACGAAGATCCGGCGGGGCGATTCGCCCATCCCGATGGCGTCGTGGGTGTGCATGTCGAGGCAGAAGGCGCAGCCGTTGATCTGCGAGGCGCGGATCTTCACCAGCTCCATCAGCTTCCCGTCGACCCCGGCGTTCGCGGCCGCTTTCTCGACCTCGCCCTGCAGGTGGGCCATGGCCTGGTAGATCCCGGGCACTCCGCGCCCGATCGCGATGCGTGTTGTCATGTCTTCGACACTAGCTCGAACTGGTCCACGAGTATGGTCCAGTGTCATGGCGGAAACGTGGTCCAGTTCGGGCATCGACGTCCACCTCGGCTGGCGGCCGGACACGGGACGGCCGGGGCTCGCGGACGCGATCCGCGCGGCCATCCGGTCGGGGCGCTGGCAGCCGGGCGCGACGGTCCCGTCCACGCGCGCGCTGGCGGCCGACCTCGGTGTCGCGAGGGGGACCGTCACGCGCGTGTACGCCGACCTCGCCGCCGAGGGCTACCTGCACACCCTTCAGGGCGCGCCCACCCGCGTCGCGACTGCGGGAGCGCTGCCGCAGTCCGCGCCACGGCCCGTCCCGCGTGAACCGGCACCGCGCTGGGACCTGCGCCCGGGACGGCCGGACCTGACGATGTTCCCCCGCGCCGACTGGCAAGCCGCCACCCGCAAAGCGTTGCAGCACGCGGCCGCGGCCGATTTCGGCTACACGTCTTTGCTGGGCGCGCCCGAGCTGCGAGCCGCGCTGGCGGGTTACCTCTCCCGCAGCCGCGGTGTGCTCGCCGACCCCGAGCGGACCGTGGTGTGCTGCGGTTTCTCGCACGCCGTCGCGCTGCTCTCGCGGGTCCTGGGAGAACGCGGAGTGACCGAAACGGCCTTCGAGAACCCCTCGCTGGGCATCTACCGCGACATCGCCGTCGCGAACGGGCAGCGGATCCGGCCGGTGGACGTCGACGCGCACGGGCTGCGAGTGTCCGAACTGGACAGTCCCGCCGTGGTGGTCACCGCTGCGCACCAGTACCCGATGGGCGTCGCGCTCGCGCCCGAGCGGCGGGCGTCGCTGACCCGATGGGCGGCGAAGACCGGCGCGATCGTCATCGAGGACGACTACGACGGCGAGTTCCGGTACGACCGCCAGCAGGTCGGCGCGCTTCAAGCGCTGGCGCCCGAGCACGTCGTCTACGCGGGCACGGCGAGCAAGACGCTCGCACCCGCCCTGCGGCTGGCCTGGCTGGTGCTGCCGCGGGCGCTGGTCGAGCCGGTCCGCGCGGCGATGTTCGACAGCGGCGCGCGGCCGCCCCTGATCGACCAGCTCGCGCTGGCCGAGCTGATCACCTCGGGCGCCTACGACCGGCACGTCCGCCGGGCCCGCACGGAGTACCGGGCGCGCCGCGACCGGCTGCTGGCCGCGCTGCCCGGCACCGTCCGTCCACAAGGGATCGCCGCCGGCCTGCACCTGCTGCTCATGCTGGACGGCCCCTCGAGCCCGGCCGAGACCGACGTACTGGCCGCGTGCCGCCGCCGGTCGATCGGCATCGAGGGCCTCACGCAGTGGTGGCACGGCGAACGCGGGCCGGGCGGGGTGATCGCCGGGTACGGCGCCCCGGCCGGCCACGCGTTCGCCGGCGCCACTCAGGCCCTGGTCGAGGCCTTGTGGGAGGTCACTTCCTGACCGTTCAGCCGCAGAAGACGCACAGCGGCAGGACGTGCCTCAGCTCGGTGGTCAGGACCGGCGTGCCGTCGACGGGGGTGGTGCCCGGCGGGGTGTCCGCGTCCGGCTTGATGCCGCCCGCGGCGACCTTGTCCAGCGTGCGCAGGCCGGGTGCGCCGACCGTGCCGAAGACGGTGTAGTTGGGCAGCAGCGTGGAATCGCCGTACACGACGAAGAACTGCGAGCCGTTGGTGTCCGGGCCGGCGTTCGCCATGGCCAGCAGGCCGCGCGAGTAGATCCGGCGCTGGCCGGTCGGGTCGTTCGGCGCGGGCGGCAGCGTGGTGGGCAGCTCGTCGCCGAACTTGTAGCCGGGCCCGCCCTCGCCGGTGGCCGACGGGTCGCCGCACTGGAGCACCTTCAGCGTCGGGTACGCCGTGAGCCGGTGGCAGGTGGTGAAGTCGTAGAACCGCTGGGTGGCCAGGTGCACGAAGCTCTGCACGGTGCACGGGGCCTGCGCGCGGTCCAGCCGCAGCGGCAGCGAGCCCTGGCTGGTGGAGACCAGCACGTCCACCTTGCCGTGGTCCGGGGTGTGCCGCGGGTCCGGCGGCAGCGAGACGGGCCGGACCGCGGGGTCGTCCGGCGTCTCGGTGTACTGGCACGGGCCGTGCGTGACCTTCGGCGGCGCGGTGCCGGTCGCCGCGGTGGCCGCGGGCGTGACCGCGGCGAACAGCGCGCCGGCCGCCAGCGCGGTGACGAGGAGTCTCTTCATGCGATGCCTTTCCGATGATCCCCAGTAGCAGATCCGCAGTATAGGAACGCCCGCGCCGGCGCGGCAGCCCGCGAAAGTCGCGGATGCTCACCGGACCCTGACCGGCGCCTGACAAGTCCTCCCTAGCGTGCCGGTATGTCGATCATCCGCCTCCGCGCCGTGCTGCTCGCCGGCGCCGCGCTGTCTCTGCTTTCGATGGGAGCCGTGACTCCTGCCTACGCGGCCGAGGTCGCCACCAGCGACCTCGCCGTGACGCCCGCCCAGCAGCAGGCCGTACTCGATTACTGGACCCCGGAGCGGATCAAGGCACTCACGCAGCCGTCTTCGGACAACCCGCCGAAAGCCGCCGCCGACGGCGCGCCGTGGACCGGCCCGGGCGCCACCTTCGGCCGGCTTTTCTTCACCGACCACGGCGAGGACGTCAGCTGCACCGCGACGGTGGTCCACAGCGCCAACCGCAGCACGGTCGTCACGGCCGGGCATTGCGTGGAGAACACCGACCTGCTGGGCGAAAACCCGGCCTGGAACGCCAATTCCCTGTTCATCCCCGGCTACCACGACGGACTGGCGCCATACGGGAAGTTCGTCGGACGCCTCGGCGTCGCCGACTCGACCTGGCTCGCGAACGACCAGCAGAACGCGGCGAAGTTCGACGCCTACGACCAGGCTTTCGTGGCGCTCAACCCGAACGAAGCGGGCCAGCGTGTCGAAGACGCCGTGGGCGCGGCGCAGAACATCGGCTTCGACACCCCGGGCGACGCCGACGTCCACCAGTTCGGCTATCCGCGCGCCGCGTCCGACCCGGCGCGCGAGGGCCTGCCCGAGTACATCGGCGAGCGCCTGGCGTTCTGCCACGGCCCGGCGAAGCACTACCCGGGCACCACGGACCACCCCGACTCCCCCGACGAGTGGGGCACCGCGTGCGTAATGGGCGGCGGCTCCAGCGGCGGCCCGCGCCTGCGCGACTTCGACCCCGCCACCGGTCTGGGCACCGTCGTCGGCGACAACACCCACGCCGGTTTCTTCGACGCCGCGGGGAAAGTCTGCCCCTCGGGCGCCACCGGGAACTGCACCCGGTACTTGGTGGGACCGCAGTTCAGCACGGCGATCACCCGGCCGCTGTACGAACGGGCCCAGTCGGCGCAGTGACCATCGTTTGCGCCGCCGGGGCGAATGTCCCGGCGGCGCAAGCACTTCCGGCCGTCAATAACCCCGCAGATCGGTGATCAGGGCCTCCGCCGCGGCGAACGGGTCGAGTTCGCGGGCCACCACGAGGTCGGCGAGGTCGGTGAGGCGGTCGCCGTCGCGGAGGTCGGCCAGTTCGGCGCGCAGGCGGCGCAGGGCGATTGCCTCCACCTCGTCGCGGGCGCGGGCCGAGCGGCGGCGGGCCAGTTCGCCGTGGGCCGTCAGCCAGGTGTGGTGCGAGTCCAGCGCCGCGACGACCTCGGTGGCGCCCTCGCCCTTCGACGCGATGGTCCGCACGATGGGCTGCCGCCAGCTGGGGCCGCGCAGTTCGCGCCGGGCCAGGGAAATCATCTGCTTCAGGTCGTGCACGGTCGCCTCGGCGCCGTCGCGGTCGGCCTTGTTGACCACGAACACGTCCGCGATCTCCAGCACCCCCGCCTTCGCCGCCTGGATCCCGTCGCCCATGCCGGGCGCGAGCAGGACCACGGTGGTGTCGGCCAGCTTCACAACGTCCACTTCGGACTGTCCGACCCCGACGGTCTCGATCAGCACCACGTCGAAGCTCGCCGCGTCGAGCACCCGCACCGCCTGCGGCGTCGCCCAGGACAGGCCGCCGAGGTGGCCGCGGGTGGCCATGGAGCGGATGAAGACCCCGGGGTCGGTCGCGTGCTCGGTCATCCGGATCCGGTCGCCCAGCAGGGCGCCGCCGGAAAACGGCGAGGACGGGTCGATCGCCAGCACCCCGACCCGCCGGCCCGCCGAACGCAGCGCCGTGAGCAGCGCGGACGTCGATGTCGACTTGCCGACACCGGGCGGGCCGGTCAGGCCGATCACCCGCGCGTTGCCGGTGTACGGCGTCAGCAGGCGGGCGATGTCCGCGACCCGCGGCGAGGAGTCCTCGACCAGCGAGATCAACCGGGCGACCGCGCGCGGCTGTCCCTCTCGCGCGCGGCCGACCAGTTCGTCCAGATCGGTTGCAGGCAACCCTTTACGCCGAGGGGACGCGAAGCAGCAGCGCGTCTCCTTGGCCGCCGCCTCCGCACAGCGCGGCCGCGCCGAGACCGCCACCGCGGCGGCGCAGCTCGTGCACCAGGTGCACGGCCAGGCGGGCGCCGGACGCGCCGATCGGGTGACCCAGCGCGATGGCGCCGCCGTTCGCGTTCACCTTCGCCGGGTCCAGGCCCAGCTTCTCGGACGAGACCACGCCGACGGCGGCGAACGCCTCGTTGATCTCGACCAGGTCGAGGTCGCCCACGTCCAGCTTCGCCTTGGCCAGCGCCTTGCGGATCGCGTTGGACGGCTGCTCGTGCAGTGAGGCGTCCGGGCCGGCGACCACGCCGTGCGCGCCGATCTCGGCCAGCGGCGTGAGGCCCAGCTCCGCGGCCTTCTCCGGGCTGCAGACCACCACCGCGGCCGCGCCGTCGGAGATCTGCGACGAGGTGCCGGCCGTGATCGTGCCGTCGGAGGCGAACGCCGGGCGCAGCCGGGCGAGGCTCTCGACCGTGGTGTCGGCGCGGACGCCCTCGTCGGCGCTGAACAGCACCGGGTCGCCCTTGCGCTGCGGGATCGAAACCGGCGCGATCTCCTCGCGGAAGAACCCGGCCTCGATGGCCGCCGCGGCGCGCTGGTGCGAACGCGCGGAGAACTCGTCCTGCTGCTCGCGGGTGAGGCCGTAGCGGACGTTGTGCTTCTCCGTCGAGGCGCCCATGGCGACCTGGTCGAAGGCGCAGAACAGGCCGTCGTAGGCCATGTGGTCGAGCATCGTCACGTCGCCGTATTTGAAGCCGGCGCGGGATTTCGGCAGCAGGTGCGGCGCCTGCGTCATCGACTCCTGGCCGCCGGCCACGACGAGGTCGAACTCGCCGGCGCGGATCAGCTGGTCGGCCAGCGCGATCGCGTCCAGGCCGGAGAGGCAGACCTTGTTGATGGTCAGCGCGGGCACGTCCATCGGGATGCCCGCGGCCACGGCCGCCTGCCGCGCCGGGATCTGGCCCGCGCCGGCGGTGAGGACCTGGCCCATGATCGTGTATTCGACGTCCTTCGGGGAGACGCCGGCGCGCTCCAGCGCCGCCTTGATCGCGAACCCGCCGAGCTGCGCGCCCGAGAAGTCCTTCAGCGAGCCGAGCAGCCGCCCGATCGGAGTACGGGCAGCGCCCACGATCACAGAACCGGACACGACGTCCTCCAAAGCATCAGTGCACTGGCAGTCCAAGTGACCATACCCGCGCGGCGAGGGCCGACGCGCTTCTTGATTGAGCCAGTGTGAGGGGACGCACGTGCCGATTCAGGGGGCTTCCCCAGCCGGTGGGCGCTTATCCTGCCGGGTATGAACGCAGAGTCCGCCCAAGCCGTGCTCAAGCCCTTCGTGACGGCCATCGACCACGTCGGCATCGCGGTGCCCGACCTCGACGCCGCGATCGCCTTCCAGACGGAGCACTTCGGCCTGGAAGTCGCGCACGAGGAGGTGAACGAGGAGCAGGGCGTCCGCGAGGCGATGCTGCGGGCCCCCGGCACCGCGGGCACCGAGACGATGATCCAGCTGCTCGCGCCCCTGCGCGACGACTCGACGATCGCGAAGTTCCTCGGCCGCAGCGGGCCCGGGCTGCAGCAGCTCGCGTTCCGGGTGTCCGATGTGGACGCTGCCGCCGCGGCACTGCGGGCCAAGGGACTGCGCCTGCTCTTCGACGAGGCCAAGCGCGGCACCTCGGACAGCCGGGTCAACTTCGTGCACCCCAAGGACGCCGGCGGCGTGCTGGTCGAACTGGTCGAGCCGGCGGCCCGCACCGCGCACTGAACCGCCGCGAACATCAGTCGGCCGGGGCGGCCTTGCGGACCTTCGAGGAGAGGGCGTTCGCGAGGAAGGTCAGCTCGCCGTCGAATTCGGCCGGGCGGTCGTCGCGGGAGTGCCGGGCCGTGGCGTGGCGGTGGCTGACCGCGCGGGCCAGCAGGCCGGAGGCGTTGTCGACGTCGGCGACCGCCAGCCGTCCGCCCGCGGCGCCCACGATCACCGAGTGGACGAGCCGCACGAGCTGCTGGAACCGGTCCGCGAGCGCTTCGCGGACCACGTGGTGAGTGTCGGCCTCGCGCCAGAGCAGGTGCGAAAGCCCGAGCGAGCCCGTGAAACGCCGGTCCAGTTCGACCACCAGCCGGCGCAGGCTGCCCGCCAGATCGCCGGGGACGACCACCGTGGCGGGCTCGATCTGCTCGTCCGGCAGCCGGTCCACGAGCGCGGCGAGCAGGTCGGACTTGCGGCGGAAGTAGTAGTGCACCAGGCCCTTCGGCACCCCGGCGCGCTCCGCGATGCGGGACGTCGGGGTGGCCTCGAAGCCGGACTCGGCGAACAGCTCCTCAGCGGCGCTCAGGATTCGCTCTTTCGCCGAGTCCTCGGTCATGCCAGCTCCTTTGCTGCCAATACGCGGTCTTTCAGTGCTGCCCGGCGGTCCGGTGGGCGGCCTGTGCGACCGGCATCGCGGCCACACTGGCGATGATCGTCAGCGCGCCGGCCACCCAGGACGTCCACGACGCCCCGTTCATCTCGGTGTACCCGATCACCCACGGCGCGATGAACAGCAACACGCCGAGGACGATCTGGATCCCTTCGCCGTAGACCGCGCCGGGCGCGCCCAGCGACACCAGGCCGTCGATGGCGACCAGCGCGCCGAGGACCACCATCGTCCACATCGCCGCGTTGCTCGTGCTCAGCCAAAGGGGTGAAAGAGCGGCGACAACACCGATGACGACCTCGGCCCAGTCGTGGGGCCGGGTCCAAGCGCGCGTCGAGACTTCACTCATTCGTGCTCACCTCCGCAGAGAACTCACTGTTCAGGAAGTTTCCTGACGTCGATTCTGCGCCTTGGTTGGCCAGCCGGTCAAGATCTGTGAGTCACACTTCGGGGTGTGCGAGTGCCCCTCGTCTCGTACAGTTGTGCCCGCGAGTTACTGGCGAGTAATTTCGAGCGCCACGCCGAGACCCGCTCCTTGTGGAGGTTCCGATGACGCAGCTCGACGAGATCAAGCAGGCCATCCTGAACGGCGAGAGCACCGCCGTCGCCGCACTGCCCGTGCCCGAGAGCTATCGCGGGGTGACGGTGCGCGAGGACGAGGTCGCGATGTTCGACGGCCTCGAGAGCAAGGACAAGGACCCGCGCAAGTCGTTGCACGTCGACGAGGTGCCGACCCCCGAGCTGGGCCCGGGCGAGGCGCTGGTCGCCGTGATGGCGAGCGCGATCAACTACAACACCGTGTGGACCTCGATCTTCGAGCCGATCCCCACGTTCAAGTTCCTGAAGAAGTACGGCAAGCTCTCGCCGCTGGCCAAGCGGCACGACCTGCCGTACCACGTGGTCGGCTCCGACCTGTCCGGCGTGGTGCTGCGCACCGGGGCCGGCGTGCACACCTGGAAGCCGGGCGACGAGGTCGTCGCGCACTGCCTGAACGTCGAGCTCGAGAGCCCGGACGGGCACAACGACACGATGCTCGACACCGAGCAGCGGATCTGGGGCTTCGAGACCAACTTCGGCGGGCTGGCCGAGATCGCGCTGGTCAAGGCGAACCAGCTGATGCCGAAGCCGGCGCACCTGACCTGGGAGGAGGCCGCCTCCCCCGGGCTGGTCAACTCCACCGCGTACCGGCAGCTGGTCTCGCGCAACGGCGCGGACCTGAAGCAGGGCGACGTCGTGCTGATCTGGGGCGCCTCGGGCGGCCTCGGCTCGTACGCCACGCAGTACGCGCTGAACGGCGGCGCGATCCCGGTGTGCGTGGTGTCCAGCCCGGAGAAGGCCGAGATCTGCCGGAAGCTCGGCGCCGAGCTGATCATCGACCGCAACGCCGAGGACTACCGGTTCTGGAAGGACGAGCACGAACAGGACCAGCGGGAGTGGCAGCGCTTCGGCGCGAAGATCCGCGAGCTGACCGGCGGCGAGGACCCGGACATCGTCTTCGAGCACCCGGGTCGCGAGACCTTCGGCGCGTCCGTCTACGCGGCGCGCAAGGGCGGCACGATCGTGACCTGCGCGTCGACATCGGGATACATGCACCAGTACGACAACCGGTACCTGTGGATGAACCTGAAGCGGATCGTCGGCTCGCACTTCGCGAACTACCGCGAGTCGTGGGAGGCCAACCGGCTGATCTCGAAGGGGCTCATCCACCCGACGCTGTCCAAGACCTATCCGCTCGAAGAGACCGGCCAGGCCGCGCTCGACGTGCACCGCAACGCCCATCAGGGCAAGGTCGGCGTGCTCGCGCTGGCGCCGGAGGAAGGGCTCGGCGTGCGTGATCGAGAACTGCGCGCCAAGCACCTCGACGCGATCAACGCGTTCCGTGGGGCCTGAACCCGGCCATCGGCCGATCACGTTCGCCCGCTCGGCGCACGTGTCGGCCGCACACCGTGGGTGCTCACCCGTCCGAGACCCCGTTGCGACTACGGTGGTCCCATGAGCCTTGGCGAGGAACGGGAGCTTGTGCCGCTGGGAGCCGGCTTCGACGTGGCGAAGCGCGGGTACAGCCGAGCACAGGTCGACGAACATCTGGAACGGCTGGACGCCGACCTGAAGATGCTCACCGGCGACCGCGACGCCGCCATCGGCCAGGCGGGCGACCTGGCGCGGCAGCTGGAGATCGCGCGCGGCGAGATCGCGGACCTGCGTGGCCAGGTGGACCGGCTGGCGCAGCCGCCGACGAGCGTCGAAGGCCTGTCCGAGCGGCTTCAGCGGATGCTGCGCCTGGCGCAGGACGAGGCCGCGGACACGCGCGCCCGCGCCGAGGCCGAAGCCGGTCACATCCGGGCGAAGGCGGAGACGGACGCGAGCGCCATGCGCGCCCGCTACGAGCAGCTGCTCACCGAGCTCGACCTCCGGCGCAAGGAGATGGAGGCGGAGCACCGCAAGGTGCTCGAGGACGCCCGCGCCGAGGGCAAGGCGATCACGGACAAGGCCGAGGCCGAGCGCAAGAAGCTCGACGCGGAGTCCGAGGCCCGCCGCACGCAGGTCGAAGAGGACTTCGAGATCGCGATGGCGGCGCGGCGCACCGAGGCGATGCGCGCGCTGGCCGAGCAGGAGGCCGCGAGCAAGGCCGAGGCCGAGCGCCGGGTCCGCGAGGCGACCGAGGACGCCGCCGCGATCCGCGCGAAGGTGCTCGAAGAGGAGACCACCGCGAAGGCGGACATCGAACGCCGTCAGCGCGAGTCGGTCGCCGACGCCAACAAGCGCCGTCAGGACTCGATCACCGAGGCCAACGCCCGGCTCGCCGAGGCGGCCGACGAGGCCCGCCGCCGGGTGCGCACCGCCACCGACGAGTCGAACCGGCGGATCACCCAGGCGAACGAGCGGGTCGAGTCGCTGCGCAACGTCCGGTCCAGCCTGGCCGAGCAGGTGCGCCAGGCCCGGACCGTGCTGGCCGAAGCACACCACGTGCTCGGCGAGACCGACACGAACGTGCCGGCGGACATCAAGGCGGCGCCCTCGCCCGTCCCGGCCGCCGCTGCTGCGGGGAAGCCCTCGAACGGCGAGCACGAAACGGTCCGGCTGCGGGCCTCGGACGTCCAGAAGCCGAAGGCCCAGGCCCAGGCGTCACCGCGTCCGGCGGGGAAACCGACTGGCGAGTAACCTACGTCCCGACAAGGGGCGAGGCCGCCCTTTCGCCGGGTCGCTGGGAGGTTCGCGGATGGCTGTGTATCGGACTGTGGTGGTGGGCACCGACGGGTCGGACTCGTCGTTCGCCGCGGTGGACCGGGCGGCCGGGGTCGCCGCCGACGCCGGGGCCACCCTGGTCGTGGTGTGCGCCTACTACCCGGCGAGCAAGCACGACGTCGACCGCGCCCAGGACGAGCTGGGTGAGGAGTCCTACCAGGTGGTCGGCTCGGCGCCGGCCGAGGACACCCTCCAGAGCGCCCGTGACCGCGCGGCCAAGGCCGGCGCGAAGAACGTCGAGACGGTGGCGCTGAAGGGCGAGCCGGTCGAGGCGCTGCGCAAGGTCGTGCACGAGCGCTCGGCCGACCTGCTGGTGGTCGGCAACCGCGGGCTCAACACGCTCGCCGGGCGGATCCTGGGCTCGGTGCCGTCGGAGGTGGCCCGCAAGTCGGGCGTCGACGTGCTCATCGTGCACACGACCTGAGCCGTGGCCCAGGACGATCTCCAGCAACGCCTCGAGCGGGTGCTGCTCGGCGGGCCGCGTAAGTACACGCGCCTGGACGTGGCCCAGAAGGCCGGCGTGCCCGAGGAACGCTCGCGGCGGCTGTGGCGGGCCCTCGGGTTCGCGACGGTGGACGACGACGAGACCGTGTTCACCGACGCCGACGTGGCGGCCATGCGCACGGCCGACCAGCTCGTGCAGTCCGGGCTGGTGGAGCAGCACCTCGAAGTCGCGGTGACGCGCGCGCTCGGCCAGCACCTCTCGCGGCTGGCCGAGTGGCAGGTGCACATGCTGTGGCAGCTCATCACCGAAAACCCCGAGCTGGCGCGCAGCGACCGGCAGGTGGCGCGCCTGGTGGAGCGGCTGCTGCCCGAGCTGGAGCAGGTGCAGAACTTCGTCTGGCGCCGGCATTTGGCCGCGTACGCGGGCCGCGCGTTCGCTTCCTCGGACGAGGACCTCGAGGCGCGCACGCAGATCGTCGGCTTCGTCGACATGGTCGGCTACACCCGGCTCACCCGCCAGATCGACGAGGACGAGCTGAGCCAGGTGCTGGACGCCTTCGAGTCGCTGGCCACCGAGGTCATCGCCGAGCACCACGGCCGCGTGGTCAAGATGATCGGCGACGAGGTCCTGTTCGTGGCCGACGAGCCCGCGGCGGCCGCCGAGATCGCGCTGACGCTGACCGAGCGGACCAGCGCCGCGCCCGACCTGCCGGCGGTGCGCGCGGGCCTGGCGTCGGGCCGCATCCTGTCCCGCTTCGGCGACGTGTACGGCTCGGTGGTCAACCTCGCCGCGCGCCTCACCTCGGTCGCCCGCCCGGACACGATCCTGGTGGACCGCGAGCTGGCGGCTTCGCTCGAATCGTTGCCGGCCTACGAGCTCCGCACCCGGCGCCCGGTGGCCGTGCGCGGTTACAACCGGCTGCGGCCGTCCGCGTTGCGACGGGCCAAGGATGAGCCCTCGGGGATGTTCGCGTCTTCGCAGCAACTGGCCGCGGAGATGATGGGACTGCCGGAAACCGTCGAGGACACCGAGGGGGCAACGGAATCTGCCGCCGAGGACTTGACGGTGGGCTCGCGGCGGCGTCGCAGGCGTCGCTAGCTTTCGGGGGCCCTCGGGAAAGTGGCCACGAACCGCGCACTCACGGGACTATCGGCAACGCGGAGCGTGCCGCCGTGGCGCCGGGTGATGGTGCGGGCGATGGCGAGGCCCAGCCCGGTTCCGCCGGCATCACGGGCGCGGGCGTCGTCGAGGCGGGTGAAGCGGTCGAAGACGCGTTCGCGGTCGGTCGCGGGGATCCCGGGGCCGTCGTCGCGGACCTCGAGGACGACGGTAGCCGCGTCGATCGAGACGGTGACCGACACCGTGGATTCAGCGTGCCGGACAGCGTTGTCGAGCAGGTTGCGCAGCACTCGTTCCAGCTGCTCGGAATGGCCCTGCACAAGGGAATCCGGGTCCGCCTGGCACTGGATCTCCACGTCGCCGCCGAGGTAACGGCGTTCGGCGGACTGCTCCTCGGCCAGCGCGGCGAGGTCCACGAAACCGGTGGGGCGCCGGTGTTCCCCGTCCTGCTCGGCGAGCAGCAGGAGATCGGCGACCAGTGACTGCAGGCGGTCGATGTCGCCCAGCGCGCGGCCGGTGATCGAAGGCCAGTCGGCCTGGTCCGGGTGGCTGCGGGCGATGTCGAGCCAGGTGCGCAGGCCGGCCAGCGGGCTGCGCAGCTCGTGGCTGGCGTCGGCGACGAACTGCTGTTGCTGGCGCATGGCCAGCTGAAGGCGGTCGAGCGTGGTGTTGGTGGTGGTGGCCAGGTCGGCGATCTCGTCGCGCGCGGCGGGCACCGGCACCCGACGTTGCAAAGCGTGTTCGCCGATCTCGGCCATTTCCGCGCGGATCGCCCCCACCGGGCGCAGCGCGCGGCCGGCGATCGTCCACGCGGCGGCCGCGACGAACAGCACCGACAGCGGAATCCCGATCCACAGCGCCACATCGACCCCACCGAGCGCGCGCTCCGTGTAGTACGGCTCCACGAACACGTACACGGTGGCGTTCACGTACTCGGGATGCTCGGGCACCGCGAGCGGGGTGGGCAGACCGCTGAAGAAGAAGTGCCCGGACCGGCCCGGCGGAGTCACCAGCTCGACCGGCAGCCGCACCGACAGGCCCTCGACCTCGAACGTGCGGTCCTCCAGATTGTTGTCGACCCCGGCGACCGCGCCTCGGCCGAACGTCACCGTCCGGTCCGGGACGTGCTGGTTCGGCGCCGCCGGGGGCAGCGGGGCCTGTCCGGGGTAGTAGGTCGCCAGGTTCTGGCTGCGGACCGCCACCTGGCCCGAGCCCAGCACCACCTCGAAGGTGGCGCCGTCGAGGCTGGTGTGAGCGACCGGGGAGTCGGGTGGGTTGGGGCCGTCGTAACGAGTGCCTTCGAACCGGGTGAACAGGAAGCCCGTCAGCGCCTGGGTGGTGAGGAACCGCGACTGTTCCATGGTCCGGACCTCGACGAAGTGCCGGGCCCACAGGCCGCCGAGGGTGAAGGCGAACGCGCAGGCCAGCCCCGCGACCAGCGCCGACCTCGCCCGGGTCGGCAGGGGCCACCAGTCACGCATCGGCCAGCAGCCGGTAGCCGACCCCGCGCACGGTGTCGATGGTTCGGCAGCCGAAGGGGACGTCGATCTTGCGGCGCAACGCGCTCACGTACACCTCGATCACGTTGGAATCCCCCTGGTAGGCGCCGTCCCACACCCGGTCCAGGATCTCGGTCTTCGACACCACGTAACCGGCTTGGCGGGCCAGGCACTCCAGCACGGTGAACTCCTTGGCCGTCAAGCGGATCTCCTGCCCGGCGCGGTGACAGGCGCGCCGGGCCGGGTCGATCACCAGCTCGCCGACCTCGATCTTCGGGGACCGGGTGGACGGCGCGCGGCGCAGCAGGGCCCGCAGCCGCGCGGTCAGCACAACCCAGGCGAACGGCTTGCTCAGGTAGTCGTCGGCCCCGGTGTCGAGCGCCTCGGCCTCGTCGTGCTCGCCGTTCTTCGCGGTCAGCATCAGGATCGGGGTGTCCACGCCGGACCGGCGCAGTTCGGCGCAGACCCGGTAGCCGTTCAGGCCCGGCAGCATGATGTCGAGGATGACCGCGTCGTAGGGCTGGGTCATGGCCTGCTCCAGGCCGACCGCGCCATTGCCGGTCACGTCCACGGCGTACCCGTCGGCCCGCAGTCCCCAGGCCAGGGCGTCGGCGAGCCGCGTCTCGTCTTCGATCACCAGTACCCGCACCACCCCATGATCCATGACGCCTCGCCCGGGGCTGAAATCCTCTTCAGGATCCTTCAGGATCAGCTCACCCCCGTTGACCACGCTCGCCGGGGTGAGCCTGCTGACCGATCCCCCACTGTCCACAGTGGCCCGGCCACGCCGGGTGCCGGCGTTCCGGCTGGGCCTGCTCGGCTCGGTCCTGCTGTGCGCCGGCGCGCTCGGCGCCGGGGCCACGATGGCCAACGACCCGCTGTTCACCGGCACCGTGTTCGGCGCGCTGCGCCAAGGCCCGGGGAAAGCGCTCTCGACCGCGGTGCTCTACCTCGGCGTCGGCCTGCTGGTGCTGGCCTGGTTACGGCTGGGCCGGGAGGTCCAGGCCGGGACCACCGACACGCGCGGGGTGACGCGGGCGATCCTGTGGTGGACCGTGCCGCTGCTGCTGGCGCCGCCGTTGTTCAGCACCGATCTATATTCGTATCTGGCGCAAGGGGTGGTCGCTGACTCCGGCGCGAATCCGTACTCGACGGTGCCCGCCGCGCTGTCCCACCCGATCATCGACAACCCGGGCAGCCACCGATGGCTGACCGTCACTTCGCCGTACGGGCCGCTGTTCGTCCTGATCACCAAGATCGGGATCGGCGTGACGGGCGGGACACTCCTGCCCGCCGCGCTCCTGACCCGGCTGCTGCTCACCGGTGGGCTGCTGTTGCTGTGCCTCTCGCTCCCCCGGCTGTGTCATCACCTCGGCGGACGGCCGGCGAACGCGCTGTGGCTCGGCGCCGCCAATCCGCTGGTGCTGCTGGTCCTGGTCTCCGGCGCGCACAACGACCTGCTCATGGCCGGGCTGCTCGCCCGCGGCACGCTGTTCGTGCTCGACCACGAGCACGTCCGCGGTTTCGCGCTGGTGGCCACCGCGGCGGCGGTGAAGGTGCCCGCGGCCGTGGCGCTGCCGTTCCTGGTGTGGGTCTGGGCGGCGCACCGCGCTGGTGCTTCACGGCGCGTGCTGGTCCCGATGGCCGGCGCGATCGCGACCGTGGCCGGCGTTTTCGGGCTGTGGACGGTCGTGGCCGGGGTCGATCTCGGCTGGCTTTCCGCGCTGGGCACCAACTCCTGGGTCGAGACCTGGCTCTCGATCCCCACGGCGACCGGGAAGCTGGTCGGTTACCTGACCCCGCTGGGCACCCAGGCCGGGGTGCTCACGGCGGCCCGGACGGCCGGCTGGGTCGTGCTCGCCGGGCTCCTCGCCTGGCTGTGGTGGCGTTCCCGCGAGGGCGGCCCGGCAGCGATTCGCGGGGCCGCGCTCGCCCTGCTCGTCACCGCGCTGTTCAACGCGGTGACGTTCCCCTGGTACGTCAGCTGGCCGTTGGCGCTGGCCGCCGCGATGAAGTGGCGGCCATCGCGGACCGGCGTCGCCGCGGGGTTGTCGGTGTGGCTGCTGCTCACCACTCATCCGGACGGCGTGACCCTGCTGCCGTGGTGGGGCTTCGCCGCGGTCTACCTCCTCGCACCGCTGGTGGCCTTCGCCGGGTACCGGGCCGCTCAGGCGTCGTAGTCGACGGTGACGCGGTCGGTGACCGGGTGGGACTGACAGGTGAGCACGAACCCGGCGTCCACTTCGGACTTCTCCAGGGCGAAGTTGCGGCGCATCTCCACCGATCCCTCCGTGACGCGGGCGCGGCAGGTGCCGCACACCCCGCCCTTGCAGGCGAAGGGCAGGTCCGGGCGGAAGCGCTGCGCGCCGTCCAGCACGGACGACTCGCGGGGCAGGCTCATGGTCGTCGAACGGCCGTCCAGCACCAGAGTGACCTCCGAGGACGCGCCGACGACGGCGGCGTCCACGTGCTTCACCGGCTCCGGCGGCACATCGTCGACGTAGAACAGCTCTTGGTGCACACGCTCAGCGGGCACGCCGAGTGACGAGAGGAGTTCCTGCGCTCCCGTCACCATCCCGAACGGGCCGCACAGCCAGAAGTGGTCCGCCTCGTCCACCGGGACCAGCGAGTCGAACAGCGCCCGCAGCTTGTCCACGTCGAGGCGGCCGGTGAACAGCTCCGCCTCGCGGGGCTCGCGCGAGAGCACGTGCACCAGCTCCAGCCGCGACGGCCAGCGGTCCTTCAGGTCGGCCAGCTCGTCCGCGAACATCACCGTGTCCGTGCGTCGGTTGCCGTACAGCACGGTCACCGTCGCGTCCGGGGTCGCCAGCAACGAGGACGCGATCGACAGCACGGGCGTGATCCCCGAGCCCGCCGCGATCAGCACGTGGTGACCGCCCGTGGTCAGGTCCGGCGTGAACGACCCCGTCGGGGCCGCGACCTCCACCTCGTCACCCGCGCGGACTTCGTTGACCAGCCAGGACGAAAAGACGCCTTCGGGCACCAGCCGCACGCCGACGCGCGGCCGCGAGCCCGCCTGGGCGCAGATCGAGTACGAGCGGCGCTCGTCGCGGCCGTCGACGGAACGCCGCAGCGTCAACGACTGTCCGGGCGCGAACGCGAACGTCTCCGCCAGCGAAGGCGGCACCTCGAACGTGACGGCGACGGCGTCGTCGCAGAGCCGCTCGACCTCTGCGACCCGCAGAGAGTGGAAGCCCGTGCGCCGGGAAACCGCGGTGGCCACTTCAGATCTCCTTGACGTGTTCGAACGGTTCCAGGCACGAGCGGCACCGCCGCAACGCCCGGCAGGCCGTCGCGCTGAACCGCGACTGCTCCTCGGTGTCGAGCGAGCCGCAGTGCGGGCAGGCCACGCGCGAAACCGGCGGCCCCAGCGTCAACGGGATCGGCCCGGCCGCCCGCCGCGGCGCGGCCCCCGGCGGCGCGATCCCGGCCTCGGCGAGCTTGCGCCGCCCGTCGGCCGAAATCCAGTCCGAGGTCCAGGCGGGCTCGAGCACCGTCCGGATCTCGACGTCGGTGAACCCGGCGCCCAGCAACGCGTGCTCCAGGTCGTCGCGCATGGTGTCCATCGCCGGGCAGCCGGTGTAGGTGGGTGTGATCGCCACCGTCACCCGGCCGTCCTTTTCGGACACTTCGCGCAGCACCCCGAGGTCCGCCAGCGTCAACATCGGCAGCTCGGGATCGGTGACGGTGGACGCCACGGCGCCCGCGGTCACCACGTCGCACCCGGCATAGCCCGGGCGACGCTCTGGAGCTCGCCGACCAGGAAGCCCATCTTCTCGGTGTGCACGCCGTCGCGGCCCATCCGCCCGGAAACCCCGGCCACGGCACCGGTTTCCGGCCGTTCGACCGTGGCGGCCGCGAAGACCTGGTCCACCACCGCGTCGAACTCGGGCCGCAGCGTCGCCGCGTCCACCAGCTCCAGCGGGTGGGTGGTGAACAGCTCGCCCACGTACGGCCAGACCTCGGCCAGGCCTTCCTGCACGCGCTCGTGCGACAGCTCGGTGCCGTCGCCGAGCCGGATCAGCCACTGGGCCGCGTAATCGCGGTGGTAGGTCAGCTCCTTGACCCCCTTGGCGGCGATCGCGGCGAGCACCGGGTCCGCACTGGTTTCAAGCCGCTGCAGCAAGGCGAGCCGCCAGGTCGAGAACACGAACAGCCGGGCGATCAGGTGACCGAAGTGGCCGCCGCCCAGCTCGGCGAGGCGGACGTTGCGGAACTCGTGCTCCGCCCGCGAGAAGGCGAACGCGTCCTCGGTCCGGTCCGAGCCGTCGGCCTTGCCGGCGCGGGCCAGCAGGAGCCGGGCCTGGCCGAGCAGGTCGAGGGCGATGTTGGCGACCGCCACCTCGTCCTCCAGCTCGGGCGCGTTCGTCACCCACTCCTGGAGGCGGTGCGAGAAGATCAGCGCGTCGTCGCCCAGCATGAGGCAGTACGCGCCCAGCGCGGCGGCGTCCAGCCCCGCCGGCACCGAAGTGTCCATTCCGGACAGTGGGTCCTCGAACCCCGTGCCGAACGCCCAGCGCGCGTCGTTCTCCTCGGTCAGCGACTCGTAGACGTTGTCGAAACTCATATGTGCGGCACATCCTCGGGGATGTCGTAGAACGTCGGGTGCCGGTACACCTTGTCGCCGCTGGGCGCGAAGAACGGGTCCTTCTCATCCGGCGAGGACGCGGTGATGTCCGCCGCCTTCACGACCCAGATCGACACGCCCTCGTTACGGCGGGTGTAGAGGTCACGCGCGTTGTGCAGCGCCATGTCGTCGTCGGCCGCGTGCAGCGAGCCGACGTGCACGTGGTTCAGCCCGCGCTTACCCCGGACGAACACCTCGTACAACGGCCAATCGTGCTTCATCACGAACCCTTCTGTGTCCCCTGGGGCCTAGCCCCAGACCCCGGCCGGGGGACGAGCCCCCCTGGACCCCCCAACTGCTGTTTGGCGGCGTGGGCTGAAGCTGCCTCACGAACCCAAGCCCCTTCGTCGTGCGCGCGCTTGCGGTGCGCGACACGCGCAGTGTTACAGGGCCCGTTGCCCTTCAGCACGTTCTTGAACTCGTCCCAGTCGACGGCGCCGAAGTCGTAGTGCCCCCGCTCGGCGCTCCAGCGCAGGTCCGGGTCCGGGAAGGTGACGCCCAGGGCCTCGGCCTGCGGCACCGACATGTCGACGAACCGCTGCCGCAGCTCGTCGTTGGTGTGCCGCTTGACCTTCCACGCCATGGACTGCGCGGTGTTCGGCGAGTCCGCGTCCGGCGGGCCGAACATCATCAGCGACGGCCACCACCAGCGGTTCACCGCTTCCTGGACCATCTCGCGCTGCTGGTCGGTGCCCCGCATCATCGTCATCAGCAGCTCGTACCCCTGCCGCTGGTGGAACGACTCCTCCTTGCAGATGCGGATCATCGCCCGCGCGTACGGCCCGTACGAGCTGCGGCACAGCGGCACCTGGTTGCAGATCGCGGCGCCGTCGACCAGCCAGCCGATCACGCCGACGTCGGCGAAGGTCAGCGTCGGGTAGTTGAAGATCGACGAGTACTTCTGCCGCCCGGTGATCAGCTTGTCGGTCAGGTCCGCGCGGTCCGCGCCCAGCGTCGCCGCGGCCGAGTACAGGTACAGCCCGTGGCCGGCCTCGTCCTGCACCTTGGCGAGCAGGATCGCCTTGCGCCGCAAGGAAGGCGCGCGCGTGATCCAGTTGCCCTCCGGCTGCATGCCGATGATCTCCGAGTGCGCGTGCTGCGCGATCTGGCGGATCATCGTCTTGCGGTAGCCCTCGGGCACCCAGTCGCGCGGCTCGATGCGCTGGTCGCGCTCGATGGTGTGCTCGAAGAGTTCTTCGAGGTCCGGTTCGGGAAGCGTTGCGGTCACGGCTGCTCCTTCGAAACGAGGGTGAGCACGTCGTACTTGGCCACCGAGTCGCCGTCCTGGTTGGTGACGTCGGCGTCCCAGCGCACCTCGCCGTACTCCTGGTCGATCCGCGGGGTGATCTGCTTGGCGGTCAACGTCACCGTCAGCGCGTCGTCGACCTTGACCGGGGTGAGGAACCGCAGGTTCTCCAGCCCGTAGTTGGCCAGCACCGGGCCGGGCTCCGGCGAGACGAACAGGCCGGCCGCGAACGAGACCACCAGGTAGCCGTGCGCGACGATCCCGCCGAACAGCGGGTTGGCCGCGGCCGCCTCCGGGTTGGTGTGCGCGTAGAAGGTGTCGCCGGTGAACTCGGCGAAGTGGTCGATGTCCGCGCGGGTCACCGTGCGCGGGCCGGCCACCACGCAGTCACCGAGCCGCAGCTCGGCGAGCGACTTGCGGAACGGGTGCTCGCCTTCCGTCCGAGGGGCGCCGGCGACCCACTGGCCGGTGACGGTGCTCAGCACGGTCGGGCTGCCCTGCACGGCGGTGCGCTGCAAGTGGTGCATGACGCCGCGGATGCCGCCCATCTCCTCACCGCCACCGGCGCGGCCGGGACCGCCGTGGACGAGTTGCGGCATCGGCGATCCGTGGCCGGTCGATTCCTTCGCGTCTTCGCTGTCCAGCACCAGCAGCCGGCCGTGGTACGGCGCGACGCCGAGCACCACGGTCCGCGCGAAGGCCGGGTCGCCGGTCACGATCGACCCGACCAGGCTGCCGCCGCCGCGCGCGGCCAGCTCGATGACCTGCTCGACCGAGGTGTAGGGCAGCAGCGTGGACACCGGCCCGAACGCCTCGACCTCGTGCGGCTCCGAGCGCTCCGGGTCGGCCTTCAGCAGCACCGGCGACATGAACGCGCCCTTCGCGGCGTCGCCGTCCACCACGTCGACCTGCTCGGGATCGCCGAAGACCACGCTGCCCGCGTCGAGCAGGGCCTTGAGCGAACGCCGTACTTCCTCACGCTGTTCCAGGCTGGCCAGCGCGCCCATGCGGACGCCTTCCGTGGCCGGATTCCCGACGGTCACCTTCGCGAGCCGCGCGCTGGCGGCCTCCGCGACGTCGTCCAGCAGCTCGGCCGGTACGAACGCGCGCCGGATCGCGGTGCACTTCTGGCCCGCCTTCACGGTCATCTCGGTGACCAGCTGCTTCACGAACAGGTCGAACTCCGGGGTGGACGGCCGCGCGTCGGGCGCCAGGATCGAGCAGTTCAGCGAGTCCGCCTCCGCGTTGAACCGCACGGCGTTGCGGACGATCGCCGGGTGCGCCCGCAGCTTCTGCGCGGTGGACGCCGAGCCGGTGAACGACACCAGATCCTGCGCCGTGAGGTGGTCCAGCAGGTCGCCGACACTGCCGGCGACGAATTGCAGCGAGCCCTCGGGCAGGATGCCCGATTCGATGATCAGCTCCACCAGCCGCGCGGTCAGATAAGCCGTCTGGCTCGCGGGCTTGACCAGGCTCGGCACGCCGGCCAGGAACGCGGGCGCGAACTTCTCCAGCGGCCCCCACACCGGGAAGTTGAACGCGTTGATCTGGACCGCGACCCCGCGTAGCGGCGTGGCGATGTGCTGCGCGACGAAGGTGCCGCCCTTGCTCAGCGGCTCCACCGCGCCGTCGACGTACACGGTGTCGTTCGGCAGCTCGCGCTTGCCCTTCGAGCCGTAGCTGAACAGCACGCCGATGCCGCCGTCGATGTCGAACTTCGAGTCGCCCAGCGTGGCGCCGGTCTTCGCCGACAGCGCGTACAGCTCCTCGCGGTGCTCGCGCAGGTGCGAGGCGAGCGCCTTGAGCAGGGCCGCGCGCTGGTGGAAGGTCAGCTCACGCAGCGCCGGCCCGCCCACCGTGCGGCCGTAGCCGAGCGCGGCGGCGAAGTCGACGCCCTCGGACGAAACCCGCGCGACCTCCTCGCCAGTGGCCGCGTCGTGCAGCGGGACACCCCCGCCGGGCGCCGTGTGCCAACCACCGGAGACGTAGCTGCGGAGCAGAACCATGCCGACCCTCTCGCCGAATTACCAACCGGACGTTCAGTAAGTCGCATGGTAGCCGCTCCCGGCCCGTACCGAAACCCCCGAGTGCTTGACACCGGAGCCGCCGCCCGCCTTTACTGGCTCCGGACGCTCATTACCGGCCATTCGGTCAGTAACAGCAGAGACGGAGGCGCCGGACTTGGCACGCAACGCCGCGCACACGATGTTCGAAACCGACCAGGCCTCGCGCGCGCTGGGGATCGAACTCGTCGAGGCCGCCGACGGGCGCGCCGTCGCCACCATGGTGATCACCGAGTCGATGGTCAACGGCCACGACATCGCCCACGGCGGCTACCTGTTCCTGCTGGCCGACTCGACGTTCGCGCTCGCCTGCAACTCCCACGGCCCGGTCACCGTCGCGGCCGGCGCGGAGATCTCCTTCGTCGCGGCCGGCCGGCTGGGCGACCGCCTCATCGCCACCGCTGCCGAGCGGACCACCTTCGGCCGCAACGGCATCTATGACGTCACCGTGCACCGGGAGACCCCCGCGGGGCCCGAGGTCGTCGCCGAGTTCCGCGGCCGCAGCCGCGTCATCCAGCAGACCCGGGAAGCACAATGACCGACACCGCAGAGAAGCTCAGCGCCGACGAGCTGGCCGCAGTCCAGCTGGAACGTCTACAGTGGACGCTGCGCCACGCGTACGCGAACGTGCCGTTCTACACCAAGAAGTTCGCCGACGCGGGTGTGCACCCGGACGACTGCCGCGAGCTGGCCGACCTGGCGAAGTTCCCCTTCACCACGAAGGCGGACCTGCGTGACAACTACCCGTTCGGCATGTTCGCCGTGCCGCAGAAGGACATCCGGCGGATCCACGCGTCCAGCGGCACCACCGGCAAGCCGACGGTGGTCGGCTACACCGAGCAGGACCTGGACACCTGGGCCACGGTGGTGGCGCGCTCGATCCACGCGGCCGGCGGGCGACCGGGGCACAAGGTGCACGTGGCCTACGGCTACGGCCTGTTCACCGGCGGCCTCGGCGCGCACTACGGCGCGGAAAAGCTGGGCTGCACGGTGATTCCCGCGTCCGGCGGCATGACCGCCCGGCAGGTGCAGCTGATCACCGACTTCGAGCCCGAGGTCATCATGGTGACGCCGTCGTACATGCTCACGCTGCTGGACGAGTTCGAACGCCAGGGTGTGGACCCGCGGGCCAGCTCGCTGAAGGTCGGCATCTTCGGCGCCGAGCCGTGGACCGAGCAGATGCGCGCGGAGATCGAGGAGCGCTTCGCGATCGACGCGGTGGACATCTACGGCCTGTCCGAGGTGATGGGGCCGGGCGTCGCGCAGGAGTGCGTGGAAACCAAGGACGGCCTGCACATCTGGGAGGATCACTTCTTCCCCGAGGTGATCGACCCGTTCAGCGAAGCGGTGCAGTCGGCCGGCGCGCAGGGCGAGCTGCTGTTCACCTCGCTGACCAAGCAGGCGCTGCCGATCATCCGCTACCGCACCCGCGACCTCACCCGGCTGCTGCCGGGCACCGCGCGCCCGGCGTTCCGGCGGATGGAGAAGGTGACCGGCCGCAGCGACGACCTGATCATCCTGCGCGGGGTCAACGTCTTCCCCACGCAGATCGAGGAAATCGTGCTGCGCACCGAGGGGCTCAGCCCGCACTTCCAGCTCGTCCGTACCACGCGCGGGCGCCTCGATCACCTGACCGTGCGCGTGGAGGCCCGCCACGGCGCCGAAGCCGCGCTGCGCGAGACCGCCGCGTCCGCGCTGGCGGTCGGGGTGAAGGACGGGGTCGGGGTGAGCGTTACGGTGGAGATCGTGGAACCGGACACGCTGGAACGTTCACTGGGGAAGATGCGACGAGTGCTGGATCAGCGGGATCCCGCGTGACCACCCCTCCGGTGCGGCGGGGGCGGCCCGGGTACGACCTGGAGTCGTTGCTCCAGGTCGCGGTGAAGCTGTTCAACGAGCGCGGTTACGACGGCACCAGCATGGAAGACCTGTCGCGCAAGCTCGGCATCACGAAGTCCGCGATCTACCACCACGTGCCGAGCAAGGAAGAGCTGCTGCGGCTTTCGGTGGACCGGGCGCTGGACGGGCTGTTCGAGGTCGCCGCGGAGACCACGGCGCTCGAGGGGCGCGCGATCGACCGGCTGGAGCACCTGGTGCGCGGGAGCGTACTGGTGCTGGCGGACCGGCTGCCGTTCGTCACCCTGCTGTTGCGGGTGCGCGGCAACACCAAGGTGGAGCGGGCGGCGCTGGCGCGGCGGCGCGAGTTCGACCTCGTGGTGACCGATCTGGTGAAGCTGGCCGAGTCGGAAGGCGACGTCCGGCCGGACGTCGATCCGGCCGTCGCGGCGCGGCTGCTGTTCGGCACGGTGAACTCGCTGATCGAGTGGTACCGGCCGCGCCGCGGTTCGTCGGCGACGGACCTGGCCGACGCGGTGTGCAAGATGGCGTTCGACGGCCTGCGCGCCTGAGCCGGGCGAATCCGTTGCGGTAAGCCGAATTTCACGATTCGCCCGGGGTCTCCTGAGGCGGACGGCCGGCCTGCCACAGCATCGCGGCCCGCAGCTGCTCGATCAGCACCTCGTCGTCCTCCTCCGAGGGTTCGGCGCCCAGCGGGATCCAGCGCTCGCCGACCAGGCGGCCCTCGTCGTAACTGCAGATCACGATGCCCGGGTAGGACATGGACAGCTCGCCCGTCTCACCGGACTCCCCGGCATCGCGGCCGGGGGCGCATTCCGGCGGGCATTCCTGGTCGTCGACCCGCACATGCCGGTGTTGCAGGCGCACACTCACCCAGCGTCCGGCCGGGCCGGTCGTGCCGCCGTCCGCGTCGCCCATCAGCTCCTGCCCGAATGCTCTTCCCCCTGCCGGTCTCGTCGCGCCAGTGGCCGGGGAAGTTACCGGGCAGCCGTTCCGGTTGGGTAACGGCGCTTCCCGACGTCGGGCAACACTCTTTACGCGCGGTCAACAACTTGTTGACAGCACGGAGGCGGGCGACGAGGCTGACCCGATGAGCACCGGAGCGCAGCCCACCCGGCGAAGGCTGGAGCCGGCCGAGCGCAAGGCCGAGATCCTCACGGCGGCGCGGCGGCTGTTCGGCGCCGGCAGCTACGCGTCGGTGTCCACTTCGGACATCGCGGCCGCCGCCGGGGTGGCGCGCCCGTTGATCAACCACTACTTCGGCGGCAAGCGCGAGCTGTACCTCGAAGTGGTGCGGCAGCTGATGATCGTGCCCGCTCCCGTGGTGGAATCGCTGCCGGACGAGCCGATGGAGCGACGGCTGGAGATCGGCATCGAGCGCTGGATCGAGGTCGTCGAGCGCAACCGCGACGCCTGGCTGACCGTGATCGGGCCGGAGTCCGCGGGCCGCGACCCCGAGATCGAGCGCATCATGCTGGAGGCCGACGAGATCGCGGCCGACCGGGTGCTCGCCGCCGCGTTGATGACCGACGTCGCCGAGGGCCGTGAGCAGTTGCGCGCGATGATCCGTTCGTACGGCGGGATGTTGCGCGCCGCTTCGCGCGAGTGGCTGATCCGCGGCACGCTCGGCCGCACCGAGCTGCGCACGTTCCTCGTCGAGTCGGTGCTGGGCTTGCTGAAGGTCACCTACCCGGCCGTGCTCGCGGAGCGGACCGGCGCGCGAACGCTGCCGGGGTCATCCCGGTCCACCGTTTGAACGCGTAGATGAAGCTCGACGCCTCCGCGTAACCCAGCCGCAGCGCGACATCCTCGACCGACAGGGCGCCGGTGTCCAGCATCTCCTCGGCGAGCGTCTGGCGGACCTCGTCCACGAGCTGGCGGTAGCCGGTGCCGGCGTCGGCCAGCCGGCGGCGCAGCGTGCGCGGGCTCACCGCGAGCTGGCGCGCGATCTCGTCCATGCCGGCGTCGACCCCGCCCAGGCGTACCAGGCGCTCCCGCACCAGCTGGGCGATGCCGGAGCGCTCTCGGCGGCGGGCGACGAGCGCGTCACACTGCGCAGCACAGAGGGCCACGGTCTGCTCATTGGCTTGGGGCAAGGGATAAGTGAGCAGCGCGGGGTCCATCGTCGCGAGGTGGCGCGGGGCGCCGAATTCGGGCACCAGGCCGAAAGTATCCACATAGGACTGGACCGCGTCCGGCGCGTCGTGCCGGAAGCCCAGGTGCTCCAGGCGGATCTCCGGGAGCAGGTCGCGCATCACCGTGTGGATCGCGCCGAGGTCCCGCAGGACCAGGAAGCGGGCGACGTCGGCGGGCACCCGCGTGTCGTCGAGCACCACGCTGATCCCGTCGTCGTCCAGCTCCACGTGCGGGATGCAGAAGGTGAAGCTCAGGTCCAGGTAGCGCAGGGCGAACAGCATCGCGTCACGCATCGTCGGGCTGCTGATGCAGGCGAACCCGAAGATGCCGAAGGTCGTCACGCGGTAGCGGCGGCCGAGCTCCAGCGCCAGGTCGTCCGAGCCCCCGGCGCGCGCGGCCACGGCGCGGACCACGGCCAGCTCCTGGCGCGCGTCCACCTGCCGGTCCGGCGCCTCCCAGCCGCTCAAGGCGTCGAGGTCGGCGGCGGGCAGCAGCTCGCGGGCGGGCACGCCGTGGTCCTCGGCGAACCGGAGCATCAGCTGGATGCTGGCCGTGCCACGGGGGAAGTCCCAGTCGCGGACCGCGGGCGCGGCGAGCTCGGCCATGGCCGGGATTATGGATCAGGACCCGTCGATCATGCTCGTCGAGGGCGGGAACTGTCCGCATTGGTGGTTACAGTCCGGCTATGAATCTGAGCCGGCGCGCCTTGAGCCGCGCGACGCTGGACCGTCAGCTGCTGCTGCGGCGGGTGAAGCTGCCGGCCTTCGACGCGGTCGAGCACCTCGCGGGATTGCAGGCGCAGGCGCCGTTCCCGCCGTATTACGCGCTCCACGCGCGGCTGCACGGCTTCCGGCCCGAGGACCTTTCGAAGCTGCTGCTCGACCGGCAGGTGGTGCGGCTGGTGCTGATGCGCGGCACGGTGCACCTGGTGAGCGCCGCGGACGCGCTCGCGTGGCGGCCGCTGGTGCAGGTGATCATGGACCGTGACCTGGACACGAACGTCCAGTTCGCGGCGAAGATCGCCGGGCTGGACCGCGGGGCCGTCACCGACGTGGCGCGGAAGCTGCTGGCCGCCCGGCCGCACTCGGGCGCGGAGCTGGGCGCCGCCCTCGCGTCGCAGTGGCCGGACCGGCCGGCCGGCGCGCTGACGCACCTGGCGCGGGGCCTCCTGCCGCTCGTGCAGATCCCGCCGCAGGGCGTGTGGGGCTCGTCCGGGCAGCCGACCTACCAGCTCGCCCACGACTGGATCGGCGGGCCCGCGCCGGTGGCCCCGTCGCTGACCGAGCTGGTCCGGCGGTACCTGAAGGCGTTCGGCCCGGCTTCGGTGGCGGACGCGCAGGCTTGGGCGGGCGTCACGCGGCTGGGCGAGGTCTTCGCGGAGATGGACCTGCGCGCCTACCGCGACCCGGACGGCCGAGTGCTCTACGACCTGCCCGAAGCCGTGGTCCCCGAAGAGGACGGGCCCATGCCGCTGCGGCTGCTGGGCCCGTTCGACCAGACCCTGCTGGCCTATGCCGACCGGCGGCGGGTGATCAGCGACGAGCACCGCAAGCGCGTCATCACGCAGAACGGGCTGGTGAAGGGCACCCTGCTGGCCGGCGGCCAGGTGCGGGGCAGCTGGGAAACGGCCAAGGCGGGCGGGAAAACGACACTCACCGTGACCCCGTTCGAACGGCTGGCCAAGCGTGACGTCACCGCCGCGGAGAGCGCCGGGCGGAAGCTGCTGGCCTGGTCCTCCCCCGGCACCGAGTCCGAGGTGCGGGTCCTGACCGCCTCTTGAGTGGCCGGGATTCTCGATTCGCTGTCCGCCGCTGTCCTTCCCCACGCGGTGACCGCTCGGTAGCTTGCCGGGCATGGGTGAAACGGCAAGGACGCCGTCGGTGCTGATCGTCGGCACCGGGTTCGGCGGGATCGCGACGGCGATCGAGCTCAAGCGCGCCGGGTTCCACGACATCACGATCCTGGAGCAGGCGGACGAGCCCGGCGGCGTGTGGCGTGAAAACACCTACCCGGGCGCGGCTTGCGACGTCGCTTCGCCGCTCTACTCCTTCTCCTACGAGCCCAACCCGCGCTGGCCCCGGCGGTTCTCGCTGCAGCCGGACATCCACGCCTACCTCAAGCGGGTCATCGGCAAGTACGGGATCGCCCCGCACATCCGGTACGGGCAAGAGGTCACCGCGGCCACCTTCGACGAAGGCCGCTGGCGCGTGGAGACGGCGGGCGGCGAGACCTACGAGGCGGACGTGTTCGTGCCGGCCGTCGGCCAGCTCTCGCGACCGGCGATGCCCGACCTCCCCGGGCTCGGCACCTTCGAGGGCCCCGCGTTCCATTCCGCGCGCTGGGACCACGAGGCGCCGTTGGAAGGCAAGCGCGTCGCGGTGATCGGGACCGGCGCGAGCGCCATCCAGTTCGTGCCGGAGCTGCAGAAGCGCGTCGCGAAGCTGACCATCTTCCAGCGCACCGCGCCGCACATCATGGCCAAGAACGACGCGCGTTACACCGGCTGGCAGCAGCGGCTGTTCCGGCGTGTCCCGGCCACCCAGCTGTTCGGCCGGCTGCGGATCTTCCTGCTGGCCGAGTATGCGACGTACGCCATGACGCACCACCCGGTCCTGGCGAAGGTGTTCGAGGCCCGCACCGCGCAGCTGCGGCGCCGGTACCTCAAGGATCCCGAGCTGCGACGCAAGCTCACGCCCGGCTTCCCGCTGGGCTGCAAGCGAATCCTGTTCACCAGCAACTACCTGCCCGCCGTCGCGCAGCCGAACGTCGAGGTCGAGACCACCCGGATCCGCGAGATCACCCCGCGCGGCGTGCGCACCGAGGACGGCGTCGAGCACGAGGTGGACGCGATCGTCTACGGCACCGGCTTCCGCGCGACCGAATTCCTCGGCACCATGAAGGTGCACGGGCTCGGCGGGCGGGCGCTGTCCGATGCCTGGGCCGGTGGCGCCCGGGCGTACCTGGGCCTTTCGGTGCCCGGCTTCCCGAACCTGTTCTGCGTCTACGGCCCCAACACCAACCTCGGCGCGGGCTCCATCATCTACATGCTCGAACGGCAGGCGCGCTACATCCGCCAGGCCGTGGAGCAGCTGACCCGGCCCGGAGTGTCCTATTTGGACGTCAGACCGGAAGTCGAAGAGCGGTACGACACCGAGGTGCAGCGGCGGCTCTCGCGTAGCGTCTGGAGCGCGTGCAGCAGCTGGTACCGGCAGGCCGACGGCCGGGTGAGCACCAACTGGCCCGGCCTGGTGACCGAATACGACCGCCGGACCCGCCGCCTCGACCCGGCCGACTACCAGCTGGTGACCCTCCCCGGTAAAGCCCACTGACCAGGCGATTCAACAGCTGCACAACCGATCTGCCTACCAGGACCGGGCAGGCTGGACCCGGTCGCACGCGCTCACCCCCTCTGCGCGCGTGCACTGGGGGTGTTCTGGAGGGGTTCCCGCGGCGACTCCCTCCCCTGTCGTCGCGGGAGCCCCTCCAGGTCTGTCCGGACCACCCCTACGGCAGGTTCGCGAGCCCGGCACCGACGGTGTTCGCGAACGCGTACCCGGCGGCCGCGTCCCAGTTGATCGACCAGGTCATGGCGCCGCGGATCGCCGGGTACGTCGCCGGGGGCTTGTACGAGTCACAGCCCGAGCCCTTGGCCAGGCAGTTCAGCGCCGAGACCACGTTCGACGGCGACTGGTAGCCGCCGCCCGCCGCCGAGCCGGACGCGGGCAGGCCGAGGGCCACCTGGTCGTCGCGCAGGCCGCCCTGCAGCTGGATGCACGCGAGCGCGGTCAGGAAGTTGACCGTGGACTGGCCGTAGACCTGGCCGTCGCAGCCGAGCATGGTGCCGGAGTTGTAGTACTGCATGTTGACGATCGTCAGGATGTCCTTGATGTTCAGCGCGAGCTGGAAGTAGGCGCCTTGCGTGGACTGCATGTCGATCGTCTGCGGCGCCATCGTGATCACCTGGCCGCCGCCGTCGTGGATGCTGCGCAGCGCCTGGGCCATGTAGGTGGCGTTGACGCCGTTCTCCAGGTCGATGTCGACGCCGTCGAACCCGTAGGTGGAGATCAGCGACTTGATCGAGTTGGCGAAGTTGTCCGCGGACGCCGAGTCGCTGACGTTGATGGTGCCGTTCTGGCCGCCGACGGAGATGATGACCTGCTGCCCGCGCGCCTGCACGGCCTTGATGTCGGCGCGGAACTGGTCGTCGGTGTAGCCGCCGAGCGCCGAGGACAGGCCCGAGTCGAGCGTGAAGCTCACCGCGCCCGGTGTGCTCGTGGCGTCGGCGAAGGCCACGGCGATGATGTTGTACTGCGAAGGCACATCTGCGAGCTTCAGCGGCTTCGCGCCGTTGTCGAAGTTCTGCCAGTAGCCGGTGAGCAGGTGCTTGGGCAGGGCGTTGGGGGCCGCCTTCACCGCGCCCGGATGGTCGGCGGCGGTCCTGACTGCGGCGGCGGAAGCATTGCCGCTGACGGCGAACGTCACCGCGAGGCCGGCGGCCACCGTGGCCACCAGCGCGGTCAGCGCCTTCTTGGGGTTACGGGACATGGGGAGACCTCCACGGGAGAGTGAGGCAGGTCACCACAAAGTGGACTAGACCAATACCGATGTCAAGGCACCCTTGGGCAGGCCCATACGAAAGTCGCACCGCGCCGGACGGCAGAATGCACGATACGGAACGTCGAGACGGAGCAGGAGCTTGGTTGTGAGCGTGCAGTCGGTCGAGCAGCGGATCGCTGAAGAGCTGGAGGTGCGCGAAGGGCAGGTCAAGGCCGCCGTCGATCTCCTCGACGGGGGGTCGACCGTGCCGTTCATCGCCCGGTACCGCAAGGAGGTCACCGGGATGCTCGACGACGCGCAGCTGCGCACGCTGGAGGAGCGCCTGCGCTACCTGCGTGAGCTCGACGAGCGCCGCGTCGCCGTGCTGGAGTCCATCCGGACCCAGGGCAAGCTGGACGAGGCCCTGGAGGCGCAGATCCTCGCCGCGGACACGAAGTCGCGGCTCGAGGACATCTACCTGCCGTACAAGCCGAAGCGGCGGACGAAGGCCCAGATCGCGCGTGAGGCCGGCCTCGAGCCGCTGGCCGACGGCCTGATGAACGACCCGTCGACCGACCCGCACGCGGCCGCCGCGGTGTTCGTCGACGCCGACAAGGGCGTGGCCGACGCGCAGGCGGCGCTCGACGGCGCCCGCTCGATCCTGGTCGAGCGCTTCGCGGAGGACGCCGACCTGATCGGCGAACTGCGCGAGAAGATGTGGACCGAAGGCCACCTCACGTCGAAGGTCCGCGCGGGCAAGGAGACCGAAGGCGCCAAGTTCGCCGACTACTTCGACTTCTCCGAGCCGTACACCAAGCTCCCCTCGCACCGCATCCTCGCGATGCTGCGTGGCGAGAAGGAAGAAGTCCTCGACCTTTCGATGGAGCCGGAGGAGCCTTCCGAAGAGCCGCGGGTCGGGCCGACGCAGTACGAGCAGCGAATCGCGCACAAGGTCGGCATCACCCAGCAGGGCCGCCCGGCGGACAAGTGGCTCGGCGACACGGTGCGCTGGGCCTGGCGCACGAAGATCCTCCTGCACCTGGGCATCGACCTGCGGATGCGGCTGCGCCAGTCGGCCGAGGACGACGCCGTGCGCGTGTTCGCGGCCAACCTGCGCGACCTGCTGCTGGCCGCCCCGGCCGGCACCCGCGCGACGATGGGCCTCGACCCCGGCTTCCGCACCGGGGTGAAGGTGGCGGTCGTCGACGCCACCGGCAAGGTCGTCGACACCCACGTGATCTACCCGCACCAGCCGGCGAACAAGTGGGACCAGTCGATCGCCGAGCTGGCCGTCCTGTGCGCGCGGCACAACGTGGACCTGATCTCGATCGGCAACGGCACCGCCTCGCGCGAGACGGACAAGCTCGCGCAGGAGCTGATCAAGAAGCACGCCGAGCTGAAGCTGACGAAGGCCGTGGTCTCGGAGGCGGGTGCTTCGGTGTACTCGGCGTCGGCGTTCGCTTCGCAGGAGCTGCCGGGCATGGACGTTTCGCTGCGCGGCGCCGTCTCGATCGCACGACGGCTGCAGGACCCGCTGGCGGAGCTGGTGAAGATCGACCCGAAGTCGATCGGCGTCGGGCAGTACCAGCATGACCTGTCCGAGGCCTCGCTGTCGCGCTCGCTCGACGCGGTGGTGGAGGACTGTGTGAACGCCGTGGGCGTGGACGTGAACACGGCGTCCGCGCCGCTGCTCACCCGCGTCTCGGGCATCACCACGGGGCTGGCCGAGAACATCGTGTCCCACCGCGACTCGAACGGGCCGTTCAAGACGCGCACCGCGCTCAAGGAGGTCGCGCGGCTCGGCCCGAAGGCGTTCGAGCAGTGCGCGGGCTTCCTGCGCATCCCGGACGGCGACGACCCGCTCGACGCGTCGTCGGTGCACCCCGAGGCCTACCCGGTGGTCCGGCGGATCCTGACCGCCACCAGCACGGACCTCCGTTCGCTGATCGGCAGCACGCGCACGCTGCAGGCGCTGAAGCCGGCCGAGTTCGTCGACGAGACCTTCGGCCTGCCGACGGTCACCGACATCCTGGCCGAGCTGGAGAAGCCGGGCCGCGACCCGCGCCCGGCGTTCAAGACGGCCACCTTCGCCGAGGGCGTCGAGAAGATCGGCGACCTCACGCCGGGCATGCGGCTGGAGGGCGTGGTGACGAACGTGGCGGCGTTCGGCGCGTTCATCGACGTCGGCGTGCACCAGGACGGGCTCGCGCACGTCTCGGCGCTGTCGAAGAACTTCGTGAAGGACCCGCGCGACGTCGTGAAGCCCGGTGACATCGTGAAGGTCAAGGTGCTGGACGTCGACGTGCCGCGCAAGCGGATCTCGTTGACGCTGCGCCTGGACGACGAGCCGGGCACCTCGTCGCAGGACCGCCGCGGCGGCGGCGGTGCCCAGCAGGGCGGCGGGCGTGACCGCGGCCAAGGCGGCGGTGGCCAGCGCCGGGGCGGCCAGCAGCCGAACCGCGGCGGAAACGGCGGCGGCCGGGACCGCGGCGGCAATTCCGGCGGCAGTGGCGGCAGCGGCGGCAGCGGCTCCATGGCCGACGCCCTCCGGCGCGCCGGGTTCGGCAAGTAAGGACTCGTGGGTGTTTATGCCGGCTAGAACCGGCATAAACACCCACGAGCTTTTCAGTGCGCCCAGTCCTCGATGACCGCCTCCGCGCGGAAGCGCAGGGCCGGGTCGGCGTAACGGGCTTCGGGCACGGCATACAGCGCCTCGACCCCGGCCCGCTGCGCCGGATATGCCGCCGCGTAGGCCGTCAGCTCGACCTCGCTCGCGGGCAGCGAGGCGACGTCGAGCAGCTTCCGGATCACGTCCACTGTGGACTCCGAAGTCAGTTCAGGCATGGCTTTCCCCTTCCAGGACAAGCAAATCAGGCGGCGACGGGAGCCGAAACCAGCGCGGGCTCACGCAGGTGCCAATCGGTGACGAGCTGGAACGCCGCCCCCGTACGCAGCAGGGCTGCCTCTCCGAAGGCGGGCCCGGCAACCTGCATCGAAAGCGGCAACCCGGCCGCGGTGAAGCCCATCGGCACGGCGAGCACGGGGTTGCCGAGGCTGTCCCAGTACGGCGTGAAAATCGTCGAGAACAACGCGCCGACGTCCGGCACCCCATCCGGGCCGGCCAGGCTGTCGAACGCGGGCGCGCCGGCCGCGGCGGTCGGCATCACGGCCACGTCCACGGTCCGGAACAGCTTCGCGATCGCGTCCTGCGCCACCCGCCGGACGCGCTGGGCCTGCACGTAGTCGGCGCCGGAGACGGTCGCCCCGGTGGCCAGCATCGCCCTGGTGCCAACGAAGTAGTCGGTCCAGCGGCCGGAAAGATCGCCGCGGTGATACGCCAGCGCCTCGCAGCCCATGGTGATCATGTCCGCCGTGATCATCTCCGGCCACAACGGCAGCGACACCTCCACCACCTCCGCGCCCAGCCCGGTGAGCACGGCGACGGCCGCGTCGAACGTGCTCGCCAGCGAGGGATCGCCGTCGGCCGGGAAATGGTGTTCGCGCACCACGCCGACGCGCAGCCCGGTCAGGTCGCCGCCGAGTTCCGGCGCGGTGAACGGCGCGTCGACGCAGTCCGGGTCGCTCGCATGCGGCCCGGCGAGCACCTCCAGCACCGACGCGCAGTCCTGCGCGCTGCGGGCGAGCGGCCCGATGTGGTCGAGGCTGTAGCCCAGCGGCACGCAGCCGGACTTCGGCACCCGGCCGAACGTCGGCATCAGCCCGCTCACCCCGCAGAACGCCGCCGGGATGCGGATGCTGCCGCCGGTGTCCGTGCCGAGCCCGGCCAGGAACATGCCGGCCGCGACGCCGCTGCCGGTGCCCGAGCTGGACCCGCCGGGCCAGGTCGCCGTGTCCCACGGGTTGCGCGGCACCGGGAACGGCTTGGTGTCGTCCGGCATGCCGCAGGCGAACTCCATCGTGGTGGTCTTGCCGGTGATCACCGCGCCGGCCGCCTTCAGCCGCGCGACGACGGGCGCGTCCTTGCCCGCGCCCCAGGTCCGGTCGAGGATCAGGCTCTGCGCGGTCGTCGGCCCCTCGGCCATCGCGAGGATGTCCTTGACGCCAAAGGGAATTCCGTGCAACGGGCCGCGGTCCTCCCCGCGGGCCAGCTCGGTGTCGGCCAGCGCGGCCCGTTCGAGCGCGTACTCGTCGAAGCGGGCGAGGTAGGTGCCCACCTCGGCGTCGGCGAGATCGGCGCGGGCGATGGCGGCTTCGGTCAGCTGTACGGCCGTGACAGTGCCGTCGCGCAACGCGGCGGCGGCGTCGGTGAGAGTCTGCGGGGTCTCCGTCATGCCAGCTCCTCGAGCATCGGGTTGCGGGTTCCGCGCGAAACGATGCGGAACCGGTCCGCGCGGGTCTGGACGAAAGCGAGGTCGAACAGCCGGCCGGACACGTCGGCGATGGTCTGCTCGATGGCCAGCACGGGCGCGCCGGCGGGCACCCCGAGCACGGCCGCGGTGTGCGGATCGGCGGTTTCCGCGCCGATCACGAACTCCGAGGCGCCGAACTCGACGCCGGCGTCCGCGAGCAGCGCGTACCAGTCCGTGACGAACGGGCAGTCGCGCAGCTTCTCCGCCTCGGGGAACAGCGCGTAGTTCGTGGCGAGCCAGAGCGGCTCTTCCTCGTGCAGCGCCACGTATTCCAGGCGCAGGCACGGGATTCCGGCCGGCGCGCCGAGCCGCTCGGCGGCGACCGCGGACAGCGCCACCACGGACCGGTCCAGCACCCGCGGCCGGGTGCGGCGGTTCAGCAGGCTCGTCGGCGAGGGCGAGCTGGTGCCGTGCGCCTCGGTGATCCTGGTGCTGACCGAGTGCGCCACGGCGTGGGTCCCGACGCCCTGCGTCCGCTCGATCAGCCCCTCGGCCCGGAGCAGGGCGAGTGCCTCCCGCACCGCCGCGCGAGACAGCCCGTGCTCGGCCATCAGCTCCGTTTCACCGGGCAGCTGCCCGCCGGTGAACCGGTCGCCCTGCACCGCCGAACGCAGCAGGTCACGCAGCCTGCGCACGTCGTGCGCTCTCGACGCACCTCGCACACCGCCGGACCATAGGCAGCGGGCGTTGCCTGCCGGGGTCCGCGGCGTCACCCGGCTGTTAAAGCGGACCGGCGCGCTCACGGCGTGACCTCCGAAACGGCGGTCAGCGCGGGCGCACGGGGCGGCACGACGGGCATTCCCAAGGCCGTCTTGCGCGGCACCCACGCGCTCGGCTTGCACGCGTCCTTGCACTTGCCCTCGGTGGAACAGCACAGCGAGCAGATCGTGCCGCCGTGGAACGGGCAGGTCGCCATGTCGCTGACGTCGTAGCTGCCTTCACACACCGTGCACGGCAGCTCCGTCGCGTCGGCCGGCAGCTCCGAAACCCGCGCGACGTACCAGCGGCCGCGCGTCGCGAGCGCCACCAGCGGCGGCAGCACGAACGCGAGCACCAGCGCGAGGAACGGCGAAAGCGCGGCCATGGCGGTCCCGAACGCGCCGTAGTAGGCGACCATCGACACACCGCCGGCCACGACCATCGAGCCGAAGCCGACCGGGTTCACGTTGTACAGGTGCGCGCGGTGGAAGACGAGGTCCGCCGGAGCGAGCTTGAGCAGCTTCCGGTTGATCACCAGGTCCGACACCATCGCGGCGATCCACGCGACGCCGACGTTCGAGTACCAGGCGAGCACCTCGACGATGTGGCTGAAGATGTCCAGCTCCATCAGCACCAGCGCCAGCCCGACCTGGAGGAACACCCAGGCGGCGCGGCCGGGGTGGCGGTGCAGCAGCCGGGAGAAGAAGTTCGACCAGGACAGCGAGCCCGAGTAGGTGTTCATGATGTTGATCTTGATCTGCGACAGCAGCACGAGGACCCCGGCGAGCACCAGCGCGACCGTGTGGTTGCCGGTCAGCCGCTCGTAGACGGCGGTGAACAGGTCCACCGGCACGGCCACCTGCGACGGGCCGAGCTTCGTCGCCGCGTAGCCGACCAGCAGCGTCGAGGCGAAGAAGATGCCGACGGCGAACAGCGCGAACCCCGGGCCGCCCATGATCACCGCGAGCCGCCAGCGGCCCCGGTTCTTCGGTGTCGGATCGGGCATCAGCCGCAGGTAGTCGCCCTGCTCCCCCACCTGCGTGGCCAGCGAGAGCTGCGCGGCGGCGATGGTGAACACCGCCAGCACGGTCAGCCCCGCGAGCCCGGCGGGCGAGACCGTGGCGGGGTGGACCATGTTGTGCCCGGCGTCCGGCGCGGTCGCCGCGGTGCCGATGGCGAGCCCGATCAACGCGATCCACAGCGGCCAGGTCCAGGCCTGGAACTTCGAGCTGAACGTCATCCCGTACAGCGTCAGCGGGATCATCACCGCGGAAACGACCACATAGGACAAACGAAGACCGAGCCCAGTCAGCGCGGTCACCGCCTGCGCCATGATCGCGCCCTCGTAGGCGAGGAAGATCAGCGTGTACGTCGCGTAGACCAGCGAGGTCAGCGTCGAACCGAGGTAGCCGAACCCGGAACCCCGGGTGAGCAGGTCGATGTCGACGTGCCTTCGCGTGATGGCGAACGCGATCACCAGCGTCAGCGGCAGCGTGACCGCCGCGGCGACGAGAAACCCGATCAGCGCCAGCGGCAGGAGCAGCCCGCGTTCACGAACGCCGCGTCGAGCGCGTACCCCGCCATGGCCGAGATCCCGACCAGGCAGCTGAGGAACACCATCCACGGCGACCATTTCCGGAACGACGCCGGTGTGTAACGCAGTGAGTAGTCTTCCATGTGCGGGTTGTCAGCGAGCCCCATGTCCGCTCCTTCCGGCCGGCTGGGCCGAAAGCTAGGAACGGAGTATTGCCGGGGTGTATCGGCGCGAGTTGCGCGCGGTTACGCCACAGCGAGAGCGTCGATCATGCGCTGACGTGGGGATTCCCGCGGGAAGATCACGGAAACGCCGGTTCGCGGGCCGATTCTGCGCCGACCGGCCCGCGAGGGCGTCAGGGGTTCGTCACGGATTCATCGCGTAGGCGCCGGAAAGCCCGCGCACCATCGTCCACACGCGATCGAACCGCTCGGCGTCGACCACCGGCTTGCGCAGCGCCGACAGCGCGATCTTCTGCTGCGCCTCGGTGGAGCCGGCCTTGCCGTTGAGGTCGACGGCGGCGAGGCTGAAGTCCTGCACCAGCACGGCGAAGATCTGGTCGACGACGTCGGCCTCGATGCCGGTCAGCTCCGCCTGCTCCAGCACCAGCTGGCCGTAGACGACCAGGGTGAACAGCTCGGTCAGCGCCAGGCCGAAGTCGAGGTCCTTCTGCTGCGCCTCGTCCGGCGTGGCCTCGGTGAGCAGCTTGACCAGCGCCGCGGCCTGCTCGGTGAGCAGCGCGACGTTCGGGATGCCGGACGCCTTCTCGTACGCGGTCTTCCAGTCGTGGAAGCGGACCTTCGACAGGCCGCGCGCCGGGCCCTGGCGGAACAGGAACTCGTCGTCCGCGGCGTCGTCGCGGGTCGGCACCGGGGCGTAGTCCTGCGGCGCGAAGAGGTACGCGGGCATGAACTTCGCGATCAGCGCCAGGTTCACCGCGACCGTGCCCTCGAGCTTGGGCAGGCCGTCGATGTCGTTCTTCGCCATCGCCAGGTAGGTGTCGGCCTCGAAGCCCTTCGCGGCGACGACGTCGGCGACCAGGCCGATCACCTTCTGTGCCTCCGTGGTCACCTTCATCTTGGTGATCGGGTTGAACAGCAGATAGCGGCGGTCGTCGGGGCCGGCGGAGCGGAAGTAGTCCACGGCGCGGTCGGAGAACAGCTTCATCGCGACCAGCCGCGCGTACGCCTCGACGAACTCGCGCCGCACGTGCGGGAAGTCGGTGACCGGATTGCCGTAGAGGACCCGGTTCTGCGCGTGCGTGATCGCCTCGTACAGCGAGTGCGTGGCCATGCCGATGCCGCCGAAGCACAGGTTGAACTTGCCGATGTTGACCGTGTTGAGCGCGGCGCTGAAGGCCTCCGCGCCGACGTGCAGGAGGTCCTCGGCGTGCACCGGGTAGTCCTCGAGCCGGAACTCCGCGACGTACATCTGCGAAGGCACCACGTTTTTCACCACGTGGTAGTTCGGGTGGTTCGAGTCGGCGTAGAAGAACACGTACTGATCGGGTCCCTCGACGCCCTCGATCCGGCCGAACACCGAGACCGTCTGCGCGCAGTTGCCGTTGCCGATGTAGTACTTCGAGCCGTTCGCGCGGTAGCTGTCACCGTCCTTGGTCAGCACCAGGTCCGACGAGTAGATGTCCGCGCCGTGGTCCTTTTCGGACAGTCCGAACGCGCCGACGCCGCCGGCCGCGAGCGCGTCCGCGGCCCGCTTGCGCGCGACGTCGTTGCCGCTCTGCCAGACCGGGCCGAGGCCGAGGATGGTGACCTGCCACGGGTACCAGTAGTTGAGCCCGTAGAACCCGAGGATCTCCGAAAGCGCGGCGACGCGGCTGGTGTCCCAGCGCTTGTCGGGGCTGCCGTCGGCGTTCGCGGCGGGCGTCAGGAAGGTGGCGAACAGGCCCTCCTCCCCCGCGAACTCGAGGAAGTCCGCGTAGAAGACGCGGGCGTGGTAGTCCTCGGTGAGCTTCGCCTTCCCCCGCGACTCGAACCAGTCGATGGTGGCGCGCAGCAGGCGCCGGGTCTCCGGGTCGAACCGCCGCGGGTCGTAGGCTGGCGGGTTCAGCAACAGCGACGTCGCGGTCATGGCACTCCTGTCGGTGATTACTCATCAGTAACTTAGCAAGCGGGCCAAGTGCGGGCAAACTCACGCGACGGGAGCGGGGCGGACCAGGTAAACTGATCATGCGGTCCGCTCAGTTCTGCCTCGGGCCGTGTTGTCGACTACCACGCGCCGCGGCCGTAAAGGGTCTGCGCCGGGCAGGACAACCCTTCTCAGGTATGGAGACCAGGGCGCATCGAGCGTCCACACCGCTTATGACGACTTTCACCGAACTCGGCCTGCCCGCCACCCTCGTGGACGCCCTCGCGGCGCAGGGCGTCACCGAACCGTTCCCCATCCAGGCGGCCACCCTGCCGCACACGCTCGCCGGGCGCGACGTGCTCGGCCGCGGCCGCACCGGCTCCGGCAAGACGTACGGCTTCGTGCTGCCCCTGCTCAGCCGCCTGGCCGAGGGCCCGACGCGGCGCCGCCCGGGCCGTCCGCGCGCGCTGATCCTGGCGCCCACCCGTGAGCTGGCCACCCAGATCGAGGCCGCGATCCTGCCGCTGGGCAAGGTGCTCGGCCTCAAGACCACCACGATCTTCGGCGGCGTCAGCGCCGGCCCGCAGATCACCCGGCTGCGCGATGGCGTCGACATCGTCGTCGCCTGCCCCGGCCGGCTGGCCGACCACATGCGCCAGGGCGAGGTGAAGCTCGACCAGATCGAGATCACCGTGCTCGACGAGGCCGACCACATGGCCGACCTGGGCTTCCTGCCCGAGGTCCGGCGCATCATGGACGCCACCCCGGAGCGCGGCCAGCGGCTGCTGTTCTCGGCGACCCTCGACGGCGGCGTCGACGTGCTGGTCAAGCGCTTCATGCACGATCCGGTCACGCACAGCGTCGACTCGGCCCAGTCGCCGGTCTCGACCATGACCCACCACGTGCTGCACCTCGAGGAGACCCACCGGCTGCCGGTGCTGGTCGACCTCACCGCGGCGCCCGGGCGCACGCTGGTGTTCACGCGCACGAAGCACCGCGCGAAGACCCTCACCCGCAAGCTGGTGGCCAGCGGCGTGCCCGCCGTCGAGCTGCACGGCAACCTCGGCCAGAACGCCCGGACCCGCAACCTCGAGGCGTTCTCCTCGGGCGCGGCGAAGACGCTGGTCGCGACCGACATCGCCGCGCGCGGCATCCACGTGGACGACGTCACGCTGGTCATCCACGCCGACCCGCCGGTCGAGCACAAGGCGTACCTGCACCGCTCGGGCCGCACCGCGCGGGCCGGCGCCTCGGGCACCGTCATCACGCTGATGACCGACGAGCAGGTGCGCGACGTGCGCGATCTCACCCGCAAGGCCGGCATCAAGCCGACCACCACGCAGATCGGCCCGGGCCACCCGCTGCTGGCGCAGCTGGCCCCGGGCGAGCGGACGTTCGACGCCTCCCCGCGCCGTCCGATCGTGGACAACCGGCCCAAGAAGGTCACCGCGGGCGGCCAGGCGGCTCCCGGCTCCCGCCGCGACGAGGACGAACGTCCCCCTCGCGGCCGCGGCCGCCGTGGCGCTGGTGGCCCCACCGGCGAAAACCGCGGAGGCGCTGGCGCCCGCGCCGCGGCCTCAGCCCGCCGAGACGACGGCGGCCGTCAGCGCTCCGGCGGCCGCGGCTCCGCTGGTGCGGCCACGGGCCGCGGGTCGGGTCGCACCGGCGACTTCGCCACCGACTCAGCCCGCTCCGGCGGCCGTGGGTCGGGTCGCACCGGCGACTTCGCCACCGACACCGGCCGCTCCGGCGGCCGTTCGGGCTCCCGCGGCTCGCGCCTGGAGTACACGACCGAGACCGGCTCGGACCGCCGTGACGACACGCGGCAGGGCCGTTCGCGCGGCCAGTCCGGTGCCGGTCAGGCCGGTGGCCGCTCGGGTTCCGGCGGCCGCGGCGCGGCACCGGCCCGCAACGGCCAGGCCCCGGTCCGGTCCGGTCAGCGGGCCCAGCAGCCGCCCGCCCGCTCCGCTTCCGGCGGCTCCCAGCGTGGCGCGGCCCCGGCCCGTTCCGGTGGCGGCCAGCCCCGCGGCGGCGCGGCGGCCTTCTCCTCGGGCACCCGCGCGGGTGGCCGTCGCTCCGACCGCTGATCCGAAACGCTCGACGAAGCAGGCCCGTGGGGTTCGCCCCGCGGGCCTGCTTCTTTTCCGGCGGAACGCTCAGCTGAGCAGAGCCAGCGCCGCCGGGCCCGCCGCGAGCACGAAACAGGCCGCCGCATTGGTCTTCCGGTACTGCACCAGCAGGGCGACGAACTCGCGCAAGAAGGCGCTCGGCACGAAGTACGAGGCCGTCCTGGCGCCGATGACGTCCAGGCGCAGCCCCAGCCGGCGGGCGAGCACCGCGGTGCGGAAGACGTGGTAGTTGTTCGTCACCGCGAGGACACGGCCGGTGAAACCGCGCTCCCCCAGCAAGGCGACGCTGTAGCGCAGGTTTTCGTCCGTGGTCGTGGCCCGGTCCTCCAGCACGACCTGCGCCGCGGGCACCCCCGCGGCCACCAGGTAGCCCGCCATCGCGGCGGCCTCGGACTTCAGCTCGTCCGGGCCCTGGCCGCCGGAGACCACCACCAGCGCCTCCGGGCACCGGCGCCAGAAGACCACGGCCCGGTCCAGCCGGCTCGCCAGCAGCGGCGGCACCCGGTCGCCCAGCAGGCCCGAGCCCAGCACGATCACGGCGTCCGCGCGGGCACGGCGCTTCACGCGGCTGTAGAGCACCGAGTACAGCAGCAGCGCGGTGAACACGAAGGCCAGGTAGCCCGCGACCAGCAGCGCCGAAAGCGCGACCACCACCAGCCACTGCGGGTGCCCGAACCACAACGCCGTCAGGGCCACGGCGAAGACCGCCAGCAAACCCAGCCCGGCCAGCAGCGAGAGCAGGTTCGCCACGCGGTGGCCCTCGCGCCGCCACATCACCACGCCGTTCGCGACCAGCGCCCACGGCAGCACCAGCGCGGACATCAACGCCAGCACCAGGAACAGGGTCAGCACCACGCTCTGCAGCCAGCTGACGCGGCCGAGCTGCCCGAGCAGCCACAGCCCGGTCAGCACCAGCGCGACGGCGAACCACACCGCGTTGCCCAACCGCCGCGGCTCGCGCAGGAACCGCACCAAGAAGATCAGGACGGCGATCAGCGCGAGGACCCCGGAGAACATGACCGGGGATTCTCGCAGGGGGTGGGCTTACCCGTCAGAGTGACGCCGTGAGGCCTCGCGCGCGCAGCACCGCGCGCTCCGCCGGGCGGAACACCAGCAGCTCGATGCCGACCCCCACCAGCATGATCAGGAAGATCGCCGCGATCACCTTTTCGATGGCGTTCAGCGACGAGCCCTGGTTCAGGTACGCGCCGAGCCCGATGCCCAGCTGGGGCGACAGCGCGATCAGCTCGGCCGCCATCAGCGACCGCCACGAGAACGCCCAGCCCTGCTTCAGCCCGGCGAGGAACCCGGGCAGCGCCGCGGGCAGCAGGATGTGGCGCGCGGACGAAAACCGCCCGGCCCCCATCACCTGGCCGACGCGCGGCAGGATCGGCGGGATCTGGTCGATGCCCGAGACGAGCCCGTTCGCGATCGAGGGCACCGAGCCGAGCAGCACGACGAAGTAGATGGCGCCGTCGTTGATGCCGAACCAGAGGATCGCGGCCGGCACCCAGGCCACCGACGGCAGGCTCTGCAGCCCGGTCAGCAACGGCCCGATCGCCGCCCGCACCACCCGCACCTTGGCCACGAGCAGGCCGAGCGGCGTGCCGATGACCACCCCGGCGGCGAAGCCGAGCGCGGCGCGGTGCACCGAGGTCCAGACGTACTCGAAGACATCGCCGCTGACGAGCCGTTCCCAGAACTCGTCCCACACCGCGAGCGGCGCGGGCAGGTAGGTCTCCGGCCAGAACGCCGCGGCCCACAGCACCTGCCAGATGACCACCAGCAGCACCAGGGCGAGCACCGGCGGGAGGAAGCCCCAGGCGAAGCGCTTCCAGAAGCCCCGGTGCGGTTCCCCGGCCGGTGCGTCGAGGGCGTCGAGCCCAGCACTGACGGCGTCGACGGCGGCGTCGTCGGCGGCAGCGGACCGGTCAAGCGGCGCCATGGGTACTGATCACCTCTCGCAGGTGCCCGGTGATTTCCTCGGTCAGCTCCTCGGCGTCGGCCAGCGGCACGTCGCCCCACTCGCGCACGACCCGGCCGGGCCGCGAGGACAGCAGGACCACGCGCTGGCCGAGCCGGACCGCCTCGCGCACGTCGTGGGTCACGAACAGCACCGAGGTGCCGGTGCTGCGGTAGACGCGCAGCAGTTCGCCCTGCAGGACGTCGCGGGTGATGGCGTCGAGCGCGGCGAACGGCTCGTCCATCAGCAGCAGCGCCTGCTCCGGGTCCCCGCCGACGCGGTGGGTCGCGGCGAGCGCGCGGGCCAGCGCGACGCGTTGGCGCATCCCGCCGGAAAGCTCGTGCGGCCGCTTGTTCCCGGCGCCCTTGAGCCGGACCAGGTCCAGCAGCTCGGCGGCCTTCGCGCGGCGCTCGGCGCGGCCGAAACCCGCCAGCCGCAACGGAAGCTCGACGTTGCGGCTCGCGGTCAGCCACGGCATCAGCGCGGCCTCCTGGAACATCACCGCGGGCCGCGACGTGTTCAGCGTGATCTGCCCCGACGACGGCGCGTCCAGACCCGCCACCAGGTTCAGCAGCGTGCTCTTGCCGCAGCCGGACGCGCCGAGCAGGCAGACGAACTCGCCCGGCGCGACCTCCAGGTCCACCCCGTCCAGCGCGACCACCGCGCGCCCGGCCGGGCCGAACGCCTTGCCGACGCCGTCGAGCCGCACCGCCGCCGCGCCGGTGAAACTCGTCCGTCCACTGGGGAGGGTCGTGGTCATCGCGGGTTCCTCACTGAGTCAGTTCGGGGGCGTTGACGGCGGGCTGGTTCCCGGCCTTCAGCACGTCGTTGAGCGGGCCGAAGTCAGCGAAGCCCTTCAGCGAAACGGCGGACTTAACCACCCCCGCGGTCACCGAGTCCTGGGCAAGCTGCGGGAACTCGGCCGGGATCGGATCGGTGGTCAGCTCGATGCCGGAGAACGCGCGGTCCAGCACCGCCGGGCTCAGGCTGGCGCCGGCCAGGTCCTTGAGCTCGCCGTTGACCACGGTCTTGGCTTCCGCCGGGTTGGCCTTCGCCCAGTCGATCGCGGCCAGCTGGCCCTTGAGCAGCGCGCGCACGGTGTCCGGGTGCTGCTGCAGGAACTCGCTGCGCACGATGACCACCGTGGTGGGGAACCGGCCGTCCGGCCAGAGGGACTTCTCGTCGACCAGCACCTTGGCACCGGCGTCGAGCACCAGCCGCGACGACCACGGCTCGGGCAGCCAGCCGCCGTCGACCTCGCCCTTCTTGAACGCGTCGAGCGTCTTCGGGTTGTCCATCGTGGTGATCTTGACCTGGTCGGTCAGCTTCTTGCCGGCGAGGAACTTCTTGAGCGCGACGTCCTGGGTGTTGGCCAGCTGCGGGGTGGTGAGGTTCTTGCCCTTGAGCTGGTCCACGCTGGTGATGTCCGGCTTCACGACCAGCTGCGCGCCGCCCGAGACCGAGCCGGAGACCAGCTGGATGGTGCCCTTGGACTTGGTGAAGGCGTTGATCGCCGGGCCGGAGCCGATGAACGCGACGTCGAGCGAGTTGCCCAGCAGCGCGTTGACCTCGTCGGGCCCGGCGTTGAAGGTCTGGGTGGTGAGCTTGGTCGAGCCGAGGTTCTGGGCGAAGAAGCCCTTCTTCACCCCGATCAGCGCGGGCGCGTGCGTGACGTTCGGGAAGAACCCGAGCCGGACCTCGGTGGCCGCGCCCTCGTTCGCCGCGGGCGCGGTGGAGGTGTCGGCGCGGGAGCAGCCGGCGAGCACGCCCAGGACGGTCAGGGCGGTCAGTGCCGTGGCCAGGAAGCGGCTGCGGTGGTGGGTGCGCACGTCAGCGTCGCCTTTCGGGGGTTGATGTCCGGCGAGGTTCGCACGGTCACCCACTCGCGTGCAGGGACATCCGCATCCCGGGAAACCTGGTGAGATCCCTTGACAACCAAATCCGGTACGGCTAACGCCACCCAGTGTTGGTAATTCCCATACAGCGCCCCGAAGTGGGGGTTACGGTCGTCTCGATCAACCGGAAACGCTTATGGGGAGAGACAAATGCGACGTTCCGTATCGATTTTCACCGCGACCGCGGCCGTGGCCGCGACCACGCTGGCCATGGCCCCGGCCGCGCTGGCCGACGACAACCCGGACTGGCACGGCAGCTGCACCACCCGCGTCTCGCCGACCGAAGCCAACTACGCCACCGGCTGGGTCAACGCCATTTCCGACGGGGGCAACTGGAAGATCGTCGACATCTACGCCGACCTCCGCAACGCCGGCGGGCAGATCAGCGGCGACAACATCGTCACCGTGAACGTGTTCAAGCAGCCGGGCGCCCAGATCGTCGCCTCGCACGAGTTCAAGAACATCGCCAACGCCGACATCCCGCTGACCGCCGACGTGCTCCCGGCCGTGCTGATCCCCAAGGGCAAGGCCGCCGTCCAGGTCAACGCGACCACCGGCATCAACACCTGGCCGAAGCTCTGCGACGGCACCGGCCTGGTGTTCTGATCGACGCCGGCTGCCGGGCGGGCCTCCCCGGCAGCCGGCCCCATTTTGCCTTGGTGACGAATCGGAGCAGACTGACACAGGGCGTTGGCCTGCTCCCGCCGTGGCCGACGCCGCCCGGGCTGCCACGATCTCCGCACGGCACAGGCGGTTCTCGCCCGGCCGCGGCACTCGACCGGCTACTTCACCGCGTTCGACGCCGACCGGCGCCGGCTCGGCCTGCTCGCCCCGGCTCGACTGTCCTCTTCGGACACGACCGCGGCGGGTGGGGGAGTTCGTCTCCCCCACCCGCCGCGGGTAGTCGTGGATCAGTTCAGCGGGCCGGAACCTAGCCGCAGGACGGATCGCCCGACTGGGCCGGCACGCTCACCGCGTCCCAGGCCGCCTTGATGCTGTTGAACTGGGTGCAGCTGCCCGGGAAGAGGTTCTTCGCCGCGGTCAGCGTCCAGGTGCGGTAGCTCTGGTAGGAGCTGTCACTGGTCTTGAGCAGCATCGCGTTGTAGAAGATCTTCACCGCGTCCTGCACGCCGATCCCGGTGACCGTGGAGTTGTTGCAGGTCGGGCTGACCGGCTGGCCGTTGGTCGGGTTCGTGCCCTCGGCGGCCAGGTAGAACCAGTGGTTGCCGGGGCCCGCCGCGGAGTGCACCTCGGTGCCGGGAATCGAGCTGTCGTAACAGTTCTTGTCACCGAGCTGGGACGGGTCGTACATGTTGCGGATCGGCCCGCTGCCGACGAGGTTCACCTGGTTGCCGACGAGGAAGTCCGGCACGGCGTACGGCGCGGCCTCGTTGGCGTACCACTCGGTCGAGGCGCCGAAGACGTCCGCGACGAACTCCTGGGTGCCGTTGCCGGACAGGCTGCCCGGGGTGTGGTCGTCGATGCCGTGCCCGTGCTCGTGCGCGATCACGTCGATCGAGCCGATCCACTGCCCGGCCGCGTTGTGGCCGATCTGGACCTGGCTGCCGTCGTAGTAGGCGTTCTCGTCGTTCAGGCCGACGCGGATCGGCCAGCCGCCGCCGTTGCCGTCAAAGCTGTTGCGGCCCAGCCAGTCCGTCAGCATCTTGTTCTCGGCCTGGATGCTGTACAGGGCGTCGGCGCACCCGGTTTCCTTGGCGGTCTCGTCGCCGTTGCCCCAGCTGTCGGTGGACTTGGTGAAGGTCTTGTTGGTGTCGGCGTCCTGGCAGCTGACGTTCTTCAGGTTCGGGTCGGTCATCGAGTAGCTGCCGCCGGACTGCGTGGTGTCGATGTGCAGCGGCTCCGGGCCGTTCCACACGCCCTGCGCGTCACCGTAGGCCACGTGCTCCTGCGTGTGCAGCACCTTGCCGGTCAAGGCGTCGACGATGACGTCCAGCTTGCTCGGCCCCTCCGCGTTCCGGCCGGCGACCTGGGACTTCCAGGCCAGTTTCGGCGCGGTGCCGAGCGCGAAGGCGGTGAGCTGCGCGGGGCTCACACTGTCCACAGTGGGCACCTGCTGGCGGGCGATCGCCTCGGCCTGCTGCGCGGTCAGCTTCGGGGTGGTGCTGGGCAGGTTGATCGCGGTGCTCTGCGCGACCGAGGTGGTGAGCACCTTGCCCGCGGAGTTCGTGGCCACGACGAAGTCGCCGCCGACGACCGGCAGGCCCTTGTAGGTGCGGTCGTAGGGCACGTACTTCAGCCCGTTGGTCGACGAAATTACGTTGTGGGGCTGGAAAACGTCATCCGGGCTGGCATGCAGCGCGGCGGGCCGGGCGGCCACCAGCTGCTGCGCGGCCGTGGCGGCCATCGCCTCGGCGGTCTGCGGGCTACGGGGATCGGAAGTCTGTGCCTGGGCAGCCGCGGTCGTGGTGACGGCCGCGGCCAGCACCCCGGCTGCGAGCAGCACGAGTGATCGTCGCAAGGTCATCGGCGAAGTTCTCCTCCGGGCAGGCCGGATCAGGCCCCGGATGGGGGCCGGATTCGGAGTGAGATGGGGACCGAACCCCACCAAGACTCGGGTTTTCGTGAACTTCGAACAACCGACGAAGGTAGTTAATTTTCAACTTCCGGACATCCGGGCCAGCATTCGGCCTATTCCGGCACTCTAGGGATTCGGACTAATCTGACAGAACGCCCATTTCCGACGTACGCCGACCGCGCAGGAGCAGATACACGACGAGCGAAACCACGAAACCCGCGTAGTAGGCCAAATCCGCGCCGTGCAGCGCCGCCGCGACCGGTCCGGTGTAGACAGTCGTGTTCATGAACGGGACGGCGGCGCCGAAGCCGACCACGAACGCGACCAGCGCGGCCCACGAGCGGACCGGCCGCGTCAGCTCCGCGGGAACGTCGACCGCGCGGCCGGCCCGGGCGCGGCGCACCCAGTCCGGCACCACCACGCCGAGGAACGGCGGGATCCAGTAGCTCACGACCAGCAGCACGTTCTGGAACTTCGACGCCAGGTCACCGCTGTGCATCCAGAGAATGAGCGCGAACGCGAGCACGGTCACCAGCACCGCGGACACCGGCCGGCGCAGCCGGACGCCGACGGTCTGCAGCGCGAGCGAGCCGCTGTAGTCGTTCATCGCGTTGGAGGAGACCGCGGCCAGCGCGATGACGAGCAACGCGAGGGCGCCGAGCAGGCCGCCGCCCAGCAGCGCCGAAACGCCCGCGGCGGTCTGGTCCCCCAGAGCGGTGCCGAGTGCGAGCCCGATGCCCTCGCCGATCGCGTACGACGCGGTGAGGCCGAGCATCGTGAACCAGAAGACCCCTCGCGGCCGCGTCGAAGCGGGCAGGTACCGGCTGAAGTCCGACGCGTACGGCGCCCAGGAGATCGCCAGGCTGAGCGTGATCGTCGAGAACAGCACGATGCCGCCGGCGAGGTCACCGCCACTCGCGGAGTTCGTGTACGTGATCGGGTGGTCGAGCACGACCTTCACCGCGAGCGCGACGAAGGCGACCACCAGCACCGCGCTCATCACGGCCTGCACGCGGTGGATCACGGCGTAACCGAACACCCCCAGCGCGCATTGCAGCACCAGCACGATCAGCACCGCGCCCCAGAACGGCAGCGCGGTCAGCTGGGCCAGCGCCTCCCCACCGAACAGCCCGACCAGCGCGTCCCACGCGATCGAGCCGAGCCACTGCACCAGGCCGGGCAGCACCACCCCACGGCGGAACGGCAGCCGCGCGAGCGGCAACTGCCCGGTGCCCGTGCGCGGGCCCCAGGTCGAGAGGTACGCCACCGGCAGCGAGCCGAGCACCGTGCCGGCCAGCAGCACCAGGAACCCGGTGCCGAAGCCGAGGCCGAGCGTGGCGCCGAGGGTGCCGGTGAACACCGCCGTCATGGTCAGGTTCGGCGCGAACCACACGCTGGCCAGCCGCCACGGCCTGCCGAACCGGTTCGCCTCCGGGATCGGCGTGATCCCGTGCGTCTCGATCGCGAAGTCGCCCGCCCCCGTGGGCATCCGCCCGCCGAAGACGTCCGCGTCGATCCCGCTCATCTGCCGCTCCCGTGCTCGTTGCTTCCCGCGAACACCTTAAGCCGCGGACGAAGAAGGCCTCCTCCCCCGCCGTCCGACGGGAGAAGAGGCCTTCACCGACCCTCAGTGCATCAGACGAGCAACAGGAACGCCAAGCCGTTCGGCGAGCCGAGGCCGGTCACGTCGTCGTAGCCCTTTGTCGTGTGGATGGTCAGGTTCGGGTAGTCGAGCGTGCGGGCGGAGGTGAGCAGACCGCCCGAAGCGTCCACGCTGTTCGCGTAGTCCACCCGCTGCACCGCCGCGTCCACGTGCTTCACGTCGCTGATCGCCGAGGTGCGCGAGGTCAGCTTGTAGAGCACCGGGTTGATGAAGCCGTGGTGGAAGTGGTCGAGGCTGTCGGCCACGGCCATGATCCCGGCGAACACCGGCGACGCGAGGCTGGTGCCGCCGATCCGGTACTGGTCGTAGTAGGCGCCGTCCGGGAAGGTCTGCGTCTGCCCCATCAGGAACCCGGTGTTCGGGTCCGCGACGGCGGAGATGTCCGGGACCACGCGGCCCTTCGCGTTGCCGGTCTGGTTCTTCGTCGACAACGCGTCCGGCACGACGCCCTTCTGGTAGAAGGGCTGCGGGAACAGACGGCTCGTGCCGCCGCCGGCGCCGCCGTTGAACGCGCCCGGGAACGCCGGGGTGTACGCGCCGTTCTTCAGCGTCGACTTGCCGGTCTCCCAACCGGTTTCGAACGTCCGCTGGCCGTTCTTGCCGACCGCCAGCGAGGTGCCGCCGACCGCGGTGATCCACGGCGCCGAGGCGGAGAAGTCCGGCGACGGCGTGCCGAGGCGCGCGACCTCGTCGCCGTTGTCACCGGAGGAGAAGTACACGCCGATGCCCTCGAGCACGGCCTGGATCGAGATCTGGTTGAACGCCTTGACCTCGTCGGCGGGGATGTCCTCACCGGTGTCGCCGTAGGAGTTCGACACGATGTCGGCCTTGTGGCCCGCGATCACGTAGTTCAGCGCGGCGTCCAGCGACAGGTCCTGGCAGTCGGCGCCGCCGACGTACAGCAGGTTCGCGCCCGGCGCCAGTGCGTGCGCGGCCTCGACGTCGAGGGTCTCCTCGCCGTACCAGCCCGCGGCGTCACACTGGTCCGGCGCCTCCTGGCCCGGGGTGGGCGGGAAGACGTGCTGGCTGAACTGCCCCTGGGTCAACGGGTGCGACGGGTCGTTGCGCTTGGCGTAGGTGGACGCGTCCGAGTAGATCGTCGGCGAGCCGAAGGCGTCCACGATGGCGATCGTGGTGCCCCTGCCGTCGGCGCCGAGCTTCGCGGCGGTGTCCAGGCCGTACGCCGAACGCAGCTGCGCCGGGGTGTAGCCGCACGGCGCGTACGGAAGCTGCTTGCCCTGGTACGCCGGGTCGGTGGTGTCCACCTTCTCGCCGTAGTAGGTGCTGCAGGGGCCCGCGTTGCGGAAGCCGGGGCCGGGCGCCACGACGCCGGGCTTGGCCGACTGCGCCGCCGGGGTGGCGGAGCCGTCGGTGTGGTCGGGCTTGAACAGGCTGGTCGCCTGGTCCACGCCGATCACGCCGAGCACGTCGTTCGCCAGCGGGGCGGGCACGGACAGGTTCTTGTCCGCGGCACGCAGGGTCTGGCCCTTGACCGAGTACTTGCCGAGCTTGACGGCGAACGCCTGCTGCACCTGGTCCGCGGTGCCGACGGCCTCCACGTACGCGCGGTTCGAAGGCACGTCGCCGATCTGGAAGCCGCTGCCCTGCAGCCAGCTCTTCACCGCGCCGACGGTCTGGTCGGAGGCCGAGAACCGGTCACGAACCTGTTGCGGCGAAAGGTAGTTGCGGTACCCCTTGCTGTCCGGGTCGGACACGGACTGCGCCGCGGCCTCCGCCCCGGCCTGGTCACGCAGGTTCAGGTACACGCGGAAGTCCAGCTTGGCCGAGGGCGCGGTGTCGGCCACCTTGGCCTGCGGGCTGGCCCACAGCGGGTGCGACTGGGGGATGTCCTGGCGCCCCTGCGCCGACGCGACGGCCGGCGCGGTCGCGGCGAGCCCACCCACCACGGCGAGCGAGAGGAACACGGTAAGACTTCTTCGCACAGGCAACTCCCTTGTGAAGCGCGGCCCCCAGGCCGCAGAACGTCCGCACGAGACTATGTCGGCGGTGCCGCGTCAGGGAAGCTTCACACTGGTGAGTTCAGAACCGTTATCTGTCCTCACGGGACAGACCCGCCGGCGCCGTCGGGTTTTCCCTACGAGGAGTCCGGTTCGTCCCGACTGTCCCGAGTGGAATGTCGTGAAAATGGTAGTACGTCCGGTTCCGCTGTGCCGCTCAGCGGTATGGCGGAACACGCGGGGCCGCCGCGCGCCACCTACTTCCGTCGGGCCTCACGAGCTCTTCTGCCGAGCCCCAGCCAGCCTCCGGTCCACGGCGGCGGGCGCGAACACCGATTCGACCACCGTGGCGACCGCGCCGCTCACCGCCGCGTCGCCCCCGCGGCCGCCGATTTCCACGCGCAGGTTCCGCGTCGCGCGCGGCAGGGCGTGGCGGTACAGCACTTCGCGCACCCCGGCGACGAACGACGGCTCCGCGAGGTCCCCCGCGATCACCAGCACCTCCGGGTTCACCACCGACACCACGGTCGCCAGCACCTCCCCCACCTGGCGGCCGGCGATCTCGGCGAGCCGGACGGCGGCGGGCTCGCCCGCGTCGATCCGCTCGCGCACGCCGGAGCCGGACACCGTCGGCAGGCCCTGCTCGGTCAGCCGGGCGGCGAGCGCGCCACCGCTGGCGACGGCCGCCAGGCAGCCGTAAGAGCCGCACATGCAGCGGGCGTCCGGGAAACCGGCCAGGCGGATGTGCCCGATGTCGCCGGCCCCGCCGTCGATGCCGCGGTAGACCTCGCCGCCGATCACCAGCCCCGCGCCGATCCCGGTGGACACCTTGACGAGCACGAACGCCGGCGAGTCCGGATACGTCGAGCGGTGCTCGCCGAGCGCCATCAGGTTCGCGTCGTTGTCCACCAGCACGGGCGCGGCGAAGCGGGTGCCGAGGTGCGCGCCGATCGGATAGCCGTCCCAGCCGGGCATGATCGGCGGCCGGCTCACCCGCGCGACGCCGGGCTCCACCGGCCCCGGCACGGACAGCCCGACACCGGCGACTTCCCCGGCGCCGCGGCCGCTTTCGGCCAGCAGCGCGTCGAACCAGCCGGCGATGGCGTCCAGCACCGGCTCCGGCCCGTCGGCGACGCGCAGGGCGCCGCCGCGGCGCGCGAGCCGTCGTCCGGACAGGTCGGTGACGGCGGCTTCGGTATGCATCGTGTCGACGCTCGCGGCGAGGACCACGGCGTGCCGGTCGTCGAACCGGAGGTACCGCGCGGGCCGCCCGCCGGTCGAACCCTCTTGGCCGCCTTCGGTCAGCAGGCCGGCCGCCTGGAGCTGCTCCAGCCGTCCGACCAGCGTCGACCGCGACAGCCCGGTGACCGTCTGCAGCGCCTTGCGGGTGGTCGCCTGACCGGTCCGGACCAGGTACAACAGCTCGCCCGCCGTGGTGGGGGCCGCTCCGCCGGTCACGCCTGGTCCTCCCTCCGCCGCCGTTCGGGTGTAGCGGACATCATCCCAGGTCACCACTTCTGTCCATTGACACGACAAAAGTCGGAGATAAATTGGACACATGCTGGAAACATCGAGCGCCTTGCGCGCCGCCGCCGCCCGCGTGCTCGAAGACAACTGGCTCGGCTCGTCCACGGTCCCGTCGCGGGGCCTCTACCCCCACCAGTGGAGCTGGGACTCGGCGTTCATCGCGCTGGGCCTGCGCCACCTCGCGCCGGAGCGGGCGCGGCGCGAGCTGGTGACCCTGTTCAACGCGCAATGGCGCGACGGGCGGGTGCCGCACATCCTGTTCAACCCGGACACCCCGGCCGAGGCGTACTTCCCCGGCCCGGGCTTCTGGCGCGCCGGCCGCACGTCCGGGCTGATCCAGCCGCCGGTGCACGCGCGGGCCGTGTGGGCGGTGCACCAGGCCGATCCGGTCGGCTCGGACACGGACACGTTCTTGGCCACGCTGTACCCGAAACTCAAGGCGTGGCACCGTTATCTGCTGGCGCACCGCGACTTCGGCGGCCACGGGCTGGTGTCGATCGTGCACCCGTGGGAGTCCGGAATGGACAACAGCCCGGCCTGGGACGAGCCGCTTTCGCGCGTCACCCCGGCCGACCCCGGCCAGTTCACCCGCCGCGACCTCGAGCACGGCGCGCCCGCGGACCGTCCCACCGACGACGAGTACTGCCGTTACGTGCGGCTCGCCGCGGGCTACCGCGACAGCGACTACTCCGACGTCCACTGGCCGACCGAGCGCGAGGGCTTCACGGTCGAGGACCCGGGTTTCAACGCCCTGCTGGCCGACGCCGAGCTGGCGCTGGCCGAGATCGCCGTGGCGCTGGGCCTGCCCGCCGCCGCGGCGGGCCACCGCGAGAGCGCGGCCCGGATGGCCAAGGCGATGACGGAACGGCTGTGGGACACCCGCGCCGGGTTCTTCTTCCCCCTCGACGTCCGCACCGGCAAGGCCTGCCGCGAGTACACCTGCGGCGGCCTGCTGCCGTTGCTGCTGCCGGACCTCGCCGTGGCGCCCGCCCTCCTCAGCACCGCCACCGGGCCGCGCTTCCGCCTCGGCCAGGTGCTCGCCGTCCCGAGTTACGACCTGACGTCGCCGAGCTTCGACCCGGCGAAGTACTGGCGCGGCCCGGCGTGGGCCAACGTCGGCTGGCTGGTCCGCGAAGGCCTGCTCCGCCACGGCGAAGACGCGCTGGCCCACCAGTTGCGCCTCGACCTGCTGAACCTGGCCCGCTGGACGGACTTCGCCGAGTACGTCGACCCGCTGAGCGCCGCGGGCCACGGCGCCCGCTCGTTCGGCTGGACGGCCGCGCTGGCGATCGACCTGCTCGCCGACGAACGAGCCCGGTAGGACAGCCGCGTGTAACAGAACCGCACGCCTCGGCCACAGGTTCTCCACGCGAGGCGCGCTGCCGTAATCACCCTCCTTAGGATCGGGACGAACTCGATCTTGGGAGCACCATGCCGCGACTTCTGCTGGTCGAGGACGACCAGGCCCTGGCCGAAGCACTCACGCTGGCCCTGGAGGCGCTCGGGCACGAGATCGTCCTCGCGCCGACCGGGGAACGGGCGCTGGAGACCCTGTTCGACGGCCGGCCCGAGCCCGACTTCGTGTTGCTCGACGTCATGCTGCCGGGGATCGACGGCTTCGAGGCCTGCCGCCGGATCCGGGCCAGGAGCCGGCTGCCGGTGATCCTGCTGACCTCGCGGGGCGACCCGATCGACGTGGTGGCCGGGCTCGAGTGCGGGGCCGACGACTACGTGGTCAAACCGGCCGAGCCCCGGGTGCTCGACGCGCGGATCAAGGCGGTCGGCCGTCGCGCCGTGCCCGAGCCCGGGCCGGCGCCGGACGTGCTGCGCGCCGGCGGGCTGGAGCTCGACGCCGGGGCGATGCGCGTGACGCGCGACGGCGCCGAACTGGCGCTCACCGCCACCGAAATCCGCCTGCTGCTCGAATTCGCCCGCCATCCGGACCAGGTGCTGAGCCGCCAGACCCTGCTGAAACGGGTCTGGGACTACGGCTACCTCGGCGATTCCCGGATCGTCGACGCGGCGGTGGCCCGGCTGCGGGCGAAGATCGAGGACGATCCGGCGAACCCGATGGTGCTGCGGACCGTGCGCGGACTCGGGTACCGGATGGTCAACCCGTGAGGCGGCCGGCCTTCGGGCTGCGCGCGCGGGTGACGGCCGCGGTGGTGCTGGTGACCACCACGGCGACCGCGGTGATGGCGCTGGCCGCGGCCCGGCTGCAGGACGAGGACGTGCTGGGCGGTTTCACGTTCGCGGCGCAGTCTTCGTTCGGCAACGTGTTCACGAGGGCTCTGCCCGGATTCCAGCGGGTGGCGGCGGGCACCGACGGCACGGCGAACGTCGACCGCCTGATCGACGACTACTCGCAAGAGTGGATGATCTTCACCAAGGACCCCCAGGGCGCACCCCAGCTGGTCACGTACGCCTCGACCGGCTCCCTGCACCTGCCGAAACCGGCGCCCGTCCGCGTCAACGACCGCCCGGCCGTGGTGGACGCGGTCGCGGACCAGGTCCTGGTGCGCACCGACACCCCGTCGGACCTGCGCACGGCGACCACCACCGACCCGGACAGCGGGCTGAGGCTGCTGGTGGTCAGCGGGAACTACGGCGACTACTGGATGCTGGAGTTCTTCGACATCACCCCGCTCGAAGTGGGGCTGGCCGAGCAACCGCAGAGACTGGTGTACGTCGCGATCGCCGTGGCCCTGCTGGGGGTCGTCGCTGCGCTGTTCGCCGCCTGGCACATCCAGCGCCCGATCCGCCGCGTCGCCTCCGCCGCCCGTCAGCTGGGCGACGGCGCCTTCGACGTGCGCGTCCCGGTCAAGGGCCGCGACGAGCTGGCCGACCTCGCGATGTCGTTCAACACCATGGCGCAGCGGGTCAGCACGTCGATCGAGGACCTGCGCGAGAAGGACGGCCAGCAACAGCGGTTCGTCGCCGACGTCGCGCACGACCTGCGGACCCCGCTCGCCTCCATCGTGGCCACTGTGGACAGTCTCGACAGCGCCAGCCCCGACACCCGCGCCCGGGCGACCCGGCTGCTCGGCACCCAGGCCCGCCGGCTCGCGAAACTCGTCGAGGACCTGATGGAGATCTCCCGCTTCGATGCCGGCTCCACGGACTTCCGCACCGAGCCGGTCGAACTCCCCGCGCTGGTGGAGGACGCGGCCGAGGTCAACGTGCCGGACACGGCGGTCCAGGTCACCAGCACCGGCGACACCGCCGTGGTCGCCGATCCGCGCCGGGTGCACACCATCGTGGGCAACCTGCTGGTCAACGCGGTCCGGCACGGCCGGGCCCCGGTCTCGGTGGCCGTCGACGGCACCTCCGACCCCGTCACGATCGAGGTCCGCGACTCCGGCCCGGGCATCCCCGAGGACCTGCTGCCGATCCTGTTCGACCGCTTCGTCCGGGGCGACCACGCCCGGCAGGCCACCGAGGGCAGCGGGCTGGGCCTGTCCATCGCGCGGGAGAACGCCCGGCTCCACGGCGGTGAGATCACCGCGCGCAACGACGGCGGCGCCGTGCTCACCCTCGGAATCCCACGGCGTGCGGCGGACCCACCAGCGTGATCTCCCGCGGCGTGTAGTGGTCGAAGTACGGCATCGGGAGGTGCGTGAGGATCAGCAGGACGACACTCAGCGTCCCCAGCTGTGACACCTTCAGCTCGCGCCCGCGGTCGCCGAGCCAGAGCCACAGCACCACGAGGAAGTTGGTGATCAGCAGAAAGCCCCAGCGCGCCTCGTCCCAGCCGCCGAAGGCGAGCAGCAGCGGGGCCGCGATCGCCGCCAGCGGCAGCAGCGCCGCGCCGGACGGCCGGTGCAGCACCAGGAATCCGCCGAGCACCACCACCGCGATCGGCACCAGGTAGAGCAGGACGTCGGTGATCGAGTACAGGGCCCAGCTCGCGGCCTGGCCGCGCTCGAACAGCCCCAGCGCGTCGGTCCGGTACGGGAAGTTCGCGCCCGCCAGCGTTTGCCCGAGCCGGCTGACGGCACCGGGCGCGGCCGGCCGCACCGCCAGCACCGTCAGCCCGGCGAGCGCGGGCGCGGCCAGGAAAACGCAGGCCCGCCGGAACGGGAACCGGCGGAGCACCTGGAAACCGAACACCGGGAGCACGGTGAGCAGCGCGATCTCGTGCACGGTCACGGAAGCCACCATGAGCGCACTCGCGATTCCCGGCCGGTTCCGGCGCAGCGCCGCCAATGCGCCGACCAGCAGCAGATAGAGGGTCTGGTCGTAGTACCCCACCTCGTGGAACAGGTAACCGCCGGTCGGCAGCAGCAGGAAGCCGATGATCACCAGCCGCCGGCTGCCGTCTGGGCTGCGGAAGAACGCGATCGCCAGCGCCGCCAGCAACCCGCCGAGCACGGCGTAGCTCGCGACCGCGAAGACGCGGTAGTCGTAGCCGGCGAGGACCGCGAGCGGGTGCAGCAGGGTGCCGACGAGGAACCGCCGGTGGAAACCGTCGGTCAGGGAGGTGGACTCCAGCGTCGCCACCCAGGTCCCCGGCAGCCGGAACCCGGTGTACCCGGCCAGGCCCACGGCGATCACGAACAGCCCCGTGCCGAGCCACCGGACCGGTTTCCCGGCCCGCGCCGGGGCCGGGATCGGGGCCGGCGCGGGCCGCGTTTCGGACAGGGTTGTCATCGCTTGGTCCTCCCATGATCGCTTGGGATCCAAGCTAGGGACGGATCATGCGCCGGCCGTGACCGAATTTCCACAGTCCCGCACCGGTTTGTGACGAACCGGCGACAACCGCCGTCAGACCGCCTGCAGGCCCTTCGAACCCGCGTTCACCACGAAGCTCTGGTCGGTCTTGATGACCAGCTTCGCCGGATCGTTCACGCTCGTGTCGGAGACCACCACGAAGTCCGCCAGCATCTGCGCGGGCGTCGCCGTCACCCGGACGTAGCCGCGTTCCCCCTTGCAGTACTTGACATGCGGGTTGTTCGCCAGCCACGCGGCGCTCGGCGGCGCGGCCCCGTCGCTGTTCGAGGTGACCGACGTGGTCACCAGCTCCGAGCCGACGATCGGGTCGCTGTGGTCGTAGTAGTCCTTGCGCAGGTCGGCCGCCCAGTGCCGGTGCACGTCGCCGGTGAGCACCACCGGGTTCGGCACCTGGCGGTCGATCCAGCCTTGCGTGATGCGGTCGCGTGAAGCCTGGTAGCCGTCCCAGGAATCGGGGCTCTCGCAGGTGGTGTTCTTGCCGTCGCCGTCACGCTGGGCGAAGAACACTTGCTGGCCAAGGAAATCCCACGTCGCCGGGTGCGTCTCGAACGCCTTGAGCAGCCACTGCTCCTGCGCCGTGCCGGTGAGCGTGCGCGCGGGGTCGCGGTACGGGCCGCACGCCGTGCCGCTCACCTGCGCGCTGCGGAACTGCCGGGTGTCCATCATGTGGAAGCGCGCCAGATCACCCCACAGGAACTGGCGGTACAGCTGGATCGACGCGCCGTTCGGCTTCGCGGTCGAGCGGATCGGCATGTGCTCGTAGAACGCCTGGAACGCCGCGGTCTTGCGCGCCGTCGACGCGGGGCTCGTGGTGCCGTTCCAGTTGTTCATGACCTCGTGATCGTCGAAGACGACCAGCCAGGGGGCGAGCGCGTGCGCGGCTTTGAGGTCGACGTCGGTCTTGTGCTGGCCGTGGCGCGCCCGGTAGAGCGCCAGCGTGGTGGTGTCCTGCGGGACGGCCAGCCGGCGGGGGTTCAGCTCGGACTTCACTCGGCCCGAAGGCTTTTCGTAGATGTAGTCGCCCAGGAACAGCACCAGGTCCGGGTCGTCGCGCACCACGCCCTTGTACGAGTGGTACCAGCCTTCTTCCCAGTGCTGACAGGAAGTGAAGCAGTACTTCAGCTGGTTCACCGCGGCGCCGGCGGCGGGCGCGGTCCGCGTGCGGCCGACCGGCGAAATGTAGCCCGCGGTCTTGAAGCGGTAGAAGTACTCCCGCGCCGGATCGAGGCCAGCGGGCTCGACGTGCACGCTGTGCGCCGACGCGCGGACGGCGTTCACCGAACCGCTTTTCACCACTGAGGCGAAGTTCTCGTCGGTCGCCAGCTCCCAGTCCACGGGGTAGGTCGCGTCCGGCATGCCGCCGAAACCGTCCGCGTTCAACGGCGCCGGCGCGAGCCGCGTCCACAGCACCACGCTGTCCGGCAGCGGGTCGCCCGAGGCGATGCCGAGCTGGAACGGGTCGTGGATAGCCGGGGGGACGGCCGCCGCCGTCCGCGCGTTCGCCCACGAGGGGAGTGTCATCGGAGCCGCGGCCGCGGTCACCGCGGCGAGTCCGCCCAGCAGCACCGAGCGTCGGTTCACCTGGCCCATAAGGGGTCCTTCCGGAAAACAGGGGTGGGGGTTTCAGGCGGCGAAGTCGGTGAGACCGGCACTGCAACCGGCGAAGGTCGGCGGCGAGGTGTTGTGGCCGGTGCAGGTCTTGTAGAAGACCCACGAGCCCTTCGGCACCGGGACCGCCTTGTCCACCGACGTGCCGTTGCCGCCGGAGGCCCAGACGTAGAACGGGCCGGCGCCGGTCGCGAGCCAGTACTGCACGACCCCGGAACTGCCGTCCGCGTTGGTGTCGTAAACGACGAAATGCGCGTCCGACGAGCGGAACAGACCCTCCGCGGCGCACGCCGACGCGCACTGGGCGCTGCCGGTGCCGGTCCCGCAGTCGGGCGCGACCCGGCCGTCGGAGCCGGTCTTGACGTAGCCGTCGGAGACGTAGCCGCCGAGGGCGGGCACGTAGTCCCAGATGGTGGTGGTGCCGAGCGGGCCGGTCACGGAGTTCCCGGCCGTCTGGCACTCGATGCCCACCGACGCCCCGTTGGCCACCGTCTTCACGGCCGTCGCCGCCGTGTTCGGCGCGCGGCGGACGTTGAGCGGGTCGCCCGCCGTCTGGACCGTCCCGGTCACCGCCGCGGCCGCGGGCACCGCCGTGGCGAGGGCGAACGCGCCGGCCGAGGCCAGGACAACCCCTAAACCGGCCCAACGCCGGAGCTTCGAACGCTTCATGGCCACAGAGTGACTCGGTCCTGTACACAACTCGTACAAAAGCGATTTACGGTGCTTTGCCCTCCGAATGGATCTAGCTATGGCACTCGAACGCTCCTACGATGCGCGGTCATGGGGACCTTGCCGCGAAGGCGGGTAAAAAAATGCTGACCTCATTGGCTTTCCGGATTCTCGGGCCGTTGGAGGTCGTCGCTGGAGGCCGGGCCGTCCCGCTGGGCGGGCCGAAGCCGAGGTTGCTGCTGGCCGCACTGGTTTTGCAGCCGAACGTCGTGGTGTCCACCGAGGTGCTGGTCGAGGTGCTCTGGCCGGGCACGGCGCCTCGTTCCGCGGCGGCCAATATCCGCACCTACGTCCATTCACTCCGCCGCCGGCTGGCCGAAACCGCGCCCGAGCTGGGCGACCGGATCAGCAGTCGCGCGTCGGGATATCAGCTGAGCGCCGCGCCGGAAGAACTGGATCATGTCGTTTTCGGCGAGCACGCCGCCGAAGCGCAGAAAGCATTCGATCGCGGCGACGCGGAAGCGGCGCTCGCTTTGCTCGAACAGGCGGACGCGTTGTGGCGCGGCGAGGTGCTGGAGGGCCTGCCGCACGACCACGGCTGGAGCGCGGCCGTCGCCCGGCTGGCCGAGCTGCGGCTGTCGGTCCAGGAGCAACGGCTGAAGGCCCGCATCGAGCTGGGCCGCCACGGCGAGGCGATCGCCGAGCTGCGCGGCCTGGTCACCGAGCACCCGCTGCGCGAGGAGCTGTGGGAGCAGCTCGTCACAGCTCTGCGCGACAGCGGCCGGACCGACGAGGCCGTCGAGGCCTACCAGCTGGCGGAGCGGACCCTCGACGAGGAACTCGGCGCGAAACCCGGCGTACGGCTGCGCGAGCTGCGGGCCACTCTGGCGGTGCCGTCAGCGTTGTCGGTGTCGTCGGCGCTGTCAGTGTCGTCGGCGCTGTCAGGGCCAACAGGACCTTCTGTGCCGTCTGCCAAGCAGCCGAAACTGCCTGTGCTGCCTGCCGAGATCCAGGTCCGGCGGCCCGCCGAGCTGCCGGTCTGCCAGCTGCCCCTCGACCTGCCGGACTTCACCGGCCGCGAGGAGGTGGTGGACCGGATCGTCGGGCGGCTGCGCGAGCGCGGCGCGAACGGGCTGCCCTCGGTGATCGTGCTGTCGGGCGCGCCGGGGGTCGGCAAGTCCGCGATCGCGGTCCGCGTCGCGCACGCCGTGCGGGACGCTTTCGCCGACGGCCAGCTGCACGTCGACCTGGCCGGCACGTCGTCGTCTCCGCGGGCGCCGATGGGAGTGCTGGCGGAATTGCTGCGGGCGCTGGGAATTCCCGACGCGGGCCTGCCGCGCGACCTGCCGGAGCGCGCGGCGCTGCTGCGCTCCCGGCTCGCCGGGAAGCGGATGTGCGTGGTGCTGGACGACGCCGGCGGCGCGGCCCAGGTGCGGCCGCTGCTGCCGGGCAGCGGGGCGTGCGCGGTGCTGGTCACCAGCCGCCTGAGCCTGCCGGACCTCGACGGCGCCGTGCCGGTGGACGTCGACCTGCTGCCCGAACCCGAAGCGGCCCGGCTGCTGCAGGGCATCGTCGGGGCCGAGCGGGTCGCCGCCGAGCCGGACAACGCCGCCGCGATCCTGCGCCAGTGCGGCCACCTGCCGCTGGCGATCCGCGTGGCCGGGGCGAAGCTGACCAACCGGCCGAACTGGTCGCTGCGGGTGCTGGCCGACCGGCTGCACGACGAACGGCGGCGGCTCGACGAGCTGCGCGTCGGCGACCTCGCCGTGCGCGCCAGCGTGACCCTGAGCTACGACCTGCTGCCGATGTCGGCGGCCGCCGCGCTCCGCTGGATCGGCGCGCTCGGCCCCGTGCAGTTCCCGGCGTGGGTGGTCGCCGCGGCGCTGGGCCGCCGGTCGGCCGACGAAGTCCTCGATGTGCTGGTGGACGCCCACCTCGTCGAGCTGGTCGCTTCCGATGCCACGGGCCAGCCGCGATACCGGCTGCACGACCTGCTCCGCGTGTACGCGGCGGAGCTGGCCGAGCGCGACGGCCCGGGCAAGACGCGGGCCGCGGCGCGACGGGTGCTGGAGGGTTACCTCGCGCTGGCGGTCGAGGCGGCCGACCGGATGCCGATCCACTTCTTCGGCCAGTACCGCGACGAGTCCGCGAAGCTGCCGGACCTGCCGCCGGAGACGGAGCGGCTGCTGGCGGACCCCGCCGCCTGGTTCGGCGCGGAGCGGAACACCGCCGTCGCCGCGGTGGCCCTGGCCGCCGAGCTGGGCTTCGACGATCTGACCTGGCAGCTGACCGCCGCCCTCACGCCGTACTTCGATTTGCGCGGCCACCAGGACGATTGGCACAGCACGCACGCGCTGGCCCTCGAAGCGGCCCGGCGCGCCGGGTCCGCGCACGGCGAGGCGATCATCCAGCGCAACCTGGGCCAGATCCACCTCTACCAGGACAGTTACGCCGAAGCTCTGGTGGCGTTCGAAGCCTCATTCGCCCTGTACCAGCGAATCGGCGACGCGCAGGGCATGGGCACGGCGCTCGCCGGGCTCGGCACGATCCTGCGCATCGAGGGCGAGAACGACCGCGCGCTGGAACGTTGCCACGAGGCGCTGAAGCTGTTCGCCGAAGCCGGAGACCGGCACGGCGAGGCCGTGGTGCGCATCGCCGCCGGCACGATCTGGCTGGCGCAGAAGTGTTACGCGTCAGCAAAACGCTGGTTCACCGACGCGTTGGAGCTGGCCGGCGAGATCGGCGACCGGCACCGCGAGGCGCACGCGCTGCAACGCCTCGGCCTGCTGCACCAGCACGAGGGCAACCTCGGCCAGGCCCGCGAGCAGGTCACCCGCGCCATCGCGATCTTCACCGACCTCGGCGACGACCACTGCGTCGGCTACGCGAACCAGGCACTCGGCGAACTTTGCCTGTACAGCGGGGACTTCGCGCACGCGCAGCTGCTGCTGGTCAACTCGCTGAGCGTGCACCGCCGCAACGGCGACCGGCGCTCGGAGGCGGAGGTCTCACAACTGCTCGGCGAGCTGCACTCGGCGCTGAGCCAGCCCGAGCGCTCCCGCGTCTACTCCGAGCGGGCGCTGGCCATCTGGCGGGAACTGTCCGCGCGGCCCCAGGAATCGGCGCTGCGGAACCGGATGCAGGGGGCGGCCGAGCACCGAATCGTGTCCGCCTGAGGCGCGGGCGCGGTGCCGTGTCGCAATCACTGATCCGGTGTACGCACGATCATGCCGCCGCCGACCGCTGCGATTCACGTGGCCTGCCCGGTGAAAGCACCCGGGTAGAGGGCGGACGGGTGCGCGGCCAGCGCGGCCTTCGTCGCGGCGCTGTCGGCGTCGGCGATGATCTCGATCTCGCCCGCTTCGATGCCGTCGAGGGCCGCGCACACCACGTCGGCGGGGTCGTTTTTCGGCACGTCGAACCCGGCCATCATGTCGGTGTCGGTGCTGGCCATCACCAGGCCCGCGACCTGGGTGCGCTGGGCCGCCAGCTCGAGGCGGACCCCGTTGGTCAGGCTCCACGCCGCGGCCTTGGAAGCCGCGTAGCCGGCCGAGCCCTGGTAGGAAATCCACGACAGGACGGAAAGCACGTTCAGGATGGCTCCGCCGCCGTTGCCGGCCAGTACGGGCGCGAAGGCGCGGACGACCTGGAGCGAGCCGAAGAAGTTGGTCTCCATCTCCCGTCGGATGTCGCCGAGGTCGCCGGTGACGAGGTCGGTGTAGGCCGCCAGCCCGGCGTTGTTGATCAGCAGGTCGACGTCCGCGGCCGCGGCGGCCGCGGCCCGGACCGAGCCGGGGTCGGTGACGTCGAGGGCCAGCGGCGTCACGCCCGCGATGTCGATCGTTTCCGGCCGGCGGGCCGTGGCGTAGACCTTGGCCGCGCCCCGGTCGAGCAGGGCCTGGGCGAAGTGTCGCCCGAGCCCGCGGCCGGCGCCGGTGATCAGTGCGGTCGATCCGGCGATCTGCATGGTCGTCTCCTGTCGGTTCGGTTCGGTTCGGTTCGCTGACGCCGAGCCTGGTCCCTGACGCCAACGTCAGGTTCAACCGGTTGTCTCGCAGGTCACACGCCCGTGCCCCCGCCGGTCCGCGCCTAAAGTCGGTTCGGCAACCGTCCGGCCAGGGAGTGTTCTGATGCGTATCGGGGAAGTCGCCGAGCGGGCCGGGGTGAGCGTGCGCGCCTTGCGCTACTACGAGCAGCAAGGCCTGCTGGCCGCCACCCGCACCAACGGGGGCCAGCGACGCTACCCCGAAGACGCCGTGACCCGGGTCGAGCTGATCCAGCAGCTCTACGCCGCCGGACTGTCCAGCCCCACCATCAAGGACCTGCTGCCCCACGTCGACGCCGGCGTGAGCACCCCGGAGTCCCGAGCCCGGCTCCGCGCCGAGAAAGCCCGCCTCGACGCGCGCATCGCCGAGCTGCAGCACACCCGCGACCGGCTCGAGGCCGTGATCGAGGTTTCGGAGACGCCCAACCCACTCTGTCCTCTAGTCGTCGGTCCTCTGGTTGACGGTCCTCTGGTTGACGGCGACGAGCCAAGAATGGCGAATTCACATCCGTGAACAATTCACAACCGTGAATAGCCGATTCGGCGGGTGTACAAGCTCGTGTCGATCGTGTAAAACTTTGCCGACCTTCCCGTGATGCATTTCCCCACTGTGAATGGCGGGCACCCGTGAGCGTTTCCCGGCGAACCCTGCTGACCACCGCGGCCGGTGCCGCGGTGGCAGTGACCGCGAGCAGCACCATCCCGGCAGCAGCCTCCGACCAGGCGATATCCGGATCGGCGAGCCAGGCGGAGACTTTCCGCGCGGCGGCGGACTACGCAGTGCGGAAGCTGCGCGCGGTGGCCCCGTCCGTCACGGCCTTTCCGACCGGGACGAAGTTCGAGAAATGGGCTTATTCGCAGAATGGCGACTGGGTCGGCGGATTCTGGCCGGGCACGCTCTGGATGGCGTGGCTGCACTCCGGTGACGAACAATTCCGCACGCTCGCGCTCGCGTCGGCGGAAAAGCTCGCGCCGCGGCAGAACGACACCAGTACCCACGACCTCGGTTTCCTCTTCTACCCGTCGTGGGTCACGGCTTGGCGGATCACCGGCGACGAGAAGTGGCGGGCCGGCGCGGTCACGGCGGCTTCGTCGCTGATCCAGCGCTACAACCCGAAGGGCCACTTCATCCGGGCCTGGGGCGCGCTCACCGACCCGAAGGACGCGGGCCGGATCATCATGGACACGATCATGAACCTGGACCTGCTGGACTTCGCGACCCGGCAGACCGGCGACGGCAAGTACCTCGACATCGCCGTCGAGCACGCGAAAACGGCGCAGCGCGTCTTCCTGCGCCCGGACGGCTCGACGCCGCACGTGTTCGACTTCGACCCGGCCACCGGCGCCGAGATCGGCCCGAACACCGTGCAGGGTTACAGCCCGTCCTCGTGCTGGTCGCGCGGGCAGGCCTGGGGCGTCTACGGTTTCACCACGATCTACCGGCGCACCGGCGACAAGCAGTTCCTCACCACCGCGCAGCGGCTGGCCGACTACGCCCTCGGCGCCCTGACACCGGACCGCGTGCCGGTCTGGGACTACCTCGCCCCGCAGGCGCCGAACGACATCAAGGACGCCTCCGCCGGCGTCGTCACAGCCTGCGGCCTGCTGGACCTGGCGGCGGCCTCGAAGCAGCCGAAGTACCGCGATGCCGGCCTGAGAATCCTGGAGGCGACAGCCAAAACCTGCCTCACCACCAACTCCGCTCGCGCCGACGCCGTGGTCGCCCGCTGCACCCGCAACCGGCCGTCCGAGGACGGCATCGAGATTTCCCTGCCGTACGCGGACTACTACCTGCTGGAAGGCATCCTGCGAGTGCTCAAGCCACGCGAGCTGAGCCAGGCGATCGACCTCTCCAGCGTCTGACCGGCCGGACGGCATCACTGCACCCGCACAGTCTTGCGACAGGAGGCGGCAGCCGTCCGTCCATAGTGAAACCTCCGACGTCGTGTCTGCCGGTGCCGTGGTGGCACGGCGTCGTGGACGTGGTTGCGCCGCGGCGTGCGATCGGGGTCGAGCCACGGTGGTGGCAGGAACTCGGGGATACCGTTCCGCATCCGGATCGTCCAGGCGCTGTGGTGGACGATCCGATGGTGGGCAGGGCAGAGCAGGACGAGATTCGGCAGGTCGGTGGGTCCGCCCTCCGACCAGGGGATCACGTGGTGGACGATGCACCATTTCGGGCTGCGGTCGCACCCGGGGTGGGCGCATCCCTTGTCGCGCAAGGCCAGGGCGTGTCGTTGGGACGGTGTCGCCAGTCGCGTGGTGCGTCCAAGGTGCAAGGGCTGACCTTCGGCGCCGAAGACCGCGGGCACCACCTTCGCTTCGCAGGCCTGCCGACGCAGCGCGTCGAGGCCGCCGGGAGTGGTGGACAGCGTGTCGGTCAGGCGGCCTTCGAGCTCGGCCAGGGTGACCGTGACGATCATTACCGCCCGCTCGCCGCCCTGCACAGCCAGGTCATCGCAGCGAGCCGCCAGTTCGAGGATGTCGGCAAGGGCGTCGCCGCGGCGTTCGGCCGCACTGCGCGGATCGGGACCCTCGGTATCGGGGTCACGGCGGGGTTTGGCCAGCGGCCCGAGCAGGCCGTCGAGGACGGCAGTGGCGTCCGGGTCGAGTTCACCGGCGAAGCGGGCACTGCCGTCGGGGCGGTGGGTGATGGTGAGCCGTCGCGACGGGCGCAGCTCACGGCGTTGCCGGTCGTCGGGCGGGGTGGCGTAGTCGCCCCAGTAAGCCAGCAATCGCCGTCCCGCGGTCCGCAGGGCTTCCGGCGCCGCCTGCCTGGCCAGTGAGATCAGGGTGGCTTCGTCCGCGGCGCGGTTCCCGGGCCCGATCGCTGCCGGGCAGGTGGCGAACAGGTTCACGATGGTCTGGAGGTGCTCTCGGTTGATCACCCCTTCTAGCAGGGCCTGCCCGGTCGCGGCCAGCGATGCCGGTTGTGGCGCCCCGGTCGGCGAAGAGGACGGCCTCGTCGCGTGTGCGTGCGCGACCCGGGTGGCAGCCTCGCGGCCTGAGACCCGCAGCGTCTCCCGCAGCATCGCGGCGGTGTCCTTGAACCCCAGTGCGCGGCCCAGCCCTCGTCGCTCGACCTCGTTGACGAGGCCGAGCATCTCCGCGTGATCGCGCCGGAGTTCTTCTTCGCACGCCAGGAGAAACGTGGTCAGCTCCGTATCCGAAAGCTGCCACACCTCGTGGGTGTCTGTGGTGGTACTCACTCCGTCAGAATACTGTCTGATCGAACGTATGGTCGTCACCCACATGGCTACATGTGGTGGCCGTGGACGACGGCGTGCCCCCGGCCGCGGCCGATCATCCACTTGTTCACCGGCACGGTGAACACGAAGGCGATTGCCAGCGAAATCACCAGCGACAGCCAGAACAACACGCTCGCCAGGCCGGCGTTCATCGCGCCGGGAATGGCGACCACCACGGTGTTGTCGACGATCTCCATCACCACGATCGACACCGTGTCCGCCGCGAGCGCGACCTTGAACGCGGCCGACAGCGCCAGGCCGGACTTCAGGACGCCGCGCATTGTCAGGCCATAGCCGAAAACGAACGCGAGCACGATCGACAGGACCACAGTGGCCGCGTTGTGCAGGCCGAACGCGGTGCCGAGAACCATGCCGAGCACCTCGCCGATGGCGCAACCGGTGAGGCAGTGCAGCGTTGCCTGGGCTGCGGTGGACCAGGACGTGCCGTGTTGATGTGTGGTCATGGTGTGGAAGATACCCCATGGGGGTATTTGTGGCCAGGTTTGGTGACACGGGGCACGGCTGGGTCGCGGGGGGGGGTGGGGCGGTGGGGCGGTGGGGCGGTGGGGACAGGAGGCGGAGTTCGCGGCATGGCGACACCACAGCGCGACGGCTTCGGTGCGGCGGAGTGAGGCAGCACGGCGGTGCAGCGGTTACGCGGCACGGCGGTGCAGCGGTTTCGCGGCGCGGCGACGCGGCACGGCGACGCAGCACTGCGGCGGTGCAGCGGCTTCGCGGCACAGTGGTTTCGCCGCACGGCGGTGCGGTGGTTTCGCCGCACGGCGGTGCGGTGGTTTCGCCGCACGGCGGTGCGGTGGTTTCGCCGCACGGCGGTGCGGTGGTTTCGCCGCACGGCGGCACGGCGGCACGGCGGCACGGCGGCACGGCGGCACGGCGGCACGGCGGCACGGCGGCACGGCGCGGCGCGGCGTGGCGACACGGCGCGGCGCGGCGGTGCGGCGGTGCGGCGGTGCGGCGTGGCGACACGGCGCGGCGCGGCGGTGCGGCGGTGCGGCGGTGCGGCGGTGCGGCGGTGCGGCGGTGCGGCGGCACGGCGCTGCGGTGCGGCCGCCTAGCTATGCGAAGACACAGCGACTTCCCGGCATGGCGCAGCGGCAGTGAAACGGTGCAGCGCAGCGGCGTGGCGGCAGTGCCGTGGCGTGGCAGCAGTGGCGTGGCGTGGCAGCAGTGCAGCGCAGCACAGTGGCGTGACCGCGCGGCAGCCCCGCTACTTAGTAGCCCAGCAGCGACGCAGAGCAGCGCGTAGCAGTGACGGCAGCACAGCGGCTTCGCGGAGTCCGGATCGAACCCCGCGAAGCCGATGCCTGCCAAGGGCCGCGGAGGCGACAAGAGATGCCAAGCCGGCCCCAACCGTCCCAGGGAATCCAGGGGCCCAGCAGCTCAGGGAATCAGCTGCCGAGCAGGGATTTCATTGTGGTGATTTCGGTTTGTTGGGTGTCGGTGATGTGCTGGGCCATGGCTTTCGCGCCGGGGTCCTGGCCTTGGGCCAGCTCGGTGCGGGACATGGTGATGGCGCCCTCGTGGTGCTGGATCATCAGTTCCAGCCACTTGCGGTCGTAGGCCTGGTCGCGCAACTGGTCCAGGCCCGCGGTGTCGACCATGCCGGACATGGACGTGCCGTGGTCCATTCCGCCCATCTCGCCCGTGGCGGGCGGTGGGGCGCCCCAGGTCTTCAGCCAGGCGGTGAGCTGGTCGATCTCCGGTTGCTGGGCCTGTTGGATCTGGGTCGCGAGATCGATCAGCCGGGGGTTCGCGGTGTGCTGCGGCACGGGCGCGGCCATCTCGACCGCTTGCCGGTGGTGCGGGACCATGCCTTGCGCGAAGGTGACGTCCGCGGCGTTGTGGGCGGGCGGTGAGGCGGGGGCAGGCTGCGAGCAGCCGGCCAGCACCACGGCGATCACGGGCAGCACGAGGCCCGCCAGGAACTTGCGTTTCATGAGTTTCTTCCTCACTGAGGGACAGCGAAAGCCAGGGACACGGGAAAACCGGTCCACTCAGATCCGCAGCACACAGGAGGCAGTGAGGAGGTCTCTGCCGCTCCGCCAGGGCGGTGGGCGCGCGTCACCCGCCGTTCCCGGGCGGCGCGCGATCGTCGGACGGCCTGCCCGCCACATCAGCAGGACGGCCAGCAGCAATCCCGCGACGGCCAGCAAGACGGCCAGGCAGAGGTGCAGCATCGAGTGCATCGCACCGTCCATCCCGGCCGGTGCGGCAGCCTCAACGCCGTGGGTCATCGAGACACCAGCCACCGAGACGGCAGTCATCGAGACACCGGCCATCGGCATGTCAGCACCGTCCGGCGCCGCCACGTGATGCATGGCGACCACCCCCAGCATCACCGCGCCGAGCAGCATCCAGCGCGCCAGGAACGCGACCGGGGCAGCAGCCGAACGGGGTGTCATCGCCGATCACCCTAACCCATACCCCGAACGGGTACCAACCGCGCCACGGCCACGATCAACTCACTTCAGTAACCCTTTGCACACAACCGGTTGACCCCCGTGAGCGGTCTCCCCTACCTTGCCTCCAGGTCTCCACCGTGCAGACCGCTAAACAGAAGGAATGGTGGGGATGCGAGGGCCGACGAAGACGCTTGTGCTGGGCGTCGTGGCGCTGCTCGGGGTGGTGGCCGTCCTCGTGGGCTGCTCCGGCGGGCTCGGGCAGGCGCCGCCGGACGCGCCGGTCAAGATCGCGTTCGTGCCGAAGGTCGCGGGCCTCCCCTACTTCGACGCGATGAACACCGGCGGCCTGAACGCGGCGCAGCAGCTGGGCGCGCAGTGGGTCGAGCGCGGGCCCGCGACGGTCGACCCCGCCGCGCAGACGGCGATCCTGCGTGACCTGATCACCGAGCACTTCAACGTGATCGCCGTGGCGCCCAACGACCCCGCCGCGCTCGCGCCCGTGATCGCGGACGCGCGGGCGCAGGGCATCCACGTGCTCACCACCGACACCGACGCGGCGGGCTCGCAGCGCGAGGTGTTCGTCAACCAGGCCACCGCCGACGGGGTCGGCACCGCGCTGGTCGACGCGCTGATGGCCAAGACCGGCGGCGCCGGCAAGTTCGCCATCGTCTCGTGCGGGGCGACCGCGGCGAACCTCAACGCGTGGACCGCCGTCGAGAAGGCGTACACCGCTGAGCACTACCCCCGGGCGCAGATCGTCGACACCGTGTACGCCGGCGAGGACACCGCCACCGCGACGACGCTCGCGAAGCAGATCCTCGTCCAGCACCCGGATCTGGCCGGGCTGATCGGGCAGTGCACCACGGCCGCGCCCGGGGTCGCGCAGGCCGTGCGCGACCAGCAGAAGATCGGCCAGGTGTACACAGTGGGCGTCGGCACGCCGCAGACGATGAAGCCGTACCTGCTCGACGGCTCGTCCTCGATGTCCGTGTTGTGGGACGTCCAGGCGCTCGGCTACCTCACCGCGTGGACGGCCGAGCAGCTCGCGCAGGGCAAGCCGCTCGGCCCCAGCAACAACGTCAGCCTCGAGCTGCCGACGGTCAAGTACGACGCGACCACGAAGACCATCCTCCTGGGCGACCCCCTGCGGATCACCCAGGACAATGTGGACCAGTACAAGTACTGACCGGGCCTCAGCGGACGTCGATCGTCACGGTCGCGGTGCTGGTGCGCGCCGGCAGCTTCGTGGTGTCCACGGCCAGGTACTCGCCGTCGTCCTGGCGGCCGTCCGGCAGCGTCTTCGGGTGCAGGGTGTACGGGGCGGCCGTGTTCGCCACCGCGTCGATGCCGAAGTCGTTGTCGTTGCTGATCACCAGGGTCCGGCCGCCGTCGGTGGTCGCGACGCCCTCCACCTTGTCGTGGCCGAAGAAGCCGCCGGCCGGGTCGAGGTTCGTGACCAGCGCGCCGAGGTCGAGGTACAGCTTCTTCGACACGGCCCGCACACCCACCTTCGCGAGGTCGTTCACGGCCTCGTCGGTGGTGTCCTTGCCGACGTAGGCGTCGATGCTCTTCTGGTCGGCGCCGACGAGCAGGCCGCCCTTCGCCGCGTCGTACGGCGCGTCCTTCACCTTCTCCCCCGGCCCGACGTCGGTCGCGCCGGACAGGTCGATCTCGAACAGCTTCTTGTACGCGGCGGGCTCGACGTGGCCGTCACGCTCGTCCACGAGGAACTTCGTCGACGACAGCGCGGTGATCTCGCTGACCGCCGTTCCCGTGTCGTCGGGGTTGTCGAGCAGGTAGAGGTACTCGTGCGTCGCGCGGGTCTTCAGGTCGACGGTGACGATCCGCAGCGTGGTGACGTTGCCGGGCTTCTTGGTCAGGTCCGGCTGCTGCAGCGCGGACTGCATGATGCCGACGAGCGTCCGCCCGTCCGGGGTGAGGGCGAGGCCTTCCATGCCCTTGTTCGGCACGCGGTACTTCAGCTCCTTCGGCAGCGAGCCGTCGAACGGCGAGAGCCGCTCGATCGCGCGGCCGTCTGCGCGGAAGTGCGTGATGAACGGGCCGTACTCGTCCGACACCCAGAACGTGCCGTCGCGCTGGGCCACCAGGCCCTCGGAGTCGTACCCGTTCGCGGACGCGGGCAGCGGTTTCCCGTTCAGGTCCACGATCTTCTCGCCGGTGTCGGCGGTGGTGCTGACCTGCCCGTTGTACGGCGAGCCGTCGGCCGCGCGCAGCGGGATCCGCTTCTCCAGCACCGCTTTCCCGTCGCGGAGCCGGAACCGGCCGATCGCGGGGTCGAACGCGGGCAGCGGCTCCACTTTGGACCCGTCCGGGGCGTCGACGTTGGGGCCGCGGTCGGTGAGGCCGTAGAACTCGCCGGGCGCCCCGGGCACCGGCGTCAGCGCGGAACCGAAGGCGCCGCCGGTGAGCGGCACGCCGCCGACCGTCGCGAGCGGCGGCAGGTTCGTCGGGTACAGCCGGACGGCGTCCGTCGCCGTGTAGGTGAAGGTGTCCTGGCCGTGGAAGCCGGGCGCCGGGGTGTAGCGGAACGTGCCGTCGGCGCCGATCGCGAGGGAGCCGTGCGCGGGCGCGGTGTGCCGGACCACGGCGCCGCCGGAAGCGACCGTGCGGCCGTGGGCGCCGAGTGCGTCGTTGCCGAGCACGCCGTCGCCGCGGACTTGCAGGGTCTGGCCGGACCGCGCCCGGTAGTGGTCGTCGCGGGCGGCGGATTGGTGGCCATTGCCCGGCGCTGCCCCCGATGCGGTGCCGGTCGCCACCAGCGGCAGGGCCAGCAGCCCCGCGACAACCCCGAATCTCACGCGCTTCATCCGTGTTCTCCTCCTCCGACGTCCGGTGACGCCGGAGGAGGAGTCTTCGCGGCCGAGTTGGACGGTGGCCGTCTTCGAGGCGAAACCCCGGTTAACGGCCGCGTCTCACCCGACCGACGGCGGCGCCGACGCCGAGCACCAGGATCAGCACGGTCAGGCCCCAGCGGCGCTGCTCCTTGACGTGGGCCGCGGTGTTGTCGACCGGCGCGGCGCTCGGCTGGGGCTTGGGGTGCCCGGACGGCGTCGGGCTCGGCGTCGGTGTCGCGGACGGCGTCGGGGCCGGGGACTCGGACGGCGTCGGGCCGACCGATCGCGGTTGCGGCGACGGCTGTTCCACGAGTACCGGCGCGTCCGGCGGCGGAGGCAGCGGGGGCAACGGCGACGGCGTGGGGCTCTGGGACGACGGCGGCGGCGAACTCGACGAGGACGGCGGCGGGCTCGACGAGGACGACGGAGGGGGCGAAGACGACGGCGGCGGTGAAGAAGACGGTGGCGAAGAGGACGGTGGCGAAGAGGACGGTGGCGCCGAGGAGACCAGACAACCCGCGGCATCGGAGCTGACCAACGGCGGCCCCGTGCTGATCTCCACCGCCGGACCGGAGCCGTCGAGGGGCAGCCGATACGTGACGCTGCGGTAGCCGATCCGGTTCGCGGTCGCGTACAACGTGTGGTCCGGTCCCAGCACCACCGCCCCGTACGCGTTGGCCGCCGGAAAACGCAAGCCTGACACCGGTTCCACGCGCCCGGTCCGCGGGTCGATCGTGACCACCCGGCCGTGCCCCGCGAACGACATGGAGACGCCGTACAGCATTCCGGACGCCGGGTCGTAGGCGAAATCGTCGACGCCGGAGGCCAGCACCACGGGCCGCAGCTGCACCCGGCCGGTCACGGTGAGGTAGTCCGGGCTCGCCGGGTCGATGTCCACTGTGTACAGATCGTCGGCGCGCTGGAGGTACCAGGTGCTGCCGTCGATCGCGCCGGCCGTCGCGCCGGTGGCCCAGCTCCACCCGCCGCGGCGGCCCTGGCGGCCGACCGGGCCGAGGTCGGCGACCTGCCCGGAGCGCGAGATCTCCACGGCGTGGGCGCCGTCGCGGAACACACCGTGGCGCGGCGCGTCGGCGACGCCGTAAACCACGTCCTGCTCGGCGGAGTAGGCGATCGCGTTCAGCGCGTAGCCGGTTTCGCCGAGTTCGCGGCGCATCCCGTCGGGCGCCGTGAGGCGCACGACCGAGGACGCGCCGGGGAGTTCGTTCTCCACCTGGAGGATGTCGCAGCCGGACGGCGCCGCGGCGGACGTCCGGCCGGGTGGGCCGAGCAGGCCGGAAACGGCCAGCAGTCCCGAAACGACGACAGCGGCGGCCAGCGGGGGCAGGAGGCGGACGAGGCGCACGGCGGTCAGGAAAGCCGGGCCAGCGCGGAGGCGAACGCGTCCGGCTGGAGGTTCGCCCCGCCGGCGAACGGGTTCTGCAACTGGAAGATCGCGTACAGCAGCAAGGCGATCGTACCGGCCAAAGTGGACACGATCACCAGGTGCGCGGCCATGCGCGTGCCGCCGAAGAGGTTGGGCAGCAGCACGGAGATGAAGCTGCCGAGGATCAGCGCGAACCACACCACGGAGCTGACGCGGCTGCCGGCCGAGGCCGTGAGCCGGGCCTGACGAGCCTGGTAGACCTGCCAGAGCTGGTTCGCCGCCTCGCTTTTACGGTCGTTCAGCCAGTCGTCGTCGGCCTGCGCGCCCGCGATGGTCTTGCTGAGCTGGCCGAGCTGGTTCCAGCCGGTGTCGGGCATCGTGCCGCCGTCGGCGAGCCGCGGCCACTCCTGGCGCTGCACCGTGGTGGCGTACGCCGAAGCCAGCTGCCGGACCTTCGGGCCGGTGTCACCGGGCAGCGCGTCAGCGGCCCAGCTCATCGCGACCAGGCCGTCGGCCTCGGTGTACGAGCCGTCGCGCGCGGTGCTGACGTTGTCGAACAGCGAGATGAGCACAAAGGCGACGAGCACGGCGTGCAGACCGCCGACGATGGTGAACACCTGCCCGGCCGCGTCGTTGTTGTCACGACGACCTTCGTCCCAGCCGAAACGCCTCACCAGATAGCCGATCACCGCCGCCACCACGGCGGCACCGACCACCCAGAAGATCCCGGTCAGGTAGACGTTCATCCGCACCCTTTCACCCTCACACCACTGCCCCGTGCCACCATTCGGCGAATTGGCCCGGACGGACTCCGCTCAAGCTAGTCAGGCGAATAGCGGGCGACAAGACGAGCCCGTCCTTTTCCGTCGAGTGGCCCCGGTCGGCCCCGCGAATCGCTGGAACGGAGCAGCCGGACCTGCCCACGGCCGCGCCGGAGAACCCTTCCCTCCTGGGAAAATACAGCGATTTTCCCCAGAGATTCCCGACCGGGTGACGCCGGCCAACCGTCGGTGACCGACGCCGGAGTCCGGCAAGATCATTTAGCCGGAATATGTCCGATTGTTGTTCGGCAAACAGGTGAACAACTTCCCGGAACCCGATCGTGTGATTGTTCCGGCCAGTCGGCTTGATATGTTGATTCCGCCACTCCGGCCGGGGTAATCGCACAACAAAGACGATCTTCATTCAGCACCGGACCGTTCGCGCCCGAAAGTCGACGATAGGTGGTTTCCGCTGTGACCGTCACGGACCCCGTGAGCACCCTGGCGCCGCTGCGCGGGTTCGAAGACGAGGACGTGCTCGCTGAGCTGGCCGGCCACTTCGTGCAGCACGAGTGCGCGCCCGGCGACGCGCTGGTCGAGTTCGGCCACCGAGCCGACCAGGTGTTCCTCGTCGCGCACGGCAAGATCAGCAAGATCGGCACCGGGGCGTACGGCGACCAGACCGTGCTCGGCACTCTCGCCGACGGCGGCTACTTCGGCGAAGGCGCGCTCACCGCGGACGACGGGATCTGGGAGTTCACCGCGAAAGCCATCACCGCGTGCACGGTGCTTTCCTTGCCCCGCAACGAGTTCCGGGGAGTGCTGGACCAGTCCGAGACACTGCGCGCGCACCTGGAGACGGCCGCGGCCGACGAGGCGGGCACGGCCAACGACCACGGCGAGGCGGTGATCGACGTCGCCTCCGGCCACGACGGCGAGCCCTGGCTGCCCGGCACGTTCGTGGACTACGACAGCTCGCCGCGCGAGTACGAGCTGAGTGTCGCGCAGACCGTGCTGCGGGTGCACAGCCGCGTCGCGGACCTCTACAACCAGCCGATGAACCAGATCGAGCAGCAGCTGCGGCTCACCGTGGAGGCGCTGCGCGAGCGCCAGGAGCACGAGCTGGTCAACAACACCGACTTCGGCTTGCTGCACAACGCGGACTTTTCGCAGCGCATCCGGACCCGCACCGGCCCGCCGACCCCGGACGACCTCGACGACCTGCCGGCGCTGGTGTGGAAGGAAGGCCAGACCGGCCTGCCGGACGAGTACCAGCCGGGGCTGAACGTGCGGTTCATGGGCATCAGCGGGCGGGCGATCATGTCGTACCTGGTCAGCGCCTACTACTCGGCCGCCGTGCTGGTGCCGGACGCGCTCGCGGTGCTGGAGAACGCCGAGATCGGCCGGGGTGACTGACCATGGCCATCCCGACCACGACGGCGAGCCTCAGCAGCACCGATCACCACTCGCACCGGGCCGCCGACGCCGGACACCGCCTGGCGCGGCGTGCCGCTGTCGCCGTGCGACGAGATTCCGGTCACCGAACGGGCCCACCACTCGGCGGCGGCGGTGATGCCGGATGCGCCGGGTGTGCTCGGCGACGTGGAGATCGGGCGCAGTGCCCGGCACCGGTGAGGGGACGAACATGACAACTGTGGACGCGCGGACCGGCGGCCGGGAGGTCGCCGAGGTGCTGGCCTGGAGCCGGGCGCTGTGGGAGCCGCTGATGCGGTCGGCGGTGGACCGGCTGCCCGAGTCGATGCGCCAGATCGCCGGCTACCACTTCGGCTGGTGGGACGAGACGGGACAGCCGGTGCACGTCCGCAGCGGGAAGGCGTTGCGGCCGGCGCTGGTGCTGCTGTGCGCGGAGGCGGCGGGCGGCGACCCGTCGGACGCCGTCGCCGCCGCGGTCGCCGTCGAGCTGGTGCACAACTTCTCACTGCTGCACGACGACGTGATGGACGGCGACGAAACGCGCCACCACCGGCCCACGGCGTGGACGGTCTTCGGCACCGGCCCGGCGATCCTGGCCGGCGACGCGATGCTGACGCTGGCCTTCGACGTGCTGTCCGCGGACGGCCCCGACGCCGCCCGGCTGCTCGGCCGCGCGGTCCTCGACCTGCTCGAGGGACAGAGCGAGGACGTGTCGTTCGAACGGCGTGGCGACGTCGCGCCGGAGGAGTGCGTCCGGATGGCCGAGGGCAAGACGGGCGCGCTGATCGGCGTCGCGTGCACGCTCGGCGTGCTGGTGGTCGGCGGCCGGGGCGAGCACGTGGAGCGGCTCGGCGTGTTCGGCCACTCGCTCGGCCTGGCCTTCCAGCACGTCGACGACCTGCTCGGCATCTGGGGCGACCCGGCGGCGACGGGCAAGCCGGTGTACTCCGACCTGCAGAACCGGAAGAAGTCGCTGCCGGTGGTGACGGCGCTGGCGTCGGGCACCCCGGCGGCCCGGGAGCTGGCCTCGCTGTACAAGCAACAAGCCCCGCTGTCCGAAGGGCAACTGGCGCGCGCAGCGTCCCTTGTGGACTCTGCCGGCGGGCGCGAGTGGAGCCGCGCCCAGGCCGACTCCTTGGTCGCCGTCGGCCTATCTGCGCTGGCCGACGCCGGGCCCACCCCGCGCGCCGCCGCGGAACTCACGGCGCTGGCCCGCCTGATCACCCGCCGGGACCACTGAGTCAGCTGCGCGGGCGGGTCAGGCCCTGGTCACCGGCACCGCGCGAGAGGATCACCTCGTCGGTATCGGTCAGGGCCTGCTGCCCGCGCGGGGAGACCGGGCCCACGGTCAGGTCGCGCAGGCGGATGGGCGGGCCGAGGTCGATCAGGGTCGGCACGTACTCCGCCTTGTCGACGGCCCAGTGCCCGTTCACGCGGGTGAAGCGAAACCGGGCGGCGGTGCCCTCCTCGGTGGAGCCGCGCGGCTCGTCGTGGCGGGCGATCTCGTTGCCCAGCCCGAACGCGACCCACTTGCCGTTGATCTTTTCGAACGGCTGCACCACGTGCGCGTGGTGGCCGACGATCAGGTCGATGTCCGGGGAGGCGGTCAGCTCCTTCGCGAGCTTCTCCTGGTCGTCGGTCACCTCGTGCTGGTATTCGACGCCCCAGTGCAGGCTCGCGATGACCACCTCGGCGCCGGCCTGCTTGGCCGCGCGGGCCGCGGCCAGGATGGCGTCGGCGTCGATCTGGTTGGCCAGCCACGGTTTCCCGGCCGGGCGCTTGATCCCGTTGAAGCCGAAGGCGAACGACAGCTGCGCCACCTTCACCCCGTGCACGTCGAGGATCAGCGGGGTGTACGCCTCCTTCTCCGAGCGCGCCGAGCCCGTGTGCTTCATCCCGGCCGCGTCGAGTTTGTCCAGCGTGCGGGTGATCCCGGCCTGGCCCTGGTCGAGCGTGTGGTTGGACGCGGTGGAGCAGGTGTCGTAACCGGTGTCCTTCAGCGCGTCCACGATCTCCGGCGGCGCGCTGAACGACGGGTACCCGCTGTACGGCCCGCCCTCCGGCGCCAGCGGCGTCTCCAGGTGGCAGATCCCGAGGTCGGCGCCCGAAACGAGCGGCTTCACCCCGGCCAGCAGCGGCCGGTAGTCGATGGTGCCGTTGCCGTCGGCCTCGGCCTGGTCGGTGAGCTTCGGGTGGATCAGCACGTCACCGGTCGCCACCACGGTGAACGAGTCCCGCGAGGCCGGCGCGGACGACGCGGGCACCGAGCTCTCCGGCTTGGTGTCCGGCACGGTCACCGCGCCACCGCTTGAGCATCCCGCCGCCGCCAGCAGCAGCGCGACGCCTGCCAATACCGCGCTCCGGCGCGCGTGTGCCATGTTCGCCCCCTTTGCCCGGCTGCGCGGCACATCCTGCCGCATGTCCACCGGACAGGAAGCCCGGCCTGTCATAGCGGACCGTAATCAAACCTAAGTCAACAACAAAACCCACCAGCGACCGAAGACTCCAGCCGAACCGCAGCTCGTCGCCCACCCTGGTCAACCCGGAAAAAATACGATAATTCGCTGGCATTCGTGAGCATCATGGTGACTCTCCGTAGGTATCTGTCCGCTAACTGCTGGCCCACCTGGAGTTGACGTCACCCGATCCGGTGTCTTGTAATACGAGTCACTCGAAGTTTACGCGTAGGCAACACTCGTCCACGGCCCCCTTGGGAGCGCTCGATGTCCACATACCCGCACAGGTCACGCACCTGGAGCGTTGTTGGTTGTTGTTTGATTGCCGGTGTGGTGTTGGCCGGGTGCTCGTCGGGGCAGGACACCGCCGCGCCCGCCCAGCAGGCGCCGGCCAACGGCAAGATCACGCTGTACTACCTGCAGAAGCAGGGTGACCAGCAGTACTTCGTCGAACAGGCGCAGGGCGCCCAGGAGAAGGCGAAGGAGCTGGGCGCCGACCTCAAGGTGGTGAACCTCGGCCAGGACGCCAACAAGGCCATCACCGAGCTGGACGCCGCCGTCGCGCAGGGCGCCAACGGCATCGCGATCGTGGTGCCGGACCAGGCGATCGGCCCCGAGGTGATCGACAAGGCGAAGAGCGCCGGCATCCCGCTGGTCGCCTCCGACGACGTGATCAAGGACGGCTCCGGCAAGAACGCGGCGTTCGTCGGCTTCAACGGCACCCAGATGGGCACCTCCGTCGGCCAGGAGGCCGCGAAGCTGTTCAAGGCCGCCGGCTGGACCGCCGCCGACACCAAGATCATCAGCGCGTACAAGCAGGACCTCACCGTCTGCACGGACCGGGTCAACGGCGCGAAGGCCGCCTTCCAGAAGGACGCCGGCGCGCAGGTCCCGGTGATCGACGTCGGCACCGACAACTCCCCCGTCGACGCGCAGAACCGCAGTGGCGCGGTGATCAGCTCGAACCCGGGCGTCAAGCACTGGGTGGTGTGGGGCTGCAACGACGAGAACGAGACCGGCGTGGTCACCGCGCTGGCCAACTCCGGAGTCGCGGCGAACAACATCATCGGCGTCGGGCTCGGCGCGTACCTCGACTGCAAGGACTGGGCCGCGGGCAAGGACACCGGCAACAAGTCCTCGCTCTACATCTCGGGCGCCGAGGTTGGCCGCACCGCGATCCAGGTGCTCTTCGACAAGGTGAAGAACGGCAAGGAACTGCCGGCGGAGACCATCGCGAAGACCCAGATCGTGAACAAGGACAACTTCAAGCAGGCCGGCGTCAACTGCACCTGATAGCCGTCGTGGGTGGTGGCGCCGGTGCGAGCCGGCGCCACCACGCATGAGTCGAGGAAGGTCGGACATGTCCAGTTCCACCGCGCTGACCGCGGAAGGCATCGGCAAGCGCTTCTCCGGCGTCACCGCGCTCGACGACGTCACGCTGGAGTTCCGCTCCGGCGAGGTGCTCGCGCTGATGGGCGAGAACGGCGCCGGCAAGTCGACGCTGCTGCGGGTGCTCTCGGGCGATCAGGGCCCCGACGACGGCACGCTGCGCATCGACGGCGAGCCCGTCGCGTTCGACACGCCGCGCGCCGCGATGGCCGCGGGCGTGCGCGTGATCTACCAGGAGCCGGAGATCATCCCGCACGTCTCCGTGGCGGAGAACGTGTTCGTCGGCGAGCTGCCCACGCGCGCCCGCGTGTTCAACCGCCGCACGCTGAACCAGCGGACGTACGAGGCGCTGGCTGAGTACGGCTTCGAGGGCGTGCTCGACCCGGCGACGCTCGGCAGCCGGCTTTCCGCCGCGCAGCGCCAGCTCGTCGAGATCCTGCGGGTGCTCACCGCGGCCACCCCGCCGCGGGTGATCGCGTTCGACGAGCCGACGTCCTCGCTGTCCGAGCACGAGGTGGAGGCGCTGTTCCGGCTGATCCGCCGGCTGCGTGACTCCGGCGTGGCCGTCGTCTACGTCTCCCACCGGATGAAGGAGATCTTCCAGCTCGCCGACCGCGTGGCGGTGCTGCGCGACGGCAAGCTGATCGGCGTCCAGCAGGCGAGCGAGACCGACGAAAACCAGTTGGTGCGCATGATGATCGGCCGGGACCTGTCCGCGCTGGAGCGCCGCGAGAGCGCGGAGCCCGGCGCGGTGGTGCTGCGCCTGGAAAACGTGACCACCGACGACGTCGACGACATCTCGTTCGAGGTCCGCGCGGGCGAGGTCGTGTGCCTGGCCGGGCTGGTCGGCGCCGGGCGCTCCGAGCTGGCGCGCGCGATCGTCGGCGATCTGCCGGTGCGCTCGGGAACCGTTGAGCTGGACGGAAAACCGCTCAAGGCCCGAAACCCGGGAGACGCGGTGAAGGCCGGCATCGGCTTCGCGCCCGAGGAGCGCAAGACGGACGCGTTGCTGATGCAGCGTTCGGTGCGCGACAACGTCTCCATCGCCGTGCTCGACCGGTTGCGCCGCTTCCGCGTGATCCGGCGGGCGAAGGAACGCGAGCTCGTCGCGGAGTACATCCGCGAGCTGAGCGTGCGGACGCCGTCGATGGAGCAGGAGGTCCGCAAGCTCTCCGGCGGCAACCAGCAGAAGGCCGTGCTCGCCCGGTGGCTCGCGCGGCGCCCGCAGCTGCTGATCCTCGACGAGCCGACCCGCGGCGTGGACGTCGGCGCGAAGGCCGAGATCTACCGGATCATCGACGGGCTGGCCGCCGAGGGCATCGCGCTGCTGGTGATCTCGTCGGACCTGCCCGAAGTCCTGTCCTTGGCCGACCGCATTGTCGTGATGCGCGCCGGCCACGTCGCGGGCCAGCTCAACCGCGACGAAGCGACCGAAGAAGCCGTACTCACCTTGGCCATTCCGGCGACGGAGCCGGCCGCCGAAGACATCCAGGAGGTGGGCGCGTGAGCACCCCGACCCGTCCCAGCCCCGCACAGGAGCAGCCGACCCCCGGCGCGCCCGGCCCGGACCGCGTCTCGCCGGTCCGCCGGGTGCTGAGCGGGATCGGCGTGCAGAACAGCAGCCTGATCATCACGCTCGTGGTGCTGATCATCGTGCTGTCCACGCTCAACGACAACTTCTTCCGCACCAACAACCTGCTGCTGATCGGCAGCGCGGTCACCATCATGGGCCTGCTCTCGCTGGTCCAGACGCTGGTGATCATCCTCGGCGCGCTGGACATCTCGGTCGGCTCCATGGCCGGGCTGGCGTCGGTGATCTCGGCGATGGCGTTCACGGCCACCGGCAGCTCCGCGATCGGCATCCTGGCCGCGGTCGGCACCGGCATCGCGTGCGGGCTGGTGAACGGCCTGATCATCATCTTCGGCCGGGTCAACCCGGTGGTCGCGACGCTGGCCACGCTCGCCACGTACAAGGGCATCGCGCAGGTGGTCTCCGACGGCAAGGCGCAGGGCTACACCGGCGCCGACGACCTGTTCATCTTCCTGGCCAAGGGCACCGTGCTCGGGCTGCCGACGCTGGTCTGGGTGTTCCTGATCGTGGCGGCGATCCTGCACTTCCTGCTCAAGTACACCGACATCGGCCGCAACATCTTCGCCATCGGCGGCAACGACACCGCGGCGCGGCTGGCGGGCATCAACATCAACCGCTACATCATCGGCGTCTACGCGCTGGTCGGCGTGGTCGCGGCGATCGCGGGGGTGCTGATCACCGCGCGCACCGGCTCGGGCCAGCCGACCTCCGGTTCGGAGGGCCTGGAGCTGCAGGCCGTCACCGGCGCGGCGCTGGGCGGCACGATGCTCAAGGGCGGCAAGGGATCCATCGTCTCCACCGTGCTGGCGGTGTTCATCCTCGGCGTGCTCGACAACGGCATGTCCGGGCTGGGCATCAACCAGTTCTGGCAGAACGTGGCGCACGGCGCGCTGCTCGTGGTCGCCGTGGTGCTGCAGCAGCTGCGCAGCGGGGAGCGCCGCGTCGGTCTCCCGGCCTGAGGTGGCGGCGGCGCCAGGGGCGGGCCTGCACGCCCGGCTCGTCGAAGCGCTCGGCCGGCTGATCGTCGAGGGCGGCCTCCCCCAGGGCGAGCCGATCGTGCCGGAAGACCTGGGCCGCCGCTTCTCGGCTTCCCGGACGGTGGTCCGGGAAGCCTTGCGGGTGCTGGAATCCAAGGGCCTGGTGGCGGCGCGCCCGCGCGTCGGCACCTGGCCGCAGCCGCCCGAGCGGTGGGACGCGATCGACCCGGACGTGATCGCGTGGCGGGTCGGCGGCCCGGACGGGCCGAAGCACCTCGGCGACCTGTTCGAACTGCGCGGGCTGGTGGAGCCGCAGGCCGCGCGGCTCGCGGCTCGGCACCGGCTGCCCGAGGAGCTTTCCGCGATGGCGGCGGCGTACGGGCTGATGGCCGACGCCGTCGAACGGGGCGATGCCGAGGCCTTCGCGCAGGCCGACCCGCTGTTCCACGCCGCGCTGGTGCGGGCGGCGGGCAACTCGCTGTTCGCCCAGCTCCAGGTGCCCGTGCTGGCCGCGGTGCGCGCCGTGCCGGAGCCCCCTGGCGAAACGCTGCTCGCGCATTCCCGCGTGCTGACCAAGGTGCTGGCGAAAGACGCCGACGGCGCCGAGCAGGCGGCGTCCCGGCTGCTGGAAACCCTGGCCCAGTACCGCTGAACGGCACCTTGACACGCCCAGCCGGCCACAACCATGCTCCCGGGAGGCCGCCGGACCCGGTGGCCTCCGCCGCCGTGAGCTCTTGAGGAGGACGCTGAAATGCGTTTCCCGGGAATCCGTGGCTTTGCCGTGCTCGCCGCGGCGGTGGCGGCCGGCGGGCTGGTTCCGGCGGTGGCGGCCGCTTCTGTTCCGTCTGTTCCGTCGGCGCAGTGCGCGGTGGCCGACGCGATGGTGAAGGCGGGTGACTACTGGGTCGCCAACGGCACCGACCTGGCCCCCGCCGACTGGCAGAACGCGACCTTCCACGTCGGCAACCTCGCGGTGGTCCGCACCACCGGCGTGTCCAACCACCAGACCCTGCCCTGGGGCGAGGCGAACAAGTACCTGCTGCCGAAGACGCCGGGGCAGCCGTTCGCGGCCGGGGACGAGGCGGCCGGCGAGGCCTACCTCGACCTGTACACCTACTTCCACCCCGAGCCGCCGATCCTCGCCGACCTGCGCTCGCGGCTGGCCGACGAGGTCACCAGTGTCCAATCCGGACAGACCGGCTACTGGGACACCGTGGACGCGCTGAACATGGCCATGCCCTCGTTCGCCCGCATCGGGGTCATGGACCAGAGCGAAGCGACGCTCGACGCGATGCAGAAGCTGTTCCAGCACACCGAAAAGCAGGCCGGCCTGTTCAACGAGCTGACCGGCCTCTGGCGCCACGACGCAGGCGCGCGGGACTTCTGGTCGCGCGGCAACGGCTGGGCGCTCGCCGGGCTGACGAAGGTGCTGCAGGCCCTGCCCGCGAACGACCCGCGCCGGCCGGAGTACCTGCGGGTGTTCAAGAAGATGGCGACGACGCTGAGCCTGGTGCAGCGTCCGGACGGCTTCTGGAACACGAACCTGCTGAACCCGTTCGACCACGCCGGCCCGGAGAGCAGCGGCACCTCGCTGTTCACCTACGGCATCGCCTGGGGCATCAACGCGGGCGTGCTGGACACTCGCTGGTTCAAGCCCGTGGTCGACCGCGCGTGGAAAGCCTTGTCCACCAAGGCGGAGCGGTCTGACGGCTTCGTGGGCTACGTCCAGCCGGAGGCATCCGGCCCGGGCGCGGCGAAGGCCACCGACACCGCGGCGTACGGCGTGGGCGCGTTCCTGCTGGCCGGCCAGCAGGTCGCGGACCTGACGCCGGGCTGCGCACCGCCCGCCGCCTGAGGACTCGTGAGTGTTTGTGCCGGTTCTGACCGTCATGAACACTCACGAGCCCAGGGTCAGCTCCGGCCGAGTGCGGGCAGCAGCGTGGCCGTGACGAACTGCTCGATGCTGGTGGGCGTGGTGGTGCGCGCGGTGCGTGGCTGCCGGGCGCGGGTGTGCCCGGAGTTGATGGCGTGCGCGACCTGCAGTTCGGGCCGTCCGGACAGGCGGGCGACCACCTGGGCCACGTCGGCCAGGCTCAGGTCCCGCTGGCCCTGGACTTCGCGGATCTCCGGGCCCTCCTGCTCCAGGTGATACAGCCCGGCCACCGGCCCGATGCCGGACGGCGAACGGCGGGCACCTCTCGGCCCGCCTTCAGCAGGCCTTCGACGTTAGGAACAACCGGGCCGTCCGGGGTGGGTGCGCGACCACTACCCCGGTTCGAGGGAATGCAGCCGCCGCTCGGACTCCGACACGGTCAGCTGGGTCGGCTCCAGGCGGCCGATCGCATGGTGGAAGACCTTCCCTGCGCTGCGCTTGCGATGGACGTCCTAACGGGCCCACTCCCGGCGGAAGTCCGCGCTGCGCAAGGAAAGCGAGGTCGGCCAGGTGCCGGTGGGCGTCGTGGCCGAGGGGAAGGGCGCGGGCCAGCAGCGCGACCTCTTCGCGCCGGAGACCGGGAACCTGGCGGGCGCCCCCGGGGACGAGGCCGGGACGATCACGGACCGGCGCGCGCGAAGGGACTCCGCGAGCCGGCCGGGTCCGTCGTGGGGCATCCCGCCAGGTTGCCGGCGAAGATCAGGTGAGCCGGAACACGCGCTCGGCCGTGCGGTGGCCGAGCGCGGTCCGCTGGTCTTCGGTCAGCGGCGCGTTCCGCAGGAAGGCCACGGCCGCCGCCGGGTCCTCGTACGGGAAGTCGATCGCGAACATCACGTTGTCCTCGCCGACCGCGCCCACGGCCAGCCCGAGCACGTCCGGATCGTCCATGCCGCTGGTGGTGAGCACGAAGTTGCGCCGGAAGTACTCGCTCGGCGTGAGCGAAAGGCGTGGCATCGAGGTGGCGGCCCCGGCCGTCCGCGCGGCGAACGCGTGCCGGTTGTCGATCCGCCGCAGCCAGTACGGGATGCCTTCGCCGAGGTGCCCGAGCACGAAGGTCAGACCCGGGTAACGATCGAGGGTGCCGCTGAGGATGAGCCGCATGGCGTGCAGCCCGGCCTCGGCCTGGTAGCCCCAGACCGCCCCGGACATCCCGTAATCGCGGTAGGCGGCGAGCATCCGCGGGTGCAGGTAGATCGGCGCCCGGCTCGCCTCGGCCGCCGCCAGCAGCGGCGCGAACTCCGGCTCGTCCAGGTACCGCCCGCCGGTGTGCGAGTTGATCATGATCCCGTTGAGGCCGAGCGGGCCCATCACCCGCTCGATCTCGGCCGCCGCGGCCGCCGGGTCCTGCGGCGCCGCCGTGCCCAGCCCGCCGAACCGGCCCGGGTACCGCCGCACGATCGCCGCCAGCTCGTCGTTGAACGCCCGGGCCAGCGGGACCGCATCCGTCGCCGGGTAGGGCTGGACCCCGGGCGGATTCAGGCTCAGCACGGCCATGTCCTGGCCGGCCGCGTCCATCTCCCGCAGCCGGGCGTCGACGTCGACGAGCCGGGCGCGGAGCACCGGGGACTCCTCCACCGTGCGCATCAAGGCCATTTCGGCCTCGTCGCCCGCGATCACGTCCAACGCGTGCGCAGTGCGCAGAAACGCCTCGGTGGAAAGGTGTTCCTCAACCGCGATGACCTTCACGCGGCGTCCATGGGGCATGAGTGGGGGCGACTCGTGGTTACACTGCGCTGCCGCCTCCCCGCCTGACCCACTCATGCCCGTCGCCCGCCGTCCACGGACATGGCGATCCCGGTGACGTACGCCGCGGCGTCCGAGCAGAGCCAGACGACGGCCGCGGCGGCCTCCTCGGGCGTGGCCAACCGGCCGAGCGGGGTGATCGCCTCCTGGAACGCGATCATGTCGGTGCCCGCCGCGACGTCGTCGAAGCCCGGGGTGCGGGTCGGTCCGGGGCAGACGGCGTTGACCCGGATGCCCTCGGCCGCGTAGTCGACCGCGGCGACCTTGGTGAGCCCGACGACGCCGTGCTTGGCGGCCACGTAGGCGGGAGCGTGCGGGATCGCGTACAGGCCGCCGTTGGACGCGACGTTCACGATCGCGCCGCCGCCTTTGAGCCACGGCAGCTCGTACTTCATGCACAGGAAGGTCCCGGCCAGGTTGACGCCGAGCACGCGCTCGAACTCGCCCAGGGTCATCTCGTCGAGCTGCCGGTGGTGTGAGGCCAGGCCGGCGTTGTTGACGGCGAAGTCGAGGCCGCCGTACGCCTCGACGGTGCGCTCGATGGCCGCCTTCACGGAGTCTTCGTCCGCGATGTCGACGGTGACGGCCAGCGCCTCCCCGCCCTCTTTCCCGATCAGCTCAACGGTTTCCGCCGCCGAGGGCTCGTCGATGTCGAGCACGGCCACCGCGGCGCCGCCCCGGGCCAGCTCCAGCGCCGCCGCGCGGCCGATCCCGCTGCCGGCACCGGTGACCAGCCCCCTCTTGCGAACGTCGCTCATGACAGCGATTCGTGGTTCGCCCAGGCAACCTTGTACGGGTGCCGCGACTGCCAGCGCTCGATCACTTCGTGCAGGCCGGGGTCGGCGAACGCCTTCGCCAGCGTCTCGGTGTCGGCCACGGCGAACTGCACGATCGCGGTCGCGATCAGCGCCGGGATGGCCTCCTCGCCGGGGATCGGGAGGTGGCGCCGGCTCACGACCGACTGCGCGAGACCGGTCGCGAGCGTGGCCCGTTCCACGTCTGCCAGGTATTGATCCAGCTCGCTGTCCGGGAGGGGCTGATCGAAGGAAACGATCATCGTATGGTTGATCATACGGAAATTATCGGCGCGAAAAGACCACATCGTCCAAGATCCATTGGCTATCCGGCGATAACCTGGAGGCATGGTCGAACTGGAGACGCGAGAGCTGGAGTACTTCATCGCGGTCGCGGACGAGCTGCACTTCGGCCGGGCCGCCGCCCGGCTCTCGATCGCGCAGCCGGCGCTGTCGAAGGCGATCCAGCGGATCGAGAGCCGGCTCGGCGTCCGGCTGTTCGTCCGCTCCAGCCGGCACGTCTCGCTCACCCCGTCCGGCGAGGCGCTGCAGGAGCACGGGCGGCACGCGCTGAACGCGGTGGGCGCCGCGGTCCGCAACGCCCGGCGCGCCGGCGACACCCAGGCCCACCTGCGGCTCGTGCTCAAACCCGGAGGCGACGCGCAGCTGTTGTCCGGGATCCTCGGCGAGTACGCCCACCAGCCGGACGCGCGCCGGGTGGACATCCTGTTCAGCGGTCCCGCCGACCGCGCCGACTTCCTGCGCGACGGCCGGGCCGACGTCGGCCTGCTGTACGCGCCGTTCGACGAGCTCGACGGCCTGGACCACGAGACGCTGCACGTCGAAGACCGCGTGGCCATCGTGCCGTCCGGGCACCGGCTGGCCGGGCGCTCCTCGGTGCGGATGTCCGATTTGGACGGTGAGATCCTGCCGCGCTGGAAGGGGGTTCCCAGCGACGGTCCCGACGAGAAGATCCTGCCGCGCCGGAAGGGCAAGCCGGAAGAGGCCGGTCCCGAGATCACCGACGTGGTCCAGCTGCTGCAGCTGATCACGGTGAGCCGGCTGATCGGCGTGCTGCCCCGCTCGCTGGTCGAACCGGTCCCGCCCGGGCTGTTCGCCGTCCCGATCGCCGACGCCCCGCCCAGCCGTCTGGTGCTGGCCTGGAACAGCCACGACCGGCGGCCGCTGGTCGCGTCGTTCGTGGCCGCCGCGCTCGAAGCCCGGGGTTGACCGTCTACTCCAGACAGTCCCACGGCTCGCCGCGGGTCAGCGCCGGGTCGGACTGCTCGAACGTCCGCGCCACGCCCGGCCCCGACGCCAGCGTCTCGAACCGCACGGTCACCCGGTTGTGCCCCGCGCCCTGCACCCAGCCCGTGCCGAACTCCGCGTGCACCACGTCGTCGCCGGGCCGCCAGCCGCTCGAAGACACGGGGGCGGCGCCGCCGGGAGAAGGCTCCGTGGCGACCACTGGTTCCGACGCGGCGGGCACGGTGAGGGTGAACAGCGCGTCCTGGTGCGGCACCGAAAGCCCGCTGAACGCCACCCCGGCCAGCCGCACGCCGCCGAACTGGGCGGGGTCCAGCAGGAGACGCTCCGCAGTGGCGGCGAGCTGTTCGAGGTCGTCGGTGGGCGAGGCCGTGGTCTCCGACCGCGTCACCGTGCTCATGTCCGTGTGCCGCAGCTTGATCACCACCGTGCGGGCGACACGGCCGGCCTTGACCAGCCGAGCATGCGCGCCCACGGCTATCCGGCGAACCTCGGCGCGCAGCCGGGCCAGGTCGACCACGTCGACGTCGAACGTCGTCTCCGCGCTGACCTGCTTGGCCTCCCCGCGCTCGGCCACCGGCCGGTCGTCCGTACCGCCAGCGAGCTTGCGCAGCTCACGCCCGACGGCGCCGCCCAGCGTCGCGACCGCGTCGGACTCCGGCAGATTCGCCAGCTCCCCCAGCGTTTTCACGCCGATGGTGCGCAGGTTCGCCTCGGCCACCGGGCCGATCCCCCACAGCGCCCGCACCGGCAGCGGCGCCAGGAACTCCCGCTCCGCGCCCGGCGGCACCACCAGCAGGCCGTCCGGCTTCGCCCGGTCCGAGCCGATCTTCGCGACCTGTTTTCCCATGCCCGCGCCGATCGACGCGGTCAGTCCGGTCTCCGCGCGGATCCGCGCGCGCAGGTCTTCGGCGAACGCCGTGACCTCGTCGATCGTGGCGTGGGCCAAGGACGGCGGCTCCGCGAACGCCTCGTCGAGCGAGATCCGTTCGAGCACCGGCGCGACCGAGGACACCACGTCGAAAACCCGTTTGCTCAGCCGTTCGTAGAGCCGGAACCGCGGCGGCAGGATCACCGCGCCCGCGGGCAGCAGCCGCCGGGCCTGCGACATCGGCATCGCCGAGCGGACGCCGTACTCACGTGATTCGTAACTCGCCCCGGCCACCACGCCACGCGGGCCGGTGCCGCCGACCACCACGGAGCGGCCGCGCAGCGTGGGCCGGGTGAGCTGCTCGGCTGAAGCGAAGAAGGCGTCCAGGTCGAGGTGGATCACCCAGCGGGGCACTCGTCAGCTCCCGCCGGTGGCGTCCAGCAGCCGGTGCAGCGCCTGGGTGTAGGCCTCGAACGCGGCGCGGCCCTTGGCCGTCAGCCGGACCAGGGTGACCGGGGTGCGGTGCTCGTGGGCCTTGGTGATCTGCACGTACTCGGCGTCTTCGAGCTTGCGCAGGTGGGTGGAGAGGTTGCCGGCCGTCATCTCCAGCAGCTGCTGCAGCCGCGGGAAGGTGATCTGGTCGGCCGAGCGCAGGCCGGCCAGCGCGACCGTGACCCGCAGCCGCGCCTGGGCGTGGATGACCGGGTCGAGCTCGGGCAGTCCGGACTCCGTCACCTTCGCCTCGTCCCGAGCGGCCGGCCACGGCGCTCACGCACGTAGTAGACGAGCGCGGCGACCAGGAACCCGCCGCCGCCGGCCAGGCACAGCACCAGGAAGTTGCCCGGGACGCCGACCAGCACGCTGGCCCCGCTGCAGACGATGATCCACACGCCGAAGCCGTACTGCAGCTTGTCCTGCCAGAGCATCCCGCCCGCGAGGTAGAGCGCGCCGGTGACCAGCAGCGAGGTGCCCGACCACAGCAGGGAGATCGTGGACGGGTCCAGTTTGCCCAGCGCCATCACGCGGAGGTTGATCAGCGTCAGCGCGCCGAACGAAAGCATCCAGCTCCAGCCGTACATCGCGCCGACGAGTTGGGACGGGCCGCGGATCCCGCGGTTGACCCGGGTGCCGTAGAAGATGGAGTAGACGATCGAGGCGACGAACAGCACCGCCACCACCACCGAGGCGGCCCAGCCCGGCATGAGCGGCTTCGCGTGGCTGGCATCGGACAGGTACACGAGTCCCCAGCCGACCAGCCACGCGAAGGCCCATACCCCGAGCAGCCGCGCCGGGCTCGCCCCCAGCTCCCGGCGCATCCGCTCGTTCTGCCGGGCGATCAGGCTCAGCGACTCCTCCGCCGACAGCGGCGGTGTCTCGTCGTCTTCCACCTTGGTTCGCCCTCCCACCGTGCTGACCCCACATACAGCACGGAAGCTACCCTGCCACGTCAGCCGACCTTGGCCGTGTCCAGCCGGAACCGCCGCACCACCACGAGCGCGGGCACCACCAGCCACGCGGCGAGCACGGCGGCGGCCAGGCCGAGCCCGGTCTCGTGGGTCACCGCCACGGTGCCGACCCGGCCCAGCCAGAACGTCGGGAAGAAGTGCGCGACCGTCGACATCCACTCCGGCATGATCGACAGCGGCATCCACAGCCCGCCGAAGACGCCGAGCGGCAGCATCAGCGCCCCGGTCATCGCGCCGACCGTGTCGCCCTTGCCGAACAGGCCGAGCAGCAGCCCCAGCACCGCGAACGGCAGCGCGCCGAGCCACAGCCCGAGCCCGCTGAGCACCCACTGCGCGGCCGTCAGGTCGACCCCGCGCAGCGCGCCGGCCACGAAGATCACCAGCAGCACGGGCAGGGCCATCGCCATCGCGGAGGCGATCTTCACGAACAGGTAGCCCGGCCCGCGCATCGGCGTCAGGCGCAGCTGCCGCTGCCAGCCGTCGGTGCGCTCGGTGGCCACGCGGGTGCCGGTGAACAGGGCGCCGCCCATCGCGCCGTACGCGCCCATGTTGATCATCGTGGTGACGCTCGCCTTGATCCCGTCCGGCCCGGCCAGGTCCCCGAACAGGCCGCCGAACAACAGGAACATGCCCAGCGGCACGGCGATGGTGAAGAGCGCGAACTGCGGGCTCCGGACGATCCGCAGGATCTCCAGTCGCAAGTAGACGAAGTTCATCGGAGCGCTCCTTCCGGCTCGTCGGCGGTCAAGGCCAGGAAAGCTTCTTCGAGGCCGACGGCGGTGATCTCGATGTCGGAGGCGAGCGGGAAGGCGGTGAGCAGGGCGCGGATCGCCAGGTCGGAGTCGGCGCAGGCCAGCTCGGCGCGCCCGCCCTGGACGCGCGCGGTGGTGACACCTTCGAGCGCCGCCAGCGTGGCCTCGTCCGCACCCGGCACCACGGCCCGCAGCACCCGCCCGGACACGGCGGCGCGGACCTGCGCGACCGGCCCGTCGGCGACCACCCGGCCGTGGCGCATCAGCACGACGCGGTCGGCGAAGTCCTCGGCCTCGGCGAGGTAGTGCGTCGCGAAGAGCACTGTCCGTCCCGACGCGCTGAACTCGCGCATCGACGCCCAGAACGCCCGCCGTCCGTCCACGTCCATGGCCGCGGTCGGCTCGTCGAGCACCAGCAGCTCCGGGTCGCCGGTCAGCGCCAGCGCGTACCGGACGCGCTGGAGCTCGCCGCCGGAAAGCTTGCCGCAGCGGCGGTTCGCGAACTCGGTGATCCCGGCCCGCTCGAAGACCTCCTTCGCCGGCAGCGGTTTGCGGTGCATCGAGCGCAGCAGCCCGACCAGCTCGGCCGGGGTGACGTCACGCAGCAGGAACCCGTTCTGCACCATCGCCGCGATGCGCCCGCTGTCGATCGCCTCCCGCGGCTCGGCCCCGAAGACCCGCACCTGCCCCTCGTCCGGGCGGGTCAGCCCCAGCAGCATGTCCACGGTGGTCGACTTGCCCGCGCCGTTGGGCCCGAGCAGCGCGACCACCTCACCCCCGCTGACCTCGACGGACAGGTTGTCCACCGCCAGCACCGGGCCGAATCTCTTGGTCAGCCCCCGTAGGCTGAACGCCTCGCTCATCTTCTCTCCCCCAGGACTTTGCGTCGCAAACCTTGCTTGCACTTTGTAACACAAAGTTCGCTGTCTTGGAAAGTCCTAGCTGCGGGGCGGTGTGCGGAAAATCCGGTTGATCACCGCCGGCGGCCGGGCTAGCGTCTCGCCCATGACCTACTTCATGCGCCTCCGCAGCCACTGAGACGGCGTGACTCTCCGGGCCGCCCGCCCACCGGGCGGCCCCACTCCTGCGCGCCGTCCTTCCGTTTGAGTCCGGAAAGGACAGTTCATTGCGCAAGCACATCGTCATGGTCGGCTGCAGTGCGCCCAGCCACGTCTACCCGTCGCTGGCGCTGATCCGGGAGCTGGTCGAACGCGGCCACCGCGTGAGCTACGTCGTCGGCGAGCCGCTCGCCGGCCTCGTCGAGCCGACCGGGGCCGAGGTCGTCGCCCACCCGACGATCTTCCCGCTCGGCGAGACGGCGTGGCCCGAAGACCCGGCCGAAGCGATGCGGGTCTTCCTCGACGAGGCGATCGCCATCCACCCGCAGCTCACCTCGCGGTTCGACGAGGACCGCCCGGACCTGCTGCTGTACGACATCGGCGGCCTCGGCGCGCCGCTGCTGGGCGAGCGTTACGGAGTCCCGGCCGTGCAGCTGTCGCCGTCGCTGGTGGCGTGGGACGGCTATGAGGAGGACATGGCCGAAGTGCTCGGCCCGCTGCGGTCGTCACCGTCCGGAATGGACTACAACCGCGCGTACACCCAGTGGCTGAAGGAAAACGGCATCATCGCCGAGGGCTGGGACTGGATCGCCCACCCGGCTCAGGTCCTCTCGCTGATCCCGCGCGCGATGCAGCCGAACGCGGAGCGGGTGCCGTCGAGCGTGCGGTTCGTGGGCCCGTGCCTGGACCCGCTGCGCCTGGCGGACCGGAGCTGGACCCCGCCCGCGGACGGGAAGCCGGTGCTGCTGGTGTCGTTCGGCACGGCGTTCACCGATCAGCTCGACGTCTACCGGGCCTGCGTCACGGCGTTCGCGGACTCGGGCTGGCACGTGGTGCTCTCGGTGGGCAAACACGTGTCGGCCGAGGACCTGGGCCCGCTGCCGGACTCGTTCGAGGCACACGAAAGCGTGCCGCAACTGGCGGTACTGGAGACCGCGTCGGCGTTCATCACCCACGCCGGCATGGGCAGCTGCACGGAATCACTGTGGTTCGGCGTGCCGACGGTCGCGATCCCCCAGGCCGTCGACCAGTTCGGCAACGCGGCCCTGCTGGACTCCCTGGGCGTCGGCCGTCACCTGCCGGCCGCCGAGGTCACCGCGTCTTCCCTTCGTGAGGCTGTCGACGCGGTGTCTTCGGCCCCGGAGGTCGCCGCCCGCCTGGCGGCGCTGAAGGCCGAGTCCCGAGCCAACGGCGGCGTCTCCACTGCCGCGGACGCGGTGGAGTCCTTTCTGAAGTAGCGGTTTTCGTTGCGCAGAGGCTTCGGCGGTACTGGTTTCGGTATCGCCGAAGCCTTCTCCGCATTTCACTGACTCAGCGGTACGGCCAAGTACCTGGGTGCACTATGTGCTGGGGCGGCCGACAAGTCCTGGCGCGCGGCAACCGTCGGCAAAAAGCCATCAAATCGAATCAGCTGCCCAAAGAAGACTGCCAGTATCGATGCAGTCGTGGCCGACCTCGTCGACTGGCTCGCCGAGGACTACCAGAAGCGCGATGGAAGTTCCTCTCGTCCAGGCAACAGCGACGACGGTCGAGTCGGCAGCGGCGACTCGCATCCTGGCCTCCCGCGAGGAGCAGGGTCGTTTGAAACTCGAAGAATTCGTAAGGATTCTTGCGATGGCCGTCCAGGACTCGTGACCACCAGCGAGCGAAGCTCAGGACCCTCAGCCGCGGATTTCGTTCAGGTAGTTGTAGATCGTGTACCGGGTGACGTCCAGTTGACCCGCCAGGTGGTCGACCGCGTCCTTGATCAGGAAGAAACCCGCCTCGTCCAATTCGCGGACCACCGCTGCCTTGTGGCGTTTCTTCATCAGCTCCACCGGGATCCCCGCCTTGCCGATCGCGCGGGTCACCAGGAAGCGCTGGAGGCTGTCGACGTCCGGGGGGAAGGTTTCCTGCGGGGTCTCGGCCTGCGCGGCGCCCGGCAGTTCGCTGTTCACGCACAGGCAGCCCACCGCCACGCCGGCCGCATCGCGCAGGAAGAGGGTGGACGAGCGGATGGCGCGGCCGTCCGGGCCGTGGGTGCGGTAGTTCGTCAGGTCCTGGGTGGTGCCGCGGCGGACCAGGCCGAGCAGCAGGTCCGTCATCGGGCCGCCGACGGTGCGGCCGGTCAGGTCGCCGGCGATGGCGACGATCGAGTCCGGCAGGCGGCTCAGGTCGTGCAGCAGCACCTCGTTGCCCGGGCCCAGCATCGCGGCCAGGCCGTCGACGGCCGGGACCAGCGCGCTGAGCAGTTCGGGCGTCGCCGCGCCGGACGCGGCGGGCGGGGTCACCGAGAGCGGCTTTCGGGGCCGGGTAAGGGTTTCCAGCGCTGTGCGCAGCTGGTCGGCGGCGGCCACCGGAGTGGACGCGTGCGGCGAGAGGCGCACGTGCTCGGGTCGCACCGTCGCCGCGATCCCGGCCGACGCGAGCGCCGCGCCGACCTGCTCGGCCGGGTGACCGGGCAGCGTGAACGCGAGGATGCCCGCGCGCCGTTCGGTCGCCGACACGATCTCCGCGCCGCAGGAGCGCAGGACGTCCTCCAGCGAGCCGACGCGCTCGGCGATCCGGCCCGCGATCGCCCCGACGCCGGCCTCCTCCACCAGCTCGAGCGCGGCGGCGAAGGCACCGGAGGTGATCGGGCTGAGGTTGGAGATCGACCAGCCCGCCGCCGTCATGTCGGCCGGGTGGATCTCGTTGTCGAACAGCCCGGGGTCCCGCGCGCCGGTCCAGCCGGACAGGATCGGGTCCATCCGCTCCAGCGCGCGGTCGGACAGCACGGCGAACCCCGTGCCCCAGCCCGCGCGCAGCCACTTCTGGCCGCCGACCACCAGCACGTCCGCGACCTCCCACGGCGCCTCGGTCACGCCGAAGCCCTGGATGCCGTCGACGACCAGCAGCCGGTCGTCGACGACCTCGCGCAGCGCGGCGAGATCGGCCCGGTAACCGGTGCGGAAGTCGACGGCGCTCACCGAGACCGTGGTGATGTCCGGGGTCAGCGCCGCGGCCACCCGGTCGGCCGTCACGAAGCCGCCGTCCAGCCGCCGCACCTTGACCAGCCCGGCCTGCTCCGCGCGGGCCCACGGGTAGGTGTTGGCCGGGAACTCCGCCGCCGACACCAGCACCTCGCCGCCGGGGGTGTTGAACGCCGCCTGGAACAGGCCCAAACTGGTGTGCGGCAACAACACGGTGTGGTCGGTGTCGCTGCCGCACAGCCGCGCGGCGGCCGCCTTGGCGCGGGTCTCCTGCCGCATCAATTCGTCCACAGTGGACGGTCCGGCGACCGTGGCGTCTTCGAGGAGACGAGCCGTGGTGTCGAGCACGGCGTGGGACGGCGGGCCGAACCGGGCGAAGTCCAGGTAGCCCGCGGGCTCGTCGAACTGCAGCAGGTACCGGGGCGAAATCCGCGTCACGACAGGACCCGCGCGAGGAACTGGCGGGTGCGCTCGTGCTCCGGCGCCTTCAGCACCCGGTCCGGCGGGCCGGTCTCGACCACCGCGCCGTCGGCGAGGAACACCACCTCGTCGGCCGCCTCGGCGGCGAAGGCCATCTCGTGTGTCACGACCACCATCGTCATCCCCTCCCGCGCCAACGTACCCATCACCGCCAGCACCTCCCCCACCAGCTCCGGGTCGAGCGCCGACGTGGGCTCGTCGAACAGCATCAGCTTCGGCTTCATCGCGAGCGAACGCGCGATCGCGACCCGCTGCTGCTGCCCGCCCGAAAGCTGCGCCGGATACGCGTCGGCCCGGTGTGCGAGGCCGACGCGGTCCAGCAGTTCCAGCGCGTCGGCGCGCGCTCGGTCCGGTTTCACCCCGAGCACCCGGATCGGCCCCTCGACGACGTTCTCCAGCGCCGTCCGGTGGCCGAACAGGTTGAACCGCTGGAAGACCATGCCGATGTCACGGCGCTGGCGGGCGACGTCGGCCTCCCGCAGCTCGTACAGCTTCCCGCCGCGCAGCTTGAAGCCGATCGGCTCGCCGTCGACCCAGACCTGCCCGGCGTCGATCGTCTCCAGGTGGTTCAGGCAGCGCAGGAACGTGCTCTTGCCCGCGCCCGACGGCCCGAGCAGGCAGACCACCTGTCCCTTGTGGACTTCCAAGTCGATGCCCTTCAGCACCTCGGTGTGCCCGCTGTGTCCCCTGGGGGTCGAACCCCCAGACCCCCGCCGGGTGGCACGCCCCCCTGGACCCCCCGAAAAGAAGGTTTTGCGCACGCCCACGGCACGCAGCAGTGGTTCAGACACGGGCACTCCTCACCAGCGGCACTCCCCGCAGCGCCTTGCCGACGCGTGAGGCCGGCCCGCGGTCCGAGGCGCCGAACGCGCGTTCCAGGTAATGCTGGCCGACCCCCGCGACCGTGACCACCACCATGTACCAGACCGCGGCCGCGATCAGCGTCTCCATCACCAGCAGGTTGTTGGACGAGATGTTGTTCGCCGCGTGGATCAGCTCGGTCACGCCGATCACCGACGCCATCGACGTGCCCTTGAGCATGTTGATGAAGTCGTTGCCGGTCGGCGGGATGATCACGCGCATCGCCTGCGGCAGCACCACCCGGCGCAGCGTGGCGCCGGGGGTCATGCCGATGGACTTCGCCGCCTCCGTCTGTCCACTGTCGACACTGTTCAGCCCGGCGCGGACGATCTCGGCCATGTACGCGCTCTCGTTGAGCGCCAGCCCGAGCAACGCCGCGGTGAACGCGCTGATCAGCACGTTCGTCTGCTCGTGGAGCAGGTAGCCGCCGAACGGCAGCGGGATCGAGATCGTCGGGAAGATCAACGCGAGGTTGTACCAGATCAGGATCTGCAGCAGCACCGGCAAACCGCGGAACAGCCAGATGTAGGCCGCCGCGAACCATTTCGCCACCGGGTTCGCGCTCCGGCGCAGCAACGCGATCAGGATGCCGAGCACGATCGCCACGGCCTGCGAGATCACCGCGAGCACCACGGTGTTGAGCAGGCCGAGCGCCATCACGCGGTAGAACACGAAGTCCGGCACCGAGTTCCACTCGATCTGGGCCTGCGCGAGCGCGAACCCGAGCAGCACCAGCAGCGCGAGGATGACCACCGCGCTGACCCAGCGCCCCCAGTGCTTCAGCCGGACGATCGGCAGCGGCTCAGCTTCCGCCATTGACGGCCGCCTCCTTCACCGCGCCCTGCTCGACACCCCAGGACTGGAGGATCTTGCCGTACGTGCCGTCGGCGATCAGGGACTGGAGCGCCTGCTTCACGGCGTCGCGCAGCTTCGTGTTGGCCTTGGTGAAGCCGATGCCGTACGGGCCGCCCTCGATCGGCTGGCCCGGCACGACCTCGAAGAACTTTCCCTCGCCCGCCGTGCGCGAGATGTAGACGGCGCTGGGCAGGTCGTTGAGGATCGCGGCGACGCGGCGGGTGCGCAGCTGGTTCTGGTTCTGAGTGTCGCTGTCGGTGGCCGTGACGGTGATCGCCGGCTTGCCCGCCTGCGTGCACTTCGCGCTCTGCGCGGCGGCGAACTTCTGGTGGCTGGTGCCCTGGACGACGGCGACGTTCTTGCCGCACAAGGTGTCCGGCCCGGTGATGCCGTCGGGGTTGCCCTTGGCGACCATGATCGTGATGCCGGAGGAGAAGTAGTCGACGAAGTCGATCTGCTGCTGGCGCTCCTTGGTGTCGTTCATCGCGGCCATGGTCAGGTCGACGCGGCCGGACTGCAGGCTGGTGATCAGCGAGCCGAACGCCATGTCCTGGTACGCCACCGTGACGCCGAGCTTCGCGCCGACCGCCTTGGCCAGGTCCACCTCGTAGCCGATCGGCGTTTTGCCGTCGCCCGAGTAGAAGTTGTTCGGCGCCGACTGGATGTTCGACGCGAGGTGCAGCGTCTTGGCCTGCGCGACGGCGGGCGGCAGGGCGGCCGTGAGCTGCGGATCCGCCCTGACGGCGGTGATCAGCGCGGCGTTGTCCGGGATGGCGGACTTGCTGTTCCCCGCGGCCGGCGACCCGCCGGCACCGTCGGGACCACCTCCGCAGGCCGAGGTGACCAGGACGAGGGCACCGCCGAGCAGAGCGGTCAACCAGGTGCGGGAACGGGACGGCGACGGCATCGGGGACCTCCAGGGCGTCGTGATGCCGGGAACGGTACAACTCGCTGTTGAAGAGGTCAACGGTCAGTTGAAATTCACCGAGCCGCTAAGGTTCCGGCATGCGGATCGGAGTGCTGGGAGCAGCCGGGATCGTGCCGAGTGCGCTGGTCAAGCCCGCGCGGGGCAACGCCGAAGTGGAGGTCGCGGCCATCGCGGCGCGCGACCCGCGGCGGGCCGCCGAGTTCGCCGCGAAGCACGGCATCCCGAAGGTGCACGCGACGTACGACGATCTCCTCGCGGACCCGTCACTGGACGCCGTCTACAACCCCACCCCCAACGGCCTCCACGGCCGCTGGACGCTCGCCGCCCTGGCCGCGGGCAAGCACGTCCTGTGCGAGAAACCCTTTACTGCCAACGCGGACGAGGCCGCCACCGTCGCGCAGGCCGCGGCGGCGTCCGGCCTGGTGGTGATGGAGGCGTTCCACTACCGGTACCACCCGTTCACCCTGCGGATGGAGGAGATCCTGGCTTCGGGCGAGCTGGGCTCGGTGCTGCACGTCGAGACCGCGGTGAGCTTCCCGTTGCCCCGCTTCTCCGACATCCGCTACAGCCTCCCGCTGGCCGGCGGGGCGACGATGGACGCGGGTTGCTACGCCGTCCACTTGGCCCGCGTTTTGGCGGCTTCGACGCCGGAAGTGGTTTCGGCGAGCGCGAAGCTCCGCTCCCCCGGCGTGGACCGCGCGATGACGGCCGCCCTTCAGTTCCCCACCGGCGCCACCGGCCGGGTGCGCTGTTCCCTGTGGTCGTCCGACGTGCTCCGCATTTCCGCCCGCGTCACCTGCTCCCGGGGCGAGGTGCGGGCGATCAACCCGATCTCCCCGCAGCTGTGGCACCGCCTTTCGGTCCGGGGCCCGGGCGGGCGGCGCGCCGAGCGGTTCCCGCACCGCCCGTCGTACGACTACCAGTTGGACGCCTTCGCGAACGCGGTGCTGCGCGACGGCCCGGTGAGCACGCCGCCCGAAGACGCCGTCGAGACGATGACGGTGGTGGACGGGATCTACCGCGCCGCCGCCTTGGAACCGCGGGTTCCCACGCCCTGACCGGCGCGCTGGTCGTGCACGGCGATGAGGTTGTCGACCAGGCGGACGGCGTCGGCTTCCGGGTCGAGCGGGCTGGAAATCAGCGCGTAGAGGTACGCCGGGGCGAGCACCATCTCGAAGACGTCCTGCCAGCCGATCGCGGTGGTGGCGCTGGCCTTCAGCGTGGCCTCGATCTCGCGGATGCGGGGCTCGGAGAACCGGGCGACGTCATCCGAGCCCTGCTCGCCGGCCTCGCCCGCCCTCACCATGGCGCGGGCCAGGGTCAGCTGGACCGGCTTGCGGAGATCGGCGAGCAGCTTGGTGGCCCAGACCAGCAGATCGGCGCGCAGGTCGCCGGTCGCGGGCAGCGGTGACCGGGTGGCCAGCTCGTCGACGATCGTGTCGATGACCAGGCCCTCGGCAGTGCGCCAGCGCCGGTAGATCGTGGCGACGTGCACCCCGGACCGGGCCGCCACCTCGGCGATCTCGACGGTGCCGTCCTCGGATTCCGCCAGCAGCTCACGGGTGGCCGCGTGCACGGCCTCACGGGTGCGGGCAGTCCGCCCGCCGGGACGGGTCACCCCGGTTGCCTGCGCCATGCCGACACACTACCGCGAATCTATTGCGTTAGCACCTCCGCCAGGGCTACCGTTAACGCGAAACGTTCGCATCAAGGTCGGGTTACGTGAGCAGGGAGGACATGTCGTGGCACGTGCACTTGTCGTCGGCGGAGGGATCGCGGGGGACACCCTCGCGCTGTTGCTGGAGCGGGACGGCTGGGCGGTGACGGTCGCGGAGATCGCCCCGGCCCCGCGCAAGGGTGGCCAGACCGTGGACATGCGCGGGGACAGCCGTGCGGTGCTGGCGCAGGCGGGCCTGCTGGAGCAGGCGCTCGGCTGCCTGATCCCGCAGGCCGGGGCGGCGTGGATCGACGCGGGCGAACGGCGGCTGGCCGCGATGCCGGTCGAGGCGTTCGACGGCCGGGGCCTGGTGTCGAAGGAGGAGCTGCTGCGCACCGACCTCGCCCGGATCATCCACGACGCGGCCGGCCCCGGCGTCACGCACCGCTTCGGTGAGACGGTGGAAGCGTTGGAGGACCGGGGAAACCGCGTGCTGGCGCGGTTCCGCACCGGCGGCGAGGAGGAGTTCGACCTGGTGGTCGGCGCGGACGGCGCGCACTCCAAGGTGCGCGCGCTGCGGTTCGGCCCCGAGGAGGCGTACCGCAGGCCGCTGGGCCTGGCGCACGCCTGGTTCACCATCACCGAAAAGCCCGGCACGCCAGGTCTGGACGGCTGGTTCCTGATGCACAACGCCCCCGGCCGCCGCATGGTGGAGGCCCGCCCGGGCCACCCCGGCCAGCAGGAGGTCGGCCTGACCTTCGCCGCCGAGACGCTGCCGTCGCGCCACGACCGCGAGGCCCAGATCGCCTTGCTGGAGCGCACTTTCGCCGACGTCGGCTGGCGCGCGAAGGAATTCCTGGCCGCGGCCCGCGAGGCCGACGACTTCGCACTGGACACCTTCGACCAGGTGCACATGCAGTGCTGGCACGAGGGTCGCGTGGTCCTGCTGGGCGACAGCGCCTGGTCGGCCAGCCCGCTGAGCGGGCTCGGCACCGCGCTGGCCCTGCGCGGCGCGGCCGAGCTGGCCGCCGCGTTGCGCGAGCACGCTCAGTCCGTGCCCGCCGCACTGGCGGCGTTCGAGGCGGCGATGCGCCCTCGCGTCGTCTCCGCACAGCAGCTCCCGCCCGGCCGGGTGGCCGCCGCGGCGCCGAAGACCGCGCTCGGCATCTGGTTCAACGCCTTGGTCATGCGCACCCTCCAAGCCCGGATCCTGCGCCCGGTGATCAATCGGGCCTTCGCCGGCACCGAGCACGGACGCACCGCGGAAAACCAGTCAGCGCAGGCGAAAACGGCCGCGGTGGGGTAACCGATACCGTGACCTCATGAAGATCGATCTCACGGACCGCGGCGAGGACTTCCACCTGTTCTGGACCGAACGCCGTCTCGCCAGCCTCACCACGGTCCGCCCCGACGGGACCCCGCACGTCGTCGCCGTCGGGGTCACGGTCGACTTCGAGACGGGCATCGCGCGGGTCATCACGTTCGACGGCTCCCACAAGGCGAAGCTCGTCCGCGCGGCCGGGGAAGCCGGTGTCGCCGCCGCCGTCTGCCAGCTGGAGGGACCGCGTTGGTCCACTTTGGAGGGACGAATGACGCTCAAGGACGATCCGGCGTCCGTCGAGGACGCGGAGAACCGTTACGCCGCGCGGTATCGGCAGCCCAAGCCGAATCCGCAGCGGGTGGTGCTGGAGATCGCCGTCAAGCGCGTGCTCGGGAACGCCTGAACCCGTCAGGCGAACAGCGCCAGCAGCCCTTCGGCGCTGCGCACCACCACGTGCGCGGCGGCACGCTCGGCCGGCGGGCGGTCCGGGCGTTCGGCTTCGTGGCGCCAGCGGCGGACGGCGTCGATGCCCGCGGCGTAGACCTCGCGCGGGTCGGCGTCGGGAGCGAGGCCCAGCCGTTCCTCCGGCGTCGTGCCCTGCGCGCCCAGCAGCTGCACCGCCTCTTCCGCCGGGTCGCCGGACAGCGCGGTGCGGCCGCCGCGGATGTCGGCGATCAGGCGCAGCTCGCGGAAGTCGTGCGCGGTGGCGGCGAAGCGCTCGACGCGCGCGGCCAGCCGGTCGCCGTGCGGACGGGGTTCGGCCTGCAGCACGGTTTCCAGCCGCACCACCGCGGTGCGCGCCTTCAACGCGTCGGCGCGCGCGGCGAAACAGCCCGCGATCGTGTCACGAAGCTCACCCAACCCGCTGCGGCGCACGAGTTCCGCGGACAGCTTCAGCTGGCTGTCAGAGCCCGTGCGGATCAGCGTGAGGGCCAGCCGCACACCGAACAGGCCGAAGCGCGACACCAGCGAGCGCCGCGTATCCACCGACACCGGCCCGGGAAACGCCGGATCGGTGAAGGAGTCCACCGAAATCAGGTACCGCTCCAGCTCTTCGCGTGGCACAGCGGCGAAAGCGGCCAGCAGCTCGAACTCGTCGTCGTCGAACGCGCGCGCCCCGTACGCGAGCTGGCCGGCAACGGCGATCACGCCCTGGGACCCGCTGCACAGCGGGTCCTCGCGCCACGCGCGCCGCGCGAGCTGCTTCGCGGTGAGAAGCGCGTCGATACGGCCCGCGCCCGTCTCGTCGGCGCGCGCGAGCACCAGGACCGTGTCCACGGCCGTCTGGCGCGCGAACGCCGACCGCGCCGGGGGAAGCGCCGCCGCCAGCTCGTCCGGCTCGAGGTGCCGGAACAGCCGGACGGTGGCATCGGTGAGCGTGCCCGGCGGCGGATCGTCGAGCAGCGCGAGATCGCGTAACGCCCGCGTCGGCCAGTCGCCGAGTGCCGCCGCGAGCGTCGACTTCCCCGTGCCGGCCGCGCCGGTGATGCCGACGCGCAACGGCTGTTCGAGGTGCTCCAGCGCCTCACGCAGCAGCCCGGCCGCACGCGGACTGTCGCGGTAGAGCGAAAAAGCGTCGGCCAGCAGGCCCCGGACGTCCTCGGTCACGCGGGCAGCTCCCGTGGCGCGCGGCCCGCGAGCAGGCCCAGCTCCCCGGCACGCTGGTGCAGAGAAGCGAGCCGCTCGATCTCCCGCCGCAGCCGGACGGTCCGGCGCTCCCGCTCCGCCGACCCCGCGATGATCGTCTCGCGCTCCCGCGCCAGCTGCTCGGACAGATCGTCGGCGAGCGCGGTGAAGTGGTCACGCAGTTTCCGCTGCACACCGCGGATCGAGTCGCGGCAGTCCTTGCTGAACCGCAGGAAGACGTCGTCGACGTGGCGCTGGGCGGTCATCTTCGCCACGGCCTGCCGTCGCTGCAGCCGCATGCCGCCCTCGTCGCTGATCGTCTTGGCGGCGAACGCCGCGCCCGCGGTCAGCGAGATCGGGTTGAGCAGCGTCAGCCCGGCGAGATTGGTGATCAGGCCGAACATCAGCACACCGCCGTACGAGCCGCGCAGGCCGGTGAACAGCTTCTGGCCGATCTTGAACCGCTCGATGCGCGGCTGGCGGACCTCGCCGATCAGGTCGGACCCGGAATCCGCGAGCCTCAGGTCCGGCTGGTCGTACTGCTCCCCGAAGCTCACCGCGACGGCCTGCGCGATCCACTCCGCCCGCTCGGCGGCCCAGGTGTAGTTCGTCTCGACGGCCTTGGCGAGCGTGTCGTCGAGCCACGGCCCGAACTCGTCCCACAGCTTGATCGGGTCGCCGCGGTCGAAGGTCTCGTCGATGACCTCGACGATGTGCCGGGTCCGCTCACGCAGGTCGTACTCGGCGTCCGACATCAGGTCGGCGATCTCGTCGGAGAGCAGGTTCTGCCAGCGGGTGTTGCGCCTGCGCAGGTCGTCGGCCTTGCGCTGGGCGCGGTGCAGCAACGTGGTCTGGTCGACGCCCGCGTCCTTTCCCGCCGCCTCGGCGCGGGTGCGCAGCGTCTCGACCAGCTCCGCGGCCGCGGCCCGCACACTCACCGCGGCGAGCAGCGCGCTCGACCGCTCCGCCGGGCGCGCGACCTGTTCGGCGATCCACGACAGCAGTTCCGGGAAACCGGAGCGGGCATTCAGCTCCTGGTCCCCCGTTTTCGCCGCGGCCTGGCGGACCGTGGCCGAGACGGGCAGCACCCGCGCGTCGATGCCGGCGCCGGACAGCGCCGTGCGGTCCTCCTCGGCGACGGCGCGCCAGCTCGGGCAGACGTCGACCTTGGTCAGGGCCAGGATCACGTGCGGGCACCAGGTGCGGACGTGGTGGGCCAGCGCCAGCTCGGCCGGGCTGAGCGCCGTGGTGGCGTCGGAAACGAGGATCACGGCGTCGGCGTCGGCGAGGACGTCGAGGGCGGCCGCCGTGCGGGCCGAGCGGGGATCGCCGATGGCGGGGGTGTCGACAAGCACCAGGCCCGCGGAGAGCAGCTCACGCGGGACGCCGACTTCGACGCGGCGCAACGATCCCGTGGGCCGCGCGCCGACTTCACCGGTCATCCGCTCGACGGCGACCGGGATGCGCTCCTCGGCGCGCCCGATCAGCGTGGCGGCCGGCTCGGCGGCGTAGCCGATCTCGACCGGCACCGCCGGGGTGGGCGCGTCACCGACCGCGCAGACCGGCGCGTTCAGCACCGCGTTGACGAGATAGCCCTTGCCCTGCTTCGGAAAGCCGAGCACGGCAACCCGGGTCCCCCCGGACGGCCGGTCCCGGCGGCGGCGGAGGCGTAGCGCCAGGTCCTCGCGGCCGTGCGTCCGGCAGGCGTCCAAGGTCTCGTCGAGCACTTCGAGCCAAGGTGGAGCGGTCACGACCAAGCAGTGTCCCCCGTGCACGCGGAGTATTCGAACCGGGTGGTGGCTCCGCGGTCGCACCCAGACCGCGGAGCCACCTCCGTCAGACCTCTGCTCAGAGGGAAAGGTGCAGGTCGCCGCCACCGTGCTGCGACTCGACACCGGCGTGGAGGCCGAGGCCGCCCAGCGCGTCGTGCAGCGGGGCCGTCACCGTCGAGACGGTGTCGTGCACCGCGCCGACACCGGCGTCGGTGCCGCTGTGGACCGCGTCGGCACCGGTGTAGCCCGCGTCGGTGCCGGTGTGGACCGCGTCCGTGCCGCTGTCGGCCCGCTCGCCGAGGTCCGGCGTGGGCACGGCCGACTGCGCGCCGTGGGCCAGGCTGCCGGCGGCGTGCTCCAGGCCGGCGGGGCTGAGCGCCCCGGCCAGGTGGCCGACCGGCGCGGTGAGGTGACCGGCCAGGTCGCTGACGTGGCCCGCGATGCCGCCGCCGGCCTCGGTCAGATGACCGGCCAGGTCGCCGACCGGCGCGGTGGCGCCGGTGACGTCCGGGATCTGCGAGGTCAGGCCGCTGACGTCCGGGACCTGCGAGGTCAAGCCGCTGACGTCCACCGGGGACGCGTGCTCGACCGCGCCGACGACGTCGCCGCCCAGGTGCTGGACCTGCGAGGCCGCGCCGTTGGCGAGGCCGCCGGCCTTCGCGACGGCGTCGGAGTCGAGGCCGTTGGAGAGGTCGTTGCCGAAGGAGAACGAGCTGGCGGGGCTCTGCGCCAGCGCGGTGACGCCGGCGACGGTGTTCTGCACCTCGCCGAGGCCCGGCAGCGCGGGCACGCCCGGCAGCGCCGGGATCGCGGGCACGCCGGGCTGGGCCGGCAGGGTCGCGCCCGGCAGGGCCGGCAGCGCGGGCAGGCCCGGGACCGCGCCGATGGGCAGGTCGCCCACGGGCAGGTCGCCGACGGGCAGGTCGCCGATGGCGGGCAGGGCCGGCAGCGACGGGGCGTCGACGGCGGGCAGGCCGAAGGACGCGGTCAGCGCCTGGAGCTGCTCGATCGCGCCCTGCGGGCCGTCGGCCAGTACCCCGGTGAGGTCGCCGGCCTGCGGCAGGTGGCCGAGCGAGGTCAGGTTGTCGACCGGCACGTAGTCGAGCACGAGCGGCATGACCTCGTGCACGTCGGCGGCACTGATGTCACCGAGGCCGGCGGCGGCCAGCGCGGCCTGCGGGTCCTGGCCGAACGACGCCAGCGCGGCCGGGTCGCCGAGCAGGTTGAGCGTGAAATCGTGCAGGGTCTGCACCGGGTCCATGGGGAGATCTCCAGATTTGTTCGTCTGTACGGGGGATTGACCGGACCGTCTCCGGTCTGGGTGGCGCTCAAGGTAGGGACCCCGGACCCCCGCCTACATCGGGGTTTACTCCCAGTCGCGACTCGCTCAGCCGTTAGGGAGTCGATATGAGATCGTTAGGGGGTTAGGGGCTCGATCGGGCGAGCCGATGTTGGGCCGAATCCCACCGTCTGGCTTGCTCGAATGACCCTTACGGGTGAGGATGGACTACCCCTAGTGGTCCCTTAGGCCGATTGGCGGCCCCCCTGTCCAACGAAGGGAGGAAGCGGCGTTGCCCTACGTGCTCGGCATCGATGTCGCCCACGCCCGGACCCACGCCGCCACCCGTCTCCGGCGAGGAGACGGCTGGGAGGCCCCCGAACCGCTGTGGCTGGGTGAGCAGACCCCCGCTGCCGCGTCCGCGCTGTTCCTCGACGACGAGGGCTACCTGCTGACCGGCGATGCCGCCGCGCGCGCCGGGGCCGCCGTGCCGTCGCGCCTGCTCACCGGGTTCCACCGGCGGATCGGCGACGACGTGCCGATGCTGATCGAGGCCGACGCGTTCTCGCCCGAATCACTGACCACCGTGCTCGTCGAGGGCATCGCGGAGCACGCGGCCACGCAGTTCGGCGGCACGCCCCGCCATCTCGTGGTGACCCACCCCGGCGACTGGGGCGACTACCGGCGGGACCTGCTTCGCCGCGCGCTGGCCGAATCGGGGTTCACGGCGGTGACGCTGCTGCCCGGCTCGATCGCGGCGCTGTACGCGCACCTGCCGGAGCCCGGCGCGGGCGACCAGACCGCGGCCGTCTGCGAATTCGGCCCCGACGGCGTCACGGTCACCCTCGCGACGGCGTCCGGCGCGAGCGGCTGGGTGTCGCGGACGAGCACCGAGGGCGTCGCCCCCGCGGCCGCCGTGAGCACTGCTTTCGCACTCGCGCACTCCGCTTCGGTCACGCCGGATTCGTTGGCGGGCATCGTGTTCTGCGGCGAGCCCGGCCCGGGCGCGCTGCCGGGCCGGCTGCCCTGCCCCGTGTTCGCCGGTCCCCGGCCGGCGCTGACGGCGGCGTTCGGGGCGAGTAGCCTCGCCGCCCAACGGACGAGCCCGCCCTCGCGGCGGGAGCGGCCGGCCGCCGAGACCACCCTGCTGCCCCGTGTCGACCACCCGCCCGAGCTGACCGAGCGGCCCGCCCGGCCGCCGGTCGACATCAAGCCGTTCGAGCTGCCCGAGCCGGAAGGGGCCGCGAAGCTGCTCAAGCGGTGGCGACCGCTCGCCGCCGCAGCCGCGGTCCTCGCGATCGGCTCCTCCGTCCTGATCGCCACCCTGTCGTCCCACGAAGCCACCGCAGACAAGGGAAACACCCCGCCCCACTCCGCCACCCTGAGCTCCTGCGCCCGCCCCGGCGCGGCCCCCACCGGTGAAGGTCACTGTTGAACGCACTGCTGGCGAAAACCGGCACCGAAGCCGTCCACCCCGTCGCTCGCCGGCTCCTCGCCGAGCTGGCCGATGCCCCCGCGACACCCGCGAGGCTGGTTGTCGTCGCCCCCGGCGGCTACGGCAAGACCGCGCTGCTCGGCGCCCTCGACCGCGGTTACCGCGCGGCCGGCGTCGAGGCGACCCTCGTCGACGACGCCGACCAGCTCGGCGAAGAGGACCTGGCGAGACTGAGCACGCTCGCGACCACCGCCGAGGGCCCGATCGTGCTGGCCCATCGGCCGAACGCCGGTTCGGAGGCGTTGCGCACGCTCGGCGAGGCGTTCGGGCGGCAGGCACCGCAGATCGTGCTGACGCCGCTGGGCCCCGACGAGGTGGCCGCGCTGGCCCGGCAGCTCACCGGCCGGTCCGTCGACGCGAAGACGGCCGCCGCGCTGCACACCCGCACCGGCGGGGTCCCGCGGCTGGTGGAGCGCGTGGTGACCGGCCGGCTGTCGGACTTCCGCGCCGAACTGGCCGAGCTGGACGAAGACGTGCTGCGGTACCTCATCGCCGCCGAGGCCGGCGCGGGCCGGAACCTGGACCTGTTGTGCGCGCTGCTCGGCCGTTCGCCGGACCGGCTGCCGGAGATCGTCGACGGCGCCCGCGCCACCGGTCTGCTCGACGCCGAGGACGCGCTACTCCCCGTGGCCGCCGAGGCCGTCCGCACGTACGGCCCCCCGGCGCGGCGGCTGACGGCGTTGCAGCAGCTGGTGGAGCTGCAGCTGCGCAACGGCCTGCCGGTGCTGGAACTCGCGAAGTCGTTGCTGGACACGGGAAGCTCCGGCTCCAGCGCGGCCGCCGCCTTCGCCGCCGCTGCGGGCGAAGCCCTGCCGACTGATGCGAAGCTGGCCGCGAGCCTGTACGAAGCCGCTTCGGAGGCTGGCACGCGCGACGCGCTGGTGACCACGGGCTGGGCCCGCGCCGCCGCGTTGTCCGGCGACCTCGACACCGCCCTGCGCCTCGGCGACGGCATGCTGAGCGCTGCCGACCTCGACACCCGGGCCGCGGGCGCCGAGATCGCCGCCACCGTCCTCGCCCACCGCGGCGAACTTGCCCGCAGCGCCGAGCTGTACCGCTGGGCGGGTCTCTGCGCCGCGGAGCCGAACCCCGACAGCGCTGACGGTGCGGACGACTTCACCGGCCCTTCGCCCTCCGCGGGCGAGGGGTACCGGTGGACGGGACAGGGCGCGGTGAACGCGTTTGCCGCGATCGCGCTGGTCGGGACCGGCGAGCTGGCCGGTGCGCGGGAAGTGCTGCGGACGCCGGCGCCCGGGATGGCGCCGACGCTGTTCGCGGGCGCGGCGAGCCGCACGGCGGACGGGATCGCCGAGTCGGTGACCGGGCACGGGACCGAAAGCCTGTCGACGCTGGTCGGGGCGGCGGCGATGCTGGAGCCGTCCGGGGGCGGCGCGCCGTTGCCGGACAGCCCGGCCGCGCTCGCGGCGATCGTCGGGCTGCACACCGGTGAGCTGGGGCTCGCCGAGTCCGTGCTCACGCGCGCGCTCGCCAGCGAAGTCGGCGGCGACCTGCTGGCGACGCGGCACCGCCTGTTGCTCGGCTGGGTCGCGATGACGGCGGGCAACCTGAGCACGGCCGACGAGCACCGGAACGCCGTCGCCGCGTCCGGCCGGCTCGAGGCCAGGGACGAGCTGTTCTTCGCGACGCTGGAGCTGGGGCTGGCGCGCCGGGCGAGCGACCTCGTCGGGCTGCAGCGGTCGTGGGACCGCGCGTACCAGGCGTCGATGCGGCAGCAGACCGACCTGTTCACCCTGCTGCCGCTGGGTGAGCTGGCGATCGCCGCCGCGCGCACCGGCGCGCACGCGAAGCTCGCCCGTCAGCTCGAACGCGCCCACGAGATGCTCGACCGCCTCGCCAACCCTCCATTGTGGACGGTTTCGCTGTGCTGGCACGAGCTGCACGCGGCCATCACGCTGGAGGACCGCGCCACCGTCGAGAAGCAGCTGACGGCGCTGGCGGGCTTCGCGGACTGCGGCCGTTACCCGTCGGCGCTCGCGCGGGCGGCGTCGTGCTGGCTCGCCGTCCTGAGCGGCACCTTCGAGCCCGACACCATCTCCGCGGCCGCCGCCGAGCTGCACGAGCTGGGCCTCGGCTGGGACGCGGCGCGCCTGGCGGGCCAGGCCGCGATCCGCACGTCCGACCGCAAGGCGATGGTGCAGCTGCTGGAAGCCGCCCGCCAGTTCCAGGGCATCACGAACCGGCGCGAGTCCCACGTCCCGGAGCCCACGGCGGGTGCCGGCCTGAGCGCGTTGAGCGAACGCGAGCTGGAAGTCGCGCGGCTGGTCGTCGAAGGCCTGACCTACAAACAGGCCGGCAGCAAGCTCTTCATCTCGGGCAAGACCGTGGAGCACCACATGGCCCGCATCCGGGGCAAACTGGGCGCCACCGACCGCCGTGAACTGCTCGCCACCCTCCGCGAACTGCTGACCAAGCCCGACCCGTCCTGAGCGATTCCCGGGCGCGCCGCCGCGTGCGTCGGGGACCATGCGGCATGCCCACCGATGCCTGGCACCTGACCGAAGACGTCGACGAGTTCCTCGCCCGAGCCCGCGGCTTCCTGCACTCGCGGGCGGCCCTGCACAACACGCCGCTGACCCTGATCGAGAAGCTGCGAGCGGCCGGGGGCGCCGACGGCACCGTCTTCGGCCGGCTGGAGCGAGCGGGCGAGGTCAGCGCTGTCTTCTACCTCCGCCCGTCCCTCCGGCTGGGCCTCACTCCCCTCTCCCCCGGGCAGACGGGCCGCCTCGCCGAGTACCTGGCCGGGCTCGGCCACGCGCTCTCCGGCGTCACCGCGGAGCACGACACGGCCGCTGCGTTCGCCGAGGCCTGGCACCAGCGCACGAACGCATCGCCGACGCCGGGCCAGCGATTGCACCTGTACCGGCTCGGCACGCTCACCCCGCCGGAGCCCCGCCCGGCGGGCCGGGGACGCGCTGCGGGCGAGCCAGACCGCGCGCAGCTCATCCGCTTGTGCAATGAGTTCGTCACCGAGGTCGGGGAAGTCCCGGCCGATTCGTGGGAAAGCTCACGCTTCGCCGACCGGCATTTCACGTTCTGGGAGGCCCCGGACGGAACCCCGGTCTCCCTCGCGGCCAGGACCTCGATGATCGCCGGCATGGTCCGGGTGGACCCGGTCTACACCCCGGCCCAGCTGCGGGGCCACGGTTACGCGGGCGCCGTGACCGTCGAGGTGAGCAGGGCCGCGCTGGCCGCGGGCGCGCGGGACGTCGTCCTGTACACGGATCCGGCCAACGCCACCAGCAACGCCCTCTACCGGCGGATCGGGTACGCCCGGATCACCGACTTCGCCGGCTACGACTTCTCCTAGGGCCGGAGCCGTCAGTCGCGGCTGGGGCCGAAGCGTTCGGTGCGGATGGTGTGCGGGTCGTGGCCCAGCGCGAGCAGGATGTCGGCCACGGTTTCGACGAAGCCGGTCGGGCCGCAGACGTACGTGGTCGGCCCGAAGTCCGCCGGCCAGGCCGCCGTGTTGAGCGTGGCGACGTTGATCCGGCGCGGGATGCCGGATTGGCCCTCGGGCAGCTCGCGTGTGTAGACGTACGTGACGTCCAGCCCCGCGACCGGGCGGCGGAGTTCCTCGGCGTAATACCGCTCGGCCGGCGTGCGCAGGGAGTAGACGAGCCGGAACAGCGCCTTGCTGCCCGCCGCGCGGCGGGCGCGGATCATCGCGATCAGCGGGACGATGCCGGAGCCGCCCGCGACCAGCAGGACGGGCGCCGGGTCGGCGGGGCGCCAGACGAACCAGCCGCCGACCGGGCCGCGGATCTCCACCGGGTCGCCGACCGCGTACCGGCCGGTGAGGTGTTCGGAGACCTCACCGCCGGGCACTCGCTGGACCGTCAGCTCCACCCGGTCACCGTCGGCCGGCGCGGCGAGGGAATAGCTGCGCTGCGCGGTGTAACCGTCCGCGGCGGTGAGCCGGACGTCCACGTGCTGGCCCGCGAGGTGGCCCGGCCAGCCGGGGATGTCGAAGACGAGCGTGCGGGCCGTCGGCGTCTCCGGCCGGGCCTCGGCGAGGCGGGCGACGCGCCACGCTAATCGCCCTGATACCGCTGTTCCCGCCATGGGTCTCCGTAGTCGTGGTAGCCCGCAGTCTCCCAGAACCCCGGGTCGTCCTTGGTGGTGAGCTGCAGACCGCGCACCCACTTCGCCGACTTCCAGAAGTACAGGTGCGGCACCAGCAGCCGGGCGGGCCCGCCGTGCTCGGGCGTCAGCGGTTTGCCGTTGTACTCGTAGGCGACCCAGGCCTGGCCGTCGAGCAGGTCGGCCAGGGGCAGGTTCGTGGTGTAGCCGCCGTAGGAGCGGGCCATGACGTAGTCGGCGGAGGTGGTGAGGTCGCCGATGAGCGTCTCCACCCGCACGCCGCGCCAGCGGGTGTCCAGTTTGGACCACTGCGTGACACAGTGGATGTCCACAGTGAACTTCTCACTCGGCAGCGCGAGCAGCTCCCGCCAGGACCACGCCCGTTTCTCGCCGCTTTCCGTGACGACGGTGAACTCCCAGCCCTCCGTGCGGACCCGGGGGGTCGGACCGGCGGACAGCACCGGGAAGTCCTGCGCGAGGTACTGTCCCGGCGGCAGCCGCGGGTCACCGCTGCGCGCGCGACCGGTGAACCCCGGCGTGACGACGCCCATCCGGTGCTCCTTTCCCTTGCCCTCGCCGGAAAGCCTACCCGCGCACGTGCAGGCCGAGCGAGGTCACGAGCACCGTGGCCTGTTCCGGCGAGACGATCGCCTCGGCCAGCTCCGCCTGCGTCGGGTCGAGCGAGGAGAGGTCGCTGCCGCGCAGCTCGGCGCGGGCGAGCTTGACGTTGCCCAGGTCCGCGCCCGAAAGGTCGACGTCGGAGAAAACGGCGTCGGTGCCGTCCGCCCAGGCGAGGTCGGCCTCCCGCATGCGCACCCGTTCGAACGTCACCCCGCGCAGATCGGCCCGCACCAGCCCGACGAACGACCAGTCTCCTCCGCTCACCTGCAACGGCCGCAGCGAACACTCCTCGAAGCGGCTGCCGACCAGCTTGCAGCCGGTGAACTCGGCGTCGAACAGGTTGCAGCGCTTGAAACTGCACCCGGTGAACGCCGACTGGAAGTGCCGAGACGCGTTGAACCGCACGTTGCCGAACACACAGTCGGTGAACGTCGCCCCGCGGGTGACCGACTCCGTGAGGTCGATCTCGTGGAATTCACACCGCACGAACCGCCGGCCGGTGAACTCCTCGCCGTACCAGTCCTCGCGCCGGAAGGTCCGTTCCTCCTGCACGGGCTCGGCTGGTTCCTGGGCGGCTTCGGGCACGGGATCAGCCTAACCGCCGGTGACGGGGAGCAAAACCACCCCGCCAATCGGCGCAACTTGCCGGGTGACGCGTTTCAGCGTCACCTCGCGGTGGAATTTCACCGGCATGTCCAGATGGCGAGGCTCCACCAGAACCCACACCAGTGCTGCTCGAGTGATCACCGGAATAGGCGCGCTCTTCGCGTTCATCGAAGTGCTCTACCTGGTGATGCTGCTCGCCGGCGCCAACGCGGCGAACGGCTTCTTCGTTTTCATCCGATCATTGGCGGACCCGCTCGCGTTGTTCTGGCCGGGCCTGTTCCCGGTGTCCAACGCCGATCTGGCCGTGATCCTCAATTACGGCCTGGCCGCGGTGTTCTGGCTGGTGGTCAGCGGCATCGTCGCCCGGCTGGTCGGCCGGTGACGGTGATCTCGGCGCCGCCCCGGTAGAAACGCCATACGATGGCCGGATGACCGAAGGCCGAAGGTTCGGCGGCTTGCCGTTCGAGGGGCTGGTGCCGTGGACGGAGCTGGCGGGCCTCGCGGCCGCCGGGCGCTCGCTCGTGCCGGACGTGCCCGCCGCGCTCGCGCGCACCGTCACCGAGCAGCTCATCGGCAGGCGCCTGACCGCCACGGTGGACGGCGCCGAGATGGCCCTCACCCTCACCGAACTCGACTACCCCGCGGACTCCCTGCGGCTGGCGACCGGCCGGATCGGCGACGTCCGCATCGTGGCCGAGAACATCGACTGGCCCGGGACCCCGCCGCTCGCCTTGCGCCGGGTGGTCGTGCTGGCGAAGGACGTGCGGGTGCGCAGCCTGCCCACGCCGTCGGTGATCCCGGCCGAGGTGGGGCTGGAGATCTTCGTCGACGGGGACGTGGTCCGGGAACGGGTGGCGGCGCTGCGCCCCGGGATCGTCGCCACGCCGCACCACGACGGGCTGCGGCTGCGCTCGACGCGGCGTCCCGCGTGGGGGCACCTGACTCTGCTGCCCACAGTGGCAGCTGACACAGTGGTGCTGACGCCGACCACCCTCCACATCGGACGGTGGAAGTTCCGCGCGCCGAAACGGATCCGGCCGATCGTGCTGCCTCTGCCGGAGCTGCCGAAGGGGTTGCGGCTGAACGGGGTTCGCGCCGCCGAAGGCGAACTGGTGCTGGACACCGTCGCGGACGAGTGGCCCGAGCGACTCGCCCGCATCCCGCTCGGTGATCTGCTGAGCTGGCTGACCACGGCGGCACGGACCTTGACCCTGCCTCGGCTCGGCCCCCGTTCGTGACCCGGTCTGAGCCACCGCAGCGGGCTGCCCTGGCCGGCAAGGTCGTGCTGGTGGTCGGCGCCACCTCCGGGATCGGCGCCGCGGTGGCGCGGCGCGTGGCCGCGGAGGGAGCGGCGGTCGTCGCGGCCGGGCGGCGCACCGGACTCGGCGAACACCTCGTCACGGAGATCCGCGCCGCCGGCGGCGAAGCGCTGTTCATCACCTGCGACGCGACCGTGGAAGACAACGTGGCCGCTGCCGTGGAAGCCGCTCGTGCCACCTTCGGCCGGCTCCACGGCGCGGTCAACAACGCCGGCGGTGTCGTCGCCACCGGGCCGCTCGACCAGGTCTCCGGCCGAGCCTGGCACGAGGAGCTGGAGCTGAACCTGACCACCGCGTTCTACGGGCTCAAACACCAGATCCCGGCGATCGGCGCGAGCGGCGGCGGGTCCATCGTCACCAACGCCTCGACTGCCGGCGTGGCCGCCGTGCCGGGCCTGGGCCCCTACACCGCCGCGAAGCACGGCGTCGTCGGCCTGAGCAAGTCCGCGGCGCTGGAATGCGCCGACCGCGGCGTGCGGGTCAACACCCTGGTGACGGGCAACGTCGACACGCCGCTGTACCGCCGGCTGCTCGGTGCTTCCCCGCAGCAGCCCAGCACCGAACTCGACGCGCCCAACCCCACCGGCCGCGTCGCCACCCCGGACGAGATCGCCGGGCTCGTCGCCTTCCTGCTCAGCGACGCCGCCTCCTTCATCACCGGCGCCGCGTTGCCCATTGATGGCGGGGAAACTGCCCGATAGTCGGTAGTAGCACGCGCTGAAACAGCGAGGAATCGGCCATCCGGCCGATAAATGCGCCCCCTCCAGCCAGGTTTCCCACCGCCTGGCCGGAATCCGGCGGCTCATCGGTCGATCCCCCGCGACGCCGTCCTGAATAGCTTCGGATCGCCCACATTGCCGGCGGAGGTGGCCCGTTGCTGAAACATCCAGGACAGCTGAAGGTGCGCGTGGGGATCGCCGCGCTCATCGTCGTGATCGGTGTGGTCACCGCGATCGCCCTGAACAGCGGATCCGCGAGCAGTCAGTGGACGGCCGCGTGCAGCTCGGCTCCCACCGAGGCCGGGGACAAGCCGGAAAGCGCTGTCACCGAAGCCAGGGAAGCGTTGCTGAGCAAGGGAAAGGACCCCCGGCTCGAACTCGAGCTCGTCGATCTGGACGCGTGCGCGGTGAGGCTGAGCTGGAAGGCCGATCAGCCGCAGCCCACCGCGTCCGTGGTCAAGCTGCTCATCGCGCTCGACCTGATCGACCGGTCCGGGCTGCCCGAGGGCAGCGAGGCCACGGACCTCCACACCATGCTCGCAGCCAGCGACGACCACATCGCCAGCCGCCTGTGGCTGCAGGACGGCGGCCCGGCGATTGTCCAGCGGCAGGCCAAAAAGCTGGGGCTCACGCACACCTCGCCCCCGGCCGACACCGGCCAGTGGGGCTCCACCCGGATGTCGCCCGCCGACGTCATCACCGTCTACCGGCACATCACCGCGGAGCTGCCCGAAGACGAACGCGACTTCATCACCGAGGCCATGGAAAGCGCCCCACGCAACGCCGCCGACGGTTTCGACCAGCACTTCGGGATCCCGCGCGCCTTCCCGGGCGCGGACTGGGCGGTGAAACAGGGCTGGGGCAGCTCCGACGGCCGTCGCGTGCTCAACACCACCGGCCTGGTCCGGACCGGCTCCCGGACCTTCGCCCTCGCGGTCATGGCCACCTGGGACGACAGCATCGACTGGGCCACCGCCACCACCGCGCTCACCGCGGCCACCAGCACGCTGAAAAGCCGGCTCACCGCCGGCGGCAGCCTGCTGCGGTGACCGGGAGCCGGATCAGTCCTGGTCCCGGTCCCGCAGGTACCGGGTGTGGTCCGCCTGCCGGTTGACCTCCGTGGCGTAGACCTGCTCCGCCAGCCGGTCCGCCTGGCCGGACAGCAGTTCGAGCTGGGTCAGCAGCTCCGCGGCCGCGGCGGGACGGCGCGCGGCGAACCAGCGCGGCAGGTTCAGGTAGCCCTCGACCGACAGCGGCAGGTCCGTGCGCGCCAGCAGCAGCACCCGGTGCCGGAGGCCGGCGTCCGCGATGGGGTGCCCAAGCAGGTCGTCCAGCACCTCCACGACGTGCCGGACACTGTCCACAGCGGACTCCGGCAGCCGGCCGGCGTGCGTCGAAACCGTTTGCGCCAACGCGGCCAGCGACGTCCGCAGCTCGGCCGCCTCCGCCGCCGGGTCGGCGACCAGCCGCACCCGCTCCGGCGGCGCGAGCAGCGCGCCCGCCGCGTACAGCACGACCACGACCAGCGGCCAGATCGCCCCGACGACGCCCGTCAGGTACAGCACGAGCCCGATCAGGCCGCCGACGCACCCGGCCAGGTTCTTCGCCGAACCCAGCCAACGCCCGAGCCGCGATCGGCTCACTGGTAGCCGCGAATCTCCTGGAACACACTGGACAGCTGCGTGTTCCTGGCGTCGAAGACCTTGCCGCCGGTCATGGTCGCGACCTGCGTGAGCTCGTCGCCACTGCCTTCCCCGAACAGCACCGTGAAGACCGGCACCTGGCGCATCGCGGCGGGCAGCGCACCGAACGTGGAACGGAACGACGAGAGGTTCCCGCCGTTCTCGTTCTCACCGTCGGTCATCAGCACGATCGAGGTGAACCGGTCCGGGTCCTTGGCGGCCAACGGCTCCATCACCTGGTACGCGCGTTGGAGGCTGTCGTAGATCGCCGTGCCCCCGCCCGCTTGCAGTCCTTCGGCGAACGCCTTGATCTTCGCCAGCTCCGCCTCCGGCCCCTGCTCCGGCACGGTGAACGTCCGCGGCGCCTGTGGCCCGGTGTTGAACGGCAGCATCGTCACCTCCTCCCGGCTGCGGAACTGCCGGTACCGCCCCACCAGGGAGTTGTCCGCGCCGGTCAGGCCGACCAGCGCCGAGCGCAGCGCTTCGATCCGGTCGCCCTCCATCGAGCCGGACGTGTCCAGCAGGTACAGCGTGCGCGACGGGCGGCGGATCTTGTTGAAGTAGGCCGAAAGCAGCGCGTCGACGGCCTGCTGGGTGGCCGGGAACGGCAGCTCCACCAGGTCCCGCGGCACGAACTGCGGCCCGGGCGCGACGCCGGGCACCACCGGCCGCCGCTGGGTGGTGTCCATGATGCGGCGCTGGGCGTCCGGCGTGCGCAGGTAGTCGGTGAGCCGCTGGTGCGCCCCGCGCGCGTCGTCGCCGGCGCTGGTCAGCAGGGTGAGCGGGTAGTCGGCGGTGACGACGCCGTCGCTGGGGTAGATCAGCTTCATCGGCTCGGGCAGCTTGCCCGCGGCGTTCATCGACAGCAGCACCGACTCGTAGTTGATCAGCCCGTCCACCTTCTGCCCGGGGTCCTGACCGGTCGCGCGCCGCTGGTAGGCGTCCGAAAGCCAGCCCGACGAGCCGGCGGACATCGCCTGCGCGCTGAAGAACTGCGTGAGCTGCGGCGTCACCGCGGCGATCTGCTGCGCGTCGACGGCCGTGCCGGAATGCGCCAGCGCGGACGCGACGCCGACCAGCGCGGAGAAGCCCGAGTTGGACGCGGAAGGGTCAGTCATGCCGTAGCTGAACTCCTTCTTGCCCGCCGCCGCGGCGATCTCGCCCCAGCTGACCGGCCGCGAGTCCCAGCCGAGCCGTTGCGCGGCGGAGCGGGCCAGCCCCAGCACCACGGGCGAGCTCATGATCTTGACCTGGTTCCCCAGCCGTTTCGCCGCGTCGGGAATGCCTGCGGGGTAACGGTTCGAGGAGAACCACACGGCGTCGTAGTGGCCGTCGAGGCTGCCGTTCGCGAGTGACTGGGTGCCCTCGAGCGTGCCGGTGAAGGTGAGCTTGACCTTGACGCCGGTGGCCTTCTCCGCCGCGTCGAGCACCGGCTGCAGGTCCGCCAGCTCGCTGCCTGCGAGCACGCGCAACGTGCCCGGTTCGGGCGGGCCCGCCGGCTCCGCCGAATCCGGCGTCGACGAGCACCCGGCCAGCGCCAGCAACGCCGCCAGCCCCAGCACGGCCAGGTTCTTCACAGCTCCCCCTCGTGGCTGCGGCGCAGCCGGTCCTCCGCGCGGTGCAGCTCCCCGCCCAAAGACTCCACAGTGGACGCCATGGTCCGCACCGCCTCGGCCTTGAAGCCGTCGATCGCGTCCATGGCGGCGTAAATCCGGTCGAACGAGTCACGCAGCGTTTCGACGGCGACGGCGGGCGAGCTGGCCGCCCGGCGGATCTCCGCGCTCTGCGACTCAAGCAGCGTGGCGTTCGCGCGCAGCAGTCCCTCGGTGGTGGATTGCAGCGCGGCGACCTCGTCGAGCACGTCGCGCTGCCCGGCCAGCGCGGAACTCACCAGCAACGCGACGCGCAGCGCCGAAACCGTTGTGGACACCGCCCGCTCGACGCCGCGGATCAGCTCGTCGTTGGTGCGCCGCACCAGGTCCAGCGCGAGGTAGCCCTGCGCGCTCACGGCGAGCTGGGTGAGGACGTCCTGGTGCCGCTGCCGGATCGGGTACAGCACGTCGGCGCGCAAAGCGTTGGCGCGTAAGGGATCGGTCAGGTCGAACACACTCGCCTGCCGTTCGACCGCGGCGTCGACGGCTTCCGCGAACGCGGCCGCCTCGGCCAGCTTGCCGAGCGTGGCCCACAGGCGCTCCCGCTCCCCCTTGAGCACGGCGTTGTCCCGGCGCAGCCCGTCCTGGCGCGTGCGCAGGTCCCCGACCAGCGCGTTCACCGGTTCGTTCGCCGCGCGGTACCGGTCCAGCGCGCGTCTGGCGCCGGCCGCGGCCGGGAACAGGCCGAGCAGCTTGCGCCCGGTCAGCGGCAGCTTCGCCGGGTCCAGCTCGGCCACCGTGCGGCGCAGGTCCGCGAGGCTGGTCGTCACCCGCTCCTGCGGTGAGGACGCCGACTCCAGCGCCCGCGTCGAACGGTCCAGCATCGTCCCGGCGACCGCGGCCGCCGCGCGCATGTCCGCCTCGCCGACGGCGAGCAGCTCGTCGAGCAGCGTGGTGAACTCCGGCGAGTGGACGTCCAGCGCCTCCAGCCGGGCCGCGAACCCGGCCGCGCGAGCGGAGATTTCCGCCCGCCGGTCGTCACCGAGCGCGATCAGGCCGGCCGCGCGTTCGACCGGCACCGCGTGGACCGCCTCGGGCGCAGTCAGGGTGAAGTCCTCCATCAGTACTGGCTTTGGATCGCGTCGAGCATCCGTTCCAGCGTCTCGAACGACGGCGGCTCGACGCTGTCGACGAGGTCCGCCGGCACGGGCGCTTTCGCTTTCGCCACGACGTCGGCGAACAGCTTCGGGTTCGTGGTGCGGAAGCCGAACGTCGCCGCGAGGCCGCCCAGCTCGGGGTCGGTCGAGAGCAGCTGGCCGACCTGGTCCCCGTTGGGGGACAACGGAACCAGCGTGTGCTTCGAGTACACGGTCGGCGCCGTGTAGAGCATCCGCATGTCCGGGCGGATGGAGCCGTCGGCGCGCACGAGCCGGTCGACGTACTGCGATTCGTAGATCAGCGCCAGCGGCGTTTTGCCCATGCCGGCGGACAGGTAGTCCTCGAACGGGCCGTCGGTGCTGTTCTGCGTGTAACCCTGGTCGAGGAACAGCTTCGCGACCTGCGGCAGCACCTTCGACTCCTGGTCGGCGCTGCTGACCACGTTGTTCCCGTTGGCCACGAACGAAACGATCGACAGGTACATCGCCGCGGAGTTGGACTCACGCGGGTCCGTGGTGGTGACGAGCACGTTCTTGCGCACCGGGTAGGCCGTGTTGCCCGGCAGCTGGTCCCAGCGCGTGCCGGCCTGCGTGAGCTGGAGGTACTTCGCCACGTCGAGCACCTGGTAGTCGCCGGCGCCCTTGTGCACCACGCCGTTCGCGCTCAGCAGCGCCACGATCGGCTCGAAGGTCGCGATCGCCATCGGCGACTGGAACGGCGTGTACACCGTGGTGACCTTGCGGTCGCGCTGGATCTTCTGCGCGGCCGGCGAGGACGACGGGAAGGCGAACCCGTACTTCGCAAGGTCCACGGTGGTCGCGATCTGGCGCGAGCCCGCGGTGTCGACCTCGACCTTCAGCCCGTGCTTGGCGAACGCGGCCACCACGCGCGAGTCGGTGAAGAAGGCCTGCTTCTCCGAGCCGATCACCCCGCGCACGACCGTCAGATCACCGCCGGACGAGCTGCCCGAGCGCCCCCAGACGATCGCGGCCACGACCCCCAGCACCAATACCACGGCCAGTCCGATGGACAACCGGCGTTTCAAGAAACCCCCACCTTCCCCAGATCCCCCGACCGACACCACGAATCCTCCAGTCCCCGCGACTCTTTTGACGCGCGGCCGGAGGATTTCGTGATGAACGATCGGTGAACGGGAAGGGGCGGTTAGAGCGAGGCTTGCTCTTCCACCGGAAGGCAGATCTCGAACCGGGTGTCACCGGGGGCGGATTCCACCTTGATGTCGCCGTAGTGCCGCTCGACGACGATGCGCCACGAGATGTCGAGCCCGAGGCCGGTCCCCTCGCCCACGCCCTTGGTGGTGAAGAACGGCTCGAAGATGCGCTGCCGCACGTCCTCGGGGATGCCCGGCCCGGTGTCGCCGATCTCGACGCGCACCTGCTTGTCGACCTGCCACGTGCGCAGGGTCAGGGTGCCCTCGCCGGCCATCGCGCCCAGCGCGTTGTCGATGATGTTGGTCCACACCTGGTTCAGCTCGGCCGCGTACGCCGGCACCCGGGCGATGCCGTGGTCGTACTCCTTGACCACGCGGATGCCCGGGCCGATCTTGCCGGACATCATCACCAGCGTGGAGTCGAGTCCTTCGTGCACGTCGATCCACTGGTGCGGCGCGCGGTCCATCTGCGAGTACTGCTTCGCCGCGCCGACCAGCGCCGAGATCCGCGTGGTCGAGTCCTCGATCTCGCCCATCAGCATCTCGGTCTCGAGCGCGTACGCCAGCCACCGCACCGCGCTGTCGAGCAGGCCCTCGCCGACGGAATCCAGGACACCGTCCAGGCTGTCGGCGGTCAAGCCCGCGCTGACGAAGATGCTGGCGAGGTCCCAGCCCTGGCCGATGCCGTGGTCGTCGAACCAGTCGCCGATCTCGTCCTCACGGTCGGACTGCTGCATCGCGGTGAGCTTCGGCGCGTCGGCGACCTGCTTGACCAGGCGCTCCTGGACGTCGAGCAGCTGCTCCAGCAGATCCGGGTCGATGTCCTTCTTCGCCAGCAGCGCCAGCTTGTGGCGCATCCCGGCGACCCGCTCGCGCAGCGAAGCGGTGGCGCGCACGGCGGCCGCGGCCGGGTTGTTCAGCTCGTGCGTCAGCCCCGCCGAAAGCTCGCCGAGCGCCAGCAGCCGCCGGCGCGACGAGATCACCGTGTCGGTGTTGCGCCAGCCGACGTACATGCCCTCCAGCAGGTGCGCGGCCATCGGGAACCAGCCGCGGAACTGGACGGCGAACTCGGCCGCGGGCAGCGTCAGGAACTCGACGTCGCTGACCGCGTGCACCGAAGCGCCGTACGAGTGGTCGGTCTCCTGATGCACGAAGAACTGTGTTGCGCCGCAATAGGAACCGCGCTGGTCGGAGCGCTTCATCTCGACCTCGACGCCGCTGACCAGCCGCGTCATCCGCAGTGCCCCGCCGAGCAGGAGGTAGAAGCAGGTGGCGGGCTCGCCCTCCTGGATCACCACGCTGCCCCCCTCGTAACGCTCGAGGGCGGCGTGCTCTTCGATCCAGTCCAGCTGTTCGTCGGACAGGTGCTCGAACAGGAACAGGCCGCGCAGTTCCTCACGCGGCAGTGCGGGTGTGCTCACTGCTCCTCCAGGTAACGGTGGACCAGGGTGACCGCCATGGCGCCCTCGCCGACGGCGGAGGCCACGCGTTTCACCGACTGCGAACGGACGTCGCCCGCCACGAACACGCCGGGCACGGACGACTCCAGGTAGTGCGGGTCGCGGTCGAGCGACCAGCCGGCCGGGTAACGCCCTTCGGCGACCAGGTCCGGGCCCGTGCGGACGAAGCCGTGGCCGTCGCGCTGGATCGTCTCGCCGAGCCACTCGGTGCGCGGCGCGGCGCCGATGAAGACGAACAGGTGACCGCTGTCGACCGTCTCGGTCACGCCGTTTTCGCACAGGGTCAGCGATTCGAGGTGCTCCGAGCCGTGCGCCTTCACGACGGTGGTGTGCGTGCGGACGTGCACGTTGTCGATGGCCGCGAGCTGCTCGATGAGGTAGTGCGACATCGACGCCTCCAGCGAGGCGCCGCGCACCAGGATCGTCACGTCCGCGGCGTGGCGCGAGAAGAACACCGCGGCCTGGCCGGCCGAGTTCGCGCCGCCGACGATGTAAACGTGCTCGCCCTTGCACTCGGGCGCCTCCGTGGCGGCCGAGCCGTAGTAGACGCCGCGGCCAGTGAGCTCCTCGATGCCCTCGGCCTCCAGCGCCCGGTAGGTGACGCCGCTGGCGAGGATCACCGAGTGCGCGGCGATTTCCGAGCCGTCGCCGAAGGTCACCACGCGGCTCGAACCGCGGGCCTCCAGACCGACCACGTCGCGGGCGGTGAGCACCTCGGCGCCGAACTTCTGGGCCTGACGCCGCGCCCGGTCGGTCAGCTGGGCGCCGGAGACGCCGTCCGGGAAGCCGAGGTAGTTCTCGATGCGGGAGCTGGTGCCGGCCTGCCCGCCGGTGGCCTTCTTCTCCACCAGCACGGTGCGCAGCCCTTCCGACGCGCCGTACACGGCGGCGCCGAGCCCGGCCGGCCCGCCGCCGACCACGACCAGGTCGTAGAACTCCTGCGCGGGCCGGGTCGACAAACCGACCGCGTCGGCGATCTGCCCGCCGGAGGGCTGCTTGAGCACGGTGCCGTCCGGCGTGACGACCACCGGGATGTCCGTCTCGCACGCCTCGGCGGCCTTCAGGATGCGGCCGCCCTCTTCGTCGTCCACCGAGTACCAGCGGTACGGCACGGCGTTGCGGGCGAGGAAGTCGCGCACCTTGAACGACGGCGCCGAGTAGCGGTGGCCGATCAGCTTCGTCTCCTCGACCGGCCGGTCGCCGACCGCGAGCCACGTCTCCACCAGGGAGTCGATGACCGGGTAGAGCTTCTCCTCCGGCGGGTCCCACGGCTTGAGCAGGTAGTGGTCGACGTCGACCACGTTGATGGCCTGGATGGCCGCGTCGGTGTCGGCGTAGGCCGTCAGCAGGGCGCGACGGGCGTTGGGGAACAGGTCCATCGCCTTCTCGAGGAAGACGATGCCGTCCATGTGGGGCATGCGGTAGTCGGCGAGGATGGCCGCGACGGCGTCGCCGCGCAGCTTGATCTCGCGCAGCGCGTCGAGGGCGTCGGCCCCCGAATCGGCGCGGATGACGCGGTAGTCCTTGCCGTAGCGGCGACGCAGGTCACGGGCGACCGAGCGCGACACAGCGGGGTCGTCGTCGACGGTCATCAGGATCGGCTGGCTCACACGCCCAGCCTACGGCGTGCGGTCCCCGGAGGGCGCCGTCACGGGCGAAGGTCCCTCTCGCTCCGGCCCGCCGCGAGGTGGGGACCGGCGCACGCCGCGGCCGCCACCACGGCGTGCGCCGGTTGTCCGGGAGGTGGCTACGGGTAGCTCACCAGGTTCACCGGTTTGGTGCCGTCGGGCGTGGTGTCGCCCGTCGAGTTGATCACGTGCGTGATGGTCCCCTGGTGGTTCAGGGAAACCGTCACCATGTCGTGGAACCGCACCCCGGGGGTGTTCGGCGCCTCGAACGCGTGGGCGCTGGCGACCGAGGGGTTGGTGTTGAAGAAGCAGTAGCTGCCCAGCCCCCACGCCTCGTGACTGGTCACGTTCGGGCCGACTTGGTACGCGGAGTAGCCCTGGGTCGACCCGTTCATCCAGCCGCCCTGGTCCGGCACGTCGTAGGGCATCTCGTTCTGGAAGAAGTACGTGCGCCCGCCGTTGCCGTTCCAGACGACCTGGGTCTTCTGGTAGTGCTCGACGAACAGGCCGTACATCGTCACGTTGTCGCCGTTGACGGTCAGCCCGTTGTCGGCGGTGTTGGTGTTCCAGCCGACGTAACTGTTGTCCGCGGCGTGGTCGGCGCGCCAGATCCACATGTGGTCGCCGATCACGTTGTTGCTGTTCACCACCAGGCTGGTGGTCGCCTTGCCGACGGCGGCGCCGCCGATGCGGAAGAACACGTCGTGCAGCGAGGTCGGGTCGGCCGAGTGGTCGGCGCTCGAGCCGGCGGCGCCGACCTGCATGAGCGTGCTGGAGTTGGTCGTGCCCGCGTCGATCAGCAGGCCGGCGATCTTGGCGCCGTCCACGTCGTCCACGTTCATCGCGGTGATGCCGTTGTCCGGCACCAGGGTCGCGATGCCGAGGCCGAGCACCACGGTGTCCGGCCGGGTCACGTGCAGGGTCTGGTTCAGGTGGTAGACCCCGGGCGTGATCAGCAGGTTCTTGCCCGCCGCCAGCGCCGCGTTCATCTCGGCCGCGGTCGCGCCGGGCTTCGCGATGTAGAACTGGTCGATCGGCAGGGAGCTGCCCGGCGCGGTGCCGTTCGCCCAGCTGGTGCCCGAGGTGTTGGTGCGCACCGACGGGACGAACACCTGGTAGTTGCCGGCGTCGTCGATGTAGAGGAACGGCTTCTCGCGCACCACCGGCGCCTGGCCGACCGTGGTGTACGGCGGGGAGGGGAAGGTGCTGGCGGGCGCGCCGTTGACGCCGACGAACACCATGTTCCAGTTCGACCCGTTCCAGCTGCCGAACTGCGAGTCACGCGAGATCCACTGCTGCTGCGAGCCGGAGCGGACCTGGCCGTCGATCTTCGAGTCGGAGATCCAGCCGCCGCTGGCCCAGCCGCCGTCGTCGAGCGCCAGGTCACCGCGCAGGTGCATGCGGCGGTACGGCGCCGCCTGCGACACGGCCCAGCGGTCGGCGCCGCCGGCCGGGTTCACCGACAGGTTCTCGGCGCCGCGCCAGAAGTTCTGCGTCGCGTTCTGCGGCGGGAACCAGTCGGCCTCGACGTGCACGGCGCCGTTGATCGTCACCGCGTCCGGCGACAGGCCGAGGCCCAGCACCTGCGTGTAGAAGCCGACGTTGACGTCGTTGGAGTAGGTGCCCGGCTTGAACATCACCGCGTACCGCTGACTGCCGAACTGGTTTTTCTCCTGCTGGCTGAAGATGCTGTTCAGCTTGCTCTGGATCGCCGCGCTGTCCATCGAAGGATCGAAGACGACGACGTTCGGCCCGAGGTCCGGCTGCCCCGAGCTCGGAGGAGTAGTGCCACCCACGGGGGTAATTGTGAACGATTGGGCATTGGTGCCGTTACAGGCGTACTGCTGAAGCTGCACACTGTCCGCCATCGAAGCGCTGGGCACGTCAAGACACTTGCCGCTGTTGCGGTTCACGAAGTGGTAGGCGCCGGAGGTTTCCTGGACCGGCTGCCACTGCTGGTTCGCCCCGTTCGAGTAGGCCCAGAGCTGCACCAGCCCGCCGTCGGCCTTCGAGACGTTCGTGACGTCCCACGCCTGCGCCGCGTTGTTCCGGGTGTTCACGCGGTAGTAGCCGTCGCTGGTCGCCTGGAACTGCCACTGCTGCGATGCCGCCTGATTGCACGAGTACTGCTGGACCGCGGTGGCGTTCGCACTGGCCGCGGCCCGCGCGTCCACGCACTTCCCGCTGTTCACGGAGCTGACCGTGGACCAGTCCGTTGGCACGGCCGCGGCCTGCGCCGCTGGTGCCGCTGGTGCCGCAGGTGCCGCTACCGTCAGATACCCCACCACCAGGGTGAAGGCGGACAGCAGCAACGTCGCCACTCTCCGTGACCGTCGACTCATCGGAACCTCCTCCGCCGCATCGCGGCGTTCGCTGAGCAGGAAACGGCAAGGCTGAACCCAGGGATGGAGACGCGGCGTAGCGGGCGGGGACCTCGGCGTCACAACCGAGCAAAATGTAACCGGGACCACACAGAGAATCAATACAGGATTTAAAATAAGTCATGAACGTGCAGGTCACCTGCCCGAACAGCCCAACAGCCACTGATCACCACCCCCCTGAGACCGAGGCGGGGCCGGGGTGTAACGTATGGCCACACGAGATGCGGAGTTCACCTTCGCTTCGGGGCTATGGCGCAGCTGGTAGCGCACCTCACTGGCAGTGAGGGGGTCAGGGGTTCGAGTCCCCTTAGCTCCACCCTAGGGTTGTTATTAGAACCCTTGCCTGCGTCAACGCCCTTGAGCAAGAGGGCAACGCCGGAAGTTGAAGGGCCATCCGCTGAGCGGGTGGCCTTTTTGCTGCTCCCACGCGGCGACCGAGCCGTCGCGAGCCTTGGCCCAGGGACGTGTTCGCGCTGAAGGGCGTGAAGTTGCCCGAAGGGGTCGTGGAGGTCCTGGTCGGTGACCTGGTCGTCCTCGATGTAGAGGCCGTGGAAGATCGCTTGGTTGAGTAGGCGCCGTTGTTGGTCGTTGCAGCGTCGGTAGAGCTCTTCGGGGGCTTCCAGGAACTTGAGGGCGGCCTGGATGAGTCGAGCGCTGTCGGTGAGGTCGGCACTGGCGGTGTCGAGCCGCTGGGTGAGGCGTCGTCGTTCTGTGCCGATATCGCGGAGTTTGGCTTTGACCTTGGTTTGCGGCAGTGTGCCGTCGGCGGCGAGGTCGATCAAGTTCTCCTCCTTGGTGTCGAGTTCGCGTAGTTGGCTGGCGATCTGCTTGTGCAGTAGGCGTGCGGCGGCCTCCTGTTCGTTGATGACGGTGTCGATGTGCGCGCCGACGTCCGCGATGAATTCCGGGTGGAATCGGATGTTGGCGTAGTGGCGTTCGATGGTTTCTTCGACTTGGTAGATGTGGACGTGCGGGCCTGGGCAGATTCCGTCGCGTTTGTTGCGGCAGAAGAAGTACAGGTACTCGTAGCCGTGGCGGTTGACCGTGCGTTGGATCGCCAGTCGTTGTGTCTTGCCGGCGCGTCGGCAGTAGCCGCAGTACACCGAGCCCTTGAGGTAGTGGTGGTGAACGCGGCGGCGTTCCTTTGCTGTGAGCCGTGATTCGAGGATTTCCTGGACTTGGTCGAAGAGTTCCTCGTCGTCGATCAGGACCTCGTGTCGGCCGCGGATCTCCTCGCCCTTGTAGTCGACGTACCCGAGGTAGTAGCGGTCGCGCAGCATCTGCGAGAGCTTGTTGATCGACACCTTTTTCGCCGGATGCCTAATGGTGGCACGGGTGCGGAGTCCGCGGTCGTACAGTTCGTCGGCCAACTCGTCCAAGGAATAGTCGCCTGTGGCGTAGAGCTCGAAGGCGAGTTTGACCATCGGTGCCCGCTCGGGATCAACGATGATCGTGCGGATTACTCGGCCATCTGAGTGGTCGATGTAGTTGAGGTAGCCGAGTTTCGCGCGGCCGAGGGTGCCACCGCTGCGGGCTTTCTGACCCATCTTGTAAGCGATGTCGGCACCGGATTGGCGGGATTGGTACTCGTTGAACGTGGCCAGGATGCCGTGCATCAGCTGGCCGACCGGGGTGTCGTCGATGGCCTCGGTGGCCGAGACGAGGGTGACACCGCGCTTGCGCAGGTCTGCCATGACGACCGCGTCGTCGTAGCGGTTACGAGCCATACGCGAGAGCTGGTAGATGATGATGACGTCAACGTCGCCCTGGCTGCGTACCCGCGCGAGCATGCGCTGGAACGCCTCCCGCTTGGTCATCTCCGTTCCCGAGCGTCCGGGCTCGACGTACTCGTCGATGACCGTGACGCCCAGATCCTTCGCCTTGCGCAGACATGACTCACGCTGTGCCGGGATGGAGATGCCCTCGTCGTTGTAGTCAGTCTTGACCTGTCCGGACGAGGACACACGCAGGTAGATCACCGCGCGTGTACCGGGTTCGAGGTCAGTGGACGGTCGCTGGACGCAGAGCGCGACGTCTGCCTGCAGTTCGTCGTCCGAACCGACATAAGCGCTGTTCATGAACACCTCGTTGTGAGTCGTCTGGATGAGGACGGTGTTGGTCGCTGTATTGGCCCGGCGGATCTGCCGGGTGCGTTGCGGGCTAACCCGCAAGTGGCGACTCGTTACCGGATTTCTGCTTGTGGCGAAGGCGAGCGCGCCGATCTGCGAGCGCGCCGGTGTGCTCGATCTCGGCGACGGCACTCACCACGCGTACGAGGAAGAGGCCGAACGGGGTCTCGGTGTCGAGGCCGGGGTCAGCGGCCGAGACCACCCGCACACCGTGCGACGTCAGCTCGTCGAGCAGGAAGGCGAGGTGCTGAGTTGTTCGGGACAGGTTGTACATGTGGCGGACGACGAGCACGTCGATGGCATCGGATCGGGCTGCCGCCAGCATTCGTTGCAGTCCACGCCGCTTCAACGTGGCACCTGATCCATCGTCGCTGCTGCGAAGAGCGACTCGCCAATCAGGCTGGGAGGCGACGTAGGACTGTAGGAAGTCGCTTTCGCCGAAAGTGGGGCATCGCTGGTAAAGGCCGACGCGCACGAAGCGTCGAACCCGCGGATCTTCGGCCAGGCGATCAGTGCGGGGATGGCAATTGGCAGACATCGTGTTGAACCTTCCTTTCGGGGCAGCGGCGAACGAGGCCGATCCGCCGCATTTGTTGGGCGAGCGCAAACGTGCGGCGTTATGCGGCGTCGCGGAGGTGGTGGTCGGCGTCAGGCTCGGCGCGCGGCGGTTGGTCGCCGGATTCGGCCGCCAACAACGCTGCCGCGAGGCTGGCGACCACTCGCGCGAGCTTGTGGATGTCGGGGGGATCGCGGCGAACGCCGCGCACCACCAAGTTGCGCCCAGCCCTGCCGGCGCGAGCGCTTTGCCGGGGCTGCCGGCTCGGCGCGTTGGCGGAGCTTTCCTGCTGCAGTTCGACTGCAGCAGGGATGTTGGCGGCGTTGTCGTTGGCTTGGTCAGGGTTGCGAGGTTGAGCGCACATGAGCGCCCCCTTCGTGCCCATGAAGTCCGCGCGTGGCGGAGGTTCATGGGGCTGCTGGTCGGCGACAGGAACCGTCGACACAGCGGGCGCTCCCAGCCGTTGACACCTGCGGTCGCCGGTCCGCGCGAGGCGGGTTTCGCGGCGACGCGGGCACGCACCATGACGTGCGTTGAACAAGCTGGGATCGCCGAAGCTGTCACGATCAGCGGGCCTCTACTCCCCGAGTACGTGTGTGCGGGGCCGGCGCTCGTGGCCGTGCTGGACTCTCGCCGTTCGGCAGGGCCAGGGGCCTTGTCGAACGGGTGCTGAGGCACCTCGTGCAAACGAGATGGACGGCGGTCGACGCGAGTCCAGATGATCAGTACCGGCGCGGACCGCGGACGGCCTTGCGCCTGCAGAACGTTGAACGTGATGGGTGCCGAGGCACCTCCTATCTGTTGAGCCGCGCACACGTCTGTCATTCAACTAAGGTAACACTTGAATAGCTCGTGTGTAGCCTGTGTATCTCAGGTTATGCCTGCTTGCGGATGTGCGTCTGCTGAACACGCCGGACATGCAGCGGCCGGCTTCCGTCGCCATCGGGGACACTGAGCGTCGTTGGCGACGGCGCGAAGCGCCGCGGAGCGACGAGCATGGGCGGGCAGCGGGTGCAGATCGAGTGGCGGCTGCGGAAGGTCATGGCCTCCCGCAACGTCTGGAACGCGACCGAACTGCGCGAGCTCCTCGTCCAGCGTGCCGGGTTCGAACTGTCCCTCCAGTCGGTTGACGTGCTGATCAAGAAGCAGCCGGTCCAGGTCAAGGTGGCGACCTTGAAGGCGCTGTGCACAACGCTGCAGTGCACGCCGAACGAGCTGTTCGGGATCGACACGCCACGCGACGTCTCGCTCGTCGAACCGGACAGCACCGAGGTACGCGGCGAGCAGTGAGCTCGCAGCGCAAGCAGCGCGGCGACGGTCTTCACGCGACCCTCGCCAACGGGTCGGGGTGAACGCCTTCCGCTGTCAGCCCTGCCGAACCGAGCCTGGTTTGGATCTGTCGATACCAGCTCAGCGCGAAGCGCAGGCAGTTCGACTCGGTGCGGTGGCTCGGACCGCATCCGGGCACGTAGCGGCCACGCCTGCTCCATGACATCGAGTCCGAACTACAGAGAGCTTCGGCATACCGGTTGAGGCCCGTGATCTTGATGCCGAAGCCGTGCAGGTTCAAATTGCGCGCCGCGAAGGCACGCATGATGCGCTCCACATCAGCGCTGCTCTGGCGCCGGCACACCGTGCCGATCCCTACGAGCGGCTCGATTGCCAGGTCGATCCCGGCCCGGTCGTAGAGGTCAGCGCACCTTTGGTAGTCCGACAGGGTCCAGCCTTGCAGCGTCGGCACCCATGCGAGCTCGGGCGCGAGGTCCCGGAGGCGGACGAGGTTGATGACGGTGCGCCGTTGATGCTCGCGGACCGTGAGACCGGTGCGCTTGAGGATGTGCGGCTCGCACATCCAGTCCTGCGGCGCAGCCCAGGTGAGGTTGCCGATCTCGTCGGCGTAGCGCCGGACCGCGCGGACGTAGTCCTTCTCGTTGGTCTCCCAGCGACCGTGGAGCTGCAGTTCGGTGAAGCCGCCGGAGTCGAGCGCCCATTCGGTGATGGCGCTGGGCAGAGTGCGACGGTGGCCGAGCCGCCGGTGCGACACCAGCAGCGGGATGTCCGGTACACGGGTCAGCCAGATGGGTTGGTGGGCGCCCAGGAAGAACTTCACGCCGGCACCGCCCTCCGGTGGGCGCGGGTGCCCACGAGCACGGCGACCGCGATGACGGTTGTGGCGGTCTTCCCGGCGAGTTGCCCGGCGAGGTAAGTCAGCGAGCCGAACGCCAGCGGCAGGAACAGCAGGCTGTCGACGAGCAACCCGACCGCGTTCGACAGACCCACGGCAGCGAAGCGATTCCGCTGCCGCAGTGCGGTGTAGACGGCGAGGTCGACGCCTTCGGAGACGACAAAGGCCACCGCGCTGGCCAGCGCGATCCGCGGCTCGGCGACCAGCCCGGACAACGCCGCACCGAGAGCGATCGCGAGCAGCGTTGTCCGGGCGCCAACAACGTCTTGTAGGAGGTCCCGGACGGTGAACGCGAGTCCCGCGAAGAGTGCGCCCGCGGGAATCTGCAGGCCCGCGACCGCGACCGCCGGCCACAGCGTGGACGCCCAGTTCGCCCCGGCGATCGTCGCCGCATAGGTGGCGAACAAGACTGCGGCGGCGACGGTCCACCGGCGGGTGTTCATGCCGCGCTCGGCGGGCAGTCTGCCGCGTTCGCCGCGCCGGGTGGATGCTCGGTGGGGCCAGGCTGGGCGCGGCGGAAGGTGCGCTCGTCGACCAACGGCTCGTGCACTTTCGGCGCTGACGTGACCCACTGCTCCACGGGCGCGGGGCGGCCGGCGACAGTGCGACCCCAGACCTGACGCCCGGTGTACTTGGCGTTGGTGACGATCCGCCGCACGGCCTTGGCGGTCCATCGCCTGTTAGGCACCGGTACCGGGTACTGGCGCGGGTCGGCGTTGAGTCGCGTGGCGATGACAGCGAACTTCAGGCCGTGGTCGGCACGCCACATGAAGATCTGCTTGACGACCGCGGCGGTCTGCCAGTCCGGGACAAGAACCGCGCGCAGCTTGCTGTGTCCGGTCGGGTCGGTGACCCGGATGCGCAGGGCGCGGTAGCCATACGGTGGCGGCCCGATCTGGTAGCCGGCGCGGACGATTTCGACCATCGCCTGGCGGGCCCGCCGAGTCGTTTCGGCGTGGTGCGCGGCGAGCGCGGCCCACTGGACGCGGTTGCCGCGGGCATCGATCAGTTCGCCGTCACCGATTCCGTCGTCGGCCCCGACTTCGGTGTTGTTGGCCGCGGCATCGGATCGGCCTGTCCACAGGTTTGTCCACAGTCGGGACCACCGCCGTGGACAGGTTTCGGCCACCGGTGTGCCAGTGCAGTGGGGACGGCCGGCGGCGCGCAGCGCGGAGCGCTTGCTGCGGAACTTGGTGTGCCAGCCGCACTCGCGGCAGTACAGGCGAGTGGTCATGCCGCTCGCCTCCAACCGGGGTACTTGACGCCGTTGACTGCGGGCCGGATGACTTGGTCCCCGGTCGACCACGGGATGTCGACTGCTGCGGCGTCGGCTAGTTCGGCGTCGTGGGCGAGTTGGAAGACGAGCACCTCGTGATGCGCGGTGAGTGCGGTCGGCGTCCCGGCGGCGCGGGCTCGGGCGGCGGCGCGGCGCTCGGCGAGCGAGGCTCGGTTGACCAGTCGGCTACCCCGCAGTTCGGCAGTCAGCGCGACGCACCGTTCGACCGGCGCCAGGCCCGCGGCCCTCGCCGCGGCGATCAGCGGGGTGGTCAGGTCGACCAGCGAGCCGTCGGGGTGTCGGCGGGGTCGCGCGACGACGACGAGGTGTCCGCCGGAGCGCAGCAGTGGCTCGCAGTAGGTGAGCGTCGCGGCGAGTTCGGCGATGGCGGAGTCGGGGTCGCGGTCCGGACTCGGTGCACGATCCGTCGGCTCGTCGGGTGTGGTGCGCAAGGCGGTCAGGACGAGTCCGACTCGGCCGACCAACCCGGCGGCGCGGATCGTGGCGAGCACCTTCGGACGGGCGTCGAGGACCGATCCGTCGCGCCACGCGCCCGCGGTCTTGGCGGCGGTGATGTTGGCGCGGGCGAGCGTCCACCACCGGTTGCGGGCGGTCAGCCCGAGCGCGTGGCGACCGGCGCGCAGCGCCTCGGTCAGCACGGTGCCGGCCCCGCAGTCAGGGTCGAGAACGAGGTCGCCGGGGCGGGTGTGCGTCGCGATCGCGTAGGCGGCGACGGCGGGCGGGATCCGGTCGGTGTCGGCATCGGTGCCGGGCACGCAGCCGCTGTTGCGCAGCTGCGCCGCGGGGTCGCGCTGGCCGGTCGACCAGACCGACAACGGCGGGATCGGCGGCTCCTCCCCCGGCGGTAGGGGGAGTGGCCAGGGCGACGTGGGACGGTCAGTCATCGGAGGTCTCCTCGCCATCGGTCGGGCCGCTGAGGGCGGGCTGGCAGGTGAACACCAGGAGGTCGTCGTGCACCTGGGTGTGCCGGACGGTGGACGTCGACCGTCCCGACTGGACCTGGGAACGGTCGCGTGTGGCCGGGGTTGCAGCGGCGAGCGCGCCGTCGCGGACGGGTACGCGTAGCAGCGCGATGCGATCGAGGTAGCGCAGTCCGGCGTGGTGCGCGGTGCGCACGAGCGCGCCGGCCGGGTCGGCGAGCCGACCGCTGCTGCTGCGGTCACCATGAGTGATGACGGCGAGGATGCCGGTCGGGGTGAGCAGACCGGTCCAGTCGGTCGGGCGGAACCAGCCGAGCGTGTGCGGTTCGGCCGCGGTGATGATCAGGTCGTAGCGGTCCGGACCGTGTCCGGTCGCGGCCGGGTCCGGTTCGGCCACGCGGTCCGCCGACGGTCCGACCGGGTGGTCGGCGGACGGAATTTCGGTGGGCAGTCCGGGTCCGGACTCAGACTGGGCCGGTGCGTCGACGGGGTGCTCGCCGGCCGGGTCGGGGTTGGCGACGGCGGTCTGGGTCTGGATGCCGCGGCCGAGTCGGACCACGGTCCAGCCGGCTTCGAGCAGTCCGGCGTACGGGCCGCGCCAGGGCCGGTTGCGGACCGCGATCGTCGGCCACGACGCGCCCGGCGTGAGGTAGGGCGCGGGGTCGAGCAACAGCACTCGCTGGCCGGGTTGGGTGTAGGTGGTGACGATCTTGATGACCGCGGTCAGCAGCCAGTTGGCGAGCAGGCCGGTGCCCTCGCTCAGGTCGTCTTGAGCGCACGGCCAGATGGTGCTCGGCCGGGCCGGACGGGGGTGGCGCAGCGCGAGGCGCAGGGTGCGCAGGCGCGGCGCTCGCCGCATCTGCGGCAGCGGGATCGGGATGGTCGGTGGGTCGGTGGGGCCGTGCTCCTGGGAGTCGTCTCCTGGGGAGTCGTTGCCGTGTGTCGGGGTCATCGTGGGTCTCCTCCGACGGATGGGTGCCGTGTGTTCTGACGCCCCTTAACTCCGTTTTTTGACCCCGTTTTGGACACACCAAATTGACTTTCTTGGTGACCGTAGAAGCCCGCATGGATGCGGGTGGGAAACTGTTCAGTCAGCTCCGACCGAGGTTCGGCAATGGCGCCGAACTGCGATATCTGCGCGAGCTCCGCGAGCCGAGTTCTGGACGGGCTGCGACGGACTTTTCAAGATTTTTCTCCCGCCTGTCATGTTGATCTTGTGGCAGGCTCACTATCTACTGCCCCTCGCGTCCCTTTGGATACCAGTGCGCTACTAGTGTTCGACTATAAGCCCAGTTCAGCGCGTACTAGTGTTGATCAACACCTGACGGCCCGACCACGATGAAGTGGATCTTGCGGGCGCCCGTTCGCGGGCGAAATAGTAGTCCGCTAGTAGCCCTCAGGGCGCTTCGCTAGTTGGGAGCTAGTAATGGCGTGGTATTTCGCTGGTATCGGTCGTGGCTTCCTGACGTCGTTGTTGTTCACATCGACGCCCTGGGAGACACGACATGGCTGCACAATCTGTTTTCCGTCGCGGTTGCGACGCCGCTGTTCCGAACTCGCTGGATATCGCGCGGGACACCTTTACCTGGCTGGTGACCGGGCCTCATCCGGTGTCGCTGAACGGCAGGCTCTTTCCGGGGCTGCCTGATCGGCGCATACCGCTGGACGAGGTCCGCGACCGGCTGCTGGCGCGCCGTTGCCCGCAGGCGACGCGGGACGCGGTGTGGGCGCATCTGGTGCTGCGCTCCCGCACAGAAGGAGCGACCTGGACGGTCGTCGCGGTCGGGGTCGCGCTGCCCGCGCTGACCTCCGTCGCCGCGACCTTGACCAACCGGTTCGCCGGCGATCCGGCCGACGTGCACGCCGAGGTTCTGCGCGGCTTCCTGACCGCGCTGTCGACCATCGATCTGCGCCCGCCGCGGATCATGCTCCGGCTGCGGTGGGACGCCTACCGGTCCGGCTACCAGGCGCTCGCGGAAGCGCTCGCGGGTCCGACCCCGGTCGCGCCGGGCTTTCGATCCACCCCGCCGCACGCACCGTGGGGGCACCCGGATCTGGTCCTCGCTCGTGCGGTCGCGGACGGAGTCCTGACCCAGACTGAGGCCGCGTTGATCGGCGCGACCCGGTTGGAAGAGGTCGCCGTCGCGGACTGGGCCGCGCAGCACCAGACCGGCGAGTGGGCGGTCTATAAGGCGCGCAACCGCGCCGAGCTCCGGCTCGCTGAGTACCTGCGCGATGGCGCCGCCGAGACCGATCCGACTGACCCGCTGATCGACCAGGTTGCCACTTCGGTGGCTCTCGCGCGCTCAGCCAGGCCGGTCCGAAACCTTCCACGGTCGTCACTTTCTGTGTCGGTGCCCGAGGTTGAGTCGGCGCAGAAAGTTCAGGGTCGCGTGTCCAAAACGGACCCGAATTCCGGAGTTCAGGGCTGCGGGACACACCCGCTCTCAGCCCGACTTCCGGAGGTGCCCCAATGCGCCTGATCGATCGATTCCTCACCGCCGTGAGCGGGCCGCGCAGCGCCCGTCTCGACGACCGTCCACAGCCGCTGGTCGAGACCACCTCAGCGAGCACGCCGAACGAGGTCACCAGCAGCCAGCCGATGAATGCTCCGATCATTACGCTGGCGGACTGGACACCGGTGCGACCGCGGCGCTGGGCCCACATGGCCCTGATCGTCGAACTGGCGGTCCTCGCGCTGCTGGCGTCGGCCTCCTCGGCACACGCCGACACCGTGGTGCTCGCCATCGCCGGTTCGGTGACCGACGTCCTGAACAACATCCGCAACTGGATCATGGGCATTTTGGCCGGCTTGGCCACAGTGTTCCTGTCCATCGGCGGCGTCCGCTACGTGATGGGCGGCGGCGACCCCGGCGAGGTCGAGAAAGCGAAGACTTGCTTCAAGTCCGCGGGGTGGGGCTACGCCCTGGCGGCGCTCGCGCCGCTGGTCGTGGAGATCCTCAAAGGGATCGTGGGGGCCTGACCGATGGCCGTCAGCACCCCGCCCACGGTTCGCCCGCACCGCCGGTCCGGCGGCCCGGTCGCGATCGCTGCCGCCGCGGACCGAGTGATGCTCTCCCCGGTCTCCGACGCCAGCGCCGACCGGCCGCCGATCGGTCGGCCGCGGCGCTGGCGCGCGGGCTGGCTGCTGGCGCTGAGCATCGTCGTGCTCCTGGTCGGTGTCCTCGCGGTCAGCGCGTGGGCCTCACCCGCCGCGCCGCAGCAGCCTCCGCCGCTGCCGATCCCGACCGTGGATCCCTGCCCTCCGGATTCACCGTTGCCGGTCTGCCAGTTGCCTGGCCCGACCACGACCAAGCCGCAGCCGACCCTCCTGCCGCTCCCGACCGGTGTACCTGCGCCGACGACATGCAGTTTCCCCGGCCAGATCGGCTGCACCTCGTCCGTCCCAACCACGACTCCGAGCAAGCCGTGCACGGGCGAGGACTGCATCCCGCAACCGACCACTCCACCGCCGGGCACTGGCCCGCAGCAACCGGGCGACGGCAACGGCGACAACAGTTCGGACTGCGGGATCACCGACATCGGCGCGTGCATCACCGAGGCCATCAACTCGGCGTTCCGCAGCGTCGTCGACGCCGCGCTCTCACCGATCCTGGACCTGATCGGGAACACCGCGCTGTCCACACCGGCGATCAGCGACCTGCCCGGCATCGGCGAGTTGTGGAACAACTCCTGGGAGCTCGTCCTCGCCCTCTACGGCTTCTTCATCCTCGGCGGCGGCATCCTGCTGATGGGCCACGAGAGCGTCCAAGCGCGCTACTCGATCAAGGAGATCGGGCCGCGGATCCCGATCGCATTTCTGGCCTCGGCGCTGTCGCTGTTCTTTGCCGACAAGTTCATCAAGCTGGCCAACGCCCTGACCTTGGGCGTGCTCGGCGACGGAGTGAACGCGCCTTCCCTGGGCAACACCCTTAAGGACGCCGTTCAGGGCATCCAGACCGGCGGGCTGTTCATCATCCTGGTCGGCCTGGTCCTCGTGGTCGTGGGTCTGGCTCTGCTGGTCGTCTACGTGGTCCGGATCGCCATCACCCTGGTCCTGATCATCAGCGGGCCGCTGTTCCTGATGTGCCATGCCTTGCCGCACACCGACCCGCTCGCGCGCTGGTGGTGGAAGGCCCTTACCGCGACCTTGGCCATCCAGTTCGCTCAAGCGCTGGTGCTAATCACCGCGGTGCGCACGTTCCTCTCCAGCGGCATGCACCTGTTCGGCTCAACGCTGTCCGCGCTGGGCACCCTCGTCGCCGCGATGGCCCTGTTCTTCATCCTGTTCAAGATCCCCTTCTGGCTCTTGAAGGCGGTCAAGGTCGGCTCCGGCCGCTCGTTCCTCGGCGGTCTTGTTCGCGCGTACGTCGCGGCGAAGACCTTCGGCATGGTCGCCGGCAAGGCTGGTGGTCTCGGCAAGGCCGGCGCTGCTGTCGGCTCGAAGTCCGGCGGCGGCGGGGGCGGCGGAGGTGGCCGCGGCGGAGGTGGCTCAGCGGACCCGCCATGGCCTGCACAGCCACGCCTCGCGCCGACTCCGGCGATGGTCAACAAGCGGCTCCAAGCGGCCCATGACGCCGAGCGCGCCCGCGCGGCCCGCCACTCGCGGCTGCCTTCGCAGGCACCGCAGTTCCTGCAGCCCTCACCCCAAGACACCACCCACGACCCCGCCGTCACTCCGGCGAACCAGGGACCAACCATGCCTCCCGAATTCAGCTCCGCACCCACGCCCGCCACACCGATGACACCGCCGCGACGAGGGCCGCGTCCCGGCTCGGCGCCGCAGTTCCAGGCCGCGGGTGGGCCACGTCGACGCGGCGCCGTTCCGCCGCCGGCCCGCCCGATCCGTGTCGCGTCGGTGCCATCGCAGCTGCGATTCCAGCCGGCCACGCCGCCCGCGCCGCAGCCCGCGAGTCCCGCCAAACCGGCGTCCACGCCCGCCGCGCCGGTGTTCCGGCAGGCGCACCCCGAGCCCCGCATTGGCGACGCCTACCGGCGGACGCAATCCGTTCCGCCGCCGGTGTTCCGTGCACCGAAGCCCGCCCCAGGAGGTGAAGGGAAATGAGTCAGCCGGTAAGAATTCCCGCCGACGTCGATCGCGAGGACCGCGTCATCGGTCCGCTGACCGCGCGGCAACTGCTCATCCTCGCCATCACCGGAATCGTGCTGTACGGGACGTACACGATCACCCGCCAGTTCGTCCCGGTCGCGGTGTTCCTGATCGTCGCCATCCCGATCGGGGCGACCGCCGCGGTCCTCGCGCTCGGTCAGCGCGACGGCATCACCCTCGACCGACTGGTCCTGGCAGCGCTAAAGCAGCGGCTGAGCCCGCAGCACCGGGTGGCCGCACCAGAAGGTATCCGGCCCGCTCCCGAGTGGCTCAACAACCAAGTCAACGCCACCAGCAAGGCCAGCACCAAAGGGAAGCAGAGCGCGGGGGCCGCGGCGTCGACGGTGTCGCCGGCCGCGTTACGGCTGCCCGCCGAAGCGGTCACCGAGACCGGTGTCATCGACCTCGGCAAGGACGGTGTCGCCGTGGTCGCGGTCTGCTCCACGATCAACTTCGCGCTCCGCACTCCAGCCGAGCAGGAGTCTCTGGTGGCCAGTTTCGGGCGGTATCTGCATTCCCTCACCGCACCCGTGCAGGTGCTGATTCGCGCGGAACGGCTGGACCTGTCCGGGCAAATCGCTGAGCTCCGCGAGCAGGCCGGCGGACTGCCACACCCGGCGCTGGAACGGGCGGCGCGCGAGCACGCCGATTACCTCGACCAGCTCGGTCGCGCCACCGATCTGCTGCGGCGCCAGGTGCTGCTGATCCTGCGCGAACCGCTGGTCACCGGTGGCCCGACCGACGGACTCGGCGGCGCCTCGCCGCTGGCCGTGCTGTCGGCACGGCGCAAGGCCACCAAGCAAGCCGGCCACGTCGACGACGCCACCCAGCGGGCCGCCGAAGCCCGACTGGTGCGCCGACTCGGCGAAGCGGTCGAGCTGCTCTCGCCCTCGGGGATCACGGTCGTCCCGCTCGATGCCGGGCAGGCCACCGCGGTGCTGGCCGCGGCCTGCAACCCGGACTCGCTGATCCCGCCGAGCGCCGGCCTGGCCGGGTCGGACGAGGTCATCACCACCGCCCCGGACGAGAGCTGGGACGAGACCGCGTTCGGCAAGTCCGTGTTCGCCACCGACGACGAGTTCGACGAGGCCGAGGACGCCTGGGACGACGACGCCGAGGACCCCGACGACTACAACAACTCCGCGGGGAGGTACCGCTCATGAAGACCAAGGACAAGCGCCGCCGCCAGAAGGCGCCGGCCACGCAGCCGCCGCTCGGGCGGGCCGGCGCGTTCACCCCGGACGCCATCTCCGTCCGCCCTCGCGCGCTGGAAGTCGGCGGCGAATGGGTCTCCTCGTTCGCGGTCGTGGGCTACCCGCGCGAGGTACACAACGGGTGGCTGCAGCCGCTGCTGACCTACCCCGGCCGGGTCGACGTCTCACTGCACATCGAGCCGATCGACCCCGTCACCGCGGCCAACCGACTCAAGAAGCAGCTGTCGAAACTGGAGTCCGGACGCCGGCACACCAGCGAGAAGGGACGGCTGCTCGACCCCGCCGTGGAGGCAGCCACCGAAGACGCCTACGACCTGTCCGCGCGGGTCGCCCGCGGTGAAGGCAAGTTGTACCGGATGGGCCTGTACCTGACGGTGCATGCCCCGACCGAGGAAGCCCTCGGCGACGAGGTCGCCGCGATCCGGTCGCTGGCAGCGTCGCTGCTGCTGGACTGCAAACCCACGACCTACCGCAGCCTGCAGGGCTGGATCACCAGTCTGCCGATGGGCCTCGATCTCGTGGGGATGAGGAGGACGTTCGACACCTCCGCGCTGTCCGCGGCGTTCCCGTTCACCAGCCCGGACCTGCCGCCGCCGGACCCGACCTCGGTCGGCGCACCGACCGGAGTGCTCTACGGCTTCAACGTCGGAAGCCAAGGACTCGTCCACCACGACCGGTTCGCGCTGGACAACCACAACTCGGTGATCCTCGGCCGCTCCGGCGCGGGCAAGTCCTACCTGGTGAAGCTGGAGTTGCTGCGCTCGCTGTACCGCGGGATCGAGATCCACGTCATCGACCCAGAGGACGAGTATGCCCGGCTGGCCGCCGCTGTCGGCGGCACCTACGTGCACCTCGGTGCCGAGCAGGTCCGCCTCAATCCGATGGACCTGCCGATCCACACCCGCCCCGACGGCCAGCGCACCGCGCCCCGCGACGCGCTGATCCGCAGGTCGCTGTTCCTGCACACCGTCATCTCGGTGCTCCTCGGCGCGGAGTTGGCGGCGACCGAACGCGCCGCGCTGGACCGGGCGATCACCGCGACCTACCAGCGCGTCGGAATCACCTCCGATCCGCGGACCTGGACCCGTCCTGCGCCGCTGCTGGCCGACCTCGCCGAGGTCCTCGCCGACACCGGTGACCCCGCCGGGGTCGAGCTCGCGGCACGGCTGCACCCCTACGTCACCGGCGCCTTCTCCGGGCTGTTCTCCGGCCCGACCACGACCCGCCCGGAGGGGCACCTGGTCGTGTTCTCGCTGCGGGATCTCGCCGACGAACTCAAGCCCATCGGCACCCTGCTGACGCTCGATGCGGTGTGGCGGCAGGTCTCCAACCCTGCCATCCGCAAACCCAGGCTGGTCGTCGTCGACGAAGCCTGGTTGTTGATGAAGGAACCCGCAGGAGCCGAGTTCCTGTTCCGGATGGCCAAGGCAAGCCGAAAGCAGTGGGCCGGCCTCACGGTGGCCACGCAGGACACCGCCGATGTGCTCGGCTCGGATCTGGGCAAGGCCGTCGTCGCGAACGCCGCGACGCAGATCCTGCTCCGGCAAGCCTCGCAGGCGATCGACGAGATCACCCGCACGTTCGATCTCTCGATGGGCGAGCGGCAGTTCCTGCTCTCCGCGGATCGGGGCCAGGGGCTCTTGTCGACCGGAACTCAGAGAGTGGCGTTCCAGTCCATCGCCTCACCGGTCGAACATCAGCTGGTCACGTCTAATCCCGCGGAAATCGCCGGATATTCCGACAACTCGTCAGGAATCGAAACCTCCTACGTCGAACTCGGCGCAGACGACGACGCGGAAATCGCAGACTCGTTCGACGACGGCGACGCGTCGCAAATCGAACTCGACGCCGCATAGAACGACATAAACCGATAACCCGCAACAAGGTAGCTCTATCAACACGCCTATTTGAGGAGTTAATCATGCAATCAAAACGAATGCAAAGTAGTTCATTATCCGGCCGACGTGCGCTGGCGCTCCTACTTCGCCTGGGAGTGTTCATCGTCCTGATCGCAGTTGTCGCGCACTGGCCGTTCCAGTCCCTTGTGGTCTATCTCGGCATTGTCGTCTTGGTGTCACTTGGTGTCGTCGTCGAGATCTGGGAACGCCGCCGAGACACCGGGGGTCTTGAGGTCGTGATCACGCTGCCACCCGATGAATATGTCGATCGCGACGCGACTGGATCACGCTGACTACGCGCGTCCGCTTCGCACGAAGTCGGAATCTCGAACTCGACTCCTCGTGGTCACATCGCGATCCACACTTTCTTGCACCAGATCCATCCAGCAGCGAAGCTCACTAAAGGGGAAAGTCATGACGGCAATTCAGCCTGATTCGGGAACTGCTCGGCGGCCTGCTCGGCTGCTCACCCAAAACAGCGAGATGAAGCAGATCGGCGTGTGGAATTGGTCTTTGCCCGCGTGGGCTGGCCGCCTGGCCGATGGCCGCACCTACAACACATGTCCGTCGGCCGGGGTTTGCGCACGGGCGTGCTACGCCCGGCACGGCACCTATACATGGCCAGTCGTGCGCGCCAAACACCAGGCGAACCTGATGTTTGTGCTCGACGACCTGCCCGGCTGGGAAACCGCCATGGTCGCCGAGCTGGGAGCACCCAGATTCCACGGCGCCTGGATCAGGATTCACGACGCGGGCGACTTCTTCAGCGACGCCTACTTGCGCGCGTGGCTACGCATTTGCCGTGCCCGCCCTGACGTGAATTTCTATGCGTACACAAAAGAAGTCGACAGGTTCCGTCGGCTCACAGAACCGAACGCGCCCGCAAATTTCCTGTGGGTCTACTCCTACGGCGGAACGCAGGATGCCGCCCTGAACCTGGCCACAGATCGGGTGGCCGATGTATTTCCCGACGAAGCGGCGATCGCCGCCGGCGGCTGGGCGTCGCAGGAAGCCAGCGATCTGCTCGCGGTGCTCGGCCCGCGACTCGTCGGTGTCCCAGCCAACCGGATTCCCGCCTACCTCAAGCGGCTGGCCGGCCGCCGGTTCTCCGAATGGCAGGCCGAGGTCGACGCCGAACGCGCCACCCGCCAAGGCCGCCGGCATCTGCATCTGGTCGTCGACAACACCCGCCCCGCCGTCGAGCCCGGCGAAGCCGCCCGCGCCTCGGGGCAGGTAGACCAGCCGCGGGCGGCCTGACCCGACCTGCCCAGTTCATACGCCTGTTCCGTTGCTGCCTTCGTGGGAGGTCCCCGATGTCCTCGTCGATCATCGCCGTACCCGTGTCCTCTATCGCCCAACCGCGCGCCGACCTTGCCGTGGGCGTGCTCGCCTCGCCGGTCGGTGACTATCTGCGCGACCCACTGGGCGCGTTCCAGAACGTGCTGGCCCACCTGCGTGACCTCGCGCTGGCCTGGGGCCCGATCGCTGGGCCGGTGCTCGCGGTCGTCATCACCACCGCGGTCGTCGCGCGGCGCCGGTGGCGTCGCCGCTACCACGAGAAGCTGGTCACCGACGCCCGGCTGATCACCGTGCTGGCGCCGCCGACAGTCGACCCGTCCGGGGCGATCACCGTGTGGTCCAACCTGGTCGGCTTGCTGCGGCCGGGTTGGCGGCGTCGGTTCAGTGGGCAGCCGCACCTCGGCTTCGAGCTCACGTTCACCGACGACGGCGTGCACATCCGGCTGTGGGTACCCGGCCTCGTGCCACCCGGCATGGTCGAGCGCGCCATCGAAGCGGCCTGGCCCGGCTCCCATACCCGCACCACCCCGGCCAAGCCGCCGATCCCGCTCGCCGCCGCGGCAGGCCGACAGGTCGAAGCTGTGGGCGGTGAGCTGCGGCTGGCGCGCTCGGAGGCGCTGCCTATCCGCACCGACCACCAGGCCGACCCGATCCGGGCGCTGCTCGGCGCGCCGGTCGGACTCGGCCCGCACGAGCGCGCCTGCGTGCAGATCCTCGTCCGCCCGGTCGCCGGTCACCGGGTGACCAAGGCCCGCCGGGCGGCCCGCCGGGTGCACGCAGGCGGCTCGGTGAACGTGGTCGGCCGACTGCTCGATGCCATCACGCCGGGCAAGAAGGCCAAGCCGTCGACCAGCACGCGGACGCCGCAGTTGGATCGGCAGACCAGCCTGGAGTACGCCGCCCAGGACCGGGCGGTCGTGGAGAAGCTGCGCGCCAACCAGTTCGAGACCCGCATCCGCTACGCCGTCGCCACCACCGTCCCCAACGACGCAACACCCGGCGAGATCCAGGCCGTGCGAGAGGTACTGAGGGGCCGCGGGCACGCGATCGCCTCCGCGTTCGCCGCGTACTCCGAGCACAACTACTACCGCCGGGTCCGGCTCCGCCACCCGGTCACCGTGCTGGCCGACCGCCGGCTCGGGAAGGGCGATCTGCTCTCGATCCCGGAACTGGCCGCGATCGCGCACCTGCCGATCGACGAAGCCGTGCCGGGCCTGCAGCGGGCCGGCGCGAAGGCTGTGCCGCCCCCGCCGGGCATCGCCACGACCGGTGACCTGATCAAGCCCCTCGGGTTGTCGGACTCCGGGCACTCCCGCCCGGTCGGCCTGCACGTCGCCGACGCCCGCCACCACCTGCACATCCTCGGCGCCACCGGCTCCGGCAAGAGCGAGCTGATGGCCCGGATGATCCTCAACGACGCCGAGGCCGGTCGTGCCGTGGTCGTGGTCGACCCGAAGGGCGACCTCATCTCGGACATCTTGATGCGGCTGCCCGAGGAACTCGGCGAGAAGGTCGTGCTGTTCGACGCCGACAGCAAGAGCCGCCCGCCGGTGCTCAATCCCCTGGAAGGAACGGACAAGAACCGCGCGGTCGACAACCTCGTGTCGATCTTCTCTCGGATCTACGCCTCCTCCTGGGGGCCGCGCACCGACGACATCCTGCGCGCCGGCCTGCTCACCCTGACCGCGATGCCCGGCACGCCGACCCTGAACGACCTACCCAAGCTGCTGACCGTGCCGGCATTCCGGCAACGGGCCTGCGACCAGATCGACGACGAGGTCCTCAAAGGCTTCTGGTCCTGGTACGACGACCTGTCCGACGCCTCACGCGCGCAGGTGATCGCCCCGCTGATGAACAAGGTCCGCGGGTTTCTCCTGCGCCCGTTCGTCCGCGCCGCCATTGCAGGCGGTGCATCCACAGTGGACATGGACGAGGTGCTCAACACGGGCGGCATCTGCCTCGTGCGGATCGCCCGCGATGCGCTGGGTATGGAAACCGCGCGGCTGGTCGGCTCAATTGTCGTCGCGCGTACTTGGCAGGCCGCTTCACGCCGAGCCCGCGTCCCCCAGCGTCAGCGCCGGGACGCCTCCTTGTACGTGGACGAATGCCACAACTTCTTGAATTTGGCCTATCCGTTGGAGGACATGCTCGCCGAAGCCCGTGGCTACCGGCTTTCCATGGCGTTAGCGCACCAGTACCTCGGGCAGCTACCGAAGGAGCTGGAAGAGGGCATCAGCACCAACGCCCGGTCGAAGATCTTCTTCAACGCCTCTCCGGAGGACGCAAAGAGGCTGGCACGGCACACCATGCCGCGGCTGAGTGATCACGACCTGTCCAACCTCGGCGTCTACCACGTCGCCGCCCGACTCGTCCTGGGTGGTGAGGAAGCACCGCCGTTCACGGCGGTCACCGAGAAACTCCGACCCGCGATTCCCGGACGCGCCAAGGCAATCCGCAAGGCAGCAAAGATCAACACGCGACCGCCTGTCGCCGACCCAGACAACACGACAGGGCGTTCTGGTCAGCCCACCGCAGACCCACGCCGAGCAGCGTAGCCCGTCAGTTCTTGTTATCCCGCAACGCATGCGGGGTCATCTCTCGCGCACATCGCGGCCCTTTGAGCCGGTCCTGCGCTTCTCGGGCCATTCCCAACTCCTGCCAACACCTGGGAGGTGCGTACCCATGATTTCGAATCCCACGCCCCAAAGGGCATTGCGCGGGCACATGCCGAAGCGTCCTACGCCACGCGCGGCCACGACCGGGGAGCACCACGCCCAGCTCGCCGGGCGGCTCACGCTTCGGGACCGATGGTTGGCCCGGATGCTCTACGAGCACAAGGTTCTCACCACCCAGCAGATCGTTGAACTCTGCTACCCGACCATGCGCGCGGCCAACCACAGGATGCTCGACCTGTTCAAGTGGCGCGTCGTCGACCGCTTCCAGCCGTTCGTCACCTCCGGCACCGCCCCGATGCACTACGTGCTCGACATCGCAGGCTCAGTCGCCCTGGCCTACGAGGACGGCCTCGATCCCAAGCAACTCGGCTACCGCCACGAAGACGCCATCGGCATCGCACACTCGCTGCGCCTGGCGCACACCGTTGGCATCAACGGGTTCTTCACCGCCCTCGTTGCGCTCAGCCAACGGCCCGGCGCACGCGGACGGCTGACCGCGTGGTGGTCCGAACTGCGCTGCGGCCGGCTCTTCGGAGACATGGTCCGCCCCGACGCCTACGGCCGCTGGCGCGAAGACGGGCACCAGATCGAGTTCTTCTTGGAATTCGACTTCGGCACCGAGGACCTCGGCAAGCTCGGCCGAAAGCTCCACGGCTACGAAAAGCTCGCCACCGAAACAGGAATCACCACGCCCGTTCTTCTTTGGCTGCCCACCAACCGTCGCGAGACCACCGCACGTCGGGCGCTCGCTGACGCGCTGTCCCAACTGGACCGCCCAGGGCTGGTGCCGGTGGCCACCAGCGCCGCGGACGTCGCGGGCGTGGGCGGAGAGAACAACCCCGCAGTTGGCCGGTGGCTCCCGGTCTCCGGCCCGTCATCGCGACGGCCCGGCCGTTTGCGACTCGTCGAGCTCGCCCAGCTCTGGCCCCACGTCGACCCGCCTGCCGCTGCGCCGTCCTCGACGTCGCTCCCGGTCCAGCAGGCGCCAGCGGAACTCGCAGCGCCGGACCCGATCCCGCCATCACCGCCCACCAGCCGTTTCCGGAGGTGACCCCATGAAGATCGCCATCGCCGCTGTCGCGGCCATCATCGCCATCCCCATGCTGATCGGCGGTATCGGGCAGGCCGTCGTCAAGGCCCTCTTCGGTAGCAGCAGCACCCAGCCTAGCCAGGAAGCACTCGCCGACATTCCCGGCAATTACCTCGCCCACTACCAGCAAGCCGTGACCGTGTGCCCCGGCCTGGACTGGTCGATCCTCGCAGCCATCGGCAAGATCGAAACCAACCACGGCCGATCGACCCTGCCAGGCGTCTCCAGCGGAGAAAATTTCGCTGGCGCAGGTGGGCCCATGCAGTTCCTACAGTCCACATTCGACGGTGTGACAGCTCGACACTCGTTGCCAGCAGGCGGATCTACACCGCCATCCCGATACAACCCACATGACGCTATCTACGCCGCGGCGTACTACCTCTGCGACTCTGGGGCACCAAAGGACATTCGCAAAGCGATCTTCGCGTACAACCACGCCGACTGGTACGTCAACGACGTTCTTGCGCAGGCGAAGAAATACGGCGATGCCATGGTCGGTACCGGCGACTGCAACAAGATCCAGGCTCCGAACCCCGCTGCCATCATGGCCATCAACTTCGCTTGCGGGCAACTCGGACTGCCCTACCAGTGGGGTGGGAACGGGCCGTCCAGCGGAGACAAGGGTTTCGACTGCTCAGGCTTGACCATGGCAGCCTACAACGCTGCCGGCATCGCATTGCCCCGGACGGCCCAGACGCAATACAACGCCGGCCCGCTGGTGTCAACCGGGGAGCCGCTGCTGCCCGGAGACCTTGTCTTCTACGGCACACCGGGCAACGTCCATCACGTCGGCTTGTATATCGGGGCCGGAAAGATGGTGCACGCGCCCGATTTTGGACAGCCGATTCAGACCAGCGGGTACCACTGGGGCGGCGATGACTATCTCGCGGCCAGTCGACCAGTTGCCGATTCTCGCGTCTAATTTGGACAGGTCTTGGTGGAAGCTGCGGTCACGAATCGTCGCTGCTGTCTCCTGCGAGCAGCTTGTACATGTTGCCGCGCGGCATGCCGACTTCCTTGGATATCCGCAGTCGCGGAATACCCGCGGCATCGGCGGCGAGAATGGCTTCGCGACGGTTGTCTCTAGCCTTGCGTTGCTTCGCGAGCAGGTCAGTGACCTTCTTCTCTAGTTCCTCCTGCTGGGCGCGAGCGGCGCGGAGCTTCTCCTTGACGTCTTCGACCTCGGCCCGCACGACACGAAGCCGAAGGACCTCCTCGGGATCCTCGCTCATCGGGAAGCCTCTCTTTCCGGGCGTTGTCCTGGCCGTGCACAACTAACGATCGAGATCCCTGCATGTCTATCACACATGTCTATCAGTCCCCCCGCTACGACACCTGCGGGTGCGCGGCGGGTCACCTCGGGGAACCGACCGAGGTGACCCGCCGTCTGTTGACGCGCGTGACGACGCCCGGTCGCTAAACGGCCGCTCCGGGCAGGCGGCAGTCCCCTAGCCAGCAATGACGGCCAACCTCGGCGAGTTCGAGCTGACGCTGGCGCCAGTCGGGCATCCACAGGTTCATGCGCCGTTGCCAAGCGGCCCCATGGGCCCGACCGCCCGGCCTGGTCGCGTGGGCCTGCTCGTGCACGAGCACGTACTCGGCGAGATGCACGGGCAGGCCGAATACCGCCCAGTGCAGAGCGGTGATGTGCTTCGGCTCGCCGCGGTACAGCCCCCAACGATGCCTGCCGAGGTCGCGTACCTCGTACCGAAGGCCCCCGATGCGGCCGTCCTGCTCGTACTGGCGTCCCTCGCGCTTTACCCAGTCGAGACCAACCTGTCGGTACCAACCGATGATCGCCTGGCGAACTTGCTCCGGTCGTTGCGCACGCGCGTACAGGATCCGGTCCGCCGTCGCAGCTGGCAGTTGCTCGATGCCTGCGGGCGGGGTGGCAACGAGTTGGAGCTGATACCGCTGTCCCAGCAGATCGAACTCGTCGCCATTGACGAGCTCTTTGACCGGGTGGTCGGGCGCCAGGCGTACGGCTAGGTCGACCTTCTCGGTGATCCAACGGCGTCGGCTTCGGACGAAACGCACGATCTGCTCCGGGTCCGCCAACGGCGGGACCAAGACAGCGACGGCACCGCCGGGCTTGACCTCGATGCCGACGCGGCGGCGCCGTGGACGGACTGCCACGTCGACTTGCCACTCATCAGGGAGCTGGAGAGTGGCCAAAGCCGTCTGATAGCGGTCAGGACTATTCATCGCAGTCCCTCCTGGTAGTTGATGTGCTCTACGGAGTTGGCCACCGTGGCAGCGCCGGTCCGCAGGAGCTCGTTGACGCCCTTCGACGGGGCGGAGTGGATCGGGCCAGGGACTCCGTAGACCCGCCGCCCGAGCTCGCCAGCGGCTCGGGCGACGGTAAGGGCGCCGCTGCGCTGGCCGGCTTCGGTGATCACGGTCGCTGCGGAGAGGGCAGCCAGCAGCCGGCACCGGGCGTGGAACCGGATGCGGGCTGGCGGCGTGCCGATCGGGTACTCACTGACCAGCAAGCCGCCCTGCTCGATCACTGTCTGATAGAGCCGTGCGTGCTGGTGCGGATGGGCCAGGTCGACACCATTGGCGAGCACGACGATCGTCCGGCCGTCAGCGGCCAGTGCGCCGCGGTGCGCCTCCTCGTCCACACCGAGGCCGCCGCCGCTGACGACAGTCACCCCGACGTGGGCGAGCTCGTAGCTGAGATCGGCGGCGACTGTGTTTCCGTATGCCGAGGAGGCACGTGCGCCCGTGACCGTGACGGCAAGGCTGGTGAGTTCGGCCAACGAGCCGCTGCCGCGCACCCAAAGCGCGAGCGGGACGCCGAGGCGGGCCAGACCGGTCAGCCGTCCGAGCGGCCAGTCGTCCCCTTCGGGGGTGAGCAGGTGCGCCGTGCCACTATCGAGGGCTCGCAGGTCGTCATCGATCCGGGCTTCGGGCCGCGTGATCTCGCTGAGTACGGCGGCGGGGGCGGTGCCGTGTCGGATCTGCGCGACGGCGTCGACCGGCCCGTGGACGGCGACGAAGTGGTGAATGGCGGCTGCGGGCGGTTCGGCCGCGTGCAGAAGAAACAGCCGGGCGCGCAGTTCGTCATGTGAAGGCATGGTTCAACTCCTCGATAGGTAGGGCTTGCTCAGGTCGATGGGTTTCGCGGGTGCGGTTGGCGCTGGTCCGGCTAGGGCTCGGTGCGGTCGTGCAGCGGGATGGGCAGGCTGTGCCCGATCAGCTCGCGCCAGCGAGAATCGCTGGTGTGCAGGTGAGCACCGGAAGCCATGAACCACTTGCCGGGCGGTGCGTCTGCCGGGCGCGCGACGTAGCGGCCGTATTGGAACAGCAGGTAGACGCCCGGAGCGGCATCCGAGGGCTCGGAGATCCGAGCGAACGCGGGCAGCGCCCGCTCGTCCCCGACGCCAAGGATCGTCACGTGGCGGACGTGGGATGACAGGCCCTTGTTGGGGCAGTGGATCGGGCCGGTCAGGATCTGCGCGCGCAGTCCTTTCCGGACGACCGGGACCTCGATGACGCCGTCCCCTATTTCGGGAATCTGGTCGAGTTCCGTGATGCCCCATGGTGTCTCGGTGTAGGCATCCAGAAGCCGGTAGGCCGGGACGTAATTCGTTCCATGGCGCACGGTCGCTTTGGCCTCGGCGGGCAGCCGGGTCAGCACCGTCTCGCGCAAGCGACGCGTCCAATCGTGCGCGTCGCTGGTGTGCCAGTCGATCGTGCCGCTGGTCTGGTACTCGTAGCACTCCAGCAGGCACAGCGCGGCGATCGGATGCAGTGCACGGTCAGTCACCGTCGCGACGTAGTCCGGCGGCTTGCTGTCCTCCTGATCGACTTCGCGGTGGGGGCGGTGTTGCTGAAGCAGCATCTGGCCGACGGGGGTGAGATCGTCGAAGACGCCGATGATGCCGAATTGCAGGCCGGCGTTGACGAGTCCGTCGATGTGCGCAGGGCGTAAGTCGAACCGAGACATGGAGCTATCCCTTCAAGTAGACGGAGAATCGGTGAGTACTTCAGGCCGCTTCGCCGCGGCCTCGGCTGGCGATGAGCGCTTGCTGCACGGCGGCAGGCGGGCGCTCTTGGCGCGATGGCTGACCGACGACGAGTTCCGATTGAATGTTTGACGCCGGGTCCCTGGTGACGATGCAAGTGGTTCGAGTCAGCTTGGCGTTTGAGAGAGGTTTAAGCCGACCAGATTTGTTGCCAGGTAATGATTTCCGGTCGTGTGCTGCTCGCGAAGCTGTGGCGCTGCGTTTGTGAGCAGCGGTCGGGCAGACTGTCGTCGTGCAGAACATCGAGGACGCCGCCCGATCGCGGCTGCTGCAGCGTGGGTTCGCCCTGGAGTACGTCACCCTGGCCTGGAACGTGATTGGCATCGTCGTGCTGGCGATCACTGCGGTCACCGCGCGGTCGGTGGCGTTGGCTGGGTTCGGGCTGGACTCGTTAATTGAGATCGGTGCCTCGACGGTGGTGATCTGGGAGCTGTCGGGCACTGGCGAGGCCCGGCAGTGCCGGGCGCTGCGGCTGATCGGTATCGCCTTCGCGGGGCTGGCGGTCTACTTGCTGGTGCAGTCCACGCTGATGCTGGCCATCGGCTATCACCCGCGGCCCAGCGTCGGCGGGATCGTGTGGTCGACGCTGACCGCGGTGGTGATGTTCGTCCTGGCGTTCGGCAAGGCCCGCACCGGTGCTGCGCTAAGCAATCCGGTGCTGCGCACAGAGGGCCGTGTCACCCTGGTCGACGGCATCCTTGCCGTGGCCGTGCTGGCCGGGCTGGTGGGCAACGCCGCGGCGGGCTGGTGGTGGGCCGACCCGGTCGCCGGGTACGTCCTGGTGTTCTATGCCGCCCGCGAGGCCCGCACAATCTTCGGTGGGCAGCAGTGAGCGGGGCCTTCACGCTCATCGCGTTCGTCCTACCGCTGGGCGGGCCGGATGAACTCGCGTGCCGGAACCAGCAGCCCGGTCAGGGAGAGCACGATGAACACCACCTGGTGGATGTGGTCTTTGCCCGGCGGTAACCCGCCGACCAGGTGCGCCAGCCAGAACACCGGGTAGAACCAGAGCGCGAACCACGCCCACCGCTCGCGGCGGCGAAACGGAATCAGCGCGAGTAGCCCGCCGAACAGGCCCACCCCGATCGACGCCAGTCCGTCAGCGCGATACAGCAGGCCATCAGTGCCCATCGGTACCACCGCCACGACCACGCCGAAGGCGAGGATACTGACGCTGACCACGAGCAGGCAGATCCAGCCGACTCTCACCGATACGTCCGCGCGCCGCATCGGGAGAACCTACCGCTGATGTCACCGCCGAGCCCAGCCACGACGTTCGTGCGGTCCTGTTCCGGCGCACGTCCGTGACGTCGGCACTCACGCGCATCGGCCCGTCCCGTAACGGGCGTGCTTGTAACTGCTGCTACATTCCGAGGCGTGACCAAGCAGGATGAACGGCCGCGCTGGCTGGTGTTGGTGGTGCGGGTCCCGGCCGAGCCGTCACGGCACCGGGTAGCGGTGTGGCGTGAACTGCGCCGGGCCGGGGCACTGTCGCTGGGCCAGGGCGCCTGGGTGGTGCCGGACGCTCCGGTCTTCGCCGACGGCGTGGCGCGGGTGATCGAACTCGCGCAGCGCGGCGAGGGCGAGGTGATGGTGCTCGACGCGGCCGGGCGGGCCGAGCCGGACGCCACCCGCCTGGAGGCGCTGTTCACCGCCGAGCGGACCGAGGAGTGGACCGAGTTCCTGGCCGACTGCGGCAAGTTCGACGCCGAGATCGACAAGGAGATCCGGATCGGCAAGTTCACGATGGCCGAGCTCGAAGAGGAGGAGCAGAGCCTGGAACGGCTGCGCCGTTGGCACCGCGACATCAAGGCCCGCGACGTGTTCGGCGCCCCGGCCGCCGCTGAGGCCGAGCAGCAGCTCAAGCACTGCACCGACCGGCTGGTCGACTACACCGACCGGGTTTTCCAAGCCCTGCACCAGATGTGACCCCACCGAACACCGACAAGGACCATCGAGCATGAACCCCGACACCCAGCTGTTCCTGGACATCAACGACTTGGCCCGCGCCACCCCGTGGCTGCACGGGATCGTGTCGGCGTATGCCGCCTACGGGATCGTTGTGTTCGCCGCGCTGATGCTCGCCGCCTGGTGGGCCGCGCGGCGGCGCGCGGACACGACCATGATGGCGGCGGCGTTGTGGGCGCCGGTGGGAATGTTCGCTGCGCTGGGGGTGAACCAGCCGATCGCCGCTCTCGTCGGCGAACCCCGCCCGTACACGACGCTGCCGCACCTGCTGGTCCTGGCGCACTACAGCCACGATCCGTCGTTCCCCAGCGATCACGCGGTGATGGCCGGCGCCGTCGCAGCGGCCGTGTTCCTCGTGAACCGACGTCTGGGGCTGCTGGCCGTGCTCGCGGCGGTGGTGATGGCGTTCTCCCGCGTCTACATCGCCGCCCACTACCCCCAAGACGTCCTCGCCGGCCTCGTCGTCGGCGCCGCGGTCAGCCTGCTCGGATTCTGGCTGGTCCGTCGCCTGCTGGTCTGGCTGCTGACGCTCGCCGAACGCACCCCGCTGCGCCCACTGCTCACCACTGCGCCACGGGTCCGCACCGGCGACACCATCCCAGCCTGACCTGATGGCCCGCGCGGATTACCCGACGACGGAACGAGGACACCACGGTGAGCGCTGAACCGCCCGGGACACCACCGTGACGACCTCGCGGAGTCGGCTGTTTCCCTTGTACGCCGCCGGGTTCGTCACCGCGTTCGGTGCCCACAGCATCGCCGCGAGCCTCGGCGGATACGCCGAACGCGAACATGCCTCCCTGCTCACCCTGGGGTTGCTGCTGGCTGTCTACGACGGGGCCGAGGTGATCCTCAAACCGGTGTTCGGGTCGCTGGCCGACCGCATCGGACCCCGTCCGGTCCTGCTGGGTGGGCTACTCTCCTTCACCGTCGCGTCCGCCGCGTTCGTCGTCGCGGGGGACCCCGCGTTGGTCGGGGTGGCTCGGCTAGGGCAGGGCGCAGCCGCGGCGGCGTTCTCCCCGGCCGCCGGCACGCTCGTCGCCCGGCTCGCCCCGGCCGCACGCCACGGGCGCGCGTTCGGCGGCTACGGCGCGTGGAAAGGACTCGGCTACACCCTCGGCCCGGTCCTGGGTGGGGTGCTGATCACCCTCGGCGGCTACACCCTGCTCTTCGCCACCCTGGCCGCGCTCGCGCTCGCCGTCGCCGGGTGGGCCGCACTCGCGGTCCCCGCCGTCGCGCCGCTGCCCAAGACCCGCCAGACCGTGCTCGACCTCGTCCGCCGTCTGGCCTCCGGCAGCTTCCTGCGCCCCACCGCCGCACTCGCGGGGGCCACCGCCGCGCTGGCCGTCGGCGTCGGGTTCCTGCCCGTGGCCGGTGCCGGTTACGGGCTCGGCCCGCTGGCCACCGGAGCGGCCATATCACTGTTGGCCGCGACCGCCGCCCTGATCCAGCCCTGGGCGGGGCGTGCCCGTGACGCCGGCCGGATCCAGGACGGGACGGGTCTGGTGCTCGGCCTGGGCCTGGCCGCGACCGGCATCGCAGTCACCGCGATCGTGCCCGGCATCACCGGGATCCTCTTGGCCGCGCTGGCCATCGGCGCCGGGACCGGGCTGGTGACCCCGATCGGGTTCGCGCACCTGGCCGCCACCACACCACCCGAACGGCTCGGGCAAACCCTCGGCGCGGCCGAGGTCGGCCGCGAACTCGGCGACGCCGGTGGTCCACTCCTGGTCGGCGCCATCGCTGCTGTGAGCACCCTCGGCATCGGCATGGGCGGCCTCGCCGCGCTGCTCGCCGTCATCGCGACACTCACCGCGCTCACCACCGCAAGGACCTCCCACAGGTAGGGCCGGCAGCCGGGTTTCTAGAAAAGGTTGGGCAGGCGCCAGGCGATGGGCCGGATGCGCAGCGGCGGGGTGCCGGCGTAGGAGGCGGCGAGGTTGCCGTGGTCGGTGATCACTTGATAGCCAGCGAGCCAGACCGCGAACCACGGTTCGGTAGCCGCGCCGTGGCGGGTCGCCGCATTGGGTGCCGGCAGCATGTTCGTGTCCAGGCGCGGCAGGGACGAGCGGTAGCGATCCAGTCTCCGCCGATCATCGGGCAGGACTCGCTGGTGTAGGCGGCGCACCAGGGGTTTATCTCGACAGCGTCGTACGACGGGCGTCAAGAAGCAACCTGTGGATCGGCCGAGATCAGAAGGACCTGCGGGGCGAGGCGGTTCAATCCATCGGCGGGCGGGTTCGAGGTTCGCCTACGTGGTTGAGGGAACGAAGTTCGCCCATTCCGGGTCGCGGGCCTGGAGGTGTTCCAACACGACTTGGACGTTCTGGTGCCCGGCGAGCGCTCGGCGAACCTGGGCGCGCGTTGTCAGATCGTTGGCGGTGGCGAAGGTCAAGCACTGCTCCACGGTCTGGATGACGTCAGACTCGAATAGGCTTGCGGCCTTCGGGCTGATGACGGGTGCCTCGCTGCCGTGGACGGCCGCAGACCGGATCTTGTCGTATTGGCCGTAGATCGATTCCGGCGCTGGCCAGCCGCCGTCGACGAGGTGGCCGAGCATCGTTCGGCGGAAGGCCAACTGGTGGGACTTGAGCCCTTCGGCCGTGTCACCGAGCATGGCTTCCAGTGCGAAGAACTGGTACAGCATGGCGATCAACGGCTCGGAGGCCACCAGACTGCGGTTGATCCAATCCAGTGCCAGCTGCGCCTGCTTTATCAGACCCTTCTTCTGCGGGAGGACCGGGAGCCGGGTCACCGCTCTGCCCAAGACGCGGTCAAGCACATCGCGGTGCAGCGGCGCGGTGTAGGCGATGTCGTCGCGTTGTTGCGAACCCACCTGCTTGTCGGCGATCACGTACGTGTCGCCGAGACGGAACCGCAACTGCCGGCGGTGGTACCTGAACTCCATCTGCATACCGACCCGCAGCAATCCCAGCGCTCGCCTTGCGACCTGTCGTGCTCGGGCCTCCATCAGGCCGTAGTCAGTTCCCTGGCAGGACGTCATTAGGTACCCACCGCAGTCCGGGATGTTCGCCAGTTCGGGTACGTCCGGGACGAGTTCGTCTTCGAGGGGCAAGAGCTTCACGCCACCGAACTCCAGTCGCTCCGGCAGGTCAAGATGGAAGGTCGTGAAGACGATGGTGTGTTCCTCGACCACGCGGGCGTATTGCTCGATAAAGGCCGACACATGATTGGCGGCGCGGCGGAGACTTGCGTCGGCAACGAACCGTAGGACGGCTTTCTCTGGTTCTCCCATGTGCTCGAACCGCAGATCGCTGGCCAGCTCAGCGATGAGTTGGTCCTTCAGGTCGCAGTCGGCTCTGTCCAGCACGATGAACTTCGCGTCCTCGGTGGCCAGGTCATCCGGCAACTTCCAGGTCAGATGACGGCTGGCGTCAGGGACGGATTTCTGACGCGCCGTGTGCTGAAGCTTCTTGAGGGTCTGCTCAACCGTCACAACCGACAGCATAGGGCGCTGGTCCCTCACCGCCACTTCCAGCGCGACGGGCCGCTCACTCCATGATGTCTTCGCCTAGTTCGGCGAGCAGTTGGTTGATGCGGTTGGCCGCGGCGCCGCGGCCTCGCGGGGCCATCCGCGTTGAAGTGCGTCGTGGGCGAGTTTGCGCTCCAGAAGGAGTCGTTCTTTGAGGCGTGGCGTGTAGTCCGTGGTGGTGAGGAACTTCGAACAGGTAAGGAACAGGTCGCCTTCGCAGGGACCTTCCTCAGCAAGGCGCGGCCGATCAGGTCGCAGTCGACCGAGCCGAACAGGTACCGCCCGTCGGCCGTGCGGGGCACGACAAGCCCGCCCACGGTCGGAAGGCGCTGTAGCGACAACGGAATCGGCGGCACGACAACATCGGTTATGATCGTTCTCCTGTTCTCCTTTGGGGTGCGTGGACACGACGGTCCGTGCGCGACGCTGAATGTGGATCAAGGACCGTCGCGCGAGCCTCTCTGTCGGACTCGGCGGCCGGGCGTCACGCACCGCGCGGCCTGGTGTCGCGTACGCGCCCGTTGGTGGGGCTGTCGACGCGGAGTTCGAGCCGCACGGTTTGGTTGTGGCAGCGGTACAAGGCCCGTGGGACGAGCCAGTCGGTGTCGCGCTGGTCGTCCGGAACGAGGCCGACGGCGGTGGGCACACCGAGGTCGGCGTCGGTTTCGGTGAACAGCGTGCCGGCGCCGAGCGTGATCTCCTCACCGACCGTTGGCGTGGTGGGCGCCAGGGACCGCGCGATGTCGCCACAATGGCCGGAGCGTCGCGTCTCGACCACGACGGCAACGAGTCGTCCCGGTTGCCCGACAGGTGCGTTCCCGAAGGAGACGTAGGTGTCGCCGTCCGGGCCGGTGAGCAGGAATACGGTGCCGTAACGGTCGGTCTGACGCTCAGACCTCGGCCACCACAGTTGGCCCTGGCCAAGCTCGATCGTTTCCGTTTCCTCGGTGTGTTCCGCTGCTGCGGCTTGCTCCGCCGCGGTGATGATGTCGGCCATGGACAGGTCGTTACGGAACCGGTGCCCGATCTCGGCCTCCAGTTCGGCGTACTCGGCGGCCAGCGTCGGACGAAGTCGTGCGGCGCGCACGAGATCCGCGCGGCTGGCGAGTACGCACAGGGAGCACGACAGGCGGGTCATGCCTTGGTCGTAGGCCGGGTGGTACGGCACGCCTGAGGCCCGGATGCACTGCCACACCTGCTCTTCGGTCCAGTCGTGGATCGGCAGCCAGGTGTCGATGGTGCGTCGGCCGCTGCTGGCTGCCTCGTCACGGGTCAGGCGAGCCTTCTTCAGCCGGGCGCGGGACTCTTCGGCGCGCAGGCCCATACAGTTGAGTACGAGGGCCGGTCGGGGCAGGTCGCCGAGTTCAGCGACGAGTTGCGTGATGAGTTTCCTTGCTGGGCCTCGCTTCTGGTCCGAGGTGCAATAGCGAGCCGAGGACGACGGCCAGCGCCCGCGGCGGCGAACCTGGTCCAGCAAGAGCCCTTGCTCGCGGTGGCGTTCTTCGAAGCGGACGCCGTAATGCTCGGCCTGTTTGCGGGCGAGTTCACTGGTTCCGGGCCACTCGACGTGGCCGAGGGCGCAGTGTAGGACGGTGACGCGTTGCAGCACACCCGCGGCAGCGGCGAGGGTGCACACTTCGTGCAGCGTGGCCTGGCTGTCTTTGCCGCCGCTACTGTTGATGAGGATGACGTCGTAGGCGGCGAGATCCGGGATGGTGGCGGTTGTTGTTGCGGGCATGGGTTACCCCTTCATCACGGTGGTGGAGGGTGTCCTGAATGGACAGTTGTCTGCGCCGATCGCGCTTCGACATACAAGAATCGGGCTCGTTGTTGGCGATCTCAGCGACGCCGATACGCCTAACAGGGCGCCCAGGTGTCCGATGGCCGTTCGGTGACACTCAGACGTTGCTCGAACTCATGCCAAGACAGTCGCAATTCCGGGTCACCCTCGGGCATGACAAGCGGCTCGTGATCAATGCCGGTGCCGATCTGAGAGCCCCCGAACGCGACGACGTGGCGCTCGTGGAAGTCGACTTCTTCGGGAGCCGACAACCAGTCCAGCGCGTGGAGGTAGCACCACAGGCTGTGCGGGTCAGCAAAGCAGGACCATCCGTCCTGTTCGGGCAAGTCACCGTCGTGCATAGGGACTGAGCGGGCATGCTCGACGTCAAGAGGCACTGCGGGATGGTGGAAGCGGTAATACAGGCCGGGCCTGACCGGCAGTGGATCGAACGGCACGAAGCCGCAGGATGGTGGGACGGATTCGCTGGCAGCCATGATGTCTTGACTCCTTCGGTGCGCACGACAGCACCCCGACTCAGTTCGTCCTCCGGGATTTCGTTGGAAAGAGGTCGCTGCGCCGGGGTGCTGCGGGAGTCGACCGTCCGTTAGGTGCGGACGTGTCGGTGTAGGACGTGCGCGACGGCACTGGTGATGGTGTTTCCGTTGGTCTGCGGGGTCGAGTACTGATAGATCGGCCAGGACCAAAAGCAGTCACGACCGTCGCAGTAGATGCGGACGTGTCCGTCGCCGTTGTCCTGGAGCACCAGTGGAAGGCGATTCCGTTGCGGCTCTGGCGGCCCTGGTGTGGTGCCCAGCAGGGTGAGCCGCGAGCCGTCAGTGAAGCCGATGTCGACACCCCGCTCGGCGAGGTGCTGCACGATGTGACCGACCAGGTCTTGCGCATTGACCTTGCCGACGGCGGATCCGGGCCGCGCATCGTCTTCGAGGTAGTTGTAAACGAGATTTTCCAGCGTTTCAACCAGAATCATCGGATGAGTCCTTTCGGGACAGACGAGGTGTGGATGTTGCGCAGCCGAACAAGGTCAACACTCACCGGGCGGTTGCGGCTACTTGTATTCGCGCTGCCACCGACCTTCGACCTTGGGTGCCATCTCGTCGCGGAGGTCATCTTCGGTCCGGCCATGTTTCGCTGCCAGCGCGGTCAGAATGAGCTGCGCGTCCTCGCGGTATGCGGCGATGGTGTCCCGGTGGTGGGCGATGCTTGCTCTGGTCAGGTGCCGGGCATGGGCCAAGGCGTCGGCGTAGGTGCGACGGGCCGTGAACTCGGTGTCGATCTGCCCGTATCTTTTTGTGTGCAGGGGACTTCCGTCCGGTGCGGTGATCGCTTTCGCAGCCTTGGCCATCGCGCGTTCGACCTTCTCCTTGTCCCGCGCGAGTTGCTCGGGGGTCTTGATCCGGCTGGGCTGGTTGCGGAACTCGACCGGCGCGCTGGGATAGCACTCCGTGCACGCGGCCTCGCCGGCCTGCTCGACGATCTCGCTCTCGTCATGCCCGGAGAGCTGGGTGAGCCAGCCGAACTGGGTGGATGGGAAGCAGGTGCGGCACGCCATGGTGCGGTGGACGTGGCCGCCGGTGTTGAGGACCAGCCAGGCGCGGGTCCAGCCGCCTCGGCGTTCGAACTCCGCGTCAAGCGGACGAGCCGCTTCGTCGCACTCGCTGATGCTCTGGCGGGCCTGTTCGAGCCGAGGCCGCAACGCGACTGCTTCCTCGGTCATGTTCCATCCGACAAGGCGCTCGATACGGGTGCGGAGTCCGTCGAGCGCGTTGTGGGCCTTCGCGCGCTCGACGCCGAGCCGGGCAAGTTCCTCGTCGATCTCGGATGGGGTTGCGGTCGTGGGGTCGTTGATGGGCATGGTGTTCACCTCGGAATGGGTTCGGGCCAGGCCGCATCGGCCAGGCGGGGGCGTGGGAAGGCGTCGCCGGTGCGCCAGGCCCGGACGGCAGGCGCGAATTCGCTGGTGACGGCGCGGTCGAGGTCGCGGATGTCGATCGTGGGTCGGCCGTTGCGGCGGGCGTCGGCCCACAGGTCGAGGACCTTGGTGAGGCTGTCGGCCAGCACCGCCGTCAGGGCGGTGGGCGGGTAGTCCTCGGCGACCGCGGCCAGCAAGCCGACCATCTCCGACAGCGGCATGCCGGGCGTGGTGTAGTGGTCGAGTTGGCGGACCGGCAGCGTGATCACGTTCTCGGGTCCGGGCTGGGCGCCGGCCAGCGTCACCGTGCCGAGCTGGACGTCGGCGCGGAGTTGGAAGACGTAGACCCAGAACCCTTCGCGGGTAGTCGCGCGGGTGAGCGCCTGGCGCGGCAGGTGGCGGTCCTGCGCCACGTCGAGCGCTCTGGTGCGGTTCGCGGGCACGGTCAGCACGTCGTCCAGACGCGCCCGTGACAGGTCGAGGCGGTCGTAGAGCTTCACGAACACGAGAACTCCTTTCCTTGTGGTGGCGCGGTTTCACGCGCGGATCGGGCGAGGGCGCGGGGTGGCAGGGCAGTGGTGGTCCAGCCGTAGAGGTCGAAGACCTGGCGGGCGTGGGTGCGGCAGTAGAGGTCGAAGGCGCCGCCCTGGCCGGCGTGGGTGGCGCGGCGGTGGCAGTAGCGCGGGGGGCGGCCGTTGCCGAACTCGGTTTGCCAGGTGCACGCGCGCAGCCGGTGCACGCGGATGACGAGGCCAGGGCCGCCGTTGACGCCGGTCCAGCGGCCTCCGTCGACGTCGGTGGCGTGCCAGACGTGCCGGGTCCACATTCCGCCGGACGGGGTGTAGGTGCGCCGGCCGGTCTGGCGGGTGTCGGCCGGGTCGATGGTGGCGAGGTGTCCGCCGGGCCAGGTGGTCAGCGCGTCGCCGTGGGTGGACACGTAGGCGACGAATGCGTTCGCGCGGGTCATCGCGTCGCGCTCGTGCTCGTCTGAGCACGGGTAGCAGCTCGTGGCGTCGGTGTGCGGGTCGATCGCGCGGCCGGTCCCGATGCCGGTGAGGTCCGGCGTGGCGGGGTGGCCGCAGTCGAGGATGTCTGCGATGGCGGCAGTTGAGGAGGTGGTCATGGCGGTGTCGGTCCTTTCCGGCCGGAGGTGGAGCGGGAGAAAGCCCGTGAGGTCGCCCTGCCCAGAGGACCGGCGATCACGCCGGACCCGGAGCAAGGCGAGGGGGCGACCGTCGCGGTGGTCTCGATGGGGCGGGGTGATGTGGTCAGGCCAGCAGCCATCGGCGAGACGCGGGCGATTCCTGGCACGGGTCGAGATGGCGGGGATCGGCGCCATCTCGGGCACGGCGGGCGACCACGAACCACCAGCGCAGCAACGCCCGGACCGCGCGGACTCGGCTCGGGGCGTTCGGCAGGAAGTAGACGAGTCCCCCACCGTCGAGGAGGTGTGCACGATCGCGGTAGGCGGTGGGTGACCATCGGCCGCGAGTGCGGACGAGGCCACCGATGACGCTGACGGGCTGAGGAATGCCGTAGAACTCGGCGGCGCGTTCATCGATCGTGACGATGTGGACGGTGTGGCCACCGGTCGCGTCCACGATCTGTGTCAGGGTCGCCATGCCGTCGCGGGAATCTCGTCCGTTGACCCACAGCGTCACGACGGCCGTGGTGTGGGTGTTCGCGGTGTCGGTCATGGCAAGTCGTCTCCTTCGGGACGTGATCAACGCGTCGGTGGATTGGGCGGGTGCCGGCCGGCGCGCAGCCGACACCCGCCGTGGGAACTCGTGCGTGGGGCGGATCCGGTGATCACCTGTCAGCGGTACTGGCCGGTAACCTGGACGAGGTGGGCCATGTCGACCACCGGGCCGGCCCAGTAGCGGATATGGGCGGGTTCGTTGCCGATTCCCCAGACGTAGAGCCGGAAATCGGGGTCACTCGGGCAGGTCCACACGGAGGTGTTACCGGTGCCGTTGGGCGTGCGGACTCCGAATTCGTCGCACCGGTCGATGTCGATCGAGGACCATGGACCGGCCCGGAGGTGTGCGAACACCCGGACGTACGGGGCGTCGAACGGCACGTTGTGCGCTTCCTGCCGTGCCGTGACCCACTCGGCCAGCGCCGAAGCGGACAGCGACTGGGCGGAGGTGATCACGGCGCGCATGGCGTCGACGCTGGTGAGCCGGCCGTGGTCGCTGCTGTCCCCGTAGGCCACGGTGGTCGGTCCGGTGAACCACAATGTGATCCACTGCGGGCCTCGGTGCCAGCCGCGGGCGTAGCCCCGACGTTCGCCCATCTCGCTGATCGGGATCGGCGGCAACGTGCCGTCCAGACCCCGGTCAGGGCGAGGCGTCCACTTGTGCGCGCGGAGATCGTCGTCCACGGTCGGGTACAGCATGTCCGTGGTGCGTGCGCCCGCGTAGCCGTGCGCCGACCTGCTCAGGCTCTCCGCCAAGCCGCTCATCCGGCCGGTGACGTTGCGCAAACCGTGTATCGGCATGGGTTTCGTGCTCAGGGCGTCGTCGGCCAGGTCGGCAACCTGGCACCGGAGTTCCCCCGCGAGCTTGGCCAGCTCGGCGAGGCTGGCGGCCTGCACGCGGTTGATCGCTTCGAAGGAATCGGCGCGTGCGCGTTCCCGTTCGAGCTCCGCGCGCAGCGTGTCGACGGTGGTCGGGCGGTCGTCGGTCATGGTGGTACTCGCTTTCGTCGGTCGGTAAGGGCGAATTCCGGAGGTGACGAAACGGCGCTCAGTGTTCGGCGAGCACGCGGTCAAGCTCGTGAAGGAAGTAGTCGACGTCGGTGTTCGGGCGCATGGCGTCGCTGGTCGGTGTCGAGTCGAAGTCGTCGACGTAGTCGGTGTGGTCGCATTCGCAGCAGTCCGGCGCGGTGGCCGGGAACAAATCGCTCGCGACATTGAGATAGGAGGTTTCGAGCGCGCGGTCACGGAATGTGGGTGCGGTGTAGGTGGCGATCCTGGTCACGACGCGGGCGGCCGGAAATCGGGCGAATAGCTCGTCCAGCACGTCGTAGTGCGTGTGCCAGCACGCGGAAATGGTGCGGCGCCTGCCCTTCGGGCCGTTGCCCTTGCCGAACGCGGACGCGCTTCCCTTGGCGCCCGGTCCGGTCGTGTCGTGCGCGCGGAGGGTGAACGTTGCGCGAGGGCCGGCGCCGTTGGCACGGTCCTCCCCCGTGCGGACGGTGATGTTTCCGTCGTACAGAGCGTCGGACACGTCGCGTACGACGCGGTGAACATCGGTGAAAGACACGCCGTACACGAACATGGTGGGACTCCTTTGCTCATTCGAGACGTGGGGTTGTTTGCGTGCGCGCGGATGAGTCGAACAGTCCGCAACGGTGATCCGTTGCAACCATTGCGCGCTGTCAGAGCTGCGCGGCGCCCGTGAAGACGGGCGCCGAAATCGCGGCTGGCCACTAGGAATTTTCGATTGCGCCTGATTGGTGCTGTCAGACTCGCGAGTCGACGCGTCGCACGGCGGCGCCGCATTTCGCGGCAACGTAGTCCGCTGCATCTGCCAGTGTCGAAAAGCGGTATCGGTATGCCGATAGCGGCACGGGTGCACATGCCCCGTCGGTCGATTCAATGCGCCACCGTCCGCGCGGTGCGCGTTCGCAGGCGACGAACGCGCACCCGTCATGTGTGAAAGCAGTCGCGCTATCGGTGTCTTGTTCGCCGTAGGTGTCGTCACTCATGATCCAGCCGTCCTACGCGTACTGAAAATGGAGGTCGATAACGTTGTCGTCCCGTTTCGTGGTTGGCATATTGACTCCCTGCTAGTTGGCCAGAATTGACGTGTCGGGTTGGTCTCACGCCCAGCGGGGCTGAAATTCGTCCGGTAGTCCGTCGAAAGTCCACGCGCCGAAGATGCGCTCGTGGCCGGAGCGCACGCGGACGTGCGCACGCGGGATGCAATGCGACGGGGTGACGGTGGTGTGTTCGCCACGGCGATAGCCGGGACGCTCCGCCGTGACCAGCACCTTGATGTGTCCCCACGTTGCGTAGCCGGTCACTTTCGCCGGTATCAGGCCCAAGAAACAGTCAATGAAAACGAGGTCACCGGGTCGAATTTCAGTCATTCGGACGTGGCTGGTTTGAGCTACGCTCATTTCTCAGTCCTCATTTGTGCGCGTTTAGGTATTTGGCTGACCGGGTGGCGCCAATCGACCGGGTGTGACTGGTTACCAGTCGCCGAAGGTGCAGACGGGCCCGCATTTGCCCGTAGCGTGGGGTCCGTCCGGTGCGAAATGCGCGCGGCGCGCGAGCCGGTCTTGCTGCTCGTCTCGTGCGCGGTCGGTCCTGCTGCGCATTCCTGCCCATTCGACGGGTGCGGCACCGGCGAGTAGCTGATCACAGCGGGGGCATCCGGGCGTCTTGCGCCCGAAGACGGGTCCGCCGCACGTGTGTTTCAAGACGGTTTCCATGGTTGCGCCTTTCTCGGTGAGGCCAGTCATTAGGCAGCCGTCTGGTAGCCGGTGCCGGGGCACGTCGCCAGTTCGGGAAAGTGGTTGGTTCGGAAGATTTGCCAGGCTTGTTCTGAATTTGCACGTGCCCGGTTGCGACCCTTGTCAAGGCGGCTGGGGCCGCGCTGCTGTTCGGCTTGCTGGTTCAGCCGTTGGCGGACAAGCCACGTCACGGCTTGCACCTGATGTGCCGAAACCCGCTCACCAGAGATTCCGGAGATCATTTCCGCGGCACGGTGATACTGACTCACCACGTGGTCGTAGTGCCGGCGACTGATCGAACCGTCACGACGCTTGAACCCTTTGAGGGGCGCCGAGTCGTACTCGTCTGAACTGAGTGCGCGACCATTCGCGACAGACAGCGCGTGCCGATCGATGACGACGCGCGGGTCTTCGGGATCTTTGTCTCCGCCGTGCTCAATCAGGTGCGCGAAATCGCGAATCTTCGGACCGGCGAGAATATCTTCATATCGTTCGCCGGACAGCAACCGATCGGCCGCGTGTTTCTGCGAAGTGGACGCGAATATGCCGGATCCCGGTCCGCCAATCCCCTGCCACTCGCGGAGCACGCGAGCGGCATTGAGAATGTTTCCAATCCATCCTTGCTGTGGCGAGTAGATCGCGAGCATTCCGGCGCCGAGATGGGCGTCACCGTTAGCGATGACCGTTGCCACGTGGTGCGCGTCGACATACCAGCGCATGCCCTGGGCTATTTCGTCGGGCGTGGCCTGTTCCCAGTGCCACACGATGTTTTCGTGGCTCACGGGGTGAGCCTGGAACCATGGGTGATCACTGGGGGTGAGCATTGCGATCAGATCCTTACGTGTGATTCACGCTCACCGGCGAGTCGTCCCACAAGCGGAACCATTCCGCTACGGCGGTACGCTCGCCGGCCGTTCGTACGTATTTGTCGAGCGCGAGCAATTCGCGCCGCACTTCTCCGACGTCCAGACTCTGCAATTCGCGCGAGATCTCGTCTCGGGCGTGGTCAAGGTCAATCGCGCCCGATGAGGCCAGGGAATACAGCGCGGATGACATACCGCCGTGCCAATCGGACGCGATACGTCGCGCTTGTCCGTCGCTGATCATTACGATGACTGCGCTCACTATTCCCCTTCGATTCACGCGGCAACCGCGACCGGAACGGATGCCATGACGGAAAAGTCGAAAATCGCGACCTGCGCCGTCTCTCGCGCGAGCGTCATTGCTTCGGACAAGTCGGCAGTGACGACGGAAACGTCCAGGTAGACACGGCCGGAGTCAGGGTCACACCAACCCCCGAGAACGCGACCGGGCAGCGTGAGAGCGCCTTTTGCACGTGCGATGTATTCGTGAAGGTCATTGCTGGTGACGTGACCGTCGAAAATGTGTTCGTGTTCCGGGTGTACAGCTACCGCGTAGCCGGTACGGACGTCTGAACCGTCGCTAGGGTCGACAGAAAATCCGCCGTCCGGAACGGACAGAGCGTCCGTCATGGCGCTAATCCGGGCGGACCAATCGATCAGAGTCATAGTCATGGCGGTACTCCGTTTCGTGTGCGAAAAGTGTTTGACGGGCAGCGATTCAGGCCAGTTGTGAGCTGATATGAAAACGCGCAACCCTCACCGTTATGAGATCTCCGCAAAGGGGACACATCCTGTATCCGGGCAATACGGCACTACTCGCACAGTGAGGGTTGCGCGTCTCGATAGCACATTCCCTGAATCTTTGATCTCTGTTGTGATAAGCCGTTATGTCTAGTGCGCAATGCAGGGAACCATGCCCGTACGGGTTTAGCGTGCTATGGGCAGGCGAGAGCGACGCTCTCAAGCCAGAGAAACCCAATGTCGGCAACCGCCTAATACAACCCCGAACGCCCACGCATTGTGACGTTTTTCGGTGCTAGACCACCATTGACTTATCTTGGGGACACACCTATGGCAGGCATGCCATTTATGCGCGCTTCTCCGCTTTATAGCAAGAGCTTTACGTAGTGAAGCTGCAAGCGCAGTTACTACACATTCCAGACTAGAAATGTGCGTTTGGCTACGCGTCGTTCTTCACGCTGCTCTGCACGGATTCGCTGCTGTCCGCACGGCCCAAGCCGCTGCCCGCGCTATGCGGGACTTATGGTTGTTGTCGTTAGGAAAGACACCGTGGTGATCGACTCGCAGGGCTCCGTGCCCCGGTCCTCGTCGCCTCCTCGGTGACTGTCCTGCTGACATGTCTATTAGACACCTAAGTAGGACAGTCTGCAAGAGGGTGCCCTTTGTCGTGACCTCGCCGTTATCTGATCTTGGATCCGTGCAGCTCAACCGGCATGTGCGCGCGAGGGTGACGCGTTGTGTGCCACTTGGAAGAACGGCATAGGACGTCAACAACCGGCACGGCGGAGCCCAGCGGCACGGCCGGCGACCGGCACGGCGGAGCCCAGCGGCACGGCCGGCGACCGGCACGGCGGAGCCCAGCGGCACG
>NZ_FOEF01000001.1 GCF_900110575.1 Amycolatopsis saalfeldensis
CGGATCTGGGGCCGGATTCGCGGACGGGGCATCGGGTTCGGGTGGCGGGCCGGGTGCTGGCGTTGCGGACGTTGGGTGGGTTGTGTTTCGCGCGGATCAAGGATTTCTCGGGTGAGTTGCAGTTGATGCTGGACGCTCGTGAGCTTGATTTGACGGGGTGGCGTGGCGGCGTCGACCTGGGTGACCATGTGGGTGTGAGTGGCCGGGTGGTGACGTCGCGGCGGGGTGAGCTGTCGGTGCTGGTGGACGAGTGGACGGTGACGGCGAAGTGTCTGCATCCGTTGCCGGACAAGCGGAAGGGGCTGACGGATCCGGAGACGCGGGTGCGGCAGCGGTATCTGGATCTGGCGGTGAACCCGGAGTCGGCGCAGATGCTGCGGTTCCGGTCCACTGTGGTCCGTGCGGTGCGGGAGCGGTTGCACCAGGGTGATTATCTCGAGGTCGAGACGCCGATGTTGCAGACTGTCCATGGTGGAGCGAACGCGCGGCCGTTCGTCACGCACATCAACGCGTATGACATGCGGATGTATCTGCGGATCGCGCCGGAGCTGTATCTGAAGCGGCTGTGCGTGGCCGGGGTGGAGCGGGTTTTCGAGCTGAACCGGAACTTCCGCAATGAAGGCGTCGATGCCACGCACAATCCGGAATTCACGATGCTCGAGGCGTACCAGGCGTACGCGGACTACAACTCGATGCGCGTGCTGACCCGCGAGCTGATCCAGCATGCCGCCGAAGCCGCGTACGGCGCGCAGGTCGTGCGAAGGCCGGACCCGGACGGGAAGATCGTCGAGATCGACATCTCCGGTGACTGGCCGGTGATCCCGGTGCACGAGGCCGTTTCCACCGCACTGGGCGCACAAGTCGACTCCTCGACACCGGCCGACGTGCTCCGGCGGCTGTGCGCCAAGGCCGGCATCGAGGTCTCGGAGGAGGCGGGGGCCGGGGACCTCGTCCTCAAGGCCCACGAGCATTTCGTCGAGCCCGGCACGGTCCTGCCGACGTTCTACACCGACTACCCGACCGAGGTTTCGCCGCTGACCCGCCAGCACCGCGTCGACCCACTGCTGGCCGAGCGCTGGGACCTGATCGCGTTCGGCTCGGAGGTCGGCACCGCCTACACCGAGCTGACCGACCCGATCGAGCAGCGCCGCCGTCTCGAGGCGCAGTCACTGCTGGCCGCGAGCGGCGACGTCGAGGCCATGGAACTGGACGAGGACTTCCTGCAGGCACTCGAACACGGCATGCCGCCCACCGGCGGCCTCGGGATCGGCATCGACCGGCTGCTGATGATGCTCAGCGGCACCTCGATCCGGCAGACGGTGCTGTTCCCGTTCGTCCGCCCGCAGAACTGAGCCCGGCCACAGCCGGGATCAGTCCGCTGTTCGCCGTCAGGAGCGGAGCTTTTCCACCGCCACCTTCAGTTCGGCCAAGGCCGCGCGGTAGAAAGTGGGCCCATAGGAAACCCTGGCCACGCCCAGTTCCCGGAGGGTGGGCAGGTCCAGCGCACCGCCGCTGTTTCCGTTGACCGGGCCGGGTAGTTCGGTGACCAGGGTGGCGAGAACCTCCCGGTCGCGCACGCCGATCGGGTACAGGCAGTCGGCGCCGGCGGCCCGGTAGAGGCGGCCGCGGCGGATCGCCTCCGCCACGCGGTCCGGTTCCGGGATTCCGGCAGGGGGCAGGAAAACGTCGATGCGGGCGTTGATCACGATCGGGACTCCGGCGTCGTCCGCGGCGGAGCGGACTGCGGCCAGCCAGTCCGCCTGCGCGGCGGCCTCCGAGAGGCCGCCCGCCCGGTGGTCGGTGTCCTCCAGGTTGCAGCCGACCGCGCCGATTTCCAGCAGGCGGTCCACCAGTTCACGCGGCCGCAGACCGTATCCGGCCTCGGCGTCCACCGTGACCGGGACCTCGACCGCGCGGGCGACCCGGCCGGCGGCGGCGAACATCTCCTGCCACGGCGCGCCCTCGCCGTCGGGGTAGCCGAGCATCGCCGAGACGGCGGCGCTCGCGGTGGCCACCGCGGGAAAGCCGGCTTCGGCCACGACCGACGCGCTGGCCGCGTCCCAGACATTGGGCAGCACCAGCAGTTCTTCACTGTGCAGCGCGCGGAGCCGGTCCGCGTGCGCCTTCAACTCGACAGCCATGCAATCCTCCACATCATAGGTTCGGGCCAAGCACTCAGTCGACGATGACGCCGCCGGTCAGGTTCGCGACCGTGCCCGTCATCGCGGCCGCCCGGTCGGAGGCGACAAACGCCGCCGTCTCGGCGAACTCCGCCAGGGTGGTCGCGCGTTTGCGGTGGGTCGTTTCGGCGACGACGGTCGTGAACTGCTCTTTCGTGATGCCCAGCGCGTCGGCGTGCAGGCCGAAGACGACATCGATCGTCGAGGTCTCCACCATTCCGGTGGTACGCAGGCAAACCGACCGCACGCCGTGCCGCGCGTACTCCACCGAGAGCTCCCGGTTCAGGGCCTCCAGCGCAGCCCAGGCCGGCCCCATCCCGCCGAGCATCGGGATGCCCACGCGGCCCGGTTCCGCCGTGTGCATCAGGATCACCCCGGACCCCTGGGCCGCCATCCGGCGCGCGGCGGCCCTGGCGGTCACGAAATGCGCCTGGGCATAAGTGGTCACCGGGCGGAGGAAGCTCGCCACAGGCAGTTCGGCGAGCGGGATTCCCTGCAGGCCCTGCTGCGGGATTCCGATGGCGTTGAACGAAATGTCGATCCGCCCGGCCGCGTCGAAGTGGGCCTCGACGGCTTCCTCGTCCAGCGCGTCGACCACCGCCGTGTCGGCTGTCCCGCCGGCGGCGGTGATCTCCTTGGCCAGCGCGTCGAGCGCGCCGGGGTCCCGGCCGGTCAGGAAGACCCGGGCGCCTTCACGGGCGAACGCCCGGGCCACCGCACCGCCGGCCGCGCCCGCGGCTCCGTAGATGACCGCGTTCTTGTTTTCCAGCAACATGTTCTACTCCCCTGCGCCCGATGCGGCGACCATCGCGTACTGACGTTCCAGTTCCTTCGCCGCGCCGGTGCGCCAGCTCTCGGCCTGCGACTCCGCCATGGCGTCGGGGAAGATGTCCTCCTCGCCGCTTTCCACGCCGTCGAAGATGTTGCGCGCGACGGACTCCGGGGAGGCCTTCGGCAGGTCGACGCCCCGTGACATGTCGGTGTCCACGATGCCGGTCAGGACGGCGTGCACGCTGATGCCGTGCCCGGCGACGAGCGCGCGCAGCGATTGCGTCATGGAAAACGCGGCGGCCTTGGAGATCGAATAGGCCGGAATGAGCGGCAGCGGCGCGAAGGCGTTGACCGACAGGTTGTTGACGACCGCTCCCCCGGAACGCGTCAGCGCCGGCAGGAAGGCCTGCGTCACGCTGTGGGTGCCGAAGAGGTTGACGGCGAGGTGCTGCTGCAGGACCGAACGATCGGTGAGGTCGTCGTAGGCCGCGATGCCAGCGTTGTTGACGAGGATGTCGAGGGTGTCGATGCCGGCGGCGGCCTGCTGGATCTGCGCCGCGTCGGTGATGTCCAGTGCCAGCGGCGTAACCCGTGCGTCCGCGTGGGGCAGGGGCCGCCGCATGCCGGCGTATACCCGTTTCGCGCCTCTCCGCAACGCTTCCTCGACGAGCGCCCGTCCGATTCCGCGACTGCTTCCGGTGATCAGGACCGTGTGGTCCGCGATGCTCGTCATGCTGATGCTCTCCTCAGGTCCGGGCGGCGGATCGAGCCGCCCGAATAAAGACAACCGGGCCGGCGGGAACTCATCGCGGCTGACGGCGGAAAAGCGCGAGCAGTCGTTCTCCCGGCTCCGCCGTGGCCGCAACATCCAGCGGGGTCGCGAAAAACCGGTCGGCGGCCAGCAGTGGCGACACCTCGAGCAAGCGCGTCGCCAATGCGGCGGGGATGGGGTGATCCGCCCCGCAGGCACGCGAAATGTCCCACGCGTGCAGGACCATTTCCGCGGCGGCGGTGTACCCGACGATCTCCGGCGAGATCCACCGATCCCCCACCTCGCACCGACGGCCGGGCGTGACGGTCCACGCGACCAGCAGGCCGACGATGCGGGCCCGGATCGCCGCCGCGGGATCGGCGACCTGGCCGGGATCCGGGCCCGGGCCGCCCGTCAGCACCTCGGTGAGATCGTCCAAAGAGGACCGGACGTGGCCGAGCAGGTGCCCGAGGTCCCAGTCCGGGCACGGGGTGGGCGCCGACAGGTCGGCGTCGCGCACCAGCCGGACGCTCCGTCCCAGATACCGGGCGGCACCACTGAGCACGGCCTGCTCACCGCCGGGCCGCGCTCGGGGCCGTGAACACCTCGGGCAGGCCGAAGGCGGTGACCAGGCCGGGGTCGAGGAAGGCGTTGATCCGCGCGATCTGGCCACCGATCAGGGAGAAGACCTGCACGCCGTACGCGCGGAAGAGCCCGTCGGCGGCGCGCTGGTACACCGCGACCGCGGGTGCGCCGTTGGCTCGCGTCGGCGTCATGCGCCAGTGGTCCGGGACCGGCAGCACCACCCGGTCGAGGAACGCGCACACCACGTCGCGGCCGGTGAACCAGGTGGGAATCGGGGGCATCTCCAGCTCGACGTCGGCCCGCAGCAGCGTGGCCAGCGCGGCGACGTCCGAGTGCTCGAAAGCCGACGCGTAACGGTCGAGCAGGCTCCGCAGCTCGGGTTCCGCGGGCTCGGCGAGCTCGTCGGAGACCGGGCCGGCCTGCGCCAGCTGGCCGCGGGCGCGTTGCAGCGCGCTGTTGACCGCGGCGACGGAGGTGTCGAGCATTTCGGCGACCTCCTTCGCGTGCCAGCCGAGGACGTCGCGCAGGATCAGCACGGCGCGCTGCCGGGCGGAAAGCTGCTGGAGGGCGGCGACGAACGCCAGCCGCACCCCGCTGCGGCCGGACACGATCGCCGCGGGGTCGGCGGTGGAGGCGTGCAGCAGGCTGTCGGGCGCCGGTTGCAGCCAGGGGATGTCCGGTTCCGGCCCGGCGAGCGCCACCCCCGCGTCGTCCGACGGCGCGCCGAGACCGGACGGCAACGGCCGCCGCGCGCGGGTCTTCAACGCGTTCAGGCAGGTGGTGGTCGCGATCTTGTACAGCCACAGCCGCACCGAGGAGCGGCCCTCGAACCGGTCGTAGTACCGCCAGGCCCGCAGGTAGGTCTCCTGCACGAGGTCTTCCGACTCGTGCAGGGAGCCGAGCATGCGGTAGCAGTGCGCGAGCAGCTCCGGGCGGTAGCGGTCCGCGAGTTCCGCGAATTCCGCGGCGGCCGTCATCGCCGGGCCGCCCGGCCGGCACTGGTGCCGAGGTTCATCTGGTTCTCCATCCGCCGGTTGATGCGCACTGATAGAGACAACCGGGCGCCCGGAAACTCATCGCGGAGCCGGAGGGCCGGTACCGGCAAACCACGCCGGCGCCGCGCCCGCGAACACCGAAACGGCCGACCTGCTCGGGTCGTTGACGACCTGACGGCCGTTCATACAATTCTTGTACGGCGCCGCGGAAAACCTTCCCAATCAGGACTTGGGGCCGCCGGTGTCGGAGCCGACGTAGGTGTCCTGCCGGTCGCCCGTTGCCCCGTCCGCGCGCTGCTGCTGATGCGTGTCCTGGCCGACAGCGGCGTACGCGGTCCCACCGGCCAGCCCCATCAGGGCGAGCGCCGCCGCCCCGGCCGAGATCCGATACCGCCACGCACTGCTTTTGGTGTCCGCCACTGTTCCCACCCTTTTCCGCAATCCCCTGGTTCGCACCCCCGATAATGCCCACAGACGCCCGCCGGCTCCACTGCGGCAGGACAAAGGGGCAGCCAGGACTGCCCGTTGCCACCAGGTGAACGGAATTGCGCGGGTAAACGGTGATCACTCAGCCGACGAGCCGGTCGTGCTCGGTGAGCAGGGCCAGCACGTCTTCGGCGTCGGGCAGGCCGAGGCGGACGAAGAGGGTGTGGGCCCGGCGCAGGTGGGCCAGCCCGGTGTCGGTGTCCCCGCGGGTGCGGAGTATTCGCCCGAGCACGGTGAGTGCGTGGGCAAGGTCCCGTTCGATGCCGAGTTCTTCGCAGCCGGCAACGGCTTCGGCGGCGTACTTCTCCGCCTCGTCGTAGCGCCCCATCACCCGCAGGGTTTCCGCGAGCCGGTACAGCGACTGCGACGCGCGGTCCGGCAGCCCCGAAGCCCGGGAGGTGACCAAACAGGCGGTGAAGTGCGAAACCGCCTCTTCGTGCCGCCCGAGTTCGTGCAGGGCGAGCCCGAGGACGTAGTGGCCCGACGCCTTGCCGGGCCGGTCGCCGAGGCTGTCGGTCAGGGCCAGCGCGGATTCGCACGAGGGCACGGCCTCGGCGGCGCGCCCGCTGCGGACCCTGGCCAGTCCGGCGTTCAGCGTGGTCGCCGCCTCGGCGGAACGGTGGCCGAGCGCGCGGGCCAGCGCGACGGATTCGTCGTAGCAGGCCAGTGCCTCCTCGAAACGGCGCAGGTACTGGCAGGCCACGCCGAGGTCGTTGAGCGCCTGCCGCAGGATGTCGCGTTCGCCGATGCGGCGGGAGATGTCGACGGCCGCGCGCGCGTGCCGGGCGGCCTCGGCCGGGCGGGAGGCGCGCAACGCCCCGATGGCGAGGATCAGCAGCGCCCGGGCTTCGCTGGGCTCGTCGCCCGAGCGTTGCGCGGCCGCTCGCACCAGGGCCGCGGTGTCGGCGAGACGGGGATAACGCGTGTCGTGGCTGAGCGGGCTGGTGCACAGCAGCAGGTCCGCGGCGACACGCAGCCGTCCGGGATCCCGGGTGACCGGCAACGCCGCGGCCCGGCGAGCGACCGCCGTGACGATTTCGAACTCTTCGTTCGCCCAGGTCCGGGCGCCGCGGATGTCGGCGAACGTCAGGCCCGGCACGGGCAGGGGCCCGACCAGGTTGGCGACCGGATCCCCCGGGACGACGTGGGCCAGCGCCGCGCACGAGGTGGCCAGCAGGTGTTCGAGCAGCGCGCGCAGCGCCACGTCGGTCTCTTCCTCCGGCCGCTCCGCGGCGCGCTGGGCGGCGTAGACCCGGACCAGCGAGTGGTAGTGGTACCGGCCGGGCTCCGGTGACTCCAGCAGGGCCGCGTCCACCAGCGATTCCAGCAGGAGTTCCGCGGTGGCCTCCGGCGCGCCGAGCAGGGCCGCGGCCGAGTCGAGCGAGACGGTCGCGGCACCCGGGACGGACAGCAGCCGGAACGCCAGCGCCTGCGCGAGGGTCAGCTGCTGGTAGCTCAGCTCGAAGACCGCCCCGATGGCGAGGTCACCCACCCGCAGTTCGCTGAGCCGGCGGCGCTCGTTGTCCACCCGGTCCGCCAGCGCCCCGATGGTCCAGCCGGGGCGGGCCGACAGGCGGTTCGCCACGATGCGCACGGCCAGCGGCAGCAGCCCGCACGCCTCGACCAGGCGCCGGGCCTGGTCCGGTTCGGCCGCGGCCCGCTCGGCGCCGATCACCGCGCCCAGCAGGCCGAGGGCTTCTTCGGGGGTGAACGCGTCCAGCGCGAGGTGGGCGGTGAGCGGCAGCCCGGCCGGGACGGCCCGGGTCGTGAGGATGACCCCGCACTCCGCCGAGCTGGGCATCATGTCCCGGACCTGGGCCGCGTCACGGACGTTGTCCAGCACCAGCAGCACCCGCCGGCCGTCGAGCAGCGAGCGCAGCAACGCGCGCCGGTCCTCCAGCCGCTCGGGCACCGCCTCGGGCGCGATGCCCAGCGAGGTCAGGAAACCGGCCAGCACTGTGCTCGGCCCGGCCGGGTGCTCTCCCTCCCCGCCGAGGTCGGCGTGCAGCTGCCCGTCGGGGTAGGCGGACCGGACGCGATGCGCCGCGCGCAGGGCGAGCGAGGTCTTGCCGATGCCGCCCATCCCGGCCACCGCCACGACGGCCGGGGTGGTGCGCCCGGCCTCGGTCAGCAGCGCGATCAGCCGGTCGAGGCCCGCGGTGCGGCCGACGAAGTCCGGCAGGGTGGGCGGCAGCTGGCGGGGCACGGGCAGGGGCGCGGGGACCGGCTTCGCGCCGGCGGGCGGATTCTCGCTCGCACCAACGGTTTCCGCCGGTTCGCCCCGGTCGAGGCCGGTCTCCCCGGCCAGGACGGCGGCGTGCACGGCGGCCAGCTCCGGACCCGGCTCCACCCCGAGTTCGTCGACGATCCGGCGGCGGAAACGGGTGTACACCGCGAGTGCGTCGGCCTGGCGGCCGGCCAGTTGCAGCGCGCGCATCAGCAGGCCGTGCGGACGCTCGCGCAGCGGGTGCGCGGCGGTCAGCTCGGTGAGCGCCGAGGTCGCGAACAGCTCCCCGTCGAGGCGGAGCCGGAGGTCGAGCTGCTCCTCCAGCGCCACCAGGCGCAGCTCGCCGAGCCGGTCCCGCTGCATCTCGGCGAACGGCCCCGGCACGCCGGCCAGCGGCTCCCCCCGCCACCGGTCGAGGGCCTCGGCGAGCAGTTCGCAGGCCTCCTTGAGATGCCCCTGGCCACGAGCCGTCGCGGCGCGGCGGATCAGGGACTCGGCCTGCGGCACGTCCAGCGCGTCCGGCGGGACGAGGAAGCGGTAGCCGTCGCCGTGGGAAACCAGCACCCGGGGCCGGGACGGATCGGGCTCGAGCAGCCGCCGCAGGCGCCAGGCGTACGTGCGGAGGGTGCGGATGCCGCCGCCGGCCGGCGGGAACTCCCAGACGGCGTCGACGATCTGCCGGGCCGACACGGTGCGGCCCGAGTGCAGGAGCAGGTACGCGAGCATGGCCTGCTGCTGCGGCGGTCCCGCACCGACCTCGCGCCCGTCCCGGTGGACGAGCATCGCCCCCAGCACGGCGAACCGCAACGGCTCGGAGCGGCCACCGGTGTCCTGCTCCGGCCCGCCGGCTTCCGGCTCTCCCACTTGCCACCCCCCGCGGCTGCGTTCTGGGACGCCCCCACGGCCCTGCGGCCAGTCCGGCACCTGGTCAACGAGGGTGCTGATCGAACGTTGACCCCACGTGGAACGCGGCCTGGCAGACTGGAAAAACGTCAATCGAAAGCACCATACAGGACATCCGCCGGGGTCCGGCCAGAAGCGACGGAGAGTGACGGCGGCAGCCTGGCCCGTGGCCGCCGGTCCGGGACGGCTCCGTCACGGATTGGAACCACAATGGACTTCCCCGTCGGTTACGACGCTTCCGCGGACGGACTGCTGCTGCGCCGGTACCGCGTGGCGGACGTGCCCAGCCTGGTGGCCAACGGCCGGGACGCGGAGACCCGGGCCTTCATGGCGGGCCCGCCGGCCGAGCCGACCACCAAGGGCATGCTGGAGTGGGTGCGGGAGGCCGGCTCCCGGCCCTCGCCCGACCCGGACCGGCTCAGCTACGCGGTGGCCGACCCGGCGACCGACGAGCTGCTGGCCGGCGTCGTCATCCACGTGACGCGGCGCCGCGACGTCGCCGAGCTCGTTTTCTGGGTTTGCGAGGACGTACGCGACCGGGGTGTCGGCACTCGCGTGGCGCGCGCGTCGAGCGAACTCTGCTTCTCCCGGGGCATTCACCGGGTCGAGCTGGTCATCCGGCCGGACGACGTCCGCAGCCGGCACTTGGCGAAAGCCGTCGGCTTCCAGTGCGAGGCCCACCTTCGCGAAGTCCTGCCCGGCAGTGGTTTCAGCTTCGGCTCGAACGCCGGGCGGCAGGACGGCGAACTCTGGGCGCGCCTGCGCACCGACGCTTAGGCGCTTTCCCCATCAGGACCGGAGGGGAAAGCGCTTCCCCTGCCCTCAGATGATCCCGGCACGCAGGGCGTACGCGACCGCGTGCGACCGGTTGCGCAGGCCCAACCGGTGGGTGAGCGAGTAGATGATGTTCTTGACGGTGTGGTCCGCGTAACGCATGCGGCGGGCGATTTCGTTGGTGTCACAGCCTTCCGCCATCAGCCGGATCACCGCGACCTCCCGCTGGGACAGCACGTGCTTGCGGGTCTTGACCGCCCCGTCGTGGCGGGTTTTCCGTTCCTGCGCCAGCAATCGGAGCCCGGCCGTGTCCACCGCGGCCGCGCGGACGCACCGCGGCAGCCGGTCGTCGACGACGGCGGCGCGGGGCAGCACCGCGACCACCGACGGTTCGAGAGTGGACGGCAGCTCCACCTCCTCGGCCGGATCCATCAGCAGGACAACGGGTTTGGTCGCGTTGCCGAGCGCGGCCTCCAGCTCGGCGACCGCCGCCGGGTCCAGCTCGTCGAAGGCGGCGACGATGACATCGGCCCGCTTCCGGGTCTCCCCCCGGCCGACGACCATGCCCTGACGTCCGCTCAGACAGGCGACCAACCCGGCCCCGGTAAGGGGATCGAGGGCATGCACCGCCACCAGAACGTCCTCCACTCCGATCCTCCTCAAAACTCTCCACCGGACAGCGGTCGCGTCCGGACGGGGCCTCGCGCCGCGCCCGCCGGTTGCCGGCGGGCAGCGCGAAGCCAAGCTGGTGGTAAGCCTCCGGGCAGACCCTCAAGAGAGGAGACGCCTGTACCGGCCGGCGGTTGCCGCCATCCCCCGGTTTTCGGTGCCGTCGTGGTACTTCTCTCCCCCGGCCGGTTCGCGCCAGGAGGTCTGCACCACCAGTGAACACCGTGCCGCTACGGCACACTCAAGTCCGGATTTCGTAACAAAGCCCGGCGAGCGGCGCAGTTGCCCCGGCGGGCCCCATCCGTTGCCCGGCAACGCCTTGGTGTGGCACCCGATGCAGCAACGGCATCCGGGTGCACGTCGTTTCCCCCCGCGTCAACGAATCCGGTCAAGTGACCTCCGAGAGGAGCGAAACTTGACCGTGCCGCGACGGCACGGTTTCGAATGGCCGCCGGCGCGACACCGGCCGATTCGAACGCCCGCCACCCGGCCGCCCGGCGCCCGAAGACCCGTTCCTGAAGCAGCAGCTGGCCGCGAACCGGACGATCACCGTCGGCAAGCGCCAGGTGCTGCCCACCCTCCCCGGGGTGCGCAAGGCGCTCCGGGGAGTCCGTCGCCGCTCGCCGGGGGCCGCCGCAGGGTGACCGGATCTCACTTGGAGTGGCCGGTCGCCCGGTGATCCACTAAAATTTATGACGCACATCACGGGCGTCAGGGGTTGAGTATGCCGTTACGGCACAGTGTTCGATAGCCCCTTTAGGTGACGGGGGAGTGAACGGCCACCGGCCGTTTCACCACGTCCACCCATCCTTCTGGCAACCCTAGTGGTGACCCTGTACGGACCTACGCGAGGCGGCGCATGCAACCCAACCTTCAACCCGGCGAGGACTTCGCCCTTCTGCTGGAGCGAGAAGCCAGGAAACTCCAGGAAAAAGGCGAGGCCCTGGCCGCGGCGTTCGCCGCGTCCGGCTCCACCGTGCGCTCCTCGGACGGCTCGGTGACCGTGAAAGTGGAAGCCAACGGCTCGCTGAGCTCCATCGAGTTCGGCAACCGGGCCTGCGCGATGGGACCGGCCAACCTCTCCACCCTGGTCATGAAGACCGTGCGTGAGGCCCAGCTCAAGACGGCCGGGAAGGTCGCGGAGTCCTACACCGAGATCAACGGCGACGACCAGGCCGCGGAGCTCGTCCGCACCTTCCTCCCGAAGGTCGAGGACACCGGGGACGGCGCCCCGGACAACCCCGAGCAGGACAAGTGGGCCCCGGAGGCGCACGAGGAGGAGCACCCACCGCCCGGCCGGCGGATGCCGCCGCCCGGCCGCCCGATGCCGCCGCAGCCGGGCCGCCCCGTGCCGCCGCCGGGGGGAGCCATGCCACCACAGCCGGGCCGGCCGATGCCGCCGCAAGGCGGGCCGACGCCGCCGCCGCCAGGACGTCCCGTGCGGCCGCCGAACCCGCCTTCGCCCCCGCCACGGCGACCGCACTCCGACCCGGACGACGATGAAATGAGCCCATGGTGAGCGACGGCATCAAGACCCAGTACGACGCGCTGCGCACGTTCGCCACCCACCTCGACACGGTCGAAGAGGCCCTGCAGAAGAGCGGGGACATGGTGGGCAGCTGCGTCGGCGACCCGGGCATCTTCGGCATCACCGGCGGCCAGCTCTACGGGGCCGGCGCCAGCATGCACTGCGCGAAGGCGCGGGACCACCTGCACGACTACTCGGCGAAGGTCAAGGACTTCTCCGAGAAGGTGCGCGATTCCGCGCAGAAGTACCAGGAAGGCGACAAGGACGCGGAGGACTCGATCATGAGCGCCGCCAAGGGGCTGGGAGAGGTGAAAGTCAAGTGAGCGACGAGTACCACCGCGGCGATGTGGGGAACAACGCCGGTGTCAGCGCCGACGACTTCAAGGACCCGGAAAACCCGGGCGGCGGCGACAGCGCCGGCGCGGGTTTCTTCGACACGGCGTTCGGGCTGAAGAAGGCGGTTGCCTCGGGTGACAGCCTCAGCATCGGGATGGCCTCGGTCGGCATGGCGGTCGACATCCTCGGCATGGTCCTCGACCCGCTCGGCTCGCTGCTCACCGCCGGGATCGGCTGGCTGATCGAGCACCTGGTCATCTTCCGCTGGCCGCTGGACGTCCTGATGGGCGACCCGAAGGGCATCGAGGCGGCCAAGAACGCGATCTGGGACGAGGGCAAGACGGTCAAGGCGCTCTCCGAGCAGCACAAGACGGCCACCGGCGAGGTCATGAAGGGCTGGACCGGCCAGGCGGCCGACCAGTTCAAGACCGACATGGACGGTGTCGCCGCCCAGATCGACGCGCTGTCCGACTACGTCAACTTCGCCGGCAAGCAGATGGCGATCGCGGGCGGCCTGATCGGCACGGTCCGCGGCATCGTCCGCGACATCATCGCGATGACGCTGGCCGGCATCGTCAAGGCCGCGATCATCGCGGTGGCGCTGGCGCCGGTGACGTTCGGCGGCTCGATCGTCGCGGCGATCACCAGCACGATCGTCGAAGTCGGCGTCGCGATCGGCAAGATCGGCACGAAGATCGCCGACCTGGCCAAGAAGCTCGCCGAGATGATCAAGCTGCTGGCCAAGACGCGCGGCGCGGCCGACGAAGTCGTGAAGTCCGCGGTCGGCGGCAGCATCGGCAAGGTCAAGGTGCCCAAGCCCGGGCCGCACACCCCCAAGCCGCCGCCCGACAAGCCGATGATCAAGGAGAACGGCGAGCCCCCCGAGCCCAAGCCGGGCGACAAGGACCCGGTCAAGCCGGACCCGAAGAAGCCGGAGAAGCTCGGCGACATGGTCACCCGAGTGGTGCGCGACAAGCTGGAGAAAGAACTGCGTAGCGAGGTGAAAACGCAGAAGGACCAGGTGGAGATGGACGACGCCCTCAAGAATTTCGACAAATGGTGCGGCGCGCCGATCACCCTCACCAGCGGGAATTCCAAGAAGGCCCTGGAGACGATCGAAAAGATCGTGAAGATCATGAGCGACCCCACGTACGGCGCCCAGGGCATGGGCGGGAAGATCGTTGTCGACATGATGAAGGCGATTCCGCCGGCCGCGGAAGAGCAGCCCAAGTAAGACGCGAAACAACCAGCGCCTGGGTTACCTCGGAAAGCCTCGCCGCCGGCCCGCTCGAATGCGGGCCCGCGGCGAGGCTTTTCCGTCGCGAACGGCCCGTTTCCCCGGGAAACGCCCGCCCCGGCCAGACGATCGAGGGATGCCGCTGCCGCGCTTTGAACCGCCCCCCGTCGTGTGAACTACGCCACTCCCTGCCGTGTGGCCCCGGCTGGGCTTGACCGTGCCGCTGCGTCACGGTCTTGACTGGAATCCGTCGACGTGATCGCGCCGGCGGACCGCAGAGCGAAAGAGGTGGGTAGTCGTGGCCTGGAGCACCCGCGAGATCGCCGAACTCGCCGGCACGACCTTGCGGGCGGTGCGGCATTACCACGCGATCGGCCTCCTCGACGAGCCCGAGCGGCGGGCCAACGGCTACAAGCAGTACGGCGTCGCCCACCTCGTGCGGATCCTGCGCATCAAGCGCCTGATCGACCTCGGGTTCTCGCTGGCCCAGATCTCCGCCATGGGCGACGCCGACGAGCACCCCGAAGAAGCGTTGCGCACGCTGGACACGGATCTCGCCACGACGATCGAGCGGTTGCAGCGGATCCGGGTCGAGCTGGCCCTGATCCTGCGGGAAGCCGCGCCGACCGACCTGCCGCTGGACTTCGGCCCGATCTCCACCGAGGCCGGGCTCTCGGCCAACGACCGCTCGTTCATCGTCGTGCTGACCCGGGTGCTCGGCCCGCGAGGGCTCCAGGCCTACGCCGAGATTCTCCAGAAGTACCAGGCGAAACCCGAGGTGTCCGCGTTCGACGGCCTGCCCGCCGACGCCGACGAGCAGACCCGCGCCGAACTGGCGCGGCAGCTGTTCCCCTACGTCCACGACCTGATCGCCGAGCACCCCGAGCTGGACGAGGTCGACCAGGACGCGCCGGGCGGGCCGCGGTTCGCCGCGCAGACCGTCGTCCAGGCCATCCAGGACCTCTACAACCCGGCCCAGATCGACGTCATGCGCCGCATCGCGTTATTGGGTCAGGAACCCGAAAAGAACTGACCGTCCGGCTGATCATGGATTCTGTCATCTCCTCGCTCTCCGGTTTCGTCGGCGGCCTGAACCCGGTGGTGCAATTCCTCGCCGTTTTCGTCATCGGCATCGTGCCATTCCTGGAATCGCACCTGGGCGCGTTCGTGGGCACCCTCACCGGGGTCCCGGTCGTGCTCGCCGCGCTCGCCGCCATCGGGGGCAGCCTGCTCGCCCTGGCCGTCGCCACCCGGGCCGGCGGCGCCGTCGCCCGCCGCGTCGCGGCCCGCCGCACGTCCGGCCCGAGCCCGCGAGCGGAGAAGGTCCTCGCCCTGTCGACGTTCATCATGCTCAGCGCCGGGCTCGACCGCCGCAAGGTGCTCACCTGGCAGATCACCGCCGTGGTGGCGTGGGGCATCGCCTTCGCGTCGATCGCCTTCGGAACGGTCGACGCCCTGAGCTGAGCTCTTGTTCAGTTCACGGGGCTGCGGCGTTCGAGGAAGACGGTGTCGTGCCAGGTGCCGTCGCGCTGGGCGATGCGTTCGCGGATGCCGACGGTGCGGTAGCCGGCGGCGCGGTGCAGGGCGAGGCCGGCGCGGTTTCCGGCGAAGACCGAGGTTTGCAGGGTCCAGAGCCCGGCGTCGTCGGCGGCCGTGACCTGCTTGCGCAGCAAGACATTCCCGACACCGCGGCCACGCTGGTCCTCGGCGACGCAGACGGAGGTTTCGGCGACACCGGCATAGCAGTCGCGTGTGGACACCGGACTGGACGCGGTCCAGCCCACCACTTCGCCGTCGCGTTCGGCGACCCAGCGGTGCCCGGGCAGCCACTTCGCGTCCAGGCTCGCCCGAGTCGGGACGGTGGTCTCGAACGTCGCGATGCCGGTGGCGATGCCCTCGCCGTAGATGCGCCGCACCGCGGCCCAGTCGCCCGGTTCCAGCTCCCGGACGGTGACGTCGCCGGGCACGTCGTCCGGGCAGCAGGGGCGCGGGGCAAGCAGTCCCATCACGGCGTCGGCGGCGTGCGGGAGCCCGGCGCAGCAGGCTTCGTTGACGGTGACGATGGTGGCGGTGCCGGCCTTCTGCAGGCGCACGAACCCGACGTCGGCGAGTTTGCGCACGTGATGGGAGGTGGTGGACTGGCTGGTGCCGAGGACCTCGGTCAGCGCGCCGACGGTGATGCCGCCGGGGCTGGTCGCGACGGCGTGCAGGAGCCGGACCCGGACCGGCTCGGCCAGGCAGGCGAACCAGTCCGCGTAGGTGGCCGCGTCCGAGGTGGGCAGGACCTGGGCCTGAGGCAGCGCGATCGGCATACCGCCGAGTGTATCGATCCGAATCGATGGTTGTATTCATCGATACTGGTCGATATTGTCGCCTTCGTTGGATCGACATGGATCGATGGAAGGACGGCCGGGATGAGCGAGCTGCCTGTTGTGGTGGTCGGTGCGGGCCCGGTGGGTCTCGCCGCGGCCGCGCATCTGCTGGAGCGCGGCCTGGAGCCGCTGGTGCTCGAACGCGGTGACCAGGCGGGGGCCGCGGTGGCGCAGTGGAATCACGTGCGGCTGTTCTCCTCGTGGTCGGAACTGGTCGACCCGGCCGGCGGGCGCCTGCTCGACCCGACGGGCTGGACCCGGCCCGACGGTGCCGGTTATCCGACCGGGCGGGAGTGGGCCGAGTCCTACCTGCGGCCGCTGGCGGCCGTGCTGGGCGCGCGGGTCCGGTTCGGCGCCGAGGTGGTCGGTGTCGCGCGGCGGGGCCGGGACCGGGTGGTCGACAGCGGCCGCGAGGATGAGCCGTTCTCGGTGCACATCCGGACCGCCGGGTCTGAGGAGCGGGTCCTCGCGCGGGCGGTGATCGACGCCTCCGGTACCTGGACCACGCCGAACCCACTCGGCGGAGAGGGCCTGCCCGCCGTCGGCGAAGGTGCCGCCCCGGATCGGATCTCCTACCGTGTGCCGGATCTTGCCGACGCCGGGGCCCGGTACGCGGGCAAGCACGTCGTCGTCGCCGGGAGCGGGCATTCGGCGCTGACCGCACTGGTCGCGTTGTCCGCACTGGCCGAGGCGGACGCCGCGACACGGATCAGCTGGGTGCTGCGCCGCGGTGGCGTCGGGAACACCTTCGGGGGCGGTGACGCCGACCAGCTGCCCGCTCGTGGCGCGCTGGGGTTGCGCGCGAAGGCGGCGGTGGACGCCGGGCTGATCACCGTGGTGACCGGGTTCCGCACCGAGGCCGTGGAGCGCGACGGCGACGGGCGGCTGAGGCTGCTCTCCTCGGCCGGGCAGCGGCTGGACGGCGTCGACGAAGTCGTCACGCTGACCGGGTTCCGGCCCGAACTGGGATGGCTCTCGGAGATCCGGCTCGAGCTGGACCCGACGCTTCAGGCGCCGGTGCGGCTGGCGCCGCTGGTCGACCCGAACGTCCACTCCTGCGGCACCGTTTACCCGCACGGCGCGAAGGAACTCGCCCACCCGGAGCGGAACTTCTTCCTGGCCGGGATGAAGAGCTACGGCCGGGCACCGACATTCCTCGCGCAGACCGGCTACGAGCAGGTCCGCAGCATCGCCGCCGAGCTGGCCGGGGACCACGAGGCCGCCGCCCGCGTCGAGCTGGTCATGGCCGAAACCGGCGTGTGCGGCGGCGCCGGCCTGTTCGACGAACCGGGCCCCGTGACCGGTGGGTGCTGCCGCCCCGAGCCGGAAGTGCTGACGCTGTCGGCGCCGCCCGCCGCGCCGTGAATGGCCTCAAGCCGGCGGCGGGGCCTTCTCGACCCAGCGGGTGCGCAACCAGAGGCTCACGTAGACGAGCCCGACGAGCACCGGCACCTCGATCAGCGGGCCGACCACTCCGGCCAGCGCCTGGCCGGAGGTCACGCCGAACACGCCGATCGCGACGGCGATCGCCAGCTCGAAGTTGTTGCCCGCCGCGGTGAACGCCAGCGTCGTCGTCCGTGGATACGACAGCCCCGAGGCCTTGCCCAGCAGATACCCGCCACCCCACATGATCGCGAAATACGCCAGCAGCGGCAGCGCGATCCGGGCGACGTCCAACGGCCGGGAGGTGATGGTGCCGCCCTGCAACGCGAACAGCATGACGATGGTGAACAGCAGGCCGTACAACGCGACCGGCCCGATCCTGGGCAGGAACTTCCCCTCGTACCACTGCCGTCCCTTGACGCGTTCCCCGATCCGGCGTGACAGGTACCCGGCCACGAGCGGGATCCCGAGGAAGATCACCACCGACCGCGCGATCTCCCACGGGGAGAAGCTGATGTCCTGGCCCTGCAGGCCGAGCCAGGACGGCAGCAGGTCGAGGTAGAACCAGCCCAGCACGCCGAACATGACCACCTGGAACACCGAGTTCAGCGCGACCAGCACCGCGGCGGCTTCACGGTCACCGCAGGCCAGGTCGTTCCAGATGATCACCATCGCGATGCACCGGGCCAGCCCGACGATGATCAGCCCGGTGCGGTACCCGGGCAGGTCCGGCAGCAGCAGCCACGCCAGCGCGAACATCAGCGCCGGGCCCAGCACCCAGTTCAGCACCAGCGACAGCACCATCGTGCGCCGGTCGCGGGTGACGGTGCCGAGCCGGTCGTAGCGGACCTTCGCCAGCACCGGGTACATCATCAGCAGCAGCCCCAGCGCGATGGGCAGCGACACCGGCCCGATCCTGACCGCGTCCAGCACGGTCTGCAGCCCGGGCACGGCGCTGCCCAGCAGCAGCCCGGCCGCCATCGCCACGAGGGTCCACACCGGCAGGAACCGGTCCAGGAACGGCAGTTTGCGCAGCACGTCGCCATCGGCCGAGGCCACGGGCGTCGACTCCGGGTTCATCGGGGCCCGGGGGCGTCGAGCAGTCCGGCGAGCAGACCCCGGACCAGGCGGTCGATCTCGTCGCGGATCGGGCGCACCGCCTCGACGCCCTGCCCGGCCGGGTCCTCCAGCGGCCAGTCCAGGTACCGCTTCCCCGGGAAGACCGGGCAGGTGTCGCCACAGCCCATGGTGATCACGACGTCCGCGGCCTCGACGTCGCCAGTGGAGAGCGCGCTGGGGATCTCCGCGGTGATGTCCAGGCCCCACTCGGCCAGCGCCTGCGCGGCGGCCGGGTTGACCCGGTCCGCGGGCTCGGAGCCCGCGGAGCGCACGGCGACGCGGCCGAGGGCGTGGTGCTGCAGCAACGCGGCGGCCATCTGGGACCGGCCGGCGTTGTGCACGCACACGAACAGCACCTCCGGGATGCGGATCACGGCAGCGGTCCTTTCAGCAGAAGGAAAGCCCGGGAACGGACGACACCGGCTGGATCGAACTCTGTCGATTCAAGTGAACCCATTGAATCGATGTTTGTCAATCCAGCAGCTACTATCATCGGACACCTGGGATAGATGGAGGAGGACCGATGGCGACCGCGCACGGCCACACCCGGCGGGAGCCGGCCGCGGTGACGCTGCTGCTCGCCGAACCCGCCGCGGTCATCGGCGGGGACGAGGCGGAGTCGGCGGCGAAGCTGTTCAAGGCCCTGTCCGACCCGGTCCGGATCCGGCTCGTGTCGCTGATCCGCCACTCACCCGGCGGGGAGGCCTGCTTCTGCGACCTCGCCGAGGACTTCGACATGCCTCAGCCCTCGCTCAGCCACCACCTGCGGGTGCTCGTCACCGCCGGCATCCTCGCCCGCGAGCGCCGCGGCACCTGGAGCTGGTACAGCCTCATCCCCGAATCCCTCGGCCGACTCGAAGCACTGCTGCGCCCCGGCGGCCCGCTCGCCGACCGGCACGCCCCCATGACCGACACTGGCCGTCGCTGAGCTCCGACCTGGTCTCGTCCTGAAGGCTTGCCGGCCGGCCGGTCAGCGCGCGCCCTCCATCGCGAGCAACGTCAGCTTCGCCGCTTCACCGCCCCGATAACGCCCGGCGGCCCCGTCCGACCGGACGACCCGGTGGCAGGGGACGACCAGCGGCACCGGGTTGGTGGCGCACGCGGTGCCCGCCGCCCGCACCGCGCGAGGGCTGCCCGCGGCCGCCGCCACCTCCGCGTAACTTCGCGTGCGGCCGAACGGAATGTCGTTCAGCCGGTCGAGGACCGAACGCCGGAAGCCCTTCGCCAGCCGGAGGTCGACCGGGACCCCGAACCGGCGCCGGTCGCCCGCGAAGTACTCGTCCAGCTCCCGGGCGACCGGGTCGAGCCGGCCCGGGGCCGCGAGCACCCGCGGGCTGACCGCGGCGGCCAGCGACTCCAGCACGGCGTCGTGGTCCTCGCCCTCGAACGCCACCCGCACGAGCCCTTCGGCGGTGGCCGCCAGCAGCAGCCGTCCGACCGGCGAGTCGACGGTGCGGTAGGCGAGGTCGAGGACGCCCTCGGCCTGTGCCTGCCCGGTCAGCTTGGTGTGCAGGGAATCCAGCACTTCGTCGTCCACATCGGACGGTACTGGGGATCCTCGATCGACGAGCGTCATGTGATGCCTTCCTTCGGTGGTGGGTTGCCGCCCGTTCGCACGGCGGCGACCACGCGGGCCGCGGCGGCGTCCGGGGCCTCGTGCTCCCAGACGCGCAGGACCGCCCAGCCCGCTTCTCGCAGCCGTTCGGTCGTGTCTTCGTCGCGGGCGCGATTCGTCCCGATCTTCTCGGCCCAGTAAGGCCGATGGGTGACCGGCTCGGTGTAGTGCTGCTCGCAGCCGTGCCAGAAGCAGCCGTCGACGAACACCGCGACCTTCGCCCGGGTGAACACGAGGTCCGCCCGCCGCCGGAGCGCGGCCACCGGCCGGGCGTCGACGCGGTAACGGAGCCCGGCCGCGTGCACCAGCCGCCGGAGGGCGAGTTCGGGATTCGTGTCGCGGGAACGGTTTCCTTGCATGGACCGCCGCACCGCGGGCGTCGAAGCCCACGACTCGGTGTCCTCGGTGGGCTTTCCCGTCATACCCCGTAGACGACGGCGACCGCCGGGATGTGAGGTCGAAGTGCTTGACGCTTGATGGCACACTCGTCCCCATCGCCCCGGCCGGGCCGGAAACCGAGGAGCCACATGACTTTCGCCGAACTGCACCAGGGCCCCGAACCGCTGGTGCTGCCCAACGCCTGGGACGTGCCCTCCGCACTGGCCCTGGTCGCGGAGGGCTTCCCCGCCATCGGGACCACGAGCTTCGGGGTCGCTTCGAGCCAGGGGAGCCCGGACGGCGGCCGCGCGAGCCGGGAAGCGAACCTGGCGCTGGCGCGGGCTCTGCGTGACCTGCCGGTGTACGTGAGCGTCGACGTCGAGGACGGCTACTCCGACGATCCGGCCGAAGTGGCCGGGTACGTCGAGCAGCTCGCCGTGGCCGGGATCAACATCGAGGACAGCACCGCGGAGCGGCTGGTCGCCCCGGAGCTGCTGGCCGCCAAGGTCGCGGAGGTCAAGCGGCGGAGCCCGGGACTGTTCGTGAACGCGCGGGTCGACACCTACTGGCTGCGTCAGGACGCCGAGCCGGCGCCGACCCTCGAACGCGCGGCGGCGTACGCGCGGGCCGGCGCGGACGGGGTCTTCGTCCCCGGCGCGACCGACCCCGCCCTGCTGCGGGAGCTCGCGGAAACCCTGTCCGTGCCGGTGAACACCCTGCCGGTGCCCGGGCTCAGCGTGCACGCGCTGGGGCGGCTCGGCGTCCGCCGAGTGAGCACCGGGTCCCTGCCCTACCGGGCCGCGCTGAACGCCGCAGTCGAGGCGGCTCGCGCCGTACGGGACGGGCTTCCGGTCCCGCCCGCCCTCGATTACCAGCGGATGCAGGAACAGCTGACCGGGTACAACCGCGCGGCTCCCGTGCCCGAGATTCAGCTGATCGCCCGTTACCAGGTGATCCCCGGCAACGAAGAGCAGGTCGACGAGCTGCTCGCCCGGCTCATCACGGCCACGCGGTCCGAGCCCGGCAACCTCGCCTTCGCTGTCTACCGCGGTGCCGGCGAGGTGATCCTGCTGGAGCGCTACGCCTCGCGTGAAGCCCTTGCCCAGCATCGGGAAACGGACCATTTCACGGAGCTGGTCCTCGGGCGGATCGTGCCCCTGCTGGAGAGCCGGACGGTCGAGGTCTACGACGTGGCCCCCTGATCCTCACGTTTCGGCGGCAGCCACCGTCTACCTGGTGAGACCCCGACGAAGGAGCTTCACCGGATGACTACGGCAACAACGCGGAACCATTACGCCGAGCGCGTGGGCACGGCCGATTGGGGCGCGGTCAAGACCGGGCTGGACGACGTCGGCTGCGCCCTGCTCCCACGACTGCTGACGCCGGCGGAGTGCCGGCAGATCGTCGCCCTGTGGGACGAGCCGGACCGGTTCCGCGCGACGGTCAACCTGCGCCGCCACCGGTTCGGCGATCATGGTGACTACCAGTACTTCCGCGAGCCGTTCCCCGAGCCGGTACGGGCGCTGCGCGAAGCCCTGTACCCGCGGCTCCTGCCGATCGCCCGGGAATGGTCCGAGAAGCTCCGGTGGGAGGCCGAGTGGCCCGAGACCCTCGAGGAGTGGCTCGAGGTCTGCCACCGCGCGGGACAGGCCAAGCCGACCCCGATCCTGCTGCGGTACGAGCCGGGCGGCTGGAACGCGCTGCACCGCGATCTGTACGGGGACAAGGTCTTCCCGCTGCAGGTGGTGGTGAACCTGAACGAACCCGGCACCGACCACACCGGCGGCGAGTTCCTGCTGACCGAGCAGCGCCCGCGAGCACAGTCACGGGGCACCGCGACGCTCATCCCGCAGGGGCACGGGCTGGCCTTCACCACCCGCGAAAAGCCGGTGCGCTCGGCGCGGGGCTGGTCGAAGGGACCGGTCCGGCACGGCGTTTCCGTGGTACACAGCGGGATGCGGCACACGCTGGGCCTGGTCTTCCACGATGCGGCTTGACGGTGCCGTGCCGCAGCGTCGTCCCGGCGGGCTTTTCCCCGCTCCCGCAACGCCCGCCTGCCCGTACTCCCGCGGCGCGACTGTGCGGAGACGACGAACTGGCGGCACTCGTCGGCGCGGCCCGCGCGGTGCGGCCCGCGCCGGTGAGCGCGGTGGTGGGCACCGCGTCGGACGCGATTTCCCGGGCGAACGGGGAGCTGCTCGCCGCGGCCTGGGCCGAGGACGGTGGCACGGTGCTGGCCACGGTCCGCTGGCCGGAGACCGCCGCCTCGTGGCTCCGCCCGGCACGCCGGTTCGCCGCGCCGGAGCCGGACGTGTGGCTGGTCGCCGCGACGGTGCCCGGCTGGGCGGCGATGGGCCGCAGGCTCGTGACGTCGACCGCGTGGTCGCCGGCCCGCACGTTCGCCACCACGCCGCTGGCCGACCCCGAGCTGATCGCACTGGGCGGGATCGGCACCTTCGACGGACTGCGCGGAGCCTACCCGGACGGTCGTTTGTGGACAGTCCAGCGGACCCTGCTCCGGCCGTGGGCCACCGGCTAGGCGAGACGCGGCTCAGCGGAGCGGAAGCTGCTTCAGCACCAGCGCGCCCCGTTCCCTGGCCGTCTTCAGGTCGTCGGGCCCGTACCGGCCGCCCAGATCGGCGAGCACCCGGTACACGAGTTCCGCCTCCGCCACCAGGATCCGGGCCTCGGCCTCCGGGCCGTGACCGCGGCACGAGGCGACGCGGCACTTCTCCGCCAGCGACTGCTCGACGGCGCCGATCGGGTCGCGGACGCGGAAAGTCGCGTCCAGCACCTCCGGGGTCAGCTCGTCCCGGCCCGGGCTCGGCCCGAACCGCACCAGCCGGTCGGCCAGTTCGAGCCGGGCGTTCGCGGCCGAGGCGAGCCGGTCGTCCCCGTGGACGATCCCGTTCACGCCGTCCTTCGTCAGGAGCGGGAACTCGACCGGCGGCGCCTCCGCCAGCGACCGGATCCGATCGGGCTCGCCGACGCTGATCCCGGACCGGTCGAAGGCCCACAGCGCGCCCCGCGCACCGGCGAGCGCGCTGCGGGCGAGCATCCATCCCTCGGCTTGCAGGCTGGTCGCCGAGCGCCGGCTCAGGATCGTGCCGTACGCGAAACGCGGGCCGAGATCGTCCACATCAACACAGGCGAGGCGGAACAACGCGGTCTCCGCCCGGAGCGCGACGCGCATGAACCGGGCGCTGTCCCGCCGGCCGGTGAAACCGCGCGGGCCCCGGACCGCCCACACCGCCTCGGCTTCGCGCGTCAGCTTCACCGCTTTCTGCCACAGCCGGATCTCGTCTCGCGGCGACAACTTCATCACGCGCTCCGCTCTCCCCGCTGATCACCCGGCCAGGCGAACAAACCTAGGACAGCGCGCCGGGGAGGGGTCCCCGTTGACCGCTTGCGGCCGTGCTCACGCTCCCCGGGCCCGGCGGCGACGAGGGGCTTCACGCGCCTCGACGCGGTGGCGGATCGCGAGCTGGACGATGTCCGCGACCAGCGGGTCTTCGGCGAGGTAGATCTGCCGCTTGCCGGCCCGCCGTGAGCTGACCAGCCCGGCCAGCTTCAGCTTGGCCAGGTGGTGGCTGACCGTGGCCACGCTCTGGCCGGTGTCCTCGGCGAGGGTGCCGACGTCGCGTTCACCGGTGGCCAGCAGCCACAGGATGTGCAGCCGGACGGTGGCCGAGAGCAGGGCGAACGTGCCGGCGGCGTCCTGGAGCAGATCGGGCGTCAGCTGCTCCGGCAGCACCGGCTCGGGTGGGAGCGGGTCGGGCGGGGTGGGGGTGGGCACGGGTCCATCCTCTCGGGTCTCCCCCGTAGCGTGACGTACGACCAATACTTGTACAAGTGTTTGACTGTTACGGACCGGGTGCGCTCTACTGGAGCCCGGCGGTCCCGGCGGGGACCGGCGAGTCGTCGTGTGAAGGGAGGTGAGCCGGGTGACCGGCGAAGGAAGTAGTAGTCGCGATCGCGCGGATCACCAGCCTTCCCGGCTCGCACCGGGGTAGGCCGGGTCCGCGTGGTCGATGCCGCTGTCGTCACAGCTTCGGCCTCCACGGACAGGACCCCCTGATGACCCGTTTCTCCACGCTCCCGGCCCCCGGCGAGGTGTCGCCGGCCGCGCTCGCCGACGCCCCGGTGCTCACCGTTTTCCAGCGGCTCGCCAGCACGCCCAAAGGGCTGACCGAGTCCGAGGCGGCCGACCGGTTGCGGCGGTACGGCGACAACCAGGTCGAAGGCGCGGCCCCGCTCGGGCTGCCCGGCCAGGCCTGGGCGGCGGTGCGCAGCCCGTTCGTCGCGCTGCTGACCGGGCTCGGTGTGGTGTTCGCCGTGGTCGGGGACCTGCGCGGCGCGGTCACCGTGAGCGTGATGGTGGTGCTGAGCGTGGGGCTGCGCTTCTGGCAGCACACCCGTTCCGAGCGCGCTGTGCGGGCGCTGCGGGCCCAGGTGAGCACCACCGTGACGGTGCGCCGACGGGCCGGCGACGGGTTTCCCGCACTGGAGCGGGAAGTGCCGACCGCCGACCTGGTGCCCGGCGACGTCGTCCGGCTGGGGCCCGGCGACGTGATGCCCGCGGACGTGCGCGTGGTCGCGGCGGGCGACCTGGTCGTGGACCAGTCGGCGTTGTCCGGGGAGGCGCTGCCGGTCGCGAAGCGGCTGCCGCCGGCCGAACGGCCCCGGCGTGGCCCGCGGCCGGAGCTGATCGACTCGCCGGCGCTGGGATTCGCCGGCACGGCGGTGGTCGGCGGCGCCGCGACCGCGGTGGTGATCGCGACCGGCGCCGGCACCTACTTCGGCTCGCTGGCCGCGCAGACCGCCGCGCCACGCGGGGAATCGAGCTTCGACCTCGGCGTGCGGCGGGTCGGCTGGACGCTGATCCGGTTCATGCTGGTGATGGTGCCGATCGTGCTGGTCGTCAACGGGGTGGTCACCGGGAACTGGGCGCAGGCGGGCATGTTCGCCGCGGCCGTCGCGGTCGGGCTGACGCCGGAGATGCTGCCGGTGATCGTCACGACGAACCTGGCCCGCGGCGCGGTCCGGCTTTCGCGGCGGCGGGTGATCGTCAAGCGGCTCAACGCGATCCAGGACCTCGCCGCGATGGACGTGCTGTGCGTGGACAAGACCGGCACGCTCACCGAAGACCGGGTCGCGTACGCGCACAGCATCGACCTGTCCGGCCGTCCGGACGGCGAGGCGGCCGAGTACGCCTACCTGGCCGTGCACTTCCAGGCCGACCGGCACGACCGGCTCGACGAGGCGATCGCCGCCCAGCTCGCCGACGAGGACGAGGACCTGGTCACCGAGGCGATGTTCAGCAAGGTCGCCGAGATCGCCTTCGACCACGACCGGCGCCGGGCCACCGTGGTCGTGAGCCGCCCCGTCGACCAGGAAATCCTGATCTGCAAAGGGGATCCGGACGAGATCCTGCCGCGCTGCTCGCACGCCCGCCGCGACGGCGAGGTCGTCGAGCTGACCGCGGACGCCCGCGCGGCCGCGGCCGACCTCGTGCGCGCCTACGCCCAGCACGGCATGCGCATCCTCGCCGTGGCGGCACGCGAGTTCCGGACCCGGCTCGACGGCTACGACGCCCGCGACGAAAACGAGCTGGTGCTGGTGGGATTCGTCGGGTTCGTCGACCCGGTCCGGGACCGCGCGGCCACCGCGGTGCGCGCGCTGGACGAGCACGGGGTGACGGTCAAGATCCTCACCGGCGACAACCCGCACGTCGCCACGCAGGTCGCGGCCCAGGTCGGCGTGCCCGTCGGCGAGGTCGTGCTCGGCCGGCAGGTCGACCGCGCCGACGAGGCCGACCTGCGGGTGCTCGTCGAGCGCACCACCGTCTTCGCGAAGCTCACCCCGGCGCACAAGGCGCGCCTCGTCGCGACCCTGCGCGCGAACGGCCGCGCGGTCGGGTTCGTCGGCGACGGCGTCAACGACGTCACCGCGCTGCGCACCGCCGACGTCGGCATCGCCCCGGACACCGCGACCGACGTGGCCAAGGACGCGGCCGACCTCGTGCTGCTGGACCGCGACCTCGGCGTGCTCGCGCGCGGGGTGGTCGAGGGCCGCCGGACGCTGGGCAACACGCAGAAGTACGTCAACATCACGGCCAGCTCGAACTTCGGCAACGTGCTGACCGTGCTCGCGGCGAGCGCGTTCCTGCCCTTCCTCCCGATCCTGCCGATTCAGCTGATGGTGGCGAACCTGCTCTACGACGCCGCCCAGATCGCACTGGCCTGGGACCGCGTCGACGAGGCCTACCTGCGGCGGCCGCGGCGCTGGGACGCGCGGGGGCTGACCCGGTTCATGCTCGTGTTCGGGCCGCTCAGCTCGATCTTCGACCTCTCCACCTTCGCGGTGCTGTGGTGGGTGTTCGACGTGGGCTCGGAACCGCTGCTGTTCCAGACCGGCTGGTTCGTCGAAGGCCTGCTCTCGCAGCTGGTCGTCGTGCTCGTCCTTCGTGGCCGGGGCCGCCCGTCCCGCCCGCTGGTGCTCGCCGCCGTCACGGCCGGGCTGGCCGGGCTCCTGCTGCCGCTTTCGCCGTTGGCCGAGGGGCTGATGATGCACCCGCTGCCCGGCGGCTACCTGGTGTGGCTGGTGCTCGTGCTGGCCGGTTACGGGCTGGCAGCGCTGCTGGCGAAACGGTGGTACGCCCGCCGCGCCCCCGCGTTGTGGTGACCCAGCACCGTCCGAAATAGACAAACCTCCGAAGAGAAGTGAGAGCGCAGATGACGACTGCGGAGATGCTGCTGCGCCTGGGAAGCGGCGTGGGGCTCGGCACGGTGATCGGATTCGAGCGGCAGTACCGCGCCCGGATGGCCGGGCTGCGGACCAACGCGCTGGTGGCCGCCGGCGCCACCTTGTTCGTGTTGCTTTCGGCGCACGGCTTCACCGGCGCCGCCGCCGATCCGACCCGCGTGGCCGCGCAGATCGTGTCCGGGATCGGGTTCCTCGGCGCCGGCGTGATCCTGCGTGAGGGCCTGACCGTGCGCGGCCTGAACACCGCCGCGACACTGTGGTGCTCGGCCGCGGTGGGCTCGTTGTGCGGGGCCGGGCTCTACTGGATCGCGGTGGCGGGCACGGTGGTCGTGGTCGCCGTCAACGTCGCGCTGCGCCCGCTGGGCCGCGTGGTGGACCGCCGCCCGGACACCGGCACCGAAACCCCGGCGTCCTACACCTTCCTGGCCGTGACCACCGACGAGGCCGAGGCACACGTGCGCAGCCTGCTGGTGCAGGCGCTGACCCGCACCGACTTCGCGCTGCGCTCGGTGACCAGCGTCAACGCCGGCGGCGCGGGCAGCGGCCGGGTCGAGGTCCGCGCCGAAATGTCGGCCGACCAGCGTGACGACAAGCAGATGGAGTCGGCGGTCAGCCGGCTGTCCATGGAGCCGTCGGTGACCAGTGTGCGCTGGGAGACCGAGACGTTCACCGGCCGCGACGACGAGAGCTGAGCCCGATGTCCCTGCTTCGCACCTTCCCCACCCGCGGGGCGCTGGCCCGGCCCGGGCGCGGTGCCGCCGACGTGCTGGTGTTCCTCGGCGCGGCCGTGCTGCTGTGGCTGGTCGTCCGGCTCGCGCACGGCACGGCGGCGCCGTGGAACGAGGCCACCGCACCGTCCACAGTGTCCACCGATCCGGCCGAACTTCCCTACTACGCCGGACGTTCCCTGTTGCGGATGTTCGTCGCGCTGGGGCTCTCGGTGCTGTTCACCTTCGTCTACGCCACCGCCGCGGCCCGGCTGCGGCGCGCGGAGAAGGTGCTGATCCCGCTGCTGGACATCCTGCAGTCAGTGCCGATCCTCGGGTTCCTCTCGGTGACGATCACCGGTTTCATCGCGCTGTTCCCGGGCTCGCAGCTCGGCCTGGAGGCCGCGTCGATCTTCGCGATCTTCACGTCGCAGGCCTGGAACATGACCTTCGCGTTCTACCACTCGCTGGTGTCGCAGCCGCGGGACCTCGACGAGGCGTCCCGGCTGCTGCGGCTTTCGCGGTGGCAGCGGTTCTGGCGGGTCGACGCGCCCGGCGGGATGATCGGGCTGGTCTGGAACGGGATGATGAGCTTCGGCGGCGGCTGGTTCTTCCTCACCGCGTCCGAAGCGCTCAGCGTCGACAACCACAATTACGCGCTGCCCGGCATCGGCGCGTACGTCGCGACCGCCACCGACGAGGGCGACCTCGGCAAGGTGCTGCTGGCAATCGTCGTGATGATCGTGCTGGTGGTCGGGGTGAACGTGCTGTTCTGGCGCCCGCTCACGGCGTGGGCCGAGCGCTTCCGCGTCGAAGACTCCGAGGCCGCCGAAGCGCCCCGAAGCGTCACGCTCACGCTGCTGCGGCGTTCCCGCATCCCGGCGTTCCTCGGCCGGGTCTTCGGCCGGCTGGTGTTCCCGCTCGACCGGATCATGGCCTGGTTCGGGCTGGCCGAGCACCCGCTGCGGACCTCGCCGGTGCGGCGCCGCGCCGGGGACGTGGTGTTCGCCGTCGCCGTGCTCGCGCTGATCACGTACGGGCTGGTCCGGATGGTCACGTTCATCGCGGGCACCTCCGGGTTCGGCGAGGTCGGGCACGCGCTCTGGCTGGGGCTGATCACGTTCGCCCGGGTGCTCGTGCTGGTCGCGGCCGCGACGCTGGTCTGGGTGCCGGTCGGGGTCTGGATCGGGCTGAACCCCCGGGTTTCCCGCCTGGCGCAACCGGTGGTGCAGGTGCTGGCGAGCTTCCCGGCGAACTTCCTGTTCCCGTTGGTCACCGGGGTCCTGCTGGCCACCGGGATCAGCCTGGACTGGGGCGGCATCCTGCTGATGGCGCTCGGCGCGCAGTGGTACATCCTGTTCAACGTCATCGCGGGCGCCAGCGCCATCCCGAACGACCTGCGCGAGGCCGCGTCGAGCCTGCGGCTGCCGCGGAAGCTGTGGTGGCGCAAGCTGATCCTGCCCGCGATCTTCCCCGGCTACGTCACCGGCGGCATCACCGCGGCGGGCGGCGCCTGGAACGCCTCGATCGTCGCCGAAGTCGTTTCCTACCACGGCACCACGCTCACCGCGACCGGCCTCGGGGCGTACATCAAGGACGCCACCGGCTCGGGCAACGCCGCGCAGATCCTGATCGGCGTCGCGGTGATGAGCCTCTACGTCGTCGGCCTCAACCGGCTGTTCTGGCGCCGTCTCTACGCACTGGCCGAGCGCCGCTTCTCCCTCACCTGATCCCCGGAGGAATCCTGATGTCCACCACCACGCACACCGGCGACGTCCTCGTCAGCGTCGAGAAGGTGTCCAAGAGCTTCCCCGGCACCGCCGGGGACGAGCTGCGCGTCCTCGACGCCATCTCCCTCGACCTGCGCGCCGGCGAGATCGTCGCGCTGCTCGGCCGGTCCGGCTCCGGCAAGTCGACCCTGCTGCGCACCATCGCCGGGCTGATCGGGCCCACCAGCGGCAGCGTCCGCTACCGCGGGACCGAGCTGAACGGCGCCAACCCCGGCACCGCCATGGTGTTCCAGTCGTTCGCGCTGATGCCGTGGCTGACCGTGCAGGACAACGTCGAACTCGGCCTCGCCGCTCAGGGCGTGCCCCCGGCCCAGCGGCGCGAACGCGCGCTGAAGGCCATCGACATGATCGGCCTGGACGGCTTCGAATCCGCCTACCCCAAGGAGTTGTCCGGCGGCATGCGCCAGCGTGTCGGCTTCGCGCGGGCGCTCGTGCTGGAGCCGGACCTGCTGCTGATGGACGAGCCGTTCTCCGCGCTCGACGTGCTCACCGCGGAGAACCTGCGCTCCGAGCTGATGCGCCTGTGGGACGGCGAACGCTTCCCCACCAAGGGAATCTGCATCGTCACGCACAACATCGAAGAGGCCGTGCTGCTCGCCGACCGGGTGATCGTGCTCGGCGCCAACCCCGGCCACATCAGCGCCGAGGTCGAGGTCGGCCTGGCGCGCCCGCGCGACCGGCGCGCCCCGGCGTTCGCGGCGCTGGTCGACCGGCTCTACGACCTGCTCACCGGCCGCGAGCCCGACCACGTCGTGCCCGAGCCCACCGAGGCCACGCCCACCGCGCGGCCGCTGCCGATCGCGTCCGTCGGCGGGCTGGCCGGGCTGGTCGAGATCGTCTACGCCCAGGGCGGGCGCGTCGACCTGCCCGACATCGCCGCCGAGCTGAGCTTCGAGATCGACGACCTGCTGCCCCTGGTCGACGCGGCCGCCATGCTCGACTTCCTGTTCGTCGCCGGCGCCGACCTCAACCTCACGCCGATGGGCACCGCGTTCACCACCGCCGACATCCAGGACAGCAAGAAGATCTTCGCCGAGCAGGCCCGCCACCGCGCGCCGCTGGTGCGGACCATCTACAAGGCACTGGCCGCCAGCGCCGACGGCACCCTGCGGGCCGCGTTCTTCCTCGACCTGCTCCGCCGCGGCTTCTCCACCGACGACGCCCGCCAGCAACTCGACACCGCCATCGACTGGGGCCGCTACGGCGAGCTGTTCGACTACGACACCGACGCCGGCCAGATCACCCTCGACCCGGCCCACCGGACCGCGCCGGCCGTCACGACTGCCTGAAGCCCGGCGTCACGGCTCCGGGCGGAACCGGGACACCCGGGCGCCGCGGGCGGCGAACCACTGTTCGAGGTCGTCCCCGTCGAGCAGGGTGCGCTGCCCGCGCAGCACCACCGAAATCGGGCCGAGCACCGTGCCGGTGAACCCGGTCAGGTCGGTCTCCTCCAGCCGGCACTCCCGCAGCAGCAGCTGGTCCGCGCTCGCCCCGGCGAGGTTCGCCCCGGTCAGGGTGCACCGGTGCAACGACGCGTCGCCCAGCACCGCGTTCGAGAGGTCGGCACCGGAGAAGTCGGCGTCGAAGAACTCGGCGGAACGGAGGTTCGCGGCGTGCAGGACGGCCCCGTGGAGGTTCGTCCTGCTGCCCGAAGCCCCGGCGAGGTTCGCCTCCGTCAAGTCGGCCTCGGCCAGGTCGGCGCCGTCGACGTGGGCGTGCATCAGCTCGGCGCCCCGCAACGTCGTCTTGCGCAGGACCGCCTCGCCGAACCAGCACTCGACGAAATCGCCGCCGGTGAAGTCCGCGCCGGAGAAGTCCAGGCCGTTGCCGACGAACCCGCCCCGCTCGGGGTCGGCCAGCCAGGCACGCAACGCGCCGGCCGCCGCCGGGTCGGCGGGCCAGGTATTCGGGACCCACGTCCTACGGGTAGAAGATGATCTTGCCATCCCAGTCCGGCCTCCCGTTTCGGATGTTGGTCATGGATTGGACGTCCGCCGCGCTCATGTTGCGGGTGTCGATGATGACGTTACGGCCCCGGCCGATCTGGCCGTCGACCTTGTCGGAGAACATCTGGTCCGAGTACCCGTGCGTGAACTGCTGGCCCGGCGCGTGGTTCGAGCCGGGCGGCCAGTCGGAGTGCATGGACTTCACGTCCCAGGACTTGCCGTTGCCGTCGATCAGGTCACCGCCGCCGAGGGAGTCCGGCCGGCCGACCCCGTCCTTGAACGGCCCGATGCCCTGCTTGTTCAGGTCGAGGCCGATCAGCGCCTCGTCCCTCGAGGTGTCGGTGACCTGGCCGCCGTGGTCCTCGTCCTTGGCCAGGTCGTTGAACCGCGGGTCCTCCTTGAGGCCGTCCCAGCGGTTGTCGAGGGCTTGTTTGTCCGCGTCGCTCAGCGCCGGGTTCGGCTGGCCGTGGTCCTGCGGGCGGTCGGGCAGGTCCGGGTTGGGGTCCTCGGCGTGGTGGGGCCCGGCGTCGGAGTGGGTCGAACTCGCGTCGTCCATGCCGAAGCCGCCGAACGGGTCGTCCTCGTCGCCCCAGCCGCCGCCGTTGTCACTGCCGTTTTCACTGCCGCCGTGCTCACTGCCGCCGCCACCGTGATCGCTGCTGGCGTTGTCGCCACCGTGATCCGAACCGCCGTGATCCGAACCGCCGTGGTCGGAGGCCGGGTCGTGCGGGTTGGCGTCCTGCACGTGCCCGGCGTCGCCGCCGCCGCTGCCGGCGGGCCGGTTCGGGGTGACGTCGCCGGGGTCCGGCTTGCTCTGCATGCAGCCGAGGCCCAGCGGGTCGCTCTCCCGCAACGGGTTGGCCACGTAGGCGACGGGGTTCGGCGCCGGGGCCAGGCCGAGCGGGTCCTGGCTGAGGTAGCGGCCGGTGCCCGGGTCGTAGTAGCGGAAGACGTTGTAGTGCAAGCCCGTCTCATCGTCGGCGTACTGGCCGGGGAAGCGCAGCGGGGTGGACCCGGTCGACGCGGGCGCCGGCCGCGCGCGGCCCCACAACGAGGCCGATCCGTGCCAGGCCACCGCGCCGTGCTCGTCGATCAGGTCGACCGGGGTGCCGATCTGGTCGGTGAGGAAGGAGAAGTACCGGACCCCCGGGCCGAGGTGCTCGGTCTGGGCGACCGGCTGCGCCGTGCCGGGACGGTGGTCCCAGGTGAGCACCAGCGGGTTCCCGTCGGGCCCGCGGCGCACCTGCTCGACCAGCAGCTGCCCGCTCCAGGCGAACCGGGTCTCCTCGGCCACCGCCGGACCGTCCGGGCCGGGCACCAGCCGCTGCTTGGCGATCCGGCGGCCGAGCGGGTCATAGCCGTACCGCCATTCCGCGCCGTCGGGGGTGCGCACGCCGACGAGCCGGTCGAGCGGATCCCAGGCGTAGAAGAAGGAACGGCCGCCCGGCCCGGTCTCGTGCCGGGCGACCAGCCGGCCCTGGCCGTCGTGGACGTAGCGGACCGCGCCCGCCGCGGTCACCCGGTTCCCGGAGTAGCTGCGGGGACCGGCGTCGGGCACGGCCACGGGGCCTTCGGCGCCGACGATGGAACCTGCCGGATCGTAGTGGTAGGACTCCTCGCCGGCCGGGGTTTCGACGCCCACCACCCGGCCGGCCGGGTCCAGCCGGAACCGCGCCGGGCCCGAGAGCGCGTCGTCGATGCCGATCAGGCTGCCGTCGAGCCGGTAGGTGTACTGCCGTTGCTGCACGACCTGGCCCGGGCCGGCGGTGACCGTCTGGCCGGTCAGCTGGTTTTCGGCGTCGAAGGTCTGCGAAAGCTCGGCCCCGGCGCCGATCCGCCGTCCGACCTCGCGGCCGGCTTCGTCGTACCGGAAGCTCGTCACGTGCTCGCCGACGCTGAGCACCGCCGTGCTGCCCGCGTCGTCGAAGCTCCACGCACTGTCCACTCCGGACGGTGTGCGCCGCTGGACCCCGCTGCCGTCGTAGGCGTAGGTGACCGCGTGCCCGTCGACGGATTCCCGGACGACCCGGCCGGACTCGTCGCGGTCGATCTCCAGCACACAGCCGGCCTCGGTGGCGCGGACCAGGTAGCCGACCGGGTCGTAGGCGTAGGTGGTGGTGGCGCTCGGGGTCCGTCGTTCGATGACGTTGCCGAGCGCGTCATAGCTGTACACGGTCACCGCGCCGAGGCCGTCGACCGACTGCACGAGCTGCCCGGCGGCGTCGTAGGCGAAGCGCACGACCCGGCCGTCGAAGTCGGTCTCCTCGACCAGGCGGCCGGCCGAATCGTAGGTGTAGCTCCAGGTCAGCCCGGCCGGATTGGTGACGCGGGTGAGCCGCAGCTCCGTGTCGTAGACATAGGACGTGCGGGCCCCCGCCGCGTCTATCGTCGCCGTCGGAAGGTCGAACGGCCCGTACTCGTACCGCACACCGGCGTGCTCGACGAGGTTGCCTTCGGCGTCGTGATGCCATTCCTCGGCCCGTCCGGACTGGCCGATCCTGGTGGCAGGCAACCCTTCGACGGTCCAGCCGAGCCGGGTGCGCGCACCGGTCGCGTCGGTGACCACACGTCGGCGGCCGAACAAGTCGCGTTCCACCGGATCGGCGGCCGGCTCCACGGGCTCACCCGCGGTCCACTGGCGGTCCTGCTGGAACCGGGTGGCGATCCCGGCCTGCGCGGTGAGCGGGTCCGGCGCGGTGCCCGCCGGGTACACCCGCTGCCACTCCCGCCCGGCACTCTCGACGGTGACGGTGAGCGAGCCGTCCGGGTCGGAGGCCACTCGCGCACGGCTGCCGTCCGGGCGGATGACAGCCGTGAGCGCGCCTTCGTCGGTGTATTCGTAACGGGTGGTGCGGCCGAGCGGGTCGGTGCGCGAGAGCAGCCGGTCGTAGCGGTCCCACTCGGAAGTGGTGGCGTGGCCCAGCTGGTCGACCTCGCGCAAGAGCTGGTTGGCCTCGTTGAAGTGGAATTCGCTGGGGTGGCCCAAGGAATCGGTGAAGACGGTGACCCGCCGCGCGGTGTCGTAGACAAACGCGCCGTCGTAGAAACCGCGGTCGCCGACCGTGCGCACGCAGCGGCCTTCGGCGTCGTAGATGTAGCGGTACCAGGTGCCGTTGCGGTCTTCCCAGCCGGTGATCCGGCCGTCGGCGTCGTAGTCGTAGTGCTCCGGCCGGCCCGAGGAGTTGACCACGCTGGTCAGATGGCCCTGCCGGCTGTAGCCGAAACGCCGGGCCAGGACGCGGAGGTCGTGTTCGGGGTCGGTCACGTGGACGGCGGTGACCCGGCCGCCGTCGGTCTCCAGCTCCACCCGGTACCCGGCGGAGTGGCGCAGGGTCCGCGGCGCGCCCAGCGGGTCGTAGTCGAATTCGACGCTCGCGCCGTCGGCGTCGGTGATGGCCAGCAGGGCGAACTCCGCCGACCCCCGGCCCGGCAGCGCGCCGAAGCGCAGTTCCCGGCCCAGCAACGGATCCGTCTGTGTGTAGGTGCCGTCGTCGAGACGGGTCAGCGGGCGGCGCGGGCCTTCCAGCGGCAGCACCGATTCCCCCGGCGCCGGGTGCGGGTAGAACAGGATCGTGCCGTCCGGGGAGAAACACCGGAGGTGCTCGGCGTCCGCCTCCAGCCGTTGGTCCACAGTGGACATCCAGGTCGGGCCGAACCAGCGGCCGTCGCGGTAGGAGGAGACGTGCAGCCGCTCCAGCCGCAGCGGTGACGGCAGCTCCAGGTCGATCTGGTCCACCACCACGTTCCCGCGCGCGACGTCCACCGGGTCGGTCTTGCAGACCCAGTTGTCCTTGCCCGAGGAGTCCTTGCCCGGATCGTCCTCCGGCGCTTTCGGGTCGTTGCCTTCGCCGCTCTTCGAGCCCTCGCCCCCGGCCCCGTCCGACCCCTTGTCGCCCGAGGACGTGGTGGCGTCCCCGCCGCCCCCGGCCTTCGAGTCACCGCCGCCCGACGAAGAGTGGTCACCCGAGGTCGTGGTCGAATCGCCGCCACCCGACGAGTGGTCACCCGAAGTCGTAGTCGAGTCACCGCCACCCGACGAGTGATCGCCCGAGGTCGTGGTCGAGTCACCGCCCCTCGGCGTGCCGCCGCCGTCGCCGCCCTTGGGGTCCGGCGCTTTCGGCGTGCCGTCGATCTTCCCCGGTTTCGGCGGCGCGTCGACCTTCCCGCCCTTGAGGCCCTTCAGGCCCTTGGCCGCGTCCTCGAACAGCGTGCCGGCCTTCTTCAGCAGCGGCACGAGCTCCTTGAGCGCGGAGACCAGCTTCTTGGTGATGCTCGCGATCTGCGACGCCGTCTTCGCCACCGCCCCGACGACCTCCGGGACCACCCAGACCATGCCGATGCCGAGCGTGAACAGCACCTGCAACGCCCAGCTGATCATGTGCCCGACCAGCTGCGCGATGATGTCGCGCACCATCGAGCGCACCGCGCCGACGACCTCGCCCGCGGTCTTCACCCCGGAAGACGCGCCTTCGCAGCCTTTTTGCGCGCTGGTCAGCAGCGCCACGGTGTCCTGGGTGCGCTGCCGGTAGGCGTCGCCCGCGGGCCCGGTCCAGGACTGGAGGTCGGCCTTGACCATGGCGTCGAGGTCCTGGCCGACGCTTTCCAGCTCTTTGGCGATGTTCGCCCAGGTCTGCGACTGGGCCGCGATCTCGTCCGCGTTGCCGGTCAAGGCGTTGAGGGCTTCTTTGAGCGGGCCGACGTGCTCCATCAGCCAGCCCACGCCCGCGGCCAGGATCGAGCCGAACGGGTCCATCACCATGGACAGCGCGTCCAGCGCGGTGCCCACCGCGCCCATCGCCACCGAAGCCCAGTCCTTGCTCTCGATCGCCGACTTCAGGCCGATGGCGTCTTCGAGCAGCGGCACGCCGGAATACGACTTGGTGGAGTCTTGAGTGGGCGCTACCAACGGATTACTCATTACGGACAATCACCCTCAACGACCTGCGCCTCGGCGGGGACCTGTCCTGCCAAGCTATCCACGCCGGTCCGGTGATGCCCACGCGTGCCCGGTCCCTGCCCCAAAGACCCGGCGGGCCTGTGCATCGGGGGCAATCCGCGCGCGCCCTAAACTCGGGATCATGCCCGAATTGCCAGAGGTCGAGTCGGCCCGATCGGTGATCGAACGGGCCGCGCTCGGGCGGCGCATCGTCGAAGTGGACGATTCCGACACCTATGTGTGCCGTCCGCACCGCCCCGGCGAGATCCGGAGCGCGCTGACCGGCCGGCTGCTGGTGGCGGCGCACCGCCGGGGGAAGACGCTCTGGTGCGACACCGGGGACAACGACACTGGGGACAACGGCGCCGGGGACGCGCCGGTGCTCGGCCTGCACCTCGGCATGTCCGGCAAGATCGTGATCGCCGGCGCCGACGGCTCCGAGGTCGACGGCGGCGACTACTGGGAGGGCCGCCGGGTCAAGGGCGACTACCGGTGGTCGCGGTTCGCCCTCACCTTCGACGACGGCAGCCGGCTGATGCTCGTCGACCCGCGCCGGCTCGGCCGCATCGGGCTGGACCCGGAGATCGACCGGCTCGGCCCGGACGCCGCGACGGTCACCCCCGCCGCGTTCCGGGCGGCGGTCGCCACCGGGACCGTGGCGGTCAAGGCGCGGCTGCTCGACCAGCACGCCATTGCCGGGATCGGGAACCTGCTGGCCGACGAGATCCTGTGGCGCGCCCGGATCAACCCGGCCCGCCCCGTCGACGAGCTCACGCCGTCCGAGATCGACCGGCTGCTGCGCGCGACCCGCAGGTCCGTGGCCGCGGCCTTGGCGCACGGCGGCGTGCACACGCTCACGGTGATCCCGTTCCGCCGGCCCGGCGCCCGCTGTCCCCGCGATCACGCGCCCATGTCGCGTGGCAAAGTCGGCGGTCGCACCACCTGGTGGTGCAGTGCCGAGCAACCCGTCCCGGCGAAGTGATCACCGCTACTGGACAGCACACCCTTGCTGCAGAAGGATTCCCTCATGACCGACGCACCCGGTGACGAGCCCCAAGAAGTCGTTCTCCCGACGTACTGCCTGCGCTGGGGGGTCAAGAGCAGCTTCCTCGGCTACGTCGCGCGCATGCCGGACGGCCGCGCCTACCTGGGCAGCGGCGCCGCCGTGAACGACCGCAACGAGCTGCTCTTCCCGCTCGACGCCGAGGCGGCCGCCGAGGACGGCCTGAAGTTCGCGTTCGGCGGCGATGTCCGGTTCAGCGGGCATTACGGGCTGCTGTTCGTGCAGATCGCGCAGCCGCGGGTGTACGTGCGCGAAGGCGAGGCCGAGCTGACCGTCGTGGACTCGGAATCCAAGGAGCCCAAGCGGATCCGGCTGGCCACCTTCACCCTCACCGGCCCGGAGACCGAGGACGGCGTGGACCGCTGGAGCGCCACCGACGTGCGGCTGGCCCCCGAGTCCGTCGACCTGTTCGGCGGCAGCTACCAGCCGGGCGAGCCGCTGGAGGAGCTGACCATCACCGTTCCGCACCAGGAAGGCTGAGCGCGCCCGACATCGCGCGCCGAACCGCCGAACGCAGCCAGCCGTGACCGCCGTCGGCGGCCTGCCGCGGGTGCCAGGCCATGCCGATGGCCAGTGGCGGCAACGGAAACGGGATGTCGAGCAGCCGCAGGCCCAGTGCCCGGGCGACCTCGGTCATCGGGTTCGGCGCGGTACCGGGGTCGGTCGCCGGGACCAGGCAGACGACGTCGGTCCGGACGGCCAGGGTCATCGCGGCCAGGTGGCTGGGCAGCACGGCCACCACCCGCCGGTCGAGGCCGAGTTCGGCCAGCGCGGTGTCGGCCGGGCCGGTGAACCGGCCGCGGCGGCTCACCACCACGTGCTCGGCCGCCGCGAACCGGGCAGCGGTCAGCAGCCCCTCGGCCAGCGGGTGGCCCGCGCGCACCCCGGCCACCATCCGCAGGGTGAGCAGCTGTTCCGTGCGGATCTCCGGGTCGACGTGGTCGAGCGCGCCGACCTCCAGGTCGATCTGTCCTTCCCGCAACGCCGGCCCGCCTTCGAACTCCTCGGCGCGGAACCGCAGCGCCACCCCGGGCGCCTCCTGCGCCGCGATCGCCAGCAGCCGCGGCGCCACGGCGGCGGCGACCAGGTCGGCGGCCTGCAGGGTGAACGTCCGGCTGAGCGTGCCCGGATCGACGTCCGCGCCGGGGGCGAGCAGCGCCCCGCACCGGCGCACGACCGCCGCCACCTCCTCGCGCATCGCCTCCGCCCGCGGCGTCGGCACCATCGCCTGCCCGGCCCGCACCAGCAGCGGGTCGCCCAGCAGCCGCCGCAGCCGGCCGAGGGTGCGGCTCATCGCCGCCGGGGAGGTGTGCAGCCGCTCGGCGGCGCGGGTGACGCTGTGCTCGGCCAGCAACGCGTCCAGCGCGACGACCAGGTTCGCGTCGATGATCTGCCTGTTCACCAGCATTCTTCCGTTCTGAGCAACTACCCCGTGCCGACATTCCCATTGTGGCAACACCAAATCCCCGGCGACGGTGGGGGCGAGTCCGAACAACCCCCCAACTGCCAGGAGGCACTCCGATGTCCCATCCTCGCGTCGGCGACCGGCTCGCCGTGGTCAGCCAGAGCGGGCCGACCGTCACCCTGTTCGACGCCGTCGGCCACCGCGCCGAGACGGTGCTGACCCTGCCGGCCGAGCCGCACGAGCTGTGCTTCGACGCCGAGCACCGCCTGCTCTACTGCACCAGCAGCTACACCAGCGGCTACTACGGCCACAACGCCGGCCGAAACCACCTGCTCACCGTCATCGCCCCGGACGACGGCCGGATCGTGGAGGTGATCGACCTGTCCCCGGAGCACGGCCCGCACGGGATGGCCCTCGACCCGGCCCGGCGACTGCTCTACGTCAGCGTCGAGGCCGGTCCCGCGGGCCCCGGCGGCGTGGTCGTGCTCGACACCACCACCCGCGAAGTCTTGCGCCGCATCAACACTCTCGCCCCGGGCCCGCACTGGTTCGTGATCGACCCGGACGGGCGGCTCGGCTACGCGGCCAACAAGGAGGCGCCGTTCGTGACCGTGGTCGAGCTGGCCACCGGCGAGCTGATCGGCAAGATCCCCGTGTCCGGGAGCGAGGGCATCGCGGTCAGCCCGGACGGTTCGACCGTGGCGGTGGCCGCGCAGAAGGCCGATTTCACGCGCCCGGCCGTCGACCCGTCCCTCGTGCTGATCGACACCCGCACCGGTGCGATCGTCCGGACCCTGCCGACCGAGCACTCCGTCGTCCCCGTGCACTGGACGGCCGACGGTGTGCTGCTGGCCGGTGAGGTGCGGATCGCGGCCGGCACCGGGGACGTCTTCGGGCCACGGGTGCCCCACGGACGGCTGGTCGTGTGGGCGGGCCCGTCGGCGGCGGAGGTGGAGCGCGTGGGCACCGCGGAGGTCGGCTCGATGCCGCTGACGCTCACTTCGTCCCCCGACGGCGGACGGGCCTACCTCGCCGCCGTCGGGGCCTCGACCGTCGGCGTGGTCGATCTGGCCGACCCGGCGCGTCCCACCGTCGTCGACACCCTCGACGTCGCGCGGGCCGGCGAGCCCGGCGCGCACGGGCTGGCCTACCTCACTGGCGCCTGAGCGCCGTTCACGCCACCTTGCGCAGGGTCACGTCCATCGAAGGGGCCCAGCTCACCCCGTCCGGGCTGGCTTCGTGGCGTACGACCTGGGTCCGCCCGCCGTCGGTCAGCGTCACGGTCGAGCGGGTCCGCTCGCCGGTCCACCTGAGCACGTCGCCGTCGATCTCCAGGCGGGAGTGGTGGACGTTGCCGAAGCTGTCGTAGAAACGTCGAACGGTAGGCGTCGCCGTGCACGCCGATCATCTCGACGCCGCCGACGGCCGTTTCGCCGATCCGCCCGAAAGCCGAGTGCAGGACGAAAAACCCGCCGGGCGCCCACTCGTAGACGTCGCTGGTCAGGATCGCCACGGACGGGACCTCGGCGGTGCCGATCGTGCGGCCCTCGTTGACCCACTTGCCGATCAGGACTTCGAGCGCCTGGTGGCGGCCGTCGCGGACAGGCACGGCGCGGTCGGTCTGCTCGACTCCGGCGGCGACGGCGACGACACGGGCGGACTCGGTGGTTTCCGGCATCGGGACTCCTCGGGTTCAGGGGTTGACTTCACCGCCGGGTCGGAGCCGGTCCGGGGGTCCGGACATGGCGGAGGGATTTCCGCCGTGGTCGAGCAGGCCCAGGTAGGCGCTGAGCCGGGCGGCCGCGTCGAGCATGGCGCGGCCCTGCGCGGTGAGCTTGCGCTGCCAGTCGTCCAGCGCGCGGGACAGGCTGCCGGTGCCGCCGGCCGTGCGCACCTGCCGGACCACGGTGGCGATGTGCTCCAGCGGGTAGCCGCCGCGCCGCAGGAGGTGCGCGAGTTCGGCGTCGCGGACGTCGGCGGCGCGGTAGACGCGGTATCCGGTGGCCGGATCCCGCGCGGGCACGAGGATCCCGGCGCCTTCCCAGTTGCGCACGGTCGCCGGGGTGACCCGGAGCCGTCGCGCGAGCTCGCCGATGGTCCGGGCCGCCCGTTCCGGGACGGCGCCGGGCTCCGCCGTCAGGTGGTCCACGGCCCGGCGCACCGCGTCGAGGGTTTCCCGGTCGCGGAGCAGCTGCTGGTGACCACGGTCGACGGTCGTGAGGGCGCCGTCGAGATCACCCGCGGCGAGCGCACCCATGATCCGGCCAGCGGTCGCGTGCCCGCACGCCGGGATGAGCGCGAGATAGGCGCGCAACGCCGCCGCGTGCACCTCGGTGTAGATCCGGTAGCCGCTGGGAGTGCGCTCGGCGGGCGGGAGGAAGCCGTCACGCTCGTAGTTGCGGACCGCCTGGGCCGAGATGCCGTGCTCACGCGCGAGGGCGGCGGGCTTGAAGGTTATCACCGGTTTGAGACTTTACTCACCGGTCGCGTGGTCCGCACCGTGAAAGTATCAACCGAGCTTTCAAAGATACGCTTGAGTCTCATGAGTCAAGACATTCGAGCCTTCATTCCCGCGTCCTGCGACCTGCTGGCCCTGGGCGAGCCGGCCCACCCGGAGCCGGCATTCGGCTGGGTCCGCAACGAACTGTTCGAGCAGCTCGCCGGCGACGGCTTCCGCTCGATCGCGCTGGAGACCGACCGGGTGGCCGCGCTCGCCGTGAACGATTTCGTCCAGGACGGCGCCGACACCCTCGAAACCGTGTTGAGCAAGGGTTTCTCCCACGATTTCGGCGCCCTCGAAACCAATCGGGCGCTGGTCGCCTGGATTCGCGAGTACAACAAAACCCGCCCAGCGGAAGAAAAGCTGGCGTTCCACGGCTTCGACGCGTCGACCGAGACAATGAGCGCCCCGAGCCCACGGCCGTACCTCGAACACGCCCGCGACTACCTCGGCCTCGATCTCGACATCGCAGGCCTGACCGGCGAAGACGAGCAGTGGAGCCGCACGGAGGCGGTGCTGGACCCGGCGATGTCGCCCGGCGACACTCCCGAGGCCGAGCGGCTGCGCACCATCGCCGACGACCTGATGACCAGGCTTTACGCCCGCGCACCGGAGCTGGTCCTGGCAACCTCACGCGCCGAATGGCTCCGGGCGCGGACCCACTTGACCGGCGGGCTCGGCCTCCTGCGCTACCACAAGCAGTCGGCCGAACCGCTGGAGCTGAACGAGCGGATCTCCCTCCTGGCCGCGGTGCGGGACGCGCTGATGGCCCAGAACCTCCTCGAGATCCGCGAGATCGAGGCGCGGCGAGGCCCGACGCTGGTTTTCGCCCACAACCTCCACCTGCAGCGGAGGCCGAGCTATTGGGGCCTGTCCGAGCTGAAGCTCAACTGGTTCGGCGCCGGGGCCATCCTCGCGTCCCTTGTGGACGATCGATACACCTTCATCGCGAGCAGCCTGGGCCGCAGCGCGGCCCTCGGCCTCGAGCCACCCGCCGCGGACACCTACGAGGGCGCTCTGCAGACCGGCGCCGCCTGGTCCCTGACGAACGCCACCGCTGTCCCGGATGCCCGCACCCGCACCGACATCAAGGTGGAACAGGGCTACTTCCCCCTCACCGAGGCGACCCTGAACGGCGCCGACGCGGTGCTGCACATCAGCGACGCGTCGCTCATCCGGCCGTAACAGCTCGGGCCGGTCACACCAGCGGCTCGCCGCCGTCGACGCTCAGCGACACACCGGTCAGGAAGGGGCTGGTCAGGGCGAACACCACGGCGCCGGCGATGTCGTCGGGCGTGCCGATGCGGCGGGCGGGGCTGGTGGCGGACCGTTGCGCGAAGAGCGCGGCCTTCTTGTCCTCGCCGAGGGCGTCGTACGCGCCGGTGTCGATCGTGCCCGGCGAGACGGCGTTGACGCGGATCGGCGCCAGCTCCACGGCGAGCGAGCGGGTGAGGACGTCGACCGCGCCGTTGGTCGCCGCGACCGCAAGCATGCCGATCGAGGGCTTCTGGGCCGAGGAGCCGGAGAAGAGCACGAACGAGCCGTCCACGGGCATCCGCGGGGCCAGGTGCTTCGCCAGCAGCATCGGGCCGACGACCTTGGTGCTGAAGGAAAGCAGGACGGTCTCCGGCGCGAGGTCCCCGATCGCGCCGCGAGCGCGTGCGGACGCCGTGGACACGACGTGGTCGATCCGGCCCAGCCGTTCGCCCAATGCCGCCACGCTCGCTTCGTCGGTCAGGTCGACGGTCTCGGCGGAGACGCCGGGATCGTCGTACGCCGCCGCGAGCTTTTCGCCGTCGCGACCGGCGACGACCACCTCGGCCCCGGCGGCGCGGACCGCGAGCACGGTCGCCCTGGCGATGCCGCTGCCCCGTCCGACGATCAGGACTTTGGTTCCTTCAATGGATCCGGACATGCTTTTGTCTCCTTAGGACAGAACTTCGCCGGCGGTCAGACCGCGATCGACGCCGTGGGCCACCACCGTCTGGCCGGGCTCGAGCACCAGCCGCTCGCCGTCGAGGAAGACCTCGACCTTGTCCGGCTCGAACGAAACCAGCCCGGACACCCGCGCCACCTCGGCCCACGCCTCGAGGTAGGACCAAGCGGCCCTGGCGCGTGAGCCGATGTCGTAATAGCTGGCGAGCCCCTTGTACGGGCAGAAGGTCTGCCCGTCGACCGGGGCCAGCGCGGTCTCGTCCACGTCCTCGCGCGGCACGTACCACCGCGGCGCGAACCCGGACTCGTACAGCACCACCGGCCGCTTCGTATCGGCGACGACGCGGTCGCCGTCCCGCACCACGAGGTGCCGGGAGGTGCCGCGGATGTCGTTGCGGTGGTAGGGATCCGCGGCGTGGCCGACGATCCACTCGTCCTCCTCGAAGAACGCGTCCATCGCCCGCCACGCGAACGCGACCCGGCCCCGCAGCTCGGCGGCGTAATCGGGAAGCCCGGTGTACTGCCACGCCGCCCGCTCCGCACGCTTCCCGCCGCCCGCGACGGCGAACCACGTGGTCTCGCCGAGTTCCCGGTGCGCGGTGACCCGGCCCGTGGCTTCGAGAACCCCGTCCCGCACGTCCTCCCGCCGGAAGAACGCGACCGGGTAGCGCCCCGGCTCGTGCAGCAGCACCACGTCCTCGCTGTCGGCGATCCATTCGCCGCCGAACCGGACTCGCATCCGCCGGCGCAGCGGCTCCGCGAAGAGCAGCCGCTCCGGCAGCGGCTCCGGAGTGAGGAACCGTCCCACGGACCGCGTCGACAGCGGTCCCTGTTGCCAAGCCAGCCCCATTGTCGTGGCCCCGTTCTAGCGTTCCGCCGAAACGCGGTCGAGGAAGCCGAGGATGAGCCCGGCGACCTCGTCACCCGCGCTTTCCAGCAGGAAGTGCCCGCCGTCGAGCAGGTGGATCTCGGCGTCCGGGACGTCGTCGGCGAACGCGCGGGCACCCTCGGGCCCGAAGATCGGGTCGCCCTTTCCCCAGACCGCCAGCACCGGCGGGCGCGTGGTGCGCAGGTACTCGTGCAACGCCGGGTACAGCGGCGGATTGGTCGCGTAGTCGCGGAAGAGCGCGAGCTGGACGGCGTCGTTGCCGGGTCGCGAAAGCAGCGCGAAGTCGTGATGCCAGGTGTCGGGGCTGACCAGGCCCTCGTCGGGCTCGCCGGCCAGGTACTGCCACCGGGTGCTCTCCAGGGTCAGCGCGCCGCGGATGTTCGCCTCGGTCTCGGGGTTCTGCTCGCGCTGGTAATCCCAGACGGTCTTCCAGAACCCCTCGACGAACCCGGCGTCGTAACCATTGCCGTTCTGCGTGACGATCGCCGTGACCGCCGCCGGGTCGGCCAGCGCGAGCCGCCAGCCGATCGGGGCGCCGTAGTCCTGGACGTAAATGGCGTACCGCGTCACGCCCAGCTGCTGGAGCAGCCCAGCGGTCAGCTCGGTCAGCGCGTCGAAGGTGTAGCCGAACTCCTCGGCCGACGGCGCCGCCGACAACCCGAACCCCAAGTGATCCGGCGCGATCACGCGATAGCGGACGGCCAGCTCCGGAATCAGCTTCCGGAACATGAACGAACTGGTCGGAAACCCGTGCAGGAGCACGATCACCGGCGCACCGGCGGGCCCGGCCTCCCGGTAGAACAGCTCCTGTCCCCGGACGGTCGCGTAACGATGGTGAACGGCAGTCATTTCTAACCCCTTCGACGCAGGTTGATGGTTAGAGCAAAGCAGGCTTGCCTCTAACCTGTCAACACGTTTCGAGGGGTTAGTTTTCAGCGTGCGCGACCGACCCGGACGAAAGCCCCATCCCTACGGCCGACGAGACGGCTCACCGCCGCCCCCGTCCGGTGCCCACCGCCGCCGCGCTCACCTCACCTGAGGCAGAACCTCCTTCTGCAGCAACGAATACGTCTCCCGAGCCTCGGCCGGCGAGCCGAACGTCGGAATGATCAGCTCGTCCAGCCCGGCCTCGCGCCAGCGGCCGATGGTGTCCACGATCTGGGCCACGGACCCGCCGAAGGTGAAGCGCCCCGCCTGGGAGTCGACCTCGCCGAACGTCAGCACCGCCTGCGTGGTGCGGCGGATGGACCGCGGGTCGCGGCCGAGGCGTTCGCAGTGCTGGTCGAGGATCGCGGACTTCTGGGCGAAGACCTCGGGATCGGACCAGCAGTTCCACTCGTCGGCGTGCTCGGCGACCAGGCCGAGCATGCGGCGCTCGCCGGAGGCGCCGATCAGGATCGGGACGCGGGGGCGGACGACGGGCGTGCGCGGCGCGTCGGTGACCTGGTAGTACTCGCCCTCGACCGTGGTCCGCGGCTCGGTCAGCAGGCCGCGGATCACCTTCAGGCCTTCCTCGAACCGGTCGATGCGCTCGCGGACCGTGCCGAGCCGGATGCCGTACGCGGCGTGCTCGTTGAGCTGCCAGCCCGCGCCCACCCCGAGCACCAGGCGGCCGCCGCTGACGTTGTCGATGGTCGCCGCCATGTTCGCCAGCACGGCCGGGTGCCGGTAGGTCATGCCGGCGACCAGGCTGCCCAGCCGCACCCTCGGCACCGCCGCCGCCAGCGCGGCCAGCACGCTGAAGCACTCGTTCAGCGCCGGCTCCGCGACCGCTTCGGTCCCGGAGTTCATCATGAAGTGGTCCGCCGCCCAGACGCTGTCGTACCCCGCCTGCTCGACCTCACCCGCCACCGCGAGCACGTCCTCGGTCGACCACCCGGGGCTCAGCCACGCCCCGACCGCCAGCTGCTCCGCCACCGGAGTCCTCCTCTCCTCGGCCCGCAGTCCTGCGCGCCTGGTCCCCAGCCTGCCACGCACCACCGACAAGATCACCGGTCGCGCGCGGGTTCTGGTTGCCGGCAGGGATTCCGCGACGATTTATCCACCTGAGCCGGCGCACACTCTCTGCTACCGTGAAAGGGAAGAGCCGTGCAGAGGGGATTCGACGTGGCAGGTGAAGACGACATCTCCGGGTGAGCCCCGGAGGTAGCGGGCCACCGGCGGACATCCGCCGTGGCCAGGCAGTCGTCCACTCCTTTCGCTGCGGGGCCGAGGTTCCGCAGCGCATCACGAACCCGAGGTCTCTTCCATGTCCGAAGCCTGCATCGTCGTGTCCGGCCTGTCCTTTTCCTGGCCCGACGACACCCCGGTCTTCGACCGGCTGTCCTGCACCGTCCCCGGCGGCCGCACCGGGCTCGTCGCCCCGAACGGCGCCGGCAAGTCCACCCTGCTCAAACTCATCGCGGGCGAGCTGCGGCCCGCCGATGGCAGCGTCACCACCGAAGGCGTGCTCGGCTACCTCCCGCAGAGCCTGCCGCTGAGCGGTGGGCTGACCGTCGCCGAGGTGATGGGGGCCGCCCCGATCCTGCGCGCGCTGGCGGCCGTCGAATCCGGTGACGTCGCCGAGGAGCACTTCACCGTCATCGGCACCGACTGGGACATCGAGGAGCGCACCCGCGCCCAGCTGGACCGGCTGGGCCTCGGCGAGGTCGCCCTCGACCGCCGCCTGAACACACTCAGCGGCGGCCGGATCGTCTCCTTGGGACTCGCGGCCCAGCTCCTCAAGAACCCGGACGTGCTGCTGCTCGACGAGCCCACCAACAACCTGGACCTCGAAGCGCGCCACCGGCTTTACGGCGCGCTCGACGACTGGCACGGCTGCCTGCTCCTGGTCAGCCACGACCGGGCCCTGCTCGACCGGATGGACCGCATCGCCGAGCTGGACGGCGGCGGAATCCGTTTCCACGGCGGGAATTTCACCCAGTACGAGCAGGCGGTCGAGGCCGCGCGCGAAGTCGCGGAGAAGAACATCCGCAACGCCGAGCAGGACGTCAAACGCGAGAAGCGCGAGATGCAGCAGGCTCGCGAGCGCGCGGCCCGCCGGGCGAGCAACGCTCAGCGCAATGTCGCCAACGCCGGTCTGCCCAAGATCTTCGCGGGCACCATGAAGCGCAACGCGCAGGAGTCGGCGGCGAAGGCGGACGGGACGCACTCGGCCAGGGTCACCGCGGCCAAGGCCCGGCTCGACCAGGCCGAGCGAACGCTGCGCGACGACCAGAAGATCGCACTGGAACTGCCGCAGACCGCGGTCCCGGCCGGCCGGACGCTGTTCCTCGGCGAGCGCCTCCGGGTGAATTACGGCGACCGCGAGCTGTTCACCGGCGACGGCGCGGACCTGGCCGTCCGCGGCCCCGAGCGGATCGCGCTGACCGGCCCCAACGGCGCCGGGAAGTCCACCCTGTTGCGCCTGGTCCACGGCGACCTGGCCCCGGACAGCGGGGACCTGAAACGGGCGGAGGGACGGATCGCCTACCTGTCCCAGCGCCTCGACCTGCTGGACGAAAACCGCACCATCGCGGAGAACCTGGCCGCCGCCGCGCCCGCGATGCCGCCCGCCGAACGGATGAACCTGTTGGCGCGCTTCCTGTTCCGCGGCTCCCGGGTGCACCTGCCGGTCGGCGTCCTCTCCGGCGGCGAGCGCCTGCGGGCGACGCTGGCCTGCATCCTGTTCGCCGAGCCGGCGCCGCAACTCCTCCTGCTGGACGAGCCGACGAACAACCTCGACCTGGTCAGCGCCGGGCAGCTGGAGAGCGCGCTGAACGCTTACCAGGGCGCGTTCATCGTGATCAGCCACGACGAGCGTTTCCTGGCCGAGATCGGCGTCGCCCGGTGGCTCCGGCTCGACGGCGGGCATTTGCGGGAGACGGCCGCGCCCGAGTGAGCCGTTCGTCCACAGTGCACAGACGCGGTCAGGGAGTCAGCACGATGCGCTGTCCCGGCGCGGTCGGCACGGACCACGCCCGCTCGACCTGCGCCAGCGGCATCGGCACGGCGTCCACGGCGAACGTGCCGGCCGTGATCTCCGCGGCCAGTGACGGCAGCTCGGCGACGATGCCGGCTGCCGTCACCGAGCCCTGGCCGCTGCCGAGGACGGTCAGGTTCCCGGCGCGCAACAGTGCAGAGGGCAGCGTGATGTCCCCGCCGGCCACGGCGCCGATCTGCACCCAGGACAGCGCCTTCGCCCGGTCGGCGCGCGCGGTCATCAGCGCGCGCATGGCCTGCTCGGCGGGCCGTCCCCACAGGTAGTCGATGACCACGTCGACGTCCGCGGCCGCGCGGGCGAGGGCGTCCGGCTCGTCGGTGCCGAGGCGCACCACGTCGTCGGCGCCGAGGGTCTTCAGCAGGTCGAGGCGGTCCGGGTCGCGGCCTGCGCCGACCACGCGGGCGGCCCCGAGGTGCTTCGCGATCTGCACCGCGAGCTGACCCGCGTTGCCGGTGGCGCCCAGCACCAGCACGGAACCGCCCGGCCGGAACGCGACGCGGCGGCGCAGCGCGATCCACGACGACATGCCGGGGTTCATCGCCGCCGCCACCGCGGCCGGGTCCGTGCCGGGCGGCAGCGTGACGGCCCGGCGCCGGTCGACGACGGCCTGCTCGGCCATGGTGCCCGACGCGCCGTCGTCGGCGACGAAGTACAGCAGCTCCCCGGACGGCGTGCGGCCGACCGCGTCCACGCCCGGGACCATCGGCAGGGTGCCGTCGGAGGTGTAGTGGCTGCCGTTCGCGGCGGAGCGGACCCGCGGGTGCAGGCCCGCGGCCAGGACGTCCACCAGCACCTCCCGATCGCCCGAGGCGACCGGTGCCGGAAAGGTGCCGTAACGGGGCGGCGCGCTGAAGGAGCGGACGACTGCGGCGTGCATGGGGTTCTCCCTGCCGGAACTTAGTTTGTGGCACGTACTACTTCGCCAAGGTAGTTTGCGCCACGTACTAAGTCAACTAGGGTCAGCCCATGCGCACCGAGCCGGACCGGCCCCTGACCACCGTGGACGCCCTCGTCCAGCTGTCCTTCCTGATCCAGCGGGTGCTGTCCGAAACCGGCGCCGAGCACGACCTGTCGATCGTCCAGATCCGGCTGCTCGGCGTCCTGCGCGACCGCCGTCCCGGGATGCTCGAGCTGGGCAGCCACCTCGGCCTGGACAAGTCCTCCATGACCGGGCTGGTCGGCCGCGCGGAGAAACGCGGCCTGGTCCAGCGCACGCCCTCACCCCACGACGGCCGCGCCGTGCTGGTCTCGCTGACCCCGCTCGGCCGTCAGCTCATGCAGCGGTGCGCCGCCGTGATCGGCCGCCAGATCACCGAGCTGACCGAACCGCTCACCGCCACTCAGCGCGCTCAGCTGACCCAACTCGCGAGCGCACTCGTCGGCCGGCCGCTCCTCGACGCCTGACTGTATTACGACCACGTTTCTTCACCGCCGGCCGAATCCGGCGGTTTCCCGCATATCGGCTTTCCGGGCGGACACCGCCAGGCGGCCCTCCACAGTGGATTTCTGTTATTGTTCGCGCAAGTCGCGCGGATCCGCGCCTCTGGAGATCCACCGAGGAGGAAAAACCCGGTATGGCTCAGAAGGTCCTCGTCCAGATGGTGGACGACATCGACGGTGGCGTGGCTCACCAGACCGTGCCGTTCGGCCTCGACGGCATTCAGTACGAGATCGATCTCTCCGACGAGAACGCGGTCTCCCTGCGTGACGAGTTCGCCCGCTACATCGCCGCTTCCCGGCGCACCGGCGGCCGGAAGGTCCGCGTGGCGGCCGGGATCTCGCCGACCGTGACGCCGGCCGACCGCGAGCGCTCGCGCCAGATCCGCGCCTGGGCGATCGAAAACGGCTGGTCGGTCTCCGAGCGGGGGCGCATTCCCAGCGAGGTCATCGCCGCCTTTGAAGAGAGCGAACGCGAAGCGGCCGCCCCGCGCAAGCGTGGCCGCGCGAAGAAAGCCGGCGCGAAATCCTGAAGCCCGGCGTGCGCGCCCGGGATTTCTTCCCGCCCCGGTGAGCTGAACCGGGAAATCGGACGGTTCAGCTCACCGGGCACAGGACCGGAATTGGAAAAAATTTCCAATGTCCTGGTCAGCGAGAGTGTGATCATGATCAACCGCGGGCCGGCGTCTCGGCCGACACCGATTCCGCCGGGAAATCGTATTCCGGACCCGCTCAGGAACGCGGACGGCGCGGGCCGCCCTGCTCCTTGACGCGCACGGCTTCCTTGCGGACCTCGGCCTGGGTGTCGCGTTCGCGCCGCAGCCAGTCCGGATCCGCCGACTTGATCTCGTCGATCTGCTCGGTGGTGAGGGCCTCGGTGATCCCGCCGCGGGCCAGGCCGCCGATGGAAACGCCCAGCTTGGCCGCGATGACCGAGCGCGGGTGCGGACCGTTGCGCCGCAGCTCGCGCAGCCATTCGGGCGGGTCGGCCTGCAGGGCGTTCAGCTCGTCGCGCGAAACGACACCCTCCTGGAACCGGGCGGGGGTGGCTTCGAGGTACACGCCCAGCTTCTTCGCCGCGGTCGCGGGCTTCATCGTCTGGGGGGACTTGGGCGACGTCATGGCGTCCAGGGTAACGAGCGCGTGCGCCGCCCCTGATCACGCCCGGTAATCTGGCCTCGTGACAGGCTCGGAGGAACCCCCGTCGTTCAAGCTCGGCTACGTCCCCGGGGTGACGCCGGCGAAGTGGGTGCGGACCTGGCAGGAGCGCTCGCCCGGGGTCCCCCTGGTCCTCGTCGCGACGCCCGCCGCCGAGGCCGCGGCCCTGGTGCGCGAAGGCGACGCCGACGCGGTCCTGCTGCGCCTGCCGGTCGACCGGACCGGTCTGCACGCGATCCCGCTGTACACCGAAACGACGGTGGTCGTCGCCCCGAAGGATCACTTCCTGGCCGCGGCCGACGAAGTGTCCGCCGAGGACCTGGCCGAAGACATCGTGCTGCACCCTCTCGACGACACGCTCGATTGGGCGCAGCCGCCCGGCCTCCCGGCGCTGGAACGTCCGGCCACCACCGCGGACGCCATCGAGCTGGTGGCCGCGGGTGTGGGGCTGCTCGTCGTGCCGCAGTCGCTCGCACGGCTGCACCACCGCAAGGACCTGACCTACCGGACGCTCATCGACGCGCCGGAGTCGCGCGTCGCGCTGTCGTGGCCCGACGAGGAGACGAGCGACCTGATGGAATTGTTCATCGGGATCGTCCGCGGACGGACCGTGAACAGCACCCGCGGGCGGCCGGCGGCTCCGGCTCCCGCTGCTCGAAAACGCAGTGAGGCCAACGGAAAGAAGCCGGCTGGCGGCCGCGGCGGGCCGCGCGGAACGGGCTCCGCCAAGCGCGGGAAACCCCGGCGGCGGTCCTAGCCTGACGCGGAGCCGCCCGTTTTTGTCGGTGGTTGCTGTCATGATCTTCCGCATGGTCAGACGACAGAACAGAGCCCTCTCGGTCACGGTCCGGATCGCAGGCGCGACACCACAAGCGGACCGGCGATCGCTGGACGTCAGCGCTCGTCGTGGCGTGATCCTTCGACTCAGGTCGTTGGCGCGCAACGCTTTTCTGGCGATCCGCGACTTCGCCTCCGACAAGTGGCGAAGACCGTCAGCCGCGGATGCCGACGATCTCGGCCACCGGCCCGGCGTCCAGATGGGCCAGCAGCCAGGCGAGTTCACCGGCGTCGATGACTCCCGCGTCGGCCGCGCGGATCCAGGCGCTCGCGGCCCGCTCGGTGAATTCACGATCGACCGCTGGTTTCGTGTCGTGTTCTCCCATGGCCGCTCCCCGACCGCAGATCGTCTTCTGCCTGCCCCGGGGTCCTGGAGGTCTGCCCCCAGCATAGTCGCCGCGGCCATTTCGGCAGCGCTCGTCCGCGGCGCTCGTCCCGGCCCTTGTTCTCGCGACCGGATGCGGGTCCGGGCCGCGGGGCGGCAGTGGAAGGGTAGGAGTGCGGCGGCCACCTTGCGCAGCCCATGGCCCGTCCCGCCGTTTTAGTCTGGACGCCATGGACAGCGAGAACCTCATCGGGCAGTTCCTCCGGGCCCGCCGCGCCCTCGTGGACCCCGGCGAGCTGGGCCTGGAGGTCGGGCCGCGGCGACGGGTCTCGGGGTTGCGGCGTGAAGAGGTCGCGCTGCTGGCCGGGGTCAGCACCGACTATTACGTGCGGCTGGAGCAGGGGCGCGAGCGGAACCCGTCGGCCCAGGTGGTGGACGCGCTGGCGCGGGCCCTCCAGCTGGACGAAGAAGCGGTCGCGCACCTGCACAAGCTCGCCCAGCCCGGTCCGGCTCGGCGAAGGCGCGCCCCGCAGCGGGAGCGGGTCAGCCGTCAGCTGGTGCAGCTGATGGACGCCTGGCCGCAGACCCCGGCGCTGGTGCTGGGGCGCTGCCTGGCCGTGCTGGCCGGCAACGCCCTCGGCAAGGCGCTGTTCGGCGGCCACCAGCACAGCGACGACCTCGTCCGGCTGGTGTTCCTCGACCCGGAGGCGCGCGAGTTCTACCCGGACTGGGAGCGGGTCGCGATCAACACGGTCGGCGGCCTGCGCGCGACGGCCGGCCTCGATCCCGACGACCCGCTGCTGATCGAGACCGTGGGCGAGCTGTCGGTGAAGAGCCCGGAGTTCCGCCGGCTTTGGGCGCGCCACGACATCCGCCAGAAAACCAAGGAGACAAAACGATTCCACCACCGCCTCGTCGGCGGCCTGACCCTGCACTACGAATCCCTGACCGTGAACAGCGCACCGGGCCAGCAGCTGGTGGTGTACCAGGCCGACCCGGGCAGTCCATCCGAGGAGGCGCTCGCGCTGCTCGGCAGCCTCACCGCCGTGGAGAACCCTCGCGAAACCGGGAAGCGCATTCCCACCGAGAACTGATTTCCGCGTAATACCGACAATTCCTATTCCTACCGGGGAAGAACCATGCCTGAAAACACCTCTCCCGTGTGGCTCATCACGGGCTGCTCCACCGGTCTCGGCCGGGCCCTGGCCACCGCCGTGCTCGGCCGGGGGTGGCGCGCCGTCGTCACCGCCCGCGATCCGCGGCAGGTGGCCGATCTCGTCGAAGCACACGGTGACCGAGCGCTCGCGGTGGCGCTGGACGTCACCGATCCCGCCCGCATCACCGAAGTCGTCAAGCTGGCAGAAGCGACCTTCGGACGGGTCGACGTCCTCGTCAACAACGCGGGTTACGGCTACCTCGCCGCCGTCGAGGAAGGCGAGGACGCCGAAATCCGCACCCTTTTCGAAACGAACGTCTTCGGCTTGATGGCGCTGACTCGCGCCGTGCTGCCGGGCATGCGCGCACGGCGCAGCGGGCATGTCGTCAACGTCTCGTCGCTGGGCGGTCTCGCCGCGTTCGGCGCCACCGGTTACTACCACGCGACGAAGTTCGCCGTGGAGGGGATTTCCGAATCGCTCGCGGCCGAGGTCGCGCCGCTGGGGATCAAGGTGACGATCGTGGAGCCCGCCGCGTTCCGCACCAACTGGTCGGGCCCGTCCATGCGGCAGTCCGCGACCAGCATCGACGACTACGCCGAGACGGCCGGAAAACGCCGCGCCGCCACCACGTCCACCTACGGCCACCAGCCGGGCGACCCGGACCGGGCGGCCGCGGCGGTCATCAGCGCGATCGAGGCCGACGAACCACCGTTGCGGCTGCTGCTGGGCCAGGCCGCCTACGACATCGCGTCGGCCCGGCTCGGCGCACTCAAGTCCACTTTCGACACCTGGCGCGAACTCACGCTGAGCGCCGACTACCCGAAGGAGCAAGCATGACCACCGACGCCCGCAAGGTGATCCTGGTGACCGGGGCGAGCAGCGGCATCGGGGAGGCAGCCGCGCTGCGCCTCGCGGCCGACGGCCACCACGTCGTCGCCGGCGCGCGGCGCGAAGACCGCCTGACAGAGCTGGCGGCGAAGATCCGCGCGGACGGCGGCAGCATCGATGTCCGCCGCCTTGACGTCACCGACCGCGCGGACGTCGCCGAGTTCGCCGCCCGCGCCCGGCGCGAACACGGCCGCGTGGACGTGCTCGTCAACAACGCGGGCGTGATGCCGTTGTCCCGCCTGGAATCCCTGCTCGTCGACGAGTGGGACCGGATGATCGACGTCAACATCCGCGGGCTGCTGAACGGCATCGCCGCCACGCTCCCGATCTTCCGGGAGCAGGGCAGCGGGCACTTCGTGACCATCGCGTCCACCGGCGCGCACGAGGTCGTGCCCACCGGCGCGGTCTACTGCGCCACGAAGTACGCGGCATGGGCGATCACCGAGGGCCTGCGCCTGGAAGCCGACCCGAGCATCCGCGTCACCACGGTCTCCCCCGGCGTCGTCGAATCCGAGCTGGCCTCGACGATCACCGACCCGGGCGCGAAGGAGGCCATGCGCACCTATCGTGCCTCGGCCATCCAGCCGAGCGCGATCGCCGACGCCATCGCGTTCGCACTCGGCCAGCCACCCGAGGTCGACGTGAACGAGCTGATCGTCCGGCCGACCCGGCAGCGCTGAACCCGACGGTCGGACGCCGTCCTCACGAGGAGGACGGCGTCCGATCCCGACGGCTGAGCACCCCCGCGATCAGCACCTCGAGTGCGTCGCGCAGGCCCGAGGTGAAGTCCATCCGCCACTGGGCCAGAACAGGGTCAGTTTCATAGACGGCCCGCACGGCGGCGCCCGGGTGCGAGTGGGTCCACACCGCGCCCGCCACCATGATCGTCAGGGCGGCGAGACGGGTGCCCGCGTGCTCGGACAGCTCAGGCAAACGCTTGCGCAGCAGCCCACCCAACTCCGAAACCTGCGAGACCGCAGCATGTTTGTACCGCGCAGCCGCCTCGGGTGAGACGTTGTGCTCCAAAACCGCCGCCTGAGCACTACTCAGATCACACAACACAGGCCGCGCCGCGAGCGACCTCGCAAGGGCATCGGCCAGCCGGTCCCCCCTGAGCGCCAACGCCACATCACCATCGGCCGCCCCCTTCTCGCGTCCCGCCACCGCCACGCCGGCATCAGCAGACCGGCCGCTGCCCACGGCCACCGCCGCGTCGGCATCAGCTGCCCCCCTCCCGCGCCCAGGCACCACCGCGTCGGCATCAGCCGACCCCTTCCCACGCCCCGGGACCACCGCGTCGGCATGGACCGCCCCGTCCCTGCTCTCTGCCCCCGCCGCATCGGCATCAGTCGCCCCCCTCCCACGCACAACCACCACCGAGTCGGCATCAGCAGACCGGCCGCTGCCTCCAGTCGCATCAGCCGACCCCTTCCCACGCCCCGGCACCACCGCGTCGGCATGGACCGACCCGTCCCTGCCTCCGACGCTCGCCGCGCGGGCATGGACCGACCCCTCCCCAAGCCCCGCCGCCGCCGAGTCGGCATGGGCAGACCGGGCCCCTGCCGCAGCGGTATCAGTCGCCCCCTTCCCGCGGCCCGCCACCGCAGGGTCGGCATGAGCAGACCGGTCGCTGTGCCCAACCGCCGCCGCCTCGGCATGGGCGGAACGGTCCCTGCCCCCGCTCGCCGGGTCGGAATGGACCGACCCATCCCTTTCCTCGGTCACCGCCGCGTCGGTCTCGGGGAGCCGAGCCTCGCGCCCTGCCATCGCGGCGGCGGTGTCAGTGTCGGTGTCGACGGCCGCCAGTTCCGTGTCCAGGCCGTCGAGCCAGTGGCGTGACTCGGCGTTCAGCATCTCCAGCAGCACGGCCTCGCGGGATTCGAAGTACCGCAGCACGTTCGACTTCGCCAGCCCGGCCCGCCGGCTCAGCTCGCTCAAGGTGACCTGTGCGACCGGCATCTCCGCGAGCATCTCGGCGGCCGCGGCGAGGATCGCCCGGCGGCGGACCTCTCGCTGCTCCTCACTGTGCGCGCGCTGGAACGACGTCATTCCCGAAGTCTACAGACCCGTGGTCTGTTGCGAATAGAACGTCGGTCTGTTAGCTTCGAACTCGTAACAGACCGACGTTCTCTAACCAGGGATGGCAGACATGACCAGCAAGGTGTGGTTCATCACCGGCAGCGCCCGCGGCCTCGGCCGTGACCTCACGGAGGCGGCGCTGGCCGCCGGCGATCGCGTGGCGGCGACTGCCCGGGATCGCCGGCGCCTGGACGAACTGGTGCGGGCCTACGGCGTGGACGCCGTCGTCCCGATCACCCTTGACGTCACCGATGCGGCGGCTGCCCGCGACGCGGTCGACGAGGCCGTGCGCGTCTTCGGGCGCATCGACGTCGTCGTGAACAACGCGGGGTACGCCAATCTCGCGTCGTTCGAAGACACGCCCGACGAAGACTTCCGCGCCCAGGTCGAGACGAACCTGTTCGGCGTGGTCAACGTGACCAAGGCGGTGCTGCCGGTGCTGCGACGTCAGGGTGCGGGCCGGATCGTCAACGTGTCGTCGCTCGGCGGCCGCACCGCGGCGGCGGGGCTCGCGCCGTATCAGCTGTCCAAGTGGGCGGTCAGTGGCTTCACCGAGGTCCTCGCGCAGGAGGTGGGCCCGCTCGGGATCAAGGTCACCGCCATCGAGCCCGGCGGGATCCGCACGGACTGGGCGGGCAGCTCGATGCGCGTCCCGCCGGTCTCCGAGGCTTACGCGCCGACCGTCGGCGCGATGGCGGCGCTGCTCGGACAGGGTGGAACGCGGGCGGCGAGCGATCCGGCGAAGGTCGCGGACGCGATCCGCCGGCTCGTCGAGATGGACTCACCGCCGGTGCGCGTCCTGCTCGGCTCCGACGCGCTGGCCATCGCCAAAGCCGCCGCGGACGCGCAGTCCCGCAGCGACGCCGCCCTGGCCGGCTTCAGCCGCTCGACCGATCACGACGACGCGACCCCGGCTGAGCTGGACCCGTTCGGTGGCAGTGCGGCGCTCTCCTCCGGCGGTGTCGCGGCCGCCTCGTGAACAGCAGCAGGCAAACCGTAGAGACGGCGGGCGGCGCCTGGTTCGAGGCGGGCGTGCTCGGTATGCTCCAGGGCATCGGCGTCACGACGGTGCCCGCGGCTGACTCGGACCTCCGTCCCCTTGCTCACGGCGGGCGGTGCCGGATCGTCCGGCGGCCTTCGCGTCGCCGGGACCTGCCGCAGCGGCCCGGTTACCGAGGAGGTCACCATGCCCGACCCGACGCCCGATGCGGACCGAACAGCGGTCTGGCGTGCTTACGACGCCCTTGGCGAACTGACCGGCCGCATGCGCGCCGTCCTGGACGAAGCCCTCGCCGGCCGCCGCTCAGTCGCCGTCACCGGCTGGCGCGAGCTCGAACAGGCCGGCGAGGGCGCCCGAGCTCTCGCCGAGGCCCGCCGGTGGAGCGAAGAAATCGCCCGCCTCGCGACGGCCGCCGCCGAGGCCATCGGCCGCGCCCAGCACTGCGCCCAGCGCCCGGCCCAGGGCCCGGCGCCGAGCTGAAGCTTGGCCACACCTGGCTGACACCTGGGCCCGGACCCGGTACGCGAGCCGCAGCGCCCGCATCCGGCCACGGCCCGGCGCCTTGCCCGGGGCCTCGGCACCCGAGCCACAGCCCACCATTCGGCTGAGGCCTGCCGTCCAGCCGGGGCCTGACACCGATGCCGCGGCCCAGCACCCGACCGGGCCCGGTCTACGCAAGGCCCGACACTCGCGCCGCAGCCCAGCACTCGACCGAGGCCCGACGCCTACCCACCGCAAGACACTCACGCCCCGGCCCAGCACCCGACCGAGGTCGCCCACCCACGACCCAACACTCGAACCGCAGCCCAACACTCGACTGGGGCACGGCCTGCCCAGAGTCCGACGTTCGAGCCGCAGCCCGACACCCGACCGGGGCCCAGCGTGCCCAGGGTTCGAGCCGCGGACCCCGTTGCCGTGACGATTCAGTGCCGCTCGCTGGTCTCGGAGCGTCGAGCGCGTTGCCGCTGCAGCCAGGCGGCTCGGCGTCGGCAATGGTGCGTCGCGGTCAGCGTCGTCGCCGGTAAAGGTCGGGTGGCCGCTGGAAAAGTGAGGAGCCGGGGGCGCAGCAACGTGGCCGGCGAACGCACCGGGCGAGGAGCTGTCGTGCATGCGCGGGAATTCCGCGCGCCCTGACCGGGTGCCGAGGCAGGGTGTGAATGGCGCGGTCGCGGGGTACCAACCTGGCAAGCCCACGCTCTGAAATCCGGCTGGGAGACCCGCTGAGGAGAACCATGGGCATCACCAGTGCGCCATATATCTACGATTTCGCCGGGACCCGCGAGCTGTCGTCGCTGGCGCCGTTGCGGAAGTGGGTTCGCGCGCGGCTCACGGGGCTGCCGCGGGAGACCGTGCAGGACGCCGAGCTGCTGGCCACCGAGCTGGTCACCAACGCCTTCGAGCACGCAGGCGGGCCGATGGCGTTACGGCTCGAGCTGCCGGACGACCACACGGTCATCCGGCTGGAGGTCGAGGACTGCGCCCCCAATCTCCTGCCCACGACGGCCACCGCCTCGCCGGACTCGTACCGGGGCCGCGGTCTGCTGCTGGTCGACGCCCTCAGCGCCGGATGGGGAGCGGCGACCAGAGATGGGCGGAAGACGGTGTGGGCGGAGGTACCGGTGGCGAAGGGTTTGTGAAGGTCCGAACCGGACCAATACAGCCATTTCCGCTGAGCACAACCGCAACCAGGTACGGGCCACGCCCGACATGCCCGGCGAGCAGCAGCCCAACCACATCCGAGCAGCACCAACGGAGCTACATCCGGTGAGTCCCGGAGCAACCGCGCCCGAACCACGCCAGCACACCCACACCCGGTGAGTCGCCCAGCAACCAGGTCCGAACCGGACCAACGTGCGCCACCTCCGATGAACCCCAGCCCAACCACACCAGCACACCCACACCCGGTGAGTCCCCCAGCAACCAAGTCCGAACCGGACCAACGTGCGCCACCTCCGATGAACCCCGGCACCAACCACACCCGGACCCGCACCAGCACAGCCATGCCCAGCGGGCACCAGCCCAACCACGTCCGAACCGGACAGACCCAGCCGTCTCCGGTGGGTGCAGCCGGGGCGGTTGCTTAGGAGTCCGTCAGCGAAGCGAGCAGCTGCTCGACCGTAACCTCCGGATCGTCGCGGTACTGCTGCCAGCGGGCGAACAGCGTCTCCGCCGCGGTGAGGAGGTCGGGGGGTAGAGCGCTGTCGGTGCAGGCGGCGGCGATTTCCGCCATCTCGCCCTCCCAGCGCCAGGCCCGCCGGCCCGCGGAGACGATTCCGGCGGGCTGCCCGAGCGGGGTGTTCGCGAGCTTCGCGGCCGCCAGTTCGCGCAGGTCGTCGGCCACACCGTGGTGCGCGGCCAGTGCGTAGGACTGGGCGGCGAGCGCGAAAGTGAGCTTGTTGTACGAGGCGAACGCCAGCTTCAGCGCGGAGGCCCGGCCGACCGGGCCGTCGAGCACGATCGGTTGCAGGAACGTCTCCGAGAACAACGCTTCCAGCCGCGGGGCTTCGGCGCCCGACAGGTACAGCCGGGTCGTGCCGGCACGGTGTGGTGGCGGGCCGACGATGCCGCCGTCGACGACCGTCACCCCGCCGCGGTGCCGGAACAGCTCCTCGGTCTGCTGGGTGTGGCGCGGGCTGATCGCGTTCGCGTCCAGGTAAACGCCCTGGAACGGGGTCTTCGCGACGGCCGCGGCGACCTCGGCGGCGAAGGCGGGCGGGCAGACGCTCAGCATCACCCCGCACTCGGCGAGGTCCGCCAGGCGCGGCACTTCGACCAGCCCGGCCTCCTGCCCGCGGCGCCGGGTTGCGGGGCCGCGGCCCTCGGACACCCACAGCGTCCGCACTCCCCGCGCGGCGAGCAGCGCGCCGACGGCCGCGCCCATGTCGCCGGGATGCAGCAGGCCGACGGTCGTACTGGCCGGAATGGTCATCCGCCCATCCTAGCCCCGCCCGGAAAAGTCCATAGTGGACATACGTTACTGCTGATACGGCGCCGCGGCCGCCTTGGCCGCGGCGATGAAGGAGTCCTTGGTCTCCGGCCAGAAGGTGCTGTCGACGCAGGTGTACTTCGGCAGGAAGCCGCCGCAGGTACCGCTCGACGGGCCGACCTCGAAGGTCACGCTGGCGACGCCCAGCGCGCCGTAGGTGAAGTCGTCGGTGGTGCCGCTGGTGTCGTAGCCGACGGTTTCCGCGTTGGTGCCGACCAGGTATCCGTTGGACGCCGCGTACTTCGCGCCCAGCTTGCGGTACTGCGCGTCGTTCGGCGACTTCGACTGCGTGAAGCCCCACGGGATGATGATGTCGTTGCCGTAGCTGTGCAGGGTGATCATCGTGCCTCGCGCGGTGGCCGGCGCGGGGTCGTTGTCGCCGGTGCCGCGCTGTACCGGGTAGATCTTGCGGAACAGGCCTTCGAGCGCCTTCGCCTCGGGTTCGGAGCCCGCGCTCGCGCCCTGGTAGGTCTCGTCGCACGGCGAGTCGGAGTCGCCGCCCCAGCGGAAGGTGGAATTGCGGTTCACGTCGATGCCGATGTCCGTGCCGGAGCAGCCGCCGCGCGAGTTGTCGGCGTTCTTGCGCTGGAGCTTCGGCGAGTTGCCGCCCGAGGCCACGATGTCCACGCCGTCCGGGTTGGCCATCGGGACCACCCACACCTCGGTGGTGTCCAAGATGGACTTGGCGGTGGCGTCGGTGGCGTAACCGTCGGCGAGGTAGTCGATCCAGCGCCAGGCCAGCTCGCCGGTGGACAGCTCACGGGCGTGGATCTGCGCCATCAGCACGAACTTCGGCTTCGGTGAGGTGGTGCTCAGCGTGCAGTCGCCGGCCTGCTTCTTGGTCAGGCAGATGGCCTGCACGTCGTGCCCGCCCTGGCCCTGGGCCTTCTTCCACGACTGGCCGATGGTGTACTCCGTGGCGAGATCAGGGTGCGCGGCGGCGACTTGCGCGAGGTGCGCTTCGTGCGCGGCGACCGTGCGATAGCCGCCGTAAAAGGTGTCCGCGGCAAGGGAAGGGGACGCGGCGGGCAGATCCTTGTAGACGGTGTCGAAGAACTCCGGCCGGTAGCCGAGCGCCCGCAGCTTCCCGGCGACGCCCTCGTCACCGATCACGTAGGCGGCACCGGAATCGGACTCCCCGACGTCGAAACCCGCCTTGGCCAGTTCCGCCGCCCGCGCGCCGGTGGCGGGCACCCGCCAGTACACCGGGGTGCCGGCGGAAGCGGAGGCGGCGCCGGCGAGCACTCCGCTCAGCAGCAGACCGGCGGCGAGCGCGATCCGGAACAGGCGCCTGGACGTCATCGGTACTCCTCGTGGCCGCGGGCGAAGAGCAGCACGGACCGCGTTCGCGTGGTGACGCACTGCCGCGCACAGTGTGGCCGCCCGGGACAAACCGGCCATACCCCCGAAAGTCGGTTCTCCGGTCACTCCGCCGACGTGAGGATTTCGCCGATGGCCGCCCGCAGCCAGCGGTGGGCGCCGTCCCGATCGTGGCGGGTGTGCCAGGCCAGCACCGCGGGGATCTCCGGGGTGGGCACCGGCAGCGGGTGCGTCCGCAGGGCCGGGCCGAGCTGGTCCCCGGCCAGTTTCGCCGGGACGACGGTGATCAAACCGGCCGCGGTGACAGCTTGCAGCGCCATGGCCAGGGTGGGCACGGTGAGCACGACGCGCCGGCCGGCACCCCGCGCTTCCAGCAGGTCGTCGACGCGATCGCGCCGCCGGCCCCGCCGGGAGACGACCACGTGTGGCAGCGCGGTGAACCCGGCCAGAGTCCCGTCCACCGCCAGGACCCGGCGGGAGACGGCGACCAGGTGGTCGGTCATCACGGTGGTCGAGCGGACGTCGGCGGGGTGCACGGTCTCGTCGCTCAGCCGGATGTCGGCGTTGCCGCGGCGCAGCTCGTCGACGCTCGTGGCGGTTTCGCCGAGCACGCGCAGGTTCACTCCCGGCGCGGCCGCCGCGAGGTACGCGGTGAGCCGGGGAACCAGGGCGCCGGCCAGGACGTCGTTGCACAGCAAGGTGAACGTGCGGTCCACAGTGGCCGGATCGAGGTCCCGGTCCGCGGTGAAGATCGTCTGTGCGCGCACGACCAGCTGGTGCACCTCGTCGCGGATCTGCTCGGCGTACGGCGTCGTCAGCATCACGCGGCCGGAGCGGACGAGGATCGCGTCTCCGGTCGCGCGCCGGATGCGCCCGAGCGTCCGGCTCATCGCGGGCTGGGACAGGTGGAGCCGGTCCGCGGCGGCGCCGACGCTGCGCTCGTCGAGCAAGGCGTCGAGCGCGACCAGCAGGTTCAGATCCAGATGCATGACGGTAATGCTATGGATCAGGAGTATGCATTTGCAATCATAACGGCGGGCTTCTTCACTGGAGACACAGCGGAAGGAGCGGGAAATGCACATCGTGATCGCGGGCGGCGGCCTGGTCGGACTCACCACAGCGGCGTCGCTGCGGCGGATCGGGCACGAGGTCACCGTCCTGGAGCAGGCGCCGGAGATCCGCGCGGCCGGGGCTGGGATCGGCCTGTGGGAGAACGCGTTGCGCGTGTTCGACGACGCCGGGATCGGCGCCGAGGTGCGCGGGCTGGGGCAGCAGATCGACACGTGGTTCTTCGACCCGGCCGGGATGTCGTTGCGCGCCAACGGGTACGGCGACAGCGACTACCACTTCCTGCTGGTCCCCCGCCCCGCCCTGAACACCCTGCTGGCCGGCTTCATCGGCCGGGACCGGATCCGGCTCTCCGCCCGGCTGGCCGGGTACGAGGAGCGCGAGAACGAGGTCGTCGTCCACTTCGGCGACGGCGAGAGCCTGCACGCCGACCTTCTGATCGGCTCCGACGGCGTGTACTCCCAGGTCCGCGCGCAACTGCTGCCGGGAAGCGAAGCCGAACCGCACGCCGACCACTACGCCTGGCGCGCGATCGTCCCGAGCGCCGACGAGCGGCCCGAGGGAACCGTGGTGACCATCGGTCCCGAGCGCACGCGCGGCGGTTACACCCGCGTCGCCGAAGGGCGGACGATGTGGATGGTCAACCAGTTCGAGGCCGGCCCCCGCACCGGCAGCAAACGCGACCGGGCGCTCGCGCGCGCCCGCCGCCTCGCCGACGCGGGCTGGCACGGCGAGCTCCTGCGCATGATCGCCGACACCCCCGAGGACGCGATCCTGGAGAACCGGATCATGCTCGTGCCGCCGTTGCCGCGGTGGACCGGCCGCCGCGTCGCGCTCATCGGCGACGCCGCCCACGGGCTTTCGCCGCACATCGCCGCGGGCGGAACCCTCGGGATCGAGGACGCCGGAGTGCTCCGCGCGGCCTTGGAAACCGCGCCGAACCTGACCGAGGCGCTGAAGGCCTACGAGCGCCCGCGCATCGAACGGTTCGAACGGGTGCGGCAGTTCTCCGCGGACGTCGAACACGCCACCGGGCCGGCCGAATTCGCGGAGCGCTACGCCGCCTTCAGCCACTGGATGCTCACCACCGCGCCGGGCCACGGGCGTCAAGCGGGTTGACGCCCGTCGCGCCTCAGCCGGTGAGGTCGCCGTCCCGCTCGTTGGCGGCCGCGTAGAAGGCGAGCTTCTCCTCGTCCACCTGCACGCCGAGCCCCGGCCCGGTCGGCACGCGCAGGCGGCCGCCTTCGAGGGTCAGCGGTTGCACGATGTCGTCGGCGTGCAGGTAGTACATGCTGTCGATCGCGCGGGACAGCACCGGCGTGCTGGCGACGACGGCGAGGTGCGCCGCCGTCGCGATGCCGAGTTCGCCGCCGCTGTGCAGGTTCATGCCGAGGCCGAACGTCTCGCAGTGCGCGGCCAGCGCCTTGGTCGCCGAGATGCCGCCCCACTTGTAGACGTCACCGTGGATCACGTCCACCGCGCCGAGCCGCACAGCCGGCGCGAACTCCTCGAACCGGACCACGCACATGTTGGTGCACAACGGAATCCGGATCTTCGCACGGACCTGGCTCATGCCCTCGATGCCGGTGCACGGGTCTTCCAGGTACTCCAGGTCCAGCTCCTCCAGCGCCAGCCCGGCGCGGATCGAGTCCGGCACCGACCAGGCGGCGTTGGGGTCCACGCGCAGTTCGACGTCCGGCAGCGCGCGCCGCAACTCGCGCATGATCTCGACGTCTCCGCGCACATCGTTGGTGCCCTTGAGCTTCACCGCGGAGAACCCGCCCTCGCCGACCACCTTCGCGGCGTACTCGGCCAGGCCCTGCGCCAGCTCACGGCCCCGCGCGCCGGGCGCGTCGGCCCGCGTGATCAGCGCGGTGATCGGCACCTCGTCCCGCACCGGGCCGCCCAGCAGATCGGTGACGGACTGGCCGGTGGCCTTGCCCATCACGTCCCAGCAGGCGACGTCCAGCGCCGCGAGCGCCGCGTAACCGAGGTAGCCGTGGAAAAACGGCACCATGTGGTGGCGCCGGTGGAAGGCCTCCAGCGCGAACGGGCTGGTGCCGACCAGCTCCGTGGCCAGCTTCCGCGCCAGCTCCGCGACCGGGCGGCCCCACATCGTCTCGCCCCAGCCCTCGATGCCGGTGTCGGTGCGCAGCCGCACCACTGTGCGGGTCTCGCCCGTCTTGGTCTCGAACGAGCTGGTGAACGGATTGGTCAACGGCAGGTTCACCACTTGCACGTCGACGTCGGTGATCTTCATGGCTCCCCGTGGGTTCGGTGTCCGTGGCTTTCCCGGGTGGCGGCGTCGAACGCGCGCACGGCTTCGGCGAGTGCCGTCACGCGTGCCGCCAGCAGGTCTTGTCCGCGCTCGGCGGTGGCCGCCGTCGCGTCGTCGGTCGAGCCGCCGACGCGGGCCCACTCGCCGTGCCGCTCGACGGTCAGGCCGGGATACGGCGGCTGGTCGAACAGCGGTGGCGGCGTGACGGCCGGGTGCGGCACGCGTTCGCGCACCAGCTCCGGCCGGGCCGCGAGCATCAGCGACGTTTCGAAGGCGCCGGCGTGCCCGGGCGAGCCGCCCTCGCCGAGCGACCAGTACGAGCAAGCGGCCAGCGCGACGTCGGCGCGCAGCGCGTGCTGCTTCACCGCGAGCCGCATGATCTCGTCGTTGCCGCCGTGGCCGTTCACCACCAGTACGCGCCGGAAACCGCTCACCACCAGCGAATCGAGCACGTCGGCGAGCACGGCCGAGAGCGTCGCCGCGGAAAGCGAGACCGCGGCGGCGAACAGGTGGTGCGGGCTGTGCCCGAACGGCAGGCTCGGCAGCCGCACCACGGCGGGCTCGCCGCCCAGCCGCGCCAGCGCCCCGTCGACGACAGCCTCGGCCAGCATCGTGTCGGTACCCATGGGCAGATGCGCGGCATGCTGTTCTTGCGAGCCGATCGGGAGCAGGGCGATAGCGCCGGTGGACGGGTGGGTGGCGGGCTGCGATTGCGGACTGGTGGGCACCGAACCGCTGCCGCCCATCGGCCGGTCGGCAGCAGACTTCCCTTGCGAACCGGCGGGCACCGCGCCGCTGCCGCCCATAGGCCGGTCGGCGGCGAGCTGCGGCCCAGAACCAGCAACCGCCGAATCGCTAGCACCCGTCGACCGGTCGGCGGCGAGCTGCGGCGCAGTGCCGGCAACTGCCGAACCACCAGCCGCGGCGCGTACTTCGCGCCAGGTCATCCGGGTCAGTTCGGGCATGCGGGCTCCCCTCGAAGGTCCGGTCGTGGCATCGTGGCCGCATGAGCACCGGCGAACGCCCGGCCCTGCGGCTGGTTCCGGCGCCGGCTGTCGAGCCGGCCGCGCCGGTGCTGGGCGCGGTCGAGTTGCTGCCGGGGCGGGTGCGAGCCGCGTTGGTCGACCTGGCCGGCGAACTCCTGTGGCGCGCCGAGGCCGCCTATCCGCGGGGCGCGGCCGACCGGGGCGAAATCGACGCGGCGCTGGCCGAGGTGGTCCGGTTCCCGGTGCAGCCGATGGGGGTCGGCGTCGCGGCCGCTGGGCTGGTCGACGCCGCGGCGGGGGTCATCATCGAGGTCAACGAGGTGCCCGCCTTGCACGGGTACCCGATCGCCGCGGTGCTGACGGGGCTGGCCGGCGCGCCGGTGCACGTCGAGCACCGCGCGCGGCTGCAGGTGCTCGGCGACCGCTGGTTCGGGCCCGGCCGCGGGCGCAGCACGTTCGCCTCCGTCTCGACCGGGGAGGTGCTGGGCGTCGGCATCCTCTACGACGGCGAGGTGCTCGCCCCGCCCGGCGGCCGCAGCGGCGCGCATATGACGGTGGCCGCCAGTGGACAGCCGTGCACCTGCGGGGCGCGCGGCTGCTGGAAGACGGTCGCGACCACGCCGTGGCTGCGCGCCGAAGCCGAGCGGCGCGGCCTCGGCGCGCGAACGGTGCGCGAGCTGGCCGAAACCGGCGACCCGCTGCTGGAGGATTACGCCGGCAATATCGCGCTGGGCCTGGTGAACATCCAGCAGCTGTTCGCCCCGGGACTGTTCGTGCTGCACGGCGAGGCGGCCGAAGGCGGCGAACGCTTCCGCGCGGCCATCGAACGGCGGCTGCGCGAGGACTCCTCGTGGGCCACCGGCGCGGAGCCGCCGCGGGTGCTGGTCAACACCGGCGCGGCCGACGACATCGCGTTGCTCGGCGGCGCCGGGCTGGTGCTCTCCCACAACTGACCTCATGACACCGCCCGACGGCGACGCGCCAGGCGCGGGTCCGGGTTCGGCACCGCGTCCAGCAGGTTGCGCGTGTATTCGTGGCCAGGCGCGGAAAACAGCGTCGCGGCGTCGGCCAGTTCCACGATCTGCCCGGCGCGCATCACCGCCACCCGGTCGGCGATCTGCTGCACCACCGCGAGGTTGTGCGAGACGAACACGTACGTCAGCCCCAGCCGGGCCTGGAGCTCGGTCAGCAGGTCGAGTACCTGGGCCTGGACCGAGACGTCGAGCGCGCTGGTCGGCTCGTCCAGCACCACCAGCCGCGGGCGCAGCGCGAGCGCCCGGGCGATCGAGACGCGCTGGCGCTGGCCGCCGGAGAACTCGTGCGGGTAACGATCCTGGACGTCCGGCGGCAGCCCCACCGCTTCCAGCAGCTCGCCGACGCGGGCGCGCACCTTCGCGCGTCCTCGACGGCCGCGCGCCGAGCGGTCGTGCGTCACCAGCGGTTCGGCGACGATGTCCGTCACGCGCATCCGCGGGTTCATGCTGGAGTACGGGTCCTGCAGCACCACCTGCATCTCGCGGCGCACCTTCCGCAGCCGCGCGGCGGGCAGGGCGAACAGGTCCGCGCCGTCGAAGCGCACGGTGCCCGCGGTGGGCTCGGCCAGCCGCAGCAGCAGCCGGGTGAGCGTGGTCTTGCCGGAGCCGGACTCGCCGACCACGGCGAGCGTCTCCCCCGCCGTCACGTCCAGGTCCACGCCGTCGACCGCGGCCAGCGAGCCGTAGTCCTTGCGCAGGCCGCGGATCTCGACCAGGTTTGTCATGCGCGCTCCAGTTTCGGCGTCGCCCGCAGCAGCTCGCGGGTGTAATCCTCTTGTGGCGCCTCGAAAACCGCCGTCACATCGCCGGTCTCGACCACCCGGCCGCGGCGCATCACCACCACCCGGTCGGCGACCTCCGCCACCACCCCGAGGTCGTGGGTGATGAGCACGATCGCCATCCCGTGCCGGCGTTGCAGGTCCACCAGCAGCTCGAGGATCTGGGCCTGCACCGTCACGTCCAGCGCGGTGGTCGGCTCGTCGGCGATCAGCACCCGCGGCCGGCCGACCAGCGCCATCGCGATCATCACGCGCTGGCGCAGGCCACCGGAAAGCTGATGCGGGTATTGGTCCGCGCGCCGCTCCGGGTCCGGGATGCCGGCCTCGCGCAACGCGGCCACCGCTCCTTCACGCGCCTGCCCACGAGACGCGTTCTGGTGCCGTCGCAGCACTTCCGCGACCTGCGCGCCGACGCGCTTGAGCGGGTTCAGGCTGGTCATCGGGTCCTGGAAGACCATCGCGACCTCGTTGCCGCGGATCCTTCGCAAGTCCTTTTCGGACAGCCGAAGCAGGTCGCGCCCGTTCAGCAGCACCTCGCCGGCGGGGTAGACGCACGGCGGCTCCGGGTTGAGCCGCAGCGCCGAAAGCGCGGTGGCGGTCTTGCCGCTGCCCGACTCGCCGACCACCGCCAGCGTCTCACCGGCCTCGACGGCGAAGCCCACCCCCTCGACCGCGTGCACGGTCCCGGTGCCCAGCCGGAACTCGACGTGCAGGTCCTTGATCTCCAGCAACGACGTCATGAGCGGTACGCCTTCGGGTCCGCGACGTCGCGCAGCACGTCGCCGGTGATGTTGACGGCCAGCGCGGTGATCATCAGCGCCAGCCCGGGGAACACCGCCACCCACCACGAGGTGCCGAGGTACAGCTGGCCGTCGCTGAGCATGCCGCCCCAGGTGACGGTCTGCTTCGGCACGCCGAGCCCGAGGTAGCTCAGCGAGGCCTCGGCGACGATCGCCGCGGCGACGTGCAGGGTGCCGATGGTGGCCAGCGGCGCCATCACGTTGGGCAGCAGGTGGCGGCGCATGATGGTCAGGTCACCGACGCCGATGGCCCGCGCCTCGGTGACGTAATCCCTGGTGCGCAGGGAAAGCACCTCGGACCGGATCACCCGGGCGTAGGAGACCCAGCCGGTGAAGCCGAGCACCAGCACCACGTACCAGAGCCCGGAGCCGAGGAAGCCGACGATCGCGAGCGCCAGCAGGATCGACGGGAACGCGAGCTGGATGTCGGCCAGACGCATCAGGATCCGGTCGAACCAGCCGCCGAGGAACCCGGCGACCAGACCGATCACCGAGCCGACGATCCCGGCCAGCAACGCCGCGCAGGCCCCGACCAGCAGCGAGATCCGAGCGCCGTAGAACAGTCTCGACAGGATGTCGCGGCCGAGCTGGTCCGTGCCGAGCAGGTGGCTCGAGTCGCCGGCCGCCGTCCACGCGGGTGGACGGAGCCGGACCAGCAGGTCCTGCGCCCCCGGGTCGTACGGCGCGATCAGCGGCGCGAACACCGCGACCAGCACCATCACCGCCAGCACGATCACGGCGACGAGGCCGAGCCGGTTGCGCAGCACCGCGCGCACCGCGCCGCGCCGGGCCCGGGCCGTCGGGACTGTTGCGGTTACAGCAGTCATGAGGTCACCCGCACCCTCGGATCGAGCACCGTGTAGGACAGGTCCACCAGCAGGTTGACCACCACGAAGGTGGCGGCGAAGAACAGCACCGACGCCTGCACCAGCGGGAAGTCGCGGTTCTGGATGGCCTCGACGGTCAGCCGGCCGATGCCCGGCCAGGAGAACACCTGCTCGGTCAGGATCGCGCCGCCGAGCAGCGTGCCCACCTCCAGGCCGATCACCGTGACCACCGGCAGGGCGGCGTTGCGCATCCCATGGGACACCACGATTCCGCCGGTGCTCAGCCCCTTCGCCCGCGCCGTGCGGATGTAGTCCGAGCCGAGCACGTCGATCATCGACGAGCGCAGCAGCCGCGCGATCACCGCGACCGAGTACACCGCGAGCGTCACCGCGGGCAGGATGAGGTGGGTGAAGCCGCCGTATCCGGACGCGGGCAGCACTTGCAGCTGCACGGCGAAGATCAGGATCAGCACGATGCCCACCCAGAACGCCGGAGTGGACTGTCCGATCAGGACACCCGCCATCACGCCGGAGTCGCCGGCCCGGCCGCGGCGCAACGCCGCGAAGGCGCCCGCGGGGATCGCCAGCACCAGCGCGATGACCAACGCGGCGGCGGCCAGCTCCAGTGTCGCGGGCACCCGCGCGAGCAGCACCTCCGACACCGGCTGGTCGTAGACGAGCGAGTTGCCGAAGTGCAGCCGCGGCAGGCCGCCGAGGTAGTCGAGGTACTGCGTGAGCAGCGGCCGGTCCAGGCCGAGGCTGGCGCGCAGCGTCGCCTCCTGGGCCGCGCTCGCGTCGGGCGGCAGGATCAGCTTCACCGGGTCGCCGGACAGGCGGACCAGGAAGAACGCCGCGGTGGCAACGAAAAACAGGACGACGATCGCGGTCAGCACCTTGGTGACGACCACCCGCAGCACCCCGGCACCGGCCGCGGGCGGCTTCGCGACCGAGACCGCCGGCGCCGTCACGAGGTCACCTGCGCCTTGGCCATGCCGAGCACGCCGACGACGCCGGGCTGCCAGCGCGGCCGGGTGTTGACCGCGTAGATGTTGTCGATCTGGTAGAGGAACACGAACGGCGCCTCCTGCTTGAGAAGGGACTGGAGCGCGGTGAAGGCCCGCTGCCGGCCGGGCGGGTCGACGGTCAGCTCCTCCGCGTCGATCAGGCGATCGGCCTCCGGGCTGGACCACCGGCTCTGCCGCCGGTCGTGGCGGACGTTGGACTGCACCAGGCTTTCCGCGTCGAGCGTCCAGCCGGTGCTCGCGGCCAGGTAGATCGGGCCGAGCGCGCTGCGGTTGTTCGATGTCAGCCGGCTGGTGTACGTGCCGGTGTCGACCAGGTCGACCCGCGCGCGGACCCCGGCCTTGGCCAGCAGCCCGGAAATCGCCTCGGCGATGTTGGAGTCACCGGTCTGCGCGGTCAGGGAGGTGTCGAAGCCGTTGGGGAACCCGGCATCGGCGAGCAGCCGCTTGGCCAGCCCGAGGTCACGCGAGTACGGCGTGATCGAGGGGTCGAAGCCGAACGATTCGCGCGGGAACATCGTCGGCACCTCGCGCGCCTTGCCGTCGAGCACCGCCTTGATCAGCAGCGGCACGTCGACAGCGTGGTTGAGCGCCTGCCGCACGCGTACGTCGCGCAGCGGCCCGGCCGTGGTGTCCAGCGACAGGTACGAGGTGCGGATGCCCGGGTAGTTGCGGATCGCGACCCCGGTGTAGCCCTGGATCTGCAGCGCCGCGTCGGGGGTCAGGCTCGCGACGATGTCGACCTCGTCGCTCTGCAGCGAGGCCAGCGCCGAGGACGGGTCCGGCATCGGCAGGAACACCAGCTCGTCGAACGACGGCCGGCCGCCCCAGTAGCCCGGGTTGGCGCGCATCCGCAGCTGGTGGTCGCGCTGGAACTCGACGAAGGTGAACGGCCCGGTGCCGACCGGGTGCTTGGCGAACCCGGCCGAGCCGACCTGCTTGAGGTACCCCGGCGGCACCGCGACCCCGCCGAACAGCGACACCTTCGCCGGGATGATCGGGTCCGGCTGGCTGCACCGCAGGTCCACCGTCAGCTCGTCGACGACCACGGCCTGTTTCACGTAGCGCAGCTCGACGATCGGCGACTTGGTGGCCGGGTCGAGCAGCCGGTTGATGCTGAAGGCGACCGCCTTGGCGTCACACGGCTCGCCGTTGTGGAACCGCACGCCGGGCCGCAGCCGGAACCGCCAGGTCAGCGGGTCCGGCGAGGTCCAGGACAAGGCGAGCCCGGGCGCGAGCTGGTTGTCCGGACCGCGCGTGGTGAGGGTGTCGAACAGGTTGATCAGGACGTTCATCGAGGTCAGATCGCCCTGTTTCTGCGGATCCAGGGTTTTCGGGTCCGAGGTCTGGGCGACGCGCAGCACGTTGCCGACACTGCCGTCCGCGGTGCCGCAGCCGGCGAGCAGGCCGGGCAGGGCCAGTGCGGGCAGGGCGAGGCCGCCGAGCCGGAGCGCGTCACGGCGGGTCAGACGGGAACGCGGAGGAGCCACGGGTCGCCTTTCGCCAGAATTCCATTGAGTGATATCTCGTTCCGTCACATGGAACGCGATTGCGCTAAGGTAGGCCGCATGGAGAGGGCTGTCAACGACAAGTCCGGGGCGCGCGGTGAGCCCCGGGGCGCGGTGGGGAAGGCGCTGGAGGTGCTCACGGCGTTGGCGCGGCCGGGCGGCCCGCACCGGCTCGCCGACCTGGCCAAGGTCTGCGACCTGCCGAAACCCACCGCGCACCGGATGCTGCAGACGTTCGCCGAAGCCGGTTTCGCGGCCGGCGCCGGCGGCGGCCAGTACGACGTGGGGCCGCGGCTGCTCGGCCTTTCGGCGGCCGTGCTCGCCGGCAGCCGGGCCACGCGCTTCACCCGGCCAGTGCTGACGGAGCTGCGCCGCCGAACCGGGCACACCGTGCACTACGCGGTGCATCACGCCGACCGCGCGGTGTACGTCGAGAAGGTGGAGCCGGACCAGGCGTACCGGATGAACTCGCAGGTCGGCGGCGAGGTGCCGCTGTACTGCACGGGGGTGGGCCGCGCGATCCTGTCCCGGCTTTCCGCGGCCGAGGTGGCCGCGGTGCTCGACGCGGCACCGCTCGAAGCGCGCACCCCCAAAACGCTGACCGACCCGGCCGCGATCCGCCGCGAACTGGCCACTGTGGACACTCTGGGCTACGTGGTCGACGACGAGCAGAACGAGCCGCACGTCCGGTGTGTCGCCGCGCCGGTGGTGGACGGGCTGGGGCACGTGGTCGGCGCGCTCAGCGTCTCCGGGCTGACGTTCACCCTGCCGCCCGACAGCGTGCCCACCCTCGGCCCGCTGGTCGCCGAGGCCGCGAACCGGCTTTCGGCCACGCTCGGCCAGGGGATGCGGGTGGTGTCCGATGCGGACTGAACTCGGGAAGATCCTCGACGCCGGGCGAGAAAACCGGGTGTTCTCCGCTGCCGCCTGGTCGGTCGGCACCGCCGACGGGGCCCTCGACCGCGGCGTGCTCGGCACCCGTTGGCACGGCGGGCCGGACGCGGCCGAGGACAGCCGGTGGGACCTCGCGTCGGTGACAAAGCCGTTGGTGGGACTGGTGATCGCGGCGCTGGCCGATCGCGGTCTGCTCACCTTCGAAGACCCGCTCGCCCGCCACCTGCCGGCGTACGCGGGCGGCGACAAGGCCGACATCACCGTGCGGCAGCTGCTCACGCACACGTCCGGGCTACCCGGCGGCACGCCGCTCTATCGCGAGCACCCGACACGCGAGGCGCTGCTCGAAGCCATCCGCACCGGCCCGCTGCGCGCGGCGCCGGGCGACCGGGTCGAGTACTCCTCGCAGGGATTCATCCTGCTGGGCCTCATCGCCGAGGCCGCCGGCGGCCATCCGCTGGACGAGCTGGTCGCGCAGTTCGTCAGCACCCCGGCCGGGCTGACCGGCACCGGGTTCGGCCCGGCGGACGCGGCGCGCGCGGTCGCCACGGAGGACTGCCCGTGGCGCGGGCATGTGGTGCGCGGCCAGGTGCACGACGAGAACGCCGTGGTACTGGGCGGAATCTGCGGTCACGCCGGCCTGTTCGCCCCGCTGCCGGACGTCGAACACCTCGGCCGGGTCCTGGCCGGCGGCGCCGCACCGCTGCTGAAACCCGCCACTCACGCCGAGATGATCCGGTGCCAGACCGAAGGCCTTCGCCGTGGCCTGGCGTGGCAGTGCTTGGACGTGCCCGGCTCGCCGGTCGGCACGGATCTTTCCCCGCGGGCGTACGGGCACACCGGGTTCACCGGCACCAGCCTGTGGGTGGAGCCGGACCGCGGCCGTTACTACGTGCTGCTCACCAACCGGGTCCATCCCTCTCGCACCACGCCGGGCATCGAAACGCTCCGCCGCGCTTTCCACGAGGCCGCGGTCCGGCTCTGAAACCCTTGTAGCACACGCGATGCGGTCATTCCCGCACCGTCCGTCACGGCCGGGAAATCGTTATCTCGCTTTCGCCGCCAGGCCCCGGTCCGGTGTGCAAAACTCGGCTGCATGCCGAAGAGGGGGCTGCCCGCACCATGGGCGCGTGCGCCGTTGATGATCTGGCGGCAGCCGACGGTGGTGCTGGCCGTGCTGGCCGCCGCGGTGCTGGTGGCGCTGCCGGCCGCGTCGATCTCCCTTTTTCTTTCCTCCGCGGGCACCGCGACGCTGCAGAAGCAGGCGGACGCCGCGTGCGAATGGGCCGTCGGCGCGCAATGGCGGGGACAGCTGCCGGTGGTGCCGAGAAACCCGCAGGTGCCCGAAAAGGTGGGCAAACCGCTGCTGGACGCGCGGCTCACGGCGGTCCGGCAGGCCGAAGTGGGCATCCCGGATCTTTCGCCGCCCGTGAGCACGCTGATCTCCGGCGCGAACGTGACGGCCGCGACCGGGACCCCGGTGCACCCCGAGCAACGGCTGATGAACCTGGTGGCCCGCGACGGTTTCGCCGATCACGTCCAGGTGCTGTCCGGCGGCACCGGCCCGGGCATCTGGCTGCCGGACCAGTTCGCGAACCTCCAGCAGCTGAAGGTGGGCGACCGCGTTTCGCTGACCAGGGGCTCGACCACCGGCTTGGGAGCGGCCGGCGGGGACACCCCGCTGGTCACCCTGCGGGTCGCGGCCGTTTACCGTGACCTGCGCTCCCTGCCGGACGAGCAGTACTGGTGCAGCCTCAAGAACCTCTACCGCGGCAGCCCGCTGAGCAACGCCGGCGTCTACCCCATGGCCCTGCTCTCGAGCGACGACCTGTTCAAGGCCACCGACCCGGATTCCGGTGCGGGTTCCCTCGTCGAAAGCTCGGTCGGCACCACGGGCCTGACCACGGCGAGCGCCGCCCCGGTGATCGACGGCCTGGAACGGCTCCGGGCGCGCACCGCCGATCCGCAGGACCCGCTGGGCCTCGCGTTCAGCCACGCGCAGTACACGACCTCGCTGCGCGGGATGTCCGAACGGGCCGACGAGGTGACCTCGGCGCTGGTGACCACCGTCGTGCCGATGGGTGCCGTGGGCGCGCTGGCGGGACTGGTGATCGCGGCCGCGGCCGGGTCGTTCTGGGTGGACCGGCGGCGGGCCGAGCTGGCGGTGCTGTCGGCGCGCGGCGTCGGGCCGTGGGCGCTGGTGGGCAAGGCCGTGCTGGAAACCGGCGCGGTGGTGGCCCTCGGTTCCGTCGCGGGCTGGTTCGCGGCGCGGTACCTGGTGGCGGCCGTCGGCCCGAGCCCGCTGGTGACGCCGGGCGCGGTGACCGGTTCGGTACTCGCCGGAGCCGGCGCCTTGCTGGTGACGCTGGGCGCCATCGCGGTGGCGAGCGGGCGCCGGATCACCGCGCACTTCGACACCCGCGCGACGCGGGCGCGGCTGTGGCCGTGGGAGCTGATTCCCCTGGTCGCGGCGGTCGTCTGCTACTTCGTGCTCGGCGACGGCACCGTCTCGGGCCTCGGCACGGCGGGCTCGGTGGCGGGGATCCCGCCGCGGCTGGTCGTGGTGCCGCTGCTGCTGGTGATCGGGCTGGCGCTGTTCGCGGCGCGGATCGTGCGCTGGTCGGTGGTGCGCGCCAACCCGGTGAAGGTGACCAGGCCGGTCTCTTTCCTTTCCTGGCAACGGATCGCGTCCGGTCCAGCCGCGGCCGCGGTGCTGATCGCGGCGACGGCGATCCCGGTGGCACTGTCGGTGTACGCGACCACAGTGACCGGTTCGGTGGACCGCACCCTGCACGCGGAATCGCAGCTGATCGTCGGCTCCGACGTGGTCCTCGGTCTGACGGGCCCCGCGCACGTGCCGCCGGACCTCGCCGGCCGGACCAGTCTCGTGGACCGGTACGACTCCGGTCACGTCGGCAGCACCACCGTCAACGTGCTCGGCGTCGACCCGGAAACCTTTGCCACCACGGCGTTCTGGGACGACGCCCTGCCCGGCCCGACGCTCGCCGAGCTGATGGGCAAGCTCGCCGCGCCCGGTGCGCCGGCCGGGATCTTGGCCGGGCTGCCCGCCACCCCGGCCTCGGCGGACGTGCGCATCAACGGGCAGACCACGAGGCTGTCCATCACCACCGTCGCCCAGCTGCCCGGGAAGAACTCCGGCTTCCCGCAACTGCTGGTGCGCAAGGACCTGCTCGACCGGCTGGCCGGGGAGAACGCGCACAGCCAGCTGTGGATGCGCGGCGACCCGGCGCGGAACCTCGCGGCGCTGAGCGGCACCGGCACGCAGATCGGGACGATCAGCCAGGCCCAGGAGGTGACCGCCAACGGCGTCTACGCGGCCATCACTTACACCTTTGTCTTCCTGACCGCGGTTTCGGTGCTCGCGGGCGCGATCGTGCTGGTGGGCTTGCTGTTGTACCTGAACGCGCGGGCCCGGGCGCGACGCAGCGCGTACGTGCTGTTGCGGCGGATGGGGATCGGGCCGCCGGCGCACTGGCGGGCCCTGCTGTACGAGGTGGGCGGGCTGCTGATCGCGGGGTTCGCCTTCGGCCTGGTGTTCGCCGCGGTCGCCGTCGCGGTGACCAGCCCCGGTTACGACCTCGATCCCGGCATCGCGCCGGGCACCCTGATCTCGGCGCCGTGGTCGCTGGCCCTGCGCCTGGCGGCCGCGACCCTGCTCGCGGCGGTGCTGGCCACCCTCGCCGCGCAGCGCGCGGTCTCCCGCGCCCGCCCCGCGGAGGTGCTGCGTGACACCGAATAGCCCACCGGCGCCAGGCAGTTCACCGGCCCTGCGCTGCGCGGGGCTCACCCACCACTACCCGGCTTCGGACCACGACGTCCCCGCGCTGCACGACGTCGCGCTGTCCGCCGCCCGTGGCCGCGTGACCGCGCTCGTCGGCCCGTCCGGATCCGGGAAGTCGACCCTGCTGCGGATCCTGGCCTGCCTGGACCGGCCCACCCACGGCACCGTCGAGGTCAACGGTGTCGACGCCACCGCGTTGTCCGCCCGCCGCCGCCGTCAGCTGCGCCGCCACCAACTGGGCTACGTCTTCCAGAATCCCATCGACAACCTGCTGGGCTATCTCACCGTCGAGGAGCATCTCGGCCTCGCTGCCCGTCTGCGCCGCACCGGCCCCGCCGGTGGCGAACTCCTCGACGCGCTCGGTCTCGCCGGCCGTCGCGCCCATTACCCCCGGCAGCTTTCCGGCGGCGAACAGCAGCGCGTCGCCCTCGCCTTCGCCGCCGCCGGTGATCCGGCCGCGCTGCTCGCCGACGAGCCCACTGCCCAGCTCGACCGGGCGTCGGCTCACCTCGTCGGCGAGGCGCTGCACCGTCTCGCTTCGCTCGGGCACGCCGTGGTCGTCGCCACCCACGATCCCGAGCTCACCGCCGTCGCCGATGACGTGCACGAACTCGTCGACGGGAGGATCGCGTGAGCCTGGTGACGCTGACCGACGTCAGCAAGAGCTACCGGCGCACTCTCGCCCTGCGGCCGGTGAGCCTCGAACTGGAACCGGGGGAACTCGTCGCGCTCGCCGGCCCGTCCGGCTCCGGCAAGAGCACCCTGCTGATGATCACCGGCGGCTGGGAAACCCCCGACACGGGCACGGTGACGCCGCATCCGCCGTTACCGGATCTCCCCATGGCGGAGCTGCAGTGGGACCACGTCGGGTTCGTGCCGCAGTCGATCGGCCTGTTCGACGAACTGTCCATTACGGACAATCTCGCCTTCCCCGCCCGTGCCCGCGAAGACACCGCCGACCGGGAGAAACTGCTGGAAACCTTGGACCTGGCCAAGTTCGCGCACCGCCGTCCGGCGCAGATCTCGCGGGGTGAGCAGCAGCGCGCCGCCGTCGCCCGCGCGCTCGTCACCAACCCCACGCTGGTGCTCGCCGACGAGCCGACCTCGCACCAGGACCGCGCCCACGCCGAGCTGGTCCTCATCCGGCTGCGAGCGGCGGCCGACGCCGGCACGACGGTCCTCGTCGCCAGCCACGACCCGCTCCTCACCCAGCACGCCGACCGCACGATCACCCTCGCCGGCGCTTAGGGCTCCGTCAGCCGGCGGGGAAGTAGTGGCCGTTGTCCAGATCGGCGAGCACGCCGGGCTGGGCGGGTTCCCAGCCGAGGGTCCGGCGGGTGACGAGGTTGGCCGCCGGGAGGTCCAGCGTGACCAGGTTCGCGAGGAACCCGAAGTAGCCCGGCAGCATCAGCACGTCCGCGGGAATGCTCACCGCGGGCAGGCCCAGCCGGCGGCCGATGGCCTCGGCGATCTCGCGCACCGGGCGGCCCCCGTCCTCGATCGCGTGCCACGATCGGCCGGCCGGGCTCTTCTCCAGCGCCAGGCGGAACAAGGACGCGACATCGCGGACGTGCACGGCGGGCCACCGGTTCGCGCCGTCTCCGGGATAGCCGGCGACACCCTTCTCCTTCGCGAGCGCGATCAGCAGGGGTAGGAATCCAGCGCGGTCGGTCGTGCCGTGCGCGATGGGCGGAATCCGCACGATCGAAGACCGCACTCCCCGCTCGGCGAGGCCGGCGACGGTGGTCTCCACGACGTTGCGAACCCGCAGGGTGCCCCGGTACGCATCGCCGCCGGGAAGGGCCCGGTCCTCCTCGGTGGCCGGCCGGCCCAGGCCCTCCCACCCGGGCGAGCCGATGCTCCCCGCCGCGACCAGCGGCTTTCCGGTTCCCGCGAGTGCCTCGCCGAGCGCGAGCACGGCCGGAAGCTCCGCGGCGGCCACGGCGTCGATCCCGCCGGAGGGCAGCAGGTCTTGCCGGTGCGCGAGGTGGATGACGCCGTCGGAGTCCGCGGCCGCCTCCTTGAGGCCGTCGAGGTCCTGAAGGTCGCCGCGACGCACCTTCGCGCCCTGCGCGGACAGCGCCGCCGCAGAAGCGTCCGACCGGGCCAGACCGGTGACGTCGTGCCCGGCGGCGATGAGCTCGGGAATGAGGTATGAACCGGAATGGCCGGTCCCGCCAGTGACGAAAACGCGCATGCGACTGTCCTTGGGAGAATGGGCGAAAGGGCTGTTCTTCGGCGAGTGCGCTCAGCCGAGAATGGTGACGCCGAGGAAGAAATCGGTGTGCTTGACGGAATGGGCGACGAGGCCCAGCATCAACAGGGCGGCGTTCTCCAGTGTCCGCGCCATAGGCAGCGACCCGGTGTCCATCGGCCGTAGTCCGAGGCTCTCGATGAATGCCGACACGCTTGCTTTCGCCTGCTCGTCGTCGCCGGCGATGAACACGTCCAGTGGGCGGCCGGCGGCGAGGACCTGGGAGTACAGCGTGTTGAACGCCTTGACGACCTGCGCGCCGGCGGGGGCGGCCTTGGCGATCTCCTGCGCGCCGGAACTGCCCTCGGGGGTGACGAAACCGGTGAGATCGGCGTTGACGGGGTTGGTGATGTCGATGATCACCTTGCCGCGCAGGGCGTCCCCGTACTCGCTGACCACCGCCGCCGCACTGGCGTACGGCACGGCGAGGATCACGATGTCCCCGGCCGGCGCCGTCCCCACGGTGGCGCCGCCCAGCGTGGCGGCCAATTCCTTGGCTTTGGCCGGGTCCCGGCCGATGATCTCGACGGCGTGGCCACTCGCGAGCGCCCGGCCGGCGAGGGCGCCGGCCATGGTGCCGAGGCCGATGATGCTGATCATGGAATTCCTGCTTTCCCGAAGAGGACGCAATTCCCGATTCCGAATTCCCGATGTCGAATTCATTCGGGCCCCATGAACGATGCCACCGGCCCGGATGAGCGTCCAAGACTTCTTTCGGCCGTTGCGATACCCTGAAGGCATCGCCGGACCGGGAGGCACCATGGATCTGGACCTGCGCAAGTTGCGCTACTTCGCCGCCGTCGCCGAAAAGCTGCACTTCGGCCGCGCCGCCGAGGAGCTGCACATCGCGCAGCCGGCGCTCAGCCGGCAGATCCGCGCGCTGGAACAGGATCTCGGCACCCCGCTGCTGACCCGGGACAGCCACGGCGTCGCGCTGACCGACGCGGGCCGGCAACTGCTGGACGACGCCGGTCCGCTGCTGGCCTCCGCCCACGCCGTCCGCCGCCGCGTGACCGTGGCCGCACGCGGCGGCCGGCGGCTGATGGTCGGCTTCCGGGCGGGCATCGCGGTCACCGCGGCGGTACGGCAGTTCGCCACCCGGCACCCGGACGTCGTGGTCGACGTGCAGCGGATCGAAGGGGACGACCAGGCCACGATGCTGCTCGACGGCCGCATCGACGTCGCGTTCGTGCGGCTGCCCATCAACGAGGCCGGTCTGCGCGTCGCCCCGCTGTACGCCGAGCCGCGCGTGGCGGTGCTGCCCGCCGGCCACCGTTTGGCGGGCAAGGACCAGATCACCGAGGCGGACCTGGCCGGCGAGCCACTGGTCTGGAATGGGGACACGCAGCCCACCCTGCGCCCGCACCCCAACGCCGGATACCTGGCGCGCGGAGTGGACGAGACGCTCGAGCACGTCGCGGCCGGCCGGGGCATCTCGTTCCTGGCCCGCTCGGCAACCGTGTTCTACTCGCATCCGGAAGTCACCTACGTGCCCATCCCGGACCTGACACCCGACCAGGTATGCCTCGCGGCGCCGACAGCACGCACCTCACCAACGGTCGACGACTTCTTCACCGCAGCCCAGGCGACAGCCGAGATCACGGCGGAATGCGGGAACTACGAAATGTGGCAGCAGCTCGCCTGACCACCGCGGAACCGCTGCCGTCGGACGTGCTGCGCACGCGGTTCGAGCTGTTCGCGAGCTGCGGCCATGTTGGTGGTGCACAAGTCGAACGTGCTCAAGCTGTCCGGCCACCCGCACGGCCGACCTGGGGCAGCCCGCTGGGCACCTCCGCGTTCCACCCAAGCCGTCGATCACCTGACGTGTGTTGCGATGGTCCGTGCGCACTCCATGGACTCGGCATGCGCGGTGTCCACCTCCAGGTCATAAGTCACGCCATGGTGGACCGCCTCGGCCTGGGAGGCGGCCATCCCGATGGTCCGATCGCCTCGTGCGACCTCACGACCTGCGGCAACCGCGCCATCACACCGGACGCCGACCCACAGCACACGCAGTTCGCCCAGGGCCCTCTGCCATCGCTGCTGTGAGTCCGCTCCACCGAGGAAGACCTCGTCGACGATGACCCGGGCACCCGCACGGGCCATCGCGGCAACCCCCTCGATCCAGGCCGCCTCCAGCGTTCGGAACTCCGGCCCGACGATCACCTCCCCGTCGGGGGCGAACTCGATCCCGCCAGCCGAGGCCGACATGGACGCGGGCATCGCCTCGACCATCGTGTCCGTCCCGAGGGCCAGCCACGGGACCGGCAGAACAGCCTGCAGGCACCGAATGATCCCGGATTTCCCCGAGCTGGAACCACCGTTGAAAACGATCACCTGAGTCTCCACCGCGCCACAGTAAAGGCATCAAGGCAGCGCTGGAAACGGATTCCCGCGAACCATGCGGCCCCGGTCAGAGCACTAGCCGGCCGAGTCCGAGGGTGTGCCGAGCCAGGTTTTCAGCGCCTGTGCCAGCGCGTCGTCGCCCGGTTCTCCCGCCCAGGCGACGTAACCGTCGGGCCGTACGAAAAGGACGGTTGGAGCGCTGTCGTCCAATGGCGCAGCGGTGATCGTCCGCAGGCGGTCGCGATACCCGGCGTCTCCCGAGGGGCCGGACGGGGCCAGCAGGAGTGCCCGGCCGTCGTGCAGGTGTTCGGCGAGCCGGGATCCGTCGGTCAGCTCGTAGTCGGGCGCGCTGGCCCCGATCAGCGGATGATCGCCGGGGATTTCGTAGCGCTGCCCAACACCGGAGATCTTCTTCGCGAAGTACGTTGCCCCGTCGACGGTCCGCGCGAGGTCGACCACCACCTCGCGCAGCGCCCGCGCGTACGGGTCCGGGCGCATCAGCGCGATCTGGGCCCGCGTCCAGTCCAGCACCCAGGCGCCGAGGGGATGCCGCTCGGCGGTGTAGGTGTCGAGCAGTCCGTCCGGGGCCGTCCCGCGGACAGTCGCCGCCAGTTTCCAGCCCAGGTTCATCGCGTCGCCCAGGCTCAGGTTGAGTCCCTGCCCGCCGAACGGCGAGTGCACGTGGGCCGCGTCGCCCGCCAGCAGCACCCGGCCCCGCCGGTAAGTGGTGGCCTGACGGGCATTGTCGGTGAACCGGGTCAGGCTCGTCACCCCGGTGACCGTCACGTCGGCGCCGGTCACCTGGCGGATCGACGCCGCCAGTTCCTCGGCCGTCGCGGGAGTGTCGCGGTCGGCCGGCGCGCCGCCGAACGCGATGGTGGTGATCCGACGGCGCGGCGGGTCGTTGACGTAGACGCCGGTGGCGGTCGTGTGCCAGCCGACTTCCAAGTCCTGTAAGCCTTCCAGGTCGGCGACGGCGTGGTAGGCGGTGATCTCCGGGTCGGTGCCGGGAAAGTCGAATCCGGCGAGTTTGCGCACCGCGCTCCGGCCGCCGTCGCAGCCGACGAGCCACCGGCACCGGATCGGCTCCCGGCCGGTCGCGACCGTCACCCCGTCGGCGTCCTCCTCGAAGCCGGTCAACGCGATCCCGCGGCGTACTTCCACGCCGAGCCCGGCGGCGTGGTCGGCGAGCAGCGCCTCGACCTGCTTCTGGTGGACCAGGTCGACCAGGTCCGGCGGGTGGAGCCCGGACAGCTCGGGGTCGGACTCGTCCAGCATCCCGTCGCCGAGCATGATCGCCGCGAAGTGCCCCGCGAACCTCGGCAGCGCACCCGTGCCGTCCGGGCGCCGGGCGGACATGAACGAGACGGACCACTCGTCCTCCTGCTGGGCCTGCCGCAGGCGAGACAGCAGGCCGCGCCGGTAGAGCGCCTCGACGCTGGGCCGGTTCACGGTCCCCGCCTTGAGAATCGGGGCGATCCCGGTCAGCCGTTCGAGGACGACCACCGAGACCCCGCCGGTCCGCAGCTCGCCGGCCAGCATCAGCCCCGCGGGCCCACCCCCGGCGACCACCACGTCGTAATCGAAGGCGGCTCGTGATCTGGCCATGACATCTCCGTCCTAAACAGACTCTCCCGCACCGGCCGCACGGGCGGTCTCGATCAGCCGCCGGACAATCGGCCCGGCAACCCGCATCGCCGACCGCAGCGACGCCTCGTCTTCCGGCGCGAGCGTGGCCAGCAGCTCGGCCAGACGGTCATGACGATCGCGCAGACGGCTCGCCACCAGCGCGCGACCGGCGTCGCTGATCTCGATCAGCGACGCCCGCCCGTCTTCGGGATCCCTGATCCGGGCCACCAATCCCTGCCGCTCCAGGCGCTGCACCAGCTGGCTCATCGAAGGCTGGCTGACGCCCTCCGCCGCGCCCAGCGCGGTCAGCCGGACCGGCCCCTCCCGTTCGAGCCGGCCCAGGCACATGACCGCGGTGAACGTCAGGCCCCCGTGCTCGGTCAGATGCCGGATCACCAGGCGGAAAACCTCGTCGAACGCCCCCGCGAGGTCGTCCCCCGTGCTGCGCTTCATGACTTATTTATATCACGAGCCTATGTAATTTCGCCATCCTGTCGGACAGCAGCCCGGCGACTTTGGTCGCGACGGCCGAGCCGGCATCCCGAGGAAGAAGTCCCTGACCGCGCCCCCCAGTGCACGTCGGCGAGCGACTGGACGTTGCGCTGCCTCGGCTTTTCCCGGCAACGCCGCAGCCTCATTACCTCCCGGGTAATTTACATACAGACTGTATGTATGTACTTTGACAGCCATGACACGAGGCGAAGAACTGGGACAGGAGCGCATCGTCCGGCTGCCGCAGGGCGAACTGCGCTACTTCGAACGCGGCGAGGGCCGGCCGGTGGTGTTCCTGCACGGGGTGCTGACCAACGCGCTGTTGTGGCGGAAGGTCGTGCCCACCGTCGCGGCGGCCGGGTTCCGCTGCCTGGCGCCGGATCTGCCGCTGGGCGCGCACGCCGCGCCGATGCGGGCGGACGCGGACCTGAGCGTGCCGGGTGTCGCGACGCTGATCGGCGACTTTCTCGAAGCGCTGGACCTGCGGGACGTCATGCTGGTCGCGAACGACACCGGTGGCGCGCTGACGCAGGTGCTGCTCGCGCGGTACCCCGAGCGCGTCGGCCGGGTCGTGCTGACGCCGTCGGACAGCTTCGAGTACTTCTTCCCGCCGATCTTCCGGATCCTGCCGGCGATCGCGCGGGTCCCGGGGTCGATGGCGGTGCTCGGGCAGCTGCTGCGGATCCGGGCGCTGTACGGGCTGCCCCTGCTGTTCGGCTGGGTGACCAAGCACCCCCTGGCGCCCGAGATCGCCGACGACTACCTCACCCGGCTGCACAAGTCCGCCGGTCTGCGCCGGGACCTGCGCAAGCTGCTGCGCACCGTCCATTCGCGACACACGCTGGCCGCGGCGGAGAAGCTGCGGCACTTCGAGCGGCCGGTGCTGCTGGTGTGGGCGAGCGAGGACAAGCTGTTCCCGATCCGTCTCGCGCACCGGCTGGCCGAGCTGCTGCCGGACGCCGAACTGGTCGAGGTGGCCGACTCCTACACGTTCGTCTCCGAGGACCAGCCGGCGGAGCTGGCCCGTCACGTCGTCGAGTTCGCGGGCGCCATGGCAGATTAAGCGGGTGCGACGTACCCAGCAGGACCGCTCCGCCGGCACCAGGACCGCCCTGACCACGGCCGCGCGCGAGCTGTTCACCACCCGCGGCTACCAGGCCGTGCCCGCCGAGGAGATCACCCGCACCGCGGGCGTCACCCGGGGCGCGCTCTACCACCACTTCGGTGACAAGCAGGGCCTGTTCCGCGCGGTCGTCGAAGAGGTGGAGCGCGAGATCACCGCCGAAGTCGAGTCCGCGCTGGAGCAGGCGCCGGACACGCTCACCGGCATGGCGTCCGCGCTCAGCGTGTTCCTCGACATCTGCCTGCGCGAAGACGTCCGGCGCATTTCGCTGACCGACGCACCCGCCGTGCTGGGCTGGGAAGCCTGGCGGGAGCTGGAGGCCGAGTACGGCCTGAAGCTGCTGGTCGACGCACTGGCCGGCGCCCACTCCGAAGGCCTGCTCGTCGACTTGCCGCTGCGGACACTGGCGCAGCTGGTGCTCAGCGCGGTGATGGAGGCCGCGCGCATGATCGCCGCGGCCGACGACCCGGCCCGCGTCCGCGCCGAGGCCGAGCAGGTGTTCGCCGGCTGGCTCGGGAGCCTGCTGCGTCCCGCGGGCTGAACTGCCGATCGCCCTGTGGCACGGTGGGGTGGTGGACGAGGTGATGACCGCCGTGGTCCTGGCGCGGCACGGAGGTATCGAGGCGCTCGAACTCCACCGGGACTGGCCGGTGCCCCGGCCCGGGCCCGGCCAGGTGCTCGTGCGCGTGACCGCCGCGGCGCTGAACAACACCGATGTGTGGACGCGCGAGGGCGCGTACGGCACGGCCGCGGACCCGCACGCGCTCAGCGGGTGGCGCGGCCCCATCGCCTTCCCGCGGATCCAGGGCGGCGACATCGCCGGCGTGGCCGTCGAGAGCGGCCGCCGCGTGCTCGTCGACCCGGCGATCTACCAGGACGGCAGCCGGGACGCGCCGCCGATCGGCCTGCTGGGCAGCGAGGCGGACGGTGGTTTCGCCGAGTACGTCGTGGCACCCGCGGACCAGGTCCACGACGTCACCGCTTCGCCGCTGAGCGACGAGGAACTGGCTTGTCTGCCCGTCGCTTACGGGACGGCGATGGGCATGCTGGAACGAGCCGGTCTCAAAGCCGGCGAGACCGTGCTGGTCACTGGCGCTTCCGGCGGTGTCGGAGCGGCGCTGGTGCAGCTCGCCGCCGCCCGCGGGGCTCGGGCGTACGCCGTGACGAGCGCTGCGAAGGCTTCAGCAGTCATGGAACTGGGTGCTTCGGGCGTGATCCTGCGTGATGCCGGTGCCGCTGTCGCCGCGCAAGCCCGTGAGCTGGGCCCCTTGGACGCGGTCGCGGACGTCGCCGGCGGCCCTCTGCTGGCCGACCTCCTCCCCTTGCTCCGCGACGACGGCCGCTGGGTGATCGCCGGTGCCGTCGCGGGCGCGCTGGTGCAGCTGGACCTGCGCCGGCTGTACCTGCACAACATCCGGCTGATCGGCTCGTCGATGCACACCCGCCCGCACTTCGCCGAACTCGTCCGCGCCGCGCTGGCCGGCACGGTCCGTCCGCCGGTCGCGGCCACTCACCCGTTGACGTCACTTTCCGAGGCACAGCAACAGTTCCTGCGCCACAACCACGTGGGCAAGATCGTCGTCCGGCCCTGAGCACTCACTTCGGGCGGGGCCGGAGCAGGTCCTCGACCAGGGTGCTCACCAGCCCGCGGGGCACGCTCGCCCCGGTCAGCGCGCAGTAGACGATCGGCCCGACGAGTGCGTCGAGGGTGGCGTCGGGGCCGAGGCGGGGCGAGATCTCGCCGGCGTCGATCGCGCGCGCGAGCATCTCGCGTTCCTGCTCACGGCGTGGGCCGAGGTAACGCTGGTGAAAGCTCTGAGCCGTCGCGGGATCATGCTGCGCCTCGGCCATGAGCGCGAGCAGGACCTTGCCGGCCGGGTCGCGGGTGAGGAACCGCGCGAAGCCGCGCAGGTAGGCCTGGATGCTTTCCGCGGTGGGCTGCTCCGTCGGGACGGCGGAACGCTTGTCGCTGTCCTCGATGAGCGTGTCGAGGAGGACTTCGACCTTCGACGGCCACCACCGGTAGATCGTCTGCTTCCCGACCCCGGCCCGGCGCGCGATCGCCTCCACGGTCAACGCGCCGAACCCGTGCTCGACCAGGAGATCGTCGGCGGCGTGCAGCACGGCCAGGCGCGCGGCCTCGTCACGCCGGTTGCCGGACCGCGTCCGGCGGGGCTGGGAACTGGCAGTGGGCATGCGGGGAACACTACCAGCATTGTCGAGACGCAACGTCTCGTCTATGCTGAGTTTTCCACCCCAGCCAAGGAGTCACCGTGTCCGACACATCCCATGCCCTCGTCATCGGAGCCTCGCGCGGCCTGGGACTCGCCCTCGCCAACGAGCTCACCCGCCGCGGCTGGCAAGTCACCGCCACGACGCGCAACAGCGGCGGCGACCTGCGCCCCTCCGCGAGCCTGCAGGTCGAATCCCTGGAGATGACCAGCCCCGAGCAGTTGTCCGCCCTGCGCGAGCGCCTGTCCGGCCACCGTTTCGACCTGCTTTTCGTCAACGCCGCGATCAACCGGGGCAACCTGCCCATCGGCGAGGTCCCGGCCGACATGTTCACCGAAGTGATGATCACCAACGCCCTCAGCCCGCTGCGCACCCTGGAAACCCTGCGCGACCTGGTCGTACCCGGCGGAACCGTCGCGATCATGTCATCGGACCAGGGCAGCATCTCACGCAACACCGAGCCCGGCTACGAGCTGTACAAGGCCAGCAAGGCCGCCCTCAACCAACTGATGCGCAGCTACACCACCCGCCACGCCAACGACGGCCACACCAAGCTGCTCATCGACCCCGGCCACAACAAAACCGCCCTGGGTGGCCCGGACGCGCCCCTCACGGCCGAGGAAAGCCTCCCCGCGGTCGTCGATGTCTTGGAGAAGCAGGCGGGCGCGCCTGGGCTTCAATTCCTGGACCTTTATGGCGAGGTTGTGCCTTGGTGAACCGGGTCAGAGGCTGCTTCGGTCGCGTCCGGATGGAACCGCTTGGGTGTCTCGCCTTTTGTCCATTTGGGCGCGAAGATGATTGTTCGGGAAGTACGGTATCGGTGTGACTGCTGTTGAGACCGTGGCGAAGGCATTGCTCCGTGATCGGATCTCTGCTGAGGGGTTGGTGTGTCACTCGCAGCTGCCGATGGTCGCCGTGGTGGACTCCGAGCGCCCTGCGGTCCACATCTGGCACTGCGGAGGCGGGACCCTGCGGGAACTCGGGGTCGTCGGGCCTGAATCACGGGCCGGTGGGAAGGCGCTTTTTCACGAGCGGATGGACCGGACGCCCGCTCTCGCATGGCATCCAGAGCAGCCGTTCCTCTTGATCGCGGGTGAGACCGGGGTGGTGCGCTGGAGTGCTGATGGCCTTGCCGACGACGACGCGCTGCCCTCAACGGCTTGCTACCGCAGTATCGCGTTCAGCCCGGACGGGCAGACAGTGTGGGCGCACCCGTCATCACGTGGCGGGGACGATGGGTGGCGTTCCTCTGATGTCGTGGACCTGGCCACCGGAAGCGTCAGCGCCGGATGGCAGTGGGACACCGGAGTGGCGGCGCATCCGGCCGGCGGGCTGGTGGTCACGCTGCAGAGCGATCAAGGTGCGACGCTCGGGCTGTTCGCCCGCATCGACCGGGAGATCACGCCCACTCCGATGCGCCTGTTGCGTCGGGCCCTGATCCTGGAGGGGGACGGCTACCAGGCGCCGGTCTTCAGCGTTGACGGACGTCACCTGGCGATCCGCGGTAACGCCTACGAAAACTTGCTCGAGGTGTTCGAATTTCCGACGCTTCGGCGCGTTCTCAGAACGACGCTCGGTGATCCCAACCCGGGATATCCCTACTCATCCGAGTGGCTCGAACAATATCGCGCCTGGTCGCGTCAAAATGCGGCATTCGGAGCCGAACCGGGTGTGCTGTGGCTTGGCACCCCGTCCGGGACCGTCCTGGAAATCGGCGTGGACGATCAGCGGGTCGTGGAGCATGACGTGCTGGGAGACTCCCCGGTGACCGGGCTGTGCGCGCTCAGCAGTGGTGACCTCGTCGTCGCCGGCGGGGCTGGGGAGCTGGCCCTCGTCTCAGTGCGCACTGACGCTGCGAGCGCGACGCCGGACCGTGGTGCGATGCGAGACGCCGTCACAGCTTTTGTGGACGCCGTGTCCGAGGTTCCCGACGATGACGCTCTGTGGGACCAGCTCGTCATGACCGACGGAACCCGCGAGTGGGCACCAAACGACCTGGCAACCCCGTTCACCGCGACCACGACCAGCCCGGCCTGGCGGCAACTCCAAGCCGTCCTCAACACCCGCCGCCACGATGCGTAGCCGGGGCGCGATCACGCCAGTTCAGAGGCGGATGGATTTCTTGTTCATGAACTCCTCGATCCCCAACGCCCCCAGCTCGCGTCCCATGCCCGACCGCTTGATGCCGCCGAAGGGCAGGTCCGCCTCTGAGCCGCCGGATTTGTTGAAGTAGACCATTCCCGCTTCGATTCGGTCGGCTACGCGGCGGAGGCGGGCCGGGTCGGTGCCGAAGACGCTGGCGCCGAGGCCGAAGGGGGAGTCGTTGGCGATGGCGATGGCCTCTTCCTCCGTGGTGGCACGGAAAACCAGCACGACGGGGCCGAAGATCTCCTCGCGGTAGGCGTTCATCTCCGGGGTGACGTCGGTGAGGACGGTGGCCTCCAGGTACGCGCCCGGGCCGTCGACGCGGTGGCCGCCGGCGCGGAGGGTGGCGCCCTGGCGGATGGCGGTCTCGATCTGGGCGGCGACCTCGTCCGCGGCGGCCACGGACGCGAGCGGCGGCAGCTTCGTCGCCGGGTCGGCCGGGTCGCCGGGCTGGTAGAAGTCCGCGACGCGCTTGGCCAGCCGGTCCACGAACTCGTCGTACAGCTCCGACAGCACGATCATCCGCTTCGGCGCGTTGCACGACTGGCCGCAGTTGCGCATCCGCGCGGTGGCAACGGTGTTCACGGTCGTCTCGAGGTCTTCGGTGTCCAGCACGATCAGCGGATCGGACCCGCCCAGCTCCAGCACGCAGCGCTTGAGGTTCCGCCCCGCCTCCGCCGCGACGGAGATGCCCGCCTGCTCGCTGCCGGTCAGCGAAACGCCTTGGATACGCGGGTCCTCGAGCATCCACGGCACCTGGCGGCTGGACGCGAAGACGTTCACGTACGCGTCTTCCGGCACGCCCGCGTCGTGCAGGATCCGCTCGATCGCCGCGGCCGAGCGCGGGCAGATCGACGCGTGCTTGAGCAGGATCGTGTTGCCCAGCACCAGGTTCGGGGCCACGAACCGCGCCACCTGGTAACACGGGAAGTTCCACGGCATCACGCCGAGCAGCGCGCCGATCGGCTCCTTGCGGATCACCGCGGCGCCGTTGCGGAGCACCAGCGGCTCGTCGGCCACCAGCTCCGGGCCGTGCTCGGCGTAGTAGCGGAAGATGTCCACCACGATGCCGACCTCGCCGCGGCCCTCGTTGATCCGCTTGCCCATCTCCAGCGTCATGATCTCGGCGAGTTCGTCGGACCGTTCCGCGAACAGCTCCGCCGCGCGCGCCACGATCGCCGCGCGTTCGGTGACCGGCCGGAGCCGCCACGAGCCGTAACCCCGGTGGACGCGCTCGATCGCCGCGCGGACCTCCTCGTCGGTCGCGTTCCCGATTTCCTCGATCCGTTCACCCGTCGCCGGGTTGGTGACTGTGTACATGGCGGCGTGGGTCCTCCGTGGCTTCAAGAGCACGTGCGACTGGACCCACACAGTCTACTGCATACAATATGGGATCGCCAACGACTACTGTCGGCGTCCATTCAGGCGACGTCTTGACCGAAAAGCCCGAATCTGCCGTATGGTCTAGACCACACTTTCCCTCCCCCTCCGCCCGCGCTTCACTCGCCGCGGCCGGTCGATCGCGCCTGCCGCGACCGGCCGTCACGGGAGCGGGCCCGCCTGTATGAAGGAGCCCGGCATGAAAACCCACCGCAAGCTCGTCGCCGCACTGGCCGGCGCGGCGATCGCCCCGGTGATCGTCCTGGTCGGCCCGGTCGGCACCGCGAGCGCGCACGGTTACGTCAACGCGCCCGCCAGCCGGCAGGCCCAATGCGCGCAGAACGTCGTTTCCTGCGGCGAAATCAAGTACGAGCCGCAGAGCGTCGAAGGCCCGAAAGGCCTGAGAAGCTGCAACGGCGGCGTCGCCCGCTTCGCCGAGCTGAACGACAACAACAAGGGCTGGCACGCCGCCCCGGTGGGCCGCACGGTGACGTTCAACTGGACGTTCACCGCCCGGCACAAGACCACCGACTACGTGTACTACATCGGCAACACCCAGATCGCCAGCTTCAGCGGCAACAACCAGCAGCCGCCCGCCGCCGTCTCGCACTCGGTGAACCTGGGCAACCACACCGGGCGGCAGACCGTGCTGGCCGTCTGGAACATCGCCGACACCGCCAACGCGTTCTACTCCTGCATCGACCTGCAGGTGAGCTGACCGGCGGCCGGTGCGCGGACCGGGAGTCCGCGCACCGGCTCACGTCCGGATGAAGGTGTTCTGCTTGCGTCCCACCAAGAACCACAGCAGCGGCCCGAGGAACGGGGCGCAGAAGGCGAACACCACCCAGACCAGCTTCATGCCCCCCGTGAGGCCGCTGCCGAGGATGCCGACCAGTGCGGTGATGAAGAAAATCACCGGCAGCAGGATCACGGCCACGAGTGCGATGCCGCCCGCGAGGTGCGCGATGTCGGGGGAGGAAGCCAAAGCGAGCGGCATGGTCGTCATTCTGTCTCCTGGGTGTCGGGTCCACATCGGACAACGGGTGTCGCGATGAGCCCAGTGTGGCTGACCGTGGCCCGGCGCGGATCGGCTCGATGGCTCGTACCGGCTAAGCCGAAAGTCGTAGGCCCGCCACGGTGAACGAGTACTGGAACGAAGCCAGGTAACGGCCGCGCGCGGCGGGCGGCGAAAGTGCCGTGGCGAATGCCATCGAGACCGGCGTGTGGGGCCGCTCGGCGGTGGTCAGCGCCGTTCCGGCCAGCAGCACCGGGATCACCCAGGCCGGGCGGCCGGTCCGAGCGCCAGCGTCATGAGCCCGGCGAGGGAAAGGAACGGCCGGTCCCGCCGCATCGTGCGGTAGCCGACGTCCACGTCGGGATCGGGAGACCTTCGGGGCGCGCGCACCCCGAACGCGATCGCGGCGCCCGCCAGCAGGAGGCACGCGGCCGAGCCGTACGCGACGGCGCGGTGGCCGTCGCTCGTCACCGCCACCGCGGTGACGAGCCCGCCGACAGCCAGAAGAACCGCACGCCGACCGCGCCCAGTCCGGCCGGCAGGAGTCCGATGCCCTGCGCCGGCTGTGCGCCGACTACCAGCGGCAGCGCGAGCACACTGGCCAGGCCGATCAACGACAGTTGGCACGTCGGTGAGCCGGGCGAAGAAGAGCAGCGAAAGCGGCAGGAACATCCTCGCGTCCGCCGGAGGGCGGGAGCTTACCGGCGGGCCGAGGGCGAGTCGACCGGATTCCTGAAGTCCACTTAGGACTTCAGGGGCGGGGCGCGGTGAACATCTCCAGCAGGCGCTGCGGGGCGCTCTCCTCGAAGCACATGATCAGGCCGTCCGCCGACTCCTGGGCGGATTCCTCGCTGCGGGGGAACAGCGCCCGCTCGTATTCCTGGAGCGCGGCCTCGACGTCGCCGGGGTGCGCGGCCAGCGCCAGGCCCAGCTCGGCGCCGTCCAGCATCGCCAGGTTCGCGCCCTCTCCGGCGAACGGCGACATCACGTGCGCCGCGTCGCCGAGGAGCGTGACGCCGGGGACGCGCGCCCAGCGGTGGCCGACCGGCAGCGCGTGGATGGGCCGCGGGACCAGCTCGCTGTCCGCGTTCTCGACGAGCGCGCGCAGGCTCTCGTCCCAGTCCTCGAAATGGCTCAGCACCGCCTTTTTCGCGGCTTCCCGATCGGTGAAGTCGATGTCGGAGCCCCAGCCCTCGGCCGTCACGATGGCGACGTAGACGTGCAGGCTGCCGTCCGTCTCGCGGTGCGCGAGGAAGCCCCGGCCCCCGGCCAGCGCGAAGAACATGCCCCCGCCGATGACGGCCGCCTCGGCGGGATGCCGGGCGTCGGCGTCCAGCAGGTCCAGCTCCACGAACGACACGCCGGTGTAGGCCGGTTTGGCCGACGAAAGCAGCGGTCGGACGCGGGACCACACGCCGTCCGCGCCGACCAGCACGTCGGTGGTGAAGACGGTGCCGTCGGCCAGCGTCACCTCGTGCCTGCCGTCGCCGAGCGGCCGCGCGCCGGTGACCTTCGCGCCCCAGCGGACGGTGCCCTCGGGCAGGCTGCCGAGCAGCAGGTCGCGCAGCTGCCCGCGGTCGACCTCGGGCCGGCCGCCGTCGCCATCATCCTCTTCGGACAGACGGACGACACCGTGCCGGTCGAGGACCCGCACGGCCTCGCCGCCGGGATGGACGAGCGCGCGGAATTCGTCGTACAGCCCGGCGGTGCGCAGCGCGGTCTGGCCGGACTCTTCGTGGATGTCGAGCATGCCGCCCTGCGCGCGGGCGGACGGGGAGGCGTCGAGGTCGTAGACGGCGGCTTCGATGCCGTTCGCGTGCAGGACGCGGGCGAGGGTCAGGCCGCCGAGCCCGGCGCCGACGATGGTGATGGTCATGGCTTCTCCCTGAGGTGTGCGGATGTGGCGGCCATACCGGACAGCGAGGCTCGCCACGACCATGCCACGCGCTCCCCCGGATCGCCCGAGATGAGGTCCGCGACGGCGCCCGCCCTGGTCAGGGTCGGTTTGGCCGGGTGTGCCCGACCGCTGCGCAACGCGGTCATGACGACAGGTTAACAAACATGTTCGTTAGGAACAAGTTCGTCGCGAACATGACCGGAGCGCGACAGCCGATCCGGCCACCGCGCCCACCTGATCCGATTACGGAAGGTCAGATCGAAAGGCCTCGGTTCACCTGTTCGTGGACTGATCCTCGATCGACTTCTACCGCTAGTGTTGCCCCAACCCGCTCAGCCTCGTGACATTCCCCCGACCAGGCGGCGGGCCAGGCCCCCTGGTAGTAACCCCTTCCGCGCCCAGGGGGCCGCCTCAACCGCCGCCACGCCCCGGGCCCGAAACCCCGAGGCGTGGCACCGGATCAGGACTTCAGCAGGGTCAGGATCTCCGCCGTGGTCCCCGTTTCGCCGAGGCGCGGGAAGATCCGCTCGACGCTGTTGCGGTGCACGTCCGCGTCCATGTCGGCCATCGCGTCGGTGACGAGGGTGACGTGGTAGCCGTGGTCGTGCGCCGCGCGGGCCGTGGACTCGACACCCATGCTGGTGGCGATGCCGCCCAGCACGATCTGCGTGATGCCGCGGCGGCGCAGCTGCACGTCGAGGTCCGTGCCGTGGAAGGCGCCGACATTGCGCTTGGTCACCACGAGGTCCTCGGGATGCCCGGACAGCTCGTCGACGATCCGGTCCCAGCCTTCGGGGCGCGTGCCGCCGCGCGGCGGGGCTTCGGTGCGGCCGGACGGCCAGTCCGAGCCGTCGGCGGCCATCGTCACACGCACGTGGACAACAGCCTGCCCGGCGGCGCGGAAGGCGTCCGCCAGCTCGACGGCCCGCGCGACGACCTCCGGCCCGCCGTGGGGCTGGGTCGGCGCCGCGGCGATGCCGTTCTGCAGGTCGATGAGCACCAGCGCGGCGCGCTCGTCGATGGTGGAGACGGGCATGCGTTTTCCTTTCACTTCGCCGCGGCGTGCCGCAGCGTCCGGTCGAACAGGGTGACCACCAGGAACAGCCCGCCGACGGCGAGCACGAACCAGGCGAGGTGGTGCAGGCCGCCGGTGTCGGCGCGCGGGCCGAAGAAGCCACCGGTGGCCGCCGACGCGACCATCGCGCCGAGGTACATGAACGTGCGCAGCAGCCCGGCCGAGGCGCCGATCCGCTCGGGATCCGCCTGGTAGTACACGGAGTTCTGCAACGCGAGGCCGTTGAGCCCCTGTGGCACGCCGAGCACCACGGCGACCACCACGAGCAGCCAGATCGGGCTGGTCCCGCCGAGGGTGAGCAGCAGCGCGCACGCCGCGATCTGCCCGATCGCGCCGACGAGCAGCTTGCCGCGCAGCTCCTTGTGCCGCCCGGTCAGCGCGGCGAGGCCGATCCCGACCAGGAACACCGGCAGCAGCAGGAGCCCGGCACGGGAGGCGGACAAGCCGCGGCCCTCCTCGAGCCATTGCGTGTAGCCGTACAGGAAGGCGTACGAGACGACGTACGCGAGCAGGCTGCGGGCATACGTGAGCAGCAGCGGGAAGTTCCCGCCGAGCACCCGCAGGTCGAGGAACGGCGCCGTGGTGCGAAGTTCGCGGACGGCGAAGCCGGCGCCCGCGCCGAGGGCGATCACGAGCAGGTACCAGTGCGCGCCGTTCGGGGTCATCAGGAACAGCAAGAGCGACACCAGTGTCGCGGCGAACAACCCGATGCCGGGGAAGTCCAGGCGCACGCGGCCGTCCGGGCGCTGGTGGTGGCGCGGCAGATACAGCGCGCCGAGCATGAGGCAGGCCACGGCCAGCGGGATGTTGACCGCGATCGTGGCGCGCCAGCCGCCCAGGCCGATCAGCAGGCCGCCGAGCGTGGGGCCGATCACGGCGATCGTCTGCGTGGTGATGGACAGCAGGGTGAGCACGCCGCCCGGCCGGTCGTGGCCGGTGCGCTCGGATTCACTGTGGATCAAGGACATCGCGGCCGGGTAGCCGGCGCAGGTGCCGAACCCGAGCAGAACCCGCGCGACGATCAGCACCGGCAGGTTCGGCGCGAGCAGGCCCAGCACCCCCGCGACGCCGACCAGCCCGCTGCCGACGAGGAACAGCGACCGCGGCCCGTACAGGTCCACCAGCCGTCCGACCACCGGCTGGCCGATCGCCGTGGCGAGGTAGAGCGCGGAAACCAGCCAGGCCGTCTGGGCCGGCGGCGCGCCGAGCGCCACCCCGATCGGCACCAGCGACACGGCGATGATCGACGAGTTGACCGGGTTCAGGATCGAGCCCATGACCATCGGCGCGATCAGGCGCCGGTCGAACGCCTCGGGGTTCTTTTGCTTACGCCGCAAGCGGAATCGCGCGGCGACATCGGGAGGTCGGGGTTGGGCCTTCATGGCGCGTCGAGCCTTTCGATCAGGGCCATGGCTTCGATGACCGTCCGGCGTTCCCGCTCGGACAGCCGTTCGTCGAGGGCGCGCACGAGCCATTCCTCCCCGGCTCGGCGCTTGCCCTCGACGAACTCACGGCCGGTTTCGCTGAGGGAGATGAGCTGGCGGCGGCCGTCGTCCGGGTCGGGGCGGCGGTGCGTGAAGCCGCGCTCGTCGAGGTTGGCGAGAGTGGCCGCCATGGACTGCGGGCGCACGCGCTCGGCCGCGGCCAGGGCGCTCATCGACGCCGGGCCTTCCTTGCTCAGGCGGCTCAGCACCGAAGTCTGCGACGGCGTCAGTTCACGGTTGTCGGAAGCGTCCTTCAGCCGCCGGCGGATACGGCTGAAGACCACGCGTATCTCTCGCGCTGCGTACACGGCCGAATCCGATGCGGTGCCCTCGTCCATATCTTCAGAGTAGACTGTTCAGGTAAAACTGTCCAGTTTTACCTGAAGATCTCTTGGGTCACAAGTGGCGACGCACGTCACCCCGGCGTCGCGGAACATAACGGGGCTTGGTGCGTTGTAAGGGGTGTCGGTACGGCGGGCCCCCGGGCTTCACCTTCCGCCTTCCCGGACCGCCGGGTTTTCCCGGACCGGGTCGCGCCACTCGCCGAGAGGCGACCCCCGTACCGATGCCAGACCACCCGCCCCCGCAGCGGCACTCCCCCCAGCCGCGCGAGGACGGGCGCCAGTGCTCCTGCTCCCGGCCGCCGGACCCCCAGCCGGCAGCCACGGGAGTGGGAGCACCCCCGTCCACAAAGGACGCTCCGCCGCGGCGCGGGAACAAACGGGCCGCCGGGGCGTTGTAGAGAGTGTCGGTACGGCGGGCCCCCGGGCCTCACCCACTGCCCTCCCGGACCACCGGCCCCACCGCCGGAGCCGGGTCGCGCCACCCGCCGAGAGGCGACCCCCGTACCGGCACCCCAACCCACCGACCACCCGCCCCAGCGCGCCAACTCCCCCAGACGGCCGCGCGGGGCGGGCTCCCGCTCCTGCTCCTGCCGCCGGACCCACTGCCGCGGCGGGAGCGGGAGCCTCCCGTCCACTGTGGACTATGCGCGGACCGCGGCGACGGGCGTCACAGCTCGGCGCGGGAACACCCGCGGCCCGCCGACGTTGTACAGAGTGTCGGTACGGCGGGCCCCCGGGCCTCACCCACTGCCCTCCCGGACCACCGGCCTCACCGCCGGAGCCGGGTCGCGCCACCCGCCGAGAGGCGACCCCCGTATCGGCGCTCAAGCCCCCGCGTCCACCCGCCGGTTCCCCCCACCGGCGTGGCGGGCGCGGGCCCGTGCTCCCGCACCCGGCCCGCGCGACCCCCCTCGCAGCGACGGGGCGGGAGCACACTCACGTACCCGCTCGCCGGCTCAGCCGGGCCACGGAGCCGCGGTCTGGAGCAGGCCCAGCATGCCCGACACCAGCCGCATCTGGTCGACGGTGCGGATGTCCGCCTCCAGCAGGCGCGGGGAGCAGACCAGGACGGCGACCGACTGCGCGCGCGAGAGCGCCACGTTCAACCGGTTGCGCGAGAGCAGGAAGTCCAGCCCCCGCGGGAGATCCACGGCCGACGAGGACGTCATGGTCGTGATCACCACCGGGGCCTCCTGGCCCTGGAACCGGTCCACGGTGCCCACGCGCACGTCGCCGTGGCCCGCGTCCGAAAGGTGCCGCGAGACGACCCGGGCCTGCAGGTTGTACGGGGCCACCACCAGGAAATCCGCGTCCGCCAAGGGACGGCCCTGCCAGTTGCGGCCGTGCAGCGAGGCAACGATCGCCACGACCTCCGCGGCCTCCTCCACCGAACGGGTGGTGTTGCCGTGATGGTCGACCGACGCCAGGTACAGACCCGAGGCGAAACCTTCCACCGACCGCGACGCCGACGGGTGCGCGTGCAGCAGCCCCGCGTACGAAAGCCGCGAGACCGGCTCGCACACGGCCGGGTGCATGCGCCGCGTCTGGTCGAGGAAATAGCCGAGGTGCGGCGGCATGATGTCCGCCTCGCCGATGAGGTGCCCGAGCGCCGAAGCCTCGGCGCCGGCCGGGTGCGTGCCCTGCACCACCTGCGGCAGCTGCTGCGGATCACCCAGCAGCACCACGTTCTTCGCGCACGTCGACACCGCCAGCGCGTCCGCGAGCGCGAACTGGCCCGCTTCGTCGATCACCAGCACGTCGAACGGCTCTTCGCGCACCGCCGCGTTCGCGAACGTCCACGCCGTACCGCCCACGAGGTGGCCGGCGTCGTGCTCTTCGCGCCACTTGACCAGCGCCGGGTTGGACTTCGGCTGCTCCCACGGCAGCTCCGGGTCCGGCGTGCGCTTCGCGCGTTTCGCGGCGGGCAGGTCGGCGTTGCCGAGCGCGGCCGCGAGCACGTTCTCCACGGCCTTGTGACTGGTCGACGTCACGCCCACGGTCCGGCCGGACCGCACCAGGTGCGCGATCAGCTTGCCCGCCAGGTACGTCTTTCCCGCGCCCGGCGGGCCTTGCACCGCGAGCACCGAGGCGTCGAGCGCGTCGACGGCCTTGATCACGGTCGCGACCAGGTCTTCACCCGGCTCGGGCAGCGGTGCGCCACCGCGCAGCCGGGGCGACGAGCGTCGCAGCAGGTCGACGCCCGGGTGCGCGGGCAGCACCGGCAACGCGTCCACGACGAGCTGCGCCAGCTCGGCCACCGCCTCGTCCTTCGGCGACGGCCGCACGGGGCTGCCGGGCAGCACCGCCGCGGGCCGGTCCGGCGACGTCGCGTCCGGCGCGCTGCTCTCCTCCAGCGTCAGCTCGACGGCCGACGAGCCGATCACCTTGGCATCACGGGAATTCGCGCCGTACCGCAGCCGCACGTCGTCGCCCGGCGCGAACGGGTGCGGCCGGTCCGGGTCGCACGCGAGCACCAGAGTCCGCTTCGCCGTGCGCAGCCGGCCGGACGGCGGCACCCACTCCCCGACGCTCATCGACACCGGCACCGCGCACGTCGTGTCCACCTCGAGGTCACCCAGCGGCGCCGCGAGCTGGCGGAAGAACTCCCACCACGCCGGGTTCGTCTCCCGCCGGTGGTAGCCGACGGACGCGGCGAGCAGCGCGCGGGCGTGGTCGTCCGGGGTGAACTCGGCCGGGTCTTCGGGCAGCCCTTCGATCAGCGGGTCCACGAGTGCCGCCATCGCGGCCGCCCGCTCCGCGCGACGCTGGGCGGCGACGTCCTCTTCGGACGTCCTCAGTAGAGCGTCCTCTTCGGACTCGACGACGGGCGGGACCGGCTCGATGCCCGCTTCTTCCCGTACCTGGTGCAGGAACTCCAGCAGCCGCAACGTCGAAACGCAGTCGTACTCGTTGTAGTCGCCGATGCCGTGCAGCACCTCTTCGGCACGCTCGGTCTCGCCGGCGTGCGAGAGCGTGAGGTACTCCTCGTACGCCTCGATGCTGGACACGGCCGTCTTCACGTCGCCTTCGCGCGCGGCGGGCATGTACAGCGGCTCCAGGTACTTGATGGAGTACGACCGCTGCCCGACGCGCAAAGCCTTACGCACCACCGCGTACAGATCCACCATCGCGCCACTGCGCAACAGCTCGTCCACGGCCTCCTCGCGCGTGCCGTGCACCGCGGCGAGCCGCTTCACGGCCGTCACCTCGTACGGCGCGTAGTGGTAGACGTGCGCGTCGGGGTACTCCGCCAGCCGCGCCGTCGCGAAGTCCACGAAGTCTTCGAAGGCCCGCTTCTCCTGCGCGCGCGAGTGCGCCCAGAACGGCGTGAACCGCTGGCCGTCGGCGTCGGAGGTGACGGCGCCGAAGAGGTACTCCAGGCCGGTGCCCGCGAGCGCGTACGGGTCACCCTCCATGTCGAAGAAGACGTCGCCCGGGCTCGGCGCCGGCAGCTCGGCGAGCGTGTCCGGGCCGATCACCTCGTACGCGAGTTCGCCGGTTTCGTCCTGGCGCACCTGGATCGCGGCCTGCGCACGCAGCGTGGCGAACGTGGTGACGGACATGTCACGCGGCCGGTCCGCCGGCTCGGCGACCGCGAGCGAGTCGATCGTGCCGAGCCCGGCCGTCGCCAGCTTGCGCCGCTGCTCGCTGCGTATCCCGGCCACCAGCGAGAGATCGCGATCGGCTTCGCGCGCCGAAGCACAGTGCTGTGCGTAACCGCAGGCGCCGCACGCGGGCCGCTCGTCGGCCCACAGCTTCAGTGGCAGCCGCGGCGGCCGTGAGCGCAGACGCGAGCGAAGGCGGTCGAGCAACGGCAGGAAGTCGTCGACACGGAGGGTGCGCGTGGTGCCGTCACCGAGCAGCAGGTGCATGTCCGGGCCGGACGGCCAGCCCGCGCGCCGCAGGGCGTCGGCGTACGCGGTCAGCTGCACCACCGCGGCCGGCTTGGCGTGCCGGGCGAGCTTGGTGTCGTAGACCTCGTAACGGCCGTCGTCGTCGCGCAGCAGGAAGTCGGCGCGGCCGGTGAACTCGTCGTCGTGGAACACCGCCTGGTAGACGACGGGCGCCCCGGCCCGCAACGCCTCCGCGGTGGCCTTCGCCGCCACGACGGGGTCGCGCTCTTCGATCTCGACGACCTGGGTCTTCTCGCTCCGCAGCCGCCCGAGCGTGGCCGCCTCGTGCGCGCGGCCGTGCTTGACGGCCAGCTGGTCCGGCCCCGAGCCGGGCCGCGGCGCGCCGGGCAGGCCGGCCGCCAGCGCCTGGGTGAGCACACTCCGGTGCTCGCATTCGAGCAGGTCGGCGAGATCGGACGGCGTGTACATCGCCGCGAAGTCTGACACGGCCACCGACCGGCCCGGACCACCAGGATGCCGACACGCCGCAACGCCGCCAAAGCTCAGCGGCGTGGCGGCAGCGGGATCACGTCGAGGTCGCGGGCCACGTGGATCTCACCGTCGAACGCCTTGGCGGCCTCGTCGCGGAACTGGTCGGCCTCCTCGTACGGGTAGCGCTGCGAGAAGTGGCTCAGCACCAGCGTGCGCGCGCCGGACTCGGCGGCGAGGCGGCCGGCGTCGCCCGCGGTGAGGTGGCCGTAGCGCTCGGCGAGGTCGGCGTCGGCCTCGCGGAACGTGGACTCGGCGACCAGCAGGTCCGCGTCCCGCGCGCAGGCGAACGCGCCCGGGCACAGCCGGGTGTCCATCACGAACGCGAAGACCTGGCCCGGCCGCGGCACGCTGACGTCGGCGAGCCCGATCGTGCGCCCGTCCACGGAGAGCGAACCCTCGCGCTGGAGCCGGGAGACGTCCGGGCCGCGCACCCCGGCCGCGGCCAGCGCGGCGGGCAGCATGCGGACGCCGCCGGGCTCGGCGAAGCGGTAGCCGTAGCAGTCGATGCGGTGGTCGAGGGCGTACGCGGACAGCGGGCCGTCCAGCGGGCCGTCGCCGGTCACCGGCAGCTCGACCAGCTCCGCGCGCTCGTGGAACGACGTCGAGTGCCGCAGCCGGTCGAAGTACACCTGGCCGGACGCCGGGTAGTGGCAGCGCACCGGGTGGGCGACGGCGTCCATCGAGAAGCGCTGGATGACCCCGGCCAGGCCGAGGCTGTGGTCACCGTGGAAGTGGGTCACGCACACCCTGGTCAGCGCGTTCGCGGCGACGCCCGCGTGGATCATCTGCCGCTGCGTGCCCTCGCCGGGGTCGAACAGCACCCCCTCGCCGTCGAACCGCAGGAGGTAGCCGTTGTGGTTGCGGTGCCGCGTCGGCGTCTGGCTGGCCGAACCGAGCACCACGAGCTCGCGCCGTGACATCCCGACATCTTCCCCCGGGCGCGCCCCGGCCGGCCACGGAATTGATCTTCCGATTTCCCCCGGGAAGGCAAACGGCCGCCCGGTTGTATTCCGGGCGGCCGTCATGATCGAAATAGCGGTGCGAATACGAACGGATACGAAAAGCGACCGCCCGCGCAATTATCGTTAAATTCGCGCTACGGATTCCTTAATACCCAGTAGTTCCCGATACCACTGCGCGGCTTCGGCCAGCCGCGCGGCCAGGCCCGGCCCCGCCGGCTCGCCGGTACGGGCCCAGACGCGGCTGCTCTCGTACCAGTGATCCCGCGTGAGCAGGGAGTACTGGTGGTCGCTCAGCCACGGCAGCGCGGCGCGCGTGCGGGCGTGGTGCTCGTCGAACCGCAGGTCAGCGACGGGAAGCGGCAGGTCGAGCGCCGCGCAGACCGAGGTGGCCAGGCTGCGCATCCGCACCGGGCGCGGGTCGGCCACGTGGAACACCTCGCCCGCCCGGCCCAGCCCCGGGTCCAGCGCGAACGCCGCGACGACCCGGGCCAGGTCGCCCACCGCGACGACCGACGTGCGTGCCGAACCCCCGTCGGCCCACGCCGGGACCGCCCGCAGCCAGCGCGCCAGCGCTGGGACCACGTGCCGGTCCCCCGCGCCGTAGACCAGGTGCGGCCGCAGGACGACCCCGCCCGCTCCCCGGACCAGCCGCTCGGCCGCCAACCTGCTCCGGCTGGTGGCCGACGCCGGGTCCGTGACCAGCGGTGACGCCCCCGCCGGCGCGCAGCCGGCACCCGGTGATCCCGGCCCGGGGCCGGGGCGACCGGGGACCAGGTCCGATCCGCTCCCGGCCACCGGGCCGTCGCCGGGCAGCCGCACCGATTCCGCGGCGCCGCGGTGGTCGCCGTCGCGGTAGACCGCGCAGGTGCTCAGGTAGACCGGCCGCCGCACGCCGGCACGACGGGCTTCGGCCAGCAGGTTCCGCGTGCCGTCCTCGTTGACGGCCGTGCACACCTGCGCGTCCCCGCCGATGTGGGAAGCCAGGTGCACCAGGGTGCCCACCCCGGTGCAGACGCCGTCGAGGCCGGCGGCATCGGTGAGGTCACCGCGCCACTCGGCCACACCCGCGCCGGCCATCCACTCCGGGATCGCGCGCCGGACGAGCACGCGCACCCGCGCGCCCGCCCCGCGCGCGACCAGCTCGCGCACCACCGCCGAACCGACGAAGCCGTTCGCCCCCGTGACCAGGATGTCCGTCGTACTGTCCGCCCCCAGGCCGGCAGTCATGACAAGCGCATCGCCAGGGTGCCGACGGCGGCGGCGACACCGTCCTGCTCGAACACCACCCGCACCACGCGGGTCCCGTCCCCGGCCGTCTCGACGTCTTCGGCCACCATCAGGCAGTCGGCGTCGAACTCCACGTACGACTTGAACTCGAAGCTCGCGCGCACGGGCAGCGCGCGCGGGTCGCCGACCTTCAGCAGGGCCACCTGCCGCGCGGCCTCGACCAGCATCATCCCCGGCACGTGGTCCACCGCGTGGTCGAAGAGCACCGCGTGGTCCGGGTCGAACTGCAGCGACCAGACGCCGGGCTCCGCCGTCTCGGCCACCAGCACGTCCTCCGCCCGGTCGCGGCCGACCAGCGCCGGCGCGACGGTGGGCAGCACGATGGCCTGGAACGGCGTCGCCGCGAAGTGACGGCCCCGCAGCCGCCGGTAGACGGCCGAGCAGACCCAGCGCGCGTCGTCCGTGCCGGTGCCGACCAGCTGCCCGTCCCGGTAGCACTCGAACTCGAGCCGCATCCCCCCGTTACGGCCCCGGTACTTCACGTCGTGCGTCGTGACCTGCAGGACCACGTCGATCGGCCGGCCCGTCGTGGCCAGCCCGGCCTCGTCGACCGCGTAGGTCTTGCTGTCGGAAAGGAAGCTGTGACCCTGCGGAACGCCGTAGGCGCGGTGCGCGATCAGCAGCCCGGCCTGACGGCAGGTCTCGGCGTACAGCATCGGATCGTGCGAAGACGGCGTGCAGGGGCCGAAGAAGCTGTGCCGGCGCGGCCACTGCGCGCCGACCTCGAAGCGGTCCGACCCCAGAATGTTCAGATCCGTCACGAAAACCTCCGAGACGGCCGCGCGGTGCACGAGGCTGCGCGGGATCGTCTGCTGGAAGTCGACCACTCTTCCCGGCGGCGCCTCCTCGACGGTGTTTTCGAAAGCAACTTGCGCAGACTTCTGAAGCAGTGTGCCGACCATGTCGGTCCTCCCAGAAAGTATTCCCCAGTTTCCCCAGTACGCCTCTCAATTTCTAGCGGAATCGCGGCCACAAAACCATACCTACCTACCGGTTTTTTTCTCTGGCTTCACGCCACGGCGCGGGGTAAGCTGCTGGCTTGGCGTCCATGACGTCCGTCCATCGGTCCGGTCCGGACCCTCCACCCGGCGACGAGAGGAGCTTGGCGTGGCTCGCCAGGAACGCGCGGAGCAGACGCGGAAGACCATCCTCGAGGCGGCCGCCTCCCGGTTCGACGCGGTCGGCTTCCTCGGCGCGAGCCTGTCGGACATCCTGTCCGAGGCCGGCGTCACGAAGGGCGCGCTGTACTTCCACTTCAAGTCCAAAGAGGATCTGGCCGACGCGCTGGTCCAGGAGCAGTTCTCCGTGCTGGAGGCGCTGCCCGCGCTGGACACCCCCGGCCTGCGGACCGTGATCGACTGGTCCCAGGACATGGCCCAGGGCCTGCAGTCCGACGTCCGCGTGCGCGCCAGCATCCGGCTCGTCATCGAGCAGGGCTCGTTCGTCACGCCGGCCAGCAACGCCTACAAGCAGTGGATCGACATGATCCACGGCTGCCTGCTCGCCGCCAAGGCCGCCGGCGACGTCCGCAAGGAAGTCAACGCCCACGACCTGGCCCAGCTCGTGGTCTCGTCGTTCACCGGCATCCAGCTGAGTTCCCAGGTGCTGACCGGGCGGACCGACCTGCAGGAGCGGGTCGCGTTCATGTGGAGCGTGCTCCTGCCCGCGATCGTGCCGCCGCGGCGGCTGCACAAGTTCGACCCGGCGGGCGCCCCGGCCGAGACGGCCGCCCCCGCCTGAGTGTCCATAAAGGATCAAGAGGTCGGTTGCGCGCCTGACATCCGGCAACCGCGTGAACGCCCGGAAAACCCAGCCCGTCAGCGGCGGGCACTCCGAGCGGCCGGACCGGCGGACCGGGGCTGGGCCCGTTCGATCAGCTGCCACAGCTCGGTCAGGGTGCGGGCCAGGTCGACGTCCGGGCCGATCGCCCCGCTGGCGACCACCGACTCCAGGCCCACGCACGTGACGACCAGCAGCAGGGCGACGGTGTCGAGCGGGAGGTCGCCGGCCAGCTCGCCCGCCGCGTTCGCGTCGGCCACGCACTGGCGGACCTGGCCGAACCAGGCCCGTGAGAACACCACGAACCGCGCGTCCTTCGAGCCCATCTCCCTGGCCAGGCGGAAACTCGCGCCGACCTTCGGGTCGGTCCCGAGCCAGCCCATCAGCGCGCGGCCGAGGGCCTCCAGCCGGCGCAGGGCGGGCTGGGCCGCGCGCACCTGGTGCTCGACGTGCTCGCGCAGGACGGTCACGGCCGCCTGCTGCACCTCGTCGCAGACCTCGTCCTTCGCGGAGAAGTGGAAGTACAGGCCACCCTTGGTGACGCCGGCCTCGCGGGCGATGTCCACCATGCTGGTGGCCGCGTAGCCGTCGCGGTGCAGCAGCACGGCCGCGGCGTCCAGCAAGAGAAGCCGGGTCTGCTCCGCGCGCGCCTGCTTGGTCACCGTCGTTCCCATCTCCTCGGGCCGGTCCGGGGCACGCCCCTGGCCGGCTCAGCCCTACCATGATTACATACCAACCGCCCGGTTTACAAGCGGTCAACTGTGAAAAACCGGCCACAACCGGCATTCACTAGAGGCGAACTGCAGGTAAACAGACCGACCTCCCGGTTTTGTATTGAAAACCGGGAGGTCGGTTTGGTACGCTGCGTCGGTGGGACCGGTCACACGGCCGGCCGACGGGGGCGCTGGGGGCGCCGCCGGCCAGGTCCCCGCCGACGCGGACACCGGAGGTCACTCATGATGAACTACGAAATACTCGGGCAGATCAGAGTCAGCGGCCGTCCCGGTGTCAGCGCGCCACGGGCCCGCAAGATCGAAACGCTGCTGGCGGTGCTGCTGGCCAAGAACAACCAGGTGGTGACCACCGAGTACCTGATCGGCGAGATCTGGGGCGAGCACCCGCCGGCGCGGGCCAGCGCGGCGCTGTACGTCTACGTCTCGCAGCTGCGGAAGCTGTTGCGCGGCACCGGAGAGGCCGACGAGAGCCCGGTGGTCACGAGCCCTCGCGGGTACTCGCTGCACGTCGGCATCGACGAACTCGACGCCGACCGCTTCACCCGCCTGTACCAGGAAGGCCGCGCCCTGCACTGGGACCGCAGCTACGGCCAGGCGGCCACGGTGCTGCGCCAGGCCGCGGACCTCTGGCGGGGCGACGCCTTCGGCGGCTTCACCGACTCGCCCGACCTCCAGGCCTACGCCTCGCTGCTCGAAGAGAGCCGGCTGGAGTGCCTGGAACTGCTGATGGAGACCGAGCTGCTCATCGGGCGGCACCGGGAGGTGGTCGGCCAGCTCTCCGCCCTCGCGAAGGAGCACACGCTGCGCGAGACGTTCTACGAGTACCTGATGACCGCGCTCCTGCGGTCGAACCGGCGGGCCGAAGCGCTGGAGACGTTCGCCTCCGCCCGGCAGAACCTGGTGCAGCAGCTGGGCATCGAGCCCGGCAGCTCCCTGCGGAAGCTCCACCACAGCATCCTCGTCGGCGAACTGTCCGACGCCGTCTGAGCCGAACCCCTCGGCCACACCACGGCCCGGCCCTCCCGCAGCATGCGGAGGCCGGGCCGTTTCCTGCTGTGCGGCCGAAGGGGTTCACTGCGCCGGATCCCGCAGCGGCTTATCGCGGCACACCAAGGGATCCGGCGCGGGTCGTGCTCAGCTGCGGAATACCGAAACCACCGGACCGCCGCTCTGGACCGGCTCGCCGTACCAGCCGCCCCAACGGCTGTCGAGCGCCAGCTCGGCCAGCTCCGCCATCAGGTCCAGCTCGGCGGGCCAGACGTAGCGGGCGGGCAGCTTCGCGCCGGTGAGCAGCACCGTCTGGCGGATGCTGTCGACGCCGGCCACCCACACGTCCGCGGCCCAGCGCTCGGGGTCCGGCTGCAGTCCCTGCACCACCAGCGCGCCGCCGGGCCGCAGCAGCCGGCTCAGGCGCCGTACGAGGCGAAGTTGCTCGCGCTGCACGGAAAACCGCGTGAGCGCGTCAGCGGGGAGGTACACGACGTCGTAGCGCACGCCGCGATCGAGCTGGGCCGCGGCCCGCGACCCGCGGCCCGCGGGGGATACCGGCAGGCAGCTCTCGACGTCGGCGGCGGTGACCGCGTAGCCCTCACCGGCCATCGCGTCGGCGACCGAGCCGCCGCCCAGCGCCAGTACCCGGCCGTGGCGGGCCACGCGGTCGGTCAGCTCGGCGAGGAACGCCACGGTGCCCGCGGGGTCGTCGGCCAGCGGCGCCAGCCACGCGTCGAGCACGTCGGCCGGCTTCTCGTCGATGCGGGTCGGCATCACGCCACCTCACTTCACGGAACTGGTCTTCTCTTCACGAAGTCCCTTGGTCACCCAGCGTGCTCCAGCGACCTAAAGCGGACCTAGTGATCACGCACGGGAAAGGGCGGCCCGCTCGTGGCGGGCCGCCCTTCCGCGGCGACGAGTACTACGGCGCTCAGCCCTGGGAACGCTGGTGGAACTTGCGCACCGCGAGGAACGCGGCGAGCGCCGTGATGGCCACCCACCAGGCCAGCGCGAGCCAGCCCGTGGAGCCGAGCGCCGTGCCGTTCATCAGCGCGCGGACCGCGTCGATCAGGACCGTCACCGGCTGGTTGTCGACGATGACCCGGAGCACGCCCGGCATCGACGCCGTCGGCACCAGCGCGCTGGTGGCGTAGGGGACGAAGACCAGGATCATGCCGAGGCCGCTCGCGCCCTCGACCGTCTTGGCGATCGAGCCCAGCAGCGTGGCGAGCCAGAAGATGCCCGAGGCGAACAGGGCCAGCAGGCCGACCGCGCCGAGCCAGCCGAGCACGCCGCCGCCGGGGCGGAAGCCGATCGCGAGGCCGATCACGACCATCACCACGAGCGAGACCAGGCTGCGCAGCACCCCGGCGACGACGTGGCCGACGAGCACGGCCGGGCCCGCCATGGGCATCGAGCGGAACCGTTCCACCAGGCCGTTGGTGAGGTCGGAGGCGACGCCGACCACGGTGGTGGTGGAGTTGAAGCCGATGCTGACCACGACCAGTCCCGGCACCAGGTAGTCCACATAGGCCATGCCGGGCAGGTTGATCGCGCCGCCGAACATGAAGCGGAACAGCAGGAGCAGCACGATCGGCAGCGAGACCGCCTGGATCAGCATCTCCGGGTTGCGGCTGATGTGCTTGACGTTGCGGCCGATCAGCACCCGGCAGTCGGACAGCGCCAGTGCGATCGGGGATCGGGTGGAGGTGTCGGGGATCTGCTTCCCCTCGGTCTCCCTCGACAGGGTCTGGGTCATCGCTTCTCTCCCGCGGTTCCGGTAAGGGTGGTGAAGACGTCGTCCAGGGTCGGCTCGGACAGCTCGATCCCGGTGGTCTCCAGGCCGGCGTCGGCGACCTGGTTGAGCACCCGCCGGACCTCGGCGGGCTGGTCGATGCCGACGCTGACCGCGGTGTCGAGCACCACGCCGCCGACGATCTGGTGCGCCCTGGCGGCCTCGGCGGCCGTCGCGAACTCCAGCTTCAGCCGCTCGGTGCCGACCTTGCGCTTGAGTTCCGCCGCCGTGCCCTCGGCGACCACGCGGCCCTTGTCGATCACCGCGATCCGGTCGGCCAGCTGGTCGGCCTCGTCGAGGTACTGCGTGGTGAGCAGGATCGTGGTGCCGTTGCTGAGCAACTCGCGGATCGCGTCCCACATCGCCGAGCGGCTGCGCGGGTCGAGGCCCGTGGTGGGCTCGTCCAGGAACAGCACCGGCGGCGAGGTGATCAGGCTGATCGCCAGGTCGAGCCGGCGGCGCATCCCGCCGGAGTAGGTCTTGACCGGGCGGTCCGCCGCGTCCACCAGATCGAACTGCGCGAGCAGCTCGACGGCCCTGCTCTTCGCCGCGGCCGCGGACAGGTGGAACAGCCGCGCCATCATCTCCAGGTTCTCGCGGGCGGTGAGCAGCTCGTCGACGGCCGTGTCCTGGCCGGTCAGCCCGATCTGCTCGCGCACCTTGCGCTTGCGCCCGGCGACGTCGTGGCCGTTGACGGTCACGGTGCCGCCGTCGGCGTCCAGGAGGGTGCTGAGAATCCGCACCGTCGTGGTCTTGCCGGCGCCGTTGGGGCCGAGCAGCGCGAACATCGTGCCGCGCTCCACGCTCAGGTCGACGCCCTCCAGGACGTGGACGTCCCCGTAGGACTTGCGCAGTCCCCGTGCTTCGATCGCATAGCCGGTGACCATCGGTTTACCTCTCCTCGTTCGGGTCAAGATCGAAAACGAACTTCTCGCGTCGGGAAACCGGCAAGGAGCCCGGAAACTGTCCGTGCCAGTGGACCGCATCGCGCGCGGGCGCGGCAATAATGGCCGGGTGGAACGGGTTTAGGGGTCGACTAGTCATCGTCACCGCCGCCGATGGCCAGGCTGATCAACGCGTCGGTGTCCAAGCCGTCGATGGTGCCCGCCTCGACCGCGGTGGTCTCGGCTTCCTCCGGCAGCCGCACTCCGGCCAGCTCCAGCAAGCCGTCCAGCAGCCCGGCCGAACGCAGCTGTTCCAGGCTGAGGCCCGCCAGTGCGTCGCGAACTCCTTGCTCGGTAACGGTTCCGGCCGGCTCGGCGACCTCCTCCGGGGCCAGCTCGCCGACCAGGTGCCCGGCCAGGATCCGCGGGGTCGGGTAATCGAAGATCAGGCTGACCGGGAGCTTCAGCCCGGTGACGAGGCTGAGCTTGTTCCGGAACCCGGTCGCCGACAGGGAGTCGAACCCGACCTCGTTGAACGAGCGGTCCGGCTCCACCGCCTCCGGCCCGGTGTGCCCGAGCAGCGCGGCGGCATGCGTCCGCACCAGGGTGAGCACGGTCGGGACGCGCTTGTTCACCGGCAGCCCGCTTAGCTTCTGCGCGAGCGACTCGGTTTCCTCCACCGCGTCCTGGGCCGCGCGACGGCCCGGGGTGCCCGCCAGGCCGCGCAGGACGGCCGGGAGGTCGTCGTCGCCCGTGCTCGCCAGTACCCGGGTGTCGAGCGCGATCGGGACCAGGAGCGCCTCGGCCGAGCCCGTCGCGGAGTCCAGCAGCCGCAGTCCGTCCTCAGTGGACAATGCGGCGATGCCGGTCTCGTTGATCCGGTGCGTGTCGGTGTCCTCCAGCGCCTTGCCCATGCCGTCGGCCCACAGGCCCCAGGCGAGTGAGGTGCCCGTCAGTCCTTCGGCCCGGCGGCGGGCCGCCAGCGCGTCGAGGAAGGCATTCGCCGCGGCGTAACTGCCCTGGCCCGGCGCGCCGAGCACCCCGGCGGCCGAGGAGAACAGCACAAACGCCGTGAGATCGGCTTCGCGGGTCAGCTCGTGCAGGGTCAGCGCCGCGTCGACCTTGGGCCGGAGCACGGTGTCCAGCCGATCGGGGGTCAGTGACGCGAGCACGCCGTCGTCGAGCACACCGGCGGCGTGGACGACACCGCGCAGTGGCGCGTCCGGCGAAACCCGGGACAGCAAAGCCGTTGCCGCGTCACGGTCGGCCACGTCGCAGGCGGCGAGGGTGACTTCCGCGCCCAGCCCGGTCAGCTCGTCGCGCAGTTCCGCCGCACCCGGGGCCTCGGCCCCGCGCCGGCTGGCGAGCAGCAGGTGCCGCACGCCGTGCTCGGTGACCAGGTGCCGGGCGACGGCGCCGCCCAGTGCACCGGTGGCCCCGGTGATGAGCACCGTGCCCTCGGCGTCCCAGACCGGCGCACCGGCCGCGTCGGCCGCCCGCACCAGGCGCGGCACCAGGACCGCGCCCGAGCGCAAGGCCACCTGCGGCTCGTCCGACGCCGACACCGCGGCCAGCGTGCGGCCGGTCGGGGTGCCCGCGCCGAGGTCGACGAGCGCGATGCGGCCCGGGTGCTCGGCCTGCGCCGAGCGCACCAGGCCGGCCACCGCGGCACCGACCGGGTCGGGGTTCTCCCCCGCCTCCGCGGCCACCGCACCGCGGGTCACGACGAGCAGCGAGCCGTCGGCACGGCCGAGGAATTCCTGCAGCAGTCCCAAAACCCGGTGCAGCTCGGCGTGCACGCCGTCGCCGCTCGAAGGCAGCACGAGCAAGCCAGTGGCCCCGGCGAAGTCCGCCGAAGCCTTCGCGCCCAGCGCGTCGGTGAGGCCGAACGGGTCGGCACCCACAACGGTCCAGTCGGTGACCTCCGCGACGGCGTCGAGGTCGGTCTGCTCCCAGGCCACGCGGAACAGCGAGTCGCCGCCGCCCGCCGCGACCGGCTGTGGGACCGCGGACATCGGCCGCAGCAGCAACGAGCCGACCGAAGCGACCGGCGCGCCGGCCCCGTCCGCGATGTCGAGGGACACCGCCCCGGTGCCGACCGGCCGGACGTGCACCCGCAGGGTCGTCGCCCCCACCGCGTGCAGCCGGACGCCCTCCCAGGCGAACGGCAGCGCCGGCTCGTCCCCGGCCGCGCCGGAGACGCCGATGGTGTGCAGCGCCGCGTCGAGCACCGCCGGGTGGATGCCGTAACGGTCCACATCGGACACCGAACCCGGGAGCTGGATCTCGGCGAAGGCCTCACCATCGCGCTTCCAGGCCGCGACCAGACCGCGGAACGCTTCCCCGTACGCCAGACCGTCGGCGGCCAGCTCCTCGTACGTGCCCTCGAGCTGGACCGGCGTCGCGCCCTCCGGCGGCCAGGCCGTGAGGTCGAACTTCTCGGCCTTGCCGGCCTTCGCCAGCCGTCCGGTGGCGTGCCGTGTCCACGGGACGCCCTCGGCCGCGCCTTCCGGACGTGAGTGCACGCTGAACGTCCGATCGCCGCCCGCGGTGGGCGCACTGACCGCGAACTGCACCCGCACGCCGGAGCGCTCGGGCAGGACCAGCGGGTACTCCAGGGTCAGCTCCTCCAGGCGCGGGCAGCCGGCCTCGTCGCCGGCGCGGATCGCCATCTCGACGAACCCGGTGCCGGGGAACAGGATCTGGCCGCCGACGACGTGGTCGGCCAGCCACGGGTGCGTGCCCACCGAAAGCCGCCCGGTGAACAGCAGCCCGTCGGCGTCGGCCAGGTCCAGGACCGAGCCCAGCAGCGGGTGGTCCTCCTCGCCGGGCGCGGACGCGGTGCTCTCCAGCCAGTAGCGGCTGCGCTGGAACGGGTAGGTCGGCAGGCCGACCGGACGGGCGCCGGTCGGCTCGTACACCGCGGCCCAGTCGACGTCGACGCCGCTGACGTGCAGCTGCGCGACGCCGGTCAGCGCGGCCACCGCCTCGTCCTGTTCCTTGTGCAGCAACGAAGCGAGCACCAGTCCTTCGGGCCGCTCGTCGAGGCAGCCGTCGGCCATCGCGGTGAGTGTGGTGTCCGGGCCCAGTTCCAGGAAGCGGGTGACGCCGTCGGCCGCGGCGCGGGTGACGGCGTCGAGGAACCGGACGCCTTCGCGCACCTGCCGCACCCAGTACTCCGGTGACGTCAGATCGGCGGGCTCACCGGTGACGGTGGAGAGCACCGGGATCCGCGGCTCGGCGTAGGCGAGCCCTTCGGCGACGGTCCGGAACTCCGCCAGCATCGGGTCCATCAGCCGCGAGTGGAACGCGTGCGAGACGCGGAGTTGCTTGGTGCGCTCGAACTTCGCGGCCACCGCGGCCACGGCTTCGGCGGCTCCCGAGATCACCACGGCGCTCGGTCCGTTCACCGCGGCGATGTCCACGGTGTCACCGGCGGCTTCGAGTACGGCGTCGGGCGTCGCGTCGATCGCCACCATCGCGCCTCCCGTGGGAAGCGCCTGCATCAGCGCGCCGCGGGCGACAACGAGCTTCGCCGCGTCGGCCAGCGAGAGCACCCCGGCGCAGTGGGCCGCGGCGACCTCGCCGATCGAGTGCCCGGCCAGCACGTCGGGCTTGACGCCCCACGACCGGGCCAGGCGGAACAGCGCGACCTCGAGCGCGAACAGCGCGGGCTGGGTGTAGCGCGTCTCGTTCAGGTCCTCGCCGCCGTTGATGATCTCGAGGATCGGCCGGTCGAGATGCCGGTCGACGGCGGCGCAGGCCTCGTCGTAAGCCGCGGCGAAGACCGGGAACTGCTCCGCGAGCCGCGCGCCCATGCCGGCGCGCTGCGAACCCTGGCCGGCGAACAGGAACGCCGTGCGCCCGGTGGCGGTGGCGACGCCGCTGACGACGCCGCGCGCCTCCTCCTCGTCCACCAGTGCCGCGAGGCCGCGGACGAACTGCGGCGAGCGGTTGCCGATCAGCACCGCGCGGCGGTCGAACGCGCTGCGGGTGGTGGCCAGCGAGAAGCCGATGTCCGCGAGGCTGCCGTCCGGCTCCTCGTCCACATAGGACATCAACTGCTCGGCCTTGGCCCGCAGCGCCGCGGCGCCGCGGCCGGAGACCGGCCAGGCGACCGGGCCGTCGTGCTCGGGCACGCCGCCGCCGGCGACCTCGCGGCGGTCGCCCTCCTCCAGGATCACGTGGGCGTTGGTGCCGCTCACGCCGAAGGACGAGACGCCGGCCCGGCGGGTGTGCCCGTTGGGCAGCCACTTGACCGGCTCGGCCAGCACCCGGACCGCGCCCGAGGACCAGTCGATCTCGGTGGACGGGCGGCCGACGTTCAGCGTCGCGGGCAGCTCGCCCTGGCGCATCGCCATCACCATCTTGATCACCCCGGCCGCGCCGGCCGCGGCCTGGGTGTGGCCGATGTTCGACTTGACCGAGCCGATCCACAACGGACGGTCCGCGGCGATCTCCTTGCCATAGGTGGCCAGCAGCGCCTGGACCTCGATCGGGTCGCCCAGTTTGGTGCCGGTGCCGTGGGCCTCGACGGCGTCCACATCGGACGCGACCAGGCCGGCATCGGCCAGTGCCGCGCGGATCACGCGCTGCTGGGCCGGGCCGTTGGGCGCGGTGAGGCCGTTGGACGTGCCGTCCTGGTTGACCGCGCTGCCCTTGAGCACCGCGAGCACCGGGTGGCCGAGGCGGCGGGCGTCGCTCAGCCGCTCCAGCACGACCACGCCGGCGCCCTCGGACCAGGTGGTGCCGTCGGCGTCGTCGGAGAACACCTTGCACCGCCCGTCGGCCGCGAGGCCCTGCTGGCGGGCGAACTCGACGAACGTCTCCGGCGTCGCCATCACGGTGACACCTCCGGCCAGCGCCAGCGAGCAGTCCCCGCCGCGCAGCGCCTGCGCGGCCATGTGCATCGCGACCAGCGAAGACGAGCAGGCGGTGTCCACGCTGACCGCGGGGCCCTCCAGCCCGAGCGTGTAGGACACCCGGCCGGTGACGATCGAGCCGGCGCTGCTCGCGCCCACGTAGTCGTGGTACTGGACGCCCGCGTACACGCCGGTCGGGCTGCCCTTGAGCGAGGCCGGGTCGATCCCGGCGCGTTCGAGGGCCTCCCAGCACGACTCGAGCAGCAGCCGCTGCTGCGGGTCGATCATCGGGGCTTCCTTGGGCGAGATGCCGAAGAAGGCCGGGTCGAAGTCGCCGGCGTCGTAGACGAAACCGCCTCGGGCGACGTACGTGGTGCCGGGCCGCCGGCCGCTCGGGTCGAGCAGGCCGTCGACGTCCCAGCCGCGGTCGGCCGGGAAGTCGCCGATGGCTTCGCGGCCCTCGGCGACCAGCTCCCACAGCTGCTCCGGCGAGGTGACCCCGCCCGGCAGCCGGCAGGCCATGCCGACGATCGCGATCGGCTCGTCGCCGGAGGTCCGCGCGGCCGCGGTGACCACCTCGGCGGTGGTGCCGGCCAGCTCCGCCAGCAGGTGGCCGGCGAGCGCGGACGGCGTGGGGTGGTCGAAGATCAGCGTCGCGGGCAGCCGCTGGCCGGTGGCCGAGGTGAGCCCGTTGCGCAGTTCGATCGCGGTGAGCGAATCGAAGCCGAGCGACTGGAACTGGGCCGACGGCTCGATCTCGTGCGCACCGCCGTACCCGAGCACGGTGGCCGCGTGGCCGCGCACCAGCTCCAGCACCGCGTCACGGCGGTCCGCCTCGGGCAGGTCCAGCAGCCGCGTCGCGAACGAGTCTTCCCTCGCCGCGGCCGCACCGGCGGCGATCCGCCGTCCGGCCCGGCCGACCAGCTCTTCCAGGGTCTTCGGGATCCGGTCGAGCCGGCGCAGCGTGGGCAGGTCCAGCTTCGCCGGGACCACGGTGGCGTGGCGGACCACCAGCGCCCGGTCGAACAGGGCCAGTCCCTCCACGGTGGACAGCGGGACGACCCCGCTCGTCGCGAGCCGCGTGACCTCCTCGGCCGAGAGCGTGCCGCCCATGCCGCCGACCTCGCCCCACAGGCCCCAGCCCAGTGACAGCCCGGGCAGGCCATGGGCGACGCGGTGCGCGGCGAGGGCGTCGAGGAACGCGTTCGCGGCGGCGTAGCTGCCCTGGCCGGGCGCGCCGAGCACGCCGGAAACCGAGGAGAACAGCACAAACGCCGAGAGCGCGGTGTCGCGGGTCAGCTCGTGCAGGTTCAGCGCGCCGTCGACCTTGGGCCGCAGCACCGTGTCGACGCGGTCGGGCGTGAGCGCGGTGACCACCCCGTCGTCGAGCACCCCGGCGGCGTGGACCACCGCGGTGAGCGGGTGCTCGGCCGGGATGGTGGCCAGAACCGCGGTGAGCGCGGCGCGGTCGGCGACGTCGCACTGCGCGACCTCGACCGCCACCCCCAGCTCGCCGATTTCGGTGGCCAGCCGCGTCAGCTCCGGCGTGCCCCGGCGGCTCAGCAGCAGCAGGCGGCGCACGTTGTGCTCGGTGACCAGGTGCCAGGCGAGCCTGCCGCCCAGCGCCCCGGACGCGCCCGTGACCAGCACGGTGCCGTGCGGGCAGAAGTACGCGGGCTCGGTCTCCGGCGCCGCGCGGACCAGCCGGGGCACGAGGAGCACCCCGAGGCGGACCGCGGCTTGCGCCTCCCCGGCGGCGAGCACCTGCGGCAGCACGTCTTCGGCGGCGGATTCGTCATCGAGATCAAGCAGGACGAAGGCGTCCGGGTTCTCTTCCTGCGCCGAGCGCACGAGGCCCCAGGCGGCGGACGCGGCCAGGTCGGTGACGTCGGCGCCACCCACCGAAACCGCGCCGCGGGTGACGACCACGAGACGGGCGTCGTCGGCGTGCTCGGTGGCCAGCCAGTCCTGCAGCCGGGCGAGCACGCGGTGGGTCAGTGCGTGCGTCTCCTGCGGGTTTTCCCCGGCGCACTCGAAGACCTCGGCGTGCGAAGTGTCCACAGTGGCCTCAAGGGCGGCCGCCCGCTGCCACTCGACGCGATACAGCGGCGGACCGGCGTCGACCGGCGTGGTGAACGGCCGGAACACTGCCTCCGCGACGGTGGCGACGGGCGCGCCGGTGGCGTCGGCCAGCGTGATCTCGAAGCCCTCGCTGGTGGTCGGCGCGAACCGCACCCGCAGCGCGGACGCGCCGGTGGCGTGGAGTTCGACGCCGGTCCAGCAGAACGGGACCAGGCCGACGCCGCCGTCACCGCCACCCGCGACCCGCAGGGCGTGGGTGCAGGCATCGAGCGCGGCCGGGTGCAGGCCGAAGCGCTCGGCCTCGCTGTCCTCGGGGAGCGTCACCTCGGCGAACACCTCTCGGCCCCGGCTCCACACCGCGCGCAGCGAGCGGAACAGCGGGCCGTAGCCGAGGCCGGTGTCGGCGAAGTCGTCGTACACGCCGTCGATCGCGACCGGCTCGGCGCCGGCCGGCGGCCACTCGGTCAGCGCGGAGCCCCCGCGGTGCGACTGCGCTGCCACCGTGCCGGTGGCGTGGGAGGTCCACTCACCGGCTTCGTCCTCCAGTCGCGAGTGGACGGTCACGGCGCGGAGGCCGTCGTCGCCCGCGGCGCCGACGGTCACCTGCACCTGGACCCCGCCCCGGTTCGGGACGACCAGCGGGCTGCCCAGGGTCAGCTCTGCGATCCGGCCGGCGCCGACCTGGTCGCCGGCACGGACCACCAGTTCCAGGAACGCGGTGCCGGGCACGGTGACGACGTCGCCGAGCCGGTGCTCGGCCAGCCACGCGTGCGTCTCGACCGACAGCCGGCCGGTGAGCACCACCCCGTCGGTGTCGGCGAGCGCGACCGCGGCACCGAGCAGCGGGTGCCCGGCCGAGGTGAGGCCCGCGGCGGTCATCTCATCGCGGTTCGCGCGGGCGTCGAGCCAGTAACGCTTGCGCTGGAAGGCATAGGGCGGCAAGTCGACCCGCTGGGCGCCACGGCCGGCGAAGACCGCGGCCCAGTCCGGCACCAGGCCGCTGACGAACAGTTCGGCGAGCGCGGTCAGCGCGGTGTGGGCCTCCGGCCGGTCCTTGCGCTGCACCGGGATCACCACGGCGCTCTCGGTGATCTGGCGCACCAGGGCCGAGAGCACCCCGTCCGGCCCGACCTCGACGAACCGGCCGACTCCCTGCGCCGCCAGCGTGCCGATGCCGTCGTGGAACCGGACGGCCGCGCGGACCTGGTCCACCCAGTACCCCGGAGTCGCCAAGTCGACATCCGCACCGACTGTGGAGACGATCGGGATCACCGGCTGGGCATAGGCCAGGGTCTCGGCCACCGCGCGGAACTCCGCCAGCATCGGCTCCATCAACGGCGAGTGGAACGCGTGCGAGACCTTCAGCTTCGAGGACTTGCGCCCCTCGAACTGCGCCACCACGGCGGCAACGGCGGCTTCGGTGCCCGAGAGCACCACGGACTCCGGGCCGTTGATCGCCGCGATACTCACCTCGGCGGTCAGCAGCGGCAGGACCTCCTCCTCGGTCGCCTGCAGCGCGACCATCGAGCCACCACCCATTTCCCCGCCGCCGCCCTCAGCGGAGTCGCTGCGCGACGCAATCCTTGCGCCAGGAAGCGCCTGCATCAGTTTCGCCCTGGCCGCAACAAGTTTCGCGGCATCGGCGAGCGACAGCACCCCGGCGACATGCGCGGCGGCCAGCTCACCGATCGAGTGCCCGAGCAGGTAGTCGGGCTTGATCCCCCACGATTCGAGCAGCCGGAACAGCGCGACCTCGATCGCGAACAACGCGGGCTGGGTGTAGCCGGTCTGGTTGATCAGGCGGGGATTGTCGGCCATCACTGTCTTGAGTGGACGGTCCAGCCGCGGGTCCAGCTCGGCGCAGACCTCGTCCAGCGCCTCGGCGAACACCGGGAACGCGGCCGCCAGCCCGGCCCCCATGCCGGGCCGCTGGGCGCCCTGCCCGGAGAACAGGAACGCGGTCTGCCCCTCGACCTGCGCGCCGGTCACCAGACCCGGGTGGTTCTCACCGGCAGCAAGCGCGGCAATGGCGGCTTCCGGATCCTCGGACAGCACCACAGCCCGATGCGACAGCGGCGAGCGGGAGGTGGCTAGTGAGAAGCCGAGGTTCAGGGGCGAGCGCTCCGCCACTGACATGTTAGATGTCACCTGGGGAACTGACATGTTAGATGTCAGTGCGCGGTCTGAAATGTTAGATGTCAGCTCGGGGACTGAAAGGTTAGATGTCAGTGCGGCAGCTGAAAGGTTAGATGTCACTTCGGCAGCTGACATGTTAGATGTCAGTGCCGGGACTGACATGTTAGATGTCAGCCGCCCGGCCTGGGCCTTCAGCGCGGCGGACCCGTGGCCGGACAACGGCATCGGCACGGGCAGGGCAGCGGGCCAGGCCGGCGACACCGACGCGGCCGGCGACACCGCCTCGGGGGCGGGCGCCTCTTCCACGATCACGTGCGCGTTGGTCCCGCTCACGCCGAACGACGAGATCCCGGCACGGCGCGGGCGGCCCTCCGACGGCCACTCGCGAGACGAGCGGAGCAGCTCGACATTGCCCGAAGCCCAGTCGACCTCGGTGGACGGCTCGGTCACGTGCAGGGTCTCCGGCAGCAGTCCGTGGCGCAGGGCCATGACCATCTTGATCACTCCGCCGACGCCGGCCGCGGCTTGGGCGTGGCCGATGTTGGACTTGATCGAGCCCAGCCACAGCGGGGCGCCCGGGCGGTCCTGGCCGTAGGTCGCCAGCACCGCCTGGGCCTCGATCGGGTCGCCGAGGGTGGTGCCGGTGCCGTGGCCCTCGACAGCGTCCACATCGGACGCCGAGAGCTGCGCGTTCGCCAGCGCCTGGCGGATCACGCGCTGCTGCGAAGGGCCGTTCGGCGCGGTCAGACCATTGGACGCGCCGTCGGAGTTCACCGCGGAGCCGCGCACGACCGCCAGGACCGGGTGCCCGTTGCGGCGGGCGTCCGAGAGCCGTTCGAGCAGCAGGGTGCCCGCGCCCTCGGCCCAGCCGGTGCCGTCGGCGCTGTCGGAGAAAGGCTTGCAACGGCCGTCGGCGGCCAGGCCGCGCTGGCGGCTGAACGCCAGGAACGGGCCGGGGCGCGACATGACCATGACCCCGCCGGCCAGCGCCAGCGAGCAGTCCCGCTGCCGCAGCGACTGCACGGCCAGGTGCAGCGCGACCAGCGACGAGGAGCAGGCCGAGTCGATCGTCACGGCCGGGCCCTCAAGGCCCAGCGCGTAGGCGATCCGGCCGGAAATCACCGAGCCGGCGTTGCCGGTGCTCAGGTAGTCCTCGACCTCGCCGGCGAGCACCGAGGGCGGCAGCTCGTCGTAGTAGTCCTGGCCGCCGCTGCCGATGAACACGCCGACCTGCTGCTTCGCCAGCGAGTGCGGGGCGATGCCGCCGCGTTCGACGGTCTCCCACGCCAGCTCCAGCACCAGCCGCTGCTGCGGGTCCATCGCCAGCGCCTCGCGTGGCGAGATGCCGAAGAACGGCGCGTCGAACTGGCCCGCGTCGTGGACGAAACCGCCCTCGCTGACGTAACTCGTGCCGGGCGCGTCCGGGTCGGCGTCGAACAGCGTGCCCAGGTTCCAGCCGCGGTCGGCCGGGAAGTCTCCGACGGCGTCGCGGCCCTGGGCCACCAGCTCCCAGAGGTCCTCGGGCGAGCGCACGTCACCGGGGTACCGGCAGCCCATCGCGACGATCGCGATCGGCTCGGCCTCGGCGGCCTCGACCGCGCGCAGCCGCTCCCGCGTCTCCTGGAGGTTCGCGGTCACCCGCTTCAGGTAGTCGACCAGCTTGCTTTCGTCAGTCATCTTGGGAACCCTCTTGTCGCTCCGGTGGTCCTGCGGGTGGGCGGCGCTCAGGCGCCTAGCTCGTTGTCGATCAGGGCGAAAAGCTCGTCCGTGGTCGCGGCCTCCAGCGCCGCGCCGGCGGTCCCGCCGGCGATCGTCTGGTGCAGCGTGGTGACCATCGCCTGCAGCCGCGCGACGATCCGGGACCGGTCGATCTCCGCCGCGTCCAGCCCGGCCGCGACGGACTCGAGCCGGTCCAGCTCGACCTCCAGCGGAACCTCCGCGACGCCCTCGCACAGCTGCGTCCACAGGTGCTCGGCCAGCGCGTGGGAGTTCACGTGGTCGAACGCGACGGTGGCCGGCAGCTTCAGCCCGGTGCTGGCGCCGAGCCGGTTGCGCAGGTCGACGGCCGTCACCGAGTCGAAGCCCAGTTCCTTGAACGCCCGGGCCGGCTCGACCGCCGAACCGGCGTCGTACCCGGCGACCACGGCGACCTGGCCACGCACCAGCTCCAGCAGCGTCCGCTGCTGCTCGGCCGGGGTGAGCGAAGCCAGCTGCCCCTTGAGGTCTCCGGTCGGCTCGGGCGAAGACTCGCCGGTGTCATCGGCCGCTTCGGGCAGCCCGCGCAGCAGCGGCCGCGGCCGGGCGAGCTGGTAAACCGGCGCGAACGCGGTCCAGTCGATGTCCGCGACCACCAGCTGGCTCTCGTCGTGATCGAGCGCCTGGCCCAAGACCTCGACGGCGAGCCGCGGGTCCATCTCGGCCAATCCCATGCGGCGCAACAGATCGCTCGCCTCGGTGTCGACCATGCCCCCGCCGCCCCAGGAGCCCCAGGCGATCGAAGTCGCGGTCTTCCCGGTCGCGCGACGACGGCGGGCGAGCCCGTCGAGGTAAGCGTTGCCCGCGGCGTACGCGGGCTGGCCCGAGGTGCCCCAGACGGCGGCTCCCGAGGACATCAGCACAAACGCGTCCAGCTCGGTCTCGCCGAGCAGCTCGTCGAGCAGCGCGGCGCCGGTGACCTTGGCGCGGGTGGCGGCGGCGAACTCCGCCGGCGTGACATCGGCCAGCAGCGGCTCGGCGGTCAGCACCCCGGCGGCGTGCACGACGGCGGACGGCGGGTGCTCGGCCAGCAGGGCTTCGAGCGCCGTGCGGTCCGAAACATCGCAAGCCGCGACGGTGACCCGCGTGCCCGAAAGCTCCTCGAGCAGCTCCCGTGCGCCGGGCGCGTCGAGCCCGCGGCGGCTGGTCAGCACGAGGTGCTCGGCACCGCGGCCGGCGAGCCAGCGGGCGACGTGCGCGCCGACCGCGCCGGTGCCCCCGGTGACGAGCACTGTGCCCCGCGGCTGCCACGGCTCGGCCGCACCGCCGGCCCCGGCGAGCGCCGTCCCATCCCGCCGGGCACCGGCTCCGGCCTGCGCCGCCCCATCCAGCCGGGCGCCAGCTCCGGCCTGCGCCGCCCCATCCCGCCGGGCACCGGCACCGGCGAGCGGCGCGCGCACCATGCGCTTGCCGAATACCCCGGAGGGCCGGATCGCCACCTGGTCCTCACTGTCCACTCCGGACACCACCGCGGCCAGCCGGGGCGCGTCCGCCGCACCGGTCACGTCGGCCAGACCGCCCCAGGTGCCCGGGCGGTCGAGCCCGGCGACCGTGCCGAGACCCCACACCGCCGCGGCGGCCGGGTCGGCGTCGGAGAACGCGTCCACCGCGACGGCGCCGCGGGTGACGACCCAGGCCGGCGCGTCGACGGCGGCGTCCTGCAGGGCCTGCAGCAGCGTGATGGTCGCGGCGACCGGAGTGGTCAGCGCCGGGCCTTCCGGGTGCTCACGGGTGTCGAGCGCCAGCAGCGAAAGCACGCCGTCGAATGGGCGGAGCGCAGTTGCCCCCGTGATCACCTCGGTCAATGTGGCGCGCTCGGCAGGCGCGATGACCCGCACGATGTCGCCCTGCTCCGTGAGCGCGTCGGCCAGCTCGGCCGCCTCGGGCACCCCGGCCGGGAGGACCACGAGCCAGGCGCCCTTGAGCCCACCGGCGACCCCCGGCAGCGGGGCCCACGAAACGCGGTAGCGCCAGGAGTCCACCGTGGACAGTTCGGTCCGGCGGCCGTGCCAGGCGGCCAGCGCCGGGACGACCTCGGCGAGCGGTGCCGCCTCGACGCCGAGCCGGGCCGCCAGCGCGTCGACATCGCCGCCGGTGACGTCCTGCCAGAACTCCTGATCGGCCACCGGCGCGGCGGTAGGCGGCTCGGCCGCGGACTCGTCCTCGTGCCAGAAACGCTTGTGCTGGAACGGATAGGTCGGCAGGTCGGCCAGCCGGCCACCGGGCGCCAGCGAGGTCCAGCCGGCCGCGCCGCCGCGGACCGCGTACTCGGCCATCGACGTCGCGAACCGGACCAGGCCGCCCTCGTCGCGGCGCAGGGTGCCGGAGACGGCGCCGGCGTGCCCGGTCTCGTCCAGCGTCTCCTGGATGCTCATCGCCAGTACCGGATGCGGGCTGACCTCGATGAACCGCGTGTAGCCGGCCGCGGCGAGCTTCGCGACGACCGGGGCGAAGCTGACCGTCGTGCGCAGGTTGGTGAACCAGTACTCCGCGTCCAGAGTGGACTCCCCGACCGGCTCCTCGTTCACGGTCGAGGTCATCGCGACGGAGCCGAGACGGGGCTCGATCGGGCCGAGGTCGGCCAGCAGCCGGTCGGACAGGTGCTCGACGTGCGCGGAGTGCGAGGCGTAGTCCACCGGCACCCGCTTGGCACGGAAGCCTTCCGCGACCAGCTCGTCGCGCAGCTGATCGAGTGCGTCGCCGTCGCCGGACAGCACGGCCGAGGTCGCGCCGTTGTCGGCGGCCAGTGAAATCCGGCCGTCCCAGGCGTCGAGACGGGCGCGCAGGTCGGTCGCGGACAGCCCGGCGGCGAGCATCCCGCCGCCCCGGCCGCCCAGCACTTCACCGATCGCCTTGCTGCGCAACGCGACCACCCGGGCACCGTCCTCAAGCGACAGTGCACCTGCGACACTCGCGGCGGCGATCTCGCCCTGCGAGTGGCCGATCACCATGTCCGGCTCCACGCCGTGCGCGCGCCACAGCGCGGCCAGCGAGACCATCACCGCCCACAGCATCGGCTGCACGACGTCCACCCGGTCGGCGGGCGGCGTGCCCGGCTCCCCGCGCAGGACGGCCAGAACTGACCAGTCCACGAACTTCCGCAGCGCCGCGTCGCACTCGGCCAGCCGTTCGGCGAACGCGGGCGACTGCCCGAGCAGCTCGATCGCCATGCCGGTCCACTGCGAACCCTGGCCGGGGAACACGAACACGGTCTTGCCCCGCACGTCGGCGGTGCCGGTGACCACGTCGGGCCGCGAACCGCCGGCGGCCAGCGCGCGTAAGGCTTCGGCCGCCTGCGCGCTGTCTTCGGCGAGCACCACGGCGCGGTGGTCGAAGGACGCGCGCCCGGCGGCCAGCGTATAGGCGACGTCAGTCAGATCGCCGTCCACGCCCGCGGCCAGCCGTCCGGCCGCCTCGGCCAGCGCGGCCGGGGTCTTCGCCGAGAGCACCAGCGGATACACGGCAGCCGGCGAAGGCTCGATTTCCGCGGCTTCCGGCGCTTGTTCCAGGATCACGTGGGAGTTGGTGCCGCTGACCCCGAACGACGACACCGCACCACGGCGAGGGCGGCCGGTCTCCGGCCACTCGCGCGGCTCGGTCAGCAGCTCGACCGCGCCCGCGGTCCAGTCGACGTGCTTCGACGGCGTGCCGACGTGCAGCGTGCGCGGCAGCCGGCCGTGCCGGATCGCCTGCACCATCTTGATCACCCCGGCCACGCCGGCGGCGGCCTGCGGGTGCCCCATGTTCGACTTGATCGAACCGAGCAGCAGCGGTTCGCCCGCGGTGCGCTGCCCGTAGGTCTCCATCACCGACTGGGCCTCGATCGGGTCACCGAGCGCGGTGCCGGTGCCGTGCGCCTCGACGGCGTCCACATCGGACACTGTCAGCCCCGCGTCGGCGAGCGCCGCCTCGATCACGCGGACCTGGGAGGGCCCGTTGGGGGCGGAGAAGCCGTTGCTGGCGCCGTCCTGGTTCACCGCGGAACCGCGCAGCAGTGCGAGGATCCGGTGACCGTTGCGGCGCGCGTCGGAAAGCCGTTCGAGCACGAGGACGCCGACGCCCTCGGCCCACGACGTGCCGTCCGCGTCGTCGGAGAACGAGCGGCTGCGGCCGTCGGCGGCGAGACCGCGGCGGCTGCAGAAGTCGACGAACATCTCCGGCGTGCCCATCACGGCGACGCCGCTCGCCAGCGCCAGCGTGCAGTCGCCGCGGCGCAGGGCCTGCGCCGCCAGGTGCAGCGCGACCAGCGAGGACGAGCACGCGGTGTCCACCGACACCGACGGGCCTTCCAGGCCGAGGGTGTAGGAGACCTGGCCGGAGACGAGGCTGCCGTCCGGGCTGCCGCCGCTGTAGTCGTGGTACATCACGCCGGCGTAAACCCCGGTGGGGCTGCCCTTGAGCGCGGGCGGGTCCAGCCCGGCGCGCTCGAACGCCTCCCACGAGGCCTCCAGCAGGATCCGCTGCTGCGGGTCGGCCCGGCGCGCGTCGCGGGGGCTGATGCCGAAGAACTCGGCGTCAAAGTCCGGGGCGTCGTAAAGGAATCCGCCGTGGCGCGTGTAGGTCTTGCCGGGGCGCTCGGGCGTCGGGTCGTACACGCCCTCGATGTCCCAGCCACGGTCGGCAGGGAACTCCCCGATCACGTCACGGCCCTCGTCGACCAGGTCCCACAGCTCGTCCGGGGTGCGGACGCCCCCGGGGTACCGGCAGCTCATCCCGATGATCGCGATGGGCTCGGTGTCCTTGGCCTCCAGCTCGTGCACCCGCCGGCGGGCCTGCTTCAGATCGGCCGTCGCGCGCTTGAGGTAGTCACGGAGCCTGTCCTCGTTCCCCATGGTCTGCCCGTTCATGAGATGCCCAATTCGTCGTCCAGCACGGCAAAAAGCTCGTCATCGGTGGCGGCGCCGAGGTCTGCGGCGGAGTGGTCGTCTTCGGCGGCGCGGCCGGTGTGCGCCTCGGCCCACTTGCGGGCCAGCGCGTCGAGCCGGGCGGTGACCTTCGCGGCCGACCCGTTGAGCGAGCCGGCGGCGCCGCCGAGCCGGGCTTCGAGCCGGTCGATCTCGGCCAGCAGCGGGTCCGCCGCGCCACCGGCCGCGCCGAGCAGCTCGTGCAGCCGCCGCGCCAGCCGGGACGGCGTCGGATGGTCGAAGACGATCGTCGCGGTCAGCTTCAGCCCGGTCAGCGCACCGAGCTGGTTGCGCAGCTCCACCGAGGTGAGCGAGTCGAAGCCCATCTCCTGGAACGCGCGCTCCGGCTCGACGGACGCCGCCGAGGCGAACCCGAGCACGGCCACGACCTGTTCCGCGACCACGCCGAGCAGGAAAGCCTCACGCTCGGCCTCCGGCAGCGTCCCCAGCCGGGTGGTGACCGAACCGCCCGCGCGCGCCGGCGTCCGTCGCGGCGATGCGGGACGGACGAGGCTTCGCAACGTCGGCGGCAACGCGTCCGTGCGAGCGCGCAGAGCCGCGAAGTCCAGCCTCACCGGCGCGAGCACCGGCTCTCCGGAAACGAGGCAGGCGTCGAGCAGGGCCAGCGCGTCGGCCGTCGCCAACGGCGGGGTGCCGAGGCGGCGCAGGCGGCGGAAGTCGGCCTCTTCGAGCTCCCCGGCCATGCCGCCGTCCTCGGCCCAGGCGCCCCAGGCCAGCGACGTGGCCGGCAGACCGTGGGCGTGCCGGTGGCGGGCCAGCTCGTCGAGGAACGCGTTCGCGGCGGCGTACCCGGACTGCCCGGCCGCCAGCACCGTGCTCGCCGCGGAGGAGAACAGCACGAAGGCGTCCAGATCGCGGGTCAGCTCGTGCAGGTGCCAGGCACCGTCGACCTTCGGGGCGAAGACGCGATCCAGCTCGTCGGTGGTGAGCGTCTCGACGCGCCCCGCGGCCGGGACGCCCGCGGCGTGCAGGACCGCGGTCAGCGGCGCCTCGGCGGGAACGCCGTCCAGCAGCTTCGCGACGGACGCGGCGTCGGTGACGTCGCAGCTCGCGATGGTGACCTCGGCCCCCAGCGCCGTCAGCTCGTCACGCAGCTCGGCGGCTCCCGGCGCGTCGGCCCCGCGGCGGCTGGTGAGCAGCAGGCGGCGAACGCCGTGCCGGGCTGCCAGGTGCTTCGCGACGACCGCGCCGAGTCCGCCGGTACCGCCGGTGATCAGGACCGTGCCGTCCGGGTTCCAGCCCAATGCACCCGGCGCTGCGGCCGTGGCGGTCAAGCGGGGCACCAGCACCTTGCCGTCGCGCACGGCCGTCTCGGGCTCCCCGGTGGCCAGCGCGGCTTCCGCCCCGCTGCCGTCGACCAGGACGAACCGGCCGGGATTCTCGGCCTCGGCCGCGCGGACCAGGCCCCACACCGGGGCGATCGCCGGGTCGACGTCCTCACCGTCCACCGACACCGCGCCGTGCGTGACGACCGCCAGCCGTGTGTCGCCTTCTTCCGCGAGCAGGTCCTGGATCGCGGCCAGGACCTGCCCGGCCGCCTTCCGCGCGGTAACAGGGACTTGACCGTCCTGAGTGGACACTTCAAGAACCTTGGTGGCGGCGGGGTTCCCGGTGTCGGACGCGGGCTCCCACCGCACGTGGAACAGCGAACTCGGCGCCAGTTTGTCCAGCGAGATCGGGCGGGCTGCCAGCGACTCGACGGACAGCACCGGGCTCCCGGTGGCGTCGGCGATCTGCAGCGTGATGGCGTCGTCCCCGATCGGCGACACGCGCACCCGCAACGCCGAAGCGCCCGCCGAGTGCAGCGTCGTGCCGCTGAAGGCGAACGGCAGCATCGGCCGGGCCTCGCCGTCGCCGGTCGCCGGGCCGAGCAACTGCGCGTGCATCGCGGCGTCCAGCAACGCCGGGTGCAGGCCGTAGTCGCGGGCCTCGGTACCGTCCGGCAGGGCGACTTCGGCGTACACGTCGTCGCCGTGCCGCCACATCGCGCGCAGGCCCCGGAAGGCCGCGCCGTAGTCGTATCCCAGCTCGGCGAGCTGCGCGTACGGGTCGGTCAGCTCTTCCTCGACGGCACCGGCGGGCGGCCATTCGGCGAGGTCGAACGACGGCGTTCCGGCCTCGGCGCTCAGGAACCCGGCGGCGTGCCGCGTCCAGGCGTCTTCGCCGTCCGGTCGCGAATGGACGGTGACGCGGCGGCGGCCGCTGTCCTCGGCCGCGTCCACCGTCACCTGCAGTGCCGCGCCCGCGCCCTCGGCGAGGGTCAGCGGGGCCTCGAGGGTCAGTTCTTCGATGCCGGCGCAGCCGGCCTCGTCGGCCGCGCGCTGGGCCAGCTCGACGAACGCCGTGCCGGGCACCAGGATCGTGCCGAGCACCACGTGGTCGGCCACCCACGGCACGGTCGCCGCGGACAGCCGCCCGGTGAGCACCACCGCGCCGGTGTCGGGGACCCGGACGACGGCGCTGAGCATCGGGTGCCCGGCGGGCGCCTGGCCGTGGTCGGCGGCGTCGCCGGTCGCGCTCGTGACGGGCAGCCAGTAGCGGGTGCGGCGGAAGGCGTAGGTCGGCACCTCGACGCGGCGGGCACCGGCGTAGAAAGCGTTCCAGTCCACGGGAATCCCGCGGGCGTGCAGGGTCGCGAGCGCGGTGACCACGGTGCGGGCCTCGTCCCGGTCGGCGCGCTGGGCCGGGACGAAGGCGAACGCTTCGTCGTCCAGCGCGGTCCGGCCGGCGGCGGTGAGCACCGCGGCGGGACCGATTTCGAGGAACGTGGTGACCCCCTCGCCGGCGAGCGCGCGCAGGCCGTCGTCGAACCGGACGGCGGAGCGGACCTGCTCCACCCAGTAGCCCGGCGTGCTCAGGTCGGCGCCGGCACCGGCCGTGGAGACGACCGGGATCTCGGGCTTCGCGTACGTCAGGGTTTCCGCGACCGCGCGGAACTCCGCCAGCATCGGCTCCATCAACGGCGAATGGAACGCGTGCGAGACCTTCAGCTTCGACGACTTGCGGCCCTCGAACCGCGCCACCACAGCGGCAACCGCGTCCGCCGAGCCGGACACCACCACGGAATCCGGGCCGTTGATCGCCGCGATGCTCACCTCGCCGGTCAGCAGCGGCAAGACCTCGGCCTCCGTGGCCTGCAGCGCCACCATCGAGCCACCGGCAGGCAACGCCTGCATCAGCCTGGCCCGCGCCGCCACCAGTGTGCACGCGTCCGCCAGCGACAGCACACCGGCGCCGTGCGCGGCTGCCAGCTCACCGATCGAATGGCCGAGCAGGAAGTCCGGCTTGAGTCCCCACGACTCCAGCAGCCGGAACAACGCCACCTCGACCGCGAACAGTGCGGGCTGGGTGAAACCGGTCTGCCGCAAGGCTTCTTCGTCTTCGATTATCGTCCTCAGTGGACGACCCAGGTGCTGGTCCAGCGCGGCGCAGACCGCGTCCAGCGCCTCGGCGAAGACGGGGTACTTCGCGGCGAGCGCCGTTCCCATCCCGGCGCGCTGGGCGCCCTGGCCGGTGAAGAGGAACGCGGTCCGGCCGGTGCCACGCCGGTCGCGCACCAGGCCGGGCGCGCCCTCATCGGCCGCGAGCGCGGCCAGCCCGGCGAGCAGTTCCTCGCGGTCGGCACCGACGACCACCGCGCGGTGGTCCAGCGCCGAACGCGTGGTGGCGAGCGAGAAACCGATGTCCGCCAACGATTCTGCGGGGTGCGCGGCGAGCCTTCGTGCCTGCGCGGCGAGCGCGTCGGCCGCGTCCGCCGACAGCGGCCAGGCCACCACGGGCAGCTCGACTGGCACGGTGACCACTTGCTCGGCTTGGTCGACGGTGCCCTGCTCAATAATGACGTGGGCGTTGGTCCCGCCGAGCCCGAACGAAGACACCGCGCCACGGCGGGGACGGCCCGCGTCCGGCCAGTCCCGCGCCTCGGTCAGCAGCTCGACGGCGCCGGCCGACCAGTCGACGTGCGGCGACGGCGCGTCCACGTGCAGTGTCTTCGGCAGCACGCCGTGCCGGATCGCCTGCACCACCTTGATCACGCCGCCGACCCCCGCGGCCGCCTGCGTGTGGCCGATGTTCGACTTGAGCGAGCCGAGCCGCAGCGGCTCGCCCGCCGCCCGGTCACGGCCGTAGGTGGCGATCAGGGCCTGGGCCTCGATGGGGTCGCCGAGCTTCGTACCGGTGCCGTGGCCCTCGACCAGGTCGACGTCCGCGGCGCTCAGGCCCGCGGACTCCAGCGCCCGGCGGATCACCCGCTGCTGGGCGGGTCCATTGGGGACGGTCAGCCCGCTGGACGCGCCGTCGGAGTTCACCGCGCTGCCACGGACCACCGCGAGCACCTCGTGGCCCAGGCGCCGGGCGTCGGAAAGGCGCTCGACCACCAGCACGCCGACGCCCTCGCCCCAGCCCGTGCCGTCGGCGCCGGCGGCGAACGCCTTGCACCGGCCGTCGTCGGAGAGGCCGCGTTGTTCGCTGAAGTAGACGAAGGTCTCGGGCGTCGCCATCACCGTCACGCCGCCGACCAGCGCCAGCGAGCAGTCGCCGCGGCGCAGCGCCTGCGCGGCCCAGTGCAGCGCGACGAGCGAAGACGAGCACGCGGTGTCCACCGACACCGCGGGGCCTTCAAGCCCCAGCGCGTACGCCACGCGGCCCGAGACGAAGCTGCCGGCGGCGGCGTGGCCGAGGTAGTCGTGGTACATCACGCCGGCGAACACCCCGGTGTCGCTGCCGCGCAAGGTCTCGGGCACGATGCCGGCGCGCTCCAGCGCGGTCCAGGACGTCTGCAGCAGCAACCGCTGCTGGGCGTCCATCGCGAGCGCCTCGCGCGGCGAGATGCCGAAGAACTCCGGGTCGAACTCCGCGGCGTCGTGGAGGAAACCGGCCTCGCGGGTGTTCGTGGTGCCGGGCCGCTCCAGCGACGGGTCGTACAGCGCGTCGAGCGGCCAGCCGCGGTCCCGCGGGAAGCCGCCGATCGCGTCGGTGCCTGTGGCGACCAGCTCCCACAGGTCCTCGGGCGAGGCGACCCCGCCGGGGTACCGGCAGTCCATGCCGACGATCGCGATCGGCTCGGCCTCGCGACTGCGCGCCTCCTGCAGGGCCAGTTTGGCGTCGCGCAGGTCCGCGGTCGCGCGCTTGAGGTAGTCGAGGAGCTTGCGCTCGCTTTCGGCGCTCACGCCATTACCCCCATTCCGGCGGATCGCCGGGAAATGGCGGCACGGAAAGAACCGCCGGAGCAGAAATCGATACTCACGTAATCGACCACCTAACCGCGAAAAGACGCATTCGGCCTCGTGAATGGCTACCGCGCCACGCCGAAAACGCTACCGAGGTCCTTTTGGCCGCCCCACCCCTAACGGCCCCACAATCAGCGGGTCAGCCGGGCCGCGACCGCGCGTGGGGCCGGTGCCGCGGCGATCTCGTCCCGCAGCGCGTCCGCCCCGGCACGCAGTGTTCCGCCGGCGACCAGATCACGGATCTGCCCGGTCGAGGGTGCCGCGTCGACCAGCCCGGCGCCGGCCGCTTCGACCCGCCGGGCGAGCGCCGACGCGGTGAGCGAAAGCTGCGGGAGCCCGTGCGCCGCCGCGGCCAGCGCCAGCTCCGCGTCACCGTCGTGGAGCACGGCGGCGCAGGTGGGCAGCAGCGCGGCCGGCGGCGCGGAGTCGACCAGGCGGACGTTCGCGGGCACGGTCGTCCCGGCCGGGAAGTCCGCCGTGCTCGCCGCGCAGACCACCTCGGCGTCCACCTCCGCGACGGCGTCGAAGACCGGGCCGAACCACGTCGCGTCCGACAGGGTCAGCAGCACCCGGCTGCGCCTTGCCTTGCGGCGCAACCAGGTCGGCACCTCGACCGGCCCGAAGTACGGCACGTGCCGCATCGGCGACACCCCGTCGCCGCTGTCACGCAGCGAAGCGGGAACAGCGTCGAAGGTCAGGTCGGCGTCACTCTCGCCCGGCTCGTCCAGCGCGCCGAGCAGGCGCACGGCGACGGCCTCGACGGCGCGGGCAGCGGCCGTCCCGGCAGGCGCCTGTCCATCGGAGACCACCACCCGGGGCCGCCACAGCTTCGCGAATTCGGTGAGCGCGGCCGACTCGGTGAGCGCGGCGCCGTCCCCGCTCTCGAGGTCCACCGCGACGGTGGCGGTGCGAAGGATCTCCTCGACGAACGACGGCCGTCCGGCGATCTTCACGTCGTGGCCGGCGGTGCGCAATGCCCACGTGAGGGGCACCAGGTTGCGCAGGCGGGCGGGCGACGACGGAGCGGCCAGCAGTACTCGCATGGAATTCACTCCAGAAAAGGGAACCGGGCCGCACCCGGTGCGGATAGTCGAATTCGAGACTATCCACGCCGGAGCGGCCCGCGTACCCCTACAAAACTACTGCCCGGGCAGGGTCACTGCCTCGATCGGACTGCGCCGCATCGCCAGCCGCGCGGAAAGCGCGGTGACCGGCCAGACGATCAGGAATACCGCGAGCACCACGCCGAGGAATACCCAGACCGGTCCGGACGGGATGATCTCGCCGGTCGAAATCGCCATCGGCAGCACGGTGAACAGCGAGATGACGATCCCCAGCACCAGTCCGGTCACCGCGACGATGCCGCCCTCGATGAACAGCATCCGCCGCACCTGCCCGCGGTCCGCGCCCGCCAGCCGCTGCGCGCCGAACTCCCGGCGACGGGCCAGCACGGCCACCGCCAGCGTGTTCACCGCCGCGATCGCCGCGTAGGCGATGGCGAGCACGGCCAGCAGGTAGTTGATCATCGCCTCGACGTCGGCGCTGGCCTGGAAGTTCTGCGTCAGCGCCTCGTCGCCGCCGACGCTCACGCCCGGCCAGACCTTGGCCTGGTCGCTCAGCTTCGACACCAGGTCGCTCGCGTCCGTGCCGCCGGCGGCCTTGACGAGCACCTGCGCGGGCAGGCCGCTGGTGGTGTGCGCGGTGAGCAGGTCGGCCGGCAGCACCATGCTCGCGTAGCTCGACGGGCTGTCGAGCAGCGCGACCACGCCCACCTGGGCCTGCGCCCCGTCGCCGAGCCGCATGGTGATCTTGTCGCCCAGCTTGATGCCGAGGTCGTCGGCGACGCTCGCGGGCAGCGCGACGCTGTCGCCGGTGAGGTTCTTCAGCGAGCCCTCGGTCACCGGGGTGGAGAGCACCGAGCCGCCCTGGTCCTCGGCGGCGACGCCGAGCAGGCGCAACGGGTCGCTGCCGTTGCCGTCGTAAGGCTGCTCGATCCAGCCGGAGCTGGTGACCAGCGGCGAAGCCGTGCCGACGCCGGGCGTGCTGCGGATCTGCGCGAACTCCTCCGGCGAGACGCCCCCGTTGCCGGTGCTGACCACCGCGTCGGCCTGCAGCTGGTCGGCATACGCCGCCACCTGGGCCTTCTGCGCCGTGGTCTCCGAATACACGTTGCCGAGGGCGACCGCGCTGGCGAGCGTGATCGGCGTGAGCGCCGCGGCGAACGCCACCGCGCGGGCCCGCGAGTTGATCACGGCCAGCGTGGCGTCCCGGCCCGCGACCCGGCGGATGAGCGGGCCGAACCGGTCGGCGACGTACGCCATGATCTCCGGGCCGAACAGCGCCACGGCGATGGCCCCGGTCAGCACCGCGGGTCCGCCGATCGCCGACGCCGTGTCGGCGGGCATGAACACCGTCGTGGCGGCCAGCAGCACCGTCGCCGCCCCGAACACCAGCGCGCCCATGCGGCGCAACGGGTTCACCTTCGCGCTCGGGATCGCGGCCTCGGCCAGTGCCTGGATCGGCCGCGCCCGCGCCGCCGACAGCGCCGCGAACCAGGCCGCGCCGTAGGTGATGGCGAGCGTGGCCACGATGCCGGCGGCGAACGCGATGATGTCCTGCCGGAACGCCAGCTCCGGCGGCACGATGCCGATCGACTCGCTGGTCGAGAAGATCTGGTTGCCGATCAGGCTGCCGAGGAACGCGCCGCACACCGCGGCGATCGCGCCGACCGCCATGGTCTCGGCGAGCACCATGCGGTGGACCTGTTTCGGGGTCGCGCCGGTCGCGCGCAGCAGCGCGAGTTCCTGCTGTCGCTGCCGCACGGTCAGGCTGATCGTCGCGGAGACGACCAGCGCCATGACCACCAGCACCATGCCGCCGAACACCGCGGCGAGCAGGATCAGCGGCAGCTGGCTGGCGTCGACGCCGAGGAACTCGGCCGCGCCGCGGTCGTCACCGGTCAGCACGCTGACGCCGGGGACCTGGTCCGCGATGCGCCCGGCCAGCTCACCGGCGTCCACCCCGTCGGCCGGGAAGACGCCGACCAGGCCGACCTGGCCCTGGTGCGGGGAGAACCGCTGGACGTCGCCGTTCGAGAAGAAGAACGCGGGCGACTGCACGGTCAACGCCGGCTCGGCGATCCCGGACACGGTGAAACCCTGCTTCTGCCCGTCCACCGCGAGTTCGACGGTGGCACCGGCCTTGATCCCGGCCGCGGCCGCGGTGGCCGAGTCGAGCACGACCTGGCCCGGCGCCTGCGGCTGCCCGCCCTCGCGCAGGGTGTAGCCGCCGAGCGCGGCGGAGTCCCAGCCGTGTCCGGAAAGGACGGACGAACCGCTGGTCTGCGGCGCGCCGTCCGGCAGCAGCACCGCGGCGAACGAGACGTCCGGCACCGCGCGCTGCACACCCTGGACGCCGGCGATCTTCGCCACCTGGGCCTCGGGCAGCCCGGCGCGCTCGGCGTACGGGACCACCTGGGACTCTTCGTCCGGCAGCTTGAAGCCGGCGGAGCCGCCGACCACGATCGGCGCGGAAGCCAGCCGCTGCGGCTGGGCCTGCAGCACGATCGCTGTCTCGAACAGCCCGGCGCACGCGATCAGCAGCCCGCAGCCGATCAGGATGGCGACGAACGACGCCAGCGACGCGGCCGCGCGGAACTTCAGGCTCGACAGCGCCAGGTTGAGGACCACCCGCCGCGAGCTCACCGTTGCCCCCGGGCCTGCTTGGCCTGGGCACCGAGCTGCGCCAGGGTGGCCGCGACCGCCTCGACGCCCGGCGCGGCCATCTGCGTGACGATCCGGCCGTCCACCAGGAACAGCACGTTGTCCGCGTACGAGGCGGCGACCGGGTCGTGCGTGACCATGACGATGGTCTGGCCCGCGCTCACCAGCTCGCGCATCAGCGTGAGCACCTCGAGCGCAGTGTTCGTGTCGAGCGCGCCGGTCGGCTCGTCGGCGAACACCACCGCCGGGCGGGCGGCGAGCGCGCGGGCGATCGCCACGCGCTGCTGCTGCCCGCCGGACAGCTCGCCCGGACGGTGCTTCACCCGCTGCGACAGCCCGACCCGCGCGATCACCTGGTCCACCCACGCCTGGTCCGGCTCGCGGCCGGCCAGCAGCGTCGGCAGGGTGACGTTCTGCTCCACGTTCAGCGCGGGCATCAGGTTGAACGACTGGAAGATGAACGCGACGTGGTCGCGGCGCAGCAGCGTCAGCTTGGTCTCGCTCTTGCCCTTCAAGTCGGTCCCCACCAGGGTCACGCGGCCCGAGGTCGGCTTGTCGAGCCCCGCCGCGCAGTGCAGCAGCGTGCTCTTGCCGGAACCGGACGGGCCCATCACCGCGGTGAAAGTCCCGGCCGGGAAGGAAACCGAGACTCCGGCGAGCGCTTCGACCGCGCTGTCGCCGGAGCCGTAGGTCTTGTGCACCGCGTCCAGCTGGACCGGCGACTCGACTGAGGTCATCGTGGGCACGTCGTTCACTCCGTTCCGCCCCGGGCGCCGCGGCGAGCCGGGTCGAGATACCACCACAGGGCGAGGGCGACCCCGCCGATACCGATCGTCCACAGCCAGAACGGCGACTTGAACGACATGCTGATCAGGCTCATCAGGAGCCAGATGACGAACTGCACGCCGCTGACCACGGCCCAGACGACCGTGATGATCCGGCGGGCGGTACCACCCGCCGAGCGGGTTTCTTCGGTGCTCTCCGGCATGAGGCCCCCCATATCGGCGTCGGCGGAGTGACGGGATTAATTGTGTAAGGCTTGCACAGTTTAGCGCAGCCGGGCCGATCAGGGAAGCCACCCCCAGGTCCGGGGATCCGAGTGTGGCCCTTCAGGGGTCTCCGCAGGCCGGTTTCGGGAAAGCTCAGGCGGAGTCGCCGGCGGTCGCGCGCAGGCGGCGGTCCCAGTCCCGCAGGCCCCAGATGCCCGCGACCAGCACCCCACCGCCGAGCAGCACCCAGATCAGCCACAGCGGGTCCCACTGGCCGCCGATCGCGCCGATGAACAGCCAGATCAGCACGTTCACGCCGCCGACCAGCGCCCACAGCCGGGCCGCAATCCCCGGCGCCGCTTCCAGCAACGCCGGCGCGGCCTCGCCGGACCCGCCCTCGACCGCCAGCCGCAACGCCATCCGGGTGGTGGCCAGCCGGACGCGGGCCAGCCGGCGGGCCGCCTCCTGGCCGTCGTACAACCCGGTCGAGCGGGCGTATTCGATCTCGGTCGCCGCCAGCTTCCGATCCAGTTCGGTCACCCGACCCAGCCCGAACCGGTTGGTCTCGCTCACGTCCGCTCGCCCCCAGCTCCGATTAGTGTAAGACTTACACAGTTTACTGAAGGAGACTGCGGAGCGATAGATGCCGACTCAAAACGATCCCCGGGACCTGCCGCCGGGGCTGCGGCCCGCGTGGTCCGACGCGCCGCGCCCCCGGCGCGGGCCCAAGCCGTCGCACACCGTCGCGGCGATCGTGGCCGCGGCCGTCGAGCTGGCCGACGAAGAAGGACTGGCCGCCGCCTCGCTGCCGAACATCGCCGCCTCGCTCGGGCTGACCACCAACGCGCTGTACCGCTACGTCGGGTCGAAGGACGAACTGGTGGTCCTGCTGGCCGACGCCGGCTTCGGGCCGCCGCCGGCGGACCTGGGCGCGGCCGGTGACTGGCGGGCAACCGTCCGGGCCTGGACCCACGCCGCGCTGGAGCGCTACCGCAGCCGGCCGTGGCTGCTGGACGTGCCGTTCCGCGGCGGCGCGGTGACCCCGCATCGGCTCCGCTGGACGGAACTGCTGCTCACCGCACTGGACGGCGCCGGACTGTCCGATGTGGACGCACTCGGCTGCGCCCGGCTGGTGACCGACTTCGCCCGCACCGCCGCCGAACGGCAGCGCGCCCTCGACGACCCGCACTCGGCCGACGCCCCCGAACAGGCCGAGGAGCTGCGCGCGTTCCTGCAGCCCCTGCTCGCGGACCGCGGCTACCCGCGGCTGGCCGCACTGGCGGCGGCCGGCCGCTACCCCGCGGCCACCACAGTGGAGTTCGGGCTGGACCGCGTGCTCGACGGCATCGCCGGGCTGCTCACCGGTTCCCGCCGCTGACCCGGCCGTCGCAGGCCCGGGTGGCATCCGGCGCACCGAACGCCACCCGCGGCGGAGCAGGCTGGTTAGACGGCCTCGGCGGCCGTGCCGAGCCCGTCGGACCAACCGCGGCGATCGTCGACGAGTCAGTCCACGCCCAGCCCGTCCGACCAACCGCAACGACCATCGGCAAATCAGTCCGAGCCGAGCCCCTCGAACCAGCTGCCGACGGCCTTCGCGGTTGTGGCGGCGTCGGCGTCGACCAGGCTGAAGTGGTCGCCCGGGACGGTGAGCACCGTGTCCGCGCGGTGCCAGGTCGTGCGCCAGGTGGCCGGGTCCCCGGTGTCCCGCGCCGGTTCGCCGCCGGTGGTGAAGCGGTGTTCCGGCCGGACGAGCACGGTCGGCGCCGCGACCTCGCCGAGGTCGACCTCCTCCAGCAAGCCCAGGTAGTGGGCCATCGCGGTGAGCTTGTCGCGGTCGAACGGGCCGTACTGCTCCTCGCGCTCGATCATGCCCGCCGCCATGTCGGACACGGTGTCCGCGGTGGCCTCGCCGCCGCCGTCCATCTCGTAGCTGTCGAGCAGGACCACGGCCGCCGGCGCGGGGCCGGTCTTCTCCAGCCGCGCGGCCAGCGCGTACGCCAGCACGCCGCCGGAGGAGTAGCCGAGCAGCGCGTACGGCTGCCCGTCCGCGCCGAGCCGGACGCTCTCGGCGAGCACGTCCAGCATGGCCTCGACATCGGCCGGAACCCGTTCCCCGGTAAGGAAACCGGGCGTGGGCAGGGCCGAGAACGCCCGGACGCCGCGGAACTGCGCGGCGAGCTTCGCGTACTGGTACGCGCCGCCCATCGCCGCGGGCGGCGGCACCGCGAGCAGCCGGGGCGAGGCCGCACCGGCGGCCAGCTCCAGCGGCCGGGGCTCCTCGGCCAGGTCGGCGGCACCGGTGAACTTCGGCCGGAGGCGGGCCGCCGCGCCGAGCAGCGCGATCCCGTCCTCCACCCGGCCGCCGCGGACCGCTTCGAAGAACAGCTCCTTCACCGGGTCCCCCGCGACCTCCGCCGGACCGCCGCCGGTGAGCAGGCCGAGCAGGTGCTTGGCCAGTCCCGCCGGGGTCCGGTGGTCGAACACCACCGAGGCCGGCAGCGTCACCTGGGCTGCCTGCGCGATCACGTTGCGCAGCTCGACGGCGGTGAGCGAGTCGAAGCCGAACTCCAGGAAGTGCGCGTCCGGGTCGATCACGTCCGTCCCGTCGTAACCGAGCAGCGCCGCGGCCCGGTCGAGCACGAACTGCCGCAGGCCCTTCTCGGTCAGCTCCAGCGAAGCCGGTTCCGCGACGGGCATTTCCACCACCGTCCGCCGCGCCCGGGTCGTCGCCCGCTTGGCCGTGCCGACCGTCTCGGGCAGCTCCGCCCGGCGCAGCGTCACCGAACCGGCGGCGGCGACCGGGGTCCCCGAACGGTCGGTGAGCAGCAGCGAGACGGCCCCCTCGCCGATCGGCGTCAGCCGGACCCGCAGCCGGGCGGCGCCGGTGGCGAAGAGCCGGAAATCGCTCCACTCGGCCGGAACCTGGTCGATCGCGGCCACAGTGGACAGTGCGGTGGCGTGCAGGGCGGCGTCGAGCGCGGCCGGGTGCAGCCCGAACCGGTCGGCGCCCATGCCGGCGTCGAGGTCGAGCTCGGCGAACACCGAGCCGTCCGCGATCCAGGCCGAGCGCAGCCGCCGGAAGCCGGGGCCGTAGTCCAGTCCCGCGTCGGCGAGCAGGCCGTACAGCTCGCCGACGTCGGCGGCGACCGCGCCGGGCGGGGGCCACTGCGTCAGCGGATCCGGCTCGGGACCCTCGTCCGGGGCCAGCGAGCCCTCCGCGTGCCGGGTCCAGTCGCCGTCCTGTCGCGAGTGGACGGTCACCGGCCGGTGCCCGTCCTCGCCGGGCGCGCCGACGAGGACCTGCAGCTGCGTCTTCTCCTGGCCGAGCACGAGCGGCGCGGCGGTCGCCAGCCGGACCAGCCGTCCGCAGCCGGCCTCGTCGCCGGCCCGGATCGCCAGCTCGACGAACCCGGCGGCCGGGAACACCGCGGCCCCGTCCACGCGGCGGTCGGCCAGCCACGGGTGGGTGGCCGTCGACAGCGTGCCCGTGAGCACGACCGTCGAGGAGCCGGCCACGCTGAGCACGGCGCCGGCGAGCGGGTGCTCGCTGGAGTTCAGCCCGCTCGAGGAAAGGTCGCCGGTCCCCCGGCGCGCCTCCATGTCGACCGAGGGCCAGTACCGGGTGCGGTGGAAGGCGTAGTCCGGCAGCGCGACCGGGTTCGCGGCCCGGCCGGTGAACATCCGCCGCACGTCGAGCCCGGCGCCGGTGACGTGCAGCCGCCCGGCGGCCAGCAGCGCGGACGCCGCCTCCGGCCGGTTCTTCCGCAGCACGGGGACGAAGACGGCATCGGCCAGCACGGACTGCGCCAGCGCCGTCAGCACGCCGTCGGTGCCGAGTTCCACGAACCGCGTGGCGCCGGTCGCCCGCACGGCGTCGGCGAACAGCACCGTGCCCCGGCAGTTGGCCACCCAGTGCGCCGGGTCGCGCAGCTCGCCGGTGACCGCGGTGCCGGTCACGGTGGACACCACGGCCAGCCGCGGCTCGTCGTAGGTCAGCTCGCCCGCGATCTCCGCCAGTTCCTCCAGGATCTCGTCGAGCACCGGCGAGTGGACCGCGCAGCCGATCGCGAGCCGGTTGGTGCGGCGGCCCAGCTTCGTGAAGTGCTCGGCGACGGCGAGCACGTCGCCCTCCTCGCCGGACACGACCACGGCGTTCGGCCCGTTCACCGCGGCCAGCGCGGCCCCCGCGCCGAGCAGCGGCGTGACCTCACCGGCGTCCGCCTCGATCGCGACCACGGCACCGGCGGGCATCTCCGCCATCAGCTGACCGCGGTGGGCGACCAGCTTCACCGCGTCGCCGAGCGAAAGCACCCCGGCCAGGTGCGCGGCCGCGATCTCGCCGACGGAGTGGCCGACCAGCACGTCCGGCCGCTGGCCCCACGACTCCAGCAGCCGGAACAGCGCCACCTCGAAGGTGAACACCGCGGCCTGGCTGAACTGCGTCCGGTCCAGCAGCTGCGCGCCGACGGAACCCGGCACGGCGAACATCACCTCCCGCAGCGAGCGGCCCAGGTACACGTCGAACTGCTCCGCCACCCGGTCGAGCTCCAGCGCGAACGCCGGGAAAGCCTCGTACAGACCGGCGCCCAGGCCGGCCCGCTGGGTCCCCTGGCCGGGCAGCAGGTAGGCGGTGGTGCCGCCGGAGCGCGCCCGTCCCGTCGCGATGTTGTCCACAGTGGAACTGTCCGAAGTAGACAGAGTGGTGAGCGCCGCGCGGACCTCGGCCGGATCAGCCCCGACCACGGCGGCCCGGTGGGAGAACAGCGGCCGGCGGCCGGCCAGCGAGTACGCGACGTCGAGCAGTTCCGGCGACGGTGTGGCGTCGAGCAGCTCCAGCAGGGCCCGCGCCTGGTCCGGCACCGCCGCGGCGGTCCGGGCCGACAGCACGAACGGCGGCAGCACCCCACCGGGGTCCACGACGGGCTCGACGGGCTCCGCGACTTCGGCGGGTGCCTGCTCCAGGATCACGTGCGCATTGGTCCCGCTGTAGCCGAACGCGGACACCGCGGCGCGGCGCGGACGGTCGGCACCGGGCCAGTCGCGGTTCTGTTCGAGCAGCCGGACGGTGCCGGCGGCCCAGTCGACGCCGTCGGTCGGCTCGGTGACGTGCAGCGTCTTCGGCAGCACACCGTGGCGCATCGCCTCGACCATCTTGATCACGCCGGCGACCCCCGCGGCGGCCTGGGTGTGCCCGATGTTCGACTTGACCGAGCCCAGCCACAACGGCCGGTCCGCCGGCCGCTCCCGGCCGTAGGTCGCGAGCAGCGCGGTGGTCTCGATGCGGTCGCCCAGCGGGGTGCTCGCGCCGTGCCCCTCGACGACGTCCACTTCGGACGCTTCGAGCCCGGCCGTGGCGAGCGCCCGGCGGATCAGCCGCTCCTGGGCGGCGCCGCTCGGCGCGGTGAGCCCGTTGGACGCGCCGTCGGCGTTCACCGCGCTGGCCTTGACGATCGCGAGCACGTCGTGACCGTGCCGGCGGGCGTCGGACAGCCGTTCGACGACCAGCACGCCGACCCCCTCGCCCCAGCCGAAGCCGTCGGCGGCGGTGGAATACGGCTTGCACCGGCCGTCGCGGGCCACCGCGCCGTCCACGAACTGCGCGAACGGCGCGGGCGAGACGAGCGCGGAGACGCCGGCGACCAGCGCCAGCGAGCAGTCGCCGCCGCGCAGCGCCTGCGCGCCCTGGTGCAGCGCGACCAGCGAGGACGAGCACGCGGTGTCCACCGAGACCGCCGGGCCCTCCAGCCCGAACGCGTAGGCGACCCGGCCGGAAACGACGCTGCTCAGCGCGCCCGAGCCGCGGTAGAGGCCGCCGCCCTGCTCCATCGCGTCACCCGGGTCGTAATCCGTCTGCATCACGCCGACGAACACACCCGTGTTGCTTCCCTTGAGCGCCAACGGGTCCAGGCCCGCGCCCTGCAGCGCGACCCACGCGGACTCCAGCAGCAGCCGCTGCTGCGGGTCCATCATCACGGCCTCGTTGGGGCTGATGCCGAAGAAGGCCGCGTCGAAGTCGGTGGCGGCCACGAACCCGCCCTGCGGGGTGCCGCCGTCCGGCGCGACCTGCTCCAGCCAGTGGTCCATGTCCCACGCGCGGTCGCCGGGGAAGTCGCCGATGCCGTCGCCGCCCTCGGCGACCAGGCGCCACAGGTCGGCCGGCGAGCCGACGCCGCCGGGGAAGCGGCAGGCCATGCCGACGATCGCGATCGGCTCGTCGGTGCTCGCGACGACCGGGGCGTCCTCGGCCACAGCCGGGTCGCCGAGGTCGCCCAGCAGCGACTCGTGCAGGTGCGCGGCCAGGTCGCCGGCGGTCGGGTGGTCGAAGACCAGCGTGGCCGTCAGGGAAAGCCCGGTGGCCTCGTTGAGCGTGTTGCGCAGCTCGACCGCGGTGAGCGAGTCGAAGCCGAGGTCCTTGAACGCGCGGTCGGCGTCGACCACGTCGGCCGAGCCGTGGCCGAGCACCGCGGCGGCGTGCCGGACGACCAGCTCGCGCAGATGGTCCAGCCGCTGGCCCGCGGGCAGCCGGATCAGCTTGCCCAGCAACGAGTCCGCCCCGGCCTCACGGTCGGAGACGGTGCGCCGCGCCGTCGGGACCAGGCCGCGCAACAGGTCCGGCACGCCACCGGCGTCCCGCCACGCGGGCAGGTCCAGCTTGATCGGCACGTACACCTCGCCGGTCGAGCCGAGGGCCGCGTCGAAGAGCGCGAGGCCTTCGGCCGCGGTGAAAGCACCAAGACCGCGCTGTGTCCCCCGGGGGTGCAACCCCCGGACCCCGCCTGGGGGCAACCCCCCAGACCCCCTCACAAGAGAGACACCAGCCATACCGGCATCGGACTCCCACATGCCCCACGCGAGCGAGTGCGCGGGCTTGCCTTCGGCCCGGCGACGGACGGCGAGCGCGTCGAGGAAGGCGTTCGCGGCGGCGTAGTTGCCCTGGCCGGGCGCGCCGAGCACGCCTGCGGCCGAGGAGAAGGTGACGAACGCCGTGAGGTCACCCGCCAGTTCGTGCAGGTGCCAGGCGGCCAGCGCCTTCGGGTTGAAGACGCGGTCGATCCGGTCCGGGGTGAGCGACGGCAGCACGCCGTCGTCCAGCACCCCGGCGGCGTGCACGACCGCGGTCACCGGGTGCTTCTTCAGCAGGGCACGGACCTTCGCCCGGTCGGCGAGGTCGGCGGCGACCACCTTGGCCTCCGCCCCCAGCTCCGAGAGCTGGGCGACGAGTTCGGCGGCACCCGGCGCGTCCATGCCGCGGCGGCTGACGAGCAGCAGCTTCTTCGCCCCCTGCCGCGCGAGGTGCGCCGCGACGAGCTTGCCCAGCGCGCCCGTGCCGCCCGAAAGCAGCACAGTGCCACTGTCCCAAAGCGACGGTCCGGTCCCGGAGTCCACCACGGCGCGGGCCAGCCGCGGCGCGTGCGCCACACCGTCCACAACGGACACTGAAGACTCGTCGGCGATCGAGATCGCGGCCAGCTGCTCCGGCGTCGCGTCGCCGTCGACGAGCACGATCCGGCCCGGGTTCTCCCCCTGGGCCGAGCGCACGAGCCCGGCGACGGCGGCCCCGGCGAGATCGCCCCGGGTCACCACGAGCAGACGGCCGGAAGGCGTTGCGGCGAGCCAGGTCTGGAGTTCGGCCAGTGCCGTGTGGACGGCCTTCTTCGCCGCGGCCGCGTCCTTCCCCGGCTTCACCTCGTACACCGTGAAGTCCGGCGAAGCGGGCGCGTCCGGCAGGGCGATCGGGACCGGGTCCACCCGCAGCAGGGCGTCCGTGCTGCTCGGCACCGCGCGGGCGGCGGCCAGCTGCTCCTCGCTGATCCGGCGCAGCTTCAGCTCGCCGACGCGGGCGACCGGCGCGCCGGCGGAGTCCGCGAGCCGCAGCTCCACGGCCTGCTCACCGGTCGGCCGGATGTGCACGCGCAGGGCGGCCGCTCCGGCGGCCAGCAGCTCGACGTCGGACCACGCGTAGGGCAGCGTCGTGCCCTCCCCCGCGGCCGAGCTGAGCCCGACGGCATGCAGCGTCGCGTCGAACGCGGCCGGGTGCAGGCCGAACGCCTCCGCGCCGAGCCGGTCCTGCTCGGGCAGCGCGACCTCGGCGTACACGTCTTCTCCGACCCGCCAGGCCGCACGCAGGCCCTGGAACACGGGGCCGTACGCCATTCCGTGCTCGGCCAGCATTTCGTACATGCCCTCGACGTCGACCGCCTCGGCCCCCGCCGGAGGCCAGGCACTCAGGTCGAACGGCGCGCTGGGCGAAACCGCGCTGAGCCGTCCGTCGGCGTGCCGCACCCAAGCGGCCGCGGTCGCGAGGTCGTCCGGGCGCGAGTGGATGCTGATCGGCCGCGAGCCGTCCTCGGCGGGGGTGCCGACGCGCACCTGGATCCGCGCCGCGCCCTTCTCGGGCAGTACCAGCGGCGCGTGCAGCGTCAGTTCCTGGACCCGGCCGCAGCCGGCCTCGTCCCCGGCGCGCACGGCCAGTTCGACGAACGCCGTGCCGGGCAGCAGGATCGCGCCGCCGACCACGTGGTCGTTCAGCCACGGGTGGGTGGCCGCGGAGACCCGGCCGGACAGCACCAGCCCGTCGGCGTCCGCGAGCAGCGTCGCCGCGCCCAGCAGCGGATGCTCGACCGGGTCGAGGCCCATCGACGTCACGTCGCCGGAACCCGAGGAGACCTCCAGCCAGTACCGCTGGTGCTGGAAGACGTACGTGGGCAACGCGGCCTGCCCCGCCCCCCGCGCGGCGAAGTGCGCGGACCAGTCCGGCACCACGCCGCGGACGTGCAGCGTTGCCAGCGCGGTGGCGACCGCGACGTCCTCGGCGACGTCACGCCGCTGCGCGGGCACGGCGACGGCGGAGTCGGCGGCCGACTGCGGAACCACGGCGGTGAGCGGCGCGTCGGGGCCCAGCTCCAGGAAGCGGTTGACTCCCTCGGCCGACAGCGCGCGGACCGCGTCGGCGAACCGCACCGGCTGCCGGACGTTGCGCACCCAGTACTCGGGGTCGGTCAGCTCGTCGAAGACCTCGGCGCCGGTGACCGACGAGACGACGGTGAGCGTCGGCTGGTGATACGCCAGACCCTGGGCGACGGCACGGAGCTCCGCGAGCATCGGCTCCATCAGGCGTGAGTGGAACGCGTGCGAGACACGCAGCTGTGTCGTCCGGCGTCCGGCTTCGGTGAACTTCGCGGCCACCGCGAGCACGGCGGCCTCCGTCCCGGAGAGCACCACCGAATGCGGGCCGTTCACGGCGGCGACGTCGACCGTCCCTTGTGGATCGTGGACGGCCACCTCCTCGGGCGTGCCCTCGACGGCGACCATCGCACCACCGCCGGGCAGCGCCTGCATCAGCCGCCCGCGCGCGGCGACCAGCGTGGCGGCGTCCGCCAGCGACAGCACCCCGGCGCAGTGCGCGGCGGCCAGCTCGCCGATCGAGTGACCGCACACCGCCTCGGGGACCAGGCCCCAGGACTCGGCCAGGCGGAACAGCGCGACCTCGAACGCGAACAGCGCGGCCTGGGTGTTCCCCGTCCGCGCCAGCGCGTCCGCGTCGGTGTTGATCACCTCGCGGATGGGGCGGTCCAGGTGCCGGTCGAGTTCGGCGCAGGCCTCGTCGTAGGCGGCGGCGAACGCCGGGTACGCGGCGGCCAGCTCGCGGCCCATGCCGGCGCGCTGGGAACCCTGACCGGAGAACAGGAACGCGGTGTTCACCTCACCGCGCGCGACGCCGGTGATCGCGCCCGGCCCGCCGTTCACGAAGGCGGTCAGCCCGGCCAGCAGCTCGGTGCGGTCGCGGCCGACCACGGCGGCGCGGTGGTCCAGGTGCGTGCGCCCGGCGGCCAGCGTGCGCGCCACGTCCAGCGGCGGCAGCCCCGGCTCGGCGGCCAGGTGCTCGGCCAGCCGCGCGGCCTGCGCCCGCAGCGCCTGCGGGGTACGCCCGGACAACACGAACGGCACCGCGGCCGGGCTGCCCACCTCGGCATCTCCGTCCACAGAGGACGAAGCCTCGGGGTCGGGCGCTTCCTCGAGGATGATGTGCGCGTTGGTCCCGCTCAGCCCGAAACACGAAACGGCGCCACGGCGGGGACTTTCGCCCCGCGGCCACTCGCGCGGCTCAGTCAGCAGCTCGACCTGCCCGGCCGTCCAGTCGACGTGCCGGGTCGGCTTGTCGACGTGCAGTGTCCGCGGCAGCACGCCGTGGTTCAGCGCCAGCACGATCTTCAGCACCCCGGCGACGCCGGACGCGGCCTGCGTGTGGCCGATGTTGGACTTGATCGAGCCCAGCCGCAGCGGGCTGTTCTCGGGACGGCCCTGGCCGTACGTCGCGAGCAGGGCCTGCGCCTCGATCGGGTCGCCGAGCTTGGTCGCGGTGCCGTGCGCCTCGACGACGTCGACCTCCTCCGGGCCGACCTTCGCGTTCGCCAGCGCCTGGCGGATCACCCGCTGCTGGGCCGGGCCGTTGGGCGCGGTCATGCCGTTGGACGCGCCGTCCTGGTTGATCGCGGTGCCGCGCACGAGCGCGAGGACCGGGTGGCCGTTGCGGCGCGCGTCGGACAGGCGCTCGACGAGCAGCATGCCGCAGCCCTCGGACCAGCCGGTGCCGTCGGCGGAGTCGGCGAACGTGCGGCAGCGAGCGCTGCGGGCGAGCGTGCCGTCGAGGGAGAACTCGACGAAGGTGCGCGGCGTGGACATCACCGAGACGCCGCCGGCCAGTGCCAGCGAGCACTCACCGGCGCGCAGGGCCTGCACCGCCAGGTGCAGCGCGACGAGCGAGGACGAGCACGCGGTGTCGATCGTGACCGCGGGTCCTTCGAGCCCGAAGGTGTAGGCGAGCCGGCCGGAGATCACGCCGGACGAGCCGTAGCTGCCCTGGTAGTTGTGGTACATCGTGCCGGCGAACACCCCGGTGGGACTGCCTTTGACCGAGTGCGGCGCGATGCCCGCCCGCTCGAACGCCTCCCACGACGTCTCCAGCAGGAGCCGTTGCTGCGGGTCCATCAGCAGTGCCTCGCGCGGGCTGATGCCGAACAGGTCGGCGTCGAAGTCGAGGGCGTCGTGGAGGAAGCCGCCCTCCCGCACGTAGCTGGAGCCGGGCCGCTCGCCGCTGGGGTCGTAGAGCCGGTCGAGGTCCCAGCCGCGGTTGGCGGGGAACTCCCCGATCGCGTCGACCCCGCCGTCGAGGAGCCGCCAGAGGTCCTCCGGGGTGTTCGCCCCGCCGGGCAGCCGGCAGGCCATGCCGACGATCGCGATCGGTTCGCGCGCGGCGTCGGTCAGCCGGCGGTTCTTGTCACGCAGCCGTTCGGTCTCCTTCAGCGACGCCCGGAGCGCACCGACCAGTTTTTCCTCGGAGTTGCCCACGTGTCCTCGTTCCTTCCACCGTCGCCTGAGGCCCGACCGGGCTGACGATACGAGCGCCGCCGTCGCCGGACCCACCCCTAACAGCCCCAGGAACACCGCCCCGACGAGGCCGCCAAGGTCCGCTTTAGACGGTCTTTAGGGGTTGTCCGCCACACCCCGCCGATGTCAGATTTCCTCCAGATTCAAGGAATTCGCGCCCGGAGCTCGACGACACCGATGTGGACTGGGGATCGATATGCACAGGAACATACGCAGGCTCCTGGTCGTGGGAGCACACGGCGACGACGAAACGCTCGGCGCGGGGGGCACCATCGCCCGCCTGGCCGACGAGGGCGCGGTGGTCTCGCTCTGCATCCTGACCAACGACGACGGCTCGCGGTCGGCCACCGGCGCCGGGGTCACCGACCGCACCGCCGCGATCGAGCTGGCGGCGAAGACGCTGGGCGTCGAGCGCGTGCGGATCAGCGAGTTCGGCGACAACCGGCTCGACACCGTCAGCCATCTCGAACTCAACCGCGTGGTGGAGCGCGAGGTCCGCGACTTCGAGCCGGACACGATCCTCACCACCAGCATGTGCGACCTGAGCACCGACCACGCGCTGGTCAGCCGCGCCGCCCGGGTCGCGGGCCGTCCCGGCAAGGGCAGCGTGCAGGAGGTGCGGACGTTCGAAATCCGCTCGGCCACCGACGTCGGTGAGGCCTCCGGCCTGCCGGTCGCCTTCCGGCCCAACTGCTGGCAGCGCCTCGACGAGACGCACCTCGACCGCAAGCTCGAAGCGCTGCGGGCGTACGGCAAGGAACTGGAGCCGTGGCCCAACCCGCGCAGCGAGCGCGGAGTGCGGGCGCTCGCCGAATACCGGGGCTCGCAGATTTCGGCCGGACTGGCCGAGGCCTTCGAAATCGTCCGGGTCGTCCACTAAGCATTTTCTCCGTGTCAGAAACAGGTGAACCGGAATGACCAGTACTGTCGCTGAATACCAAACCGTCGCCGAGCTGAACAAGCTGGCCTCTGTCGCCGTGATCGGGATGGGCTACGTCGGGCTGCCGACCGCGCTCGGCCTGCACGCCGGCGGGGTCGGGGTGATCGGCATCGACCTGTCCCAGAACCGCCTGGATTCGATCCGCTCCGGCGAGGTCGACCTGATCGAGAGCGATCACCGCCGGCTGGAGAAGGCCGTGCACCAGGAGGACTTCCAGCTCACCACGGACTCCGCCCGGATGGGCGAGGCCGACGCGGTGCTGGTGTGCGTGCCGACCGGGCTCGACGAGTACCTGATGCCCGACCTCGGCCCGCTGGAGAGCGCCTGTGCCGAGCTGATCGCCCACGCGCGGGCCGGCCAGACGCTGATCCTCACCTCGACCAGCTACGTCGGCACCGCCGAGCGGCTGCTGGTGAAACCGTTGCTGGCCAAGGGTTTCAAGGTCGGCCGGGACATCTTCGTCGCGTCCAGCCCGGAGCGGATCGACCCGGGCAACGTCACGCACACGCAGGCCGAGACCCCGCGCGTGCTGGGCGGCGTGACCCCGGCGTGCACCGCGATGGCGCAGCGCGTGATCAACGTGCTCACCCCCGCCGTGCACTGCGTCAGCTCGCCGGAGACGGCGGAGATGACCAAGCTGTTCGAGAACACGTTCCGCGCGGTGAACATCGCGCTGGCCAACGAGTTCGCGGAGATCAGCGACGGCTTCGCGATCGATCCGATCGAGGTGATCGACGCCGCGGCGAGCAAGCCGTACGGGTTCATGGCCTTCCACCCCGGCCCCGGCGTCGGCGGCCACTGCATCCCGTGCGACCCGCACTACCTGCTGTGGCAGCTGCGCGCGACGCAGAGCAACGCGCCGCTCGTCACGCAGGCCATGCACGCCATCGCGGAACGGCCGAAGCAGGTCGTGGAGCGCGTGCTGAACACGCTTTCCCGCGACGGCAAGGGAATGGCGGGCGCGCGGATCCTTGTGGTCGGCGTGACCTACAAGCCCGGCGTCCAGGACGTGCGTTCGTCCTCGGCGCTCGACATCCTCGACCTGCTCGCCGCGAAGGGCGCGAAGGTCGGCTACTACGACCCGCTCGTGCCCAACGTGCGAGTGACCGGAGGCGCCCTCGACGGCATCGCCGAGCCGGACGGCGGCGACTGGGACGTCGCCCTGATCCACACGATCCAGCCCGGCCACTCCTACGAGTGGCTCGCCGACTGCGACACCGTGGTCGACGCCACCTACCGCTTCGACCGCGCGCTGTTCGCGAACTGAGAGGACTCCTGACGTGCGTTACCTCATCACCGGCGGGGCCGGGTTCATCGGCTCCCACCTCACCGAACACCTCCTCGGCCTCGGGCACGAGGTCGTCGCCCTCGACAACCTCAGCACCGGCACGCTCGACAACCTCGCCGGCGTCTCCGGGCACGCGGGCTTCCGCTTCGTCCGCGGCTCGGTGACCGACCCGGCTTCGGTCGAGTCGTGCATGGCCGGCATCGACGCCGTGTTCCACCTCGCCGCCGCGGTCGGCGTGTTCACCATCCTCGACAAGACGATGGACAGCCTCCGCACCAACCTGCACGGCACCGAGAACCTGCTGGACGCCGCGCTGCGCCACGACGTGCCGATCCTGGTCGCGTCCACCAGCGAGATCTACGGCAAGAACACTGCCAGCGGGCTGACCGAGGACGCCGACCGGATCATCGGCTCGCCGCTGAAGAACCGCTGGTCCTACGCCGAAGCCAAGGCGCTGGACGAAACCTTCGCCCACCTCTACGCCGTGGAGCACGGGCTGCGCACGGTGATCGTGCGCCCGTTCAACACGGTCGGGCCGCGCCAGACCGGGCGCTACGGCATGGTCATCCCGCGGTTCGTCACGCAGGCGCTGGCGGGCGAGCCCCTCACCGTGTTCGGCGACGGCCAGCAGACCCGCTGCTTCTGCCACGTGCACGACGTGGTGCCGGCGCTGGTCGCCCTGCTGTCCGACGAATCCGCGTACGGCAAGGTGTTCAACCTCGGCAGCACCGAGCAGACCACGATCTCGCAGCTCGCCGAGCGCGTGATCACCAAGACGGGCTCCGCGAGCAGCATCGCGAAGGTCCCGTACGAGGAGGCGTACGGCGAAGGCTACGAGGACATGCAGCGCCGTATCCCGGACTGCACCCGCGCGTACGAGCAGATCGGCTTCTCCCCGACCCGCACCCTCGACGACATCATCGCCGCGGTGGTCGCCGACCGCCGCTCCTGACCGCGGCTGCCACTGCCACGTGAGAAGGCCGCGTCCTGCACCGGGACGCGGCCTTCTCACGTATACGTGCTCCGGGCGCTCAACCCCCGGCCACGCCGCCGAGCTTGCGGTACACGCGCGTCAGGTGTTCTCGCACCGCGCTCGTGGAAACCCCCAGAGCCTCCGCGATCGCGTGGACACCCGTGCCGTGCGCCGCCAGTTCGGCCACCCGCAGCTCGGTCTCGTCGAGCACCACCGGATCGCCGCTCACCCGGCACTCCCTTGCCGCAGCGGCAATCCCACCGCGCCACCACCACCCGCCCCGCCCACGCCGGCCATCACTGCCCGCCTTCGGCGCCGGCCAGCTCGCCCGCCAGCGCGGAGCGCCCGGGGACGCCGAGCTTGCGGTACACCCGCGTCAGATGCTGTTCCACCGTGCTCACCGTGATGTACAGCGTCTCCGAGATCTGCCGGTTGGTCCGCCCGTGCGCCGCCAGTTCGGCGACCCTCAGCTCCGCCTCGCTCAACGTCGCCGGATTCCCGGCCGGATTCCCCTCGGTCACCGCCGCGCCGTTCGGCTCGGCCGCCACCGGCCGTGCCACCGGCCGCGGTGCCCTGGACGCCGCCGCGGACGCCTGCCGCGGCACGTGCACCGGCTTGACCAGCCCCGCGGACCGTTCCGCCCGCTGGCCCAGCTGGTTGAGCGTGCGCACGGTCTTCGCCAGCTCCAGCCGGTCGCCGGACGCCTTGAACGCCTCGGCCGCGCGGTTGAGCAGCCCCGGGCGCGCGGCGCTGTCGCCGGCGAAAGCCAGCACTCGCAGGGCCGAGCCCTGGGAGTAACTGTCGGTCGGGGCCGAGCAGCCGAGCTGCTGCTTGGCCAGCTCGACGGCGAGCGTCGGGTTGCCCAGCCGCAGATTCGCCTCGGCCAGATCGGTGCGCCACGGCACGATCGCCGGCAGGTCGAGGTCGCGGTCCCGCAGGATCCGCTGGCACTGCTGGAAATCGCTGACCGCGGCGAGGCCCCGGTTCGTCGCCAGGTGGAACTGCCCGCGGGCGCGCAGGTAGCGGACGCCGCCCAGGGTCGTGAACACCACGTCCGGCACCGGGTGCCGCAGCACGGCGGCCGCCGCCTTGAACGCGCCGGCCGCGGTGTGCGCGCTCAGCAGCGTGGCCAGCGGGTAGCTGATCGCCACGCCCCAGTTCGGCGCGTCCAGCATCGCCAGCGCGCGGGCGGCCTGCTCGGTCGCGGCGGCGACGTCGCCCCGGCGCAGCGCCAATCCGGCGCCGATCGCGTCGAGCATCGCCTTCCACGTGACCGCGCCGCGGTACTCGGCCTCCTCGCCGAGCGAGGTGCACCAGCCTTCGGCGCGGTCGGACTTGCCGTCGTAGGCCAGCGCCAGTATCGCGGTGGCCAGCGCCTCGAGCGAGGTGTCGGAAAGCCGGCAGTTCTGCAGGATCCGCTCCGCACAGGCAGAAGTCGCCTCGCCCCCGCCGGTGCGCCATACCGCGCCGAGCGTGCTCGCGGTGTGCAGCCACGGGTCGCCGGACTCCGGTACCGCAGCGGACACGCCGTAGTGCCACTGCCCGGCCAGGCTCAGCTCGGCCGCGGTGCGCGGGTCGAGCGGCTCGATGTCGTCGCCGAGCGCGGCGAACGCGCGCTCGAACGTCTCGCGGTCGCCGAACCACAGCGATTGGCGCACCAGCGCGATCCGGTCCGACTGGTCCAGCTGGTCCCCGCCCTGGCGCAGGCACTCCAGGTGCGGCACCGCCGCGGCCGGGTTGACCCGCCAGGTGATCTTCGCCAGCAGCTGCGAAATCGTCTGCTGCTCCCACTTCGCGGTCGCGACGGTCGCGGCCAGCTTGAGGCAGCGGGTGGCGAAGTCGACGTCGTCGCCGAGCATCACCTGCTCCGCGGCTTCGACCAGTACCGGCAACGCCCAGTCGGCGTTCGCCTCGCCCGCCGCGACGAGGTGCCGGGCGACGTCCGCGGCGGCGAGGCCACGGGCGTGCTTCACCTCGGCGGCCCGGACGTGCAGCCGCACCTTCTCCGGCCCGCGCAAGCCGCCGACCACGGCCGCCGCGGCCGGCGGCTGCCGGAACCGGACGCCGGCGACCAGGCCGCTGTCGGCCAGCACCCCGGCGGACGCCTCGGCGTCGAGCGGGTCGACGCCGGCGACGGCGGCCACGGCCTCGGTCGTGACGTCGGTGTCCAGCACCGCGATCGCCGTCGCCACCTCGCGCAGCGGCGAGCCGTAGCGGTGCAGCAGGCGCTGGACCGCCTCGGAGTAGGCGAGCCCGACGCGGCTGTCGTCGGCATTGCCGCGGTACGCGTCGAGCAAAGCGTTGACCAGCAACGGATTCCCGGCGGTCAGCTCGTGGATCCGCTCGGGCCTGCCGTCGTGGCCCGCGGCCGCGACGAGTTCGGCGATGGCCGCCACCGACAGCGGCGTCAGCTGCACGTGCCGGTGCGGCTGGGCGGCGAACGGCAGCCCGTCCCCCGCATACCAGCTGTCCGGGTGGTTCAGCACGAGCAGCAGCGCGGCCGAGCGGGTCCGGCGCTGCAGCCGGAGCAGCAGCCGCGCCGAGGTTTCGTCGACGTGGTGGAGGTCGTCGACCGCCACCAGCACCGCGCGTTCGCGGGCCAGCCGGTGCACCGCGCTGACGAGACCGGCGATCCGGTCCTCGGTGTCACCCTCGGTGAGCAGCCCGGTGATCGCCCGCGGCAGCGCGGGACCGGCCAGCAGCTGGTCGATCACCCCGCCGTCCACGTCCCGTTCGTCGGCCGCGCCCGCCGCTGTGAGCGTGAGGATGCCCAGTTCCCCGGCCCGCGCCACCACCTGGTTCTGCACCTGTGTCTTGCCGCTGGCCGGTCCCCCGCCGACCAGCACGGTTTCGCCGGCTCCGGCATCGCATTCGATCAGTAGGCCCTCGATAAACGCCACCGCTCCCTGTGGATCGTTTCGGCGGTTCTGCCCCCAGTTCACGCCCATCGTTAGCTCCTCGACGCAGGCGGTCATCTTCCTGCGACAACGACAGTTCCAGCCAAGCCCTAAGTGCAGCCAACCGCGATCTAAAGTCACCCGAAGGGGCGTATTGACTACAGACTGTCGCAACCGGATAGGGGTTGTCCCCCAACGGAAAGCCCCGGAGACTTCCCGAACTGTGACTGCCGTGAACGAGACTTCGAGCCGGTGGATCCGGCGCTTCCACCCGGCCGGCGACGCGCGCGTGCGGCTGGTCTGCCTACCGCACGCGGGCGGGTCGGCGACCGCGTACTTCCCGCTCTCGCGCGCGGCCGCCGCGGCCGGGCTGGACGCCGAGGTCGTCGCCGTGCAGTACCCGGGCCGTCAGGACCGGCGCGCGGAGCCCTGTTACGACGACGTCGGCGACCTGGCCGACTCGATCGCCGACGACCTGGCCCCGTGGTCCGACCGCCCGCTGGCGCTGTTCGGCCACAGCATGGGCGCCACCGTCGGCTACGAGGTGGCGCGCCGTCTGGAGACGCGGGGAACGGAGCTGCTGGGCCTGTTCGCGTCCGCCTGCCGCGCGCCGTCCCGGCACCGCGTCGAGTACGTCCACCAACGCGACGACGACGGCCTGATCGCCGCGCTCAAGGAGCTGAGCGGCACCGACACCGCCGTCCTGGGCGACGACGAGCTGTTGCGCATGGTGCTGCCCGCCGTCCGCGGGGACTACACCGCCGTGGAGACCTACCGGCACCGCGAAGGGCCCGAGCTGGCCTGCCCCATCGAGGTGCTGGTGGGCGACGCGGACCCGGTGACGACCCTGGCGGAAGCGGACGCCTGGCGAGCCCACACCACGGGCGGCTGTGCCCTGGAAGTCTTCCCTGGCGGGCATTTCTACCTGAACGCGCGGCTGGAAGCCGTGCTGGCCACGGTGGCGGCCCGGCTCCGGGAATGGGTGACCGCGAGCAACGCGAGCGCGCCCGGCCGGCGCACCCGGTAAGGGTGAGGAAACCCCACCTCGGGTTCAGGTGCCGCCCCCATGGTTGCGCGGCCCCGGATTCGCCAAACTGGGTACATCAAGGAAACAGCCGGAACCACCAGCCCTCGGAGGAAGTCATGATGGCGATCCAGACCGCTCCCGGTGTCACGCAGCGGATGCTCCCCAACGGCCACCTCGAGCTCTCCTGCCGCGCCACCCGCCGCCAGGTCGAGTGCGAGCCCGTCGCGGCCGCCATGTGGATCGCCCTGAAGCAGCACAACGGCGACGTGGACCGCGCCGCCGACGTCCTGGCCGCCCTCTGGGAAACCGACCCCGAAGACACCCGCTACGACATCGTCGCCCTCGCCGGCTCCCTCTGCTCCCTGGGCCTGCTCACCGAGGTCTGAGCCGCCCGCGCTCACCCTGAAATCGCAGCAGCCACGACGCACGAAGGGCCGCCCGCGACGGCACTGTCGCGAGCGGCCCCGGAGATTTCCGTTCAGCCCTGGGACTCCAGCTCCTCGTCCAGCAGGGCGAACAACTCGTCGGCGGAGGCCTCCTGCAGATCGTCGCCGGAGGAGTACGCGGCGAGCAGGTCCTTCAACCGGGACACGACCTTCGCGCGGCCTTCCTCGTCCAGCACGGCCTCCCGCAGCGCCGCCTCGAGTCCGGAAAGCTGCGAGTCCACCGGAGAGGAATCCAAGCCCTCGCCCAGGAACTCGGCGAGCGCGGCGGCCGACGGGTGGTCGAAGATGAGCGTGGCCGGCAGCCGTTTGCCCGTCACCGCGTCGAGCCGGTTGCGCAGTTCGATCGCGGTGAGGGAGTCGAAGCCCAGCTCGATGAAGCCCTTGCGCGGGTCGACCGCGTCACGCTTCTCGTGCCCCAGCACCACCGCCGCGGTGCCGCAGACGAGGTCGAGCAGCGCCCGGTCCCGTTCCGCGGCGGGCAGCGCGGCGATCCGCGCCCACGAGTCGTCGACGACCTCGGCGCGGCGCCGGGCCACCCCGCCGCGGACTAGGCCACGCAGCATGGCCGGCACGTTGTGCTCACCAGCGCCGTGGCTGTCGGCCCGCAGCCCGGACATGTCGAGCCGCACCGGCACGAGCGAAGGCTGGGAAGTGCCGAACGTCGCGTCGAACAGTTCCAGTCCGTCGGCGAACGACAGACCGAACACCCCCGAGCGCGCCATCCGGATCAGGTCGGTTTCGGCCAGCTCGCCGGACATGCCGCCCTCGGACCACAGTCCCCACGCCAGCGACACGGCGGGCTTGCCGAGCGCGGCGCGGTGGTGGGCCAGCGCGTCGAGGAACACGTTCGCGGCCGAGTAGTTGGCCTGCCCCGCCGCGCCGAGCGTGCCGCCGGCCGACGAGTACAGCACGAAGGCCGCCAGGTCCAGCCCGGTCGTCAGCTCGTGCAAGTTCCACGCCGCGTCCACCTTGGGCCGCAGCACGGTGTCCATCCGCTCGGGTGTCAGCGCGACCAGCACGCCGTCGTCGACCACGCCGGCCGTGTGGATCACCGCGGTCAGCGGGTGCTCGGGCGGGACCCCGGCGAGCAACGACGCCGCGGCTTCACGGTCGGCCAGGTCACAGGCCTCGATCGTGACCGAGGCGCCCAGCTCCGTCAGGGAAGCGGTGAGCTCCGCCGCCCCCGGGGCCGCCGCGCCACGGCGGCTGGTGATCAGCAGGTGACGCACCCCGTGCGAGGTCACCAGGTGCCGCGCGATCAGCTGCCCGAGCACCCCCGTGCCGCCGGTGACCAGCACCGTGCCCGCCGGGTCCAGCGGGGCCGAAACACCCGGCGCGGGCACGAACTTCGCCAGCCGGTGCACCAGGACCGCACCGTCGCGGACGGCGACCCCCGGCTCGTCGCCGTACATCGCGCCGAACACCGCGCCCAGCAGCAGCTCGCCGCCGTCGGTGTCCACGACCATGAACCGGTCCGGGTACTCCAGCTGCGCGGTCCGGATCACGCCCCACAGCGCGGCGTGGGTCAGGTCGTCGGCGCCCTCGTCGGGCCGGGTGGCGATCGCGCCGGCCGCGACCACGACCAGCCGGGAGGCCGCCAGCACCTCCTCGGCCACCCAGGCCTGCGCCAGCGCCAGCAGCCGGTGCACGGCGTCACGGGCGGCCTGCGGCGAAGCGGACTCCGGTGCAGCGAACGGCGCGAACACCACGTCCGGCACCGCCTCCCCGCCGCCGACCGCGGCCACCAGGCCGGCCAAATCCACATAGGACTCACCCGGCAGGCCGAACGCCGCGTCGCCCAGTACGGCGCACCGCCCGATCGCGGCGGCCTCACCCGGCCACGGCACCCAGTCGACGCGGAAGAGCGAGTCGTCGACGGCCGAGCGCTCGGCCGGGGCGAACGCGTCCGCCGCGATCGGCCGCAGCGCCAGCGAGTCCACGGTCAGCACCGGCGCGCCGGCCGGGTCCGTGGCCGTCAGCGACACGGTGTTCTCGACGTCCGAGGAGAGCAGCACCCGCAGGCTCGAAGCGCCACCGGCGTGCAGCGAGATCCCGGACCAGGCGAACGGCAGCACGGCCTCGTCCGCGGTCGCCCCGGCGAGGCCGATCGTGTGCAGCGCCGCGTCCAGCAACGCCGGGTGCAGGCCGAACGCGCTGGCGTCCACGTGCTCCGGCAACGTCACCTCGGCGGCCAGCGTGCCGCCCGCGCGCCAGGCCCGGCGCAACCCCGCGAACACCGGCCCGTAGTCGAAGCCCTGGGCGGCCAGCTCGTCGTAGCGACCGGTCACGTCGAGTTCGACCGCGCCGGACGGCGGCCACTCGGACGGCACCGGCAGAGCGCCCGTCGAGGGAGACAGCCAGCCATCCGCGTGCTGCGTCCACTGATCCGCCGGAGCGTCGTCAGCCTGTGAGTAGATGCCCAGGGAGCGGCGGCCCGACTCGTCCGCAGCGCCGGCCACCACCTGCAGCCGCACTGCGCCCCGCGGGGGCAGGATCAGCGGCGCGGACAGGGTCAGCTCGTCGAGGTGACCGCAGCCGGCCTCGTCGCCGGCGCGGACGGCCAGCTCCACGAACGCGGTGCCGGGGAACAGCGCCGCGCCCTGCACCACGTGGTCGGCCAGCCACGTCTGCGTTTGCAGCGAGAGCTTGCCGGTGAGCACGACGCCGCCGGAATCGGCCGCCACCACGACGGCGCCCAGCAGCGGGTGCTCCGCGGCCAGCTGGCCCACCTCCGCGACGCCACGCACTCGCGCGCCCGTCGGGTTCTCCAGCCAATAACGCTTGCGCTGGAAGGCATAGGTCGGCAGCTCGACCAGCCGCCCGCGGCCGTAGAAGGCCTCGTAGTCCACAGTGGACCCGACGGTGAACAGGCTCGCCACCGCGGCCGCCGCCGACTCGCCCTCCTGGCGGTCCTTGCGCAGCACCGGCACGAACGTCGCGCGCTCGCCGTCGACGAGGCAACCCTCGCCCATCGCGGTCAGCACCGCGCTCGGCCCGACCTCGACAAACGTGGTGACACCGGCGTCGAGCAGCTGCCGGACGCCGTCGGCGAACCGGACCGCCTCGCGTACCTGCCGCACCCAGTACCCAGGAGTGGCCAGCTGCTCGGAAGTGTCACCGCCGGAGACCGTGGAGACGATCGGGATGGACGGCGCCGCATAGGCCAGTTTTTCCGCGACCGCGGCGAACTCCGCCAGCATCGGCTCCATCAACGGCGAGTGGAACGCGTGCGAGACCCGCAGCCGCGAGGTCCGGCTGAAGTGGCCGGCGACCGCGAGCACCGCGTCCTCCTCGCCGGACAGCACCACCGCGGACGGGCCGTTGACCGCCGCGATCCCCACGCCGTCCGTGAGCAGCGGAGTGACCTCGGCCTCCGTCGCCGCGACCGCGACCATCGCCCCGCCCGCGGGCAACGCCTGCATCAGCCGCGCCCGCGCCGCCACCAGCGTGCAGGCGTCCTCCAGCGACAGCACCCCCGCGACGTGCGCCGCCGCCAGCTCGCCGATCGAGTGGCCCAGCAGGTAATCCGGCCGGACGCCCCACGACTCCAGCAGCCGGAACACCGCGACCTCCACCGCGAACAGCGCGGGCTGCGTGTACCCGGTCCGGTCCAGCTTCCCGGCGTCGCCGAGCAGCGAACGCAGGGGCAGATCCAGGTGCTTGTCCAGCTCGGCGGCGACCACGTCGAGTGCCGCGCCGAACGCCGGGTACGCGGCCGCCAGCTCGGCGCCCATTCCGGCTCGCTGCGCGCCCTGCCCGGTGAACAGGAACGCCGTGCGCCCCTCACCGGCAACGCCCTCGACCACCGCGGCCGGGTTACGCCCCGCCGCGTACTCGGCGAGCGCTCGCTGCGCGGACTCGCGGTCCGCGGCCACGACGCCCGCGCGGTACTCGGCCCGCGTCCGGCTTGTCGCCAGGGAGAAGCCGATCTCGTCCGGGGAAGCATCGGTGGCGAACGCGGCCAGCTGTCCTGCCTGCGCGCGCAACGCCTCCGGCCCGTTGGCGGACAGGAGCCAGGTCACCGGGGCCGGATCAGTGGCCGATTCCGGGAGCGCCGGAGCGGGATCACCCTGCTCGACGATCACGTGCGCGTTGGTCCCGCTGATGCCGAACGACGACACCCCGGCCCGCCGGGCCCGCCCGGTCTCCGGCCACGGCCGCCGCTCGCCGAGCAGCGAGACCGTGTCCGTCCACTCGACGTGCGGCGATGGCTCTTCCGCGTGCAGCGTGGGAGGGAGGACACCGCGACGCAGCGCCTCCACCATCTTGATCACGCCGCCGACCCCGGCGGCCGCCTGGGTGTGGCCGACGTTCGACTTGAACGAGCCGACGTACAGCGGCCGCTCCGGGGTGGCCACCTTGCCGTAGGTGGAGATCAGCGCCTGCGCCTCGATCGGGTCGCCCAGCTTCGTGCCGGTGCCGTGCGCCTCGACGGCGTCCACATCGGACAGTTCCAGTCCGGCGTCGGCCAGCGCCGCGCGGATCACGCGCTGCTGGGCCGGGCCGTTGGGGACCGTGATGCCGCTCGACGCGCCGTCGGAGTTGACGGCGCTGCCGCGCAGCACCGCGAGCACGTGGTGACCGTTGCGGCGCGCGTCGGAAAGCCGTTCCAGGAGCAGCATCCCCGCGCCCTCGGAGCAGCCGACGCCGTCGGCGCCGATGCCAAACGCCTTACAGCGCCCGTCCGAGGAAAGCCCGTGCTGCTCGCTGAAGTAGACGAACATGTCCGGCGTCACCATCACGGTCACACCACCGGCCAGCGCCAGCGAGCACTCGCCGCGGCGCAGGGCCTGCGCCGCCCAGTGCATGGCCACCAGCGAAGACGAGCACGCCGTGTCCACCGACACCGAAGGGCCTTCCAGCCCGAGGGTGTAGGAGACGCGCCCGGAGATCAGGCTGCCGTCGCTGCTGCCCGCGCCGTAGTCGTGGTACATCACGCCGGCGAACACGCCGGTCTTCGAGCCGCGCAAAGTCGACGGCACGATCCCGGCCCGTTCCACAGCCTCCCACGCCGTCTCCAGCAGCACCCGCTGCTGGGGGTCGAGCGTGAGCGCCTCACGGGGCGAGATCCCGAAGAACTCCGGCTCGAAGTCGGCGGCCCCGTAGAGGAAACCGCCCTCCTTCGAGTAGGTCGTGCCGGGAGCGCCGGCGGGGTCGAACAGCGCGGCCGTGTCCCAGCCGCGGTCCTCGGGGAACCCGCCGATCGCGTCCGTGCCGCCGGCGACGAGGTCCCACAGCTGCGCGGGCGTGCTCACCCCGCCGGGGAACCGGCAGCCCATGCCGATGATCGCGATCGGCTCGGTCATCGCCGCGGTGAGCTTCTTGTTGTCCGCCTTCAGCTGTTCGTTGTCCATCATGGACTGGCGCAGGGCGGCGACGATCTGCTCGGTCGACGGCTGCGTGCTGGGCGACTGCGTCACAGGGACTCACCTCGTTCGTCGGTCGGGCTCCCGCCCATCGCGGACCGGACCAGGTCGGCCAGGTCCATCGCGGCGATGGCCGCGCCCTCGTCGGTTCCATTCGCAGAGGCCGCTTCGTCGGCAGCCGCTTCCCCGACGGCACTGCCGATCTCCGGCAGCAGCTCGGCGAGCAGGTGCTTGGCCAGCGGCACGGGGCTCGGGTAGTCGAAGATCAGCGTGGCCGGCAGGCGCAGCCCGCTGGCGGCGCCGAGCCGGTTGCGCAGTTCCAGCGCCGCCAGCGAGTCGATGCCCAGGTCAGTGAAGCCCTTTTCGGCGCCGACCGCCGAAGCGTCGTCGTAACCGAGAACGGCCGCCGCGTGCTCGCGCACCAGCTCCAGCGCCGCGTTCTCCCGCTCGTCCGGGGACAACGTGACCAGCCGGTCCGCGAACCCGGCCACCGGTGCCGCCGTCTGCGGCCCGGCCGCCGCGGCGACCCGGCGTGGGGCCGCCGTGACCAGGCCACGCAGCAGCGGGGCCACCGCGTCGACGTCCCGCAGTTCGGCGAGCTTCACCGGCACCAGCACCGGCTCGCCGGCCGCGAGCGCGGCGTCGAACAGCGCGAGGCCGTCGGCCGCGGACAGCTCCGCGACGCCGGACCGGGTGATGTGCGCCAGGTCCACCTCACCGTCGGTGCCCTGCCACGGGCCCCAGGCCAGCGAGGTCGCCGGCAGTCCGCGAGCCGTTCGGTACTCGGCCAGCGCGTCGAGGAAGACGTTGCCCGCCGCGTAGTTCGCCTGCCCGGCGGCGAGCAGCAGGCCGCCCGCCGAGGAGTACAGGACGAACCCGGCCAGGTCGAGGTCCGCGGTCAGCTCGTGCAGGTGCCAGGCCGCGTCCACCTTGGGGCGTAAGACATTGTCGACCTGCTCCGGGGTCAGCGCACTGAGCACGGCGCTGTCCATCTGACCCGCGGCGTGCACCACCGCGGTGAGTTCCGAGCCGATCGAACCGATCAGCTCGGCCAGCGCCGCGCGGTCGGTGACGTCGCAGGCCGCGACCGTCACCTGGGCACCCCGCTCGGTCAGCTCCTCGGCGAGTTCCTTCGCCCCCGGCGTGTCCAGGCCCTTGCGGCTGGTCAGCAGGAGGTTGCGGGCGCCGTGGTCCACCAGGTGCCGGGCCAGCAGCCCGCCGAGCAGGCCGGCGCCGCCGGTGATCAGCACCGTGCCGTCCGGATCCCACGCCGCGGGTTCGCCGAGCGTGGTCACCTTGGCCAGCCGCGGCACGCGGACCGCACCGTCGCGGACGATCGCCTCCGGCTCGGCCGAGGCCACCACCGCGGGCAGCACCCGCACCGACTCGGCCGCCGCGTCCACGTCGACCAGCTGGATCCGACCCGGGTTCTCGGCCTGGGCAGCCCGCACCAGGCCCCAAACCGGAGCCTGAGCCAGATCGGGACCGTCCTCGGCGGACACTGCGGCTCGGGTCAGCACGACCAGCTTGCCGTCCGCGAACCGGTCGTCGGCCAGCCAGGATTGCAGCTGTGCCAACGTCTGGTGGACGGCGCCGCGGACCTGCTCGGGCACCTCACCCGAGCCCGGCGTGACCGGCAGGACCAGCACGTCGACCGGCTCGGCGGCATCCAGCACCGGAATGCCGAGGCCGAGGTCGTCGGACCCGAGCACGGCCCAGCCGTCGAGCGAGCCGGCCGGACGGACGCCCGCCGGCTGCCAGTCGATCCGGTAGAGCGAGTCGGGCGCCTTCGCCCCCAGCTGGCCCTCCGACACCGGCCGCGTCACCAGCGATTCGATCCACGCCACCGGGTTGCCGGCCGCGTCGGCCAGCGCCAGCGAGGAGCCGGTGACGTCCTTGCGCACCAGCACCCGCAGCGCCGTCGCACCGGAGGCCTGCAAGGAAACCCGGTTCCACGCGAACGGGATGGTGGTCTCGGTCAGCGCCTTCGGGCCACCCGGGATCAGGTAGTCCGTCGCACCCAGCGCCGAGTCGAGCAGCCCCGGGTGCAGGCCGAACTCGCTCGCGGCCGTGCCCTCCGGAAGCGCGACCTCGGCGAAGACCTCGGTCCCCCGAGCGCCTTCGCGCAGCCAGACGGCCTTCAGGTTGCGGAACGTCGGGCCGTAGCCGAAGCCCAGCCCGGCCAGGTCGTCGTACAGCCCGGTCAGGTCCACAGCCTCGACGCCGGACGGCGGCCACTCCGTCAGGTCGAACTCGTCGGGCCGCGCCCCGGTCGCCAGCGTGCCCGCCGCGTGCAACGTCCAGACCGCGCCGGGTTCCTCGGTGCGCGAGTGCACCGACAGCTCCCGGGTGCCGCCGGCGCCGGGTGCGCCGACCACCACGCGGATGTCGGCCCCGCCCTTTTCCGGCAGCAGCAACGGCGCCTGCTGCGTCAGCTCGTCCAGCACGTCGCAGCCGACCTGGTCGCCGGCGTGCAGGGCCAGCTCGACGAACGCCGCACCGGGCAGCATGGTCCGGCCCATGATCACGTGGTCGGCCAGCCAGCCCTGGGTGTCCACCGCGAGCCGTCCGGTCAGCACCGCGCCGCCGTCGGGCAGTTCCACCAGCGCGCCCAGCAGCGGGTGCGCGGCGGACTTCGCGCCGAGAGAGGTCACGTCACCGGTCGGCTTGGTGGCCTCGAGCCAATAGGACTTGTTCTGGAAGGCGTAGGTCGGCAGGTCCACAGTGGACGCACCACGGCCGGTGTAGACGGCCCGCCAGTCGATCTTCGCGCCCCGTGAGTACAGCGTGGCGAGCGCGGTGAACAGGGTCGGCACCTCGGCTCGGCCCCGGCGCAGCGCCGGAACGCCGACCACGCGGTCCGGCCGGGCCGCCCCCGCCGTGTCGCACTCGCGGGCCATGCCCGTGAGCACCGCGTCCGGGCCCAGCTCGACGAACCGGGTGACGCCGGCCGCCAGGAGGGTGGAGACGCCGTCGGCGAACCGGACGGCCTCCCGCACGTGGCCCACCCAGTATTCGGGCGAGCACAGCTGCTCCGCCGTGGCGATCCGGCCGGTCACGTTCGACACGACCGGGACCGCCGGAGCGGCGTAGGCCAGCCGGGCCGCGACCTCGCGGAACTCGTCCAGCATCGGCTCCATCAGCGTCGAGTGGAAGGCGTGGGAGACGACCAGCTGCTTCGTCCGCCGTCCGGCTTCGGAGAAGACCGCCATGGCCGCCTGGACCGCCGCCTCGGGACCGGAGATGACCACCGAACGCGGGCCGTTGACCGCGGCGACGTCCACAGTGTCGCCCTCGGACTGAAGCGCAGCGCGCACCTCTTCTTCGGTAGCGGCGATCGCCGCCATCGCGCCCCCGGCCGGGAGCGCCTGCATGAGACGGCCACGGGCGGCGACCAGCGAGCAGGCGTCGGCCAGCGAGAACACCCCGGCGACGTGCGCCGCGGCCAGCTCGCCGATCGAGTGCCCAGCCACGTAGTCCGGCGTCACTCCCCAAGACTCGACCAATCGGTACAGCGCCACCTCGATCGCGAACAGCGCGCACTGCGTGTACGCGGTCTGGTTCAGCAGCTGCCCGTCCGCCGAGTCCTTCTCGGCCCAGATCACCTGCTTCAGCGAGACCTCGAGCTCCGCGTCGAAGAGACCACAAGCCTCGTCGAACGCGCCGGCGAACGCCGGGAAGACCTCGTACAGCCCCCGGCCCATGCCCGGCTGCTGCGCGCCCTGGCCAGTGAACAGGAACGCGGTCAGGTCGGTCGCGCTGACGGTTCCGGTCACGGTGTTCGCCGGGGTCTGTCCCAGAGCCAGGCCCTCAAGCGCCTTCAGCGCGGCTTCCCGGTCGGCCGCCAGCACGACCGAGCGGTGGTCGAGCGCCGCACGGCCGGTGGCGAGCGAGTAGCCAACGTTGGTCAGGTCCAGCTCCGGGTCGGCCCGCAGGTGCGCGGCCAGCCGGCCCGCCTGGTCGGCGAGCGCCTGATCCGCCGAGCCGGCGATCGGCAGCGGGACCACCGGCAGCTGCGGCGCCGTGCGGCGCGGTTCCTCCACAGTGGACGGCGGTGCCTCCTCGACGATGAGGTGCGCGTTGGTGCCGCTGATGCCGAAGGACGAGACGCCCGCCCGGCGCGGACGGCCGTTCGGCAGCCACGGCCGGGCCTCGGTCAGCAGCTCGATGTCCCCGGTCGTCCAGTCGACGACGGGCGAGGGCGCATCGACGTGCATCGTCTTCGGCAACAAGTTGTGCCGCAACGCCTGCACCACCTTCATCACCGCGGCCACCCCGCCGGCGGCCTGCGCGTGGCCGATGTTGGACTTGACCGAGCCCAGGTACAGCGGGTGTCCCTCGGGCCGGTCCTGGCCGTAGGTGGCCAGCAGCGCCTGCGCTTCGATCGGGTCGCCCAGCTTGGTGCCCGTGCCATGCGCCTCGACGGCGTCCACTTCGGACGGACGGAGGCCGCTCCCGGCGAGCGCCGCGTGGATCACGCGCTCCTGCGAAGGACCGTTCGGCGCGGTCAGGCCGTTGGACGCGCCGTCCTGGTTGACCGCGCCGGAGCGGATCACCGCGAGCACCTCGTGCCCGTTGCGCTGCGCGTCCGAGAGCCGCTCCAGCAGGAGCAGGCCCGCGCCCTCCGCCCAGCCCACCCCGTCGGAGGCGGCCGAGAAGGACTTCGACCGGCCGTCGGGCGAGAGCACGCCCTGACGGCTGGAGTCCACGAACAGGTCCGACTGCGAGAGCACCGTGACCCCGCCGGCCAGCGCCAGCCCGCACTCCCCCGCCCGCAGCGCCTGCACCGCGAGGTGCAGCGTGACCAGCGAGGACGAGCACGCGGTGTCGACCGTCATGCACGGGCCTTCCAGCCCGAGCAGGTAGGAGATGCGGCCGGAGACGACCGCGCCCGAGCTGCCGTTGGGGATGAAGGCGGCGACGTCGGCGGGCGCGCCGGGGACGCGGCTGCCGTAGTCGTCGTACATGGCGCCCGCGAAGACGCCGGTCAGGCTGCCGCGCAGCGCGGTCGGGTCGATGCCCGCCCGCTCGATGGCCTCCCACGCCGTGGTCAGCAGGAGCCGCTGCTGCGGGTCCATGGCCAGCGCCTCACGCGGGCCGATGCCGAAGAACGCCGGGTCGAACTCGGCCGCGTCGTGCAGGAAGCCGCCGCGGTTGGCGTAGGTCTTCCCGCGCTTGCCGCGCTCGGGGTCGTAGATGCCCTCGATGTCCCAGCCGCGGTTGACCGGGAAGCCGGTGGTCGCGTCGACCTCGTCCACGAGCAGCTGCCACAGGTCCTCCGGCGACCGGACGCCGCCGGGGTACCGGCAGGCCATGCCGACGATCGCGATCGGCTCCTGCATGGACGCGTTCGTGCGGGTGGTCGTGGCAGGAACCTTGGCCACAGCGCCGAGCAGCTTGCCCTTGACGAAGTCGGCCACCGCCTTGGCCGTCGGGTGGTCGAAGATAAGCGTCGCGGGCAGCGAGAGGCCGGTGGCGGCGCCGAGCAGGTTGCGCAGCTCCACCGCGGCCAGCGAGTCGAAGCCCAGCTCCTTGAACGCGCGGGTTCCGTCCACTTCGGACTTGTCCGCGTAGCCGAGCACGATCGCCACCTGCGTGCGGACGATGTCCAGCAGCACGCGGTCGCGCTCGCTCTCGACCAGCGCGGCCAGTTCGGCGGCCAACGCGTTGTCGCTGGCCTTCGCCGCCTTCGCGACCCGGCGGGCCTTCGGCGGGACGAAACCACGCAGCAGGGCCGGCAGTTCGTCGGTGCGGGCCCGCAGCGCCGGGACGTCCACACGCAGCGGGGCGATCACGGCTTCGTCGGCGGACACGGCCGCGTCGAACAGCGCGAGGCCCTGTTCCGCGGTGACCGCGGGCAGTCCCAGGCGCGCCATCCGCGCCAGGTCCGCCTCGGCCAGGTCGCCACCGAGCCCGGTGTTCTCCGCCCACAAACCCCAGGCCAGCGCCGTCGCCGGCAGGCCGTGGGCCCGGCGGTGCTCGGCGAGGCCGTCGAGGAACGCGTTCGCGGCCGCGTAGTTCGCCTGGCCCGCGGGCAGCACCTGGCCGCCGGCGGAGGAGAACAGGACAAACGCCGAGAGCCCCGCGGTCAGCTCGTGCAGGTGCCAGGCCGCGTCTACTTTGGGCCGCAGCACGGCGTCGGCCTGCGCGGCGGTCAGCGACTCGAACACTCCGCTGTCCGCCGTGCCGGCCGCGTGGACCACGGCGGCGAGCGGCGCATCGGCGGGCACACCCGCGATCAGCGCCTCCGCCGCGGCCCGGTCGGCGACGTCACAGGCCGCGACAGTCACCTTCGCACCGAGATCGGTCAGATCTTCCACCAGCTGGGCCGCGCCGGGCGCCTCGAGCCCACGACGGCTCGTGAGCAGCAGGTTCGTGACGCCGTGCTCGGCCACCAGGTACCGGGCCAGCAGGCTGCCCAGCCCGCCGGTGCCACCGGTGATGAGGACCGTGCCCTCCGCCCGCCACGGCGAGCCGCCTTCGGACTCGGTCCGGGCATACCGCGGCACCAGCACCGAGCCCGCGCGAACGGCGGACTCCGGCTCACCGGAAGCGATCACCGCCGCGATGGTCTCCACGGAAGTGTCCGCATCGGCGTCAACCAGGAAGACCCGGCCCGGGTGCTCGGCCTGCGCCCCACGGGCCAGGCCCCACAGCAGACCCTGGGTGACGTCCACAGTGGACTCCCCCGCAGGCACCGCGTCACGGGTCACCACGGCCAGCTTGGTGCCCGCGAACCGGCCCTCGGCCAGCCAGGCCTGGATCTCGGCGAGCAGCCACGCGGTGTTCGCGCGGGCCGCCTCGGGGACACCGGCGGCCAGTGCGGGCACGGTCAGCGTCACCACATCCGGCACCGGCTCACCACGGTCGACCGCCCCGATGAGGTCCGCGAAACCGGCGTACGTAGCCGACACCCCGACCCGGCCGCGGCCGACCGCGACGACGTCGCCGGCCTCGACCGACGGCACGGAAACCGGCTGCCAGGCGATCTTCAGCAGCGAGCCATCGGCCTTGTCTGTTGTGGACAGTTCCTTGTGGACCGGCCGCGAGACCAGCGAGCCGACGGTCGCGACCGGGCGGCCCTCGCTGTCGGCGACCTCGATGGCCGACACCTCGTCACCGTCCAGCCGGACGATCCGCACCCGCAGCACCGACGCGCCGACGGCGTGCAGCGTGACCTCGTTCCACACGAACGGCAGCAGCGTCTGCCCGTCCGGGTCCCCGAGCAGGTCGGCGTGCATGGCGATGTCGAGCAGGGCCGGGTGCAGGCCGTACGCGCCCGCCGTGGACGCCGCCGGCTCCGGCAGCGCGACCTCGGCGAACACCTCGTTGCCCCGGCGCCAGGCGGCCTTGAGGCCCTGGAACGACGGGCCGTAGCCGTAACCGCGGTCGTTCAGCCGCTCGTAGGCGCCTTCGACCGGGATGACGTTCGCGCCGGCCGGCGGCCACTCGGTGAGCCCTGCGGGCTCCGGCCGCGGCGCCGCGGAAAGCGTGCCGAGGGCGTGCTGGGTCCACTCGCCGTCGGCCGCGCCCGCGGGGCGGGAGAAAACGGTGATCGGACGGCGGTCCTCGGCGGCGGGGCCGACCACCACCTGCAGCGCGACGGCCTCGCCCGGCGGCAGCACCAGCGGCGCCTGGAGCGTCAGCTCTTCGACCGTCGGGTGCCCGACCTGGTCGCCGGCCGCGATGGCCAGCTCGACGAACCCGGTGCCGGGCACCAGGATCGCGCCCTTCACCACGTGGTCGGCCAGCCACGGCACGGACTCGGCCGAGAGCCGGCCGGTGAGCACCGTGGTGTCCGAACCGGACAGCGGCACGACCGCGCCCAGCATCGGGTGCGCCAGCGGCTGCTGGCCCACGGACGTCACGTCGCCGGACGGCGTGGCGTCCAGCCAGTAACGCTTGCGCTGGAAGGCGTAGGTCGGCAGGTCGAGCCGGACCGGGCCGTCACCGAGCAGCTTGCCCAGCGCCGCGGCGCCGCGGACGTGCAGGCGGCCGACGGCGGCGAGCACCGTCCGGACCTCGTCGGTGTCCCGGCGGCCCAGCGCCACGAACGCCACCGCGTCGGGGTCCGGCACGCTCTGCGGGCCGAGCACGGACAGCACGCTGTCCGGCCCCAGCTCCAGGAACGTCCGCACCCCGGCGGCCTCGATGGCCGCCACCGCGTCGCCGAAGCGCACGGCTTCGCGGACGTGGGTGACCCAGTACTCAGGTGAGCGCAGCTCGTCTTCCGCCGCAAGGCGGCCGGTGACCGTCGAGACGATCGGAATCCGGGGCGCGGCAAAGGAAAGGCCTTCGGCGACGGTGCGGAACTCCGCCAGCATCGGGGCCATCAGGGGCGAGTGGAACGCGTGGCTGACACGCAGCCGGCGGGTCTGGATGCCGGCCGCCGAAGCTTCGCGCTCGATGCCGGACACCACCTCGTCGACGCCCGAGACGACCACGGACGCGGGACCGTTGACCGCGGCGACACTCGCCTCGTCCTCGTGCCCGGCCAGCAGTGCCCGCGCCGTCTCCTCGGACGTGGCGAGCGAGACCATCGCGCCCGGCGGCTCGCTCAGCGAGCCCATCAGCCGGCCGCGAGCGGCGACCAGCGTGGCGGCGTCGGCGAGCGAAAGCACCCCGGCGACGTGCGCCGCGGCCAGCTCGCCGATCGAGTGCCCGGCCAAATACTGCGGAGTCACCCCCCACGACTCGGCCAGCCGGAACAACGCGACCTCAACGGCGAACAGGCCGGTCTGCGTGTACTGCGTCTGGTCCAGCAGCCCGCGGTTGGCCAGCGCCGTGGTGCCGAAGACGACGTCGCGCAGCGGCACGTCCAGCAGCGGGTCGATGGCGGCGCAGACGGCGTCGAACGCCTCCGCGAACACCGGGTACGCCGCGTACAGCTCCTGACCCATGCCGACGCGTTGCGCGCCCTGCCCGGAGAACAGGAAGGCGAGCTTCCCGTCGGTGGTGCTGCCGATGTCGGAAGAGCTTCCGGTGGCAAGCTCGTCCAGACCGTCGGCCAGCTCGGCGGCGGTCCCGGCCACGATCACCGCGCGATGTTCCAGCGAGGCACGGGTCGAGGCCAGCGAACGCGCCAGCTGGGCCACATCGAGGTCTTCGTGCTCGGCCAGGAAAGCCCGCAACTTGGCGGCCTGGCCACGCACCGCGGCGGGCGTACGACCGGACAGCGCGACCGGGACCACGGCGCCGGTCGGCGAAGCGGGCGGCTCGACCACGGCTTCGGCCGGGGCCTGCTCCAGGATCACGTGCGCGTTGGTGCCGCTGATGCCGAACGAGGAGACGGCGGCGCGGCGCGGGTGCCCGTCGGCCGACCATTCCTGCGGCTCGGTGAGCAGCCGGACGGCGCCGGACTCCCAATCGACCACAGTGGACGGACGGTCCACGTGCAGGGTGCGCGGCAGCTGCTCGTGCCGCATCGCCATGACCATCTTGATGATCCCGGCGACGCCGGCGGCGGCCTGGGTGTGCCCGATGTTGGACTTGATCGAGCCCAGCCACAGCGGTTGCTCGCCGTCCCGGTCCTGGCCGTAGGTGGCCAGCAGGGCCTGCGCCTCGATCGGGTCGCCCAGCGTGGTGGCGGTGCCGTGGCCCTCGACTGCGTCCACTTCGGACGCTTCGAGGCCGGCGTCGGCCAGTGCCTTGGCGATCACACGCTGCTGGGAGGGACCGTTCGGGGCGGTCAGGCCGTTGGACGCGCCGTCGTGGTTCACCGCGGACCCACGCAGCAACGCGAGCACCGAGTGGCCGTTGCGCTGGGCGTCGGACAGCCGCTCGACGAGCAGCATGCCCGCGCCCTCGCCCCAGCCGGTGCCGTCGGCCCCGTCGGCGAACGAGCGGCAGCGGCCGTCGGCGGAGAGGCCGCGCTGACGGCTGAAGTCGACGAAAGTGTCCGGAGTGGACATCACCGTGACGCCACCGGCCAGCGCGAGCGTGCACTCGCCGCGGCGCAGCGCCTGGACCGCCCAGTGCAGGGCGACCAGCGACGAGGAGCACGCGGTGTCGACGGTGACGGTCGGGCCCTCCAGCCCCAGCGCGTAGGACACACGGCCGGAGACGACGCTGGCGAGGCTGCCGTTGCCGAGGTAGCCGGCGATGTCGTCGGAAACCGTGCCGAGCCGGGTCCCCCAGTCGTGGTACATCACGCCGGCGAACACCCCGGTCGCGCTGCCACGCAACGAAACCGGATCGATGCCGGCCCGCTCGAACGCCTCCCACGAAACCTCGAGCAGCAGCCGCTGCTGCGGGTCCATGGCCTGCGCCTCACGCGGGCTGATCTCGAAGAAGTCGGCGTCGAACTCGGCGGCGTCGTGCAGGAAAGCGCCGTGCTTGACGTAACTGTGGCCGGGCTTGCCGGGCTCGGGGTCGTACAGCGCGTCGACGTTCCAGCCGCGGTCGGCCGGGAACCGGGTGAGCGCTTCCTCGCCGTCGGCCACCAGCCGCCACAGGTCCTCCGGAGTCGTGACCCCGCCGGGGTAGCGGCAGGCGATGCCGACGATGGCGATCGGCTCTTCCGGGTCCGCGATGGTGACCGGCGCGATCGGCTTCGCCGGGGCCAGCCCGACCAGCCGGGTGACGATGTAGGAGGCCAGCGCGCGCGGCGTCGGGTAGTCGAAGACCAGCGTGGCGGGCAGCCGCAGGCCGGTGACGGAGTCGAGCACGTTACGCAACTCGACCGCGGCGAGGGAGTCGAACCCGATCTCGCCGAACGGGCGGGCCGGGCTGATCGCTTCGGCGCTGTCGTGCCCGAGCACCGCGGCGACGTGGGTGCGCACCAGGTCCAGGATCGCGCGGTCGCGGTCGGCCTCGGTGAGGTGCGCGAACCGCTCGGCGAACTGCTGCTCCGGCGTCAGCTCCCCGGCCGGGACGGCGGCGGCGATCCGGCGGCGGCCGGCCGGAGCCAGGCCACGCAGCAGCGCCGGGACGTCCTCGCCCCGGGCCCGCAGCGCGGCGCGGTCGACACGGGTCGGCACCAAGGCCGGCGCACCGGTGGCCAGCGCCGCGTCGAGCGCGGCCAGGCTCTCCGAGACCGACAACGGGGCCAGGCCCAGCCGCGCGATCCGGTTCCGGTCCACTTCGGACAGTGTGGCGCCCATGCCGAGCGCGGTGCCGTCGTCCGGTGCCCAGAGGCCCCAAGCGAGCGACGTGGCGGGCAGGCCGATTTCGCGGCGGTGCGTGGCCAGCGCGTCGAGGAAGGTGTTGCCCGCCGCGTAGTTCGCCTGGCCCGCGCCGTCGACCAGACCGGCCGAGGAGGAGAACAGGACAAACGCGGTCAGGTCCAGCTCCGCGGTCAGCTCGTGCAGTGCCCAGGCCGCGTCGAGCTTCGGCGCGACGACGGCGTCCAGCTGCGCTTCGGTGAGCGTGCCGATCATGGCGTTGTCGAGGATCCCGGCGGTGTGCACGACGGCCGACAACGGCTGATCGGCCGGGACCTTCTTCAGCGCCGCGGTCAGCGAGCGCTTCTTCGTGACGTCACCGGCGACGACCGCCACCGTGGCGCCCAGCCCGGTCAGCTCGCCGACCAGCTCGGCCGCGCCCGGCGCGTCGGCGCCGCGGCGGCTCAGCAGCAGCAGCGAACGGACGCCGTGGGTGGTCACCAGATGCCGTGCGACCTGCGCGCCGAGGCCACCGGTGCCGCCGGTGATCAGCACGGTGCCGTCGGCGCTCCAGGTCGTCCCGTCCGGGTCTCCGACCAGCCGGACCAGCCGGGCGGACTGCACGGAGTCCCCGTCCACCCGCAGCTCCGGTTCACCCGAGGCGAGCGCGGCGGCCAGCGTGGCGGGCGAAAGCGCGCCCTCGACGAGCACCACGCGGCCCGGGTGCTCGGCCTGCGCCGAACGCACGAGCCCGCGAACGGCGGCGTCCGCCAGCGTCCCGCGGGTGACGACGACCAGCCGCGACCCGGCGTAACGCTCACCGTCGAGCCACTGCTTCAGCACGACCAGCACCCGGTGCGCGGTCTGCTTCGCCGCGGCCGGGATGTTCTTGCCGCGCAACGAAACCGGCAACAGCACGGCGTCCGGCACGTCGACCAGTGAGACGAGCGAGTCGACCACCGGCACGTCCAGACCGGCGACGGAGCCCAGCGCGGCCAGCGAAGGCAGCTCGCCGGAAGCCGCGACGGGCGTCCACTCGACGGTGTAGAGCAGGTCCTGGGCCCGCGTGCCGAGGTCGGCGCCGCGGATGGCACGGGAGCGGAACGACTCGACCGACAGCACCGGCGAGCCGGCCGCGTCGGTCACTTCGAGCGTGACGCCGCCGGTCGCGGGCGAGGTGATGCGCACCCGCACCTCCGTGGCGCCGGAGGCGTGCAGCCGCACCCCGGTCCACGCGAACGGCAGGCGGATCTCGTCGGCCTCGCGCGCCTCACCCGGGGCGAAGTCGGTGGCGTGCAGGACGGCGTCGAGCAGCGCGGGGTGGACGCCGAACTTCGCGTCCCGGCCCGCCGCGGGCAGGGCGACCTCGGCGTACACCACGTCGTCGCGCTTCCACGCGGTGCGCAGGCCTTGGAACAGCGGGCCGTAGCCGTAACCCTGCTCGGCCAGCTCGCCGTACAGCTCGGCGGTGGCAACGACCTCGGCACCACGCGGCGGCCACTCGGTCAACGGCTCCGGCGTGACGGCGTCCGCCTCGGCGAGCACGCCGACGGCATGTCGGGTCCACACGGCGTCCGCGTCCTGTTCGGGGCGCGAGTAGAACTCGATGCCGCGACGGCCGCCGGCGTCCGGGCCGACCACGGCCTGCAGTGCGACCGCGCCACCCTCGGGCAGGGTCAGCGGCGACTGGAGGGTCAGCTCGTCGACGACGTCGCAGCCGGCCTGCTCGGCGGCGTGCAGTGCCATCTCCACGAACGCGGTACCGGGCAGCACCACGGTGCCGGCGATGGTGTGGTCGGCCAGCCACGGGTGCGAACGCAGGCCGACGCGGCCGGTGAGCACCAGCCCGTCGTGGTCGGCGAGGCCGATCTCGGCGGCCAGCAGCGGGTGTGCGGAGGCGAGCTGGCCGAGGTCGGCCGCGTCGCCGTGCCCGGACGGCGAGACGAGCCAGAAGTGCTTGCGCTGGAACGCATACGTCGGCAGGTCGACCCGTCGGGCCGGGCCGAAGACCGCGGTCCAGTCGACCGCCACACCGCGCGTGTGCAGGCGTCCGAGCGCGGCGGCGAGCGTCGCCACCTCCGCGTGGTCACGGCGCTGCGCGGGAACGAAACCGATCTGCTCGGCGTACGGGCCGGTGGCGGCCATCGCGGACAGCACGGCGTCCGGGCCGGCCTCGATCGCCGTGGTCACGCCGGCCTCGGCCAGCGTCGCGAGCCCGTCGGCGAACCGGACCGGACGGCGGACGTGCCACAGCCAGTACCCCGGCGAGCACAGCTCCTCGGCCGTGGCGACCCGGCCGGTCACGTTCGAGACCACCGGGACCGACGGCGGCGCGTAGTCGACGACCTGCAGGATCTCCCGGAACTCGGCCAGCATCGGCTCCATCAGCGGCGAGTGGAACGCGTGCGAGACGCGCAGCTCGCTCGTCTTGCGGCCCTGCAGCCGGAACACCGACACGACGCCGGCCACCGCGTCGCGCTCGCCGGAGACGACCACGGACGACGGCCCGTTCACCGCGGCGATGCTCACGCGGTCGTTCAGCAGCGGCTGGACCTCGTCCTCGGTCGCGGCGATCGCGACCATCGACCCACCCTCGGGCAACGCCTGCATCAGGCGCCCGCGCGCGGCCACCACCAGGCAGGCGTCCGAAAGCGACCAGACCCCGGCGATGTGCGCGGCGGCCAGCTCGCCGATCGAGTGGCCCAGCAGCAGGTCCGGCTTGACGCCCCACGACTCGAGCAGCCGCGCCGTCGCGACCTCGACCGCGAACAGCGTGCACTGCGTGTACTGGGTGCCGTTCAGCTCTTCGGCGTCGTCGCCGAACAGCACGTCGCGCAGCGGGCGGTCCATCTGCACGTCGAGGTTGTCGATCACCTCGTCGAAGACCTCGGCGAAGACCGGGTGGGCCAGGTACAGCTCGCGGCCCATGGAGAGCCGCTGTGAACCCTGGCCGGTGAACAGCATCGCGAGCTTGCCGGGGGTGCGGGAACCGGTGACCACGGCGGAATCCGGCTCACCGGCGGCGAGCGCGAGCAGGCCGCGCACGGCGTCTTCGGTGTGCTCGGCGACGACCACGGCACGGTGGTCGTGCGCGGCGCGCGTGGTGGCGAGCGAGAAGCCGACGTCGGCCAGGTTCGCACCCGGCTCGAGGACCTCCGCCAGCTTTCCGGCCTGCGCGCGAAGGGCCTCTTCGCTGCGGGCCGAAACAACCAGTGGCACGACGGGCAGCTGTTCACCCGCCGGATCCTCGACGGCGTCCGGAGCCTGTTCGATGATGACGTGCGCGTTGGTCCCGCTCACGCCGAACGACGAGACCCCGGCCCGGCGCGGACGCTCGGCTTCCGGCCACTCGCGGGCCTCGGTCAGCAGCTCGACCGAACCGGCGTTCCAGTCCACATTGGACGAAGGCGCGTCCACGTGCAGGGTCTTCGGCAGCACGCCGTGGCGCATCGCCTCGACCATCTTGATCACGCCGGCGACCCCGGCCGCGGCCTGGGTGTGGCCGATGTTCGACTTGACCGAGCCCAGCAGCAGCGGGGTCTCGCGGTTCTGCCCGTAGGTGGCGAGCAGCGCCTGCGCCTCGATCGGGTCACCGAGCCGCGTGCCGGTGCCGTGCGCCTCGACGGCGTCCACTTCGGACGGTTCCAGCCGCGCGTCGGCGAGGGCGCGGTTGATCACGCGCTGCTGCGACGGGCCGTTCGGGGCGGTGAGGCCGTTCGAGGCGCCGTCGGAGTTGATGGCCGAGCCGCGCACGATCGCGAGCACGGTGTGCCCGTTCGCGACCGCGTCGGAAAGCCGCTCCAGCACCAGAACGCCGACACCCTCGGCGAAACCGGTGCCGTCGGCGGCCTCGGCGAAGGCCTTGCAACGGCCGTCCTCGGCCAGGCCGCGCTGACGGCTGAAGGCGGTGAACGTCCCGGGTCCGCCCATCACGGCGACGCCGCCGGCGAGCGCCAGCTGCGTCTCACCGCGACGCAGGGCCTGGACCGCGAGGTGCAGCGCGACCAGCGAGCCCGAGCAGGCCGTGTCGACGGTCAGCGTCGGGCCTTCGAGCCCGAGCGCGTACGCGACGCGGCCGGAGACGACACTGGGCGCGTTGCCGGTGAGCAGGTAACCGTCGAGGCCGTCCGGGGCCTCGTGCAGGCGCGGGCCGTACTCCTGGGCCTCCGCGCCGATGAACACGCCGGCGGGCGTGCCGCGCAGCGTGCCCGGGTCGATCTTGGCCCGCTCCAACGCTTCCCAGGCCGTTTCCAGCACCAGCCGCTGCTGCGGGTCCATTGCGGACGCCTCGCGCGGGGCGATGCCGAAGAAGCCCGCGTCGAACTCGCCGGCGTCGGGCAGGAAGCCGCCGGAGGTCACGTAACTGCTGCCCGGGCGGTCCGGATCGGGGTCGTACAGGCTGTCCAGGTCCCAGCCGCGGTCGGTCGGGAAGCCGGAGATGGTGTGCGCCTCGTCGGCGACGAGCTGCCACAGCTGTTCGGGCGAAGCCGCGCCGCCGGGGTACCGGCAGCCGATGCCGACGATGGCCACCGGCTCGTCCACCGCGGCCGACAGCGCTGTCGGTCCACTGTCGACGATCTCCGCGCCGAACACCAAAGCGTGCAGATGGCGCGCGACGGCGGACGGCGTCGGCTGGTCGAACGCCAGCGTGACCGGCAGCTCCAGCCCGGTCGCCGCGGTCAGCTGCGTGTGCAGCTCGACCGCCGCCAGCGAGTCGAACCCGTGGTCCGAGAACGCCTTGTCCGGGTCCAGCACCGCCGGCACGTCCGGCCGCACCGCCCGCAGCGCGGCCCGGGTGGCGTCGTGCACGACATCGGCCAGGAAGGCCGCGCGGTCGCCCGGCGGCACTTTCGCCAGTCGCTCCGCGAAGCCGGATTCCCGATTCTTCTCACTCTCAGGCATTACGCACTCCACCGCGGTAGCAAGGCAGCATTCAGGGTCGTTGACGGGATCGTAAGACGGCTCGCCGCCGGTCCGGATCCCCAGAGAAACCGATTAGGGGCGGGAAATCACCAGGCGATGCGCAGCTCGGAAGGCCCGCGGACGATCACGCCGTATTCCCATTTCACGCCTTCGCGGCCGTCCGCCAGGCGCATTTCCGGGAATCGGGCGAGGATCGCCTTGAGTGCCTCCTGCAGCTCCAGCCGGGCCAGCTGCGCGCCGATGCAGTGGTGCGGGCCGTGCCCGAACGCGACGTGCGGGTTGGGGCTGCGCGTCAGGTCGATGGTGTCCGGGTTCGCGAACACCTCCGGGTCGCGGTTGGCCGCGTGCAGCGCCGGCAGCACCGGGTCGCCCGCGCGCACCACGACGTCGCCGAAGCGGATGTCCTCGGTGGCGTACCGGGCGAACATCGCCGCGGTGTTGATCGGCACGTACCGCAGCAGCTCTTCGACGGCGGTCGGCATGAGGTCCGGGTCGGCGCGCAGCAGAGCCAGCTCGTCCGGATTCGTCAGCAACGTGAAGATGAAACTGGGCAGGGCCGTGGAAACCGTCTCCACACCACCGGTCAGCAGGCCGGCGCCGGCGATCGAGATCAGCTCGTTCTCGGTGAGCTTGTCCCCCGCGTCACGCGCGTAGACGAGCGCGCCGAGCAGGTCGTCGGTCGGCTCCTCACGGCGCTGGGCCACCAGGCCGGCGACGTACGCGTCGAGCTGGTCTCCGTAGACGTCGAGCACGTCGCCCTTCGCCGTGGCGTCGCTGACCAGCGCCTGCGTCCACTCGCTGAAGATCTTGTGGTCCTCCTGCGGCACCCCGAGCAGGTCGCAGATCACCGTGACCGGCAGCGGCCGCGCCAGCTGCTCGACCAGGTCGGCCGAGTCGCCTTCGGCCGTCATCTCGTCCAGCAGCCGGTTGACCAGCTCGCGCACGCCCTCCCGCATCTGCTCCAGCCGGCGCGCGGTGAACGCCTTGCCCACCAGCCGGCGCAGCCGCGAGTGGTCCGGCGGGTCCATGCCCATGATGCCGTCACCCATCTGCTGGCGGCGCATCCGCGGCTGGTCGAGGCCCTGCGCCAGCTCGCGGCTGAACCGCGAGTCGGTGGTCACCAGCTTGACGTCGGCGTACCGCGTGGCCAGCCAGGCGGCCTCGCCGAACGGCATCTGCACCCGGCTCAGCGGCTCTTCGCGCTGCAGGACGTGGTACTGCTCGGAAACGGAGATCTCGTGCATGTCGAACGGATAGGCGCGGACGGTCCGTCGGGTGCTCATCGCGAATCCCCTCCAATCGCGGTCATGGGCTGCTCCAGGAACTGGGCGTCGTAGGTGTTCTGGACATGCGAAAGCGCCGACATCAACGTCGACGAGGTGATCTTCCCGGGGCTCCGGCGCTCCACGACGTGCCTGAGCGGGAGCGAGCCGAGGTCGGACCATCCGAGCCGGCCGTGGCTGTCGAGGTAGCTGCGGGCCTGCCCGGCGTTGTCCGGGTGCAGGCAGAACGGGACGTCGAGCAGGCCGCGCTTGAACGCGACCACGATCGCGCGGCCGAGGTCGGCGTGACTGTTCAGCACGGCGTCGACGAGTGCGTACGCCTCGCGGTAGACCTGATTGTCACTGTCTACTGTGGCCTTTCCGGTGACCGAGCGCGCGGTCGCGGTCGCGTGCTCCAGCGCCGAGACGTTCTCCGCGACGGTCGGGATGCGGTGCGCCTCCGCGACCGTCTTCACGATCAGCCGTTCCGAGCCCGTGGTCATCGCCAGTTCGGCTGCCTTCGCGAGCAGGCCGCGCGCGCCGTCCGGGGTGCGGGGGAACAGGCCCATGTACGCGTAGATGACCACGTGCCAGGTCGCCCCCGGCAGGAGCTCGGCGCACAGCCGGCGCAGCGCGGAGACGGCCTCCTGGTCCTGCGTCAGGTCGGTCTGCTGCGCGTAGCTCACCGAAATGCTGCGCAATCCCTTGCGGTAGAAGAACAATGCCTCCAGGACGCTCAGCGCGATCAGCTCGCTGGGCGGGCACAGCTGGCCCATCATGCAGCCGCCGAACGTCTCCAGGTGCGGGCGCCCGGCCGGGTGTTCGGCGTCCATCAACAGGTCACAGCAATGCGACCAGTTGCGCACGGCCTCGTCGAGCGGCGTGCGGCTGTAGGGCAGGCAGTAGGAGACAGGGCCGCCTTCGGTGGCGTGCAGGCCGGCCTTGATCATCGCGCGGAAGATGTCCGCGGGCCGCGCCGAACCGTGTCGCACCTGCACCGGGAAGTCCGGGCCCTCGATGCCGTCGAGCATGGCCCGCGTGACCTCGGCGGGATGGTTGACGATCGGGTAGCCGTTCAGCGCGATCCCGTTGCGCAGCGCGTGCGCCACGGAATCGGTGTCGCAGACACGGGTGTAGCTGTCGAGCGTGACGGTGCCGACGCTCACGGCATCCGCCGCCTTCGTCGCGGCCAGCCCGGCCCGCATCACCGCAGGGTCGGCGAAGCCCAGCCGCGGCTGCACCACGAGTTCGCCGGCCGCGTGCCGGCTCGCGACGAACTCTTCGAAGCTCATGCCGCCTCCGCGGGAAAAATTGCGTCGGCGGTGCTCATGCCGCCTCCGCGGGAAAAAGCACGTCGGCGGTGCTCATACTGCCGGCCCCTCCGCCCGCACCGGCAGCTGAGCCCCAGCCCCCGGCAACGCCGCGGCGAACCGGCGGAACGAAGCCGCGCCCTGATGGTCGTCGAACACCGCGTCGAACCCGGCCAGCAGCAGTTGCCCGGTCTCCTCCTCGGTCAGCGGGCCGCCGACGCCGAGCTTGCCGCCGATCACCACGGGCAGCGCCCGCAGCTCCTCGAACGCCCGCAGGCGCTGGACCACCCGCAGACCGTCCTGGTAGCCGTGGCCGTTGACGCTGCTGAGTACGAGCATCGCGGGCCGGCGGCTCAGGCACTCCGACTCCAGCAGCTCGTCGGGCACGCAGGCGCCGAGGTTCACCACGTCGAAGCCCAGCTCGCCGACCAGCAGCTCCAGGTACACCAGGTTCCAGGTGTGCGAATCCGAAGCCATGCTGCTGACGATCACTGTGTGCCGGTCCGGCACGGCCGCGACACTTCCGCCGTAAGCGCGCATTTCCTCGCTCATGGGGAAACCTCGTAGGCCCGCTGATAGTCCAAACGCGACACCGAGACGACGTCCGCGCCGCGCACCACGACCTCCGTCGGGGCCGGGCGGCCGAGGAAGCTGATCAGGCTGGCGGTGACGCCGTACGCGCCGACGTTCGGCACCGTCACGACATCGCCGACCGACAGTTCGGGCAGCTTGGCCGCCTTCGCCAGCGAATCCCCGGGAGTACACAGTGGACCGACGAGGCTGCCGACCTGGAATTCCTCGCCCTCGACGCCGACCGCGGCGGGCAGCAGCCGGCCGATGCCGGACAGGCCGCCGAGCGCGTTGATCCCGGCGTCCAGGATGACGAACCGCTGACCGCGGCTCTCCTTCACGTTCACCACGCCGGCCAGCAGCGAGCCGCTGGAGCCGGACAGGTAACGGCCGGACTCGCAGGCCAGCTCGATGCCGCCGTCACGCCACTCGGGCAGGTACAGGTCGAGCAGCACCTCCAGCCCGGCGCGCAGCTTCGGGTAGTCGGTGCGCGGGCCCGGCACGGCGTACGGCGAAGAGAAGCCGCCGCCGATGTCCAGGAACTCCAGCGGCAGCCCGACTTCCCGGCGCAGCTGCGCGGCCGACTGCAACACGAACTCGTACTCGCTGAGCAGGCTGTCCTCGTCCTGCGCGTTGCTCATGGTGAAGAAGTGCGCGCCGACGACACGGGTGCCGGGCACCGCCTTCAGCGCGGGCATGAGCGAGGGCAGCGTCTCGGCGTCGATGCCGAACTGCGAGGGACGGCCCATCATCCGGATGCCACTGGACGCGCTGCCCTGCGTGGTGTTGACGCGCAGCAGGCAGGAGACCGTCACGCCGTGCTTTTCCGCCGCGGCGCCGACGTGCTGCAGGTCCGAAAGCGACTCGACGGAGAACGTCCGGACGCCAGTGGCGATCGCGTGCTCCAGCTCGCCGTTCGTCTTGCCGGGCCCGGTGTAAAGGATCTCCCCCGGTTCGAAGCCGGCGGCCAGGGCGTTCGCCAGCTCGCCGGTGGAGCTGATCTCCGCGCGGCAGCCGCCGGAACGCAGTTCCCGCGCGATCTCCGGGTGCGGGTTGGCCTTCAGCGCGTAGTACAGCTGGAAGCCCTCGGGCAGCAGGCCGAACAACTGGTCGCGGGACTCGGCGACCACGTCGAGGTCGTAGACATACGCGGGCGTGCCGAACTTCGCGGCCAGCTCGGGGTATTGGCTCATGCCTGGGCACCTTCCACCAGCAGGGCGAGTTCTTTGGTCGCGTTCTTGCCGTGCGCCGTGAGCGGGAACTCGTCGACGACGTGGCAGAGCGAAGGGACCTTCTGCGGTTCCAGCCGCTGGGCCAGCTCCCGCAGGACCGTGGTCGGCGGGAGGTCGCTCTCCACGCAGATGGCCAGGTCCCGTGTCTCGCTCGGCGGGATCGCGCCGGCCGCGCGCACCCCGGGGATGTCCATCGCCGCGGCCTCGATCTCCAAAGTGGACATCCGGATGCCCTTGCGCTTGAACATGTCGTCGCGGCGGCCCTCGAAGTAGAGGTAGCCGTCGGCGTCCAGGCGGCCGTAGTCGCCGGTGTGCAGGCGGAGCCCGCCGGTGGCCTCGTCGGGGCGGAACGCGCTGGCCGTCAGCTCCGGCGCGCGCCAGTAGCCGGGCATCACGTGCGGGCCGGCGGCGACGATCTCGCCGATGTCGCCGGCCGGCAGCTCGGTGCCGTCGGCCGCGAGGATGTGCACGGACGTGCCGGGCAGCGGCAGCCCGGACGCGCCTGGCCGCTCGGTGTCCTCTTCGGGCGGCATGATGGTGATCCGCTTGCACTCGGTCTGGCCGAACTGGCGGACCACGCGGGCGCCCGGGAAGGCGTTGCGCAGCTTGGTGATGGTCGCGTCGGGCAGCGCGGCGCCCGTGTTGGTGAACAGGCGCACGGGCGCGGTGGCCGTCTCGCGCTCGGCCAGCGTGGCGATCATCGTGGCGAGCGACGGGACGATGGGGACCACCGTGGCGCCGACCTCGCGCATCCGCTGCAGCAGCCGCAGGTCGGATTCCGCGTCGGCGAGCACGATCTCGCTGCGGCCGAGGGTGGCCAGCAGGACCTTGTAGAGGCCGTAGTCCCAGGACATCGGGAACCGGCAGAACACCACGTCGTCGGCGCGGTAGCCGAGCACGGCCTGGATCGCGCGGGCGGCGAAGGTGACCTGGCGGTGCGGGCCGATCACGCCCTTGGGCGCGGCGGTGCTGCCGGAGGTGTAGATGAGCACGGCGACGTCGTCGGGCGCCACCTCGGTCGGCTCGGCCCGCTCGCCGGCGCGGAACGCCGCGTCGACCTCGTTCCACAGTGGACCGAACTCGGCGGGCGTGAGCACCAGCCGCGGCTCGGCGTTGGCCACCACGGAGTCGAAGTGGAACTTCTTCATCGCCGGGTTGATCGGCACGAACACCGCGCCGCGCCGGGTGGTCCCGTAGAACAGCGCGACCAGCTCGCGGTTGGTCGGCAGCTGCACGACCACGCGGTCCCCGTGCCCCACCCCGCGACGGGCGAGCACGGCCTCCACCGCCCGGCTCCACTCCGCGACCTCCGTGTAGGTCCACCCGCCTTCGCGGTCGCGCACCGCCGTGGCCCCCGCCGCGTCGGCCACGGCCTCGTCCAGCGGCGAAAACACCAGCGAACCGCCAGGAGAATCGTTCACGACTGCCACTCCCATGTACTCGACGGGACTGCCCCGAATGACTGCGTGCCGGCGCGGAATCCCCTCCCCCGACGTGGCAGAAAACTAGCCGCGACGCCTCGCGCGGTCACACCCCTAACGGCCCCTAAGCGGCTTCCCGGGACGGCACGCGAAAAGGCCTGCCCCGCCCGGAAACCCAGGCAGAGCAGGCCTTTTCAGATCCGCTTGAGACTAGCCGCGCACGCCCGAGCGACGGCGGCCGATGTGGTGTGCCACAGCGACGGCGACACCAACCGCGACAACGGCTCCGGTCGCGACCGGGCTCAGGAACTTCGACAGGCTCGGCGCGGTGCTCGGCCCGATCAGCCAGACCGCCATCGGCACGGCGTAAGCCGCGGTGAGCGCGCCGGTCCACCAACCCAGCGCGCGCAGGCGGGTGTCTCGCAGGGTCCCGATCACCACCACGGCGATCGGGAGGCCCGCCAGGAAGGCGAACTGGCCGAGCACGAAGACGGGGACCAGCCAGGCCGCGATCAGCACGGTCAGCGAGGTGCGGCGGACGGCGGCGTTCGTACGGTCGCGGTGCGGAGCGGTGGTGGTCATCGTCTTCTCCTCAGGTGGCCAGTGCTTCTTGCGTTAGTTAGAAGCTATAACACTTCGTCATAGGAGGCAATAGGCAAAGTGAGAGGTTCTAACCAACCCGCCGGCCAGGCAGAAGCACCGGCCTCACCCGACCGGCACCGGGCTGAGCAGCTCGGCCGCCACCCCCGCCAGCGCCTTGCGGTCGATCTTGCGGTTGGTGTTCAGCGGGAACTCGTCGACATGGCGGTAGTGCCGCGGGATCACCCCCTCCGGCAGCACCTGGCGCAGCGCGCGGACCAGCTCGATGACCGGCCGTTCCCCGCCGGTGTAGAAGACGAACAGCTCCGTACCCGCGTCGCCCGCGACGCCGAGGGCCACCGCATCCAGCACGCCGCAGTCGCGCAACGCGTGCTCCACCTCCGTCAGCTCGATGCGCCAGCCGAGCACCTGCACCTGCGAGTCGAGCCGGCCGAGGTAGGCCAGGTCGTCGCCCCCGAGACGGCGGACGCGGTCGCCGGTGCGGTAGAAACGGCGGCCGTCGCGGTCGAGGAAGCGGCCGCGTTCGTCGGCCGGGTCGAGGTAACCCGGCGTCAGCTGCGGGCCTGCGATGGCTAGCTCGCCTTCCTCCGGTTCCTCGACATCCCCCGGGCCCAGCAGCAGGTAGTCGTGGCCCGCGTGGACTTCCCCGATCGGGACCACGCCGTTGACCGCGACCCGCGGCGTCACCTCGTCGTCCCACCGGTAACCGGCGACGGTGATGGTCAGCTCGGTGGGGCCGTACAGGTTTTCCGCGATCGCGTTCGGCGCCGCGATCCGCCAGTCCGCCGTGTCCCGCACGGTCAGCGCCTCGCCCGCGAAGAAGCTCCACCGCAACCCCGGCAGCGCGCCCGGGGTGAGCCCGCCGGTGCGGCGGACCAGGTCGATCGCGCTCGGCGTGGAGAACCACACCGTCAGCCCGCGCTCGGCCGCGAACGCCGGCAGGTTCCGGTACGCCGTACCGGGCAGCACCACCGCGGGCGCCCCCGCTCCCCACGCGCAGAACAGGTCGAACATCGCGCAGTCGAAGTTCAGGTCGAAGGTCTGCGAGAACACGTCTTCCGGGGTGAAGTCGTACCGCTCGTCGAGCAGGCCGAAGTAGTGCTCGGTGGCGGCGTGGCCGATCCGGACCCCCTTGGGGCGCCCGGTGGAGCCGGAGGTGAACAGCACGTACGCGGTGTCCTCCGGACGCACCGGCCGAGGCGTCGTCAACGCCTGAGCCTCGCGCGGGCGCAGTACCGAAGGCTGGTCGCCGCACTCGGGCGCCAGCACGGTGACCGACGGAGGCACCAGGGTGAGGCCGCGCGCGTCCGCGACCACCGCGTCCACCCCGGCCGCCTCGATCATCTGCGCGGTGCGGGCGGCCGGGAAGTCCGGGCGCAGCGGGACCACCGTCGCGCCGGCGTACAGCCCGGCCAGGATCCCGGCATAGGCGGTGACTCCCTTGCCCGCCAGCACCCCTACGGTGCGGGCGCCGGCCTCGGCCAGCGCACCGCCCCACAGCAGCGCCAGCTCGTGCAGCCGGTCGTAGGTGATGGCCTGCTCACCCACGTGGACGGCCACGCCGCCGTCCGATCGTTCGAGGCCGCGCAGGAACCGCGAGTGCAGTCCGCCGGTGAAGCTCGTGTCCATCGTGGTCCTCCGCCAGTAATAGGGGTGCCAACGCGTCGATCCGGGACGGCGACGCGAGGTAGAGTCCAAAACCGAACCGGGCGGTCGGTTTCATGCCTGGGAGATCCGAACCTAGTCGATCCGGAGCAGCCATGTGGGACAGCACTTTCGACGAGACCCTTCGCACGTTCCTTCCGTTCCTGCCCGCCGAGGAGGCGCTGACCGCCGAAACCCCGCTGCGGGAGTACGGGCTCGACTCGCTCGCGACCGTCGAGCTGCTCGCCTTGCTGGAGCAGAACTACAACGTGCGCTTCGAAGACGACGCCCTGAACCTGGAAACGTTCGAGAACCCCGGCCGCCTGTGGGCGACCCTGTCCGAGCTCCAGCCGGCTAGCTGACGCGGGACGGACCCGCGCCCCGGCGCCGTGGCTGAAGGGCCATCCGCGGGTTCACGGTGACCACCTCGAACCGGCTCGTGGTGGCGCGGACCCGGCCGAACAGCGTGTCCGGCCCCGCCACCCAGAGCTTCCGAACGCCGAGCTGCTCCAAGGAGGACACGACATGCGGCCAGCGCAGCGGTTTGACGATGCTGTCCAGCAGCATCGTGCGCACCTGCTCGCCGGAGCGCAGGATCGAGCCGTCCTGGTCGGCGACGATGGGCAGCAGCGGGTCGTGGAAGTCGAGGCCGCCAAGGACTTCGTCCTCCGCCTTGCGCCGCAACGCCCCGAACGCGCCGGAGTGCAGCGGTGGCCGCATCGTGTACAGCGACAGCCCGCCCATGCTCCGGATCGCCTGCTTCAGCCAGTCGAGGTTCCGCTCGCGCAGCGAGACCATGTAGAAGTCGTGGTCGATGTAACACGAGATGTCGGACCACTCGCCGCGGCCGGTCAGCTCGGCGAGGGCTTCGTTGAGCTTCTCCTCCGGGGTGCGGACGAACGAGTGCGTGACCACGTCGGTGTACTCGGTGGCGAAGAACTCGTTGAGGCAGCGGGCGAGCTCCGCGGTCATCCACACGGCGTCGGGGAAGGTCAGCGAGCCGGCGTACACACTGGCCGGCTTCTCGCCGAAGCTCGGGCCGGTGCAGTAGTCGGGGCTCAGCTCGTACTCCTGCTCGGCCCATTCGGCGAGCGCAAGACAGGTCAGCATGAACCCGACCTGGGCGTACTCGGAGTAGTCGCCGTCGGCCTCGCGGAAACGGTCGACCAGCGGGTAGCCCAGCCGGTCGTTCGCCTCCCCGATCAGCCGGCGGGCGAACGGGTTGATCAGCAGGAACTTGCCGAAGTCGGCGAACCGGCACGGGCTCATCCCGGGGAACACGACCGCCGATCCGGCCCGGTTGGCCTCATCCATGACTGGCGACCTCTCTCTCGGCGGCCCGGCGCACGGGCTCGCGGGGGTGGACGTGCTGCAGGAAGCCCAGCAGGACTTCCCGGAACCGCTCGGGTTCCTCGAGGTGCGGGACGTGGCTGGAGTGCTCGAAAATCTCCCAGCGCACGTCGTGGATCCGGTCGAAGTACGGCTGGACGGTCACCGGGGTGGCCTCGTCGTGCCGGCCGGAAATGAGCAGGGTGGGTGCCTCGATGTCGTCGAGGTACTCGATCACGGAGTAGTCCTTCAGCGTGCCCGAGACGGTGAACTCGCTCGGCCCGTTCATCGTGGCGTAGACGGTGTTGTCCTCCGCCATCTCCATGAACGAGGCGAGGTAGTCACTCGGCCACGGCAGCGTCCGGCAGACGTGGCGGTCGTAGAACACCCGCATCAGGTCGAAGTACTCCTGCGTGGTGGTGGTTCCGGCGGCCTCGTGCGCCCGCAGCCGGGCGTCGACATCGGACGGGAGCCGCGCGCGGAGCACGTCCATCTCCTGGCGCCACAACGGGTACGAAGCCGGCGAGTTCGCGATCACCAGCCCACGCAAGCCGTCCGGGCGCTGCGCGGCGTGCCGCGCGACGACCAAGCCGCCCCACGACTGCCCATACAGGACGTAATTGTCCTCGATGCCCAGCCGGTGCAGCAGGTTGTCCAGCTCGTCGGCGAACAGCTCCGGGGTCCAGAAGTCCGCGCCCCGCTCCGGCAGGTGCGTCGAACCGCCGCTGCCCAGCTGGTCGTAGTGGACCACCGGCCACCCGTGCGCGGCCAGCTCACCGAGATTGCGCAGGTAGTCGTGAGTGCTCCCGGGCCCGCCGTGCACCACGACCACGGCAGGCAGCTCGCCGCCGACGTCGCCGGTGACCCGGTACCACGTGCGGTACTCGCCGAAAGGAACCCAGCCCTTCGCGGTGGGTGCCACGGCCATGCTCATCACCTCTTTTGTCTCCCTCGTCCGGCGTTGCTTCGAAGCCTTCGCGGCCGGATCCACCTTCATGTCTATCCGCCGCGCCCGCGTCGCGACCAGCCCCTAAGGGGCGTCTAAAGCGCAGCTAAGCCCGACCACTTCCTTACCGCTCAACGGATCCCCGCGGAAGGCCCCGGCGCCCGAACAGGGGTGCGCCACCCCTAGCCACTGCTTCCAGGGTCGGCCGGGCGGGCCGGCGGGACTACCGTTTTCCCCGTACCAGCAGCGTTTCCCACCCGCGAAATCGGAGAGTGCGGCCATGCGCGTCCTGTTGATGGTCTTCCCCACGAGGACGCACGTCTACAGCATGGCGCCGGTCGGCTGGGCGCTGGCCGCGGCCGGGCACGAGGTCCGCTTCGCCGGGCAGCGCAATCCGCGTGAGGTGGAGTCGTTCGCCGAAACCGGCCTCGACGCGATGTGGTTCGGCGGCGAGCTGGACATCGCCCGGCACCGGCGGCTGCAGGTCGACGGCGACAACGCGATGCAGGGCGGCTTCCGCATCTCCGAGAGCCGGCCCGAGCGGTACACCGAGGAGTACGTGCGCAACGTCTACGAGCACTGGGTCGAGGTCTTCCGCTGGACCACCCCCGAGCCGCTGCTCGACGAGCTGGTCCGGTTCGCCCGGCAGTGGCAGCCGGACCTCGTCGTCTGGGACCCGATGATCTACGCCGCGCCGATCGTCGCGCAGGCCATCGGTGTGCCGCACCTGCGGATGATGTACGCCGCGGACCAGACCGCGCGCATCGGCGCGCAGTACCGCGACCTGCGCGCGCACCGCACGGAGGACACGGCGCCGGACCCGTTCGTGGAGTGGATGTCCGCGGCCGTCGGGCGGTTCGGCGCGGACTACGGGGAAACGCTGCGCTACGGCGTCAAGACCATCGACTGCCACCCGTCCTACCTGCGTTACGAAGGCGTCGACGTGGACTACGTGCCGGCCCGTTTCGTAGCGCACAACAAGCCGATGGCGATCCCGAGATGGGTGCTGGAGCGGCCGCGGCGGCCGCGCGTGATGCTGACGCTGGGCATCTCGAACCGGCAGGTGCTCGGCGTCGAGGAGACGTCGGTGGCCGACCTGCTCGACGGCCTCGCGGACCTCGACGTCGAGGTGATCGCGACCCTCAACGCCGCGCAGCTGGCCACCGTGCCCAAGGTCCCGGACAACGTCCGCGCCGTCGACTTCGTGCCGATGAACGAGCTGCTCGCGAGCTGCTCGGCGATCGTGCACCAGGGCGGCGGCGCGACGATCGGCAACGCCGTGGTCAACGGCGTTCCGCAGCTCGTCATCCCCGGCACCACCTGGAGCGAGCGCGTCTCGGCGGTCGCGCAGGTCAAGCGCGGCAACGGGTTGCTGGTGGACCTGGAGGACGTCACGCCCGGCTCCGTGCGCGAAGGGATCCAGCGGCTGCTGGAAGAGCCGGGCTTCCGCGAGAGCGCGCTCGAGGTGCGCGACGAGATGCTGGCCACGCCGACGCTGGACGAGCTGGTGCCGGAGTTCGAACGGATCGCGCGATGCCGGTGAAGCAGCGGCCGCACGCGATCCGGACCATCGGGTTCCTGATCGCGAGCTTCCCGCTGCGGCTGCCGGCGTTCATCCTGACGCTGGTGTCGATAGTGCTCGGCGTCGCGACCACCATGCTGTGGGCCGGCATCCCGATCCTCATCGCCGCCACGTCCATCGCCCGCGGCTTCGCCGACCTCGAACGCCGCTGGGTGCGCACGATGCTCGGCATCGAGATCGCCGACCCGATCCGGCGCCCGCACGGGAACGGGCTGCTGCAGACGTGGCAGACCCGGTTCATCGACCCCGTCACCTGGCGTGAGCTGGGGTTCGTGCTGCTGGCGCTGCCCTTGGGCATCTTCGAGTTCGTGGCCGGGATCGTCTCGGTGGTGGTGCCGCCGTTCGGCATCTTCGTCGCGCCGCGGATCGGGGCGATGCACGGCGCGCTCTCGCTGTCGATGCTCGGCCCGGACCGGACCGCGCAGCTGGAGGCGCGCACGCGCCAGCTCAAGGACTCGCGCGCCCGCGGTGTCGACGCCGTGGAGGCCGAGCGCCGGCGGATCGAACGCGATCTGCACGACGGCGCGCAGCAGCGGCTGGTGGCCGTCGCGATGAGCCTCGGCCGCGCGCAGCTGAAGCTCGACACCGACAACCAGGCGGACGTGCGCGAACTCATCGGCGCCGCGCACAGCGACGCCAAGCTCGCCGTCTCCGAGCTGCGCGACCTCGCGCGCGGGATCTACCCGCCGGTGCTGCAGGACCGCGGCCTCGACGCGGCGCTGTCCTCGCTGACCGCGCGCATGCCGCTCCACGTGGACGTCGAGGTGACGGTGGAACCGCGGCCGCCCGCGCCGGTCGAGACCACGACGTACTTCATCGTCAGCGAGACGCTCACCAACATCGCCAAGCACTCCGGCGCCGACCGCGCCTCGGTCCGGGTCACCCGCGACGCCGCCACCGTGGTCGTCGAGATCATCGACAACGGCCACGGCGGCGCCTCGGTGCGCCCCGGCGGCGGGCTGGCCGGGCTGGCCGACCGGGCCGCCACCATCGACGGGGTGCTCACCGTGGTCAGCCCCGTGGGCGGGCCGACCGTGGTGCGCGCCGACCTGCCGGTCCGCTGGTGACCCCTCCGCCATCCGCTCAGCACCGAACCTCCCGAGGAGCACCCCATGCGCGTCGTGATCGCCGAAGACTCCGTGCTGCTGCGCGCGGGTGTGCAGAGCCTGCTCGCCGACGTCGGCATCGAGACCGCCGCCGCCGTCGACAACGGCGACGACCTGCTGGTCGCCATCCGCGAGCACCATCCCGACCTGGTGATCGCCGACGTCCGCATGCCCCCGACCTTCACCGACGAAGGCCTGCGCGCGGCTTTGGCCGCCCGTAAGGAGATCCCGGGCCTGCCGGTGCTGGTGGTCTCGCAGTACGTCGAGGGCAGCTACGCGGTCGACCTCATCGCCGAGGGCACCTCCGGCGTCGGCTACCTGCTGAAAGAACGCGTCGCCGACGTGGCCGACTTCCTGGAGTCCGTCCGCCGCGTGGCCGGCGGCGGCTCCGCCATCGACCCGGACGTGGTCGCCCAGATGCTCTCCCGCAGCAAGGACCCGCTCGACGCGCTCACCGCCCGTGAGACCGAGGTCCTCGGCCTGATGGCCCAGGGCCTGTCCAACGCCGCGATCGCCAAGTCGCTGGTGGTGACCCAGGGCGCCGTGGAGAACCACATCAGCAACATCTTCGCCAAACTCGGCCTGGAAGCCAGCCGCGACGAGAACCGCCGGATCCGCGCGGTGCTCACCTATTTGGACAGCACCGCCGTGCGGGCGTGATTGACTGTCGAGAACGGCCGGCCGGCTCCGTCCCCGTGACAGCCGCGGCCACCAGGGCCGTACGACAGGAAGGACCGCCCGCCATGGCCGTCGCCGAAGACCTCGACCGCGCGACCGACTCGGCCGACCCGGACTGGGGCTGGGTCGCCGAGCAGACCCGCACGTATCTGAACTCCGGCGGCACCGAGGGCCACGAGTCCGACGGCGTGTACTCGCTCGTGCTCGCCACCACCGGCCGCCGGAGCGGCGAGCCGCGTCGCACCTGCCTGATCTACGGCACCTCCGGCGAAGACTTCGTGGTGGTCGCCTCCAAGGGCGGCGCCGACGAGGACCCGCAGTGGTTCAAGAACCTCCAGGCCGAGCCCAGCGTCGGGGTGCAGGCCGGCACCCGCCGGTTCACCGCGCGCGCCCGCGTCGCCTCCCCGGACGAGCGCGGTCCCCTGTGGACGCTGATGACGCGGATCTTCCCGCTGTACGAGGAGTACGCGCAGAAGACCGACCGGGTGATCCCGATCGTCCTGCTCACTCCGCAGGCCTGACCGGCTCAGCGCGCCGCACGCCAGCTCGTCGCCACCTGGAACCGGCGCGGGCGCGGGACCAGCCGCGCGGGGAGAACCACGGTCTTGTCCGCGGCGGCGCCCACCGCGGACAGGACCGCGACCAGCGCCGCCAGCTCGGCGTCGTCCGGCGAACCGCGCACGATGCGCACCTCGGGCGCGCCCATCAGACGGGCGGGTTCCCGTGCTTGCGCGCCGGGATGTCGGCGTGCTTGGTACGCAGCATGGCGAGCGCGCGGATCAGCAGCGACCGCGTCTCGGCCGGCTCGATCACGTCGTCCACGAGACCGCGTTCGGCCGCGTAGTACGGGTGCATCAGCTCGGTCCGGTACTCCTTGATCTTGAGGCGCCGCATGGCTTCCGGATCGTCGGCGGCCTTGATCTCGCGGCGGAAGATCACGTTCGCCGCGCCCTCCGCGCCCATCACCGCGATCTCGTTCGTCGGCCAGGCCAGGGAGACGTCCGTGCCGATCGAGCGCGAGTCCATCACGATGTACGCGCCGCCGTAGGCCTTGCGCAGGATCAGCTGGACCCGCGGCACCGTGGCGTTGCAGTAGGCGTACAGCAGTTTCGCGCCGTGGCGGATGATGCCGCCGTGCTCCTGGTCGACGCCGGGCAGGAAGCCGGGCACGTCCACGAGCGTCACGAGCGGGATGTTGAACGCGTCGCAGGTCTGCACGAACCGCGCGGCCTTCTCACTGGCCTCGATGTCGAGCACCCCGGCCAGCATGGCCGGCTGGTTCGCGACGATGCCGACCACGTGGCCGTCCAGCCGGGCCAGCGCGCACACCACGTTCTTCGCCCAGCCCGCGTGCACCTGGAGGAACTCGCCGTCGTCGACGATCTCTTCGAGCACGCTGCACATGTCGTACGCGCGGCTCGAATCGGTGGGCACCAGGTCGAGCAGGCGGTCGGTGCGGCGGTCGGCCGGATCGCCGGCCGGCTCGTGCGGCGGGGCCTCGTTGTTGTTGGACGGCAACAGGGAAAGCAGGTACCGCACGTCTTCGAGGCAGCTCGGCTCGTCGTCGTAGACGAACGCGGCCACGCCGGAGGTCGCGGCGTGCACGTCGGCGCCGCCCAGGCCGTTCTGCGTGATCTCCTCGCCGGTCACCGCCTGCACCACGTCCGGGCCGGTGATGAACATCTGCGAGGTTTCGCGGACCATGAACACGAAGTCCGTCAACGCCGGCGAATACGCCGCGCCGCCCGCGCACGGGCCGAGCATCACGGAGATCTGGGGGATCACGCCGGAGCACCGGGTGTTGCGCCGGAAGATGCCGCCGTAGCCGGCGAGCGCGGTCACGCCCTCCTGGATCCGGGCGCCGGCGCCGTCGTTGAGGGAGACCAGCGGGGCGCCCGCGGCCTCGGCCAGGTCCATCACCTTGTGGATCTTCTGCGCGTGCGCCTCGCCCAGCGCGCCGCCGAAGATACGGAAGTCGTGGGCGTAGACGAACACGGTGCGGCCGTGCACGGTCCCCCAGCCGCAGACGACGCCGTCGGAGTACGGGCGGCGGTGCTCCAGCCCGAACCCGGTGGCGCGGTGGCGGCGCAGGGACTCGAGCTCGGTGAACGTGCCGGGGTCGAGCAGCAGCTCGATGCGCTCGTGCGCGGTCAGCTTGCCGCGTTCGTGCTGCCGGAGCGTCGCGACGTCGTCGGGCCCGCGCCGCGCCTCTTCCTTGATCTCGCGAAGTTCCCCGAGCCGGTTGCCGAAAGCGCCTTCGACGGCCAGTGCCTCAGACATGGGCCCGCCCCTGGTCTGAGGCACTGGCCAGCCGATCCGCCAGGCGCCGCAGGATCACGTCCTGGTGCCGGGTCAGGAAGAAGTGCCCGCCGGACAGCGGCACCAGCTCGAACTCCGCGGTGGTGTGGCCGGCCCAGGAGGCGACCTCGTCCACGGACGCCACCGGGTCCTCGGTCCCGGTGAACGCCACCACCGGCGTCGACAGGGGGCTGCCCGCGGTGTCGCGGTAGGTCTCGACCGCGCGATAGTCGTTGCGCACCACCGGCAGGATCATGCGGACCACGTCCTCGTCGCCCAGCAGGTCCATCTCGGTGCCGCTCAGGCGGCGCAGTTCGGTGATGACGCCGTCGTCGGTCCGGGTGTGCACGCTTTCGTCGCGCTGCCGGGAGGGCGCGCGCCGCCCGGAGACGAACAGCGCCTCCGCGGGGGTGCCTGCTTGTTCGAGCCGGCGCGCCACCTCGTAGGCGACCATCGCGCCCATGCTGTGGCCGAACAACGCCAGCGGCCGGTCGTCCTTGTCGCGCAGCAGCTCGGCGACCCGGTCGGCGATCGCGCCGATGCTGGTCAGGAACGGCTCGTGCCGCCGGTCCTGCCGCCCCGGGTACTGCACGGCGAGCACCTCGACGCCCGGCGCGAGCGACCGTGAGAGGGGGAAGTAGAACGTGGCCGAGCCACCGGCGTGCGGCAGGCACACCAGCCTGGCCTTCGCTTCGGGCGAGGGGTGGAACCGGCGGAACCAGTTCTCCTCGGCGTCCTCGGAACTTCCGGCCATGTTGTCCCACCGCCTGTTCGTCTCACGGACCAGGGACAGCCCGCCCCGGCGCCTTCCCGACAAGCCACGCTAGCCCGGCGCGACACCGCGGAACGACCCCTAACTGCCCCCTAGCCAACACACTCCATTGTGGACTGTCCAGCCGGTGATCTAGGGTGACCGCATGACCCCGACCTTCGTGCTCGTCCACGGCTCCTACGGCAACGGCCAGTACTACGCCCCGCTGCAGCGTGAGCTGGCGCTGCTCGGCCACCGTTCGCTGGCCGTCGACCTGCCCGGGCACGGGAACGGCGGCGGGTTCTCGGCGGCGTACCAGACACAGGACCTGGCGGCCTTCGCCGAGGAGCCGTCGCCGCTCGCCGGCGTCACGCACGCCGACGGGGTCGCGCACGTGATCGACGTCGTCCGGCGGGCCCACGAGCACGGGCCGGTGGTGCTGGTCGGCCACAGCCGCGGCGGGCTCGTGCTGACGAGTGTCGCGAACGCGGTGCCGGAGCTGCTGGAACGGGTCGTGTACGTGTCGGCTTGGTGCTGCGTGGCCAGCACATCAGGTGGGTACGCGAGCGGTCCCGAGTACGCGTCGAGCGCGCTGATGGACGTCGAGGGCCTGGTGGTCGGGGACCCGGCGAAGCTCGGCGCGTTGCGGATGAACTGGCGGACCACCGACCCGGCGCTGCTGGCCACGCTGAAGCGCGCGCTGCTCGCCGACGGCACGGACAACGAGTTCTACGCCTTCCTCGCCACCCTCGAACCGGACGAGAACCTCGACGCGGGCACTGACCGCGCCGAGGCGGACACCTGGGGCCGCGTGCCGCACAGCTACGTGCGGCTGACCGGCGACCTGAGCGTCCCGCTCGCCCTGCAGGACCGGTTCATCAAGGAGGCCGACGCGCTCACCCCCGGCCGCCCGTTCGACGTGTTTTCCCTGGACAGCAGCCACCTGCGCGCACTGGTGCGGCCGTCGGAGCTGGCGGGGATCCTGGCCGGGCGCCTCACACCCCGGTCGACGAGCCCGGCCGGATGATCATCAGCACGGTCACCACGGCCCACAGCAGGTTGAACACCCCGGTGACCATGCCCAGCCGGGCCGCGAGACGGCGGGTGTCGACAGCGGTCGCGACGCCGCCACCAGGCTCGGCTTCGGGCTCGGCGAGCGCCGCGCGCTGCCCGGGCAGGACCAGCAGCGCCAGCACGGCCGCCGCGACGGCCGTCAGCCCGATGGACACCAGCACCCAGGTGTCACCGGTGACGTGCATGGTGCCCGCGACGGCGAACCCGAACAGCGGCACCGCGATGCCCACCCACGCGTACACCCGGCAGATGCGGTAAAGCAGCCGCAGCGTGCCGGTGTCGCCGCGCTTGAGGGCGGCGGGGAACATGCTGGCGGCCACGGCCACGGGCCCGACGGCGAGAATCGCCGCCAGCACGTGGATCGACAGGAAGACTTTGCTCACGAACGAGCACGCTAGCCCCGCCGCCGGCCCGCCCGGAACCGGCTCGTCCGCCTCGTTCCGCCGGATTCTCGCCACCAGCCCGGAAAACGTCCGATCAGGACTCGCCGGGTACTCGGACGGCGGAGAAGACCAGCTCCCGGCGGAGCCGGAACCCGAGCGTCTCGTACAGGCGGATGGCATGGACGTTGGACGCCGCCGCATGCAGGAACGGCGTCTCGCCCCGGTCCCGGATCCCGGCGCCGACCGCGCGCACGAGCCGGGCGGCCAGCCCGCGCCCGCGGAAGGCCGGATCGGTGCACACGGCACTGATTTCGGTCCATCCGGGCGGATGCAGCCGTTCCCCGGCCATGGCGACGAGCGCGCCCTCATACCGGAGGCCCAGGTAGGCGCCCAGCAGGACCGTCCGCGCCAGGAACGGCCCGGGCTGGGTCTTGGCGACGAGTTCGAGCATCTCCGGCACGTCGGCCTCGCCCAGCCGCGCGACGGTGAACTCCCCGGCGGTCAACGCCTCGGTCACCAGGCCGGAGCCGTCCATCTGGACGCCCGGTATGTCCTGCAGCCGGGTCCACCCTTCCGGCGGCGCCGCCGGCCCCCCGACGGTCACCACCGTCGCGCCGGGCCCGGCCAGATCGGCGATGTCCTGCCAGAGGTGCTCGTCCGGGGCGTCGGGGACGGCGAGGAACGGGCTGACGTCCACGGGATACCGCAGCACCTGGCCCTTCTGCTCGGCGAAGTCCGCGTGTGGCCCCGTGAGGGCCGCCCACACCGGGTTGTCCAGCGGCGACGAACTCATCCTGCCTGCCATTCCGTGCTCGGGGATCCCGATCCAGGATGCGTTCGGCGCGGGGCCCGCCGCCACCGGATCCCACCTGGTGGGCCCCACCGCTCGTGAGTGTTCAGGACGGTTCTAAGCGTCGTGAACACTCACGAGCTTTACGGTCCGGGCCCGCTCCGCCTCGTCACCGACCGGGCTGATCACCAGCTCGGTGACGCCGGCGTCGCCGAACCGCCGCAGCTCGGCGGCCACCTCCTCTTCGGACCCGGCCACCACCGTGTCCTCCAGGCCGGACTTCCCTTGTGCCGCAAGCACTCGCCGATAGCTGGCGAACGCGCCGGCCCCGCTGAACCGCGCCGCGATGTCCTCGCGGACGCGGCCGGGATCGGCGGTCACGCCGGCCATCACCGTCGCCACCACGCGAGGCGAGGGCCGTCCCGCCCGGCGCGCGGCCTCGGTCACCTTCGGCACGATGTCGTCGCCCAGCAGATCGGCGCCGGTCCACACGGTCACCGTGCCGTCCGCCAGCTCGCCGGCCAGGCGCAGCATCACCGGCCCGAGCGCGGACACCAGCACCGACGGCGCCTCGGCCCCCGGCACGTCGACCGTCCCGGTGGCGGCCAGCGTCTCCCCGCGGAAGTCGACGGTTTCGCCCCGCAGCAACGGTTGCAGCACCTGCAGGTACTCGCGGACGTGCCGCGCCGGGCGGTCGTAGGACAGGCCGTACTGGCCTTCGATGATCTCCCGGTGGCTCGGCCCGATCCCCAGCGTCAGCCGCCCGCCGACGGCCGCCTGCACGGTCAGCGCCTGGCCGGCCAGCGCGAGCGGATGGCTCGCGAAGGTGCGCACCACCGCCGTCCCGAGGCCGATCCGCGGCACGCGCTGCCCGATCAGCCCCGCGACCGTGAGCGCGTCCCACGAAGTCAGCTGCGGCAGGAACACACTGTCCAGCCCCGAACGCTCGGCCACCGCAGCCTCCTCGACCACGGCCTCGAGCCCCTGCGGACGAGCGGAGTAGAGCCCGATCTTCACGACTGCCCCCAAACGGAATCCTGAATTCACCTTGTGTCGCCGACCCTACCCTAAGCTGAAGCAGAGATTCCGCTTTCTGGGAAGGGGCTGGTCATGCGGGCGGACGCGGTGCGCAACCGCGAACGGATCGTCACGAACGCCGTGCGGCTGTTCGCCGAGCGCGGGCCCGACGTGCAGATGTGCGAGATCGCGGCGGCCGCGGGCCTCGGCGTCGGCACGCTTTACCGGCACTTCCCCGACCGTCAGGCGCTCGCGCTGGAGATCGGCGTGAGCGCGCTGCGCGCGATGACGGAGTTCGCCGGCGCCGCCCGTGAACGCGAGGACTCGGCGTGGGGCGAACTGCACGCGATCGTGCGGCACTGCGCGACTTTGCCGCTCGCGCTGGCGAAGTCGCTGTCGGAACTGGTACCGGAGGAGGCTGGGCTGGCCGAGCTGGAACGCTCCGTCGACGACCTCCTGGCCGACCTCGTCGAGCGGGCCCAGAAAGAGGGCACGCTGCGGAAGGACGTCCCGCCGCGCGAGGTGGTGCGGCTGGTGAGCGTGGTGGTCTGCCGTCCGGGCGCGCGCGCCGACGACTACCTGACCGTCGTGATGCTCGACGGGCTCCGCGCGGATTGAGGACCACGGCTGTCCTGATGGCGGATTAGCTTGCGAGCACACCGTCGAAAGGAATCCCGATGAGCCGCGTCGACCGCAACCAGCCGCTCGGCACCCCCACCTGGATCGACCTGGCCGTGCCCGACCTGGAGCGCGCGCGGGAGTTCTACTGCCGCGTGTTCGGCTGGGAGTTCGACGGCGGTGACTGCCTGCTGCGCGGCCTCCCCGTCGCCGGGCTGCGGCAGGCCGACCAGAGCGGCCACGGCTGGGACGTCCACCTCGCCACGGAGGACGTCGACGCGAGTGCCGCGGCCGTCACCGCCGCCGGTGGGGTGCTGCTGGCCGAGCCGCACGAGGTCGCGGGACGGGGGCGGGCCGCGTTCGCGCTCGACCCCACCGGGGCGCGGTTCGGGCTGTGGCTGGGCCGGGGGTTCCCGGGGGCCAGGCTGGTGAACGAGCCGGACACCTTGGTGCGCAACGATTTGCTGACCCCCGCGGCGGCAAAGGCCCGCGACTTCTACTGCGCGGTCTTCGGCTTCACCCTCGACGGCAACAACGACCTGCCCGGCGCCGACTTCACGTTCCTGCGCCGCCCGGACGGCCACGAGGTCGGCGGCATCTTCGCCGCCCCGGGCGCCGAGGTTTCGGCCTGGGCCACCACCTTCGAGGTAGCCGACGCCGACGCGACAGTCGCGAAAGCCACCGCGGCGGGTGGCACGGCCCAGCCCGCCGAGCCCACGCCGTACGGCCGCATGGCGGCGATCACCGACCCGTTCGGCACCGAGTTCACCGCGATCGCCCGCAGCTGAGCCGACCGTCCACAGTGCACGCCCTGGTCCACCTCATTGCGGCCCGCGAAGAAGGTGACTAGACAGGTGCAGTGGAACTCGATGAGCTGACCGGCCTCCCGGACACCCGCCTGCAGGCCGCGACCGAGGCGGACGCGCCGGAGCTGCTGGTGCTGCAACGCTGCTGCTGGCTGCAAGAAGCACTGCTGAACGACACCCTGGAGATCCCCGCGCTGCACGAAAGCCTCGAAGACGTGCGTGCCTGGACGAGCACGTGGCGCGTCTGGACCGTGCGCCAGGGTCCCCGCCTGGTGGGCGCGGTCCGCGGCAAGCCCGACGGCGAAGACTGGGAAGTCGGCCGTCTGATGGTCGCACCGGACCTCGCGGGCCGCGGCCTGGGCCGGTTCCTGCTCGCCCACGTGGAGCACCAGGCCCCCGCCGAGCTACGCCGGTTCACCCTGTTCACCGGCGCCAAGAGCACCCGCAACATCTCGATGTACGAGCGGGCGGGCTACCGCCTCGTCGACCAGCCCGGGCCGGTGGCGGGGCATATCGCGCACGCGGTGTTCCTGGTCAAGCAACGCGCCTGACCCCGCGCCGGTGCCGCCCGAACGCGGGGTGTTCCTGGTGAAACAGCGGACCCGAGCCCGGCAATGCCGCCAGCACGCGCGGTGTTTCCGGCGAACCAGCGCGCCTAGGCTCGGCCAGGGCCGCCCACACGCGCCGCGCACCCGGAGAAGCAACGCCGGCGAGCCAGGCAAAGCCGCCAGACGCGCGGTGTTTCCGGCGAAGCAACGCGCCCGACCCCGCGCCGCGTACCCGGTGAAGCACTGCCGGCGACTCAGCCAGTGTGCAAGTGGGCGGCCAGCCGGCTGCGCAGGCCGCCCACGTCGCCGAGGGGGATGGCGAAGGTGTGGACCGGGCGGTAGCCCGCGGTGTTGTTCCAGCGGCCGCAGGGGCCGGCGACGTAGAGGAAGCCGTCGGAGGGGTCGGTGTGGGGCATGGACCAGATCTGCTCGCTGCCGCGGCCCGCGCCGGAGCGGCGGGCGCGCCAGAACTGCGGCGTCGCCATCACGGCGCCGAGGGCGGTGACGAGCCCGGGCACGTCGGTCTCGGGCAGGCCGAGGCCGCGGCCCGGCCACACGCGGGGCAGCGCGTCGGCGGGAGCGCCGGGCAGTGGCGCGCACGCGAAGGCCACCTCGGCGTCCCCGACCTCGGGCGCCCAGTGCCGCAGCGGCCCGGTCGCCGTGCTCGGCCGCATGATCCACTCCCTTCCGCGAAAGTGCGGCGAGTGAACCACGAAGCGGTCAAACCCGACTGGGCGATCACGGGTTCGTTCCTCAACGCCGACGCGTTCGACGTCGAAGTCTTCAACGCGGAGCCGGTTCACGCGAGCCGCGCCCGGCCCGGCGGCCTCCCGGCCCACCCGGCGGGGTGATGCCACCCGGTCTGCTAAAGCTCGTCGAACACCAGGACCGTGTGGGTCGAGAGCACGTCCGGCATCGACTGGAGCCGTTCGAAGACCAGGTCGCGCAGGCTGTCCGCGTCGCGCGTGCGGACGAACAGGATCAAGTCGTTGTCACCCGAGACGAGGCCGCCGTGCTCGATCTCGGAGATCTGCTTGAGCGCCGTGCGCACTGTGCGCCAGGAGTTCTGCGTGACCTTGAGGTAGACGTACGCCGAAAGGCCCTGCCCCATCCGGCGCGGGTCGGTGACCGCCGCGTACCCGGTGATCACGCCTTCGCGGTGCAGCCGCTCCACCCGGGTGTAGCAGCCCGCGCGCGAGATGTGCGCGCGTTCGGCCAGCGCGCGCATCGACGCCCGGCCGTCGGCCTTCAGCTCGGCGATCAGTTTCAGGTCGACTTCGTCGAGCACCGCCGCCATTCGTCCACCCGACTCGGGCATCCGCACCCCTCTCGACACCATAGATCCAGCAGATCCCAGCTCAACGAGCCATTGTTCCACACTTGATCGTGATCTCTGGATAGCTGATCGCCCGAGAGCGAGGATTCGCCTTAACCGTCTTCACGTCGAATCGTCGGATCGGAGCTGCCGGTGACCACCACGGAACGTGCCGCCGCCTCGCACCTGCTGCCCAGCGCGGAGCCGCTCGCGCTCATCGCCGCCGACGGCAGCCCAGTGCCCGATCCCGCGCTGGAGCTGCCCGACGGTGAGGTGCTGCTGCGGCTGTACCGCGGCATGGTCGCGGGCCGCCGCTTCGACACGCAGGCCACGGCGCTGACGAAGCAGGGCCGGCTGGCCGTCTACCCGTCGGCGCGCGGGCAGGAGGCCGCCGAGATCGGCGGGATCCTCGCGCTGCGCCCGCAGGACTGGCTCTTTCCCACCTATCGCGACTCGATGGCCGTGGTCGCCCGCGGCGTCGACCCGGTCGAGGTGCTGACGCTGCTGCGCGGCGACTGGCACTGCGGCTACGACCCGTACCGCGCCAACGTCGCACCGCAGTGCACGCCGCTGGCCACGAACACCCTGCACGCCGTCGGTTTCGCGCACGCCGCGCGGATCAAGGGCGAGGACTCCGTGTCGCTCGTCCTGCTCGGCGACGGCGCGACCAGCGAGGGCGACACCCACGAGGCGCTCAACTTCGCGGCCGTCTGGCAGGCGCCGGTGGTCTTCCTGGTGCAGAACAACGGGTACGCCATCAGCGTCCCGCTCGCGAAGCAGACCGCGGCGCCTTCGTTGGCACACAAGGGAATCGGCTACGGCATGCCCTCGGTGCTGGTGGACGGGAACGACGCCGCCGCCGTGCACGCCGTGGTGGAGCAGGCCGTCGCCCGCGCCGCCGCCGGCGAAGGCCCGACGCTGATCGAAGCCGTCACCTACCGCGTGGAATCGCACACCAACGCCGACGACGCCACCCGCTACCGCGACCGCGCCGAGGTCGAACAGTGGCTGGCCCGCGACCCGATCGCCCGGCTGAAGCAGTACCTGACCGACCGCGGGCTGCTCGACGACGCGCGTCAGCAGGAAATCGACGCCCGCGCCGAGGCCGAGGCGGCCACGCTGCGCGAGCGGATGAACGTCGACACCGAACTCGACCCGGCGGAGCTGTTCCGCCACGTCTACGCCGAGCCGACCGCCGCCCTGCGGCAGCAGGCCGCCGAGCTGACCGCCGAACTCACCACCGGGGACCAGGCATGACCACGTTCGCCGAGGCACCGTCGGCTTCGGACACCTTGACCATGGCGGGCGCGCTCAACCGCGCGCTGGCCGACGCGCTGACCGAGGACGAGCGAGTGCTCGTGTTCGGTGAGGACGTCGGCACGCTCGGCGGCGTCTTCCGCGTCACCGACGGGCTCGCCGCCCGCTTCGGCGAGGCCCGCGTGTTCGACACGCCGCTGGCCGAGGCCGGCATCGTCGGCACGGCCATCGGCATGGCCATGAACGGCCTGCGCCCGGTCGTGGAGATGCAGTTCGACGCCTTCGCCTACCCCGCGTTCGAGCAGATCACCAGCCACCTGGCGAAGCTGCGCAACCGCACGCACGGCCGGGTCGAGCTGCCCATCGTGATCCGGATCCCCTACGGCGGCGGCATCGGCGGCGTCGAGCACCACTGCGACTCCTCCGAGGTCTACTACACCCACACGGCCGGCCTGCGCGTCGTCACGCCTTCCTCACCCAGCGACGCGTATGCGTTGCTGCGCCAGGCAATCGACAGCCCGGACCCGGTGATCTTCCTGGAGCCGAAGCGCCGGTACTGGGAGAAGGAGACCGCGCGGCTGGACCACCGCGGCTCGACGCTGGACCGCGCCGAAGTGCGCCGGCCGGGCACCGACCTCACGCTGATCTCTTACGGCGGCGCGCTCGGCACCACGCTGGAAGCCGCCGCGGCCGCGCAAGAAGAGGGCTACAGCGCCGAAGTGATCGACCTGCGCAGCCTCTCCCCGTTCGACCTCGACACCGTCGCCGCGTCCGTGCGCCGCACCGGCCGCGCCGTCGTGGTGCATGAGGCGAGCCGGTTCTGCGGTTACGGCGCGGAGGTCGCCGCGCAGCTGTCCGAGACCTGCTTCCACTATCTGGAGGCGCCGGTGCTGCGCGTCGCGGGCTTCGATATTCCTTATCCCGCACCGAATCTGGAGCAGCACCACCTGCCGGGGGTCGACCGGATCCTGGACGCGATCGAACGCTTGCAGTGGGACGACAGCGCCCCGGCGGGGGGTGCGTGATGGCCGTCTTCAAGCTGCCGGACCTCGGCGAGGGATTGACCGAGGCCGAGATCGTCGCGTGGCACGTGGCAGTGGGCGACACCGTGACCGTGGATCAGACGGTGGTGGAGGTCGAGACGGCCAAGGCCAGCGTCGAGGTCCCGGTGCCGTTCGCCGGGCGCGTGGCGACGCTGCACGGCGCGGCGGGTGACACGCTCGCCGTCGGCACTCCGCTGATCACCGTGGAAGAGGGCGCGTTCGTCGAGCCCGGAGTGGTGACACCGGCCCCGTCGGAAGGCAGCGGAAACGTGCTGATCGGCTACGGCACCGGCACCACGCGGGCCCGGCGGATGCGGCGCCCGCGCGGCGCGGCCCGACCCGCCGTGCACGCCGCGCCGAAGTCCGCCCAGGACCGGATCCGCGTGGTCTCCCCGCTCGTGCGGCGGCTGGCGAAGGAGTCCGGTGTGGACATCCGCACGCTGACCGGCTCGGGCACCGGCGGGCTGATCAGCCGGGCCGACGTCGAGCGGGCGGCCGCGGCCCCGGCCACCGCGCCGGTCGCCGTCGCGGACACCGGTGAATACCGGATCCCGTTGCGGGGCATCCGAAAGACCGTCGCCGACAAGCTCACCCGCTCACGCCGCGAGATCCCCGAGGCGACGGTGTGGGTCGACGTGGACGCGACCCCGTTGCTGGAACTGCGCGCCGCCCTGAACGCCGACCCCTCGGCGCCGAAGGTCAGCCTGCTGGCGTTGCTGTCCCGCTTCGCGCTGGCCGGCCTGCGCCGTTTCCCGGAGCTGAACTCGCGCATCGAGGGTGACGAGATCGTGGTCCCGTCGGCGGTCCAGCTGGGCTTCGCCGCGCAGACCGACCGCGGCCTGGTCGTGCCGGTGGTGCCGGACGCGCACGCGCTGACCGTCGAGGAGCTGTCCGCGGCGCTGGCCGAGCGGACCGAGCGCGCGCGGGCGGGCAAGCTGGCGCCGGCCGAGCTGACCGGCGGCAGCTTCACCATCAACAACTACGGCGTCTTCGGCGTCGACGGTTCCGCCGCGATCATCAACCACCCCGAGGTGGCGATCCTGGGCATCGGCCGGATCATCGACCGGCCGTGGATCGTCGAGGGCCAGGTGGTGCCGCGCAAGATCACGGAGCTGACGCTGGCCTTCGACCACCGCGCCTGCGACGGCGGCACGGCGGGCGGCTTCCTGCGCTTCGTCGCCGACTGCGTCGAATCGCCGCTGCGCCTGCTGCGGAACGTCTAGCTCACCGGGTCATTCAACGCCGAGCATGACCTCGGTGGACTTCACCAGCGCGGTGACCGGCTTGCCCACCTCGAGTTCGAGTTCCTCGGCGGCGTCCTTGGTGATCGAGGCGACCACGGACTGGCCGCCCTCGAGCTGCACGGTCACGATGGTCATCACCGAGCCGGGCTTGACGGCCGAGACGGTGCCGGTGAGCTGGTTGCGAGTAGACAGGCGCATGTGGACAGTCCTTGACGCTGGGAGGGGCAGAACACCGTGACGGTAAACGGCTTTCGCACCCGGTATCGGCCCCGCCGCGACCGCGTGACGACGGCTGCGTCGATAGTCACGCCTCTGGCACCGCACCTGCGCACGGATCGGCACCGGCGACCGGCACCCGCGAATCGCTGTGACTTTCGACGCCCCGGGCGAGTCCGGCTCAGCCGCGCACGGCCCGGCCCGGCAGCGCGTCCGGCACGATCTCGCCGTCGCGGACGACCGGGACGCCGTTGACCAGGACGTGCGGGATGCCGAGCGAAGGCCGGGTGCCGTCCGCGTAGGACGCCTGGTCGGTGACGCGCTCGGGGTCGAACACCACGATGTCGGCGTCGCTCCCCTTGCGCAGGCGGCCCTTGCGCCGCATCGCGGGCACCACCTCATCGAGCACCTGCGCGGGCACGAGCGAGCAGCGCGCGATCGCCTCGGACAGCGTGAGCTTCCCCGTCTCGCGGTAGAGGCGGCGCAATGCCCTGGCGAAAGTGCCCGCTCCACGCGGGTGGCCGAGCGCGCCGGGCGGCAGCGGCCAGGCCAGCGGGTCGGGCCTCGCGCCGGTCCAGGTCAGCGGCATGGCGTCGCTGGCCACGGCGGCGTCCTCGAACAGCAGTGCGCGGTCCAGGTGCGCGCGGTCGGCCGGATCGTCCTCGTCGAGGAAGTGCAGCAGCGTCAGCGCGCCGGGGTCGGCCTTGCGGACCTCGGCCAGCCGGGCGGCGTCGGCGATCCGTTCGCCGGTGGCGACCAGCACCAGCGTGTCGGTGCGGATCCCTTGGCGCGCAAGGTTTTCCGGCGACAGGAAGGCCGCGCCGATCGCGGTCGAGCCGGCGCCGTACGGGTAGGCCTCGGTGGTCACCATCGCGCCTTCGAGACGGCAGCGCTCCACCAGCCCCAGCACGCGGTCGATCTGGCGGGCCGAGGTGCTGTTCACGTGGCAGTAGTGCATGTGCGCGCCGGTCTGCCCCGCGACGCGGACGATCTCCTCGGCGCCGTCGACCGGGACGTCCGGGTCCGCTTCGACCAGCGGGCGCGCATGCGTGTAAGTCGGCAGCCCGGCCTGCGCCGCCAGCTCGGCGACGGCCAGGTATTCCGAGGGATCGAGGTGCGGCGCGTACCCGGCGAGCACGCCGATGCCCAGCGCCCCGGCGGCGAGATCGGCCGAAAGGTGCTCGAAGATCGCCGCCCGCTGCTTCGGCGAGGCGTCCACCTGCCAGGCCGGGTTGCCCAAGTGCGTGATCACGGTGTTCGCGGGCCCGTCGAGCGGCGCGCCCGCGAGCACGGCCATGCGCGCGAGCGCCCACGACGTCGAATAGCCGTAGTTCAGCGGACGGCCTTCCGCGGCCGCGTTCGCGTACGCGCGGGCGACCGGGGTGATGCCTGCTTCGAGCTCGAGCGCTGTGGTGACACCGTCCAACGCCTGAAGCCGCTGCTCGGGAATGGCCTGGCCGTGACTGTGCAGGTCGACGAACCCGGGGCAGACCACCAGCCCGGTCGCGTCGATCCGCCGCGCGCCCGCCAGCGGTGTGACCGACACCGCGCCCACGGTGCCGTCACTGATGCCGACATCCGCGACGGCGTCGAAGCCGCTCTCCGGGTCGATCACCCGGCCGCCACTGATCACCAGGGGGAAACTGTCCGACGAACTGGTCACGATCGCTCCTGCGACGGGGACTCCGGCATGTCCAACGTAGGGGTGATCAGCCGGGCTGGACAAGGGAAAGTTTCGGCCCCTCCGGAGCCGGGTAGCCGCCGAGTACGGACTACCGGAGGGATTTGACGATGAACGACAAAATGGAGAACAAGGCCGAAGAGCTGAAGGGCCGTGCCAAGGAGGCCGTCGGCGACGCCACGGACAACGAGCAGTGGCAGGCCGAAGGCAAGGCCGAGCAGGGCAAGAGCCACCTCAAGCAGGCGGCCGACAAGGTCAAGGACGCCGTCAAGGGTGTCAAGGACTGACCTTCACCGAGACCGCGGAGCCCCGGGGCCCAGCGCTGGGTCCCGGGGCTCGTTTGTCCGTTCTCGCTAAATTTGCGCAACACGCACTGTTTGCGTGATACGCACGTTGGGGTTACCGTGGCGCCTTGCCGGATCGACCCCGCTTCGCCCAGGACCTCGCGGGCGCGGGCGAGCAGGTCCCGGATCCACAGTGGATCGAAGGCACCCGGCTGATGCTGGCCGAGCCCGCGCTGCAAGGGGAATTCCTCAAGGCCTACGCCGCCACCGACCTCTACCCCGTGCTGCTCGCCATCACCGACGACGACGTCCCGGTCACCCTTCGTCGATCGGCGGGCCGGGTCTGAACCTGGGGCTCGCCGGCGGCCGTCGCCGCTCCGTGGCAGGACCGCGTCGACACGATCACCACCACGGCCACCGGCGAAGCGCCGACCGCCCTGCTGATCCGGCCGGACGGTTACGTCGCTTGGGCGTCGGCGCGCCGTCGGAGATCAGCTCCGCAGACGCGTGACGGCGAGGCTCATCTTGGCCCCCGACGGAAGGCGGCCGTCCTCGGTCAGCAACTCTCGGGTCGAGGCCTCGAACGCGACGCGCAGCTCGGCCAGTTGCGCGTCGTCCAATGTGGACACCGGATAGTAGGTTTCGCAGCAGCGGTGCCAGACCTCCTCGGCCGGACCGCCGAGGTCGAGCACCAGCGTGTCCCACGAGACCGGCTCGAAACCGGCCGGCGCCAGCAGTTCGTCGAGGCCGTCACGGCGGCGGGTCCGGGGATCGCCCGCCTTCGGCAGCTGCCGCTCCTTCGGCACCGCGTCGAACATCGGCCGGGCAAGGGAAAGGAACACCTCCGCCGCGTCCGCCGGGCCCGCCCCGACGGCGACCGCGAAGGTGCCGCCGGGCGCCAGCACTCGCGCGGCCTCCGCGGCGATCACCGGCACATCCGCCATCAGCATCAACGCCATGTGCGACACGACGGCGTCGAACGAACCGTCCTCGAACGGCAGCTCCTGCGCGCGACCCTGGCGCAGGTCGGCTCCGGCCAGCGCCGGACGACGCCGGGCCGCGTCCAGCTCGCCCGAGGAGAGGTCGATGCCCGCGAGGACTTCGGCGCCGCGGCCGGCCAGGATCTCCAGCAGCACACCGTCACCGCAGCCGAGGTCGAGCACCCGCCGCGCCCCGGCGACCCGGTCGGCCAGCACGTCGTAGCTCTTCCGGCCGTCGCCGACGACCTGCCCGGAAAGCCCCAGCGTGGAATTGGCGTCCGGGTTGCGGTCGTGGTAGCGGCGCAGGAAGTCCTCGGCGGATGCACTCATGCCCCGAACGTAGCGCCTGGTAGATGTGGGGACATGGAAAACGGCGAGGCGGTGCTGCTGGGCATCGACGTCGGCACGACCGCGGTCAAGGTCGCGGCGTTCACGGCGAGCGGACGCCCCGCCGGCGCGCACTCGGTGGCCTACCCGATCACCCGGCCCCGGCCGGGCTGGGCCGAGCAGGACCCGGAGGACTGGTGGCGCGGCTGCGTGACGGCGCTGCGGGCCGTCCTTTCCGGACTCCCGCCCGGGGCCGTCCGCGCGGCGGGCATCGTCAGCCAGGTCAACACCCACCTGCTCGCCGACGCCGGGCTGAACCCGCTGACCCCGGCCGTGATCTGGCAGGACCAGCGGTGCGCCGGCCTCGCGCGGGAACTCGACGCGCGGTTCACCGACGACGACAAGACCCGCATCTGGGGCGGCCCGGTGGCGTTGGACGCGTCGTTCGCCGGCGCCCGCGCCGCGTGGTTCGCCCGCGAGGAGCCGGAGTTGTGGGCCCGGGCGCGCTGGCTGTTGAGCCCCAAGGACTTCATCGGCGCGCGGCTCACCGGGCGCGTCGCCACGGACAAGCTTTCCGGCGTCCGGATCGCCGGCGCCGACGGTTACCTGCCCGAGGCCGTCGCACTCGTCGACGGCCTGGCCGAGCGGCTGCCGGAGCTCCTCGAACCCGAGACCCCGCTGGGCCCTTCGCCGCAGCTGGGCGGCGCGCCCGTGGTGGTCGGCACCATGGACGCGTTCGGCTCGGTGTTCGGCACCCGCACCACCTCGCCCGGCCGGGGCATGATCTCGTGCGGCACCTCGCTGGTGGTCGCCGGCGCGTCACGCCAGGGTGCGGCGGTGCGCGGGCTGGTCCGGTTTCCGCCGCGCGACGGGCTTTTCGTCCACGCCGGGCCGACGCAGGCCGCCGGCGACGCGGTGCGGTGGTGGGGCCGGGTCTCCGGCCAGAGCGTCGAAGGAGTGTTCGCCTCGGCCGCCGACAGCGCACCGGGGGTGGTCTTCACGCCGTACCTGCAAGGCGAACGGGCGCCGCTGTGGGACGCCGACGTGCGCGGCAGCTTCCTCGGGCTCGGCTCGGGCACCAGCCGCGCGGACCTCTCGCGCGCCGTGCTGACCGGGGTCGCCTGCTCCGCGCGGCACGTGCTGGAGGCGGTGGACGAGGCCTGCGGCAGCCCGTTGCCGTCCCTCACCTTCTCCGGCGGCGGAGCGCGCAGCGACCTCTGGACGCAACTGCACGCGGACGTGCTCGGCCGCCCGCTCGAACGGCTGCGGGTCCGCGACAGCGGCGCGCTCGGCGCGGCCCTGCTGGGCGCTGTCGGCGCGGGCCTGTACCGCGACGTGGAAACGGCGGCCGACGCGATCGTCACCGTCGAGCGCGTCTTCGAACCGGCGACAGACCTGACCCCGCTGTACGAGGCGTACCGCGCTTCGTACAACGGCCTGGCGGAGGCCCACTCGCACCTCGCCACCTTCCGCGACGGCTGATGTAATGGCCGGATGACGAGGACGATCCGTTACGGCGACGAGCCAAGCCAGTTCGTCGAGGTGCACGGCGCCGAGCCCGTGCACGGCACGGCTTTCGTGCTGCACGGCGGTTTCTGGCGCGCCCGCCACGACCTGCACCAGCTCGACGCCCTGTGCGCCGACCTCGCCACAGCCGGCTGGCTCACGGTGAACATCGAGTACCGCCGCACCGAAGGCGACGGCGGCGCCTGGCCCCAGACCCTCGACGACGTCCTCGCCGCCATCGCCGCCGCCCGCGCCGATGCTGCGTCCGCTGGCGGCGTGTCCACCCCTGCCGGGCTCGCCGCAGCAGAGTCAGCCGCAGCCGGATCCACCTCGGCAGCGTCCACCGCAGCTGAGCCCGCCGCAGCCGAGCCCACCGCAGCGGATGCGACGCCGCCCGCCGCAGCAGGTGCGGCACTTCCCACCGTGGCGATCGGCCACTCCGCGGGCGGTCACCTGGCCCTGCTGGCCGCCGCGCGTGCGGGGCTGTCCGCGGCCGTCGGGCTCGCGCCGCTCACTGATCTGCCGCGCAGTTCCGCCGAAGGCCTTGGCGAGGGGGCGACGGACCTCTTCCTCACCGCCCCCGACCCCGAGGCGTCACCGCTGACCTGCCTCCCGCTGGGCCTGCCGCAGCTGATCGTCCACGGCGATGCCGACGTCCGCGTGCCGGTGGAGCACAGCCGCGCCTACGTCGCCGCCGCGCGGGCCGCGGGCGACCCGGTCGACTACCTCGAACTGCCGGGCCTGAGCCACTTCCAGGTCACCGATCTCGAGGGCGAGGCCTGGCCGCACGTCCGCGCCTGGCTGGCTAGTTCGACGTAGCGCCGGCCAGATCGGCGCGACAGTCGACGTTCCCGCCGGTCTGCTTCGCGACTTCCTGGTGCGCCAGCACGATCCGGCAGGTGACGATCCCGGACGCCGGCCGCACGCTCAGCGTCACCGGGCCCGAGCCCGCCGGCGAGCGCTTGATGATCACCGGCAGCTGCGTCGTCACCACTTCCGGCAGCTTCGAGCCGGGAAACTGGTAGGTCAGCTGCGCGGTTCCCTTGCCCTCCACCCGAAACTCGGCGTCGACGGTGGGCGGGGCCGCGCAGGCCGTGAGCCCCAGCGCCACGAGGCCCAGCAGGACGATCTTCCTCATGCCCGGAGTCTCGTCCCGCCGGCCCCACCGGCGCCTCGCCCGGACGGCCGGGACCGCTCGTACTTTCGGCCCGTCCGTCTGTCCTCAGTGGACCAACCGGTCAGGCGTCCGCCTGGACGAACTCGTGGCCGTCGGTGTTCTCGACCACGACCGAGGCGACGTCGGCGGGGGCGACGAGCGCGGAGCCGTAGAGCTTGGCGCCCTCGCGGGAGGCCTTCTCCGACACCAGCCAGCCGCCGGCGATCTCGCGGTCGCCGTTCTTGCCCACCACCACGAGCCGGCACTTCTGCCCGGCCGGGATGCCGCTCACGGACGCCTCCACCTTGACCCAGCCCGCGGCGGGCACGATGCTCGCCGTCAACTTGGCCCCGGGCCCGCTGCCGGTGACGACCTTCGTACCGGGCACGGCGGTCGACGTCGCGGGAGGCGGCGGTTGCTGCCCCGCCCCGGCCTCCGGCGACGCGCCGCCCGAGCCCGAGCGGCCGACCAGCACCCCGCCGCCCAGCGCGGCGGCGACGACCACCACAGCGGCCGCGACCGTGAGGAACCGGCCCCGGCCGGCCGAACTGCGCGCCTCCGAGCGCACCTGTCGCAGCGTGCGCTGAAGCAGCAGGTCACCGCCCTCGGGCGGATCGTCCAGCAGCGCCTCGGGCGGCAGCGCGCCGAGGAACTCCCGCATCTCGTTCAGCGACTCGACCTCGGCGCGGCAGTCCCCGCACGTCGCCAGGTGGGTCTCAGCAGCCTGTGCCTCGCCCGGGGACAGCTCACCGGCGACGTAGCCGGCCAGGTCCGCGTGCTCGTCGTGCATGCCCATCAGGCCACCCCCTCCGCCCGCTGGTTCCCGAACAGCTCACGCAACGCGCGCAGGCCGTAGTACGAGCGGGATTTCACGGTCCCCGGCGGGATACCCAGTTTTTCGGCGGCTTCGGTCACGGTCCGGCCGTGCAGGTACATCTGCTCGAGGACCTCACGGTGCTCCAGCGACAGCCCGTCCAGCGCGGAGAGCACCACCATCGAATCCACGACCTGGTCCGAGTGGTCGCGCTCCACGGCGACGGTGGTCGGCGACTCGGCGACCTCCGCGGGCCGCGCGTCGCGGGCCCGGACCTTGTCGATCACCAGGTTGCGGACCACGGTCAGCAGCCAGCCGCGTACCGAGCCCTTGCCGTTGACCAGGCTCTCCGGGTTGCGCCAAGCGCGCACCAGCGCCTCCTGCACCACGTCCTCGGCGGCGCTGCGGTCACCGAGGAGCCTGGTGGCGTAGGCGAGCATCGCCTTGCCGTGCTCTTCGAACAACGAGCGGACGAGCGCCTCGTCGGCCACCTCTTGGCGGTGACGGGTTCTCAACCCGGCCATCCGGACCACCCTCCCGAACCGGCGAAGTCACCCCCGCCGTGTTGCGCAGAACTTTAGGACAGCGCGAACGGCCGTCCCCCACGAGGCTCGTATCCACTGACGGTGGCCAGGCCGGCCACGAGACAGTGAACACGTCCCTCGAATGGAGCAGTCCGCCAGTCGGGCGCGAGGTGTCCTTCGGACATCGAACCCTGCCCGTTCGTGCCAGGACATTACGGGCAGTTCGGCCAGTCCGGCGCAGGACAGCCGATTCCGCCGTCGGCGCTTCCGGAGGGGATCAGCCGACCGGCCCGCTCTCCGGCACCACCGTGGCCGTGGCCTGCTGCCCGCCCTGCCCGGCGACGGTGACCTTCAGCCGGTCGCCGGGATGACGGGTGTCCATCACGGTGATCAGCGCGGTCGCGGACCGCACCGGCTGCCCGTCGATCGCGACGACCAGCAGGTCCGGCTTCAGGCCGACCTTCGCGGCGGGGCCGCCGGCCACCAGCGACTTGATCAGCGCGCCCGAGCCGTTGCCCCCGTCGACCACGGTCAGCCCGAGGAACGCGCTGGGTCCGATGTGGACGGTCGGGGAAGCGCGCCCGGCCACGATCTGCGCCGCAATGGCCGCCGCCCGGTTGATCGGGATGGCGAACCCCTCGTGCGCGCGCTGGCCCTCCTCGAACTGGTAGCCCGCGCCGGCGGCGGTGTCGACGCCGATCACGCGCCCCTGCGCGTCGGCCAGCGAGCCGCCGGAATCGCCGGACTGGATGTCGGCGTCCACCTGGATCAGGTCGGTCAGGGTCTCGGTGGCGCCGGTGGTCTCGTCGGACGCGGTGATCGACTGGCCCAGCGCCGTCACCCGCCCCGGCGACACGATCGGCTGACCGCCGAGCCCGCCCGCATTGCCGAGCGCCACCACCCCGTCGCCGGCCACGACTTTCGCCGAATCGCCGAGCTGCGCGGCAGCCAGCCCGCTCGCCCCGTCGAGCTTGAGCACGGCGATGTCGTGACTCCGGTCGTACCCGAGCACGACGGCGCTGTACGCCCGCCCGTTGCCGATGTCGGTGGCCCGCACCGTGGCGGCGCCCTCGACCACGTGATTGTTGGTCAGGACCAGCCCGTCGGCACTCAGCACGATCCCGGTGCCCGCCGCGCCACCCTGTTCCAGCCCCAGCTGAACCTCGATGTTGACCAACGCCGGACTCACCTTCGCGGCTACCGCCGCGACGTCAAGGTTCGCCGGCACCGCCCGAGCCTCACTGACCGGCGCGGGAGCCGTCCCCTGCGCGTAGTGCCCCAGCGCGACCCCCGCAAGCACCGCGAGCACGAGGACCACCGCCGAGATCCCGAACGCCCGCAACCGCCCACGCCTCGCCTCGCCTCGTGGCCTGGGCCGATGCCCTGACCCCGACGGCAGCTCCGCTTGCGGCGGTGGCTGCTGTTGCGGTGGCTGCTGCTGCGTTACCTGCTGTGCCCACGGCGCACCGAGCAGACTGTCCGACTCTGAATCAGGCCCAGGCCCCGACGGCAGTCCACCGGCCGAAGCCGGTTGCTGCACCCAAGGCGCACCGACCGGGCCGTCTGGTTCCGGCCCGGACCCCGAACCTCGCTGCGGAGCCGCCGACTGCTGCGTCCACGGCGCACTGAGCGGACTATCCGACTCCGGCGCAGATCCAGGCCTTGCAGCCGAGCCCGAGCCAGACTGCAGGGTCGCCGACTGCACCGATTCCTGCGCCCTCGGCGCACCAAGCACGCCGTCCGACCCCGGCCCAGATCCAGGCCCCGTGGCCGAGCCCGGGTTTGGCCACGGGGCCGCCGGCTGCTGCGCCAGAGGGGCGCTGAGCTGGGCATTCGGGGCCGGCGCCGGTCCTGGCCCCTGGCCCGGAGCAGGCCGCGGGCCAGGCGGGGCCGTGGGCTGCACCGGTTGCTGCGCCCATGGCGCGCCGAGCGGAGAGTTCGGCTGCTCGGTCATCGTGGGTGTTCACCTGCCGCTCGGATCGATCCGTCACCTACACGGGTCCCGTGCCGGCGCGGTTCAACCGACACGATCGGGGAGAGTACTGCCGTCCGCCTGCCGCCGTGGGTTAGGTTCGAGTTGATCTTGCTCCCTTCACCAGGTCGGCGCCAGGCCGGCGCGGGGTACTGGGATCACCGCCACGGCCGCCGACCGCCGTGCCGCCGGGAGCGCGGTGCACACCCGCCCTCCCGGCGGCCGGTCGGCAACCGCCTCGCCCTCCGGACAGCCGGTCAACCACCACATCGCAGTCCCGGCAACCGGTTAGCTGCCGCATCTCAGTCCCACCTGCAGGTCAACCGCCGCACCACGTCCCGGCAACCGGTCAGCCGCCACACCTCGATCCCGGCAGCCGGCCAACCGCCACACCTCGGCCCCGGCAGCCGGGCAACAGCCGCACCGAGTCCCGGCAACCAGCCAACCGCCACACCTCGGCCCCGGCAGCCGGGCAACAGCCGCACCGAGTCCCGGCAACCGGTCAACCGCCACACCTCGGCCCCGGCAATCGGGCAACAGCCGCACCGCGTCGCGGCAACCAGCCAACCGCCACCTCTCGATCCCGGCAGCCGGGCAACAGCCGCACCGAGTCCCGGCGACCGGCCAACCGCCACATCTCGGCTTCGGCAGGCGGTCAATAGCCGCATCGCGTTCAGTTGGTCAGTGGCTCGCGCACGCAGCCAGTCGTCCGCCGAACTCGATGTACGTCGACGCGTCAGTCCAGTGCGCAGCGCGATAAGACGCCGGCTCGACGCGGGGCAGCGTGCGGCTCCACGCGTCGAAAATTCCTTGGGGCAGAAGAGAACCCGCGTCGAACCGAACGGCGTGACAGGACCATTCACACTCGGCAGCCCGGGCACCGTGCACGGCCGACCGAGACGAGGCACAGTCCCAGACTCAAGCAGCCAACCGCACCGCGCCGAGGTCGGTCAGGACCACGGGGCTGTCCACCGTGCCGCGGCGGCGGGCCACTGCGGCGAGGCCGCGGCGCAGGAGCCGGTCCAGTGCCTGGCATTCCCACGGCGGCACGCGCCCGCCCGCGGACCACAGGTAACACGTCGCCGCCCCCAGGAATCCATTGTGGACGGCCAGCAGGCCCCGCCGCACGTCTTCGAGCGCTCGGACTTCCTCCTCCGCCAGCACCATGACGACTCCCTTCGCCGTCCCCCATGGTGCGCCGCCGGCGGCCATGGTCACATCCGGGAAAATCACCCCAGGGGTTCCCTGAGAAACGGGGTCGCCGCGGTCACCGCGGTCTGGCAGGATCCGGGTGCGTGCGGCCCAGGCGCGTTCCCGCCGGGGACGTCGCGGAGATCGCGTGCGACGAGTCCGGTTCCGAGGGCGAGAACCTCATCGGCGCGAACACGGACGTGTTCGCCCACGCCGGCGTCCGGCTGACCGTGGCCGAGGCCGCCGGCTGCGTCGCCGAGCTGCGCGAACGGATCCGCTCGCCCGCGCTGGAGTACAAGGCGAACCACCTGCTCAGGGGCAAGAACCGCGCGGCGCTCGTGTGGCTGCTGGGGCCGTCCGGACCGCTCCCTGGCGACGCGAGCGTGCTGCTGGCCGACAAGGCGCTGTTCGTCGCGGGCAAGGTGGTGGACCTGCTCGTGGACCAGGTCCCCTACCCCGAATGCCTCAACCGGCGCCCGGACGCGCGGGCCCTCGCCCTGCACCGTGAAGGAGCGCGCACCGAAGGCTGGACGGAATTCCTGCGCTCGTTCACCGATCTGCTGCGCACCTCACCGCGTCACGAGGGAACGTCGCCCGCGGAGTTCTTCGCGCGGGCCGGACGGTTCGCGCGGGCGCGGCCGCACATCGAGGAATTACGGGCACAGCTGCTCGCGAACCCCAAGCTCGTGCCGCCGCTGGACCCGCTGATGCCCGCGCTCGTCGACACCGTCGCGCACTGGCGGCCCACCACCATCGTCCACGACGAACAGCAGTCGCTCACGCCCGAGCGGCTCGATCTGCTCCTCGGGCCCGGCCGTGACCTGCGCTTCGTCGATTCCCGCGCCGACCCGCGGGTCCAGGTGGCGGACTTCCTGGCCGGCGTCGCGCGACGGATCGCCGAAGACCACCTGCACGGCCACGCCGACGCCGAGCTGACCGGCCTGCTCCGGCCGTACGTGCTCCCGGCCTCGGTGTGGGCCGAAGATCACGCTCTGCCTAGAGGTCCCGCGGGCTGACAACGTGCACGGCCGCTTCCTCGGCAGAAGCAGCGCCACCGTCGATGCCGACGTCGGAAGCGTGCAGCTCCTCGTCACTGTCGACGCCGAAGCCCTCGTTGGTCGCGACCAGCCGGCCCGAGCGCAGGTCGCCGACCTCGTCGTCGACCAGTTCGCCGTCGGTGTCCTCGCTGTCGCCGAGGCCGTCGCTGGTGTCGTACGGGGTGTCGGGCACTTCGCGCGCGAGGCGGCCATCCCAGCTCTCGCCGGTCAGCTCCTCGCCCGCCGTGGTGCCCCAGTCATTGACCGCCAACGGCCGCTCGGGCGGCGAGTAGCCCTCGTCGTACGGATCGCTGTCCTGCAGGGTGTCCTCGGAGTCCAGCACGCCGGTGTCGGCGTTGTCCTCGATGTCGTCGTCCACGACGGCTCCTCTCGGGTGCTTCTCCGAAGGCTACTGCGCGTCGTCGATATCCTCCCCGCGCCGATGCGCACGGAGAGGAGTCAACGGGTGACGCAGTGGGGTGGGCCGACGATGCTGGCCCTGTTCGCCGGGTTCGGGCTCGCGATCGTGCTCGTGGTGCCGTACGTCGCGGTCAGCCACCGGCGACGCGGCGAGTTCGGCGTGGGCCGGGCGATCGTGGGCCTCGCCTTCGTTCTTGAGCGACATGCGGCAGTTCAACACCGGGCTGCTCGGCAACCCGGCGCTGCGGCAGGTGCTGTTCAACGTCGCGCTGTTCGTGCCATGGGGGGTGTTCGCCCGGCGGTTCCAGCCGGCCCCGGAGGAGCCCCGTCCGGTCCGCACCGGACGGCGGCTGCTGGGCATGGTGCTCGATCTGGTGGGCGTCACAGTGCTCGGCGCCGGGCTGGTCGTCCGCGTGCGCGCGGTGGAATACCTCCACGACCCCGCGCAGCTCACCGGCCGGGGCGAGCCGATGCTCGACGCCGCGCTCGGCACCCGGCTGCCCGCCGTGGTGCTGCTGCTCGTCCGGCAACGGCGTGACTGTCGGCCAGCGCGCGGTGCTGCTGACCAGTGTCAACGCGCGCGGCGAGAAGCCGTCCGCCTTCGCGTCTGTGGTGCGCTTTCTCGTGGGCTCCGGCGGCTACTTCCTGCTGTCCGGCCTCTCAACGGCAACCGGCCAGCTGTCCACGCTCAGCACGTGGTGGCTCGTGGCGAACGTGCTCTTCGTCTTCTTCACTGCGCTCAAGGGTGATGTCGTTTTTTCGCGAGGTTTTGTCGGTCACCCCGGGCAGACTGACCATCGTGTACGAGGACACCGAACGCTGCGTCCGCGCGGTGCAGTCGAAGGACGAGCGGTTCGACGGGTGGTTCTTCACCGCCGTGGTGACCACCGGGATCTACTGCCGGCCGAGTTGCCCCGTCGTACCTCCCAAGGTCGAGAACATGCGCTTCCACCCCAGCGCCGCGGCCGCGCAGGCGGCGGGGTTCCGGGCGTGCAAACGCTGCCGCCCCAACGCCTCGCCCGGATCACCGCAGTGGAACGAGCGCGCGGACCTCGTCGCGCGGGCCATGCGGCTGATCGCGGACGGGGTGGTCGACCGGGAGGGCGTCACCGGGCTCGCCGCGCGGCTCGGGTACAGCGTCCGGCAGGTGGAGCGGCAGGTGTACGCCGAGTTGGGCGCGGGGCCTCTCGCGCTCGCGCGGGCCCAGCGTGCGGAGACCGCGCGACTGCTCGTGGAGACCACCCGGATGCCGATGGGCGACGTCGCGCACGCCGCCGGGTTCGCCAGCCTCCGCACGTTCAACGACACCGTGCGCACGGTTTTCGCGCTGACACCCAGTGAACTGCGGTCGCGCGCAAAAGGCGCGGAGCAGGCGTCGCCGGGCGGGCTTTCGCTGCGGTTGCCGTTTCGCAAGCCGCTGTGCCCGGACAACCTCTTCGGCCACCTCGCGGCCACGGCAGTGCCCGGCGTCGAGGAATGGCGCGACGGCGCATACCGCCGCACGCTGCGCCTGCCCCATGGCCACGGCGTGGTCTCACTGCGGCCGACTCCGGACCACATCGCGTGCCGGCTGAACCTCACCGATCTGCGCGACCTCGCGGCGGCGACCAGCCGCTGCCGGTGGCTGCTCGACCTCGACGCCGATCCGGTCGCGGTGGACGAGCAATTGGCGGCCGACCCCGAGCTCGCGCCACTCGTCGCGAAGAACCCCGGCCGCCGGGTGCCGCGGACGACGGACCCGGACGAGTTCGCCGTCCGCGCGGTGCTCGGCCAGCAGGTGTCCACGGCCGCGGCCCGCACCCACGCTGCGCGGCTGGTGCTGGCCCACGGCACCGCGATCGAGGACCGCGAGGGCGGCCTCACCCACCTGTTCCCGCTCCCGCAGGACTTGGCGGGCCTCGATCCCGAGACTCTCGCGATGCCGAAGTCACGCCGGTCCACACTGCTCGGGCTGCTCGACGCGCTGACCTCGGGCGAGGTGGACCTGACCGTCGGCGGCGACTGGGACCGGGCGCGGGCCCAGCTGGCCGGGCTGCGCGGCTTCGGACCGTGGACGGTGGAGACCATCGCCATGCGCGCGCTGGGCGATCCCGACGCGTTCGTCGCCACCGACCTGGGCATCAAGCTCGCCGCCGAGGCGTTGGGGCTGCCCGTGAAACCGGCCGGGCTGATCGAACGCGCCGAGCGCTGGCGGCCCTGGCGCGCGTACGCCGTCCAGTATCTGTGGGCCACCGGCGACCACGCCGTGAACCGCATCCCCGCATGACAGGAACGACCATGCCCACCACCGTGCACACGATGCTGGGAAGCCCGGTGGGCGAGCTGACCCTCGTCGCCCGCGACGGCCGGCTCGCCGGCGTCTACATGACACGGCAGCGGCACCTGCCGCCGCGGGAAACGTTCGGCGAACGTGACGAGCGGCCGTTCGGCGGGGTGATCACCCAGCTCGAGGAGTACTTCGCGGGCTCGCGCACCGAGTTCGACCTGCCGCTCGCACTGCACGGGACGCCGTTCCAGCAGACGGTCTGGCGCGCGCTGACCACCATCCCGTACGGCGAGACGACCAGCTACGGCGAGCTGGCGGAGCAGATCGGGCGGCCGGCTGCCTCGCGGGCGGTCGGGCTGGCCAACGGCAAGAACCCGGTCAGCATCATCGTGCCCTGCCACCGGGTGGTCGGCAGCAGCGGCAGCCTCACCGGCTACGGCGGCGGGCTCGACCGCAAACGGCAGCTGCTGGACTTCGAAAGCGGCCGCGCCCCGGCACTCTTCTGAGCGATGAGCTGCGGTTTGGTGGCAGAGTGCGGACGGGTAACCGGCTCGTGAGAACCGCCGACGAAGGAGTGCGCTGTGGCCATCGAATCCGTGAACCCCGCGACCGGCGAACGGCTGCTCTCGTTCGACGCGCTGACCGCCGGCGAGCTCGACGGGAAGCTGGCGCGCGCGGCTCAGGCGTTCGCGAGCTACCGGCACACCTCGTACGCCGAGCGCGCCGGCTGGCTCCACCGCGCCGCCGACCTGCTCGACGAGGAGGCCGGTGAGCTGGGCCGGCTCGCGACGCTCGAGATGGGCAAGACGCTGGCCTCCGCCGTCGCGGAGGTGCACAAGAGCGCGAAGGGCTGCCGCTGGTACGCCGATCACGGCGAGGAGATGCTGGCGGACGAGCCCTGGCCGATCGACGGCGCGCGGGTGTTCACCCGCTACGAGCCGCTGGGCCCGGTGCTCGCGGTGATGCCGTGGAACTTCCCGTACTGGCAGGTTTTCCGGTTCGCGGCGCCGGCGCTGATGGCGGGCAACGCCGGGCTGCTCAAGCACGCTTCGAACGTGCCGCAGTGCGCGCTGAAGATCGAGGACGTGCTGCAGCGCGCGGGTTTCGCCGAGGGTGTTTTCCAGACGCTGCTCATCCCGTCCTCGGCCGTCAAGGGTGTGATCGAGGACGACCGCGTGCGCGCGGTGACGCTGACCGGCAGCGAGCCCGCCGGGCGGCAGGTGGCCGCGACGGCCGGCGGGGCGGTCAAGCCGAGCGTGCTGGAGCTGGGCGGGGCCGACCCGTTCATCGTGATGCCTTCGGCGGACGTCGAGGAAGCGGCGAAGCAGGCTGTGGCGTCGCGGATGTTGAACAACGGGCAGTCCTGCGTGAACGCGAAGCGCTTCCTGCTGCACGAGTCCATCGCCGACGAATTCCTGCGGCACATGGTCGCGCGGATGGAGGCCTTGAAGATCGGCGACCCGATGGCCGACGACACCGATCTCGGCCCGCTGTCTTCGGCCGATGCGGTGAAGACCCTCGACCAGCAGGTGCGAGACACCGTCGAAGCGGGCGCCGACGTGCTCACCGGCGGCACGCCCCTGGACGGCCCGGGTCACTTTTACCCGCCGACGGTGCTCGCCAACATCCCGGACGGCTCCCCCGGCCACCATGAGGAGTTCTTCGGCCCGGTCGCCCTGGTCTGGCGGGTCAGCAGCACCGACGAGGCGGTCCGCGTCGCCAACGACTCCCCGTTCGGCCTGAGCGGCTCGGCCTGGACCACCGACGAGGCCGAGCAGGAGAAGTTCGTCGCCGAGGTGGACACCGGCATGATGTACGTCAACAAGTTCACCGAGTCCACGCCGGAGGTCCCCTTCGGCGGCACCCGCAACTCGGGTTACGGCCGGGAGCTGGCCGCCTTCGGCCCGCGTTCGTTCGTGAACCCGAAAACCGTGTGGGTGCAAGGGAAGTAACCTGCTGCAGAACCCCCGCGCCGGCGATCCGGAACGGCGGGCGGCCACTGTCTCCGGTGGACGGACGACCTCTCCGCCGGCCCGGCCCGGCCACCGTCGCAGGCGTTCGGGCAGGCGCCTCCCGGCTCGCGCGACCTTCGTGGTTATCCTGCTGGCGACGGTGCGGTGGATCCGTCCGGTGGGATTTACGAGGATGAGGACAGTGCTGTGGTCACAGGTAAAGTTGTTCATTTCGACGAGGCTCGCGGGTTCGGTTTCGTCTCGCCCGACGACGGCGGGGACGATGTCTTCCTGCATGTGAATGACATTCACTTCGACAAGCGACTGCTCGCGCCCGGCGTGCAGCTGCAATTCGACACCGAAGAGGGCGACCGGGGCCTCAAGGCCGCCCGGGTCAGCCTGGTCGAAACCGGGCAGCGCCGTCCGGCGCACGACGACGATCTCGGTGACCTGCTGCCGGAACACGAGTTCCTCGAAGAGCTCACCGAGCAGCTGCTGGTCAAAGCGTCCTCGTTGAACGGTGAGCAGATCCTCGCCGTGCGGCGGTGCGTGACGGCGCTCGCGCGGTCTCACGGCTGGCTGGACGACTGACCGTGGTCGCCGCCGGGCAGGCGGCGACCACCGGCTCCGGCGGGCGCTGACCACGGCTCACCGTCCGAACAGGGCGTTCAGCGTGCCGAAGTCCAGGCTTTGCCCCAGCTCCGCATAGGTGCCCTTGGTCAGCATCTCGGCCGCCGCGCGTTCGGCGAGGGTGTACGCCGCCTGGGCGATGGCCGTGCCGACGGTCACCCGGCGGACGCCCACATCCGCAAGTTCGGACACCGAGGGCGCACCCGGACCCGCCATGGCGGCGACCGGGATCGGGGCGGCCGCGGTGAGCCCGCGCAGGACTTCGAGGTCCACCAGGCCGGGCACGAACAAGCAGTCCGCGCCCGCCTCGGCGTAGGCGGCGGCCCGGGCCAGCACGTCGTCCAGCCGGCCCTCCGGGGCGCCGACGCCGAACAGGTACACGTCGGTCCGCGCGTTGATCACCAGCTCCGGCAGCCCGGCCGCCGCTGCCGCCTCGCGGGCCGCACGCAGCCGTTCCGCCTGGTCCGATGGAGCGAACAGGTTCAGGGTGCCCGCGATCGAGTCCTCCAGGTTCACCCCGGCCGCGCCCGCCTCGACGACCGCCGAGACCGTGGCCGCGACGTCGGCCGGAGCCGCCCCGTAACCGCCCTCGATGTCCGCGCTCACCGGAACCGTGACGGCCGCGGCGATGCGCCGCACCGCCGCCACCATCTCCGCCCGGCTGAGCCGCTGCCCGTCGCCCTGACCAAGGGCCCACGAAACGCCGCCACTCGTCGTGGCGATCGCCGGGGCGCCCGCGCGCTCGATGACCGCCGCACTGCCCGCGTCCCAGGCGTTCGGCAGCACCAGCACTGACCCCTCATGCGCCGCCCTGAACGCCTTTGCCTTGTCCCGCAACGATTCCAGTGTCATGACGATCCTCCCCGGCCGGCGCTCGCCGACCCAGGGAGAAGCTAGCAGCGGGCACCGACAAAAACCGCGCGCCGATCAAGCTCCCAGTTCGAGCACCACGCGGAACCGGGCCTGGCCGGAGAGCATGCGCTCGTACGCCCGGGGCGCCTCGGCGAAGGGCAGCACCTCGGTCATCGGGTGGATGCCGCGGGCGTTCGCGAACGCCAGGCTGTCCTCGTTCTCGATCGACGAACCGGTAAGGCTGCCGCTGACGGTCCGCGTGCCGAAGATCAGGTCCGAGGTCTGCACCTCGATCGGGTCGGCCGCCGCGCCGACGACGATCAGCCGCCCGCGTGGCGCGAGGCCGGCGACCAGCGGGGACATGGACGCGCCGCTCGCGGCCGTCGCGACGATCGCCGCCGCGCCACCGAGCGCCTGCAACGCCCGTCCGGGGTCTTCGGCGGAGCTGTCGATGTAGTGGTCCGCGGCGAGCTCCGCCTTGTCCGTGCCCCGTGCGATGGCGGCAACGCGATAGCCGAGCGCCTTCGCGTATTGGACGCCGAGATGGCCGAGCCCGCCGATGCCCTGCACCGCGACCAGCGAACCAGGGCGGGCGTCGATCCGGCCGAGGGCGCTGTAGGTGGTCAGGCCGGCGCACAGCAGCGGCGCTGCGTCCACAGAGGACAGTCCATCGGGCACCCGGGCGAGGCCGGACGTCCGGGCGTACGCGTATTCGGCATACCCACCGTCCACGTCGCTGCCGGTCTGCGGTTGATCGGCGCAGTTGACGAAGTCCCCACGGCGGCAGTGCTCGCACTCGCCGCAGTGGCCGGCGAGGAAGCCGATGCCGACCCGTTCGCCCACCCGCCAGGCCCGCACCCCGGCGCCGACGGCGTCGATCACGCCGACGATCTCGTGCCCGGGCACCACCGGACGCTCGGGGTGGGCCCGCAGCCCTTCGACGCCGAGGACGTCGGAATGGCAGGCGCCGCAGTATTCGACCTTCACCCGCACCTGGCCGGGCAACGGCTCGGCCAGCTCCCGTTCGACCAGCCGGAACCGGCGGGACCCGGTGACCTCGAAGGCTCGGTAAGTTGTCATGAATTGAATATGACCGGTCGTCTTAAGCACTGTCAAAAGAGTTCGCCCGACGGATCGGGCGGAAAGTGTTCAGGGCAGCTCGAAGCCCAGTTCCTTCGCGGCGTTCTCCGGGGTCGGCTGGGCCCAGCGCTCGGCGACCGCGGCGTGGGTGGACAGGCTGCGCAGCTCCGCGCGGTCCAGGTACAGCGTCCCGCCCAGGTGGTCCGTCTCGTGCTGGACGATGCGGGCCGGCCAGCCGGCCAGCTCTTCCTCCAGCGACGAGCCCGTCTCGTCCTCCGTTTCGAGGCGGACGCGCAACGGGCGGGTAACCACCGCCTGCCAGCCGTGCACGCTCAGGCAGCCCTCGAAGAACGCGGCGCGCTCCTCGCCCAGCGGGGTGTAGCGCGGATTCACCAGGACCCGAAACGGCAGCGGCGCGATCCCGCGTGCCTCGAGCGTCGACGCGGGCACGCCGGGACGCTCCTGCGCGCGGTCCTCGACCACGGCGAGGCGCACCGGCAGACCGATCTGCGGCGCTGCCAAGCCGACGCCGGGAGCCTCGTGCATGGTCACCTTCATGCCTTCGATCAGCGCGGCCAGCGTGCCGTCGGCCAGCTCGCCCGCATACGGCAGCGCCGGGTTCCGCAGCACCGGGTCGCCCGCCTGGACGATGGGCCACGGCAGCGGCCGCGCGAGCAGTTCGTCCACCAGGTCGGTGAGCAAGCGCTCCCCCTTCACAACAGTGAGCCGAAGACGACCGCGAAGAAGTCGTCCAGCGGGGCGGCGGACTTCGCCACCTTGGCCCGGATGATCGCACCCTCCCACGCGTCCAGCACGAACCGGCCGAGCCGGTCGGCGTCGCGGTCGGCCGGGACCTCGCCGGCCCGCTGGGCCTCGCGGATCGACTCGGCGATGTGGCCCGACCACGAGCTCAGGCTGGCCGCGACCTGCTCGCGGATCACCGGGCTGTGGTCGGCGCGCTCGGCGCCCATGTTGCCGATCAGGCAGCCGCGGGTGAAATCAGCCGCGACCAGCACGTCGCGCATCACGCCGAAGCGGGCGCGGAGGGTGTCGAGCGGCCCGAGGTCGCCGTGCCCGTCGCGCCACCCGGAGTTCTCCGCGTACCGGGCGACGACCTCGGCCCCGAGGTCTTCCTTGCTCTTGAAGTGGTTGTAGAACGACCCTTTCGGCACTCCGGCGGCCCGGGTGATGGTGTCGACCGAGCAGGCCGCGAACCCGTGGCGGTGGAACTCCGTGACCGCCGTTTCGACGATCACCTCACGAACGCTGGGACGAGGCATCCCGCCAGCATATGACCGGTCGTCTCACCTTGCCAAGCAGCCGATCTGCGGCATGCTGGGCGACGTGGCCTACGACGTGAACGCGATCCGCAAGCACTTCCCCGCGCTGGACGAAGGCGCTGCCCACTTCGACGGGCCCGGCGGGTCCCAGGTGCCGGACGTGGTGGGCGAGGCCGTCGCCGCCACGCTCTGCTCCGCGATTTCCAACCGGGGCGCGATCACGCCCGCGGAACGCCGCGCCGACGGCATCGTCCGGGAGGCCCGTCAAGCGGCCGCCGACCTGCTGGCCGCCCGGCCCGAGGGCGTCGTCTTCGGGCGCAGCATGACGCAGGTGACCTACGACTTCTCGCGGGCCATCGCGAAGGACTGGCGCGCCGGTGACGAGGTCGTGGTCACCCGCCTCGACCACGACGCGAACATCCGGCCGTGGATCCAGGCCGCCGAGGCGCGCGGGGTCACCGTGCGCTGGGCCGACTTCGACCCGGTGACGGGTGAGCTGCCCGTCGACGCGGTGGCCTCGCTGCTTTCGGCGAAGACGCGGCTGGTGGCCGTGACGGCGGCGTCCAACCTGCTCGGCACCCGCCCGGACATCCCCGCCATCACGGCGAAAGCGCGTGAAGCGGGCGCGCTGAGCTACGTCGACGGCGTGCACCTCACGCCGCACTCGCCGGTGGACGTCGGCGAGCTGGGCGCGGACTTCTACGCGTGCTCGTCGTACAAGTTCCTCGGCCCTCACCTCGGCCTGCTGGCCGCGGCCCCGGAGCTGCTGGAGACGCTGCGGCCCGACAAGCTGGTGCCCTCCAGCGACGCCGTGCCCGAGCGGTTCGAACTCGGCACCCTGCCCTATGAACTGCTCGCGGGCGCCAGCTCGGCGATCGACTTCCTCGCCGGCCTCGTGCCGGCCGGAGGCGGCCGCCGAGAGCGCCTTCTGACGTCGATGGCCGAGCTGGAGGCACACGAGGAAGCCCTTCGCGAACGGCTCGACACCGGTCTCGCCGAGCTGCCCCGCGTGGTCCGATACGGCTCTCCGGACCGCCGCCGTACGCCGACGGTGCTGTTCACCGTCGAGGGCTTCACGCCGAAGGCCGTGTACGAGCACCTCGCGAGCCACGGGATCAACGCGCCGGCCGCGACGTTCTACGCCATCGAGTGCTCACGGCACCTCGGCCTCGGCGACACCGGCGCGGTCCGCGCGGGCATCGCGCCGTACACCACCGCCGCGGAGGTGGACCGGCTGATCAGCGCGGTGGCGGCCCTTTGACGGACCGGGACTTCAGGCGGACCGACGACGCCGCTTGTCCACCGCGCCGTCCAGCAGCGGCCGCAATTCCTCCACCACCACGTCGAGCGGGCCCACGTCCTGATGGGCGCGGGCCAGCACGACGGCGCCTTCCAGCGTGCTGATCATCAGCACCGCCAACGAGGCCGCGCGGTCCGGCGGAACTCCCAGCTGCGAAAGCGCCTCCGCGACCGGACGCTGCCAGCCGGTGAACGCGGAGCTGACGGCTTCGCGCAGCGGCTCGTTGACCGCGGCCGCGTCGGCGACCGTGGCGACCAGCGGACAGCCGCCGTCGTAGTCACGTTCGATCAGTTCATCGCGCCATTGGGCGGCCATCGCGGCGAAAAGACCGCCCGGCGTCGGCTCGTCGAGGGACTCGAAGCCGCGACGCACGCGGCGCGCGGCGTACCCGCCCGCCCAGTCCACGGCCTCGGCGAGGAGCTGGTCCTTACCCCGGGGGAAGTAGTGCTGGAGCGAGCCCCGCGGCGCACCCGCGTGCGCGACCACGTCCCGCATCCCGGTGCCGCCGACCCCGTGGGTCCTCAGCAGCTGCGCGGCGCTGAACACCATCCGCTCCCTGGCCGGCCTCTCCGCCATCAACGACCTCCTTCACCACGTTCGCCAGGCTAGCCGCCACGACCAGCTCGAAGTCCCGCTCGCCGCGCTCGAACACCGGGATCAGGCGGAACCCGTGCCGGCGCAGCAGGCCCTCGGCGGGCGCGTTGCCCTCCTGCACGGTCGCGTGCACCGTCCAGCCCTGCCAGCGGTCCTCCCGCCAGGCGTGCCGGACCAGCGCGCTCGCGACGCCCCGCCGATGCCACGCGTCCACCACGAGAATGCCGAGATCGGCGCGGCGCACGTCGTCCGGGACGAGGTTCAGCAAGCCGATCGGGACGTCGCCGGCCTTGGCGACGAGCGTGGTCCCGGCCAGCAGGTAAGGCCGGTAGAGCAGCAGGATCCGCTCCGCGTCCGGCGGCCCGCCGAGCATGAAGCGGAGCCGGAGGCTCTCCGGCGAGCACGCCCGGACCAGGCTGGTCACGTCTTCGTCCGTCGCCGGCCCGTCCACCGTTATGACAGCTGTCATAGTCCAGGTCTAGCACGGCAGGGCTGATCGACTCACTATGACGAGTGTCATAATATTGCTCACGCAGGCGACACGGCCAGGCTCCGCGAACCGGCCCCACCCCGCCGAAACGGTGGTACGCGGACCCCGGGAGGTTATTCGTATTCACGTGCCGTGTCCGCCATCACCCATAGGCGCTAAAAAAGCCGGAATTCATGCGTCGGTCACGATCAGTTCCCGCGTAGGCCTCATCGGGTGAAAACCGTTCCCAAAACCTCCCCGGACCCGGTTTTATCCCTATCTTTCAATGGACTCTCCAGCTCGGTCAGCAAAGGGGAAAGGCCATGACCCAGTCGCTCGAGGTTCCGACAAAGGAATTCTGCGTCGAGTGGACGATGGACGGCCATGAAGGCGGTCGCGTCCGCTTCACCCTCTCCGGGCAGGTGAGCCTGCTCGACGGCAAGCGTTTCTACAAAGTCGACGGCGTGCTCTACATCTCCGAAGGCAGCACGTACTGCCGGGAAATCGGAAATCCGCGGCTGTACGTCCGGCGCAACGGCGTCGAGGCGAGCGGGCGGCAATGGGGCTGGGAGACGATCAGCTCCCGCAAGACCGCGAACCGCCTCTGCTCGATGGACGGCTATTTCGTCCGCACCGGCTACTGGGCCCCCGCCGACCGCTCGATCCAGCTGAGCATCGTCGCGGAACACGGCCTGGGCCGCCGCAAGTCCTACAGCCCGACGGCCGCCCTCCGGCTGGTCGACTGAGCACCGGAACAGCCGGGCCGCGGCGACCCGCGTTCACTCACAGGGGCGACACCAGGCCCGAATGGTGCTGAGGAACACACTGATTTCTCCCTAAATCCTGGCAAAACGTTGTGCCGGACACAGCGCTCGTGAACCCGTCAGAGGAGCATGGGGGTATGCGGAACAAGGCCCGGGGCGGCAGACCGCCCCATCCCTGCACACGACTGCTCCGGCGGCTCGGGGCCGCCCGCAATCCACTCGTGCGGCGGTCCGACCGGCTCGAGGGCGCCTTCCTCGCGGTGGCGATCGTGCTCGCACTGCTGGCAGTCCCGCTGGTGCTGGCACTGGGGCAGGCGGACGTGGCCATGGAGACGGCGGCCTCCGACGCGCAGGCCCGCACCCGGCACGAGGTCATCGCGACCGTGCTGAAGACCGCACCGCAGCCCGCGGCCGTCGGCGACGGCGCGCCCATCACGCAGAACTCGCGCGTGACCGCCGGCTGGCGGCTGCCCAACGGCTCACCGCGCACCGGCGTGGTCACCGTGTCCGCCGGCGACGCGACCGTCGGCGCGCGGACGCCGATCTGGCTGGACCACCGGGGCAAGCAGACCACCGCTCCGCTGACCCGCGCCGACGCCGTGACCAACGGCGTGCTCGTGGGGGCCTTCGCCTGGCTGTGCGTGATCGCCCTGCTCACCGGGGCCTACTGGGTGGCCCGCCGGGTGCTCGACCGGCAGCGCGCGGCCCGGTGGGCGGCCGAGTGGCAGCAGTTCGCCGGCCCGGAAGCCGTGCGTTAGTCCACTGTGGACATCGGGTCGCCGGCGGCTCAAGCGGGCTGGGGCACTTCCGCCCGCGCTTGCGGGACGTCGGCCAAGAGGGTTTCGCCCTTGACGAGCCAGGCCAGCGCGAACGCGAAGATCGCCAGCGACTCGAGCCAGACCGTCGGGTGCAGTGACGCCGTGGCGGTGTTGAAGAAGAGGCCCACGAGCACGACCAGGGCCAGGCTGGCGAGCATCACCACCCCGCACACGCGGTACAGCACGTTGCGTGCCTTTTTCCTCGGCGTGGCAACGGAACCGTCCGACTTCGTGAACAGGAACAGGCAGAAGAAGGCCAGCGTCAGGAAGAACACTGCCGCGAAGACCAGGTGCGCCACGCCGATCGCGTGCTCCGTGGCGGTCGGCGAAGACGGGCTCGTGGGGAACAGCGCGACGCCGATGCCCGCGACCGCCGCGACGTCGGCCGCGATGTCGTCGATCCGGCCGTAGCCGCGATAGGAAATCAGGAACACGCCGATCGCGCACAGGATGCCGACGAAGACGTTGCGCATGTCGCTGTAGTAGTAGCCGCTCAACGAGCCGAGCAGGCCACCGCCTTCCAGGATCTCCTTGCCGGCGATCACGACGATCGGCAGGGCGAAGCCCAGCACCCCGATCGCGCGGCGGAGGAACAGGTACGAGCGGACGAGTGCGTTCATGGGTGGGGCCTCCCCGTGGTCCGACGCTGCCTGCCTTAAGTTATCGGCTCGGCTCAGGGCTCACCTGAGGGCGTCGTCCAGTTCGGCGAGCAGCTTGGCCTTCGGGCGGGCGCCGACGAACGCGCGCACCGGCCGGCCGCCGCGGAAGAGCATCAGCGTGGGCAGCGACATCACCTGGTACGCCCGCGCGGTCTCGGGGTTCTCGTCGGTGTTCACCTCGCGCACGGTCAGCGAGCCGGCGCGCTCCTGCGCGATCTCCGCCAGCACCGGCGCGATCATCCGGCACGGCGGGCACCAGGTGGCCCAGAAGTCGACCAGCACCGGCTGGTCGTGCTCCAGCACCTCGGCGGCGAACGTGGCATCGGTGGTCATCGGATTCCTTCCTCGGCGGGGACGACGCAGGTCCCGGTGCGGGCGGCGGCCTCGGCGAGCTTGTCCATCAACGCGGCCCGCACGGCGCCGAGGTCGCGCAGGCAGGCCTCGACCTCTTCGAGCTTGCGGCGGTAGACCTCGACCGACTCGGCGCACGAGTCGCCGGTCTCGTGGCCGGTGCGCAGGCACTCGACGAACGGGCGGGTGTCGTCGAGGCTGAACCCGACCGTGCGCAGGGTCTGGATCTCGCTGACCAGACGCAGGTCGTCCTCGTCGTACTCCCGGTACCCGTTCGCCGAGCGCTCCGCCGGCATCAGCCCCTGCGCCTCGTAGAAGCGCAGTGCCCGTGGTGTGGTCCCCGCCCGCTGGGCGAACTCGCCGATCCGCATGCCCTGACGCTAAACCTTGACGCTCGCGTGAAGGCAACCTCTCAGCTGGCGACCCGGTGGGGGTATTCGCGGTACTCGACCGCGTTCGCGGCGCGGGAGCCCATGTGGTCCCACAGCTTGCCGAACAGCGCGTTGCCCATCATCTTGTAACCGCGGTTGCGGGTGTGGATCCCCTTCTGCGTGGCCGGCACGAGGAAGTTGGCCGAGCCGGCGCCGTTCTTGTGCCCGACGTGCGCGGGCTTGCGCAGCCGCTGTTCGTAGCGCGCGAACGCGGTCACGTGGTCTCCGCCGGCCGCGGCGAGCTCGCCCGCGAGGATCTGCGCGCCCATCATCGCCAGCCCGGTGCCGGAGCCGCCGGGGCCCGCGCACCACGCGGCGTCACCGAGCAGCACCACGCGGCCGGCCGACCACCGGTCGAGCCGGATCTGCCCGACGGAGTCGAAGTACAGGTCGTCCGATTCCGGCATCGCGCGCATCAGCCGGGGGATCTCCCAGCCCGCGCCCGCGTAGACGTCGGCCAGGATCTCCTTCTGCCGAGCCAGATCCGGACGGCCGTAACCACGCGGGTCGCCGCGGAAGTACAGGCCGACGGTGACCGTCTCCGGCTCGCGGTTGCTCGCGATCATCGCGCTGCGGCCGGGTTCGCTGTGGATGAGGCCGCTGTGGTCCAGGCCGAGGTGGTTGGGCGCGGTGAAGCCCGCGACGTGGTAGCCGAGGCCCTGGCGGAACGACGCCTCCGGGCCGAACGCCACCGCGCGGACGCCGGAGTGGATGCCGTCGGCGCCCACCACCAGGTCGAACTCGCGCGGCGCGCCGTGGCGGAACGTCACCTGCACCCCGTCGGCCGTCTCGGTGAGCGCGGTGACGCGGTCGCCGAAGACGTACTCGGTGTAGTCCTTGGTGCGGTCGTAGAGGATGCGGGCGAGGTCGCCGCGCAGCACCTCGACCTCACCGCTGATGAACCGGGACGGCACGGTGAACGCCGGCCGACCGGCCTGGTCGAGCACGACCTGGTCGCCCATCGCGGTCTCCCGCTCGCGGACCGCGTCGGCGATCCCCATGGCGCCCAGCAGCTTCATCTGCTCGCCGCGGAAGTCGACGGCCTGGCCGCCGGGCCGCAGTGCCGGCGCGGTCTCGACGACCGTCACCGAGTAGCCGTGCTGGTGCAGCCAGTAGGCGGCCGCGGGCCCCGCCACGCTGGCGCCGGAAACGAGGACGGTCTTGCTGGTCATCGCTGATCCCCTTCTCGGGTTCGATTTGGTGATGACGCAAGACTGCGGCGGAGCGCTGACCACGCCCGCACGAGAGGCTGACGGCCGCTGAACGGGACCGTCAGCGGGTGCAGGGATCGCCTTCGGCGTCCTCGTCGAGCCGCGCCAGCATCCGGTCGAAGACGCGGCCGAGCACTTCCAGGTCACCGGCGGAAAGCGGGTCGAAGAAGTACCGCCGCACCGTTTCCACGTGCTGGGGCGCGGCGGCCTGGATCGCGCCGCGCCCGGCCGCGGTCAGCCGCACCATCGAGCCGCGCGCGTCGTCCGGGCAGTCTTCGCGGGAGACCAGGCCGCGCTTCTCCATCCGGCTCACGTGATGCGAGAGCCGGCTGCGGTCCCAGTCGACCTGGGTGCCGAGGTCGCGCATCCGCAACAGCTCGTCGGGGGCCTCGGACAGCGGCACGAGCAACGCGTAGTCGGCGCCGGACAGGCCCGCGTCACGCTCCAGCTGCCGGTCCACCGCGCCGCCGAAGTCGCGGAGCAGCCGGTGGTAGGAACGCCAGACGTGCGCCTCCCGCTCGTCGAGCCACCGCGCGTCCGCCATCCCCCGATCCTACAAAATTGTTGATACATCATCACGGCCTCGCGGCGAGGATCACCTCCGGGCCGGGATCGGCGGCGTAGAGCCGTTCCACGATCCCGGCGCGCCGCCGCAGCACCTGGCGCTGGTTGACGTACCCCTTGTCCGTGATCTCGCCGGCGTCGAGGTCCGGCGGCTCGGCGAGCAGCACGAGCCGCTCGACGCGCCCGGCGGAGCCCGCGGTGGCGTTCAGCCCGGCCAGCAGCTTCGCGAGGTGCGCGGCCAGCCCCGGGTGGACCAGGCAGCCGTCGACGACCGTGGGCTCAGCCCGGGCTTCGGCTTGGTTGAGCCAAGCCAGCGCGCCCACGTGCGCCCGGTCCTCCCCCGTGATCACCGCGTCCGAAAGCACCGGGACGGCCGAAAGCAGCGCCGTCCGCAGCGCGCCGACGCGGACGAACGTGCCGGTGCCGAGCTTGAAGTCCTCCGCGATCCGGCCGCCGAACAGCAGCCCGGCGTTCGGGTCCGCGGGATCGACCGGCAGCGCGGCGTCGCCGGTGCGATAGAAGCCGTCGCCGTCGAACGCGGCGGCCGTCTCCTCCGGACGGCCCAGGTAGCCGGGCGTCACGGCGGCGCCCCGCACCCGGATCTCCCGCGCGCCGCCGACGGGCGCGAGCTTCACCTCCAGCCCCGGGAGCGGGACGCCGATGCACCGCGCGTCCTCGAACGCGTAATGCGCGCTGGTCACGGCGGGCGCGGTTTCGGTGGCGCCCCACGAGCCCGTGAGCGCGACGTCGTGGCCGGTGGTGGCGCGCGCGACCGCCGCGAGCCGTTCACGCAACGCGGCGGGGAGCGCGGCCGCGGCGTTGAACAGAAGCCGCACTCGGGAGAAGAAGACCTGAGCGAAGTCGGCGTCCTGCTCCAGCACGGGCACGAGCTGGGCATAGCCGGCGGGGACATTGAAGTAGAGCGTCGGCGGCGCGGAGCGCAGGTTCTCGACGCTCCGGGCGAACAGGTGCGGCGCGGGTTTGCCGTCGTCGATGTACAGCGTGCCGCCGCCCCGCAGCACCAGGCCGACGTTGTGGTTGCCGCCGAAAGTGTGGCTCCACGGCAGCCAATCGACGAGCACCGGCCGCTCTTCGGCGAGGAACGGCCAGGCCTGGGTGATCGCCTGCTGGTTGGAGCACAGCATGCGGTGGGTGTTCAGCACCCCCTTCGGCGTGCCGGTGGAGCCGGACGTGAAAAGCACCTTCGCCAGCGTGTCGGGCCCGACTCCGGCGTACGCGGCTTCGACGCCGGGCCCCGGCTTCGTCGCGAGCAGGTCGTCGAGCAGTTCGGCGCCGGGCACGGGATCACGCGCGACGACCACCGCGCCACTCGACACCGCGGCGAGCGCGGCCGCGAACGGGCCGCCTTCCTCGGCGAAAACCAGCCCCGGCCGTAACAGTGCAGCGATCTCGCGGATGCGCGCGTGGTCGGCGCTGAGCAGGGAGTACGCCACGCTGATCGGCGCGACCGGGACGCCCGCCGTCAGCGCGCCGAGAGTGAGCACGAGGTGGGCCGCGGAATTGCCGGAAAGGATCAGCAACGGGGCGTCCGGGCCGAGCCCGCGGCCGAGCAAGGCCTGGCCGACGGCGTCGGCACGGCGGCGCACCTCGCCGTAGGTCAGCGTCGTCCAGCCATCCCCGGCGCGCTCGGCCACCAGCGGGTAGTCCGGGTCGATCGCCGCCCACTCGCGCAGCTTGGCGGCGACGCTCCGCGGGTACGGGCCCAGCGGCGTCCGGGAGCGGAAGACCACGCTCCCGTCCGGCCGGTCGTCGCGCTCGACGTCGGGCACAGCGAACATCCGGCCTCCTCGGCGAGGTCCCCCTCCACAACTATTGCGGCTCGCGGGAAATTTGTCGAACGTCAGCCGGTTCCGGTTCGACCAGCCGGCGCATCACGGCGCCGGCCTTGAGCAGCAGCTCCACCTCGTCCTGGTCGAGTTCGCCCAGCCGCTCGGCCAGCGCTTCGGATTCGTCGCGCACCACCGCGCGCAGCCGCCGCCGTCCCGGCTGGGTGAGGTGGACGTAGCTCACGCGCCGGTCGTCCGCGTCGGTCCCGCGCGCCACCAGCCCGGCCTCCTCCATGGCGTGCACGACCTTCGTCGCGGTCGGCTGGGAGCAGCCGACCTCGTCGGCGAGCGCGCCGATCCGCAACGGCCCGGAGCGCGAGAGCTTGGCCAGCACCAGCAGCTGGGTGCGGGGCAGGCCGTCCGGCGGCGCGGCGCGGCGCAGCTCCCGCAGCAGCCGGTGCAGCGACAACACGAACTGGAACGCCTCGTCGGCGTCGGCATCCCGCGGCTCGCGCACCATGTCCGCTCCTTCCCTCACCCGGCCGGTCTCACCGGATGCGCAGCTCCGGTGAGTACAGATCGAACCAGGTCGCGAAGTTCAGCACTCGTTCGAGGAGCGGTCGCAGCGGCGAGGCCGTCTCACCGGCCGCCATCAGGCCCTTCAACGACCCGTGGTCCATCAGGTCGAACACCGGGTGCGCGCGGTTCACCAGCAAGTCCTCGACCTGCTCGCGCAGCGCTTCGAAGTACTTCGGATCCTGCGTGGACGGGTACGGGCTCTTCACCCGCTCCGCCACCGAGACGGGCAGGACATCACGGGCCGCGGCCCGCAGCAGGCTCTTCTCGCGGCCGTCGAACGTCTTCATCGCCCACGGCGTGCGGTAGACGTACTCCACCAGCCGGTGGTCGCAGAACGGCACGCGCACCTCGAGGCCGACCGCCATGCTGAGCCGGTCCTTGCGGTCGAGCAGGACCCGCACGAACCGCGTGAGGTGCAGGTAGCTGATCACGCGCATGCGGCGCTCGTGCTCGCTCTCGCCCGCGCGCGTCCCGGCTTCGGCGACGGCGGTGGCGTAGGAGTCGCGGATGTGCCCGCCGAGGTCCAATGTGGACATCAGGTGGCCGCTGAACAGCCCCCCGCCGGGCCGTCCGCCCGCCCCGAGCCGGCGCGCCAGCCACGGGAACGTGTCGGCCTGCTGCACCACGGGATCGTGGAACCACGCGTAACCGCCGAACACCTCGTCCGCCGACTCGCCCGAAAGCGCCACGGTGGAACGCTCGCGGATCGCCCGGAACAACAGCAACAGCGAGTTGTCGAGATCACCCAGCCCGGACGGCAGATCACGCGCGGCCACGACCGCGCGGCGCACCGCCGGGTCGGCGAGGTCACCCGAGTCGAGCACGATGTCCTGGTGCAGGGAGCCGACGTGCTCGTGGACGTCGCGGACGTACGGCGCGTCCGGGGTGGACCGTGACTGGTCGGCCACGAAGCGCTCGGCGTGCCCGGCGAAGTCGACGGCGAAGCTGCGCACCTGCTCGTCCTGATCGGCCAGCTGCCGCGCGGCCAGCGCGGTGAGCACGCTGGAGTCGAGGCCGCCGGAAAGCAGCACACAACGCGGCACATCGGCGACGAGCTGGCGGCGCACGATGTCGTCGAGCAGTTCGCGCACGCGTTCCACGGTCACGCCGACGTCGTCGGTGTGCTCACCCGCCTCCAGCCGCCAGTACCGGTGCACGCGCAGGCCCTGGCGGTCCAGCGTGACGACGGTGCCGGGCTCGACCTCCCGCATGCCCGACCACACAGCCTGGCCGGGGTTCTTCGTGAACGACAGCAGCTCGCGCAGGCCGTCCGCCTCGATCACCGGCCGGACGCCGGGGTGCGCGAGGATCGCCTTCGGCTCGGAGCCGAACAGCAGCCCTTCGCCGTGCGGGAAGTAGTAGAGCGGCTTGATGCCCATCCGGTCGCGTACGAGCAGCAGTCGCTCCTCGCGGGAATCCCAGATCGCGAAGGCGTACATGCCGTTGAGCCGCTCGGCCAGGCCGGCGCCCCACTCGAGGTAGCCGCGCAGGACCACCTCGGTGTCGCTGGCCGTGGTGAACCGGTGCCCGCGCCGGGTCAGCTCCGCGCGCAATTCGGCGAAGTTGTAGACCTCGCCGCTGTAGGTGAGCGCGACGGTCCCGCCGGCCTCGGCGGTCATCGGCTGGGTGCCCAGCTCCAGATCGATGACGGCCAGCCGGCGGTGGCCGAACGCCGCGGGCCCGGCCGCCCACAGCCCGGCCGCGTCCGGCCCCCGGCAGGCCATGGTCGCGGTCATCGCCTCGACCGTCTCCCGCTCGGCCGTCAGGTCCCGGCCGAAGTCCACCCATCCCGTGATCCCGCACATGCCCGTTACCCCCGTCGCCGAGAAACATTCATAGGGAATGAAACTATCTCGCGGGCGCGCCGCAGACAAGGCCGTTTTCGATCAGCCGGTCACGAAGACGGGTACAGCCGGCCCATCAGCTCCAGCACCTCGTCGATCATCCGGGTCGCCTCGGCCTTCGACGGGGCGTCGGCCACCTCGCGGCCGGCCTCGGTGGACATCGCGGTCAGCGAGAGCACGAGCATGTCCGACAACGGCCGGGTGTGGCCGTTGACCAGGGTCGCGTTGGCCGTGAGCCACTCGCGGAACCGCTCGCGCGACAGCAGGCCGAAGCCGGCCGGGCCGTTTCCCGAAAGGAACAGCCGGGCCAGCTTCCGCTCCTGCCAGCAGCCCTCGAGGTAGGCCCGCGCCCCGGCGATGTACAGCCGCAGCGCGTCCTCCTCGCCCGCCGCCAGCGCCGTCCGGAACGCCTTGGCCGACCGGTGCTGCTGGCGGCGGTTGTACTCGTTGTAAACGGTGATGTACAAATCGGACTTCGCGGCGAAGTGGTGGTACAGGCTGCCGATGCTCGCGCCGGCCCGTTCGGCGATCATCGCCATGCTCGCCCGCTCGTAGCCGGCGGCGGTGAACACCTCACCGGCCGCCGAGAGCAGCGCCGCCCGGGTCGCCTGCGCCCGCTTGCTCCCTGTCGCCTCCGTCATGACGCGATTGTGCCGGACGCGCCTCAGCCGGCCGGGATCCCGTTGGCCGGGGCCTGCGGCTGGGGCTGGGTGTAGGGGCTCACGGCACCGCCGGCGTCGTCGGTGACGAGCGGGGTGCCCGCCGAGACCTGCTTGCCCGCCTTCACCATCGCGATCTGCCCGCCGGTGTACCCGGCGTGCGAGTCCTTGCCGTAGCGGAACGGGACCAGCCCGGGCCCGGTCAGCCCGCCCTTCTCCAGCGCGTCGATGACGCCCTGCCGGGTCGGGTTCTGCCCGGCGCGCGCCAATGCCTGGGTGAACGTGTACGCGTAGGACATCGCGTAGTAGACGTTGCCGTCGAAGGGCACGTTCGGGATGTACTGGTCGTGGATCTTCTTGAACAGCGCGGTCCACGAGTTGCTCGTGTCGTCGAGCGCGGGCAGGTACGCCGAGGTGACCAGGCCTTCGATCAGGTCCTGGCCCTTCACCGACGAGCCCGCCTGCTTCGCGAAGTTCTCCAGCAGCCCGGAGACCGTGATCGGGTCGGCGCCCACGCTGGAGGCCACCAGCGTCGGCGAGTAGCCGAGCTTCAGCGACGTCAGCTTGAACAGCGCGGTGTACGCCGGGATCGTCTCCAGCACGACGACGTCCGCCTTCGACGCCGCGATCGCCGAGACCTGCGCGGCCACGTCGGTGTTGCCCGGCTGGTACGGCTGGCGCGAGACCACCGAGCTCTGGTCGATGTACTTGTCCAGGCCCTTCATGCCGTCGTGCCCGAAGTCGTCGTCCTGGTAGAAGTACGCGACCTTCTTGCCGGCGAAGTTCTTCTTCACGTAGTCGCCGAGGATCTTGCCTTCGACGGTGTAGTCCGGCTGCCAGCCGAACGTGTAAGGGTGCGCCTTCGGCTGGTCCCAGCAGGTGCAGCCGGACGCGACGAACAGGTCCGGCACGCGCGAGGAGTTCAGGAAGTCGACGACCTTGGTGTGCGTCGGCGTGCCCAGCGAGCCGACGATCGCGAACACCTTGTCCTGCAGCACCAGCTGTTTGGTGAGGGTGACGGTCTGGGCCGGGTTGTAGGCGTCGTCGAGGTACTTCAGGGTGATCTTGCGGCCGTTGACGCCGCCGTTCGCGTTGACGTAGTCGAAAAACGCCTTCGCGGCCGGGCCCTGCTCGCTGTAGCCGGGCGCGGCGGTGCCGGTGAGCGGGATGGTGGAGCCGATGGTCACGCTATCGGCGGTGATGCCGGGCGTGGCGTCGGCCGAGCCACCGCCCGAAGCGCAGGCGGCGGCCAGTGCGACCGTCGCGGTCAGGGCGACCGCGACGGAAATGTGTCGGCGTACGGTCATCTTCATGTCTCCTGACGGCTCTCTTGTGGACGGTCGGGGCGGGCGCGCCTCAGCAGCGCGCCGAGCTTGCGCACCCCGGACTGGATGCCGCCGGGGAACACGACGATCACCACGATCAGCACCAGCCCGTAGAGGACCAGCGGGATGTTCGCGTAGATCGCCCGTGGCAGGTTCGCCTGCTGTGCCAGGTCGGCGGTCCAGTTCGGCAGCAGGGTGACGAGGACGGCGCCGTAGACCGCGCCGGCCAGTGAGCCGAGCCCGCCGACCACGGCGGCGGTGAGCAGGGACAGCGAGAGGGCGAGGGTGAACGCGCCGGGCGCGGCCAGGTTGTTGACGATCGCGAACAGGCCGCCGGCCAGGCCGGCGAACGCGGCACTGATGCCGAACGTGACGATCTGCGTGCGCGCCACGGGCACGCCGGACAGCGCGGCGGCCTGCTCGTCCTCGCGCACCAGCCGCATGTCACGGCCGAGCTTGCTGCTCGCCAGGTTCGACAGCAGGAACAGCGTGATCACCAGGCACAGCCCGCAGATCCAGGCCTGCCAGCGTTCCAGCGGGAAGCTCTCGCCGAGCGAGAGCGGCGGCGGCTCGGGCGTGACGATCAGGCCGTTCGCGCCGCCGAGCAGATCGCGCAGCCCGTGGTAGTCCGCCAGCGACGGCAGTCCGACGGCGAGCGCCAGCGTCGCGCCGGCCAGGTACGGCCCGCGCAGCCGGGCGGCCGCGACGCCCACCAGACAGCCCAGCGCGCCGCCGACCACCACGGACCCGAGCAGCACCAGCGCCAGCGGCCATTGGAGGTGTTCGAGCAGCAACGCCGTGGTGTACGCGCCGACCGCGACGAAAGCGCCGTGGCCCAAGGAGATCTGGCCGGACAGTCCGGAAAGGACGGTGAGGCCGGCGGTCGCGATGGCGGTGTAGCAGACCTGCGCCAGCTGGAGGTTCGCGAACGCGTCGAGCGAGGTGGAGACGAAGTAGAGCACGACGAGGCCGAGCACCGACAGGGTCAGGTGCCGGACCACAGTGGACTGCCGCCACAGGCGCAGCGGGGCGGCGGAGGCCAGTGCCGTCATACCTGCCTGCCCTTCGCCGTGCCGAACAGTCCCTGCGGCCGCACCATGAGCACGGCGATGAGGACGACGAGCGAGGCCAGCGTCACGATGTCCGAACCGAGGTAGCCTGCCACGTAACTGAGCACGATGCCGAGCGCGAGCCCGCCGACGACCGCGCCCGGCGGGCTGTCGAGCCCGCCGATCACCGCGGCGGTGAAGCCGAACACCAGCACGGCGTCGAACGCCGTCGGGCTGACGAACGTGCTGGGCGCGATCAGCACCCCGGCGAGCGCGCCGACCGCGGCGGCCAGCGCCCAGCCGAGCGTCAGCATCCGCCCGACGCGCACGCCGAGCAGCCGCGCGACCTCCGGCGCGAACGCCGTCGCCCGCATCCGCAGCCCGAGCGAGGTCTTGCGGAACACCAGCGCCAGCGCGGCCATCACGGCCAGCACCACGAGCACGATCCACAAGTCGTTGGGCGCGAACAGAAGCTGCCGGCCGCCGGCCTGGAACCCGCCGATGCCGAACGCGGGCGGGTACGAGCGCGGGGTGCCGCCGAAGAGCATCCCGGCCGCGCCCTGCAACAGCACGAGCAGGCCGAACGTGACCACCACGGCGTCGAGCGGCGATCGTTTTTCCACCGGCCGCACCAGCACCCGCTCCACCACCGCGCCGAGCACCAGCCCGCTGGCCACCGCGACGACCAGCGCGAGCCAGTACGAGCCGCCGTGGGAGATGATCGTGTACGCGATGAACGTGGTGATCATCAGCATGCCGCCCTGCGCGAAGTTCACGATCCGCGTCGAGCGCCAGATGAGCACCAGTGCCAGCGCGACGGCCGCGTACACGGCCCCACTGGTGAGCCCGGCCAGGGTCAGGTCCACGAAGCGGCCCATCACACCTCCAGGTAGGCGCGGCGCACCCGATCGTCGGCGGCCAGGGTGTCCGCGGTGTCGTCGGCGACTTTGCGACCGAGGTACAGCACGACGGCGCGGTCGGCGACCGACAGCGCCGTCGCGGCGTTCTGCTCCACCAGCAGGAGGGTGAGGCCGCTCTCGGCGCGCAAGGTGCGCAGCACGGCCACGATGCGGGCCGCCACGCGGGGGGCCAGGCCCAGCGACGGCTCGTCGAGCAGGAGCAGGTCCGGGCGGCTCATCAGGGCGCGGCCGATGGCCAGCATCTGCCGCTCGCCTCCGGAAAGCGCCTCCGCGCGCTGGTTCCTCCGGTCCGCCAACGGCGGGAACAGCTCGTACATCTCCTCCGCGCCCGTGCGCAGCCAGCGGCGATCGCGCCGCCACAGCCCGCCGAGGCGGAGGTTCTCCGCCACCGTCAGCTCGGCGATCACCCCGCGCCCCTCCGGCACGTGCGCGACGCCGAGCCGTACCAGATCCTCGGGCGCCAGACGGGTGATGTCCTTGCCGTCGAGCGACACGGAGCCTTCGCGCGGCCGGTGCAGGCCGCTCAACGTGCGCAGCAACGTCGTCTTGCCGGCGCCGTTCGCGCCGAGCACCGCGGTGATCGACCCGCGCGTCACCTTCAGGTCCACCTGGTCGAGCGCCCGCACCGCGCCGTAGTCGGCGACGAGCCCGCTGACGTCAAGCATGCGCGCCGTCCTCCTCCGCGACGGCCGCCACGGGATCGCCGAGGTAGGCCCGCTGCACCTGCGGGTCGGACCGGACCTCGGCCGGCGTGCCGCGGGCGATGACTTCGCCGAAGTCGAGCACCACCAGCTCGTCGCACAGGTTCATGACGAAGTCCATGTGGTGCTCCACGAGCATCACGGTGGTCGCGGGCGCGAGGCCGCGGACGGTCTCGGCCAGCTCGCCGATCTCGGCCTCCGAAAGCCCGGCCGCCGGCTCGTCGAGCAGCAGCAGCCGCGGCCGGCTGACGAGCGCCCGCGCGAGCGCGACCCGTTTCCGCACCCCGTAGGGCAGGCCGGCGCAGACCCGGTGCGCGTCGCCGTCGATTCCCAGCTGCCGCAACACCTCCATCGCCGCGGACGCCAGTGCGCGCTCGTCACGGTCCGCCCACGGCGACGCGAGCAGCGCTCCGGCCAGCCCGGTGCGTGAGCGGTGCGTCGCCCCGGCGACGACGTTCTCCAGCGCGGTCAGCCCGGTGAACAGGCCCAGGCCCTGGAGCGTGCGGGCGATTCCGTGGCGGGTCAGCCGTTCCGGGCGCGGGCGGGCGAGTTCGGCGCCGTCGAACGTCAACCGGCCGGCGTCGGGCCGGACGAACCCGCAGATCGTGTTGAACAGGGTGGTCTTGCCGGCGCCGTTGGGACCGATCACCCCCAGCACGCACCCGGCGCGCACCTCGAGCGAGACCTGCCGCAGCACTTCGAGCCCGCCGAAGGACACGCAAAGTCCTTCGGTGCGCAGCAGCGCTTGGTCCTCGGCCACGCTCACCTCCACCGCCTCGTTGCAGTGAAACCGCCGAATCAGAATCCGATTCGGACGCGACGAACAGTACAGTGGCGGGCCGGGCTTGCCCAGACCTGTTATCAGGCCGAGTTTTCCGGTAACCGAAGTTGATCGTCCGAGGCCGTTCGCTCGGGGAACCGAATGTTGTTCGTCCTCAGTATCGCGTGCTATACCCGGCACCGGGTGGCGTCGCGCCGGAGCGGCGCCGAGAGCAACGAGGTGCGTTGTGACGAACCGTGCTTGGCGCTCCACCGCGGTGCTGGCCGCACTGGCCGTACCGATCCTCCTCACGTCCGTGGCGACGGCCGCTGAGGCGTCGCCTTCGCGTTTGACCATCACCACCGTCTCCAATCCCCGGCCCGACCTGGTCAGCGGCGGCCAGGTGCTGATCAGGGTCACGCCGTCGGACCCGGGCTCCGCACGGCAGGTCCGGGTGACCGCGGGCGGCCGCGACGTCACGTCCGCCTTCCACAGCGAGGCCGACGGCAGCCTGCTCGGGCTCGTCACGGGCCTGCGTGACGGCGGCACCGACGTCACCGCCACCGCCGGCCATGGCGGCCGCGCGAGCGTGCGCGTGGTGAACCACCCGATCACCGGGCCGGTATTTTCCGGCCGCCAGCAGCAGCCGTTCTACTGCGAGACCACGGCGTACGGCCTGCCGCCCGCGACGATGCCGCTCTGCAGCGCACCGACCCAGGTCACCTACCAGTACAAGACGACGGCCGGGAAGTTCCAGCCGCTGGCCGATCCCGCGAGCCGTCCGGCCGACCTGGCGACGGCGACCGTCGGCGGCCACCCCGTGCCGTACGTGGTGCGGGTGGAGCGCGGGACGATCGACCGCGCGGTGTACGAGATCGCCGCGCTCACGTCCGACGCCACGGCGCCCTCGCCGTACACCGCGAGCCCCGGCTGGAACGGCAAGCTCGTGTACACCTTCGGCGGCGGCTGCAACGCCGGCTACCACCAGGGCGCCACGACCGGCGGAGTGGTCAACGACCTCTTCCTGGCCCAGGGTTACGCGGTCGCGTCGTCGAGCCTGAACGTGCTCGACAACAACTGCAGCCCGATCATTTCGGCCGAGGCCGCGATGATGGTCAAGGAGCACTTCATCACCACCTACGGCCCGGTCGCGCACACCATCGGCTGGGGCGGTTCCGGCGGCGCGATCCAGCAGTACGACATCGCGGAGGCCTACCCCGGCATCGTCGACGGCATCATCCCCGGAGTGTCCTTTCCGGACCCGATGACCACGTTCGGGCCGGTGTCGGACTGCGAGCTGCTGAACCACTACTTCGCCGGGAACGGCGCTTCCTTCACCGCCGCGCAGAAGCTCGCCGTCGGCGGCTGGAACTCCTACGACACCTGCGTTTCGTGGGAGCTGACCTTCGCCAACCGCGCGACGGCCACCGACAGCTGCAACGCGGCGATCCCCGTCAGCGCGCGGTGGGACCCGGTGACGAACCCGAACGGGGTGCGCTGCAACTCGAACGAGCAGTTCGTGAACCAGATCGGCCGTGACCCGAAGACCGGGTTCGTGCGCACGCCGCTGGACAACGTCGGCGTGCAGTACGGCCTCGACGCGCTGCGGGCCGGGAAGATCACGCCGGCGCAGTTCATCGACCTCAACGCGTCGGTCGGCGGGCTGGACTACACCGGCAAACCGGTGGCCCAGCGCAGTACCGCGGACCCGAAGGCGCTGGACGCGGTCTACCGCGACGACATCTACAACTCCGCCTCGCAGGGACTGCGCTCGACGCCGATCATCGACCAGCGCACGGATCTCGACTTCGCGGGCACCGGCAACGACATCCACACCAGCGACTGGTCGTACGTGCTGCGCCGGCGGCTGCTGGACGCCAACGGGACGGCGGCGAACCAGGTGATCATCGAAAACCAGCCGACGGCCGAGCAGCAGGCCGCCGCGAGCGGCTACGAACTCGACGCGATGGACCGCTGGCTGACCGCGATCGACCGCGACGGCTCGCACCGCCCCGCCGCGGCGAAGGTGATCGCGAACCGGCCCGCCGACCTGTCGGACGGCTGTTACGTCTCGGCGACCCAACGGGTGCAGGAGAAGCTGACCTACCCGTCGAGCGGCCAGTGCGGCGCGGCGTACCCGGTGGCCGGGAACACCCGGACGGCCGCGGGTGAGGGCACCGCGATGAACACGTTGAAGTGCCGCCTCGAACCGGTGGACTTCCGCTCCTACCCGGTGCGGTTCACCCCGGCCGAGCAGACGGCGCTGCGGTCCGCCTTCCCGTCGGGCGTCTGCGACTACAGCCGTCCCGGCGTCGGCGAGCGCCGGCCCGCCGGAACGTGGCTGGACTACGGGAGCCGCTGAGCCGGTGAGGGCCACCCCGCGCCAACGGGGGTGGCCCTCACCCACCGCGGTGGCAGTAGCCTGCGGCCCGGCGCCATCGGTGCGATGCTGGGCCGATGACTCATTACGCGCTGGCGCAGGCGGTCACCGTCGCGCAGGACCTCGAAGCGAAGGGCTTCCTGGGCACGGTCGGGAAGATCGCGGCCGCGACCATCATCTTCTTCATCGCGGTCGGGCTGATCGTCGGCCTGATCCTCGGCTTCTTCATCGGCCGCGCGGCCGGGCGCCGGCAGGGCTCCGGCTCCTGACCGCGCCGTCCACGCGGTCCACGCTGTCCACAAAGGACTCAACGCGGTCTCGGCTCCGGCAGGCGCGGCGAGGGCCACTGCCAATGCCAAGGAGGGCGGCGTGCCCCGGTCGCCCTGGGCCGGTCCGGACGATGCGCCGCCGGCCCGCCGTACCGGTACTCCTGCTCCACCTGCACCAGATCGAAGATCCAGTCGCCTCTCATGGGTTCCTCCCGGGTCGTCGGTGATTGCGGTGTCCACGTTCTTCCTGAGGGCGCGGTGCGGGCATCGGAAGATCACGTCGTCCCCACCCCTTACGCCGGGGATTCCCTTACCCGCGTACGCGCCGGGTGATCTTCTGGCAAGATCCAGGCGGACTCGGTCGACTTCTCGCCGGAAGGGTGGGCACCCATGGACCTGGGCAGGAAACTGGCGCTCGTCGCCACGGCCGCGACGGCGGTGGCGGCGATGCTCCCCGGCGCGCCGGCCGGCGCCGCGCCGAACGGCGGCATCGCGTGGAAACCCTGTCCCACGGGGAAAGACGTCGACTGCGGCACCGTGACCGTGCCGATCGACTGGGACCACCCGGACCACGGCACGATCCAGCTCGCGCTCGCGCGCCGCAAGGCCACCGACCCGTCGGCGCGGATCGGCTCGATCCTGATGGACCCGGGCGGCCCGGGCGGGCCCGGCGCGGGCGAGGTGCAGGACGGCTGGACGCTGTCGCCGTCGATCACCCGGCGGTTCGACACCGTCGGCTTCGACCCGCGCGGCGTCGGGCAGAGCAACCCGGTGCGCTGCGGACTGACCGAGGTCACCGCCCCGGACCCGCAGCTGCCGAAGAACGCGAGCGAGTACGCGCAGCTCACGGCGTACAACCGCGCGCTGGGCGCGAGCTGCGCCAAGAACACCGGGCCGCTCGCCGGGTTCGCCGACACCAAGAGCGTCGTGCACGACATGGACGCCATCCGCGCCGCGCTCGGCGAGGCCAAGCTGACGTACTACGGCGTTTCCTACGGTTCGCTAATGGGCCAGCAGTACGCCGAGACGTACCCGGACCGGGTGCGCGCGCTGGTGCTGGACAGCAACATGGACCACTCGCTGCGGACCACGTGGGAGTTCCTCAGCACCGAGACCGTGTCGTCGCAGGAGCTGTTCGAGCAGTTCGCTTCCTGGTGCGCGCGGACCGCGAGCTGCGCGCTGCACGGCCAGGACGTGCACGCCCTGATGGCGAAGCTGTACTCCCGCGCGGAAAGCGGCGACCTCGGCACCCCGGACGACCGGCTCGACCCGGTGGCGTTCGTGAACCTGGTCAGCCAGAACTTCTACGGCCCCACCTGGGGGCAGCTCGCCACCACGATGGTGAACCTGCGTGACGGCAAGCCCGCCCAGCCCTCGGCGTTCGGCGACATCACCGTGCCGTCGGCGTTCGGCAGCGTCTTCTGCGCCGACTGGAAGCTGCCGGTCAGCGGCTACGGCGAGCTGGAGACCTACCGCCGGGCGCTCGCCGCGATGGCGCCGGACATGCGGTTCTCGCCGCTGGGCTGGACCTCGACGGCGGGCTGCATCGACTGGCCCGGCCAGGTGCGCAACCCCCAGCACCGCCTTTCGGTGCACGGCGCGCCACCGCTGCTCATGCTGAACAGCCGGTACGACCCGGCCACGCCGTACCCCTGGGCGCAGCGCGCGGCCCAGCAGAGCGGCGCCACCCTGCTGACCTACGACGGCTGGGGCCACGGCGCGTACTTCAAGAACAGCGACTGCGTCACCAAGGCGACCGACGACTACCTGATCTCCGGCACCGTGCCGCCGAAGGGGACGCACTGCGCCGCCGTGGAGCCGAAGGCCCAACAGTCCAGAATGGACGGTCCAGCGCTGCCGTCCGGCACGCTCTTCGGACGCTGACCCACAGCACGGCCCTCCTCGCTCGGCAATCGCGAGGAGGGCCGTGCTGCTTGGGACGGATCAGTAGTCGTCGCGCCCGGTGAACTGCTGTTCCAGCAGCTCGGCCGACCCGGCGACCAGCTCCAGCGGGTCGATGAACTCGTTGATGTCCAGGTTGATCAACGGCAGCGAATGCCGCAGCACCACGTGCTCGCCCATCACCACCACCCCGCCGACGACCAGCGTGTTGCCGACCTCGGTGAGCACGGAGAGCAGGTCGACCTCGTCCACGCGCGCGAACGGGGTCGCGATCTGCACCCAGTCCTCCCGCTTGTCGAACACCTCGCGGGCGATCACCATGACCTGCGCGCGCCCCTCCGTCTCCGCGTCGTCGCCGAACGACATGCGGATCCGGATCTCATCCGGATCATCCAGAACCACCCGGTACTCGTGCCTGATGTACCCGACCAGATCGGCCCAGTCCGCCACGCGTTTCCTCCCGTTTCGCTTCGTGAACGATCAGGGTAGTGAACATCGGGCGGCGGAGAGCGGCAAGCGCCGGTTATGTCCGGGTCAAGCGCCGAATCGGGCGACGCAATGCCAAAGCCGCTTCACGGTCCGGGGATCATGCACGGCCACGGCGCCCCCGACGATCCGGGCGTCGATCACCCCGTCCTCCGCGATCTCCAGCCCGGCTCCGCCGCGTCCTCGGCGAGCCGCAGCGGGCCGTGGACATGGGCTTCGATGTGGTCGTCCAGGACGTCGGGCTCGGCGCGGCGGGCGAGCCCCAGCAACGGGAAGTGGTCCGCGGTGCCGAAGTCGGCGGGGTTCGAAACGCTGTCCGGGTAACAGAAAGTGGTCCGCTGCCGGACCGGGTGGTTCAGCCGGAAATGCGCCGACCCGAACCGCACCGAACCGCCCGCCGGGCGGCGCCGGTAATTCAGCGAGCCGTACTTCGGGCGCGCCGACGGTGGTGCGTCGTCGTACGCGCCGCCGAACAGGCGGTGCTCCCAGCGCCACCGGTCGCCACCCGGGTAGGCCGTGAGCCCGCCGTTGCTGGTGCCGGTCTCGAACTGCGAGCGGTACACACCATCGTCGGCCAGGTGGCGCAGCAGCGGGACCCCGCCGACGAGACGGTCCGGGTGGAAGTGCACCGTGACGCCGAACTCGCCGAGTGGCGGGCCGTGGCTGAGCGATGCCACGTGGGCCAACGCTCGTAACCAGGGTTCGGTGTCCACCCCGATCGGAATAGCACGGGCGGCGCGCCGAGGACCCTCCGGCGCGCCGCCCACAGCTCAGAGGAGCTTCCACGCCCCCGTCAACGTCTCGCGCAGAATCTGCTCCATCTCGTCGAATTCCCGCTGCCCGCAGATCAACGGCGGCGAGAGCTGCACCACCGGCTCGGCCCGATCGTCGGCCCGGCAGTACAGGCCGGCCTCGAACAGCGCGTCCGACAAGTAGCCCCGCAGCACCCGCTCCGACTCGTCCGCGGTGAAGGTCTCCTTGGTGGCCTTGTCCTTCACCAGCTCGATGCCGTAGAAGAACCCCGCCCCACGGACATCGCCCACGATCGGCAGGTCCAGCAGGCGGTCCAGGGTCCCGCGGAACGCCGATTCCTGTGCCAGCACGTGCCCGTACAGGTTCTCGCGCTCGAACAGGTCCAGGTTCGCCAGCGCGACCGCACAGGAAACCGGGTGGCCGCCGTAGGTGGAGCCGTGCATGAACGTCGTGGACCCGTGCAGGAAGGGCTCCATCAGGCGGTCACTGGCCAGCACCGCGCCCAGCGGCGCGTAACCCGAGGTCAGGCCCTTGGCGGTGGTGATGATGTCCGGCTGGTAGCCGTACCGCTTCGCGGCGAAGTCGTGGCCCAGGCGGCCGAAAGCGCAGATCACCTCGTCGGACACCAGGAGCACGTCGTGGCGGTCGCAGATTTCGCGGACGCGCTCGAAGTAGCCCGGGGGCGGCACGAAACAGCCGCCCGTGTTCTGCACCGGCTCCAGGAACACCGCCGCGACCGTGTCGGCGCCCTCGAATTCGATGGCCTGCTCGATCTGGTCCGCGGCCCACCGGCCGTACGCCTCGTAGTCGTCGGCGTGCTCGGGCGCGCGGTAGAAGTTGGTGTTCGGCACGCGCATCGTGCTCGGCACCAGCGGCTCGAAGTCCGCCTTCGCGCCCGGGATTCCGGTGATGGACAACGCGCCCTGCGAAGTGCCGTGATAGGCCAGCGCGCGGCTGATCACCTTGTGCTTCGTGGGCTTGCCGACGAGCTTGAAGTACTGCTTCGCGAGCTTCCACGCCGTCTCGACGGACTCCCCGCCGCTGACGGTGAAGAAGACGCGGTTCAGGTCACCGGGCGAAGCGGCGGTCAGGCGCTCCGCCAGCTCGATCGCCGACGGGTGCGCGTGGCCCCACAAAGGGAAGTACGCGAGCTGCTTCGTCTGCCGCGCGGCGGCCTCGGCCAATTCCTCACGGCCGTGCCCGACCTGCACGGCGAACAGGCCGGCCAGCCCGTCGAGGTAACGCTTGCCGCGCGCGTCCCAGATGTAGGCGCCCTCGCCGCGCACGATCACCGGCACTTCGGCGGACTCGAAGCCGGAGTGGCGGGTGAAGTGCAGCCAGAGGTTGTCACGGGCGGCGGCGGCCAGGGCCGTCACGTCGGTGGGTTCGGCGGTGGTGCTCATGGCTCCCTCGAAACGGCCTCGGGGCTGCCGGCACGCTTGGCGCGCACCGGCCGGACCTCTCGGTTATCGCACGAGCAGGCCTACCGTCGCAAGTGGATCGGTTGAAACAAGAGGTTTACACAACCGATTCAAGGTCAATCTGCGTGATCAACCTTCGGATTTAGTCGTCACCCTCAGCGCACGCCCCACTGGTACGACTGTTTCCGCAGCTTGAGGTATACGAGCACCTCCGCGTTGCGCACGCCGGGCAGCGCGCGGATGCGGTTGGACGTCAGGTCGAGCAGCGCTTCGTCGTCGGCGCAGACCGCCTCGCACAGCACGTCGAAGCGGCCGGCGCACAGCACCACGTAGTCGATCTCGTTCATCTCGGCGAGCGCGTCGGCGACCGGCTCGAGCGGACCGTCCACATTGATCGCCACCATCGCCTGCCGGAACAGCCCGACCTGCAAGGGATCCGACACCGCGACGATCTGGATGACCCCGGAGTCCGAGAGCCGCTGCACCCGCTGGCGGACCGCGGCCTCGGACAGCCCGACGGCCTTGCCGATGGTGGCGTACGCCCGCCGTCCGTCCTCCTGCAGCTGCGCGATGATCTGCTTGGAGAGGTCGTCGATCACCGGCGGCGCCGGCCGGCTCGGGTTCGGTTCCTGGCTGCTCACCACCGGATCATCCCCTCCCCGGGCGAGCGCGGGCAAACCGGCGGCCACCGCGCCACCCGATTCCGAACCGTCACTGAAAGCAACCGTCCAGACAGCGCCAACAACGGATTTAGTCGTCTTTGTGGCGTTGACAACACTGAATCAGTGCTGTTCCATCCGTCGAAACATTCCGCCGCTGACGGAGGGACACCGCCCATGCCCCCTACTGAGCCGGTCGTTACTAATCCGACTACAGCCACGGCGGAAACGGGTCCCGACAAGCAAACTGGCTGCGGCCCGTGTCCGCCTACTTCCGGTCGGATTAGTAACCTGGCCCCCACCGACCCCGGCCTGTCCGGCACCGCGGAAGCCACTGCCGAGCCGCCCGCCCGGCGTGGCCTCACCCGCTCGATCGGCGTCGGCGGCGGCACGCTGCTGACGCTCAGCTGCGTGACCCCCGCGTCCTCGCTGTTCGTGCTCGTGCCCCCGCTCTTCGCCCAGCTCGGCACCGGCACCGCGCTGGCCATCGCGCTCGCGGTGCTGCTGTGCGTCGGCATCGCCTTCTGCTACTCCGAACTCGGCACGCTCGTGCCCAGCGCCGGCGGCGAGTACGCGATGGTGACGATGGTCCTCAACCGCTTCGCCGGCTGGATCACCTTCGTGCTGTCGTTCATCGTGATCCTGGTGGTGCCGCCGATCATCGCCATCGGCGTGGCGGACTACGTCGGCGCGATCGTGCACGTCGACCCGTCGGTGGCCGGAGCGGTCGTCATGCTCGCCTCCACCGTGATCGGCCTGCTGAACCTGCGCTCCAACGCCTGGCTCACCGGGGTCTTCCTCGCGATCGAGGTCGTGGCGATCGTCGTCGTCTCCGTGCTGGGCTTCAGCCATGTCAGCCGCTCGGCCGCCGTGCTGGTGAGGCCGAGCTTCGACGGCGTCAACGCGATCGGGCTGACGGCGGTGATCGCCGGGCTCGCCGTGGCGCTGTTCGTGGTGCAGGGCTTCTCCACCGCCGTCTACCTCGCCGAGGAGATGCGCGAGCCGCACAAAACGGTGTCCCGCACGGTGTTCTGGACACTCGGCATCAGCGCGCTGGTGATCCTCGTGCCGGTCGTCGCGATCACCCTGGGCCTGCCGGACCTGGGCTCGCTCGGCTCGGTCGACATCACCGCGCTGGTGGTGGGCTGGAGCAATTCGACGTTCGGCACGATCATCAGCCTGTGCATCGCGGCGGCGATCGTGAACGCCGTGATCGTGATGGTCATCCAGAACTCGCGGGTGCTCTTCGCCTCCGGCCACGACCAGGCCTGGCCCGCGCCGGTCAACCGTCTGCTGAGCGTGGTGAGCGAACGGTTCGGCTCACCGTGGGTCGCGACGCTCGTGGTCGGCCTGTCCGAAGCGGTGCTGTGCTTCGTCCCGGTGGAGACGCTCAGCGGGGTGACCGGAGTGGCCGTCGTCGCGCTGTACCTGGCAGTCGCGGCGACCGTGCTGGGCGCGCGCCGCGCGGCGCACCGGAAGCCGCGAGTCTGGCGGATGCCCGGCTGGCCCGTGGTGCCCGTCGTCGTGGTGCTGGCGCTGGCGTACGTGCTCGTCGAGCAGAGCGCGCTCGACCTCGGCATCACCGCGGCGGTCCTCCTCGTGTCGGGCCTCTACTGGTTCGGCTACCTCCGCCGTCGCGACGATCGCTGGCTCGTCACCGTGCCGGCCTGAACCACCGACAGGAAGGAATCCATGAACAGCAAGCAGGTCTTCCGGAACTTCGTCGCGGGCGAGCACCGCGACGCGACGGACGGGCGCACGCTCGACCTCGTCGACCCGGTGACGGGGACGGTGTACGCCACGTCCTCGCTGTCGAGCGAGGCTGATGTCGCCGCCGCCGTCGAAGCCGCGGCCGAGGCGTTCGAGACCTGGCGCGACACCACGCCGGCCGAGCGGCAGCTCGCGCTGCTGCGGATCGCCGACGCGATGGAGTCGCGGGCCGAGGAGTTCGTCGCGGTCGAGTCCGCGAACACCGGCAAGCCGCTCGCCGTGACCCGCGAGGAGGAGCTGCCCATGGGCGTCGACCACCTGCGGTTTTTCGCCGGTGCGGCGCGGGTGCTCGAAGGACGCGCGGCCGGGGAGTACCTGGAGGGGTTCACCTCGTTCATCCGCCGCGAGCCGGTGGGTGTCTGCGCGCAGGTGACGCCGTGGAACTACCCGCTGCTGATGGCCATCTGGAAGATCGCGCCCGCGCTGGCGGCGGGGAACACGATCGTGCTCAAGCCCTCCGACACCACGCCCGCGTCGACGCTGCTGCTCGCCGAGATCTGCGGTGAGTTCCTGCCGCCAGGCGTGTTCAACGTCGTCTGCGGTGACCGCGACACCGGCCGCGCGCTGGTGTCGCACCCGCGGCCGGACATGGTGGCGATCACCGGCTCGGTCCGCGCCGGCATCGAGGTGGCGGGCGCGGCCGCGGCCGACGTCAAGCGCGTGCACCTGGAACTGGGCGGCAAGGCGCCGGTGGTGGTGTTCCCGGACGCCGACCTCGCCGCGGCCGCGGCGGCCACGGCCGCGGCGGGCTACTTCAACGCCGGCCAGGACTGCACGGCGGCGACCCGGGTCCTCGTCCACGAGGACGTGCACGACGAGTTCGTCACGGCGCTCGCCGCGCAGGCCGCCGCGACGAAGACCGGACTGCCGGACGATCCCGGTTCGGCCTATGGTCCCCTCAACAACGCGGGCCAGCTCGCGCGGGTGGCGGGTTTCGTCGACCGGCTGCCGGAGCACGCCGTCATCGCCCACGGCGGGGAGCGGCTCGGCGACCAAGGCTTCTTCTACGCGCCCACGGTGGTCGCCGGCCTCCGCCCCGACGACGAGATCGTCCGCGAAGAGGTGTTCGGCCCCGTGATCACCGTGCAGCCGTTCACGACCGAAGACGAGGCCGTGCGGCTGGCCAACGCCACCGACTACGGCCCGGCGTCCTCGGTCTGGACCCGCGACCACGCCCGCGCGATGCGCCTGACCCGCCGGCTGGACTTCGGCTGTGTGTGGGTGAACGCGCACATCCCGATCGTCTCGGAGATGCCGCACGGCGGGTTCAAGAAGTCCGGCTACGGCAAGGACCTCGGAATGTACGGCTTCGAGGACTACACCCGGGTCAAGCACGTGATGACGGCGCTGGGCTGACAACCAGCCGAAACGCGCCTCAGGCGGCCGCCGGCATGGGCACGCCGAGTGAAGCGGTGACACGCATGACGAACTCGGCGTTGGAGCGGGTGCTGCGCACCTGGTCGAGGAACTGCTCGGCGGCGCGCTTGGCGTCCTGTCCGGACAGGGCCCGGCGGACCTCGCCCATCACCGTCAGCTCGGGGCCGGGGACGAGCAGCTCGTCGCGGCGGGTGCCGGAGGCGAACAGGTCGACGGCGGGGAACACGCGCTGGTCGGCGAGGACGCGGTCGAGCCGAACCTCGGAGTTGCCGGTGCTCTTCAGCTCCTCGAAGAACACGGTGTCGGCCAGCGAGCCGGTGCCGACCAGCGCGGTCGCGACGACGGTGAGCGAGCCACCGCCCTCGATGTTCCGGGCGGCGCCGAGGATGCGCTTCATCGGCTGCAGCGCGCCGGCGTCGACACCCCCGGAGAGGATGCGGCCGGACGGGCGGCTCGCCAGGTTGTAGGCGCGGCCCAGGCGGGTCAGCGAGTCGAGCAGGAGCACGACGTCACGGCCGCTCTCCACCAGCCGCTTCGCCCGCTCGACGGCCAGCTCGGCGACCGCGACGTGCTCGGCCGGCGGCCGGTCGAACGTGGACGCGACCACCTCGCCGCGCACGGAGCGCTGCATGTCGGTGACCTCCTCCGGGCGTTCGTCGGCGAGCAGCACCATCAGGTGCGCCTCGGGGTGGTTGGTCGCGACCGCTTGCGCGATCGCCTGCAGCACCGAGGTCTTGCCGGTCTTCGGCGGCGCGACGATCAGCGCGCGCTGCCCCTTCCCGATCGGCGCGACGAGGTCGAGCACCCGGGTGGTCAGCTGGTGGCGGCTGGTTTCGAGAACGAGCCGCTGGTCCGGGTGCACCGGGGTGAGGTTCGCGAACTCGGGCCGCGGCCCGCCGGGCTCCTCCCCGTTGACCGAGGTGATGGTGTCACCGTCGCCGGTGATTTCGTCGCCGCGGCGCAGGCCGTACTTGCGCACGAGTCCGAAGGGGACGGTGGTGCCGCCCGGGCCGTAGCCGAGGGTGGCCTTGTTGGCGTGGATATCAAGAATTCCGTGGTATGACATGGTTTTTCTCCTCATGAGAAACAGAATGATCGACGCTTGGTGCGGATCGTGTGCTGGTGAACGAAGAAAGGCCCTGGAAGAACCGGACTTCGGAAGAACTCCCCCGGGCGGCGGGTGGGCCGACATCCGTGAGGATCGTGGCCGAGCGTAGCGCACTCGGGGCGACAGCCACAACACCCCGGTTTCGGTTAGACTCACGGGCGAGCGAAAGGGGCGGCCGGATGGACACTTTGCTGGAACTCGCCTTTCCCGCGCTGATGAGCCCCGCGGGCCTGGTGGCCTTCGCCTCGGTGGTGGCGGCCGGACTGCTGGTCGTCCTCGTGGTGGGCTACGCGAACCGGGGCGAGCTGTCCTTGTGGGCCGTGCCGGTGCGAAACCGCTTCACGGCCCTGAACCAGCGCGCCCGCCGCGCGGCCTTCCTGCGGCTGCGCGATCCCGCCGCACCCGGCCGCTGCCGGCCACGGGCACCCGGACTCCCCGGCTCGGCTGCGTAGCTCCGCGGAAGCAGCGCTTTTTTTCCTTACCCGCCAACACTTGGCCGGTCGAACCCACGATGTCACGGCGGTCGCCGACGTGCGCTGTCGCGTCCACGCCTGACGAATCCGTCCCGGCCATTGTGATGTGCCCTTCCGCAGATTTCCTTGCCCGCAGCCGATTCCGCCTGCCCGAAATCCCTCTCACTCAAGCGGAGTCCAACCATGCCCGGCTTTCTCGACGTGCCCGTCGCGGGTGCGTACCACCTCGTCCATTGGCTCGTCTCGCTCACCGCCCCCGTCGCCGGTTCGTTCGCGGTGGTGCTGGCGATCGTGGGGTTCACGGTCGCCGTGCGGCTCGCGCTGCACCCGTTCGCCAGGGCGGCGGTGCGGGGCGAGCGCGCCCGGACCGCGTTGCTGCCCGAGATCCGCAAGCTGCAGGAGAAACACCGCGGCAACCGCGAAAAGCTCGCGGCCGAGATGACCAGGCTGCAGCAGGATTCCGGCACGTCCCTGTTCGTCGGGTGCCTGCCGATGGTGGCGCAGCTGCCGTTCTTCTGGGTGATGTACCACCTGTTCAGCACCGCGGTCATCGCCGGCACACCCAACGCGCTGCTCACGGCCGCGCTGTTCGGCGTTCCCCTCGGGGCGCACGGGCTGGCGGCCGCACCGGTGGTGTTCGTGGTGGCCGGCGCGCTCGCGGTGGTCGCCTGGTTCTCGGTCCGCTGGCAGGACCGCCAACGCGATCTCACCGCCCCCGGCGCCAGGCTGCTGCGCCTCCTGCCCTATGGAACGGTCCTGGTCACCCTTTTTGTTCCCCTCGCCGCCTCGCTTTATGTGCTGACCACCACCACGTGGACCGTCGCGGAGCGGGCGCTGTTGCGCCGACGTGCTGATTCACCGGTCGGTTAGGGTGCCGCGACCGCTGTCACGAACCGACCGGAGGATCGCCCGCCGTGTTCCTTGAAGTGAGCTGGACCGACCCCGGCACGGGCTGTCGCGGCTACCTCGTCATCGACCGGCTGGTGCGCGGCGTCGCCAGCGGCGGCCTGCGCATGCGTCCCGGCTGCACGCTGGCCGAGGTCCGCGGGCTCGCCGAGGGCATGACGCGCAAGGAGGCGCTCAACTACCAGCCGGAGGACCGTTATCTCCCGCTCGGCGGGGCGAAGGGCGGCATCGACTTCGACCCCTACGACCCGCTGGCCCGGGACGTGCTCAAGCGCTATCTCGAAGCCATGCGGCCGCTGATCGAGCGGTACTGGACGATGGGCGAGGACCTCGGCGTCCGCCAGGACGTGATCGACGAGGTCCTCGCCGAGCTGGGTCTGGGCAGCTCCGTCGAGGCGATCCACCCGCTGCTCGACGACCCGGCGGCGGCGATGGAACGGCTGGCCGCGGCGTTCCGGGTCCGGGTGGCGGGCCTCGGGCTCGACGAGCTGGTCGGCGGCCTCGGTGTCGCGGAGGCGGCGCTGACCGGGCTGGACCGCCTCGGCCTCGACCGGCGGGAAAGCCGCGCGGTCGTGCAGGGCTTCGGTTCGATGGGCGGTGCCACGGCACGATTCCTCGCCGAGGCCGGGGTGCGGGTGGTCGCGATCGCGGACCGGCACGGCCTGGTCGCCAACCCGGCCGGGCTCGACGTCGAGGGCCTGCTGGCGGGCCGGGACCGCTTCGGCGCGATCGACCGCGAGCGCCTTCGGCCGGGCGACACGACGGGCCCGGCCGAAGGCTGGCTCACCGTGCCCGCCGAGGTGCTCGTCCCGGCGGCCGTCTCGTACTGCATCGACCACCACAGCGAAGCGGTCATCACGGCGAAGCTCGTGGTGGAGGCCGCGAACCTGCCCGTGACGGCGGAGGCCGAGGCCCGCCTCGCCGCGCGCGGGATCCCGGTGATCCCGGACTTCGTGGCCAACTCGGCCACCAACTCCTGGTGGTGGTGGACGCTTTTCGGCGACATCGGCCCGGCCGCCGACGAGGCGTTCACCAAGGTCCGCACCCGCCTGCGCGGACTGGTCGACCCACTGTTCGTCCACTCCGGACAGACCGGTGGCACGCTTCGCGAAGCGGCGCAACAACTCTGTGACGCCAATCTGGCCGCGATCGACGCCCGGTTCGGCGAGTCGCAATGACTCTCAGCCGCGGCGCAGACCTGGTGGCAGCCGCAGTTCGGTGACGGTCCCGGCCGCGTCGATCGCGACGTCCAGGGTTCCGCCGGCCAGCGGGAGGCCGGTCACCCGCAATGCGCCCACCGGGCTGGGCCGCGGCGGGTCGACGGTCACCGTGCCCGCCGGGATGTCCGCCCGCAGGCCGAGGAAGGTGGTCAGCAGGGTCACCGCCGCGGCCGCGGACCAGGCCTGCGGACGGCACGACGCCGGGTACGGCAGCGGCGCGTCGACGTCTTCGGGCCCGTAGCCCGCGAACAGCTCGGGCATCCGGTAACCGAACGCGCCGGCCGCGCGGACCAGCTGCATGCCCAGCTCCGCGGCGCGCGCGGACTGACCGGACTCGCTCAGCGCGCGCACCACCACGGCCGTGTCGTGTGGCCACACCGAACCGCAGTGGTAGCTCAGCGGTGAGAACCCGCCGGCCGTCGACGCCATGGTGCGCAGCCCGAACCCCGGGGCCAGCGCGGGCCCGAGCAGCAGCGCGCCGATCTCCTCGCCCTCGGCCGCGTCGACCAGACCGGTGCCGAGCAGGTGGCCGATGTTGCTGGTCAGCGCGTCCACCGGCCGCTTCTCGCCGTCCAGGGCCAGCGCGGGGAAATGACCCTCCGAAGTGGACACCCAGAAGGTGGAGCGGAACCGCGCCCGCAGCGCCGAAGCCCAGTCCGCCAGCCCCTCGGCCGGCTCCCCCAGCGCGGACAGCAGTTCGGCCGCCCGCAGCACGGCCTCGTGCTGGTAGCCCTGCACCTCGGCGAGCGCCACGGGTGGCGCGGCCTGCGTGCCGTCGGCGAACCGCACCGCGTCGCCGGAGTCCTTCCAGCCCTGGTTGGCCAGGCCGTGGCCGGTCTCGTCGAGGTACTCGGCGAAACCGTCGCCGTCGGTGTCGGCCAGCCCGGTGATCCAGAACAGCGCGGCGCGCAGATTCGGCACCAGCGCTCGGACTTCGTCTTCGGGCAGTCCCCAGCGCCACGCGTCGTGCAGCAGGCAGACCCACAGCGCGGTCGCGTCGATCGTGCCGTAGTAGCGCGCGGGCAACGACATCCCGTTCACTTCGAAGTCGGCCCGGCGCAGCTCGTGCAGGATCTTGCCGGGCAGCTCGCCGGTCGCCGGGTCGATCCGCTCGCCCTGCGCCCGCGCGAGGGTGCGCAGGGTCCCGCCGGCGAGATCGACCGAAAACGGGAGCGCGAGCCGCGCCGCCCACAGGCTGTCACGGCCGAACAGGGTGAGGAACCACGGCGCGCCCGCGCCGGCGAAGACGTCCTCAGGGTGCGCGCGCTCGGCCAGCAGCAACCCGTCGAGGTCGGTCAGCGAACGGTTCAGCAGCGCGGTGAACCGCCGGTCGTCGGCCTGGACCACCGGCGCGGCCAGCGCCACGGAGGTGCCGGGCACGAACAGCGAGTCCGGGTCGGCCACGCTCAACGTCCAGTGCAGCCGGACGGTCCCGGCCGCCTTCACCCGCCACCGCAGCCGCACCCGGTCACCGTCCACAGTGGCCTCGGCGTCCGTGGTGACGGTGGCCGACACCGAGCCGGACGTCCAGCGGATCCCGCCGGCCACCGGCGCCGGCACCACCCGGGCCCCGCGGGCACCGGACTTGATCACCTCGATCGCCGCGAAGTCCGCGGCCAGCACCAGCTCGACCACGCACTCCGCGGGCCGGGCGGCGTGGGAGACCAGCTCCAGCTCCTCCGTCATCCCGGTCGCGGTGACCCGTCGATGGCGGCGGAGCCACACCGTCGGGTCCGGGCCGGGGTCGCCGAGGTGGCGCAGCAGCCCGGTGAAGCTCGCCCGGGCGGCCGACGGCTCCTCGGCGCCGATCGGCACCGGCTCGTGCCCGTCGACCGTGACCACGGCCTCGCTGAGCAAGCGCAGGTCACCGTGCAGCAGGCCCTGGGTGCCGTCGCCGCGGACCTGGCCGTCGCGGCCGGAAAAGACGACCGTCGGCGCTCGCAGGGCGATCGCGAGGTCGTGGAGCAGCGGCTGCATGGGGGCGTCCTCCGGTGGGGTCGGGTACGTCGATTGGATCGATCAAACCAGGTCCGTGTCAAGTTCCGGGGAAGTCTTGACAGGTCATCGTCCAGCGTTCAGAGTAGCCGCCAGATTGAACGTTCAAACCGGCAAACACGCAGGCAGGAGTCGGCATGGCACAGCGGGCGACGCTGAACTCGGTCGCGGAGGCAGCCGCCGTGTCGCGCCAGACGGTGTCGAACGTGATCAACTCCCCCGAGGTGGTCAGCCCGGAGACGCGGGAGCGGGTGCTCGAGGCGATCGAGCGTCTCGGCTACCGCCCGCACACCGCCGCGCGCCAGCTGCGCACCACGCGCTCGCAGATCATCGGGCTGCGCATCGCGCCGGTCGGCAACGGCGTCAGCGGCGTGGTCCTCGACCAGTTCCTGCACTCGCTCACGGCCACCGCCGAGGAGTACGACCACCGGATCATGCTCTTCACCGCCGCCGACGACGAGTCCGAGACGCGCGCGTACGCCGATCTCATCGCTTCGGTCGGTGTCGACGCTTTCGTGCTCACCCACACCCACCACGACGACCTCCGCACGCGCTGGCTGCGGGAGCGCGAACTGCCGTTCGTCACCTTCGGCCGCCCGTGGGGCGCCGAGCAGGACCACCCGTGGGTTGACGTCGACGGCGCGCGCGGCACGCGGCTGGCCACCGATCACCTGGTGCGCCAGGGCCACCGTCGGATCGCGTTCGTCGGCTGGCCCGAGGGTTCCGAGACCGGTGACGACCGGCGGGCCGGCTGGTCGGCCGGGCTGGCCGAGGCGGGCATCCCCGAACGGCGTGAGGCAGCGGTGTTCGACGGCGTCGAAGGGGGCCGCTCGGCCGCAGCGCGCCTGCTCGACGAGCCGCTCGCGCCCACCGCGTTCGTCTGCGCCAGCGACTCGCTCGCCCTCGGCGTGGTCGGCGAGCTGCGCGACCGCGGCCTGCGGCTCGGCGCCGACGCCTCCGTGATCGGCTTCGACGACACCCCGACCGCGGCGGTGCTCGGGCTGAGCAGCGTCGCGCAGCCGATCGCCGAGGTCGCCGCCGAATGCGTCCGCCAGCTGCGCGTGATGCTGCGCGGCGAGCCCGGGCCCGCGTCGGCGCTGCTGCCCCCGCGGCTGGTGCTGCGCAGGACCTGACTTCCCCACCCCACCTGCACGATCAAGGAGGATCGATGCGTCACACGCTCTCCCGCACGGCCGGTGCCGTCACCGCGACCGGGCTGCTGCTCACGCTGACCGCGTGCGGCGGCGGGTTCGACGACTCGACGGCGCCCGCGACCCAGCAGGCCGGGCCCGCCTCGCTCAAGCTCATGATCGCCTCGAGCGGCGGTGCCGAGCTGAAGGCGATGCAGGACGCCACGGCCAAGTGGAGCGCGGCCAGCGGCGGCTCGACGGCCGAGGTGATCGCCGCGAACGACCTGCCGCAGCAGCTCAGCCAGGGCTTCGCCGCGGGCAGCCCGCCGGACGTGTTCGCCGTGGACGCCACCAAGTTCCAGGGTTACGCCGACGAAATGCTGCCGTACGGGGATTCGGTGTCCTACAAGGACGATCTCTACCCGACGCTGCGCACCACGTTCACCAAGGACGGCAAGCTCTACTGCGTCCCCAAGGACTTCTCCACTCTGGCGCTGGGCATCAACACCGACGCCTGGGCCGCCGCGGGCCTCACCGACAACGACGTGCCGAAGACCTGGGACCAGCTCAAGGCCGTCGCGCAGAAGCTCACCACGAGCAGCCGCGCCGGGCTCGTGTTCAACAACACCCGTGACCGCGTCGGCGCGTTCCTGGTGCAGGCCGGCGGCTGGCCGCTCGACGCCGACCAGAAGAAGGCCACCGCCGACACCCCGCAGAACCTCCAGGCGCTGACCTACGTGCGCGACCTGCTGGCCTCGGGTGCGGCGAAGTACCCGAAGCAGCTCGGCGCGGGCGACTCCGGCGAGGCGTTCGGCCAGGGCAAGGCCGCGATGAGCATCGACGGCAACTGGATGGTCGGCGGCCTGGCCAAGGACCACCCGGACCTGAAGTACCGCGTGGTGCCGCTGCCCGCGGGCCCGGCCGGGCCGGGCACGCTCTCGTTCACGCAGTGCTGGGGCATCGCCGCGAAGAGCAAATTCCAGACCCAGGCCAAGCAGCTCGTCGACGCGCTGATGGCGCCGCAGCAGGAGCTGGCGTTCGCGAAGACGTTCGGCGTGATGCCGTCACGGCAGTCGGTGCGCACGCAGTACCAGCAGGACTTCCCGCAGCAGGCGGCTTTCCTGGCCGGCGCCGGGTCGGCGCACGGCCCGGTGACGCTCACCAAGATGGACCCGGTGCTGACCGACTTCGACGCCCAGATCCAGCAGCTGCCCGGCGCGGACCCCAAGCAGATCCTCACGCAGCTGCAGACCAACACCGCCGCCGCGCTGGGCCAGTGAGCGCGCGCACCACAGTCCCCGCCCCCGCCGCGTCCCCATCCCCCTCGCGGCGGGGGCGGGCTCCACAGCGGAGCCCGCTCCGTCGCGAAGGCCGGGCCGGCTGGCTGTTCCTCGCCCCGACGCTGGTGATCCTCGGCCTGTTCATGGTGGTGCCGATCCTGATGGCGCTGTGGGTGAGCGTGAGCGACTGGACCGGCAACGGCAGCCCGCTGTCTTCACGCGTGCACTTCGTCGGCGCGGACAACTACGCCGCGCTGCTCACCGACCCGGGGCTCACCCAGCGGAACTTCGCCACGAGCGTGCGCAACAACGCCTACTTCGTGCTGTTCGTGGTGCCGCTGCAGACGGCGCTGGCACTGGGGCTGGCCATGGTGCTGAACCAGCGACGGCTCAAGGGCAAGCAGTTCTTCCGGACCGCGTTCTACTTCCCGACCGTGACCAGCTCGGTCGCGATCTCGGTGGTGTTCCTGTTCCTCTTCTCCAGCACGGGCACGGTGAACGCCGCGCTGGGACTGTTCGGGGTGAACGGCCCCAGCTGGTTCGCCGACCCGCGGGGGGTCTTCCAGCTCCTCCTGCACGGGCTCGGGGTGACGAACCCGCCGCAGGCGCTGACCGCCGGCAGCTTCATGGGATTGTCCTGGTGGGACTGGCTTTCCGGGCCCAGCGTGGCGATGTGCTCGATCATCGTGCTCGTGGTGTGGACCTCGACCGGCGGGTTCATGCTGATGTTCTACGCGGCCCTGCAGAACCTGCCGCCGAGCGTGGACGAAGCCGCGCTGATCGACGGCGCCGGGCCGTGGCAGCGGTTCTGGCGCGTGACGCTCCCGCAGCTGCGGCCGACGCTGTTCCTCGTGCTCACCCTCGGCCTGATCGGCACCTGGCAGGTGTTCGACCAGGTGTACGTGCTCAGCCGCGGCGAGCCGGCGAAGACCACGCTCACGCCGGCCTACCTGTCCTACTCGACGTCGTTCATCGGCAAGGAGTGGGGGCAGGGCTCGGCGATCGCCTTCCTGCTGTTCGTGGTCATCGTGCTGTTCACGCTGGGGCAGCGCTGGTTGTTGCGGGAGAAGGGAAAATGAGGCAACGCAGGTCGCTGCGCTGGGCGGGCTACGCCGTGCTCGGCGTGGTCGCGGCCGTCTACATCTACCCCTTCCTGATCCAGCTCGGCACGGCGTTCAAGACCGACGCCGACGCCACGGCCCACCCGCTGACCCCGTGGCCGCACGAGTGGTCCGTGGCGGTGTTCGGCGCGCTCGCCCAGCAGGACTTCCCGCGCTGGGCGCTGAACTCGGTGTTCGTCTCGGTGTCGGTCACGGTCGGGCGGGTGGTGTTCGACTCGCTGGCCGGCTACGCGCTCGCGCGGCTGCGCTTCCGCGGCCGGGCCACGGTGTTCGGCGCGGTGCTGGCCGTGCTCGCCGTGCCGAGCGTGGTGCTGCTGATCCCCAAGTTCCTGGTGCTCAACCAGTTCGGCATGTACGACACGTACGCGGCGATGATCGTGCCGCTGCTGGCCGACGCCACCGGGGTGTTCATCATGAAGCAGTTCTTCGAGACGGTGCCGGTGAGCGTGGAGGAGGCCGCCCGGATCGACGGCGCCGGGCCGTTGCGCACGTTCTGGTCCGTGGTGCTGCCGATGTCGCGCCCGGCCCTGATCACGCTGACCATCCTTTCGTTCCAGGGCTCCTGGAACGAGCTGCCGCACTTCATCGTCTCGCGGCAGGACCCGGCGCTGAACACGCTGACCTCCGGCGTGGCCACGCTGGTGTCCGGCCAGCTCGGCCAGGGCAACCAGTTCCCGTTGAAGCTGGCCGCCGCGCTGCTGATGACGGTCCCGGTGGCGGTGGTGTACTTCATCTTCTCGAAGCGCTTCACCCGCGGCACCTACGAGGGTGTCGACAAGTAGCCACGCCTCCGTCCGCTGGTCACGGCCCGAAAGAGGGCGATCTGAGGGTCAGGTTCGGCTCGCGCTCCTCGTGCGTGCGGACCGCCGCCGCGAAGTCCCGGTCCGGTTCGGGGATCCGGGCTCGTTGCTGGGCCGCGATGACGAACAACTGCCAGAGTGCCCGCAGCTCCAGCTTCGACGGCTGCTGCCAGTCGACGACAATGCGCGGCGGGATCCTGAGCACGAACCGGCCGGTGGCGAGCAGGCCGAAGGGCTCCCCGCCGTAGAGGCGCACCCGGCCATGTCCGTTCGTGCGGCCGAGCCTCACGACGAAGTCCTGGACATCCGCCAGCACGACGTCGCGGTAGCCCTCGATCGAAAGCGGCGGGGTGCCGGGTGCGTCATAGATGAACAGCGAATAGATCAGCACCGGGTAGGTGGAGTAGAGCCGCAGCGCCGCCAGCAGGAGGCAGCGATCCTCGCGCACCGCTTTGGCGAGTGCACTGACCTCCTCGTCGGGCAACCCTTCCAAGCGGACGATCACGGTGGGCTCGCCGTCCTGCTCGAGCAGGAAGGGCATCATCGCGGCGATGCGCTCGACCACCACGTCCCCGGTGCTCGCCTCTCGCGGCACGTCGGCAGTCGAGAGATCGAAGTCCTTGCGGCTGCGCCACTTCTCGAACATCAGCACAACCTACAGGGCGTCACCGCGCTTTGGACATCTCCAGTGACAACGGCTTCCCGGTCTCCAGCAGGGACTTGAGGTTCGACAGCACTGCCGCCCAGCCGCCGGAGACGTCGCGGTGGGCCTTGGCGTCGGCGAGATCCGTGTGGGTCACGGTGAGGCGCACGACGCCTTGGTACAGCTGGATGTCGAAGGCCGCGCGGGAGGGCACCTGGTCCTCCGGCCCGTTCGGGTCGTACCAGGAGGTGACGAGCCGCTTCGGCGGCTTGCTCTCGACCACCTCGCCCTTGATGTCGGCGATGCCCGATCCGTCGGCGCGCACGTGGGCCCAGCTCGAACCCTCCTGCCAATCGGATTCGTTGCGGTGGCCCCAGTACAACGCGGTGATGTCCGCGTCGGTGAGCGCTTCCCAGACCTTCTCCGGGGTGCTCTCGATGTAGGTGACGTAGACGAAACTCGGCTTCTCGCTCATGTTTTCCTCTGCTCGGCGTTTGACGGCGCTCAGTGCGTGCAGCCGGGGGCGTTCGAACTTCCCGACCCACCGCTCCTGCATTTCGTGCAGCGGCACGGGATTCAGGTAGTGCAGCTTCTCCCGGCCACGGCGGACCGTGCTGACCAGGTTCGCCGCTTCGAGGACGGCGAGGTGCTGCGTCGCCGACTGGCGCGTCATGTCCACGCGCCGGCACAGCTCGTTCAGCGTCAGGCCGTTGTCCTCGTGCAGCTGGTCGAGCAGGTAGCGCCGGGTCGGATCGGCGAGCGCCTTGAAGACTTTGTCCAGCTCCGGTTGCACACTCACAGTAAGGCAGGTAAATGCCTGCATGTCAAGCCGCGAAGGCCGCATCCGCTGAAGTACGTTCGGTGTCATGCGAATGCACCGCGTGATCAGGGCTTGGGCCGTGGCGGCGACCGTCTCCGGGTTGCCGTCGACCGTGCACGCGCTGCTCACGAGACGTGACCCGCTGGCGGCCACGCGGGCGGCGGGCACGCTGCTGCCCGGCGGCCGGGCGAGCGTGCTCGGCGGTGCCGTCGCGCACCTCGTGGTCTCCGCGGGCTGGACGGCCGTGCTCGCCGGCTTGGACCGGCGCCGTCCGCTCTCGGTCGCGGACGGGCTGGCCGCGGGGGCGGTGATCGCCGCGCTGGACCTGGGGGTGGCCGCCCGGCGTTACCCCGCGATCCGCGCCCTGCCGCAGTGGCCGCAATGGCTGGACCACCTCGCGTACGGCGCGCTCACCGCCGCTTCGCTCAAAGCAGCTCGGGACGCAGGGCCGGAGCCGCCATCGCCTCGTCGAACGGGAACATCGGCCGCTCGATCGCGACGTGCCCGAGGCGCAGGAGGTCCTGGTCGACGCCGCCGGGCGTGAGCGCGAGCAGCCAGTCGGCCGCCATCTCGTACAGCTCCGGCTCGAGGTAGCCGATCTTGACGATCACGACGTCGGCCTCGCGCGGGCGCAGGCCGAGGGCGAGGAAGTCCGACTCCAGGTGATACGGCTTGCGCCGCGCCGTCACGATCACCCGCAGGCCGCCGACGGCAAGGGCCACGGCCGTGCCCGCGACCGGGTCGGCGTCGTCGACCGCCTCGACGCGCGCGGTCACCGGCACCGGGCCGCGCGGGCCGGCGTCGACCTTCCCGCCCAGCTCCACCGTCACGGTCGCGCCGAGCCCGGCTTCGACGGCGGCGGCCACGGCGGCCGGGTCCACGATCGCCGCGTACAGGGTGATCAGCTCGGAGTCCACAATGGCCGGTGTCCGCAGCAGCACGTCCAACGTCCACGACGTGTCCCCGGCCCCGCCCGCCGTCGGGTTGTCCCCGGAGTCGCTGAGGAAGAACGGGCGCTCGGCCGACTTCACCGCCTGCTCCAGACACTCCGGCAGAGTGCCGGTCGGGGCGACGAAAGCGAAGTCTCGACGAGCGTCCCAATAGGACTGCGCCAGCCGGGCGGCCTCCGCGGTGATCAGCTCCTCGTCATCACCGGTGACGACGACGGCGGCCTGGCAGCGCGGCTCGTCCGCCCACGCGTAGCCGACCCAGATGGCCGCGTCGAGCACTCCGTCGAGCGCCTCGACCTCGTCCACCGCGGCGTACACGCTCTTCGCCGGCTCCAGCCGCGTGCTCGTCTTCTCCCCCGGCAGCAGCACCGGCACCTGCACCCACGCCTTTTTCGGCTTCCCGCCGGAACGCAGCCGTGCCACCAGGTTGCGCGCCGCGCGCTCGCGCGTGTCCCACGCGTCGGTGTGCGGGGCCTTGCGGTAGCAGGTGATCAGGTCCAGCGCCGTGGCCAGCTCGCGCGAGACATTGCCGTGCAGGTCCATCGACGCCGACACCAGCACGTCCGGCCCCACGATCGCGCGCACCTGCGCCGCCAGCTCCCCCTCGGCGTCGACGCGGCCGACCACGCTCATCGCGCCGTGGATGTCGAAGAACAACCCGTCGAGGGCTTCCGCCGCCCGCAGCCGTTCCAGGATTTCGCCGGACAGCTCGGCGTACGCCTCCTCGGTGACCGCGCCTCCGGGCAGCGAGCGAGCGTGCACCAGCGGCACCCACTCGACTCCTTCGGTCCATTCCGGACGCTCCCGCAGGAAGTCGTACCGCGCCAGCAGTTCGTCGTCCCGCGTGACGTGGAAGTCGTCCACAGTGGACCGATGCGGCGAGAACGTGCTCGACTCGATGGCGATCCCCGTGATCCCGACCCGCAGTTTCCGCCCTGTCACTGTCATCGCCCGCTCCGTATCGCTTCGTCGAACACTTCGTCCAGCACCAGCGCGCCCGCGCCATACAGCCCCGCGTCGGCGCCGAAGCGCACCCGGTCGATCCTCAGTTCCCTGGTGGCCAGCGGCAGGCAGCGTTCGTACAGGGCGCCGCGCACCGCGGCCATGAACGCCTCCGAACCGGACAGCGCGCCGCCGAGCAGCACCTCGTCCGGATTGCTGAAGTTGACCACCGTGGCCAGCACCTCGCCCAGTTGCAGCCCGGCGCGCCGGACGGCCGTGGTCGCCGCCGGGTGGCCGTCCTCCGCGGTGGCCATCACCTGCGCGGTGCTCGCCACCTCGACCCCCTGCTCACGCAGCTGGGCGACCAGCGCCGCGCCGCTCGCCACCGTCTCCAGGCAGCCGCGGTTGCCGCAGGTGCACGGCCGCTCGCCGGCCACCGGCACGCGCACGTGGCTGATGTCGCCGGCCACCCCGGCGCGGCCGCGGTAGAGCCGCCCGGCCATCACCAGCCCGGACCCGATGCCCGTGCCCGCCTTGACCACGAGCAGCGTCCGCCCGGGCGAGCCGGCCACGGATTCACCCAGCGCCAGCAGGTTCGCGTCGTTGTCCACGGCCACGGGTTGCTCGAAGTGCTCGCGCAGGGCCTCGCGCACCGCGAACCCGCGCCAGCCCGGCATCCGGGACGGCAGCGTGATCGTGCCCGCGCCGACGTCGACCGGGCCGGGGAACGCGACCCCGACGCCGAGCGAGCGCCCTGGGCAGTCCGCCTCCGCCGCGACCTCGCGCACGGCCGCGGCGAACTCCGTCACGACCTCTTCCGGCTCACGGTTGATGTCCAGCGGCCGCTCGTCCACGTGCAGCAGCGTGCCCGCGATGTCGAGGGCGCCGATGCGGACGTGGCGCGAGCCGACGTCGGCCGCCCAGACGTGGCCGAACCCGGCGTTCACCGACAGCAGCTTCGGCCGCCGGCCGCCCGCGGACCGGCCCTCGCCGTGCTCCGTGAGCACCCCCGCGGCCAGCAACGCCTGCGTGCGCACGGAAATCGTGGACTGCGGCAGCCCGAGCACCCGCGCCAGGTCCACCCGGGACACCGCGTGCTCGTGCGCGATCAGCCAGAGCAGGCGCAACAGCCCGGCGGGATCGTCGGCCACGGCCGTCACCTACTTACTTCAGATCTGATGTAACTATCCCGAAACTTGACCCGGAAACCAGCTCTTGGCTTTTCCCGGTACCCATGCGACATTACACGGCAACCAGGAACCCACCCAATACCCGGATTACGACTTACATCAATCGTGTTGGAAGTGATGGCGATGGCTCGACACCCGTGGCGCACCGCGCTCGGGGTCACGCTCGCCTCCGTGCTCGCACTGTCCGGCTGCGCGGGCAGCCAGGAGCAGCACGGCGGTGGCTCCGGAGCGCCCCGGGCCGGCGGCACCGCGCGGTTCGCGCTGCCGCCTTCGGCGACCCCGAACTGGATCATGCCGATCTCGATCCCCGGCTACGGCGCGAGCTACAACGGCGTCATCCGGAGCACGATGTTCGTGCCGCTGTACAACTACGACGGCAACTCCGGCTCGGTCACGGTCGACGACCCCGGCAGCGCCGCCGACCCGCCGCGCTACTCGGCCGACGGCAAGACGGTGACGATCACGCTCAAGCCGCTCACCTGGTCCACCGGCGACCCGGTGACCAGCCGCGACGTCGAGTTCTGGCTCAACCTGGTCCGCGCGGGCAAGGACAACTGGGGCAAGTACTCCGAAGGCCTGATGCCGGACAACATCAAGGCCTTCCACGCCGTGGACGAGCACACCTTCACCCTCACCCTCGACAAGGCGTACAACCCGGACTGGTTCACCGCCAACCAGCTCAGCCTGGTCGTCCCGATGCCGCAGCGGGCGTGGGACCGCACCAGCGCGAGCGGCCCGATCGGCGACCACGACCGCGACCCGGCCGGCGCCAAGCAGGTGTTCGACTTCCTGGTGGGCCAGGCCAAAAGCCTCGGCACGTACGCGACGAACCCGTTGTGGAAGGTCGTGAACGGGCCCTTCACGCTGTCGGGGTTCACCGCCACCGGCGAGGTGACGCTGACGAAGAACCCGAAGTACACCGGCCCGGACGCCGCGAAGCTGGACACGGTGAAGTTCCTGACCTTCACCAGTTCCTCGGCCGAGTACAACGTGCTGCGCGCGGGCGGCGTCGACTACGGCTACGTGCCCACGTCGAACCTCGGCCAGCGAGCGAAGCTGGAGGCGCAGGGCTACCGGGTCGAGCCGTGGAACGGCTGGTCCATCACGTACTCGCCGTACAACTTCAACAACCCGCGGCTGGGCAAGGTGTTCGCGCAGCTGTACGTGCGCCAGGCGCTGCAGCACGCGGTGGACCAGGACGCCATCACGTCGGTGATCTGGCGCGGCTCCGCCCGGGTGGGCTACGGCCCGGTGCCGCAGGACAACGACACGAAGTACCTGTCACAGCGGCAAAAGACCAACCCGTACCCGTTCGACCTCGACGCCGCCCGGAAGCTGCTGTCCGGCCACGGCTGGAAACCCGGCCCCGACGGGGTGCTCGCGTGCTCCGCGCCGCGGCTGTGCGGCGAGGGCATCGCGGCCGGCACCCGCCTGTCCCTCACCATGCTGACCGAATCGGGCTCCGACGAGACCGACGGCACCATGCAGGAGCTGCGCTCGGAGTTCTCCCGGATCGGCGTCGAAATGAAGGTCAACGCGCAGCCGCTGAACACCGTGCTGGCGAACGGCACCGCGTGCGAGCCGTCCGACGCCTCGTGCTCCTGGCAGCTGTCCTACTTCGGCACGCAGGGCAGCTGGTACTTCCCGGCCAACCCCAGCGGCGAGCAGCTGTTCGCCACCGGCGCCGGGACGAACTTCGGCAGCTACAGCGACAAACACGCGGACGAGCTGATGAGCGCGACGAACCTTTCGGCCTCCGACCAGCCGATGTTCGACTACAGCGCCTACCTGGCCGAGCAGCTGCCCGTGCTCTGGCTGCCCAACCCGCCGTACCAGGTCTCGGCGATCGACACCGCGTTGCACGGCATCAGCCAGGACCCGCTGGCCGGGCTGGCACCCCAACGCTGGTTCTGGACGAGGTGAAGCGATGACCCGGTACATCCTCCGCCGGCTGGTGCTGGCCGTGATCGTCGTCCTGCTGGTCACCGTGGTCACGTTCGTGCTGCTGCACCTGCTGCCCGGCGGGCCCGCGCGCGGCGTGCTCGGCGTGAAGGCCACGCAGGCGCAAATCGAAGCGTTCAACTCCGCCCAGGGCTTCGACAAGGCACTGCCCGTGCAGTACTGGGACTACCTGGTGCGGCTGCTGCACGGCGACCTCGGCGACTCCTATACGCAGAACTCGCCCGTGACCACGCTGCTGGGCGAGCGGCTGCCGAAAACGCTGCTGCTCACGGTCGTCTCCACGGTGCTGGCGATCCTCGTGGCCCTGCCGGTCGGCGTCTGGCAGGCGGTCCGCCGCGGCAAGGCTTCCGATCACGTGACCACGGCGTTCACCTTCGTGCTGTACGCGACGCCGGTGTTCTTCCTGTCGCTGGTGCTGATCATCCTGTTCGCGCAGGTGCTGCCGTGGTTCCCGGCGCAGGCGGCGCAAGGCGAGACGATCGGCGAACTGCTTTCCCAGCCGGGCTCGCTCGTCCTGCCGATCCTGGCCGGGACGGGCGCCGCGCTCGCCGTGTTCAGCCGGTACATGCGGGCGTCCACACTGGACAACCTGGCCGAGGACTACGTCCGCACGGCGCGGGCGAAGGGCACGCCGGAGCGCACGATCGTCTGGCGCCACGTCTGGCCCAACTCGCTGACCTCGGTGGTCTCGATGCTCGGCTACTACGTGCCGACGGTGTTCGGCGGTTCGCTGGTGGTGGAGTCGATGTTCAACTACCCCGGCGTCGGGCTGCTGTTCTGGACGGCCGCGCGCAATGCCGACTTCCCGGTGCTGCTCGGCGTGGTGCTGGTGATCGCGATCGCGACGGTGCTCGGCTCGCTGCTCGCGGACCTGCTGCAGCTGCTCATCGACCCGCGTGTGCGGGTGAAGGGGGCGCGGTCATGACCGTCCTTTCGCGACTGCTGGCCCGGCGCACGGCCGTGGCCGGCGCGATCCTGCTCGTGCTGGTGGTGCTCTTCTGCTTCCTCGGCCCGCTGCTCTACGGCACGGACCAGTCGCACACCGACCTCGCGTCCGCGCGGCTGTCCCCCGGCGGCGGGCACCCGCTCGGCACCGACGAGCTGGGTTACGACGTGCTCGGCCGGCTGATGGTCGCCGGGCGGACGTCGCTGATCATCGGGGTGCTGGCCGGGCTGATCGCGACCGCCATCGGCGCGGTGTGGGGCGCGGTCGCCGGCTACACCGGCGGCTGGCTCGACACGGTGCTGATGCGGGTGGTCGACACCGGCGTCGCGATTCCCGCGCTGTTCCTGCTGCTGGTGGCGGCGACGCTGGTGACGCCGAGCGTCGGCGTGCTGGCCCTGCTGATCGGCTGCGTCTCGTGGCTGGTCCCGGCGCGGCTGATGCGCGCGGAAACCGTGAGCCTGCGCGAACGCGACTACATCCGCGCGATCACCGTGCTCGGCGCGGGCCGCACGCGGGTGGTCTTCCGGCACATCATCCCCAACGCGATCGGCACGGTGGCGGTGAACGCGACGTTCCAGATCGCCGACGCCATCCTGCTCGTGGCGTACGTGAGCTTCCTCGGCCTCGGCGTGCCCGCGCCGGCCACGGACTGGGGCGCGATGCTGTCCAAGGGCATCACCTACACCTTCGACGGCGCGTGGTGGCTGATCCTGCCGCCCGGCGTCGCCATCGTGCTGGTGGTGTGCGCGATCAACTTCCTCGGCGACGGACTGCGCGACGCGTTCGCGGTGAAGGGACGGCGATGAGCGAGCCGGTGCTCGACCTCCGCGAGCTGCGGGTGTCCTATGGCGACGGTGCGCCCGCCGTCGACGGTCTGTCGCTTTCGGTGGCGCCGGGCGAAATCGTGGCGATGGTCGGCGAGTCCGGCTCCGGCAAGAGCACGGCCGCGCTGGCCGTGCTGGGGCTGCTGCCCGCGTCCGCCACGGTGTCCGGCTCGATCGTCCTCGACGGGCAGTCCATTCTGGACCTGCGCGACGAGGCGCTCCGGAAGCTGCGCGGGCAGGGCGCGGGCATGGTGTTCCAGGAGCCGATGACGGCACTGAACCCGTTGCTGCGCATCGGTTTCCAGCTGGCCGAGGCGATCCGCAACCACGACCCGGCACCGAAACGGCACCGGCACTACCACGCCCGGTGCGCCGAGCTGCTGGGCCGGGTCGGCGTGCCGGACCCGGCGGCGCGGCTGAAGCAGTACCCGCACGAGCTGTCCGGCGGGCTCCGGCAGCGCGTGATGATCGCGATCGCGCTCGCGGCCGGGCCACGGCTGATCATCGCGGACGAGCCGACCACGGCACTGGACGTCACGGTGCAGCAGCAGATCCTCGACCTGCTGCGCGACATCCGCGACACCGAGGGCACGGCGACCCTGCTGATCACGCACAACATGGGCGTGGTCGCGGACGTCGCGGACCGGGTGCTGGTGCTCAAGTCCGGGCAGGTGGTCGAACAGGCGCCGACGACGCAGCTGTTCAGCTCGCCCGAAGCCGACTACACCCGTGAACTGCTGGCGGCGGTGCCCCGGCTGGGCGCGGGCGTGCACCCCGAGCCCGAGACGACGCCGGAACGGCCCGTGCTCGCGCTGTCGGACATCGTCGTGGAATACGGCGGGCGGCGGGTGGCCGACTCGGTTTCGCTCACCGTGGCGCCGGGCGAGATCGTCGGGCTGGTCGGCGAGTCCGGGTCCGGGAAGACCACGCTCGGCAACTGCGCGCTGGGCCTGGTCACCCCGAAATCCGGGACCGTGGCGGTGCTGGGCGGTCCGCTGCCGCGCGGCACCGGGCGCGCCGCGCGGGCGGTGCGGCAGCAGATCGGCGCGGTGTTCCAGGACCCGGCGTCTTCGCTGGACCCGCGGATGACGGTGGCCCAGACGGTCGCGGAACCCCTGGCCGTGCACACCTCGGCCGGGCGCGCGGAGCGGCGGAAGCGGGTGCGGGAGCTGCTGGACGCCGTCGAACTGCCCGAATCCATGATGACCCGGTACGGCCACGAGCTGTCCGGCGGCCAGCGCCAGCGCGTGAGCCTCGCGCGGGCGCTGGTGCTGGGGCCGAAGCTGCTCATCGCGGACGAGCCGACGAGCGCGTTGGACGTCTCGGTGCAGGCCGCGGTGCTGGAGGTGTTCCGGCGGCTGCACGAGGAGTTCGGCTTCGGCTGCCTGTTCATCAGCCACGACCTGGCGGTGGTGGACAGCCTGTGCGACCGCGTCGCGGTGCTGCGCTCGGGCGAGCTGGTGGAGCAGGGGCCGGCCGCGACCGTGCTGCGCGCGCCGGAACACCCGTACACCAAGGCATTGCTGCTGTCCTCACCCGTGCCGGACCCGGAGCTGCAGCGCAGCCGGCGCGAGGCGCTGGCCGATCCGGACGTGAACCCGGCGGCGTGAGCGAGCGCTGGGCCGGTGTGGACATCGGCGGTTCGAAGACCCTGGTCGTGTTGTGCGATTCCGCCGGCCGCAAGCTCGCCTCGGCGACGGCGGACTCCGGCGCGCACCTGGGCGGGCCGGCCATCCTGGACATCGCCGCCGGGCTGGTGCGGTCCCTTGTGGACGACGGGTCGGCGCTGTCCGGGGTCGGCGTCGGCGCGGCGGGGGTGGTCGACCCGGGCACCGGCACGATCGTGGTGACCGGCGACTCGTTCACCGGCTGGGCGGGCACCGCCGTCAACGCCGGGCTTTCCGCGCGGCTCGGCGGGGTGCCGGTGCGCACGGAGAACGACGTGAACGCGTTCCTGCTCGGCGAGCTGGACGCGGGGGAACGGCACGTGCTGGGCGTCGCGCTCGGCACGGGGGTCGGCGGCGCCCTGTATGTGGACGGCCGGCTGCTGCACGGTGGCGGCACCGGCGCGGGCGAGATCGGCCACGTCGGGAACTTCGGGCCCGCGCCGTGCACTTGCGGGGTGGCCGGCCACTTGGAGGCGTACGCGTCCGGCCGATCCCTGGCCCGCCGCTACACCGAGGCGACGGGCGTCTCGCTGCCCGCCGCTTCGGTCGCCGATGCCGCTTTGGCCGGTGACGAAGCGGCTCTCGCGGTTTTCACCGACGCGGGCCGGTTCCTGGGCGAGGCGATCACGCACGCGGGCGGGCTGCTGGGCATCGCGACCGCCGTGGTCGGGGGTTCGGTGACGAATTCGTGGGCCCTGCTGGAAAAACCGATGCTGGCGGCGCTGGCCGCGCACCCGCTGCTGTCCGGCTCACCGGTCGAGGTGCGGCTTTCGCGCTGGGGCGCGGACGCGATCGCCCTCGGGGCCGTCAACCTGGTCCGGGCAGCGGAGTGAGCGGCTAGGCTGGGCGGCACTATGCGCGCGGAACTGGACAAGCAGGCGAATCAGGTCTCGGCCATGTTCGACGAGGTCGCCGAGGGCTACGACCGGACGCGGTCGGTGCTGTGGCTGGGGCAGATGGGCCGGTGGGGCCGGGCCGTCTCGCAGGCGCTGGAGCTGCGGCCGGGCCAGCGCGTGCTGGACGTCGCGGCCGGCACCGGCACCTCTTCGCGCGCGCTCGCGGCGCCCGGCGTATCGGTCGTGGGCTGCGACTTCTCCCCCGGCATGCTGCAGGTGGCCCGCCGCCGTGTGCCGGAGCTGGAGTTCGTCCCCGGCGACGCGATGGACCTGCCGTTCGAAGACGATTCCTTCGACGCCGCAACGATTTCCTTCGGCCTGCGCAATGTGGCCGACCACGTGCTCGCCCTGGCCGAGATGCGCCGCGTCGTCCGCCCGGGCGGCCGCGTGGTCGTCGCGGAGTACAGCCACCCGACGTCCCGCCTCACGCAGACGGCGTTCCAGACCTACCTGCGCAAAGCGGCCCCCCGCATCGCCCGCGCCCTCAGCACGAACGTCCCGGCGTACGACTACCTCGCCGACTCCATCCTGGCCTGGCCCACCCAGCCGGCCCTGGCCGCGGACCTGCAGCGCGCGGGCTGGACACGGGTGGCGTGGCGGGACCTGACCGGTGGGGTGGTGGCTCTGCACCGGGGGTTCAAGGCCTGAACCCCCGGCCGGGAAACGAGGAGACAGCACGAGTCCGCGCGGATTACCGTCCGCCGGGTGCGCGAAGCATCGAACCCCCTCATGTGGCGGCCGCTCATCGGCGCGGACGCCAAGGCGTCGGAGCGCGCGAGCCTCGCCGCCTTCGACGGCGACGTCATGGTCGGCTACCTGAAGGTCCGCTACCAGGCGTTCGCGGAAGAAGTCCATCGAGTCCTCCTGGACGGTGGCGTCCACCTGGCGCTGAAGCCCGCGGTCGACATCCACAAGGCCGAGAAGATCGCCGGCGTGGCCGAACTCCTCCGTTCCCAGGGCTTCGCGCCGATCCGCTACTTCCAGCGCATGGAGCACCCGCTCGGCGAACTGCCCGTCGAGGCCTCGATCCCCGCCGGGCTCCGGGTCGAACCGTGGTCCGAGCAGAACGACGAGGATTTCCGGTGGGTTCGGAACGAATCGTTCAAGGCGGGCCTAGGCGACGCGCCGATGCCGGCGGACCAGTGGCAGAACAAGATCACCAACCAGACGTTCCGGCCCGAGGTCAGCTTCCTGCTCCGCGATGCGCACTTCATGGTCGTCGGCACGCTCCCGCGGTACCGGGCGCGGGGCCTCGCCGGCACGTTGATCGGGCACGCGCTGCGGGCCGCCACTGCTCAGGGTTACGACCGCGCCAGCGCGAGCGTGGAATCGGCGGACCGCTCGGCCGCGCCCGGGGTTTTCGAGAGGGCCGGGTTCACGCCGACGATGCGGTACGTGCGCTGGACACTCGAGAGCTGACGCACCACGGGCCTCCCGAATCAGTGACAACCGGACCGCGCCTCGCTGGTGTCCTTGAGACGGTTGACCCAGTCGCCGAGGCCCTTGTCCAAGCTGCTCTGGTTGCCGGGGACGTCGGCGTCGACGGGCGGGCCGGCCCAGGACTCTTCGGTGGTCGCCACCACGCCGCCCTTGGCCGGTTTGAAGGTCCACAGGTGTACGCCGGTGATGCCGTTCACCGGGGCGCCCCAGGCGATGCACCGGCCGGGCGCGACCGTCTTCACCGTCGACGTGACCTTCATGCCCTGCGGGGACCAGTCGAAGACCGAGCCCGGCCGCAGTGGTCCCGGGGTCTCCTTGTGCGCCGGGGTGATCTCCGGGATCCACTTCGCCCAGTGGTCGACGTCGGTGTGCAGGCGCCACACCTCCCACAGCGGCGCCTGGATGAAAACGCTGGCCCGGCTGATCACCGGGGCGTTCTCGTCGACGGTCACGCCCCGGCATTCCTCGTGGGGCCCGGGCCGCGCTTCCCCGGCCATCGCCGGCGACTGCGCGGACAGCGCCGCCGCCGCGCTCAGCGCCACGACGCCGATGACGTTCAGGAGCTTGTGGTTCATCAGGATCAGTCCTCTCCGCCTGTGGTTACGGTCGTAAGGTTACGACCGTTAGTCGAGTCGGCGCAAGAGGTAACAGGTGTAAGTTTTGTGCAGTAAGCTGACGGCATGAGCGAGGACCCGGCGACGCACCCTCGTGCCCGCAACCGCCGCGGAGAAGGCGCCAAACTGCGCGACGAGATCGTGGCGGCGGCGGCCGGGCTGCTCGACGAGACCGGCGACGACAGCGCCATCAGCCTGCGGTCGGTCGCCCGTCGCGCCGGGATCGCCGCGCCTTCGATCTACCGTCACTTCCCCGATCAGGCCGCCATCATGCTGGCCGTGACGCGGAGCGCCTTCGCCGAGCTGGACGACCGGTTGCGCGCCGACGTGGCCGCCGCGGGCGAGGACCCCCGAAGCCGGTTGTTCGCCGTCTGCGACGGTTACCTGGAGTTCGCCGCCGCCCATCCCGGGCGCTACCGCACGATGTTCGGCGGGTTCTGGAAGCCGAATCTGGGCGAAAGCTCCGTGTCCGAAGACGACCTGGCCACGCTCGGCCAGGCGAGCATGGAGTTGCTCGCCGAGGCCCTCGCCGCCTGCGCCGACGCCGGCCTGATCACCAGCACGGATCCGTCCGCCGATGCGGTCGCCCTGTGGCTCGGCCTGCACGGGCTGGCCCACCAGCGAGCGGTGTCGCCCGCCTTCCGCTGGCCGCCGGACATCGCCGAGCGGCTCATCACCAAGCTCACCGGCCTCGACTGCGAATGAGCCGAAAGCCGCCTACTCGGGCTGGGCCAGCGTCCAGGTGACCGTGTCCGTGTACGCGTGACCACCGCGTACACCGGTCACCTTCACCACGTTCGCCCCCGGGACGAGGGTGACCGGCCACGTGTAGATGTGATCCGCGGAAGGCTTCGGACTGCCCACGGCAACACCGTTGATCGTCAGCGAGACCGTGTCGACGCCGTTGCCGTACGCCTTCACCGTGGTCGCCGCCGCGGTCCGATCGGTCCAGCGCCTGCTGGTCAGGTAGACGAACGGCGTGGTCGTCCAGTTGGCCTTGTACCAGTAGAACGCGTCCTTGCGGACCTGCCGGTCGTAGGTCACCAGGCCCTTGTCGTTACGGCCGAGCGTGTCGCCCTCGGCGCGCCCGTCCGAGGCGAAGTCGAACATGTTCCAGACGAACGTGCCCCACAGGTACGGCCGCGTTTCGATCTGCTTCCACGAGTTTTCGTGGACCAGCGTCTCGTACTCCTCCGGGTGCGTCCGTGACGGGATGACCGGAGGCTTCACCGTGGAGTTCTCCACGTGCTGGTTGACGCTGCCGCCCGCGCCGTACTCGCTGATCGCGATCCGGCGGCCCGGGTCCGCCGCGTGCAGCTGGTCGGTCCACGGGCCGGGGCCGGGCGCGGACAGGTCGTACCAGCCGAAGTACTTGTTGTAAGCCGAAAGGTCGGCGTGGTCCGACACCGAGTCCTGGCCGCCGCGGTTGTTGGCGTAGGTGGACAGCCGCGTCGGGTCCTCGGCCTTCACCTGGGCGGCGAGCGCCTGCAGGAGGTCGTTCGTGACGGCGTCGCTCTTCGCCTGCTCGTTGCCGATGCCCCAGAACGCGATCGACGGGTGGTTGTAGTTCTGCCGGATCAGCTCGGACATCTGCCGCGCGGCGTTCGCGCGGAACGCGTCGCTGTCGGTGACGCCGTTGACCAGCGGGATCTCCGCCCAGACCACGTAACCGCGCTGATCGGCGAGGTCGTAGACGTGCTGGGACTGCTGGTAGTGCGCGGTCCGCAGCGCGTTGACGCCCATCTCGTCCATCAGGTCGAAGTCCTGGTCGCGCTGCCGGTTCGCAACGGCCCAGCCCTCGTCGAGGCGGTCCTGGTGCGCGTTGACGCCGTGCAGGGCCAGGTGCTGCCCGTTGAGGGAGAAGCCGGCATTAGGGTCCACAGTGGACGTTCGAAGGCCCAGCGGCTGGCTGACGGAGTCGGTGACCCGGCCGGTGCGCGCGTCGACGACCTCGGCGGTCGCGCGGTACAGGTACGGATCCGCCTTGCCCTGCCAGCGGTGCGGCTTCGGGATCTCGACCCTTTGCGTGACGTCGGCGTCGGCCCCGGCGGCGACCTCCCGCGGAGGGGACAGGACCGTCGCGGCGACCTTGCCGCTCGCGTCGGTGACCACCGTCCGCACGCGGACCTGCCGGGCGGCGGTCCCGCTGTTGCGCGCCTTGGTGGTGACGTCGATGGTCGCCGCCTCCGCCGTCACGGAACGCTGGGCGAGGTAGACGCCCGGGCCGCCGAAGTCGTCCATCCGGATGCCGAGCCGGTCGACGCCGACGAGGGAGACGTCGCGGTAGATGCCCCCGAAGAAGGTGTAATCCGCGCTCAGCGGGGCGACGTCGGGCTGGCTCGAGTTGTCGACGCGCACGGCGATGACGTTGTCGCGACCGGTCCGCAGGGCGCTCGTGGCGTCGAAGCGGAACGTCGCGTAGCCGCCGCGATGCCGGCCGAGGTGGACGCCGTTCACCCAGACGTCGGCCACGGTGTTGACGCCGTCGAACTGCAGCCAAAGCTGCTTGCCCGCCAGCGACGGCGGGGGCGTGAAGTGCTTCCGGTACCAGCCGGTCCCGCGGTAGTAGTCGCCGCCGCCGTCCTGGCCGTCGAGATTGTTCCAGGTGTGCGGCACGGCCACGCCCGTCCACGAGGCGTCCGGGAAGCCCGGGGCCTGCGCGCCCGGCACGTCCTCGCGGGCGAACCGCCAGCCCGCGTCGAGGCCGACCTGCTCACGCGCCCCGGCGGGCGTGGCCGAAACCCCTGGGGCGAAAGCGAATCCGGAAACGCCGAGAACCGCGGCCAGTGCCACGGACAACCATCGTGAGCGGCGCACGACACCACCTCGATATTCATGGACGTGAATGAAGTCCAGACGCCTGAACGGCTCCGCAATGTAGTCGGATCGTCACAGCCGCGTCAACAATCCCTCCGCTACCCACGAAAATCCGGCCAAGTCATGGACCACACGGGCTAACAGGTCCGGGCCGCGACGCCGTCGCAGGAGTAGCCTCCTCGCGAACCGGCGGTGCGGGAGAGGGAACCGGGGGCCTGATGATCACCGGAAACGCGAGGCGGGCGGAGCGGGAGCGCTCCCGGTCGCCGGGCGAGGGCGTCCACACCGGGAAGCTGAGCGAGAACGCGATCCCCCGGCCTGCTGACATACGCCCACTTGGTCTATACCATTCGAAGGCCAGTGATCCACTACCATGCGGTGGTCCGGTATCACGGCGGCACGGCCCACGAGGGGGATTCCATGCCCGCCATCAGGCGCAACATCGTCCCGCTCAGGTATTCCGACCCGAGCGTGGTCGCCTATGTCCGCAGCCCGAGCGATTGGCTGGTGTCCAACTGCGGCTGGATCCGGGGCCGTGACGGCGTCCTGCTCGTGGACACCTGCGGCACCGAGCGCGACACGCTCGACCTGGTCAAGGACGTGCGGAAGTACTCCACGGTCGAGATGCCGCTGACGCTCGTGATCACCCACGCGCACGGCACGCACCACAACGGCGCCGGTGTCGCGCTGCGCAACGGCGGCCGGATCCTGGCCGCGCCGGCCGCGGTGCCGATCGTGCGGGCCGGGCCGCAGCGGAACGAGGAAGCGTTCAGCTGCAGCCACTGGGGCACGCTCGAGGCCCCGGCGCCCGAATCGGTGTACGCGGTGACGGCGCCCGCGGAGATCAACCTCGGCGGCGTGGTCGTGGAGATCGTGCCCTTCCCCGGCGTCGCCCACACCGACGGCGACCTGGTCCTGTTCGAGCCCCGGACCGGCACCCTGTTCACCGGCGACCTGCTGTCCGTCGGCGCGACGCCGATGGCGGTGCACGGCTCGGTGCCGGGCTGGCTCGACGCGCTGGAGTGGATGGACAAGATGTTCCCCGGCGTCCGCACGTTCGTGCCGGGCCACGGCGGGCTCAGCCACCCGGGCAGCTTCCCGGTCGCGGTGCTGCGCACCTACCTGCACTGGCTGCTCGACGCCACGGCCGCGGAGGGCACCCCGGACTTCCCGGCGCTCGCCGCCATCGCCCGCCGCCGCTGGCCGCACTGGAACAACCCGGAACGCCACGTCGGCAACCTCATGCGCGCCCACGCCGACCAGCACGGCGGCCACCTCCAGGAAGACAAAGCGATCAGCGCCATCCTGGACGCCGCAGGCGGCAAGATCGACCTCGACGCCCGGCTGGGCCTTTAGCGGCTGTTCCGGTCTCACCCCGTGGGTACCTCGCGTTGGCGAACGGTGCCGCCGACGCTTCCCGGCGATCAGCTGCCACCAGCCGAAAGCGGTTTGCCATGCGGAAAACGTGCCCGGTGTGCCTGGGCTCAGGCCTGGACCGCGACCAGAAGGCGTGCAGCCGCTGCGGCGGACTCGGCGACGTTTACGAGTTCCACAGGCCGCTCGACATCACGGCCTTCTCGTCGGGAGAAGGGCCCGCGCCGTAGCTGGAGCAAAAGATCCAGTCGGCGTCGTCGATGCGCTCCTTCGAGATCTGCGCGGCGAGTTCATTGATGTCCTGGTTGGCCGGCAACGATCAAGTCACGGAAACGGCCGGACCGGGCGCAAAGAGAAAGGGCCCGTCACCGCCGGTGCGGTGACGGGCCCTCCCCGTGCGGTTCAGGCGTTCGCCTTCTTGCGCGGCGCACGCTTGCGGGCGGGCTTCGCCGGGGCCTCCTCGACGATCTCCTCGCGCTCCTCGTAGGCCTTGACGATCTCGGCCGGCAGCCTGCCGCGGTCGGAGACCGCGAAGCCGTTGGCCTCGGCCCACTCGCGCATGAGCCGGTTGCGCTCGCGGTCGGCCGTGGACGACGTCGGACGCGGGGCCTGGCCCGCGGCGATCCGGACCTTGCGGCCGCCGGTGCGGCGGGAGGCGGCCACGTAACGGGCCAGCTCGTCACGAAGCGCGGCGGCGTTGTCCTCCGACAAGTCGATCTCGTAACTAACACCGTCGAGACTGAACGGGACGGTCTGCTCGGCGATGCTGCCGTCGATGTCGTCGACCATCTCGACGTGAACCTTCTGCGCCATGGTTCGTCGTTCCTTCACCTTCTACAGGATGTGCCTGGGCGAACCCTATCGTGTCGACTAATGTCGCGCTCTGTCACACGCCCAGTCCTGTCTGGACAGCGCGTACTCGACATCCCCGTGTTCGGCGCCCTCGAGGTATTCCGGCCACTCGAGGAAGAAGGTGCGCACGAGCGTGAGCCCGGCCTTCTCCAGCACTCGCCGGGACCGCGTGTTGACGGTCATCGTGGTGGCGACGACCCGCGCCACACCGGGATCGGCGAAAACCCGGTCGACGAGCAGGCGCAGTCCTTCGGTCGCGAAACCGCGTCCCCAGACCGCCGGCCGGAGCCGATAGCCCACCTCGGTGCCGCCGTCCAGCCCGGCGCTCACGGCGGGGCGCGCGGAGAACCAGCCCAGGAATCGGCCCGTGGCGATTTCCTGCGCGGCGAAACAACCTTGCCCGGGGGGAAGTTCGCGGTATTCCGCCAGGAACGCCGGAAGCGTCGAGTTCTCGACGACCGCGCGCGGCACCGGCCGCCCGTCGTCGATGAACCGCATCACCTCCGGGTCGCCGTACAGGGCGGCAAGATCGGCCACATCGTCCGGCGTGAACGGGCGCAGCCGGAGCCGTGGCGTTTCGGTCCGGCTCGTCATCCTCGGATTGCTACCAGCGCCCGGCGCCGTTCACCAACGCCTTTTCCGCGAGGCGTCGTCCCCACGACGGCCGAAGGCCACCGGGCAAGAATCGCCCGATGGCCTTCGGCTGGAACAGTTACCGCGTCAGTGGTGACCGCCCGGGGCGGCCGCCCCCGTCTTCGGGTCCAGCGGGAGCTTGCCCGCCTGTGGCCACCAGAAGTTGAACATGTTCCACAGCCCGCCGGCCCGGCTGTCGAACGAGGAGTCGCCCACGCGGCCGGCGAACCAGTTGTCCTCGATGAACTGCAGCACCGAGGTCTGGTCGGTCCGGGTGTGGTCGACGTAGTTCACCTTGCTGTACGGCGAGACGACCATCAGTGGCAGGCGCGGGCCGTAACCGCAGCGGTCCGCGTACTTGCCCTGTGTGGTCGGCTTGCCGGTGCACACCGCCTGGTCCTGCGACGCGTCCTGCGAGCCGTTGACGATCGGCGAGCTGACGTGGTCGTACCAGCCGTCCGAGTCGTCGTAGGCCAGCACGACGGCGGTGGAGCGCCAGTCCGGCGACTTCTGGATCTGGTTGATCTCGTTGACGACGAACTGCTGCTCGTCCAGCGGGTCGGAGTACCCCGCGTGGCCGTCCTGGTACTCGGGCGCCTTGAGGAAGCTCACCGCGGGCATCGAGCCGGCCTTCAGCGAGTCGTTGAAGTCGCTGACGTCGTACTGGTGGTTCGCGCGGTCGGTCTGGCCGATCGCCTGCACCGAGGACGGCGCCAGGTGGTGCGGGTTCGCCGTCGACGCGTAGTACTGGAACGGCTCGTGGTGCGGGCTGTAGTCCACGGAGGACTGGGCGCCCACGTTCGCGTGCTTCGCGCCGCAGACCGCGTACCCGTTCGCGGTGCCGGTCGGCTTGAAGCCGCCCTGGAACCAGCCCCACGTGACGTGCCGCGAGTTGAGCAGGTCACCGACGTTGCGGCCCTGCATCGCGCCGAGGTTGTCGGTGGCGGTGTGGTTCTTGTCGGAGCAGTCGTCCCACGCCGGGTCCGGGTCGTTGATGACCGTGCCGACGCCCTTGGCGTCCGGCGACTGGGTGACGTAGGCGTCCGTGGTCGGCTCGTGGCTGACCGGGTCGACCGCCTGCATCCCGTGCGTCTGGCCCGAGATCAGGTTGATCGCGCCCGGGGTGGACGGTCCGAACCCGGTGTTGAACGAGTTGTCGCTCAGCGCGTAGTTCTGCGCGTAGTTCCACATGCCGGTGACGGTGTTGCCGTCGTAGTAGTCCATCACCAGGCCGGGCTCGCCGAACAGCACGGGCTGGCCGGTGCACTTGTCCGTCTCGGTCTTCTCGACGAACTTGTTCATCTTGCCGCCGTTGAAGGCCGCCTGCTCCGCGCCGTAACCGTGGTTCTGGTCGCAGGTCAGCGCCTGGTCCGGGCTGAGCCGCTTGGGGTTGTAGGCGTTCGGGTTGTCCGTCAGGAGCTGCTTGGACAGGCCGTTGACCTTGGGGGTGTTGCGCGCGGCCTGGAACGGGGTGCCGTTCTCGTTGGTCGCCTTGGGATAGGTGCCGAAGTAGTGGTCGAACGAGATGTTCTCGCCGAAGATCACCACGACGTGCTTGATCGGGGTGAGCGTCGGCAGCCACGACGCGGGCTGGGCGTGCAGCGGCTGGGCGTCCGCCGACGTCGCCGCGGAGCCGGTGACGATCACCAGCGCGGCCGCCGAAGCGAGCGCGCCGGCGCCGAGCAGCCGCCGTGACCGGCGGCGCCGTCTGCCGATTCCTGTGTCCACTGGGGAATCCTCCTGATTTCGGTGACCTCGTGGTGGGAACTGCCGGGCCGGCTCAGGCGAGCAACGCCCGGCCGAAGTGGTCGTCGGGACCGGTGACCCCGGGCAACGCGAAGAAGTAGCCGCCGCCGAAGGGGGAGATGTAGTCGACCAGCGGCTCGTCGGCGAGCCGCTTCTGGACCGCCTCGAACTGCCGCTCGAGGTCCTGCTGGTAGCAGAGGAAAACCAGGCCCATGTCCAGGTTGCCGTTGGCGTCCACGCCGCGGTCGTAGTTGACCGCGCGGCGCAGGATCCGGCTGTTGTCGGTCTCCGCCGTGCGTGGGTTCGCCTTGCGGATGTGGCTGGTCAGCGGGATCACCGTGCCCACCGGGTCGTCGGCGTAGCGCGGCACGTCCTGCTCGTTCGCGCCGTCGAGCGGGGCGCCGGTGTCACGCCGCCGGCCGAACATGTTCTCCTGCTCGGTGAGCGAGACGCGGTCCCAGAACTCCACGAGCATCCGGATCAGCCGCACCACCTGGTAGCTGCCGCCGGCGGTCCACGCGGGCTCGCCGCCCCCGGACACCCACACCAGGCGGTCCAGTTCGGACTCGGCCGGGTTGGCGATGCCGTCCTTGAACCCCATCAGGTTGCGCGGGGTGCCGGACGGGCGCGGCTGCGAGCTGAACCCGTTGATCTTCCAGCGCAGCTGCATGCCGCCACGGGTCGCGCGGGTGATGTCGCGCAACGCGTGCAGCACGGTGTCGGCCGAATCGGCGGACAGGGTGAGCGAAAGGTCGCCGTGGCACTGCGCCGCGTCGAGCGCGTCGTTCGGGAACATCGTCATCGGCTTGAGCCTCGCCGGCTTGCGGCCGGCCAGCCCGTACCGGTCGTCGAACAGCGACGAGCCGGCGCCGAGCACCACGCCGAGGCTGCCCGGCGGCACCACCGGGCCGAGCACGCCGGAGTCGGCCGGCGGCGCGGTGATGCCGAGCGCGGCCGGCGCCCCGCCCGTGGTCAGGAACCGCGAGCGGTCGGTGATCTCCCGGAACAGCTCGGCCAGCTCCGCGCGGTTCTCCGCGATCACGTCGAACGAGGCGACCACGCTCTGCGCGGGCGGCTGTCGCAGGATCGCGGCCTGGCGCGCACCGTGGAACGGGACCGCTCCGCTGTCCTGACTACTGGCCGCTGTTGCTGCCGAAGCGCCGACTCCGACCCCGGCGGCCGCCGTCAGCCCGGCCCCGACCACGGTGCGGCGCAGGAAACTGCGGCGGGAGGATTCGGGGGTGCTCAAGAAACCCTCCTGGGCTCGGCGATGGCCGCGATCGGGGCCAGCTGCTCGGTCAGCTCGGCGACGTCGCCGTTGATCTTCTGGCGCTGCGGCGTGCTCAGCTGCCCGACGGGCGTCCAGCTGCCATCCGCCCGGCGGGCTCCGTCCAGCGCGGTCTCGGTGCGCTTCATCCAGCCGTCCACTGTGGACAGCTGCGGGAAGCGCGGGGCGAGCACCGGGCGCAGCACGTCGAGCACGGTCTGGACGCCGTCGAGGTTGGCGCGCGCCGTGGCGAGGTTCGTGCCGCTGCCGTAGTCGGTGCGGCCGGTGAGTTCGAACTGCAGCGCGTTCTCCACGATCTCGTGGGCGCGCAGGCCGAGGTCGTTGCCGTCCACCTGGCTCTGGGCGAACGAGTCCTGCAGGGCGTGCGCGTCACTGTCCAGCCGGTCCACGACGGCGCCGAGCGCGCCGAGGTCTTCGCCGTGCCACAGCCCGTATTCGAGCCGGTGGAAGCCGGTGAAACCCGGGTCGGCCACGCCGCCGGGCAGGCCGGCGGTGGTGCCGTTGAGCGCGCCGTCGGAGGCGCCGAACGCGTCGTACGCGGCGCCGAGGCGCTCGTAGGTCAGGTGCGCGGTCAGCCACGCGGCCTGGGCGCCGGCGCGATCCCCGCGGTGCACCGCGTCCTTGACCGGGCCGAGGTCGCCGACCAGCCGGACCAGCCCCTGCGTCACGTGCGCCTGGTACGCCTTGAGCGGCTGGAGCAGATCGTCGTTCGTCACCGGCGCGACCCCCGGGCCGCGCTCGGCGCCGCCACTGACCGTGCTCACCGGGCCCACGATCGCCGACGAGTCCTCCGGCAGGCACCGGAACGCGTACTTTCCGTTACCGAGGGTCACCGGGAGCGGCCTGGTGGTCCCGGCGCCGAGCCCGTCCACCTCGCCGTAGACGACGCCGGTGCCCGGGTCGATCAGGTCGACCTCCGAGGTCACCGAGCCGGTGTTGTGGAGGGTGAAGGTCTGGGCTCCCGCCTTGGGATCGGTCCAGCCCTGACCGCAGGCGGAGCGGGAAATGGAGATCTCCGGGTCCTGGGCCGACGCACCGTCGGGCCAGACCGCGATGGCGATCCCCGCGACCACCACCAGACCGACGGCCCCCACCACCCAGCGGGCACGCACAGACCCCGGCACCTGAAGACTCCTGCCACTCGTTCGGACTACCGGATCGAAATTATGCGTGCGGAAAGTGAAGAAGCGAGAGGCCGGATGGCCCGCCCACCGGGAATTCACCAGGACTTCAGCCAAGGAACCGTCAAATCGGAAATAGCGAACAAAGCGCCTGCGAGCATTAAGTCCGGTTCGCGTCGTATGGCGGATTCGCTCGCGGGCGCGGAAATAGGCGCCACCCCCAGGCGCCGGTGTGGTTGGCTACCGGGATGACCACCCCGCCCGGCTATCACACCGTCACTCCCCGAATGGTGGTCGCCGACGTGGCGGCCGCCGTCGACTTCCTGGTCACGGTCTTCGCGGCGACGGCCCCGGAGCCGGCCGGCGGACCGGTTCAGCGCTGATGGACGCCGAGGAGCTGCGCCGCCGTTTCGAAGGGCTGACCACCGCGCACCTCGCCGACGCCTGCGTCCGGGCGCGCTTGCAGGTCCGATGCGCGCCGGCCGGGACGCGGGCGGCGACGGCGGGCGAGCGGGTGGCCGGACGGGTGCTGCCCGCGCAACACGTCGGAAGTGTGGACGTCTTCCTCGAAGCGTTCGCCGGCAGCGAGCCGGGCGACGTGCTCGTGGTGGACAACCAGGGCCGCCTCGACGAGAGCTGCGTCGGCGATCTCGTCGCGATCGAGGCGGCGACCGCGGGGATCGGCGGCATCGTGATCTGGGGGCTGCACCGTGACACCGCCGACCTCGCCGCGATCGGGCTGCCCTTGTTCAGCCTCGGCGCGATCCCGACCGGGCCGCTGAGCGTCCACGCGCGACCGGACGACGCGCTCGAATCGGCCGCCGTCGGCCCGTGGACGATCACCCGCGAAGACCTCGTGTTCGGCGACGAGGACGGTGCGCTCTTCGTGCCCGCGAGCGAGGCCGGGGAGGTTCTCCGGCTCGCCGAGTCCATTCGGGACACCGAGCACCGCCAGGCCGGGCTCATCCGCGGCGGCACCACGCTCCGGGAGCAGGTGCGGTTCGACGAGTTCCTCCGGCAGCGCGCGGAAAACCCGTCGCTCACGTTCCGCGGGCACCTGCGCGCGGTCGGTGGCGCCGTTGAAGAGTGAACGCCCGCTCGCGCTGGTGACCGGCGTCGGCCGCCGGGCCGGTATCGGCGCCGCGATCGTCGCCCGGCTGGCCGCGACCGGCTGGGACGTCGCGTGCACGCACTGGTCGCCTTACGACGACCGGATGCCCTGGGGCCAGGACGAGGGCCGCGACGAGATCGCGGCCGCCCTCGAGCTGGAGGCCGACCTCGAAGACCCGGCCACGCCGTCGACGCTCTTCGACCGGGTCACCGCCGAGTTGGGCGACGTCCGGGCGCTGGTGCTGGCGCACTGCGAATCCGTGGACTCCGGGCTGCTGGACACCACGACCGACAGCTTCGACCGGCACTTCGCCGTGAACACCCGCGCGAGCTGGCTGCTGATCCGCGAGTTCGCCCAGCGCTACCGCGGCCCGCGCGGCGACGGCCGGATCGTCGCGTTGACCAGCGACGACGTCGTCGGCAACGTGCCCTACGGCGCGAGCAAGGGCGCGCTGGACCGGATCGTGCTCGCCGCGGCGAGCGAGCTGGGACCACTGGGGATCACGGCCAACGCGGTCAATCCCGGCCCCACCGACACGGGCTGGCTGACCTGCGACCTGGCCGCCGCCCTGGCCACCCGGACCCCGCTCGGCCGCCTCGGCCTGCCCCGCGACTGTGCCAACCTGGTCTCGTTCCTGCTCGGTCCCGAGGGCGGCTGGATCAACGGCCAGCTGCTCACCAGCAACGGCGGCCTCTCGTGACTCACCCGGACAACGTCAAGCACTCACGCGCCAGTTGTTCCGCCCGGCGCCGCAGCAAAGAACGGGCGTCGGCGACGCAGCGGGCCGGGTCCGGGTCCAGGTCGGTGAGGGCGTAAACGGCTTCGAAACCCGCCGCCTGCCAATCCTCCGGCGAGAGCAGGCACCGGCCCGCGATCGCGACCACCGGGACGCCCACCGCGGCCGCCGCGCGCTGGACCCCGATCGGAGCCTTGCCCCGCAACGATTGTTCGTCGAGCGAGCCCTCGCCGGTGACCACCAGCCGCGCGTGCCGGACGGCGTCGGAGAAGCCCAGCAGTTCCAGCATCAGGCTGCTGCCCGGCCGCATCCGGGCGCCCAGCACCGCCAGCGCCGCGAAGCCCACACCACCCGCCGCGCCCGCGCCCGGCTCCTCGGCGAATTCCGGGCCGATCAGCTCCGACCACCGCCGCAGACCGCGTTCCAGCGTCAAGACATCGTCTATCGACGCGCCCTTCTGCGGCCCGTACACCGCCGCCGCGCCGGATGGCCCCAGCAGCGGATTGTCCACATCGGACGCCAGCGAGACCTCCACCGGAGCCACGCCAGACAGGTCCACAGTAGACAGCGAGGCCAACGCGGCCCCGCCAGGTGGGAGAACGGCACCGGAGGCGTCCAGCAGACGCGCGCCCAGCGCCGTCAACATCCCGGCGCCGCCGTCCGTGCAAGCACTGCCGCCGACGCCGAGCACCACTCGCGAAGCCCCCGCCGCGACCGCCGCGGCGATCAGCTCACCGGTGCCGATGCTGGACGCGGTGAGGGGTTGTGGCACGCCGCCGGGCAGCCGGTGCAGGCCGGAGGCCTCCGCCAGCTCCACCACGGCGACGTCGTCCCGGAGCGCGAAGTACGCCGTGACGCGACGCCCGGTCGGGCCGTGCACCCGCGCCGGCACGCGGCGGAATCCGGCGGCGACGGCGGCCGCGACCGTCCCGTCACCGCCGTCCGCCACCGGCAGCATCCGCACCGGTTCCGCAGAAACTGCCGCGAAGCCCTCAGCCACCACCGACGCGACTTCGGCCGCGGTCAGCGAGCCCTTGAACTTGTCGGGGGCCACCAGCACGGTCACGGGAGCGGCCCGGCCGTCACGCCGCTTCCCTGCCGGCCAGGTAAGCGCGCCAGTCGCCGATTTCCGTGATGTCACGCAGCTGCACGTGCGACGTCTGCGGCCGGCGCAGCAGCATCGCGAACGCCGAGCTGCCGTCCGCCAGCTCGATCACGCCCAGCTCCAGCTCCGGCGGCTCGGCCGGCAGCACCCGGTCGCGCAGGGCGTCCAGCGAAACGTCGTAAACCTCGCCGCTGACCGGCGCACCGCCGTGGGCCACCGGGACCAGCGCGGGGCACTGGCCGCCGACGGAGTAGAAGCGGTACTTGGGCGCGGTCGTCGTGGCGGTGACCAGCGGCGCGCCGTCGAGCAGGTGGTGCAGCGGCTCGCCGCGCATGGCGCCGCCGTTGAGGAAGATCAGGGTCACGGAAGGTCCTTTCTAGAGGATCGCCTTGACGACGTCGACGCCGAAGTAGACGGTGAAAACGAGGGCCAGCACGGTCAGGATCCAGCCGGCCTCGCGCCATTTCCCCTTGCAGGTCTTGATCAGCACGTACGCGATCAGGCCGGCGCCGACGCCGTTGGTGATCGAGTAGGTGAACGGGATCAGCGCGACGGTGAGGAACACCGGGATCGTGTAATCCGGGTCGTGCCAAGGGATGTTGCGGCACTGCGCCACCATCATGCCGCCGATCACCACCAGCGCGGGCGCGGCGGCCTGCGCCGGCACGATGCCCGCGATCGGGGTGAACAGCAGCGTCGCGGCGAACAGCACCCCGGTGACCACGCTCGCCAGCCCGGTCCGCGCGCCCTCCCCGACACCGGCCGCGGATTCCAGGAACACGGTGTTCGGCGACGAGCCGGCCAGCCCGCCCGCGATCGCGCCCGCGCCGTCGACCAGCAGGATGCGGCCCATCTTCGGCACGCGGCCGTCCTTCGACAGCCCGGCTTCGGCCGAAACGCTGGTGATCGTGCCCATCGCGTCGAAGAAGCCCGAAAGGACCAGCGTGAACAGGAAGATCGTGGCCGTCAGCGCGCCCGCCGAGGCGAAGCCGCCGAACAGGTCGACGTGCCCGAGCAGCCCGAAGTTCGGGGCCGCCACGACGTGGCTCGGCAGCGTCGGGGTGGTCAGGCCCCAGTTGCCGACGCCGAAGCCGTCGTGCAGCACCACCGCGACCACAGTGGACACCGCGATGCTGATCAGCACCGCGCCGGGCACCTTGCGCGAGGTGAGCACGGTCATCAGCAGCAGGCCGAAGCAGAACACCGCGATCGGCCAGCCGTTGAGGTGCCCGTCGAGGCCGAGCCGGACCGGGACGGTGGTGCCGGCCGCGTCCGGCATCCGGGTCACGAATCCCGCGCTGACCAGGCCGACCAGGGCGATGTAAAGCCCGATGCCGACGGTGATGGCCATCTTCAGCGGCGCCGGGATCGCGTTCATGATGCGTTCCCGGATCCCGCTGACCGCCATCACCACGATGCAGACGCCTTCCAGCACCACCAGCCCGAAGGCCTGCGCCCAGGTCATCGACGGCGCCATCTGGAACGCCACGATGCCGTTGATGCCGAGCCCGGCGGCGAGCGCGAGGGGCGCGTTGCCGACCAGTCCCATGAGGATGGTCATCACCGCGGCCGCCAGCGCGGTGGCGGTGGTGACCATCCCGGCGCTGAGCTTCGCGCCGGTGATGTCGGCGGAGGCGCCGAGGATGAGCGGGTTGAGCAGCACGATGTAGGCCATCGCGACGAACGTGGTGACGCCGCCGCGCACTTCCCGGCCGACGGTCGTGCGCCGTGCGGTCAGGTCGAACAGACGGTCCATAAGGGACTTACGGACCGGGTCTTTCGCCGGGCTCACAGCGTCTTCGATGCGTACCTGGGTCATGCGTCCTCCCCTTGCCGGTGGGTGTGCTGCACCGCGCCCCGAAAGCGATCGGGGCGTGGCCAGCGGGACGTTTCGGTTTTTGTGGTGCTCCGGTCAGCACCGGGATGGGCCCTGGGTGCGGGCTTCCGGTGTTGGGGTGGAATCCCTAGTAGTCGACGCGGTCCGGCCGGTCCAGCCAGGCGTCAAAGGGCGCGAAGCCGTCCTTCAAGGACAGCCGGGACACGGGTACTTCCCAGTTTTCGCGGGGGTTTTCGAACAGTTCGTAGAAGGCGCGGTCGTCGAACCCGGCCTTGGCGGCATCGTGGCGGTCGGCCGCGAAGAGCACGCGGTCCACCCGGGCCCACAACGCGGACGCGAGGCACATCGGGCACGGCTCGCACGAGGAGACGAGCACGCAGCCCGTCAGCTTGAAGTCGCCCAGCGCCTGGCAGGCCGCGCGGATCGCGACGACCTCGGCGTGCGCCGTCGGGTCGAGCGAGGGCGTGACGCGGTTGACGCCGGTGGAGATGATCTCGCCGTCCTTGGCGACCAGCGCGCCGAACGGGCCGCCGCCGTCGGCGACGTTGCTGGTGGCGATGCGGACGCTTTCGGCGAGCCAGCCGTGTTCCAGGTCGGCAGCGGCGGAAACGGTCATTTCTTCAGCTCTCCCAAGGGGTTTTCAGGTACCGGTGAGGTGCTCGGGGCGGATCGGGACACGGGGCAGCTCCAGCCCGGTGGCCGCGCGGATGGCGTTGGCGATGGCCGGCGTCGCGGAGATCGTGGGCGGCTCGCCGACCCCGCGCACGCCGTACGGGGAGTGCGGGTCGGGCCGTTCCAGCACGTCGATGCGCATCGGGGGCATGTCGAGCACGGTCGGGATCAGGTAATCGGTGAAGGACGGGTTGCGCACCTTCCCGTCGACGACCTGGATCTCCTCCATCACCGCCAGCCCGAGGCCCTGCGCGGAACCGCCTTGGATCTGGCCGAGCACGGCGTCGGGGTTGAGCGCCTTGCCGACGTCCTGCGCGCAGTCCAGCTGCACGACCTTGACCAGGCCCAGCTCCACGTCGACGTCCACCACCGCGCGGTGGGCGGAGAAGCCGTACTGCACGTGGGCGTCGCCCTGGCCGGTCTCCGGGTCGAGCGGGTAGGTCTTGCGGTGGTGGTATTCGCGGGTCTCCTCCACGATTTCCTCGCCCAGCAGCTCGGCCAGCCCGATGAGCACCTCGCCGTCGGCGGCGACGATCTTGCCGCCGGCCAGCGACATCCCAGCGGCCGGGCGGGCGAGCCGACGCTCAGCCAGCGCGTACACCGCTTCGGCCACCGCGCGACAAGCGTTGCGCACCGCGCCGCCGGTGATGTACGTCTGACGCGACGCCGAGCTGGAACCCGCGTCGCCGACACTCGTGTCGGCCGGGTGCACGGTCACCCGCGGCACGCCCAGCTCCGTCCGCGCGATCTGCTGTTGCAGCGTGACGAGGCCCTGTCCCACCTCGGCCGCGGCGGTGTGCACCATCGCCACCGGCTCGCCGCCGATGACCTGCAGCCGCACGCGCGCCGTCGAGTAGTCGTCAAGACCCTCGGCGTACGAGATGTTCTTGATGGTCACGCCGTAGCCGACGCCGCGGACCACCCCCTCGCCGTGCGTTACGTTCGAAGCGCCGCCGGGCAGGTCCCGGATGTCCACGGCACCACCGCGTTCCGGCGGCAGCGGCATGTCCTTCACCCGCTGCACCAGCTCGCCGACCGGCGCCGGGAAGTCCACCACCTGGCCGGTGACGTTGGTGGAGCCCTCGCTCATGGCGTTGCGGATCCGCAGGTCCGCCGGGTCCATCCCGAGCGCGGCGGCGAGTTTGTCCATTTGCGACTCGTACGCGTACGTCGGCTGCACCGCCCCGAGGCCGCGCATCGCGCCGCACGTCGGGTTGTTGCTGTACACGCCCCAGCCCTCGATCTTCGCGTTCGGCACGTTGTACGGGCCGACGCTGAGCGTCGTGCCGTTGCCGACCACCACCGGGGTCTTGGACGCGTACGCGCCTCCGTCGAAGTACATCCGCGCGCGGACGTACACGAGGTCGCCGTCCTTCGTCGCGCCGTGCTCGTAGTACATCTTCGCCGGGTGACGGTGCACGTGGCCGAAGAAGGACTCTTCGCGGTTGTAGACCATCTTCACCGGACGGCCGGTGCGAAGCGCCAGCAGGCACGAGTGGATCTGCATGGACAGGTCCTCACGCCCGCCGAACGCGCCGCCGACGCCGGAAAGCGTCAGCCGCACCTTCTCCGGCGGCAGGCCGAGCGCCTTGGCCGTCTGCCGCTGATCGACGTGCAGCCACTGGGTGGCGAGGTAGAGGTCGACCCCGCCGTCGTCGTCCGGCACGGCCAGCCCGGACTCCGGGCCGAGGAACGCCTGGTCCTGCATGCCGATCTCGTACACGCCGGAGACCACCACCTCGGCGGCCGCGTCCGGGTCGCCCTTGAGGATTCGCTGGTACCGCACCAGGTTCCCGTCCGGGTGCAGCTTCGGCAGCGTGGCGTCGTGCGCGGCGCGCTCGGGGTCGGTGATCGGCTCCAGCACCTCGTACTCGACGTCGATCTCCTTGAGCGCCTGCCGCGCGATCTCGGGATGGTCGGCGGCGAGGATCGCGACCGGCTCGCCCTGGAACCGCACGCGGTCCTCGGCCAGCGCGGGGGTGTCCTGGTACTTGAGGCCGTAGACGTTCTCGCCGGGCACGTCCTCGTACGTGAGCACCGCGTGCACGCCGGGCTGGGCCAACGCGCGGGAGACGTCGAGGCGCACGATGCGGGCGTGCGGGTGCGGGCTGCGCAATGTCGCGCCCCACAACATGTCCTCGTGCCACAGGTCGGACGAGTACGCGAATTCGCCGCGCACCTTGAGCGTGCCGTCGGGGCGCAATGGGCTCGCGCCGATGCCGCCGCTGACGGTTTCGGCCAGATCCTGCGGGGACCGGGCCGGGGCGGACCTGGTCATGCGTTCTCCTTACGGGACGCGGCGAGACGCACGGCGTCGAGAATCTTCTCGTATCCCGTGCAGCGACAGAGGTTCCCCGCCAGCGCCTCGCGGATCTCGGCGTCGCTCGGGTCGGTGGTGCGCGCGACGAGGTCGTGCGCCGTCACCAGCAGGCCGGGGGTGCAGAAGCCGCACTGGACGGCGCCGCACTCCACAAAGGACTCCTGGATCGGGTCCAGCCGGTCGCCGTCGGCGAGGCCTTCGACGGTACGCACCTCGCGGCCCTCCGCCTGACCGGCCGCGACCAGGCACGAGCACACCGGGACCCCGTCGAGGTACACCGTGCAGGAGCCGCATTCGCCTTGTTCACAGGCGTTCTTCGAGCCCGCGAGACCGAGGCGCTCGCGCAGCACGTACAGCAGGCTTTCGCCTTCCCAGACGTTGTCCGCCTGGCGTTTTTCGCCGTTCACCACCACGTTCACGCGCATTCGGCCTGCCTCCCGCCGCAGTAGTCGGTCCAGGCCCAGGTCAGCGTCCGCCGGGCGAGGACGGACAGGGCGTGCTTGCGGTAGTCCGCGCTGCCGCGGACGTCGTCGATCGGGGCCGCGGCCTGCGCGACCAGCTCGCCGAACCGGCGTTTCACCGAGTCGGCGAGCGCACGGGGCCGGTCCCACTGGTCCTCGGCCGCCAGCTCCCCGGCGATGAACTCCTCGGCGTCGACGGCCCGGCGCGGGGTCGGCGCGGCCGAGCCGACGCCGGTCCCGACCCGGCGCTCCCCCGGATGCAGCGCGAGGCCGAAGGCGCAGACGGCGATGACCATCGCGTTGCGCGTGCCGACCTTGCTGAACTGCTGCGGCCCGGCGGCCGGCGCGAGGTGGACAGCGGTGATCAGCTCGTCCGGCTCGAGGACGTTGCGCTTCACCCCGAGGTAGAAGTCCTTCGCCTCGACGCGGCGGGTGCCGCGCACCGAGGCGATCTCGACCTCGGCGCCGGCCGCGAGCAGGGCCGGGTGCGAATCCCCCGCGGGCGAGGCCGCGCCGAGGTTGCCGCCGACGCTGCCGCGGTTGCGGATCTGCGGCGAGCCCACCGTCCGGGCGGCCATGGCGAGGCCGGGCAGCCGGTCGCCGAGTTCCGCGATGATCCGGGTGTACGGCGTCGCGGCGGCGATTCGGATCCGGCCGTCCACCGTGTCGTGCCCATGCAGCTCGGCGACGCGGTTCAGGTCGAGCAGCGCGGACGGGCGGCGGTGGTCGAAGTTGATCTCCACCAGCACGTCCGTGCCGCCGGCGACGGGCACCGCGTCCGGGTGCGCCGCCTTGGCCGCCAATGCCTCGGCCAGCGAGGCGGGGCGCAGGAACTCCATGACGTCCTTTCAGTTCCAGGCCGGGCCGGCGGGCGGCGCGTCGTCGCGCAGCACGGTGCCCTCGATCAGGCCGTACGGCCGATCGGCGGCGTGGAACACCTCACCGGGGTTGTCCAGCCCGAACGGCGAGAGGTCGGTCAGGAAGTTGTGCTTGTTCGGCAGCGAAAGCCGGACTTCGACGATCTCCGGCACCGTCTCCAGCACGCGGGTGCCCATCGCGTAGAGCGTCTGCTGCAGCGAGTAGCTGTACGTTCCGCCAAACGCGTCGAGCAACGACGCCAGCGCCGTGTCGTAGGCCTTGGCCCAGTCGGCCTCGTCGGCGGCGAAGCGCCAGGTGGCGGACACTGCCGTGGACAGGATGCGGTCCTTCGTCTCGGCGAGGGTGGTGTACTCCTCGCGCGGGAAGCCCCAGAACTCCGAGCCGGTCGAGTTGAGCACGGTCAGGTCCCGCACGCCGCCCAGCACCCAGGCGCGCTCGCCGTCGTAGGTCACGGTGGTGGTGCGGTTGCCGCCGCCGGAGCGGGCGAACGAGTGGTGCGCGGGCTTGCCGCCGACCTGCAGCCGCTGCCACGGGTAGGACTCGACCGCGACGCGCGCCGTCTGGATGCTCTCCTGCGACGTCACGAAATGGCGGGCCAGGCGCAGTGCGTAGTCCTCGATCTCGCCGATCCCGTCGCGGGCGAACGCGTGCACCGTGTTCTTCTGCGTGTCGGTGGCCAGGACCTTGTCGTTGGCCCCGGTGAGGTGGGTGTCGCTCATGTCGCCCGAGAGCGACACGCTCACGTTGAGGTCGGTGATCCGGTGCTCGTCGCCGTCGCGGTCGACGCGCACGAGCCGGTTCTCCGCCTTCCCGTAGCGGTTGTCACCCAGAACGATCGCCATGGTCTTCCCTTCCCGCGCTCTGCCTTCGATGTCTTGCAGTACACACGCCGCGACGTGGCGCGGACCACGGCAGATCCACTGAAAGGAGCGGGGTGCGCGAGGCCGGATTTCGTAGGTTCCTCCAAACGACGCGCCGGGTGGGGTGTGCGGTACTGATGAGGTCTCGAACACGGAAGGGAGGTGCGTGGTGCGGCTCGGTGCGCTGCTGGACACGCCGGGGCTGGGGCTGACGCTCCTGGCCGGCGCCGACGCGCTGGACCGCGAGTTCGAGCGCGTCTTCCAGGCGACCCTGCAGGATCCGACGCGGTACCTGGACGGCGGCGAGATCGTGCTGTGCGGCCTGCGCTGGCTGCCCGGCCCGGCCGACGCGGACGAGTTCGTCGGCACCCTGGCCGCGGCGGGCGTCGTCGCGCTGGGCGCGGGCACGGCCGAGGTCGGCGGCCCGGTGCCGGAGCACCTCGTGGAGTCGTGCCGCCGGGTCGGGCTGCCGCTGTTCGAAGTGCCGCTTTCGGTGTCCTTCGCGACGGTGACGGAACGCGTGATCCTCGGCCTGGCCGCCGAGCGCGAGGCCCCGGCGCAGGACTCGCACCGGCGGCTCATCGCGGCCGTCACCGAGGGCCGCGGGCTGCCCGCGCTGGTGGCCGCGGGCGCGGCCGAGCTGGCGGCGGACTGCTGGGTGCTCAGCGCGACGGGCCGCCTGATCGCCGGCCCGGACTCCCTGCCCGCCGATCGGCGCGCGTCGCTCGCCCGGCGCTTCCTGCGGGCCGAACGCCTGCCGTTGACGGTGAACCCCCAGGTCGACGCGGCCACGCCGGTCACCCTGCTCGCCGCGGCGAGCCGGTCCGGGCACCGCGTGGCCAGCTGGTTCCTGGTCGTCGACGGGGACTGCTCGGCGTGGCCGTCGTGGCGGCGTGAGCTGGCGCTGGAGCTGGCCCCGCTGGTCGGGCTGGAGCGAACGCGCGTCGACGAGGCCAAGCGCATCGAGAACCGCGCAGCCGAGCCGTTGCTACGGCTGGCGCTTTCCGACTCTCCGACGGCTGAGCTGGCGTCCCGGCTGGCAGCGGCGGAGTTCCCCGCGAAGTCGCAGCTGGTGGCGCTGTCCGCCGAGGTCTCGGGCGGCGGCCCCGGCCTGACGCCGGTACTGGTCGAGGAACTGCTGGCGGCCGTCTCCGGGCCGACGCTCGTCGGCACCGTGGACGGCGAGACTTTCGGCCTGTTCCCCGCTTTCCTGCGCCTCGACCGCGTGGCGGCGGACCTGCGCGAGGCCGTCCGCATCCTCGAACCGGCGCTGGGTTCGGCGCGGCTGGCCATCGGGCTGAGCCGGGCGCCGGACGCGGCGGGGCTGCGCGCGGGAATCCAGGAAGCCCGGCACGCGCGGACGCTCGCGGCGCTCTCGCCCGGCCGCGCGAGCGTGCTGGCGGGCGACGAGGTCGCGTCCCATCTGCTGCTGCTCGCCGCCGTGCCGGACGACCTGCGCCGCTCCTTCGGCGAAAAGGTGCTCGGCCCGGTCCTGGCCTACGACGCCGCGCACGGCTCCGAACTGCTGAGCACGCTGAAGGCCTTCCTCGAGCACTCGGGCTCCTGGACGCAGACGTCCGCCGCGCTGCACCTGCACGTGAACACCCTGCGGTACCGGGTGAGCCGGATCTCGGACCTCACCGGACGGGACCTGGGCCGGTTCGCCGACCGCGTCGACCTCTACCTGGCGGGCTGCTTCACGCAGGGCTGGGGCTGGTCGTGAGGCGCGCCCGGGGTGTCCGGCCCTAGCGCCTGACACCAGAGTGAACGGCAAACCCACTGACCGGTTGGTTGCTAGTCTGGGCCCATGGCTCGTGACGCGGAACAAACCCGACGCCGGCTCCTCGAAGCCGCCACCGCCGAGTTCTCCGGCTACGGCATCGCGGGCGCGCGCGTCGACCGGATCGCCGCCGCCGCGGGCTGCAACAAGGCGATGATCTACTCCTACTTCGGCAGCAAAGAGCAGCTGTTCGACGCGGTCTTCGACGAGCGGACGAAGGCGTTCTTCGCCGCCGTGCCGTTCGACGCCGGCGAACTCGCCGGATACACCGGGCGCGCGTTCGACTACTACGAGGACCATCCCGAGACGCTGCGACTGTCCACCTGGTACCGGCTCGAACGGCCCGCCGACGAGCACCTGCGCGCGATCACCGAAGCGAACGACGTCCGGCTCGGCGAGATCGGCCGCGCCCAGCAGGCGGGCGAGGTGCCGGGGCACTACTCGCCCGTGCAACTGGTCGTCCTGGTCCAGGCGCTGTCCGCGGCGTGGCACACCACGAACCCGGAACTCGGCCCGCGGCTGCCCGCCGATCGGGCCGAACGGCGGCGCACCCTCGTCGAGGCCGTTCAGGGATTGCTTGCGCGGAAATAGTCAGGGCTTTCTTTACCGCGCAGCGCGGAAAATAACGCGAAAATAACGGTCCCGGCGAGAACAGCGAGTGCGACAGCGGACAACCCGGTGTAAACGGCCGGCGCCGAGAACGGCGGAATTCCGGTGAAGGCCTCGATTCCGATGACGGCCGTCAGCACCGCGTCCGCGACAACGGCGAGCCACACCAGCCGGAGCCGCTGCCGTTCGGCCAGGCCGGTGAACCGCAGCAGCCAGGCCAGCCCGGGCAGCACCAGGATCGCGTGCATCGCCACGGCGTGCAGTGGTTTCAGCGCACCCGCCGTGGTGTAGGCCAGTTGAGGATCTCCGCCGCGCGCCTCGCCGACGCCGCGGGCGATCATCACCGCGCCGGTCGCGAGCGCGACCATCAGCACCAGCAGGCCGAAACGCACGGCCAGCCGTTGGCTCGGCGCCATCGCGCCCGGCGAGAGGAAGGCCGCGACGGTGAAGCCGAGCCCGGTCAGCACGATCACCCCGCCGCCGGCGGCGAGCGTCATCGAAACGGCCGCGTCGAAGCCCGTTTCGAAGTTGAAATGCGACGGGACCCCGCGCCACGCCTGCATGGTCACCAGCGCCACCTCGGTCACGCAGGCGAGGAGGAACGCGCCGAGCAGCACCGTCCGGCCCCGGACCGTGAGGTACGAGGTCGCCCACGCGACCGTCGCCAGGGTGAGGCCGAACGACAAGCCGAACGTGACCGCCTTGCGCAGCGAAACCGGACCGAGCCAGGTGCCGCCGGAGGCCAGCAGCACCACCGCGTTCGCCAGCCCGCCGGCGAAGAGCACGGCCCCCACCACGTACGCGGCGCGCTCGACTCGCCGGCCGTCCCGCCAGATGCGGCCCACGGCCGCCACCATCGGAGTCATACCGCCGAGTCTGGTGCCACGACAACGTTTCGTCGTCGTGCCGGTGTCGACACCGGCGTACGCAGGTTTACGTACGCCGGACGCATTAAAAAGGAACAAAAAGCCCCGGTAAAGGAATTCCGAAATTATTGACCGGGGGATGACTTTGCCCGTGGGACGCGACACTCGGGAGGAGGATGCAAGGTCGGCGCCGGAGTTCTACTCTGAAGTCATGTACATAGCCCTGCTGACATACACAGCGCCTCGAAACGAAGTCGACTACGCACTTCCGGAACACGCGGATTGGGTGCGGTCACACTTCTCGCACGGCTTGTTCCTGGTTTCCGGAAAAGGAAACGGGGATGCCGACCAGGTCATCCTCACCCGCCCGTGCCTGCGCGGCAAGCTGGACGCCGTGCTCGCCACCGACCCCTTCATCGTCCAGCGCCTCGCGCGCTACACCGTGATCGAGTTCTCCGCCACCCGCACCGCCCACGAATTCCACGCCATCAACGAGGCACTCGCCTCCTGAATCGGTCGAAGGCCCGCGCGCAGGTGGCCTCCGGCATCGTCGCCCGCCACCTGCCGGCCGTAATGCCGTCGTCTGCTCGCCTATGATCGCGGAGACCGACGCACCGGCACGGGAGAGCACATTGAAGACGCCCGACCTCGTCTTCCGAGGCCGCCGCCTCACCGGCGATCGCGCACTGGTGATGGCCATCGTCAACCGCACGCCCGATTCGTTCTACGACCACGGCGCCACCTTCGAAGAGCAGCGCGCGCAGGACGCCGTCCGCCGCGCCCGCGCCGAGGGAGCGGACCTCGTCGACATCGGCGGAGTGCCCGCCGGCCACGGCCCCGAGGTCACCGCGGCGGAGGAGATCAGCCGCGTCGTGCCGACCGTCGCCTGGGCCCGCGAGACCTTCCCCGACCTCGTGATCAGCGTCGACACCTACCGCGCCGAAGTCGCCGATGCCGTCTGCCGCGCCGGCGCGGACCTGGTCAACGACAACTGGGCCGCCGTCGAGCCGGAGATCCTGGACGTCGCCGCGCAGTACGGCGCCGGGTACATCTGCGCGCACACCAACGGTTTGCAGCCGCGCACGGAAGCCGTCCGGCCCGAGTACGACGACGTCGTCAAGGCCGTCATCGAGGCCACCACCGCGCTGGCCGAGCGGGCGCTGGAGCGCGGGGTGCCGCGGGAGGGCATCATGATCGACCCCTGCATCGACTTCGGGAAGAACTCCTACCAGTCGCTGGAGCTGCTGCGGAGTGTCGAGGCGCTGACCGCGACGGGCTGGCCGGTGCTGATGGCGCTGTCGAACAAGGACGTGATCGGCGAGACGCTGGACGTGCCGGTCGGCGAGCGCGTGAGCGGGACTCTCGCGGCGACGGCGGTGGCCGCGCTGCACGGGGCCGCGATGTTCCGCGCGCACCAGGTGCGCGAGACGCGGCACGTGGTGGAGATGGTGGCCAGCATCGCGGGCACGCGCCCGCCCGCGAGGGTGGTGCGTTCGCTGTGATCCGCGAGATCTGGCCCGGCAACCGCGACCTGGCCGACGCCGACCTGGAGCGGCTGTACTCCTACCCGGCGGACCCGAAGTGGCTGGCGGTGAACTTCGTCTCCAGCGCCGACGGCGGCGTGACGGTCGAAGGCCGCTCGGCCACGCTGTCGACCCCTGCGGACCGGATCGTCTACCGGCTGGGCAACGACCTCGCCGACGTCGTGCTGGTCGGCGCGGGGACGGCGCTGATCGAGGGTTTCGAAGGCGGGCAGCCGGACCAACAGGCCGCCGAGCGCCGCCGTCGGCACGGCCTGGACCCGATCGCGCCGGTCGCGGTGGTGACTTCGGGCCGCTCCCTGCCACCGGACGCGCCGGTGATCACGAAGGCCTCGGTGCCCACGATCGTCATCACCAGCGCGGCCGCGCCCGCGGACCTTCGCGCGGCCTGGTCCGCGGCGGGCGCGGACGTCATGGTCGCGGGCACCGACACCGTGGACTTCCGCGCAGCCGTCGACGGCCTGGTCGCCCGCGGCCTGCCCCGCATCGACTGCGAGGGCGGCCCGCACCTGTTCGCCTCCCTCGCCGCCGCCGGAGCAGTCGACGAGCTACGGCTGACGATCGCCCCGCTCCTGATCGCCGGCACCGCGTCCCGCATCGCCACCGGCGCCGGCCTGGACCCGGCCCGGCTGGAACTGGCCTCGGTCTTGGTCGAAGACGGGACGCTTTTGCTCCGTTACCTGCTTTGACAGCTCCGCGTCTCAGTGCTGGTGGTGCTCGTAGAAAGCGCGAACGCGGGCAGCCTGCCCCGCGGCGTCCAGCTCCACGACGTCGAGAACGCGATTGCCGTTCTCCCGGTGGTAGAACAGCGCGTACCCGTCCGGGCTGCTCAGGAGCGCCTCTTCGGTGAACGTCAGCCCCGGCGCCAGCTTCAGCCCCTGCTCGAAATGCAGCCGCAGCTCGTCCCGGCCGTGCAGCCGCCCATCCGCCCGCCCCCACCGCCGGACGACGGTGGACGCCACGAAGTCCACCCCCTCGGCGTAACAGGCCATGATCGCGTCGAGATCCCGGTCCTGCCAGGCCGCAAGCCAAGCATCCACGTGCGCCCGAGCATCCATGGTCGCAGTATGCCCCCGCCCGGAGCCGCCTCGCCCTGTCTGTGCTCACCGGTCGCGGGTCGGGTCCAGCAGCTCGGTGTACGCGGTCGTCCGCAGGTCACCGCCTTTCAGCTCGGCGGTCCGCTCCGCACCCAGCACTCCGATCCCCTCCTGGTACGTCGCGCCGCCGCGGGCGCCCAGCGGCAGCGAGATCCCCGGCGACGCCGGTCGGTAGGCCGTGAGCTCACCGCCCTCGATGAGCGCCCGGATGTTCGCGGCCACGACGTCGGCCTGCATTCCGGCCGCCCGCGCCATCTTCGCCTCCGGCAGGTCCACCAGGTCGCCGAGCGCGAAGACCCGGTCGTGGCCGTCGACGCGAAGGTGCGGGGTCACCCGCAGCGTCCCGGCCGCCGTCCGCGCGGGTGAGCCGGACAGGTAGCCCGAGGCCGGCGCGACGCCGAAGCAGCGAAACCACACGTCGGCGCTCACCTGATGCCCCGACCGCGTCGTCACGGTGAACGATTTCGCTTGTCCCGCCTCGGAAACCGGCTCCTCCGTCAGGCTGGTCTCCAGGAGCAACGTGACGCCCAGCGTGTCGAGCTGGCGGCGCAGCTCCGCACGGAACTCCTCGGGGTACCGCCCGCCGAGCACGTCCACCGCGGGGTCGACGATCGTCACGGCCTTGTCCGGCCAGCGGTCCTTGATCTCGCCGGTCAGCTCCAGCCCGACCGGGCCGGCGCCGAGCAGCAGCATCGAGCGCGCCTCGGCCACCGCCTCCCTCGCGGCGCGGAGCCGGGCTTTCGCCGCGACGGTCCCGAAAACGTCCATCTTCGCCGGGAACGGATACGCCGACCCCGTGGCGAGCACGACGTAATCAGCCACCACCCGCCGGCCTGACGAGAGCGTCACCGCGCCATCACCGTCACCGACCCGCACGACGTGGTCGCGGAGAATCCGGCCGTGCCGAAGCAAGTTCCCGTACGGCAGGAAAATCCGGTCCGTCCACTCGGGATCCACCAGCGCTCGCAACGCCGCGTTGTGGTGAACGAACTCCTCCCTCGGCTCGACGAGCAGCACCTCCGCGACGTCGTCAAGCGCCTTCGCCACCGCGATGCCGCCGTACCCGCCGCCGGCCACCACCACTCTCGCCATCACGCCGCCTTTGGTTCGTTATACTAACAGTTCGTAGTACGAACCACAGGTTAGTTCGCACTACGAACTGTCGTCAAGTAGGCTGTGCACAGGGAGGAGCCATGACGAAGACACTGCCCGCCGCGGAAATCGAGCTGGCTGGTTCCTTGGTGCGGCTTTCGCATCTGGTGCAGCACGTGTTCGCCGACGTCAGCCGGCAGCACGACCTGACGCCGCAACAGGCTCAGCTGCTGTGCGTGCTGATGAACGGGCCGCTGGGGATGTCGGAGCTGGGCCGGGTGCTGCACCTGGAGAAGTCCAGCCTCTCCGGCCTGGTCGACCGGGTGGTGCGCCGCGATCTGGCCACCCGCGGCCAGCACCGCACCGACCGCCGCACCAGCCAGGTCACCCTGACCGACCAAGGCCGCGCCCTGGCCCGCACAACCCACGACGGCATCGCCGCCGAGCTGGCCACCCTCCTCGCCGACCTGCCCCCAGCCAACCGAGCCCGCCTCGGCGCCGACCTCACCCACCTGCTCGCGGGCACCCACCTGGCCTGAGCTGCCGAGCACCAGGGCCGGCGACGCCACACACAGCCCGCGTTGATCAGTCCTCGTCCGCCGAAGCGGCTTTCACGGCCGCTTCCGCAGTCTCGAAAGCTGAGCGGGCGGCGGTAAGATCGTCGGCAGCTTGCGTGGCGCGGGCTTCCGCTTCGACGAGGCGGGTGCGGAGGTCGGTGACGCGGGCGTCGGCCTGTTCGGCTGCGTGCTCGGCGCGGATCAGGGCGCGTGCGGCTTCCGCGCGTTCCCCTTGGGCGGCGGCGGTTTTTCGGCGTTGTTCCTCGCGCCGGGCGCGGGCGCGTTCTCGGGCCTGGCGGTCCTCCTCGGCCTTTTTCCTTTCCGCAGAAGGGGAAGCGGCCTTCTTGGGTGGCGCTTTCGCCGGCTCGGGCTTCTTCGGCGCCGGGGAAAGCGGCATGGACAGCCACTGGTCCGCGTCCTGCTGGGCCATCGACGTCAGGCGTCCGGCCAGGGCCAGGGCGGCGACGGACGGGTCGGCGACCACCGCCTCCAGGGTTTCCTCCACCTCGCGGGCGACCGGATCGCTGAGGCCGGGAGCTTCTGCCATGATGCGGCGGACCAGCTCGTTGCGGCGGTGGGCCAAGTCGCGCAGTTCGGCGCCCGCGAGGTTCGTGTGGGCCGCACGCAGGCGCCGGCCCAGGTCGGCCAGCTCGGTCAGCGAGGCGGCCCCGTCGCGGGCCAGGCGGTTGACGAAGAAGGCCGCGCGAGTCGGTTTGCGCAGCGCGCGGATCCGGGCGGCCAGCTCACGGTCGCCGGCGGCCGTGGCGTCGCGCGCGGCGGCGGTGCGGGCCGCGACGAACTCGCCGGGCTCCCCCGAGCAGAGGGCCTCGGCGACGGTGTCGAAGTCCGGAACGTCCACCCCGCCACCGAACCACAACCGTGGTCCGATTGCGACGGACGGCGTAGCGTGAATGCCCCACCGCAGGTCGAGCGAGGCGAGGACGATGCCCATGACGTCATCGGGCCGACTCGCGCTGGCGGCCAGCCCCCTGGTCACCGGCGCGCTGCAGGCGCTCCAGCGCGCGACCGGGCTGCCCGTCGCGATGGGCGGGCCCGTCTCGGCGGGCTCGCGCTCCCTGGTGATCGACCAGCTGCGCGGCACGGCCACGCGCTCGTTGCAGCATCTGCAAGTCGACACCGGCGCCGGGCTCGGCGGCAAAGCCGTGGCGCTGAGGCGGCCGTCCACGGTCGTCGACTACCTGAGCGCGCAAGGCATCACGCACAAATACGACCGCGCCGTGGCTCCCGAGCAACTGCGGGCCATGGTCGCGCTGCCGGTGTGCGTCGGGGAGTCGACGCGCGCGGTGCTCTACGCCGCGACCCGCGATTCGATCACGTTCGGCGATCGGGTGCTGCGTGCCGCGACCGCGGTGGTGTCGAGGCTGGAACGGGACATCGAGGTGGAGGAAGAGGTCCGGCGCCGGATCGCGGCCCAGGCCTACGTTCCCCCGGGCGAGCAGCGACTCGCCGGGGAGCACCTGGAGCTGCACGCCGAACTGCTCGCGATCGCCGATTCGATGCACGACGTCGAGGCCCGCGCACGTTTGCTCGACGTCTGCGAACGCCTGCGCCCCGACCCCGATACCCACAACACAGACAGCGGAGACAGCGGCATCACGCTTTCCCCGCGGGAGCTGGACGTGCTGCGGCTCGTGGGCGCCGGCTGCACCAACGACGAGATCTCCGCGGGTCTGGGGCTGCGGGCCAACACCGTCAAGTCCTACCTCAAGCACGCGATGCGCAAGCTGGACGCCTCGAACCGGATCCAGGCGGTGAACCGGGCGCGCGCGGCCGGGCTGCTGGCCGGACCGCACGACTGACCACCCTCTTTGTGGGGTGGCCGGTACCACCGGCCGCGAGTCATCATCGCCTCGCGGGCGGTGTCGCCCGCAACGCAGCGAAGGGACCGGCACGTGTTCTACGACCTCGGCGTCCGCGATTTCCTCGACCGCGCGGAGTCCGTCTACCCGGACCGGATCGCGGTGGTGGACGAGCCCGACCAGCCCGCCGCGCCGTGGGGCGAGGTGACCTACCGGGAGCTGGCCCGCCGCGCCGGCGCGCAGGCCGCGAACCTCGACGCCCTCGGTGTGCCCGTGGGCGGGCGCGTCGCGATCGTTTCGCACAACTCCGCGCGGTTGCTGACGTCGTTCTTCGGCGTCTCCGGCTGGGGTCGGGTGCTGGTGCCGGTGAACTTCCGGCTCGCCGCCGCGGAAGTCCGGTACATCGTCGAGCATTCCGGGGCCGAGGTGGTCATGATCGACCCGGAGCTGAAGCCGCTGCTGGACACCGTCACCGCGAAGCACGTGTACGTGCTGGGCGAGCACGACGAGCAGATCTTCGGCGGTGACGGCGAGCCGCGGCCGTGGGCCGGCGACGAATCGGCCACGGCCACGCTGAACTACACCTCCGGCACCACCGCGCGCCCCAAGGGCGTGCAGCTCACGCACCGCAACCTCTGGCTGAACGCCGCCGTTTTCGGGCTGCACACCACGTTGAACGACAACGACGTGCTGCTGCACACCCTGCCGATGTTCCACGCGAACGGCTGGGGCATGCCCTACGCCGTCACCGGCCTCGGCGGGCGGCACATCGTGCTGCGGAAGGTGGACGGCACCGAGATCCTCCGGCGCATCGAAGAGCACGGCGTCACGATCATGTGCGCCGCGCCCGCGGTGGTCACGGCCGCCCTCGACGGCGCGGCGAAGTGGGAGGGCGAGGTGCCGGGCCGCGACCGCGTGCGGATCGTCGTGGCCGGCGCGCCGCCGCCGACCCGCACCATCGAGCGGGTGCGCGCGGAGCTCGGCTGGGAGTTCATCCAGATCTACGGCCTCACCGAGACCTCGCCGCTGCTCACGGTGAACCGGTTCCGCAGCGAGTGGGCGGACCTCGACCCGCACGAGCAGGCGAAGCGCCTCGGCCGCGCCGGCACGCCCGCGCTCGGCGTCCGGGTGTCGATCGACACCGACGGCGAGGTGCTGGTCCAGTCGAACATGAACCTCGACGGCTACTGGGAGAACCCGGAAGAGACCGCCCGCGTGCAGGAGGGCAACTGGTTCCACACCGGCGACGGCGGCTCGTTCACCGACGGGTACCTCACCATCGCCGACCGGAAGAAGGACGTGATCATCACCGGTGGCGAGAACGTCTCGTCCATCGAGGTGGAGGACGCGCTGTCCTCGCACCCGGCCGTCCGCGAGGTCGCGGTGATCGGCATCCCGGACCAGAAGTGGGGCGAACTCGTCACGGCGCTCGTGGTCACCGACGGCTCCCCCGTGACGGCCGAGGAGCTGATCACCCACTGCCGCGATTACCTGGCGGGCTACAAGTGCCCGAAACGCGTGGAATTCCTCGACGAGCTGCCCCGCACGGCGACCGGGAAGATCCAGAAGTTCAAGCTGCGCAAGCCTTTCTGGGACGGCCAGGACCGGCAGGTGAACTGATCCTCACCGGACCGGACGGTAGACGAGCTGCAGCACTCCGTTGCCGAACGCCTTCGACCGGGCCAGCTCGAAGTCGAACGACGGCCCCTCGACCGGGAAGAGGCGCCGTCCGCGGCCGACGACGACGGGGTACTGCAGCAGGGTCAGCTCGTCGACCAGGCCGGCGCCCAGCAGCCAGCGCACCAGCGTGGTGCTGCCGCTGGTCATGATGTCGCCGCCTTCGCCGGCCTTCAGCCCGGCGAGCGCCGTGGCGAGGTCGCCCTCCAGCAACGTCGAGTTCTGCCATCCGACGCTCGTCAACGTGGTCGACGCGACGTACTTGCGCACGCTGTTCATGAACTCCGCGCCCGGGTCGTCGGCCACCGTGCGGCCCGGCCACGACTCCGCGAAGCCCTCGTAGGTGACCCGGCCGAGCAGCATCGTGTCCGCGTCCGCCATGCCGGCGCCGACGGCGTGCTCGAGCTCCTCGTTCCAATAGGACAGTGACCACTGATCCGGCGCCTCGACCACGCCGTCCAGCGAAATGAACAAAGTGGACACGATCTTGCGCATCGGCGGGGCTCCTCGGCTCGGGAATGCCGCCACTATCGCGCAGGCGGACCGGCCGTGCAGGCGTTTCGCCGAAGCCGCTCGGAACGGTCAGCCGACCTGGCGCACCAGGTCGAGGGCCCGGCCCAGAGTGGTGAGCTTCGCGTCGAGCGTCTCGCCCGACGGGTACAGGCGGACGGTGTCGACGCCGGCGTCGCGCCACACACGCAGGCGCTCGCGGACCATGTCCTCGGTGCCGATCAGCGTGGTGCCCAGCACCATCTCGTCCGTGACGAGTGCGGTGGCGCCGTCGCGATCGCCGGCCAGCCAACGCTCGCGGACCTCGGCCGCGACCTCGGCCCAGCCCTGGCGGCTGTACGCGTCGTTGTAGAAGTTCGTGCTCGCGGAGCCCATGCCGCCGAGGGAAAAAGCCAGCTCCTTCTTACGGCCGGCCACCATCGTCCGCAGTTCGTCTTCATCGGCGGCGAACGCGACTTCGGCGCCCTGGCAGACGTCCAGGTCCTTGCGCACTCGCCCGGACTTCGCGAGCCCGGCGTCGATGGGGCCGAAGTAGGCGCTCGCGCCTTCGGGCACGAAGCTGGTGCCGAGCCAGCCATCGGCGATCTCGCCGGTCAGCTCCAGCAGCTTCGGCGAGAGCGTGGCCAGGTAGATCGAGATGTCCTCGTTCGGCTTCGACGACAGCCGCATCGGCCGCGCCTCGCCCGGCAGCGGGATCTCGAAAGCCTTGCCGGAGAAGGAGATCTTCTCACCGGCGAAGGCCTGGCGGATGATCTCGACGGTCTCGCGCATCCGCGTCAGCGGCTTCGCGAACGGCACCCCGTGCAACCCCTCGATCACCTGCGGGCCGGACGCGCCGAGGCCGAGTGAGAACCGGCCGCCGGACACCTCCGCGAGCGTCAGCGCGGCCTGCGCGATCGCGACCGGCGTGCGGGTGCCGAGCTGGATGATCCCGGAGCCGAGCCGCAACCGCTCCGTGCGCCCGGCGAGGTAGCCGAGCACCGACGGCGCGTCGGAGCCCCAGGCCTCGGCGACCCAGCACCCGTCGAGGCCCAGTTTCTCGGCCTCCAGCACAAAAGCGAGCGTTTCCGCCCAGCCGCCGGACGCCTCGACCGTGGTAGCCGTCCGCATCACTTCGCGGCCTCGACGCGGTCCTTGATCGCCGCGATGGTCGCGGTCATCGAGTTCTCGAACTCGCGCATCCGGACGAAGACGATCTTCTGCTCCTTGTCCGGCATCCGGTCGATCGCCAGCGACAGGCCCGAGCGCCCCGGGCCTATCCGCATCCACTGGGTGAGCCGGGTGCCGCCGTTCTCCGGAGTCAGGGTGAACCGCCAGGTCGCGGTCGGGTTCTCGGCGTCCTGGACGGCCCAGGCGAACACCCGCGGCTCGTCGCATTCGACGACGAACGACTTCGTCTGCCACTCGCCGAGCGCGTCGTGCTTGCTGCTGCCGAGGAACGCGTGGCCCAGCGCCGGGCCCGTGACGCCGTCGCACCACTCGACGGACTGCAGCTCCTGGCTCATCGAGGGCATCAGCCGGACGTCGGCCACGACCTGCCACACGCGCTCGGGGTCGCCGTCGATCCACGTCGTGGCCTCGACCGTGGGATTGTCCGCGTACCGCGCGCCGGTCCACTCCATCGTGGTGCGCCTCCTCGCTCGTCAGAATGGCTCTGACCACGATAGTTGCGTAGTGAAACCCAGGTTGTCAACGCGACGGCCGGCGCTGGGCCTCCTGCCGGGCGAACCGCGCCTCGACGTCGGGCCGGTGCGCGATCCGCTCCGGGAAGCCGGGGCCGCGGCGCATCCGCGTCGACTCCGCCGTGAGCCGCTCGCCGCATTCCGCGCACACCACTTCGGCGTGCGTCTCGTGCCCGCAGTCCTTGTGCTGCATGGTGATCGGCGGGCCGGCCTCGGTGGCGAGCCAGCGGTCGCCCCACGCCGTCATCGCGGCGAGCACGCTCCAGAAGTCACGGCCCTTCTCGGTCAGCACGTAGTCGTAACGCACCGGCTCGGCCTGGTACGGCCGCTTCTCCAGCAGGCCCTCATCGACCAGCCGCCGGAGCCGGTCGGCGAGGGTGTTGCGCGCGATGCCGAGCGCCTGCTGGAACTCGTCGAAGCGCGTGACGCCGTAGAACGCGTCACGCAGCACCAGCGGCGTCCACCAGTCCCCGAGCAGGTCCATGGTCCTCGCGATGGAGCACGGCCACTGCGCGAAGGAGGTCCGTTTCATGGCGCCGAGGGTACGCCGTCTCAGACTGAAACCCAGCAGCTGAAGGCCGTGATCAAACGCGATGGCCCACGGTCACGTCCACGTGGTCGGGCACTTCTTCGTGCTGGTCGCCCACCGAGAGCGTGCCCGTCGGCTCCACCAGCAGCACGGCCGCGCCCGCCTTCGAGGACGGCTTGTGGAACGTGCCGCGCGGGACCACGAAGACCGATCCACGGGCGACTGTGACCACGCGCTCGCCCGCGGGCTCACGCAGGCCGATCTCGATCTCGCCGTCGAGGACCAGGAAGAACTCGTCGGTGTCCTCGTGGACGTGCCACACGTGCTCGCCGGCGAAGCGCGCCAAGCGGATGTCGTAATCGTTGACGGTGTCGACGATGCGGGGGCTCCACACGGCGTCGAAACCGTCGAGCACGGACTGCAGGTTGATGGGGTTTTCGCTCATGAGAACGATTCTCGGCCTGGTCATCCGGCGACGGGAGTGCTAGGAATCGCATATGCCGCAAGAATCCTCGCACCGGGTCGTGATGGTGGTGGACGAGGGCTCGAACCCGTCCGAAATGGGTGTCGCCACCGAGTTGTTCGGCCTGCGCCGGCCGGAGCTGGACCGTCCGTGGTACGAGTTCACGCTCGCCGCCGCCGGCTCGGAAGTGACCATGCACCTGGGGATGTTCACGTTGTCCGGGGTGGCGGGACTGGACGCCGTCGACGCGGCGGACACGGTGATCGTGCCGAACCGCCCGGACCCCGAGGCACCCGCGCATCCCGGCGTGCTGGCCGCGATCCGGCGCGCGGCGACCCGGGGCGCGCGGCTGATGAGCTTCTGCACCGGCGCGTTCACCCTCGCCGAAGCGGGTGTCCTGGACGGACGGCGGGCGACCACGCATTGGCGCTGGGCGGCGGAGTTCACGGCCCGGTACCCGCGGGTGCGGCTGGAGCCGGACGTCCTGTTCGTGGACGAGGGCAGCGTGCTCACGGCGGCGGGCAGCGCGGCGGCGCTGGACCTGGGCCTGTACGTGATCCAGCGCGACCACGGCGCGGAAATCGCGAACGCCGTCAGCCGGCGGCTGGTCTTCGCCGGGCACCGCGACGGCGGCCAGCGGCAGTTCGTGGCCCGGCCGGTGCCCGCGGTGCCGGACACCTCGCTCGCGCCGGTGCTGGAGTGGGCGCGGGCGAACCTGGGCCGCGCGCTGACCGTCGCGGATCTGGCCGCGCGCGCCGCCACGAGCCCGGCCACGCTCCACCGCCGCTTCCGCGCGGAACTCGGCACCACGCCGTTGTCGTGGCTGACCACGGAACGCGTGACGCTGGCCTGCCGCCTGATCGAACGCGGCGAGCTGCGCCTCGACCACATCGCGTCCGCCAGCGGCTTCGGCACCGCGGCCAACCTCCGCGCCCAGCTGCGGCGGCACACCGGACTGAGCCCTTCGGAGTACCGGCGACGCTTCGGTCCTGCCGCCTAGAGCGCCGAAACGGCAGTGCCGACCGCCTCGCGCTGCACGACCGGCGAGTAAGTCTCCGGATCCGCGGCGGCAAGCGTGTTGAGGCCTTCAACCAGCGCCACCAGCCGTTTCGCCGCCGCCCGACATCGCCCATCCGTCCATTCAGGACGGACAACACCGGTCAGGCGCGCGATGCGGGTGACGAACGAGCGGTTGTTCGCGCGGTGCCGGTCGGCCAGTTCCGGATCGGCCAACGCGGCCGCGAGGAAGCCAACCCAGACGCGCGCCTCGTCGGCCGCTTCCGGGGTGAGCGTGACTGCCCGCAGAAGCACGTCGCGCAGCACGGTCCGGGGCTCTCCGCCCGCGTCCTGCACCGCGTCCGCGCGGGCCGCGGTGCGCTCGTGCAGCAGCTCCCGGGCGTGTAACAGCAGCGCGCGCTTGCTCGGGAACGCGTGCATGACCAGCCCGCTGGTGCAGCCGGCCCGGCCGGCGACCGCGCGGACCGTCAAGCCGGGCAGCCCCGACTCCGCCAGCACCTGCCAGACGGCGCCCGACAGCAGTTCCCGCTGAGCGGCGACGTCACGCTGCCTTGGCATCCCGGCCTCCGTTCCGTAACATCCGTTACCGTAACAGATGTTCCGAAACCGTGAGCCCCACCGCCGGGAGTGCCGTGATCAGCATCGAACCCTGGGACGCTCCCGACGCCGTCGCGCTTCGGCGGGCTCAGCGAGACGAGCTCGACGCCCGCTACGAGACCGCCGGCCACGAGGCCGGGCCGGTCCCGACCGCCGAGAGCATCACCGTGTTCCTGGTCGCCCGCGACGAGGACGGCAAGCCCACCGGCTGCGGCGGCCTCCGCCGGCTCGGCCCGGGCGAAGCCGAGATCAAGCGCATGTACGTCGTTCCGGGAGCACGTGGCTCCGGCCTCGCCACCCGGCTGCTGCGCGCCCTCGAAGAGCAGGCCCGCGGCCACGACATCACCCGGCTGCTGCTGGAGACCGGCGTCCGCCAACCGGAAGCCATCCGCTTCTACGAACGTGAGGGGTACCGCGCGATCGACGCTTTCGGCGCCTATCGCGAAGACCCGCTGGCCCGCTGTTACGCCCGCGAAATCACCGCCGTTACTCCGTTCGGCCTATTCACCGAAAACGCCGCCGAATAGCCGGTTACACCCGTAAAACCTTGGTGAAAAAGGACAGTCGGCCGACGATGGATTTATGCCAGATGGACGAAAGTTGGCCGTCTAGGACAAATTCCGCTCAGTGGCTCACCGAATCCCGTCGGCATCGGCTAACTTGGCGAGCGGTGCAGGTCCAACAAGACGGGGAGTGACCACATGCCGAAACACCGGCCACGCCCGGAGCGCGCGCGCTCGGTCCGGCACCGGACGGCGGCCGCCCTCGCGGGTGGCGCGCTCGTCGTGCTGCCGACGGTGACCGCGTCGGGCCTGCCGACCCCGCTCGCCGTGCAGAGCCCGCTCGGCAGCGGGCAGCCGGCACTGGCCGCGCCGTTCTTCCCGCCGGACATCGCACTCCCGCCGATCGCCGTGGACGGCAGCCTGCCGCAGCCGCCGGTCCCCCAGCCGCTGACGGTGCCCGGCGCGCAGGCCGGCAACGGGTCCTCGGCGCCGTCCGGGCCGCTCGGCATTCCCGGCAGCATGCTCAAGGCATACAAGAACGCCGCCGACATCATGGCCAAGGAACAGCCCGGCTGCCACCTCGACTGGGCGCTGATCGCCGCCATCGGCCGCATCGAGTCGAACCACGCGCGCGGCGGCTATGTGAACAGCGCCGGCAACACGCTCGAGCCGATCCTGGGCCCGGTGCTCAACGGCTCCGGCGGGTTCGCCGCGATCCGCGACACCGACGGCGGCCGTTACGACGGCGACCGCACGTGGGACCGCGCCGTCGGCGCCATGCAGTTCATCCCGTCGACCTGGAACGGTTACGCCTCCGACGGCAACGGCGACGGCGTCGCCGACCCGAACAACGTCTACGACGAGTCGCTGGCCACCGCGCGGTACCTGTGCTCCGGCGGTCTGGACCTGTCCAGCGACGCGATGCAGCGGCTGGCCGTGCGCCGGTACAACAATTCACAGTCCTATGTGGACACCGTGATGTCCTACGCCGCGGCGTACCGCGGCGGGGTCTCGCAGCTGCCGGACAGCCAGGTCCCGATCGGCGCGCCGCCGGGACCGGGCGCCGTCGACGCCGCCGCGGGCAGCCCGGGCGGGGACCCGGCGCCGCCGGTCACGCAGCCGCCGCCGTCGAGCGTGCCGCCTTCGCAGCTGCCGCCGACCAGCACGACGCCGACCAGCAGCTCGCCCACGACGCCGACCAGCCCGTCGACCAGCCCGACGTCGAGCACGCCGACCAGCGACAGCCCGCCGCCGACGACCTCGACCACGCCGACCACTCCCACGACGCCGACCAGCCCGGCCACCACGTCCTCGTCGGGCGCCCCGGCGGACTCGGGCAGCAGCTCCGCGCCGTCGACCAGCGGCACGCCGGCCGGCTGAATCAGGAGTCGCGGCGCGCCTGGTCGTAGTCCTCGCGCGCCGCCAGGACCCGCGGGGTCCGACGCTCGGTCCAGCACGCCAGCACGCCCACCTGCTCGGCCGCCTCACACCCGAGCGAGGTGAGCGAATAGTCGACGCGCGGCGGGATCACGGGCTTGGCGTCGCGGTCCACGAAACCGTCGCGCTCCAGCGTCTGCAGGGTCTGGGCCAGCATCTTCTCGCTCACGCCGCCGACCTCGCGCCGCAGCTCGCTGAACCGGTACGAGCGCTCCAGCAGCGCGATGAGCACCAGCACACCCCAACGGCTGGTCACGTGTTCGAGCACCCCGCGCGAGGGGCAGTCCGCGCGCTTGACGTCGGGGGCCAGGTCGATCGCCTCGGTCATGCCTGCTCCTCCTCATTACGGGAATGCCAGTACCTTACCCCAAAGTGGGTACTATATTTGGGTTAGTAACCCTCCTAGGGTGAGTGAACACCGTCCACTCGACCTGAGGACCATCAGCATGAGCATCGTCATCACCGGAGCCACCGGCCAGCTCGGCCGGCTCGTCGTCGCGGACCTGCTGGTGGCGGGCGTCGCCCCGGACGACGTCACCGCCATCGCCCGCAGCGAGGAGAAGGCCGCCGACCTGGGCGTCCACGTGCACGTCGGCGACTACGACCGGCCGGAAACGCTCGAAGGCGCGTTCGCACCGGGCGACCGCGTGCTGCTGATCTCCGGCTCGGAGGTCGGCAAGCGCGTCCCGCAGCACGGCGCCGTGATCGACGCCGCGAAGGCCGCGGGCGTCGCCCAGTTCGTGTACACCGGCGCGTTCGGCGGCCCGAAGGCGGACTTCGCACTCGCCGACGAGCACCGCGCGACCGAGGACCTGGTGCTCGCTTCCGGTCTGCCGTATACGTTCCTGCGCAACAACTGGTACACCGACATCTACACCGCCGGCCTCGCGGACACGATCGCGCGCGGCGCCGTCACCAACGCCGTTCCGCCGGAAGGACGCATCGCCACGGCGAGCCGCGCGGACTACGCGGCGGCGACGGCGGTCGTGCTGCGCACCGAAGGGCACCTCAACGCCGTGTACGAGCTGAGCGGCGACACGGCGTGGACGTTCGGGGAGTTCGCCGCCGAGGTCGCCCGGCAGAGCGGGCAGCCGGTGGCGCACAACTCCGTGAGCGCGGAGGAGAACAAGAAGATCCTGTTCTCCGCCGGGCTGCCGGACGCCTACGCCGGGATCCTGACCGATGTGGACGCCGCCATCGGCCGCGGCCTCCTCGCGGGCACCCCGGGCGACCTGTCGCGGCTGATCGGACGGCCGACGACGCCGATCGCCGACTCGATCGCGGCGGCGCTGGCCGGCTAATGCACTGTGCCGGCCGGGCGGCGGCCTCCCTATAGTTCGGGCAGTCCGAGTCCCCGAAGTGCTGGAGGGATCGTGTCCTGGAACCCCGGGTCGCCGCCCGACCTGTCCGGCCGGACCTACGCGGTGACCGGGGGCAACTCCGGCATCGGCTACTTCGTCTCCGAGCAGCTCGCCGCGGCCGGCGCGCACGTGGTCATCCTCGGCCGCGATCCCGGGCGCCTGCGCACCGCCGTGGACGCCATCCGCGGGCACGTCGGCGCCGCGGCGGAGCTGTGCACCATCCCGCTGGACCTGGCGGACCTCGAGTCGGTGGCCTCGGCGGCCGAGGCGCTGGTCCGGCTGGGACGGGTCGACGCGCTGATCGAAAACGCGGGCACGACCTCGCCCGGCCGCACCCGCCAGACCACCGAGCAGGGCCTGGAACTGGCGCTGGGCACGAACCACCTCGGCCACTTCGCGCTGACCGCGCTGGCCATGCCGGTGCTGAGGGCGACGCCCGGCAGCCGCGTCGTCCCGACGGGCAGCCTCATCTCCCTGCTGGTGAAGTTCGATCTCGACGACCTGCAGAGCGAGCGGAAGTACTCGGAGTTCCGCGCGTACGGGCTGTCCAAGCACGCCGTGACGTCCTTCGGCCTCGAGCTGGACCGACGGCTGCGAGCGTCCGATGTGGACGTCCACTGTGTCCTCACCCATCCCGGGCTCTGCCTCGACGGCGGGAGCCCCTGGCGCGAAGGCGTCAGCACGCCTTCGCGGCTCGCGCGCCTGTCACCGATCACGCAGGGCGAGCACCACGGCGCCTGGCCCGCCGTTCGCGCGGCAACCGACCCGTCGGCCGTCGGCGGCGAGTACTACGGCCCGAGGCTCGGGAGCGTGGGCCGTCCGGTGCGGCAGCGGGCCATCGCCGCCGACCGCGATCCTGCGAAAGCCGCCCGGCTGTGGGAGCTTTCGGAGAAGCTGACCGGCGTCACGTTCACGGTGTGAACCTCCGGAAGGAGATCGGCCATGGTGGAACCCGCCTACCAGGCGACCGCGGGCGGCGCCCTCGACGTGGACCGTGAGTTCTACAGCCGGCTCGCCAGCGGCCACGCCGGGCACGAGCTGGTCGAGGCGTTCGAGATCCCGATCCGCTCCGGGCGGGCGTGGACCGTGCCGCAGGGTCACCTGTGCCGGATCGTCACCGTCGAGGGCCCGCAGGTCGGGGACCTCAACGTGTGGAACCGCCACGACCCGCGGGAACGGCTGTGGGCCTCGCGCACCCGGCAGCTGCAGCGCGCGCACGTCAGCACGTTCGACCGGCTCTGGTCGACGCTGCCGTTCCTGCGCCCGTTGCTGACCATCACCGCGGACACGCTGGCGGGCTACGGCACCGACGCCGACGGCGGCCGCGTGCACGACCTGCTCGGCACGCGCTGCGACCCGTACGTCAACCGGATGCTCACCGGTGAGGACTTCGACTTCCACTGCCACTCCAACCTGGTGCGCGCCGTCCTCCCGTACGGGCTGACCGAGTTCGACGTGCACGACGTGCTGAATGTCTTCCAGTGCACGGGCCTGACCGCCGAAGACCGGTACTTCATGGCCGCCTGCCCCGCCCGGCCCGGCGACCACCTGGAGTTCTTCGCCGAGCAGGACCTGCTCTGCGCGCTGTCCACCTGCCCCGGCGGCGACCTCTCGATCCCGTTGTGGGGCCCCGATGCCCGCGACCCGATCGACGTCTGCCATCCGATCGGCATCGAGGTCTACCGCCCCGCCGCCGAGCTGCTCGACGGCTGGACCCCGCCCCGGCGCGCGGAATACCGGGCCCTGCACGGGATCCGCCTGCCCGAGGGTCAGCCTTCGAAGTAGTGGCCGTCCTCGATGTCGGCGATCAGCGTGGGATGGGCCGGCGCCCAGCCGAGGCGTTCGCGGGTCAGCGCGCTGGAAGCCGGGCTGCCGAGCGAGACCAGCGGGGCGAGAAAGCCGACGAAGTGCTCACTCGCCTCCGCGGCCGTCAGACTGACGACCGGCAGCCTCAGCCGGCGGCCGATGGCGTCGGCGATGTCGCGGAACGGCACCCCTTCCTCCGCGACCGTGTGCAGCGGCGCGCCGGCCGGTGCGGATTCCACGACCAGGCGGTACAGGACCGCGGCGTCGAGCCGGTGCACGGCCGGCCACCGGTTCGTTCCGTCGCCGACGAAGGCGGACACACCCTTCTCGCGGGCAGTGGCGATCAGGGCCGAGATGAATCCGCGCGTGTCCCCTCGGCCGTGGACGGTCGCCGCCAGCCGTACCGAAGACGAAACGGATCCCACGCTCGGCCATGGCGAGCACAGCGTGCTCAACGGGGAGCCGCGGGGCCGTTCGAGCGCTGGGATCAGTGGAGGTCGACCGCGTTCAGCTCGGTCCGCGCGCGAGCGGCCGAATCGGTGGTCTCGGAAATGTGCTTGTTCGCGGCGAATACCACGCCGTCGGCCTTCGCGGCCCCGGCTCGCAGGCTGGCGGGTTCATCGAGGTCTCCGCGATGCACTTCGGCGCCGGCCTTGGCCAACGCGTCGGCGGCGGCGTCGGTACGGGCGAGCCCGAGCACGTCGTGACCTGATCCGAGCAGTTCGCGGACGACGGCCGAGCCGACGTATCCGGTTGCTCCTGCGACGAAAATGCGCACGGTGGGATTCCCTCGACCGCGGTGAAACGGCTGTGCTCACGACGTTGGGAACCGGGGGCCGCGGTGTCCAAGAACCGTTCCTCACCAGGCGATACCGAACGGGCATCACGAGTAGGATGTGGGAGTGCCCAGCGCCGACCTCGATCTTCGCCTGGTGCGGTACTTTACTAATCTGACCGGAAGTAGGCGGACACGGGCTGTAGTCGGATTAGTAAAGAACGGCACAGTATTGTCGTGGCCGAGCACGGCAACTTCCACCGCGCCGCGGATGCGTTGCGCATCGCGCAGCCCTCGTTGAGCCGGCAGGTCCAGCGGCTCGAACAACGGCTGGGCGTCCGGCTGCTGGACCGCACGGCGCAAGGCAGCCGTCTCACCGAAGCGGGGCACGCCTTCCTGCCCGAGGCGACGGCGCTTCTGCGCTCCGCGGAGCTGGCCGCGACGAAGGCGCGCGCCGCCGCCATACCCAACGCCGTCACGATCGGGTACGTGGGCGGGCTTCTCGTCACCGCACCGGTGCGTGAGCTACGCGCCCGCCATCCCGACGCCGAAGTGCGCACCCGGCACCTGGACTGGACCGAGGTGCGCCCGGCGTTGCTGGAACATCGGGTGGACGCGGTCCTCTCGCGGGAGCCGTTCCCGGCCGGCGGGCTCAGCGTGACGGTCCTGTACGAGGAACCGCGGGTCCTGCTGGTGCCGGCGGATCATCGCCTGGCCGGCAAGGAATCGATCACCCTCGACGACCTGGCCGGGGAACCCCTCGTCCGTTATGCCGACGCCGCCTACGACGCCTTCTGGCGGATCGACCCGCGCCCGGACGGCAGCCCGGCCCCCGACGGCCCGCTCGTCGAGACCACTCAGGACAAACTCGAAGCCGTGGCCGGCGGCCGGGCGCTGGCCCTCGCGCCCGCCGCGGGCGGGAACGTCGCGAGGGGCGATCTCACGGCCGTGACGGTCGAAGGGATCCCGCCGTGCCGGGTGACGGTCGCTGTTCGTGCTGGTGAGCGCGGCCGTCTGGTCACGGCCTTCCGCTCAGCGGCCCGGTCGCAGCTCACCGGCTGAACCATCCACAATGGATCATTTGACCTACTGCTCGATGCCGTCGAGCAGGCGGTCGAGGCCGAATTCGTACGCCTCGGCCGCCTGTTCGCCCACGCTCTGGTCGAATCCGCCGCCGAGCCAGGTGCGGTTCATCGCCGGGTGCGCCTCGATGTCGAAATACTTGCCCCAGAACGACGAGCGCTGATCCCACCACGCGTCGTTCGACTGCCCGGTGCTACGTTCCAGGTGGGCGCTCTCGGCCTCGAGCGCGGCGTTCGCGTCCACGTGGGTGGCGATGCTGTTGGCCGCGGCGACGGCCAGGCGCGGGGCCAGGCCGAGACCGTCCACGATGGACAGCAGGTATTCCTGCCCGGCGAGCTGCCCCGGCCCCAGCGCGGGCCGGACGCGGGACATCTCGCGCAGCCACGGGTGTCGCCGATGGACCTCTCGCGTGCGGTCGGAGTAGAGCTTCACCTGCGCGCGCCAGTCGCCGGCCCGGGGCTCGCCGGGCTTGGGCAGGCGGCGCTCGACCAGTGCGTCGTCCACCATCAGGTCCACCAGCTCGGTTTTGCCGGGCACGTAGGTGTAGAGGGTCATCGTGCCCGCGCCCAGTTCCTTGGCCACGCGGTGCATCGAGGTGGCGGCCAGGCCGTCGGCGTCGGCGACCGCGATGGCCGCGGCGACGATGCGGGCGACGGTGAGCGTGGGGCGCCGCCCCCGCGCCGGCTCGCCCGCCCGGGCCTCGCGGTCCCGCCAGAGCAGGCGGAGGGTGCGGTCGATCTGGTCGTCGACGGTGGGCTCCCCGGCGCAGGACTTCCCCGGCCCCGCCTCGGCCGTACCCTTGCCGGTCCGCTCGCGTTCGACGGTCATCGCGCAGCCCGCTCCCCTGCCCCGGCGCCAGTGGTCACCGGCGATCCTACCGGCCGATCCGGGACCTTCGACCCATCCGCCGCGGACCTCACCCGGCTACCGTGAGTGGGGAGTGGAGGTGGCTCTCGTGACCAAGCGCAAGCCGATCGGCGCGTCCTTCGGGTCCTGGGTGGACCGGCAGATCGCCACCGCGCAGGAACGCGGCGACTTCGACAACTTGCCCGGCGCCGGGAAACCCCTGCCGAAGCCCACCGGCCGCGACAGCGCCACCGAGTGGGTCCAGCGGCGCCTGAAGGAAGAGGACCTCAGCGCGATCGACCTGCTGCCGCCGTCACTCGCCTTGCCGCGGGAGATCCAGGACCTGCCGGCGAAGCTGGCGAAGGTGCGCGCGGAACGGCGGGTGCGCGAGATCGTCGAAGACCTCAACGCCCGCATCCGCGACGCCCACCGCCGCCCACAGTCCGGGCCGCCCCTGACCGTTGTGCCGCTGGACGTCGAGGAAACCGTGGAGGAGTGGCGCGCCGGACGCGGGTGAGGCTCGCGTTGCCCTGGTTCGTCCATTCCACAATGGACGCCACCGCGGAGTTCACCCCATCAAGCGACTGTGCACTCGATCAGGTGTTCGATATCGTTGTGGCCATGAGAGCACCCCGCCAAACCACCGAAGTCACCCGCCGCCTCGCCCTGTCCGCCACGGAAGTCGCCGCCATGACCGCCCTCGCCACAGCACTCGCCAACGACCTGCCGGAAACCGAGAATGCCTTGCAGTCGGGCGAAATCGACATCGGCGTGGCCGCGGAAATAGCCGCCCTCGCCGGCTACCTGACCCCACACCAGGCCCGCCTGGCCACCGACGTGATGAACCCCGGCACCCCCGAATGGCGCTGGCTCGCCCCGACCTCCGACCCCACCCCGACTATCCCGGCCACCTCGGCTTTCCCCCCTGCCCCACCCCTCCCAGCCACCCCGGCGGCTTCCGCCTAGCCGCCCGGACGTCCCGGCCACGCCAGCGGCCGCCAACGAGCTGCTCGAATCCCAGCGACCCCAGCCGCCACCGCCACCGCCACCGCCACCGCCAAGCATCTCCACCATCCCGTACACCCCAACGACCCCCACCGAGCCGCACCGGCATCCCCGCCACCCCCACGACCCTCGCCGATCCGCGCTGGCATCCCCGCCACCCCCACAACCCTCACCGACCCACGCCGACAACCCCGCCACCCCCACAACCCTCACCGACCCACACCGACAACCCCGCCACCCCCACAACCCTCACCGACCCACACCGACAACCCCGCCACCCCCACAACCCTCACCGACCCACACTGGTATCCCCTCCACCCCAACGAATTCGCCATGCGGCCCTAACCGCTCTGACAGTCCGCACCAAGCCAGCAGGTTCCGCCCGGCCTCCCTGACCACTCCAATTGCTCGACCCCAACCAGCCCGGCTGCACCTTTGCTCCAGCCACCACAGCCGCTCCGGATTCCTCCGGCCGACGAACTCCAACCAGCCCAGCGACCACGCCCGCTCCGGCTGCTTCCTGCCAGCCATCCCAGCCACCCCAACCAGTCCAGCCACACCTGCCTCCACCCAACCACCCCAGCTTGCCCAGCCACACCAACCGCACCCACCCAGCCACCGAGGTTGCCTCCACCCAGTCGTCCCAGCCACTCCAACCGCAACCGCCCCAGTCACCACTGCCACGGCGGTTGGCTCCACCCAACCACCCCAGCCGCCGCCATCCCACTCACTCCAACGCTTCCCGGCAGCCGCTCGATCAGTCCTTTGAGGACAGCGAGTAACACTCCCGCATCCCTTCACCAGCGCCCGGACCCACGGGAAAAACCAAGCCCGACTCCCCGAGCGGCGGTCGACGAGCACGGCCTCCACCGGCTCGCCCGAGGTTCGGTCCATCAGCTGGATGGTTCGCGAATCGGCCGGTGCGTGGTGGTCGCCGAAGGTTGCCAGGGTGATCGGCACCGGGAGGAACTCGCGGCCGCCGGGGGGCGAGGACGTACTCGTGCAAAGGCGGGCGGTCCTGGTATCGGCGGCGTTCCAGCAGCCCCGCCTCGACGAGTTTGCGCAGGCGGCGGGTCAGCAGGTTCGGCGCGATTCCGAGGTTCCGCTCGAACTCGTCGAACCGCGTGAAACCATCGAATGCGTCACGAAGGATGAGCATGCCCCACCATTGCCCCACATCGTCCAGAGAGCGCACACTCCGCGCCGCCGAGGTCCGTCCGCGTCGCCATCAGACGACCGGGGCCGGGCCGTGGGCGAACGACGCGCCGGCCGCGATCTCGTGCGGATCGCCCAGCGGCACCGGACTCACTTCACCAAGCCGGGCAAAACAGCTGTGCCTACTCCGAGACCCGCAAACCCGTGCGACGCCCGAACGTCCGGTAACGCACAGCCGGCCAAACACGTGTGAGCCGAGAGCTAACAGCCCATCGGGCCGTTAGTCGGCGATTCCGGCTACGCTGGGTTGTCCAGGACCGGATGACGAGGGATGGCCACTGTGATGCGTCGAGTTCGCCTGGCCGCGATGCTGGTGATCGCCCTGCTTCTGTTGTTCGGCGAGCCGTGGTCGGTGTTCGTGTTGCTGCCGGGCTGGCCGGTGGCGGGCACGGTCGTCGGCACGGTGGTGTTCGCGGCGGTGATGGTCGGATTCCCGCTCCTGATGTTCCGCGGCCACGGCCCGGCGCAGAGCGACGCGGCCGCCCGCGCCGGCGACGTGCTGCTCGGCTCGATCTGGGTGCTGTTCACCTGGAGCGTGCTCGGCCACGTGCTGCGGCTGGTGCTCGCGCTGTCCGGTGTGGACGATCCCGCTCGCCCGCGGATCGTCGCGGGCGCCGTGCTCGTGGTTTCAGCCGTCCTTCTCGTGACGGGCAATCGGATCGCGATGCGCGTGCCGCCGGTGAAGGAGGTCGACGTCGTGATCCCGCGGCTCGGCGCCGGCGTCGACGGACTGCGCGTCGCGGTGATCACCGACACCCACTACGGGCCGATCGACCGCACGAAGTGGTCCGAGCGGCTGGTGGCCGAGCTGAACCGGCTGCAGGCCGACGTCGTCTGCCACGCGGGCGACCTCGCGGACGGTTCGGTGGCCAAGCGCCGCAAGCAGGTCGACCCGCTCGGCGGCGTCCAGGCCCGGCTCGGCCGGTTCTACATCACCGGGAACCACGAGTACTTCGGCGAGGCCCAGGCCTGGCTCGACCACATGACCACCCTCGGCTGGGACGCGTTGCACAACCGCAGCACCGTCATCGAGCGAGACGGCGACGGAGTCCTGTTCGCGGGCATCGACGACCCGACCGGCGCGACGTCCGGCCTCCCCGGCCACGGCCCCGACCTGCCCGCAGCCCTCGACGGTGTGGACCCGGACCTGCCCGTCGTGCTGCTGGCCCACCAGCCGAAGCAGGTGACGCAGGCCAGCGAGGCCGGCGTCGACCTGCAGATCTCGGGACACACGCACGGTGGCCAGATCTGGCCGTTCCACCTCCTGGTCCGCCTCGACCAGCCCACCCTCTCCGGCCTGACCCGCCACGGCGACCGCACCCAGCTCTACAACAGCCGCGGCTCCGGCTTCTGGGGCCCGCCGTTCCGCGTGTTCGCCCCGAACGAGATCACGCTGCTCACTCTGCGCCGCTCCGCCTGACCCGCCCGCCTTGCCGCCCCGAGACGCCGTGCGGCAGGCTGCCGGAGTGGTCACGCGAGCTTTGATCTTCGACTTCGACGGCACGCTGGCCGACACCGAAGCGGCGGTGCTCCAGTCCTGGCAGGAGACGTTCCGCAAGCACGGCGCGGAGCTGCCGCTGGACGTCTGGCACACCGTCATCGGCACGCAGAACACAGCGTCGACGATGCTGGCGCTGCTGGGCGAACACGTGCCGGACCCGGAGACCCTGCGCCCCGGGATGCGCGCGCGGGTACTGGAACTGCTGGAAACCGGCGGACCACGAGAGGGCGTGCTCGACTACCTCGACGCGGCGGCCGCCCGCGGGCTGCGGCTCGGCGTGGCGTCCAGCTCGTCGGGCACCTGGGTGCACGGCCAGCTCGACCGGCTGGGCCTCGCCGCCCGCTTCACGTCCGTGGAGACCGGCGACCGCCATGCGGCGAAACCGCGCCCGGACACCTACCTCGCGGCGCTGGCGACGCTCGGCGTCACGGCCGACGAAGCCGTCGCGTTCGAGGATTCGCCGCACGGTGTCAGCGCCGCGAAGGCCGCCGGGATCACCACCGTCGCGGTGCCGAACCCGATCACCGCGGCCCTGGACTTCGGGCACGCCGACCTGATCCTGTCGTCGTTCGCCGACCGGCCGCTGGACGGCCTGCTCACGGTGCTCGGGCGCCGGGCCGGCTAAAGCAGCTCGACGAGCCGGTCCAGCAGCGGCAGCTGGCCCTTCAGGAGCTTCTCCCGGGCCGCCGCCAGCCCGAACCACTCGACCCGGTCCAGTTCGGGAAACTCCTGCCGGCGCCCGGATCGCGGCGGCCACTCCAGCTCGAACGTCCCGGGCACCACCGCCGCCGGGTCCAGGTCACCCTCGACGGCCCAGGCCGTGACGACCTTCCCGCCCGACTGCTTGATCTCGCCGAGTGGCCGGTACTCACCGTCCGGCGCCGGCAGGCCCAGCTCCTCGGTGAACTCGCGGCGCGCCGCGGCCTCCGGCTCTTCGTCCGGTTCCAGCTCGCCCTTCGGCAGCGACCACGAGGCCGCGTCCTTCTTCGCCCAGAACGGGCCGCCCATGTGCCCGAGCAGCACCTCGACCTCGGTGTCCTGACGGCGGAAGAGCAGCAGCCCGGCGCTGCGTTTGGCAACCATCGGCCCAGTCTGCCGGGCCGCGCCGACCGCGACGGAAGACGGTGCGAAAAAAGTTTCCGGGCCCGTGTCGATCCGCGGCCGGGCCGTTCGACGCCTCGGTGAAAGCACGGAGAACGCCCCTACGGAAGGACCCGGTCATGACCAGCACCACCGCGCAGACCACCACCGGCCAGACCACCCAGGCCGACGAGCCCCGCACCACCACCAGCCGGACCCAGACCACCACCGGTCACGCCGACCACGCCCGGACCACCGCGGCCCGCACCCAGCCCGGCAACGCAACCGCCACCGGTCCCCACGTCAGCACCACCAGCCGGCACGCCCACGGCGAAACCGCCACCGGCCACGACAACCGGACCACCAACCAGCGCACCCGCGACGACCGGACCACCAACCAGCACGCCCACGGCGAAACCGCCACCAGCGAGCACATCCGCGACAACCGCACCACCACCTCCACCGTCCGCGGCAAACTCACCGCCGCCGTGCGGGAGCAGGGTCGCCCTGGGGTGCTGGCTGCTTTCCGGGTCGTGGTTTCGTTCCTGTTCCTCTGTCACGGGCTGCAGGGCTTCGGGCTGCTGGGCGGGATCGACGGCGCCGGGATGGCCGTGCCGTTCGGGCAGTGGCCGGGGTGGTGGGCCGGGGTGATCGAGGTCGTCGGCGCGTTGTTCGTGCTGGCCGGGTTCGCGGCGCGGCCCGCGGCGGTGCTGCTGTCCGGCACGATGGCGTACGCCTACTTCACCGTGCACGCGCCGGCCGGTCTGCTGCCGTTGCACAACATGGGCGAGCCCGCCGCGCTGTACTCGTGGATCTTCCTGCTGATCGCGGTGGTCGGGCCGGGGTCGTTCGCGCTGGGGCGCAAGCGCAGGGCTCAGTGACCGGGGTGGGCCGCAGCGAGGTCGTTGCGGTCCATCACGTGTTCCATGAGGATCGTCAGCACCTGCTTGGTGGAGTCCCGCTCACGCGCGTCGCACAGCAGCAGCGGGACTTCCTGGCTGAGGTCGAGCGCCGCGCGCACCTCTTCGGTGCCGTAGCGGTACGCGCCGTCGAAGCAGTTGACACCAACGACAAACGGCAGGCCGCGGCGCTCGAAGAAGTCCACAGCCGCGAAGCACGACTCGAGACGCCGCGTGTCGGCGAGGACCACGGCGCCGAGCGCGCCCTCGGCCAGCTCGTCCCACATGAACCAGAACCGGTCCTGGCCCGGGGTGCCGAACAGGTACAGGATCAGCTCGGGGTTGATGGTGATCCGGCCGAAGTCGAGCGCGACGGTGGTCGTGGTCTTCTGCTCGACGCCGGCGAGGTCGTCGACACCCTCCGAAGCGGTGGTGATCACCTCTTCGGTGCGCAGCGGCGCCACCTCGCTGACCGAGCCGACCATCGTCGTCTTGCCGACCCCGAAGCCGCCGGCGACCAGGACCTTGACCGCGGTCGCGGTCAGGGTCCGCCGGGGCTCAGAGCTTTCGGATGCCATCAAGAACCGCCTGGAGTACGTGGTGACTGGGGGCTTCGCTCACCGGCGCCGCGGTACGGAACAGCACCAGGTTCTGCTCGATCAGGTCGCTCAGCAGCACCTTCACCACCGGCAGCGGCAGGTCGACGCGAGCGGCCACTTCCGCGACGGAAGTGGGCTTCTGGCACAGACTCAGAATCCGCGCGTACTCCGGCTCGCCGACCCCGGACTCCCGCGCCGTGCGCAGCGCGACGACCAGGGTGATCAGATCCAGTGCGAGCGTGCCGGACCGCGTGCGCCCGCCCGTCACCGCGTAGGACCGGACCAGCGGGCCAGCCTCGTCGTCGTACCAGGACTCGTGCCGGGCGCTCATGGCGAAGTCCGCTGGACCACCCCGGCCCTCGGCGCGGCGGTGAGGACCGCGCCCACCCGCTTGACCATCAGGTTCATCTCGTACGCGACGAGGCCCATGTCGGCGTCCTCGCTCGCCAGCAGGGCGAGGCAGGCGCCGCGGCCGGCGGCGGTGACGAAGAGGAACGCGTGGTCCATCTCCACCATGGTCTGGCGGACGTTGCCGCCGCCGAAGTGCCGCCCGGTGCCGCGGGCCAGGCTCTGGAACGCCGAGGCCACCGCCGAAAGGTGCTCAGCGTCCTCTTCGGACAGTGTGCCGGACCGGCCGATCAGCAGGCCGTCCGAGGACAGGACCACGGCCCGGTCGGCACCGGCGACCCGCTTGACGAGGTCGTCGAGCAGCCAGTCGAGCTCATTGACGCCGTTGTTGGCCATTACTCGCGATCTCCGTACCTGGTGTCGAAGTTGCCGGATTCCGCGTCCGTCGCGCCGGCGCGCCGGGTGCCCTGCTGGAACGCCGCCAGCCGGTCGCGGACGATCTCCGCCGAGTCCTCACGGGTTTCCTCCCGCTCTGGTTCGGGCCGGTCCGCCCGCAGCTGCGGGACGAGGTTCTGCTGACGACGGCGTTGCGGCAGCGGCGGCCGCCCGGGCGCCTCGGGCCGGCGCGGCTGCTGCGGCCTGCCGTTCTCCGGCGCGGGCTGCGGCTCGCGCGCCGGCCACGCGGGCTGCGGCGGGCGCGGCGGCCGGGCGGGCGGCTGCTGTTCCGGCCGCCCGGCGGCGACGGGCGAAGGGACACCGACCGACCCAGGCGGGACCGCGGAAGGCGGCGGAACCGCGACCGACGCCGACGGGTCCACAGAACGCGGCGGAACCGCGACCGACGCCGACGGGACGGCGGACCGCGGCGGGACGGCGACCGGCCCCGGCGGCATGGCCCGGTGCCGCGAGCGCCGCCCGATCCGCGTGACGTCCGCGACGGCCACCGGCTGGTCCGGGATCGGCGTGTCGGCGGCGTCCCCGGGCTCGGGATCCGGTGTCACCTCGCTGATCGGGGCGAGCAGGTCGGTCCGCACCAGCACGATCGCCCGGGTGCCGCCGTACGCGGATTCGCGCAGGTGCACGGAAATCCCGTGCCGCGACGCCAGCCGCGCGACCACGAACAGGCCGAGGCGGGGCTCGTCGGACAGCGCCATGATGCCGAAGTCGGGCGGGTCGGCGAGCATCTCGTTGAGCTCGTCGGCCTGCTCGGGCTCCAGGCCGAGGCCCTGGTCCTCGACCTCGATGACCACGCCCCGGCCGACCACGTTGCCGCGCAGCTCCACCCGCGATTCGGGCGGGGAGAACGAAGTCGCGTTGTCGATCAGCTCCGCGAGCAGGTGCACGAGGTCGCCGACGACCGGGCCGCGCACGGCGATCGACGGCAGCGTGGCCGTCTTCACCCGCGCGAAGTCCTCGGTCTCGGCCGCGGCGCCGCGGGCCAGCTCGGCGAGCCCGACCGGGTGCCGCCACTGCCGTCCCGGCTGGCCGCCGCCGAGGATGATCAGGTTCTCGGCGTTGCGGCGGGCGCGGGTGGAGAGGTGGTCGAGCTGGAACAGCGTGTCCAGCTGGTCCGGGTCCTCCTGCTTGCGCTCGGCCTGGTCGAGCACCTTCAGCTGCCGGTGCACGATGACCTGGCTGCGGTGGGCGATGTTGAGGAACACCGCCTTGGTGCCCTCGCGGGTCTTCGCCTCTTCGACGGCGGCCGCGATGGCGGCCGACTGCGCCTTGTTGAAGGCCTCGGCGACCTCGCCGATCTCGTCGGTGCCGTGGTCGAGGAAGTGGCCGCCCGCTTCGAGGTCCACCGGACGTCCGGCGCGGACCTGCTCCACCAGCTCGGGCAGCCGCACCTCGGCCGCGTCGAGGGTGTCCTCCCGCAGCCGGGCGAGCCGCGCGATGAAGCGCCTCGACAACCGCAGGGCGACGAGCACCACCGCGATCGCGATGAGCATCGCGACGGCGCCCGCGATGATCGAGTTCACCAGCGTGCTGTCGGCATCGCTGATGGCCGCGTTGGTGGCGTTCGCGCTCTGCGTGACGAAAAGCGTCATCATCGTGGTGGCCACCTGGTGGGCGGCGGTGCGCCACTGCTCCTGCGGAACGGGCAGCTGCTGGTTCGCCCCGCCGGCCAGGAACGCCGCCTCGACCTGGTTGACGGTCTTCCACTCGGGGCTCGCGACGAGCTTGTCGTAACTCGCGCGCACCTCGGGGATCATCTGCGGCACGGACTGTTCGAGCTGGGCGTGGTACGCGCCGACCTCGCCGATGTACCCCTGCAGCTCGTCACCGCGGAGGCCGCCGGCCGCGAGTCCCGCCGCGGACAGCGCGTCGCTGCGCTGCATCTGTTCGGCGGCGTTGAAGATCGGGATGGCGGACAGCCGCGCGAACGCGTTCTGCGCGCCGCGGGCGGCCTGGGCCAGGCCGGCGACGCCCTGGGTGAACTGGTCGATGATCTGGTTGTAGAAGGTGAACGCCTGCAGCAGCGGGACCTGGCCCGCGTCGACCTGCTGGCGGAGTTCGTGGATCTTCCCGTACAGCGCGGCGAACGTGGCGATGTTCTGCTTCACGCTCGCCGGCACCGTGCTGTCGTCGGCGAAGCTGCCTTGCAGCAGCGCGCTGATCTGGCCGGCCGCGGCGTCGGTCTTCGGCCGCGTGGCCAGCAGTGTCGGGCGGGCCGAGCCCTGTCCGGCGAGGACGCTCATGGTGAGCTGGCGCTCCTGCTCCGCCGCGACGATGAACGAGATGCCCGGGTTTTCGGAGGCGCGGATCTTGTTCGCGTAGTCACGCGCCTTCACCGCGTCGGTGATGAGGTAACCCGCCAGCGCGATCCCGACGAGCAGTAGAGCGACGCTCGGAATCAGCGCGATCGAGAGCACGCGTGATCGAATCGACGACCCGCGGTTGCGTCGAACAGAATTCTGCTTCACCGTGGCCCGTATTCCTTCCGGCAGTACCTGCGGTTCGGGTCGCCCCGGGGCTTTCTCACCCGGTTCCGACCAGCCGGATCAACCACCGTGGCCCGCATCGTCCGCGACGACGGTATGAGGCCCCGAGAGGCACGTCAAGTCCGGGTGCCCAGCACGGGGGCCACTGTGTGATCGACTCACAACCCCGTGCGAGGCTTCGGAAATCGACCACGGCAGAACTGACGCCAATCGCACGGCGGCCGGGCGGGGCGGCGGGTGCCGGAGTGACCTGCGGCGCACCTTCGAGCGTCAGAAGTGTACGTACGCCGGCACTGAAACGGTTCGGTGAGATCCGTCACGGACTGCCCGGGCGTTCGGTGATGATCGGCTTACCGGAGACCATCACCGGCCACGCCGAGAGAAAAGGGTGAAATTGCCGACACCCGCCACGGAATCGACGCTTCGCGCGGCCGGATTACCACTTTTCAGCGCCGAACGCCGTTCGGATGCCGGTGGTTCCGGTCGTTCTGGTGGGGCAGCGACAGCCGTGGGTAGCCGGACGGCCCGGGCTCGCCGTGGCCGGGCCCGGGCTCGCGCTTGCCGCCGCGCTTGAAGAGGTCGCGCAGCATCTCCCGGCACGCCCAGGCGAGCACGGCGATCGAGCAGGCGAGCACCGTGACGAGCACCGCCTCCACCGGGTAGCGCACGAGGACCCGGCCGAATTCGGCGAGCAGGAATCCGAGGGCCACGCCGGCCAGAAGCGTGGCGAGATAGGAGATCGGCACCTCTCGACTGCGTGTTTCGGCCATCTCCGTCCCCTCCAACCGGTTTTCCCGCACCACGATTTCCGTTTCCCCGCGGGCCGGGGATCTCACCCCGGCAGGGCCACGACCAGCGGGAACCAGGTGGCGATCATAACCGGCGGGACCGGGAAAACACCCCCGTCGCTCACCCGAAGGGGCGATACGAGGATCAATTCCGCGGCCCGGTCCGGCCATTATCGCGAATTCCGGCCGTCACGCGGAAAACTCCTCCGCGAGGGTGTTCCAGAACATCAGCTCGTAGCCCTGGAACAGCCGGGCGTACGTCCGGGCGCGGCCCGCGTCGAGCCGGCCGGCGTCGAGGCCCGCCTGGATCGCCGCGAGAGCCTGGTCCTCGAGCCCCGGCGCGTCGGCGGCGAAGAAGTCGAAGAACGCGCACGCGTCGTCGTCGAAGCCGTAGTGCTCGCGCATGCCCGCGGCGATGGCGCCGCAATACCGGCCCCACGCGGCGAAGTTCGCGAAGATGGCGACAGCGACTTCGGCCGATTCACCGTTCAGCGCCAGCCACGCGAAGTACGCCGGGTACGCCTGGCAGCCCACGCGCGGCAACTCGGTGCCGGGGTCCGCGCCCGCGGCCGACACGAGCGCGTCGAGCTTGCCCAGCGCGAGTTGCTCCCCCGGCGCGAGCCCGCCGAAGAACTCCCGCGCCCGCGGCTCGTCCGCGCGCGCCGCCAGCTCGTGGAAGCTGCGCCAATCGCTGCGCACGATCCACTTCTCCTCGGCGGCGATCGCGGCGAACACCGCCCGGGCCGCTTGGCCCGCGGCCACCAGCGGCACGAGGCGGTTGTCGTCGTCGCGAGGCGCCAGCTCCGCTTGGATCGCGTCGAGCAGCTCGCGGGCCGGGTTCGTCATGGGCACTCCTCGAGGTCCGGGCGGCGGGTCTCCATTCAAGCAGGCGGGCCGCGTCCACCCGGTGGGCAAATGACCGTTTCGGCCGGTCGGCGGCCAGGTCCACGCCGGTGCCGAAGGTGGCCTCGATTCTCTATCCACACCGTCGGGGAGCCCCTACAGTGACGTGATCAGCCACCGTTGGAGGAGGGTCAGCGTTGACCATGCCCAAGTCCGTCGCCGAGCAGGCCGAAGGCCAGACGATCCCCGGCCTGCTGCTGCGCAACGCCACCGAGTACGGCGACCACCCCGCGGTCACCTCACTCGACCTCGAAGGCCACCCGACGCTGACCTGGAGCGAATTCCGCACCGCGATCGCCGAGGTGTCGCGCGGCCTGGCCGGACTCGGGCTCGGCTCGCGCGACCGGATGCTGATCATGGCGCCCGGCAGCCCGGACCACCTCGTCGCCGACCTCGCCGCCGTGCACCTCGGCGCCATCCCGTGCACCGCGTACGCCACGCTCAGCCCGGACCAGATCCGTTACGTGGCAAGGCACAGCGCCGCCCCGGTGGTCGTGCTCGCGGGTGCGGGCGAGCTGGCGCGCTGGCTGCCGGTGCTCGACGACCTGCCGGCGCTGCGCCACGTCGTGGTGCTGGACGCCGGATCGATCCCGGCCGGCGACCAGCGGTTCACCTCGTTCGCCGAAGTGCGCGAAACGGGCCGCGCCGCGATCGCCGCCGACCCGGACGTCTTCGAAAGCTCGTGGCAGTCGATCCGGCCGGACGACCCGCTGGCGATGATCTACACCTCCGGCACCACCGGCGACCCGAAGGGCGTGGTGCTCTCGCACCGCAACGCCATCCACGAGGGCTACGCGGTGCAGGCGCTGCACGGCTCCCCCATGCACGTCACCAACATCGCGTACCTGCCGCTCGCGCACATCGCCGAACGCGAGCTGTCGGTGTACATGCCGATCCTGTGGGTGGGCCACGTGCACACCCTCGCCGACCCGTCGGCCGTCGTCACGGCGCTCGGCCAGGTGCGCCCGCAGAGCTTCTTCGGCGTGCCGCGGGTCTGGGAGAAAATGGTGGCGGGGCTGAAGAACATGCTCGGCGCCGTCCCCGAAGACCGGCGGGCGGCCCTGCTCGAGGCCAACGCCTTGCTGCAGGAGGGGTACAAGCTCCGCAGCGCGGGCCAGGAGGTCCCGGCCGAGCTGGCCGAGCGCATCGCGAAGACCGACGAAACCGTGCTCGCCCCCGTCCGCGCGTTGCTCGGCCTCGACAAGCTCCTCGTCCCCGCGAGCGGTGCGGCCGCGCTGCCGCTGGAAGTGCTGTACTTCATCGCCGGGCTGGGCGTCGAAATCCTGGAGGTCTGGGGACTGTCCGAGACCACCGGCGCGGTGACGGCGAACGGCGCGGGCGCGTTCCGCGCGGGCACCGTCGGGCGAACGCTCGACGGCGTCGAGGTGAAAGTGGCCGAAGACGGGGAACTGCTCGTCCGCGGGCCCATCGTGTTCCTCGGCTACCTCCAGGCCGACGGCTCGATCAAGAAGGCGACCGACGACGACGGCTGGTTCGCCACCGGCGACATCGGCACCGTCGACGAAGACGGCTACGTGCGGATCACCGACCGCAAGAAGGAACTGATCATCACCTCGAGCGGCAAGAACATCGCGCCGACGCACATCGAGGGGCTGCTGAAGGAGCACCCGCTGATCGGCCAGGCGGTCGCGATCGGCGACGACAAGCCGTACGTCACCGCGCTGATCGTGCTCGACGACGAGATCGCGCCCGGCTGGGCCGCGGCGAACGGCGTCGAGGGCGCCGACACCCTGGACGAGCTGGCCGCCCACGAAAAGGTGCGCGCGGAGATCGAGCGCGCCGTGGAATCCGCGAACAGCCGGCTCGCGCGCGTCGAGCAGATCAAGCGCTACCAGGTGATCACCCGCGTCTGGACGCCCGAGTCCGGCGAGCTGACGCCGACACTCAAGCTCAAGCGACGCGTGATCAACGAACGCTACGGCGACGACATCGCCGGGCTGTACACCGGCAGCCCGGCTCCGACAGCGGGTGCCTGAGCGGCCACCGGCACACCGGCCTGCGCGGTGGCCGAGCAGACGTACACGATGCTCCCGCCCGGCGCCGTCAGCGCCGGGATCGCGCTGCGCGACAACAGGAACGGGCCCTTGGCACGGCGGTGGCCACCAGCGTGTCGCAGGCTGCGGGGTCGGTGGCGTCGGTTCGCAGGCCGACCGCCTCGGATTCGGGCTGCAACCCTAGGGTTGGTTCTTGCCTTCCGAAGTGCTGGACCGGCGATCGTGGGGCAGGGCGATGCGTTCCGCGGCCCGGACCACCGCCGCGCGGCGGCGGGCCCGCTCGGCCGGGTTGTCGGCGTCGGCGCCGGTCAGCATGCGGGCGAGCTGGGGGACGGCGACCCACCAGGCCGAGAGCGCGATGGCCATGAAAATGGCGTAGTCGGCGTCGATCTCCTCGTCCAGCACGCCTTCGCGCTGCGCGGCGGTGTACCACTCGACCTGGTTCCGGTACTGCGTGGTGCGGTTGTCCTCGTCGACCGCCGGCTCCTGGCCCAGCGCCTCCCACAGCAGCAGGCGGACCAGCTCCGGGTGCTGTTGGTGGTAGTCGAAGGTGCGGCCGGCGAACTCGCCGACTTCTTCCGCGCGCCCGTCCGGCCGCCCGACCGCGGCCGCGAGCTGCCGCAGCTGGTCGGACAGCACGGTCTCGAACAGGGCCCGCTTGTCGCCGTAGTAGTTGTACAGCCGTTCTTTGTTGATACCGGCGCGTTTCGCGATGTCCGCCATGGTCGCGTCCGGTCCCCGCGCGCCGAACTCGGCGATCGCGGCGGCCATCAGGCGCCGGCGGGTTTCCTCGGTGTCCCAAGCCACGCCGGGAGTCTAGCCCGGTCACCAACCCTGGAGTTGGCGACCGGACCCGCGGTCAGGCGATGCGGCTGGGGGTTTCCGTCCACTTGCGCAGCCGCGGCGGGACGCGCTTCTCCAGCCCGTAGTTCTCCAGGTGCGCGCTGAACACCTCGTCGAACGCGTTCTGCACCGTCTCGGTGTCCCACACCGGGCGTTCGAGGATCGGTTGCTTCAGGTACGGCTGGCCCATCACGTGCAGCTGCGGGCCGTTGCACCGGATCATCTGGCCGGTGATCCCGGCCGAGCCGCCGCCGAGCAGGAACAGCACCACCGGCGCGATCTTCGACGGCGTGCGGTCCGGCGGGCAGGCCCGCAGCGCCCGCTCCGACTTCCACACCATCCGCGTGTGCGCCACCGGGCACACGGCGTTGACGCGGATTCCGGCCTCCTCGAGGTCGAGCGCCCAGGAGTAGGTGAGCGACGCGACCGCGCCCTTGCTCGCCGCGTACACGCCGAGCTTGCGCTGGCCCAGCGAAGCGCCGGAAGAGATGTTCACGATCGACCCGCCGGTGCCGCCCGCGACCATGGCCTTGATGGCGGCGAGCCCGGTGTACATCACGCCGAGGACGTTGACTTCGACCAGCTCCCTGGCCTGGTCGACGTCGTCCTCCCACGGCAGTGCCTCGTAGTTCAGCCCCGCGTTGTTGACCAGCCCGTCGATCCGGCCGAACGCCCGCACGCACTCGTCCACGATCGCCTGCGCCTGGGCCGGGTCGGCCACGCTGTGCCCGCTGGCCACCGCCCGGCCGCCGTACGCCCGGATGTTCTCCGCCGTCCGCTCGGCCAGCTCCAGGTCGACGTCGTTGACCACCACGGCGCCGCCCGCGCGCGCCACGTGCACGGCGAACGCTTCGCCGAGCCCCCGGCCGGCGCCGGTCACGACCACCGCCTTGTCCTGCATCAGCCCGTCCATAAACCTCTCCCCACTGCATGCACCGGCGGGCGAGGGGCCGCGCCGCCGGGCTCCCCACCAGTCTTGGTCCATTCGGCGCAACGGACAGGGCAGCGGCGGCGAACGGTGCCTGACCTGCGCCGAGCGAGTGATCGTCGATCAGTCCGCCGGTACCTCCCGACGGGTCAGCGCCACCGGGAGCCGCGGTCCACCCGGCGTAGCCCGATCGGCTCAACCGCCGCCGACATCCCCGTTCCCGGTCCACCTCCGGGTAATCGGCGGCATACTGGCTGTCGTCCCGGTTACCGAACCTGTGACGCGCTGACCGGCGCTGTCACGGCACCGGCAGAATGCGGGAAGACTACGTTCGCCCGACCGGGGAGGGGGGAATGGCCACCCCGTGACGACCCACGCCAGTGCACCGCTGACCGCGCCGCTGCGGAACGTCGAGTACCGCGTTCTGTGGGCGGCCGAGGCCATCTCGAGCGCGGGCGACCAGCTGGCGAAGGTGGCGCTGTCCATCCTCGTCTACAACCGCACCGGCTCGGCGCTCTGGGCCGCGGTGGTCTACGCCCTCACCTTCCTGCCCGCGCTGGCGGGCGGGCTCGGGCTGTCCTTCCTGGCCGACCGCTACCCGCGACGAGTGGTGCTGGCCTCGAGCGCGGCGGTGCAGGCGGTGCTCGTGGGCTTGATGAGCATCCCGGGGATGCCGCTCGGCGTGCTGTGCGGGCTGCTCGTCGTGGTGCAGTTGGCCGCTTCGCCGGCGAACGCGGCGCAGAACGCGATCACCCGTGAAGTGTTCGAAGACGACGAGCTGTACCTGCGCAGCCAGGACCTGCGCGGGATCACGACCAACACGGTGCAGCTGCTCGGGCTGGCGGGCGGCGGGCTGCTGGTGACGGCGGTCGGCTCCTCGTGGGCGCTGGCGATCGACGCGGTGAGCTTCGCGGTCGCCGCGGTCATCGTCCGGATCTGGGTGCACGACCGGCCCGCGGCGGGCGGGGAGCAGACGACCTGGTTCGGGGCGACGCGGTGGGTGTTCGGCCAGCGGCGGCTGCGGGTGCTGATCGCGCTGTCCTGGCTGGTCGGGCTTTCGGTGGTGCCGGAGGGGCTGGCCGCGCCGCTGGCCCGCCAGCTGGGCGAGCCGTCCGCGGCCGTCGGCTGGCTGCTCGCCGCCGACCCGCTCGGCTTCGTGGTGGGGGCCTACCTGCTGTCCAAATTCGCCTCGGCGCCGACGCGGCAACGGCTGCTCGGCGTGCTGGCCACCCTGTCGCTGGCCCTGCTCGCGCTGTTCCTGCTGCGGCCGAACCTGCCGGTCGCGCTCGTGCTGCTGGCACTGGCGGGCGCCATGGGGGCGTACATCATCACGGTGACCGCGACGTTCTCCACCTGGGTGCCGAACGAGCTGCGCGGCGGCGCCGGCGGGCTGTACCGCACGGGGCTGCGCGTCGCGCAAGGCGTCGGCGTCGCGATCGGCGGGGTGGTCGCGCAGGCGACCGGCTCGGCCGTCACGGCCATCGCACTCGCCGGGGTGGCCGGCGTCGTACTGGCGATTCCCACGGCGTTCTCCTGGACCCGGGTCCGGCACGCGGTCGCCGCCGACTCCGGGCTCTGAATCATGGCCGGATCACTGCCGCCGGCCCGGCGAAAGACGTCCGGGCATCGAAGCCGGACCGAACTGTTTTCACGCCTCGCGGTCACGCACGGAATCCACCTCCGCTCACCATGTCACGGAACAAGCACGGTCAGGTCCAGCTCAGGCTTCACGGTCCGACATCGTCCGGCACCTCCTCGTGACTGCAATTCGGACGGAAAAGGGGCGGGGACGATTCAGGCCTCACGGTCCGACATCGGGAAAGCACCTCCTGTGGCGCACCGCGGGGATGCGGGAGAGACCGGTGCCGCAATTCGCATTCGGGATTCACCAGCCATCGGGGGAAGGCGCCTCCGGGGTGTGGAGGCACGCGAGTGGGCGGAACACGAATTCAGTCCTCGGGGAGGACTCCCTGCCGGGAAGTCGGTGAGTGCGATGATACCGGTAAGGCATACCACTACCACAGCGGGAACCATCACACGCCGACAACCCGAGAGACCGGAGGAGGCCGAGCCCGATGCCCGAGAACGGACACGCGCGCGGTGAACCCACGGACTCCGGTGACGAGGTACCCGAAGCGGCCCATGATCACCCAAACCCGAACCGGGTTTCCGCGCGTGCCGCACAAACCGCGACCGAACGGTCGCACGGTGTCGGCACCAGGCTGCGCGCGCTGATTTCCGCGAATCCGGTTCCTTCGTGGGATCTGTGGACGAAGCCACGCCCGATGATCATTTTCCTGCTTTCCTGGGAAGCGATCGCGGTCGCGCTGCTGACGTTCGGGATCGTCACCACAGGCGCGGCCACACTCGTCGACTGGGCGCGGTTCGGGATCCTCGCCGTCTGCGCCACCGTGCACATCCAGCTCACCCGGCGGCAGGAGGAGCGGCGGCGCAACCGGGTCACCGCCGTCCACATCGACCTGTCCGGCATCTGGGTCTTCCCGGGCGCGCTGCTGCTGCCGATCCACCTGACCCTGCTGCTGATCGTCATCGTCCGGACCCAGCGGTGGTTCAACTCGCGGCGGCCGCCACACAAGTTCGTCTTCACTTCGCTGACCCACGCCGTTTCGGCGCTGCTGGCCCACCAGCTCTACCAGAGCTTCGCGTCGGCGGAAGTGGCCCGGCTGAGCCCGGCGAACTCGCTGCAGGTCTTCGGCATCCTGATGCTCGTCGGCTTCTGTTACGCCGCGCTGCAGGCGATCGTCATCGGCGGGCTGCTCGCGCTGGGCGGCACTTCGGCGCCGACGCTGAGCAATGTGCTGGGCACCAAGGACGACAACCTGCTGGAGCTCTCGACGATCGGGCTCGGCACGATCGCCACCATCCTGCTCGTGGAGATCCCGCCGGCGATCGTGATCCTGGTGCTGATCACCGTGCTTGGCAACCGGCTGGCGGAGATCAACCAGCTGCAGTCCGAGGCGCGGACGGACCCGAAGACGGGGATCTTCAACGTGCGCGGCTGGTCCGAATCGGCGGAGCGCGCGCTGGCCCGCTCCGCGCGCGGCGGCGAAATGCTGGCGCTGCTGATGATCGACCTCGACCATTTCAAGTGGATCAACGACACCTACGGCCACCCGGCGGGCGACGACGTGCTGCGCACCGTCGCGCAGACCCTCGACGAGATCACCCGCCCCAAGGACATCATCGGCCGGTTCGGCGGCGAGGAGTTCCTGATCCTGCTGCCGGACGTCGACGAGACGGCGTCGAAGGTGACGGCCGAGCGCATCCGCGTCGCGATCGCCGAGCAGCAGATCGTCAGCACCGACAAGCGCGGCGGCCGGGCCCGGATCGGCGGGCGCACCGCGTCCATCGGGGTGGCGCTGCTCGGGCCCAACGGGACCACGGTGGAACAGCTGCTGCACGCCGCGGACGCCGCCGTTTACGCGGCCAAAGAGGGCGGCCGCAACCAAGTGCGGTTCGCCGACGCGGACCAGTCGTCCACCGAGGGCTGAGCGCCCCCGTTTCCGGCCCGCCATTGACCCGGACTCGAAATCCGATTAATCGCGTTCGACTCCGGCGGCAGAATTGGCTTTCCACCAGGCTTTCCGGGCCGTAATTCAGCAGCGCCCGAAATAAGCGGTATGTTCGGCGCCGTCGGCATCGGGGGCTATCCCCCGCCCACGCCGGGGGCTGTCACCGTGCCGTCCCGGCGGGCGGGCTGGCACCCTGGGACCCATGCCAGCCACCGACGACCGCGCCCCGGCCGCCGCACGCCCACGACGTCGCTGGTCGACGTCGGGGTGGCTGCTGCTCGTCCTCTTCATCGTGTTCGCCTTCGGGCTGATCGCCTCGCGACCGGCGTCACCGCCGGACCAGGGGCCGCCGACGGGTGACGTGCTGGCGGCGCAGAACGCCATCGAGGCGCTCGTGCACCCCGGCCCGCAGCCGAGCGCGCTGGCCTTGCTGCCCAAGGACTTCACCGCCGTGATGGACGTGCGGCCGGGCGTGCTGACCGCGCGTGACGGGACCGTGCGGGCCGTGCACGTCGACGGCGGCTGCTCCGCGCCGTGGGGTGACGACAACACGAAGTGGGACTACTCGGTGCCGTGCAAGGCGCACGACCTCGGCTACGACCTGCTGCGTTACGCCGACAAGAAGGGCCACCCGCTGGACCAGCAGGTCCGCGCTTCGCTCGACGCCCAGCTGTCGAAGGACATGCACCACACCTGCGCGCTGAACCCGATGGATTCGCCCCGCACCTGCCAGCTCGTCGCGACGCTGTATTCGGCCGGGCTGGTGGTGAACTCGTGGCACCAGCGCTGGGGCCCGCCGGTCGGCGACCCGATCGGCCCGATGGTGGCGGGCGTGCTGGTCATCGGCGCGCTGCTGGTGTTCCGGCTGCGCGGCTGGCCCGCGGCCCGGCGGACCCGGCCCGCGGTGCGCCGGACCGGCCCGCCGACGCGGTGGGCATTGCTCGGCGCGGGTGGTGCGGCGCTGCTGATGCTCGGCGAGTCCGTGACCGCGCTCGCCGATTGGGCGGGCGCGCCGGAATCGGCGCTGTGGCCGTTGACCTGGCTCGCGCAGCTGACCCCGCTGCTGTTCTTCGCCGGCGGCCACGCCAACGAGGCGGGCTGGCGGGCCGAACGCGATCGCGGCTACCGGCACTACCTCGCCGAGCGCGCGAGCCCGCTGCTGCGGCCCGCGCTGATCTTCGCCGTGGTGGCGCTGCTCGTGCCGCTGGCGCTGGAACTGCTCGGCATCCCGGCGGGCACCAACGCCACGGTGATGCGGATCGCGCTGCACCCGCTGTGGCTGCTGGGCGTGTACCTGCTGATGATCGTCTGCGCGCCGGCCCTGCTGGCGCTTTACCGCAGGGCGAGGTCGGCGTCCGTGCTGACGCTGCTGGCCCTGGTCGTCGCGGGCGAACTGGCGACGACCTGGTCGGGCTCGCAACTGCCGCGTTACGGCGCGACGCTCGCGCTGGCACTGCTGGCCCAGCAGCTGGCCTTCGCGCACGCTGACGGCGTTCGGCCCTCCCGGCGAGTGCTGGCCGTGGCGGCAGCGGTGGGCGCCGGCGGGCTCGCGGTGGCGAGCTTCGTGCTGGGTGCCTCGCCGACGCTGCTCGGCAGCCCCGGTGCACCCGCGGCCCTGTCCGCCACACCGTGGGAAGTGCTGCTGCTGGGCGTCACACAGCTGAGTCTGGCCGGGCTCTTCGCGGCGCCGCTGCGGCGCTGGGCGGCTCGGCCCGTGGTCCGGCGGGCGGCGGGGCTGGTGCTGCGCGCGCCGATGAGCCTGTACCTGGCGTTCCTCGCGGCGATGCTGCTGCTCGTCGCCGTGGTGTACCTGCCGGGCCCGATCGCCGACGGCCTCAGCTGGCTGATCCGCCCGCGGACCGCGATGGCCGTCGCGCTGCTCGCGATACCCGCGGTCGCGGTGTTCTGGTGGTTCGAGCGCCGCCCGGGCGCGACGGCCGGGGAAGTCGTCGAGCCGCCGGTCCGCGTCCGCACCGGACCCGGCTGGCACGCGATGCTGCTGACCAGGGCGGCCGCCGTGCTCGGCATCGCCTACGCGACGGCCGGCGTGTTCGGCCTCGCGCTGGCCCGCTTCGGCGACGTCGCCGCGGACGCCGACCTGTTCGGCCTCCGCTTCGACCCGGTGCAGAGCCTGGTCCACCTCCTGCTCGGCGTGCTGCTGCTGCACACGATCCGGACCGGCGCGACCACGGCGGCGAGCACCTGGCTGGCCTGCGCGCTGGGCTGCATCCCGGCGCTGGTGGCCGCCTCGGACGGCGAGCCCTCGGGCGCCGCCACGGTTGTCCTGCACGCCGCGACCGCGGCGTTCGCCCTGATCGCCGCGGCATCGTGCCTGGTCCCGGCCCGGCGCGCGGCCGGGGTGACACCGGGCTGAGCCGGACACTCCGGGTCCGACCGGCATTCCGCCGGTCGGGCGAACAAGGCGCGCATGGCGCAACATGGGTGGTGCGTGCCACACGAAGAAGGGGATGTGTAAACCTACGGCAACCACGTCCCGGCACGATGCGTCTTCAAGACCGGGACCGCAGGACTGATGAGAAGGAGCCGACGCGTGGATTACCCGCCTCGGAACGGGCAAGGCGACCGCCGCCCAGCCCGCCCCTGGCAGGACACGCCAGGGCGTGGCCCGGCCCGCCGCGTCCCGCCGCCCGGGCGCGCACCCCGCGAAAACGCCGAGTACGGCGCTCCCCGGGAGCCCCGCGACCCGCGTCAGGGCCCGCCTCGCCGCCCTGGCCCCCCGCCGAACCGCAGGCCGGCCCAGCGGGTCCGCCGCAACTCCTTCCGCAGCGCCAAGATCGCCCTCACCGTGGTGTCGCTGCTGGTCATGGGCCTCACCGGGTACGCGTGGGCCTCGTTCCAGGGCCTGGTCAACGGCCTCAACTACGCCGACGTGATCGACCCGAAGTCCGGCGGCGACCAGCCGGCCGACGGCGCCCGCGACATCCTCCTGGTCGGCCTCGACAGCCGCACCGACGCGCAGGGCAACCCGCTCTCCCAGCAGCTGCTCGACCAGCTGCGCGCGGGCGAGTCCGACGGCGAGCTGAACACCGACTCGCTGATCTTCGTGCACATCCCGAACAACGGCAGCAAGGCCGTCGCCATCTCGCTGCCGCGCGACTCGTACGTGGACATCCCCGGCGGCTACGGCAAGCACAAGATCAACTCCGCGTACGCCCGCGCGATGCTCCAGGCCCGCAAGGACCTGCAGAAACAGGGCGTCACGGACCCGAAGGAGCTCGACGTCAAGGCCAACCAGGCCGGCGCGAAGGAGCTGATCTCCACCGTCGAGGAGCTCACCGGGTCCACGATCGACAACTACGCGGCGATCAACCTGCTCGGCTTCAGCGACATCACGCAGGCCATCGGCGGCGTCGACGTCTGCCTGGCCGACAACGTCAACGACACCTACTCCGGAGCGAACTTCACCAAGGGCGTGCACACCATCTCCGGTGTGCAGGCGCTCGAGTTCGTCCGGCAGCGCCACGGGCTGCCCCGCGGCGACCTCGACCGCGTCGTGCGCCAGCAGGTGTTCATGGCCGGTATGGCGCGCAAGGTGCTCTCGGCCGGCACGCTGACCGACCCGACGAAGCTCAACGCGCTGATCGACGCCATCAAGAAGTCCGTGGTGCTCAACCAGAACTGGGACATCTTCGGCTTCGCCGAGCAGATGAAGGGCCTCACCGGCGGGCAGCTCGAGTTCCGCACCATCCCGGTGGAGAACGTCGACTACCAGACCCCGAGCGACGGCTCCGCGATCAAGGTGGACCCGGCCGCGGTCCGGGCGTTCGTGCAGGGGCTGGTCCCGCAGCAGCCGGGCCAGCAGCAGGCGCCGCCGCCCGCGGCCGACAGCGCGAACAAGGCGACCACCGTCGACGTCCGCAACTCCTCGGGCCGCACCGGCCTGGCGGCGAGCGTCTCCAAGGAGCTGGCCGGCAAGGGCTTCACCGCGGGCGACACGGCGAACGGGACCTCGCGCAAGACCACCGTGATCTGGGTGCCGAAGGGCGGGAAGACCGCCGGGCAGGCGGTCGCCGACGCGCTGGGCACGAAGGCCACGGTCCAGGAGGACAAGAGCGTCAGCGCCGGGCACGTGATGATCTTCCTCGGCTCGGACTACTCCCCGTCCACCTCGAGTTCCGGCGGCTCGAACGCCGCCGGCGCCCCCTCCAGCGCGCCGTCCTCCCCCGCGGCCCCGCCGGCCGGGGACAGCGGGGGCGACAAGCCCATCACGGCCGACGGCGTGCCCTGCGTCAACTGACCTGTTCGGGTCAGCGCGGTACTCCATTCGGAGCAGTTGCCGAAATCGTCACCAAAGTCTTCGGCGAAACCGCGTAAGGAAAAGCGCACTGCCCACTTTCATACACGTGAGACGCGTACACGTTCGCCGCACCGACAGCGGACGCGACGCGGTGGAGCGTGATCAGGGCAGGGGACGAGGAGTGGTGATCGACGTTGAGCACTACCAGCGGATACTCGGGGACGAGCTCCGCAAGCTCAGGCGCGGCCGCGGCTGGACGCGCAAGGAGCTGAACCGGCATCTGCAGAGCGAAATCTCCCTGCAGACGCTGGCGACGTACGAGCTGGGCACGCGCCAGTGTTCCGTGGTGCGCCTGGTGGAGCTGTGCGTCGCCATGGACGAGCTTCCCCAGGACTTGCTGGCGAAGGTGCACAGACGCGTATTCGTGGAAGAGCCCGGCCGCGTCCGGGTCGACCTCCACCGGGTGATCGCGGAGGCGTCCCCTGAGCTGCTGCCGCTGCGCCGCTGGGCGGAGGACCGCCTCCGCCAGGCCGCCGATCCGGGCCCGGACTCGAGCTCGGCGGAGGTTTCGCTCGACCTCGCGGCGCTGGAACGCATGGCGGAACTCTGCGACCTGCCGACCGTCGACCTGATCACCCACCTCCGCAAGCTCGCGCCCAGCGCCTGACCCGTCTGGCACGAGGGGGACTTTTCGCGTCGTCGAGGGCCGCGAAGTCCCCTTCACCGCCGGGATCCACGGGTTCCGGCGCCGAACGCGCGCGACTGCCGGAGGTCTCCGTTACTGCAGCAGGGCGGCTTCCGCCTGCCCGAAAAGTTCCCGCTCCACCACCGGTGACGCCGAGTGGTCGGCGTCGCGCGCCCGGCGGCCGCCCGCCCTCAGGTCACCGGACCACCCATGACCGCTCGGCGGCGCGAACGTCCCCCTCGCGCCGCCGAGCACCGGGTGGCCCTCGACGTCGCCAGGCGTTGCCACCTCGAACTTACTCAGCAGTAGGTTACTGCCGGTAGAGTGAGCCCGTGACCACCGCGAAACGCAAGCGCATGCCTCGAGCCGAACGGGAACGGCAGATGATCGAGGTCGCGGAGAAGGTGTTCAGCGAGCGCGGCTACGCGGCGGCCTCGATGGACGAGATCGCCGAGCTGGTGGGCGTGTCGAAGCCGATGCTGTACGAGTACTTCCACTCGAAGGAAGGCTTGCTGCTGGCGTGCATCGCGCAGTCGCGGGCGGCGTTGCGCGAGGTCACGGAGCGGGCGACGGTCGGGGCGGAGACCGCGGAAGAGGCGCTGCGACGCGGATTGCTGGCGTTTTTCGTGTTCATCCGCGAGCGCCGTCAGGCCTGGTCGCTGCTGCGGCACGAAATGGCGCTGATCGGCACGCCGGCGGCCGATGAGATCGAGCGGACCCGCCGCCAGCAGACCGACCTGATCGCCGCTCTGATGAGCGGCCATTTCGACAGCGAGGACGGGATGCGCGCCGAAGCGTCCGCCGAACTCGTCGTCGGCGCCTGCGAGCGGCTCGCGATCTGGTGCGAGCGCTTCCCCGCCGTGACCCCCGAGACGGCGACCGGCTACGCCATGGACATGCTCTGGTCCGGACTGTCACGACCCGGCCGCTGAGACGCCCGTGAAGATGCGCGTGCATTAGGCCATTCGGTCGTCACTCAGCGCTCATTCCCTCTCGTTACTTGTGACACAGAGTTTTCCTACTGTATCGATGACACTGTAGAAAGACTGATGGAGAGTCGCGGGGAGCAGAAAATCGCGTCATGAGCGTGCGGTGGCCGAGTCCCGGCCAGTAACGCATGCTGATGACGAGAGGGGTGGGACAGTGGTGGAGACGATCACAGCGACGTACCTGCACGACGACGAAGACTGGACGATCACCGTCAACGGCCGGGGCAAGGAGCTGTCGGCAAAGGCGCCGGGGATCATCGCTGCCCGTGACCGCGCCGACCAGCTGGTGGAACAGGTCGCCCCGGACGGGCGACCCACGGTCGTGCACCTGCTCAACGGCAGTGCGCTGGAGTTCACCAGCACCTACATGACCGCCCGGCTGACCCTCCCGGAGATCGAACCCCTCCAGGTCCCGCCCGCGGGCACGAAGCCCCCTGCTGCCGCGCCGGCCGGTGATGCGCCCACGGGCTCGGCGGCTGTGGATCCTGCCGTCGACGGTTCTGCTTCCGCTGAGTCCGGTGCCAAGCCCGCCACCGCGCCTGTCGACCCGGCTACGCCATCGTCCGGCAGCTCCGACGACTCCACGGCCACCCCGGCTCCGGCCGACGGCTCCACGGCCGACCCGGTGTCCGTGCCCGGTCAGGCCTCCGCGAGGTCGGTCAAGCCGCAGCTCCCGTCGAGCAAGCAGCTCTCGAAGGAGGTCGGGGACCGCAAGCCCGAGGCGCCCAGCCGTCCCGGCATCCCCGCGAGTGCCTCGGCGAAGCCGCCGGCCGCTCGCGCCTGATCAGCACCAGCCCCGCGGATGCCGGAACCGGCTGGCCCGCGGAGCAACTGTGCAGTGAACGACGCCCCGGCAGGAGCGTGGACCCGCAGGCGAGCTCAGCCGCACCAGAACCCCCGGGGCGTGCGGAGTTCCGGTGCGGGATGAAGGCTCAGCGGAACAGTTTGCGAAGCAGCAGCACCGCGATCAGCGCACCGGCGCCGATCAGGGGGTACTTGACCTTCGGGTTGTCCAGCTTGGCGCGGACGCCGTCCTTGGCCGCGTTCGCGAGCTTCTGCGGGTTGGCCTTGGTGCCCAGCTGGTCGAGCGTCGCCACCAGGTTGGTCCTGGCCTGCTCGATCTCACGCTCGATGGTCTCGGGGTCGCGAGCCACGTGCCCTCCTCGCCGCATCGGACTGTAGGCGCCCACGTTAGAGGACTCCCCGCCCGCGACGGCCACTGGCCACGCCGAGCCGACCCGAACGTGGTGCGCGCTACGATTCGCGGAGGTTCCCGGGGGCCGTAGCCCAATTGGCAGAGGCACACGGTTTAGGTCCGTGCCAGTGAGAGTTCGAGTCTCTCCGGCCCCACCAGTCCGAAGCCAGGGCGTGGAGCGCTTGGGAGACTCGTTGCAGGGCGGTTCACGCGGTCATTCCGGTCTTGCCAGCAGGTGGAACATGCCTCGGATGACGGACTGGGCTTTGGCCGTCAGGGTGATGGTGTCGGGTGCGGCGATGGGGTCCGACGCCATGAAGCTGGCTCCCAGGGCGCGGCCGTCGGCTGTGCGGGCGAGGTAGTGCAGGGTCACCACGCCGGGCTCGCTGCCGCCCTTGTACCACACCGCTGGGAACTGGGACACGTCCAGGTTGAGCCCGTCGTCGTTGCGAGACAGGGCGTGGTGGACCCCCGGCTGGTCGAGCCGCAGCAGCCCGGCGTAGGCGCGGCAGATGTCGGCTGGGGAGGCGAACCACTCGATCTGGTCGATGTCTCTGGGCTGGGGCCAGGTCTCCCGCACGTCCGGCAGGGGCAGCCGTTCGAGCTCCAGTACCGCGGCGGCGCGCTCGTCCTGTTGATGCAGGGCCAGGTACTGCGCGCGAGCCGTCTCGGAGGCGGCCTTGAGTCGGAAGAACGCCTTGGTGGTGAGGAACGGGACGTTTGCCCGGGGTTGGCGGTGGCCGAACAGGGACACCTGGCGCTGCACCGCGTCCCGGCCGAGCCGGTGGATCAGGTGGTCGGTGGCGGTGTTGTCGCTGATCGAGATCATGAGGTCGGCGAATTCCGACAGCGGGAAGGAAGCGCCGGCCGGGCGGTTCTGCATTGTGCCGGAGGGCAGGCTTTTCCACTCGTCGCGGATCGCCAATGGTTCGTCCCATGAGGCTCGTCCCTCGGCGACGGCCTGGGCGAGCGCGCCCAGCACGTACAGCTTGAACGCCGAGCCGATCGGTCTTCGCGTCTCGGCGTCGACGCCGTGCACGATCCGGCACCGCCCGTCCGGATCGATCTCCGCCGCGGCGAAGGACACGCGCGTTCCCAGTCCTGCGAGCTGCGTGTCGATCTCCGTCCACGAGGCCGGCTTGGCTTCGTCCGGAGTCAGCCGCAGGTCGTGCACGAGTCCTGCGGCGTCGACGTGCACCGTCAGGAGGTAGTCGCCAGCACGGCCACGCACCGCCGCCTGGGCCTGATCGCGTCGCGTCGCGAGGATCGAGTGCACCGTGAGCGGGCCCACCCCGGCCAGTGCCGCGTTGATTCCGTCCGGACCACCACTTCCGTCCACAAGAGACGGCGCGATGCGCTGGCGGATCTCGTTGTCCGGCAGCGGTGCACGGGTCGATGCGGCCACCAGCCAGTCCAGCTGTTCGCCGGCGGTCGCCGAGGCCGCGGTTTTTTCGATCATTGCTCTGCCTTTCCGGATCAGTCGGGTCAGTGCTTGAGGCCGCGGACGAGTCGGGCGAGCTTCCCCTCGCGGGGCGCCGGCCAGCCGGCGACGTCGGCCGACCGAAGAGCAGCTCGGCGGCCGGGGTCGCCGGTGACAGGTCGGGGTCCTCGGCCAGAGCGGCTTGTCGGCCGAGCGAATCGGGCGACCCGGACGACGGCCTGGAGCAGGCGGACGGCAGCAACCGCGTGCAGCACATACTCGTCGACCATCGTGAAACCGGGCTCGGCCGCGACCTCGCCGTGGACGTGGTTCACCTTGTCGAAGCCCACCACCGCCACGCCGCGGCCGGCCAATCCCCACGCCAGGCCCTTGAACGGCTTGTTCGGCCCGGCAGCCAGATCCCGGTCGAAGGGCCCGGCGGTGAGCAACACGACTCCCGGCCACGGGCCACGCCCCCGGGGCAGGGTCACCGTGCCGGGCACAACGAGCGGCCCGGAGCCGACCGTGACTTCCTGTTCGGTGAACTTTCGCGGTGCGGCATAGCGCGGCGGCGTGAGCCGCAGGCCGTGCACCATCCCGGCGCCGTCGACCGGCATGACCACCGTGAACCCGCCACGCTCGCAGGTCACCGGGACGCTCACCATGACCAACCCTCGTTGAACGGCTCGCTGCTCGGCGTCCCGACCGTGGTGATCGCTCCCTGGTTCGCCTCCATCGCCGCCCCCAGCGTTCTCATACTTTGCGAATGGTAGCACGATATGAGAACTTGAGGTGGTGAACACCTTGGAACTGCTGGCACACCCGGTTCGGCTGCGGATCGTGCACGCGATGCGCGGCGGGCGGGAACTCACCACCGCTTCGCTGTGCGCCCGGATTCCCGACGCCTCGAAGGCCATGATCTACCGGCACGTCGACCTGCTCGCGGCCAGCGGAATCCTGGAGGTCGCCGGCGAACGCCGGGTACGCGGCGCGGTGGAACGCCGATACCGGCTGCGCCAAGATCGGGTGACCGTCGATGCCGACGCGGTCGCGACGCTCACGCTCGACGACCACCGCCGCGTGTTCGCCACGTCGATGGCCGTTCTGGTCGCCGAGTTCGGCGCCTACCTCGACCGCGAGAACGCCGACCCGGTGGCGGATCTCGTCGGCTATCGGCAACACGCCGTATGGCTCAGCCACGAAGAACTGACGGAGATGATCGTCGGGCTGCGTCGCGCGATCCTGCCGCTACTGGCCAACCAGCCCGCGCCGGACCGCGCGCAGTACCTGCTCAGCCCGATCTTCTTCCCCGTCGAACACCCGCCCGCCACCCCTGAGACCGATTGACGTGCTTCGAGGAACCGGCTGCGACGGGTGCGTTCCGCCGGCCGGCGACCGCCTCAGCGCCCGCCGGCCGGCTCGGCGGAAGGGACCGCCCGGGCGCCACGCGGGGTGACGATGCCCCGTTCGATCAGGCTGTTCCCGGTGTCGACGAGGGTTTCGCGCGCCGGCCGCATCACCCAGCCCAGCTCGCGCTGCGCCTTCGCCGCGCTGACCCGTTCCCGGCGGTCCAGGAAGTACAGGGCGAGGCGCAGCGACCGGTCGAACCGCGCCGCCAGCCACAGCACCCAGTTCGGCATCACGCCCGTGGGCACCCGGAAGCCGCGGCCGGCGAACTCGGCGGCGAGGACGCGGGCCGCGTCGCGCATCCACATGTCCTCGCCGGCCAGGATGTACCGGTTGCCGGCGGCCGAAGGGGTCTCCATCGCCAGCCGGTGCGCGGCGGCCAGGTCGCGGACGTCCACGATCGCCATCGCCATCCGCGCCGAGCCCGGCACGTCCCGGGCCAGCAGCCGGCGCACGACGTCCACCGACGTCCCGGCCGACGCCCGCCCCAGCGGCCCCAGCACCAGGCCGGGGTTGACCGCGACCAGCTCGAACCGTTGCGCCGCAGGCAATTCCGCCACGAAGTCCCACGCGGCGCGCTCGGCGAGCGTCTTGCTCTTCTGATACGGCGGGCTGGCGTCCACAACCGACCAGTCCGCTTCGGTGTACACACGCGCCGCCAGGTCGCGACGGTCATGACCGGCCACGACGGCCGCGCACGACGAGGTCAGCACGACCCGCTTCACCGTGCCCCCGGCCGCCGCGGCGCGCAGCACCCGCAGCGTGCCCTCGACCGCGGGCCGGATCAGCTCCTGCTCGTCGTCCGGGAGGGCGGCGGGGAACGGCGATGCCACGTGCAGCACGTAGTCGCAGCCCGCGACCGCCTCCGCCCAGCCTTCGTCCGACCCCAGGTCCGCCCGGGCCGTTTCGACCGGGGCGGGCAAGGCCGCGGCGGCGGTGCGCACCGTCGCCCGCACCCGGTAGCCGTGATCGAGCAGTTCCTGGATGACGTGGCCGGCGACGAAGCCGGTCCCGCCGGTCACAAGCACGCGCTGGGGCATCCGGCAACTCCGATCCGAGGGAAACCGAGGAAACGATGTATTCATCGTATACATTTGTCGAGCCGCGTCAACCCGATCCCCGGTGCCTATGCTCCGGAGGTGCCCGAAGCCCGAACCAGCTACCACCACGGAGCCCTGCGCGAGAGCCTGCTGGACGCGTGTCTCCACCTCATCGAGACCGAGGGCATCGGCGCGGTGAGCCTGCGCCGCGTGGCGCGCGACGCGGGTGTCAGCCCGCGGGCGCCCTACAACCACTTCCCGGACCGGGCGAGCCTGCTGGCCGCGCTGTCCGGCCGTGGCTTCGAGGAGCTGGCGCGGCAGCTGGAAGCCGCGCGCGCCACGGCCGACGCGCCGGTGCCGGCGCTGGTCGCGCTCGTGCGGGCGTATCTCGGCTTCGCGCGGGCCAGGCCGGCCTACTTCAGCCTGATGTTCCGGCCCGAGCTGTCCGAGTCGCCGAAGAACCCTGCCGGGCACAACGCCGGTGACGCCGCGTTCGGGATCGTCGGCGAGGTCGTCCAGACCTGTGTCGGCGGCGAGCTGATCGCCGAGACCGACGCCGCAGTCCTCACCATCGCCCTGTGGGGCTTCGGGCACGGCCTGGCTTCCCTGTGGGCGGACGGGCAGCTGGCCAAGCAGGCCGCCGGGCTGGGCCGGACCGCCGACGCGCTGGTCGACCAGACCCTCGCGCTGCTGGAACGGCTGCTGGGCGCGGGCCGGCGACCCGGTCCCGGTCGCTGATCCCGGCGCGTCGCGATATCCGGTTGCCCCGCCCGATCCGGCGAAGCACGATCGGGCCATGCGCTTTTCGATCAACATCCCGAACTTCGGGGAGTTCGCCGACGCCAGGACCGTCGCGGCGGTGGCCGCGGCGGCGGAGCAGGCGGGCTGGGACGCGCTGTTCGTGTGGGATCACGTGGTGCACGACAAACGCGAGCGCCAGGGGCAGCCGTTCGGTGATCCGTGGATGCTGCTGACCGCCGCGGCGCTGGCCACCTCGCGGATCAGGCTGGGCACGCTGGTCACCCCGGTCGCGCGGCGCCGGCCGGAGCAGCTGGCCCGGCAGGTGGCCACCCTGGACTCGGCGAGCTGCGGGCGGGTGATCTTCAGCGCCGGGCTCGGCGGCCCGATCGCGGACGAGTTCGGCAGCTTCGGCGAGCCGACCGACCCGGTGGTGCTGGCCGAGCGGCTGGACGAAGGACTCGATCTGCTGGCGCGTTACTGGACCGGCGAGCCGGTCGACCACCAGGGGCGGCACTACCAGGTCCACGACGTCACGTTGCTGCCCGCCTCGGTGCAACGCCCCCACCCGCCGATCTGGATCGCCGGGTACTGGCCGCACCGAAGGCCGATGCGCCGGGCCGCGCGCTGGGACGGCGTGGTCCCGCTCTTCGCCGACGCGAGGCACGGGCAGGCTCCGCGGGCCGACCAGGTCCGCGAGCTGGCCGCGTACGTCCACCAGCATCGTGACGGCCGGGAGCACGAGCCGTTCGAGGTGGTCGTCGGCGGGGTCAGCCCGGGCGATCGGGCCCAGGCCCGTGACCTGATCGGGCCGCTGGCCGACGCGGGCGCCACCTGGTGGGACGAACGCCGGCTCCAGACCGGCGAAGACCTCTTCCGCCTCGCACCGATCCTGCGCCGGATCGAGCAGGGCCCGCCCGTTCTCTAGGGGGCGCCGGCGGTTGTGGCAGCCTTCAGCCATGTCACCACTCCTCGTCCGCCCGGCCGACCTCGCCGCGGAGGCGGACGCGGTCGGCGACCTCATGGTCGAGTACATGACCTGGGCCACCGGGCAGTTCAAGGCCGCGTTCGGCCTCGAAGCCCCCACCGATCCCGCGCAGATGCGTGACGGCCTCGCCGCTTACGGCACGAAGTCGAGCGCCCTGCTGGTCGCCGTCGACGCGTCCGGGGAGCTGGCCGGAGCCGGGGCGCTGCGGACCCTGGCGCCGGGGATCGTGGAACTCAAGCGGATGTACGTCCGGCCAGCCTGGCGCGGCCGGCACCTCGGGTCGCAGCTGCTCGACCGGCTGCTGGACCAGGCGGCCCAGCTGGGCGCCTCGACGATCCGGCTCGACACAGCGCGTTTCATGCAGGACGCCCAGGGCCTGTACCGGTCGCGGGGCTTCGTGGAGCGGGACCCGTACCAGGGCACCGAAATCCCCCCGGACTTCCAGCGGTACTGGGCCTTCTTCGAGCGGCCCGTCGCGGGCGGCTGAGCACTTTCGGCCGCAGCAGGGCGGTCCCGGCCCCGCTATCGTCTTCCCATGGGGCAGACACTTCCGGTCGAGTTCACCGCCGACGAGGTCGAGGAGATCCGGCGGGAGGCCGCCGCCGCGGGACGCAGTGTGCAGGACTTCGTGCGCGAGACGCTGATGGTCGCCGTGACGTCGCGGGGGGATCGCCGCTGCGCCGCGCTCGACCACGTGCTCGAAGCCAGCACCGGCCTCAACGAGCGGCTCGCGCGGTGATCGACTACCTCACCGTGCACGACCTGATGGTCGTCGCGCGGCGGGTGGTCACCGGGGAGCTGGCGGTGCGCGACACGGGCATCCTGGCCTCCGCCGCCGCACGGCCGCAGACGTCCGTGTTCGGCGAGGACGCCTACCCCGGCGTCTGGGAGAAGGCCGCGGCGCTGATGGAATCCCTCGGCCGCGGCCACCCCCTCATCGACGGCAACAAGCGCCTGGCCTGGACCGCCACCTGGTTCTTCCTCGGCCTCAACGACCACCCGCTGCGCGCGCCGCTGGACGAGGACGCGGCCGAGCCGTTCGTCCACGACGTCGTCCGGGGCCGGCTCGACCTGCCGCACATCGCGACCCGGCTCGCCGAGTTCGCTCAGCCCGCGGCACCGCACCTCAGTCCTAAGTAGACAGTCCAGCGAGAGGCGCTGCTTCACCACGCGGCCACCGGACCCGTAGGCTGGCCATCGGAAGAGCGAGAGACGGAGGTGCGGCGTGGCGAAAGGCGGCCCGCTGAGCTGGCTCCGCCGGTGGACGGACTGGTTCGAGAACCGCGGCGTCTACATCCCCGGCGAGGAGAGCCGCGCCGTCGACCCCGTGCGTGACTTCGGCTGGCTGATGGTCGCCTGGGGTGCGGGCGTGGCAGTCTTCATCCTCCTGTTCGCCTTCGCCGTTTAAGTGGCGTTTCGGTGACGACTGTCACCCGGTGTGCCCTTTCGGTCACGGATCGGCCACGGGTCGACACCAGGTGCGCGTCTTCCCCCGCGCGCACGTGCATGGACGGCCACAGTGGAGCGGGTCCGCTTCGGCAGCTACGCCGAACGGCCCCCGCACACACCCCGACTGGAGTACCCCGCGATGGCGCCCGCGCGCACCCCGAAGCTGTTGCTGTCCGCCTTCCTGCTGTTCGGGGTGGCGGCCTGCGGGGTCGACGCAAGGGAGGGCACGGCAGCGCTCGGCGGTGGCGGCGCCCCGGCGAAAGCGGCGGCCGCGCAGTCCTCGACCGAGCTGCAGTTCGGCGCCGAGCACCGGTTCACCAGCGGCATCACGATCTCGGTCTCGGCCCCGCAGTCGTTCCAGCCGAGCCCGGCGGCGTACCCGCGCAGCCCGCGCGCCGCGTCATTCGACATCGAGGTGACGAACAACGGCGCTGATGCGTACAAACTGTCCGGCCTCACCGTCACGGCGACCATCGCCGGGCGGCCGGCCAAGCAGGTCGTGGACGCCACACAGGGGTTGAACGGCATTTTCGACGCCGGCAAGGACCTTCAGTCCGGCCGCACGGCGCAGATGACCCTCGCGTTCGCCGTGCCCGCGGAGACCACGCAGCTCAAGGTGCAGCTGCGGCCCAGCGGCTCCGAACCCGGCGTCGTCACTTACTGCGGAGACGCCTGAACTGACGAATGACCGGGAGCAAGCCGCCCGGGATAGGCGACGGACCTGCACCGACTGCTTGCTTCCGGTCGGTTCGGCATCTACCAGCACAGTAGGCTGCAAGGCATGACCGAGCAGCGACTCTCCGCGGGCGACGCCGCCCCCGACTTCACCCTGTCCGACAGCACGGGCAAGGACGTCTCGTTGAGCGACTTCCGCGGCCAGGCCGTGGTCGTGTACTTCTACCCCGCCGCCGGCACGCCGGGCTGCACGAAGCAGGCCTGCGACTTCCGCGACAACCTCGCCGAGCTGAACGACGCCGGCTACCAGGTGCTGGGCGTCTCGCCGGACAAGCCGGAGAAGCTCGCCAAGTTCGTCGCGGCCGAGCAGCTGACCTTCCCGCTGCTTTCGGACCCGGACAAGGCGGTGCTCACCGCGTGGGGCGCGTTCGGGGAGAAGAAGAACTACGGCCGCGTGGTGCAGGGCGTCATCCGGTCCACGTTCATCGTGGACGCCGAGGGCAAGATCGCGAAGGCGCTCTACAACGTCCGCGCCACCGGCCACGTCGCGAAGCTGATCAAGGACCTCGGCCTGGCGGCCTGAACGCTCACGAGTCGTTCATGGGGAAGCGGAGCGTGAAGGTCGAGCCGTGGCCAGGTGTGCTGGTGACCGCCGCGGTGCCGCCGTGGGCCTCGGCCAGGTTGCGGACGATGGCCAGGCCCAGCCCGCTGCCGCCGGAGCCGCGGGTGCGGGACCGGTCCGCCCGCCAGAAGCGGTCGAACACGTGCGGCAGGTCCTCGGGCGCGATGCCGACGCCGGTGTCGGCCACCTCGAAGACGACGTCACCGCCGTCGCGGCGGCCGGTCACGGTGACCGAGCCGCCGTCCGGGGTGTGGCGCACGGCGTTGGACACGAGGTTGTCGAGGGATTGGCGCAGCCGCACCGGGTCCGCGGTCAGCTCGGGCTCCGCCATCAGCGGGACGGTCAGCCGCACGCCGGCCGCGTCGGCGCGCGGGGCGTGCGCCGCGGCCAGCTGCGCGAGGAGCACGTTCGCGTCGATCGGCTCCGGGTGCACGCGCAGCGAGCCGGCGTCGGCGAGCGCCAGGTCCTGCAGGTCGTCGACGATGTGCTGCAGGTGCAGCGCCTCCTCCAGCAGGGACGCGACCAGCTCGTCGTCGAGCCTGCTGATGCCGTCCTGCGTGGCCTCCAGCCAGCCGCGGATGTTGCTCAACGGCGTGCGCAGCTCGTGCGCGACGTCGCTGACCATCGCCTTGCGCGCGGCCTCCAGCCGCTCGCGCGCCTCGGACATGTCGTTGAACGCGACGGCCAGCCGCGCGATCTCGTCCTTGCCCTTCACCCGCACCCGCGCGCCGGTTTCGCCCGCCTTCATCCGCTGGGCCGCGCCGGTGAGCGCGTGCAGCGGCCGGATCAGCCGGATCGAGGCGAGACCGGTGACGACGATGGTGAGCAGCAGGATCCCGCCCGCCACCTCGGCGAGCCGCACCCGGTTCTCCGCGGACATGGTGAACCCGCTCGGCGTCTGGTCACTGCCCTTTTCCGTGATGTAGAGCCAAGCGGCCGGCGCGACGTACGGCGTCAGCTGCTCGCGCCGGGCCGACGTCACGCAGTTGCGCGCGGTCGGGTCGGTCGCGCTGGAGGCCGGGCCTTCGAACGTCCAGTTCACCGCCGGGAGCTCGACGGCGGCCGTGGACTGGTCGTTGCGGCCGTAGCAGGCGCTGACGAGCTGGTTCAGCTTCTTCAGCGCGTTCTCCTCGGTCTCGACCGGACGCTCCAGGCCGAGCCCGCCACAGCGCGTCATCGCGAACGGGTCCTGCACCACCACTCGCGGGTGCCCGCCCGGGCTGACCTCGATGTCGGCGACGCCGCTGTACTTCTCCGCGCACAACTGCACCTTGTCCGCCAAGGCCATCAGCGACTGCCGCTCCTCCGCCGTCAGCGCGTACGGCCCGACGGCGCTGGGGTCGATCCGGTCGGGCGTCGACGGCACGCCGAGGCCCGGGTCCACCGACAGCGGGTCGATCACCACCGACGGCTGCGCGGGCAGCCGGCCCGGGTCCGGGTCCGAGCTGGCGATCACCTTGCCCTGCGGGGTGGTCAGCACGACCCGGCGGCCGGTGGCGTCCGCGTACTTCCGCACCACCGGGCCGGCGCCGTCCCAGTTCGGGTGCGTGGCGGCGTAGGACAGCAGGCCCTGGTAGATGGTGCCGTCGTCGGCGAAGACCTGCCCCTGCTCCTGCCGGATCGCCCCCGAGGTGGTCTGCGCGGCGAGCCACGCGGTGGCCGCGATCGCGCACACCGCGACCAGCGCCGACACCGCGATCCAGCGGATCAGCAGGCTACGGCGCATCGGCCGGCCCCGCCGTGAGCTTGTAACCGACCCCGTAGACGGTGACCAGCCGCGCGGGCTTGCGCGGGGCCACCTCGATCTTCTTGCGCAGGTTCATCACGTGCACGTCGATCGCGCGCTGGGTGATGTAGCGGTCGAAGCCGTGCAGGTGCTCCAGCAGCTGCCCGCGGGTGAACACCTGGTCCGGGTGCGCGGCCATCACCTCGAGCAGCCGGAACTCACCCGGCGTGGTGTCCACCGGCTTCTCGTTCACGCTCACCTCGTGCCGCCCGACGTCCACCGACAGCGCGCCGACGCGCATCGGCCCGGCGTCCCGCTCCGCGGCATGGGTGCGGCGCAACAGGGTCCGCACGCGGGCCATCAGCTCACGCGGGCTGTACGGCTTGGTCATGTAGTCGTCGGCGCCGAGGTCGAGGCCGCGCAGCAGATCGTCCTCTGTGGACCGTGCGGTGAGCATCAGCACCGGCACGTCGGACTCCGCCCGCAGGATCCGGCAGACCTCGAGGCCGTCCAGCCCGGGCAGCATGACGTCGAGGACCAGCAGGTCGGGCCGGCGGCGGCGGACGAGTTCCAGCGTCTCGCGGCCGTCGGGCACGACCACTACCGAATGGCGCTCCCGCTCGAGGTAGCGGCGGACGAGCTCCGCTTGCTTCGGGTCGTCCTCCGCCAGCACGATGTCAGCACACATGCAGCGAGCATATGGATCACCGCGGCCCCGGGCGAGCGGCCCCGCTCGCCCGGCGGCCGCGCCGTCAGGATCCGGCGAGCTTGCGCAGGTCCGGGACCAGCGCGCGCAGGGCCCGGCCACGGTGCGAGGACGCGTCCTTCTCCGCCGGCGGCAGCTCGGCGGACGTGCGCGCCCCGCCGTCCGGGACGAAGATCGGGTCGTAGCCGAAACCGTTGGTGCCACGGCGTTCCCGGATCAGCGTGCCGCGCCATTCGCCGCGGACCACCGTCTCCCCGCCATCCGGGAGGACCAGCGCGGCGGCGCACACGAAGGCGGCGCCGCGGCGTTCGTCGGGGGTGTCGGTGAGCTGGCCGAGCACCAGGTCCAGGTTCGCCTCGTCGTCGCCGTGCCGGCCGGACCAGCGGGCGGACAGCACGCCCGGCATGCCGTTCAGCGCGTCGACCGCCAGGCCCGAGTCGTCGGCGATCGCGGGCAGGCCGGTGGCCGCCACGGCGTCGCGGGCCTTGGCGACGGCGTTGCCCTCGAAGTCCGGCGCGGTCTCCGGCGCCTCGGGGAACTCCTCGACCTCGTTCAGCCCGACGACCTCGATGCCCGAGATGCCCTCGGCCTCGAGGATCCGCCGCAGCTCGCCCAGCTTCTTCTGGTTGCGGCTGGCCAGCAGCAGCCGGGTCACTTCGAGCCCTTCTTGCGGTCCGGGCGCGGCTCCGGCAGCTCGCCCGGGTACGGCAGCGCCAGCGCCTCGTTCTGCATCCGGGTGAGGTCCGCGCAGCCGGCCAGCGCCATGTCCAGCATCGTGTCCAAAGTGGACCGGGCGAAGGTGGCGCCCTCGCCGGTGCCCTGCACCTCGATCATCGTGCCGGCGTCGGTGGCCACCACGTTCATGTCGACCTCCGCGCGCGAGTCCTCCTCGTACGGCAGGTCGAGGCGCACCCGGCCGTCCACCACGCCGACGCTGATCGCGGCCACCGAGGACGACAGCGGCTGCGGGTCGTTGAGCCGGTTCGCCGCGCCGAGCCAGGTGATGGCGTCGGCGAGCGCGACGTAGCCGCCGGTCACCGCGGCCGTGCGGGTGCCGCCGTCGGCCTGGATCACGTCGCAGTCGATCACGATCGTGTTCTCCCCCAGCGCCGCGAGGTCGATGCAGGCGCGCAGGGACCGGCCGATCAGCCGGGAGATCTCGTGGGTGCGGCCGCCGATGCGGCCCTTGACCGATTCGCGGTCGCCGCGGGTGTTCGTCGCCGACGGAAGCATCGCGTACTCCGCCGTGACCCAGCCCAGTCCGGACCCGGCACGCCAGCGCGGCACGCCCTCGGTGACGCTCGCCGCGCACAGCACCCGGGTGTTGCCGAACTCGATCAGCACCGAACCGGCGGGCCACTTCTGGAAGCCGCGGGTGATCTTGACTTCGCGGAGCTGGTCGTCGTTCCTGCCATCTTTTCTCGACACGCGGTGCACTCTAGAACCCCACCCCGACAGTCTGCCGTTCAGAGGTCGTAGACCGAGCCCTGGGCCACGACCTCGGCGTCCGGGAACACCGCCGAGGCCTCGGCGAGCACCGCGCGCCGATCGGTCCACGGCGCGATGTGGGTGAGCAGCAGCCGCCCGACGCCGGCGTCCTTGGCCAGCTCGCCCGCCTGCTTGCCGGAGAGGTGGACGCCGCCGGGGCGGTCGGCCGCGTCGGTCCAGGAGGCTTCGGACAGCAGCACGTCGACGCCGTCGGCCAGCTCGCCGAGCGCGGCGCACGGGCCGGTGTCGCCGGTGTAGGCGAGGATCCGGCCGCCGTAGGAGACGCGCAGGCCGAACGCCGGCGTCGGATGGTTCACGGCGACGGCGGTGACCTCGAACGGGCCGATCGAGATCCGCTCTTCGCGCAGCGCGTGGAACTCGTAGACGTCGGAAAGGTCGACGCCGGCCCGCTCGTCCGCGTCGGCGGCGTACGCGTGGGCGAGGCGCGAAGGCGCGTCTGGCGGCGCGTACAGCGGCAGCCTCCGAGGACGGGCCGGGTACGGCGGCGCGGGGTGGTAGCGGCGCAGCACCGTGAGCGCGTTGACGTCCGCGCAGTGGTCCGAGTGCAGGTGCGAAAGGACCAGCGCGTCCAGGTCGAACGGGTCGAGCACCGTCTGGAGCTGGGCGAACGCGCCGTTGCCGAGTTCGAGCCCGAGCCGGAATCCCTCCGCCTCCAGCAGGTAACCGGACGCTGCGGTGTTCGGCCCGGGAATGCTGCCCGAGCACCCGAGGATCGTCAGTCGCACAGTCCTCAGCCTAAACTTCCCGGCTCGGTTCTACGCGCTGGTGGGAGAGAGGACACCCGGCGCGAAGCCCATGAAGCGCTGGGCGAGGCGTGTGAACGGCTCCGGCGATCCGGTGGCCAGGAACTCGTGCCGCGGCGGGGTGTCGCGCTCGGCCAGCAGGTCGAGTTCGGTGAGCACGCGGAACAGGTCCTTGGCCGTCTCCTCGGCGCTGGAGACGAGCGTGACCTCCTGGCCCATCACGATCTGCAGCACCCCGGACAACAGCGGGTAGTGCGTGCAGCCGAGCACCAGCGTGTCCACTTCGGCGTCCAGCAACGGCTCCAGGTAGCCCTGCGCGAGGCCGAGCACCTGGCGTCCGGAAGTGATGCCGCGCTCGACGAAGTCGACGAAGCGCGGGCACGCGACGCTGGTGAGCTTCACGTCGGGCGCCGCGGCGAAGGCGTCTTCGTACGCGCGCGAGCGGACCGTTCCCTCCGTACCGATGACCCCGACGCGCTTCGAGTGCGTGGCCACCACGGCGCGGCGCGCGGCGGGCAGCACGACCTCGATCACCGGCACGTCATAACGCTCGCGAGCGTCGCGCAGACAGGCGGCCGAAGCGGTGTTGCAGGCGATCACGAGGGCCTTCACGCCACCTTCGACGAGGTCGTCGAGCGCCGCGAGCGCGTACTCGCGAGCCGTGGCGATGGGCAATGGGCCGTACGGATTGTGCGCGGTGTCGCCGACGTAGCGAAGCTGCTCCGACGGCAGCAGTTCCAGGATCGAGCGGGCGACGGTGAGACCGCCGACGCCGGAGTCGAAAACACCGATGGGCGCGTCCGGGGAGGTCACACCCCGAGGTTACCGCCGGGTGGCGCCGGGATCGCCTTGGCGCTCCGTCGATCGCCGCGCGAAGTCAGCCAGGCCGCGAGGACGCCGGCCAGCGCGCCGAACAGGTGGCCCTGCCAGGAGATGCCGGTGTTGCCGGGCAGCAGGCCCCAGAGCATGCCGCTCCAGATGCCGAGCAGCACCACGGCCACCAGGATCTGGCCGGCCGCGCGGTTGAAGATGCCGCGCACCAGCAGATAGGCCAGCCAGCCGAAAGCGAGCCCGGAAGCACCCACGGTGTAGGTGTTGCCACCCGGTCCGACCAGCCACACACCGACGCCGGAGATCACCCAGATGATCGCCGTGACCACGGCCCAGCGCCCGATGCCCGCCGCCATGGCGAGGAAGGAGAACACCAGCACCGGCACCGTGTTCGAGAACAGGTGCGACCAGTTGGCGTGCAGCAGCGGCGCCCAGAGGATCCCGTCGAGCCCCGAAAGCCGCCGCGACACGATGCCGCCGTGGTCCAGGTTCGCCGGGAGGATCACGTCGATCAGCTCCACCAGGTACAGGACCAAGGTGAACGAAAGCGCCACGATCGCCGCCGTCTTCGGGTTCGGCGGCAGGATCCGCTTCGCCACGTCGGTGGGCTGGTCACCGGACGGCGCGGGCAGAGGAGAAAGTGGTGTGCTCACGCGTCCAGGTTACGGCGTGACCGGCGCGTCCCGCCTCGGGTGAAATCCCTGATCTCGACCCCGGGGATCAGCGGGAAGAGGCGGCAGCGACGCGACGCCGAGCGCCCAGTCGGCCGCCGCCTCCGCGTGCAGCCGCGTGGTCGGGAAGGACGGCACCGGGCTGTCCGTGGCGTCCACGAGCAGCTCGATCTCCGTGCAGCCGTAGATGACGCCTTCCGCGCCGGCCTCGACCAGCCGCCGGATCACGCCGCGGTAAGCCTCGCGGGACTCCGCGCGGATGACGCCCTGCACCAGCTCCTCGTAGATGATCCGGTGCACCAGCGCCTGGTCTTCCGGCGACGGCACCAGCACGTCCAGCCCGTGCGCGGCCAATCGTTCGCGGTAGAACGGCCGGCCCATGGTGAACGCGGTGCCCAGCAGCCCGGCTCGGGTGACGCCCGCGGCGCGGATCGCCGACGCCGTGGTGTCGGCCAAGTGCAGCAGCGGGATGCCGAGGCCGTCGACGATCCGGTCCGCGACCTGGTGCATCGTGTTCGTGCAGAGCACCACCACGTCCGCGCCCGCCGCCTCCAGCGCCCGGGCGGCCTCGCCGAGCAGCGCGCCCGCGTCGTCCCAGCGGTCCTCGGCCTGCATGGCCTCGACCTCGGCGAAGTCGACCGAGTAGAGCACCACCCGCGCGGAGTGGAAGCCGCCCAGCGCGGCCTTCACCCGCTCGTTCGCCAGCCGGTAGTACTCGGCCGAAGACTCCCAGCTCATGCCGCCCAGCAGGCCGACGACCTTCACGCCCAGAGCTGCCCGTCCAGCCGCGCCGCGGCCTCGTCCAGGGAACCGGAGTACGCGCCCGTCGAGAGGTACTTCCAGCCCGCGTCAGCCACGACGAACGCGACGTCGGCAGGCTCGCCCTTCGCCGCCGCCTTCTCCGCGACGGCGAGCGCCGCGTGAAGCACCGCGCCCGTCGAGATACCCGCGAAGATGCCTTCGTGCTCCAGCAGCTCGCGAGTGCGGCGAAGCGCGTCGTACGCGCCGACGGAGAAACGGCTGTTCAGCACGCTGGGGTCGTACAGCTCCGGCACAAAGCCCTCGTCGAGGTTGCGCAGGCCGTACACCAGCTCGCCGTACCGCGGCTCGGCCGCGATGATCTGCACGTCCGGCTTCGCTTCGTGCAGGTAGCGCCCGACGCCCACGAGAGTCCCGGTCGTGCCGAGGCCGCCGACGAAGTGCGTCACCGTCGGCAGGTCCTTCAGCAGCTCCGGGCCGGTGCCGCGGTAGTGCGCGTCCGCGTTGGCCGGGTTGCCGTACTGGTAGAGCATCACCCACTCCGGGTTCTGCTCCGCCAGCTCCTTCGCCCGGCGGACGGCCTCGTTCGAGCCGCCCGCGGCGGGTGAGAACACGATCCTCGCGCCGTACGCCTGCAGCAGCTGCTTGCGTTCGATGGAGGTGTTCTCCGGCATCACGCAGACCAGCCCGTAACCCTTGAGCTTGGCGGCCATGGCCAGGGAAATGCCGGTGTTGCCCGAGGTCGGCTCCAGGATCGTGGAGCCGCGCCGCAGCCGCCCCTCACGCTCGGCGGCCTCGATCATCGCCAGCGCGGGGCGGTCCTTGATCGAACCGGTCGGATTGCGGTCCTCGAGCTTCGCCCACAGCCGCACGTCGTGCGTCGGGGAAAGCCGGGGAAGCCCGACCAGCGGGGTGCCGCCGAGGGCGTCCAGGAGCGACTCGTAGCGGGCCATGGATCAGCGAGCGCCGCCGGCCACGGCGGGCAGGATCGTCAGGGTGTCGCCGTCCTTCACCTCGGCCTCGAGGCCACCGGCGAAGCGCACGTCCTCGTCGTTGACGTAGACGTTGATGAAGCGGTGCAGCTTCTCCTCCTTGACCAGGCGGGCCTTGAGCCCGGCGTGGCGCGACTCGACGTCGTCGATCACCTCGAGGACGGTCTTGCCCGCCGCCTCGACGGACTTCTCGCCGCCGGTGTGCGTGCGCAGGATGGTCGGGATGGACACGGTCACGGCCATGGGTTTCTACCTCCGGTGGGTTCTCACAGGCTGACGCGCGGGACGCCGCCCTTATTCCGGTGAGCCGGGCGGCTCAGCCGAGGATTTCGACCGGCTCCTCGGTGATCTCGGCGTCCACGATCCGGTACGAGCGGAACTCGTGCGAGTCGGGGTCCCGCGTGGAGACGAGCACGTAGTGCGCTTCCGGCTCGGCGGCGATGTTCGCGTCGGTGCGCGACGGGTAGGCCTCCGTCGCGGTGTGCGAGTGGTAGATGACCACCGGCACCTCGTCGTTCGCGTCCATCTCGCGGTAGAGCTTGAGCAGGTCGCCCGAGTCGAACTCGTAGAACGTCGGCGAGCGGGCCGCGTTCAGCATGGGGATGAACCGTTCGGGCACATCGGAGCCCTCCGCGCCGGCGATCACCCCGCACGCCTCGTCGGGGTGGTCACGGCGGGCGTGGGCGACGATCTCGTCAACGAGTTCACGGCGGATCCGGAGCACATCGACATCTTAGGTGGTGGACACACTGTGTCCAGATGCTGGGAGTCGCAGCTCAGCGGCTCAGTACGCCTCGGGCCAGACGTCCCGGTACGCCACCACGCCGCCGGCCGCCGTGGCCGCCAGCAGACCATGCACCATCGCCCGCGCGAAGACCCGGGCGGCAGCCGAGCACAAGGCGTCGAGGGCGCCCGCGCGCTGGGCGTCGGCGAATGAGCCCGCGGGCACGGGCAGCTCGCGAGCACCGGTGGCCAGTGCGAAAACGGTGTCACCGTCGAACATCGTGTGCGCGGGCCGTACAGCACGGGCCAGCCCGTCCTGCGCGGCCACCGCCAGCCGTCGCGCCTCGGCCTTGGACAGGGCCGCGTCGCAGGCCACGATGCCGATCGTGGTGTTCAGGTCGGTCCCGGCGGGCGGCACCGAGCCGGGCCGGGCCGGCCAGCGGACGCCGAACTCGCCGTCCACCTCGTGGTCGGCGGCGAACGGGCGGCCGGTGGTGAAGTCCACGGCCTCACCGGCCGCGTTCACCGCGGCCAGCGCGCCCACCGTGAACCCGTTCACGACCTCGCTCGCGGTCCCGATCCCGCCCTTCAGCGAGCCGACGACGGCACCCGCCCCGGCACCGACGGTCCCCTGCGCGACCGCGCCCGAAGCGGCGGCTTCACAAGCGGCGTAACCGAAAGACGCGTCCGGCCGGTTGCCCCATTCGCTGCGCGGCAGGTCGAACAGCACCGCCGCGGGCACGATCGGCACCACCTCGTGCGGCGCCGCGCCGACCGGGAAGCCCAGGTTCCGCTCGCCGAGCCAGCGCATCACCCCGTCGGCCGCCGCGAGCCCGTACGCGCTGCCGCCCGACAGGCACACCGCGTTCACGCGCTGCACCAGGTTCTCCGGCTCCAGCAGGTTCGTCTCACGGGTGCCGGGGGCGCCGCCGCGCTGGTCGACCGCGCCGGTCGCACCGCCGGGCACCAGCACCACCGTGGTGCCGGACGCCCAGCCGCCGCCGACCCGCTGGTGGTGACCGACCAGCACGCCCGGCACATCCGTCAGCCCGCTCATGCGGTCAGTGCTTGGATCAGCGTCTCCTGTACCCAGGTCAGCCAGTGGTAAACGCCGAGGTGCGGGGCGCGCGGATCGTCGTCGGGCAGCTCGTCCGGCATGTCCTCGGTGACGTCGAGGGCGGTGCCGAGCGCCAGACGCACGTCGTTGAGCGCGCCCAGCCAGGCGTCGGCCTGCTCGAAGCTCAGCCGCACGTTGCCGCCGTCGCGGGGCAGCGTGTCCAGCACGATCTTCGCGACGCCGACCTTCTTCTCCAGCAGCTCCGGCTCGTGCAGCGACCGCATCGCGGCGGCGGAATCGAGGTCCTCGCGCGTCGGGTTGTCCGGGTCGAGCTTGTGGAAGTCGGGCAGCAGCCGCGAGAGCACCGGGTCGTCCGGCGACTCCGACGGCCCGGTGCGGATGCCGGTGAGCTCGGCCAGCTCGTCCTGCGGCGCCTCCTCGGCGCGCGCGGTGAGCATATCCTCGAGCTGGCTGACCAGGCCCCGCAGCACGGCGGCCTCCTGCTGCTCGAAACCCGCCAGGATCGACTCGCCCTTGCGGCGCCAAGGCTTCATGAAGGCTGTTCCATGGTCGCCCACAGGCCCGCCGCGTGCAGCTTCGCCACGTCGACCTCCACCTTCTCCTTGGAACCCGACGACACGATGGCCTTGCCCTTGTGGTGCACGTCGAGCATCAGCTTCGTGGCGTGGTCGCGGCTGTAGCCGAACAGCTTCTGGAACACGTACGTCACGTACGACATCAAGTTGACCGGGTCGTTCCACACGACGGTGCGCCACGGCTTGTCCTCCTCGGCGACTTCGACCCCGAGTGGATCAACCTGCGTCTGTTCGGATGCGACAGGCGTGGACATGCACTCCATGGTGTCACGGGGGTCACCGGGTACGCCGCGCCAGGTCCGGCCATGTGGGTGAATAGGCTGACCCCATGGGTTCACCCGAGCCGGTCACCAGCGCCAGCACGGCGCTGCTCACCGACCACTACGAGCTGACCATGCTGAGCAGCGCGCTCGCCGACGGAACCGCCGAGCGGCCCTGCGTCTTCGAGGTCTTCGCGCGCCGCCTGCCCGACGGCCGCCGCTACGGCGTCGTCGCCGGGACCGCGCGCGTGCTCGACGCGATCGCGGACTTCCGGTTCACCGACGCCGAGCTGACGCAGCTGGAGCAGACCGCCGTCGTCGACGACGCGACCATCGCCTGGCTCGCCGACTACGAGTTCTCCGGCGACATCGACGGCTACCCCGAGGGCGAGCTGTACTTCCCCGGCTCGCCGCTGCTGACCGTCACCGGCGGCTTCGGCGAGGCGGTGCTGCTGGAGACGCTGGTGCTCTCGATCCTCAACCACGACAGCGCGATCGCGTCGGCGGCGGCGCGGATGGCGGGTGCCGCGCACGGCCGGCCGATCATCGAGATGGGCGGCCGTCGCACGCACGAGTACGCCGCCGTCGCCGCCGCGCGCGCCGCCTACCTGGCCGGCTTCGCCACGACGTCGAACCTCGAGGCCGGCCGCCGCTACGGGATCCCCACCCGCGGCACCGTCGCGCACGCCTTCATGCTGCTGCACGACAACGAGGAGCAGGCGTTCCGCGCGCAGGTCGACAAGATGGGCGCGGACACCACGCTGCTGGTGGACACCTACGACATCACCGCGGGCATCGAAGCCGCCGTGCGCGTGGCCGGGCCGGAGCTGGGCGCGATCCGGATCGACTCCGGCGACGTCGGCCCGCTGGCCCGCAAGGCCCGTGACCAGCTCGATTCCCTCGGCGCGAAGGACACCCGCATCGTCGTGTCCGGCGACCTCGACGAGCACGCGATCGCGGCACTGCGCGCGGAGCCGGTGGACGCGTACGGCGTGGGCACCTCCGTGGTCACCGGCTCGGGCGCGCCGACCGCCGGCATGGTCTACAAGCTGGTGGAGGTCGACGGCCGGCCGGTCGCCAAACGCAGCGCGCACAAGGAATCCCGCGGCGGCCGGAAGTCCGCGCTCCGCCGCCACCGCGTCACCGGGACCGCGATGGAGGAGGTCGTCTGGACGGCCGCCTCCGGGCGGCCCGAGCCCGAGGAACACGACCGCGAACTCCAGCTGCCCCTGGTCCGCGGCGGCCGCGCGGTGGATGATTTGCCCACGCTGGACGACGCGCGGGCCCGGCTGCGGCGCGCGCAGGTCAGCCTGCCGTGGGAGGGCCTCAAGCTTTCGCACGGCGAGCCCGCGATACCGACGACGTTTCTGTAGAGGGAGCCGACCATGGGAACCGCCCTGATCGTGGTGGATGTGCAGAACGACTTCTGCGAAGGCGGTTCGCTCGGTCTGCCCGGCGGGGCCGCCGCCGCGGAGGCGATTTCGGCGCGGGCGGCCGAGGGCGGCTACAGCCACGTGGTCGCGACCCGCGACCACCACATCGACCCCGGCGACCACTTCAGCGACACGCCGGACTTCAACACCAGCTGGCCGGTCCACTGCGTCGCGGGCACGCCGGGCGCCTCGTTCCACCCTTCGCTCGACGTGGTGCCGATCGAGGCGGTCTTCTCGAAGGGCGAGTACACCGCCGCGTACTCCGGCTTCGAAGGCAAGTCACGCGAAGGCAAGACGCTCGAGGAATGGCTGCGTGCCAACGAAGTCACCGACGTGGACGTGGTCGGCATCGCCACCGACTTCTGCGTGCGCGCCACGGCGCTCGACGCGGCGAAGGCCGGCTTCGGCGTGCGCGTGCTGCTGGACCTGACCGTCGGCGGCTCGCAGCCCACCGTGGACGCGACGCTGAAGGACTTCGAGGAAGCCGGCGTCGCCTACTCCGGCACGGCCGCGGTGCCGCCGCCCGCCTGAGGTCAGCTCTGCGGCGGGGCCGGCGCCCCGCCCTTGCCGAACGGGTTGCAGGCTGCGGTGCCGAGGTAGATGTCGCCGCTGGCCGGGCCGCCCTGCGGGAACAGCTGGATGTGCACGGCATGCGTGACCAGGCTGCCGTCGGCCGGCTGCGGGGTCACGGTCTCGTTCAGCGTGACCATGGCCAGCGCCGTGCCGGCCGCGCCGCCGGGGATGGCGACCCGGTAGTTCGCCGGGATCGACGACGGCACGGTGATGCCCTCGACCGTGCCGATCGAGACGTCGCCGGTGCTGCCGTTCCGCGTGGTGCTGCAGCCCGCGGAGTAGGTGCGGACCTTCAGCACCGGGCCGCCGTAGCGCTTCAGCACATCCGACTCGAAGCGCTGGCCGCCGGCCAGGACCGTGGTGACCCCGTCCTTGCGGCCACAGGTCGTGCCACCGAGGCCGAAGACGGCGACGTCACCGGTCCTGCCGCCGTCGGAACGCCCGGTCAGCGGCCCGTCGGCGTCGCAGCGGGCGAGCTCGCCGGTGGTCACGTGCTCGCCGTCGGCCAGCACGTCGACGCTGCCCGAGGCGCCCCACCCCGTGGAGGTGACCCCGTCCGCCCACGCCACGCCGGGCAGGGCCGCCAGTGCCAGCGCCGTCACCATCAGGACCCGTCCGCGCATTCCGCACTCCTCTCCGTCCGTGCTTCGACATCGGCAGCGCGGCACCTCGCCCAAACGTCGTAACCCCTACATCACCCGGACGAGTGCGGTGGTGAGGAACGCAACTTGTGGGGTTCTCGCGAACTAACGGGCGTTAACCTCCTCGGACGTCCGTTCTCGTTCTGGGAGGTCCCGTGTCGTCGCTGTCCCTCACCGGCCGCCGCCAGGTGCTCGCCGACCTCGTCCCCGGCACCCTCGTGCGCGACCTGACCCTGGTCGCCGGCGGTGCCCTGCTCACCGGCGCCGCCGCGCAGCTGGTCATCCCGGTCCCGGGCAGCCCGGTGCCGATGACCGGCCAGACGTTCGCCGCGCTGCTCGTGGGCGCCTCGCTCGGCATGCGCCGCGGCGCCGCCTCGATGCTGCTGTACCTGCTCGTCGGCGCGGCCGGCGTGCCGTGGTTCCAGGGCGCCACCTCCGGGTTGTCCGGCGCCTCGGCCGGTTACATCGTCGGCTTCGTCTTCGCCGGTGCCCTCGTGGGCGCGCTCGCCCGCCGCGGCGGTGACCGCACGCCGCTGCGCATGGTGGGGACGATGGTGGCCGGCAACGTGGTGATCTACGCGTTCGGCGTGCCGTGGCTGATGGCCGCCACCGGCTTCGACCTGGCGACCGCGTTCGACAAGGGCGTGACGCCGTTCCTGATCGGCGACGCGCTGAAGACGGTCGTCGCGGCGGGTGTGCTGCCGCTGGCGTGGGCCGCGGTTTCCCACCTCGGCAAAGAAGACTGAGTTACCAGGAAGTTCCCCGCGGTTCCGGCGCGAGCGGCCCGTTCGCGCCGGAACGCGCGGTCCTGTCGGACCCGGCGGCTATCGTGTCTCGCTGTGCCCGTCCGAACAGATTTCCCCGGCGTCCTCGAACTCTTGACCCACGCGGTCGAGTCGGTGGGCGGTACCGAGCGCCCCGGCCAGGTCGAGATGGCCGACGCGGTCGGCCGCGCCATCCGCACCGGTGAGCACCTCGCCGTCCAGGCCGGCACAGGCACCGGCAAATCGCTGGCCTACCTGGTGCCCGCGATCCGCCACGCCGTCGAGAAGGAGGCCACGGTGGTGGTCTCCACGGCCACCATCGCGCTGCAGCGCCAGCTGGTCGACCGCGACCTGCCGCGCCTGGCGAAGGCGCTGAAGAAGCCACTCGGCCGCGAGCCGACTTTCGCGATCCTCAAGGGCCGCCGCAACTATCTCTGCCTCCACCGGCTCGACACGGGCGCGCCCGACGAGCCGGAGGACGCGCAGCTGTTCGACCCGTTCGCGGTGTCCCGGCTGGGCAAGGAGGTCACGCGGCTGCGGGAATGGGCCTCCGACACCGAAACCGGCGATCGCGACGAGCTGGTGCCCGGCGTCGGCGATCAGGCGTGGCGGCAGGTTTCCGTCACGGCCAGGGAATGTCTGGGCGCCGCGCGCTGTCCGATCGGCACGGACTGCTTCGCCGAGCGGGCACGGGCCGAGGCCGGCCGCGCCGACGTGGTGGTGACCAACCACGCGTTGCTGGCCATCGACGCGTTGCAGGGCTACCAGGTGCTGCCCGACCACGACCTGGTGATCATCGACGAGGCGCACGACCTGGTCGACCGCGTCACCTCCGTCGCCACCGGCGAGCTGAGCAGTGCCATGGTGTCCGCCGCCGCGCGGCGCAGCGGGCGGGTGATCGACGCGGACGTGGCCGACCGCCTGCTGGAATCGGGCGACGGCCTCGCACTCATCCTCGACGACCTGCCCTCGGGCCGGATGGACACGCTGCCGCAGGCGCTGAAGGGCGCCGTCCCGGCGGTCCGAGACGCGGCGAAGGCCTGCCTCACCGCGCTGGGGTCCGACCGCAAGGAAGACGTCGAGGGGGCCACCGCGCGCAAGCTCGCGCGCACGCTGCTGGAAGAGGTGCACGACACCGCCGTCCGCCTGCTGGAGGCGTACGAAGAGGATCAAGCGCACCAACGCGACGTGGTCTGGCTGACCGGCGACAAGTACTCGTCCAACCCGCGCCCGCCGGCGTTGAAGGTCGCGCCGCTGGGCGTCGCCGGACTGCTGAGGGAGCGGGTGTTCAACCTCAGCACCACGGTGCTGACCTCGGCGACGCTGACCCTCGGCGGCACGTTCGACACGATGGCACGGCAGTGGGGCCTGCCGCCGGGCCAGGCGCGGGTCGAGAAGTCGCCGGGCACCGCCACGGACAAGGAGGCACCGTCCGACGAGGACAAGGGCCCCAAGTGGACGGGCCTCGACGTCGGCTCGCCGTTCGACCACAAGCGCAACGGGATCCTGTACCTGGCCAAGCACCTGCCGCCGCCGGGCCGCGACGGGCTGGCCGAGTCCACAATGGACGAGCTGGCCGGGCTGGTCGAGGCCGCGGGCGGGCGCACGCTCGGGCTGTTCTCCTCGATGCGCGCGGCGAAGCAGGCCGCGGAAGCCATGCGGGAGCGGCTGGACCACCCGATCCTCTGCCAGGGCGACGACGCCACCTCGCTGCTGGTGCGCAAGTTCACGGAAGACCCGCGCACCTGCCTGTTCGGCACGTTGACGCTGTGGCAGGGCGTGGATGTGCCGGGCCCGTCGCTGCAACTCGTGGTGGTGGACCGGATTCCGTTCCCGCGCCCGGACGACCCGGTGTCCTCGGCGCGGCAGCGGGCCGTGGAAGCCAGGGGCGGCAACGGGTTCCTCACCGTCGCGGCCACCCACGCGGCCCTGCTGCTGGCCCAGGGCACCGGCCGGCTGCACCGCTCGATCACCGACCGCGGCGTGGTGGCCGTGCTCGACTCGCGGCTGGCCACCGCGCGGTACGGCGGATTCCTGCGCGCGTCGCTGCCGCCGTTCTGGCCCACCACGGATTCGCAGGTCGCGCGCGACGCGTTGAAGCGACTGGACGCTGCCGCGCCCGCGTGACGGCGCGCACAACCCCAGCGGGTACGGTAACGAGAACGAACACGACAGGGAGCACCGGTTGACCCAGGATTCGTCCAGCGCACGATCCCGGACCGTCAGTGTCGACGACACCGGGGTGCGGCGCGTTCTCGCCGATGGCAGCGAAGAAGCCGTGACGTGGTCGGACCTCTCGTCCGTGATGGTCAGGGTGATCCCGGACGGCCCCTGGAACGAGGACGTCTTCTTCATGCTCGTCGGCCACGACGGCAAGGGCACCGCCGTGCCGAGCGGCGACCCGGCGGCCGACGCGCTGATCGAGCGGCTCCAGTCGCTGCCCGGCTTCGACAACGACAAGTTCATCGAAGCCATGACCACCGACGCCGACCAGGCCTACGTCGTCTGGCAGAGCTGAGCCGTCCCGGCCTGTCCACCACAGCCGGGCCCACCGCGGCCCAGCCCATCGCCCGGTCCGCAGCAGTCTCCGCGGGCCGGGCGTATTCGCGTGTTCTGCCGGGTTCAGGCGGTCGGGAACGTCTCCGTCACGGGGATGCCCTTCTTGAGCGTCCGGCTCACCGTGCACAGGCGCTCGATCGCGCGGTCCACGGCGGCGGCCAGCGCCTCGCGCTGAGCCGGCTCGAGGCCGGACACGTCGACGTCGAAGGCCAGGTGGACGGCGTCCAGCTCGGAGGCGCCGTCACGCCGGTCCGCGGTGGCGCCGACGCGGAACTTCGAGTCCTCGCCCACCCGCCGGGTGATCAGCTCTTCGGCGGTGACGGCGGCACAGCCCGCCGCCGCGATCTGCAGCAGCTCGGCCGGAGAGAACGCGCCCTCGGCGCCCTTGCGGCCCAGCCGCACCTGCGCGCCGCGGTCGTTGCGCCCGACGAAACTGTGCTCACCTTCGCGCTGCACTTCCAGGGTCACGTCAAGCTCCTCAGTCTCAAAGGAAAGTACTCACCGGCAGAACCGCCGTCCGCCCGGCGATGTTCCGTGTCCCACCCCACTGGCCGGCTCAGGCGGGCTGCTGCGCCAGCACCGTGATCGTGCCCGGGTCGACCTCGGTGAACCCCGCGTCCCGCACCGCGACCACGCGGTTCTCGCGCCAGCCGGCCGCCGGGTCGTCCACCGGGCACAGCTCCTTCCAGCGGGCGGGCGACGGCGTGCGGACGGCCACGCGGTAGCCCCGCGCCGCCCACGCGCCCAGCTCGGCGTCGTCCAGTAGCGAAGCCAGGATCATCGTGGCGTGGCCGACCTGGGCGGAGGCCTTGCCGACGGTCATCGACACCTCGGGGTTGAGCAGCAGCAGCGGCACGCCCGACGGCGCGGGCCCCGGGGTGTCGGGCGGCAGCTCGCTGCCCGAGATCTGGAGCCGTGACACCTCTTTCGGCGTCTCCACGACCAGCCCGGGCACCAGCGCGCGGGCCTCGGCGCCGTCGACCTCGACGGTGATGCCCGGCAACGCCTGTACGGCCTGCCAGTGCGTGCCCCGCGCCCGGCGCGCGACCTTGCGGATGCGGTTGTCCAGCCACGCCTGCACCGGCTCGGCCCATTCGCCGCCCGGCTCGGCGCGCTCGTCCAGGCACACCGCCAGCGCGGCCGCGGCCGCCGCCTCGAGCAGCGGGGTCCGGCCGGGCGGCTCGGCCCGCTCGATGCGCAGGATCACCGGCATCGCCCGGACCTGGTCCGGCTCCTCGTCCGAAGTGTCGGAGGTGGCCTCGGCGGGCAGCCCCAGCCAGTAGGCGTACCGGCTGCCCAGCCGCTCCAGGACGTGGTTCACGGCCGGACCAGTTCCAGCCCGTCGGCCGCGTCGGCAGCCTCGACCTCCGCCCGCGTGACGCCCAGGACGAACAGCACGGCGTCCAGGTAGGGGTGCGAGAGCGCGGTGTCCGCGACCTCGCGCAGCGCCGGCTTGGCGTTGAACGCCACGCCCATTCCGGCCGCGGACAGCATGTCGATGTCGTTCGCCCCGTCGCCGACCGCAACGCACTGGCCCAGCGGAATGCCGTACTCATCGGCGAACCGGCGCAGCGCCGTCGCCTTGCCCGCGCGGTCTACCATCTCGCCGATCACCCGGCCGGTGAGCTTGCCGTCGACGATCTCCAGCTCGTTCGCCGCCGCGAAGTCCAGCCCGAGGTCGGCCACCAGGTGGTCGATGACCTGGGTGAACCCGCCCGAGACGACGCCGCAGCGGAAGCCCATGCGCTTGAGCGTGCGGACCGTGGTGCGCGCGCCCGGCATCAGCTCCAGCGAGGCCGCGACCTCGTCGAGCACCGTCGCGGGCAGCCCGGCGAGCAGCGCGACGCGACGCTCCAGCGATTCGGCGAAGTTCAGCTCGCCGCGCATCGCGGCCTCGGTGATCTCGCGGATCTCCGGCTCGGCCCCGGCGTACGCGCCGAGCATCTCGATCACCTCGCCCTGCACCAGCGTCGAGTCGACGTCGAAGACCACCAGCCGCTTGGCCCGGCGCGCGATGCCCGCGCGCTCCACGGCGACGTCCACGGCCACCTGGGACGCCGCGTCCGCCACCACGGAGCGCAGCTCGGCGTCGGCCGCCGGGGTGTCCTCCCCGACCGAGACGTACAGCTCCAGCCCGGTCACCGGGTAGTCCGCGACGCTGCGGATCGAGTCGATGTTCGCGCCCATGCCCGCGAGCCGCCGCGCGACCTCGGAGAACGCCCGCGCCGTCACCGGGCGGCCCATCATCACCAGAACGTGTGACGAATCGCGGCGGCCGAGCGCGAACGGGTCCGCGCCGATGGCGTCGCCGATCCGCACGTCCACCTCCATGCCGACGCTGGCCATCGCCTGCTCCACGGACTCCTGCAGGCCCTCCGGGTCGCGGTACACCCCGGCGAGCACCCCGAGCACGAGCTGTCCGCGGATCACCACCTGCTCGACGTCGAGCACGTCGACGTCGTGCCGGGTGAGCACGGCGAACAGCACGGACGAGACGCCGGGCTTGTCAGGGCCGGTCGTGGTGATCAGGACGGGCGTCTGGGTCACTGGGCTCTATCCCTCGTTCGGCACGGGCGGCGGACAACGATCAGTCTGGACTGCCGGACCGGGACACAAAAAGGGCGCGTGCCCGGCTTCACACCTGCCAGACACGCGCCTTTTCGAATTCAACGGGTCTTACTGCTCGCCCGAGTTGTCCTTGTCGTGATTACCGGGTATGAGGGTTTCGACCAGCTTCTGCGACGGCGTGCCGCCGTGGCGCGGCTTGCCGAAGAAACCGATCTCACCCTCGGCATGCAGCCGCTCGACCATGTGCGGATAGTGCAGCTCGAAGGCGGGCCGCTCGGACCGGATCCGGGGCAGCTCGGTGAAGTTGTGCCGCGGCGGCGGGCAGGACGTGGCCCACTCGAGCGAGTTGCCGTAGCCCCACGGGTCGTCGACCGTGACGATCTCGCCGTAGCGGTAGCTCTTGAACACGTTCCAGATGAACGGCAGCGTCGAGGCGCCGAGGATGTACGCGCCGATCGTGGAGATTGTGTTCAGCGTGGTGAACCCGTCGCTGGCCAGGTAGTCGGCGTACCGGCGGGGCATGCCCTCCGCGCCCAGCCAGTGCTGGACCAGGAAGGTGCCGTGGAAGCCGATGAACGTGGTCCAGAAGTGCCACTTGCCGAGCTTCTCGTCCATCATCCGGCCGGTGATCTTCGGGAACCAGAAGTAGATCCCGGCGAAGGTCGCGAACACGATCGTGCCGTAGAGGACGTAGTGGAAGTGCGCCACCACGAAGTAGCTGTCCGACACGTGGAAGTCGATCGCCGGCGCGGCCAGCAGGATGCCGGTCAGGCCACCGAAGAGGAACGTGACGATGAAGCCCATCGAGAAGATCATCGGCGTCTCGAAGGACAGCTGGCCCTTCCACATCGTGCCGATCCAGTTGAAGAACTTCACGCCGGTCGGGACCGCGATCAGGAACGTCATGAAGGAGAAGAAGGGAAGCAGGACCGCGCCGGTGGCGTACATGTGGTGCGCCCACACCGCGACGGACAGGGCCGCGATCGCCAGCGTCGCGAAGACCAGGCCCTTGTAACCGAAGACCGGCTTCCGGCTGAACACCGGGAAGATCTCGGACACGATCCCGAAGAAGGGCAGCGCGACGATATATACCTCTGGATGGCCGAAGAACCAGAACAGGTGCTGCCAGAGGATCACGCCGCCGTTGGCTGGATCGAAGACGTGTGCGCCAAGATGTCGATCGGCCAGCAGGCCGAACAGGGCCGCGGTCAGGATCGGGAACGCCAGCAGGATCAGAATGGCGGTGACCAGGATGTTCCAGGTGAAGATCGGCATCCGGAACATCGTCATGCCCGGCGCGCGCAGGCAGATCACCGTGGTGATCATGTTTACCGCGCCGAGAATGGTGCCCAGACCGGAGACGATCAGCCCGGCAATCCACAGATCCGCGCCGACGCCCGGCGAGTGGATCGCGTCCGACAGCGGGGTGTAGGCGAACCAGCCGAAGTCGGCGGCGCCACCCGGGGTCAGGAAGCCGGAGAGGACGGTCAGGCCGCCGAAGAGGTACAGCCAGTACGAGAACGCGTTCAGCCGCGGGAACGCCACGTCCGGCGAGCCGATCTGCAGCGGCAGGATGAAGTTCGCGAATCCGAAGAGGATCGGCGTCGCGTACAGCAGCAGCATGATCGTGCCGTGCATGGTGAACAGCTGGTTGTACTGCTCTGACGACAGGAACTGCTGGCCCGGCCGGGCCAGCTCCGTGCGGATGAGCATCGCCATCGCGCCGCCCGCCATGAAGAAGGCGAACGACGTGACCAGGTACATGATGCCGATCTGCTTGTGGTCCGTCGTGCGGAACAACCGCAGCAGGTACGAACCCTTAACCGACTCGCGCGCGGGATACGGGCGCGTTGCGATCGGCTTGGGGGCTACGGCCGTCACTCCTGCCTCCAACACTGAAACCTTGTGGTGGTCAACATCCGGGACGCCGAAGGGCCGGGCGCGGGCCCGATCCTGCGGCTAGGAGGGATCGTAGCCCTCGCTACCGACAGTCGCGCGCACCGGCTGGTTAGATCACCGCATGACCGACCCGTACACCGCTTCGGCGGTGGTCGCGGCCACCGCGGTGGCCCGCGGGCTGGGGTTGCCCGCGGACTCGCCGGAAGTGCTCCACGAGCGGTCGAACGTCCTGGTGAGAATGGGTCACGTGGTGGCGAGAGTGCCCGCGACGGCGCTGCTCATGCGCCCCGACGCGACGGCGTGGCTGGCCCGCGACGTGGCCCTGTCCGCCTTTCTCACCGAGCGTGATGTGCGCGTCGTCTCACCCACCACGGATCCCCCGGCCGGCCCGCATTTCGCCGAGGGCCTGCCGGTCACGCTCTGGCACTGGACACCGCACGATCCGGACCATCGGCACAGCCCGGGCGAGGTCGCGGCCTCACTCGCCCGGGTCCATTCGGCACTGCGCGACTTTCCCGGCGAACTGCCCGCCCGGGGCCCGTTCGAGGAAGTGGAGACGATGCTCCGGCTCCACGGCGACGTCATGGACGGGGCCGCGGACCGGATCCGCGCGGAGGCCGCCCGGATCGAGGCGGACCTGCCGGCGACGCCCGTGCAGGCGCTGCACGGGGACGCGCACCCGGGCAACCTCATCGCGACCGCGGACGGGCCGTGCTGGCTCGACTTCGAGGACAGCTGGCGCGGCCCGCTCGCCTGGGACCTCGCGATCCTGGCGAAGCAAGGAGGACCGGACCTGCTCGCCGCCTATCCGGCCGAAGTGGACGAAGCCGCCATCGCGTCGTATCTGCGGCTGCGCTCGCTCTTCGCCGTGGGCTGGCGGTTTCTGATCGCGAAGCGGTTCCCGCACCGGCTCGGCGAGGCCCGGGCGGCGCTGGCCGGCTACTTCAGCTGATCGGGTACCAGCCGAGGATCGCCTCGACGACCCCGGCCGGGTCCTCCAGCGGCGTCAAGTGACCGACGCCGGGAAGCACGACGAGGGTGGCGTCCGGCAGCGCGCCGACCATCGTGTTCGCCGCTTCGAGCGGGGTGATGGCGTCCTGCTCGCCGACGACCACCAGCGCCGGAACGGTGGCGTCACGCAGTGATTCCAAGGAATCCGGCCGGGCGCGGAGGGCGCGCGCGGCCCAGGCGACCCCGGCCGGCGGCTGCTCGTCGATCAGGCCGCGCACCCGCTCGACGACGTCCGGTGAGGCGGTCCCGGCCAGCAGGTTGGGCAGATTGGCCTCGGCGAGCCACCCGGCGACGCCGTCGTTCTCGGCCCGCTCCGCCACGTCCAGCCGGGCCTGCGCGGCTTCGGGCGTGTCGGCCGTCGCCTTGGTGTCGATGAGCACGAGGCCGCCGACGCGTTCAGGGGCAAGGCGCAACACGGCCATCGCGAGGTAGCCGCCCATCGAACAACCGCCGAGCACCACACGGTCCAGCTCCAGGCGGTCGAGCAGCGCGACGACGTCACGGGCGGCGTCGTCCAGGCTCGGCTCGCGGCCGGTCTCGGGCAGCGGGCTGCGGCCGAGCCCGCGCTGGTCGGGCGTGATGAGCCGGACGCGCTCGGCGAGCGGCGCGCGCACCGGGTCCCACATCCGGGCGTCGAGCGGGAAGGCGTGCAAAAGCAGCAGGGGCAGTTCGGTCATGCCCGCCATTTTGTCGGACCCCGGGGCTACGTTCGGGGATGTGCTGACGGAGATCAAGACCGAACGGCTGCTGCTCCGCCCCTTCACCGAGGCGGACCGGCAGGAGATGGTGGCCATCGAAACCGACCCGAGGACCAACCGCTTCCGCGTGAACCCGCCGGACGAGCCGGCCGCGCACCGGATGTTCGACGCCTGGCTGGCGCACTGGACGGAGCACGGCTACGGCTACCTGGCCGTCCGCGACCATCAGGATCCCGCCCTGCTCGGCATGTCGGGCGTCCGCCTGCGCGACTTCCAGGGCGAGAAGGTGCTGAACCTGGGCTACCGCTTCCACCCGTCAGCGTGGGGCAAGGGCTACGCAGTGGAGGCGGCGAGCGCCTCGGTGCACTGGGCGGAACGCGAACTGGCCCAGGCGCCGGTGCTGATCTCGGTGAACGTCATCAACAAGCCATCGCTACGCGTTGTCGAACGGCTGGGGTTCACGAACTACGAGGAGGTGACTGACGAGGACGGCGCAGTGGTCCGAAACTTCCGACGGTGACGGGCGCCTGGGTTACCGGGGTGGGGTGATTCGGCACCCGGTAGGCACCGGCTGGCCGCTTGTGACAGAACCTGGGTTGTGTGGGCGCCAGAGCTCTCGTCGCCAGGGGCGGCTTGACTTGGCGCAGTCCTCACCAGCGGCGGGCGGGGTCGTCACCAACGGCGGGCCAACCGGCAACTTTCCACCGACGGCAGATCAGCTGGCAAGGTCTACCGGCAAGTCGACTGGAGGTCCCGATCAAGGGCGAGTAGGCCGACGGTTCTCACCAAGCTGGGCTAACTGCCCAGGCCATACCGACGGCGAGTCGACTGGCGGTCCGTCACGGTGCGGTAACTGGCACGGTTCTCACCAGCGGCGAGTGGGCCGGCGGCGGCCGCGTGCGTCCCAGCAGGCGCGGTGCCAGTGGCGCCGGTCGGCGACCGAGCCGGTTTCGTCGGCGGGCCAGACCACCACGTGCGGGGTGCCGGGGCGGATCTCGTGGTCGCAGCCTGGGCAGCGGTAGGTCTTGGTGGCGTGGGCGCCGGGCACGGAGCGGACCAGCCAGTCCCCGTCCTGGCCGGACTCGGAGTGCGCCCAGCCGCTGGTACCGCCGACGTCGGGACGTTCGGCGCGATCGGGACGGTCACGCCCGGGTCGGTTACGTCGGGGCACACCGAAAACGGTAACCGGCGACTGAGCACGGCCGCGCGGGAGTCTCCGCCCGCGCGCCGAACTCCGCCCGCCAACAGGCGTCGGGCAACGGCACCAGGCCACTCACCACCCACAAAAGCCCGCCCGCCACCAAGCGCCGCCAGCCAAAGCCACCAGTCCACTCACCACTGCCGAAGCCCGCCCGCCAACAGCCACCGGCCAAAGCCACCAGCCCACTCACCACCCACAAAAGCCCGCCCGCCACCAAGCGCCGGACAACGCCACCACAACCAGTCCACACCCGCCGAACTCCGCCTGGCACCAAGCGCCGGGCTAGGCCAACCGCCGCTCTCCGCCCGCAGAAATTTGCCCACCTTCAGGCGCTAGGCAAGTCCCATCCGTGGAAACCCGCCTGTCGGCAGGCGCCGAGCGAGGCCGCCGGGCCATTCACCACCCGCAGAAGTCCCCCCGTTATCTGGCGGCGAGCAAGGCCACTCCGCACCTTCAGCGGTTCACCCGCGGTCAGCCCTGCGCGAGCGCCAACGGGACCAACTGCTCGGCCTCCGTCAGGGAGCCGTGCTGGCCGATGAGGGAGGACTCGACGGCCTCGGCCAGTTCGCGGACCAGGCCGAAAGTCCCGGTCGCCGCGGCGACGACGTCGCCGATGCGCGGGCGGACGCGGTCGCTCACCGGGTGGCCGAACCAGCCGCGTTCGATGGCCTCGTCGCGGGGCAGGACCCAAGCGCGGTCACCGAGGACGGTGCGCCACGCGGCCAGCACATCAGCCGCCGCGCCGGGCTCGGTGTAGACGTGGCGGGCCCGTACCTCGCCGCCGAACGCGCGGACGCCGGCGAGCAGGTCGGGAGTGTCGTCGAGGTCCAGCTTTTCGTCGACGGTCACCATCCCGTGATCCGCCACCACCGCCAGCAGCGCACCCGGCGGCAGACCATCCACAATGGACTCCACGAGCCGGTCGACATGCCGCAGCTGCATGCGCCACGCCGTCGAGCCGGGTCCGTACAGGTGCCCCAGCAGGTCGAGTTCGCTGTGGTAGGCGTAGCAGAACGAGCGTGACGACAACACGTCCAGTGTCCGCGCGGCCAGGTCGCCCAGCGCGTGCACGCCGGCGTAACGCGCGCCGCTCTGCGTCGCCCGGGTCAGGGCCGTGTCCGCGAATTCCGCCGACGACACCACAACCGCGTCGATCCCGGCCGCCGCGGCGCGTTCGAACGTCGTCGGCAACGGCTGCACCTCCCGCGGCGGCAGGGCGCCGCGCAGGTCGCTGCCGTCGGTGTGGGAACGCCAGCGCAACGCGTTCAGCACACCAATCCCGGGCATCTCGAAGGTGTAGCCGACCATGCCGTGCTCCCCGGACGCCAAGCCGGTGCCGATCGCCGCGACCCCCGCCGCGGTCGTCGACGGAAAGCCGACCCGCAACGGCCGCTTCGCGAGTTCCGCGAGCACGGGCGCGTCGGCGGCGTGTTCGGCGAGCAGTTGCCAGCCGAGCCCGTCGATGAGCAGCACGCACGCGCTGCTCGCGTCGGGCAGGGCGAGCGCGCTCACCTCCCCCGGCGCGCCGAGCGAGCCGAGCAGCGCCGGGACAACCTGGCCGAGGTGCGGGAGATCCGCAAGCTGGGGAACGTCCACCAGCACAGCTTCCCACCGGACGGCGCCGCCCGGACATCACCCCGGCAACGCAATCAGACCGGCCCCCGGCAACGCAATCCGATCGCCCGCACCTGCCCGGCGCCCACTTCCCCACACCGCCCCCAGGCCACACAGTCCGACCGGCCACCACCCACCCCGCTGCTTCCCACCCCACCCCAGCAACGCAATCCGATCGCCCACCACCTGCCCGGCGCCCACTTCCCCACACCGCCCCAGGCCACACAGTCCAACCGGTCACCGCCCACTTCCCACGCCACCCCGGCAACGCAATCCGATCGCCCACCACCTGCCCGGCGCCCACTTCCCCACACCGCCCCGGGCCACGCGATCCGACCGGCCACCACCCACCCCGCTGCTTCCCAGCTCTGCAGCGCAATCCGACCGGCCACCGCCCACCCGGCCAGCTCCCACGCCGCCCCTGCAATGCAATCCGACCGACCTTCACCAGTTCGGCCACAACCCACGCCGCCTCGGCGGCGCAGACCGACCGGCCACCGTTGGTCCGGCCCGTCTCCCAGGCAACGCAATCCGGCCGCCCGCAGTGAACCCGCTTCCCTCCGCTGCTCTGGGCGACGCTTGCCCACCGAGCACCGCCGCGGCCACCCGGGCGACGCAGCAGGCGGCCGACGTGGCCTGGCCGGAGTGACAGGCCGCCCGGACACTCGGGGGGCGCTTCCCTCCCGCCACTCCGGCGGCGATAATCCCGCCATGCCCACCTACGCCTACCGCTGCCGCGACTGCACCGGGACGTTCGAGCTGCAACGGCCGATGAGCGAGTCCGGCGCGCCGGCACCCTGCCCCGAGGGGCACACGGACACCGTGAAGCTGCTGACCACCGTCGCGCTCACGGGGTCGGCCGCGGCTCCCGCTTCCTCCGGCGGCGGCTGCTGCGGTGGAGGCTGCTGCAGCTGAAGAAGGAACTCAGGTGCTTGAGCCGGACGCCGACCGCTCGTCCGCGCCGCGATGACCGGCAGCCGCCTGGTGAGTGCAGGCCGGAAGCGTCAGCAGGCCTTCAGCGCCTGATCCAAGTCGTGCCACAGGTCCTCGACGTCTTCCAGGCCGGTGGAGAGGCGGATCAGGCGGTTGGTGATGCCGGCCTCCTCGCGGTCGTCGGCGGGGACCACTCGGTGGGTGAGCGAGGCTGGGTGCTGGATCAGGGTGTCGACGCTGCCCAGGCTCACCGCCGGCGTGATCAGGCGGACGGCGCCGATCAGGGCGTGCGGGTCGCCCGTCAGCTCGAACGCGACAAGGGGGCCGCCCAGTTTCGGGTAGTGCACGGTGCGGACTGCGGGGTGCGAGGCGAGCCGCTCGGCCAGGATGGCGGCCGTGGCGGACGCTGCGGTGACGCGCAGGGGCAAGGTCGCCAGCCCGCGTAGCAGCAGGTAGCCCGCGAGCGGGTGAAGCACACCGCCCGTTGCGAAGCGGATTTGGCGTAGGCGCGCGGCCTCTTCGGCGTCGCAGGCGACGACGCCGCCCATGACGTCACCGTGGCCGCCGAGGAACTTTGTCGCGCTGTGCAGGACGATCCGGGCGCCGAGGCGGCCGGGGCGCTGGAGCACGGGCGTCGCGAAGGTGTTGTCGACCAGCAGCGGGACCTCGCCGCACGCCGAGGCGAGGGCCGCGATGTCCAGCTCCGTCAGCGTCGGGTTCGCGGGCGTCTCGACGAACACCAGCCCGGTGTCCGGCCGGATCTCGCCTGCCACGTCCTCGGGCGCGACCCAGGTGACCTCCGTGCCGAGCAGGCCCGAGGTGAGCAGGTGGTCGGTCGAGCCGTACATCGGCCGGACCCCGACGATATGCCGTTTCCCTTGCGCCACAGCGGAAAGCAGGCACGCGGAGATCGCCGCCATGCCGCTGGCGAACGCGACGCCGTGCTCGAAGCCCTCCAATTCGGCCAGCGCCTGCTCGAACCGCTCCACCGTCGGGTTCCCGATGCGCGCGTAGATGCCGGTGACGTTGCCGCCCGCGGTGAACTCGTCGATCCGCCGCGCCTCTTCCATGCTGTCCCGCGAGGGGTACGTCGTGGAGAAGTCGAGCGGGGCGGCGTGCAGGCCCAGGTCGGTCAGGTCGTCCCGCCCGGCATGGACGGCTCGGGTTCGCAGCGCAGAAGTCATGCCACACAGACTCGGACAACGCACGGCGTCAAGGCAACGCTCTCGGATATCATTCGCCGATGACTGGATCCGTCGAACTGAGTCCGGTTGATCTCGACATCCTGCGCCTCCTGCAGAACGACGCCCGGATCTCCAACAAGGACCTGGCCGCCGAGGTCGGCCTCGCGCCGTCCACCTGCCTCGACCGCGTGGCGCGGCTGCGCGAGTCGGGCGTGATCACCGGCCAGCACGCGTCCGTGGACGCGGCGAAGCTGGGCCGTCCGCTGGAGGCGTTCCTGTTCGTGCAGGTCCGCCCGCACCGGCGGCCGCTGGTGGACCCGTTCGTCGAGCACCTGCTCGCGCTGCCCGAGGTCCGCGCGGTCTACCACCTCACCGGGCCGGACGACTTCCTCGCGCACGTGGCCACCAGCTCCGCCGCCGAGCTGCAACGCCTGGTGCTGGACGAGCTGACCGCCCGCGACGAGGTGGCGCGCGTGCACACGAACCTCGTCTTCCAGCATTGGAGCGGCGGGCCGCTGCTGCCCCCGGCGTGAGCATCAGTCGATCCGCACCTTGAACGGGTGCCGCACGTCGGCCGGGCACAGGAACACGTTGAGCACGCCCGAATCGCTGACGAACAGCCCGGTCTCGGCGTCCTCCTCGACGTCACAGCCACACGGCCGCTCGTCCTCCTGGGAGGCGAACGCCAGCGCCTGGCGCAGACGCTCCCCGCACTCGAGCTGCCACGGGTCCGCGGAGTACCAGGACGTCCAGCAGCCGGGCTTCGAGGATCAGCTCGGGCTCGGCGTCTTCGGGCTCCGGCGGCGGTTCGGCCACCGCCGGGACGTCGGCCGCGGTCCGCCAGACCAGCCGGATCGCCGGCCCGTAGTGGTGCTCGCTGTTGTGCTGGGCCGGGCAGAACAGCACCTGCAGCACGTCCGCCCCGTCCGAGCGGACGCCCGCCCCGTCCGAGCGGACGCCCGCCGACATGGCTTTCGCGCACCCCGCGCGAGCCCTCGGCGGGATGCAGGCGCACGGCGGTGCGCACGAAGCCGGCGAGGCCCGGGATCGGGGCGCCGTCGAGCGTTGGCAAGTCCATGACGGCAGGCTAACCGGCACCACCGACAACTTTGGAGCACAGCGCGAGCACCAAGCGCGACGAATCCTCTCGATCCGGTCGCGAAAAAGGCCCGCGCGCCATTGCCGGTAACGGACTCCCGCGCCGATCCGACCTCCCGACCACAATGGATCGCCGAGAACGGTACGGAGGCTGGAGCGATGACGAGCACAACGGGGCAGGCGGCGGATTACTGGGGCCCGCCAACGGAACCACTGCGCCTGCCGAGGCCGGCACAACGCCTGGACACACTGTGGCTGCTACTCGCCGCGCTCGCCGGGGCGGCCGTGATCGGGGCGATCTGGCTGGGTATCGCATTGGCGGCCGGCTGAGGCGCAAAACCGGTTCGTGAATTGCCGAAATCGGTGGCGGAACACCAGCGGAAAACGGTAACGTCCGGCCGGTGAAGATCATTGTGCTGGGCGCTTCCGGGCTCGTCGGCCGGGCCGTCACCGCCGCGCTCGCGCCGCGTCACGAGCTGGTTCCGGTCTCCCGCCGGAGCGACCCCAAGGCCGACCTCACCGACCCCGCGTCGCTCGACGAGCTGTTCGAAAACACCACCGCCGACGCAGTGGTCTGCTGCGCCGCGAACGTCCCGCTCAGGCCGCTGGCCGACCTCACCGAGGACCAGGTCCTGCAAGACCTCCACGGCAAGCTCCTCGGCCAGGTCGCCCTGACGCGCCGGGCCGCCGCGCGCCTCGCCGACGGCGGCTCGATCACGCTCACCGGGGGCACGTTCACCGAGCCCTTCCCCGGCAGCAGCCTGGGCGCGCTGGTCAACGCGGGCCTCGCCGGATTCGTCCGCTCGGCGGCCACCGACCTGCCGCGCGGGCTGCGGATCAACGCCGTCAGCCCCGGCTGGATCAGCGAAACCCTTGAGGCCATGGGCGAAGACGGCAGCCGCGGCACGCCCGTGGCCAGGGTCGCGGCCGCGTACACCGAACTCGTCGAAGGCACCGCGCAGGGCACCACCGTGGTCCCCGAATAGCCCGAACCTCAGTAGTCCTTGAAACCCTTGCCCGTCTTACGGCCGAGCCGTCCCGCCGTCACCAGGTGCTCCAGCAGCGGCGCGGGCGAGAAGCCCTCTTCGCGGAACTCGTTGAACAGCGTCCGCTCGATCGCCAGCGAAACGTCCAGCCCCACCACGTCCAGCAGTTCGAACGGCCCCATCGGCAGGCCGCAGCCGACCTTCATCGCGGTGTCGATGTCGTCGGCCGACGCGTAGTGCGCTTCCAGCATCTTCACCGCGTCGTTGAGGTAGGGGAACAGCAGCGCGTTGACGATGAAGCCGGCCCGGTCGCCGCAGTGCACCGGGTGCTTGCCCACGGCGGCGCACACCGCGGCGGCGGTCGCGACCACGTCCGGCGCGGTGGCGATCGTCGACACCACCTCCACCAGCTTCATCACCGGCGCCGGGTTGAAAAAGTGCAGCCCCAGCACGTCCCCGGGACGTGAGGTCGCGGCCGCGCACTCGATCACCGGCAGCGAGGACGTGGTCGTGGCGAGGACCGCGCCGGGCCGCACCACGTCGTCCAGCGCCGCGAACACCGCCTGTTTCACGGCCAGTTCCTCGGCCACCGCCTCCACCACGAGGTCCACGTCCGCCAGCGCCTCGAAGTCGGTGACCGGCGCGATCCGGCCCAGCGCGGCGGCAGCGTCCTCTTCGGACAGACGGCCCTTCACCACGGACTTGTCCAGCGACTTCTTCACCTTCGCCACGGACGCCTCGGCCTTCTCCAGGCTCCGCGCCCGCAGCACGACGTCGAACCCGCGTTTGGCGAACACCTCCGCGATGCCCGTGGCCATCGTCCCGGTGCCGATCACGCCCACCTTCCGCACCTCGCGCGGTGCCACGGACTCCACTGTGGACGCAGGCGTGAAGCCGTCGGCGACGACGGTGGGCGAGTCCGGCGCATCGTAGGCATAGAAGCCCCGGCCGGTCTTGCGGCCCAGCAGGCCGGCAGTGATCATCTGCTTCAGCAGCGGCGCCGGCGCGTGCAGCCGGTTGCGCGACTGGTGGTACATGGTGTCGAGGATTTCGTACGCCGTGTCCAGGCCGATCAGGTCCAGCAAGGCCAACGGCCCCATCGGGTAGCCGCAGCCGAAGCGCATCGCGGCGTCCAGGTCCTCCCGCGTCGCGTACCGCTGCTCGTACATCCGCACGGCGTGGTTGAGGTAGCCGAACAGCAGCGCGTTCGCGATGAACCCGGCCCGGTCGCCCATCACCACGGGCACCTTGCCGAGCCGTTCGGCGAACGCCACGACGTCGGTCACCACTTCCGGCTCCGTGACGACCGTGCGCACCACTTCGACCAGCTTCAGCACCGGCGCCGGGTTGAAGAAGTGCATCCCGACGACCTTGCCCGGCCGCGCCGTGTGCACGCTGATCTCGGTGATGGACAACGACGAGGTGTTCGACACGAAGACGACGTCCGGCCGCGTCACCTTGTCCAGCTGGGAGAAGACCTCCGCCTTCGCCGCCAGGCTCTCTGGGATCGCCTCGATCACCAGGTCCACTTCGGACAGGTCGGACAGCGAGGTCGAGCAGCTGACTCGCGCCAGCAACGCTTCTCGACCGGCTTCGTCGAGCTTGCCGCCGGCGAGCGCGCGCTCGGTGGAGTGCCGCAGGTGGCCCTGGCCGCGGGCGACGCCGGCCTCGTCCAACTCCACGGCCACGACGTCGATCCCGCTGCGCGCCAGCACCTCCGCGATGCCGGCGCCCATCGTGCCCAGGCCGACGACGCCGACCTTCGAGATATCCCGTGCCATCGGGTCCTCCGGAGGTTACTCGCGGGTAGTGTGGGCCCACTGTGGCACGGGAACCCCGCGAAAGCACTTCGGAATCGAGTCAGACCGGGGGCATCTCACCCGGTCGCGAACCCGGCTCACTCCCCGAAGTTCGTCTCCACCAGCGCGGTCACCTTCGCCAGCGCCTCACCCGCCTGCGGCCCGCTCGCCCGGACGACGATCCGGTCGCCCTGGCGCGCGCCGAGCGACATCAGCGCGAGCACGCTGTGCCCGTCGACCTCCCGCTCGCCCAGCCGCACGGAGACCTCGGCGTCGAGCCCGGCCAGGCTCCGCACCAGCACCGCGGCCGGCCGCGCGTGGAGCCCGACCTCGTTGGCCAGCGTCAGCTCCTGCTCTTCGGCACCATCGGAGTCCACGGCCAGCAGGTCGGGCGCAAGCCCGGCGCTCGCCGCGGCCTCGCCGACGGCCTTGCGGCTCGCCCCGCCCTGCGCGGCCACGGCCGCCGCCACCGCGCCCTCCACCAGCGGCGCGTCGACGACCACCGCCGAGGACGGGTCGGCCAGCGACTCCACCGCCAGCTCGGCCGTCATCTGCGCACTGCCCAGGTCGTACAGCAGCACCACGCCGTCGCCGGAATCGGCACGCTGGACGGCCGCCACGACCTCGTCGTAGTCGGTGCCGATCCCGCCGCCGTCGAGGCCGCCCGCCGGGCGGATCCGGACGTCCGGCGCCATCTGCGCCGCCAGCTCGGCCAGCCCTTCGGCCAGCTTCGCGCTGTGCGACACGAGCACGATTCCGACGGTCACCGGGCCGCCTCCGCGAACGCGCGCAGCAGCAGCGCCGTGGACCGGGCGCCGGGGTCCAGATGCCCGACGGCGCGCTCGCCGAGGTAGGACGCGCGGCCCTTGCGCGGCACCAGGTCCACTGTGGACTCCGCGCCGCGGTCGGCCGCGTCGGCGGCGGCCGCGAGCACCTCGGCGACCGACGCGTCCGCGGCGGCGGCTCCCTCGGCAGCCGAGACGGCCGGGATCAGCGCGTCCACCATCGTCGCGTCGCCGCCGACCGCCTTGCCACGCGCCTGCACGCCCTCCAGCGCCGCCCGCAGCGCTTCGAGCAGCAGCGGCACGTCGATCTCCGCGGCGTCGCCCAGCTTCGCCGACGCACGCAGGAAAGCCGTGCCGTACAACGGTCCCGCGGCGCCGCCGACCTTCGAGATCAGTGTGGTGGCGGCCAGTTTCGCGACGGCTCCCGGTGTCGCCGGCACCTCCGTCTCCAGCGCCGAAACGATCGCGGTGAAGCCGCGGCTCAGGTTCTCGCCGTGATCGCCGTCGCCGATCGCGCGGTCGAGCTCGATCAGCTCGGTGCGGTGCTCGGCGACGACCTCGGCCGCGGCCCGCAGTGCGGCCGCGAAGCCCTCCGAAGAACAGCCCATCAGATCCCCCACCGCAGCGCGGGCGTCCACACGGGCGCGTCCCACAGCTCGGTCAGCTCGTCGTCCAGTTTCAGCAGCGTCAGGCTCATCCCCTGCATCTCGAGACTGGTGATGTACGGGCCGACGAGCCTGCGCTCCACCACGATCCCACGCTCCGCCAGCAGCCGCTCGGCGATCCCGTGCGCGAGGTACAGCTCCAGCAGCGGGGTGGCGCCCATCGAATTGGTGAACAGCAGCACCTTGTCGCCCGCCTCGTACGGCAGGTCCGAGACGACGGCCTCGACCAGCCGAGCGACCAGTGCGTCGGCCGGTTCGAGCGGGATGCGCTCACGGCCGGGCTCGCCGTGGATGCCGATGCCGAACTCGATCTCGTCCGGGCCGAGGTCGAAACTCGGCTCGCCGACGTGCGGCACCGTCGGCGCGGTCAGCGCCACGCCGATCGAGCGCACCTGCCCGATCACCTTGCGGGCCAGCGCTTCCACCGCGTCCAGCGAGTCGCCGCGCTCCGCGGCCGCGCCGGTGATCTTCTCCAGCAGCACCGTGCCGCCCACCCCGCGCCGCCCGGCGGTGAACGTCGAGTCCTTGACAGCGACGTCGTCGTCGATCACCACGCTGCGCACATCGAGGTCTTCGGCCGCGGCCAGTTCGGCGGCGGTCTCGAAGTTCAGCACGTCGCCGGTGTAGTTCTTGACGATCAGCAACGCCCCCGCGGGCCCGGTGGTCGCGGTGACGGCGGCCTGCACCGCGTCCGGCGTCGGCGAGGTGAAGACGGGGCCCGGCACCGCCGCGTCGAGCATGCCGCGCCCGACGAACCCGCCGTGCAGCGGCTCGTGCCCGGACCCGCCGCCGGAGATCACGGCGACCTTGCCGGAAACCGGCGCGTCGGCCCGCACGACCAGCGCCGGGTCGTCCCGCACCCGAAGGATGTCCGCGTGGGCGAGCGCGAGGCCCGTGAGCGACTCCGCGACCACTGCGGCCGGATCGTTGATGATCTTCTTCATGCGGACCTCCGGCGTCTTCGGTGGGGTGCGCACCCAACCTATCCGCCCGCGGCCACCCACCGCCAAGGCTCAGGGCTGCGGCAGCTTCGGCGCGACCTGCTTGGCCAGGCCCAGCGCCTTGCCGCACGGGTCGTCGGTCTCCGGTTTGGTGTCGTAGTTCGTGTACTGCACCTGGGCCACCTCGACGCTGCCGTCCTGCCAGGGCCGGTGCTGCCACTGGATCCGGCAGTCGGAACTGCCGGTCGCCCCCTGCTTCTGGAACGCCTGGCTCGGGGCGCCGACGTCGGCCTTCACCCAGCCGTCACCCTCCAGCGGCGGGGTGGAGGGGAAGAACAGGACGGTGACACTCGCGCTGGTGCCCCACACACAGCTGTGCAGCGAGGAGGCCCCGGCCTTGGCGTTCTTGATCACCGGCGCCACCGCCGCGTCGGTCAGCACCGAACACGGGTCGACGTCGATCAGGGAGCCCTTGGCTTCGGCGTACTTCTGCGGCGAGGAATGCAGCTTCTGCACGGCCGGTGTGAGCAGCGTCCGCCCGGCGCGGCACGGGTCGCCGCCCGCGTAGTCGATCAAGAACGAAATGCCGAGGTCGGGATCACGCGAGGTGAGCGCGCTGACCGTGCAGGAGGTGCCGGTGGTGTCCTTCACCTCGACCTGCGGCAGCCCGCCGACCTGGCCGGTGCCCTTGCTGGAGGCGAAGGTGACCAGCGTGCCGACCTGGGCGTCGACCGAGATCTCCTTGCCACCCGGGTCTTTCACTTTGTTGCGGCAGTCGTCGAACCGCACGCTGGACGGCGTCGGGTCGCCGTCGGCCGTGCCGAGCACGGCGAGCGAGGCCTGGTCCACGAACTGGCACGGCTGCACCGGGCGCAGCGCGGCGGAAGCGACCGCCGGATCGGTGATCGGGCCTGAGGACGCCGGCGAATCCCCGCTCGCGGCGGGGACCGTCGTGCGCGCGAAGTTCTGCTTGCCCAGGTCCGGGCCGCCGCACGCGGACACCACCAGGACACCGGCCGCGACCAGTGCGGACAGCTTCAGGAACCGGCCGCGCCGGAGATCGTGCACCACGCGGAGCACGGTAGCCGCCACCGGCGCGGCCTGTCCGGACAACCCGGTTATTCGACCGGTGCCGGCGGCTCGGCGACGTTCTCGCCCTGCGGCGGCCCGACCGGCACCACGATCGGGCGCACCAGTGCCCACGTCACGAAGATCGCCGTGAACACGAGCAGGCCGATCCCCGCCCACAGGTTGATGTTCACCCCGGCGGCCTTGTCCAGGTCCGCCTGGGTGGTGAACGCCGCGCCCATCACCGTCAGCACCACGCCGTACACGCCGGTCAGCAACGCGATGATCAACCGGATGTCGAAAGCGCCCGCCTTGCGCGGCCGCGAGGACCCGTCAGTCATTCCGGCCTCCTAGAAGATGACGTTGAGGACGATGGTGATCACGAGCACGATGCCGGCCAGCAGGCCCGGCTTGCGGTACCAGCCCGAGTTCTCGCCGGTGTCGTCGTGCTTCAGCGAACCACGCGGGGTCAGCGAGTAGACCAGCCCGACCAGCTCGCTGTCCGCCTTCGGCCGCGTGACCATCGAGACGGCGACGCTGACCACGATGTCCACCACGAACGCCGCGCCGGCGGCCACGAAGCTGATGCCCTGGCCGGTCAGCCCGATGATCCCGGCCTGCGACAGGCTCCAGATCAGGATCGCCGAGACGGTGCCGGCCACCAGGCCGATCCAGCCCGCGCTCGCCGTCATCCGCTTCCAGAACATGCCGAGGATGAAGGTGGCGAACAGCGGCGCGTTGAAGAAGGAGAACAGGTCCTGCAGGTAGTTCAGGATGTTGCCCGAGTTCGACGCGATGAACGCGGTGCCGATCGCCAGGATCGTGCCGCCCGCGGTGACGCCGCGGCCGAGCCGGAGGTAGTAGCCGTCCGGCTTGTCCTTCTTGACGTACGCCTGCCAGATGTCGTACGTGAAGACGGAGTTGAACGCGCTCAGGTTGGCCGCCATGCCGGCCATGAAGGAGGCGAGCAGACCGGCGATGGCGATGCCGAGCATGCCGTTCGGCAGCAGGTCGCGCATCAGCAGCAGCAACGCGTTGTTGAACGTGACGCCGCTCGGCGCGCTGCCGCCCTGGAGCAGGATTCCCTTGTCGTGCAAGTACTCCGGCACCGTGACCGCGGCGATCATGCCGGGGATGATCACGATGAACGGGACCAGCATCTTCGGGAACGCGCCGATGATCGGCGTGCGCCGCGCGGCCGACATGCTCTTCGACGCCATGGCCCGCTGGACCTCCACGAAGTTCGTGGTCCAGTAGCCGAAGGAGAGCACGAAGCCGAGGCCGAAGACGATGCCCAGCACCGAAAGGAAGTTGTTGCCGAAGCCGGTCAGGTTGTCACCGGGCCACGAATGCAGCTGCGCGGTACCGCCCGGGCTGCCGGTGACCTTGTTGACCAGGCCCTGCCAGCCGCCGACCTTCACCAGGCCGACGATGGTCAGCGGCAGCAGCGCGGCGACGATCACGAAGAACTGCAGCACCTCGTTGTAGATCGCCGCGGACAGGCCGCCGAGCGCGGTGTAAGAGAGCACGATGACCGCCGCGATGACGATCGAGATCCACAGGTCCCAGCCGAGCAGCAGCTTCACCACGCTGGCCAGCAGGAACAGGTTCGCGCCGGCGATCAGGATCTGCGCGGCGGCGAAACTGATGCCGTTGACCAGGTGCGCGACGTTGCCGAACCGGCGGCGCATGAACTCGGGAACGCTGCGCACCTTGGAGCCGTAGTAGAACGGCATCATCACGAGGCCGAGGAACAGCATCGCCGGGATCGCGCCGATCCAGAAGTAGTGCACGGTCGGCAGGCCGTACTGGGCGCCGTTGGCCGACATGCCCATCACCTCGACCGCGCCGAGGTTCGCCGAGATGAACGCCAGCCCGGTCACCCAGGCCGGTAGCGATCGTCCGGAGAGGAAGAAGTCGAGACTGCTCGACACCTGCCTTCTGGCCAGATAACCGATGCCGAGCACCAGCACGAAATAGAACGCCAACTCGATGTAGTCGATAGCACTAGCGTCGAGTCGCAGGTTCGCGTCGGCAAGGACGTGCACCCGACCCACCTCCGAATCAAACAATTTCCCACAGGAACCACCACGTTCCCGCCAGGCGCGAACAGTACTGCATGGATTCAGGGTCGGCACCACGACATGGCGGTTTTCGCCCGGAAGGCCTCCCCACCTCGGGGCAAGGTGGGCAAAAGACGCTCATGGACGGCGTTTCGGGTCGACCTGCGGACCGGACGACGGTCTCGTCGGCCAGGTGCTCAGAACAGCCGGAACTCGTCGGATTCGATGCCGCGCAGCGCGTCGTAGTCGAGGGTGAGGCAGCGGATGCCGCGGTCCTCGGCGAGGGTGCGCGCCTGGGGCTTGATGAGCTGGGCGGCGAACACGCCCTGGACCGGCGCCAGCAACGGGTCGCGGTTGAGCAGCTCGAGGTAGCGGGTCAGCTGTTCCACGCCGTCGATCTCGCCGCGGCGCTTGATCTCCACGGCGACGCTGCCGCCCTCGGAGTCGCGGGCCATGATGTCGACCGGGCCGATGGCGGTGGGGAACTCGCGGCGCACCAGCGTGTAGCCGTCGCCGAGGGTCTTGATGTGCTCGGCCAGCAGCTCCTGGAGGTGGGCCTCCACGCCGTCCTTCTGCAGGCCCGGCTCGGCACCCAGCTCCTGGGCGTGGTCGTGGTAGATCTCCTCGATCGAGATCACCAGCTTCTCGCCCTGCTTGTTCTCGACGATCCACAGCTTGCCGTCCTCGATGAGCCAGCACGGCGGGCTCATCCAGTTCAGCGGCTTGTAGGCGCGGTCATCGGAGTGGACGGACACGGAGCCGTCGGACTTGACGAGCAGCAACCGGGTGGCCATCGGCAGATGGGCGGTCAGACGGCCGGCGTAGTCGACCTGGCAGCGAGCGATCACGAGACGCACCCGCCGAGGGTAGGACAGGCTCGGCGATACTGGGTGAGTGGACCCCATTCAGCGTGTCGCGACCCGCGAGGTGTACCGGAACAACTGGATGACGGTGCGGGAGGACGCCATTCGCCGCGCCGACGGCAGTGAAGGCATCTACGGCGTGGTCGACAAACCGACCTATGCCCTGATCATCCCCCTCGACGGCGAGCGGGTGCTGCTCGTCGACCAGTTCCGCTACCCGGTGGGCGAGCGTCGCTGGGAATTCCCGCAGGGCACCGCCCCCGGCCTCGCCGAGGTCCCGCCCACCGAGGTCGCGCGCCGCGAACTGCGCGAGGAAACGGGGCTGCGCGCCGAAACCGTCACCGAACTCGGCCGGCTCGAAGTCGCCCCCGGCATGTCCAGCCAGCGCGGCCACGTCTACCTCGCCACCGACCTCACCGAGGGCGCGCCGGAACGCGAGATCGAAGAGCAGGACATGACCACGGCGTGGTTCGCCCGCGCGGATGTGGAGAAGATGATCGCGACCGGTGGGATCACCGACGCGCAGACTGTCGCGGCGTACACGCTTCTTCTGTTGCACGAACGGCGCTGAGCTGCGTGCGGATGATCAGATGACCCGAGCGGTCCCCGCCGACCTGCTGGAAATCGCCGAAGCGCTGGTCCCCGGCGCGCCGCTTGGCTCCGCATGCCTTGCCGAGCAAGGGAATATGCACCACGTTGTGCTGTTCCCCGGCGTCGCCGCGGTGCGGATCAGCAAGCGCCCCGATGCCGCCGCCGAGCTGCCGCGCCGGGTCGAGGTCCTTCGAGCAGTCGCGGCGGCCGGTCTGCCTTTCGCCGTGCCGTCACCGCTGACGCCGGTGGCCACGTTCGGGGAACGCGCGGCCGTCGCGATTTCGTGGCTCGACGGCGATTCGTTGCCGGAAGGCACCGGGGACCCGGCGGCGTTCGGCTTGCTTTTGGCGGCGTTGCGCGAGTTCGAGGTCTCGCCGGCGCTCAAGGCCGTTCTCCGCACGCCGCGCCAGCACGCCGACGGCCTCGGCTGGGCCGACATCCTGAACGACGAGGTCATTCCGCGCCTGCCGTCCAGGTGGCGTGACGGAGTCCGGCGGCGGCTGGACACGTTGCTGGCGCTGGAAGAGGTCCCGCCCAGGCTCGTCCACGGCGACCTCGGCGGCAGCAACGTCCACTTCGGCGAAGACGGCAAGCTGACCGGCGTCCTCGACTGGGACCTGGCAATCCTCTCCGACCCGGCGATCGACGCGGCCCTGGTCGCGACCTGGCACGGCTGGGACCTCCTGCGCGCAGCCGTCGACGAGGAAACCTACCAACGCGCCCGGACCTGGAACGACGCCATCGAGGTCGGACACCTCCACGCGGTGTTCACGGGCAAGCCCTTGTCCCGCATCGACGGCTTTGTCGATTCTGTGGTCGCTTGGCTGGAAGAGCGGTAAGAGCCCTGCGCCGGTTCGGCCCACGCGTTCCCCGCCGGCCTCAAGCTTGACGTGGTTGACCGCGGCCTCGAGGTATCAGCGCCCCTTCGAGCGCCCACCCCGATCCAGTCCCTCGACCGGCGGGGATCGGCCCCGATCCACTCCCCTCCGGGTCTGCCGGTCGCGGACAACCCCCGCGCGAGTCCTGCCTCGAGTACCGGACAGCCCCACCACCCGCCCAAGATCGCAACCCGCCTGCTCGACCGGAAGATCATCACGACCGCGCAACAGCCCTCCACCGCAATCGCGGAATACGCCGCCGCCCTCCTCAACCCGGCGCCGACACGGCCCGTCCCGGCCCTCACTACCGACCGGTGCGCCGCCGAATCGGCCGAGTTCCAGACCCCAGTCGCCGGAGAGCAACCCCCGCCCTCCTCTGGGGGGCGTCCCATGCCCAGTCTACTGGCCCACTCCGCCAAACCCCGTGGTCAAGCCGCGAGAGGCCGGAGTTGTCCACAACTGGGAGCGCCTGTGGACAACCCGAGAGCGGGAGCGCTCGATCCGGGCAGCTCGAGAGCGGCCAAGGTAACCAAGGCACGGGACCGACCGAGTCAGCCAGCCCGAGAACGGGAGCACTCGAACCGGGCAGCTCGAGAGCGGCCAGCCCAAGAACAGCCAAGCCAACCAAGGCACAGGACCGACCGAGTCAGCCAGCCCGAGAACGGAAGCACTCGAACCGGGCAGCTCGAGAGCGGCCAGCCCAAGAACAGCCAAGCCAACCAAGGCACAGGACCGACCGAGTCAGCCAGCCCGAGAACGGGGGCGGCTAGGCCAACCCGGGCGAGGGAGCGCCCAAGCCGGTGAATCTGAGCGGGGGAACCAAGACTGCCAGCCCGAGTGAGGAAACGACCAAACCGGCCAACCCGAGGGCGGGGGGCGACCAAGCCAGCCAACCCGACCGAGGGAGCGGCTAAGCCAGCCCAAGCACGAGAGCCAGCCAGGCCAAACGAAGGAGCGCTCAGTCCCGCCATTCCGGATGTCGCTTCTCCAGAAACGCAGCCATTCCCTCCCGCGCGCCCGGCAGCTGCGACGCCGACGCCATCACCTCGACCGCCAGCGCGTAGGCGTCCGCTTCGGGGCGGTCGAGCTGGGCGTACAGGGTCTGCTTCCCCATGGCCTTGCTGGCGCGGCTGCCGCGTGTGGCGCGGGCCAGGAGGGCGGCGACCTCGTCGTCCAGGGAGGCGTCCGGGACGACGCGGTTGACGAGACCCCAGTCGAGGGCGGTCGGGGCGTCGATTGCGTCGCCGGTGAGGGCCAGTTCCATCAGGCGCTTGCGGCCGATCGAGCGCGCCACCGGGACCGCGGGGGTGTGGCAGAACCAGCCGCCTTTGCCGCCGGGGAGGGCGAAGCCCGCGGATTCCGCCGCGACGGCCAGGTCGCACGAGGCGACCAGCTGGCAGCCCGCCGCGGTCGCCAGGCCGTGCACCCGCGCGATCACCACTTGCGGGAGCGACTGCATCGTCCGCATCAGCTCGGTGCACAGCGTCAGCAACGAGCGCACACCCATCAGGTCCCGGGAGGCGACATCGCCGAAGTCGTGGCCCGCGGAGAACACCGGGCCGGCGCCGGCGAGGACGATGCCCGTCGCGTCGGTTTCGCCCGCCGAGCGGAACGCGTCCAGCAGCTCACGCAAATGGTCGGCGGACAGCGAGTTGCGCCGTGCCGCGCGGTTCATGGTGACGGTGATCGTGTCCCCGTCCCGTTTCACCAGGATGTGCTCGTACTCGCCCATCCCCCGACCGTAACCCCGCGGCCTCGGGAACGGAACGTGCGCCGGTAGGAGTCCGGGCCCACACCGACCTCGGCGCGCAGCCGGCGCCGCAGGTTCGCGGCCGTGCCGAGGCCGGACCGCTGCGCGACGCGCTCCACCGGCAGCTCCGTGGTTTCCAGCAGCCGCTGCGCATAACGCACGCGCTGGACCCGCAGCCAGCGCCCGGGCGTCGCACCGGTGGCGGCCGCGAACTCGCGGTGGAACGTCCGCTCGCTCATCCCGGCGTGCCCGACGAGGTCGTCGACGCCGATGTCGTCGCCCAGCCGCGCTATCGCCCAGTCCATAGTGGACGAAAGACCGGGCCGGGAAGTCAAGACCGGCAACGGGTTCTCGACGTACTGACGCTGCCCGCCCTCGCGTGCGGGCGGCATCACCAGCCGCCGCGCGAGCCGGGACGCGACGTCCGCGCCGTGGTCGCGGCGGACCAGGTACAGGCAGAGGTCGAGCCCGCCGACCACGCCCGCCGACGTGAGCACGCCGCCGGACTCGGTGTAGAGCACGTCCCGCCGCAGGTCGGCGTCCGGCGCGGCGGCGGCCAGCGCGTCGAGGTCACGCCAGTGGGTGGTGGCCGGGCGGCCGTCGAGCAGCCCGGCCGCGGCCAGCGTGAACGCGCCGGAGCACAGCCCCGCCACCGTCGCGCCCGCGCGGTGGGCCCGGCGCAGCGCCGCCCGGGCCGGGGACGGCACGTCGGCCAGCGGGTCGCTGCGGCCGGGCGCGAGCACCAGGTCACAGCCGTCGAGGCCGGCCAGCCCGTGCGTCGCCGCGACCTCGCCGAACGGCGCGACCGCCGTGCGCGCTCGCCCGGAAGCGCACAGCCGCACGGAAAACGGGCCGATCCCGCTGTCGGTGCGGTCCTGGGCCCACACCTCGGCGATCACGGCGAGGTCGAACATCCGGCTGCCCGGCAGGAGCAGCACTCCGATCGTGCGCATGGCAGGAAAGTACCGCATCGCGCATCTCCTGCCACTGCCCGAGGCGCCATCGAACCGCCAGGATCATCCCCATGACCGCTCTCATCCTGATCGACGTCCAACGCGGGTTCGACGAGCCGGAGTTCTGGGGCCCGCGCAACAACCCCGGCGCCGAGGCGAACATGAAGGCCCTGCTCGACGCGTGGCAGGACCGCCGGCTGCCCGTGGTACTGGTGCACCACGACTCGCTGAAGCCGGGCTCGCCGCTGCGCCCGGGCCAGCCGGGCCACGACTTCAAGCCCGAGCTCGACGGCGCCCGCCCCGACCTCGTGTTCGGCAAGAAGGTCAACTCCGCCTTCATCGGCGACATCGACCTCGACGCCTGGCTCAAGGCGCGCGGCATCGGCAGCTTCGTGATCGCCGGCATCCAGACCAACTTCTGCTGCGAAACCACCGCCCGCATGGGCGGCAACCTCGGCTACGACGTCACCTTCGCCCTCGACGCGACGTACACCTTCGACCTGCCGGGCCTCGACGGCGAAGTCGTGACGGCCGACGAGCTGTACCGCGTGACCGCGGCGAACCTCGCCAACCAGTTCGCCACCGTCAAGTCCACAAAGGACATCCTCAGTGGACTGGGCTAGCCGGTGAGCCCGTGCCGCTCGCGGATCAGGTCGACGATGCCGGCCATGATGCCGGTCAGCTCGTAGTCCTTGGGCGTGAAGACGCGGGCGATGCCGCGCTCGGTGAGCAGCGCGGCGTCGTCCGGCGGGATGATGCCGCCGACGATCACCGGGACGTCGGCGGCACCGGCCGCGCGCAGGCCGTCGACCACCAGCGGCACGACCTCCAGGTGCGAGCCGGACAGCACGGACAGCCCGACCACGTGCACGCCCTCCTGCACGGCGGCCGCGACGATCTGGTCCGGGGTCAGCCGGATGCCCTGGTAGACCACCTCGAACCCGGCGTCGCGGGCCCGGACGGCGACCTGCTCGGCGCCGTTGGAGTGCCCGTCCAGGCCGGGCTTCCCGACCAGGATCCGCAGCCGCTCGCCCAGTTCCGCCTCGGTGGCGCGGATCCGGGCGCGCACCCGCTCCAGCTCCGGGTCGCCCTTCCCGGCGGCCGCGGCGGCGGAAACGCCCGTCGGCGCTCGGTACTCGCCGAACACCTCGCGCAGGGCGCCGGACCACTCGCCAGTGGTCACGCCCGCCCGCGCACAGTCCACAGTGGCCTCGAACAGGTTGTCCGAAGTCGCCGCCTTTTCCTTCAGTGCCAACAGGGAAGCCTCGACCGCGGCCGAGTCCCGCCGCTCCCGCCAGTCCTCGATCGCCGCAACCGCGGCCTTCTCGACGGCCGGGTCGATCGTCTCGATCGCCTTCGCGCCCTCAGCCTGCAGCGGCGACGGCTCGGTGGTGTCGAACTTGTTGACCCCCACCAGCACGCGCTCACCGTTCTCCATCCCCCGCCGGTACTCGGCGAGCGACGTGACCAGCTGCGACTTCATGTACCCGCTCTCGACGGCCGCGACCGCGCCGCCGAGGTCCTGCACCCGCGCGATCTCCTCACGCGCGCCGGACATGATCTCGTCCACTTTGGCCTGCACGACGTGCGAGCCGTCGAAGATGTCCTCGTACTCCAGGAGATCGGTCTCGAACGCGAGCACCTGCTGCATCCGCAACGCCCACTGCTGGTCCCACGGCCGCGGCAGGCCGAGCGCCTCGTTCCACGCCGGCAGCTGGATCGCGCGCGCCCGCGAGCCACGCGAAAGCGAGACCGCCAGCATCTCCAGCACGATCCGCTGGACGTTGTTCTCCGGCTGCGCCTCGGTGAGCCCGAGCGAGTTCACCTGCACGCCGTAACGCAGGCGCCGCGCCTTCGGGTCCTCGATGCCGTAGCGGTCGCGCGTCAGCTCGTCCCACAGCGCCGTGAACGCGCGCATCTTGCACATCTCTTCGACGAAACGCACGCCTGCGTTGACGAAGAACGAGATCCGCGCGACGACCTTCGCCATGTCCGACGGCTCCACCTGGCCGGAGTCGCGCACCGCGTCCAGCACGGCGATGGCGGTGCACAGCGCGTACGCGACTTCCTGCGTCGGCGTCGCGCCCGCTTCCTGGAGGTGGTAGCTGCAGATGTTGATCGGGTTCCACTTGGGCACGTGGTGCACCGTCCACGCGATCATGTCGGTGATCAGCCGGAGGCTCGGCCCGGGCGGGAAGATGTAGGTCCCGCGGGAGAGGTACTCCTTGATGATGTCGTTCTGCGTGGTCCCGGTGAGCTTCGCGAGCACCTCGTCCACGTCGCGGCCCTCGGCTTCGGCCTGCTCGCGCGCGACGGAGACGTACAGCGCGAGCAGCCACATCGCGGGCGCGTTGATGGTCATCGAGGTGTTGGCCTCGGCGAGCGGGATGCCGTCGAACAGGCGCCGCATGTCGCCGATGTGCGAGACGGGCACGCCGACCTTGCCGACCTCGCCGCGCGCGAGCACGTGGTCCGGGTCGTAGCCGGTCTGCGTCGGCAGGTCGAAGGCGACCGAGAGGCCGGTCTGGCCCTTCGCGAGATTGCGGCGGTACAGCTCGTTGGACGCGGCGGCCGAGGAGTGCCCGGCGTAAGTGCGCATCACCCAGGGCCGATCGCGCTCGTGGTCGGATGGATACGGCACGGGCCACCTCCGGCGTTGGGTGGACCGATTGTACCCACCGGTAACTTCAGCCGGGCAGTGCAATCGGACACGTACGAGTGGTCAGCGCGGGCGTTCGGGACGGCTGTCCTGAGAAGCCGGACGCAGGATCACCACTCCCTTGTCGAGGTCGACGGTCCCGAGCGGAGGCGCCCCTTGAGCGTCCTCGTCGAGGGTCATCTCCACCGAGTCGCGGTGCTCCAGCTCGTTGCGCTTGGTGCCGTAGAGGAACGCGGTGACCTCGTCCAGGTATGTCGAGGACAGCCGCGCCTTCAGCTTCGACGGCTTCCTCTTCGGCCGCATCTCGTACGCCCCGACAGCCACCAGCAGAAGCGTCATGCCGGGCAGCCCCAGGGCCAGCACTGTCTCCACAGCCACCGAACGAACGGCGCCACAGCGGGGTTCCGCGGGACGAACCCGCACAGCCGGTCAGCGGCCGCCGCCGCGACGCGGGTTCTGAGGCACCGGACCCGAGCGCTGGAGCCCTTCGATCAGGGCCGCGACCCGTTGCGCGTCCGGGATCGCCCGCAGCTCCGGCAGGAACGCGACCCAGGCGCCCCGCACCGGCTGGTTCCTCGACCTCCATCGGGCGTATGGCCTCGGCCGCGGCGGAAAACCCGTGGTCAGCGGCACTATGAACGTCGCCAAGAACGCCGGCCCCAGCACCACGAGCATGGTGTGCTCCCAATACCAGCGCGCCCTCCCCAGGTCTCGGTGGATACCCGCCCGGCGGCTCGTCCCGGTTGCCGGAGTGCTGTGGCGAAAACCCGCGAGACTCCGCCCGCCAAGACCCCTAGGCTGGCAAAACGTGACTTGGAGTGCGTACGGAAGCTACCTGGTGATCGTCGTCCTGATCGTGCTCGCGCCGGGGCCCGACACGATGGTGATGCTGAAGAACTCGCTGTCCGGCGGCACCCGGGGCGGGCTGCTCGCGACGTTCGGCATCTTCGCCGGCAACGCGGTGCAGGGCACGGCCGCGGCGCTCGGGCTCGGCGTGGTCATCGCCCGGTCCCAGCCGGTGTTCCTCACGCTCAAGTGGCTCGGCGCGGCCTACCTGGTGTTCCTCGGGTTCCAGGCGCTGCGCGGCGCGTGGCGCGGGAACTACGCGGCCGTCGAGGAAACCCGGCGCAAGCGCACCAGCGGATTCCGCCGATGGCGCGAAGGCTTCCTGTCCAACATCACCAATCCCAAGGTGCTGGTGCTGTACCTGTCCGTGCTGCCGCAGTTCCTCGACCCGGTGCGGACCACGATGTGGGACGCGCTGGTGCTCGCGTACACCGTCGCGGTGCTGGGTGCACTGTGGCTGCTGGTGCTGCTGTTCTTCGTGCACCGGGTGCGTACCTGGTTGGAGCGCCGCAAGGTCCGGCGCGCGCTCGACGGTGTCACCGGGACCGCACTGCTCGGCTTCGGGGCGGCCCTGGCTTTGGAGTCCTGACCGGAGTTACCGTGCGCCCATGACGTGGGGTGTGTACGGCGGGTTCCTCGCCATGATGATGCTGCTCGCCGCCGCGCCGGGGCCGGACAGCATGGTGGTGCTGAAAAACGCGCTGTCCGGCGGCGCCCGGGGCGGCGCGTGGGCTTGCTTCGGCATCGCCGTCGCGAACTTCCTGCAGGGCACCGCCGCCGCGCTCGGGCTGGGCGCGGTGATCACCAGTTCGCGGCCGGTGTTCGAGACCGTTAAATGGCTGGGCGTGGCGTATCTCTGCTACCTCGGCTTCCAGGCCCTGCGCGGCGCCTGGCGCGGGAATTACGAAGCGCTGCAAGACGCCCGGCGCCAGCGGCAGACGCCGTTCCGCCGCTGGCGCGAAGGCTTCCTCTCCAACGTGACCAACCCGAAGGTGCTGGTGCTGTACCTCTCGGTGCTGCCGCAGTTCCTCATCCCCGGGGTGACCACGACCGGCGACGCGCTGCTGCTGGCCTACACCGTGGCCGGCGTCGGCGTGGTCTGGCAGGTGCTGCTGCTCCTGCTCGTCCACCGTGTCCGCACCTGGCTGGAGCGCCGCAAGGTGCGCCGCACGCTCGACGGCGTCACCGGCACCGTGCTGATCGGCTTCGGCGCCGCGCTCGCCTTGGAGAGCTAGCGGATCTCCTCGTTCGCGAAAGTGCGGAAATCACGGGCAGGACGGCCGGTCACACGCTCGACGGTGTCGGTCACGCGGTCCTCGGAGCCTTCACGGATGGCGTCGTCCATCGCGGCGTGGCGCGCCGCGTGTTCGGTGTTGTGCGGTTCGGCGTCGGTCAGCGCGCGGACGGCGACGGCGGCGAAGTCGGTGGCGTCCACGAACCCGACGCGCGCGTCACCGGTCGCCGTGACGATCTCGCCGTCGCGCACCGTCCGGGCGACGAGGTGGTCGCCGGTGAAGGTCTGCATGAACCAAGACGGCCGCAGGACCGCCCAGCCCGGCTGCTGCGTGCTGCGACCGGCCCAGCCGAACCAGACCTGGCCGGGCTGCGTCGGCCTGCGGGTGGCGGCCCGGGCCGGGACGCCGCGGTCACGCAGCTGCCGGAGCACCCGGCCGCCGGTGTTCCCGGTCGAGCCGAGCACCAGCACGTCACGCATCCCGGCCCCCGGCGAACGCGGTGAGCAGCTGGTCGGTGGCGACGGCCAGCCCGGCCACCCCGAACTCGACCACGGTCACCTCCGGGTCTGCCGTCTGGTGCACGGTCTTCTCGGTGATCTCGCGGATGTCCAGCAGGTCGGGATAGCCGGGCGAGGCTCCGAACCGGTGGGGTGCGGGCCCGCGAATAGCCCGGTCTACGCGCGGTCCGGTTCCCCGGCCACGCGCTTGATCCGGGCGCCGAGGCGGTTCAGGTTCTCGACGAAGTGCGGGTAGCCGCGGTCGATGTGGAAGACGTCCCAGACCTCGGTGACGCCGTCGGCGCAGAGGCCGGCCAGCACCAGGCCCGCGCCGGCACGGATGTCGGAGGCCCAGACCGGGGCGCTGGACAGTCGCTCGACCCCGCGGACGACGGCGTGGTGGCCGTCCGTGCGCGCGTCACCGGAGAGGCGGATCATCTCCTCGATGAAGCGGAACCGCGCCTCGTAGACGTTTTCCGTGATCATCGAGGTGCCCTCGGACACCGCCGAGAGCGCGACCGCGAACGGCTGCAGGTCGGTGGCGAAGCCGGGATACGGCAGCGTCACCCAGTCGACCGCCTTCGGGCGCTCGGGCTGGACGATGCGGAAACCCTTGTCGTCAAACGTGGTCACGTCCGCGCCGCCCAGGCGGAGCTTGTCCAGCACCAGGTCCAGGTGGTGCGGGTTGACCCCGCGCACGGTCAGGTCGCCGCGCGTCATGGCGGCGGCGAACGCCCAGGTGGCGCCCACGATCCGGTCGCCGATCACCCGGTGCTCGGTCGGCCGGAGCTGCTCGACGCCGCGCACCGTGAGCGTCGACGTGCCGGCGCCCTCGATCTTCGCGCCCATCTCGATCAGCATCTCGCAGATGTTGATGATCTCCGGCTCGCGCGCGGCGTTGTCGATCACCGTGGTGCCCTCGGCCAGCACCGCGGCCATCAGGATGTTCTCGGTCGCGCCGACGCTCGGGAAGTCCAGCCAGATCTGCGCGCCGATCAGCGATTCCGCCTTCGCCACCACACAACCGTGCTCGATGGTGCTCGTGGCGCCCAGCTTGCGGAGGCCGTTCTGGTGCATGTCGAGCGGCCGCGAGCCGATCGCGTCGCCGCCCGGCAGCGCGACGACGGCCTGCTTCAGCCGGCCGACCAGCGGCCCCAGCACGCAGACGGACGCGCGCAGCTTGCCCATCGCCGGCGAATCCGCGCGGTGCGACAGCTCGGCGGGCGTGGTGATGGTCGCCGTGTCGCCCTCGATCACCACCTCGCAGCCCACGCTGCGCAGGACGTCGCCCATCAGCGGGACGTCCAGGATCTGCGGGCAGTTCCGGATGATGGTCGTGCCCTCGGCCAGCAGGGCCGCCGCCATCAGCTTCAGCACGCTGTTCTTGGCTCCGACCACGTCGACCTCGCCGACCAGCCGTGCCCCGCCGTGCACGTCGAAGTGCTCGCTCATGGCCGCCAATCATGCCCTCCGGTCCAGTTTTGCCTTACGCGGGGCCGGTAGAGTCGGGCATATGGTCGTTCGCATCAACCGCGTCTACACGAAGGTCGGCGACAGCGGCAGCACCGCGCTGGGCGACGGCTCCCGCGTGCCCAAGACCTCGCCGCGCCTGGCCGCGTACGCGGAAACCGACGAGGCGAACTCGGTGATCGGCCTGGCCGTCGCCGTCGGCGGCCTCACCGACGAGCTGGGCACCGTGCTGCGGCGCGTGCAGAACGACCTCTTCGACGTCGGCGCCGACCTGTGCCTGCCGATCCAGGAGGACCCGCCGTACCAGCCGCTGCGCATCACCGAGGCGTACCTGGAGCGGCTGGAGGGCTGGTGCGACGAGTTCAACGAGCGGCTGCCGAAGCTCACGTCGTTCATCCTGCCGGGCGGCACGCCCGGCGCCGCCTACCTGCATCAGGCCCGCACCGTCACCCGCCGCGCCGAACGCGCCGCCTGGGCGCTCATCGAGGCCGAGCCGGACACCACGAACCCGATCGCGGCGAAGTACCTGAACCGGCTCTCCGACCTGCTCTTCATCCTCGCCCGGCTGGCCAACCCCGAGGGCGACGTGCTGTGGCAGCCCGGCGGCTGAGCTGCCTCGTGAGTGTTCATGCCGGTTAGAACCGTACGAACACTCACGAGCGATTTCAGGACGCCCGCGGCAGCCTTCGCCCCGGTGGGGCGGACTCGAGCCAGGACAGGAAGCCCGTCAGCGCACCCGGGCCCATCGCGATCTCGATCGCTTCCTGGGTGGGCGATTCACACCGCAGGACGGTCGAGCCCTCGGGCACCGCGTACGCCTCCGTGCCGGACGGGTCACGACGGTCGGCGATCTGCATGCTGGCCCGTTGGAAGACGCGGTCCGGGCCGGTGCGGAGGCTCCACACGCGGTACCAGACGAACTCGTCACCCTCGTAGCGGCCGAGGCCGAGGTGCCAGCTGGAGCGGGCCGCGTCCGGACGCCACCGCAGCGCGACGCTGACGCCGCCACCGCGGCGCATCCGGATCCAGCGCTGGCCGTACCAGGCGACCAGCACGGCGAGCACGACCAGGAGCCCCAGCACCACGATGGCGATCTTCACGGCCCGGCTCCTGCTCGTCGCTCGATCAGATCAAACCGACTGACCGGCCGCGCGCAGCTGGGCCGAGGCCCTCGCCCGCTCTGCCTCGTCGTCGCCGGTGAGGGCCGCCTTCGCGGCGTTCACGTCGATCTCGTCGGAGAGCTCGGCGCTTTCGGCGAGCACGCTCACCCCGGTGCCGGTCACCGACAGGAACCCGCCGTGCACGGCCGCGCAGATCGTCTCGTCGTCGGTGGTGGTCACCTTCACCACGCCGCCCTCGACGAGCTGGCCCAGCACCGGCTCGTGGCCGGGCATGATGCCGATCTCGCCCTCGGTGGTCTGGGCCACCACGAAGGTGGCGGTACCCGACCAGAGCCGGCGCTCCACGGCCACCAGCTCCACGGACATCTCAGCCACGTAGCACTCCCTCGCTCGCCGGTGTCACCACCGAGTGTAATAGGTCAAGCTCCGGTTACGAGAACGGCGGGCGCCGGAGTCCACAATGGACACAGCCCCCGCCGCCCCCGGGAAGTCACTTCTTGGTGATTTCCTTGTACTTCTTCTCGAGGTCTTCGAGGCCACCGATGCCCAGGAACGCCTGCTCCGGGTAGTGGTCGAAGTCGCCCTTGGCGATGCGGTCGAATGACTCGATGGTCTCCGCCAGCGGCACCGTCGAGCCCGGGATCTGCGTGAACGCCTCCGCGACCAGCATGTTCTGGGAGAGGAAACGCTCGATCCGGCGGGCGCGCTGGACGGTGAGCTTGTCCTCTTCCGAGAGCTCGTCCATGCCGAGGATCGCGATGATGTCCTGCAGCTCCTTGTACTTCTGCAGGATCCGGATGACCTCGGAGGCGACCCGGTAGTGGTCCTCGCCGACAATGGCCGGGTCGAGGATCGTCGAGGTCGACGCCAGCGGGTCCACCGCCGGGAAGATGCCCTTCTGGAACACGCCACGCGAGAGCTCCGTGGTGGCGTCCAGGTGGGCGAACGTCGCGGCCGGGGCCGGGTCGGTGTAGTCGTCCGCGGGCACGTAGATCGCCTGCATCGAGGTGATCGAACGGCCCCGGGTCGAGGTGATCCGCTCCTGCAACTGGCCCATCTCGTCCGCCAGCGTCGGCTGGTAGCCCACGGCCGAAGGCATGCGGCCCAGCAGGGTCGAGACCTCGGAACCGGCCTGGGTGAACCGGAAGATGTTGTCGATGAACAGCAGCACGTCCTGGTTCTGGACGTCGCGGAAGTACTCCGCCATGGTCAGCGCGGACAGCGCGACGCGCATACGCGTGCCCGGCGGCTCGTCCATCTGGCCGAACACGAGGGCGGTGTCGTTGATGACGCCGTCCTCGCTCATCTCCAGGAAGAGGTCGTTGCCCTCACGGGTGCGCTCGCCGACGCCGGCGAACACCGAGGTGCCACCGAAGTTCCGGGCGACGCGGGTGATCATCTCCTTGATCAGCACCGTCTTGCCGACACCGGCACCGCCGAACAGGCCGATCTTGCCACCCTGCACGTACGGGGTGAGCAGGTCGACGACCTTCAGGCCGGTCTCCAGCATCTCCGTCTTGCCCTCGAGCTGGTCGAAGGAAGGCGGGTTGCGGTGGATGCCCCAGCGCTCGAGGTCGTCGCCGTAGCCGGGCTCGTCGAGGCACTCGCCGAGCGCGTTGTAGACGTGGCCCTTGACCTTGTCGCCCACCGGCACGGTGATCGGCTTGCCGGTGTCGGTGACCTCGGCGCCGCGGACCAGGCCGTCCTGCGGCTGGAGCGAAATGGTGCGGACGAGGTTGTCACCGAGGTGGCTGGCGACCTCGAGCGTCACGGTCTTGCGCAGCTGCTCGAACTCGATCTCGACCTTGAGCGCGTTGAACTGGTCGGGCACGGAACCGCGCGGGAACTCGACGTCGACGACCGGACCGGTCACCGACACGATGCGCCCCTTGGCGCGCGGGGCTTCAGTACTGGTCATCAGTCATCACTTCCTGCTGCGGTGAGCGCGTTCGCGCCACCGACGATTTCGGAGATCTCCTGGGTGATCTGCGCCTGACGGGCCTGGTTCATCTCCCGCGTCAGGGTGCCCACCAGGTCGTTCGCGTTGTCCGACGCGGCCTTCATCGCGGTGCGCCGGGCCGCCAGCTCCGACGCCGCCGACTCCAGCAGCGCCGAGTAGAGGCGCGTGTTGATGTACTTCGGCAGCAGCGCGGACAGCAGGCGGTCGGCACTCGGCTCGAACTCGTAGCTCGGGAGCAACCCGGGGGCACTTGAGTCTTCTTGGGAGTACTCGACCTCCAGCGGGGCGACCCGCTTGGCGACCGGGCGCTGGGTCAGCATCGAGACGAACTCGGTGTAGACGACGTGGATCTCGTCGACCCCTTCGATGCCGTCCGCGTTGCCGGCGGCGTCGTCGGTGCCGGCGAGGAACGAGCCCACCAGCGTCTCCGCGGCCTGGACCGCGTCGGCGTAACCCGGCTGGTCGGAGAAGCCCGTCCAGCTGTCGCTGACCTCGCGGCCGCGGAACCGGTAGTAGTTCAGCCCCTTGCTGCCGGTCACGTAGACCTCGGGCTGCTTGCCCTCGTCACGCAGGAGCTTGAGCAGTTCCTCGGTCGCCTTCAGCACGTTGGTGTTGTACCCACCGCACTGGCCCTTGTCACTGGTGACGACCAGCACCGCGGCCCGCTTCGGGTTCGGGCGCTCGACCAGCAGCGGGTGGTCGAGGTTGGCCGCCGCACCGGCCAGCGCCGAGAGCACCTTGGTGATCTCTTCGGCGTACGGCCGGGAAGCGGCGACCTTCGCCCGCGCCTTGGTGATGCGCGCGGTGGCGATGAGCTCCATCGCCTTGGTGATCTTGCCGATCGACTTGGTCGCCTTGATGCGCGACCGAAGTTCCCGGAGTTGTGCGGCCATGAGCTACCAGCTCACTTCTTCGGCGCGGGCTTGTTGACCTTCACGGTCTCCTGCCCGACCTGGTCGGCGTCCATGGCCGCGGCGTCCGCCTCGGCCAGGTTCTTGCCCTCGGAGGTGGTGAACTCCTTCTTGAACTCGTTCACCGCGTCGACCAGGCTCTCGCGGGCCTCGGGCGAGAACTTGCCCGTGTCGCGGACCGAGCCGAGGATCTCGCCGTGCTTGCGGCGCGCCGAGTCGAGGAACTCGTGGTTGAACCGGCGGACGTCCTCGGTCGGGACCGAGTCGTAGTGCCCGTTCGTGCCCAGGAACACCGTGGCGACCTGCTCCTCGACCGGGACCGGCGAGTACTGCGGCTGCTTGAGCACCTCGTACAGGCGCGCGCCCCGCTCGAGCTGCGCCTTGGAGGCGTCGTCGAGGTCGGAGGCGAACGCGGCGAAGGACTCCAGCTCGCGGTACTGCGACAGGTCGATCCGGAGCGAGCCCGAAACGTCCTTCATCGCCTTGACCTGCGCGGCACCACCCACGCGGGACACCGAGATGCCCACGTCGATGGCCGGGCGCTGGCCGGCGTTGAACAGGTCCGACTGGAAGAAGCACTGGCCGTCGGTGATCGAGATGACGTTCGTCGGGATGTAGGCCGACACGTCGTTGGCCTTCGTCTCGATGATCGGCAGCCCGGTCAGCGAGCCGGCGCCCAGCTCGTCCGACAGCTTCGCGCACCGCTCGAGCAGGCGGGAGTGCAAGTAGAAGACGTCGCCGGGGAAGGCCTCGCGGCCCGGCGGGCGGCGCAGCAGCAGCGAGATCGCGCGGTAGGCGTCGGCCTGCTTGGTCAGGTCGTCGAACACGATCAGGACGTGCTTGCCCTCGTACATCCAGTGCTGGCCGATGGCCGAGCCGGTGTACGGGGCGATCCACTTGAAGCCGGCGGAGTCCGAGGCCGGGGCGGCGACGATGGTGGTGTACTCCATCGCGCCCGCGTCCTCGAGCGACTTCTTCACCGCGGCGATCGTGGAGCCCTTCTGGCCGACCGCGACGTAGATGCAGCGAACCTGCTTCTTCGCGTCGCCGGTCTCCCAGTTGGCCTTCTGGTTGATGATCGTGTCGACCGCGACCGCCGTCTTGCCGGTCTTGCGGTCGCCGATGATCAGCTGGCGCTGGCCACGGCCGATCGGCGTCATCGCGTCGATCGCGGTGATGCCGGTCTGCAGCGGCTCGGACACCGGCTGGCGCTCGACCACCGAGGCGGCCTTGAGCTCCAGCGGGCGACGGCCCGTGGTCTCGATCTCGCCGAGCCCGTCGATGGCCTGGCCCAGCGGGTCGACGACCCGGCCGAGGTAGCCGTCGCCGACCGGCACGGACAGGACCTGGCCGGTCCGCTTGACCTGCTGGCCTTCTTCGATGGTCTCGAAGTCACCCAGGATCGCGACACCGATCGAACGCGCGTCGAGGTTCAGCGCCACACCGAGGACGCCGCCCGGGAACTCGAGCAGCTCGTTGGCCATGGCCGAGGGCAGGCCCTCGACGTGGGCGATACCGTCACCGGCGTCGACGACGACGCCGACCTCTTCCCTTTCAACGGAAGGGGCGTAACTCGAGACGTAGTTCTCGATCGCGTGGGCGATCTCGTCCGAGGAGATCGTCAGCTCCGCCATTTCGTTCCCGCTCTCGCTTCTGTTCTGTCCAGTGTGCAAAGTCTGTTGGGCCGGCCGGGCACGCCGGTCAAGCCCGGCTCAGCCGGCCGCGCAGGGCGGCGAGCTGTCCGGCCGTGCTGCCGTCGATGACCTCGTCGCCGACGCGGACGACGAGCCCGCCGCCGAGCCGGGGGTCCACCTCGACGTGCAGGGCCATCGGCCGGCCGTACATCCCGTTGAGCTTCGACCCGAGCTGGGTCTGCTGCTCGTCGGTGAGGGCGTTCGCGCTGGTCACGTAGGCGACGGAGCGCTGACGCCGTTCCGCGGCCAGCTTGACCAGCTTGTCGAGCCCGATGCCGACGCCGCGCCCCTTGGCCCGGCGGACGACCTGCTCGACCAGTGTCTCGGTGACCACGTCGACCTTGTCCGCGAACAGCCCGCGGACCAGCGCCCGCTTGGCCTCGGCGGGACCGGCCAGGTCCGACAGCGCGGCTTCCAGCTCCGGGGAGCCGGCGACGACCCGCGCGATCTGGAACAGCTGGGACTCGACGGTGTCGACGTTCCCGGCCTGCTCGGCGGCGGTGAGCAGCGCCGAGCGGCCCACCGACTCGAGCCCGTCGGTCAGCTGACGCGGGCTGGACCAGCGGCTGCCGGCCACGGTGTCGAGGACCTTCAGCGACGGTTCGCTCAGCTTCCCGTCGAACAGCCGGCGGATGAGGCCGCGGCGGGCCTCGGGCTCGACCGAGGCGTCACCGACTGCCCGGCGCAGGCCGATCTCGCGGTCGAGCAGGTCGACGACCGAGAGCAGCTCGTCCCCGACGGTCGCAGCGTCGGCACCCGCGTCGGCCAGCACCTCGCCGAGACGGTTCTCGGCGAGGTCGAGCGCTTCACGGCTCGCAGCATGCAGCGTCATTCTGGTCTACTTCCCCGCTCCGTTAGCGCCGGCGGTTTCCAGCTCCTGCAGGAAACGGTCGACGGTGCCCCGGCGGCGCGCCTCGTCCTCGAGCGACTCGCCGACGATGCGGCTGGCCAGCTCGACCGCGTTGCGGCCCATGTCGGCCCGCAGCTCGGCGATGATCTGCGCCTTCTGGGCCTGCAGCTGGGCGTGCCCCTGGGCGACGATCCGCTGGGACTCGGACTCGGCGTCGGCCCGCAGCTCCGCCTTGATCTGCTCGGCTTCGAGCCGCGCGTCGTCACGGATCTTCGCGGCCTCGGACCGGGCTTCCGCCAGCTGAGCCTTGTACTGCGCCAGCGCTTCCTCGGCCTCGGCCTGGGCCCGCTCGGCCTTCTCGATGCCGCCTTCGATCTTCTGCGCCCGCTCCTCGTACGCGGTCTCGAAACGAGGGACCACGTACTTCTTGAGGATGAACAGCAGGATCAGGAACGCGACGATACCGAGGATGAACTCCGACCAGTCCGGGACGATCGGATTGTCAGCCGCGGCCAACACCATTTCGGTCTTCAGCACAACGTCTCCTTAAGCGAGAAGCAGACGACTCAGGAGGAGGCGATGAAGTAGATGACGATACCGATCAGGGCGAGCACCTCGGTGAGCACGAAGGTCGCGTAACCGATGCCCTGGAGCTTGCTCTGCGCCTCCGGCTGACGGGCGGTGCCGTTGATGACCGCGGCGAAGATCAGGCCCACGCCGATGCCCGGGCCGATCGCGCCAAGGCCGTAGCCGATGGCGGCGAGGCCCTTGTTGATGCTCACGGTCTGGGCGGCGGCCTGGGCCAGAACGATGCTGCTCACGTGCGTTTCCCTTCACTTCGGTCCGCGCACTCACGCGGATCGGGGCTTGTTGTTTTTCTCAGTGCTCCGCGGCGAGCGCGGCGCCGATGTACCCCGCGGACAGCAGGGCGAAGATGTAGGCCTGCAGCACCTGGATGAAGGCCTCCAGGAAGGTCAGCCCGATGGCGAAGATCCAGGCCACCAGGGAGACCGGCTTCAGCGCGATGCTCGAGGTCTCGGTCAGCAGGAAGGTGCCGCCGAGGGTGAACACCGCGAGGATGAGGTGGCCCGCGAACATGGCGGCGAAAACTCGGATGGCGAGCGTCAGCGGGTTGAGGAAGAACTTCTCCGCGAACTCGATCACCGCGAACAGCGGCAGCACCGGGCCGGGCACCCCGGCCGGGGCGAGCTCCTTCTTGAAGTACCCGCCGATGCCGTGCCGCTTGATCCCCACGTAGTGGTAGACCGGGTACACCACGAGCACCGACAGCGCGACCGGGAAACCGAACCGCGCCATGGTCGGGAACTGCAGGAACGGGATGATGCCGTACAGGTTGTTCATCAGGATGAAGGTGAACAACGCGAAAATCATCGGAACGAAGCGCTTGAAGTCCCGTGAGCCGATCTGCTCACGCGCGATGTTGTTCCGGCTGAAGTCATAGATGAACTCGGCGACGAACTGCCCCTTGGTGGGCACGACCTTGAGCTTGCGGGTCGCCAGCAGGAAGTACGTCGCAATGATGATCACCGAGAGCACGACCAGCAGCATCGGCTTGGTGACAAAGCCGAACACCGGCGGCAACTCGAAGCTTTCCGCACCCGGGGGTGTAAAGGTCGCACCCTCGGTCAGTACCAGCGCGCCCACTGGGCTCCTCCCGGTTCTCCCGGCCGGCGTTCACTCCGCCGGGGGAATCGTCACGATCTGGACTTAACGTACCCGACACGCGTCGGGACGCCGGAGGCGGCTTACCCACAGTGCGCCGAACTCGGCTTGCACACGGGGATGTCTCGCGTAAACACTGCCCTGCGGTCTACTTCGGACCTGCAGCGGAAGGCGGAAACCATCGGTCGCCACACTGCTGATCGCGGTTCGTCGTCGGGAGTGTGCGGCCGAGGCCGCCACCCATGACGCGGACCATACCAGCAGGTCAATCAGTGCCGTACAGACGTACTCCTAACCAGCCGAACGGTCGAGGACCTAAGTCCCGGACGGCCCGGGACCGCCGTCCCGAACCGGTCACCTCCCCGTCAGGAGCCGGTCACTTTGCTTTCGGTGACGACGATCGCGGGCAGGTTCGTGCGGCGGAAGGCGACGAACTCCACGGCGGCCGCGACCAGGATGGCCACGATCATGGTGATGCCCAGCGACATCGGGTGCAGCACGGTCACGCCCTTGAGCAGGGTGAGCGCGCCGAACAGGACGATGACCTTGATGACGTACCCGCCGAGTGCGATGACCATCACGAACATCGGGTCCTGGCCGGCGCTGAACCGCATCATGCCGAGGGTGGACAGCGAGGCGAGCAGCGCCAGCACGCCGCCGACCAGCGAGCCGAGGAACCCGTGCAGTCCGTTGAGGACGCTGAACAACACGATGCAGGCCAGCACGACGGGCGGGGTCACCAGCAGCGACGCCCGGGTCATCGCCTGTGCGGCCTTGCGCACCGGTGCGGCGTGCGGGTTCTCCTGCGCGGTGGTCTCGGTGTCGCTCACAACTGGCTCCCTGCTCGGTTCGACCCGCCAGTATAGAGGTGGTCCCGGGCCGGGCCCGGGCCGGTGCTACACGCTCGGGCGGTGGCGCGCGCGCAGCCGCGGGATGATCGAGACCAGCACGGCCACCGCGAGCGCCAGCCCGATCACCCAGAACTTCACCGGGCCGTCGAACAGCGTCACCGAAACCGCGCCGAACGCCAGGATCCCGGCCCACAGGTAGATGAGCAGCACCGCGCGGCGCTGCGAGTGGCCGATCTCCAGCAGGCGGTGGTGCAGGTGCATCTTGTCCGCCGCGAACGGGCTCTCGCCGCGGCGGGTGCGGCGGATGACCGCCATGATCAGGTCCAGCAAGGGCACGAAGAGCACCGCGACCACCACGACGAGTGGCGAAAGCAGGGCCAGCGCGTCCGAAGCGCTGAAGCGCGTGTAGCTCACCCGGCCGCTGGCGGACGTCGTCGCGCCGGCGAGCATCAGCCCGATCATCATCGAGCCCGAATCGCCCATGAAGATCTTGGCGGGCTGGAAATTGTAGGGCAGAAAGCCCAGACAGGCCCCGGCGAGCGTGGCCGCGATCAGCGCCGGCGGGTACGAGCCGACGTCGCCGCCCGCGCTGTCGAGCAGGCCCAGGGAGAACGCGCAGGTGGCCGACGCGGCGATGAAGCCGAGGCCGCCTGCCAGCCCGTCGAGGCCGTCCACGAAGTTCATCGCGTTGACCATCACCACGACCATCAGCACGGTCAGCAGCGCGCCCTGGTTCTTGTCCAGCACCAGCACGGAGCCGAACGAATCGCCCTGACCGCCCCACGGCACCCAGAACGACACCCACTGCACGCCGAAGATGACCAGGATCCCGGCGCACATCACCTGTCCGGCGAGCTTCGTCCACGCGTCCAGCTCGAACCGGTCGTCGAGCGCCCCGATGAGCGAGAGGACGCCGGCCGCGAGCAGCACGCCGACCGCGTCGAGCGAGGCGTCGAAACCGTGGCTGAGCGCGGGCAGCTGGTGCGCGAGCCCCATCGCCGCGGCGACCCCGAGGTAGATCCCGACCCCGCCCATGCGCGGGATCGGCGTCACGTGGACGTCGCGGGCGCGCGGGTTGGCGATCGCGCCGATGCGGATCGCGACGCGGCGGACCACGCCGGTGAGCAGGAACGTCACAGCCGTCGCGGTGAGCGCGACGAGGAGGTACTCCCGGATCGGGAGAAGTCCTTGCACAGGGGACATGACAGCGTCACGCCTGCCGGGGGGTCCGAGTCACCGCGTCACGCTACCGCGACCGTGAGACAGCGTTGTAAACGACTGTCACCGGTTCGCGGCGGCGGGGCGGTGAGACCATTGTGGACTTCTCCGCTCAGGCCAGCGACTCGACGGCGATGCCCATCACCTCGGCGATCGCGGCCCGGGTGACCGCGCCCTCGCGCAGCACCACGGGCGCGTCGCCGGTGAGGTCGACGATCGAGGACGCGACCGGCTCGCCGCTCGAGCCGCCGTCGAGGTACACCGCGACGGAATCGCCGAGCTGGTCCTGGGCCTCGGCGGCGGTGGCCGCGGGCGGGCGGCCGGAGACGTTCGCGCTCGACACGGCCATCGGGCCGACGTCGCGCAGCAGCTCCAGCGCGACCGGGTGCAGCGGCATGCGCAGCATCACGGTGCCGCGCGACTGCCCGAGGTTCCACTGGAGACTCGGCGCGTGCGGCAGCACGATGGACAGGTCGCCGGGCCAGAACGCCTCGATCAGCGCCCGCGCCTGCGGCGGCACCCCGAGCACCAGACCGTCCACAGTGGACCATGACCCGACGAGCACGCCGACCGGCATGTCCGGGCCGCGGTTCTTGGCCCGCAGCAGCGCCTGCACGGCGCCCTCGTCGAAGGCGTCCGCCCCGATCCCGTAAACGGTGTCGGTGGGCAGGACGACCAGCCGGCTGGACCGCACGGAGGCGGCCGCGGCGGCCAGCCCTTCGGCCCGGGACTCGCGCTTGCTGCAGTCGTACACCGTGCTCATGCCGCGAAGCCTAGCCCTCGTCCCCGGCGCCTGATCCGGTGGTCAGGTGCCGGGGACGGGCGGCTCAGAAGCCGATCGCGGTGCAGGCGGTGGTGGCCGTGCGCGACGGGTCGGCGACCGAAGTCGCGGTGAGCTCGACGCGCGCGGTGTAGGCCGCGCCCGGTGCCCGTTTCGCGTAGGCCCGCACCGGGGCCGCCTTGCCGAACTTCGCCGTCGCCAGCTCGTTGGGCAGGCGGACCTCCCAGCCCTTCGCGTCGGTGCTGACGCTCAGCCGGTAGGTGTCGGAGTCGTACGGGGCCTTCGCGCCGCGCGCCGAACCCGTGTTGAGCAGGCGGAAGTCGCACGTCGCCAGTCCGCCGTCGGTGAACGCGGGCAGGGCGGGCAGCAGCGCCGCACCGCGCGCCTGCGGTCCCGCGCCGTCGAGCGAGGCGACCGTGACGGTGTAGGACAGGATCCCGCTGCCGTCCCGCTTGACGCCGGTGACGAGGAAGTGCAGCCGGTTCGCCTCGTCGGTGTACTCGTACGCGCCGGACGCGCCGGTGCCCGCCTTGAACGCGGCGTCGTTGAGCTGCCGGTAGTCACCGACGGTGGCCTTCACCGGCGTGCCGTCCGGCTTCACGTAGTCGGTGAGGCCGATGTCCTGCGGGTTGGCGTCGACGATCCATTCGAACGGCGCGGCGTCGCGGTTCTTCGTCTTGGCCAGCAGCACGCCGGAGTCGGGCGCGAACGAGTCCGAGCCCATCCGGTCGACGACCTCGACGGTGTAGTTGTCGTAACCGCCGCCGTCGCAGAGTGGATCGGTGGCGCCGTCGCACTTCGGTGATTTGTCCCCGCCGGGCATCGCGATGGTGATGCCGGTGTACGCGCCGGGTTCCGGCGCCGCCTCGCGCGCGGTCACCCGTGCCGTGACGGGCCCGGTCTCGGCCAGCTGGTCCCGGTCGAGCTGCAGCACCTGGGCGGGGTCGACGATGCCGAGCTTGAGCTTGTTGCGCAGCATGTGGTGCGCGCCCATGGAACCGCCCTCGGTGGCCGGGATCTGCCAGCGCGTGTGCGGTCCGCCGGGACCGTTGAAGCTGCCGCGCGAAAGCATTTCCCACGGGCCGGTGTAACTGCGCTGGGGCGGGTCGCCGAACGGGTTGTTGTAGTTGTCGCCGATGCCGAGGATGTGGCTGAACTCGTGCGCGTAGACCGCCTGGCCGGAGCTCTCGGCCTGGGTGGACGAGCCGTTCTGCGCGTTCGGCCAGATGCTCGCGGCCGAAGCCCACGAGGTCCACGGCACGTAACGGGTGTCCGCCCAGTTGGGCAGGGTCTCGTCGCCGGGCGGGCCGAACTCGTCCGGCACGGACTCCTTCGCGCCGAACTTCATCTCGCCGAACTCCTGCCAGGTCGAGCTTTCGTCCTGGCCCGCGGAGAGGAAGAAGACGAAGTCGAACTGGTCGGCCACGGGGCCGACGTCGGCGCGCCACGCGGCCGCGGCGTCCGTGCGGAGGTTCCGGGTGCAGTTCGAGCCCTTCGGGCAGGCGCCGGACTGGAATTCCATGCCGTACTCGAAGGACTTGCCGGGCATCCGGTACGGGCCGAACGCGGTCAGGTCGACGCCGAGGCGGCCGCCGGAGTCCTCCATCCAGTACTCGTTGATGGTGTGGCCGTGGTTGAGCGCCTCGGGCTTGTTGAGGAAGTCCTGGTAGTACTTCGCGACGCCTTCGCGCGGGAGGTCGTGAGCACTCGGGCCGGGGTTGCCGAACACGGTCGAGTGCGGTGCTTTGGTGACGACGAAGTCCTGGTCGGGGTAGTCGGTGAGGACCACGGCGCCCTTGAACGTGCGCTGGGTCGGCTTCAGCGCCGGGTCGGCCCAGTTCGTGCCGGGGATCCGGCGGTAGTCGTCCCAGGTCATGGCCGCCTGGTCGGTCCAGCGCGCGGCGTCGATGGGGGCGGGCCAGCCGCGGGTGAGCGGGTCGGCGGCCGCGGTGCCGGCGGCCAGGCCGGGCAGCAGAAGCGCGGCGATCACCACGGCGAAGACGGTTCTGGTGCGTCGGTAGGAGGGTCTCATCCACGCTCCTTCACGAACTTCCGGCCGCCTCGGGGAGGGCAGCTCGAAGATCGACCGTAGGGCCGTTAGTTAGGGCGGCGAACGAAATCCACCCCCATGCCTCACGACGAAAGTCGGGCACCGGGACCGGAAGGCGCCAAAACCACCGAAGGCCGCCGGCGGGGCGTTCCCGGCACTACCCCTCGATCAGGATGAGCAGGCCGAGGCCGATCAGGACGACCGGCAGCAGGATGTGCCCCCACCGCGACAAGGCCTTCGCGACGGCCGCCCGGGTGGCGAAGAACCGGCCGGCCGCGAGCCAACCGGCGAGCAGGAGTAGGAACACGGCCACGTACGCGGTCATGCCGCCGACGCCCGCGGTGGCGAAGACCGGCACGTAGACGCCGATGTTGTCGCCGCCGTTGGCCAACGTGACCGCGGCGACCTCGAGGATGCGCGGACCGCGGACCGCGTTCTCCGCACCCGGTTCACGGCGCCAGGCCTCCACCGCGGCCTTGATCCCGAGCGCGAGCGGCAGCAGCCCGAGGTACGGGATCACCCCCGCAGGCAGGAACGTCGCGCCGAACCCCGCGGCCACGCTGACGGCGAGGATCACCAGGAAACCGAGGTACTGACCGAGGGCGATGGCTCGCGTCGCCCCGCGGCGCCCGGCGCCCTGGGCGAAGAACAGCGCCAGTACCACGATGTCGTCGAGGTTGGTGACCACGAACAGGCCCACTGCTTGGCCGAGGACGCCGAAGCTCACTGCCGCCCCGCTTTCGGCCGGGTCGCCGGCCGTCTCGAGCTCGCGGCTCAGCCGAGGCGGCGGGCCGTCACGAAACGGGCGCGGCCGGTGTAGTCGTTGTGGTCCTCGACGCCGGTCAGCACGCGGCGGGCGCGGACCAGGGCCGGGGCGGCCGAGCCGTGGGTGTCGTCGTGCTCGATGGCCAGGCCGCCGCCCGGGCGGAGCAGCCGGGCGCCGGCGGCGACGGCGTGGCGGATGATCGCCAGGCCGCTCTCCTCCGCGAACACCGCGCGCGCCGGGTCGTGCTCGGCGACCTCCGGCGGCACGTAGGTGCCCTCGGGCACGTACGGCGGGTTGCACAGCACCAGGTCGACGAGCCCGTCCAGCTCGGCGAACATGGTCGGGTCGGTGATGTCGCCGGAGTACAGGCGGATCGGGGTGTTGCCGGCGTCGGAGTGGACGTCCGCGTTGTGGCGGGCCCACGCGAGGGCCTGCGCGTCCACGTCGACCGCGTACACGACCGCGTCCGGCCGCTCGTGGGCCAGCGCCAGCGCCAGCGCGGCCGAGCCCGTGCACAGGTCGACCACGACCGGGTACTCGCGCCCCTGCAGGAATTTCAGCCCCCACTCCAGCAGCAGCTCGGTCTCCGGCCGCGGGACGAACACCCCCGCGCCGACGTTCACCGTCACGTTGCCCAGCGCCGCCCAGCCGGTGAGGTACTGCAGCGGGATGCGCTTGGCCCGCTGCGCGACCAGCTGGCCGATCGCCTCGATCACCGGCGGGTCGACCAGCGGCACCATCGGCAGCCTGCCCCGGTCGACGCCGAGGACGTGCGCGGCGATGAGGTCCGCGTCCGACCGCGGGGACTCCACACCGGCCTCGGTGAGAATCCGGGTCGCCTCCATGATGGCCAGGCGCAGCGGCTGCCGATTCACTGGTCGTCCTTCACGTCGTCAAGCCTGACACAGCAGGGGGAATTCCCAGGGTATCGACACCGCGCCCAGCACGGTCACGCCTGGCCGAGATACCTCGCGAGCGAGCCTCGCCGCCGGCGCATCGCGTCGATCCGCTCGTCCATCGCGGCCAGTTCGCCGTACACGCGGTAGCCGTTGCTGGTGCGCTCGGACGGCAACAACCCCTGCTCGCCGTAGTAACGCAGCAGCCGCGGGCTCACTCCGGTCCGCCTCGACAGCTCACCGATCAGCATCCGACCCCCCCAGACTTGACCTTCACACCGGTGTCAGTTCTTAACGTCGCGGGCATGAGCAAACATTTCGCGCACGTGGTCCGCGGTTCCGGTCCCGGCCTGCTGCTGGCCCACGGCGGCGAGGGCAACTTCGACGAGGTGGCCGACGAGCTCGTGGCCACGGCCGTGGCCGCCGGGGTCGAGCGGTTCGCGATCCTCGGCTACTCGCTGGGTACGGCGGTCGCGGTGCGCGCGGCGACCCGGCACCCGTCGCGGGTCACCGGGCTGGTCCTGACGTCCGGCTTCGCCCGGATGGACAACCGCATGCGCCTGGCCGTGGACGTCTGGAAGTCCCTGCTCGACGGCGACCGCGAGCTGCTGGCCCGCTACCTGGTGCTCGCCGCCACCGGCGCCGAGCACCTGGCCGCGTTCGTGCCGCCGGGCACCCCCGAGCAGGTCGCGCTGGTCGAGTCGGTGGACACCCGGGCCGAGCTGGCCGGGATCACCGTGCCCACGCTGGTGATCGCGACGACCCTCGACGGCCTCGCCTCCCCCGCGCTGTCGCACGAGCCGGCGGACGGCATCCCCGGCGCGCGGCTGGCCGAGATCGAGGCGGGGCACAACATCGGCGCCGAAGCCCGTGACGAGTGGCTCGCGGCCATCGTCCCGTTCCTGGCGGCGGTGGCGTGAGCATGGACCTGCAGGTGGTGTTGCCCGATGAGGCCCCGGACCTCGACCCCGGGCAGTTCGCCGGGCTCGCCCGGAGCGCCGAAGAGCTGGGTTACGAGTCGGTGTGGCTGCCCGACCACGTGCTGCCGCCCGGGCCGTTCGGCGAGGTGTACGGCGGGGTGTACGAGCCGCTGGTGACACTCGCGTACATCGCCGCGGCCACCGAACGGATCGGGCTGGGGACGTCGGTGCTGATCCTGCCGTTGCGGGAGCCGTACGTGCTGGCCAAGCAGGTCGCGACGCTCTCGCGGCTGTCGGGCGGGCGGCTGGTCCTCGGCGTCGGCGTCGGCTGGAACGCCGAAGAGTTCGCCGAGGTCGGGGTGGATTTCTCCGGTCGCGGCCGGCGCACGGACGAGACGCTGGAGCTGCTGGAGCGCCTGTTCACCACGGGCCGCGGCCCGTCGGGCGGCCACTTCGAGCCCCGTCCCGCCGCACACGTGCCGATCCTGGTCGGCGGCAACTCCACCGTGGCGCTGAGGCGAGCCGCCCGCGCCGGAGACGCGTGGCTCAGCGCGGGTCTGGACCCAACGGCCTTCGCCGAGCGCGCCCGGACGCTGGCCGTACTCGCCGAAGATCGCCCAGTGAAGCCCATGGCCCGGATGGAGTGGTCCGGCGATCGAGCGGATCTCGACCGTGCCGTCGCGGATTACCACGCGTACGAGGCCGCGGGCGCCGCCGCGGTGGCCGTGCATTTCGGGCCGGACGGCGGGTACGAGGAGCGGATGCGCGTCTTCGCGGAGGCTGTCCGCTGACCGGACGCCGGTCCGCCTGGAGGGACCCAACCCCAGGTCACGGGTGATCGCCCACCGTCATCTCCTAGACTCGGCCGGTGCGATCCAAGGAACTGCGCTTCGGCCTGACGGTCTTCGCCGCCTCGTTGGCGCTGCTGCTGATGCGGTTCCTGGTCCCGCGGCCGATCGGCATGGCGGACAACGGCGACGGCTGGCGGCTGCTCTGCGGCCTCGGCGGCAAGCAGCTCGACCGGCCCTCCGAGGGCTGGGTGCGCTTCAGCTACGGCCAGGGCGTGCCCTGCACCAGTGACTACGTCTCCAGCCAGAGCTGGCTCGACTGGCTGGCGAACAAGGCCGGCACCCTGCTCGGCTCCACCGGCATCCTGAACCTGCTGGTGCTGGGCGTGATCACCTGTGTGCTGGTCGCCGCCGCGATCACGGCCACGGTGCTCGGGCTGGACCTGACCGGCCGTTACCGCTGGATCGCCACCGCACTGCTGCTGCTCGTGATGGGCGACTCCGCGTTCTTCGGCTACTTCGCGTCCACGCTCAGCGAGGGCGCGGGGTTCCTCGGCATCCTGCTGATCGCCGGCGGGCTGTTTCTCCTGCACCGCAAGCACTTACGGTACGCGGGCGCGATCGTCACCGTCCTCGGTGGACTGATCGGGATCAACGCGAAGTCGCAGACGCTGTTGCTCATCCCGCTTTTCGTCATCGCGGTGCTGATGGCGCGACCGGCCGGCACCCGGGGCAAGGCCCGCTGGGTCCTGCCGCTGGCCGTGCTCGCGATCGTCGGCGTGGGCACGCTCGGCATGCAATCGCAGGGCGACCCGGCCAACGCGGAATACCGCGAGGCCAACATGTACAACGCCGTCTTCGACTCCATTGTGGACGGCAAGCACGACACGAACGCCGATCTGGCCGCGCTTGGGCTGCCGCCGTCGTTCGCGCGGTACATCGGCACCGGCTGGTGGAGCCCGGGCGCGGCCTGGCACGACCCGCTGTACCCGCGGTACCGCGACCAGATCAGCCGCCGCAACATCGCGCGCTACTACGCGACGCACCCCGTGCGCGTGGCCCAGATCCTGCAACAGGGCGGGGTGAACACGCTCACCGCGCGCCCGGACAACCTCGGCAGCTTCGGCGAGCTGTCCGGCGAGCCGAGGCTGTCGAAGGAATACCGCGTGCCGGTGTTCTCCGGCCTGGCCGCGCTGGCCGCCCCGGCCGGCCTGTTCGTGCTGATCCCGATCTGGCTACTCGCCGGCTGGGCCGGCGTCCGCGCCTTCCGCCGCCGCGAAAACGGGCGCGAGTACGGGATCGTGTTGTTCCTGCTGCTGTTCTTCTCGGTCGGCCAGCTCGGGCTGTCCGCGCTCGGCGAGGGCGTGGAAGGCGTGAAACACCAGCTGCTCACGCTCTTCCCGACCGTGCTGGCCGTGGTCTTCGCCGGGATCAGCCTGTTCCCGCGCCCCGCGAAACCCGAGCCGCCGGTCATCGACGACGAGCCGATGACGGAGACGCTGGAAGCGGTCCGCTAACCGGCTCAGCCGGACTGCGAAGCCAGCCGTTCCTCGCGGTCGGCGGTGGCCAGGGCGTCGAGCACGCCGTCGAGGTCACCGTCGAGGACCTGGTCGAGGTTGTAGGCCTTGTAGTTCACGCGGTGGTCGGAGATGCGGTTCTCCGGGAAGTTGTACGTGCGCACGCGCTCCGAGCGGTCGACCGTGCGGACCTGCGAACGCCGGGCGTCGGACGCCTTCGCGGCGGCCTCCTCCTCGGCGATGGCCTGCAGCCGCGCCTGGAGCACCTGCAGCGCGCGGGCGCGGTTCTGGATCTGCGACTTCTCGTTCTGGCAGGACACCACGATCCCGGTCGGCAGGTGCGTGATCCGCACGGCCGAGTCGGTGGTGTTCACGCTCTGGCCGCCGGGGCCGGACGAGCGGAAGACGTCGATGCGCAGTTCGTTCGGGTCGATCTCGACCTCGACCTCCTCGGGCTCCGGGTAGATCAGCACCCCGGCGGCGGAGGTGTGGATGCGGCCCTGCGACTCGGTCGCCGGCACGCGCTGCACGCGGTGCACGCCGCCCTCGAACTTCAGCCGCGACCAGACGCCGTCGACGTCGGCCGACTTGCTCTTGATCGACAGCGTGACGTCCTTGTAGCCGCCCAGATCGGAGTCGGTGGAGTCGAGCACCTCGGCCTTCCAGCCGTGCCGCTCGGCGTAGCGCAGGTACATCCGCAGCAGGTCGCCGGCGAACAGCGCGGACTCCTCGCCGCCCTCGCCGGATTTGATCTCCATCACCACGTCGGAGCCGTCGTACGGGTCGCGCGGCAGGAGCAGCTCGGTGAGCCGGGACTCGAGGTCCGGGATCTTCGCGGCCAGCTCGGCGGCTTCTTCGGCGAAGGTCGAGTCTTCGGCCGCGAGCTCACGGGCGGCGGACAGGTCGTCGCGCGTCTCGTCGAGTTCACGCACCGCGCGGACGACCGGCCCCAGCTCGGCGTACCGGCGGCCCAGTTTGCGGGCCCGGGCCTGGTCGGTGTGCACGGCCGGATCCGCCAGCTGCTCCTCGAGCCGGGCGTGCTCTTCGAGCAAGCCCTTGAGCGACGTCGAATCCACGTGTGCCTCTTTCCCGGCCTCGAAAGATCAAAGGACAAAAAACGGCGCCCACCCGAGCGTGCGGGTGGGCGCCGTTGGTGAAGCTACTTGGCGTCGGTCTTCTGCCGCTTGCCGTAGCGCTTCTCGAACCGCGCGACCCGGCCACCGGTGTCCATGATCTTCTGCTTGCCGGTGTAGAACGGGTGGCAGTTCGAACAGATCTCGACGTGGATCTCGCCCGAGTCCTTGGTGCTGCGGGTGGTGAAGCTGTTCCCGCAGTTGCAAGTGACCTGGGTGGTCACGTATTCGGGGTGAATACCGCTCTTCATGGTGTCCTCTCTCGTTGGCCCCGGGTCCCCGGAGGTGGGGTGAACCGGTGCCGGACTTCAGCGGGTCATTCTGCCAGACGGGCTGACAGCTGCTTCAACACACCCCGGTGACCTGGTATTCCACGTCGCCGCAGCCAGCGGTTGAGCCCTCAAGCAGTATCCGTTTGTACGAATCTTGTACCTGTTGGCGCGATGCTCGCCGAGTTCGTGAATCACCCACAGGTAGGAGGCTCAGCATGCGCACAACCGACCTGCTCTCCCGGGTGGCGAAACCCGTGGCCGTGGCCGCGCTGGTCGCCGCCGCGGTGCTCGTCGCCCCCGCCGCGAACGCGAGCACCGGGATCACCGCCGCCGACGTCCATCCCGCCGCCGCCACCTTCACCGAGCTGCCCTCGGGCACGGTGAGCGTCGACAGCGCCGGCGACGGCACCCCAGCCGGCGCCGTCGCCTGGTACAAGGCACACCTGGGCAGCACCGGCTGGCAGGGCTACTGCGAGAAGGCCGCCGAGAACGCCTACGGCACCACCGGCGTCTGGGCCTCGGCGAACGCGCACTGGAACGGCGCGAGCCCGAAGCACACCAGCGGCACCCCGCCGCTCGGTTCGTTCGTGTACTGGAACATCAGCGCGTACGGCCATGTCGGCATCGCCGACGGCAGCGGCGGCTTCTACGCCAGCAGCGTCAACGGCGCGATCGGCCACGGCAGCTCGACCAGCTACTTCTCCAACTACCGCGGCTGGACCCCGGCCGCCGTCCCGCACCAGTAGCACCGACGAAAACGCCCCCGCCCGGTGTGCGCCGGGCGGGGGCGTTTCGGTGTGCCGACGGGTCAGTCGTCGTCGTTCGAGCCGAGGGCCGTCTTCGAGACCTGCATGAGGAACTCGATGTTGGTCTTCGTCTTGCGCAGGCGCGAGATCAGCAGGTCGATGGCCTGCTGCGAGTCCAGCGCGTGCAGCACCCGCTGCAGCTTGTGCGTGACCGCCAGCTCGTCCGGCGAGAGCAGCAGCTCTTCCTTACGGGTGCTGGACGGGTTGATGTCCACGGCCGGGAACACGCGCCGCTCGGCGATCTTGCGGTCGAGCTTGAGCTCGGCGTTGCCGGTGCCCTTGAACTCCTCGAAGATCACCGTGTCCATCGTCGACCCGGTCTCCACCATGGCGGTGGCGAACACGGTCAGCGAGCCGCCGTTCTCGATGTTGCGCGCCGCGCCGAGGAACCGCTTCGGCGGGTAGAGCGCGGTCGAGTCGACACCACCGGACAGGATCCGGCCGGACGCCGGGGCCGCCAGGTTGTACGCGCGGCCCAGGCGGGTGATCGAGTCGAGCAGCACGACGACGTCGTGGCCCATCTCGACCAGGCGCTTGGCCCGTTCGATGGACAGCTCCGCGACCGAGGTGTGATCGGCCGGCGGGCGGTCGAAGGTGGAGGCGATGACCTCGCCCTTCACCGACCGCTGCATGTCGGTGACCTCTTCGGGACGTTCGTCCACGAGCACGACCATCAGGTGGCACTCGGGGTTGTTCGTCGCGATCGCGTTGGCGATGTCCTGCATGATCGTGGTCTTACCGGCCTTGGGCGGCGACACGATCAGCGCCCGCTGCCCCTTGCCCACCGGCATGATCAGGTCGATCACGCGGGTGGTGAGCTTGTGCGACTCGGTCTCGAGGCGCAGCCGCTCGTTCGGGTACAGCGGGGTCAGCTTGGTGAACTCGGGACGGCGCTTGGACTCGTCCGGGTCCAGCCCGTTGATCGAGTCGACGCGCACCAGCGGGTTGAACTTCTGCCGCTGCTGCTCGCCGTCGCGCGGCTGGCGCACGACGCCGGTGATGGCGTCACCACGGCGCAGGCCGTACTTGCGGACCAGCGAGAGCGAGACGTACACGTCGTTCGGCCCGGCGAGGTAGCCCGAGGTGCGGACGAACGCGTAGTTGTCCAGCACGTCCAGGATGCCCGCGACGGGCAGCAGGACGTCGTCTTCGCGGATCTCGGTGTCCGGCGAGCCGCTTTCGCGCTGGCCGCCACCGGTGCCGCGACGGCGGCGGTCGCGGAAGCGACGGCCGCGACGGCCGCCTTCCTCGTCGTCGTCCCCGCCCTGCTGGCGGTTGTCCTGCTGGCCGCGGTTGCCGCTGTCCTGCTGGTTGTTGCGCTGCTGCCGGTTGTCCTGGCCGCCCCGGTTGTCCCGGTTGCCGCCCTGCCGGTCGCCTCGGTCACCGCGGTCGCGCTGGTTGCCGTTTTCCCGGTCGCCGCGCTGGTTGCCGCCATCGCGCTCGGCACGGTCGCCGCGCTGCTGGTTGCCGCCGTCACGGTCGCCCCGGTCACCACGCTGGCCGCCGTCACGCTGGCCCTCGGGCGAACCCGCGGCGCGGTTCGAGCCGCGGCGGCGACGGCCTCGGCCGCCCTCCTCCTGCTGCTGACCGTCGCCGTCCTGGCGCTCCTGCTGCGCGGGGCGCTGCTCGGCCGGGGCGGAGTTCTGCGGCGCCTCGGCCACCGGGGCCGAGCCGTTGCTCTCGGCCTTGGGCGCCTCGGCCGGGGCCTCCTCGCGCTTCTTCGCGGCGCGAGCCGGCTCCTCGGTCTTGACGGCCTTCGGGGCCTTGACGGCCTCGGGAGCGTCGCCGACGCCTTCGAGCGGGAGCGTCTCCGCCGTACCGGCGGCGCGCTTCTTGGTCTTGCCCTGACGCTCGCGGATGGCCGCGATCAGGTCACCCTTGCGCATCCCGGTGGTCTCGCCCACACCCAGTTCGCCCGCCAGCTGGCGGAGCTCGGCGATGACCATTCCGGACAGGCCCCCGGTGCGGCGCTTCGGAGCGGCCGCGGCCCCATTGCTCTCAGCGGCCGCGGCGGGGGTTTCCACGTCGCCGCTCAACAGATCGGTGTTGCTCACACATGTCCTTCCTGACCGATCCACGCCTCCAGGTGGATCAGCGGACTGCCGCCGATCGCGTCTGATCGCGAAACGGCATTTGCTTCCGATGCGGACGAGTCGCGCCTAACCGTGCGAGACACAGCGAGAGCGCCGCCAGCACAGGGGTGTTTGCCTCCCCCAAACGGAGGAAACGGAATTCGGCACCGCCGAAACCGGAAACCCGCCTGCGTCCTCCGCTTTCCCGCAGCTCATGCGGTACGGATTGGCGGATCGACGAAGGATGCGATCCGGAGACTCCCGAGGAGCGGACAGGACCGGCACCGGATGCGGAAACGCACGGTGATCGAACGCCCCCGAGGGTAGACCGACGCCCACCGGGGTGCAACAACCACCCCCCGCGTGGCGCCGCTGCCCCCTGCCCCGTGACCGGGGCTTTACAGAGCCGCAACCTGCACACCGGTGAGGTCCACGCCCAGCTCCGCGACGTCGAATCCGGTGACGTCGGCGTCCGGCGGCAATTCTCCCGTGGTGGTGAGCGCCAGGACTGTGGGACCGGCGCCGGAGATCGTCGCCGCGATCCCGCGAGCACGGAGCGTGCGCACCAGCTCGGCGCTGGCCGGGTACGCGCTCGCGCGGTAGTCCTGGTGCAGCCGGTCCTCGGTGGCCGCGAGCAGCAGCTCGGGCCGGGTGGTCATGGCCAGCACCGAGAGCGCGGCCCGCCCGGCGCTGTGGGCCGCGTCCGGGTGCGGGACCTGGGCCGGGAGCAGCCCGCGGGTGGCGTCGGTGGACGACCTCACCGCGGACACGGCGACCACCGGCCGGATCGACGGGGCCGGCGTCACTCGCTCGGCGCGGAACCGGCCGTCCTCGCACCACGCCACGACCAGTCCGCCCAGCAGGCTCGCGGCCGCGTTGTCGGCGTGGCCTTCGAACTCGGCGGCCAGCTGCAGCGCCTCGTCGTCGAGCGGGACCCCGGCCAGCGCGTACCCCAGCGCCACCCCGGAAACCACCGCCGCCGCGGACGAACCGAGGCCTCGCGCGTGCGGGATGTTGTTGAAACAACGCAGGTGCAGCCCCGGCGGGCGGACGCCGAGGTGCGCGCACGCCCGGCGGATGGCCCGCACCACCAGGTGCGTCTCGTCGGTCGGCACGTCGGCGATGCCGCCCGCGCCCGCGTCGAACACCTCGACTTTCAGGCCCTCGTCGGTGACCTGCAGCTCGACCACGTCGTGGCGGGCCAGCGCCAGGCCGAGCGCGTCGAAACCCGGGCCGAGGTTGGCCGTGGACCCCGGGACGGTGGCCCGGAATCCCGCCGTCACCGCAGTTCCAGCGCGGCGGCCACCGCCGACGGGTCCACCGCCAGCGGCTCGACCTCGACGTTGCCTTCCAGCGCCGTGGCCGGGTCCTTGAGGCCGTGCCCGGTCACCGTGCAGACGACGGTGGCGCCCTTCGGCAGCCGGCCGTCCGCGGCGGTGGCGAGCAGGCCCGCGACGCTGGTGGCCGACGCCGGCTCGACGAACACGCCCTCACGGCTCGCGAGCAGGCGGTACGCTTCCAGGATCTTCTCGTCGGTGACGGCCTCGAACAGCCCGCCGGAGGAGTCCTTCGCGGTCACCGCGCCGGCCCACGACGCGGGGCTGCCGATGCGGATCGCGGTGGCGATCGTGTCCGGCTCGGCCACCGGCTCGCCACGCACGAGCGGGGCCGCGCCCGCCGCCTGGAAACCGAACATCCGCGGGGTGTTCTTCACCACACCGTCGGCGGCGTACTCGGAGTACCCGGCCCAGTACGCGGTGATGTTGCCGGCGTTGCCGACCGGCAGGCAGTGGATGTCGGGCGCCTGGCCGAGCACGTCGCAGATCTCGAACGCGGCGGTCTTCTGCCCGGCGATGCGCACCGGGTTCACGGAGTTCACCAGCGTCACCGGGTAGTCTGCCGCGGTCTTGCGGGCCAGCTCCAGGCAGTCGTCGAAGTTGCCGTCGACCTGGAGGATGCGCGCGCCGTGCAGCACGGCCTGGGCGAGCTTGCCCATCGCGATCTTGCCCTGTGGCACCAGAACCGCGCACGTGAGCCCGGCACGCGCGGCGTACGCGGCCGCCGAGGCGGAGGTGTTTCCGGTGGACGCGCAGATCACCGCCTTGAGCCCGCTGGCCAGCGCGTGCGTGATGGCCACGGTCATGCCGCGGTCCTTGAACGAGCCGGTCGGGTTCGCGCCCTCCACCTTGAGGTACACCGTGGTGCCGGTGAGTTCGGACAGGTGCGGGGCCGGCAGCAGCGGCGTGTTGCCTTCGCCGAGCGTCACCACCTTCGCGCCGTCCGGAACGGGAATCCGGTCGCGGTACGCCTCGATGATCCCGGGCCAAGCACTCATTGGTCTTCGCCTTCCACACGCATCACGCTGACGACTTCGTGCACCACGTCGAGTTTCGCGATTTCGTCCACAGTGGACTGCAGCGCCGCGTCGGGTGCCAGGTGGGTGACCACGACGAGGCTCGCCGTGTCGTTGGCGTCGCGCTGGCGGACCGCGGCGATGCTCACGCCGTGGCCCGCGAAGGCCTGCGCCACCTGGGCGAGCACGCCCGCGCGGTCGGCGACGTCGAGGCTCACGTGGTAGCGCGTCGGCGTCTGGCCCATGGGGCGCACCGGCAGCGCGGCGTGCGCGGACTCGCGCGGGCCGCGACCGCCCGCGACCTGGTTGCGGGCCACCGCGACCAGGTCCCCGAGCACGGCGCTCGCGGTGGGCGCGCCGCCCGCGCCCTGGCCGTAGAACATCAGCTCGCCGGCCGCGTCGGCTTCGACGTACACGGCGTTGAACGCGCCGCCCACCCCGGCCAGCTGGTGGCTGCGCGGGATCATCACCGGGTGCACGCGGGCCGAGACGGACTCGGCGCCGTCGTCGGCCGTCACGCGCTCGCAGATGGCCAGCAGCTTCACCGTGCGGCCGAGCACCCGCGCGGCGTGCAGGTCGGCCGCCGTGACGTCGGCGATGCCCTCGCGGTGCACCTCCGAAGCCGTGACGCGCGTGTGGAACGCCAGCGACGCCAGGATCGCGGCCTTGGAGGCGGCGTCGTAGCCGTCGACGTCCGCGGTCGGGTCCGCCTCGGCGTACCCGAGCCGGCCGGCCTCGTCGAGCGTCTCGGCGTAACCCGCGCCGGTGGAGTCCATTGCGGACAGGATGAAGTTGGTGGTGCCGTTGACAATGCCCATCACCCGCGTGATGCGGTCGCCGGCCAGTGACTCGCGCAGCGGCCGCAGCAGCGGGATCGCACCGGCCACGGCGGCCTCGAAGTAGAGGTCCACGCCCGCGGCGTCGGCGGCCTCGAACAGGTCGGCCGAATGCTCGGCGAGCAGCGCCTTGTTGGCCGTGACCACGGATTTCCCGGCGCCCAGCGCGGCGAGCAGCCAGCCGCGGACCGGCTCGATGCCGCCGACCAGCTCGACCACCACGTCCACGTCTTCGCGGACCACCAGGGCCGCGGCGTCGTCGGTGAGCAGCTCCGGCGGCAGCCCCGGGTGCTTGTCGGGGCGCCGCACGGCGATGCCGGCCAGCTCCACCCGCGCCCCGGCGCGCGCCGCCAGCTCGTCCGCCTGCTCGACCAGCAGCCGGGCGACCTCACGGCCGACCGTGCCGCAGCCGAGCAGGGCGACCCTGATCGAGCGGCTGTCCGATGAGGACACAGTGGACACGTCTCAAACCTCCAGGCGCAGCATGTCGTCCGTCGTCTCGCGCCGCAGCAGCACGCGGGCGCTGCCGTTGCGCACGGCCACCACCGCCGGGCGCGGCTGCCGGTTGTAGCCGCTCGCCATGGAGTAGCAGTAGGCCCCGGTCGCCGCGACGGCCAGCAGGTCGCCGGGGGCCAGCGTGTCGGGCAGCCAGCAGTCCCGGACGACGATGTCGCCGGACTCACAGTGCTTTCCCACCACTCGGGACAAAGTGGCGGCCGCGGGGTCGGTTCCGTCCGCCGTGTCGGCAGAGCGCGAGACGACGCGGCAGTCGTACACCGCGTCGTACAGCGCGGTGCGGATGTTGTCGCTCATGCCGCCGTCGACGCTCACGTAGCGGCGCGCGGTCTCGTCGCCGAGCGCGACGTCCTTGATGGTGCCCACCTCGTACAGCGTGATCGTGCCCGGGCCGGCGATGGCGCGGCCCGGCTCGCCCGCGATGCGCGGCACCGGCAGGTCGGCGTACGCGCATTCCTTGCGCACGATCTCGCGGATCTGCGTGATCATCTGCGCGGGCGGCGGCGGGTTGTCCTTTTCGGTGTAGGCGATGCCGAAGCCGCCACCGAGGTCGACCACGTTCAGCTGGTCCAGCAGCTCGCGGCCGTGCTCCTTCGCCAGGTCGCCGAGCAGCCCGACCACCCGGCGGGCGGCGACCTCGAAGCCGTCGGCGTCGAAGATCTGCGAACCGATGTGGCTGTGCAGTCCGGTCAGCTTCAGCGACGGCGCGTTCAGCACCCGGCGGACGGCCTCGGCGGCGTCGCCCGAAGCCAGCGAGAACCCGAACTTCTGGTCCTCGTGCGCGGTGGCGATGAACTCGTGGGTGTGCGCCTCGACGCCCACCGTGACGCGCACCAGCACCGGCTGCACGACGTCGCGCTGCGCGGCCACGTCGGCGAGCCGGGCGATCTCGTAGTAGGAGTCGACCACCACGGTGCCGACCCCGGCCTCGACGGCGGCCTCCAGCTCGGCGACCGACTTGTTGTTGCCGTGGAAGGTGATCCGCTCGGCCGGGAAGCCCGCGCGCTGCGCGACGGCCAGTTCGCCGCCGCTGCAGACGTCCAGGCTCAGCCCCTGCTCGGCCACCCAGCGGGCGATCTCGATCGAGAGGAAGGCCTTGGACGCGTAGTGCACCAGCGCCGGGTCGTCGAACGCCTCCGCGTAGTCGGCGCAGCGGGACTTGAAGTCCGCCTCGTCGACCACGAACAACGGCGTGCCGTAGGTCTCGGCCAGCTCGCGCACGTCGACGCCGGCGATCCGCACCACCCCGTCGGCGGCGCGGAAGGTGTTGCGCGGCCACACTTTCGCGGGCAGCTGGTCGAGTTCGACGCCACTCGCGGGCGGGAACCCGGAGGCGTCGGCATGGGGGTAGACGTCGGCGTGGCGGGGGCCCGCGGGGTGCGCCATGGGTTACATCCGTTCCGGAGCGGAGACACCGAGGAGGGACAGGCCGTTCGCCAGCACCTGGCGGGCGGCTTCGCACAACGCGAGACGGGCGTACGTCAGAGGGGTCGCCTCCTCGTCGCCCTGCGGCAGGACCCGCGCCTCGCGTACGGCGTAGAACTTGTGCAGCGCGCCGGCCAGCTCTTCGAGATAGCGCGCGACCCGGTGGGGCTCACGCATTTCGGCGGCGCGGCGCACCATGGCGGGGTACTCGCCGATGGTGCGCATGAGGTCGCCCTCGACCGACAGGGTCAGGAGCCCGAAATCGACGTCCACAGTGGATTTCAGGCCGAGATCGGCCGCGGAGCGCTGCATCGAGCGCAGCCGGGCGTGGGCGTACTGCACGTAGTAGACCGGGTTGTCGTTGGAGTGCTTGCGCAGCAGGTCCAGGTCGACGTCCAGGCTGGAGTCCACGGAGTAGCGGATCAGCTCGTAGCGGGCCGGGTCGACGCCGACCGCCTCGACCAGGTCCTCCATGGTGATCACGGTGCCCGCGCGCTTGGACATGCGCACCGGCTTGCCGTCGCTGACCAGGTTCACCATCTGGCCGATCAGCACCTCGACGCTGTCCGGGTCGTCGCCGAACGCGGCGGCCGCCGCCTTGAGCCGGGCGATGTAGCCGTGGTGGTCCGCGCCGAGCATGTAGATGCACAGGTCGAAGCCGCGGTTGCGCTTGTCCTTGAAGTAGGCGAGGTCACCGGCGATGTAGGCCGGGTTGCCGTCGGTCTTGATGACGACGCGGTCCTTGTCGTCGCCGTACTCGCTGGAGCGCAGCCACCAGGCGCCCTCGTCGAAGTAGAGGTTGCCGGAGTCCTTGAGCTGCTGCACCGCGGCGTCGACGGCGCCGGACTCGTGCAGCGAGTTCTCGTGGAAGTAGACGTCGAAGTCGGTGCCGAAGTCGTGCAGGCTCTGCCTGATCTCGCTGAACATCAGCTCGATGCCGATCCGGCGGAAGGTCTCGTGCCGCTCGTCCTCGGGCAGCGACAGCGCGCTCGGCTCGGCCTTGAGCACCTCGGCCGCGATGTCGGTGATGTACCCGCCCGCGTAGCCGTCCTCCGGCGCCGGCTCGCCCTTGGCGGCGGCGATCAGGGAGCGCACGAAGCGGTCGATCTGCGCGCCGGCGTCGTTGAAGTAGTACTCGCGCGTGACGGCGGCGCCCTGCGCGGACAGCACGCGGCACAGCGCGTCGCCGACCGCCGCCCAGCGGGTGCCGCCGAGGTGGATCGGGCCGGTCGGGTTGGCCGAGACGAACTCGAGGTTGATCACGCGCCCGGCCAGCGCGTCGCCGCGGCCGTAGCCGTCACCCGCGGTGAGCACCTGGCGGACGACCTCGCCCTGCGCGCCGGCCGCGAGCCGGAAGTTGAGGAAGCCGGGGCCCGCGACCTCGGCGGCGTCGACCCCGTCGGCGGCCGACACGACCTCGGCCAGCGCCTCGGCGAACTCCCGCGGCTTCAGGCCGGCCTTCTTGGCCACCTGGAGGGCGAGGTTGGTCGCGTAGTCGCCGTGGTCGGGGTTGCGCGGGCGTTCGATGGTCACCTGCTCCGGCAGCACGGCGGCGTCGACGCCCCGTGCGTCGAGCACCTGCACGGCGGAGCTGCGGACCAGGTCGGCGAGAGCGGCGGGAGTCACTCGCCGAATTCTAGGTGTGCCCAGGTGGGACGCCCACGGCGGCACGGGCGTGTCGGGAGCGCCGTCACACCCACAGTGATCGTGAGAGGTGTTCACAGTCAGCAGACGCCAGGTCTCTACACTGGCCGGGGGCAGGGTCCGTCCGGATCCCTCCAATCCCTCACGAGGAGATCGCGGGAACCATGGCGAACGGGACAACCAGGAAGAAGGGGACGCCCGCCAAGGCGATGAAGGCGGCCAGGGGCCGCTCGGTCGTCGCCAAGAAGGGCACACCGTGGGGCACCATCGCCGGTGTGGTCCTGGTGGTCGCCCTCCTGGCTTCGGTGATCACCTATTACATGGTGAAGTCCGCCCCGCAGCGTGACCAGAAGTCACGCGACGAGGCCGCGGCCTCGTACGCGCCGAGCGCGTCCAACCCGGACCCGTCCAAGAAGATCCCCGGCGTGATCACCGCCAACTACGCCGGCTCGGTGCACATCCTGCCGACCGAGCGCGTGGCCTACGACCATTCCCCGCCCTTCGGCGGCCCGCACGACGGCTACTGGGCCGCCTGCAACGGCATCGTCTACCCGAAGGCGGTGCGCACCGAGAACATGGTGCACAGCCTGGAGCACGGCACCGTCTGGATCGCCTACAACCCGCAGCAGATCACCGGGGACCAGGTGGCCCTGCTGTCCGCGCGGGTCAAGGGCAAGCCGTACACGATGATGTCGCCCTACCCCGGCCTGGACAAGCCGATCTCGCTGCAGTCGTGGGGCCACCAGCTGAAGCTGGACAAGGCCGACGACCCGCGCATCGACGAGTTCATCGCCGCGCTGCGGACCAACCCGAACGGCGTGTACCCGGAGATCGGCGCGTCCTGCGACGCGCTCGGCCCCGGCCAGTTCGACCCGAGCAACCCGCCGCCGTTCGACCCGAGCAAGCCGGGCCCGGACGCGAAGCCGATGACCTACAAGGGCAGCACCGGCGCGCAGGGCGACGCCGGCACCGCGCCGGGCAGCTCGGGCATGCCGTCGAGCCCGCCGGCTGGGCAGTGAAGTGAGTTCCGAGACCGACCTCGAACCGGACCAGGCCGACGCCGTGGTGGCTGAGCGGCCGGCCTGGTCGCGCTGGGTGGTCATCGGCGGGACGCTGGTCGCGGTGCTGTTGATCGGCGCCGCCATCGGGATGTTCGCCACGCGGCTGAACGACGGCGATTCGGCGTCCTCGACGCCGGCCGCCGGCTCGGTCGAGGTCGGTTTCGCGCAGGACATGTCGGTGCACCACCTGCAGGCCGTCACGATGGCGAACTGGGCGCGCGACCACACCACGGACCCCGAGGTGAAGCAGCTCGCGTTCGACATCGAGAGCACGCAGACCGAGCAGGTCGGCCGGATGAAGGGCTGGCTCATGCTGTGGGACCAGCCCGAGCAGACCACCGGCGCGTACATGAGCTGGATGACCGAGCCGATGGGCCACGCCGGCATGCAGATGCCGACCAGCTCCCCGGCCGGCGGCGCGCCGATGCCCGGCATGGCCACCGACGAGGAGCTGGCCAAGATGCGCACGCTGTCCGGCAAGGCGCTGGACGTCGACTTCCTTCAGCTGATGCTGCGCCACCACCAGGGCGGCACGGCGATGGCGCAGTACGCGCAGGAACACTCGAGCCTGCCGGCGATCAAGGCGCTCACCACGAGCATGCTGACTTCGCAGGGCGCCGAGATGAAGCAGATGACGTTGATGCTGCAGGCCCGGGGCGCGAAGCCGCTTCCCGCGCCCTGAGCACTCGTTACCAGGACATCTCTTGGCAGCGCCTCGCGCATTGGGGCGCCTCGACCTGCAGGGTGGCGTGCTTGATCGCGTAGCGCGCCGAAAGCAGGTCCTGTGCCTCGGTGAGCACGGCGGACTGCTCGGCCTCCCCCTTGATCGTCAGGTGGGCCGAGGCGACCTCCATGCCGGAGGTCAGCGTCCAGACGTGCAGGTCGTGCACGTCCTCGACACCGGGAAGCGCGGCGAGTTCGGTGCTGATCTCGCCGACGTCGACGCCCGTCGGGGCGTGCTGGAAGAGGATGCGCAGCGCGCGGCGGGCCAGCGTCCAGGTGCGGGGCAGCACGAACAGCCCGATCGCGACGCCAATGATCGGGTCGGCGTAACGCCAGCCCGTGGTCAGCGTGATGGCGCCACTGACCAGCACGCCCACCGAGCCGATCAGGTCGGCGAGGACTTCGAGGTACGCGCCGCGGACGTTCAGGCTCTCCTTGGCGCCCGAGCGCAGCAGGAGGAACGACACGACGTTCGCGACCAGCCCGGCGCCGGCGGCGAGCATCACCGGCAGCCCGGCCACCTCCGGCGGGTCGCTGATCCGGCCGATCGCCTCCACCAGCACGTACCCGGCGACGCCGAACAGCAGCACGGCGTTGGCCAGTGCGGCAAGGACTTCCGCGCGGTACATGCCGAACGTGCGGCTGAGCGTCGGGCCGCTGCGCCGCGCCAGCACGATCGCCGCCAGCGCCATGCCGACGCCCAGCACGTCGGTGAACATGTGCGCCGCGTCGGAGATCAGGGCGAGCGAACCGGTCGCGAAGCCGACCACGAACTCCAGCACCATGAAGCCGGCGCCGATGAACAGCGAGATCAGCAGCGCGCGCACGTAACGCCCGGAGGCGCTCCCCGGCGCGACCGCCTGCCCGTGGCCATGTCCGTGCCCCATCCTTCGCCTCCTGTCCGTGCCCCAAGCGAAATATATAGTCACATGCGCATATGTGCAATACAGGTAAGCCTAAGTTCACCATAACGATCGAAGGGCGGACAGAACCATCCCCCGGGCGTGAGCTTCCCGGGGGATGGGACGAGCGGTCAGCGGAAGAGGCGGAAGAACCCGCGCACCTGCTCCACCAATGACTCCGGCTGTTCCAGCGCGGCGAAGTGGCCGCCGTGCGGCATTTCCTCGAACCAGCGCAGGTCGGTGAACCGCTGCTCGGCCTCCCGCCGCGACGGGCGGGTGATCTCACGCGGGTAGATCGACAGCCCGGACGGCGCCGTGACCTTTTCCCGGAAGCTGCCGAAGCTCTCCCAGTACAGGCGCGCCGACGACGTGGCGGACGCGGTGAACCAGTACACCGAGATCGCGTCCAGGATCTTCTGCCGTGACAACGCGTCCTCGGGATGGCCGTTGTTGTCCGTCCAGGCCCAGAACTTCTCGGCGATCCAGGCGGCCTGGCCCGCCGGGGAGTCGGTGAGGCCGTAGCCGAGCGTCTGCGGCCGGGTCGACTGCTGCCCCGAATAACCCCGGCCGGTGCGCCCGAACTCCTGCGCGGCTTTGAGGTTGGCCAGCTCCTCGGGCGTCGGGTCGTCGAACGTGCCCTGCGCCGCGGCCGCCATGTTCAGGTGCACGGCGGCGACCCGCTCGGGCGCCACCTCGCCGAGCGCGCCGGACACCGCCGAACCCCAGTCGCCGCCCTGCGCGCCGTACCGCTCGTACCCCAGCGAAACCATCAACGTGTCCCAGGCCCGCGCGGTGCGCTCCACGCCCCACCCGGTTTCCGACGGCTTGTCACTCCAGCCGTAACCAGGCAGCGACGGCGCGACCACGTGGAACGCGTCCGCCGGGTCCCCGCCGTGCGCGCGCGGGTCGGTCAGCGGGCCGAGCACCTCCAGGAACTCCAGCACCGAACCCGGCCACCCGTGCGTGATCACCAGCGGGAACGCGTCCGGCTCCGGCGAGCGGACGTGCAGGAAGTGGATGCCCAGCCCGTCGACGGTGTCGCGGTACTGCGGGAAGGCGTTCACGCGCTCGGCGAACCCGAAGTCGTAGTCCTCGGCCCAGCTGCGGCACAGCTCCTGCGCGTACGCCAGCGGCAGCCCCTGCGACCAGTCGTCCACCGGCTCGGGCTCGGGCCATCGCGTCCTTCGCAGCCGTTCCCGCAGATCCGCGATCTCGGCGTCGGTGATGCTGACCTCAAACGGCTCGGCGGCCACGGCGGCTCCCTTCCTCGGCAAGATCGACGTTAGCAGCGCCCGCCCGGCCCGTGACCCGAAGATCAACCCGTGAGACCCCTCCTGTTGTCAGCCCCGGCGGCGGCATGCGCTAAGCTTCCCCAGTCGCGCAAGCGATGGTTTCGCCCTCGTAGCTCAGGGGATAGAGCACTGCCCTCCGGAGGCAGGTGTCGCAGGTTCGAATCCTGCCGAGGGCACACAGGTCAGGCCCTCCCACGGACATCCGTGAGGAGGCGCGTGACACCATTCGCGTCCCCGCAGGACAGGATCGACTCACCGGCGAAACGCAACTACCTCGTCGAGTACGTGCCGAACGGGCCCGACGCAGACGACGAGGCGGTTCGCCGGCGACTTCTCGTTCAAGTCGACGAGAAGAAATACTCTCGGACCAAGGCCACGGTCGGCCACACGTGCGACGCACGATTTTGTATCTGCACTGCCACGAGACAGCAGAGCCTGCCCCACCACGGGGACATCGGCCGCAACGCTGATGGCGACCCAGTGGGAAATCTTGCAGGCCCCCAAAAAGCTGGGGCACCACAACAATGAGACCGCTCCCGGTCAGCGAATTCGCCACCATGGATCCTTTTTCGCCCATCTTGGTCGGCGATCGGGCTAGCGCAGCAGGACACCGCCGTTGATGTCGAGGATCGTTCCGGTGATGTAGGCGGCCGGTGGCGAGGCGAGGTAGGCGATGGCGTCGGCGACTTCCCGCATGGCGGCGGGGCGGCCGAGGGGGATCGTGCTGTCGCGGCGTGCCCGGGCTTCGGCCACGGTGATGCCGGCTTCGGCCGCGGCGCCGTTCAGGCTGGCGTCGTTGAGGGGTGCGTCGATGTGCAGTGGTGCCACGCCGTTGACGGTGATCCGGTCGGGTGCGAGCTCGAGCGCCAGGCTCTTGATCATCGAGCCGAGTGCCCCCTTCGACGCGCTGTAGACGGCCCGGCCCGGTGCGCCGAGCTGCGCGTGGGCCGAATAGACGTAGACGATGCTGCCGCCGGGTGCGGTGAGGGCCGGGATAGCGCTGCGCGACAACAGGAACGGCCCCTTGGCGTTGACGGCCATGACCCGGTCCCACTCCGCGGGCGGGAGGTCCTTGAGCGGTGACCGCTGCGGCGCGGTCACCGTGGCCACGGCCAGCACGTCGAGCCGGCCGTGCCGCGCAACGGTGGTGGCGACCAGTTCGTCGCAGGCCGAGGCGTCGGTGACGTCGGTGCGGAGCCCGATGGCGTCGGAACCGGGATGGGCCGCCGCGATCTTCGCCGCGACCTCGGCCGCGCCGTCCGGAGCCAGATCGGTGAGGACGACCTTGGCGCCGTCCTCGGCGAAGCGCCACGCGACCGCCGCGCCGATGCCCTGGGCGGCCCCGGTGACGATCACCACGCGAGATCCGGACGCTGAATCCGACATTCGCACTCCGCTCGACCATGTCCAACTGTACGGTTGGAATTCACGCTACGCGTTTCCCGCCCGCTCGGCAATCAGCTGGTCGGCAGCGCTCCACAGCGGCCCGATCGACGGGACGGACCGGGCGATGACCGGATTCAGTGCCGATCGGCGAGAGCCACCGGGAACGTGACCCGGACGGTGGTGCCCTGCCCCGGGGCCGAGGTGACTTCGGCGGTGCCGCCGTGTGCGGTCACGATCGCCTCGACGATGGCCAGGCCAAGACCCGAGGAGCCACCGCCGTCGCGGCCGCGGCCGCGGCCGGGGTCGGCGCGGTAGAAGCGCTCGAAGACGTGCGGCAGGTGTTCCGGCGCGATCCCGTCACCTTCGTCGTGGACCGCGACCACCGCCTGCCCGTCCTGGGAGCCGACGGTGATCGTGACCGGCGTGCCGGGCCGGGTGTGCTGCACCGCGTTGCCGACGAGGTTGCGCAGCACCTGCTGGATACGCGGGCCGTCCCCGTTGACGACCGCTTCCGCCGCCCCCTGCCGGGTGATGGCCCGGTCGGCGCTGACGATCCGGGCGTCGTCCACCACCTCGGCGGCCAGCGCCACCAGGTCCACCGGCTCGCGGTTCAGCGGACGGGCCGCGTCGAGGTGGGCCAGCAGCGCCAGTTCGTCGACGAGCAGCCGCATCCGGCCCACCTCGGCCTGCATCCGTTCCATGGCGTGGTCGAGCTGGCCGGGGTCGCTCAAGCCGCCCTGGACGTACAGGTCGATCCAGCCGTGCATGGTCGCCAGCGGCGTGCGCAGCTCGTGGCCGGCGTCGTCGACGAAGCTGCGCAACCGGTCTTGAGCGCGCTTTTGCGCGTCGAACGCGTTCTTGACCGCGGTGGCGACCGCGGCTTCCGGGCCGGCGAGCAGCGCGATCAGGACCAGCCGCCACCGGGAGGGCCGGTTCACGGCCGCACCGGCCGCAGGTTGTACCCGAACCCCCGCACGGTCTGGATCAGCGACGGCCCGCCGAAGTCGATCTTGCGGCGCAGGTTGGAGACGAAACGCTCGACCACTCCCGCGTCTCCGCCGAAGTCGTACTGCCAGACGTGGTCGAGGATCTGCGCTTTGGAGACCACCCGCCCGGAGTTGACCAGCAGGTAGCGCAGCAGCCGGAACTCGGTGGGGGAAAGCTCGATCGGCACCCCGCCCCTGCGCACCGAGTGCCGGGCCTCGTCCATTTCCAGGTCCCCGCAGCGCCACACGCCTTCCGGCACCGTCGGCGGCACGCGACGCGAGCGCCGCAGCAGCGCCTCCAGCCGCGCGGCGACCTCCACCACGTCGAACGGCTTGGTGAGGTAGTCGTCGCCGCCGAGGCGCAGTCCGCGCACCCGGTCGTCCAGCTCGTCGCGAGCGGTCAGGAACATCACCGGCACCTGGACGTCCCGCGAGCGCAGCAGGTGCAGCAGGTCGAAGCCGTTCGTGCCGGGCAGCATCACGTCCAGCACGATCGCATCGGGCGGGCGCGCCTCGATCGCGGCCAGCGCGGCCGGCACGCCGCCGACCGCCTCGACCTCGAACCCGGTGAAACGCAGCGCGGACAGCAACAGCTCACGCAGACCCGGGTCGTCGTCCACCACCAGAATGCGGTCCACGCCCCCATCACACCACCTTGGCGGGCACGGGAGCGCGCTCGTCCTCCCGGCTGATCAGCCGCGCGCCCTCCACGTCCAGGTTCGGCAGGACCCGGTCGAGCCACCGCGGCAGCCACCAGGCGCCGCGGCGAGCCAGCGTCAGCACCGCGGGCACGAGTGTCATCCGGACCAGGAACGCGTCCAGCAGGACACCCACCACCAACGCGAAGGCGATGGGCTTCAGCGTTGCGTCGCCGCCCGGGATGAAGCTCGCGAAGACCGCGATCATGATCAGGGCGGCCGCCGCGACCACGCGTGCCGAGGCCCGGAACCCCTGGGTGACCGCGCGTCGCGGGTCGCCGCCGCGGACGTGCTCCTCGTGCATGCGGCTGATCAGGAAGACCTCGTAGTCCATCGCCAAGCCGAACAGCACCGCCATGAGGATGATCGGCATGAAGCTGATCACCGGGCCGGTGTGCGGGACCCCGATCAGCCCGGCGAGCCAGCCCCACTGGAACACCGCGACCACCGCGCCCAGCGATGCGCCGACCGACAGGAGGAAGCCCAGTGTCGCCTTGAGCGGCACCACCAGCGACCGGAAGGCCACCATCAGCAGCAGGAAGGCCAGGCCCACGACGATCAGGGCGAAGGGCACGAGCGAAGCGCTCAGCAACGCCGAAATGTCGATGCCGATGGCGGTCGCGCCGGTGACCCCGACGGACGCCCCGCCCGCGGCCTCGATGCCGGCCACCACCTGCTCGGTGCGCTCGTCCTGTGGCCCGGTCTCGGGGATCACCTCCACCAGCGCGTAGCGGCCACTCGCGGACAGCTGCGGGCGGGCGACGACGGCCGCCCCGGCCACCGAGCCGAGCCGCTCGGCCAGCGCCGTGGCGGCGGCTTGCCCGTCGGCGTCCTTCCGGAGGTCGGCCAGCACCAGCAGCGGGCCGTTGAAGCCCGGTCCGAACGCGGCGGCGGTCAGGTCGTACGCCTGCCGCTGGGTGCTGCCCGCCGGGGCCGAGCCGTTGTCGGTGAGCGCGAGCCGCAACCCCGCCGCCGGCACGGCCATGACGCCGAGTGCCGCGACGACGGCGAGCACCGTGACCAGTGGGCGACGGGTGACCAGCCGAACCCAGCGCGCACCCATGGCCGGACGGCCGGCCCCGGCTTCGCGCCGGACGGCCCGCGAGCCGGGCTTCGGGCGCAGCCGTTCTCCGGCGAAGCCCAGCACCGCCGGGAGCAGGGTGACCGCCACCAGCACCGAGACGATCACGGCGGTGGCGGCGGCCAGGCCCATCGCGGTCAGGAACGGGATCCCGACGACGCTCAGCCCGGCCAGCGCGATGACCACGGTGAGGCCGGCGAACACCACCGCGGTGCCCGCCGTGCCGGTCGCGCGGGCCACGGACTCGGCCACCGGCATGCCGGACGCCAGCTGCGACCGGTGCCGCGCGACGATGAACAACGCGTAGTCGATGCCGACCGCCAGCCCGAGCATGAGAGCCATGGCGGGCGCGGTCGTCGGCAGCGTCAGCAGACCCGCGATCACCCCCAGGCCGACGACTGTCGCGCCCACCCCGGCCAGCGTGGTGAGCAGCGGAAGCCCCGCGGCCGCAAGGGAACCGAACGTGAGGACGAGGACGAGCAGCGCGATCAGCAGCCCCACGACCTCGGCGCCGCCGCCGCTTTCCTCGGAGCTGCCCCCGTACGCCGACCCGCCGAACTCCACCCGGAGCCCGGCGTCGCGGGCCGGTCGGAACGCGTTCTCCAGCTTTTCGCGGACACTGCTCGCCAGCTGGGCGGGCTTCAAGTGGTAGCTGACGTCCGCCAGTGCGGTGCCACCGTCCGGCGAGACCATCTTCGCGGTGAACGGGTCCACCACCTCGGCGACCTGCGGCGCCTTCGCGGCGGCGGCCAGGGTTTGCTCGACAACGGCTTCGTACTCGGCGACCTTGTGCCCGGCGGGCGCGACGAGCACCACCTGCACGGTGGCGCCCAACGAGTCGGGGAACTGCCCGGCGACGGTGTCCAGGGTCTGCTGGGCGCGCGAGCCGGGAATCGAGAAGTCGTCCTCGTACGAGCCGCCGGCGGTGGCGGCAAGTGCGCCGACCGCGACCAGGACGGCCAGCCAGGCCATCAGGACGGCCAGCCGGTGCCGGTGGACCCCGGCACCGAGGCGGTAGAGCAATGCGGCCATGGCGGTGCGCTCCCAGCTGTCGCGGAACAAGGAGCCTCAGCACACCGCCCGTACCTGACGATCCGGCGCCCACGAACCTGACGGTTGCCTGACGAAAGGCGACCACGCCACGGGCCCGCGGCTCAATGCGTCCGTCCATTGGGGACAGTCGCACCAGAGCACGAGCTACGAGCACAACCCCGTCCGCCAGGCCCAGGCGGCGATTTCCACCCGGTTCCGCACCGCCAGCTTCCGCTGCACGTTCGCCAGGTGGGTTTTGACCGTTGCCTGGGTGACGTACAGGCTGTCGGCGATTTCGCTGTTCGTCCGGCCCTGCGCCACTTGGCGGACCACGTCGATCTCGCGGTCGGTCAGCGGCTCGCTCGGCGCCGGCTCCGGGGTGGCCTGGTCCGAGCGGTCCACCGCGAAGTGCGACAACAGCCGGGTGGTCACCGTCGGCGCGATCAGCGTCGCCCCCACCGCGGCCGCGCGCACCGCTTCGATGAGCAGCGCGGGCGACATGTCCTTGAGCAGGAACCCGCACGCCCCGTTGCGCAGCGCCCGGTACACGTACTCGTCCAGGTCGAACGTGGTGGCGATCAGGACGTTGAGCGGGTTCAGCACCCCCGGGCCGGCGAGCAGGCGGGTCGCCTCCAGGCCGTCGAGCTTCGGCATCCTGATGTCGAGCAGGCACACGTCCGGGCGCAGGCGCCGGGCTTCGTCAACCGCGGCGCGGCCGTCCTCGACCGAGGCGACAACCTCCATGTCGGGCTGGGAGTCCAGGATCATCCGGAACGCCGAGCGCATCATCTCCTGGTCGTCGGCGATCAGCACGCGGATGCTCATGGCCGGTCATCATGGCAGAGCCGGCGTCCGCGGCAGGACCGCGGTCACGCGCCAGCCGCCGTCCGCCGGCCCGGCGGTGAGGGTCCCGCCGGCGTCGCCGACGCGTTCGGTGAGGCCCACCAAGCCGAAACCGCCGCCGGAGATGTCCGATGTGGACCGTCCGTCGTCGGTCACGGTGATTTCCAGGCGCTCGCCGGACCGGGTGCGCGCCCGCACCTCGACCGCCGTGGCCCCGCCCGCGTGGCGCAGGATGTTGGTGAGCGACTCCTGGACCACGTGGTGCACCGCGTCGAGCACGTGCGGGGCCAGGCGGGTGGTGGCGAGGTCGTCGTCGATGTCGGTGCTGACCGGCGGGCCGACGAAGTGCCCGACCGGTTCCGCGACCGCCTCGCCCAGCGTCGCGCGGACCGGCGCCGGCTCGTCGTCGCGCAGCACCGAGATCATCCCCCGCATCGACGCGAGCGCCTGCGAGCCGGCCCGTTCGATCCCGGCCAGCATTTCGTCGAGGGCCTCGGGCGTGGGCTGGTGGCCGCCGCTCGAGGTGAACCGGACCGCCTGCGTCTGGGCGACGATCGCGGTCACGTGGTGGGCGACGAAGTCGTGCAGATCGCGGGCATAGGCGAGGCGCTGCGCCTGCTTGGCGAACTCACCCGCGTCGATGCGGCGCTGGTCGTGCAGGCGCAGGTACATCCCGAGCAGGATCACCAGCAGCATGCCGAAGCCGAAGAGCATCACGAAGTTGTCGAGCCACGGGCGCCCGAGCGTGTAACAACGGGTCGGCAGCACCACGATCGCGAGGTACAGCAGCGGCACCACCAGCACCGAGCGGCTCGGGCGCAGCTCGATGACCGCCCTCGCGGTCAGCCAGGCCAGCGCGATCGTCTCCACGACGCCGAAGGTGTTGTCCAGGCCGTCCGGCAGCACCCGGCACAGCACGGTGAACACGATCGAGACCACGGCCAGCCCCGCGACCACCGGCGCGCGCACCGCGGGCATCGCCAGCACGGCCAGCGCGAGCAGGCCGCAGACCACCAGCCCGGCCCCGGTCGCCACGGTCTCCGCGCTCAGGCTCTCCAGCACCACGAGCACCGCCGCGAGCACGCCGAGGCCGAACAGGAGTCCTTGCGCCCAGGAAAGTCTTCCGATCATGACCGTCACGGTAGGACAGTTCCCCCGCGACGGTCCTCATCCCTTCGGCGGACCCGGCCCGGCCCGGCTCGTCAGTTCGGTTGAACCGCTCGCGCGGGCGCCCGCGCGAGCATGGCGGCCATGAATGAACAAACTGTGGCCGAGGCGCAGCAGCTCGGCAAGGTTTATGGCGACGGCAGCGCCGCGGTGGTCGCGCTGGCCGGGGTGAGCGCCGGCTTCCGCCGCGGCGAGTTCACCGCGATCATGGGCCCGTCGGGCTCGGGCAAGTCGACCTTCGTGCACTGCCTCGCCGGGCTGGACCAGCCCACCACGGGGACGGCGAGCATCGCGGGGACCGACCTGGGCTCGCTCGACGACGAGAAGCTCACGCGCGTACGCCGCGAGAAGATCGGCTTCGTCTTCCAGTCCTTCAACCTGCTGCCGACGCTGAGCGCCTGGGAGAACATCATCCTGCCGTTGTCGCTGTCCGGCCGGAAGCCGGACCGGGCCTGGGCCGACCGGGTCATCACGGCGATGGGCCTCGGCGACCGGCTCGAGCACCGGCCCGCGCAGCTTTCGGGCGGCCAGCAGCAACGCGTCGCGTGCGCGCGGGCGCTGATCACCCGGCCGGAGCTCATCGTCGCCGACGAGCCGACCGGGAACCTCGACTCGCGCTCCGGCGCGCAGATCCTCGGCCTGCTCCGGCGCTGCGCCCGCGAATGGCAGCAGACCGTGCTCATGGTGACGCACGACCCGATCGCCGCCGGTTACGCCGACCGGGTCCTGTTCCTGGCCGACGGCCGGCTGGTGGACGAAATGCACCAGCCGACGCCCGCGCTGGTGCTGGACCGGATGCGCCGGTTCGAGCCGCAGGCGGTGCGCTGATGTTCCGCCGCGCGTTCCGCTCGATCCTGGCGCACAAGGCGCGATTCCTGTTGCCCACGCTCGGGGTGGTGCTCGGCGTCGCGTTCGTCGTCGGGTCGCTGCTCTACGGCGACTCGGTCACGACCTCGGTCGAACGCGCCCAAGCCCGCGCGCAGGCCGGCGTCGCGGTCGAAGTCACGCCGTCCACAATAGACACATCGCTCGGCGACGACGTCGTCCGGCAGCTCCGGACCGTGCCGGGCGTCGCGCAGGTCCGGCCGATCGCCGACGGGTACGCCTTCCTCGTCGGCAAGGACGGGGCGATCGTCGGACAGCCCGAGCGCGCCGGCGGCGTCAGCTACGACCCCGGCCGCTACCCGCTGAGCGCGGGGCAGGCACCCACCGGACCGGACCAGATCGCGCTCGACCGGTTCACCGCCGAGCGCGCGGGTTATCAGGTCGGCGACCAGGTGCGCGTGATCGTCAACGGCGCGGTGCGGCCGGTCGAGGTCACCGGGGTCTTCGCCGCCGACGACGCCCGGCTCGCCGGGGGCGGCACGCTCGTCGCGTTCGACCTCAAGTCCGCCGGCGCACAGTTCGCCCGACCGGGCGGGTACACGGCGGTCGACCTGGTGGCCGCGCCCGGCGTCAGCCAGGACGCGATCGCCACCAGCGTGCGCGCCGAGCTGCCGCCGGAGTTCGTCGCCGAAACGGGGGCCTCGCTCAACTCCGCCCCGAGCGACAGCAAGCTCACCGACATCCTGCTGCTGTTCGCGGCCGTGGCCCTGTTCGTCGCGATTTTCTTGGTGGCCAACATGTTCACCATGCTCGCAGCGGCCCGCGCCCGGGAGAACGCGCTGCTGCGCGCGGTCGGCGCTTCGCGGCGATACGTGCTCCGGAGCGTGCTCGCCGAAGCCGCCGTGCTCGGCCTGATCGCGACGGTGTTCGGCTACCTGCTCGGGATCGGCGTGGCCGTGGTGCTCAACCGCGGGTTCTCCGTGGTCAACGGGCCCGACGTGCCGCTGCAAGTGTTCAGCGCCGGCGCGATGGCCGCCGCGCTCGGGGTCGGTGTCGGCGTGACGATGATCGCCGCGTACGTCCCGGCCCGGCGCGCCGCCGCGATCCCGCCGATCGCGGCGCTGCGGTCCGGGCTGCCGCCGACCGCGAAATCGTTGCGCCGCCGGAACATCATCGGGGTGGTGGTCTTCCTGCTCGGCGCGATGACCACCGCGGCCGGAATCGAGACGCAGGACCTGATGTACCTGGGCGCGCCACTGCTCATGCTCGGGCTGATCGTGCTGACGCCGTGGCTGGGCCTCGGCCTGACCAAACTGCTGCGCGGCCCGCTGACCCGGATTTCCGGGATGCGCGGCACACTGGCCGTGGAGAACACGCGCCGCAACCCGCGCCGGACCGCCGCCACCGCCGCGACGCTGATGATCGGGCTGTCCGTCTGCGCGGCGGTCACCGTGATGATCGCCTCGGTCGCGGCGAAGGACGCGAAGGACACCGGGGCGGGCGACAACGCCGACATCCACGTCACCGCGATCCCGTTCTCCGATCTCAGCTCCGGCACCACCGCCGACCTCGCGAAGGTGCCCGGCGTGCAGGCGGTCAGCCCGCTCACGCCGTTGTCGATCAAGCTCGGGGAACGCCGCTTCCTCAACCTGACGGCCGTCGATCCCAGCAGTGCCAAGGATTTCCTGCCCCTCACGGTCAAGGCGGGCTCACTCGACCGGCTGGCCGACGGAATCGCGGTCTCGACGGCGACGGCCCAGCAGTACGGCCTCAAGGTCGGCTCCGAGGTGTCCGGGCCGCTCCAGTCGGTGGGCGCGGCCGACCAGCCGGTGTCGCTGCCGGTCGTGGCGGTCTACGACGCCCCGGAGTCCGTCGACCAGAAAGCGCTGATCTCAACCCGGCTCGCGCCGAAAACGGCGTCGCCGCAGACAATCCTGGTGAAGGCCGCTCCGGGGCAGGATCCGGTGGCGCTGCGCAAGCAGATCCAGCAGACGCTCGCGAACCCGGTGCTGACCGTGCAGACCCGGGCCGAGGCCGCCGACGCGGCGAGCGGCCAGGCGCAGGAATTCCTTGACATCCTCTACGCCCTGCTCAGCGTTTCGGTGCTGATCGGCGCCCTCGGCGTGGTGAACACCATGACGATGTCCACTATGGAGCGAGTGCGCGAGATCGGGCTGCTGCGCGCGGTCGGGCTCGGCCGCAGGCAGGTCGGCTCGGTGCTGCGGTGGGAGTCGGTGATCACCGCGATGCTCGGCGCCGTGCTCGGGCTGGTGGCCGGGTGCGCGCTCGGCGCGATGGGCGTGCTGAGCCAGAAAGGCGTCCCGCTGGCGGTGCCGTGGGCGCAGCTGGGCGTGTTCGTGCTGGTGACCCTGGCCATCGGGGTCCTCGCTTCGCTGTGGCCCGCCCGGACCGCCGCCCGCACGCCGATCCTGACCGCGATCCACACCGACACCGAGTAGCCGCTACGCCGTCACGGTCAGGTTCTGCTTGAAGAAGCCGGCGAGCTTCGCGACCGCGGGCGTCACGTACTCGTCCTTGTCGTAGAGGTCCATGTGCGTGGCGCCCTCGACCCAGTGCAGTTCCTTCGGCCCGGTCGCCCGCTGGAACGCCGCGACGCTCATCCAGGCGGTCTCCGCGTCGCGTCCGGCGATCATGAGCAGGGGACGCGGGGCGATCAGCGCCACGGCGTGGAAGGCGTCGAAGGTGGCGATCCGGTCGACGCTGGTCCAGGGCAGCTCCTTGGCCGAACGGGGATGCCCGGCGCGCGGAGTGCAGTAGTACTCCCAGCCTTCGTAGACGTGCGGACCGGCCGCGCGGGCCTGCTCCTCGGTGTCGGGGAAGAGCTTGAACGTCCGGACGCCCTCACCGCCGGCCTCGGCGGTACGGGCGGCCGCGGCCGCGTCGAGCATGCCCTGGAAGACGGCCGGGTCCTGGGCACCGTCGGCGCCGACGCGGAACTGCCGGGCGATGTCGACGGCGCTCACGGTGCCGAGGGCCTTGACCCGGTGGTCGGTAGCGGCGGCGGCCAGGCCGTAGCCGCCGGACGCGCAGATGCCCAGTACCCCGATCCGCTCGGCGTCGACCTCGTCGCGGGTGGTCAGGTACGAGACCGCGGCCTTCAAGTCCTCGATCCGATGCGCCGGGTCTTCCAGGCCGCGCGGCTCGCCCTCGCTCTCACCCTGGTACGCGGCGTCGAAGGCGAGCGTGACGAAGCCCTGTTCGGCGAGACGCTGGGCGTACAAACCGGCGGTCTGCTCCTTCACGCCGCTGCCCGGATGGCCGACGACAATGGCCGGGCCCGCCTCGCCGTCCGGAAGGTACAGGTGACCGGCGATCTTCAGCCCGGCGCTGGGGAAGGTGACGGAATTCCTCATGGGTGAGACTCACTTTCGCTGGGGGTTGCTCCCCCAAGATCGCCCGTCCGGCCCGCCGTCACCAGGGAGGGACTTGCCTATGGAGCCCAGTACCAGGCGCGCGGCCCGGATCGCGCCCACACTGGTGGCATGGCATCCGACGAGCTGGGCGAATTCCTCCGCGCCCGCCGCGCCGCGCTCGACCCGCGCACGGCGGGCCTGCCCGACGACGGCAGGCAGCGCCGGGTCCCGGGCCTGCGCCGGGAGGAGCTGGCCCAGCTCGCGCACGTGAGCGTCGACTACATCGTCCGGCTGGAGCAGGGCCGCACCCGCAGCGTCTCCCGCCCGGTTCTCGAAGCCCTCGCCGACGCGTTGCGGCTCGCCCCGGACGAGCGGGACTACCTGTTCACCGTCGCCGACGTCGTCCACCCGCCCCGGCCGCCCGCCCGGCCGGGCGTCGCCGCCCACCTGCGGCAGCTGCTGGACACCATGCACGACGTGCCCGCCATGGTGCTGCACCGCGGCATGGACGTGCTGGCCTGGAACCGCGGCGCCGCCGCCCTGCTCACCGACTTCGGCGCGCTGCCCCCGGCCGAGCGCAACCTCATCCGGCTCACCTTCCTCGACCCGGGCTTCCGCGCGCTCTACGCGGACTGGCCGCGCGCCGCCCGCGAATGCGTTGCCGCGCTGCGGATGGAGGCCGGCCGGAACCCCCGCGACCGGGCGCTGAGCGACCTGGTCGGCGAGCTGAGCGTCCGCGACGCCGACTTCCGCGCCTGGTGGGCCGGCCACCAGGTCCGCGGGCCGCGGCAGCTCACCAAGACCTACGCCCACCCCGTCGCCGGCCCGCTCACCCTCGACGTCCAGCAGTTCACTGTGGACACTCACCCGGACCAGCTGCTCGTCGCCTACACCGCGGAACCCGGTTCCCCGGCGCACGAAGCACTGCGGTTCCTCCTGCAGTGGTCGGCGGCCGGGCCGCACGCGCCCGCGGTGCCGAGTGAGCCCGCGCCCGAGTGAGGAACGGCCTACAGCGGAGTCGAGAGCTGCACGAACTCCGGGGTGTCGCCCAGCCGGACCCGCAGGATCGGCACCGCCTTGTTCACCGGGTCGCCGCGCTCGTCGAAGGAGATCATGCCGCTCGCGCCCGGGACGGCGAGCGTGCCGTACAGCCGGTTCTTCGCCTGGAGCACGTCCTGAGCGGTCACCCGCGAGGGCACGGCGCCCGGGATCAGGCGGATCGCCCACACCACGGTGAGCACGGCGTCGTGCGCGAGGATGGCGACGCCGTCGTCCAGCCGCTCCTTCGGGAACAGCGCCTGGAAGCAGTCCGTGCAGCCGGGCTCCTGGAAGTTCGCCACCGCGGTCTTGTTGAACGCGTTCGGCTCGCTGGTCCAGGCCTGGGGGTGGGCCAGGCCGGGGGCGAGCACCGTGACGTTCGACTGGAGGCCGCGCCGCATCTCCGGGCCCGGCGGGCCGCTCTGCGCCAGGTCGCCGGTCAGCACGGTGAGGTGCCGGTCGAGGCACGGGCGCTGGGCGAGTTCGGCGACGAACGCGGTGAGGTCGTTCTCCCGGCCGGCGAAGTAGACGACGTCGGGCTGGTCGCCGCAGATGTTCGGCATCATCTGCAGGAACGTGTTCTCGACGCCGGGCAGGCTGGAGTCGTACCGCTCGGTGCGGCCGGTGATCCGGTGGTCCGCGTCGACGAACCGCTGGGTGAACGCGGTGGCCAGCGTTTTCGGGTACAGGTCGGCGTTGTTGTCGTCTTGCACGATCGTGGCCGTGTGCGCGGTCGGCTTCACGTAGCCGGCGGCGGCCATACCGTAGGTGGAGCTGGTCGGCGAGACCCGGAGGAAACCGGGGATCTCCGAGAACTCGTCCGCGGCCAGATGCGAGGCGACGACCGGGATCCGGTGATCCGAGAGCCGCTGGATCGCGGCGCGCGCGGTCTCCAGGCTGAGCCCGATCCCGGTGACCGCGACCAGCCGGTCGGTGCCGGGCAGCGCGAGCAGCGCGTCCACCACGGGCTCCCACTGGTTCAGGTGGCTGCCCGGATTGGCCAGCAGCAGGCGGATCAGCGGCAGGCTGCCCCAGGACTGCGTGGTGTTGGCGCGGTGCTGCGCGATGTAGGCGCCTTCCAGCTGGTGGCGCACCCACTCCGGGGACAGGATGTCGTTGTCGGTCAACGTCATCGGCAGGAACACCGCGATCGTGACAAACGGCTTGCCCGAGGCGGCGACCGAGTCGTTCTCGGCCCGGATGCGCTGCTCGACGGGCGCCAGTTCGGGACCGAACACGAAGCCGCCGTCGGTCAGGCCGGTGCACTCCGCGTTGTCCCCGCGTTTTTCGACCCCGTCCGCGCAGGTGCGCCCGGCCAGGCTGATCGCGGGCGCCACCACGAACACCGCCACCAGCACCACGGCGAGCAGGACCACCCCGCCGCCGGCCACCAGCCACTTCGACCAGGTCGGCCGCGGCGGCCGGATCCGCTCGTCCCGCCGGCTCATCGGTACCGCTCCGCGCGCTCGTGCACCAAGATGGATCCCCGCCCCCTGCCCTGCGCCAGCTGATGGAAGCCGGCTTCGATGGTCGAGTCCAGCGTCCGGCCCGGATCGCCGAGCGGGTCGCGCGCGATCCACAGCGCGACGACCAGCCAGGCCAGCGAGGTCTCCAGCTCGTCGTCCCGCTGCCCGGCGAGCGACTCGACCTGCTGATACGGGTCGGCGGTCTTGTCGAGCCGGTTGGGCGCCGAGGTGATCACGTCCAGCTCGGCCAGCCACGCCCTGGCGGTGTCCAGGTCGAACTCGGCGTGCCGCGCGTGCAGGAACGGCTTGCCGAGGTACTCGACCGCGCCGGCCACGTTCTCCAGCGCCAGGTCGTGGTAGCGGGCGGCGACCGTCCGGCCGTTCTTGTCGTAGAAGTCGCGGCAGCGGGTGTGCACGCGGACCCAGCTCAGCGAGTGGTCCTCCCCGCGCGCGGCCAGCTCCTGCACCAGCACCCGGCGCAGCCACGGGTGCAGCACGTACCGCACCGGCTCGCCCGGCTCCGCGCACAACCACAGCCGGTCGCCCAGCTCCTTGAACAGCGCGCCCTCGCCGGCCGGATGACGTAGTTCCAGGATCTCCTTGTGGAACAGCATTTCCACGTCCAGCGCGGCACTCGCGGTGATCAGGTCCTCCCGGCTCGGCGGGGTGAAGTCCTGCAGGAGGTACTCGCGGATCCCGTTCAGCAGCAACGATTCGCCGCCGTCCGGACCGGTGACCGGTGTGTGCAGCGCGGACCGCAGCGCCCCCGCCCGCCGCGAGTCATAGGTGTGCGCGACGGCGTCCAGGACGTCGGCGACCGCGCCGGGGTGCCCGTCGGTGAGGCGGTGCAGGAAACCCGGCAGCCGGGAGGCCGGGTGGATGTCGCTGCCCGCGGCGATGTCCACCACGTCGTCGCGGCCCAGCGCGCCCACTTCCACCAGGTACCAAGGGTTCCACCGCTGCTCCAGCGGCTCGGCGCCGGGCGCCCAGTCGGTGTCCACTTCGGACGGATGACGCGGGGTGGGGGCGACGAGGCCGTTCGTCCGGTGCGCGGTGGGCCGACGCCGGCTCTCGACGGCGTCGGCGGGCGGCGCCGTCGGCAGCGACCAGCTCTCGTTCCAGTCCGGGTTCCAGCTCCGGCTGGTGGCGACCACGGCCAGCGGGTCGGGCTCGTCCGGGCAGCGGTGGCGGGCTTCGGTGAGCGCGCGCAGGAACGTCCGACCGCCCGGGGTGTGCGCGTTGTCCAGCAGCAGCACGCTGTTCAGCGTCCGGCGGGAGCGGTTGACGCCGGAATACGCGCGGCGCAGGTCGGCGAGGAACGCGTCGCAGAACGTGGCGTCGACGGTCGCGCGGTCCTCCTCGTCTCCGTTCGCCTGTTTGGCGATGCCGAGCAGGAAATCGGAGTGGTCGCCGGTGGCGGCGGGCAGTGCCTTGATCTTCCCGAGCAGCCGGCGGCGGTCGTACCAGCTCAGTCCGCGCAGCAGCAGGTCGGTGGCCGCGGTCAAGCCGGGCAGCCCGTCCACCGGCGCGACACCGCCCGCGAGCCGCACGACGTCCACGATCGCTTCACGGTTTCGTTCCAGTGGCTGGTTCTTCGCCAGCAACTCCCGCACCTTGCGCAGCGCGGCGCGGCGGTCGTTCAAGTCCACCGGCGCGCCGAGGACGAGCATGCACAGCCACAGCCGGGGAAACGCCAGCCTGCCGAACTGCCGCCAGTGCCGTCCGAGGTCGAACGCGAGGTGCCCCAGCAGTTCCCGCGGCTGGATGTTCTCCCAGTCGTGCCGCTCGAAGTCCACCTGCGCGTGGGGAACGTCCTCGCAGCGCGTGGCCACGGCGGTGAGCAGGGCCGTTTTCCCGGTCCCCCGCGCCCCGACCGCCACCACGACGGGCAGCGCCCGGCTCCGCCCGTCGGGCCGGGCGAGCAGTTCCTCGGTCAGCCTGCCGGTCACGGCACCGACCCCAGCCAGCAGGGGCACGTCGACGTCCCCCTTCCCCCGAGTGAAAACCGAGCAACAACTATAACCAGCAGGTGGTACCGGCCGCAGAGAAGAGGAATACCGCCCCGGACGGCGCGCGATTGTGCTAGGCCCCCGTGTCCGCAGGTCAGCGACCCGGCCCGGAAAAGGAAGAGGCAATTCACGAGGTGAGCATTGACCGGTTCGGCCTAACGTGGCGGCGTTGGTGGGCGAGCCCCGGTCCGAGTCAGGCGCCGGAAGACGCCACCCGATGGCCCGTTGGCGACCTTACGCGTCACGGCCCTCGAACCCGGGCACTCCAAAGTCCACTAAGGACAGTTTCGACTTCGCGCCACTGTGGACGGTCAGTCCGGCATGGCGTCGTAGCCCAGTTCGGCGAGCAGGGCGGCGTTGTGTTCACCCACGTCGGGGATGGGGTCGAGGCGCGGTTCACGGCCCGCGACCGTCACCGGTGGCAGGAGCGAGCGCAGCGGCCCGGCCGGCGAGCCGACTTCGCCCCAGCGCCCTCGTTCGGCGAGCTGCGGGTGCTCGGCCAGCTGGGCGATCCCCCGCAACCGCGCGTTGGCGATCGACGCCGCGTCGAGCCGGTCGAGCACCGTGCCCGAGTCGAGCGGGGAGAACGCCGCCTCGATGACGGCACGCAGCTCGTCGCGGTTCTCGGAGCGGAAGTCGTTGGTGGCGAAGGAATCCCGGCCTGCCAGCTCCGGCTGCTCCAGGACGTCCGCGCAGAGCCGCCGCCACTCGCGGTCGTTCTGCACGGCCAGGAAGACCGTCTCGCCGTCGCCGCAGGTGAACGGGCCATACGGGGCGATGGCCGCGTGCGAAAGTCCCGTTCGCGCCGGCTGGGTGCCCCCGTACACAGTGTAGTAGAGGGGGAAGCCGACCCATTCGGTGAGTGCGTCGAAGAGGGAAACCTCGAAGGCTTGGCCGCGGCCGGTGCGCTCGCGTTCGTACAGCGCGGAAAGCACGCCGCTGTAGGCATACGTGCCGCCGGCGATGTCGGCGACCGGGATGCCGGTTTTCGCGGGCTGGTCCGGGGTTCCGGTCAACGCGGGGACGCCGGTTTCGCACTGCACCAACAGGTCGTAGGCCTTTTTGTCGCGGTACGGGCCGTCGGTGCCGTAGCCGGAGATGCCGCAGACGATCAGGCGCGGGTGCTCGGCCAGCAGCCGCTCGGCGCCGAGCCCGAGGCGCTCCGCCGCGCCGGGCGCGAGGTTCTGCACGAAGACGTCCGCGCGCGCCAGCAGTTCGTCCAGGATCTGGCGCTGCCCGGGCGCTTTCACGTCGAGCGCGAACGACTCCTTGTTGCGGTTGAGCCAGACGAAATGGCTGGACAGGCCGTGCACGGTGGCGTCGTAGGACCGCGCGAAATCGCCCGCGCCCGGCCGTTCGATCTTGATCACCCGCGCGCCGAGATCGGCGAGCTGCCGCGTCGCGAACGGCGCCGCGACGGCCTGTTCCAGCGAGACCACGGTGATTCCGGACAGTGGCAGCATGCGAAGTCCTTTCCACGAGACCTGCCGACGAGGGTAGGTGCCCGGCCGCGTGCCACTGGAAGTTCGAGGCCGGGCCCGCGAAACACGGGCCCGGCCGAGCCCGCCGCCCCGACGGTGGGGGAGGAACCGCGGCGGCGGGCTACCCCTGACTTACCCGAGCGGCCGCGTCCTCAATCGTGTGACGTCTCGCTTGCGGACAAGCCGGTCGGCGCAGCTGCTCCGACCTGGCACTTCCGTTCGCCCGCGGCCCCGGCGCTTCGGCTCAGCGGTCGTCCGGCCGACGAGGAATCTCGCCCGGTCCGTCTTCGGACGGCCGGTTGCCCCGCCCCCACCGCCGACGTTCCGGCGGCCCGACCAACCTGCGCCCAGCCCCACGACGATCAGCGTCACCGGACGTCGCCGGCACACCGAACTGCGATTCGACGGGTTGTTCGCCTTCTTGGTCGACCAGTCGGAGTCGCGGGTTGCCGGCGGGGCGATCCACGGGACGGAGTCGCTCACCGCCCGGCTGATGGGACGGCATGGAGCTGAAACCCGCGGCGTCGGGCTTCGCCCGGCGAGACGGGGAAGTGCGAGGTTGCGGCAAACCGGCGTCGGGCCACGTGGTGGTGTCAGGAGTCCGCCGGGTCCGGCCCGGACCGGCGTGACGAAGGTCCGGCAGGTAGACGGGTTGAGTCGGCGTAGTGCCGGAGGAGTCGAAGCGTTCGGGCACAGCGGGAAGTGACGCCCGCACCGACGACGCCCCCGCCTGCCCAGCCGAGCTCGACGCCGGACGGCCATGACCCCCCTCACCAGACGTCGCCGCCCCACCCCACCCCGCCGACCGCTCCCCCGCCGACCTGTCCTCCCCACACGGCTGCGACCGATCCACACCGGCAGCCCCCTGCGAACCACCGTCCCGGGCCGAGTAGGAACGATCCACACCACCAGCCCCAGACGCGCCCTGCCCGGGCGCGGAGAACGAACCACCCGCACGAGCCGACTCAGGCCCGCGGCGCTCTGGGGCCAGGGCCGGACGGTTCGCAGCACGCACTGTCGAACTGTGGTCCGGCGGTGCCGGGGGCGTGGGGTTCGCGCTGTCGGCGGGACGGTGGTCGCTTGGCGCCGAGGGCAGAGGGCTCGCACCCTCCGCCGCATGGTGGTGATCCGGCGTCGGGCGTGCGGGGCGCACACGGTGACTGTCTGGCACCGAGGGCACCGGGGCCGCACCATCAGCCGCATCGTGGTGGTCCACCGAAGCAGGAGGCGTGGGACTCACGCTGTCGGTGGCACGGTAGTCGCCCGGCACCGACCGCACAGGGCTCGCACCCTCCGCCCCACGGTGGCGGTCCGCCGAAGCAGAGGGCGTGGGACTCACGCTGTCGACGGCACGGTAGTCGCCCGGCACCGACGGCACAGGGCTCGCGCTGTCCGCCGCACGGTGGCGGTCCGGCGTCGGGCGTGCGGGGCGCACACGGTGACTGTCTGGCACCGAGGGCACGGGGGCGGCGCCGTCGGCCGCACGGTGATCGTGCAGTGTCGGGGACATGCCGCTCGCGCTGTCGGGGGCACGGTAACCGTCCAACGCCGAGGGCACGGGGGCCGCACGGTGATCGTCCGGCGCTGGGGGCATGGGGCTCACGCTGTCGGCTGTCTGGTGGTGGTCCTGGGGTGGGGTCGGGAGCGGCGCCAAGTACGGGCGGTTTCGCGACGAGTCCCGTGGTGGGGTGAGGCGGGTGGTGGGGTTCGGGACTGGGCGTTGGCGGGCCGTGGGGTAGCGGGCGAGCGGGTCGTCCGTGGTGGCTGGGCTGGGGCGAGAGTCGGAACCGGTGCGGGAACGCGAGCCGGAAGCAGCGGGGAAGACAGAGCGGGAGGCGGCGCGGCGACGTCGACGGGCAGAGCGGGAGCCAGAGGCTGGGGCCGCGGTGGAGGGCGAGTCATGAGAGCGCGGATCAGATGCGGAGCGCGAACCGGCAGCGGAGCTGGAAGCTGCGCGCGAACGCCAGTCGGAGACGGAAGCGGCGCTGGCGCGCGCGGCGCGGCGACGGTGCAGGACCACAAGCACCACAACCAGTACGAGCAGAACAGCGCCCACAGCCACTGCCCACCAGGGTGTCATCCGCGCGGCTCCCGTCGTTGTGCGGTCGCCGCAAGGATGCCCGGTGCGGGCATGATCAACCGAAGCACCACACGCGTGAGTGACACCCGGCCGGGGAAGGCTATTCGTAGACGACGTAGGCGGGCGCCGGGGTCAGCGACAGGACCTCGGCGGGAGTCATCAGGGCTGCGCCGTGGCGGGTGTCCTCCTGGAAGAAGAGCTTGAAGCCCGGCTGGACGTGTGGGGGCTTGGTCGCCATCAACGTCTTCCAGGTGGCCTTCTTCGCTCCGGCGCTGCCGATTCCGTCGACGATCTTCACCGCCGACACCCCCGGGTGCGCACGCAGGCCCGCCTCGTCGCGAACGATCGAGGCCGCGACCTGGTGGTAGGCCATGATCTTGTCCGGCAGGTGACGGGTGCGCGCGAGCTCGCCCAGGTACACGGCAACGCCGTCCAGCTCGGCGCCGGTCGTGCGGCCGAACTTCTGCCCCGGTACGACACCCGGCTCCACCGCCCACTCCGGGTCCAGCGCGACGCCGACGTCCGGTTCCGCCAGCCAGTGCTCGTACGCCTGCACTTCCGGCAGGAAATCTGCTCGGCCGGGCTGGATGTTCAGCAGCAGCAAGCCTTTCAATGCACTCGCCTCGTCGAGGTACTCACGCACGGTCGCGTCCGACGCGCGGCTGCGAAACATTCCGTCCGGGCCCGTGGTGCGATGCGCGGCGGTGGCGATCAGCTCGACGACCGGTGTCACCGGCCGGTCCTTCGGGAACGTCCCGATCTGGTGCGTCAGCTCCCGGCCGGCCGCGGCCAGGTCACCCGTCATCTCGCCGAGCGCCTTCGCCCCAGGGGCGCCGCAGAAGCCGACTAGCAGGCTTGTGGCCAGGGCGTTCGGCGGAGGTGGCGGGAGCGTCTCCCGTGGAAGTGGTGACGGCGTCTCTGCTCGCGGCCCGACGTCCCGTGGCGGCGCGGCGCACGCGCTCGTGACGAGTCCGGCGAGCGCCGCCGTGAATACCGCCCGACGGGTGAACTCCCGATCATTTCTCATCCACACCTCCGATCGAGAATCCCCTACCGTCAAAGGGAAGTACCCGGAGAACCGTCGGGCGAACCAGGCAGCTGCTCAAGAAATTGGCTTCAGTAAAGGAAAATCGCCCAACAACGGACGGTGGAACGAATTCCGTTGCAGCGAGGAAGATGCGATAGTACTTATATAAGCCCTGTTAGACTGTCGGGCATGGCTGAGGAAGACATCGCGGACCCGACCGAGCAGAGCGCCTGGCGACCGCTGCGGCTGCTACAGGCCGCGATGGACGACGACATCGGGCGGCTCTACACCGAGCGCGGCATCGACGGCCTCAAGCCCAGCTACGTGATGGAACTGCTGCGCCTGCACGCCCGCGGGCCGATGACCATCACGGAACTGGCCGCGTCCGTCGACCGGACCCACTCCGCGCTGAGCCAGAAGGTCGCGGCGATGCGGAAGGCCGGCCTGGTCACAACCGCCACCGGCGACGACGCCCGCAGCAAGAAGGTGACCCTGACCCCCAAGGCGGCGGCCATCGTCGACCGGCTGGCCGCAGAATGGCGCGCCACCGAGGCCGCGATCGCCGAACTCGAGGCCGAGATCCCTTACGCGCTCGGCAAGGTTGTCCTTGATCTGGAGAAAGCGTTGCGGCGCAAGAGTTTCCACGATCGAATCGCGGAGAAGCTGGCCGAGGACGACGCCTGGACCAGGGCAGCCACCTGAGTGGCGGCACGAGTTGCGACATGAGGGTCGGGATCAAGGTCACCGGAGCATTGGCCCACGCGGTAACCAAAGGGCCAGCGCCAAACAGCGGGCCAGACGGCGGCGCGAGACTCCAACAGGGCACCGACCCCCGCCTCGGCCAAGCAGCAGCTCGAACGACGGCCTCCACGGCGGCACAAACGGCGGGACGACGGCCCGAGCAGCCGCACGAAACGGCGACCCGAACGCCAGCGCGAACGGCGGCCAACGCAACAGCCCAAGGCCGGGCAAGCGCGCGGCAGTCAGAACTACAGCCCGCACCTGGGCAGGAGCCGCGGCCAGAACTACAGCTCGGGGCCAGGCCCGCGCAGCAGCCTGAGGCTTGGGTACGGAGCAACAGTCAGACCAACAGCCCACGGCTGGGCCAGAACAGCCAGAACAACAGCCGCAGCCAAGCCAGGCCCGCACAGCAGGTCGAGGCTGGGCACGGGCGGCAACCAGAACAACAGCCCGCGATTGGGCCCAGAACAACAGCGCAGCCAGGCCAGGACAGCGCAGCAGCGCGAGGGTGGGTCAAGAACAGCACGGCAGGCCGAGAGTGGGCAGGAGCGGCGACCAGAGCAGCGGGCCGCGAGTGAGCAAGAGCGGCGACCAGAGCAGGCCGCGAGTGAGCAAGAGCGGCGACCAGAACAGCAGGCCGAGGCTGGCCAGGAGCGGCGACCCGGGTGCAGGCCCGCGCGGCTAGCCCAGCAGCTCCGGTCGTCGCCAGGGGAGGTCGCGGACGTGGTGGTCGGTGAAGGCGAGGATCGTTTCGTACCAGAGCTTGACGTGGGCGGGGGCGAGGGTGAAGTGGTCTTCGTCGGGGAAGTACAGGAATTTGTGCGGGGTGCTGCCGTCCTCGGCCTTCGAGCGGGACAGGAGGGCCCACCAGAGGGACAGTGCCTCGCCGATGGGGCAGCGGTAGTCGCGCACGCCGTGGGTGATGAGCATGGGGGTGGTGATGGCGTCGGCGAACTGGTGCGGGGACGTCGCGTCCGCCGTCTCCGGGGTCATTTCCCGGCGGAAGAAGTGCGCGAGGTCGGCGGTCTGGCTCTGCTGCTCCAGGTTCCACATCGAGGCGTGGCTGATGATCGCGGAGAACCGGCCGGTCTGGGTCGCGATCCAGTTGGCCATGAAACCGCCGAAGGACGCGCCCATGGCTGCCGCCCGGTGGGGGTCGATGTCGGGCCGTGACTGGGCGGCGTCGGTGAGCGTCAGCAGGTCGGTGTACGGCTTGCCGCCCCACTGGCCCCAGCCACGCCGGATGAACTCGACGCCGTAGCCGGTCGAGAGCGCGAAGTCCGGCAGCAGCACGGCGTAACCGCGCGCGGCGAACAGCCACGGGCTCCAGCGCCACGACCAGGCTTTCGCCGAGCTGACCGGGCCGCCGTGGATCAGCACCACCAGCGGCGCGGGTCCGCCTTCGGCCGGGTGCTCGGGCAGCACCAGCCAGCCTCGGATCTCCGTGCCGTCCGACGCCGTGGTGACGACCTCCTCCAGCCGGCCGGGCAGCTCCAGGGGCGCCACCGGGCTCGGTAGCTCCTCGAACCCGCCCGACCGCCCGCCAGAGCGCCCGCCCGACACTCCGCGGGCAAGCCCGACCGTGTGCCCGGCGGAGGACTCGCCTGCAGGTTCGCCGGAGGGCTCGACAGAGGTGCCGCCGGAAAGCCCGCCCGAGGACACGCCAGCAAGCCCGACCAAGGACTCTCGAGCGGGTTCGCCGGAGGGCTCGACAGCGGACCCGCGGGCAAGCCCGACCATGCGCCCGCCGGACGACCCACCAGCAGGTTCACCGGAAGGCTCGACAGCGGACCCGCGGGCAAGCCCGACCATGCGCCCGCCGGACGACCCACCAGCAGGTTCACCGGAGGGGCCGCCGGAAAGCCCACCCGAGCGCCCGCCCGAGGACCCGCCAGCGAGCCCGACCGAGGACACGCCAGCGGGGCCGCCTGAGAGCTCGGCGGAACGATCGCCGGGGGCGGCCGGGGCGGCTCGCAGGTCGATGCGGACTGGGATTCGGGGGCTGTCCATGGCCGCGCGTGATGCGTATGCCCACTGACCGTCCGGCGAGACCTGCGCGTCCGGGTACGCGCCGTGGTCCGCGGTCAGCCGCGTGACTGCGCCCGTCGTTACGTCGACGCGCCAGAGCGGGGCCCGGCCGTGGTCGTCCGCGACGGTCAGCAACGCGGAGCCGTCCGGGGTCCAGCATGCGGAATCCGGGCGGCGGTCCCACTCCGAGGCCAGGATCCGCACCTCGCCGCCGGCTAGCGGGAGGACGCCGAGCCAGCAGTCGCTGGGGGCTTCCGGGGTGAACCGCCGGCTGACGATCACGGCCACCTGCGTGCCGTCCGGCGAGATCCGCGGTCCCGCGTACTCGTGGGCGGCGTCGTCGGCGAGCGTGCGGCGCGCGCCGGTGGCCACGTCGATCGCGACCAGCGTGTAGCGCTGCGAGCCGCCCGGTTCGGCCACTGCCCAGGTGGTGACCACGGTGCCGCCGTCCGGGCTGATCTCCCAGGTGCAGACGTCGTCCAGGGCGCGCCCGACGTGCCCGGTCAGGTCGCGCAGCTCCAGCTCCCCCTCGGTCAGCTGCCCGGTGAACAGCCGGGTGCGCGCCGGGCCGATGTCGTGGTTCCAGAACCGCACGGGGAACTCCTCGTGCAGCAACGCCGTGACCCCCGCCTCCGCCCGCCCCGCGCGCAGTTCCCGGTCGCTCGCCTCATCGGTCGCGGACGGCAGCATCCCCGACCCGAGCAGCACCGTCCCCGTGCCGCTGACGGAAACTCCCCGCACACCACCGGACGGCGAGACCAGCAGCCGCGCTTCGCCACCTTCGGCGGGCAGCAGCCACAACGCGGGCTCGCCGGAGCGCGAAGACACGAACAGCAGATCGCCGGACGGGGTGAACCCGGCCGCCGACTCGCCGGCCGCACCGAGCGTGAGCCTGCGCGGTGGACGCCCGCCCTCGGGATCCACCTCCCACAACGCCGTGATCTCCCGGCTGCCCGCTTCGTCGAGCGAAGACACGGGAACGACGAGGCGCCGGCCGTCCGGAGACAGCCAGAGCCCGGGGGTCAGCCGGGGAAGGCCGACATAGGCTTCGAGATCGGCGAAAGGCCCGTTGGGGGCGTCGTCTGCAGGCACCCGTTCTTCCTACCGCAAGCCACCGACAGTTTTCGCCGACTTCAGTGCAATTGGCCCCGTAGCGAGGAAATCCGGTAGACGGCAGCGGTGAAGTCGGCCCGCGGGAGGCTCCCGTCGGTCAGCCCGGCGGCGAGCGCGGCGACCGCGTCGTCGCCTTGCTGCACGTCACGGGCGGACGCCAGGATCAGGTCCATCCCCGCCTTCGCCGCGAGCGTCGCGCGGTTGCCGGTGGCGCCGTAATCCTTCAGCGCACCGGCTTCCAGCGCATCGGTGATCGTGACGCCATGGAAGTTGTTGTGCTGCCGCAATTCCTGCTGGACGACGGTCGGCGACAACCCCGCCGGACGGCTGGCGTCGAGCGCCGGGTACACCGCCCACGACAGCATCACGAGGTTCACCCACGCGCCGACAGCGGCCGGGTACGGCGCTTCGTCCTTCGCGCGCAGCTCCGAGAGCGGCATGTTCAACGTCACCGGGCCCACGTCGGTGTTCGCGCCCGCCGGAACCGCGCCGAGGCCGGGAAAGTGCTTCGCGGTGGCGGCGGCGCCCGCGGCCTGCTGCGAGGTGATGAAGTCGTACCCCAGCTTCGACACCGTGCCGGGGTCGTTGCTGTACGAGCGGCCGAACTGGTCGATGAAGTTGCCCTCCTGCCGGTAAACGTCCAGCACCGGCGAGAGGTTCACGTTCATCCCGACGCTCTTGAGGTTCTCCCCCGCGCCGGTGCCGGCGGCGCGGGCCGCGGCCTCGGGGTCGGCCGCCTGGCCCACCTGCTTCTCCGACAGCACCGGCTCGCCCGGCAGCCGCCGGACCTTGCCGCCCTCCTGGTCGGTCATCAGCAGCAGCGGCCGGTGTACCGGGCTCTGCGCGGCCGCCGTGCGCAGCTGCTGCACGACGCCCGCGATCTGCTGGCTGCTCTGGACGTTCTCGCCGAAGAAGATGACCCCCGCCGCCTCACCGGCGCGGATGCGCTGCAGCAGCGTGTCCGGCGGGGTGAGGCCGGGGTAGGAATAGATCACCCGCTGGCCGGCCAGCTGTTGCGGGGTCAGTCCGGCCGGGCCGGGGGCGGCGGCCGCGGTGCCGGCCAGCACCGCGACGGCGGCCAGCGCGAGCACGGCCCTCCCGGGCGTCACAAGGCTCATGATGTGGGGCTCCCTCCAGGTGGCGTTCACGGTAACGCCTCCGGACGGCTGACGGAAACTTTCCGGCCGATGCAGCCGGGATGTCCGGAATCTGCCCGAACGGGTCCCCCATTCGGCCGCACAACGTCCTAAGTGGACATCAGACCCAGTAGGCCACCCGCGAGCGGTAGTTGCGCAGCACGATCAGCGCCAGCGCCCAGCCGGCGATCGTCACGACCCCGGCCACCAGCCAGTGCGTCCAGCTCTGCTGCTGGCCGACCAGCGGCGCCCGGACGAGCTCCACGAAGTGGTACACGGGGTTCAGCTGCAGCAGGTCGACGGCGATCGAGCCGAACCCGCTCTTGGCGCCCTGGTTCATCGCCCGCACCTGGTCCATCGACCACATGATGGGCGTGGCGTAGAAGAGCATCGTGATGAAGCTCTGGATCACCGGCGGGATGTCGCGGAACCGGGTGGACACCACGCCGAGCAGCAGCACCACCCACGCGCCGTTGAGCAGGACCAGCGCGAGCGCCGGGATCGCCAGCAGGCCCGTCCAGCCCAGGCCCGGGTGCAGCAGCGCGCCGGGCCGGTCGACCAGGTGGTACGGGTGGTTCAGCTTGCCGAAGAAGACGATCAGCACCACCAGGTACACGATCAGGTTGTGCCCCAGGTACAGCGCCTGCCGCCACACCGTGCGCAGCGCGTACACCGAAACCGGGGCCGGCAGCTGTTTGATCAGCCCCTCGTTCGCGATGAACGCCTCGGAGCCCTCGACGATGCAGCCGTTCATGAAGTTCCACAGGATCAGCCCGGTGGTGATGCTCGGCAGGAGCGTGGAGATCGACGTGCCGAACAGCGCCGCGTTCACCACGCCGAGCGCGAGCGCCGTCACGGCCATGCCGACGGTGATCCAGAATGGACCGAGTGACGAACGCCGGTAGCGCTGCCGGATGTCCTGCCAGGCCAGCATCGCCCACAGCTCCCGCGCGCGCAGCCCGGCGCCGAGGTCGGCGAACGCCCGCCGGAAGCTCTTCGACGGGGCATCGACGGCGGAAGCGGTGGCGGTCATCAACCCAACCTAACGACGTTCTCGCGCCGCGGCCACCACACCCGGACGCCCCGGTTAGAGTGCGTTGGTGGCACCGAGTTTTTTCCTCACCCGCGTCTTGGCCGCGCTCGAACAGGGCGGCTCCGCAGTGCTGTTCCACCACGAAGACGGCGTGACGACCTATCAAGAGGCGTACCGAATCCTGTTGCGACTCCACACCGGGCTCGGTGACGTCGGCGGCCGGGTGGTGGCGATCGATGCCCGCAACCGGCCGGAAACGGTGCTGGCCCAGCTCGCCGCGCAGCTGCGGGGGCTCGAGGTGCTGCTGGTGGCCGCGTCGTCGAGCCGCCCCGCCCGGGCCGCGGTCCTCGCGTCGACCGGCGCGACCCTGTTGACCGACCACGATCTCGACCGGCTCGCCGATGCCGGACCGTCCACTCCGGACTCACTGCCGTCCGGGGTCACCACGGTTTTCCCCAGCGGCGGCACCACCGGGACGCCCAAGCTGATCCGCCACAGCGGCATCTACGACGGCATGGCGCACATCTTCGCGCCGGACCCGGCCGGGCCGGGCCGTATCCTGGTCGCCGCGCCGCTGACGCACATGACCGGAAACGCCGCCGTGCTCGGCGCCCTGCTCTGCGGCAACACTGTAGTGCTGCGTAACGGTTTCCAGGCCGAGAAGCTGCTCTCCGACATCGCCGGGTACCGCGTCACTTCGCTGTCGCTGACTCCGCCCCGGCTCTCCGCGGTCCTGGACAGCCAGGCGCTCGTGACCACCGATCTCAGCAGCGTGCGGTCGCTTTCGCTGGGCGCCGCGCCACTCTCGCCACAACGGCTGGCCGACGCGCTGACCGTGTTCGGCCCCGTGGTCGGGCAGGGGTACGGGCTCACCGAAGCCCCGATGATCGCCAGCATCTCCGCCGCCGAGCTGGCCGGGCGGCCGGAACGGCTCGGGTCCGTCGGCCGGATCGTGCCGGGCATGGCGGCCCGGATCGAGGACGGCCAGGTCCTCGTCCGCGGACTGTCCATGATGGACGGCTACCAAGGCGAGCCGCCCATCGGCGACGGCTGGCTGCCCACCGGCGACCTCGGCTCGTTCGACGACGAGGGTTACCTCTACCTGTCCGACCGCATCGGCGACGTGATCGTGACCGGCGAGCACGGCACGAAAGTCCCGTCCACCACGGTGGAACACGCACTGCTCACCCATCCCCTGGTCAGCGCGGCGGCAGCCTTCGGCGTCCCCGGCCCCGGCGGCGAGGGCGAGCTGGTGCACGCGGTGGTGGTCGCGAGCGGCCCGTTGACGCCGGGAGAACTGCGCGACCACGTCCGGGCCGAGCTCGGTGGCGAGCACTTCGTTCCGTCCGAAGTGGACTTCACCACCGAGCTGCCGCTGACCGCCGTCGGCAAAGTCGACAAACGGTCCCTGCGTGAGCCGTTCTGGGCCGGGCACGACCGCGGCATCGCCTGAAACGGCAAGGAGCCGGGGCGCGTGCGCACCCCGGCTCCTCCGTGTTGTCGCTTTACTTGTCGCCGAAGCGGATCGAGACGACCTGCTTGTCGAAGCCGATCGTCGCGAGGTCCGCGACGCTGCTGGTGATCACCATCGACTGACCGGTGCAGCCAGGGCCCTTCCAGAGCTTGACCGGGCCGCCGTCGAGCTTGATCGAGGAGACCTGAGCCGGCCGCGGAACCGCGACGCAGCCCGGGCCGGAGACACCGGAGGAACCGTTGGGCTCACTGAAGTTCGTGCCGCTGTCCAGGACCGCGCTGCCGTTGCCGAGGGTCACCGTGCCCGGGGCCGAGCCGGCCGGGGTCGACGGCTGCGAGGACTGCGGAGCCGGGGCCTGGCCGCCCTTGGGCAGGACCTTGCCGCCGGTCGGCGAGACCGCGAACCAGGTGCCGCCCACGCCCTCGCCGTTGGTGTCGCCGGCCTGCTTGTCACCGCTGAAGCGGTAGACCGGCCAGCCGCCGATGGAGACCTGGCGGCTGCCGTCGGCGCGGGTCAGGATGCCGATCTTCGCGGTGGCCACGCCGTTGACGAAGATGCGCGAGCCCGGCTTCACGAGCACTGGCGGCCAGGTCTTGGCGCAGTCACCGTTGCAGTTGGACGTCGGCGGCTTCGGGCTGTCCTTGTCGAAGCGGTACAGCGTGAAGCCGGCGCCATCGTGGACGATCGGGTTCAGGCCGCCGGCCGAGCCACGGGTGAGCTGGACCCACTTCATCGCGGCGTCGTCCGTGCGCGGGCCCTTGTAGTCGTCGCCGGCCGTGAGATCGGCGCCGTTTTCCTTGGCGGTACCGGTCTTGTAGCCGACGCCCGTCGCCTGGTCGGTGCCCTCCTGGGACTTGCCGGCCTTCGCGCCCTCCGGCGTGACGCCGAACCAGGTGCCGCCCACGCCCTGGCCGTTGGTCTGCCCCGCCTGGGTGTCGCCGCTGAACTTGTAGATCGGCCAGCCGCCGAGCGTCACCTGCATGGTGCCGTCGTCGCGGGTCACGAAGCCGACGTCGGCCTGGTCCACGCCGTTGAGGAAGAGTTTGGCGCCCTGCTTCAGCGTGACCGGCGGCCAGGTCTTGGCGCAGTCACCGTTGCACGCGGACTTCGAGGGCTTCGGGGTGTCCTTGTCGAAGCGGTAGAGCGTGAAGCCCTTTCCGTTGAGCACCACCGGGTTCAGGCTGCCGGCCGAGCCCGCGTCCAGCTCGACCCACTGCTCGGCGGCGTCGGTGTCCCCGGGGGCGGCGAAGTCGCCGGTGTTCTGCGGCGCGCCGTTGGCCGACGCGGTGCCGGTCTGGAAAGCGACCGGCGCGATGTTCCCGGCGGGCGCGGCGGTCGGCGTGCCGGCGGTGGAGCCGCAGGCGCTGAGCACCGCCACCCCCGTCGCCACGAGGGCAGCGAGCATCGCAACTCGAATACGGATCATTTCGGGATTCTCCCCTGTAAGAGCCCGGGCTTCGGCAGTTCCGGAAGCCTTGATGCCGGGTACACGGATGCCATCCCGAAAACGGTTCACAGCGGTTTAGTGACGCCGATCACACGTCGAGGTCACGGGTCAGCTGCACGATCGGCTCTCCCGTGGCGAGGCGGTGGGTACGGCCGGTCTCCCGGAATCCGTTGCGGTGGTACAGCCGCAGCGCGCGGTCGTTCGCCGCGCCGGTCCACAGCTGGAGCCGCTGGTGGCCACGGGTGCGCGCGGCCTCCGCGACGACGTCGAGCAACTGCCCGCCGATGCCGCGGACCCAGTGGCCGGGGTCGACGAACACCATTGACACGTGGCAGAGACCGGGATCGAGGGCCCCGTCGTCCGCGCGGCCCGGCTCGGCCTGGGCCATGCCGACGACATCGGCACCCTCGATGGCCACGACCACCAGCGCGTCCGCGTCCGCGAGCTTCGCGCCCACCCGCTCGAACCGTTGCGCCCCGGGAGCCTTGCCGCGGGCGACGTTCGCGCGCTGCCAGCACTGGCGGGCGCCATCAAGATCGGCGGTCGAAGCGACGCGGAGTTCGGGCAGACCGATGATCTTGACCTATGGTGGACACAGCGACGCGGAGGTGAGCCCGGTGGAGAACCACCCTCTCCGGGGTTACCCCGGGGTGCACGAGGACACGCAGGCACAGCGCCCCGCGCGAACGCGGCACGCTCCGCGTACAGGACCGCGCGGATGAACGGAGAATCAGTCACCTCCGCGTCGCTTCTTCAGCCGTGGCCGGTGTGGCGCTGGCCGGTGAGCCGGTGGGCGTCGTTCGACGAGTGTGCCGGCGCGCTGGATCTGATGCCCGGGGAGCTGGGCTGGTTCGCGGACGCGCGTAGCTGGAACCGGCGGGCGAATCCCGTTCTGCGGCACTATTCGTACCGCTGGATTCCCACGGCCTCCGGCGGGATCCGGCTGATCGAGCGGCCGAAGCCGCGGCTGGCCGAGCTGCAGCGCCGGGTCCGGCGGCACGTGCTCGACGCGCTGCCGGTGCACGAGGCGGCGCACGGGTTCCGGACGGGACGCTCGATTCTCACCTGCGCGCAGCCGCACGCCGGACAGCAGCTCGTGGTGCGGATGGACCTCGAAGCCTTCTTCCCGACGGTGTCCGCGCGGCGGATCCGCGCGCTGCTGGAGCTGGCGGGTTACCCCGCCGCGGTGTCGGCCGCGCTGGCCGGGATCCTGACCACCGCGACCCCCGCCGACGTCCTGCGCGAAGCCCCCGCCGGACGACGGGGCCCGGTCCGCGCCCGGTTGCTGAACAGCCTCGCGGCCACCCACCTCCCGCAGGGCGCGCCGTCTTCGCCGAGTGTCGCGAACGCCGTGACGCACCATCTCGACCGCAGGCTCGCCGGGCTGGCCCGCACCCTCGGCGCGCGCTACACCCGTTACGCCGACGACCTCGCCTTTTCCGGCGACGCCGGGCTTCCGCTGCACCGGCTGCTGCCCGGTGTCCGCCTGATCGTCACGGGTGAGGGCTTCCGGCTGCGCGAGGACAAGACGTCCGTGGCCGCGGCGCACCAACAGCAGCGGGTGGCGGGCCTCGTCGTCAACAGTGCGCCGGCCGCCACCCGCGCGAGTTACGACGAGCTGCGCGCCGTGCTGCACAACTGCGCCCGCACCGGCCCGGCCGCGCAGAACCGCGCCGGGCACCCGGACTTCCGCGCCCACCTGCTCGGCCGGATCGGCTGGATCGCGGCGACCAGCCGGGCGCGCGGGGAGAAACTCAAGGCGCTGTTCGACCGGATCGACTGGCACGCGGAAACGGCAGGAGACTGAAGTCATGGAGATCGACAACACCGAGAGCGTCTTCGACGTCTTCGCCGAGCTGGCCCAGCTGCCTGAGACCTCGGAAACAATGCTGGTGGACAAGTACTTCGTCGACAAACCGTCGGCGAGCGCGCGGATCTTCCGGATCTACCGGGAGGTGCCGCTGCACTACCACACCGAATGCGACGAGCACCTGTACGTGGTGAGCGGCCGCGGCACGTTCCACCTCGACGGCGAGGAGCACGAGGCGCGGCCGGGGATCTTCCTGAGCTTCGCGAAGACCAAGGTGCACGGGTTCCCGCGGATCACCGAGCACCCGCTGGTCGTGCTGTCCGTGGACGTGCCCCGCCGCCGCCCCGACGACATCGTCTTCGTCGATCCGGAGCAAGGCGACGCCGCTTCCTTCATGGCCCGCAACAAAACCCGCTGAGGCCACAGTGGACCTCAGGTGAGCAGCGGGCAGTACTTGCGCTCCAGCTCGGCCCAGCCGCCGGTGGAGGCGACGTCGCGGGATTCGATCTTGCCCGCGCGCAGGACGAGGTCGAAGCGCTTCTCGCGCCAGGCGTAGGAGATCAGCTCTTCGTACTGGGACTTCGGCAGCCAGCCCTTCGCCCGCGCGGCCTCCAGCCGCACCAGGTGCCGGACCAGCTTGACGCTGTCCCGGTCCTGCTCGCGAAGCCGGGTCATGAAGCGCTTCGCCTCCTCGGCCTTTCCGTCCCGGAATGCCCGGTACGCCAGGAAAAGCGACGTCGCGGCCAGGATGTCGGACCGGCGCACCCCGCCCTCCGCGGCGAGGTGCTCGGCCAGCCGGAAACTACGGTCGCCGGCGCCCTCGATCACCGCTTCGGCCAACGCGCGCTGCTGGCGAGTGAGATAGTCTTCGCCCTGGGACGCCGCGTCATCGAGTTCCTTCACAACACCCTCCCCCTACGGCCGGGACAACGCCCGGTCGCTCCTCTTGAGTAGGTCCCTCGGGCGGCGCGGCAGATACATCGAATGCCCTAACGCGTTCACCTACCTCAAGGCTAGCGGTCACGATGTGTGCTCCGGGGTCGGCCCGAATGGCCCCACCCGGCGGTTTCCTGGAGTAGGTTCGGGCAAGATCGTCGGCACCGGGGGCACCATGTCGGACAAACCGTTCACCAGAGACCATTTGATCACGCTCTTGGTGAGCTCTTCCATCGGCGTCCTGTTCGGCGCCGCGTGGTGGTTCGCGGGGGCGACGACGATCCCCGACGCCACCGGGGTCCTGCGTGGACTGGACGTGGCGATCGTGCTCGCTTTCGCGGTCTGGGCGTTCCTGATCGGACGGCGCGGGGCCGGGCTGCCGTCCGGCTCCGAGGGCCGGGGCCCGTTCGGCCGCCGTTACGGCTTGGTCGTGGTGATCATGGTGGCCGCCATCGTCGCGGGCTCCCGGGTGCTCGACACGGTCGTCGACCGGCCCGACGCGGTGCCGGCCTGGGTGCTGCTGTGTGTCGGGCTGCATTTCCTCCCGTTCTACCGGATCTTCGGCTCACGCCGCTTCCTCGTGCTCGCCGCGGCCCTGTGCCTGCTGGCCGCGCTCGCCGTGGTCCTCGGCGGCACCGGGCAGACCTGGGCCTGGCTCGGGCTGCCCGGCTTCGGCGGCGCGCTCGCCCTGTGGGCCGCGGCGGCCGCGGGCTTCGTCGACGCGCCGTGGCCGGGCGCCGGGCGCTGATATCCTGGGCCGCATGGTCGTACCCAGCCACGCGCACACAGTCCGCTAAGTCGCCGCGCGCGACTTGGCCGACTGTTCAGTGACGCGTGGAAGTGGAGACTTTTGCCGGAAACATCCATGCCCGGTTTTCCGGGCTGTTCGTGGTACTCGGAAACCGGCGCCCCACCACCCCGGCGGGTGGTCACGGCCGACGACACCCTCCCGGCCGACGGCGCCCATCGCCTGGCGAAGGCCGGGACAAGCATCCTTTGGACAGGCAGCTTCCCGGGCGCCCGGCGGCTGCTGACCGCGCTGGACCGGCGGCTTCCGGAACGGTCAGCGGACCCCGCCCAGGCGTTCCGGCGGCACCGGGAAGCCCGGGCCCGGCGGGCGCGGATCCTCGGGAAACTGCTGGTCCGCCTGGAACCGGGCGCCCGGCTGACCGCGAGCCGGGCCCCGGACGTCCGGGTGGCGTGTGCCGAGGCGGGATGGTCGGCGGAGCGGGCTTTCCTCTGCTCGCTGCGCGACCTGCTCGGCCTGATCGGGGCGCACGAGTGGCGGCGCCGAGGGGTGCTCGTGCCCGCGCTCGGCGCGCGGATCCATCCGCATCACGGCGTGTTTTCGCCCGTCCGCGGTGAATACGTCGACCTGGTGGCGCGGGCTCCGTTGCCCACGGGAGTGCGGAGCGCGTCGGACGTCGGCACCGGGACCGGCGTGCTCGCGGCGGTGCTGGCCCGACGCGGGGTGCCGTCGGTGCTCGCCTCGGATTCCTCGGCTCGCGCGGTCGCGTGCGCCGAGGACAACCTGGCGCGGCTGGGGCTGAGCGGACGGGTCACGGTGACCGAGGCCGACGTCTTCCCGGCGCGGGCCCGGGCGCCGCTGGTGGTGTGCAACCCGCCGTGGCTGCCGGGCCGGGCGGTGTCGGCTCTCGACGCCGCGGTGTGCGACCCGGGAAGCCGGATGCTGCGGGCGTTCCTCGACCGGCTGCCACGCCACCTCGAGCCGGACGGCGAGGCCTGGCTGATCATGTCGGATTTCGCCGAACTGGCCGGTCTTCGCACTCGCGAGGAGCTGCTGGGCCGGATCGACCGGGCCGGTCTGAAGGTCGTCGAACGGCACGACACCACGCCGCGGCATCGCCGGGCGCTGGATCCGGCCGACCCGCTGCACGCCCTGCGGGCCGCCGAAGTCACCTCGTTGTGGCGGCTGCGCACCAGCACAATGGCGGGATGAGCACGACGAGGGTCTTCCGCGGCGGCCGCGTCTTCACCGCGGACGCCGCGGGGACCGTCGCGTCCGCGGTCGCGGTGGCCGGCGGGCGGATCGTCGCGGTGGGCGGCGATCGCACGGTGGCGCCGTACCTGAGCGGGGCCGAGGAGGTCGTGGAGCTGGACGGGCGGCTCCTGCTGCCCGGCTTCGGCGACGCGCACGTGCATCCCGTGATGGGCGGCCTCGAGCGCATCCGCTGCGATCTCTCCGGCGCGAACACGGCGGCCGCATACGTCCGGATCATCGGCGAGTACGCCCGCCGCCACCCCGGGCGTGAGTGGATCCTCGGCGGCGGCTGGGCGATGGAGGCGTTCCCCGGCGGACGGCCGCACCGCGAGGTGCTGGACGCCGTCGCCGGGGACCGTCCCGTGCTGCTGCCCAACCGCGATCACCACTCCGGCTGGGCCAGTTCGGCGGCGCTGGCGCGGGCCGGGATCACCCGTGACACCCCGGATCCCGCCGACGGCCGCATCGAACGCGACGCCGATGGCGAGCCCACCGGCCTGCTGCACGAGGGGGCCGCCGACCTCGTCCGCGCGGCCGCGCCCGAGGACACCCAGGAGGATCTCGACGCGGCGCTCGCCGAGGCCCAGCGCTACCTGCACGCCCACGGCGTCACCAGCCGGCAGGACGCCCTTCTGACGGTGCACGAGACGGGCCCGTCCGCGCACCAGTCGTACCGCCGCGCCGACCTCGGCGGCCGGCTCACGGCGAAGGTCGCCGGCGCGTTGTGGTGGGACCGCCCGTGCCCGCGTTCGCAGGTGGGCGAACAGGTCTCGCGGCTTGTCGCGGTCCGCGCCGCCACCGCCGCGGAAGGCCGGAACTACCGCGCCGGCACGGTCAAGGTGATGCAGGACGGCGTCGTCGAAACGTTCACCGCCGCGATGCTCGAGCCGTACCTGGATTCCCGCGGCCGGGCGACCGGCAACCACGGAATCAGCTTCCTCGAACCCGATCTGCTCCGCGAAGTCACCATCGCGCTCGACTCGGCCGGCTTCCAGGTGCACTACCACGCGATCGGCGACCGGGCGGTGCACGACGTCCTCGACGCGCTCGAAGGCGCGATCGCCGCCAACGGCACTTCGGCGCGGCGCCACCACCTGGCGCACCTCCAGGTCGTGCATCCCGACGACGTGCCGCGGTTCCACCGGCTGGGCGTCACCGCGAACCTGCAGGCGCTGTGGGCGGCCCACGAACCGCAGATGGACGAGCTCACGCTGCCGTTCCTCGGCGACCCTCGCGCCGGCTGGCAGTACCCGTTCGGCGACCTGTTCCGCACCGGCGCGGCGCTCGCGATGGGCAGCGACTGGCCGGTGAGCAGCCCGGACCCGCTCGCCGCCGTCCACGTCGCCGTCACCCGCCTCGCGCCCGACGCCCCGGCGGGCACCCCCGCGCTCGGGCCGGAGCAGGCACTTCCGCTCGCGACGGCCCTGCGCGCGTACACCGCCGGCTCCGCTGCCGTGAACCACCTCGACGACGTCACGGGCTCGATCGCCGTCGGCAAGGCGGCCGACCTGGTGGTGCTCGACCGCGACCCGTTCGACGGCCCGGCCGGCGAAATCGCGGCGGCACGGGTGGCACGGACCTACGCGGACGGGGCCGAGGTCCACCGGGCCTGAGACCGCGTCCTTTATGGACTTACGCGGTCACAGCCAGTCCCGGCGCTTGAACGAGGCGTACAGGGCCACCGAAAGCAGCACGATGACCACTGTGGACACCCAGAACCCGGACATCGTCTGGAAGCCCGGATACGGCACGTTCTGCCCGTAGAACCCGGTCACCGCCGTGGGCACCGCGATGATCGCGGCCCAGCTGGTGACCTTCTTCATGATCAGGTTCAGCCGGTTGCCCTGCAGGTTCAGCTGGGTCTCGCGCACGGTCGCCACCAGGTCCCGCAACGACTCCGTCCACTCCGACGCGCGCAGCACGTGGTCGTAGACGTCCTGGAAGTACGGCATCATCACGTCGTCGACCAGGTGCTGGTCGCGGCGCATCAGCGCGTTCACGACCTCGCGCATCGGCAGCACGACCCGGCGCAGCCTGGTGAGGCTCTTGCGCAGCCGGAACGAGCGCCGCTGCAGCTCCCGCTGGTCGGGCCGCTCGTCGAAGACCAGGTCCTCCAGCGCCTCGATCTGCTCGTCGAGCGCCTGCACGCTCTCGAAGTGCCCGTCGACGACGTAGTCGAGCAACCCGTGCAGCAGAAAGGAAATGCCGGACTTCGCCAGGTCCGCCGACGAATCCCAGCGTTCGGCGACGGCCTCGATGTCGAAGCCGTCGTCCTTGCGCACGGTCACCAGCGCGTGCGGGGTGATGAACGCGGCCAGCTCGGACCGCGTGACCTCCCCGCTCTCGGGATCGAAGTGCGCCGAATACGCGGTCAGGAAGGCATGCGTCTCGTACCGGTCGAGCTTCGGCCGCTGGTGCTCGTGCACCGCGTCCTCGACGGCCAGCGCGTGCAGGCCCAGTTCCTCGCTGATCGCGGCGAGGTCGGCCTCGGTCGGCTCGCAGAAGTCGACCCAGACCGTGGCCGACGGGTCCTGGAGGTAGTCCGAGACCCGCTCGACCGGGAAGTCCCGCTCGGCCAGCACGCCTTCGCGGTAAACCCGCGTGTACGCCACGACTTCCGCCTTCCACCGGGGAGTTCAGTTCCGCCCGAACGTACCCCGGCAGCCGTCACACCCGCGCCGGCCTCCTCCCGTACACCTCGGCCAGCGTTTCGACGATCTCGGCGATCCGGTCACGCAGCTCGGGCGGCGACACGACCTCGGCGCACTCTGCAACCAAGCGCCCCGAAATCGGCCAGATAGACCGCCCAATGGCGTGCCAGCTCAAACCCTTCCGGACGGCTGAACCCGGTATCAAGCACTTCGGCGGCCTCGATCTGCGAGACGCGGTACGTGCGCACGACTTCGCGCGGCTCCGCCCAGCGCAGTTAAGGCAGGCGCAGCAACCGGCCCTGCCACGTCGCCTCGACCACCGCCGCCAGGTGCGGCACGGCCTCGCGCTGCGCGTACCAGCCCGCGGTGTCGAGGTGGAACCGCGCCTGGACATGACCAGCCCGCTCGCGCAGGCCCTCGGGCAACGCGGCGAGCAGCTTGAGCCGCCCGGTCGCCCGGACCTAGGTCGGCCGCCGCGTCCGGCAGCCCGGCCAGGAACAGCGCCTCCGCCTCGCCGGCGGTGAGCCGGTCAGCCGCGTGCGGTAGCCCTCGACCAGCTGGTAGCCGCCGTCGTGGCCCCAGTGTGGCGGCGCCCACCGACAAAAACGGTCTCCGCCGATCGAGTGGTGTGACTGGCGTCACCCCATCGGGCGAAGGGACCATGTCCGGCGATGAGAACCGCCGAGAACCCCGTCCGGACCGCGCTGATCGGGCTCGTCGTGCTGGCGCTGGCCTTCGTCACCGCGCTGAACGCGCCGGACCTGCCCGTGATCGGCGACGGCACCACGTACGCGGCGGAGTTCACCGAGGCCGCCGGCCTGCAGACCGGGAACGACGTGCGCATCGCCGGGGTGAAGGTCGGCCGGGTGTCGTCGATCGGGCTGAACGGCGACCGCGTGCGGGTTTCGTTCAAGGTCAAGGGCGCCTGGCTCGGCGACACCACCGCCGCCGCGATCAAGCTCAAGACCGTGCTCGGCCAGAAGTACCTCGCGCTGGACCCCGAGGGCGGCGGCGACCTCGACCCGGACCGGCCGATCCCCAGTTCTCGCACGACCGTGCCCTACGACCTGCTCCCGGCGTTCCAGCAGCTTTCCGCGACCGTCGACAACATCGACACCGGGCAGCTGGCGCGCGGTTTCGACGCCATCAGCGCGACGTTCGCGAACACGCCCGCGGACGTCCGGACCGCGCTCGGCGGGCTCTCCCGGCTTTCGGACACCATCGCCTCACGCGATCGCGGGCTGACGCGATTGCTCGCGAACACCCGTCAGGTCTCGTCCACGCTGGCCGACCGCGACGCCGAGGTCCAGCGCCTTTTCACCGACGGCAACCAGCTGCTCGACGAGGTCCGCCGCCGCGAGTCCGCCATCTCCGCCCTGCTCGCCGGCTCACGTGAACTCGCGACGCAGCTCTCCGGCCTGATCGAGGACGACAACCGCACGCTGGACCCCGTGCTCACCCAGCTCGACCGGCTGACGTCGATGCTGCAACGCAACCAGGACGCGCTCGCCGAGGGCATCAAGGCGTTCGCGCCGTTCATCCGCTTCGCCACCAACCTGAGCGGCAACGGCCGCTGGATCGACGGTTACCTGTGCGGCCTGCTCCCGCCCTCGGTCGGGCCGCTCAACGAGCCGGGGTGCTTCGGCTGACGTCTTCGGCCGCGGGCCGGTCGAGGCCGGGCACGCCGGTGATGCGCACGGTCACCTGGTTGTCGTTGTACGTGTAGGCCTCGTAGGTGAACTCGACGCCGGTCTTCTCGATGTGCTCCATCCAGGCGCGGTACTCGTGCCGCTTCCAGCCCGGGAAGTTGAAGAACTCGTCGAAGTGCACGATGCTGCCCGGCCGCAGGCGCGGTCCGACGAGGTCCAGCACGGTCTTGGCCGAGCTGTACAGATCGCCGTCCACGTGCAGGAAATCGACGTGGCCCTGGTGCTTTTCGAGGAAGCCCGGGAGGCTGTCGGCGAACAGGCCCACGACGAGTTCGGCACCGGGGACGTCCGGCAGGTCGTCACGCGCGAAGGCGCCGGCGGGCATGCCGTTGAGCCACGCCTCGGGCAGGCCCTCGAACGAATCGAAGCCGTATACCTCGACGCCGCCGCGCGCGCCCGCGATGGTGCGCAGGGTGTTCCCCGAAGCGACCCCGAATTCCAGCGCCATGCCGCCGGTCGGCGCGAGCGAAAGCGCGAACTTCAGCGTCTCCGGCGGGCTGCCGAAGTGCTTGGCGCCGACCAGGCTTTCGCGGGCGAAGATGTTGCTCTCCAGCGCCGCGTCCTGGTCGCCGGCGTACACGATGTCGCGGCGGCTGCGGATCTCGAATTCCACCACCCGGTCGAGGAGCCGGTCACCCTGCTGGACGATCTCGGCGCGCAGTTCTTCGCGCATCCGGCCCAGCTGGTCCTGCATTCCGTTCAGCTGATCGGTGTACGGGTCATGCAGCCGGGCGGCGGCGCGGCGCAGCACCGTGCCGGCCTTGCGGCGCAGGGCCCCGCCCAAAGTCCTTGCGGTCAAACGATCTTCGCGCTGATGGTCCATTCACGGACGGTACACAACGGGCATTCGGCCACGTCGGCGCGGGGCGTCTACCCGCGGGTAACGACAACCGTCCCCTGCGCCACGGCGCACAGTGCGGAAGCGCCGCCTTCGTCCACTGTGTACAGATCGCACCGGGAGGTCGCGCGCGAGCGGCCGGACTGGACGACCACGGCTTCGGCCCGCAGTTTCGGGCCGCCCGCGGGCCTGAGGTAGTCGATGGTGAAGCCGGCGGTCAGCACCGCCGGGCCGAGGACGGCACCGGCGGCGAACGTGAGCGTGTTGTCCGCGGCGTACGCGAGCACGCCGCCGTGGACGTAGCCATTCTGCTGGCGCAGCTCTTCGCGGATGTCCAGCTCGATCGTCGCGCGGCGGTCGCCGAACTCCGTCAGCCGAGCGCCGAGCAAAACGGAGAACGGCTGGGAGGCGAGCCCTTCGCGGGCGGCGGCGAGATCCATCGGACTCCTCACTTCAGTAGTGAAGTGAGGATGGCGCCCGGCGGGCCGCCCTGTCAAGATCGGGGCCATGGCCGACGACCAGCGCCTGTTCTTCCTGTTGCAGCGGGCCGCCCACCAGCTCCGGGTGACCGGCGACCGGCGCTGCCTCGCCGCCGCCGGCATCACGACGGCCCAGCTCGGGGCCCTGTTCACCGTCCGGGACCGGCCCGGGCTCACCCAACGCGAACTGGCGGCAGAACTGGGCCAACGAGAATCCGCGGTGACGGCGATGATCGGCCGGCTCGTGGACGGCGGTCTGATCGCGAAGCGCCCGCACCCCCGCCAGCACCGCGCGGTGGTGCTGGAACTGACCGACGCCGGCGCCCGCGCGCTGACCCGGGCGCAGCCGGAGATCAACCACGTCAACGCCGAACTGCGAGCACTGGTCGGCGACTCGGACTACGCACGGACGGCGGCCGCCTTGCGGAAGCTGGCCGGCTGGGGGCTGTGAGAGCTGGGCGCTGTGGCGGGGTCGGGTGAGTGGGGGGGGTGGCTGGATGCCGCGGCAGACCGATGGAGGAGCCGCCGCAGCGGGTGCCCTCGGAGTGGCCGCCGCGGTTAAGACCTAGCGAGTCGGCGCCCAGCGAGTCGCTGCCGCAGCCCCGCGCCCAGCGAGTGGCTGCCGCGGCCCGCGCCCAGCGAGTGGCTGCCGCGGTCAGGGCAAGCAAGGTCGCCGCCGTGGTCAAGGCTCGGCGAAATGGTTCCGGTAGCAGGGTGTGGCCCAGGCGTCACCCCCTGCACCCCTGCTCGTTCTTCCCCGGAAACTTCCAGCCCCGACCATGGCACCGTGGTGACCATGACGGCACGCGCCTGGTGGGCCTGGCAAACGCTGCGATCCGCCGCGATCGCGTATCGCGGGACACGGCGGCGGGCCCGCACGTAATTCAAGTCAGCGGCGAGAGACGAGCAGGCGGAACCCGGCGTCCCACTCGGGCGCGGCGAGCAGGTCGGCGTGCTCGCGCTCCCAGCGGCCGCTGTCCAGGTCGGCGCGGAGCCGGGCCATCCCGCGTTCCACGGCGGCGGGCGGCGCCTGCGCGAGCGCCGAGCACGAGCGGCGGACCCGCTCGTCCAGATAAGCCCGCGGACGGCGCCAGTGCGCGGGAAACACACCGTCCGCGAAGTCCCACGGCACGGGCAGCGGCACGACCTCGTCGGCGCCAAGCTCCTCGGCGATCTGCTCCGCGGACGGCCGCGACAGCTCGAGCCGCGCGATCTCCGGGACGTACTCGCGGACCAGCCAGAAATCCGCGTGCCGCCGGGTGTCGTACGCGAGCACCACGCGTAACGGCGCGACGCGGCGCAGCTCGGCCAGCCCGAGACGCCAGTCAGGCCAATGGTGGACGGTGAGAAGCGCGAGCACGGCGTCGACGGCTCCGGAGCGCACGGGCAGGGCTTCGGCGACCGCGCGAAGCACCGGCGCCGCACCGGGTGGGCGCTGCCGGATCATCTCCGCGGACGGTTCGACTGCGACCACGGTGCGGTCGAGCGGTTCGTACGAGCCGGTGCCCGCGCCGACGTCCAGGACCGTGCGGGCGTCCCCGAGCGCGGCGACGATCGGCGCCAGCCAGCGCGGGTCCGTGCGGCGGCCGTGGGCGTACCCGACGCCGATCCGGTCGTACAGCACGCCGGCGCTACCGGTCCGGGGACTCGCTGCCGCCCTGCTGCTCGGCGAGGAAGCGCTCGAACTGCGAGCCCAGCTCCTCCGCCGTGGGCATGTGCTCCTTGGACTCCGCCAGGAGGCTGTCGTGCGCGGCGGCCTCGACGAACGTGTCGTACTGGCGCTCGAGCGCGCGCACCACGTCGGCGACCTCGTCGGACTCCGAGACCTGGCGGTCGATCTCCGCGGTGGCCACGTCGGCGGCCGTGCGCAGCTCGCCGTCGGGCAGGCTCAGGCCGGTCGCGCGGCCGATCGCTTCGAAGGCCTTCAGCGCGGCCGACGGGTAGGCCGACTGGGCCAGGTAGTGCGGCACGTGCGCGGCGAAGCCCATCGCGTCGTGGCCCAGCTCGCCGAGACGGAACTCGATCAGCGCCGCGACGCTGCCGGGCACCTGCATGCGGTTGGGCAACGGCTGGTGGTCGCCCACCAGCTCACCGCGCGTGGCGTGGGCCGTGACGCCGAGCGGGCGCGTGTGCGGGGTGCCCATCGGAATGCCGTGATAGCCGACGGTCAGCCGCACGCCCCAGCGTTCCACCAGCTGCTTGACCGCGGTGGCGAAGCGCTCCCAGTCGTGGTCCGGCTCCGGGCCGGACAGCAGCAGGAACGGCGTGCCGTCGGTGTCGTGCATCAGCTGGACCGTCAGCTCGGGTGCCTCGTAGTCCTCCCAGTGGTCCACCGCGTAGGTCATCGGCGGGCGCCGGGAGCGGTAGTCGATCAGCCGGTCGACGTCGAACCGCGCGATCACGCGGCCCTTGACCTCGTTCGTCAGGTGCTCGGTGACCAGCCGGCCGGTGGAACCCGCGTCCATGAAGCCTTCGAAGAAGTGCAGGAGCACGGCTCCGGACAGGTCGGGGACGTCCGAATCCACCTCGTACAGTTCCTCGGGATCGAACCCCACCGGAATCCTCCTGCTGCTCGCTGTCGTACACGGACGTATCGGAGTACAACGCGGCACAACCGCGATTCCATCCCACCCACGTGGCCGAAATAGTAACGCCACGCACTCACCCGGGCCCCGGATCGGGGCATGATGACACTTGTCGTGGCCATATCTTCACGGAGTCAGGCACGCTGAGCAGGTGACCGTAGAGAACACCAGCACGTTGCGCCTGCGTCTGCGCCCACCGGCGCACCGGGTGAGCCGCAAAGCCGTCGGCCAGTGGACGGTGTCCGCGGCGATCGGCTGGATCGTCGTGATCGGCGTACAGGCGGTGGTGGTGGCGACCAGCGACGACCCGCCGTCGTGGCTGTCGGTGACGCTGACGATCTGCTGTGTGCTCGCCGCGGCGCACCTGATCGTGATGCCGCAGTGGCGCTACCGCGTGCACCGCTGGGAAGTCACCGGCGAAGCGGTGTACACGCAGGCCGGCTGGCTGAAGCAGGAGTGGCGCATCGCGCCGATCTCGCGGATCCAGACCGTGGACCTCGAGCGCGGGCCGATCGAGCAGCTGTTCGGGCTGGCCAAGCTCACCGTGACCACGGCTTCGGCCGCCGGGCCGCTGCACATCTCCGGCCTCGACCACGAGCGCGCGGTGGAGCTGGCCGACGAGCTGACCCGCACCACGCAGGCCTCCCCCGGCGACGCGACGTGAACGGCGTGACCACCGCCGAGACCTTCCCGCCCATCCCGGACGAGGGCACGGCCGAAGCCCCGTGGCACCGGCTCGACCGCCGCATGCTACTCATCCGCCCGGTGCTGGACGTGGCGAAGTCGCTGCCCCTGCTGATCGGCACGCTGGTGCTCGGGCACGGCAACGACTGGCAGTGGATCGGGCTCGTCGCGACCGCCGTGACGGTGTTCGTCGGCATCTCGCACTGCCTCACCTCGCGCTACCGCGTCACCGCGACGCAGGTCGAGTGGCACACCGGGCTGCTGCTGCGCAAACAGCGCGCCGTGCCGCGCGACCGGATCCGCACCGTGGACGTGATGTCGGAGCCGAAACACCGGCTGTTCTCCCTCGCCGCCGTGCGGATCGGCACCGGACGGCACTCGCACGGCAAGGGGCCGGGCAAGGACGAACTGGTGCTCGACGCCGTCACCGGCGCGGAGGCCCAGCGGCTGCGAACCCTTCTGCTGCACCGGAAACCGGTCGAAGCGGCCGGCGTCGAAACCGGTCCGCCGGAGCGGCTGGTCGCGGCCGTCGACAAGCGCTGGCTGCGGTACGCGCCGTTCACGCTGTCCGGCATCGCCGTGGTCGGCGCGACAGTCGGCACGCTGTACCACTTCGTGCACGAGCTGCACCTGGACCCGGTGCGCTACGGGCCGTTGCGCGAGCTGGCCCAGCAGTACACCGCGGCGCCGACGTGGCTGGTCGTGCTCACCGCGGCCGTCGGGCTGCTGGTGGTCGTTTCCGTGCTGTCGGTCGGCGGCTACGTGCTGTCGTTCTGGAACTTCCGGCTCACCCGTGAGGACGGCGGCACGCTGCACATCCGGCGCGGCCTGGTCACCACGCGGTCGGTCTCCATCGAGGAGGAACGGCTGCGCGGCGTCGAGGTGAAGGAACCGTTGCCGCTGCGGATGGTGGGCGGCGCGAAGTGCGTCGCCGTGGCGGCCGGGCTGCGCGAGGGCAAGGGCGCGGACAAGGGCGGCGGGCTGCTCCTGCCGCCGGCGCCGCTCGGGCGGGTGCACGAGGTGGCGGCGGACGTGCTGGGCGAAGACGTCGCCACCGTCCCGCTCGTGCGGCACCCGCGCCGGGCGCTGACGCGGCGGCTGACCCGCGCCGTGACCGGGGTGCTGCTGTTCGCCGCCGCCCTGTTCCTGTTGGCGTGGATCGATTTCCTGCCCGCGTGGCCGTGGCAGGCGGCGCTGGTGCTGCTGCCGTTGGCGGTGCTCGTGGGCTGGGACCGCTACCGGACGCTGGGGCACGCGCTGGCGGGCCGGTACCTGGTCACGCGCTCGGGCTCGCTGGCGCGCACGACGGTCGCGGTCCGCCGCGACAAGCTGACCGGAATCGTCGTGCACCGCTCGTTCTTCCAGCGGCGGGCCGGGCTGATCACGATCGTGACGCCGATCGCCGCGGGCAAGGGGCACTACCACGTGGTGGACGTCGACGAGAGCGACGGGCTGGTGCTCGCCGACCACACCGTGCCGGGGCTGCTGAGCCCGTTCCTGGTCGCCGAAGCCGAGAGCTGAAGCCATGACCCGCCCCGCCCGTCCCGACGACCTGCCCGTGCTCCGCGAACTCGAACGGGCCGCGGGGGTGCTGTTCCGGGACGTCGGCATGGCGAAGATCGCCGACGACGAGCCGTGGTCGATCGAGGAGCTGACGCCGTTCCAGACGGAGGGGCGGTGCTGGGTCACCGAGGACGCCGGGCGCGTGGTCGCGTACCTCATCGCGGAGGTGGTGGACGGCCGCGGGCACATCGAGCAGGTTTCGGTGCGGCCGAGCCACGCCCACCGCGGCCTGGGCCGCGGGCTGATCGAGACGGCGGACGAGTGGGCCGGCCGGCTCGGGCTGCCCGCGCTGACCCTCACCACGTACACCGAGGTGCCGTGGAACGCGCCCTACTACGCGCGGCTCGGATTCCGCGTCCTGCCGAGCGCGGAACTCGGCCCCGAGCTGCGGGAAATCCGCGCCACGGAGATCTCGCGCGGCCTCGACGAATGGCCGCGCGTGGCCATGATCCGCAACCGCTGACCTGCGGATCTACCCGCCCGGGCGACTTGGGTCGCCCGGGCGGGGGACCCGATTTGCGGGCCTATTCGAACACGTGTTCTACTGGTCGAGCCGGTCCCGGAGGGGGAAGCTCCGCGGGCCGGCTCCCACTACGAGGAGGCAGCGTGGCGGTCAAGATCACCCATCTCACCAACGGCCAGCAGGTCCGCTTCGCCAACGCGGACGGCGCCCGCCGGTACGCCGAGATCATGGGCGGCGGCATCGACAAATGGGACTTCACCGTGGTCCCCGGTGAGGCCGGGCTGCCGAAGCTGCCGGGGGCGGTTGTCAACGTGCCGGTGTGGCGGATGACTTCCCGGTGAGGCGACACCACCGCCCGGGTGGAGCGAATCCCTTGGGAGGTCAGGACTTCAGCCGGTCCAAGGCCTTCGGCAACGCGGCGGCCAGCAGGTCCAGCTCCGGTTCCGCGGCGATCAGCGGCGGGGACACCACGATGCCCTTGGCCACCGGACGGACCAGCACGCCCTCGTCGCGGACCAGGCGCTGGAGGCGGCCCGGCGCGCCCGGGTCGGCCGCGAGGGTTTCCGCGCTCAGCTCGACCGCGGCGAGAAAGCCCAGTCCGGCGCGGACTTCACCGACCAACGGGTGGACGGCGGCATCCGCGAGGGCGTCGGCGAGCGGCTTCTCCAGTTCCCGGCCCCGGGGGATCAGGTTGTCGCGCTCGTAGATGTCCAACGTCGCGTTCGCGGCGGCGCAGGCGACCGGGTGGCCCGAGTACGTCGGGCCGTGGCGCAGGACCGGGGCGCCGGGCTCACCGGTGAAGAACGGCTCCGCGACGTGTGGCGCGACCAGCAGCGCGGCCAGCGGCACGGTCCCGCCGGTGAGACCCTTCGCGGTGGTGATCAGGTCCGGTTGCACGGCCCAGCGGTCGATGCCGAACCAGGTGCCCAGCCGGCCGAACGCGGCGATCACGCAGTCCGCGACGAACAGCACGTCGTGGCGGCGGCAGATCGCCGCGACCTCCTCGATGTAGCCCTCCGGCGGGAGCAGCACCCCGCCCGCGCCGATCACCGGCTCGCAGAAGAACGCGGCCACCCGGTCGGCGCCGAGCCGCTCGATCTCGGCTTCCAGTGCCGCCGCGCTGTCGTACGCGATGTGCGAGAAACCCTCCAGCAGCGGCCCGAACCCCTGGGCGTTCACGGAAATCCCGCCGACGGCCGTGCCGAAGCCGTGCGTGCCGTGGTAACCCTGCACCCGCCCGATCACGTGGGTCTTCGCCGGCCGCCCGGTGTTCGCGAAGTACGCACGGGCGATCTTCACCGCCGTGTCCACCACGTCGCCGCCACCGGAACCGAGGAACACCTTAGACCCCGGCGTCGGCGCCAGCTCGGACAGTCGCGAAGCCAGCTCCAGCGCCGGCTCGTTCGCGTAGTAGCCGAAGAGGTTGTACGAGTCGAGCTTCTCCAGCTGAGCCGTCACGGCGCGGGTGATTTCCGGCCGTCCGTGGCCGAAGTTGGCGTACCAGAGCGAAGCGGTCGCGTCGAAGTACCGCCGGTCCGCGTCGTCCCAGACGTACGAGCCCTCGCCGCGGGTGACGACCATGCGGTCGCCGTCCACGGCACCCATATCCGCGAACGGGTGCCACAGTGGGTTCTGTGCCTGGGGGTTCTGCGGCTGGTCGGCCATCTCGTTCCTCCTCGAAATCGGGGCCACGTCAGAATTCCGCGATCTCCGCCGCGGAATAACCCAGCTCGGCCAGCACCTCGGCGGTGTGCTGGCCCAGCGTCGGCGGCGCGGACGTCGGCCGAGGCCGGGTGTCCGACGCCTTGATCGGGAACCCGTTGCCGAGGTAGGTCCCGACGGTCGGGTGCGGCAGCCGCACAACCTGGTCCCGCTCGGCCGCCCACGGGTCGGCGTACACGTCGTCGATGTCGTTGATCGGCGCGGCCGGGATGCTGGCCGCGTCGAAGGTCTTCATCCAGTCCTCGACGGTACGCGTCACGAGCACCTCGCCCAGCCGCGCGTTCAGCTCGTCGCGGTTCGCCGCGCGCGCGGCGTTGCTGGCGAACTTCGGGTCCTCGGCGATGTCCAGCTCCAGCACCCGGCACAGCACGCGCCACAGCTTCTCGCTGCCGATCGCGACGATCAGCCAGCCGTCGGACACGTGGTACGCCTGGTACGGGACGATGCTCGGGTGCGCCGAGCCCATCCGGCGCGGCCGCGGCGCGTCGTAGAAGTGCGCGCCGGCGGCGTACACGTGCCAGGCGAGCTGGGCGTCGAGCAGCGAGACGTCGAGGTACTGGCCGCGCCCGGTGGTGTGCCGGGCCTGCAACGCCATCAGCACGGCGATGATCGCCCAGGTGCCCGCGTTGAGGTCGGCGACGGGCAGGCCCACCTTCGCGGGCGCGCCGTCCGGCTCGCCGGTCAGCCCCATCACGCCGCCCATCGCCTGGGCGACGAGGTCGTAGCCCGGCCGGTCGCGGTACGGCCCCGTCTGGCCGAACCCGGTGATCGACACGTGGATCAGCCGCGGGTTCAGCGCCGAGAGCTCGGCGTAGGACAGGCCCCACTTCTCGAGCGTGCCCGGGCGGAAGTTCTCCACGAGCACGTCGGCGTCCGCCAGCAGGCGGCGGACGGCTTCACGGCCGCGCTCGCTCTTGAGGTCGAGCACGATCCCGCGCTTGTTCCGGTTCGCCGCGAGGAAGTACACCGCCTCGTTCCCCTCGCCGACGAACGGCGGACCCCACAGCCGGGTGTCGTCGCCGTGCCCCGGCGGCTCGACCTTGACTACGTCCGCGCCCATCTCGCCGAGGTACTGCGTGCAGTACGGCCCGGCGAGGATCCGGGAGAGGTCGACGACCTTGATCCCGTCGAGTGGACGGACCTCGGGCATGCACGTCTCCTCGCGGTCGGGGCTTGATCTCCTTTCTACCTCGCGAAGCCCGGATTCCCTACCAACGGCCGCTTGACGGCGAACCTGTGCGTGATGTTGATTGTTGAGTGAGTTTGTGCAGAGTTGCGCACTCCTGGAGGAATCTATGCGTCGTCTTGTGGGTCTGCTGGCCGCCAGTGCGCTGGCCGCGGGCTTGACCACCGCTTTCACCACCCCGGCCGCCGTGGCCGTGCCGGCCGCCGCCCCGGCACCGTTCGCCACCCAGCAGGCCGTCGGCGCGCTGCCGCCGATGGGCTGGAACAGCTGGAACAAGTTCGGCTGCAACATCAACGAGGAGCTGATCCGCGAGACCGCGGACGCCATCGTCAGCTCCGGGCTGAAGGACGCCGGCTACCAGTACGTCAACATCGACGACTGCTGGGCCGAGCACGACCGCAACGCCGAGGGGAAGTTCGAGCCCAACCACCAGCGCTTCCCCGGCGGTATCAAGGCCCTCGCCGACTACGTGCACGCGAAGGGACTGAAGCTCGGCATCTACACCAGCGCGGGCACGATGACCTGCGCGCAGACCATGCCCGGCGGGCTGGACCACGAGGACGTCGACGCGCAGACGTTCGCGGACTGGGGCGTCGACTACCTCAAGTACGACTTGTGACACCTTGCGTTTCCCGAGCTGCGGGATTTGATCACAGATAGTGTCTGACCTGCGTTTTTCTGGCTGATTGGGTCCGGTTGGGTCCGGTCCGGTCCGGACGTCTGACGGCCTGTGGACGGCCTGGAGATGCCGGGGCTGGGCGGTGTGAGGAGGGTTGCGGCGCGGATGTGTTCCTCGACGGTGACAGCCCATGCCGGTACCGGGGCGCGCTTGACGGGGGTCGGCTGGGGGACGTGGTGGAGTTCGAGCCGGGTGAAGAGTGCGAGTTGGTTGGGTCCGGCGGTGTGCTTGCGCAAGGTGGCCTCCCGGGTCGGCTGTTGCGAGTGGTGGCTAGTTGCCTCCGTCTTCCTCGCCCCTGCTGCGCCTAGCGGTGAGTCGGCCGGGTCAAGGCATCTTTCCCGCCTTGACGCGGTTGGCTCACCGTTAGACGCTCCGATGCGAGGGACCCCCGGTGACCCGCGTTGCGTATTCCTCGAAACCGTGAACGCTGAAGCGTGCCCCTCGGCGTCCACCCTCCCCCTTTGTGGCTCCGGGGGGCTCTTTGCCGCCTGTGACCTGGGTGAATGCCGATGCCGGCCGAATTAGCAGAGAAACCCGCCCGGGTTGATCATGGGGGACCCGAGGCGCATGCTGGAGTTATGGGTGGAGGCGGGTTTTTCGACCGCGCGGCGGCGTATGGGGAACGCTCGGCGGCTCGTGAGCGACGGTGGTTGCTGGTGGCTCGCGCGCTGCGGTGGCCGGTGCTCGGCGTGGCCGTGGTGGTCGGGCTGGTGGCGTGGTGGCTCTCGGACTGGCAGATGTGGCCGTGGCTGGGTGGCCTGGGTGCGGTGCTGCTGCTGGGGTTGACGGGGACGGCCCGGCGGGTGGGGCTGGCGTGGACGCTGGCGGTCACCCTGGCGGTGGTTGATGTGTGGCTGCTGACCTATGTGGAACCGTGGTGGTGGCTGCTGCTGGTCGGGGTGGCGGTGCTGGGCGCAGGGGTGGTGGCCGCAGTGCGGCTGAGGCTGCGGGAACGGCGTGCGCAGACGGTGGCGGCCGTGGTGGTGGGCGTGGTCCTGGTGGTGCTGAGTGTGGTGATGCTGGCGGTGAACGCGGCGGAGCGGGACCGGCAGGCTCAAGCGGTCTTGGACCAGGAACATCAGAACGCGGTGGCGCGGATCTTGCCCCGCACGCCTGCGAGCATGGTTGACCTCTTGGCGGAGAAGATCGCCTTCCCGACGCCGGATGCGGTGGCCACGGCGTGTTTCTACTTCGCCCCGCCTGCGCAGGCTCAGCTGGCGCGGAGCCGTGGTGTGGCGGATTGCCCAGCCGCGATCCGCTCGTTGGCGGCCCTGGTGAGCGCGGCGGGCGACTACGTCAACAACTTGTGGTTACCGGGGCAGGCGACTCAGGACGGGCCTGGTGGGACGTTGCTGGTCGACGCCTGCCACCTGACGTTCGATCGGCTGACCGATGACACGCCGCACCCGAACCCCGGTCCTCAGCTCGGCCTGCTGACCTTGCAACAGCAGCAGGGCCAAGGCCACTTGATCGTCGTTTACCAGCCGTGTCGGTAGTCGAGGCGGCGAGGATGACGGCTCAGCTGGAGGTGATCGGCGGGTGCATGAGGTGCGGTAGGGGCGTCGTGGCTGCCGTGGCCGTGGGGCTCTTCGTGCCGCCTGCGGGGGCGTGCGCACCCGCAGCGAGCTGCGGCGGGCGCGCCGGGCGGTCGGCCAGAGCGGAGCGGAGGCCGATCCGCTAAAGGCGACGACCCGCCGTACGCGAGGTGACCGGTTGCGCGCCGCCGTAGGCGGCGCGCCTTGATCCCATAGAGCCAAATTCGGCAGCATCTGCACATCACCCGACGGATGACACTGCACATCACCCCCGGCGCATCACACGGGCGCTGGCCAGGGCCGCACGGGCGTGGCGATCTTCGCGGAACCGGGTTCTTGGTCGGTTCGTCCCTGCTATCGTCACGTGGCGAAACCAGCCACGAGCAGAGGGTAGGCCACCCGGACGGAGCGGGTGGCTACGAGGAGGGGAACATCATGCCGGACGGGCAGGGAGGGCAGGCAGGCGGCCTTAACGGTGTCTACCAGCAGAACGTCACACCGCCACCACCACCGCCGCCACCGGGATCGCCACCGCTGCCGCTGTCCAGCGGTGGCCCGGTCACCACAACCGGACAGCCACCTGACTACAAAGCACTCGGCACCGCACAGGCCAAGGCCGACTTTGCAGCGGCAGCCAACAGCGGCGGATGGGAATTCGACCCCGACGCAATGGACAAGGTAATTCAAAAGCTAGAGGGACTACTTGACGACGACCTGGACGAAGCGCAACGACATGCGCAGGTCATCATGCAAATTAGGCCACCCGGCGGCGAGAATGTTAGTAATTCTTTCGCCAACGCTGCAATTCAATCCGCAAATCAGTATAACGGCTTCCTTCAGGGTGCAGTCAATTTTCTTATGTCCTACGTTGATGTTCTAAAGCAGGTAAAGACTGCATATGAAAAGCAGGATCATGCGGCAATCGATGCGCTTCGCGGGAGCGGAAAGGCTGATTGAAGTTCCATGCACTCACGACACTTGACGGCACTGCTGTGCACGACAATTGCCGCAATCGCGGTTGCTGGATGCGGATCGACTAGCAACGGGCAGGCAACACCTGCTCCGTCGAGCTCAGCCGCCGGTGACCCCATACTTGCCCCGAAGGTCACCGATCCAATTGCGAACACTGAATCGTACGCAAGTGATCCCTGTTCGGCCGTACCTTCCAGTGAGGTCGAAAGCCTGGGGGGACCAATAAAACAAACTAAAACCGACAACTCGGATAGTGGAAATCTCTGCGTTTGGACATTTACCGACCTTCACGGCAGCGCTAGCGGCGGCCTCCTAACCAAGCAAACATCGGGAATTAACGGGCTATACATAGATCACCAGAAAGGTTATCTGACTACTTTTACGCCGCATGCTCCAATAGCGGGATATCCGGCGGTTATTTACGCCCGAGGTGGCGAATCGGAGGGCAATTGCAATCTTGCTGTCGGCGTTCGCGATGACTTGGCGTATACGGTCGTCATGTTGCTCCGCAGTGGCCCTGCCCAGTCCAATGCGTGCGGCATAGCCGAGCAAATTGCCACAACCGCCGTTGAGCACATGAAGGGCAAATAGATGGCCTACTCGGGGTATGATATCTACAACTTGCTCCGGTCGCCGGGAGATTCGAGCAGCATTGACAGTGCTGGGCAAAGTTGCGGCAAGCTAAGTAACATTCACAATACCGTGGCGGATAAGCTGACAGATGGCCAGACGGCTTTGAATTCGTTTTGGAAAGGTCAGGCTGCCGATGCCGGCAGCGCAGGCCTGGGGCCCATGGTTGCCACTTCGCGTACTGCGGCCCAGAATATGACGATGATGCAGCAGCATCTGAGCGAGCAGTCGGCCGCTTTTAATTACGCGAAGAACAATGTTGTTGAGGTTTCCACTTCGCGTCCGGATGACGATAAGCTAACGGACTACCTTTCACTTGGCGCGAGTGACGACGAAAAAGCGGCGGCAGAGTTCGACGACAAAACAAAGAAGAACGTCGCTGTATATCAGGATTACGATCAGAATAGCGCGCCACGCACACAGACGATGCCGATGGACTATCCGGCGGCACATGATCCGTCGGTGTCTTCGGGCGGGTTTACCCCCGATCCGCAGGTTCCTGGATCGGGCTTGTCGAGTGGGCCGCATGTGTCCGGTTCTGGTGGTCACTCATCGGCGCATTCGTCTGGTGGATCGCACAGCTACTCCGGTGGCGGCCCCAGCACGTATACCGTACCGCCGGGGGCGGAGAACGTTCCGGCGCCGCCTCCGCCGGGTAGTTCCCACGGTGCTACTCCACCGTCTGTGCCTGCTCCGAACGACGGGACCCGGACAAGCTCGTCGTGGGCGGATCCAGTTTCCGGCCAGAACCCGGGCGGCGTTGCCCCCTGGCAGAACGGGCCGGGCAGCTCCAGCAACCCGAGCGGCGGCAACGGGTCTGCTCTGGGTGGCGGAGCAGGGGTCGGAGGTGTCGGGCTGCCAGGTGGGTTTGGTGGTGCATCCGGTGGCAGCGCTGGCGGCCGTAGCGCAGGTGGGGGTTTCGGTTCTGGCGGGTCGGGCGCGGCCGGTCGTGGTCTCGGCGCGGGCGTTGGCACCGGTTCCGGTACTCCGGGCGAGGGCGCCGGGCGGCCTGGCATGGGTACGGCCGGGGCTGCCGGTGCGAAGGGGCAGTCCGGAATGGGCGGCATGGGCGCGGGCGGGGCCGGTAAGGGCAAAGGCGGCGAGGACGAAGAGCATCAGCGCAAGATCCTGCTGCCGGAAGAGGACCCGGACTCACTGTTTGGCGGCTACGACGGTGATCGGCCCACGCCGCCGGTGATCGGGGCGTAGGGGCGGCGCCCCAGGAGAGGGAGAACTAACAGTGCTGCGCAAGCCTGTGGAGCTGAGCTTGCAGACCTTCGAGGTGCTGTGGGAACGGCTCAATCTCGGAGATGTCCACCCGACGCTCGTGCGTGGTGCGCTGTGGTACTCGCTGGACGAGCGGCGTCAGCTGGCGGCCGATGCTGACCGCGAGTTGGCTGAGTGTGGGCTGTTGCGGGGCGGGCGTCTCGACGACGATTTCGTGGAGACGCTGCACGTCCTGCAACGCCCGAGAGTCGACTATTACTCGTGGGTCAAGTCCGGGCGCGGTGAACGTACGGTGCGGGCTGCCGCGAGCGGGCGGGACGCGGTGACGGTCGTCGCAACAGGCCAGAAGTTGTACCTCGCCGCGTGTTCGGCTGATTCCCTGGCGCAGGAGTTCACCGCGCTCTTGCCGGATGCGCCTGCCGCGCGGTTGGCCTCGCTGACGTGCTCGGACACCGACCTGAAGGCCATCAAGGGCGGGGCAATTCCGAACACGACCAGCCCGAGCATTCGTGACGCCAAACAAGTGCTGCGCTGGCTGAACGCACAGCACACCCATTTCGGCCGGCTGTATGTCGCGATCCGAGACAGCCGAGGGAGGCGCCGTCGCAACGAAGACCCGCCTGGCTGGGCCGACACCGACCAGGGGCGCATCCTGTTCGGCGTGGACGGGTCTGGCTGGGTCAGTCTGTCAGGTGCCGGACCGCAGGAGATCGCGAGCAAGGTGCAACGTCTGGCATATGACCTACGCAACCGCGGATGACCGAGCCGACCGCTGAGACACACTTACAGGCTGAGCCCCGCCACCGATAACCGATCGGCAGCGGGGCTCAGTCCGTTGAGCGCACGGAAAGGGCGTCTACACCTTTCCGCTGACGCTGGAGTAAAAGTCCGCAATGACCTCACGCAGTGCACCGGCGGCAGAGTCGGTCTCGAAATTCTGGCGGACTTCGCGGTACAGCTCATCGGCGACCAAGGACAAGCTGCGTACCGACTTACGATCGGCGCTGAACGCTTTTCGCGCCCACTCGGTGGCACCGTCCAAGTCACGTTCACGCAGGGCCACTGTCGCCAGTGTCAGCCGCGCCTCGCTGGCGCGCATGGGGCTGCGGTCGCTTCCATCCGGCCGTTCGGAAAACCTGACGATCTCCCGGGCATGCTCGGCGGCCCGCTCGTTTTCGCCAACGAGCCGGTAGCAGTCCATGGCGTAGAAATCCCATTTCGCCGGGTCGATGACGAAGTGGTTTTCCGGTCGCGTCGGGTGCTCGTGAGCCTCTAAGAGCCGCGCACCCTTGTCAAGCTCTTTCCGCACCGCACTTTTATCCCCTATACGCGCTTGCGCCTTGGCTCCTTGTGCTGCCAATTGCACAGCGACGGAAGCGTGCGGCGCAGCATCATGCCCAGCGCCAGCGTAATCCAGAACAGACTTGAATCGACCTTGCGTGATGGCAAACCAGGCGCTCATTTCAAATGCCCAAGCGATGATTTCACCATGCCCAGCTTCACGCCCAAGCTGAAATGCTGCCGACCGGGCAGATTCGGCATCGCGCGCCAATCCAAGGTCGTAATTCACGCACCCGATGAGCAGCGAGAGCCAGCCTGCGATCACCAATAGTTCGCGATGTTCGGCGAGTGTGGTGGGACCGGAAATAAGTCGCTCGACGTATTCGAGCTGCCGGTGAGCGTCCGCGCGTAGGTCCTCGGCAGGCCGCGAGACATACTCGCAGCAAAGTTGTTCGGTGATGATCTTGAGCTGGTCGATCGTCTCGGAGCCCACGTCGGTGCGGTGGATCTTGCGCAGCAGGTCGCTGAATGCCCAGGTGTCCCGACCGGGCACCACCAAGGAGCCCGCTGAACCCTTCTCCTGTGCACGAAGGTAGGCGGCCATGAGCTGCCCATCTGCATGCAAGAGGTCTTCGAGGTGGCGCACGCTCGACTCGTCCACCCCCTGGCCAGCCTCGACGCGGCTCACCCAGCTCTGACTGACGTTGGCCGCGCGGCCAAGTTCGGCCTGGTTCATGCCAGCCTCTGCCCGGATGCGTTTCAGCACGTCACCGAACGTTTCCACCGCCGTATTCACCTCCGTATATGCGCATCGTATGCAGTCTGCCTGCATCTCGTGGCCTCGGACCCATCGTACCCCGCATGGTGGGTGGAGCGAGGTGATCACCTCGTGTCGGTGCAGGTCAAGAGAGGTACGAACATGCCAACTCACATCCGCGTGACACCGAGGTTCGGGGACTCGGTCCGTGTGGTCAAGGGCGGCCTTCCTGGTCCGAGGCTTGTCGCGGAGGTAGGTCCCGACACTGTGCTTTCGATCGCGGTCGATGACGAGCCGGGCAGTGCTGAACTGGCCGCACAGTTCGCTCGGGAGCTGGCAGGCGCAGCACTGCGCTACGCACAGGAGTGTGACGACTACACAAGGACACAGACGTTCTCCGAGTAATCGACTAAAACCTTCTTCTGTCTAATGAATTGGTGATCAATATGGCTATTTCTCGTGGTGTTCGTTTTGATATTCCGTTCGGTGACGCGTTCCCGCAGGGGCTTGTGATGGTGGGTGAGGTGGTGCCGGATAACGAGTTTCAGTCGCGTGAGGATCGGGCGGCGGGTCGTCCGGTTCGGCAGCGTGTGGACGAGGTGACGGGGAAGCGCCAGTGGAAGTGCACGGTGACGGACCCGGATGAGGAGAAGGCGAAGCGGGCCTCGTTTGAGGTGACGTTCTTGGCGGATGTGCAGCCGGTGCCGACGACGTCGGAGGTGCTGCCGGGGATGCGGCCGATTGAGCTGGAGGGTTTGACGGCTGAACCGCGTGTCGGCGGGCAGGGCGAGTTCAAGTACCAGACGTACGTGTTCCGCGCGTCGGGCTTCAAGGCTGCCGTGTCGGGCACGGGCACGGGCTCAAAGGCGTCGCGGTCGTCGGGTTCTGGTTCCTCGGCGGCGGATGACGCGAGTAAGGCGGCGTAGTGGTGGGGCACGCGCAACGGGGGCAGGGTCCCGGTGAGCTGGCGGACACGTGGACGGCGGCGTACCAGGACTATTCGCGGTTGTTCGAGCTGGAGGCGCGGGAGAGCACGGAACCGGTGCGTCACCAGCTCGGGCACGCGGCGGCCCGGGTGGCGCTGGCCTGGCGGGAGCTGTCGCGCACACAACCGGTTGCCTGGTGGGTCGCGGCGGCGGTGGAGCTGGCGGCGACGGAGTTCGCAGAACGCGCGGTGGAACTCGGGTACACGGAGCCCCCGCCGCCGCTGGACGCGGCGCCGTCCCCGGTGGCGCGCCGCCCGGTGGGTCGTCCGCAGAGGCTTCGCCGGTCGTCGGGTGGTTCTGGCTATGCCGGCCGAAGTGATGGCGGGGGTGGCGAGTGATGGCGGAAACGGAGTGGGTCCGGTTCGACGATGTGGATCGGGGTTTGTTCGTGCCGGTGGCTGCGTTGCTTCAGCGGGTGCGGCACGAGCGGGGCCTGACTCAGTGGACGGTGGCGAACCGGGCGGGGCTGTCCATGTCGTATGTCGGGGGGATCGATGGGGGTTCGCGGCGGTTGCGGCGGGTGGAAACGGTGATGCGGCTGGCTCATGCGCTGGAGATCCCGCGTGATCAGTTGTTCGGCTGGGTGGTCGCGGAGGTCCAGCACGACCAGCCGGGCTGGCAGGAGGGCGGCCGATGAATGCGACTACGCGTTGTCCGAGCTGTCAGCGGTTTATGGGTTTCCGGGATGGGAAGGCGGTGTGCACGGTGTGCGACGGCGAGGTGCGCCCGGTGGAGAAGCTGGCGGACGCACATGATGACGCGGAGAGGCGTCGTCCGGAACAGACCGCGATGCCGTCGAAGTGGATCGCTTTTCATCGCGCGAATGCGCGGATGTATGAGCGGGTGGCTGACATCGATCGTGGTCACCACCATGAGGCGCTGTATTGGGCGGACCGTGAGCGGCGGAACGTGGATGAGGTAGAGGCGGCGGCGACGCTTGCCGTACCAGGCAAGGAAAGGAAGGAGGAGCGTCATGGGTGATGTGGTGTCGGTGGGCACGGTTGTGCGGTCACGGCGGCAGGAGATGGGCTTGACGCTCACGGCGGCCGCGCGGCGGTGTGGCATTGCTAAGTCCACTCTGAGCCTGATCGAGCGTGACTATACGGAGTTGGTGTCACTGACGAAGGCGTCGACGCTGGCGCGGGGCCTGGGCCTGTCGCCGTTTGTATTGCCGTTGCTGGCTGCGGGCACTGGGGACGGGAAAGGATATGACTCGGTGCCGGGGCTGGCGGCTACGGCGGCGTGGCCCCGGTCGGTGTGTCTGGGCGAGGAAATGTACCTGCGGCGCGTGGAACTGCGGATGACGCTGGCACAGCTCGCGCGGGCGTGCGGGATGTCAGAGGGCCACGTCGGGGGGATCGAGAACGGCAGTCGTCGGCCCACGATTCCCGCGCTGGTGAAACTCGCGGACGGCGTGGATGTGGGCCGGTGGCTGCTGGTGCTCCTGGCGGTGCGGGACCAGAAGCGGCGGGAGGCTCTGCGTTCGGGTGAGGTGTTCGCTCCGGTTTGGCGGGTACGGCGGGAGTCTGCGCGCATGGTCGAGTCAGGACTGGGGGTGACACGCGATGTCTGACAAGGACAGTCCACGGTGCGTGGCGGAGTTGGCGGGCGCGGAACTGGGTGTGTTCTTGCGGGGTCGGCGGGATGCGCTGCGGCTGACTGTTCCGACGGTCGCGGACCGCGCGCGGATGGGCGCTACGACGTTGCGGAAGCTGGAGAACGGTGAGACTCAGCTGACGTCCCTGGCCGTGGTATCGGGTCTGGCTCGGGCGCTGTGCATGTCGCCGTATGAGCTGGTGGTCAAGACGGTCCGGGGCCAGGACGTCGATCCGATGAAGGAGGGCGGCCCGAAGGCACAGGGATCCCTGGGTGATCGGATCGGGCTGGCGCGGTCGGTGACGGGGTGGCATGTGGAGGAGGCGGCCCGGCGGGTCGGGGTGGGTATCGGGACGCTGCGAGGTCTGGAGGCGGGCAAGTACCTGCCGTCGGTTCCGCTGCTGCTGAAGATCGCCCATGGTTTGCAGACCAGTATGACGCGGCTGCTGGTGCTGGCTATGCGGGATTTCGAGGCGTGGGAACAGCGGGAGCGGGAGCAGGGCAAGGTATGGCGTCCGCCTGGCACGGTCAGTAAGTCGCCCGGGTCGCTGACGGTTCCGGCGTGGGCGCGGCAGATACGCGAGGTGCGGAAGGGGCACGGACGGAGCCAGGAAGAGACGGCCCGCCAGGCCGGTATCAGCTCCGGCTACCTGTGTTCGCTGGAGCTGGGCCGGTCCGACCCGGTGGGAGACGTGGTCAGGCTGGTGGTTGGCCTGGCGGATGCCCTGGGGCTGCCGCGTGAGGAACTGTGGATGACCGCCTTGCGTGGTCACGAGAGTGAACTCCCCGGTGCCATGCAACCGGCCACTGTGGACGGTGGATCATGACCGCGCGTGTTTCCGCTGGTCAGAGGATACCGGCAGAGGAGGGTGAGCCGTTGCGTGAGTGGTTGCGGGTCACGCGGGAGCGGACTGGTCGGACTCAGACGGTGACGGCCGAGATCGCGGGTCTCAGCCCGTCGTACCTGTCGGCGATCGAGTGCGGCAGGGAGGCGCCGCCGGTGACACGCCCGTTGCGGCGGCTGGTGTGGCTCGCGGACGCCTTGCAGGTGCCACGTGGGGAGCTGCGCTGCTCCGGGCGCTGGCGGAATACGAACGGATAGAGGAGACACAGCAATCGACCACCACATTCTGACCGACTAATCAACAATCGAATATCACGAAAAGGCACGTGGGGACGCGTGTTTCATTAAAGGCGTCCCTACGTGCCGAAATTCAACCCTTAAAAGCGCAGAACCGGCCTTCTGGCTACCAACCTGTTCCGGTTCTGCGCCTGTTCACTGGAGGTGAACAATGGCAACGATAAATGATGACAACCGATGCCAGTCAACCGGGGTCACCCGGATGCGCTGTGCTGAATGTAAGAAGTTCGCCCGGTTGCTGCCGGGTGAGATGAAGTGTGCCTCGTGCATGGGGATGCTGCCGCTGGACCTGGTGGTGCCCGGCGATACGGGTTCACGGCCGGTGGGCGGTGAGCGCCGATGAACGGGTTCGGGCTGGTGGCCCTGTGCGGGGGCCTGGCGGTGGTGCTGTGGGTGCTGGCCAAGCTCGGCCGCGCGTTCGCCGCGATCGCGGAGACTCTGGCTGCCCTGGCGGTGATCGGGGTGGCCCTGTGGGCGCTGCTGCGGGCGGTGGGTTGGATTGTTCGGCAACTCGTCACCCGGTGGCGGTCGTGCCTGGCGGTGCTGGCCGTGACCGCCTGGTGGCACTGGTGGGGCTGGCTGTCCCTCGCCCTGGTCGGCGGCACACTCGCCCTCGCCACGCTCGTCTGGCATGTCGTGGACGCGGTGGGCTTCGACCGGTGGTGCGGGCGCTGGCTGCGGGCGTGGTGGCTCCGTTGGGCCGTCTACGGGCGCAAGCTCCCCGACTGGTTGCACGCGTGTGGCCTGACGATCCGGGACGAGGCGGTCCCGGTGGACGTGACCGTGAACCTGGTGTCCCGGCGTCGCAAGCGGGAAGCGGTCGCTCAGGCCCGGCAACAGTCCGGCGTGGCCGTCCCGGCACTGCTGCGGGTGCGTTCCGGGCCGTCGTGGGATGAGGTGCAGGTGCGGCTGGTACCGGGGCAGAAGCCGGAGGACTTCGACGACGCGGCCCGGGCGCTGGCCACGGCCCGGCGGGTCACGCGGGTCCAGGTGCGGGAAGTGTCACCGGATGTGGTGTCGCTGGACTTCATGCGCCGTGACCTGCTCGCCACCCCGGTGTCCTGCCTGCCGCTGCCGGACCTGGTCGCGGTCGACGGCACGGGGGTTGACCTGCGTGGCGTCTATGCCGGCCGAACCGAGTACGGGAAGCCGTGGCTGCTGCCGCTGACCGGTCCGGGCGCGCACACGCTGGTAGCTGGTGCCACGGGTGCGGGGAAAAACTCGGTGATGTGGTGCCCGCTGGTGTCGGCCGCGTCGGCGATCCGGGCCGGGGTGGTGCGCGTGTCGGGGATCGACCCCAAGGGCATGGAACTGGCCTACGGGCGCGGGATCTTCGCCCGCTACGGCGTGTCCGGTAAGGAAGCCCTCGATGTGCTCGACGCGCTGATTGACGTGCTGGAGGCGCGTAAACGGGAGTTCGCGGGCATCACCCGTGACGTGCCGATCTCGGCGGAGAACCCGTTAGAGCTGCTGGAGTTCGACGAGATCGGGGCGCTGACGAAGTACACCGACCGCAAGACCCGTGAAGCCATTGTGGAACGTCTGGCGATCCTGACCACCCAAGGCCGGGCGCTGGGGTTCGGCGTGCGGGGCTACGTGCAGGAACCGACCAAGGACACCGTTCCGGTGCGGGAGCTACTGCCCCGGCGCATCTGCCTGCGCGTCACCAGCAAGACGCATGTGGGCATGGTCCTCGGCGACGGTGCCTATGAGCGTGGGGCCTGGGCGAACCGCATCCCCGAATCGGCGGCCGGTGTCGGCTACGCCTGGGGTGAGGGCATCCGCGAACCGTTGCGGGTGCGGGCCGGGTGGGTGTCGGACGCGACGGTGAAGGCGCTGGAGAACTACGTCACCAACGGCGGCGCCCAGGTGATCGACCTTGCGCGGAAACGGCGTGAGGGCAACGCAAGGGGGACCGCGTGAACAGGCTGATGATCTTCCTGGACGCGATCCGGGATCACCTCGACTCCCATGCGCTGCCCCCGGCGTCGTCGGTCGAGGTCACCACCTGGGCCGCCCCGGTCAGTGTCCAGCTCGACACGGACACCGTGACCGGTGTGGCCTCCGGACTCGCGACGTGGGCGGCCACCCTCGACGGTGCCCGGGTGAGCTTGTGGCGAACGCCTGATGGCGGTCGGGTCCAGCTGGAGCTGACCGGGCGGGCCCCGTGCGGTGTCCTGGTGCGGGTGTACGGCGGTGTCCCGTTCGACCCGGTGACGTTCCCCGACCTGCCGGTGGAGACCGATCAGGACATGCCGGTGTGGCTGCTGCGGCAGTGGGCGCGCGCGGGAGAGGAGGCGGCATGACCACGAACACGAAGGAAACCCCTGGTCAGACGATGCCGGCCGAATCCGGGCCGGGCCGAATCCGCGGTGCACTGGCTACGGACGTGGTGAAGGCGACGGCGGAACAGCACGGGGTGTGCGTGCGGCCGTTCACGATGGAGGTCGGCGACACCGAGACCGGAGAGGTTCGCTACGTCCCGGTGCCCTGCGGCTCCACGGTGGAATCGGTGTGCCTGCCGTGCGCGACAAAGGCGAAAGCGTTGCGGCAGGCCCAATGCCGGGAAGGCTGGCACCTCGCCGCCGAACCCGTCATCACCCGCCAGGACCCCAGTGAGGTTCAGACGGAGCTGATGACCTACCGGGCCGACCTGGTCGCCGCCTACCGGGACGTGCACGCGGCCGGGGACGAGGCAGAGGCCGAGAACCTGCGCGGTGAAATCTCCAGCGTGGACACGGAGCTACGGGACTCCGGCATGACGGGGCGGCTGCCCGCCGTGGACGGTGCGGTGCGGCGGCCGGTGAAGCGCTCGACGAAACGGCGGCAGGACGCGCCGAACCTCCCGCGCCGCAAGGTATCCAAGACGACGGTCGGGCGGGAGTACGCGGGACGGTTCCGGCCCTCGATGTTCGTCACCCTCACCTGCGACACGTACGGTCGTGTCCGGCCCGATGGGTCCCCTGTGGACCCGGCAAGCTATGACTACCGGCGGGCGGCACGGGACGCGGTCCACTTCGCCGCCCTGGTCGACCGGTGGTGGCAGAACCTCCGCCGCGTCGTCGGGTTCGACGTGCAGTACTTCGCCACCGTCGAACCCCAGAAGCGGGCCGCGCCACACCTGCACACCGCGCTCCGTGGCGCGATTCCGCACGACGTGATCCGCCTGGTCACCGAGGCCACCTACCACCAAGTGTGGTGGCCAAACCACGATGAGGTCGTGTACGGCGGTGACCGGAAACCGTTGTGGGACCCGGATTCTCGTTCCTTTGTGGACCCAGACACGCGGGAACCGTTGACGGCGTGGGATGACGCGGTCGAGGCCGTGGACGAACCCTCCCACGTCGTGCGGTTCGGGGAACAGGTGCACTCCAAGGGCATTCTCGGCGGCACGGAGGAAGCTGGACGCCACATCGGGTATCTGACGAAGTACCTGACCAAGTCGACCGGTGAGGTTGTGGACGCTGACACGGCCGCGCAGCGGGATCACCATGACCGGCTGCATGCTGAGCTGGCCGTGACTCCGTGCTCGCCTCGGTGCGCGGTGTGGCTGCTGTACGGGGTCCAGCCCAAGGGAGCGGGCCGCAAAACGACCCCGGGGCACTGCCGGGGCCGTGCTCACCGCCGGACCACACTCGGGCTGCCAGGGCGGCGGGTGCTGGTGTCGCGCAAGTGGTCCGGCAAGACCGTCGCCGACCACAAGGCCGATCGCCTCGCGTATGTGACGAGCATGCTGGCCGATGCCGGGATCGAGAAACCGCGCCCCGACCCCGGGCGGTTCGTGTGGCGCAAGGTCGAGCCCGGGGATACCCACGTCCCGCCCCGGGACCAGCTCGTCATGCGCGCGATCGCCGAACGCATCACCTGGAAAGCCGAATACGAACGCGCCCTCCTCGCCGCCGCCGGACCACCCGGGCTGCCAGAAACTTCGGCAACTCCGGCGGTGGCCGCCTGAACGGGGAGGGAGACAAGGAGGCAATGAGCAGAAACCCGCGCGTACGGCTGGTGAGCGTCGAAGGGCTCTGGACGCCCGACGAGCTGTCCGTCTACCTCGACATCCCGGAGAAGACGCTCCGGGACTGGCGCCTGAAGAACTACGGCCCGCCCTGGCACCGCCTCGGCAAACACGTCCGCTACGACCCCGCCGCCGTCCGAACCTGGCTCGACGGACCCGAAACCATGCCCGCCGCCTAAAAACTTCGGCAACCCGGCAAGAAAGGACCACACCATGGCACATATTCAGGACCGCTGGTATCAGGACAAGAAAGACCCTGACACCGGTGAGATCGTGCTGAACAGCAAGGGGAAGCCTGTTCAGGAACCCACTGCGGATCACGGGAAGGGGTTGCGGTACAAAGTCCGCTACCTTGACCCGGACAAAGTTGAACGATCGAGGTCTTTTCCGGATAAGAAATTGGAGGAGGCTAAAAAATATAAGACCAAGGTGGAGAATGACCTGTACGCGGGCACCTACACGGACCCGAATGCGGGAAAGGTCGAGTTCAAGACCTATACGAAAACTGTGCTTGCTGGACGGTCGCAAGACGAGTCCACCGTCGAGAGTGTGAGTGCCAAGCTGGAAAGTCAGGTGTACCCGCTCCTGGGTCGGAAACTGCTGTCGTCGTTCGCGACGCCTGACGTGATCCGTAAGTGGTTGGCGTGGATGAACGCGCAGGACGAGCCCGCGTCGGCGAACTACCAGCGACAGGCGTTCGACTTGGTGTGCTCGATTCTTGATGCAGCGGTCGCTGACGGGAAGATCAAGTCCAATCCCTGCCGGGACAAGTCGATTCAGGCGCCGACCTTCGTCGCACGGCAAGTGACTCCGTGGCCGGATGCGCGCTTACGGCGGGTCGAACTGGCGCTCCCGGCCCGGTTCAAGCCCTGTGTGCCGCTCGGGGCCGGGCTGGGGCTTCGGCAAGGGGAGATCTTCGCGTTCAGCCTCGACAACGTCGACCGGGACACGATGGTCTACCACTGCACGCGGCAGATGGTCACCGTGGGCGGAGTGCGCAAGTTCAAGCTTCCCAAGGGACACAAGACGCGTGACATCCCCCTGGGTGATGGTGTGCTGGAAGACCTTGACGCCTACGCGGAGCTGTACCCGCCCGTGTCGATTACGTTGCCGTGGGGTGAGCGGGACAGCCGCAAGTTCGAGACGGTCAAGGTGCTCATGGTCAACGGTGCCGGAGATCTCTACACCCGGCAGGCGTTCAATAACGTGATCTGGCGTCCCACCTTCAAGAAAGCCGGACTGTCCTATGAGGACCACAACGACGGGATGCACGCCATGCGGCACCTGTTCGCATCGCTCATGTTGGAGCGCGGAGTGACGATCAAGGAACTCGCCGCATTCCTCGGCCACGCCTCGGAGGGCTTCACCCTCAAGACCTACGTCCACTTGATGCCGACGAGCTACCACCGTGCGCGCCAGGCCGTGAACGACATCTTCAAGCCACGCCGGACGGCCCGGGGCGCCGAAGAGACGGCCTGACGGCCTGGTGACGGCCTGAGGGGTCGAGCACCCCTGAAACCGGGCGGACATCCCCAGGCCAGAGGGCATATCGCCTTCATAAGTACGACAACTGCAACAACCAGGGCCGCCCGGCGATCGAGCGTTACACGAAGATGGGCGACGCGATCAAGAAGACGGGCCGCCCGATGGTCTACGCGCTGTGCGAGTGGGGCGAGAACCAGCCGTGGCTGTGGGGCAAGGGCTCCGGCGCGCAGCTGTGGCGCACCACCGGCGACATCAGCGACAACTGGGCCAGCATGACCGGCATCCTCGACCAGCAGGTCGGGCTCGAGAAGTACTCCGGCCCGGGCGGCTGGAACGACCCGGACATGCTCGAGGTCGGCAACGGCGGCATGACCGACGCCGAGTACCGCTCGCACTTCGCGCTCTGGTCGCTGATGAACGCGCCGCTGCTGGCGGGCAACGACATCCGCTCGATGCCGGACGCCACCAAGAAGATCCTGGAGAACAAGGACATCGTCGCGCTCGACCAGGACTTCGCCGGGACGCAGGGGCACAAGGTCCGCGACGACGGCGACACCGAGGTCTGGTCCAAGCCGATGTCCGACGGCTCGGCCGCGGTGGTGCTGTTCAACCGCGGGCTCAGCGGCGCCACGATGACCAGCAGCGCCGCCGAACTCGGCCTCTCCGGCAAGGACTTCCGCGTCCGCGACCTGTGGACCGGCGCCGACACCGAGACCACCGGCACGCTGCGGGCCCTCGTGCCCAGCCACGGCTCCGCGGTGTTCCGCGTCTGGCCGACGAAGGCGCCCAGCGCCGCGCCGTCGACCACGCTTTCCCTCGACGCGGGCGAGTACTTCCCCGCCGGCAAGCCGTTCACGGCGAAACTGAGCCTGACCAACGACGGCAGCACCCCGGTCGCCGCCGCGCGGGTGAAGCTGACCGCACCGGCCGGCTGGCGGATCGACGGCCGCGGCGACGCGTTCGTGCCCGCGGTGCTACCCGGCAAGACCTGGCAGGAATCCGTCCGGATCGCGCCGGTGAATCCCAGTGGTGACAAGGTTTCCCTCTCCGCGGACGCCTCGTACTTCACCGCCTGGGGCGCCCGGAAGCTGACGGCCGATGCCGGCGGCCCGGTCGTCACCCCGCTGCCGCCGGGCGTGACCCCGATGTCGAAGGCGCCGTTCGTGGTCAGTGAAAACGGCTGGGGCCCGGTCGAGCGCGGCACCAGCAACGGCGAGAACAAGGCCGGTGACGGCAACCCGATCACCATCAACGGCCAGGTCTACCCGGACGGCCTCGGGGCGCACGCGCCGTCGCTGGTCCGCGTCTACCTCGGCGGCGGGTGCACCTCGTTCAGCTCGGTGGTCGGCCTGGACGACGAGTTCGCCACGGGCAGCATCACCTTCGAGGTCCACGGGGACGGCAAGACGCTGGCCTCGACCGACGTCCTCCGGCACGGCGCCCCGGCGCAGACGCTGAACGTGCCGCTCAAGGGCGTCCAGGTGCTGGACCTGATCGTCACCGACGGCGGCGACGGCAACAACACCGACCACGCCGACTGGGCCAACGCGGCGGTCACCTGCTGAGCAACCCCGCCCGGGCACCGCTGCCCCCGATCCGCCCCAATGTGGCGTTGGTTGCGCTCAACGCACCGAACGCCACATTGGGGCGCATTCCCCGCGACCGCACGGCGGAGGGGTGGCGGGAGACGGCCGAGCGCCGTTCAGCGGACGCCGAGGTCGAAGTCCAGGCTGTAGCGGTTCGACGGCATCGCCCCGGCGGCTTTGGCGCCGTCCACCGGGAGCACCGCGCCGCTGATGAACCGGGATTCGTCGCTGGCCAGGAAAACGATGGCCTTCGCCACCTCCCACGCCTCGCCGACGCGGGCAGCCGGGGTGCTGGCCACGAGCTGGTGCTGCCTGGCCTCGAAGTCGTCCGGCGAGGCGAGCGTGGAGCGCAGCATGTCGGTGTCGATGGCGCCCGGGTTGACGGTGTTCGCGCGGATGCCCTGGTGCGCGTGCGCGACCGCGATCGACTTGGTCAGGCCGACGAGCGCGTGCTTCGTGGCGTTGTAAACCGGATCGGCGGGGCGGCCCATCATCCCGCCGTTCGACGATGTCGTGACGATGCTGCCCGCGCGCTGCTCGATCATGTGCGGCAGCACCGCGCGGGTGCCGAGGAAGGCCGCGCGCACGTTCAGCGCGAAGATGTTGTCGAACTCCGCCAGCGTGGTTTCGGCGAGCGGCTTCGCCAGGTGGATGCCGACGTTGTTGACCAGCACGTCGATCCGCCCGGCCGCGGCCAGCGCGCCGGCCACGAAGGTCGCGACCTGCTCTTCGTCCGTCGCGTCCGCGAGGGAGTACTGCGCGCCCTCGACCGGCGACTCGGGCTCGCGGATGTCGCTCGCGAACACCGTCGCGCCCTCGGCGACGAACTCCCGCACCGTGGCGAGCCCGATTCCCCGCGCCCCACCGAAAACCACCGCGACCTTGCCGGCCAACCGACCCATGACGTTCAGTCCCTCGCTCTCAGCTGTGCGGTCCCGGCCGCGTCGAGCTCGTAGTCCTCGGGCAGCCGGACCAGCGCGTCCGGCGCGCCGGTGTACCGGATCACCACACCGTAGACGGCACGCGCGGCCTCAGCCGAGACGTACCTGGCGACGACGTCGTCGAACACGTCCTCGGGTGCCCGCCGGTGTGGATCGCCATTGCCGCCACCACCGGGCAGCACCACGTCGACCTCGTCGCCGGGCCCGAGCGCGACGCGGCTCTTCGACGGCAGGTCCGGGCCGCCGACCAGGCCGAACCGCCCGACGGCCCCGGCCTGCCCACCGTCCACACCGGACGCTGCCTGCCGCACCCGGTCGACGTTCCCGTTGACACTCCAGGAGATTTCACCAAGAGCCGCCATCGTGGTCCGCTGGCCGAGGCCGCCGCGGAACTCCCCGGCGCCGCCGGAATCCACGCGCAACGCCCGTTCTCGCTGCACGAGCGGCGCCATCGTCTCGATCACCTCGGTCGGCGTCGAGCGCAGGCCGCTCGGGAACCCGGTGGTGTTCAGGCCGTCCTTGGCCCGGCGCGCGCCCATGCCCCCGGTCTGGAACACGTTGAGCATGAAGCCCTCGCCGCGCCAGATCGTCATCCACAACGCGTCGGCGCTCGGCGCGACCGCGTGGCCCGGCAGCGCGCCGATCAGCAGGGACGGCAGGAAATGCCCGATCAGATGCCGTGACGCGACGGGCGCGGGCTCCACGCAGTTCAGCACCGAGCCTTCCGGCGCGGTCACGTGCACGGGACGGAACGAGCCGGCGTTGTGCGGCACTTCCGGCGAGATCGCCGCCTTCACCGCGAACGACGCGTACGCCCGTGTGTAGTTCAGCACCACGTTGATCCCGCGACGGCTCTGCGGCGAAGACCCGTCGAAGTCGACGTGGATCTCGTCGCCCGCGACCGTGACGGCCACCCGCAGCACGACTTCCTCGTCGTCGAAGCCGTCGGTGACGAGTTCGTTGTGGTGGACGCCGTCCGGCAGGTTCGTGATCGCCTCGCGCAGCGCGCGCTCGGAGCGGTCCATGATCTCCGCGGCGATGTCGTCAAGCGTCTCCAGCCCGAACTCCGCGAGCAGCCGCACCAGGCTCGCGGCCCCGACCTCGTTGCCGGTGACCTGCGCGTACAGGTCGCCGATGGTCTCCTCCGGCGTGCGCACGTTCGCTCGGATGAGCCGTTCCAGATCCGCGTTCACCTCGCCGGCGCGCAGGAACTTCAGGATCGGCAGCCGGAGTCCCTCTTCGAAGACCTCGGTCGCCTCGGCCGAAACGAGCCGCCCGCCGATGTCCGGCGCATGACAGCAGGAGGCGAACCACGCGACCAGCCGCCCGCCCGCGAACACCGGCGTGGCCACGGTGATGTCGTTGATCTGCCCGGCGGTCAGCCAGGGGTCGTTGGTGAGCAGGACGTCGCCGGGCTCCAGCGTGTCCGGCGGGTACGCGGCGACGAAGTGGTGCATGCCCGTCGCCATCGCGTTGATGTGGCCGGGGGTGCCGCCGACGGACTGGCCGATCATCTCGCCGCGCGAGTCGAACACCGCGCAGGCGAGGTCGAGCGATTCGCGGACCACAGCGGAGAACGCGGTGTTGACCAGCGCGTTCTGCTGCTCGGCGAGGATCGAGTGCAGCCGGTTGCCGAGCACGCCGACGAGGATCGGGTCCACCGTCACACGATCACCGCCAGGCTCGCGTCCGCCCGCACCTCGCACCGGGCGCCGGGCGGAACGACCACAGTGGACTCCCGTTCCTCGACGATCGCCGGTCCTTCGAGCCGTGCTCCCGGTGGCAGCCGGTAGCGGTCGAACACCGCCGTGTCGACAAATCCACCTTCGGTCGGGAAGTAGGCCGGACGGCTGCCCTTGAGCGCGTCCCCGGCCGAGATTTCCTTTGGCCGCAACGAAACCTCGGGCGCGGGAGTGGACGAGACCACCCGCCAGTTCAGCACCTCGACCGCCACCGCGGGCCCGGTCCGCCGATACAGCGAGCGGTAGACGTCCGTGAAGTCCGACACCAGCGTCTCCGGCCAGGAGCCACCGCGGACCGGCACGCGGACCTCGTAACCCTGTCCGGCGTAACGCATTTCGGCGATCCGGCGGTGCGTCACCCCGGCCGAGCCCTGGAGCAGCGCGGTGCCCTCGGCCTCCATCTCGGCGAACAGCGCGTCGACCTCGTCCCACGAAAGGTCCAGCACGGCGGCGCGGGCCGAACGCACGAAGTCGAACGCGAGCGGCGCGGTCAGGAAGCCCAGCGCGCTCAGCACGCCGGCCGCGGGCGGCGCCACGACCGTCGGCGCGCCCAAGGCCCGCGCGACTCCCGCGCCGTGCACCGGCCCGGCTCCGCCGAAGGTGTACATCGGCAGCTTCGCCGGGTCCTTGCCACGCTCGACGGCATGCACGCGCGCGGCGTTCGCCATGTCCTCGTTGACGCTGGTGTGAATGCCCCAGGCCGCGTCCTCGACGCTGACGCCGAGCGGTTCCGCGATCCGCATGCGCACGGCTTCACGGGCGGCCGCGACGTCGAGGACCATGCCCCCGCCGAGGAAGTAGGCCGGGTCGAGGTAACCGAGCAGCAGGTCGGCATCGGTGACGGTCGGCTCGGTGCCACCGCGGCCGTAACAGGCCGGGCCCGGTTCGGAGCCCGCCGAATCCGGGCCGACGGTGAGCAGGCCCAGCCGGTTGATCCGCGCGATCGAGCCGCCGCCGACGCCGATCTCGATCATGTCCGTCACCGGCACCTTCACCGGCAGGCCGGAACCGGGCAGCAGACGGTACTTGCGGTCCACTTCGAACTCGTGCGTCACCAGCGGGGCGCCGTCCGCGACCAGGCAGAGCTTCGCCGTGGTGCCGCCCATGTCGAACGCCAGCAGATCCTTTTGCCCCGCGTTTGTGCCGAAGGCGGACGCCGCGAGCGCGCCGCCGGCCGGACCCGACTCGAGGATGCGGATCGGGTACTTCGCCGCCGTGGCCACCGTCGCGATCCCCCCGTGCGAAAGCATGATGTGCGGGGACGGCCGCACGCCGAGGCCGTGCAGGCGGCGTTCCAGGTCGGCCAGGTACCGCTCGGCGAGGTCCTGCACGTAGACGTTCGCGACGGTGGTGGAAGTCCGCTCGAACTCCCGGATCTCCGGCACCACCTCGGACGACAGCGCGACGCGCAGCCGCGGCGCGACGCGGGTCAGGATGGCGCCGGCCCGCCGTTCGTGCTCCGGATTGGTGAACGCGTGCAGGAAGCAGACGGCGACGGCCTCGACGCCGCGCGCGTCCAGCTCCCGGCCGAGCCGGGCGACGTACTCCTCGTCGAGTCCGGTGTGGACGGTGCCGTCGGCGAGAATCCGCTCCGGCACGTCGAAGCGCAGGTATCGCGGCACCAGCGGCTCGGGCAGCTCGATGCCGAGGTCGTACAGCTCGTAGCGGTGCTCGCGGCGCATCTCGAGCACGTCGCGGAAGCCGGCCGTGGCCAGCAGCGCGGTGCGTGAGCCCTTGCGTTCGATCAGCGCGTTGGTGACCAGGGTGGTGCCGTGCACGAGCTGGTCGACGTCGCCGAGGTCCAGACCGGCCTTGGCGAACGTCTCGGCCAGCCCCTCCGCGACCGCGCGGGCGGGCTCGTCGTGGGTGGTGAGCACCTTGCCGACGGCGACCACGCCGGTCGCGTCGAGCACGCAGAGATCCGTGAAGGTACCGCCGATGTCGACGCCGACACCGACGCCGGTCACCGGCCCTGCCTGCGGTACCACCGCGGGGACGTGTTCAGAGGGGGCTTCAGCTTCGCCCGCACCACCAGGACGTTCGGCTCGCCGGACTCGATGAACTCGCTCAGCAGCCGCCGGAACGCGCGGCCGAAGCCGGCCACCCGGTCCGCGTGCACGCCGAACGAGCGCGCCAGGCCGACGAAGTCCGGGCTGTCCCAGTCGACGCCGCGGTGCGGCAGGCCCTCCTGCTCCTGGTCGTAGCGGAGCATGCCGTAACCGCCGTCGTCGACGACCACCACCGTCACCGGCAGCTGCTCCTCGGCCAGCGTGGCGAGGTCGCCCACGGCGTAGAGGAAACCGCCGTCGCCGGTCACGCAGATGACGCGGCCGGTCTCCGCCGCGGCGGCGCCGAGCGAGGACGGGAAGCCGTAGCCGAGCGTTCCCCAGCCCATCGGGTAAGCGAGTTTGCGCGGGCCGCGGACCCGGTGGAAGCCGCCGACCCAGTAGCCGGCGACGCACATGTCGGACACCAGCACGGCGTCTTCGGGGAGTACTTCCTCCAAAGTGGACAGGAAGTCGGCGGCCTGCGGGTCCTCGTCGCGGATGCGCTGGCGCACCCGTCGGCTGATCGAGCCGAGGCGCGCGGTCAGCTCGGGCAGGCCGGGCCGGCTCGCCGGGCGCAGCGACTCGACCACCCGGCGGGCGTCGCCGACGAGCGTGATGTCCGGCCGGTAGTTCTTGGCGGCGTCCTCGGCGTCGACGTTCACCGCGATCAGCTTCGGCGGCTGCGGCATGAGCCAGTTCTGCGTCATCAGGCCGTCGAAGTCGGTGCCGATGGCGAGCACCACGTCGGCCTCGTCCCACAGCTCGCCGACCTCGGGCGAGTGCACGGGATTCGGGGCCAGGCAAGGATGATCGAGCGGCAGCAGCCCGCGCGCGGCGAACGTCGTGATCACCGGCGCGGCCAGCCGCTCGGCCAATCGGCCGATCGCCTCGCCCGCCTCGGCCCGCAGCGCCCCGCCGCCGGCCCAGATCAGCGGCCGTCGGGCGCCCGACAGCAGATCCGCGGCGCGCGCGAGGTCAGGAAGGTCGAGCACCCCTTCGGCCGGCGTCGCAGGCGGCTCGCGTGACTCCGATTTCTCCCGCAGGTAGTCCGTCGGAATGCCGAGGTAAACAGGCCCGGTCTGCGGCTGAAGGGCCAGCCGCGCCGCCCGGTGCACGGTGGTGCCGATCTGGTCGGCGCGGTGCACGGTGAAGCCGCCCTTGGTGACGGGCGCGAACATCGCCTGCTGATCGGACGTCTCGTGCAGCACCCCGCGCACGACCCCGGGCCGCTTGAGCATGGAGGGAATGTCGGTCGCCACCACCAGCACCGGCGCGGCCGAGGCCATCGCCTCCCCGACCGCCCCGAGCGTGTTCGCCGCCCCCGGCCCGGTCGTCACCAGCGCGACGCCCAGTTTCCCGGTGGCGCGGGCATAACCGTCCGCCGCGTACCCCGCGGTCTGTTCGTGCCGGACATTGACGATCCGGATCCCGGTCTCCGCCAACGCCTCCCACAACGGCAGGTTGTGCACCCCGGGAAGTCCGAAGACGACGTCGGTCCCGAGTGCCTTCAGCGCGTCGCCCAGATGCTGAGCACCAGTCCGTCCTGCCACGGCCGCGATGGTATCCGCCCCGCCGCGCGTGCCGCACAGACGTCACCGGACACTGTTTGTCACCGGCGAAAACGTGCACCGCAGCTCACCTCGGCCACACACCCGCTCTCGACGGCCGGCCCGGGTTTGATGATGCGCTTTGGTGGGTTCTTCTAGCTCGTGCGGCCCACTGACGCCGCTCTGGCCGCTGCAGCCTCCGCGGCTCCTGGCTTTTCTGTGGGCTTCACGGCCTCCGCGCTGCTCACCTCCTACGCGACCTCCGCGCCGCGCACCTTCTTCACCGCCTACGTGCCGCTCGCCTCCTCCACGACCTCCGCGCCACTCGCCTCACCGAGGGCCTCACCGCCCCCGCGCCGCTCGCCTCCTACGCGACCTCCGCGCCGCACACCTTCACCGCGCCCGCAGCACTCACCTTCTCCACGACCTCCGTGGCCGCCGCCTTTTCACGGCTTCCGCGACGCTCGCCTCTCCACTCCCAACGCGCACTGGACCTCACCACCGCACCCACCATTCGGCCCCGGCCGCCGCCACCCAGCTCCACACCCGCCGTCTTCACTCACCGATACCCTCTGCCCAGTCCCCCCACCCGCCCCCAAGCACCAGGCAGAACAACGCGGCAAGCCACAACCAAACCCCAGCCGGACAAACCCCCGCGGACGAAGGTGCCACGCACGGACTTGCCGCCCACCGCGATCGCCTCCGGTGCGCCCGGCCCGCTCACCCGCTGATGGATCCACGCGCTGACCGCGGTGTCCAGGCAGTCACCGTCCACCATCGCCAGCACCCGTCGTACGGTGGCCTCATCCGGCGCCAGATACCACCCTGTCCGGCGGCAGCGACACACTCTGAGCGACGCGAGCACCCGCTGCGGAGCGTCCCGGACCCACCCCCCGATCACGGTGAACAACCACACTGCCACGGCCAACGCCGCGATCGCCAAGAGCCAGATCGGCCAGCACAGCAGGAATACGAGACGATGACACAGCCCTTTCACAGATCATGGGCTTCGACAACCACATGACCAGCAACAAGAGCCGTCCCGGCCTGCAACGACACGCCCTTGCCGGACAACTCCCCTTGCCGGACAAACCCCCGCCCTCCTCGGGGGGCGTCCCATGCCCAGCGTACCGTCGCCCGCCCACGGAACCGGCCTCGTAAGTACCCGGCAAGGGGAGTTGTCCACATCGCGGGGTGGCTGTGGACAAGAGCGGCGCCGGGCGGTTCGTGTGGGGCCGGGAGGGCCATAATCGCCGGTGCGAGGCCGGTAACAACCGGGAGATCGTGCGTAGACTTCGTGCTCCGGGGCGCGACGAAGCGCCTTGGCGCGCGGAAGGTGGGCCGAATGCCGTTGATGCCTGTGACCGACTCGATGTTCCTCCTGGTCGAGACCCGCGAGCACCCGATGCACGTCGGCGGCCTCCAGCTCTTCCGCAAACCCGAAGGCGCGGACGGCAACTACCTGCGCGACCTGCGCCGCAGCATGCTCGACTCGGACAACATGCGCAGTGTCTTCCGGCGGCGGCCGAGCCGTCCGGTGAACACCCTCGGGCACGTCTCGTGGTCCACCGACGCGGAGCTGGAACTCGATTACCACTTCCGGCACTCCGCGCTGCCCCAGCCGGGCCGCATCCGCGAGCTGCTGGAACTCACGTCGCGCTGGCACAGCACCCTGCTCGACCGGCACCGGCCGCTGTGGGAGACCCACCTCATCGAGGGCCTGCAGGACGGGCGATTCGCCGTCTACACCAAGGTCCACCACGCGCTGATGGACGGCGTCTCCGCACTGCGCCACCTCCAGGGCACCCTGTCCGACGACCCGGACGACCTCGACTGCCCGCCCCCGTGGGGCACCCGCCAGGCCACGAGCACGCACAACGGCAAGGCGCCGTCGTCGTTCCTGGAGACCGCGGGCAAGACGTTCGGCCAGGTCGCCGGAATCGCGCCGGCAGCGGCGAAAGTCGCGCGGGAGGCGTTCCGCGAGCACACGCTGACGCTGCCGATGCAGGCACCGAAAACGATGCTGAACGTGCCGATCGGCGGCGCCCGGCGGTTCGCGGCGCAGTCCTGGTCGCTGGACCGGGTCAAGGCGATCGCGACGGCGGCCGGCGTTTCGCGCAACGACGTGGTGCTCGCCATGTGCTCCGGCGCCCTGCGCGATTACCTGATCGAGCAGAGCGCGTTGCCGGACGCGCCACTGATCGCGATGGTGCCGGTTTCGCTGCGGCGGAAGGCCGACGCCGGCGAGGCCTCGGGCAACAACATCGGCGCCCTGCTGTGCAACCTGGGCACCGACCTGACCGACCCGGCGCTGCGGCTGGCGGCGGTGCACACGTCCATGCGCAACGGGAAGAAACTGTTCTCGGAGCTCACCCCGCTGCAGACGTTGCTGCTGTCCGGGGTCAACGTCGCCCAGCTGGGCGTCTCGCCCCTGCCCGGCGTCGTCAACAACACCCGGCCGCCGTTCAACCTGGTGATCTCCAACGTGCCCGGCCCGCGCAAGCAGATGTACTGGAACGGCGCCACCCTGGACGGCATCTACCCGGCGTCGGTGCTGCTCGACGGGCAGGCCCTCAACATCACGCTGACCAGCAACGGCGACAACCTCGACTTCGGGATCACCGGATGCCGCCGGAGTGTGCCGCACCTGCAGCGGATCCTGACGCACCTGGACACCGCGCTGGCGGAGCTGGAAGGGGCCTCCGGGGTGAGGTGAACGGCCCCTCGCCGCCACGGGAAAACCGGCGAATAAGCCCACGAGGCCGCGAAAACCAGCGTGAAGCACGGCTCCTTCAGCCGACGCGCGGAAGCGACCTGCCTGCTCGGCGCCGGACTGGCCCGTTCGACGAGGGCTGGTACGGCGGTTTCCTCGCGGCACAGTGTCCGTCGCCGCCGCGGCACAAGATCAGGCGATGCCTTCCGGGCTGGCGCCGCCAACCTGGATCGCGTCGGCGGCGATGCGCGTGATCTCGGCCAGGTCTTCGGACGTCAGGTCGACGTCCGCGGCCGCGGTGCTCTGTTCGATGTTGTGCGGTTTGCGGGCGCCGACGATCGCGGTGTGGATGCCGGGCTGGGCGAGCGTCCAGGCGAGGGCCAGCTGGCTCACCGAGAGGTCCCGTTCCCCGGCGAAAGCGGCCAGCTTGTCGACGATCTCCAGGTTGTGGCGCAGATTCTCGCCCAGGAACGCCGAGGAACGGGAGCGCCAGTCGGACGCCTCGAAGACCGTGCTGGTGGTCATGGTCCCGCTGAGCAGCCCGCTGGCCAGCGGGCTGTAGGCGAGGACGCCGATGTTGTGCTCGCGCGCGTAGGGCAGCGGATCGGTTTCGATGCCACGGCGAAAGAGGTGGTAGGGCGGCTGCAGGGTTTCCACGGGGCGCGTCTCGTCGAAGTCGGCGAGCTGTGCGGCGTTGTAGTTGGAGACACCGGCGTGGCGGATCTTCCCCGCGTCCACGAACCCCTGCAGCGTTTCGGCGACCTCGGCGGCCGGCGTCAACGAGTCGGGCCAGTGGATCTGGTAGAGGTCGATGTAGTCCACGCCCAGCAGCCGCAGGCTGTCGTCCACACCCTTGGTCAGCCATTCGCGACGGGAGTCCCGCGCACGTTCCGAGCGGGGCTTCGTGCCGCCCTTCGTCGCGATGACCACGCTTTCACGGTCGTGCTCGAGTTCGTGGCGCAGGGCCTTGCCCAGCAGGGCCTCGGACTGGCCGGAACCGTAGGCCTGCGCGGTGTCGAAGAGGGTCACGCCCAGCGAACGCGCGTGCCGGATGGCGGCGATCGCCGTCTCCTCGTCGAAGGCGCCCCACTGCCCGCTGAGCTGCCAGGTGCCGAAGGCGATCCTCGAAACCTCAAGGCCGCTGCGGCCCAAGATCGTCGTACGCATGCCTCCAGCACAACACAGACGCCCGGTCGTCGCAGCACCCTCCGGCCGCGAATCCCGGCCATCGGATACCCGATTGACGCCCCTGTCCCGATGATCGGATACTCGGCCGGGTGAGCATGCGATGAGCCTCCTGGAGCCCTTGCGGCAGCGTGGTTTCCGCGCTCTGGTGACCGGCCGCACCCTCGCCACCTTCGCCAACTCCGTGGCCCCTGTCGCGCTCGCATTCGCGGTACTGGACCTCACTGGTTCAGCGGCGGACCTCGGCCTGGTGGTGGGCGCGCGCTCGATCGCGAACCTGGTGCTGTTGCTACTCGGCGGGGTGCTCGCGGACCGGCTGCCCCGGTCGGTGATCATGCAGGGCACGGAGATCGCGGCGGGCGTCACGCAGGGCCTGCTCGCGGTCAGTGTCCTTTGTGGATTCGCGTCGATCCCGCTGCTGGTCGGGCTGAGCCTGCTCAACGGCGCGGTGTCCGCGATCTCGCTGCCCGCCGCCGCGGCCATCACGTCGCAGACCGTGCCGCGCACGCTGCTCAGCCAGGCGAACGCGCTGCTGCGGCTGCTGTCCAACACCGGCCGCATCGCGGGCGCGGGCGCGGCGGGTGTGGTGGTCGCGGCCGCGGGGTCCGGCTGGGCGGTGGCGGTGAACTCACTGTTGTTCTTCGCGGCCGCGGCGGCCTACCGCGGGATCCGGCTGCCCCGCGGCGAGCGGGTCAAGGCCAGTCACCCGATCGCGGACCTGATCGCCGGCTGGCACGAGTTCCGCTCGCGCTCGTGGGTGTGGATCGTCGTGGTGCAGTTCGCCTTCGTCAACGCCGCCGGCCTCGGCACTCTCGTGGTGATCGGGCCGGTGGTGGCGGACGAGACGTTCGGCCGCTCCGGCTGGGGGCTGGCGCTCGCGATGTCGACGGCCGGCGCCCTCGTCGGCGGGCTCATCGCCGCGCACTGGCAGCCGCGCCGGGCGCTGTTCGCCGGCGTGGTGCTGGTGACGGCGGAAGCGTTGCCGGTGACGGCCCTCGGCCTGTGGCCCGCGCTCGTCCCCCTGCTGGTGGCAATGCTGCTGGCGGGGCTGGCGATGGAGCAGTTCAGCGTGGTGTGGGACGTCTCGCTGCAGGAGAACGTGCCGGAGGACCGGCTCGCCCGTGTGTACTCCTACGACATGGTGGGCTCGATCATCGCGATGCCCGCCGGCCAGATCGCGGCGGGCCCGCTCGTCGAGGCCTTCGGGCGGGAACCCGTGCTGCTGACCTGCGGCGCGCTGATCGTCGTGTCGACTCTGCTCGCGCTGTGCAGCCGGCAGATCCGCAGCCTGGTGCGCCGGGAGCCGGTCAGCTCGGGCGCACTCGCAGGAAGTTGACCGCGCTGGTGCTCAACTTCAGCTCGCCGTCGGCGTCGAAGACCTCCATCTTGGTGCGGACCAGGCCACGGTCCGGCTTCGACTTCGAAAGCCGGGTTTCCGTGACGGTCGCGCGCATCCACAGCTTGTCCCCCGGCCGGACGGGCCGCACCCAGCGCAGCTCGTCGGCCCCGGGGCTGCCGAGGCTGGCGACCGAAGACAGGTAGTGGTCCGCGAACATCCGCATCATCAGGCTCGCCGTGTGCCATCCGCTGGCGATCAGGCCGCCGAAAGGCCCGCTCTTCGCGGCGACCGGATCGGTGTGGAAGCTCTGCGGGTCGAACCGCCCGGCGAACTCGAGGATCTCCTCTTCGGTCACCACGGCCTCGCCGAACTCGTACACCGCGCCGAGCGGGTAGTCCTCGAACCAGCGGTCGCCGATCGGCGTCGTGAACTCCGTCATGACGGCAGCCTGCCACAACAACACTTCGTCCCGCAGCGAACTGTTAGCAGGTTATCTTCGCCCGATGACGGCCGAACCGGACATCGCGACGGTCGCGCAGGCGATCAGCGAACCGGCGCCGACGGCGATGCTGCTGCGCTGATGGACGGGCACGCCCATACCGCCCGCGGCCTGACGACTGTCAGGGCCATCGCCCCGTCCACGGCCTGGCGACGGTCGCGGCCACCTCCCCGTCCACGGCGAGCGCACACCTGCGCCGGCTGTGCGATACCGGCCTGGTTCGCGTCACCGAATCCGGCCGGCAACGGTTGCATCGGCTCGCCGGTCCGGAAGGCGCCCAGCTCGTGGAGGCCCTGATCGCACTCGCCCCGCCGCGGCTGCCCCCGAACCTGCGCAGTGTCCGGGGGCGCGGCCAGTTCCCGTGGGGTGGTCAGTGGCCGCCGGTGCGGGGTTCTGGGGCGGTGTCGCGGTGGCCGTCGAGTTTCCACCAGCTCTCGAGGGTTTGGCGGAGGGCCTTGAGGAGCTCGCCGCCGGTTTCCAGGGGGACTAGGGCGGTGGGGCCGCCGTCGATGCGCAGGGCGGCCGAGAGACGGTCGTCTTGCTCGATGAGGCCCACGATGACCTCGGTGGGCCGACCTGTCATGTCTACGGTGGGGATCGCCTGTTCATAACGCCAGCCGGTGGAATGCACGCCGAGACATTGGCACAGTTTCCGGCCGCCTTCCGCGGAGTTCACCCGGACGTGCGTCAGTGCCGGGACCAGGGTTGGACCTCCTCCAGCAGCTTCGCCACCGCCAGCACAAGGTCGTCCGAATGACGTGGGCCGACGATCTGCAAGCCCACCGGCAGACCGGCCGCCGTCCGGCCGGCCGGCACGCTGATCGCCGGCTGCTGGGTCATGTTGAACGGGTAGGTGAAAGGGGTCCATTCCGGCCACCCGCCCAGCCCGCTGCCCGGCGGCACCTCGTGGCCGGCCTCGAACGCCGGGATCGGGGTGGTCGGGGTGATCAGCACGTCGTAACGCGTGTGGAACTCGCCCATCAGGATGCCGAGCGCGGCACGCTCGGCGGTGGCGCCGAGGTAGTCGCTCGCGGAGAACTGCTTGCCGAAGTCCCATACCTTGCGCAGGCCGGGGTCAACACGTTCATGGGTGCCCGGCCCGAAACTGTCGAGCATCTTCGCGGCACCGGTGGACCACAGCACGTCGAAGGCGGACTTGGGGTCTTCGAAGCCCGGATCCGTTTCCTCGATCTGCAGACCGGCGTCGCTGAGCGCCTTGACCGAGGCCGCGACGATGGCGGCCACCTCCGGGTCGACGTCCACGTAGCCGAGCGTCGGCGAGAACGCGGCGATCAGCCCGCGCACATCACGCCGCACCGCCTCGCGGTAGGTGCCGGTCGGCGGCGCCAGCCCGGCCGGATCGCGGGGGTCGGGCGTCGCGATGACGTCGAGCAGCAGTGCGGTGTCGTCGACGCTGCGGGCCATCGGGCCGGCGTGCGAGAGCGGGCCGAACGGGCTCGCCGGGTACAGCGGGATGCGGCCGTGCGTCGGTTTCATGCCGACGATGCCGCAGAACGACGCGGGAATCCGGACCGAGCCGCCACCGTCCGTGCCGACGGAAAGCCCGCCCATGCCGGCCGCGACGGCCGCCGCGCTGCCGCCGCTGGAACCGCCCGCCGTCTTCGACGGGTCCACCGGGTTGCGGGTGATGCCGGTCAGCGCGCTGTCGGTGACGCCCTTCCACGCGATCTCCGGTGTGGTCGTCTTGCCGAGCACCACCAGGCCCGCCTCGCGCATCCGCGCCATCACCGGGCTGTCGACGTCCCAGGGCTGGTCCTTCGGGATGCTCGTGGACCCGCGCAGCGTCGGCCAGCCCTGGGTGAGGAACATGTCCTTGATCGACGCGGGCACACCGTCGAGCCAGCCGATCGGGTTCCCGTCGCGCCACCGGATCTCCGCGGCCTTCGCCTGCTCCAGCGCGCGATCGGCGTCCACGAGGCAGTACGCGTTGATCTCGCCATCACGTTCTTCGATGGCCGACAACGCGTTCTGCGTCGCCTCCACCGGGGACAGCTCCCCCGTGGCATACGCGGCGACGAGCTCACTCGCGGTCAGTTCCCGATCGGTCATCCGGTGGCTCCCTGTGTTTCGGTCGGCACGTACCCGAGCTGTTTGTCGACGACGTTCTGCAGCGGCTCCCCGGCCACCCAGCGGCGGAAGTTCGCCGCGAAGACCTCCACCAGTGTGTTCCGCCAGCCGACGAAGTCACCCGACATGTGCGGCGAGAGCAGCACGTCCGGCATCGTCCAGAGTGGACTGTCGGCGGGCAGCGGCTCGGTGTCGAACACGTCGAGCGCGGCGCCGGCGATCTCGCCGCCCCGCAGCGCATCGATCAGGTCGGACGTCACCACCAGCTCGCCCCGCCCGACGTTCACGAACCGGGCGGCCGGCTTCATCGCCGCGAACGCGCTCGCGTCGAACAAGCCCTTGGTCTGCTCGGTGAGCGGCGCGACGGCCACCACGTAGTCGTAGGCGGGCAGGTGCCGGGCCAGCTCGGCGGTGTCGTGGACCTCGCCGAAGTCCGGGTCGCCGGTCCGCGGCCGCCGCCCCGCGCCGGACACACGCAGGCCGGCCGCGCGCAGCAGCCGGGCGATCGAGCGGCCGATGGGGCCGGTGCCCACGACCAGCACCTCGCGCCCGGCGACCCGCTCGGTCTCGCGGTGCACCCACTTCCCCGCCCGCTGCAGGTCGAGCGACCGCGCGAAGTCCTTCGCGAACGACAGCACAACACCGAGCACGTACTCCGCGATGGCGTCGTCGAACACGCCCCGCGAGTTCGTGAGCACCACGTCGCTCGCCCGCAGGCCCGGGAACAGCACCGGGTCCACGCCCGCGCTGGCGATGTGCAGCCAGCGCAGCCGGTCCGCGGCAGGCCAGGCACCGGGCACGGCCGTGGAGAGGAAGTCGTACACGAACAGCGCATCGGCTCCGGCCAACGCCTCGCCCAGCCCGCGCGCGTCCGTGTAACGAACCACCGCCGCCGCTTCGATACCGGCCATGTCCGGTGGTGGGGATGCCCCGCAGAGCACCGCCAGGACGGGGGTTTCCGAGGCAATCACATTGACACCGTAAAAGTGGCTCGTATGATTGTCAACAATCCGAGGAACGACCCCCGGAGCACCGGACGTGTCACCTGCACCGGCGATTCCGGAGGCTGAACCTTGGATCTGGACTTCCTCGCGTTTGAAGGCCCGTTGGCGCAACGAGGCATCGGCGTCATCGCTCCCTTCGACCTCGCGCTGGAGCGCGAGCTCTGGCGGTGGGTACCCATGGATGTCTCCCTTCATCTGGCCCGGACGCCGTACGAACCGGTGCCGGTGAGCATGGAGATGGCGCAGCTCGTCAGCGACAGCCGGCACCTCGCCGCCGCGACGCGGGACGTGCTGCACGTGGAGCCGGAGGTGGTCGCTTACCTCTGCAGCTCCGGCAGCTTCGTGAACGGCATCGACTACGAACGCTCCCTGACCAAGGCGATCTGCGACGCGGGCGCGCCCGACGCCGTGACCACCTCCGGCGCGCTCGCCGAGGTGCTGCAGCAGCTCGACCTGCACAAGGTTTCGGTGCTGACGCCGTACGACGCCGACCTCACCGGGAAGCTGCACGACTTCCTCGGCGAGCTGGGCGTGCACACCGTGTCGAGCGATCACCTCGGCCTGGGCGGCGGCATCTGGAAGGTCAGCTACCGCACCATCGCCGAGCGGATACTGGCCGCCGACCACAGCGACGCCGAGGCGATCTTCGTCAGCTGCACCAATCTGCCGACGTTCGACCTGATCGAGCCGCTCGAGGCGGCGCTCGGCAAACCGGTGCTGACCGCGAACCAGCTGACCATGTGGGCCTGCCTGCGCCGGATGGGCCTGCCCATCGTGGGCCCCGGCCGGTGGCTGCGCGAGGTGTCCTGAGGCAGCCGGTTAACATTGTCGACAATCTGCGTATCCCGGAGGTTTCGTGACCACCATCGGCTTCATCTACCCCGACCACGCGGCCGAGGACGACTACCTGCTCGCGCAGCAGCTGCTCGGCGGCGCCGACAGCGAGCAGGGCGACATCCGGCTGCCGGTGGAGCACATCTACGGCACCGATCTGCACGCCGTGCCGGAGCTGCTCGACCTCGGCAGCGAGGCCCGGCTGGCCGACGGCGCCGCGCTGCTGGCCAAGCACGAGCCCGACGCGGTGATCTGGGCCTGCACTTCCGGCAGCTTCGTCTACGGCTGGGACGGGGCGCGTGGCCAGGCCGACGGGCTGGCCCGGGTGGCCGGGGTGCCGGCTTCGAGCACCTCCTTCGCGTTTGTGCACGCCGCGCAGGCGCTGGAGGTGAAGCGGGTGGCCGTGGCCGCCAGCTATCCCGACGACGTGGCGCAGCTGTTCGTGGAGTTCCTCGCCGCGGGCGGCATCGAGGTGGTGGCGATGGCGAGCGCGGACATCACCACCGCCGCCGAGGTGGGCCGGCTCGCGCCCGACGCCGTGGTGCGCCTGGCCGTGCAGCACGACCACGCCGAGGCCGACGCCGTGCTGGTGCCGGACACCGCGATGCGCACGCTGGCCGAGATCAACGCCATCGAGGCCGCCCTCGGCAAGCCGGTGCTGACCGCGAACCAGGTGACCGTGTGGGAGGGCCTGCGGCTCACCGGCACCACGAGGCTGGTTCGTTCGATGGGCCGGCTGTTCCGGGTGAGGGGCTGAGCCATGGTCACCCTGCCCGACATCGAGCCGGTCAGCCGCGAGTCGACGGCCGCGGTGATCGCGCGGCAGCTGCGCGACGCGATCATGACCGGTGCGCTGCCGCCCGGCACCCAGCTCGGCGAGACCGACCTGGCCGCCCGCTTCCAGGTTTCGCGCGGCCCGCTGCGGGAGGCGATGCAGCACCTCGTCTCGGAAGGTCTGCTGCGCAGCGAACGCCACCGCGGGCTCTTCGTGATCGACCTCGAACCGGGCGACGTCTACGACATCTACCTCGCCCGCTCGGCCGTCGAGCGGGCCGCTCTCCTGCGCGCGCTCCGCGGCGACCGCGACGCGGTGGCGGCCATCCTGGAGCAGACCGTGGCGGACATGGCCGCCGCCGCGGACGACGACGATCCCGCCGCACTGTCCACAGCGGACCTCCGGTTCCACGAGGCGCTGATCAACGCCTCCGGCAGCAAGCGACTGGTGCGCATGGCCCGCACCCTGCTCATCGAGACGCGCATGTGCCTGAGCCTGCTGCAGAACACCTACCAGCGGGTGGAGGAGCGCGTGGACGAGCACACCCGCATCATCGACGCGCTGCGGGCCGGCGACGACGAGACCGCGCTGCACCTGCTCGAGGCCCACATGGAGGACGCGGTGCAGCGCCTGGCGCCCGGCACGAGCCTGAAGCAGGGCGCGGCGCCGGCGGTTCCCTAGCCACCGCCGCAAGAACTGCGCCAGGACGACCGCTTCGGCCCGGGTTCGGCGCGGCCACGGCAGCAGGTGCTCACCCATTGTCGCGCACCCCCAGCACCGGCTGGCCCCCGCGTCCGTCCCGATAGGACGGTGACCACGGAAAGGCGCCGGACTCGTCCGCGTAGACGAGCTGGAGAGCCCGTACATCGGGGCCGTACAAGGTGATCGCGAGCGAGAGGTGCACCGAAGGCTCTGCCAGCGCCACGACCTCCATCGGCGGCCCGCCGCGCAGGGCGAGCACGTCTCCCGGCCCCGGTGGACCGGCCGACAACGACTCCGCGGCAACGGCGTTCAGCACCATCACCGAGAGCGCCGGATCCAGGCCGGTGACCACGAGTTCGGGCAGCCCGCGCCCGGTCAGACCGGCGGTATAGGCCCAAGCGGGCCGCGAATCCTGCGGGAGCACGGTCTGGACGACCCAGCCGAGCTCATCGACCCGGCCGAGGATTCCGCTCAGGTACTCCGCCGCGGCCCGGCCGGATCCGGGCCGGGCTCTTTCCCGGGCAAGGCTTTCCAGCGGAACGCCCTCTGCCAGAACGCCGTCCGGTACACCGTTTTCGCAGAACCAGCACATCCGAGCTCTCCTCCCCCTCGTCCCGGTGGGGTTCCGCCGGGACGAGGGAATTGAAGCGCGGGGTACCGACAGAAAATCAGTGGAGGGCTTTGGTCACCGCCGTGCCGAGGCGGGTTGTGGTAGCGGTGCCGCCGAGGTCGGGGGTGAGCTCGGTGCCGGCCGTGAGGACCTCGTCAACGGCCGTGCGGATTGCTTGTGCGGCAACGGTTTCGCCCAGGTGTTCGAGCATCATCGCGCCCGCCAGGATCTGCGCCACCGGGTTGGCGATGCCCTGGCCGGCGATGTCCGGGGCACTCCCGTGGACCGCCTCGAACATCGACGGGTATTCACCTGATGGGTTGATGTTTCCGGACGGTGCCATGCCCAGGCCGCCCGTCACGGCGGCCGCGAGGTCGCTCAGGATGTCGCCGAACAGGTTGGACCCGACGACCACGTCGAGCCGCTCCGGCGCCTGGACCATCCGCGCGGCCAGTGCGTCCACATGGCACTGTTCGGCGCGCACGTCCGGGTATCCGGCGGCGACCTCGGCGAAGATCTCGTCCCAGAACGGCATCGAGTGGATCAGCCCGTTGGACTTCGTCGCCGAAGTGACGCGCCCGGACCGGGTGCGCGCCAGCTCGAACGCGTAGCGGATGATCCGCTCCACACCCACCCGCGTGAACACCGATTCCTGCAGCACGAACTCGTCGGGGCGGCCGGTGTTGTGCCGCCCGCCGATGGCCGAGTACTCACCCTCGGAGTTCTCCCGGACGATCACCATTTCCAGTTCCTCGGCGGAGCGCCCCGCGAGCACCGAGGTGGTGCCCGGCAGCAGCCGCACCGGCCGCAGGTTCACGTACTGCTGGAACGCCCGGCGCAGCGGGATCAGCAGGCCCCACAGGGAAACGTGGTCCGGCACACCGGGGAAGCCGACGGCGCCGAGGAAGATCCCGTCGAAGGCCGCCAGCTGGTCCACCCCGTCGTCCGGCATCATCGCGCCGGCCTTGGTGTAGCGCTCGCAGCTCCAGTCGAATTCGTTCCACGCCAAGGAGAAACCGTGTTTCGCGGCCGCCGCGTCGAGCACCTTGCGGGCCTCGACCGTGACGTCGACGCCGATCCCGTCGCCCGGGATGCTGGCGATCCGGTAGTCGTTCACAGGCTCACCGCGATGTACTTGGTCTCCAGGAACTCGTCGATGCCGACCGTGCCGCCCTCGCGGCCGAGCCCGGACTGCTTGATGCCGCCGAACGGCGCCGCCGGGTTCGAAACGACGCCCTGGTTCAGGCCGATCATGCCGGCCTCCAGCCGCTCCGAGACGCGCAGCGCGCGCTTCACGTCGCTGGTGTAGAGGTAGGAAACCAGGCCGTACTCGGTGTTGTTGGCCTTCGCGACCGCCTCGTCCTCGGTGTCGAACGGGGTGATCGGCGCGACCGGCCCGAAGATCTCCTCGGCCGCCAGCCGCGCTTCGGCCGGCACGTCGGTGAGCACCGTCGCCGGGTAGAAGTGGCCCGGGCCGTCGATGGCCGCGCCGCCGGTCAGCACGCGCGCGCCGCGCTCGGTGGCGTCCTTGACCAGCTCGGTGACCTTCTTCACCGCGGCCTCGTCGATCAGCGGGCCGACGACCACGCCGTCCTCGGTGCCGCGGCCCATCGGCAGCGCCTGCATCCGTTCGGTGAGCCGCCGTGAGAACTCCTCGACGACGCCACGCTGCACGTAGAACCGGTTCGCCGCAGTGCAGGCCTCGCCGATGTTGCGCATCTTCGCCTGCATCGCGCCCTCGACGGCGGCGTCCAGGTCCGCGTCCTCGAACACCAGGAACGGGGCGTTGCCGCCCAGCTCCATCGACGTGCGCAGCACCTTCTCCGCGCACTGCTCCAGCAACTTGCGGCCGACCGCGGTCGAGCCGGTGAACGACAGCTTGCGCGCCCGCCCGTCGCGGATCAACGGCTCCATCACCCCGCCCGCGTCGGTGGTCGTGACGATGTTCAGCACGCCGTCGGGCAGCCCCGCCTCGGCCAGGATCGCGGCGAGCGCGAGCATCGACAGCGGTGTCTGCGCGGCCGGCTTGATCACCATCGTGGAGCCGGCGGCGACGGCCGGGCCGATCTTGCGGGTGCCCATCGCCATCGGGAAGTTCCACGGCGTGATCAGCAGCGCGGGGCCCACCGGCTGGCGGGTGACCAGGAAGCGGCCGACGCCGTTCGGGGCGACCGCGTAACCGCCGTCGACGCGCACGGCCTCCTCGGCGAACCAGCGGAAGAACTCCGCGGCGTAGGTGATCTCACCCGCGGCTTCGGCGAGTGGCTTGCCCATCTCCAGCGTCATGAGCAGCGCGAGCTGGTCACGGCGCTCGATCAGCTTTTCGTAGGCCCGGCGCAGGATCTCGCCGCGCTCGCGGGGCGCGACGGCGGCCCAGCCCGCCTGCGCCTCGACGGCCGCGTCCAGCGCGGCGAGGCCGTCTTCCGGCGTGGCGTCCGCGACCTGGCACAGCACGGTCCCGGTCGAGGGGTCCTGGACGTCGAACGTCCGGCCGCCCGTCGCGGGCACCCACTTGCCGCCGATGAAAAGCTCCTTGTCGACCGCGCCGACGACGCCTGCCTCACTGATCGCGCTCATGCAGCCAACTCCCTGTCGTGGTTGTCCCGAAGCCATGCTATGGATATTGTCAACAATCGACAACCGTTCGAACCCAGCTTAGGAGCGCCGCCGCATGGCCCAGCTTTCCCCGCTGCTCAAGCAGGCAACGCCCGTCGTGGTCGACCACGGCGAAGGGGTGTACCTCTACGACGTCGACGGGAAACGTCACCTCGACTTCACCGCGGGGATCGGCGTGACCAGTACCGGCCACTGTCACCCGCGCGTCGTCGAAGCGGCCCGGGAGCAGATCGGCAAGCTCGTGCACGGCCAGTACACGACCGTGATGCACAAGCCGCTGCTCGAACTCACCGAGCGGCTCGGCGACGTGCTGCCCGCCGGACTGGATTCGCTGTTCTTCGCCAACTCCGGCAGCGAGGCCGTGGAGGCCGCGCTGCGCCTGGCCCGTCAGGCCACCAAGCGGCCCAACGTGATCGTGTTCCAGGGCGGCTTCCACGGCCGCACCGTGGCCGCCGCGTCGATGACCACCTCCGGCACCCGGTTCAGCGCCGGCATCTCGCCGCTGATGGCCGGGGTGCACGTGGCCCCGTTCCCGTACGCCTACCACTACGGCTGGGATCAGGAGACCGCGACGAAGTTCGCGCTGCGCGAGCTGGACTACCTGTTCCAGACGGTCTCCGGGCCGAACGAGACGGCCGCGTTCTTCATCGAGCCGGTGCTCGGCGAGGGCGGTTACGTGCCCGGCAACACCGAGTTCTTCGCCGGTCTGCGCGAGCGCGCCGACCGCCACGGGATCCTGCTGGTGATGGACGAGGTCCAGACCGGTTTCGGCCGCACCGGGAAGTTCTGGGGCCACGACCACTTCGACGTCTCCCCCGACGTCGTGCTCATCGCGAAGGGCCTGGCCAGCGGCTTCCCGCTGTCCGGCATCGCGGCCTCGCGGGAGCTGATGGAGAAGGCGCTGCCCGGCTCGCAGGGCGGCACGTACGGCGGCAACGCGGTCTCGTGCGCCGCCGCGATCGCAACGCTGGCGGTGATCCAGGACGAGGGCCTGGTCGAGAACGCCGCCGAGCGCGGCCGCCAACTGCTGGAGGGCGCGCGGCTGATCGCGGACAAGACGCCGGCGATCGGCGACGTGCGCGGCCTCGGCCTGCTGGTCGGCAGCGAGTTCACCACTGCCGGCGGCGAGCCGGACCCGGCCACGGCCGCCGCCGCCCAGCAGGCCGCGGCGAAGAGCGGCTTGCTGCTGCTGAGCTGCGGCGCTTACTCGAACGTGGTCCGCATGGTGCCGCCGCTGGTCGTCACCGCCGAGCAGGTCGACGACGCCCTGCGCATCTGGGGCGACGTGGTCGCTTCGGTCACGGGGAGCTGAGCCATGGCCCGCTACATCACCATCACGCTGGACAAGCGCGGCGTCACCTGCCGCGCGCGGCTGCTCGACGCCGAGGCGCCGCGGACCTGCAAGGCCGTGTGGGACGCGCTGCCGCAGAGCGGCTCGGCCTACCACGCGAAGTACGCGCGCAACGAGGTCTACACCCTCGTGCCGCCCTTCGCGGAGCCCAAGCCGGGCCGGGAAAACCCGACGATCACCCCGATCCCCGGCGACGTCGTCTACTTCGGATTCGAAGCGTGGGAGATCGGCAATCCCGCGTACGGCTACGACGACGGCAGCGAGGCCCACAGCGACCAGGGCGCCACCGACCTCGCGATCTTCTACGGCCGCAACAACCTCCTCATCAACGGCGACGCCGGCTGGGTGCCCGGCAACGTGTTCGCCACCATCGAGGAGGGCCTGGCCGAGATGGCGGCGGCCGCGCAAGACCTGTGGCTGCGCGGTGTCGAAGGCGAGACGCTGTCGTTCGCCCGCGTCGACTGACTCGTTCTGCCGTGAAGGGCTCCTTGCCTGCGTCTCGCGGGTGAGGAGCCCTTCACGAACCTGGCCACTCGTTCGGGCCGAGACCCCGTCGAGGGTGGTCCGTCCACACTGTTCAGTGAAGGCCGGATGACCGTCGGTGATCATGCGACGAGACCAGGAAATCGGTGGCAGCACGGGAAAATCGCGTCAGTCCAGCTTGCTGATCACCCGGCCGTGTGAACCTGACGGACTCACCATTCGTGGCAGGCCTCTCACCGGTTCGTGTCAGCGCCCCGCCCACTTGCCCTAGCCGACTTCTGCTACCCAGAGTGATCATCGGGCGTTTCGCTACGCACTGTGGCCGCAGCCGAGTCAAGTCACCCCCGCCGGAGAACACGAAAGCCTTACGCGTTTACGGTGGGAAGATTCTCGGCATCCACCGGTACGGGCAAAGGCTTTTTGACAACGGGCCAGCGTGGTGAAAATCTTCAATCGTTCCTCGCGAGGGCACAACTGAACACGAAAATCCGAACAAGGAGCCCCTCAATGCAGCTTTTCACCCAGCACGCGCACCACTGCCACGACCTGATCACGGGTGTGCTGGCCCACCTGGCGCACGTGCTCGGCTGGCTTGTCTGATCTCCTGAGCAGGATTAACCGAGAGGCCGGCCTGTTGGCGCGGGCCGGTCTCTCGGCCTTCATTTCGTAATTTCCACACCACCCGATTCAAGGGTGGCCTTTGTGCATTTCTGGGAATTGTTTCAGCCACGTTTCCGCGGGCCGCCGTGACGCTCACCGGCGGTCACCCCGGGCAAACGTGAACAGGTTTCATGGCCAGCTCACCACACGACGTACTACGCTTCGGGCACAGGCGAAGGCGCGTGAGGAAGAGGCTGCCGATGGGCGACGTGACGGCACAGCTGGCCGCGATCGTCGGGGAGGCGAACCTGCTCACGGGCGAGGCCATCTCCGACGACTACGCGCACGACGAAGCTCTCAGCTCTCCGCCGCAGAAGCCCGCGTACGTCGCGAAGCCCGCTTCGGCCGAAGAAGTCGCGGAGCTGCTGAAGGCCGCTTCGACGGCGAGCGTGCCCGTCACCGCGCGCGGGTCCGGCAGTGGTCTGTCGGCCGCCGCGCGCCCGTTGGCCGACGGCCTGGTCATCTCGTTCGAGCGGATGAACGCGGTGCTGGAGATCGACGTCGAGAACCACGTCGCCGTCGTACAGCCCGGCGTCACGCTGGCGGAGCTGGACGAGCGGGCCGCCGCCGCGGGCCTCACGTATCCCGTTTACCCCGGTGAGCTGAGCGCGACCATCGGCGGCACCGTCGGCACCAACGCGGGCGGCATGCGCGCGGTGAAGTACGGCGTCACGCGCAACAATGTGCTGGGCCTGCAGGCCGTGCTGCCGACGGGCGAGATCATCCGCACCGGCGGGCGCACGTCGAAGGTGTCCACCGGTTACGACCTCACGCAGCTGATCGTCGGCTCCGAGGGCACGCTGGCGCTCGCCACCGAGGTGATCGTGAAGCTGCACCCGCGGCTGCCGCACGGCGCCACGGTGCTCGCCCCGTTCGACGACCTCGACCAGGTGATGGCCGTGGTGCCGAAGATCGTGGCGAGCGGGCTGGCGCCGCACATCCTCGAGTACATCGACAACATGACGATGGCCGCGATGGTCTACAACGAGAAGCTCGAGCTGGGCGTGCCGGACGCGATCCGCGAGCGTTCCCAGGCTTATCTCTTGGTGGCGCTGGAAAACAGCGACACCGGACGGCTGGGCGAGGACGTCGAGACGCTCGGCGGGCTGCTGGACGAGCTGGGCGCGCTCGAGGTCTACGTCCTCGAAGGCGGCTCGGCGCGCAAGCTGGTCGAGGCGCGGGAGAAAGCGTTCTGGTCAGCCAAGGCGGCGGGTGCCGACGACGTGGTCGACGTGGTGGTGCCACGGTCGGCGATGCCGGTTTTCCTGGCCAAGGCCCGGGAACTCGCGCTCGCGGCCGGCGGCGGCGTGATCGGCTGCGGGCACGCCGGCGACGGCAACGTCCACCTCGCGGTCTTCTGCAAGGACCCGGAAGCCCGGACGAACCTGCTGACCGGCGTCTTCGCCTACGCCATGGAGCTGGGCGGCGCCATCTCCGGCGAGCACGGCCTCGGCCGGACCAAGGCCAAGTACTACCTGAAACTCGAGGACCCGGCGAAAGTCGAGCTGCTGCGCCGGATCAAGTCCGGCTTCGACCCCGCCGGCATCCTCAACCCCGGTGTCCTCTTCGGCTGAGCACCCGGTCTCCGACCAGAAAGCGAGCACCATGAACGGCGCCCAGTCCCTGATCCGCACGCTCGTCGACGCCGGGGTGGAGGTGTGTTTCTCGAACCCCGGCACGTCGGAGATGCACTTCGTCGCGGCGCTCGACTCCGTGCCGGAGATGCGCGGTGTGCTCGGGTTGTTCGAAGGAGCCGTGACCGGCGCGGCGGACGGCTACGCGCGGATGGCGGGCAGGCCGGCCGCGACGCTGCTGCACCTCGGGCCGGGCCTGGGCAACGGGCTGGCGAACCTGCACAACGCGCGGCGCGCACACACGCCGATCGTCAACATCGTCGGCGATCATGCGACGTACCACAAGAAGTACGACGCGCCGCTGGAGTCGGACATCGATGCGATCGCGAGCTCGCTGGAGGGCTGGGTCCGGCGGTCCGAGCACACCAAGGACGTCGGCGCGGACGCGGCGGCGGCGGTCGCGGCGGCGCAGGACGCGCCCGGCCGGATCGCGACGCTGATCCTGCCCGCGGACGCTTCGTGGGGCGAAGGCGGCGAGACGTGTACGCCGATTCCGCCGCGCGCGCCACAATCCGTCGACGCGACGACGGTCAAGAAGATCGCCGAAGTGCTGCGCAGCGGCGAGTCCGTGGCGCTGCTCATCGGCGGCGCCGCCTGCCGTGAGCCGGGATTGCTGGCCACCAGCCGGATCGCGGCGGTGACGGGCGTGAAGGCGTTCGCGGAGACGTTCCCCGCGCGGCTGGAGCGCGGCGCCGGCCTGCCCTCGATCGACCGGCTCGGCTACCTGGCCGAGCAGGTGGCCTACCAGCTCGACGGCGTGAAGCACGTGATCGTGGCCGGAACCAAGCCGCCGGTGTCGTTTTTCGCCTACCCCAGCAAGCCGAGCGACCTGGTGCCGGAAGGCGCGCAGGTGCACGTGCTCGCCGAGGTGGGCCAGGACGCGACGGGCGCGCTGAACGACGTCGCCGCCCTCGTCGCCCCGGACACCGCGCCGGTGCTGCAGGAGGCTTCGCGCCCGGCGCTGCCGAGCGGCCCGCTGACGGCGCAGAACTGGGCCGACGTGATCGGCGCGCTGCTGCCCGAGCGCGCGATCATCGCGGACGAGGCCAACACGTCCGGCCTGCTCATCCCGGCCGCGACGGCCGGCGCCCCGCGCCACGACGTGCTCACCCTGACCGGCGGCGCGATCGGCTACGGCATCCCGGTGGCGACGGGCGCCGCGGTCGCCGCCCCGGACCGCCCGGTGGTGAACCTCCAGTCCGACGGCAGCGCGCTGTACACGATTTCGGCGCTGTGGACGCAGGCGCGGGAGAACCTGAACGTCACCACGGTGATCCTGAACAACCACGCGTACGCGATCCTGCGGATCGAGCTGCAGCGCGTCGGCGCCGCGCCGGACGGCCCGAAGGCCAACGACCTGCTCGACCTGAGCCGTCCGGACATGGACTTCGCGAAGATCGCGGAGGGCCTCGGCGTCCCGGCCACCCGGGCGACCACGGCGGACGAGCTGGCCGAGCAGTTCGCCCGCGCGCTGGCCGAGCCCGGGCCGCACCTGATCGACGCCGCGGTGCCTTCGCTGATCTGAGCCGCACGAGTCCTTAGGCCGCAACGGGTTCACGAGCGGTGGCGGCGCGGGCGCGTGGGACGAGGGCAGTGAAGCCCAGCCCCACCGCCGCGACCGCGAACGTCGCCCGGAAACCCGTGAGGGACGGCCAAGTCAGGCCGCCGGCGGTGATGGTCAGCTGGGCGAGCATGGTGGCCATCACCGCGCTGGAGGTGGACGTGCCGACCGAGCGCATCATCTCCAGCGCGTTGTCCATCAGCAGGATCGCGAAAACGTAGCCCAGCGCGATCACCACGGCACCGGTCATCAGCGTGGTTCGCGCGCCGTAACGGTTGGTCAGCCGCGCCGAGACCGGGGACAGCAGCATCATCACCAGCCCGTTCGGCGCCAGGCACAGACCGGCCTCGACCATCGTGCGGCCGAGGCCGTAGCCGGTGGACGACGGCGCCTGCAGCAGCTGCGGGAACGACAAAGCCATCGCGTAAATGGCAAAACCGACCATGATCGACGCCAGGTTGGTGAACAGCACCGGCCGCGGCGGCGAATCCGAGCGTGCGCGGGCTGCCCCAGCTCCACGTGGCGCCCTTGACGATCGGGAGCAGCAGACAGGTCAGCCCGGCCACGAGGCCGAGCGCGCCCAGGTAGTCGAACGGCGCGGGCGTGCGCACCGGCGACTCCGGCACGTACCGCAGGATCAGCAGCGCGCACGCCAGCCCGAGCGCGGCGGAGCCCCAGAACAGCACGTGCCAGTCGGTGTTCTGCGCGACCACCGCCGCCAGCGGCAGGCCGATCGCGCCGCCGACCCCGAGCGTCGCGCTCATCAGGGAGATCGCGCCGCTGACGCGGGCGGCCGGCAGCTCGTCCCGCATGATGCTGATACCCAAGGGAATCACGCCCATCGCGCAGCCCTGGAGCCCGCGGCCGGCCACCATCAGCGCGAGCGAGCTGGTCAGCGCCGAGAGCACCGAGCCGGCCACCAGCACGGCGAGGCTCGCCAGCAGCACCCGCCGCTTGCCGTAGAGGTCGCCGAGCCGGCCGCTCACCGGCGTGATCACCGCCGCCGCGAGCAGCGTGACGGTGACGACCCACGACGCGTCCGCCGTGGCGTCGTGCGAGCTGGTCGCGTCGTTCATGCAAACGCTGGTCGTGCCGCTCATCCCGGCGTTTCCGCAGCTGCTCGGCGCTTCGACTACCAAAACGCACGGTACCGGGCAGCACCGACAATCTTCGTGCTTCGTGATCGACCCGACTTAGCGGACTGAGCCGAACGGAGCAGTCATTCCGGACGCGTCATCCCCAGCTGTGGAATCCGTTCAGTGCGGTGAACAGGTACTGCGCGGCCAGCAGCACCACCGAAGCGACGCCGCCCCACCACGCCTTGCGGGACACGGGTTCGGCGCGCCGCCACAGGCTGACGCCGAGCGGGACGAACACGGCGGCGAGGAGCACCGCACCGGTGAGGGTGCTGAAGTCGGCGCCCTTCAGCACTCCGCTGTAGTGGGTCAGCATGAACGACACGCCGAGCGCGGGCACCCAGCCGAGCACCCTCGCCCGGTACGCGCCGATCGCGAGCACCGCCCACGCGAGGTTGTCGCTGCCGTCGAGGGTCTGCAGTACGTACCAGGCCTGGTAGGTGCCGCCCACCGCCCTCGTCGCGGTCTCCAGCCCTTGCGCGGGCACCAATTGCAGGGCCAGGAAGCTGATGCCGTCCTGGAAGATGCGCACCGTGCTGCCCACGATCGCGATGGTCGCTCCCCAGAAGGCCCACCCGGGCCGTTCCCGGCCGATCAATCCGGTCAGGGCAAGGAAAGCGGGAATCATCAGCACCAGGCCGGCGGTGTAGAGGCCGTACGAGGTGAGGATGGTTCCCGGCGCGCCGGCCATGGCAGCCAGCTGCGCGGGGAAGAAGAAGTCGTATCCCGCTCGGACCACCTCCCCGGCCAGCAACAGCGAGGGCGCCAGGATGAGCGAGGCCGCACCGAAACGGGATCCCGGCCAGCCGGTGACCGGGCCCGGTGCGCGCACTGTCATGGCCGCACCGGCACCCAGCAGCAGCCGGCCGGCGACAAGCCCCACCACCAGCGAACCGACCGTCGAAGCGATGGCCGAAAGCTCGGTTTCGCCCCAGCGCAGCTGACCGACTCCGAGCAGTTCGGTGAGTGCGAAGCCGCCCACTCCGCCCAGCACCACGGCCACGGCGAAAACGGCGATCGCCCGGAGATCGGCCGCGGGGCGCCTCGGTGGGGTCTCGGGCTCAAGCAATGTCGTCATCGGCACACGGTCCCGCGCGGGGACACCCGGCCGAGTCTGGCCGGAGTCCGATCTTCGATGTCTGACCTGAGTAGGACGCGGCGCGGCGAAACCGGCGGTAGCGTGCCGGTGTGGCGCAGCAGCTCGCCGGCCTGAACCGGCTCCGGGAACCCCGGCGTCATCGCGCGGTGGTGCTCGACGTCGCGGTGGCGCTGGCTTTGACGTTGCTGGTGCCCTACACCCTGCTCGACCCGCCCGGTCCGGCGTACCCGGGCCCGGTGTGGGTTGCCTGGACGGTAGGAGCAGCCGTGGGGCTGCCGCTGCTGCTGCGTCGCCGTTGGAGCATTCCGGTGCTGGCCTGGGTCGTGCTCGTCGCCGCGGTGGCGACCTTCCTCGGCATCGGCGGCACAGGGGCGTTGTGGGTGGCCTACGCGCCTGCCGCCGTGGCCGCGTACACAGTGGCGAACCTGACCGACCGGACCACCACGGCCGTCGCGGCGCTGGTCGCCTGCCTCGCAGCTGCCGCTGTGACGATCCCCAGGTTCTACAGTGCCCACCTGCCGATGGGCGCGTCGCACAGCGAAGTGCCGCTGTGGTGGCAGTTCGAGCTCGGGACCGTGGCCGTCCAGCTCAGCGTGGCCTGGGCGGCCGGGCGGGTGGTGCACTCGCGACGCGCGGCCAGAACCGCGTTCGCGCGTCACTCGGCGGTGGAGGCGGTGGCCGACGAGCGGCTCCGGATCGCCCGCGAGCTGCACGACATCCTCGGCCACAGCATGAGCCTGATCGCGATCAAGGCCACGGTGGCGGGCCGTCTCGCCGATGAGAACCCCGAACACGCGAAGGCCGCGCTGAGCACCATCGAGCAGACCAGCCAGGCCGCGATGGTCGAGATCCGCCGGCTGCTCGGGGTGCTGCGCCCCGCCGCTGACGACCCTGACGGTCCCGCCTTGAGCCCGCTGCCCGGCAGCGCGGACCTGCCCGCCTTGGTCGAGCGGCTCTGCGGCCCGGGCCTGGCGGCCGACCTCACGCTGACCGGAACGGCCGGCCTCCCGCCGAGTGTCGACCTGGCCGTGTTCCGCATCGTGCAGGAGGCGCTCACCAACGTGGTCGAGCACTCCGAGGCCCGGCACTGCCGGATCGCCGTGCGCGGGCTGGCCGGCGCGGTCCACGTCGAGGTCGCCGACGACGGACCGGCCCGCGCGGTCCCGCGCCGCCGTCCGGGCGGTGGGCAGGGCCTGATCGGGATGCGGGAACGGATCGCCGTCTTCGGCGGCACGCTGGCTGCCGGCCCGGTCGCCCGCGGCGGGTTCCGGGTCGTGGCCGAGATCCCCCGCACCGAGCCGGAGACCGCCTCGTGACGGCCCCGGACACCCGGGTGCTGCTCGCCGACGACCACGCGCTCGTCCGGGAGAGCTTCCGCGCTCTGCTCGAGGCCGAGCCCGGGCTCCGGCCGGTCGGCGAGGCCGGCACCGGCGCCGAGGCCGTCCGGCTGGCCCGCGTCCACCGGCCGGACGTCGTGCTGATGGACGTCCGGATGCCGGACATGGACGGGATCGAAGCCACCCGGCGCATCTGCGCCGACCCCGAGACGGCGTCGGCGCACGTCCTCATCCTCACCACCTTCGACCTCGACGAGTACGTCTACGCCGCGCTGCGGGCCGGGGCCGGCGGATTCCTGGTCAAGGACTCGACCGCGGCCGAGCTGATCACCGCCATCCGCGTGGTCGCCGCGGGCGAGGCACTGCTGGCGCCGCGTATCACGCGCCGCCTCATCGCCACGTTCGCCCGCCAGGGGCCGCCGGCCGGGCCCACCACCGCGGCGTTGCGGGGCCTCACCGAACGCGAACGAGAAGTCCTCACCTTGATCGCACGCGGCCTGTCCAACACCGAGATCGCCGAGAGTCTGTACATCGCTCTGGGCACGGTGAAAACCCACGTCGGACGCCTGCTGTCCAAGCTGGACGCACGCGATCGCGCGCAGCTGGTCATCACCGCCTACGAGGCCGGACTGGTCACTCCGGGCGGGTGACGCCGAAACGATTCGAGTCGACCGCCGAGAATCGATATCTACATCGAAGACGAGTTCCGAAAAGCGCTACTCCGGGTTAATGGATTAGAATAGCCCCAGGCCAGCGACTTTTCTCGTTATCTGTCGACACCATTCGACACCCACATGGACGTGCGCGCCAAACGATCACGCTCGGTCGCTAGTTCTCATCGTTCGGCCGCGTTTCCCAGGGGAACCTGGGAGATGATCATTCGTCCTTCGCGGCCGTCGCTACTGGCTCGCGCATCTCCGCACTACCACCCGCACCTCCCCTATCACGACACGAAGCCAGCACACGGCCGGTGGCCATTGTCACGATCAAGCTTCGGGATGGTGTTCACCGCCGAACGGGCGTAACACGGTATCGCCTGAAGGCGACCCGAGCAGTACGACCCATCGGCGAGGGAGGGCTCGACGTTGACTGGATGACTCAGACGCGCGGGGAACGATTCGGCAACAAAAGCGGCCGTGCGATGCCGTCCTCGTCCGAACGGAGCAGCATCACCGCGGTGCCGAACAGTTCTGAGCGACGAGCAGTGGTCGCGGGCGGCGGGGTCGTGGGTCTGACCACGGGGCTCGCCCTGCGCCAGGCCGGATTCGATGTGCTGGTGTGCGAGCAGGAGCCGCAGGTGCGCGGCATCGGCGCCGCGCTCGGGCTGTGGGCCAACGCGCTGGAGGTCTTCGACCGGCTCGGCGTCGGCGCCGGGATCCGCGCCGCCGGTCATCCGAGCGCGATCCGCTACCAGGACCCCACCGGGCAGGTGCTGGACGAGCACTACGCCGACCTCGCCGGCGTCGACTACCTGATGGTCACCCGCCAGCGGCTCAACGAACTGCTCGCCGAGGCCATTGGTCCGGACCACCTGCGCACAAGCGCCCGCGTGGTCGGTTATGAGGACCGGGCCGACGCCGTCACCGTGCGGTTCGAGGACGGCAGCACCACGGAAGCCGACCTGCTCGTCGGCGCCGACGGCGTCTATTCGAAGGTGCGCGAGCAGCTTTCACCCGGTTCCGCCGCGCAGGAATACCCGGGACACCTGGCGTGGCGCGGAATCGTGCCGGAGAGCGCGATCCCGGAGATCACCAGCGAACGGTTCGTGGTCGGGCGCGAGCGCACCCGCGGCGGGGTGGTGCGCAGCGGCGGCGGGCTCGCGTTCTGGGTGCTCGCGCAGCTGGGCGCGCAGTCCTCGGCCGCGTCCGGGAAGCAGGAAGCCCTTGCGCTCGTGCCCCATCTGCACGAAGGCGACTGGACGTTCCCGCTGCGCGAAGCGATCGAAGCGACGCCGGAAGACAAGGTGGTCCGCAATCGTGTGATGGCCGTGCCACGGCAAACGCGCTGGGTCGGGGGCCGTGTGGCGCTGGCCGGCGACGCGGCGCACGCGCTTTCGCCACACATCACTTCGGGCGCCTCGCTGGGCATCGAGGACGCCGCCGTGCTGGCTGACCACTTAGGACAGTCCGCCGACGTGCCCGCCGCACTCAAGGCGTACGAAGCCGGCCGGCTCCCGCGCTACGCCGAGGCGTACCGCCGGGTCGACGAGGTCGCCGAGGCCTCGGTGGAGCCGCGCGAGTTCGCCAAGGAGTTCTTCGGCTTCATCCGGTGGATGCTCGGCTAGCCGCCCCAGCCCGTCGGCGTCGGCGACAGGCGGAAATCGAGCGTGCCCCCGGAGCGGACGAAGGACGGGTCGAGTTTCCAGTCCCGCTGCGGATGTCCGCCACGGCGTACGTCCTGGATGTACTTCCCCGCACCGGAAGCGGTGATCGTCAGCACCGCGCCGCTGCCGGAGCGCACGACCGCCTTCGGGAACAGCGGGCTGGACAGCAGCAGCTCACCGGAACCGGGTGTACGCGGGTAGACGCCGAGCGCCGCGAAGACGTACCAGGCGGACATGGTGCCGAGGTCGTCGTTGCCGGGCAGCCCGGACGGGCCGGTGGTGTACACGGTTTCGGCCAGCTGCCGCACGGTCTCCTGCGTCTTCCACGGCTGCCCCAGCTCGTTGTACAGCCAGGGCGCGTGGATGTCGGGCTCGTTGGTCGGGTCGTACTTGAGCGGGCCGCCGCCTTCCAGCTGCCAGTTTCCTCCTGTGTCGTGGAAGAAGCCGTCGAGCCGGGCGGCGGCCGTGGCCTTGCCGCCCATCGCCGAGGCGAGGCCGGAGACGTCCTGCGGCACCATCCAGGTGTACGCCGCCGCGCTGCCCTGCGCGAAGCCGCGGTCGCTGGCCGGGTCGAACGGCGTGACCCAGCTGCCGTCGACATTGCGCGCCTGCGTGTAACCGGTGGCCGGGTTGAAGACGTTGCGCCAGTACTCGCCGCGCGCGCTCAGCTCCGCGGCCTCCTTGGTGCGTCCCAGCGCCTTCGCCCACTGGCCAAGCGAGTAGTCCGCGACCGAGTCCTCGAGTGTTTCCGCCGCGCCGCCCCAGCAGTGGCAGACGTCGTTCGCGGCGTAGTGGGAACCCAGGTACTGGGCCAAATTCGGCCGCTGCCCGACGCACTGGCCGGGACAGCCGCCGTCCTGCAGCCCTTCCGGGCGGGGCACGGTGGCCTGCCGGTACAACGACTCGAAGGCGCCGCGGTAGTCGAAGTTCCGCACGCCCATCGCGTAGAACGTGGCGAGGGTGGCCGCCGACGGGTCGCCGGTCATCACGTGCGTGGCGCCGTTGACGTGCACCCAGCGGTCCCAGACGCCGTTGTTCTGCTTGGCGTAGTTGAACAACGACTGCGCGAAGTCCCCGGCGACGCGCGGCTCCAGCAGCGCGAGCAGCTGGACCTGCGCGCGGTACTGGTCCCAGCGGAGAAATTGCCGTACTGCGCGCGCTGCCCGGGCGCGAGCCGATGCGGCACCTGGTCCATGCCGAGGTACTGGCCGTCGACGTCGTTGACCAGGTTCGGCTGCTGCAAGCCGTGGTAGAGCGCGGTGTAGAAGACTTTTCGCTGGTCCGGCGTGCCGCCGCCGATCGACACCCGGCCCAGCTCGTCGTTCCACGAGCGCCGGGTCGCGGCCGCCACGCTGTCCACAGTGGACGTCGGAGACTGTTCGGCCCGCAGGTTCCGCTCCGCGCCCTCAAGCGAGACGTACGAGATCGCGAGCCGCATGGTGACGTGGCTGCCGGGCGCGAAGCCGACGTACCCGCCCGAGCCGCGGCCGGCCCGGTCCTTGTCCGTCGCGTAACCCTCGCCGCCGGTCTGCGCCAGCCCGCCCGGCTGCAGCGTCGCGTCCTTCCACGTGCCGGTGCCGGTGAACGGCCGGTCGAACTGCGCGGTGAAGTACAGCCGGTAGTAGCTCTTGCGGTTGTTGACGCCGCCGTTCGCGCGGCGTCCGCAGAACGCGCCGGTGAGCACGGATCCGGTGACCTGCCGATGCGCCGGGTCGAGCCGGGTTTCGGCGTCCTCGCTGCCGTTCAACGAGTTCGACGTGCGGAACAGCAGGTTCGCGGGCTTGCCCGCGGGGAAGGACAGCGTGCCGGCGGTCGTGCGGTCGGTCGCGGCGAAATCGGTGGTGACGCCGTTCGCCAGGCCCAGCCGGTAACGCCCGGGTGTCGCGGACTCGTCGGCGTGCGCGAAGTCGCTCGCGTACACGGCGTCGGTGGTGTCCGCGCTCGGTGAAGAGGTGACGTCGCCGGTGAACGGCAGGATCGGCACGTCACCCGCCGCCCCCGGGTTGCAGCCCGCGCCGTTCACGTGGGTCAGGCTGAAACCGCGCAGCCGGGTCGTGTCGTACTGGTAGCCGTTGGCCGCGCCGGTGCTGGTCTGGTCGCCGCGGGTGCTGGTCGGGCTCCAGGCCAGCATGCCGAACGGCGCCGTCGCCCCCGGGTAGGTGTTGCCGTCGCCCGCAGAGCCGATCAATGGGTCGACGGAGGCGGCGAGATCAGCGGGCGAAGCCTCGGCCGGTGCCACGGCGGAGGTCAGCAGGACGGCGGTGAGGACCACCGTGACACGACGGCGCATGAGCGGACCCTAACCGCGTCCGGTGACTTCCCGGCGAACTCCGGTGGACAGAAAACAGGTCAGCCGTCCGTCGGGCACCACGGGTCCGGGGTGCGGCCGACGGACAGCCCGCAGAAGCCCTGCAAGGTCCGGACCACCTCACCGCCCTCGACGCGCAGGACCGCGACGGGCTTGTCCTCCGGCACGTTCCGGCTGATGTCGCCGCCGTAGTCGATGGTCCCGGTGACGCCCTCGATGTACTTGTTGGTCTGCTGCGGGTTCTCGCGCGAGGTGTGGATGGCGGTGATCTCGCGCCAGACCGCGCCGGGGGTGACCGGGATGTTCGACGACGTCTCGCGCAGGTACGCCGTGGCCGTGATCATCACCAGCGCGGCGTCGTAGGACAGCCCGGCGTGGCCGTCGTAAGAGCTGCCGCGCACGGTCCGTTCGAAGGGGAACAGCGTGGTGTTCAGCGTCGTGTAGAAGTCCCGCGCCAGTCCTTGCGGGTCGGTCGCCGGCTCGGTCGCGAAGGAGAGGTAGTAGTACGGCAGCGCCCGATTCTGCTCGCGCGCCACCTGGTCGGCGACGTAACGGCTCACGTCGTCGTCACCGATGATCGTCGCGGTGCTGCCGCACTGCGCGGCGCCGCCGGCGAAGTCGCCGAAGTCCGGCACTCCGCGACCGGCGAAGAAGACCAGGCCGTCGTACGAACAGGTGTCGCGCCCGGCCGCCGCGGCGTTGCCCACCAGACGGTCGCCGTAACGCTGGTGCGAAGGCGGCGCGACCTGTCCGCCGTCCGGTGCGAATGCCCGTGCCTCGACCGTGAACCCCTTGTCCTGGAACGACTTCACCATGTCGTCGCGCAGGTTGGTGCTGTAGCTGTCGGAGTCGTCGTCGGAGTAGTACACACGCAGCGTGCGCGGGCCCGGCCGCTGGCTCGCGAACGCCGCGGCGACGGCGGCCTCGCGCCGGTTCTGGGGCGCCACCTGGAAGTAGATGGGGTTCTGGTCGGCGAGGCCGTCGGCGCTCAGGGTGGACGCGACCACCGGGAGGCCGGCGTTGCCCAGCGCGCGGATGGTCGCCTGGGTCGGCTCGCTGCTCATGTCCAGCCCGACCACGCCGGCCAGGCTCTTGTCCTGCTCCGCCATCTGTTTCAGCTGCCCGGCGACGCGCACGCCCTCGCGCATCCCGGTCCCGCCGTTCGCGATCAGCATCCGCACGATCGGCTCGGACGTCGCCGTCGCGTTGAGCTGGCGCAGCTGCGCGACGGCGAAGCCCTCCAGCGACTCGCGCTCGGCGGTGAGACCTTCGGCGGTGCCGTTGGACGAGGTCAGGGCCTCGAAGTCGACCAGCGTGATGAACGGCCGTTCCCCGTGTTCCTCGTGCAGCTGCTCGGCCCGCCGGTTCTGGTCGGTGATCACCTGCTCGACCTGGCGGATCGTGTCGTCGGCCGGGTCGAACAGGGTGAACGTGCCGTCGGAGATGCCGACGCACTCGCTGCCGGTCCAGGTGAGCCACTCGCTGCTCGTGCCGCAGTGGCTCGCGCGGAAGTCCTCGTACCGCACCGCGACCAGGCTCCCGGCGAGGGCGAGGACCACCAGCGGCACGCCGATCCGCATCCACCGCGTCGCCCACCACGGTGGGCGGGATTCACGGCGGCGCAGCACATACGTGTCGCCGAGCGATTGCAGTTCCTTGCGTGCTTCGAGTTGCTGCTCGTGCGAGCCGACGTGGTCGAGGCCGATCGGCAGGTACCACGCGGCGGCGTCCCGGGCACGCCGGTCCTTGAGCAGTTCGTGCTGCCAGGCCCGGTACGCGCCGCCCGCGTCGGACGCGCGGCGCTTGGGCCGCAGCTCGCTCGGCGCCGCGTCCGGCGGCGGCGCGTGACTCGTGGCGACCACGAGCAGCGGGTCGAACAGGCCGGTCTGGTTGCGCACGTCGTTGATCAGCTTCAGCAGCCGGTAGCCGCCGTTCACGGTGCTCACGTGGTCGAGCAGCAGCACCGGGTAGGTCATCCGGCGGCGGCGCCAGAACCCCGCGGGGCGCAGCCGGTACCCGCGGCGGAGGTCTTCCAGGAACGCGTTCACCAGCAGCCGCCCGACGAACTCGGGTGACTCGCGCTGCCACTCGCCGTCGGTCAGCCGCAGCGCGAACCGCACGAAGCTGCCCGACATCTCCGGCGCCAGGTGCGGCTGGCGCAGGAACCAGCGGTACCGGCCGGACAGCCCCGGCACCCGCCCGGTGACGGCGAGCCGGAACGTCGCCATGGTCAGCAACCGCAGCAGCAGCAACGGAATCCGCCACGCGTCGTTTTGCGGCACCAGCTCCTGCCCGACGTTCTCGATGGCCGAGCGGAACCGCACCATCAGGCCGTTCTCCTGCAGCCGCCGCAACAGCGTCCGCTCCGGCTCGGGGTCGTGCCCGGCCAGCTTCTCGCCCATCAGCTGGACCACGAGCGTGAACAGCCCGAAGCGCAGCCCGGTGCCACGGGAACGCGGGCTGCGGAGCAGTTCGTTGCGCGCGTCCCACAGGATGTCCCGCACCGCCTCGACGCTGGCGGCGGTCGCGACGCCCTCGGTGTCGGTCGCCTTGCGCTGGTCGAGCGGCAGGTAGGCGTACCGGACGCTGCCGCTGGGCCGGGCGCTGCGCAGCCGGGCGCTGAACTCCTCCAGCACCCCCTCGCAGGAGTCCGACCGGACCAGGCACACCATCGGCAGCCCGCGCCGCCCCGCGCGTTCCTGCTGGTACCCGGGCTCCCACTCGACGTTCGCCTGATGCAGCGACCGGGGCAGATCCCCCATCCGCGGCCGCTGGTACAGCGCGCCGATGAGCTTCACCAGCTTCTCGCCGCCCCGGAAGGCGAGCGGATCGTGCTGGTGCTCCTGGGTGGCGGTGGTCTGGTCCATGAACCAGTTTCACATACCGGGACGGGGCGGGGTCCCGCAATTTTGCCGTCCCGCCAAGAGATCGCGGGCCACTGCCGTGGAATCCGCACGATGAAAAGGGGCCCTCTCCCGAATCCGGGAAAGGGCCCCTCGACGTCAGCGCTTATTCGTAGATCTCGCCCTTGGCGGCCTTGGCCACCAGCGACTCCGGCGGCGTGAAGTGGTCGCCGTAGCGGGCGGCCAGCTCACGGGACCGGTCGACGAAACCCTGCAGGCCACCGTCGTACTGGTTGATGTACTGGATGACCCCGCCGGTCCAGGCCGGGAAGCCGATGCCGAAGATCGAGCCGATGTTGGCGTCGGCGACGGAGGTCAGCACGCCCTCATCGAAGCACTTCACCGTTTCGAGGGCTTCGGCGAAGAGCATGCGCTCCTTGAGGTCCTCGAACGGGACGTCGCCGGCGCCGGCCTTGAACGCGTCGCGCAGGCCGGGCCAGAGGCCGGTGCGCTTGCCGTTCTCGTCGTACTCGTAGAAGCCAGCGCCGGTGGAGCGGCCCTTGCGGTCGTACTCCTCGACCATGCGGTCGATGACGGCCTCGGAGGCGTGCCCCTGCCACTTGCCGCCCGCGGCCTCGACCGCGGTCTTCGACTCGAGCCGGATCTTGCGCGGCAGCGTCAGGGTCAGCTCGTCCATCAGCTGCAGCGGCGGCGCCGGGTAGCCGGCCTGCGAACCCGCCTGCTCGATCGAGGCCGGCTCGACGCCCTCGCCCAGCGCGGCCACGGCCTCGTTGATGAACGTGCCGATCACGCGCGAGGTGAAGAAACCGCGGCTGTCGTTGACGACGATCGGGGTCTTCTTGATCTGCAGGGTGTAGTCGAAGGCCTTGGCCAGCGTCGCCGGCGAGGTCTTCTCCCCGCAGATGATCTCGACCAGCGGCATCTTGTCCACCGGCGAGAAGAAGTGGATCCCGATGAAGTCCTCCTGCCGCTGCACGCCCTCGGCGAGCGTGGTGATCGGCAGGGTGGAGGTGTTGGAACCCAGCACCGCGTCGGCGTTGACGATGCCCTCGATCTCGCCGAACACCTTGTGCTTCAGCTCGACGCTCTCGAACACGGCCTCGATCACGAAGTCGACGCCCGCGAAGTCGGCCGCGTCGGCGGTCGGCTTGATCTTGGCGAGCAGCGCGTCGGACTTCTCCTGCGTGGTCTTGCCGCGCGAGAGGGCCTTCTCCTCGATCTTGGCGGCGTAGCCCTTGCCGCGGTCCGCGGCTTCCTGGCTGACGTCCTTGAGCACGACGTCGATCCCGGCTTTCGCTGACACGTAAGCGATCGCGGCGCCCATCATCCCGGCGCCGAGCACCCCGACCTTGCGCGTGGTGTACTTCTCGAAGCCGTCCGGACGCGAGCCGCCCGAGTTGATCGTCTGCAGGTCGAAGAAGAACGCCTTGGTCATGTTCTTCGAGACCTGCCCGGTGGCCAGGTGCACGAAGTAGCGCGTCTCCACCGTGATCGCGGTGTCGAAGTCGACCTGCGCGCCCTCGATCGCCGCGGCCAGGATCGCCCGCGGCGCCGGCATCGGCGCGCCCTTGAGCTGCTTGCGCAGGTTCGCCGGGAACGCGGGCAGGTTCGCCGCGAAGCTCGGGTTCGACGGGGTGCCGCCCGGGATCTTGTACCCCTTGACGTCCCACGGCTGCACGCCGCCTTCGGGGTTCGCCTTGATCCACGCCTTGGCGGCGGGCACCAGCTCCTCGACGGTGTCCACGACCTCGTGCACCAGGCCCAGCTCCAGCGCCTTGCGCGGACGGTGGCGCTGGCCCTGCAGCAGCACGTTCAGCAGCGCGCTCTGGATGCCGAGCAGCCGCACGGTGCGGACCACGCCGCCACCGCCGGGCAGCAGGCCCAGCGTGACCTCGGGCAGGCCGATCTGGCTGCCCTTGGCGTCGGCCGCGATGCGGTGGTGCGTGGCGAGCGCGATCTCGAGACCGCCGCCGAGCGCGGCGCCGTTGATGGCCGCGACCACCGGCTTGCCCAGCTGCTCGATGCGCCGCATCTGGCTCTTCATCTGCGTGCTGGACGCGGTGAACTCGGCCGCGTGCTCCGGCTTCGCCTGGATCAGGTCGTTCAGGTCGCCGCCGGCGAAGAAGGTCTTCTTCGCCGAGGTGATGACCACACCGGCGATGTCGTCCTTCTCCGCCTCCAGCCGGTCGACGGTCACGCCGAGCGACTCGCGGAAGTCGGCGTTCATCGTGTTCGCCGACTGGTTCGGGTCGTCGAGGGTCAGCGTGACGATGCCGTCGGCATCCTTGTCCCAGCGGATGGTCTTGCTCTCAGCCATTTGTGGTCCTCACACCCGCTCGATGATGGTCGCGACGCCCATGCCGCCGCCGATGCACAGGGTCACCAGCGCGCGGCGCGCCTGGCGGCGTTCCAGCTCGTCGACCACCGTGCCGACCAGCATCGCGCCGGTGGCGCCGAGCGGGTGGCCCATGGCGATCGCGCCGCCGTTGACGTTCACCTTCTCGTCCGGCAGGTGCAGATCCTTCTGCCACTTGAGGACGACGGACGCGAACGCCTCGTTCAGCTCCCACAGGTCGATGTCGTCCGGGGTCAGGCCCGCGGTCTTGAGCACCTTCTCGGTGGCCGGCGTCGGGCCGGTCAGCATGATCGTCGGCTCGGAGCCGATCGACGCGGTGGCCACGATGCGCGCCCGCGGCGTCAGGCCGAAGGTCTTGCCCACGGCCTCGCTGCCGACGAGCACCAGCGCGGCGCCGTCGACGATGCCGGAGGAGTTGCCGCCCGTGTGGACGTGGTCGATCCGCTCGACCTGGTGGTACTTCTGCAGCGCGACGGCGTCGAAGCCGCCCATCTCGCCGATCGTGGTGAAGGCGGGCTTGAGCTTGCCGAGGCCCTCGACGGTGCTGCCCGGGCGGCGGTGCTCGTCGTGGTCGAGGATCGTGACGCCGTTGATGTCCTTGACCGGCACCACGGACTTCGCGAAGTAGCCGCCGGACCAGGCCGCTTCGGCCTTCCCCTGCGAGCGCACGGCGAACCGGTCGACGTCCTCGCGGGAGAAGCCCTCCATGGTCGCGATCAGGTCGGCGCCGATGCCCTGCGGGGCGATGTAGTGGTCGTACGCGGTGGCCGGGTCCATGAACAGCGCGCCGCCGTCGGAGCCCATCGGCACCCGCGACATCGACTCGACACCGCCGGCGATGATCAGGTTGTCCCAGCCCGAGCGCACCTTCTGCGCCGCGGTGTTGGTGGCCTCCAGGCCGGACGCGCAGAACCGGTTGAGCTGGACGCCCGCGACCGTCTGCGGCAGGCCGGAGACCAGCGCCGCCGTGCGCGCGATGTCGGCGCCCTGCTCGCCCACCGGGGAGACGACGCCGAGCACGATGTCGTCGATCGCCGCGGGGTCGAGGTTCGGGTGGCGGACCTTGAGCTCTTCGATCAGGCCGGCCACCAGGTCGACCGGCTTGGTGCCGTGCAGCGCACCGCCCTTGTTCTTGCCCCGAGGCGTGCGAATCGCCTCGTAGATGTAGGCCTCGCTACTCACTGAACACTCCTCCGCGCAGGGCGTCTGGATGGACACTTCTTTGGATCAGCCGACGTGCACCGGCACCCGCCAGCATACCTGTCAGTAGTGCTAATGCTGATTAACATATGCCCTCGGAACCCGATGGTGTCAATGGGTTGCCAGTGTTCCGGTTCGCGCTATGGTCGGTTCACCATGAGTACCCAACCCGCCCGCGCGCCGCGGCCACGCGACCGCAAGGCCCAGCTCGCCGCGGTCGCCGCCGGGCTGTTCCGCGCCCGCGGCTTCCACGGGGTGGGGATCAACGACATCGCCGCCGCGGCGGGTGTCACCGGGCCCGCGCTGTACCGGCACTTCAGCGACAAGCAGGCGATCCTGGCCTACGTCGTGCTCAGCGGGATCGACGACATGGAGGCGGTCACCGCCGACGCGCTGACGGACTCCGTGCCGGCGTCCGCGCAGCTCGAGACCCTGCTCACGGGCTTGGCGGCGCAGGCCGTGGAACGCCGGGAGATCGCCGCGCTGTGGCGCTGGGAGGGCCCGCACCTGGCGCGAGAGGAGCGCCGGGAGATCCGCCGCCGCTCCGGCGCCGTGCTCGACGCGTGGACGAAAGCGGTGCTCACGACCCGGCCCGAGCTGCCCGCCGAAGAGGCCGAGCTGCTGTGCTGGGCGGCGCTGTCGGTGTTCGGCAGTGTGTCCGTGCACCACACCACCGTGGCCAGGAAACGCTTCATCGCGCTGCTCGTGGAGCTGGCGACGGCTGTGGTGGAAACCACACTCCCGTCGGGGGCCGCGGCCCCGCCCACAACCGTCGCGAGCCTCGGCACGCCGTCACGCCGTGAGCAGGTGCTGGCGGCCGCGACCGCGCTGTTCGCCGAACGCGGCTTCCACGCGGTCAGCATGGAGGACATCGGCGCGGCGGCGGGCATCGCCGGCCCGAGCGTCTACCGCCACTTCCCGAGCAAGGCCGCGCTGATGGTCGCCATCGGCCACCGCGCCGCCGACCGGCTCGCGCTGGCCGCCGAGCAGGCCCTCCAGGCCCCGGACGAGGCGACCGGCCTGCGCCGCCTGGCCGCGTCGTACGTCCACACGCTGCTGCACACGCCGGAGCTGCTGGTCTCCTTCACCGCCGACCGCGTCACCATGCCCGACCGCGACAAGGCCGACCTGCTGCGGGTCCAGCGCGACTACGTGGGCCAATGGCTCAGCCTGCTCACCGCCGTCCACCCCGGCCTGCCGGCGCGCGAGGCGAGGGTCCGCGTCCACGCGGCGCTCACGGTGGCCAACGACCTGAGCCGCACCCGCCGCGTCTCCGGGCGGCCCCACCTGCAGGCCGAGCTGACCGCGCTGCTGCACGCCGTCCTCGGTCTCGCCTGAACGCGGAAACCGCTCCCGATCACCGTTTTTCCGTGCAACGATGCCGCGTGCCCCCACGACAGCGACTGCACCTGGTCGGCGCGGACGAGGACCACCGCGTCTCAACCCTCGAGCTGTTCTTCGACCTCGTGTTCGTCTACGCGATCACGCAGACGACCCAGCTGATGGCCGACCACCTGAGCCCGCTCGGCGTCGCACAGGGGCTGATGGTGCTGGCGGTGCTGTGGTGGTGCTGGTGCAGCTACGCGTGGCTCGGCACGACGATCCACGTGGACCAGGGAGTCGCGCGGCTCGCGATGTTCGGCGCGATGGCCGTGATGTTCCTGGTGTCGCTCACCGTGCCCGAGGCGTTCACCGGCCCGCCGGGCGGGCTGGACGCGCCGCTGCTGTTCGTCGGCTGTTACGCGGTGGTGCGGCTGCTGCACGAAGTCGCGTATCTCGGCGCGGCGCGGCACGACCCGGAGCTGCGCCGGGTGCTGCTGCGGATGCTGCGCGGCCTGGTGCCGAGCATCGCGCTGCTGGCCGTGGCGACGTTCCTGCACGGGCCGTGGCAGCTCGTGGTCTGGGCGGTGGCGCTGTTCGCCGACTACCTCAACGTCTACCTGTCCGGCCCGGCCGGCTGGCGGCTGAACTCGCCGGCCCACTTCGCCGAGCGGTTCGGGCTGATCGTGATCATCGCGCTGGGCGAGTCGATCGTGGCGATCGGGATCGGCATCGGCGAGCTGCCGATGACCTGGCTCGTCGCGGGGTCGGCGATCTGCGGGATCGCGCTGGCGGCCGGGATGTGGTGGACGTACTTCGACGTCGTCGCCCACGCGGCGGAGCACCGGCTCACGCGCGCGACCGGGCTCGAACGCGCGAAGATCGCCACCGACTCCTACACCTTCCTGCACCTGCCGCTGATCGCCGGCGTGGTGCTCGTCGCGCTGGGGCTGAAGAAGTCGTTCCTGTACCTGGCCGACACCGTCCACTATGGACCGGGTGTGCCGCTGCACGGCGTGCCGCTCTGGGCGCTCACCGGCGGCCTCGCGCTGTACCTCGTGGCGGTCAGCTCACTGCGCCGCCGCAACCTCGGCAGCTGGAACCGCCAGCGACTGGTGCTGGCCGTGGTGCTGCTCGCGCTGACACCGCTGCTGGCACACGTGCCCGCGGCCGTGCTGGTGCTGATCGTGGCCGCCACCGTGCTCGCGCTGATCGCCTTCGAACGCACGCCGTGGGCGCGCCGTCCGGTCAGCGTCCCGCGAGCTGGCCGATGACCCCGAGCAGCGCCAGCTTTTCGTAGTCCTCGCTACCGGGGGTGGCCGTGAAGACGAGCAGCGCCTGGGCGAGGTCGTCGGTGTAGAGGAACTGGCAGTCCAGCTCGATGCCGCCCAGCTCCGGGTGGACGATCACCTTGCGCCGCGCGGGTTTCAGGCCCACCTCGTGCCGTTCCCACAGCTCGGCGAACTCGCTGCTCTCCTTCGACAGCCGCTGCACCAGCTCGGCGACGCGGGTGTCGCGGCCGGCCCGGGACGCCGTCGCGCGCAGGCCCGAGACGATTTCACGAGCGAACTTTTCGTGGTAGCTGTCGGGATAGATCGCGCGCTCGCCGGGATCGGTGAACCACCGGTAGACCGTGCTGCGGGTCAGCCCGGTGTACCCGCTGTGGTCGCCGAGCAGTGCGGCCGCGAGCCGGTTCTGCGCGAGCGTTTCGCCGAGGTCGGACAGCACCATCGCGGGCGTGTCCTCGAGCCGGTCGAGCACGCGCAGCAGCGCCGGGCTCACGTGGTCCGCCCGCGCCATCCGGGCCGGCGTGCCGTGGCCGGCCAGGCGGAACAGGTGGTCGCGCTCGTCGACCGTCAGCCGCAGCCCGCGCGCGATCGCGGCCAGCATCTGCTCCGACGGCTGCGGTCCGCGCTTCTGCTCCAGGCGGGTGTAGTAGTCGGTCGACATGCCGGACAGCGTCGCGATCTCCTCGCGGCGCAGGCCGCTGGTGCGCCGGCGCGGCCCTTTCGGCAGGCCGACGTCGGCGGGCTGCAGCGCCTCGCGGCGTCGGCGCAGGAAGTCGGCCATTCCGGGACGGTCCATGCCGTCCATTATCGGCGCCGGCCCGCGGGTAACCAGGGATCGCCGATCCCTGGTTACCCGGACTCTGCCCGCCGCACCGGCCCGGGGTCACACTCAGGGCATGACATCCGGACAGTGGAAACTCCCCGATCTCACCGGGCGGACGATGGTGGTCACGGGCGCGTCGAGCGGGCTCGGCGCGGTCACCGCGCGCGAACTGGCGCAGGCGGGCGCCCGCGTGGTGCTGGCCGTACGCGATGTGGCGAAGGGCGAGCGCGTCGCCGCGGGCATCCGTGGCAAGACCGAGGTGCGCGCGCTCGACCTCGCCGATCTCGCGTCGGTGCGCGCTTTCGCCGACTCGTGGACCGGAAAGCTCGACGTGCTGGTCAACAACGCCGGGATCATGGCCGTGCCACGCGGGAAAACGGCCGACGGCTTCGAGGACCACTTCGGCACCAACCACCTCGGCCCGTTCGCGCTGACGAACCTGCTGCTGCCGAGCATCACCGACCGCGTGGTCACCGTCTCGTCCGGGCTCGCGCGGATCGGCACTGTCCGGCTTGACGATCTGAACTGGGAGCGCCGCCGCTACCGGCCGATGCGCGCGTACGGCGCTTCGAAGCTCGCGAACCTGCTGTTCACGCTGGAGCTGCAACGCCGTCTCGCTGCTGCGGGCAGCTCCGTACGGGCGCTCGCCGCGCACCCCGGTGTCGCGGCGACTTCGCTGGATCAGCACCTTCGCGGACCGCTGCAGGCCGTCACGCGCTTCAGCTACCAGTTCATCGCACAGCGTGAAGCCGAGTACGGCGCGCTGCCGACGCTGTACGCGGTAGCCGAAGACCTGCCGGGCAACTCGTACGTGGGCCCCACCGGCCGTTCCGGCGCACGGCCTTCGCTCGAACGCAGGCGAAAGGCCGACAGCGACACCGACCTCGCGAAGCAGCTGTGGGACGTCTCGGCGCGGCTGACCGGCGTCAACCGGCACGAGTGAGGGACGGCACTGGCGCATCCGGGCAGCTCACGTTAACCTACTCGTGAGTAGGTAACGCGAGGGAGAGGCCATATGGCTGCGCCAAGGAAACGAGACGCGATGGGCTTCGGCCTGGCCGCGCTCACCCGGTTGGCCGGGAGCAGGGTGATCGGCAAGGCGGGGCTCCGCGAACCCGTGCAGAACCTGGTCAAGGCCGGGACCCGCACGGGGTTCCGGGCGGCGGGGGCGGCCACGAGGTCGTTCACCTCGGTGCAGCGGCTGGGCAAGCCCGCGCGACTCGCCCCCGCGTCCGGCGCGGGTTTGTTCGACCTGACCCCGAGCGAAGACCAACAGCTCATCGTCGAGACGGTGACCGAGTTCGCCGCCGAGCAGCTGCGGCCCGCCGCCGCGGACGCCGACGCTAAGCTCGAAGCCCCCGAAGGCCTGCTGACGCGCGCGGCCGAGCTGGGCATCAGCCTCGTCGGAATTCCCGAAGAACTCGGCGGCGTCGGCACCGAGCGTTCGGTGGTCACCAACGCACTGGTCGCCGAGGCCCTCGCGCACGGCGACCTGGGCCTGGCCGTGGCCGTGCTCGCGCCGTCGGCGGTCAGCACCGCGCTGGTGGCGTGGGGCGACGAGCAGCAGCAGGCCGACTACGTGCCCGCGTTCGCCGGCGAGCAGGTGCCCGCGGCCGCGCTGGCGCTACAGGAGCGCGCGCCGCTGTTCGACCCGTTCAAGCCGGCCACCAAGGCGAAGCGCACGCCGAAGGGCTATCAGCTCGACGGCGTGAAGTCGCTCGTGCCGCGCGCCGCGCAGGCCGAGCTGTTCATCGTGTCGGCCGACCTCGAAGGCCGTGGCCCGGCGTTGTTCATCGTCGAGTCTTCGAGCGCGGGCGTGTCGGTCGAGTCCGAACCGGCCATGGGCCTGCGCGGCGCCGCGACCGGGAAGCTGCGCCTGGAAAAGGTCGCGCTGTCCGCCGGCGCGCTGCTGGGCGGCGGCAAGGCGGACGTTTTCGCCGAGGTCGTGCGGCTGTCGCGGCTGGGCTGGGCGGCGCTCGCTGCCGGGACCGCGAAGGCCGTGCTCGATTACGTGGTGCCGTACGTGAACGAGCGCACGGCGTTCGGCGAGCCGATCAGCCATCGCCAGGCCGTGGCGTTCTCGGTGGCGGACATCGCGATCGAGCTGGAGGGCCTGCGGCTGGTGACGTTGCGCGCGGCCGCGCGGGCCGAGCAGGGCAAGCCGTACGCGCGGGAGGCCGCGCTGGCGCGCAAGCTGGCCGTGGACAAGGGCATGCAGATCGGCAACGCGGGGGTGCAGCTGCTCGGCGGGCACGGCTTCGTCAAGGAGCACCCGGTGGAGCGCTGGTACCGCGACCTGCGGGCGATCGGCGTCATGGAAGGCGCCGTCCTTCTCTAGGACTTTTCGAAAGGCAGCTCATGATCAACCTTGAGGTTCCGAAGAAGGCCGGCGCGCTGATCAACCAGGCGTACCAGGCCGCGGCCGAGGTGTTCCGGCCGATCTCGCGCAAGTACGACCGCGCCGAGCACACCTACCCGGCCGAGCTGGACATGTTCGCGGCGCTGCTCGACGGCCTCAACTCCTCCGGCGAGGGCGGCGCGGGCGCGGCGGGCGTACGACGGTCCGGTGCAGACACTGCGAAGGGAAACCGCAACGGCGCCAACCTGAACGTCGTCCTCGGCACGATCGAAATGTGCTGGGGCGACGTCGGCCTGCTGCTGTCGATGCCGCGTCAGGGCTTGGGAAACGCGGCCATCGGCTCGGTGGCGACGGACGAGCAGCTGGAGCGTTTCTCCGGCCTGTGGGCGGCCATGGCGATCACCGAGCCCGGCTGCGGCTCGGACTCCGCCGCGATCACCACCACCGCGGTCGAGGACGGCGAAGACTACATCCTGAACGGCGAGAAGATCTTCGTGACGTCCGGCCAGCGCGCCGACGCCGTGGTCGTCTGGGCCACTTTGGACAAGTCGAAGGGCCGCGCGGCGATCAAGAGTTTCGTCGTGGAGAAGGGCACCCCGGGCTTCGAGGTCGTGCGCGTGGAGCACAAACTCGGAATCCGCGCGTCCGACACGGCCGTCCTGCGCTTCGAAAACTGCCGAGTCCCGCGCGAAAACCTTTTGGGCACCCCGGAAATCGACACCGCGAAGGGCTTCGCGGGCGTCATGCAGACCTTCGACAACACCCGCCCCTTGGTCGCGGCCATGGCAATCGGCGTCGCGCGCGCGGCTTTGGAGGAGACGCGCACGATCCTGTCTTCCGCCGGGGTCACCATCGACTACGACCGCCCTTCGGTCACGCAACACGCCGCGGCCGCGGCGTTCTTGCAACTGGAGGCTGACTACGAGGCCGCGTATCTGCTGACCCTCGAATCCGCGTGGATGGCGGACAACCGTCAGCCGAACTCGCTGCAGGCCTCGATGGCGAAGGCCAAGGCGGGGCGGTCGGTCGTGGAGATCACTTTGAAGTGCGTCGAGCTGGCTGGGGTTTTCGGTTATACGGAAGAGTCTTTGCTCGAGAAGTGGGCTCGGGATGCGAAGATCTTGGACATTTTCGAGGGGACGCAGCAGATCCAGCAGCTCATCGTGGCTCGACGGGTGCTGGGGAAGACGTCCGCCCAGCTCAAGTAGTTTCTGGCGTACCGGAAATCCGGTCATCCAAGAACTCGTCCAGATACTTCCAAGTAGTCCCCCGCGCCCGCCGCCCCGTCAAAACCCCCAAATGCCCACCCGGAGCAGTCCTGAACCGGACCTCGGGCGCGTTGTCCAGCAGCTGCACCACCCGCTCCACCGAAGCCTGCGGCGCGATCGTGTCGTTTTCGCCCGCGACGACGAGGGTCGGGGCCTTCACGTCGGACAGGCTGATCACGCGGCCGTTCAGGTCGACGGTGCCCTCGGCTAGGTCGTTCGTGCGGAACAGGCGGTGGTACAGCTGACCGAAGGTGCGCCCGGGGTAGGCGTACATGTTGTCCATGAAGTGGTCCACGGCCTCGATCTGCGCCAAATAGTCGCGGTCGTCCAGGTTCTTCAGGATCGCCAGCGGCTTGGTGATCTCCTTGCTGATGCCGGTGGCGCGGAACACCCGCGTGACCAAATAGGACGGTGCGCCGCCGAAGGCGCGGTAGACCGGGGTGAGCAGGTGGCCGCCGGTGAGGTCCACCAGCGGGCGGAACGGCGCGACGATCGGGATGGCCGTGAAGTCCACCGGCGAGGCGATCGCGGTGATCGACTCGATCGGCAGGCCCGGCTGGTCGGCGTTCACCAGCATCGAGAAGATCCCGCCCAGCGACCACGAAACCAGGTGCACGCCCTGGCCGCCCGCGTTCTCGCTCACCTTGCGGATCGCGCGCGGCAGCACCTCGTCGATCCAGTGCTCGATGCCCAGGCGCCGGTCGGCGAACGCGACCGAGCCGTAGTCGACCAGGTACGTCGGCCGCCCGGCCTCCACCAGGTGCTCGATCAGGCTGCAACCGCGGCGCAGGTCGAAGCACAGCGCGGGCGCGGCCAGCGGCGGCACCAGCAGGATCGGCGGGCCGGAGACCTCGGACGCGCCGTGCGTCATCCGGTACACCGAGCGGTTGGGGCCCTGGTCGATCAGCACCCTGGGCATCGGGCGGAGGTCGGCGACACCACCACGCAGGACCTTGCCCACGACGTTCGAAGCCGCGGCGGCCAGCCGTGCCGATGGTGAAGCCATATCGTGCCTCCTGGAGCTCGTCTCCAGGCCAATCTTGCCGTGCCGGGCGGGGCGGCTTCAACCGCCACAGTTGCAAGCACCCGGCAAGCACGTCCATTTCGGACAGTGCCGCCGGTCACCGGCCCGAATCCGCCGCCGGTGCGCTGTGCGCGGCCCGCTCCTCGTACTCGGCGCGTTCCGGTGAGTGGGCCGCCGAGGCCAGCAGCTGGTCGCCCCCGAGGGTGCGGACGAACCACTCGCCGAACGCCCGCGGAAAGAGCCGGGTGAAGCGGCCCGTGAGGTCCAACGACTTCGGCACGAAGACGTCGAACCGCGGATACCGCAGCGCCTGCGCGATCGCCGCCGCCACGTCCTCGGGCCCCACGGACTTGATGAAGCGCGCCTCGCCCAGCCCGGCGGCCAGCTCCGTGCGCACCACCGCGGGCATCACGCAGGACACCAGCACCCCGGTCCCGCGCAGCTCCAGGTGCACCGCCTCGGACAGCCCGACCACGGCGTGCTTGGTCGCGCAATACGTGGCCGCGCCGGGAAAACCGGACTTTCCGGCCAGTGACGCGACGTTCACGATGTGCCCGGTCCCCCGCGGCCGCATCCGTTTCACGGCCTCGCGCGTGCCGTGCAGCACCGCGTGCAGGTTGATCTCCAACGTCCGCCGCGTGGTCGCGTCGTCCTCCTCGGCCAGCGGCGAGAGGGGCATGATGCCGGCGTTGTTGATCAGCACGTCGATCGGCCCCAGCCGGCGCTCGACCTCGTCGAGGAATCCGGTGAACGCCGCGGTGTCGGTGACGTCGAGCGGCAGGGCGAGCGCTTCCGCGTCCAGCTCGGCCGCCGTCTTCTCCGCGCGGGCCTGGTCGAGGTCGCCGATCGCGACGCGCGCGCCGAGCCGGCTCAGCGCCGACGCGGTACTGGCGCCGATGCCCTGCGCACCCCCCGTGATCACGATGACTTTCCCGGTGAGCGAGCGGGGCGGCCTGGCCATGGCGGGCTCCTCCTGCGTCTTCGGAGACGGAACACTATTGGCGTCGTGTCAATATGGTGCACGCACTTCGACGATAACGCCAGCCGTGGCTCAGTTCAGCCGCTGTTCGAGCACCTGCCCGAGCCAGCCGTTGACGTCGAACCGGACGGTCGGTTTGAAGCCCTGCCCCTCGTAGTAGCGCTGGAGGTCGCCGTCGCCGCCGGCCCAGCAGTCGACGCGGACCAGCTCGATGCCGCGCCGCTTCGCCTCGTCCAGCGCATACTCGATCAGCCGCGCGCCGACGCCGTGGCCGCCGAACCGCCGCGAGGTGATGAGCAGCCGGATGTACAGCTCGCGCTCACCGGCCTTCGGCACGTGCTCCGGGCATTCCTCGGCCACGATCAACGCGCCCGCGGCCACCCCGTCGACCTCGGCGATGCGCAGGCCGGGGTCCGCGGCCAGGACGCGCGCCTGCTCGATCCGCTTCGGCTGCGCGGACCACGGCTCGGCGCCCCACTGCCCGGAGCTGCCCCGCGCCACCAGCCACTCGACGGCCTCGTCGAAGAACCCGAGCAAGGTGTCCGCGTCGGCGTCCGCACCCGATCGGACGATGTAGTACCCCATGGAAGACGTTCTACCGCACGGTGTGGACCCATGTGCCGGAAAACCGGATGCCCGCGCGGCCCGGGCGCTGGTTGGGTGGGCGGTATGACCGACCACGCCGCCGATCTGGTCCGCGAACGGCTCCGTTGGATCGACGGCCACGCTGACGTGTGGTCGCTCTTCCGCGACCCGCCCACGCTGGCGGCGGTGGTCAAGGCACTCGCCGACCCGTACCGCGCCGAGGGTGTCACCGCGGTCTGCGGAGTCGAGTCCCGCGGCTTCCTGCTGGGCGGCGCGGTGGCGGTGGAACTCGGCGCCGGGTTCGTCGCCGTGCGGAAAGGCGGCCTGTTCCCCGGCTCGAAGATCAGCCGCTCGACCACCCCTGACTACCGTGGGCAGCGGCACCGCCTCCGTTTGCAGCGCGCCGCTCTCCGCCCGGACGATCGAGTCCTGTTCGTCGACGACTGGATCGAGACCGGCAGCCAGGCCACCACGGTGCGGACCATGGTCGAAGAGTGCGGCGCGACCTGGCTGGGCGGCAGCGTGATCGTCGACCAACTCGGCGACCCGGGTGTGCGGGGCCTCGTCACCGCGGACGAGCTGGGGACCGGGCCATGACCGGACTCGAGGAGGTCCCGCTCCCCGGCGGCAACATGAACACCGGGGTCGTGCGGGTCGGCGACACGGTGCGGCGACCGGCCGGCCCGTGGACACCCGCGGTGCACGCGCTGCTGGAACATCTCCATGGCACCGGTTTTCGCGGGGCCCCACGGCCACTCGGGCTGGACGGTCGAGGCCGCGAGGTACTCAGCTACGCCGAAGGACCCGTCGTCCATCCGGACCACGACGAAACGATGGAGCCCGACGCCGCGCTCACCCGCGTGGCCCGGCTGATCCGGGAGTTCCACGACGCCGTCGCGGGGTTCCGGCCGCCGCCGGACGCGCGGTGGCAGGTCGTGATCCCGGGTGACGGGGCCGAGATCATCGCCCACCACGACCTCGCGCCGTGGAACCTCGTTGCCGGAGCGGAGTGGGTGTTCATCGACTGGGACACCGCCGCGCCCGGGACCCGGATCTGGGACCTGGCCTACGCCGTGCCCGCTTTCGCGCCACTGCGACCGGGGACCCCGCAGGCCGAGGCGACCCGCCGCCTGCGGTTGTTCGCCGAAGCGTACGGCCTCGACCAAGCACAGCGCGAAAACCTCGCCCAGCTCATGGGACCGCGGGCCCGATCGATGTACACCCATCTCAAGACCCAAGCCGCACAAGGAAATCAGCCGTGGACGCGGCTGTGGCACGAGGGCCACGGCCGCGTCTGGCTGGCCGCCTCCGAATATCTCGACGCGCGCGCCGAGGGCTGGCGGACGGCGCTGCTGGCTTGATCAGCCGCGCTCAAGCCACCCCGAGGTGCCGCGCGATCAGCATCCGCTGCACCTCACTGGTGCCCTCGCCGATCTCCAGGATCTTGGCGTCACGGTAGAAGCGGCCGACCGGGAACTCGTTCATGAAGCCGTAGCCGCCGAAGATCTGGGTGGCGTCGCGGGCGTTGTCCATGGCTGCGTTGGAGGCGACGAGTTTTGCGATCGAGGCTTCCTTCTTGAACGGCTCGCCGCGCAGCATCTTCGACGCCGCCTGGTAGTACGCCAGGCGCGCGGTGTGGGCGCGGACCTCCATGTCCGCGATCTTGAACTGGATCGCCTGGTATTCGCCGATGCGGTGGCCGAACGCGACGCGGTCCTTGGCGTACTTCAGGCACTCGTCGACGCAGCCCTGGGCCAGGCCCACGCTCACCGCGGCGATCGCGACGCGGCCTTCGTCCAAAATGGACAGGAACTGGGCGTACCCGCGACCCCGCGTGCCGACCAGGTTCGAGGCCGGGACCCGGACGTCCGAAAAGGACAGTTCGTGGGTGTCCGAGCAGTTCCAGCCGACCTTCGAGTACCTGCGCGCCACCGCGAAGCCCGGGGTGCCGGCCGGGACGATGATCGCGGAGATCTCCTTGCGCCCGTTCTCCATCACGTCGGTGACGGCCGTGACGGTGACCAGCCGGGTGATGTCGGTGCCGGAGTTGGTGATGAACGCCTTGCTGCCGTTGATCAGCCAGTCTTCGCCGTCGAGCTTGGCGCGCGTGCGCGTAGCGCCGGCGTCCGAGCCGCCGCCCGGTTCGGTCAGGCCGAAGCCGCCCAGTGCCTCGCCCGTGCACAACGCGGGCAGCCAGGTTTCCTTCTGCTCCTGCGTGCCGAAGCGGTAGATCGGCATCGCCCCGAGCGAAACGCCCGCCTCGAGCGTGATGGCCACCGACGAGTCGACCCTGGCCAGCTCCTCCAGCGCCAGGCAGAGCGCGAAGTAGTCACCGCCCATGCCGCCGAACTCCTCGGCGAAGGGCAGGCCGAACAGGCCCATCTCGCCCATCTTGGCCACGATCTCGTACGGGAACTCCTCCTTCTCGTACATCGGGCCGATCACCGGCGCGACCTCCGCGTGGGCGAAGTCCTCGACCGTCTTGCGGAGTGATTCGTACTCTTCGTCCAGGCGGAAGTCGATCACTGCTTCTCCTCGGTCGGGCTGATCACAGCCAGCGTCTCGTCCAGCGCGACCTGCTGGCCCGCGCGGACGGAAAGCTCACTCACCACACCGTCGATCGGCGCGGTCACGGTGTGCTCCATCTTCATCGCCTCGACGATCAGCAACGGCGTGCCCGCGCTGACCTCCTCGCCGGCGGCGACCTTCACCACGAGCACGGTGCCCGGCATCGGACTGGTGACCGGCCCGGCGCCCGCGGCTTCCCCGCGCGCCGAAAGCCGCACTTCCTGATCCGCGAACGCGAAGCTGCGGCCCGCACCGGCCAGCCAGACTGTCCTTTCCGGACCTGAGGCGTGACGGTAGCGCAGGAATCCCTGCGTCTGGCGGACTTCCAGCAGATCGCCGTCGCGGCGGGCCGAGACCCGCACCGGCTCGGAGTCGTCCACCTTCACCGTGGCGTCGGCCGGAGTGCCTTCGACGCGGACGACCGCCTGCGTCGCGCCACAGCGCAGCCGGAACGTCACGCCGCCGGTGGCACCGAGGCGCCAGCCAGTCGGCACGTCCCAAGGGTCCACAGTGGACCCGGAAGGCTGCAGCGACAGCAGCCGGTCCATCGCCGCGGCCACGAAGAATTCAGCCGGCACGTCGGCGGAGACCAGCTCGTCCAGCCGCCGGTCCACGAGCTCCGTGTCGAGCCGGCCCGCGCGGACGTCCTCGTCGGCCAGCAGACCGCGCAGGAACGCCACATTCGTGCCCACGCCCAGCAACGCGGTGTCGGCCAGCGCGAGGTCCAGCTTGCGCAGCGCCGACGCGCGGTCCGGGCCGTACGCGATGACCTTGGCCAGCATCGGGTCGTAGTTCGAGCCGATCACGGCGCCTTCGGTCATCCACGAGTCGACGCGCACGCCCTCACCCGAGGGCTCGTGGACGGCCAGCACCGTGCCGCCGGTCGGGATGAACCCGCGCGCCGGATCCTCGGCGTACACCCGGGCTTCGATGGCGTGACCTTCGAGGTGAACGTCTTCCTGACGCAGCGTCAGCGGCTCGCCCGCGGCGATCCGGACCTGCCACGAGACGAGGTCGAGTCCGGTCACCATCTCCGTGACCGGGTGCTCGACCTGCAGCCGGGTGTTCATCTCCATGAAGAAGAACTCGTCCGGATCGTGCGCCGACAGGATGAACTCGACGGTGCCCGCGCCGACGTAGCCCACGGACCGCGCGGCCTCGGCGGCAGCCGAACCCATCTTCGCGCGCTGAGCCTCGTCGAGCAGCACCGAAGGCGCCTCCTCGATGATCTTCTGGTGCCGACGCTGCAAGCTGCACTCGCGCTCGCCGAGGTGCAGCACGGTCCCGTGCGCGTCGGCCAGCACCTGGATCTCGATGTGCCGCGGGGTGGTGACGAAACGCTCCATCAACAGCGTGTCGTCGCCGAACGAGCCCTTGGCCTCGCGCCGCGCGGACTCGATCGCAGCGTCCAGTTCGGACTCCTCGTGCACCAGCCGCATGCCCTTGCCGCCGCCGCCTGCAGAGGGCTTGAGCAGCAGCGGGTACCCGACTTTCGCGGCCGCTTCGGCGAAGCCGCCCTCGGGAATGTCCAAATCGGACGCTCCCGGCACGACCGGGACGCCGGCCGCGGACACCGTCGCCTTGGCGTGGATCTTGTCGCCCATCGCGTCGATCGCGCTCGGCGGCGGCCCGATGAAGACCAGGCCGGCCTCCTCGCAGGCCCGGGCGAACCCGGCGTTCTCGGCCAGGAAGCCGTACCCCGGGTGCACGGCCTGCGCCCCGGTGTCCAGCGCCGCCCGCACGATGGCCGGAATCGACAAATAGCTTTTCGCCGCTTCGGCCGGGCCGATGCGGACCGCGGTGTCCGCCTCACGCACGTGCTTCGCGTCGGCGTCCGCGTCGCTGTACACCGCGACCGAACGGACGCCGAGCGCACGCAGCGACCGGATGACCCGGACCGCGATCTCCCCGCGGTTGGCGACCAAAACAGTGCTGAACACGCTCATCACATCCGGAAGACGCCGTAGTTGACCTCGGGCAGGGGCGCGTTGGCCGCGGCCGACAGCGCGAGCCCGAGCACCGTGCGGGTGTCCGCCGGGTCGATCACCCCGTCGTCCCACAGCCTCGCGGTCGAGTAGTACGGGCTGCCCTGTGCCTCGTACTGCTCGCGAATCGGGTCCTTGAAGGTCTCCTCGTCCTCAGTGGACCACTCGCCGCCGCGGGCCTCGATCGAGTCACGGCGGACCGTGGAGAGCACCGAGGCCGCCTGTTCCCCGCCCATCACGGAGATCCGCGCGTTGGGCCACATCCACAGGAACCGCGGCGAGTACGCCCGGCCGCACATCGAGTAGTTCCCGGCGCCGAACGAGCCGCCGATGATCACGGTGAACTTCGGCACCCGCGCGCAGGCGACGGCGGTGACCATCTTGGCGCCGTGCTTGGCGATGCCGCCCGCCTCGTACGCCTTGCCGACCATGAAGCCGGTGATGTTCTGCAGGAACACCAACGGGATCGAACGGCGGTCGCACAGCTCGATGAAGTGCGCGCCCTTCATCGCCGACTCGGCGAACAGCACGCCGTTGTTCGCGATGATGCCGACCGGGTGACCGTGGATGTGCGCGAAGCCGGTGACCAGCGTCGAGCCGTACTCCTTCTTGAACTCAGCGAACCGGCTGCCGTCGGTGATGCGGGCGATCACCTCGCGGACGTCGTACGGCGTGCGCGGGTCGGTCGGCACCACGCCGTACAGCTCGCGCGGGTCGACGGCCGGCTCCTCGGTCGGCAGCACGTCCCACGGCCGCGGCGTGCGCGGGCCGAGAGTGGAGACGATGGAGCGGACGATGCGCAGCGCGTGCGCGTCGTCGTCCGCCAGGTGGTCGGTGACGCCGGACTGGCGCGAGTGCACGTCGCCGCCGCCCAGCTCCTCGGCCGTGACGACCTCGCCGGTCGCGGCCTTCACCAGCGGCGGGCCGCCGAGGAAGATCGTGCCCTGGTTGCGCACGATCACCGCTTCGTCGCTCATGGCGGGCACGTACGCGCCGCCCGCGGTGCACGAGCCGAGCACGGCGGCGATCTGCGGGATGCCCCGCGCGGACATGGTGGCCTGGTTGTAGAAGATGCGGCCGAAGTGCTCACGGTCGGGGAACACGTCGTCCTGGCGCGGCAGGAACGCGCCGCCCGAGTCGACCAGGTAGATGCAGGGCAGGTTGTTGTGCAGCGCCACTTCCTGGGCGCGCAGGTGCTTCTTGACCGTCAGCGGGTAGTAGGTGCCGCCCTTGACGGTGGCGTCGTTGGCCACGATCACGCACTCGCGGCCGGACACCCGCCCGATGCCGGTGATCACGCCGGCGGACGGGGCCTCGTCGTCGTACAGCCCGTTCGCGGCCAGCGGTGAAAGCTCGAGGAACGGCGAACCCGGGTCGAGCAGCGTGTCCACGCGGTCGCGCGGCAGGAGCTTCCCCCGCTCGACGTGCCGCGCGCGCGACTTCTCGGGCCCGCCGAGGCGGGCGGTGGCGAGCCGCTTGCGCAGGTCCTCCACCAGCTCGGCGTGCGAGGTGACGCTGCGGGCGAACGGATCGCTGTGCGGGTCGGCGGAGCTGCTCAGTACCGGCGTGTCCATGGACTCCCCGTCGCGAGGTTAGCGGTCGTTAACTTCGCCGTCGATGTTAGCGACCGCTAACCGGGGTGTCCAGCGGGGCCCCCTGTGATCCGGGCCCGGGCGGCAATAGGCCCGTGGGCGGCGGTGCCGGTTGGCACCACCGCCCACGGGCCTGGGAATTACCCGCCGAGATCAGCCGATCGCGGAGGTCAGCGGGGTGTAGTAGCCGCCGCGCTGGCCGGCCGCCGTCGGGTGGTACGACTCGTCCACCGGGAAGGTGAGGCTGTGCAGGTAGTCGCTGGCCGAGGAGCAGATGTTGTGCCCGTCGAACGCCGACCGGACGTCCACGAACTGGGCACCGGCCGCCGAGGCCCGAGCGGAGATCACGCCGGCGATGGTGTCCGCGCCGGAGTTGATCGCGGACCGCTTGGTGTCGCTCAGGCCGACGCTGCAGGAACCCGGCACCGTGTAGAAGCGCGGGTAGGACAGCACCACGAGCTTGGAGCTGGGCGCCTTCGCCTTGACCGCCGCGTACACCTTGTCCAGCAGGCCCGGGAGGGTGTTCTGGACGTAGGCCTTCGCGGTGTTCACCCGGTCGACGCAGGTCTGGTCGCTGTTGAGGGTGCAGGTGGTGATCACGTCGGTGAAGCCGGCGTCGTTGCCGCCGACGGTCACCGTGACCAGACCGGCGCTGGACGGCATCGACCCGATCTGGGTCAGCACGTCACCCGTCTTCGCACCGGAGCAGGCGAGGAAGGTGAACGTGGTGCCGCTGTGGGCGTTGGCGTACAGCTGGCCGTACGCGTTGGCGCTGCGCTTGCAGGCACCGGAACTGCCGTAGTCCCCGGCGCCGACTCCCGAGGAGTAGGAGTCGCCGAGGGCCACGTAACTGGTGGCCGCGCCGGCGGTGCCGGTGAAGCCGAGGCAAACGAGCAGAGCGACCCCCAGGGCCGCGCACATCCGTTGGAGGTTTCGAGTGATGGAACGGGCGGGAACAGCCATGGGTCACTCCTGTCGTGACGGCTCAACGACGTAAAGCAATACCAGGTGGCTTCCCCACTGGACACCCTTAAGATTGCCCTTGCCGCCACTTGGCCCAGGCCGGAAGTCGGACCGGAGGTTAGCGCTCGCTAACCGGCGGTCCTACTATGGCCGGATGCCGGCGAACCCCACCCCACTCGTGACTGGCGAGAAGGCGAACAGGCGTGAACAGATCATGGCCGCCGCCGCCGAGCTGTTCGCCCACCACGGCTTCCACGGCGTCGGCATCGACGACATCGGCGCCGCGGTGGGCATCTCGGGCCCCGCGCTGTACCGCCACTTCCGCAGCAAGGACGCCATCCTCGGCGAGATGCTGAACTCGATCAGCCACTACCTGCTCGACGGCGGCACCCAGCGCGCGGCGATCGGGGGCTCCGCCGGGGAGCTGCTGGCCGCGCTCGTGCGGTTCCACGTGGACTTCGCGCTCGATCACCCGGCGCTGATCACGGTCCAGGAGCGGAACCTGGCAAATCTCACCGACAGTGACCGGAAACAGGTGCGGGCGCTGCAACGCCAGTACGTCGAGGTCTGGGTGCGGGCGATCCGTGACGCCGTCCCGGGGCTCGAGGAGCGAGAGGCGCGGTCAGCGGCGCACGCGGTTTTCGGCTTGATCAATTCGACGCCGTACAACCGCCATCTCGGTGACGGCGAGCTCGCCGACCTGCTCTGCCGGCTCGCGCTGGGCGCACTTTCGGCGGCCGGCTGATCGGCCGGATTCGGGGTATCCCCACGGATGCCGGTGCTGGTGTTTGATAGGCACGTGACCCCGGACCGGAGCGAGGACGAGCAGCGGCTCGTCGAGAAGGCGCAACGCGCGCTCGTCGCCATCAGCCTCGGCGAAGACGCCGAAGCGCTCGACGAGGTCACGCCGTCTTCCGAGGAGCCGAAGGAGCGCTCCGACGAGACGAAAGCGCTGATGCTGCTGCTGTTCGGCGAGTGCAGCACGATGGTGTCCACGCTGGGTGACGGCGGCACGGCGCCGGTGAAGGTCCAGGTCTTCGACGAGGACGGCGAAGAGGTTTCCATCGACCAGGCCGACCCGCCGGTGCGCACCGCGGTCCGCACGCTGCTCGCCGAGGTCCACGGCAACACCGCCGCCGCGCAGGAACAGGTCGAGATCGCGCTCGCCAACGCCGCGCCGAACGAGGTCGACAGCCTGGTCCTGCAGGCCCTGCGCTGGACGATCCGGCTCTCGGTCGAGTGCCTGGAGCGGGACCTGCCGGTCGCGGACTGGATCTCGGACGCCGTCGACGGCTGAGGCCCCCGGCGGAGTCAGCCCAGCAGCGACTTCACCAGCGCGCCGATCTGGCCGCTCTCGATCAGGAACGAATCGTGGCCGTACGGCGACGAAACCACCGCGGACTCGCCGCCGACCGCGCCGGCGATCTCCGCGGACTGGTACAGCGGGTAGAGCCGGTCGCTGTCGACGCCGGCGACCACGGTCCGGGCGGTGACCTGCGCCAGCGCCGCCGCGACCCCGCCGCGGTCCCGGCCGATGTCGTGGGTGTTCATCGATTCCGTGAGCACCACGTACGAACCCGCGTCGAAGCGCGCGGCCAGCTTCTCCGCGTGGTGGTCCAAATAGGACTCGACGGCGAACCGACCGCCGCGCAACGGGTCTTCGTCGTCCTGATGGCGGCGGCCGAAGCGCTGGGCCAGCTCGGGCTCACTGCGGTAGGTCACGTGCGCGATCCGCCGGGCGACGCCGAGACCGCGGTGCGGGCCTTCGCCGTCGGGACGGCCGTAGTAGTCCCCGCCGTGCCAGCCCGAATCCGAGCGGATGGCGTGCAGCTGCGGCGCGGCCCAGGCGATCTGCTCGGCCGACGCCCGCGCCGTGGACGCCAGCACCAGCACCGAATCCACCCGATCGGGCGCGGAAACGGCCCATTCGAGCGCCCGCATCCCGCCCATCGAACCGCCCGCGACGGCCGCCCAGCGGTAGACGCCGAGCGCGTCCGCGAGCGCTTCTTCGGTGCGCACCTGGTCCCGCGCCGTCACGGCGGGGAACCGGCTGCCGTACGGCCGCCCGTCTTCAGCGTCGGAAGCCGGGCCGGTCGAGCCCTGGCAGCCACCGAGCACATTCGGGACCACCACGAACAGTTCATCGGTGTCGAAGGCCTTGCCGGGCCCGATCAGCCCGTCCCACCAGCCCGCGCTGGGGTGGCCCGGCTCGGCGGGGCCGGCCGCGTGGCTGTCGCCGGTGAGGGCGTGCTCGACGAGGACGGCGTTGGAGCCGTCGGAGTTCAGCGTCCCCCACGTCTCGTACGCGAGGGTGTACGACGGCAGCGAGCCACCGGCCTCCAGCGCGAGCGCGCCGGGGCCGGTGAACCACTTTCGCCGGCCGGGTGGGTCACCCGGCCGCCATGCTCCGGTGACCGGCGGGAGACCGGCGCCGGAATCCGTCACTGCGCCGCCTTGGCGGCCCGGAAGCCCGCCTCGAGGTCCGCCTTCAGGTCTTCGAGGCCTTCCAGTCCCACGGCCAGCCGCACCAGGCCCGGCGTGACGCCGCTGGTCAGCTGCTCCTCGGGGCTCAGCTGGCTGTGCGTGGTGGACGCCGGGTGCACGATCAGGCTGCGCACGTCGCCGATGTTCACCAGCTGGCTGTGCAGCTCCGTGCCGTCGACGAACTTGCGGCCCGCCTCGACACCGCCGCGAAGGTCGAACGACAGCACCGCGCCCGCGCCACGCGGCAGGTACTTCTGCGCGGCGGAGTAGAACGGGCTCGACGGCAGGCCGGCGTAGTAGACCTTCTCGACCTCGTCGCGCTGCTCCAGCCACTCGGCCAGCGCCTGCGCGTTGGACACGTGCCGCTCCAGCCGCAGCGAAAGCGTCTCGATGCCTTGCAGGATAAGGAAACTGTTCAACGGCGAGATGGCCGCGCCGGTGTCGCGCAGGATCTGCACTCGCGCCTTCGCCGCGTACGCACCAGGGCCGAGCGCCTCCCAGTACTTGAGGCCGTGGTAGCTCGGGTCCGCCTCGTTGAAACCCGGGAACCTCGCCGGGTCCTGGCCGAAGTCGAACGTGCCGCCGTCGACCAGCACCCCGGCGACGGTGGTGCCGTGGCCGCCCAGGTACTTGGTCGCGGAGTGCACGACGACGTCCGCGCCGTGCTCGATCGGGCGCAGCAGGTACGGCGTGGGCACGGTGTTGTCCACGACCAGCGGCACCCCGGCCTCGTGCGCGACGTCAGCGACCGCGCGGACGTCCAGCACGTTGCTGCCCGGGTTCGCCAGCGTCTCGGCGAAGAACAGCTTGGTGTTGGGCCGGACCGCGGCGCGCCACTGCTCGAGGTCGTCCTGGTCGTCGACGAACGTGACCTCGATGCCGAGCTTCGGCAGCGTGTAGTGGAACAGGTTGTAGGTGCCGCCGTAGAGCGAAGGGCTGGAGACGAAGTGGTCACCGGCGCCGGCCAGGTTGAGGATCGCCGCGGTCGTGGCGGCGGAACCGGAGGCGAACGCGAGCGCCGCGACCCCGCCTTCGAGCGCGGCGAGGCGCTGCTCCAGCACGTCCTGCGTCGGGTTCATGATGCGGGTGTAGATGTTGCCCGGCTCGGCCAGGCTGAACAGGTCGGCGCCGTGCTGGCTGTCGCGGAAGACGTACGACGTCGTCTGGTAGATCGGCGTCGCGCGGGCCCCGGTCGTGGGATCCGGCGCCGCGCCCGCGTGGATCTGCTTGGTCTCGAAGGACCAGGCCGAGGTGTCTTCCGGCATCGACTTCTCCTTGCGGCTCAATGGGATCGGCTCCGCGGTCGAAGCTAGTTCCCCCGAACGGAGCACCCAAGGGCTCCCACGGGGTGGGAGTACCCGTCCCACCGTACGCCAGCGCCGGTCACTCCATTGTGGACTGACCGGGGCCGGCTCCTCCGAACTGTGATCTGGGTCACCACAGTCCGGGTATCCGGTTGACCCGGACGTAACGGCACAGTTTGTACTGGAGGCGGGAAACCGATTTCCGAAAGGGGACGGCCGTGGCCTGGAGCACCCGCCGGCTCGCCGAGCTGGCCGGCACGAGCCTGCGGACGGTGCGGCACTACCACGAGGTCGGGCTGCTGGCCGAGCCCGAACGGCGGGCCAACGGCTACAAGCGTTACGGCGTCGCGCACCTGGTGCGCCTGCTGCGGATCAAGCGGCTGACCGACCTCGGGTTCTCGCTGGCGCAGATCGCCGGGATGGGGACCGCGGACGAGCATCCCGGGGAGGCGTTCCGGACGCTGGACGCCGACCTCGCCGCGACCATCGAACGGCTGAAGCGGGTACGCGCCGAGCTCGCCCTGATCCTGCGGGAGGCCGCACCGACCGACCTGCCGCCCGACCTCGCGCCGGCGGCGTCGGACCCGAGGCTGTCCGACGCCGACCGCTCGTTCCTGGTCGTGATGGGCCGGGTGCTCAGCCCCTCGGCGATCACCGCGTACCGGGAAATGCTGGAGCGCTCCGAGGCGGATCCCACGCTGGTCGAGTTCGACCGGCTGCCGGCCGACGCCGACGAGCGGGCCCGGATCGACCTGGCGCGGCGGATGGCCCCGTACGTCCGCGAGCTGTACACCAGGAACCCGGAGGTGCAGCAGATGAAGGGCGACGCGCGCACCGCCGCCCGAGCGGTCCATGACGCGCTCGTGGACCTCTACAACCCGGCCCAGGTCGAAGTCCTCGCCCGGGTCGGAAACCTGATCGAACCGCCCGTCGGACCCGGCTGACCCCTCAGCGGCGCACGGCCGTCGCCAGTTCGGTCAGATAACGCTTGGTGATCCGGCCGCCGTGCTCCTCGTCGATCAGGCGGGAGATGGCGGCGAGCAGGCCCTCGCGGCGCTCCGGCGGCAGGGCGCGGTGGCCGGAGTAGGTCAGCAGCAGGTCGAGGTACTCCGCGGTCGAGTAGTCCAGCTCCCATTCCCAGCGGCGGAAGCGCGGCGGGCCGAAGCGATCGGACTCGTCGAAGGTGGTGGGCACGTCCGCAGCCGCGGACAGGCGCAGGCCGGGCGGGGTGGCCGGGTCGAAGCGCTCGTAGCAGCGCTGGACGTCGGCGAAGAAACGCTCGCTGCCGCCCGCCACGTGGTGGGTCGTGATCAGGGCGAGCGTGCCGCCGACACGCAGGGCTTCGGCGGCCTTCACCATGCGGGTCGCCGGGTCGAGCCAGTGGAAGGCCGTCGCGGCGAGCACGACGTCGAACGGCCCGGGTGGCAGCGGCCAGTCCTCGAAAGCGCCGATTTCGACTGTCGCGGAAGGGAAATCCGCCAGCTTCCCGGACGCGACGGCGGCCAGGTCCGCGCTCAGCTCCACCGCGGTGACCGCGCACCCGCGCCCGGCCAGCGGGACCGTCGCCTGACCCGTCCCGCAGCCGATCTCCAGCACTCGCGTGCCCGCGGCGAAGTCCTCGAACACCGCCGCCGGATAACCGGGACGCGCCCGGTCGTACCGCTCGGCGTCCTCGCCGAAGGTCGCCCGCAGCCGTTCGCGCATGGCCTGAAGGCTACCGTTTCGCGCGCCGGTGACGGCTCGGCGAAGATGTACCTCGTGGTCTCCGTACGCAGCGTTGTCGACCGAGTGGGGCCGACGCTGCTGCACGCGTTACAGCTGCCCGAGGACGGTCCGGCGGTCGGCGATGTGGTGATCGCCGAGCCGGGCACGCCCGCCGGAGTCGCGGCGGGCGACCTCGTGCTGGGCGTGGCGACGGCGGAGGCGGCCGACGCGGCGGAGCTGGTGCGGCTGAGCGCGAGCCAGGGCGCGGCGGCGGTGCTGCTGAAGCCGCCGCTGGCGACGAAGCCCACGGTGAAACGGGCGGCCAAGACCGCGGGGATCGCGCTGGTCCAGGTACACGCGGCGACGTCGTGGGCCCAGCTCGTCTGGCTGCTGCGCACGGTGCTCGACGCGCTCGGCGACGAGTCGGAATCGCCGGAGGAGGGCGGCGATCCCGGGTCCGGCGACCTGTTCCGGCTGGCCGACGCCGTGGCGTCCGTGGTGGACGCCCCGGTGACCATCGAGGACACCAACTCGCGCGTGCTCGCCTACTCCGCGCGCCAGGACCTCACCGACCCCGCGCGCGTCGCCACGATCATGGGTCGCCGGATCCCCGACGACGTGCTCGCGCGGTTCCGTTCCCGCGGCGTCTTCCGTGAGCTTTCCCGTGGGCGCCAGACGATTTTCGTGCCGGCCCAGCGCGACGGCACGCTGCCGCGGCTGATCGTGCCCATCCGGATGGGCGGTGAGCTGCTGGGTTCGATGTGGGCGGTGGTCGCCGGGCCGGTCTCGGAGGAGCGCGCGGCCGCCTTCGCCGACGCCGCGCCCGTTGTCGCCCTTCACCTGCTTCGGCGGCGCGCGCACACGGACACGCAGCGACGCGCTTCGGCCGAGCTGCTGCGCGCCGTCCTCGAAGGACGAGCCGGGCCCCGACGCGCGATCGGCGAGCTGGACCTCTCCGACGAACCGCACCGCGTCGTCGTCATCGAGGTGACCGGCGGCGACGGGCGCGACGCCGAAGGCCTGCGACTGGCGCTGCTGGAACGGATTTCGCAGGGCGTCGGCCGCCGTCCGGTGGCGACGGAGCTGGGCGGGCTGCTGTACGCGGTCGTCCCGGACGTCCCCGGCCCCGGCGGCTGGGCCGAGCTGCGCGACGCGATCGCGAGCCAGACCGCGTCACGGCGCGGCGGCGTCCCCCGGGCGGCCGCGGGAGCACCGGGCGACGTCACCGCGCTGCCGACGTCACGGGCCCAGGCCGACGAAGCACTCGGCCTGCTGCGCGCGGGAATCGTGGACGGCCGCGTCGTCGCGTACGACCAGCAATGGACGGCGCTGGTCCTGCACCGCGGCGCGACCGGCGCGGCCGCGGCGAAAGTCGCGGAGCTGGGCCCGCTCGGCCGGCTGCGCGCCCACGACGAGACCAACAGCGCCGGCTACGTCGACACCCTGTACGCCTGGCTCCGCCACCCCGGCGACCCCCGCGCGGCGGCCCAGGAGCTGCGGATCCACCCGAACACCTTGCGCTACCGGATGAAACGCCTGCTGGCACTGGTCCCCCTCGACCTGGACGACCCCGACGTCCGGCTGGCACTGACCACCCAGCTGGTCGCGTTGCGATGGAGCTGATTTCCGTTCCACCGCAACGCTTTCAGACCCGGTAACTGAGGTCGTGGCCCCGCAGCGACGCCGGCGCCAGCCGTACCCAGACGGTGCGGTCGTCCTCGTGCAGGTAGCCGCGGAAGCGCGGGTCCCAGCGCCGCTCGTCCGGGCCGAGGTACCGCGCCAGCTTGCGGCGGCCGCGCGGGACGTCGAACGGCCGGATCTCCGCGTCGCCGCTCGCGCCGACCTGGCGGACGAGCCCGGTGGTCACGTCGCAGACGTCCACCGTCAGCGCGATGCGCGGGGTGGCGAGGATCCGGCCGGGCAGCCGCGACCACGCGCCGCTGAGGATCCAGAACGCGTTGTCCTCCCACAGGTACCAGGTGGGGCGCACCGTCGGCCCGGCCGTCGCGACCCTCGCGGTGAGGGGCTGGGCCAGGAACTCGTCGACATCAAAAGGGCTGTCGACGGGACTGTCGAAACCCGTCATGCGACGAGCAGGGTCTTGCCGAACGTCGCGCGGGCCTCGATCGCCGCGTGGGCCTCGGCGGCGTCGGCGAGCGGGAAGCGCTGGCCGATCACCGGGGCGAGGCGGCCGGCGGCGGCCGCGGCGAGGGCGGACTCCGTGAAGCCGCGCAGGGCGGCCGCGTCGCCGATCGAACCGACCAGCGTGACGCCGCGGGCGCGAGCGTCCTCTTCGGACACTTCCGCCCAGGTGCCGCTCGCCAGGCCGTACCTCGCCATGCGGCCGCCCGGGCGTAGCAGGGAGAACGCCGTGGTGCCGATCTCGCCGCCGACGCCGTCGAAGACCACATCGACCTCGCCGGCCTTCTCCGGCCAGCCGGGTTCGGTGTAGTCGACCGCGAGGTCCGCGCCCAGCTCGCGGGCGCGCGCGACCTTCTCCGCCCCGCCGGCCGCGGCGACCACCTCGGCACCCGCGGCCTTCGCCAGCTGCACCAGCAGGCTGCCGACCCCGCCGGCCGCCGCCTCGACCAGCACCCGCTCACCCGGCGCGACCGACGCCGCGTGCACCAGACCGGTCGCCGTCCGGCCGTCGGCGAGCAGCGCCACCGCGACGTCCAGGCTGAGCGCGTCCGGCACCGGGAACACCAGCGACGCGTCCACGGCCACCCGCTGCGCGTAACCGCCCGCCCCGCCGGTCGACGTCACCACGCGCTTGCCGACCAGGCCGAGCCCGACGCCTTCGCCCACGCGGCTGATCACGCCGCCGACGCCGTTGCCGGGGATCATCGGCAGCTCCGGGGTGAACGGGCCGGAGCCCGACGCCCGGAACTGGGTCTCCACGAACGTCACGTTCGAGAAGGCCACCTCCACCAGCACCTGCCCCGGCCCCGCGACCGGGTCCGGCGCCTCCCCCGCGACCAGCACCCCGGGACCGCCGAACTCGCCTAGCCAGACCGCACGCATGAACGCCCTTCCTCACCGACATCCGCCGTGCCCCAGCCAACAACCTCGACCGCGCTCGAGGTCAAGGATTTTGTGCGCGGTGCTAAAGCAACATATTGTTGCTATAGTCGAAGTGACGAGACAGGGACTCAAGGGGAGACATCATGAAGATCCTGATCAGCGGGGCCGGGACGGCCGGCCTGTGCGCGGGCATCAACCTCGCGCGGGCCGGGCACACGGTGGAGATCGTGGAGCGGGCGAACCACCTGCGCGTCAACGGCTCGCCCATCGACGTGCGCGGCGAAGCGCTCGAGACCGCGCGCAGCATGGGCATCCTGGACGCGGTGCGCGAACACCGGATCACGATGACCGAGCAGACGATGTTCGTCGACCGGTCCGGAGCGGCCGTCGCCCCGTTGGCGGGGCAGGAGATCAGCGAGTCCGCCGAGGACATCGAGCTGCCTCGCGAGGACCTCGTGAACATCCTGCGCCACGCCCTGCCCGAGCAGGCCGGCCTGCGCTTCGAGGAGTCCATCGCGACGCTGGCCGACGACGGGGACCGGGTCGCGGTCACCTTCGCCTCGGGCCGTAACGCCGCCTACGACCTCGTCGTCGGCGCCGACGGAGTGCACTCGGCGGTGCGCCGGATGGTCTTCGGCCCGGAGCAGGAGTTCACGGAGCACCTCGGCGTGTACGTCGCGATCGGAGACGCACCCGGTCAGACGGCTCCCGGCGCCACCCGCGTGACCGAAGTCCTCAACCTGCCGGGGCGCTTCGCCGGCGTGGCCCGCTACCGAGACCGGGCGCTGGGCATCTTCGAGTTCCGGTCCGACCCGATCGACTACGACTACCACGACCTGGGCGCGCAGAAGCGCATCCTGGCCGAAGCCTTCGCCGGGATCGAGGACTGGAAGGTCCCCGAGCTGCTCAAGACCGCCCAGGACGACCCCGGCCTCTACTTCGACGCGATCGCCCAGATCCTCATGCCGAGCTGGCATCGGGGACGGGTCGTGCTGATCGGGGACGCCGCGCACTGCGCGACCCCGATGGCCGGGCGCGGCGTCTCGCTGGCCCTGCTCGGAGCGTGGACGCTCACCGAGGAGCTCGGTCGCCACGGCGACGACCTCGCGGCGGCCTTCAGCGCCTACGAACAGCGCCAGCGCCCGCGCGCGGCGGCCGCCCAGGAGTTCGCGCGCAGCGGCGCCGACCTCATGGTTCCCGCCACCTGGGAGGCCATCGAGGCGCGCAACGCCCGGCTGCGCGCGGCCCGGCCGGTGTAGGAAAAACGTCTGGTTCCCTTTCCTGCCAAGGAGTTGATCATGCAACGTACGCCCAGCGAAATGATCGAAGAGGTCCGCCGGATGATCGCCGGCGACGGGCCCGAGTTCTCCAGCCTGTTCGCCCCCGACGGGGTGCTCCGGTACCCCTTCGCCCCGCCCGGCACCCCCGCCGAACTGCGCGGGCGCGACGCGATCCGGGAGTTCTACGCGGCCGGCGAGCCGAGCAAGGGGCTGCTCGACCTGGCCGAGGTGGCGGTGGTGGTGCACCGGACCGACGACCCGGAGGTGGTGCTGGCCGAGTTCAGCCACCACGGCTGGTCACACGCGACCCGAGCGCCGTACCGGTTCCGGGCGCTGGCCGTGGTCCGGGTGCGGGACGGCCGGATCGTGAGCTACGAGGACTACATCGACGCGATCGCGATGGCGCGGATGCTGGGCCGGACCCCGGAGCTGGCCGACGCGCTGACCAGGTAACCCCGCTCGAGATGACAACCGGGAAGGAGCCCGCCACCGGGGAAGCCATCGAGGCGCGCGGCGGTAGGCTGCCCACCGTGACCGACGACGGACCAGCGCCAGAACCGGTCCGCCGCCCGGGCGGGCGCACCGCCCGGGTGCGGCGCCGGATTCTCGAGGCCGCCGCCCAGCTGATCGCCCGCGACGGGATCGGCGGCCTGCGCTACGACCAGGTCGCCGAGCTCGCCGGGGTCAACAAGACCAGCGTCTACCGCAACTGGCCCGACCGCACCGCCCTGGTCGCCGACGCGCTCGCGGCCTTCGGCGCCGACGCCGCGCCCCTGCACGACTCGGGCGACATCGACGCCGACCTCGTCGACTTCCTCGAAGCCCTCGCCGCCGCCACCGCGAGCCCGGAGGGCCGGGCGCTGCTCAACGCGGTGGCCGCGGCCCGGGAAAACCCCGAGCTGCGGGCCGTCGTCGACGAGGTGTCCGACCAGCGGCAGGCGACCCTGCGAGACCGCCTGCAGACCGCCGTCGAGCGCGGCGAGCTGCCCGCGGTCGACCTCTCCTTCCTCGGCGCGATGCTCGCCGGGCCCGTCCAGCTGTTCGTCAGCCGCGGTTCCCGCCCGTTCACCCGAGCCGACGCGCAGCAGGTGAGCGCGATCGTGCTCGCCGGCGTGCGAGCCACCGCCGCCGCAGCAGCCCAGCCCGCCCGGGAAACGGGCGTCAGCGGCGGGATTCGACCTTCAGCTCGCCGCTGTTGAACGCGCGGCCCCGGCCGCTGGCGAGCAGGGCGTGCGGATTGCCGAGGTCGATCGCGCTGGCCTCGTCGAGGCGGGCCAGCTGGGCGGCGGTGAAGTCGACCTCCAGCGAGCCCAGGTTGTCCTCGAGCTGCGCCGGGGTGCGCGCGCCGATGATCGGCGCCGTCACGTCCGGGTTCTGCCGGGCCCAGGCCAGCCCGACCTGGCCGGGGCTGCGGCCCATCTCCGTGGCGACCTCCTTCAGCACGTCGGCGATCGCCAGATTGCGCTCGGTGACGTCGCCGTTGGCGATGTTGAAGTCCTTGCGGGTGCCGTCGGCGATCTTCCCCGCGGTGAGGTCGGCGCGGCTGTACTTGCCCGCGAGCACCCCGCCGGCCAGCGGCGAATACGGGATCACGCCCAGCCCCATCTCCCGGGCCATGGGGATCAGGTCACGCTCCCCGGTGCGCTCGATCAGGCTGTACTCGAACTGCAGCGCGACCAACGGCGACCAGCCGCGCAGGTCGGCGATCGCCTGCATGCGCGAGACCTGCCACGCCGGGGTGTTGCAGATCGCCACGTACAGGACCTTGCCCTGGCGGACCAGGTCGTCCATCCCGCGCAGGACCTCTTCGACCGACGTCGTGAAGTCCCACACGTGCAGGTACAGCAGGTCGATGTAGTCCGTGTCCAGCCGGCGCAGGCTGGTTTCCACCGACGCGAACATGGTCTTGCGGTGGCTGCCCCCGGAATTGGGGTCGCCGGGCCGGCTCAGGGTCGAATATTTCGTCGCCAGGACCAGGCTTTCGCGGTTGTCGTGGGCGAATTCGCCCAGCAGCCGCTCGGAGCTGCCATTGGTGTAAGTGCTGGCGGTGTCGATGAAATTGCCGCCGCGCCCGACGTAGGTGTCGAACAGCTTGCGTGCGTCGTCCTGCTCGGCGCCCCAGCCCCATTCGGTGCCGAAGGTCGCCGCGCCCAGCGCCAGCGGGGAGACCCGCAGCCCGGAGCGGCCCAGCAGCCGGTAGCTGTCGAGGGTGGTCGACATGGGTTTCCTCCTGTGCTCGAAACGTTGTCCGAGCCAGTCTGCGATCGCCGCGAGCCGGGGATAAGGGAGAGGAATTCCTGGGAATACCAGTCCTACTCTCGCGGTAGGAATGGTCATGACGAGTACCGCGGACCCGACCCAGGAGCTGGCCGTGTTCCTGCGGACCCGGCGCGAACGCCTGGACCCGGACGATTTCGGCCTGCCGGCCCGCCGCCGCTCCCGGCGGACCCCGGGCTTGCGCCGGGAAGAGGTCGCCGAACTGGCCGGGGTCAGCATCGACTACATCGTGCGACTCGAACAGGCCCGCGGGCTGCGGCCGTCCGCGAACGTGGTGGAGGCGCTGGCCACGGCCCTGCGCCTGGCCCCCGACGAACGCGCCTACCTGTTCGACCTCGCCCAGCAGCGCCCCCGCAACACCGACAAGCCCGCCACCACCGCGCCGGAGCCGCTGGCCCGGCTGGTCACCGACCTGTCGCCGCTGCCGGCCATGCTGATGAACCACCGTTACGACATCCTGGCCTGGAATCCCGAAATGGCGAGCCTGCTGGTGGACTTCGGCACACTGCCGCCGTCTCGCCGCAATCAGATGTGGCTGTGCCTGATGCACCCGGAAGTCCGGGAGTTCTACGCCGACCGCGAACTCGTCGTGCGGGAGGCGATCGCGCACCTGCGCGCCGCCTGGGCCGCGCATCCGGAAGATCGTGTGCTGGCCGGCTTCATCACCGAATTCACCACTCAGGACGAGCTGTTCGCGCGCCTGTGGGCCGAGCGGGACATCGTGCTCAACGGCCGCGGGCGCAAGGTGCTGCGGCGTCCCGAGGTCGGCACGCTGACCGTCGACTTCGAGGTGCTCATGCCCCTGCAGGACCAGGACCAGCGGCTGGTGATCTACCGCGCCGCCGACGAGGAGAGCCAGTCGGCCTTGGACCGGTTGTGCGCACGGTGAGTGTTCTTGTTCTCCCGGGACCATGAAAGGACGTCAAGACTGTCCCACGAGCACGATGACACCGCCGTCCGGGTGCATCACCGTGAGTGGCAGCACCTTCGAAACCCAGCCGCCAGGAGGCCGCCGTGCGTATCGCCGTTCCCCGTGAAATCAAGAGGCACGAATACCGGGTCGCGCTGACCCCGGCCGGGGTGCACGAGCTGGTCGGCCGGGGGCACGACGTTTTCGTCGAGACCGGCGCGGGTGTGGGCTCGTCGATCAGCGACGAGGAGTACGTCACGGCGGGCGCGAAGATCCTCGCCACCGCCGAGGACACCTGGGCCGAGGGCGAGCTGGTGCTGAAGGTCAAGGAGCCGATCGCCGAGGAGTACCCGCGGCTGCGCCGGGACCAGGTGCTGTTCACCTACCTGCACATCGCCGCCGACCGTGCGCTGACCGACGCGCTGCTGGCCGCCGGCACCACCGCGATCGCGTACGAGACGGTGCAGACCCCGAACGGCGCGCTGCCGCTGCTCGCCCCGATGTCCGAGGTCGCGGGCCGGCTGGCCCCGCAGGTCGGCGCGTTCTCCCTGATGAAGCCCAGCGGCGGCCGCGGCGTGCTGCCCGGCGGCATCCCGGGGGTGCACCCGGCGCGGGTCGTCGTGATCGGCGGCGGTGTGGCCGGTCTGAACGCCGCTCGCGTGGCGCTGGGCCTGGGCTCGGACGTCGAGATCCTGGACACGAACGTCGACCGCCTCCGCCAGATCGACAACGACTTCGGCGGCCGCATCCGCACGGTCACGTCGAACCGGCTGTCCGTCGAGGAGTCCGTGCTGGCGGCCGACCTCGTCATCGGCGCGGTGCTGGTGCCGGGCGCGAAGGCGCCGAAGCTGGTGTCGAACGATCTCGTGCGCCGGATGAAGCCGGGCAGCGTGCTCGTCGACATCGCCATCGACCAGGGCGGCTGCTTCGCCGACTCCCGCCCGACGACCCACGACGAGCCGACCTACCAGGTGCACGAGTCGGTGTTCTACTGCGTCGCGAACATGCCGGGCGCGGTCCCGCGGACCTCGACGTACGGACTGACCAACGTGACCCTGCCGTACGCCGTCCAGCTCGCCGACCACGGCTGGAAGTCGGCCCTGACCGCCGACGCGAGCCTCGCGAAGGGCCTCAACACCCACGCCGGCCAGCTGACGAACGAGCCGGTCGCCGTCGCGCACTCGCTGCCCCACACGTCGGTGGAGAGCGTTCTCGCCTGATTCAGTTCACCCGGGCGGGCCCCTGCTGTGTGACGGCAGGGGCCCGCTTGCGTTTCGCCACCAGCTTCCGGCCGAACGCGATCGCGGGCAGCTCGACCCACCGGCGCAGCAGACACGCGAAGAACAACGCGACCGCCGACGTCGCAACGGCTTTGGCGAGGCCCGAAGGCAACAGCAGACCGGTGACACCCGCGGCCGCGGTCTGGGTGAGGTACAGCGCGTACGACCGGTCCCCGATGAAGGTCAGCGGACGGCTCGACAGCAGCCGCCGGACCGGGCCCGCCGAGACCACCGCGACGAGCAGCAGCGCCGAACCGGCCGCGTAGATCGGGATGACGAACTGCCACTGGCCGCCCAGCACGTCGCGCAGCGGCTCGATCGACAGCTGCAGCACGCAGAACCCGAGCGCGACCAGTACCGCCGCGGCCGGGCTCGTCAGCGGCCGGAACACGGCGAACCCCCGCGGGTGGTGCAGCGCCAGCCCCAGCAGGCAGCCGACGACCAGTGAGCAGTAGTGCGCGGTGAGACTCGCCCAGTGCGCCGAGGGCGCCATCGGCAAGGTGAACAGGAGCACGCCGAGCACCGCGCCGACGCCGATCATCAAGCGCAGCACGGTCTTCGCGCTTTTCGCGAACGCCGTCAGCACGAGCAGCGCGGGCCAGACGAGGTAGAACTTCTCCTCCACGCCCAGCGACCACGACGTCGGGTACGGCGTGTTGTAGTCGACGATTTCGTTGAGGAACGTGAGGTAGTACGGCATCGCGTCGGCGAGCCTGCTGCTGTGGTAGACCCCGGCGAGCGCGACTCCCAGCGTCGTCAGGCCGAGCAGCAGGAAGTACACCGGCATGATCCGGAAGACGCGGCGGATGTAGAAGTCGGGCAAGGAGATCCGCCCTGTGCGGTCCTCTTCCCGCAACGACAGCGTCGTGATCAGGAAGCCCGACAACACGAAGAACAGCTGGACCGAAATCCACCCCTGCAACCGCTCCGTGGCCGGCGCCCCGTAGTGGAAGAACACGACCGCCAGCGCCGCCAGCGCCCGCACCCCCGCCAGCCCCGGAAACCACGACGACGCCCGGTACTCGTCATGACCAAGCGGCTGCCACCACCCGCGGCGCGAGTTCACGACCATGTCCCGCACCCTAAGACCCCCACCCTGAACCTCCCCTGCCCCCCCTTCAGCTCCCCCCGTCACCGATCCCCACAACGACACCACTCACCCATGCTGGTTCGGCACCGACCGCACCGCGGGGGTCCGGGGGCTCGGCCCCCGGGCGACACTCTCGCCCCTTCCCCCCGGGAAGCGCGCCAGCGCGAACAGGGAAGGGCCAGAAGGGGCGACCCGCTCAACCAGCCTGGGGGTCACTGGGAGCGGGTCGCCACGGACAAGCTTAGGTAATAACTTCGGAGTTCGCTCCCCGGGGTGCCGAACTGGTGCCCTTACTTCTCCACTTCTCGCACCCGCGTCCGGTGAGCCGGCCCACTCGGAATCGTTAAAGGCGTCGTCAGGGGCTTTCGCTCGGGCAGCCGGCCGGGCGGGCGGCGTGACGAACGTCGCGTCGGTCCGGCTCTCCCGTTCGGCCCGCATGGCGGTCACGGGTGCGGCAGGATGGCCGCGGTCGGTGTCAGGCGGATCAGGCAGGGGGCGCGATGCACGACGGCAGCGGCCGGATAGTGGTGCAGAACCTCGGCAAGCAGTTCGGCAGCGTGGTCGCGGTGCAGAACCTCAGTTTCGTGGTGGAGCCGGGGTCGGTGACGGGGTTTCTCGGGCCGAACGGCGCGGGCAAGACCACGACGTTGCGGATGCTGCTCGGCCTGGTGACCCCGACGACGGGCTCGGCCACGATCAACGGCCGCCCGCACGATCAGCTGGGCACGCCGGCGCGGGTGGTCGGGTCGGTGCTGGAGAACGAGGGTTTCCACCCGAGCCGCACGGCGCGTGACCATTTGCGGGTGTACGCCGCGGCCATCGGCGTGCCGGACCGGCGGGCGGACGAGGTGCTCGGGGTCGTGGGGCTGGCCCCGGTGGCGGAGCGCAAGGCGGGCGGCTTCTCGCTCGGCATGCGGCAGCGGCTGGCGCTGGCCACGGCGTTGCTCGGGGATCCGCAGGTGCTGGTGCTCGACGAGCCGACCAACGGCCTCGACCCCGAGGGAATCCTGTGGCTGCGCAACTTCCTGCGCGCGTACGCCCGTGAGCGGCGCACCGTGCTCGTGTCGAGCCATCTGCTGAACGAGGTCGAGCAGACCATCGACCAGGTGGTGATCATCAGCCAGGGCATGACGCGGTACTACGGTTCGCTCGACCAGCTGCGGGCGAGCCAGCATTCGCGGGTGCTCGTGCAGCCCGCGGATCCGGGCGCGCTGGTGAAGACGTTGCAGGAGAACGGGTTCACGCAGGTTTCGCCGACGCCGGACGGCCGGGTGGCGGTGGCGGGCGCGTCGGTGCAGCAGATCGGCGACCTGGCGGCGAAGAGCGGCATCGCCGTGTACGGCATGCAGGAGGAGACGGCCGATCTGGAGCGGCTGTTCTTCCAGCTCACCCAGCCCCAGTACGGCAGCCAGCCGCTGCCGCCGCAGCAACAGCAACCGCCGCCGGGCTGGGGCCCGCCGCCGCAACAACCCCAGCAACCACAACAACAACAGCAGTACCCGCCGCAGAACTGGAACGGTGGCCGGTGATGGGAAACCTGATCAAGGCGGAGTTCCGCAAGACGCTCTCGCTCAACACCTGGTGGGTGCTGCTGTTCCCGCTCGTGGTCCTGTCGTTCGGGCTGACTTACGTGTGGGGCAAGATCACCAACGACTTCGTCGGCTTCATCGGCTCGGACACCGCCCGCGACCTCGCGCGGCCGCTCGGGCTGAACCCGGACGCGTTCCCGGTCGGGCTGCTGGCGATCGCGCACGGGGTGAACATCGCGCAGCTCGTGCCCGCGTTGTTCGGGATCTTCGCGCTGGCGGGCGAGTACCGCAGCCGGACGATCACCACGACCTTCCTCACCGCCCCGAACCGGATCTCCGCGCTGACCGCGAAAATGCTCACCTACATCGTGTGGGGCGCGCTCTACGGCCTGGTCAGCTTCGGCGTCGCGGCGCTGGCGACGCTGGCGAGCGTCGATTCGGAACGGCTGCCGACCGGGCCGCAGTGGCTCGCCGCGCTGGGCGGCACGGTGCTCGCGTCGATTCTGGTGACGTTGTTCGGGATCGGCTTCGGCGCGGTGCTGCGCAACGTCACGCTCGCCGTGGTGCTGTTGCTCGTGTGGTTCCTGATCATCGAGAACGTGCTGGTGATCGCGACCTGGAACCTCACCTCGGTGCTCGGCGGGATCCTGCCCAACGGCACCGCGAACGGCATCGTCGGCGGGATCGCGGCCGACGCGTTCGGCATCAACACGCTGAACCTGCCGGGCGGCGTCGACCGCTGGTCACAGCTCGGCCTGCAACTCGCGGCGGGCGCGCCCGGAGTTTTTTCGTGGTGGGCCTCGGCGCTCATCTTCTTCGGCTGGACCATGGTGTTCTTCGCGTTCGGCTGGGTGGGGAACCAGCGCCGCGACATCACCTGAGCGGCGGCGGGCGGGGCCGGCGGGAATAAATTGTCGGTCCCCCTCCCTAGGTTTGTTACGTGACCACCACCCCGACGCGTCCGCGTCAAGCCCGTCCGACTGCTGAGACCGCGCCCCGCCCCGAAGGCTGGGTGCGGCGGCTGTCCGCCGCCTGCTGGAAGCACCGCGGCGTGGTCGTGCTGGCCATGGCGGCGGCGATCCTCAGCGTCGGCGTCCAGGCGGCGAGCCCGTTGCTCGTGCGGTCGGCGGTGGACGACGCGGTGGCCGGCCAGACCGCGCAGATCGCCGGGATCGCGGTGGCACTGGTGGCGTTGCAGGTGGTCGCGTTCGGCTCGGCGTTCCTGCGCCGGTACGTCGGCGGCCGGCTGGCCCTCGACGTCCAGCACGACCTGCGCAACCGCGTGTTCAGAGCGCTGTCGCGGCTCGACGGCGGCAAGCAGGACGCGTTGCGCACCGGCCAGGTGGTCTCGCGCGCGATCTCCGATCTGCAGCTGGTCACGGGGCTGCTGATGCAGGTGCCTCTCTCGGCGGGGTCGGTGATCTTCGCGGTGCTCGCGCTCGGCGCGATGCTGTGGATGTCGCCGATGCTCACGCTGATCGCGCTGGTGGTCGCGCCCGCCGTCGGGATTGTGGTGGCACTGAGCCGAAAACGGCTCTTCCCGGCCACTTGGTCGGCGCAGCAGCGCGCGGCCGACGTGGCGCAGCGGGTGGAGGAGACCGTCACCGGCGTACGCGTGGTGAAGGGCTTCGGCCAGGAGGCGCGTGAGGTCTCGCGGCTCGAGCGCACGGCGCGCAAGCTGTTCGCCGAGCGGCTGCGCGCGGCCCGGCTGTCCGCGCTGCCCACGGCGACCACCTCGGCGCTGCCCGCGGCCGGGCAGGTCGCGGTGCTCGCGGTCGGCGGCATCCTCGCGCTGAAGGGCGAGATCAGCCTCGGCACGTTCCTCGCCTTCGCCACCTACCTCGCCGCGCTGATCGGGCCGGCGCGGATGCTGTCCGGGCTCGTCGTGCAGGCGCAGCTGACCCGCGCGGGCGCCGAGCGGGTGTACGAGCTGATCGACGCGCAGCCGGACGTCACGGAGCGCCCGGACCCGCGGCCGCTGCCCGAAGGCGCGCTCGGCATCGAGCTGGAAGACGTCCGCTTCGGCTACACCCGCAGCGAGCCGGTGCTCGACGGCCTGACGCTCGCCGCGCGGCCAGGCGAGACGCTGGCCTTGGTGGGCACGGCGGGGTCCGGCAAGTCCACGATTTCGCTGCTGCTGCCACGGTTCTACGACGCACACTCCGGCTCGGTCCGGCTGGGCGGCACCGATGTGCGCGAGGTGGCGCTGAAGGAGCTGCGGCAGTCGATCGGCGTGGTGTTCGAGGAAGCGTTCCTATTCTCCACGTCGGTGCGCGACAACATCGCGTACGGCCGCCCGGACGCGAGCGACGAGGAGGTCTTCGCCGCGGCGCGTGCCGCGGAAGCCGACGAATTCATCCGCGCGCTGCCGGAGGGCTACGACACCGAGGTCGGCGAGCGCGGCCTCACCCTGTCCGGCGGCCAGCGCCAGCGCCTCGGCCTGGCCCGGGCGCTGATGACCGACCCGCGGGTGCTGATCCTGGACGACGCGACGTCGGCGATCGACACCGTCACCGAGGCCGCCATCCACGACACGCTGCGGTCGGTCACAGCCACGCGCACCACGTTGCTGGTCGCGCACCGCCGTTCCACGCTTCAGCTGGCCGACCGGATCGCGGTGCTCGACCGGGGCCGGGTCGTCGACGTCGGCACGGAGGCGGAGCTGCAAGCGCGCTGCCCGCTGTTCCGTGAGCTGGTGTCCGGGCCGGAGGACAACGCCGAGCAGCCGTTGCGCCACAAGAACCTCGACCGCGACGAAACCGGCGTCACGCCCGCGCTGTGGCCGCGCGACGAGAGCCGGGACGAGGTCGACGCGCTGGCCGAAGCGGCGCAGCAGCGCGGCGGGCAGCCGGGCGGTGGCTCCGGCTTCGCCGGCGACGGCCCGGACGTGCCGCCGACACCGGAGCTGCTGGAGGGCGTCCGCAAGCTGCCGCCGGCCACGGACCGGCCGCGACTGTCCGAAGTGGACGTCACGGCGGCGGACCCCGGGTTCCGGCTCGGGCGGCTGCTGCGTCCGGTGCGCTGGCCGCTGGTCGGGGTGATCGCCCTGGTGGCGGCCGACGCGCTGGCGTCGCTGGCGCTGCCCGCGCTGTACCAGCGGGGCGTCGACCACGGCGTGCTGCCGGGCGTCGAGAGCGTGGTGTGGCTGATGTCGGCGATCGGCGTGCTGGTGGTCGCGGCCGACTGGATCGTGGTGCGCGGGCAGACGCGGCTCACCGCGCGCGTCGGCGAGACGGTGCTGTACTCGCTGCGCGTCCGCAGCTACGCCCACCTGCAGCGGCTCGGGCTCGACTACTACGAGCGCGAGCTGTCCGGGAAGATCATGACGCGGATGACCACGGACGTCGACGCGCTGTCCACCTTCCTGCAGACCGGGCTCGCCACTGCCGTGGTGAGCGCGCTGACGCTGGTGGGCATCACCGTCGCGCTGCTGGTCACCGATGTGTCGCTGGCGCTGTACGCGCTGGCGATGCTGCCGGTGCTGCTCGTCGCGACCATGGTGTTCCGGCGGGTCGCGTCGCGGGCGTACAGCGAAGCGCGTGAGAAGGTCAGCGTGGTCAATGCGGACCTGCAGGAGAACGTGAGCGGCCTGCGCGTCGCCCAGGCGTACACGCGCGAGGAGCGTTCGGCCGAGGCCTTCGCTTCACGCAGCGACGCTTACCGGCGCTCGCGCCTGCGGGCTCAGCGCTACATCGCCATCTACTTCCCGCTGGTCTCGCTGATGTCGGACCTGGCGACCACCACGGTGCTGGTCGCGGGCGCGCACCGGGTGGCGGCCGGGACGCTGGAAGCCGGTGTGCTGCTGGGATTCCTGCTGTACCTGCAACAGTTCTTCTCCCCGATCCAGCAGCTCTCGTCGGTCTTCGACGGCTACCAGCAGGCGCGGGTCGGCCTGAGCCGGATCGGCGACCTGCTGCGCACGCCGACGTCGGTGCCACCGGCGGGACGCCCGGTCGGGCTGCCGGACCGGCTGACCGGCGAGGTGAGCTTCAAGGACGTCGACTTCTCCTACGCCGGCGCCGAGCGGCCGGCGCTGGAGCACCTTTCGCTGGACGTCGCGGCGGGCGAGACCGTCGCGCTGGTCGGCGCGACCGGCGCGGGCAAGTCCACGGCGGTGAAGCTGGTGGCGCGCTACTACGACGTGACCGGCGGCGTGGTGCGGATCGACGGCACCGACATCCGCGAGTACGACCTGCCCGGCCTGCGCGCGCGGATGGGCGTGGTACCCCAGGAGGCGCACCTGTTCTCCGGCACGGTGGCCGACAACGTGCGCTACGGCCGCCCCGAAGCCTCCGACGCGGAGGTCGAGGCAGCGGTCCGCTCAGTCGGCGCCCTCGACGGCGTCGCCGCCCTGCCAGCCGGCTTCCTGCAACCAGTGGGCGAACGCGGCCGCTCCCTGTCGGCCGGCCAGCGCCAGCTGGTCGCACTGGCCCGCGCCGAACTGGTCGACCCGGACGTCCTGCTCCTGGACGAGGCCACCGCCGCCCTGGACCCCTCCACGGAAGCCGCGGTCCTACGCGCGACCGAACACCTGTCCCGCCGCCGGACCACCTTCGTCGTCGCCCACCGCCTGGCCACCGCGTCCAAGGCCGACCGCATCATCGTCCTCGACCACGGCCGCATCATCGAACAAGGCACCCACGACCAACTCCTGACCGCCGCCGGCCACTACGCCAAGCTCTGGTCCCTGGGCTGACCCCTGCCACTCCCGGCGGCACCTCGCTTGCCCCCCTCACCCTGCGATCCCCGCCGGGGCCCCTGCCAGGTAAGCCCCATTGCCGGACCCGGCCACCGCTCCGCCCTGCAGCCGCCCCGCACTCCGGCCGCCGCGCACTCCGGCCGCCCCCACTGCAGCCACCCCGCACCCCAGCCGACCCGCCCCGCAGCCGCCGCGCGCTGCGGTCACCCCACACTGCAGCCACCCCGCACTCCGGCCGCCCCCACTGCAGCCACCCCCCACCGCAGCCGACCCGCCCCGCAGTCGCCCCGCCCTGCAGCTGACCCACACCGCAGTCGCCCTGTACTCCGGTCGCCCCGCACTCCGGTCGCCGCAGCCGGTCACCGCCGTGGAGATCGCAGTGCGCGGCCGCTGTGTTGGCCACCACCGCCGAACCGGCCACCGCCGCTAAACGGGCCACTTTCACAAGCAGGCAACCACCGCCGAGCCAGTCACCTGGCACCTCATCTCCGGCAGCCGCAGCCAGCCACCGGAGCCGCCACCGCCACACCGGCCACCACCGCAAGCCCGGCCACCACCGCCCGGCAGGGCACTGCCGCAGGGCGATCGCCGCGGCGCTGCGGGGTGCCGCAGCGAGGGCGGCAAGGCAATCCCCCACGCCAGACCGGTTTACCGCGGCCAAGCAACCCACCGCCCGCCAGCCGGGGCGTCATCGCCCCGCCGAGTCACCACCGTCAGGATTGCCGTCGCCGTAAGCAAAAGCCCTCGCCACGGCTATCCGGCGCTGAGAGGATCACCGGCAGTGTGTGCTGGCGCTGGAACATCACCCGCGAGGGCTTCGAATGGGTGCTCGCCGACGTCCACCCGGATCGTGAAGCCTGGAAGACGGCGGTCCGGGCCAGCCGGGTCCGCATCCAGTGGGACCCGGGGCGCGACGTCCACCACCGGCCGCTGCCGCACCGCTCGGTCCAGATCGGGTTGAGCGGCGAGGCCGTCGGGCGGTACGTGGACGAGTGGATCACCGCCGTCGCGCCAGTGATGTGCGAGATCCGGGGTCACCGGCTGTCCGAGGCGCTGGCCCTCCTGCCGGACGAGCCGCGCTTTCCGCCGAACTGGCCGAGGCCGTCGGCGCGCGATAGCGGTACCCGGCACGCACAGTCAGGGCAGTTCCCGCCACGCCAGCGAGCCCCAGCCCGCCGACGAGACGTCCTCGGGTTCCGCCCAGCGGACCGTCCCCGGGCGCACGTGCGCCCCCGCGCCGATGGACCAGTCCGGCTCGCATGGTTCGACGTGTTCGAACTCCTCGATGTCCGCTGGGGTGTGCCAGACAGCGGCGCACGAATCGCACATCAGGACGACCTTGCCGCCCTCCACGACCAGCGGGCGGATGAGCCCCTGGTCCCAGAACGACGGACATTCCACCAGCCACATCGCGCTGCACCACCTCGTCCGGCCGCCGCGGCGCGCTCGGCCGCGTCTTAGCAGGTCAGTGCAGCCCTGCACGGTGAACGGCCGCGGGCAGCCCGGCAAATCAGGCATCAACGATGCCCGAAAAGACCGTGCCGCCCACCCCGCCGCCAGTACCAGAACGGCCCGTCCCACGCTGATCTTGATCGAGTCAGTGATCGATCCCTTAGTGCGCCACGCCTCACACAGGGCAGTTCCATCACACGGCCGTCACGGAGGGGGTTAGCCTGGTAGGCGCATTAGCACAGACAAGATCGAGACGGATAGAGGCGAGCCCAAGCCGTGTCCAGCAGCAGCCCTGCGTCACAGTTCGGCCCCAATGAGTGGCTGGTCGAGGAAATGTACGACCAGTTCCTCGCGGACCCATCCTCAGTCGATGCCGCGTGGCACGACTTCTTCGCGGATTTCAAGCCGACGCAGACGGCCCAGGCGAAGGCTGACACCGCCCGCCAGACCGCCGACACGCAGGCCCCGGGCACCGGGAACGGCCACGTCAGCGCGCCTTCGGCCAAGGCGGTCCAGAACGCGGCTTCGGCCGCGCAGCAGACCTCCACCGCGGCACCGGCGAAGCCCGCGCCCGCACCGGCGAAGAGCGCCGCGCCTGCGAAGCCGGCCGCCAAGCCCGTCGCGAAGGAAGCCGCTCCGGTGGCGAAGGACGCGAAGGAAGAGCCGGAGTCGAAGCAGTTGCGCGGCGCCGCGGCCGCGATCGCGAAGAACATGGACGCTTCCCTGTCCGTGCCCACCGCGACCAGCGTGCGCGCCGTGCCGGCGAAGCTGATGGCGGACAACCGCATCGTCATCAACAACCACCTCAAGCGCACGCGCGGCGGCAAGATCTCCTTCACGCACCTCATCGGCTACGCCATGGTGCGGGCGCTGAAGGACTTCCCGAACATGAACCGGCACTACCAGGTGATCGACGGCAAGCCGTTCTCGATCACGCCGGAGCACGTGAACTTCGGGCTCGCCATCGACATGAAGGGCAAGGACAACTCCCGCACGCTCGTCGTGGCCTCGGTGAAGGGCACCGAGAACATGACGTTCCTGCAGTTCTGGCAGGCGTACGAGGACATCGTCAAGAAGGCCCGCAACAACAAGCTGACCGCCGACGACTTCGCGGGCACCACCATCTCGCTGACCAACCCGGGCGGCATCGGCACCAACCACTCGGTGCCGCGGCTGCAGGCGGGCCAGGGCGCGATCATCGGCGTCGGCGCCATGCAGTACCCGGCGGCGTTCGAGGGCACCAGCGAGAAGACCCTGGTCGACCTCGGCATCAGCAAGATCATGACGCTGACCTCGACCTACGACCACCGCATCATCCAGGGCGCGGAGTCGGGCGAGTTCCTCAAGCGCATCCACCAGCTGCTGCTCGGCGAGGACGGCTTCTACGACGACGTCTTCACCTCGCTGCGCCTGCCGTACGAGCCGATCCGCTGGGTCGCCGACATCCCGGACGGCCCGGTCGACAAGACCGCGCGCGTGATCGAGCTGATCGACGCCTTCCGCATGCGCGGCCACCTGATGGCCGACACCGACCCGCTGAACTACCGCCAGCGCAGCCACGCCGACCTCGACGTGCTGAGCCACGGCCTCACGCTGTGGGACCTCGAGCGCGAGTTCCCGGTCGGCGGCTTCTCCGGCCAGGAGCGGATGAAGCTGCGTGACATCCTCGGCGTGCTGCGCAACTCCTACTGCCGCACCGTCGGCATCGAGTACACGCACATCCTCGACCCCGAGGAGCGGCGCTGGATCCAGGAGCGGGTCGAGGTCCCGCACGAGAAGCCGGACTCCGCCGTGCAGAAGTACGTGCTCTCGAAGCTGAACGCCGCCGAGGCGTTCGAGACCTTCCTGCAGACCAAGTACGTCGGCCAGAAGCGGTTCTCGCTCGAGGGCGGCGAGACGGCGATCCCGCTGCTCGACACCCTGCTGGACAAGGCCGCCGAGCACGAGCTGGACGAGGTCGTCATCGGCATGCCGCACCGCGGCCGGCTGAACGTGCTGGCGAACATCGTCGGCAAGCCGATCTCGCAGATCTTCCAGGAGTTCGAGGGCAATCTCGACCCGGGCCAGGCGCACGGCTCCGGCGACGTGAAGTACCACCTCGGCGCCGAGGGCAAGTACTTCCGCATGTTCGGCGACGGTGAGACGAAGGTGTCGCTGACCGCGAACCCGTCGCACCTGGAGACCGTGGACCCGGTGCTCGAGGGCATCGTCCGCGCGAAGCAGGACCTGCTCGACAAGGGCGGCGAGGGCTACACCGTGCTGCCCGTGCTGATGCACGGCGACGCGGCCTTCGCGGGCCAGGGCGTCGTCGCGGAGACGCTGAACCTGGCGCTGCTGCGCGGTTACCGCACCGGCGGCACCGTGCACGTGATCGTCAACAACCAGGTCGGCTTCACCACCGCGCCCGAGCACTCCCGCTCCTCGCAGTACGCCACCGACGTCGCGAAGATGATCGGCTCGCCGATCTTCCACGTGAACGGCGACGACCCCGAGGCCGCGCACTGGGTGGCCAAGCTGGCCGTGGAGTACCGCCAGGCGTTCCACAAGGACGTCGTGATCGACCTGATCTGCTACCGCCGCCGCGGCCACAACGAGGGCGACGACCCTTCGATGACGCAGCCGGCGATGTACGACATCATCGACACGAAGCGCTCGGTGCGGAAGACCTACACCGAGTCGCTGATCGGCCGCGGGGACATCTCCGTCGAAGAGGCCGAGGCCGCGCTGCGCGACTTCTCGAGCCAGCTGGAGCACGTCTTCAACGAGGTCCGCGAGCTGGAGAAGCGCCCGGCGAAGGCCAGCCCTTCGGTCGAGGGCGAGCAGCAGATCCCGGCCAAGGTGACCACCGCCGTCTCCACCGAGGTCGTGGAGAAGATCGGCGACGCGTTCCTCTACACCCCCGAGGGCTTCACCCCGCACCCGCGCGTCAAGCCGGTGATGGAGCGGCGCCACAAGATGTCGCGCGAGGGCGACGCCGACTGGGCGTTCGGCGAGCTGCTGGCGTTCGGCTCCCTGGCGCTGGAGGGCCGCCTGGTGCGGCTGTCCGGCCAGGACTCGCGACGCGGCACGTTCACCCAGCGGCACTCGGTGTACATCGACCGCAAGACCGGCCAGGAGTACTCGCCGCTGCAGCACCTGGCCGAGGGCCAGGGCCGCGTGATGATCTACGACTCGGCGCTGTCGGAGTACGCGGCCGTCGGCTTCGAGTACGGCTACTCGGTGGCGAACTCCGAGGCGCTGGTCATGTGGGAGGCACAGTTCGGCGACTTCGTCAACGGCGCGCAGACCGTGATCGACGAGTACATCTCCTCCGGCGAGGCCAAGTGGGGCCAGCGCTCGGACGTCGTGCTGCTGCTGCCGCACGGCGCCGAGGGCCAGGGCCCGGACCACACCTCCGGCCGCATCGAGCGGTTCCTCTCGCTGTGCGCGGAGGGCTCGATGACGGTGTCGGTGCCGTCCACCCCGGCGAACTACTTCCACCTGCTGCGCCGGCACGCGCTCGACGGCATCCAGCGCCCGCTGGTCGTCTTCACGCCGAAGTCCATGCTGCGCAACAAGGCCGCGACCTCGTCGGTGGCGGACTTCACCGGCTCCAGCCGCTTCATGTCGGTCATCGACGACACCACGCCGGACCCGGCCAAGGTCCGCAAGGTGCTGCTGACCTCGGGCAAGCTGTACTGGGAACTGGTCGCCGAGCGCACCAAGCGCGAGGCGGACGACGTCGCCATCGTCCGGATCGAGCAGTACTACCCGCTGCCCAAGAAGAAGCTGCTCGCGGCGCTGGAGCGCTACACCAACGCGACGCAGGTCGCCTGGGTCCAGGAGGAGCCGGAAAACCAGGGCGCGTGGCCGTTCTTCGGCCTGAACCTGCCGCGGAAGTTCCCGGAGGCGTTCTCGGGCCTGCAGGTCGTCTCGCGCCGCCCGATGGCCGCGCCGTCGGCCGGCTCGTCGAAGGTGCACGAGGTCGAGCAGAAGGCGCTGATCGCGAAGGCGTTCGAGTGATCGCTGCCTGAATCGGCAAACACGGAAGGCCACCGCGGGGAATCCCTGCGGTGGCCTTCCGTTTTCCCGCATCGCTCCACAAAGGAGGGTGACGTCCCCGGAAGCGGGAAAACGGTTTCCGCTCCCAGACGGCATCGGGGAGACTGCCGGTCATGTTCATCCGCCAGGCCATCGAGGCCGACGCCGCGGCGATCCACGCCGTGCACACCGCCGCTTTCCGCGACCAGAATCCCGCCGGCACCGCCGAGATCCCGGAAGCCCGCCTCGTCGGCGAACTGCGCGCCGACGGTGACCTGATCCCGGCCCTGTCCCTCGTCGCGGAGCGCGACGGCGAGGTGATCGGCCACGCCTGCTCCAGCGCGGCCCGGGTCGCCGAGGACACCGGGGCCGCCGTCGGCTTCGGCCCGCTGGGCGTGCTCCCGGAGTTGCAGCGCAGCGGCGCCGGCTCGGCCCTCGTGCACGCGACGCTCGGCGCGGCCAACGCACTGGGCTTCGCCGCCGTCGTCCTGCTCGGCGACCCGAAGTACTACTCCCGCTTCGGTTTCGTCCTGGCCTCGACGCTGGGCATCACCCCGCCGGTGCCGGACTGGGCCCCGCACTTCCAGGCCCGCGCCCTCACCGCGTACACCCCGTCGATCCACGGCCCGTTCCGCTACTCCCCGGCGTTCGAACGGCTCTGAACGCCCGGGCCGAACCAAGTTCGGTGAGGCGGACGGCGCCGGTTTTCCAGTCGAGGTCGGGCACGCGCCGGCCGAACCGACGACGACGGCCTACGTCGCCGCCTTCAAGTGGTTACGCGCCAGGAAGTCGTCCGCGATGTCGAGCGGATTCCGCTTCTCGTCGGTGAACTGGACGTTCAGCTCGGTCAGCTGGTCGGTCGTCAGCACGGCCGAAACGTGGTTCAGCGCGGCCACTTCGGCCGGGGACAGCGTGCCCTTCGCCACCAGCGGCACGATGTTCTGCGCCGGGAACATGTGCTTGTCGTCCTCGAGCGGGACGAAACCGTTGGACTTGATGGTGGACGAGGTGCTGAACAGGTCCGCCACCTGGACGTCCCCCGACTTCAGCGCGGCCACGGTGACCGGGCCGCCGGTGTCGGTGGTGCGGATCTCCTTGAACGCGCACCCGTAGAGCTGCTTGATCCGGTCCTTCCAGCGGCTGCTCCACTGGCCCGGCCCGCCCATCACCAGCTCCCCGCAGCGCGGGCCCAGCTCGGAGAACGTCTTCACGCCCGAGCCGGCCAGCTGCTTGCCGACCACGAGCAGGTCCTTGTCCTCAGCGGGGGCCTGGTCCAGCACCTCGAACCCGGCGGGCAGCTTCTGCTTCAACTGCGCGTACACGTCCTCCGACGTCGTCGCCTGAGTGTTCTTGTCGAAGTACCGCAACAGGTTTCCGCTGTAGTCCGGCACCACCGAAAGCGATTTGTCCTGCAGGGCCTTGACCACGACCTCGCGACTGCCGACCGGCGGGCGCACGGTGACGTTCCGCGCGCCCGCGTTGCGCAGCGCGCCCGCGTAGATCTGGGCCAGCAGAAGGCTTTCCCCGACGTCGGACGCGCCGATGATGATGTCGCCGCTGCTGCCGCCCTCACCGCCGCCGGCCAGCGGGTTGCCGCAGCCCGCCGCCAGCAGGGCGACGGCCGCCGCGAGCACTGCGAAACGCTTCACGCCACACCTCCGGCAGCCGCGGCCCGGCCGGACGTCGCCTGCGCGGCGAGCCGGACCCCCTTCGGGACCAACGCGCGCTGGACCGCGGCGAGGACGAGGTCGAACACGATGGCCAGCAGCGCGGTGAGGATCGCGCCGGCGACCACCTCGGTGTAGTCGAGGATCGCCAGCCCGTCGAGCAGGAAGCGGCCGAGACCGCCGAGCCCGACGTACGCGGCGACGGCGGCCGTCGCGATCAGCTGCATCACGGCGTTGCGGATCCCGCCCAGCACCAGCGGCAGCGCGATCGGCAGCTCGACCTGCCACAGCTGCTGCCAGCCCGTCATGCCGATGCCTTCGGCCGCGTCGACCACGTCGTGCTCGGCCGCCAGCAGCCCGGCGTACGTGCCGGCGAGGATCGGCGGGATCGCCAGCACCACCAGCCCGATCACGGCCGCCAGCTTGCTGTCGGTGAACAACAGGAACAGGAAGGTCACCAGGCCCAGCGTCGGCAGCGCGCGGATCGCGTTGCCCGCGCCGACGAGCACGACCGAGCCGCGGCCGGTGTGCCCCACGTACAGGCCCAGCGGCACGGCGATCACCAACGCGATCACCAGCGCCAGCAGCACGTAGCCGATGTGCGCGAGGAGCTGGGCGCCGATGCCGTCCGGGCCCTGCCAGTTCGCGGCCGTGGTGAACCAGCCGAAGACGTCGCCGATCATCCGGCCGCCACCTCCACGGCGGGGGCCTTGCCCGCGCGTTCCCAAGGGGTCAGGAGATTTCTCAGCAGCACCAGCACGAAGTCGACGACCAGGGCCAGCAGGAGCGTCAGCACGATGCCCACCACGATCGGCGAGAAGTAGGTCCGCTGGAAGCCGTCGGTGAACAGCACGCCGAGGCCGCCGGTGCCGATCAGCGCGCCGACGCTGACCAGGCTGATGTTGCTCACCGACGCCACCCGCACCCCGGCCGCCAGCACCGGCACCGAAAGCGGCAGCTCGACGCCGAGGAACCGGCGCGGCGCGCGGTAGCCGATGGCCGTGGCCGCGGCGACGATGTGCGGCGGCACGGCCTCGAGCGCGTCGAGCACCGGGCGCACCAGCAGCGCCGTGGTGTAGACGGTCAGCGCGACGATGACGTTGATGCTGTCCAGGATCTTCGAGCCGATGATGCCCGGGATCACCACGAACAGCGCCAGCGACGGGATCGTGTACAGCAGGTTCGACAGCACCAGCAGCACGCTGCGCACCGGCTGCCACTGGTGCCCGGCCCAGCCGAGCAGGACGGCCAGCGCAATGCCGATCACCAGCGGCACCAGCGCGAGGTAGACGTGCTCGCCGAGGTCGCCGAGGATCTCGCCGCGGTTGTTGGCGCTGGCCAGGTACCGGCCCAGCTCGCCGAAGAAGCCGCCCATCAGGACGCCTGCGGGGTGGCCTCGATTACTTCCAGCACCTGGCGCGCCACCACCGTGCCGACCACGCGGTGCTCGTCGTCGACGACCACGCCGAGGCTGGCCGGCGAGGAGAGCGCGGCGTCCAGCGCGCCGCGGATGGGCGTGCCCTGCACGTACAGCGAGCCGCCGGCGACGAGGTCGGCCTCGGTCAGCTCACCGTCCACAGTGGAGTTCGGTGGCAGCCAGCCCCGTGGCTGCTTGTCGGCGTTCACCACCAGCTGCCAGCCGGTGCTCGGCCCGGCGAGCTTCGCGCCCAGCTCGACCAGCGCGACGTCGGAGACCTCGACCCCGTTGGCGGAGAGGAAGGACAGCCCGCGGTAGCCGCGGTCCTTGCCCACGAACGAGGCGACGAAATCGTCCACCGGGTGCCGCAGCACGTCCGACGGGGTGCCGTACTGCGCGAGCTTGCCGCCGACGCGCATCACCGCCACCTTGTCGCCGAGCCGCACGGCCTCGTCGATGTCGTGGGTGACGAACACGATCGTCTTGCCCAGCTGCGACTGCAGGCGCAGCAGCTCGTCCTGCAGGCCCTCGCGCACGATCGGGTCGACCGCGGAGAACGGCTCGTCCATCAGCAGCACCGGCGAGTCCGCCGCGAGCGCCCTGGCGACACCGACACGCTGCTGCTGGCCGCCGGAAAGCTGCGCCGGGTACCGCTTGCCCAGCTCGGTGGGCAGGCCGACGGTCTCCAGCAGCTCGCCCGCTCGGGTCCGGGCCTTGCGCTTGTCCCAACCGGACAGCAGCGGGACGGTGGCGATGTTGTCCAGCACCGTCCTGTGTGGAAAGAGGCCGGCGTGCTGGATGACGTAGCCGATGCCGCGCCGCAGCAGCGCGGGATCGCCGTCGGCGACGTCCTTGCCGTCGAGCAGCACGGCGCCGGAAGTCGGCTCCACCATGCGGTTGATCATCCGCAGTGAGGTGGTCTTGCCGCAGCCGGACGGTCCGACGAACACCGTGATGGTGCCGTCCTCGACCGTCAGGGAGAGGCCGTCGACGGCCACCGTGCCATCCGGATACCGTTTGGTCACGTCACGGAATTCGATTGTCACAGACTTCTCCCCACGTCAGATGCAGGATCGACGGTAGCCCACTCGACCGCCCTTGGCAGCCTGTCCCGAAGGTTGGCCGGTTAGGCTCGGCGACCGTGAAGGCTCTCGACGACGTCCTCGCCGCGCACGGTGTCGGCGTCCGCCCGCTGTACCAGGTGATCGACCTGCTGCGCACCGGTCCCCACGAGCTGGCCGACCTGGTGCGACTGGCGGCCGCGCCCCGGCGCAGTGTGGAGGACGTGCTGGCCGCGATGGCGGACGACTTGGAGCGTTCCGCGGCCGGTGTCCGGATCGCACCGTCCGCGCTGGCCGCGTACGCGAAGTACACGCTGCCGCGCCAACCCGACCCACTCGACGACGCCGTGGCCGCGCACCGCGAGCTGCTCGCGAAGCTGACCGCGTGGATCGCCGCCGTGCCCGCGCCGCTGGCCGCGCTGGACCACGTGCAGGCGACGCCGGAGACGGTGCTGCGCCGGGCGTTGTGGCTGAACGCGCGGTACGACCTGCGCCGCTCGCGCCTGCTGTTCCTCGGTGACCACGACCTGACGTCGCTCGCCGTGCGGGCGCTGTGCCCCGAGGCCGATCTGTCCGTCGTGGACCTGGACGAGCGGGTGCTGTCCTACCTGGACGAGACGGGCGACCGGACCATCACCACCGCGCACACCGACCTGCGTGTGGGCCTGCCGCCCGCGCTGACCGGGCACGCGGACCTGGTGTTCAGCGATCCGCCGTACACGCCGGAAGGCATGGGCCTGTTCGCCGCGCGGGCGGTGCAGGCGCTGCGCGAGCCGAGCGAGGGCCGGATCCTGCTCGCCTACGGCTACAGCCCGCGGCACCCGGCGCTGGGCGCGCAGGTGCAGCGTTCGCTGGCGACGCTGGGGCTGACTTTCGAGGCGATCCTGCCGGACTTCAACCGCTACTTCGGCGCACAGGCCATCGGCAGCGCCGCCGACCTGTACGTCTGCCAGCCGACGGCGAAGGCCAAGAAATCCCGTGCGGGCAAGGGAAAGCCGGCGATCTACACACATGGCCCGCAGTCGGTCGAGTCGGCCGGCACGAAGCCCGCGCTGCTGTCGGCCCTGCACGAGATCGCCGCGGCCGGCGGCCTGGCGCTGGAGACCCGCCCCGTCGGCTGGTCGACGTCCGGCCCGGAGGGCGACGCGGTCGCCATGGACCTCTCCGCGGACCCCGGCCCGTGGCTGCTGCGCACCCTGCTGGGCACCAACGCCCGCCGCCTGGCCCTGCTGGTCCCGAACAACCACCCGGACCTGTCCGACGCGGTGTCGCAGGCGGCGCTGTCCGGCCTGATCGGCCCCAAGTACCGCCTGCGCTTCCTGCGCAGCACCCCGGACAACCGGCACGCCGTCGTGGTCGCCGACCTGGCCGACAACCCGGACGAGGTACTCTCCCGAGCCCACGCCCGCCTGGCGAACGTCTCGCTCTCGGTCCCGCCCGGCCTGGCCGACCTCCGCCTGGTCGACGTCCCCCGGCACCGGCTCCCGGAACTGCTCGGCTCCTGAAAACCGCGGCCAGACTGCAGGCAGCCCGGCGGCTAGATTGTAGAGACCCTGACGGCCAGATTGCAGGATACCCCGCGGCCAGATTGCACCATAGGCTCCTGAACAGGCATAATGTAAGAATGTCGGCATCCCCGAACCCGCTTCTCGCCCGGCGGGCTGAAGCGATCGTCTCAGCGGCGATGGCGGACACTCGGGTGATCCTGGTCAATGGCGCCCGCCAGGCGGGCAAGAGCACGCTGGCCGGGTTGATCGCCGGCCATTCCTCGGTCGAAGTGCGGAATCTCGACCGGCCTCAGGACCTCCGGGCAGCGCAAGCAGACCCCAGCGGCTTCGTCGACTTCGACCAGCTCATGGTGATCGATGAGGTCCAGCGCGCGCCCGAGCTGTTCCTGGCGATCAAGGCGACCGTCGACGCCGACCCCCGGCCGGGAAGGTTCCTGCTCACCGGCTCCTCACAGGTACTCGCCCTGCGCGGCCTGCCGGACACCCTGCCTGGCCGCAGCGAAACCATCGAGCTGTGGCCGCTCTCGCAGGGCGAGATCGACGGCACGACCGACGCGTTCGTCGACGCGGCATTCGCACTCGGTCCCGATCTTCACCACCACTCGGCCGTGACCCGGTCCGGCTACGCGGAGCGCGCTGTCCGCGGTGGCTTCCCCGAGGCAGTACGCCGGACGGATCCCCGCCGTCGAGCGCGCTTCTTCGAGTCCTATCTGGCCGATCTGATCAACCGGGACATCCGGCAGCTGGGCGAGATCGAACGTCTCGCCCAGCTCCGCGCGATGCTCAGGCTGATCGCCGGGCGCAACGCCGGGCTGCTGGTGCCGTCCTCGCTCGGCAACGACGTCGGCCTGACCTATCACACCGTTCAGCGCTATCTCGGCCTGCTGGAAGAGATCTTCCTGATCAAGCGGATCCCGGCGTGGACGCGCAACATCAACGCGCGAGCCGTCGACAGCCCGAAAGTCGCCTTCGTGGACACGGGAATCGTGGCCAACCTGCGGCAGGCCGACCCACAGTCACTCATTCGTCCCGGCGGCGAATTCGGGCCGTTGCTCGAAGGATTCGTGACGATGGAGCTGGCCCGGCAGCTGACCTGGTCCGAAACGCGCGCCGAGCTGTACCACTACCGCACCAAGGACAAGGTGGAAGTCGATGTGGTGCTCGAAAACGCGCGTGGCCAGGTGATCGCCATCGAGGTGAAGGCATCGACGACGGTGACCGCGAAGGACTTCCGCGGTCTCCGTCATCTCGAGGAGCGAGTCGGCGAAGACTTCCTCGCCGGATACGTGCTCCACACCGGACCGGAAACCCTGCCGTTCGGCCCGAAGCTGCGGGCCGTGCCGATCAGCGCGCTGTGGCAGGTCTCCTGACCAGCGTCAGAGCAGCGCCGCGGCCAGTTCCTTGTAGACGGAGAACACCTCGTCGTCGTAAACCTGGAGTTCGACGTCCGGCAGGTCGGGGTGGGTGACGTGGCGGGTGGTGACGACCTGGATCGCCACGTGGTCGGCGCCCGCGGTGTGGTGGTCGGCTAGCCGGCGGGCGATCGTGGGGGCGTCGCCGTGGGCGACGAGGGCGTCGATCAGGCGGTCGCTGCCGTCGCCGGAGAGGTCTTCGTCGGTGAAGCCCAAGCGGCGGAGGTTGTTCGTGTAGTTCGTCAGGCCCAGGTACGGGTGCTTGATCCGCGGCCGGCCCGTCGCGCGCGCCCTGTCGGGGTCGGTGTCCAGCACGACCTTCTGCTCCGGCGCCAGCACCGAGCCGGGTCCCAGCGCGGCGCGCGCGAGCCGGGTGTGCTCCGGGGTCACGAGGTACGGCACGGCGCCGCCCGCACGGGAAGCCGTCAGCTCCAGCATCTTCGGCCCCAGCGCGGCGATCGCCCGCCCCTCGACGGGCACGCCGCCCGCGTCCAGGCCGTCGAGGTACGAATTCAGTGAAGCCAACGGCTTCGTGAACTGTGACGACTGCTCGGGGTGGCCCACGCCGAGGCCGAGCCAGAAGCGGCCGGGGAACCGCCGGGTGATCCGCTGGTACGCGGCCGCGGCGACGGCCGGGTCGCCCTGCCAGATGTTGAGGATGCTGGTGCCGACCACCAGCGAGGACGTCGCTTCGAGGAGTTCGTCGATGCCCGCCAGGTCGACCGGCGGGCCCGCGGCCCACAGGGTGGTGAAGCCGAGCGCCTCGATCTCCGTGGCCATGGCCGGGGTGGTCAACGCCGTGGGCTGCCAGATGCCGTACGCGCCGAAGTGAATGGTCATACCGGCCAGCGTGGAGCAGCGAAATTGGACCCGCAAGTCCAAAAAAGGGGCCTTCCGCCCGGGCACGCCGGATGGAAGGCCCCTCGCCGAGAGTCAGGCAGTCACGCCGTCCGATTCGGCCGCCTTGGCCACGGCCGCAGCCACCTCGGGGGCGACGCGCGGGTCGAGCGGACTCGGCACGATCCGGTCGGGACCGAGGTCGTCCGCCGCGACCGCCACGATCGCGTCGGCGGCCGCCAGCTTCATGTTCTCCGTGATGGCCCGCGCGCCGGCGTCCAGCGCGCCGCGGAACACCCCGGGGAACGCCAGCACGTTGTTGATCTGGTTGGGGAAGTCGCTGCGCCCGGTGGCGACGATGGCCGCGTACCGCGCGGCGTCGTCCGGGTGCACCTCCGGGTCCGGATTGGACAGTGCGAAGACGATCGGGTCGGCCGCCATGGTGGCGAGCAGCTCCGGGTCGATGGTCGCGCAGGACAGGCCGAGGAACACGTCGGCCCCGCGCAGCGCTTCGGCGATCCCGCCGCGCAGGCCGGCCTTGTTCGTGGTCTCCGCCAGCTGCGCCTTGATCGGGTTCAGCCCCTCGCGGCCGGAGTGGATGATGCCGCGCGAGTCGAGCACCGTCACGTCGGCGACGCCGGCCGCCTGCAGGATCCGGGCGCAGGCCACACCCGCCGCGCCCGCACCCGAGATGACCACCCGCTCGCTCGAGATGGCGCGGTCCAGCACCAGGTTCGCCCCGCGCAGCGCCGCGAGCGTGACGATCGCGGTGCCGTGCTGGTCGTCGTGCATGACCGGGCAGTCGAGCGCCTCCTTGAGCTTGTCCTCCAGCTCGAAGCAGCGCGGCGCCGAGACGTCCTCGAGGTTCACCGCGCCGAACGACGGGCGCAGCCGCACCAGCGTCTCGACGATCTCGTCGACGTCGGTGGTGTCGAGCACCAGCGGGATCGAGTCGAGGCCGCCGAACGTCTTGAACAGGACCGACTTGCCCTCCATCACCGGCAGCGAGGCGCTCGCGCCGATGTCGCCGAGCCCGAGCACGGCGGTGCCGTCGCTGACGACCACGACCAGCCGGTCGGCCCAGGTGTACCGCTTGGCCTTGGCCGCGTCCTCGGCGATCGCCCGGCTCACCTTCGCCACGCCGGGCGTGTACGCGATCGAAAGGTCGCGCGGGTCCGAGATCGGCCGCGTGGCCGCCACGGCGAGCTTGCCGCCCTCGTGCCCGGCGAAGATCTCGGCGTCGGTCACCGGCAGCATGGTTTCGGACGACGTGGTGTCGGCCTGGTCGCTCATCGGGGTTCCTGTCGTCGTTTCCGTCATTCGCCCTGAGGCGACGACGGAACTCGCGGAATGGGTCTGGGTCACTGGAATACTCCTGGGACTGCGAGCGGGGGACCACCGGTGGCGGGCGAAGGCGCACCCGGCACCCATGGAACTTGTCCTCCGTACGGCAGCCCAGCGCGGTAGCGCCGGCCTGTCGGCGAGGCGTCACAGCGGCCATCCAAGTCCGTGGGGTGTGGCGATGGCCGCGGACGCTGCGGTCCGTCAACTATGACAGGCGCCCCGGGCCGGGTGACCCCTCGGTGCGGTTCATGTCACAGATTCAGCGTTATTCGCGGACAAAACCCCTATTCCCAAGACGTCCGTCCGGTTTTGGAAACAGCCATACCGGGAACGGAACCGATTCAGTGGATCTCCCGGCGCCGCCACCCGCCCGGCAATCGCCCACGCCACCACTCGATATGGTGATCCCATGCAATTCCGCCCGCTGAAGGTTCTCGACGCCTACGCGTACGCCCCGCGCGCGTTTCCCGACGAGCGCGGCCTGTTCGTGGCCCCGTTCCAGGAGGAGGCCGTGCTGGCCACCGCCGGGCACCCGATGCGCGTGGCCCAGACGAACCACAGCGTGTCGAAGCGGGGCACCATCCGCGGCGTGCACTTCGCCGACACCCCGCCCGGCCAGGCGAAGTACGTCTACTGCCCGGCCGGCTCGCTGCTCGACGTGATCGTGGACCTGCGCACCGGCTCGCCGACGTACGGCCAGTGGGACTCCGTAGTGCTCGACGCGCAGGACTTCCGCGCGGTGTACGTCGCCGAAGGGCTCGGGCACGCCTTCATCGCGCTCGAGGACGACACCTCGATGGCCTACCTGTGCTCGGAGCCGTACAACCCCTCGGGCGAGCACGGGATCAGCCCGCTCGACCCGGCGCTAGGCCTGCCGTGGCCCGCGGACCTCACCCCCATTGTGTCCGAAAAGGACCGTCACGCCCCGACGCTGGCGGAAGCCGAGGCGCAGGGCATCCTGCCGTCGTACGCGGACTGCACGGCGTACTACGAGAAGCTGCGCGCCGCCCACCGCTGAAGTTCAGCGGACGACGTCCTCGGCCAGCACCCGCTCGATGTTGCGCTCGGCCAGCGCGGTGATCGTGACGAACGGGTTCACGCCGGTGCTGCCCGGGATCAGGGAGCCGTCGGTGACGTACAGGTTCCGGTAGCCCTTCACCCGCCCGTAGTCGTCGGTCGCCTGGCCCAGCACGAGGCCGCCGAGCGGGTGGTAGGTGAAGCGGTTCTCGAACGGGCGGGTGTCGCCGAACAGGTCGTACCGGTAGATCGTCGTGTTCGCCGAGTTGATCTTGTCGAAGAGCGACTTCGCGGCGTCGATCGACGGCTGGCCCTGCGCGGACGTCCACTGCAGCTTCGCCGAGTCCGTCACCGGGTCGTAGGTGAAGTGGCCGCGTTCGGGGTTCTTCGTGATCGCGAGGTACAGGCTCACCCAGGTCTCGAGCCCGGCCGGCACCGGCGCGATCTCGGCGAAGACCGGGTGCACCGGGTCGTTCCAGTTGTCGATGCCCAGCGCGGGCATGCCGGACTGGAGGCTGCCGGTGGTGTCCCAGATGTGGTTGGCGCGCCCCAGCATCACGTTGCCGTTGGTGCCCCAGCCCTGTCCGACCGCTTCGGGGAGCGCGGGCAGCCGGCCGGTCTCGCGGGCGCGCAGCAGCAGCTCCGTCGAACCGAGGCTGCCCGCGCCGAGGAACAGGTACTTCGTGCTGACGTGCTTGGTGGAGAGCACATTTCCGAGCACGTCGATCTCACGCACGGCCAGCGTGTACGTGCCGTCGGGCTGCTGGATGATCTCGCGCACCTCGTGCATCGTCTGGATCGTGACGTGCCCGGTGCCGAGCGCGGCGGCGAGGTAGGTCTTGTCCAGCGAGCGCTTGCCGTAGTTGTTGCCGTAGATCACTTCGGACGCGAGCGCGGACCGCGGGACGGTGCCCGCCTCCTCCTGCTTCAGGTACTCGAAGTCGTACACGCTGGGCACGAAAGTGGTGCTGAAACCGGCCTTCTGCGCGGCTTTCCGCGAAACGCGGGCGAACTGGTAGGACTTGCAGGTCTCGAACCACTGCGGGTCGATCTGGTTCATCCCGAGCCCGGTGTTGGCGCGCGGGAAGTACTTGCCGTACATCTCGTCCGCGTCGACGCGCGGCAGGATTTCCTCGAAGTACGAGCGCTTCGGCGTCACGGCCATGGCGCCGTTGACCAGCGAGCCGCCGCCGACGCCCCGGCCGAGGTACACCGACATGTCGCCGAAGTTCACGCGGTCGAGCACCCCGGCGTACGGCTTGATGTCGTGGTTGGCGATGTCGAGCCAGAGGAACGACGCGAGCGGCGCCTGCGTGCGGTTCTTGAACCACATCGAGCGCTGGTCGGGGTTGAGCATCTGGCAGAAGACCTTGCCGTCGGGGCCCGGCTCGTTCCACAGCTGCCCCATTTCGAGCATCAGCGTGGAAACGCCGGCCTCGCCGAGCCGCAACGCCGTGGCGGCGGCCCCGTATCCGGTCCCGATCACGATCGCGGGCGAGTAGTCCGGCAGCGGGGCCGCGGTCGCGGCCCGCGCGGTGGCCGCGGAGATGCTGGTCAGTCCGAAGGCCGCGGCGGTGTTCAGCGCGGCGAGGCCGAGAAATCGGCGGCGCGTCAGGGCTGGCATCCCTGCATCGTGTCGCCGCTTCCGAGCCCTGACAAGACCAAAATGAAGACTATTCGCTTTTGCCCAGTAAACGGTGTTAATTTCCACCCGTTCGGGTCAATTTCCGGGCCGCCCGAGAACCGGCGAACCCGCCCGATGCCTCCGCCGAACGGCGGCATTCGTTGCTGCACAAGGAAAACAAGATCGGCACGCCTAACGCTTCTTGGGCGTCACCCAGATCGTGATCGTGGCCGTCACCACGGTTTGGCCGCGCGCGTCGACGATCGTCACCGGCACGGGCAGGTCGAAACCGTCGTCGCCGAACTCCGGGAGCCGCGGCAGCTCGGCGACGGCGCGCAGGCCGGTCTCCGCCTTAGCCAGGTACTCGACGCTCATCCCCTTAGGCAGCCAGCGGTGCGAAGGCGGCACGGTGGCCTCCGCGAGCATGCCCATCGCGATCTCCGCGAGGTTGCAGGCGGCGATCGCGTGGAAGGTGTGAATGTGGTTGTGGACACCCCACCACTTCGGCGCGGTCACCGAACAGTGGCCGGGACGCAGCTCGCGGACCGACGGCAGCACCGTCCCGAAGTAGGGCACGCGAAGGCACATCGCGGCGGAAAACAGCTGCTTACCACCGGGTTTGGCGACCAGGCGGCGCCACATCGCGTACGTCGGGCTCGAGCCCATCAAGACCTCCAGGTTAACCTACTCATGAGTAGGTAAGCACATCGCGCGACCTGCCCGCAAACGGGGCCGGGGCTATATTCGGCCACGTGGCACATCGGCTCTTCCTTCTCCGTCACGGCCAGACCGAATGGTCGGCCGACGGACGGCACACCGGACGCACGGACATCCCGCTCACCGCCGCGGGCGAGGAACAGGCGCGCGCGGCGGGAGGCACCCTGCGCACGCTGCTGGGCGGCGCGCAGCTCGTCCTGTCCAGCCCCCGCGACCGCGCGAAGCGGACGGCCGAACTCGCCGGACTGCGCGTCGACGAGTTCACCGAAGACCTCGCCGAGTGGGATTACGGCGACTACGAAGGCATCACCACGCCCCAGATCCGCGAGACCGACCCCGGCTGGACCGTGTGGACCCACCCGAGCCCCGGCGGCGAGAACGCCGACGAGGTGGGCGCGCGAGCCGACAAGGTGCTGGACCGCGCGCGCCGCGAAGTCGAGAACGGCGACGTCGTGCTCGTCGGGCACGGGCACTTCAGCCGGGTGCTGGTGGCGCGCTGGGTCGGCCTGCCCGCGCCGTCGGGTGTCCACTTCGGACTCGACCCGGCCGGGATCGCGGTGCTCGGCGACGAGCGCGGCGAACCGCAGGTCGAGCACCTGAACCTGCTGCCGGCGCTGGAAGGCTGACGCCGTGGCCGACCCCCGCGTCCGCCGGATCCGGCCCGAGGACGTCGACGCCGTCGTGGAGCTGGTCCTCGCGCTCGCCGAGTACGAGCGCGAGCCCGAAGCGTGCCACCTCACCGCCCCGCAGCTGCACGCCGCGCTGTTCGGCGAGGCGCCCGCGTTGTTCGGGCACGTCGCCGAACTGGACGGCGCCGTCGCCGGTTTCACGTTGTGGTTCCTGAACTTCTCGACCTGGCGCGGCACCCACGGCATCTATCTGGAAGACCTGTACGTCCGCGAAGAGCTGCGTGGTTCCGGGCTGGGCAAGGCGCTGCTCGCGACGCTGGCCGCCGAGTGCGTCGAGCAGGGCTACCAGCGGCTGGAGTGGTCGGTGCTGAACTGGAATCCGGCGATCGGGTTCTACCGGGCGCTGGGTGCCTCGCCGCAGGACGAGTGGACCGTGTACCGGCTGACCGACGACCCGCTGCGGGCCCTCGCCGCCGACGTCTGAGAGCCTCAGTCCTCTTCGTTCTTCTCCCGCTCCGCGCGGCGGCCGGCGAGGCCGCCGCGCTCGGCGGCCTCCTCCTCCGTCTCGTCCACGTGCTGCCCCAGCGCCCAGGCACGCGCCGGACGGCGGAACAGCAGCACCAGCGCCGCGACGCCGAACACGGCGATCGGCACCCCCCAGGCCGGCTGGCCGGACGGGCCGAGCACGTACCAGCCGACGCCGACCAGCAGCAGCGCGACGACCACCCCGGGCGAACGGGCCCAGGTGCGGCCCAGCACCAGCCCGGTGGACGCGGCGAGGAAAGCCAGCGCCAGCACCGCATACGTGGCGAACTCGGCCCAGATGTTGTTGCCCGGCCGCGGCGGTGATTCCAGGCCGCGCACGAGCACCACGACGCCCAGTGCCAGCAGCCCGAGGCCGGGCAGCGCGGTGAGGACACCCGCCAGCCGGACCTCGGCCGGGGCGGACGGCGGCTTCTCGGTGAGCGACACGGGACGGCCTTCCAGACGCGGGCGGAACCTTTGCGCAGTGCTTTGCGAGAGCACAGTGGACCCCACCTGCACGAGTCACAATGCGTGAGCAGTTTCGATGGTATGCCACCCGGTCGGCCGTTTTCGCGGGACGCCGGGAACGTGAAAATCGAGGTGTCGTCGATGAGCGGGCGGTCGGCCCGGGTGCACTTGTCACGACGGAGACGAGAGTTCGCCGTCCGCAGAGGAGGACCGCCCGCCACAGCGTCATCGGGGTTGTCGGGTCATCGGACACCGGGCCGCCGGACGGGCTGAGCTTCGCGTCACCATGTGACGTCGGAGGTTCTCGTGGCGGCCGCGGGTCACCTAGCCTGCGGTAGTGCGCGCGATCCTCGTCGTGAACCCCCAGGCCACCTCGACCACCGCCGGTGGCCGGGACGTTCTGGCGCACGCGCTGGCCAGCCAGCTCAAGCTCGACGTCGTCGAAACCGACTACCGCGGCCACGCGATGGCCGTGGCGCGCTCGGCGGCCCGGGACGGCATCGACCTGGTCGTGGCGCACGGCGGCGACGGCACGGTGAACGAGGTCGTGAACGGCCTCCTCGCGGATTCCGACGGCGATCCCGCCGAACTCGGGTCCGTGCCCGCGCTGGGCGTCGTGCCCGGCGGGTCCGCGAACGTCTTCGCCCGCGCTCTCGGCCTGCCCGTGGACCCCGTGGAGGCGACGCACCAGCTGCTGAACGCGCTGGAGTCGGGCCGCAGCCGCAGCGTCGGCCTCGGGCTCGCCGACGGGCACTGGTTCACCTTCAACGCCGGCCTCGGCTGGGACGCCGACGTCGTCGGCCGCGTCGCCAAGCGCCGGGGCAAGGAGACCAGCGCCGGGCTCTACCTACGGGCCGCGGTGCGCTCCTACTTCCGGCCGCCGCTGGGCCGCCCGGCCCTCACCGTCCGGGTCCCGGGCGAGGAGCCGGTCGAGGTGGTGACCGCGTTCGTGTCGAACACCGATCCGTGGACCTACCTGGGCGAGCGTCCCGTGCACCTGAACTCGGGCTGCTCGTTCGAGACGGGATTGGGCCTGTTCGCGTTGAACGGTATGCCGTTGCCGACCGTGTTCACGCATGTACGCCAAGCTTTGCTCACCAAGAGCAACCAGCGCGGACGGCGTCTCGTGCGTCACGATGACGTGCCGCTGATCCGCATCGACGCAGCTGAACCGGTAAACTTCCAGGTGGACGGCGACCTCGTCGGCCAGCGCACGCGGGTGGAGTTCCACAGCGTCCCCGGCGCACTCTCCGTAATCGTGTGACGACCGGGTCGCTGATCGCCTGCGGCAAAGTGCCTGTTGCCGTTCGTCGACGCAGAAGCTCCACTCACCGCATCGGCCTTCCCCAATGCGGTCTGTTTCAGACAGAAACCGCAGGTCAGAGCCGTCGCCCGGCCGGGTGAGCTGACTCACCGATCTTCAAGAAACCCTTGTCGAAAGCGGTGCTTCGTGAAAGCATTCACAAGCACCCAAAAACACGACCGCCATGACGACTGTGGCGCGGCCCTCCCGCGTCGCTATAAAGGAGCTCACGAACATGGACTGGCGCCACGACGCGGCCTGCCGAGACGAGGACCCCGAGCTGTTCTTCCCGGTGGGAACCAGCGGTCCTGCTCTGCTTCAGGTCTCCGAGGCGAAGGCCGTGTGCCACCGCTGCACCGTCGCATCCGACTGCTTGGCCTGGGCTCTGGCCAGCGGTCAGGACGCCGGCGTGTGGGGCGGCATGAGCGAGGACGAGCGACGCGCGCTCAAGCGCCGCCGTACGCACATCGGCACGCGTACCAACGCCTGAGCTTCGGCTCAGAAAAGCACCACCGGGAACCGGAAACTTCCGCCGGCGTAGCAGCTTCATGCCACGCCGTCCGGGGCGATACCCATCCGGTTCCAGCTTAACAACTGAGGTGAAATCACCCATAAGCGGGTGTCGCGCCACCTCACTCACGACGTTGACAGGGCCGGTACCGCTTCGGCGGGCACCGGCCCTTCACCGTGTCCGGGGTCGATGTGGTCCACCGCGGACCGTGGCCGTCTCAGTCCAGTTAGGACAGTGCGATGGTCCCTTTCGGACACACCAGAAGCTAGAGCCGCCGGGAAAGCGGAATGCGCAGGGCGGCTTCCGTGCCCGACACGCGGGCCCCCGCCTCGTCGCTGCTGACCTTGCGCAGTGAGAGGGACCCTCGCAGCTCCGACTCCACCAGGGTCCGCACGATCTGCAGGCCGAGGCCGTCGCTGCGTTCCAGGGAGAAGCCCGAGGGCAGGCCGCGGCCGTTGTCGCGGATCACCACGTCCAGCCAGCGCGCCGAGCGCTCCACCACCAGCTCCACCTTGCCCGGGCGGCCCTGCGGGAACGCGTGCTCGATGGCGTTCTGCACCAGCTCGGCCAGCACCATCACCAGCGGCGTCGCGATCTCCGCGATCACGATGCCGAACGAGCCCTTCCGGGTGAGCCCGACCTGCGACTCCGCCGTGGCGACCTCGCCGACCATGGGCAGCACGTTGTCGAGCAGCTTGTCGAGGTCCACCCGCTCGTCCACGGAAATGGACAGCGCCTCGTGCACCATCGCGATCGACGAGACCCGGCGCACGGACTCGCCGAGGGCCAGCCGCGCCTCCTCGCTCGACGTGCGGCGCGACTGGAGCCGCAGCAGGGCCGCGACGGTCTGGAGGTTGTTCTTCACGCGGTGGTGGATCTCGCGAATCGTCGCGTCCTTGGACAGCAGCGCGCGGTCGCGGCGCTTGACCTCGGTGACGTCGCGGACCAGCACCAGCGCGCCGGCCGCCTGGCCCGCGGGGCGCAGCGGCAGCGCGCGGAACAGCACCACGGCGCCGCGCCGGGAGTCGGCCTCCGTGCGCGTCGAGGGCTTCCCGTCGAGGGCCTCGATGATGCGGTGCGAGATCTCGGTGGCGTCGAACGGATCGCGGATCAGCGAGCGCGTCAACGGGGCCAGCCGCTGCCCCACCAGATCGGACTCGTGGCCCATCCGGTGGTAGGCGGACAGGCCGTTGGGGCTGGCGAACACCACGGTGCCCGTCGGGTCCAGCCGGATCAGCCCGTCGCCGACGCGCGGGCTGGTGTGCGTGTCGGTCTGGTTGCCGTTGCCGGGCGGGAAGGTGCCGTCCACGATCATCTGGCACAGGTCGCCCGCGCTGCCCAGGTAGGCGATCTCCAACGGGCTCGGCACGCGCGGCGCGGCGAGGTTCGTCTCGCGGCTCATCACGCCGACCACCTCACCGCCGAAGCTGACCGGCACGGCCTCGCGGCGCATCGGCACGTCGCGGTACCAGTGCGGGTCCTCCTCGCGGCAGATCCGCACCTCGCGCACGGCCTTGGCCAGCTGCGGGTGCTCGTCGACGGTGAACCGCGTGCCGACGACGTCCTCGGGGTGCGCGGTCGGCGCCGTGGTGGGGCGGGCATGCGCGACGCACACGAAATCGCCGCCGTCGGGCTGCAGGTCCTTCGCGACGGGCACCCAGAGCAGGAAGTCGGCGAACGAGAGGTCAGCCAGCAGCTGCCACTCCGCGACGACGGTCTGCAGGTGGTCGGCCGCCTCGCCGGTGAGGCCGGTGTTCTCGGCGAGCAGGTCGGAAAGGGTCGACACGGCGTTACCCGACCGTCCCGGCCGCGGCGGCGACCGGGCCAGGCCCGGTCGTGGCAGTCCTGTCCGAGCAGCTCATGCTTGTCATCCAACCAGAGGGACCCCGGATCAGCACGGGTGCCGCAGGTGAGCCCGGGCACGCATGACACACTGGAGCGGTTGACCCGAGCCCGGCAGGTGTGCCCGCACCCCCGCCCACGGGCCATCCGGTGCAAGTACGAGGAGTGAAGCATGTCGAAGCGCGCCCGCAAGCGTCGCGACCGTAAGAAGAACGGCGCGAACCACGGCAAGAAGCCCAACGCCTGATTTCCGGCGTACGGACGCGACACGGCCCCCGCACCAGCTGGTACGGGGGCCGTCGTCGTCTTGAGCCGAGGGCTATTCGCCGGTCCGCTGCTCGATGGTGACCTCGGTGCGCTCCACGGTCACCCCGCCGCGGGTGGCGACGGTCTGGCGAATCGAGGCGCGCAGCCTGCTCTTCAGGTCGTCCGGGGCGTGGTCGCCGCCGCACTTGCGAGCCAGCAGGTGCTTGAGCTGCTCGTCGATCCCGTACTCCGCGAGGCACGGCGGGCAGTCCTCGATGTGACGCCGGAGCTCGGCGTCACGGCCGGGGCTGCACTCCTTGTCCAGGAGCAGGAAGATCTCCGAAAGCGCCTCTTCGCACCGGACCTTGTCCTTGGCGTCGCCCGTGCTCATCGCTTACCCACCTCCTGGCGATCGCCACGGATGAAGCCGCGCTCGCGCGCGACGTCGGCGAGCAGTTCGCGCAGCTGGGCGCGGCCACGGTGCAGGCGTGACATCACGGTGCCGATCGGCGTGTCCATGATCTCGGCGATCTCCTTGTAGGCGAAGCCCTCGACATCGGCCAGGTAGACGGCCAGCCGGAACTCCTCGGGCAGCTTCTGCAGCGCGGCCTTCACGTCGACGTCGGGGAGGTTGTCCATCGCCTCGACCTCGGCGGAACGCAGGCCGACCGAGGTGTGGCCCTCCGCCTTGGCGATCTGCCAGTCGGTGATCTCCTCGGTGGGCTGCTGCACCGGCTGCCGCTGCCGCTTGCGGTAGCCGTTGATGTAGGTGTTGGTGAGGATGCGGTACATCCACGCCTTCAGGTTGGTGCCGGCCTTGAACGACGCGAACGCGGCGTAGGCCTTCAGGTACGTCTCCTGGACCAGGTCCTCGGCGTCGGCAGGGTTGCGGGTCATCCGCATCGCGGCCGAATACAGCTGGTCGAGCAGGGGCATGGCGTCCCGCTCGAAGCGTTCGGCCAGCTCCAGCTCGTCGGTCGCCGTCTCCGGCGCGGAGTTGGGGGTGCTCGGCAAACCGTTCCCTTCCCGATCGGCGTCGATGCGCGGGCGCGCATACGGCACAGTCGAGTTTACGCGGGGTCCCCGGAGGCCTGAACCCCCCGGGCTCTCGGGCCGGCGCCGGGCTGGGCGGGTGGTGGCGAGCGTGCTGTTCACATCGGCTACAACAGAGCGTGGCGGCGGTCCATTCCCGCCCACTCGTAGACTCGCCTGCCATGGCGGGCAAGGGAACTCCGGCGACGGCGCTGCTCACGAAGCAGAAGGTGGCGCACGTCCTGCACTCGTACGACCACGACCCGCGCGCCGATTCGTACGGCCTGGAGGCCGTCGAAGCGCTGGGCCTGGCGCCGGACCGGGTGTTCAAGACCCTCGTGGCCGAGGTCGACGGCAAGCTGGTGGTGGGCGTGGTGCCGGTCACCGGCCAGCTCGACCTGAAAGCGCTGGCCATGGCCGCGGGCGGCAAGAAGGCCAAGATGGCCGATCCGGCCGCGGCCCAGCGGGCCACGGGTTACGTGCTGGGCGGGATTTCACCGCTGGGCCACCGCAGCCGCCTCCCGGTGGTGATCGACGCGACCGCTCCGGCCTTTTCCACGGTGTACTGCTCGGCCGGCCGTCGCGGCCTCGAGGTCGAACTCGACCCGGCCGACCTGGTCCGGCTGACGAACGCGGTGGTCGCCGGGATCGCGGCTTAGGCTCAGCCGATCACGCTCAGCCAGATCTCTGCCAGGTGGAGTGCGGCGTCTTCGGTGCGGCGCACGCGGAACTCGGACATCCGGAGGCCGGCGTGACCCCACGGGTCGCACGGATCCAGCAGCTGACGGCCGAAGTGCCCCCAAGGCACGGTCCACGGTTCGTCGTCGAGGTCGATGTACGCCGCGGCGAGGGCTTCGGCGCTGATGCCGACCGCACGCGCGATGGCGTGCGGGTCGCCCTCGATGGAGAACTGCTCGGGTCCGGGCCAGCCTTCGGTGTACAGCTTCAGCCCGCCGGGCAGGTGGATGGCGGTCTGGCTGTGGTTCTCCCCGCGGTCGATGCTCGCCGAGCCGATGATCCTGGCCTCGGGGTGACGTTCGGCCAGTGCGCTCGTCACGTCCCACAGGGCCTTGTCGAAGCTGTCGCCCGCGAGCGCGGGGTCGGAGATGCCGATGACGCCGCCCCAGCAACCGACCGCGACGAGGTCGAGGTCCGCGCGCGTCTGCGGAGACGCGGGGACGGCGCTGGTGTCGGGAAGTCCTTCGAGGACGGCCTCGATGGTGGGGAACGACTCGGCGAAGGCCCGGGCCCGCACCGGATCGTGCGGCGCGAAGCCGGCGGGTGAGCTGCGCGCGTGCGGCGGGAACGGCGGGAGGACGACGGCGATGGTGGATTCGCCGTAGCCGTTGACTTCCTGGTCGTCGATCACCCGGTCACCGTAGTGAAAACCGGCCCGCAGGTTTCGCCGGACGCCGGATCAGAGGTGCGGCCGCAGCACCCGCTCCAGCCACTCGGCGGCCGCCCGCGACACCGCGTCCAGATCGGCGGAAAGGTTGTGGTCGCCGGGAATCATGAGGACCTCGTGGTGCGGTCCGGGCGTGGGGCGGCCGAAGGGGTCGCGTTCGCCCTGGATGACCAGCGCCGGGACCTCCACCGCGTCCAGCTCCGGCTGACGGGTCTTTTCCGGCTTGCCCGGCGGGTGCTCCGGGAACGCCAGGCACAGCACCGCCACCGCCTGGCCCGCCGACGCCGTGCGGCACGCCACGCGCGCGCCCGACGAGCGGCCGCCGAACACCAGCGGCAGGTCGTCGAACCGGGCGGACAGCTCGTCGGCCACCGTCAGCCAGGCCGAATCCAGCTGGTTCGCCGGTGCGGGGGCACGACGGCCCGCGACGCGATACGGCTGCTCCACCAGCGCGACGTGCACGCCCGCCTCTTTCGCGGCCCGCGCCACCACCACGAGATCCTGCGCGCCGATGCCGCCGCCGGCGCCGTGACCGAGCATCAGCACCGCGACGCCGTCCTTCGCGCAGTGCAGCTCGGCCCGCGCGAGGCCGTGGTCGGTGTCGATCTCCAAGGTGGTCATGACAACTCGAACAGGCCGTCGTCCAGTGGCTGGACGGGCGCCTCGACGCGGTCCAGCAGTTCGGGCCCGTTGTTGCGCACGTTGTTGACCAGGCTGGAAATCGGCCGCAGCTCGAGGGATTCCACGATGGACGGCGGCGTCGGCACCATCAGGCCGTCGACGTCGTCGCGGTCCGGGTCCAGCCAGCCGGCCCAGTGCGCACGCGGGACGATCAGCGGCATCCGGTGGTGCACGTCGGTGAGCTGCCCGGCGGCGTCCGTGGTGATGATCGAGAACGTGATCAGCGGATCAGTGCCTGCAGCGCCTTCGCTGTCCTTCGGCCGCCAGGTCTCCCAGATCCCGCCGAACGCGATCGACGAGCCCGCCGGGTCCGTCATGTAGAACGGCTCTTTTTCCTTGCCCGTGCGACGCCATTCGAACCAGCCGTCGGCGGGCACCAGGCACCGCCGCGACGCCAGCGCGCGCTTGAAGGCGGGTTTTTCACGCGCCGTCTCGGCCCGGGTGTTGATCATGCGCGAGCCCACCGACGGGTCCTTCGCCCAGAACGGCACCAGGCCCCACCGCATGATCCGCAGCGAGCGCTCGGCCGGCTCGTCTTCGAGCACCAGGCCCTCGGCGTCACGGGGATGGCGCTGCACCACGGTCACGACGCTTTTCGTGGGCGCGACGTTGTGGTCCACCCGGGCCCGGCCCTCGGTCAGGTCCACCGCGGCGAACTCCTCGATCAGCGCCGCCGGGTCCTTCGTCGCGGCGTAACGGCCGCACATGCCAACCTCCTCGCACCGGGCCCCGGGACCAATCGTTACACGCAGGCCGGGCCGGGCGCGAGCGGCATGGGATCATTCGACCAGGCCGGACGAGGCGGAAGGACGTGGGCGGTTTGGCGCGAGGCGACTGGAGCAAGCTGGACGAATCCGATGTGCGGGTCCGTCCCGGCAAGGGCACCAGGCCGCGCAGCAAGCGCCGCCCCGAGCACGCCGACGCCGTCACCGCCATGGTGGTCGGCAAGGACCGGGGCCGCTGGACCTGCGCGATCGACGCCGACCCGGACCAGCTCGTGACGGCCATGCGCGCCCGTGAGATGGGCCGCGTCTCCGTGGTCGTCGGCGACATGGTGGGCGTGGTCGGCGACGTCTCGGGCAAGCCGGACACCCTCGCCCGCATCATCCGCGTCGACGAGCGCTCCAGCGTCCTGCGCCGCACGGCCGACGACACCGACCCGTACGAGCGGGTGGTGGTCGCGAACGCCGCGCAACTGCTCATCGTGACGTCGCTGGCCGACCCGCCGCCGCGGACCGGTTTCATCGACCGCTGCCTCGTCGCCTGTTACGCGGGCGGGGTGGAACCCGTGCTGTGCTTGACAAAAGCCGACCTGGCGAGCCCCGACGAGCTGCTCGCCGGCTACGCGGGGCTCGACGTGCCCGCCATCGTCACCCGGCACGACGAGAAGCCCGAAGGCCTCGCGGAACGGCTGGAAGGCCGCGTGACCGCGCTGGTCGGGCACTCCGGCGTCGGCAAGTCCACGCTGGTCAACCGCCTCGTGCCGGACGCCTCACTGGCGACCGGCGACGTCAGCGCGGTGGGCAAGGGAAGGCACACCTCCGTCGCGGCCGTCGCGCTGCCGCTCCCCCTGGCCGGCGGCGGCTGGGTGGTCGATACCCCGGGCATCCGCTCGTTCGGGCTGGCCCACGTGACCAGCGACGACATCGTCAAGGCGTTCGAGGAGTTCGCGGAGGCCGCCGAGGAGTGCCCGACGAACTGCGGCCACCTCGGCCCGCCCGAGGACCCGGACTGCGCGCTGGACGACGTCGTCAAGGAGGGCCGCGCGGGCGCCGACCGGCTGGCGTCGTTGCGCCGGCTGCTCACTTCACGCGCGGGCACGCTCGAGACGTGACCACTTTCGCCGTCGCCGCGCTGGCACTCGTTCTGACGGGCTGCGGGGCGAAGAGCGAGTCCGGCACGGCCTCGGCCAGTGGCGCCAAGCCGGAGCTGGGGCTGGCGGCGCCGTTCGGCAACGTGCTGGAGCTCGCGAGCGCGGCGAAGCAGGGCACGGAGAAGTCGAAGTCCGCGAAGATGTCCATGGAGATGTCGGCCGGCGGCAAGACCGAGGCGTCGCAGTTCGGCACCGGCAAGGCGTGGCTGAAGATCTCGCCGGACGCCACGGACCCGCTTTCGCAGGCGTTCAGCAAGGCGATGTCGCAGGCGTCGGAGCAGGGTGACCCGTCGCGGGTGCTGGACCAGGTCGCCAAGACCGGCCGGATCGTCGCTCCGACCAGACCCAGCTCGGCGTGACCGCCCCGCCGGCCGACCAGGTCGGGGACTTCGGCGAGATCGCGAAGAAGCTGGGTCACTGACCCACTCCCGGTGACAGTGGTTCCCCCGAACGGGTTCGGGGGAGCCACTGTGCTTTTGTAGGGTCTCTTTCCGCCGGTCAGGACGGGGTTCCCGGATGCGCAGGACGGCCTTGGCCCTCGGTGCCGTGCTCGCGGTGACGCTCGCCGGCGCGTGCTCCGACAACTCGTCGCCACTGTTCTCCGACGCCCGCGCGCTCGCCGACGCCGCCTCGGCCGCCACCGTCGCCGGGCACTCCGCGAAATTCACCACCGACGTCGCGGCGGGGACTCTCGTGTCACACGGGCAGGGGCAGGCGAAGTTCGCGGCGGACGGGACTTCGCTGGTGATGACCACCGACTACATCGGCGAACCGCTGGAGCTGCGGCTGGTGGCGGGGCAGCTGTACGCGAAGGTCCCGGAGGGCTCGCGCGACCAGGTGACCGGCGGGAAGCCGTGGGTGAAGGTGTCCCCCGACGGCAGCGACCCGTTCTCCCAGGTGCTCGGCGGCAGCCTCGCGCAGCTGACCGAGCAGAACGACCCGGCGCGCACGCTCGCGCAGGTCCGCACGGCGGGGACCCTCGCGTCCGGCGAGCGGACCCAGCTCGACGGCGTCGGCGCCGAGCACTACCGGGTGGACGTCGACCTGGCGAAGCTCGGCTCGGAACTGCCCGCCGGACTGCCGCCGGGCAGCGTGGTGCCCGGCACGAAAGTCCCCCTCGAACTGTGGCTCGACGCGGCGGACCGGCCGCTGCAGCTGGTGCTGGACCTGACGCCGATCCTCAAGGGGCCTGACGGCGCCCGGATCACCGCGCGGTACAGCGGCTGGGGCTCGCCCGTGGACGTCCAGGCCCCCGCCGCCGACCAGCTGGGCGCGTTCGCCGGCAGCTGACGCGCTACAGCAGCTCCAGGAAAAACGGCAGCTCCTGCGGCGCGTACCAGGCCAGCTCGTGGTCTTCCGCGTCGCCGAGGGCGAACTCGGCGTCCTCGTCGCCCAGGTCGGCGGCGTCGATCACGTCGGCGGCCGCGGCGACGGCTTCGGTTGCCTCGGGCGCGTCCACGTGAATGGCGGCGATCTGCGAGAGCGGCACCGGGCCGTCGAGGCGCACCACTGGCGCGTCCAGGTCCGAGCGCAGCGTCACGTTCTCGACGTCGGCCGACACGACGACGCGGCGTGGCTCCGCCTTCTCCTCCGCCGCGATGAGACGGATCGACGCGCGCGCCGCGTCGAGGAGCGCGGCGTACTCCAGCTCTTCGTCGGAGCCGCTGACGTACGCCTCGCGAAGCGCGGGCGTCAACGCGAAGCCCGTGCCGCTGCGGGCGCGGAACTCGCCGTTCGCCTCGAGGTCACGGAGCATCGCGATCGTCGCGGGGAGATAAACCCTCACCAGTGCGCACCCTTCAGTTCTTCCAGCGCTTCCTCGATCATCCCGCCGAGCAGCCCGATGTCGAACGCGGCCTTGCGGTCGCCGTTGAGTCCGAAGTAGACACCGCCGTGGTAGGACGTGACCCCGATCGCCAGCGCCTGGGTGCGCATCAGCGGCATCACGGGGAACATCTCCACCAGTCTCGCCTCCCCCGCGTACATCGGCACCTGCGGCCCCGGCGAGTTGGTGACCATGACGGTGAAAATGCGCCCGGACAGCGATCCCGCGGCCCGCGCGCCGAGCGAGTGCAGCGTCGCCGGCGCGAATCCCCCGACCTTCAGCAGCCCGCGCGCGGCGACCGAGCGGCCGGACTCCAGGTGCTCGGCGATCGCGTGCCCGATGTGCTGCAGCCGCAGCACGGCGTTGGGCTCACCCACCGGCAGGTCGATCAGGAACGCCGCCACCTGGTTGCCGACCAGCGCGGGAGTGGAGAATTCGGCGGTTTCGGCGTCTCGCACGGCCATCGGCACGAGTGCTCGGACGGTGGTTGTCGGGGTCAGGGCCGAGCCGCGCGAGAGCAGCCATTCGCGCAGGGCGCCGGTGATGGCGGCGAGGACCACGTCGTTCACCGTGCCGCCGTGCTCGGCGCGGACCTTGCGGAAGTCCTCCAGCCGCGTGCGCACCACGGAGAACAGCCGGCCACCGGACACGCGCACGTTCAGCGGCCCGGACGGCGCCGGGCTCACCACCGTGCGCAGCGTCGACGCGACGCCACCGAGCGTTTCGGCCACCTTGCCCAGCGAGGCGACGGCGTCGTCCGCGGCCGAGCGCACGTTCTCCACCAGCTCGGTCGGGCGTTGCACGGTCTCGCTGACGGCGTCGAGCACCAGCTGCGCCCGGCTCGGCTCGCGCCGGGGCGTCCAGGTGTCCTCGAACGGCTCCGGCGGCGCCGGGCGCGCGTCCAGGATGAGCTGGCCGAGGTCGATGGTGCCGATGCCGTCCACAACGGACTGATGCGTTTTCGTCACCAGCGCCACGCGGTCGCCGGCCAGCCCCTCGACGAAGTACGCCTCCCACAGCGGCCGTTCGGGCGCCAGCCTTCGTGAAATCAGGCGCGCGACCAGGTCGAACAGCTGCTCGTCGGTCCCCGGCTGCGGCAGCGCGGAGCGCCGGACGTGGTAGTTGAGGTCGAAGTCGGTGTCGTCCACCCACACCGGGCGCGCGAGGTGGCCGGGCACCGTCAGCACCCGCTGGCGGTACCGCGGCAGGAACGCCAGCCGCGCGCCGATCAGGTCCAGCAGCTGCCCGTAGTCGAACCCGGTGCGCGGCCGCTCGAAAATCGCCACGCTGCCGACGTGCATCGGGGTCGCGTGGTCCTCGACGTACAGGAAGGAGGCGTCCAGCGCGGACAGGCGGTCGGGCATGGGCCGATCCTTACACAGTGCGAGACTGGCCCGCGTGGGTGATGACGAGGCGGTTTCGCCGAAAGACCGGTTCCTGACCGTGTACGGGCGCAAGCCGGTGCTCGAGGCGCTGGCGGACACCGGTCTCGAGGTCGACAAGGTGATCCTCGCCGACACCGCGCGCGGCCCGGGCGCCACGGAGATCCAGCGGGCGGCGAAGGCGGCCGGGGTGCCGGTCCAGCGCGCGAGCGCGCACCGGGTGAAAGTGCTGGCCGGCAACGGCAAACAGGACCAGGGCGTGCTCGCCGACGTCGTCGCGCCGCGGATGCGCTCGCTCGCCGCGGCGCTGGAAGACCGGCGTCCGCCCGCGCGGGTGCTGCTGCTCGACGGCATCACCACGCCCGCGAACGTCGGGATGATCCTCCGCACGGCCACCGCGGCCGGGCTGGAGGGCGTGGTCGTGCCGCGGCGGGGCGTCGCCGCGCTGGATCCGCTGGTGGTCAAGGCTTCCGCGGGCGTCGCGTTCCGCGCGCCGGTGCTGCGTTGTGGCAGCGCGCGCGAAGCGGCGGAGCTACTGACGGAGGCGGGGTACAGCCTGTACGCGCTGGGCGCGTCCGCGAAGACGACGCTGTACAACGCGGATCTGCCGCAGCGCGCGGCCTTCGTCCTGGGCGCCGAGACCGCGGGCGTCGGCGAGGAGGTCGGCGAACTGGTGACGGAATGGCTGTCCATCCCGATGCCCGGCGACGTCGAATCCCTGAACGTCTCGGCGGCGGCGGCCGTGCTGTCGTTCGAACTGGTCCGGCGCGCCGTCAGCTGAACAAGGCGGCCAGCTCGTCGAGCGTGGCGGGCACGCTGAGGTGGTGGATGCCGACCAGTCCGGCGTCGGCGGCGCCTTGGACGTTTCGCGCGGAATCGTCCACGAAGGCGCAGGTCACGGCGGACAGCCCGAGCCGCTCGGCGGCGATGAGGTAGATCTCGCGGTCCGGCTTGGCGACGCCGACCTCACCGGAGAAGACGAGGGCGTCGAAGTACTCGGCCAGCTCGGCCTTCGCGCCGGGACCGGCGCCGGGCGCGTTGGACACGAGCGCGGTGCGGGTGCCGCGGGCCCGGGCGGCGCGGAGGTAGTCGTAGAGCAGGTGCGCGTCGGGGTCGGTCAGGACACCCGCGTAGTCGACCAGCAACCCTTTGAGCACCCGGCCCACCCTAGCCTCGGCCGGCGCTAGCACAGCCCGCGGATCTGGTGGGCAGCCTTCGGCGGTTTTCCCCGGATCAGGCGGGACTTGTCGCGTTTTCCGGCTCCCCGGCCCACTACTGGCGACGGATCGTCCGAGTTTCGGGGAGGAACATATGACGATCGACCACCGCATCAGCACGCTGGCGCCGTTCGAACCGGCGCCACGACCCCACCCGGCCCGCAAGCGGCCCGGGAGCCGCCCAGTACGTGATCTGCCGCCGGCGGACCGGCTGGTCACGACGTTGCCGGAACCGCCGGACGACCACCGCCTGACGCAACGGCTGAACACGATCCTCGAGGTCCTGGTCCGCCGCCGCCCGGCCGCCCAGATCGAGCACCTGGTCGACCCGGCGCTGTTCGCCCGCCTGCGCGAACACCCCCGCCTGCCCGGCACCCGCCACCGCATCGGCCCGCTCCACGTCTGCCACCCGTCGGACACCGCGATCGAAGCCTGCGCCACCATCCGCAGCGGCCCGCGGGTACTCGCCCTGGCCGCCCGCTTCCAGCAAACGCGATCCGGCTGGGTGTGCATGCGCTTCCACCTCCTGGCCCCGAGAACCGGCCCGATGCGAGCAGTCCAACCCACCGCCCCGATCCGGCGGCTGGCCGCCTGAGCCAGCTCCGTGCCGGCAGCGACACGGCGGTCGGCCACCGTTCGGCAGCCGTCCGCCGGAGCCAGCCCCGGCGGACGGTCCCGCCAGGCCAACCGCCACAGCACCTGGTTACCTGAGCACTTCGGCAGCCGTTCGCCCGAGCCAGCCCCGGGCGAACGGCTCCCACCGCGCAACCAGCACCACCACTGGACGCCTCGACAAATCGGCAGCCGACCACCGGAGCCAACCCCAGGCGAACGGCTCCCACCGCCCAACCAGCACGACCGCCGGACGCCAGTTCGGCAGCCGACCACCCGAGCCAACCCCAGGCGGACGGGGTCTCACTCCTCAACCGGTACGGCGACCGGCCCGTTGAGGAATGAGAGGCCCGGTCGCCGCGCCGGTGCGGGGGCTGGCGGCTTGGGTTCGCGGATGGCCGAGTTCGGTCACGCGCGAACGTTCACCGGGCAGCAAGGTCGTTCACGAGAAGACGATGGCCGGCGACGGCTCTGCTCGCGACCCCGTCACTCGGGACCGGGCGGCGGGATCGTTCATTCCGGCCGAGTCCGCCGCAGGTGCTCCGGGACAGCGGTCCTGAAAATCCGGTCAGCTGGTCGAAACCGGCAGGCTCGCGAGGCCGCGCAAGGTGGTCATCGGGCCCCAGGACGGGGCGCCGGCGAGGTGCAGCGAGGGGACTCGGCGCGCGAGCGCGCGGAAGACGATCCGGCCTTCCAACCGGGCCAGCGGCGCGCCGAGACAGAAGTGGATGCCCTGGCCGAACGCGAGGTGGCGGCCGGGTTCGCGGGACGGGTCGAAGCGGTCCGGGTCCGCGTGACCGGCCGGATCACGGTTGGCCGCGCCGATCAGGACGATCGCCTGCGTGCCCGCAGACACAGCGAAGCCGCCGACAGACGTGTCGCGCAAGGCGGTCCGCGAAGTGAGCTGCACCGGCGAGTCGTAGCGCAGCACCTCTTCGACCGCCGGCTCCGCCAGCTCGCCGCCGGTGCCCAGCGCCCCGAGGCCGGCGGGTTCGCGCAGCAGCGCCAGCACGCCGTTGCCGATCAGGTTGGTGGTGGTCACGTGGCCGGCAACCAGCAGCAGCGTCAGGGTGACGAGCAGTTCGCCCTCGCTGAGCTTGTCACCCGCGTCCGACACGGTGACCAGGTCGGACAGCAGGTCCTGGCCCGGGGCGCGCCGGCGCTCGGCCGCCAGCTCCCGGAAATACGCGACGAACTCGCGGCGGGCGCGCACCGCCGCCGTCCGGTCGGCCTCCGACAACAGGAAATCCGGGTCGACCGCCCGCGCCATGGCGTGGGACCAGCCGGCGAAACGCTCGCGGTCGGCCAGTGGGACGCCCAGCATCTCGCTGATCACCTCGACCGGGAGCGGCGCCGCGAGCGCGGGCATCAGGTCGGCCCCGCCCGCGTCGAGCAGATCGGTGACCAGCCGGTCGGCGATCGCCTCGATGCGCGGGGCCAGCCGCTCCACCGTGCGCGGCGTGAACGCCTTCGACACCAGCCGCCGCAGACGCGTGTGATCCGGCGGGTTCAGGCCGAGGAACGCCCGTACCACCCGCCCGTTTTCGTCCACCGGCTCGTCGGCGTCACGCTCGGCCGGGTCCAGCAGCTCCGGCTCGGGATGGCCGAACGCCGGATCGCGCACCAGCTCGGTGGCCTCGGCCAAACCGCTCACCACCAGCGAGCCCGGCGCCAGCTCGGTGACCGCCGACCGCGCGCGCCACCGCCCGTACAGCGGATAGGGATCCGCTTTGTGCCGGGGCGCGAACATTTCCGTGAGTTCCTGCGGATCCGCTCGCACGGGCGCGGTGGCCACCGGAGTCCCTCCTACCCGAAAAAGCCGCGGGCCGTCCTATTCGGACGGCCCGCGGTACCGAAGGTCAGCGACGCGGACCCTTCTTGCCCTTCTTCGCCTGCGCGCGCTCCGCGGCCCGGCGCTCGCGGCGGGTGTTGCCGCCGGCCGCCGCCTCGTCGTCGCTCTCGGCACTGTCCGAATGGGACTCGACACCGCCGCCCTCGGACGGGCCCGACATCGTCAGTCCGGATTGGACACCGCCGCCGATTCCCTTGCCCCGCAAGGCGGACGGCACCGACTCGGTGTCGGTGCCCGGTGCCTGCGGCGGGGTTGGGCGCGCGTGGCGGCCGTCGGGCTGGCCGTTTCCGTTGCCGTTGCCGAAGGAAGCCGCGGCCGCGCCGGTCGCGGAAGTGACCCCGGCGGGCAGCGACGCGGCGCTGTCGGCCGCGGGCTCCGGCTCGGCGCGCTCGACCTGGAGGTTGAACAGGAAGCCGACGGCCTCCTCCTTCAGCGAGTCGAGCATCGCGCGGAACATGTCGAAGCCCTCGCGCTGGTACTCGATCAGCGGATCGCGCTGCGCGAGCGCCCGCATGCCGATGCCCTCCTTGAGATAGTCCATCTCGTAGAGGTGCTCACGCCACTTGCGGTCGAGCACGGTCAGCATCACCTGGCGCTCGAGGCGGCGCATCGCGCCCTCCTCGCCGACCAGCTCGTCGATCTCGGACTCACGCGTGTCGTACGCGTTGTGCGCGTCCTCGACCAGGGCCTGGCGCAGGCCGTCGGCGTCGAGGTCGCTGTCGGACTCCATCAGCTCGTCCCAGTTCAGCCGGACCGGGTAGAGCGTCTTGAGCGCGGTCCACAGCTGCTCGTGGTCCCAGTCCTCGGCGTAACCCGAGGCCGTGGCGCCGTCGACATAGGCGTTCACGACGTCGACCAGCATGTGCTCGATCTGCTCGCGCAGGTCCTCGCCCTCGAGCACGCGGTGGCGCTCGGCGTAGATCACCTTGCGCTGCTCGTTCATCACCTCGTCGTACTTGAGGACGTTCTTGCGGGTCTCCATGTTGAGCTGCTCGACCTGGGTCTGCGCGCTCCGGATCGCCTTGGAGACCATCTTGTGCTCGATCGGCACCTCGTCCGGCAGGCGCATCGTGGTCATCACGCGCTCCACCATCACGGCGTTGAACCGGCGCATCAGGTCGTCGCCGAGCGAGAGGTAGAACCGCGACTCGCCCGGGTCGCCCTGACGGCCGGCGCGACCGCGCAGCTGGTTGTCGATGCGGCGCGACTCGTGCCGCTCGGTGCCCAGCACGTACAGGCCGCCGGCCTCGCGGACCTCGTCGGCCTCGTCCTTCGCCGCTTCCTTGATCTCCTCGAGCACCTTCGGCCACTCGGCCTCGTACTCCTCGGAGTTCTCCACCGGGTCCAGGCCGCGCTCGCGCAGCTGCTGGTCGGCGATGATGTCCGGGTTGCCGCCCAGCACGATGTCGGTACCGCGGCCGGCCATGTTGGTGGCGACCGTGATGGCGCCCTTCTTGCCGGCCCTGGCGACGATCAGCGCTTCCCGGTCGTGGTGCTTCGCGTTCAGCACCTCGTGCGGGACCTGAAGCTTCAGCAGCAGCTTCGAGAGGTGCTCGGACTTCTCGACGCTGGTGGTGCCGACCAGCACCGGCTGGCCGTTCTCGTACCGCTCGGCGATGTCCTCGGCGACGGCCTCGAACTTGGCCTGCTCGGTCTTGTAGATCAGGTCGGCGCGGTCGTCACGGACCATCGGCCGGTTGGTCGGGATCGGCACCACACCCAGCTTGTAGGTCTGGTGGAACTCCGCGGCCTCGGTCTCGGCGGTACCGGTCATGCCCGCGAGCTTCTTGTACAGCCGGAAGTAGTTCTGCAGGGTGATCGTGGCGAGCGTCTGGTTCTCGGCCTTGATCTCGACCTTCTCCTTGGCCTCGATCGCCTGGTGCATGCCCTCGTTGTAGCGGCGCCCCACCAGGATGCGGCCGGTGAACTCGTCGACGATCATGACCTCGCCGTCGCGGACGATGTAGTCCTTGTCCTTGTGGTAGAGCTCCTGCACCTTGAGGGCGTTGTTCAGGTAGCCGACCAGCGGCGTGTTCGCGGCCTCGTACAGGTTCTCGATGCCCAGCTGGTCCTCGACGAACCGGACGCCGGTCTCCGTGACGGCGACGGTGCGCTTCCGGACGTCGACCTCGTAGTGGTACTTCGAGTTGATCAGGTTGGCCTTTTCGGTCCGCTCGCGCGTGCCCATGGTGGTGGTGTCGATGCCCTGCATAAGCGGCGCCAGCCGGGCGAACTCCATGTACCACCGCGACGACTGGTCCGCCGGGCCCGAGATGATCAGCGGCGTCCTGGCCTCGTCGATCAGGATCGAGTCGACCTCGTCCACGATCGCGTAGTTGTGCCCGCGCTGCACGCACTCTTCGAGCGACCACGTCATGTTGTCGCGCAGGTAGTCGAAGCCGAACTCGTTGTTCGTGCCGTAGGTGATGTCGGCGTTGTACATGCGGTGCCGCTCCTGCGGCGTCTGCTCCGCCAGGATCACGCCGACCTCGAGGCCCAGGAAGCGGTGGATGCGGCCCATCCACTCCGAGTCGCGCTTGGCCAGGTAGTCGTTGGTCGTGACGACGTGCACGCCCTTGCCGGAGATCGCGTTCAGGTAGGCCGCGAGGACACAGGTGAGCGTCTTGCCCTCACCGGTCTTCATCTCGGCGACCTGGCCGAGGTGCAGCGCGGCGGCACCCATCAGCTGGACGTCGAAGGGCCGCTGGGCGAGCACCCGCTTCGAGGCCTCCCGGGCCACGGCGAAGGCCTCGGGCAGCAGCTCGTCGAGCGACTCCCCCTTGCCGTTGCGCTCGCGGAACTCCTCGGTCTTGGCCCGCAGCTCGGCGTCCGACAGATCCTTCACGTCGTCTTCGAGGGTGTTGATGTGATCGGCGATGTTGCGCAGCCGCTTCACCATCTTGCCCTCGCCCGCGCGGAGCAGGCGGTTCAGCACCATCCGGTCGACCTCACTAGCTGATCTCGATCGCACCCGAGCCGGTCCCGGGCAATCTGGGCACGGCGGCGCCCGAGTGCGTCGCCGTCGTCTGACCCCATCGTAGGGAACACGGCGCGGTCCGTGCACGCACGTGCTTGTCAAAGGCCACGAAAAGCCCCGGTGACACCCTACCTTCGACGTGCGGATGGCCCGCACGCGAGCGCGTGCGGGCCATCCGGGACAGCTGATCGGAGCGGGCTCAGCCGAGCCGGATCACGCCGTAGTCGAAGCCCTTTCGCCGGTAGACGACACTCGGCCGGCCGGCCTCGGAGTCGTTGAACAGGTAGAAGTCGTGGCCGACCAGCTCCATCTCGTAGAGAGCCTGGTCCACCGTCATCGGGTCCGCGCCGTGCTGCTTCTCGCGGACGACGCGGCCGGGCTGATGGCCCGGTTCGTCGTCTTCCCAGCGCTTCTGCTGGGGAATCTCCCCGGTGCCCGCGAAACCGTTCACCATGGGTTCGGCCGCTTCGCTCTCGGGGGCGTCCAGCACCGCCGTACCGGCGGCAGGACGGGCGACGGCGTCGGATCCGCCGGCCATCGCCACGGAGGTCGCCTCGGCGACCGACTCCGGGCGGCTGCGTCCGTAGTGCACGCGCCGCCGGTCGTGTGTCCGCCTCAGCCGGTTCTCCAGCTTGGTGACGGCGGAGTCGAGCGCGGCGTAGAAGTCCGCGGCGCACGCTTCAGCGCGTACGGCCGGGCCGCGGCCCTTCCCGGTGATCTCAACGCGCTGGCAGCTCTTGGACTGCCGGCGGTTGGGCTCGTGGAAGAGCTCGACCTCGTAGCGGATGACCTTCTTGTCGTAGCGCTCGAGCCGGGCCAGCTTCTCGCTGACGAGTGCCCGATAGTGCTCGGGCACCTCCACGTTGCGGCCCTTAACGACGATGTCCATACACGACCTCCCTCGCTGAGATGACTGCGAGCTGTTGTGTTCACACGGCGCCGGTACTGCGGGGACGGAGCCCGGATCTGGCGGGCTGAGAAGAACTCGGGAACCGGTCACGACGTCTCGTGGCGATTGCGCGAGCGCGGACTCAGCAGGCCTCCGGCGCCAGGGACATGGGCTGCATACCTCCCTGCCTGCGGGAATCTCTGATAGCGGTGCACGTTAGCTTCATCACGCCGCTTGCAACAGCCCCCGAGCCGGGGGATGTCCCGGACCGGTAACCCGTCACGGCGCGCAGCGAAACCCCCGTGCGAAGGACGAAATCCCGTACCGGACGGCCGAGCGCGCGTCGCTCGATTTCACGCGGACGGCGCAATGGTGCGGGACCTCGGAGACCGAGGGTGACGGCACTCTCCACCACAGCCGCCACCCCGGTGGGGTGCTCGGCTGCCGGAGTGATTTCCCGGCGAACCCTCATGTCCCGACAACGGCCCGGGACCACGCAGCGTTCCCGCTTGACCTCACTCGTGTAGGTGACACCCTCGTCACCCGGCAGCGAGCAGCGTGAGCACAGCCGCGACGGCGACACCCGAACTTTTCAACGCGGCCACACACGCGGCCGCGGTGGCCCCGGTGGTGACGATGTCGTCGAGCACCACGACCCGGCATCCCGCCGGCGGCCGCCCATCCGGGACGAACCTCAGCCGCCCGGCCAGATTGGCGACGCGCTCGGCCCGCCCCAGCCCCACGGCGTCGCGGGCGCCCTTGAGCTCCAACGCCGGCGCGACGAACACCGCGATGCCCAGCCCCGCCGCGGCCACCTCCCGCGCGGCCACCTCGGCGATCCGCAACATGTGCGGCCCACCCCGAACCCGCGAAGCCGAACGACGGCTGGGGGCGGGAACCAGGCACAACGGGGTTGGTGCGGTTGGTGGGACGTGTGGGGTCGGTCGAGTTGCCGCGGTGGGTGGGGTGGAGGGCTGGGTGGGGGTGGAGGGCGAGGCCGCTGGGAATGGCGGGGCAGCTGGGAAGGGCAAGGGCGACGAAGCGAGGGCAGGACTTGGGTGGGCAGGACTTGCCGGGCTGGACCGGCGAAGGCCAGAAGCGGGACCGCGGTCGCGACCGGCAGCAGGGTCAAGACCGGAGCCGAGGCCCGAGCCGAGGCCCGAGCTGGGGCCAAAACCGGAGCCGGAGCCGTGGCCAGAGCCGAGGCTGGAACCCGAGCCAGGGCCAGGGCCGACGTCGAGGCCGGTAGCGGGGCCAAGGTTGGGACCGGGGCCAAGGCCGGAACTCCGGCTCGAGCGGCTGGAACTCGGGCTCGGACTTGCGCAGCTGAGACTCGCACCAGGACCTGCCCGACCCGGGCTCGAGCGGCCAGAAATCGAGAAGCCCGGACTCCAGCGCCCAGGACTAAGGCCGCCGCCTGGGAGGGCGGGTAGGGCGGCAGCGATCGCGCGGCCTAGGGACGGGGCCAGGTCGCGGCGGCCTCGCTCCTTGTATGCGATCAGCATTCGCCTTGCCGCGCCCTGGTGGCGAGCCAGTGCGTACGCGGGGACGACGCCCGCCAGGGGAGCGCGGACCACCTCCGTGAGCGAACCCCACACCTGCGAACACACCGCGCAGCACGGGGCACCACGGACACCACAACCGGCGCAGCGGGCCGGGACCAGCAGATTCAGAACCATGACCCGCAGTGTGCACCCGGGCACCGACAGTTTCCGGCTCGTGCATGGTCAGGCCGGTTCCAACCGTCACCACCACTCAACGAGTCCCCGGCCTCACCCCGGGTAGAACGGCTCCGCGTCCGGCATCGAGTGGGGCTGGGGGCGCCAGACCTCGCCCAGTTCCGTCGCGTTCCACAGGCCGCCGGCGTCGGCGACGACGATCGGGCGGCTCGGGGCGGAGGTGACGGCGCGGACCGGGGTCGTGAGGTTCGAGCTGTTGAACGCGTCCATCCGCCGCCCGTCCAGCGAGACGCGCTGGACCGGCTGGGAGCTCGACGACGTGACCACCACCAGCGAGTCCGCCGTCGAGCCCCAGTCGACGTCCACGACGTTGGACAGGGTGCCCGGCTGGAGGACCCGCGGTTCGCGCAGGGTCACCGTGTCGGCGCTGCGGATGACGGCCGCCACGACGAGCTGGCCGTTCACGATGGCGGCCACGCGGGCGCCGTCGCGGGAGAGGCGCAGGCCGTCGATCTGGCCGAGCGCCAGGACGTCGTTCGCGTTCACGCTCTGGCGCAGCCAGTGGCCGGTCGGGTCGAGGACCATGCGGGCGACCGTCGAGCGGTCCACCACCGTCCAGACCTCGCCCGACGGGCCCGCGCCGGCGGGTGCCGGGCGCCAGGTCGGCCGGCTCAGGGTGCCGCCGGTGAGATCGACCAGCGGCAGGTCCCGGCCCATGTCGCCGATGCGCAGGCGCACCTGGTCGCCGTCGTGCTCCACCACCGCGAGCCGCTTGCCGTCGATGGACTGGGCGGCGTTGACGACGTTGTACGCCCCGTTGCCCGCGGCCCCCTCGACGGGCGCGCCGTCGCCGAGCGAGCGAACTCGGCCCCCGGCTGTCATCAGTCCCGTCAGGCCCGAGTTGGGCGACGAAGCGGCGCTGTACGCGGGCACATCGCTGCTCCGCCAGTACTCGTGGTCGTGCACCAGCGGCATGCCGTCGGCGAGCAGCCGGATGCGCGTGGAGGTGACCGTCTGCATCGACAGGACGATCTGCGCGGCGATCAGCACGCGGGTCTCCGGGCTGGCCCCGGTGAGGCCGGACAGCGGCACCAGCAGCGAGCCGTCGTCGTTGTTCTTCACGTTCGTCTCGAGCGTGACCTGGTCGCCGAGCAGGTTCTTCACCGCCCCGGCGAGCCCGGCCGACGGGCCCTGCAGGATCAGGTCCATCACGCGTCCGGGCAGGCCCGACTGGGGCGCCGCCGCGACGTAGCGCAGATCGGGCACGAAGGTCCCCGAGTCCGGCGAGTAGAAGCTCACCGCGACGCGGTTGTAGTTGGTGTCGAAATCGTCGTCGGTCACCAGCAGCGCCGGCGGCGGGGTGGAGATCCGCCACTGACCGTCCGCCTGCTTGCGGACCTCGACCCGCTGCTCCGTCGGGCCGGAGCCGGGGATGAACGCGCTGTCCGCGCTCATCGTGCCGAGCACGGACCCGCGCAGCACCACCTCGCGCACGTTCGGGTCCGGCGCGGGCCCGGTGGACGGCGGGGCCGCCTGGGTGTCGAAGTTGGTGCCGAAGATGTTGTCGATGATCGTCATCGCGCGGCTGGGCTTCCAGGTGCTGCGCTGCCGGTCGTCGAGGTACGCGCGGGCGGCCGCGTTGTTCGACTTCGGGTCGCCGCTGGCGCGCACGAAGTCCCGCACCAGCGTCAGCGCGTCGATGCCCGGCGTCGGCTCCGGCGCGTCGTTGCCCTGCGGCGCGGGGCGGTCGTCGGAGACGACCACGGGCTGGGACTCGAGCGGGACGTTCGCGCAGCCGGCCAGCAGCAGCAGGCAGCACAGGGCGAGCAGGGCGCGCTTCACCGGCCGACCTCCTCGCGGTCGGCGCCGGAGTCGGCCAGGATCGCCTCGGGCGCGGGCTGGACCTCCAGCACCGCGGGCAGCACCGGCACGGGCGGCACGTGGTCCCGGGGCGGCAGCGGCAGCGGGCTCTCGGCGGCCACCACCGGCACGTCCTGCCGGCGCGGCAGCAGCAGGCGGAAACAGGCGCCGTAGCCGGGTTCGCCCCAGGCCTCCAGCGCGCCTCCGTGCAGCCGGGCGTCCTCCTGGCTGATGGCCAGGCCGAGCCCGGTGCCGCCGGTGCGCCGGTTGCGGGACGGGTCGGCCCGCCAGAACCGGTTGAACACCAGGTCGGCCTCGCCGGCCCGCAGGCCGACGCCGTGGTCCCGGACGGTGATGGCCACCGCCGTCTCGTTCACCCCGACCGTCAGCACCACCGGCTTCCCCTCGCTGTGGTCGACGGCGTTGGCCAGCAGGTTGCGCAGGATGCGCTCCACGCGCCGCGCGTCGACCTCGGCCGCGGCGTCCTGTTCGGGCAGGACCAGCTCCACCGTGCTGCCCGCGGTGCCGGCGATCACGCGGACCTGCTCGACGGCGCGGGTGGCGATCGGCCGGACGTCGATCAGCTCGGCCGAAAGCTCCTCGACCCCGGCGTCCAGCCGGCTGATCTCCAGCAGGTCGCCGAGCAGTGCCTCGAACCGGTCCAGCTCGTCCACCAGCAGCTCCGTGGAGCGCGCGAGGCCGGCCGGGAACTGCTCGCGCGAAGCGTGCAGCACGTCGGCGGCCATCCGGACGGTGGTCAACGGGGTGCGCAGCTCGTGGGAGACGTCGGAGGTGAACCGCCGCTGCAGGCCGCCGAACTCCTCGAGCTGGCGGATCTGGCCCTGGATGCTCGCGGCCATGCCGTTGTAGGACACGGCGAGCTTGGCCAGGTCGTCCTCGCCGACCGCGGCGAGCCGCTGGTCGAGGTCACCGCCGGCGAACTGCTCGGCCGCGGCGGCGGCCTCGCGGACCGGCCGCACCACCTGCCGCACCACCAGGTTCGTGATGCCGGCCAGCAGGATCAGCAGCACCAGCCCGCCGACCAGCAGCGTGTTCTGCACGGTCGAGACGGTGTTCTGCTCGCTGGTCAGCGGGAACAGCAAGTACAGCTGCAACGGGGTGGCCACCGAGTTGAGCGGCGTGCCGACGATCAGGTAGGTGGTGGGCCCGCTGCCCGTGTCGACGGTGTGCTCCGACCGGGCCAGGTGGTTGCCCTCCACGAACTGGCGCAGCCCCACCGGCACGGAGTTGAACGGCCCGGCGAACACGGTGTCCTTGTCGGACTGGTCGGGTGCGGCGCTGGCCAGCACCGGCTCGAAGGTGCCCGCTGTGGAGCCCGCAGGCGAGGCGGACGTGGTGGAGATCTTCTTGAGCGCGTTCTCCAGCCGCGTGTGCAGCGCGTCCGCCGACTCGCCGCCGACCCCCACCAGCTCGCGCGCGGCCGTGTCGGCCAGGTTCTGGGTCTGTTCGATCGCCGCGTGCCGCTTGGTGTCCAGCAGCCGCTCGGTGATCTGGTTCTGCAGCACCATGCCCAGCACGAACACCACGGCCGAGGACAGCGCGAGGGTCGAGATCGTGACGCGGAACTGCAGCGAGTGGCGCCACAGGTCGTTGAGCCCCACGGCCCGGCGGCGCGCGGAAACCACGGCACGCCGGACGAGGCGTGCCGTGGCGCGCGCGGAGACTCGCAGCCGTCCCGCCTCCGGGGCACGCGGGGTGTCCGGTTCCGGTGGTTCGGCGGGCGCTTCCGCCGTCATCGCCCGATCACGGCGGGCCGGCCTTGTAACCGACGCCGCGCACCGTCAACACCACCTCGGGGTGCTCCGGGTCCTTCTCGACCTTCGACCGCAGGCGCTGGACGTGCACGTTGACCAGCCGGGTGTCGGCCGCGTGCCGGTAGCCCCAGACCTGCTCCAGCAGCACCTCGCGGGTGAACACCTGGCGCGGCTTGCGGGCCAGCGCCACCAGCAGGTCGAACTCCAGCGGGGTCAGCGGGATGGCCTTGCCCTCGCGGGTGACCTCGTGGCCGGGCACGTCGATGGCCAGGTCGCCGATGGTCAGCGACTCGGCCGGCTCGGCCTCGGTGCGGCGCATCCGGGCGCGGACCCGGGCGACCAGCTCCTTCGGCTTGAACGGCTTCACCACGTAGTCGTCGGCGCCGGACTCCAGGCCCAGCACTATGTCCACGGTGTCGCTCTTGGCCGTCAGCATGACGATGGGCACGCCGGACTCGGCGCGGATCGCCTTGCAGACGTCGATGCCGTTCATGCCGGGCAGCATGAGGTCGAGCAGGACGAGATCCGGCTTCAGCTCCCGCAGCGCCGGCAGCGCCCTCGAACCGTCCGCGACCACCGCGGTGTCGAACCCCTCGCCGCGGAGCACGATGGTGAGCATCTCCGCGAGCGCGGGGTCGTCGTCGACCACCAAGACACGTGCCTTCATGAGCACATGTTCGCACTAGTTCGCACGGGCCCGGGCACGACCCGCGCGTTTGACCACCAGAAAGATCAAGATCGGGGCACCCCGTTGCTCCATCCGGACGCGTGCGGCGCACCGCCGGCCGGTCCGGAATGGCTCAGGCGACGTCCTCGACACCGGCGATGGCGGGCACCGGCGCGTCGACGTAGACGACGCCTTCGGTGACGACAACCGCGTACGTGCGCACGGGGTTCTTCGCAGGCAGACAGCTCGGCATGCCGGTGCGGAGGTCGAACAGCGCGGCGTGCAGCGGGCACTCCACGAAGCAGCCTTCGAGCCAGCCGTCGGCCAGCGACGCGTCCTGGTGGGTGCAGGTGTCGTCGATGGCGTAGAAGCCGTCTTCGGTGTGGAAGATCGAGATCGGGACGGGACCGTCGAGGCGGAGCGCTTCGCCTTCGGGCAGGTCGGCGGCGGCGCAGGCGCGGATCATCAGGGGCCTCCGGGAAACAGGTCACGGGAACCGAAGACGGTTCGGCAGTTTGTTGCGTATCGCGAGACAGGACGTACTGTGCGCAACAATCCGGGTTACGCACCCTCGTCGTCAAGGGATTCGCCCGCTCAGCCGAACAGATCCACCCCCAGCGGTTAGTGTTGCGCTATGCGGAACCAGGACTCGGGCAACGCAACGGGAAGTCAAGTTCAGTCGGTCGACCGCGCGATCAACGTGCTGGAACTGCTGGCGCGCAACGGCGAGTCGGGGATCACCGAGATCGCCGGCGAGCTGGGGGTGCACAAGTCGACCGCGTCCCGGCTGCTCAGTGTCCTGGAGTCGCACGGCCTGGTCGAGCAGCTGGGCGAGCGCGGCAAGTACGCGATCGGCTTCGGCATCGTCCGGCTGGCCGGCGCGGCCACCGGCCGGATGGACATCGCGAAGCTCGGCCGCCAGACCTGCCAGTCGCTCGCCGAGGAGCTCGGCGAGACGGTGAACATCGCGATCGCCGACGACGGCGTGGCCATCAACATCAGCCAGGCCCGCGGCGCGGCCGCCATCACCACGCAGAACTGGACCGGCCAGCGGACCCCGCTGCACGCGACGTCCAGCGGCAAGGTCCTGCTGGCGTACATGGGCGAGCCGGACCGCAAGCGCGTGCTGAACCACGACCTGGAGCCCTACACCCCGCGCACCACGGTGGACGCCGAGGAGCTGGACCACGAACTGGAGCGCGTCGCCGAAGACGGTTACGCGGCCTGCTTCGAGGAGTTCGAACTCGGCATGCACGCGGTCGCGGTGCCGATCCACGGCCCCGGCGGCGAGGTGGTCGCGGCGATGAGCGCGTCCGGGCCGTCCTATCGCCTTTCGAAGCAGCGGATACGACAGATTGTCCGGCCGATGTCCGAAGCGGCGCAAGAACTTTCGGCCCAGCTCGGCTACTTCACGAGCTGACCGGGCCACGCGCGCCACCAGCCTGAGGACTGGCTGAAAACCGCATCCTCGCGCGCTCTTGACACCGTGCCCGCGATCCCGCACTTTGTTGCAGAAGACGGAACACCATCCCCCATACGCAACCTGCCCGCTGCCCGGCGGGTCGTTCGGCATGCCTGTCTCACCCCGAGCCGGCGCGTCCGCCGTGGACGCCCCGGCAGGCAGGAGGTACCCGCGATGGCAGCCCGACCGCGAGTGGTCGTCATCGGTGCCGGGCTCGTCGGCTGCGCGCTGGCCGACGAGCTGACCGAGCGCGGCTGGACCGACGTCACCGTGCTGGAGCAGAACGGCCTCTTCGCCACCGGCGGGTCCACCCCGCAGTCGCCGGGACTGGTGTTCCAGACCGGCGCGGACCGCACGATGACGGAGCTCGCCAAGTACACCGTCGCGAAGTACAGCTCGCTGACGCTGGCCGGCACGTGGTGCTTCCAGCCTGTCGGCGGCCTCGAGGTGGCGGCCACGCCGGAGCGGCTCGCGGACCTGAAGCGGCGGCACGGCTGGGCCACGGCGTCCGGCGTGCGCAGCTACCTGCGGACACCGGGCGAATGCGCCGAACTGCACCCGCTGCTGGACGCGGCGAAGGTGCTGGGCGGCCTCCACATCCCCGGCGACGGCCTGGCGAAGCCGTTGCGCGCGGCCGAGGCCCAGGCCCGCCGCGCCCGGGACCGCGGGGCGAAGTTCCTTGCACACCAACGAGTCACGGGCGTCGAGCGGCACGCCGGACGGGTCACCGGCGTGGTCACCGAGACCGATCGCTTCCGCGCCGACGTGGTGGTCTCGTGCGCCGGGAGGTGGGCGCCGCTGGTCGGGCAGCTGGTGGACCTCGCCGTGCCGCTGGTGCCGATGGCGCACCCGTACGCCCGCACCACGCCCCTGCCCGCGCTGGCCGGCGACAACGACGACTTCACCGAGGCGGGCAAGCCGATCCTGCGCCATCAGGACGCCGGCCTGTACTTCCGCGAGCACGTCGACCGGCTCGGCATCGGCTCCTGCGGGCACCGGGCGATGCCGGCCGGCCCCGCGGATCCGGGGCAGCCGGGCAGTGCCTTCACCCCGGCCGGCTTCGAGGACGCGTGGGCCGCCGCCGTCGACCTGCTGCCGGTGCTGGGCGAGGCCAAGGTGGAAGACGGCGTCAACGGCCTCTTCCCCGTCACCCCGGACGGGATGCCGTTGCTCGGCGAGCACCCGGACCTCGACGGCTTCTGGGTGGCCGAGGCCGTCTCGGTCACGTACTCCGCGGGCGTCGCCAGGGAAACGGCGCGCTGGCTCGTCGACGGGCAGCCGCAGCTCGACCTGCACGCGAGCGACCTCGCGCGGTTCGAGCAGGTGCAGCTGGCGCCGGACCACGTGCGCGAGCGCTGCCTCCGCAGCTTCGTGGAGGTCTGCGACATCATCCATCCCCGGCAACCGGCCGAGCAGCCGCGGCCGCTGCGCACCTCGCCGTTCTACGAGCGGCACACCGAGCTGGGCGCGTACTTCCTGGAATCCGGCGGCTGGGAGCGGCCGCAGTGGTTCGCCGCGAACGAAAACCTGCCGGAGGTCGCGCAGGTGCCGGCGCGCAGCGGCTGGGCCGCCCGGTACTGGTCCCCGGTCGGCGGCGCCGAGGCGCTGGTGGCGCGCAGGCGGGTGGCGATGTTCGACCTGACCCCGGTGCAGCGGCTGGAGGTGACCGGCCCCGGCGCGCTGCCGTTCCTGCAGGCGATGACCACGAACCAGCTGGACAAGGCGCCCGGCGCGGTGACGTACACGCTGCTGCTGGGCGAACACGGCGGCGTGCGCAGCGACCTCACCGTCGCGCGGCTCGGGCCCGAGCGGTTCCAGGTGGGCGTGAACGGCAGCCTCGACGTCGACTGGCTGCGCCGCCACCTGCCCGGCGACGGCGCGGTGCAGGTCCACGAGACCACCGCGGGCACGTGCGGCGTCGGCCTGTGGGGCCCGCTCGCGCGGCAGGTGCTGCAGCCACTGTCCACAACGGACTTCTCGCACGCCGGGATGGGCTACTTCCGCGCGCTGCGCGCGTATGTCGGCAACGTCCCGGTTGTCGCCCTGCGACTGTCCACTGTGGGCGAACTGGGCTGGGAGCTGTACACCACCGCGGACCTCGGCCGGCGGCTGTGGGACACGCTGTGGGAGGCCGGGCAGCCGCACGGGGTGATCGCCGCCGGGCGCGAGGCCGTCTCGAGCATGCGGCTGGAGAAGGGCTATCGCTCGTGGGGCACGGACGTCACCGCCGAGCACGACCCGTTCGAGGCCGGGCTCGGCTTCGCGGTGCGGATGGACAAGGGCTACTTCCTCGGCCGCGACGCGCTGCGAGGCCGGTCCGAGGCGACGGTGAGCCGGAAGCTGACCTGCCTGACCGTCGACGATCCGCAGGCCGTGGTGCTGGGCAAGGAACCGGTGTACGCCGAGGGGCGGCCCGCGGGCTACGTCACCAGCGCCGCGTACGGGTACACGGTCGGCAAGAACATCGCGTACGCCTGGCTTCCGGTGGAGTACACCAGACCCGGGACGCCCGTGGAGATCGAGTACTTCGGCGCGAAAGTCCCCGCCGTGGTGGCCGTCGAGCCGCTGTTCGACGTCGGCCGGACCCGGTTGCGGAGCGCCGCGTGACGCACTACGACGTGATCGTGGCCGGGCTCGGCGGGATGGGCAGCGCCGCGGCGTACCAGCTGGCGCGGCGGGGGCAGCGGGTGCTCGGCCTCGACCAGTTCGCGCCCGTGCACAACCTCGGCTCCAGCCACGGCGGCTCGCGGATCACGCGCCAGGCGTACCTCGAAGGCCCGGACTACGTGCCGCTGCTGCTGCGCGCGCACGAGCTGTGGGACGAAATCGAACGTGACACCGGGCGCGAGGTCTTCACCCGCTGCGGCGGGCTGATGGTCGGGCAGCCGGACTCGCAGACGGTCGCGGGCAGCCGGCTTTCGGCGGAGAAGTTCGACATCCCGCACGAGCTGCTCGACGCCGCCGACGTCCGCCGCCGCTTCCCGACGATGGTCCCGCTCGACGACGAAGTGGCGCTGTACGAGCCGGGCGCCGGCTTCGTCTCGCCCGAGGGCAGCGTCGCGGCGCACCTGCAACTCGCGGCGCGCTTCGGCGCGGAGCTGCACCACGAAGAGCAAGTGTTCACTTGGAGCACCTCGGAAAGCGGCGTACGCGTCGGGACGGCGTCGAGCTATTACACAGCTTCACAGCTCGTGCTCTGTCCGGGCGCGTGGGCGCCGTGCCTGCTGTCAGGACTCGGCGTCGAGTTCGAGGTGCAGCGTCAGGTGCAGTACTGGTTCAGACCTTCGGGCGACGCGTCGGCGTACGCGCCTTCGCGCCAGCCGGTCTACCTCTGGGAGACAGACGAGGACACGCAGTTCTACGGCTTCCCGGCCAGCGCCGGCCAGGACGTGAAGGTGGCTTCGCACCTGGGCGGGACGCCGTGCACCGCCGAGACGATCGACCGCCGGGTGGACGAATCCGAGATCCGCCGGATGGCCGCGCTCGCCGGCTCCCGCCTCCCGACGCTGCCGGGCGAGTTCCGGCGCGCGGCGACCTGCCTGTACACGAACACCCCCGACGAGCACTTCGTCCTCGCCCGGCACCCGGACCACCCACGCGCCGTCGTGGCGTGCGGGTTTTCCGGCCACGGCTTCAAATTCGCCCCGGTGGTCGGTGAGATCCTGGCCGATCTCGTCCTCGACGGGAGCACGCCGCACCCGATCGCGCTGTTCGACCCGGCGCGATTCTGACTGTTCAGGCGAGCAGGGACTTCGCGAGCGTCGGCAGGTCCACTCCGGCGACACCGTCGAGGACGTGCCACGGCGCGAGCCAACCGGAAGCGGCCAGCTCGTCGTACACGGCGGCGCAACGTTGCTGCAGGGCGTCGTCGGACTCGAAGGCGTCGCGGGCGCGGTCGGCTTCCGTCGCGGCGCGGCGCACCGCGCGTTCGGCCGCGATTTCGGGGGCCACCCGCAAGAGCAGGTGCGCGTCCGGGCGCGGCAGCGCGAACCGGCCGACCTCCAGGTCCCACACCCACTGCACCACTTCGCCTTTGGCGGACTGGCGCAGGCGGGCAGCGGCGTACGCGGCATTCGAGGCGACGTAACGGTCGAGCAGCACCACATCGTGCTCGGCACGCAACGCGCGGATCTCGTCCGCGGCGCCGCTGCGGTCGAGCGCGTACAGCATCGCCATGCCGTACACCGAGTCGGCGAGGTCGCCGTGACCGCGATGCAGAGCTTCACGCACGAGGTCGGCGTGGACGCTGCGGCCATAGCGCGGGAAGGCGAGAGTCGCGACGCTCGCCCCGTTCTCGCCGAGGGCAGCGGTCAGCCCGTCCGCCAGGGTGCGTTTGCCCGCACCGTCCAGACCTTCGATCACGACCAGTCGCCCCACGCGGCCCAGCGTAACGGGGCGGGGCCGCGAGTGGTCGACCGGCGGCCCGGCGGGAGGACGGCACCGCCGGGCCGGCCGGCCCGTCTAGGCGGCCTCGCGGCGCGCGTACAGCAGGTAGCCGGCGCCGCTCATGACCAGCAGGCCGGCGAGGATGACCAGGGCGATCCACGCGTCGTCGTGAGTCGGCGGCGCTTGGCCGCGGTTGTCGCCGTCGCGGGGCAGGACGTTGCTCACGAGGTTGTAGCTGTACGGGCCGGCCAGCTTGTCGGCGTCCTGGCCGGAGACCGTGGGCCGATAGCCGGTGAGGGTGGCGCGGGGGCGCATCAGCAGGGCGCCGGACGACAGCGCGAGGCCGGCGGCGGCGGTGCGCGCCGCGGCGAGGTCGGCGTTGCTGACGCCGGCGGGCTGCGCCGCGCCCGCGCCCGGTGCCGTCGCCAGCAACGCCAAGCCCGCAAGCACCACGAGCACCAGGAGGCGGCGGCTCAGCGCGCCGTCCCGGTGAGTGCGTGCGTCCAGGTGAAGCCCGGTGTTCTCCGGCTGCGGAGCGCGTCCTGAGTGGACGCCGGCGGAACGAACCCGTATCGACATCACCGCCACGGACCCCTTTCGCCGCAAGTCACGAACCCGGCCATCGGTCGTCACAACGGTGAACAGTGCGGTGACCGAGAGCAAGGTGCTCTTCCGGTGATCAGGGTGTTCCGGGGTTGTTGTGGAACACGGAACGGGCAGCCTTCCGTGGCCAACCACCCCAAACGGGGGTCGGACCGACTACCGTGCGCTGCTAACGTGAACGTTCCGCGGTGTTCACGCCCAGCGCAGACACTGGTCGGGTGAAGGGACAAGCGGTGGTACAAGACAGGGAAGGTCCGCTGATCATCGAACCTGCCCGGCGGGGCACGAACGACCTGCCGACCGAGCTGGCCGACGCGCTGCGGACCGGTGAATTCCACCAGGTGCTGCGGCTCGCCATCGGCCACCGGGGCCTGTCACTGGCCCGGCTGCGGGCCCACCTCGCGCTCCGGGGTGTCCAAATCGGACAGTCGACGCTGAGCTACTGGCAGCGCGGGCTGCGGCAGCCCGAAGTGCCCAAGGCGCTGCCGGCCGTCCGCGCGCTGGAATCGGTGCTGCAGCTGCCCGCCGACTCGCTGGTGGTGCTGATCGGCCCGCGCTCGGCGCGCCCGCGCGGGCACCAGGCCGCGGTGTCCTTCTACGACCTGCGCTCGGGCGACGTGGGCTCGATCGTCGACAAGCTGCTCACCGATCTGGGCGTGCTGCCCTCGGCCAGCCACTCGAACGCCGACCTGGAACTACTTTCGGTGCACGACACCATCACGCTCGACGCCGAACGGCGGCAGGTGAGCATCCGGACGCGCCTCGTCGTGCGCGCGCGGCGGCACGGCCCGGACCGCTACGTGACCGTGTACAGCGGCGACCCGGGCTGCCGCATCGACGACGTCGAGATCATCACCGCGGAAGGCTGCCGCGTCGGCCGCATCCGGCGTCACCCCGGCGGCGAGATCATGGCGACCGAACTGCTCTTCGACCGCAAGCTCGGCGAGGGCGACGTCCACGTCTTCTGCTTCGAGATGCGCGACGACTCGGGCGCGGTGTGCCCCGGCTACTACCGCATGCTGCGCGACCAGTGCTCCAGTTACCTGCTGCAGATGCAGTTCGCGGCCGAGGCGCTGCCCGCCCGCTGCACCCGCGAAATCCGCGCCCGCGACGACGCCATCCCCGTCGAAACCGAGGAACTCCCCTGCGACACGGGCGGCGTGACCAGCGGCTACTTCCGCGACCCGGGGCCGGGTTTGGCCGGGATCGCCGTGGAGTGGAACTGAAGCCGTTGGCGAGCGTCCAGCGTGCGCAGCGGGTAGTTCTCCATCACGAGCCACTTCGCCGGGAGGAAGATCCGTTGCGGCCGGAACGGGATGAGCACCACCGGTCCTTCCTGTGATGCCATCCAGTCGAAATGGTCAAGGACGACCGAGGCGTCCGGGATCCGGCCGGTCCGTTTGGCCGCGGTCACGGCGCTGGCCAGCTCGATCCGGGCGAGTTCGCTGCTCATCACTCTCGAGCACGAGCTTCCGCAAGGCCGCATGGCCAGGCTCGCCGTGGAGTGGAACCGAGGTCACGGCCCTTTCCACCGGCGGCCCGGCCGACCTGATTCCCGCCGACCCCGGGTCGCCCGGGTGTCAGGGCCGGTCGAAGCCGTCGGTCTCCGGCTGCCGCTGGGCAGCTCCTTGCGGCCGGTCGGCAAGGGCTTGCAGGACCTCGAGGACCAGGGCGTTCACGCTGCACCCATCGGTCTTGGCCTTCGCCTTCAGCTGCGCGTGCAGGTCGTCGTCGATCCGGGTCATCAGCCGCTTCATGCCGCCATGATCACCGTTGGCAAATGCAGGCGAAAGGCCGCCCCGGACACCATTCAGGGCGGCCTTTCACCTGCGAATCACCGGGGAGATCAGTACCGGTAGTGCTCCGACTTGAACGGGCCCTCGACGTCCACGTCGATGTACTCCGCCTGCTCCTTGCTGAGCTTGGTCAGCTCGCCGCCGAGGGCGTCGAGGTGGATGCGGGCGACCTTCTCGTCCAGCTTCTTCGGGAGGCGGAAGACCTCCTTGTCGTACTCCTCGTGCTTGGTGAACAGCTCGATCTGCGCGATCACCTGGTTCGAGAAGCTGTTCGACATCACGAACGACGGGTGGCCGGTCGCGTTGCCGAGGTTCAGCAGCCGGCCCTCGGACAGCACCAGGATGGTGTTGCCGTTCGGGAACACCCACTCGTCGACCTGCGGCTTGATGTTCACCCGCCGGATGCCCGGGTAGCGCGCCAGCCCGGCCATGTCCAGCTCGTTGTCGAAGTGGCCGATGTTGCCCAGGATCGCCTGGTGCTTCATCTGCGCCATGTGCTCGACCATCACCACGTTCTTGTTGCCGGTGGTGGTGATCACGAGGTCGGCCTCGCCGAGCACGTTCTCCAGCCGCTTGACCTGGTAGCCGTCCATCGCGGCCTGCAGGGCGCAGATCGGGTCGATCTCGGTGATGATCACGCGCGCGCCCTGGCCGCGCAGGGACTCCGCGGCGCCCTTGCCGACGTCGCCGTACCCGCAGACCACGGCGACCTTGCCGCCGATCAGCACGTCGGTGCCGCGGTTGATGCCGTCGATCAGGGAGTGGCGGATGCCGTAGCGGTTGTCGAACTTCGACTTCGTGACCGCGTCGTTGACGTTGATCGCCGGGAAGAGCAGCTCACCCGCGGCCGCGAGCTGGTACAGCCGCAGCACGCCGGTGGTGGTCTCCTCGGTGACGCCGCGGATCCCCGCGCCGACGGTGGTCCACTTCGAGTTGTCGGCCGCGGTGGAGGCGCGCAGCAGCTCCAGGAAGACCTTCCACTCGTCGGGGTCGTTGTCGTCGGTGGACGGCACCGCGCCGGCCTTCTCGAACTCCGTGCCCTTGTGCACGAGCATGGTGGCGTCGCCGCCGTCGTCGAGGATCATGTTCGGGCCTTCGCCGTCCCAGGTGAGCATCTTCTCGGTGCACCACCAGTACTCCTCCAGCGACTCGCCCTTCCAGGCGAACACCGGCACGCCCTTGGGCTCCTCGGGGGTGCCGTGCGGGCCGACGACCACGGCGGCGGCCGCGTGGTCCTGGGTGGAGAAGATGTTGCAGGAGGCCCAGCGGACCTCGGCGCCGAGCGCGACCAGCGTCTCGATCAGCACGGCGGTCTGGACGGTCATGTGCAGCGACCCGGAGATCCGCGCGCCCCGCAGCGGGTAGACCTCGGCGTACTCCCGGCGGAACGCCATCAGGCCCGGCATCTCGTGCTCGGCCAGGCGGATCTCCTTGCGGCCGAACTCGGCGGCTTCGAGGTCGGCGACGGCGAACTCGATGCCGCCCCGGGTGTCGTGCCGCTTGGCAACGCTTTCGGGGGTCATAGTGCGGTTCCTCCAAGGATTGATGGCACCTGAACAGTACCGTTGTCGGCTCGACACCCACACGATCGGATTAGGAGACCCTTACCGTGCCCGCCCCACTGCCCGGCCCAGACACCCGCATCGTCGAGCTCAGGGTGGCCGGACTCGCGGGCACTCAGGGCGAAACCCTGCTCGACGCGGTCTCGACGGTGGATGTCGCGGGTGACGGGATCGGCCGGGTGGTGCGCCCGGCGGACCGGCTGCGGCGCCCGGCCCCGGGGCCGGTGGTGCCCGCACTGGGCCGGTCCATCCCGCGCACGCTCGAAGGATACCTGTGGAGCCGGATGACCTCCGGGACTGCCGCGAAGGCCACCTGGGCGCTGCTCTTCCCGTTCTCACTGGCCAATGTCGCGTTCTGGATGCTGCCGCCGGTGCGGCGCGCCCGCTGGCTCGGCGGCCTGTGCCGCGGGCTGCTGCGCGTGGCGTCGGTGCTGCTCACGATGCTGCTGCTCGGCCAGATCGCGGCGACCGCGCTCGACCTGTTCGCGACGCAGTGCCTGGCGCCGGGCACCGGCTGCCTGCCGTGGGTCCCGTCGGGGCTGCGGGGTTCGGCGCCGCGGCTGGCCGTCGGCGGGGTGCCGCTGCTGCTGGTGATCTTCGTCCTGCACCGGATCTCGTCGGCGAACTGGCAGGTGCACGCCCCCGAATCCCGCAAGCGCTCGTCGCCGATGCAGCTGCGCGCGGACCCGGAAGCGCCGGGCATGTCGGCGACGCACACGGTCGCGGCGCTCGCGTGCGTCTCGCTGCTGCTGCTCGGCGGGCCGTTCCGGGTGCCGTCCGGGATCCTCGACCTGATCGCCTGGATCTGCGTGCTGGCACTGGTGCTCACGGTGATCGTGGGCGCCGCCGTCGGCAGCGACCCCGGCCGGATCGCGCGGCGCAGCCTGATCACCTTCGCCACGCTGCTGTTCATCGCGGCGGCGGTGCTGGCCGCGCCGCTCCCGGCGCGCGGCGGGCTGCCGGGCACCGACGCGACCGTCGAAGGCCTCGGCGGCGCACTGCTCGTCGTCACGGTGTTGTTCGCGCTCGCGCTGGTGCCGGCCGCGCTGCTGGCCCGGCCGCTGTGGAAGAAGCGGCCGCACCGGCTGCGCCCGTGGCTCGGCGGCTGGGCCGCGGCGCCGGTGCTGGCCCTCGCCGGCTTGCTGGGCGGCGGTTTCGGCGCGGGGCTGGCGGTCGCCGTCCGGCGCCTGCTCGGCACCGGAGGGCTGCGGCTGCCCACGACGTACGACCTGATCACGGTCCTCTGGGGCGCCGGGCTCGCGCTGATCGTGGTGCTGGGCACCACCGGGTTCGCGATCGCGGTGCCGCTGCGCCGGTGGCGGCGCGGCATCCCGGCGATCGTCGAGCTGATGGAGCACGACCTCAAGCAGGAGACCGACGCCGCGCGGGCCTGGGCCCGGTCGGCCTGGGAACGACGGCACCTGCACCACCTGGTGCTGATCGTGGCGCTGGCCCTGTCCGCAGGTGGCGCGGCGCTGCTCGTGGTGCGGTTCGGCTTCAACACCCGGCCGGGCTGGTTCACGCCGGTCGCGGCCGTCGGAGTTTTCGCGCTCGGCGGCCTCGCCGCGGGACTCGTGCGCGTCGTCTACTCCGCCGCGCGGGCGCCACAACGCGGGCGGCACCTCGGCGCACTGTCGGACCTCGTCTCGTTCTGGCCGCGCGCGGCGCACCCGACCGTGCCGCCGTGTTACGCGCTGAAGGTCGTGCCGGAGCTGGCCGAACGCGTCAAGGAGCACCTCGCCGAGCCGGGCACGCGGGTGGTGCTGGCCGGGCTGAACCTGGGCAGCCTGCTCACCGTGCTCACGGCCGCGCGGCTGATGGCGGAGCTGCCGGAGGACGAGCGCGAACGCGTCGGCCTGCTGACCGCGGGCTCACCGCTGCAATGGGGCTACCAGCGGGCGTTCCCCGCGATGCTGCCGGAGGAATCACTGGCCGGATTGTTCGGTGATCTCGACGGCCGCTGGCGCGCGCTCTGCCGTGGCACGGACATCTTCGGCGGCGGTGTGACCACCTGGCGGCACAAGGTTTCCGGCCGCCACCTGATCGGCGACGGCTACCTGCCGGCCGGCGGCTCGGGCCCGCTCGAGACGACGTCGGAGCCCTCCGGCGTGCTCGTGCTGGGCGGCGACCACTGGCTGCCCGACCCGTTGCGCGGGCCGGACGGCCGGACCCGGTGGGCGCCGGGAGTGCTCAAGCACGCGGACTACGTCGCCGACCCGGAGTGGGACCACGCCGTCGCGATGGCCGCGGGCCTCGGCCGGCCGAGCACCTGGGCGTCCCGGCACGGCGAGCAGGGCTCGTTGTTCGGCGACCTGCCGCGACCACGCTGAAACCCTTGTCCCATAACGGAAAGGGGGATCTCCGCTCGTGGGCGGAGATCCCCCTTTCCGGGAACCCGTTCTACGTCAGTTGGTGCCGCGGCGGCGCAGCTTCAGCAGCGCCAGCAGACCGCCGCCCAGCACCAGCAGCAGGCCGCCGGTCCAGACCAGCCACATGTTGTCGAAACCGGTGTTGGCGAGGCCGCCGCCGGTGCCGCTCTCGTTGCCGGCCGGCACGGCAGCCGGGGCGGTGCTGCTGGTCGGCGTCGCGGTCTCGGCCGGAGCCGAGGTCGGGGCCGCGGTCGGCGTGCCGGACGGCTGCGACGGCTTGGTCGGCTCGGTCGTCGGCGCCTTCTCGGTGCCGCAGGCGAACCAGTGGTCGACCTTCGGCTGGCTGTGGTCGAAGCTGAACGGCGCGATCAGGTCGTTCCAGGGCAGGTCCTTGCCCAGGCCCTTCTTGCCCGGCACGTACACCGCGTGGCCGTCGTCGCCGCCGACGACGACGATCGCCTCGACCGTGACGCCTTCCTTGACGCCGGTGATGCTCACGGACTTGCTCTTCGGACCACCGGTGAAGGTGAAGTCACCCTGGTCGAGCGTCTTGCCGCTGACGCCGCGGACGTCGGAGCACTTGGTGACGTCGGTGCCCGGGGTGGGGTTCGCGCGGCCGTCGCCCGACGTGCACGCGAGGGCGGACGTCGCCGACCCGAGCAGGGCGAGACCGGCCACGGCGGCGATGGTCAGACCGGCGCGAACAGGTCGTCTGGACATGGTGGGCATGAGGAACTCTCCTGTACCGAACGGGGGACATCGAGCAAGATCTGTGCACCCTCTGTGGATTCCCCTGCCACTCACTGCGTGAATTACACCGGAGTGATTAACCCGTCAGAGGGAGTCAAGGCTCGGAAGGTATCGCATATGGGTCAGACGGTCACCCAGCGTCCGAGAGGCGATCCAAAGCGAGACGCGTCGGTTACCCTTCCGTGACAAATCTGCGCTTATGTCCCAAATCGGTTACCTCGGGCAACCTACTCGGCCCCCGGTGAATCCGCAGGTCAGGACGCGAAACGGCCCGCCGCCCCGAGGGGACGGCGGGCCGTGACGAGTGTGGTGACGGTCAGTCTTCCGGAACCCTCGGAGGGCCCTCGGGCTCGCCGGCGTGCGAAGCGCTGGGTGCCTCGCCCGCGGCCTGGCGCTTGCCCAGCAGCGAGTGCCTCCGGCTGTACGCGAAGTAGATCACCACGCCCACGACCATCCACACGATGAACCGCAGCCAGGTCAGCACGGTCAGGTTCAGCATCAGCCACAGGCAGGCCACGATCGCCAGCACTGGGATCACCGGCATCCACGGCACCCGGAACGCCCGCGGCAGGTCCGGGCGCGTGCGGCGCAGCACCATCACGCCCGCCGAAACCAGGATGAACGCGAACAGCGTGCCGACGTTGACCATCTCCTCCAGCTTGTCGGCCGGGAAGAACGTCGCCGCGAGGGCGACCAGGCCGCCGACCACCAGCGTCGCGCGCTTCGGGGTGCCGGTGCCGCCGGTCTTGGCCATGCCGCGCGGCATCAGGCCGTCACGCGACATCGCGAAGATGATCCGGACCTGGCCGAGCATCAGCACCATGACCACCGTGGTGAGGCCGGCCAGCGCGCCGAACGAGATGATGTTCGCGGCCCAGTCGACGCCGTTGGCGGAGAACGCCGTGGCGAGGGTCTTGTGGCTGCCGTCGCCCGCCGAGGTCGCCAAGTCCTTGTAGGACACCATTCCGACGACCACGAGCGACACCGCGACGTACAGGATCGTGACGATCGCCAGCGAGCCGAAGATGCCGCGTGGCACGGACTTCTGCGGGTTGCGCGTCTCCTCGGCGGTGGTGGCGACGATGTCGAAGCCGATGAACGCGAAGAACACCAGCGAGGCGCCGGCCAGCAGCCCGAACACGCCGAACGAACTGCTCGCGCCGCCCGCGATGAGCGAGAACAGCGACTGGTCGACGCCGGTCTCCGACGAGGCGGAGGCGCCCTGGCCGGGCGGGATGAACGGGGTGTAGTTCGCGCTCTTGATGTAGAAGATGCCGAGCACGATCACGAACAGCACCACGGCGACCTTGACGCCGGTGATCACCATCGAGAACCGCGAGGACAGCTTGGTCCCGATCACCAGCAGCGTGGTCAGCACGGCGACGAGGACGAACGCGCCCCAGTCGACGGTCACGCCGCCGAGGTCGAACGTCGTCTTGGCGCCTTGGCCGAAGAGGTAGCCGAGCACCGTCTCGAGGTAGACCGACCAGCCCTTGGCCACCGCGGCGGCGCCGACGGCGAGCTCCAGGATCAGGTCCCAGCCGATGATCCACGCCACGAACTCGCCGAACGTGGCGTAGGAGAACGTGTACGCGCTGCCCGCGACCGGAACCGTGGAGGCGAACTCGGCGTAACACAGCGCGGCGAGCGCGCAGGCGATCGCCGCGAACACGAACGCGAGCGACACCGACGGGCCCGCGTAGTCACCGGCCGTGCGCGCGGTGAGCGTGAAAATGCCCGCGCCGATGACCACCGCGACGCCGAACACGGTCAGGTCCCAGGCACTCAGGTTTCTTCGGAGCTTCGTGTCCGGCTCATCGGTGTCCGCCATGGACTGCTCGATGGACTTCGTGCGCCACAAACCCGTCCCGGGCAACGTGAACCTCCTGCGGTGACCTGCGTGAATCGGGGTGGATCACCCTATCGCGTCAAACCCGGCACGGCCTACCGGAGTCACCGTCATGCCGGGGTGCGATCGAGGTCCGGCTCCAGGTAGATCAGGGCGGCGACCGGCACCTTCGCGCGGACGCGGGCCTCGGCGTCGTCGATGGCCTCGGCGACCTGCGCGGTGTCGAGGCCGGGCACCAGCGCCAGCTTGGCGGCCACGAGCAGCTCGTCCGGGCCGAGGTACTGGGTGCGGATGTGGATGACCCGCTCGACCTTGCCCGCGGCCAGCTCGCCGACGATCGTCGCGAGGTCGGCGTCGGTGGCGCCCTCGCCGATCAGCAGGCTCTTCATCTCGACGATCAGGATCACCGCGATGATGCCGAGCAGCACGCCGATCATCACGGTGCCGAGGCCGTCCCACACCGGGTCGCCGGTCACGGTGGACAGCCCGACGCCCAGCAGCGCGAACACCAGGCCGATCAGCGCGCCGCTGTCCTCCAGCAGCACCACCGGCAGCTCGGGCTCCTTGGCCTGGCGGATGAACCGCCACCAGCCGGCGTTGCCCTTGATCTTCCTCGACTCGCCGACGGCGGTGTAGAAGCTGTAGCCCTCCAGGCAGATCGCCACCACGAGGATGATCACCGCGACGATCGGCGAGTCCAGCGGCTCCGGCTCGATGACCTTGTGGATGCCTTCGTACAGCGCGAACGCCGAGCCGAGCGTGAACAGCATCAGCGCGACGATGAACGAGTAGAAGTACCGCTCCCGCCCGAAGCCGAACGGGTGCTCGCGCGTGGCCCGCCGCTTGGAGGTCTTCTGCCCGAGCAGCAGGAGCCCCTGGTTCGACGTGTCGGCCAGCGAGTGCACCGACTCCGCCAGCATCGACGAGGACCCGGTCACCAGGAACCCGGCGAACTTGGCCACCGCGATCCCCGCATTGGCCGCGAGCGCCGCGACGATCGCCTTCGTACCGCCACCAGCTGACACTGTCTGCTCCCCTGCTTCCGCGGACGGGCATGCACTGCGTCGTATTACCCGAATTGCCCGATCGGAGCCTAGAGGATCAGCTGGGGATCCGAGGCCGCGGCTACTCCTCGCAGGTGCCTGCCGTAGCGCGGAACAACTGGGCCCGCACACCGTCCAGCGGGCGGATCTTGACGGCCGGGTCGGCGGCCGGGAGCCAGACCGACTGGCCGCGGCGCAGTTCGATCCGCTCGCCGTCGGCGGCGGTGACCAGGAGGTCGCCGGCGGTGCAGAGCAGGATCTGCGGGCCGGCGGAGTCGACCTCGATCTCCGTGGGGTCGTCGGCGGTCCACTCCATGCGCGAGAGTTCGAACTCCGGGGCGTCGGTGTGGTAGACGGCCATCCGGTCGTCCGCGCATTCGCCGGGCTGCACCGGCATCTCGCCGCACGCGAAGTCGACCACGCGCAGCAGCTCGGGCACGTCCACGTGCTTCGGGGTGAGGCCGCAGCGCAGGATGTTGTCCGAGTTGGCCAGGATCTCCACAGCGGTGCCGCTGAGGTACAGGTGCAGGTTGCCGGCCGGCAGGTAGATCGCCTCGCCCTCGCGCAGCGTCAGGCGGTTCAGCAGCAGCGCGGCGAGCACCCCGGCGTCACGCGGGTGCGCCTCGCCCAGCTCCAGGATCGTGCGGCACTCGGTCGCGAACTCGCCGTGCTCCTGGACGTGCCGCACGCACGCGTCGAGCACCTCCGGCAGCAGCCCGTCCAGCGACGGCTGCGGCAGCGTGATCCACGTGGTGAACAGCGCGCGCAGCCCGGACGGGTCCGGCTGCGCCTCGAGCAGGCCGGTGTACTTCGCGAGCCCCGGCGTCTCGATCGCCTTCAGCAGCTTCACGGTGCGGCCCGGGTCGCGGAATCCGGCCAGCGCGTGGAATTCCGTGAGCGCGCAGACCAGCTCCGGTTTCGCCGTCGGGTCCGGGTAGTTGCGGTTCGACGCGTCGCGCGGGATTCCCAGCCGCTCCTCGCGTGCGTGCCCCTCGGCGGCCTGCGCGGCCGAAGGGTGCGCTTGCATCGAAAGCGGCTCTTCCGCGGCCAGGATCTTCAGCAGGAACGGCAGCCGGCCGCCCCAGCGTTTCGCGCAGCGCTCGCCGAGCTGGCCGACCGGATCGGCGTCGACCAGCTCCAGCAGGCTCCGTTCCGTGCCGTCCGGGCCGATCACGTGGGACGGGTCGCCCGGGTGGGCGCCCATCCACAGCTCGGCTTCGGGGTGCGGCGCCGGCACCGGACGCCCCAGCAGCTCCGGGATCGCGGTCCGCGATCCCCAGGCGTACGGCCGTACGGCGTTGCGCAACAGCTCCACTGTCACCTCAACTCCCAATCCTTCCCGTCGGCCGAAGCCGACGTGGTGCGCCGCGGCACCCTCGCGCGCCGGCTCGTCGTTACGCCGTGGCCGGCTCGTAGCGTCCGGCACCACCGATGCTGCCCGCAGCGAGCCCGAGATAAACAGCAGAAAGTTCGAATCTGAGCGCGAGAACGGCCGCGCGGACGATCTCGTCCGCTTCGAACTCCTCCGCCGGCGCGATCACGTCCACGCCGGGCAGCAGTTCCTCGGCCTCGAACCGCGCCGCCTCGGCGGCCTGCCCGGTCCGCACCGAGAGCAGCAGCACCCGGGTCGCGGTGTCATCGGGTGAGTCGTCCGGATCGGCGAAAATGTCACGCTCTCCGCCGCCCGACTGCGCCCGGATGCGCAACGCCGGCCGCGCGAGCGCCTGCCGGTAGTCCTCGACGTCGCACACCATCGCCGCGTGGGCCGCGTACGCGTGCGCCGCGTGCTCCCCGACGGCGACCGCCACCGGGTCCAGCCCCCACAGCAGCGGCACCCGGTCGGCGACCCGCAACGCCAGCGCCTTGGCCGGGTTCGCGAACGAATCCCGGGCCAGGTAGTCCTTCTCGGCCTCGAGGTCCAGCTGGTCGGCCAGCACCTGGACGTCGGCGACCAGCAGCCCCAGCGCGTTCGCCGTGAGCAGCCCGGCCGCGAGCCCGCGCGGGAACGCCAGCTCCGGCGGCACCGGCACGCGCGGGGCGAGCACCAGGCCCTTGCCCGCGACGGCAGCGGCGACGGGGCCGTCCGGCGGCGCGGACAGCACCACCGAAGCGCCGAACCGGGCCGCCCGCTCCAGCGAGGCGGCCAGCTCGCGGTCACCCGCGTCGTCGGTGTGCGCGAAGACCACGTCGAGCGCGCCGATCCACGACGGCACGGCCTCGGCCACCACCACCGGCACCGGGCACGACGGCGCGAGCAGCGCCGCGAGCAGGCGGGTCAGCGTCCGGCTGACGCCCGGGCGGTCGATCAGCACCACCGAGCGCGGCCGTCCGACGTCGAGCCGGTCGCTCAGCCCGATCTCGGCCGCGGCCTCGGCGGCGGCCCGGACCTGCGCGCCCGCCATCGCGGCGGCACGCAGCAGCCCCGCGCTGTCGGCCTCGGCCAGCCGCGCGGGATCGTCGAGCAGGGAATCGTCAAGCACTGTCGGCATGGCTGTCATCCGGGTCTCCCGTGGCATCGCCCTGGCCGGGCGCCCCGTCGACTACGGCCTCGTCCAGCAGCAGCACGGGGATCCCGTCGCGGACCGGGTACACCCGGCCGCACTCGGTGCAGGTCAGCGCTTCGGCATCGGCGTCGGCCGGGGTGCCGGGCCGCAGGGGCGCGTGATCCGGCGACGGGCACGCGAGGATCTCCAGCAGCTGTGCGTCAAGCGTGATGGCCATGGTTCCTCCATACCACGCGTAGGTGGGTGGTAACGGGCGTTTCCCGGATACGGTTCGGCCAGGAAAGGACCCTCGGCACGGCCTCTTCAGGCCCGGACAATGGACAGCACGTCGTCGGTCAGCGCCTCGACCGCGGCGCGGTCGGCGGCCTCCACGTTCAGCCGCAGCAGCGGCTCGGTGTTGGACGGGCGCAGGTTGAACCACGCGCCGCCCGGCAGCTGCACGGTCAGCCCGTCCAGCTCGTCGATCTCGACGCCGGACTTGCCCGCGTACGCGTCCTTGACCGCGATCATCCGCGCGACCTGGTCGGTGACCGTCGAGTTGATCTCGCCGGACGCGGCGTAGCGGGAGAAGTCCTGGGTGAGCGCGGACAGCGGGCCGTCCTGCTCGCCCAGCGCCGCCAGCACGTGCAGCGCGGCCAGCATGCCGGTGTCGGCGCGCCAGAAGTCGCGGAAGTAGTAGTGCGCGGAGTGCTCGCCGCCGAAGATCGCGCCGGTGCGCGCCATCTCGGCCTTGATGAACGAGTGCCCCACCCGCGTGCGCACCGGCTTGCCGCCGTGCTCGGCGACGATCTCCGGCACGCCCTTCGAGGTGATCAGGTTGTGGATGACCGTGCCGCCCGGCTCCTTCACCAGCTCGCGCACGGCCACCAGCGCCGTGATCGCGCTGGGCGAAACCGGCTCGCCGCGCTCGTCGACCACGAAGCACCGGTCGGCGTCGCCGTCGAACGCCACGCCCGCGTCGGCGCCGACCTCGCGGACCTTCGCCTGCAGGTCGACGATGTTGGCCGGGTCGAGCGGGTTGGCCTCGTGGTTCGGGAAGGTGCCGTCGAGCTCGAAGTACATCGGGACGACCTCGATCGGCAGTCCGTCGAAGACCGTCGGCACGGTGTGCCCGCCCATGCCGTTGCCGGCGTCGACCACGATCTTCAACGGCCGCGAGCCGGACAGGTCCACGAGGTTGCGCAGGTAGGCGGCGTAGTCGTGGAGCACGTCCTGCTCGGTGACGGTGCCGCGCTTGCCCTCGAACGACGGCACGCCCTGCTCGACGGTGTCGCGGATCTCGGCCAGGCCAGTGTCCTGCCCGACCGGGGCGGCGCCGGCGCGGCACATCTTGATGCCGTTGTACTTGGCCGGGTTGTGGCTCGCGGTGAACATCGCGCCCGGCAGGTTGAGCGAGCCCGAAGCGAAGTACAGCTGGTCCGTGCTGGCCAGGCCGATCGAGACCACGTCGAGGCCCTGCGAGGTCACGCCGTCGGCGAACGCGGCGGACAGCTCCGGCGAGGAGTCGCGCATGTCGTGGCCGATCACCACGGCCGGCGCCTCGGGCTTGATGAGCAGGGCGAACGCGGCACCGAAGTCACGGACAAGGGCCGCGTCGAGCTGCTCGCCGACCACTCCGCGAATGTCGTAAGCCTTCACGATGCCCGAAAGATCTGGCACGCCGTCTCCCCGCCGATAGTGTCGTCCCGGCGCCGGACGCGCCGCGCGGAAAGCCTACCGGCGGGAGCCTGGTTCAGGCGCGCCCGGGGAGCACGCGGAGATGGCCGCGCCTGCCGGACGGGGCGTCGGGCTCCGGCGGGGGCGCCGGGCGGTCCGAGCGGCCGGCCTCGCGCACGGCCTCGGCCAGCGCCGTCAGCTCGTCGTTCGAGGGGTCGGGGGCGGCGAAGGCGCCCTCGTGGCGCACGACCTCCCAGCCCTTGGGCACGGTGAGCCGGAGTGCGTGGGCTTCACAGAGGTCGTACGAATGCGGTTCGGACGCGGTGGCGAGGGGGCCGACGACGGCGGTCGAATCGCTGTAGGCATACGTGAGCGTGGCGACAGCGGGCTCGGGGCAACCCGTTCGCGAACATTTCCGTACGCTCCGCACGATCGAGAACGATAGCGCGTCGTGGCAAGGGGGCACCGGCGACACGCGCGTGGGGCCGGCGACCGCATAGACTTACCCGGTGGCGACGGCTCGTGACTACCGACAGCGGCGGCGTCTGCGCAGGGACCGGCACGGCCGGGGCCTGCGCGGGACGCTCTATCCGGCGTCCCTGCCCGCTGCCGCGAGCCGGGCGGAGCGGTTCGACGCGCTGGTGCTCGACGCGCTCGAGCCGATCGAGGCCCGCTGGCGCCACGAGCTGACCACGCTGGACGTGGCGGTCGACGACGTCCCGGAGGTCAACGCGGACAGCCGCGCCCCGATCGACGGCGTCCTGCACGACGGCGCCGTGCCGCTGTCGCGCCTGGTCCCGGCCGGCGTCGACCGGGCCGGCCTGCCGACGCGCGCCCGGATCGTGCTCTACCGGCGCCCGCTCGAGGCCCGCGCGAAGGACCCCGGCGAGCTGGCCGACCTGGTGCACGACGTGCTCGTGGAACAGGTCGCGGGCTACCTGGGCGTCGAGCCGGACGTCATCGAAGGCGACTGACTTCAGGGGCGGCGACGCCGGGGCGGCACGGCCGTCAGCGCTGTGAAGAGCACCGCGGCGAGTTGCACGAGCAGCAGCAGACCGCGTTCGGTGCCCGGGAAAGTCACCGAAACCTCCGACGGCGACGGCGGGATCGAGACCGCCACCTGGTGGCCCCACGCGGGCACGATCGGCACCGCCTTGCCGTTCACCGTCGCCTGCCAGCCCGCCTCCTGCTCGGCGGCGAGGACCAGCAGCCGTCCGGTCGGCCCGTCGGAAGCGCGGACGCGGACGTCCGGCAGCCGGGCGTCCACCGGGGACACGCCGGGGGAAACGCCGGGTGCGCCGCCACCCGTGACCGCCTGCTTCGCCAGTTCCGGCGAGATCAGCTCGACCCCGCCGGACTTCGCCACGAGCTTGAGCACCGGGCGGCCGTCGGACATCGGGGCCGCGGTGGCCACAAGATCGCCGGCCATGGTCACGAACGGCCGTGAATCCGTGCCCTGCGGGAGAACCACGTACTGCACGCCGGACGCCGTGGCGGCGGCGAAGGCGCGCTTGACCGCGTTCGCGTCGCCCTGCCCGAGGTCGCGGCGCCAGCCGGCGAGCCGCTCCGGAGTGCCGGGGGCCGGCGCCAGTTCGTCGTCGCCGAACAGCGCGAGCCGGCCGCCGGTCTGACGCGGCGGCTCCCCCGGCCGGCTCAGGTCGAGCACCGCGCGTCCGGTCGCGGCGACGTCGGCCGCCACTTCCGGCGCGAGCTGTGCCCGCGGCTGCGCGGTCAACGGGCCTTCGTGCCCGGTCACGACGGCGCCCGTGCCGAGCGCGGCCAGCACCACCACGCCGGCGATCCCGGCCGCCTTCGGCAGCCACGGCGCGGGCATGCCGGAGGAGCCGCCGCGCTGCCAGGTGGCGAGCACCGCCCACAGCAGCCCGGCGCCGACCACGAGCAGCGGCACTCCGGTGTAGCCGGTCGCGGCCGCGCCGCCGTGCAGCGGCGTCACCGGGATCTGCCGCACGAGCACCACGCCGAGCACACCCAGCACGGCGAGCGCGAGCCCGCCGGCCACCCGCCGCGTCGGCCGGACCACCAGGGCGACGAGCGTCGCCGCCAGCACCACCACGCCGATCGGCCACGCGCCGGGCCCACCCGGGGTGAGCCCGGCCAGATCGGTGCCGGACGCGGGCGCGGCCGGCCCGCCGAGACCGTGCAGCAGCAGTTCGGGGTGTTTCAGCAGCACCGTCGGCCACGGCAGCAGCAGCACCAGCGGCAGGATCACCACGATGCCGACCGACGCCACGCGGCGCGCGAGCCCGGTCGGGGCCGGCAGCACGACAAAGCCGATCAGCAGCCCGGCCAGTGCCAGCGCGTGCGCGAGCGGCGAGAACGCGCCGAGCAGCGCGACGCCGAACGCGGACAACGCCGAGACGTGCAGCCACCGCGTGCCGGGACGCGTCAGCAGGCGCGTGATCCCGGCGACCACCAGCGGCAGCACGAGGTGGACCACCACCACGTCGAGCCGGCCCTGTGCGACCGACGCCGTGGCGGCCGGCAGCAGCGCGTACGTCGCCGCGACGACCGCGCGCACCCAGCGACGCACGGGAAGCCTGCGCGTGGCCGCGTACGCGCTCAGCCCGGCCAACGGGATGTCACCGATGAGCAGGATCGCCACCAGTGCGGCGGGGCCGCCGATCGGGGTGAAGATCGCGCCGATGGTGCCGAGCACCGGCAGCGTGGCCGGCGCCGGCGCGCCCGTGCCGCCCCCGATCGCGTGCCACGGCGAGAGGTAGGCCGACCAGATTTCGCCGAGCCCGCCGACCGGCAGCAGCCCGCCGCCGGACAGGTCGAGCCCGAGCCGTCCGGCGTTGACCGCCAGCGCGAGCGCGATCAGCACCACGGCGAGGACGAACGGCGGCGCGAACACCGTCGCGGCGAGCACGCGCCGGCGGTTCACCTCCACGAAGACCAGTTCCGGCTCGGCTGGAGCCGGGTCCGGGCGCGGCACCGGCGACGGCCGGCCGGCGTCTTCGGTCTCCGTCGGCTCGGCGCTCGCACTGTCCTCTGTGTCCGGTGCCTCGTCACGCGTCGGCGCCTCCGGCAACGCGACGGCGACCACCGAGCCGGGCCGGCGCAGCCCGGAGCCGCGGACGCTCAACCCCCGCAAGGCCCCGGCGGGCAGCGCGTCGGGCCCGACCGGACGGCCGGCGGACGCGGCGAGCGCCTCCGGCGGGATCCACGCCGAGTCCTGCTGGACGCCCTCGGGGACCGTGCCGAGCGCCAGGTCGCTCTCCACGCCCTTGCGCACGAGGCCGACCACCCCGGCGCGCACGGCGTTGCGCAGCCGGGTGAACCGTCCGGTGAAAAGCCCACGGACCGTGCCGGGGCGCGGGATCTCCCGCCGCCAGGCCCGCGCGGCTCGCAGTTTTCCTCGGCCACGGCAGAGATATCCCAGCGCCGACAGCTCCGCTCGGGCCTCGGTGGTCCGGCGCAGCAGGAAGAAGACGAGCGCGCGCAACACCAGCAGCACCGGCAGCCGGACCAGCCCGAACCAGAACGAAAGCGGCGAGCAGTTCACCAGGAACACCCGCAGCCCGTGGGCGCGGTTCAGCGCGGCGAGCGACGAGGACACCGCGTCGGGCGAGCGCTGTCCCGTCGTGAGGGCGCGCGCGTGCCGCAGCCGCGCGGCGGGCACGGACAGCACGAGCGACCCGGCCGCGTTCGCACGCCAGCCGAAGTCGAGATCCTCGCGCAGCAAACCGAACTCCTCGTCGAAGCCGCCGAGGTCCTCCCAGAGTTCCCGCCGTACCAACGATCCCGCGCTGGGGACGGCGAGCACCTCGCTCGGCCCGCCGTCGGCCGCGGCCATCTGCTGGCGGTGCCCGGAGGCGTCGGTGGACAGCCCGGCCTCGACGACGAGGCGCGGGTCGGCCCAGTCGAGCCCGAGCGGGCCGAGCACCTTCGCCGACGGCGTGACCTCCGCCGCGTGCAGCAGCTGTTCCAGGCAGTCGGGCTCCGGCGCGCAGTCGTCGTGCAGGATCCACAGCCACGCGCCGGGGTCGCCCCAGCGCTCGACGGCGTGCTCGACCGCCGCCGCGATCGCCGCAGCGAAGCCGGTTTCACTCGATAGAGTGACGACGCCGGACAGCACCGGCGGTGCGTCGGAGCCCGTCGCCACGCCGTGGGGGTCGGCCGCCTCGGCCAGCAGCCGGGCCGTCCGGTCGGTCGACCCGGTGTCGACCGCGAGCACGTGCCGCGGCCGGATCGTGCTGCGGCGCAAGGAAGAAAGCGCCAGTGGCAGCCATTCTTCGCCGTCGTGACAGACCACAATGGCCAGAACGGGCAGCGTCCGCACGGCGGACGGAGCGACGGTGCGGGTCAACAACCACTCCTGGACAGGCGGCGGACGGGTGCGGCCACCCTACGGCCTCACCCCGTCGCGCGGCGTCGAACCCACGCCGTTCAGCGGGGCTTACTTCTTGACCGGTTACACCAAGGTCTTGCGCTCCCACAGGGTTTTTCGGGAGCCGTCGGTTTCGCTCCCGCCACCCGGCGGCCGGAGGAACGGGCAGGCCGGCACCCCATCGCGTGGCATTTTGCTTAAAAGTGTCACTCTTGCCTGGTCAAAGCGCTACTCTCGGCCCATGTCCACTCGCGCGCTCCCCCTGTACGTCACGGGTTTCGCCCTGCTGGTCGCCGGCTGTTCGGGCGGGGGCATCCCTTCGGCGGCGCCGACGTCCTCGGCTGCCACCCCGCCCGCGGCCACGACCTCCGCCGCGCTGCCTTCCACGAGCACGCAGGCCACCTCGTCGACGAAGAAGCCGGCCGCCGGCGCGGTCGAGCGCTACGAGACTTTCCTGCACGCGGTGGGCAACCAAGATGTCACCACGGCCTGCGAAATCGCCGGGCCCGCCGCCAAGAAGGCGGAGGACGAGGGCATCGGGCCGTGCGAAACGACGTTTCCGATGACCTTCGCGATGATCAGCCCGGCGCAGCGGAAAGCCCTGCAGAGCGCCACCGTGGACCGGGCCCGGATCACCGAGACCTCGACGAAGGTCGACATCCCGGCCAAGGCGGTCAAGGCCGCCGTCAAGTTCACCGACAGCGACCTCGGCGACGCCGTCCTGGAGCTACGCAACGGAACCTGGTACGTCACCGACTGAGCGCCCACCCCGAAACCCCGCCCAGCCACCAATCCCCAACCACGAACCGCACCCGGCCGCACCCGAGAACGGCAGCCAACCACCCCGGGGGTCCGGGGGCGTGCCCCCGGGCGGGGTCTGGGGGTTGCACCCCCAGAAGACACGGCCGACGAGATGGTTCGCGCTTTCCGCGAACACACCTCACCCGCGAAGCCGGCCCGTCACACGATGCGTTTCTTCAGCTTTCGCCGCTCTCGCTCGGACAGGCCGCCCCAGATGCCGAAGCGCTCGTCATGCGCGAGTGCGTACTCGAGGCACTCGTCCTTGACCTCGCAGCCCAGGCAGATCCGTTTGGCTTCACGGGTGGAGCCGCCCTTCTCGGGGAAGAACGCCTCCGGGTCCGTCTGCGCGCACAGGGCGCGCTCCTGCCAGTCCTGCTCCTCTTCACCGGCATCGAAGAGGTCGGTGAGATCCCCCAGCTGCTGCTCCGGGTTCTCTCCCCAACCCACGACGTGCCCCCACTCCTTGTTATCCGCTTCCAACCGCACGTCCGCCTCCTCGCTCCTACGCACTCCCCAGGCTGGCGGTGGTGAAACGACACCCGCTGTCCCCTCTCGACAACGAATGACATCACTGTGATTACACCCGTGTAGTGCGATCAGGTCAAGCGGAGTAGCGAGTTCGGGGGATACCTCTCGCCCGCTGCGCAAGGGGACACGCCGGAGACTTCACACCGGGCATACGGAAGACTGGTGGGGTGCAGAGATCAGCAGTACGCCCGAGCCCGGTCTTCTTCGGCATCCTCGCAGTGTCCGTCGTGGGAGGCTTCCTGGCCGCCTACGGCGATTCCGCGTCCCTGACCGGGAGCAAGGACCCGATGTTCATCGCCGGGGTGGTGCTGCTGGTGGCGGGGGGCTGGATCGCCTCGCTGACGCTGCACGAGTTCGGCCACGCCATCGTGGCCTACCGCGGCGGCGACGGCAGCATCCCCGACAAGGGCTACCTCACGCTGGACGTCCGCCGGTACACCGACCCGGTGCTGTCGATCGTGCTGCCGCTGGTCTTCCTGCTGATCGGCGGCATCCCGCTGCCGGGCGGCGCGGTGTGGATCAACCGTGGCGCGCTGCGCACCCGGGCCACCTCGATGTGGGTCTCGCTGGCCGGCCCGCTGAGCAACCTCGGCGCCGGCGCCGCGCTCTGCCTGGTGATCGCGCTGGTGCCGATGGCCCAGGGCCTCTTCTACGGGCTGTCCTACCTCGCGCTGCTGCAGGTGATGACCTTCCTGATCAACATCCTGCCGATCCCCGGCCTGGACGGCTGGGGCGCGCTGGAGCCGTACCTCTCGCCGCAGGCGCGGGAGTTCGGCGCGCGGGTGCGGCCGTGGGCGCCGCTGGTGCTGTTCGCGCTGCTGTTCGCCTTCCAGGCGGTGTCGAACCTGCTGTGGGACGTGGCCCGCGCGATCTTCGGCGCGCTCGGCGGCAGCGACCTCGCCGGGGTGATCGGGCAGGCCGCCTTCCTGTTCTGGCGCAACTGACCGGGACTTACGAGTCCGCCCAGCGCGAGTTGGCCATGAGCCACACGTGTGCGCGCTTCCACACCTTCTTGAGGCCGTGGCGCTCACCGAAGTAGTCGCCCGCGGCGCCGACGACCGGCAAGAGCCCGAGCGCACGGTGGTAGAGGCGGCCCCGCGGCCGTTTCTCCAGTTCCCCGGTGATGCCCCAGAGCGAGCGCCCGAGCCGCCAGAGCGTGCCGGCGACGGCCTTCACTGTCACCCGTCCGTGTGCACGTTTGGAGTCCGTCAGCTCCTCGGTGAGCTTGGCCGCCTCACTGTCCTCTGCGGACTCGTCGTGCGCGGCGTGCTTGCCGTCGGCCAGCGCCGGGTCGATGTCGCGCTCGAAGAGCGCCGCGGCGATCAGGCGGACGCGGCTGCCGACGTCGGTCACGCCGTACTCGCCCGCGATCGCGCACAGCAGCAGCCCCTGCGACGCGGCGCCGAGCGTGTCCTGCACCGGGAGCCGGTCCGCGAGCGCGCCGCCGAGGCCCGGGATCGAGGTGAGCAGCGCGGTGAACCGGCCGACGCGGTTGACCCACCAGCCGGCGCGCTGGTCGATGTCCATCCCCGCCCACGCCGCGGTGCCGGGCACCTTCACCGCCGTCAGCGTGTCGAGCACCTTTTTCTTGAAGCCTTCGTCGCCGAACTCCTCGTTGTGCGCGGCGCCGCGGGCACGCGCCTGGAGGCCGAACGGGTCGGATTCGCGCAGCGCGTCGAGCATCGGCGCCGAAGCCCGGACGAACGGGCGCAGCACGGCGACGACCTGGCTGTCGGAGATCGACTCAGCCACGGGTCATGGCCTTGCCTGCGGCGGCGCGGCCGAGCCCGCCGCCGAGCACCAGCGCCGCCGGCAGCGCGCTGGCGCCGAGCAGCAGCAGCGCGCGCCAGTCCTGCACCAGCACCAGGTCGCCGCCGGGGCCGAACAGCCCGACGCCCAGCACCGTGACCACCCAGACCAGCAGCGGCACCCAGGACAGGCCCGGCCGCACGAGCTTGCCGGCGGTCAGCACCAGCCACGGCGTCGTGACCGCGCCGACGAGCACGGTCAGCGGCAGCGGCACCACGTCGAGCGGGCCGACCCGCAGCGGGAGGAAGAACAGCTCGAGCACGCCCAGCACCAGCGCGTCGAGGCAGAGCAGGACCAGCATCAGGCGCGGGCCCGCCGGTAGCGGAGTCGTCATGTCACAGGCCGCCGAACAGGTCGGTCGCGGCACCCGCGGCGTCCCCGTGCGCGAGCACGAAGTACTCGGCGCCCGGGATCGGCTGGGCGATGTCGTTGGTCAGCGCGAAGTGGACCACATCGCCGTCGACGACCGTCAGCTGCGTCTCGTGGGCGCGCAGGGCCGCCAGCTTCGCCGGGAGGTGGGCCGAGATGTCGAGCACGGTGCTGACCTTCTCATCCGGCGTGCCGGGAAGCTCATCCCCCGCCGGTACCCGGAAGGGTGACGAGCCGTGCGCACGCAGCTCCGCCAGCCCCGCGTCGACCGCCTCGCGCGAAGGGACCACATGGAAGACGCGCTCGACCGGCTCCGCACCGGGCGCCGCCGCCATCGTGACGTCGTGGGCCCGGATGTGGTCGGGGTGGCCGTACCCGCCGAAGTCGTCGTAGGTGACCACGACCTGCGGCCGCAGCTCGTCGATGAGCGCGCGCAGCTGCGCGGCCTGCTCGTCGATGAGCCCGCCGGCGAACGCGCGCGGGTGGCCGGCGGCGGGCGTGCCCGCCATGCCGGAGTCGCGCCAGCGGCCGATGCCGCCGAGGTACTCGTGCCGGGCCACGCCGAGCGCGGCGCACGCGGCGGCCAGCTCACCCGACCGGTACCCGCCGAGCTGGTCGGCGGCGCCGGCCGCCAGCCCGGCCAGCCGCGGCGGGACGATCTCACCCTCCTCGCCGAGGGTGCAGGTGACCAGGAAGACCTCGGCGCCCTCCGCGGCGTAGCGCGCCATCGCGCCCCCGGTGGTGATGCTCTCGTCATCGGGGTGGGCATGGACCAGCAGCAACTTTCGGCTCACACCGATCAGGTTAATTCCTTGTCACTTCTGGTTCCGTCACGGCTGTGTGACTACTCCTTTCGCAGGGTCCACAAAAGGGAAGGCGTCCGTTATTGTCCCCCGGGCGAATGACTCACCCGAGCAGTGGACGGGTCACTACGTTCATCCGTTTAGACACACGATCAACTACACGCAGTAGTCGATCAACGGCAGAAACCGTGGTAGAGCTAGGCAAGACGAGATTGCTGTTCCATCACAATCTCACTGAGAGTGTCCGGATCGATAGTTTTGACTGCTGTCCACTGCCTAGGTTGCACGACTACGGTGAGCAAACTCGATTACATCGAAGCTTGCGGTCAGGAAGAGGTCGCCTCGCAAACCCGCGACGGCGTCGAGCAAGGAGAATCAATGTTAGTGACGACAAGGTCGCGCGCCGTGAAGCTAGGTGCGTTCGTCGCGGGCGCGGCCCTTCTGCTCTCCGCCTGTGGCGGCGGCGGTGGTAACAGCGCAGTGCAGACCGGGCAGGCATTCGCCGACTGCGACGCGAACCCGAACACCTGCAACTCGGCGCAGGCCGACCAGCTGCAGGACGGCGGCGACGTCACGTACGTCCTCGAGAAGAACGTCCCGAACTGGAACGTCGTCTCGGCCGAGGGCAACGTCTTCGAGACCGGCGAGGTCACCAAGGGCATCCTGCCTTACACCTTCTACGCGACGCCGGACCTCAAGCCGGTGCTGAACAAGGACTTCGTCGAGTCCGCGGACGTCACCAGCACCAACCCGCAGGTGATCACCTACAAGATCAACCCGAAGGCGGTCTGGTCGGACGGCACGCCGTTCTCCGCCGACGACTTCATCTACAACTGGAAGACCCAGAACGGCAAGGACTGCAAGGACTGCGCCGCGGCCAGCACCTCGGGCTACGACCAGGTCTCCTCGGTCGTCGGCTCCGACGGCGGCAAGACGGTCACCGCGACCTTCTCCAAGCCGTTCACCGACTGGCGCCAGCTGTGGAGCTCCTCGGGCGCGATGTACCCGGCGCACCTGGCCGCCCAGCACGGTGACACCACCACCCCGGCCGGCCTCGCCGCGTCGTTCAAGTGGTTCGGCACCACCGTCCCGACCTGGTCGGGCGGCCCGTGGAAGATCTCGAAGTTCGTGAACAACCAGTCGGTCACGATGGTCCCGAACGACAAGTTCTGGGGCACGAAGCCGAAGCTGGCCAGCGTGATCTTCCGCGTCATCACCGACGCGACGCAGGAGCCGACCGCGCTGCAGAACAACGAGGTCCAGGCCATCTACCCGCAGCCGCAGGTCGACCTGGTCAACCAGGTCAAGAACATGCCGAACATCTCCTCCTACATCGGCCTCGGCCTGCAGTGGGAGCACTTCGACCTCAACCTGAAGAGCAAGGCGCTGGGCGACAAGGCGCTGCGGCAGGCCCTGTTCACCGCGGTCAACCGCAAGGACATGATCGCCAAGACCGTCGGCCAGTTCACCGACAAGGTCCAGCCGCTGAACAACCACAACTTCATGCCGCAGCAGGCCGGGTACAAGGACGTCATCTCCTCGACCGGCCAGGGCACGGGTGACATCGAGAAGGCCAAGAAGATCCTGACCGACGCCGGTTACAAGATCAACGGCACGCAGCTGATGGACCCGTCCGGCGCCGCTATCGCGCCGCTGCGGATCCGCTACACCGTCGGCAACCAGATCCGCCAGAACGAGTGCGAGCTGTTCGCGCAGGCGGCGGCCCAGCTCGGCGTCAAGGTCAACGTCTCCTCGACCGACGACCTCGGCACCACCACGACGACCGGTGACTACGACATCATCGTCTTCGCGTGGGTCTCCTCGCCGTTCGTGTTCGGCGGCGCGGTGCAGAACTGGACCACCGACCAGGGCAACAACTACGGCAAGTACAGCAACCCGCAGGTCGACAGCCTGATCGGCCAGGCCAACGCCGAGACCGACCAGACCAAGGCCTCGGACCTGCTGAACCAGGCCGACCAGCTGATGGCGAACGACGCGTACGTGCTGCCGCTCTACCAGAAGCCGACCTTCCTGGCGGCCTCGGACAAGATCGCGAACCTGCGGAACAACTCCACTCTGGACGGCCCCGTCTACAACATGGCGGAGTGGGGCATCCGCAAGTGATCACCACCCGGTAGATTCCGTTTACCGGTGAGGGGCCGGCGCACGCCGGCCCCTCACCGTTTGCCCGTTTCCTACCGTTCCCGAACACCTACGCCCGATGCCTCCGCCACCGCCCCGGCCCTGCCACCACAAGCGGCGGCCGCCGGCAGAACACCGTCCAGAGCAGGAAGACCTCCATGCTTGCCTTCGCATTGCGCCGGCTCTTCGTCTCGGTGCCGATTCTGATCGTTTCGACATTTGTCGTATTCGTAATGGTTTCTCTGTCGGCGAACCCCCTGAGCCCGCTGATCCAGAGAAGCCCGCCCCCGCCGCCGCGCACGATCGAACTCGAGCGCATCCGGCTGCACCTCGACCAGCCGATCCTGGAGCGCTACTGGCACTGGATCACCGGTGTGCTGAGCGGTGACTTCGGCCCGTCGGTGCAGTCGAACATGAACATCGGCCACGAGGTGATCAGCCGGTTCGGCGTGACCCTGCGGCTGATCGTGCTGGCCATGGTGGTCGCGCTGATCCTCGCGGTGATCATCGGCGTGATCAGCGCCGCCCGCCAGTACTCGAAGTTCGACTACACGGCGACCTTCTTCGGCTTCCTGTTCCTTTCGATGCCTTCGTTCTGGTTCGCGATCGTGCTCAAGCAGATCGGCATCTCGATCAACACGGGCGTCGGCGACCAGATCTTCTACACCATCGGCTCCTCGTCGATCATCGTCACCGGCGGGGCCTGGGCCCATTTCACGGACATCCTCGGCCACCTGGTGCTGCCGACGATTTCGCTGGCCCTGACCAGTTACGCCGCCTGGAGCCGGTTCCAGCGCGCCTCGATGCTCGAGGTGCTCAACAGCGACTACGTCCGGCTCGCCCGGGCGAAGGGCCTGCCCCGCTGGACGGTGACCCGCAAGCACGCGCTGCGCAACGCGCTGATCCCGCTCACCACGGTGACCGCGCTGGACATCGGCTCGATCCTCGGCGGCGCCGTCGTGACCGAGACCGTGTTCCAGTGGCAGGGCGCGGGAACGTTCCTGCTCGACGCGATCAAGGGAAGCGACGTGTACGCGGTCGAAGCCTGGCTGCTCATCGCGGCGACGTTCATCATCCTGCTCAACCTCATCGCCGACCTGCTCTACGGCCTGCTCGACCCGAGGATCCGGTATGCCTGACAACTTCACGGGACCCCCCACCACAATCGGCGGCTCCCGCTTCTCCCCGGACGACCCGCAGACCCCGGCCGGTGCGCCCGAACGCGAATTCACCGTCGAGGAGCGCAGCCAGGTCCAGCTGGTCTTCCGGCGATTCCGGCAGCACCGGCTGGCGATGATCAGCCTCGTCGTGTTCGTGCTGATCATCCTGTTCGCCTACGTCGGCGCGCTGATCTGGAAGTACGGCCCCGGCGATATCACGGAGGACAACTCGGCGGCGCCGTCGGGCGCACACCCGTTCGGCACCGACGCGGTCGGCCACGACACGCTGGCCCAGGTGATGCGCGGGACGCAGATCTCGCTGCAGATCTCGGTGCTGGTCGCCGTCTTCGCGACGGTCGTCGGCACCGTGTGGGGCGCGGTCGCCGGCTATTACCGCGGCTGGCTCGACACGGTCCTGATGCGCATCTCCGACCTGGTGCTCACCCTGCCCCTGCTCGCCGTCGCCGCGGTGCTGGCCCACCAGTCGGGCGGCTCCTGGCTGCTGATCGCCGTGGTCATCGCCGGGCTGTATTGGGCGTACGTCTCGCGTGTCGCCCGCGGTGTGGTGCTTTCGTTGCGGGAGAAGGAATTCGTCGAGGCGTCCAAGGCGCTCGGCGCCAGCGACGCGCGGATCATCTTCCGGCACCTGGTGCCCAACGCGCTCGGCTCCATCATCGTGAACCTGACGATCCTGGTGTCGATCGCGATCCTCCTGGAGACCGCGCTGTCGTTCCTGGGCTTCGGTGTCCAGGTGCCCGACACCTCGCTCGGCCTGCTGGTCAGCACCGCGCAGACGGCGGTCGACACCCGGCCGTGGCTGTTCTACTTCCCGGGCCTGTTCATCATCCTGATCGCGCTGACGATCAACTTCATCGGGGACGGCCTGCGGGACGCGTTCGACCCCCAGCAGACGAAGGTGCGCGCATGAGCGAGTACGACTCCCAAGCGGGGAGCGGCGATCCCGTCCTCGTGGTGGAGGACCTGACGGTCCAGTTCCCGACCGGCGAAGGCCTGGTCAAGGCCGTCCGAGGGGTGAACTACCAGCTGCGCCGCGGCGAGGTGCTGGGCATCGTCGGCGAGTCCGGCTCCGGCAAGTCGGTCACCTCGCTGGCCGTGATGGGGCTGCTGCCCCGCACCGCCCAGGTCACCGGCTCCATCCGGTTCGGCGGCGTCGAGCTGCTGAAGTCGAGCGAGAAGGAGCTGAACAAGGTCCGCGGCAAGGGCATCTCGATGGTCTTCCAGGACCCGATGACCTCGCTCAACCCGGTGTACACCGTGGGCGACCAGATCGCCGAGGCGATCACCGCGCACAACGACATCCGCAAGGACGTGGCACGCAAGCAGGCCGTCGAACTGCTCGAGCTGGTGCGCATCCCGAACCCGGCGCAGCGCGCGAACGAGTACCCGCACCAGCTTTCGGGCGGTATGCGCCAGCGCGTGGTGATCGCGATCGCGATGGCGAACAACCCGGACGTGATCATCGCGGACGAGCCGACCACCGCCCTGGACGTCACCGTGCAGGCGCAGATCCTCGAAGCGCTGAGGGCGGCGCAGCAGGAGACGGGCGCCGCGATGGTGCTGATCACCCACGACCTCGGGGTGATCGCGGGCGCGGCCGACCGGGTCCACGTGATGTACGCGGGCAAGGTCGTGGAGTCCGGCACCGTGGACGAGATCTTCTACACGCCGCGGATGCCCTACACCCTGGGCCTGCTGGGCAGCCTGCCCCGCCTCGACGTGAAGACCGAGCGGCTGACCCCGATCACCGGCGCGCCGCCCGCGACCACGAACATGCCGCCGGGCTGCCCGTTCAGCCCGCGCTGCCCGCTGTCGCAGCCGATCTGCGACGAGGAGGAGCCGCCGCTGGTCGCCGGCCCCGGCGCGCAGCACGCGGCCTGCCACTTCACCGACCAGGTGGTCGGCCGGGACCCGGCCGAGCTGTTCAGCGCCACCTCGGCCGACACGGCGGCCGTCCCGGTCGCCGTCGAGGCCACCGCGAGCGACACGGAGACGAACTCATGAGCGAGGCAACGGCGGCCCGGACGCCCGTCCTGTCCGCGAAGAACCTGGTCAAGCACTTCCCCATCCGCGGCGGGGGCATCCTGCGCCGCGCCTCGGGTGCGGTGCAGGCGGTGTCGGACGTGTCGTTCGACATCTACGACCACGAGACGCTGGCGCTGGTCGGCGAGTCCGGCTGCGGCAAGTCGACCACCGCGCGCGTAGCGCTGGCCCTGCAGCCGCTCACCTCGGGCGAGGTGACCTACGAGGGCCGCAGCCTCGGCAAGATGCACAACCGCGAGCTGCAGCGGCTGCGGCGCAGCATGCAGATCGTGTTCCAGGACCCGTACGCGTCGGTGGACCCGCGGCTGCCGGTGAACGAGATCATCGCCGAGCCGCTGCGGATCCACGGGATGTACAACGACGGCGGCCGCCAGCAGGTCCGTGACCTGATGAAGACCGTGGGCCTGCGCCCGGAGCACGGAAACCGCTACCCGCACGAGTTCTCCGGCGGCCAGCGCCAGCGCATCGGCATCGCCCGCGCGCTCGCGCTGAAGCCCAAGGTTCTGGTGCTGGACGAGCCGGTGTCCGCATTGGACGTGTCCATTCAGGCCGGTGTGCTGAACCTGCTCAAGGACCTGCAGGCGGAGTTCGGGCTGTCCTACCTGTTCGTGTCGCACGACCTCTCGGTGGTCCGGCACGTGGCGGACCGCATCGCGGTGATGTACCTCGGCAAGATCGTGGAGACCGCGGCGGCCGAGGACCTGTTCCTGAACCCGACGCACCCGTACACGCAGGCCCTGATCTCGGCGATCCCGGTGCCGGACCCGCGCAAGGAGCGGACCCGTCAGCGCATCGTGATCACCGGTGACGTGCCGAGCCCGGCGAACCCGCCGTCCGGCTGCCGGTTCCGCACCCGTTGTCCCAAGTACGCCAACGAAATCGACGACGCGGGCCGCAAGAAGTGCTCGACGGAGGAGCCCGCCCTCGTCGACCGCGGCCAGGGTCACCCGACGGCGTGCCACTTCGCCGAAAGCCTGCAGCTGATCTGACCTGAGCGACTCGTGAGTGTGCAGGCCGGGTTCTAACCGGCCTGCACACTCACGAGTCTTTTGGGCGCTAGTTGCTGCCGCGGGTCCAGTTGACCGCGGAGCCGAACGGGCTGCCCATCGGCGGGCCCGGGGTGAGGCCCGAGACGCCCTTGCCGACGGCGAGGGTGTCGGCCTCCTGGAAGAGCGGGATCGCCACGTTCGCGGCCCACAGGGCGGGCTCCAGCGTCTTCAGCGCCTCGGCGACGGTGGTGGATCCGGTGAGCGCGGAGTCGATCGTGGCCTGGAGGCTTTCGTCGCACAGGCCGGCGGCGTTCGCGGGGACCACGGGCTTGGTCTTGTCCGCGGTGGCCTGCTCCGGGGCGCAGCCGAAGTTCGACGCGAGCACCGATGCCGGGTCGCCGCCCACGGACTGCGGGACCACGGCGATGTCGACGCCGACGTTGCCGTTCGCGTCCGGGCCCGCCTGCTGCTGGCCGTTCACCACGGGCATCGCCAGCAGCGAGGAGAACAGGTCGCGCGGCGCCGGCGTGACGGCGGTGACCTGGACCCCGCCCGCGATCAGCTCGGCCGACAGCTCCTTGACGATCGAGGCGTACGGCTCGGCCGGCCCCGGCGACGCGATGACCAGCGACAGCGTTTTGGCGCCCTTGCGCCAGACCCCGGCGTCCTTGGTGTAGCCCGCGGCCTTGAAGTGCTGCTCGGCCTTCGCCGCGTCCGGCGCGGCGGGCGGGCCGGCCGGGATGGTCGCGGCGTAACCCTTGTCCGCCGGCGGCATCACCTGCGCGTCGGCCTTCATCGCCGCCGCCGGGCCGCCCTTGGCGCCGGCGGCGATCAGCTTCGAGCGGTCGATCAGCGCCGCCACCCCGGCCCGCAGCTCGGGGCTGGACAGCGTCGCGCTCACCGGCCGCAGCAGCACGCTCGCCTCGACCGGCCGCGCCAGCGTGTGCAGCTGCACCGCCGGCCCGAGGTCGTTGAGCAGCTGAAGCCCGGCGGAATCGGTGCGGGTGATGGAAAACTGGTCGTTGCCGCTGCGCAGTGCCGTCGCGATGCCCGACGGGTCGGAGCGGCGCAGCACGAGCGTGTCGACGGCCGCGGGCTTCTCCCAGTAGCGGTCGTTGCGCTGCAGGATCACCTCGCCGCGCGCGGTGTCGATGCTCTTGATCGCGAACGGCCCCGCCACGGCCGGGAAGCTGGACGCGAGCGCGGTCGGCCAGCCGCCCGGCGCGTCCTTGAGCAGGTGCTGGGGCAGCAGGTTGTCGAACAGCGTCTGCCAGGCCGGGTACGGCTTGGTGAAGGTCACCTCGACGCCCTTGCCGCCGTCGCGCTGGTCGATGTTGGAGATCAGCCGGTAGCCCGCGGGCTCGATCACGCCGGGCTCGGACTTCATGGCGTTGTACAGGTAGATGAAGTCCTCGGTGGCGATCGGCGCGCCGTCGGACCAGGAGGCGTCGGGCCGGATCTCGTACTTCACCGTGAACGGCATCTGGGAGACGACCTCGGCCGAGGTCATCAGCGTCTTGTCCAGCGTGCGGGTGCCGTCGTCGGCGGTGCGGAACACCGAGGGCAGCAGCAGCTGCGAGAGCGCGGACGTGACCGTGGAGGCGTCCGCCAGGTTGTGCGGGTTGTAGCCGCCGACCACGTCGTCGACCCCGACCACGATCTGCGACGGCGTGGGCAGCGCGGGCGTGCTCGACGCGGCGGGCGAGGACACCACCGGCGGCGGCGGGGTGTTCGAACACGCGGCGAGCAGCACGCCCGCGAGCGCCAGCACCGGCGCCGCCCTGCGTCCCATCCGCACGCTCTCGTCCCTCCGCCTTCTGCTGCCCGAGCCGATATGCTGCCATGCCGGGCCATCACCCGGCACCGAGATTCCCACATCCGGCACGACCTCGTGACACCGGAGTGGATACCGCCATCTGGTGGACGGGCGAGCGGGGTCCGGGGTTCCCTCAGCTCGGCGCGAACACGGCCGCGCGCGCCGAGCGGTGCTGGCACGGTCAATGGATGGCCGGAACGGGAGTGCTGCGCGGACATGGGGACTCGCCGACAGCAGGGGGACGGCGGACCTGGCCAGCCAGTTCGGCGACCGCATCACGGCGCTGGCCGTCCCCCTGCTGGCGGCGACGGAGCTGGGCGCGTCGGCGTTCGAGGTGTCCCTGCTGCGGGGGCTGCAGACCGTCGCCTACCTGGCCCTCGGCCTGCAGCTGGGCGCCTGGTGCGACCGGCTGCGCACCCGCCCGCTGCTGATCGGCGCCGACCTCGGACGGGCCGCCGCGTTCGCGTCCGTACCGGTGGCGGCCGCCTTCGGGACGCTGACGATGACGCAGCTGTACGCGGTCGTCGGCGTGGCCGGGATCCTGACGGTGGTGTTCCAGGTCGCCCACCGGACCTACCTGCCGCGGCTCGTCGAGGAGCACCAGCTGGTGGCGGGAAACGCCCGCCTCGAGGCGAACATCTCGGTCGCCTCGGTGGCCGGGCCGTCGGCGTCGGGCTTCCTGCTGCAGTACCTCGGCGGTCCGGCGGTGCTCGCGGTGAACGCGCTGAGCTTCCTGTGGTCCGCGGCCTGGCTGGGCCGGATCCGCGCGCCGGAACAGCCCCCGCCGGCGCCGCCCGGCCTCCCCCTGCGCCGCCGGATCGGCGAGGGCCTGCGGTTCGTGGCCGAGCACCCGGTCCTGCGCGTCATCACGGCCTCGACGACGCTGGTGGCGGCATTCCAGGCGTTCCAGCTCGCGCTGGCACCACTGTTCCTGCTGCACGAGATCCATCTCACGCCGGGCGCGATCGGCTTGGTCAGCACCGCGGGCCTGACGGGTTCCTTGGCGGGCGCCGCCGTCGCCCGCCGCCTCGGCGAACGGTGGGGCGCCTTGCGCACGGCCCGCTTCACCGCCCCGTGGCTCGCGCTCGGCTACCTCCTGACGCCGCTCACCGCGCCTGGCTGGCGCCTGTTCTGCTACCCCGTCGGCGGCTTCATGAGCGCGTACGCGGTGACGGTGATCAACATCCTGCTGGTCAGCTACCAGCAGGTGGAGACACCCGCCGAAATGCGCGGCCGGGTCAGCGCGAGCACGCGTTTCCTGGTCTACGGCTTCCTGCCCGCGGGCACGCTGGTGGCCGGGATCGTCGCGGAGGCCGCCGGGCTGTACACCGCGCTCTGGACGGGCTCGGCCGGAGTCGCCGTGGCCGCCGCGCTGCTGGTCTTCGCGCGGGCTTTCCGGCGTCCCGAAGTGCAGGAAAACGGATAGGGCGCAACGGTTCCGGCCGTTAGCGTCGGGACCGTGAACAAGCGTGTCCTGGTGCTGGCCGTCGTCCTGCTTTCGACGGTGACCTTCCCGCTCACGATCACCGGGGCCTCGATCGCGCTGCCGGACATCCGCGCGCAGCTCGGCGCCGGGATTTCCGCGACGCAGTGGGTGGTGAACGGCTACAACGCCGCGTTCGCCGGGTTCCTCGTGGTCACCGGATCGCTCGCCGACATCCTGGGCCGGCGGCGGGTGTTCGCGGCCGGGGTGGCGCTGTTCTGCGCGGCCAACGCCGTCAGCGCGCTGGCCGGCGGGATCGTCGCGCTGGACGTCGTGCGCGCGGTGGGCGGGATCGGCGCCGCGGCCGCGGTGGCCGGCGGCGGGGCGGTGCTGGCCGAGACCTTCCCGGGGGCGTCGCGGGCCCGCGCGTTCGGCCTGCTGGGCACGACGCTCGGCGCCGGGCTGGCGTTCGGCCCGACGGTCGGCGGCCTGCTGGTGGACGCGCTGGGCTGGCGTGCGGTGTTCGGCCTGCCCGCGGTCGTGTCCGCCGTGGTGCTCATGTGTGTGCCGCTGCTGCCCCGCAGCACGCCCGCGCCGGGGCGGCGCCTCGACGTGCCCGGCGCGGCCGTCTTCACCGGGGCGTTGCTGTTGCTCATCTTCGCGCTGGTGGAGGCGCCCGAGCTGGGCTTCGGCAGCTGGGTGATCCTCGCGTCGTTCGGGCTGGTGGTGGTGCTCGCGGCGGTGTTCCCGGCCGTCGAACGCCACCGCGCGGACCCGATGTTCGACCTGGCCGTGCTCGCGAACCGCCGGTTCCTGGCACTCTCGGTGGCCGCCGGGTCGATCGTGTTCGTACTGGTGCCGCTGCTGGTGTACCTGCCCTCGTACCTGATCTCCGTCGTCGGGCTGAGCCCGGGCGCGGCCGGCGCGTGGCTGCTGATGCTCACCGGCCCGGCGGTCCTGCTGCCGACGGCCGGCGCGGCGCTGGCCCGGCGGCTCCCCCCGGTGGTCATGGTGGCCGGCTCGGTCGCGCTGACCGCGGCCGGCGCGTTCGGGCTGATCACCATCGGCCCGTCCAGCACCCCGTGGACGCTGCTCGCGCCGCTGGCCCTCACCGGCGCGGGCATGGGCCTGTCCACCGGCCTGCTCGACGGCCTCGCGATCGGCAGCGTGCGGCCCGGCCAGGCGGGCGTGGCCGCGGGGATGTTCAACGCCTCCCGCCTCGCCACGGAGACCATCGGCATCGCCGTGGTCGGCGCCGTGCTGGCCGCCCTCACCCACGACGCGCTGGCCGGCCCGGACTACACGCCGGCGCTGCGCTGGGTCTGTTGTGGACTGGGCGTCTTCGCGACGCTGGCGACGGCCGGTGTCGCCCTGCTGCACCGGCGCGGCAGCACGGTCCCCGCGACATGAGAAAGGGCGCCACCTCCCGTTCGGGAAGCGGCGCCCTCGCTCAAGCGGAAACGTCAGCCCTGGTCGCGGCTCTTCGCGCGCGAACGCTCCTTCGCGCGGGTCGAGATCTCCAGCGTGACCTTGCGGACGCGGACGACCTCCGGCGCGACCTCGACGCACTCGTCGACCGAGCAGAACTCCAGCGCCTCTTCCAGCCCCATCTTGCGCGGGCGGGCCAGCGTCTCCATCACGTCGGCGGAGGACTGACGCATGTTGGTCAGCTTCTTCTCCTTGGTGATGTTGATGTCGAGGTCCTCGAAGCGCGGGTTCTCGCCCACGACCATGCCCTCGTACACCTCGGCGCCCGGCTCGACGAAGAAGGTGCCGCGGTCGGCCAGCTGGATCATCGCGTACGCGGTGACCGGGCCGGTGCGGTCGGCGACCAACGAGCCGCTGTGGCGGGTGCGGATCTCGCCCGCCCACGGGAAGTAGCCCTCGAACACGTGGTTCGCGATGCCGGTGCCGCGGGTCTCGGTGAGGAAGTCGGTGCGGAAGCCGATCAGGCCGCGGGCCGGCAGCACGTAGTCGAGCTTGAGCCGGCCGGAGCCGTGCCCGCCCATGTGCTCCATGCGGCCCTTGCGCGCGGCCAGCAGCTGGGTGATCGCGCCGAGGTGCTCCTCCGGCGAGTCGATGGACAGGCGCTCGAACGGCTCGTGCACCTTGCCGTCGATGACCCGGGTGACCACCTGCGGCTTGCCGACGGTCAGCTCGAAGCCCTCGCGGCGCATCTGCTCGACCAGGATCGCCAGCGCCAGCTCGCCACGGCCCTGGACCTCCCAGGTGTCGGGGCGCTCGGTCGGGATCACGCGGATCGAGACGTTGCCGATCAGCTCCTGGTCGAGGCGGGCCTTGACCAGCCGCGCGGTGACCTTGTCGCCGCCGTTGCGCCCGGCCAGCGGCGAGGTGTTGACGCCGATGGTCATCGAGATGGCGGGCTGGTCGACGGTGATCCGGGGCAGCGCCACCGGGCTCTCCTGGTCGGCCAGGGTGTCGCCGATGGTGATGTCCGGGATGCCCGCGATGGCGACGAGCTCGCCGGCACTGGCCTCGGTCGCCGGGACGCGGGTGAGCGCCTCGGTGACCAGCAGCTCGGAGATGCGGACGTTCTGCACCGTGCCGTCCTCGCGCATCCAGGCCACGGTCTGGCCCTTGCGCAGCTTGCCGGCGTGGATGCGGATCAGCGCGATGCGGCCGAGGAAGTTGGACGCGTCGAGGTTGGTGACCAGCGCCTGCAGCGGCGCGTCGAGGTCCGCCGCGGGCGGCGGCACGTGGCGCAGCAGGGTGTCGAACAGCGGGTCGAGGTTCTCGCTGTCGGGCACCTCGCCGTCGGCGGGCTGCTCCAGCCCGGCCTTGCCGGCCCGCGCCGAGGCGTAGACCACCGGGAGGTCGAGGATCGCGTCGTGGTCGGCGTCCTCGATGTCGCTGGCCAGCTCGAGCAGCAGGTCGTGGGTCTCCTCGACGACCTCGGAGATCCGGGCGTCGGGCCGGTCGGTCTTGTTGACCACCAGGATCACCGGCAGGCCGGCCTCGAGGGTCTTGCGCAGCACGAAGCGGGTCTGCGGGAGCGGGCCCTCGCTGGCGTCGACCAGCAGCACGACGCCGTCGACCATGGCCAGGCCGCGCTCGACCTCGCCGCCGAAGTCGGCGTGGCCGGGGGTGTCGATGACGTTGATGGTCACCCGGCCCTCGGGCGTCTGGCGGTGGATCGAGGTGTTCTTGGCCAGGATGGTGATGCCCTTTTCGCGTTCGAGCTCACCGGAGTCCATCACGCGGTCGACCATCTCGGCGCGTTCGGCGAAGGCGCCGGACTGCCGGAGCATGGCGTCGACCAGGGTCGTCTTGCCGTGGTCGACGTGTGCGACGATGGCGACGTTGCGCAGGTCGGGCCGGGTCTTGCCGGACGCGCGGCCGGGTTCGACGGCGGTGGCGCTGGCTGCGGGCACGCGAAGACTCCTGAACTTCAAAGGCGGGTGGGCGGCCGCGTCGCGGGCGGAATCCGTGCGTGCGAGCACGTCCCCGAGCAGCATGGCCGACTTTGGCCACACGCGGACCCCACAATCATACCTCCCGCCGAACTGTGAGTACCGCCACGCCCCTGGATCGGTTAGGCTCACCTAAGCTGGAAACCCGGACGTCACCGGCGACAAGGGAGCCTTTGTGGGCAAGAAACAGCCCGCCGACCCACGGGCGGTCGTGCGCAAGCTGATGAAGGCCGGCAAGGTCAAGAAGAAGTGCTGCCGGTCGAAGCCGCGCTGCAAGAAATGCCCCGTGCTGGCGTTGAAAAAGGCCAAGAACGACCTGGTCAAGGCCGCCTGAGCCGGGTCTCGCGCGAGCAGTGGCGGCGGCGACAGTGCGAGCCTGCTCACACCGTCGCGGAACCGGCCGCCGACGTCAGTGCGGGACGGCCTCGTTGACCAGGCGCAGCTCCGGCGCCGTCTTCGTCGGGGAGAACTCGATCACCTCGTACCGCGCGAGGTGCTGCACCGAGAACGGGTCGGTCGCCAGGATCGCGTCGAGCTTCCCCCTGGCCATCGGGCGGGTGATGATCACGCCGCCGATGCGCGGGTTCCGGCGGCCCGAAGCGAGGAAGAGACCCTGTTCGTACTGCTTCGCGAGCCACTGCGCGTGGTCCGGCAGCACGTAGTCGATCTCCTCGATGGGAGCGGTGTAGTTGAGCAGCACGACGAACATCCCCCGACGGTAGACCCGCGGCCGCCCCACGGCATCCGGTTGTGCCCTAGACTGTGATCCATGCTCGCGCCGAACAACCAGTGGTGGCCGCCCCTCGGCGGCCCCGAAGTTCTGCGCTGACAAAACCAGCGAAGGCCGCCCCGGTGGGCGGCCTTCTCGCTTTCTGCGGGTCTCCTCCCGGGGCACATCCAGGGAGAGGAAAGACCCATGGTCCAGCTGTCCGGCATCACCCCGTCCGGCCACGCCCAGCTCGGCAACCACCTCGGCGCGGTGCGCCGCTGGGCGGCCGACGGCGGGCCCGAAGACCTGTACTTCGTCTCGGACCTGCACGCCATGACGACCCAGCACAACCCGGCCCGGCTCCGCTCGCTCGCGACCGAGCAGCTCGCGGTGCTGGTGGCATCGGGCATCTCGCCGGAGCGGGTGTTCGTGCAGTCCGACATCGCGCGGGACCTGGGCGCGCTGACCTGGGTGCTCGAGTGCACCTGCGCCTACGGCGAGGCCGCGCGGATGATCCAGTTCAAGGAGAAGTCGGCCCGCGGCGAAGCGGACGGGAAGCCCGGCGGCCAGGCCGGCGTCCGGCTCAGCCTGCTGACCTACCCGGTGCTGATGGCCGCCGACATCCTGTTGCAGGGCGCCGACGAGGTGCCGGTCGGCGAGGATCAGCGGCAGCACGTGGAGCTGGCGCGGACGCTGGCGAAGCGGTTCAACGCCACGTACGGCGAAGTGTTCACCGTCCCGACGGCTGTGCTTCCGCTGACGGGCGCGCGGGTGAAGGACTTCGCCGACCCGACGCGGAAGATGTCGAAGTCCGCGCACGACTCGGCGGGGGTGGTGTTCGTCCTCGACGAGCCGGACCAGGTGCGCCGCAAGATCCGCCGCGCGCGCACCGACGGCGGCTCCGTGCCCGCGTACTCCCCGGAAACCCGGCCGGGGATCGCGAACCTGCTGGAGGTGCTCGCCGCGTGCACCGGCGGTGATCCTGCCGCGCTGGCCGACGAGTACCCGTCCTACGGCGTGCTCAAGGACGCTGTCGCCGACGCCGTGATCGAGGAGCTGCGGCCGATCCGGGAGGGCACGAAGGCGCTGCTCGGCGACGTCGCGGAGCTGGAGCGGGTGCGCAAGGCCGGTGCCGCGCGGGCGGCCGACCGGGGCGCGCACCGCGTTTCGGCGGCGTTGCGGCTGATCGGCGCCGGCTGAAGAGCGGCGGATGGCGCTTTCGCTTGCACAGCAGGCGAAAGCGTCGTCCGGGACGTCTCAGGCGAGCAACGCCCGCAGGTCCGGGATCAGGCCGCGGTCGGCGGGCAGCCAGTCGACGTCGTCGAGGTCGTCCGGGCCGACCCAGCGCAGCGCGGTGTGCTCGACGGCGCGCGGCTCCTCCCCCGGCGAGATCAACGCGGCGGTGTACACCCGCAGCACCTTCCCGCCGGGCAGCGGCACCTCGGTGCCGACGCGCTGCCCGATGGTGACGGTGACGTCCAGCTCCTCCTGGCACTCACGCGCCAGCGCGAACGCCTCGGTCTCGCCCTCCTCGACGCGCCCGCCGGGCAGCTCCCACTGCCCCGCGTGATGCGGCGGCCACGCCCGCTGCTGGGCGAGCAGCTTCCCGTCGCGCACCAGCGCGGCCCCGACGATGACCCCGTCCATCCCGACAGTCTCCCGCACCCGTCCGCCCGGCGAGTGCCCAGGCCGGTTCCGGCCCTCCCCGCGCGCTCGCGAATCCGCTCTAACGCGCCGCCCGCCAGGACACCTCGAACCGCGCTCCGCCGTCCGGGGACTCCCCGACGCGGACGCGCCCGCCCCGCCGTCGCACGGCTTCGGCGACCATCGCCAGCCCCAGGCCGGTGCCGCCGGAGGTGCGCGCCCGGTCGTCGGAAACGCGGTAGAAGCGGTCGAAGACCTTGGCCCGGTGCTCGGGCGCGATGCCCGGCCCGTCGTCGTCCACGACCACCCGCACGAGGCCGCGCGCGGCGAGCACCGAAACCACGATTTGCCCGTTGGCGTAACGGGAAGCGTTGCGCAGCAGGTTGTCCAGCACCAGCTGCACCTCCGCGTGCTCCGCCGAAGCCCAGGCCTGCGGGACGGCGGTGCTGACGCGGGTTTCGGGCGCGCCGGCGGGCAGCCGTTCCACGGCGTCGCGGACCTCCGTCACCACCTCCACCGGCTCCGCGGGCGGCACCTCGCCGGCGTCCGAGCGGGCCAGCGACAGCAGACCGTCCAAAAGGGACGAAAGCCGTTCGGCCTCGGTGAGGATGTCCGACAGCGTCTCCTGCGCCAGCTCCGGATCCGGGTTCGTGACGGCGACCTCGGCCTGCACCCGGATCGACGCGACCGGCGAACGCAGCTCGTGCGCGGCGTCGCCGGTGAAGCGGCGCAGCCGGTCGCTCACCTCTTCCTGCCGGACGAGCAGCGCGTTGAACTCCTGCGCCAGCGCGCGCAGCTCGTCGTGCGAAGTGGGCAACGGCAGCCGCGAGCCCGGCGGCAGCGCGCGCACCAGCCCGCGCATCCGCGCCACCGGCCGCAGCGCCAACCGCACCACCAGCCACGTCGCGAGCCCCGCAACGGCCGCGCCCACCAGCGCGACGACCACCAGCCAGACCCCGCCGTACTCCACCGCCGCGGCGAAGCCGACCAGCCCGGCGCCCGCGAGCACCAGCCGTTGCGCGCCGTCCGGCAGGGTCACGACCTGGCCGCGCCAGCGCGAGCCGCCGGTCTGCACGGACAACCCGGACTTGAGCTGCATGACCTGCGCGGCGTCCAGCGGCGGCGCCGCCCGGCCGTCGACGGAGCCGCCCGCGATGTCCAGCACCCGCACGGTGACCGGGTCGCGCGCGGTCAGCGGCTGCCCGGCCGAAACCTCCGCCGTCGCCGGGCCGAGCGCGGCCGTCAGCTCGTGGTCGACGGAGCCCACCAGCAGCGGTTCCAGCCGGTTGGCCGCCAGCGTGGCCAGCCCGAGCAGGCCGACCAGGGTGATCGTGGTGGCGAGCACCGTGATGCGCACCTGCAGCGAGCGGCCGCGCCACCAGGACAGGGAGCCGATCACAACACCTCGTCCAGCTGCGCGTCCGAAGCCAGGTAGCCGTGTCCTCGGACGGTCCGCAGCAGCGAACCCGCGCCCACGGCGTCGAGCTTGCGCCGCACGTAGCCGACGTAGACCTCCACCAGGTTGCGCGTCACGGCCTGCTCCTCACCCCACACCGCGCGCAGCAGCTCGTCCTTGGTCACGACCGTGCCGGCCCGGCCGACGAGCACCTCCAACAGCGCGAACTCGCGCGGGCTGAGCGGGACCTCGGCGCCGTCCCAGCGCACCTGCCGCAACGCCCGGTCGATCTCCAGCGCACCGAGCTTCAACGCGCCGCGCGAGGCGTCCGGCCCGGCGCGCCGCAGCGTCGCGCGCACCTGCGCGACCAGCACGACAAACGAGAACGGCTTCACCAGGTAGCCGTCGGCGCCGAGGTCGAGCCCGTCGGCCTGGTCGACCTCGCCGTCCTTGGCCGAAACGAGCAGCACGGGGGTGACCACGTTCTCCGCGCGCAGCCGTTCCAGCACGCGGTAGCCGGACAGGCCGGGCAGCATGATGTCGAGCAGCACCACGTCGAACGTGCCGGTGCGCGCGAGCTGCAGCCCGGTGGGCCCGTCGGCGGCCGTGACCACGTCCATGCCCTCCGCGCGCAGCCCGCGCTGAAGCGCCTTTCGCACGCCGGGCTCGTCGTCCACCACCAGCACTCGAGGGTTCACGAGGCTCATCATGACCGGTTTCCGCAGCTCCTGCGCGAGCTCTCAGCGCGATCTCAGCCGCGACGGCCGAGCATTCAGGGGTATCTCAGGCTCGGGAGGGAAACCTCTGAGCCGGGAGCCGGGCACACTGGGGCCCGGGAACACAGGGAGAGACACCATGGATCCGAAGAAGAAAGCGATCACCGCCGCAGTAGTCGGCACCGCGCTCGGCGTCGGGGGGCTCGTCGTCGTGGCCATGCCGGCCTCGGCGGGTGCGGCGCCGAAGCTGCCGCAGGTCAGCGCCGAAAACCTGGTCCAGTCCGTGATGACCGCGAAGCCGGGGGCCTTCGACGGCACAGTGAGCGTCAGCAACAACCTCGGCCTGCCGTCGATGGGCAACGCGATCCCGGGGGCGAGCGCGCTGAACGTCGACTCCGCGCACGTCTTCAGCGACGGCGCCGGCAAGTCGAAGATCGCGCTCGCGCAGGGCAGCTCGCAAGAGACGATCATCCACAACGGCACCACCGTCTGGGACTACAAGTCGAACAGCAACAGCGCCACCAAGACGACGATCCCGGCGGACATCGCCGCGAAGCCGGGTGCGGGTGCCGACGCCGGCAAGATGACCGATCCGGCGTCCGCGGCCACGCAGCTGCTGGCGAAGGTCCGCGAGAGCAGCACCGTCTCCGTCGACGGCACGGCCACGGTGGCCGACCGGCCGGCCTACGAGCTGGTGCTGACCCCGAAGCCGACCGAGCGCACGCTGCTGCGCGAGATCCGCGTCGCGGTCGACTCGCAGACCCGGATGCCGCTGCGGGTTTCGGTGCTGAGCAACGGAACCACCACTCCGGCGCTGGAGCTGGCGTTCTCGGGCATCGAGTTCACGCCGCAGGCGGCGAGCGAATTCGCCTTCACCCCGCCGAAGGGCGCGAAGGTGACGGAGAAGACCGCCAAGCTCGACGACCAGACCAAGGCCGAGGCCCAGCAGGCCCAGCAGGCCACCAAGGTCGTCGGCGACGGCTGGGACACCGTGCTCACGGGCAAGCTGCCGGCCGGCACCCTCGCGCCGAAGCAGCAGTCGTCCGGCTCGGCCGAAGGCCGGGGCATGGACCCGCAGAAGCTGCTCAGCCGGGTCGCCAAGCGCGTCAGCGGCACCTGGGGCAGCGGCTACCTGTTCACCACCAAGGTGGGCGGCGCGGTGCTGACCGACGACGGCCGTTACGCCGTCGGCGCGGTGCCGGAGCAGGTTCTCTACGAAGCGCTGGGCACCAAGTGACCAGCACGGTCGAGGCCGGGGCGGACACCTCTCAGGAGGCGTCCGCCCCGGCGGTCCCGCTCGCCGCGCGGACGCGGGGCCTGCGCAAGGTCTACCGCGGCACGGTCGCGGTGGACCACGTCGACCTCGACGTGCCCGAAGGCGCGGTGCTCGGCATGCTCGGCCCGAACGGCTCGGGCAAGACCACCACGATCCGGATGCTGCTCGGGCTGGTGCGCCCCACCGAGGGCGAGGTGGAGCTGCTCGGCCGGCCGATGCCGGACGGCGCGGCCCACGCGCTGCCCGACGTCGGCGCGCTCGTCGAGGGACCGGGCTTCCACCCGTTCCTTTCCGGGCGGGACAACCTGATCCGGTTCGCGGCGGCCGAGCCGCGGCTGACCTCGGCGGGCATCCCGGCCGCGGTCGACACGGCGCTGGAGCGCGTCGGCCTCACCGATGCCTCGCGGCGCCGGTACAAGGGCTATTCGCTCGGCATGAAGCAGCGGCTGGGGCTCGCGGGGGCGCTGCTCGTGCCGCGGAAGATGATCGTGCTCGACGAGCCCACGAACGGCCTCGACCCTGCTGGTACCAGGGAGATCCGCAGGATCGTGGCCGAACTGCACGCCGACGGCGTCACGGTGCTCGTCTCGTCGCACCTGCTCGCCGAGGTCGAGGCGACGTGCACGCACGTGGCGGTGCTGCAGTCCGGCAACGTCGTCGCGCAGGGGGAGCTGTCCGAGCTGCTGGAGTCGGGCAACGCGGCGCTGCTCGTGCGAACGCCCGACGCCGAGCTCGCGGTGGAGACGTTGCGGGACAACCGGATCGGGGCCCGGCTGACGCCGGACGGGGTCCGCGCGGACCTCACCGCGACGGTCGCGCCCCGGGTGCTGGAGGTGCTCGTGGGCGCGGGGGTCGCGGTCCACGAGGCCACGCGGGCGCGCACGGGCCTGGAGGACCTGTTCGCCCGGCTCACCGAAGGCGGCCCGGCGGCCGATTCCTCCGCTCCAGCTGATTCCGAGGGGGACGCATGACCACGCAGGCACTCGCGGCTCCCGCGCCGCGCCTGGGCCACGACACGGTGCCGTTGCCCAGGCTGGTCGCGGCGGAGCTGCGCTGGATCTTCCGGCGTCCGCGCACGCTGGCCGTGCTCGGGCTGCTGGCGCTGATCCCGATCGTGATCGGCGTCGGGCTCACCCTGGTGAGCCAGGGCGACGTGGGCACTGGCCCGAGCGACAGCGGCGCCGCACTGGTGGGGGCGGCGGTCAACAACGCGCTGGTGCTGCCCATCGCCGCGATGGTGATGACACTGACGCTGCTCCTGCCGCTGGCCTCGGCCATGGCCGGCGCGGACGCCATCGCGGGCGAAGCCGCCCACGGCACGTTGCGCGGCTGGCTGATCGCCCCGGTCAGCCGGGGCCGGCTGCTGGCGGTCAAGGCCTTCGGCGTCGCGACGGTCTCGGTGGTGGCGGTGCTGGCCATGTGCGTGACCGGCGTGGCCACCGGGCTGATCATCAACGGCACCGGCGGGCTGTTCACCCTGTCCGGCACCACACTGTCCCTTGTGGACGCACTGGGCCGCATCCTGCTGGCGGCGGCCTGGATCGTGCTGCAGCTGTGGGCGGTGGGCGCGGTGGCGCTGGCCGTGTCCAGCTTCACCGAGCACCCGATGCTCGTCGTGGCCTCGGTGCTGGCCGGGAACATCGTGTTCACCATCCTCGGCTTCCTGACCTCGCTGAACTGGCTGCACCCGTTCCTGCTCACGCAGAACTGGACGCTGGCCCCGGCCGAGGTGCTCCAGGATCCGATGTCGTCCACGATGCTGGGCGAAGGCGCCCTGCGCGCGGTCTGCTACATCGTGGTGGGCCTCTCGATCGCGTACGCCCGCCTCACCACGCGCGACGGCTGAGCCTTCAGCCGACGACAGCGATCCCGTCCGGGTCCAGCGTGAGCCGGACGGGATCGCCCGCGCGCAGGTCCGCCGTCACCGGCGCAACAGCGTCCACAGTGGACTCTCCAACGGAAACGACCAGCCGCACGTGCTCACGGCGGTGGACGGCGGCCCTCACCTCACCAGCGAGACCGTTTTCGTTGACGCGTAACGCATGCGGCCTCAGGCCCAGCCGCACCGGGCCTTCGGTGACCGCGGCGAGCACGACGTCGCCGAGCGGCGTGCGTACCAGCCCGCCCGCCGCGACGCCGTCGACGAACGAGGTCACGCCGAGGAACCGCGCCACGCCGTCGTCCACCGGCTGCTGCCACACGGACCGGACCGCGCCCTCCTGACGGATCTTCCCGGCGTCGAGCACGGCGACGCGGTCGGCGAGCGTGAACGCCTCTTCCTGGTCGTGCGTCACCAGCAGTGCAGTGATCTTGTTGCGCCGCAACAACTCCGCCAGATCGATGGCGAGCTGCTCACGCAGGCCGGCGTCCAATCCGGACAGTGGCTCGTCCAGCAGGAGCAGCCGCGGCTCCGGCGCCAGCGCGCGGGCGAGCGCGACGCGCTGGGCTTGGCCGCCGGACAGCTCCGTCACGCGCCGCCGTTCGAAGCCGGTGAGCCCGACCAGATCCAGCAGCGCCTTCACGCGCGCGGCGTGCTCGCGCCGTGGGACGCCGTGCATGCGCAGCCCGAAAGTGATGTTGGCGGCGACGTCGCGGTGCGGGAAGAGCTGCCCGTCCTGGAACACCAGGCCGAAGCCGCGCCGGTGCACCGGGACCGGCGCGAGGTCGGCGCCGTCCCAGCGCACCGAGCCCGAGGTCGACGGCTCCAGCCCGGTGATCGCGCGCAGCAGTGTGGACTTCCCCGAGCCGGACGGGCCGAGCAGCGCCAGCACCTCGCCGTCGGCGATGTCGAGGCGCGCGCCGCGCACCGCGGCGAATGATCCATAGTGGACGGTCAAGTCCCGAACCGAGAGCGCCATCAGAACTCCCCCACCGAACCGTGCCCGCGGACCGAGCCGAAGCGGTCGATCAGCGCGACGGCCGCCACGGTCACCACCATCAGCAGCGCGCACGCGGCGTACGCCATCTGGTTGTTCAGCTCGCCCGGCCGCCCCATCAGCGTCGCGACGGCCACCGGCAGCGTCGGCGCGTCCGGCCGGGCGAGGAAGCTCGTCGCCCCGAACTCGCCCAGCGCCACGACGAAGCCGAACCCCGCCGCCGCCACCAGCGAGCGGGCCGTGAGCGGCAGGTCGATCTCGCGCCACACGCGCGCCGGGCTCGCGCCCAGCGTCGACGCGGCCTGGCGCAGCCGGACGTCCACCGCGCGCAGCACGGGCAGCACCATCCGCACCACCAGCGGGATGATCACCAGAGCCTGTGCGAGCGGCACGAGCATCGGCGACGTCCGCAGGTCGCCGGGCAGCGCGTCGAGGGTGATGAGGTAACCGAAGCCGACCGTGACGGCGGAGACGCCCAGCGGCAGCATCAAAGCCGCGTCCATCGTCTCGCCCATGCCGCGCGCGAGCCGGCCGGGCGCGCGGCGCAGCGCGACCAGGACCACACTGGCCAGCACGCCGACGAACATCGCGAGCAGCGTGGCGTCGGTGGCCGCGGCCAGCGAGTTCTTCGCCGCCGTCCAGCCGGAGACCTGCAACGCGTCGTTCGCGCCGGTGCCCGACAGCGCGCGGTACCCGGCCAGGCTCCAGCCGTTCTCGCCGGACACCGACTCGGCCAGCAGCGCGACGATCGGGGTCATCAGCAGCGCCAGCACCACGGCGGCGGCGCCGACCGTCCACCACTCGCCACCGCGTGGCCGCCGGGCCGTGACCAGCGCGGACCGCAGCCGGACGGCGTTCTCGCGGCGCCGCCGGGCCATCGCGCCGAGCGCCAGCGCCGCCAGCACGGCCGCGAACTGGATCAGCGACAGCGCGGCCGCGCCCGAGAGGTCCAGCAGGTCGACGGTGCGCAGGTAGATCTCGGTCTCCAGCGTGCGGTACTGCCCGCCGCCGAGGATCAGGACCACGCCGAAACTGGTGGCGCAGAACAGGAAGACCACCGCGGCCGCGGACGCGACGGCCGGGCCGAGCGCGGGCAGCGTCACCGTGCGGAACGCGCGCCACGGCGACGCCCCCAGCGCCCTGGCCGCCTCCGTCGCACGCGGGTCGAGGTGCGACCACAGCCCGGCGACGGTCCGCGCGACCACGGCGACGTTGAAAAACGCGTTCGCCAGCACCAGCGGCAGCACGCCGCCGTCCGGCCAGATCGCGCGGAACGCGAGGCCGACCACCACCGTCGGCAGCACAAAGGGCACCAGCACCAGCGTGCGCGCGAGCCCGACGCCGGGCAGCCGCACGCGCGCCAGCAGGTACGCGACCGGCAGGCCGGCCAGCAGCGCGACCACAGTGGACGCCGCCGCGCTGGCCAGCGTGAACCCGGCGAGCCGCCACGTCTGAGGGTCGCCGAGCACGGTGTCGACGCCGCCCGCGGAGAAGCCGCGGCCGACGATCGCCACCACCGGCCACGCGAAGAACACCACCAGGAACGCGACGGGCAGCAGTCCGAGCAGCGCGAGCCCGGCCGTGCGGAAGGTGCGCGCCGGGGTCAGGCCCCCATGAGCGAGCGCCATGCACCGATCCACTTCTCGCGGCCGGCCTGCACCTGGTCGGCGGGCAGCGTGGCCGGGGCCGTCGGCAGCGGCGCCGCCTGCGCCCAGCCCGCGGGCAGGTCGACCCCCTGGCGCGCCGGGTAGACGTACATGTTCGCCGGCACCGTGGTCTGGAACTGCTGGGACAGCAGGAAGTCGACCACCTTCTGCGCCTGGGGCAGGTTCTTGGTCCCGGTCAGCACGCCCGCGTACTCGACCTGGCGGTAACACGTGTCGAGCAGCGCCTTCGTGCGCGGTTTGCCGTCCTGGCCGACCTCGGCGGCGGGCGAGGAGGCGTACGAGACGACGATCGGCCGCGGGCCCTTGCCCGAGGAGCCGGAGAAGTCCTTGGTGTAGGCCTCTTCCCAGCCGCTGTCGACCTTCAGGCCGTTGGCCTTGAGCTTGCTCCAGTACCCCGGCCAGCCCTGCTCGCCGAACTTCGCGATGGTGCCGAGCAGGAACGCCAGGCCGGGCGACGCGGTGGCCGGGTCCTCGGCGACGGTCAGGTCCTTGTACTTCGGGTCGGCCAGGTCGTCGTAGGTCTTCGGCTCCGGGAGGCCCTTGGCGGCGAAGTAGCCGGAGTCGACGTTCACGCAGACGTCGCCGAGGTCCACGGCGGAGAGCCGGTGCTCGGGGTCCACGGAGTAGCGCTGCGGCCCGCGGTCCGCCTCGGGGCTGGTGTAGGGCTGGAAGACGCCCTCGCCGAGCGCGCGGGAGGCGAACGTCGAGTCGACGCCGTACGCCACGTCGCCGATCGGGTTGGCCTTCGTGAGCACCAGCTTGTTGGTCAGCGCGCCGGCGTCGCCGTACTTGACGACCTTCAGCTTGAGGCCGGACTGGCGCTGGAAGGCGTCGAGCACGTCCTGGGGCGCGACGAACGAGTCGTGCGTGACGAGCGTGACCTCGGGGGTCTGCTGGGCGTCGCCGCCCGAGCCGCCGGACAACGAGCAGGCACTCGCCAGCACGGTGACCGTGGCCACCGCCAACGCCGAGCGTGCGGTCCGCGGATTCATCTGGCTGTCCTCCTGCACTGGCCGGCGAGAGGAGAACGGGCCTCCCTGCGCCGGCATGATCCGGATTCAGGTGCGAACGGTCGCGGGTCTACGGGCACCCGCCTCTCAGCCCGGCGTACCGGACTCCCGTGGCAACCGTGCAGCCTAGCCGAGACAGGATCACCATTGGGCACATGGCGAAAATCATGAACGACTCACAGGCCGACGAGGCCCTCCGAAGCTTCACCGACTGGCACCGCTCGGACGTGACGATCGAGCGCACGGCCTCACTGGCGACCTTCCCGCAGGCGATCGAGGTGGTGAACCGCGTCGCCGCCCTGGCCGAGGCCGCCGACCACCACCCGGACATCGACATCCGCTGGCGGACGCTCACTTTCCGCCTCAGCACCCATTCGGAAGGCGGCCTGACCGCGAAGGACTTCGCACTGGCCCGACAGATCGACGAGGTCCTCACAGCCCTCTGACCAGGTGTGATCTCCGATACGACGGCAACACCTGGACCGTTCTCGCGCGTCCTCCCTACGAGGTTCCAGCAACGCGGGAAGGACCAGGGGATGACTCAGGCAATCGTGGTGGGAGCCATCTCATTCGGCTTGATGATCGCGGCCGCGGGCGGTGTGCTCTGGCACACCGTGCGTAACCGCCGTGATCTCAGCCACAGGCGGTAACGTCGTCCATGATCGATGCGCTAATCCAGCGGAATATCCGGCACTCGCCCCGCTAGGACACGTCATGAACAGCGCCTCCGCCACCCTCTCCAGCACTCAGCGCGCGTGGGTCACCACCTTCGCCACAGCCGTCACCCTGCTCGCGGTTCTGGTGCTCGGCCTCATCGGCTGAGCCCGACCGCGGGCCCCGGGCAGCTCGCCGGGGCGCCGACCTAGTACGCAGGCCGCCTGGCCTCGTCGTCACGGCGAGGCCCCAGGCCGCCTCGGGACGGTAAGCACCAGTTCACCTCGGACCTCTTCTTCGTCCTGGCCGAATTGGCAAACTGGCCATCGATTTACCTCCGTTTGGCGCGTATCGCCGAAAGTCGATCTTGTCGTATGGTTCCCCCGCACGAGTGGAGGGGAGCCATTGAAGTGCGGGAAAACGAACGCGCTGCGTCAGTCGTGGAATTCTGGCGAACGCTCGAGATGTTCAGCCCACAGCGCGTCCCGTCGGTGAGTCCACCAGGGCCGTCCACGAAGCCGACCACCGTAGTCCTCGATCTGCAGGCCGGTCACCCTGCTCCTTGGTCGAAGGAGCACCCGCTTTCTGCCATCCGGCTTCGCGACAAGACCACCTGGCAATTCACGGTTTACGGCGGTCTGTACACCACCGCGAAAGTGCGGTCCGAACTGACCAGGGCATTCGGTCAGGACAACGTGCCGGCCGACGCCCGCTCTGATGAGCGGACCGCCGTGTTCGCCTGCACACTCGATGAGGATGGCGCACTCGTCGAGAATTCGCCGGTGCTCTCCAGTTGCGCATGGGCGGTCAGCAGACTTCGCTCGCCCGGTCTGGAAGACCCGTCCTGGCTGGACGGTTTCGCGCTCGAGGAATCGTCCTTCCGTAGCGGCCTGAACCGCTTGGCTCCGAATCGGAAGTCCGAACGCCCGACGCCTCTGGAAACCGTAGGGGCGGCGGTGGCCGACCACGCTCGCGGCGCCGCCCGGGACGCGGCGGCCGAAGGAGCCAAGACGACCGGCACCGCGGTGAAAGCCGTAGTCGCGACTGGGGTCTCTTCGGTCGCCGGACCGATCGTAGGCGGTATCGCCGCATCGGTGGCGGGCAAGTTCGCGGAAAAGCTGCTGACCCCATCGTCCGGTGGGAAGCCCGCGGACGACGGCGCCCCGCCGGACAACTCCCACGGCCCGCGCATCCACATGACCCGGGACACGCTGCTTGCGTTCACCGCTGAACTGGTCAAAGAGCTCGGGCTCGACGAAGCACTGGAAGCCGGTGGCGTCCGGGTCAAGTGCACCCCCGTCTCGATCACGACCGCCGAAGCCACGAGCGAGCAGAACTTCCTCAACAGTTACCTCGCCGATGACCTGGCGGAGGTAGCGGAAGTGGTACGGGCCGGCTCTCACGGCGCAGCTCTGGCAACGTACCTGACCGACGAACGTTCCATCCCGATCTCCGACAGGATCGATGTCCGCACCAGACGAGATGCCCAGCTGGCCGGCGTGGAACCGAACCTCATCCCCGGTGCCCGGTGGCCATCAGCACCCGACCGGCCGCTGGTGGTCAGCCAGCAGTTCGCAGTCAACCGCGCGATCCTCGAACTGGCGGACAGCGAAGGGCTGTTCGCCGTCAACGGCCCGCCCGGCACAGGCAAGACCACCATGCTGCGCGACCTGCTCGCCGGAATCGTGCTCGGCCGGGCCAGAAAGCTGGCCGAGCTGCGGAATCCGTTGGACGCATACACTGATGTAACCGAAACCGTGGAGCTCAGCAAGTGGTACCACCCCGGAGTCCGTCCGCTGATTCCCGAGCTGACCGGCTTCGAGATGGTAGTCGCCACCTCCGGTAACAAGGCGGCAGCCAACGTGACGAGGGAGATCCCTGGCCTCGGAGCCGTCACGGGGGCCGAGCCTGAAGCCGCGGCGGCCGACTACTTCCCCGAGTTGGCCTCCCACCTGCTTGGCCAACCGGCTTGGGGACTCGCGGCGGCGACTCTGGGAAACATGAGCCTCCGCAAGGACTTCGCCGACAAGTTCTGGTGGTCGGGAAAAGAATCGGACGACGAACCCGCAGGAATGCTGCGCATCCTCAAGGAAGCGGAACCACTCTCCCCGGAAGAGTGGCGAGCCGCCGCCGCGGCGTTCAGGAAAGCCGACGAGGAAGTACGCGATCTTGGCCGGATTCGCCAGGCTGTCGCGACGGATATCACCGAACACGCTCGCTGCCTGCGGCTCGTGCGCGACGCAGAATTACGTGTACGCCAGTCTCACGAGCACTGTGCTCAGCTCGCCGAGACGCTCCGGCAAGTCGTTGCGGCCCGCGAGAGAGCGGCGCAACTCGCGCGAGGCCTGGAACAAGTGGTGGCAAGCTGGCAGGCCCAGAAGCCAGGCTTCTGGGCCTCACTGTGCAGCATGTTCCGGCTGGGCCGCGAGTGGCGGAAACGCCATCGGACCCTCTCCGGCCAGCACTTCGAGGCCCTCCAGGAATTCAACGGTCGTCTGGTCGAAGCGACGAACCTTGCCGCCTTGACACAGGCAGCACAGGCTGAAGCCCGCCATCTGGAAGCCGGGCTCGCCCAGACGAGATCGGTGCTGGCCTCGATCGACGCGCGTATCAAGACCGCTCGCGTGCAATGGCCCGGCACCGTCCCCGCCGGTCCGGAATTCGAAGATGAGGAGGACTTCCAGCGCTGCGCGCCATGGGCCGACACCGAGTTCACGTCTGCACGCAACCGGCTCTTCTTCGCGGCTCTCGCACTCCACAAGTCCTTCCTCTTCGCCGCCATCCAGCCTGCGCGCGACAACCTGGCAGTGCTCGCCAAGGCGCTGCAGGGCAAGCAGAAACTGCTCCCTGAAACAGCACTCGCGGCTTGGCAGTCGTTGTTCCTCGTCGTACCCGTGGTCTCCACAACCTTCGCCTCGCTCCCACGGCTCTTCTCCGACCTGGGCACGAAAGCGCTCGGCTGGCTCTTCGTGGACGAGGCCGGCCAGGCCACTACGCAGCAGGCGGTCGGCGGTCTGTGGAGGTGCCGCCGTGCGGTGATCGTCGGTGACCCCCAACAGCTCGAGCCCATCGTCACGGTGCCGCTCCCTGCCCAGCACGCGCTACGCAACCGCCTCCGGGTGCATGAGCAGTGGCTACCGGAGACGACCTCAGCCCAGGGGGTGGCGGACCGCCACGCGCGTCACGGCACAGCACTGCCCAGCACGGACGGCGAGGGACAGATCTGGGTCGGAGCTCCACTTCGGGTGCATCGGCGCTGCGACCGGCCGATGTTCCAGATCTCGAACGCCATCGCGTACGGCGGGGATCTGATGATCTACGGCACTCCGGAACGAGGCGACTATCCCGGCGCGAGTTCCTGGCTCGACGTCCGTTCCGAGCGTAGCCGTGACAACTGGATCCCGGCCGAAGGAGAAGCCCTGGTACGGCTACTCGCAGAACTCAGCGCACAGGGCGTCCCACTGAGCAGCATCCGCGTGATCAGCCCGTTCCGCGACGTCGTGCGGGAATGCCCTCGCATGATCAACGGCTTCTTCGGAAGCGAAATCTTCCCTTCGGCGAACGTGGGAACGGTGCACACCGTGCAAGGCCAAGAGTCCGACGTGGTGGTCCTCGTGCTCGGTAGTGCGCCACACAAACCCGGAGCCAGGGCATGGGCCGCGTCGAAACCGAACCTGCTGAACGTCGCGGCGTCCCGGGCGAAACGCCGCTTGTACGTGATCGGCAACCGTGAGCGTTGGGCGCACCTGCGCTACTTCTCGCTGCTCGCCGCAACTCTCCCCGTGCAAGCGGAGCCACAGCCTTAGGGCCTGCCGGCCGCTCGTGCTTCTTCGGCAACACGAGCGGTCAAACGCTCCCGAGCAGGACGCCTCTCCGTCCGAGGGAACTACGACTCGAGCCGGGCCTGCAGAAACCGCTTCCTGGCCGAACTGAACCCAGCGTCGGCGCCGCCGACATCAAGTGCGAGCGTGATCTCCAGGTTCACGTTCTCCCCGGCCATGACCTTCTCATGGAGCGGATCGACCGAGTCGCGGAACTTGTAGACGAAGTCCCGCAGCTGCTCCACCGGTCGGTCCGCGTAACGCGCCGTCGACGCAAACAAGTCGTGGGCCTCGTCGTGCTCCGTGGCATACCCCCGCAGCCGGGCCGCCCAATCGAGAAACGACCCGTAGACGGCCACGAACCGGTCGGCGAGGTGCAGGATACCGTCGACGTTGCCGGGTTCGCCCGGTATCCCGAAGGCGGATTGCTGCGGCCCCGGTGCCAGCACGGCCTTGAAGGTCCGGGCGATGCTGAGCACTGTGGCCATTTCTCGCTGGACCACTGCGAGCACTTCATCAAGCGGGATGTGCGCACCGACCCGCGCAAAGCCCATCTTGTGATCGAAGTACTGCTCCTGCAGCTGCTCTGTCCCTTTCACCAGCGAATAGGCGAACAGCAGGAACTCCCAGCCCGCCGGCCGCTCGCCGACGACCACGGTCGCCTCGTACTCGTTCCTCGGCACATAGCCGTTGAACAGCCCACCGCCGCCGCTGTGCACCCCGCCAAGCTTGTACAAGATGGCGGCCGCGATCCCGCTCGGCCCTTGCTCGACGCCGTCGAGGTAGACGACGCTCTCCCGGAGGCCGTCCAGCTTCGTGGCATCCAGCTGCACGGGCAGCACGTACGCCGATTCCTGCCGGATCGCGCGCAGCAGAACGCTGCGGCGCTCAAACCGCGTCCAGGCCTTTGCCGCGTAGTGCCGTGACACGAACATGACCGCGAACCGGGAACGCTCCTCGTACACCGTGGGGAAGAACTCGGTCATGTCCTCGCCCCAGAGAGCGACCTGCTCATCCTGGTCGTAGAAGACCTTGAACCCGGCCGCCTTCACCTGCCGCACCACGTCCTCGACGAACGCCCGATCCTCGCCGGCGAAGGTTACGGCGACGTCATACTCGTACGAGCTCATCGACGACTGGCCGTGCCTACACGTTGAACCGGAACTCCACCACGTCCCCGTCCGCCATCAGGTAGTCCTTGCCCTCCATGCGAACCTTGCCCGCCGCCCGGGCGACGGACATCGAGCCCGCCTCCATGAGGTCGGTGTACGAGACGATCTCCGCCTTGATGAAGCCGCGCTCGAAGTCCGTGTGGATGACGCCCGCGGCTTGGGGGGCGGTGGCGCCCTGGGGGATCGTCCAGGCGCGGGATTCCTTCGGGCCCGCCGTGAGGTAGGTCTGCAGGCCGAGGGTGTGGAAGCCGGCGCGCGCGAGGGCGTGCAGGCCCGGCTCCGGCTGGCCCACGGACTCCAGCAGCTCGCGCACGGACTCCTCGTCGTCCAGTTCCAGCAGCTCCGCCTCGACCTTCGCGTCGAGGAAGACGGCGTCGGCCGGGGAGACGAGCTTCGCCAGCTCCTCGCGGCGCGCCTCGTCGGTCAGGATCGACTCGTCCGCGTTGAAGACGTACAGGAAGGGCTTCATGGTGAGCAGGCTCAGCTCCCGCGACGCGTCGAAGTCCACCTCCTTCTGCGCCTGGAACAACGTGCGCCCGGCGTCGAGGATTTCCTTCGCCTTCTGCGCATTGTCGAGCGCCGGCTTGTTCTCCTTTTTCGTCCGGGCTTCCTTCTCCAGCCGCGGCAGCGCCTTGTCCAGGGTCTGCAGGTCGGCGAGGATCAGCTCGGTGTTGATCGTCTCGATGTCGCTGGACGGGTCGATCCGGCCGTCCACATGGATCACGTCCGGATCGTCGAACACGCGGATGACCTGGCAGATCGCGTTGGCCTCGCGGATGTTCGCCAGGAACTTGTTGCCGAGGCCGGCGCCCTCGGACGCGCCCTTCACGATCCCGGCGATGTCCACAAAGGACACCACGGCGGGCACCGTCTTCTCCGAGCTGTACAGCTTCGCCAGCTCGTCCAGGCGCGGGTCCGGCAGCGGGACCACGCCGACGTTGGGCTCGATCGTCGCGAACGGGTAGTTCGCGGCGAGCACGTCGTTGCGGGTCAGCGCGTTGAACAGGGTGGACTTGCCGACGTTGGGCAGGCCGACGATACCGAGGGTCAGACTCACGACCGGTGAGTCTACGTGCCGGGCCCGGGGCCGGGCCGACCCGGTAACGCACCGTCGGATTTCCGCCAGTCAGGCCCGCGACCTGCTGGCATCATCGAGGACATGGCTACCACGACCGCCGCGATCTGGCGCGACACCGAGCGCTGCTACCGCGCCGTCACCGCCCGCGACCCGCGGTTCGACGGCCAGTTCATCATGGCCGTCCGCACCACCGGCATCTACTGCCGGCCGTCCTGCCCGGCGCTCACGCCGAAGGCCCAGAACGTGCGCTTCTACCCGACCTCGGCCGCCGCCCAGGCCAACGGCTACCGCGCGTGCCGCCGCTGCCTGCCCGACGCCGTACCCGGCTCACCCGACTGGAACATCCGCGCCGACCTCGCCGCGCGCGCCATGCGCCTGATCTCCGACGGCCTCGTCGAACGCGAGGGCGTGCCCGGCCTGGCGAAGCGGCTCGGCTACTCGGAACGCCAGCTCGGGCGCGTCCTGACCGCCGAGCTCGGCGCCGGGCCGCTCGCGCTCGCCCGCGCCCACCGTGCGCACTCCGCGCGGCTGCTGATCGAGATGTCCGGGCTGCCACTCACCGACGTCGCGTTCGCCGCGGGCTTCTCGAGCGTCCGGCAGTTCAACGAGACGATCCGCGAGGTGTTCGCGACAACGCCTTCACAGCTTCGCGCCGCGAGCCTGCGTCGCGGACGGCGCAAGGGCGACGAGCCCGGAGGCGCAACGCGGCTCAGCCTGCGTCTGCCGTTCCGCGCGCCGTTCGACGCCCAGGGAGTGCTTCGTTACCACGCCTCGCGGGCGATCCCGGGCGTCGAGGCCGTGACGGAGGACGAAGGCGACATCACCGGTTACGGCCGCACGCTGCGACTCCCGCACGGCGGCGGCGCGGCGTGGCTCGCCCCGCGACCGGATCACGTCCGCTGTGACCTGGGCCTGGCCGATCTGCGGGACCTGAGCAGCGCGGTCACGCGGGTCCGGCGCCTGCTGGACCTCGACGCCGACCCCGAGGCCGTCACCCGGACGCTCGGCGCGGACCCGGCGCTCGCACCGCTGGTCGCCGAGGCGCCGGGCATCCGCCTGCCCGGCGCCGTCGACGGCCCCGAGTTGCTGCTGCGGACCCTGCTCGGCCCGGCCGCCACGACGCTGGCCGCCGACCTGGGCGATCCGGTCCCGCCGGCCGACCCGCCGCTGGACCCGCTGACCACCCTGTTCCCGACACCCGCCCAGATCGCCGACGCCGGCGTGGACCCGCAGGTCAAGGCCATCGCCGCAGCGATCGCGCACGGCAGCCTCGACCCGCACGTCGGCCGTGACCCCGCCGAACTGCGAGCCGAACTGCTCGCCCACAGCGTCGACGCCCCGACCGCCGACTACGTGCTGATGCGCGTCCTCGGCGCACCCGACATACTGCTGACCGCTGACGTCTCTGTGAGCCACGGGGTAACGGCACTGGGCATCGATCTGACCGAATCGGCCCGCGGCTGGCAGCCGTGGAGTTCCTACGCTGGGATGTACCTGGCGCGCGCGGGAAAACGCGCCTGAGCACCACCTCTCAGCGCGCTTCCCAGTCCACTTCGGACACCACTCAGCTCGCCCACCACCGTGGCAGCGAACGGCAAGCCGCAAACGCCGGGACGCGAGCCCGAACGCTGCGGGCGGCTAGCGCCTGGCCGCTAGCGGCGGGCGGCTAGCGCCTGGCCGCTAGCGGCGGGCGAGCGACCGCTAGCGGCGCGCGGGCTGGCGGCTGGCAGCGCACGGCTGGCGGCTGGCGGCTGGCGGCTGGCGGCTGGCGGCTGGCGGCTGGCGGCTGGCGGCTGGCGGCTGGCGGCTGGCGGCTGGCGGCTGGCGGCTGGCGGCCGAGGAGACAACTCATCAACTGTCCGCGCCACCCTGCGGCGTCCGCCCGCGGGCAGCGTGGTCCATCCCGCAGGCCCCGTATCACCGCGTTGCACACCGGCGACACGATCGGCAACTTCCGCCGCGAGCAACGGGGCACGAACCCGAGGCGGCTGAGCGCTGGCTGCGGAGCAGGCAACTCACCAACTGTCCGCGCCACCCGGCGGTCTCCACCCACGAGCGGCGCGGTCCGACCCGCAGCCCCACGTCACCCCGTCGCGCACCGGCGGCACGATCGGCAACTTCCGCCGCGAGCAACGGGGCACGAACCCGAGGCCGCTGGCGACCAGCGGCCAGCGGCGGAGCAGGCAACTCGCCAGCTGTCCGTGCCACCCCGGCGGCCTCAGCCCGCGAGCAGCGCGGTCCGACCCGCAGCCCCGTGTCACCACGTCGCACCGGAGGCACGATCGGCAATCTCCGCCGAGAGCACCGGCTACTCAGCCACAAAGAGGTTCACTAGGCCGTGCGCACCTCCACATTCGATCCGGTGCGCGCCTTGCGGACCCGCAGCCGGGTCGGGATGCGCTGGCGAAGCTCCTCGACGTGCGAGACCAGGCCGACGACTCGGCCCCCGGCGCGCAGTTCGTCCAGGATGTTCATCACGACGTCCAGCGTCTCCGCGTCTAGGGTGCCGAAGCCCTCGTCGACGAACAGCGTGTCGAGCAGCGCGCCGCCGGTTTCGGCCGCGACGACGTCGGCCAGGCCGAGCGCCAACGACAGCGAGGCCAGGAAGGACTCACCGCCGGACAGCGTCTTGGCCGGGCGGATCGCCCCTGAATAGTCGTCCAGCACGTCGAGGCCCAGCCCACCGCGGGTGCCGCGCGCGCCCGCCGCGTCGGAGTGCACGAACGAGTACCGGCCCTGGCTCATCGTGCGCAGCCGGGCGGTCGCCGCGAGCGCGACCTCCTCCAGCCGCGCCGCCAGCACGTACGACCGCAGCGACATCTTCCGCGCGTTCTGGCCGCGCCCGTTGACCACTTCGGACAGTGCGCGCAGCTCCGCGTACTCCTCTTCGACGGGCGCGAGCCCGGCCAGCACCTTGCTCATCCGCCCGGCCAGCCGGGTCAGCTCACGCTGCTGCGCTGTGGCCGCCTGCAGCGTCGAAAACGCCGCCTCCGCCGTGTCCCGCGCGGACTTCGCGGCCTCGCTCGCGGGCCCGACCTCCACGACGTCGTCGGGCGAGATGCCGAACAGCTCGGGCTGGGCCAGCAGCTCACGCGCGCCCGCGGCCATGGCCTCCGCCTCGGCGAGGCCCTGCTCCAGCTTCGTCACCTGCTCCTCGGACCGCGCGGCGCCGCGCATCTCCTCCAGCGACAGGAACCCCTTGGCGTGCAAGGAGATCTCGACGAGGTCCTGTTGTTCGGCGAGCCGCTTCACCGAACCCGCGACGGCGGTGCGCGCCTCGGCCACCGCGTCCAACGCTCCCGCCAGCGTGAGCAGATGCCGTCGGCGCGTGGTCACATCGCGGAACTCGCCGCGGCCGGCGACCAGCCGTCGTTCACGCTCGTCGAGCCGGTCCTGCAACGAGCGGACCTCGGCCGCCGCCTCAGCGGCGGCGGTCTCGGCGAGCCGCCGCTGCTCCGCGAGCTTCTCCGCGTCCTGCTCCAGCGTGACGACCTGCTTCGCCAGCCGATCCTTCCGCGCGGCCTGTTCGGAAAGCGTGCCAACGGTCACCCGTGCCTCGGTCAGCTCGGCCGCCACGGACTCCGCGGTGCGCTCACCTAGCCGCTCCCGTAACGCCTCAAGCCGGGCCTTCGCCTCCTCCAGCGCCGAGACGACCCGCTGTCGCAAGGCCTCCGTCTGCTGCTCAGCCTCCTCCGCCGCGCGTTCCTCCGCCGGGTCGACGAGGCGGGCACTGTGGCTCGCGGGCGCCGGGTGCTCCGCGGATCCACAGACCGGGCACGCCGCGCCGACGGCCAGGCTCGCGGCAAGCTCGGCCGCCATGCCTTCGAGCCGCCGTTCCCGCAGTTCGAGCCGATGTTGCCGGGCCGTCTGGTGACTGTCGACGACCTCACGCAGCTTCGCCTCGCCGCGCCCGACGCGCTCCTCCGCGGACGGCAGGTCGGCCGCGGCGCGCGCGATCACCGTCAGCTCTTCGACGTGGGCCTTCGCGCCGTCGAGCTTCGCCGCGGCTTCGGCGGCCGAAGCCGCTTCGCCGCGCAACGCCGTCAACCGCTCGGGCAACTCACCGAGCCGGGTCGTCAGTTCGACGGCTTTGTCTTGGGCCGCACCGGCTGCCGTCTTGCGCTCGTCACGGCGCTTCGTCTCGATCTGCTGCTGCTCGGCCTCGGCGACCAGCTCGGCGAGAGCACCCGCGTCCTCCCGCAGCGAGCCGGCCCGCTCCCGCAGGTCGGCGGGGGCCAGCCCGGCCGAGTCGACACCCAGCTCGGCCAGGTCCCGAGTGTGATCAGCCTCGGCGGCCCGCGCCTCGTCCAACTCGGTGGTCCGCCGCTCCAGCAGCTCGGCCTCCGGTGCCACGGCCTCCGCCCGCCGGGCCGCCGCGATCTCCTCGGTCCAGCCCGCGCGCTCGTCGGCCTGTTCGGCGATCTGCGCGAGCCGGGTGTGCGCGGTGCGGACGCGCCGGACCTTCTCCGCGTCCTCCTGCGCCTCGCGCAGCGCGGTCTCGGCCTTGTTCGCAGTCGAACGTGCTTGCGCCGCTTCGGTTTCCGCCGCACCGGCCCGCGCCGCGACGTCCTGGAGCACGACTTCGACCCACTCCGCCTGGTCTTCCTCCGGCGCGTCCTGCTGGGCCTCCTGGGCGTACCGCGCGACCAGTTCGCGCACGTCCTGCTGACGCTCCTGCAGCACCCGCCCGCGCTCGGCGCGCAGGTCCGCGAACCAGCGTTCGACGTCGGAAAACCGCTCTGTGCCGAACAACCGCTCCAGCAGTTCCTCGCGCTCGCGGGTGTCCGCGCGCAGGAACCGCGCGAACTCGCCCTGCGGCAGCAGCACCACCTGGAAGAACTGCTGCGCAGTCATGCCGAGCAGCCGCACGACCGTGCGCGCCACCTCGTCGATCCGGATGACGCCCTCGGGCGGCAGCCCCGCCGGCGGCTTCCCGACCCAGCTCAGCGATACCTTCGCCTGCTGCGTGGTGAATCCGTCGCCGCGTTTTTTCGGGCGCTGGTATTCGGGGCTGCGCACGATGCGCAGCCGCTGGCCCTGCACGGTCAGCTCCAGCACTACCTCGGTCACCTGGTCGGGCTCCGCGAGGTCGCAGCGCAGACGCTTCACCTCGCCGCGCGCGCCCGGGACCTCGCCGAACAACGCGAAAGCGATGGCGTCGAGCAGCGTTGTCTTGCCCGCGCCGGTATCGCCGTGCAGGAGGAAGAGGCCATCTGCGCCGAGGACGTCGAAGTCGACCACCTCACGGCCCGCGTACGGGCCGAACGCCTGGACCTCCAGCAGGTGCAGCCTCACAGCTTCGCCACCGCCGCCCGATCGGCCGCCTCGAGCGCGAGGAAGACAAGCGTCTCTTCACGATCGGAAGGCGGGGCACCACGGCAGTCGTCGAGGAAGTTGCGAGCGATCTCGATGTCACTGCGGCCGCGCACGGCCTCGGCGTACTTCAGCTCCGCGCCCGCGTGCCCGCTTTCCGGCTGCCAATCCAGGTGCACGGCGTGCGGGAAGCGGTCGCGCAGCTTGCGCATGGCGTCGACCGGCCGCACGCGGTCGGTGAGCGTGACGGACAGGAAGTGGCCGGTCCATTCGTCGTGCTCCGGTGCGGAAAGCAACTCGGACAGCTCGCCGCGCAGGGTGGCCAGCGGCCGCGGCACGGGCAGCTCGTGCCGCCGGACCTCGGCCAGCCCGGCGGCGTCGAGATCGATGAGCCAAACCGATTTCCGTTGCCGCGCCTCGGAAAACGAGTACGCGAGCGGGCTGCCGGAGTAGCGCAGGTGCTCGGCCAGGGTCTGCGGACCGTGCAGATGGCCGAGCGCGACGTAGTCCACACCGTCGAACACCGAGCCGGGCACCTGTTCGACCCCGCCGACGGCGATCGTGCGCTCCGACTCGCTGGCATTGCCGCCGGTGACAAACGCGTGCGCCAGCACCACGGACCGCGTGCCGGGGCGAGTGGCGAGGTCCTCGCGGACACGGCGCATGGCCTCGGTGAGGACCCCGGTGTGGCCGCGCGCCTCCGGGACGCCCAGCGCGTGCCGGGACGGCTCCGGCTCCAGGTAAGGCAGGCCGTAGAACGCGACCTCGCCGTGCTCGTCCGCGAGCAGCACGGGCTCGGCCAGGCCCGCGACCGTGGCGCGCACGTGCAGGCCGCCGGCCGCGGCGAACTCGGCGAAGGCGCCGAGGCGTGGCCCGGAGTCGTGGTTTCCGGGCGTGATGACGAGCTGGGCACCGGCCCTGCGGATGCGGGCGAGCGCGGCCGTGGCGACCCGGACCGCCTCGGCCGAAGGGACCGCGCGGTCGTAGATGTCGCCGGCCACGACGACCACGTCGACCGCCTCGCTGGTGACGAGGCCGGCCAAGTGACCGAGGACGGCTTCCTGCTCGGCGAGCAGATCGGCGCCGTGGAACGTGCGGCCGATGTGCCAATCGGAGGTGTGCAGGACTTTCACGGCGACCACGTTAAGAGCGGACACCGACGAAACGCGGGAGACTCGCCGACGGGCCACTCGAACGTGTGTACGAAGCCTATCAGGGGGCAGCCGGACACGCCGACGGCCGAACCGGTGAACCCGCTGGTCAGCTACGCAGTGCGACCGGGCGAACCCGTTTTTGTCGGTGCCGTCCGCCATGATGTCCCGGTCGATCGCCGCGGCATCGGCGGCGGCACCGGAAGACGGCAACAGGGACGGCATCGGAGGAGGGAGGACCGGGTGGAGACGGTGATCACCACAGCAGCCATCGTGCTCGCGCTGCTCCTGTGCGTCGCGGTCGCGATCCTGTGGCGGCTCTACAACGACGGCATGCGCCGCGCCGACGCGGCGGCGCGGCTCGTGGCGGCGGAGCGCGCGAAGGGTGATGAGCAGCAGCTCGCGCTGCGCAGGTACGAGGTCGCGTTCGCGTCGATCAGCGGACGTGGCGAGCTGGGCGAGCAAGTGCTCGTGGAGACGGCACGGGCGCTGGGGCTGCGCGAGGAGCTGCATTTCACGCTGCAGACCGATCTGGCGGGCGGCGGCAGCGTCAAACCGGACATGGTGCTGCGTGTCGGCGGCGGGCGCACGGTCCCGGTGGACGCCAAGGCGAGCATGGCGATCTGGGCCGAGGCCGTGGACACCGACGACCCGGAGGAACGGCTCGACGCGTTGCGCGCGCATGTCCGGCAGCTGCGCTCGCGGGCCGCGGAGCTGGCCGGCAAGGGTTATCAGCGCTGGGCCGACGCGATCTACGGCACGATCATGTTCGTGCCGTCCGACGCCGCCGTGGTCGCGGCGCTCGACACCGACCCGGAGCTGCTGCGCTGGCTGATCGACCGCCGCGTGTTCCTGTGCGGCCCGACGGGCTTCGGCGTCCTGGCCTCCGCGGCCCTGTTCGCCGCCAGCGACCGCGCGCTGGTGGAGGACGTCGAACAAGTCCGCGCGGGCGCCGCCTCGGCCCACCGCGCTGCGGGCAACGCCGTTGACGCGCTCAATCTCTCCAGCACCCACCTGCAACGCTTCATCTCCGCTCGGCGCCGCGAGCTGGAGGCCCTGGAGAACTTCCGCACCACAGTCGCCCCTCTGACGGACGCCTCGGGCAGCCCTGCGCCGGTCCCGCAGGTGAGGAAGGGGGACGAACTGGCCGCCAGCTGACTGGCTCTCGGTGGGGCCCCTGCGTTGTGGAGGGCCGGCGCTCGGAAGCCTTGACCTTCGCGCGCCGCGGGGGGCCGAGCCGCACCGTGACGGGTTCGAGCCGGGCTGGTCGCGTCACGGTGCGCCGCATCGGAGTGCGGCGCGTCGGAGAGCGCGCTTGCGCGGGTTGGCGGGTCAAGTGAGCGAGCGCAGTGCCTATGACCCACAGTGCCCATCCGATCCGGCGTTGTCATCGCGGCCGTGCAGGTACCAGCCAATGGGACAGCCGTTCCGGGAAGCCGGACGTTCCGGAACAGCCCGCCCGCACGCGGACAGGTAAAAAACTCGCAAAATATCGACTGCGGGCCAGGGCGTTCCCGCGGCTCGGCGGATCGAGCCGGGGCGACCGGATCTGGGCTGGTCAGCGGAGGGAAACGGCTGGTCGTCGGGATGCGGGGCCGGTCGCGGGCCGAGCAGCACGTGCGCGGTCCGCCGGCAACCGGCGTCACGCTGGCGGGTGGCTGGTCAGGGCAGTCTTCGGCCGTGCTGGCAAGATCGTGACAAGTACGGGCTACGGTGTTGCCTCGTGACCGCGATACGCGATCGCCAGAGCGATCCTGATGCCGATGACGCCCCCGTGCCCTGGGACGAGCGTCTTGTCGTCGGCGCTAGGCGCGGGCTGCCCTGGTGGGCGGCCGTACTTGTGGGCTTCGGCCTTGCCGTGCTCGGCGCCGTCATCGACGAGAAGACCAAGGGCAGCCTCGACCTCGTTTTCAAGGCCGGCTATTTCGTCGGGGCCGTGATCGCGGTCGGTGCGGTGCAGAGACGGGCGTTGTTCGGCCCGATGGTGCAGCCGCCGCTGGTGCTGGCCGTCACGGTGCCCGGTGTGGTGCTGCTGACCGGCGGCTCCGGTTCGAGCGGGGACACGCTCTCCAAGCTCTTGGACATCGGCCGTCCGTTGATCAACGGCTTCCCGACGATGGCGGTCGTCACCGGCGTGACGCTCCTCTTCGGCTTCTTCCGCATCTACCGCGAGCGTGATCCCGACGCCCCGGTGAAGCTGAAGGGCAAGAAGGCACCCGCCGACGACGGGGAGCCGCCCGCGGCCCGGCCGCGGACCCGGCCCCCGGGATCCGGCCGTTCGGGCCAGACGCCGTTGCCTCCGGGTGGACGGCGAGGCGCGCCGAGGGACCGCGACCTGGATGCCCCGCCACCGCGACGGCCCCGTCCACCGGCCGACCCGGGCGCCCGCCCGCGCCGAGACCCGGTCGACCCCGGCCCGCGTGGCACGCGCAAGCCCCCGCCGGACGGCCGCCGCCCGCGGCCGCCGGAAGGCGACCCTCGCCGCCGCGGCGAGCCTCGTGGCGACACTCCGCCGCCGCGTCGCCGCCCCCGGGCCGACGAACCGCCACCCGGCGGCCGTCCCCGCCCGCCCCGCCGCGAGCCCCCGCGCCGCTCCCGCCCCTGGGACGACGAGTCCTGACCACCCGACAACGTTGACATCCCGCGGGAAACCACCCGCCGGGCCCAGAACACCGAGCAGGGCCGCCGATCCACACCGGATCGGCGGCCCTTCTGATCTGGCTTTTTCGCGCGGGGCAAAGGAAAACGGGGCCAGGGTGGCCCGACCCCCGCGCCGCAGGTCATCCACGCGGACTACCCGAGCCACCGCGCAGATTCACCGGACACGCCGCTTCACCGGGCCCGCCGGATGGGCGGCACCACAGCCGAACCTTGGCGCTCGCCGCGGCGGGAGCCAAGTCCGACGAGCAGCACCGCAGCCAGTCAGCAGCACCGTGACGGGACGCAGGCATCGTCATCGCGGGTTCAGCTGACAGCTCGGACCCCGCGACTCAGCGCCCGGGCGTGCCGGACAGGAGGGCAGGCGCAGGCCGAGCAGTCGGGGCAGGTCGTGCGAGCAAGCCAATCGGGCCAGGCAGCGCAGGGCAGGAGAGCAGGCACGCAAGCCAAGCCGCCAGGCCAAGCCGCCAGGGCAGGCCGCGCGAGCAAGCCCAACCGGGCCGAGCCTGCCAGGGACAGGCACGCAGACTGAGCAGCTAGATCAGGTCGCGCGGGCTCCTGTTACGCGGGCGTGCAAGGAAAGTCGGGCAGGCAGGCGCACAGGCCGAGCAGCCAGGGCAGGTCGAGTGGGCGAGGCAAGCCGGGCGGGCCAGGCAGGGCAGGCCGCGCGGGCCAGCCAGGTCAGGCCGGGCGTGCCGCGCAGCCAGGGCAGGCCGCGCGACCAAGCCAAGCGGACCAGGCAGGGCGGGAGAGCAGGCGCGCAGACTGAGCAGCCAGGTCAGGCCGCGCGAGCCAGCCAGGTCAGGCCGCGCGAGCCAGCCAGGGCAGGCCGCGCGACCCAGCCAGGTCAAGCCGGGCAGCCAGGCAGCCAGGGCAGGCCGCGCGGGCCAGCCAGGTCAGGCCGCGCGAGCCGGGCAGCCAGGGGAGCCGGGCAGCCAGGGCAGGCCGCGCGAGCAAGCTAAGCCCGGGCCATGCCCGGCAGGCACGCAGACTGAGTGGTGAGGGCAGGTCGCGCGGGCAAGGCGAGCGGGCAGGGCAGTCAGGTCAGACGGAGCGGGGCAGACTAGGCACAACCCCAGCCCACCCGGCCCAGCCGAACCCAAAACCAGCCCGTCCTCAGGACTCAGACGGCCCCGCAGCCTCTGACTTCACCGCTTTCCGCAGCTCCTTCGGCAACGCGAAGGCGATCTTCTCGTTCGCCGTGGTCACCTCGTCGACTTGGCCCCAGCCGCGGGCGGCAAGCCAGGTGAGGAGGTCCATGACCAGGTTGTCCGGGACCGAGGCGCCCGACGTGACGCCGACCGTCACGACCCCTTCCAGCCAGGTTTCGTCGACCTCGGTGGCGAAGTCGATCAGGTGGGCGTCGCGGGCGCCGGCCTTCAGGGCGACCTCCACGAGGCGCTTGGAGTTCGACGAGTTCGTCGAGCCGACCACCAGGACCAGGTCGCACTCGGGGGCCATCGCCTTGACCGCGACCTGGCGGTTCGTGGTGGCGTAACAGATGTCGTCGCTGGGCGGGTCCGCCAAGCCCGGGAAACGCTCGCGCAGCTGGTCGACGCGCTCCATCGTCTCGTCGACCGAAAGCGTGGTCTGGGACAGCCAGATCACCTTCGACGGGTCGCGCACGTCGACCTTGCCGACGTCCTCCGCCTTGTCCACGAGCTGCACCTTGTCCGGCGCCTCACCCGCGGTTCCCTCGACCTCTTCGTGGCCCTCGTGGCCGATCAGGAGAATGTCGTAGTCGTCCTTGGCGAAGCGGTTGACCTCTTTGTGCACCTTGGTCACGAGAGGGCAGGTCGCGTCGATGGTGCGGAGGTTCCGCTCCTCGGCCTCGGCGTGCACCATCGGCGAGACGCCGTGCGCGGAGAACACCACCAGCGCACCCTCGGGCACCTCCGAGGTCTCCTCGACGAAGATCGCGCCGCGCTCGCGCAGCGTCTCCACGACGTGCCGGTTGTGCACGATCTCCTTGCGCACGTACACCGGGGCGCCATACAGATCGAGGGCCTTCTCCACGGCGATGACGGCGCGGTCCACGCCCGCGCAGTAGCCACGCGGCTTCGCGAGCAGGACTCGCTTGCCGGTGGCCGGCTCGCCGGAGCCGGCGATCGTCGGAGTGCCGGCGGGGTCGATTCCGGGGCTCGCTGAACTCATGCCCCCAGCGTACGGGCTGCCCTGCCGTGAACTCGAAGTCCTCTTTAGGATGAGCCGGCTCCGCCATCCGGGGTGTGCCGGGAGTCACCTCGCGTACCCCAACCCACCCGTTCGGTTGGGCAGGATGGCCCCTATACGGCAGGCTGGACGCATGAAGCCACTCCCGCTCCCCATCCGGGTCGCCGCGGGCCTCGCCGCCATCACCGCCGAGCGGGTTCGCGGGCTCCCCCAGCAGCTCACCGGGCTCCCCGTCACCGTGGTCAGCCAGGTGCTGCAGTTCTCCATGCGTGTGCAGCAGCACGTCACCGAGCTGGCCATCAAGGGTGACGACGCCCTGTCCGGCCTACGCCCGGTCGAGGACACCCCCAGCTGGGCGACGTTCGACGAGGACGCCGAGCCCGACGTGACGCCCTCGCGGCCGACGCTGGTCTCGGTCGAGAATCCGCCCGAGCCGCGCGCGCAGACCAACGGCCACCGCCCCTCGTTCACCGAGCCGGAAGCCGAACCCGCGGCCGAGCCCGAGATCGAGATCGTGCTGGAGCCCCTGCCCGAGAGCGACGACGACGGCGACCCGTGGGCGCAGGAAGAGCGCGCGCTGGCCCAGGAGCACGCGGACGGTGAGAACGACAGCGCCGCCGGCCCCGCGGGCCTGCCGAACTACGACGAGCTGACCCTGCCGCAGCTGCGCGCCCGGCTGCGCCGCCTGACCGTCCCCCAGCTCGAAGAGATCCTGGAGTACGAGAAGGCCAACGAGGACCGCGCGTCGTTCACCGGCATGCTCGCGCGCCGGATCGGCAACGCGCGCAAGGCGGAAGAGGAACAGGGCGACAGCGCGGAAGGCAAGTGAGCGGCGAACCCGCCACCAGTGCGGAAAACCCTTGGCCGGTAAGGACTGTCGCCCGCAAGATCGGCGACTGGGTGCACCGGCTCGGCGCCGTGTGGGTCGAGGGCCAGGTCACGCAGATCAGCGCGCGTCCCGGCACGCAGACCGCGTTCCTGACGCTGCGCGACCCGTCGGCGGACGTCTCGATGTCCGTCACCTGCCCGATGTGGCTGGTGCGCGAGCTGGCGACGCCGCTGCGCGAGGGCGACCGCGTGATCGTGCACGCGAAGCCGTCGTTCTTCTTCGGCCGCGGCACGCTCAGCCTACGTGCCGACGAGATCCGCGCGGTCGGCATCGGCGAGCTGCTCGCGCGCATCGAGCGGCTCCGCAAGCTGCTGGCCGCCGAAGGCCTGTTCTCACTTGAGCGGAAACGGCCGATTCCCTTTCTGCCGCAAGGCATCGGCCTGATCACCGGACGCGCTTCGGCGGCGGAGCGCGACGTGCTGGTGAACGCGCAGGCGCGCTGGCCGCACGTGCTGTTCAAGGTGCTGAACACCGCCGTGCAGGGTTCCCAGGCCGTGCCGCAGATCCTCCGCGCACTGTCCACACTGGACAAGGACCCCGAGGTCGACGTCATCGTGATCGCCCGCGGCGGCGGCAGCGTCGAGGACCTGCTGCCGTTCTCCGACGAGGCGCTCTGCCGGGCCGTCGCGGCGGCGGGCACGCCCGTGGTCAGCGCGATCGGGCACGAGCCGGACACCCCGCTGCTCGACCACGTCGCCGACCTGCGCTGCTCCACGCCCACGGACGCGAGCAAGCGGATCGTGCCGGACGTGCGCGAGGAGTCCGCTCGCGTCCGCCAGATGCGCGACCGCGGCCGCCGAGCGCTGCACGGCTGGGTCGACACCCAGACGCGGCTGCTGACCCAGCTGCGCAGCCGCCCGTCGCTGGCCGACCCGCTCGGCCCGGTCCAGCGCCGCCTCGACGACGTCGACCTGCAACGCGAGCGAGGCCGCCGCGCCATGCTCGGCCTGCTCGCGCGTGACCAGGCCGAAGTCGCCAACGCCCGCGGCCGCCTGACCGCGCTGGGCCCGGCCGCGACGATGTCCCGCGGTTATGCCGTCGTGCAGTTCACCGATTCCGAAGGCAACCTCCAGGTGCTGCGCTCCGTCTCCCAGATCGAGGACGGTGCGCGCTTGCGCGTGCGGGTCGCCGACGGGGCGGTCCACGCCGTCACCGAACCGACCGAGACCGCGGAAGGAGACGGGCCGTGACTTGCCGGGCACCGGCGTTCCTCCCGCTCACCGTGGACGCCGCCGCCCGGCTCGACGCCGGCCCCCTCCTGCGCCAGGCCCTCGCCACCGACCGCGCCGCCACCGAGTGCTGGACGGCGCTGCTGGCGGGCTGCGGCACGCCCGCCCGCCGTGACCTGGCGCCGCAGCTGCGACGGCTGTCCGAGGCGACGTCCGTGCACGTCGGCCGGCGCTGGTGGTTCGCCGAGGGCGCCGAGCACCGGCGGCGCGTCGCGGGCGCGCAGGAACACCTCGAGGACGCGATAGCGGACAGTGACGGGCAGGAGTTCGCCCTCGCGTTCGTCGGCTACGACCACGCGATGGCCACCGCGGTAGTGTGCGCGCACAGCCCGGTGCATCGGAAGGTCGGAGAACGTCGAGCGTGAGCGAAGCAGCCAGCGAAACCGCCGGACTCGGCTACGAGCAGGCCCGCGACCGGCTCGTCGAGGTGGTCAAGGAGCTTGAAGCGGGCGGCCTGTCCCTGGAGCAGTCGCTCTCGCTGTGGGAGAAGGGCGAGCAGCTCGCGAAGGTCTGCGAGCGGCACCTCGAGGGCGCGCGCGAGCGGATCGAGGCCGCGCTGGCGTCCGTGGAGACCGACGACTCAGAGTGACGTGCACCATGCGCGGCTGAATCGGTCACGTGAGCGGACCGTCTGAGAGACTGGGCACCCGCCGAGTTCAGCGATCCGGGAGGCCCGCATGACTACCGCCAGTGACCCACGCCGCCGTGAAGCGCCGGATCGCAACCTCGCCATGGAGCTGGTCCGGGTGACCGAGGCCGCCGCGATGGCCGCGGGCCGCTGGGTCGGCAAGGGCGACAAGATCGGCGGCGACGGCGCGGCGGTCGACGCGATGCGCCAGCTCGTCTCCACCGTCTCGATGCGCGGGGTCGTCGTGATCGGCGAGGGCGAGAAGGACGAGGCGCCCATGCTGTTCAACGGCGAAGAGGTGGGCAACGGCGACGGCCCGGACTGCGACGTCGCGGTCGACCCGGTCGACGGCACCACGCTGATGGCCAAGGGCATGCCGAACGCGCTGGCCGTGCTCGCGGTGGCCGAGCGCGGGGCGATGTTCGACCCGTCGGCCGTGTTCTACATGGAGAAGCTCGCCGTCGGCCCCGACGCCGCGGGCAAGGTGGACCTGGCCGCGCCGGTCGCGGAGAACATCCGCCGCGTCGCGAAGGCCAAGAACTCCAGCGTCAGCGACGTGACCGTGTGCATCCTCGACCGGCCGCGGCACGAGCAGATCATCAAGGAGGTGCGGGAAGCCGGCGCCCGCATCCGGTTCATCTCCGACGGCGACGTGGCGGGCGCGATCGCCGCGGCCCGGCCGACCACCGGTGTCGACATGTTGCTCGGCATCGGCGGCACGCCCGAGGGCATCATCGCGGCCTGCGCGATGAAGTGCCTCGGCGGCGAGCTGCAGGGCCGGCTGTGGCCGAAGGACGAGGCCGAACGCGAGAAGGCGCTGGCCGCGGGCCACGACCTCGACCGCGTGCTCGGCAACGACGACCTGGTGCGCGGCGACAACATCTTCTTCTGCGCCACCGGCGTGACCGACGGCGACCTGCTGCGCGGCGTGCACTACCGCTCGGGCGGCGCCACCACGCAGTCCATCGTGATGCGGTCCAAGTCCGGCACCGTCAGAATGATCGACGGCTACCACCGGCTGAACAAGCTCCGGGCTTACTCGTCCGTGAACTTCGACGGCAACCTGGACAGCCCCGAGGACGGTTTCGACGCCGTCCCGCCCCTGCCCTGAGTCTTCCCGACCAAGGAGTCGCCCGGTGCCCAAGCGGTTGTTCGCGCTGCTGACGACGATGCTCGCCGGCGCGGCGCTCGCCACCGGCAGTGCGAGCGCCGGCCCGTCGATCGTCGGCGGCACCGCCGCGGACCAGCCTTACCCGTTCGTGGTGTCGCTGCACTCCTCGTCGGGATCGGTCTTCTGCGCCGGTTCGCTGATCGCGCCGACGTGGGTCGCCACGGCCGCGCACTGCGTGTACGGAAAGGACCCGGCGACGGTCGCGCTTCGGCTGGGCAGCAACGAAAGCGACCAGGGCGGGGAGACCGCGCAGGCCGCGGAGTTCATCGTGCACCCGCATTTCAACGTCAAGACGCAGACCGGCGACCTCGCGCTCATCCGGCTCACGGCGGCGGCGCAGACGACCCCGATCGCCCTCGGCACCACCGCGGCGCCGGGCGCGGCGGCCCGCATCCTGGGCTGGGGCCAGACCTGCGCGGCCCCGAACTGCGGCCCGCTCGCGCCTTCGCTGCAACAGCTCGACACACATTTGGTCGAGGGCTCGAAATGCACCGCGGCTTTCGACGGCACCGCCGAGCTGTGCACCGACAACCCGGACGGCAAAGCCGGCTCCTGCTACGGCGACTCCGGCGGCCCGGAGCTGACCCGCGACGGCGACCACTGGACGTTGATCGGCCTCACCAGCCGCCCCGGCAACGGCTCCCCGACCTGTGCGACGGCGCCGTCGATCTATACGTCCGTGGTCGCCTACGCGCCGTGGATCGCGGAAAAGACCGGCTGAGTCACTCGGCGTTGCTGGAGTGGCCCGGGAACAGGTGCGCTTCCGGGTCCAGCGCGACGGCGATGTTGTTCACCGCGGTGGCGGCCTCGCCGAAGCCGGTCGCGATCAGCTTCACCTTCCCCGGATACGCCGCGACATCGCCGGCCGCGTAGACGCGAGGCCGCGCCGTCGCCATCGTCGAATCCACCGAAATGGCGCGGTGGTCGATCTCCAGCCCCCAGCTCTCGATCGGGCCGAGGTCGGCCGTGAAGCCCAGCGCGGCGACCACGGCGTTGGCCGGGAGCTGTTCGCCCTCACCGTTTTTCACCGCCACCTCCACCGCCGCGAGCTCGCCGTCCGGTGCCTCGACGAAGCGCGTCACCTCGGCGTCGGTGATCATCCGCACGCCGAGGCCGCGGACCTCGCGCACGATGGACTCCGCCGCGCGGAACTTCGCGCGGCGGTGCACGAGAGTGACACTCGCGGCGATCGGGTGGAGCGCCAGGCACCAGTCGAACGCCGAGTCGCCGCCGCCGACGACGACCACGTGCTGGCCCGCGTGCACCTGCAACGACGGGACGAAGTGGACCATGCCGCGGCCGAGCCAGCCGTCGCCCGCGGGCAGCGGGCGCGGGGTGAACTCGCCGATGCCCGCGGTGATCAGCACGGCGCCCGCGCGCAGCACCTCGCCGCCGTCGAGGGTCAGCTCGACCCCGCCGTCGACGCTTTCCAGTTTCTCCGCCTTGCGGCCCAGCAGATACGCCGGCTGCCACGGCTCGACCTGGTCCACCAGGCCCTGCACCAGGTCACGGCCGCGGACCGCGGCGAACCCGCCCACGTCGAAGATCATCTTCTCCGGGTACATGGCGGTGACCTGGCCGCCCGGCTCGGGCAGCGAATCGACCACGGCCATCGACAGGCCGCGGAACCCCGCGTAATAGGCCGCGAACAGCCCCGTGGGCCCGGCTCCGATGATGACGAGGTCGTACGACGAATCCATGAGGCTCGCTCCAGCCAGTGGTGGGGTGGCGGTGATCGAGAACACTTCGAGGATATACAGCGTGGCTTGCCACTCGGTTGAGGGCGGCGGTGGGGAGGAAGGCGGAGCTAGTCCGACCGACTGGGTGATTTCCGCGAACCGCGTGTGCGACGCCACCCCGCCACCGGCGCCGAACAGGGCCAGAATCGGGGGTATGGCTGAACAGGAATACCGGATCGAACACGACACGATGGGTGAGGTCCGCGTCCCGGTCGACGCGCTCTACCGCGCGCAGACGCAGCGTGCCGTGGAGAACTTCCCCATCTCCGGCCGCGGTCTCGAGCGCGCCCAGATCCGCGCGCTGGGCCTGTTGAAGGCGGCCGCCGCGCGCGTGAACGCCAAGCTCGGCGTGCTGGAGCCCGAAGTCGCCGAAGCCATCGCCGCCGCCGCGAACGAAGTGGCCGACGGCAAGCACGACCGGCACTTCCCGATCGACGTCTTCCAGACCGGCTCCGGCACCTCGTCCAACATGAACGCGAACGAGGTCATCGCGACGCTCGCCACCCGCGCGCTGGGCCGCGAGGTGCACCCGAACGACCACGTCAACGCCTCGCAGTCGTCGAACGACACGTTCCCGACGACCATCCACGTCGCCGCCACGGAGGCCGTGCTCACCGACGTCGTCCCGGCGCTGGAGCACCTCGCGGGCGCGATCGAAACGCGGGCGCGGGAGTGGGCGGACGTCGTGAAGTCCGGCCGCACGCACCTGATGGACGCCGTGCCGATCACGCTCGGCCAGGAGGCGGGCGCGTGGGCCGCGCAGGTCCGCTTCGGCGTCGAACGGCTCCGGTCCGGCCTGCCGCGGCTGGGCGAGCTGCCGATCGGCGGCACCGCCGTGGGCTCCGGCCTGAACGCGCCGGACGACTTCGGCGCCGCCGTCTCCGCCGAGCTCGCGGAGCTGACCGGCCTGCCGCTGACCGAGGCGCGCAACCACTTCGAGGCGCAGGCGACGCAGGACAGCGTCGTCGAGACCTCCGGTCACCTGCGCACGGTCGCGGTGTCGCTGAACAAGATCGCGAACGACCTGCGCTGGCTGGGCTCCGGCCCGCGCACCGGGCTGGCCGAGCTGGCGCTGCCGGACCTGCAGCCCGGCTCGTCGATCATGCCGGGCAAGGTCAACCCGGTGATCCCCGAGGCGACCCTGCAGGTGGTGGCGCAGGTGATCGGCAACGACGCGGCGGTAGCGTTCGCGGGCGCGGCGGGCAACTTCCAGCTCAACGTGAACCTGCCCGTGATCGCGCGCAACGTGCTCGAATCCGCGCGGCTGCTCGCGGCCGTCTCGCGGCTGCTGGCGGACAAGGTGTTCGACGGCGTCACCGCGAACGTCGAGCGCACGCGCCAGTACGCCGAGGGCTCGCCTTCGATCGTCACGCCGCTCAACAAGTACATCGGCTACGAAGCGGCGGCAGCGGTCGCGAAGCAGGCGCTCAAGGAGATGAAGACGATCCGCGAGGTCGTCCTCGAACGCGGTTTCGTGCGGGACGGCAAGCTCACCGAGGCCCAGCTCGACGAGGCTCTCGACGTGCTCCGCATGGCCCGGGGCGGCAAGTAACCGGCTCGGGATCTTCCCGCTGAATTCCCGGTTCGAGCAGGTGCTTTGTTCCTGATCGGGCGATGGACGAGCGGAAATTGTCGGTGCCCGGGGTCATGATGTCGGGGTGCTGCTGACCGAGATCGTCACCGCGTCCGCCGAGCTGGCGGCCACCCGGTCCAGGAAGGCGAAGACCGCCACCCTGGCCGCGGTGCTGCGCGCCGCCGAGCCCGCCGAGCTGCCCGCCGTGATCGCGTACCTCACCGGGCAGACGGCGCAGGACCGCCTGGGCGCGGGCTGGCGCACGCTCGCGGACCTGGCCGCCTCCCCCGCGGCGGCGCCCGAGGTGAGCGTCGCCGAGGTGGACGAGGCGCTGACCGAGGTCGCCGCCGCGTCCGGGGCGGGATCGGTGAAGCGGCGGGCCGAGGTGCTCACCGCGTTGTTCACCCGGCTCACCAAGGCCGAGCAGGAGTTCCTGTTCCGGCTGGTCACCGGCGAGCTGCGGCAGGGCGCGCTGGAGGGCGTGATGGTCGACGCGATCGCGGCGGCGGCCGAGCTGCCGGCGGCGGACGTGCGGCGCGCGTTCATGCTGTCCGGCCGGCTGCCGGTCACCGGCCACGCGGCGCTGACCGGTGGCGCGGCGAGGCTCGCCGAGTTCCGTCTGGCGCTCGGGCGGCCGATCCGGCCGATGCTGGCCTCCCCCGCGGAATCGCTCGAAGAAGCGGCTTCCGAGCACGAACACGCGATCGTCGAGTACAAAATGGACGGTGCGCGGATCCAGGTGCACCGTCAGGGCGAGGAAGTGCACGTCTACACCCGCACGCTGCGGGAGATCACCTCGAGCGTGCAGGAGCTGGTCGACCTCGTGCGGGCGCTGCCGTGCGAGTCGGTGGTGCTGGACGGCGAAACACTGGCCCTGGCCGACGACGGCAGGCCGCGCCCGTTCCAGGAGACGATGAGCCGTTTCGGCAGCACGCGCGAGGAGCAGGTGCGCGCGCTGCTGCTGCGGCCGTACTTCTTCGACTGCCTGCACCTAGACGGCGTCGACCTGTTGGACGCGCCGCTGTCGGAGCGCAACGCGGCACTGCGCCGGGTCGCGGGCGAGCACGTCATCCCGGGTCAGGTGGAGCCAGCGGACCCGGCCGCGGTGCTGGCGGCGGCGATGGCCGCGGGCCACGAGGGCGTGATGGTGAAGGACCTCGCCTCGCCGTACGCGGCGGGCCGGCGCGGGCGGGCCTGGCTGAAGGTGAAACCGGTGCACACGATCGACCTGGTGGTGCTCGCGGCGGAATGGGGGCACGGGCGCCGCACCGGCACGCTGTCGAACCTGCACCTCGGCGCCCGCGACCCGGACGGCGGCCCGCCGATCATGGTGGGCAAGACCTTCAAGGGCATGACCGACGAGCTGCTGGCCTGGCAAACGAAGCGGTTCCAGGAAATCGAAACCCACCGCGACGACTGGACCGTCCACGTGCGACCGGAAGTAGTCGTCGAGATCGAACTCGACGGCGCGCAGATCAGCCCCCGCTACCCGGGCGGCCTGGCCCTGCGTTTCGCCCGCGTCGTCCGCTACCGCCCAGACAAGACCCCCACCGAAGCCGACACGATCGACACCGTCCGCACCCTCCTCCGCGGCGACCGCCCAGGCGAGGAGGGCTGACTCTGGACGCACCCAGCCCTGGCGCACCTGCTGCCTGAGCGCTATGCCGCATCGGCCTGCTTCGCCCGCCGCCGACCGACGCGCACCGGCCAACACCTCAGCACGGGCTCACACTCCCGGCTCGACCCCTGGGTAGGTGCCAGCCACGCTCACGGCCGCCACGGCAGCGGTCCTCCGCAGCTGCGGCCAACCGCACTGGCGCCTGACTACGGCGACAGCCGCGGCCAACGCGGCGCACTCGCCAAACCAGGGGTCGACCACCGGCCCACGGGCCCGGCGCGCTCTGCAAACAGGAGCCGGACCATCACCCTTCCCGGACCGGGAACGCTGTCCGCCAAGTCCTTCGGCATGCTCCGAAGAGACAAGCCGGACCGTCGCCCCACCGGCTTGCTCGACCTTCCCGTCGCCTAACCTCCCGACCACTCTCGACCGGCAAACCTCCCTGTCGCCCAGTCGCCCGGCGCCACCCGACCTCGCGGCCAGACAACGCACGCCCTGTCACCCGGGCGTTCCGGAGTCAGCCGCGGACGCGGCGGAAGGCGTTGAACGGGTCGTTGATCCCGGCTTGGGCCAATGCCCGCCAAGCGCTTCGGCCGCGGGCGACGGGCTTGCCCGCCGCCACGCGGTGGATTTGCTGGGTGTGCCACTGGATTTCGAGCAGGCTGTCGGCCAGCCGGATGCCGGTGCGCGGACAGAGTCGCTCGGCGCGGGCGTCCTCGCCGGCGAGCAGGCGCGCTGGCAGGCTCGGGTCGACGGTCAGGGGCCGGCCGAGGCCGATCAGGTCGAGGGCGCCTGAACGCAGGGCTTCCGCCATGCCCTCGGCAGTGGCGAAGCCGCCCGTCACCATGAGCGCGACGTCGGAGACCTGGCGTGCTTTGGCCGCGTAGTCCAGAAAATACGCCTCACGGCGCGCGGTGCTCTCGCGGCCGGAGCCCATCATCACGGCCTTTTCGTACGTGCCGCCGGAAATCTCCAGCAGGTCGAGGCCCGCGTCGCCGAGGGCGCGGACGACCTGGAGCGACTCGTCCTCGCCGAAGCCGCCGCGCTGGAAGTCCGCACTGTTCAGCTTTACCGACACCGGCACGGAATCACCCACCGCCGACCGCACGCGGGCGACCACCTCGAGCAGGAAACGGCTTCGATCACGGCCCCACGCGTCGTCGCGGAGGTTCGTGAGCGGCGAGAGGAACTGCGAGATCAGGTACCCGTGCGCGCCGTGCAGCTGCACCCCGTCGAAGCCCACGTCGACGAATGTCTTCGCCGCCAACGCGAACCGGTCGATGATCGCCTCGATCTCGTCGCCCGTCAGGGCTCGCGGCGCGGCGAAAGCGGTCCGCACGCCGCGATCGCCGAAGGGCACCGCGGACGGCGCGACCGGCTGCCGCGAAAGGAACCGCGGGCTCTGCCGCCCGGGATGGTTGAGCTGCACCCACAGCCGCGCTTCGGTCCCGTCGACGCTGCGCGCCCACGGCCGGAAGACGGCCGGGTCCGGCACGACCGGCAGCGCGACGTTGCGCGGTTCGCCGAGCGCGGCCGGATCGACCATCACGTTGCCGGTCACCAGCAGGCCCGCACCGCCGCGCGCCCAGGTCCGGTACAGCTCGGCCAGCTCCGGCGTCGGCCGGTTGCGACGGTCGCCGAGCTGCTCGCTCAGCGCCGACTTCGCGATCCGGTGCGGCAGCACTGCCCCGCAGCGCAGTTTGAGCGGCTCGGCCAGCAGTTCCCGGGTGGCTGTCATCGCGGTCCCGTCTTCGCAGCGAAACTTACCGGCAGTAGGCTACCCGAAAGTAGATACCAGCGGTATCCCAACTGGGCGCTAGGGTCTGCAGACCATGACGGCGATAGTGCAGAACCTGGTCACGTCGGGTGTTTTCGAACTCGACGGCGGCAGCTGGGAAGTCGACAACAACGTCTGGATCGTGGGCGACGACGCCGAGGTCATCGTGATCGACGCGGCGCACGACGCCGCCGCGATCGCCGAGGTCGTCGGGGACCGCGAACTGCGCGCGATCGTCTGCACCCACGCCCACAACGACCACGTCAACGCCGCGCCCGAGCTGGCCGCGCGCACCGGCGCGCCGATCCTGCTGCACCCGGCCGACCGCGTCGTCTGGGACCTCACGCACCCCGGCCGAGCGCCGGACGGCGAGCTGGCCGACGGCCAGGTCGTCACCATCGCGGGCACCGGCCTCACCGTGCTCCACACCCCGGGCCACGCGCCGGGCGCCGTCTGCCTCTACGCGGCCGACCTCGGCGTGGTCTTCACCGGCGACACGCTGTTCCACGGCGGCCCCGGCGCCACCGGACGGTCCTATTCGGACTACCCGACCATCGTGAAGTCCATCCGCGAGCGCCTTTTCACCCTGCCCGACCCGACGGAGGTCCACACCGGGCACGGCGAGGGCACCACGATCGCCGACGAGAAGGCGGGCTCGGCGGAGTGGCCCGAGGCCTGAGGGCCCGCCACACCAGGCACCTGAGGAACGGTCAGACGACCTAAGGAAGCAACCGGGGCGCCACCGGTTCGACGCGCACCTTCACCTTGGCCTCTGCCGCAAGCGTTTGCGCCCAGGCCTGCAAGCCCTCGACGTCGACGCCGTGCGGCGGCCGCGCGCGGAACGGCTCGATGTTCGCCGCGCCGCGCTCCAGCAGGGAGGCCGCGCCCGCGCCGTTGCCGCGGGCAGCGTGGGTGAGGCCGACCGCGAGCTGCGCCAGGCCCCGCCACAGCTCGCGCTCGGGGCCGTCAGTCGACTTCCACGCGTCCTCGAAAACCTCGTGGGCGTGGAAGGGCTTGCCCTCGTCCAGCAGCCGCTGGGCTTCGGTCAGGGTCTCCTCCGGGGTGCGCACGACGCCCTCGGGTTGACGCTCCACGCCGTCGGCGCCGTAGGGCAGCGGCCGCCCGAGGCCGTCGCGGGGGCGTGCGTTGCGGGCACGCCCGGTGTCGTCGCGGTCACGGCCGTTCATAACGGCATTGTTCCACGGGCCAGGCCTGGTTCGCGTCCCGCGCGCGAGCCACGTACCGTGGGAACACGTGCGCTTTCTGGATGGGCATGTGCCCGCTCACGACCTGACCTACGACGACGTGTTCCTGCTGCCGAACCGTTCCGACGTGGAGTCCCGCTTCGACGTAGACCTGTCCACTGTGGACGGCAGCGGTGCGACGATCCCCGTGGTGGTGGCCAATATGACCGCCGTCGCCGGACGGCGGATGGCCGAAACGGTGGCCCGCCGCGGCGGGCTCGTGGTGCTGCCGCAGGACGTCGACACCGCCGCGGTCACCGAAATCGTGGCCTGGGTCAAGAGCCGTCACCCGGTGTGGGACACCCCGCTCGTGCTGACCGGCGGCGACGCGGTGGCCGACGCGCTCAACCTCGTGCACAAGCGCGCCCACGGCGCTGTGGTGATCGTCGACGGCGACGGCAAGCCCGTCGGCATCGTCGACGAAGCGGCCTGCGCGGGTGTCGACCGCTTCGCGCGCCTCGCCGACGTCGCGCAGCCCGCGGCCGTCGCCGTTCCGCTGGACACGGAGCCGCGCGAGGTCTTCGAGCAGCTGCACGCCCACGGCGCCCGGCTCGCGCTCGGCCTCGATGCCGAAGGCCGCCTCGCGGGGGTGCTGACCAGCGTCGCCGCCCTGCGCGCCGGCATCTACACGCCGGCCGCGGACGCCGACGGCAACCTGCGGGTGGCCGCGGCCGTCGGGGTGAACGGCGACGTGGCCGCGAAGGCCGAGGCCGTGCTGGCCGCGGGCGTCGACACGCTGGTGGTCGACACCGCGCACGGGCACCAGGAGAAAATGATCGCCGCGCTCAAGGCGGTCCGCGCGGTGTCGCCGCGGGTTCCGGTGGTGGCCGGCAACGTCGTCACCGCCGAGGGCACCCGGGATCTGATCCACGCGGGCGCGGACATCGTGAAGGTCGGCGTGGGCCCCGGCGCCATGTGCACCACGCGGATGATGACCGGCGTCGGACGGCCGCAGTTCTCGGCCGTCGCGGAGTGCGCGGCCGCCGCGCGCGAGCTGGGCAAGCAGGTGTGGGCCGACGGCGGCGTGCGGCACCCGCGCGACGTCGCGCTGGCACTGGCCGCCGGCGCGTCCGCCGCGATGGTCGGCTCCTGGTTCGCCGGCACCCACGAATCGCCCGGCGACCTGCGGTTCGACGAGCAGGGGCGGCCGTACAAGGAGTCGTTCGGCATGGCGTCCAAACGGGCCGTCGGCGCCCGGACGCGCACCGACAACGTCTTCGACCGCGCCCGAAAGGCCCTGTTCGAGGAGGGCATCTCGTCCTCGCGCATGGCGCTGGACCCGAACCGCCCTGGCGTCGAGGACCTGCTCGACTCGATCTGCGCGGGCGTCCGCTCGTCCTGCACGTACGCGGGCGCGCGCACGCTGGAGCAGTTCCACGAGCGTGCGTTGCTGGGCGTGCAGTCCGCCGCCGGCTTCGCCGAGGGCCGTCCCCTCCCGTCCGGCTGGTGAGGACTCGTGAGTGTTCAGGACCGTGAGAACCGCCTGAACACTCACGAGTTCCCCAGGGGATCAGCCGTGGTCCTCCAGCATCTCGGTGACGAGCGCGGCGATCGGCGAGCGCTCCGACCGGGTCAGCGTCACGTGCGCGAACAGCGGGTGGCCCTTCAGCTTCTCGATCACCGCCGAGACGCCGTCGTGCCGTCCGACGCGCAGGTTGTCGCGCTGGGCGACGTCGTGCGTGAGCACCACCCGTGACGCTGTGCCGAGGCGGGAGAGCACCGTGAGCAGCACGTTGCGCTCCAGCGACTGCGCCTCGTCCACGATCACGAACGTGTCGTGCAGCGAGCGGCCGCGGATGTGCGTCAGCGGGAGCACCTCGAGCATGCCGCGGTCGAACACCTCGTCCAGCACGTCCTGGCTGACCAGCGCGCCGAGGGTGTCGAACACCGCCTGCGCCCACGGCTGCATCTTCTCGCTCTCGGAGCCCGGCAGGTAGCCCAGCTCCTGGCCGCCGACGGCGTAGACCGGGCGGAACACCACGACCTTGCGGTGCTGGCGGCGTTCCATCACCGCCTCGAGCCCGGCGCACAGCGCCAGCGCGGACTTGCCGGTGCCGGCGCGGCCGCCGAGGGAGACGATGCCGACGTCGGAGTCCAGCAGCAGGTCCAGCGCCACCCGCTGCTCGGCCGAGCGGCCGTGCAGCCCGAACGCCTCGCGATCGCCCCGCACCAGCCGGATCCGCTTGTCCGCGGTGACCCGCCCCAGCGCGCCGGTGCTGCCGGCGAGCAGCCGCAGCCCGGTGTGACAGGGCAGCTCGCCCACCTCGGCGAGGCCGAACTCCACCGGGTCCACCGAGTTGCCCGCGAACAGGGCGTCGACCAGCTCCTGCGGCACGTCCACGTCGGTCATGCCGGTCCAGCCCGACGGCGTGACCTCCTGCGCGCGGTACTCGTCGGCGGCGAGGCCGACGGCCCCGGCCTTGACCCGCAGCGGGATGTCCTTCGTCACCAGCGTCACCGGCACCTTCTCCACGGCCAGGTTCAGCGCGCAGGCGAGGATGCGGTGGTCGTTGGAGTCGGTCCGGAAGCCGACCGGCAGCACCGAGGGGTCGGTGTGGTTGAGCTCCACCTGCAGCGTGCCGCCGTGCTCCCCGATCGGGATCGGCGCGTCGAGCCTGCCGTACTGCCGGCGCAGGTCGTCGAGCAGCCGGAGCGACTCACGGGCGAACCAGCCGAGCTCGGGGTGGTGACGTTTCGCCTCCAGTTCACTGATGACGACCAGCGGGAGGACGACCGCGTGTTCGGCGAACCGCGTCACCGCCCACGGGTCGGAAAGCAGGACCGACGTGTCCAGCACGTAGGTGGACACACCTGGGGTGGGCGAGATCGAGGCTTTCTCCGGGCCAGGGGCACCGGTCGAAGAACGGCCAGAGGCCTTGCGGGGTGAACGCTGCGCAGTCACGACGGCATCTCCCTCGAGGGCGTGTGCACCCCACGCCCGCACTCGCTGGGCCGGGCACCTCCCTGGCTGGGTCCGCTCCTCCTGACGCCGGCTGCGTCAGGCGATGCGGCCACGAGGGCCGGGTGCCGGCCCCCTCGTGCATCTCGTGGACGGCTGAGCCGCCCCCTCGATCAACGCCACGACCAGGGCCTCCCGCGAGGACCCGCACGGAACGCGTGCCCTCACTTCCGGAAGGTACCTACGTCCGGGCGATCGTGCAGGCAGCCACACAGGTGATTCGCCAATTCGTCATCTCACCGTGGGTCGCCCGACATCAACACCCCGTGACATCACGCTGGGTGAGCACAATGGCATTCGGGTGATCACGCGTCAGTATGATCTTCGGGAAATTGTCACGGAACGGGGTTGGAAGAATCCAGGAAAGCTTGTACCACGGGGGCGGCGGAAATGCATTTCGCATACTGGACACTGACCCGGACCGGGTGAACCCGCCTATTTGCGGCTCACACAATGGGAGTACCGGGCACTCATTACGGGCCGCTCGGGGGTAATTTTCTCACTGCGGGACACACCACCGGATCGTTCGGTGCCCGAGATCCCAGATTATCTACCTAGGAGTGTGCGAAGTGCTGAAGAAGGCTGGAATTGTCGCCGGTGCGGCCGCGGGCCTGATGATGCTCGGCGGTACGGCGTTCGCCGCGCCGGCAGCCCACACCCCGGACCCGACGTTCGGTGACGCATACGCGACCTTCATCGAAGGTGGCGGCGCGCTGGGCTACGGCGCGGCTTCCCTGGTCGCGGGTGCCTACACGGGCATCGCCACCACCCCGGCGCTGATCGCCCACTCGCTGGAGCACCACGGCCACTGACGTGGGTTGAGACAAGGGCCCCGGAGTTCGCTCCGGGGCCCTTGTTCGTGCCCGGGATCCTTCGTGCGAGGTCAGGCGCCGAAGCGGCGGTGGCGCCAGGCGTAGTCGCGAAGCGCGCGAAGGAAGTCGACCCGGCGGAATGCCGGCCAATACGCCTCGGTGAACCAGAATTCCGAATGCGCGGACTGCCAGAGCAGGAATCCGGAAAGCCGCTGTTCACCGGAGGTCCGGATAATGAGGTCCGGATCCGGCTGCCCCGAGGTGTACAGGTGCTCGGAGATGTGGTCGACGTCGAGTATTTTCGCCAGCTCGCGGATCGAGGTGCCCTCGTCGGCGTGCTGGAGCAGCAGCTTGCGCACGGCGTCGGCGATCTCCTGCCGCCCGCCGTAACCGACGGCGACGTTCACCTCCATGCCCGGCCGGTCCCCGGTGCGGGCCGCGGCGGCGGTGAGTTTCTGCGCCACCTCGATCGGCAGCAGGTCCAGCGCACCGACGATGCGCAGCCGCCACGGCGCCTCGGGGGCCGCGAGCTCGTCCGTGACGTCGGTGATGATCTTCAGCAGCGGTGTGAGCTCGTCCGGGTCGCGGTTGAGGTTGTCGGTGGACAGCAGCCACATGGTGACCACTTCGACCTCGGCCTCCTGGCACCAGCTGAGGAAGTCGGCGATCTTCTTGGCCCCGGCGCGATGCCCGTCGGCGACGTCGGTGAAGCCGGCTTCGCGCGCCCACCTGCGGTTTCCGTCGAGCATGATGGCGACGTGCCGCGGATGGCTGTCCGCGGCCTGCTGGATCAGGCGGCGGCCGTAGACGCTGTAGACGACGTCGGACATGAAGGACCTGATGCTCACGTCAGCTGAGCGTACGCACCCCTGAGCCGGACGTGTGACGCGCCACGGGAGGTGGCGAAAAACCTACGGTCCCGTAACCTGGCTGAGTGAGCGTGACGACCGAACCCCCACCGTCCGGCCCTGCGCCCGTCGACACCCGCCCGCGCCTGCGCGGGCACATCCACTTCTGGTCCTTCTTCGGCGCGGTCGCCGGCGCCGCGGCGCTGATCAGCCTCGCCGCGTCGACCGTTTCGCCGCTCGCGGCGCTGGCCACGTCAGTCTACGGGCTGACCGTGCTGGGCCTGTTCGGCGTGAGCGCCCTGTACCACCGCCGGCTCTGGAGCCCGCGCGCGTACAAGTGGATGAAACGCGCCGACCACTCGATGATCTTCTTCTTCATCGCCGGCACCTACACCCCGTTCGCCCTGCTGGCCATGTCCCAGCCCACGGGTTACATCGTCTTGGCGGTCGTCTGGGGCGGCGCGGTGCTGGGCGTGGGCATGAAGATGCTGTGGCCGCACGCCCCCCGCTGGCTCGGCGTCCCGATCTACATCGCCCTGGGCTGGGTGGCGGTCTTCGTGATGCCCGAGCTGGGCCACCACGCCGGCGTCGCCGCCCTCGTCCTCCTCTGCGTCGGCGGCCTGTTCTACACCATGGGCGCGGTCTTCTATGCCGTGAAGTGGCCGAATCACTGGCCGAATACCTTTGGGTACCACGAGTTCTTCCACGCGTGCACGGTGCTGGCGGCGGTGTCGCATTACATCGCGATCTGGCTGGCGATGTACGCCTAGCTGGTCACCGCAGCAGGAGTAGCACCGCCGCACCGAGGGTCCCCCTCGTGACGAGCAGCAGGAGTGCGTAGCGAAGTGTCGTCGGCCAGCCTGCGGATGAGGCGGCGAGCAGGGCGTCGTGCGTGGTCCCCCGGGTGACGTTCACAGTCAGGACCTTCCAGTGGCGGGCCTAGAACTGCTACGGGCCTCGATCGCGCACGCTGGGGTCGCTGGCCGCCTGGCCTACGGCCGACCTCAAGATCGCCGTGGAAGTGGCTGTTCCTGCACGTCTACCCCGCACCAGGGGCAGGTCGAAGATCTAGCCACACTGGCGAGACTGACGAGCACCACGCTCGCCCGACGCTTCGCTGCGCTAATCAGCCGAACGCCAATGGTCCACCCGGCCTAGCGGCGGATAGCCGCCGCCCGACTCCAGCGCACCGACAGCCCGCCATCGCGCGTGAAGTCGACGCGCGCCGTGCATGTCCTCGCATGTATTGAATGCCGTCCGGCGCCCTGCCAGGGCAATACGGCATCGAACCGCACCATAGGAGTGATCTGATGCTTTCCGAAACCGATCAAGTAAAGAGTCGAGCAACCCAGAACCGGCCCCCCGATTATCCCACCGAGGAGGCATGCACTAGAATTCATCGACTAAATCTCGAAATTGGACATGGATGGCGATATGCAGCTGGTTAAGTCGATACGAGTGGAAAATTTTCGCTCGATCCGCCTGATCGAGATCGACTCACCCGGCGATTACAATCCCATCGTCGGATTGAACAGTTCAGGAAAGTCCAATGTCCTAAGGGCACTAAACCTTTTCTTCAACAACATCGTCGACGAAGACAGTCGCGAACTGAACTTGATTCGCGACTTCTCAGACTACGCCCCCACAGGGAAGAAGAAGTATATAACATCGCATCCACTTTCAAGGTTCGAAAGCAGGATGACTTCCTCAATTCGCATAACCTAAAAGAATCCATCGCGATCACTCGAACTTGGACCCTGGACAGCCAGGGTCAATCGATGATAGATAGCTACTCATTCGGAAATAGTTTCTCTTCTTTGAAGCCAGCCGAGAGCACCGAGGTACCAAACCTCCTGCTCTTTATCAGAGCCGTCCAGTTCAGGTATATCCCGAATCACGCCCGCCCAGCAGACCTAATTCGCCAGTTCGCCCAACCGCTTCGCGCCGAACTAATCAAGCGGCTCCAAGGAACGCAGGAATACCGACAAGGTGCAGTCGCCGACCTCATGTCAGCGCTGTCACGCACCGGCGATCAGATGTTTGCAGACGTATCCGCCAGCGTAGGATCCGGGATAACAAATCTCTCAGTTAACGCGACACTACCCACAGACTTTGCCGAACTCGCGTTTGAGGTGGCGCTCCAGTCCGTTTCGAACGGAAGGGGTCGCTCTCCGGAAATGGAAGGATCGGGCGCGCAGTCATTTATCCTCCTGCACATCTTGAACCTCGTCGACCGTGTATCTCGCGGACGTGCGTTCGGCTGGGTACAAGCGAGCATTTGGGCGATAGAAGAGCCCGAGTCATTTCTCCACTCAGGCCTGCGTTCACGATTCGCAACAGACCTCGCTCGATACGCAGATGACCCTCGTCGACAGATATTCGCAACCACACATCAGGATGAATTTGTACGAGTGGCCCCGATGGCCTGGATTGTCTCCCAAGGAGCGAGTGGATCCAGGGTAGAATGTCTACCCGCGAAAGAGACATTGGCAAAATCTACCAGGATGGCCATTACCTCGTACCGCCACCCGTTGCTCGAGTACCCCGATATTCCCATAGTCGTGGTCGAGGGAAGATTCGACGAGATATACCTAGGCGCCGCCGTTCGAGAGACAGGAATTCGGCCTCGCTGGAGAATACTTTCTCCAGACGATTCCTTTGGAGATGGCACCGCCGGCGACGCGTTAAAATCTTATCTGAAATTCAATCAATCAGCATTGAAGGCCCGGCCACTCTCCGCTCCAATCCTAGTACTTCGCGATTGGGAATCAAAGGATGTCGGCACCTACAGGAATCTACTGCAAGCACACCCTTACTCGAGCGCTATTGCAACGCCAGAGTCCATGACGAATCCCGAGCTCGGACCTTCTTTCGTTGGCATTGAACGCTATCTCGGAACTAAATTTGTCGTGAAGACAATAGGAAGAAAAGACCTGCTAAAAAGATCAAACGGTGACGAGTTCTACGAAATTTCAAAGTCAACCCTCTCAACGGGTAAACGCAGGCTGTCCGACGCGGTGCTTCGCGGAGAACCTGCCGGAACGTATCTCGGCGAGCTTGCAAAATGGCTAAACGGCGAAGTAGGGAAATTGGTCGACCAGGTTCCAGCAAGCGAATTCGTCAAGTAATCGCGATCTCCAACCCCAAAGCTGCGTACTGTCAGACTGAATCAGCCCAGCAGCATGGGCGCGGCGAGGAACTGCTCCGGGATCGCGAAGGCGTCCACCAGCGCACGCGCGTGCGGACGCAGCTCCGCGCACAGCCCGTTGACCGCGGCGGTCACGGCCTTCGAGCGCGAAGCCGTGAGGCGGCCGTGCTCAAGGAACCACGCGCGGTCCTCCTCGATGGCCGACAGGGCGTACAGGTCGCAGACTCGCTCCAGCAGCGCCTTCGCCTCCGCGTCCTCGCACGACGAGACCGCGCGTGCGAAAGCGTCCAGCACCAGGCGGTCGACGTGCACGCGGCCGGCGCGCAGCACGTGGTCCTGCGCCGCGTTGAACACGCCGAACGGGTCGTCCGCCGCCTTGCGCAGCCGGTTCGCGACGCCCTCCAGGACGTGCTCCTCCCGGTCCTCGAACAGCTTCTGCTGCCACTCACGGTCGAACAGCACGTCGCCGTCGTCGGATTCGGTCAGGCGCTCCACGACCTGGCGGGCGGCGGTGCGTTCGAGCACCGCGCCCACCAGCTGTTCCGCGACGAACCGCGCCGTCGCCAGCGGGCTGAGGTCTTCGAAATACTCCTTGTACTGCGTCAGCAGGCCCTTCGCGACCAGTTGCAGCAACACGGTGTTGTCGCCCTCGAACGTGGTGAACACGTCGGTGTCGGCCTTCAGCCCGGCGAGCAGATTCTCCGACAGGTAACCGGCACCGCCGCAGGCCTCGCGCGCGGCCTGGATCGTGCGCGTCGCGTGCCAGGTGTTGAACGCCTTCAGTCCCGCGGCGCGCGCCTCCAGCTCACGCTGCTCCTCCTCCGACGCGTCCGACGGGATGTCATGCAGCTTCGAGACAAGCTCCTCCTGCGCGAAGTGCAGCGCGTACGTCTTCGCCAGCGCGGGCAGTAGTTTCCGTTGGTGGCCGAGGTAATCGAGGATGACCACCTCGTCGCCGTCCGGACGCTTGAACTGGCGTCGCTGCTCTCCGTAGCGGATCGCCAACGCGAGCGCGCGCTTCGTGGCGTTGCCCGCGCTGCCGCCGACGCTGACCCGGCCGCGGATGAGCGTGCCCAGCATGGTGAAGAAGCGCCGGCCGTCGCTCTCGATCGGGCTGGAGTAGGCGCCGTCCTCGGCGACGTCACCGAAGCGGTTCAGCAGCGCCTCGCGCGGGACGCGGACGCGGTCGAAGGTCAACCGTCCATTGTCGACACCGTTGAGGCCCGCTTTACGGCCGCAGTCCTCGATTGTGACGCCGGGCGCCGGCGTGCCGTCAGCGTCGCGGATCGGCACCAGGAAGGCATGCACGCCACGGGATTCGCCGCCGGTCACGAGCTGGGCGAAGACGACGGCCAGCCGCCCGTCGCGCGCCGCGTTGCCGATGTATTCCTTGGTGGCGCCCGAATCCGGGCTGTGCACCACGAACTCGCGCGCTGCCGGGTCGTAGGTCGCGGTGGTGTGCAGGTTCTGGACGTCGGAGCCGTGGCCGTGCTCCGTCATCGCGAAACAGCCGAGGGTGCTGAGATCCATGATGCCGCGCAGGTACTTCTCGTGGTGCCGCTCGGTGCCGAGCAGTTGCACCGCGCCGCCGAACAGGCCCCACTGCACCCCGGCCTTGACCATCAGTGAGAGGTCGCCGAAGCCGAGCATTTCGAACGACGTCACCGAGCCGCCGACGTCGTTCCCACCGCCGTACGCGACGTCGAAACCGAGCCCCGGCTGGTCGGTCCGCGCCAGCCGGCGGAGGTTTTCCAGCACCTGCGCGCGGTGCGCCTCGATGTCGAGATTGGCCGGATCGCTGAAGTCCTCGGCCGCCATCTGCGCGCGCACCTCGCGCCGGAGCCCGGCCCAACGGCCGTCCAGGACGGCGGTCAACGCGCCGGGGTCCACTTTGGTCGGAACGGCAGGGATGTCCACGGCTCCTCCGATGCGGCTGCGTTACTGCTCGTTTTGCCACCTATAAGGAAGACTGCCCCACCGCGACGACCCCCGCAGGCCGAGGTGAGAAGGAAGACTCGATCGTTTGGCCTGGGCACGGCCGGGGAAACGGCGGCAAAGGGGTCCGCCCGGAGCCCGGCACGGGTTGCGGTACCGCAGCAGCTGGCCTGGCAGTGAAGGGGACTTTCGCCGCTCCGGGCGCGCGAAGGGGACTCTTGCTCGTACGCGCGAAGGGGACGCTCACGGCCGCCACGTGCGAAAGGTGACCCTCGCCGCCGCGCGCGAAAGGGACTCTCGCTGCGGGCCGCGTGACGGGAACCCTCGAGCGCACGCGCGAAGGAGGAATCCTCGCCGCTGGCGCACGCGAAGGGGACTCTCAGCCGCGCGAAAGGGACTCTCGCCGCAGGCCGCACGCGAAGGGAACTCTCGGCTGCACGTGCGAAGGGGGATCCTCGCCGCTGCCGCATGTGAAGGGACTCTCACTGCAGGCCGCGCGCGATAGGAGATCTCGGCCGCATGTGTGGCAGGGATCCTCACCACACGCCACGCAGGAAAGGGACTTTCGCCACTGCCGCATACGAAGAGGACCCTCGCCCGCGCGTACGAAGGGGACTCTCACCACACGCCGTGGGAAGGTGGGCCCTCGGCCACGCGTACGAACGGGGACCCTCGCCACACGCCGTGCGAAGGAGGGTCCTCGGCCACGCGTACGAAAGGGGGCTCTCGGCCGCGCTAACGGGACCCTCACCCGCGTACGAAGAGGGCCACACGCCACACGCGACAGGAGCCCTCGGCCGCGACAGGGAACCTTGCCGCACGCCCGCGCACGAAGGGACTTCGCCGCTGCCTCGCGTGAAGGGGACTCTCGCTGCACGCCGCGTGCGAGGAGGGGCCCTCGGCAGCACCTGCGAAAGGAGCCCTCGCCACACCGCGCGCGAAAGGACTCTCGGCTGCGCGCTAAGGGGACACTCGCTGCACGCCACGCGCGAAAGGGACTTTCGCTCGCGCGTGTAAGCGAAAGGGACACTCGCTCGTGCGCGCGAAGGGGACCCTCCGCCGCGTGCGAGGGTCCCCTTCGGGGCGGCTCAGGCCAGGTCTGGGCCTTTTGCCCGTAGGTCGTCGACCTTGGTCATGGCCTCGCGTAGGTCGGCGAGCCAGGTGTCGGCGTGTTCGCCTACCAGGCGGACGGCCCAGACCAGGGCTTCCGAGCGGGAGCGCGCGACGCCTGCGTCCACCAAGGTGTCGAGGATCAGGCGCTCCGGCTGTCGCAGGCGGGTCATCACCGGGGCCGACAGTGTTGTGAAGAGGACTTTCGTGCCGCCGAGCTTCGCGCCCCAGGCGACCTTTCGCTGGTAGCGGTGCTCGGCCTGGCGGGCGATCTCGATGCGCTCGTCGCGGGTCTCCTCGCGGAATCGGCTGATTCGGCCGTCCTCGGCGGCCGCGCGGGCCGCGTCGTCGGCGTATTCGCCGGTCAGGGCGGGCAGTTCGCCCACGATGACGATCTCCTCGCGGTCGGCCGTGACCTCCGGCGCGCCCGTGAACCAACCGTCCGGGAGGCGTCCGCCCAGCCAGGCGGCCGCGTCTTCGGCCGACGGCACCTCGCCCTGTGACCAGCCGCCGCGGCCCTTCCAACCTCGTCCCATGTGTCCCACCACCCTGAAATACGTGCGATTACATGATTACAACGTCACCGACGCTACGCCGAATACCGGCATCACAGGGCGGTGTTCACCAGGGGCGGAAACTCAGCGTCGCAGCTGGGCCAGCAGGTCTTCCGCCGAAGTCACCGGGCGGTCGCAGACGTAACCGCGGCAGACGTACGCCGCCGGCGCGCCCGAGACCAGCGGGCGGTCCGCCAGCAGCGGGACCCCCGGCGCGTCCGGAGCGCCGCCGAGGACCACGCCACCCCCGTGGACGTGACGCGCGGCGGCGCTGACCAGCTCGGGCGCCGAGCCGACGACCGCGACCTGCACCGGGCCCGACTGCGCGGCCTCCGCGACCGAAAGCCAGTGCCCGGCGAACCGCGGCGCCCGCGTCGCCAGCAGCCCGACGCGGCGCAGCGCAAGCTCGGCGGCGTCCCGGTAGCGCGCGGCCTGCTCGTGGCCGGCCAGCGCCGACGCCGTCAGCAGAGCGCCCGCCAGCGCGGACGCACCCGAGGGGCTCGCGTTGTCCGTGGGGTCGGAGGGGCGCTGGACCAGGGATTCGGCGTCGTCCGCGGTGTCGTAGTACGCGCCGTCCGCGGTCTCGGACGCGAAGTGCGCCAACGCGAGGTCGAGCAGCCGCGTCGCCTCGGTGAGCCACTGCGGTTCGCCAGTGGCCTGGTGCAGCGCCAGCAAACCGTCGGCGAAGCAGGCGTAATCCTCGAGCACCCCGGCGGAGCCGCCGACGACGCCGTCTCGCGAGCTGCGCCGCAGCCGACCGCCGACCACGTGCACGTCGAGCAGCAACGAGGCCGCGCCGCGCGCCAGCTCGATCCACTGTGGACGGTCCAGGGCCACGCCCGCCTCGGCCAGCGCCGTGATCGCGAGCCCGTTCCACGCCGCGACGACCTTGTCGTCCCGCCCCGGTTGCGGGCGTGTGGCCCGCTCGGCCAGCAATGCCCGCCGGATCCGCTCGTAACGCTCGGAATCGGGGTCGTCGAGCAGGCGCAGCGTGGAGGCGCCCTCCTCGAAGGTGCCGGACTCCGTGACGCCGAACAGCCCGGCTGCCCACGCGCCGTCTTCGTCACCGAGCACGGAACGCAGCTGCTCCGGCGTCCAGACGTAGGTGAGGCCCTCGACGCCGTCCGTGTCCGCGTCGAGCGAAGCGGCGAACCCACCGTGGGGCGTACGCAGGTCCGTGGCCAGGAACTCAGCGACCCCTTCGGCGACGCGCTGGGCGAAGGCCGAGCCGCGCCGGGCCAGGTGCGCGTAGACACGCAGCAGCAAAGCGTTGTCGTACAACATCTTCTCGAAGTGCGGCACGGTCCACCCGGCGTCCACCGAGTACCGCGCGAAGCCGCCGGCCAGCTGGTCGTGGATGCCGCCGCGGGCCATCGCGTCGGCCGCCGACTCCGCCAGCGCGAGCGCCTCGGCCGAGCCGGTGCGCTCGTGGTGGCGCACCAGGAACTCCAGCACCATCGACGGCGGGAACTTGGGCGCGCCGCCGAAGCCGCCGTTCACCGCGTCGGCCTCCTCACCGAGCTTTCGCGCGGCGGCGGCCAGCACCTCGGCGTCCACCGCTGACTCCGGCAGCGGGCCGCCCTGCTCGGTGAGGTGCCCGATGATCTGCTTCGCGCTCGTGCGCAGGTCCTCCGGCCGCTCGGTCCACGCCTCGGCGACGGCGACCAGGAGCTGGCTGAACGACGGCATGCCCGCCCGCGGCGACGGCGGGTAGTAGGTGCCGCAGTGGAACGGTTCGCCCTCTGGGGTGAGGAAACACGTCATCGGCCAGCCGCCCTGACCGGTCATCGCCTGCGTGGCGGCCATGTAGACGGCGTCGACGTCCGGCCGCTCCTCGCGGTCCACCTTGATGTTCACGAAGTGCGCGTTCATCAGCGCCGCGGTGCCCTCGTGCTCGAAGGACTCGTGCGCCATCACGTGACACCAGTGGCAGGCCGCGTAGCCGACCGAAAGCAGGATCGGCACGTTGCGCCGGCGCGCCTCGGCCAGCGCTTCGGCACCCCACTGCCACCAGTCCACGGGATTGTCCGCGTGCTGCAGGAGGTACGGGCTGGTGGCGTCCGCCAGACGGTTCGGCATGGTTACCAGGGTGTCATCCACCCGGTCCGGCGCCGTCGCCGGACCGCTTCAGGGTCAGTCGGTCTTCGACGGGCTCGAGCTCGACTTGTCGACCGGTTTCGCTTCGTCTTCCTCGGGCTGGGGAGCCGGCTCCGAGCTCTCCTCGGGCGCCTTCTCCTCCGTGTCGAAGCTCGCCGGCACCTTCTTCAGGTGCTTGCTCATCGACCGCACCAGGAAGACGACGGCGATCAGGAACAGGATCAGCACCAGCAGGCCGACGGGGGACGACTTGCCGAAGTCCTCACCCTGGCCGCCGTTGTCCCCGCTGTCCGGCTGCTGCGCCAGGAACAGGGCCGACGCCGTGAGCGGGACCACCGCGACGGCCGGCACACCGAAACTCATGGGCTCACCTTCTCCTTGATGCCGGCGAACAGGTCGTCCTCCGGCAGCGTGCTGTCCACCAGGGAGCGGTTCAGCTCGTACTCCTCGGTCGGCCACGTCTCGCGCTGCACGTCGAGCGGGACCGCGAACCATCGGCTGGTCGGGTCGATCTGCGTGGCGTGCGCCTTCAGCGCCTCGTCCCGCACCTCGAAGTATTCACCGCACTCGACGCGCGTGGTAACCCGCTCCATGATGTCGGGCCGGTCGGCGGGCCAGGACTTCAGCCACTCCTCGTACGGCGAGGGCTGGCCGAGGGCCTTCAGGGCCGTGTCGAAGGCGACCATGCGGGCCTTGGAGAAGCCGTGCCCGTAGTACAGCTTGAGCGGCTGCCACGGCTCACCGGCCTCGGGGAACCGCTCCGGGTCGCCGGCCGCGTCGAAGGCCGCCATCGACACCTCGTGGGTGCGGATGTGGTCCGGGTGCGGGTAGCCGCCGTTCTCGTCGTAGGTGGTCATCACGTGCGGCCGGAACTCGCGGATCACGCGGACCAGCGCCTCGGTGGACTCCTCCAGCGGGACCACGGCGAACGAGCCCTCGGGCACCGGCGGCAGCGGGTCGCCCTCGGGCAGCCCGGAGTCGATGAAGCCGAGCCAGCGGTGGCTGACCCCGAGGATCTTCGCGGCGGTCGCCATCTCCTCGCGCCGGATCTCCGACATGTTGGCGAGCACCTCCGGCCGGTCCATCGCCGGGTTGAGGATGCTGCCCGCTTCACCGCCCGTGCAGGTCACCACCATCACCTCGTGGCCCTCGGCCACGTATTTGGCCATGGTGGCGGCGCCCTTGCTCGACTCGTCGTCGGGGTGCGCGTGCACCGCCATGAGACGCAGGTTCCGGTTGTCGTCGCTCGTCAGCTCGTCAGCTCGCACCATGCTCGGAACGACCCCTTCGTGTGCCTTTATTCCGTCGTACCCCGCCCCGGCTCCGCGGCGCCGGACGGGCTCGCGGATACTCGACTGCGGGTGGTGCCCGCGTCGGCCCCGCCCCCCATTGTCCCCACGGGTACGACAAGAACGACCGGAGGCCCGGATTTGCAGACCGGAGACGTCGTGACCACCGAGGGTGGCGCCCGTCCGGCACCGCCCGCGGACCGGTACGGCACGGTCGGCCGGAGCGGTTCCCGGCGCTGGCGGCGATGGTTGTTCACCGGCATCGCGGTGGTCGTGAGCTGCGTGATCGCCTGGGTGGCGTACGTGAACCTCGGCGACGCCCCGATCGACGCCGAGCGCGTCGCGTTCGAGGACCGCCCGGGCAACGCGATGGAGATCACGATCAACGTCACGCGCGACCAGCCCGACAAGGCCGGGGTCTGCGTCGTCCGCGTGCGGGACCGGGCGGGCGCGGAAAGCGGCCGACGGGAAGTACTGGTCCCCGCCGGGGCCGGGCACAGCCGGGTGAGCGTGGTGGTGAAGAGCATCGGGATGCCGGTGACCGCCGACGTGTACGGCTGCTCGTACGACATACCACGGTATATGTCAACCCCATAGCGGCCAACGGGGTGATGTGCGCGGCGAGCGACCGCGCCACGTGGGAATTGACCGGCGTCGCGTAGTCATGCCGTGATACGCTGATTCACCAGCACGGCCCGAGGCGGGCCGTGTTTTTCCTTTATCTCAGGCCGCGCGGGCAATCCTTGTTCGCGCGGTGGCCGGCTTGTACACCCAAGCCTGGCAGGCCCGACGAGGAGATGGTGACCGTGAGCGACACCAAGGTGACCTGGCTGACCCAGGATGCCTACGACAGGCTCAAGCACGAGCTCGACGAAATGATCGAGAATCGTCCGGTCATCGCAGCGCGTATCAACGACAGCCGCGAAGAGGGAGACCTCAAGGAGAACGGCGGCTACCACGCCGCACGCGAGGAGCAGGGCCAGGCCGAGGCCCGCATCCGCCACCTCCAGGAGCTGCTGCGCGCGGCCAAGGTCGGCGAGGCGCCCGAGGACGACGGCACCGCCGGCCCCGGCAAGGTCCTGACCGTGCGCTACGACGGGGACGACGACGACGAGAAGTTCCTGCTCGCCACCCGTGAAGAGGGCGCCGAGGGCGGGATCGACGTGTACTCCCCGGAGTCGCCGCTGGGCAAGGCCCTGCTCGGCGCCAAGGAGGGCGAGGCCCGCCAGTACGAGCTGCCCAACGGCAAGATCCAGAAGGTCACCCTGGTCAAGGCCGTGCCCTACAGCGAAGCCTGATCTCCCGGGGCGAGCGCGTTCGGCGCGTTCGCCCCGGTCTAGCGTGGTTCCCGGGAGCAAAACCGGGAGGAAGCCACGATGAGCAGCGAACCGATGTGCCTCGCCTGCGGCATGCAGTACGCCGGGCCGAGGGACGACTGCCCGGTCTGCGAGGACGAGCGCCAGTACGTCCCGGCCGCCGGCCAGCGGTGGACGGATCTGGCCACGCTGCGCGAGAGCAGGTCGTACCGCCCGCGGGTGCAGGAGCAGGGCCCGGGCATCGTCGGCGTCGGATCGGACCCGAAGTTCGCGATCGGCCAGCGCGCCCTGCTCGTGCGCGCGGAGTCCGGCAATTTCCTGTGGGACTGCGCCGCATACCTCGACGACGCGCTGGTCGCGAAGATCACCGAACTCGGCGGCCTCACCGGCATCGCGATCAGCCACCCGCACTACTACACGACGATGGTGGAGTGGGCGCGCGCCTTCGACGTGCCCGTCTACCTGCACGAGGACGACCAGCAGTGGATCGGGCGGCCCGACCCGTCGATCAAGCTGTGGTCCGGCGCCACCCTCGACGTGGCCGACGACCTGCGGCTGCTGAACCTGGGCGTGCACTTCGCGGGCGGAACCGTGCTGCACTGGCCGGCTGGTGAGAACGGGCGCGGCGCGCTGCTCTCGGGCGACATCGTGCAGGTCGTGCCGGACCGCACGCACGTCGGCTTCATGTACAGCTACCCGAACCTGATCCCGGAACGGCCGAGTGTCGTGCGCCGGGCCGCGGAGCTGCTCGAGCCGTACCGCTTCGAGGCGATCTACGGCGCGTGGTGGGACGCGGTCGTGCGCTCCGACGGGCACGAGGTCGTCCAGCGCTCGGCCCGGCGGTATCTCGCCCACGCGCTGGAAACGCTGTAGGGCTCAGGAGTCTCGCCGCGCGGTGCGCTCCAGCAGCGGGCGCACGCGCGGCGGCACCGGCGTCGAAAGGGCGATCGAGGTCGACGTGCGCAGGACGTCGGTCACGCCGACCACCTCGTCGATCACCCGCTGCAGGTCGTCGTTGTCCCGCGCGACCAGCCGGACGAACAGGTCGCCCTGCCCGGTCGTCGCGTGCACCTCGCACACCTCGTCGATCGCCGCGAGCGCCTCGGCGACCCCGGAACGCTTGCCCTGCGCGATTTCCAGCACGGCGAACGCGGTGAGGCTGTAGCCCATCGCCGCGAGGTCGAGCTCCGGCGGGAAGCCGCCGAGGACGCCGCGCTCGGTCAGCCGGTCGAGCCGCGCCTGCACCGTGCCCCGGGCCACGCCGAGCCGGCGCGCGCACTCCAGCACGCCGAGGCGCGGCGAGTCGGTGAGCAGCAGCAGGAGCCGCGCGTCGAGCGAGTCCAGCATCGTCATCTCCCTGCGCAGGTTGTCCAGGATGACCTTCGGCTATCCGGTTCTACTGGTCAGCCTGTGCAGCGTAATCGACGACCGTTGCTCATCTTGCCCTTCACCACGGATGCTTCCTGACATGACCAACACCATGGATCCGCAGAGCGCGCTCGACGACGTCAGCTACGACCAGCTCCGCCAGCTCGTCGGCCTGGTCGACCACGACGCGGCCGCCGACCCGTTCCCGGTCAAGTCCCTCGACGCGGTGGTGTTCGTCGCCGGCAACGCGACGCAGACCGCCTGGTTCTACCAAGTCGCGTTCGGGATGCGCCTCGTCGCGTACTCGGGCCCGGAGACGGGGCACTTCGACCGCAAGTCGTTCGTGCTGAAGTCCGGCTCGGCGCGGTTCGTCATCACCGGCGGGGTGCAGCCCGGCTCCCCGCTGCTGGACCACCACCGCCGGCACGGCGACGGCGTCATCGACCTGGCGCTGGAGACCACCGACGTCGACAAGTGCGTGGCGCACGCCCGCGCGGAGGGCGCGACGATCCTGGAGGAGCCGCACGACGTCTCCGACGAGCACGGCACCGTGCGGATGGCCGCGATCGCCACGTACGGCGAGACCCGCCACTCGCTGATCGACCGGTCCCGCTACACCGGCGTCTACCTGCCCGGCTACGAGCCGCGCGAGAGCGCCGTCAAGCGTCCCGAGGGCGCGCCGAAGCGGCTGTTCCAGGCCGTGGACCACTGCGTGGGCAACGTCGAACTCGGCAAGATGGACTACTGGGTCGACTGGTACCACCGTGTGATGGGCTTCGTGAACATGGCGGAGTTCGTCGGCGACGACATCGCCACCGACTACTCGGCGCTGATGAGCAAGGTGGTGTCGAACGGCAACCACCGGGTCAAGTTCCCGCTCAACGAGCCGGCCGTGGCGAAGAAGAAGTCGCAGATCGACGAGTACCTGGAGTTCTACGAGGGCGCGGGCTGCCAGCACATCGCGCTCGCCACCAACGACATCATCCAGACCATCACCGCCATGCGCGCCGCGGGCGTCGAGTTCCTCGACACGCCGGACTCCTACTACGAGGACCCGGAGCTGCGCGCGCGGATCGGCGAGGTGCGGGTGCCGATCGAAACGTTGAAGGAGCACAAGATCCTCGTCGACCGCGACGAGGACGGCTACCTGCTGCAGATCTTCACCCAGCCGATCGGCGACCGCCCGACGGTGTTCTACGAGCTCATCGAGCGGCACGGCTCGCTCGGCTTCGGCAAGGGCAACTTCAAGGCCCTGTTCCAGGCGATCGAGCGTGAGCAGGAGCGCCGCGGCAACCTCTGACACCCCAGTAGCGAACGGCCCGCTCGTGACGAATTCGTCGCGAGCGGGCCGTTCGCTACTTTGCGCTACTTCTCGCCACCCAAAGTGCGTGGTTTAGGCTTGTTTGAGCCGATTGACCGAGATGCGAAACTGGACTGATCGGCGCAATTCGGGCTGAACCGGAACCGGCCGCGCGCCGGGACCGTCACTGTGGGGAAGTCAGCGAATCAGACAGGGGGGCCGATGCCGGACAGCGTCGACGCCAGCCAGCAGATGGTGGACGGCTGGGCACGCCAGCTCAAGGAGACCGCCGCGCGCTACCAGGCGATGGCCGAGCGCGTGCAGGGCCAGACCGTCACCGAGCGGTCGAAGGACCGCCTGGTCGAGGTGACCGTGGATGCCAAGGGGCTGCTGAAGAACCTGGTGATCGCGGAGTCCGCGAACGGCAAGCGGATGGCCGAGGTGTCCGCCCAGGTGATGCAGCTCGTGCAGAAGGCGCAGTCACGGATTCCCGAGCTGCTGCAGCAGGCCGCGGCGGAGACCGTCGGGGCTGGCGGCACCACGGACGCGTTGGTGGAGAAGGCGAAAGGCTCGTTCCCGGCGCCGCCGGAGGAGCCCGCCGCGGCCGAACCCGATCACGGGCGGCGGTTTCTGCCCGAGGACACGGAGCCGCCGCGGCAGGCCCCGCCTCCGCCACCGGTGGCGCCGCCGGCACCGCGTCGTCGCCGGTCCCGGACGGACGACGATGACGACAACTTCGGCGGACCCATCCTTTCCTGACGTTCGCGGCCATTCCAGGGGGACGTAACTCATGGCACCAAAGGGATTCGAGGTCGGCACCGACCTCGAAGCGCATGCCCGGCAGCTCGACGCGCTCAGCGACGCGCTGCAGCAGGCCGTCGACGCCGCGAACCAGGTCAGCATGCCCACGGACGCGTACGGCATCCTCTGCCAGCCGTTCCGGATGATGCTCGACCCGGTGGAGGAGTACGGCATCAACGCGCTCAAGGACACCGTCACCGCGATGGACGCGCAGGCGCAGAAGGTGCGCGACGCGGCGAAGGCGTACCAGACCTACGAAGGTGACGTCGCGGGCTCGATGAAGGCGGGTGACTGATGGCGGAGGCGAACCCGCTCGTCGTCCAGCCGGAGCAGGACGGCGACGGCCCCGGCCCGCTGACCGCGGGCAACGGGGACTACGGCTACGGCACGGGCATCGGCGTCGCCGAGTCCGCGATGGACGCGTTCAACGGCATCAAGGACGGCGACTGGGTCTCCGGCGGCCTCGGCGTGCTGAGCCTGGCCGGCGAGATCGCGGGCGCGGCGATCGACCCGTTCGGGTATCTGCTTTCGTCCGCGGCGTCGTTCCTGATGGAGCACGTGCAGCCGCTGAAGGACATGCTCGACTCGGTGGCGGGCGACCCGCCGGTGATCCAGTCGTACGCCGAAAGCTGGGGCAACGTCTCGAAGTCGTTGGAGGAACGGCAAACCGAGCTGACGAACGCCGTGAAGACCGGCACTGCGGACTGGACCGGCGACGCCGCCGACGCGTACCGCAAGTCCTCCGCGGAGGCCGCCGAGGCGATCGGCGGGGCGGCGACGGTGGCGAGCGCCATCGGCACGGTGACGATGATCATGGGCGAGGTCGTCGCGTTCGTGCGCGAGACGGTGCGCGACCTGATCGCCGACCTGGTGGGCAAGCTGATCGCGTGGGTGCTGGAGGAGGTCTTCTCCCTCGGCTTCGGCACGCCGGTGGTGATCGCGCAGGCCGTCGCGGCGATCGCCAAGTGGGGCGAGAAGATCAGCGAGCTGCTCACCAAGCTGTGCGACACGATGCGCCGGGTTTCGCCGTTGCTGGGCAAGCTCGCCGACGTTTTCACCAAGATCATCAAGGTTCTCGGCAAACTCGCCGGCAAGGTCACCGGCCTCGATGTGATCAGCACGAAGAACATCAAGGCCGGCGGGTTTCTCCAGCGCGGCGGTTCCGGCGGTTCTGGCGGTTCCGGCGGGCATCACGGCGGCGGGGACGGGGATTCGCCGGGGTCTGGGGCCGGTGGGGCTGATGGTGAGGGCTCGGGGTCTGGGTCGGGGTCTGGGTCGGGTTCGGGGTCGGGTGACTCGGGATCGAGTGGCTCGGGATCGAATGGTTCGGGGTCCAATGGTTCGGGGTCGAATGGCTCGGATTCCGGCAGCTCCGGCTCCGGCGGCGAGGGTTCCGGCTCCGGCGGCGATTCCCCTTCCTCGGGTGGAGGTTCCCGTACCTCGGATAGTGGCAGCTCTTCGTCCACAGGGGACAGGTCTCCGGGTGGTGGCCCGTCCGACCGCTCCACCGGCAATGGCAACCACGGCGACAATGGCCCGTCCGGCGGCGGCAACGGCCCTTCCACCCTCCACGCTGACAACGCTCCGTCCCACGCCACTGGCGGCTCCTCTTCCCATGCCAGCACCGGAAACAGCTCCCCGTCCCACGGCAGCTCCGCGTCACATTCCGGTGGCGGTTCCGTGTCGCACGCGTCCGGTGGTGGGGGTTCGCCGCAGTCCGGTGGGGCGCCGTCGAATGGTGGTTCGGCGGTTCACTCGGGTGGTGGTGGGGCGTCTCATTCCGGTGGTGGCGGTGGTTCCGCAACTCACGCGAGTGGGGACAGCCCGGGTGGTGGTTCGCGTCCGGGTGACAGTTCGACGTCGGCGAGTGGTTATGCGCCGTCTCGGGCGAACGAGGCCACGGCCGGTGCTCCAGCTCCACGCAGTGGTGACTCGCCGGGTGGATCCGCGTCACCGCAAGGACAAACGCCGGCCGGAGGCTCGATGCCTCCTGGTGGCGGTGCTTCGGGCGGCTCGCCGTCCGCCGCTCCTGGTGGTGGCGCTCCTGGTGCCCGCCCCGGCTCCGGTGGCGGCTGGACGGGCACGCCCGGCAGTCCCGGTGCCCACACCTCGCGCACCCCGGACTCGCCCACCGGCCGCCCAGGCCCCGAGCGGACCGCCCCCAGCCAGCGACGTCCCGGCGACGATCCCCGAGCCCGCGGACCCCAACACCCGGGTGACCCCAACACCCACAGTCCCCAGCGGCCCGGCGATGGCACTGGACCCGCGCCTCGGCGGCCGGGTGACGCGCCGGTGCCCGTGGCGCGCGGATCGCAAGGGACCGTGGCCCAGCCGGGCACTCAGCGGCCCGGTGGCGGTCCCGGGGGCACAAGGCCCGGTCCCGAAGGTCCACATCGGACACCCGACGGCAACACTCCCCGCCGCGACACCACGGGCACACCGCATGACGGCACCTCGGGCACACCGGATCACCACAGCCCGGGCACACCCCGCCGCGACACCACGGGCACACCGGATCACCACAGCCCGGGCACACCCCGCCGCGACACCACGGGCACACCGCATCACAGCACCCCAGGCACACCACACCACGACAGCCCAGGCGCACCACATCACGACAGGCCAGGTGCGCAGCACAGCAACACCCCCCATCACGACAGTCCGAGCCAAAACACCCCGCACCACGGCAACCAGCCGGACAGTCACCACGACACCGCGCGCCACGACACCACAAACCACGACAACCCGGGTCACCACAACGAGCCCCTCACCCCCGACGAGGTCAACCGGCACCACGCCGAGAGCACCCCGGCCGGCAGCTCCTATCACCGTGGGGACGCGGACATGGGCGACCTGCCCCATCGCGTTCAGGCGGATCCGGATGGGCGGTTCACTGCTGACGTGCATGTGACGCCGGATGGGCACGCGCGGATCGGCGATCGGCTCTACACGCCGGAGGAGTTCGCGGATGTCTTGCGCCGCAACGGGGACTACGACGGGCGGCCCATTCGGCTGATCGGGTGTGATGCCGGGTCCAATGACTTCGCGCACCGGCTCTCGCGTGAGCTGGACACCGAGGTGATGGCGCCGAACAAGCCGGCGTGGACCGATTCGCACGGGCGCGTTTTCTCGTCCGACTACGAAATCGGGCCGGACGGGCGGATGCGGCCGCGGATTCCGCCGGACGGGGAGTGGTCCGTGCATCGCCCGGACGGGACGTCGCATCACGTCGGGGAGGACGGGTTCGCGCCGGACACCCAGCGCCACGACCCGCATGACGTCGACGCGGACAGCTCCCGGCACCGCGGCGACGAGAACGAACCCGAGGACTGGCGCGACCGGCCCGGGCCCGACGGCCGGACGCCGCGCGAGAACATCGAGGACCCCGAGTACATCGAGAAGCACTACTACGAGACGACCCACAACGGGGTGCGCGAGCTGCGCATCCGGCACTCGGCCGCCGATCCCGAGAACCCGCCGCACCCGCTCGACCTCGTCGACGGCAAGCCGACGTTCAAGCACGACCGGCCCGCCGCCGAATCGCTCGGGTTCGACGAGGGGCGCTCGGCGACGCATCCGCCGCAGCGTGACCAACCGTCGTCGGACCACGAACCGAGCCACGAAGCGGGACACGAAGCGGGACACACAGCGGAAACCGGAGGCCACGACACCCCGAGCACCGAGGGCCACGTGCCCGGCCCGCACTCCGACACCCGCAACTGGCGTGACCACGACTACGACGCCATCGAGGACCGGATCGCCGATCGTGAAGCCAAAAAGGCGATCCTCGACGAGACCCCGGCGGACGACGACGGCTGGAAATCGGCGCACAACGCCAAGAACGACGCCTCGGAGGTCCTCGGCGAGGAGGCTTCCGGCCACGCGGTGCGCGACCGGCTGCACCGCGAGTTCAGCGAGGCCTTCCCGGACGACGACTTCGACGTGCGGCCGCATCCCGACGCGCCGGAGGGCAGCCACCGCTACCAGGTGGTCGACGCCGACGGCAACGTGCGCGCGGACATCACCCCGCGTCACCCGGTCGACGGCGAAAAACCCGGACCCGGCAACTTCGACCACATCTGGGAAGTCGACCACCACGACGGCGGCGAGCCGCACTACATCGTGCACGAGGCGAAAGGCCCCGGCGGCGGGTCGAGCGAGCGCTACCTGCCCGACATCGCCCGCACCTACAAACAGGGCCACCCCGCCTACTTCGACGACATCGTCAAGCGGATGGCGCTCACCGACCCCGCACTGGCGGACGCGCTGGAACGTGCGAAGCTCGAGAAGCGGCTCGACTACATCGAGGTGCGCGCGCTCGTCGACGAGTCCGTCACGCCCCATCGCAACCTCGGTTACGATTACAAGCCGTTCAACGGTTACGACTACCAGTCACCGTTGCGGCCGCCCGGTCCGGCACCACGCAGCGAGGAATGAGATCGATGACCACCGTGGAAAGGCACCCGATCGACGTCGACCTGGCGTGGAAGCAGATCGAAGCGCTCTCGCCCCAGGTCGGTTTTTACCTGGACTACGTGGAGAAGGACACCGCCGCGCTCGCGAACGTGCTGCGCCGTGAGCTGATGCTCGCCCAGTACCGGAGCGTGGTCGATCCGGACGCGGGCGACCCCGACACGTGGGACGCCGTCGGGACCGCCGCGCAGGCCGCCGCGGCGATCTTCGCCGCGGCCGGCACGGATGCCGAGGTGGAGGCGGTGGTCGGCCGTCCGATGCGCTTCGCCGGGACCGGGCCGAACGAGCGCGCCGACCCCGGCGCGTGGCTCACCGCCGCCTGGCTCGCCGTCCTCACCCGGGACGACACGCTGATCCAGCAGCTGGCCTCCGTGCCGCTGGAACTCCTGCGGGCGTCCGGAATCGAGCACGACGCGTACCTGTACCCGTGGGTCGAAACCCTGCAAACCTTTCTGTCGCACGGAGAAGTGACGCCGGAGCTGTTCCTGCCGGCGATGGACGGCACAGACCCGGACACGGCCCGGTTCACGCCGCCGGACGCGATGATGCGGCTCGTCTACCCGCCGATCCGGATGTTCTATTACCTGCTCCGGCGCGATTCCGCCAAGTTCGCCGAGGCTTACACCGGCGCGTTGGAGCAGCACCGGGCCTACTGGACCGCGGGCGGCAACGAGGTGCAGCCGGACGGGTTCATCGCGTTCGCGCCGCTGGCGATCGCCGTGCTGGCGCGGTCGGCCGGGATGACCGTGGACGTCCAGTCCGGTTACGCGCCGTCGAACCTGCTCCTGGGCATCCGGCCCGCGGACGGCTGAGCCACATGACCCAGCCTCCAGTCCCGCTCGGCCCGGACGGGCAGCGTGACCTCGTCGCCCGCATCGGCCAGGCCCTCGTTTCCGCGACGGCACCCGGTTGGCGCCGCTTGCAGGTCGACTACCGGGCCGCCGGACGGCACGTCGAGGTGGACGTCCTGGTTGTCGCGCCGGACGGGCGCGCGCACCCGGTCCGGCCGCACCCGGAGGCGGTGCGGCTGCTCGGCGTGCTGCGCAGCGGCATGTACCAGCCGGGACGCGGCACCTGGCTGAGCGCGACCCTGGTGTTCGACCCGCGGCGACCGCCGTCCGCCGAGTTCCGGCCGGACCAGGAGCCCGGCTGGCGGCAGGCGCCGCCGCCGATCGGCTTCCAGGACGAGCTGCGGTTCTTCCCGAGGGCCGACCGCTTCCTCCCGCCGTGGCTGCGCGCCAGGGCCGGGCTGTCACCGTCGAACCCACAGCCGGGAGCGGCACCGGTCGTCAGCACGCCGCACCCGCCGGCCGAGACTGCCGAAGACGTCCGGACGCCCCGCGTCTACGACGGTCTCGACGAGGCCGGGCGGCCGGTAGTCGAACGGGATCCGCTTTCACCCGGCGAACGCGAGCAGGTGCTCGCGTACCTGGAAGCGGCGCCGGTGGTGCTCGCGGCGCGGACGTACGAGACCGACGCGTTCGACCCGTCGCGCACCGACGTCGTGCCGCTGACCTTCAGCACCGACGGCACCTGGGTCTGGCCCGGCGCCGTCGCGTATTACCTGCGTGAGCACGAGGTCGCGCCGGATCCCGAGCTGCTGGGCCACATCCGCGGGCACCGGTTCGCCGTCCCGGAGGTCGGCGAGCCCGCACGGGACCTGGCGCTGGCCTCGATCACCGGGCCACCGTCCACTTAGGACGTCAGACGATGGTGAACCCGGCGTCGGCGAGGGCGGCTTCCACGTCCGCGCAGTGCTCGGGGCCGCGGGTCTCCAGCGCCAGCGCGACGTCGACCTCGCCCAGGGCGAGGCTGCCGGAGATCCGCGAGTGCTCGACGTCGAGCACGTTCGCGCCCAGGTCCTTCACACAGCTGAGCACGGAGACGAGCGAGCCCGGCCGGTCCGGCACGCGCAGGTGCAGCTTGAGATAACGGCCGCCGGCGGTCATGCCGTGCTGGATGATCTGCTGGAGCAGCACCGGGTCGACGTTCCCGCCGGACAGGATCGCGACCACCGGCGGCTCGAACGCGCCCGGGTGCTGCAACAGCGCGGCCACCGTCGCGGCGCCGGCCGGCTCGACCACCAGCTTCCGCCGCTCCAGGCACAGCAGCACGGCGCGCGAAAGGGACTCCTCGGTGACCGTGACGATGTCGTCCACCAGCGAGGAGACATGCGCGTAGCTGACCGGCCCCGGCTGGCCGACGGCGATCCCGTCGGCCATGGTGTGCAGCTCGCCCAGCCGGACGGGCGCCCCGGCGGCCAGCGAAGGCGGGTACGCGGCGGCGTCCTCGGCCTGCACGCCGACCACGCGCACGTCCGGGCGCAGCGCCTTCACCGCGGACGCGACGCCGCCCACCAGGCCACCGCCGCCGGTCGCGACGAGCACCGTCTTCGCGCCGGGCACCTGCTCCAGGATCTCCAGGCCGACGGTGCCCTGCCCGGCGATCACGTCGACGTGGTCGAACGGGTGGATGAACACCGCGCCCGTGCGCTCGGAGAAGGCGATCGCCTCGGCGAGCGTCTCCTCCAGCACGGCGCCGAACAGGTGCACGTCCGCGCCGTAACCGCGGGTCGCGGCCAGCTTCGGCAACGGCGCGCGCAGCGGCATGAAGACCGTCGAGGAGATCCCCAGCAGCGAAGACGCCAGCGCGACGCCCTGGGCGTGGTTGCCGGCGCTGGCCGCGACCACGCCGCGGGCCCGCTCCTCGGCGCTCAAGCCGTGAATGCGCGTGTACGCGCCACGGATCTTGAACGAGCCGGTGCGCTGCAGGTTTTCGCACTTGAGGTACACCGGGCCGCCGTGGAGCCGCCGGAGGTCGCGCGCGTGTTCCATCGGGGTGAGGCGCGTGATGCCCTCCAGGAGCTTGCGGGCCTCCTGAACGCGCTCGAGGCTGACCAGTTCCATGGTCGCGATGATGCCACCCACCTATGGCCGGAGTGCACCAGACGGGCGACCGGTACGCTGATAACAGCAACCACACGTGATCAGGGAGTGCGACTATGGCCGCCGAGAGCGACGCGCCGAAAGCCCGGCGTCTGGGCGTGACCCGTTCGGCCGGTCTGCTGCCCCTCGTGATCGGCGTGGTCTCCGCGGTCGCCCTCACCGGCGCGGCCTTCTTCACCGTGGACGCGGCCGGCTGCGGCGGCCCCGCGCAGTACATCCGCCACGACAACCACGTCGAGCTGGTCGGCGGCTGCGTGGACGGCTCCGAGCTGTCCCCGGCCTCACCCGAGGAGGAAGCGGCGGCGCACCACTCGGTGCACAACGCCCACCCTCTTCCCAGCAGCTACCGCCCCTGAGATCACCACGCACGAAGAACCCCGCGCCTCCACCGGAGACGCGGGGTTTTTCGCGAACGGGAGGGCTCAGCCCAGCGCGGCGTTGAGGTCCGCGATCAGGTCGCGGGCGTCCTCGATGCCGACGGAGAGGCGGAGCAGGTCGGCCGGGACCTGGAGGGTGGAGCCGGCCGTGCTGGCGTGGGTCATCCGGCCCGGGTGCTCGATCAGCGACTCGATGCCGCCGAGGGACTCGGCCAGGATGAACAGCTTCGTGCGCGAGGCGACCTCCAGGGCCGCTTCCTCGCCGTCCGCGTGGCGGAACGACACCATGCCGCCGAAGCGGCGCATCTGCTTGGCCGCCGCCTCGTGGCCGGGGTGCTCGGGCAGGCCCGGGTAGTAGACCTCGGAGACCTTCGGGTGCTTCGCGAGCGTCTGCGCGATCAGCTCGGCGTTGTCGCTGTGGCGCTCCATGCGCAGGGCGAGGGTCTTGAGGCCGCGCAGGGTCAGCCAGGCGTCGAACGGGCCGGGCACCGCGCCGGCCGCGTTGCGCAGGTAGAACAGCTGCTCACGCAGGTCGTCCTCGTCGGTGACGACCGCGCCGCCGACCACGTCGGAGTGGCCGCCGAGGTACTTGGTGGTGGAGTGCACCACGATGTCCGCGCCCAGCGCCAGCGGGGTCTGCAGGTACGGCGTCGCGAACGTGTTGTCGACGACCAGCCGCGCGCCCGCGTCGTGCGCCACGCCGGCCAGCGCCGCGATGTCGGCGACGCCCAGCAGCGGGTTGGTGGGCGACTCGCACCAGATCAGCTTGGTCTCCGGGCGGATCGCGGCCCGCACCTCGTCGATCTTCGACAGGTCGGCCACGGTGTGCTCGATGCCCCAGAGGCTCAGCACCTTGTCGATCAGCCGGAACGTGCCGCCGTACGCGTCGTTGCCCAGCACCAGGTGGTCGCCCGGGCGCAGCACGGTGCGCAGCACCGCGTCGGACGCCGCCATGCCGGAGGCGAACGCGAGCGTGTGGCGCGCACCCTCCAGGGCCGCGAGCGCCTGCTCCAGCGCGGTGCGCGTGGGGTTCGCGGTGCGGGAGTACTCGTAGTCGCCCTCACGCGTGCCGCCGACGCCATCCTGCGCGTACGTCGAGGTCTGGTAAATCGGCACGATGACCGCGCCGGTGCGCGGATCGGGCTTCTGTCCCGCGTGGATCGCACGTGTTTCGAAGCCCAGGGCGGAGTAGTCGTCGACCATGCACCCAGGGTACGGCCCACCCCCGACAATCCCGTCAGGTGGGACTGATCTCACCAGCCGCCGGGAGGTCCGCCCTGATAAGGCGGGACGGCGGGTCCGCCTTGGTACGGCGAAGGCCCGGGGTGCGCGGGCGACACCACCCTTCCGGCCCGCTTCGGCCGCACCAGCAGCACGCCGACGACGCCGGTGACCAGCGCGGCCGCCAGCTCCGGCCAGACGTCCCAGCCGTGGCCCAGCGCCTCGACCGCCGCGTTCACGAACGCCAGCGTCGCCGCCCCGATCGCCAGCCGGGCGCCAAAACGCTGCCCGCCGAGCAGCGCCACCCCGGACGCGGCCACGACCAGCCAGCAGGCGAACTCGAGGACCAGCGCGACGACGCCGTTGCCGTCGCGCCAGTCGCTCATCGAGAACAGCGTGAGCAGGACGCCGGTGACGCCGAGCGCCACCAGCACCACCGTGGCGAGCAGGCGGTTCAGCGCCGGGTTGGCGGCCAGCACCAGGCGCAGCCGGGATTGGCGCGGCGCGCGCCGTCCCTCGGCCACCGCCCGGTCGTGCCCGCGGTGCACGCCCCGGACGATCAGCCCCACCACGGCCAGCACCAGTACCAGCGGCGCCAGCGTGAGGCAGCCGACCGTGCCGTACGCGCCGTCGACGCGGAACTCGAAGGACCGCTCGAGGAATTTCCCGTACGGCGCACCGAGCAGCACCGGTTCCAGGAGCGCCGGCGCCACCGCGAGCACCCCGCCGACGATCAGCAGGACCAGCCCGCCCGCCGGCCGGATGAACGTCGTCGCGGCACCGGCGAGGAAAACCAGCCCCGCCAAGGCGAACAGCACGAGCACGGTGATCGCGCCGCCGGACAGCACGGCGCCGGTCTGGAGCTTCGTGAGCAGCACGATCGGCGTCGACACCGCGACCCCGCCCATGCCGAAGCCGAGCAACGCCGTCACTGTCCCGGTCGCGCCCGCGCCACGACGGCGCGGCGGATGGCCGTACGTCAAAGAATCGGTCACCAGCCCTGCGGGCCGCCCTGCTGCGGGGAGTACCCACCCGGGTACTGCTGGACGCCCGGGTTCGGGTTGCCGAGGCCGACCCACAACGCGGTCGGCTTCACGATCACCAGGATCAGCGTGGCGATCGGCGGCAGGATCGAGAGGATCGAACCGAACGAGCCGTAGGCCAGCGCGCCCGCGGTCCGGCCCAAGCCCCCCACGCCGACGAGCGCGAGGATCAGCGAGATCACGGTGTACGCGATCGTGAGGCCACAGCCGATCATCACGCACATCCGGCCGATCGGCTTGTGCATGATCAGCGTGATCCCGCCGAAGAGCAGCAGCCCGGCCATCGCCAGGCTCACCACCAGGGACACGAGGCCGAAAACGAGGAAGTGGCTGGAGCCGCCGGCGACGATCGCGACGGAGCCGATCACGCTGATCAGCGCGACGATGCCGCCGAGGATCGCCAGCACGGCGGCGGTGATGGCCGTGCCGCCACCGGGCTTGGGCGGCTGGATCGAGCCGGGACCGCCCGGGTAGGCCGGGAACGGCTGCTGGCCGTACGGCTGCGGCTGCGCGCCGAACGGCTGGCTCGGCTGCCCGTACGGCTGCTGCTGCGGCTGACCGTACGGCTGCTGTTGCTGGGCCGGGAAAGGCTGGCTCGGCTGGCCAGGATAGGGCTGTTGCTGCTGCGCCGGGTAGAGCTGCCCGGGATACGGCTGCTGCCCCGGCTGCTGGGGTCCAGGGTTCTGCGGTCCTGGGTTCTGGGGGTAGGTCACGGGGCGTCCTCGAGATCCGGCGGGCGGTGTCGGGGATCATCGTGCCAGGTCGACGGGCCCTTCGGGGCGAAAATCACCACTGTCCCGGCGAGTGCGCCCCGTACGGACGCGCCACCGGTGTCCGATACCGGAGGTAGGAGAAGGTCGGCGGCAGCGCCGAGAGGACCAGCACGAGCGGCGCGAGCACGCACAGCGCCGCCCGGGCCGTGCCGGGCGTGTTGTGCAACCCGAACGCCGACTGGAAATAAGCCGCGTAACCCGCGGTGCTGACGAGTGTCGACTCGACCAGGAGCGCCCCGATCGCGAGCAGCGCGCCGAGGATCAGCAGGACCGCGCCCGCGGTCGCGCGGAAGATCGTGCCGAGCGCGCCGAGCAGGAGGACCAGCCCGGCGACGAGGTACGCGCCGAGGTCCACGAGTGTCCACAGAGGAAGGTCGCCGAGGCTGAAGCCGGACGGGATGCCGAGGAACACCGTGACGGGCACGTAGCCGGCGATGACGGCGGCGGCCAGCCCGAGCAGCGCGGCGATCACGGCCGTGGCGCCGGACGGACGCCGGATCGGCCGGTCCGCCGCCGATTCGCTGGATTCCGGCGGCTGCGCTGGGTCTCCGTACGGGCCACCCACTCCTGCTCCCCCATCAGCTCGCACCGGAAACGACGGCGCTCACCATAGCCCGGAAAACGCGGCCATGGACCGGAAATGGCGAAGGAATGAAGAAGCCGTGCCCGTACCTCCCCGGCCTCGGAATGGATCAAGATCGATAACGCGAACTGTTACCGAAAAACCGCATTTCTCAATTCCTCGCGAATAACGGCTGCGAACGGCGAAGGGCCCCTTCAACGCGTTGTCGGCGCTGAAGGGGCCCTTCGACCACGGACCGTCAGACGGTCACCACTGCTGCTGTTGCGGCGGCTGCCCGTACCCGCCCGGCTGGCCGGGAGGCGGGCCGTAACCGGGAGGCGGCTGCTGGCCCGGGGGCGGGCCGTAACCCGGCGGCGGGCCGTAGCCCGGCGGGGGCTGCTGGCCGTAACCACCCGGCTGCTGCGGCTGGCCCGGCTGCGGGAATCCGCCGCTGCCCGGCTGGCCGTACGGCGGCTGGCCCGGCTGCTGCGGCTGCCCCGGCTGACCGAAACCGGGCTGCTGGAAACCACCGCTGCCCGGGTTCTGGCCGCCGGGCTGACCGAAGCCGGGCTGCTGACCCGGCTGACCCGGCTGACCGAACTGGCCCGGCTGCTGCTGGCCGAAACCGGGCTGCTGGCCCGGACCGCCGAAGCCACCGGGGCCGCCCGGCTGTTGCGGCCCGGCGTCGCCGAGCCCGACGAACTTGGCGGTCGCCGGGATGAGGCCGAGCACGCCGACCACGAGGATCACGATGCCGAAGATCAGCGTCGGCAGGCCCGCGGTGCTGGTGGGACCGCTGGAGCCGGCGCCGGCCGCCTGCATCTGCTTGAGGTAGGAGCTGCTCACCGTGGTCCCGTTGAGCAGCAGGATCGAGAACACCCCGAGGACCAGACCGCCGACCGCGACCACGATGGGCACGATCTTCTTGAGCCCGCCGAGCTTGCCCGCGAGCGCGAGGCCGACACCGCCCACGAGGCCGATGATCGCGCCGACCAGGATCAGGATGACGTAGAACGTCACGGTGCCGGGGCTGGCGAGCCCCGCCGCGCTCAGTGCCTTGTCGACGGTGGCCTGCGGCACGCCTTCGATGGCCTTCGAGTAGTCGCTGGCGTCGCCGAGGTAGCTGAACGAAATGATCAGCGCCACCAGCCCGAGCACGGCTGTGACCCCGCCGGCGATGTAGCCGAACAGGCCGGCCCCGCCGGCACCGCCCGCCGGGGCGCCGAACGCGGGCTGCGCGCCGAAGCCCGGGGGCTGCTGGCCGAACCCGCCCTGCGGCGGCTGGCCGAAGCCGCCCGGGGCGCCGAAGCCCTGGGGCTGCTGACCGGGCTGGCCGAACGCGGCCTGCGGGTCGCCGGGCTGGCCCGGCTGCCCGAACGGCTGGCCGGGCTGGCCGTAGCCGCCCTGCTGGCCGAACCCGCCGACGGCGGCGGGGTTGTCCGCCGCGCTCGGCGGCGGGGCGTACGGAATGGCGGGCGGCTGCTGGCTGGGCGCGACCATCTGCGTCGCCTCGGCGCCGCCGTCGGTCAGCGGGTTGACCATCTGCGTCGCGTTCGCGTCACCCGGCTGGCCCCCGCCCGGCTGCACGACCTGGGTCGGCTCCGGCGTCTCGCCGAAAGCACCCCCGCCGTAGGAGGGCTGCGGCTGGCCCGGCTGGACCACCTGCGTCGGCTCCGACGTGCCGAACGGACTGTCCTGCTGAGGTGTGGGACCACTCGGTGGGCCCTGCGGCGGCTGCTGGCCGCCGTCCCAGGGCTGGTTCGGTGGCTGCGGAGCACTCATGTGGGTCTTGAACCCCCTTGACGAGGACGCGAAAAAGTTCTATCGCGACCACGCTATCGGATAGCGGGGCAAGGCGCTCGTAACGCCCCGGCCCGCTCCGCCGATTTGCTCCGCCCTATCGTCCCGCGAGGAAGCCCAGCAGGTCGTGCCTGGTGACAACGCCCGCGGGCTTGCCGTCGATCAGCACCAGCGCGCCGTCCGCGGCCTCGAGCGCCTTCATCGCCGAACTGACCTGCTCGCCGGCGCCGATCGTGGGCAGCGGGGGCGACATGTGCGCGTCCAGCCGGTCGGCCAGCTGCGCCTTTCCGGTGAACAGGGCGTCGAGCAGGTCGCGCTCGTTGACCGCGCCCACCACCTCGGCCGCCATCACCGGCGGCTCGGCGCTGACCACCGGCATCTGGCTCACGCCGAACTCGGACAGGATCGCGACGGCCTCGGCGACCGTCTCGTTCGGGTGCGTGTGCACGAGGCTGGGCAGCGAGCCGCTCTTCTTCGTCAGCACGTCGCCGACCGTCGCACCCGAGGAGTCGGGCGGGAGGAAGCCGTAGGAGGACATCCAGTCGTCGTTGAAGACCTTGGTCAGGTAGCCGCGGCCGCCGTCGGGCAGCAGGACCACGATCACGTCGTCCTCGGTCAGCCGCTCGGCCAGCTTCAGCGCGGCGGCCACGGCCATGCCGCAGGAGCCGCCGACGAGCAGGCCCTCCTCCACCGCGAGGCGGCGGGTGATGTCGAACGAGTGCGCGTCGGAGATCGGGATGATCTCGTCGGCGACCCCGCGGTCGTAGGTCTCCGGCCAGAAGTCCTCGCCGACGCCCTCGACCAGGTAAGGCCGCCCGCTGCCGCCGGAGTAGACGGAGCCCTCGGGGTCGGCGCCGACGACCTGGACGCGGCCGTCGCTGGCCTCCTTGAGGAAGCGGCCGGTGCCGGAGATCGTGCCGCCGGTGCCGACGCCGGCGACGAAGTGGGTCACCTTGCCGTCGGTTTGGCGCCAGATCTCGGGGCCGGTGGAGTGGTAGTGGCTGGCCGGGTTCTCCGGGTTGGCGTACTGGTTGGGCTTCCAGGCGCCGTCGATCTCGCGGACCAGCCGGTCGGAGACGTTGTAGTAGGAGTCCGGGTGCTCGGGCGCGACCGCGGTCGGGCAGACCACCACGCGGGCGCCGTACGCGCGGAGCACGTTGCGCTTGTCCTCGCTGACCTTGTCCGGGCAGACGAACACGCACTTGTAACCCTTGCGCTGCGCGACCATGGCGAGCCCGACGCCGGTGTTGCCCGAGGTCGGCTCGACGATCGTGCCGCCCGGCTTCAGCTCGCCGGAGCGCTCGGCGGCTTCGATCATGCGCAGCGCGATGCGGTCCTTGACGCTGCCGCCCGGGTTCACGTACTCGACCTTCGCGAGCACCAGCGGCTTCAGCCCCTCGGTCAGCGCGTTCAGCTTGACCAGCGGGGTGTTGCCCACCAGATCCACGATGTGCTCGGCGTACTCCACGACTGCGCTCCTGCCCTTCCGCGCCGGATCTCGGCGGTCGGCGTCCAGCCTAAACGCTTGACCTGCGCGGCCGTCCACTCAGCCGGGTGCGGAGACCCCGGCCGGGAAGACGGCGCCGGTGAAGTCGGGCGGTGTCTTGAAGGTGGCCCGGGTGAAGTCCGCCTTGGTCGCGAACGCGGCGCCGCGGAAGGTGGTGGCCCCGAAGAAGCGCGCGTGGGCGAACACCGCCGAGCGGACGTGGCAGTACTTCAGCGAGAAGTCGAACAGGTCCGCGCCGTCCAGGTCGAGGTCGATGTCCGGCCAGAACCAGGCGTCGCCGCCGTCCTCGGCCGGGTGCAGGTGCACGGTCAGGATGCGTTGCGCGGCCTTGCGGACCTGCGTTTCGCCGGCCGACTCGTCGAAGGGCATCCGCAAGTACGCGCACAGCACGTTGACGATGGTCTGGCGCTGGAACCGATGCTCCTGCGCCAGCCGTTCCAGCGCGTAGAGCCCGGCGAGGCGGACCGGCGCCTTGTCGGCACCGAGCTGGTCGGCGGCCTTGCCGTACATCTCGGTGATCCGGCGCTGGGTCGCGTCGTGGTCCTTCTGCTCCAGGTCGAGTTCGGCGGAACGCTGGCGACGCGCGGCGAGCAGCAGGGCGGCGGCCCCGCCGGTGCCGACGACGATGTTCGCGGCCGTGCGCAGGGCGTCGAGCCGGGCCGAGTCCTGCGGGCTGCCGCCGCCGAGCGTGCTCAGCAGGAGGACGGCGGCGGCCGCGGCGACCACGATCAAACCGGCCCCCCACCACAGGATCGTGCTCGTGCGCAGGGCCCGGCTCCGGTTCGTCACGGACGGGATCCTGCCAGTACCGGGAGTGGCCCACGTCGCCTTCGGCTTTCCGGCGGGCGTGACAGGCGGCACTATGGTGAGCAACCGCTTAGTGCCGACGACCCGAGGAAGTGTCCACGCCATGCCCGAAGCCGTCATCGTCTCCACCGCCCGCTCCCCGATCGGCCGCGCCGGCAAGGGATCGCTGGTCAGCATGCGACCCGACGACCTGGTCGTGCAGATGATCAGGGCGGCGCTCGACAAGGTCCCGCAGCTCGACGCGGGCGACATCGACGACCTGCTGCTCGGCTGCGGCCTGCCCGGCGGCGAGTCCGGGTTCAACATGGGCCGCGCGGTCGCCGTCGAACTCGGGTACGACCACCTGCCCGGCTGCACGATCACGCGGTACTGCTCCTCCAGCCTCCAGACCACCCGCATGGCGATGCACGCGATCAAGGCCGGCGAGGGCGACGTGTTCATCTCCGCCGGCGTCGAGGCCGTGTCGCGGTTCGCCAACGGCAGCTCCGACTCCTGGCCGGACACGCACAACCCGCTGTTCGCCGGCGCCGAGAACCGCACCAAGGCCACCGCGGAGTCGGGCTCGGGCAGCTGGACCGACCCGCGCACCGAGGGCAACGTGCCCGACGTCTACATCGCGATGGGCCAGACCGCGGAGAACCTGGCGCGGCTGAAGGGCATCACGCGCGAGGACATGGACGAGTTCGGCGTGCGGTCGCAGAACCTCGCCGAGAAGGCCATCGCCGACGGCTTCTGGGCCAAGGACATCACGCCCGTCACGCTGCCGGACGGCACCGTGGTGTCGAAGGACGACGGCCCGCGCGCGGGCGTCACGATCGAGGGCGTCTCGGGGCTGAAGCCCGTGTTCCGCCCCGACGGCCGCGTGACGGCCGGGAACTGCTGCCCGCTGAACGACGGCGCGGCGGCCGTGATCGTCATGTCCGACACCTTGGCGAAGCAGCTGGGCCTGACGCCGCTCGCACGCGTCGTCTCGACGGGTGTCACCGGCCTTTCGCCGGAGATCATGGGCTACGGCCCGGTCGAGGCTTCGAAGCAGGCGCTCAAGCGCGCCGGTCTGTCCATTTCGGACATCGACCTGGTGGAGATCAACGAGGCGTTCGCCGCGCAGGTCATCCCGTCCTACCGCGACCTGGGCATCGAGCTGGACCGGCTGAACGTCAACGGCGGCGCGATCGCGGTCGGCCACCCGTTCGGCATGACCGGCGCCCGCATCACCTCGACGCTGATCAACTCCCTGCAGCACCACGACAAGCAGTTCGGCCTCGAGACCATGTGCGTCGGCGGCGGCCAGGGCATGGCGATGGTGCTGGAGCGCCTTTCCTGACAGCTGCGTAACGAGAAAGGGGCCGCTCACGTCAGCGCGTGAGCGGCCCCTTTCGTTGCGTGACAAGGGTCAGTGCATCGGCACGGCCACCTGGGCGGCCGAGTCCGCGTCGGCCTCCGGCACGAAGCGCTTCTTCGGCAGGAAGAACGCCGGGATCAAGCACAGCGCCAGCAGCACCGTCGCCCACAGGAACGTCGTCGCGAACGAGTCGGCGGTCAGCGTGGCCGCGGCGGTGTGCGTGGCCGGGTTCAGCGTGGCGGCCGTGGCCGCGAGCTGGCCCTGGCTGGTCGAGACGCCGAACTTCGCCGCCAGCAGGGCCGCCAGGATGATCGACATGATCGCGGAGCCGATGGCGCCCGCGGTCTGCTGGACGATGTTCGTCGCCGTGGACGCCTTGGCCATGTCCTTGGGCCGCAACGTCTGCAGCGCGGCCGAGGTGATCGGCATCATCGTGGCCCCCATGCCGAGGCCCATCACGAACAGCGAGGACAGCAGCAGCCCGTACGACGTGGTCGCGCCGACCTGGGTGAAGACCACCATGCCGAGCACGATCAGCCCCAGGCCGGGCAGCACGATGCGGCGCGCGGCGATCTTGTCGGCCAGCCGGCCGGTGATCGGCATCGCGAGCATCGCGCCGAGGCCCTGCGGCGCCAGCAGCAGCCCGGCGTGCAGCGCGGATTCGCCGCGCACCAGCGTGAAGTACGTCGGCAGCAGCAGCATCGCGCCGAAGAAGCCGACGCAGAACACCGACATCGTGATCATCGCGACGGAGAACGACCGGTTGCGGAAGAGCTTCAGGTCGATCAGCGGGTGCGCCACCCTCAGCGCCCGCAGCACGAACGCGACGAGCAGCACGAGCCCGGCCAGCGCGGGCAGCCACACCTCGACCGCGCCGACGGTGCCGGTGGACGGGATCCGCGAGACGCCGAAGATCAGCGCCGCCAGGCCCGGCGACACCATCAGCATGCCCACGAAGTCGAACCGGCCCGAGGGCTCCGGGTCGTCCTTCGGCAGCAGGCGCAGCGCGAGCAGGAAGGCGAGCACGCCGATCGGCACGTTGATGTAGAAGATCCAGCGCCAGCTGACCGCGTCGACGAGCCAGCCGCCGAGGATCGGCCCGCAGATCGGGCCCAGCAGCATCGGCACGCCCAGCACCGACATCACGCGGCCGATCCGCTGCGGGCCGGCCGCGCGGGTCAGGATCGTCATGCCCGCCGGCATCAGCATGCCGCCGCCGAGTCCTTGCAGGACCCGGAAGATGATCAGCGATTCGACGTTCCAGGCCAGCCCGGCCAGCATCGAGCCGACCAGGAACGTGCCGATCGCCAGCAGGTACAGCCGTTTCGTGCCGAACCGGTCCGAAGCCCAGCCGGTGACCGGGATGACCGTGGCGAGCGCCAGCATGTAACCGGTGGCGACCCACTGGATGGTGTCGAACGAGGTGCTGAACTCCAGCGTCAGCTTCTGCAGCGCGACGTTGACGACCGTGGTGTCGAGGATCGCCATGATCGCGCCGAGCACGACCACGGACGCGACCCTCAGCACGTCCCGGTCGAGCTTGTCCCCGGGCCCGGACGGGGCCGATTGTGCAGGCATGTGGAAACCCCCCTTTTGTGCGGCCGAGGATAAGTGACCCGCACCGGGGGGTTCCACTGATTTTGCCGAAAGCGAAAGAAAGGGGATTCTTCACCGTCCACGATGGATTGGCGAAAAATCCCGGCCTCAGCAGATGCTGTCGGTGGGCACCGGGTTGCCGAGGCCGAACAGCGGCCGCAGCTTGATCCCGATCCACGTGCCGCCGAGCGCGAAGATCCCCCACAGCCAGCCGTGCAGGCTGCCGACGGAGATGCCGCCGAGGTACGCGCCGATGTTGCAGCCGCCGGCCAGCCGCGCGCCGATGCCCATCAGGATCCCGCCGAGGATCGCGGCGACCGCGGTGCGCCAAGGGATCGAGCTGTGGATCTTCCACGCGCCCGCCGCCGCGGCCGCCACCGCGGCGCCGATCATGATGCCGATGTCGGTGAGGCTGGTCTTGTCCTTCCAGATCGGGCTGTGCAGCGAGGTCGCGTTCGCCTTGAGCTGCCAGAACTCCCAGTGCTCCGGGTGCAGCCCGAACACCTGCAGGACCTTCGCGCCCCACAGGCTGAACGCACTGGTCACGCCCCAGATCCCGCCGGAGACAAGGTAAACGGCGCCGGCCAGCACCCCGAGCACGACGGCGCCGACGAGCATCGGCCACGCGCCGCGGTAGACCCGCGCGAACCCGCGGGCGGTGGGCACGACGTCGACCGGCGGGGGCAGGCGCCGCTTCTGGACGGTGCGCGTGACCAGCACGATGGCGGCGAGCACCAGGATCGTGATCGCCCACGAGCCGAACCAGCCGACGTGATCGGCGAGCAGGATGCCCGGAACCTGGGGCCAGCCGTCGAAAATCGGGTAACCCCAGGTGTAGAGGACCGAGCCGGTGATGAACCCGCCGAGCGTGAGCACGATCGTCGACTGCCCGGAGCCGACCGCGAACAGCGTGCCGGACGCGCAGGCACCGCCCAGCTGCATGCCGATCGCGAACAGCGTGGCGCCGACGAACAGCGCCACCCCGATCGGCCCGACGTTCGCCACCGGCACCGGTTTGCTGCCGAAGAGCCCGGCGCCGGTGCCGCAGATCAGCGCGATCAGCGTGGCGGCCGTGCCGAGCAACAGGGTGTGGGCGCGCAGGCCCTGGCCGTTGCCGACGGCGATCAGCTGCCGCCAGGCGGAGGTGAACCCGAACCGCGAGTGGAACAGGGCCAGCCCGAGCAGCAGCCCGAGCACGAGCAGGACGCCGAACTTGGCGCCGTAACTCGCCCACACGAACCAGGTCAGGCCGATCGCGAGCGCGCCCGCGACCACCAGCGGGACCACCCGGACCGGGTCTTCCGGCTGGGGCACGGGCGCGGCGCAGGAGGTGGGGAAATCGAGGAGTTTGTTGTCTCCGGCTGGGGATTCAGTGGTCGCCACCAGGACTCCTGGTCTTCTCGGTGGAGCAGGGCGCCAAAGGTTAGGGCGGGTGACCGGCCGGTCGCAGCCTGTCCCAAAGAGTGCGACGAACGGGCGAGAGGGGGCATCCGAACGGACCCCGGACGCCCCCTTTGTTACAGCTCGCCTTACCGCCCGATCAGGACTTGATGCAGAGCGTCAGCTTGGGCTGGGAGTACGACCGGTACTCGGTCGCGTCGGTGCCCTGGCAGACGGCTTCGCCCTCCTGACCGTCGACGACCTTCACCAGCTCGGCATCCTTCGCCGGGTCCGAGCACGGCACCTTCTGGTAGCCGGCCGTCTGCGACTGGTAGCCCTTCAGGCAGTCGCCCTGCTTGGCGTTGATCACCAGGCAGAGGCGGTAGTCCGAACGGCCGGTGACCTCGTACTCGTCGTACATGCCCTCGGGGCACTTGTCGGACGCGTTGTCCAGGCGTGCGCCGATCTTGACGTTCGCGGCGGCGTCGTTGCAGTCGATCTTGTCCGGCGTGACGCCGTTGGTGAACTCGGCGACCTTCAGGCAGTCACCGACCTGCGCGCTCTCCGGCGAGCTGGAGTAGCTGACGATGCCGATCACCACGGCCGCCACCACGACGACCAGGATGAGGCCGAGCCGGAGGAACCGGAACTTCGACTTCGGCGCCACCGGCGCGGGCGGGAACTGGCCCGGCGGGAACTGGCCCGGCTGGCCGTACGGCGTCCCGGGCGGCGGACCGTACGGGCCGGGCTGGCCGTACGGGGCCTGGCCGGGCTGCGGATATTGGCCGGGCTGCCCCGGCGGGAACTGGCCGGGCTGACCAGGCTGGCCGGGTTGACCGGGCGGCGGGAACCCGCCGGACGGCTGACCGTAGGGATCGGGCGGGCCCACCGGCGATTGGCCCCCAGGGGCCGGAGGGATGACGCTCAACGTCGACCTCACATGTGTGAAGGGAAATCGGACTTCGATATCCAACACGCAGGGTGATCAACATGGCGCACCGGTCCCCTGATTGGCGGACAAGCGCACAGAAAAGGCGCCCCGTTGATCACGGAGCGCCTTCTCGGGAGACCTGTGCGAGCGTTACTCGCGCAGGTAAGACAGCAGTCGCAGGATCTCCAGGTACAGCCAGACCATCGTGGTCATCAGGCCGAACGCGGCGTACCAGGCCCACTTGGACGGCATGCCCTCGCGGATCATGCGGTCGGCCTGGTCGAAGTCGAGCAGGAAGCTGAACGCGGCGATGCCGATGACCACCAGGCTGAAGATGATCGCGATCGGGCTGCCGTCGCGCAGCGGGTTGTAGCCGAAGAACACCGCGGTCAGCAGGTTCACCAGCATCAGGATCGCGGCGCCGGCGACGGCCCCGATGATCCACTTGGTCAGCTTGGGCGTGACCTTGACCGCGCCGGTCTTGTAGACCACCAGCATCGCGATGAACACGCCCGCGGTGCCGATCAGCGCCTGCAGCGCGATGCCCGGGTACAGCAGCTCGAACAACCCGCTCAGCGCACCGAGGAAAATGCCTTCGGCCGCGGAGTAGGCCAGCGTGAGCGGCCCGCTCGGCTTGCGCCGGAAGATGATCACCAGCGAGATGACCAGGCCGACGATCATGCCGCCGATGAGCGCGCCCAGCAGGGCGCCGTTCATCCCGGCGACGCGGCCGAGGGAGTCGACGACCAGCTGGGTCTGGGCCCAGATCGCCGTGAGCACGCCGAAGACCAGCGCGACCCCCAGCGAGAGGCCGGTCTTGATCACGACGTCGTCGACCGTCATCGGCCGATCGGCGGCGCCGGTGGACATCTGGCCCGGGCCGTAACCGGGCACGCCGCCCTGGCCCTGCGGCATGCCGTACGGCTGGTTGAAGCCGACATTCGGCCCGTACTGCCCGCCCGCGGCCTGGCCGCGCGGCAGGTTGCGGAACGCCGGGTTGCTACTGGAACGCACCTGATCCTCCTGGATCTGCTGGCACCTTGCATCGGGTTCAACGACCGGTCGGGCCGACTGGTTCCCGTCGAGTAAAGAGAACTTTACCCTCTTCCCCGATCGTGGCCACGCAGCCGAGCCGGGCTACACCGTATGCGACTGAGATCACGACCGTTCACCGCAGGTCACCCGATGGACTCTAGACATCCGGGGTGGGCTGACGGGACTCTTCACTTCGCGTGTTCGAGATGTAACCGAAGGCGTGTCGGGGAGCTATTCGATCGTGTGACCTGCGACGACGTAAAAGGCGTTGTCGGGGAGCGCGAATAAGGAGTCAACACACCATGGGGTGGACCTCACGCCCGCGTGCGGGGAAGCGCGCGGTCACCGGCCTGGTCGCCGCGGGCCTGCTCGGCGCACTCTCCGTCACCGCCGTGGGCACGACGCCCGCGCTCGCGGCGACGCAGGAAGGCGTCGGGCACGCCGTCACGCCCGGCCAGCCGATGTCGCCGCACACCCCGAGCCGCAACTGGCTCGGGTCCTACATCGTCGGCGGCAAGCAGGTCTTCTGCGTCAGCTTCCAGCTGAAGGCGCCGGACACCGGCGAGGTGTACAAGCCGGGCGACGAGCTGCTGACCAAGTGGGGCGACAAGATCCCCGCCGACCAGGCGGCCAACATCTCGTACCTGCTGCTGCGCTACGGCGACACCAAGGACGCCGACCAGGCCGCCGCGCTGGCGCACCTGCTGCACTCGTGGACCTCCGCCCCGCGACCCGGCCACGACGACCTGAACCCGAGCCTCACCGCGGACAAGATCGGCTACGACGCGCCGTTCCACCTCTCGAAGCTGCAGAGCCAGGCACCGGGCGCGGCGGCCGACGTCGCCAAGCTAACCACCGACGCGGAGGCCAACCGCGGCCCGTGGACCACCTCGGTCACGCCGCCGAAGAGCGACCAGCACCTCGGCCGGCCGGCCACCTGGACGATCAGCGTCAAGAACGCCAAGGGCACCGGCATCGCGGACGTCCCGGTGAAGATCACCGCGGCCGACGGCACGCTGGCCACGGGTGCGGACGCCAAGGCGTCGGACACCTCCGGCAGCACTGACACCAAGGGAAGCGCGGCCACGCAGGGCGCGCCGGCCGAGACCACCCTGAACACCGGCGCGGACGGCACGATCTCGGTCAAGGTGACGCCGACCGGCGACCAGCCGAAGCTGTCCACCTCGCTCACCGCGCCGGCCGACCGGCCGTACGTGCAGTCGCCGACGGTGAACACCGGAGCCCAGAAGGTGGTCTCCACCGGCGGCGAGAAGACGCTGACCGCGACCGGCACCGTCGCCGTCGCGAAGCCCGGCAAGGTGGCCGTCACCAAGACCGACGCGAACACCGGCAAGGGCATCGGCGGCACCGCGCTGCGGATCACCGGCGCGGACAAGAAGGCCGCGGCCACCGGGCAGGACGGCAAGCCGCTGAACGGTCCCGACGGGCAGCCGGTGGTGGTCACCACCAGCGGCGGCACCGGCGCGGTGACCGTCGACAACCTGCTGGCGCCCCAGGACGTCTGCGTGGTCGAGGTGAGCCCGCCGCCGGGCTACGAGAACGCGTTCGACGCGAAGAACCCGCCCTCGGCGTGCGGCTCGCTGAAGCCGGGAGACACACTGTCGCTCACCTTGGTCAACAAGCCGAACGAGGTGCCGCACGCGATCCCGGCCGGCGACCAGCCGGTGGCGATGGCGAAGGGTGCCGTCGAGACGAGCTACTCCCTGCCGGGCCTGATCGGTCTCGGGGTGCTCGCGCTCGTCGGCTCGGCACTGGTCGGCTTCGCCGCCCGGCGGGCTTCCCGGCGGTAAACGAGAGCGGTAGGGGTATGGCAGCGAAGGGCCGGTTGATCGCCGGTTTCGTCCTCGGCGCGGCGAGTGTGCTCGCGGTGGAACTCGTCACCGTCGTGATCAGCGCACCCCCGACGGCGGTGGTGGCCGGCAGCGCGCAGCCGGCCCCCGCCGCGCTCGCGGCGCGCCAGGGCTCCCCGGCGCCGCCCGCGGTGGCGTCGCCGAGTCCGGCACCGCCGTCCTCCTCCGCCCCGCCGCCGGCCGCGCCCGCGGAGAACCGGCAGCCCCCGGCACCCGGCCCGCAGAAACCGGGCACGATCCGGCTGCCCGGCGGCGGCACGGCGGCGATGGTGCGCCAGGGCCTCGGGCCCGGCAACACGCTGCCGGTGCCGTCGGACATCGGCCAGGCCGCCTGGTGGGGCGCCGCGCTGGACGCGGTGAGCGGGGCGAGCGTGTTCGCCGGGCACGTGAACTGGCGCGGGGCGACCGGACCGTTCGCCGAGCTGTGGAACGAGCGCATCGGCGGCGTGGTGACCATTGTGGACAGTGCGGGCAAGACGGCGCGGTACCGGATCTCCCAGCTGGTCACGGTGCACAAGGACGACCTCGCCGCCCGCGCCGACGACCTCTTCGGCCAAGCCGGCGCGCACCGCGTCGTCCTGGTCACCTGCGGCGGCCGCTGGGTCGGCGGCAGCGACGGCTACGAAGAGAACCGCGTCGTCATCGCCGACCCGGCCTGACCCTCCTGTCGTTCGTTGCCGTCGCGAGGGGGACTTTCGCACCGGTCCCGGCGGTCGCGAACGGCCCTTTCGTACCGCTGATCGGGACCCGCCGGGGCCGAAAACCGGGCCGCGACCTGCGGACCCTCTGCGAAACGCTAAGTTACCTGCGAGTAACATGCCTGGGGCGGGCTGTGGTCAGCACGGCGTCCATGCAGCAGAATGCGCAAGGGTCCAAGCGGTGTACGGCGGAGGGTGAGACAGATGGCGACGTTCTTGGTGACAGGCGCGACCGGGTTGATCGGCCGCCAGTTCACCCGGCTGCTGCTCGCGCGGCCGGACGCCGAACGCGTCGCGCTCGTGGTGCGCGCCTCTTCGCGGGAGCGGCTCTCCGCGCTCGTCGACGGGTGGCCGCACGCCGAGCGCGTCAGCCTGGTGACCGGCGACCTGTCCGAGCCGCTGCTCGGCGTCTCCGCCGAGGACCGCGAAAGCCTGCGCGGCGTCGACCACGTGGTGCACCTGGCCGCGCTCTACGACCTCACGGCCGACGACGACGCCAGCATCAAGGCCAATGTGGACGGTACGCAGCACGTCGTCGACCTGGCCGCGGACCTGGGCGCCGGCGGGCTGCACCACGTCTCGTCGGTCGCCGTCGCCGGTGACCACGAGGGCCTGTTCACCGAGGAGATGTTCGACGTCGGGCAGCGGCTGGTCACGCCGTACCACCGCACCAAGTTCGAGGCCGAGAAGCTGGTGCGCGAGCAGCACGAGGTGCCGTGGCGGGTGTACCGGCCCGCCGTGGTCGTCGGCAACTCCGAGACCGGCGAGATGGACAAGATCGACGGCCCGTACTACCTGTTCCCCGCGATCAGCAGGCTCGCCGGGCTGCCGGACGTGCCGATCGTCGGCCCGGACCTCGGCGACACCAACGTCGTGCCGGTCGACTACGTCGCCAAGGCGCTGCTGGAGCTGGTGACCACCAAGGGCCTCGACGGGCGTGCCTTCCACCTGGTGAACCCGGAGCCGCAGCCGGTCGTCTCCGTCTACAACGCCTTCGCCAGGGCCGCGGGCGCGCCGACGATCACGGCGCAGCTGGGCGACCGCGTGTCCAAGGGCATCGTCGGGCTGGTGAAGCTCAGCGAGCACATCCCCGGCTTCACGATCGCGCGTGACGCGGTGATGGAGCGCCTCGGCATCCCGCCGGTGTTGCTGGAGACGATGGCCTTCCCCTCGGTGTTCGCGTCGGCCGAGACGCGCAAGGCGCTGGCCGGCGCGGGCGTCGACGTGCCGCGGCTCGAGGACTACGCGGCGACGCTGTGGCGGTACTGGCGCGAGCACCTCGACCCGTTCCGCGCGCGCAAGCACGGCCCGCGCGGCGAACTCGACGGGCGGCGCGTGATCATCACCGGCGCGTCTTCGGGCATCGGGCGCGCGACGGCGCTGAAGGTCGCGGAAGCGGGCGGGGTGCCGTTGCTCGTGGCGCGGCGGCAGCACGAGCTGGAAGAGGTGCGCGACGAGATCATCGCCGCCGGCGGCACGGCGTCGGTGTACCCGGCGGACCTGACCGACGAGGACTCGGTGCACAAGGCCGTGGACGCGATGCTGGCCGAGCACGGCCGGATCGACATGCTGGTGAACAACGCGGGCCGCTCGATCCGCCGGTCGATCAAGCTGTCGTACGACCGCATGCACGACTACGAGCGCGCGATGGCGATCAACTACTTCGGCGCGGTGCGGCTGATCCTCGCCGTGCTGCCGCACATGTCCGAGCGGAAGTTCGGGCACATCGTGAACGTGTCGTCCATCGGTGTGCAGGGCATCGCGCCGCGCTTCTCCGCGTACGCCGCTTCGAAGGCCGCGCTGGACTACTTCTCCCGCATCGCGGCCACCGAGACGCACGGTGACGGGATCACGTTCACCACGATCCACATGCCGCTGGTGCGCACACCGATGATCCGGCCGACGAAGATCTACGACGCCTTCCCCACGAAGTCGCCGGAGCAGGCGGCCAACATGGTGATGAAGGCGCTGCTGGAGCGTCCCAAGCACATCGGGACCCCGGCGGGGCAGGCGATCGGGCTCGCGTACACGCTCACGCCGGGCCTCACCGACGCGATCGCGTACCAGGGTTTCCGGATTTTCCCGGACTCCACGGCGGCCGGCGGCTCGGGGCAGCTCAAGATCGGCCGTGGCGAGAAACACCTGTCGAAGGCCGCGATGGCGCTGGCGCGGCTGTCGCGCGGCTTCCACTGGTAGTCACGGAGTGTCTGCGGGGGTGCGGCCGTTCAGGGGACGATCACCAGGTAGGGCCCGACACGTGGCGGTGAATCACCAGTCCTGACGGCGGCGACACAATGTGCGCGGGTACGGTCGGGCGCATGGTTCCCGAGCGAGACAACGGCCTCCTGCCCGTGCGGCGTGAGTACACCGAAGCCTGGCGCGGCTTCGATCGCAACGAGGTGCGTCAGTACCTCGATCATCTGGAGGCGCAGCTGCGCCGGCTGCTGAGTGATCGCGACGCGGCGGCGACGCAGGTGAACACGCTCGCGCGTGAACTGGAGTCCGCCCGCGGCGAGGTGAAGAAGCTGCAGGGCCGCGTCGAGGAGCTGATGAAGCCGCCGGAGCGGCTCGAGGACCTGGACGAGCGGATGCAGCGCACCGTCCAGCTCGCGCAGGCGCGCGCGGAAGAGATCACGAAGCGTGCGCAGGTGGCGGCGGAGAAGCACTGGGCTTCGTCGACCGAGGCGTCGACCAAGCTGCGCGAGCGCTACACGCGGCTCGTGGCCGAGCTGGACAAGCAGGCCGAAGCGCTGCACTCCGAGCATGAAGAGGCACTGAAGGAGACGCGCGCGGAGGTGCAGCGCCTGACCGTCGAAGCGGCGCAGCGCCGGGAACTGCTCGACAACGAGGCGGAGCGCAAGCGCCGCAAGATCGAGCGCGACTTCGACGGCAAGATCACCGCGGAGCGCAGCGCGCACGAAAAGCTCATCGCCGATCAGCGCACGGCGAGCAAGAACCAGGCCGAGCGCCGGATCGCGGAGGCGACGGCCGAGGCCAAGCGCCGCGTCGACGAGGCCACCACGGAAGCCAAGCGCCGCCTCGACGAGGCGACCACGCAGGCCGCGCAGCGCACCACCGCGGCCACGCGGAAGGTCGAGCGTCTCGCCGAGATCCGCGAGCAGGCCCGCAAGAACCTCGCGATGGCCGACGAGGTGCTCGGCCGCAGCGAAGGCCTGCTGGCCGCGCTGCCGGCCGAGTCCGTGATCCCGTCGGCGTCCAAACTGGTCGGCGGCGACGAGGCTCCCGCGGCCAACGGCGCCTCCTCCGGCGCTCCCGTCGCGAGCCGCCCTTCCCCGGCAACCGGCGCCTCCGCACCGAAGCCCGGTGCCGCGTCCAACGGCAATGCCCCGGCCGGTGCGGGCGCCAATGGCGGTAGTGCGGCCAACCGAGGCGCATCCAACGGCGGCGCGACCGGTACCGGCGCAGGCGCCAAGGGCGGTGCCGGTGCCAATGGCGGTGGCGCGACCGGCGCCGGTGCCAATGGCGGGGCGGCCGGTCGCGGCGCAGCCAACGGCGGTGCCCCTGCCGCTGCTGCCGCCAACCGCGGCGCGGCCAACGGCGGTGCCCCGACGAGCGTTGGCGCCAAGGGCGGTGCGGCCAATAGCGGTCCGGCCGCTGCTGTTTCCCCGTCCCCGGCGCCGAAGCCCAAGCCGGCCACGGGATCGGCCGACTCGCCGACCACGCCGGGCACGGCGACGGTCCAGCCCGCTGCGGGCAATCCCCTCGTCAAGTCCAACGGCCCCAAGCCGAAGCCGTCCCCCGGCAACGGCAAGGCCGCCGCGCCCGGCAACTCGGGCGGCGAAGCAGGCGGCGAGGGCAACCAGGGCGGCGGCAAGCCGCTCTCCCCGACCGCGGGCAAGCCCGTTTCCTGATCAAGCTCAGCGCGAAAAGCCCCTCCGGCCGGAGGGGCTTTTTGTGTCCGGCCGGAAGCACGAGCCCCGGATGGCGGGGCGGCGGCTCCGCGCCTACCGCCGCCCCGGGCCGGGGAGCCCCGGATGGGCGGCTCCAGGGGAAAGTCTCAGATGGCGCCGGCGCGCAGGGCGTACGCGACGGCGTGGGCGCGGTTGTTCAGGCCGCAGCGGGTCATCAGGCCGTAGAGGACGTTCTTCACGGTGCGCTCGGAGTAGCAGAGCTTGGCGGCGATCTCCTCGGTGCCGAAGCCCTCGGCGACCAGGCGGAGGACGTCGCACTCGCGGGCGGCCAGGCCGGACAGGGTGAGGCCGTTGGGCTCGAGCACGTCGCGGCGCATGCGCTGCACCTGCCCGAGCAGGGCGCCCTGCAGCCGCGGCGGCAGGGTGGCGGTGCCGTCGCCCGCGGCGAGCACGGCGGCGACCAGCTCGGCGCCGCCGGTTTCGCGGCGCGGCAGGATCGCCACGATGCCGCACTCGATGGCCGTCATGAGGTCGCTCTCGCGGAAGTGGTCGGCGACGATCACCAGGTCGGGACCCGCCAGGTGCTCGGACTCGCGGCCCAGCTCCTTCACCCGCGCCAGCACGCGATCGGTGACGTGCTCCTCCATCACCAGGACGACGTCGGCCTGCGCGGCCGAGTCCTCGGGCAGTACCTGCAGCTCGGCGCGGGTCCCCAGCAGACTCGCGGCGCCGGCCTTGGTGATCGGGTCCGAGGCGAGAACAGCGACTTTGACGAGCTTCACGAGTACTCCTACCACCACTCCACGTTGACGACAGTCAGTCTCGCGTGCGCGACTTCACGTTTTCTCCCCGCGAATCTCCACGCCCCGCAGAGTTTGTGAAGAACATGGCCGTCAGCCCAGGTCAGCGCACTTCACGACGACCTCTCGGCCACCTTCACGAGCCCGCCGAGCCACCCTGCGCCGGGGGTCGGCGCTCCTCGGCCTGACCACCAGCGGCCGGCTGCTCGTCGCCCGAGTCCCGGCCCAGTGCCCGGCTACCCGGAACCCGGCCCGCCGTCCGGCCGCCCGGATTCCGGCCCGGTGCGCCCGGGGTCCGGACCCGGCCCGCCTCCGGGCCCAGAGCTGCCCGCGATCTCCTCGAACGCGTCGCGGGCTCGGTCCAGGCATTGTGGCATCCGGGCGAGTGCCTCGGTCCACTCCTGTTTCGCGGCGCGGTAGCGGGCCTGGGCCTCGGCCGGCCAAGCGGCCAGGTCCTGTTCCACAGTGGACTCCAGCTCGGCCATCACCGCGCGGAGGCCGCCGGTGGTGGCGCCCATCCGGTCCAGGATGTCGTCGGCGTGGCTGAAATCGGAACCGGCGCCCGTCATGCTCAGGTTCCGCTCGAGCCGCCGGTCCGGTGCCTCGCGTCGCCGGTGGCCGCTCTCAGGTCCTCCAGCCGGCCGACGATCACGTCGAACTGCTGTTCCCATTCGTTCATCGCCTGGCCGAACCGGACGGAGGCCTCGCCCCGCCACGAGGTCTGCAGGACGGCCATCTCGGTGTTGACCTGACGCAAGTGCGCGTTGGCGGATTCGATCGCCCGGGCGAACTGGCCCGCTGTGTCCTGCATGCCTCTCCTCGCCACACATCCCCAGCCCGCCTGCGATTGGACACGCGGGGCACCACCGAGAGTGATCCAACGACCGGGGCCGGCGGTACCGAACCCCCAGGTGCCATGCCCGAATTTCGGTGATCATTGCCTGCCGGGCCCCCGGCCGGGACCGGAGGGAGTTTTCCTGCCGTTCGCCGCTAGTCCGGATGGCTGAAACGCGGGAGCCGGAGAATCGGGAAACCGGACCGGGCGGGCAACCCGCCCCAGGGCCGCCGCGTCACCGTTTCGGGCGTAAGCTCACCTCTGGCATCCGGCGTGTGACGATCCGTCAGCGCGTGAAGGGAGACCCATGTCGGCAGCGGACGGCGCGGGGCCAGGCTTCACCGCGCCGAGGGTCCAGCTGCTCGGCCCGGTCAAGGCCTGGCGAGGGAACACGGAGCTGGACCTCGGGTCCGCCCACCGCCGCACGGTCTTCGCCGTGCTGGCCATGTCGCCGAACCGCACGGTGTCGCGCGAGGAGCTGATCGACGCGGTGTGGGGCGACGCTCCCCCGGCCAGCGCCCAGGGCAGCATCTACACCTACATCTCCGGCCTGCGCCGCGTGCTCGAGCCCGGCCGCGCCCGCGGCACCGGCCCGCAGCTGCTCGCGTCCATCGGCTCGGGCTACTCGCTGTGCGTGGAGCCCGAGACCATCGACGTGCACCACTTCGAGGCGCTGCGCGAAAAAGCCCACCGCCACCTCACCGCCGACGAGCTGCGGCCCGCCCGCCAGGTGCTCGACGAGGCGCTCGGCCTGTGGCACGGCACCCCGCTGTCCGGGCTGCCCGGCCCGTTCGCCGACGCGCAGCGCGCCCGGCTGGAGGAGCTGCGGCTGGCGACCGTGGAACGGCGGGCGCTGGCGGTGCTCAACGACGGCGGCCACGGCGAGCTGATCGCCGGGCTGACCGCGCTCACCCAGGAGCACCCGTTCCGGGAAACGCTGCGCGGCCTGCTGATGCGCGCGCTGGACGCCGGCGGCCGCCGCACCGAAGCGCTCGCCGTCTACACCGACGTGCGGGACCGGCTGATCGAGACGTCCGGCACCGAACCTGGCCCGGCGCTGCGCGAGCTGTCCGAGCGCATCCGCGACGGTCAATCCCGGCCCGCGGCCCCACCGGCCACGCCACGGCCTTCGCCGGCGCCCGCCCGCGTGCCGCGGTTCCCGGTGCCGGTCCTGCCGCCGCGCCCGGACGTGTTCCTCGACCGGGCCGACGAGACGCTGCTGGTGCGTGAGGCCGTCGCCGGGCTGCCGAGCGGGCTCGGCCGGTCGGTCTGGGTGGAGGGCGAGCCGGGCATCGGGAAGACCGCGCTGCTGGCCGAAACACTGGCCATGGCCCAGGAAGCGGGCTGCAAGCCGTTGTTCGCCGCGGCCGACGCGCTGGACCAGCGGTTCGCTTTGCGCCCCCTGCTCGACGCGCTGGGCGTGCACCCGCGGGCGTCGGACCTGCGGCGCGCCGAGCTGGCCGTGGCGCTGGCGGAGAACCCGGACCAGGACCCGGTCGAGGGCCTGCTCGGGCTGGTCCGCGAGCTGTGCGCGGACGAGCCGCTGGTGCTCGTGGTCGACGACCTCCAGTGGGCCGACGACACCACGCTGCGCGTCTGGCGCTACCTGAGCCGGGAGACGCGACGGCTGCCCCTGCTGCTGATCGGCGCGTGCCGGCCGATCCCTCGGCCCGCCGCGCTGGACAGCCTGCGCGCGGAGCTTTCGGCCGACGGCGCCGACGTGCTGGCGCTCGGCCCGCTGCCGGAGACCGCCATCCGCGACCTTTCGGCCGACCTGACCGGCGCCCCGCCCGGCCAGGTGCTGCGGATCCTGATCTCCTACGCCGCCGGAAACCCGCGCTACGCCAAGGAAACCGTCGAGACGCTGCTGTCGAACTCGATGATCCTGCTGGACGGCGCGCAGGCCATCGTCGACGGCAACAGCTGCCGCTCCATCCCGTCGCCGCTGGGCTCCCGCGTCACGCTCTACCTCAGCTTCCTTTCCAGCGGCACGCGCGACGTGCTGCGCTGGGCGGCCTTGCTGGGCAAGGAGTTCTCGCTCGCCGACATCGCGATCGCCACCGAGCGCCAGGCGACGGCCCTGGTGGGCGCCGTCGAAGAGGCGCTCGCGGCCGGGGTGCTCGTCGAGTCCGAGGAACGGCTGAAGTTCCGGCACCCGCTGCTGCGCCGGGTGCTCTGCGAAAAGACGCCGGCCGCGATGCGCGTCGCGCTGCACCGCCAGCTGGCCGAGTCGTTCCAGGGCGCGGGCGCGTCGCCGGAGCGGGTGGCCGAGCAGCTCGCGGCGGCGCCCGTGCAGATCGACTCGTGGGTGACCGCCTGGCTGCTCGAGCACATCGGCTCGGTCGCCACCGGCGCGCCGCGGATGGCGGTCGACCTGCTGCGGCACGTCGTCACGCAGGGCACGCTCCCGGCCGAAGCACGCGAGCCGCTCACCGCCACGTTGGCCCGGCTGTTGTTCTGGCTCGGCCGCGAACCCGAGGCGGAGGCGCGGTCCGTCGTCGCGCGCACCGAAGACAGCAGGCAGGCCGCGGAGATGCGCTGGATCCTGGCCTACATCTACTACCGGCGCGGCGAGTTCGCCGAGGCCGCGGAGGAGGTCCGGCGGACGCTGGCCGACCCGAACGTGCCGGAGATGTGGCGCGGCCGCCACGAAACCCTGCGCGTGACGATCGAGCGGCTGGCCGCCGACGAGACGTCCCAGCCCGACCTGTCCGAGCTGGGTGTCCTCGACGGACTCGACGACGCGGCCGAGCCGCTGGACACCGCCCGCCGGCTGGCCGCAACCCGGGCCGTGCCCGGCGAAATGCACCTGGCCGGCGCTGTGCACTACTACTGGCGCGGGCGCTGGCCCGAGGCGCTGGCCGAGCTGGACACGGTGATCAAGGGCGGCGCGGAGACGGCGTCGTACGTGCTGCGCAGCCCGGGCTCGGCGCTGCTGGTGCACGGCGTCGGCGCGTTGATCGCCGGGCACCGCAACGAGCCGGAGGAGGCGCGCGCTCACCTCGACGCGGCTTCCCGGCAGCACTGGCCCAACGACCTGGAGCCCAACGGCGGCGACTACCTGCTGGCGGCCGAGGCCCAGCTGGCGGAGCTGGAAGGACGGCCGGAAGCGGCGCTGGCGGCGCTCTCGCCGCTGCTGGACCCGGGCTACCCGCCGTCGGCGCGGCAGCAGTGGCTGCCGGACCTGGCCCGGCTGGCCGTGCAGCTCGGCGACCAGCGCGCGCACCAGGCGCTGCGGATGATGGGCACCGGCGACACGGCGGAAATGCCGCCCACGCACGCGGCCGCCGCGGCGCACTGCCGCGGGCTGGTCACGGCGGACCCGGACGCGATCCTCGGGGCGGCCGCGCACTACGAGCTCGCCGGGCGGGTGCTGAAGTACGCACGGGCGAACGAGGACGCGGCGATCCTGCTCGCCGGGAGCGGGCGGCTGGACGAGGCGCGCACGGCGTTCCGGACGGCGCTGACGAGCTACACGACGCTCGGCGCGGTGTGGGACGTGCGGCGGGCCGAGGGCCGGATGCAGCCGTTCGGAATCCGCCGGGCCAACCCGGTGCGGCGGGCCGCGGGCGAATGAACCGGCCGATTCGAATGGGGAGAAACGGCCACCACACACCGATTCCGCTCATGTGAGCGCGTTGACCGCCCCAATCGGCGAACTGTCCGCAGGACACTGTGGATCGACGGGGTCGCGCGCTGCCGTTACGTGATCCGCTCCCGGTAGGCTCGCCGAAATCAGGACGGTACGTCGAACGGAACGACATGCCAGGGGATGGGCACAACGGATTGCGGGTGGACGTGCTCGGTCCCTTGCGGGCCTGGCGCGGTCGAGCTGAAGTCAAGCTCGGGCCCGCTCGTCAGCGCGCCATCTTCGCGATGCTGGCGGTCAACGCCGGGCGTTCCGTGCCACGCGGGGAACTCATCGCGGGGGTGTGGGGCGACTCGCCGCCGGCGAGCGTCGAGGGCAGCGTGCACACCTACGTTTCCGGGCTTCGCCGCGCGCTGGAGCCGGAGCGGACGCGGTGGGCGGCGGCCAGCGTGCTGGTGTCCGAGCCCGCGGGCTACTCACTCGACCTCGACCCGCAGGCCCTCGACGCGGCGGTGTTCGAGCAGCACCGCGAACAGGCCCAGCAGTACGCGGCCGAGGGCGACCACGAGCGGGCCGCGGCCGCCCTGGACGCCGCGCTCGCGCTGTGGAACGGGGAAGCGCTCTCCGGCGTCCCCGGCGAATTCGCCGAGCGGCACCGGAAACACCTCGCCGAGCTGAGGCTGGACACGCTCAAACGCCGCGCCGAAGCCGTTCTCGCGCTGGGCGGCCACCAGGACCTCATCGCGGAGCTGACCGTGCTCGCCGGCGAGCACCCGCTGCACGAGCCGCTGCGGGAGTCGCTGATGCTCGCGCTCTACCGCAGCGGACGGCCGTCCGACGCGCTGGAGGTCTTCCGCGAAGCCCGCGCCACCCTGCGTGCCGAGCTGGGCGTCGAACCGGGCGCCGAGCTTCGTGAGCTGCAGCAGCGGATCCTCGCGCAGGACCCCGCCCTCGAACTGCCGCGCCCGGTCGCGGAACCGGAACCGGAACCGGCGCCGGTGTCCGTGCTGCCGACCCGGATCAGCCGCGCGATGCACGGCGCTACCGAAGGTCCGCTGTTCGGCCGCGAGGTCGAGGGGCGGCGGCTGACCGAGCTGCTCGACGAGGTCCACGACGGCCGGGGGCGCGCCGTCTGGATCGAAGGCGAGCCCGGCATCGGCAAGTCCGAGCTGCTCGCGAGCGCGTTCGGCCACGCGGGCGAGCAGGGCCTGCAGGTCGCCTGGGTGGCCGCGGACGAGCTGAGCACCCGGTTCCCGCTGCAGGTGATGATGGAGTGCCTGGCCATCGACGCCGCGTCGCCGGATCCGCGCCGGGCCCGCGTGGCCAAGGAGCTGACCGGCGACCAGCCGGCGCGCCGCACCTGGGGCACCAGCGATCCGGTGCTCGGCGCCGTGGACCGGCTGCTCTCCCTGGTCGACGAGCTGTGCGCGGCCGCCCCGCTGGTGCTGGTGATCGACGACCTCCAGTGGGCCGACGAGTCGAGTGTGCTGGTGTGGCACCGGCTTTGCGCCGCGACGCGGCAGCTGCCCCTGCTGCTGGTCGCCGCCACCCGCCCGGCCCCCGACCGCGCCGAGCTGGCCCAGCTGCGCCGCGGCGTCGAGCAGCGCGACGGCGTGGTGCTGGACCTGGCCCCGCTCGTCGCGGACGACGTGTCCCGGCTGATCGAAGAGCTGCTCGGCGCCGATCCCGGCCCCGGGCTGCGCGAGCTGGCCGCCCGTGCCGCCGGGAATCCGTTGTACGTCAAGGAGATGGTGGACGTCCTGGTCCGCGCGGGCGCTGTCGAGGTCGGCCACGGGCGCGCCGACGTGGACGATCCGGCGGAGTTCGAGACCCCGCGCTCGCTGGTGGCGGCGGTCGACCGGCGGCTCGACTTCCTGCCGCCGGAGACGCAGGACGTGCTGCGCTGGGGCGCGCTGCTGGGCATGGAGTTCGCGGTCGGCGACATCGCGGCGGTGCTCGGCATCCGGCCGTCGGACCTGTTGGGCCCCTTGGAAGAGGGTGTGGCGGCGAACGTGCTGATCGACACCGGCACCCAGCTCGCGTTCCGCCATCCCCTGCTGCGCCAGGCCCTCTACAGCCGGCTGCTCTCAGGCACCCGCGCGGCGCTGCACCGGCAGGCCGCCGAAGCGCTGGCGCGGATCGGCGCGCCGGTGAAGCGGGTCGCGGAGCAGCTGGTGGCCGCGCCGTCCACAGTGGACCCGTGGGTGCTCGACTGGCTGGCGGAGAACCATTCCGCCGTGTCCAACCGCGCGCCGTTGATCGCCGTCGAACTGCTCGAACGAGCACTGGCCGCCTGCCAGCCCGCCGACCCGCGGCGCGAGGTGCTGATCACCGCGCTGGTGAAGGTGCTGTTCCGGCTCGAGCGCAGCCCGGAGACGCTGGCCGAGCAGGCCCTCGCCCTGTGCCAGGACCCGGAGAACCTCGCCGAGATACGGCATCTGCTCGCCGCCATCCGGTTCCGGCAGGGCCAGGTCGAGCTGGCCGTGGAGACACTCGGCGAAGCGGCCGAGGACCCGGAGGTGCCGGAGATCTGGCGCGTCCGGCACCGGCACCTGCTGGCCAACTTCCGCCGTGGCGGGCTGGACGACCTCGACGCCGCCGAGTCGAGGGCGTACGCCGCGCGCGCCGACGCCCACGGCGACCGCTACCTGACCGCGCACGCGCTGCAAACGCTGTGGCTGGTGGATTCCGTGCGGCGCCACCACGCGAGCGCGCTGGAGCACATCGACCAGGCGATCACCGCCGTCGGCGACGAGCACGAGCTGGCCGACCTGCACCTGGACCTGCTGGACAACCGCGTGTTCACCCTGCAGAACCTGGACCGCCTCGGCGAGGCCGACCGGACGCTGCGCGCCGCGGGCGAGATCGCGCTGCGGCACTCGATGCCGGTCGGGCTGCAGGTCTCGGTCGCCGTCCACCGGTACTGGGAGGGCCGCTGGGACGAGGCGCTGGTGGAGCTGGACACCGTCACCGAGGACGGGCCGGCGATCACGTTCTACGGCCTGCGCGAGCCGGGTGCGGCCGCGCTGCTGCTCCACGGCGTCGCGTCGCTGATCGCCGCGCGCCGCGGTGAACAGGGCCAGGCCGCGGCGCACCTCGACGCGGCCGAGGAGTACGCGCCGGCGACGGGCGCCGAGCGGGAGAGCTTCGATTTCCTGTTGGTGGCGCACGCACTCGTGGAGCTGCAACGCGGCGACGTCAAGCAGGCGCTGGCGGTCCTCGAGCCGATCCTGAACCCGACGTACGCGCAGATGATGCTGCGCCACCAGTGGTTGCCGATGTTCGTGCGGCTTTCACTCGACGCGGGCGACCTCGACCGCGCACGGCGGGCCCTCGCCGTCTGCGAGGAAGAGTCGGCGAAGGAGCGTGAGCCGGCCCGCGCGACCGCCGCCGCGGCCTGGTGTCGCGGGCTCATCGACAACGACCCCGGGCCGGTGCTGGAGACCGTGGAGCACTTCCGCCGGGTGGGCCGGAAACCGGAGCTGGCGAGCGCGCTGGAGGACGCCGCGGTGCTGCTCGCGCAGACCGGCGACATGGTCGGCGCGCACGCGGCGTTCGACGAGGCCGCGGAGCTGTACACCTCGCTTTCCGCGCGATGGGACCTGCAACGCGCCGAGAAGCGCCTGCTGGACCTGGGCGTCCGGCAGGGCTCGCGGTTCTCCGTGGTCCGCCCGGGCTTCGGCTGGGACGCGCTCTCCCCGATCGAGGTCCGCATCGCGACGCTCGTCGCGGCCGGCCGCTCGAACCCGGACATCGCGACGGAGCTGGCCCTGCCGCGGCGCACCGTGCAGGCGCATGTGGCGCGGCTGCTCGGAAAACTGGAGTCGCCCTCGCGCAGCGGGGTGGCGAACGCCGTGGCACGGCGTACGAGCTGACTCAGCCAACGCGAGCTCAGCCGTACACGGTGCCCTTCAGGATTCCCCGGACGATGTACCGGCCCATCACCAGGAACAGCACGATGACCGGCAGCACCGCCAGTGTCGCGCCGGTCAGCATCAGCGCGTAGTCGGTGTAGTAGCCGCTGGCCAGGTGTGAGAGCACCACCTGCACGGTGGGCGCCTCGTCGGGGTCGAGCACCACCAGTGGCCAGAAGTAGTCGTTCCAGGAGGCCATGAACGTCAGCATCCCGAGCACCGCGGCCTGCGGGCGCAGCGCCGGGACGGCCACGTGCCAGAACGTCCGCACCGCCGAGGCACCGTCCACAGTGGCCGCGTCCACCAGCTCGCGCGGCACCGCGGCCTCGCACGCCTGGCGCATCCAGAACACGCCGAACGCGCCCACCAGCGCGGGCACGATCACCGCCTCCAGCCGGCCGTACCAGCCGATGTCGCTGACCACCAGGTACAGCGGGATCACGCCGAGCTGCGTGGGAACCATCGCCGAGCCGACCACGAACAGGAACAGGCTGTTGCGGCCGGGGAACCTCAGCCGCGCGAAGGCGAACCCGGCCAGGCTCGCCAGGACCACATTGGACACCATCACCGTGGTCGACACGATCAGCGAATTGCCGATGGCGGCCCAGAAGTCGACGGTGTCGAACACCTGCCGCACGTTCTCGAAGAAGTGCCCGCCCGGCAGCATCACCGGCGTCGTGCTGCCGATCGCCGAATCGTCGCGAGTGGACACCACGAACGACCAGTACAGCGGGAACACCGAGGCGCCCAGCACGGCCACCAGCACCACGTAGACCCAGGCGCCCGCCCGGCCGCGGGGCCTCAAGACGCGCCCACGAACCGGCGCACCAGCCGGTAGTTGAACACCGCGAACACCGCGCAGAACACGAACATCACCCACGACAACGCGGCCGCGTAGCCGGCGTCGAACTTGCCGAAACCCTGCTCGTACAGGTACATCGTGAGCGTCTGGAACTGCCGGTCGTTGCCGCCGGAGCCGGTGGGGTCGAACAGCTGCGGCTCGGCGAACAGCTGCAGGCCGTTCACGGTGGCGGCCACGACGGTGAACGCGATCGTCGGCCGGATGCCGGGCACGGTGACCGACCAGAACGAACGCCAGCGCGAGGCGCCGTCCAGCGCCGCCGCCTCGTACAGGTCCTGCGGCACCGCCTGCATCGCGGCCAGGTAGATCAGCGCGTTGTACCCGGTCCAGCGCCACATCACCATGGTGGCCACGGCCAGGTGCGAGGACCACTGCCGCGCCTGCCAGGAGATCGGGTCGACGCCGAACCAGCCGAGCACCTCGTTGACCACGCCGTAGTCACGGCTGAACAGCTGCCCGAACACCAGCCCGACGGCCACCACCGACACCACGTTCGGCAGCAGCACCCCGGTGCGCCACCAGGTCGCGCCCCGCAACGGCCGGTTCAGCAGCGCCGCGATGCCGAGCGCGAGGAAGAACTCCGGGACCGCCGAGAGCAGGAAGATGCTGGTGGTGTTGAAAAGCGCGTTGTAGAACCGCGAATCGGCGAGCAGCCCGGCGTAGTTGGCCAAGCCGAAGCGGCCCTCGTCGCCGGAAATCAGATTCCAGCGGTGCAGCGAGACCCACGCCGTGTAAAGCAGGGGAAAGGCGCCGAAAACGACAAAAACCGCGAAAAACGGTGCGATGAACAGGAAGGGCGTGCCCTTCCGATCGAACCTCGCCGGCAGGGCCGGCCGGGCTGCACGCGGCACTGCGGCTACTTGATCGCTTCTCGGCCCGTCTTGACCGCGTCGTCCCAGGCCTGCTGCACGTCCTCGGACTTGTCCTCGATCCGCCCGAGGGCGTGCCCGAACTCGGGGCGCACGTCGGCGTCGTGGAGGCCGCGGTAGTTGGGGCGCAGCGTGTCCGCCGAGGCGGCGTAGAGCTGCCCGACCGGGGCGTTCGAGAAGTACGGGTCGGTGTGGGCGACGACCTGCGGGTCCTTGTAGGCCGGCGGCTCACTCGGGAGGATCCCGTCGGACAGGAAGAGCCGCTTCTCCTGCTCCGGCGCGGTCAGCCAGCGCGCGAGGTCGTACGCCTCCTTCGGGTGCGCGCTCTGCTTCGGGATCGTCAGGAACGAGCCGCCCTGGTTGCCGCTGGCGCCCGGAACGGTGGTGACGTCCCATTTCCCGGTGTTGCCGTCACCGCCCGCCTCCTTGATCTGCGTGAGCATCCACGCGGGGCAGGCGATGGTGGCGAACGAGCCCTGCTTGATCGCGACGTTCCACGCCTGTGTGTACGTGGTGGCGGCCGCCGTCTCGCCCTTCTGCGCGATCCCACCGGCCAGGAAGAAAGCGTTGCGGACAGCGGGGTTCGTGTCCGCGATGTAGGAATCGTCCTTCGAGGAGAAGTAGTTCTCCGGCGACTGGTTGAGCATCGCGGTGTAGACGGTGCCCGCGGAGTCCGCGAACTTCACCTTCGGCAGCTTCGCGGTGAAGCGGGCGGCGAGGTCGGCGTACGCCTGCCAGGTCGGCATCAGCTTCGCGACGGACGCGCGGTCGGACGGCAGGCCGGCCTGCTCGAACAGGTCGCGGCGGTAGCACATCGCGAGGCTGCCCATGTCGGTGCCGAGGCCGAGCACGTAGCTCCCGTCCGTGCCCTGCGCCCACTTCCACGGCGACCACTGGTTCTTCAGCTGGTCCGCGCCGTAGTCGGCGAGGTTGACGAACTTGTCCTTCGCCCGGATGTACTGCGGGACGTACTGCTCCTCGACCGCGACCACGTCGGCCGCGCCGCGGCCCGCCGCCAGCTGCGTGGCGAGGGTCTTGAAGTGCGTGTCGAAGTCGGTGACCCGGCTCTGGATCTCGATGTCCGGGTGCTGCTTCTGGTACTCCGCGAAGAGCGGCCCGTAGCCGAACTCGCCGAACGTCGCGACGGTCAGCTTGATCTTGCCGGCTGCGGCGTCGGAGCCACCACAGGCGGACGCGAGCAGGAGGAGCGCGGTCGTCAGGACAGCGACGGCCGGGCGTCGGGTCAGCGTTCGCACGGGGTGAGCTTCCCTCAGATAACACCTGCGCGCAGGGCGTAGGCGACGGCATGCGGTCGGTTGCGCAGCTTCAGCCTATTGGTCATGCCGTAGATGACGTTCTTCACGGTCCGTTCCGAGTAGCAGAGCTTGCCCGCGATCTCGGCCGTGTCCCAGCCCTCGGCCATCAGGCGCAGCACGTCGACCTCGCGCGGCGACAGCGCGGCGCCGCCCGCGGCGTGCTGCAGGCTCTGCGCCTGGCCCAGCAGATCGCGCAGCGAACTCTCCCGGCCCGTCGCGGCCGCGACGATGCTCTTCACCAGCTTGTCGCCCGCGATGGCCTCGCGCGGCAGCACGGCGGCGACGTGGCAGGCGGCCAGCTCCGGCAGCTCCTCGGCCTCGACGTGGCCGGCCACCAGGACGATGGCAGCGGGCGTCTCGGACGCGGCGGCACGCAGGGCGGCCTTCACGTCGGGCGTCACCCGGCTCGCGGCGAACACCAGCACGGCGGCCTCACCGCGGCGCTGCCCCGGCACCACCTGGATCTCGTCGCACGACCGGAGGTGCTCGATGAGCCCCGCCAGCGCGATCGGGTCCGAAGCCCACGCCGCCACCCTGACCTGATCCATCGTTACCTCCCTGAAGAAACACCCATCCCGTGTCATCAGTCTGCTGAGGGTGCCTTCATGAATTCTCTAGCCGCCGTGAAGCCATTCTTCACGACGCGAAGCCGGAGGTCACCGGGGCTTCCGATACCGTCGCGAGGGACACCGCCCGCGGCAGATCGTAAGGAATTCATGAAGGCGCACGCACGGAAGCGGCTACCAGTGGGAATCTTCGCGGCCCTGCTGTTCTCCGGGATCGTCTCAGGCTGCGCTTCACCCACGATCTCCGGCACCGCGATGGCGCGCCCCTCGGCGGCCGCGCCCACCGCCGGCGGCTCCTCCATGGCCTCCCCACCTGCGGCAGCACCGTCTTTGCCGGCCTCGGCGTGCGGTGCGAAGGTCGCCTCGATGGACGTCCGCGCGCAGGTGGCCCAGCTCGTCGTACCGGGGGTCGACGCCGGGAATCCGGCCGCGGCGGTCGAACTGGTGCGCTCGCAGCAGATCGGCGGAATCTTCGTGGGCGGCAATAACACCACGCTGTTGCAGAATGGTGCGTTGAACGCCGTGCAAGCGGCCGCGAAGATCCCGGTGTCGGTCGCGGTCGATGAAGAAGGCGGCCGAGTTCAGCGCATCGACGATCTCGACGGCTCACTGCCGAGCGCGCGCGAACTCGCCGCCACGAAAACACCCGACGAGGTGCGCGCGCTCGGCGTCCAGCGCGGGCAGCAGCTGCGCGCCCGCGGGGTCACCGTCGACTACGCGCCCGACGCGGACGTCAGCGAGGAGCCGGACGACGCAGTGATCGGCGACCGTTCCTACAGCGCGGACCCGGCGAAGGTGCGGCAGTACGCGATGGCGTTCGCGAACGGGCTGCGCCAGAGCGGCATCACGCCGGTGCTCAAGCACTTCCCCGGCCACGGCCACGGCTCCGGCGACTCGCACAAGGGCACCGTCACCACGCCGCCACTGGACCAGCTGCGGCAGGTGGACCTCCAGCCGTACCGCAACATCGCCGAGTACGGGAAGATCGAGGTGATGGTCGGCCACCTCGACGTGCCGGACCTGACCAACGGCGTCCCGGCGTCCATCTCCCCCGCCGCGTATCAGCTCCTTCGCGGCGAATACCACTTCACCGGCCCGGTGATCACCGACGACCTGGGCGGCATGAAGGCGATCACCGACCAGTACTCCCTGCCCGACGCGGTGCTCAAGGCGCTCCAGTCGGGCGCCGACGAAGCCCTGTTCTCCTCCGGCTCGGGCAACGTCGGCCAGGTGCTCGACCGGCTGACGAAGGCGGTCGCCGACGGGGACCTGCCGGCCGACCGCGTGGCCGCTTCGGTGCAGCGGGTGCTGACGTCCAAGGGCGCCTGCGGCTGAGCCCTGACGGGCGAACTCTATGAACTCAACACCGCGTTCGGTGTCCTCCGGTGTGATCCTGGTCCCGCTTGCCGGTCGATCAAGGAGGATCGAGTGTCGTGTAAACGTCTTCTCGCCGGAGCCGCGGTCGCGCTCGGGCTGAGCTTTCTCATCACCGCGCCGGCGTCCGCGGCGCCCGCCGGGATCGTCGACCGGCCGGTGGCCACCACCGGTTGCGGCAAACCGGCGCCGGCCGAAGGGACGGGTCACCTGACGTCCGGCGGCGTCGCCCGCGATTACCTGATCCACCTGCCCGACGGCTACAACGCGCGGCGGCCGTACCCGCTGGTGCTGTCGTTCCACGGGCACGGGCGCACCTCGCAGTACCAAGAGGAGCTTTCGGGCTTCTCGAAGACGAACGCCATCGCGGTATACCCCCAGGGGGTGACCGGGACGGACGGTGAATCGGCCTGGAGCGGCGCGCCGTATTCCGCGCCGGTGGACGACGTGCTGTTCACCAGCGACCTGCTCACCTCGCTGCAGCAGCAGCTGTGCGTGGACCCGAGCCGGATCTACGCCGCGGGCAAGTCCAACGGCGGCGGTTTCGTCGGCGTGCTCGCCTGCCGGCTGCCGAGCCGGATCGCGGCGTTCGCCCCGGTTTCGGGCGCGTTCTACCCGCAGGGCGGCGCGTGCGAGCCCTCGCGCCGGGCGCCCCTGATCGACTTCCACGGCACGGCGGACACCACCATCCCGTACGGCGGCAACCCGGCGAAGGGCCTGCCGTCCATTCCGGACTGGCTGGCGGGCTGGGCCTCGCGCGACGGCTGCTTCCCGCGTCCGCTGGAGTTCTCCCCGGTGCGCGACGTGGTGACCCAGTGGTGGCTCGGCTGCTCGCTGGTGCACTTCCAGGTGCAGCACGCCGGACACGTCTGGCCGAGCACCAAGCCGAACCTGGACTCCGCAACCCCGACAACGATCGACGCCACGCCGGTGATCTGGCAGTTCTTCCGGACGCACCCGCTGTCGGTGCGGTGACGTTCAGGCGGGGGTGACCAGCAACGTGACGGTGCGGTTGGTGCCCGGGTCGCCATCCGGATGGGCGGCGGTGGACCGGGTCGGCGCTGCCGGTGCGGTGACGCTCAGGCGGGCATGACGAGCAGCGTGACGGTGCGGTTGGCACCCGGGTCGCCGTCCGGATGGGCCGCGCTCGACCGGTCGGCGCTGCCGGTGCGGTGACGCTCAGGCGGGCATGACGAGCAGCGTGACGGTGCGGTTGGCGCCCGGGCCACCGCCCGGATGGGCCGCGGCCGACCGGTCGACACCGCCGACGCGGTGACGTCAGCCGGGAGCGACCAGCAACGTCACGGTGCGGTTGACACCCAGGTCGCCGTCCGGATGGGCCGCGCTCGACCGGTCGGCGCTGCCGGTGCGGTGACGCTCAGGCGGGCATGACGAGCAGCGTGACGGTGCGGTTGGCACCCGGGTCGCCGTCCGGATGGGCGGCGGTGGACTGGTCGGCGCTGCCCATCGCGAACGCCGTCAGTGGGAGGCCGCTCGCGGTCGCCAGCACGCGGGCCGCGGAGGTCGCCCGCGCGAGGGCGACCGTCGAGCCGCCGGTGGCGGGACCGCCCGCGACTGTGACACCGTGCCCCAGCACTGTCACGCGCACCGACTGTCCTTTGAGGACTTCGGCCCACTGCTGGAGCGCCCGGCGGCCCTCGGTGCTCGGCGAGGTCGCGTTCGGACCGAACAGGCCGGCGTCGAAGGACACCGAGACGTCCGTTTCGCCGGGCGAGGTGTGGACACCCGGCGCGGCCAACGCCGTGGCGAGCGCCGCGAGCCGCTCCCGCCGGGCGGCGGCCGCGGCGGCGTCACGGAACTTCGCGGCGTTCAGCCGATCCAGCTCGGCTTGCAGGCTCGACGCGGCGGGCCCGTTCGGCGCAGCCCCGGCGGCCGACCCCGAGACGACCGCCGGCGCCGACCCGAACGGCACCGTCACCACCACCACACCCCCCGCCACCACGATCACGGCCGCCCCCACCGCAAGCGCCCGCCACGGCACCCGCCGCCGACGGCCCCACACCGACCGCACCCGCGCCACCCGCTGCCGCCCCGCCATTGCCGACGGTGCGTCCGGCACCAGCTCCAGCACCCGCGCCCAGGCAGCGTCGGCCGCGTCGAGGTTCCCGGCTTGGGCGTAGACGCGCGCAAGGAGGTCCAGCCGCGCCGGTTCGCCGCCGGTGGGCCACGGATCGGTGCCACCAGCCGGTGCCGCCCGGCCATCCCTGGGCGCCGAGGTGGTCGCGATGTCCCCCTCAGGACCACCGCGGCCACCTTGCCCGGCACCGCGGGAGTCGCCGCGGTCGTCAGAGCCGCCCTGGCCAGCCCGACTGCCCGGGCCGCGGCGGTCGCCGTGGCCGGTGTTGCTGGAGCTAGTCCCCTTTGTGCCGCCCCGGCTACCTTGCCCGCCGAGATCGCCCCGGCCGCTGCGGTCGCCGTGATCGCTTCGGCCGCTGCGGTCGGTGGCGCTCGAGCCATCCCCCTTCGTGCCGCCCCGGCCACCTTGCCCGCCGAGATCGCCCCGGCCGCTGCGCTCGGCGCCGCTCGAGCCATCCCCCTTTGTGCCGCTGCGCTCGGCGCCGCGCGTGTTGCCTGCCTCCGAGTCACCGCTGCCGACTCGCGCGCCTCCGCAGGAGCCGTCACCCGCCGAGTCACCACGGCCGCCCCGCGTCAGCCCACCACCGCCGAAGCCAACTGCGCCGGCCTGCTCCAGCAACCGCACCGCCGCGTCGAAGTCTCCGCGACGCGCAGCTTCAGCCGCCTCGGCCAGGGTCAGTTCACGGCCGAGCAGGTCCAGGGAGCCGGTCATTTCCGCTCCTGCTGGATGCCGCTGTTCGGGGTTCCGCGGCCGTCGTCCGGCAGCAGGGCGCGCAGGCGGCGATTCAGGCTCGGGAGGGCGGGCCAGTTGCTCGTCGCGATGAGGCGTTCGCCCTCGCGGACCAGTTCGCGGGCCTGGGCCGGGGACGACATCCGGTCCTGGGATGCGCGCAGGGCGTTGAAGATCTCGACATCCAATGAACCGTCGCGGCGCAGGAGGCGGACCTGGAGGTCCAGGGCCTGCTCCGAAAGCTGCTCGGCGGCGGGCACGTCACGCGTGTTCTGCAGCTCGGCGTAACCGCGTTCGATGTCCGCCAGCTCCGTGCGGTCCTCCTCGGCGCCGACGCGGTCGACCAGGTCGCGGCAGTGCTCGATCTGGTCGCGCACCCGCTCCAGCACCTCCGGGACGCGCAGCTCCTCCTCGATGTCGTCCAGCTCGGCCTGGACGCCGCGGATCCGGGCCTCCGCGGAAACGGCGGCGCTCTCGTCGGTGGTCGCGGAGGCCACTTCCTCGCGGACCGACGGCACCACGCCCTGGTCGTCGAGCCGCATCAGCAGGCCGCGGGCGCGGTCCGAGCGCGTCACCTCGACCTGTTCGCGCAGCTGCTCGTGACGCGCCTCCACCTCGTTCATCAGCCGCCGCAGCGTCGGCGGGTCCGGCACGGTCCGGGTGTTCAGGTCGACCACGGCGTCGAATTCCTCGTTCAGCAGCGGCACCTCGGCGACCACCGAAACCAGCCGGGATTCGTTCATCTCGAAGAACATCTGCACTTCGCTGCCGCGCGGCAGGTCCCGGCGCAGGTCTTCGGCCCGGATCTCGATCAGGCCGACGGCGAGGTTGCGCTCGCCGCGCCTGCGCTCGCCCTCGACGATCGGGATCCGGATCGCCGCGCCGGTGTCGGTGCGGCGCAACGTGACCGTGGTGTGGAACGGCTGGTTGGCCTTCGCCGGCAACGTGGTGTTCTTCAGCAGCATCGGGGTGAACGTGCCGTCGGCCTCGGTCAGGCCCACGGAGTTGACCACCGTCTGCCCGGTCATCTCGTTGACCCACTGGGTGATCGTGATCGAGTCCGGGCTGACCGGCACCCGCGCGCCGGAGGGGTCCATCAGCTCCACGTCGAACCGGTTGCGCGCCAGGTCGGCCAGCAGCGCGTCGACGGTGAACGTGCCGTCGGCGGCCAGCGTCACCTCCGCGGTCCGGTACGAGGGGCGGCGGGCCGGGTCGTTCAGCGCGATCCGGAACCGGCTCCAGTCGGCGCCGCCCGGCGTCGCGCACCGGCCGGAGACCGGCACGGAGGTCAGGCTCGTGGTCGGCGGGTAGGACAGTTCGAGGGTGAACTCGCCGCGTTTCGGCGCGACGGCGGTGCGCGGCAGCGCGACCGTGCCGGCGTAGACCGCGGCGCCGCGCGCGACCACCGTGCTCGGGTCCTGGCTGTGGTCCAGCCGGATGCCGAGCCCCTCGGCAGGGTCCGCGAGCAGCTCCCGCAGGCTGGGCGACAGCGTCGGGCCGCCGACCAGCAGCAGCCGGTCGATGTCCGACGGCCCCAGGTTCGCCTTCGCCAGCGCTTCCCGGCAGAGCGTGATCGCCCGCCGGTAGAGCGGCCACGCGAGCTGGTCGACGTCCTCGCGCCGCAGGGTGTATTCGAACATCTCCGGCTGGCCGTCACCACGCTGGAGGTCCAGCATGACCTGCGTCTGGCCGGACTGGGACAACGCGATCTTGCCCGCCTCCGCGCCGACGCGAAGGAACGCGAAGTTCCGCCGCCACGCCGGGTTGTCCCGCCGGAAGTCCTTCAGCCCCAGCTCTTTCGCCGCGGCCGGGGCGAGCAGCCGGTCGACGATCGCGGCGTCGATGTTCTTGCCGCCGAGGCTCGTGTCGCCCGCGTGGTCGAGCACCTTCAGCTCGCCGTCGACCGTGCTGACCACGGCCGAGTCGAACGTGCCGCCGCCGAGGTCGAACACCATCCAGTACGCGCTGCTGGTCTCGTTCTGGAAGCCGTAGGCGAAGGCCGCCGCGGTCGGCTCCTGCACCAGCGGGCACGGCGCGGTGAAGCCGGCCAGCTTCGCGGCCTCGCTGGTGGCGTTGGTCTGGTTGAGCAGGAAGGCCGCGGGCACGGTGATCACCGCGGCCGCGGGCGCCTCGCCGAATCGGCGGGCGGCGTCACCGCGCAGCGTCTTGAGCACCTCGGCCGAAAGCTCCACCGGCGTCAGCGAAAGCCCGGAGCGGGTGAATTCACGGCGGACGTCCGCGAAGCCCATGGCCTGCTTGAATTCGATCTGCACGTTTTCCGGGTCGCGTTCGAGGCGGTCGCGGGCGGCGGCGCCGACCTGGATCACCCCCGCCTTCGGGATCCAGACCGCCGACGGCGTGTAGTCGCTCTGGGCGTTGTTCTTGACCATCGCGACGCCACCGTCGTCCAGCACCGCCATGGCGCTGTTCGTCGTGCCGAGGTCGACGCCGAAGTCAATGGTGTCGCGCATTCCTGTCCTCCGTGTTGCCGGGGGCGACCGGGCACCCCACGATGACCTGCCCCATCTGGATCCGGCGGTCGGCCAGGTACACCGACGGCCGCACGGTCTCCACCACCCGCTCGGCGGTGAAGCCGGGTTCGTCCTGGAACACCAGGACCTCCAGCGCGAGACCGGAGTCGTACAGCGTCCCGTCGTGGTCCTGGACCGCCACGCCGGCGGCTTCGAGCGATTCCTGGCTCATCGCGAGCAGCCGGCCGGCCTGGCGCGCGGCCCGGTCGTCCGCGCCGTCGAGCCGTTTGCGGGCCCGCCACAACGCCGTCGCGGCCGTCGCGAGGTCCGATTCGGACAGTCCCGAGCCGGTGCCGGCGGTCGCCGACTGCCGTTCGGCGGCCGCGAGCGCGGTCGAGACCTGGGTGACCAGCTCTCGTAGCCGTTCCCGCTCTTCCTTGCCCCACAACGGTTCTTCGATGCGGAACTCCCGGTGCTGCCGGCGTTGCCGGGCCTCGGCGCGCCACCGCGCGTACGTTCCTGTGACAGTCACAGCCGCCTCCCTAGTCTCGTCCGGCCAGCCACGACGGCAACACCACGAACAGCAGCACCGCGGTGAGCACGGTCAGCCCGCTGGGGATCGCCGCCCCGCTCGCGTGGGCGATCCAGAAGACGCCGGCCACCACGGCCCCGAAGGCCACCAGCCCGGCCATCCCACCGGTGCTGCCCCGGTCGCTGAGCGCCGCGCCGATGCAGAACAGCAGCCCCAGGATGCCGATCACCAGGCACGAAACCAGCGGCGAAGCCAGCAGCGTCGACAGGAACGCCAGGCCGAGCGCGGTGTGCAGCAGCCCCAGCAGCACCCGTGCCTTCTTGGACGGCGGCGGCACCACCCCGTTCTCCTGCAGCCGGCGCATCGTGGCGATCATGCGCCTGGCCTGCTGCTGGTCCCCCGGCCGCCGCGAGTGGGCGAGGATCTGTTCCAGCGCTTGCTCGGCCTCGGCGTAGCGCCCCAGCCGGGTCAGGGTGGTGACCCGGCTCCACAGCTGGCCGACGTCGGTCGGCGGCAGCGGCGCCGTGGTCGCGGACCGCTCGTTGCGCCCGATGGTCGCGAGGGTCTCGGAGTCGGTGCTCAGCCGGCGCGCGAGCGCGAACACGTCACGCACGAGCCGGCGTGACGAGGCGGGCACCTCCGAGAGGGCGACGCCGATGTTGTTCGCCGCGATCGCCGACGTTTCCCGCAATCGCCCGGCCCGCCGGTACTCCTCGAACGGCATCACGCGTTCGAGCCGGTCCAGCATCGGGGCCAGCTCGCCCAGCGCGCGCTCGGCGGCCTCTCGCGCACCACCGTTGTCGATGAGCTTTCGCAGCTCCTTCAACAGGTCTTCCCCGCGGCTGAAGGTGTCGCCGGCGGCTTCGGTGCGCGCGGCGGCTTCGGTGGCCTTGTCCACTCCCCACATCGAGAGGAAGCCGAGCAGCCGGTCGGGCTCGGGCGAGGCGGCGGCCAGCGTGACGAGCGGGGCGACCAGCGCGCCCGGCAGCGCGGCGCGCAGACCATCCACTGTGGACTCGTCGAGCCGCCGGTCGCCGCTGGTGCCGACCCGGTGGCGCAGGTGCTGCCAGAACGCCTCGCTGCGCTGGGTGAACGCCCAGTTGCGCGCGGCGTCGTTCCACAGCGGCATCGGGTGGTCCTCGGTCCGGTCGGCCTCGGCGTCCAGCGCCGCGGCGTGGGCCTTCACGGCGGCGTCGTGCCGGTCGTGCAGCTGGGGCGGGCAGTCGCAGTCCTCGGGCGCGCCCCAGTGGCCGAACACCTCGTCGACGAGCCGGTGCTCGGTGTTGCCCAGCTCGTCGAACGCCGAGCGGACCTGGTCCGGCGTCACGTCTTCGGGCACGCCCGGCGGGCGCCCGCCGACCTCGAGCGCGCCCAGCACCCGCAGCCGCCGCTCGCGGACGGCCCGGCGGGTGGCCGTCGCCGGGAGGCCGGTGATCCGGAACGGGTTGCGGCGGTACAGCTCCGGGGTCGCGACGGCCTTCAGCCGTGTCGCGGCCGTCCGGCTCCGGCCCTCGTTCGCACCCATGCCGCAAAAGTTAGGGCGGACGGCCGGGACCGGTCCCGGCCCCGGAGTGACCGGCGTCACTTCGAACCGGTGGAACCCCGGGCGGCCGAGCGCGTGTACCCGGCATGAACAGCAGAAAGCACGGGACCCGCCGCCGCTGGGGGTGGCCGCTGGTCCTGGCTGTGGTCGTCGCGGGGGCGGCGGGGGCCACGGCGTCGGCCGCGCCGGAGCCGACTCCCCTGGAGAAGTACCGCGAACTTTCGCAGCAGGCCGAGAAGCTCAGCCAGGACCTGCTCGGCGCCCAGGCCGACCTCGACGCGAAGCAGGCCGACCTGGCGCGTGCCGGTCAGGATCTCGCGGCGGCGAAGGACACCGGCGCGAAGGCGGCCGGCGAGCAACAGCGTCACCAGGTCGACGTGGACCGGTTCGCCGGCGCCGCCTTCACCGGCAACTCCGAGCTGAACCGGCTTTCCGCGCTGTTGAGCGGCGAATCCATCGCCGACTACCTGCAGCGCTCGTCCGCGCTGGACGTGGTCGCCGCCAAGCAGCAGGCGGCGCTCGACACCCTGGCCGACGCCACCCACGCGGCGAACGACGCCACCGCGAAGGCCGCCGACGCCGAGCACCGCGCCCAGGCCGCCCGCGACGCCGCGGCCCGGCTGAAGTCCGACATCCAGGCCCGGCAGCACTCCCTCGACGACCAGATGCGCCGGCTCGAGGCCGCCGCCGGCGACCTGACCTCCGCCGACCGCGCGGCGCAGCACGACGAGGGCGGCGACCCGCCGGACGTCCGCGCGCCCGCGGGCGCCGCGCAGGCCGCCGTCGACGCGGCGCTGAGCCGGCTGGGCAAGCCGTACCAGACGGGCGCGACCGGCCCCAACGCGTTCGACTGCTCCGGCCTGATGCTCTGGGCCTACGCCAAGGCGGGGGTGAGCCTGCCGCGCACCAGCCGGGCGCAGTCGGCGTTCGGCACCGCGATCCCGCGCGACCAGCTCCAGCCCGGTGACCTGGTGTTCTACTATTCGCCGGTCTCCCACGTCGGGATGTACCTCGGCAACGGCAAGATGGTCCACGCGCCGGACACCGGGGACGTCGTCAAGATCTCCCCGCTGCAGAGCCAGTACGCCGGGGCCCGCCGCCCGTAGCCGAGGAAGCCCCCGATGCCCGTACCCGCCGTCACGGCCGACGAAGTGGTGACGGTGCTGCACGCCCAGTGGACCCCGCTCGTCCGGCTGGCGACGCTGCTGGTCGACGACCAGGAGAGCGCGCGACGTCGTCCAGGACTGTTACGAGGCCGTGCTGCGCCTGCGCCCGGAGGTCGACGACGAGGACCATCTCGTCGCCTACCTCCGGCGGGCGGTGGTCAACCGGGCGCGCTCGGCGCTGCGGCGGCGCGGCACCGTGCTGCGGTACCTGGCGAAACTGCGCCCGCACTCCGCCCCGCCCGCCGACCGCGACCTGCTGACCGCCGAAGCCCACCGCGAGCTGCTCGGCGCGCTGGACCGCCTGCCGCCGCGTCAGCGCGAGGTGCTCGTGCTGCGGTACTACTGCGAGCTGGGGGAGGCCGAAATCGCCCGCACCCTGGGCATCCCGCCCGGCACCGTCAAGTCGACGGCCCACCGTGCGCTGGCCGCCCTCCGCCGCCGGATGAAGGACGGGACGCATGAACTCTGACCCGAGCCTCGAAGACGACCTCGCCGCCGCTCTGCGTGCACGGGCCGAGTCGGTGCCGGACACGCCGTGGTCGCCCCGCGCGAGCAGGACCCGTGACGCCGCGAGCCCTTGGCGGGAAAGGAAACCACGCCGGGTGGGAGCCACGCTCGTGGCGGCGGCCGCGCTGGCGCTGGCGGTGGTCGTGGTCGTCGTTTCGCAGGGGCCGGCCACGGCGCCGCCCGCGGCGTCCATTTCGGACACTCCGGGACACCTGGCGCCGGGCCATTTCTACTACTCGCTGTCGGTCTCGGCCGACGGTTCCGGGGAGCGGGTGCGGAGCGAGATCTGGCAGCCGGAGCCGTCGACGGGGATGTGGCTGCGCCGCAGCCAGGTCGGCACCGGCGAGCCCGCGACGTCGAGCGGCCGCTGCCTTTCGTTCAACACCCTCGCGGCGGCCGACGCCTGCACCCTCGCCCCGGGCTGGGCCAACCCGAGCCCGGAGTTCCTCGCGCGCGCCCCGCGCGACCCGGCCGTGATCGCGGCGCAGCTGGCCGCGGCCGCCCCGGGAAACAACGGCTCGGCGCCGCACCCATCGAGCGCGTACGCCACGCTTGCCGTCCTCCGTGTCGCCGCCCGCGCGAACGGGCTGCCCATCGATCTCTCACGCGCACTGCAACGCACGGCCGCCTTGCTGGCCCCGGCCAGCCCTTCCCGGAACCTCGACGGAGTCCCCGGCACGGCCTACGCCGCCTCGCCATCGGACGGCCTCGGCGCAGTGGTGATCTTCGACGCCGAGGGCACGTACATCGGCAGCCCGGCCGAGTCCTTCACCCGCGGCGTCGCGACCGAGGCCGGGGCGCCGCCGGTGAAACTGTTCCCCTGAACCGAAAGTCAGCTCGACTCGCGCACGGTCAGTGACACCGGCAGAACCTGCTGGCCCGGCTTGATCTCCTGGCCTTCCAGCAACCGCATCAGGGTCACGACCATCGCGTGCACCTGCTCACGCGGGTCCTGGTGGACCGACGTCAGCGGTGGGGTCATGGCCGGGGCCAGGGTGGCGTTGTCGTCGAAGCTGACGACGGCCACGTCTTCCGGGATGCGGCGACCCGCGGCGGAGAGGGTGCGCAGCGCGCCGACCGCCATCATGTCGCTCGCCACGAACACCGAGTCCAGGTCCGGAGCCCGCTCGAGCAGCGCCGACATCGCCCGCGCGCCGCCGGACAGGGTGAAGTCCGACTCCTCGGCCAGCCCGGCCGGGTCGAGGCCCGCGTCCACGAGGGTCTTGCGCCAGCCCGCGAGCCGGTCGATCGGGGCGCCCTGGTCCTGCGGCCCGGCGATCGTCGCCACGCGCCGACGGCCCGCCTCCACCAGGTGCGAGACGGCCAGGCGCGCGCCGTTCTCGTTGTCGAAGTCGACCACGTGCACCCCGCGGCGGAGGTCGGCCGCCTGGCCGCCGAAGACCACCGGGACCCGCAGCAGCCGCAGCGCGCGCGGTAGCGGGTCGGCGCGGTGGGGCGCGAACACCAGCACCCCGTCGACGTGCCCGCCCTCCAGGAACCGCACCGTGCGCGTCAGGTCTTCGCGGGTGTCGCTGAAGATCAGCACCATCTGGCAGCCGACGTCGGCCAGCTCGCGGTAGCCGGCGCGCATCACCGCGGTGCGGTACGGGTCGTCGAGCAGCCGCGCCTCGGGCTCGGACAGCACCACGGCGATCGCGCCCGTCCGCCGCGTGACCAGCGACCGCGCGGCCTGGTTGGGCGAATAGCCGAGGTCCCGCGCCGCGGCCAGCACCTTCTCCCGCGAGCGGGCGCTGACGTAGGTGTCGTCGTTCAACGCACGCGAAGCCGTCGACCGGGAAACCCCGGCGAACGCCGCCACGTCCTCCAGCGTCGGCCGCTCGTCGTCCGATTTGGGCGCCACTGGGTCACCTCCTGCCCTCCTCGACGGCGCTGCCCTGATGATCGCGCCCAGCTTAGCGGGACCAATCCGGGAGCGCTCCCGGAATGAAACACTCTGATAACCAACCTTGACATGCACAAGTACCTGCCACAGACTCGGCAGCCATCTGGGAGCGCTCCCAGAAATCGAACCTTCAAGGGGTTGACGACGGTGACAACGTTCCGGAAGGGCCTGGTCCTCGCACTGGGCATCACGATGACGGCGCTGGGCGTGGCGGCCTGCGGCGGTGGCGACAGCGGCGGTGACGTCCCCGCGGCCGCCGGGCCGAACGAGCACGTGGACCTGACGCTGGCCACGTTCACGGAGTTCGGCTACGAAGCGCTCATCCCGGAGTACGAGCGGCTGCACCCGAACATCAAGATCACCCACCGCAAGACCGGCCAGGGCGGCCCGTACGCGCAGGACATGATGACCAAGCTCGCCGCCGGCTCCGGGCTGGCCGACGTGCAGGCCGTGGAGGAGGGCCACCTCTCCGACATCCTCGACAAGTCCTCGAAGTTCAACGACCTCGCCAAGATCGGCCCGGCCGACGCGACCGCGGACCGCTGGCTGCCGTGGAAGTACGACGCGGGCAAGGACAAGAACGGCAAGCTGATCGGCTACGGCACGGACATCGGGCCGGACGCGATGTGCTACCGCAAGGACCTGTTCGCCGCGGCCGGGCTGCCGACCGACCCGGAAGCGGTGAAGTCGCTCTTCTCCAGCTGGGACAGCTACTTCCAGGCCGGGGCCGACTACGTGGCCAAGACCGGTGGCAAGGCCTGGTTCGACTCGGCGGCGCAGAACTTCAACGCCATGGTCAACCAGCTGCCGGTCGGCTACCTCGACAAGAGCGACAAGCTGACCCTCGACACCAATCAGGGCATCAAGGACGCTTGGGCGAAGGTGACCGGCGCCGTCGCGAAGGGCGAATCGGCGAAGCTCACCGCGTTCAGCAACGAGTGGAACTCCGGGTTCAAGCAGAACGCCTTCGCCACCAAGGTCTGCCCCGCGTGGATGCTCGGCGTGATCAAGGAGCAGGCCGGCCCGGAGAACGCGGACAAGTGGGCGGTCACCGCGGCGTTCCCCGGCGGCGGCGGCAACTGGGGCGGCTCGTACCTGACCGTGCCGACGCAGAGCAAGCACCCGCGTGAGGCCGCCGAGCTGGCCGCCTGGCTGACCGCGCCGGAACAGCAGATCAAGGCGTTCGAGGCCAAGGGCAATTTCCCGAGCCAGGTCAAGGCACTGGCCAGCCCCGAGCTGCTGAACTCCACCGACGCCTACTTCGGCGGCGCGAAGGTCGGCGAGCTGTTCGCCGAGCAGGCCAAGAAGGTGACCCAGGCGCAGTACAAGGGCCCGGGTGACGGCCAGATCCAGGACACCGTCGCCAGCGCGGCGCTGCAGGCCGTCGAACAGGGCACCTCCGCCGCGGACGGCTGGCAGCAGCTCGTGGACGGCGCGAAGAAGCTCACCCGCTGACGATGACCGTCACCGACAAGCTCGCCGCGGACCACCCGGCCGAGGTGCGGACCCCCGCGCCCCGGCCGGGGTTCCGCGACCGCCTCGCCCGGTGGGACGTCAAGGCTTCGCCCTACTTGTACGTGGCGCCGTTTTTTATCGTGTTCGGCGTCGTGGGGCTGTTCCCGCTGCTCTACACCGCGTACGTCTCGCTCTTCCACTGGAAGGCGGGCGACGACAACCCGGATTTCATCGGCCTCGACAACTTCAAGGAGCTCTTCGCCGACGCGCAGTTCTGGCACGCGCTGGAGAACACCGTCAGCATCTTCCTGCTCTCCAGCATCCCGCAGATCATCATCGCGATCGGGCTCGCCGCGCTGCTGACCACCGGGATCCGCGGCGCCACCGGCTGGCGCGTCGGGATCCTGCTGCCGTACGCGGCGAGCCTGGTGGCCCTCGGGATCATCTTCGCGAACCTGTTCGGCCCCAAGTACGGCCTGGTCAACGGCCTGCTCCAAACCATCGGACTGTCCCCTGTGGACTGGCAGGCGAACCGGCTGGCCAGCCACGTGGCCATCGCGATCATGGTGAACTGGCGCTGGACCGGCTACAACGCCTTGATCGTGCTCGCCGCCATGCAGGCGATCCCGAGGGAGCTGCACGAAGCGGCGCTGATCGACGGCGCGGGCTCGGTGCGGCGGTTCCGGCACATCACCCTGCCGCTGCTCAAGCCGACGCTGATCTTCGTCACCATCACCTCGACGATCGGCGGCCTGCAGATCTTCACCGAGCCCAAGCTGTTCGACGCCATGCCCGGCTCGAACAACGGCGGCTCCACCCACCAGTTCCAGACCGTGACGCTGTACCTGTACCAGACCGCGTTCGAGAACTTCGACCTCGGTTACGCGTCCGCGATCGCCTGGCTGCTGTTCCTGATCATCGTGCTGATCGCGCTGGCGAACTACCTGCTCACCGGCCGGCTGGCGCGCACGCCGGGGAGGAAGAAATGACCACGCTCACCGGAAATCTGCGGGCCAGGGCCGGTCGTCTCGGCAAACCCCGCAAGGCCACCTACTGGGTGCTGGCGGTGTTCGTGCTCGGCTCGCTGTTCCCGTTCTACTGGTCGTTCCTGGTGGCCAGCCGGGACAACGGGATGCTCACCGAGCGCGTGCCGCCGCTGCTGCCGGGCGGCAACTTCTTCGCCAACGCCGCGCGGGTGTTCGACACCGTGCCGTTCTGGAAGGCACTGGCCAACAGCGTGATCGTGTCCGGCACGGTCACGCTGACCACGGTGCTGTTCTCGTCACTGGCCGGGTTCGCCTTCGCCAAGCTGCGCTTCCGCGGCCGCAACGGGCTGTTCGTGTTCATCGTGGTGACGCTCGCGGTGCCGACACAGCTGGGCATCATCCCGCTGTTCATCGCGATGTCGAAGCTCGGCTGGGCCGGCGGGCTGCAGGCGGTGATCGTGCCGAACCTGGTCACCGCGTTCGGCGTGTTCTGGATGCGGCAGTACACAGTGGACGCTGTGCCGTACGAGCTGATCGAGGCCGCGCGCGTGGACGGCTGCAGCATGATCCGGATCTTCTGGAACGTGTGCCTGCCCGCGGTCCGCCCGGCCGCGGCGATCCTGGCGATGTTCACGTTCATGATGTCCTGGAACGACTTCCTCTGGCCGCTGGTGGTGCTGAACGTCGGGAACCCGACCGTCCAGGTGGCGCTGGAGAAGCTGCAGAGCGGGTACTACGTCGACTATTCGCTGGTGCTCGCGGGCACCACGCTCGCGACCATCCCGATCCTCATCGTCTTCCTCCTGCTCGGCCGCCAGATCGTGGCCGGGATCATGCAAGGTGCCGTGAAAGGGTGACCATGTCCGCAGAGCCGCTGCCGGTACCGGCCTTCCCCGCGGGGTTCGTCTGGGGCGCCGCCACCGCCGCGTTCCAGGTGGAGGGTTCGACGACGGCCGACGGCCGGGAGCCGTCGGTGTGGGACGCCTTCGCCGCGCGGCCCGGCGCGGTGGCCGGCGGCGACACCGGCGAGCCGGCCGCCGACCACTACCGCCGCTCGGGCGAGGACGTCGAGCTGATGCGCTCGCTCGGCCTCGGCGCGTACCGCTTCTCCCTGTCCTGGCCCCGGATCCGGCCCGGCGGGCGGCCGAACGAGCGCGGCATCGGGTTCTACGACCGGCTCGTCGACCGGCTGCTGGCGGCCGGGATCCAGCCGTGGGCCACGCTGTACCACTGGGATCTGCCCCAGGCACTGGAGGACCTGGGCGGCTGGACCTCGCGGGACACGGCGTTCCGCTTCGCCGAGTACGCCGAGACGATCGTCCCCCGGCTCGGCGACCGCGTGGCCGGCTGGTCCACGCTCAACGAGCCGTGGTGCGCCGCGATGCTGGGCTACGCCAAGGGGATCCACGCGCCGGGCCGCACCTCGCCCGAGGCCGCCGTCGCCGCCACCCATCACCTGCTGCTCGGGCACGGGCTGGCGATGGACGTGCTGCGGCAGCACGCGCCGAACGCGCCCTCGGGGGTGACGCTGAACCTGTACCCCGTCACGGCTTTCTCGGACAGCGCCGCGGACGCCGACGCCGCACGGCGGGTGGACGGGCAGCAGAACCGGCTGTTCCTGGACCCGGTGCTGCGCGGGGGCTACCCGGACGACGTGGCAGCGGACCTCGCGCCGTTCGGCTTCGACGCCGTGGTGCGAGACGGCGACACCGCCGTGATCGCCGCGCCCGTCGATTGGCTCGGCGTGAACTACTACCGCGGGTACCACGTGGCCGGGACGCCGCGGCCGGGCAGCACCCCGGCCGGGGCGGAGTGGATCGGCGCGGACGAGGTCCACTTCCTGCCCGACCCGGCCGCCCCGCGCACCGACTCGGGCTGGGAGGTCCAGCCGGCCGGGCTGACCGAGTCACTGCTCCAGGTCCACCGCGACTACCGCCCGATCCCGCTCTACATCACGGAAAACGGGGCGTCCTATCCGGACGTCCTGCGAGACGGTGCCGTGGCCGACGCCGACCGCGTCACCTTCCTCGACGCGCACCTGCGCGCGGCGCACGCGGCCCTGGCCCACGGCGTCGACCTGCGTGGTTACTTCTACTGGTCGCTGCTCGACAACTTCGAGTGGGCCGAGGGCTATGCCAAGCGCTTCGGCCTGGTCCACGTCGACTACGCGACCCAGCGCCGGACGCCGAAGCAGAGCGCCCACTGGTACTCCGGCGTCATCAGCCGCAATGCCCTGTCCTGAGCGGGTTTCCGGCCCTGCCGGATGAGGCGGGATCAGACCTCAGGCTGATCCTGGCTCCCCCTTCCGGCGAAAAGCGCCGGCTCGCCTTGACCACGACGCAACGTCATGGTTTCAACTGGGTGAGCCGGCGCATCCGCGTCGGGGGGAAACCAGGGGCAGGGGGACGGCGTGGGGTGGTGGAGCACCAATCAGCTCGCCGCGCTGGCCGGCACGACCGAGCGCGCGATCCGGCATTACCACCACGTGGGCCTGCTCGCCCAGCCCGAGCGCCGGGCCAACGGCTACAAGCGGTACGGCGTCACGCACCTCGTCCGGGTGCTGCGGATCAAGCGCCTGACCGGGCTCGGGCTCTCGCTGGCGCAGATCGCCGAGCTGGGCGACGCCGACGAGCATCCCGAAAAAGCGTTGCGCGCACTGGATTCCGAGCTGGCCGAGAGCATCGAACGGATGCGGCGGGCCCGCGCCGACCTCGCCGTGATCCTGGACCAGGCCGCGCCGACCGACCTCCCGCCCGAGCTGGGCCGGGCGCTGGCCGACGCGGGCGCCCCGGCGACCGAGCGTTCGATGGGCGTCGTGCTGAGCCAGGTGCTCGGCCCGGCACCGCTCGGGGCCTACGTCGAAACCCTGCGGACGTGCGGCTCGGAGCCCACCCTCGCGGAGTTCGACGCCCTGCCCGCCAACGCAGATGAGCGGACGCGCCAGGACCTGGCCGAGCGGATGCTCGAGACGCCCTCGGTCCGGAAGATGCTCACCGCGTTCCCGACCTTCGAAGACACGAGCGCCGACTCGCCGCACGGTGCGGAGTTCGCGCTGAACGCGATCACCCGGGCCGTGGCCGAGCTGTACAACCCCGCCCAGATCGACGTGCTGGTGCGGATGAACTGCTAGCGGATTCCCTCTTTTACCCAGTTGTCGCGACGCTTTGTCGCGCGTTCATGAAGGAAGTCACCAGATGCGCAGAACCTTGTCCATAGGCCTCGCCGTCGCCGCGATGGCGGGGGTGGTGGTCCCGGCGGCCTCGGCCTCGACGGCGGTGCCGCCGTCGCTCAGCACGGTGGTGTGGGGTCCGTGCCCCGCGGACCTCACGGTGCCCGAATTGCAATGCTCGACCATCAAGGTCCCGGTGGACTACCGGAAGCCGGACGGGCCGACGTTCGACCTCGCGATCTCCCGCCTGCCGAGCACGAACCCGGCGCACCGGCGCGGCGTGCTGCTGACCAATCCGGGCGGCCCGGGCGGCGAGGGCCTGGACTACCCGCAGGTCCTCAGCTTCATCAAGCTGCCAGCCAGCGTGCGCGACGCCTACGACGTGATCGGCTTCGACCCGCGCGGCGTCGGCCACAGCGCGCCGGTGACGTGCAACCTCACAGCCGCGCAGAAGGCGTTCGGCAACTTCCCGCGGTATGCGAACGATCTGGCCGACATCACGAAGGCGGCCGAGGAGGCCAAGGCGCTCGCCAAGCAGTGCGCCACGTCGAAGACGGCGCCGATGCTGCCGTACATCACCACCGCGAACTCAGCCCGTGACATGGACCGGATCCGGGTGGCGCTGGGCGAGCAGAAGCTTTCGTACCTGGGTTATTCGTACGGCACCTACCTCGGCTCGGTGTACACCACGATGTTCCCGGAGCGCAGCGACCGGATCGTGCTCGACAGCAACATGGGCCCCGGCGGTTACGACTTCACCGCCATGCGGAACTTCGCCCTCGGCCTCCAGGACCGGTTCCCGGACTTCGCGAAGTTCGCCGCCGCCAACCCGAAGTACGGCCTGGGCAGCACCCCGGAACAGGTCACCGCGAAGTTCTACGAACTCGCCGCCCGGCTGAAGCGGGCCCCGGTCGACGGGATCGACGACAACGGGTTCCGCGGGCTCACCTTCGGCAACCTCTACGGCAGCGATAACGCCTACGTGGCGGGAGCCTGGCAGGACCTCGACACGAACCAGCCCGTGCCCCCGCCGCCCGGCACGCCGGCCGACCCGCCGGACCCGGACAACCTGAGTTCCAGCCGCCTGTACACGATCTGCGGCGACTCGCGCTGGCCGCGGACTATCCCGGCGTATCAGGCCGCGGTCGCGGTGGACCGGGTCCGCTACCCGATGCTGGGCGCGTCGACGGCGAACGTCAGCCCGTGTGCGTACTGGCCATCCGACCCGGTGGAGCCGCCGGTGCGCATCGGCGACCACGGGCCGTCGGACGTGCTGATGGTGCAGAACCTCCGCGACCCGGGCACGCCGCTGGCCGGCGCGCTGAAGACGCGGCAGGCCCTGGGCGAGCGGGCCCGGATGGTGACCGTGGACCAGGGCGGCCACGGCGTTTACCTGGTCACCCGCAACCAGTGCGCGAACGACACGGTGACGGCGTTCCTGGCCACCGGCCGGCGTCCGGCGCACGACACGACCTGCGCGGGCTGAGCGTGGAACCGGCAGCACCTGGTCCAAGGTGCTGCCGGTTTTCCTTGCCTGGCCTCAGATCGCGGTGCGCCCACCGTCGACGGCAATGGTCGCGCCGGTGACGTAGCCGGCCCGCGGCGAGGCGAGGAACGCCACCACCTCCGCGATCTCTTCGGGCTGCGCCACCCGCTTCAGCGCCGTGGTGGCACCGAGCGCTTCGAACCGCTCCTTGCCCTCCGGCCGGGTCTAGACCGGCCCGGGCGCGACGGTGTTCACGCGCACTCCGCGTGGGCTGTACTCCGCTGTCCAGCCCTGGGTGAGCGACGCGAGCGCGGCCTTCGTCGCGCCGTACGCGGCGCCGGCCGGCAACCCGAGGCTGCCAGCCATGCTGCCGATGTTCACGATGCTGCCGGCCCCTTTCCGCGCCATCGCCGGGGCGAAGGCGGCCACCAAGTAGTACGGCGCGCGGACGTTGCCGTTGAACATCGCGTCGAAGTCCTCGACCTTCAGGTCTTCCGACGGGCCCCACGTGGCCCCGCCGGCGTTGTTGACCAGCACGTCGAGCCGCCTTCGCGGGTGATCTCGTCGACGACCTCCGCCCCGCGCCCGGCGTCCCGGCCGACACGGACGCCATTCTTTTCACACTCTCGAATGGACACGCCCCATTCATCGGGACATCCGATTCCGTTGACCAGTATGAACCCGGTGGTCTGGACCAGCAGGGTGAACCCGTTGCCCCGGTCAGGGCGAGCGGGTATAACTTTCTTCACAACACGGATTAAGTCGGCAAGAGAACTCCCTCCCCATCGCCCCCGAAATTGCCGGCTCGCTTTTGTGCCATGCCGTTTTCGATTCGGTCATGGACGCGATGCCCCACGCGTACGCGGCGACGAAGCCGCCGCCGCGGGGTTGAACTCCGGTCCCGGGTCGCTTCGGCATGCCCTCGGCGGGCCGTGGCGGCCGGACCGCGAACCGGACCCGACCGCCGCGCCCCGCCGTGCTCTCCCCTCCCCGACTTCCCCTGGAGATCACGGACATGCGTATCCCGAAGCTCAGAACGCTCGCTGTCGCGGCGCTGCCGGTCGTGGCCGGCGTCGCGCTCACCCTCACCCCCGGCGCGAGCGAGGCCGCGCCCCAGGCCGGCGGCGCCTTCCCCGCTCACTACGCGGCGCCGTACCTCCAGGTCAGCGACTCCGACATCGGTGACATGGCGGCCGATCAGAGCGCGACCGGCACGAAGTTCTTCACGCTGGCGTTCCTCACCCCCTCGTCGGGCTGCAACCAGCTGTGGGAGGCGAACGGCACCGGCGTCGGCTCGTTCAAATCGCAGATCAGCGCACTGCAAGCGGCGGGCGGCAACGTGATCCCGTCGTTCGGCGGCGCGCAGGGCGGCGAGATCGCGCAGACCTGCACGGACCAGGCCAGCCTGACCGCCGCGTACGCCAACGTGGTCAACACCTACGGCACCCCGCGGCTGGACTTCGACATCGAAGAGGACACGATCAAGGACACCGCGGCGAACCAGCGCCGCAACTCAGCGCTGGCCGCGTTGCAGCAGCAGAACCCGAGCGTCCAGGTCGACTACACCCTCGCCGTCGCGCCGGACGGCCTGCCCGGCACGCAGCTGGACATCCTGCGCGACGCCAAGAACAAGGGCCTGAAGGTCAGCGTCGTCAACCTGATGGTGATGGACTTCTACGACGGCCAGCCGGTGCTCGGCGACGCGCTCGCGGCCGCGCGGGCCACCGCCGGCCAGCTGGCGAGCCTGTACGGGATCTCGACCTCGGCGGCGTACGGGATGATGGGCCTCACGCCGATCGCCGGCCGCAACGACGACGGCGCGCAGTTCAGCCAGTCCGACGCCCAGCAGCTGGAGACTTTCGCCGCGCAGAACGGCGTCCAGGAGCTGTCGTTCTGGGAAGTCCAGGACTACGACAAGGCCACCGGCTACGCGTACTCGCGGATCTTCAACGCCATCTCCGGCGGCACCACGCCCCCGCCGACCGGCGGCAAGCAGATCACCGGCTACGGCGGCAAGTGCGTCGACGTCACGGGCGCGAACAGCGCCAACAGCACCGCGGTGGACCTCTACACCTGCAACGGCACCAACGCCCAGCAGTGGACTTCGACCGGCAGCACCCTCCAGGCGCTCGGCAAGTGCCTGGACGTCGCCTCCGCCGGCATCACGAACGGAACCAAGGTGCAGATCTACGACTGCAACGGCAGCGCCGCGCAGCAATGGACGCACAACGGCTCCAACGAGCTGGTCAACACCGGCTCCGGCAAGTGCCTCGACGCCACCGGCCCCAGCTCGGCCGACGGCACCCCGTTGCAGATCTGGACCTGCACGGCGGCTTCGAACCAGCAGTGGACGTTGTAAGGCGGTGATTAACCGACCCGTGCTTTGCTGACCGGTGGGGAGTTTTCCTTGCTCCCCACCGGTTTTTCCGCGTTTTCCCCGTCATGAGCCGCGCCGTGGCCCGTCGGACCCACGTCAGTGCCGGCGAGGAGAAGCGAGGAGCGCGATGACCGTCAAGAGCCACCGCCCAGTGGAGGACGCGGTCGCCGAGGTCGGACTGTGGCTGACCGGCGAGTTCTCCGGCCGGCTGCCCGCCTCGGCCGTCGCCGAGGTCCTGCGGGTGACCCGCCGCGATCTCGAGGGCCGCATCGCCCCGGAGGACCTCGGCGAGATGCTGCACCGCATGAGCCGCACCCGCCTGCAACGCCTGCTGGCAAACGACGTGCGGGGTCCCGGCGTCCGGCACCGCTCGGGCCGGAGTGTGGGCTAGCGCCGGTCGCCGCCCACCCGAGCGCGGATCCGGCCAGTGCGGCCTTGGGCCCCGGTCCGGCCGAACGTGGGCTCAGGCCCGGTCTGACCGAGCGCGGGCTAGGGCCGCTCCCCGCCCGAGCGCAAGCCGAGTGCGACCTTGGGCCCCGATCCGCTAAAGCGCGGGATCAGACCCGGTCAGGCCTTGAGCCTCAGTTCCGGCCAAGCGCGGGCTCAGGCCCAGTCCGACCGAGCGCGCCAGGTCCGCTCCCCCCGCCCGAGCGCAAGCCGGATCCGGCCGAGCGTGGCATTGGGCCTCAGTCCGACCAAGCGCTGGTTTAAGCCAGGTCCGACCGAGCGCTGGCTAGGCCAGTCCCGCCTGAGCGCAAGCCAAGTGGGGCCTTGGGACTCGGTCCGACCAAGCGTGAGCCTTAGGCACGGCCCGGCCGAATGTGGACCAGGGCCGATCCCCGCCCAAGCGTGACGTTGGGCCTCGGTCCGGCCAGGTGCGGGCTTAGGCCCAGTCCGACCGAGTGGACTAAGGCCGGTCCCAGCCCAAGCGCGAGCCGGGCCAAGTGCGGGCTAAGGCGCTCGGTCCGATCAAGCGCGAGCTAAGGCCAGTCCCCGCCCAAGCACGAGCCGAGCGTGGCCTTGGGCCTCGGTCCGGCCAGGTGCGGGCTTAGGCCCAGTCCGACCGAGCGTCGACTAAGGCCGGTCCCAGCCCAAGCACGAGCCGGGCCAAGTGCGGGCTAAGGCGCTCGGTCCGATAGAGCGCGAGCCAAGGCCGGCCCACCCGAAATGCGAGCCAGGCCCGATCCGAGGCCGGGTCAGGCCCCGGTCCCGCCCGAGTTCGGCAGTACGCGGCTGCTCAGCGGCAGGGTGTGCGGCCGTTCCGGGGGCCACCAGACCTGCGCGGGCGGCGGGGGCACCTCGTCGTCGGGGAGTTCGAGGGCGTCGAGGCCGCGTTGCCAGCGGTTCCAGTGCGCGGAACACAGCCCGCGCCACAACGACGGCTCCGTGCATTCCAGCCGTCGGCACGACTGCACCTGCTGCCTGCTGCTGTCCATCACGTTCGCGACTCCCACTGTGACTCGGCTCCCGGCCCGGCCCAGTCTGCCTCGGGAGCGGCCAGAACACCCCGTGCCCGCCGGGAACACAACCCTTGCGCACCAACGGAACGAGGAGGCCAGCCTACTCCTGCCGGATGCTCCCGTGTCGACCTCCCGGCCCCGGGCGTGCACCCGTTCAGCGGTTGACGGCCGTCACCCCGCGGTGAGATCACGAACGAAGCGGGCCGCGACCTCGCGCAGCTTGACGTTGGTGTGCTGGGACTCGGTGATCAGCCGGCGCATGGCCTGCTCCTCGTCGACCCGGTGCACGGCCATCAGGATCCCCTTGGCCTGTTCGATCACGGCGCGGTTGCGCATCGCGGCGTCGAGGCTTTCGGCGAGTTGGCGGGCCTGCTGGTAGCGCCGCGCGGTGCGCAGCACGGACACCACGACCACCGTGTACAGCCGGAGCACCTTGGTGTCCAGCTCCTCGAACCCGTGGGCGCCGTAGCCGAACAGGTTCACCGCACCGGAGAGCTGCTCGTCCACCCACAACGGGGCCGCGAGGTAACTGCCGACACCCATTTCCTTGGCCGAAGCGGTAAACGACGGCCATTTCTCGCTCGCGGTGCTCACGCTCACGCGCACCACTTCGCCGGTCGCCGCGGCGCTCAGGCACGGGCCCTCGCCGGCGGCGTACTGCGCTTGATCCAGCGCGTACGCCGTGTCGTGGGTCCACGCGACCGTCTCGGGGCCGCTCTCGCGCACCACGGTGATACTCGCGAGGTCCGCGCCCTCGATCACCGTGGCGGCCTCACCGCAGATCGCCTCGAACACCTCGGCGTTGTCGGGCGCGGCCTCCAGCGTCCCGGTCAGGTCCGCCATCGCCGTGGTCAGCTCGTCCAGTCGGTCGGCCATGCGGTCTCCGCTCGTCGTCACGGCGATCCTCTCGTGCCAGTGCCGGAATCCTACCGTCCCCGGTGTCTGCCGGTGGTGACGTCCCGGCGGCGGCGACCAGGCCTGGTCGCCATTATCCAACGAATTCTCGCCAGTGGCTCTGACCAGGTCTTTTGTGCATCGGCCTGGTTGGCGGGAACTCGTTGCCCGGGTAAGTTAATGCCATGCACACTGTCGCCGTGCTCGCGTTGGACGGGGTCATCGCCTTCGATCTGGCCACCCCGCTGGAGGTGTTCGCCCGCACCCGGCTGCCCGACGGGCGCACGCCGTACCGGGTGCGGGTCTGCGGGCTGACGCCGACTGTCGAGTCCGAGTCGTTCACCCTCACCCCGCGCCACGGCCTGGCCGCGCTCGCCGAGGCGGACACCATCATCCTGCCGGGCTGCGCCGACCCGGCCGCGCCCGTGCCCGGAGAGGTGATCGCCGCCCTGCGCGCGGCGGCCGCCCGCGGCACGCGCATCGCGTCGATCTGCACCGGCGCGTTTGTGCTGGCCGCCACGGGATTGCTCGACGGCGGACGCGCGACCACCCACTGGCTCGCCGCCCCGGCGCTGGCGGCGGGCCACCCGGAGATCGAGGTCGACCCGGACGTGCTCTACGTCGACAACGGCCAGTTCCTCACCTCGGCGGGCGCCGCGGCCGGCCTGGACCTGTGCCTGCACCTGATCCGGCGCGACCACGGCTCGGCCGTCGCCGCCGATTGCGCGCGCCTTTCGGTGATGCCGCTGGAACGCGAGGGCGGCCAGGCGCAGTTCATCGTGCACGAGCAGCCGCCGGCCCCGCAGGGTTCGGTGCTGGAGCCGTTGCTGGCGTGGCTGGAGGACAACACCGCGCGCGAGCTGACGCTGGAGGACATCGCGGCCCAGGCCCGCATGTCGACGCGGACGCTGAACCGCCGTTTCCGCGAGCAGGTCGGGACCACCCCGCTGCAGTGGCTGCACCGCGTCCGCGTCCGCCAGGCCCAGTACCTGCTGGAGGCGACCGGCCACTCGGTGGACCGCATCGCCGACCAGGTGGGCTTCGGCTCCGTCACCGCGTTCCGGGAACGGTTCAAACGCGTGGTGGGCACCAGCCCGCAGGCTTACCGGACGGCTTTCCGCAACCCCGAACGACCGGAACTGGTCCGATTAGGACAGTCCTGAACGGTCAGCTCCCGGACGGCACGCGCTCGACGTGTGTGGCGGCGCTGTCGAGCATCGCCCCGTCACGATCAAGCACCCGCACCCCTGCCCCCGACCGACCGCATCGCCAACCAGACGAGAACCCGTCCAATGACGACAGCCCCGAACAGCCAGCCTGCCGACGGCACGCGCTCGACGTGTGTGGCGGCGCTGTCGAGCATGACCCCGTCACGATCAAGCACCCGACCGGCCACATCGCCGACCAGACGAGAACCGGTTCAATCAGGACAGTCCTGAACGGTCAGCTCCCGGACGGCACGCGCTCGACGTGTGTGGCGGCGCTGTCGAGCATCGCCCCGTCACGATCAAGCACCCGCACCATCGGCACGACCTGACCAGTGGCGTCGTCGATCAACGTGGAGTGGGGCTCGGCGTCGGGGAAGGCGTTGCGTTCGGCCCATTGGCGCAGGCTGACGATGACGGCGAACAGGTCCCGGCCGCGGGCGGTCAGGCGGTATTCGGCGCGGGTGCCGGTCGCGTTGGGGACCGAGGCCAGGATTCCCGAGTCCACCAGGGTTCGGAGCCGGTCGCTGAGGATGTTGCGGGCCATGCCGAGGTTGCGCTGGAACTCGGTGAACCGGCGCGCGCCGTCGAAGGCGTCGCGCACGATCAGGAGCGACCAGCGGTCGCCGATCAGGTCCGCTGCCCGCGCCACGGGGCACTGCGGGTCGGTCCAGTCCCGTCGTTGGCTCACTCACCACTCCGATCGGTTGCGTTTTGAAACCGAATGACCTAACTTCGGTTTCAATCTACAACCAAACCGAGGGGACAGCCATGGACCGGCCGGTGAAAGCACTGCTGGCGACGATCTGCGCGGTCGCGGTGGCGAACGTCTACTACGCCCAGCCCCTGCTCGGCCGCCTCGGCGCCGAGCTGTCCATCCCCACCGGCGAACTCGGCCTCGTGGTCGGCGCCGGGCAGGTCGGCTACCTGCTCGGGCTCGTGGTCCTGCTTCCCTTGGGAGACCTGGTTTCCCGGCGAGCGCTGACCGTGGTCCTGCTCGCCGCGGCCGCGGCCGGGACCGGCCTCGCCGGGTTCTCCGCCGACCGGGCGCTGCTCCTGATCGGACTGCTGGTCGCCGGGTTCTTCTCCGTGGTCGTGCAGGTCGCGGTCGCCTACGCCGCGGCGCTGAGCGACCCCGCCGAGCGCGGCCGCAACATCGGCGTCGTGACCAGCGGGGTGGTGGTCGGGATCATCCTGGCCCGCACGGTCTCCGGGGCCGCCGCGGACCTGGCCGGCTGGCGCGCCGTCTACCTCGGCACCGCGGCGCTCTCCCTCGCGCTGGCGGCACTGGCGTTCACCCGGCTCCCGGCCGAAACCCGGACGGTGGCCGGCCCGGCGCGGACCTACGTCACGGCACTGGCCTCGGTCGGCGTGCTCACCCTGGCCAACCGGGTCTTCCGCGTCCGCGCGGTCATGACGCTGTTCCTGTTCGCCTCGTTCGGCGTGCTCTGGAGCGGGATTTCGTTGCCACTGAGCGGATCCCCGTGGCACCTGTCCACCAGCGAGATCGGGCTGTTCGGCATCGCCGGCCTCGCCGGGACCCTCGGCGCGGCCCGCGCCGGCGCCTGGTCCGACCGTGGCCACGGCGGCGTGGTGACCGCCATGGCACTGGTCGCGCTGATCGGATCCTGGGCGGCGACCGGGCAGGCCCCGCGCTCCCTGGTTTTGCTGGTGCTCGGCGTCGTCCTGCTCGACGCGGCCGTCCAAGCCGTCCACGTCACCAGCCAGAACCAGATCGTCGCCACCCGGCCCGCCGCGAGCAGCCGCCTCATCGGCAGCTACATGGTGTTCTACTCGGTCGGCAGCGCGCTCGGCGCCATCACCGCGACCACTCTGTACGCCACGGCGGGCTGGGCGGCGGTCAGCACCGCCGGCTGCCTCTACGCGGTGGCCGCACTGGCGGTCTGGACGATCGACCGCGCCGTCCCGGCTCGGACGACGATCACCCGGCGCCCGCGGGTATGACCGGCGTGGCTGTCGACGTGCGCCGCCGCGGCGTCCGCCAGCGGGTACGACTTCTCCACCGGAATGCGGAGCTTTCCTTGCGAGATAAGGCTTGCCGCCTCGACGAGCGCGTCCGGCACGCTCCCCGCCACGCCGGAGAACCGGACACCGAACTCCGGCGCCCCGAGGTCGGCGATGGTCAGCACCCTGCGCGGATCCCCGGTCAGCTCCACGAGTTCGCGGATCACGCCCGAACCGGCCAGGTCAACCGCCGCGTCGACCGGGCCGAGCCGGCGGACCCGTTCGACCCAGCCCTCGCCGTACGTCGTGGCGACGGCGCCCAGGCTCCGCAGGTAATCCTGGTTCGCGGCCCCAGCCGTGCCGATCACCGTGATGCCGCGTTCGCGGGCGATCTGCAACAGCGCCGATCCGACTCCCCCGGACGCGCCGCTGGCCAGCAGCGTCTGCCCGGGCCGCACCCCGACCTCGCGGATGAGGCGCAACGCGGTCTCCACCACCGACGGGTACCCGGCTGCCTCCTCGAACGCCAGCCCCTCGGGCATCCGGGCCCAGGCCGAAAGCACGGCGAACTCGGCGTAGGTGCTCGAGCCTTCCCCGAACACGCGGTCGCCGACCTCGATTCCTTCAACGCCCGCACCGATTTCGTCCACCACTCCGGCCGCATCGATCCCGACGCCGGAAGGCAGTTCCGTCGGATGAGCACCCAGGACCTGGCCTTCACGAACCCTCCAGTCGACGGGGTTCACGCCCGCCGCCCGCACCGCGACACGGACCTGGCCGGGACCCGCGTGGGGCTCCTCGGCGTCTTCGAGACGCAGGACTTCCGGACCGCCGAACTCGGCGAAGCTCACTCTCTTCATGACTTCGAACGTAGCACTAACGGTTAGTGTTTTGTATCTGGTAGCGTCAGCTCATGACCACGCCGCCCGGCCGCCGTGAGCGCAAGAAGGCCGCGACCCGCCAGAAGATCGCCGACACCGCGCTGCGGCTCTTCTTCGAACGCGGGTACGACGCGGTGGGCATCCGCGACGTGGCCGCCGAGGCCGACGTCGCCGTCACCACGCTGTTCTCCCACTTCGCCTCGAAAGAGGCCCTGGTGTTCGAGCAGGACGAAGACTTCGAACTGCGCCTCACGCGGGCGGTGACCGACCGGGCGCCGGACGCTCCGCTCATTCCCGCGCTGCGCCAAGAGATTCACGCCCTGGTGCGGCATTGCGCGGCGGACAGCGCCAACCCGCTCTGGCGCATGATCGAGGCCTCCCCCGCCCTGCTGAAGTACGAGGAATCGATGCGGCTGCGTCACGCGGAGTCGCTGGCCTCGGCCATGGCCGCCGATCCCGGCCTGGGACTGACCACCACGGCCGCCCGGACGATCGGGCGGTTCGTGATCGACGCCTATTCGCTGGCCCGCGAGGCGGCCGACCCGGACGCCGCGGTGGACGAGGTCTTCCGGATGATCGAGGCGGCCTGGGCAGTCGCCGGCACGCGCGGAACCGTGACGTCCTAAGGCTTCTGAGGGTGGTTCGCGTCGTATTCGTGGACCGCCGAGCGCTGGGTGCGGGTGCGCAGGAGCGCCGCTTCCGGTTCGTCGTCCACGTCGTTCAGGCCGAGTTCCACCGCACGGCGGATCTGCTCCCGGTTTTCGCGGACGACCGAAGAGAAGAAATCGTCGATGCGGGGGTCCAGCAGGACTTCCAGCAGCACCCGGAAGGACGTGTCCACGGCGGCGCGCACGATCTCGTCGTGGAAGGGCAGCCGCTTGAGCCGGCCCAGCTGCGGGTCCTCCGAAAGCTTCTCGGTGATGATGGACCGCAGCTCGACCTTGTTCTCGTTCAAGGACTTCGCCAGGTTCTCCGGGTAGTTGCCGGTCTCCAGCACCTTCACGACCTCGTCCAGCACCGCGACGGTGATCGGCTTCTTGATGGCGCGCACGATCGGCTCGGACAGCTTGTCGACAAGCCGGTAAGTGAACTGCTCGCCCACGGCGCGGTCGGCGCCCCGGCCGATCCGGATCAGCAGCAGGAGCACCACCAGCACGTGGTGCTGCGCGACGAAAGCCGGGTGCGCGATCGGGATCATCGCGAACACCTCGTACCAGTTGCGCGCGATGAACGCGGCCCGCCAGCCGACCTTGCGCCAGCGCCAGAGGAAGTGGAGCAGGAAGATCCCGCACACCACGCAGTCGACGGTGAACAGCCACCGCCCCTCGGCCCCGGCCTGCGGGGTGAGCAGCAGGTACCCCGGCAGCCCGACCGAGACGAGGGCGAGCACGAACATCACCCAGTCGTCCGCGTGCACGTTGCCGGGCAGGATCCCGCTGTTCAGCTCGTGCTCCCGCGGGCGGGTGGTGGTCATGCCTTCTCCAGTGGTCAACGGGGAGCATCAACGCGGTATCGCCCGATCATGGCACGTCACGGTGGCCGCAGCCGCGCGACGCGGCAGCTGTCTTCGCCGACCACGTGGCTCGACGGCACGGCGACGAAATCTGTGAAACGTCCGTGGGGCCCGCTCGCCACAACAGGCGAGCGGGCCCCACGGCTTCCGATCAGCGAACGGGGGCGGCGCCCGCCGTGACGGCGCCGACGGTCAGGCTGTGCGCGTCGGCGGAGTTGTCGAGCGGGCCCTGGTTCCACGGCAGCGTGATCCGCGGGTCGGAGTCGGTGCCGCGCGGGTCGGTGGTGCCGGGCGCGGTGACGGTGACGCTCGAGGGGTGCGCCTGGTTCTCCGGCGCCTCGATTCCGGTCCAGTGCAACAACATCGTGGCCGACTGGCCGTCCGCGATGGTCACCAGCGGCGCGTCCTCGGCCACGGGCGTCACGGTGATGCCGTCGGCGCCGGTGAGCGCGACGGGCAGCGCGCCCTGGAAGTTGCAGGACACCCCGGGCTTGGCGGTGAACTGCACGTACGCGTACCGCTGGCCGGCTCCCGGATCACCGGCGAGCAGCGCGGTGTCGACCTGTCCGGCGGTGCAGCGGAAGTCGGTCGGCATCGCGGACGCCGTCCCGGCACCCGCGAAAACCGCGGTGGCCCCGGCGATCGCGGCCACGGCGGCGAGGTGGCGAAGTCCGATGGTCATGGTCAGTGTTCCTCCTCTTCACGAGCGGACGTTCCGCCCGCCGCGCGACCCGCGGTGATTCTTTCAGCACGCGGCGCGCTCACTCGTGAAATATGCCCACCCCCTGATCGGATTACCTTCGTAAGTGGGATTGGCCGCAAGGGAGCAACCCTGAGTAGTCGTGAACGTCGTTGACCTACGGACTTGTCACAGACTTGTTCGACCTCAAGTGAAAGAGCTGATCAGGGTGTGGGGAGTGCCCTCGCCCAGCATCAGGTAGAGATCGGCGGCCTCGGAGTTGGCCGCGATGCTACGGGCGAACATGGCTTGCTCGTATTCGGTGAGCGCGGTCTCGACGTCGCCGGAACGAGCGGCGATGGCCCGGCCCAATTCGGCGCCGTCGTACAGGGCCGAGTTGGCGCCTTCGCCATTGGGGGCCGCGAGGTGCGCGGCGTCGCCGAGCAGGGTCACCCCCGGCGTCCGGTGCCACCGGTGCTCGACCGGCAGGGTGTGGATGTGGCGCAGGACCGGCGCGGTCTCGCCGTCGGTCACCAGTGCGGTGAGCCGCGGTGCCCAGCCGTCGAACTCGCCCGCGATCCGGGCGGAGGCCGCGGCGGGATCGGTGAAATCGATGCCGTCGAACCACTCCTGCGGACGAGCGAGCATCACCCAGGTGTGGAGGTTCCCGCCGCGCTCCCGGTGGGCCAGGATCCCCTTGCCCGGTTCGAGCACCATCATCGCGCCGCCGCCGACGGTCTCCGCGCTGACCGGGTGCCGGGTGTCGCCGTCGAACAGATGGGTCTCGATGAACGAAATGCCCGTGTACTCGGGCATCGCGCCGGAAACCAGCGACCGGACGCGGGACCAGGCGCCGTCCGCGCCCACCAGCAGGCTCGTGGTGACGGTGGTGCCGTCGGCGAAGGCCACCTCGTGGCGGCCATCACCGAGGGCTCGCACACCGTCCACCTTGTGTCCCCAGTGGACAGTCCCGGCCGGGAGCGAGTCGAGCAGCATGCGCCGCAGTTCGCCGCGCTGCACCTCGGGGTTGCCGCCCGTGCCGTCGTCGGGGACGTCGAGCAGGAGCCGGCCGTCCCGGTCGAGGAGCCGCATCGCCTGACGTCCCTCCAGGACGAGCTCGCGGAACTCCCCGGTGAGGCCCGCGGCCTCCAGCGCCCGCTGGCCGTTGTATTCGCGGATGTCGAGCAGCCCGCCCTGGGTGCGCGCCGAGGGGGAGGGCTCCGCCTCGTGGACCGTGGCCGGAATGCCGTGGACGTGCAGCACCCGGGCCAGCATCAGCCCGCCGAGGCCCGCTCCGATGATCGTGACCGGTGTCGTCATGGTGTTCCTCCCCAAGCCCGCCGACCCTCGTTGGATCGCCACTCCAATCAAGTTAGCACGTGATTGGATCGCCACTCCAACTATGCGATAGTGGACCCGTGGACAAGAAGACGCGAGCACCCCGGCGCAAAGACGGCCTGTCCAGAGAGGTGATCATCCAGGCCGCGACCGAGCTGCTGGACGACGGCGGCGAGAGCGCGCTGACCCTGCGCGCGCTGACCGTGCACCTGCACACCGGTTACGGGGCGATCTACCACCACGTCACGGACAAGAACGACCTGCTCGCGGCCACCGCCGACGACATCATCACCCGCGTGCTGTCCGGCGCGGCCACCGACGCCGACCCCCGCGAAACCCTGCGCCGCCTCGCGCTGGGCCTGTTCGACGCGATCGACGCGCACCCCTGGGTCGGGGCGGAGCTTTCCCGGCAACCGTGGCGGCCCGCGCTGCTGGACTTCTACGAGAGCATCGGCAAGCTGCTGGACGCGCTCGCCGTCCCCGAGCGGGCGATCTTCGACGCCGCCGGCACGCTCGTGAACTACGTCATCGGCGTCGCCGTGCAAAACGCCGCGAACGCCCGCCACCTCGACGGCGACGGCACGGAACGGGCGGCCTTCCTGGACGCCACCGCCACCCGATGGGCACAGCTGGATCCCGCCCGGTACCCGTTTGTCCACGCCTCCATGACCAAGCTGCGCGAGCACGACGACCGCGAGCAGTTCCTTGCCGGCGTGGACATCTTCCTGAGCGGAATCGCCGCTCTGCACTAGCCGAGCAGTGCCTCGCCCAGCGGTGTCGTCAGGTAGAGCACGCCGCGGCCGGACCGTTCGCGGGCGACGAGGCCGGTTTCGCGCAGGACGCGCAGGTGCTGGGAGACGGCGCTCGGCGTCACGGCGAAAACCCGGGCCAGGTCGGTGGTCGTGGCGGGCGAGCGGAGTGCTTCGAGCAGCCCGGCGCGCATCGGGCCCAGCAGCCGGGTCACGCCGGAGGACGGCGGGCGCGTGCCGGCCGTCCAGACTGCGCCGACGCCGCGCGCCGGGTAGCGGACCGTGGTCTGGGTGGTCGTGTTTCCTTTGATCAGCACGTATGCCGAGCCCAGCGCGACCGGCATCAGCACCAGTCCGCCCGGGCCGCGGTTCACGATCTTGTCGGCGCGCCACCGTCGGCCGCCGAGGGTCAGGCGGCCGTCCGCCCAGCGCAGGTCCGGGTGCAGGTCGGCGAACAGCCGCGCGGCGCCGCCCGCGGCCAGTTGCCGGGCGCGGTAGGCGACGTCCGCGTCGAGCACCGCCCGGATCCGCGGCCAGTGCGGGGCGATCAGCCGGTCGTGGGCCGCCCGCAGCTCGGCCGCGATCGCGCGCAGGCCGGCCGCCGGGTGCGCGGCGAGTTCGGCCGCGGGCGTGGGCAGGTCGTCGCCGAAGACGCGGTGGAGGCTGGCGCGGACCTGACGGGCGGTGGTGCGGCACAGGGCCGCGAGGTCGTCGTCGAGTGAAGTGCCGGCGCCGGTGGGCGCGGGCACCAGGAAATTGGGCCAGCTCGGCCGGTCGCCGGTGATCAGCGGCCAGGTGCGCGGCAGGTCGAGCGGCCGCGCGGCCAGCTCGTCCGACGCCCAGCGCAACCACCGCAGGTGCAGTGCCCGGCGGTTCTGCCCGCCCAGTTGTTGCAGGGCCGCAATGGTTTCCGACAGCGCGGAGACGGCGAACCGCGTCTCCGCCAGCTCGGCCACCCCGAGTTCGACCGTCGTCGTCACCGGTCCGAGTATGTAGCAAGGAGCTAAATCATGTCGGACGGCGCCCGCCGCGCCCGAAGATCGCGCCATGCCCCGTCTCCCCTCCTCGTACTGGCGCCTCTGGTGGGCCAGCGGCATCGACAACGTCGGCGACGGGGCCTTCGCGGCGGCCGTCCCGCTGCTGGCCGTCACGATCACGCACGACCCGCGGCTGGTGGCAGCGGTCTCCGCCGCGACGTACCTGCCGTGGCTGCTGCTCTCGCTGCCGGCCGGCGCGCTCGTCGACCGGCACGACCGCGTCGCGCTGATGTGGCGTTCGCAGGCGGTCCAGGCGGTGCTCGTCGGGGCCGTCGCGGCGCTGGCCGCGACCGGCCGGATCAGCCTGGTCTCACTCGCCGTGGCCGCGTTCGCGCTGGGCTGCTGCGACGTCGTCTTCGACAACGCGAGCCAGGCCTTCCTGCCCGAGATCGTGCCGAAACCCTTGCTGCACAAGGCCAACGGCGCTCAGCAGGCGATCACCACGGTCGGTGCGCAGTTCCTCGGGCCGCCGGTCGGCAGCGCGCTCTTCGCACTCGCTGTCGCGCTGCCGTTCGGCCTCGACGCCGGTTCCTTCGCGCTGTCCGCGAGCCTGCTCGCCACGCTGCCACGTACGCGAAGGCCGCCCGCGCGCACAGCGATCACCGATGGCCTGCGCTGGCTCGCGCGGCACCGGCTCCTGCGTACGCTCGCGATCTTGTTGGGCGTCAACACCTTCTGCGGCCAACTCGCGACCGCGACGCTCGTACTGCTGGCCACGGAGACCCTGCACGTGTCCATCGCCGGTTACGGCGTGCTGCTCGCGGGAACGGCGTTCGGCGGGCTGCTCGGCGGGCTGGTGAACGCGCGGCTCGTGGCCGTTTTCGGTGCGCTGCCCGCCCTCTTGGCCGCGCTGGCCGGCAACGTCGTGGTGTTCGTCGGCATCGGCCTGACCCCCGACGCGGTGGTGCTCGGCGCGCTGCTCGCCACCAACGGTTTCGCCACCACACTCTGGAACGTGGTGACCGTGAGCCTGCGCCAGCAGATCGTGCCGGACGTGCTGCTCGGTCGCGTCACCAGCGTGTACAAGCTGCTGGGCAAGGGCTTGATCCCGCTCGGCACGCTGACCGGCGGACTGGTGGCGCACGCCTTCGGGCTGCGTGCGCCGTACCCCGTGGCCGGAGTCCTGCGTGGACTCGCGCTGCTGGCCGCGCTGCCGGTGCTGGTGAGCGCCCTGCGCGCGAACTCCGACGGCTGACCGATCGGCGGGCGGCGGTTACCCTGGGAATGTCTTTCATGTTCTGCGCTCGTCCTGGCAGGAGGGGGTCCCGACGTGCCGAGTACCGCATCTCGATTCCGCACGCTCAGCACCGGGTTGCCGCCCGGCCCCGGCCGGGTCTTCCTCCGGCGGGCGGTCGTGCTGGGCGGGAGCGTGGCCGGGCTGATGGCCGCGCGGGTGCTGAGCGAGCACGCCGAAGAAGTCCTCATCGTGGAACGCGACGAGGACACCGCGGACGGCGGGCCACGCCCGGGCGTTCCCCAGGGCGGCCATGTGCACGCCCTGCTGCCGGCCGGGGCGGTGCAGCTGGAGCGGTGGTACCCCGGGTTCACCGCGGAGGCGGTCGCGGGCGGCGCGGTCATCCCGCCGGCCGACGGCTCCCGGACCCGGCGGTTCGTGAACGGCGCCGCCCGGCCGCAGGCGCAGGAGCCGCTGTTCCTGCTCAGCACCCGGTCGTTCCTGGAGAACCGGGTGCGCCGCCGGACCCTGGCCATCGGGAACGTCCGGCAGGTGACCGGACGGGCGGAAGGGCTCGTTTTCGACGGGGACCGGGTGACCGGCGCGAGCTACCGGCCCGAGGGGGACGGCGAGCCGGTCACGGTGGCGTCCGACCTCGTGGTCGACGCGATGGGCCGCTCCAGCCGGCTCGGCGACTGGCTGGACGGGGCCGGCTGGGAGCGCCCGCCGATCCACCGGATGCCGATCAAGCTCAACTACGCCACCGCGGTGTTCCGCCACGACAGCAGCATCACCGACGTCTGCACCGTCCTCTCGCAGGCCGGCGCCGACGTCACCCCGGACCGGGCGGCCCGGATCGGCGGCGTCCTGCGGGTGGAGGGCGACCGCTGGATCATGCTGATCTCCGGTTACGGCGACGATCACCCGAGCCGCGACCCACAGGACTTCATCACCCGGTGCCGCCGCGACTTCCCGCCGGAGTTCGGCGACATCGCCGAGCGCGCGGAGATGATCGGCGAAGTGCTGACCTACCACCAGGCCGACAGCCGGCGGCGGGATTTCCATGCGCTGCGCCGGTTTCCGGCGGGCCTGGTCGCCGCCGGCGACGCGGTGGCGTCGTTCAACCCGGTCTACGGGCAGGGCTGACCTCGGCCGCCCTGCACGCCTCCTGCCTTTCGGCCTACCTGCGGGCCGAGCCGTCCCTGCGCGAGCCGGCCAAGGCGTACTTCGACCAGGTCAGGGTCATCATCGACGCCGCCTGGCAGGTCTCCGCCTTCGCCGACCTCGAACTCCCGCACGTGGACGGGCCGTACCCGCCCGGCTACCGGCTCATCCGCTGGCTCACCGGCCGGATGTTCACGGCGTCGCTGACCGACCCCCGGACCGACGACCGCCTGAGCCGGATCATCAACATGCTGGCCCATCCGAACTCGCTGGCCGCTCCGGCCGCGGTGGCCCGGGCGCTGTGGGTCACGCGGGGACGCAGTTCGAAACCCGCGGCATGATGCGGACAGCCGGGCCCGGTCCCCGTTCGCATTGCTTAGGATTCGAGTGCACTGACCACTGCTGAATCGGGAGAACGGCCATGCGCGGCAAATCGGCGGTCGCCGGATCGGGCCTGATCGCCCTCACCCTGCTGAGCGGCTGCGGGAGCGGCGGACAGCCCGCGGCCGACGCGCCGTCGACGCCGCCGGTCTCTTCGGTCGCACCGCCGCCGGTGTCGTCGGTGTCCGCGCCACCGGGGCCCGCAGCGAGCCCGGACCCGCGGGGCTGGGCGCTGCTGATGTGCCTGACCACCGGCTCGATCTCCATGGCACCAGTGGTTTACGCCGGTTCACCGCACGCCGACCCCGGCGGCTTCACCAAGCGGGTGGCGAGTTCGGCGCAGCTCGTCCGCAGCGCGGTGACCTCCGTCGACTCGATCCCGCACACCGGGGTGGACGACGTCGACGCCATCGCCGCCCGCCTGCGCCAGTCCGTCGACTCGACCGCGCCGAAAGCCGCCGCGCTGTTCGACCAGGGCGCGGCCGGTTCGGACGCCGCGGTCACCGCGCGCCTCGACCAGGCCAACGCGCTGCTGGCGAGCATCCACCCGGACGGCGGCGAGCTCTACGACGCGGCGCAGTCCTCCGAGACCATCGGCGCGGCGTACCGGAGCGCCTCGAGCTGCCCGATCCAGCGCCCGTAAGGCTCAGGCGGTCAGGCCGACCGCGGCCTCGGCGGTGTTCACCAGGAACGTCAGCGTCTCGTGGAAGTAGAGCTCCACAGTGGACGCATCGTGGCCGAGGTAGCCGATCGACAGGTCCTGGCCGAGGTGCAGCTCGTAGTCGCCGCCGCGGGTCGAGAGCACGCAGGCGCCTTCGATGGCCGGGGTCCAGATGATGTCGCCGTCGACGATCTGCTTCAGGTGGTCGATCACCGGATAACCGTGGCTGGCCGCCTCGATCGCGGCGGTGTAGGCCGTCTTGCTCAGCAGCACCGCGTACGGGCCGACGACACCGGCCGCGCGCAGCTTGCCGAGCGCGTCGCCGATCGCCTGCGGGTACGCGCTCGCTTCGGAAGGCAGGGCGAGCGGACTCAGCGACGAGGCCGGGCGGATGCCGTCGATGCCGGCGTCGGCGAAACCGTCGAAGACCACCCGGTCCTCGGCGTATGCGATGTTCTGCGCGGCGTCCTTCACCGGCTGCCAGTCGGCGTCCTTCGCGCCCCACTCCACCGAATCGACGGCGTCGCGGCTGACCGTGAACGGCACCCGGAGGTCGACGATCCGCTGGGCCGTGCGCAACCGCGCCTGCACCCCCGCCGACGGCGACGCGATCGAGTCCAGGTGCCCGGTGCCGACGGCCGACAGCGACAGATCGCCGGCCACCACCACGTCGACGACCCGGCGCGCGGAAGCCAGCTCGCGGAACGTGCGGCGGGCCTCCTCCTCGAGCTCCGACCAGGCGGCCGAGGAGATCGGGGCGAGCTCGCGATGCAGGTTGTTCATGACCGGGCACTCCTTCGCAGACTGCCGATGCCGAGTGACACATCGGGCTCGGACTCGTTTTCCGGCGCGGCCGGGGAAGATCGGGAAGACGGCGCGGGCGGGTCCTCCAGGAACCCGGCGGTCGGCACGTAGAACAGCGCGCCGGTGACGGGCGTGGAGAAGTCGAGGATGCGGTCGTGATTGCCGGGCGGCGACCCGACGAACATGTTCTCCAGCATCCGCTCGATCACCGACGGCGATTTCGCGTAGCCGATGAAGTACGTGCCGAACTCGCCGTACGCCGGGCGCCCGAACGGCATGTTGTCACGCAGGATGTCCAGCTCGTTGCCGTCCTCGTCGGTGATCACGTTCAGCGCGATATGGGCGTCGGCGGGCTTTTCCTCGTCCGAAAGCTCCACATCGGACAGTTTGCGCCGCCCGATCACCAGCTCCTGCTGCTCGGTGGACAGCGCGTTCCACGCCGCCATGTCGTGCAGGTACTTCTGGACGACGACGTAGCTGCCGCCGTCGAAGTCCCCGTCGTCGTCGACGAGCACGGCCTCGCTCGCGCCCCGGCCGGTCGGGTTCTCCGTGCCGTCGACGAAGCCCAGCACGTCGCGCGCGTCGAAGTAGCGGAAGCCCTGCACCTCGTCGACCACGGTCACCGCGCCTTCGAGGCGCGCCATGATCAGCGTCTCCAGCTCGAAGCACAGGTCCATCCGGTCGGCCCGCAGGTGAAACAGCAGGTCGGCGCGGCTGACCACGCTCTCGTGCCGGTCGCCCTTGAACACCGGCAGCTCGTGCAGCTCGGCCGGGCGCGGCCCGCCGTAGAGCCGGTCCCACGCCGCGGAGCCGATGCCGGTCACGCAGGACAGGCCGCCGGTCAGCGACCGGAACCCGACCGAGCGCTGGAGCCCGGGCAGGTCTGTCAACAGATCCTTGACGGTGTCCTCGGTGCCCTCGTTCACTCGCACCACCAGGAAGATCGCCGCCCGGGTGAGCGGCCCGACCACGTCCTGCGACTCGGGCGGCAGGTCCGCCGAAGCCCCGGTCTCACCGCGCGCCATCGGCCCCACAAGCCCTCCTGTCACCGGAACACACGCTGCGCATCGTAACCGGACACCCGGTTTCGGCCCGGCTGACTCACACGGCCGGGGCTCCGGCGCAGACCAGCAGTTCCAGCAGGCGCGGCACGCTCTGCTCGAGGTCTTCGGCGGCGCTGTCCCGGCCCGCCAGGTGCTGGAGCAGGGCCCGCTGGAACAGGCCGTCGAAGGTGGCGTACGCGACCGGCGGGGTGACCTTCGCGGGCACGCCGGCGAACTCGGCGTAACGCTCCACCACCCGCCAGACCATGGCCTCGCGCTGCTCGTCGATGTCCAGCACGTCGGCGCGGAAGGACTCCTCGAACAGGCTCTGGTTGCGCAGGTCGTACCAGAGCCGGTGCATCACGGCGTCGGCGCGCAGGGTGCCGGCCATCGCGGCGCCGAAGCCCCGCTTGAGGTCTTCGGCGGAGTTCGCGGCGGCCACCACGTCGTCGTAACGGGTGACGCAGACTTCCTCGAACTGGCGGACCGCGTACGTCAGCAGCTCGACCTTGTCGGCGAAGTAGTAGTGCAGCACACCGTGGGAGAAGTCCGATTTCTGCGCGATCTCCCGCAGGCTCGTGCGGGCGTAGCCCAGCTCGGAGAGCGCCTGCAGCGCCGATTCCGCCAGCTGCGCGCGCCGCTGGGCGAACTTGTCCACGCTGCGGCGCGAGATCCGCTCTCTCGCCTCGGTCACCACGGTTTCCTGTCGCCTCGGGGTGCCCGCGCAGTTCGCGGACCCCTCGCAGTCTAGCGTCGCACGAGATCTTGACGACTGTCCAAGAAAATCTTGACGATCGTCCAAATTTCGCTGATGATGTGAGCCACGCCGCATCCGAGGCCTGTCTCAAGGAGGAGATGTCGATGGTTTCGTACGACCTGACCGGGCGGAAAGCACTGGTCACCGGTGGAGCGCAGGGCCTCGGGGCCGGAATGGCCGAAGCGCTGGCCGCGGCCGGCGCCGCCGTGGTCATCGGCGACGTGCAGGAAGACCTGGGCCGCGCGACGGCCGACGCGATCAAGCAGACCGGCGCCACCGCGGGCTTCGTCCGGCTCGACGTCACCGACGACGAAAACTGGGAGCGGGCCGTCACCGAGGTCGTCGCCGAACTCGGCGGGCTGGACATCGTGGTGAACAACGCCGGGGTCGAGATCACCGGGCTGGTCGCCGACCTCGACCCGGCCGGCGTGCGGAAGATGCTCGAGGTCAACGTGCTCGGCACTTCGCTCGGCGTGAAGCACGCGTTCCGCGCCATGCGCCCGGGCGGCCCAGCCGGCCAGGGCGGCGCGGTCGTGAACATCTCGTCGGTCGCGGCGATCATCGCCTTTCCCGGCATCGCGGGCTATTCCGCGACCAAGTCGGCCGTCGACCGGCTCACCCGGGTGGCGGCGATGGAGTCCGGGAAGCTCGGTTACGGCGTGCGCGTGAACTGCGTCTACCCCGGCCTGGTGCCCACGCAGATGGGCAGCCGGCTGGCGCAGGACGTGGTCGACGTCGGGCTGTTCCCGAGTGTCGAGGACGCGATCGGCGCCGTCGTCTCGCAGACCCCGGCCGGGCGTCTCGGCGAGGTCTCCGACATGGCCGACGCGGTGGTGTTCCTCGCTTCCGACGCCGCCCGCTTCATCACCGGCGCCGGCCTGCCGGTCGACGGCGGCATGGGCATGTGACCGCGCTCCTCCAACGAAAGGCTGACTCATGACCAGCGCCAAGCCCGTTGTCGTCTACGGGGCCTCCGGCTACACCGGCAGGCTGATCTGCGAATACCTGCGCGAGTACAACGTCCCCTTCATCGCCGCGGGCCGCGACAAGGCCCGGCTGCAGGAGACGCTCGATCACATCCCCGGCCTCGACACCGTGGACCACGAGGTGGTCGAGGTCGCGCACGAGGTCGAGCCGTTGAGCGAGCTGTTCGCCGACGCCAAGGTCGTCTGCAACACCGTCGGCCCGTTCAGCGAGTACGGCCACGAGGTCGTCGAGGCCTGCGCCCGCACCGGCACGCACTACCTCGACACCACCGGCGAGCAGGACTGGCTGATCACCGCCGAGGAGCAGTACGGCGCGCGGATGGCCGAGCAGGGCCTGCTGCTCTCGCCCGGCGTCGCGCAGATGTACACCACCGGCGAGATCGCGGCGAACGTCTGCCTCGAGACGCCCGGACTGGACACTTTGGACATCCTGGTGTTCTGGAAGGGCTACCCCACCGTCGCCTCGACGAGGACGATCCTGGTCAACGCCGCGCTCTCCTCGGCGTACTACCTGGAGCAGAACGAATACCGGCAGTGGCCCGCGGACGGCGGCCCGCAGGACGTGGTCGTGCCCGGCTATCACGAGGTCGGGCTGGCGCTGCCCTGGGGCGGCACCTCGCACCCGGTGTGGTTCAAGCGCGATCCGCGGGTGGCGAACGTCAAGGCGCTCGGCGGGGTCTTCGACCGCGCGCTGATGCAGGGCGTGCCGCAGATCGTCGCGGCCGTGCTGGAGCAGGTGAAGGACCTGCCCGAGGCGGAGAAGATCAAGGTGCTGCACGAGCAGGCCGCCGCGGTGCGCGACGAGATGCCGCCGCGGGAGAACCAGCGGCTGAACACGTCGCTGGACTCGGTGCACGCGTCCGGTCCGCTGGGCCGCGCGCACTGCGTCATCCACGGCACCTGCAACTACAAGCAGACCGGGCTGATGCAGGCGTACGCCGCGTATTCGCTCTTGCAGCAGCCGCCGAAGCAGGCCGGGTTCGCCTCCGCCTGCCAGGCGTTCGGCCACCGCGAGCTGCTCGGCGTGCTCCGGAGCTTCGGCCTGGTGTCGAACCCGATCCTGACCGTGCACGCCTGACCCCGGAGGACGAGCGGTGCGACTGAGCGACTACCTCGACAAGGGCGCTTCCCTGGACCCCGGGGCGCCCTGCCTCACCATGGCCGGCACGTCCTTCAGCTACGGCGACGTGCGCGAGCTGTCCTGGCGGGTCGCGCGGGCGCTGGCGCGCTCGGGCGTCCGGCCGGGCGACAAGGTCGCGATCCTGTCCGGCAACGACCCGGTCTCGTTCGGCTGCGTGTTCGGCATCAGCCGCGCGGGCGCGGTGTGGTGCCCGGTCAACCCGCGCAACGAGGCGGCCGAGAACTCGGAGCTGCTGGACCTGTTCGACTGCACCTGCCTGCTGGTGCAGGAGTCGTTCGCACCGCTCGTCTCCCGGATCCGCCCGCTGCTGCCGAAGCTGGCCACGGTGGTCTGCCTCGACGGCTCGATCCCCGGCACCGTCTCGCTGCCGGACTGGCTCGACGGGCTCGAAGACGGGCCGTGGGAGGTCCAGGCGCCGGACGACGTGGTGATGCTCGTCGGCACCGGCGGCACCACCGGGCGGCCCAAGGGCGTGGTGCTCACCGGGCACAACGTCGAAACGATGTCCGCGCTGACGCTGATGAGCTACCCGTTCTCCGGGCGGCCGCGGTACCTGGCGCTGGCGCCGCTGACGCACGCGGCGGGGGTGCTGTGCTTCCCGGTGATGGCGCTGGGCGGGGAGATCGTGGTGATGCCGGCGCCGGACCTCGACGAGTTCCTCACGCTGGTGGAGCGGCACCGCGTCACCCACAGCTTCCTGCCGCCGACGCTGATCTACCTGCTGCTGGACCGGCCTGCCCTGGCGTCGGCGGACCTGTCGTCGCTGCAATGCCTTTGGTACGGCGCGGCGCCGATGTCGGCCACCAAGCTGGAGGAGGCGATCACCCGGATCGGGCCGGTGCTGGGCCAGTTGTTCGGGCAGAGCGAGGCGCCGATGATGATCTCGACGCTGGCCCCGGCCGAGCACTTCCACGCCGACGGCTCGCTCGCCCGCGAGCGCTTCACCTCCGCCGGCCGGCCGACGCCGCTGACCCAGGTCGCGATCATGGCCGAGTCCGGCGCGCTGCTGCCACCCGGCGAACGCGGCGAGATCGTGGTCCGCGGCCCGCTCGTGATGCCGGGCTACTACCGGGACCCCGACGCCACCAAGGCTGTCCGTGAGCACGGCTGGCACCACACCGGCGACATCGGCTACCTGGACGCCGAGCACTACCTGTACATAGTGGACCGGGCGAAGGACATGATCATCACCGGCGGCTTCAACGTCTACTCCGCCGAGGTCGAGCAGGCCCTGATGACCCACCCGGCCGTGCAGGACTGCGCCGTGGTCGGGCTGCCGCACGAGAAGTGGGGCGAGCAGGTGACCGCCGTCGTCAAGATCCACAGTGGACAGATAGCGACCCCGGACGAGCTGCGCGCCACCGTGAAGGCGCTCCTCGGCAGCGTGAAGACGCCGAAGGCGGTGCTCGTCTGGCCGGACCTGCCCCGGTCGAAGGTCGGGAAGGTGCTGAAGACCGACGTCAAGGCGCGGTTGCTGGAGCTGCGAATCGGGGGATGATCGGGGCGGCTGGGACACCGAGGCCGTACCGGCCGGCCGAGGTCGCGGCCGCCGCACGAGCAGGGGCTGGTAAGGACACCACGCCGGAAGCCGTGGTGCTGTGGTGGCTGCGGCGCCACCCGGCGGGCATAGCGCCGGTCATCGCAGCACCCAGGCCTGCCGCGACAAGGCAAAGCGGGGCCGGTCCACAGTGGACCAGCCCCGCTTCGTGCGGTTCAGACTGCGTTCGTCACGCGCTGCGGCGGCGGCGAACCAGCAGCAGCATCGCGCCGCCGCCGAGGACCAGCGCGGCGCCGATCCCGATCGGGAGCGAGGCGTCGACACCGGTGTTCGCCAGCGGGGCCTGGCCCGAGTTGTTGCCGGCCGGGGTGGACGGCGCCGTGGTCGGGACCGCGCCCGCGGCGGTCCAGCTGACCGAGGCGTTGGCACTGACCTGGGTCTTCTCCGACTGGGCCACGATCAGCGACTGCGCCGGCTGCTTGGCGTAGTTCTCGCCGACGAACAGGCGGCCGGTGTCCAGGTGCCCGACGGCCTTCAGCACGAACTGGCCCGTGCCGTCCTTGGCGTCCTTCGGGATGTCGACGTAGAGCTTGGTGCCGTCCTTGACGTCGCCGGTCTTCAGCGCGTCGCCGTTGGCGTCGGTGAGCTTGACGCCCTCGGGCAGCTGGCTCGCGAGGTCGGTGACGTCACCGGTGGTGGCCACGGTGAACGGGCCGATCCGGGTGCCCGCCGCGCCGTCGGCCTTGGCCGGGGTGACGCTCAGGGTCGGCTTGGGCTGCTGGCCGATGCCGGTGTTCGCGCTGCCGGTCAGGTAGTCGTAGAGCGCGAGCACGTCGGCCGAGGCGTCGGCGTTCTCGTACGGCAGCGGCTTGTCGCGGTTGATGTTCTTGCCATCGCTGAAGTGCCACACCGCGGCCTGCGTCGCGGTGACGGCCTCCTGCTCGGACAGCCCGTCGTGAAGCGTGACGCCCTTCTTGCCCAGCGTGCTCTGCAGCGCGGCGGCGTCGTTGGCCGGGTAGCCCTCGTGCAGCACCCAGTTGATCTTGTCGCTGTTCTTGGTGAACGGCGACTTCGGGTTCGGGTACTTCGTCCACGGCTGCTCGACCATGGTCTGGTCGGTGCGCAGGTCGGTGTCGATCTCGACGCAGTACATCTTGAGCATGCTGCCGTCGGAGAGCTTCAGGCCGAACAGCTCGGTGACGAAGCTCGTGCCGCCCTCGAGGTTGACGCTGAACCCTTCGGTACCGCTCTTGGGGATCACCTTGCCCTGGGCCGCACCGTCGTCGGCGTTGGCGGCCGGCGCCGCCACCAGCACCGCGGCGGCCGCGGCGAGCACCGCGATCCCGCCCTTGACCAGCCCTGACCTGCCGTGCATAAGTCTCCTATCCGAAGCCCTGAACCCACCAGACCGTCACGAGCCGCGTGAGACCACAATCCCCGATCACCCGGCCACCCATTTGGGCGAAGTTCCACCCATTCAAGCGATACGGGAGCATACACGCGCCACACACGCGCTCACTCGGGGTATGCCTAAAGCTGCCACCTCGTCCGTTCGGGCAGGTTGACGCCATTCTGTGAGGGGTAGAGACGTCCATTCCAGACGACCGCCACGGCGCGTTCACCGGCCTTTTCCCGAACAAAAACGATCACGCTGCCGCCATTCAGCCGCGGGAACTGCGCCGGTCGGCGGATTCGGCGCCGGGACCCTTCCCACGCCCGCGGCCTTAACCGCGTTCGCCGTTCTGCTGCTGAGCCTCGGCGAGCTGCTGATGACCATCTCCAGTGGCACCGGGGCGCTGATCGGCCTCGGCATCTGGTGGTTCGCCGTGGTGCTGTTGCTGGACCTGCTGATCGGCCCTGGCCGACGGGTGCAGATCCTGTGGGCCGTCGCGTCCTCAGGGACGGTGCTGATCGTGTCCACCGATCTGCCTCAGGCCGCCGTCTCGGACTCCGGGCAGCCGATCATCTGGGTGGCGACCGGCGTGATGGCGCTCTCCGGACTGCTCCGCCCGGCGAAGCCCACGGACGAGCCCGGCGCCGAGCCTGAGCCGTAACGAACGCGGGTCAGGAAGCGGCCTTCGCGCCAGGGAAAAGTTGGCGGTACCGCATCGGCGACAGGCTCGTCGCGCGGCGGAAGTGCTGGCGCAGGTTGGCCGGGGTGCCGAGCCCGACGCGGGTGGCGATCTCCTCGACGGTCAGGTCCGTGGTCTCCAGCAGCTCCTTGGCCCGGCCGATGCGCTGCTGGTGCAGCCAGTTCAACGGCGTCACCGACGTCCGCTCCAGGAACAGCCGGTGGAAGTGCCGCGGGGACAGGTGCGCCTTCGCGGCCATCCGGGCCACCGTGACGGGTTCGTCCAAATGGGACAGCATCCACTGCTGCGCGGCGGCCAGCGCGTCGTCGCCCGGTGGCACCGGCGGGGTTTCGATGAACTGCGCCTGCTCGCCTTCGCGGCGGGGCGTCGCCAGGATCCGGCGGGCGACGTGGTTGGCGACCGAGGCGCCGAGGTCCTTGCGCAGGATGTGCAGCGCCAGGTCGACGCCCGCGGTCACGCCCCCCGAAGTCAGCACGGAACCGTTGTCCACGAACAACGCCGCGGGGTCGACCGTCACGCCCGGGAACTGATGGGCGAGGGCGTCGCAGAGGGACCAGTGGGTGGTCACCTTCAGCCCGTCGAGCAGGCCCGCCTGCGCGAGCGCGAACGTGCCAGAGCAGATCGATACCATCCGCGCGCCCCGGTCCGCCGCCGCTTTCAGCGCGCCGAGGGTCATCCGGTCCAGTCCACCGGCGGCCGCCCCGCCGTAACCGGGCACGATCACCGTCTGGGCCTTGCGCAACAGGTCAAGGCCGCCGTCGGGGACCACGCTCAGCCCACCGGCGACACCGGCCGGGCCGCCGTCCACCGTCGCGGTCGTGACGTCGTAGAACTCGGGCGCCTCGCGGGCGAAGACGTGCATGGGGATGGCGAAGTCCAGCGGCAGCACCTGCTCCAGCAGCACCACCGCGATCCGATGCCGGCTCATGGCAGCATCCTATCGCCAGCCGTCAGTACTGCCGCTGTCCGGGCGAGCCCGCCGCGAGCCATGCTCGGGGAACAGTCCCTACTGGCGAAGGAAAACACCACCGTGTCACCAAGCTCCTCGACGATCGTGCTCGTCCACGGCGCCCTCACCGACGCCTCCGTCTGGCACGGCGTCATCACCGAACTCCAGCGACGGGGACACCGCGTCCTCGCGCCCGCGATGCCGATGCGCGGACTCGCCTCGGACGTCGCCCGCCTGCGCAGCTTCCTGAGCACGATCGACGGCCCCATCACCGTCGCCGCGCATTCCTACGGCGGCTCGGTCATCTCCGACCCCGACGCGCTGACGCCCGCGGTGCGGTCGCTGGCGTTCGTCGCCGCGTTCCAGCAGGACAGCGGCGAGACCGCGGGCGAACTCAACTACCGCTTCCCCGGCAGCAAGCTGACCCCGGACACCACGCTGGTCCGCGAGGCCCTGGACGGCAACGACCTGTACCTGCGGCCCGAGCACTTCGCCGAGGTGTACGCCGCGGACCTGGACCCGGCGACCGCGGCCGTGCTCGCCGCCGCCCAGCACCCGATCAACCCCGCGGCGCTCGACGAGTCGTTCACCGGCGAGGCCACCTGGCGCACCCTGCCGTCGTGGGCGCTGATCTCGACCGCCGACCACTCGATCCCGACGGAAGCCTTGCGCGACATGGCGAAGCGGGCCGGCTCGACGGTCGTGGAGCTGGATTCCGCCCACGCCGTGCCGATCGCGCACCCCGCCGAAACCGCCGCGCTCATCCTCGCGGCCGCCGCCTGAACACCCTGGAAAGGCCTACGTTGTCCGACAACACCAACCTCAACCGTCTGCTCGACCGCAACCGCGCCTTCGCCGCGACCGACGTCCGGACCGAAGTACCCGTGCTCCCGTTCCTGCCGCGGCAGGGCCTGTACCTGATCACCTGCCTCGACTGCCGCGTCGACCCCGCGCAGGTGCTCGGCGTCGGCATGGGCGACGCGCTGGTGCAGCGCAACATCGGCGGCCGCGTGACCCCGTCGGTCCTCGGCGATATCGCTTACGCCGCTTACCTCGTCGGGGCCAAGGCGCCCGAAGGCCCGTGGTTCGAGGTCGCGATCATCCACCACACCGGCTGCGGCTCGGCACTGCTCGCCGACGACTCGATCCGCCGCGGTTACGCCGAACGCATGGGCGTCGACGAGCGAACCCTGCTGGACACCGCCGTCCTGGACCCGGCGCACACCGTCGCCGTGGACGTCGATCGGGTGCGGCAGGCGCCGCAGATTCCGGACGAGGTAAAGGTTTCGGGCCACGTGTACGACCTCGAGACCGGCCTCGTCACCACGGTCGTGCCCGCCGGACGGTGACCCGGCCCGATAAGCGGTGGCCCGGCCGAGCGTGATCGACTTTGCTGGGGCGCGTGGAAAACGACAACCTGATCCTGCGCCCGATCTCCGGGCCCGGGGAACTCGCCCTCTTCTCCGGGCTGCCCTACGTCCTCAACGAAGAGCTGGCCGACGACCTCGGCGAAGGCCGCCGGCGCGCGGACTGGCTGTGGGTCGCCCTCCGCGGTGACCGGCTGCTGGCCAGGGCCGGCTGGTGGGGCCGGGCCGGTGCGGACAGCCCGTTCCTCCTGGACATCTTCGATGTCGACGACAACGGCGCGGATCCCGATCGCGTGGACGTCGCCGAACGCCTGCTGCGGACCGCCATGGCCGAGGTGGTCCCGGCGGGCGCCGCTGCGCCCAAGTACCTCCGGATGGTCCCGCCGGACTGGCGCGAGGACGCGGCGGCCCGGAGCGCCGTCGAGGACCGGATGTCCGCGCTGGCCAGGACCGGCGCCCGCCCGTTCGTCGAACGGCTGCGGTTCCAGTGGAGTCCGGGCACCCCGATCGCCGAGCCGGCGGGGCGCCTGGACTTCCGGCCGATCCGTGACACCGAGGAGGTCCTCTCGTTGATGACCCGGGTCCTGGACGGCACGCTGGACGCGCACAGCCGCGACGACCTGACCCGGATGCCCGCCCGCGAGGCGGCGGTCAAGCACTACGAGGACGAACTCGCGCCCTACCTCAGCCCGCGGGAATGGTGGCGGGTCGCGATGCTGCCGGGCGGCGAGCCGGTCGGGTTCGTGACCCCCGGCCGCAACGCCTACAACCCGGTCATCGGCTACCTCGCCGTGCTGCCCGAGCACCGCGGTCACGGCTACATCGACGAGATCCTCGCCGAGGGCACGCGGGTTCTGGCCGCGCAGGGCGTGCCGCGTATCCGGGCGGCCACGGACCTCGGCAACACCCCGATGGCGAACGCCTTCCGGCGCGCCGGGTACACCGACTTCGAACGCTCGATCCTGATGAGCTGGCCCTGATCCCGGCGACCGCTACCCGGCCGGCGCCACCCGCACGTGGGCGCGCTCGCCCTGCCGCCCGATCAGGCTGAGGAACTCGACCGGGCCCGCGCTGGTGGCGCCGAACCAGTGCGGCGTGCGGGTATCGAACTCCGCGGCTTCCCCCGCTTTGAGGCGCAGGTCGTGCTCGCCGAGGACCAGGCGGAGCGTGCCGTTCAGCACGTAGGCCCAGTCGTGCCCCTCGTGGGTGCGCAAGACGGGTTCCGCGTCGTCGCGGCCCGCGGGCAGGACGAACTTGTAGGCCTGGATGCCGCCCGGCCGCCGGGTCAGCGGCAGGACGGTCGAGCCGTCCTCGCAGGCCACCGGGCGCAGGTTGATGCGGGGGTCGCCGGTGGCCGGCGCGTCGACCAGCTCGTCGAGAGTGACGCCGTACGCCCGCGCGAGCGGCAGCAGCTGTTCGAGCGTGGGACGGCGCAGGCCCGCCTCCAGCCGGGACAGCGTGCTGGCCGAGATGCCGGTCTGCTCGGCCAGCGCAGTGAGCGTGATCTCGCCGTGTGTCCGGAGGCGTTTGAGCCGCGGCCCGACTGCGTCCAGGGCCCGATCGATACTTCTGTCCACCCCCGTAGTTTGCCATTTGGCAAGATGCTTTGCCAACATCGCCGATCCCGGTGCACGGTGGTACTCGAAGCGAGAGAACCACCAGGAGGACACCGGTGAACGAGCACCAGGAGACCCACGACTTCGACCGGCCCTACTGGGAACGGCACTGGCAGCAGGCCCGGCGGAACGGACCCGGACCGGCCCCCAACCCGTACCTGCTCCGCGAGACCGGCGCCCTGAAGCCGGGCACGGCGCTCGACGCCGGCTGCGGTGAAGGCGGCGAGGCCCGCTGGCTGGCCGAGCACGGCTGGGACGTCACGGCCGCGGACATCTCCGCCGAAGTACTGGCCCGAGCCGGCCGGGTGCCGAGCAGCGTGGACTGGGTCCAGGCGGACTTGACCGACTGGACGCCGGGCCGTCAGTTCGACCTGGTCATGACGCACTACGCGCACCCGTCGATCCCGCAGCTGGCCTTCTACGACCGCATCGCCGAATGGGTCGCGCCCGGCGGAACCCTGTTGATCGTCGGGCACCTGCACGGCCACCACCCCGCCGAAGCCACCGCGACGGCCGCGAACATCACCGCGCGCCTGGCCGTCGCGAAGTGGGCCATCGTCACCGCCGACGAGCAGGCCCGCACGGTGACCGCCCCGGACGGCCGGAGCGTCTCGCTGCACGACGTCGTCGTGCGCGCCACCCGGCACCAGTAAGCACCCAGCAGCTCAGCGCCGCGGCCTTTCGGCACCGGCGCCGATGCCCCCTGCCCGCAGGAGAAAGTCATGCGTACACAACCCGCGCCCGTCGAAAGAACGGGCGCGACCATCGACGACCCACGCCGGCGCCGCGCGATCCTGATCGCGGTGAACATCGCCCTGATGGCCGTGATCGCGTCGGTCTCCGGGCTCAACGTCGCGCAGCAGGAGATCGCGCTCGAATTCGGCGCGTCGCAGGGCACCGTCCTGTGGATCATCAACGTCTACCCGATCACCCTCGCCGCGCTGCTCCTGCCGCTCGGCGCGGCCGGTGACCGGTGGGGCCGCAAACCCGTGCTGCTCGCCGGATTGGTCCTCTTCGGACTGGCGAACCTCGCCGCGGGCCTCGCCCCGTCCGCCGGCGTCCTGCTGGCCGCCCGGCTGCTGAGCGGGGTGGGCGCGGCGATGATCATGCCGGTGACGCTGGCCGTCATCACCTCGACCTTCCCGGACGGCGAACGCGCCAAGGCGATCGGCGTGTGGACCGCGGTCGCCGGCGGTGGCGGCATCCTCGGGATGTTCCTGTCCGCCGCGCTGGTCGACCTGGCCGGCTGGCGGTGGCTGTTCGTCCTGCCGATCGTGCTGGTGGCCGCGGCCATCACCGTCACGCTGCGCTCGGTGCCGAACTCCCGCGAGCCGTCGCGGCACCGGTTCGACGCCCTCGGCTCGGTGCTGGCCATGGTGACGGTAGTCGGGCTGGTCTTCGTCCTCCAGGACGGGCCCGAACGCGGGTGGACCGCGCCGGTGACGCTGGTGAGCCTGCTCGCCGGGATCCTCGGCGGGACCGGGTTCGTCGCCTGGGAACTGCGCCGGCCGGCTCCGCTGCTCGACGTCCGCCTCTTCCGCACCCGGGGCCTCGCCGGCGGATCCGTGGCCCTGCTGGTCGTTTTCGGTGTCCAGGCGGGGATCTTCGTGGTGCTTTACCCGTACTTCCAAGCGGTGCTCGGCTGGTCCGGTCTTCGCGCCACCCTCGCGCTGATGCCCACGGCGCTGCTGATGATGGCCGCGTCCGGCCTCGCCCCGCGCGTGGCCGCCCGGATCGGCGGCCGTTCGACGATGGTGACCGGGATCGTCGTGGGCACCGCGGGCCTGGCCCTGATGGCCGGGCTGGTCTCGGTCGACGGCGGTTATCTCTCGGTCCTGCCCGGAATGCTCGCCATGGGGCTGGGCATGGGGTTGACGATGACGCCCTCGACCGAGGCCATCACCAGCTCCCTGCCGCGTGACCGGCAAGGGGTGGCGTCCGCGCTCAACGACGTCACCCGGGAACTCGGCACCGCCCTCGGCGTCGCGTTGCTCGGCACCATCCTCGCCGCCGGCTACCGCGACGCCATCAGCTCCCGGCTCGCCGGAGTACCGGCCGAACTCGCCGACACGGCCCGCCACGGCGTCGCCAACGCGGTCGCGGCCGGCGCCCGGTCACCGGAGCTGGTCCGGGCCGCCCGGCAGTCCTTTGTGGATGGCTGGCAGCACGCGATGTGGGCCGGCGCAGCCGTGCTGGCGATCGCCGCGGTCTACCTCCTCGTGCGAGGCCCGCTTCGCACCACCGAAACCACAACCGAGAAGGAGTTCTCATGAGCGACACCCTCGAATACGAAGCCTGGCGCCAGACCCGGTGGGCGGAAATGGCCGGCCCGCAAGGAAAAGCGAGCGTGGTGGCCCGGGGCATGGTCTCCGGGCCCGAACTCCAGACCGTGCCGGACGTTCCGGGACAGTGGAGCACCACCGAAGCGGGCGGCCTGACGGTGACGGCCACTCTCGCCGACGGAGTGGTGGTCGAGGGCGAGCCGGTGGACGGCACGGTGGAAGTCCGGCCCGGCGGCCAGCTGGAGTTCCACTCGGGACGGACGGGTTCGGTCGGCGGCGGGGACGGCGCGTACGGCCTCATCGTCATGGACGAAACCGCCGTGGCCCGATCGGGGCTCAGCGAAATACTGGCCTACCCCTACGATCCGGCGTGGGTCCTCGAAGGCGAGTACCGGGCCGCGCCGCCCGGGCGCACCATTGAGGTCGACCGGCTGACGGTCCCGCGGACCCAGGACGCCCTGCCGGCGCCCGTCGACCTCGTGGTCACCATCGGCGGCGAGGAGTACCTGCTCGCCGTGCTCGAAGACCTGCCCGGCCGCCGTCTGGTGATCTTCACCGACGGCACCAGCGGGAACGGCACCCCCGACATCGGCCGCTGGCTGCTGCTGCCGCCGGCCGAGCCCGGCCGCCCCGTGCCGGTCGACTTCAACCGGACAACGCTTTCCCAGCACCATTTCGCGCCGCCGGTGTACACCTGTCCGCTCTCGCCTCCCGGCAACCACCTGCCGATGCGCGTCGAGGCGGGCGAGCGCGCGTTGGCCTATCAGTCCACTAAGGACAAGGCGCGCCAGTACCTCCGCCACCTGGAGAACCGGGACTTCGAGGCCGCCCGGTCGATGTGCGCCGGCACCGCCACCGTCTGGCACAACGACGGCAAGGGCGACGAGACGATCGACGAGAACATCAACGGCATGAAGGCGCAGATCCACACGATGGAATCGATGCGCTACGACGTCGTGCGCCAGCTCTCCGACGGCGACGAAGTCCTTCAGCAGCACGTGATCCACGTCGCCACGACCGACGGCATGCGGGGCGAAGTGCAGGCCGCGGTGTACTTCCGCTTCGAAGACGGCCTCATCACCAGGATCGAGGAGTACGCCGCCTTCGTGCCGGCCGGCTGACGGAACCGCTCGCAGGCGCTGATCGCCCTCGGTTTCGGCGCTGATCCCGGCCGGCATGGCGACCTCCTCGCGGCGCGGCCCGGGCACGCGGCGCAGGCCGTTCCCGGGCGGCAGGCCGGCTTCCGCGGGCGTGACCAGCTCACGCCGTGCACCGGGGGCAACAGCGGGAAGGCTCGGCCGACGACCGGAAAGCCAAGTACGGCAACCAGTTCTGGCTCGGCCGCATCGACGCCGTCGTGATCAACGCCGGCTATGGCCTCTTCGGCGCGGTCGAGGAATTCATCGACGAGCAGGTCCGGCATCAGCTCGCTACCGCCGCCGGGACCGACGCCCGCCAGCCTCTCGCAATGGTTGCCACCATCACTAAGTTGACTCGTTGCACTTTTTTACCGAGTCTGCTTTCATGGGTGGCAACCAGAGAGGAGCCATCATGAACTCACCAGCACCCAGCCAAGCCAGGATCACGATCATCGGCGCCGGGCCCGGCGGATTGACCTGCGCGCGCATCCTCCAGCAGCACGGCGTCGCGGTCACCGTGTACGACCGCGAGCCGGGCCCCGAAGCCCGCAACCAGGGCGGCAGCCTCGACCTGCACGCCGACAACGGCCAGCTCGCCCTGCGCGAAGCCGGCCTGCTCGAGGAATTCTTCGAGCTGGCCCGGCCCGAGGGCCAGGAGATGCGCAAGCTCAGCCTGGACGGCGAGGTCACCTTCCGGCAGCTGCCCGAGGCCGACGACCTGTTCAAACCGGAGATCGACCGCAGCCAGCTGCGCACCCTGCTGCTCGACTCGCTGCGGCCGGGAACGGTGCGCTGGGGCCACCGCCTCGAGCGGATCAGCGGGCCCGACGACGGCCCGCGGCGGCTGCACTTCACTGACGGCGCAATCGTCGAGGCCGATCTGGTCATCGGCGCGGACGGCGCCCACTCCCGGGTGCGCCCGGCCGTGTCCGCCGCCGTGCCCGGCCACACCGGGATCAGCTTCGTCGAGGCGTGGTTCTCCGACGTCGGGAACCGGCACCCCGAACTGTCCGAAATGGTCGGTCAGGGCGGCGCCATCGCGGGCGACGGCGAGCGCGGGGTGTTCGCCCAGCGCAACAGCGGGGACCACATCCGCGTGTACCTCATCCGGCAGGGCCCGGCCGACTGGCTCGCCGCGAACGGCCTGACCACCGCGGACACCGAGGGCGTCCGCGCCCTGCTGCTCGACGAGTACGCCGCCTGGTCACCGCGCATGCGCAAGATGATCACCGACAACGACGGCGCGTACATCGACCGCCCGATCCTCGCCCTGCCGGTCCCGCACACCTGGGACCACAACCCGACCGTGGCCCTGCTCGGCGACGCCGCCCACCTCATGCCGCCGCTCGGCGTCGGCGTCAACCTCGCCATGCTCGACGCCTCGGAACTCGCGCTCGCCCTCGTGAACGCGGCCACTGTGGACGATGCCGTCCGCGTTTACGAAAAGACCATGCTGCCGCGGTCGATCGAGACGGCCACCGCCCTCGAAGGCGCTGCCGCGGGCCTGCTCGAGGCCGACTGAGCCCGTCACGCCAGGTGCAGCAGGCGGTCGATCCCGTAGGCGAAGCGCGAGTCGAACGAGTCGTGCGCGAGCAGCGGCACCCCGACCTTCGCCAGTGCCGGGAACCCACCGGAATCCAGTGCTTCCGCCAGTCCGGGCGCCGAATCGGCCGGGCTGGTCTGCTCCTCCTGGGTGAGCCCCAGTGCCAAGTAGACGATCGCCCAGCAGAGCCGGGCCGCCTCCGCTTCGCCGAACCCGGCGTCGAGCAGCCCGCCGACGATCACCTCGGCCACCCGCAAGGTCTGCCCGCCGCCGGTGAAGGTCCCGGCGACGAGCCGTCCGCCGTCGCGCCGGGCGAGCAGGGCGCCGCGGTAGCGATGCGCCATCAGCCGCACCCGCGCGATCGGCTCCTCGGACAGGTCTTCGAGGGAAACCGAGCCGACGATCGCGTCGGCCATGAGGTCGACCAGGCTCTGCTTGCTCTTGACGTACCAGGTCACCGAGTTGAGGTGGGCGCCGAGCCCGCGGGCCACGGCGCGCAGCGACAGCCCTTCCAGCCCCTCCTGCTCCAGGATGGTGAAGGCGGCGGTGATCACGTCGTCACGAGTCCAGCGCATGCCGGGCAGTATCCCAGTTCACTCGCCGAAGGCCGCGCGGGAAACCTCGTCCCACTGCTCCCATTCCGCGATCCGGTTCGCGTACTCCTGGCGGATCACCGGCAGCGGGCCGTCACCGAAGAAGATCCGCAACGGCGGCTGTTCGGCGTCGACCACGGCGAGGATGGCCGCGCGGGTGGCACGGGGATCGCCGCGGCGGGCCGACGGGCGCGCGGTGACGTTGGCCCGGAAGTCCTCGTACGCCGGGGATCGCTCGGCCTGCACCGCGGACGGGCCGGCCCAATCGGTCGCGTAGCCGGCCGGCTCGACGAGCGTCACGTGGACGCCGAATCCCTCGACCTCCGCGGCCAGGCTGGAGGTGAAGCCTTCGAGCCCGAACTTGGACGCGTGGTAAAGCCCGAGGCCCGGCAACGCCAAGACGCCGGCGATCGAGGACACCTGCACGAGGTGGCCGGACTTCTGCTCGCGCAGGTACGGCAGCGCGGCCTGGGTGACCCAGAGCGGGCCGAACAGGTTGACGTCGACCTGCGCCCGCGCCTGCTCCGCGGTGACCTCCTCGACCATGCCGAACAGTCCGTAGCCCGCGTTGTTGACGACCACGTCGAGCGCGCCGAAGTGATCGTGAGCTCGCTCGACAGCGCCGAACACCGCATCGCGATCGGTCACGTCGAGCCGCAAGGGAAGTACTGCCTCGCCGTACCGCGCCACCAGATCGCCGAACACGTCCGCCCCGCGGCTCGTGACGGCGACACGGTCACCGCGGCCGAGGGCCGCTTCCGCCCACTCCCGGCCGAATCCCTTGGACGCACCGGTGATGAACCAGGTCTTCATGGTTGTTCTCCTTTCCCTTCAGTGGTTTTCCGGTTCAGGCACTGTGCGCGCGCTGGAGCCGGGAAACGTTGTTGCGGAACCAAACCCCCAGCGCCGTCTCCGGGGTCATGGCCTTGCCGTTGCCCGCCGACCAGCTCGCCAGGCGGACCTGGTTGCAGGAGTCGAAGTAGAAGTCCGGCGCCTCGTCGATCTGTGCGATCAGCCGGTCGCACTCCCAGCCCATCCCGGCCGCCCGCGCGCGGAGCACGGCCTTGAGGCTGTCGTCGTAGGTGCGCGCCGCGGCCTGCTCGAACGTCACCCGCACGCCGCCGGGCCCGGTGATGCTCGCACCCGCGATGAGCACCTTCATGCCTTCACCTCCGAAGCAACTTGGTCACCGACCAACTCCACCCAGTAAACTTGGTCACCGACCAAGTTGTCAACCCTCCGTCACCACGTCGACCGGTGCGTAGTGAGATGAGGGCATGACGCGAACCTGGACCCGCCGCCTCGCCGTGGCCGGCGTATTGCTCGGCGCCATCGTGGTGCTCTGGCTGTTGTTCTGGCCGGTCACGTATTGGCTGGGCGGCGCCGACCTCGACCACCTCGGCCCGCAGGACCGGCTGGCCGCGGTGGGCACGATCCGGGGGCAGGTCGGCGCGGTGCTCAGCGCGGCGTTCGTCGGCGGAGGGCTGTACTACACCGGCCGGAAGTTCTTCCTCGATCGCGACAAGCAGTTCACCGACCGGTTCAACTCCGCCATCGACCACCTCGGGTCCGGTGAGGAAACCGTGCGGGCGGGCGGGATCCGCGCCCTCGACCGGATCCTGCACGACTCGCCCGGCGACCGTAACCGGGTACTGGAAAGCCTCACCGGCTTCCTGCGCCACCGGACTCCCGGCTCCGGCCGGTCCGGCGACGACGTCAACGCCGCCGTCGCCGCCTTGCGCGGCCGCGGCCTGCCGTCGAAGCGGACCACCGAGAACGCGCTCGACCTGCGCGGGGTCCGGCTGTCCGAGGCGAACCTCCGCGGGATTTCGTTGCGGCAGGCCGATTTCGGCCAAGCCGACCTCACCGGGGCGGTACTGGCCGGTGCCGACCTCCGGACGGCGCGGCTGCACCAGACGACGCTGATCAACGCCGACCTGTCCGGCGCCGATCTCACCGGGGCCGACCTCCGTGGCGCGCGAGTGGTCCGCGCCGACCTGACCGGGGCCGTCCTCACCGGCGCCGACCTCGCCGAGACGGACTTCAGCGGCGCGAACCTGACCGGCGCCGACCTCCGCGCCGCCGACCTGACCCGCGCGAGCGGCCTGACCGCCGAACAGATCGAGCCGGCCACGACGGACCCGGAGACCACTCTGCCGCCCCACCTCGGTCCCACCCCGGCATGAAAACCCGGCCGACGATCGCGGTCGCCCTGCACGACGGCTGGTACGGCTGCGGAACCGGCGCCGGGTACGCCAACTACGGCTTCCTCGAAGCGCTGGCCGATTCGCTGCCGGCCGAGGCGCGGCTGGTCCTGCTGCCGGTCGAGCTGAGCCCGGACAGCTGGGAGCACCAGGCCGCGTGGCACGACCGGGCGCGCCGGCTCATCGACGCGGAGATCCTGCCGGTGGACAACGGCACCGGCGGCCAGGATCGCTGGGGCGGCCTGGCCAACTTCGAACGGCTCTGCGAGCACACCGCCGAACGGATCCGGCGCGAAGTCCTGCCCGGTTCCGGCCCGTTGCTGCTCATCGCCTTCGACGTGCCGTTTTTCGGCCTGCCCGCCCGGCTGCCCCGGTCGGTCCGGGCGCACACGGTGCTGGTGCCGCGATCCAGCGGGCTGATCCACACCCCGGATGGTGCCGCCCGCATCGCCTGGGAACGGGCCGGCCTGCACGCCGGATTGGCGGACGGGACCCGGATCGGCGCCATTTCCCGGTATCTCGACCGGCATTTGCGCGAGGACTACGGAATTCCCCCGTCGAGCCTGATTTCCCTGCGGGACGGATTGTCCCCGTCCGAATGGGCGGCGGCCCGTTCGCGACGCCCGGATTCCGGCATTCCCGGTGAATTCCTGCTCGCCATGGGCCGGGCCCAGCCGTACAAGGGATTCGACGATCTCCTCGACGCCATGACCATTCTGCGGCGCCGTGGCCGCGACCTTCCGCACCTGGTTTTCGCCGCCACCGGGGAGTCCCCGCACCCGAGCGGGTACCAGCGGTCACTGATGGCCCGCGCGGACCGTCTCGGCGTCGAATGCACCACGCTGACCCGGTTCACCCCGCAGGTCGCGGGCCTGCTCACGGCTCCCGGTCTGCGCGGGGTGGTCGTCCCCTCACGGGCCGAGCCGTTCGGGCGGATCCCGATGGAGGCCTTCGCCGCGGGCGCCGCGCCGGTGATCACGACCACGGCCGGCGGGCTGGCCGAACAGGTCGTCGACGGCCACACCGGCTTCGCCTGCCCGCCGGGCTCGCCGGCCGCGCTCGCCGAAGCCCTCGGCCGCGCGCTGGACACCGACCAGCGCGAACGCGCCACGATGCGAAGCCGGGCCTTCCACCAGGCCCTGCGAACCTACGACCAGCTCGGCACCGTGCGGCGCTTCCTCGGCGAAACGGCCCCCTGGCTGGAGCTGCCCGGCGCCGATGATCGGCTACGGTGGCTGAGCAGCACCGAACCAGCCGTCCTCGCAGGGAGCCCCGTGTCCGCCGTGCCTCCGGTCAAGGTCCCGATCGGCCGCCAGGCCGGGCACTGGAACACCGTGGTCCCCCAGCGGCTGGTCCTCGTCGTCGTGCACCACGCGACCTCACTCGACCGCCTGCTCGACGTGATCACCGTCTTCGACTCCGACCCCCGGGTCCAGGTCGTGTTCAGCCTCAACGGCTCCGACCCGTTCCAGCACGGCCTCCAGCCCCTGCTCGACCGCCTCGGCGCCGTCCTCATCCCCTGGCACCAGGCCATCGAAACCGAATTCGACCTGGTCATCGCCGCGAATCACGGCGGGCTCACGGAAATATCGAGCCCGCTGGTCATCATTCCGCATGGAGCGGGGTATACTAAAAATTCTCCCGGAAACCGGAAACCGGAAACCGGAAACCGGAAACCGGAAACCGGAAACCGGTCCGTGTTCGGGCTCGCGCCGGAATGGCTGCTCTACAACGGCCAGCCGATCGCCGATTCGCTGGTTCTGTCCCACGAAGAGCAGCTGAGTCGGCTGGCCGCGGCCACTCCTGAAGCCCTCGGCACCGCCGTCGTCGCCGGAGATCCCTGTTTCGACCGGATCCTCCGCAGCCGCCACCTGCGCGGCCAGTACCGCCGCGCGCTCGGCGTCGAGCCCGGCCAAAAGCTCGTCACGGTCGCCACGACCTGGTCTAAGCGGTCCCTGATGGGCTCCTGGCCCTCGCTTTTCCGGGAACTGCTCGCCGCTCTCCCCGCCGACGAGTACCGGGTCGCCGCCTCGATGCACCCCAACGTCTGGCACGGCCACGGCCCCTGGCAGGTGCACACCTGGCTCGCGGACTGCGTTCGCGCCGGGCTGCTGCTGGCGCCGCCCGAAGAAGGCTGGCAGGCGCTGCTCATCGCCGCCGACCTCGTCGTCGGCGACTACGGCGCCGCTTCCTGTTACGCCGCAGGGGTCGGCGGCCCGGTGCTGCTGGCCGCGTTCCCGGAGGAGGAGGTCGCGCCCGGTTCCGCCGCCGACCGCCTCGGCGCCCTCGCCCCACGACTGCATCGGCACACACCGCTGCGCGCCCAGCTCGACGCGGCGATGCGCGACCACAAGACGACCGCGCTCGCCCCGATCCGTGAAGCGCTGACCTCCTGCCCCGGAGAGTCGGCGGCCCGGCTGCGCACCCTGTTCTACGGACACCTCGACCTGCCCGAACCCGGGACGCCCGCGCTCATCCCGGTCATCACCCTTGACCCCACAACGATCCCGCCCCGGCCAGCTGCCCTCGCCGATCACGTTGTCCTTTCACTGGAGGAAACCGTGACGCTCAGCCGCTTCCCCGCCGACGTGTCCACCGGCGAGCGGGCGGACAGTCATCTCGACGACGCGCTCCTCGTCGTCCACGAGAATCATCCGCGGCGTGACCTGCTCGACCGGGCCGCGGTCATCCTGGTCGATCCCGCGCCCGACCAAAGGGACCGCGAAACCGCGCTCGACGACGCGCTGCACCGAAACCCCGGAGCAGCACTGGCCGCAGCCGCCGCCGGGGAACTCACCGTGGTGCGGTCGCGCGAGGGCGCGCTGGCCACGCTCAAGGCATCGGACCCGGTCGCGGCGTCCGCGCTGGTGCACGAGTGGCGGCTCGCGGGACGATCGCTCGACACCCTGCCGCCCGTGACCACCATCGCGGCCGGGCCGCGGCTGATCACCGTGGAGCTCGTGTCAGTGCTCGCCGAGCCGGCCGCGTAACGCTTCCGCCTTGCGGTCTTCGAGAATCGTATACAGCTCGGCGGCGCGCTGAAGCAGCGGCACGGCCTCGGCAGCCCGTCCGGCCCGCTCGAGCAGGTCGGCGAGAACCGTGCTGCTGTGGGCCTCCCAGGACTGCATGCCGCGGTCGGCGAGCAGGCCCACGGCCGTGCGCAGGACCTCCTCCGCCTCGTCCTGGAATCCCGTGCCGGCAAGGGAAAGCGACTCGCCGAGGTTGGCGGTCGCCTTCGCGAGGTTGTGCTGTTCTTTCCCGTCCGAGAAGAAGGCGACGGCTCGACGCCCGGTCGCCAGCGCGTCCTCGTGCCGGCCGACCGCGGACAGCATCGGACCGCCGTTCAGGTCCAGGAGGGCGGCCTCCCGCCCGCGGTCCTTCGCGGGGAACCGGGGATCGTCCACAAGGGAGCGCGCGGCGGCGATGGCCTCGACCGCCTTCGACCAGTTCTCCATCCGCTGGTCCACAAAGGACTTCCACTGGAACATCTTCGCGCGGGTGAACAGCACCGCGTCGTCGTCCGGGAGCCCTTCCGCCAGCGCGACGGCCGCGTCGAACTGCTCGGACGCGAGCTGGTCGTCCCGGAACGAGAACTGGGCCGTGCCCAGCTCGGTGTGCATCCGCAGCAGCGGGCGCGCGTCACCGGTTTCGCGGTGGACCACGCGGGCGGAGGCCAGGCCGAGCGAGTGCACGGCGATGGCGTCGGCGAACAGGTCCCGCTGGAAGTAGAAGGTCACCAATGCCTCGCACAGCTGCCAGGCCAGCGAATGCAGGCCCTCTTCGGCGGCCGCGACGACGGCGCGGCGCAGGTTCGCCCGCTCCAGTTCCAGGTCGTCGACTGCCTGCTGCCAGGCGTGCTCGCCCTGGTACTCGGGTGCGACCCGGCCGTCGAAGTACTCGCCGAACCGCGGCCGGTCGCTGATCGACCGCTCGCGCGCGACCGCGAACCGCAGGTACCACTCGACGACCCGCGCGACCGCCGCCTGGCAGTCCTCCGCCGTTTCCTTCAGCGCGACCAGCCCGGCGGCGTGTTCCTGCACCAGGCTGTGGAATTCGTAGCGGTCCGCGCCCACCGGGCTCAGCAGATTGGCCGTCACCAATGCTTCCAGCGCATCCGTCGGCTCTTCGCCGAGCAAGGCCGCCGCCGCACCGGTGGAGAACCGCCGCCCGGGGTGCAGGCTCAGCAGCCGGTACGCGCGACGCTCGGCGGGAGCCAGATCCTCGTACGACACCTCGAACACCGCCGAGACCAGCCGCTCGGAGTCCACGGTGAGCTTCTCGATCACCGACCGCGCGCCCCGCAGCTGGCGCACGTAGTCCGAAACCGGACCGCGATGACGTGTGCTGAGCTGGGCGCCGGCGATGCTCAACGCCAGCGGCAGCCGTCCGCACAATTCGGCGAGCGCCTCGATTTCGGTGCCCGCCGTGGCGATCCGCGTGGAATCGAGGTCCGCGGAAATCAGTTCGACCGCGCTGGGCACGGTGAAGGGCGCCACGTCGATCACCGAGAACCGCTCGCGGACGAAGCCCGCCGAACGCCGTCGGCTGGTGGCCAGCACCGCGCTGCGCGACGAGGACGGCAGCAGCTTCACCAGCTGCGCCGCGGACTCGACGTCGTCGAGCACCAGCAGCAGGGCCTTGTCGGCGGTGACGGTCTGGAAGGCCAGCCGCAGGCCCTGCGAAGTCGGCGGCGGCGACGCCATCCCGAGCTGCGTGAGGAAGAGGAACAGCACGTCGTCGACCGACACCGCTTCCGACGACGTGCCGAGCGTGGCCCACAGCCACCCGTCGCGGAACAGGTCCTTGACCTGCTCGGCGCACTGCGCGGCCAGCGTCGTCTTCCCCACCCCGGGCAAGCCGGTCAGCACCACCACGGTCTGCCGGCCGGCCGCCACCCCGTCCGTGATCTCGCGCCCCACCAGCCCGACCTCGTCGGTCCGGTTGACGAATTGGCGCGGCGCCCCGGGTAATGCCTTCGGAATCGAATTCGCTGCCGTCACCCGTGCATCTCCCTCACCACCGCCGTGTGCCCTCGGTCACGAACCTTACCGAGAACCGCCGGCTTCACCAGGCCACGGTCTCCCCGCGGTAGTCGAGGTATTGCAGGCCGGCGCGGCCTTTCTGGGCGTCGATGGTGGTGATGAGGCTGGGGATGCTCTCGCCGATCGTGAGCTTGGCGTGCGGGCCGCCGAGGTCGGTCCGGACCCAGCCGGGCGCCATCAGCAGCAGCGTCCGGGTGTCGTCGCGGTGGCGGGCGGCGTAGCTGCGCATCAGCTGGTTCAGCGCGGATTTGCTGGCCCGGGTCGAACCGGCGGCCGCCGAGCCGCCGCGCAGCGCCTCGACCTGTTCGGGCACGGTGATGTCCACGTGCTCGATCTCCAGCCGGCCGTCGGCGGTGTCCAGCAGATCGTGCAACGCGGTACGCTTGCTCATGCTCACTCCTTGAGCCCGTACAGGGATTCGGCGTTGCCGTGGGCGATCTTCTGCCGGTCACCAGGATCGGGAAGGGTCTCCAGGAAATCAGCGACGGCAGCGGCTTCCATCCGGTGGAACGGATAGTCCCCGGACAGCAGAATCCGATCGACGCTGGTGTAATCCAGCGCGTGGCGCAGCAGCCGCGGGGTCAGCATGCCGCTCGTCGCGATGTGGATGTTGGTCGCGAAGTAGTCCGCGACGCGCCTTTCCAGATGCGTCGCGACGTTGGACAGGCTGTCGGCCCGGTCGAGCGCGAACAACAGCATTTCGCCCCAGTGGCCCAGCACGATCTGCAGGTCCGGGTGCCGGTCGAAGGTGCCGCGCACGATGAGGCGAAGCGCCGCGAGCCCGGCCTCGATGTGCCAGCCCCAGCCGAAAGTGGCCAGCGAAAGGTCGAGGGCCGGGTCGAACCCGCGGTAGGACGCGTCCCGCACCGCGGCCGGCGGAATCTGCGGATGGACGAACACCGGCCGTCCCAAGGAGGCGGCGGTCGCGAGCAGCTCGTCGTACGCCGGGTCGTCCAGCGGGCGCTCGCCGCTGCGGCCGTAGGACATGATCCCGACGTGGCCGGGCAGGTCGGCGGTGCGCAGCAGTTCGGCCACCGCCGCGTCCGGGTCGGGCATCGGCAGCGTGGTCATCGCGCGCAGCCGGTCCGGATGGCGGCGCACGGCCTCGGCGGCCCGGTCGTTCGCCTCACGGCACAGCGCCACCGCCTCGCCGGCCGGGAGCCCGTGCGCGCCCGGCGGGGCGATCGAGAGGACCTGGACGTCGATGCCCGCCGCGTCCATCGCCTCGACGCGCTGGTCGCCGATGTCGAGCAGCCGCGCGGGAATGTCGCCGCGGTCGTTCAGGACCACACTCGGGTCCCCTTCGGGCTGCGCGCGCAGCGCCTGGTCGATTTCCGGGGTGGTCCAGTGCTCTTCGATCGCGATGACGCGCATCAAGCTCCTTTGGCTCATCTTCTGTTGAGCGAATCTACAGGTTCGCTCAACACCTGTAAAGTCACTCGGGTGGATGAGCCGAAGACGCGCGCGGCCCGGCGGGCCGCCACCGCGCAACGCATTCTCGAGGCCGCACAAGCGGAATTCGGCGAGCACGGCCGCGAGGGGACGACCGTGCGCGCGATCGCGCACCGCGCCAAGGTCGACCCCTCGCTGGTCATTCAGCACTACGGCTCGAAAAACGACCTCTTCGCCATCGCCATCCAGCTGCCCGGCGAAAGCACCGGCGACAACGTCGCCGAACACCTCGCCGACGTGCTCGACGTCCGGCTGGCCGAGCTGCCGCCGGAAACCCGCGCGCTGGTGCGGTCCATGCTCACCACCCCGGAAGCCACCAAGGCCATGCGGGACTTCCTCAACGAGCGCGTCACCAACCTCGCCCGCACCAGCGACCACGACGACGCCGACCTCGAAGCCGCGCTGACCGTCAGCAGCATCCTGGGCCTCACGATCGCGCGGCACTTCCTCAAGCTCGACGCGCTCGCGGAGATCTCCGAACCGCAGATCGAAACCACCGTCCGGCCGTGGCTGACCGCGGCACTGGACCGCGACGCTAGAGCTTGAGCAGCAGTTCGGTCAGCTCGGCCGGCATGGTGATCATGCAGTCGTGCCCGGTCGGCAGCTCCCACACCTGGGACGGGGAGCCGTTGGGCTGGATCACGGGAACGGGGCGTCGGCTGATGCCCGCCGGCTTCGCGCCGACGCACTCGATGTGCGTGCGCGGGATCGTGTTCACGGCCGGGTTGTCCAGCCGGGCCGGTTGCTGCAGGCAGAGCACCGGCTGATCCGAGAGCATCTCGCGCAGCCAGGCGATGTCCGCCGGGTCGGTCACCCCGAACAGGCCGAACGGCGGCGGCTGCTCCGGCAGCGGCGGAATCCGCCAGCTGCCGGCCTGGTCGATCATCTGCTGGGTCACGGGCAGCACGTCGACCGCGGTCTGGCCGTCCTCCGGAACCATCGCGTCGAGGTACACCAGGTGCGCGATCCGGTCCGGCACCCGGTTGGCGACCGACGAGACGACCAGCCCGGCGTAGCTGTGGCCGACGAGGATCACGTCGGTCAGGCCCTGCTCCTCGATCAGCGTGACGATGTCGTCGACGTGGGTTTCGAGCCCCACCTCGGGGCTGAGCAGATGCGCCTTGTCGCCGTAGCCGGTGAGCGACGGCGCGAGCACCCGGTGCCCGGCCGACTCCAGCAGCGGCACCACCCGCTCCCAAGCCCGGCCGCTGTGCCAAGCGCCATGAACCAGCAGAAATGTAGACATGGTGAACACGATCTTCCTTGTTCGGGGCGCGTCGGCGCACGGGGAAATCGCGGTTCCCATTCGTAACTAGGTACGCTTCAGGAACCACAACCATGGTGGCCTCCCGGCCCGGCCGGGGGCAATACGGCACATTCGGGTGCCCCGGTTCCTTGGAGGTAACCATGACCGCGCTGCCGGACGACCAGGAACTGACGTGCCGGCCCCGGGTCGTGCTCGGCATCGTCGGGGACCGGTGGTCACTGCTGGTCGTGCGCAACCTCCGGCTGGGGCCGCGCCGGTTCACCGAGCTGAAGCGCGAAACCACCGGGATCAGCCAGCGAATGCTCACCGTCACCCTGCGCGGCCTGGAGCGCGACGGGATCCTGACCCGGACCGTCCACAATGTAATGCCGCCACACGTCAGCTATGAGCTCACGCCCATGGGCCGGACGCTGCGCGAAGCCGCCACGCCCCTGCTGGAGTGGAGCGTCGCCCATCTGGACCGCATCGACGCCGCCCGCGCCGAATACGACGCCCGCGACTAGCCGAGCCGGACGTCGTTGGAGCGGGACTCGATGGCGTCGAGGGTGGCGAGAGTGGCGTCGTCGAAGGTGATCCCGGCGACGGCCAGATTGGCTTCGAGGTGGGCGGGGTCGGCGGTGCCGGGGATGAGCAGCACGTTCGGGGCGTGGTGCAGCAGCCAGGCGAGGCCGATCTGGGACGGCGTGGCGCCGAGAGACTCGGCCACGGCGTGCACCGCCGGCTCGTCGGTTGCCTTGGGCAGACCCGGGAAAGCGCCGCCCAGCGGGAAAAACGGCACCCAGGCGATCTCCTCGGCAACGCACAGCCGCAGCAGGTCCTCGTCTTCGCGGGCGACGACGCTGTACGCGTTCTGCACGCACGCGATACCGGCCGGCAGGGCGCGGCGCAGGCCGTCGAGGGTGACGCAGCTGAGCCCGATCGCGCCGATCTTGCCCTCGTCGCGCAGGGCGGTCATCTCCGCGAGCTGGGCGTCGAGATCGACCATCTGATCACCCTCGGGGCGCAGGCCGGGGCCGGAGTCGAGACGGCGGAGGTTCACCACCGCGAGCCGGTCGACACCGAGGCTGCGCAGGTTGTCCTCGACGCTGGCCCGCAGTTGCTCGGGCCGCTGCGCCATCCGCAACGGCACCCGCCCGCCCGGGTTCGGATCGGCGCCGACCTTGGTGACGACCAGGACGTCGTCGTCGGAGCGCAGCGCTTCGCGGATCACCTCGTTGGCGAAGCTGAAACCGTAGAACTCGGCCGTGTCCACGTGGTTCACACCGAGTTCGATTGCGCGGCGCAGCAACGCGACCGCGTCGTCGCGGCGTTCGGACAGGCGGCCGAGCTGAGCCGCGCCATAACCGAGCCGGGACACAGTGCGGCCGGCGAACGAAGCAGTAGCAGTGGTCATGAGCGCAACGTACAGCCGTTCACTGACAGATGGCAACTTCTGTCACTCCATACTTAACAACATGACAGAGTTTGACACCTGTCAGACTGTCCGCCTACGTTCGTTCTCGAGCAGACAAGGAGTCCACATGCGCCGGGAGCCACTCGATCCGGAGACGATCATGTCGGCCACCGAGGACGTACTGCGCCGCCACGGCCCGGAAAAGGCCACGGTGCTCGACGTCGCCCGGATCCTCGGGGTGAGCCACGGGAGCGTGTACCGGCATTTCCCGTCCAAGGCCGCCCTGCGCGAGGCCGTGATCCAGCGCTGGCTCGACCGGACGCGAGCGGACTTCACCGCGGCGGTCCGGGATGCCGGCGCCGAGCTGCCCCCGCCGGACCGGTTACGAGATCTGCTCACCACCATGTTCGCCTTGAAATGGGCGAAGGCGCAGGAAGACCCGGAGCTGTTCGAGACTTTCCGGGTGCTGGCGGCGGAACACAGCGCCGTGTCTTCGGCGCACGTCGCCGTCCTGCTCGCCCAGATCCGCACCGTCGTGGTCGACGGCATCACGAGCGGAGACTTCGCCGACGGCGAGCCGGACGTGATCGCGCGGGCGATTCTCGACGCCACCGGCCGCTTCCACAATCCGTCCCATGCCGCGGAGTGGCGCTCCCCCGAGATCAAGGCCGAGTCCGAAGCCGTCATCGCGCTCATCCTCGACGGCCTCCGGACCCGGTAGGACGGCGAGTGGCCCATCAGGGGTGGCGCGGCGCCCAGACCTCACGGGTTTCGGCGAGATCGCTGTACAGCCCGGCCATGATCTGCAATCCCTCCCGCGAAATCGAAACCAGGGCGTGCTCGTCCGGCGCGTGCTGGGCGCAGGCCGGATAGGAATGCGGGACCCAGACGGTAGGCAGGCCGAGGGTGTCGGCGAAAACGCTGTTCGGGATCGAACCGCCGAGATTCGGGAGCAGCGCGGGCTTTTTCCCGAGCGTCCGTTCGATGGACTCCAGCACCAGCCCCACCGCCGGGTGCTCGGGGTCCAGCCGGGTGGCCGGCATGGCATGCGCCACCTCGACCTCGATGAACGGATAACCGAGCCCGGCCAGATGATCTCGCACCTTCTCCGCGAAATCGGTGACGTCGGTGCCGACGACGAACCGGATCTGCAGGTGGGCGACCGCGGTGGCGGGGATGGCGTTGACCGGCGCGGTGGGGTCCCCGGTCAGCATGGCCAGCACCTCGATCGTGTTCCAAGCGATCAGCCGCTCGATCGGCGTCAGGCCGGGCTCGCCCCAGCCTTCGTCGACGGCGGGGCTGTCCGGCCCCTGGTCGACGGTGATGTCGGCCAGCGCCGTGCGAACCGCGTCGGGAATCGGACCCGGCACGAACGCCTCGATCTTGATCCGGCCGGCCCCGTCCACCAGCGAGGAGATCGCCGCGGCCAGCACGGTTCCCGGGTTGCGCAGCACGCCGCCCCAGTTGCCCGAGTGGTGCGAGGATTCGCGGAGGTCGGCCCGGAGGGTGAAGTTCAGCGTTCCCCGCGAGCCGAGGAAAACCGTCGGACGCTCGGCGGAGATCCGCGGCCCGTCCGAGCCGAGGAAAAGGTCGGCGGCGAGTTCTTCCCGATTGGCCGCGGCGAATTCGAGCAGGCCGGGTGATCCGGTTTCTTCGCCGCTTTCGAGCAGGAACTTGACGTTGTAACCGAGCCCGCCCCGCGCCGCCAGGGTCTGCTCCAGCGCGGTGATGCAGATGCTGTGCTGCCCCTTGTTGTCCGCCGTCCCCCGGCCGTAGACCTTGTCGCCTTCGATCCGGAGCGACCACGGGTCGAGCCCGGCCCGCCACTGCTCGGGATGCGCGTGCTGGACGTCGCCGTGTCCGTACAGCAGCACTGTCGGCCCGAGTGGATCTTCGATCCTGGACGCGACGAGGAACGGGTGCCCCGGCGAAACCGGATTCTCCTCCAGCTTCACCTCGAATCCCATTCTCGTGAGCACGGGGGAAATCTCGTCGGTGAAATAGCGGACGATGTCACTGGCCCGATCCGGGTTCTGGCTTTCGGTCGGAATCGCGACGCGGCGGGCCAGCGACTCGAAGTACGCCCCGTTGTCGAGCTGCTCGACGGATTTCGCCACCGCCAGTTCTCGCAGTTCGCCTGGCGTTTCCGGAAGATGACGTGACATCGATTCTCCTTGGTGATCGCCCCGGGGTCGAATCTATCCCGCCGCGAGCACCGCCTCGAGACCGGACGCCTGGGTACGCCAGTCCGTCACGTTCGGCGTGGTCCCGGTCCAGCGCTGGCCGATCCGGTTCAACGGGTCGCGGTCGCCCGCCCAGAGCGTGTCGGCCTGTTTCTGGGCGAAGGCCCGGTACGTGGCCGAACCCGTCGCGGCGGCCAGATCGCCGAAGTACCGCATGAAAATGCCCTTGAACTGCTTCTGGTTGTCGTCACAGGAATTCGTGCCGGTGTCGCAGGATTCGACGAGCACCCCGCCGGAGGTGAGCCCGCTCATCGCCGCGTCGCCCAGCCGCCGGGCGGCGTCCAAATAGGACGTTTCACCGGTGGCGCGCCACAGCTCGACCAGACCGCCGATGCCAAGGCCCTGGTTGTAGGTCCAGACAGTCTGGCCGTTGTTGGCGCACGAGGCGGTCAGACCGTCGTTCACCAGGCCCGAAGCGTTGATCAGGCCGCTGTTGAGATACCAGTCCCCCGCGGTTTTCGCCCGCTGCCCCCACACGGTGTCCCCGGCGACCCGCAGATGCAGTGACGCGGCCAGGCGCAGGTACAGCCCGCTCGTGACGGCGTTCTTGTACGTCCGCTCGCGGTCCCACCACACCCCGCCACCGCAGGTCCCGGTGTCCCAGAAGCCGGAGACGTAGTCCCCGATCGTCGTCGCCTCGGTGAGGTAACGCGCGTCGTGGGTACGGTCGTAGGCGGCGATCCAGGCCAGGCCCCACCAGGCGGTGTCGTCGATCGCGCGGCTGATGAAGTGGCCGTCGATCGGGTCGGAACTCCTTGCCCCGGCGGGAAAAGCAACCCGGTTGACGTCGAAGGTGCGGGCCAGCGCGGCGTCCGAGCCGCCGGCGTCGGCCAGCGCCGTGACCGCGACCGCCGAGTTCCACCAGCTCGAAGGCCACCACGCGGTGTAGGGCTCGTAGGACCACATCAGCGCGTCGGCCGCGCCGGCCGCCCGGGTCGTCGCGGGGCTCGCCCAAGCCGTGCAGCTGCCTTGGTCGTGGGTCGCTTCCCGGCCGCACGCGCGCACGGCCCCGCCGTACAGCCGGCCGCGCGGGTCCCGCGTGGCGAACGCCGTGGTGTGGGTGCCGGTCGCGCCCGACGGCACGCTGGTGCGACCCAGTGACGAGCCGTCGGGCCAGCTCGCCCCGGCGTCCCAGGACCGGTCGAGCCAGATCTCGTCACCGGACCCGCCCGCCTCGATCCCGGCCCACGCCATGCCGTTCCCGTCGAAGTGCAGCCGGACCGTGCGGCCGAAGATGGTGGTCGACCCCACCGGCTGGCTGTCCCCGGAGCCCGGCGCGGTCCCGTCACAAGCGGTGTCGCAGACCGCCGGGTAGATCCACGCGGTGCAGCCGACGCCCTGCGCGTCGCCGCAGGCCCGGAGCAGGCCACGGCGGTGGCTCGCCGGATCGGTCAGGTTGTACATCAGGGTGCGCGTGCCGGTCCACGTGCTCGGCACGGTCGCCTTGCCCAGCAGTCCGTCCCAGGTCGCGCCGCCGTCCCACGACCGGTCGAGCCAGACCGCGTCGCCCTCGACGGCGCTGTCGATGCTCGCCCACGCCATCCCGTCCGGGTCGGAGGCGTGCAGCCGCAGGACCCGGCCGTTGATCACCTTGTCGGGCAAGGGAAAGCTCTCTTGCGCGGCCTGTGACGGATCCAGCGTGTCGCAGGACGTCACGCACACCGCGGCCGCCGCGGCCGCGGGCATCGGGGTCAGGGAACCGAGGACGAGCAGGAGCACGAGCAATGTCCGCATCGACATCCCTCTCCACGCACCGAAGGTCCGGTCAGGATAGGAAACCCGGGGCCCGCGTTGAAGGAATCCGCCCGGTTCTGGCTCGTTCCGGACAAGGGTTCACGCGCTTGCCGCAGTCAGCCTTCGGCGAACGGGTCGGCGGAGAGCGTGCGCAGATCGTCGAACGCCCGCAAGAGGTTCCGGTCCAGGCCCTGGGCAGGATCGTCGATCCAGGCCTGGGCGGCTTCGTGGTAGGTGGCCCAGCCGACGTGCGCGGCCAGACTGGCCAACCGGTCGGCGACGCCGCGCTGACGCAGCGCCTCGGCCAGCGCTTCGGCGAGCGACGCGGCCTTGGCCAGATTGCGTTCGCGCAACGCCGGCGTCGCCGCGATGATTTCCAAGCGCGGCTCCGAGAACGGCCGGTTGCGCTCGAGAATCTTCCCGGCCTGACGGAAGGCGCGAAGCAGCATTTCGAACGGCTGCAAGCCATCGGGCGCTTCGGCCACCGCCTGCGTCATCGTCGTGCGCAGTTCGCCTTCGCTGCCGAAGAGGACTTCGCGCTTGTCCGGGAAGTGCCGGAAGAACGTGCGCTCGTTGACCCCGGCCCGTGCGGCGATCTCGGCCGTGGTGGTCTGGTCGAACCCGTTTTCCCGGTACAACTCCATGGCCGCCTCCTGAAGGCGGCGACGCGCGTCTGCTCCGCTTCGTGGCACCCCCTGACACTACCCGTGCGCGCCGGCCGCGGGCACTCCGTAGCGCCAGTGACTGGCGTCACGTTGCGCCAGTCACTGGCGCTACGCGTAGAGTCAGCGCCGTAGTGCCAGTCACTGGCGTAAACAAGGAGAGTGCTTGATGCACGTTTTTGTCACCGGCGGTTCCGGCCAGACCGGCCCCGCAGTCGTCGCCGGGCTCGTCGCGGCCGGCCACACCGTCACCGGCCTGGCCCGCTCGGACGCCGCCGCCTCCCGGCTGGAGTCATTGGGCGCCACCCCGCACCGCGGCTCCGTCGAAGACCTCGACAGCCTGCGCCGCGGCGCCGAAGCCGCCGACGGCGTCCTGCACATGGCCTACGGCGGCGACTACGCCGACCCGGAAGCCCTCATCCGCCGCGACTGCACGGCGATCGAGGCGATCGGGCAGGCGCTCGAGGGGTCCGGCCGTCCATTCGTCGTCACGTCCGGCACGCTGGTGGCGAGGGCGGGCCGGGTCAGCACCGAGCTGGACGCGCCGGACCCCGATTCGGTCGCCGCCTTCCGGATCCGGAGCGAGCAGACCTGCCTGGACCTGGCCGGCCGGGGAGTGCGCGCCAGCGTCGTCCGGCTCGCGCCGACCGTGCACGGCCCCGGCGACTACGGGTTCATCCCGGCCCTCATCGCGGGCGCGCGCCGGGCGGGCGTCTCGGCCTACATCGGTGACGGCGCGAATCGCTGGCCGGCCGTCCACCGCTTCGACGCCGCCGCTCTTTTCCGCCTGGCACTGGAGAAAGCCCCCGCCGGGAGCGTGTTGCACGGCGCCGGCGAGAGTGCCGTCACGATCAAGAGCGTCGCCGAGCAGATCGGGCGGATTCTCGACATCCCCGCCGTTTCACTGACCCTCGAGGAGGCCGGCGAGCATCTCGGAAACCCGTTCCTGGCCAAGTTCTTCTCCCTGGACGTGCCCGTCTCCAGCGAGCACACCCGGGCGCAGCTGGGCTGGGTGCCGGAGCACCCGACCCTGCTGGAGGACCTCAGGACCGGCGACTACTTCACGCCGGAGGCCAGCGCCCGCGCCGAAGAGGTCTGGTTGCGGCCGCACAACTGAGCGGGCGAGCTCAGCCGGGTTGTCCGGCCGGGGCGCTGCTGCCGCTGTACGAAGGCAGGTCGGCGACGAGTTTGGCGAGCGCGGGATTGCCGGAATAGCGGCGCGCGTGCAGTTCGGCGATCTTCTCGGCGATCTCGGGATCGTCGCTGTCGGTGGTGTCGTAGGAGACGAATTTCTCCACCAGCGGCAGGCCGATGCGGTCGGTGTGCGCGTGCGACGGAGCCGTCAGGTATTCCCAGTACCCCTTCAGGTCTTCGATGGCGAAAACGGCGCCGTATTCGTATTCGCCACCGATGTCCTTGCCGACGACGTAACGTGTCACCGCGTCGATTTTCTCACCCTGGTTGCGCAGGCTCGCCAGGGCTTCCGCGCGCTGTTCGTCGGTCGCACTCGTTTTGAAGACGATCCGGTTGTGGTGGTAGATCATGGTTCTCTCCTCGTGGTGAAAGCGGTCAGGGAGCCGACCAATAGGCGAGCAGGGCGGCCACCGCCTGATCGGCCAAGCGCAGCGCGCGGTCGAATCCGACGTCCGCGAGCGAACCGATGCCGGTCAGGCCGTGTGTCGTGGCCCAGAGGAGGTCGCAGGCGTCCTCGACGCTGTGCAGGCGCACCGATTCGGCGGCCGCCCACCGCTCGATGACCTGCCCGGTCAACTCGATCACCTCTGTGGCGGCCCGGTGCCGGGCGACCGGGTCCACCACCGCACCGGGCGAGCCGGCCATCAACTGGTAGAGGCCGGGCTGGGACCGGGCGAACTCGAGATAGGCGACCGCCGCGAGCCGCACGCCCTCGGCGGCCGGGCCAGCGTCCACCGCGTCCCGCATCTGCCCCAGCAACGCCGCGTTGCCCCGCTCCAGGACGGCGTGCAGCACCGCGTCCTTGTTCTCGAAATGCTGGTAGATCACGGGCGCGCTGTAGCCGATCTCACCGGCGATCCGCCGGATCGTCACCGCCGGCCACCCCTCCAGCTCCGCCACCCGGCTCGCGGCCGACAAGATCTCGTCGAACGTCCGCCGGCGCACCTCTTCCCGCCGGCCCATGACCTACTCCTAACGTCGTTAGAATTCCTAACGTCGTTAGTATCTGCTCACGTCGGAACGCTGTCAAGCTGCTCGGCCACGATGAACGCCTACGCGACGGGCCTCGGCACCGCGACGATGTACCGGCAGATCGCCGCGCTGGCCGACGCCGGCGGGCTGGAGGTGGTGGCCGAGAAACGGGCGCTTGGCGCGGTGGAGCGCAGCTACCGGGTACGGCCGGACATGGCGATGGTCGGCCCCGATCCGGTCGCGGACGGCGTGGTCTACCGGCAGGCGGCCCGACCTCGGCCGGTGTCGGCGTTATGCGTCACGGGCCGAGGTGAACAGCCAGCCGTGCCAAGGATCCGCGTCGGGGTCCGCGCCGGAGCGGCGCATCGCCGCCATCATCGGGTGGTTGTCCACATCGACCAGGGATCGCACCGCCACGAAGCCGCGGGCGCGGGCGGCGCGGTAGGCCGCCGTCAGAAGCCGGTCCACATAACGGTGACCGCGCTGTTCCGGCAGGACCCCGATGAGCACGATCGTGCCCACCTCGGGATCACCTTCCCGTTGCGCCAGCCCCACGAAGCCCACGGGCGCACCGCCGGTCGTCTCGGCGTACAGCCACGACTGGGCGTCCGCGGCGGAAGCGTGGTGGTTCAGGAATGTGGTGGCCCACTGCCGGGGCTGCTGCCGGCCGAACACCAAGGCGTCGGTCCGGTCCAGGGTCTGGGCCACACACCGTCCGAGCACGGAGACGAACGCCTCCGGCCCGATCCGCGACATCGGCTCCAGCCGCAGGCCGGCGGGTTCGGGCAGCGCTTGGCCGGTGTCGGCCCACCGGAAGCCCTCTTTCTCTTGGAACAACTCGAACCCGCACGCCAGCGCGACGTCGCGGCGAGCGGCGTGGTCAGCGCTCACCGCGGCGCTGACCGGCAGATAGACCGGAATCCCCGGCGGGGCCGAGCCCACGGCCGCGGCCACCACGGCCCGCGCGTCCCCCAGCCCGCCGTCCGCCCAGGACAGCCGAGCCACCGCGTACTCGAGGGGCTCGCGCTCGAAGATCTCCGCCCGCCCCAGCACCACCGACGCCTGCTCGACCCCATCGCGCTCCACCACGAACCGCGAGATCGGCCGCAACGTCGATCCCGGCCTGACCCGCGAATGATCCAGCACGATCCGACGAACCTCACTCACTGGACAAACCCCCGTCTCCGGTCAGGACCCTTTGCAGTGTCCACAGTAGAACGACGTTGCCCCGGCGGCCGACTCCTCACTCGGCCAGCCCGCCTCCCGGTGGGTGTCGCCGCGGCCAGCTTCTTTCCCATGCCCATAAGGCTTTTCTCCCGAACGAACGGCGGTGTCGCGAACACGATCGCCGCACGGTTCGCGTGGTGCTCCCCGAGGAGGGACGAACAACCTTCAACACGTGCCCGAAGCCAAACAGGAACGTGAGCCCGATGACCAACGCCATCGCAACCGTGACAAACCCTGGTGACCGAGCGCGAGCTGGCGCTCATGACGAGCCGTGCCCGACGAAATGCACCCAGCCTCGTGTGGATGCTGTACGTGCCCCCGACGGGGTTCGAACCCGCACTGGGTCGATTTTAAGTCGACTGCCTCTGCCAGTTGGGCTACGGGGGCACCGCACACCTTAGCGGGCCCCCGCGGCAAAAAAGCCGGGCCACCGCGGAAACGCGGTAGCCCGGCCACAAAGACCCAGCCGGGGGGCTCAGCCCTTGGAAACCCGGTCGAACTCTTCCTTCGGGTTGTTGATCTGCCCGAGGGAGATGACCTCGCGGCGGAACAGGCCGCCCAGCATCCAGTCGAAGAGGATGCGGATCTTGCGGTTCCAGGTGGGCATCGCCTTGAGGTGGTAGGCGCGGTGGAACAGCCAGGCCGGGAAGCCCTTGATCTTGAGGTTCAGGGCGTCGGCGACGCCCTTGTGCAGGCCGAGGCTGGCGACGGCGCCGAGGTTCTTGTGGTAGTAGTCCTTCGGCTGGCCGCCGCGGATCACCTTGATGATGTTCTTGGCCAGCACGCGCGCCTGGCGCACCGCGTGCTGCGCGTTCGGCGGGCAGGTGGCCGTCGGGTCCTGCTCGGTGCGGGAGAGGTCCGGCACGGCGGCGTTGTCGCCCGCGGTCCAGACGTCCGGGTGACCGACGACCTGCAGGCCGGCGGTGGCCTCGAGGCGGCCGCGCTTGTCCAGCGGCAGGTCCGACTCGGCGAGCACCGGGTTGGCCTTCACGCCGGCCGTCCAGATGAGCGTCTCGGTGTCGAACTCGGTGCCGTCCGAGAGCACCACGTGGCCGTTCTCGAACGACTTCGCGGCGGTCGCCAGGTACACCTCGATGCCGCGCTTCTCCAGCTGCTGCACCGTGTACACGCCCAGAGTCTCGCGGACCTCGGGCAGGATCCGCCCGGCGGCCTCGACCAGCACCCAGCGGATGTCGGCGGGCTTGATGTTCGGGTAGTAGTTCTCCACCGCGAACCGGGTCATGTCCTCGAGCTCGGCCAGCGCCTCGATCCCGGCGAAGCCGCCGCCCACCACGGTGAACGTGAGCAGGCGCTTGCGCAGCTCGGGGTCGAGCGTGCTGGCTGCCTCGTCGAGCTTGGTCATGATGTGGTTGCGCAGGTAGATGGCCTCGCCGATGGTCTTGAAGGCGATGCCCTGCTCGACCAGGCCCGGGATCGGGAGGATGCGCGCGACGGCGCCGAGGGCGACCACGAGGATGTCGTAGTTCAGCGCCTCGATGTGGCCGTCGGCGGCCTCGACCGTGACGGACTTGCGGTCGTTCTCGATCTTGGTGACCCGCGCCGTGAGCACATGGCAGCGCTTGAGCACGCGGCGCAGCGGCACGACCACGTGCCGCGGCTCGATCGCGCCGGCCGCCGCCTCGGGCAGGAACGGGGCATAGGTCATGTGCGGCTGGGGGTCAACGACGGTCACGGAGGCCTCGTTGGCGCGCAGCATCTTCTGAAGCCCGTACGCGGTGTACAGGCCGACGTATCCACCACCCAGGACGAGGATCCGAGTCGGTTCCGACTTCGCAGCAGCCATGCTCATATAGTCCCACCTCCGCGCCCGTGTCGCTCGGGTACCCCGCCCCGCTGTGACCAGCGTCGCCACGCAGGCCACAACGATTCAGATGAGCCCGGCGGCCGCGGCCGCGGCGGTGAAAACGTCACCCACCATGGCGTGACTCACACGCCGTGTCTGGACATTGCGCGGGGACACGTGGTAGCAGCCGAACAGGCGCAGCCCGCCGAGCCGGACGTCGGCGCCGTGCGCGAACGCCGGGCGCGGCGCGGGCACGGGCCAGCCCGCCGCGGCGAGCACCGGCAGCAGCGCCTGCCAGCCGAACGCGCCGAGGACGACCACGGCGCGCAGCGTCGGGCGCAGCAGCGCCAGCTCGTCCGCGAGCCAGTGCCGGCAGGTGTCCCGCTCGGCCGGCGTCGGCTTGTTCCCCGGCGGCGCGCAGCGCACCGGCGAGACGAGCCGCGTGCCGCGCAGCGTGAGCCCGTCGCAGCGGCCGGTGGACGTCGGCTGGGAGGCGAGGCCGACTTCGTGCAGCACGCGGAACAGGAAGTCCCCGGACGGGTCGCCGGTGAACATCCGCCCGGTCCGGTTCGCACCGTGCGCCGAGGGTGCCAGCCCGACCACGGCGAGCGCGGCGTCCGCCGCCCCGAACCCGGGCACCGGCCGCGCCCAGTACTCCTGGCCCGCGAAGGCCGCGCGCTTGGTGACGGCGACTTCCTCCCGCCACGCGACCAGCCTCGGGCACGCGCGGCACCCGGTCACGGCGGCGTCCAGCTCCGCGAGCGGGCCCGTCATCGCGCCTCGGCAACCCATGCCGGCCACTGCATCCGGCCACCTTCCCACACCACTGCGGCTAGGTTGGAGACCATGTCGGACACCACTCCCGAAGAGCCAGAAGACAAGACCGGGAGGCCGGCGGCCGCGGACACCGCCCCGGACCCCGTCGACGACCTCGTCACCACCCAGCACACCCTCACGGTCAAGCGCCGAAAACTCGCCTATACCGCCCAGGCCGGACGCGTCGTGCTGCGCCAGGAGGTCGTCAAGGACGGCAAGTCCGCCGGCCACAAGCCCAAGGCCGAGGTCTTCCTCACCGCGTACACGCTCGACGACGCCGAACCGGGCACGCGTCCGGTGACGTTCGCGTTCAACGGCGGCCCCGGCTCGTCCAGCATCTGGCTCCACATGGGCCTGCTCGGCCCGCGCCGGGTGCTCTCCGGTGACGTCGACGACCTCGTGCCGCCGCCGTACGGGCTCGAGGACAACGCCGAAAGCCTGCTGGTGCACAGCGATCTGGTGTTCATCGACCCGGTCTCCACGGGCTACTCGCGCGCGGTCGACGGCGGGGAACCGAAGGACTACCTGGGCTTCCAGGGCGACCTCGATTCGGTCGCCGAGATCATCCGGCTGTGGGTCTCGCGCAACGAGCGCTGGCTGTCGCCGAAGTTCCTGGCCGGCGAGTCGTACGGCACGCTTCGCGCGGCCGGGCTGGCCGGGCTCCTCCAGGAGCGCTTCGGCCTGTACCTGAACGGGCTGCTGCTCATCTCGTCCGTGCTGGACATGGGCACCCTGCGCTTCCACGAGGGCAACGACCTGCCGTACTCGCTGTTCGTGCCGACGTACGCGGCCATCGCGCACTACCACGGCCTGCACGGCGACCGCCCGCTCGACGACGTGCTGGCCGACGCCGAGGACTTCGCGGCGAAGGAGCTGCCGTGGGCGCTCGCGCGCGGGGCCCGGCTGTCCACTCAGGACCGAGCCGAGGCCGTGGCCACGCTGGCGTCGCTGACCGGCCTGAGCGAGTCCTATGTGGACCGGGTCAACCTGCGGATCGAGCACGTGCGCTTCTTCACCGAGCTGCTGCGCGACCGGGGCCTGACCGTCGGCCGGATGGACGGCCGCTTCACCACCTGGGAGACCGACGGCGGGCGCGAGCACATGAGCGACGACCCGTCGATCTCGCGCATCATCGGCGCCTACTCGGCGGCGTTCAACCACTACATCCGCGCCGAGCTGGGCTACCAGAACGACCTGCCGTACGAGATCCTTTCGCACGAGACGAACCAGGCGTGGTCGTACAAGGAGTTCGAAGGCCGTTCGGTGTCCGTTGTGGACGCGGTGAGCGCGGCGATGCGGGCCAACCCGCACCTGCGGGTCCACGTCGCCTTCGGCCACTACGACGGCGCGACGGCCTACTTCGCCTCCGAGCACGTGCTGGCCCAGCTGAAGATCCCGGACGAGCTGCGCGAGAACATCGACACGGCCTACTACCCGGCGGGCCACATGATGTACGTCCACGAGCCGACGCGAGTACAGCAGGCGAAGGACCTCGCGGACTTCGTGAAGAAGGCGTCGAACCGCTAGCGCTCCGCCCGTGAACGCGGCCGGGCCGGACCCGCCCGGCCGCGTTCACAGGCAGCCCTACACATCTTGCACCGATCGTTTCAAGATGTGTAGGGTAGTCGGCATGACAAGTTGGACTGATCGTTCCACGATGAGCACGGCAAGCCTGGGCTCGCTGCGGCTGCCGGACGGGTTCACCGACGTTTTCACCAGCCGGCTCGTGGAGCTGGACGGGCTGCGGCTGCACGCGGTCACCGGCGGGGAAGGCCCGCCGCTGCTGCTGGTGGGCGGTTGGCCGCAGACCTGGTACGCCTGGCGGGAAGTGATGCCCGCGCTCGCCCGCGAGCACACCGTCGTCGCCGTCGACTCGCGCGGGGCCGGGCTCTCGGACAAGCCCGACGACGGTTACGACGCCGGCACGCTGGCCGGCGATCTGGTCGCGCTGATGGCCGCGCTCGGGCACGACCGGTTCGACGTGGTCGGCCACGACATCGGCATGTGGACCGGATACGCCCTCGCCGCCGATCACCCCGAGCGGGTGGGCCGGCTCGCGGTCGTCGACGCCATCATCCCCGGCCTCACGCCGGCCCCGCCGGTCTTCAGCCCGGCCGCGGTCAGCCAGCGGTTCTGGCACTTCGGCTTCAACCGGCTCACCGACCTCAACGAGGAGCTGGTCCGAGGGCGGGAGCGGCTCTTCTTCGGCTACCAGTTCGCCAAGAAGGCCGCCACCCCGGACGCGATCCCGGCGTACGCCGTCGACGTCTACGTCGATGCGATCGCCGCGGATCCTCGCGGGCTGCGGGCGAGCTTCGGGTACTACCGGGCGCTGGACGAGACGATCGCGCAGAACGAGCGGCGCAAGAAGACCCGGCTGACGCAGCCGGTGCTCGCCGTCGGCGGCGCGCGGTACAGCGGCGCGATGGCCGCCGAGACGATGCGGCTGGCGGCCGACGACGTCACCGAGGTGGTCGTCGACGACTGCGGCCATTACGTGGCCGAGGAACAGCCGGCGCGGTTCACCGCGATCCTGCGGGACTTCCTCGGCGTCAACCCGGCAGCAGCCGTGCCGCAGGGCTGACGCATGTGGACAGCGCGACGCGGGGCCTTCCGCCACGCACCGACGGAAGGCTCCGCGCCCGCGGCTACTTGCGCAGGTAAGCAGCCCCGTGCGTCACCGCGGAGTACGCGTCGACGCCGCCGTGGCCGTAGAAGCCGTTGAAGGACGCGTCGCCCGCGCAGGTGGCGGTGAACGAAGCGTCGCGGCCCTCGTCGAGGTAGTCGACCGTGCGGGGAACCGGGCAGGCGATCGGGGAGGCCGTGCCCTCGATGACCCGCTGCACCGCGTCCGGGTCCATCCCGAAGTCGCCGCCGGTGCGCTTTCCGTACTGCGAAACGATCAGCGCGGCGACGCCCGTGGCGTGCGGCGCGGCCATCGACGTGCCCTGCAGCCACTGGTAGTAGCCGACGCGCCCGTCCGCCGCCGTCGCCTTCTGCACGCCGAGCGCGATGCCGGCGGGCGTCAGGTTGCCCGCCGCGTCGATGTTGCCCTCGGCCACGCCGACGTTCTTCGGGTACGCCGAAAGGATCTCGTTCTCCACCGTCCGGAACCACGGCGTGCCGAAGCCGTCGCGGAAGTAGCCGCCAGGCGCCGAGACGGAGATCTGCTCGGTGCCGTAGTTGGAGTAGTCCGCCTTCGCCTGCGACGGGCCGAAGGCGCCGACGCCGATCGTGTGCGGTCCTTCGACCGGCAGCGACAGGCACGAAGCGTTGTCGACCGGACGCGGGTGCGTCGCGTTGCTCGGGTAGTCCGGGCTGGTGACGTCGTCGTGCGGCGCGGCCAGGTCGTCGTGCTGGTTGCCGAGCGCGACGACCATCGACACACCCTTGCGGTGCGCGTAGTCCAGCGCGCGCTTGGTGGCCTCGATGATGGTCCGCTGCTCGGCCTGCTCCGCCGGGGAGTCGGCCGCGTTCGCGGAACAGGTGTACAGCCAGGGGTCCACGTAGAAGCTCATGTTGACCACGTCGATGCCCGCGTCGCCGGCGTAGGTCAGCGCGTCGACGGTCGGCTGGAGGAAGAAGAAGCCGGAGTCCTGGCCCGCGCGGATGTTCACCAGCGAGACGTTCGGGGCGACGCCGGAGACGCCGAACCCGTTGGCCGCCGCGCCGATCGTGGCGGCGACGTGCGTGCCGTGGCCGTTGTCGTCGTGGTCGACCGGGTCGACGCAGCCGCGGTACTCACACGGCCCGTCCACCACGGTCCCGTTGACGTCGGCGACGATGTCCTTGGTGAAGTTGCGCGAATCGGCCTTGTCGAAGTTCGGCGCGATGTCCGGGTGGCTGCCGTCGACGCCGGTGTCGATCACGCCCACCTTCACCCGCTTGTCACCGGGCTGAACGGTGCGCGCGAGGTCGGACCGGACGGATTTGAGGCCCCAGAGCTGGTCGTCCAGCGGATCGGTCCCGACCGGCTGTTTCTTGGCCGAAGCACCGGCCGACGCCCGGCCCTCCTTCTCCACGGCGTCCGGCTTCACCTTCTTCCCGCCGCGGGGCGCGGAGCCGATCGACTTCGCCTTCGCCGCGCCGAACACCGAGCGGTTCGCCGAAATCCGCTCGGTGAAGCCGGATGCGGGCGCGGTGGCCGTGACCAGCCCGACCGCGGTGTTGGTCCCGACGACGGTGCCGCCCGCTTGGCGGACCGCCTGCTGCACGGCGGCCACCCCCTGGGCGTCGCGCGCCAGCACGGTGAACTCCGTGGTGGGTCCGGACAGGGCGGCCGGCTGGGCCGACGCCGCCGGGACGGCGACGCCGGACCCCGCGCCGATCAAGGGAACCGCGAGCACCGCGGCGAGCAGTCTGGGTCTTTTCACTGGTCCTCCTCAGGAAAAACCGATACCGCAACGTACATAGCGGACACACGTCGCAGCAACGGCCATGCGGAGGAAACCGGAAAATCACGGCACGACGGACCTGGCCTCTGCGAAGTGGCAGGCCGAAAGGTGCCCGTCGGTGCGCGCGACCAGCTCCGGCACCTCGGTCGCGCACACGTCCTGCGCCTTCCAGCACCGCGTGCGGAACCGGCAGCCCGACGGCGGGTCCAGCGGGCTGGGCACGTCGCCCTCCAGCCGGATGACCTGCCGCTGCCCGCGTACCTCGGGGTCCGGCACCGGCACGGCCGAAAGCAGCGCCTGCGTGTACGGGTGCGAGGGCCGCTCGTAGATCTCGTCCTCGGTGCCGACTTCGACGATCTTTCCCAGGTACATCACGGCAACCCGGGTGGAAAGGTGACGAACCACGGACAGGTCGTGGGCGATGAAAACGTACGACAGCCCGAACTCGCCTTGCAGGTCACCGAGCAGGTTCATCACCTGCGCCTGGATCGAGACGTCCAAAGCGGACACCGGCTCGTCGCAGATGATCACCTTGGGCCGCAGCGCGAGCGCCCGCGCGATGCCGATGCGCTGGCGCTGCCCGCCGGAGAACTGGTGCGGGTAGCGGTTCAGGTGCTCGGGGTTGAGCCCGACCACATCCAGCAGCTCCCGCACCTTCTGCGCCCGCGAGCCCTTCGGCGCCACCTCGGTGTGGATCTCGAACGGCTCGCCGACGATGTCGCCGACGGTCATCCGCGGGTTCAGCGAGGTGTACGGGTCCTGCAGGACGATCTGGATCTCCCGGCGCAGCCGCCGCAACTCCGCCCCGCGGACCGCGAACAGGTCCTTGCCCTCGAAGGTCGCCGACCCCGAGGTGGGCTCCTCCAGCCGCATCAGCACCTGCGCGAGCGTGGACTTGCCGCACCCGGATTCGCCGACCACGCCGAGCGTCTCACCCGGCATCAGGTCGAACGACACGCCGTCGACGGCCTTCACCTGCCCGATCGTGCGCTTGAACAGCACCCCCTGGCGCACCGGGAAGTGCTTCACCAGGTCGTGGACGCTGAGAATCGGCTCAACCACGGCTTTCCACCACCTCTTCGGCGAAGTGACACGCACTGACCCGGCCGAAGCCCAAGCCGTGCAACGAAGGGCGCTCCTCCGAGCAGCGCTGCTCGGCCCGCTTGCAGCGCGGGTGGAACGGGCAGCCCGGCGGGATGTCGAGCAGGCTCGGCGGCAGCCCCTTGATCGTCTCGAGCGTCTGCCCCTTCAAGTCCAGCCGGGGCAGCGAATCCATCAGCGCCGAGGTGTACGGGTGCCCCGGCGCGCGGAACAGCTCGCGCACGTCGGCCTGCTCCACGATCCGGCCGGCGTACATCACGGCGATCCGGTCGGCCGTCTCCGCGACCACGCCGAGGTCGTGCGTGATGAGGATGAGCCCCATCCGCCGTTCCCGCTGGATCTCCGAGAGCAGGTCCATGATCTGGGCCTGCACGGTGACGTCCAGCGCGGTGGTCGGCTCGTCGGCGATCAGCAGGTCCGGGTCCAGCGCCAGCGACATCGCGATCATCGCGCGCTGGCGCATCCCGCCGGAGAACTGGTGCGGGTAGTCCTTGATCCGCCGCTCCGCCGCCGGGATCCGGACGATGTCGAGCAGCTCGATCGCGCGTTTGCGGGCGTCCTTTTTGGACATCCCCTGCCGGACGCGCAGCTGCTCCTCGATCTGGAACCCGATGGTGAACACCGGGTTCAGCGCCGAAAGCGCGTCCTGGAAGATCATCGCGATCTCCGCGCCGCGCAGCTCGCGCCGCCGCTCCTCGGTGGCGGTGAGCAGGTCCTCGCCGCGGTAGCGGATCGCGCCGCCGGTGATCACGCCGGGCGGCACGTCGAGGATGCCCATCACCGTCTGCGCGGTGACGCTCTTGCCGGAGCCGGACTCGCCGAGCACGGCCAGCGTCTCGCCGGCGTGCACGGAATAGCTGACGCCGTTGAGCACGTTGGCCACGCCGTCGGAGGTGCGGAACTCGACGTGCAGGTCTTCGACCTCGAGCAGCAGCTCGTTCTCTGTTTCGGACATCGACTGCTACCTCGACTTCGGGTCGAGCGCGTCGCGGATACCGTCACCGAGCATCACGAACGCGAGCACGGTGATGGTGACGAACGCACCGGGGAACAGGAGCATGTGCGGATCGGCCCGGAAGTAGTCGCGCGAGTCGCTGACCATCACGCCCCAGGAGACCACCGGCGGCCGCACGCCGATGCCGAGGTACGCCAGCGTCGCCTCGGCGCCGATCGCCGCGCCGAGCGCGATCGTGCCGTACACGAGCACCGGGGCGAGCGTGTTCGGCAGGAGGTGCCGGAACACGATCCGCGGCGTGCTCGCGCCGAGCGCCCGCGCGGCCTTGACGTAGTCGAGCTGTTTCGCGACCAGCGTCGCCGAGCGCATGATGCGCATGGCCACCGGCCAGGTCAGCACGGCGATCGAGCACACCACCTGCGTGATGATCGTGACGGCGCCGGGGTTCGAGCCGGGCGCGTTGAACGTCGTGAGGATGACGATCGCGCCCAGCACGAACGGCAGCCCGGCGAAGATGTCGCCCAGCCGCGAAAGCAGGCTGTCGATCAGGCGGCCGTAGTAACCCGCGACGATGCCGACCAGCGATCCGAACAGGACAGTCAGGATCGTCGCGAACACCCCGACCAGCAGCGACGCGCGGGCGCCGTAGATGGTGCGGGCGTAGACGTCGTAACCGAGGTTGTCGTAGCCGAACCAGGCGTCGCCCGACGGGCCCTCGTTGGCCTTGGTCAGATCGGTGAAACCGGCGTCCCGGTGGGAGAACAGGCCCGGCGCGATCGCGATCACCACGATGATCACGATGATCACCGCGGAGATCACGAAGGCGGGCTTGCGGCGCAGCTGGCGCCAGGCGTCGGACCACAGGCTGCGGGGCTTCTTCGCCGCGACGGCCGAGTCGTCGATACGCGACAGCTCCGCCGCGTCGACCCCGCCGCCGCCGACGAGGTTGGGGTCAGTCATAACGGATCCTCGGGTCGAGAACGGCGTAGAGCAGGTCCACGATCAGGCTCATCAGCAGGTACACCAGCACCAGCAGGACCACCACGCCGGTGACGGTGGCGCTCTCCCGGTTCTGGATGCCGCGGAAGATGAGCCCGCCGAGGCCGTTGATGTTGAACACGCCCTCGGTGACGATCGCGCCGCCCATCAGCGCGCCCAGGTCGGTGCCCAGGAAGGTGAGCACCGGGATCACCGAGTTGCGCAGCAGGTGGACGCCGACCACGCGGCTGCGCGGCTGGCCCTTCGCGATCGCGGTGCGGATGTAGTCGGCGTGCCGGTTCTCGGCGATCGACGTTCTCGTGAGTCTCGCGATGTAGGCCATCGAGAGGCTGCCGAGCGCGATGCCGGGCACGATCAGCTCGCCGAACCCGGGATTGTCCGAGACGCTCGTGTCGATGATGCCGAGTTCGGTGCCCAGCACGATCTGCAGCACGATCGCGGTGACGAACACCGGGAGCGAGATCAGGAACGTGGTGGAGACCAGCACCAGGTTGTCGAGGAAACCCTTGCCGCGCAAGCCGGTGAGCACGCCGGCGGTCAGGCCGATCACGGCCTCGATGAGCACCGCCACGAGCGCCAGCCGCAGCGTGATGGGGTAGGCGTTGCCGATCAGCTCGCCGACCGAGTTGCCGTTGAAGGTCTCGCCCCAGTCGCCGGTGAACAGGCTGCCCAGGTACTTGAAGTACTGGACGATCAGGTTGTCGTTGAGGTGGAACTTCTGGGTCATCAGGTCGATGTACGCCTGGGGGCAGGCGGTCTGACCGCATTTGCCGGAGAACGGGTCCCCGGGGACGGCCCACACCAGCGTGTAGATCAGGAAGGTGGCTCCGAAGAACACCGGGATCAGCTGGAGCAGGCGTCGCAGGACATAGCGAATCATGCGTCAGTTCCTAGGAGTGCGCGCCGGGCTCGTGGGTGGCTGTGCCAGTGCACAGCCACCCACGAGCCGTGGTGGTGGGACGGTGATCAGCGCGTCACTTCGTGACCTCGACGGACGAGTAGTCCGCGCGACGGCGGAAGTCGAGCACCACGGTCTTCGTGTGCTTCGACTTGGCCGCGACACCCTTCTCGTCCCAGACCGGGATCGACGGCAGGTCCTTGGCGATGAGGTCCTCGGCCTGCTGGTAGATCTTCACCGCGGCGTCCTTGTCGGGCGTCGCGTCGGCCTGCTCCAGCAGCTTGTCCACGGCCGGGTTGGAGTACACCGAGTCGTTCGACGAAGCACCGGTCTTGTAGATCGGGTTCAAGAAGTCCTCGATCGACGGGTAGTCCGCGGACCAGTCCGAACGGCCCATGCCGGTCAGCTTGTGCCCGGTCACGATGCTGCGCCACTGGCCGAAGTCCGTGGCCGGCACGAAGTCGCACTCGACGCCGAGCACGTTCTTGATGCTGTTGCACGCGGCCACCAGCGGCTCCTTGCGGCCACCGTCGGCGTTCGAGGCGATGGTCAGCTTGCCCTTGAAACCGGACTGCGCGAACAGCTGCTTGGCCTGCGTCGGGTCGAACTTGCAGAACTGGCAGACGCCGGGCCGGTAACCCGGGATGCCCTGCGAGATGTACCCGTCGGCCGGCACGTAGGTGTCGTTCATGACGGTCTTGGTGATCTGCGTCCGGTCGATCGCCATCGAGATGGCCTTGCGCAGGTCCAGGTTGTCGTACCCGGGCACGTAGTACGGGATCGCGATGGTGCTGATGCCGAGCAGGTGACCGGTGACCAGGTTGTCCTTCAGGTCGGTCTTGTACTTGCTGCCGGCCAGCGCGGACGGCGGCAGCGTCTCGATGAAGTCGAGCTTGTTGCTCAGCAGGTCCTGGTACGCGGTCTCCTGGCTGGCGTAGATCTTGATGTCCAGGTCCTTGAACTTGACCTTGTCCTGGCCCTGGTAGCCGTCGAAGCGGGTCAGCTTGATGTCCGCGTTCGGCGTCCGGCTGACGAACTTCATCGGGCCGTTGCCGATCGGGTGCTCGGCGAACGCCTTGGGGTCCTTGAAGAACGCGTCGGGCAGCGGCGCGAAGGCCGTGTAGCCGATCTTGGTCTCGAAGACCGAGAACGGGGCGTTGAGCGTCACCTGGAACTCGTAGTCGCCCTTGACGACCAGGCCGGACATCTTGTCCGTGGTCGGCTTCGCCGCCTTGTCGTCGGGGTGGACGTCGGAGTAGCCCTGGATGTTGGAGAAGAAGTCGGTGTTGATCTGGCCGTTGGGGGCGTAGGCGCCGTAGTTCCAGGCGTCGACGAAGTTCTTCGCCTTGACCTCGGTGCCGTCGTGGAACTTCCAGCCCTGCTTGATCTTGATGTCGTAGACCTTGGAGTCGGGCGTGGTGATCGACTCGGCCATCTGGTTGTACGGCTGGGCATTCTCGCCCTTGAAGGCGACCAGCTCGGCGAACATGGCGTCGACGGCCTTGGAGCCGCCGAGCTCGTTCGTGTTCGTGGGGATCAGCGTGTTCTGCGGCTCGGTGCCGTAGACGGTGAAAGTGCCGTTCGGATCCACCTCACCGCTCGAGCCGCTGCTGCCGGAGCCACCCCCGCACGCAGCCAGCACCAATGACAAGGTTGTCACCACCGCAGCAGCTCCCCAGAGCCTGCGTGAACGCCGCATGTTCCACTCCATCTCGTGTTCCCGAAAAGTGAGACGCACGTTAGCCGGAGTGCGGGGTTTGTAACCAGATCGGCGTGTTGCGAATGAGTGACAACCCTTTCCGTCACCCGGGCAGAGCACGACCAAGGTCGCACGGATCACCGACTGTGCCCGCGCTGCTCCGCTCAGGTGAGAGCGAGGGCGATTCCGTCCAGGATGTCGTGCTCACTGACAATCAAGTGGTCGGGACCACCGCGCGCGGCCAGTCCGTCGGCGAGCGCCTGCACGATCACCGCGCCTCCGCCGATCACGTCCACCCGGCCCGGGTGGATCACCGGGTTGGCCGCGCGGGTGGCGTGATCGGCCGCCAGCAGCTCGCCGGCGAGGCGGTTGATGTCCGCGTGGGAGAGCTTCGAAAGGTGCGTGCGCTCGGAGTCGTACTCCGGCAGTCCCTGGGCGACGGCTGACAACGTGGTCACCGTGCCGGCCACCCCGATCCAGGTGCGGGCCTTGGCCACGTCGACCACGTCGAAGGCCTCGGCGAGCACGCCGTCGGCGAGTTCGCGGGCCTGGGCGATCTCGGCCGCTGTGGGCGGGTCGCCCTTCAGCGCGCGCTCGGTGATGCGCACACAGCCGATGTCCACGGACTTCGCGGCGAGCACCTCGGCCCGGCGCCCGTCCCAGGTGCCGAGCACCAGCTCGGTGGAGCCGCCGCCGACGTCGACGACCACGAACGGGCCGTCGTCGGGGTCCTGCTCGCCGACGGCGCCGGTGAAGGACAGCCGAGCCTCCTCGTCGCCGCTGATCACTTCGGCCTCGACGCCGAGAGTTTCGCGCGTCATCGCGAAGAATTCGTCACGGTTGCTCGCGTCGCGCGTGGCCGACGTGGCGACCATCCGCACCTTCTCGACACCCTTGCGCCGCGCGGCGATCGTGTAGTCCGCGAGGGCGGCGCGGGTGCGCTCCAGCGCCTCGGGCGCGAGCCGCCCGGTGGCGTCGACGCCCTGCCCGAGCCGGACGATGCGCATTTCCCGGTGCAGGTCACGCAGGTCCACCGTGCCGTCGTGGCGCGGCGTCAGCTCGGCGACGAGCAGGCGGATGGAGTTGGTCCCACAGTCGATCGCGGCAACACGAGGCATGGCTGCGACTTTACGGGTTAGCTGCCGGGCGCGTTGCTCGTCGGGGTGGGTGGAGCGCTGTCGTCACTGGGCGGCGTGGAAGACGGCTGGCCACACGTCGGCAAGCTGGTGGTCGTTGTGGTTGTGGTCGTTGTCGTGCTTGTTGGTGTGGTGCTGCTGACGCAGGTCGGTGTGCTGCTGCTGGTCCCGGGGTTCGACGAGCTGCTGTTCCCGGGATTCCCGGACGGCGGCAGGCTGGGGCCGCTCGTCGGCGTGCCCGGCGTGGACGGCGGCACGGGCGGCGGCGGCACGGCGGGCGGACCCGGCACCGCGGCCGCGTTGGGCGCGCCGACGGGGACCTGACTGTCCGGGGTGGGCGCGACGCCGTTGCGGTAGGCCTCGGCCCAGAGGATCACGGTGTTCACGTACGCGTCGGAGTTGTTGTAGCGGTAGATCGCGGTGCGGAGCTGGTCCGGGTTGGCGAGGTCGAGGCCGCCGGAGCAGAGGTACCGGCCGGTGGCGAGGGAGGAGTCGAAGAGGTTGTTGGGGTCCGCGATGCCGTCGCCGTTGCCATCGGACGCGTACGTGCGCCAGGTGGCGGGGATGAACTGCGCGGGCCCGACGGCGCGATCCCACACCGTGTCGTGGTCGAGGAGGCCGTGGTCGGTGTCGGGGATGGCCGCGTAGGGCCCGGTGCCGTTGAGCTCGGGCCCGAGAATCGGCTCGAGCGTGGTCCCGGCCGCGTCGACGTACCCGCCGCGCGCGTGGTTGGACTCGATCCGCCCGATACTGGCGATCAGCGCCCAGTCGATGTGGCAGCCCGGCTGTTCCTTGCCGAGCACGTCGGCAGCATTCTTGTACGCGGCAAGCGCGGTGACCGGAATCCCCAACGGCCCATTCGGCAACTCGTAAGCGGGCAACGGCAACGGCACCGGCGAATCCGGCAAACTCCCGTCCACGGCAACGTGCTCGACCTGCGGATTCCGCGGGTCGTACCCCTCAGTGAGCGCCGCGTCCTGCGTGTGGACAGTCGGCATCCGCCCCACCCAAGCGGCCACCGCCCCCGCCCCCACCGCCGCCGGCCCCACCGCCAGCACCCCAGCCACCACGGCGACCAACGTCCGGTGCCGAGCGCCGAACCCCCGCCCCCGAACCCGCGCCTTCCGCCCGGTGACCCGCACCCACCGCCGCGCCCCCGCCACACCGGTACGACGGGGTTGACTCAGCCTGGGTCTCGGGCCGGGCTGCCTGCGGTTCTGCTCGTCCTGTTCGAGTCCCTGCCCACCCTGATCGAGTCCCTGCCCACCCTCTTCGACTCTCTGCCCGCGCTCATCGCGACTCTCCCCGCCCTGTTCGAATCCGCGCCCGCCGTCTTCGAGTCCCTGCCCGCCCTCTTCGAGTCCGTGCTCGCCCTCAAGCCGGTCCAGCTCCTGCTGCACACCGGTCTCGACGACTTCTTGCCCAGCCACGCCACTCGCCGACGCAGCCTCCGCCCCGCCACCAGCAGGAACACCCCCGTACTCAGCACCCATCAGCCCAACGGCCAGACCCCCGGCCGCATCCACGGCTCCGGCTTCGGCCTCCGCAGCACCCGCGACCCCAGTCCCGGCCACGTCAACCTCAGCGGACTCGGTGCCCGCCGCATCAGCAACGGCGACCCGAGCCTCACCCTCATCGACAGCGGCAGTCCCAGCCCCCGCCGCCTCGGCACCCGTGGCCCCAGCCTCGGCCTCGTCGGTATCCCCGGCCTTCGCATCCGCCACCTCAAGATCGGCGATCTCGGCATCCGCCACCTCAGCATCCGCCACCTCGGTATCGGCGACCTCGTCGTCCGCCGCATCAGCATCCGTCACCTGGGCATCCGCGGCTTCGTCATCCGCCGCCTCGGCATCCGCGGCTTCGTCATCCGCTACATCCGCATCCGCCGCCTCGAGATCGGCGATCTCGGCATCCGCCGCATCAGCATCCGCCACCTGGGCATCTGCGGCTTCGTCATCCGCCGCCTCGGCATCCGCAGCTTCGTCATCCGCCACCTCGGCGTCTACCGCTTCGGCGTCGGCGGCATCACCCTCGGCATCCGAGACTTCGGCATCCGAGACTTCGGCATCCATGGCCCCGCTCGCCACCTCGGACTCGACCGCATCCACCTCCGCGACCTCGGACGCCGCAGCGTCCAAGGCTCCCGCCGCGGCTGGGATTTCAGTCTCCGCGGCATCAGCCTTCGCCAAAGGCTCGCCGTCCAGGGGTTTCCGGCCCAACGCGCGGGCTCGCCGGGCGACGTGCCTGATCCCGCGTGGCGCCCGCATGTCCCGAACCCCTCCTCGGATCACCCGATGGTGGTCCGATGCTCGCCCAGCTCGTGTGAAGACTCCGTACTCAGCTTGGCCCGAGGTCACCCATACGGGAACCCACGAAGGCAGTAAATGCTCGCTCGTCGGAACTATCTGCGCACGAGAGCGCGGTGTTACTCGGCGCAGTCGCCCGATGGCCACCCGTTGGCGTGGAGCCATTCCAGCGTCTCGTCACCGAACGGGTTCACCCCCGGGCCGGCTGCGAGGGTGTGCGCGAGGTGGACGTGCAGGCACTTCACGCGCCCCGGCATGCCGCCCGCCGTCACCTGAGTGCCGAGTGACTCGATGGCGTCACGCTCGGCCAGGTACGTGTCGTGCGTGCGCTGGTAGGCGGCCGCGAGCTCCGGGTCCGTGGTGAGCCGCTCGGTCATCTCCTTCATGATCCCGGACGCTTCGAGCGTGCCGACCAGCGAGCTGAGCCGCGGGCAGGTCAAGTAGTACAGCGTGGGGAACGGCGTCCCGTTCTCCAGCCGCGGACTGGTCTGCACCACCGACGGATGCCCGCTCGGGCACCGCGCCGCGACGGCGCGCAACGCCCGCGGCGGCCGCCCGAGCTGCTCCGCGATGACCTCCCGGTCGACCTCGGTGACGGGCTCGAAGCGGGGTGTTTCCGTGCTGCTGTTCACGAGTCCCAGGTTAATGCCGCGAGGTGTCCGGTCCGCCGGGACCTCCGCTGTTCGGCCCGAGTTGTCCACAACTGACCTCCCCTGTGGACAACTCGGCCGAACCCGCCCGGCACCCCTCCGGACCCGCTTAGCCTCGGACGCATGGGAACTCACGACACGAAACAGCGGACCGCCCGCGACATCGATCTGTCACGCGGACCGGCCCGCTGTCCACCGAACCTGAGCCACGAAGCGCCCAGGAAGAACTCAACCGCCCGAAACCTGGTCCCAGAGCTTCTCGTACCAAGAGCCCTGCGGAACCGGCTGCGGTCCCGTCGGCGGCGCCTGTGCCGCGGCCTGATCCTCGGGCAGCTGCACCATGTACGGCGCCTCACCGGGCTTCACGTACCGAAGCCGGCGACGGGCCTCGGCCTCGATCTGGGCCGGGTCGCTCAGCTGCGCCTTGCGGTCCTGAAGCTGCGTGACCTGCTGCTGCAGCTGCGACTGCTGCGCCTCCTGGTCACGCACCTCCGAGCGCTGGCTGAGGTAGGTGCGCAGCGGCACGGCCACGGTGAACGCGAGCGCGCACACCACGATCGCCACCACGGCCGCCCGGCGCGTGGTGGACATGCCGAGCACCTTCGCGGCACCGGACGCGCGTTTGGCGGCCAGCCCGCGGCGAAGCCGGGACCTGGTCGTCTCCGCGTTGTCCGCGCCCGTGCGGCGCCGGGCCGAAGCGGGACGGCGGGCCCGGCTGGACCTGCCCCCGTCGTCCCGGCCGCCGCGACGGCCGCGCGCCCTCCCCCGGTCGGCCATGCGCGATCAGGCCTCCGCGGTGAACCGCGGGAAGGCGAGGTCGCCGGCGTAGCGGGCCGCGTCCGCGAGGGTCTCCTCGATCCGGAGCAGCTGGTTGTACTTCGCGATCCGCTCGCCGCGGGCCGGGGCACCCGTCTTGATCTGGCCGACGCCGGTGGCGACCGCCAGGTCCGCGATGAACGTGTCCTCGGTCTCGCCCGAGCGGTGGCTCATCATCGACTTGTAGCCGTAGGAGGTGGCCAGCGAAACCGCGTCGAGCGTCTCGGACAGGGTGCCGATCTGGTTGACCTTCACCAGCAGCGCGTTGGCGGCGCGGCGGGTGATGCCCTCCTCGAGCCGGTCCGGGTTGGTGACGAACAGGTCGTCGCCCACGAGCTGGACCTTGTCGCCGACCTCGGCGGTGAGCTGCACCCAGCCGTCCCAGTCGTCCTCGCTCAGCGGGTCCTCGATCGACACCAGCGGGTAGTCGCGGAGCAGTTCGGCGTAGTACGCGGACATCTGCTCGGCGCTGCGCTTGGAGCCCTCGAAGGTGTAGGCGCCGTCGGAGAAGAACTCGGTGGCAGCGACGTCCAGCGCGAGCGCGATGTCGCGGCCCGCCGTGTAGCCGGCCTTTTCGATGGCCTGCAGGATCAGGTCGAGTGCCTCGCGGTTGTTGGCGAGGCTCGGCGCGAAGCCGCCCTCGTCGCCGAGGCCGGTGGCCAGGCCGCGGCCCTTCAGCACCGACTTCAGCGAGTGGTAGACCTCGGTGCCCCAGCGCAGGGCCTCGCGGAACGACTCGGCGCCGATCGGCGCGATCATGAACTCCTGGATGTCCACGTCGGTGTCCGCGTGCGCGCCACCGTTGAGGATGTTCAGCATCGGCACCGGCAGCACGTGCGCGTTCGGGCCGCCCAGGTAGCGGAACAGCTCCAGCTCCGCCGAGTCGGCCGCGGCCTTGGCGACGGCGAGCGAGACCCCGAGGATCGCGTTCGCGCCGAGGCGCGATTTGGCCGGCGTGCCGTCCAGGTCCACCAGCTTCTGGTCGACGATCCGCTGGTCGACGGCCTCGATGCCGACCATCTCCGGGCCGATCTCGTCGAGCACCGCGGCGACCGCGCGCTCGACGCCCTTGCCGTTGTAGCGGCCGGTGTCCCCATCCCGCAGCTCCACGGCTTCGTGTTCGCCGGTGGACGCCCCCGACGGGACGGCGGCCCGCGCCAGCGTGCCGTCGTCGAGTGCCACCTCCACCTCGACGGTCGGGTTGCCGCGCGAGTCGAGAATCTCGCGCGCGCCTACCTGCTCGATGAGAGCCACGCCATGCTCCTCAATGGGTCGTGCCTGCGGTGACGCCGCCCAGCGTAGCCGTCCGCCACGTTCACCCGTTGGAGGCACGGCCGGTCCGGAGCGGTTCCGCTCAGTGTTCCGGGTGGTCTTCCGGCCGCACTTCACGCCAGCCTGACGGCAGCTCGACGGTGTCGGACGTCTGCTGCCAGAACGTCCAGCTGTTGCCGCCGAGGTCCGCGACCGTGAACACGCGCGCGCCGTAGGGCTGGTCCTGAGGCGGCTCGGGCTCGAGCTCCTCGCCGAGCGCGGCGCGGACGCGCTCGTACTGGGCGTCAACGTCGGTGACGTAGACGATGTTGAGCTGCCCGACGGGCCCCTCGACCCCCTTGGCCGCCCAGTATTCGGGACCGACGCCCGCCAGCTGGACACGTCCGTTGCCCGCGCACAACGTCGCCTGGAACACCTCGCCGGAGGCGTCCTCGAACCGCACTTCCTCGGTGAAGCCGAAGACCCTGGTCAGCCAGGCCAGTGCGGCTGTCGCGTCGCTGTAATAGAGGTACGGCGCCAGCCCCAGGTAGCCGGGCTCCTGTTCGCTGCTCATGGCGGCACAGTCCATCACGACGCCTCCGACGCCTCGTGGAACCCCCTCGGTTCAGGGTAAAGTCGGTGTGACCATGACGGACGCCGCACCCGCACCCGAGCCCAACGGCGAGGCCCGGTTCCACGCCTTCCGGCGGGCCGAGGATCTGGTCGAACGCCGCCGTCCCCTGGACGCGTTGAAGGCCCTCGAACCCCTGTTGGACGACGAGCAGGACAAACCGAGCGTGCAGCTTCTGGCCGGCCGCGCCTACTTCCACTCCGCGCAGCTCCGCCGGGCGGAACGAGCGTTCACCCGAGTCCTCGAGCTGGATCCGACGGACCACTACGCGCGCTTCGTGCTCGGCCGCACGCTTCAGCGCCTCGGCCGCTTCGCCGAGGCGCTCGCGCAACTCCGCATGGCGTCCGCGATGAACCCCGTCCCGGAGTACCTGGAAGCCATCAGCGAAGTCAACGCCCGCCTAACCCTCGGCGACAGCTGAGCCTCGGCGGTCGGCCATTTGGCCATCCGGCAGGCGGGGTCGGCCGGATGACCGATCCGGCGGCGGGGGTCCGCGAGCGAACCTGGTGTCACCGAGTTCGTTCTAGGAGGCGGAAATGACGATCCTCGCCACGGTCGGAGCCTGCGCCGGGTTGCTGGTTCTCGTACTGATGTCGCTGGCACCGGCGATTGTGGACCTCGACGGCCGATTCCCCGCCGGGCCGCGCGAGCAGGCGCAGTCGGCGAGGGCCGTGCGCGCAGTCAAGACTGCTCGACCGGCACCGGCAGGCACGGCACACGCGGTCAAGGCGGCCCATGGCGCGGCCGGGACTCGGATCACGGCGCACGCCTGAGCTGGGGTCTCGAAGCCGGAAATGCTGCGGCCCGCAAGGCAAGAGCCGGGGCCACAGGCATGGACCGGAAATCGCAGGCCGGAGCCACGGCCCGCAGACAGAAACCGGGACTGCCGAGCGACAGCGGGGCTAGCGGGCACGAGCCCGGCCACGCCAGGTCCGCGCGAGCTCGCGCGGACCGATCCAAGCCAGGGCGAACCGGAGCAGACCAACCGGAGCCAGCGCGCGTGAGCTGGGGTCTCGAAGCCAGACATTCCATGGCTCGCAAGGCAAGAGCCAGAGCCGCGGGCTGAAAGCGAGGACGGAGTGACCGCCCCCAGCCACGGCCCACAGGCAAGAACCGAGGCCGCCGACCGACAGCGGGGCTAGCGGGCACAAGCCCCCGGCCACGCCAGGTCGACCCAGGCCGGCGTGAACCGAAACAGACCGACCACGTCGGTGCGAACCGAAGCGGACCCGGCCCAGACCGGCACGAAACGAAACAGACCAACCCACGTCGGCACGAACCAAAGCAGGCCCGGCCCAGACCGGCACGAACCAGAGCAGACCGGCCCAGATCGGCGCCAACCAGAGCGGACCGAGTCCGGACCGGGCGAACTGGAGTGGGCCCGGTCAAGACGGGCGCGAACCAAAGCAGGCCGTCCAAGCCAGCGCGAACCCGAGCGGACCAATCCGGCCAGCACGAACCGAAGCGAACGAAGCGAGCCGAAGCAGGCCGGTCCAGGCCAGTGCGGGACCGGCCGGATCAGCCGATTCGGTAGCCGACTCCAGGGGTAGTCGTGATGGCGGAGGGGGTGCCGAGCTTGCGTCTCAGGCGGCCTATCGTCACGGTCACCGTGTTGGTGAAAGGATCCGCGTTCTCGTCCCAGACCTGTTCGAGCAGGGACTCGGTGCTCAGGAAGCCCGGGCTGGCGCGCAGCAGGGCCTCCAGCACGGCGAACTCCTTCACCGAGAGGGACAGCTGACGGCCGTCGCGGGTGGCGGTTCGGCGTAGGGGGTCCAGGTCGATTCCGGCTGTGTGGAGGATTCGGGGCCGCGCATGGGGTTTGCGGCGGGCCAGGGCGTGGATGCGCAGGATCAGCTCCGGGAAGTGAAACGGCTTGGGCAGGTAGTCGTCGGCGCCCAGAGTCAGTCCGCTGACCCGGTCGCCGGGGGCGCTCGCGGCGGTCAGCATCAAGACCATCGGCCGATCGGGCCGTTCGGTGATCATCCGGCACAGCGTGTCGCCGTGGAGGCCGGGCAGGTCCCGGTCCAGCACGACCACGTCGTGCGCGGTGAGTTCGAGCTTGGCGGCCGCGGCCAGCCCGTCTCCGGCGAGGTCGACGGCCATGCCCTGATCACGCAGTCCTTCGGCGACGACCTCGGCCAGCGCCGGATCGTCCTCGACGACGAGGATTCTCATGCCGGCACCAGCGCCTTCGCCGCCGGAAGCGTGATCGACACCCGCAGGCCGCCTTCGGGCCGCGCGTGCAGGGCCAGCCGCCCGCCGTGGGCCGCGGCGACGGCGGCCACAATGGACAGTCCGAGACCCGAGGAGCCGGTGCGCTCGCCGCCCAGCCGTTCGAACGGCTGGGCCAACCGGTCCACCTCCCGCTGGTCCAACACCCGCCCGCCGGTCTCGACCGTCAGCGCCGTCTCCTCACCGGCCGAGCCGGCCGAGCCGGTGATCTTGATCCAGCCGCCGTTCTCGTTGTGCGCCACGGCATTGTCGACGACGTTGTCCACCAGCCGCGCCAGCAACGCCGGGCTGCCCTCGGCCACCAGAGCCGACGGCACACCCACCGTCACGGTCAGCCCCTTCTCCCGCACGCCGGCGGACCGGTCGCGCAGCGCCGCGTCGACCAGGTCGCCGAGGTCGACCGGGGCGGAGTCTGCCAGCGCGCCGTGTTGTGCCCGGGCCAGCACGAGGAACCCGTCGAGCAGGTGATCGACCCGGTCCACCTGGATTCGCAGCCGGTCCGCGAGCGCGACGGTCGAGCCGGCCGGATCGGGCTTGGCGACCGCGACGTCGAGCGTGGCCAGCATCGTCGCCAGCGGAGTGCGCAGCTCGTGCGAAGCGTTGGCGACGAACCGGCGCTGCGCGGTGAACGACGCCTCAAGCCGTTCGAGCAGCTCGTCGATGGTGTCGGCGAGGTCCTTCACCTCGTCGGCGGGCCCGACGACGGCCAGCCGACGGTCGAGGCTGTCGGCCGAGATGCGCCGGGTGGCACTGGTGATCAGCCGCAGGGGCCGCAGCACGCGCTTGGCCAGCGCCCGGCCCAGCAGCAGCGAAACGGCCGCCATCACGACCAGCGCGATCAGCGAACCGGCCAGCAGCTGACGGGACTGCTGCGTGTGCACCTCGTCCAGCTGGTCCGTCAGCTCCTGGATCCGTTGCGGCGCCGAGGCGAGGGGCGGCGGACCCCCGCCGGCAGTCACCCGGCCGCCGCCGGAGAGCAGGAACGTCAGCCCCAGCAACGCCGCGCCGGATAGGAGGAACCCGGCGGCGTACAAGACGGTGAACTTCGACCTCACGCTCCTGATCACACCCCCAAGCATGCGCCGCCTGACCTAACAACGGCATAACAGCAGCGGTTCGGCCCGTGTTACGCGCCGCTCCGTAGAACCGTCCGCATGTCGACCACCGAACTCCTGCGGCGGGAATGGACCACTTTCCGCCGACCGGCCCGCCTGATCGCACTGAGCCTCGCGGCCCTCGCCGTGATCGCGCTCGGCCTGGTGTCCGCTGCCCGCAACCAGTCGTCCTGCGCGGGCGACTGCCCGGCCGTGCCCATCGCCGGTGACGGCTCCTTCGTCGGCGACCGGTTCTGGTTCCGGCATCGGGACCTGGGCCCGGAAGGCAGCGTCACGGTCCGGCTGACCGCCCTGACCGGGACGATCACCTATCCGCCGCCGGACCACGACCGGATCGTGCCCGGCCTGGTGCCGTGGGCGAAGGCCGGGATCATCGTCAAGGACGGGGTGCGGCCGGGCTCGCGGTACGCGGCGCTCGCGATGACCGGCGCCCACGGCGTGCGCTTTCAGTACGACTACCAGCACGACGTCGCCGGCAGCGCGGGCGGCGTTTCGCCGCGGTCCCCGCGGTGGCTGCGGCTGACCCGCTCGGGCGACACCATCACGGGCGCCGAGTCCGCCGACGGCAAGCAGTGGCAGACCGTCGCGACGGTGAAGCTCGACCGGCTGCCGGACACCGTGCAGGTCGGCCTCTTCGCCACGTCGCCCGGCGATCTCACGCTCAAGAGAACCGGGCTCGGCGGCGCGACCGAGCAAGTCCGGTTCACCCAGGCCGTCGGCGTTTTCGACCACGTCGTCGCCGACGGCGGCGGCGCCTGGACCAGCGAACCCGTCGGCGAGATGAACCAGACCGACTGGGAGAAGCACCACCACGCGTCGGGAGCCGTGGACGACAACGGTGTCGTCACGGTCAGCGGCACCGGTGACATCGGGCCGCTCAGCGAGGACAGCGTGCGCAGCGTCGAGAACACCTTGCCGGGCCTGGTGTTCGCGCTGATCATCGTGCTCGTCATCGCGGCCCGCTACGGCGCCCGCACGGCTCGCGAGACGACTGCTCGGCCGGTGCGCGCCGCGCGGGCCGGCGTCGTCGGCGCCGCCGCCTTCGTCACCGGACTGGTCGCCACCGGCGTTGTCATCCCGGCCGGCCTGGCGATCCTCAAGGGCAACGGCATCCTGGTGCAGCCGAGCCCGGTGCTGACCGACGTGCGGGTGATCGTCGGCGTCGCGGCAGTGCTGGCGGTCTGCGCTGTCCTCGCGTACGGGCTCGGCGTGTGGCTGCGGCGCGGCTGGGCGGCCGTCCTCATAGGACTGTCAGTGGTCGCCGTTCCCTTTGCCGTCACAGCGATCCCGCTCCTGCCCGACCCGGTCTCCGAGTGGCTGCTGCGGGTCACCCCGGCCGCCGGCTTCGCCGTCCAGCAGACGCTCGTGGAGTATCCGCAGGTGACCGCGCACTACGCGCCGTCGGCCGGGTACTTCCCACTCCCGGGCTGGGCCGGTCTCGCCGTGCTCTGCGGGTACACGATCGTCGCCTTGCGATTGGCCCTCGGCGGGAAGCCGGCCGGCTGGCGGTAACTCAAACCGAAACGCTGGCGGCCGCGAAGGCGTCGGCTGCGCTGAAGACCGTTTGGGCGTAGTCGACGGCCGGGTTGTAGAACAGGGCCGCGCGCCACCAGCCGGACGGGGTGCCCAGGTCGTCGCCGCCGGAGCAGAGGTAGCGGGCAGCGGTGAAGGCGGCGTCGTCGATGTTCTGGGGGTCGGGGCGCTTGCCGTCGCCGGTCGCGCGCTCCGCGTATTTCGACCAGGTGGACGGCAGGAACTGCATGGGGCCGAGCTTGTGGTCGGCCTTCGGGTCGCCGTCGAGCTTGCCGTCGTCGGTGTCCGGGGGCGTCGGCGGGCCGATGATCGGACTGCCGACCACGCCGTCGGGCCTGATCGCCACGGTGCCGAACGTCGCGTGGCCGATGCCCGCCAGAGTCGCCCACGAAAGGTGGCAGGTCGGCTTCTGCCGGCGCATCCACATCTCCGCCCGGCCGTACGCGGCGAGCACCCGCGCCGGGACCTGCGTCTTCCCCGCGACGCGCGCGGCCCACGCGTCCAGCTCCGCCTGGTCCGACACCGTCGGCCGGTCCGGCGGCGCCGCCAGGCCCGCGCGCGGCGCCTGCGCCCCCGGCTGCGGACGCTGCTCCTGGACCACGAACGTGGGCGACGGCGGCGCGGCGGCCGGCGCCTCGCCCGCCGGGTTGCGGACCCCGATCGTCACCACGAGCACCACCCCGGTGACCACCAGGCCCAGCGTGAACGCGATCCGGCTGACGTAACGACGGGGCGGGCCGGCGGGCGCGGGCGAGGCCGGCGCGTCCACGGTCGGCGGAGTGGTATCGGCCACCCGGACAGGTTACTGCCCCACCGCTAGCAGGACACTGGATCGGGCGAATGGCAAACGGACGGTTAACTCGTGCGCCATCCGGCGGACATCACACATTTTGTTACCGAGTCGCAGCTCGGCGCGCTGACCTGCGGTTACCCTAACCTTACCCAGCCTCAGCCGGGCCCTTGACGGACAAAACGGGCACTCCTCGACGTACACCCCCTGGACTTAAAGGCAAGGCTTACCTAAAACCATCAGGTCAGGGAATACTGAGGAGGACAACACCGTGGTGTTTTCGAGCGCGCTGATCGGGCTGCGCGAAGGCCTGGAGGCCGCACTCGTCGTCAGCATCTTGGTCGCCTTCCTGGTGAAGACCGACCGGCGGCAGGCGCTGCGTTACGTGTGGCCCGGCGTCGCCGCCGCGGTCGTGCTCTCGGTCGCCGTCGGCGCGATCCTCACCTACAGCACCGCGCAGCTGAGCTTCGAGCACCAGGAACTGCTCGGCGGCAGTCTCTCCATCGTGGCCGTCGGCTTCGTGACGGCGATGATCTTCTGGATGCGCAAGGCTTCCCGGCACATCGCCGCCGAGCTGCGCGGCAAGATGGAGAACGCGCTGAACGTCGGCCCCGCGGCCGTGCTGCTGCTGTCGTTCCTCGCAGTCGGCCGGGAAGGCCTCGAGACCGCGGTGTTCTTCTACTCCGCCGTGCAGACCGCGCAGTCGGACACCATCCAGCCGCTGATCGGCTTCGTCGTCGGCATCGTGCTCGCCGTGGCGCTGGCCTACCTGCTCTACCGCGGCGCCGTCCGGTTCAACCTGGCGAAGTTCTTCACGGTCACCGGTGTGCTGCTGGTGTTCGTCGCCGCCGGCGTGCTCGGCTACGGCCTGCACGACCTGCAGGAGGCCGGTTTCCTCCCGGGCCTGACCACACTCGCCTTCGACGCCTCCAACGTCCTGCCGGAGACCTCCTGGTACGGCGCGCTGCTCAAGGGCGTCCTCAACTACTCGCAGCAGACGACGGTGGTGCAGGCCGTCGCGTGGGTCGCCTACGTCGTCATCGTGCTGCCGCTGTTCCTCAAGCCCACCAAGAAAACCGTCCCGGCGCCCGCCGCGGCCGCTGTCAAGGAGTGACCGTGCCCCAGTCCCCCAAAACCCCGCTGGCCGTGCTGGCCGGAGTCGGTGCGCTCGTCGCGCTGTCCGCCTGCGACAGCACGGGCTCCACGACCGGTGCCGCGGGCGGGCCGATCAAGGTCGAGGCCTCCGACACCTCGTGCGCCGTCGCCACGAGCACGGCGAACGCGGGCAACCTGACGTTCGAGATCACCAACAAGGGCAGCAAGGTCACGGAGTTCTACCTCTACGCCGAGGGCGACCGGATCATGGGCGAGGTCGAGAACATCGCGCCGGGGCTGAACCGGCGGCTGATCGTCGAGGTCCCCGACGCCGGCAAGTACCAGACCGCGTGCAAGCCGGGCATGGTCGGCAACGGCATCCGCGGCGACTTCACCGTCACCGGCGGAGCGGCGAAGCAGAACGACGTGAACGCGCAGAAGTCCGAGGCCACGAAGAGCTACGCCACCTACATCGCCAACAACACGAGCGCGCTCGAGACCGAGACGGCGAAGTTCGTCGACACCGTGAAGGCCGGGAAGGTCGACGAGGCCAAGGCCCAGTACGCCACCACCCGCGCGTACTACGAGCGCATCGAGCCGGTCGCGGAGAAGTTCGGGGACCTCGACCCGCTGATCGACGTCCGCGAGGCCGATCTGACGGCGGGCCAGCAGTTCACCGGCTTCCACCGGCTGGAGAAGGACCTGTGGGTCACCGGGCTCAAGCCCGACAGCGGCCAGGTCGCCGACAAGCTGCTCACCGACGTCAAGGACCTGGTCACCAAGACCAAGACGCTGCAGCTGACCGCGCTGGACCTCGCCAACGGCGCCAAGGGCCTGCTCGACGAGGTCGCCACCGGCAAGATCACCGGTGAGGAGGAGACCTTCTCGCACACCGACCTGTGGGACTTCCAGGCCAATGTGGACGGATCGAAGGGCGCGATCGCCGCGCTGCGGCCGATCCTGCAGGAGCGTGACCCTGCCCTGGTGTCCACTCTGGACAAGCAGTTCGCGAACGTGCAGGCGCTGCTGGACAAGACGCGCAGCGGCGACGGCTTCAAGTACTACAACCAGCTCTCGCCGGACGAGATCAAGGCGTTCGCCTCGGCGGTCGACGCGCTGAGCGAGCCGCTGAGCAAGGTCGCGGAGGTCGTGTCCAAGTGACGGAGGAGGGTGCCCGCGTCTCCCGCCGGAAGCTGTTCGGGCTGGCGGGAGCCGGGGTCGCGCTGGCCGGAGCGGGGGCGGCGGCCGGGGTGGGCTTCGACCGCCTCGGCGACGGCGCCACGGCGCAGGCTTCGACGTCCACTGTGGACTTCCACGGTGAGCACCAGGCCGGCATCGCCACCTCGACCCAGCAGAACCTGCACTTCGCGGCGCTGGACGTGACCACGACGGACGTCGCCGAGCTGCGGCAGCTGCTGCGCACGTGGACCGCCGCGGCGCGCCGGATGACCACGGGCCAGGAGGTCGTGCCGAACGGCGCCGTCGGCGGCGCGGCCGAGGCACCGCCCGGCGACACGGGCGAGGCGCTGGACCTGCCGGCTTCGGAGCTGACGCTGACGATCGGCTTCGGCCCCTCGCTGTTCGACGGCCGGTTCGGCCTGGCGGCGAAACGCCCGCCGCAGCTGGTGGACCTGCCCGCGTTCCCGAAGGACAAGCTCGACCCGACGCGCAGCGGTGGCGACCTGTGCATCCAGGCGTGCGCGAACGACCCGCAGGTCGCCGTGCACGCGGTGCGCAACCTGGTGCGCCTCGGCTTCGGCGTCACGGAGGTGCGCTGGTCGCAGCTCGGGTTCGGGCGCAGCTCGTCGACTTCGCGGGCGCAGGCCACGCCGCGGAACCTGTTCGGCTTCAAGGACGGCACGAACAACATCAAGTCCGAGGACACCGACATCCTGCGCGACCAGGTGTGGGCGCAGGCCGGCGACGGGCAGGCCTGGATGGCCGGCGGCACCTACCTGGTGGCGCGCCGGATCCGGATGCACATCGAGACCTGGGACCGCGAGACGCTCGACGGCCAGGAGCAGATCATCGGGCGCACCAAGGGTTCCGGCGCGGCGCTCGGGCAGGCGGGCGAGTTCGACACGGTCGACCTGAACGTCGGCGGCGCGGGCGGCGTCCCCCTGATCGCCGAAGACGCGCACATCCGGCTGGCCTCGCATGAAACGCTGAAGGGCGCCCGGATCCTCCGCCGTGGCTACAACTTCGTCGACGGCTCAGACGGCGTCGGCCATCTCGAGGCGGGCCTGTTCTTCCTGGCCTTCAACCGCGACACACGCACGCAGTACGTCCCCATGCAGCAGGCGTTGTCCGCGAAGGACGCGATGATGGAGTACGTGCAGCACACCGGTTCGGCCCACTTCGCCGTTCCGCCGGGCCTCACCCCGACGTCCGATTGGGGCGACGGCTTGTTCGCCTGAACCAGCGGACCGAACCCACCTCGTGAGACCGATTGCCCACGGAGCGCGCACAACTCCACGCTGACGTTCTCCGAGGCAAGGGAGTCCTGTCGTGGCCGGTGTGGCGCATCCGCGGTTCGGTGTCTGGGCCGTCGTCTACGGGTCGTGGGGGCCGTTCGACCACCCGGACGACCCGGTGGACGCGAGCTGGGAGCGGAACAAACAGCTGATCCTCGAAGCCGACCGGCTCGGCTTCGACTCCACGCTGATCGCCCAGCACCTGGTGAACCCGTTCGGTGACGAGCTGGACCAGCTGGAGACCTGGACCTCGGCGGCGGCGCTCGCGGCGCTGACCGAGCGGATCGAGATCATCGCCGCGATCAAGCCGTACCTGGTGCACCCCGTGGTGCTGGCGAAGCAGGCGCTGCAGATCGAGCAGATCAGCGGCGGGCGCTTCGGCCTGAACCTGGTCAACGCCTGGTTCAAGCCCGAGCTGGAACGCGCCGGCATCCCGTTCGCCGAGCACGACGAGCGGTACGCCTACGGCCGCGAGTGGATCACCGTCGTGCGCGGGCTGCTGAACGGCGAGCGCGTTTCCTTCCAGGGCAAGTACTTCCACGTCGAGGACTACCAGCTGCGCCCGATCGACGCGACGCGCACGCGCCCCACGGTGTACGTCGGCGGCGAGTCGGACCCGGCCCGCGCGCTGGTCGCGGACAAGGCCGACGTCTGGTTCATCAACGGCCAGCCCCGCGCCGAGGTCGAGCGCCTGATCGCCGACGTCGCCGCGCGGCCGCGGGAAGGCGACCCGGTCCGGTTCGGGCTGTCCGCGTTCGTGGTCGCGCGCGAGACGGACGCCGAGGCCGAAGCAGAACTGGCCGCGCTGTGGGAACTCGCGGAGGCCGGCAAGGCCCGTTGGGAGGCCCTGGTCGCCGATGCCGACCCGAAGGCGGTGATGTTCCAGACCTTCGCGAAGTACCCCCACATCGGCACGAACGGCGGCACCGCGGCCGGCCTCGTCGGCAGCTACGACACGGTCGCGCGCCGCATCCGCGAGTGGGCCGACCTCGGCATCGAGACGTTCATGCTCCAGTTCCAGCCGTTCGAGGCGGAGATGCGGCGGTTCGCCGAGCACGTCGTCCCCCGCGTGCGGGAACTCGCGCCCAACGCGAGTTGACTTCAAGTGCCCTTGAACTTACAGACTGGGTGACATGTTCACCGAAGCCGAAATCGCCTACCTGGCCGAGCAGGGCCTTGGCCGGATCGCCACCCAGCAGCCGGGCGGGACCCTGCAGGTCAGCCCGGTCGCCTTCACCTACAACGACGAAGCCAAGGCCATCGACGTCACCGGCTACAACCTGACGCGCAGCCGCAAGTACCGCAACGTCGCCGACAACGGCCGGGTCGCGTTCGTCGTCGACGACCGGCCGTCGCTGGCGCCGATGCGCATCCGCTGCCTGGAGATCCGGGGCCACGCCGAGGTGGTCACCGACGTCTTCGAGACCGACGGCCACCTCGACGGCGCCGTGATCCGCATCCACCCGGAGCGGATCATCAGCATGGGCATCGACGATCCGGACCACGAGCCCCTCGAGCTGAAGCCGAACAACCGCGACGTCTGACGCCCTTCGGCCGCCGCACCGGCCCGGGGGCGGTACGGCGGCCGAAGGTCCCCTCATCGGCGGGCGCCGGCCAGCGTGTAAACCGCGGTGCCGGCGCCGAACAGGATCCCCGCCATCCACCAGCTCACCGACGCTTCCGCCGGCAGCAGCGGCCACGCGACCGCGCCCGAGACCGCCTTCGGGTCGGGGCTCGGCACGAACAGGGCCACCACGGTCCACAGCAGCGGGAACGTCCAGCCGAACTGGCCGCCGAGCAGGGTCGCGGCCAGACCGGCGAGGCCGAGCAGGCCCGCGCCGTCACGCAGCACCACCGACGCGGCCACCTGCGTGTCACCCGGCGCCTGCACGACCAGCAGCACCCCGCCCGCGAGCACCCCGATCAGCAGCAGGTGCCCGAGCCGCCGGGGCAGCCAGTTGAACCCGGCGGTCCGGTCGAGCTCGATGTCCTGGCCGCTGAGCCCGGTGGCCGCCACCGCGACGGCCGCGGCGAGCGTGAGCGTGGCGAAGAAGGCGGACCACTGGCTCCCGGACGCCAGCCGGATCCCGACCGTGCAGATCACCAGGGCCAGCAGGGACGCGGGCACCTGCCGCGACCGCACGTACAGCGTCATCCACCTCATCACGCGGCTCCCCGCGTGAGCGCGGTCAGCGCGTCACCCTGGCAGCTCAGCTCGGCCTGCCGGGAGGCGGCGACGCGGGCCAGCTGTTCCTGCTGCGGCAGGGCCTGCAAGCCCGCCCACGCCTGGTTCGCCAGATCCGTCAAGCCGGTGTAGTAACGCGCCGCCGAGGGCAGTTTCAGCCCGCCGCCCAGCCATCCGGAGACCACCGAGCGCGCGGCCAGCTCCCGGGTTTCCCGCTCGCCGCCGTAGCTCGGTGCACCGCAGACCTGGGTCCCGCCGCCGGCGGTGAGCCGGTAAACCGCATCGTCGCCGTGCTTGCTGTAGTACTTCCAGTCGTCGAGCTGCACGAAGACCTTCGACGGGTCCTGGGCGCCGACGAGCCGGGCGGTCGACCGGCTCGCGTCGGTCGACTCCATCAGCGTGGTCGGCGCTCCGGGGAGCTTCGCCAGCTGCCGCAAGGCTTCCTTCCCCGGTCTGACCAAAGTGGACAGTTGGTCCGCGTGCATCTTCGTGACGCACACCGGGCCGTCGCACACCGGGGCGGCGGTCACCTGGTCGACGGTCAGGTTGTCGGCCAACGCCGAAGGGAACAGCGGGAGGGCGATCGCCAGGCCGGCCACCACCGGCAGCAGTGCGAGCAGCCGCCGTCGCACCGTCGACGCCGAGAACAGCAGGAACCCGGTGGCGGCCAGACCGGCCAGCCAGCACAGCTGCCCGACGCTGAGGCTCACCGTCGGCACGAGGAACGGGCTGCGCGGCTCCTGTGGCGCGATCCCCAGCTGGGTCAGCCGGTTCGGCAGCAGCCCGCCGACACTGCTCTGCTCGCTCGAAAGCTGCAACAACACGCAGGCCACCAGCGCCAGCACGGCGAGCGCGGGGGCGGTGACCGGGTTCGGCAGCAGCCGCCCGACACCGAGGCCCAGCCCGACCCCGGCGATCACCGCCACCAGCCCGACCAGCGCGGGCAGCACCCAGCTGAAGGTGAACAGCCCGTCGTGCGCCACCACCTGCCCCAGCCCGGTCAGCAGGATGACGACGTACGCCACCACGGCCGCGAGGCCCAGCGCGAGGCTCAGCTTCGTCATGCGGTGCCGGGCCGGGCGCGGCATCGTGCCGAGCAGTTCCCCGGTGCCGGACCGGCTGTCGCGCATGCCCTGGATCGCCGAAGCGCCGACGATGATCGGCCACAGCAGCATCAGCAGGTAGCGCGTCCACAGCACCGAGGACGCCCATTGCCCGTCCCAGGCCGCCGGCTCCTTGAACCACGGGCCCTTGTTGAGGAAGCCGAAGAAGAAGCCCAGCCCGACGACCAGCACCGCCAGGGTCAGCCACGGCGCGATGGTGCGCCGCAGCTCCGTCCGCAAGACGTTCACCACGCCTCCTGCCCGCGTTCGTGGTTCAGCAGGGCGGAGTAGCCGCGTTCGATCGGGCTGTCGCCGACGTGCTGCTGCCCGCCCGCCGCGGCCAGCTGGTCGGGCGTGCCCTGGAAGACCAGCTTGCCCTCGGCGAACAGGACCACGTCGGTGCAGGCGGTGGCCACGTCCTCCACGAGGTGCGTCGAGACGAGCACGCAGGCGTCCTGGCCCAGCTCCTGCATCAGCTCGCGGAACCGCACGCGCTGCGCCGGGTCGAGCCCGGCGGTGGGCTCGTCGAGCAGCAGGATCTGCGGGTCGTTGACGATCGCCTGGGCGATCCCGACCCGGCGGACCATGCCGCCCGAGAGCGTCTTCAACTTGTCCTCGGCGCGGTCGGCGAGGCCGACGCGCTCGATCGCCCGCTGCACCGCACCCGGGATGTCCGCCTTGGGCATCTCCTTGAGCCACGCCAGGTACTCGACGAACTCGCGCACGGTGAACCGCTTGTAGTAGCCGAACGTCTGCGGCAGGTACCCGATCCGGCGGCGCAGGCCGCGCTGGTCGATGCGTCCCCCGACGGACTCACCGAGCAGCGTCAGACTGCCTTCGGTCGGCCGGAGCACCGTCGCCAGCGCCCGGATCAGCGTGGTCTTGCCGGCCCCGTTGGGCCCGAGCAGCCCGTGCACTCCCGTCCCCAGCGAGAGATCGAGGCCGTTGACGGCCATTTTCTGCCGTCCTACCCGTACTTTCAGCCCCTTGGCCTGGATTTCCCAGGCATAGGTCGACGGAGCGACCTCTGCGGCTTCGACTGCCCGCATGTCCATTGTCCCCTCATTCCCTATCGATGAGCGATGAGCCGCGTGAAGGCGCTCCGGCGGAGCACCATCACCACCACGGTCAGCGCGAAGATTCCGGCCCAGACGGGCGTGGCCCCGGCCTGCAGGGCGAACGAGGTGCCGGTGGCGAGCGTGGGCGCCGCGAGCACGACCAGCCACACCACCACCAGTGCCCCGGCCGCGCGCTGCACTCCGATCAGCAACCCCAGCGCGAGCGTCCCCGTCGTGAACGCGAGGCTCGGCAGCAGCCACAGCCCCACCGAAGACCCGGTGAGCCAGCCCGCGATCAGCAGCACCGGCAGCACCGCCACCAGCACCGCGGTGGTCCGGCGCAGCACCAGGTCCAGCCCGGCCCGCGGGCTCGCCGTGACCAGCTCGTGGGCCGGGTCCAGCCCGCCCGACCACGAAGCGGCCACGCCCAGCACCGGCAGCACCGGCGCGAACAGCTGCACGAACGACCCGTGCTGCCAGAAGTCCGCCCAGTCCAGCCACACCGACATGAGCGAGACCAGCAGCACCATCAGGAGCCACGGCAGCATCACCGGCGTCGTCCACCGGTCCAGCAGGGCCCGCAACCGGCTGGTGGCCGGCTGCGGACGGGTGCCGAGCTTCGGCTCGAGCCCCGCCCAGACGCCGTCGAGCAGCGCCGAAACGTCCGGTGTGGACAGTGTGGCGAGCCGGCCCCGGCAGACCGCGCACAGCTCCAGGTGGGCTTCGACCGCCCAGGCCTGGTCGGCGGGCAGGTCGTGCCCGTTGAGGTAGCCGGTGAGCAGCCGATCGGCGACGTGGTTCATGACAGTGCCTCTCGCATGGCGATCCGCGCGCGGCGCGCCCGTGTTTTCACAGTTCCTTCCGGCAGCCCGAGCAGGACGGCCGTCTCGCGGACGGACAGCCCGTCGAGCACCATCGCCTGCAGGATCTGGCGCAGTTCGGGCGCCAGCGCCCGCAGTGCGTTGCCGACGTAGTCGCCGACCGTCGCGGCCAGCGCCTCCTCCTCGGCGGCCGGTGCCACCACCGCGACCTGGACGGCCGGCGGCGGCTGGGCGTGGTGCGCCCGCCGCCGGAACGCGTCGACCAGTCTCCGCGCGGCGATCGTCCACACCCACCCGACGGCCGTCCCGCCGGCCGCGGCGCCCGAGAACGAGCCCGCGGCCCGCCAGACGGCAAGGTAGGTCTCCTGCATGACCTCGGCGACGACCTGTTCGTCGGCGCAACGGCGGCGCAGGCGGACGGCGAGCCAGGGTGACGTGCGGCGGTAGAACTCCTCGAATGCCGCCCGGTCACCCCGCGCCGTCCGGCGGACGAGTTGCTCCTCGTCCGCCTCCGCTGGTGGCTTGTGCTTCACACCAGGCAAGACGCCATGCCCCGTCCTCCGGTTCTCGGATCACTGTGTCGTGCGTCACACATCACCCGAACCGAAACTACGCCAATCGGATATTTCGGCAGCCTCACCGGCCGTACCCGAATACAAGTTGATGCCCTCTTAAGGTTGCCTCCAGCCGTCCGGGTGATCGTCTCACTCATCGCCATCACGGCCGGTGGACAACTTTCGGGCATTATGAAATTCTCCTCCACGAAAGCATCACAAGAACGCAATGGGGGCGTTGTGATCAGCCACTCGACGGTGAGCAGCATTCAATCCGGTCCCGGTTGAATTTTCATCCGTAAAATTCACGAAATTCCTTCAGATATGGCGTTGTGCGAAGCGGGAAACCTGGGGGACAGGTTGAAGATCAAAGTATTCATCTCTTGTGCCGATCCGCTCACGCGCGCCGGGCTCTCGGCGCTGCTGACCGGTCAGGACAACCTCGAGGTCGTCGGCCAGTGCGGCCGGGTGTGCGAGGCCCTCGCCCAGCTTCCGGGCACGGACGAGGTGGTGGCGGTGGTGTGCGACCCCGGCGACGACTTCACCGCGTTCCGCCGGCTGGGCACCGCGGTCAAGGTGATCACGTTCGCCGAGCTCGGGGACGCCTACCGGCCGGTGGACCTGATCACGCTGAACGCGCGGGCGGTCCTCTCGCCGGCGACCACCCCGGACGAGCTGATGCTCGCGATCAGAGTGGTGGCGGCCGGCGACACCGTGCTGATGCCGGTCGAGGTGCACCGCCAGGTGTCTTCCCTGATGCAGGACTCGGACACCACCCGCCGCGGCGGCGTGGACCTGCAGCTGACCAGCCGGGAACGCGACGTGCTGGAGCTGCTCGCCTATGGATTGTCCAACGCGGACATCGCGCTGCGGCTGTCGGTGTCGGCGGCGACGGTGCGCTCGCACGTCCACCACATCCTGCAGAAGTTCGCCGTGCCCAGCCGCGCGCAGGCGGTGATCGCGGCCTACGGGGCCGGGCTGGTCGCCCTCGCGACGAGCGAGGAGAGACGGCTGCCGGAGCTGGCTTGACGCACGCGTGACGGCTGGGCGGCGCGAGGGGAAGGACCCGCGCCACCCGCCTGCCCGGGTCCGGCTCACCCGGCACCCGGCGTCCGCATCGTCGGGGAGGCCTCACGGCCGAAGGGACCTCCCGCGCCGGCCGGCGCGGAAAGCCCCTTCGGCGTTCAGCCGTGGCAGTGGTCAGTAGCTGCCGTTGTACTTCTTTTTGTCGTCCTTCTTGTCTTTCTTGTCCTTCTTGCCGAACCAGCCGCCCTTGCCCTTGGAACCGATGACGTTGGCCAGCGGCGGCTTGCGGTCGCCGTCGTCCTTTTTGCCGAAACTACCCATTTCCTTACTCCCTTCCCGGAAAACGCGGGAGCCGGCCGGGATTACAGCCAGCCCATGTTCCTGGCGTGCCGGACCGCGCTGATGCGGTTGTCGACTCCCAGCTTGGTGATCGCCGCGGACATGTAGTTGCGGACGGTGCCCTCCTGCAGCGAAAGCGTCTTCGCGATGCCCGACAGCGGACGCCCGTCCTCGGCCAGCCGCAGGATCTCCAGCTCACGCGCGGCGAGCGGGCACTCCCCGGCGAACATCGCGTCGGCGACCAGGTCGGGGTCGAGGTAGCGGCCGCCGGCGTGCACCTCGCGGATGACCTTGGCCAGCTCCGTGCCGGACACGTTCTTGGTCACGAAACCCCGCGCGCCCGCCTGCACGGCCCGCTTCAGGTAGCCGGGACGGCCGTGGCTGGTCAGCATCACCAGCGCCAGGCCCGGATGCGCGGCGGCCAGCTGCTCGGCGGCCGAGAGCCCGTCCAGCACCGGCATGTCGATGTCCAGCACCACCAGGTCGAGCTCGGTGCCGGCGGCGATCGCCACCGCCTGGGCCCCGTCCTCGGCCTTGGCGACGACGTCGATGTCCGGCTCCAGCCCGACCAGGGTGACCAGCGCGGTGCGGATCAGCTCCTGGTCCTCGGCGATCAGTACGCGGATCGTCACTTCTCCTCCAGCGGGGCCGAAGCGGTGAGCCGGAAGCCGCCGCCGGGCTCCGGTCCGCTCTCCAGCGTGCCGCCGACGGCGCCGAGCCGCTCGGCCAGCCCGGCCAGGCCGTTGCCCAGCCCGTCGGCCGGGCTCTCGCGGACGCCGTTGTTGGTCACCACCAGGCTGATCCGGCCGCCGGCCCGGTGGAAGCCGATGCCGCACCGGGTGGCCTCGCTGTGGCGCAGGATGTTCGTGACGGCCTCGCGCACCACCCAGCCGAACACCGGCTCGATCCGGTCCGGCAGGCCCGCGGGCACCTCGTCCACCCGGCACTCGACCCCGGCCGCGGTCAGCACGCTGACCCCGCCCTCGACCTCGGCCTTCAGCGACTGCCGGCGGTAACCACGCACCAGCGTGCGCACCTCGTCCACGGACCGGCGGGCCAGGTCGACGACCGCGTCCATCTCGGCCGCGCCACGCTCCGGATCACGGGCGGTGAGCCGGGCCGCGACCTCACCCTTCAACGCGATCACGGACAGGCTGTGTCCCAGCAGGTCGTGCACGTCGCGGGCGAAGCGCAACCGCTCCTCCAGCACCGCGACGCGCGCGAGCTCGCCGCGGCTGCGCTCGACCTCGCCGTTGAGCAGGATCACGGTGCCCACCACGGCGATCACGACCATCACCACGAGCCCGCGGCCGATCAGGTCGACGATCTCCCCGGCCGGCAGCGCCGACCGGGCGAGCAGCAGCCACGAGCCGCCGACCACGACCACGACCAGCGAGGCGGCGCGCACCCGGCTGAGGGTGAAGACCGCGGCCCCGCAGAAGATCGCCGGCAGCGCCACCAGCGCCGGGCCGAAGCGCAGGTACAAGCCCACGGCGAGGATCCCGGCCACGACCAGCGACCAGGGTTTCCCGGCGGCCACCAGCTGCGTGCCACTCCAGATCACGTGGGCGAGAACGGCGCTGAAGGCCGCGAGGCCCAGCAGTGCGGCCCAGAGGGCGCCGGTCCGCGGCGCACCGGAGGAGAACAGCGGCTCGACGCCGTACGCGACGCAGAGCACGATCAGCAGGATCGTCGCCGTGCGGGCCACCGCGGTCCGCGAGCGTCGCGCCATGGCCCCTGTTTCCTCCCCGCTCCCCCGGACCGGCGAAGGGCGGAGCGCGAGCGTCTCCATCCCGATCACCTGTTCCGTCATTGGATCACAGCTCACCGTCGCGGACATCTCAGCGACCGGACCGCTTGGGGTCCCAGCGGAAGAACTTGCGGGCCAGCGACAGCCCGATCACGGCCCACGCCACGGTCACGCACAACGGGCCGATGCAGGCCTGGACCTGGCCGGCGAAGCCCAGCGGGGCCCCGGCGCCGGACAGGCCCATGATCGCGTTGTGGCCGGCGAAGTCCGCGCCGAGGTAGGCCGTGCGCACGATGCTGACCACCGGCGCCATCGGCAGGTAGACCGCGGCGTCCGCGAGCGGGCCGGGCAGGGAGGAGAGCGGCGCGTAGATCCCGGAGCAGAACATGAACAGCACCATCACCGGCGTGACGATCCACATCGAGGTGTCGGCGCTGGGCAGGATCCCGGAGATCCCGACCGCGAGCAGCGCGAACATCGCCACGCCCAGCACGAGCCCGACGACCAGCAGCAACGGGTTGGCGGGCGCGCCGGCGTCCAGGGCCACCAGGCCGAAGACGATCAGCAGCACCGCCACGATCAGCCCGGGCAGCGAGGCCGCGGCGCCCTCACCGGCGAAGATCGCGCTGTCCGGCAGCGAGGCCGCGCGCAATCGCTTGTACACCAAGGCATCGCGCCGCGAGGTGACCGCGTTGACCAGGGTGTACACCGTGAAGAACAGGGCGAAGGCGAGGAAGCCGGTGAGCGCGTACATCCCCGCGGGCGCGCCGTCCACGGCCGGGCCGTGGCGGAGCTGGAACGGCATGAAGCCGCCGAGCACGAGCGGCACCAGGGTGCCGGTGAGCGCGATGCCGATCCGCTTCCAATACACCTGCTGGGACAACAGGAACTGCGCCCGCGCGTAACCGAGCCAGGTCATCGTGAGCTCCTCTCCCCGGCGGCGGCCGCCAGGAACGCGTCTTCCAGCGAGCCGGCGCGCACGTCGAGTTCGGCCAGCTCCACCCCGTGCCCGGCCGCCCAGCCGAGCAGGGCGGCGAGCGTGCGCTGGGGTTCGTGGGTGTGCACGAGGACCCGGCCGTCCCGCTCGGCCGCCTCGGCGCCGTCGAGTGGTGGCAGGTCGGCGGCGCCGAACGCGGGCGGCAGCCGGAACGAGACGGCGGTGGCCGAGCGCGCGGTGATCTCGGCGAGCGTGCCCTCCCGCACGATCCGGCCGCGGTCCATGATCGCGACCTGGTCGGCCAGCGCCTCGGCCTCCTCCATGTAGTGCGTGGTGAGCAGCACCGTCATGCCGGCGAGGATGAGCTCGCGCAGCAGGTGCCAGACGTTGCGGCGGGCCTCCGGGTCGAGCCCGGTGGTCGGCTCGTCGAGGAACAGCACCTCAGGCCCGCCGAGCAGGCCGAGGGTCAGGTCGAGGCGGCGCTTCTCCCCGCCGGAGAGCTTCCCGACCTGGACTCCGGCCCGGCGCCCGAGGTCCACCATCTCCAGCGCCTCGGCCCGCGGCCGCGCGCCCGGGGTGAACCGGCGCCAGGCGTCGATGGTCTCGGCCACCGTGAGGGTCTCGAGGAAACCGGCCTCCTGCAACACGATCCCGACCCGGGTGGCGATCTTCCGCCGCTCGGTCAGCGGGTCCGCGCCGAGCACCCGCACGGTGCCGCTGGTCGGCCGCTGGAAGCCGGTCAGCACGTCGACCGTGCTGGTCTTGCCGGCCCCGTTGGTGCCCAGCAGCGCCAGCACCTGCCCCGGCGGGACGGCCAGCGAAATGCCGTCCACCGCGGTGAAATCCCCGTAGTCCAGGTGGAGATCGCGTATCTCGATTACCGATTCGTCACTCACGGGATCGAATTTACCGGTCATGGCCCAGCCTCCGTCAGTGGATGAGAACACGAGTATCGGATGACATTTTCCATCCGGCTCACATGACAAGTGTCAGGTGGCCCAGCTGCTGGTCAGCGTGGGAAAGGAAGAGCAGGCGGGCGATCACGGCCTCGGCCGCGGGAAACACCCCGAGGCGATTCCCGGCCAGATGCAAGTGGTGGAACAGCTGAAAATATCCCGACCGCAGCGGCATCGAATCGGCCGCCGCCCAGAATTGCCGCGAGAAACCGCGGATCAGTTCCCCGGACGGTCCGCCGAGCACGGCGTTCGCCTCGGAAAGCAGGCCGTCCGCCTTCGCCCGCACCCGCGGGTCGGCCAGCGAGGTCCACGGCGCCGCGGTCCACGGGCGCCGCGCCGGACCGCCCGACCAGTACCAGCCGTACTGGTGCAGGAAAGCCGGACGCCGGCTCGCGGGCAGGCCGGCGGTCATGGCCAGCATCACCGCCGCGGCGAGCCCCGAGCGGCCGCCGCTGCGGTGCCGCGCCAGCAACTCCAGCGCCGTCTCGCTGCTGAGCTGGAAGAGCCGCTCGGCGACCGCCATGTCCGCGAACTTCCCGGTCTCCGGCTCGTAGACGTGTTTGCTGTAGGCACCCGCCAGCGCTTCGTCGACGACCTGCTCGACGTGGTTCAGCGCGGCCGGGCCGGCGGTCAGCCGCCAGCGCAAGTGCAGACCGGTGGCGTCGAGGAACCTGAGGTAGAACCAGCGCAGGTCCGACACCTCCGCGCGCAGCTGCCGGACGGCGGGGGCCACCACGGTGCGCAGCAGGGGTTCGCCCGCCCCGGCCGGTTCGACGGGGGCACGGTAGTAGAGCCACTCAGCCATGGCGCACCAGCCCCTGGAACTCGGTCGCGAACCGTTCACCGCGGGCGCACTCGGCCCAATGCCCGGCGCAATCGGGCAGCGCCTCCGCGAAGTCCACTGCGGACACATCCGGATCGGCGACGCCGAGCGCGGCCCACACCGGGAACGGGTGGTCGAACCCGAGCCACTGCGGCTTGCGCCTGCTGACCCGGCCGCCCGCCCGGACGACGCCGGTCACGAACACCTCGTCCGGCAGGCCGTGGACCTCGCGCCAGCCCCGCAGCCGGGCGAAGAACTCCACCGGCGGCTCGCCGCGGTCCGGCCTCGGCACCGCTTCGGCCGGGAAGCTCCAGCGCGCCCTCGCCCAGACCACGCGGCCACGCTGCCGCCGGGGCTGGTAGCCGGAATCCGCGTCGTCGGCCACCCGGCGGTCGCGGTCGACCCGGCCGAGCGTCAGCCACGGGTTGGACAGCAGGCAGACGAGTTCGGCGACCCCGCGTTGCAGGTGCTGCGGCACCGCCCCGGTGTAGGCGAACGCCACCGCTCCGTCCACATCGGACACTTGGAGGGTGTCGCTCGCCGGATCGTGGGCAAGTGTCATCCCCTCCAGCCCGGCACCGGACTCGGGGTGGCGCAGGTCGCCCGGGGTTGACAGCACGGGCAGGCCCAGCGCCGGCCGCTGCAGCGAGGCCCAGTCGGCGTGCGGCGTCACCTGGTGGACGCGACAGCCCGGGTGCAGGCCCCGGGCCCACTCGGCGAGCGGCTCGTCCAGACCGGCGGCGACCGGCGTCCACCGGCCGAGCAGGCCGAGCCCGCCGGAGTGCACCGCGTTGACCACGGTGAGGTGGGCCCCGGCGGCCACCTCGGCCGCGGAGCCGGCGGCGACCTGGAAGAACACCGCGTTGCTCGCGGTCGCCAGGGTTCCGGTGCCCCGCAGGCGGGCGGCGTCACGGGCGACGGCGAGGTCGACTTCCGGCAGCAACATGGCCAGCGCGGCCGGATCGGACCGGGTGAGGAACGCGTAGAGGAAATCGAGCAGCGGCACGTTCGCGGCGCCCCGGCCGTGACGGAGCACGAAGCAGCGCACCAATTCGGCGTACCGCCCGTCGCGCCAGATGTGCGGGACGAGCGTGCGGCCGATGTCCGCGAGGTCTTCGGTCACCGGGGCCGGCAGCTCCGGGCATCGCGGCGCGGCCACTGCTTCGTGGAACAGCGGCAGCTCACCGGCCCACGACGGCGCGGGCTGGTCCAGCGCCGCGAACGCCTCCGCGACGGCTTGGTGGGCCGACCCGATCGCCGCGGCCCGGCGGGCCGGCTCGGGTTCGCCGGCGACGATCCGCTCCTGTTCGGCCAGCGCACTGGCCGCCGCCGCGAACGGGCCGCCGATCCGGTCCTCGGCCCACGCCGCCAGCTCGGCGAAGTCCGACCGCGCCCGGATCGGCCAGGGCAGAACCGGTTGCAGCAGACCGGTTTCCGCGAGCCGGCGGGCCAGGCCGGGCTCGTCCGGGAAGCACTCGGCGAGCCGGACCGGATCGGCGGGCAGGCCGTCGAGCAGCCAGTCGTACGCCCCACAGCCGACCAGCTCGTCAACGCGCAGCGGCGTGCGGCGCACGATCACCCGGCTGGGCAGGGTGGCGAGCCACCGGCCGTCGACCTGCCGCAACCCCGACACGGCGGTGACGGTCAGGCGGTCCGCGAGCCGTCGATCCTTCAAGCAGGCCAGCAACAACGCGAGGGCGTGCGGCCGCGACGAGCTGGTCACCCGCGCGGGCTCGCCGTCCGGGACGCCGACCGTGGTCAGTGAGCTGAACGGGCTCGTCTTCAACGCGATCCGCGTGAGGTAAGCGGTCGCGCTGCGGACCGAACGGGCCGACGGGGCGTCGTCGAGCGGCGCGGCGAGCAGCCGTCCGGTGAACTCCGGACTCGCCAGCGCCAGTCCACTCGCGACTTCCGGCGCGCCCAGGTGACCACGCATCGCTTTCGCCGCCCGCGCGGTCTCCGCGGCGAAGTCCGCACTGGCCGCGGTGCGCCGCGTCTGGGCGTGGCGCACCAGTTCGGCCCACCGGGTGACCTCCGCGGCGAGGCCGGGCGGCAGTCCGGCGGGCACCGGCACCGGGCGTCCATTGTGGATGTCCCGGCGCAGCTTCACGACGGCCCGCCGCAGCGGCTTGTCGAGCTGGGGCACCAAGTCGTAGAGCCGATCACCGAGCGGCCCGGCCAGCGCGGCCGCCGCCCGCTCGTGCTCCGCGGCCTCGCGCAGCGCGGTCACGGTGTCGGGCGCGGCCAGGTCGTCGACCGCCGGCACCGGCAGCCCGGCCACCCGCACGACGGTCACCGGGGCGACCACCATCCGGGTTGCCGCCGGGGCCAGCGTTCCGACGTCGGGGATCACGACGAGGTCCAGTGCCGTTCACGCAGCAGCGAGTACGCGCTCGACGCCCACCCGGGGTCGTTCACCGCCTGCCAGCTCTCGGGCAGCGGGCGCGGCGGCGCGTCCGCGGCCGGCACCGGGCGGCTGCCGAGGATGAAGTCGCCGACGCTGGACTCCGTCAGGTAGTCGAGGCCGAACGCGCGGGCCGCGAGGTCGGAGTCACCGCTGCCGAGCCCGCACGGCGCCAGCCCCATCGCGGTCGCCACCAGGTACATCGTCTGGTAAAGCACGCCGGCGTGCTTGAGGCTCACGGAATACGCGATGGCGCGATACTTCCACGAAAGCCGCTGGAACCTCGACGTCATCGTCACCAGCACGTCCGGATCGGCCTGCAGCGCGGTCGCGATCGAAGCGGTCTCCAACAGGGCCTGCCGGTCGGCCTCGCCGTCGTTGACGAGCACCAGCCGATGGCCCACCGGGTCGTAGTAGTAGATGCCGGGCTCGATGCCGTCGCACCGCTGCACGGTCAGGTACAGCTCCAGCTCATACGCCGCGCCGCCGCAGGGGTACGGCCGGGTGCTCGCCTCGTACGGTGCGTTCGGGGTGGGGCCGTAGACCGCGCGAACCCGCGCCGTCCGGTAGAGCCATTCGCCGATCTGCCTTGCCGTCAAAGGCTTTTCCCCGTACTGGCGGACCGAGGTGCGGGCCTCCAGCACGGCGGTGAGCGACGGGTCGGTGGCGAGCACCTCGTCCAGCTCCGGGCGGAACAACTCGATCGACCTGCCGTCCGGCACCGGTTTGATCGCCGGACGCGGCTCGATGTCGCCCAGGTACGGGAAAATCCCGCCGAACGGCTGATCGAAGCGACCGCTGCGGGCCCGCGAGTGGCTGAGCAGGTCGTGAAAGTCCCATTGGCGCAGCACTGCTTCGGTGTCGGAGGGGAAGCCCGTCGGCGTGCCCTGCTCGACGAAACCCGCGCCGACGAGGTGCCCGATCAGCTCCGCCGTGGCGTCCTCGGGGAGCAGACCGGCCAGATCCGCGGCCGTGCCCTCGGTCCCGAGCCGCGCGACGACGGCGGCCGCGACCGGGTCCACCAGCGTCACCCGGTGCCGGACCAAGGGGGACTCCAGCACCAGCTCGTTGTCCAGGGTGCGCAGCAGGGCGAACTTCGACAGCCGCAGCCGGGCGTCCGCGGAGATCTCGGCCGGCTCGTAGGCACCGGCGCGACTGGTCGCCTCGATCCGGACGAGGACCCGGCCGTCGAGCTCGATGAAGCGGGCGAAGAGCTGCTTCGCGCGCTCCACGATCTGCCGCAGCTGCGTTTCCGACAGGTCGAGATCGGCGCGCGGGGCCACCGCCAGCTCGCGCAACGCCCGCGTCACCTCGGGGGTGACGCCGTGCAGCGCGAACGAACCGACCCGGCTGAGCAGCCGGACGGTGCCGTCCCGCTCGTCGATCCGGACGTCGGAGCGCAGGCCGAGCCGGGTGGCGGGCCGGGGGTGATCGATGGTGGTCATGGCTGTGCTCCTCACAGGAACATCGCGGTCGGGTTCAGGGCGGTTTCGGCGGTGGGCCCGGCCAGCCAGCCCATCCGCACGGGCACGTCGTAGAGCCGGCCGGGCGCGTACCGCGTCCAGAAGTGCCGCAGGCCGGGCACGAGCACCTTCACCACGGGCAGGCCGATGTCCGGCCGGGTCTGGTCGAGCACCAGCATCTCCAGCCCGGCCCGCTCGACGGTCCGCTGCGCGAGCCGGACGTCCTCGGCCAGGTCGTCGGTGCTCAGGTCGGTGTAGTCGGCGGCGGTGCGCGGCGGCCCGTCGAGCGGACGCAGGTACGGCTGGTTCGCCAGCGTCGCCGTGCGCCACCAGCGGTGCTGCTCCGGATCGGGGAAGGCGTACTCCTCGGCTCCGTCCTTGGCGCCGATCACGGCGGGCAGGAACTGGTTCATCTCCGTCATCGCCCGGGAGATGGCGATCTTGATGTCGAAATGCGCGCCGAACGCGATGAGCAGGTCCTCCACCGGCTTGTCGATCCGGCGGGAAACCGTGACCACGGTGGGGATGCCGAGGTCGGTGGTGAGGTCGAGCGCCCAGGCCTCGCGGTTCGCGGCGCGGTAGCTCCGCTGCCAGGTGTCGAAGTAGGGGTCGCCGAAACTGGCCAGGTCGATCGCCGGACGGCGGAGCATGTTGTACCACCAGAGCGCGACGCTGTCGCGTTCCACCAGCTCCATGAAACCCTGCACGATGGCGTCCTCGAGGCAGGTCCCGGCGGCGTTGCCGTTGGAGTCCGCGCCGCTGTAACGGTTGCCCCGCTGCAACGGGTAGCCGAAGAAGAGGCTGGCGGTCGGGAAGTACTTGGTGCGCTGGTGCGTCAGCGACCACACGGGCGTCCAGTCGATCTTCTGCGCCGGGTCGAACGGATCGCACACCCGCTGGAAGTGCGAGTCCCGCGCGTTCCACTCGGCCCGGTCGCGGAACTGGGCGTCGCTGAACAGGTGCAGCTCGTTCGGCTGGAACGCCTGCTCCGGGCCGAGTTCCCGGTAGGTGGCGGAAATCCGTCCCTCGTCGCCGCGGTAGAGCCCGCTGTACCGCTCGACGGCCTCGCCGATCGCCGACGCGCGGGCCTGCACGTCGGTCATGCCCTTGCCGGACGCGGCACTGCGCAGGCCGGCCCGCAGGTCCGACACGTGCCCCATCGGCACGGCGAAGTTCTGCCCCGCCTGATAGGTGTGCAGACCCTCCACATCGGACGGCAGCTTCACGAGCTGCTTCACCGGGCCGGTGATCGGGCTGACCAGCGGCTCGAATTCGGCGAGCAGCTTCTCCGGCGACTTGGCCCGGTGCCCGCCGTCGGTGATCTTCGCCTTGGGCCGGCTGGTCAGCCGCACCGGCTCCTGGTGCAGCCGGCTCTGCAGCTCGCGGTCGCCGCAGGCGGCGCACTGCGGACGGCGGGTGAGCCGATGGTGCCGGCTGTCCATCGTCACGGTGTCGAAGGTGACGACCTCGGTCTCCGCCGGACAGCTCTGGTCTGGGCTGCTCGAGCCGGTGGCCAGCCAGGCCGCTGCCTGCAACGCGGTGAGCCGCAGGCCGAGCTGCCGGGTGGTGGCGAGATCGGCGATCGAGGTCACCGGCGGGGCGATGAGACCGTTGCGCTGCTTGAGGTAGTTCATCACCATCTGGTTCGACGACAGCCGCGCGGCCAGGCACCACCAGCAGGCCGTGGTGCCCGGTTCGAACACCGGGCCGGTCCACAGCAGACCGCCGGTCGGCTTGGCCAGCAGCCAGGGGCGGCCGTCGGCGAGGCGGTCGAGGTTGAAGTCCGCCACCTCGGGGTTGAGGTAGTCGTCGACGAGCACCACGGTGAGGGCGGACGGGCCGGTGCCGAGGGTTAGCCCGGCCTGCTCGGCGGCCTCGGCGAAGCCCTCCTCGGAGACGTCGCCGAAGCGCACCACGTCGATCGGTGTCGCCGCGACCCGGTCCAGCGCGGCGTCACCGTCGAGGGAATGCAGCTCCCAGAACCCGCCCGCGCGCTGGTCGGCATCGGCGTCCACCTCGGCGACGTGGCCGGCGACGACGAGCTTGTCCAGCACCGCCTCAACCCGCGCGGCCGGGAACTCGCCTGCCAGCGCCTCGACGACCTCGGCGCGCGTGTGCTTGCTCGCGAGCAACGGCGTCGCCCGCTCCACGAGCCCGCCCGCCAGCCGCACGTGCCCGAACCGCTCCGCGATCAGGTACACGCCGTCGCCCTCGACGACCTCGGCACGCAGGTACCGCTTGAACCGGATGACTTTCCTCATGAATTCCCCCAGCGGGTTTCGGTGTTCGTTGGCACGTCGTCTCCGAGCACGAGCACCCGGTCGGCGACGTCGAGGAACCGGGGCGAGCGGCTGACGACGACCCTGGTCACGCCCTCCTGATCGCGCACCACCTCGGCGATCGTGTCCGGTGGCTCGTCGAGCAGGAGCAGCCGCGGCCGGCGCGCGAACGCCCGGGCGAGCTGAAGGAGCTTGAGCTGGCTCGCGGAGAACCCGCCGGCCCCGCCGCTGACCACAGTGGACAGTCCCATCGGGAGCCCCCTGATCACCTCGGCGAGCCCGGCCTGGCCGAGCGCGGCCCAGGCCTGGTCGTCAGCGGCCGGGGAACGGCCGAGCACCACCGTGCGGACGGTGCCACGCGGGAGGTCGGCGTCCTGCCGGAGGTACCCGGTCCGGCCGCGGTCGGCCGCGCTGAGCCGGTCGAGCAGGGTGGTCTTGCCGGCGCCGGACGGACCGGTGATGACCACGAACTCACCCGGAATCAGGTCGAGTGCGAGGGTGGGTACCTCGGTGGCTTTCGCGGCGGCCAGCAGCGCCCGGATCCCCCGGACGGCTTCACCGCCGACCACGAAGACCGAGCGGACCGTGTTGTCCGAGCGGCCCAGCACCAGGAAGAGCTGGGCCAGGACCGCGCACGCGGCCAGCAGGACATCCGCGCGCGCGATCCCGAGAACGGTGGCGAGCAGGAGAAAGGGGATAGCCGCGGCGACCGCGGCCGACCGCGGTTCGGGCCGGGCCGCGGGGCGCTCCGGCCGGAGCCGGGCGAGCATCCGGCGTTCGGCGGCGTAGAGGTGGATCTCGTCGGTCCCGGTCAGCAGCTGGTCGAGCCCGTCGCCGGTGAGGCCCGCGGCCGGGCCACGAGCCGAGCGGGCCAGCGCCACGAGACCGGCGACTGCGACGGGGAGCACCGCCCAAGCCGTTCCGACGCTGACGGTCAGCAACGCGAAGAAGGCCGCGGCGACCATAGCCGTCACGAGCAACGCGTCGAGCGCGGCGGCGGCCACAAGCGTGCGCAACCGGGAAACGACGGTGGTCGCGGCCGCGCGCAGTTCCGGCTCCGTGGTGCGCAATCCGGTCCGGGCCGGGTCGAGCAGCAGATCCCAGAGCGCGGGTTCCACTGTGGATTGGAGCCGGTGCTGGGCGTCGGCGGCGAGCCGGTCGCGCAGGCCCAGCAGCAGGATGATCGGCAGCGCGGCCAGCACGGGCACCAGCCAGCCGTACCGCACGCTGAGCATCGCGGACGCACAGCTGACCAGCGCGGCCAGCAGCCCGGTGACCACCACCGCGACCGGAACGCGGGGTCGATCGAGGCCCTTCGCGTACAGCTGCCAAACCGCGCGGGCGCCCACCGGCTCGGGGTGCCGGCCGGACCGCAGCAGGACGGCCCGGCCGGCGGTATCGAGCACCAGCGCGGTCCCGGAAACGGTGCTGCCGGGGGAAACCCGCACGGCCCGCCAGCCGCCCGCCTCGGCCGCCGCTGTCACCGGATCGGGCCCGTCCGGCGCGTCTTCCGGCACCTGGCCCAGCAACGGCCGCAGCGCCTCACGACACGCGGGCCAGTCCGCGGCGGGCAGCTCGCGGTCGATGGTGGTCATGACGCCACCAGCCCCAGCTCGAGGACCTGACCATCCGAAGTGGACGGTGCAGACCCGGAGGTGACCACCACGGTGGCACCGCGGCGAGCCAGCGCACGCTCGATCCGAGCGTCCCCCACGAAGTCCGGCTCGTCGAGCAGCAGGATGGCCGGGTCGCGGAGCAGCGCCCTGGCCAAGGCGAGGCGACGGCGTTCACCGCCGCTGAAATTTCGGGCGTTCGGGGCGATCCGGGCGGTGCGGGCGCCGCCGCGGGCGGTGATCAGGGTGGTGAGGCCCGCGTCGTCCAGGGCGTGGGCGACCTGAGCGTCGGTGACGTCATCGTCGGCCAGCGTGAGGTTTTCGTGCACCGTGCCGGGGAACAGCCACGGCACCTGCGGCAGGTAGCCGACCCCGTCGCGCAGCATGGCCCGCGGGATCTCGCCGTGGGCACGGCCGCCGAGGCGGATCTCGCCGGTGGTGGGCTCGAGCGCGCCGGCCAGCAGCCGCAGCAGGGTCGACTTGCCGCTGCCGGTCACCACCAGCCGCCCACCGGCCGGCACGCTCACGGTGGCCCCGCGCAGCACCGGCCGCCGGGGTGAGTAGCCGAAACCGACGCCGGTCAATTCGACCCGGCCATCCAATGTGGACTCCGCAACCCCGGCTTCGGCGACGAAACGTGGATGCGGGGCGGCTTCGTCGAGGTCGTCCAGCACGTTCGTCCGGTCGATCAGCTCGGGCAGCCCGCCGAGGTGTTCCAGCACCGCCCGGGCGTGGATCAGGAACGGGGCGAGCGCGACCAGCGCCGCGGCCTGCCAGACCGCGCCGGCGGCCGCCGCGAGTTCCACCCCCGTCGCCGCTGAGGTCCAGAGACGCGCGCGGTCCGCGGCACGGCGGCGCGCGGCCAGCTCTTCGCCCTGGAGCTCGGCGAACTCCGCGAACAGGTCCGGTTCCGATTGCTCGGCGTGAACCGCGTCGAGCCGGGCGAACGCGGCGCGCGCGATCCCGTTGCGCCGGGTCAGCTCCCCGACGAACAGCCGTCGCGACACCGCCGAGCGGCGCTGTCCCATCGTCCGCAGCCCCGCCGCGAGGCCGGCGCCGCCGATACCGACCAGCAGCGCCGGCCACGAAAGCCACCCGAGCACCACGGCCACCGGCACCAGGAACCCGGCGCTCGCCAGCAGCGGCACCACCCGGTGCGCGAGCAGGACCGCCGAGGTCTCGGCGAACCGCGCCTGCGCCCCCAGCGCCGCGTTCGAACGGCGGTCGAGGAACGACGCGGGCACCGTCAGCAGCTTGTCCAGCACCGCCCGCTTCCGCCGTCCGGCGACCACGTCATGGACCTCGGCGGCCAGCCACCGCTGCCCGTACGCCAGCGCGGCGGCCGCGAGCGCCGCGACGATCAGCGCGGCCACGGCAACGCCGGAGTTCAGGCGGCCGGCGACAACACCGTCGACGAGCAGTGCCGCGGCGCCGGTCACCGCACCGAGGCCGAGCCCGGCGCCGGCCGCGGCGGTCACCCGGCCCCGGACCTCGGCGAGCCAGCGCGCGCACGTCCGCAGGGTCGACCGGCTCGGTCGCTTGGCCGTCGCGGGAGGCGCGGCGGCGGAGGTGAAAGTCAGCACGATGCCACTGAATTCGGCCCGGAACTGGGCGCTGGTGCGCCGATCCCGGCCGCGGGCGGGATCGTTGACGACGGCGCCGCCGTCAACCGCCTCGAGAACGGCGAAGTGGTTGCCGTGCAACAGAACGACGGCCGGCAGCGGCAGCGATCGCAGCGCGGGCAACGGGTCGCCTTCACGGATGCGCAGCCCCCGTCCGGCCAGTCCGTGGCCGGCCCCGACCCGGAGCAGGTCGGCCGCCGTGGTGCCGTCGCGCGAGACCCCGCATTCCGCCCGCAACCGCGCGGCGGGAACCGGGGTGCCGCGGTGCGCGAGCAGGATGCCCAGACAGGCGGGGCCGCAGTCGGCCTCCTCCACCTGCCCGATGACGGGGGTAGCGCTGGACGGCGACCTCACGGCCTTCCACCGGCCCCGAACGGACACGACCCGGCCGGAGCCGCGACGGCCGAAGCCATCGGCTCCGTTTCGGGCAGTACGAGCCGCAGCGACGCCGGGCTGTGGAACGCCATCTCGTCGCGACGGCGGATGTCCTGGCCGGCCAGCCGGAAGTCCGGCGCGTGGGCGGCCAGCGCCGCCAGCACGGTTTCGCCCTGCAGCACGGCCAGGCTCGCGCCGAGGCAGTAGTGGGGACCGTGGCCGAAGGCGAGGTGCCGCGCCTCCGTGCGGTCCAGATCGAAGTCCAGCGGGCGCGTGAACACCGCCGGGTCGAGGTTGGCCGCGCCGTACATCAGCAGCACCGTGCTGCCCCGCGGGATGGTCACGCCGTCGAGGTCGATGTCGTCCTCCGCGATCCGGCTCATCAGCGGCAACGGTGGGTGCAGGCGGATGCCCTCCACGTACGCGGCAGCGGCCAGCGAAGGATCGGCGACCACGCGACGCCAGGCGTCCGGGTGCTTCCGCAGCGCCAGCACCACGTTCGCGAGCGCGCTGCCCACGGTGTCGATCCCCGTCATGAAGAGCATGAGGACCATCGAGACCAGCTCGTCGTGCGAGAGTCGTCCGTCCTCTTCGGACGAAGCGCGCGCGAGCCGGGAGATCAGGTCGGTGCCGTCGCCGCGGCGGGCGGCGAGGTCGTTGATGTAGCCCACCACTTCGGCGAGACCGGTCGCGGCGGTGGAGCCCGGGGCGCCGTAGCGGCCGCCGAGCCGTCCGGTCACCTCGTTGACCACCGCGCTGTTGATCGCGCTCGCCCAGCCCAGCACCTGATGCCGGTCGGCGGGCGGCAGCCCCAGCAACGCGGCCGTGGTGTACACCGGCAGCGGCCCGCACACGTCACCGACGAACTCGCATTCGCCGTGGCGCAAGGGTTCCGCCAGCAGTTCGGCGACGATCTCCTGGACCGCGCCCCGCAGCCCGGCCACGGACTTGGCGCTGAACTGCCCGGCCACGAGCCGCCGCAGCCGCTGGTGGTCGGCGGGCGGCTGGATCGGCAGCAACCCGTCGAGCACCCGGCTGGTCGCCTCGTCGAGCTGCCGCGTCGCGGACCACTCGTCCGGCATCCGGAGCGCGCCCGCGGGGTGCCGGGCGATCTTGCCGACCAGGTCGTGCCGCGAAACGATCCACACGCTGCCCGCGTGGATCACCGGCTTCTCCTCGGCCAGCCGCGCGAACAGCCCGTTGTCCCCCACCGGCTGCGACTTCGGATCACCGATGAACCGCAGCGCCGCCTTCGTCAGCTCGTCCATGTCTGCTCCCCAGCTCTCGGGTGTTACCGGTGTGTGCCGACCGGCCGGCACACACCGGTAGCTACCTCGGTTCTCGCGATGCGAAGACCGTCGAAATCAGCCGCCCAGGCAGGCCGCGGTACCGACCGTGGCCGGGGTGCTGATGGTGCCGGCGGTGCTGGCGGTAGCGGCGCCACCCACCTCGGAGAGCTCTTCCACCGTCAGGTCCTCGATCGGCAGCTCGGTCGTGTTCAGCTTTTCCGGAGTCATGTCTTTCCCCTCAGATGTTTTGGTTACTCGAATACTGCGGAAATGAAAAAAGCCCGGATCAGACGCTGGCGCAGCCGATGCAGGCCGCGGTGCTGACCGGCGTGCTCGCGGTCGAGGCGGTGCCGGCACAGTCAGCGGCCGCCACGTCGTTGAGCTCCTCGATGGACAGGTCTTCGACAACCGGAGTGGTCTGCTCCATGGTGATCACACCCAATTCGATTCTTTTCGGACAGGACATTTACCGCTCGGCGCGAATACTTCCGCGCGCCATCAGCGAGTCTGCCAGCCGGACAGAACGAATTCTTCGGCGCTTTGATCGATTGTCCCGGACGACGGAATGCGCAGCAAACCGCTTTTCTCGATCATCCGTTGAGACGGGTGGTGGACACACCGGCGCTCAGGTCGGGGTCAGACCGGTCTGGTTCGCACCCGGCGCGGCCTCAGGCCGAGGGCCAGAACTTGCGCCAGCCATCGGCTTCGAGGGTGGTGGGCTCGACGCCTTCGGCGCGGGCGGCGGCCTCGGCGGCGCGGATGTCGCGCGCGAACTGCTTTGCGACCGCCCGCAGGTCACCCTCGGGGTCGATGCCCGCGCGGCGCGCCGTGGCGGCCGTGCGGAAGAGCTGGGAGGCCGGGTCGGCGCCGGCGGGGAACAGGTCCAGCGGGATGCCGGCGCGGCCGCTGCGCTGGCCGAGCTTTCCGGCGAGCGCGGCCGCGGGCTGGCCGAGCGCCACGCCGTCCACAATGGACTTACGTTGTTTCTCCGCCTGTTTGAGCTCTTCCCACTTCAGTTCCTGGTGCTCGGCCGTGGCCACCTTGCCGGCGTCGCCGAAGACGTTGGGGTGGCGGCCGACGAGCTTGGCGACGAGCTCGCCCGCCACGTCGTCGATCGTGAACGGGTCCTGGGGGTCCTCGGCGGCCACGCGTGCGTGGAAGAGCACCTGCAGCAGCACGTCGCCGAGTTCTTCGCGCAGGGCCGCGCGGTCGTTCTCCTCGATGGCCTCGAGCAGCTCGTAGGTCTCCTCGACCAGGTACTTGCGCATCGAATCGTGCGTCTGCACCCCGTCCCACGGGCAGCCGCCCGGCGAGCGGAGCCGGTCCATCACCAGCACGGCCTCGACGAGCGGATCGGCCGACGCCTCGAGCACCTGCGCCCCGGCAGAGCGGAGCGCGACGGCCGTCGGCTCCGCGAGCGAGCCGACCACGAGCACGATGTCGCGCAGGGACGGCGCTTCGGCGACCGGCGGCAGGCCGAACGCGGCGGCGTCCACGTCCGACCCCGCGTACACCGCCGCCGCGGTACGCAGGAGCGGAACCGCGGCGGCCGGGAGCGTCGCCCCTCGGGCGACTACGACAACAGAGCCGGTCACTGCTGGGCCGGGGCGGCGCCCTGCACCGGCAGCACGAGCCCCTTGGTGGCGTTGGCGTTCGGCGCGAGGTCCATGCCCACGGCGTCCCACACGCCGTAGCGCGGGTTGATGCGGTAGTCGACGTCGCCGAGGTACGGCTGCAGCAGCCGGATGCCGATGCCGCCGAGCTGGTCCGGCGTCGGCTGCTGGGCCTGATCGGTGGCGACGGCCTTGCCGGTGGCGCGCTGGCGCACGACCGCGACGACCCAGGTCGGGTTGCCGGCCGCGTTCGGCTGGAAGGCGATCACGGTGTTGGCGGGCACGCCGAACAGCACCGTCGTGGCGTCCTGCGGCGACGACAGCGCGGGCACCTGCGTGCCGACGTTGCCCTCGACCCCGGCCTGCGCGCCGCTCTGGATCTCGCCCTGGACGGCCTTCGGGTCGGCGGCGAACTGCCGCGCCTTGGCGATGGCGTCGGCGCGCGCGGTGGCCGGGTCGGTCGAGGGCGCCGTGCCGTCGGCACTCGGCGCGCCGACGGTGGTGTAGTCGAAGTTGACCGTGAGCGTCGGCAGGTACTTGATCGCCAGCTTCTGCTCGAGGTACTGGTCGGTCAGCGCCTCGCGGTGGTCGCGCACGCGCCAGACCAGCTGGGTGACGGCGGAGTCCTGGTTCTGCGTGACCGACTGCGGCAGCGCGCCGGCCAGCGGGTCCTGGAGCATGGCCGCGCCGATGGCGTCCTGGTCGGCGGTGACCTTCTCCTTCTCCGCGGCCTTGGTCACCACCGCGTGCAGCAGCTCCTGGCGCACGATCTCCCGGCCCACGAGGTCGAGCTTGTGCTGCGCCGCGAGCTGCTTGGCGTACGGCTGTTCCTGGACCGCCTTGTCCAGCAGCGCCTGCACCTGGTCGATGGAGGTGACCTTGCCGTCGATGATCGCCGCGGCGCTCACCTGACTGGGCCCGGCACCACATCCGGAGAGCAGGAACGCACCGGCCACAACGGCGATCAGCGCGCGAGGGCGCCCCATGATCCGCATCACAGGCCATACCCTCTCATACGCCCGCCCCCGAAACGCAACACCGTGTTCGTTGCCCGCGCAGTATTGTCGACAAATGGACTCTTGGTTGTCGATTGAGGTCCTCGACGGCACGTTCCCGGCCCGGGCCTGGCAACGCGCGCACGGCGACGGCCTGACCGAAGCGGCGCTGACCAACGGCGCCGGGCAGTGGACGTGGCACGTGCACGGCTGGGGCGTGACGCTGGAGATCGAGTTCGACACCGAGGACCGGCGCGACCGCTTCCGCGCCCTCCCCGCGGTGACGGCCGCCCTGGACGCGGTCCCCGACCCGGACCGCGGCCTGCTCGTCTACCCGGGCCGCGGCGGCGGCTCGGGCGCCCGGGTGCCGCGCGTGCCCCGTCCGAAGCCGTTGGCGGACGCGGGCGCGCTGCCGACCCCGGAGGTGGAGCACCGCATGCGGCTGGCCACTACGGAGCCGCCGATGTTCCAGCTCAGCTCGAACGGCTCGTGACATCAGGCCTCGTGAGTGTTCACGACGGTGAGAACCGTCCTGAACACTCACGAGCATTTGCCGCCCGTCAGACCGCGGCCGGGGTTTTCGTCAGGTGGCCCAGGAGTTTGGCGCACCACTCCAGCAGCTGTTCGTCGCGCAGGGTCGGGGCGCCCATGCGGCCGCCGGCGGGGCCTTCGGTCGGCTTGGGGACCGAGACGGTGTTCGTGATCGCCTTGTAGGTCGCCTTGGGGTAGAGGCGCTTGAGGCGGACCAGTTGCGAGTCGGCCAGCGGCAGTGGGGCGAAGCGGATGGTGTTGCCCTGCACCGCGACCTCCGTGACCCCGGCCGCTCGGCAGGTGTGGCGGAAGGCTGCCACGGCCAGCAGGCGGGTGACCGGCGCGGGCGGCTGGCCGTAGCGGTCGACGAGTTCCTCGCGGACCGCGTCGAGGCCCGCGGTGTCCGGCGCGGCCGCGATCTTGCGGTAGGCCTCCAGGCGGAGCCGCTCCCCCGGCACGTAGTCGTGCGGGATGTGGGCGTCCACCGGGAGGTCGACGCGGACCTCGGCCAGCTCGTCGTCCTCCGCGGGCTCGGCGCCGGCGTGCCGGCGGAACGCGTCCACCGCTTCGCCGACCAGCCGCACGTACAGGTCGAACCCGACGCCCGCGATGTGGCCGGACTGCTCCGCGCCCAGGATGTTGCCCGCGCCGCGGATCTCCAGGTCCTTCATCGCGACGGCCATGCCCGCGCCCAGCTCGGTGTTCTGCGCGATGGTGGCGAGCCGGTCGTGCGCCGTCTCGGTGAGCGGCGCTTCCGGCGGGTACAGGAAATACGCGTACCCGCGCTCGCGGCCACGCCCGACGCGGCCGCGCAGCTGGTGCAGCTGCGCGAGCCCGAGCAGGTCGCCGCGCTCGACGATCAGCGTGTTGGCGTTGGAGATGTCCAGCCCGGTCTCGACGATGGTGGTGCACACCAGCACGTCGTACTCGTTCTCCCAGAAGCCCTGGATGATCTTCTCGAGCTTGTCCTCGTTCATCTGCCCGTGCGCGGTCACCACCCGCGCCTCCGGCACCAGCTCGCGGATGCGCCGCGCGGCCTTCTCGATCGACGAAACGCGGTTGTGCACGTAGAACACCTGGCCGTCGCGCAGCAGCTCGCGACGGACGGCGGCGCCGACCTGCTTGTCGTCGTACGAGCCGACATAGGTGAGGATCGGGTGCCGGTCCTCCGGCGGCGTCAGGATGGTGGACATCTCGCGGATGCCGGCCAGCGACATCTCCAGCGTGCGCGGGATCGGCGTGGCGGACATCGTGAGCACGTCGACGTGCGTGCGCAGCGCCTTGATGTGCTCCTTGTGCTCAACGCCGAACCGCTGCTCCTCGTCGACGATCACCAGGCCGAGGTCCTTGTACCGGATCCCGGTCTGCAGCAGGCGGTGCGTGCCGATCACGACGTCGACCTCGCCCTCGGCCAGCTGCTCCAGCACGAGGTCGGACTCGGTCTTGTTGGTGAACCGCGAGAGCCCCTTGATGGTCACCGGGAACGACTGCATGCGCTCGGCGAAGGTGTTCAGGTGCTGCTGCGCGAGCAGCGTGGTGGGCACCAGCACGGCGACCTGCTTGCCGTCCTGCACCGCCTTGAACGCCGCGCGCACGGCGATCTCGGTCTTGCCGTAGCCGACGTCGCCGCAGATCACGCGGTCCATCGGGACGCCGCGCTCCATATCGGACTTGACCTCGTCGATGGCGGCCAGCTGGTCGTTCGTCTCGGTGAACGGGAACGCGTCCTCCAGCTCGTGCTGCCACGGTGTGTCCGGGCCGAAGGGGTGCCCGGGCGCGGCCTGGCGCGCGGCGTAGAGCTGGACCAGCTCGGCGGCGATCTCCTTGACCGCCTTCTTGGCCCTGGCCTTGGTGTTCTTCCAGTCGGAGCCGCCCAGCTTGTTCAGCGTCGGCAGCTCGCCGCCGACGTAACGCGAGACCTCGTCGAGCTGGTCGGTCGGCACGAAGAGCCGGTCGCCCGGGTGGCCGCGCTTCGACGACGCGTACTCCAGCAGCAGGTACTCGCGCGTCGCCCCCGCGACGGTGCGCTGCACCATTTCGACGAACCGGCCGATGCCGTGCTGCTCGTGCACCACGTAATCGCCCGCCCGCAACGCCAGCGGGTCGACCGCGTTTCGCCGCCGCGACGGCATCTTCGCGTTGAGGTCCTTTGTGGACACCCCGGCGTTCGCGCCGCGGCCGGTGAGGTCGGCCTCCGACAGCACGACGAGCGCCCGCTCCGGTGACACGAAGCCATCGGAAAGGCCGCCGCAGGTGACCGTGACGATGCCGGCCGGCGGGACCGCCGTGAGGCCGTCCGCGGCCAGCGTGGCCGGGACCTCGGCGCCGGCCAGCTGCTCGACGGCGCGGCTCGCGGTGCCCTGCCCGGCGACCACGAGCACCCCGGTGCCGCCCGAGGCGACGTGCGCGCGCAGGTCGGTCATCGCGCGCTCCAGCTCGCCCCGGTACGCGGGCGCCGGCTCGACGGCGACCCGCAGGACGTCCGCGTCCTCGGTGGTCAGCTGGGTGATCGTCCACCAGGGCCGCCGGGTCTCCTGCGCGTGCTTGGCGACCCCGGTCAGCTCGCGGTAGGCCGACGCGCCGAGGTCGATCGGCGCCTGGCCGCCCGCCGCGGCGGTGGTCCAGGACGCCTCCAGGAACTCCTGGCCGGTGCGCACCAGGTCGGCGGCGCGGGCGCGGATCTTCTCCGGATCGGCCAGCAGCACGTGGCTGCCCACCGGCATCGCGTCGGTGAGCAGTTCCAGCTCGCCCTCGCAGAGCACCGGGATGAGCGCCTCCATGCCCTCCACCGGGATGCCGTCGGCGAGCTTGGTGAGCATCTCGGCCAGGTGCGCGTCCGCCTCGTACGCGCCCGCCAGCTCGGCGGCCTTCGCCTTGACCGCACCGGTGAGCAGCAGCTCGCGGCACGGCGGCGCGGTGACGTGCTGGATCTCGCCGGGCAGCGAGCGCTGGTCGGACACCGCGAACGCGCGGATCTCACTGACCTCGTCGCCCCAGAACTCGACCCGGACCGGGTGCTGCGCGGTGGGCCCGAACAGGTCGAGGATGCCGCCGCGCACCGCGAACTCGCCGCGCTTCTCGACCATGTCCACCCGGCTGTACGCCAGCTCGACGAGCCGCTCCAGCAGGTCTTCGAAGCTCTGCTCCTCGCCCACCACCAGGTCGACCGGCGCGAGCGAGCCGAGGCCGGGCGCCATCGGCTGGATCAGGCTGCGCACGGTCGAGACGACGACCCTCAGCTCGTCTTCGCCCGTGTGCAGGCGGTGCAGCACCTCCAGCCGTTTGCCGACGGTGTCGGCGCGCGGCGAGAGGCGTTCGTGGGGCAGCGTTTCCCACGACGGGAAGTCGGCGACCCGCTCGCGGCCGAGCAGCGCCGACAGCGCGGTGGTCAGCTCGTCGGCCTCCCGCCCGGTGGCGGTGACCACGAGGACGGGACGGCCGGCGCCGCCCGCGCCGGGTTCTTCGGCGAGGGCCGCGGCGACCAGCTGGCGCGCGGCGACGGGGCCCTGCAGTTCGAGCAACGGGGCGCCCGCCCGCTCGACGGCCCCGCGCAGGGCCGGGTCGGGAAGGATGGCTTGGAGGAGTCCGGACAGTGGAGCGTCGGTCACTGTCCCAGACTACGTGCCGGCACCGACAAGATGCCGCTCACCGCACGAGTGGGCCGCTCGCGACACCGGCGCCCGCCCGCGCTCACGCAGCGGAACCGGCTGATCCGCCGCGGTGGCCCCGAAACTCCCCTCGCGAAGGTCTGTCCGGCTGGTGGCGACTGAGTGTGAACGCGCCGCGGAACCGTCGGCGATCACCCGCGGTGCGTCCGAGCGGAGGTGACGGCGTCCGCCCGTGGGGCGGCCGAGCGCGGTGAGGCGGTGCTCGACGCGGGGCGGCACGACCGCGCACGCGCGCCGGTCCACGAAGCCGTCGCGCTCGAACGTGCGCAGCATCAGCTCGTTGAACGGCGACGGCGTCGCGGCGATCGCGGCCGACGACCTCGCCGTCCGGCGATTGAATCGGTGATCTTTCCGGTTTGTCCGGCATGCTGGGCCCATGCGCCTTTCCGTGCCCGCCCTGTTCGCGACGTTGGTGGTGCTCACCGCGGCCTGCTCGAGCCCGCCGGGGAACGCCCAGACGCCGCCGGCCACCACCGCGCCGGCGGCCGGCGGCTTCCACGTCGAGGAGGTCGCGAGCGGGCTGGAGCACGGCTGGGACATCGGCTTCCTGCCCGGCGGCGCCATGCTCGTGACGCAACGGCCGGGCCGGCTCGCGCTGGTGCGCGAGGGCCGGGTGACCGAGGTGCGCGCCGATTTCTTCGACGTCCTCGTGCAGGGCGAAGGCGGGCTGATGGGCCTCGCGCCGGCCGCGGACTTCGGCTCGTCCCGGGAGTTCACCACCTGCCAGACGCACCAGGAGAACGGCAAGGCGGTCGACATCCGGCTGGTCACCTGGCGGCTGGCCGAGGACGGCGCGAGCGCGGTGAAGGCGCGCGACCTGCTCACCGGCCTGCCGGTCAACCCGAGCGGGCGCCACTCCGGCTGCCGCCCGACGCTCGCCCCGGACGGCGCGCTCCTGGTCGGCACCGGCGACACCGCGACCGCGGCGGTCTCGCAGGACCGGCACCGGCTCGGCGGCAAGGTGCTGCGGATCAACGCCAAGACCGGGGAACCGTTGCCGGACAACCCGTTCTTCTCTTCGGCCGACCCGAACGAACGGCGGATCTGGACCTACGGGCACCGCAACATCCAGGGCGTCGCCATCCGCCCCGGCACCGGGCAGGTCATCACCGCCGAGCACGGGCCGGCCTTCGACGACGAGGTCAACCTGATCAAGCGCGGCGGGAACTACGGCTGGGACCCGTCCAAGGGCGGCACCGACCCGAATTACGACGAGAGCGTGCCGATGACGGACACGAAGCGTTTCCCGGACGCCGTCAGTCCACTGTGGACCACCGGCTCGATCACCGAGGCGACCAGCGGCGACGCGTTCCTCACCGGCGAGCAGTGGGGCGCGAACAACGGCGCGCTGGCCGTCGCCGCGCTCAAGGGCCAGAAGCTCCTGCTGCTGCACCTCGACGCCGCCGCGAACGTCACGAGCGTGACGCTGCCCAAGGAGTTCGACGACAAGTTCGGCCGCCTGCGCGGCGTGCGCAGCGGCCCGGACGGCGCGCTGTACGTGACGACTTCCAACGGTGACAACGACAAACTGCTGCGCGTGACACCTGCCTGAGACCGGCTTCGCTGACAACAGGTTTCAGGGAAGCCGCGCTAGCCTCCACCGATGGTGACCATCGAGGACGTGCGCCGGCTGGCGCGGACGCTGCCGCGCAGCACCGAAGCACTGGTGCGGGACCGGGTGAAGTTCCGCATCGGCCGGATCGTCTACCTGGCCTTCTCCCGTGACGAGACGACCATGGGCTTCGCGTTCCCGAGGGAGCAGCGGGACGCGCTGGTCGCCGGCGAGCCGGAGAAGTTCCTGCCACCCGAGCCGTCCGACGAGCGCTACCAGTGGGTCCGCGTGCGGCTCGCCGCGCTGGAGGCCGACGAAATGACCGAGCTGGTCCTCGACGCGTGGCGGATGTGCGTGCCGAAGCGCGTGGCCGCCGAGTTCCTGGACGGCTCAGCGACCTGAGTGCGCACCGCCGTTGACGTGCACCACCTGCCCGGTCACGTGGCCGGCGGCCGGGCTCGCGAGGAACGCGACGACGTCGGCGACGTCTTCGGGCACACCGGCGCGCTTGTTCATCGTGTTGCCGACCAGGCGGGCGCGGCGCTCGTCGGTGAGCTTGCCGTGGAAGAACTCCGTGTCGACGATCAGGCCGGGCGCCACCACGTTCGCGGTGATGCCGCGCGGGCCGAGCATCCGCCCGACGTCGGCGTTCCAGGCCTCGACGGCCGCCTTCGCCCAGCCGTACGAGCCGCCGCCGGTGTGCGCGGCGATGGAGCCGATGGTGATCACGCGGCCGTGGTCGGCGAACCGGTCGCGCAGGCCCGAGGTGATCAGCGCGGCGGTGAACACGTTGGCCCGGAAGTTCGCGGTCCAGGCGGCGTCCAGCGCGGCCAGGCCGGCCTCGTCGTCACGGAGGAAATCGGTGTTTCCCCCGGCATTGTTGACCAGTACGTCGACGGTTTCGGGCAGTTCTCCCAGCGCGTTCGCGACCGCGGTGGCATCGGCCGCGTCGAAGACCACCGCCCGCGCGCCGAGCAGGGCCGCGGCCTCGGTGAGCACGCCTTCACGGCGGCCGGTGATCGTCACTCGGTCACCGTCTCGCGCGAACCGGGAAGCCACCGCGTACCCGATTCCCGTGCCCCCGCCGGTCACCACGACGTTCCGACTCATCAAATACATCCTTTACTGTTAAAGTAAGTCCATGGACGACCGTACCCGCGCGCCGGAAAACGCGTCAAGCGACGAGGTCGACGAGATCCAGCGGGCGTGGCAGCGCGAGCAGCCGGGCGCGCCCGTGGCGTCGATCGGCGTCATCACGCGGATCTGGCACATCGCGAAGCTGCTGGAGGACGACCGGCGCGCGACCATGCTGCGGCTCGGCGTGGACGCGACGACGCGGACGCTACTGAGCACCCTGCGCCGCGCGGGGCCGCCGTACCGGCTGACCGCGGGCGAGCTGGCGAAGCGCTGCCGCGTCAGCCCCGGCGCCATCTCCCAGCAGACGGCCCGCGCCGAGCGCGAGGGGCACGTCCGCCGCGTCAAGTCCACAGAGGACCGTCGCACGGTGCACGTCGAGCTGACGGCGGCCGGGCACGAGCTGATCGAGCGCACCGTGACCGACCTGCTCGACCACGAGGAGACGCTGGTCTCGGCCCTCACCCCGGCCCAGCGCGACCAGCTGGCGGGCCTGTTGCGCCTCCTGCTCGCCGACCTCGATCACCGGGCAGGCCTAGGATCGGCGCCATGACCGAGATCGACCCCGGCTCCGCCGCCCTCGTGCTCGTCGACTTGCAGGAGCGGATCGTGGCCCTGCCGACGACCCCGCTGTCCGGGCCGGAGGTCGTGGCGAACGCCGTGCGCCTGCGCGACGCATTTTCCGAGGCCGGCGCCCAGGTGGTGGTCGTCCAGGCGCGGCCGCCGGGCAGCGAGCAGGCCGACGGCCTCGACGTGGTGCCCGAGATCCAGCCCCGCGTCGGCGAGAAGCTGGTGGTCAAGCAGACCATCGGCGGCTTCTACGGCACCGACCTGCACGCCCATCTGCGCGAAGCGGGCGTGCGCACGGTGGTGTTCGGCGGGATCGCCACGGAGTTCGGAGTGGAGTCGACGCTGCGCGCGGCCGCGGACCACGGCTACCAGACCATCGCGGTGTCCGACGCGATGACCGGCCTTTCGGACCTCTCGCACGAATCGTCGCTGACGAAGATCTTCACGCGGCTCGGCACGGTGGCCACCACCGACGAGGTGCTGGCGGCGCTCGCATGATCGACAAGATCGCCTGGCTGCACCTCGTGGACGGCCGGATCCTCAGCACCCGCTCGAAGGGCAAGGACGCCTGGTACTTCCCCGGCGGCAAGCGCGAGCCGGGCGAGTCGGACGTCGAGACGCTGGTGCGCGAAATCGCCGAGGAGCTGACCGTGGCGCTGATGCCCGCGTCCATCTCCCCGGCCGGCACGTGGGAAGCGCAGGCGCACGGCCGCGCGTCCGGCGTGGTGGTGCGGATGACCTGCTACACCGCCGAATACACCGGCGCACTCACGCCGAGCAGCGAGATCGCGGAGCTCGCGTGGCTCGGGTACGCCGACCGCCCCCGCGTCTCCGCCGTCGACCAGCTGATCTTCGACGACCTGCACTCGCAAGGGCTGCTGCGCTGAGTCAGCCGAGCAGTTTGGGCTTGTGCTCCAAATTGGACAGCCCGTTCCAGGCCAGGTTCACCAGGTGCGCCGCCACCTCGTCACGCTTCGGCTTGCGGGCGTCGAGCCACCACTGGCCGGTGAGGGCGACCATGCCGACCAGAGCCTGGGCGTACACGGCGGAAAGCTTCTCCTCGTACCCGCGCGCCGCGAACTGCTGCGCGAGGATGTGCTCCACCTGGCTGGCGATGTCGTTCAGCACAGTGGAAAACGTGCCGGTGGAGCTGGCCACCGGTGAGTCGCGGACCAGGATGCGGAAGCCGTCATGGGAGTCCTCGACGTAGCCGAGCAACGCGCACGCCGCCTGTTCCAGCATCACGCGCGGGTGGCCGCCGTGCAGGGTCGAGACCATGCGGTCGAGCAGGACCCGCGTCTCGCGGTCCACGACCACCGCGTAGATGCCTTCCTTGCCACCGAAATGCTCGTACACCACCGGCTTGGAGACGTTGGCGCGCGCCGCGATCTCCTCCACCGAGGTGCCGTCGAAACCCTTCTCTGCGAACAGTGCCCGCGCCACGTTCAGCAATTGCTGCCGGCGCTCGCTGCCCGTCATGCGAACCCGGGTCACCGGAGCGGTCGGTCGCGCTCCGGTGACGGCCGCCTCTCGCTTGGCCCGTCGTCTCCCCGCCACCGGGGCAGACTACGCCGAACCGGAGACCTACTTCGCTTCGGCGGCGATCCTCGCCAGCCGCTGCGGAGTCGGCCAGCGCACGTCGTGCACCCAGCCGAACTTCTCGAACATCCAGATCAGCCGGGCGGACATGTCGATCTGCCCGCGCTGCACGCCGTGGCGCGCGGACGTCGGGTCGGCGTGGTGCAGGTTGTGCCAGGACTCGCCGAAGGAGAAGATCGCCAGCGGCCAGAAGTTGGCCGACTTGTCCCGCGCGGCGAACGGGCGCTCGCCGATCATGTGGCAGATCGAGTTGACCGACCAGGTCACGTGGTGCAGCACGCAGATGCGCACCAGGCCCGCCCAGAAGAACGCGGTCACCGCGCCCCACAGCGACCACGAGATCAGGCCGCCCAGCAGCGCCGGCAGCAGCAGGCTCACCAGTGCCCAGAGCCAGAACAGGTCGTCGACCTTGCGGATGGCGCTGTCCTTGACCAGATCCGGCGCGAACCGCCCCTGGTTGCTGGTGTCGCGCTCGAACAGCCAGCCCATGTGCGCGTGCCAGAAGCCCTTGGCGATGGCCATCGGCGAGGTGCCGAACGCCCACGGGGAGTGCGGGTCGCCGTCGCGGTCGGAGAACGCGTGGTGCCGGCGGTGGTCCGCCACCCAGGTGATCACCGGGCCCTGCAGGGCGATGCTGCCCGCGATGGCCATGACCACGCGCAGCCACTTCTGGGCCTTGAACGAGCCGTGCGTGAAGTAACGGTGGTAGGCGACGGTGATGCCGAGCCCGCTGATCCCGTAGAACACCACGAACAGCCCGACGTCGACCCAGCTCAGGCCCCAGCCCCAGGCGAACGGGACGGCGACCAGCAGCGCCACCAGCGGCGCGATCACGCCGAAGTAGACGGAGAACTGGACCCCGATCGACCGGTGGCCCTCGATGATCGGTTTGGGCCCCTTCGGGGCCGGCGGCTCTCCAGCGGGCTGGGAACGGTCAAGGGTGGCCGTCATACAGTTCACTTCTTCCTACGAGCCCTTACGAAGGGTCACCTTACCTACGATGCCGTAAGTTACGGTACAGGAGGTTTCCCGCCCTGGGGAGGCCCGATTTGCCCGATCCCCGGGCAGTCAACTGCTTTTACCGCGTACCCGGGGGGTACGGGGCTCACCCTCCCGCGACCGGGGTCTTCGATCATCGCTATCCTGACCAGGATCGATCCGCCGTAGTGTAATCGGCAGCACTTCAGATTTTGGTTCTGACGGTTCAGGTTCGAATCCTGGCGGCGGAGCAGCGGAACGTTCCTGGCGGCCATGGCGATGGGGGGTGGGGCGGCTGACCGACGAAGCGACCGACGACACGGGGGCCAGGCGCCCGACCCTCGCCGAGATGTCCGACGCCTGGCTGGTCGGCCGTGGCCGCGAACTGATCGCGGCGGTCCAGCGGCAGCCCCACGAGCAGCAGCTCGAGATCGTCGCGATCATGGACGAGCTGCTCGAAGAGACCCTGCGCCGCGGCGAGCCGTCACTGGTCGCGCAGCTGCTGCGCGCCTCCGCCTTCGCCCGGCTGGTCACGCGCGGCCTGGCCGCCGAGGCCGAGCCGCGGCTCGACGAGATGCTCGCGCACACCCGCCGCCACGGCCTTTCGCTGCTGCGCGCCGACGCGCACGCCCTGCGCGGGCGCCGGCTGGTGCTGGCCGCGCAGGAAGACGCCGCGCTCACCGAGATCGCCAGGGCGCTGGCGATCCTCGACGACTCCACCATCCCGGACCGCCAGATCGGCATCCGCAACTGGAACCGGATGCTGTCCAACGCCCTGCTCGACTGCTGGATCGTGCTCAACCAGCTCGGCGTCTACGAGGCCGCCGAGGAGGTCCTCGGCCGCGCGCACCAGGCGATCCGCGACAGCGCGAGCCCGCACGAGATCACCCTGCAGCTGATGAACCGGGTGCGGCTGATGCTCGGCTGGGGCCTGCGGCTGGAGCGCGTCGAGCAGTACGAAGAGGCCAAGGAGAAGTTCCGCACGGCCGCGTCGATGGCGGTGGCGGCCGAGGGCCCGTTCGCCGAGTCGCTGTTCCCGCGCAAGGCCGGCGTCGCGGCCGTCGACCAGGTCGGCGTGCTCGCGTCCGCGCTCGCGCTGCACCACCCGAGCGAAGACCAGGTGGCCCGTCTGCACGAGCTGAACAGCGGCCAGCAGTTCCCGCACGAGCAGGAGATCGTCGCCATCGCGCTGGCCCGCTGCCTCGACCGGTGCGACCGCCGGGAAGAGGCGCTGCAGGTGCTGCGTGACGTCCGCGCCGCGATGAACAGGGACCTGTCGCAGCCGTCGATGCGGCTCAACGTGGCCCGCGAGCTCGCGCGCCTCGACACTTCGCGGGACCACCCGTCCGGCTCCAGCCCGTCGATGATCGACTACGCCACCACGCTCGAAGCGGAGATGTGGACGCTGCGCGAGTCGCAGATCGCCACGCTGAACGCCCGCCGCGAGCACGAGCGCCTCTCCGCCGAGCACGGCGCGATCACCCAGCAGGCCCTGCAGGACCCGCTCACCGGGCTGCCGAACCGCCGCGCGCTGGACGAGCGCCTGCGCACGCTGGCCTCGTCGGCCGACGCGCAGCCGCTGGCCGTCGGGCTGGTCGACCTCGACGGCTTCAAGGGAGTCAACGACCGCCAGTCGCACGCCGAGGGCGACAACGTGCTCCGTGTCGTCGCGAGCACGCTTCGTGACGCGTTGCGTGGTGACGACGTTGTCGCGCGGTACGGCGGCGACGAGTTCATCGTGCTGCTCCCGGGCGCGCCGGCTTCGGCGGCGAAGATGGCGCTGGGGCGCGCAGTGAAATCCGTCGCAGACCTGCCCCATCACCTTTCGCACGGCGTCACGCTGTCGATCGGCCTGGTGTCGCTGCGGCCGCAGGAACGGGCCGAGCAGGTGCTCGCGCGGGCGGATGCCGCCATGTACCAGGCAAAACGCGGCGGTGGCAACCAGGTGGCGTCGGCCAACTCGATGGCCACCGAAGCCGGCACCGGCTGGCCCGACGGGACCAGCCCGACCGACCCCGCGTGGGACTCCGAAGACCCCACGTAGGATCGTTGGCCGAGAAGCAACCCCACCGGTGAATCATTGGGAGTGTCGTTGAGCGGCCCGCTGAGCACGCTGATCCTCGCCGCGGGTGAGGGCACCCGCATGCGCTCGTCCACCCCCAAGGTGCTGCACCCGATCGCCGGGCGCCCCTTGGTGGAGCACGCGGTCCGCGCCGCGGCCGGACTGGACCCGGAACACCTCGTCGTGGTGATCGGCCACGGCCGTGAAGCCGTCGGCGCCGAGCTGGCGCGCGTCGGCGGAGTACTGGGCCGCGAAGTCACCACCGCCGTGCAGGCCGAGCAGAAGGGCACCGGGCACGCCGTTTCCTGCGCGCTGCACGAGCTGCCGGACGGCCTGACCGGCACCGTGCTCGTCAGCTACGGCGACGTGCCGCTGCTGGACACCGAGACGCTGTCCGCGCTGCTGGCCGAGCACACCGGCTCCGGCAACGCGGTCACCGTGCTCACCGCCGTGGTCGCCGACCCGTCCGGCTACGGCCGGATCGTGCGCGACGAAGCGGGCGGCGTGAGCGCGATCGTCGAGCACAAGGACGCGACCCCGGCGCAGCACGAAATCCAGGAGATCAACTCGGGCGTCTACGCGTTCGACGCCGCAGTGCTGACCGACGGCCTCTCGCGCCTGTCGACCGACAACGCGCAGGGCGAGCTATATCTGACCGACGTGCTCGGCATCGCCCGCGACGACGGCAAGGGCGTCGGCGCGCTGGTCGTCGACGACCCGTGGGTCACCGAGGGTGTGAACGACCGCGTGCAGCTCTCCGTGCTGGGCGCGGAGTACAACCGCCGGATCGTGCGCCGCTGGCAGCGCGAGGGCGTGACCGTGACCGACCCGGGCACCACCTGGATCGAGGCGGACGTGAAGCTCTCCCGCGACGTCCTGCTGGAGCCGAACACGCAGCTCAAGGGCGCCACCTCGGTCGGTGAGGGCTCGGTGGTCGGCCCGGACACCACGCTCACCGACGTGGTCATCGGCGCGCACGCCTCGGTCGTGCGCGTGCACGGCTCCGGCTCCGAGCTGGGCGACGGCGTCAACGTCGGCCCGTACACCTACCTGCGGCCGGGCACGAAGCTCGGCGCCAAGGGCAAGCTGGGCGCGTTCGTCGAGACCAAGAACGCGGAAATCGGCGACGGCACGAAGGTGCCGCACCTGACCTACGTCGGCGACGCGAAGATCGGCGAGCACAGCAACATCGGCTGCTCCAGCGTGTTCGTGAACTACGACGGCGTGGGCAAGCACCACACCGTCGTCGGCTCCCACGTGCGCCTCGGCGCGGACAACACGCTGGTAGCGCCGGTGCGGATCGGCGACGGCGCTTACAGTGGGGCGGGTGCGGTCATCCGCGACGACGTCCCGCCAGGCGCGCTGGCGGTGTCGGCGGGCCCGCAGCGCACCATCGAAGGCTGGGCGGGCCGGCGCAGGCCGGGCACACCCGCGGCGGAGGCGGCGGAAGCCGCACTCGCCGCGCAGCAGGACACCGCCGTGTCCTTGGCAGAATCAGGAACCGACGGGGAGTCGCCAGCATGAGCCAGAAGTCCGGGACGCCGAAGAAGAACCTGATGCTCTTCTCCGGCCGCGCACACCGGGAACTCGCGGAGGAGGTCGCCGAGAACCTCGGCGTCCAGATCACCCCGCAGACCGCGCACACCTTCGCCAACGGCGAGCTGTTCGTGCGGTTCGAGGAGTCGGTGCGCGGCACCGACGCCTTCGTGATCCAGGCGCACACCACGCCCATCAACGAGTACGTGATGGAGCAGCTGATCATGGTGGACGCGCTCAAGCGGGCGAGCGCGAAGCGGATCACCGTGGTGATGCCGTTCTACCCGTACGCGCGGCAGGACAAGAAGCACAAGGGCCGCGAGCCGATCTCGGCCCGGCTGATCGCGGACCTGTTCAAGACCGCGGGCGCCGACCGGATCATGACGGTCGACCTGCACACCGCGCAGATCCAGGGCTTCTTCGACGGCCCCGTCGACCACCTGATGGCCCAGTCGGTGCTCGCCGACCACATCAAGGCCACCTACGGCGACGCGGACATCACCGTCGTCTCGCCGGACTCGGGCCGGGTGCGCCTGGCCGAGAAGTGGGCGCAGCAGCTGGGCGACCGGCCGATCGCGTTCATCCACAAGACGCGCGACCCGGACAAGCCCAACCAGGCGGTGGCCAACCGCGTGGTCGGCAAGGTGCAGGGCAAGCTCTGCGTGCTGATCGACGACATGATCGACACCGGCGGCACGATCGTGAAGGCCACCGAGGCGCTGATCCAGGAGGGCGCGGCGGACGTGGTCATCGCGACCACGCACGGCATCCTCTCCGACCCGGCGACCGAGCGGCTCTCGCAGTGCAAGGCCCGCGAGGTCATCGTCACCAACACCCTGCCGATCCCGGAGGAGAAGCGCTTCCCGGGGCTGACGGTGCTGTCCATCGCGCCGATGCTCGCGGAGGCCATCCAGCAGGTGTTCGAGGACGGCTCGGTCACCTCGCTGTTCGACGGCGCCGCCTGACCCGCGTCCGGAAAGCCCTCGTTTTCGCCGCCGGTGAACCTCGGTCCGCCGGCGGCGAAATCGTCTCCGCCGCCGCCCCGGCAGGCGCTAGTTTCGCCGCATGGGGAAATTCAAGTTCGGCATCAGCTTCCGCGGGGTCACCGACCGGGCCGAGTGGACGGCCAAGTGCCGCCGGGCCGAAGAGCTGGGCTACGACGTCATCACGGTGCCCGATCACCTCGGCCCCGGCCGGCCCGCGCCGTTCCCGGCGCTGGTGGCCGCGGCCGCCGTCACCGAGCGGCCGCGAGTGGGCACGCTGGTGTCCAACGTGCCGTTCTACAACCTGGCGCTCTTCGCGCGTGACGTCGCGAGCACCGACGCGCTGACCGGCGGCCGGCTCGACCTCGGGCTCGGTTCCGGGCATATGAAGTCCGAGTTCGACGACGCCGGGCTGCCGTGGCGCAAGGCGGCCGAGCGGATCGATTACCTGGTCGAAGGGCTCGACGAGCTGAAGACCCGGCTGGCGGACGAGGGCGGGCTGCCGCGTCTGCTGATCGCGGGCAACAGCGACGGGGTGCTGCGCCTCGCCGCGGAGCACGCCGACATCGCCGGTTTCGCGGGGCTGAGGCAGGACCGCGGGAAGCCACCGGGCACCTTCGTGCTCGACAACGCCGAGGCGATGGACGAACGCGTCCGGTTCTTCCGCTCACTCGCCGGCGACCGCGAGGTCGAGTACAACATGCTGGTCCAGCGCGTGGTCGTGACCGAAGACCGGCGCGCCGCCGCGGCCGAGTGGCACGCGGACACCGACGAGCGCTCGGTCGAGAACCGCTCAGTAGAGAACACCGACGAGCTGCTGGACGCGCCGCAACTGCTCCTCGGCACGGTGGACGAGATCGTCCAACAGCTCGTCGACCGCCGTGAGCGCTACGGGTTCTCCTACATCACCGTGTTCGAGGCGATGCTGGAAACGTTCGCGCCGGTGGTCGCCGAGCTGCGCGGCCGGTAGCGGGTTTTCATTGCTCTGTAATGCTTTCCGCCGCTGAGCGGACCTTGGCGACGGCCTCGCCGGCGATCAGGGTCAGCACGCGGCCGAGCAGGTCGTCCGGGACGGCCTCGTCGTCGATGTCCGACTCGACGGCGAGGCCGTTGCTCAGCGCCAGCAGGATCACGGCGAACTCCCGCGGCGGCAGCGGCAGCTCCAGGTCGAACCCCTCGGCCAGCCGTTCCAGCGCCCGCGCGATGGTCGTGCGCACCTCGCGGCGGCGCAGCTTCAACGCGTCGCGCCGGTGCTCGTCGTGGTGGGCCAGCGCGAAGAACTCCGCGAGCAGCCGGTGCCAGACGGCGTCCGTGCGCATCTCGTGCATCAGCACCGCCGCGACGCATCCCAGGCCCACGCCGCCGTCGCCGGCCTCCGCGAAGCCGGCCAGGCTCGCCTCGAGCCGGTGCGCGGCGTGCTCCTCCATCAGCGCCAGCACCAGCTCGTCCTTCGACGCGAAGCTCGAGTACACCGCGCCCTTGGTCAGTCCCGCGGCCGCGGCGACCTCGGTCAGCTTCGACGCCGCGATCCCGCGCTCGCCGAAGACGGTGAACGCCGCGTCGAGGATGCGACGGCGGGTTTCGGACCGCGTCGGCCGCGTCCGGCCGGGTCCGGGTTCCAGCGCGGCCATCGGCCGGTCCTCCCTGATCTGGGTCTTGACTTTGGCGAGCCCAACTCCATACCTTCAAGTATCCAATACCCGGAGGTATCCAATGTCAACCGAGCGTGGCCTGTGCGGTCTCGCCGCCGAAGCGGCGGCCGCGTTCGGCGAGGCGGTCGCCCAGCGCTTCCCGGAGCGCGGCGGCTGGCGGGAGCGCACCTTCACCGAGCTGGACCACGCGACGAGCCGAGTGGCCGGGCTGCTGCGCGAAGGCGGTGTACGGCGAGGCGACCGGGTGGCGCTGCTCTGCCGGACCCGTCCTGAGTGGACAGTCTGCGACCTCGCGATCGCCCGGCTCGGCGCGATCTGCGTGCCGGTTTACCCCACCGGCTCCCGCGGCCAGATTCGCTGGATCCTGCACGACTCCGGCGCCACCGCTGTGCTCGTGGAAACCGATGGGCACCTGGCCGACATCGAAGCGCTGCGCGACGAGCTGCCCGCGCTGGAGCTGGTGCTGGGCATCGACGCCACTGGCAGTCCGCTCACCGAGGTGATCAATTCCGGCACCGGCGCGGCCGACCTCGGACCGGTGCCCGAACCCGCGCCGGACGACCCGTTCACCATCGTCTACACCTCCGGCACCTCCGGCACCACCGGCGAGCCCAAGGGCTGCGTGCTCACCCACCACAACGTCGCCTCGGTGATCGGGGCCCTGCGCGAAATCAGCGAAGCCGCCCCGGGCGACGTGCTGTTCGCCTACCTCCCGCTGGCCCACCTGCTGACCCGGATGCTGCAGGTCTACTGCCTGCGCACCGGCGCCACGATCGCGTACTCCGGCGGCGACATCCGCGCCGTGGCCGGCGAGCTGGCCGAGGTCGCGCCGACCTACCTGCCGTCGGCGCCGATGCTGTTCGAGAAGATCTACTCGGTGGTCAGCGGCCTGGCCCCGGACCTCGGGCCGACGGTCGAGCTGGGTCTGCGCGCGCGTCGCGGCGAGCAGCTGGACGAGGCGGAGGCCCGCCGGTTCGCCGACGCGGAAGAGCAGCTGTTCGGCCGCGTCCGCGCCGCGTTCGGCGGGCGGCTCGGCCACGCGATCACCGGGTCGGCCCCGATCGCCCCGGAGATCCTCGAGTTCTTCTTCGCCTGCGGAGTGCCGGTGTACGAGGCGTACGGGATGACCGAGTCGACCGCCGTGCTCACCTCGAACACGCCGGATGCCTGGCGCGTCGGCACCGTCGGGCGCGCGGCACCCGGCGTGGAGCTGGCGATCGCCGAAGACGGCGAGGTGCTGGGCCGCTCGGCGGGCGTCTTCGCGGGCTACTGGAACAACCCCGCCGCGACCGCGGAGTCCGTTGTGGACGGTTGGCTGCGCACCGGTGACCTCGGCTCGCTCGACGCCGACGGGTTCCTCACCATCACCGGGCGCAAGAAGGACATCGTGATCACCTCGGCGGGCAAGAACCTGTCCCCCGCCGCGATCGAAACCGACCTGCGCCGGACGCCGTGGATCGCCGAGGCCGTGCTGCTCGGCGACCGCCGCCCGTACCCGGTCGCGCTGCTCGCCCTCGACCAGGACCGGCTGCCCGAGCTGACCTCCGAGACCGGCGTCGACCCCGCCGCCGAAGGCTGGTCCGGCGACGAGCGCCTGCGCGCGCTCATCGCCCGAGAGGTCGAAGCCGTCAACGCCCGCTATTCTCCGCCCGAGCGGATCCGGGACTTCGCGATCGTGCCGGCCCCGTTCTCGGTGGCCGCCGGCGAGCTGACCCCGACCCTCAAGATCCGGCGCGACGTCGTCGCCCGCCGCCACGCCGAACTGGTCGAAACGCTTTACCCCGCCCCGCGACGGGCCACCTGATCCACCGGCAACGCCGCCGGTGAGCCCCTGAGGAAGGAAGCTTCTCGATGAGGATGCGATTGCGGACCAAAGCGGCTGTGCTGGCCGCCGCGGCGCTCGTGACGGCGGCGTTCACCGCCGCCCCGGCGCAGGCGGCGACCGGCGGCGACAACGACCCGTCCTGCCGGCCGAGCGCCGCGCACCCCCACCCCGTGGTCTTCCTCCACGGGCTGGGCGCCACCTACTACGAGGACCTGAACTTCATGCAGTCGGCCGTCGCGGCCAAGGGCTACTGCACGTTCAGCCAGACCTACGGCGCCTACCCGGGCTTCCCCGTGGTCGGCGGGCTGCGCCCGATCGCCGACTCCGCGGCCGAGATCAAGGCGTTCATCGGCCGGGTGCTGGCCGAGACCGGTGCGTCCAAAGTGGACATCGTCGGGCATTCCGAGGGCGGCTTCCAGTCCCTCTACGTGACCAAGACCCAGGGCATCGCGGACAAGATCGGCACCGTGGTGGCCATCGCGCCGCCCACCCACGGCACCACCTTCGGCGGGCTGACCAAGCTCGCGTACCTGCTGGGCCAGGGCGAGCGTGACGCCGTCGGCCAGGCGCTGTCCACGCTCGGCTGCCCGGCCTGCGACAACCTGATCACCGACGGCGCCGCGGTCACCACGCTGGACAACGGACCGATCGCCCAGCCCGGCGTGCGCTACACGGTCCTCACTTCGCGGGCCGACGAGCTGGTCACGCCCACCGACACCGCGTTCGTCCGCGAGCCGGGCGTGGACAACCAGTACGTCCAGGACACCTGCCCGTTCGACCCGGTGGGCCACATCGGCGAGGCCTACGACCTCAACGTCTGGAACCTGGTCACCAACGCGCTCGACCCCGCGCACGCCACGAAGTTCCTCTGTGTGGTGGGCTCCCCGGGCTGACCGGTCAGGACTCGTGAGTGTTCCTGCCGGTGGGAACCGTCACGAACACTCACGAGTCGGTCAGTAGGCGACGGTGAATCGTGCCCGCGGGTGCTTCGGCTCGTCGATCTCGTCGACGAAGGCGATCGCGTAGTCCGCGCCGCTGATCCTCGAGTGGCCGTCCTCGTCCGACAGCAGGACGTCGCCGCCCAGGCGGAACTCGCCGGTGCGCTCGCCGGCGTTCCAGGCGCCGAACTCGGCGGCCGGGCTGACGTAGAACCAGTCGTCACCCTCGGGCAGCGCGCGCAGGGCCGCGAGGACGTCGGCGTGGCTGCCCGCCTCCGCCTTGTACTCGTCCGGGAATTCCGGGGTGTCGATCAGCCGCGGGCCGCCCTCGGCGACGTGCAGCGAGCCCGCCCCGCCGACGAACGACAGGCGCGCGCCGGCCGCGCGGGCCGCGTCCACCAGCGTCGGCACGGCGTCCAGCAGGCGACGGCCCTCGTCATCCGCGCGACCCGGCGTCGCGACCACGATCACGTCGGCGCCGCGGGTCACGTCCGTGACGAAGCCGGCGTCGTGCATCGAACCCGCGCGCGCCTCGACGCCGTCCGGCAGGCCTTCAGCCTTACGCGCGACGCCGACCACCGAATGGCCGCGCCGCAGCGCCTCCTCCGTGATCCGGCCGCCGGCGTACCCCGTCGCGCCGAACACCACCAGCTTGCTCATGACCGCTCCTCACCCAAGGACTCCGTGCTTGACGGCGCCGATGGTAAGGACGGGTGATCGGCTACTTCAACGAAACCAACGCACCCGCGGGTAGGCGTGCAGGTCAGCCGCCGAGCGCGGCGAAGGACGTCGCCAGCTTCTGCTTCACGGCGTTCGCGTCGAACGGCACCCGGACCTCGGCGACGGCCGTCGGCTTGGCCAGCACCTGGTAGCTGGCCGTGCGGTTCGGCAGCGAGAACTTGACCGAGCAGGACATCGTGATCGTCGCGTCCGCCGCCGCGTCGCCCTGGGTGGTGCAGGTCTGCGAGCCGAGCGCGTCGGCGCTCATCTCGACGGTCAGCGTCACGTGCACCACCGGCTTCGGGTCCGAGTCGCCGCCCACCACGCTGGTCGAGACGTCCACCGAGGTGGTGCAGGAGCCGACGAAGTCCTTGCAGTCGAGCTTGTCGTTCAGCACCGCGACGCTGGCCTGCGCGAGTCCCTCGAACGGCTGGCCCAGCCCGCCCACGGCGTTGTCGAAGTCGGTGTGGAACTTCTTCAGCTCGTCACCGGCGATCGGGCGGACCTGGAACCCGGCGCCGAGCTTCGCCCCGCCCTGCGGGTCGATCAGCGCCGGCGCGAAGCCCACCACGCGGTTCGGCTGCGCGGCGGTCACCTGGAGGGTGCCGAGGCCGCCGCCGAGCTGGTACGCCTCCGTGCCGTCGGGCTGCTTCTGCCGCACCGGCTCGGCCGTCTGGTTCAGCGTGGCCAGCGACTTGCCCAGCTCGTCCGCGAGCTTGCCCGGCGCGAGCTTCGCCCCCGGGTCCACGGGCAGCTCGGTGCCGACGGTGTGCACCCAGCCGGTGCCGAACCGGGCACTGCTGTCCTCCAGCCCGTGCGCCTTCCAGTAGTCCGCGTTCGCGGAGACGTACAGCTCGCCGCCGACCTGCACGATCTGCACGGCCTGGCCCTCGAACGGCAGCGTGCCGATCCCGTCGCCGTCGCGCGTGACCCGGAAGGTCAGGTCCGCGGGCTTGCCGGAGGCGTCCTTGACCGTGGTGTCGTACTGCAGCGCCGGTGCCTGCCGCAGCGCGTCGAGCGCCGCGGCGACGGCGGTCTTCTGCGCCGCGAGCCGGTCGGCTTTCTGCTGGTCGGCGGCCGAAACCCCGGCCGAACCGGACACCGCGACCTGGCAGCCCGCGAGCAGCCCGCCCATCAGCACGACCGCCACGGCGGTCCATCGAGCCCGCATTCCCGCCCCTCTTTCCGCCGGGATCATCTCATCCCCGCGACCGGTGCCGGGAGCACCTTTATTGTGTCGTCACCCACCGCCCGGCCCAAGGTCGGCGCGCGCGGGCGCCCCCGTCGTCACCGCACCGGCCCAGGCTGGTCTACACTTCTCGAGTTGTCTCGGCGAGGCGGGTGCACCATTCGGTGCCCAGCGTGATCGACGCGGCGGTTTGAGAAGCCCCCGTGGACCCCTCACGCCCGGTACTCGCCGCCGTACGCAACCGCCCCGAGCAGAGATCGACGATCCCCGCCGCCACTGCTGCACCGCATCGTGATTTGAAGGAGTGCTACACCGTGTCCGAGGTACGTCTTTCCGTCGAGCCGCGCACCGAGTTCGGCAAGGGTGCCGCGCGGCGCACCCGTCGTGCCGGCAAGATCCCCGCGGTCCTGTACGGGCACGGCTCGGACCCGCGGCACTTCGCGCTGCCGGCCCTCGAGTTCGCCCGCGTGGTCCGCGAGAACGGCAGCAACGCCGTCATCACCCTCGACCTCGAGGGCTCCGACGAGCTGGCGCTGACGAAGACCATCGTCGTGCACCCGCTGAAGAACTACATCGAGCACGTCGACCTGCTGGTCGTCAAGCGCGGCGAGAAGATCACCGTGGACGTGCCCGTCGTCGTCACCGGCACCGCCGCCCCGGGCACCCTGGTCGCCCAGGACCTCGACACCATCCAGGTCGAGGTCGAGGCCCTGCACATCCCGGAGCAGGTCGAGGTCTCCGTCGAGGGGATCGAGGCCGGCGTCCAGATCAGCGCCGGGCAGCTCACCCTGCCCGCGGGCGCGGAGCTGGTCACCGACCCCGAGGCGCTGGTCGTGGCCGTCAACGAGCAGCGTGAGTCGACCGAGGACGAGGACGCCGCCGAAGGCGACGCCGCCGCCACCGAGGCCGCCGAATAAGCTCACTTCCGTGAGTGAAGACCTGCCCGGGGCCGGCGAGCTGATCGTGCTCGCCGGCCTCGGCAATCCCGGGCCCCAGTACGCCGGCAACCGGCACAACGTCGGCTTCATGGTGCTCGACGAGCTGGCCGCGCGCATCGGCGGCAAGTTCAAGGCCCACAAGAGCGGCGCCGAGGTGCTCGAGGGACGGCTTTCCGGCCGTCGCGTGGTGCTGGTTAAGCCCCGCTCGTTCATGAACCTGTCCGGCGGGCCCGTGGTCGGCGCCGCCCGGTTCTTCAAGGTCCCGCCGTCCGGGGTCGTCGTGGTGCACGACGAGCTGGACGTGCCGTTCGGCGCGCTGAAGCTCAAGCTCGGCGGCGGCGACAACGGCCACAACGGCCTCCGCTCCATCACCAAGTCGCTCGGCACGCGTGACTACTACCGCGTGCGGTTCGGCATCGGCCGCCCGCCGGGCCGCCAGGACCCGGCCGACTTCGTGCTGAAGGACTTCTCGACGGTGGAGCGCAAGGAGCTCCCGTTCGAGGTCGACCGCTGCGCCGACGCCACCGAGGCACTGGTCGCCAAGGGCCTCACGGACGCGCAGAACGAGTTCCACGCGGGCTGACCACTCCGTTGCTCTCAGTGAGTGATGGTCGGTGACGTAACGCGATATCTCCTCACTCGATGGGCGGCTTCTGCTTCCCTGATCGAGTCGACCCGGGGTGCTTTCCCTTCCGGGTGCCCCGATGACCGGTTAGGACGGAGGGCGGGAGTTCGCACACCGACCTTGAATCGGAGAATCTTTCATGTCGTTCACCGCCGAGGACCTCGCCGAGGTCGCTTTCGGTAACGCCCCGATCGGCCGCCGCGGATACGCGAAGAACGAGGTCGACGAGTACGTGCGGCGCATCGCCAAGACGATCGCCGAAGAGGACGACCTGACCGCCGCGGAAGTCCACCACGTGATGTTCAACAAGCCGCTGATCGGCAAGCGCGGCTACGACGAGCGTGAGGTGGACCAGTTCCTCGACGAGGTCGAGGACCAGCTGGCCGACCTCTCCGGACGGCGCGCCCCGGGTGTCCCGGGCGCCCGCGACGAGCACGAGGCCACCGCCCAGCGCGCCCCACGCCCGGCCGGGGAAGCGGCCGAACACCTCCAGGACCGGTAACCCGAGGCGGTGCCGGGGGGGACGCCGTCCCCCCGCGCCCGCCATCAGACCCGGACCGCCGTACCCCGCGGCCGCCCGCTTTCGAGCCCGGGCCGCCGTGCCGTTCTTCTTGAACGGCCCAGCGATCCGAGCCGGGACGAGGCGCGAAAGTCCCCTCCGCACCGGAACCCGGCGCCGTTCCCCCGCGGCGCAGTTGTTCTCCCACCCTCCGGACTCCCAGCCCCGACAGCGAAAAGCCCCCTCCCGCGACTCCATCCTCGTCGCGGGCGGGGGCTTTTCGCGTGGGTCAGGAGTTCGCGTCGTGCGAGATCTTCTCGGCGTACTGGACGGCCGTGGCGGCGCGCTTGACCTTGCCCGAAGGCGTTTTCGGCAGGCTGCCGGCCGGCAGCACGACCACGGCGAACGGCCGCATGTCGACCGCGTCGCGCACCCGGGCCGCGACCTCTTTGGACAGTGCCCGCTCGGCGTCGGCGTCACCGGCCAGCTTGGACTCCACCACCACGGCGAAACGCTCGCGACGGCTGCCGGCGTCGATGCGCACGGCCACGGCGTTGCCCGCGCGCACGCCCTCCACCGAGGTGGCCGCGCGCTCGATGTCGGTCGGGTAGAGGTTGCGGCCGCCCATGATGATCACGTCCTTGCGCCGCCCGCAGATGACGATCTGGCCGTTCACCAGGTAACCGAGGTCGCCGGTGTCGAGCCAGCCGTCGGCGTCCTGGGTGTCGACCGGGCCGTCGACGGTCAGGTAGCCCGGCGTCACGGCCTCGCCGCGCAGCCGGATCTCGCCGACCTCCCGGTCGCCGAGCCGGTGGCCCTGGTCGTCGACGATCTCCGCCTCGAGGCCGTCGAGCGGGCGTCCGAGCATCGCGAACGAGCGCACCGAGTCGGTCCCGCGCCGCGGGTCGCCCTCGGGCACCGGCACCGCGCGGTTACCGGCCTCCAGCGCTTCGGCTTCCACCACGTCCAGCGTGAGCCCGGTGAACAGCGGCGCGAACGAGACGGCCAGGGTCGCCTCCGCCATGCCGTACGCCGGGAACACGCACTCGGCCGGCATCTTGAACCGGGCGCCGGCCTCGACGAACGTCTGCACGGCGGTCTCGTCGATCGGCTCCGCGCCGTTCAGCGCGATGCGCAGCGTGGACAGGTCGTAGGCGCTCTCGTCGTCCACCCGCGCCATGCGGCGGCCGACGATGGCGTACGCGAAGTTCGGCGCCGCCGTGGTGGTGCCGCGGTACTTCGTGATCAGCTCCGGCCAGATCAGCGGCCCGGACAGAAACTCCACCGGCGTGATCTTGACCAGCTCGACGCCGAACGTCATCGGCACGGTCAGGAAGCCGACCATGCCCATGTCGTGGAAGGTCGGCAGCCAGGACACCATCACGTCGGTGTCGAAGTCGAACTCCGCGCGCTCCACCATCGCCTTGACGTTGGTGTAGAGGTTCCCGTACGTGATCCGCACGGCCTTCGGCTCGGCGGTCGACCCACTGGTGAGCTGCAGCAGCGCGGTGTCGCCCTCGGCGGTGGGCACGACCTCGGCCAGCGGCTCGCCGTCACGCAGCTCGGTGATCAGCCGGTAGCCGATGCCCTTCTCCGCGAGCACCGGCGCGAGCGCGTCGAACGGCTCGCCGAGCACCACCAGCTCCGCGCCGATCATGCCCAGCACCTTGACCGTGTCGTCCGCCCATTCGGCGAGGTCCGTGCGCTGGGTGGGCTGGTGCAGCATCGTCACGCTGCCCCCGGCGAGCCAGACGGCCTGCACGGTGGGCGCGATCAGCGAAGGCGCGGCGGCCAGCACCGCGACCGCGCTCCCCGGCGTCAGCCCGCCTGCCACCAAGGCCCCGGCGACCCGTAGCGCCTCGTCGTGGACCTCGGCCCACGTCCTGCGCACCGGCTCCTTGGGCTCCCCGGTGACCATGCCCCGCTGCTGACCCCGCCCTGCCGCCGTACCGACGAGCGTGTCCACGAACCGACTCATGGGCGTCAGATTACTGTCTGGTTGTCAACGCCCGCCGCCCGTGGCCTGAACAGCGCTGTTCGGCTCGGTGCACCCGGCTCGACGGGCGGCTATTCGGCCGCCTCGGAGGTCTCCAGCCAGCGCGCCTCGACGTCGTCCTTCTCCGCCTGCAGCGTCTTCAGCTCGGTGTTCAGCTCGATCAGCTTCGCCGGGTCCGTGGCCGCTTCGGCGAGCGCCACGTGGATCTTCTCCTCGCGCGAGGAGAGCTGGTCGAGCTTGCGCTCCAGCCGGCCGAGCTCCTTGCGCGCGGCCCGCACCTCCGCCGCGTCGCGCTTGGCCTCGGCCTTCGCCGGGGCGGCCTCGACGGACTCACGGCGCGGGGCGGCGTCACGGATCTTCAGGCGCCGCTTGAGGTACTCCTCGATGCCGCCGGGCAGGTCGGTCACCTCGCCGTCGCCGAAGAGGGCGACCGTGGTGTCGCAGACGCGCTCGACCAGGTACCGGTCGTGCGAGACGACGACCATCGTGCCGGGCCAGCCGTCGAGCAGGTCTTCCAGCTGCTGCAGGGTGTCGATGTCCAGGTCGTTCGTCGGCTCGTCGAGCAGCAGCACGTTCGGCTCGGCCATCAGCAGCCGGCACAGCTGGAGCCGGCGCCGCTCGCCGCCGGACAGGTCGCCGACCGGCGTCCACTGGCGGGCCTGCGGGAAGCCCAGCTTCTCGCCGAGCTGCGAAGCGGTCATCTCCTGCTTGCCGAACACCACGCGCCCGGCGACCTGCTCGATCGCCTGCAGCACCCGGAGGTCCTTCGGCAGGTCGTCCAGCTCCTGGCGCAGGTGCGCGAGCGCGACGGTCTTGCCCTGTTTCCGGTGCCCGGTCGAGGATTCGATCTCCCCGCCGAGCAGTTTGAGCAGGGTGGTCTTGCCGGAGCCGTTCACGCCGACCAGGCCGATCCGGTCACCGGGGCCGATCCGCCAGGTGACGTGGTCGAGCAGGGTCCGGCCGCCGACGCCGACGGTCACGTCCTCCAGCTCCAGCACCGTCTTGCCGAGCCGCCGCTTCGCGAACGCGTGCAGCTCGACGGTGTCCCGCAACGGCGGCACGTCGGCGATCAGCGCCTCGGCGGCCTCGACGCGGTACCGCGGCTTCGACGAGCGGGCCTGCGGGCCGCGGCGCAGCCACGCCAACTCCTTGCGCGCCAGGTTCTGCCGCTTCTCCTCGGCGGTCGCGGACAGCCGCGCCCGCTCGGCACGCGCGAAGATCCAGTCCGCGTAACCGCCTTCGTACTGCTCGACGCGGCCGTTCGCGACCTCCCAGGTGACGCTCGCGACCGTGTCCAGGAACCACCGGTCGTGGGTCACGACCACCACGGCGGTCCGGCGGGCGAGCAGGTGATCCGCCAGCCAGCGGACCCCCTCGACGTCCAGGTGGTTGGTGGGCTCGTCGAGCACCACCAGGTCCAGCTCGCCGGTCAGCGCGGCGGCGAGCGCGACGCGACGGCGCTCTCCACCGGAAAGCGTGGCAGTCGCCTTGTCCAGCCCGATCGCGGTGATCCCGAGACCATCCACAATGGACCGGACGCGGGCGTCGGCGGCCCATTCGTGCTCGGCGCCGTAGCGGGCCAGCACGACATCGCCGACCGTGCTGCCCTCGGGCAGCTCGGTGCGCTGGGTGACCACGGCCATCCGCAGCCCGCGCACGTGGCTCACGCGCCCGTCGTCCGGTTCACTCAGTCCCGAGAGGACCTCCAGCAGGGTGGTCTTGCCACCGCCGTTGAGGCCGACCACGCCGATGCGCTGTCCTTCGGCGACGCCGAGGGAAACCTTGTCCAGCAGCGGCTTCACCCCGTAGGACTTGCTCACCGACTCCAGGTTGACCAGGTTGGCCATCCGATCCCTTCCACAGTGGACAGTTCAATGAAGATCAGGCGTGCACGCGCGGCGGCGTGCTGCGCGGCGCGTCGTCGCCGCCGACCACCCGCGCGCCGGGCACCGGCCCGTGCGCGACGCGCACCGTGCGGCACACCCCGGCGCCGGACAGCTCGGCGGCCACCTCAACGGCCGCCTGCGCGTCGACGCAGAGGAAGGCACACGTCGGGCCCGAGCCGGAAACACAGCCGGCCAGCGCTCCCGCGTTCACGCCCGCGCGCAGGGTGCGCCGCAGGCCCGGCCGCAGCGAGACGGCCGCGGCCTGGAGGTCGTTGCCCAGCAGCAGCGCGAGCTGCCGCGGGTCACCGGAAGCGAGCGCCTCGACCACGGGCGTGTGCGCGCCGACGCGCGGCGGCTTGCCCTCGGCGCGCAGCCGGTCGAGCTCGCCGAACACCTTCGGCGTGGAGAGGCCCTTGTGGTCGAACGCGAGCACCCAGTGGAACGTGTGCCGAGACAGCACCGGCACGAGCTGCTCGCCGCGCCCGGTACCGAGCGCCGTGCCGCCGTACAGCGCGAAAGGCACGTCGCTGCCCAGCTTACCGGCGATCGCGGCCAGCTCGTCGCGGGTGATGTCGAGCTTCCACAGCGACGCGAGGCCCACGAGCGTCGCCGCCGCATCCGCGCTGCCGCCGGCCATGCCGCCCGCGACCGGGATCCCCTTGCGCAGCACGATGCGCACCTTCGGATCGTCGTCGTCCGGACGGCCGGCGTACGCGGCCAGCTCCCGCGCCGCCCGCCAGGCGAGGTTCGTGGCGTCGGTGGGCACCGTGCCCTCCCCCTCGCCGTAGACCTCGAGCCCGGGCTCGTCGGTGGCCGCGACGGTGACCTCGTCCGTCAGCGAGAGCGCCTGGAACACGGTGACCAGCTCATGGAAACCGTCCGCGCGCGGGTCGCCGACCGCCAGGTGCAGATTGACCTTGGCCGGGACCCGGACGGTGACTGGGGGAGGAACCACTGCGAGCACCCAGTCAGCCTACGTGGCCGGGCCGATCGGCTGGCCACCAGGAGAAACTCGGGGCGCCGCCGACCTTCCGCGCACGGGCTGCCGCGTTCGGCAACCCCTCCCCGGCCGGACACCCGTACCCGGATTTCGGACAGCCGTCCCGGAACCCCGGACACGGGAAAGGCCGCCCCGCAAAACTGCTCCGGGACGGCCTTTCCGAGCGAATCGATCAGGCGGCGACGACGCTCTGCGGGCCGCGCGCGGTGTGGGTCACGTGGGCGCCGCGGTCGGCGATCCAGGCCAGCGCGGCGTCGGCCCGCTCGCCACGGACGCCGAGGCGGAAGCGGCCGATCGGGGTGTCGCCGATGCGGGTCAGGCCGCCGCCGATGGTGGCGAGCTCGACGTCGAACCGGCCGGCCGCCTCGGGCAGGAGCGCGCCCACGGAGGCGAAGCCGATCAGCACGACGTCGGCCGAGCGGTCGTACTTCGCGGTCTGCGCCCGGGTGGTCTCGATCGCGGGCAGCACCGCCTGCGCGGTCCAGCTGCCCGGCGACGCGATCAGGTCGAGCACCGTGCCGCGCTCGACGATGGCGCCTTCCTCCAGCACCGCGACGTCGTCGCAGACCCGGCGGACGACGCCCGCGTCCTGCGTGGTCACCAGCACCGTGACACCCAGCTCGGCGCGCGCCCGGTCGAGCACCGCCAGCACGGCGCCGGCCTCCTCCGGGGCGATGCCCGCGGTCGGGTCGTCGGCGAGCAGCACGGCCGGTCCGGCCGCGAGCGCCTTGGCCACGGCGACCCGGCGCAGCTGGCCGTCGGTCAGCTCACCCGGGTGCTGGGCGGCCCGCGCGGTCAGCCCGGCCAGGTCGAGCAGCGAGCCGACGCGGCTGCGGCGCTGCGGGCCGTCGACGCCCAGCTGCTCCAGCGGGGTCGCGATGTTGCCGGCCACGGTGCGCTCGGCCAGCAGCTCCGGCTTGGTGCCGACGATGCCGAGCTGGCGGCGGACCTCGCGCAGCCGGCGGCCGTCGAGGGTGCCGGTGTTGAGGCCGTCGAGCCGCACGACGCCGCGGTCGGGGCGCTCCTGCAGCGCGATGCAGCGGGCGAGGGTCGACTTGCCCGAGCCGGCCGGGCCGACCACGCCGAAGAGGGAGCCGGCCTGCACGTCGACGCTCACGTCACGCAGCGCGGCGACCGGATTTCCGTTGAGGGGAAAGGATTTGGACACGTTTTCGACAGTGATCACGAAGGGCTCCAAGCAGGGGGCGCAGCACCGTTCACGGGCGCGCCGGGCGTCACCGATAAACCGTCCGAAGAGGACGGCGCTCAAGAAGAAGCGGAAGAGAGGATCAGGCGATGACCATGGAGCGTCGACACGCACATACCGTGCGGCGACCTTCGTCGACTACGCGCCGCTTGGTGAGCAGGAGCGGTCGGGGTTCCCTCTTCATCGGAAACAGCCTCCATCGGTCCTGGCGGTAGCACCTGCCCTGCGGAGGGTGGTTGCTGCGACTTCGGCGAGCCAGGTCTCTCAGTCGCTCGGGATGGACATACCGAGTAAAGCCGATCCCATTGGGTGAACGCAAGCGCGTTGGTGCAGATCACACGAGTGGTGGCGCCCGGATACCGGAACACTCCGTCCTGCATCGCGGAACGTGAGGACGGTTCACCGGTCGGGCCGCTTGACACGACCGGCCGCGCTCCGATAGCCGGGCCGCCGGGCAATTCCCCTGTGGACGGTCAGGAACCCTTCATGGGCGGCGCCTTCTTACGCCGCTCGTCGAGCACCACGAGCAGCGCGAACGCCACGGCGATCACGCCGGCGCGGATGCCCACCGCGCCGACGATCACCTCCCACAGCCGGTACCAGCCCTCGTTCATGTCCCTTCCTGGTGATACAGACGTATCAGATACACTCGTACCACACAATCGAGGAGCACGATGGCCAAGCGGGTGGACCACGACCAGCGCCGGCGTCAGATCGCCGAAGCGGTCTGGCGGATCGCCGCCGCCCGCGGCCTCGAGTCGGTGAGCATGCGCGAGGTGGCCGCCGAGGCCGGCGTCTCGCTGCGGCTGGTGCAGTACTACTTCGAGACGAAGCACAACCTGCTCGTCCTGGCCCTGCGCTACCTCCACGAGCAGGGCGAGTCACGAGCGCAGGCCCGCATCGCGGAGCTGCCGGAGCAGAGCCCGCGCGGCGTCCTGCGCTCGGTGCTCACGGAACTGCTGCCGCTGGACGAGGAGCGCGCGCAGTCCCTGCGCGTGCACATCGCGTACTTCAGCCGCACGCACAGCGATCCCGAGCTGGCGAAGGTTTTCCTCGGCGAGGGCACGCCGATCGAAGACCTGGTGGCCGGCCTGCTGTCGGCGGCGTCACTCGTGCCCGGCGCGGACCCCTGGCACGAGGCGAACCTGCTCGTCTCCGGCATCACCGGGCTGGGGCTGGACGTGCTGCACGACCGCTACCGGCCCGACGAGGTCGTCGCGACCCTCGACTACCACCTCGACCGGCTGTTCGGCACCGCCTGACCGCCGTCCGGCGTGGTTCAGACCTGTGCGGCCAGCCGCGCGAAGTCGTGCACGTCCAGCTGCTCACCGCGGGTCCGCGGGTCGATGCCCGCGGCGGTGAGCAGCTCGCCCGCGCGGTCGGCGGACCCGGCCCAGCCCGCCAGCGCGGCCCGCAAAGTCTTGCGGCGCTGGGAGAACGCGGCGTCCACGAGGTCGAACAGGGTCTTGCGGTCGACGTCGGTCACCGGCGTCTCGGCCCGTTCGAAGGAGACCAGCGCCGAGTCGACGTTCGGGACCGGCCAGAAGACGTTGCGGGGCACGGCGGCCACCTTGCGGGCCGGGCCGTACCAGGCGAGCTTCACGCTCGGCACGCCGTAGATGCGGCTGCCGGGGCCCGCGGCCATCCGGTCGGCCACCTCGGTCTGGACCATCACCAGCCCCCGCCGCAGCGAGGGCAGCTCGGCCAGCAGGTGCAGCACCACGGGCACCGCGACGTTGTACGGCAGGTTCGCGACCAGCGACACGGGCGCGGCCGGCAGATCGGCGGCCCGCACGCGCAAGGCGTCCGCGCCGAACACGGAAAGGCGTTCGGCCGCTTCGGGGGCCCGCTCCGCCGCCGTCCGCGGCAGGCGCTCGGCCAGCACGGGATCGATTTCGACGGCGACGACGTCCGCGCCCGAAGCCAGCAGCCCCAGGGTCAGCGAGCCGAGCCCGGGCCCGACTTCGAGGACGACATCGCCCGCGCCCACCCCGGCCAGTTCGACGATGCGGCGAACCGTGTTGGGGTCGTGCACGAAGTTCTGCCCGAGCTTCTTCGTCGGGCGGACGTCGAGCTCGGCCGCCATCCCGCGGATCTCGGCAGGCCCCAGCAGTTCAACCACCGGGAGAGCCTACCGAGCCGTGGGTACGGGAGCGGAACTCAGGCCTTCTTGCCGCAGACCGGCCAGGCGCTGTAGTCGCCACGGGCGTCGTGGACCTTCTGGGCGATCGCGATCTGCTGGGCGCGGCTGGCCTGGTGCGGGTAGGCCGCGTACTGGTCGCCGCCGTAGGCGTCCCAGGTGCTCTTGTTGAACTGGAGGCCGCCGTAGTAGCCGTTGCCGGTGTTGGCGGCCCAGTTGCCGGTCGCCTCGCACTGCGCGATGCGGTCCCAGGCGGAGCCGTCGCCGATCGCCGGGTCGGCGGGCTTCATGGTGCCGACCTTGATGATCTTCGGCTTGGCCTGCACCAGGACCTGCTCGGAGACCTGCTCGCGCGAGATCTCTTCGCCGTTCTTCTTGGTGACCTTGTAGGTGACCATCTTCTGGCCCGGGGTGCCCGGGTCCACGACGGTGGTCTTGCCCTTCTCCAAGGTCGGGTCGTCGGACTGCTGCACGTCCGGGTCGATGGTCTCCTGCTGGTTGACCATCGAGACGCCCATGCGGCTCACGTGGACTTCAGCGCCGTCCTTGAGCGTGACGTCCAGACCACCTTCGACGGCGTCGTCCGGGCCGAGGTTCATCTTGAGGTCGGAGACGAACTCCTTGGTGGTCACCGCGTTGCTGGTGACCTTCTTCGGGGCGTTCGTGCCGTCGTAGAGCGTGATGTGCTTGAGGGTCTTGACCTGGACGGTGGAGCCCTCCAGCGGCAGCTGGCCGCTGGCCGGCATCGAGGTCCAGGCGCCCTTGGCGACCAGGTCGGCCATGCCCAGCTGGGTCATCGCGTCGCCGAGGCTGCTCGCGCGGACCCACGAGGGGCGCGAGACGCCGTCGACGACCAGGTTCAGCTGGCGGCCGCGCTCGAGCTTGATGACGCCGCCGTCGCCGACCGCGGCCTGCGGGGAGGGCGAGAGCGAGTCGTGCGCGCCGACCGAAAGGCCGGCGTCCTGGAGGACCTCGCCCACGGTGTCGCCGTAGCTGTGCACCGTGCGCTGCTGGCCGTCGACGTCGACCGTGACGCTCTTGTTCATCGCCAGCGCGGCGGCGCCACCGCCACCGCCGACGGTGATCAGCACGGCCAGCACGGCGCCCTTGAGGAACCGGCGCTTCCAGGTGCGGGTGGCCTCGATGAGGCCTTCCTCGACGGCGACCTTCTGGGTCTGCGGCGTCGCGGTGCGGTCCTCGGCCACCTCGTCCGGCAGGACGAGCGGCGGGAGCATCGTGGTCTCGGCATTGATCAGCCGGATCAGCTCGTCGACGTCGACGTCGATCTCGGCCATCAGCGTGTCGGCGTCCGGGCCCAGCGCCGCGAGCACGTCCTGCTGGGTCACGTACAGCTCGTCAGAGAAGTCCAGATGCCCGTACGCGGTGTCTTCGAGTTCGCGGTCGAGCACGGCCACCGAGCCGGCGGAAGCGAAGAAGGTGTCCTCGGCCCTATGGCGCGAGCCACCCTGCCTACTACCAGTCACTTGGGTCGTTCCCTTTCCCAGGACAGTCGCGTTTCCGCGACCGAACCTTCGTCGCGACGCGCCATACGGCGCGCCTCTCAAGTCCGACACCCCCAGTCAGCGCCATCGTCACGGGTCCGAGTCGTACCAACCTCGGTCCCGCTTCCCCGACGTGCACTGACGTGACTGTGGGCGTATCAGCCGGTTCCGCTTCGGCGGCACCGACCGGCACGATCACGGGACAGTAACGGAGGTCGGCGGGTTGCGCAAACACCCCCCGGAGTGTCGTGACCCGCGTCACTCATCAGGTGGACGAACAGGAGAACCCGAACGTCGCAATGTGTTGAACCCGTTGTCACGCTGGGGAACCGCCGGTCAGCCGGAAGACGCGTTCGGCAGTGGTCCGGACCGCTTCGGCGACTTCGTGGACGCCTTCGCCCCTCAGCGCCGCGAGGTGCCGGACGGTGTAGGCCGCGCAGTAGGGCTCGTTCGGCCGCCCACGGAACGGGTGGGGCGTCAGGAACGGCGCGTCCGTCTCGGCGAGGTACTGGCCCGCCGGGCAGATCCGCGCCGCCTCGTGAAGGCCGCGCGCGTTCTTGAACGTGACGGTGCCGGCGAAGGACAACACGTAGCCGGCATCGATGCAGCGGCGCGCGATGTGCTCGTCGCCGGAGAAGCAGTGGAAGACGACGTCGTCCGGAGCGCCCTCTTCGTCCAGGATGCGCAGGACGTCCTCGTGCGCTTCGCGGTCGTGGATCATCAGCGGCTTGCCCACGCGCTTGGCGAGGTCGATGTGCCAGCGGAACGCGTCCTGCTGGGCGTCGTGCGGCGAGTAGCCCCAGTAGTAGTCGAGGCCGGTCTCGCCGACCGCGACCACCCCCGCGGCCTTCGCGAGATGCTCCACTTCGGACCGTTCGGAATCGCCGAAGTCCTTGGTGCGCGTGGGATGTATGGCGACGGCGGCGAAAACCCGGGTGTCCCAGGTGGACGCGTCGGCGGCCCACTGGGCCGAGGCGAGGTCGTCGGCGACCGTGATCACCCGCGCGACGCCGGCCCGCTCGGCCCGGTCGACCATGGCCGTCACGTCGGCCGCGGTGACGGCGCCGCACGCGTCGAGGTGGGTGTGGGCGTCCACGACCGAGGCCGGCAGGCGGTCCGGGATCGGCGGCAGTTCACGCTTCTCGTCACCCATGGCGCCGAAGATACTCGTGGGTGTTCACGCCGGTTCTCACCGGCTTGAACACCCACGAGCCCTTATTTGACGATCGGGGCCCACTCCGGGCCGGTCTCGCCGAGTTCGGGGTCCAGCTTGGTGAACAGCGGCGTCGGCTTCGACAGGGGACGGCCGACCTCGATCGGCTGCGACTCCCACTTGGCCTGCTCGCCCGCGTAGTCGCCGGTCAGGATCGGGTTGACGCGACCGGGGATGTCGAGGTCCTCGACCTCCTGCAGCTCCGGCTGCGCGGCCCAGACACCGGTGCCGCCGAGCGCCTCGTGCACCTTCTGCGCCGAATGCGGCAGGAACGGCGTCAGCAGCGTGTTCGCGTCGCTGACCACTTGCAACGCCGTGTGCAGCACGCTGTCACGCCGGGCGGGGTCGTCCTTGAGCTTCCACGGCTCCTGGTCCGACAGGTACCGGTTGGCGGCCGTGACCACCCGCATCGCCTCGCTCGAAGCGGCCTTGAAACGCGAGCGCTGCAGATGCGCGCCGGCGGTCTCGAAAGCCTTGCGCGACAACGCCTTCAGCTCCTCGTCGGCGGCCGTCGGCGCCTCCGGGCGAGGGATGGCGCCCACGTTCTTGTGCGCCATCGAGATCGACCGGTTGACCAGGTTGCCCCACTCGTTGGCCAGCTCGAAGTTGGTGCGGCGCACGAACTCGTCCCAGGTGAAGTCGGTGTCCTGGGTCTCCGGGCCGGCCGCCGAGATGAAGTAGCGCAGCGCGTCCGGGCCGTACTCGCGCAGGAAGTCGTGCACGTAGATGACCGTGCCGCGCGAGGTGGAGAACTTCGAGCCGCTCATGGTGAGGAACTCGCTGGACACGATCTCGTCCGGCAGCCGCAGCCTGCCGTACTTGCCGGGATCGCCGCCGCGATCGCCCTCGCCGTTGTGGCCGAGCAGCAGCGCGGGCCAGATCTGGGCGTGGAAGGTGATGTTGTCCTTGCCCATGAAGTAGTAAGCGCGGGCGTCCGGGTTGGTCCACCACTCCTGCCACGCTTCCGGGTTGCCCGAGCGCCGGGCCCACTCGACGCTGGCCGAGAAGTAGCCGATCACCGCGTCGAACCAGACGTAGAACCGCTTCATCGGCTGGTCGCTCCAGCCGTCGAGGGGGATCTTCACGCCCCAGTCGAGGTCACGCGTGATCGGGCGGGGCCGCATGTCGTCGATCAGGTTGCGGGTGAAGTTGAGGACGTTCGGGCGCCACTCGGTCTTGGTCGCCAGCCAGTCGCCGAGGACCTTGGTGAACGCGGGCAGGTCGAGGAAGTAGTGCTCGGTCTCGACGAACTTCGGCGTCTCGCCGTTGATCCGCGACTTCGGGTTGATCAGCTCCGCGGCGTCGAGCTGGTTGCCGCAGTTGTCGCACTGGTCGCCGCGCGCGCCGTCGTAGCCGCAGATCGGGCAGGTGCCCTCGACGTAGCGGTCCGGCAGCGTCCGGCCCGTGGACGGGCTGATCGCGCCGCGCGTGGTCTTCGGGATCACGTAGCCGTTGCGGTTGAGCGCCAGGAAGATCTGCTGCGTCACCTCGGCGTGGTTGCCGGTCGAGGTGCGGGTGAACAGGTCGTAGGACAGGCCGAGCCCGCGCAGGTCCTCGTCGATCTGGCGGGTGTACTTGTCCGCGGTCTGCTGCGGGGTCAGGCCCTCCTTGTCGGCCTGGACGGTGATCGGGGTGCCGTGCTCGTCGGTCCCGGACACCATGAGCACCCGGTTGCCGGCCATTCGCTGGTAGCGGGAGAAGACGTCGGACGGGACGCCGAATCCGGATACGTGGCCGATGTGGCGGGGCCCGTTGGCGTAGGGCCAGGCCACCGCTGTCAACACAGGGGTGCTCATACCTGTTTAGGTTACGGAAGCGGTCCACGGCGTTTCGTGGCCGGTCCGTGAAGGGAGAACGGGTGTCGGCGACGCGTCTGCTCGTGCTCGGGGTCGTGCGGATGTACGGCCGGGCGCACGGCTATCAGGTGCGGCGGGAGCTGCTGTCCTGGTCCGCGGACAAGTGGGCGAACGTGCAGCCCGGCTCGATCTACCACGCGCTGAAGAAGATGACCGCGGAGCACCTGCTGGAGCAGGTCGAGGTGGAACCGGGCGACAGCGGCCCGGACCGCGTGGCCTACCGGCTCACCGCCGACGGCGACCACGAGTTCCGGGTGCTGCTGGCGCGGGCGCTGGCCGACGCGCCGATGAGCCGCCCGGAGATGGGCGCCGCGGTCAGCCTGATGCCCGCGCTGTCCCGCAAGCACGCCCTCACCCTGCTGCGGAAACGGCTGGTGGACTTCGAGGCCGAGGCGAAGCAGTCCCGGATGCTCATCGACAACGGGGAGGACTGGGGCAAGGCGGCGCACGTGAGCGAGCTGTTCCGGCTGTGGTCCGGGATCGCCGACACGAGCCACGAATGGCTCATCGGCCTGATCGCCCGGCTCGAGGCGGGCGAATACGTGATGGCCGACGATCCGGGCTCGTCGTTCGGCAGCCCGCCGGAAACCGAGTAATCAAGTTTGACTAGTGCCGCCCTCCTCGGGCACAGTGTGGTCTTCGATTAGTCAAACTTGACTAGTTGATCACTGGGAGGAGAGGGGTTCGCATGATCACGGCACGTGGTCTCGAGCGGCGGTTCCGCCGCAAGGGCCGCAGCGGTGGTGAGGTGCACGCGGTCAAGGGGGTCGACCTCGATGTCGAGGCCGGCGAGCTGGTGGGGTTCCTCGGTCCGAACGGGGCCGGCAAGACCACCACGCTGCGCATGCTCACCACGCTGCTGAAGCCGTCCGCGGGGACGGCGACCGTCGGCGGGCACGACCTGCTGGCCGACCCGCTGGGGGTCCGGCGCAACATCGGCTACGTCGCGCAGGGCGGCGGCTCGGCGCCGGAGAGCCGGGTCGACGAGGAAATCGAGCTGCAGGGCCGGTTGTACGGCATGAGCAAGGCCGACGTGCACGCACGCGGCGCCCTGCTGGCCGAGCAGCTCGACCTGGCCGGCCTCGGCGGCCGGCTGACCAAAACACTGTCCGGCGGCCAGCGGCGGCGGCTCGACATCGTCCTCGGGCTGGTGCACAGCCCCGGGCTGGTCTTCCTCGACGAGCCGTCCACCGGGCTCGACCCGCAGAGCCGGGCGAACCTGTGGGACCACATCCGCCGGCTGCGCGCGGAGCACGGGGTCACGATCTTCCTGACCACGCACTACCTCGACGAGGCCGACGCGCTGGCCGACCGGCTGATCGTGATCGACGACGGCCGCATCGTCGCCGAGGGCACCCCGGACTCGCTCAAGGCCCGCGTTTCCGGCGACGGCGTGGTGGTCGGCGTCGAGCCCGAGGTGACGTCCGCGGCCGCGGACATCGCCCGGCAGCTCACCGGCGCGCACGACTTCGACGTCGAGGACGGCCTGATCCGGTTCCGCGTGCCACGCGGTGACACGGCCATGCCGGAGCTGCTGCGCGCGCTCGACGCGAAGGACATCGTGATGTCGTCGATCCAGGTCACCCGGCCGACGCTCGACGACGTGTTCCTCACGCTCACCGGGCGCTCGCTGCGCGACGCCGAGCAGGGCGCGGCCCAGCCGGAGGTGACCCATGTTGCGTGACACCTGGCTGATCTTCCGGCGGGACATGGTCGGCGCGCTGCGAAACCCGGCCTGGCTGCTGATCGGCATCATGCAACCGCTGCTGTACCTCTTCTTCTTCGGGCCGCTTCTGGTGAAGACGCTGAACGCGCAAGGACTGTCCGACGTGGACGGCTGGATGGTGCTGACCCCGGCGCTGATCGCGCAGCTCGCGCTGTTCGGCAGCTCGTTCGTCGGGTTCTCGCTGCTGGCCGACTACCGCTCCGGCGTGGTCGAGCGGCTGCGCGTGACGCCGGTCAGCCGCGCGGCCCTGCTGCTGGGGAAGGTGCTGGCCAACGCGTTGCAGGCGGTGGTGCAGTCGATCCTCATCATCGTGCTCGCCTACCTGGTGTTCGATCTGAACGCGCCGGTCGGCGGGGTGCTGCTGAGCCTGCTCATCGTGTTCCTGCTGGCGGTGACGCTGGCTTCGTGCTCGTACGCGCTGGCGCTCACGCTGAAGAGCGAGCAGTCGTTCCCCGCGTTGCTGAACGCGGTGCTGATGCCGCTGCTCCTGCTGTCCGGGATCCTCATCCCGATCACGGCCGGGCTGGCACCGAAGTGGCTGTACACGATCTCGCAGATCAACCCGTTCCGGCACGTGGTCGACGTGGAGCGCAACAGCTTCCGCGGCGACTTCTCGATGGACGCGCTGTTCACCGGGAGCGTGGTGGTGCTGGTGATGGCGGTGCTGGCGATCTGGTGGGGCACCCGCACGTTCCAGCGCGAGAACGCCTGACCAGCCGGGACACGCCGGGCACCGGTCACGCTGCGCCCTTGACAGAGACGTAGGGTGTTCTTTCACCCGACGTGGGGCTGGTGGGGGCGCAGAGTGACCGAACCGGAGATCGAGCGAGGGCTCACCCTCTCCCATCGTGAGCAGGTACTCGACTGGGCAGTGGTCCGGGACGCCGAGATCCGGTTCGCCTCGGTGACCGTGAGCGAGAACGTGAACTGGAGCGACGCGGGCGCCGAGCGCACGCTGGCCGGCGCGCAGCGGGCCGGCCTCCACACCGGCGCGCGGCACTACGCGCGGCCCGGCGCCGTGCACGACCAGGCCGAGCACTTCGTCCGGACGGCCAGCAAGCTCGGCGCGTTCGCCCCGGGCTCGCTGGCCCCCGCGCTGGAGGTGGACGCGCAGAGCGTCGACGACCGGTTCGTGAAGGCGTGGATCAAGCACGTGCGGCACGCGGCGCGGATCGAGCGGGTGCTCGTCTACGCCGGCCACGACTGCTGGGCGCACCGGCTCAATCCCGACCGCTGGGCCGACCCCGAGGTGGTGCTCTGGCTGGTGCGGCACAACGGCATCGCGGGCCGGGCCGGCTGGTTCCACTCCCGGCTGGGGCTGCACCAGTACGCGTGCGAAGACGACGTGCCGGGGATCAGCGGGCCGGTCGCGCAGGACGCGGTGGTGTACCCGTTCAAGCTGTCCGACGTGCTGCTCTGATCACGTTCCCGCTGGCCAGCCAGCTTTTCCGGGCACAATGTCCGGATGCGGTTCCAGCGGCAGCGCCTGTCCACCCCCGTGACCCCGTCACGGGCCGTGGAGCTGCTGTCCGCGTACGCGCTCGCGCACGGCCTGCCGCAGCCCGCGGCGCTGTGCGGCTCGTGGTTCGGCTCGACGGCGATCGTCGCGCCGTTCCCCGAGATCACCGCGGGCCCGTTCCCCACCGTGCTGCCGGAGGTCGAGGACGCCGTGCCCGGCTGTGTGGGCGGCGGCTGGTTCGGCTCCCTGTCCTATGACCTGGCGGACCCGTCCGGGCGCCGCGGGGCGCTGCCCGCCTCGGTGTGGGGGTGGGCGGACCACGTGCTGCGCTGGGATTCCGACGGGGTGTGCTGGTTCGAATCGCTCGCCGACCCCGGGCCACGGTTGTCCACTGTGGAGCGTGCACTGGCCGCACCAGCGAAGCTGTCTTGGTCAGCTTCGCGGTTGCACCGCCCCTCAGCGGCTTCGCACCAGCAGGCCGTGAAGGCGTGTGTGCACGAGATCGAGGCCGGTGAGCTGTTCCAGGCCAACGTCTGCTGCCGGTTCACCGGTGACTTCGCCGGGGAGCCGGCCGCGCTGTTCGCCGAAGGGGTCCGACGGCTGGCGCCGCGGCGGGCCGCGTACATCGCCGGCTCGTGGGGGTCGGTCGTGTCGCTTTCGCCGGAGCTGTTCCTGGAACGCCACGGCCGGCGCGTGCGGTCCAGGCCGATCAAGGGCACGCTCCCCCGCCGCGGCCCCGAGGACGACGGGAACGCGGCGCGGCTGCGGGATTCCGCCAAGGACGTCGCCGAGAACGTGATGATCACCGACCTGGTGCGCAACGACCTCGGCCGGGTCTGCGCGGTCGGCAGCGTGGTGGTGCCGGACCTGCTCGCGGTCCACCCGGCACCGGGCGTCTGGCATCTGGCGTCCACTGTGGAGGGACGGCTCGCGGACGGGGTGACCGACGAGGCGCTGCTGGCCGCGACGTTCCCGCCGGGCTCGGTGACCGGCGCGCCCAAGATCCGCGCGCTGGACCTGATCGCCGCGCTGGAGCCGGTTGCGCGCGGGGTCTACACCGGAGCCGTCGGACTGGCTTCGCCGCTGGCCGGGCTGGAGCTGAACGTCGCGATCCGGACGTTCGAGATCCACGACGGCACCATCGAGCTGGGCGTCGGCGGCGGCATCACGGCCGATTCGGACAGTGCGGCGGAGTGGCAGGAGTGCCTGCACAAGGTCGCTCCGCTGGAACGGCTGCTGGCCACCCCGCCGCACTGAGCCGTTGTCAGCGGGTGGGGTCGAGCAGGAGCTTGCCGATGGTGCCGCGCGAGCGGAGGGCTTCGTGCGCGCCGCGGGCGTCGGCGAGCGCGTACTCGCCGCCGGGGATCGCGCGGATGGCCCCGCCGGCGGCCAGGTCGAACAGCTCGGTGAGCGCGGTGCCGAAAACGTTGCCGGGCAGGCGGAAGACGTGCGGCAGCCACATGCCGGCGACCGTGGTGCTGTGGCCGAGCAGGTTGCGCGGCTCGACCGGCTTGGGCTGCTTGCGCCCGGCCATGCCGTAAAAAGCCAGGCGGCCGAACGGCGCGAGGGCCGTGAGGCTCTGGTCGGTGGTGGTCCCGCCGACCATGTCGAGCACCACGTCGACCCGCTTGCCGCCGTTGGCCTCCAGCAGAGTTTCGGTCATGTCCTCCGCGCGGGAGTCGACCGCGACGTCGGCGCCGAGTTCGAGGGCCAGCGCGCGCTTCTCGTCGCTGCTGGCGGTCGCGATCACGCGGCCCGCGCCCCACGCTTTGGCGAGCTGCACCGCGATCGTGCCCACCCCGCCGGCCGCGGCGTGCACGACCACGGACTCACCGGCGTCGAGGTGGACGTTCTTGCGCAGCAGGATCCAGGCGGTGGCGCCCTGGACCAGCATGGACAAGGCGGTGAGGTCGTCGATGCCCTCGGGCAGCGGGAAGGCCATGGCTTCGGCGGCCACCGCGCGCTCCGCGTAGCCGCCCCCGCCGTTCAGCAGCGCGACGACCCGACGGCCGTCCGCCGTGCGCCCGACCACCTCGCCGCCGGGGACCAGCGGCAGCTTGCTGGGCGCGAGGTAGGAGTTCTCCGCCTGGTGCGTGTCGGCGTAGTTCACCCCGATCCGCTCGACGTCGATCAGCACTTCACCGGGCCCGGCGACGGGGTCCGGCAGCTCGACGAGCTTGAGGACCTCGGGACCACCGAACTCGGTCACCTGAACTGCGCGCATCTTCGTCTTCCTCCTCGGCCACGGCTGATGAGACACTCTGCCAGATGTCTCACCGATGCGACAGTACGTGATAACGTCTCACGCCATCGACACCCCACTCTCGCGCTCACTCGCCGCCCCGCGGCCCGACGCCGTGGCCGCCTTCCGCCTGGCGCGGACCTGGTTCCTGGCCGGGCGCCGGGTGGACATGCGCGAGCTGGCCGCTTCGCTGGGCGTCAGCCGCGCCACGCTGCACCGCTGGGTCGGCGGCCGCGACCAGCTGCTGGCGGAGGTCCTCTGGGCGGAAACGGCTTCGGTACTGGACAACGTCTCGTTCACCGGCCGCGGCGCGGCGGGCATCGCGGACGCCATCGGCGCCTTCGTGCGCACGGTGAACGCTTCCGCGCCGTTCCGCTCGTTCCTCCAGCGGGAGCCGGAGCGGGCGCTGCGCCTGCTGACCACCAAGGCGAGCCTGGTGCAGTCGCGGACCATCGGAAAACTGGCGGGCCTGCTGTCGACGGAGGTCTCGGCGGGCCGCCTAACCACGCCGTTGCCGGTCGCGGACCTGGCCTACCTGCTGGTCCGCATCGGCGAGTCGTTCATCTACACCGACGTGATCACGGGCGAGGAGCCGGACGCGTCGAAGGCCCACGCCGCGGTGACCGCGCTGCTCTCGTAAACCGGCTTACTTCCGCGAGGCGAGCACCGCGTCGTAAAGCTCCTTTTTGGACACTCCCGCCGCCTCGGCGACGTCGGCCGCCGCGGACTTCAGGCGTTCGCCGGCGGAGACGCGGGACGAGACCTCGCCGACGAGGTCGGAAACGCTCACCGCGCGGGGCGCCGCGCCCTCCAGCACCACCGTGATCTCGCCGCGGACGCCGTCGGCGGCCCACTCGGCCAACGAAGCCAGCGTGCCCCGCTTGACCTCTTCGTACGTCTTGGTCAGCTCTCGGCAGACGGCGGCCCGCCGCGTGCCGCCGAGCGCGGCGGCGGCGTCGGCCAGCGTCGAGGCCACCCGGTGGGGCGACTCGAAGAACACGGCGGTCCGCGGCTCGGAAGCCAGCGAGGCCAGCCATTTCCCGCGTTCACCCGGCTTGCGCGGCGCGAAGCCCTCGAAGCAGAACCGGTCGCACGGCAGTCCCGAGAGCGCCAGCGCCGTCGTCACCGCGGAAGGGCCGGGCAGGCAGGTCACCGGCAGGTCCTCGGCTACGCAGGCAGCTACCAGGCGGAAGCCCGGGTCGGACACGCTGGGCATTCCGGCATCGGTCACCAAAAGCACCGTTTCGCCCGCACGCAAGGATTCCAGCAGCTTCGGCAGACGCGCGGTCTCGACGTCTTCGTAGAAGCTCACCACGCGGCCGGACGGCGTCACGTTCAGCGCGGAGGCCAGCGTCCGCAGCCGGCGCGTGTCCTCGGCCGCGATGACGTCCGCCGTGGCCAGCGCCGTGATCAGGCGCGAGGACGCGTCGCCGGTGTCGCCCAGCGGGGTCGCGGCGAGGACGAGCCGTCCGGGCGAAGTGGTCATGACGGCCAGCGTAACGACGCCCGTCACAGCCGAGCCACTAGTATCGGGCCCCGTGACCGCACTGCTGACCCGTCCCGACGACGAGAGCGTGCGGCCGGACCCCCTCGACGCGCTCCGGCCGCCGACCGACCGCGAGGCCACCCTCCTCGGCCGCGGCATGCCGGCCGACCGGCTGCGCAGCTGGATCGTCACGCTGGTGCTGACGCTGATCGGCGGGTACGTCCGGCTGCAGAACCTCGGCGTCCCCACGGACCACGGCACCCCGGTCTTCGACGAAAAGCACTACGTGCCCCAGGCCGCGCAGATGCTGCGCAACGGCGGCTACGAGGACAACGCCGGCTACGAGCTGATCGTGCACCCGCCGCTGGCGAAGGACTTCATCGCGATCGGCGAATGGCTGTTCGGCTACAACGGCTGGGGCTGGCGGATCATGCCGGCGCTCGCCGGGACGCTGATCATCCTGCTCACCGTCCGCATCGCGCGGCGGCTCACCCGCTCGACGCTGCTCGGCGGCATCGCGGGCGTGCTGGTGATCAGCGACGGCGTGCTGCACCTGCAATCGCGCATGGGCATGCTCGACATCTTCATCGCGCTGTTCGCGCTCGCCGCGTTCGCCTGCCTGCTCTGCGACCGCGACCAGGTGCGCCGGCGGCTCGCGGTCGCCGTGCGCGAGGGCTGGGCGACCGAGTCCCCGTGGGGCCCGAAGCTCGGCTTCCGCTGGTGGCGGTTCGCGACCGGCGTGATGATCGGCCTGACCTTCGGCGTCAAGTGGTCCGCCCTCTACTACATCGCGGCGTTCGGCCTGCTGACCGTGTTCTTCGACGTCGCGGCGCGGCGCGCGGCCGGCGTCGAGCGGCCGTGGGTCGGCACGATCCGGCGTGACGTCGCCCCGGCGCTCTGGGCGATCGTGGCCATCCCGGTGCTGATGTACCTGGCCGCGTTCTGGGCCTGGTTCGCCAGCGAGACGGCCACCGACCGGCACTACACCGAGATCAAGGACATCGCGCCCGGCCTGTTCGCCTGGGTGCCGCCCGCGCTGCGGTCGCTCGGCGACTACACGCTGAACGTGCTGCACTTCCACGAAACCCTGCTCACGCCCAAGGACAACCCGCACCCGTGGGAGTCCAAGCCGTGGACGTGGCCGATGGGCCTGCGCCCGATGCTCTACTACTACGACGGCAACGTCACCGGCTGCGGCGAGTCCCGGTGCGTCGGCGCGACGATGCTGATCGGCACCCCGGCGATGTGGTGGGTCTCGCTGCCGATGCTCGGCTGGGGCCTGTGGCGCTGGTTCTTCCGCGCCGACTGGCGCTACGCCGCCGTGCTCGTCGGCTACTTCGCCGGCCTGCTGCCCTGGTTCACGAACATCGACCGGCAGATGTACTTCTTCTACGCGACTCCGATGGCGCCGTTCCTCGTGCTCGGGATCGTGCTCGTGCTGGGGCAGATCCTCGGCAGCGCGAAGCTCGGGTTCGAACGGCGAGGCACCGGTCTGCTCGTCGTCGCCCTGTACACCGGGCTGGTGGTGGCCAACTTCGCCTGGCTGTGGCCGATCCTGAACGGCGTGCCGATCACCAACGCCCAGTGGCAAGCCGAAATGTGGCTGCCGTCCTGGCGTTGATTCACCTCGCGAAGTACGCGCCGGGGGTGACCCCGACCGAGCGCCGGAAGGCGGCCACGAAAGCGCTCGCCGACGCGTAACCGACGCGGTGCGCGACGGTGTCCATCGGCTGTCCCGCGGCCAGCAGCGGCAGCGAAGCGCGCAACCGCACCTGCGTGCGCCAGGTCCCGAACGTCATCCGGCAGTCGCGGGTGAACGCGCGCGCCAGCGTCCGCTCACTGGCCCCGACGGCGCGGCCCAGCTCGGCGAGCCCACGGCGGTCCGCGGGATCGGCGAGCACCACGGCCTCGACGTCACGGGCACGCGGGTCGAGCGGCGAAGGCACCACGATCGGCGCCACCTCAAGGGGTTCCAGCAGGTCGAAGGCCACGGCCTCGGCGCGGCGGCGCGGCTCGTCGGCCAGCCCGTCGGCCGAAAGGTGATCCAGCAGCTCCCGCAGCAGCGGCCGGACGGCGACGATCCGCGGCTCCGGCCAGCTGACCGGGCACCGCTTCGGCTCGGCGTAGATGCCGCGCAGCACCGCGTTGCCGACCGCGCCGGTGCGGTGTCGCACCCCGGCCGGCATCCACAGCGCACGGGTCGTCGGCAGCACCCAGTGCGCGTCGCCCACCGCGACCGCGAGGACCCCGCGCGCCGACCAGACCAGCTGGTGCACGGGGTGCTCGTGCCAGGGGAACCAGGCGCCGGCGGGCAGCGCGAGGTCGCCCAGCAGCATCGCACTCACTTGGCTGTCTGACGACATGGCTTGACAGCCTATTGCCTTACGGTCACGCCTGCCGGCTCCTAGCGTGAGGGCCATGCCGATGAACCTGGTCCACCGCAAGCTGTGCAGCTCGGACAAGTGGGCCGCGATGATCGCCTCGGTGCTGCCGGCGTGGCTCGCGCGCTTCGACCTCGGCGACGACGTCCTCGAGATCGGCCCCGGCTTCGGCGCGACCACTCAGGTGCTGCTCGACGTCCTGCCGAAGCTGACCGTGCTGGAAATCGACCACGCGTCCACCGAGCTGCTGCGCGGCAAGTTCGGTGACCGGGCCGAGGTGGTGGAGGGCAGCGGCGCCGAGATGCCGTTCGACACCGGCCGCTTCTCGGCCGTCGTGTGCTTCACGATGCTGCACCACGTGCCGACAACCGCCCTGCAGAACGCGATCTTCGGCGAGGCCGCCCGGGTCCTGCGCCCCGGCGGCACCTACTGCGGCACGGACAGCCAGCTCAGCTTCCGTTTCCGGCTGCTGCACCTAGGCGACACCATGAACGTCGTCGATCCGGCCACCCTGCCGCAGCGCCTCCGCACGGCCGGTTTCGAGCAGGTGAACGTGCAGCACAAACCCAAGGAACGGCTCGAGTTCTCCGCCGCCAAACCGGCTCAACGATGCGGCTGACGCGGCACGATCTGCGTAACGGGCCCATCAGCAGACTTACCCGCCCGGCTCAACCAGCCCTCCACCTCACGCCGAACCGCCGCCAGCGTCGGACGGCGCCGCGGCTCCGGATCAAGTGACGCACCGAGAATGCGCGCGTGCGCAGAACGCCGCGGCAAATGCGTCACCGGGTCCGCGCGCGCGGCGGCCATCAGCGCCGCCATCGGGGTCTCGCGGGTCCCGCGCGGGGGCTGGCCCGACAGCGCGTAGCTGACTGTGGCGGCGAGCTGCCAGGCGTCCGACGCCGGGCTGGCCGGCGCGCCCATCGCTTGCTCCGGCGCGACGAAGTCGGGCGTGCCGATCATCATGCCGGTGGCCGTCATCTTGGAGTCGCCCTGGCTGCGGGCGATGCCGAAGTCGATCAGGTGGGCCAGGCCGGCCGGGTCGAGGATCACGTTGGACGGCTTGATGTCGCGGTGCAGCACACCCTTCTCGTGGGCGGCGACCAGCGCGCCGGCCATGGTGGCCCACAGCCGTCCGGCGGCGACGTCGTCGAGCGGGCCCTGGCCGTCGACCACCTCGGCGAGCGGGCGGCCCTCCAGGTACTCCATCACCAGGGCGAGCCCATCCGGCTCCTCGGCCAGGTCGTACACCTTCACGCAGTTCGGGTGGTTCACCACGGCGAGCGCGCGGGCCTCGCGCTGCATGCGCTCCTCGGTGTCGCGGTCCGGCGCGTGCGCGATCTTCAGCGCGACGGTGCGGTTCAGCTGGGTGTCGACGGCCTCCCAGACGGTGCCGAAGCCACCGTGGCCGAGCCGCCGGACGCGCCGGTAACGGCTGCCGCCGGCACCCCGCGAACCGGGCGGCGGCGGGATCGGGCCCGGCACCGCGGCCAGCCCCATCGGATCGGGCGCCGACGCGAGCGCGGTGGCCGGGTACGGCCGGTTCACCGGCGGCGGGGGCTGCTGCTGGGGCGGCGGTTGCTGCGCGACGGGCGGCCGCTCGGGCTCGCGCCGCGGCTCCGGCCGGTTGATCACCGACCACGGCGGCGGGCCGACCAGCCCCACCGGGATCAGGCCGAGCACGCTGAACGGCAGGAACCCGAGCCAGAAGTGCACGGCCGTGTTCGCCGACATCCCGACGCTAGCCAGCGCCATCACGACGAACGGGATCCAGAAGAACCGCGAAGGCCACTTCGGCCCACGCCGGAACGCGGTGCGTGCCTGCAGCATCACGAACAGCAGCGAGCCGACGGGCAGCACGGTGAACGCGAGCACGTACAGGCCGTAGGAAAGCTTGAGGCCCTTCGGGTAGAAGAGCGTCTCGAACACGTTGCTGCCCGCGCCGAGGTACTTCCCCTGCGAGCCGTCGATGAAGCAGAACGACTTGCCCATCGTGGAAACCTCGGCGTGCGAAAGGCCGCCGCTGCCGCCCGCGCTGATCGAGCGGAAGGTCTCGGAGATGCCGTTCGACAGCAGCCACGGCAGCAGCAGCACGGTCACGAAGCCGATCAGGCCGAAAACCGTCAGCGTGGTCGCGTCGTACCGGTTGCCGGTGCCCTTGCGGATGATGGCCACCACCAGCGCGCCGAGCGCGGGGAACAGCGCGACGAGCGCACCGGCTGTGGTCGTCGCCCAAACCCAGTCGCCCGGGCAGAAATCCGGGCCGAACAGGGTGTGCGCGAGCGAGAGCAGCGCGCTCGCGAATCCGTTCACCGCCTGGGTCCCCTCACTGTCGGTGTCGCCGTGGTACCGCTGCGCGGTGTGTTCCCCGCTGTCCAGCTTAGGACGCGCACGGGTTTCCCGAGGTTGCCGGGTCCGTTCGCCGCGACCGCCGATGAAACCTGCGTCACGCTGCCGAGGGGGCCATGATTGGAGCAGATCCGTCGACGAGGAGACACCGAGCATGGGCGCTTACTCCGAGACCTACCGGCGCAGCCTGGCCGACCCCGAGGGTTTCTGGCTCGACGCGGCGCGGGCGATCGACTGGGCGAAGCCGCCGACGCGGGCGCTGGACGCCTCCGCCGAGCCCTTCTACCGGTGGTTTCCCGACGGGGAGCTGAACACCGCGTACAACGCGCTCGACCGGCACGCGGACGGCGGCCGGGGTGCGCAGCCCGCGCTGATCTGGGATTCGCCGGTCACCGGGCAGAAGCGCCGCTACACCTACAGCGAGCTGCGCGACGAGGTGGCGGTGTTCGCGGGCGCGCTCACCTCACTCGGCGTGACACGCGGTGACCGCGTGATCCTCTACCTGCCGATGATCCCGGAGGCGGTGATCGCGATGCTCGCCTGCGCGCGCATCGGCGCCGTGCACTCCGTCGTCTTCGGGGGCTTCGCGCCGAAGGAGCTGGCCGCGCGCATCGAGGACGCGAAGCCGAAGCTGGTGATCGCCGCTTCGTGCGGCATCGAGCCGACGCGCGTCGTCGAGTACAAGCCCATCATCGACGCCGCGCTCGCGACCACCGAGCACCAGCCCGAGCACGTCGTGGTGCTGCAGCGCGAACAGGCGGGCGCCGAGCTGTCCGGCACCGATCTGGACTGGGACGACCTGGTCGAGAGCGCCCTTCCCGTGGACCCGGTGCCGGTGAAGGCGACGGACCCGCTGTACATCCTCTACACGTCCGGCACCACGGGGAAGCCGAAGGGCGTGGTGCGTGACGCGGGCGGCCACGCGGTGGCGCTGGCCTGGTCGATGGGCGCGATCTACGACGTCCACGCCGGCGACGTGTGGTGGACCGCGTCCGACGTCGGCTGGGTCGTCGGGCACTCGTACATCGTGTACGCGCCGCTGCTGGTCGGCGCCACAACTGTGCTGTACGAAGGAAAACCGGTCGGCACGCCGGACGCGGGCGCGTTCTGGCGGGTGATCTCCGAGCACGGCGTGCAGGCGCTGTTCACCGCGCCCACGGCGTTGCGCGCGGTGAAGAAGATCGACCCGGACGCGGCGGAGCTGAAGAAGTACGACCTGACCGGGTTCCGCGCGCTCTTCCTCGCGGGCGAGCGGCTGGACCCGGAGACCTACCACTGGGCCGGGGACAAACTCGGCACGCCGGTGATCGATCACTGGTGGCAGACCGAAACCGGCTGGCCGATCGCCGCGAACCCGCGCGGCCTGGAGCCGATGCCGGTGAAGCCCGGCTCGGCCACGAAGCCCGTGCCCGGCTGGGATGTGCACGTCCTCGACCAGAACGGCGCGGAGCTGCCCGCCGGGCAGGAGGGCGCCATCACGCTGAAACTGCCGCTGCCGCCCGGTTCCCTGACCACCTTGTGGGGCGCCGACGAGCGTTACCGCGAGGCCTACCTGTCCCGTTACCCCGGCCACTACCTGACCGGCGACTCCGGTTACCTGGACGAGGACGGTTACCTCTTTGTCATGGGCCGCACCGACGACGTGATCAACGTGGCCGGCCACCGCCTGTCGACCGGCTCGATGGAGGCCGTGCTGGCTTCGCACCCGGCCGTCGCGGAGTGCGCGGTGATCGGTGTCGCCGATCAGCTGAAGGGGCAGGTGCCGCGGGGTTTCGTGGTGCTGAAGGCGGGCGCGGACGTCGCGGAGGAGCAGCTTCGGGAGGAGCTGGTCGCCTTGGTACGCCGGGATATCGGCCCGGTGGCGGCGTTCCGCGAGGTGTCGGTGGTGGAGGCGTTGCCGAAGACGCGCTCGGGGAAGATCCTGCGGAAAACCATGCGCGGGATCGCGGACGGCCGGGACGAGCCGGTGCCTTCGACCATCGAGGACGTCGCGGTGCTGGACGCGCTGCGGGCGGTGCTGCGCGGCTGACCCCGGTCAGCACAGCTCGGTGGCCGCCCGCACCTCGCCGAGGGCTTTCCGGGCGACCGCAGCGAAATCGTCGCCGCCGGTCGCGCTGCTCCAGCGGTCGTAAGCGATCTCGAACGCGAGTGCGCCCAGTTCCGCCGCCGCGCGCGCGGTCAGCTCCGGCACGCCGCGGCGCTTGAGCGAATCGCTCATCGCCGCGGTGAGGCCGAGCCCCTTCAACGCCTCGCGCTCCCGCAGCTCCGGGTTGGCGGCGATGACCGCCCGCCGCCGGGCGCTGAGCTCGCGGCGATCGGAGGTGAAGATCTCGCGCCCGATCGCGTCCATGGCCTGGGCCAGCACTTCGAGCGGCGTGGCTTCGGCCGGCGCGCCGACGATCTCGTCGGTGAGCCGCCCGGCCATCGTGGTCCCGCCGAAGAGCACCTCCCGCTTGTCCGGGAAGTGGCGGAAGAACGTGCTTTTCGTCAGCCCGGCCCGCTCGGCGATCTGGATCACCGTCGTCGCTTCGTAGCCCCGCTCCGCGAACAGGTCGAGGGCGGCGACGGCGAGTCGCCCCGGTGCGTCGGGTTCCCAGCGGGCCATGCGACCCAGCGTACGGGACTTGGTCCCGTGATGAGGTGTACGGTGACAGGACCAAGTCTCATCACTGTCCGTGGAGGTCCGACATGAGCCGCGCTGTCATCTACGAGAAGTTCGGTGGCCCCGAAGTGCTGGAGCTGCGAGACGTTCCCGAGCCGCACGCCGGCACGGGCGAGATCCGGGTCCGGGTGACGGCGGCCGGGCTGAACCCGATGGACTGGGCCCTGGCCGCCCGGCCCGAGGCGGCGGCGCGGTTCGGCGTGACCCTGCCGTCCGGTTTCGGTTACGACCTGGCCGGCGTGGTGGACGAGGTCGGCGAAGGCGCCACCGGATTCGCGCTGGGCGACCGGGTCTTCGGCGGCGCGCTGAGCCGCGCCGTCGCTGATTTCGTCGTGCTCGAGACACCCGCCGAGACGCTCTGGCCGACGCCGGACGGCATCAGCGACGAGGTGGCGGCCACGCTTCCCGTCGCCGGTCTGACCGCTTCGGCCGCGCTGTCGGTGATCGGCCTGAAGTCCGGCGACACCGTCCTGATCGGCGGCGCCGCGGGCGGGGTGGGCGTGTTCGCCGTGCAGCTCGCGAAGCTCGCCGGCGCGCGGGTGATCGGCACCGCGTCGGCGAGCACGTTCGAATTCCTGCGCGAACTCGGCGCCGAGCCGGTGGCCTACGGCGCCGGGCTGGCGGACCGCGTCCGGGCGCTGGCGTCGGACGGGGTGACCGCGGCGACCGACCTGTTCGGCACCGAAACGGCCGAGGCCGCACTCGAACTCGGCGTGCCGGCCGAGCGGATCTCCACCATCGCCGCCGGCCCCAACCCGCCCGGTGGCGTCCGCGCGACCGGCGGCGTCGACGCGAGCCCGGGCTCGGCGAAGCAGCTCACCGACGCCATCCTCGCCGGCCGCATCACCGTGCCGATCGCCGCGACCTTCCCGCTCGAGAAGTTCCGCGACGCCGTGGAGCTGCAGGCCGATCGGCACGTCCACGGCAAGATCGTCATCACGGTGTGAGCTACCGCGGTGATGTGCTCCTCCACCCCGGTGCTCGAAGCGGTTGAGGTCACCAGCCGTTCGGCCGTTGCCCCGGCGATCGAGGTGGTCTATACCTCTTGATGTCTGTCTTCTCCCCGACGGAGGTAGCCGTGAGGAAGACCCTGTCCAGGGCCGTGCTCGGTGTGACCGTTCTCGGCCTCGCGGCGCTCGGGCTGCCCGGGTCCGCCGCCGCAGTGCCCGCGCCCCGGGAGGTCGAGCGCAGCGTCACCGACATCGTGCCGGTGCCCGTGGAGGCGAAGGCCGACCCGAAGGCGAACTTCACGCTGACGCCGCTCACCGTCATCCGCGCCGGCCAGGGCGCGGGTGACGTCGCGGCCTACCTGCGGGGGCTGCTGCGGACCTCGACCGGGTACGCGCTGCCCGTGGTCCAGCGCTCGGCCGGGCTGCCCGCCATCTCGCTGGAGGTGGGCCACGCCGACCCGCGCGTGGGCACCGAGGGCTACCAGCTGGACGTCGCGAAGTCCGGGGTCACGCTCAAGGCCGACACCGCCGCCGGGCTGTTCGAAGGCGTGCAGTCGCTGCGGCAGCTGCTGCCGGCCACGATCGACGCGAAGTCCGTGCAGTTCCGCGCGAGCTGGACGGTGGCGGGCGGCAGCGTCCTGGACTACCCGCGCTTCGGCTACCGGGGCGCGATGCTCGACGTCGCGCGGCACTTCTTCACGCCGTCGCAGGTGAAGCTGTACATCGACCAGATCGCGCAGTACAAGATCAACACCCTGCACCTGCACCTGGCCGACGACCAGGGCTGGCGCATCGAGATCAAGAGCTGGCCGCGGCTGGCGACCGAGGGCGGCAAGGGCGCCGTCGATGGCGACCCGGGCGGCTACTACACGCAGGCGGAGTACAAGGACATCGTCGCGTACGCCGCTTCGCGCCACATCACGATCGTCCCGGAGATCGACATGCCCGGGCACACCAACGCGGCGCAGGCCACGTACGCGGAGCTGAACTGCGACGGGGTCGCGGTGCCGCCGCGCACCGACACCGAGGTGGGCTACAGCTCGCTGTGCATCAGCTCGCCGACGACGTACAAGTTCGTCGAGGACGTGATCCGCGAGCTGGCCGCCATCACGCCGGGCAAGTACCTCGGCATCGGCGGCGACGAAGCGCACTCCACCACCGACGCCGACTACAAGACCTTCTACCAGAAGGTGAGCCCGCTGGTCGCCAAGTACGGCAAGCTGATCACCGGCTGGCACGAGATCTCGAAGACCCAGCCGCCGGCCTCGGCCATCCCGCAGTACTGGGACCAGGGCGGCGCGAACGCCGACGTCGCGGCCGCCGCCGCGCGCGGCAACAAGATCCTGATGTCGCCGTCGAACCACGCGTACCTCGACATGAAGTACAACGCGCAGACGCCGCTCGGCCAGGACTGGGCCGGCCTCGTCGAGGTCAAGGACGCCTACGACTGGGACCCGGCGACCCTCGTGGACGGCGTCGGCGAAAGCTCCGTCGCCGGCGTCGAGGCTCCACTGTGGACGGAGACCCTCCGCACCAGCGACAACCTCGAGTACATGGCCTTCCCGCGACTGGCGGGCATCGCGGAGATCGGCTGGTCGCCGCAGGCCTCCCACAACTGGGACGCCTACCGCGAGCGGCTGGCGAAGCAGGCCCCGCGCTGGCAGGCGCAGGGCATCGACTTCTACCGCTCCCCGCAGGTCGACTGGAGGTGACCGAACCGGCGCCGGCGCTGCCCTGACTCACCTGATTTATGTCGTACCGCTTGACAATAAGCAGGCGGTGCATGGAACATCTGCGCACATGACCCGACTGTCCCGGCGCCGCCTGCTTCAACTGTCCACAATGGCCGGCGCGACCGCGCTGGGCGGGGCGGCCTGCGGCTCGGCGGACCCGAGACTGGCCGCGGCCACTTCGCCGGAGGCCGCGGCGCGGGTCACCGCACCGCCGCCGGACGGCGTCCTCGGCGCGAACTTCAACGGCGACCCGCGCGTCATGACCTTCGGCGAGCTCACGACCGCGGGTGCGACCTGGCTGCGCGGGTTCCTGCCCATGCCGCGGGTCGACGACGGCGATCCGGCCGCCGACCCGACGGTCAGCACCCTCCTGCGGGCGAGCGGGCAGGGCTACGGAACGGTGCTGTCGCTGAAGTTCCCGTACGCCCCGAAGCCGTTGCCGCGGCCGGGCAGCGCGGCGATGAACGCCGAGCTCGCCCGGCTGGACAAGGTGCTGCCGCTGGTGCTGGACAAGATCGACATCCTGGTGCTCGGCAACGAGCCGTTCATCGAGTCCACCCGCGACGACTGGGCCAACGGCGCGCTCAACGCCTTCTACGAGGCAGTCGCCGACCATGTCGTCAAGTACCGCGCGGCCCATTCCCCCGGCCAGGGCAAGACCAGCCTCTACATGGGCGCGCTGAACCACCTGGACGAGCCCGCGTGGCGCGTCGCGGCCACCGAACGCTGGCTGACCCACGTGCGCACCACCCCGGAGCTCGCCGGCACGGACATCCACCCGCACCTCGCGGACCCGGGCGGCGGCGCCGCCTACCTCGACTACGTCCTGCCGAAACTGGGGCCGGACAAGAAGTTCCTCGCCACCGAGTTCTCGCTGGTCCTGTTCTGGAAGAAGCATCTCACCGGCCGGGTGTCCGCCGAGTACGCGAGCAAGTACCACGTCGCGCCCGGCACCCAGGTGTGGCAGGTCATCAAGGACGCGCTCGCGAAGCCGTTCCCGCAGGACCAGTGGGACGACTTCCTCCGCACCAGCCCGTGGTTCGAGAACAACAAGAACTTCCTCACCGAGCAGACGCAGAAGTTCCGCGCGACCGGAAAGCTCGCGTTCGCCGGGTACGGGATCGGCCAGGACGCCGCGATGTCGGGCGGCTTCGGCCCGGACAAGACGCCATGGCTGCTGAACAGCCTGTTCGCCACGCACACCGTGCAGCCGCTCCCGAACGGAACCGCCGCGCCGAACTACGCCTGGCTGCCCGAATTCCAGGCCCTGCAGCACAAGTGAAAGGCCCATTGATGCTCGCGACGGCAAAACTCCGCCGGGTCGTGGTGCCGGCCGCGCTGGTCACGATGCTCGCCGGCACCGCGGCCTGCGGCGGCCCGGCAGCGACGAGCGCGGCCGGAGGTGATTCACCGGCCGCGGCACCGAGTACCACAGCCGGCACTGCCCCATCGGCCACCACGCCCGGCGGTGACGAGGCGAAGGGCTCGGCGACGCCCGAAGCCCTGATGACCGTTTTCGTCACGGATGTCCTTCAGCAGCACTACCGCAAGGCATGCTTGCTCAACACCGCTCCCCCGAACTCGAACCTGGACCCGGCCAAGGCTTGCGCGCAACCGGAAGCCACCAAACCCTGACCAGCCTGCGCACCGGGTGGGCCAAGCCCGGCATCGCGTTGCCCCCGAAGGGAAAGGTGACGGTGGACAAGATCACGCCGTCGGGCGACACGGCGACCGTGGCCGACACCGGGATCAGCCTGGACGGTCACACGTTGAACGCCCTGATGCTCATCGGCTCGCACAACGCCGGGGGCTTCGGCGTGAAATGGACGCTGCAGCGGAAGCAGGGACGGTGGTTCATCGGCGAGATGAACCTCGGCAACTGATCACGACGATCGTCGCAGTGCGGGCAGGTGGAGCGACTCGAGGCTCTGCCGGGTGGTCTCGGGCAGCAGCTTCGCGGCGAAAACCGCCGCGGCCAAGCCGAACAGGCCGAAGAACACGAAGATGCCGGTGGCGCCGTGCGCGATGAGGTCGGGGAAGAACAGCGTGAGCGCCACCGTGACGAGGATCTGGGCGCTGGTGGCCACCGAGACGCCGGCCGAGCGCGCCCGCAGCGGGAACAGCTCCGGCAGCATGATCCACACGACCGGCCCCCAGGTCAGCGAGTAGCCCGCCTTGAAGATCGAGAGCATGGCCAGGACGGCGCTCTGCCCGGCGAAGGTGCCGAGCAGGTGGAAGCCGAACACGGCGGCCACGCCGAGCATCGCGACGCCCAGCACGACCGCGCCGGCGATCAGCAGCGGACGTCGCCCGGTCCGGTCGACGACATACCCGCACAGGAGCGTCATCACGACCGAAAGCACGCCGAAACCGATAGTGTTGATCAAGGCCGCCGTGGTGCCGAAGCCGACCTGGGCGAGGATCGTCGGCGCGTAGTAGACGATCGAGTTGATGCCGAGAAGTTGCTGTGCCATCGAGAAGATCGTCGCGACGACCAGTATCCGGCGCAGTGCGCGCGAGCGCAGCAGCGAACGCCAGGTGAGGGACGCGTTGCCGGTGTCGCCCCCGACGTCGGCCCGGCGCGCGGCGTCGAGCTCGCCGAACGCTCGCTGCGCCTGGTCGGCAGGCAGCAACGCGTCGAGGACCCGGCGCGCCTCGTCGACCCGTCCCTTGAGCATCAGCCAGCGGGGCGTCTCGGACTGCCGGAGCAGGGCCAGTCCGATCAGCGCGGCCGGCACCGCCGCGAGGCCGAGCGACCAGCGCCACGAGAGGTCGCGGGCGAAGAAGTAGTTGACGACCGCGGAGATCAGGATGCCCGTCGCGATCATGAGCTGGTTGCCGGTGCTCTGCCGGCCCCGCGTGTCGGTGGGGGCGAGCTCCGCCAGGTACGTGGGCACAGTGCTCTGGGTACTGCCCACGGCGACGCCCGCGAGCGCCCGGCCGACGAGCAGCCAGCCGTAACCCGGCGCCACCGCCATCACCACGCTGGACACCACGTACACCAGGCAGGTGATCAGCAGGGTGGTCCGCCTGCCGATCGCCTGGGCCACCGATCCGGCCACCGCCGCGCCGACCACCGCCCCCACCAGCAAGGTCGTGACGACGAAACCGCTCTCCAGCGGCGAAAGCCGGAACTCCGGCTTGATGAACAGCAGCGCGCCGGAGATGACCCCCATGTCGTAGCCGACGAGCACGGCGGCCATCGCGGCCACCGCGGTCGCTCGCTTCATGACTGGCCTCCGGTGGTCACCGAGCCTGGGCGGGAACGTGCCGGAGAGTGTCAACCCGCCCGTCTATTAACGTCAAGTACTACAACAAAAATGGGAAGACTCTTTCCATGCATCATCTTGTTTCCGTCGGATGTTGGACATAATCTTCCGAGGACGGACGACAGCCGGGGGAAGGGGCGCGAGATCGCCGGGACAACGAGTGGTGACGCCCGGCGGGCGGGCTCGGACGCCTCCCGCGCCGCGATCATCGCGGCCCTGCGCCGGTACGGGCCGATGACCCGCCAGCGCCTGGTCGCCGAGACCGGGCTTTCCCGGGCGACGGTGTCCAGCTGCCTGGGGGTGCTGGCCGGCGAGGGCCGGATCCGGGAGTCCGCGCACGGGACGGACGGCGGCCGGGGACGGCCGTCGATGCTGGTCAGCATCAACGCTTCGCGGGCCGAGCTGGTGGGCATCGAGATCGGGCGCGCGCATCTGGCGGTCGCCGTCGCCGACGGCGCGGACAACGTGATCGCGGTGGCGGACCGCGATATCGGCGCGGGCACCGGGGTCCGCGCCCGCGTGGCGGCGGCCGTGGCGCTGCTGGCCGACCTCGCGGCCGAGCAGGACCTCGACCTGACCACCGTGCACGGCGTCGCGGCCGGGACCCCGGGCCCGAAGTTCACCGGCGAGGGCCGCCGCTCCCAGGACCTGGCGCTCGCCCGGTTCACCCGCGACCGCGCCGACGTCGCCGCCTGCCTGGCCGAGCGCTTCGGTGTCCCGGTGCGCGTGGAGAACAACACCCGCTACACGGCGCTCGGCGAGACCGCGGCCGCCGGCGACCGGAATGTGGTCTACCTGCGGGTGGACGAGGGTGTCGGCGGTGGTGTGGTGGTCGACGGCTCGCTGGTTTCGGGTAGCTGGGGCACGGCGGGCGAACTGGGCCACGTGTGCGTCGACCCGAAGGGGCCGCGGTGCGCCTGCGGCGGGCGCGGCTGCGTCGAGCTGGTGGCGAGCCTGCCCGCGCTGCTGGCCGCGACCGGCAGCGCGGATCTCACCGCGTTGACCGAACGGTTGCGCGCCGGCGATCCCGGCGCGACGGCCGCGCTCGACCAGGCCGCCGGTGCGGCCGGGCAGGCGCTGGCGGGGGTGCTCGCCGTGCTGGACGTGTCCTTGGTGGTCGTCGGCGGCCGGGTCGCCCAGCTGCCGGGTTTCCCCGACCGGCTGGAACACGTGCTGCGCGATGTGGCGCCCAGCTGGTGTGTGGCCGAGCTGACCGTCCGGCTGGCCCACGACGACCGGACGGCCGGCGCGCGCGGCGCGCTGGTGCACGCCCGCCTGGCCGCGGACCGGACCGGGATCCCGGCGCGGACCACGGGATGAACGACGCGCCCGGCAACATCGTCTTCCTGATGACCGACCAGCATTCGATCTCCACGCTGGGCTGTTACGGCAATCCGGCCGTCCGGACCCCGGCGCTGGACGGGCTGGCCGCGAGCGGGACCCGCTTCACGCACGCGTTCACCCCGACGGCGATCTGCACCCCGGCGCGGGCGAGCCTGCTGACCGGCGTGGCGCCGTTCCGGCACCGGCTGCTGGCCAACTACGAGCGCAACGTCGGCTACCTGGAGGATCTGGCCGACGACCAGTTCACCTTCGCCGAGGCGTTGCGTGACGCGGACTGGCGGCTCGGGCTGGTCGGCAAGTGGCACGGGGGCGTGCGCCGGACCGCGGCCGACTACGGCTTCGAGGGGCCGACGCTGCCCGGCTGGCACAACCCGGTCGATCACCCCGACTACCTGGCCTACCTGGACGAGCGCGGCCTGCCGCCGTACCGGATCAGCGACCCCGTCCGGGGCGTGGCGCCCAACGGCGGGCCGGGCAACCTGATGGCGGCGCGGCTGCACCAGCCCGTCGAAGCCACGTTCGAGCACTACCTGGCGGACCGCACCATCGAGATGCTCGAACGGTTCGCCGCCGATCCCGGTGGCCGGCGGTTCTTCCTGGCGACCCACTTCTTCGGCCCGCACCTGCCCTACATCCTGCCCGGCGAGTACCTCGATCTTTATGAACCGGACGGGATCGAGCTGCCGCCGTCCGTGCGCGAGACCTTCGACGGCAAGCCCCCGGTGCAACGCAACTACAGCGCGCACTGGGCGTTCGACACCTTGGACGAGGCCGTCAGCCGCAAGCTCGTCGCCGCCTACTGGGGTTACGTCACGCTCATCGATCACGAGATCGGGCGCATCCTCGACGCGGTCGACCGCCTCGGCCTCGCCGAGGACACCGCGGTGCTGATGACCGCCGACCACGGCGAGTTCACCGGCGCGCACCGCCTGCACGACAAGGGCCCCGCGATGTACGACGAGATCTACCGGATTCCCGCGCTGGCAAGGATTCCGGGCAGCCCCGCGGGTCAGGTCCGCGACGAGTTCGTGACGTTGACGGACCTGACCGCGACCATCCTCGACCTCGCGGGACTGCCCACCGAGCCCGCGGCCGACGGCCGGAGCCTGCGGCCGCTGGTCGACGGCGAGCACCCGGGCTGGCGCGGGTCCGTGCTCGCCGAGTTCCACGGGCACCACTTCCCGTACCCGCAACGAATGCTGCGGACGAGCACGCACAAGCTCGTGGTCAACCCCGAGTCGGTCAACGAGCTGTACGACCTGCGCGACGACCCGCACGAGCTGGTGAACCGGATCGACGACCCGCGCCTCGCCGACGTCGGCCGCGAGCTGATCACCGAGCTGTACCGGCAGCTGCGCGAGCGCGGGGACAACTTCTACCACTGGATGACGTCGATGTTCGCCGTCGGCGGCGCCGACTACGACGTGACGCTCAGCTCGTTCGAAACACCGTGACCCGCGGCGTCAACTCACGTTGGCGTGCCGCAACCGCCAGCGGTCGACGGCCGAGCGGATCCCGCCGCTGTAGGACGGCGAAAGCGCCGGGGTGGCCAGGACCCGCTCGGCGAACCGGATGCCCGCCTCGGCCTGCGGCGGTTCGAGCTGCGCGAAATTGGCGAACGCGATGACGTGGACCTCGCTGATCGTCGGGGCGTCCGCGTCGGTCTCCACGAGGGTGAGCGCGCCGCCGGTCGGCACCGTCCCCGGGCGCAGCACCCGCAGGTACCAGCCGCAGCGGCCGGAGTCGATCATGCCCGGCACCACGTCCTTGCGCCCGGTCCGCATGGCCAGCTTGAAACACGGCTGCCGCGGCTGCGAGACCTGCACCAGTGCTTCGCCCCACGCCCAGACGTCGCCGATCCGCACGGTCGTCTCGTCCGCGCCCGACACCGTGAGGTTCTCGCCGAAGTGGCCGACCCCGACGTCGAAACCGTCGGCTTCCCACGCGTCGTAGTGCGCGCTCGGGTAGACGTAAACCGCTTTGTCGACCCCGCCGTGCACCGTCAGGTCGGCCTGCTCGTCGCCGTCGAGGTTGAGCCGCGTGAGCGCGAGTTCCGGCGCGGTCACCGGTTCCTTCACGATCGCGCTGAGGACCGGCTGGTCGCGACGGTGGCCGAGCACGCTGGGGCGGCCGACGAAAACGCCGGCGAGTCGGAGGTCGGTCATACCCCGGAAGCTAACACGACTCGTGAGTGGCCACGCCGGTTCTCACCGGCACGACCACTCACGAGCCCTTGCGCTATCCGTTCAGCGCCGCCGACTCCTCGTCGCTGAACAACCGCGAGCGGATCAGGAAGCGCACGCCCTCGGGAGCCTCCAGGGAGAACCCGCTGCCGCGCCCGGTGACGACGTCGATCGTCAGGTGCGTGTGCTTCCAGTACTCGAACTGCGGACCGGACATCCACACCGGCACGGCGTCGATGCCGTCGACGGCGAGGTCGCCCAGGTGCACGTCCCGCTGGCCCACCTTGAACTCGCCGAGCGGGTAGCACATCGGGGCGCTGCCGTCGCAGCAGCCGCCGGACTGGTGGAACATCACCGGGCCGTGCAACGCCACCAGCTTGCGCAGCAGGTCGCCCGCCGACTCGGTGAGGTCCACCCGTCGCGTGGTCATCAGAAGAACCCGAGCGCCTGGTCCGAGTAGGAGACCAGCATGTTCTTCGTCTGCTGGTAGTGGTCCAGCATCATCTTGTGGTTCTCGCGGCCGATGCCCGAGGCCTTGTACCCGCCGAACGCGGCGTGCGCCGGGTACGCGTGGTAGTTGTTCACCCAGACGCGGCCGGCCTGGATGTCGCGGCCGGCGCGGTAGGCGGTGTTGCCGTCCCGCGACCAGACGCCGGCGCCGAGGCCGTACAGGGTGTCGTTGGCGATCTTCATCGCGTCGGCGTAGTCGTCGAACTTCGCCACCGAGACCACCGGGCCGAAGATCTCCTCCTGGAAGATCCGCATCTTGTTGTCGCCCTCGAACACCGTCGGCTGCACGTAGTAGCCGCCGCTGAACTCGCCGCCGACGTCCGCCTTCTCGCCACCGGTGAGGACCTTCGCGCCCTCCTGCTTGCCGATGTCGATGTAGGACATGATCTTTTCGTACTGGTCGTTGGACGCCTGGGCGCCGACCTGCGTGTCGGTGTCGAGCGGGTTGCCCTGCTTGATCTTCTTCACGCGCTCCACGGCGTCGCCGAGGAACGAGTCGTAGATGCCGGCCTGGATCAACGCGCGCGAAGGACACGTGCAGACTTCGCCCTGGTTGAGCGCGAAGAGCGTGAAGCCCTCCTGCGCCTTGTCGTAGAAGGCGTCGTTCTGGGCGGCGACGTCGTCGAAGAAGATGTTCGGGCTCTTGCCGCCCAGCTCCACCGTCACCGGGATGATGTTTTCGCTGGCGTACTGGAGGATCAGCCGCCCGGTGGTGGTCTCGCCGGTGAAGGCGACCTTGCGCACGCGGTCGCTCGACGCGAGCGGCTTGCCCGCTTCCACGCCGAAGCCGTTGACGATGTTCAGCACGCCGGGCGGGATCAGGTCGCCGATCAGCGACATCAGCAGGTGGATCGACGCCGGCGTCTGCTCGGCCGGCTTGAGCACGATCGCGTTGCCCGCGGCCAGTGCCGGGGCCAGCTTCCAGACCGCCATCAGGATCGGGAAGTTCCACGGGATGATCTGCCCGACCACGCCGAGCGGCTCGTGGAAGTGGTACGCGACGGTGTTCTCGTCGATCTGCGAGATGCCGCCCTCCTGCGCGCGCAGGGCGCCGGCGAAGTAGCGGAAGTGGTCGATGGCGAGCGGGATGTCGGCGGCCAGCGTCTCGCGTACCGGCTTGCCGTTCTCCCACGCCTCGGCGACCGCGATCTTCTCGAGGTTCTGCTCCATCCGGTCCGCGATCTTGAGCAGGATGCCCGAGCGCGCTTCCACGGACGTGCGGCCCCACGCCGGCGCGGCGCCCTCCGCCGCGTCGAGGGCCCGGTCGATGTCGGCGGCGGTCCCGCGCGCGATCTCGGTGAACGTCTTGCCGGTGATCGGGGTGGGGTTTTCGAAGTACTGCCCACTGGCCGGGGCGACGTATTCGCCGCCGATGTAGTGGTCGTAACGGGTTTCGTAGTCGACGACACTGCCGTCGGTGTTCGGTGCGGCGTAAACGGCCATCTTTCCTGCCTCGTTGCCGGGAGTGACGGACAGCCGCGAACGCTAGGCCGGGCTACGTTGCACGGACGTTGCGCCGCTGTGAGCTGGGTCTCTACCCTGGGAGACGTGGCGGAGCTGCCCGAGCCGGAATTGCTGCGCGATCCGGAGTCGTACGCGCGGCTGCTCAAAGACGTCCGCGAGGCCGTGCTGTCCGGCGTCCCGGCCCCGCGCTCGCCGCGTTCGGTGGTTTCCGACTCCTGGCAGCGCTCGCTGGCCGCGCACGTCGACCCGGACTCGGGTGAGGCCCCGCTGGTGTACGAGCCGGCCGAAATGCCCGACCTGCGCGACGAGCACCCGCTCGCGCCGCTGCTGCCGCTGCTGCGCCAGACGCTGGTGAGCATCGCCGAAGACGCCGAGCACATGATGATCGTGACCGACGCCGAGGGGCTGATCCTCTGGCGCGAAGGCGCGTCCGGCGTCCTGGTGCGCGCGGACCGCGTGGCGCTCACGGAGGGCACGCGCTGGAGCGAGGAGGCCATCGGCACCAACGCGATGGGCACCACGCTGGCGACCGGCGCGCCGGTGCAGATCTACTCGGCCGAGCACCTGGTCGCCCGCTATCACGCGTGGACCTGCGCGGCGGCGCCCGTGCGAGACCCGGAAACGGGGCTGCTGCTGGGATCGATCGACGTCAGCGGGCCGCTGCGCACCGTCCACCCGGCGATGCTCGCGCTGGTCACCGCCACGGCCCAGCTCGCGGAGGGCCAGCTGCGCGCCCACCTGGCGGTGCGGGACGAGAAGGTGCGGCGCACGAACATGCGTCACCTGGAGGCGCTGCGCGGCCGTCCCGGCGCCCTGCTTTCGGCGGGCGGACGGGTGCTGGCCGCGGAATCCTGCACCCTTCCGTCCACTGTGGAGGTACGCCGCGGCGGCGGCACGGTGACGCTGCCGGACGGCCGGATCGCCGTCGTCGACCCGCTGGACGACGGTTTCCTGCTGCGCCTGGCCACCTCCGGACCGGCGCACCGGCGCCGGCTGCGGCTGGAGTTCCTCACCGACGGCGCCGGATCGACCACTGTGGACGGTCGCGAGGTCCCGTTCACGCTGCGGCACGCGGAGATCCTCACCCTGCTCGCGCTGCACCCGCGCGGGCTTTCCGCGGAGCGCCTGGCCTTGCAGCTCTACGGCGAGAACGGCAACCCGGTCACCGTCCGCGCGGAGATCCACCGCCTGCGCACGCAACTCGGCACGGGCGTGGTGCAGACCCGCCCGTACCGGCTGGCCGCCGACGTCGACGCGGACTTCCTGCGCATCCGCGCCGCGCTGCGCCGCGGCTCGGCGGCCGAAGCCGTCGAGGCCTTCCACGGCCCGCTGCTGTCGGAATCGGAGGCCCCGGCGATCCTGGAGGAACGCGAGGCCCTGACCGCCCAGGTCCGCCAGCTGGCCCTGAACAGCCCGGACCCCGCGGTGCTGTGGTCGTTCTGGGAAACCTCCTGCGGCGCGGACGACCGCGAGATCCTGGAGGCCCTCTGCACCCGGCTGCCCGCCGACGACCCTCGTCTGGCCGCGGCGAGGACGCACCGGACCCGGCTGCGGTAAGTCAGGCCTTCGCCGTCTCCCGGATGGCCTCGTCGACGGAGCGGGGCACCGGCGGCTCCACGAACAGCTCACGCAGGAACAGGCCGTCGAGATGCTCGATGGCGAGCCCGGGATGCTTGCCGGCCACCCGGTTGACGAAACCGCCGAGGCGGAACATCGCCGTGACGACGGCGCCCGGGATCGTGCGCACCGGGCGGGCCCGGCCCGCCGCGCCGGCCATCCGCGTGAGCATGTCCTTCCAGTGCAGGTTCTCCTCCACCACCGGGATGTCGGCGCCCGACGCGTCCTCCAGCGCCTCGACGGTCACGATGCCGACGCCGCGCGCGCTCGTCGCCGCGCTGCCGCCCGCGGGCGCGAACAGCGGTGCGGAGGACCGGATCCACTTCACCAGCGGCACCGACCACTCCGGCACCCGTCCGGGCGCGACCCCGAAGACAAACGGCACTTCGATGATCGCCACCGGCAGGTCCGGCCCCGCCGTCTCGCGCCCAACCCGAGCCTGCTCGTTGCGGCTGCGCACGTACGGATGCTTCGCGGCCAGCTCCCACTCAGGGTGCACGCGGTCGAAGTACGTGTAATACGACGCCAGCACCGCGGCCCGCGTACAGCCCGCCGCACGAGCCGCACGCAGCAACGCCACCACCGGCGCGACATTGCCCGCGTACAACCTCGGCGCGACCGGCCCCTTGCCGACCGCCCGGTCGTCCATGCCACCGGCGAACACCACACCGTCGTGACCCGCGACCAGCTCTCGCAGCTCTTCGTCGGAAGCCGCCGCGACGTCGAGGACACGGTCGACGCCTTCGCGGGGCGTACGCGCCACCGTCGTCGCCTCGTGCCCGCGCAACCGCAGCTGCTCCAGCACGTGGTGCCCCAGCAACCCGCTTCCACCCACCACCAGGATCTTCATGCCGAAGATCCTTCCGGACTCCCGGCCGGGCTGCGCCGCACCCTCACACACTCGGGAACTTCTGCCAGACCGACACGTGTTTGGTGCTTTCGGCAGTGAACGCCCAACCGCCCCGTCCCGTCCGGCGACACAGTGACGTGGTTCGAAGTGAACTCCTGCGTGACGACGTCGTACTGGTCGAACCCGACGTAGCCGGCGCCGGGCGACACGGACCTGCGCCGCCTGCCGCCGGGACAGGACACCGTCCCGTTCGCGCATTGCTGATCGTGTTGAACACCAGGTAGCCCATGGAGAACCGACCGGCCACCCGCGTCGTCGTCATATCGCCGATCGTGACCTCGACCGCGCCGCCGCCCGGCTTGCCCGCGAGCCGCGCCGCCATCGCCCGGCTCAGCTCGATGCCGCTCACCGGCGCACCGCGAGCGTCACCACCTCGGGCGAGTTCGCTCCACCGGGCGCGTCGTAGCCCGCGGCCACGCTCTCGGGAAACCACCCGTCCGCCGGGTCGTCCTCACTGATCACAGCCGGCGACGCTACGCCCGCGACCAGCCGCTCCTCACCCCATTTTTCGACACTCTCACCGGCCCCGAGCGCTGCCACGTCGGCCCAGGCCACGAAGCGATCGCGACGCCAACCTCGTCGCGGCGCCGGCGTCTTCAGCAAAGCAAGATCCCGCGTCGCCCGCCGCGGACCGGATCGACTCGGTGGCCCAGTCGGCCTGCTGAACCGGCTCGGCATCTTCATACCCCTGAGCGATCCACCCCACGTAGACACCGTCTACACAAGTTTGATAGACAGTGTCTACAAGGTGAACCAGGGGTTACGGAGATTCGACATGGGCTTCCAGAGATTCGTCGCCGTCGGCGACAGTTGTGCCGAGGGGCTCGACGATCCGTACCCCGACCACAGCCAGTACCGCGGCTGGGCCGACTTCGTCGCCGGGCGGCTCGCCCGCCACGAGCCCGGTTTCCGCTACGCCAACCTCGCCGTGCGCGGACGGCGCCTCGACCGGATCACCGCCGAGCAGCTGCCCACCGCCGAACGGCTGGAGCCCGACCTGATCGCGCTGTTCGGCGGCGGCAACGACGTGATGAGCCGCGGCTGGGACGCGCGCACCGTCGCCCGCCGCGTCGACGCCGCGATCCGCCACTGCACGCGAATCGCCCCCACCGTCGTCACCTTCACGCTTAGCGACATCTCGCACCGCATGCCGCTCGGCACCCGCATGCGCCCCCGCGTCACCGCGCTGAACGACGCCATCCGCGAAGCCTCCGTCAGCTACGGCGCCAAGCTCGTGGACCTCTGGCCCGACCAGGCCGCGCACGACGCCCGCTACTTCGGCCCGGACCGCCTGCACCTGTCCGAGACCGGTCATCTCCGCGTCGCCGGCCATGTCCTCAACCGCCTCGGCATCGGCCACGACGGCGACTGGCTCCGTCCGCTGCCCGGCGTGCCCGCGCGCTCGAGCGTCCGCGAAGACCTGCTCTGGCTGTGCAAGGAAGTGCTGCCGGTCGGCGTCACGCGGCTGCGCAACCGCCTCATCGGGCGCTCACCCGGCGACGGCTTCCTGCCCAAGCGCCCCGACCTGCTGCCCGTGGCGTTCAGCGAGGCGCAGCTGTGAGACAACGGCTGATCAGCACCGCCACCGCTCTGCTCACCGACGCCGGTGTGGAAGCGGTGACGCTGCGCGGCATCGCGAAGGCGGCGGGCGTCTCCCATGGCGCGCCACTGCGTCACTTCGCCGGACGCGCCGAGCTGTTGTCCGTCGTCGCGACGCGGGGCTTCACGCAGCTGCTCGAACGCGGCTCCCAGCTCCCCGACGGCACTCCGCGAGAGCGTCTCACCGCCGCCTGCCACGCGTACGTCGACTTCGCGCTGAGCAACCCGGCGATGTTCGAGCTGATGTTCCGCCGCGACCTGACCGACCCGGACGAGCCCGGCCTGGTCAGCGCGAGCAGCATCGTGTTCGACTTCTTCGCCACGCTCGTCCACGAAGACCGCGAAGTAGCGAAGGACGAGCGCCTCCGCGAAGGAACCGACTCACGGCTCGTCGCGGCTTCGCTCTGGGCGGCGTTGCACGGGCTGGCGCAGCTGTGGCTGTGGGGCGGGCTGGCCGGGGCGAGCTTCGCGCCTTCGCCGGAATCAGCTCTCGCGGTGACGCTCGACGCGTACTTGGGCTGACACTCGGCGAAGAGCGGCCGGGTTCCTCCCCAGGCCCTGGCACGCTCTCCGCCGAGCAACGGGAATGGGTGACCATTCGTGGAAAACGTTATCCGGGCCCGGCGCCCGCCGAATCCCACCCAAGCCTCAGCCGCGGGTAAACCTTGGCGGTATCCCGCGCGGCGGCCTCCTACCACGGCGGTAGCGGAGTGGTTTTCCGCGGCTCGGGCCGGGTAGCTTCGCGGGCGTGCTGGGGTTCGCGGAACGAGTTGTGCGTGGGGTACGAGCGCGGCCGGTGCTCCTGGACAGCACGCTGGCGGTCGCGGTCGGGGTCCTGCTGGTGGCGGGCGCGGCCGTCCACGGCGGTGAGCTGGGCGACCGGCCGGGCCTGCCCGGCCTCGTGCTGGCCGCCGCCGGCGCCGGCCCGCTGCTGGTGCGCCGCCGTTACCCGATCGGCTCACTGCTGGCCGTGATCGTCCTGGTGTGCGCCTTCTACCTGTGCGGCTTCCGCTCCACGCTCGGCGAGCCGGGCATCCTCATCGCCGCGTACACGGTGTGGGCGCGCTACCCGGTCCGCCAGGCCTGGCCGCCGACCGCGATCGCGGTGCTCGGTTACGAGGCCGCGATGATCGCCGGCGGCGCCTCCCACCCGCTCCCCGACACGGTGCTCGGCCTGCTGCAGGGGGCCGCGATCGTCCTCATCGGACACTCCGTGTACACCCGCGCGAACCGCTTGCGCGCCACGGCGGAACGCGCCGAGCGGGCCGAGCGCGAGATCGAGCTGGAAGCCCGCCACGCCGTGGTCGAGGAGCGCATCCGGATCGCGCGAGAGCTGCACGACGTGGTGTCGCACCACCTTTCGGTGATCTCCGTGCAGGCGAACCTGGCGCGGTACGTCTTCGAGTCGGCGCCGGACACCGCGCGCGGCGCGCTCGACACCATCACCGGCACCACCACCGAAGCCCTCGATGAGCTTCGCCGCCTGCTCAGCGTGCTGCGGCCGCCACGGCACGAGCCGGGCGAGTACCGCCCGCAGCCCGGGCTGGCCGACCTGCCCGCGCTGGTCGGGCGGCTGCGCGAAGCCGGCCTCAGCGCACATCTGTGCATCACGGGCACCCCGCGGTCCCTGCCGCCCGGCCAGCAGCTCTGCGCGTACCGGGTGGCGCAGGAAGCGCTCACGAACGTCATCAAGCACGCCGGGGACGCGTCGGCCGAGGTGACGCTGGACTACGGCGCCGAGGGCCTGCGCCTGCTGGTCGTCGACTCCGGCGGCGGCGCCCCGCCCCGCGCGAACCACGCCGGGCACGGGCTGGTCGGCATGCGCGAGCGCGCACGTATGTACGGTGGCGTGATCGAGATCGGCCCGCGCGAACCAGCGGGGTTCGGGATCGAGCTGACCCTGCCGTACCCCAACCCCGGCCGGAGCGCGGGAGAGCCGTAGTGACCAGTGTGCTCGTGGTGGACGACCAGGACCTGGTGCGCGCCGGTTTCGCCGCGCTGCTGGGCGCCGTCCCGGGCATCGACGTCGCCGGCGAGGCGAAGGACGGGCTGGAAGCGGTCGAGAAGGCGCTGCGGCTCAAGCCCGACGTGATCCTCATGGACATCCGGCTGCCCGGCCTCGACGGCGTCACGGCCACCGCGCGGATCCTCGCCGCGGCGGGCGCCGAGAAGCCGCGAGTGCTGATCCTGACCGTCTTCGACCTCGACGAGTACGTGTACACGGCGCTGCGCGCGGGAGCGTCGGGCTTCCTGCTCAAGGACAGCCCGCCGGAGACGCTGATCGCGGGCATCCACGCCGTCGCGCGCGGCGACATGCTCTTCGGCCCGACCGTCACCCGCCGGCTCGTCGAGGCGTTCACGCGCACGCCGCCGGACGAGCCGGGGCCGACGCTGGCCTGCCTGACCGAGCGTGAGGTCGAGGTCCTGCGTTTCGTCGGCACCGGCGCGACGAATCCCGATATCGCCGTCCAGCTGCGCGTCAGCGAGGCGACGGTGAAAACGCACCTCAACCGGCTGATGACCAAGCTCGGCATCTCCAGCCGCGCCCAGGCCGTGGTCGTGGCCTACGAAACCGGGCTCGTGCGGCCCCGCGCCCCTAGGCCCAGCCCGCCGGCAGCTCGTTGAGGCCGAATTCCTTGCGCAGCACGGCTTTCGCGGCGTGCAGGCCCGCCATGCCGTGGACGCCCGGTCCTGGCGGCGTCGCGCCGGAGCAGAGGTAAACGCCACTGAGCGGGGTGCGGTAGGTGTTCCAGCGTGGGACCGGGCGCGCGAGCACCTGGCGAAGCGTGACGGCGGCCGCGGAAATGTCACCGCCGACATAATTCGCGTTGTAGGCCTCGAGTTCACTCGCCGGGACCGCCCGCGACGCGAGGATCGTGTCGCCGAAGCCGGGCGCGAACCGCTCGATCCGCCGTCGGACGACGTCGGTGGCGTCGAGCGGATCTCCTTGCGGCACATGGGTGTACGCCCAGATCGGCTGTTTGCGGGGCAGGCCGCGCGAAGGGTCGGCGACCATCGGCTGGGCGACGAGCACAAACGGCTCAGCGGCGCGGCGCCCGGCCACCACGGTGTTCTCCGCCGCGTGCACCTCGGCGCGCGTGCCGCCGATGTGGATGGTGCCGGCCTTCGCGAGTTCCCTTTCCTGCCAAGGAATCGGCTCCGAAACGAGGAAGTCGACCTTCGCCGCGCCCGGGCCGTAACGCACCTTCTCCAGCGCGCGCCGGTAGCCCGCCGGCACGTACGCACCCGCGATGTCGAGCAGGCCGCGCGGGGCGACGTCGAGCAGCACCGCGCGCGCGTGGGCGAGCTGGCGGAGGTCGGTGACGCGGCTGCTGGTGTGGATGCGGCCGCCGTGCGCGCGCAGGTCCGCGGCGAGCGCGTCGGCGAGCACCTGCGTGCCACCGCGCGGGACGGGCCAGCCGGTGGCGTGCGCGAGGTGCCCGAGCAGCAGCGCGGTTCCGCCGCCGACCAGCGAGGGCAGCCGTCCGGTCGTGTGCGCAGCGACGCCCGCGAGCAGCGCGGACGCCTCCGGACCGCGGAACAGATCGGCCTGCAGCGCCAGGATCCGCGGCGGCAGCAGGGCCGCCGGACCGGGCGACGGCAGGTGGCGGAGGTCGCCCAGGAGCAGCGTGGTGACCTCACGGCTGTGCTCGACGAGCGGGGCCATCAGCCGGCGCCAGCGCCCGCCGTCCCGGCCGAGGCGTTCGCAGGTGCGGTCGAGGTCCGCGTACGCGAGCCCCGTGCGGTGCTCGTCCACGGGATGGCCGTACGCGATTTCGGGCCGGCACATCTCGACGCCGTGCGCCGCGAGGTCGAAGCCGCGGAAGAACGGCGAAGCGACGGCCATCGGGTGCACCGCGGAGCAGACGTCGTGCACCACGTCGGCGTCGAACAGCCGCGCCGACCGCGCGCCCCCGCCCAGCTCCGCCGCCGCCTCGTGCAGTTCCACGGACAGCCCGGCCCTGGCCAGCAGCACGGCGGCGGCCAGGCCGTTCGGCCCGGACCCGACCACAACGGCATCGGTCACGACGTAGATCCTATGGCGGACAGCGCCGACACGCGGCCGCCCCGGACGCCGTCCGAACATCTGATCGAATATTGTCGTACCCCGCGCCTACCTTGTACCCCATGCCGGCCGCCCAGGCCCGGCCCAGCAGGAGAGGGGGATCATGCCCGACCACGACACGCAGCTGGAGCGCATCCGCAAGCTGCTCGCCAAGGCGGAGGACCCGGCCGTCACCGAGGCCGAAGCCGAGCTGTACAACACCAAGGCCGCCGAGCTGATCGCCCGGTACGGGATCGACAACGCGATGCTCGCCGCCGCGGGCCGCAGCGCCGACGACCTCACCGTGCTCAAGATCCCGATCGACAACCCGTACAGCCGCGACAAGGCGAGCCTGCTCACGAACGTCGCGTACCCGTTGCGCTGCCGCACTCTGCTGCACCGGGAAGGCCAGAGCGTCGTCGCCGTCACCGTGTTCGGGTTCCGCTCCGACCTCTCGCGGGTCGAGCTGCTGTTCACCAGCCTGCTGCTCCAGGCGAGCACCCAGCTGACCCGGGTCCGGCCGGACGGCCGGGTGTTCCGCGAGTCGCTCGCCGCGTACCGCCGCACCTGGCTGCACGGCTTCGCGCGCGCCGTCCACGAGCGCCTGATCCACGCCGAGGAAAACGCCGCCCGCGACCACCAGCCCGCCGGCCCCGGCCAACGCTCGGCGGAACTGGTGATCCGCGATCGCACCGCCGTAGTGCAAAACGCCTTCGACCAGGAGTACGGCAACCTGCGCTCCGCCTCCCCCCGCCGCCTGTCCGGCTCCGGCTACCGCGACGGCCACCAGGCCGGCACCCGAGCCAACCTCGACCCATCCGCCCTCGGCCGGAGGAGGCGGGCCTTGCCGGTGCGCTGAGCGGAACTCTTGGCATTCCGGGCTTTCCTGCGCTCCCACGGCGAACGGTCAGGGACCGGGCCGCGGTCGGGGTATCCTGCCGAGGTGTGCTTCCCCCGGCAGGAACTCGTGACGCCGATCTTCGGCGACCATTCCTTCCGGTGTGACTTCTACGGCTGACGGCGGCCAGCGCGCCCTTCCGTTCACCCGTCATCCCGTGGAAAAGGAATCCCGTCATGCCCGAAAACCCCGCGCTGCCCGAAAACCCGGTCCTGCCCGGAAGTCCCGCCACGGCCTGGGCGCTGAAGCACATGCCCCTCACCGCCCAGGCGGTCGGCGAACTGGCCCCGATCCTCACCGGACGGCGACTCGCCATGTGCCTGCACGTCGAGCCGAAGACCGCTGGGCTGGTGACGCTGCTGGTACGTGCGGGCGTCGAGGTCAGTCTCACCGGCTCGCCGGGCACGACGCACGATGACGTCGCGGACTATCTGCGGGAACTGGGCGTCGCCGTCTTCACCCGGCGCGCGGACGGCGAGCCGGAGCACCGGCGCAACGTCGAGCGGGTGCTCGAATGCGAGCCGCACCTGACGCTGGACAACGGCGGCGACCTGACGCTCTCCCTCTTCGAATCGGGCGCACCGGCCGGTTACCTCGGCGGCACCGAGGAGACCACCACCGGCGGGATCCGCCTGCGCGCGGCATCCGAGCAGGCCTCCCAGCTGGCCCCGGTGGTCGTGATCAACGATTCGCGGCTGAAGCTGCTGGTGGAGAACGAGTTCGGCGTCGGCCAGAGTGTGGTCCAGGGATTCCTCAACGCCACCAACCTGATGGTGCCCGGACTGCGCGCCGCCGTGCTCGGCTACGGCCCGTGCGGCAAGGGTGTCGCCGACACACTGAGCCGGCTCGGCGCGCGGGTTTCGGTCTGCGACACCGACCCGATGCGCGCCCTGGAGGCGATCTTGAACGGCCACCGCGTCGGCACCGCCGCCGAAGTCGTGTCCGACGCGCGGCTGGTCTTCACCGCCACCGGCCACGCGAACGTGCTCGGCGCCGAGGAGCTGGCCGCCCTGCCCGACGGCGCCGTGCTGGCCGGGGTCGGCCACTTCGCGTGGGAGGTCGACCGCACGGCGCTGGCCGCGCGCACCGTCCGCACGGTCGAGTACGGCTCCCCGTCCCGCCGCACCGGCCATGTCCTCGACGACGGTCGTGAGCTGGTGTTGCTCGACCAGGGCCGGATGCTCAACCTGACGGCCGCCAACGGCAACTCGATCCAGGCCATGGACCTCGGCCTGACCCTCCAGGCCCGCTGCCTGGGCGCCGTTGCCTCGGGCGTGCTGGCGCCCGTCGTCCAGTCCGTGCCGGCCACGGTCGAGCACCGCATCGCCACCGACCTGGTCGCGTTGCTGAAATAGCCGGCCTCAGCCCTGTTCCACCCCCGGCGGCAGAAACCCGTGCGCCGACAGATCGAACCAATTCCCCTCCGGGTCGATCGCGCGGTACTCGGCGAATGGCCGGTCGCCGCCGCGGAGGGCGGGGGTGGGGAGGCCTGCGGCGGTGAGCCGGTCGGCGATCGGGGCGACGTCGGGGACCTCGAAGCCGAAGTGGTTGAAGCCGGTGGGCACGTCGCCGTCCAGTTGTTGCTGGATCAGCGCGAGGTTCAGGTACCCGTCGGTGACGAAGTGGCTGCCGTCGGGGTCGGTGTGGAACAGGTCCATGCCGAACTGCGAGCAGTAGAACTCGGCCATGCTTTTGGCGTCCTGGACGACGAACGCGAGGTGGCGCAGCCGGGGCCGGGTCATCAGGAGGCTCCCTTCGGGATCATGTTGTGGAAGGCGGCGATCGACGCCGAACCGTTGAGCCGCACCACGGCTTGGGCATGCGTCGTCGCGCCCATCGGGGCGATGGTGGACGTCGCGTGCACCAGTGAGAGCCCGGGTGAGAGCGGGCGGATCAGGCCGACCGTCGCGCGCAACGTGGTGTCGCGATAGGCCGTCGCGAAGAGGCGCGAGTGGCCCGCTTCGACGGCTTCGCGGCCGGAAAGCTCTTCGCCGCGCACCGTCACGAAGTCGACGTCTTCGGCGAAGACGGAGGCGAACAGCGAAGCATCGCCCTCCGCCCAGCCGAGCGTCATCGTCCGCCACAGGTCTCGGATCTGCTCGTCGCTCACGCGATCTCCTTGCCGGCCGGGGTGTGCACGCGCAGCGGCAGCGACGAGCAGTCGCCGTCCCACGCGGCGAGCGTGTAGTAGAAGCCGCCGTGCCGGCGCTCCAGGTAGCAGACGACGTTGAGCGGCCAGCCCGTGCTGCGGAAGACGTACGAGTCCATCGGCGTCGGCCGCTCGCTCAGCGGCCGCCCGCGCTCGCACTCCGGGCCGAGCCGGTGCCAGTCCGGGTGCAGGTGGATCGAGCCGAGCACGTCGAGGCCGCGCGCGTCCGCCGCACGCGTGATGCGCAGCAGGTCCGCCGGAGCCAGCCACCACGCGCGCACCTCGTTCTCGTACGCCGAGCCGAACCGCGGGACGATCGTGTCCGCGAACTCGGCGCGCGCGGCGGGATCGGTGCCGCGGACGTTGCGGCCGAACGCGATGTCCGTGACCAGCAGCGCGTCCTCGGCGACCACACCGAGCAAAACCCCGAAACAGGGTCTGGGCTCCTCCGGGGTGATGAACGCGTATTCGACGGCCGCGGCGTCGAGGAACTGCCGCAGGACGTCGTCGGAGAACAGCACCGGAAGTGCGGTCTTCCCGATCAGCGGTACGGGCGCGGTGGACGTCACGCCGGGAACGTAACCGCGCCCCGGGCCCCGATCCATGATCGTCACTCCGAACGGCCCTATTGCATTCGGCGATAATGTGCGGTCATGCGCCTGGAGATCCGGCATCTCGAACTGGTCTTGGCGATCGCCGAAGCGGGCAGTCTCCGCCGGGCCGCCGCACGCCTGCACCTCACCCAGCCGGCGGTGACCACGCAGCTCAAACGCATCGAGCAGCTGCTCGGCGGCCCGCTGTTCGTCCGCTCCGCCGAGGGGGTGCTGCCCACGCACACGGGCACCGAGCTGGTCCGCGACGCGCAGAACCTGTTACGCCATTTCGATTCCCTGCAACGGTCGGCGCGGCTCAACGCGCAGCACGAGGCGGGCGCGCCGGTCAAGGTCGGCGGCATCCCGGCGCAGCAGTTCAGCCTGCTGGTCAACACGCTCACCGCCACGCTGCCACGGCGTGAGGTGACCAGCCGGACGATCCGGGAGACCGGCGCGTTGACGGCCCTGCTGGGCTCGGGCGAGCTGGATGTCGCCGTGCTGCGGCAGTTCCCGGGATTCCCGGTGCCGCAGCCACCGGGCGTCGAACAACGGCTGCTGCTGCGCGAGCCGTTTTTCCTCGGCGTGGCCGAGCACCACGATTTGGCGGCACGCGGGGAAATCGCGCTGGCGGAGCTGTCCGGCGAGAAATGGGTGATGCCGGACCCGGACGACAGCGGGATGAACGAGTACTTCGCCCGCACCTGCGCGGCCGCCGGTTTCGACCAGCGCATCACGCATCTGACCAACGAGGCGCACGTGGCGTTTTCGCTCACCGCCGAGGGCCGCGGGATCTGCCTGCTCTACCCCATCGGCACGGCGCGCACCGGCCTCGCGACGCTCTCGCTCACCGGGACGCCGCTGTACCGGGAGCTGCTGCTCGCCTGGCGCGCGGACTCCCCGGTGGCCTCGCTGGTGGACGAGCTGTGTGCCAAGATCGAGGCGGGGTACCTCGCGCTGGTGGAGGACTCGGAGTTCTACCGGAACTGGTGGCACCACGAGGGGTCCTCGTTCGCCCTGCCGTGACACCGAACTCTCGGTGAGACCGAAGGAGTGCCCGTGCCGATCCGCGGTATGAACCACGCCGTCCTCTGGGTCCGGGACGCGGCCCGCAGCACGGACTTCTACGTCGGCGTGCTCGGTTTCCGCGTGGTGCACCGCACCCCGGAATCGGCGTTCCTGCAGGCCCCGGAATCGGCGAACGACCACGACCTGGGCCTGTTCCAGATCGGCGAAGCCGCCGCCAGCCGGGCGGGCCACGGCGAGGTCGGCCTCTACCACCTGGCCTGGGAAGTCCCCACCCTCGGCGACCTCCGCGCGTACGCCGAGGCCCTCACCGCCGCCGGTGCCCTGGTCGGCTCCACCGACCACGGCACCACGAAGGCCCTCTACGCCAAGGACCCGGACGGCCTCGAGTTCGAGGTCTGCTGGCTCGTCCCCCACGACCTGATCACCCCCGGGGCCCGAGCCCACAACGGCCCCCTCGACCTGGACGCCGACCTCACCGCGTACGGCGAGCAGACCCTGGGCGCCTGCGCCCGCGCCGCCCTCCCCGGCTGACCGCGTCCGCACGTCCACAAAGGACCGACGACGTCAGACGGCGTGAAGAGCGTCCCGGGGAAAACCGACTCCCGTCAGCTTCTCCGAGACCTCCCACAGGCGGCGGGCCACCTCGGCGTCCTGCGCCCGCTTCGAGCGGCCGACCAGTTCCGGTGCGCCGCGTCCCTCCAGGAATCCGCGCGGGCCGGCGTAGCTGTTGCCCGGGATATCCGCGACGGCCGCGTACAGCGTCGGCAGGGCGCCGTCGTCTTCGCTCTGGGAAATGAAGTTGACCGCCGCCTTCTGTACCAGGTGGCTCACGCGTCCGCGGCCATCGGGCCGCAGCAGGTTGGTGGCTGCCGCGCCGGGGTGCGCGGCTGTCGCGACCACCGTCGAGGCGGCTTCGGTGAGCCGCCGCTGGAGTTCCGAGGTGAACAGGAGGTTCGCCAGCTTGGACTGCGCGTAGGCGGTCATCGCCCGGTACGGCTTGCGGTCCCAGTTCAGGTCGTCGAAGTCGATCGAGCCCATCTTGTGCCCGTTGGACGAGACCGTGACGACGCGTCCGGTGATCCGCGGCAGGAGCAGGTTCGTCAGCGCGAAATGCCCGAGGTGGTTGGTCCCGAACTGCAATTCGAAACCGTCCGCCGTGCGGGAGAACGGCGGGATCATCACCCCCGCGTTGTTGATCAGCAGGTCGATGGGGTCGGTGAAGCCCTCGGCGAAGGCGCGGACCGAGGACTGGTCGGCGAGATCGAGCCGCGCGACCTCGACCTGGCCGGTCATCCCGGCGGCGGCCTCGCGGCCCTTGTCGGGATTGCGCACGGCCAGCACCACGCGGGCGCCCTTGGCCGCGAGTTCGCGCGCCGCCACGCGGCCGATCCCGCTGTTCGCGCCGGTGACGACGACGGTGCGGCCGGTCATGGAAGGAAGGTCCGAGACGCTGAATGTAGTCACAAGCAACAAAGTAGGCGCCGTCAACTATGTTGTCAACGAAAACATGTTCGGCTATCGTCTGGCCTGTGCCTCCACCGAACGACGACCGGCCCTACCACCACGGCAATCTCCGGACCGCACTGCTCGACGCGGCCGAGCGCGGCCTGCGGGAAAACGGCGCGGACCAGCTGTCGCTGCGTGACCTGGCCCGGGAGATCGGCGTCAGCCACGCCGCGCCGCGCCGGCATTTTCCCGACCGTCAAGCGCTGCTCGACGCGCTCGCCCTGGCCGGTTTCGAACGACTGGACACCACCCTGCGCACCGCGTTGGCCAGTGCCGGCGAAGACTTCCCATCACGCGTGCGAACCACCATGACGGCCTACACCCGCTTCGCCACCGAGAACGCCGCGCTCCTCGAACTGATGTACACCAGCAAGCACCGGCCGGGCGCGACGCAGATCGTCGAAGCGGCCGAAGCGCCGTTCAGGGTGATGGGCGAGCTGATCCTCCAGGGGCAGGAGGAGGGCGCGCTCCAGACCTGCGCCCCCGAGCAGATCGGGATCGTGCTGTTCGCGACCCTCCAGGGCATCGCCTCGATCATCAACGGCAACTTCGTCAAACCGGAACTGCTGGACGGCCTCGTCGAAACCGCGGTCGAACAATTCCTCCGCGGCGCCCGCCCGCCTTCATGAGGCCGCCCCGACGGTGGCACGCACCGGCCGCATCAGATCGGTCAGCCCGATCACAAAAGCCAGTCCCACCAACGCCGCGGGGCTGATCAGCCCGATGGCGACCGCGGCGTGATAGTCCCCGTGCGTGCTCGCGAGCGTGCCGAAGAACAGCGCGCCGGCGATCGCGGTGCCCAGCGCCGTGCCGATGCGCACGCCGGTTTCGTAAACGCCGGCGGCGACTCCGGCCGTGCCGCGGGTGATGTCGACGAGGGTGAGCGTCTGGTTCGCGGAGATGACCAGACCACAGCCCGCCCCGGCGATCAGCAGTGGAACGGCCAGGGCCAGCGGGGCGCTCGCCACGGTCGAGACGTGCGCGACCAGCGCCGTCACGATCAATCCGACCGTGGCGATCCCGGTGCCCAGCACGACCAGCGGACGGCCGAACCGGTGCACCAGGCGCCCGCTGAGCACGGCCGTGCCCGCCGACGAGATCGTGAAGATCAGCGTGGTCAGGGCCGCGTGCAGCGGGGAATACTTCAGGCCCTGCTGCAGGAACAGCGTGAGGATCAGGAAAATGCTGGTGAAACCGGTGTAGAAGGCGGTGGCGATCGCGGTGCCGACCGCGTAGCTGCGGATGTGCAGCACTTTCAGGTGCACCAGGGGCCGGGCCTCCCGCGCGGCGAGGCGGCGCTGCCACAGCACGAACAGCACGAGGAGCACCGCGCCCACCGCGAACAGCCAGAACTGCGGATGCGCGGCCGGCCCGGTCTCCTGCAGCAGCGGCAGCATGATCGCGACCAGGCCCAGCGCCAGCACCACAACGCCCACGAAATCGAGCCGGTGGGCAGGGCCGCGCCGGTCGGCCGGCAGCACCTTGAAGCCGACGGCCAGCGCGACCAGCAGGATGGGAATCGAGAGCCAGAAGATCCACCGCCAGCCCAGAGCCGGGCCGAAGGCCTGCAGGATCACCCCGCCGAGCAGCGGGCCGAGCGCGGTGGACAGCCCGGTCGTCGCGCCGTAGTAGCCGAACGCCCGGCCACGCGTCTGCTTCGGGTACATCTGTTGCAGCAAGGCGATCACCTGTGGCGCGAGGATGCCCGCCGAGACGCCGCGCAGCAGCCGTCCGGCGATCAGGACCACGCCGTTCGGCGCCACCCCGCAGATCACCCCGGTCACCGCGAACAACGCGAGGCCGATCAGGAACAGGGTGCGGCGGCCGTGTTCGTCGCCGAGCCGGCCCGCCGGGATCAGGGTGAGGCCGAACGCCAGCGCGTAACCGGCGAGGACCCAGGTGACCTCGGCCGGGGTCAGGCGCAGGGAGCGTTCCATCGAAGGCAGCGCGATGGTGACGACGCTGACGTCGAACAGGGTCATGAAGCTGGCCACGAGGCAGATCACCAGAGCGGGCCGGCGCCGGGCCGGGGATTCGGAACGGTCTTCGGCCGGGTTCTCCTTCATGGGACACCAACGTTTCTCGCGTCGAATACGGGTGGTTCAGCCGGCGTCGGCGACCAGACCGGCCTTCTCGACCCCGGCGACGGCGACCGTCTCGTCGTTCTCCGGGCGATCCCCGCTCACCCCGACCGCGCCCAGCAGGGCTCCCTCGGCGTCGCGGACCAGCACGCCGCCACGAGAGGACGCGACACGGCCTTCCGACATCGCGGCCAACGCGGAGAAGAACGCCGGGTCACGGGTGGCGTGCCGGGCGCCGGCGGCCCCGCCGTGTCCGGTGCCGAGACAGCCCCACGCCTTCGCGTGCGCGATCTGCGGGCGCAGGATCCCGGCGTCGTCCTCCCGCTTGACCACGATGGGGTGACCGCCGGGGTCGAGCACGGTGACGGTCAACGGGCGCAGGCCGAGCTCACGCGCTTTGCCCAGTGCCGCGTCGACGATTTCCGAGGCTTGGTTCAAGGACAGCATGATTGCCTTTCTTTTTGTTGCGTGGAAAGGAAATGGTGTTCGCCGCGTCGTCCGGGCGCAGGGCGCGGGCGGCCGGCAGGCCGAGCAGGTTGAACGCGGCGGCCACGAAAAAGGCCAGGTGGTAGGCCGAGGTCGCGACCGGGCCACCGGCCGTCGTGCCGGCCAGCACGAGGACGGTGGTGGTCACGGCGACCCCGAGCGCGCCGCCGAGCCGCCGGCCGATATTGAACAAAGTGGACGCCCGGCCGGAGTCGGCCGGCGAGATGTCCGCGAACGCGACGGCCTGGCCGGCCACGAAGACCTGCCCGACGGACAAGCCCATCCCGAACAGCACCACCCGCAGCACCCAGGCGTTCGTGTCCGTGCCGAGCAGTCCGAGCCCCGCGATGAACAGGCTGGTCCCGGCGATCCCGGCCATCAGGTGCCGGCGCGGCCCGAGCCTGCGGTACAGCCACCGGCTGCCCAGCTGCGAGCCCGCGATCACCCCGAGCGCCTCCGGGAACGTGCTCAGGCCGGACTCGAGCGCGGACATCCCGCGACCGTCCTGAAAGTACAGTGAAACCGTGTAGAGCGTGCCGAGGAACGTGACGGACTCGATCGCCATGATGGCGGTGGCGTTGCCGAACAGCCGGTCCAGCAGCAACCGGACGTCCATGATCGGCGCTTTCCGGCGAAGTTCCAGCACCACCAACGCGACCAGCAGCACCATCCCCGCGGCTACGGCAGCGAGCACTCCGGGCGAGGCCCAGCCGTCACGGGGCCCCACCGAAACGCCGTACATCACCAGCCCCAGCCCGGACGCGGCGAGCAGGAACCCGGCGGTGTCGAACTCGCCGGGCCGGTGCTGGTCGTCACGGCGCAGGAACACCGCGCCGAACACCAGCGCGGCGACGCCGATCGGCACGTTGACCGAGAACACCGCCCGCCAGGACCGGCCGGTGACCAGCAGCCCGCCGAGCACCGGCCCCACAGCCGGCGCGACCCCGGTCGCCAACGTGATCAGGGCGGACACCCGGACCCGTTGCCGCGGCGGGTAAGCCCGCATCAGCATGGCCATCCCGACCGAGGTGAGCAGCCCGCCGCCCGCGCCCTGCACCACCCGGAACAGCACCAGCTCGCCGAGGCTCGACGCGGTCCCGCACAGCGCCGAGGCGATCGTGAACACCGTGATCGCGGTGAGCAGCGTGCGCTTGCCGCCGAACCGGTCGCCGACCCAGCCCGACGCCGGCACGAACACCGCCAGGCTGACCAGATAGGCGATGGACACCGAGTCGACCGCCGTGGACGGCACGGAGAAGCTCCGCCCGATGGTCGGCAGCGCCACGTTGACGATGGTTGAGTCCATAGTGGACAGAAACATGACCGCGACGTAGACCACGGCCACCGCGACCGGCGCGCTGACGGCTTCACGGATCCTTCGATCAGGTCGCACCATGGGTCACCTCCGAGCCGGTCCGCGGACGGCGGGTTTCAGGTCGGGCGCCGGCCGAGTCTTCCCACGAACGGCGAGATCCAAGTCGGGCCGCGGCGTGCCCGACCCGACCCGATCGCCCGGCAGCGAGATTGAGGCCGAGCCGCAGCCCGCCCGGCCCGAGCGGGTCGATGAACAACAGGACTCGGATCAGGCCACAGTGGACTCGACCGGATCCCGAGCCGAACCACTCGGATCAAGAAGCCGTGGCCTTCTCGGCCGCGTCCCGGGCCGCCCGCTTGCGCGGGGTCTCGAACTCGATCCCGCCGTCGCTGGTGACGATGTCGAACTGATCCGAAGGCACCGCCGGCACCTGCACCGGCGGGAGGCCCACGACGAAGAGCACCATCCCCTCGGTCGCGTCGAGCTCCAGCGTCTCGCCGGCCTCGACTTGCAGGGCCGCCAGCCGGCCGATCGACGTTCCGTCCACAGTGGCCGTTCCGGACAGCGCGACGATCAGCCGCCGCCCCTCGCCGGCCGTGGAGGTCCACCGGGCGCCGGAACCGACCTTGACGTGCTCGATCCAGAACGCGCGCTCGGTGAACGAGCCGAAGAACTTGCGCTCGACGCCCGGCGCCCCGGCCACCGGCAGCCAGTTGAAGTGGACCGGGTTCATGATGAGCACGCTCTGGTAACGCGGCCGCGGGAACTTGATCTCGCGGCGTTCGCGGCGCGGTGCCTCGCCGTCGCGCTGCGCGGCCGGTCCACGACCTCGTGCGGCGGCCATGCCCAGGCCGGCCGCGCCGCCGAACTGCAGCACCAGCTGCAGCTGCTTCGGGGTGCCCAGCGGGTCGTCCTGCGGCCCGTAGGTCTGCCCCTCCGGGAAATAGCCGATCTCCCCCTCGTGCAGGATGCCCTGTTCGCCCAGGTTCATGTCGCCGACCAGCGGCAGCCGGATCTGCTCGAACGTGTGCCGGTGCCGCGGCATGCGGAAGTCGCCTTCCTGCCGCCCCAGGATGTAGCGGAAGTTCTCCAGCTTCTCCGGCTCGCCGCCCATCAGCAGGTAGTTGAAGGACACCGTGCCCCTCGGGTGGTCCATGTGATAGCCGTTTTCGTCGTAAGGCGCGATCTTCATCTCGGTCCTCCTCTGTGGATGTCCGCCAACTACGCTACCTACTTGGTAGGTTGAGAGCAAGGGTGGTGGCCGTTCCCGGCTGCGCGAACTCGACACTGGGTACCAAGTAGGTAGAATCGTCAGGGAGAACCGCCGAGGAGAGCACATGTCGCAGCCGTCAGCACGCCTGTACCGTGGCCGGGTCGCCGATCAGATCGTGGACGACCTGCGGGCCCAGATCCTCAGCGGCGCGCTGCCGGACGGCGCGCGGCTGCCGTCCGAGCGGGAGCTGGCGGCCCAGTACGACGTCAGCGCGCCGACCGTCCGCGAAGCCGTCCGGGTGCTGACCGCGATGGGCCTGCTCAGCACCCGCAACGGCAGCCGGACCACGGTCACCGCGAGCGGGGACACCCTGCTCGCGATGTCCATCGCCTCGGTCGTCCAGTTCGAGAAGGTGACCGCTCCCGACGTGTTCGGCCTCCTCGGGGCGCTGAACGCCTACGCCGTCGAGCAGGCCGTCGAACGGGCGTCCGATGAGGACATCGCCGAACTGCGGGCCGCTGCCGAGCAGGCGGCGAAGGTCGCCGACGCGGAAGCCTCCGCCGCGGCACTGCTGAACTTCTTCGTGACCCTCTCCGCGATCTCGCACAACCCGTTGCTGGCCGCGCTGTGCCGGTTCATCACCCAGATGCAGATCGGCCTGGCCCTCGAACTGTCGAAGGAATCCGCCGAAGAATGGGGGCGCGTCCCCCGATCGCTGGCCAAGGCCCGGATGGACATCGTGGACGCCCTCGCGCGGCGCGACGGCCCCGCGGCCGTCCAGCTCGTGCGCGAGTACCACTACAAGGCGGTCAAACGGGTCCAGACCTCCCCCGGTGCGAAACGCCTCCGGGAGACCGATCCCGGACTGACCGCGCTGCTGTCTTCCTGGCTGGGCGAACACGTGGGGCTGGGCGGCAGCGCGGACCCGCGCAACCGGCCCTGACCCCGGCCGCAGACGGGCGGCCCCGCGGTGGGGGCCGCCCGTCCGGCGATCACTCGTAGCCGAGGACCTTGAAGTCCTTGCTGACGAAGACATGGTGCGGCCAGTTGATGCTGATGTTGTGGACCTCGTACTCGCCGTCGCTCAACAGCACAACGCGGTCGACGACGCCGCCGGGGACCACGGCCTGCGAGGCCGTCGTGGCCTTGTCCGCCACCGCCCCGCTGACGATCGTCCCGTCCCCTTCGGTGTAGTCCGTCGGGATCTGGCCGACCGACTGCGTCGGCGAAGGCACGCCCTGCTGGAAGGCGATCACCCCGGCCTTCTGGGCGGCCGCCGCGCCGCCGTCGCCGAAGGGCTGCACGGTGACCTGCGAAGCCGTGATCGTCGCGCTGTCGACGAGCCCCAGCACGAGGACGCTTTCACCCGTCCGCACGACATTCGCCGGGGCGGGGAGGATGCCGAGCCGGTACGTCGTGGCGGAATCCTCGTTGACGGTCACCTCCACGCCCGTCGCCGTCGCGAGCGTGAAGCTCGACGCGGACTTGGAGTCGATGATCCCGGTCGTCCCCCCGTCGGACGGCGGGGCCGCCGGTCCACCACCGACCGGCGTCGACGCGGCCGGCGAGAGCTCCGCCGCGGAGGCCGTGCCGGCACCGGCCAGCCCGACCATCGCCACGGTCAGCCCCGCGGCCGCGATCCACGTGCCTCGTTTCCCCCACCGCGACCGGCGCGACCGGCTTGCCCGATCGGGTCCGGCCACCGGGGACGACCCGGCGGGCGGGCGATGGGCCGGTTCGTAGTCGTTCATGACGGTGTTCCTCTCCTCGGCCTGATACCTGGTTGCCTACCTACCAAGTAGGTGACCTTCCAGAGAGTGCTCACCATTCATGTGAGCCGCTTATGGCCGGCCTGTGCTGAAGCTGTACGCGCTCGGACCGCACCGCACCCGCCTGAACCGGCCCGGCCCACCCGGCCCGATCACCCACCTGAACCAGCCCGGCCCACCCGGCCCGATCACCCACCCGGCCCGGTCACCCGGCCGTCCCGAACCACTGCGCCAGCCGATCGGCCAGCTCCGCCTGATCGTCACCGACCCAGACCACGTGCCCGTCCGGTCGCAGCAGCACCGCGGGTACGTCGAGTTCCTCGCTCACGTCGACGACGTGATCCACCCGATCACCCCACCCGGCCACCGAAAGCCCACCGGTCTGGTCGAGCAGGAGCCCGCGGCCGGCGTGCATCCGCGCGTAGAGCCGCCCCCGCTTCAACCCCACGTCCCGCAGCCGCCGTCCCAGCAGGTAGTGGCCTTCCCCGAAGTCATAACGGATGCCGATCGCGCTGACCTTCTCGACCAGGAACCGATTGACCTCTTCGAAGTCCATCAACTCCGAAACCAGCCGCCGCACCGCCCGCGCGCCCGGCTCCAAGGACATCAGTTCCGACTGCGCCCGCGTGTTGTTCAGCACCGAATCGGCGACCGGATGCCGTTCGGCCTCGTAGCTGTCCAGCAGCCCCTCCGGCGCCCAGCCATGGATTTCGGCCGCCAGTTTCCAGCCCAGGTTGAACGCGTCCTGGATACCGAGGTTGAGCCCCTGCCCGCCCATCGGCGGATGCGTGTGCGCCGCGTCGCCTGCCAACAGGACCCGTCCGGCCCGATAGTGCTCGGCCAACCGGGTCGCGTCGCCGAACCGCGAAAGCCAGCGCGGCGAATGCATTCCGAAGTCGGTCCCCGCGGTCGCCCGGGTCGCCTCCTTCAGCTCGTCCAGCGTCGGCGGGCGAGTGCGGCCCTCGGCCACCTCCAACGCGGGCGTGACCAGCCGGTAGCCCCCGCCTGGCAGCGGGCCGGCGCCGAATCCCAGCTGGGTCTTGCGGACCTCCGTCATCACCGCGGTCACCTCGTCGGCGCCGGCGGCCAGCTCCACCTCGGCCAGCAGCCATTCGTGCCGCGCGGACTCGCCGGGGAAGCCGATCCCGAGCAGCTTGCGCACCGTGCTGCGGCCGCCGTCGCAGCCGACGACGTAGCGCGAGCGCAGCCGGGTGCCGTCGGCCAGCTCGACCGTCACGCCGTCTTCGTCCTGGCTCAGTCCGACCAGCTCGCAGCCGCGCCGCAGGTCGGTGCCGACCTCGAGGGCGTGCTCGGCCAGCAGCCGTTCGACCACGGTCTGCGGCAGGCCGAGGATGTGCGGGAACGAGGTGTCCAGGTGCGCCGGAGTCGGTTTGGCGATGCCGGCGAATCCCCCGATCGGGTACTGCGTGCCGACCGCCAGGAACCGCTCCAGCAGCCCGCGCTGATCCAGCACCTCCAGGCTGCGCGTGTGCAGGCCCAGCCCGCGGACGATCTCGCCGGGCTCGGCGTCCCGCTCCAGCACGACCACGCCCAGCCCCTGCAGCCGCAGCTCGGCCGCCAGCATCACGCCGGTCGGCCCGCCGCCGGCGATGATCACGTCGATCACGAAACTTCCCCCGATTCACCTTCGTCTCCACACCGGACACAACGCGCTCCGGCCACGGCTGACGATTGTGCGCCACCGCGGGGGCCTTGCCGCAAGCCCAGTGGTGCGGTATACGTTGGAAGTGGCAGGGAGAGCTCCCTGCTTTTTTCATGCGCCCAGGCCACCATCCACAGTAGACAGAGTGGTTCAACGAACCGTCCGGAACGCGTTCCTCAGCTCGCTGATCAGCACATCGGGGTGTTCCCAGCCCGGGTAGTGCCCGCCGTGCTCCATCTCGTTCCAGCTGATCAGGTTGGCGTAGCTGCGCTCCGCCCAGCGCCGGGCGACGGGGAACGGCTCGCCCGGGAACAGCGTGCAGGCGGTGGGCACGGTGACCGGCTGCTCCTGGGCGAGCTGCTGCCGCGACCGCATCGACTCCCAGTACCACCGGGCGGCGGAGGCGCCGGTGCCGGTGAACCAGTACAGGGCGATGTCGTCCACCTGCTGCGCCACGCTGACGCCGCCGCCGGCCTCGGGCCGGGTGTCCGAGAAGGCGACCAGCGCCTCGTCCAGCCACGCGGCGAGCCCGGCGGGAGAGTCCAGCAGGGAGTAGCCCAACGTCTGCGGCAGCATGCCCTGCGCGATCACGTGGGTGGGGCCGGTGGCCAGGAACCGGTCCCGTTTGGCGATCAGGCGCCGCTCCGCCTCGTCGGCGGTCTCCAGGTCCTCGGGCCGGGGCCACGCGATCGGCATGGTCAGGTGCAGGGCGGCGACCCGCTCGGGCTCCTGACGGGCCAGTTCGGTGCTGATGAACGCGCCCCAGTCGCCGCCGTGCGCGCCGAAGCGCTCGTACCCGAGCCGGGTCATCAGCTCGGCCCAGGCCCGCGCGGTCCGGCCGGTGTTCCAGCCGGGCTCGTCGGGACGCTCGCTGAAACCGAAGCCCGGCATGGCGGGTACGACCACGTCGAAGGCGTCTTCGGCGGAGCCGCCGTGCGAGACCGGGTCGGTCAGCGGCCCGATGACGCTCTCGAATTCCAGCACCGAACCGGGCCAGCCGTGCGTCAGCACCAACGGAGAGGCACGAGGCTCGGGCGAGCGCACGTGCCAGAACGCGATGTCCAGTCCGTCCAGCCGGGTGCGGTAGTGCGGTATCGCGTTCCATCGCTTCTCCAGCGACCGCCAATCGTGCTGCCGCCAGGCGTCCAGCAGGCTCCGCAGCCGGTTCAGGCCGATGCCCTGGGTCCCGTCCGGAACGGTCTCGGCTTCGGGGAGCCGGACGCGGTCCAGCCGCTCCCGCAGATCCTCCAGGGCGCGCTCGGGAATGCTCACCGGGAAAGGTTCGATCTCAGTCACGGCCACGACGCTAGATCAAGAGCACCGGTCCGATCGATGCACGAAATTGCGCACTTCCGGCTTCGCCGCGGAGCAGTCGTTGACACCGTACTGAACACTTGTTTAGTCTGCTGTACATGCGTTCAGTACCATCGCCGGGCGATCTGACCGCGCGGGCGACCATCCGCAACGAAGCGTTGCGCCTGTTCGCCGAACGCGGCCCCGACGCGGTCAGCCTCCGTCAGATCGCCACCGCCGCCGGCGTCTCACCCGCGCTGGTGGTGCACCACTTCGGCACCAAGGACGGGCTGCGCGCGGCAGTCGACGAGCAGGTCAGCAGGGTGTTCGATGCGTTGCTGGACGAGGTGCTGGCCGGTCCCGGCCTGCCCGGGCAGAGCGAGTCGATCGCCACCGCCATCGGGCGGGCCCTGCCGCCGGACTCGCCGTTGCCGGGGTACCTGCGGTGGCTCCTGCTGTCCGGCGATCCCGCCGGAACGCGGCTGTTCCGCAGCTGGCACGCCGCGACCGCGCGCCTGCTGACGGCCCTGGCCGAACAGCAACTGCTCGCCCCGCACGAAGACACTCCACTGCGCGCGGCGCTGCTGCTCGCCAACGACCTGGCCATGATCCTGCTGCGCGAACCGATCCGGGAGGTCCTCGGCGCCGACCCCCTCGCCCCCGACGGGCTGCGCCGCTGGTCCGACGAAGTCACCGCCCTCTACACCACGGGCCTGTGGCAGCCGGCCGCAGCGGTGGACCCCACGACGAACCACGAAGCTGCGGAGGAGCCACGATGACCGAGCCACGCCGCCCCGGCCCACTGCTGCGAGCCGTGTTCCGCGCACCGCTGCGCCTGTACGACTGGCATGCCGGATGGCTGCTGGGCCACCGCTTCCTGCGCCTGACCCACCAGGGCCGCCGTTCCGGCCGCCGGTACCGGACCGTCGTGGAGGTCCTGAAGACCGACCCGGCCTCCGGGGAAGTCATGGTCATGGCCGGCTTCGGCCGGGCCACCGACTGGCTGCGCAACATCCAGGCCCGCCCGGCGATCGAGATCACCCTCGGCCGCCGGCAGTTCGTCCCGGTCCATCGCATCCTCGACGAAGACGCCGCCGCCGCGGTGCTGGCCGATTATGAACAACGGAACCGCCTGGTCGCCCCACTCCTGCGGCGGGTGCTCGGCAACCTGGTCGGCTGGACCTACGACGGCACCGACGAGGCCCGCCACCGCCTGGTGCGTGAACTACCCGTGATCGCCTTCCGCCCCGTCGACGACCGCTGACCACTCGGCCAGGCGTGGTGAGGAGCATCGCGTGGCCTCGATCATCACGGCGATCAGCGGGCCCGCTGGCGGTTTGGCGCGCACTTCAAGAGGTTCCGTGCTCGGCGGCGCAGACCGTGCCGGCCGGCGGCAGCGCCAGGTCGGTCAGGTAACCGTCCAGCCACTGGTCCACGCACTGGTTCCGGCCGTCGTAGGCGATGCCGTGCCCGGGGACGTCGGCGGTGAGCAGGCGGGCCCGGGCGAGCAGGTGACTGGCGGAGACGGCGCCTCATACGGTGTCGCCGGGTCCCCGAGCCGGTCGGCCAGCCGGGCATAGCGACCGACCTCCCGCGGATCGCGCGGGTTGTCGGAATCCGTGCAGGCAACGGCGTTGTGCCAGGCGTTGTCGGCACTCTGCGGCTCGTCGGAGAACCGCGGCTGGGCTTGCGTCGGGATACGCGCGGCCGCGGCGGCGGCCGGATGCCGGGTGGCGAGGTACAGCACCTGAAGAAAAGGGCCGATGTAGGTGGCGGCATCCGCGCCGTACAGCGCGGTCGGCATCCGGCCGACCAGCTCCTGGTAGGTGATCTGCTGCTTCTCGCCGTGCGAATCGGTGTAGGTGATCGGTCCCCGGCGCAGCGTGGCCAGCAGCTCGTCGTACTTGCGGTGCAGGCTTTGCTCCGTGGCATCGGGCCCGCCGAACTCGCAGCATGGTGTCCAGCGCGGTCTGGGCGCCGAGGGCCGAGCCGAGCCGAGCCGGTAGACGTACGGCTCGTCGCCCTGCCCCGGCTGACGGCCGGTGGTCCAGTCCTCTGGTTGCAGCACGCCGTCGAGCGCCATCGCCCGCACCCGTTGCGGGAAGAGGTTGGCATACACCTCACCCAGGTGCGTCCCGTAGGAAGTGCCGACATAGGTCAGTTGCCGGTCATCGACGGCGCGGCGCAGCAGGTCCAGGTCCCGGGCCATCGGCGGTGGACATGTGCGCCAGCAGCGGTCCGGCGTGCTGTGCGCAGCGCGCGGTGACTTCGCCGACCTGCCGGATCGCCGCGGCCACTTCGGCTTCGGTGACAGGGAAGACCGGGTTCAGTTTCGCGTCGTCGGCCGGGTCGTCGGAACAGGTGACCGGGCTGGAGTCGTGGGTGCCACGCGGGTCGAACCCGACGATGTCGAAGCGCGCGGCCGGCACCGGCGACAGCCGCGGCGGGACCGCCGGGGTTGCTGCGGGTCGGTGGCAGGCCGTTTGGTCAGGGCCAAGGAGATCTGCGGTCCACCTGGGTCCCGATAGGACAGTGGAACGTGGGCGGTGGCGCACTCGGACCCCGTGACCAACCCGAAACGACCGGAAGGCCGGGAAGAAGTAGCCATTCGGCCCATCTCACCGCGAGGCCTAATGCGCCAGCCCGGTGACGGGAAGGCTGACCCACCCGCGGGTAAATGGAGAGCGCAGCCGCACCGCGGAAGGGAGGTCCACGCCGACGTCCGGGTGCCGGGAGAGCAGTTCTTCGAGCGCCACCTTCGCCTGTAGCCGGGCCAGGTGGGAGCCCACGCAGAAATGCGGGCCGCTGGAGAAGCCGAGGTGCCGGGGAATCTCGCGGGTGACGTCGAGCCGGTCGGCCGTCGGCCCGAACTCGCGCTCGTCGCGGTTGGCCGCGCCGAAGAGCATCAGCACTTTCTCGCCGGCGGGGATCTCGATGTCGTGGAGCACCACCGGGCGAAGGGTGGTGCGCGCCAGGCCCTGCACCGATCCCTCCATCCGGAGGAACTCCAGCAGCGCGCCCGGCAGCAGGTCCGGCTGCCGCAGCAGGAGTTCCCGTTGGGCGTGATCGCCGTCGAGCAACGTGACCGCGTGGGAGATGAGATTGCCGGTGGTGTCGTTGCCGCCCGCGACCATCACGAAGCAGAACCCGAGAATGTCCCAGTCCGTCAACGTATTCCCGGCCACCTCCGCGGCGGTGAGCGCGCTGATGAGATCGTCGCCGGGATTCGCGCGCCGGGCGGTGATCACCTCGGAAAAGTACCCGAACATCTCGGTGACGGCGTCGGCGGCGTTGAGCGCCGCGAGGTCGAAACCACTGTCCTGCAACGTGGTCAGGGCCGACACCCACGGTCCGAACCGCGCCCGGTCGTGCTCCGGCACGCCGAGCAGGTGAGCCAGTACAAAAGTGGGAATACGAGCGGAGAAGTCCCGATGCAGGTCAACCGGAATGCCTTCGGCGGCCTGCTGCTCCATCGCCGCGATCCGTTCCCGCGCGAAAGCCCGGATCATCGCCTCGAGATCGGTCACCCGCCGCGGGGTGAGGCCCTTGCTGACGAGCGCCCGCAACTGGCCGTGGAGCGGCGGATCCTGCATCACGATCGTCGGGGCGAGCCCGAGTTTCCCGATCTCGTCGGGGAGGAAGGTCAACCCCTGCGCCGAAGAGAACGTGCCGGGATCGCGTACGGCGCCCCAAACGTCCTCGAATCGGGCCAGGGTCCAGAACGGCGGTTTGCCGTGGCGGTGCACCGGGTCGTCGTCACGCAAGCGCCGGTAAGCCGGATACGGGTCGGCCAGTACCGCTTCGTCGAACGGGTCGTAGTAGGCAGTAACGGCCATGGCGCCCCCTTCATCGGGGTTAACGGTCGCCGTTATTAACGACAGTGGTTAATATAGCCGCATGCCAAGGTCTGCCACAACCACCAGGGAGCGGCTGCTCAGCGCCGGTGCGCGCCTGTTCGCCCGCCACGGCATCGACGGCGCGGCGACGCGGGACATCGTGGCGCTGGCCGGCCAGGCGAACGATTCGGCCGTGCACTACCACTTCGGCTCAAGGCACGGCCTGCTGACGGCCATCATCGACCGGCATGTCCAACGCATGGAGGACCAGCGAAAACCCGCGCTGGACGCGCTCGGATCGGAGCCGGAACTCAGCGCTGTGGTCGCCGCCGTCGTGGGCCCGGTCGCCGCCGAACTCACGCGCGAGGACGGGCGAGACTTCCTGCGCATCATCGCGCAACTCGCCGGACGCGCCGGCGTCCGCACCCACGAACTGCCCGACCCGGTCGCGGGAACGGCGCTGGCCGCCCAGCTGGCCCTCCTGGAGGACTGCTGCCGGGCACGACTGCCCGAGCCGGTCGCACTGGAACGCATCGCCCTCACGATCACCATGCTCACCGCGACCCTCGCCGACCGCGCAAACCGCATCGACGAACGACTACCGGTACTGCTGGACCACGAAGCCTTCGTCGCCAACCTGATCGCCATGCTCACGGCCGGGCTCGAGACGGAAGCCGTCCTGGACTGACGCGGAGGAACCCGCCGGCGCCGGCGTGCCCAGCACAAACGGGTCGAACGCCCGGAACACCTGTCGTCCTGCCCACGGCGCAGGATCGCCTGCCAGACGGCGAGAATCACACCGAGCTGCAAGGACTACAGCAACATAGACCCGCCATCCAGTCGTGCGGCGACTTCGGGATCGAGCGCGAGGGTCTTTGCCATGAAAGCAACCCAGGTCGCGATCAGTGCACCTATTGGCGACCGGCCTCACGACCTTGAGTACACAGTAGACGTTCGCTACCTACCTCCGTGCCCGCTGAATCCGGCCTCTCCCAACTTGCGCGAGCGCCGGCCAGACCGAGATGGACGCCCGCCGAGCCGCCGAAAGCCCGCAGGGCAAGGCCCTCACCACAACCGGCCACCTGGCCCGGCCGTGGCGGCTTGCCGACGAGCGGCGCAGCAGCGGCGCGTGGAGGCGCCCACACCACAACGATCCGGGCCCAGCCTGAGCCCCGGGCACTCGTCCTGGTCAGAAAACCGTAATGCGCTGCCCCACCCGCGCCCGCCCCGATGTCACTACGGTCGAGCCGATCATCGAAGCCGGCGAAAGGGCGCAGCCACAGTGATTTCCACGCAGCAGACGGGCAACAGGATCGGCGTGGCCGGGGCAGTGGTGCTGCGGTACGGCCTGGTGGTGGTCATCGCCTGGATCGGCGCGTTGAAGTTCACCGCCTCGGAGGCGGCGCGGATCCAGCAGTACGTCTCGCACAGCCCGTTCCTGAGCTGGACCAGCGGAGTACTCGACCCAGGGGCGCTGTCGGCGGTATTCGGCACCATCGAACTCGCCGCGGCGCTCTTGATCGCGTTGCGCCCCCTGCTGCCGCGCTCCTCGGCGGTGGGCAGTCTGCTCGCCGTCGGGCTGTTCCTGACCACGCTCAGCTTCCTGTTCACCACCCCCGGCATCGGCGACCCAGCCGCCGGCGGCCTGCCCGCGCTCTCCCCGACCGGCCAGTTCCTGCTCAAGGACCTCGTCCTGCTCGGCGCATCCCTGTGGACCTTGGGCGAGTCGCAAACCGCAGCCGCCCGACGGGGCTCCGCCTCACCAGCCGCGGCGTAAAACAGCTCCCTAGGACCGGCCTGGTGTGGTGACCCATTCGAGGCTGAGTTGCCAAGCCGCAGCGCGGGTGACGGGGTCGTAGGAAACGTCGGGGGAACGCTTCTCCTGGTCACGCACGTAGTAGCGACCGGACGCGGTAGCGAGGCTCGGGTCGGTGGCCAGGCGCAGCGCTGCCGAGGCGCCCTGCTCGGGGGTCAGCAGCCGCCGGTGGATCAGCGAGCGGAACGGTCCGAGCACCGTCGGGAGGATGTCGTCGACGATGCCGGTGCTCACGATTCCCGGGTGCACGGCGTTCACGGTCACGCCTTCGTCCCGCCACCGGTCGGCGAATTCGTAGCCGCAGACGGTGGCCAGCAGTTTGGCCCTGGCGTAGGCGGCGAACGGCGCGAACCCTTCGGCCGGGTTCAGTTCCCGCACGTCGGCGACACCGCTGAGGTCGAGCGGAACCGGACGCGGGCGGCCGAACAGCGGCGGGCGGATGTTGGACATCGCTGCCGAGACGACGTTGACCACCCGGGCCGGAGGGTCGGCCCGGAGGCGGTCGCGCAGGAGGTAGGTGAGGCCGAACCCGGCGAGGTGGTTGACCGCCACATGCGCCTCGACGCCGTCGACGGTCAGCCATCGATTCCGGTAATGCGCACCGGCATTGTTGACGAGCAGGTGCAGAGCATCGTGTCGCGCCGCGAACTCGGCGGCGAGCCGGAGCAGGTCGGCGCGGGACGCGAGGTCTCCGGTCAGCACCTCGACCCGGTCGGCGCCCACGTCGGTCGCGACGCGGCGGCGCAGCGCGTCTCCTTGCACGGGGTCCCTGCTCGTGGTGACGACGTGAGCGCCGGCCCGAGCCAATTCGGTCGTGATGACCCGGCCCATCCCTCCGGTGCCGCCGGTGACGAGTGCGATCCGGCCACTCAGGTCAATGGGGACGTCGGCGGCGCTCACCCGGCGACTCGCGGGACTTCGTGACAGCGCAGCGGACGGCCTTGTCCGTTCTTCCCGGCCGGACCCCGCAGTTCGGACATGGTGAACCTCCTGGTTTTTCGCAGGCACACGAACAGATCGCGAGCGAGGTCAGCGCTGCGATGTGAGGCGGATGACCGGCAGTTCACGATCCGTTTTCTCCTGGTACTGGGCGAACCGGGGTGCTGTCGCGGTGATCCGCTTCCACACCGTCTCGCGTTCAGACCCGCGCAACTGCTGGGGCGCGACCGTGACTGTGCGGCCATCGACCTCGGCACGGACTTTGTCCGGGTGCGCGCCGATGTTGTAGTACCAGCCCGGATTTCCGGCCGCGCCATTCGCGGAGGCCACGATCAGCCAGCTTCCGTCCTCGTCCGGGAAGTAGCCGACCGGCGTGGTGCGCTCGGCACCGGACTTGGCGCCGGTCGTGGTCAGCACCAGCACTCTCAAGCCCATGACCCGGCCACCCCTGCGGCGCAGCCACCGCTCGGCCAGTTTGTTGAACATGCGGACGAACCGTCCCGCGGGAACCTTGCCGCCGCGCGTGCCCGCGCGGGTATCGAAGCTCATTGGATCTCCTTAAAACTATGGGTGGATCAGCCGCGGATCGAGGTCTTTCGATCAGAGGGTGGCGAGTGCTCCGCCGTCGACCGGCAGCACGACCCCGTGGACGTAGCTCGCGGAGTCGGAGACAAGGAACGCGACCCCGCGAGCGACCTCTTCGGGTTGACCGGGGCGGCCGGCGGGGTCGCCGTTGGTCAATTCGAGGATTCCGGGGTCGACGCCGTCGAGACCGGGAGTGACGATTATCCCGGGGCTGATCGCGTTGACGCGCACGCCGCTGGGGCCGAGCTCCGCCGCCCAAGCGCGAGTCAAGGACTCCACCGCGCCCTTGCTGGAGGAGTAGACCGAGCCCGTCGCGACACCCATGTTGGCCAGTCCGGTGGAGAAGTTCACCACGACGCCCTCGCCGTGCTCGACCATGGCCGGCGCCAAGGCCTTGGTCAGAAAGAACAGCGCTTTGACATTGACGGCATAGACCTGATCGAAAGCGTCCTCGGTGACGTCGGCGAGCGGCGCGTACGGGTAGACGGCGGCGTTGTTGACCAGGATGTCAACCCGGCCGCCCCCGATCCCCAGGGCCCGCTCGGCCAGACCGCGAACGCTGGCGGAATCCCGCAGGTCGGCTGCGACGAAGTCGGCCCGGCCACCGGCGGCGCGGATCTCGCCCACTGCGGCCTCACCGCGCGGAGCATCACGCCCGGAGACGATGACGTGGGCGCCCAGCGCGGCCAGCGTGTCGGCAGTGGCGCGGCCGATGCCGCTGGTGGAGCCGGTGATCAGGGCGGTCTTGCCGGCGAGCTCCGGTGTGGCGGTGGTGCTCTGGGTGGTCATGGCGTGCTGCCTCTCGGGTCTTCAAAGGAGGGTGGTAATCAGCCGGCGACGGCACGCGCCGTCTCCTCGTTTGCCGCCGGGTGCGGGAATCGCGCTCACGCCGTGCCTGGCGCGCCCCGAGACGATCGGGAGCAGTTTCCCCTCCCCGACCAAATGCGGGTGTCGACGTGGTTCATCGGGGCTCCGCGGCGTTCCGGATGGCGTCGTGTGCTGTGGTCGCCGGGCGGCCGAGGAGTTTCGCCAGGTCCTCGCTGGCGGTGAACAACTCCCCGCGGGCCAGCCCGGCATCGGCATCAGCCACCGCCGCAGCCATCTCCGGCGGCACCCCCGCACCCGTCAACGTCGCCGTGTACTCGGCGACCGACACATCCCGGTAGACGATCGGGGTCCCCAGGACCTCGCTGAACGTCGCCGCCAGCTCGGTCAGCGTGAACGGTGCCCCACCGAGCTCATAGGTCGCCCCCAGGTGCCCCTCCTGCGTCAGCACCGCCACCGCCGCCGCGGCCAGATCCGCCCGCCCGGCCCC
>NZ_FOEF01000010.1 GCF_900110575.1 Amycolatopsis saalfeldensis
GTCATGCGGTTGCAGGTGGCGTTGGATGTTGTGGATTTGGGTTCGGCGTTGGGGTTGGCGCGTCGGGTGGCGGAGTTTGTGGATATTTTGGAGTTGGGGACGCCGTTGGTGAAGGCGGCGGGGATGGGTGCGGTGTCGGCGGTGAAGGCGGCGCATCCGGACAAGGTGGTGTTTGTGGATTTGAAGACGGCGGATGCGGGGGAGTTGGAGGCGGGGTTGGCGTTTGAGGCGGGGGCGGATGTGGTGACGGTGATGGGGGTGGCGGATGACGACACGGTGCGGGGTGCGGTGGCGGCGGGGCGGAAGTATGGGAAGGAGGTGGTGGCGGACATGATCGCGGTGACCGAGGGGCGGGTGGCGCGGATGCGGGAGGTGGCGAAGCTGGGGGTGTCGTTCGTGGAGATTCATGCGGGTCTGGATGAGCAGGCCCGGCCGGGGTACAGCATTGACCGGTTGCTGGCGGATGGCCGGGAGGCGGGGGTGGCGTTCTCGATCGCGGGTGGGGTGAAGGCCGCGACGATCGGGGCGGTGCGGGACGCCGGGGCGAGTGTCGCGGTGGTCGGTGGCGGTATCTACAACGCCCCCGACCCCGCCGCCGCCGCCAAGGAACTCAAAAAACTCGCCGCCTGACGGCGAAAACGCCCGATCAGCGAAGAGGAAGGGAGTCGGCGTGGAAGGCCAGAAATCAGGCGCTCGAGACGGCCGGGCACCGGCCGCGGGCGACAGCTACGGCTCGTTGATGCTTCAGGCCGCGGGCGTGCTGCGGCTGCGCTACGTGAAATGCGGCCGCGACACCGCTCTGTCGGCGGAAGCGGCGACCGAGCTGGCGACCGTCTTCGAGGGCATCGCCCAGGGGGCTCCCGCGTTCGACCACATCGATCCGAAAGAGGCGATCGCGCTCGCGCACCGCCTGATCGACGACGACAACCCCCAGCTTTCCCATCTGTGGCCGCAGACCTGACCCGCGGCGGCCGGCCGGCCCGGCCGCACCGATGATCAATCGCAACTCAACGAGGAGTACACGATGACCACTGCCGAAGCCACCGAGGCGCCCACCCGGGCCTTGCCCGAGGGCGACCCGTCCCTGATCGGCGTGCCGACCTTCATCGTCGGCGCGACCGCACTCGGCCTGGTGCTGACCGGATACGTCCCGGCCGGTGCCGTCGGCGCCTCGATCGCGATCATCCTGCCCGCCACCGGCCTCGGCCAGCTCGTCGCCGCGGTGTGGGCCGCGGCGCTGGGCCAGAGCGCCGTCGCCGCCGTGTTCGGCATCTTCGCCGGGTTCTGGCTCAGCTACGCGGTGCTGGTCCTCGGCCTGACCCACAACTGGTTCGGCATCGCCCCCGACGCCGCGGTGTCCACCCAGGGCCTGTTCCTGATCGCCTGGCTGATCATGATCGTCCTGCTGACGCTGGCCAGCCTGCGGCTGCCCGCGACGTTCACGCTGCTGTTCGGCCTGATCGACCTCGCTCTCGCGCTCGTGCTGTTCGGCACCGTGAACGGGTCCACCGGCCTCACCACCCTCGGCGGCTACGTGGTGTTCGCCTTCACCGCCGTCGGCATGTACCTGTTCGCCGGCGCGCTGTCCGCCGCGACGGGCGGCACCCCGCTGCCGCTGGGCCGCCCGGTGCTGACCTGAGCGGATCCGGGGCGGGCGGCCGGTTTCCGGGCGCCCGCCCCGCATCCGTACGTATCGCCAAAGGAGTTCATCTGTGACCTCGCCGACGTTCCTCATCATCGGCGCCGGCCTGGCCGGGGCGAAAGCGGCAGAAGCTTTGCGGGACAAGGGTTTCGACGGCGGGATCACCATCGTCGGCGACGAAGACCACCTGCCCTACGACCGTCCGCCGTTGTCGAAGGACTATCTGGCCGGCAATGCCGCCCGTGACAGCCTGTACGTCCACGACGCGACCTGGTACGCCGAGCAGGGGGTCAGCCTGCGCCCGGGCGTCCGCGCGACCGCCATCGACCGGGCGTCCCACCGGGTGCGGCTCTCCGACGGCACCAGTCTCGGCTACGACAAGCTGCTCCTGGCCACCGGCGCGAGGCCGCGCACGCTGCCGGGCGCCGCCGGGGTCCATTACCTGCGCCGGGTCGAGGATTCGGACTGGCTCAAAGGCCTGTTCACCACCGCCGCCAGCCTGGCCGTGATCGGCGCCGGCTGGATCGGGCTGGAGGTCGCGGCCGCCGCCCGTCAGGCCGGGCTGGACGTGACCGTGGCCGAAGCGCTCCCCTTGCCCCTGCTCCCCGCGCTCGGCCGCGAGCTCGGTGCCGTGTTCGCCGACCTGCACCTTCAGCACGGTGTCGACCTGCACCTCGGCGTGCGGGTCGAGCACATCGAACGAGGCAAGCGGGCCAAGCTCTCCAACGGCTGGGAGTTCGAGGCCGACGCGATCCTGGCGGGCATCGGCGCCCAGCCCAACACCGGTCTCGCGCGCGCCTGCGGGCTGCGGGTCGACAACGGCGTGCTGGTCGACGCGAGCCTGCGCACCAGCGATCCGGACATCTTCGCCGCCGGGGACGTCGCCAACGCCTACCATCCGCTGCTGGGCCGGCATCTGCGCGTCGAGCACTGGGCGAACGCGCTCAACCAGCCCGTGGTCGCGGCGGCCGGGATGCTCGGCAAGGACGAGGTCTACGAGAAACTGCCCTACTTCTACACCGACCAGTACGACCTCGGCATGGAATTCGTCGGCAGCATAGACGGCTACCACCGCGTCGTGTACCGCGGCGACGTGCCCGGCCGCGAGTTCATCGCCTTCTGGCTCAAGGACAATCGCGTCGTCGCGGGGATGAACGTCAACGTCTGGGACGTCATCGAACCGATCGGCGCGCTCATCCGCTCCGGCCGCCCGGTCGATCCGGACCGCCTGGCCGACACCGGCCGGCCGCTCGACGAGATCGGCGCCGCCTGACCGGGCCGGCCGGGCAGTCCGTTTCGGACAGTCTGTTTCGGACGGTGCCCGGCCGGTCCGCGGCTCAATGCCCGCGCGCGATCCAATCCGAGAGGTGCGGCGCCTCGTCACCGATGGTCGTGCCGTCGCCGTGTCCGGTGTGGACCTTCGTGTCGCCGGGCAGGGCGAGCAGCCGGTCCCGGATCGAGGAGATGATCGTCGGGAAGTCCGAAAAGGACCTTCCGGTCGCGCCGGGACCGCCCGAGAACAAGGTGTCGCCGGAGAACAGGGCACCGGCTTCGGGCAGGTGCAGGCAGATCGAGCCGGGCGAATGCCCCGGGGTGTGGACGATCCGCAGCTCCGTGCCCGCGACCGCGATCCGCTCGCCGTCCTGCGCGGACCAGAACTTCTGCTCGGGATGAGTGAGCTCCCAGAGCGCCTGGTCGCCGGGGTGGAGCAGCACCGGGGCGTGCAGGTTCGCGCCGAGCGCGGGCGCGACCGTGACGTGGTCGTTGTGCCCGTGCGTGCAGACGACGGCCACCACATCGCGGCCGTTGACGGCCTCGGTGATCGCCTTCTCGTCGTGGGCGGCGTCGACGATCACGACGTCGTGGTCATCGCCGATCAGCCAGATGTTGTTGTCGACCTCCCAGGTGCCGCCGTCGAGCTGGAAGACGCCCGAGGTGACGACCCGTTCGATCCGCAGCGCCCCGCTCACAACACCACCACCGAGCGCAGCACGTCGCCCGCGTGCATCGCGTGGAACGCCTTCTCGACGTCGGCGAGGCCGATGCGTTCGGAGACGAATTTCTCGAGCGGCAGCCGGCCGCCCTGGTGCAGGTCGACCAGCATCGGGAAGTCCCGCTCCGGCAGGCAGTCGCCGTACCAGGAGGATTTCAGCGCGCCGCCGCGGGAGAAGAAGTCGAGCAGCGGCATCTCCAGCCGCAGCTCCGGTGTGGGCACGCCGACCAGCACCACCGTGCCGGCCAGGTCACGGGCGTAGAACGCCTGCTTCCAGGTCTCCGGACGGCCGACCGCGTCGATGACCACGTCGGCGCCGAAACCCCCGGTGAGCTCCCGCACCGCGGCGACCGTGTCGGTTTCCGACGCGTTGACGGTGTGCGTGGCGCCGAGGTCGCGCGCCCACTCGAGCTTCCGCTCGTCCCGGTCCACCGCGATGATCGTGGTCGCCCCGGCCAGGCGGGCGCCGGCGATCGCCGCGTCGCCGACTCCCCCGCAGCCGATCACCGCGACCGAGTCGCCGCGGCCGACCGCGCCGGTGTTCACCGCGGCGCCGAGGCCCGCCATCACGCCGCAGCCCAGCAGGCCCGCGACCGCCGGGTCCACGGCGGGATCGACCTTGGTGCACTGCCCGGCGTGCACCAGCGTCTTGTCCGCGAACGCGCCGATGCCCAGTGCCGGGGTCAGCTCGGTGCCGTCGGCCAGCGTCATGCGCTGCGTCGCGTTGAAGGTGTCGAAGCAGTACTGCGGGCGCCCGCGCCGGCACGCCCGGCACTGGCCGCACACCGCGCGCCAGTTGAGGATGACGAAGTCACCGGGCCGGACGGAGTCGACGCCGGCGCCGACGCTTTCCACCGTGCCCGCGGCCTCGTGCCCGAGCAGGAAGGGGAACTCGTCGTTGATTCCGCCCTCGCGGTAGGTCAGGTCGGTGTGGCAGACCCCGCAGGCCGCCACGTCGACGACGACCTCACCGGGCCCGGGGTCCGGGACCACGACGTCGACCAATTCCACCGGGCTGCCCTGCGAACGGGCGATCACACCGCGCACCTGCTGTGGCATTCCTCTTCCTTCGTGCCGAGCGACAAACCGTGCGCCGGAGCGCATACGATCTCGAAGCTAGTCCGGCTGCGGCCGGCGGCGGCCCGCCCGACAGTCGAGGATTTACTGGTCTTCCGACCAGGTAGCCGCCGGGTTAGGCTGACCGGGATGCCCGCTGACCAGCACTCCCCCGCCGCCGTCGACCTGCCCGCGCTCCGCGACGTCGTCGACGGCCCGCTGCACGAAATCGCCGGGCGGTTCTCCCGTTTCCTCGCCGACGTCTGGCCGCACCGCGCGCTCGTCATCTTCACCCGGGAGTGCACCGGCCGGCCGCGCAAAGTCGCCGGCGAGGCCGCGTTGACCGGCAAGATCACGATCGCCGAGCTCGAAGAGCTGAAGGCCGCCATCCGGCCCGGCCCCGCGGTCGGCACGACCGCGCGCCTCGGCGGCGGCGCGGCCCGCACGGTCTGGTCCGCGCACGATCCCGGTGGCACGCTGCTCGTGCTGCTCCCCCGGTCGGCACCGAAACCGGTCCCGCGGCCCGCGCTGCTCGCCGGGCTCTTCGGGATCGTCGCGACCTCCATCCGGCAGCAGGTCGCGCAGGCCAGCCCGGACTACCTCACGGAATCCCTCGCGGCGTCGAGTGAACGCGCACGCACCATCGTCGAAATGGCCGCGGCACAGGAAAGAACGCTGGTCACCGTCCTGACCGCGTTGCGCTCGACCAAACTGGACGCCGAGGGCGCCCGCCGCGCCGCGACCGAAGCCGCCTCCGACGCGCTGGTGGCACTGCGGTCCGCGCGCGCCGCCGATCTCGCCGTGTCGGAAGAGCCCGCCCACGCCGCCTTCACCCGGCTGCGCCGGGAAGTCCGGCAGGTGCTGCGCCACCACGACGCCGAACTGGAGTTCGTGCCGCCGGCCAAGGACGCGGGCCCGCTGACCGGCGAGCTCGCGCACGCCGCGCGCGCGATGACCGGCACCGCGGTGCTGGCGTTCACCGCGCAGCCGGCCCTGGCCCGGCTGCGCATCGCGTGGTCGTGCGACGATTCGTTCCTGCGCTTGGACATCCGCGACCAGGAGTCCGGCCGCCTCGACGCCGACGAGCTGCGTTTCCAGCTGGCCGGCCGGGCGAAAGCCCTCGGCGCCACCGTGGACGTCGACGCGGTGCCGGGCTGGGGAAGCCGCGCCACGATCGCACTCCCCCTCGCCGTCGCCGCCGAGAGCACCGACGCCCCCGGACTTTCCCGGCTCAACCGGCGCGAGCTCGAAGTCCTGCGCCACGTCGCCCAGGGCTTGCGCAACAAGGCGATCGCCGCGCGCCTCGGCATCACGGAGAGCACGGTCAAATTCCACGTCGCCAACGTGCTGAAGAAGCTGGAAATCAGCTCTCGCGGGGAAGCCGCGGTAGTGGCACTGAGCGCCGGGATCACTTGACGGCGAAGCGTTTTTTGCCGGACAGGGCGCCGTCCGCCGCCACTCTCAGCCCGGCGAGAAACGACCTAGGCACCCTCGGGCCTTGGCCGAGAAAGGCATCGCCTTAGATCAGCCTCCGTGCTCGATGAGATCCTTCACTGCCTGCAGAAGCCAGGAATTGAAGTCGGGGAAGCGCGGACCACGTTGTTCCCACCCCACAGCGGCACCCATGTGGACGACGGCGACATCTCCCAGGTCCAGGTCCCAGCATGCCACGTCATCCCGGTCCTCACGCTTGGCGAACAGGACCAGACGACGTGACGGGTAAGCGGAAACAAGCCCGTGCACAAGGGTTCTCAGCAGTGTTCCGTCGATGATCCACCACGGCTCCAGGCGCGTGAGACCGAGTTCGACCACCCGAAGAAATTCCGGTGGGTAGGCGAAGTTCGCGGGCAGTTCCCCGTCGGTCAGCAAGTCCATCGCCGTTGCCACTCCATCCTGTCCACGGTGATCCCATGGGAAACCTCCCCATCGGGCATCCGAACTGTGTCGATCCGGGCCCCCGGCCCAGCCTTCCGCAGCCACGACGCCACGGACGCACCGGTCCCCTTCGTCCTTGCGGTACCGTCCGGAAATGGCCGACGCGCCGAAGGAGACCGGCCGCCGGGGTCCCGCGCCCACTGGGCGGCCGACGATGCGTGACGTCGCGATGGCGGCGTCGGTGAGTGTGAAGACCGTCTCCCGGGTCGTGCACAACTACCCGTTCATCAGCGACGACGTCCGCGGGCGGGTCCAGGCCGAGATCCGCCGCCTCGGGTTCCGGCCCAACGGGTACGCCGTGGGCCTGCGGCGGACCGACCGGATCGGCGGTGGGATCGGCGTGCTCGCCGCGGACCTGGCCGACCCGTTCTACGCGGCGATGGTCAGCGCCGTCGAAGAAGTCAGCACCGGGCGGTCGTTCACCACGCTCGTGGCCGGTTCGGGTGAGGATCCCGCCCGTGAACGCGCGCTGCTGACCTCCTTCGTCGAACGCCGGCTCGACGGGCTCGTGGTCGTTTCGGCCGACCGCGCGCACGATCACCTGCGCCCCTACCTCGATGCCGGGACCCGGATCGTGTTCGCCGACCGGCCACCGCGGCGGCTGCCGGTGGACTGCGTCCTCGCCGGGCACGCGGCCGGAGCCGCGCAGGCAGTGCGGCACCTGCTCGGGCAGGGGCACACGGCCATCGCCTACGTGGGGCACTCCCCCGCGGTGCACACGGCCGCCGAACGCCTGCGGGGTTTCCGCGCCGAGCTGGGTGCGGCCGGGCTCGAGCCGCACGCCGTCCACACCGACGCGATCGACTCGGCGGCGGCGTTCCGGGTGACCGCCGGACTGCTCGCCGCCGGCGCCGCCCCGACCGCGATCTTCGCCGACAACCCCCGGATCGTCGGCGGCGTCGCCCGGGCCATCGCGGCGTCCCGCGCGCCGGAGACGGCATTGGTCGCCTTCGACGACTCCGAGCTCGCCGAAGCACTGGGCGTGACGGTGGTCGCCCAGGACGTCCGCGAGCTGGGCGGCCAGGCCGCGCGGTTGTTGTTCGCGCGTCTCGACGGCGAACGGTCACGCCCGCGCCGAGTCGTCCTGCCGACCACGCTCGTCCCCCGCGGCTCGGGGGAAGGCCGCGGCACAACCCTGCGCTGATCCAGGCCGATCCGGCGACCTTCCCGAAGCACTGTTGGCCAGGTTTCTGTCCTGTTCAGAGCGTTGACAACGCTGACAACCGCGGCCGACACTTAGCGCCGCTGCCAACGTTGTCACCCCAGCGGGCCGACCGCCCGGCTGATCCACGAGGGAGCCCGCCGTGGCCGTTGTCCCCCACCGACCGCTGGTTGCCGCCGCGGCGGCCCTGATCGTCTCGAGCCTGCTCGCCGCGACACCGGCCGGCGCGGCCGGCTCCGCCTTCCGGTCCTCGTTCGAGGCCGGGGATCCCGCGCTGTCCTGGGAAAGCACTCCCGAACCGGGCGCGCACGACGTGGTCCCGGGCGCGGCTCTGCCGGCGGCGGCCGCGCCGGCCGCGGTGAGCGGCGACGGGACCGCACCCGGAGCCGCGGTCGACCACGACCCCGCCACCAGCTGGCAGGTTCCCGCCACCGGCGGCACCTTGACCCTGGCGCTCGGCACCACGACGGCGGTCGTCACCTACACCCTGACCTCCGCCGGGGACACCCCGGCGCGCGACCCGAAGGCCTGGACCCTGCAGGGCTCGGCCGACGGCACCCGCTGGCAGACCGTCGACGACCGGCGCGACCAGGACTTCACCCAGCGCGGCCAGACCCGGGTGTTCGCCGTCGCGCACCCCGGGGCCTACCGGCAGTACCGGCTCGCCGTGACCGCGAACCACGGCGACGCACACCTCCAGCTGGCCGAAATCGCGCTGGGTGGCCAGGGCGGCACCCCCGGGATGACCGCGGAAGTCGGTGACGGTCCGGCGGCCGGCCCGACCGTCAAACCGCACCAGGGTTTCAGCGGCACCCGCTCCCTGCACTACGAGGGCTGGCAGACCGGCGCCGGCGGGACCGTCACCGACCGGCTCTACGACGTCCGGGTGCCGGTGGGGCGCACCACGCGGCTGTCGTACGTGGTCTTCCCCGAGTTCACCGGCAACGACACCACCTACCCGAGCACCTACGCCGCCGTGGACCTGCAGTTCACCGACGGCTCGAAGCTCAGCGGCCTGCCCGTCACCGACCAGAACGGCGTCCGGCTCACCGCGCCGGCCCAGGGCGCGGCGAAGACCCTCCACACCGGACAGTGGAACCAGGTCACCGCCGACCTCGGCGCCGTCGCGGCCGGCAAGACCGTCGTCCGGATCCAGCTCACCTGGACCGGGCCGGGCGACCGCGCCCACTTCGCCGGCTGGGTCGACGACCTCGCCATCGCGGACGGCCCGGCCGGGTCGTGCGCCGACCGGCACGTCACCGAGTGCGCCGTGACCACCCGCGGCACCAACTCCTCCGGCGACTACTCCCGCGGCGCCACCATCCCGGCCACCTCGCTGCCGCACGGCTTCAACTTCTGGACGCCGATGACCGACGCGTCCTCCACCGGCACCCTCTACCAGTACTCCCGCGACAACACCCCGGCCGGACGCCCCGCGCTGCAAGCCTTCTCCGTCAGCCACGAGCCGAGCCCGTGGGTCGGCGACCACCAGACGTTCCAGGTCATGCCGTCCACTTCGGACACTCCCGGAACCGCCGACCGCGCGAAGCGGGCCCTCACCTTCAGCCACGACCACGAATCCGCGCGTCCCGACCGGTACGGCGTCACCTTCGACAACGGCCTGAGCACCGAGATGACGCCGACCGACCACGCCGCCGTCTTCCGGTTCCGCTTCCCCGCGGGCGGGGACAGCCTGATCTTCGACAACGTGGACGGCCGCTCGGGCCTCACCCTCGACCGGGCAGCCGGCGTGGTCACCGGGTTCTCCGACGTCAGCGGCTTCTGGGGCGCGCCGCGGATGTTCGCCTACGCCACCTTCGACCGCCCGATGACCGCGTCCGGCTCGCTGGCCGGCGGCGGTGGCCCCGCGGCCTACGCGGGCTTCGGCCTCGGCGCCGACCGCACCCTGACCATGCGGATCGCGACTTCGTTCCTCAGCGTCGACCAGGCCAAGCACAGCCTGGAGCTGGAGGTCGGCGCCCGCGGTTTCGACCAGGTCCGCGCCGACGCCCAGCGGACGTGGGACCGGCAGCTCGGCGTGATCACCGTCGACGGCGCGACCGAGGACCAGCTGACCACGCTCTACTCGAGCCTCTACCGCCTCAACCTGTACCCGAACGAGCTGGCCGAGAACACCGGCGACGCGCGACGGCCCGATTACCGTTACGCCAGCCCGTATTCCGGCAGCGCCGGGCCGAACACACCGACCACGACGGGGTCCGCGATCAAGAGCGGGCGACCGTACGCCAACGAAGGGTTCTGGGACACCTACCGCAGCGCGTGGTCGCTGGACTCGCTGCTCTACCCGAGCCTGACCGGGCAGATGATCGACGGGTTCGTGCAGCAGTACCGCGACGGCGGCTGGGTCGGCCAGTGGACCGCGCCCGGCTACCTCGGCTTCAGCGGCACCAGCTCGGACGTCGCCATCGCCGACGCCTACCTGCGCGGCGTCACGAACTTCGACGTCGCCTCGGCCTACGAAGCCGCGGTGAAGGACGCGATGGTGCCCTCGTCCGGGCTGACCGGCCGCCCGGACGTGCAGCACACGACGTTCCTCGGCTACACACCGGCCGAAACGGGCTCGAGCGCGTCGGCGTCGCTGGAAGACTGGATCGCCGACTACGGCATCGCGCAGATGTCGCTGAAGCTCTACAACACCGCCAAGCCAAGCGATCCGCGGCGCGACGAGTACCTGACCAACTACCACTACTTCCTCGACCGCTCCTCCGGCTACGCGAAGATCTTCGAGCCCCAAACCGGTTTCTTCCAGCCCAAGAACACCGCCGGTGAGTGGGCCCACGCGCCCGGGACGTACAACCCGCTCGACTGGAACGCCGGCGACTACACCGAAGGCGACGGCTGGACGTACGCGTTCTCCGTCCCGCAGGACGGCGCCGGCCTGGCCGGGCTCTACGGCGGTCAGGCGGGACTCGCGAAGAAGCTCGACCAGTTCTTCGCCACGCCGGAAACCGCGCAGTACGGCGGCGGCTGGGGCGGGCCGTACCACGAGATGTTCGAGTCCCGTGACGACCAGTTCGGCCAGTGGGCCTACAACGACCAGCCCGCCATGCACGTGCCCTACATGTACGACTACGCCGGGCAGCCGTCGAAGGCCGCCGGTCTCGTGCGGTCGATGCTCGCGCGCTCGTTCACCGGCAGCGGCATCGGCCAGGGCTACCCCGGCGACGAGGACAACGGCTCGATGTCGGCGTTCTACGTGATGAACGCCCTCGGGTTCTACCCGCTGCAGAGCGGTGCGCCGACGTTCGCGATCGGCTCGCCGCTCTACGACCGGGCGACCCTCCACCTGGAGAACGGCCGCACGCTCACCATCACCGCGTCCGGCAACTCCGCGCGCAACGTCTACGTGCAGGCGATGTCGGTCAACGGCCGCCCGAGCAGCCGTACCTGGGTGAACCACGACGACCTCGCGAACGGCGGCCGGATCGACTTCCTGATGGGTCCCCAGCCGTCGCGGTGGGGCACCGGGCCGCAGGACGCGCCACCGTCGGCGGACGCCGCCCCGCAACAGGACTTCGCCGCGCCGGGCACCACGACGACCGCCGCGGTCACGGACAACACTTCCGCCACCGTCGCCGATCTGCCCGCGACGGGCGGGAACGTGAGCTTCACGCTCCCGGCCGCGCACCGGGTCGAGCAGTACACGGTGACCGCGGGCCCGGCCGACGGTGTCGATCCGGCGACGTGGACCCTGTCCGGCTCCGCGGATGGCGTCCACTGGACGACGCTCGACCGGCGTCAGGACCAGAAGTTCCTGTGGCGCAACCAGACCCGCGTCTTCACGCCATCGCAGAGCGGCGCCTACCAGTACTACCGGCTCGACGTCGCCGCCGCGCCGGGCGCCGCCAAGACGTCGATCGCCGAACTCGAACTGCTCGGGCACCGCTGACCACGGAAAGGACCGGCCCATGATCGCCCGCCGCACCCTGGCGCTGTGCGCCGCCCTCACTGTTTCACTCGGCCTCGCCGGGCCGGCCGCCGCGACCGGCCGGCCGCTGCGGATCGTCGGCGCGCAGGCCGACACCGCGCTCACCCAGCGCTGGCAGGATTTCGGCCGCCGCCCCGGCGTCGGCTGGGCGGCCGCGGACGGCACCTACTCGACCCGGCTGCCCTCCGGGCTGGTCGCGTGGCTGTTCAACGACACGTTCTTCGGACCGGTGCGCGCCGACGACAGCCTGCCGGAGTCGGCGCCGTTCACCCACAACTCGGCCGTACTGTCCACATCGGACGCCAAGCACCTGCTGACGACCATCGCGCCGGGCCCGCCGGGACACCCGCAGTCACTCGTCGGCCCGACCCCGCAGAGCCCGGGCGCGCCGAACGACCACTGGTACTGGAACGGCGACGGCATCGTCGACGGCGGGAAGCTGCGCGTGATCGAGTTCGAGCAGGCGCCGACCGACGGCCCGCCGCCGTTCAACTTCGCCTGGACGCGCACGAAGCTGGCGACCCTCGACCCGTTCACGTTCCGGCTGGAGAAGCTCGCCGAAGTGCCGTCGGCCGGCGGGGTCCAATGGGGCACCGAGCTCATGCGCGACGGCGCGTGGACCTACATCTACGGCGTCGAGGGCGACGGCTTCACGAAGTACCTGCACCTCGCCCGCGCCCCGCTCGGCCGGCTCGACGGGCCCTGGCAGTTCCGCACCGCGACCGGCTGGACGGGCGACCCGGCGGCGTCGGCGCGGCTGCTCGGCAACGTCGGCAGTTCCTTCGGCGTGACCCCGGTCGGCGGCGAATACCTGCTCACGACGTTCGACTCGGGCCTGACCAGCACCATCCACGCCTACCACGCGCCCAGCCCGGCCGGCCCGTTCACCGGCGGCGAGACGGTCTACACCGCGCCGGAGGCCGGCAACGGCCGCTACACCTACAACGTCGCCGCGCACCCGGAGATCAGCCGCCCCGGGCACCTGGTCATCTCCTACAACACCAACAGCGAAAAGCTCGCCGACCTCTACGCGAACATCGACAACAACCGGCCGCGGTTCGTCGACCTCCAGCTGTCCCGATAAGGAGTCCCGCCCCGTGAGCGATGTTTCCCGCCGCCGGTTCCTCCAGTCCAACGCCGTCCTGCTCGCCGGCCTGGGCATCCCGGCCGCACTGCCCGAAGCCGCCGAAGCCCGCCCGCCGGCCACCGACCTCGCGCGCTACCGGCCGGTGTCGGTGTCCTCGACCGCGTACGCGCCGACGCCGGCGTGGTTCGCCGTCGACGGGCTGGCCGAGACCGGCGTCCGCGGCTCTGGCTGGCGCGCCGGCGCGGGCGACCCGCAGTGGCTCGCCGTCGACCTGCAGGCGCCTTGCACCGTCGAGTCGGTGGTCCTGGTGTTCGAGGCGACCGCCACCGACCCGGCCTTCACGCCCGCTTCGGGCATCAACCCGTTCCTCGACACCACCGGCTGGGAAGTGCTCTCCAGCTCCGCGGTCGCGTTCACCCTCGACGTCTCCGCCGACGGGCGCGCCTGGCAGACCGTCCACGCGGCCACCGGCAGCCCCGGCGGCCGTGTGGTGATCACCCTCGACAAGCCGGTCACCGCCCGTTGGGTACGGCTCTCCGCCACGGCACAAGCGAACGTCAATCCGCTCGGGGTCAACGCGTTCGAGGTCTACGGGCGCACCGGCCGCCCCCGCCCGGCCGCCACCGGGTGGACCGACTGGGGCCGGCACCCCGGCCCGCCGCCCGCGTTGACCACAGCGGACGACGGCACCGTCCCGCTGGAGTCGGGCTGGGCGCTGACCATGGACTCCCGCGTGAGCGCCGACGGGCCCGCGCTCGCCCGCGCCGGTGCCGACACCTCGGCCTGGCTGCCCGCGACCGTGCCCGGCACCGTCCACACGGCACTGGTCGAGCAGGGCAAGCTGCCCGAGCCGACCAACGGGTTCGGCAACATGCGTGCGCCGGAAGCACTGTCGCGGCACAGCTGGTGGTACCGCCGGGAGTTCACGCTGCCCCGCGGGTTCGACGCGGGCCGCCGCGTCTGGCTGGAGTTCGACGGCGTCGACCACCACGCGCAGGCATGGGTGAACGGGGTCTCCGCCGGCGAGCTGACCCACCCCGTGGCGCGGGCGGCCTTCGACATCACCGCGGCCCTGCACGGCCACGGCACCCACGCCCTCGCCGTGCGGATCGACCCGATGCCGCACCCGGGCAACCCCGGCGACAAGGGCCCCGACGGCGTCTCGACGTTGAACTCCAACGCCGAGCAGAAGGACCTGCCTGGCTACATCTCGATCAGCGGCTGGGACTGGATGCCCGGCGTCCGCGACCGCGGCGCGGGCATCTGGAACCACGTCCGGCTGCGCTCGACCGGCGACGCCGTGCTCGGCGAACCCCGCGTCGACACCAAGCTGCCGAACCTGCCCGACACCACGGTCGCCGAAGTGACGGTGGTCGTCCCGGTGCGCAACGCTTCGTCCGGGACTCTCTCGGTGACCGTCGCCATCGAGCTGGCCGGCGCGCGGGCCGACCGCCGGGTGGACGTCGCGGCGGGCGCCTGGGCCGACGTCACGTTCAGCCCGGCGACCGACCCGGCGCTGCGGCTGGCCCGGCCGGAACTGTGGTGGCCCAACGGTTACGGCGAACCGACGCTGCACCCGCTGACGACGACCGCCACCGTCGAGGGCCGGGTCAGCGACCGCCGCACGGTACGCACGGGCCTGCGGCAGTTCGGCTACGCCGCGACCCAGCCGATCGTGATCGACCCGGCCACCGACCACTCCCCGCCGCAGACGGTCGAATTCGACCGGACCACCGCCCGGCACGTGCGGATCCAAGGCGGGAAGCGCGCGACCGGCTACGGGATTTCCCTGTGGACACTGTCCGTTGTGGACGGTTCCGGGCCCGATCTGGCGCGCTCGAAGACCGCGACCGCGTCGTCGGAGGACAACGCGAACGACACCGCCCCGAACGCCGTGGACGGCCGCGACGACACGCGCTGGTCTTCGGGGTACTCCGACGACCAGTGGATCCAGGTCGACCTCGGCGTGCCGACGGCGTTCGACCGCGTCGTGCTCACCTGGGAGACCGCGTACGCGCTGACCTTCACCGTGCAGGTGTCCGACGACGGCGGCACCTGGCGTGACGTCAAGCAGGTCAGCAACGCCGGCACCCCGCTGCAGATCAGCGTCAACGGGGTGCGCGTGTTCGCGAAGGGCGGCAACTGGGGCTTCGACGAGCTGCTGCGCCGCGTGCTCCCCACCGGATGGCCGACACCGTCGAACTGCACCGCGACATGAACTTCACCATGATCCGCAACTGGGTCGGCGCCAGCAACCGGGAAGAGTTCTTCGCCGCCTGCGACGAGAACGGCATCCTGGTGTGGAACGACTTCTGGGCCGGTGACGCGATCTTCCCGCCCGACAACGACGTCTTCCTGGCCATCGCCGCGGACACCGTCGTGCGCTACCGGCACCACCCCTCGATCGCGGTGTGGTGCGCCACCAACGAAAGCGACCCGCCGGCGGCCATGGACGCCGGGCTGCGCGCCCTGCTCGCCCGGGAACAGCCGGAGCTGTGGTACCAGGGCAACTCCGCGGGCGGCGTCGTCACCGGGCACGGGCCGTACTCCTGGATCGACCCCGCCCGCTACTTCGACGGCGACACGTACTCGATCGGCAGCTACGGCTTCCACACCGAGATCGGCCTGCCGACCGTGCCGGTCGCGGAAAGCATGCGGCACCTCGCGGGCGATCAGCCGGCTTGGCCGATCGGACCGGTGTGGTTCAACCACGACTGGTGCACCCGCGGCGGCCAGAACCCCGACACCTATCGCGCCGCGATCGAAGACCGGTTCGGGACCGCGTCCTCGCTCGAGGACTTCTGCGCCAAGGCCCAGCTGGTCAACTACGAGAGCATGCGCGCCATTTTCGAGGCCTACAACGCGGCCCTGTGGAACGACGCATCGGGCGTGCTGCTGTGGATGTCCCACCCGGCGCACCACAGCACGGTCTGGCAGACCTACGACTACGACCTCGACACCAACGGCAGCTTCCACGGCGCCCGCAAGGGCTGCGAACCCCTGCACGTCCAGGCGCGGCTGTCGGACTGGCAGGTCCACGCGGTCAACCAGACCGCGCAGCCCCTCGACGGCGCCACGGTGCACGCCGAGCTGCTCGACCTGCGCGGCCGGTCGCTGGGCGCCCCGCTGACCGCGCCGCTGTCGGTACCGGCATCCTCGGTTTCGGCGGCGTTCACCGTGCCCTTCACCGCGGCCCTGCCACCCCTGCACCTGTTGCGGCTGCGCCTGGTCGGGCACGACGGCACCGAGCTCTCGCACAACGTCTACTGGCGCTACCGGACCCCGGCCGACGCGCGGGAGCTGGCCCGGACCCCCACCGACGTCGACCTGCGCACCGGCCCGGCCCGCCGTGCCGGCGACCGTTCCGAAGCGGTGGTCACCGTGCGCAACACCGGCCGCGCGGTCACCGCGGGCCTCCGCCTTTCGGCCCGCGACGCGCGGACCGATCAGCGGGTGCTTCCGTTGCGCTGCAGCGAGAACTACCTATGGCTGCTCCCGGGCGAGACCGCCGCGGTGACGGTCTCCTGGCCCAGCCGGGCCCTTTCGTCCGGGCGGCCGCGCTTCGTGGCGGAAGGCCTCAACCTCCCGCGTCGCACGACCTGAACAATCCGCGGTTCCCGGCGACCCGAAGGAAGACCGAAATGAGAAGAGCATTCGCAGCGGTGGCCGTCGGCGTCACCGCGTTTTCGCTGGCGGCCGCCGTTCCGGCCGACGCCCGGCCCGCGGTCCCGGCGGTGGGCGCCTGGGCGGCGGCACCGGTCGCCGGGCAGACCCTGTTCGGCTGCCCGGGCGGTGACGGCGGGCTGCAGGACCAGACCGTGCGCAACGTCGTCTACCCGAGCGTCGACGGGTCGAAGGTGCGGGTCCGGCTGAGCAACCAGTTCGGCACGTCGCCGCTGGTCGTCCCGGCCTCGTCGATCGGCGTGGTCCTCTCCGGTGCGCAGCTGGTGCCCGGTTCGAGCCACCCGCTCACCTTCGGCGGGAGCAACGCGGTGACGATCGTGCCCGGCTCGTCGGTGGTCAGCGACTGGCTCGAGATGCCGGTGCGGGCGCGCCAGGAACTCGCCGTGAGCGTGTACGTGCCGCGGTTCAGCGGCCCGGCCACCGAGCACCCGTCGGCGCAGCAGGACAACTTCGTGTCCAAGACCGGCGACTGGTCCGCCGCCGAGGACTCCAGCGGCTACCCGGCGACGATCCCGTGCTGGTTGTTCGCCAGTGGGGTCGACGTAGCGGCACCGTCCACTGTGGTCGGTTCGGTGGTCGGTTTCGGCGACTCGATCACCGACGGCGCGAACTCGGCGATGAACGCGAACGACCGGTGGCCGGACGAACTGGGCCGGCGGCTGCACGAGCGCAAGGGCAAGACGCTGTCGGTGGTGAACGAGGGCATCGGCGGCAACCAGGTGCTGCAGGACTCGGGACTGTCCGGGGTCAGCGCACTCGCGCGGTTCGACCGCGACGTGCTGGGCCAGCCGGGAGTGCGGGCCGTCATCTTGCTCGAAGGCGTCAACGACATCGGCGCCAGCGATCTCGGTACCCGGCCGCACCTCTCGCCGGCCGACCTGATCGCCGGCTATCGGCAGCTGATCGCCCGGGCGCACGCCGCCGGCGTCCGGATCTACGGCGCGACCCTGCTGCCGTTCAAGGGCGCCCTCTACTGGTCGGAGGACGGCGAACACACCCGCGCGGCAGTGAACGACTGGATCCTGCACAGCGGCGAGTTCGACGGCACGGCCGACTTCGCCGCGTCCGTGGCGAACCCCGCGGACCCCCAGGTATACGACCCCCAGTACGACAGCGGCGACCACCTCCACCCCAACGACGCCGGCTACCGCGCAATGGCCCAGGCCGTCGACCTGTCCATGCTGGTGCGCTGAGAGTCTCGATGGTGACAGTGCCATTGAGGGTGACCGTGCCGTGCATGGTGCCACCGAGACCGGAATCCAGATCGAAGTCGATCCCGTCGGGGACAGCAGGCGGCGCGGTGGTGGCCGGGCCGAACTGCTGGACGGCGGCGCACCACTCGTCGGAGTCATGGCGATGGACGACACCGCGGCCGGCAACCAGCACGACCGACGTCAGCGTGACGACACTTCGTTTCGCTACCCAGGTTTCCACGGCGCAGACCCAAACAGCCGGAACGCCGACGTTCGGGGCCACCGAGCCGAGGCTCCCTCAGCGTGCATCCGCACTGATTGCCCGGCGTCACCCACCGCAGCAACCGCGGCGACACGACCCGCGATCAGGCATCACCAGCCGGGCCACCGAATCCCGCAGCCCTGAGAGGCAGCGCGGGGCCTCCGTTCCGAGAACCCGTGAACTCAGTGCTGGGTACCGGAAGGCGTGGCCATCCCGGCGCCCTCCAGAGCCGTGGCGGCAGCAGCGCGCATGCGACGCAACAATCGCGTCGTGACCGGCCGGACGAGCGGATGCTCGCCGCCGTGGGAGGCGGCCTCGTCCTGCCAACGCCGCAGCCTCGCCTCGAACGTCGCCGAGTCGGCCAGTTCGGCGCAGTCGAGTGTGTCGTGGTCGAGGTCGACGGTGATCGTGTCCCCGTCCTCGATCAACGCGATCGGCCCACCGAGAGCGGCCTCCGGCCCGACGTGCCCGATGACCAGGCCGACCGATCCGCCGGAGAAGCGCGCGTCCGTCATCAGCGCGACAGAGATCCCCTTCTGCCGGCACAGGGCGGTGATGCGCGAGGTCGGATCCAGCATCTCCGGCATTCCGGGCGCGCCGCGCGGCCCCTCGTAGCGAATGACGACCATGTCCCGATCCGCGAATACGTCCGGCGTGTCGATCAGGGCCCCCAGCAGGTCCTGCTCGCTGTCGAACACCCGTGCCCGGCCGACGAACCGGTTGTCCACGATGCCCGTCTCGACACCGGCCAGCTTGATCACCGCACCGCCGTTCGGGGCGAGATTCCCCGAGAGCAGGCGGAGGCCACCGGTCGGTTTGAACGGCGCGGCCACGCTGAGGACGACCTCGCCGTCCGGCGCCGGCGGGTCGAGGCGCGTGACCTGCTCGGCCAGGGTCTCGCCGGTGCACGTCAGCGTCGAGCCGTCGAGAACGCCGTTGCCGAGGAGTTCCTTGACGATCACCGGAAGACCGCCGACCGCGTCGATGTCCACCATGCTGTACTTCCCGAACGGGCGGGCGTTGATCAGCACCGGCACGGTCCGGGAGAGCTGGTTGAACTCCTGCTGGGACATGACCTCGGCCCAGAAGTCGATCCCGGCGGCCCGGGCGATCTCGGGCGCGTGCAGCAGCACGTTCGTCGATCCGCCCATCGCGATGGCCACGATCGTGGCATTGCGGAACGCGGCGGGCGTCGCGAGGTCGCGGGGAGTGATGGCCCGCTGGGTCATGATCTCCAGGCAGTCCACGAGCTGCTCGGGGAACACCTCGGTCCGGCGCGGGTCCTCGGACGCGGGCGACACCATGTGCAGCGGTTCGAGCCCCAGCAGCGCGATGAAAGTCTGCATGGTGTTGTAGGTGAACATCCCGCCGCAGCTGCCGTGCCCGGGGCAGGCATTGCGGGCCCAGCGCTCGCGCTTCGCCGCATCCGGGTCTCCCGCGACCTGGAAGCAGCTGACGAGGTCGATCGTCTCGCCGGTCAGCGGATCCGTGCCCGGGCGGATGGAGCCGTCCGAGAGCACCACGGCGGGAACGTTGCGTTCCATGATCGCCGCGGTGGTACCGACGGGCGGCTTGTCACAGGCGACGACGGCGACCACGCCACGGATGTCGCTGCCCTCGAAGTGCAGTGACAGCCCGTCGTTGGTCGTCTCCCGGCCGATCAGGGAGTAGCGCATCTGCGGTGTGCCGTTGCGCTGCCCGTCCGAGATCCCGCCCGAGTAGTTCGGCGCCAGCAACCGGACCGGCAGGTCCCGCTCCGCGATCCGGCGCCCCATGGCGGCGTGGATGGCATCGACCTTGTCGTTCACGCCGACATAGCAAATGCTGTCACCCAGGGTTCCGACCACACCCCACGGCGCTCCGTGGATCCGATCCACGTCCTGGCCCAACGCCAGCGCCGTGGCCACGGCCTGACAGTCCTGCCCAGGCCGCCAGAGGTCACGACCGCTCGACTCGCTCATCCGCACGATCTCCTCGTTTCGCGTAGTTGTCCGCGAACATACCCAGGTCCGCCCGGCGACACCGCACGAACCCGGACAGCAAAAAAGCCCAGGCCATTGACCTGGGCTTTGCTCCCCCGCTTGGACTCGAACCAAGAACCCTCCGGTTAACAGCCGAATGCTCTGCCAGTTGAGCTACAGGGGATCATCGCTCTCAGTCGGATCTCTCCGGCTGATGGGAAAACTTTAGCGCACGCCCTGAGCCGGCCGGACAGGACCCCCCACCGAAGCCGATCACCCCCGCCGGGGGCGGTTTGCTGGACAATGGGGGGCGGGAGTCCGACTGAGGAAGAGGTGTGGCCGGCGATGAAGAAGTTCCTGCTGGGTGTGGGCCTGGGGTACGTGCTGGGCACCAAGGCCGGCCGGGGACGGTACGAGCAGATCGTGCGCACCTACCGCAAGCTGGTCGACCATCCCATGGTCCAGGGCGCCGCCGGGGTGGCGCGCGCCAAGGTGAGCGAGAAGTTCGGGCGGCGCTGAGGGCCTCAGCGCGGCGGGGTCTGCGCGACGAAGAAGATGCGCCGGAACTCGAACCACGTGGTGCCGTCCGGACGCGGCGGATAGGCGGCGTCCAGCAAGGGGGCGAGCTGCTCGCGGAAGGCGGCCCAGTCCGTGTCGTCCAGTGCGGCGCGGACGGGGCGCAGCGCGGTGCCCGTGATCCACTCCAGCACGGCGCGTTCGCCGGACAGCCGTTGCAGGTACGTGGTCTCCCAGGCGTCCACCGCGCAACCCTCGTCGGCCAGCAGAGTGGCGTAGGCCTGCGGATCCGCGACGGCCTCGTCTTCGCGCAGCACCAGCGTGCCCAGCCGCGAGGACCACTCCGGCGAGCCCGCCAGCTCGCGCGTGATGCGGTGCGACGGCGCCCCGAAGTTGCCCGGCACCTGCACGGCCAGGAACGCGCCCGCCGGCAGCTGCCCGGCCCACCGGCGCAGCAGGTCCTGGTGCCCGGGCACCCACTGCAGCACCGTGTTGGACACGACCACGTCGGTGTCCGGCCGCGGCGTCCAGTCGCGCACGTCGAGCACCTGGGCGTCGACGCCGCGTGAGCGGGCGGCCGCCACCATTTCCGGGGAGCTGTCGGACGCCTCGAGCACCGCGTCGGGCCAGCGTTTCGCCAGGTCGACGGTCAGATTTCCGGGGCCGCAGCCGAGATCGGCGACCCGGCGGGCGGGAGTGGCCGGGATGCGCGCGATCAGGTCGTGGAACGGCCGCGCGCGCAGGTCGGCATAGTCGAGGTACTTGGCCGGATCCCACATGGAACGTCCACCTCCGCAGTAAACAGTACAGCCGTACTAAGTACGAGCGTACTGCTAGTTCCGCGGGCCCGCCAGCTTCTCCGCGACCTCCTCGGCGATGGCCGAGACCAGCGCCGGGTCCGTGCCCGGGTCGGGGCGCACCTGCAGCACCGTGCCGTCGTGGCCGGGCACCTTGCGCTGCACGAACCAGGCGCCGCCGCCGGGCAGCTCGTGGCGGTGGCGCGTGCGCACCGAGCCGTCGACGCGCAGCCGCACCTGCTGCGGCACCTTGCCCGGGTCCGGCAGCCGGAACCGCACCGGCTCGAGGTCGCTCAGCACGACGACCCCGCCGGCGCGCTCGGCCTCCACCGACTCGGTCAGGGTGAAGACGCCGTCGGCCCAGGTCGCTTTGGCCACGAGGTGCCAGCCGACGCGCCGGGCGCCTTCGCCGTCCGGGAGCCACAGGCCGAGCGAGGTGACGAGCAGGTGCCCGCCGCCCTCGACCGCCGCCGCGGCGATCACGTTCTCCCCCGGCTCCGGGCGCGCCGGGAACCCTTCGGGGAGCCCGTTTCCGAAGATCCGGCTCAGCCAGCCCATCTCAGTCCCATCCGCTGGCGGCCTGCTGCCGCAGCGCCTTCCGGTACTGCTCCAGCGCCACCAGGTCGCCGAACAGCGCGCGGTAGTCGTCCGGCGCCTCGACCGGCGAAAGCCGCTGCAGCTTCGATTTGATCTCGCCGATCTGACGGCCGACGAGGCTCTCCTGCACGCCCGCGAGCACCCCCGAGATGTACCGGGAGTCCACTTCGCCCAAGGCGCGCAACGGTTCCACGGACAGCTCGCTGAGCACCCGCCGGACCGTCCCTTCCGGACAGTGCTGCGCCGCGGCGTCCAGCAGCGCCGGGCCGGTGAGCCCGGATGCCGCGCCGCCCGCCTTCAGCACGGCCAGGTGGATCGCGACGTACACCGGGTGCGTGAACGCCTCCTCCGGCAGCGAGTCGTACTCCGGGCCGGCGATCGCGGGCTGCTGCAGCGCGGCCTTGAGCGCCTCGCGCTGGCCGGTGAACCGCGGGTCGCCCGGCGCGGGCCGCGGCAGGTCCTGCTCCTTGGCCTCCGGCTCGGGCGCCTGCCTCGAGGCCGCCTGGCGCAACGGCGGCCCGCCGCGTTTCGCCGTGGCGCCCGCGCTGCCGCGCACCCGGTTCACCACCTGGGCCACGTCCTGCCAGCCCACCCACCAGGCGAGCCTGGAGGCATAACCGTCGCGCGCGGAGCGGTCCTTGATCGAGGCGACCATCGGCACCGTCTTCTGCAGCGCGGCGACCTGACCGTCGACCGAATCGAGGTCGAACTGCTTGAGCATGCTCTTGATCGCGAACTCGAACAGCGACGTCCGGCGCGCGACCAGGTCCTTCACCGCGGCGTCGCCCTTGGCGATGCGCAGCTCGCACGGGTCCATGCCGTCCGGCGCGACCGCGATGTAGGTCTGTGCCGCGAAGGTCTGGTCGCCCTCGAACGCCTTGAGCGCGGCCTTCTGGCCGGCCGCGTCGCCGTCGAAGGTGAAGATGACCTCACCGCGGAAGGCGTCGTCGTCCATCATCAGCCGGCGCAGCATCTTGATGTGGTCCTCGCCGAAGGCGGTGCCCGAGGACGCGACCGCGGTGGGCACGCCGGCCGCGTGCATCGCCATCACGTCGGTGTAGCCCTCGACCACGACCACCTGGTGCCGCTTCGAGATCTCCCGCTTGGCCTGGTCGAGGCCGAACAGCACCTGCGACTTCTTGTAGATCGGCGTTTCCGACGTGTTGAGGTACTTGGCCTCGATCCGGTCGTCGTCGAACAGCCGGCGCGCGCCGAAGCCCACCACGTCGTTGCCGAGGTCGCGGATCGGCCAGACCAGCCGCCGGTGGAAGCGGTCCATCGGGCCGCGCTGGCCCTCCTTGGACAAGCCCGACGCGAGCAGCTCCTTGACCTCGAAACCGTGGTTGAGCAGGTACTTCGTCAGCTTGTCCCAGCCGCCGGGCGCGTAGCCGCAGCCGAACTGCTTCGCGGCCGCCGCGTCGAATCCGCGCTCCGACAGGAAGTCGCGGGCCGTGCGGGCCTCGTCGGTGCCCAGCTGCTCGATGTAGAACGCGCTGGCCGCCCGGTGGGCCTCGATCAGCCTGGCCCGGGTGCCGCGGTCGCGCTGCACCCCCGGGCCGCCGCCCTCGTAGGTCAGCCGGAGGCCGATCCGGTCGGCCAGCCGCTCGACCGCCTCGACGAACGAGACGAGGTCGATCTTCTGGATGAACTTGATGACGTCGCCGCCCTCACCACAGCCGAAGCAGTGGAAGGTGCCGTGCGAAGGGCGCACATTGAACGACGGGGTCTTCTCGTTGTGGAACGGGCAGAGGCCCTTCAGGCTGCCTCCGCCGGCCCGCCGCAGCGCGACGTAGTCCCCGATGACCTCGTCGATCCGGTTGCGCTCACGCACCTCCGCGATGTCGCTCTCCCGAATCCGTCCTGCCACGGCATCCACTCTAGTTCTCCCGCCCCGGCGGCCGTGCGGCACACTCTCCCCTTATGCGCACACCTTCGGCTCTGACCGGTTTCGCCGACGAGTTCGCGACGCACCGCGGGCACCTGCTGGGCGTGGCCTACCGGCTCACCGGCACGCGGGCGGACGCCGAGGACGCCGTGCAGGAGTCGTGGCTGCGGCTGGCCGGGCTGGACGACGCGGGCCGCGCGGCCATCCGCGACCTGCGCGGCTGGCTGACCACGGTGGTCGGCCGGATCTGCCTCGACCGGCTGCGCTCGGCGGCGGTGCAGCGCGAGCGGTACGTGGGCCAGTGGCTGCCGGAGCCGATCGTGACGCCGTTCGGCATGCCGGTGAGCGAGGACCCGCTCGAAGCCGCCGTGCGCGACGACGGCATCCGGATGGCCGCGATGGTGGTGCTCGACAAGCTCACGCCGGAGCAGCGCGTCGCCTTCGTGCTGCACGACGCGTTTTCGGTCCCGTTCGGCGAGATCGGCGGGATCCTCGGCTGCTCGCCCGACGCCGCGCGCCAGCACGGCTCGCGCGCGCGGCGGGCGCTGGCCCAGGCGGACCCGCCGCGGCGCGTCGAGCTGGCGGAACAGCAGCAGCTGCTGGAGAAGTTCGTCGCCGCGCTGCTGGCCGGCGACATCCGCGCGATGACCGAGCTGCTGCACCCCGACGTCGTGATGGTCGGCGACTCGGACGGCAAGGGCCGCACCACCCGCCAGGTCATCGTCGGCCCGGACAAGCTGGTGCGCTTCCTGCTGGGCCTGCTGCAGAAGTACGAGCCGGGCGCGTTGACCCGCGGTGCCCCGGTGCTCGTCAACGGCGACCTCGGCCTGTGGCTCCCGCCGCTGCCGGGGCGCGACGGCTTCCTCGCCGTCGACGAGCACATCCAGGCCATGAGCATCCGCGACGGCCGCATCGTCGCCGTCTACGACATCGTGAACCCCGACAAGCTCACCCGCATCACCCGCCCCGCGCTGTCCTGAACCGGGTCAGGGCAGCGGGACGCGGCAGGCGTCGCCCGAGGTGAAGCCCTGGTCGACGATGCCGAGGGCGCTGTTCACCCGGGCGCGGGAGTTCTCCAGGCCGATCTGGTAGGTCAGCTCGACCACCCCGTCCCGGCCGAACTCGGCCTCCAGCTCGGCCACCTGCTCGTCGGTGACGGTGACCTGCGCGCCCGTCATCGCGTCGGCGTAGGCCAGGGCCAGGCGCTCGGGGCGGGAGAACGCGGGCGAGTCCGCGTAGTCGTCGATGTGCTTCAGGCGGTCGATGTCGAGGCCTTCGTGGAGCTGCAGCATGGTGCCGAAGTCGACGCACCACGAGCAGCCGATGCTCGTGGCGACGCGGTACACGGCCAGCTCGCGGACGTTCGCGGGCAGCCGTTTCGACGCCTTCTCCGCGAGCAGCTCGTGCAGCACGCTCGCGCGCAGCAGCTTCGGATGGTGCGCCACCACGGCCATCGGCGCGGGCACGGCACCGTACCGGCGGCCCGCGATGCGGTACATGAGCTTCAGCAGCGGGCCGGCCTCGGTGGTGCGCTTCGCCGGGATACGGGACATGGTCGTCTCCTCCTCTGGGGCGGTTCGGGAGGAGGACGGGACAGCGGCGGGGAATGTGACGCCTCAGCGGGCGGCGGTGATCGGGCGCACGTCCCAGATCCACACCCCGTCGACGAACTCCGCGGGCTTGCGCAGCAACAGGTCCACGGTGGCGCGGTAGGCGTCGGAGTGCTCACGCGGGATCAGCACCAGCACGCTGGCGTGCCAGTACCGCAGGTCGTCGATGGCCTGGTTTCGGGCGGCGTCGTCGACGGCCGCGGCGGTGCCCGAGTCGCGGATCTGGTCGAGCAGCGCGGAAGTGGGCCGCTGGACGGCGCCGTACCGGCCCCGCTTGTCGTCCGGGCCGCTCGGGCCGACGAAGTAGCCCTCCGGCATCGCGTAGCCGAGGCCGGCGTCGACCTGCCAGTGCAGCGGCTCCGACTCACCCGAGCTGGGCAGCGGCACGGGGACCACGGTGCCGCCCGGCGCCACGTACGTCCGCCAGGTGCCGTCGGCGAAGAACGCCGGGGTGGGCGGCCGGTCCTTCACCAGCAGCTGCGTCGGCGCGATCGGCAGCAGCACCGCGATCACGGCGCCCAGCCACAGCAGCCGCACGGGCAGCCGCCGCTGGCCCTCCCCCGGCTCGGGCAGCGCGGCCGCCGCCGTGAACACCCGGTCGGTGGCGATCGCGAGCAGCGCGCCGATCGCCGGCACACAGGCCATCGCGAGCCGCGACTCCAGCAGCGACTCGAACAGCGGCAGCTTCGCCAGCAGCTGCCACGGGCCGGGCACGCCGGTGTCCACGTGCACCACCACGAGGTCCACGCCGAGCGAGAGCCAGGCCATCAGGAACATCGAGATCGCGATCGAGCGCGCGACGACCTCCCGCCACAGCCAGATCGTCACCACGACCATCAGCACGATCAGCGGCCAGCCGAAGAACGCGTTCTCCTCGGTGCGGTTGAGCGACACGTCGGCGGCCTCGGCGGGCTGGCCGGCGATCGACTGCGTGGCGAACCGCGTGAACGCCGCGGTGTCGTTGCCGACCTGTCCGTGCTCCAGCGCCGTGTAGCTCTGCGGGCCGAAGAACTGCCACCACAGCGGGAAAGCGAGGAGCGCGAACGCCAGCACCACGGCGATCCCGCCGCCGAGCAGCGTCGGCCGGACCATCGCCTTCAGCTCGCGCGGGCGGGAAGCGCAGTAGGCGACGGCGAAGATCACGAAGCTCAGCGCGAAGATCAGCAGCGGCTCCTCGCCCAGGAAGATCTGGTACGCGGTGAGCACGCCGAGCCAGATCCCGTTGCGCACCGGCTTCACGCCCTGGGCGATCCGGATCACCTTGAGCGCCAGGAACGGCAGCAGGAACCAGGCGACGAAGTTCGGGTGCGCGTTGGCGTGCGAGATGATCGGCGGCGAGAACCCGGCGACGGCGCCGCCGATCGCCGCGGAAACGCGGTGGCGCACCAGGTGCCGTGAGAACACCCAGTACCAGGCGGCCGCCGTGCCGGCGAGGCTGCCGGTGAGCGCGATCGCCCAGGTGGCGGTGGGGCCGAACGTCAGCGTGATCGGCGTGAGCGGGATGGAGACGCCGAGCATGGCCGTGTTGGCCATCATGTTCACGCCGAGCGGGTAGTTCTGCAGGTCGGTGGTGAACGGGTTCTGCAGGTGCAGCACGGACTTCGCGGTGACGGAGAAGAACCACTCCCACATGTTCTGGTCCGACGCGCTGTTCCACAGGTAGCCGTGGCCGAGGTCGGCCCACAGCCCGCCGAACAGCACCACGGAGAACGCCAGGTACGCGCCGATGATGCCCGCGTCGGCCCAGGACCGGCGCAGCCTCGGCTCGGCCGCGGGCGGGCCGGTCACGACGGGGATCAACTCGGTCCTCGCCTCCGGTTGGAAAAGGCTCACTACGGGCGCACCACCCGCGCGAAGAAGTACACCGCACCGGTGCCGTCGTGCCGGACCAGCAGCAGGAACGGCCGGTCGACCGCGACGTCGACCGGGTCGGACATGTCCAGCGCCAGGGTGCGCATCGTGATCGCGGTGGCGGCGGCGCCCTCGAGGCCCTGCTCGTCGAGGCGGAGCACGGCCTGGTGCAGCACCTTGTCCACCCAGAACGGCTTGGTGGCGGTCAGCCCGGTCAGGTCGGCGGTGTCCTTGAACATCTCGCGGACGCCGAGCGACTTGAGCGCGCCGTCGAGATCGGTGCGGACGTCGAGCGAGATCTTGGGCAGCGAGAGGCGGACCTTGGTTCGCCGAGTGCCCGCCAGCAGCGCGGCGAGGGCCTGCTCGTCCAGCGCGGCCTCGGCGGGTTCGAGGTCACCGTCCGGGAGGAGGACGACGGCCTGGACGCCGCCGGCCGCGTTCAGCGTGACGACCTGCCAGCCGTCGGCCTGCTGGTAGCCGACGGTTTCCTGGAGGTGCATGGTCGGCACCTGGCGCGAGCCGCCGGGGCTGTGGAACGCGGCGGGCGCGGTGGCGCGTTCGGGGAACGGGAAGCGCCAGGCGGTCTTGAGGTAGAGCGCGTTGACGATGCTGGCCCGGGTGTCGATGTCGAGGGAGCCGAAGGGCAGCAGCTCCGGGATCAGGCCGCGGGTGGTGCGGCGGACGTCGGTGTTGATCAGCTCGCGGGCCGCTTCGGGGTCGGTCTCGAACGGTGCGGTCTCGGCCTTGCTGCCGGGCCAGGTGGCGAGTTCGGCCCGGAAGCCGTCCTCGACGGTGATGGCGTCGGAGGCCCAGAGCGTGTTCGCGACGGCCAGAATCGCGGCGTCGTCGTCCAGCTCCGCGGCTTCGCGCAGGAGACGAGCGTGGGGTTCGAGGCCGGCGGCTGCGTTCGCGACGCTTTCGCCGGTCTCGGCACCTTCGCCGGTGGCGGTGTTTTCCCCAGCCACGGTCAGCAGGGCGAGCAACTCGTCGCCGGTGCGCCCCCGCGCAGCCCGGCTGACCAGCCCCAACGCGCTGGCCGCGGAGTACGGCGAGAAACACGCATCAACCCCGCCTGCCACAGCGGCCCGGTGAAGTGCGAGCGTGAACCTCAGGTGGCTGTCGACGGCCATGCGGCGACCGTACCGGACCGCCCCCAGCCCGCGGCGCGGAACCGATCGGCTGGTGCCCGTCTCCGCCTGCCGGCCACCCCGGCGGCCGAGTCAGCCGGGTCACCCCGATCAACCTGGCCACCCCATCAACCCGGCAATCCAGCCAGCCCGGTCAACCGAGCCACCCGACTACCGCGGCTACCGGACCACCCGACCACCCGCTCAGCCCGGCCAGCCCGGCCAACCCGGCGACACGGTCAGCCGGACCGCTCGCTCAGCCAGACCACCCAGCGGCCGGACCACCCGGTCAGCCAGACCACCTGGGTCGCCGGTCCACCCGACCAGTCGGGCCTGCAGCGCAGCCCGGTCAGCCGGGCCACCCGGCCACCTGATCAACCCGGCCACCCAACCAACCCGATCAGCCGGACCACCCGCCGACCCCGGCCACCCGATCAGCCAGACCACCGGGCCACCCGGCCAACCGGACCACCCGATCAGCACGCTCAGCCGGACCAGCCCGACGGCCCCGGTCAGCCGGACCGCCCGACCACCGGGCCATCCGGTCAGCCAGACCACCCGATCAGCACGCTCAGCCGGACCACCCCGACGGCCCCCGGCCACCCGGACCACCCGGCCACCCGATCAACCCGGCCAACCCAGTCAGCCGAGCCCGCCGGTCAGCCGGACCACCCGGCCACCCGATCAACCCGGTCAACCGAGCCCGCCGGCCACCCGGTCAGCCGGACCGCCCGACCACCCGATCAACCCGGCCAACCCAGTCAGCCGAGCCCGCCGGTCAGCCGGGCCGGCCGACGTGCCAGCGGTGCCATTCGTGGGCTTGCGCGTCGGTCAGGGAGGCGACCTGGTCGACGAGCACGCGCAGGCGCGCGGCGTCGTCCGGGGCCGCGCGCCAGGCCGGGGCGAAGAGCGGGTCCAGTGAGTCCGGGGCCCGGCGCCCGAGCGCGGTGACCAGCTCGACGATCAGCTCGCGCTGGCCGTCCTGCATGGCGAGGCGGCGGCGGTCGCTCATGACGTACCGCAGGGCCAGCGCCTTGAGCAGCGCCACCTCCGCCGCGACCTGGTCCGGGACCGCCAGGCGCGCGCCGTACCGGGTGAGCGGGCCCTCGCCGTACACGCCGCGGGTGCCGGTGACCACGGCGGAGGCGAAGCGGCCGACCAGCTCGCTGGTCAGGCGTTTCAGGGCGACCTGCGCGCGCAGCGACCCGTCCGGGGCCGTCCGCACCAGGTCGGCGACCACGGGCAGGTCGAGCAGCTCCTTCGCCGCACCCTCCAAAGTGGACGCCGACTGCGTGGAGAAGTGCCGCGCCGCCGCCTCGGCCACGGCCGCGCGCTCGTCCGGGTCGGCGAGCACGCCGAGGCGGATGCGGCCGGCCAGCACACCGTCCTCAACGTCGTGGACCGAGTACGCCACGTCGTCGGACCAGTCCATGATCTGCGCCTCGATGCATCGCCGCTGCCCCGGCGCGCCCGCGCGGATCCACTGGAACACCGGCACGTCGTCGGGGTACACGCCATACTTCTGCTCGCCAGGGCGGCGCTCCCACGGGTACTTCATCGTCGCGTCGAGGCAGGCGCGCGTGAGGTTCAGCCCCGCCGTGGCACCGTCCTCGGCGACGGCTTTCGGCTCCAGCCGGGTGAGGATGCGCAACGTCTGCGCGTTGCCCTCGAAGCCGCCGCAGTCCTGCGCGACCTGGTTCAACGCCTTCTCGCCGTTGTGCCCGAACGGCGGGTGGCCGATGTCGTGCCCGAGCCCGGCCGTGTCCACCAGGTCCGGGTCCACGCCCAGCTCCTCGGCGATGCCGCGGCCGATCTGCGCGACCTCCAGCGAGTGCGTGAGCCGGGTCCGCGGCACGCCGCTGACCTCGGCGCCCTCACCCGGCCCGACCACCTGGGTCTTGCCCGCGAGCCGCCGCAGCGCGGCCGAGTGCAGCACCCGCGCGCGGTCACGGGAGAACGCGCTGCGCCCGTCCGGCCGCGCACCCGCCAGTGCCGCGCCCTTGGGTGTCTCGGCCAGCACCCGGGCGCGGTCGTGCTCGCTGTACCCGTCACTCACCCCGCCAGCTTAGGCGCGGGGTCCGACAATTCAGCCGAGCATCGTGTCGAACAGCTCGTCCGCCGGCGACTTCGTGAGCTTGTAGAACAGCAGCGCGCCGGTCTCGCGGAAGATGTAGCGGATCTGCGTCCCGCGCTCCTGCACGATCGGCCCGCTGTGCGTCGGCGCGGTCCAGGCGTCCAGGCCGAGGTCCTCGGCCATGGTGCGGCTGCGGAACGAGTGCCACGGGTCGCTCACCAGCACCGCCGTGTGCCAGCCGCGCGCCTGCACCTGGTCGGACACCGCGCGCAGGCTGCGCAGGGTGTCGCTGCCCTCGCCGACGGCGAGCGTCGCCGACTGCGGCACGCCGTGCTTGGTCAGCCACAGCACGCCCGCCTGCGCCTCGGTGTAGTTGTCCGCGGCCTTCTTGCCGCCGGCGGTGACGATGGTCTTCGCGACGCCCGCGTCGTAAAGCTGCTTCGCCTTCTCCAGCCGCGCGGAGAAGATGTCCGACGGCTTCCCGTTGTACTGCGCCGCGCCGAGCACCACGATCACGTCGGCCTGCGAACGGTCGTTCCCGCGCGCCACCTGCCACACCCGGAACGCCGTGCCGCCGACGACGGCCAGCAGCACCAGTACGGCGCCGAACGCGAACCGGCGCAGCCAGCTCGCGCGCGTCGGCCTCGTTCTCGGTGCGGCGGCGGAACTCATGCCCGCCATCCTGGCAGAACCACGAACGGGTGAGACGCAGACACCCCGGGCACTACAGCCAGCCGCGCTCCTCGGCGAGCCGGACGGCCTCGGCCCGGGTCCGCGCGCCCGTTTTGCCGATCGCCGCCGACAAGTGGTTGCGCACAGTGCCTTCCGAGAGGAACAGCGCCTTCGCGATGTCGGCGACGGTTCTGCCGTCCTTGGCCGTGCTGAGTGCGTCACGCTCTCGCGCGGTCAGCGGGCTCGCGCCCGTGGCGAGCGACTCCGCGGCGAGCGCCGGATCGACCACCCGAAGTCCACTGTGGACGCGGCGGACGGCCTCCACGAGCTGTTCCGGCGGAGCGTCCTTCACCACGAAGCCCGCCGCGCCCGCCGCCATCGCGCGCGCGAGGTACCCGGGGCGGCCGAACGTGGTGCAGATGATCACCCGGCAGGACGGCAGCGCCTGGCGCAGCTCGGCGGCCGCGGTCAGGCCGTCCTTGCCGGGCATCTGGACGTCGAGGAGCGCGACGTCGGGCTTCGCCTCCCGGGCCGCGGCGACCACCTCGTCGCCGGAGCCGACCTGTCCCACGACCTCGATGTCGGCTTCCAGCCCCAGCACGGTGGCCAGCGCGCCGCGCACCATCGCCTGGTCGTCGGCCAGCAGTACCCGGATCAAGCCAGTCCCCCCGCGGTCTCGGCGCGCACCGCCGGGGCGGCCGCCAGGTCCGGTTCCGGGACCTCCGCCCGGACGGCCAATCCTCCCCCGGGCCGCACGGTCGTGCGCAGCGTCCCCCCGACCGCCGCCAGCCGCTCGGACAGCCCGCGCAGGCCGTTGCCCGCCACGACTTCGGCCGCGCGGCCGTCGTCCTCCACTTCGAGCCAGCCGCAGCCCATCCGGACCTTCACCCGGCTCGCACCCGAATGCCGCAGCACGTTCGTGACGGCCTCGCGCAGCACGTAACCGAAGGTGCTCCGCAGCTCGGCCCGCACGTTGTCGACCGCGTGCGGCAGGTCCGCCTCGATCTCCGCCGCCCGCAACGCCGCCCGCGCACCGGCGATCTCCGCGGGCAGCGACACCTCGCGGTACTCCGTGACCGTGGCCCGGACGTCCGAAAGCGCGCTGCGGGTGAGCCCCTCCACCTCGCGGATCTCCTGGACCGCGTGCGGGATGTCGCCGGAGCTCTCCAGCATCCGCCGCGCGAGGCCGGCCTTCACGGTGATCGTGGTCAGGCTGTGGCCCAGCAGGTCGTGCAGGTCGCGGGCCACCCGCTCGCGCTCGGTGGCCACGGCGAGCGCGCCGATCTCCCGGTTCGCGATCTCCAGCCGCCGGATCGCGCGGATCAGGTTGGACATGAAGAACATCGCCGCCGTGACGCCCGCGACCGAGCCGAGGTCGTCGGTGCTTTCCGCCAGCCGCCCGGCCGCGAACAGCAGGGCCACGGCCAGCAGCATCCCGCCGACGTCGAAGATCAGCGCCCACGCGGCGGGCAGCAGAAACGCGATCGTGGCGGTGGCGTAGAGCAGGACGAACGAGCTGGCCCCCGGCACCATCACCGTGACGATGCCCGTCACCAGCATCGCCAGGCCGAACAGCAGCTTGGGCCGGCGCTCCTTCTCGAACATCAGCGGGAAGGCCAGGTAGAAGGCGCCGTAGCCGTAGAAGAGCAGCCACTCCAGCGCGGTCCGTGCCGTGAGCGCGGACCGGAGGAGGTCCTGCGTCGCCGGGATCAGGAACGGCAGGAGGAAGAGGATCCCGCCGACCCACCACCGCCGGCCGTTCGGCCTGCCCTCGTGCGACTCGCCGATCGGGTCGGCCCACCAGGTGTCGCGGTCGGCCAGCACCGACCGCCCCCGGCTCTGCGTCTCCGCCATGTCGGCCCCGCCCCCTCTGGTCACACCCGCGCGCTGTCCTTACGGTAACGCCTGATCACCAGCGCCCCGAGGACAACGGTCCAGGCCCCGAGCACCGCGACCGCCGCCGGGAAGCCCACCAGCATCTCGTTGCTCACGGCGGGGCGCACCAGGCCGAGCACCCAGTACGTCGGCATCGCCTGCGCCAGCTGGTGCATCCAGCCCGGCATGGTCTCGATCGGGATCCACAGCCCGCCCAGGAAGCCCATGCCCAGCATCACGATCATGTTCACCGGCTGCATCGACTCCGGCGTGCCGAACTGGCCCAGCAGCAGGCCGAGCAGCACCAGCGGGATGGTGCCGAGCCAGATCCCGGCGATGACGCGGACCCAGCCGGCCGCGTCGAGGTGCACGCCCTCGGCGAAGACCGCGAGCAGCGGCAGCAGCACCAGCGCGGGCAGGCCCACGAGCAGGCCCGACAGCGCCTTGCCGCCGAGGTAGCCCGCGCCCGAGAGCGGGGTCAGCCGCAGCTGCCGCTGCCAGCCGGTGGCGCGTTCGACGGCGAGCTTGGCGCCGTTCATGGTGGCCGCGGCGAACGCGCCGAAGGCCATCATGTTGACCATGACCCCGGCGACGATCGCCGCGTGGTCCGGGTCGCTGGCCTTCGTGAAGACGTTGGCCTGCAACAGGAACATCAGCACCGGGAAGGCGACCACGAACACGAGGAACCGCGGGGAGCGGAACAGCCGCCGGACTTCGACGGTGAGGTAGCTGAGGTTCATCGGCCTGCTTCTTCCGAGGTGGTTTCGCTCGCGGTCAGGGAAAGGAAGGCGCCTTCGAGGCCGACGGCGCTGATCTCGATGTCACGCACGTCCGGCACGGCCGCCATGAGCGCCCGCAACGTGGTGTCGGAGGCGGAACTGGAAACGGCGGCGCGCTCACCGCGCAGCTCGAACTCGGTGACGCCGGGCAGCCGCCCCAGCAGCCGGCCGGTCTCGTCGTCCGCGCCGGGCAGCACGGCGCGGATGGTGCGCCCGCCGGCCAGCGCGCGGACCTGCGCCACGGACCCGTCGGCGACGACGCGCCCGGAGCGCATCAGCACCACGCGGTCGGCGAACTCCTCGGCCTCTTCGAGGTAATGCGTCGCGAACAGGACCGTCCGGCCGGTCTCGGTGAAGGCGTACATGGACTTCCAGAACTCCCGCCGCGTGCCGACGTCCATCGCGGCGGTCGGCTCGTCCAGCACGAGCAGGTCCGGGTCGGACACCAGCGCGACGGCGAACCGCACCCGCTGCTTCTGCCCGCCGGAGAGCTTGTTGGCCCGCCGGTCGGCCAGCTCGGTGATCCCCGCGCGCTCCAGCGCCTCGGCGAGCGGCATCGGCCGCCGGTGCAGATTCGCGACCATGCCGACGGTCTCGCGCACGGTCAGGTCGTCGAGCAGCGTGCCGCCCTGCAGCATCGCCCCGATCATCCCGGCCCGCACGGCCTGGCCTGCCGTTTTGCCGAACACCCTCACGTCACCCTCGTCGGGCCGGCTGAGCCCCAGGATGAGGTCGACGCTGGTGGACTTCCCGGCGCCGTTCGGCCCGAGCAGCGCCACCACCTCGCCTGGTGCGATCGTCAAGTCGACCCCGTCGACGGCCCGCACGTCGCCGTACTGCTTCCTCAACCCGGTCAGGTGTACGGCCGCCCCTGCCGCGACGTCCTGCGTCCCGCGGTCGGCCTGTGTGGTTTCCATGACCTGAAGCCTGAGGCTTGGAGGGGACCGGGCCACAGGCCTTGCGTCATGACGTGGGCATGACAGGTGTCAGGGGTGGGTTCTCGGGCCTGCGCGGTGCCGACACAGAGAGAAACAATCGTCTTCGCGTCGGGTAGGTGCTTCACCTCCTCTGGAGCGGCTCGGCGCAAGGTCGGGACCTGGCTTTTACCACGTGGATACTGGCCGGGCAACATCATGAGGACGAATCGAATCCAACCGCGAGTTCGAACATACCGATACTGCAAGTCTCAGGGGCCCTCTGCGTGCAGTGGTTGAGCCTGCATGATCACCCGCAGCCAATTCCAGCCCGTTCGCCGAGGTCTGGCGGCGGACCTGCGAAGGCTGTCCTCGATTACCGAGACCCGAGCAGCTCAGGAAATGGCGTTGTCCTCGAACTCGAAGTTCCCCAGCCAAGCCAGTTGAACTCCGACACCGGCGTAGGTCGGCGCCTCGATCTTTTCGATCTCCGTGGTGATGAACTCCTTGATCCGCACCATGTCCGCCGAATCCACGATCACCAGTGAACGCCCCATCAGGAACCCCTCGCGAGCCACCGCCGCCTGCAGCGCCTTGGGCGTGCACACGGTGAACTGGATCAGCTCCTCAGCCTTCGCGTCGTCAGCCGGGCCGACGATGACCTGAATCGGGACCCAGAAGTCCTCCGGGTCCTCGGGACTGAAGTCGTCGAGGTCGGCATCCACCGCGTCGAAGTAGCGCACTTTTGGCTTCATGGCATGTCCGTAATGTTGAGGTGAAGGTTCTTGTACTGACCACTTTTTGTCGGCCGCCATAGGAAGTTGGCTTGATACCGGGGCCCGCCGTACTGAGGATCGAGGCTGGCCTTGAACGTGGGCGGCCGGTAAACTCGCAGCCCACTTTCACTCACCATCGCCTTCCCGTCTTTGGAGAACGTCCAGCCTGGACCGAGCCAGGTTTCTCCCATTTTAGCGGCCTCGTCCTTAGTCGCAAAACCCATCAAGTCAACCTTCTTGGTGTTGCGCGCAGCATCTTCCAGCATGCGGTCCAGCTCCGCCGCACGAGCAGCCGCCGGGCCGGTTGCCGCTCCGGCCTCCTCGGCCAGCTGGCCGACTTCAGCGGCCGATATCTCGGCCAGGTTCGCCGCCTCGCCGGCTTTCGCTGCAGCTGCGGCGCTCGCGGCGTCGAGGACACCGGCTCCCTCACTCGCCGCCTCAGCGGCTCCCAGCGCAGCATCTGCGCCGATCCCTCCGAGTTCTGCCGCGGCACCATCGAGCAGATCCAGAAGGCCGCATTCCGGGCATGCCAGAAGAGCCACGACGCCCAGCAGATTGAGGAGGTTCGAGTTCTGACCAGAGGTGACGTAGTTCGTGAAGCCGTCTCTCAGATCCGCCATGAAGTTGGGATCGAGGAGGTTGTTCGGGTCCAAGCACCGCTGCAGGGTGGGATCGTTCTGCGCGATGTGCTGACGACAGACGCCTTCGAGATTCGACAGGATCCGTTGCTGATCGGCTTGGTTCCCGGTGAAGAGCAGAACACAGTCTTGATTACTGAGGAGATTGACCGCCTCGGGATTTCGAGCGTTGTCGTCACAGTCCGACTTGCGCTGCTCAACGAGCTTCTGCTTCTCGACGTCCACCTTGGCGGCGACGCTCTGCCAGGCGGTCTGCGCGGCCTCGTAAGCCTTCTGGGCATCGTCACCGGCATCGACAGCTGCTTGGTGCGCGATACGGGCCGCCGCAGTCGCCTCTTGCGCCGACGCAGCAGCCACCGCAGCGGAGTGCTGGGCCGAGGCGGCGGATCGGGTTGCCTGGTCAGCCGAGGACACGGCTGAGGCTGCCGCCCTGGAGGCAGTGTTGGCAGATTGCTGCGCCTGGCTGGCGGACGAGGCGGCCCTGTCCGCTGCCGCCTGGGCAGTGCGCGAGAAGTCGGCCGCCTGAGCTGCGGCCGTCGCTGCTTGCTGCTCGAAACCATCGGCCTCGTCGGCGGCCTGCCGGGCACGAGCTGCTTCTGCTTGCGCGTCTTTGGCGTCGTGGGTCGCGGTAGCCGCTGAACTCGACGCTTGGGCCAGCAGAGAGTCGACGGCCGCGTTGTGCGCCGCGGTGTTCTGGTCCCGTCGCTGCGCGGCGTACTGGCCGACAGACAAGAATTCGCGCAGCAGGACGGGTGGACCGTCGAGTGCCGCTTGCGCACCGGCGACGACTTCTTGCTCGCCTGCGGCCCGAGCGGCCGACATGACCTGGTTGACCTTCAGGTTGTCGTCGATACCGAGGGCGGTGTACTGACCGGTGCCGAGGAAGTCTCGCAGTGCGACGTCGGTGTTGGCGTCGAGTGCCTTCTGGGCCTGTTGCACCACCACGGTTCTGCCGGCCGTTTGCGCAGCGGACATGATCCGGTTGACCTGCAGGGCATCATCCTGCTCACGGCCGGGGTAGCCGCGCGTGCGAAGGAACGTGCGGACGTCGGTATCTGTTCCGGCGAGGACGGCAGCTGCCCCGGCCTTGAACGCGTCCGATCCGGCGTCGCTCAGGCTGCGGAGGACGACGCGATCGTCCTGGCCCGCGGCGGCGATCAACCCGGAGGTGACGTAGTCGACGGCCTCGTCGTCAGTGCCGCTCAACGCGGCGTCCGAAGCGGCCTTCGTCCACGGACCGGCTGAGCCGTCGAGGGCAAGTGCCACCTTGCGGGCGTCCGCGACGACCGTAGCGCGGGGGATACCCGCGGTGGCGGCCTCGGCGATCAACCTGGTGGTCTCCGCGTCCCAGGTGCTGGCTTGGTCGGCGTCCCAGCGCTTCGGGGCCGGCTCCGCGGCGGATGCATCGAGGGCGGCTTTGGCCGCGTCATCCGCCGCCTGCGCCGCGAGCGCCAGCCGGTCATCATCGGCCTTGCGCGCGGCCTGCGCGATCTGTCCGGCCTGATTCGCCGCTGCGACGGCTGCGTTGGCTGCCGCCGTGGCGGCATTCGCGTGCGCGGTGGCCAGTTCTGCCGCGTTCGCAGCCTCTCCGGCGTGTGCGGCCGCGTCGTCGGCCGCCTGGGCGGCGGCGCTCGCGTCAGCCGACGCCGCCTGGGCAGCGTCCGCGGCCTGACCGGCCGCGATACCGGCCTGGTGAGCCCACGACTGACTCGCGTTCGCGGCAGCGACCGCCCGCGCGGCTTGCGCTCGAGCCGTGGCAGCCGCCGCCTGGGCCTGATGAGCGTCGGCGCCTGCGGCTGCGGCATTGTTCGCCGCATCGGTCGCGGCCGCTGCCGCGTTGCTGGACTGCAAAGCGGCCTCATGCGCATTGGCGCCGGCGTTCTCGGCCTGCTGGGACGCCGTCTGGGCGGAACGAGCGGCATTGGCCGCCAATGCAGCGCCCTGCGCGGCATCGCGAGCAGTCGATGCTGCCGCCAGCGCTATGTCAGCACCCCCCTTGCTGCGCACCGCCAGCGCAGCGGCGTCGTATGCGTGAGACGCAGCCTGCCCGGCCCGTGAAGCAGCCGCCGCCGCACGCGAGGCCGCACCCGCAGCCGTATGAGCCGCACTAGACGCGGCGTTGGCCGCACCGATCGCCTGGCGAGCGGTGACCGCCGCCTGCTCGGCGGCGAATGCCGCACGCGACGCCGCGTCCGTGGCCTGACCCGAATGCCCTTGCGCGGCAGCGGCGGCGTCTTTCGCGGCCTGCGCCGCCTTGTTCGCAGCCGCGGCTTCGGTGACCGCGCGATCAGACTCCCGCTGCGCCTCTTGCAGCTCGCTCGCCGCTTGCTCGGAAGCAGCCTTGGCCGTGGACACCAGTTGGGTGATCGTCGCCGTCTCGGCGTCACGGGCCTGCGCCACAGGCAAGTCCGTGACGAGGAACTGGTTGAGCGCGTCGACGCTGTTCGCGTCCAGCGCCTGCTGTGCCGCCTTCTGTACCTCCGGCCCACCAGCCGACATGGCCTGGTTGACCTTCAGGCTCTGGTCCATCTCGAAAGGGATCTGCCAGCCGGAGGCAAGGAAAGCCTCGAGCGCATCGTCACTGTTCGCGTCGAGCGCCTGCTGCGCGGCCTTCTTCACCTGCGGCCCGCCGGCAGCCATGATCTGGTTGACCCGAAGGCTCAAATCGTTGCCGTAAGGACCCTCCCAGCCGGAGTACAGGAAGTCCCGCAGCGCGTCGTCCGTGTTGGCATCAAGCACTTGCTGTGCTGCGGTCTTGGTCGCGGGCCCACCCGCGGACATCATCTGGTTGACGTGGATGTCCCGGTCGATGGATGCGTCCACGTCCTTCTGCGTGGCCAGGAACTGCGCGACGTCCGCGTCCGTACCGGTGAGCGCTACGGCAGCGTCGCGTTTGGTCGCCGGGCCGCCGAACTTCCACAGCAGCAAGACTCCGGCACGGCTGGAGCCTCCGTTGCCCGCGGCCGGGTCCGTTCCCGAGGACAGCGCAGTGTTCACAGGCCGTGCACCAGCCGGCGGCACATCGAGGAGGCCGACGAGCAGAACGGTGACCAGGAACACGACCAAAGCGGCGTGAATGCGGGTCTTGGCCCGGGTGTTCTTCGAGTTCCTCTGGAACCACCTCAACCTGCAGCTGTTCACCGCCGCGCTGACCGCCGTCGCGCTCGCCTGCACCTTCTGGTACGCGCCCTACGTCTTCTCCGACCCCTACCTCGTCGACCCGCTGAACAACCTGCTCTACATCGCCGCACTGTGGTTCGCGTTCAGCCGGCGCCTGACGCTGTTCACCCTCGCGGTGATCATCGGCTCGGCCAACAAGGAAACGACGCTGCTCCTCGCGCCGCTCTACCCACTGCTCGCCTGGACCCGCCACCGCTCACTGCGCCATCGCGAAGTCATCACCGGCCTCATCGCGACGGTCGTCTCCATCGCCGCCTACCTCGGATACCGCATCTGGGCCCAGCACCTCATCGGCGGCAACTACGGCCTGGGCGCCGGACAAGGCAACGGCAGCCTGCTGGAAAACTTCCGCTTCGCCCTCGCCGGCACCAAAGGCACCGTCCAGCTCAGCCTGTTCATCACGTTCCACTTCCTGTGGATCCCCTTCGCCTACGGCCTTTACCGCTTCTACCGACGCGAAGGCCTCCGCAACCAACTCCTCGTCGCCAGCCTCTGGCTGTTCGCCTGCTGCCTCGCAGGCCGCCTCCTGGCCACCGATACCGAGCGCGTGTTCATCATGATGGCGCCCCTCGTCCTCGGCGTCACCGCTGTCGTCCTCGACCGGCAACGCGGTGAAAACCGGCGCCTCTGGGCCGGGCTGCTCATCGCCACCTACATCGGACTCCAGCTCCGTTGGGCCCAGCCGCCGGGAGCACTCATCGCCGACCTCGCCGCCGCCATCGGGTTCGTACTGCTCATCCGCGAAACCCGGCCGAGTCTCCGTATCGGGAAAACCACATCGGACGGTCAGCGGGACACCGACATCTTCCTGCCGGTCCGTTCCCACGAAGAGCCGCCGAAGCACCAACCCGCGGGACGGGGCTGACGCCCGGAAGCGCCGAACGGCCCTCCCCCGATCCGGGGAAGGGCCGTCAGCGGAAAAGCGTCAGCAGCCGATCAGCCGCGCGCCCAGGTAGGACTCCACCTGGTCGATCGCGATGCGTTCCTGCTTCATGCTGTCACGCTCGCGGATCGTGACCGCGTTGTCTTCGAGGGTGTCGAAGTCCACGGTGACGCAGTACGGCGTGCCGATCTCGTCCTGGCGGCGGTAGCGGCGGCCGATGGCCTGGGCGTCGTCGAAGTCGACGTTCCAGTGCTTGCGCAAGGTGGCCGCGAGGTCGCGGGCCTTGGGCGAGAGGTCGGCGTTGCGCGACAGAGGCAGGACCGCCGCCTTGTACGGCGCGAGGCGCGGGTCCAGGTGCAGGACCGTGCGCTTGTCCATGCCGCCCTTGGCGTTCGGGACCTCTTCTTCCTCGTACGCGTCGACGAGGAACGCCATCATCGAACGGCCGACGCCCGCCGCCGGCTCGATCACGAACGGGCGGTAGCGCTGGCCCGAGGCCTGATCGAAGAACGACAGGTCCACACCCGAGTGGTTCGAGTGCGTGGTGAGGTCGAAATCGGTGCGGTTCGCGATGCCTTCGAGCTCGCCCCACTCCTGGCCCGCGTTGAACGCGAAGCGGTACTCGATGTCGACGGTGCGCTTCGCGTAGTGCGAGAGCTTTTCCTTCGGGTGCTCGAAATGGCGCAGGTTCTCGGCCTTGATGCCGAGGTCCTTGTACCACTCGGTGCGCGTGTCGATCCAGTACTGGTGCCAGGTCTCGTCCTCGCCCGGCTCGACGAAGAACTCCATCTCCATCTGCTCGAACTCACGCGTGCGGAAGATGAAGTTGCCCGGCGTGATCTCGTTGCGGAAGGACTTGCCGACCTGGCCGATGCCGAACGGCGGCTTCTTCCGCGACGCCTGCTGCACGTTGTTGAAGTTCACGAAGATGCCCTGCGCGGTCTCCGGGCGGAGGTAGGCCAGGCCCTCCTCGGACTCGACCGGGCCGAGGTAGGTCTTCAGCATCATGTTGAAGTCGCGCGGCTCGGTGTACTTGCCGCGGGTGCCGCAGTTCGGGCACGGCACGTCGGACAGGTCGTCCTCCGACGTCTCCTTGCCGGTGCGCTCCGAGTACTCCTCGGCGAGCTGGTCGGCACGGAACCGCTTGTGGCACGAAAGGCACTCGATCAGCGGGTCGGTGAACACGTTCACGTGACCGGAGGCGACCCAGACCTGGCGCGGCAGGATGACCGACGAGTCGAGGCCGACCACGTCCTCGCGGCCCTGCACCATGGTCTTCCACCACTGGCGCTTGATGTTGTCCTTCAGCTCCACGCCGAGCGGCCCGTAGTCCCACGCCGACCTGGTGCCGCCGTAGATCTCCCCCGACGGGAAGACGAAGCCACGGCGCTTGCACAGACTGACGACGGTTTCGATGGTGTTGGCGGGCACTCCACGCTCCGGACGCATGCGGGGACGGTTATCGGACTTAGAACGTCCAGCCTATCCGGCCGCCCCCGCGGCACCTCCGGCGGTGCTCAGGAGGGCTCAGGGCCGGGTCACCAGCTCGGCCGTGGCGACGCGGTTGTCGTCGTAGCCCTCGGTGCCGCCGACGTAGTCGCCACCACAGGTGACGAGCACCAGCCGGTGCGGCCCGTCGGGGGAAAACAGCTTCTCCGACTCCGCGGCGAGGCCCGACTTGTGGATCGTGCGGACGTCGTCGACCCGGTAGCCCCACTGCGCGCCCGCGGTGTCCGTGACAGTGACCGTCTGGCCCGCCTTCACCTGCCACAGCTGGTCGAACGGGCCGGTCTTGCCCTTCCAGTTGACGTGGCCGGAGAACAGCGTGACGCCCTTGTCCGCGCCCAGCCCGGAGCCCCACCACGCGGCCTCGTCCAGGCTTTGCGGGATGACCAGCGCGCCGTCGGCGCCGACGTCCTCGGCCACCAGCTTCGCGCTGCCACCGGCGGGCAGGCGGACCGTGCCGGGCGTCGTCCCGGGGTCGGCCTGCGGCTGCTGCCCGCCCTGGCCGGCGGGCTGCTGCTGTGACGACGGCGTGGGTCCGGCCGCGGCGACCTGGTCGGCCTGCCCGCACCCGGTGGCCAGCGCGGCCACCACCGCGGCCCCGATCGCCAGCCGCGCCCACCGCCGCGAGCCCGTCACGGCCTGTTCCTGTGTCCCCTGCATCGTGCTCCCTGGTTCGGCGTGTACTCGCCGGGAGACATGCCGCGGGACGCGCGGCGGGTTGCACCGAGTTGGCGCGCCGCGCGGGTCTCAGTCCGGGCGCGACACCAGGTTCGCCGTCACGATCCGGTTCTCGTCGTAGCCCTCGCTGCCGCCGACGTAGTCCCCGCCGCAGGTGACGAGTACCAGGCGGTGCGGGCCGCTTTGCGCGAACCACTGCGGGGCCTGCGCGGGCAGCTGGCCCTTCCCCACGGTCACGGCGCCGGTCACGCGGTAGAGCCACCGGCCGCCGGAGGAGTCGACGATGCTCACGTTGTCCCCGGTGCGGATCCGCCAGAGGACGTCGAACGGCCCTTTCGTGCCGGCCCAGTTGACGTGGCCGGACAGCACGGCGGCGCCCTGCTCGGCGCCGAGCCGGGCGCCCCACCACGCGGCGTCGCCGAGCCCGCGCGGGATCGGCAGCACGCCGTCGTGGGTCACCTCGGTGCGCACCAGCCGCGCCGCGGAGCCGTCCGGCAGCTGGACGGTGCCGGGCCGCTGCTGCCCCACCGGGGAGTTGTCGGCGGGCAGCACGGCGGGCGCGCCGTCTTCGCCGGGCAGCGAGCCCGGTGGGGGCTCGGCCGCCGCGACCGGCGCCGGGGCGGGGGCCCACGTCAGCACCACCACACCCGCGGCCAGCGCGAGCACGGCGACCACCGAGAACACCACGGTGAGCGCGCGGTGCAGCACGGCTACTCGCCGCGGGAGCGGGCCACGCGACGGCGGCCCAGCCAGATCGCCAGCGCGCCGAACACGAGGCCGCCGCCCAGCAGGCCGATGCCGATCGGCACCCGCGGGTCGCTCCGCGGCGCCGCCGCGGCACTGCCGAGGTAACCGGCCGGGACCTCGGTCGGCACGGACGGCTGGTTCACGGTCGCCCCGCCGCTGGTGCCGCCGGAGGCCAGCGCGACGAAGTTCTTCGGGATCGAGCAGCTGACCCCGCCCAGCACCATGGTCGTGGACACGTCCTGCAGCTGGGCGTTGGCCGCGTTGCGCACGTGCGTGGTGACCTCGACCCGCCAGCCGGCCACGGCCGTGACGTCGCCGCCGCGCCAGCCGTCCTGCTTGATCAGCTGGTCGAACGTCGACACTCGGGACACCTCGATGTCGGACAGCGTGGTGGCGTGGTCGGCCTGCGGGACGGCGCCGGGAGCGCCCAGGCGGAGATTGCTCACGCGCAGCGCGGCGGTGCCCGCGGGCATGGCGACCTGGCTCAGGGCGTCGTCCTGGCCGCGGACCCAGAGCCGGGCGACGTCCGTGGTGCCGCTGAGCTTCTTCGGCGCGGTGCAGTCGACGGCGCTGCGGGCGCCTTCGAGCACCAGCACGGTTTTGTCGATCGGATTGGCCCCGCCCCGGGCGTTGTCACGCAGCGCGTAGTTGGTCTCGGCGACGGCCGTCGGCACATCGGTGGCCTGCAACGCGGCGACGACGTTGTGGCTGCGGCTGGCGATGCCGGCCGGATACGGGCTCTGGCCGGCGTTGTAGGGGCCGAGGTCGATCTCGTAGTTCGGGCCGAGGGTGGCGCGCTCCCCGTCGTTCTTCGGCACGGACACGCGGTCGGCGCCGAGCTTCGACTGGCCGGGGGTCAGCGGTGAACGCTGGGTCTCGGTGATCAGCGCGCCGCCGTGCTGGGCGTCCGCGCCGAGCCGCACCGATGCGATGTTGGCGAACGAAACCGGGCCGGTTTTTTCGTCGACCCCTTGCCCGGTCTGGGCCGAAGCCGCGGCCGGCGCGAGCACCGGCAGCGCCAGGCAGACCGCCACCGCCGTCTTGGTCACGAAACGAGTCATGCTCTCCCCACTGCTTCCGGCTCACCACACGGCGGGTCGTCAGCGTACGAGAAGCGACGAAACGCCCCGCGACAACCTTGCACCGTCGGAGACGAGTTGCGAAGACGCAGTACCGGTTCGCCCCTGTCAATCCTTCACGAACTCACCCGGTCGGGTGAGCCCGGCCGGCGGGACCGGTGACTGCGCGCCGTCGCGAGGGGGAACACTACGATGGCGGTGACCGTTAGCGGTAATGACATCCGGCTTCGGAATCCGTCCCCCGGGTTCCCGGGTGACGAGACGTGACTGGAGGCAGCGATGGCCACGGCGACTTCGGGCGCTCTCTCGGCCGGCCCGATCCCCCCGGAGGCCGAGCCGCACTCGCCCGGCCGCCCCGCCGCCGTCCCGCCCGGCGCGCCGGCGGGCATCCTCGCCGACGCCGGCGACCTGCTGCGCGCGCTGGCCGCGCCGGTCCGGATCGCGATCGTGCTGCAGCTGCGGGAGTCGGACCGCTGCGTGCACGAGCTGGTGGACGCCCTCGACGTCGCGCAGCCGCTGATCAGCCAGCACCTGCGCGTGCTGAAGACCGCGGGCGTGGTGGAGGGCGAGCGGCGCGGCCGTGAGGTCGTGTACCGCCTGGTGGACGACCACCTGGCCCACATCGTCGTCGACGCGGTCGCCCACGTGCAGGAAGGAAAATGACGATGACCTCGGCTCCGGCCCCGGTGCCCGGCCGCCGCTCGACCAAGCAGCGCACGGCGGTGGTGGATCTGCTCAACACCGTCGACGACTTCCGCTCGGCCCAGGAACTGCACGACGAGCTGCGCAAACGCGGCGACGGCATCGGCCTGACCACGGTCTACCGCACCCTGCAGTCGCTCTCGGAGGCCGGCGAGATCGACGTGCTCCGCACCGACTCGGGCGAGGCCATCTACCGCCGCTGCTCCTCCCACCACCACCATCACCTGGTCTGCCGCGTGTGCGGCCGCACGGTGGAGGTCGAGGGCCCCGCCGTCGAGCGCTGGGCCGAGAAGATCGCCTCGGAGAACGGGTTCTCCGACATCAGCCACACGGTCGAGATCACCGGCACCTGCGGCGAGCACGCAGTCAGCGCCCGCTAGACCCGGCCCGAGCGCCGCGAGAGTCAGTACTCGTACGGGTCCTTCGGCGCCGGGATCCGCTCGACCGTCGCCAGGGTCAGGTCCGGGGTGTAGCTGTTGGCCTCGCTCGCGGTGCCGGGCACGACCTGGCCGGTCACCTGAAGCCAGGTGTCGCTCGCGAAGCGATCGGCCTCGCCGCCTTTCAGGTGGACGGTGACGGGTGAGGCGTCCGCGGCGCAGCAGCTGATCACCAGCCGAGCGAGCAGCGTCTGGCCGCCGGCGTGGACGACGAACCCGGTCATGGACACGGTGCGGCCGTTCAGCGTGCCGTTCGAATCCCAGCCGGCGCGGCTGACCACCTCGTTCATCGCCATCGGCACCACCGCGCCCACGGGCAGCGGCGGGAACGCGGCGGCGGACGTGCTGGCGGCGCTCTGCGGCACCCGGGCTTCCGTGCGGGTCACCGAATCCGCGCCCAGCGCGGGCGGCGCCACCAGGAACACCGCGAGCACCGGCACCACCAGCAGCCACGCGGACCGCACGGTGTGGCTGTGCCCGTGGCCGTCGTCGACGTGGGGACCGTGGGCGTGGCCGTCCTCGGCACCGTGGTCCGGGCCCGCCGCGGCGGCCGCACGGGCCGTGGCGCGCGCCGACAGGACGTCACTCACGATCGCGACGCCGCCGAGCACCAGCATCACCGCGCCGCCGAGGATGATCCACGCCTGCTGCGAAGGCTTGACGTAACGCAGGTAGTCGCCGTTCAGCGCGATCTTCACCAGCGCGCCGCCGAGCAGGATCAGCAGCACGTTCTGCGTCTCGCGCCTCATCGCCCGCCCCCCAGCACCAGCAGCCCGGCCACCGTGCCGCAGGCCAGCGCCACAGCGAACGTCACCGGCGCGAACCGCGCGGCGAACGAGCGGCCGAAAGTGCCTGCCTGCAAGGCGAACAGCTTGACGTCGATGGCCGGACCGACCACCAGGAACACCAGCTTCGGCAGCATCGGCACGGCCGTCAGCGAAGCCGCCACGAACGCGTCCGCCTCACTGCACAGCGCGAGCACCACGGCCAGCACCGCCATCACCAGCACCCCGACCACGACCTGGTCCGACAGCACGCCGAACCACTTCTGCGGCACCAGCACGTTCAGCGTCGAGGAGATCAGCGCGCCGAGGACCAGGAACCCGCCGGCCTCCACCAGATCCGTGCGCGCGGTCTCCGCGAACACTTTCCAGCGCTGTCCCGGCTCGACGTCCGGCAGCCGCCGCAACGCGCGCTCGGTGATCCAGGAAAGCTTGCCCCAGCGGGCCCAGATCCAGCCCATCACCATCGCGGTGGCGAGCGAACCGCCGAAGCGCGCCAGCACCATTTCCGGCCGCCCGGGGAACGCGACGGCCGTGGCCACCAGCACCACCGGGTTCACCGCGGGCGCGGCCAGCAGGAACGTCAGCGCGGCCGCGGGCGCGACGCCCTGGCCGATCAGCCGCCGCGCGACCGGCACCGAAGCGCACTCGCACCCGGGCAGCGCGACCCCGGCCAGCCCGGCCACGCCGACCGCGGCACCCGCCTTCTTCGGCAGCACCCGCTCCAGCACCCGCGCCGGCACGAACGCCGCGATCGCGCCGCTGATCAGGACGCCCAGCACCAGGAACGGCAGCGCCTGCACGCACACGGCCACGAACACCGTGGAGCCGGTGCGCAGCGCGGGCACGTTGAAGACGTCCTGCAGCCAGCCCTGGGCGAGGATGGCCACGAGCAGCACGGCGCACAGGATCTCGATGGAGCTGATCCGGAACCGACGGGCGCGCCGAGCCGGCTCGGTCGCGGTGTTGGAAAGGGTTTCCACGAGGCCCGATGATGCCAGTGCGTACCGACAAGATCACAGCCGCACACGTCGTGAACGGCCCCTTCACGACCGTTTTAGCGGTTTTCCGCCACAGAACACCGGTTCCGCGGGCGGCAAACCGAGCGAATCCGGACTCAGCCCTCGCTGTTCGGGAGCCCGGGCAGCTCCGCCCGCAGCTGCGACGCGGTCGACACCACGAGCATCAGCAGGGTGCCCAGCGGCGAGGGCTCCATGCCCTCGGCCGGGAACGCGTACCGCAGCGTCACGTCGAGCCCGTTGTCGGTGTGGCCGACGCCGAGCGTGCCGAACAGGCCCTGGCCCGCCCGCTCCGCGATCGCGACGGCGAGCGCCGGGTCGTCGGGCAGGTCCCAGGCCACCACACAGGTCAGGCTGAGCACCGTCAGCCCCTCCGCGAGCCGCGTCGCCTGGATGACACACGGCACGTCGGCGTGGGAGAAGGTGATGGCGCCGTCGTCGTCCACGTGCACGTCGATGTACCGCTCGAGCGCCTCGCGGGCGCGGGTGAGCAGCTCACCGGTTTCGGCCGCTTCCGCGGTACTCATGACGCCTCGCCTCCGGCGGCCTCGGCCGCCTGCTTCGCCTGTTCCGCTTGGTCGACCGCCGCGCCGAACCGGCGGTCGCGCTTCGCGAACTCCAGGCAGGCGCGCCACAGGTGCGTCCGGTCGAAGTCCGGGAACAGGGTGTCCTGGTAGACCATCTCGGCGTACGCGGACTGCCACAGCAGGAAGTTCGACGTCCGCTGCTCGCCCGAGGGCCGCAGGAACAGGTCGACGTCCGGCATTTCCGGCTGGTACAGGTACTTCCCGATGGTGCGCTCGTCGATCTTGTCCGGGTTGAGCTTGCCCGCGGCCACGTCCTGGCCGATCCGGCGCATGGCGTCGCCCAGCTCGGCGCGGCCGCCGTAGTTGACGCACATGGTCATGTTGAGCGCCGTGTTGTCCTTGGTCTTCTCCTCGGCGACCTGGAGTTCCTTGATCACGCTCGCCCACAGCTTCGGCCGCCGCCCGGCCCAGCGGATGCGCACGCCGATCGAGCCGAGGTAGTCCACCTGACGGCGGATGGTGTCGCGGTTGAAGCCCATCAGGAACCGCACCTCTTCGGGGCTGCGCTTCCAGTTCTCCGTGGAAAACGCGTACACCGAGAGCCACTTGACGCCGATTTCGACCGCGCCGCTGGCCACGTCGATCATCACGGCCTCACCGCGCTTGTGCCCCTCGATCCGGGGCAGGCCGCGCTGGTTGGCCCAGCGGCCGTTGCCGTCCATCACGAGCGCCACGTGCTTCGGGACCAGATCGCGTGGGATCTCCGGGGGCCTGGCCCCCGACGGGTGCGGCTCCGGCGCCCGCAGCTCGTAGCCCGACGCCCGGTTCTCGCGTCCCCTGCGCAGCACTTCGCGCCTCCCTGAAGAGTGAACTTCGTACCGACAGGACCCTACTTGCCCGGTGCCGCGACCTCCCGGGCGCGCCGCTCCACCAGCGGCAGCGAACGGAGCTGGCGTTCCAGATGCCACTGCAGATGGGCCGCGACCAGCCCGGACGCGTCGCGGCGGGTGACGCCGGGCGCCGCCTCGGCCACCGGCCACTCGCCGTGCAGCAGGGCTTCGAGCAGGATCAGCACCTCAGGCGCGGGGTGTACCGAGCCGGCCAGCCGGCAGTCCGGGCACATCGAGCCGCCCGCGGCGACGTTGAACGCGGCGTGCGGGCCCGGCAGCCCGCAGCGGGCGCACTCGGTGATGGCGGGCGCCCAGCCGGCGTAGGACATGGCGCGGAGGAAAAACGCGTCGAGCACCAGTGAGGGGTCGCGTTCGCCGCCCGCGAGCGCGCGCAGGGCGCCGACGGCCAGGAGGTACAGCTTGAGCACCGGCTCGCCCTCTTCGGCCGAAAGCCGGTCCGCCGTCTCCGCGATGGCGCTGGCCGCGGTGTAGCGCTGGTAGTCGGCGACCAGCGGCAGCGCGAACGCGTCCACGGTCTCGACCTGGGTGATCACATCGAGCGTGCGGCCGGTGTAGAACTGCACGTCGACGTGGCCGAAGGGCTCCAGCCGGGCGCCGAACCGCGACGAGGTACGGCGCACGCCCTTGGCGACGGCGCGGACCTTGCCGTGCCGCCGGGTCAGCAGGGTGATGATCCGGTCGGCCTCACCCAGCTTGTGCGTGCGCAGCACCACTCCGGTGTCGCGGTAGAGGTTCACCACCCCGACATCGTCCCACTTCCGGGCGACATCGAGGTGGTGACACCCTGGTTCAGCAGTAGTAGCCGCTGCAGTACGTGCTCACCGACGCGGCGGCCACGATCGAGATGATGATCATGATGATCGCGAACACCCAGCCGACCGCGCCGATGATCGTGGCGATCAGGCACAGCGTCTTCGTGCTCTGCGACGCCTGCTGGGCCATCGCGTAGTTGCCCTGCATCTTGTAAGTGCGGACCTCGTTGGACTTCATGATGGCGAAGATCGCGATGATCCACATCAGGAAGATGCAGCCGATCGCCCAGCCCTTGTAGTCCTTGATCTCGTTCATGTCGCCGCCGGGCATGCCCATGCCCGGGCCGCCGCCGTACGCGGGCTGGCCGAACGGAGCCGGCTGGCCGTACTGGCCCTGCGGGGCGCCGTAGGGGGCGGGCATGCCGCCGGACGGCGTGCCATAACCCGGCTGCTGCGGCTGCTGGCCGTAGGGCGGCTGCTGGCCGTAAGGCTGCTGCTGACCGTAGGGATTGGTCATGACTGGATTACCCCAACTTCTCGTGGTTCCCCGGCGAGCTCCCCCCGCCGCGGGTCTTCGGGTGGACGCGTCAGTGCTGGCCGGGCTGGCCGGGCTCGCCCGGCGGGATGTTCGGCGCCTGCTCGGACTGCCCCGGCCTCAGCATCTGCGTCCGCTCGGCCGCGTCGGACTCGCTGCCCGCGGGCTGGCCCGGCTTGATCATCTGGGTCGGCTCGGCCTGCTCGAAGCCGGACGCGCCCGGCTGCTCGAACCCGCCGCTCGGCGGCTGCTGCGGGGCGAACGGCTGCGGGGCCTGCGGCTGGCCGAAGCCGCCGGACTGCTGCGGCTGACCGTACGGCGGCTGACCCGGCTGACCCGGCTGCGGCTGACCGGGCTGCCCCGGCTGGCCGAATCCGCCCGGCTGCTGGCCGTACGGCTGACCCGGCTGCGGCTGGCCGAAGCCCGGCTGCTGGCCCGGCTGACCGGGCTGACCGGGCTGACCCGGCGGCGGGAACCCGACGGCGCCGAGCGGCTGCGGTCCCGGCTGGCCGAAGCCCGGCTGCCCGTACGGGGCCGACGCCGACGCGGCGTCCGCGGGCACGACGATGGTGCCGATGATCTTGTCGGAGAAGGTCTGGGACTTGGCGTCCCACAGCGGCCAGAGGAAGCCGAGGTAGCAGATCGCGTTGTCGAGGATGTGCGCGAGATCGCGGACGAACGCCATGCCGGGCCCGACCGGCTGGCCGCTGTCCTCGCGGATCAGCTTGATGCCGAGTATCCGCTTGCCCAGCGACTGGCCGGTGGTGCCGGCGGTGATCCAGCGGTTGTAGACGGTCCAGCCGAGGAAGCCGAGGATCGCGACGAAGTAGACGATCGTGCCCGCGGTGGTGCTCGCGATCATGACCAGGACGGCCACGATGATGCCCACGAGCAGCGGCGCGACGTCGATCAGGTAGGCGCCCGCGCGCTGGCCCCAGTTGGCGTAACCGCCGGGCGGCGCGAACTGGGTCGGTGCCCCGTACGGCTGGCCGAACGCCGGCTGCCCGTAACCCGGCTGCTGGCCGAAGCCGCCGGGCTGCTGGCCGTAGCCCGGCTGTCCCGGGGCCTCGGGCTGGCCGAAACCGCCCGGCTGGCCGTAACCACCCGGCTGGCCGGGGGCTTCCGGCTGGCCGAACCCACCGGGCTGTCCCGGCTGGGGGAAGCCGCCGGACGGCGGTTGCTGGCCGAAGCCACCCTGCTGCTGGCCGTACGGCGGCTGGGCCGGCGGCTGGCCGAAGGGCGGCTGGCCCTGCGGCTGGCCGGTGGGCTGGCCGTAGGGATCGGTCATCGGGTACTCCCCCTCGCTCGTCGTTCGCCCGCGCGGTGCCTCGCGCGCCGGGCGCCGGCCGTGCTCGCCCGAGTCCCTGGTGGACAGGCCGGTGCGCGGGAGCGTACTCGGTCCCGGCCCGGACGGCCCGGGTAGGCGCCCGCAGCCGCGGACGTGTCGGACTCCTGCGACGGGCGCGGGCCCGCGCCGGTTCCACTCGCGGGGAAACTTCAGACGAACAAGCCGGTGAACGGCGGAAACGGCAGGTTGCGAACGACGAACCAGAGGCAGAACACGATGCCCACCACCAGCGGGGTGCGCCGCCAGTGCAGCCACGACCGGACGGCGCGGCCGCGGAGCCTGCCGAGCGTCCACGCGGCCCCGCTCCAGGCGAGCAGCACGAGGAACACCAGCGAGACGGCGTTGTAGTGCAGCGCCCCGGCGAAGTCCCCGTGCATCACGCTGTACGCCATGCGCATGCCGCCGCAGCCGGGGCAGTCGATCCCGAACAGGTACTTGGTGGGGCACACCGGGAGCGGCCCGCCCGGGGTGGTCGGGTCGCCCAGCCACACGGCCGCGCAGCAGACGCCAAGGCCCGCGATCACGGCGGCCGGCGGCGCGAGGGCTCGCGCTTTCGCACGCAGCCCCCGCGCCGGGAGTCCTGTGTAGACGGTCGTCATGGCGTGTAGGTCGAAGCCGAGACACCGACGATGACGACCATCACCACGATGAAGACGATGTACAGCAGCAGGAGGATCCCGGTCGTGATGGCCGACCACATGGCCCACTTGCGCGCGTCGGCCGCTGCCTTGTGCGCCTCCGCGTGGAACCCCTGGAACCACAGGCTGTTGACCTGGCTGGACTTCACGATCGAGACGATGCCCAGCGGCAGGCAGCACAGCACCGTGCTGAGGATGGCCCACACCAGGTTGTTGTCCGGTGGCGGGCCGTAGCTCGGTGGTCCGTAGCCCGGCGGGCCGTAGTACGGGCCGCCGGGCGGTGGGTACGGGCCGGTCATGGGAATCCCCCTGCTGCTGTTCGCCGTCAGTACGTGGAGACGCTACCGCCGAAGGTGAGTGCACCCGTGACGGACAGGATCACGGCGATCACGATCCAGATCACGCCGATCACCGCCGAAATGATGGCCCATTTCTTCGCCGACTGCGCGGCCTCCTGCGCCGCCGCGCCCTGTCCCTGCGCCCACAGGCCGTTCACCTTCGCGGCCTGGACGATCGACACGATGCCGAACGGCAGGCAGCAGAAGATGGTCGTGAGAATGGCCCACACGAGGTTGTTCGACGGCGGCGGGCCGGGCTGGTACCCGCCCTGCTGGCCGCCGGAGTAAGGGGGCAGGCCCTGGTCACTGGTCATGATGGGTGCGAACCTTCCTGGTGCTTCGGTGGTTGCCTCCGCCGTTGCCCGATCAACGGCTTTCGGCACGAAGCTGCGACGTTAGGCGCCGCTGCCCGGTTCCCGCCGAGGAAAGCCGCACTCGCGATCGAATCGAGACCCGGTGGTCATCGATCGTTTCGCGCACCGGCTCAGAAGCCGAGCCGCCGCAGCTGGCGCGGGTCGCGCTGCCACTCTTTGGCCACCTTCACGTGCAGGTCGAGGTAAACTTTCGAGCCCAGCAGGCCCTCGATCTGCCGGCGCGCCGAAGCACCCACTTCACGCAGCCGCTCGCCCTTGTGGCCGAGGATGATGCCCTTCTGGCTCGGCCGCTCCACGTAGAGGAACGCGTGCACGTCGATCATGTCGTCGCGGCCCTCGTGCGGCAGCATCTCTTCGACCGTGACGGCGATGGAGTGCGGCAGCTCGTCGCGGACGCCCTCCAGCGCGGCCTCGCGGATCAGCTCGGCCACCAGCGTCTGCTCGGGCTCGTCGGTGAGCTCGCCGTCCGGGTAGAGCTGCGGGCCCTCGGGCAGCCGGGCCACGAGCAGGTCGGCCACCGTCTGCACCTGGAAACCGTCCACAGCGGACACCGGCACCAGGTCGGCGAACTCCATCACCTCCTGCAGCGCCAGCAGTTGCTCGGCGACCTGCTCCGGCGGCACGAGGTCAGTCTTGGTGACGATGCCGATCACCGGCGTCCGCTTGGCGATCTTCGTCAGCTCGGCGGCGATGAACCGGTCGCCGGGGCCGACCTTCTCGTCCGCCGGCACACACAGGCCGACAACGTCCACTTCGGACCAGGTCGAGTGCACGATGTCGTTGAGCCGCTGGCCCAGCAGGGTTCGCGGGCGGTGCAGGCCGGGCGTGTCGATGATGACCAGCTGCGCGTCCTCACGGTGCACGATGCCGCGGATCGCGTGCCGGGTGGTCTGCGGCTTGCTGGAGGTGATGGCGACCTTCGAGCCCACGAGCGCGTTGGTGAGCGTCGACTTCCCCGCGTTGGGCCTGCCGACGAAGCAGGCGAAACCCGAGCGGTGCGGCGCGGCCATCAGGCGAGCACCTCGACGACGTTGCCGTCCGGGTCGGCGAGGACGATCGGGGCCGTCTTCGCGAGGTCTCGCACGGCGTTCACCGAAGCCTCCTGGACCAGCGCATCGGCGGTGACGACGGCAGCCGCTTCGAGTCCTTCGGCCCCGCTCGACAGCGCCGCGGCCACGGCGGCCTGCAGCGCGGTCAGCTTGAACGAGGGCTGGTCGACGGTCGCGGCCGCATACGTCCGGCCGTCGGTGTCGCGCACGGCGGCACCTTCCGCCGTGCGCACGCGGGCCCGCGACGACCGGGCCAGTGTGACGAGCTTCTGGTCCTCGGCGTCGAGGTCAGGCATGTTCGACTCTCCTGTCGCGTTCTTCGGGCTGGGGCACCCTGGTGCGGCGGCGCGCACCGGATTCGGTCACCGCCTCGGCGTCGGCCGGGTGCACCACCACCGAGGTGATCCGCATCCGGCCGCGCCGGTCCTTGCCGCCTTCGGCGAACAGCCGGAGGCCGGCGACCTCGGCTTCGGCCCCCGGCAGGGGGACGCGGCCCAGCCGCTCCGCGAGCAGGCCGCCCACGGTCTCCACGTCGTGGTCTTCTTCGAGGTCGATCCCGAACAGCTCGCCGAGGTCGTCGATGCCGAGGCGGGACGACACCCGCACGGCGCCGCCGTCGAGCTCCTCGACCTCGGGGCGCTCGTCGGTGTCGGACTCGTCGGTGATCTCGCCGACGATCTCTTCGAGGATGTCCTCGATGCTCAGCAGGCCCGCGGTGCCGCCGTACTCGTCCACCGCGATCGCCATGTGGTGGTGCGTGCGCTGCATTTCCTTGAGCAGCTCGTCGAGCCGCTTGGAGTCGGGCACGAAGCTCGCCGGGTTCATCACCGCGTCGACGACCGTGCTCGGCCCGTCCGGGTCCATGAACGCCGGCATCAGGTCCTTGATGTTGACCACGCCGACGATGTCGTCCACCGACTCGCCGATCACCGGCACGCGGGTGAACCCGGTGCGCAGCGCGAGCGCGAGCGCCTGGCGGACGGTCTTGGTGCGCTCGATCCAGACGATCTCGGTGCGCGGCACCATCACCTCGCGCGCGACCGTGTCGCCCAGCTCGAACACCGAGTGGATCATCTCGCGCTCGGAGTCCTCGACGACGCCGCGCTCCTGCGCCAGGTCGACCAGCTCGCGCAGCTCGACCTCGGAGCTGAACGGGCCTTCGCGGAAGCCCTGGCCGGGGGTGATGGCGTTGCCGATCACGATCAGCAGCCGGGACAGCGGCCCGAGCACCGAGCCGAGGACCCGCACCAGCCCGGCGACGGCCGTGCCGACGCGGTACGGGTGCTGGCGGCCGATGGTGCGCGGGCCGACGCCGATGAGCACGTAGCTCACCACGACCATCACGACCGCGGAGAGCAGCACGGCGAGCCACAGCTCGCCGAACCAGTGCACGAACGACACCGTGACCAGCACCGTCGCGGTCAGCTCGCAGCTCAGCCGCAGCAGGAGCAGCAGGTTGATGTGGCGGCGGCGCTCGGCGACCACGGCGGCGAGCTGGCGCGCGCCGGCCCGGCCGATCCGGACCAGTCCGTCGGTGCGGGCCTGCGAAACGGTGCTGATGGCCGCGTCGGCCGCCGCGAACACCCCGGCGAGCAGCACGAGCGCGATCGCGATGACCAGCTGTGCCGTGGGACTGCCCATGACCGGCTGCCTAGGACGTTTCCCCGGCCGCGGGGGCGTCGAGGCCCGCGATGCCGAGCACGCGGTCGTCGGTGTTGCGCTGCGCGTTCTGCCGCTCCAGCTCGGCGACGGCCGCCTGGAACTCGGTGAGGATCCGCTTCTGCAGGCCGAACATCTCGCGTTCCTCGGCCGGCTCGGCGTGGTCGTAGCCGAGCAGGTGGAGCACGCCGTGGACGGTGAGCAGGTGCAGCTCGTCGATCAGCCCGTGGCCGGCCGTTTTGGCCTGGTCCTTCGCGAACGCCGGGCACAGCACGATGTCGCCGAGCAGGGCCGGCGAGGCGTCGGGTGCGTCGGGGCGGCGGGAGGAGTCCAGCTCGTCCATCGGGAAGGCCATCACGTCGGTGGGACCGGGCAGGTCCATCCACCGCTCGTGCAGGTCCTCCATCACCTCGAGCGTGACGAGCAGGATGGACAGCTCGGCGAGCGGGCTGACCTCCATCTTGTCGAGCGCGAAGCGGGCGGCCGAGACGATCGACGCCTCGTCGACGTTGACCCCGGACTCGTTGGCGATCTCGATGCTCATCGGCGGTTGCCCTTCCAGCCGCCGGCCGGCTGGTCCTGGCTGTCCTGCACGGCCTGCCACTTCTCGTAGGCGTCGACGATGTCGCCGACGAGCCGGTGCCGCACCACGTCCTGGCTGGTCAGCTCGCTGAAGTGCAGGTCTTCGACACCCTCGAGGATGTCGCGGACCACCCGCAGCCCGCTGCGCTGGCCGTTGGGCAGGTCGATCTGGGTGATGTCGCCGGTGACCACGATCTTGGCGCCGAAGCCGAGCCGGGTGAGGAACATCTTCATCTGCTCGGGCGTGGTGTTCTGCGCCTCGTCGAGGATGATGAACGCGTCGTTGAGCGTGTTGTGCGTGAGCAGGTAGTCCTCGGTGACATAAAGCGAGTCGGCCGCCGCCACCTGGATGCACACCGCCTCCGCACGACCGGCCGGTTCGATGCTCTCGATGAACCGCATCGGACGGCCCCCACCGCCGGCCTCCTGATAGCGCTGCCGCTTGCGGGTGAGCCGGAACGGCAGGATCCCGTCGGGAAGCCGGATCTCGACGATGTACGCATCGTGCCGGTATGCGACCTCGCGCCCCTTGGCCCGGCCCGGCGTGCGCCCCAGCGCCGCGCGGCGGCGAACGTAGGCGACCCCTCCGAGCGACTGCACCAAGCGGATGACGTCGTCCTTCAGCCGCGCCGAGGTGGTCGTGTACTGGATACGGCAGGTGCGGCCACGCTGTGCCACCGGCCCGCCGTCGGAGTCCAGCAGGCCTTGCAGGACGGCGAGGCGGACCTCCGCCGAGTTCTGGAGGTACTGCTCCGGAACGAACTTCGAATGCGACCGGGTGCCGATGAGCTCCAAGGCCCGCAACGCCTCGGTGACCGGGTTTTCGAGGGTGATGACCTCGCCCGGCTGCCGCACCCGGTTGAGGACGTAGTCGACCCCGCCCTTGTTGCGTACCCGCACTCCGGGCAAGGCCGCTTCCAGGGCGAAGGCCAGCTCCGGATCTTCGGTGGAGAAGCCCGGTGTCGTCGCGCCGGTGAGGCAGCCGTCGCCGAGCAGCAGCCCCAAGGCGTACGGGTCGAGGGGGACTTCTTGCTCGGGATGGCACACCGGCGCCGTGAGCATCGGGAGCTCGTACCGCCGGGCATGCGCGGCCCGGAGCCGGCCGATCATCTCCTTGGTTTCAAGCACTCGCCACGGCTTGTCGCGGCGCTTGTCGGAGGCGGTCCTGACCGTCCAGAGGTGCTCGCCGCAGCAGAGCGTCGAAGACCCGTCGCTCGCGGTGACCCGGTAGATGTCCTTCTCGCCCTGCGGGTACACGCCGAGGACGAGCGTCGGCTCCCCCCTCGAGCCGATGACCAGGTCGCCGATCCGCAGGTCGCCGATGGGACGCCAGCCGTCCGGTGTCAGCACGGGCGTGGTGGTCGGCTGCGCGCGGCCGCGCATGTAGGCGAGCGGGGCGATCTCGATGGTGCCGGCCTGCATCAGCCGCGGGATCGATTCGGGCTCGACCATGTCGTGCAGCGCGTCGTAGAGCGGGCGCAGGTACGGGTCGATCTTCTCGTTGAGCGTGCCGGGCAGGTAGCCGAGCCGCTCGCCGGCCTCGACCGCGGGGCGGGTCAGCACGATCCGGCTGACCTGCTTGGCCTGCAGCGCCTGGACGGCCTTCGCCATGGCGAGGTAGGTCTTGCCGGTGCCGGCCGGGCCGATGCCGAAGACGATGGTGTGCTTGTCGATCGCGTCGACGTAGCGCTTCTGGTTCAGCGTCTTGGGCCGGATCGTCTTGCCGCGGCGGGAGACGATGTTGAGGCTGAGCACCTCGGCCGGGGACGCGTCGCCGGTGGAGAGCATGCCGACGGTGCGGCGCACCGTGTCCGGGCCGACCTGCTGGCCGCCACCGGCGAGCTGCACCAGCTCGGTGAACACACGCTCGGCGAACGCGACATCAGCGGGCAACCCGGTAAGCGTCACCTCGTTGCCACGAACATGCACGTCCGCGGCGAGCAGCTCCTCGGCGACGCGCAAGTTCTCGTCACGCGAGCCCAGCAAGCTCAGCGCAGCGGCGTCAGGGATGGGAAAACGGGACTGAGCCTGAGCCACGCCGCCCTCGGCGGCAGCGGCGCCCTCATTCTTCGATGCCGAACTCTTCGACACCTTCGACGCGGGAACGTCGGGTCGGGCGGCTCCACCCTGTGCGGTTCCGGCCACGTGGCCTCTGGCCTGCTTTCTGCGCTTCTGGGACTTCTCGGACTACGGACTGATCTGCCCACGATGCTACTGGCTGCCGCCCGCCGCCCGCAGGTCGGTTTCCCTACACCCCAGGTTTGCCGAACAGCCCCAGCTGCTCCCCACCCAACACATGCGCATGCACGTGAAAAACCGTCTGCCCCGCATCCCCATCGGTATTGAACACAACCCGATACCCGGACTCCGCGATCCCCTCGGCCTCAGCCACCCGCCGACAAGCCCCCACCACATCCCCCAACAACCCAGGATCCGCTTCCGCCAACTCCCCCACATTCCGATACCGCACCCGAGGCACCACCAACACATGCACCCTGGCCTGCGGATTTATATCCCGAAACGCAAACGTCTTCTCATCCTCATACACCACATCAGCAGGAATCTCCCCACCGATAATCCGCTCGAACAACGTCTCCGCATCACTCATCCCCCCCACCCTACAAACCACCCCGCCCCCCACGCCGAAGGCGACCCTAAAACCCAACCACGCTGGTTCAGCGACAAACCGCACCGTGGGGGTCCGGGGGCTCGGCCCCCGGGAAATACGCGGAAACCGCTGCGGCGAAGGAGGTGCGCCAGCACCTACGAAGACGCCGCGGGCGGTGGAGCCTGGGGGTCGCTCCACCGCTCCGCGGCTCCGCCGGACCGAGGGGGGAGGTGCCCGGCGGGGTTTTCGGGTACGCGCACACCGGTATTCCCACCCAGTTGCGCGCCGAAACCTTGGTTTTCTTGCGCGTTGGTCACGAGCGTAGCTGCCCGGAGCGTGATCACGCCATAACTCGCCGCAAAATCCGCGCGTTTTTTCCCTGGTCCGGCTCAGTGCCAGCGGCTGGTCAGGGCGCCCAGTGCGCCCAGGGCGACGGCGGCAGCAGTGGAGGTGCGGAGCACTGCCGGGCCGAGGCGGACGGCGATGGCGCCGGCGGCGCGCAGGGTGGCGAGTTCGTCGTCGGTGATGCCGCCTTCGGGGCCGACGACGAGCAGGATGTCGCCGGTGTCGGGCAGGTCGACTTCGGTGAGGCGGCTGGTGACGCCGGATTCGAGCACGAGGGTGCGGGACATGGTGGCGGCGAGCTGGGCGAGTTCGCGGGTGCCGACGGGCTCGGTGACGTCGGGGATGTGGGCGCGGCGGGCTTGTTTGGCGGCGGAGCGGGCGGTGGCGCGCCAGCGGGCGAGGGCTTTGTCGCCGCGGGCGCCGTCTTCCCAGCGGGCGACGCTGCGGGCGGCGCGCCAGGGGACCACCGCGTCGGCGCCGGCCTCGGTGGCCAGCTCGACCGCCAGCTCGCCGCGGTCGCCCTTGACCAGTGCCTGCGCGACGTGCACGCGCAGCGCGGGCGGCTCCTCCGTCCAGCGTTCGACGACGGCGAGGGTGAGCTGGGCGTCGCGTCCGGCTTGGACGGCTTCGACGGTGCAGCGCGCCATCGCGCCGGCGCCGTCGGAGAGCACGAGCTGCTCACCCACGCGCAGCCGGCGGACGGTGGCGGCGTGCCGGGCCTCCTCGCCGTCGAGCACCGCCCGGCCGCTCTCGGGCAGGGCGGTGGCGAGGAAGACCGGCAGCGTCGTGTCGGGCACTTTCCGGCTCGGCCTAGCGGTTCTTGGCGCGGAGCTTGGAGAACAGGCCGCCGTGCTTGCTGCCGTTGGAGGCCAGCGTCGGCACCTCTTCGCCGCGCTGCTGGGCGAGGTCCACGAGCAGGTCCCGCTGGGCCTCGTCGAGCTTGGTCGGCACCACGACGTCGACGTGCACGTGCAGGTCGCCGCGGCCGTCGACGCGGCCGGACGAGCGCAGCCGCGGCATGCCCTTGGCGGTGAGCACCAGCTCGGTGTTGGGCTGGGTGCCGGGCTCGATGTCCAGCTCGTAGTCGCCGTCGACCAGGGTGGTGATCGGCACGGTGGCGCCGAGCGCGGCAGTGGTCATCGGGATGCGGAAGTTGCAGTGCAGCTCGTTGCCCTCGCGGATGAACACCTCGTGCGGCGTCTCGTCGATCTCCACGTACAGGTCGCCCGCCGGGCCGCCGCCGGGGCCGACCTCGCCCTGGCCGGACAGCCGGATGCGCATGCCGTCGCCGACGCCCGGCGGGATCTTCGCCGTGACGTTGCGCCGCGCGCGGATCCGCCCGTCGCCGCCGCACTGGCGGCACGGGTCGGGGATGACCTCGCCGAGGCCGCGGCAGACCGGGCACGGCCGGGCCGTGACGACCTGGCCGAGGAACGAGCGCTGCACCGACTGCACCTCGCCGGCGCCGCCGCAGGTGTCGCAGGTCTTCGTGGTCGTGCCCTCCGCGGCGCCGGCGCCGCGGCACAGGTCGCAGACCACGGCGGTGTCGACCGTGATCTCCCGGTCCGCGCCGGTGGCGCACTCCTCCAGCGTGAGCGCGAGCCGGATCAGCGCGTCGGAGCCGGGCTGCACGCGGCTGCGCGGGCCCCGTCCGCGGCCGCCTCCGCCGCCGGCCGCGCCGAAGAACGCGTCCATGATGTCGCCGAGCCCGCCGAAGCCCGCGAACGGGTCGCCGCCGCCCCCGCGCGCACCCGAGTCCATCGGGTCGCCGCCGAGGTCGACGACCTTGCGCTTCTGCGGGTCCGAGAGCACCTCGTAGGCGGTGGTCACCTCGCCGAACCTGTGCTGCGCGTCCTCCGACGGGTTCACGTCGGGGTGAAGCTCACGGGCCAGCTTGCGGTACGCGCGCTTGATCTCCTGATCGGACGCGTTCTTGGCCACCCCGAGGATCCCGTAGTAGTCCCTCGCCACCGTCTTCGCCTTCTCCTTCTGCTCCGCCCGGCCCGCTGCTGATCAGCGGGCGGACAGGATCTGCCCCACGTAGTTGGCCACCGCGCGGACCGCCGCGATGGTGCCCGGGTAGTCCATCCGGGTCGGTCCGACGATGCCCATGCCCCCCAGGATCATGTCGTCGGCGCCGTAGCCGATCGACACCACGGAGGTGCTTCGCATCTGTTCGTCCTCATTTTCCTCACCGATGCGGACCGTCACCGCACCGGGGTTGCGCGCCGCCGCCAGCAGCTTGAGCACGACCACCTGCTCCTCGAGCGCCTCCAGCACCTGCCGCAGCGAGCCGGGGAAGTCCGCGACGTTGCGGGTCAGGTTGGCCGTGCCGCCGAGCACCAGCCGTTCTTCCGGGTGATCGACGAGCGACTCCACCAGAACCGTACAGATACGGGTGAGGCTGTCGCGCAGGTCGGCCGGTGCCGCCTCGGGCAGCTCGGCGACGCGGGCGGCGGCCTCGGCCAGCCGGCGCCCGGCCAGCGCGCCGTTGAGCACCGTGCGCAGCCGGAGCACGCCCTCCTCGGTGACCACGTCGCCGAGGTCCACGGTGCGCTGGTCGACCCGGCCGGAGTCGGTGATCAGCACCAGCATCAGCCGCGCCGGCGTGAGCGGGACCACCTCGAGGTGGCGGACCGCCGCGTTGGTCAGCATCGGGTACTGCACCACCGCGACCTGGCGGGTGAGCTGCGCGAGCAGCCGGACCGAGCGGCGGAGCACGTCGTCGAGGTCGGTGCCGGAGTCGAGGAAGCTGATGATCGCGCGGCGCTCGGCCGGGGACAGCGGCTTGATCTCCGAGAGCCGGTCGACGAACAGCCGGTACCCCTTGTCCGTGGGGATCCGGCCGGCGCTGGTGTGCGGCTGGGCGATGTAGCCCTCTTCCTCGAGCGCCGCCATGTCGTTGCGCACCGTGGCGCTGGAGACGCCGAGGTTGTGCCGTTCGACGATGGTCTTCGAGCCGACCGGCTCCTGGTTCGAGACGTAGTCGGCGACGATCGCGCGAAGAACCTCGAAGCGACGTTCGTCCGTGTTCGCCACCCGCACCTCCCTGGTCTGGCCCCGCTACTCACAACGAGTTTACGGAAGCCTGAGTGCCCGGCGCTCAACCCGCCGGGGTCACCGCGGCCGGCCGGACCGCCCGCACTTGTTAAATGGTTGGCAAACGACACTTAATAAAGGCGAATCGGACAAATCAAAACTTCGCTTGCCGAGGGAACCGTAACCGGGTTTGCTGCCTCAGAAAGACCATGGTGGAACCGAGGACCCGAGGGCAGTTGTGGACATGAATGCAGGCGCACCCAATACCTCCGATATCGCTGAAATCGGGCAGCGGGCCGCCGAGGCCCAGGAACGGCTGAAGCACGTCGCCGCGACCGCGACGAGCGCCGACGGGGCGGTCACCGTCACCGTGAACACCGCCGGAGCACTGCAGCAGCTGTCCTTCGGCCCGCGGTCCGAGGAGATGCCGCGCGCCGCGCTGGCCGCGGCCGTGGTCGCCACGGCCCAGCGCGCGCAGGCGCAGGCAGCCCACCAGCTGACCGCGATCATGGCGCCGGTGATCGGTGAGAACAGCGACGCCATGAAATTCCTGGAAGAGCAGATCCCGGCGCCCGAGGTCGAGGAGGAAGCGCCGCCCGCCGACCCGCAGCGGCAATTCTTCAATCGCGAGGACGAATTCCCGCCGCCCCCGCCGCCGGCCCGTCCGGGCCCGCCCTCGGCCCCGCCGCGCCCGTCCCGGCCCACCCGGCCGCCGGCGGGCAACATCGATGACGACGACTACTACTACAACGGCGGCTCGATCCTGGGGAGGGGCAACTGATGCCAGATCAGAAGGTCAGTCTGGAAGCGCTGCAGACGCACAAGGGCGAGGTGCAGAGCATCGGCGACGGCGTCAAGGCGGCCGCGCAGGCGACCGCCGGCGCCGGCCAGGCGATGAGCGACAACTCGTTCGGGCTCGTCGGGGCGCCGTTCGGCGCGGCGATGGAGATCTGGACGGCCATCGCGTCGTCCTTCATCAGCGACGTCGCGAGCTCGGCCGAGGACATCGCGAACAAGCTCCAGCAGGCCCACGACCTGTACAGCGATCACGACAAGCAGACGGCCGGGCACATCAACGGCATCGGCAAGGAGCTGTAGGCATGACCGAGACGCAGGAGAACCCCCTCGTCGCGAAGTCCGAGTCGCCGACCGGCTTCACCACGAACATGGGCTCGGCGCCCAAGGAGATGGACAACCTCAACGCCCAGACCTCGGGCGCGGGCATCCTCAACGACGTCGCCTCGACGATCACCGACGCCCGCAACGGCGACTGGCTGAACTTCGGCGTGGACGTCGCCACGGACGGCCTCGACCTGCTCGGCGCGGCGATGGACCCGCTCGGCACGCTCGCGAGCGCGGGCGTCGGCTGGCTGATCGAGCACATCAGCTTCCTCAAGGAGGGCCTCGACCAGCTCGCGGGCAACCCCGAGGCGGTCACGGCGAAGGCCACGACCTGGGAGAACGTCTCCAAGCAGCTGGAGCAGAGCGCCGGCCAGTACGAGCAGGCCGCGGCGAAGGTGGCCCCGGACTTCCAGGGCCAGGGCGGGCAGGCCTACCAGGACACGGCGAAGGGCTACGCGGCGACGCTGCGCGGTGCCTCCGGGCAGGCGCACGCCGCCTCGATCGGCATGAACGTGGCGGCCGCGCTGGTCGGCACCGAGCGCGGCCTGATCCGCGACATGATCTCGTCCTTCGTGGGCGAGCTGATCATCAAGGGCCTGGCCGCGCTGGCGGCGTCGTGGTGCACCTTCGGCGGCACGATCGCGGCGTTCATCGCCGACACCGTGGTCGAGGGCGGCATCTTGGCCGAGAAGATCGGCACCCGCATCGCCAAGGTCGTCGAGCAGCTGGAAAAGCTCGCCAAGAGCGCCGGCAAGTCCAAAGCGGCCATCGAGGACGCCGCGAACGCGCTGAAGAAGCTCGGCAAGGCCGCGGACAAGGTGACCGACAAGAGCGTCGACCTGGCCGCGAACATCGAGAAGAAGGGCAACGAGCTCACCGACTCCGCCCGCGCCGCCGGGAAGTCCCATGTGGACGAAAGCGTCGGCGACAAGGCCGAACGCTGGAAGGAATCGACTGCGGAGAAGGTGCCCTTTCACGACAAGCTCGAGGGGGCGGGCGACAAAGTCTCCGAGCACGGGCGCAATTTCCTCAGCCCCGAAGGCTGGCAGAAGGCCGGCGGGGACGTGCCGAAGCCGAGTTCCGCGGACTGGGTCGGCGCCGGCACGGAGGCGCGGCGTCAGGAGAACGAGCAGGTCGACCGTCAGCGTGAAGGCGCAGAGGCCTACAAGAAGGAGCACGAAGGCGAAAAGCCCGAAGGGGGCGAAAAGCCGCAGGGCGGCGGCGAAGGAAAGCCCGAGTGACGGTAGAGCAGGATGAAGTCGCCCGCTTCAGCCGGAGTGGGCGGCTTCACTCTTCCCCGCGCAGCTAAGGATCCTGATGAATCTGCCGTACAGCAAGCAAGGCTCACCGGAAGGTTGCGGCGCATGACGACTCCGGTCAGCCCCGCGGAGGTGGCCGCGGCCAATCTCGCCGGCCGACTGCACCCGTCCCAGCGCGGCAAAGTGCTGGACGTGGTCTTCTGGATCCTGCTCATCGTGGGTGTCGCGATGGTGTTGCTCGCTGTCATCCTTCCGCTCACCACCGACGTCTTTTCCAGCGCAAAGTCCGGGCAGTCTCTGGCAGCCATGCCCTTTGTCGTCCTGCTGGCGGTGCTGTGCCTGTTCTTCTGCTGGCGGCGTTACCGAGATCTCCACCGGCCTTTGATTCTCATCACCGGCTGGACTCACGACTTCGGGAAAGCCAGCTGCACGGACGAGTACCCCATCGGCATGAGGTTCCAGAGCCAAGGCATCATGACGGCCGAACGCCGAGAACTGCGAGCAGGTGGGAAAACCTACCTTCCGAGCAGGGAAATGTGGGCACTGATCCAACCCAACCGAAACAACACGCTGTGCCTCCTGCCCAGGAGCAAGGTGCTGGTCAACGTCATTCCCTCCTGAATCCTCCGCACAGCAAGGAAAAGCCCGAATGACGACGAGCCCGGACGTGGAGTTGGCCAATCGCAACGGCCGGCTCCACCCGTCCCAGCGCTGGAAGATTCTGGACCTGAACTTCTGGGCGGCCGCTGTGCTCGTGGTCGCCGGGATCGTCGGAATGGTGGCTCTTGCGGTCAAGGCCGTCGGCGACGTCGGCGATGCGAATCAGCTGAACGAAGTCACCGGCAAGACCACCATTTCGCCGGTGTTCATGCTGATCCCCGATCTCCTGCTGATGGTCCTCGCGCTCGCGTTGACCGGCTGGTTCGCCTTCGTCTGCCGGCGGAGGCTGGCGGAGGTGCGTGACGGGCGGCTCGTCGTGGTCACCGGCTGGACACACGACTTCGGGAAGGTCTCCGTCAGGCCCACGGCACCGGAGCAGTACCCGATCTACCTGTATTCGATGATGAAGCGGATCTGGTTCACCTACCTCGTCGTGAACGGACACAGCTACCGCATCGACGACATGAAGCTGCAGGGCCGGCTTCAGGGCGAGCGCACCAACATCGTGCTTTCCACGCCCCGCACCAAGATCCTGATCAACGTGCTGCCCGCCTGAACCGCTCAGGAGTTGCCGGGAAACCCGAGGTTCACCCCCGCGTGCGAAGTGTCCGGCCACCGCGAAGTGACCACCTTCGTCCGCGTGTAGAAGTGGAAACCCTCCGGCCCATACGCGTGGCTGTCGCCGAGCAATGAGTCCTTCCAGCCGCCGAAGGAGTAATAGCTGACGGGGACCGGGATCGGGACGTTGACGCCGATCATGCCGACCTCGGCCTCGTTCTGGAAGCGGCGGGCGGCGGCGCCGTCGCCGGTGAAGATGGCGGTGCCGTTGCCGTAGGGGTTGGCGTTGATCAAAGCCAGGGCGTCGTCGTACGAAGCCGCGCGCGCCACCGACAGGACCGGGCCGAAGATTTCGTCGGTGTAGATCGACATTTCGGGGCGGACGTGGTCGAACAGGGTGGGGCCGAGCCAGAAGCCGTCGCCGGGCACCTCGATTCCGCGGCCGTCCATCACCAGGGCGGCACCCGAGGCGACGCCGGCGTCCACATAGGACTTCACGCGCTCGTGGTGGGCCTTCGTGACCAGCGGCCCCATCTCCGACGCCGGGTCCCGGCCGTCGCCGACGCGCAGGCGGGCCATCCGCTCGGTGATCTTCGCGACCAGCTCGTCACCCACCGGGTCCACGGCGACCACCACCGAGACCGCCATGCACCGCTCCCCCGCCGAGCCGAACCCGGCGGACACGGCGGCGTCCGCGGCCAGGTCCAGGTCCGCGTCGGGCAGCACGACCATGTGGTTCTTCGCGCCGCCGAGGGCCTGGACGCGCTTGCCGTGCCGGGTGCCGGTTTCGTAGACGTAGCGCGCGATCGGCGTCGAACCGACGAAGGAGATCGCCTTGACGTCGCGGTGCTCCAGCAGGCCGTCGACCGCCGCCTTGTCGCCGTGCAGCACGTTCAGCGCGCCCGCGGGCAGCCCGGCTTCGGCGAACAGCTCCGCGATGAACACCGCGGCCGACGGGTCCTTCTCACTCGGCTTGAGGACCACGGTGTTGCCGCACGCCAGCGCGTTCGGCACGAACCACAGCGGCACCATCGCGGGGAAGTTGAACGGCGAGATCACGCCGACCACGCCCAGCGGCTGTGCGATCGAGTAGACGTCGACACCGGTGGACGCGTTTTCGCTGAAGCCGCCCTTGAGCATTTGCGCCGCGCCGCACGCGTACTCCACGTTCTCGAGCGCCCGCGCGATTTCGCCGGCCGCATCGGATTCGACCTTGCCGTGCTCGGCCGTGACGATCTTCACCAGCTCGTGCTTACGCGCGGAGAGCAGCTCCCGGAAGGCGAACAGCACACGCGTGCGCCCGGCCAGCGACGTCCCGCGCCAGCCCGGCAACGCGGCCGCGGCGGCGGCCACCGCCTGGTCCACCTCCGACGGGCCTGCGAAGTCCACCTTCGCCCGCACCTCGCCGGTCGCGGGGTCGAACACGTCCCCGCTGCGCCCGGCCGGGCCGGTGAACGGCTTGCCGTCGATCCAATGGCTGATGCGGTCGGTCACGGCGTGCGCTCCTTCTCGTCCCGGGCTCGCTGTCCACCCGAGTCTCCGGGCGGGCGCCACGCGGGCGCCATCGGCAACGTGTACGGACTGCCCGGCCCGGCCGTACAGTCTGTGCCTGCCGTCCGGAAGGAGGCCCGGGAACCCGATGTACCCGACCGTCGCCGAGGTGCTCGCGCTGCCGGTGCTGCGCCAGGGCCGTCCCCACGTCGTCGCGGGCAGCGCCGGGCTGGAGCGGGCCGTGCGGTGGGCGCACGTCGCCGAGATCGCCGAAATCGCGCCCCTGCTGCGCGGCGGCGAGCTGGTGCTGACCACCGGCGTCGCGCTGCCGGACGACGGCGCCGCGCTGGCCCGGTACGTCACGGACCTGGCCGAGGTCGGCGTCGCCGGAGTGGTGGTGGAGCTGGTGCGGCACTGGAGCGACCGGCTGCCGCGCGCGCTGGTCGAGGCCGCCGAGAAGTGCGGGCTGCCGCTGATCACGCTCTCGCGGGAGACCCGCTACGTCGCCGTCACCGAGGCGGTGAACGGGCTGATCGTCGACGCGCAGGTGGCCGAGCTGCGGGCGGCGGAACGCGTGCACGAGACGTTCACCGCACTCACCGTCGCGGGCGCCGAGCCGGGGGTGGTGCTGGGCGAGGTCGCGCGGCTGACCGGGCAGCCGGTGGTGCTGGAGACCCTCGAGCACGAGGTGCTGGCCTACGACGCGGCCGGCCTCGACCCGGGCGAGCTGCTCACGGGCTGGCCGGCGCGCTCGCGCGTGGTGCAGCTCGGCGAACGCACGGGCTATCACGCGGCGGCGGGCTTCCTGGTCACCGTCGTCGGCGCGCGCGGGCACGACTGGGGCCGGCTCGTGCTCGTCTGCGCGGAGCCGCCGCCGCACCGATTTCGCGTGGTCGCCGAGCGGGCCGCTTCGGCGCTGGCCGTGCACCGGCTCGTGGCCCGCGATTCCGACACGCTCGAACGCCAGGCCCACCGCGCCGTGCTGACCGAGCTGCTGGCCTCGCCCGCGCCGTCGGCCGAGGCGCTGGCCCGGGCCTCGGCGCTGGCCGTGCCGCTCACCGGACGGCGGCTGATCGGGCTGGCCGTGCGGCCCCGGGTCACCGCGACCACCCGGCCCGCGCTGTCCACCCCGCCGCTGCGGCGTGAGCTGGCCGAGGCGACCGCATTGGCAACGCGGCGGGCGAAGGTCTCCGCGCTGGTGTCCACGGACGAAACCGGGGTACGGGCGTTGATCGCGCTTTCCCCCGAGGCCGCGGCCGAAACGGTGCTGTCGCGGCTGGCGACCGACATCCACGAGGCCCGCGCGAGCGCGCCCTGCGTGATCGCCGTCGGCACGACCGTGACCGGCTCCGCGGAGGCGCGCCGCACGCTGGTCGAGGCCGCCCAGGTAGCCGCCGCCGCGCTGGGCGAGGGCGTCGAACGGCCGCTGCACCGGCTGCGCGACGTCCGGCTGCGCGGGCTGCTGCACCTGCTCGAAGGCGACGAGCGGGTGAGCGCGTTCGCCGCTCGTGAGCTGGGGCCGCTGTTGCAACGGGACACCGCCTCGGGCAGCCGGCTGGTGCAGGCATTGCGGCACTACTGCGAACAGGGCGGCAACAAGTCGGCCGCCGCCGTCGCCGCGCACACCTCGCGCACGGCGTACTACCAGCAGCTCGCGCGGATCGAACAGGTGCTCGGCGTGCGACTGGAGGACCCGGAGTCGATGCTGTCGCTGTACGTCGCGTTACTCGCGCACGACCTGGCCGCGGCCACCCGTACGAGCGAGGAAAACTCACCCGGAAGAGCAGCACAGTGAGCGGCTTCCGGCTGCCGATATCCGAAGTATGGTCTTCTCTTCTTTCGCTCCGATCGCCGCTTGTGTGCTCGGCCTGAGCGGTGTCGTCTCGCCGGTATCCACCGTGCCGATATCCACTGTGCCGGGGTCGATGCTGCAGCTGAGCACGCACGAAACGTCCGGCCGGACCGCGGCCGCCTCGCTGACCTGCCGGCCCACCGGCGGCAGCCACCCGGAGCGCGAAACCGCGTGCGCCGCGCTGATCGCCGCGGACGGCGACTTCGCCCGGATCAAGCCGCGGCTGCAGCGCTGCACGATGCTCTACGCGCCGGTGGACGTGTCCGCCGTCGGCACCTGGGCGGGCAAGCCGGTGTCGTTCCGCACGACTTACCCGAACCGGTGCACGGCGGACGCCCAGTCGTCCAGCGTCTTCGCGTTCTAGCGGCAGTCCGCCGCGGGCAGGCGGACCTCCCGCGCACTGGCCCGGCTGAGATTCCAGCCGGGCCAGTGCTCGTCCGGCAGGTCCCGCAGCACCGGGCGGAGCACGCAGCCGGCGTCCGGCAGCCGCTGCGCCACCACGGGCACGATGTCGGCGGAGAACCCGCCGAGGTAACGGGTGTCGAGCGGCTTCCCCTGCGCGGCCCGGTCGATGTCGGCCCCGGCGATCAGCGCCTCCGGATCGGCCACGGCCAGTGCGAGCAGCGCGGCCGCCGCGGTCGCGATCGCGGCCCGCGGCAGCCAGGCCGAGCGCAGCCGCACCAGTGCGACGCCGACCAGCAGGAACACACAGCCGAGCCAGATCTCGCAGACCTCCACCAGCAGCCGCAGCACGGTGAAGCCGTACGCCTCCTGGTAAGTCCACATGCGACTCAGCGCGGAGAGCACCAGGACCAGGCTCAACGCGGCCAGCGCGCCGAGCAGGATCCGCTGGCCGATCCGGTCGCCCTTCAGCTCACGCGGGCCCCAGCGCAGGGCGGCGGCGATGATGCCGAGCGTCAGGACCGTGCACGCGCAGAGCTGCCAGAAGCCGCCGCGGGCGTACTCGGCGGAGGTCAGTCCCCCGGTGCGGAGCACGTAATCCTTGCCCCCGAACAGAACCACGATCCGGACGGCGACGAAACCGGCAAAGATCACCACCAGCGTGGCGAGCGGGAGTGTCCACAGCAGACGGTCACCCCGCGCGGTCCGCGGCCCGTCCGTGGCGGGGAACGGCGGCGACGCGAGCAGGTAACACGCCCCGGTGACACCGAACAGCGCGACGCAGAACAGGAAGCCCCAGCGGAAGATCGCGCCGGCCCCCAGGTCGGGCACCATCTCCCCGACGAAGTGCGCGAAGGTCGCGTCCGCGCTGGTCAGCAGCGGCAGGAACACCACGATCACCGCCAAGGCGGCGAGCACGGCGCCGAACACCCGGCCGCGCTGCCGGCCCGCCCCGCGCAGCCCGCGAGCCACCCACGGGATCGAGCCGAAGGCCTCGATCGGAACCGCGAGCACGTCGTAGAACGTGGTGTTCATGGTGCGCCGCCCGACCACCGCGAGCGACCCGGTGACGGCCGCCGCTAGTCCACAAAGGATGAACAGCCAGCCGGACGCCCGCACCGCGCCCACGGCCAGCAGCGCCAGCGAAAGCGCGGCCCACCCGGCACTGGCCCGGGTGAAGTGCCGGGGCGCGTCACGCGGCCGCGCCCGCCGGTCCACCGCGAAGATCGCCCCGGCCAGCACCGCACCGGTCAGCACCCAGCCGATCCCGGGCCGGTCCAGCGGCACCACCACCGCGGCCACCAGCCCGGCCGCCCCCGCGGCGGGCAGGACCGCCGACGCCATCGGCACCACCTCGGACCTCGGCGGGGTCGCCGGGAGCAGCAGCACCGGGACCCGTGGCCCCGTCGCCGCTCGGGGATCGGTCCCGCCTTCCGCCGCGTCCTGCGTCTTCGCGGCCTGCAGCACGGACTCGGCCCAGCCCCGCGCCGTCCCCGCGGCACCCGGCGGAACGGCGTGCGCCGGACGGCGGGTGGATTCGGGATCTGTTTCGGACAAGGGTTCCTGCCTTTCTCCACAACAAACTCACGCGGCGTCGAATCGGACGCGGCGTTGTTCGCTTTCGCGAATTCACGACGGCAGAGCCGGCAAACCCCAGCGATACAGCGAAGTCAGGCGGGCAGGGTCACCCGGATCCGGCAGCCGTCCTGGCGAGCGTCCGGGGAAACCCCTTCCGCGCCAGCGGAAGCCGGCCCTGAAACGAGGGCGGGCGTCTCCGGCGCGACGACCGCGATCGAGCCGCCGTGCAGTTCCACCACCCAGCGGGCGATGGCCAGGCCGAGGCCCGTCCCGCCGCCGCCGGCGCGTTCGCCGCGGGTGAAGCGTTCGAACACCCGCGCACGGTCCGCCGGCGGGATGCCGGGGCCTTCGTCGCGGACCTCGATGTGGGCCACGCCCGCGTCGACCACCGCGCGGACCTCCACCGAACTGCCCGCGGGGCCGTGGCGGGCGGCGTTCTCCAGCAGGTTCACCACCACCTGGTACAGCCGCGCGCGGTCCGCCGTCAGTGCCGCGCCCGGCGGCGACACCGACACGTCGAACCGCACGCCCCGGCCCGCCGCGGCGGCCATCGCCTCGGCTTCGGCCGCGACCTCGGCGAGCAGTTCCGCCAGGTCCACCCGCGCGAGGTCCAGCGAAAGCGTCCCGCCGTCGATGCGCGAGAGGTCCAGCAGCTCGGTGACGAGCCGGCCCAGCCGTTCCGTCTGGTGCAGCGCCGTGCGCAGGGTGGCCGGGTCCGGCGAGGCGACGCCGTCCACCAGGTTCTCCAGCACCCCGTTCAACGCGGTGATCGGCGTCCGCAGCTCGTGCGACACGTTGGCGATCAGCTCGCGGCGCTGCTGGTCGGCGGTGGCGAGGTCGGCCGCCATCTGGTTGAACGCGTGGGCCAGCGAGCCCACCTCGTCACGGGCGGTGGCGCGGACGCGGCGGGTGTAGTCGCCCCGCGCCATCGCGCGCGCCGCCGCCGTCATCTCACGCAGCGGGCGGGTCATGCCGTGGGCCAGGATCTGCGAGGTGGCCAGCGCGATCAGCATCGCCGTGACCGTGGTCTTCGGCGGCAGCCAGCCGATCCGCCAGTTGAAGAAGGCGAACGCGATCCCGCCCGAGGCGAGCAGCAGGATGGCCAGCTTCAGCTTGATCGACCGGATCGGGTCGAGCGGGCGCGGCAGCAGGTCCACGAGCTTGCCCAGGAACACCCTCATGCCGGCACCTCCAGCGCGTAGCCCACCCCGTGCACCGTCCGGATCAGGTCGGCGCCGAGCTTGCGCCGCAACGCCTTGATGTGGCTGTCCACCGCGCGCGTGGTGGCGCCGCCGGCGTGCACGTCCCAGTCCCAGACCTCGGCCAGCAGCCGTTCACGCGGCTGCACCGAACGCGGCCGCCGCGCGAAGTGCACCAGCAGGTCGAACTCGATGGGCGTCAGCTGCGCGGGCTCCCCGGCGCGGGTCACCCGGCGCTCGTCGATGTCGATCTCCAGGTCCCCCAGCACGATCCGCTCCGGCCCGCGCTGGGCGGACAAGCGCTCCACGCGCCGCAGCAGGGCGTGCACCCGGGCCGTGAGCACGCGCATGGAGAACGGCTTGGTCAGGTAGTCGTCGGCGCCGACGCCGAGCCCCACCAGCAGGTCGGTCTCGTCGGCGCGCGCGGTGAGCATCAGCACCGGCACCGCCCGCCGCGCCTGGATCCGGCGGCACACCTCGAGCCCGTCGAAGCCGGGCAGCATCACGTCGAGCACCACCAGGTCCGGGCCGGTCGCGGCCTCCGCCGCCACCGCGGCCGGCCCGTCGTGGGCCAGCTCCACGGTGAACCCCTCGGCCCGCAGCCGGGCGGCGATCGACGCGGCGATCGTGAGGTCGTCCTCGACGACCAGCACCCGCCGTCCCCCTCTGTCCATGCCGACGACTCTAGGGAACCACCGTGGAAGCCATCCGGGTGAGCTGTGGAGATCCTGTGGAGAACGCGACCGTGTTTCGCTCACTTTGCGCCGACGCTACCGGCGGATTGTGACGCAGGTCATGCACCGTCGGGGCCGTTCGCGCAATCGACAGACTGCGCCGAGGGCAGCCGAACGGTGAACAGTCTGCCTCTGCCACCCGCCCGCACCCGGCGCGCAGGATTCCGCAATGGAGCCGACCTCACAGGTGCACGCCGACGGGCGGGTGGAGCTCGCCGACGTCCGCTCCCTGCACGGCAGCCGGTTCTTCAACGAGGAACTGGCCCCGGTCCCGATCGGAAAACGGACCTGGAGCACGTACAACTACTTCGCGCTCTGGATGGGGATGGCCCACAACATCCCCAGCTACGCGCTGGCGGCGTCGCTCATCGCGCTCGGCATGAACTGGCTGCAGGCACTCATCACGATCACCATCGGCAATCTCGTGGTGCTCGCCCCGATGCTGCTCAACAGCCACGCCGGCACGAAGTACGGCATCCCGTTCCCGGTGTTCGCGCGGGCCTTCTACGGCCTGCGCGGCGCCAACCTGGCCGCGCTGCTGCGCGCGTTCATCGCGTGCGGCTGGTTCGGCATCCAGACCTGGGTGGGCGGCGAGTCGATCTACGTGATCGTCGGCAGGCTCGCCGGGTCCGGCTGGCGCGATTCGACCGTGGTGCTCGGCCAGCACTGGACGCTGTGGCTGAGCTTCGCCGTGTTCTGGCTCGTGCAGATGCTGATCATCTGGCGCGGTATGGACGCGGTCCGGAAGTTCGAGAACTGGACCGCGCCGCTGGTGTCGGTCGGCTTCCTGATCCTGCTCGGCTACGTGCTGGTGAAGGCGGGCGGCTTCGGCCCGATCCTGGCCGACCCCGGCAAGCTCGGCTGGGGACCCGGCTTCTGGAAGGTGTTCGCGCCGTCGCTGATGGCGATGATCGCGTTCTGGTCCACGCTCTCGCTGAACATGCCGGACTACACGCGCTTCGGCGGCAGCCAGCGCAAGCAGGTGCGCGGGCAGATCCTCGGCCTGCCGACCACCATGACGTTCATCGCGGTCGTGGCCATCCTGACCACTTCGGGCGGGCACGTGCTCTACGGCCAGGACATCTGGGACCCGGCACAGCTGGCGGACAAGTTCTCCAGCCCGGTCGTGGTGGTCGTCGCGCTGGCCGCGCTGGTGCTGGCGACGATCTCGGCGAACCTCGCGGCGAACGTGGTCAGCCCGTCCTACGACTTCTCCAACGCCTTCCCGAAGCGCATCACGTTCGCGCTCGGCGGCCTGATCACCGGTGTCGTCGGCATCCTGATCCAGCCGTGGCGGCTCTACTCCGACCCGAGCATCTACATCTTCGCCTGGCTCGGGTTCTACGGCGGCCTGCTCGGCGCCGTGGCCGGTGTGCTCGTGGCCGGCTACTGGGTGATCGCCCGGACCGAGCTGAAGCTGAAGGACCTCTACACACCCGATGGGGTGTATTGGTTCGCCGGGGGCTGGAACTGGCGCGCGGTGGTCGCGACGCTGGTCGGCGCGGTGCTCGCGGTCGGCGGGGCCTACGGCGGCCCCTTCCCCGCGAACGGCCTCATCCCCTTCCTGAAGCCGCTCTACGACTACAACTGGGTGGTGGGCCTGGTCGGCGCGTTCGCCGTCTACGCCCTGTTCTCCCGGTCCAGCACGAAGGAGGAGACAAGTGAGCGACCTGGTCCGAGCCGGATTGATCCAGCAGCGGTGGACGGGTGACAAGGAGTCGATGATCGCGAACGCCGTCGAAGCCATCGGCAAAGCGGCTTCGCAGGGCGCCCAGGTCGTCTGCCTCCAGGAACTGTTCTACGGCCCGTACTTCTGCCAGATCCAGGACGCCGACTACTACTCCTACACCGAGGGCATTCCCGACGGCCCCACCACGAAGCTCATGCAGGAGGTGGCCGAGCGCCACGGCGTGGTGCTGGTGGTGCCGATGTACGAGCAGGAGCAGCCCGGCGTCTACTACAACACCGCTGCGGTGATCGACGCCGACGGCACGTACCTGGGCAAGCACCGCAAGAACCACATCCCGCAGGTGAAGGGGTTCTGGGAGAAGTTCTACTTCCGGCCCGGCAACCTCGGCTACCCGGTGTTCGACACCGCCGTGGGCCGCATCGGCGTGTACATCTGCTACGAGCGGCACTTCCCCGAGGGCTGGCGCGCGCTCGGCCTGGCGGGCGCGAAGATCGTGTTCAACCCGTCGGCGACCAGCCGGGGACTCTCGGAGTACCTGTGGCGCCTGGAGCAGCCCGCGGCCGCCGCGGCGAACGAGTACTTCGTCGGCACGATCAACCGCATCGGCGTGGAACCCTTGGGCGACAACGACTTCTACGGCCAGTCCTACTTCGCCGACCCGCGCGGGCAGCTGGTCGGCGAGGCCGCTTCGGACTCCGAGGAGGAGATCGTCGTCCGCGACCTGGACATGGGCCAGCTCGCCGAGGTGCGCGACCTCTGGGCGTTCTACCGCGACCGTCGCCCGGACAGCTACGGCCCCCTGACGGAGGCCTGATGACCACCCTTATCAAAGGCGGCCAGGTCGTCTCCCCCGCCGGCGCCGTCGAGGCCGATGTGCTGGTGGACGGCGAGCGCATCGCCGCCGTCGCCGCGCCCGGCGCGCTCACCGGCGACGAGACGATCGACGCCACCGGGAAGTACGTGCTGCCCGGCGGCATCGACGCGCACACGCACATGGAAATGCCCTTCGGCGGCACGCATTCCGTGGACACCTTCGAGACCGGCACCGTCGCCGCGGCCTGGGGCGGCACGACCACGATCATCGACTTCGCCGTGCAGGCCAAGGGCACCTCGCTGCTGTCCACACTGGACAAATGGCACAGCAAGGCCGACGGCAACTGCGCCGTGGACTACGGCTTCCACATGATCGTCTCGGACGTCAACGACGCCTCGCTCAAGGAGATGCGGGCCTGCGTGGACGCCGGCGTGGGCAGCTTCAAGATGTTCATGGCCTACCCCGGCGTCTTCTACTCCACCGACGGCGAGATCCTGCGGGGGATGCAGCAGGCGCGCGAGATCGGCGCCACGATCATGATGCACGCCGAGAACGGCATCGCGATCGACGAGCTGGCCGCGCAGGCGTACGCCGCGGGCCGGGTCGACCCCGTGGAGCACGGGCGCACCCGGCCGCCGGAGCTGGAGGCCGAGGCGACCTCGCGCGCGATCCGGCTGGCCGCCGTCACGGGTGCGCCGCTCTACATCGTGCACCTGTCCGCCTCGCAGGCGCTGGCGGCGGTGGCGGAAGCGCGTGACGACGGGCAGAACGTGTTCGCCGAGACCTGCCCGCAGTACCTGTACCTGTCCATTGAGGACTTGGCGAAGCCCGGCTTCGAAGGCGCGAAGTACGTCGCTTCGCCGCCGCTGCGGGAGAAGTCGCACCAGGCCGACCTGTGGCGCGGGCTGCGCACCAACGACCTGTCCGTGGTGTCCACCGACCACTGCCCGTTCTGCTTCAAGGACCAGAAGGAGCTGGGCCGCGGCGACTTCCGGGCGATCCCGAACGGCATGCCCGGCGTCGAGCACCGGATGGACCTGCTGCACCAGGGCGTGGTCGCGGGTGAGATCTCGCTCGGCCGCTGGGTCGAGACGTGCTCGGCGACGCCGGCCCGGATGTTCGGGCTGTACCCGCGCAAGGGGGTCATCGCCGCGGGCTCGGACGCGGACATCGTGGTCTACGACCCGGCGGCCACGCAGACGCTGTCCGCCGAGACGCACCACATGAACGTGGACTACTCGGCGTACGAGGGCTTCGAACTGACCGGCAAGGTCCACACGGTGCTCTCGCGCGGCCGGGTCGTGGTGTCGCCGTCGGGTTTCAGCGGCGGGGCCGGCCACGGGAAGTTCCTCGCCCGCGCCCTGAACCAGTACCTGAACTGAAGGGCGGAAGCGTGGACTTCGGGATCGTGCTGCAGACCGACCCGCCGGCGTCCGACGTCGTCCGGCTGATGAAGGCCGCCGAGGACCAGGGTTTCCGCTACGGCTGGACGTTCGACTCGGCGGTGCTGTGGCAGGAGCCGTTCGTGGTCTACTCGCGGATCCTGGCGGAGACCTCGTCGCTGGTGGTCGGGCCGATGGTGACTTCGCCGGGCACGCGGGACTGGTCGGTGATGGCGTCGACCTTCGCCACGCTGAACGACATGTACGGCAACCGCACCGTGTGCGGCATCGGCCGGGGCGACTCGGCGCACCGGGTGGTCGGCAAGCCACCGTCCACATTGGCCACGGTGCGGGACTGCATGCGGGTGGTGAAGGACCTCGCCGAGGGCCGCGAGGTCACGATGAACGACACGGCCGTGCGAATCCCGTGGGTGCGGGGCGGGCGGCTGGAGATGTGGATGGCCGGCTACGGCCCGAAGGCGCTGAAGACCGTCGGCGAGCACGCCGACGGCTTCATCCTCCAATGCGCCGACCCGGCCATCGCCCGCTGGACCATCGGCGCGGTCCGCGACGCCGCCCGCGCGGCCGGCCGCGACCCGGGCGGCATCACGATCTGCGTGGCGGCCCCCGCATACGTCGGCGAGGACCTGGCCCATCAGCGTGAGCAGCTGCGCTGGTTCGGCGGCATGGTCGGCAACCACGTCGCGGACCTCGTTTCGCGCTACGGCTCCTCGGGCGCGGTCCCCCGCGAGCTGACCGACTACATCCGCGAACGCGAGGGCTACGACTACCGCCACCACGGCCGCGCCGGCAACCCGTCCACGGATTTCGTCCCGGACGAGATCGTGGACCGCTTCTGCCTGCTGGGGCCCGCTTCCGCTCACATCGCCCGCCTCCAGGAACTCGCCGAGCTGGGCGTCGACCAATTCGCCCTGTACTTGATGCACGACGAACGGGAAGCGACGCTGGGCGCGTATGGGAACCAGATCGTCGGCAAGCTGACGGCTTGAATTCGGCTTGGCTGCGAACAGATCTGCTCCCAGGCAAGGACATCGCGGAGCGCGCTCAGGCATTGGCACTGAAGATCCGCCAGCACAAGAGCGTGATCTAGACCGAGGAGGCGACCAAGAATGCCTTCGTCATGCCGTTCATCAGCACGGTCCTCGGCTACGACGTCTTCAACCCCGCCGGGGTGATCCCGGAGTTCACCGCGGATGTGCCGGAACTGGCGAAGCTGACCAAGGAGTCCTTCGACCTCGACTCGGTCATCAGCGCCGCCGGCGAGCTGAAGGCGCCTTCACCCAGCGCGTACGGGAGCAGTTCGTGCCGCTCGTCGAAAAGGCGACCCGGCAGTTCCTGAACGAGCAGGTCAACGATCGGCTCAAGAACGCGCTCGGTGCGCCGGACTCCTACACCGAGGAGGAGCTGGAGGGTTACCGGGTCATTCGCGCGATCGTCTGCGCGGAGGTGCCCGCCTCGCGGATCACCGCGCGGGACAACCAGACCTATTTCGGGGTGCTCCTCGACAACAACAACCGGAAGCCGATCGCGCGGCTGTGGTTCAACCGGGCTGCCCCAAGCCGAACCCGCCGCGCAGCCCGTCGACGCCAAGGCCTCCTAAGCCGAGGGCAACGGGACAACCGGGGGGAAACCACCACCGCCGGTTCCCGTCGCTTGCGGTAAGCCGACAGAAAGTCCCAACCATCTATACAAACGTGTGAAAGATTCGTAGTCTCGCCTCGCCGCCGCTGTCCTGTCCGCATCGTCGCGACGAGGAGTCCCGTCATGGGCGTGTCCCGCCGTACTTTCCTGTCTCTGGCTGCCGCCGGTTCCGCGGCTGCCGCACTGCCGTCGCTGGGCGCCGGGCCCGCGTCGGCGGCCAGTCCGCCCGGTGACGTGGTCGGCAAGATCACCGTCGGCTACCAGGGCTGGTTCGCCTGCATCGGCGACGGCGCGCCGATCAACGCCTGGTGGCACTGGGCGCACGACGCGAGCAAAGCGCCGTCGCCGGACAACACCGGGATCAAGTCGTGGCCCGACGTCCGCGATTACGACCACACCTACAAAACCGCGTACGGGAACCTCGGCAACGGGCAGACCGCGAACCTGTTCTCCTCTTACGACCAGCAGACCGTCGACACGCATTTCGCCTGGCTGCAGCAGTTCGGCATCGACACCGCGGCGCTGCAGCGGTTCAACCCCAACGGCGCCGAGGGCCCGACCCGCGACGCGATGGCGCAGAAAGTGCGCAGCGCCGCCGAATCGCACGGGCGGAAGTTCTACGTGATGTACGACGTCACCGGCTGGACGAACATGCAGCAGGAGATCAAGGACGACTGGACCTCGAAGATGTCGGTGCACACCGCGTCCGGCGCCTACGCCCGCCAGAACGGCAAGCCGGTCGTCTGCGTCTGGGGCTTCGGCTTCAACGACGGCAACCACCCGTGGGACGCCGGCCCCTGCCTCGACGTGGTGAACTGGTTCAAGGGCCAGGGCTGTTACGTGATCGGCGGCGTGCCGCGGGAATGGCGCGTCGGCGGTTCGGGCACGCGCACCGGGTTCTCCGACGTCTACCACGCGTTCAACGCGCTCTCGCCGTGGATGGTCGGCGCGATCGGCAACGCGGGCGACTCCGACAACGTCTACAACACCATCACCGTCGGCGACCAGGCGGACTGCAACTCCCACGGCATCGACTACCAGCCCTGCGTGCTGCCCGGCGACACCCAGGAACGCCAGCGCGTGCACGGCGACTTCATGTGGCGGCAGTTCTACAACATGGTCCGCGCCGGCGCCCAGGGCATCTACATCTCGATGTTCGACGAGTACAACGAGGGCAACCAGATCGCGAAAACCGCCGAGGACTCCTCGATGGTCCCCGCGGGCTCCGGCCTCTGGGCCCTCGACGAGGACGGCACGCGCTGCAGCTCCGACTACTACCTCCGGCTCACCGGCGACGGCGGCCGGATGCTGCGCGGCGAAATCGCCCTGACGCCCAACCGGCCGACCCCGCCGGTCGCCTGAACGAGCCCCGCGTACGTCCTCAATGGACGTACGCGGGGTCAGTCGTTCGGCTGAACCGGCGGGCTCAGCCGACCAGCGCCTGGTAGACCAGCTGACGCAGCTGCTGCCGGATCGGGTGGGTGCTCGACGGCAGCAGCTGCGTGTAAAACGCCGCGGTGAGGTCCTCGTCGGGGTCCACCCAGAACGCGGTGGACGCCGCGCCGCCCCAGGCGTACTCGCCCGCGCTGGAGAGCGTCTTCGCCTTCACCGGGTCCTCCAGCACCGAAAAGCCCAGCCCGAAGCCGAATCCGTTGAACGGCATCTCGGCGAACAGCGGCCGGCCGTAGGCCTCGAGGTCCACGTGCCCGGGCAGGTGGTTGCTCGTCATCAGCTCCACCGTGCGCGGGCCGAGCACCCGCGCGCCGTCGAGTTCGCCGCCGCGCAGCAGCATCTGCGTGAAACGGTGGTAGTCGCCCGCGGTCGAGACGAGGCCGCCGCCACCGCCGAGGAACTCCGGGCGGGCGGTGCCGAGTTTGCCGAAAACGTCGTTGCGCACGGCCCGCTTGGTTCCCGGCTCCGGCAGGTACAACGCGGCGAGCCGGTCGGTGTCCGGGGTCCAGAAACCGGTGTCGGTCATGCCGAGCGGGCCGAAGACCCGCTCCGCCAGCACCTCGTCCAGCGGCTTCCCGGCCAGCACCTCGACGAGCCGGCCCAGCACGTCGCTGGACACCGAGTAGTTCCACTCGCTGCCGGGCTGGAACACCAGCGGGAATTCCGCCCACTGGCGGCAGCACGCGGCGAGGTCCAGCCCCTTCGGCGTGCCCCACTCGTGCCCCGCCGCCCGGTAGATCGCGTCGACCGGGTGCGTGTGGTGGAAGCCGTAGGTCAGCCCGGAGGTGTGCGTGAGCAGGTGCCACAGCCGGATCGGCTCGGTCGCCGGCTCCGTGACCGGGGCCAGCGCCGAGCCCTTGACGTAGACCCGCGGCGTCGCGAATTCCGGCAGCCACTGGGAAATCGGGTCGGTGAGGTCGATCAGGCCCTCTTCGACGAACGTCATCGCGGCGACCGAGGTGATCGGCTTCGTCATCGAGAAGATGCGCCAGACCGTTCGGGCTCCACCGGCGCGCCCGCCTCGACGTCGCGGCTGCCGTGCGACGCGACGTGCACGATCCGCCCGTGCCTGCTCACCACCGCGAGGTAGCCGGGCAGCAGCCCATCGTCGACATACCGGGCGAAATGCCGGTCGATGCGCTGCAGCCGTCCACTGTCGAACCCGGCCTCGGCCGGGTCGATGTCCACCTTCACCTCAGTCGCCATGCGGCGAGGTTACGCTGATTCGCGCGCCCGTTCGGCCGCCTTCTCCTCGCGCCAGGCCTCGTCGTTCTTGCCCTCGCGCCAGTATCCGGACAGCGACAGCGAGCCCCGCGAAACGGCGCGCTCGTCGAGCAGGTACCGGCGCAGCTCCCGGACGAAACCGGCCTCCCCGTGGACAAACGCCTGCACTTCGCCTTCGCGCCACGGCAGCGCCTTCACCGCCGCGGTGAGGTCACCGCCGTCCGCCCGGTGCAGCCAGGTGATCTGCGCGTCCGCCTTCGTGACGAGCGGCTGCTCCTCACCGGCGTCCGCCACGAGCAGGAAAACGTGCGCGGGCACGCCGGCGGGCATGGCCTCGAGCGCCGCCGCGATGGCCGGCAACGCGGCCTCGTCGCCGACCAGCAGGTGCCAGCCCGCGTCGGCACGCGGCGCGTAACCGCCGCCGGGACCGCCGAACAGCAGCTCGTCACCGGGCTCGGCGCGCATCGCCCACGGCCCGGCCAGCCCCTCGTCCCCGTGCACGACGAAGTCGATCACCAGCTCGCCGGCCGCCTCGTCGTAGGAGCGGACGGTGTAGGTGCGCTGCCGCGGCGCGTGCTCGCGCGGCAGCTCGGCGCGGATCCGCTGCAGGTCGAACGGCTCCGGGTACTCGACCCCGGGCACCTTGAAGATGACCTTCACGTACGCGTCGGTGAACTCGTTCGGCGAAAAGTCCCGCAGGCCTTCGCCGCCCGCGACGATGCGGATCATGTGCGGGCTGAGACTTTCCTTGCGGAGGACCTGGAGCCGCACCGCCGGCCTCCCCTTGCGCGCCGGAGCATCGGCCATCGAAAACCACCCATTCAGTAAGGGTTACCTAATCTGGGTTCCACCGTACGCGCCTGTCACCCGTTCCGCCTAGGGGCTGTCCGGTAAGCCATCGGAGCCAGAGGACGATGGCCGCGATGGCGAGTTCGGCCTGGTGGCAGACAGCCCACCTGATCCGCCAGTCTCGTCTGGCACGGCGGGCCGAGGGATGAGAGCAGGCCCTGTCCGCGATCACTGACCAGGCGTGAGCAGGAACAGCATCGGCAAGCCACGCCGGTCGGCAGCGAGGTGGAACTCGGCACTCAGCCCGCCCTGGGACCCCTGAGCTCTTTTAGGATCCGATCCCAGGTGCCGTCCTCGGCCCACACGACTACCGGACGCACAACCCAACCACTTACAGGACGCGGCCTAGTACTGCAACGGCAGTTGGTGTGCGTGTGGTAGATCATCGTTGTGGTGGTTGATGTGGTGATGGAGCAGCTGGACCGGGTGCATGAGCGGATCGGTGGCCGGTTCGCGCGGTCGGAACCGCGGGCCCGTGCGCGGGAGTACGTGTCTGGGCTGGTCGCGGGGTTGGAGCGGAAAAACGGGTGGACGCTGGCCGAGCAGGCCGGTGAAGTTTCGCCGGATGGGATGCAGCGGCTGCTGCGCTGGGCGGACTGGGATATCGACGGTGTCCGCGATGACGTTCGCGACTACGTCGTCGAGCACCTCGGCGAGCCGGGTGGCGTGCTGATCGTGGACGACACGGGCTTCCTGAAGAAGGGCACGCGCTCGGCCGGGGTGCAGCGGCAGTACTCAGGAACCGCCGGCCGGATCGAAAATTGCCAGATCGGGACGTTCCTGGCCTATGCGTCTCCTCGTGGGCATGCGCTGATCGACCGTGAGCTGTATCTGCCCGAGCCGTGGATCGCCGATCCCGCTCGGTGTCGGCGGGCGGGAATCTCGGAGGGCACAGAGTTCGAGACCAAGCCGCGCCAAGCGATGGCGATGCTGGCGCGGGCGTTTGAGGCGGGGGTGCCGTTCGGGTGGGTCACCGCTGATGAGGCGTACGGGCAGGTCAAATACCTGCGGTTGTGGCTGGAAGCCCACGATGCCGCACACGTGCTGGCCACCAAGGTCAACGACACCCTGGTCACCACCGGCGGTCGCGAAGCCCGAGCCGACGAGCTGATCGCCGGCCTGCCCGCCCGGGCGTGGCGGCGGTTGTCGGTCGGGGCCGGCGCGCACGGGCCCCGCGAGTACGACTGGGCGCGGGTGCCGATCCGGATCGGCTGGCAGCCTGGGCGCGGGCATTGGCTGCTCGCCCGCCGTTCACTCTCGGATCCGACGGAGGTCGCTTACTACGTCTGCTACGGACCGCGGCGCTCGACGCTGCTGGACCTGGCCTGGGTCGCCGGGACACGGTGGCGGATCGAGGAGTGTTTCCAGCAGGCCAAGAACGAAGCCGGCCTCGACCAGTACCAGGTCCGGTCCTGGCGGGCGTGGTATGCCCACATCACCTTGTCGATGCTCGCTCACGCCTGGCTCGCGGTCTCTCGTTCCCTTGCTATAAAAGGGGAACTGGTGCCGACGAGCCGGGCATGATCGGATTTACGCTACCGGAGATACGGCGCCTGCTCACCAGGCTGGTCCTGCGTGTCACCGACGCCGCCGATCACGTCTGGGCCTGGTCCCGCTTCCGCCGCCGACGACAACATCAAGCCCGTCTCAGCCACTACAAACGCCGCGGTTACCCACTTGCTTAACCGCCGTTGCAGTACTAGGCGATCCCTTGATCCAGCTCGGCCAGTAGCGCGGCGAAGCCGGCCCGGACGCGGGGCCGGAAGCCGATCAGGAACCGGTTGGCCGGCAGCACTGCCCACCACTGGCCCTCGGCGGCGTTGAGCACCCGGTGGGTCACGCGCGCGCCCGCCGGGTCGGCCGTGACGTGGTACTCCCCGCGGTACCACCAGCCGCCCTGCGACACGAGCGTTCGCCGTTCCCGGTCCGCTTCGGCAGGCGCCGAGTGCTCCTTCAGCCACCGCTCGATCCCGGCGAAGGCCTCCGGCGCCGTGGTCGCGACGACGCCGGAGACCTCCACGATCGTTCTCACGCCGCGCGCGGATCGGACACGCGGGTGTTCTGGAACGCCGTGATCAGCCAGCCTTCGTCACCGCGCACGAGCACGAAGGTCACCGTCACTTCCCGGCCCTCCTCGACGACGTCGCCGCCGGACAGCGAGGAACCGCCGCCGGAGACGACGATCGCGACGTCCTTCGAGGGGAAGCGGACCCGCGCCTCGCCGTAACCGTTGACGAGCTTGGAACCCCGCAGCGGGCCCTCGAACAGCGCGCGGTGCGAACTCTCGATCAACTCCCGGCCCGGGAACTGCATGCCGAAGAACGTCACGTAGTCGGCGTCTTCGGTGAAGAGCCGGCCGTACGCGGCGGCGTCGCCGGCATTCCAGGCGTCGTTGAGGCGGCCGAGGACGGCGAGGACTTCTTCACGGTCAGTCATGGTTTCTCTCCTTAGCGAACGCGGTTCGTTAAGTTCAGTTGTACTCACGAACGTCGTTCGCGTCAAGGACCGCGCGCGTCTAGGCTGAGCGGCATGACCGTCCCGCCCCCGCCCTGGCGCCGAACCCCCAGCCCGCGGCGGCGCGCCGCGAAGCCCCTGCTCTCCCAGGAGCTGGTGGTGAAGACGGCGCTGGAGATCCTGGCCGCCGAGGGCATCGAGGCCGTGACGATGCGGAAAGTCGCGCAGCGGCTGGAAACGGGCCCGGCCTCGCTGTACGCGTACGTGTCCAGCAAAGAGGAGCTGGACGAGCTGATGCTCGACGCGGCGCTGGGCGACGTGCCGCTGCCGGCGCCGGACGCCGAGCGGTGGGACGAGCAGGTGAAGGACCAGGTGCGGCTTCAGGTACGCGCGATGATGGCGTACCCCGGCATCGCGCGGGTCGCGTGGAACACACCGGTGCCGGTCACGCCGAACGCGCTGCGGCAGGCCGAGGCGATGCTGGTGCTGCTGCGCGCGGGCGGGCTGAGCCTGGAGCAGGCGATGTTCGCGGGTGACGCGCTCAGCCTGTACGCGAAAGCGCACGCGTACGAGGCGAGCAGCTGGACGTTCGGCGACTTCGACCAGGCCGAAGTCGCCGGACGCAGCCGTCAGATGGACGAGTACATGCGGTCGCTGCCCGCCGGCGCCTTCCCGAATCTGCTTCGCTCCGGGGAGTTCTTCAACGCCGAGACGAGCGAGCCCCGCTTCGAATTCGCCCTGGAGATGTTCGTGGCCGGGCTGAGGACCCTGGTCAGGGCTTGAGCACGATCTTGCCGCGGGTGTGGCGCTCCTCCAGCTCGCGGAAGGCGTCCTGCACCTGCGCGAGCGGGTAGACGGCGGCGATCGGGACCTCGAGCAGGCCCTTGTCGACCAGCGCGACGAGGTCGCGCATGACCTCGGCGGACGCGGCCTCGGTGTTGCCCTCGGACTTCACGCTGTACGTCTCGGCGGCGGCGAAGTCGATCACGGTGTTGATCCGTCCCGTGTAGACACCCAGCCGCAGCGCCAGCTCGACGTAACCGTCGCCGAAGTTGTCGATGAAGGAGTCCACTTTTCCGCTCGTGGCCACGCGGATCCGCTCCTCGACGCCTTCGCCGTAGGCCACCGGGATCACGTCCTGCTCACGCAGCCACGCGTGGTTCGCTTCGCTCGCGAGGCCGACGACGGTCGCGCCGGTGAGCTTCGCCAGCTGCACCGTCAGCGCGCCGACGCCGCCCGCGGCGCCCGAAACCACCACGGTGTCGCCTTCGCGGACGCAGACGGCGCGAACCGCGGCGTACGCAGTGGTACCGGCGACGAACAGCGCGCCGGCCGCCTCCCAGGAGACGCCACTGGGCTTGGGAACCAGGTCCGCGGCCTCGGCCACGACGTACTCGGCGTGGCTGGAGCGGCTGTTGACGAAGCCGACGACCTCGTCGCCCACCTCGATTTCTTCGACCTCGGAGCCCAGCTCGACGACCACACCGGCCAGGTCACTGCCCTGCCCGGACGGGAAGTCCGACGGCCACCGCCCGGCGAACGCGCCGCGCCGGATCATGGCCTCGCCGGGGTTGATGCCGGCGGCTCTGACCTCGACGAGCACCTGGCGGGGTCCGGGTTGGGGGCGGGGCACTTCTTCCACCCGCAGCACGTCGATCCCGCCGTGTTCGCTGTACCTGACCGCCTGCGGCATGCGCGACTCCCTCGCTCGTGGACACTTGCATCAACCAACCATCGGCCCGGTTTATGCCCGCGAAGCGAAAATTTCCGCGTGATTCCCGCCGGTTCAGCCGGCCAGGCGACGCACGACGCCGTCGGCGAGCAGCCGTCCGCGATCGGTCAGCACGGCCCGGCCCGGACTGTCCAAAGCGGACTCGTCCAGCAGCCCTTCCGCGGCGGCGGCGCGTGCCTCGGCCACCCCGGCGGCGTCGAGAGCCGACAGCGGGAGCCCTTCCGCGACACGGAGTTCGAGCATGATCCGCTCCAGGTGGCGGTCTTCGCCCGTGAGCAGCTCACGGCCCGCTTCGGGGCTTTCGCCCGCGGCGAGCTGGGCCGCGTACCGCGCCGGGTGCTTGACGTTCCACCAGCGCACGCCGCCGACGTGGCTGTGCGCGCCGGGGCCCGCGCCCCACCAGTCGCCGCCCTGCCAGTAGCCGAGGTTGTGCCGGCAGCGCGCGGCTTCCGAAGACGCCCAGTTCGAAACCTCGTACCAGCCCAGGCCCGCCGCGGCGAGGGTGGCGTCGATCAGCTCGTAGTCGGCGGCCAGCACGTCGTCGTCCGGGGCGGGCAGCTCGCCGCGCCGGACGCGCCGGGCCAGCGCGGTGCCCTCCTCGACGATCAGCGCGTACGCCGACACGTGGTCGACCCCCGCGGCGAGCACGGCGTCCAGCGACGCCCGCAGGTCCTCCGTGCGCTCGCCGGGAGTGCCGTAGATCACGTCGAGGTTCACGTGCTCGAAGCCCGCGGCCCGCGCCTCGCGCGCGGCGTCCACCGGCCGTCCCGGCGTGTGGACGCGGTCGAGCACCTGCAGCACGTGCTGCGCCGCGGACTGCATGCCGAGCGACACCCGGGTGTACCCGGCCTCGCGGATCCCGGCGAAGAACTCCGGCGACGTCGACTCGGGGTTGGACTCGGTGGTCACCTCGGCGCCGGGCGCCAGCCCGAACGCCCCGCGGACGATCTCGAGCACCTCGCCCAGCCCGTCCGCGCCGAGCAGCGAGGGCGTCCCGCCGCCGACGAACACGGTCTCCGCGGCGGGCGGCGCCTGCAGCACCCGGGCGGCCAGCTCCAGCTCACGGCGCAACCCGTCCAGCCACGACCGCGGCGACGCGCCCGAGCCCAGCTCACCGGCGGTGTAGGTGTTGAAATCGCAGTAGCCGCAGCGGGTGGCGCAGAACGGCACGTGCACGTAGACCCCGAACGGCCGGGTCCCCAGCCCGTCGAGGGCGCTCTCGGGCAGTCCGGTGGCGGTGGGTTCGGTGGTCTGGCTGGTCACGGGCACGACGTCCATTGTCCACCGGCTCCCGCCGGGCCCGGCACAGGGACTCGGCGGCGAAGCGCGCTTGTACCGCCCCACCGCACCGCATTGTCCCCTCACAGTGAGCCCTCTCCCACCATCCGGGCAAGCCTGGACCACATTGTGGACGCGTGGCACCCTCAGGCCTGTGAGTCCTGCCGGTGTCCTGCTCGTGGCGCGCCGCCACGTCGACCTTGTGCGCGTCGCGAGCGCGCTCTGCCGGCCGGTCCGCTGACTCCCGACGCCCGACCAGCCCACCACACTGGACCGCCGGCGCCGGACCCGCCGCGAACCAGCCTGCCCGCCGGAAACTCCCCCGGGCGTCGCGGTGGCCCCGGTGCCACGACCGCCTCCCGGAGGACCCCCAAATGGCCTCACCCACGCGTGAAACCCCCGCGCCCGGCCGCGCCCCCCGTGCCCGGCAGAAGCGCGGCGAGGGCCAGTGGGCGCTCGGCTACCGGGAACCGCTGAACCCGAACGAGCGCTCGAAGAAGGACGACAACCCGCTCAACGCCCGCGCGCGCATCGAGAACGTCTACGCCCACCGCGGCTTCGACTCGATCGACCCCGGTGACCTGCGCGGCCGGTTCCGCTGGTTCGGCCTCTACACCCAGCGCAAGCCCGGCATCGACGGCGGCCGAACCGCCACGCTGGAGCCCGAGGAGCTGGACGACCGCTATTTCATGCTCCGCGTCCGGCTCGACGGCGGCATGCTCACCACGCAGCAGCTCGCCGTGCTGGCCGAGATCTCGCAGACGCACGCACGCGGCACCGCCGACATCACCGACCGGCAGAACATCCAGTACCACTGGATCCGGATCGAGGACGTGCCGGCGATCTGGCAGAAGCTCGAGAACGCCGGGATGACGACGATGGAGGCGTGCGGCGACAGCCCGCGCGTGATCCTCGGCTCCCCCGTCGCCGGCATCGCCGAGGACGAGGTGATCGACGGCACCCCGGCGATCGAGGAGATCAAGCGCCGCTTCATCGGCGACCCGCGCTACTCGAACCTGCCGCGCAAGTTCAAGACCGCGATCTCCGGCCAGGCGGACGTGGCGCACGAGATCCACGACATCGCGTTCGTCGGCGTCGACCACCCCGAGCACGGCCCCGGCTTCGACCTGTGGGTCGGCGGCGGCCTGTCCACCAACCCGATGATCGGGCAGCGGCTCGGCGCCTGGGTGCCGCGCGACGAGGTGCCCGACGTGTGGGAGGGCGTGATCAGCGTCTTCCGCGACTACGGCTACCGGCGGCTGCGCGCGCGGGCCCGGATCAAGTTCCTGGTCAAGGACTGGGGCGCCCAGAAGTTCCGCGAAGTGCTCGAATCCGAGTACCTCAAGCGCAAGCTCGTCGACGGCCCCGCGCCCGAGGTGCCGCCCGCCCCGATCGACCACGTCGGCGTGCACAAGCAGGTCGACGGCCGGTTCTACGTGGGCGCCGCGCCGGTCGCCGGCCGGGTCAACGGCGAGACGCTGCTGGCCGTGGCCAAGGCCGCCGAGCGCGCGGGCTCCGAGCGCGTCCGGCTGACGCCGCAGCAGAAGCTCGTGGTCCTCGACGTGCCCGAGCCCGAGGTGCCCGCGCTGGAAGCCGAGCTGGCCGAGCTGGGCCTGCACACCCGGCCCTCGCCCTGGCGGCGCAGCGTGATGGCGTGCACCGGCCTGGAGTTCTGCAAGCTCGCGATCGTCGAGACGAAGGCCCGCGCGCAGGCGCTGGTGGCCGAGCTGGAAACCCGCCTGGCCGACATCCAGGGCGACCTCGACACCCCGGTGAGCGTGCACCTCAACGGCTGCCCCAACTCCTGCGCCCGGATCCAGACCGCGGACATCGGGCTCAAGGGCCAGATCGTCACCGACGGCGAGGGCCGGCAGGTCGAGGGCTTCCAGGTGCACCTCGGCGGCGGCCTCGGCCTCGACGCCGGGTTCGGCCGGAAGCTGCGCGGCCACAAGGTCACCACGACCGAGCTGACCGCGTACGTCGAGCGGGTGGTCCGCGCGTACATCGACGGCCGCGAAAGCGGAGAGCGGTTCGCGCAGTGGGTCGCGCGGGCCGAAGAAAGCGTGCTGCAGTGACCTCGACCGAACGGGCGGTGCCGTACTACTGCCCGTTCTGCGGCGATGAGGACCTGCGTCCCGAGGAGAGCGGCGGCTGGCTGTGCACCGGCTGCCGCCGGACGTTCTCGGTGAAGTTCCACGGACTGTCCCTACCGGAGGTGTCGCACGGATGACCGCCACAGCGGATTACCGGACCCTGGCCGAACGAGCGTCGAAAGAGCTGGCCGAGGCCACGGCGGAGGAAGCCCTGCGCTGGACGGCCGAGACCTTCGGCGACGACTTCATCGTGGCGTCCAACATGCAGGACGCGGTGCTGATCGACCTGGCCACCAAGGTCAAGTCCGATGTGGACGTGCTGTTCCTGGAGACCGGCTACCACTTCGCGGAGACCATCGGCACCCGTGACGCGGTGCAGACCGTGTACCCGGACGTGACGATCGTCAACGCCCAGGCCGAGCAGAGCGTCGCCGAGCAGGACGCGGAGTACGGCGCGAAGCTGCACGACCGCGACCCGACGCTGTGCTGCAACCTGCGGAAAGTGGTGCCGCTGCGCAAAACCCTCGCCGGCTACTCCGCGTGGGTCACCGGCGTCCGCCGCGTCGACGCCCCGACCCGCGCGAACACCCCGATCGTCACCTGGGACGAGCGCAACGGCCTGGTCAAGATCAACCCGATCGCGCCGTGGACCGACGAGGAGTTCGCCGGCTACATCCGCGAGCACGGCATCCTGGAGAACCCGCTGGTCTCGGTCGGCTACCTGTCCATCGGCTGCGCGCCGTGCACCGCGAAGGTCGCGCCGGGGCAGGACCCGCGCAGCGGCCGCTGGGCCGGCCAGGCGAAAACCGAATGCGGGCTGCACGGCTGATGGCGGAGGCAGAAGGAAGCATGACCACTCTCGCTGAACCCGCGGTGGACGCCGCGCAGGACAATCTGGCGGCGCTGGAGTCCGAGGCCATCCACATCTTCCGCGAGGTCGCGGGCGAGTTCGACCGCCCGGTGATCCTGTTCTCCGGCGGCAAGGACTCGACCCTGCTGCTGCACCTGGCGATCAAGGCGTTCTGGCCCGCGCCGGTGCCGTTCCCGCTGCTGCACGTCGACACCGGGCACAACTTCGACGAGGTGCTCGACTTCCGGGACCGGGTGGTGGAGAAGCACAATCTGCGCCTGGTCGTGGCGAAGGTCCAGGACTGGATCGACGACGGCCGCCTCGAAGAGCGCGCCGACGGCCTGCGCAACCCGCTGCAGACCACGCCGTTGCTGGACACCATTTCGGGCAACAAGTTCGACGCCGTGTTCGGGGGCGGGCGCCGCGACGAGGAGCGGGCCCGCGCCAAGGAGCGCATCTTCAGCCTGCGCAACTCCTTCGGCCAGTGGGAGCCGCGCCGCCAGCGCCCCGAGTTGTGGAACCTCTACAACGGCCGCCACCGCCCCGGCGAGCAGGTCCGCGTCTTCCCGCTGTCCAACTGGACCGAGGCCGACGTCTGGAACTACATCGCGCGCGAGAACGTCGAGCTGCCCTCGATCTACTACGCCCACCAGCGCCCGGTCTACCAGCGCGACGGCATGTGGCTCACCGAAGGACCCTGGGGCGGGCCCCGCGACGGCGAAGCGGTCCACGACCTCACCGTCCGCTACCGCACGGTCGGCGACGGCTCCTGCACCGGCGCCATCGAGTCCACCGCGGCCACGGTCGCCGACGTGATCGCGGAGGTCTCCGCGTCCCGCCTCACCGAGCGCGGCGCCACGCGCGCCGACGACCGGATGTCCGAAGCAGCCATGGAAGACCGTAAACGAGAGGGCTACTTCTGATGTCCAGCCTCCTGCGGCTCGCCACCGCCGGCAGTGTCGACGACGGCAAGTCCACGCTCGTCGGACGGCTCCTGTACGACACCAAGTCGGTGCTCGCCGACCAGCTGGACGCCGTCACCCGCGCGTCCGTCGACAAAGGACTGTCCACCCCGGACCTCTCCCTGCTGGTCGACGGGCTGCGCTCGGAGCGCGAGCAGGGCATCACCATCGACGTGGCGTACCGCTATTTCGCGACGCCGAAGCGCTCGTTCGTGCTGGCCGACACCCCGGGCCACGTCCAGTACACCCGCAACACCGTGACCGGCGCCTCCACCGCGCAGCTCGCCGTGCTGCTGGTCGACGCGCGCAAGGGCGTCATCGAGCAGACCCGCCGCCACGCCGCCGTGCTCGCGCTGCTGGGCGTCCCGCAGCTGGTGCTCGCGGTCAACAAGATCGACCTCGTCGACTACGACGAGGCCACTTTCGCCGTCATCGCCAAGGAATTCGCCGCCCACGCCGAATCACTCGGCTACCGGACCGGCTCCGTGACCACCATCCCCGTCTCCGCGCTGCAGGGCGACAACGTGGCCACGAAGTCCGGGCGGACCCCGTGGTACACCGGTCCGACGCTGCTGGAGCACCTGGAAAACGTGCCGGTCGCGCCGGACCCGCACGAGGCCGCGTTCCGCTTCCCGGTGCAATACGTGATCCGGCCGCGCACCGCCGAATACCCGGACTACCGCGGGTACGCCGGGCAGATCGCCGCGGGCACCGTGCGGCCCGGCGACGAGATAGTCGTTCTCCCGCAAGGACTCCGCACTCGCGTGGAGGGAATCGACACCGCCGACGGGCCACTGGCCGAAGCGGGTGCGGGCACCTCGGTCACCCTGCTGCTCGCCGACGACCTCGACATCTCCCGCGGCGACCTGATCGCCACGGCCGACCGGCCGCCGCGCGTTACCGACGAGCTGGCCGCCACGCTGTGCTGGCTGTCGGCGAAGCCGCTCAAGGCGGGCGCGCGGGTGCTGGTGAAACACGGCACGCGCACCGTGCAGGCGATCGTCGAGGAGCTGACCGCCCGCTTCGACGAGCAGACCTTGTCCAGTGTGGACTCGCCGGACTCGCTGGCGCTGAACGACATCGGCCTCGTGGAGCTGCGGCTGGCCGAGTCGCTCGGCGTCGACGACTACACCGACAGCCCGCGCACGGGGGCGTTCCTGGTGATCGACCCGAAGGACGGCGACACCCTCGCCGCCGGCCTGATCGGCGAACGGTTCCGGTGACCGCCCCCCTGGTGCCCGTCGCGCACGGCAGCCGCGACCCCCGTTCGGCGGCGACCGTGCGGGGGCTCGTGGAGCGGGTCCGCGAGCAGGCACCGGGCGCCGGGGTGTACGAGTCCTTTTTGGACCTTTCCGAGCCGCGGGTCACGGACGTGCTGCGGCGGCTGTACGAGCAGGGCCACCGCTCGGCCGTAGTGGTACCGCTGCTGCTCGGCAGCGCCTTCCACGCGCGAGTGGACCTGCCCGCGCTGGTCGCCGAGGTCCAGGCGGACTGCCCGGGCTTCGACGTGCGGGTGTCCGACGTGCTGGGCGTCGACCCGGTGCTGGAGGAGGTCGCACTCGACCGGCTGGCCGGCGCGGGCCTCGGCGGACCGGGCAGCGGCCTGGTGGTGAGCGCCGTCGGCTCGTCGAACACGGGTGCGAACGCGGCCGTCGCGGACCTGGCCGCGCGGTGGGAGGCCCGGCTGGGCATCCCCGTGACCGAGGCCTTCGCCAGCGCGGCCCAGCCGGACGTCCCGGCCGCCGTCGAGCGGCTGCGGGCCCGCGGGGTCGAGCGGATCGCGGTCGCCTCGTGGTTCCTGGCCCCCGGGCTGCTGCCCGACCGCGTCGCCGCGCTGGCCCGTGAAGCCGATCGGGGTGTCTACCTCGCCGCCCCGCTCGGGACGGAGCCCCGCGTCGCCGCCGCCGTGCTGCGCCGCTACGAGGCGGCACACCGCCACGTGCCGGCCTGACGCACGTCACACCGGACCGCCCGCGCGGATATGCGAGGGTGATCGCATGGCTGACGAACTGGTGCACTACGACGTGGTGGGCGGCACCGCCACGATCACCCTCGACTCCCCGCACAACCGCAACGCGCTGTCCGCGCAGCTTCGCCGCGAGCTGGGCGCCTCGCTGGAGAAGGCCCGCGACGACGACGCCGTGCGCGTGGTGCTGCTGACCCACACCGGCCCGGTCTTCTGCGCCGGCATGGACCTCAAAGAGGCGCGCGGCGCGGGGGCGGGCGACCAGGGCGTCAACGAGTTCCCGAAGATCCTGGACCAGCTGTGGACCAGCCCGAAGCCGGTTGTCGCGTGCCTGGCCGGGCCGGCGCGCGCGGGCGGCATCGGCATGGTCGCCGCGTGTGACATCGCGGTCGCCGCGACCGAGGCGACGTTCGCCTTCTCGGAGGTGCGGATCGGCGTGGTCCCGGCCGTCATCTCGCTGACCGTGCTGCCGCGCCTGAACCCGCGCGCCGCGCACGAGCTGTTCCTCACCGGCGAGGTGTTCGACGCCCGGCGCGCGGTGGAGATCGGCCTGCTCAACGCCGCCGTCCCGGCCGAAGAGCTGGACGCGAAGGCCGCGTCCTATCTGAAGTCCCTCACTCTGGGCGGCCCAAAGGCGTTGGCCGCCACCAAAACACTGCTCAGCCGGCCCCGCCCGGCCACTCCCGGCGACGGCTTCGCCGCGATGAACGAGCTGTCGGCGGGCTTCTTCGCCAGCGCGGAAGGACAGGAAGGAATCCTGGCCTTCGCCCAGAAACGCAAGCCGGACTGGGTGCCCGCCGGCGAATGAGCCGTCAGGAATCCGTCAGCACCACGGTCAGCCGACGGGCGCCGGGCATCCCGGCGTCGGGCCCCAGCGCCCGTTGCGCGTCCGACAGCACGCTCCGGATCGCCAGGTACGTCTTGGGCTCCGCCCCCCGCAGCCCCTCGGACCCGGTCCAGATCAGCACGTGTTCCCCGGCGGGCAGCCACGAGAGGTCGGTGAGCATGTCGTACAACGCGTCGAGATTGCGCCCGAAGTAGTCCGGAAAGGACATCGCCTCGGCGATCGCGGCCAGCGTGCCCGGCTTGTCGAGCGTGCGGCTCCCGTCGACGTAATGCGGGTAGGCGCCTCGCGCGAAGGCGTCGTCCGCGGCGGCCTTCGCCTCGCTGCCCGCGGTCATCGGCTCGGGTCCACGACGACGAACGACGCGTAGTGGTCGCCGGTGTAGAACAGCTCCTTCGCCTGGCCCGTGACGAGCCGCCGCGGGCCGCGGTCCGGGCTGTTCGGGGTCTTCACGGTGTACTCGTGGTAATAGCCGGACTGCTTGCGCGGCAACACTTTCTCGCGATTCTCGAAGACGACGTCGTCGTTGCGCGGATACGGGAACGGCCCACCGGACTGGATCAGCTTCCAGGTGTCGCGCGCCTGCGAGGGCAGCGCGGACAGCGCCTCGACCCGCAGGCCGGAGTCGGCGCCTGCCGGCTTCGCCCCGGCCGCGCCACCGCTGACCGAGCCGGCCGGGGCCGGCGCCGATGAGGAAGAGGACCCGTCGACGGCGTCCTTGACCAGCCAGCCCCCGAACACGAGCACGAGGAGACCGACGAGTGCGGCGGTGATCCGCCTACGGTTGACCATGGTGTGCCAGCTTAAGAGGAGTGGCCGTCGTCGTCGCGGGCCGGGCCGAACCAGTGCGACAACCGTCCCACCAGCTTGTCGATGGCCCAGGCCGCGAGCAGGCACAGCGGCACCACCACGACCATGACCAGCACGAACTGCACCGGGAACCAGGCCTGGGCGAGCCACAGCTCGACCCCGTCCCACCAGTCGGCCAGCCCGTTCACCACGAATGTGAGCCTACGCGCGGTGTGCTGCGCGGGCGCGCCCAGGGGCGGTACGTTGCAGGCATGTTCGCCGTTTACGCGAAGGAACCCAACGCCGATTCCCCGCTCGACTCGCTCGTCGTCGGCGAACGGCCGGAACCCGAGGTGCCCGAAGGCTGGGTCCGGGTGCACGTCAAAGCCGCGAGCCTCAACATGCACGACCTGTGGACGCTGCGCGGGGTCGGGATCAAGCCGGAGCAGTTCCCGATGATCCTCGGCTGCGACGGCGCCGGGACCCTCGACGACGGCTCCGAGGTCGTCATCCACGCCGTGGTGAACGCCCCCGGCTGGCAGGGCGACGACACCCTGGACCCGAAGCGCACGCTGCTCACCGAGAAGCACCAGGGCACTTTCGCCGACCAGGTGATCGTGCCGGCCCGCAACGTCGTGCCGAAGCCGGCCGGGCTGAGCTTCGCCGAGGCCGCCACCATGGGCACCGCGTGGCTCACGGCGTACCGGATGCTGTTCGTGAAGTCCGGGCTCCGCCCCGGCCAGACGATGCTGGTGCAGGGCGCCTCCGGCGGGGTGTCGACGGCGCTGATCGCGCTCGGCCGCGCCGCCGGGTTCCGCGTCTGGGTCACCGGCCGCAGCGAGGAGAAGCGCGCGCTGGCCGAGACCGTCGGCGCGCACCGGACGTTCGAGACCGGCGCGCGGCTGCCGGAGCGGGTCGACGCGGTGTTCGAGACCGTCGGCAAGGCCACCTGGGCGCACACGCTCAAGTCGCTGAAGCCGGGCGGCATCGTCGTCGTTTCGGGCTCCACTAGCGGGCCGGACCCGTCGGCGGACCTGCAGCGGGTGTTCTTCCTCCAGCTGCGCATCGCCGGCTCCACCATGGGCACCCGCGACGAGCTGGCGGACCTGCTCAGCTACCTCGACCTGAAGGGCATCAAGCCCCAGATCGGCAGCGAGCCGGCCTTCGAGGACGCGGCCGAGGGGTTCCGCGCGATGCTCGACGGGGAGACCGCGGGCAAGATCGTCTTCACGCGCTGAGTGACCGACACGGCCCTGGTCTGGACCGATCCTTCCCGGACGGCCCAGGCCAGGGCCCTTTTACGCGACGTTTCGTGACCCGTCAACACCCCGAGTTCGCAATCGGCTTGTTACCCCCGAAGTTCCACCAGAAGTCGACCTTCGGCGGTTAACCTGTAGATATGACCGCGACGAAGCGGCCCGCACCCGCTGCCCGCGGCGGCCGGCCCAGCAGCGAACCGGACCCGATCCGGGTCTCCTTCCGGCGTTTCGCCGGGGTGCGCACCCGCGTGCTCGAGGTGGGCCCGCCCGTGGCCGAAGCCGAGGCGCCCAAGCGCATCCGCAAACGCGCGGCCGAGAAGCCACGCGCGCCGCGGCTCGTCCTGCTGCACGGCTACTGCGACAGCGCCGACACCTGGCGTCCCGTGCTGGCCGAATTCGCCGCCGCGGGCGTCGCCGCGATCGCGGTGGACCTGCCCGGCTTCGGCGACGCGCAGCCGCTGCGTCCCGGCCCGATGCTGCCCCAGCTCGACGCCTTCACCGCCGCGGTGGTCCGCGAACAGGCCGTGCTCGGCCCGGTGGTGCTCGCGGGCAACTCCCTCGGCGGCACGATGAGCCTGCGGGCGGCGCAGAACCCGCGGCTCCCCATCGCCGGCGTCGTCTCGATCGCCGCCCCCGGGTTCGTCGACTCTTGGCTGGTCCGCACGGTCGCGCGCAACCCGTTGCCGCTGCGCCTGTTCTCCGCGCTGCCCGTGCCCGTGCCGGGTTTCGTGGTCCGCGCGGTGGCCGAGCAGGTCGTCCCGCGGCTGCTGTACGCCGACGCGGCCGCGGCCGACGTCAGCCAGGTCCGGCGCTTCACCACGCTCTTCCCGGACTACCGCGCCACCACCAGCCGGCTCGAAGAGGCGCGTCAGCTCGTCACCGAACTGGCCGACGCCTACCAGCTCGACCAGGTCCACGCGCCGTTGCTCGTGGTCGCCTGCGGCAAGGACAAGCTGGTGACGTCGGCGTCCGGGCGCCAGCTGCACACGCTGGTCCCGCACAGCCGGCTGCTGGTGCGCGAGGACTGGGGCCACTGCCCGCAGCTGGACGACCCGCCGGAGATCGCGGAGCTGCTCACGTTCTTCGCGGCCGGCGCGATCCGCGTGGCGGGCGGGAAGGACAGCGTCTCCGAGGTCGCGAGCGAGGACACCGCCGCGGGCTGAACGGGCAGCATCGGCGCCGTGTCTGCGCCCTGTCGAACGGGCATCGATGACATAGAGGACAGCGCCTAGTACGGTGCCCTGCCAGAGCCCGTTGACCCGGGCTCTCTTCACAACCGTATGAGGAGACACCGATGTCCGCTCCCCGCATGCTGGGCACAGGCTCCGGGATATTCCGGCGCAAACCGATCGAGACGATCGAGGGAACCGGGGACACCGGTCTGCAACGGACGCTGGGGCTGCGTCAGCTGACGGCGATCGGCGTGGGCGGCATCATCGGCGCCGGGATCTTCTCGCTGGCCGGTGCGGTGGCGAACAAGACCGCCGGGCCCGCGGTGCTGATCTCGTTCCTGATCGCGGGCATCGCGAGCGCGGCGGCGGCGTTCTCCTACGCCGAGTTCGCCGGGCTGATCCCACGCGCGGGTTCGGCGTACACCTACGGTTATGCGGTGCTCGGCGAGATCGTCGGCTGGTTCATCGGCTGGGACCTGCTGCTGGAGTACACCGCGATCGTGTCGGTGGTGGCGATCGGGATCTCGGGCTACTTCAACGACCTGCTCGGTTTCCTGCACGTCTCGCTGCCGGCCTGGATGTCCGGCGCACCGGGGACGGAACCCTCGGGGGTCGCGTCCGGCTCGTACAAGGTGAACCTGTTCGCGGTGCTGCTGTGCCTGATCATCGCGTTCGTGCTCAACCAGGGCATGAAAAACGCCGCCCGGTTCGAGACGCTGCTGGTGTACCTGAAGGTCGCGCTGGTGGTGCTGGTGATCGTGGTCGGCGCGTTCCACATCAAGACCGGCAACTACAGCAACTTCTTCCCCTTCGGCCTCAGTGGCGCGTTCACCGGCGCCGCGACGGTGTTCTTCGCGGTGTTCGGCTATGACGCGATGTCCACCGCGGCCGAGGAGTCGAAGGACTCCCAGAAGCACATGCCGAAGGCGATCCTGTACTCGCTGGCGATCTCGATGGTGCTCTACGTGCTGGCCTGCCTGGTCCTCACGGGCATGGTGAACTTCAAGGACATCGACCCGGAGAGCGCGTTCTCCAGCGCGTTCGCCTCCGTCGGCCTCGGCTGGCTGGGCGCGGTCATCGCGGTCGGCGCCATCATCGGCATCCTGACCGTGCTGTTCACCTTCCTCATGGGCGCCACCCGCGTCGGCTACTCGATGAGCCGCGACGGCCTGCTGCCCAAATGGTTCTCCGGCACCCACCGCACCCGCCAGGTACCGCACCGGATGACCTGGGTCCTGGGCATCGCGTCCGCGGTGATCGCCGGGGTGCTGCCCATCGAGGAAGCCGCGGAACTGACCAACATCGGCATCCTGCTCGCCTTCGTGGTGGTCTGCATCGCCGTGGTCGTGCTCCGCTACAAGCGCCCCGAACTGCCCCGCACCTTCAAAACCCCGGGCATGCCCGTCGTGCCGATCATCGGCGTCGTGTTCTCACTCTGGCTGATCACCTTCCTCCAATGGCAAACCTGGCTCCGCTTCGCCATCTGGTTCGTCATCGGCATGGCCATCTACTTCGGCTACAGCCGCCGCCACTCACTGCTCAACCGGCCGGCTTCGCCGGAAACGGAGTCCACTTCGGACTGACCTCTTGGAACGGGCCGCCCTCGGATCTCCGGGGGCGGCCGTTTCACGTCCGCGCCAAGCGGTGATCGGCACGATCCTGGCGGATCCGGCCTCGCCCAACGGTGACCAGCCCTGCACCGCGCCCCCCGGCCCGGCGCTACCCAACGGTGACCAGTCCCTCGCTGCCCAGCCCCGCGGTGGTCGACCCCCGCTGCCCAGACCTCTTGCTGGCCAGCGCAGCCCGGCCCCCGTATCGCCCAGCGCAGCCCGGCCCCCGCATCGCCCAGCGCAGCCCGGCCCCCGCATCACCCAGCGCAGCCCGGCCCCCGCATCACCCAGCGCAGCCCGGCCTCCTCGCTGCCCAGCACAGCACACCCGAGCGCTGATCGGCCCGCCGCTGCCAGCCCAGCGCTGATCGGCTCGGATTTGGCCGACCCAGCGGCGACCGAACCAGCAGGCCAACCCGGCCTCGCCCCACGGTGACCAGTCCCTCTCTGCCCAGCCCGGCGGTGGTCGACCCCCGCTGCCCCGCCCTCTTGCTGGGCAGCGCAGGCCGGCGTCGCCCCACGGTGACCAGCCCCTCGCTGCCCAGCTCGGAGGTGGTCGGCCCGGACGTGGTCAGGCCCGGAGGTGGCCGGGCCCGCGCGTGGCAATAGCCCCGACCGCAGGAGGGCAGGCCGGGCTCGTTGCGGTGGGATCAGCGGAGGCGGTCGAGCCGTTTCGCGGCGGTGCGGGCTTCGCCGCGGAGGCGTTCGATGATCGAGGCCGCCGGGCCCTCTGTGGTCAGCGGGTAGGTCTGGCCGGCCCACAGCGACATCGCTTCGGGGTCACCGGCCTTGGCCGCGGCCGCGCGGATCGGCTTGCTCAGGTGGTGCAGCTGCGGGTACGCGGCCGGCGCGTGGGCGGACAGGTCATTCAGCACGCGGTTCACCAAACCCCGCGCGGGGCGGCCGCTGAACGCGCGCGTGAACGCCGTCGCCCGGTCCGCCGCGGCCAGCACACGACGGTACGGGGCCGCCGTCCCGGCCTCGTCCGCTCGCAGGAACACCGTGCCCAGTTGCGCGGCGGACGCTCCGGCGGCGAGCACGGCCGCGACGTCGGCGCCGTGCACCAGCCCGCCCGTCGCGATCAGCGGGAGGCTGGTGCGCGCACCGATCAGCCGCAGCAGCGCGAGCAGGCCGTACTGCTCACCGCCCGCCGGGCCGGTCGCGTCGTCGGTGAACAGGCCGCGGTGCCCGCCCGCCTCGAAACCCTGCACCACCAACGCATCCGCGCCGCGGGCGGCCGCGAGGTCGGCCTCGTGCGGGCTGGTCACGGTGACCGCGACCCGGCCGCCGGCCTCGTGCACCCGGTCCACCTCCGCCGACGTCGGCGCCCCGAAGGTGAACGACACCACGGGAACCCGCCGCGCCACCACCAGGTCGAGCTTGGCCGGGTACTCGTCGTCGTCCCAGCGCGGCTCCCCCGGCTCGACGCCGTAGCGCCGTGCCTCGGTCAGGAGCCGCTCGCGGTGCGCCGTGAGGTCCGCCGCCGAACGGCCGCCCGGCACGAACAGGTTGACGCCGAATCGCCCGCCCGTCAGCTGCGTCGTGTGGGCGATCTTGGCTTCCAGCGTCTCCGCCGTGAGGTATCCCGCGGCGAGGAACCCGAAGCCGCCGGCCGCCGTGACCGCGGCGACCAGCTCGGGTGTGGTGGGACCGCCCGCCATCGGCGCCGCGATCACCGGGAAATCGAGGTCTTCGAACATGCCTCCGAGCCTAGCTCGCGGGCCGGCCCGGGCAGCGGCCTCGCGATCCGCCTGGACCGGCGCCGAGCCCGGCCGGGGCCGGTATCGGGTTAGGCTGCGTCATGAACGCTGACCTCGAGCACACCCGTGCGCTCGCCTTGCAGGAGAACGGGCTCGCGACCATCGCCACCGTCCGCGCGGACGGCACTGTGCACGCGTCCGTCGTCAACGCCGGCCTGATCGACGACCCGGTGACGGGCGCCCCGTCGATCGGCTTCGTCGCTCGCGGCGACGCGCACAAGCTGACCCTGCTGCGCCGCGCCGGCCACGCGACGATCACCTTCCGCCGCGGCTGGGACTGGGCCTCGGTGACCGGCGCGACCCACGTGATCGGCCTGGACGACCCGGACCCGGCCTTCGATCCGGCCGGCCTGCCGGAACTGCTGCGCGCCGTCTTCAAAGCCGCCACCGGCTCCCACGACAACTGGTCCGAGTACGACCGCGTAATGGCCGCCGAACGCCGCGCGGCGGTTTTCGTCAGCGCGGACCGGATCATCCGCAACCGCTGAACCGGCCAGGACACCCGGCGCCGCACCACCCCCGGCACGCGGGCCGTTGCGAACGGTGACCACTCCGGCGATGGCCGCCCGGCTCGCACGGACAATACGAAACAGTGTCTGCACTTGCGATAGCTGCGCGGCTCACATCGACAATGCGCACGGTGGCTCCACGGGCGACGACCGGGCAGTCTGCGCAGACCGTGGCTGCACGAGCCGGATCGTGCACCCGCGGTCCGCACGACGCGACGCGCCACCACCGTCATCCGGGGCGCGCCGAGACCCACGGGAACAAGCCCGTGCGGCGCGGGTGCCCGCACCACGGCCCGCCTCAGCCGAGGCGGCCGAGTAGTTCCGCGGGTACCACGCGTACCGGAAATGGTTGGCGGGCCTCGAAAACCTCGTCGACCGCGGCCTTCGCCACCTGTTGGTAGACGCCGTCGCCGTCCAGTTCGAAGACCGCCAGTGCCGGCTCGGCCGGGTCCACGACCCAGTAGCTCGGCACGCCGAGGCGCTCGTACACGGCCTTCTTCGTGTTGAGGTCGTGGATGGCCGTGCTGGGCGAGAGCACCTCGACCGCGAGCACCGGTGGCTCCGGGAGGTCCTGTTCGGTGAAGCCCTCGCCGCGGCCGACCAGCAGGTCGGGCTGCAGCTCGAGGTGATCGCCGATGCGCACGGCGAACGGCGCGCCGGCGACGAAGTACCCGAGTGGGCAGGCCTGGTCGAGCACGGGGTACAGCCGGTAGGCGATGGTCTGGTGTCTCAGCCCGGGCGCGGGGCTCACGACCAGCACCCCGTCGATGAGCTCACGGCGGCGGCCGTCATCCGGCATCTCCTCGAGGTCGCGCACCGTCATGGGGCGCGCCCCCTCGGGACGCCGGGTGTCTGTCATGACCGTCATGGTGCTCTCCTTCCGTCGGTCACACCAGAGGAGACCAGGGGGTACCGACAAGAAAGCCGCCTGCGGCGTCGCGGGCGGCTTCCTTCACTCGAACGTGTGGTCGAACGGGTTACTTCTTGTTCTTCCCGCTGTCCTCAGTGGACAGTGCCGCGACGAACGCCTCTTGCGGCACCTCCACGCGGCCCACGGTCTTCATCCGCTTCTTGCCTTCCTTCTGCTTCTCCAGCAGCTTCCGCTTCCGCGAGATGTCACCGCCGTAGCACTTGGCGAGCACGTCCTTGCGGATGGCGCGGATGGTTTCGCGCGCGATGATCCGCGAGCCCACCGCCGCCTGGATCGGGACCTCGAACTGCTGGCGCGGGATCAGTTCGCGCAGCCGCGTCGCCATCCGGTTCCCGTAGCTGTACGCGGCGTCCTTGTGGACGATCGCCGAGAAGGCGTCCACCGTCTCGCCCTGCAGCAGGATGTCGACCTTCACCAGCTCCGACACCTGTTCGCCCGCTTCTTCGTAGTCCAGCGACGCGTAGCCGCGCGTCCGCGACTTCAGCGTGTCGAAGAAGTCGAAGATGATCTCCGCGAGCGGCAGGTTGTAGCGCAGCTCCACGCGGTCCTCGGACAGGTAGTCCATGCCGAGCAGCTGCCCGCGCTTGGTCTGGCACAGCTCCATGATCGTGCCGACGAACTCCGCCGGCGCCAGGATGCTCACCTTGGACACCGGCTCGTACACGTCCGAGATCTTCAGCCCGGTCGGCCAGTCCGACGGGTTGGTGACCACGACCTCGCTCCGGTCCTCCAGCACCACCCGGTAGACGACGTTCGGCGCCGTGGAGATCAGGTCGAGGCCGAACTCGCGCTCCAGCCGGTCGCGCGTGATCTCCAGGTGCAGCAGGCCGAGGAAGCCGCAGCGGAAGCCGAAGCCCAGCGCCACGGACGTCTCCGGCTCGTACGCCAGCGCGGCGTCGTTCAGCTGCAGCTTCTCCAGCGCCTCGCGCAGCTCCGGGTAGTCCGAGCCGTCGACCGGGTACAGCCCGGAGTAGACCATCGGCTTCGGCTCGCGGTAACCCGCCAGCGCCTGGGTCGCGCCGTGGCGCTCGGACGTGACGGTGTCGCCGACCTTCGACTGGCGGACGTCCTTCACCCCGGTGATCAGGTAGCCCACCTCGCCGACGCCGAGGCCCTTGCTGGGCTTCGGCTCCGGCGAGATGATCCCGACCTCCAGCAGCTCGTGCGTGGCGCCGGTGGACATCATCCGGATCTTCTCGCGCGGCGTGATCTTGCCGTCGACCACCCGGATGTAGGTCACGACGCCGCGGTAGGTGTCGTAGACCGAGTCGAAGATCATCGCCCGCGCGGGCGCGTCGGAGTCGCCGACCGGCGCCGGGACCTGCTTGACGACCTCGTCCAGCAGCGCGCCGACGCCCACGCCGGTCTTCGCCGAGACCCGCAGCACGTCGCCCGGCTCGCAGCCGATGATGTGCGCGATCTCGCCCGCGTACTTGTCCGGATCGGCCGAGGGCAGGTCGATCTTGTTCAGCACCGGGATGATGGTGAGGTTGTTCTCCAGTGCCAGGTACAGGTTGGCCAGGGTCTGGGCCTCGATCCCCTGCGCCGCGTCCACCAGCAGGATCGCCCCTTCGCACGCTTCGAGCGCGCGGGACACCTCGTAGGTGAAGTCGACGTGGCCGGGGGTGTCGATCATGTGCAGCACGTGGTCCCGGCCGTCCACCTGCCAGGGCAGGCGGACGTTCTGGGCCTTGATCGTGATGCCGCGCTCACGCTCGATGTCCATCCGGTCGAGGTACTGAGCGCGCATCGCCCGTTCCTCGACGACACCGGTGAGCTGCAGCATGCGGTCCGCCAGCGTCGACTTGCCGTGGTCGATGTGGGCGATGATGCAGAAGTTGCGGATGAGCTCCGGCGGCGTGAAGGTGGTGTCGGCGAACGTCTTGGGCGCTGTCACTCGTGTGGTCCTCGGGAACGTGGTTCGGGGCTGGCCACCGTCCATGGTCCCATGGAGCTCCGGGTGCGGGTGGGGGTCATCCCCGATGCGAGATCACCGTGACTCGTGGTGACCTCGAAGTATGAGCACTTCGCACCAGCCCGCGCCGGTTCCACAGGCCGCCACGGGCACCCTCGGCACCGCGCTCGACCGGGCGTTCGGCCACCCCGCCGGCCTGCTCGGGCGCCTGGGCGGCTGGGTCATGGCGCGCGGCAACGCCGCCACCGAGCACCGGGTCGTCGACCTCGCCCGGCTGGAGCCGGACGAAACCGTGCTGGTCGTCGGCCCCGGCCCGGGCGTCGGCCTCGACGCCGCCAGCCGGCTGGCCGGCGAGGTCATCGGGGTCGAGCCGTCGGCCGAAATGCGCTCGCTGTGCCTGGAACGCTGCGGCGACCGCGTGGAGCTGCGCGACGGCACGGCGGCCCGCACCGGGGCGGCCGACGACTGCGTCGACGTGGTCCTGACGGTCAACAACGTCACGTTCTGGGAGGACCGGCCGGCCGCGTTCGCCGAGCTGTTCCGGATCCTGCGCCCCGGCGGCAGGCTCCTGCTCTCGGCGCACGAGAAGTGGCTGCCCGTGTCCCGCCACGAACTGGCCGACGAGGCCGCCGCCGCGGGCTTCACCGACCTGCAGACGTGGACCTGGGAGCCGCCGGGCTTCGCCGGGCTGGCGGCCCAGCTGAAGGCCCTCAAGCCCGCTTGACCCGCGGCTACCGCGGATCGGTCCGGAGGGGATGGCCCGACGGCACCTCCACCAGCACGATGCGCGTCCCGTCGGGATCGGCGATCCAGGCCTCGTCCAGGCCCCAGGGCTCCCGCTGCGCGCCGCGGACCGGCGTGACGCCGCGTCCCGCCAGCTCGGCCAGCGCGGCCGGCAGGTCGCGGACCTGGAGCCACAGCGCGACGTCGGGCGTCGGCCCGGATTCGGCCCGCCCGACCACTTCGATCGACCCGCCGCCGGCGAAGAAGACTGTGCCGCCGGGGAACTCCTTGTCGATCGCGAGCCCCAGCGTGTCGCGGTAGAACGCGGTGGCGGCGTCCGGGTCACGGGGGTGGATCAGCACGCGGCTGCTCAGTACTTCCATGCCTACTCCCTACCCGAGCGGTTCAGGCCACCGCAATCGCGGCGATGCCGGCCAGCACCACCAGCGAACCAGCCAGTCGGCGCGCGGCGTTGCGCTCGCCGAGGACCAGCCACGCCGCGACGCCGCCCACCACGATCGACAGCTCCCGCGCCGGGGCGACCAGGCTGACCGGCGCGATCCGCAGCGCGTACAGCACCAGCAGGTACGCCGCCGGCGACAGCAGCCCGACGATCAGCACCTCCTTGCGATGCTCGCGCCACAGCCGGCCGACCTCGGCGCGACCCCGGTACGCCGACGGCGCCAGCAGCAGGCTCTGGCCGATCGCACCGCCGCCGAAGTAGACGAGGGGCGGGACGCCCAGGGTGGTCACGGAGTGGGCGTCCCAGAGCGTGTACGCGGCGATGACGGCGCCGGTGAGCACGCCGTAGAAGACGCCGGCGCGGCGCGCGGCCCGGTCCGCCGTGCCGCCGCCGACGCTGATCACCAGCACCCCGGCGATCACCAGGAACGCGCCGACCAGGCCGAGCACGCCGGGGTGCTCGTGCAGCACCAGGACGGCGGCGAGCACGGACAGCAGCGGCCCGGTGCCGCGCGCCAGCGGGTAGACGATCGACAGGTCGCCGACGACGTAGCCGCGCTGCAGCACGATGCCGTAGGCGATGTGCATCACGGCCGTCACCGCGGCCGCGACCAGCCAGCTCCACTGTGGACGTTCCGGCTCGACGAAGAGCGCGACGACCACGGCGGGCAGCAGAACGACGGCCGAAACGGTGTAGTAGAGCCAGACGAAGCGCGGCCCGCCGAAGGTGACGCGCTTGGCGGCGAGGTTCCATGCCGCGTGCACGAAGGCGGCGACGAGGACGAGCGACAGAGCTGTGGTGTTCACCGGACCCCTTAGGGGTCTTTCGCGCGCGCGAAAGACCGGGTCCTCCAGGCTTTTGTCCCGTCAGATGAACGGCAGGGCTTCCGGCTCCGCCGATGGTGCCGCTCGGACCTGTCCCACCGGCCCTCGTTGTGGGTGGACCCGCGCGGGGCGGGCCGCGGGCCGGTGGCGGAACCCTAGGCACTAGCGGCTCCCACCGTAGCCGAAGCGATCACCGCGGGGCGGCCGCGGGGGCTCGGAGCAGGGCTGTTAGGCTTTCTCGCTGTTGCCGTGCGGCATTCCGTCATGGAGGAAACCCGGCCGCGCCCCTCGCGGGCGCACGGGGCCACTTCGACGCGGCAGCGAACTCACCGAGAGACACAGGAGCGCCCCCGTGGCCAACATCAAGTCCCAGATCAAGCGCATCACCACCAACGAGAAGGCCCGCCAGCGCAACCTGGCGATCCGGTCCTCGGTGAAGACCGCGATCCGCAAGTTCCGCGACGCCGCCGACTCGGGCGACAAGGCCAAGGCCGTCGAGGCGCAGCGCGACGCCGCCAAGAAGCTGGACAAGGCCGTCACCAAGGGCGTCATCCACGCCAACCAGGCCGCGAACAAGAAGTCCGCGATCGCGAAGCGCGTGAACTCGCTCTGATTTCCGCTTCGGAGGGCCCGGTGACCACTGGTCGCCGGGCCCTTTCGCATGTTCCGGGGGGCTTCGCCTGGGCCGGTAACGGGGCGCTCGAGGCTGGCTGGATCGGCCTCGGCCGGTAGGCGGGGTCAGTGTTCGCCCTTCGCGGCGACCACCTCGGTGACCGCGCGTTCCAGCGCGTAGCCCGCGTCGGCGGCAGCGCCCTTGACCTCGGCGTTCAGGCGGGCCACCACGCGCATCGCGGTGGCGAGGCCGTCCTGGCCCCAGCCGCGGGACTGGCCCTGCGCCTTGCGGATCTTCCACGGCGGCATGCCCAGCTCGCCCGCCATCTGGTTCGGGTTGCCGCGGCCCGCCGCCGAGACCCGCGCGATGGTGCGGACCGCGTCCGCCAGCGCGTCGGCCACCAGGACGTGCGGAACGCCGAGCTGCATCGCCCAGCGCAACGACTCCAGCGCCGCCCCGCGATCGCCCGACACAGCCTTCTCCGCCACCGCGAAGCCGGTCACGTCGGCGCGGCCGGTGTGGTAGCGCCGGACTGCCTGCTCGTCCACCACGCCCCCGGCGTCGGCGACCAGCTGCGTCGCCGCGGAGGACAGCTCGCGCAGATCCGAGCCGACGGTGTCCAGCAGCGCCATCAGCCCCGCGGCGTCGATCTTTCCGCCGGAGCGGCGCACTTCGTTGCGCACGAACGACTCCCGCTCGGCGGGCTTCGTCAGCTTCGCGCACTCGATGATCTCCGCGCCCGCCTTTTTCAACGCCGCGGGCAGCGCCTTCGCCGCCTTGCTCCGGCCCCCGCCGCTGTGCACGACGACCAGCACGATGCCCTCCGCCGGCGAAGCGAGGTACGCCAGCACGGCGTCGGCCAGGTCCTGCGAAATGTCCTGCGCCGAGTCCAGGACGATCACCCGTCCTTCGCTGAACAGCGAAGGGCTCACCAGCTCGGCCAGTACCGGCGGTGTGAGTTCGGACACCCGGTTACGCGTCAGATCGGCCGTCGGGTCGGCCGCCCTCGCGGCGTCCAGCGCGGCCCGGACGGCCCGTTCGATGAGCAGTTCTTCCTCGCCGATGACGAGCTGGAGCGGCGCGGGGGCGGTGGTCACCCGGTCATCTTCTCACCCGTCCGGCCGCAGGCCCGCCCCGGTGACGGGGCGGGCACCGTGGCACGAGGTGATCGCCATGTCGTACGGTGTAGCCGAGGCAGCGCCCGCGAGCGCGCGCCGACAACTGAATACCGCTCATCCAGAGGGGCAGAGGGATACGGCCCGACGAAGCCCCGGCAACCGGCGTACAGCCTGTCATTCCGCGATCGCGGGATAGCTGACGACCACGGTGCCAATTCCGGCCCGCTTCGGCGGGGCAGATGAGGAAGGAACCTCGTGATGACCGTTACCCTCGGAACGACCTCCGCCAGCAAGACCGTGGACCTCGGGCCCGCCGTCGAACTGGTGTCGAAGGAAGAGGGCCACCGGCAGCCACTCGCCCCGGAGTTCGTGTCCGCCGAGGACTTTTCGCCGCTCGAGGTCGCCTACGACTTCGGCCGCGTGCGCCGCGAGGACATCGAGGGCGGCCCGAACAACATCTGGCGCTACAAGAAGCTCCTGCCCGTCCCCTCGAACGTTGAGGAGATCCCCAACACCGAGCCCGGCGGCACGCGCCTCGTGCGCGCCGACCGCCTCGCGAAGGCGCTGGGCCTCAAGCGCGTGTGGGTCAAGGACGACACCGGCAACCCGACGCACTCGTTCAAGGACCGCGTGGTCGCCGTCGCGCTGGCCGCGGCCCGTGAGTTCGGCTTCGAGGTGCTGGCCTGTCCGTCCACCGGCAACCTCGCCAACGCGGTCGCCGCCGCGGCCGCGCGCGCCGGCTGGCAGTCGGTGGTGCTGATCCCGAAGACCTTGGAGCGGGCCAAGATCCTCACCACCGCGGTGTACGACGGCGCGCTGATCGCCGTGGACGGCAACTACGACGACGTCAACCGCCTCGCCACCGAGCTGGCCGCCGAGCACGCCTCGTGGGCCTTCGTGAACGTCAACGTCCGCCCGTACTACTCCGAGGGCTCGAAGACGCTCGCCTTCGAGGTCGCCGAGCAGCTCGGCTGGCGCATCCCCGAGCAGATCGTGGTGCCGATCGCCTCGGGCTCGCAGCTGACCAAGGTGGACAAGGGATTCCGCGAGCTCGGCCAGCTCGGCCTGGTGGAAGCCAGCCCGTACAAGGTGTTCGGCGCCCAGGCCACCGGCTGCTCCCCGGTCTCGGCCGCCTTCCGCGCCGGCCACGACGTGGTCCAGCCGGTGAAGCCGGACACCATCGCCCGCTCGCTGGCGATCGGCAACCCGGCCGACGGCCCGTACGTGCTCGACGTGGTCAACCGCACCGGCGGCGCGATCGAAGACGTCAGCGACGAGGAGGTCGTGGAGGGCATCCGGCTGCTCGCGCGCACCGAAGGCATCTTCACCGAGACCGCGGGCGGCGTCACCGTCGCCACCGCGAAGAAGCTGGTGGAGACCGGCAAGCTCGACCCCGACGCCGAAACCGTATTGCTCATCACCGGCGACGGCCTCAAGACCTTGGACGCCGTCGAGGGCCGCATCGGCCCGAAGGCGACCGTGCCGCCGTCCGCCGAAGCGGTCAGCAAGGCACTCGGCTTCTGACCTCCGGGCCCGCGAGCCACCTCGCCGGTCGGGGTTCTGGTCGTGGTTCACACCTCCTGACTCGTTGCGGGATAAGGGTGATCGTGGCCCGCGCGCCGGGTGGCTCGTGGGATCGGTTGTGGCGCTGGGCATCTGTGGGGCACGGAGCGTGCGAGCCCGGCTGAGCGGGAGACGGATCATCGGTCTCCCGCCCAGCCTTCGCCCAATCCCCGGCGAGCCGGGGTGCTCGGCCAGCCCGGCCTCCGGTGGGGCTGGCGTCCCCGGACGAGCTGGGGTCCCCGCGGGCCGGGGTCATCTACAAGCCAGGGTCCCCACGGAGCTCGACCTCCAGCGGGGCCAGTGCCCCACCAAGCCTGGCCTCGAGCGGGCCAGCGTCCCCACCAAGCCCGGCCTCCAGCGGGCTAGCGTCCCCACCAAGCCCGGCCTCCAGCGGGGCCAGCGTCCCCACCAAGCCCGGCCTCCAGCGGGCCAGCGTCCCCACCAAGCCCGGCCTCCAGCGGGCCACCGTCCCCATCAAGCCCGGCCTCCAGCAGGCCACCGTCCCCACCGAACCCGGCCTCCAGCAGGCCACCGTCCCTACCGAACCCGGCCTCCAGCGGGCTTGACTCACCTCTCGGCGAGCCAGGAATCCGGCTAGCGGGGTGGTCCACGGGGCTCGCCTCGGCGCGCGATCGCCGGTCCTGCCTCGCCCGGCAGCACCGCGGTGTCACCGTCCACATCGGTCCGGGTCACGAGCGCGCCCAAGGACTTCAGCACGTCCATAGTGGACTGGCTCGGGTGGCCGTAGCTGTTGCCCGCGCCCACGCTCACCAGCGCTGCCCGGGGCGCCGCCGCGGCGAGGAAGCCCGGCAGTGAGAACCTCGAGCCGTGGTGGGGCACCTTCAGCACGTCGGCGCGCAGGTCCGCGCCGTCGCTCAGCAGATCGGCCTGTGCGGCCAGTTCCACGTCCCCGGGCAGCAGCACCCGGCCCGCCGGGGTCTCCGCCCGCAGCACCACCGAGCTGTTGTTGATCATCGTGCCGTCCTGCTCCGCGGGCGAGCGCGCCGTGACATAGCGCGGGCCGAGCACCTCGAGCGTGAGGCCCGGCCAGGACAGCCGCTGCCCCTCGCTCAGCTCCAGCAGCGGAACGCCGCGTCGCCCGGCCTCGCGTGAGACCTGCTGCCACGCCCATCCCGGCGCGCGGCCGGGGCCGACCGCGATCGCCCCGACGGCCCGGCCCTCGAACACCGACGCCAGCCCGCCGGTGTGGTCGGCGTGCAGGTGGGACAGCACCACCAGCGGGACCCGGTCGACCCCGAGCCGCCGCAGGCATTCGTCGACCGGCCCCGGCTCCGGCCCGGTGTCGACGACCACGGCCCGGCCGGGCTCGGAAGTGGCCAGCACCAAGGCATCACCCTGGCCGACGTCGCACTCCACCATCGCCCAGCCCGCCGGCGGCCAGCCCGGCGCGAGCACCCGGGCCGGCACCACGGTCAGCAGGACCGCGACCAGCGCCACGGCGACCAGCAGCCGCACCCGGCGGAACCGCAGCGCGAAGACCGCGACGACCACCAGCCCGGCCGCGCAGAGCCCGCCCCACCAGCCGCCGGGCCAGTCGAGCACGGCCCCCGGCGCGCGGGCGCCGTGCCGGGCCACGGTGATCAGCCAGCGGGCCTCCGGATCGGCGAGGTGGACCAGCAGGCGCCCGGCACCCGGCCACCACGGGCCGACGACGGTGGCCAGCACGCCGAGCACCGTCACCGGTGCCACGACCGGTGCGGCCAGCACGTTGGTGACCACTGAGACCAGGCTCACCGTGCCCGCCATGCCGGCGATCACCGGGGCGGTGACGACGAACGCGGCCAACGGCACCGCCATCCCCTCCGCGTACCCGGGCGGAATTCCCCGGCGTACCAAGGAATCCGCCCAGCGTGGCGCGAGCAGGACCAGCCCGGCCGTGGCGAGCACCGACAAGGCGAAGCCGAAGTCCGCCGCCATCGCCGGATCCCAGGCCACCAGCAGGCACACCGCGAAGGCGAGCGCGGGCAGGGCGGATCCCCGCCGTCCGAGCGCCAGCGCCAGCAGCCCGACCCCGCCCATCAGCCCGGCCCGCAGCACACTGGGCGCCGGGCCGACGAGCACGAGGAAGCCGAGCAGGCACGAGCCGGCCGCGAACGCCGACAGCCTCGGACCGGCGCGCAGCAGGCGGAACAGCAGGAGGACCGCGCCGCAGATCACGGCGACGTTTCCCCCGCTCACGGCCATCAAGTGAGTGAGCCCGGAGTCCTTGAACTCGCGCTCGACCTGCTGCGGCAACGCGCTCGTGTCGCCCAGCACCAGGCCCGGCAGGAGGCCGGCGGGCTCCTCCGGCAGCACCGCGCACAGCCGGTGCAGCCCGGACCGCAGCGCCGAAGCCGCGCGTTGCCACCACGGCGCTTCGCCGACGCCCGCCGGAGCCTCGCGCACGTACAGCACCGCCGCCGTGAGATCGCCGCCGCGGGCCGGGGCCAGCCGGCCGGATGCCGTCACTTCCTGCCCTGGCAACAGATCCGCCCACCCGGCGGTGGGAGCGAGCAGCAGCACCCGCCCGGTGGACCCGGCCGGGTGACCGTCCACTGTGGCCGATCGAACCCCGGCTTCCACGACCACGGAACGGGTTCCCGCCTGCTGGTCGGCGTATCCCGCGCGGTGGATCGGCCGCGGCCGCTCGGTGACCTCCACGCGCAGCACGGCGGTGGGCCCGTGCTGCGCCTCCGCGCCCAGAACGTCCTGCTCGGCGGCCCGGATCCGCAGCGCGCCGGGGCCCGCCACCACGAGCCCGAGCAGCAGCAGCGCGCCCGCGGCCCCCAGCCGACGGCCGCGCACCAGCAGCACCGCCGACAGGGCCACCGCCACCACGCCGGTGACGAGCGCCGCCCACCAGCCCAACCGGAGGCCGGCGAGCGTGCCGCCCCAGGCGGCCACCGCGGCCGGGACCAGGCGGAAGTCCTGATCGCGCCACGCCGGGACGACGTCGGACTCGGTCATCCGACACTCACCTGCTCGCGCAGCTTGTCGAACTTGCTCGCGCCGATGCCGTCGACGTCGCGGAGCTGCTCGACGCTGCTGAAGCCGCCGTGCTGGGTGCGCCAGTCGACGATGCGCTTGGCGGTGACCTCGCCGACGCCGGGCAGGGTGTCGAGCTGTTCGGGGGTGGCCGAGTTGAGGTCGACCTTCCCGGGCGCGGCCCCGGCCCCGGCCGGGCCCGCAGGGGCGGGGGCAGCGGCCACGGTGATGCCGACCGCCAGCTGCTCGCCGTCGGTGAGCTTGCGGGCGAGGTTGAGACCGGTCAGGTCGGTGCCCGGGTCCGCGCCGCCCGCCGCGCGCAGGGCGTCGTCGACCCGTGCGCCGGACGGGACCGTGATGAGCCCGGGCGCGCGCACGTGGCCGACCACACTGATCACGAGTTTGCCGGAGCTGGGCGCCGCGGCCGAAATCTGGGCGCGGGCGACCGGCAGCGGCGGCGGTGCCTCCGCCGTCGGCGCGCTGCCGCCGAAGATCGCGAAACCGGCCACACCCAGCGCCACTACGGCGGCGAACACCGCCGCGACGAGGACCCAGCGACGCCCGAGCCTGCCGGGCAGGCCGGACAGTCCGGGCAGGGCACGCCGGCCGGGGAGGGAGGTCCCGGCCGGCAGCCAGCGTCGCACGAGCCGGCCGCCGGGCCCGACCGTCGTCGGGCCCGCGGCCAGCTGGTCGGCCAGCCAGGCGAGCCTGGCGTTCACGGGGGAGCCCGGGTCCCGGGCGGTCTGCTCGAACACACGATCGACGCTAGGGCGGGGGTGGTGGGTGTGCGAGGCCGGGTTGGCGGGTCTGTGGACAAGCGGCCTGGTGGGGACAACTCGACCCGGGGCAGGCGTGCGGACGGGGGTTTCGTCGGTATGGGGTGGGAGACTGGGCGGTCACCTGTGCGGAGTTCTCCGCGCCGGCCCGGACCGGACGGCGCCGCACCGGAGGAAGGGACCTCGCCATGGCCACCGACGAACAGCGGATCCGCACTCTCATCGAGAGCTGGGCCGAAGCCGTCCACTCGGGCGACCTCCCCGGTGTCCTCCGGGACCACGCCGAAGGCCTCGTGATGTTCGACGTCCCGCCGCCCCAGGAAGGGGTTCGCGGGATCGACGCCTACTCCGCGACCTGGCCGCCGTTCTTCGAGTGGCAGGCGCGGGGAGCGTCGTTCGAAATCCTGGAGCTGGAGGTCACCGCGGGCCAGGAGGTCGCGTTCGCCTGGGCACTCCTGCGCTGCGGCACCCCGCAGGACCCGCCCGGAAACCGGTTACGGCTGACGATCGGGCTGCGCAAGGAAGGCGACCGCTGGCTGGTCACGCACGAACACCACTCGTTCCCGCACACCGACTGAAAACAAGAGCGGCTAGGACGCGCGCTGCACGACCACCCCGAGCACCCCCGGCCCGGTGTGCGCGCCGATCACCGCGCCGATCTCCGAGACGACGCAGCCGCCCGAACAGCCCGGGATCTTCTCCTCGAGGCGGTTCGCCAGGTCGACGGCGCGCTCCGGCGAAGCGAGGTGGTGCACGGCCAGCTCGACCGGCCCGTCGCCCGCGGCCTGGACGGCCAGCTCCACCAGGCGCCCCATCGCCCGGTTCATCGTGCGCACCTTCTCCAGCGGCAGGATGCGGCCCTCGGCCATGTGCAGCACCGGTTTCACCGCCAGCGCGGTGCCCAGCAGCGCCGCCGCGGGCCCGATCCGGCCGCCGCGGCGCAGGTGCTCGAGGGTTTCGACGACGAACAGCGTCGACGAGTGCCGGGCCGTCTCGGCCGCGGCCGCTTCGACCTCGGCCGGGGAACCACCGCCGGCGGCCACGACCGCGGCGTGCAGGGCGGCGAAGCCCAGGCCCATCGCCGTGGTCCGCGAATCGACCACGCGCACGCGGTCCGGCCCGACCTCCTGCGCCGCCAGCACCGCGGCCTCCCAGGTGCCCGAAAGCTCGCTCGAGAGGTGCACGGAGACCACCGAATCGGCGCCTTCGGCCAGCGCCGCGCGGAACTCGGTGACGAACTCGGCGGGCGTCGGCCTCGACGTGGTGACGATCTTGCGCTCTCCCAGCGCCTCCGCGAGCGCCGCGGGGCCCATTTCCTTGCCGTCGAGGGAAACCACGCCGTCGACGAGGACGTGCAGGGGCACCACCCGCACCGCGTGCCGCTCGGCGAAGCCCTCGGGCAGGTGGGCGGTGGAGTCCGTGACCACGGCGACCGACACGCCGTCAGCCTACGTCGCTCAGCGCCGGGGCCATCAGCTTCGCCATCGCCGCGCCGACCGCCGCGTGACCGGCCCAGCCCCAGTGCATGCCGTCCGGGTTTCCCGCGCCGCTCAGCACGTGCTCGCCGACGACACCGGCCAGATCGAGCAGCGGGACGTCGGCGCGCGCGGCCCACGAAGCCATCGCCGCTTCGGCGCCCGGGCGCGCAGTGTGTACGCCGCCGTACGCGGCAGCCCGGTGCACGGACGGCAGCATCCCGAAGATCGGCAGCTCCGGCCGCAGCGCGCGCAACGCGGTCACAGACTGGTCGAGGTAGTGCACCGTCAGCTTCGCGGGCAGGACCGCCGGACGGCCCCGCAACGCGACGGAAAGCTTCGGCTGCGCGGCGAGGTAGGCGCCGCGGACGACCCGGCGCACGCCGTCGGGCCGCAGGTAGCGCAGCCCCTGGCGCAGGTAGGTCGGCAGCGGCGACGGCAGGGTGTCCATGCTCCCGATCGCGAGCACGATCGCGTCGACGTGGTGCAGGTCGGCCCACACGCGCGGGTCGCCGGTCAGCGACCACCACACATCGCGGGCGGTCCAGCCGATGCCCGCGACGAGATCGGCGTGCCCGCCCAGACCGGCGGCGGCGACGTTCGGCCACAGGCGCGGGTCATCGGCGGGACAGGGCCCTTCGGGACCGTGGAAGCTCAGCGAATCGCCGAAGACGAGCAGGTGCGGCGCCATCGATCAGCCGGTGATGCCCGCGTTGTACGCGTGCAGCCGCCACTTCCCGTCACGGCGGCCGAGCTCCACCCAGTGGCAGTTCATGATGCCGCCCAGCGACGGCCAGATCTCGACCGGCAGGCCCAGCAGCTTCGCCGTGAGCGCGACGATCAGCCCGCCGTGCGAGGCGAGCAGCACGGCGTCGCCGACGTCGGAGTTGGGCTGCAGCAGGTCGTTGACGACCTCGCCCGCGCGCCCGGCGACGTCCACTCGCGACTCCCCGCCGGGCGGCGCCCAGGCGGCGTCGGTGCGCCAGCGGTCGCGCTCACCGGGGTACGCGGCGTCGACCTCGGGTCCGGTCATGCCCTGCCACTCGCCCAGGTGCGTTTCACGCAGGCGCTTGTCGATGCGCAGCGGGACGCCGATGGCCTCGGTGAGCACGGTGGCGGTGTCGGTGGCGCGCCGGAGGTCCGACGCGATCACCAGGTCCGGGGAGAACCGCGCGAGCGCGGGGACGGCGAACCGCGCCTGGTTCCAGCCGACCGGGGTCAGCGCGGAGTCCAGGTGCCCCTGCATGCGGCCGGCGGCGTTGTAGTCGGTCTCGCCGTGGCGCCAGAGGAGCAGCCGTCGGGGGCTCACGCGTCCAGGCCGTCCGCGTCGTCTTCGGCCGGGGGCTGGTCGAGCCCTTCGACCTCGATGCGCGGGCAGTCCTTCCACAGCCGCTCCAGGCCGTAGAACGAGCGCTCCTCCTGGTGCTGGACGTGCACGACCACGTCGACGTAGTCGAGCAGGACCCAGCGGCCCTCGCGGGCGCCTTCGCGGCGGACCGGCTTGTGCCCGCCGATCCGCAGCTGCTCCTCGACGTTGTCGACGATCGCGCCGACCTGGCGCTCGTTGGGCGCGGAGGCGATCACGAAGGCGTCGGTGATCACGAGCTGCTCGGACACGTCCAGCACGACGACGTCGCTGGCCTTCTTGTCGGCGGCCGCGTGTGCCGCCGCCACGGCCAGCTCTCGTGCCTGGGACGTCGCTGCCACGGTGCTCCTTCAGGGTTCGGGGTACGCCCGACGAGGGTACCCGTGCCCCTGAAGTCACTCACCCTGGTCCTTGCGGTAGAGGTCCTTCTTGGCGATGTAGCGCACCACGCCGTCGGGCACGAGGTACCAGACGGGCTCGCCGCTCTCCACGCGCTCGCGGCACGCGGTGGACGAGATCGCCATGGCCGTCACCTCGACGAGACTGACCTTCCCGCTGGGCAGGTGGCGGGAGTTGAGCCGGTAGCCGGGCCGCGTGACGCCGATGAAGTGCGCGAAGTCGAAGAGCTCGTCGGCCTTGTGCCAGGTCAGGATCTGCTCCAGCGCGTCGGCGCCGGTGATGAAGAACAGCTGGTCCTCCGGGTACTCCTCGTGCAGGTCCCGGAGCGTGTCCACGGTGTAGGTCCGGCCGCTGCGGTCGATGTCGACGCGGCTGACGGAGAACACCGGGTTGGACGCGGTGGCGATCACCGTCATCAGGTACCGGTCCTCGGCGCGGGTGATGCGGCGCGCGGTCTTCTGCCAGGGCTGTCCCGTGGGCACGAAGATGACCTCGTCCAGCGCGAAGCGCGACTGGACCTCACTGGCCGCGACGAGGTGGCCGTGGTGCACAGGGTCGAACGTGCCGCCCATGACCCCGATGCGGCGTGGTGACATAACGCGTGAGCCTATACGCGCGGGCGCGCGGGGGCCTGCCGCTCGGCTTTGAGGCGCGATGGAGGTGGCGCGGTGCACGGCCCGGCCTCCCCGCTCCCCGGGAGAAGCCGGCCGCGCACCGCACCCGGCGGTCAAGGGGGTCCATCGCCGGGCGACCCGCCGCCTCCCCCGAGAGGGACCGGTCGCCCGGGAGAGTCGCGAGCCCGGCCGTCCTTACGCGGGTCTCGATGGTGATTGGAGTCACAACACGGTGGGTTTCCGGGTGTGAGCGGACCGTTCACGACACCGCCGGTTCCCGGACTGTCGGGGTGATGGGGTAGACCGGGGGCGTGGACACCACCGAAGCCCTGCGCGAACGCGCCGAGACCCTGCTCCGTGCGCTCGCGGGCGACAACGCGACCCTGCGCGAGGACCAGTGGACGGCGATCGAGGCGCTGGTCGCGCACCACCGGCGCGCGCTCGTCGTGCAGCGCACCGGCTGGGGCAAGTCGGCGGTGTACTTCCTGGCCACGGCCCTGCTGCGGGAAGAGGGCGCGGGCCCGACAGTGATCGTCTCGCCGCTGCTCGCCTTGATGCGCAACCAGATCTCGGCCGCCGCGCGGGCCGGGATCCAGGCGGCCACGATCAACTCCGCGAACGCGCAGGAGTGGGACCAGGTGCAGGCCGCCGTCGTCGCGGGCGAGATCGACGTGCTGCTGGTCAGCCCCGAGCGGCTGAACAACCCGGACTTCCGCGACACCGTCCTGCCCAAGCTCACCGCGAGCGCCGGCCTGCTGGTGGTCGACGAGGCGCACTGCATCTCCGACTGGGGCCACGATTTCCGGCCGGACTACCGGCGGCTGCGCACCCTGCTGGGCGACCTGCCCGACGGCGTGCCGGTGCTGGCCACCACCGCGACGGCCAACGACCGGGTCGCCACGGACGTCGCCGACCAGCTGGGCATCGGCAACGGCGGCGACACGCTGGTGCTGCGCGGCCCGCTCGACCGGGAGAGCCTGCGGCTGGCGGTGGCGGAGCTGCCCACCGATCAGGCCCGGCTGGCCTGGCTCGCCGAGCACCTGGCGGAGCTGCCCGGGTCCGGGATCATCTACACGCTCACCGTCGCGGCGGCCCACGACGTGGCGGCGCTGCTGGGCGAGCGCGGCTACCCGGTCGCGGCGTACACCGGCAAGACCGACCCGGCCGACCGGCAGGCCGCGGAAGACGACCTGCTGGCCAACCGCGTCAAGGCGCTCGTCGCGACCTCGGCACTGGGCATGGGGTTCGACAAGCCGGACCTCGGATTCGTGGTGCACCTGGGCGCGCCGTCCTCGCCGATCGCGTACTACCAGCAGGTCGGTCGTGCCGGGCGCGGGGTCGAGCGGGCCGAGGTCGTGCTGCTGCCCGGACGTGAGGACCGGGCGATCTGGGCGTACTTCGGGTCGCTGGCGTTCCCGGACGAGCTGCGCGTCTCGCAAGTGCTGGAGTCGCTGGCGTACGCCGACCGTCCACTTTCGACAGCCGCGCTGGAGCCGACGGTCGAGCTTTCGCGCTCGCGGCTGGAAATGGTGCTGAAGGTGCTGGACGTCGACGGCGCCGTGCGGCGGGTGCGCGGCGGGTGGGAGAGCACGGGGCAGCCGTGGGAGTACGACCGTGAGCGGTACGCGCGGGTCAGCTCCGCGCGGACGGCCGAGCAGGACGCGATGCTCGGCTACATCGCGACCACGGGCTGCCGGATGGAGTACCTGCGCCACCAGCTCGACGACCCGGAAGCCGTGCCGTGCGGCCGGTGCGACAACTGCACGGGGCAGCACTGGGACACCTCGGTGTCGGAGGAGGTCGCGGGCGCGACACGCGAACGGCTGGACCGGCCGGGCGTCGCGGTGGCCCCGCGCAAGCAGTGGCCGAGCGGGATGAGCGGCCTCGACGTCCCGCTGTCGGGCCGCATCGCGGCGGGCGACCAGGCCGAGGCCGGACAGGTGCTGGGCCGGCTGACCGACGTCGGCTGGGGCTCCCGGCTGCGTGAGCTGCTGGGCCCGGGCGCGGCCGACGTCGAGGTGCCCGAGAACGTGTTCCAGGCCTGCGTGAAGGTGCTCGCGGGGTGGCAGTGGGCGGAGCGACCGGTGGCGGTGGTCGAGGTGCCGTCGGTGACGCGCCCGCGGCTGACGCACAGCTTGGCCGCGAAGCTGTCGGAGGTCGGGCGGCTGGAGTTCCTCGGCTCGCTGGAATCGGCCGGCCCGCCGCCCCGGCAGGCCAACAGCGCCCAGCGGCTCGCCGACCTGTGGCGCCGCCTCAGCCTGCCCGAAGACGTCGCCGCCCGCGTCGCCGCGACCGCGGGCCCGATCCTGCTCGTCGACGACGTCATCGACACCGGGTGGACGATGACCCTGGCCACCCGGCTGCTGCGGCGGGCCGGGGCGAAGGCAGTGCTGCCGTTCGCGTTGGCGAGCACGGCCTGAAGCGCCCGGGAAGCCGCACACCGGCAGCCCGCCCGGCGGGAAAGTCCCGCCCGGATCTACCGATTCCGGAGTCTTTCTGGCAAAGTGCCGTTCCACGCTCGTGGACGTGGAGGTCACCATGGCCGGACCGACGACGGATGTGCAGGCACGACACCGGCTCCCGGTGCGCAAGCTCTTCGCCGCCAGCGCGGGAAACGCCCTCGAGTGGTTCGATTGGACGGTCTACGCGACGTTCAGCATCTACTTCGCGGGCGCGTTCTTCCCGTCGGGCAACGACACCCTGGCCCTGATCAACACCTTCGGCACGTACGCGCTGGCGTTTTTCTTCCGGCCGCTCGGCGGGGTGCTGCTGGGCCGGTTCGCCGACGTGCACGGCCGCAAGCCCGCGATGATCCTCACCATCGTGGTGATGGCGGGCGGCTCGGTGGCGATCGGCGTGCTGCCGACGTTCGAGCAGGTCGGCTGGCTCGCGCCGATCCTGCTGCTGCTCGCCCGGGTGGCGCAAGGGCTTTCGCTCGGCGGCGAGGTGTCGAACGCGTCGGCGTACCTCGGGGAGATCGCGCCGCCGAAGCGCCGCGGGCGGTACTCGTCGTTCTTCTACATCTCCACCGGCTCGGCCGTGCTGGTCGCGACCGTGCTCGGCTTCGTGCTGGCGCGCACGATGGACAAGGCGGAGCTGACTTCGTACGGCTGGCGGATCCCGTTCCTGCTCGGCGGGGTGCTCGGGATCATCGGCCTCTGGCTGCGCCGTAGTCTCGCCGAGACCGAGCTGTTCGAGAAGAACAAGGCTGCGGCGAAGCGCGTCGAACGGCCGTTGCGGACCACCCTGACCCAGCACCCGAAGGCCGTCGGCCAGCTCATCGGCTTCACGATGCTCTCGACCCTTTGCTACTACACATTTTTCAGCGCGCTCACCTCTTTCGCGGTGAAGACGCGCGGGGTCAGCGACGTCGACGCGTTCCTCGCGCTGTCGATCGCCACGGCGCTGTTCGTCCTGCTGCAGTACCCGATGGGCGCGCTCGCCGACCGGGCCGGGCGCAGGCCGCAGCTGCTGGTCTGGGCCGGGGTGACGGCGCTGGTGATCGTCCCGCTGTCCTACCTCGTGCGGCCGGGGCTCGGCGGGGTGCTCGTGATGTTCTGCGTCGGGCTCGCGCTCTACACGGCGATGACGTCGCTGGCGCCGGCGATCATGAGCGAGCTCTTCCCCACCGAGCTGCGCGGGCTGGGCATCGGCGCCTGGTACAACCTCACCGTCGCCGTTTTCGGTGGCACCGCGCCACTTGTGCTGAGCTCGCTCTCCGCGGCCGGCGCGTCCGTGGTGTTCTTCTGGTACGTCGCGGTCGCCGCCGCCATCGCGTTCTTCGTGATTTTGCGGATGCCCGAGACCAAGGGCAGTGAGCTGCGGTAATCCCCTCGGTCCCGCGCGGGGCGGGTCGCTAGGCTTCAGCGACTCGACCGACGCGAAGGAGGGACACCATGCAGGCGACTGAGGTGAGCGAGGAACTGGCGCGACGCGTGGTGGACGCCATCGGCCGCGCCCTGGACGTCGAGATCGCCCCGGAGGACGCGCTGATCGCCGTCTCCACCCGCGAGGGCGTCGATTACCAGTGCAACCTCGCGATGAGCCTGGGCAAGCGGCTCGGCCGGCCGCCGCGCGAGGTCGCGGGCCTGATCGTGGCGCACCTGGAACTCGACGGCGTCGCGGAGCCTCCGGAGGTCGCCGGGCCCGGGTTCCTGAACTTCGTGCTGCGCAAGGAATGGCTGGAGCAGCGCGTGACGGCGCTGGGCGGCGACGACCGGCTCGGCGTCGCGCCCACGGCCGCGCCGCGGCGGATCGCGCTCGACTACAGCAGCCCGAACGTCGCCAAGGAGATGCACGTCGGGCACCTGCGCTCGTCGGTGATCGGCGACGCGATCGCGCGGCTGCTGCGGTTCGCGGGCCACGAAGTGCTGCCGCACAACCATCTCGGCGACTGGGGCACGCCGTTCGGCATGCTGATCGAGCACCTGCTGGACGAGCCGCCCGCGGGTCGCAGCGGCATCGGCGACCTCAACGCGTTCTACCAGGCCGCGCGCCGGAAGTTCGACTCCGACGAGGCGTTCGCGACGCGTTCTCGTGAGCGCGTGGTCAAGCTGCAGAGCGGCGACGCCGAGACGCTCGCCGTGTGGCAGGAGCTGGTCGACGAATCGACACGGCACTTCAACGAGGTCTACCGGCTGCTCGGCATCACGCTCACCGACGCCGACGTCTACGGCGAGAGCTTCTACAACCCGTACCTCGGCAAGGTCGTCGACGAGCTCGAGGCCGACGGGCTCACCGAGCTCAGCGACGGCGCCGTTTGCGTGTTCCCCCAAGGCTTCCACAACCGCGAGGGCGACCGGCTGCCGTTGATCGTCCGCAAGCGCGACGGCGGCTACGGCTACGCGGCGACGGACCTGGCGACCGCGAAGTACTGGACGACCGAGCGTGGCGCGACCGATCTGCTGTACGTCGTCGGCACGCCGCAGGCGCAGCACTTCGCCATGCTGTTCGCCGTCTGCCGCGCGGCGGGCTGGCTGGACGGCGTGCGCGCCGAGCACATCGGCTTCGGCTCCGTGCTCGGCGCGGACGGCAAGGTGATGCGCACGCGGGCCGGCGAGACGACCAAGCTCGCCGACCTGCTCGAAGAGGCCGTGACGCAGGCCGCGGCCGTGGTCGCCGAGCGCAGCGAGCTGGGCGCGGACGAGCAGCGGGCGGTGGCGCGGGCCGTCGGCATCGGCGCGGTTAAGTACGCGGACCTCTCCGGCGACCGTGAGCGCGACTACGTGTTCACGTGGGACCGGATGCTGGCCAAGGAGGGCAACACCTCGGTCTACCTGCAGTACGCGCATGCGCGGATCGAGTCGATCCTCGCCAAGGCGGGTGCGCAGCCGGCGGAGGCGCCCGTGCTGCTGGGTGAACCGGCCGAACGCGCGCTGGCCCTCACCCTGCTTCGCTTCGGCGAAGCCTTGCGTGCCGCCACCTCGGGATACGCGCCGCACAAACTGTGCACCTACCTGTACGAGACGGCGGTGACTTTCTCGCGCTTCTACGAGCAGTGCCCGGTCCTCGCCGCCGCGACGCCGGAGCTGCGCACGTCGCGCGTCCAGCTCGCCACGCTGACCTCGCGAACGCTGGTGCTCGGCCTGGGCCTGCTCGGCATCGAGGCCCCGCGCCGGCTCTGACTCACGATTCGCCGTGTTCGGCGAACATGCGGCGCTTCAGCGCGGGCACCGAGCCGACGACCGCGAACATGCTGCGGGACATCGCGCGGGCGAAGCGGTTCTCGGTGACGAAATCCTCGGCGCTGCGGGCCGAGGCGCGCACCGCCTGAAAGCCGTACTCGCGCATCCGGTGCTCGTAGTCGGCGACGGCCGCGCTGCCGTCCGAGGCACCGATCAGGTTGCGGCACAACAACTGCGCGTCCCGCAACGCCGTGTTGGCGCCGATCCCGCGGAACGGCGTCATGCTGTGCACGGCGTCGCCCAGCAGGGTCACCGGGCCGGTTTCCCACGGTTCGACCGGCACCGAGGTCTTGATCGGCAGCCGGCTCACGGTGCCCTCGGGTGAGAGCTCCACGAGCCGCGACAGGCCCGGGTGCCAGCCCCGGATCTGGTCCAGCACCACGGCACGCAGCCCGGCACCGTCCAGTTCGGCCAGTCCGGCCGGGAGGCGCCGGGCCGACGCGCCGTACGCCCAGGTCACGTAGCTGCCGGTGTTGTCGAACAGCACCGGGTCGACGGCCGCGGTCTCGTCGTTCACCTCGGCGCCGGCGAACTCGTGCGGCGCGGTGAACATCGCGCGGCCGCGCGGCGGGAGCACGAAGTTCGGCCCCGCCGTCAGCCGGGCGGGCACGAGGCCCCGGGTCTCGGCGGTCAACGGGTACTTGCCGACGATCGCGGTGATCCCGGTGTCCACCCGCCCGGCGTGCGGCAGCAGCTGCGCGCGCACGCGTGAATTCGCGCCGTCGGCCCCCACGACCAGGTCCGCCTCGGCCGTGGTGCCGTCCGCGAAGAAACACGTGACACCCTTCGGCCCGGTTTCGTAGCGGACGAACTCCTTGTCGTACCAGAGGATTCCGTCGAGCCCGGTGGAAAGCACCTGGTGCAGCGAAATCCGGCTGACGGAGTGGTGCGCGGCCGCCGGGTCCGCCCCCGTCTCCTCGTCGATCACGGCCAGCTCCCGCAGCTGCTCGGTGACGAACGCGAAGTCGCCGGTCCCCTTCCCGCGCGTGGCCAGGAACCGCTCCCACGCCGGCGCCGGCAGGCATTCGTGCAGCGCGGCCGAGCCGTGCGGGTTGATGTGCAAGCGGTAGCCCTGCAAACGCTCGGTGCGGGTGCGGCTGCGCTCGTACACCGCGACCTCCATCCCGGCCGCCGCCAGTCCGTGCGCCAGGCACAGCCCGCCGGTCCCCCCGCCGATCACAGCCACCCTCAGGTTCTCGCCCATGGTCACTCCCCTTCGTCGTGGCGTCCATAATTATCCGAATGGATGATTAAGTCAACCATGAAGATGATTGAGTCACCGGCTAGGCTGAGCCCGTGCCCGAGAACAGCCCCCGCCGCTCCCCCCGCCCCGGTGAACGCCGGCGCGACCGCGAACGCACCCGGGCGCGGATCCTCGAAGCGGCGAAAGCGGAGTTCGGCGCCAAGGGTTACGCCGCGGCGCGCGTGGGCGAGATCGCCGACCGAGCGGGCGTCAACAAACAGCTGATCTCGTACTACTTCGGCGGCAAGGAAGGCCTGTACAACGAGCTGAACAGCCCGGTGTACCAAGGATTCTCCGCGCTCGCGGCGACGGACCGGCCGCTCGCGGAGGTCGCGGCCGACTTCGTGCGCACCGGCCTCGCCGACACCGATCTCGGCCGGCTCTTCCTGTGGGAGAACCTCACCGACGGCGCGCCGGACGCGGTCGGCGTGGCGGCGCAGCGCGAGTTCCTGCGCGGCCAGGTCGACTACGTGCGCGCCCGGCAGGAGGCCGGCGACTTCCCCGAGGACGTCGACCCCGCGGCGCTGATGCTGATGCTGATGGCGGCGGCGAGCGCGTCGCTGGCGTTCCCCCGGGTCGCGCGCGCGGTCACCGGCCGGGACCCCGCGTCACCCGAGTTCGCCGAGGACTACGCGGAGCAGCTCGCCCGGGTCGTGCGGCACCTCAAGCGGTAGCGAGCAGCGCCACCAGTTCGTCGGCCAGCTCCGGGCCCAGCGGCTCGTGCGTCGCCAGCAGCCGGTACCAGAGCGTGCCGAAGACGACGTCGAGCACCGTGCCCCGCGCGACGCCGTCCGGCAGCTCGTCCCGATCGACCGCCCTGGCGACGATGCGGTCCAGCACGTCGCGGCGGCGCGACAGGAAGTCCTCACGGAAGCGGTCGCCGAACACCGGGTCGAGCTGAGCCTGGGCCATCAGCGCCCGCAGCGTGTCCGCCACCGGTTGCTTCCGGCCGAGCGCGAACGTGGCGACCAGGAACTCGCGCAGGTCCTCGGCGAACGAGCCGTGGTCGGGCACCGGCACGATCAGGTCGGCCTTGGTCGCCAGCGCCTCCATGAGCACGTCGGCCTTCGACGGCCACCACCGGTAGACGGTCTGCTTGCCCGCACCCGAACGCGCGGCGATGCCCTCGATCGTCAGGCCGGCGTACCCGACCTCGACGATCAGCTCCAGGGTGGCGACGAGGATCGCGTCCCGGCTCTGCGCACTGCGCTTGCGGCCGGGGCGGGAAGGCTGGTCGGTCATGGGAAACGATGGTAGCGTAATTCGAGACGAGACGTCACGGTTCGAAATAGGAGAACAGATGAGCAAGCACACGGCCCTCGTCGCTGGGGGCACCTCGGGCATCGGGCTGGCGACCGCGCGGAAGCTGCGCGAGCGGGGCTACGACGTCCACATCACCGGGCGCGGCAAGGAAAAGCTCGACGACATCGCGGCCACCGACCCCGGCCTCACCGGCCACCAGGCCGACGGCGGGGACGCCGCCGCGATGACGGCAGTGGCCGAATCGCTCGGTCAGGTCGACGTGCTGGTGATCAGCCTCAGCGGCGCCGAGGGCGCGGGCCCGATCGCCGAACTGGACCTGGACCGGCTGCGCCGGGCCTTCGACGCGAAGTTCTGGGCCCACCTCACCACGCTGCAGGCGGTGCTGCCGCGGCTCGCGCCGACCGGGTCGGTCACCCTGCTCACCGCCATCAGCGCGCGCACCGGAATGCCGGGGACCACGGGGCTCGCGGCGATCAACGGCGCGTTGGAGGCCACCGTCAAACCGCTGGCCGCGGAGCTGGCCCCGATCCGCGTCAACGCCGTCTCACCCGGCGTCGTCGACACGGCGTGGTGGAGCAGCATGCCGGCGGAGCAGCGTGAGCCGTACTTCGCGCAGCTCGCCGCGGCGCTGCCCACCCGGCAGGTCGGGACGGCGGAGGACGTGGCCGAGGGCGTGGTGTTCATGGCCACCAACCCGAACGTCACCGGCACCGTGCTGGAGACCGACGGCGGTGCGCGGCTGATCAGCCTCTGACGCGACCGGTTCAACGACCCCTGCTTCAACGACCGCTTCAACGACGCAGCGGCACCAGGTCGTCGGCGTGGACGACCTCGCGGCGGAACTCCGCGGGCAGCTCGGGGGTGGAGCGGCCGATCAGCCCGGGCAGCTCGCCCGCGTCGAACGCGACCACGCCGCGGGCCACCGGAATGTCCTTGGTGTCCACCAGGTCCACGACGTCACCGGCTTGGAAATCGCCCTCCACGCCGATGATGCCGGCGGCCAGCAGCGAACGGCGGCGGCGCACGATGGCGGTCACGGCACCGTCGTCGAGGCGGAGGCGGCCGGACGCGTCGGCGGCGTAGCCGAGCCAGAAACGGCGCGCGGACAGGCGGGTGTCGGCCGGGGCGAAGGCCGTGCCGACATCCGCCGGGCCGAGGGCGCCCGCGGCGTACGCGGCGGCGGCGAGCAGCACCGGGATGCCCGCGCCCGCGGCCGTGCGCGCGGCCGCGAGCTTCGAGACCATGCCGCCGGTGCCGAGGCCGGAGGAGGACATGCCGACGCTGATGCCGTCCACATCGGACTCGCTCAGCACCTCGGTGATCCGGCGGGTGGCGCCGTCGCGCGGGTCTCCGTCGTACAGTCCGTCCACATCGGACAGCAGGACCAGCGCGTCGGCGCCGATCAGGTGAGCCACGAGGGCGGCCAGCCGGTCGTTGTCGCCGAAGCGGATCTCCTGGGTGGCCACGGTGTCGTTCTCGTTCACCACCGGCACCGCGCCGAGCGCGAGCAGCCGCGAGAACGTGCGCTGTGCGTTGCGGTAGTGCGAGCGGCGCACCACGTCGTCGGAGGTCAGCAGCACCTGCCCGACGGTCAGCGAATAGCGGCCGAACGACTCGGCGTACGCGTGGGCCAGCGCCAGCTGCCCGACGCTCGCCGCCGCCTGCTGCGTCGCGAGGTCACGCGGGCGCTTGCCCAGCGACAGCGGCGCGAGACCCGCGCCGATCGCGCCGGAGGAGACCAGGACGATCTGGGCCTCGCGCGCGACGCGGGCGGCGATGGCGTCGACCAGCGCGTCCAGCCGCGCCACGTCGAGCCCGCTGCCCGCGGTGGTCAGCGCCGAAGACCCGACCTTGACGACGAGCCGGCGCGCCTCGGCGATCTCCTGGCGGGTGCCGCTCACCGGTCCAGCTCCACCGAATCCTCGCTGAAGCCCGTGTCCGGGCCCGATGCGTCGAAGTCCTCGCCGGGCGCGTCGAATTCGGAGCCGCCGTCGGGCCCGTCGCGGCGGATCCGGCGGGCCTCCTTGCGGTCGGTCGCGCCGATGCGCTCGTTGCGCTCCAGCCGCACGTCCGTGCCGCGCCCGGACAGGTGCACGTGGACGTCCGGAGTCGAGGGCTGCCACTCGAACTGCACGTCGCCGACCGTGACCGGGCTGCCCGGCCGCGCGCCGAGCTTGGCCAGCTTGTCCTCGACGCCGAGCCGGTTGAGCCGGTCCGCGAGGTAGCCGACGGCCTCGTCGTTGGTGAAGTTGGTCTGCCGGATCCAGCGCTCGGGCCGGGTGCCGCGCACGATGAACGCGCCCTCTTCGGCCGGGTCGGCCTCGACGGTGAACCCGCTGTCGTCGACCGCCATCGGCCGCAGCACGATCCGCTCCGCCTCCAGCACCGGCTGCGCCTCGCGGTACTCCTCGACGACCTTCGACAGCGCGAAGGTCAGCTCGCGCAATCCCTTGCGCGACGCCGTCGACACCTCGAACACCTGGAGCCCGCGGGCCTCGAAGTCCGAGCGGACGAACTCGGCCAGCTCCGCGGCCTCGGGCACGTCGATCTTGTTCAGCACCACCACGCGCGGCCGCTCGTCGAGCTTGCCGCCGAGGCCCGGGGTGTACTTGGCCAGCTCGGACTCCAGAGCGTCCACATCGGACACCGGATCGCGGCCCGGCTCCAGCGTGGCGCAGTCGACCACGTGCACCAGCACGGCGCAGCGCTCGATGTGGCGCAGGAAGTCCAGGCCGAGGCCCTTGCCCTCGGACGCGCCGGGGATCAGGCCGGGCACGTCGGCCATGGTGAACGCGGTCGAGCCGGCGGTGATCACGCCGAGGTTCGGCACCAGCGTGGTGAACGGGTAGTCGGCGATCTTCGGCTTCGCGGCGGACAGCACCGAGATCAGCGAGGACTTGCCCGCCGAGGGGAAGCCGAGCAGGCCGACGTCGGCCACCGAGCGCAGCTCCAGCACCAGGTTGCGGCTCTCCCCCGGCTCGCCGAGCAGCGCGAACCCGGGCGCCTTGCGGGCCTTGGACGACAGGGAGGCGTTGCCGAGCCCGCCGCGGCCGCCCTGGGCCGCGACGAAGGTGGTACCGACGTTGACCAGGTCCGCGACCAGCTCACCGTCCTCGGTGAACACCACGGTGCCGGCCGGGACGTGCATCTCCAGCGCGTCGCCGGCCGCACCGTTGCGGTTGCTGCCCTGGCCCATCTTGCCGTTGCCGGCGCGGGCGTGCGGGCGGAAGTGGAAGTCGAGCAGGGTGTGCACGTTCGGGTCGACGACCAGGGTGACGTCGCCGCCGTTGCCGCCGTTGCCGCCGTCCGGGCCGCCGAGCGGCTTGAACTTCTCGCGGTGCACCGAGGCACAGCCGTTCCCACCGTCGCCGGCGGTCAGGTGGATCACCGCGCGGTCCACGAACCGGGACGCCATGACAAGCCTCTATTCACTCGCGAAAAAAGTACCGAACAAAACAAACGAGGGGTGGGGCCGGATATTCCGGCTCCACCCCTCGTTCGGAGAATCGTGCGTGTCGAAAGCCTGGATCAGGCGTCGACGGACTCAGACACGACGATGTTGACCGTCTTGCGGCCACGCTTCGTGCCGAACTCGACCGCACCGGCGGCGAGGGCGAACAGCGTGTCGTCGCCGCCACGGCCGACGTTCACGCCGGGGTGGAACTTGGTGCCGCGCTGGCGGATCAGGATCTCGCCGGCGTTGACTTCCTGGCCGCCGTAGCGCTTCACGCCCAGTCGCTGGGCGTTGGAGTCGCGACCATTGCGGGAGCTGGACGCACCCTTCTTGTGAGCCATCGCTCAAGCCTCTTTCTGAAGACAGACTACGAAGATCCGAAGAACTACAGGGAGATACCGGTGACCTCGACGCGGGTCAGCTTCTGCCGGTGACCCTGGCGCTTGTGGTAGCCGGTCTTGTTCTTGAACTTGTGGATCCGGATCTTCGGACCCTTGGTCTGCTCGACGACCTTGCCGGTGACCGAGACCTTCGCCAGTGCGTCGGCGTCCGTGGTGACCTCGCCACCGTCCACGAACAGCACGGCGGGGAAGGTGTGCTCGGTGCCCGGCTCGCCCTCGAGCTTCTCGACCTCGACGACGTCGCCGACGGCCACCTTGTACTGCTTGCCGCCGGTCTTGACGATCGCGTACGCCGACACGGAAGTCTCCTGCATTGATCTCGGCCCGGTAACTACTGGGCATTCGGGTGGGGGCTGGCGCGGACGGCCCGCCGTGACGGCGGTCCAGGTTCTCGCGCAGCGATCCGCTCTGGTGGCGGACCGTAGTACAGGCTACGTGAGGTTCCCCGGTGGATGGACACCGGGGTCCCCTACGTGGTGGTTCAGCTCTGCTCCGAGGCGTGCACCGGCGGACCCGCCGGACGCGAAGCCGTGCGGCGCGGACGGCGCCGGGTGCTGCGCGCGGCCGGGGCCGGCACTTCGATCTCGGATTCGGGCGCGGCGGACTGGTCCGCCCCGCCCGAAGTCTCACGGTGGGTCACCGGCTGCTCGGCCGGCTCGGGCTCCGGCGTGGCGGCCACGACCGGCTCCTCCTGCGGCACCTCGACCTCGTCGGCCGGGCTGGTGACCGGCTGCCCGGCCACCTCGACGGCCGGCTCCGGGACCGCGGGGGCGGCCTCGTGCACCTCCGACGCCTCGGCGGTGCCGGTCCGGCCGGTGCCGGTCGGGGCGGTGCCGGTCCGGGCGGTGCCGGTCCGGGCGGTGCCGGTCCGGGCAGTGCCGGTCCGGGCAGTGTCGGTCTGGCCGGTGCCGGTCGGGGCAGTGCCGGTCTGGGCAGTGCCAGTCTGGCCGGTCTCGGTCCGGGCGGTCTCGGTCTGGCCGGTCTCGGTCTGGACAGTGTCGGTCTGGCCGGTGCCGGTCGGGGCGGTGCCGGTCTGGGCGGTGTCGGTGGCCTCGGGCGAGTGCTCCTCGGACTCCGGCTTTGCCGCCACGACCTTCGCCGCGTTGGCCATCGCCTGCACTGCCGTGACCACGGACTCGCGCTGCTCCGGGGTCGGGGCCGGCTGCACCGGCTCGGTCTTGGGCTCGGCCTGCTGCGGGCTGTCCTCGCCCTTGCCGCGGCCGCCGCGCGACCGGCGGGAGCTCTTGCTCTCGCCACCGCCGCCGTGGTTGTGGCCGTTGTTCCCGCCGTTGCCGTTGCCGCCGCCGGCGGTGCGCTGCGGCTCGGTCGAGACGACCACGCCGCGGCCCTTGCAGTGCTCACACGGCGTGGAGAACGCCTCGAGCAGCCCGGTGCCGATCTTCTTGCGGGTCATCTGGACCAGGCCCAGCGAGGTGACCTCGGCGACCTGGTGACGCGTGCGGTCGCGGCCCAGGCACTCGGTCAGCCGGCGCAGGACCAGCTCGCGGTTGGACTCCAGCACCATGTCGATGAAGTCGATCACGATGATGCCGCCGATGTCGCGCAGCCGGAGCTGGCGGACGATCTCCTCCGCCGACTCCAGGTTGTTGCGGGTCACCGTCTCCTCGAGGTTGCCGCCCGAACCGGTGAACTTGCCGGTGTTGACGTCGATCACCGTCATCGCCTCGGTGCGGTCGATCACCAGGTAGCCGCCCGAGGGCAGCCAGACCTTGCGGTCCAGCGCCTTGGTGATCTGCTCGTCGATCCGGTGGTCGGCGAACGCGTCGCCGGTCCCGGTGTAGCGCTTGAGCCTGCCGATCAGGTCCGGCGCCACGTGCTCGACGTAGGAGTGGATGGTGTCCCAGGCCCGGCTGCCCTGGACCTCGAGCTTCGCGAAGTCCTCGGTGAACAGGTCGCGCACGACCTTCACCAGCAGGTCGGGCTCTTCGTAGAGCATGGTCGGCGCGCCGCCCTTCTTGGGCTGGCCCGACCCGGCCTTCTCCTTGATCACGTCCCACTGCGCCTTGAGGCGGCGGACGTCGCGGTCCAGCTCCTCCTCGACGATGCCCTCGGAGGCGGTGCGGATGATGACGCCCGCGTCCTCCGGGACGATCCGCTTGAGGATGTCCTTGAGCCGGCGCCGCTCGTTCTCCGGCAGCTTGCGGGAGATGCCGGTGGCCCCGCCGGCCGGCACGTAGACCAGGAAGCGGCCGGGCAGCGAGATCTGCGTGGTCAGCCGGGCGCCCTTGTGCCCGACCGGGTCCTTGGTGACCTGCACCAGGACGCTGTCGCCGGTGGAGAGCGCCTGCTCGATCTTGCGGGCCTTGCCCTCGAGGCCGGCGGCGTCCCAGTCGACCTCGCCGGCGTACAGCACGGCGTTGCGGCCGCGGCCGATGTCGATGAACGCGGCCTCCATGCTCGGGAGCACGTTCTGCACCCGGCCGAGGTAGACGTTGCCGACGATCGAGCCGGTGCCCGAAGACGTCACGAAGTGCTCGACCAGCACGCCGTCCTCGAGCACGCCGATCTGCGTCGAGTCGCCCTTCTCGGCGACGACCATGGTGCGCTCCACCGCTTCCCGGCGGGCCAGGAACTCGGCCTCGGACAGGATCGGCGCGCGGCGGCGGCCCGCCTCGCGGCCGTCGCGGCGGCGCTGGCGCTTGGCCTCCAGCCGGGTGGACCCGCGGACGCTGCGCACCTCGTCGCGCGCCGGGCGCTCGGCGGGCTGCTGCTCGGCCTTGGCCTGGCGGACGTGGGTGACGGTGTTGGGCGGGTCGTCGGTGCCCGAGCCGTCGGAGCTGTCGTCGTCCCCGCCCTTGCGGCGGCGACGGCGGCGACGGCGCTTGTTGCCGCCGTCGGAGTCGTTGTCGGAGTCGGCGTCGCCGGAGCTGTCCTCGGACTCGGCGCTCTCGGCTTCGGCGGGCTTGTCGTCCTCGTTCGTGTCGCCACCACGGCCGCGCTTGCGGCCCTGCGGGCGTTCCGGCTGCTCGTCGGCGGCCTCGTCTTCGCCCTCGCCCGAGCCCTCGTCGCCGCCCTTGCCACGGCCACGGCCCCGGCGGCCCCGACGACGGCGGCGGCGGCCGGCGGCCTCGTCGCTGTCGTCGTCATCGCGGTTGTCGCGGTCGTCCTGCTCGTCCGCGGTCTCTTCGGCCTGGTCCTCGTCGGCGGGCTCCTCGACCACGCCGAAGACCGGGCCCGGCTTGGAGCGCTTGGCCGGCGCTGGCTCCGCCTCCGGCGGCAGGAACACCGGCGACGGCGCGGCGAACACCGGCACGTGGACCGGGCGCTTGCGGCGGCCGGTGGGCCGCTCGGCCTGCTCGGCCGGCTCCGTGGCGGACGGCTCGGCCTGCGCTTCGGCGGCTTGCTGCCCGGCGGCCGACCGGCGGCCGGACTCCGGCTCGGCGGCCTGCTGCCCGGTCGCCGGCTGGGTGCCGGTCTTGCCGGTCGACTGGGTGCCGGCCTGCTGCCCGGCGGTCTCCTGGTTGCCGGCGGGCTGGTCGCTGAACGGCTGCCCGGCGGCGCGAGAAGCCCCGCGGCGCACGGTACGGCGGCCACCGGACTTGGCGGGCGCCTCGACAGCCGGGGCGTCAGCGGCTGCTGCGTCGGAGGACGGGGCTTCGGAAGCGTGGGCGTGGGCGGCCGCAGGCGAAGCTTCGGTGACCGGGGCGTCAGCCGCGCGGGTTTCAGCAGCCGGGGTGTCAGCAGCCGAGGCTTCAGCAGCCGGGGCGTCGGCAGCCGGGGTGGCCGCGGGCTCGGCCGCGGCGGGCTGCCCGGCCTCCTCGCCGGTGGAGTCGGCGGAGAGCGCCTCGGCGAGGCGGATCGCGACCTCACGGGTCACGCTGGACTGCGCACTGCGCGGGCTCTCACCCAGCTCGGTCAGCTTGGCGAGGATCTCGCGGCTGTTGGAGCCCAGCAGCTTGGCGAGCGCGTGCACACGAATGCGCGGCGGAAGCTCCCCCAGCGGGCTGGTGGTGGGTGCGGCGGTGTTCCCGCCGGCCTGGTCGGCGGGTGTATCCGCGTTCGACATGTTTCTCCTCCGCCCCCGGGCGCGTCGGCCGGTTTGCACCGGTTGACGACGCGGCCGCGCAGGGGCCCTTTCTGTTTCGTGCCCGCCAGGTGGTGTCCACCGGCGGGAATCCTTGCCAACAGCCATGCGGTCCACCGGTCGGCGGGACACGCATGGCAAGGTCTGCTCGGCGGTGCGCCGGTCTGGCTCGCAACCCCGCAGGCCACCCACCACGACGTCGAGCTGCCCGGCCTCCCGGGTGCGACGCACGTAGTGCCGGTCCGGCACTCCACCGGGCCGCTCAGGACGCGGGCGGGATGCCCGTCGCCGAAGCGGCCGACTGCAGTATCCCACACCGGGGTGTGCACCCGGTGTACTCGGTGCCACACGCAGGCGAGCAGGCGTGCCGCGGTCATGCACCCGGGCGAACTTCGGCGCAGCGCTTGTCCCGGTGCCGCGCCGGTGGCTACCGTGCGGCTCGGGCACGTGCGCGCAGGTCGCCGCGGTGCCCGGCGTTTCCTGCGTCCGGTGGGAGGTCCGGTGTCCCTGCTGGCGCGGCCGCTGCGGGCGGCCGTGTGCACCGTCGTGGCGCTTTCCGGGTGCCTCGCCGCCGGCCCGGCCGCGGCCTCGGCCGGGGACTCCTGCGCCCCCGGGGCCCGGGTGCTGCGCTACGTCGTCGCGTTCGGCCGCGGCACGCCCGAACCGGACGCGCGCGAGCAGCTCGCGACCGCCTGCGGGGACACGACCGTGTACTACCCGCAGATCGCTGTGGCGGTGGCCACGTCGGCGGATCCGGGGTTCCCCGCGAAGATCGGGGCAGACCGGGCATTCAGCGCACAAGGGACGAGGCTGGCGGAGCAGCGCGCGACCGGCGCCGACCCGGTCCGGCCGGCGCTCGCCCCGCTCTCCCCCACCGACCCGGCCCGGGTGCCGTCCGCCGACCTGACCGGCGAGCAGTGGGACATGCGCGCGATCAACGCGGCCGCGGCGCACCGGATCACCGAGGGCCGCCGTGACGTGGTGGTCGGCGTGCTGGACTCCGGCGTCGACCCGCGCCACCCGGACCTCGCGGGCGCGATGGACGCCGGGGATTCCGCGGGCTGCCTGACCGGCGCCGCCGACCCGCGGCCGGCGGCGTGGCAGCCCACCACCTCGGTGCACGGCACGCACGTGGCGGCATCATCGCGGCGGCCGACGACGGCAAGGGCGTGACCGGGGTCGCGCCCGGCGTGCGGATCGCGTCGGTCAAGGTGATCGACGACCGCGGCAACGCCGACCCGGAAGCCGCCGTCTGCGGGCTGATGTGGTCGGCCGCGCACCACCTGCCGGTGACCAACAGCAGCTGGTTCGTGAACCCGTGGTCCCTCTCGTGCGTGCGCGGCGATGACAACGGCGTGGTGCACGAGGTGCTGGCGCGGGCGGTGGAGTACGCGACTTCGGCAGGCACCCTGAACGTCGCGGCGGCGACGAACGAGGCGGTCGACCTGACCCCCTCGCCGCATTCGGGCGTGCCCTCCGCCCCCAGCCGGTGCGAAGCGCTGCCGGCCGGGCTGCGTGACGTGGTGGCGGTTTCCGCCGTCGGCGCGGACCGGGTGAAAACGGGCTACAGCTCGTACGGCCTCGGCGTGGTCGATGTCACCGCTCCCGGCGGGGACGCGGGCCAGTGCGTGGTGTCCACCGTGCCGGGCGGGTACGCGCCGCTGTGCGGCACCTCGATGGCGGCGCCGCACGTGGCCGGGGTGCTGGCGCTGCTGAAGTCCGTCCATCCGGCCGACTCACCGGCGGACCTGCGCCGCGCCCTGGAGGCCCGGGCCTCGCCCCTGGCCTGCCCGGACGACTACGACCTGACCGGCGACGGCGCGCAGGACGCGTACTGCGCGGGCTACGACAACTACAACGGCTTCTACGGCCACGGCATGGCCGACGCGCTGGCCGCGGTGGAGACGCCGACGATGGGGCCGCCCGACCCCGCCGCGCGGTGAGCACGCCGGCCGGATGAGCGAGCGGCTCAGGTGAGCAGCAGCTTGGTGATCCTCCTCGTGGAGCCCCAGACCCCGAGGCCGGCCAGCACCAGCAGATAGGCCAGGTTGGCGAGCAGGCTCCAGGACAGGACACCCGACGCGAGGCCGCGCATCAGCTCGATGCCGTGGTACAGCGGGAAACAGCGGACCACCCACTGCAGCGCCCCGGGGTAGACCGAAAGCGGGAAGAACGTGGTGGAGAACAGGAACATCGGCATCAGCACGAGCTGGATGTAGTCGAACTGCGAGGGCGACTTCAGGAAGCTCACCAGCGTGATGCTGATCGCCGAGAAGGCGAACGACACCAGCAGCGAGACCGGCAGGAGCAGCAGCGCCCACCACGACGTGAGCAGGCCCATCGCACCCGTGACGGCCATGAAGGCGACCGAGTAGATGCCGCCGCGCAGCATGGCCCAGCCGATCTCGCCGAGCGCCACGTCGAGCGGGCCGATCGGGGTGGCGAGCATGGCGTCGTACGTTTTCGCGTAGCGGAGCTTGAAGAACAGGTTGTACGTGGACTCGAAGACCGCCCCGTTCATCGCCGACGACGCGAGCAACGCGGGCGCCACGAAGGCGACGTAGCTCATCGGCCGCCCGTCCGGGCCCGCGACGCTGGTGACGAGCTTGCCGAACCCGACCTGGAACGCGACCAGGTAGAACAGCGGCTCCAAGGCCCCGGACAGCAGGATCATCCAAGACCGGCTGTAGACCGTGAGCGCCCGTTCGATCAGCGCGCTCGCCCGGCCGCTGTACAAGCCTGGTGGCAGGACGCGCAGCATCAGGCCGCGCCGCTCCGGGACATCGAGCAGGGTCATCGGTTCACCGGCTTTCGGGACGGGCGCGCAGCGGCGGCCTGGGACAGCTCCGGCTCGGGCATCAGTTCACCAGCCGTTGCCGGAAGAAGCGGTGGGCCAGCGCCCAGCCGCCCAGCACCAGCACGGCCAGGTAGGCCGCGTGGCCGAGCGCGGGCCAGGCGCCGACCCCGCCGAGGGTGACGGCGCGCGACAGCTGCGTGCCGTGCCACAGCGGGGAAATCCAGGCGAGCCAGCGCAGGTACAGCGGGATCTGGGTGATCGGGAAGAAGGTCCCCGAGAACAACGTCATCGGGATGACCACGAAGCGGAAGATCAGGCCGAACCGGGTGCCCTCGTCGAAGGTCTTGGCGGCCAGCGCCGCCATCGGGGCCGAGCAGGCGAGGCCGGTCAGGGTGCCCGCCAGGATCACGGCCAGCGCGCCGAAATTCGCCCAGGCGCCGAAGAAGACGGCGACCAGCGCGTAGATCGAGCCGGCCAGCGTGAGCTTCAGGGTGCTCCAGATCAGGTGCCCGCCGAGCACCTGGCCCGGTGACACCGGCGTGGCCGTGACCGCCAGGTAGTCCTTCTGCCACTTGAACCCCGACAGCACGGGGTAGCTCGAATCGCCGACGCCCATCTGGGCGGAGCCGGCGACGAGCAGGGCCGGCGCCACGTACTGCAGGTACGACACGCCGCCGGTGGCCGGGCCCGCCTGCACCTGCGAGCCGAAGCCCAGCCCCATCGCGGCGAGGAACAGCACCGGCTGCAGACCGGTCGAGTACAGCGTGGCCAGCCAGTAGCGCCGGTACCAGGTCCAGTGGCCCTCGACGCGCAGCCAGGCGCCGTGCCAGCGGCCGACGACGCGGCCGGTTGCGGGTGCGGTCATCAGTCCACCAGCGTCCGGCCGGTGAGCCGGAGGAACACGTCCTCCAGCGAGCTGCGGCGGACCAGGCTGGACAGCGGCCGCAGGCCACGCTCGTGCGCGCGCTCCAGCGTGTCCTCGCCGGCCGGGGTGTAGAGCAGCACGCGGTCGGGCAGCACCTCGACGCGATCGGCCAGGTCCTCGACCCGGCGCGCCGCCGCTTCCTGCTCGCCGGCCGGGAACCGCAGCTCGACGACCTCCCGGGTGGAGTACCGGGCGATCAGCTCCGCGGGCGAGCCCTCGGCGGCGATCCGCCCGGAGTCCATCACCACCAGCCGGTCGCACAGCTGCTCGGCCTCGTCCATGTAGTGCGTGGTGACGATCAGCGTGGTGCCCTGCGCCTTGAGCCGGAACAGCCGGTCCCACAACAGATGGCGGGCCTGCGGGTCGAGGCCCGTGGTGGGCTCGTCGAGCAGCAGCAGCTCCGGGTCGTTCACCAGCGAGCGCGCGATGGTGAGCCGCCGCTTCATGCCGCCCGAGAGCGAATCGACCGGTTTCTCGGCGCGGTCGCTGAGCTGCGCGAACTCCATCAGCTCCTCGGCCTTGCGCCGCACGTGTGCCCGCGACAGCCCGAAATACCGGCCGTAGATGTGCAGGTTCTGCCGCACGGTCAGCTCGACGTCGAGGTTGTCCTCCTGCGGCACCACGCCCAGCCGCGCGCGGATCCGCGGCCCGGCCACGTCCGGGTCCTGGCCCAGCACGCGCAGGTCGCCCTCGGTGCGCGGCGACACGCAGGCGATCATCCGCATGGTGGAGGACTTCCCGGCGCCGTTGGGCCCCAGGAAGCCGAACGCCTCGCCCGGGCGCACCTCCACGTCGATGCCGCGGACCGCTTCGAAGTCACCGAACCGCTTCACCAGCGCCTTGGCCTGGACCAGTGGCGGTTCTGTCGCTGTGTCTCCCACCCCGCAGACACTAGGACCCACCACCGACAGTTTTCGACCGCTTTAGCCGATCATCGGCCGACGGTGACCGGGAAGACCCGCGAAACCCCGTTCACCGCCACGGAAATCCGCGCGACGCCCGGATGCAGCGCGGTCAGCGAACCCGTCGCCGGATCGTAGGAGACGACGTCCCACGGCAGCGGCGGCCACGGCCCGATGTGCACGCCGGAGCCGCTCCAGTCCGCGCTCACCGGGTACGCCACCGGGACCACGCGCCCGCCCTGGGTCAGCGTCGCGCGCAGCTCGGCTTTCTGGCCGGGCCGCAGCGACGAGGGCCCGGTGACCGACAGCGTGTCGACGTTCGGCCGCGTTTCGAATCGCACCGGCTGCGCGCGGTCCGCCGGGTCGACCCGCACCAGCGTCCAGCCGACGAAGCCGCCGTCGCCGGGCGCCGCCGCCGGGGTCTTGCCCGAGTTGCCGTTCACCAGGTACGGCACGCCGTCGGTGCGCGACAGGCTGAACACGCCCGCGTGCGACGCGATCGAGGCCGCCTGCTTGCCGGAAGCCTGCTCGAAATCGGTGAGCCAGCTGGTCAGCAGGTCGGCTTCCTTGCGGTCGCCCAGCTGCGAGTTGCCGGTCGGGCTCGGGTCCTTCACCGGGTGGTGCATCGCGACGACGACCCCGCGGATCGAGGGGTCCCGCTCCGCGCCGTCGAGCGCGTCGCGCAGCATCCGCACCTGGTCGAAGCCGCCCGCGCGCAGCGATCCGCGCGAGGAGTCCATCAGCACCAGGCGGATCCCGTGCACGTCCACCACCTGGTGCGTCACGCCGAACGCGGCCTGGAACTGGGCCAGCCCGTCGCCGGCCTCGGCCTCGTGGTTGCCGGGCACGTAGTACCACGGCACCTTGCCCGCCAGCTCCTCGTCGATGACCTTCCGCGCCAGCGCGAAGTCCGGTGCCGTGCCGCGGTCGACCAGGTCGCCGTTGATCAGCACCAGGTCCGGTTCGGCCGCGACCGCCTCGCGCATCGCCCGCCGCGCCTGCGCGACCAGCGGGCCGTCCGGCGCGTCGGCGGTGAATTGCGCGTCGCTGACCACCGCGATCCGCAGGCCGCCCGAGCCGAGCGTGCCGTCGGTGACCAGCGCGGGGTCGTGCACCGGCGGGTCCGCCGGCACCGTGGCCGACGGCGCGACCTCGAAGGTGAGGTCGTCGAACACCAGCCGGCCCGAGTACTGCTGGTCCGGCACGTTCTCCACGGCGTAGAAGCGGGTCAGCGCCTGCCCGGCCGGCAGCCCGGCGGGCACGGTGGCGGTGACGTAGCGCCAGCCGGTCCAGTCCACGCTCAGCGACAAGTCCACAATGGACGCCACGTTCGCCGCGTCGTGCAGCTCCGCGCGCAACCAGGCGCCCTTGCCGTCGCCGTCGACCCACAGCCCGATCTTCTGCGTGCCGGCCGGGACCGGAATCGGCGTCGCCGCGTTGATGTACGCGGCGCGCGTGGCGTTCGTGCCGGTCAGGCGGTAGTCGAGGGCGAGGCCCTGCCCGCCGTCACGCCCCGGCGCGGCCGAGAGCGCGGCGCCGACCACGGCCGGGTACACGCTGGCACTCCAGCCCGCCGGACCGTCCAAAGGGGACGCGATCTGCGGCACGGTGCCCACGGAAGCGGCCAGGTGCGCGGTGAGCCCGGCCGCGTGCACCGTGATCGCCGACGCGCCCGAGGCGGCCAGCGCGGTGACGGCGAACCTGTCGGCCGACGGCTCCACCTTGACCACCGCGGGGTCGTAGTCCAGCTTCACGTCGCGGGGTTCGAGCCAGGTGCCGTAACCGTCGGCGTCGTAGCCGTAGACCTGGAACGTGCTCTTCGCGCCGGCGCCGGACAGCGCGACCTGCCCGGTGCTCGTGCCGAGCCGCACCGGGGTGCCGAGCACGGAAAGCCTGGTCCGGCCCGAAATCCGGCCGGCTCGGGCGGTGACGTCCAGGTCCGTTCGCGCGTCCGGGTGCAGCAGATCGGCGTGCGCGGTGAAGACGTTGTCCGTGACGCTGCCACGCCACGGGTTCGACGTGGTCCAGCGCGGGCTGGCCGCCACGGCCGCGCCGGTCTCGTCGTGGCCGTCCGCGACCAGCACGCGCGAGAGCCCCGACAGGACCCTGGTGGCGTTCTTGGTGTTCTGCGCGGGCGCCGGCGCGAAACCGGTCAGCCGGCCGCTGCCCGGCACGGTGGCGACGCCGATGCCGTTGGGCACCAGGCGTTCCCCGCCGTCCGACGGCGAGTTGCGCACGCTCGGCGCGGCCTCGCCCTCGTCGCGGGCGAGCAGGGTGGACGAGCCGCCGCCGTCGAGGTTGATCGCGTCGTCGGCGCCGAGGGCCTTCATCTGACGGGCCAGTTCCAGCTCGGTCATCCCGCGGCTGTCGGCCTGGCGGCCGTCGATGGTGACGAGCCACATCCGCCTGCCGTCGGCGGAAAACCCGACGGCCGTGCGCGGCGCGAGGGTGACGTCGTCGACCGGCTGCGGCCGGCCGTCCTTCAGCAGCGCCTCGTTGCCGCCGACCGCGACGGCGATCTTCCCGGCATCCGAGCGCGGCGCGTACGAGACGCCGACGCGGTCGCCGACGTGCAACGCGCTCACCGTGTCCGCCCCGGCCTCGCGGCCCAGCAGAACCGTGCTGCCGGCCGGGATCGGGCCGTCCGCGGGCGCGGTCCGCACCTGCGTGACCACGCCGTCGCGGATCTCGGCTTCGGCCACACGCTGGGCGCCCGCCACGGAGGTCGTGCGCGCCGACGCGCCCCAGAGCGGGGTGTAGACGCCGAGCGCGCCGGGGCCGAGGACGGGGCTGTTGAAGTTGGTCGCGGGGACGGCGCGGCCGTCCGGCATCGTGACAGTGGCCTCGAGGAAGATGTCCGCGAGCTTCGCCTTGCCCTCGTCGGTGATGGCGGCGGTGGTGTTGTGCCCGGCGGCCGGCGCGGTCTGGAGCTGCCCGTGGTCGATGCCGACGCCGATCGGTGCGCCCGTGGCGGAGATGTCGAAGAAGTCGCCGTTCACACCCGCGACCGCGCCCGTGCGCGCGACCTGCTGCGAGAGCGGCGTGCGCGCGGAAACCGTGCCAGGGCTCAGGTACGTCGGCTTCAGCACCTTGCCGGACAGGTCGACGCTCAGCGTGTCGCCGCGGATCCAGCCCTTCGGGTCGAAGCGGTCGAACTGCGTCAGGTCCAGACCAGGCGCGACGGTCGTTTTGGCGCTGCTGGTGACGAGCCCGTCGTCCGGCGTCGATGCGGCGTACGTGACCGGTGCCTCGCGGGCCGAAGACGCGGCGGGCGCGCCCTCGACCGGCGGCGGGCCGAGCGGCGCGGCGAGGGGGTCCGCGACAGCCGTGGCCGGGATCGCGGTCAGGACGCAGAGCAGCGCGCAGACGAGCACGAAAGGCGACTTCTTCACTTGGTACCCCAGTATCGAGTGAGTGACTTCGCCCAGAAAAGTCCACCGGCGGGACCGGCGGAAGGCTTCGCGGGTGAACGTCGCCTGAATGGCTCAGGTCAGGGCGTGAGCGGAGCCCGCAGGAACGCCGTGGCGAGCGCTTCGTCGCCGGTGATCCGCGGTTCGGCCGCGGGGCGCTTCCACAGTCGCAGCAACAACTGCTGCGCCGGGGCCTCGACGGTGGCGGCGGCTTCAGCCTCGCCCAGCGCGGGCGGCTCGCCCGGAACCAGCGTCCAGGACTGCCCGGTGTCGGTGGCGCGAAGGGTGATCGGCGCGGGCAGCGAAGGGACGGCGTGCCAGCGCGTGATCCGCGGCAGCATCGCGCCCAAGACCTCGTCGATGCCGTCGGCGGCGATCAGCGGGTCCAGCTCCGGGGCGGGGCCGCGGGCGGCGTCGACGAGGTGCACCGCGGTCTCGTGGACCTGGCGGCGGAACCAGAACGCCTTGGTCTTTTCGGTGCCGCCGAAGTGCCAGCACCGGGCGGCCGGATCGGCCTCGGCGAGGGCGTCGAGCAGCAGCGCCGCGCTCTCGGCGTACCACTGCGCGAGGTCCGCGGGCGGCGCGCTCTCGAACGCCTGGCGCTGCGGCTCGCCGGTGCGGACGATCGTGGCCGCCCAGCGGTGCACGTTTCCCAGGTGCGTGCCGAGGCCCGCGCGCGTCCAGTCGCCGCAGGCCGGGATCAGCTCGTCCGGTTCGCCCGCGCGCAGTTCGGCGGCGAACGCTTCGGTGAGCGTGCGCAGATGCGGCAGGTACGCGGAGGGCGGCAACGCGGTCATCGGTGGCCTCACCGGGAGAAGTGCTTGTGGGGAAAGGGAAAGCCGGGGCGGAGCGCTCGGCCCCGTCCCGGCTTCAGTCCCGGCTCACAGGTCCGGGAACCACAGCTTCAGCTCGCGCTCGGCCGACTCCGGCGAGTCGGAGCCGTGCACCAGGTTGTACTGCGTCTCCAGGGCGAAGTCGCCGCGCAGGGTGCCCGGCGTGGCCTTCTCGACCGGGTCGGTGCCGCCGGCCAGCTGGCGGAACGCGGCGATGGCGCGCGGGCCCTCGACGGCGAGCGCCACGACCTGGCCCGAGGTGATGAACTCCAGCAGGTCGCCGAAGAACGGGCGCTCCTTGTGCTCGGCGTAGTGCTCCTCGGCCAGCGAGCGCTCGACCGTGCGCAGTTCGAGGGCGGCCAGCTTCAGGCCCTTGCGCTCGATGCGCGAGACGACCTCGCCGACGAGGCCGCGCGCGACGCCATCGGGCTTGACGAGGACCAGCGTGCGTTCAGTCACGACGGTGTTTCTCCTTGTAAGGATTCGTGTTAACGGGTGCCGAGCCTAACCGACGGGCCCGCGAGGTCCGCCCCGGCGTGCTGTTACATCGGAAGTGCATGCGTCACAGTTCGATTTGTGGTCTGATGTGCCCCGCTACCCGGTATGACCCGAGGGGGACTGGATGAAGAGCGTGATTTGGTGGTCCATCGGCTTGCTGTTCGGGCTGGGGCTGATGGCGATCGGCCTGTTCGGCACCATGAGCGACAGCGACATCGTGCTGTGCGGCAGCGAAACCATGCAGCCGGGCGAGACCTGTGAAACGACCACCTACGGCCAGAAGTCCAGCGAGACCTACGAGGAGAAGCTGCAGGAATCGAAGGACGACAAGGCGAGCTTCGAGGGCGGCGGCCGGTGGGTCACGTTCGGGATCGGCGCGGGGATCGGCGCCCTGTGCGGCTGGCGGCTGGTCGTCGCGATCCGGCGCAAGGCCAGGCAGGGGTCCGGCACTGCTGCCGCGGCCGTGGAGTTCGGGCAGGGGTCCGGCGCGGTCGGCCCGACAGTGGCGCCCGGGCAGCAGCCCGGCTTCGGCCCGCCGCCGGGATACCCGCAGCAGTTCCCGCAGCAGTTCCCGCAGCAGCAGGGATATCCCGCCGCGCAGAACCACCAGCCGGGATACCAGCAGCAGGGATTCCCGCCGCCGCAGGGGTTTCAGCAGCCTCCGCCGCCGGGATACCAGAACGGGCCGTACCAGCAGTAGCGGCCCGGCCGCCCGGGTCCGGTGTCGCCGGAACCCGGGCGCCCGGTGTGCTCAGCGGCCCTGCGGCTGGAACGTCTTCGACCACAGCGAGGCGCCCGTGCCGTCCCGCAGGTCGACGGTCAGGTCGCCGCTCGCGCCGTCGACGTTCAGCTCGCCGAAGTGCTGGAACCCTTGTGCGGGCGAGGAATTCTGCGTCACCGGGGCGTGCACGAACACGGCCTCGGGCCCGAACGTCGGGTCGAGCGCGTTGGGGCCGAACGCACCGGCGTTGAGCGGGCCGGAGACGAACTCCCAGAACGGGTCGAAGTCGCCGGCCGCGGCCCGGTCCGGCGAGTAGTGGTGCGCGGCGGTGTAGTGCACGTCGGCGGTCAGCCAGACGACGTTGCGCACGCGGCGGCGCGAGATCTCCCGCAGGACCCACGCCAGCTCCGTCTCACGGCCGCCGGGCGCGCCGGGCCGGTTGTTCGCGACGGCCTCGATCGCCGTGCCGTCCGGCACCACGAGCCCGATCGGCATGTCGGCCTGCACGATCTTCCACGTCGCGGTGCTGCGGCCGAGCGCGTCGGCGAGCCAGCGCGCCTGCCGGTCGCCGAGGATGTGGCCGGGTTTCGACTGGTCCGCGGTGTTGGCGTCGCGGTAGGTGCGCATGTCGAGCACGAAGACCTCGACCCGGCTGCCGTGGCGGAACCTGCGGTAGACGCGGCCGTCGACGGCCTGGCGCCGGTCGATCGGGTGCCATTCGTGGAACGCCTGGAACGCACGCGGGGCGAGCACGTCCACCCGCTTCTCGGTGTATTCCGGGCGGTCGTTCATCACCTCGCCCGGGTACCAGTTGTTCGAGACCTCGTGATCATCCCACTGGACCACGCTGGGCACCTCGGCGGCGAACCGGCGGAAGTGCTCGTCGAGCCGGTTGTAGGCGTGCTGGCCGCGGAACTCGTCGAGGGTCTCGGCGACCTTGGACTTCTCCGGCGTCACGACGTTGTGCCAGACACCGCCGCCGCCGGGCAGGGTGACGGATTCGGTGAGCGGGCCGTCGGCGTACACGGTGTCGCCGCTGTGCAGGAAGAGGTCCGGGCGGCGGTCGGCCATGGCGCCGAAGATCGTCATGCCGCCCAGGGCCGGGTTGATGCCGTAGTTCTGGCCCGCGACGTCGCCGCTCCAGAGGATCCGCGTGTCGGCGCGGCCGAGCGGCGCGGTGGCGAAGCGGCCCGTCACCGCCTCGCTCGCGGTGCGCCCGTCGAGGTCCACGGCGGTGACGCGGTAGTGGTAGCCGGTGCCCGGCCGCAGGCCCGCGAGGCGCACCTTGCCGGTGCCGCCGGTCGCGGGCGAGACAACCGGCCCGGCGACGCGGCGGGCGTCGCGAAACGACGGGTCGCGCGCGATTTCCACCATCAGCCGCGCCGGCCGGTCGGCCCGCGACCAGACGATGCCGGAGCCGGTGGTGACGTCACCGGACGCGACGCCGTGGGTGAGCACCGGGCGGCCGCGGCGGATCAGGGGCGCAGCCGCCGCCGTCCCGGGCAGGAGCAGCCCGCCGGCCAGTGCGGACGTGGCGAGCCCGGCTTTGAGCAGCATGCGGCGGGAGTGGGTCGATTCGGTCATGCCGGACGTTCTATCCCGCCCTCACGGCGCGGTGGCCAACACTGCCTGTCGCCGGGGTGAACGCCGCGAGGGCGGGGAAACGCCGGTTGTGGACACTGTGGTGCCTAGGCCCAGTTCCGGATGCCCGGCGCGTAGCCCGCGGGCTTGTCGCCGACCTTGAGGCCCGGGCTGACCAGCCAGTTCTGATACGCCGGGGTGAACATGCGGTACACCGACGCCGGCGGGATCGCGCTCGCTTCGTCGAGGAGCGTGCGCAGTTCGGCGGGGATTTCGAAGTCGAGGGCCGCCATGCTGGTGGCGAGCTGGGCGGCGCTGCTGGCGCCGACGATCGCGGAGGCGATGCCCGGCTGGGTCGCCACCCAGTTGATCGCGACCTGGGCCATCGTCACGCCGAGCTGGGCCGCGACCTCCTCCAGGGGCTTCAGCAGCTGCCATTCGCGGTCGGTCCAGGTCTGTGCGTCCGGCGCAGCGAAGCGGCCTTCGGCCCCGTTGCGGTACTTGCCCGTGAGGAACCCGCCTGCCAGCGGGCTCCACGCGGTGACGCCGAGGCCCAGCGTCTGGCCCATCGGCACGTGCTCGGTCTCGATCTCGCGCTGCACCAGCGAATACGGCAGCTGCAGGTTGATCACGGGCGTGAGCGCGTTGGCCTCGGCGAACGTCTGGGCCCGCGAGGCGTACCAGCTGGGCACGTCGGACAGCCCGGCGTAACGGATCTTGCCCGCGCGGGCGAGGTCGTCGAACGTGCGCATGACCTCCTCCACCGGGGTGAGCCGGTCCCAGGTGTGCAGCAGGAAGAGGTCGGCGTGGTCGGTGCCCAGCCGGCGCAGCGACGCCTCCAGCGCGCGGATCATGTGCTTGCGCCCGTTGCCGCCCGCGTTCGGGTCGCCGTCGGCCACGCTGTTGGTGAACTTGGTGGTGAGCACGACGCGGTCCCGCACACCGGCTTCGGCGATGAGCTTGCCGAGGATGGTTTCGCTCTCCCCGGCGGTGTAGAAGTCCGCCGTGTCGATGAAGTTGCCGCCTTCCTCGAGGTAGCGGCGGAAGATCGGGCGGACCTCGTCCTCGGTCTTCCCGTAGGCGGCGTGGAAGCCGCCGGTGCCGAAGTTCATCGTGCCCAGTGCGAGCCTGCTGACGCGCAGCCCGGAGCGGCCGAGGAGGTAGTACTGGTCGAGTGCCATGGAAAGTGCTCCTGTGCAACGGAAATCCTGTGGTCCGTTTCAGGTAACCCGGACTTTTCTGGACCGGCAAGTCCACTCAGTGGTGGCCACCCGCGGGGACCACGAAGCGACGGCGCGGCTGCCGGGGGCGTCTTCGCGCCTGTCGGACGACGTCGTCGCTGTAGGTCGCCGGGAAGTGCCGGGCGTCAGGCCTGGGGCTGCTGGCTCATCAGGGTGCCCGCGGCCATGCGGCGGGCGACGTCGCGGCGCAGCCACAGCAGCCACAGGTACACGGCCAGGAAGACCACGCCGATGATCGCGATCGCGGGCAGGGCGCCGGCCATCGCGATCAGGCCCAGTTGCAGCACGAGCACCACGGGCAGGGCCCAGACGCGCTTGATCATCCCGCACAGCACCACCAGGACCAGCGCGATGGCGAGCACCGACCAGCCGAGGAAGCTGGAGATGCCGTCGCCGAGCTTGTTGATCACCGGCAGCGCGAGCGCCACGGTGATCGCCTCCAGGATCAAGGTGCCCGCGACGACGCCGCGGAAGCCCTTCATCGGGTCCTTGGGCGGCGGGGTGACCGTCTTGGCCGCCGGGGTTTCGGGGGTCTCACTCATGACGGCTCCTTCCCGAACAGCGTGCGCGCGTCGCCCGCCGTGACGACCGAGCCGGTGACCAGCACGCCGCCGCCGGCCAGCGGCTCCTCCGGGTCGTCGGACTGCTCCACCAGGCCGATCGCGGTCTCCACCGCCGTCTCCAGGTCCGGCTCGGCGAGCACGCGGTCCTCGCCGAAGATCGAGATCGCCTGCTCGTTCAGCTCGTCGAGCGGCATCGAGCGCAGGGCCGAGTTCCGGGTGATCACCACCTCGGACACCACCGGCTCCAGCGCGTCGAGGATGCCCCGCGCGTCCTTCTCCGCCATCACCGCGACCACCGCGACCAGGCGGCGGAACGCGAACTCCTCGGCCACCGTGGTGGCCAGCGCCCGGGCGCCCATCGGGTTGTGCGCCGCGTCGATCAGCACCGTCGGCGCCGCGCGCACGCGCTCCAGCCGGCCCGGGTTCTCCACCTCGGCGAACGCTTCGCGCACGGCCTCGATGACCAGCTGCTTGTCTTTGCCCGCACCGAAAAACGCCTCGACGGACGCGAGCGCGAGCGCCGCGTTGGCCGCCTGGTGCGCGCCGTGCAGGGGCAGGAAGATGTCGTCGTACACGCCGCCGAGGCCCTGCAGCTTGAGCAGCTGGCCGCCGACCGCGACCTCGCGCTCCAGCACCCCGAACTCGCTGCCCGCGCGCGCCACCGCGGCGTCGACCGAGACCGCGCGCTCGAGCAGCACGTTCAGCACGTCCTGGTCCTGCTCGGCGATCACCGCGACGGAGCCGGGCTTGATGATCCCGGCCTTCTCGCGGGCCGCGTCCACAGCCTTCGGGCCGAGGTACTCGACGTGGTCGATGCCGATCGGGGTGATCACCGCGACGTCGCCGTCCGCGACGTTCGTGGCGTCCCAGGCGCCGCCCATGCCCGCCTCGACCACGGCGGCCTCCACCGGCGCGTCCGAGAACGCGGCGAACGCCATCCCGGTGAGCACCTCGAACTTGCTCATCGGCACGCCGTCCTCGCTCGCGCCGTCGACCATCGTGACGTACGGGGCGACGTCGCGGAACAGGTCCACGTACTTCGCGGCGGAGATCGGGTGCCCGTCCAGTGCGATGCGCTCGGTGACGAGCTGCAGGTGGGGGCTGGTGTAGCGGCCGACGCGCAGGCCCATCCGGGTCAGCAGCGCGTCGATCATGCGCGAGACGGAGCCCTTGCCGTTGGTGCCGGCGACGTGCAGCACGGGGTACCCGCGGTGCGGCTCGCCCAGCAGTGTGACCAGCGCCTCGATCCGCGCCAGCGAGGGCGCGATCTTCGTCTCCGGCCAGCGCTGGTTCAGCTCCGCCTCGACGGCCATCAGCTCACGGCGCGCCTGCTGCCCGTTCGGGTCGGACGGCTGCTCCTCGACGCCCTGGTCGTCCAGCTCGTGCAGTTCGGCGTCCTCGGCCCCGAGCAGGTCGGGCACCGGGCCGGTGGCCAGGTTGTCGCCCAGCTGCCCGATGCCGCCGATGCCGCCGCGCGAGCCGCCGCCCACGGTGTACGCGGCGTCGGGGGCGTCCAGGTCGGGGTCGATGTCGTCGGATTCGCCGTGTTCGTCGGAGGCATGGGCGCGGGCGCCCAGCTCGTCGACACCGGCGAAGCTGTCCGGATCCGCGAGGTCCCGGCGACGCCCCCGGCCGCCTTCGAAATCACCGTCGAGCTCTTCGTCCCCGAACGGCTCGTCCTCACCACGCGGCACGCGACCGCTCCCCTCGACACCCTGGTTCACCTGACCAGACGAGTCTACGTGCGCGGTTCCTGGCAGTCTCGGGCCATGCCGTTCGACCACAACCACCACTACCACCCGCTCCTGCTGGCCCAGCTGCCGCCGGGGCCGGGGCGGGCGCTCGACGTCGGCTGCGGCAGTGGGCGGTTCGCCCGCCGCCTGGCCGCGGCCGGGCTGAGCGTGGACGCGATCGACCGGTCCGCGCCGATGATCCGGCTGGCCGGGGCCACCGGCTCCCCCGGGCCCGGCGAGATCGACTTCCGCCGCGCCGACATCACCACCCAGCCGCTGCCCTCCGAGCACTACTCGTTCATTTCCTGTCTGGCCTCGCTCCACCACGTGCCGTTCGAGACGGTGACGGCCCTGCGCGAGGCGCTCGAGCCCGGCGGCGTGCTGGCGGTGCTGGGGCTGGCGCGGCCGAGCACGATCACCGACCACGCGCGATCGCTCGCGGCGGTCCCGGTGAACGCCGCCGCCCGGCTGATCGCCTACGCCGCCGATCGGCTCAACGGCGGCGTGGACGCCCTGCCGCCCGCCCCCGTGCACCTGGAGTTCCCGCGGTTCACCGAGGTCCGGGCCGATTCGCAGCGGCTGCTGCCCGGCAGCACGGTGCGGCCGCTGCTGTTCTGGCGCTACCTGCTGACGTACCGGAAACCGTTGGGAGACGGGTGATCCACTGCCGCGCTTCACCCCATTGCCGGGTGAAGTGCGGCGCGACCACCCTTTCGGCGGCAGGCAACCGGCGCCGGGCTGGGCAAACGTGAACGGTGTCCGTGATCCCGGCCCGGAGAACGAGGTCCTGATGCGTCTCACCCGGCTCGTTTTCGCCGCCCTCGCGGCGGTGGCCCTGCTCGCCGCCTCGGCCACCGCCGCGTCGGCCGCTCCCCGCTCGACGCACTACCGCCACTACGTCGCGCTCGGCGATTCGTACACGGCGGGCCCGCTCATCCCGCTGCTGCGGCTCGACCCAGTGGGCTGCGTCAAGTCGACCGGCAACTACCCGGCGATCCTCGCCGCCCGGCTGCAGGTGGACACCTACACCGACATCAGCTGCTCCGGCGCCGACACCTCGGACATGACGCAGGCGCAGAGCGTGCTGCTCGGCACGAACCCGCCGCAGCTGAGCGCGCTGCGGGCCGACACCGACCTGGTGACGCTCGGCATCGGCGGCAACGACTCTGGCGTCTTCGGCACCCTGGTCGGCACCTGCCCCGGGCTGCGCGCGAGCGACCCGACCGGCAACCCGTGCCAGCAGCACTTCACCTCGAACGGCGTGGACACCATCAAGGCGAAGCTGGGGACCACACAGCAAAACGTCCGGACGGTGCTGGCCGGGATCCACGCGCGCTCACCACAGGCGAAGGTCGTGGCGGTCGGCTACCCGCGGATCGCACCGGAATCCGGCTACTGCCCGGACACCCTGCCCTTCGCCGACGGGGACTACGCCTGGCTCTCCAGCGTCGAGGAAGCGCTGAACTCGGCCATCCAGAACGCCGTGGCCGCCGACGGCACCGCGTCCTATGTGGACACCTTCGGCCCGTCGGCCGGGCACGACGCGTGCGCCGGTGGCGCCGCGTGGATCAACGGCAAGGACACGCTGCTGCTGGCCGCCGCCGCGTACCACCCGCTGGCCCGCGGGATGGCCGGGATGGCCGCGGTGATCGCCGGACAGCTGAACTCCACCAGCTGAACTCCGCTCGCCAGACCCCGACCGCCCTCACCCACCAGGCCTACTGAACCCACACGCGAGATCGCCGCCGCCGTCTGGACCGAGCGATTCCGCCCGGCCCCTCGGGCCGGGCGGAATCGGGAGGGAAGACGGCGGCTCAAGGGCGATCTCGCCGCCTCGGCGGAGCCGAGGCAGACAACACAGCGGTGGCTGAGACCTTATGAAGGCAGAGCCGCCAGGCGAGCCGTAATACGGTCGATCTCCGCCACCGCGGTCTCGCGGCGCAGCTTGATCTTCTCGATCACCGGAGCCGGGGCCTTGGCGATGAAGGACTCGTTGCCGAGCTTGCCCTCGGTCTGCGAAAGCTCCTTCTCGGCCACGCCCAGGTCCTTCTGCAGACGCTTGCGCTCGGCGGCGACGTCGACGGTGCCGGACAGGTCCAGCTCCACCGTCACGATGCCGGTGGCCAGCGCGACCTCCAGCGAGGCGCTCGCGGAGAAGCCCTCCTCCGCCGGGGTCAGGCGGACCAGCGAGCGGATCGAGTCCTCGTGCCCGGACACCTCGGCGAAGCCCGCGCCCGCAACCCGCGCAGCCACCTTCTGCCCCGGCTTCAGGCCCTGGTCGGCGCGGAAGCGGCGGACCTCCGTGACGAGCTTCTGCACGTCGGCGATCCGGGCGTCGGCCACCGCGTCCGCGTAGCCCTCGAACGGCTTCGGCCACGGCGCGATCACCAGCGACTCGCCGCCGGTCAGCGCGATCCACAGCTTCTCGGTGATGAACGGGATGAACGGGTGCAGCAGCCGCAGCACCGTGTCCAGCACGTGCCCGAGCACCGACCGCGTGGCCGTGACCCGCGCGTCGTCGCCCTGGTACAGCTGGACCTTCGCCAGCTCCAGGTACCAGTCGCACAGCTCGTTCCAGGTGAACTGGTAGAGCGCGGCCGCCACCTTGGCGAACTGGAAGTCCTCGAACAGTCCGTCCACTTCGGACACCAGGGCGCCGAGGCGGCCGAGGATCCAGCGGTCGGCCTCGGTCAACGCGGGCGCGGCGGGCAGCCCGGCCGACACCGAGGCGCCGTTCATCATCGCGAACTTGCTGGCGTTCCACAGCTTCGTGCCGAAGTTGCGGGAGCCGGCGGCCCACTCGTCGGCCAGCGCCATGTCGCCGCCCGGGTTCGCGCCGCGGGCGAGGGTGAAGCGGGTGGCGTCGGCGCCGTAGGCGTCCATCCACTCGAGCGGGTCGATCACGTTGCCGCGCGACTTCGACATCTTCTTGCCCTGCGCGTCGCGGATCAGGCCGTGCAGGTAGACGTGGTCGAACGGCTGGACGCCGGCCATCTCCTGGACGCCGAACATCATCATCCGCACGACCCAGAAGAACAGGATGTCGTAGCCGGTGGACAGCACGCTGGTCGGATAGAACTTCCGCAGATCGGCGGAATCGGCGGGCCAGCCCATGGTCGACATCGGCCACAGGCCCGAGGAGAACCAGGTGTCCAGCACGTCCGGGTCCTGCGTCCAGCCCTCGCCCGCGGGCGGCTGCTCGTCCGGGCCCACGCACACGACCTGGTCGTCCGGGCCGTACCAGACCGGGATCCGGTGGCCCCACCACAGCTGGCGCGAGATCGTCCAGTCGTGCATGTTGTCGACCCAGTCGAAGTAGCGCTTCTCCAGCTCGGCCGGGTGGATCCTGGTCCGGCCGTCGCGCACCGCGTCGCCCGCCGCGCGGGCCAGCTCCTCGACCTTCACCCACCACTGCAGCGAAAGCCGCGGCTCGACCACCGTGTCGCACCGCGAACAGTGGCCCACGGCGTGCACGTACGGCCGCTTCTCGGAGACGATCCGGCCCTGCTCCCGCAGCGCCGCGACCACCGCGGGCCGCGCCTCGAACCGGTCCAGGCCCTCGAACGGCCCGGGCACGGTGACCTCGGCACGCTCGTTCATCACGGTCAGCATCGGCAGGTCGTGCCGGCGGCCGATCTCGAAGTCGTTCGGGTCGTGCGCCGGGGTCACCTTCACCGCGCCGGTGCCGAACTCGGGGTCGACGTGCTTGTCGGCCACGATCGGGATCCTGCGGCCGGTCAGCGGCAGCTCGACCTCAGTGCCGACCAGGTGCGCGTACCGCTCGTCGTCCGGGTGCACGGCCACGGCGGTGTCGCCCAGCATGGTCTCCGCGCGGGTGGTGGCGACCACGATCGCGTCGGCCCCGTCGCCGTAGCGGATGGAGACGAGCTCGCCGTCGTCGTCGCTGTGGTCCACCTCGATGTCCGAAAGCGCGGTCTGGCACCGCGGGCACCAGTTGATGATGCGCTCGGCGCGGTAGATCAGGCCGGCGTCGAAGAAGTTCTTGAACACCGTCTGCACGGCCTGGGACAGGTTCTCGTCCATGGTGAAGCGCTCGCGCGACCAGTCGACGCCGTCGCCGAGCCGCTTCATCTGGCCCAGGATCTTGCCGCCGTACTCGGCCTTCCACTCCCAGACGCGCTCGACGAACTTCTCCCGGCCCAGGTCGTGACGGGACAGGCCCTCGCCGGCGAGCTGGCGCTCGACCACGTTCTGCGTCGCGATGCCGGCGTGGTCCATGCCGGGCAGCCACAGCACCTCGTAACCCTGCATCCGGCGACGGCGGCTCATGGCGTCCATCAGGGTGTGGTTGAGCGCGTGGCCCATGTGCAGGCTGCCGGTCACGTTCGGCGGCGGCAGTACGATCGAGAACGGCGGCTTGTCCGACGTGGCATCGGCCGTGAAGTACCCGGCCGCTACCCAGCGGTCGTACATGGGTGCTTCTTCGGCGGCCGGGTCCCAGGCGCCCGGAAGGTCGGTGGTCTGCTGCGGAGCGTTCTCGGTCACAATGGACAAGTCTACGAACCCGCTCCGGCGGGGTTACGCAGGGGGAAAGGGGTACCCGGATGACACGCCCGGAAGAGCCGGACGACCGGATCGAGACGCATCCGGACCTCATCGACCCGAACTGGCAGAAACACGCCGAAGTGGATGCCTGGCTGGGCGCGAAGAAGGAGATGAAGAAGCGCCGCAAGCGTGAGCGCCGCACCGGCGCGCCGCAGCGGTACGGCGCCCAGGCCGCGCCGAGCCGCTGGCCGGGCATCCTCGCCGTGACGGGCCTGATCGTGCTGCTGGTCGCCGCGATCGTCGTGCACCAGGTCCAGGGCGTCGGCGTGAACGAGCAGTCGGTGCAGTACGTCTTCGGCCTCGGCGCGCACACGCTGCCGGTCACGCACCTGTACTGAGCTTTCGCCGCGAAGGCCTCCTTGCCCGCGCCCGGCGCCGGCAAGGGGGCCTTCGTCGCGTCCGGGCCATTTTGCACAGGCCGGGCTACACAGTCTAGACTGTGGATATGGCCACCGTCCCCGCTCACGTCGCCGAGTCCGCCGGCTGGATCCGCGGCGTCGTCGGCCAGCTGCACCGGCGGCTGCGGCAAGTCGACAACGCCGAGATCCTCACGCCTTCGCAATCGGCGGTGCTGAACCGGCTCGACCGCGAAGGACCCGCCACGCAGGGCGAACTCGCCGCGGCCGAGCACGTGCGGCAGCAGTCGATGGCCGCGACGCTGGCCGCGCTCGACGAACTCGGCTACCTCAGCCGCACGCGTGACCCGGCGGACGGGCGGCGCAGCGTCGTCAGCCTGTCCGGGCTGGGCACCAAGACCGTGCGCGGGATCCACCAGCACCGCAACGAGTGGATCGCGAACGCGCTGGTCGCCGAGCTGAGCGGCGAAGAGCTGGAGACCGTCCGCCGAGCACTGCCGCTGCTGCAGCGGATCGCGCAGCACTGACCCCCGAAACCCCGAACGAAGGAGCCGTGACGAGCACCGCCACCAGCACCGCACCCGCCCGCTTCGGTTTCCGGCTCGTCACCCCGCTGGTGGCGAGCGCGGTGCTGAACCCGATCAACTCCACCCTCATCGCCGTCGCGCTCGTGCCGATCGGGCAGAGCTTCGGCGCCGGGCCGGGCCGCACGGCCTGGCTGATCTCCGCGCTCTACCTGGCCACGGCCGTCGGTCAGCCGGTGGTCGGGCTGCTCGTGGACCGTTACGGCGCCCGCCGGGTGCTGCTGTCCGGCGCGGCCGTGGTGATGGCCGCCGGGATCGCCGGGCTGGTGCCGGTCTCGGTCGGCTGGCTGACCGGCGTCCGCGCGGTGCTCGGCATCGGCACCTGCGCCGGCTTCCCCGCCGCGATGGCGGTGCTGCGCAAGCACGCCGACGCCGCCGGCCAGGGCGTGCCGGCGCGGGTGCTCTCGGTGCTGTCGCTGTCCTCGCAGACGGTCATGGTGATCGGCCCGACGCTGGGCGGGGTGCTCATCGGGCTGTTCGGCTGGCCGGCGATCTTCGCGGTGAACATCCCGCTCGCGGGTATTTCGTTGCTGCTGGCCGTCTTCTGGGTGCCGAAGGACGCACCGGCCCGGCCGGCGGGCGAGCGGCCGGAGCCGATCGACGTGCTCGGCATCGTGCTGTTCTCCCTCGCCCTGCTGGTGCTGCTGTGCTACCTGATGGCGCCGGGCATCGGCGACCTGTGGCTGCTCGCGGTGGCCGCCGCCGTCGGCGCCGCGTTCGCCCGGCGCGAGCTGCGCGTCCGGCACCCGTTCATCGACCTGCGGATGCTCGCCGCGAACCGTGCGATCCTGCGCACCTACCTGCGCCAGTCGCTGAGCTTCATGGCGATCTACGCGATCATGTTCGGCTACGTCCAGTGGCTGGAGGAGGGCCGCGGGTTCACCGAGTCCGTGTCCGGCCTGCTGCTCCTGCCGATGTCCGCGGTCGCCGTCGGCGCGGCGGCGATGTCCGGCCGCGCGACCGGCGTCCGGGCCCGGCTGCTGGTGGTCGCCGTGGCGCTGCTCGGCGGCTCGGTGACGCTGCTGTTCGTCACCGACCGGACCTGGCTCGGCGCGCTGCTGGGCCTGGTCGCGTTGTTCGGCCTGGCCCAGGGCCTGACCAGCGTCGCCAACCAGACCACGCTCTACCGCGAGGCCCCGGCCGAGACGATGGGCACGGCCAGCGGGCTCTTCCGCACCGCCCAGTACCTCGGCGCCATCGTGGCCGCCACCGTGATCGCCCAGTGTTATGGCGGGCACGCCGACTCCGGCGGCCTGCACCGGCTGGGCCTGGTGCTGATCGTGGTCAGCGCCCTGCTGCTGGTCGTGACCGTGGCCGACCGCGGGCTGCGGCGCACGGCACGGGCCGAGCGCTCATGAAAAAACGCGATCCGGCTTGGGGAAACGGACCGGCAAGGCGCACGATGTGGGGCATGACCCGTGAAGCGCCGACGAATGACGTGGACGAGACCCGCCTCGAGGTGGGCAAGCCCAAAAGCTGGGCCGCCGGCATACCGGGCGTCGCGGTCTCCCTCGCCCGCGGCGTCGAGCAGATGGGTGTCGTGCGCACGGCCCGCACGCTGCGGCTGCTGAACCAGCGCGACGGCTTCGACTGCCCCGGCTGCGCCTGGCCCGAGCCACGGCAGGTCGACGGCGAGAAGCGCAAGCTGGCGGAGTTCTGCGAGAACGGCGCGAAGGCGGTCGCCGAAGAAGCCACCAAACGGCAGGTCGGGCGCGAGTTCTTCGCCGCGCACGCGGTCGCCGACCTGGCCGGCAAGACCGACTACTGGCTGGGCCAGCAGGGGCGCGTCACGGAGCCGTTCGTGCTGCGCGAGGGCGCCACCCACTACGAGCCGATCTCCTGGGACGACGCGTTCGGCCTGGTCGCCGACGAGATGACCGCGCTGGCCAGCCCGGACGAGGCGATCTTCTACACCTCCGGTCGCACCAGCAACGAGGCCGCGTTCCTGTACCAGCTGCTGGTGCGCTCGTTCGGCACCAACAACCTGCCGGACTGCTCGAACATGTGCCACGAGTCCTCGGGCGCCGCGCTGACCACGAGCACCGGCATCGGCAAGGGCTCGGTGTCGCTGGCCGACATCCACCACGCCGACCTGATCGTGGTCGTCGGGCAGAACCCGGGCACCAACCACCCGCGCATGCTCTCGGCGCTGGAGCAGTCGAAGGGCAACGGCGCCAAGGTGATCGCCGTCAACCCGCTGCCCGAGGCCGGCCTGATGCGGTTCAAGAACCCGCAGAACGTGCGCGGGGTGGTCGGCGAGGGCACGCCGCTGGCCGACGAGTTCGCGCAGATCCGCCTCGGCGGCGACCTCGCGCTGTTCCAGGCCGTGGGCCACCTCCTGCTCGCCTGGGAGGAGGAGGCGCCCGGCACGATCGTCGACCGGCAGTTCGTGGAGAAGTCCACGCACGGCTTCGAGGACTACGCCAAGAACCTGCGTGAGCTGGACTGGCCCGAGACCGAGCGCGCCACCGGCCTGCCGCGCGAGCAGATCGAGCACATCGCCCGGATGATCGCGACCTCCGAGCGCACCATCTACTGCTGGGCGATGGGGCTGACGCAGCACAAGCACGCCGTGCCGACGATCTCCGAGGTCGCGAACCTCGCGCTGATGCGCGGCATGATCGGCAAGCCGGGCGCGGGCCTGTGCCCGGTACGCGGCCACTCGAACGTGCAAGGCGACCGCACGATGGGCGTCTGGGAGAAGATGCCGGAGCCGTTCATGGACGCGCTCGACGAGGAGTTCGGCATCAAGGTGCCGCGCGAGCACGGCTGGGACACCGTCGACTCGATCCGCGCGATGCTCGACGGCCGCGGCAAGGTGTTCTTCGCGATGGGCGGCAACTTCGCCGCGGCCACACCGGACTCCGAGCGGACCGAGCAGGCCCTGCGCTCGTGCTCGATGACCGTGCACGTCTCGACCAAGCTCAACCGCTCGCACGTGGTGCACGGCCGCACGGCGCTGATCCTGCCGACGCTCGGCCGCACCGAGCGTGACGTGCAGGCCTCGGGCCCGCAGTTCGTCACCGTCGAGGACTCCATGTCGCAGGTGCACGCCTCCCGCGGGCGGCTCGCGCCGGCGAGCGAGCACCTGATCTCCGAGGTGGCGATCATCTGCCGGCTGGGCGAGCGGCTGTTCGGCGCGGGCCACGCCGTGCCGTGGCGCACCTTCGAGGCGGATTACGACCTGATCCGCGACCGCATCGCGGCCGTGGTGAAGGGCTGTCAGGACTACAACCGGCGCGTGCGCGAGCCGGACGGCTTCGTCCTGCCGCACCCGCCGCGCGACTCGCGGGAATTCACCGGCACGGCCACCGGCAAGGGCACGTTCACCGTCTCCGAGCTGGAGTACCCGCAGGTGCCCGCGGGCCGGCTGCTGCTGCAGACGCTGCGCAGCCACGACCAGTACAACACCACGATCTACGGCCTCTCCGACCGTTACCGCGGGATCGAGGACGGCCGCCGCGTGGTGTTCGTCAACCCGGACGACCTGGCCGAACTGGGCATCGCCGACGGCGAGATCGTCGACCTGGTCTCCGAATGGCGGGACGGCGATCGCCGGGCGCCGCAGTTCCGCGCCGTCTCGTACCCGACGGCCCGCGGTTGCGCGGCGGCGTACTTCCCGGAGGCGAACGCGTTGGTGCCGCTCGATTCCGTCGCCGAGAAGTCGAACACCCCGGTGTCGAAGGCGATCGTGGTGCGGCTCGAACCGCACCACCACGACTGAGCGCCTCCTGCTCAGTCGACGCAGTTCTCCCCGGCCGAGGAGATCGGCGCATCGCTCGCCCCGGCCGCGCCACCACCACTGTCGGCGGCGCCCTGGCCGTCACCACCGCCCGCGGCCGCGCCCGGACCGGAGTAGACCTGGCCGAGGATGACCTGGATGTGCCCGGCCGGCACGTCCGCGGACTCGGCGGTGGTGAGGCCGCCCAGCAGCTTCGCGACCTGCGCGCCCTGGGCTGCGAGGTCCGCGCCGTACCGCACCACCGAAGTGCGGCGGGCCGGGGCGTTGCCCGTCTGGCCGGGGGTGAAACCCTTGTCCTTCAACGCCGCCGCGACGCGGGCAGCCAGGCCGCTCGCGTCGCCCGCGTTCGACACGTCCACGGTCGGGCCCTGCCCCGCCGGTGCCCCGGGCGGCGCGGCCGCGGGCGGGGCGCCGATCAGCCCGGCCGCGAACGCCTTGACCTGTGCGGGATCCACCTGCACGGCCGTCCACGTCGGATGCTGCCTGTTGTAGCGGTAGTCGGGGTTGGCCACCGGGATGGTGGAGAACTGGATGCCGCCGCCGGTGATCCCGTGCAGCTGGCCGACGAAGTCCAGCAGGTTCCACGAACTGTCGATGACCACGGACTTCTTCACCGCGTCGATCAGCGCGCCCAGCTTGCCCGGGTCGGTGAGCGTGCCCGCGGAGAGCACCTCGTGCGCCAGCGACGCGAGGAAGACCTGCTGGCGCACCACGCGGTCGAGGTCGCTGCGCGGGAGGTTCTTGCGCTGGCGGACGAACGCGAGCGCGTCGGCGCCGGAGACCTTCTGCGGCCCCTTCGGGAAGTTCGCGCCGGAGTCCTCGTCCTTCGTCGCCTCCTTGAGGCACACCGGCACCCCGCCGACGGCGTTGCTGATGTCGTAGAAGCTCAGCAGGTTCACCTCGGCGAAGTGGTCGATGGTCACGCCGGTGAGGTCCTCCACCGCCTGCCGGGTCGCCCGGCGCCCGGCGGTCAGGGACGCCTCCCTGATCTTGTCCTTGTCCGTCTCGCCCGCCGCGCGCAGCCGCGAAGCCTCGGCCGCCTTGGCCTTGCCGAACGCGGAGTTGATCTTGTCCGGCCCGCCCGCCATCTGGACGTAGGAGTCGCGCGGGATGGAGAACGCCTTGATGCTCTCCTGCCCGTTCGGGATGCGCAGCACGATCAGGGTGTCGGTGAGGTCGTCGCCGTTGGGCCCGGCGCGCAGCTCCTCCAGCACGTTCTTGGGCAGCGGGTTGCCCTGCATGTCGTCGCGCGAGTCCCGGCCCACCAGCAGGATGTCGAGCGAGCCGTCGGCCGGCTGCTCACCGGGCGTCGTCGGCGCGCCGCCGCCGAGCACGTCGCTGCGCGTGACCTCGTCGAGGGAGCTCAGCGTCGAGTAGCCGTAGGCCGTGCCGGCGAACGTCACCAGTGCCAGCGCCGAGACGGCGATCTTTCCTGCTATCCGCACACCCCTACCGACGCGTCCGGTCCCCCGTTTGCTGCATCGGTGACCCAGCTCACAGCTCAGCGCAGGTAGGAGGCGCCGTTCAGGTCGAGCACCGCGCCCGACGCCCAGGTCGCCCCGGCCGAAGCCAGGTAGACGACGGCGTCGGCGATCTCGGCCGGCTCCGCGACGCGGCCGAAGGGGCTCTGCCCGCGCACCTCGTCGGTGATCCGGTCGGCGACCCGCTCGGTGGCGGTGAACCCGGGAGCCACCGACGTCACCGAGATCCCGTGTGGCGCCAACGCCACCGCGAGCGACTGGCCCAGCGAGTGCAGCGCCGCCTTGCCCGCCCCGTACGCCGGGTAGTCCGGCTCGCCGCGAAAAGCCCCGCGCGAGCCGACATTCACGATCCGTCCCGGCGCGCCACGGGCGATCAGGTGCCGCGCGACGCAGTAGGAAAGGTTGGCGGCGCCGAACAGGTTGACGTCGAGCGTCTCCCGCCACACCCGCTGCCAGTCCGCATAGGACACTTCCGGCACCGGCGTGGCGGTCGCCGGCGTGGTGCCGACGGCGGCGTTGTTCACCAGCACGTCGACGCCGCCGAGGCCTTCCTCGGCGGCATCCGCGATCCGTTGCACCGCTTCGGGTTCGGCGAGGTCACCGGAGACCAGGACGTGCCCGGTCCCGGCGAGTGACGCCAGCGCCTCCTCGGCGGCCGCGGCGTTCGATCCATAGTGGACGGCCACCCGGTCGCCCCTGGCCGCGAAGGCGGTGGCGATCGCGCGGCCGATGCCGCGGGACGCGCCGGTGACCAGCACGCCGCTCATCGGGCGAACAGCTGCGACTCGTCGCGGAACGCCTTGAACTCCAGGGCGTTGCCCGCGGGATCGTGCAGGAACATCGTCCACTGCTCCCCCGGCTCCCCGGCGAAGCGCTGGTACGGCTCGATCACGAACTCCGTGCCCGCCTCGCGCAGCCGGCCGGCCAGCACGTGGAACCCCTCGACGTCGAGGACCAGGCCGAAGTGCGGCACGGGCACCTCGTGGCCGTCCACCGGGTTGCGGCCGGCCTCGGCGCGGGCCCCCGGGACGACGTGCGTGACCACCTGGTGGCCGTGGAAGTCCCAGTCGACCCAGGCGCCGGCCGAGCGGCCCTCGGCGAGGCCGAGCACACCGCCGTAGAACGCGCGGGCGCGGCCGAGGTCGTCGACCGGGATGGCGAGGTGGAAGGCGGGACGGGCGGCCATGGTGCTCCTCGGGTCGGCGAACGGGGCGTGTTTCACCTTGATCTGACGATGTCCGAATGTCAACATTAGCTTCATGGACGTCACACCGCTGGGGAAAGCCGCCCGCCGCGGCCTCGCCGAGGAGGCCGCGGACCGCGTGCGCGACGCGATCTTCGCCGGGCATTTCGCGCCGGGCGCGCCGCTGCGGGAGGTCGAGCTGGCCGCGTCGCTGGAGATCAGCCGCGGCTCGGTGCGCGAGGGCCTGGCGCAGCTCGAACGCGAAGGCCTGGTGCACGGCGGCTGGCACCGCCCCACCACCGTCGTCGAAGTGACCCCCGCCGACGTCGAAGAGGTCTATTCCGTCCGCGCGGCGCTCGACCGCCTCGCCGCGACCACCGCCCGCTCGGGCGCGACCCCCGGCGATCTGGCCCGGCTGGACGAGCTGGTGGACACGATGGCGGCGGAAGTCGCCCACGCCGACGGCCCACGCCTGCTGGCCCTCGACATCGCCTTCCACGACCACGTCTACGCCGCCGCGGGCAACCGCCGCCTCACCGACGCGTGGCAGGCCGTGCGCTCGCAGGTGTACCTGTTCCAGCTCCAGCGCGTGTCCCTCAGCCACGACCACTACCGCTCACGCGTGGTGACCGAGCACCGCGAACTGGCGACCCTCCTGCGCGACGGCGACCCGGACGCGCTGGCCCGGGTCGCCGAGGAACACGTCGACTCCGCGCGCCGCAGCCTGCTCACGGACTTGGCAAAATCCCGCCGAGCCTGACGGCCGTCAACCGTCCACGGAGGACACCTCGGACGGTCGCGCCGGCTCGCGCTGGTCATACCCGAGACCACCACCGCCATCACGACGAGCCGACGCCCCGGACGCGCTGACCCGGGTCGCCGAGGAACACGTCGACTCCGCTCGCCGCAGCCTGCTCACGGACCTGGCGAAATCCCGCCGAACCTGACGGCCGTCAACCATCCACGGAGGACACCTCGGACGGTCGCGCTGGTCACCCGCGACCACCACCATCACCGCGGCGTTCCACGATCTGACCAGAGTTGCCGAAGAACACGTGAACTCCGCGCGCCCCAACCTGCTCACAGACCTGGCAAAGCCACGGCGAACCTGACGGCCGTCAACCATCCACAGAGGACACCTCGGACGGTCGCGCAGCGGCCGCGGCCAGTGCTGCCTCGATCCGGCGGTTGCTGGTCATTCCCGCGACCACCACCGTCATCACGGCCAGTACCCCGGCGGCGGCCAGGTACGGCGCGCGCAGCCCGGCGACCGACGCCAGCCAGCCGCCCAGTACGGCGCCGACCGGGCCGGCCGAGATGGAGACCAGGCGGGACGCGGCGCCTACTCGGCCCATCAGCCGGGCCGGGACGATGGCCTGGCGGACGGACCAGCCGAGCACCATCGTCGCCGCCATGGCGCAGCCGCAGAGGACGAAGGCGGCGCCGACCCCGACGCCGTTGCTCGCGAATCCGACGACCAGCATCGCGGCCACCTCGGCCACCGCCGTGACCGTGAGCGCGGTTCCGGTGCCCAGCCGTTTCTCCAGCGGCCCGGCCAGGAACGCGCCGATCAGGCCGCCGAGCGCCTCGGCCGCGAGCAGCAGGCCGTAGCCCACCGAGTGCAGGCCGAGCACATCGCGCGCGTACAGCGCGAGCACGGCTTCTGCGCCCGCGTAAGCAAAGTTGCCGACGGCGGGCCGCAGGGCGAGGCCCAGCAGGACCCGGTCCCGCAGCACGTACGACGCCCCCTCGCGCGCGTCGGCCCACAGGCTCCGGCCCGGCTCCCGCGGGGGCGGCGGCACCTTCGGCAGCGACCGGATCAGCAAGGCGCTGCCCACGAACGACACCGCGTCGACCACGAACGGCAGCGTGCGCCCGACCGAGAACAGGAAGCTGCCCGCGGGCGGCCCCAGGAACTGCCCGGCCGCGGTCGACGCACCACGCAGGCGGCTGTTCGCCTTGCGCAGCAACGTCCGGTCGCGCGCGAGCAGATCCGGCAGGTACGCCTGCGCGGCCGTGTCGAAGAACAGCTCCCCGACCCCGAGCAGGAAAGCCAGCAGCAGCAACGCGGGGATGCCGATCAGCCCCATCGCCCCGGCCACCACCGTGACCAGCAGCAGCAGGGCCCGCGCGGCGTCCGCGAGCCACATCGTGCGCCGCCGGTCCCAGCGGTCCACCAGCGCGCCGCCGACCAGCCCCAGCAACGGATACGGCAGCAGGGCCGCCACCGTCACCAGGCTGACCACCACGGGGTCGCTGCTCAGCGCGACGGCGAACAGCGGCAGCGCGGCCAGGTACGCGCCGTCGCCCAGTGAGGAAACCGTTGCGGCCGACCACAGGCGCCCGAAGGCGCGCGGCATCTTCGGCTCGGTCATCAGGCGCCCCCGGGGCGGAAGAACGCGATCGCGGCGGTGGCCGCGGGCTCGTCCGGGTCACGCGCGTCCCGCAGCTCGTCGAGCAGCGCGCCGAGGCGCCGTTCGAACTCCGCGAACTGGGTCTCGCCGATCCGGGTGTGCTGCATCCGCACCCACCGCGGCGAGCCCTCCGGCGCCGCCTCCAGGTCGGCGAGCGCGTGCCGCATCAGCACGTCCGCCTGCCCCGGCCCGGGTTCCGGCAGCACGATCCGGCGCGCGACGTGCGCGTAGTACCGCTCCACGACCCCGCGCACCTTCCGCGTGCGCACGACGTGGATCAGTCCGGCGCGCTCCAGCACGCGCACGTGGTAGCTCGAACTGCCCTTCGCCAGGTCGAGCCGCTCGGCGATCTGCGTGATCGTCGCCGGCCCGTCGCGCAGCACCGCGAGCACGCGGTGGCGCACCAGATTGCTGACCGCCCGCAGCTGGTCCGTGGTCCGGACGTGGACGGCGTCGTCCGGCGGTGTGTAGTCGTCCCCAGTCATGGGAGTCAATGGTCAACGAGTCTTGACCATTAGTCAAGCGGAAAGCCCCCGGACGGATCCGGGGGCTCCGCGGGCCGCGCTCAGCCGCCGAAGAGGTCGACGACCTTCAAGATCAACTCGTACACCCCGTAGAGGAACGGCACGAGCACCCACAACCACGCGATCACGAGCAGCGCGGTCCGGGCGCCCGAACGCGTCACGGCGGGCTCTTCCGAAGATGCGGTCATCACGCCTCACTCCCCACCTGGTCGCGGCCCACCGGCTCGTGGAACTTCTCCTTGACCGGCCGGACGAACTCGTTGGCGATGAAGCCCACCACGAGCAGCGCGATCATGATGTAGAACGACGTCGAGTACAGGTCCGGGCCGGACTTGCCGGCGGACTTCTCGCTGTCCGCGATGCCGTCGACGATCAGCGGGCCGAGCACGCCGGCCACCGACCACGCGGTGAGCAGCCGTCCGTGGATCGCGCCCACCTGGTAGTTGCCGAACAGGTCCTTCAGGTACGCCGGGAGCGTCGCGAAGCCACCGCCGTAGAAGGAGAGGATCAGCATGGCGCAGAGCACGAACACGACCTTCGACGAGTTCGTGGTCAGCGCGATGACCAGGTACAGCAGGGCGCCGACGCCGAGGTAGAAGCGATAGATGTTCTTACGCCCCACCAGGTCCGAAGTGGACGACCAGACGAACCGGCCGAGCATGTTCGTCAGCGACAGCATCGCGACGAACCCGGCGGCCGCCGCGGTGCCGACCGGCGTCGAGGTGTTCTTGAAGAAGTCCCCGATCATCGGCGCGGCCTTCTCCAGGATGCCGATGCCCGCGGTCACGTTGAGGCACAACACGATCCACAGGCACCAGAACTGCGGCGTCTTGAGCGCGTTGGCCGCCGAGACGTTGCCGGCGGAGATCATCGCCTTGGCCTGCACGGCCTTCGGCTCGAAGCCCCGCGGCTTCCAGCCCTCGGCCGGCACGCGCACGATCAGCACGCCCATGGTCATGAACACCGCGTACACGAGGCCGTGGATGAGGAACGCGGTGGCGATGTCGCCGGTGGTGGGCGCGGTGCCGAGCATCGCCGACGACCACGGCGAGGCGATCAGCGCGCCGCCGCCGAAGCCCATGATCGCGATGCCGGTGGCCATGCCCGGCCGGTCGGGGAACCACTTGATCAGCGTCGACACCGGTGAGATGTAGCCGATGCCGAGCCCGATCCCGCCGATGCCGCCGTAGCCGACGACCACGAGCCAGAACTGCCCGGTCGCCACGCCGAGCGCGGAGACCAGGAAGCCGGCGCCGAAGCACACGGTCGCGACGAACATCGCCCAGCGCGGGCCGTTCTTCTCGACCAGGGTGCCGCCGAACGCCGCCGACAGCCCGAGCATCACGATGCCGAGCTGGAACGGCAGGCCGGACTGGGTGCCCGAGAGGTGCATCGTCTTCTCGAGCGGGGTCTTGAAAACGCTCCACGCGTAGGCTTGGCCGATCGACAGGTGGATCGAAAGCGCCGCCGGCGGGACCAGCCAGCGCGTCCAGCCGGGCGGTGCGACGATACGAGAGCGGGCCAGGAAGCCGATGGCCATCGTCAGACTCCTCCGAACTGTGGGTGGTTCAGGGAATGTATTACCAAATTCCCGGCGTTGCACCGTCTGAATGTCGTACGTTCGGGCCGGGTTGCGAGGAGAGGTGGACAAATGGGTCGGGTCACCGTGCGCCGTCCGGTGCGCAAGATCACCGCGGACGGTGAGCGGCGGCGGCCGGATTCACTGGCCGCCGAGGAGCCGCTGGAGCTGCGCGTCGGCGGGAAAGCGCTGGCAGTGACCATGCGCACGCCGGGGCACGACGTCGAACTGGCCCACGGTTTCCTGCTCTCGGAAGGCGTGCTCGGCTCCCGCGAGGACGTCTCCACGGCCCGCTACTGCGACGGCGTGGACGATCAGGGAAGAAATACTTACAACGTCCTGGATGTGACACTCGCACCTGGAGTGGCTCCACCCGAGACGGGTGTCGAGCGGAACTTCTACACCACCTCCTCGTGCGGCGTCTGCGGCAAGGCCGCGCTGGACGCGGTGAAGCTGCGCAGCCGGTTCTCCCCCGCCGAGTCCACCTTCGCGGTGAAGACCGACGTGCTGGTGCGGCTGCCGGACCGGTTGCGGGAACAGCAGAAGGTGTTCGCCTCGACCGGCGGGCTGCACGCCGCCGCGCTGTTCGACCCGGACGGCGAGCTGCTGGTGGTCCGAGAGGACGTCGGCCGGCACAACGCCGTGGACAAGGTGCTCGGCTGGGCGCTGCAGTCCGGCCGCATTCCCGCGCCCGGCCACGGATTGCTGGTCTCCGGCCGGACCTCCTTCGAGCTGGTGCAGAAGGCCGCGATGGCCGGCATCGGCCTGCTCGCCGCGGTGTCCGCGCCGTCCTCGCTGGCCGTGGAGCTGGCGGAGGAGAACGGCATGACGCTGATCGGCTTCCTGCGCGGCGACAGCTTGAACCTCTACACCGGCGACCACCGGGTGCTGACCTGAGCCGTCAGTCCGGCCACAATGTCCTGACGGCGTCCGGGAAACCGGCCACCCCACGCGGGCCGAGCAGCGCCAGGTTGAACAGGAAACCGGGCAGGATCGACAGGATCACCTGGGCGAGCGCGTCCGCGGGAGCCCCGGCCCAGGCCCCGTCCCGCTGCCTTGCGCGGACGAGTGCGGCCACGTCCTCGCTCATGGCCGTGGCCGCCGCCTCCAGCCGCCGGGCCAGCTCCGGGTTGCGCAGGGCCTCGGACCAGACCATCAGCGCCATGGCGGCCAGCTGCCGGTCGCGGTGCCGTTCGGTGACCGCGGTCAGCAGCTCCGCCAGCACCTGACCGACCCCGCGCTCGCCGTCGCCGCGGGCCAGCGCGGTGCTCAGCACCTCGGCGACGTCGTCCAGGTTCTGGGCGGCGACGCCGACGATCAGGTCCTCCTTCTTCGGGAAGTACCGGTAGACCGCGCCCGCGGACTTGCCGGCCTCGGTGAACACGTCCTGCATGGACGTGCGGTGAAAACCGTTGCGGACGAAGCACCTCCGCGCCGCCGCCAGGATCTCGGCGCGCTGATCGTCCTTGTACTGCCGGCTCACCCGCGGCATGGCCCCGTCCTTCCCCACCGGTTTGACACCCGGTGCGGCCGAGCCTACCGTAGAAAAAAAGCGGACGTCCGTCCTCTTTTATCCGCGAAGGAGGATCGCCATGCCGATCACCCCCGTCCCGGCCGTCGCCCTGACCCCGGTCGCGCGCTTCCCGAAGGGCTACTTCCTGGAGAACCTCGTGGTCCGCGCCGACGGTTCCGTGCTGATCACCACGGTCATCCAGCAGGAACTCTGGCTCGTGCCGGGCACCGCACCGGCGACTCCGGTGCTGGTGCACCGCTTCGACTTCCCGGTCACCGGCATCGTCGAAGCCGGGCCCGACGTCTTCCTCGTCAGCGTGACCGCGGGCTACACCACCCACGAATCGCACCTGGTGCGGATCGACCTCAACGGCTGGACCCCCGGCGAAGCCATTGCCCCGGAGGTCGTCCTCACGTTCGACGACCGGGTCCGCGCCCTCAACGGGAGCTGCCTGCTCGGCCCCCGGGTGCTGGCCGTCGCGGACTGCTTCGCCGGGCTGATCTGGCGGGTCGACCTGGACGAGGGCGCGCGGCGCGCGACCGCCCGGGTCTGGCTGGCCCACGACACCATGGCGGACGATCCGGACGGCGAGGTCGCGCCGCCGCGGCAACCGGGCGTCAACGGGGTTCGCTACAGCGCGCGGACCGGGTACCTCTACTACACCTCGACCGCGCAGAAGGTGTTCATGCGCGTCCCGGTCGACCCGGCGACGCTCGATCCGGCCGGCGGTCCCGAGTTCGTCGCCGCGATCGACAACGCGGACGACTTCTGCCTCGACGAAGAAGCCGGATTCGCTTACGTCACCAGGCATCGCGCCAACACCCTCGACCGGGTGCCGCTCACCCCGCGCCGTGGCAGCGAGGTCCGCCACCTCGCGGGCGACCCGTTCGACGAGCTGCTGATCGGGCCGTCCAGCGCCGCCTGGGGCCGTGACCCCGGCCGGGTCATGTACGTGACCACGGACGGGGGCACCACCGCGCCGCCCGACGGGATCGTCCGCGAGGCCACCCTGCTGCGCGTCGAACTGAACCCGCGGCCCGGGCGATCCTAAACGGACGGAACCCAGTTGCCGTGGAAACCGTGCGGCACCCGGTCGGGCAGGTGCACCGTGGCCACGGTCTCCAGCGTCGCGGCGTCCAGCAGCGCGAGTTCACTGCGGTGCGTGGCGGCGTCGAACACGAAGCCCATCAGCACGCCCTCGTCCTCGGCAGCGTCCACATGGGACGGGATGAACACGAACTCCCCCGGCAGGCGGCCGGCGCCGAACGAGAGCGTCGACGCGGATCCCTTGGCCAGGTCGTGTTTGTACAGCGCGCCGGAGCCACTGAACCCGTTGCCGGCCGCCACCGCGTAACCGTAACGGTGCTGCCGCCCGACCAGCCGCTCGTCGACCCGCGGGAACTCCTGGCCGTGCTCGTCGAGGCGGTCTTCCAGCACCTTCCCGGCGGAGAGGTCGACGGTCCACCGGTCGAGGGTCGGCGTGCCCTCCTCGGGGCCGTGCAGCTCCCGGTCGAACATCTTCGGGTGCCGGACCACGTCGAGCACCACCCGGTCGCCGGCGTCGTGGGCGTTGAGCGGGTGGAAGACGTAACACGGCTCCACGTCGAACCAGCGGACGTCGCCGTTGTCCCCCTCGCGCGGCGTCACCCCGACCCGCGCCGGGTAACGCGGGTTCCAGCGGTACGGCAGTGCGCTGACCCCGCGCCCGGCCATGGCGCGCAACGGATCCGGGGCGCCCACCGCCACCGGCGTCTGGTCCGGCGCGAAGGTGACCGGCAGGTCGTAGAACACCACATACCGCTCGGTGAGGGAGAAGTCGTGCATCATCGGCGCGCCGGTCACCTCGATGTCGACGGTCCGGCGCGCCCGGCCGTCGGTGCCGATCACGCTGTACTGCACCCGGTTCCCGAGCCCGAAGCGGTACGAGACCGCGTGCAGTTCGCCGGTGCGCGGATCACGCTTCGGGTGGGCGGTGTAGCCACCGGGCAAGGTGCCGTCGAAGTCGCACGGGCCGATCGTGTCGAGTTCCTCGGTCAGCTCCCACTGGGGCAGCCCGCCCTCGATCAACGCGAGCGTGCGGCCGGCGTGCCCGATCACGTTGGTGTTGGCGCCGGGTCCGGTGCTCGCGGCGGCCTCGCGCTCCCCCAGCACCCCGGCGAGGTGCGGGGTGCGGATCCAGCGGTTGCGGTACCACTCGGCGCGGCCTCCGCGCAGCCGGACGCCGTGGACCATGCCGTCGCCGAGGAACCAGTGGTAGGTCTCCGGGTCGGTGCCGGCGGGCGGATTGGGGCCGTTGCGCAGATAACGGCCGTCGAGGTACTCGGGGATGTGCCCGGTGACCTCGAGCCGCGTGCTCGTGTGCTCACGGCCGACCGGGGCGAAGTTGTCTTCGAGGAACTGGGTGGCCATCGTCGCCTCCTGAGACATAACCTTGTTATAATTACGAGGTATAACAGAGTTATGCGATACTGGCAAGCATGACCGGGAAGCCTCGCGGCAGTGATGTGAAGGAGCGGCTCGTCGAAGCCGCGGTGCGCCTGCTCGCCGACAGCGGCCCCGAAGCGCTCCAGGCCCGCAAGATCGCGGCCGAGGTGGGAGCGTCCACAATGGCCGTCTACACGCACTTCGGCGGGATGGCGGCCTTGCTGGACGCCGTGGCGTGGGAGGGATTCCGGCGCCTGAGCGCCAATCTCGCGGCGGTGACGCCCACCGAAGACCCGGTGGCCGACCTCCTCGCGATGTCGCTGGCGTACCGGCACACGGCGAGGCAGCACCCGGAGCTCTTCGCGGTCACCTTCGGCCGCTCGAAAGGCCGGAGCCTGGCCGAGATCGTCGCCTCCGATGACCCGAACGAGGGAAGCGCGGCGTTCGGCTACCTGCTGCGCGCCACCGAGCGCGCGATCGAGGCCGGTCGCTTCCACGGCGAGCCGTTCCCGGCCGCGGCACAGCTCTGGAGCGGGGTGCACGGGTACGTCACGCTGGAGACCGCCGGGCACTTCGGGCAACGTCGGCAGGATGTCGAGGACATCTTGGTGCCACTGGGGGTGACCCTGGCGATCGGGCTCGGGGACACTCCGGAGGCAGCCCGCCGATCCGGCGAGTCCGGCCTGGCCGGCTGGCACCGGGCGGAAGTGCGCAGCAGCATGAGGGAGGACGAAGGCAACGCCTGAGCGCCGAGCCGCGTCCTAACGGGTGTGGGGGACGGAGACCAGGTGCGCGAAACGGACGAACCCGCGACGAACCGGCGGTGGATGAGCCGCCGGTCGGCGCTGATCGCGGGTGCCTCGGGACTCGGCGTGGCCGGGCTGGCCGTGGGGACGGCCACCGGCGCCGTGCCGTTCAGCCAAGCGCTGCAACGGGTGCTGGGCGTCGCATCGTCCACTCCGGTCACCCAGCTCGGCAGCAGGCGGGTGGAGCGGGTGTATTCGGCCGCGCGTGGGCGAAATGTCGACCTGGTGTTGCTGCTGCCGAGCAAGAAGCCGCCGCCTGGCCTGCCGATGTCACTGATGCTGCACGGCCTCCACGGCAGCGCGCGCAACGCCGCCCCGAGCGGCCTGCTGAAGCAGCTGGCGAGCGACGTCGCCCGCAAGGCCGTGCCCGCGTACGGCTACGTCGCGGTCGACGGCGGTGACAACTACTGGCACCAGGTCCGCCCCGGCGACGACCCGATGGCGATGCTGCTGGAAGAGGTTCCGCAGTGGCTGCGCGCCCGCGGTTTGGGCGGCCCGGACGGTCTGCCGTTCGCCTGCGCGGGCGTCTCTATGGGCGGCTTCGGCGCCATGCTGTACGGCCGCCGCCGCAACGAACGCCGTCAGCCGCCCGAAGCCGTCGCGGCCATTTCGCCCGCGCTCATCACGTCGTGGCCGGAAATGGCGAAGCGCCACATCTTCACCGGCATGACCGACTGGACGTCGCTGGACCCGCTCCGTCACCTCACCGCGCTGCAGGGCATCCCGACGGCCGTGTGGTGCGGCACCGAGGACTCGTTCATCACCGGGGTGCGCCGGTACATCGCGGCCACCCACCCCGCCATCGGCTACACCGCGAAGGGCAAGCACAGCGACACGTTTTTCCACTCGGTGGTGCCGAGCCTGGTGAGCTTCGTCGGCAAGCACCTGCCCCGCGCGGCCTGAGGGGTCAGGAAGAGACCCAGCGGCCGACGACCGAGATCAGCCAGAAGCCGACCATCGTCGCGACCACGAAGAGGGTGGCCCAGCGCAGCTGCAACGGGCGGCTGTCCGCGGCGCGCAGCAGGCGCAGGAAGTACCAGGCGCCGGCGAACAACGGGATCGGGATGAGCGGCAGCGCCGAAAGCCGGGTCCCGACCGCGACCAGGCAGACCGCCGCGAAAACCGCCAGCATGACGGTGGAAGCGCGGTAGAGCCACGGGCAGCGGGCCAGCACCGAGGCCACGACCCGCTCGCTCAGCTCGACAATGCCGACGGAGCGGCCCGAGGGCTCGTCGGTCTCAACGGGTACCACAGCATCGGCCGGTTCGACGGTCGTGTTGTCCCCGGGGGCTGCGGTCAGCGGCACGGTTGTCATCCACTCCATTATCGCGCCTGCCGCGAACACCTCGTCAGCGGACTCCTATAACGCAGAACTCCGCGGCCACCCGGGCGACAAAACCGGGCGGCCGCGGAACTGCGATCAGGCCGACTTCTCGCCACGCTCGCTGCGCGCGCGGCGGGAGGGCTGCCGCGCCACGATCGTGGGATTCACGTTCTCCCGGACCGTCTGCTCGGTGATCACGACCTTCGCCACGTCGTCGCGGCTCGGGATGTCGTACATCACCGGCTGGAGGACCTCTTCCATGATCGCGCGCAGGCCGCGGGCACCGGTGCCCCGCAGCACCGCCTGGTCGGCGATCGCCTCCAGCGCGGTCTTGGTGAACTCCAGCTCGACGTTGTCCATCTCGAAGAGCTTCATGTACTGCTTCACCAGCGCGTTGCGTGGCTGGGTGAGGATCGAGACCAGCGACTCCTTGTCCAGGTGGTTCACCGTGGCGACCACCGGGAGGCGGCCGATGAACTCCGGGATGAGGCCGAACTTGATCAGGTCCTCGGGCATCGTCTCGGAGAAGACGTCACTGCCCTCGATCTCGGCCTTGGTGCGGATCTCCGCGCCGAAGCCGAGGCCGCGCTTGCCCACGCGCTCGTTGATGATCTTCTCCAGCCCGGCGAACGCGCCGGCCACGATGAACAGCACGTTCGTCGTGTCGATCTGGATGAACTCCTGGTGCGGGTGCTTGCGCCCGCCCTGCGGCGGCACCGACGCCGTGGTCCCCTCGAGGATCTTCAGCAGCGCCTGCTGCACACCCTCGCCGGAGACGTCACGCGTGATCGACGGGTTCTCCGACTTGCGGGCGATCTTGTCGACCTCGTCGATGTAGATGATGCCCGTCTCGGCGCGCTTGACGTCGTAGTCGGCCGCCTGGATCAGCTTCAGGAGGATGTTCTCGACGTCCTCGCCGACATACCCGGCCTCGGTCAGCGCCGTGGCGTCCGCGATGGCGAACGGCACGTTCAGCAGCTTCGCCAGCGTCTGCGCGAGGTAGGTCTTGCCGCAGCCGGTGGGGCCGAGCATCAGGATGTTGGACTTCGCCAGCTCGACCGGCTCGTCCTTGGAGTCCTTGGGCCCGGCCTTGTCGTCGGCCTGGATGCGCTTGTAGTGGTTGTAGACCGCGACGGCCAGCGTCTTCTTCGCGTCGTCCTGGCCGATGATGTACTGCTCGAGGAACTCGTGGATGTCGGCGGGCTTCGGCAGCTCGTCGAGCTTCACGTCGCCGGCTTCGGCCAGCTCCTCTTCGATGATCTCGTTGCAGAGGTCGATGCACTCATCGCAGATGTAGACCCCGGGGCCGGCGATGAGCTTCTTCACCTGCTTTTGGCTCTTCCCGCAGAAAGAACATTTCAGCAGGTCGCCGCCGTCACCGATCCGTGCCATGGCCGTTGACCTCGTCCCCTCCGGTGCGCGAAACACGCACCTGACACTTCGCTCGCCGCCCCGGCCGCTGCCCGATCGCACCGGGGCCTCACGCATTGCCACTGACGGTACCCGTCCGGAGCCGCGAGCGGGAACACCCGCAGCCCCTACCGGGCACGTAGGGCTCGACACTAGACCAGGAAACCGGTACGTGTCGTCACTCCGACACGCACCGGTCCCGGGTGAATCAGATGGCCGAGGCCTTCCGGTACGGAAGCACCTCGTCGATCAGGCCGTAGGCCTTGGCCTCCTCGGCGGTGAGGATCTTGTCCCGCTCGATGTCGGCCTTGATCTGGTCCGGCTCCTTGTTGGTGTGCTTGGCCAGGATGACCTCCATCTGGCGCCGCACCCGCTGGATCTCGTTGGCCTGGATCTCCAGGTCGGAAACCTGCCCGTACGTGCCCTCGGTGGCCGGCTGGTGGATCAGCACGCGGGCGTTCGGCAGCGCCATGCGCTTGCCGGGGGTGCCCGCCGCCAGCAGCACCGCGGCGGCCGAGGCGGCCTGGCCGAGGCACACGGTGGAGATGTCCGGGCGGATGTACTGCATGGTGTCGTAGATCGCCATCAGCGACGTGAACGACCCGCCCGGGGAGTTGATGTAGATGCTGATGTCGCGGTCCGGGTCCTCGTGCTCGAGGTGCAGCAGCTGGGCCATTACGTCGTTCGCCGACGCGTCGTCCACCTGCACCCCGAGGAAGATCGTCCGCTCCTCGTACAGCTTGTTGTACGGGTTGGACTCCTTCACGCCGTAGCTGGTGCGCTCGACGTAGGAGGGCAGGATGTACCGCGACTGCGGGGTCTGCGGAGCCCGGAAGTCACCCGGGAGCCGGAAATTGCTCATGAGAGGTCTCCTGTGTGCTTCGCGCTCAGTTGGTCGGGTTGAGGCCGTTGCCGTCGCCGCGGCTCAGCACGTGGTCGACGAAGCCGTAGTCCTTCGCCTCCTGCGCGGTGAACCAGCGGTCGCGGTCGCCGTCCGCGATGATCTGCTCGGTGGTCTGCCCGGTCTGCTCGGCCGTGATCTTGGCCAGCTCCTGCTTCCACTTGTTGAACAGATCGGCCTGGATCGCGATGTCCGAGGCCGTGCCGCCGACACCCGCCGACGGCTGGTGCATCAGGATCCTGGCGTGCGGGAGCGCGTACCGCTTGCCCGGCGTGCCCGAGGAGAGCAGGAACTGCCCCATCGAGGCCGCCATGCCCATGGCGTAGGTCGCCACGTCCGGCTTGATCAGCTGCATGGTGTCGTAGATGGCGAACCCGGCGGTGACCGAGCCGCCCGGGGAGTTGATGTAGAACCGGATGTCGGACTCGGCGTCGTCCGCGTCGAGCAGCAACAGCTGCGCGGTGATCCGGTTGGCGATCTCGTCGTTGACCTCGGAGCCGAGGACGACGATGCGCTCCTGGAGCAACCGCTCGAACACCGAGTCGGTGAGGGTCAGCCCCGCGGTGCCGGTCCGCCCCTCGGGCATGTGCTGCTTCACGTCTGCCTGCCTTTTCGCCGGCGGCCGCCCTGTGTCGAACCGGGCGCCGCTGTCGTGTTCAGATGCCTACCTAACACCCGACCCTAACGAACTTGGGCGGTGCAGAATGCCTGACACCGCCCAAGTTCGCTTACAGCTTCACTCCGCCGGGGTCTTGGCCGCTTCCTCGGTGACCTGCGTCTCCTCGACGGTCCCTTCGACCACCGCGGGGGTGTCGGCCTCGTCGCCGGCGCCGAACAGCTCCGAGAGGTCGACCTCCTCGCCCGAGGCGTTCTTCACCGTGGTGCCGCGGACCACCGAGGCGAGCGCCTTGCCGCGGCGCACGTCGGCGTAGATCGCGGTCAGCTGGCCCGACTGCTGGGCGCGCTGCACGTACTCGTCCGGGCTGACGCCGAAGCGCTGGGCCTGGTACATGATCCGCTCGGTGAGCTCGGCGTCGTTGACCGACGTCTGCTCCTTGTCGGCGATGGTGTCCAGCAGCAGCTGCGTGCGGACGGCCTTCTCCGACTCCTCCTGGACCTCGGCGTTGAACTCGTCCAGCGTGCGGCCCTCGGCCTCGAGCGCCTTCGCGAACTGCTCCTCGTCGTGGTCGAACGGGTGCACCGCGTCGTGCTTGCGGTTCTCGATCTCGCCCTCGAGCACCTTCTCCGGGATCGGCACCTCGGTGCGCTCCAGGAGGATGTCGAGGACCTGGTCGCGAGCCTGCACGCCCTGCTGCATCTTCTTGACCCGGGCGAGGCGCTCGCTCAGGTCGGCCTTCAGCTCGTCGATCGTGTCGAACTCGCTGGCCAGCTGGGCGAACTCGTCGTCGGCCTCGGGCAGCTCGCGCTGCTTGACCGACTGGACGGTGACGGTCACCTCGGCGTCCTTGCCGGCGTGGTCGCCGGCGACGAGCTGGGTGGTGAACGTCTTGGTGTCGCCGGCGCTCGCGCCGATGATCGCCTCGTCGATGCCGTCCACGAGCTGGCCGGAGCCGATCTCGTAGGACAGGCCGCTGGTGGAGGCCTCCTCCACGGTCTCGCCGTCGACGGTCGCCGACAGGTCGACGGAGACGAAGTCGCCGTTCTCGGCCGGGCGCTCGACACCGGTGAGGGTGCCGAAGCGGGCGCGCAGCTCGTCCAGCTGCTCGGCGACCTCCGTGTCGGTGGTCTCGACGTCGTCGACGCTGATCTCAAGACCTTCGAGGTCCGGCAGCTCGATCTCCGGCCGCACGTCCACCTCGGCGGTGAACTCGAGCACCTCGCGGTCCTCGATCTTGGTCACCTCGAACTCGGGCTGGCCCAGCGTGCGGACCTCCCCGGCGCGGACGGCCTCGATGTACTTGGCCGGGATGGCCTCGTTGACGACCTCGTCGAGCACCGGCGCACGGCCGATCCGGCTTTCCAGGACGCGAGCGGGCGCCTTGCCGGGCCGGAAGCCCGGGATGCGCACCTGCTGGGCGATCTTGCGGTAGGCGCGGTCGAAGTTCGGCTTGAGCTCGTCGAACGGCACCTCGACATTGATCTTGACTCGCGTCGGGCTGAGCTGCTCGACGGTGCTCTTCAAGGTCTTCTCCTCGAGCGGTAAACGATGGGGTTGGACAATCCGCGGATTGGCCCCGGTCACCTGCAGACCGGGACGACCGAGTCTAGGCCAGGGGTGCGGGCGGACCTGGTCGGGGGCCACCGGACAACCTTGCCGAGCAGCGGCAGAGCGCCTGCACCGGCGCACACGGCGGCTGGGCGGGAGCCGCTGCCCACAGTACGTGCGCCGCGGCCGCCGTCACGCCGGCGCGGATTCCCGGCAGGCCCCGCGGGAAAGCCGATGTACAAATGCCGTCCGATTGTCTAGCGTGTCACCGCTCGACCAGGAGCGCTCAAGGCGAGGAGCCCGCCGGATGCCCGTCGTCGACAGCCGCCCGCCCGGAGCCGGGGAACGCGGGCCCGCCACGGTCCCCGGCCCGCGGATCGCCCTGCCCCCGGTGTCACTCCCCGCGCTCGCGTTGTTCCTCGGCGGGCTCGCGCTGTGGGCCACCGCCACCTGGCTGCTGCTGGCGGGCCTCGCGTCGCCCTGGCTGACCGTTCCGCTGCACGTGCTCGCCACCTTCACCATGTTCACCGTCGCGCACGAGTCGGCGCACCACACGGCCGGCAGGCTGACCTGGCTGAACGAGGTCCTCGGCCGGCTTTCGACGCTGTTCGTCGCCGCCTACGGCTCGTTCCCGCTGTTCCGCTCGCTGCACCTCAGCAGCCATCACCACGCCGCGAACCCCGGGCCGGACGCGTGGGTGACGCAGGGCCACTGGTGGCAGCTGCCGTTCCGCTGGCTGACGATCGACTTCCGCTTCGCGCGCCGCCTCCCCCAGCACCTCCGCGGCCGCCCGGCCGCGGAGCGCGCCGAAGGACTGGTCGCGCTGGCCGCGTTCACCGCGCTGGCGACGGTGCTGGTCGCCACCGGGTACGGCTGGGAGCTGCTGGTGGTCTACCTGATCCCGCAACGGCTGGGGCTCGGGCTGATGATGTGGTGGTTCGGCTGGCTGCCGCACCACGCGGCCCAGGCCGCGGAGGGCCCTGCCGGCTCCTCGCCGCTGCGGGCGAGCCTGAGGTGGCTGGCGAAACCGGTGCTGCTGCACCGGAATTACCACCTGCAGCACCAGCTGCGCCCGGTCGTCCCGTTCCACCGCTACCTGCGCACGCGCGACGGTCGTGAGCTGACCACGACGGAACACCGCGCGTGGCGCCGGCTGACGAAGAGCTTCGCCGAACCGCCCGCGCCGGAGCCCGGCCCGCGGCGGTTCCACCGGTTGCGGGTGGACCACGTCGAGCCCACGGGCGAGGACGCCGTGGCGATCACCTTCGCCGTGCCGGACCAGCTGCGCGAGACGTTCCGGCACCGGCCCGGCCAGCACGTGGCGGTTCGGGCCCTGATCGGCGGGATGCCGGTGCGGCGCACGTACTCGATCTGCTCCGCCGCGGAGAGCGGCCTGCTGCGCATCGCGGTGCGGCGGCGTGACGGCGGGGCGTTCTCCACGTACGCCAACTCGCAGCTGCGGCCCGGCGATCAGCTGGACGTGCTGCCGCCTTCGGGCGGGTTCACGCTGACGCCCGTGCCAGCCCGAACCGCGCACTACGTCGCGCTCGCGGCGGGCAGCGGCATCACGCCGGTGCTGTCGATCCTCGCGACGGCGCTGCGCGACGAGCCGCACAGCCGCGCGACCTTGCTGTTCGTCAACACCTCCGGCGCCACCACGATGTTCGCCGACGAGATCGGCGCGCTGGCGCGGCAGTGGGCGGGACGGCTGCACGTCATCCACTACCGCACCGACGAGCGCGACCCGGACCTGCACACGCACCGCCCGGTCCGGCACCTCGACACCGTCGGCGAGGCGCTGGCGATCTCGCACGAGCGTTACCTCAGCGGCCGCCTCGACGGCACCCGGCTGCGCGCGCTGCTGCAGAACCGGCTGCACCCGGCGAAGGTCGACCGCTGGTTCCTGTGCGGTCCCCGCGGCCTGCTGGACCTGGTCCGGCGGACGCTGGCGGAGAACTACGTGCCGGACGAGGACGTCCACTTCGAACTGTTCGCGGGAGCGCCCGCGCGCCGGCCGCAGGGGGCGCCGGCCGAGCTGTCGGTGACTGTGGGGAAGCTGACCAGCACGGTGGTCACGAAGCCGGGCGAGACCGTGCTGGACGCTTCGCTGCGCGCGGGCCTCGACGTGCCGTACTCCTGCACCGGCGGCGCGTGTGGCAGCTGTGTCGCGAAGCTGGTGCGCGGCCGCGTCGACATGGACGTGCGTTACGCCCTCACCGAAGCCGACGTCGTGGAGAACCGCATCCTGACCTGCCGCGCCCGGCCGACCACCGCCGAACTGGCCGTCGACTACGACCGCTGAACCGGTACGGTCCCGGTCGTGGATGCTGCCGCGGCTGCCGTCTCCCGGCTCACCGGCCGCCCGGTCACCGCCACGCGGCGGCTGTCCGGCGCGTTGACCGAAGCCGTCCTGGACGGTGACGTGGTGGTGGTCAAGCGGGGCCACGCTCCCGGCGCCACCGCCGCCGAGGCCGCGGGGCTCCGCTGGCTGGCCGAGCCCGCCGTGGTGCCGATCCCGGCCGTCCACGGGTACGACGAGCACTGGCTGGTCCTCGACCGGATCGACACGGAGCGGGCCGACGAACGGACGGCGGAGCGGCTGGGCCGTGACCTCGCCGCCCTGCACGCCGCCGGTGCCCCCGCGTTCGGCTCCCCTCCCCCGGACGCCCCGCCCGGCGCCTGGATCGGTCTGGCCCCGATGGAAAACACCCCGGCGCCGGACTGGCCGGAGTGGTACGCCGAGCACCGCGTCCGGCCCTACGTCCGGCTCGCCCGGGACCGGGGCACCCTGACCGCCGGCGAGGCCGGGGCGTTCGACCGGGTCTGCGACCGCCTGCCGGAGCTGTCCGGCCCGCCGGAGCCGCCGTCCCGCCTCCACGGCGATCTGTGGCACGGCAACGTCTTGTGGGCGCGGGACGGCGCGTACCTCATCGACCCCGCGGCCCACGGCGGCCACCGCGAAACCGACCTGGCGATGCTGCGCCTGTTCGACTGCCCCGGGCTGGACCGGATCCTGGGCGCCTATACCGAAACCGCGCCCCTGTCACCCGGCTGGCGCGAGCGGATCGAGCTGCACCAGCTGTTCCCGCTCCTGGTGCACACTGTCCTGTTCGGACGGTTGTATGCCACGGAGGCGCTGGCGATCGCTCGATCCTGGTCCTGACCCGGCGTTTCTCAGTTCCCGGGGCCTCCGGTGGCGCTGGTCTCCGTGATCGAGGTCGCGGTGGCGGTGCTGCCCGAGGTGGTGGCGACGATGGTGACCTCTTCGCCGTTCGTGACGCCGGTCGCGGTGGTGGCGTCGATGGTATAGACCTTGGTGAACCCGTCGGCGCTCTGGGCGGTCAGCGAGGTGGCGCTCAGCGCGGTGACCTTGCCCTTCTGCAGGAACTCGGTGACGTAGCCGCCGCTGGTGCCGGCGGTGACGAATTCGCCGTGCAGCGCGGTGCTCAACGTCGCGGCGCCGCCGGGCGCGCCTCGGCCGCCGAACTGGCCCGAGCCGGGCCCGCCGCCCGTCGCACCGGAGGCGTCCGTGCTCGACGACGAACTCGCCGCCCATATCCCCGCGCCCCCGCCCACGACGATGACCGCGGCGACCCCGCCCGCGACCCACTTGCGGCGGCCGCTCCAGGCCGCGCCGCCACCGGGCGCCGGGGGTGTGGCGCCGCCCCAGGTGTCCTGCGTGGACGGTCCGGGATCCGGCGGCACCGCCCCTCCGGAAGACCCGGCCGGTCCCGCGGCCGCAGGCGATGCGGCCGGAACCGGTTGGCCCGGCGTCTCGGCCGGACCATAAGCCGCACGGGGTCGGCCCGGCGTCTCGGCCGGACCGTGAGCCGCAACGGGTCGGCCCGGCGCGGCGGGCGGGCCGTAATCCGGACCGGGTCCGGCGGGGCGGCCGCTCATGCCGTAGGGCCCGTTCGGGCCGGCGGGCCCGGAGTTCGGCCAGGCCGCGGGCCCGCCGTTCGGCGGAACCGCCGGGCGAGCCGGACCGGACGGCCGAGGCGGAACGGGCGGCTGACCGCTGCGAGGTGTGGTCATGACGTCACTCCTTAGGTGGGCAAGGGATCTGAAACCCACCGTGGGCGGCGACGCTGTGCGGGCACTGTGGCCGCCGTCAGACGGTGCTGTGACCGGCTTTCCGGCGCACTCGTGACATTCCCGCGATCCCTCGCACAGCCGACTCACAGGCAGCACACATCGCTCCCACACTCTGGGCCCGCACGCTCTTGTCATGGCACAGCGCGCGAAGGGGGTACCCGGCCGGCCGTCCCGGTTCGGGCGGCTTTCGCTGCGCGTGAAGCTCACGTTGTCGATCGTGTTGCTGCTCTCGCTGGTGTGCCTGGTGATCGGGGTGGTCAGCGAGTTCGCGCTGAGCGCCTTCCTCACCAGCCAGACCGACGGGCAGCTCTACGCCGCCGCCGACCGGGCCAAGGACTTCGCCATGCACGGCGGGCCGCTGGGCGGGCACAACCCGCTCGACGCGCCCGGGCAGGGCGCCGGGACCGTCAACGCGCACCTCGTCGGCAACCAGCTCGTCGACGGCGGCTCCCTCTCTCAGCACGGGCAGCAGGTCACGCTCACCACCGCGCAGCTGGACGCCCTGCAGACGGTGCCCGTCGACGGCAAGGCCTACGACCGCACCCTCGACCAGCTCGGCGACTACCGCGTCACCGCGTCGGCCATCCCGGGCGGCGTGGTCATCACGGGGGTCCCCCTCGATCCCGTGCACCTGACGCTGCTGACGGTCGGGCTGATCCTGTTCGGCGTCGCCGCGGTGGGGGTGACCGGGGCGGCGCTCATCGGGGCGTTCGCGGTCCGGCGCACGCTGCGGCCGCTCGAACGCGTCGCGACGACTGCCGCGCGGGTCTCCGAGCTGCCGCTGGACCGGGGTTACGTCGACCTCTCCGTGCGGGTCCCCGAGAGCGACACCGACCCGCGCACCGAGGTCGGCCAGGTCGGCTCCGCGCTGAACCTCATGCTGGGCCACATCTCCGGCGCGCTGGAGGCGCGGCACGCGAGCGAAATGCGGGCCCGCCAGTTCGTCGCCGACGCGAGCCATGAGCTGAGGACGCCGCTCGCCGCCATCCGCGGGTACGCCGAGCTGGCCGGGCGCGGGCGGATGCTGGTGCCGCCCGACGTCGCGCGGTCGATGACCCGTATCGAGTCCGAGGCCGACCGGATGACCACGCTCGTCGAAGACCTCCTGCTGCTGGCGCGGCTCGACGCGGGCCGTCCGCTGGAGCTCGCCGAGGTCGACCTCGCCCGGCTGGTCGCCGACGCCGTCGGGGACGCCCACGTCGCCGGCCCCGGACACGAGTGGCAGCTGCGCCTGCCGGACGAGCCGATCCTGGTGCACGGCGACGTCCAGCGGCTGCACCAGGTGCTGGCCAACCTGCTCGCCAACGCCCGCGTGCACACCCCGCCGGGGACCACCGTCGTCACGTCGCTCGCGCGCTCCGCCGACGGCAGCGCCGTGGTCACCGTGACCGACAACGGCCCGGGCATCCCGCCGGACCTGCTCCCGGCCGTCTTCGAACGCTTCGCGCGCGGCGACTCGTCACGCTCGCGCGCCGCGGGCAGCACCGGCCTCGGCATGGCCATCGCGGCGGCGGTCCTGGTCGCGCACCACGGCACGATCGAGGTGCACAGCCACCCGGGCCGCACGGAATTCGCCGTGCGCCTGCCGACGGTCGTGCCCGCGCAACGCAGCCACTCGATGCCACAGCTCGAAGCCCGGCGCCCCCACAAACCGGGACGGCCGCCCAACAACCTGCGCGCGTCTTAGCGGAAATACAGCTGCCCCAGTCACCACGGCTTGGCTACGTTCGCGCGATGGAGCAGATCCGAGTCATGGCCGACCTCGCCACCCCGATGTCCATCCGGGTGGCCGCCACGCTCAGCTTGGCCGAGCACGCAGGGGCCGCTGGGGCGACGGCAGAACAGCTCGCCGCCGAGACCGCAACCGCGGCGCCGGCGCTCCGGCGGCTGCTCGACCACCTCGTCGCGATCGACGTCTTCGCGCTCGACGACGGCCGGTACCGCCCGACCGACCTCGGCGCTCAGCTGCGCGAGGACGCCCCGGAAGGGATCAAGCCGCTGCTCGACATCACCTGCGCCGGCGGCCGGGCCGAACTCGCCTTCGTCGACCTGCTCGGCACGGTCACCGCCGGCACGCCCGCCTACGAACAGCGCTACGGCCGCGAATTCTGGGCGGACCTCGGCACGGACCCGAAATTGCGGCGCTCGTTCGACGCCCAGATGAGCTGGCGATTCCAGGCACAGGCGCCGCAGATCGCCGAGCGCTTCGACTGGAGCCGGTTCACCGAAATCCTCGACGTCGGCGGGGGCGACGGGCTCGTGCTCGCCGAGATCCTGCGGGCCCATCCCGGTCTGCGCGGACGCGTCCTGGACCTGGAGCCGACGAGCGCCGCGGCGGCGGACCGGTTCGCGGCCGCGGGCTTCGGCGACCGGGCCGGCGCCGTTTCCGGCAGCTTCTTCGACCCGCTGCCCGCCGGGGCCGACGTTTGTCTCCTGTCCGACATCCTGCACGACTGGGACGACGAGCACGCCCACGAGATCCTGGCCGGCTGCCGCCGGGCCGCCGCGCCGGACGGCACCGTCGTGGTGATCGAGCCGGTGCTCGGCCAGGGCACCGACACCGCGATGGACCTGTTCATGCTGATGTGCTTCGGCGGCCGGGAGCGCACGGTCGACGGGCTGGCCGCGCTGGGCGCCGGCGCCGGGCTCGTGCTGCGTGCTTCGAGTCCGGTCGCGGACGGGCGGACGGCGCTGGAGTTCGGCGTCGCCTGAGCCGCGGACAAAAGCACAGAAACCACACAGGGCCGGCACAACGGCGCCCCAGCTCAGGCCGTGAGGCTGGGCGGATGACCGCAGTCGCGACACCCGCCCGTCCGGCCGTCCCGGACCGGGCCCCCCGGAAAACCGACCCCCGCTGGGTTCGCCCCGCGCTCCTGCTCCTGCTCGTCGCGACCGCGGGGCTCTACCTGTGGGACCTCGGCGCCTCCGGGTGGGCCAACGCGTTCTACTCCGCCGCCGCGCAAGCCGGCTCGGAGAGCTGGAAGGCGCTGTTCTTCGGCTCCAGCGACGCCGCGAACGGCATCACCGTCGACAAGACCCCCGCCGCGCTCTGGGTGATGAGCCTGTCCGCGCGGCTGTTCGGGGTGAACGCGTGGAGCATCCTGGTCCCGCAGGCGCTGATGGGCGTCGGCTCAACCTGGCTGCTGTACGCCACGGTGCGGCGGACGTCGGGCGCCGCGGCCGGGCTGCTGGCGGGCGCCGTGCTCACGCTCACCCCCGCCGCCGCGCTGATCTTCCGCTTCAACAACCCCGACGCGCTCCTCGTGCTGCTGCTCGTGGCCGGCGCGTACTGCACCGTCCGCGCGCTGGAAAAGGCGAGCCCGAAGTGGCTCATGCTGGCCGGTGCGGCGGTCGGGTTCGGGTTCCTCGCGAAGATGCTGCAGGCGTTCCTGGTGCTGCCCGCGTTCGGCCTGGCGTACCTGATAGCCGCGCCCGCCTCGCTCGGCAAACGGCTGCTGCACCTGGCCGCCGCGACGGCCGCGGTAGTCGTTTCGGCGGGTTGGTACCTCGCCGTGGTGACGCTGTGGCCGGCCGCCGACCGGCCGTTCATCGGCGGATCGCAGAACAACAGCCTGCTCGAACTCACGTTGGGCTACAACGGTTTCGGCCGCATCACCGGCGACGAGACCGGCAGCGTCGGCGGTGGCGGGGGCGGCAGCGGCTGGGGCAGCACCGGCCTGTTCCGGTTGTTCGGCAGCGAGATGGCCGGCGGTATCGCGTGGCTGATCCCGGCCGCGCTGCTCGCGCTCGGCGCCGGGCTCTGGTTCACCCGCCGCGCGCCGCGCACGGACCCCGGCCGCGCCGCGCTGGTCGTCTGGGGCGGCTGGCTGCTGGTGACGGCGGCCGTGTTCAGTTACATGGGCGGCATCATCCACCCGTATTACATGGTCGCGCTGGCCCCGGCGATCGCCGCGCTCGCCGGCACCGCGGCCGTGCAGCTCTGGCGCCTGCGCTCGGAACCGGCCGCCGCCGGGCTGCTCAGCGGCGGCGTCGCGCTGACCGCGGTGACCACGTACGTCCTGCTGATCCGCGATTCCTCCTGGCAGCCGTGGCTCGCCCCGGCCGTGCTCGTGGCCGGGCTGCTCTCGGCCGTCGCGCTGTTCTTCGTCAACCAGCTCGGCCGCGCCGCCGCACGCGGGATCGCCGTGCTGGGCTTGGTGACGCTGCTCGCCGGGACCGGCGCGTACAGCCTCGCGACCGCCGCGGCCACCCACAGCGGCGCCATTCCCTCGGCCGGACCGAGCAGTGCGCAGGGCTTCGGCGGCATGGGCGGCGGTCCCGGCGGGAACGGCGGCGGGCGCGGAGGTGGTATGGCGGGCGGTCTGCTCGGCACCTCGTTGCCCGGCACCAATCTCACCGCCCTGCTGACCCGGGACGCGAGCGAGTACCGCTGGACGGCCGCGACCGTCGGCTCCAACAACGCCGCCGGGTACCAGCTCGGCAGCGGGCAGCCCGTGCTCGCCGTGGGCGGCTTCAACGGGACCGACCCGTACCCGACGCTGCGGCAGTTCCAGCAGTACGTCCAGAGTGGACAGATCCACTACTTCCTCGGCGAGGACATGACGATGCAGGGCGACAGCGGCAGCGACTACGCCGAGCAGATCGCCGAGTGGGTGGCGGCGAACTACACACCGACCACTGTGGACGGTGTCACGGTGTACGACCTGACCGTCTGAAGACCACCGGGGAAACCCGGACCCACAGGGCCGGCACAGGAATGCCACAAGGTCACCAAAGGCCGGCCCGCGAAGGTGAATCCATGAACGCCACCGCTCCCTCCCGCAGCAGCGCCGGCACCGTGCCCGCCCCGCGGCCGGGCACCGCCCCGGTCGGCCTCGGCGGCCCCCACCCGGTCCTCGACGTCGTGATCCCGGTCTACAACGAAGAAGCCGACCTCGAGCCGTGCATCCGCCGGCTGCACGCGCACCTGGAAGAACACGTCACCTACCCGTACCGGATCACGATCGCGGACAACGCGAGCACGGACGAGACCCTGCACGTCGCCGAGCGGCTCGCGCGGGAGATCCCCGAAGTCGTGGTCCACCACCTCGACGAGAAGGGCCGCGGGCGCGCGCTCCGCACCGTCTGGTCCACATCGGACGCCAGCGTGCTGGCCTACATGGACGTGGACCTGTCGACGGACCTCGCCGCGCTCGCGCCGCTGGTGGCGCCGCTGCTGTCCGGGCATTCGGACCTCGCCATCGGCAGCCGGCTGGCCCGTGGAGCCCGGGTGGTCCGCGGGCCGAAGCGGGAGTTCATCTCGCGCTGCTACAACCTGATCCTCAAGAGCACGCTGGCGGCGAAGTTCTCCGACGCGCAGTGCGGCTTCAAGGCCATCCGCGGCGACGTCGCCCGGCGGCTGCTGCCGCACGTCCAGGACACCGGCTGGTTCTTCGACACCGAGCTGCTGGTGCTCGCGCAGCGCTCCGGCCTGCGCATCCACGAGGTGCCGGTGGACTGGGTAGACGACCCGGACTCGTCGGTCAACATCATCGCCACGGCCACCGCCGACCTCAAGGGCGTCGCGCGGCTGACCCGCGCCACGTTCACCGGCGAGGTCCCGATCAGCCGGCTGCGCGAGCAGCTCGGCCGGGAGCCCATCGGCGTCGAGGCGCCGGGGGTGCCGCCCAGCCTGGCGCGGCAGCTGGTTCGGTTCGCCGCCGTCGGCGTCGCGAGCACCGCCGCGTACCTGCTGCTGTTCCTGCTGCTGCGCACCATGGTCGGCGCGCAGGCGGCGAACTTCACCGCGCTGCTCGTCACCGCGATCGCCAACACCGCCGTCAACCGCCGCGTCACCTTCGGCGTGCGCGGGCGGACCGGCGCCGGGCGGCACCAGTTCGAAGGGCTGATCGTGTTCGGCCTCGGCCTGCTGCTGACGAGCGGTTCGCTGGCCCTGCTCAACGGGACCACCCACCCCGGGCTGGTCCTGGAAACCACTGTGCTCGTGCTGGCGAACCTGGCCGCCACGGTGCTCCGCTTCCTGTTGCTGCGTGGCTGGGTCTTCAACCCCCGCCGCGGGCGCGCCACCGCCGAGGAGAAACGATGACCGCCGTCCTGCCCGCTCCCGTCGCGGGTGCCACTGCCCGAGATCCCCGTCACCGCAAGGAAAACGCGCCACGCTGGGTGCGCCCGTCCGTGTTCGGGCTGCTCGCGGTCACCGCCGTGCTTTACTTCTGGAACCTGACCGCCTCCGGCTTCGGCAACTCGTTCTACGCGGCCGCCGTGCAGTCCGGCACGCAGAGCCTGAAGGCCTGGCTGTTCGGCTCGCTGGACTCGGGCAACGTGATCACGGTCGACAAACCGCCTGCCGCGCTGTGGGTCGGCACGGCCTTCGCGCGGATCTTCGGCTTCTCCAGTTTCACGGTGCTGGCCCCGCAGGCGCTGATGGGCGTCGCGTCCGTCGGCCTGCTGTACCTGACGGTGCGGCGGGTGTCGGGTCCGGTGCCCGGCCTGCTGGCCGGCGCGGTGCTCGCGCTGACGCCGGTGGCCGCGCTGATGTTCCGGTTCAACAACCCGGACGCGCTGCTGGTGCTGCTGCTGATCGCGGCCGCGTACTTCACCGTCCGCGCCGTCGAAAAGGCGAGTCCGATGTGGCTCGCGCTGGCCGGCGTCGCGATCGGGTTCGGCTTCCTGACGAAGATGATGCAGGCGTTCCTGGTGCTGCCGGCGTTCACGCTGGCGTACCTGATCGCCGCGCCGACCGGGCTGGGCAAACGCTTGCTGCACCTGCTCGGCGCGGCGGCCGCGGTGGTCGTCTCGGCGGGCTGGTTCCTCGCGCTGGTCGCGTTCTGGCCGGCGTCCTCCCGCCCGTACATCGGCGGCTCGACCGGCAACAGCCTGCTGGAGCTGGCATTGGGCTACAACGGCCTCGGCCGGATCTTCGGCGGCGAGGGCAATCGCGGCGGTGGCGGCGGATTCGGTGGCGGGGGCGGCAACACGAGTTTCGGCGGCGCCAGCGGCATCGGCCGGATGTTCGGCGCCAGCTTCGGCACCGAGATCTCCTGGCTGCTGCCCGCCGCGCTGATCGGGCTGGCCGCCGGGCTGTGGTTCACCCGCCGCGCCGCGCGCACCGACCGCACCCGCGCGTCGCTGCTGGTCTGGGGCGGCTGGCTGCTGGTGACCGGGCTGGTGTTCAGCTTCATGGGCGGGACGATCCACCCGTACTACTCCGTGCAGCTCGCCCCGGCGATCGCCGCGGTGGTCGCCATCGCCGGGCACGCGCTGTGGCGCAGCCGCGCGAACAGCTCGGCCCGGCTGGTGCTGGGCGGGATGATCGCCGTCACCGGGGTGTGGGACTTCATCCTGCTCGCCCGGACGCCGGACTGGCTCCCGTGGCTGCGCTGGGTCGTCGCGGTGCTGGCGCTGCTGGTCGCGACGGTCGTGGTGGTCGGGCTGCCGCCCCTGCGCAAGGCGCTCGCGGTGCTGGCCGCGGCGAGCGTGCTGACGCTGGGCCTCGGCACCGCCGCGTATGCCGTGGACACGGCCACGGTGGCGCACACCGGATCCATCCCGGTTTCCGGGCCCTCCTCGCAGAGCGGCATCGGCGGCGGCCGGATGGGCGGCGGCTTCGGCGAGGACAGCTCCAGCACCGCCCTCTCGCAGCTGCTCGCGAAGACCACCACCAAGTGGGCGGCCGCGACCAGCGGCTCGCAGTCCGCCGCCACCCTGGAGCTGGCCAGCGGCAAGGCCGTGATCGGCATCGGCGGCTGGGACGGCAGCGACCCGGCGCCGACGCTGGCCCAGTTCCAGCAGTACGTGGCGAACGGCGAGGTCTCCTACTACGTCGTCGGCGGCCAGGGCGGCGGGCAAGGCGGTGGCTCGAGCGACATCACCGACTGGGTGGCGGCGAACTTCACCGCGACCACGGTGGGCGGGCAGACCGTCTACCAGCTCACTTCCTGATCGCGGGGAAACAGCGGACCTACAGCCGACCCTCAGGATCTTCCCAGGAAACGGGCGCATTCTGGAGTCAAGGGGAAGCCGCGAGAAATCCGGGAGGACGCCATGGCCGGGACTCGATACCCACGCTGGCACACCGCGAGCGCGCAGGGGCCACGCGAGCGTAATGCCGACGCGGTCAGCGCGTACGCACTGGCCGGTGCGCCGGGAATCACGTTTGCGCTCGCCGACGGTGTCGGCGACGACCCGGGCGCCGGGCGCGCCGCGCAGACCGCCGCCGCGGCCGCCGCGCGCACCCCGGTCAGCGAAGGCCCGGTCGCGGCGATCCTCAACGCGCAGCGGGCGCTGCGCGAGCTCGGCGGCACCGGCGACGCCGTGCTGGTGGTCGCGATGCCGTTCGCGGGCGGCTACCGGATCGCCTGGGTCGGCGACGCCCGCGCGTACGCCTGGAACGGCAGCATGGTCCGGCGGCTCACGGTGGACCACACGCTCGCCGAGTACTTCCGGTCGCGCCACCAGCCGTACACCCCGCGGATGGAGCACATGGTGACCACCAGCGTCCGCACCACGAAGCCGCACGAGATCGGCACTTCCGAGGTCGTCGGCGGCGGGCTGCTGCTGACCAGCGACGGCGTGCACAAGGTCCTGCCGCCCGCGACCATCGACGAGCTGCTCGGCGACCCGGGCCGCGGCGCCGCGGCACTGGTCGAGACGGCCATCGCCATCGGCGGCTCCGACAACGCGACCGCGCTCTTCGTCGAGCAGCCGGAGGTGGACGTCGCCTACGTCGTCACCGAGCGGTTTCCGGTTGCCGCCTGACCCTGGACGACCCGGTTTTCCCTGATAGGTAAGGGAAAACCGGGTCTTTCCGGGTTGTGGTGCGAAAATTGTCGGTGGGTCCCGTTACGGTCGGTTCGACTGGATCGGGGAGGGACCATGCGAAGCGGCGAATGGGCAGGACTGGGTTGGGGCGACCTCGCGGCCGTGCGCGAGCGGCTGGCCGAGGGCGCGGACCCACTCGGTATGGATCCATTGTGGGGGACGCCATTGCACGAGGCAGCGGGCCGCGGCTCGCCGGAGGCGGGCTGGTCCCCCGGGCGGCTCGCGTTGGCCGTCGGGAACCCGGATCTGTTCGGGCCGTCTCCCACCGGTGTGGGCGTCGACGAAGCGGAGGCGCTGGCGGAACCGGTCGAGGACGACGGGACGGACGAGATGGCGGACATCCTGGAGGATCCGTGGTCGTACGACCTGGAAGAGATCAGCCCGATCGTCGGGGTGACCGACGTGGCCGGTGGCTGTGTGGTCACCCAGCCCGGGGGACCCCGGGCTCCCGCGCCCGGTGGTCGGCAAGCTGCTGTCGGTGGGTTACGGCGTGTTCTCGAATGCCAAGAGCGGCAACCGGGGAGACATCGTCCGGGACGGCGTCCTCGAAGCCTGGGACCTCTGTCCGGGCAGCGCGTACGCCTTCGCCTACGCAGGCTTGAGGCCGACCGACCCCCGCCCGGTCACTGGCCCGGCCGACGTCTGGCTACGCCTGCCGGACCGCGACTACTGGGCGGTATCTTGAGCCGAACGCCGCTGACGGCGCAATTGCCGGTATTCCCGGAACACGAGCACGATGATCACAGCGTCGAGGGCCGCGAAGAACGGCAGCGCGATGGAGCCGGTGTTGATCGCGCGGTACACCTCGTAAACGACGAAGGCCGCCAAAACCACCATCGCGACCGGGTAGGCGCGCACCCACTTGCGAGCGAGCGCGAACACCAGCGCGAGCTTGATCAGGCCGTGCGCCAGCAGGTACACCACGGCGAAGGTCTTGGTGCTGCCGTCGGCGAAGTGTTCGGCCGCGAGCTCCAGGTGCCGCGCGAGCGTGCCGGACGGGTCGCCCAGCAGGTCCCGCGTGATCACCGCATGCGCGAACCCAGTGACGGCCGTCGACGGGATGAACGCCAGGATCAGCGCCCCCACCAGCTGCAACGCACCATCAAGACCCTTCAGCGCGATCGCGATCCGGAACAGCTTCTCCGTCGAGTTCGCCGGCTTGTCCTCGCTCATCCGCCCAGCCAACACGAAAAGCGCAGGCCGCGCTCGTTCTGAGCCTCCCGATTCCGGAGGCTGGCGCGTGCCCTGCGCCCGGGTCCGGATCCCGGCGCAAACCGCACCAGCCGATCAAACCGCGACCAGCCGGGAAATCCGAAGCAGCCCCCACCGCGCCGCCCAGCGCCCTTGTGCGCACTGCCCACTGCCGACCCGCTGCCGCCAGCCGAGCGCCGAAGACCGGGCGGGGTTCCCGATCGCAGTGCCAGCCCATCGAGCGGGCCGTACCGTGCGATGCCGTGCCGCTGGCCAGACGCACACTATGCAGCCGCCGCACCGCCTCGCCGCATTACCGCATTACCGCATTACCGCCCAGCCACACCCGCACCGCCTTGCCACACCACCGCCCGACCACCCCACCATCCGGCCCCGGCACCGTCTACTCCAGCGCCGCACCGCCTCGCCACACCCCCAACCAGCCGCATCATCGCCCAGCCGCACCACCATCCGGCCACGACACCGCCCACCCCAGCGCCGCACCGCCCAACCGCACCACCGCTCAACCGCACCACCGCCCAACCGCACCACCGGCCAGCCACACCACCGGCCAGCCACACCACCGCCCAACCGCACCACCGGCCAGCCACACCACCATCCGGCCGCGGCACCGTCCACTCCAGCGCCGCACCGCCTCGCCGCACCCCCAACCAGCCGCATCATCGCCCAGCCGAGCTGCCATCTGGCCACGGCACCGTCTGCCCCGGCGCCTCAGCGTCGAGCCGCGTCATCGGCCAACCGCGCCACCGTCCTATCGCGTCACTGGCCGGCGGTGGCGCCGTCCGGCAGCGTCACCGTAGCGTCCCGTGCCCGGCAGGTCGGGCAGTGCTCGTGGCGGGCTGTGCGATCGGTCGGATCCTTGCCGTAGAAGGGAAAACACGCGGCGCCGCACAGGGCCAGGAACACTATGCCGCAGCGGAGGGGGCGAGGGCCGACCTGGTGGGCCAGGCCTGCGGGGCGAGGGCCGACCTGGTGGGCCAGGCCTGCGGGGCGGCGGCCGGCCTCATGGGCCGGGCCCGCAGCGCGGCGGAGGGGGCCCGCGCCCGGCAGCCAGCCGTGCGCGGGCAGGGTGGCGAGGACGGCGGCGTTCACTTCCTCCGAGCGCCGCAGCACTGCCCCGCCCAGGTCCACCAGCCGCTCGCCGAGGTCGCGGAGTGCGTCCGGGCGCGGGGACTTCTCTTCGACGGCCCGGGTCAGGAAGGCCAGATCCGCGGGCAGCGACGCCTCCAGGTCACGGATCCGGTCCAGCAGCCGGGCGTCGGTCAGCTGCGGCTCAGCCACGTCGACGCACATCCTCCGCACGTGGGATCGAACCAGTGCCCGCCGAGTTGCGGGACGTCCTCCCGCGTCACGGTCACCTCCACCCCGCACAACGTCACGAACGACTCCTCCGGACGCGGTGGGAACACCCCCTCGAACGCATGCCTTTTCCCTTCAGCCTGCTGCCATCTGAACACGAACGATCACCCCATTCCGGACAACGACTGCCAGTGAAGCCGTTGGCAGGACGCAACACCTAGTACCGGCGTGGGTGATCAAGACTCAGATCAGCTGGTCGAATTCACCACTGACCCAGCGGATGTGGCGAGTGGCAGAACTCCGCACGACCTGCTTCGCGTCACCCTCCACAGTGTTGCCGCCGAGGGTGTAGAGCCGGTCGTAGTCGTAGGGCTCCAGGGTGTCGACGATGCGGCGCACCGCCGCGGCCGACAGCGGAACGCGCCGCGGCACGTTGCGCTGGAACGAAACCCAGCCCGGGTCCGGGGTGCCGGCGATGGTGTCGCCGACCAGCAGCGTGCCGTCGGCGGTGCGGGCGACGGCACTGCCGCGCATGTGCCCGCCCACGTGCACCAGCTCGACACCGGGCAACGGTTCGGTATGGCCGGTCCACCGCTCCAGCACCGGATCCGGGCGCGCCACCCACTCCTCGTCCAGGGCGTTCACCAGCACCGGCACCCGGCCGAACGCATGGCTCCAGCTCACCTGGGCGCCGAACATGTGCGGATGGCTGGTGGCGATGACCGCCACGCCGCCGAGTTCACGCACCAGGCCGGTCACCTGGTCGTCGACGAAGGCGGGCGGATCCCACAGCAGATTGCCGCGCGGGGTCTGCACCAGGAACGACCAGTGGCCGATCGCCAGCGCAGGCTCGCGGCGCAGGCTGTGCACCCCGCGCCCGTGGTCGCGGTGCCGGATCTCGTGCGGCTGCACGGCCAGCTCCTCGGGCGTGGTCCACGATCCGTGCGCGCCGAGGTCACCGCGCTCCTCGTCGGTGACCGCACCACGGTCGAAGACACAATGTTCAGGCGCCACAACGGAATCCGCGTGTTCGACGCCGCAGCCGGTACAGATCCAGATCGTCATGCCGCAACCCTGCTACCTCGACCAAGCTGGAGGTCAATGCCGGGTCAGATTGTCGAGGATCAACGAGAGGGTGAAGTCGAACCGGTCGTGGCCGGCGCCGGAAGTCAGTTCGACCGCGTGGCTGCGGGTGTGGGGGAAACGGTCGGCGGGCAGGGCGCTCAACCGGCTGACGAGTTCTTCGCGGCTGAGGACCCAGTCGTCGTCGTGGTGCTGCCGTCGTTGCTGGACGAGTGAGCGCTCCAGGGCATAGCCGTTGACGTAGAGAGTGAGCGCGTCGAGCACCCAGGCGGCGGTCTGCGCTTCGAGGCCGCCGGCGAGCAGGATGGCGAGGAGCCCCTCGCCGATCCGCAGCGTCTCGAGGTGGGTGGAGACCACGGCCATCGCGGCGCGGGAGACGCCCGGGTACTTCAGGTACTGGTCGCGCATCTGGGCATAAACGTCGAGGAGCTGCCGGCGCCAGACGGCGGGGTCGGGTTCGGGCAGCACGATTTCGGCGTAGAGCCGGCCGATGAGCAGGTCGTCGAGGTCGTCCTTGTTCACGATGTGCGCGTACAGCGAGGACGGCCCGGTGCCGAGCACGGCCGCGACCCGGCGGATCGTCAGCGCGTCGTAACCCTCGGCGGCGATGACCTGCAGCGCGGCGTCGGTGATCCGGTCGGGCGTGATGGGCGTCTTGCGCCTGGCCGGTGGCGCGGCGTCCTCCTGGGACCGGACGTGCAGGGCCGCACGGCGTCGGCGGGGGTCGGTGGGCATGCGGTCACTATAGCTTGACACGAACTTAGTTCGCCGCGTAGAACATTGTTCGTGACTACAGAACTTAGTTCGTCGGAGCTGCCCAGTGCCGCTCCGCCCAGCGCCGGGCCGCCCAGTGCCGGCCCGCTCCCCCTCGGCCGGTCCTGGCTGGTCCTGGTGGTCGTGGTCGTCGCCGAGTTGATGGACCTGATCGACACCAGCGTCGCCAACCTCGCGGGGCCCTCGATCCGCGCCGACCTCGGTGGCGGGCCGATGACCCTGCAATGGGTGCTGTCGGCCTACACCGCGGCCTTCGCCCTCGGCCTGATCACCTCCGGCCGGCTCGGCGACCTGCTCGGCCGCCGCCGGCTGTTCCTGATCGGCATGGGTGGTTTCACCGTCGCGTCACTGGCCTGCGGCCTGGCGCCCAGCCCCGGCTTCCTGATCGCCGCCCGGGTGTGCCAGGGCCTGTTCGGCTCGGTGATGATCCCGCAGGGCATGGCGCTGGTGAAGATCGTCTTCCCGCCCCAGCACCTGCGCAGGGCCCTGATGCCGTTCGGCCCGATCATGGGCCTGGCCACGGTGGCCGGGCCGATCCTGGCCGGCTGGCTGCTGCACCTGGACCTGTTCGGCAGCCAGTGGCGCTCGATCTTCCTGATCAACGTCCCGTTCGGTCTCGCCGCCGGCGCGCTCGCCTGGTTCGTGCTGCCGCGCCACAGCGGCGAGGACCGCGGCGCCCGCCTCGACCTGCGCGGCGTGGCCCTGCTCACCGCCGGTTCGGCCCTGCTGATCGTGCCGCTCATCCAGGGCCGCGACCTCGGCTGGCCCGCCTGGGCCTACGTGATGATCGCCGCCGCGCTGGTCGCCTTCGGGTTGTTCGTCGTGTCCGAACGGCGCAGCAGCCACCCGGTCATCACGCCTTCGCTGTTCCGCAAACGCAGCTTCATCGTCGGCCTGCTGATCACCGGCGGGTTCTACGCCGCGCTGAGCGCGTTCGTCCTGGTCGTCAACCTGCTGCTGCAGTCCGGCCTGGGCTGGACCCCGCTGCGGACCGGCTTCGCGCTGATCCCCTGGGCCGCGGGCACCGCGGTCGCCACCCTGGTGTCCGGCGCGGTGCTCGCCGGGAAGCTCGGCCGCGCCAACCTGCATCTGGGACTGGCCCTCGCCGTCGCCGGCCTGCTCGGGCTCTGGTGGTCCGCCGCGCACTGGGGCGAGGCGCTCACCGGGTGGAATCTGGCGCCGGCCCTGTTCGTCACCGGCGCCGGCGCCGGCCTGCTGTTCATCCCGCTGTTCGACTTCATCCTCGGCGACGCCGACACCGAAGAGGTCGGCACCGGCGCGGGCCTGCTCAACGCCGCGCAGCAGTTCGCCGGCGCCCTGGGTGTCGCCGCGCTCGGCACGGTGTTCTTCGCCCGCGCCGGCGGACCTGCCGACCCGTCCTACTTCGCCGCAGCCGAGCTGGTGTTCGCCATCTGCGCCGGCCTCTACTTCCTCGTGCTGCTCCTGGTCGGGCTGCTGCCGAAGCACTCACAGCAAGCCGGCCACTGACCGAAAGACCAAGAACTGTGCCTACGAAAACCGCCCTGATCACCGGAACCAGCCGTCCCGCCGGGATCGGGTTCGCGGTCGCCCGCCGCCTGGCCGAGCAGGGTCACCACGTGATCCTCACCGCCCGCGACGTCTCCCGCGCCGAACCGCTGGCCGCCGAACTCCGCGACGCCGGCCACCAGGCCACCGCGCTGCGCCTCGACCTCACCGACCCGGCCGGCATGGCCCAGGCCGCCGCCCACCTGACCCGGTCCTTCGGCCACCTCGATGTGCTGATCAACAACGCCAGCGACGTCGTCGACTTCACCGCTCTCTCCGCGCTCGCGGCCGACATCAACGCGGTCCGCTCGGCACTGGACATCGACGTGCTCGGGCCCTGGCAGCTGGTCCAGACGCTGCTGCCACTACTCGAGGCAGCCCCCGCCGCCCGCATCGTCAACGTCTCCAGCGTTTCCGCGTTGCAGATCGCCACCGGCCTCGACCTGCGCGCCAGCCTGCGCGCCCCGGCCCACTCGTTCGCCAAGCACGTGCTCAACGTCCTCACCGAAGTGCTCGCGCACGCGCTGAAGGACACCCCGATCCTGGTCAACTCCGTCGACCCGGGTGAAACCGCCACCCATCCCGAACGCGGCGACGAAGACAGCGCGCGCCCCGCCGCCGACAGCGCCCGCGGCATCGTGTGGGCCGCGACGCTGCCGCACAACGGTCCCACCGGCGGGTTCTTCCGCGACGGCGAGTCCTTGCTCTGAAACGCCGGTGGCCGCCCCTCAAGGGAACGGCCACCGGCGAATCAGGAGCGGACCAGCGGAGGCGGGGCGGAGTTCGTGCCCCAGCTCGTCGGCCGGTCGGAGAGGCGCACGTGGATCGTGCCGGCGCGGAGGAAGTCCTCGTTGCTCAGCCAGCTCTGGCGCAGCTCGCCCCGGCGGGTGTCCACACCGGACACATACTGGAGCTTCGCCGCGCTGGCGCCGGGTGCGTCGATGGCCACCGGGCGCCCGCCGGACGGCCGGATCTCCACCTTCTCGAACATCGGCGCGCTGATCAGGTACGTGCCCGAGCCCGGCTGGGCCTCGAACACCCCGGCCATCGAGAACACCAGCCACGACGAGATGGTGCCGAGGTCGTCGTTGCCGGGCATGCCGTACGGGGTGTCGGTGAACAGCGTCCGCGCCGCGCGCAACACGGCCGAAGTCTTCCACGGAGCACCGGTCCACGCGTACATCCAGGGCGCGTGCAGGTCCGGCTCGTTGTTGGGGTTGAAGGCGAAGTTGTTGTGGTAGTCGTACGCGCCGTGGACCCAGGAGTCCGCGGCGGCCTTCGCCGGATCGGTGAGCACCAGCGGCGTGTCGAAGAAGGTGTCGAGCCGCTTCTCCGCCTGGTCCGCGCCGCCCATCTGGGCGAACAGCGTCTGCGGGTCCTGCTGCGCGAGCCATTGGTACTGCCACGGCGTGCCCTCGTGGAAGCCGGTCGACTGCGCCGGGTCGGGGTCGCCGACGCCGGTGCCGTCCGCCGCCTTCGTGCGTGGGAAGCCGGTGAAGCCGTGTGAGGAGATGGTCGGATCCCACAGCTTCGTGAAGTTGTCACAGCGCCGCGCGAGCGTGGCCGCCTTGTCGCGGTAGCCGAGACCGGAGGCCATTGTGGACAGAGCACAGTCGGCCAGCGAGTACTCCAGCGTCGCGGAGCCCGCCTGACGGCTGTCGCCGAAGGTGTAGCCGGGCCGGTCCTGGTACCCGATCCAGCCGTTCTGCACGTACGTCGGATTGCCGTCGCGGCCACGGAAGATCGACTGGTCGGCCGGGACCTCGTTGACGTTCTTCCACAACGCGTCGAACAGCTGCCGCGCGGTGCGGTCGTCGAGCAGGCCGCGGCGGTAGTTGTCGACGATCCACGGGGTGACCGGGTCGCCGCTCATCACGTTCGTCTCACCGCCACCGAGCGCCCATCTCGGCACCCAGCCGCCGTCGGAATAGATCCGCAGGATCGATTTCGCCATGTCCGCGGCCTTGTCCGGATGCAGCAGCGCGACGAGCTGGTTCTGCGAGCGATAGGTGTCCCAGAGCGAAAACATCTGGTAGTACGGGGAATCGCTGCGGTGCACCTGGTCGTCGAAGCCGCGGTACCGGTTGTCCACATCGGACCCGATCGACGGGTGCAGCAGCGAGCGGTAGAGCGCGCTGTAGTACGTGCGCTGGTCGGCGGTGGTGCCGCCGGCGACGCGCATCCGGTTCAGCTCGCCGGACCAGGTGTCGTGGGCGGCGGCGCGGGCGCGGTCGAACGACCTCGGCTGCTCCGCCTTGCGGTTCAGCCGCGCGCCGTCGACGGAGGTGTACGAAACGCCGACGGACGCGCCCACCTGGCCACCGCGAGCGGGGTCGAAGGTGAGCCAGGCGCCCGCGCGCTGCGTGCCGAGCGACGCGTCACGCTGGTTCGGCGTCAGCTTGCCGTCGGTCCAGGTGCCGAAGGCCGAGAACGTCCGGTCGAACTTCGCGCTGAAGTAGACCCGGTACCGCTCCTTCTGCGTCTCCCCGCAGAAGTTCCCGCCCTGCAGCCAGCCCTCGACGGTGTCGTCGCCGACCACGTGGACGTCGCCGGCGTAGGTGTAGCCGTTGCTTTCGCCGACCTCGATCAGCACGTTCTCGCTCGCCGCGCCGGCCGGGAAGGTGTAGCGGTGCTGGCCGGTGCGCTGGGTGGCGGTCAGCTCGGCCTGGATGCCGTTGTCGAGCTTCACGCCGTAGTAGCCCGGCGCACGGGTTTCGTTGGCGTGGCTGAACTTCGCGCCGTACTGCGCCGGATCCGACGAGGTGACGGCGCCGGTCGTGGGCATGAAGCGGAAGTTGCCCTGGGTTTGGCAGCCGACGCCGGACAGGTGCGTGTGGCTGAAGCCGAGCACGGTGTCCTGCGCGTAATCGTAGGAGGCGTACTTCTTCAGTTGGGTGTCCGGGCTCAGCTGCACCATGCCGAACGGCGTGGTGGCGCCCGGGAATGTGGTGCCGTCGCCGTTGTTGCCGATCGAGGTGTCGACCAGCTTCGTGGGGTCGGCGGCGAACTGGGGGCCGCGGTCGTGGGCCGCCGCGGTGCCCGGGGTGGCCATGGCGCCCAAGGTGCAGGCGAGCGCCAAGGCGGCGAAGACGCGTTTCCGCGTTCTCATCGCGATCCTCTCGTGGTGACAACGTTGTCAATCAGGTGCCCACGATCTTCGCCGGTCCGGCTTGTCCCGTCAATCCGTCTTTGGTCGGCCCGGGCGGTTCGGCTCAGGCCAGATGGGTCGGCTGCCCCGCGAGGAACGTCGCCGTGATCGGCATGTCGCGCAGGTCGGCCGGGGTCAGCCCGGTCGGGTCGGCGGCGGTGATCACCAGGTCCGCCGGATCGCCGACGGCGACGCCTCGGCGCCCGCCCGAAGCGGCGGCCAGCGCGTCCGCCAGCGGGATCGCCTGCTCGGGGTGCCAGGCCGGACGTGTGTCGTCCGTGCGGCCGACCGCGGCGGCGATGCCGTCCCACGGGTCGAGGGGCGCGACGGGCGCGTCCGAGCCGATTTCGAGGCGGGCGCCGGAATCCAGCAGCGCGCGGTACGGGTACGCGCGCTCAGTGCGGCCGTGCCAGTGCCGGTCGGCGACGTCGCGGTCGTCCGGCTGGTGCGCGGGCTGCACGCTCGCGACGAGGCCGAGCGCGGCGAACCGCGGGATGTCCTCGGCGCTCAGCAGTTGCGCGTGCTCGATCCGGCCCGCGCAGCCGAGTTCGGCGAACGCGTCGAGCGCGATCGTGTTGGCCTTGTCGCCGATCGCGTGCACCGCGGGGGCCAGCCCGTGCTCCGCGGCGCGGCGCATCAGCGGCACCAGCTCGGCGGGCGGAAGTTCCAGCAGCCCAACGGAATCCGTCTCCGGGTACGGGTCGTGGCAGTAGGCGGTGCGGGTGTTGAGCGAGCCGTCGACGAACAGCTTGAACGGGCCGACGCTCAGCAGTCCCCCGCCGTCCGGGAGGACGTCGCCGGTGCGCTGGCCGCGCGCGATCGCGGTGTCCAGCAGGTGCCGTGCGATCACGCAGGAAACGCGCGTGGCCGGCGGCGCGGAAGCGACCCGGCGGGTCCAGTCCGCGACCGTGTCGGCGTACTCGTAGTCGACGATCCCGGTGACTCCGCGCGAGGCGGCCGCGGTCAGCGCGTCGGCGACCCAGCGGTCCTGCACCTCGGGCGGCGCGGCCGGCAGCTCGGCCGTGGCGCTCATGCAGTCGCCCTCCAGCAGCACGCCGGTCGGGTGCTCGCGGCCGATCAGCTTGAGCGCGGCCGGGCTGAGCCACAGCGTGTGCAGGTCGGCGCCGAACAACGCGGCGGCCCGCCCCGGCAGCGCGCGCTGCAGCAGGTCCTTGTGCGGCTCGTCCGGCCACAGCGCGTCGCGGAAACCGGCGCCCACCACCAGTTCCTCCCGCTGCCCGGGATGGGCGGGCGCGGACAGCAGCCGCTGCAGCAGCAGTTCCACGGCGCCGGCCGCCGAATGCGCGGTGCCCAGCGGGATCCGGCGCCGGAAGCCGGCCCACTGCACGGCGTGCACGTGCGCGTCGACGAGGCCGGGCAGCAGCGTGCCGCCGTGCCCGTCGAGCACCCGCGCGGCGAATCCCGAGCCGGAGCCGGGCGCCTCGATGGCGGAAACCCGGCCCTCGTTCGCGCGGACGTCGGCGAGCTGCCCGGCCAGGCCGACCCGGACGCGGCGCAGGAGTAGATCATCCATCGGGCCAGCCTGCCAGGCCGGTGCCCGGGAAGGGAATCATCACGATGTCCGCCCGGACGGGTGAACGACGTAACGGGGCCGGAATTTCTGGGTATTACCCCGGTGTTGGACAACTACAGAAAGCATGGCAGCCGTCGCCCGCCGCAGGGTCAGGGCCGGTCAGGGGCGCCGCCTTCACAAGCCGCGCAGGGTTCAACTCCCTCGGTTGCCGCCAGTTTCACACCGGAGTCCGGTGGATCGTGTTGCCGCCCAACGGAATCAGTGCGTTAGGCCGTTTGTCTCACGCCGATTTGCGGCCGATAGGCTAAGTGTCTGATTGCTGCGGAACATCCCGGACTGTGTACTGCTCGGATGACAGAGCACAGATCACGCTGGAGACGCCGGGCCGGGATCACCCTCCTCGCCACCGCGCTCGGCGTCGCCCCGGTCGCAGTGCCCGCCGCGTACGCGGCCCCTGGAGTTCCCCAGCCCCCGCCCACCGCGGGCAAGACGCTCGACCAGGCCGGCCGCGCCAGGGTCGCCGAGGCCGAGCGGGCCGGAAAGCCCGACGTCACGCTGCTCGTCGCCGCCGAACGCGGTCAGGCGAACGCGGCCGTGACCGATCTGAAGGCGCTCGGCGGCGTGATCCAGTCGAGCGACCCGAAGCTCGACTACGTGAAGGTCTCCGTGCCCGTCGCGAACGCCGAGAAGGCCGCGAAGCTCAAGACCGTTAACGCCGTCGACGTCGACGGCCTGATCCAGCGGGACGACCCGAAGCCCGAAGGCGCGACCAATCCGATCCCGCAGCCGCCGCCGGGCAAGAACACCCCGCGCGTGAACCCCTACCTCCCCACCGGCGACACCTACGCCGCCCAGTTCGGCCAGACCTTCGGCGGCTGGGACGGCAAGGACAGCACCGTCGCCGTGCTCGACTCCGGCGTCGACCTCGACACCCCCGCGCTGGCCAAGACCAGCCACGGCGAGCGCAAGATCGTCGACTGGTACAACGCCAACGCCACCGATTCCGGCGACGGCACCTGGGTGAAGCAGTCCACGCAGACCTACACCGGCGCGTTCACCGCGAACGGCCGCACCTGGACCGCTCCCGCCACCGGCGGCCCGTACACCTTCGGCCTGTTCAAGGAAACCGCGGGCGATCTGGGCGGCGCCGGCAGCGAAACCGGCGGCGACCTCAACCGCGACGGCGACCGCGACGACTCCTGGGGCGTGCTGCTCGACCCGGCCGCGAAGCAGGTGCGCGTCGACCTGAACGGCAACGGCGACTTCACCGACGAGAAGCCGATGACCGACTACGCCAAGAACTTCGACGTCGGCTTCTTCGGCACCGACAACCCGGCCACGGACATCGCCGAGCGGATGGCGTTCGTGGTCCAGACCGACAAGCCGGGTTACGTCAACATCGGCATCGCGGGCGCCGAGCACGGTTCCCACGTGGCCGGCATCGCGACGGGCAACGACCTGTTCGGCGGCAAGATGGACGGCGCCGCACCGGGTGCGAAGGTGCTCTCGGTGAAGGTCTGCCTGAGCACCGCTTCGTGCACCTCCAGCGGTCTTCTCGACGGCGTCGTGTACGCCGCGAGCCACGGCGCGGACGTCATCAACATCTCCATCGGCGGCCTGCCCGCGCTCAACGACGGCAACAACGCGCGCGCCGAGCTCTACAACCGCACCATCGCCGAGTACAACGTCCAGATCTTCATCTCCGCGGGAAACTCCGGCGCGGGCGCGAACTCCGTCGGCGACCCGTCGGTGGCCACGGACGCGATCAGCGTCGGCTCGTACATCACGCGGGAAACCTGGCTGTCCAACTACGGCGCGAAGGTGAAGGCGGCCGAGGCGCTGCACCCGTTCTCCTCGCGCGGCCCGCGTGAAGACGGCGGCTTCAAGCCCGACATCATCGCGCCGGGCGCGGCGATCGCGACCGTGCCGCGCTGGGAGGCGCCCGGCCCGGTGGCGGGCACCTATCAGCTGCCGGCCGGGTACGCGATGCTGCAGGGCACGTCCATGGCGTCACCGCAGGCGACCGGCGCGGCCGCGCTGCTGGTGAGCGCGTACAAGGCGACGCACCGGGGCCAGCGGCCGCCGGTCACGGCACTGCGCTCGGCGATCAAGTCGACGGCGCGCTTCGTGCCGGGCGTCGGCGCGTACGAGCAGGGAGCGGGGCTGTTCAACGTCCCCGCCGCGTTCGCCGCGCTGTCGCTGAACCCGAAGCCGGACGCGGTGACCACCGCGGTCGAGGTGCACACGGTGCAGGCGAACCTGCTCAAGACGCCGGGCGTCGGCGTCGGGATCCACGACCGCGAGGGCGTGACCGTCGGGAAGGCGTACACCCGCACGTACACGATCACGCGGACTTCGGGTTCTTCGCGGCCGGTGACGTACTTCGCGCGCTGGGTGGGCAACGACGGCACGTTCTCTTCGGGTTCACTGCTGCAACTGCCGTTGAACAAGCCGGTGACCTTCGCCGTGAAGGTGGACCCGAAGTCGGCGGGCGCGCATTCCGCGTTGCTGTACCTGGACAATCCGCTGACCATCGGCATCGACGCGCAGACGATGAACACCGTCTTCGCGCCGGCCGAGTTCACTCCGGCCACCGGCAAGTTCGAGGCCTCGGGCACGGTCGCGCGCAACACCTCGGTGAGCTACTTCGTGCGGGTGCCGCAGGGTGCGAGCGCGCTGCAGGTCGACCTGGCCGCGGGTGGCGACCCAGGCAAGGGCCAGGTGCGGTTCCTGCGGTACGACCCGACGGGCGTGCCGGTGGACTCGAACACGTCCACCAACTGCTACAACCCCGACGCGGGCGCGGGCTGCGCCGGCGGCTCGCCGGCCAGCCGGACGCTGACCAACCCGCTGCCGGGCGTCTGGGAGATCACCGTCGAAGCCCGCCGTACGTCCGATGTGGACAGTGCGCCGTACCGGATTTCGGCTTCGGTGCTGGGCACCGCGGTGTCGCCGAACCCGGATGACATCGCGTCGGCCCAGGCCGGCGTGGCGCTGCCGCGGACGTACACGGTGAAGAACACGCTCGGCGCGTTCACGGGTCACCTGGTCGGCGGCACGTTTGCCAGCGCTTCGGTGCAGCGTCCGACCATCGCCCAGGGCGCGTCCGCGCAGACGCAGCTGACGGTGACGCCGGGCTCGACGTCCCTGACCGTGACGATCGGCAACACCGCCGACGTCGGGGCGGACCTGGACCTGTCGGTGTACAACTGCGTCACGGGTTCTTGTGTGCTGGCCGGGCAAAGCGCCGACGGTGACTCCGAAGAGTCGGTGACGCTGCCGAACCCGGCGGCGGGCCAGTGGCTGGCCGTGGTCGACGGTTACGCGGTGCCCGCGGGCACCACCGCCTACGACTACCTCGACGCGTTCACCAATCCGGCTTTCGGTGGTATCACGGCGAACGACCCGGTGGCGGCGCACGCCTCGGGCACGTCGTGGACCGTCCCGGCCACGGTGACCGCCGCGTCGGCTCCCGCCACCGGCCGCGTCCTGCGCGGCGCGCTGTCGGTGGTGACCGACGCCGGCGTCACCATCGGCGGCGGCACGGTGCTGGTGCGTGCGGTGAGCTGAATCCGGGCCCGTTCCTCAGCCGTCCGCGCGGCTGAGGAACGGGCCGGGATCGCCGAGGATCCGGTGGATCGTCCGTCCCGCCGCGCCCAAAGTCGCCGCGTCGCCTCTCAAGGTCGAAGCGGTGAGGGTGGGGACGGAACCGCGCAGGCGGCCCAGGCGCGCGGCGAGCACGGGCTCCGCCGCGGGGGCCAGCCAAGGGAACAAGGCCGCGAAGATCCCGCCCAGCACGATGTGGTCCAGGTCGAGCAGATTGACCGCCGACGCGAGCGCGTGGCCGAGTGCCTCGCCCGCCGCCGTGCAGGCCTCGATCGCGGTGTTGGCTCCGGATTCCAGCGCTACCAACAGATCCGGCACCGAACGGACGTCTGCAGCCGCCAGCAAAGCCTCCTGGCCCGCGTAGGTTTCCAGGCACCCGGCCGCACCGCAGCGGCAAGGCGGGCCCGACGGCGACACCACCACGTGCCCCAGCTCCCCCGCCAGCCCGTGCGCGCCGCGGAAGAGCGAGCCGCCGACGACCAGGCCCGCGCCGATGCCGACCTCGCCGGAGACGTACAGGAAGTCGTCCCCGCCGGTGCCGAACCACAGCTGCCCGAGCGCGCCGAGGTTGGCCTCGTTGTCCAGGTCGACGGGGACCGGCAGGCGCAGCATCTCGGCCGCGCGCACGTCTCGCCAGCCGAGGTTCGGGGCGCTGAACACCACGCCGTCGCCGACCGGGCCGGAGACCGCGAGCACCGCGCCCGCCACCGTCAGCCCCAGCGCGGACGCCTCTCCGAGCGCCTCGGTGGCCAGCTTTTCCAGCTCCCGCACCACAATCGCCGGCCGCGAGCCGCGATTGTCCCGCTCGCGCCGCTTCGTGAACCGGACCGTGCGCGCCAGGTCGAGCAGGCACACGGCCAGGTAGTCGACGTTGACCTCCAGCCCCAGCGACGCCACCCGCCCGCCGCTCAGCACCACCTCGACGCCGGGGCGGCCGCGTTCGCCCGCCCGCGCGGGGCCGGTCTCGGCCAGGAGGCCGGCGTCCAGCAGATCGCCGACCAGCTTGGACACCGTGGACTTGGTGAGCCCGGTCAGCTCCGCGAGCGCGGCGCGGGTGAGCGGACCGCGGCGGCTGACCTCGCCGAGCACCAGCTCGAGGTTGCGCGCCCGCATCGAGTCGTGCCGCACCGCCTGCGTCATCCCCGCCCCCTCCTCCCGGCACTGTAACCGGCGGGCCCTTGACGTCCGGGGCCACCGCGTCGCATATTTAGTCTACAACGTGAACTAAATGAAGGGACCGCCATGGACGCCTACGCCCCCACCCCCGAGGACAAGTTCTCGTTCGGGTTGTGGACAGTCGGCTGGCAGGCTGCCGACCCGTTCGGCGTCGCGACGCGGCCGGCCCTCGACCCGGTGGAGAGCGTGCACCGGCTGGCCGAGCTGGGCGCCTACGGCGTGACGTTCCACGACGACGACCTGCTGGCCACCGAGCCGGACCGCGACAAGGCCGTGAAGCGGTTCAAGGCGGCGCTCGAAACGACCGGCCTGCGCGTGCCGATGGCGACGACGAACCTGTTCACCCACCCCGTGTTCAAGGACGGCGGCCTGACCAGCAACGACCGCGACATCCGGCGGTACGCGCTGACCAAGGTCCGCCGCAACCTCGACCTGGCCGCGGAGCTGGGCGCGCAGACGTACGTCGTCTGGGGCGGGCGCGAGGGCGCGGAATCCGACGCCGCCAAGGACGTTCGCGCCGCGCTGGCCCGGTACAAGGAGGGCTTGGACCTGCTCGCCGAGTACGTCGTCGCGCAGGGCTACGACATCCGCTTCGCCCTGGAGCCCAAGCCGAACGAGCCCCGCGGCGACATCCTGCTGCCGACGATCGGGCACGCGCTGGGCTTCATCTCGCAGCTGGAGCGTTCGGAGTTGTTCGGCCTCAACCCGGAGGTCGGCCACGAGCAGATGGCCGGGCTGAACTTCGTGCACGGCATCGCGCAGGCGCTGTGGCAGGGCAAGCTGTTCCACCTCGACCTCAACGGCCAGCACGGCCCGAAGTACGACCAGGACCTGATCTTCGGCCACGGCGATCTGACCAGCGCGTTTTTCCTGGTGGACCTGCTGGAACAGGGCGGCTACACGGGCCCGCGCCACTTCGACTACAAGCCCCTGCGCACCGAAGACCCCGACGACGTCTGGGTCTCCGCCGCGGCGAACATGCGCACCTACCTGATCCTGAAGGCGAAAGCGGAGGCGTTCCGCAAGGACCCGGAGGTGGCCGACGCCCTGGCGGCCTCCCGCGTACCGGACCTGTCCACCCCCACGCTCGCCCCCGGCGAAACCCTGGACGACCTGGCCGCGGACGACTTCGACGTGGAGGCGGCGGGAAAACGCGGGTACCACTTCACGCGGCTGAACCAGCTGGCACTGGAACATCTGCTCGGCACCCGCTGACCCCCACCCCCCACCGCCCCCGGTCGGCGACTGGGCTTGGGCCGGGTTGACCCGAGGTGCGACGGCTGGTTCTGGCCCAGCGGCTCGGCCTCGATCCGGCAGCTGGCCGGGTCAGGCAGCTCAGGTCCGGGGCTACAGCTCCAGTCCGGATCGGCAGCTCCGGTCCAGGCCCGGACGGCGACCCGCTCGACCGGGCAGCGACTCGGCCTGGCCTGGCTCGGGGCCGGCGGATTGGCCCGGGTGCGACGGCTGGCCCTGGCCCAGCGGTTCGGCCTCGATCCGGCAGCTGGCCGGGTCAGGCAGCTCAGGTCCGGGGCTACAGCTCCAGTCCGGATCGGCAGCTCCGGTCCAGATCGGCAGCTCCAGTCCAGGCCCGGCCGTCGGTCCGGGCGGCGACTCGGCTTGCCTGGCCTGGCGACTTGGCCCAGGCCAGGCAATTCGGTCCAGGCCCGGCGGTGTTCTGGCCCCTGGCCAGGCTTTCCCGATCCCGCTATCTTGTCTCCTCGCGGTGGCCGCGCCGCCGCTTCTGGCTGCGCGGGGCCGGCCCGGTGCACCGTCAGGTCAGCTGCCAGCGAGGAGTCCCCATGACGTACGGCCTGTCACCCGATCCGGACGCGCCGGGCCCGCGGCCCGGAGCGGCGGACCCCGGGCCGGACGCCGCGGTCGCGGGACCGGCGTCGGCGGTGGGATCGGGACCGGTCGCAGAATCCGGGCCAGCCCCAGAATCGGGGACAGTCCCAGAATCGGGGACAGTCCCGGACTACTCGGGCCAGCCGCAAGCCCCGGACTACCAGCCGCCAGTCTCGGACTACCAGCCGCCAGCCCCGAGCTACCCGCCGCCAGCCCCCGGATACCCGCCGCCGGGCCAGGGGTACCCGCCGCCCCAGCAGCAATGGGGCCCCTTCCCCGGCAGGCAACCACCGACGCCGCTCAAGAGTTCCGGGCCGGCCGTGGCCTCGCTGGTTCTCGGGCTCCTCGCGTGCGTCGTGCCGCTGCTGCCGGTCAACCTCGACCAGGTGCGTGCCTACACCCCGTTCCCCCTCGCCGTGGCCGGGCTCGCGCTCGCGGTCGTCGGGCTGGTCGGGCGCCGACGGGGCAAGGCGGTGGCTGTGGTCGGGGCGATCCTGTCCGTGATCGCGCTGGCGCTGGGCACGATCATGGTCGGCAACACCGTCATCGACGAGTCCACCCAGACCAGCGCGCCCGCGATCCGGCACCTTCCCCGCGGCTACGAAGCGACGATCCGGACCGGGCCGAACAGTCCCGTGCGCACCTGCCCGGCCGCGACGGCAGTGGTCGGCGACGCGTCGTCGAGGTAGCCCGCGAGGGTGCCGCGGACGACGACTTCCAGCTCGTTCTCCCCGCCCCGCAAGGCATCCGTCACCTCGGTACGCCACGGCCCCCACACCAGCCGGTCGACCAGAGTGCCGTTGACCCTCACCTCCGCGGTGCCGCGGACCTCGCCCAAGTCCAGCACCACGCGGCCGGACGGCGCGGTGAACGTCGTCCGATAGCGGACGTGCCCGCCCAGCGCCCGCAGCCCCAGCTCCTCCCAGCTGACCAGCGACGTGGCCGCCTCGGCGACCTCCAGCGTGACCGCCCCATCGAGCAGCGCGCCACCGCGACGGCCGTCGACCGCCGTGAACTCCAGGCGGATCGGTGTGCCCGCCGCGAGCGGCCCGGGCAGCCGGACCACGCCGTCGACAGGTTTGTGCGAGGACTCGCCGACGCGCGCGACGAAGTCGAGGCCGGTCGGGACACTGAACGCCGTGGTGCCGAGCGGCGCCGGGAAGGTGAGGTGCTCGAGACGCGCGCCGCCGGGCGCGAGGTCCGGGACCACGGCGACGACCGCATTCCCTTGCGCCGCAGCGGGTTCCAGCCAGTACGCACCGGGCAACGGGTGCGGCCGGGGGCCGGCGCAGAGGAACCGCGGGTCACGCGGGTGCGCCCGGCGGATCCCCCGCGCCGTCCACTGGGACCCGCTGATCAGGCCGAGGCCGGGCGCGTCGAACGCCGCCGCCGCGTCGCCGGTCAGCTTCAGCACCACCGTGTTCTCGCCCGTCCGCAGGAATTCGCGCACGTCGTACGGGTGCACGCGGATCTCGCGGTGGCCGGGGTACGGGTTGAAGTCGCCCTGCTTGCCGATCTCGGTGCCGTTCACCAGCACGCTGCACGCGCCCTCGCTGGCGACTTGCACCACGGTGTCGCCCGGCAGCCCGTCGAGGCGGAAGGAGCAGCTGAGCTCCTCGCCCACCAGCCATTCCGGACGCCGGTAAGCCTCGACGTCCGCGACCACGGCGAACGACGCCCGCAGCGCGCCATCCTCAAGAGCCGTGAACTCGATCTCGATCGGCACGGTCCGCCCGGCGGTCTCCGGCGGGAGCGGGCTGAACGACTGATAACCGTCCCCGGGTATCGGCAGTTCGGCGCCGTCGACCACAACCCGGCGGGCCGCGCCCGAGCCGACGGCGAGGAACAACCCGTCGCGGTCCGGCAACGCGAGGTGGGTCCGCACCGCCACGCGGCCGCCCGCCTCGACGTGCCGCCAGTCCAGGAACTCCTCGGGCACGTAACCCTTGGGGCCCAGGGTGTCGTTGTGCATCGGGTCCTTGTACAGACCGCGGGAGAGTGACCACACCGCCGGCCGCCAGTCGCCGTCGCGCACCTCGGCGAACGGGCCGTACGTGGCGGTCACCGGGCCGCTGTCGTGCTCGAACCGCCAGACCTCCAACGGCAGGGTGCAGGTCCGGGACGCGGCGGCGAGGTCGCCGTCGGAGTTGTCCAGTGTGGACTCGGCCAGCGCGGTCCACGGGCCGGGCAGCTCGACCGCGGCCGTGCCCGGGCCCAGCGGCCGGGTGTCCGCGGGCGGCAGGTCGTCACCGAGCACGACCAGCGAGATCGGGCCGTCGCTGAACGGCACGGTGAAGGCACCGTCCTGAATGGACAAGTCGACTCGGCGCCCGGTGCGCGGGTCCCAGCGCTGCGCCCGCCCGGGCAGGCCCCGCGTGCGGACGTGCGCGACCCGGTCGCCCGGCGGCACGAAGTCATACCCGTCCTCACGCAGCTGCCGCCAGTACTCCTCCCACGGGAAGCCCTCGACCGCCCAGTTCTCGTCCGCCAGCCGGACGATCGGCGCGAGAGTGCCCGTCGTGTCGTCGTGCGCGGTGAGCAGCAGGACGTACGTGTCGCCGTGGCGGCGGAGCAGGAACGGCGCGTCCGCCTGGACGTCCCCGGCCGCGAGCGCCGCCGGGACCTCGGCGGCCCGCTCGACGACCACGGCGCCCGGCACCATCGCGGTGCCCACGCAGACGACGCGGCCACCACCGGAAGCGAACTCGGCGAGCTTCGCCGCGGCCGCGGGGTCCACCACCGTCACCTCGGGCAGGACCACCGAGCGGTAGGTCTCGCGGCCGATCTTCAGTCCGTTGTGGACAACCGAACCGCCGGCGATGGTGGCCTCGTCGAGCGTGTCGTGGTCGATCCCGGCGCGTTCCAGGACGCCACGCCGCTCGGCGAACCAGGTGCTGACGCCGTTCAGCTCGTGGTAGCAGGCGGCGGCGCGCTCGGCGGGCGGCAACGGGCCGTCGAGGGTCAGATACGCCTGCGCGGTCGACGTCGGTGACAGCAGGATCGTGTCGCAGACGTGCTCCCCCGCGGTCAGCACCGAGCAGAGCCGGGTCACCGCCGTGGCGAACTGGTGGTACGACGGCCAGTACGGCTGCCGCCAGCAGGTGGACGGCGGCGCCCACTCCCACCAGCCGCCGGCCGTCGAGTAGTAGACTGCGTGCGGGTCGTACAGGTTCGCGCCGCGGCGGAGGAACGGCGCGAGCCAGTCGTAGGTCTCCTCCAGCGTGCCGCCCCAGCCCGAGGAGTGGAACGCCTCGATCCACGTGCGCGGGCGGCCGTGCGCGTGGGCCAGCGAGCTGTGCACCTTCGGGTCGCCCCAGTGATCGCTGCCGGGCGCGCCGAAGCCGGAGTGGGTGCCGAGGTAGTCGCCGTAGACCTGCACGCCGCCGACCGGGTCGCCCTCGCGCGCGGGCGTCGGCTGGTCGAACCCGCAGATCAGGCCGCGCTCGGCGAACCAGGCGTCGAGGGGGTCGAAGAACGCGCGGCGGGCCAGGCGCGCGCGATGGGCGTGGTAGTCGCGACGGTGGCGGGCGGACTCCTCGTCTTCGCCTTCGAACAGCGAAGTGAGCGGCAGCTCGTAACCGTGGTGTTCGGCGAAGGTCTCCGCGAAATCCCGGCCCCAGGTGGGCATCGCGGGCAGCTCGTCCTGGAAGAAGCCCGGGATGACGGAGCCGAACCAGCGTCCGACGTGCCGCTCCAGCGTGCCGTGCACCTGGTCCAGCAGCGCCGCGCAGGCCTCGACGCCGAAGTAGTCGAACCCGCTGACAGCCACTTCGACCCCGCCGGCCCCGCGCCGCAACGCGAGGCCGGCGTACTCCGGATTCCCAGCGGTGAGCCGGCCCTGGAAGTTCGCGCCGGAGAACCCGATCTGGTCGTACATCCACAGCCGGAAGCCGAGTCCTTCGGCGTCCGCGCAGGCCTGGCCGAGCAGTTCGAGCCACTGTGGACTGAGGAACGGCGGGTCGTCCGCGACCGAGCCGAACATCGGCCCGGTCGGGGCGAGGCACATGACCAGCGCCTGGCGGACGCCCTGCGCGACCAGCTGCTCCATCTGACGCCGCAGCCGCTCCCCGGTCACCGGGGCGCCGCTCCACCACCAGATCGGCAGCGGGCTGTACTCCGGGCCGGGGTCGAGAAACCGGTGCAGCAGTTCGTCCGCGCTCATGCCGGTGCCCGCTCCGCTTCGATCTGCTCCAGCGACTTGCCCGACGTGTCGGGCATGAAGAAGAACCCGACCACCCCGCTGATCACCAGGCAGGCACAGAGCAATGCGGCGATGACGCTGATCCCCGCGCTCGCCAGCACCGGCACGAAGAAGCTCCACACCCCGAGCACCGTGCGCGCGACGCCGAAGGTGAAGCCCTGCGCCGTGCCGCGCAGCAAGGTCGGGAACAGCTCCTGGCTGAAGATCTTGTACACCGCCTCACCCGCGATCGCCGAGCCGATGCCGAACAGCACGATGTTGGCCACGATCACCGGGACGTTGAAGGGAAAGATCAGGAAAACCGCGTAACTGGCGACCTGCATGACCGCCCCCGCACCCCAGAGCGCGCGCCGGGTGCGATGACCGCGGTCGATGTAACGCATGAACGGGATCGTCGCGAGGATGCCGATCACGAAGCCCGCGCACGACAACGCGACGCCCGCGGCCTGCCCGCCGGCGTGCAGCGTCTGCACGATGTACGGCGTGAACAGCCCCGAAGTGCCGGCGGCCAGGCCCCAAAACAGGTAGACGGTGCCCGTCCAGGCCAGCGCCTTCAGGTTCGCGCCGCGGAACAGCGCTTGGAAGCGCTGGGTCACGCCCTTGGCCGTCGCGGACTGCCAGCGCGCCGATTCGGCCAGGCCGCGCCGCATCGCCCAGGTGACCAGCGCGACCACGAACAGGTGCAGGAACACGATCCTGATCCCCAGCAAGTCCAAACCGGACAGTGCCAGGGCCAGCAGCAGGACCACCACGGGCCCGGCGTTCCACGCGATCTGGGTGAAGCTGAGCAGCTTGCCGCGGTGCTTCGACGGCGAGAACTCGCCGACCAGCGCGAGCGAGGTGGGCACGTCCGCCCCCACCGCGATGCCGACCACGAAGGTGCCGATGAACAGCATGGGCGCGTTCACCGCGAGCGCGATGCAGAGGATGCCGAGCGCGTAGACGAGCAGGTCGTACTTGTAGATTCGCTTGCGCCCCAAGCGATCCCCGAGCCGACCGCCGACGAACGCGCCGAGCGCGCACCCGATCGCGTTCGGCCCGATGGCCGCGAGCGCCCCCAGCGCGCCGCTGCTGAGCCCGAGGTAGACCTGGAACAGCGCCAGCCCCGACCCGAGGGCCACGATGGACCCCGCGTCGAGGTAGGACGCCATCCCGGCGAGCACCGACCACTTCCACTGCTGGCGGGTCACGGTGTCCTCACCGCTGCCTGCCGAGATACCGACCACTTCGGGAGCTGGCATGGATCACTTCTCCTCGTCGACGGTGACGCGGATGGGTTGAAACGTATTAACGATGGAGGGTAACGGCCGTCACAGTCGTGCACAACCGCTTGTTCGTGGCCGATTTCATGACGTGAATCGTTTCATTTATCGTGTTATGTGCTGAGGGTGGTGTTTTATGACGCACCGTGGCCGCCGGCCCGCGCGGCCCGGCGGAAAATCGCGCGACAGGCGCGGCGTCCACTTCGTACACTCCCGGCAACGCGTTGACGGAGACGAGTAGCGCGGGGAGCACGCGAGCAGCAGAGAGCCGCCGGCGGTGGGATGGCGGCCTCGCGCCCCGGGCGAAGACCCTCCCGAGTGCGGGGAGGAACGACGGCCGCGGCCGTCCCATGCCCCGCCGGCCGGCCGCCGTGACCCGGCCCGTCGAGGCCGCCGGCCCCCAGCCGGCGGCGAAAGTGCGGTGGTACCGCGAGTTTCCCTTCTCGCCCGCACTCCCAAGGGGTGGCCGAGCACACTCCGGGAGAGTGATGATGTCTCGTACCCTGGCCGCCGACCTGCGTGCGCACGTGGGCGCCACCGTGAAGATCGCCGGCTGGGTGCACCGCCGGCGCGAGCTGAAGTCCGTGACGTTCGTGGTGGTCCGGGACCGCTCCGGCACGGCGCAGGCAGTGTTCCCGCAGTCCCCGCCGGTGACCGAGGAGACCGTGGTCGAGGTGACCGGCCGGGTGACCGCCAACGAGCAGGCACCCGGCGGCGTCGAACTCACCGAGGCCGTGCTCACCACGATCGCCGAGCCGTCCGCGCGGCCGCCGTTCGACCTCTATCGGCCCGCGGTCGCCGCTGGGCTTCCCTCCATATTGGACAACGCCGCCGTCACGCTGCGACATCCGTTGCTGCGCAAGCGGTTCGAAGTCGCGGCCGCGAGGGTGGCCGGGTTCCGGCGGACCCTCGACACACTGGGCTTCACCGAAATCCACACCCCGAAGATCGTCGCCACCGCCACCGAGTCCGGCGCGAACGTCTTCGAGCTGGACTACTTCGGCCGGCCCGCGTACCTCGCGCAGTCACCGCAGTTCTTCAAGCAGGCTATGGTCGGCGTGTTCGAGCGGGTCTACGAGACCGGCCCGGTGTTCCGCGCCGAGCCGCACGACACCGCGCGGCACCTGGCGCAGTACACCAGCCTCGACGCGGAGTTCGGCTTCATCCGCGACCACCGGGACGTGATGGCCGTGCTCCGGGACGTCATCGCGGGCATGGCGGCGGCCACCGCATCACTGGCCGCGGCGCCCGACGTGCCCGCCGAAATCCCGGCCATCGACTTCCTTGCGGCGCAAGGACTTCTGGCCCAGCACACCGGCGAGGACCCGCGCGGCGAACCGGACCTCGCCCCCGCGCACGAGCGCTGGCTTTCGGACTGGGCGCGGCGCGAGCACGGTTCGGAGTTCCTGTTCGTGACCGGCTACCCGATGGCGAAGCAACCGTTCTACACCCACCCGTCACCGTCCACTCCGGACTTCTCGAACAGCTTCGACCTGCTGTTCCGCGGGCTGGAGCTAGTCACCGGCGGGCAGCGGCGGCACCGGCACGCCGACTACCTCGCGGTGCTCGGCGACGAGGCCGCGCACTACGCGGACTACCTGACCGCGTTCGCCCACGGAATGCCGCCGCACGGCGGGTTCGCGATCGGCCTGGAGCGCTGGACGGCGCGCCTCCTGGGCCTGGCCAACATCCGCGAGGCCACGTTGTTCCCGCGTGACCTCCACCGCCTGCGCCCCTGAGAAGCGTCACTTCGCGGCGAAGGTCAACGACCCGAGCGCGCCCACCAGCGGCGCCAGTTCGGGCAGCTCCCCGGCGTCGGCCAGCGCGGCCGCGAGCGCGGAGTCGTGCGTCGGCCGGGCGGCGGCGAGCAGCTGCTGCCCGGCCGGCGTCACCTCGGTGTAGATGCCGCGCCGGTCCGTCGCGCAGAGGTAGCGCGAGAGCAGCCCCCGCTCCTCCAGCCGCGCGACCAGCCGGGTGGTCGCCGACTGGCTGAGCACCACGGCGGTGGCCAGCTGGGTCATGCGCAGGTGGAAGCCGTCCTGGCGGGCGAGCACGTCGAGCACCGTGTACTCGCTCACCGACAGCTCGTGGTCGCGCTCCAGCTCCCGCTGCAGCCGGTCCTCGATCCGCGCGTGCAACGCGGCCAGCGTGCGCCAGCCCTGCGCCCGGGCCTCGACGGCGTCATCAGCCAGTGACACGGTTCACCCCTCCTCGCCGACCGCCCCCGGTTGCGAGAGCTCCACTCGTCCTGCATAATAAAGCGTGTGCAACTAACCGCGTTTGCAAGTATTGCTCACGCTCCTAATTGCTGACGCCACTGTACCCGGCTCCAGAACGAAAGGCTCTCTCTTGACCAGCGTTCCCGTCCTCAAGCTCAACAACGGCGTCGAGATGCCCCAGCTCGGCTTCGGCGTCTTCCAGGTCCCGGACGCCGACACGACGGCCGCGGTGAAGGCCGCGCTCCAAGCCGGGTACCGCAGCATCGACACGGCGGCGGTCTACGGCAACGAAGCCGGCGTCGGCCGCGCGATCGCCGAGTCCGGCCTCGCGCGCGACGAGCTGTTCATCACCAGCAAGCTCTGGAACAGCGACCAGGGTTACGACGAAACCCTGCGCGGTTTCGACGCCGGCCTGGCGAAGCTCGGGCTGGAGCAGCTCGACCTGTTCCTGATCCACTGGCCGGTCGCGATGTACGACAAGTACGTGCCGACGTGGAAGGCGCTGGAACAGCTGTACGCCGACGGCCGCGTGCGCGCCATCGGCGTGTCCAACTTCCAGCCGGCGCACCTGCGCCGCGTGCTCGACGAGGGCAGCGTGGTGCCGTCGGTGAACCAGATCGAGCTGCACCCGTACCTGATCCAGGCCGAGCTGCGCGCTTTCCACGCGGAGCACGGCATCGCCACCGAGGCCTGGAGCCCCCTGGCCAAGGGCGGCGACCTGCTGGCCGAACCGATCGTCACCGGCCTCGCCACCACGCACGGCCGCAGCCCGGCGCAGATCATCCTGCGCTGGCACCTCCAGCTGGGCAACGTGGTCATCCCGAAATCCGTCACGCCGTCCCGCATCGCGGAGAACTTCGACGTCTTCGGCTTCACCCTGTCCGACGCCGAGGTCCAGTCCCTGTCCTCTTTGGACCGCGGCCTCCGCACCGGGCCGGACCCGGACGTCATGGACGCCCGCTGACCCCCGGGCGCACACTGCGAGGGTGATCGAACTGCGGGACTGGTCGGACGACGACGCGGAGTGGTACGTCCGGCAGGTCCGGGACCCCGAGATCCTCCGGTTCACCACCGAACGGGCCTCGCTGACGGTGGCGGAGTTCCTGCGTGCGCTGGATGGCTTGCGCCACAACGACAACGCGCTCGGCTTCGTCGCCGTCGACGCGGACTCCGGGACCCGGCTGGCGAACGTCGCCGCCGCCCGGCACGGCGGAGTGGCGGAGGTGAGCTATTGGGTCGCCGCCGAGGCGCGCGGCCGTGGTGTCGCGAGCCGCGCGCTGAAGCTGCTCTGCGAACGCACGGCCGCGAGCTGGCCGGGCACCGAAATCCGGCTCTGGACCTACGCCGCCAACACCGCGTCCGGCCGGGTGGCCGAAAAGGCCGGGTTCACCCCGATGCCCGCGCCCGAGGAGAACCCCGCCGGAGACCGCCGGTGGTACCGCAAGCCCAGCGCCTCGAGCCCGCAGCGCCTACGGCTTGAGCGCCACCCCGCCCAGCGTCATCAGGTTCAGGTCGGTCAGCGGTTTCATCCGGGGCCCGTCCGGCCACCAGTCGTGCAGGTAGGCCAGGCCGGGGGCGAGCAGGTCGAGGCCGGTGAAGAACGACGCGATCTCCGCGCGGCTGCGGTGGACTGTGCGGAGGCAGGTGCCGTCGAACTCCGCGTCGAGGGTGTGGGCGAGGGCTTGGCGCGGCGGGTCGTCCGGGGGCTCGTAGTGGTGGGTGAGCACCAGGTACGAGCCGGTGGGCAGCTGGTCGACGTAGCTGCGCACGATGTACAGCGCGCGGTCCAGGCTTTCGACGTGGTGCATGACCGCGCAGAGCAGCACCGCGACCGGGCGCTCGAAGTCCAGGTGCCGGTAGACCACGGGATCGCCGAGGGTGGCGCCCGGGTCGGTCAGGTCGGCGCCGGTGATGTGGGTGTGCTCGTTCTCCTCCAGCACCGCCCGGCCGTGCACCTGCACGACCGGGTCGTGGTCCACGTAGACCACTTCGGCGCCGGGGCGGTGCCGCTGCGCGACCTGGTGGGTGTTCTCCTCGGCCGGCAGGCCCGAGCCGAGGTCGAGGAACTGGTCGATGCCGCGCTCGGCGGCCAGGTGGCGGACCACCCGGACCAGCCACTCCCGCTGTTCGCGCGCCATGAGCTGGGCGTCCGGCGCGATCTCCAGCAGCCGGCGCAGCACTTCGCGGTCGTCCTGGTAGTGGTCCTGGCCGCCGAGCAGTGCGTCGGACAGGCGCGCCTGGCTGCCGCGCAGCCGGCCCGGGCGCGCGGTCCCGGAAACCAGGTCCCCAGGCGTCATCCGGCACTGCCCCTCTCACCGCCGCGACCCGGCCCGGGCGTGACCGGTGTCCGGCAACGGACAGTGCACAGACTACGACACCGCGTTCACCCGGAGAACCCACTCCCCACAGCCTGACCTGCCTGCACTAATCGCCTCCGCCGATCAGGAGAACGCCAGTTCTGCCCAATGCCCGCCGCCGTCGGTCGTCCGATACACGGCGGAGCCGCCGCCGGAGTCCGGCAGGCCGTCCACGACCACGCCGGTGCCCGCGCCGGGGAAGTCCAGATCCGCCAGGGCGAAGCCCCGTTCGCTCAGCCGGACGGTGCTCCAGGTCCGGCCGCCGTCGGTGGTGTGGTGCAGGAATCCGACGCCGCCACCCACGGCCGAAACGGTCGCGTCGTCCGCCGTCGCGGCGCTGAAGCCTTGCGTGATGCCGGTGACCGGCGCCTGCGCGGTGCTGCTGAACGGTCCGCCGAGCTTCGGCGCCCGCCAGATCGACCGCTCGGACGAACCGGGCTGAGGCTGCCCGCCGCCGCTGGTGCACAGCACGACCACCTGGCCGTCACGCACGCCGCCGAGCACGGCCGTGGTGCCGGCCGGGCACGGCCGCGTCGCCGGGGCGAACGCCGCGCCGTCGGCGGAAGTCCAGTACTTCTCCACGCTGAAGTCGGCATCGAGGGAGATCTGCACCCCGCCGTCGGTGGTGACGTCGCCGTCGGTGAGCGCGCCGGTCACCTCGAAGCCGGGCAACGGCGTGAGCAGCGGCGCCCCGGCCATCCCGCTGTAGACGGCGGTTTTTTCGGTGTCGCCATAGGTCCTGATCACCGCGAAGACCCGGCCGCGGGCTTCGGCGATCTTCGAGACGTACCGTCGCTGCCCGGTGTCGCCGGCCTGCCGCACCGGGAGCCAATGCCGCCCGCCGTCGCGCGTCACGACGATCTTCGTGCCGTCCGTGACGTACAGGAGCTGCTGGCTGAACGCGGTCAGCCGGACCTGATTGTGGTTGTCCGGCAAGGACATCGGCGGCGCGGGAAGCTGCCGCCAGTGCTTCCCGCCGTCGGTCGTCGAGAGCAGCGACGGGCACCAGCCGGGCTTGCCGCAGTCGGTGAAGCCGAGCACCAGGCCACGCTCCGGACTGGTCCAGGAGGTCGACGAGGGCGCGAAGCCGGCCGGCACCGCGGGGTCGGCCGAAGCCGGGGAGGCGACGGCGAACACGCCGAGCACGGCCGCCGCGAGGGCCGCGAACCGAATGGGTTTCATGTCCGGCAGGACGTGCGGGGCGGGACGAGGTTGCCTCCGAAGATCAACCCGGCGCGGCCGCCAGGCGTTCGTCCAGCTCGGCCAGGTCGGCGACGAACCACACGTGCCGGCCGCGGTTGGACTCGCGCACGACGTCGCGCAGCACCGGGCTTTCCGCGACGTACGCGCTGACGTCGCCGAGCACCGCGAGCCGGTACCGGTAGGCCACGAGCTTCGAGAAGAACCCGCCGATCAGCCGGCTGTCCAGGTCGAAGAACCGCGCCGCGAACCGCTCGACCGGGATCACCAGCAGCTCGGCGTCCAGGTGGTAGACGGCCGCCATCAGGTCCAGCGCGTCCTGCTCGGTGGCCAGCTCCGGGCCCTCGGCGGGCGCCGTCCACACCTGGACCCCGTGCCGCTGCAGGACTTCGGTCATCTTCACAAACCCTCCGACAGATCGGCGACCAGCCGGAGCAGGTCGGCGCCGGCGGCCAGGCCGCCGATCACCACGAGCTTGAGCCGGGCGCGGTCCGGGTCGTGCACGGTCTCCACCCGCAGGCCCTGGCCGTGGATCGACCCGTGCACGTGGGTGGTCAGCCGCTCGGCCGCGGCCCGGTCGATGCCCTCGAGTTCCACGATGCTCGTCACCTCGGCCCCGCGCGCAGCCGCCGAAGACGTTGGCACACCGGTGAAAGCGGCCAGATCGGCGGCCGAGATCCGGTACTGTTTACCGATGCGCACCGCTTTCAGCCGCTCGTCGCGCACGTAGCCGCGCACCGTCCGGACGTGCAGCCCGAGACGCTCCGCGACCTGTTCGACCGAGTACAGCTCCTGCGTCATGTCACTCCCTATACCTCCGTAAAGTACCTCAGATATGTACAGATAGGGAAGTTTGAGGTAGTAATCACGGGTGCTGTTTCACAGGCAAGACCCCCGGGTAGTCCCGTTCCGCCCGCTGGGCGAGACGGAGGTGCGCGGCTGATGACCGACGCGGAGGAACTCGACGCGGGAACCACCGCGAGACGGTTCGATCTGGGCCTGTTCGGCCCCCCGCCCGCGGTGGTCGCCGGCCGGTACGTCCTCGGCGACCTGCTGGGCCAGGGCGCCACCGCGCGCGTCCATCGGGCTCACGACCAGGTCCTCGACCGCGCTGTCGCGGTGAAGCTGTTCCATCCCGGCACCGTCGAACTCGGCCGGGGCCGGCGGGCGCAGGAGGTGCAGGCGCTGCGGGCGCTGCAGCACCCGGGGCTGGTCGGCCTGTACGACGCGGGCACCGACGAAGGCCACGCGTACCTGGCAATGCAGCTCGCCGAAGGACCGAATCTCGCGACGCGGCTGGCCGGCGGGCCCCTGCCGACCGATGAGGTGACGCAGCTGGGCGGCCAGCTCGCCGAAGCGCTCGCGCACGTGCACGCCCATGGCGTGACGCACCGGGATCTCAAGCCCGCCAACATCTTGCTCGCCTACGGCCGGGCGCTGATCGCCGATTTCGGCGTCGCGCGGCTGGTCGACGCGACCCGCGTGACGGCGACCGGGGCCACCGTCGGCACCGCGGCCTATCTCGCGCCCGAGCAGGTGCTGGGCGAACGGCCCGGCCCGCCCGCGGACGTCTACGCGCTCGGCCTGGTGCTGCTGGAATGCGTGAGCGGGGTGCGCGAATACCAGGGCACGCCGGCGGAGTCGGCCGTCGTCCGCCTGCACCGGCAGCCGGACGTGCCGGAAGGCCTGCCGGAGCCGCTTTCGGCGACGCTGCGCGCGATGACCGCCCGCGAGCCGAGCGCTCGTCCGACCGCCGCGGCCGTCGCCCGTGCGCTGCGCGGTGAAGGCGAGATCGCACCACCCCCACGCGGCCGGCGTCGGCTGCTGCTGTGGGCCGCCGCGGCCGCGGTGCCGCTCGCGGCTGTCGGCGCGGCACTGCTGCTGAACTTGACCAGCCCCGCCAACGGCGCCGGCCCCGAACCCGCCCCGGCCCCCGCAGCCGCCCCGCCCGCCAGCACGGTCACCCCGCTCGGCAACGCGGTCAACCCACCGGGCGACGCGATGCCCGGCGCACCACTGAGCCCGCCGACGGCCACCCAGCGGGTGCCGGTGGTGAAGGACAAGGGAGTCCGCAAAGCCGATCACCCGGGCAAGAACAAGGCAAAAGGCCCGGTCATCCGGCACCACGGCAAGAACCCTCAGCCGAAGTGACGCCCGGAGCCCGGTGACGGGAGCCGGGGCGACCGCCGCCGAAAGGCCCCGTCATCCGGCACCACGGCAGAAACCCTCCGCCAAAGTGACACCCCGAGCCCAGTGACCGGAGCAGGGCGGTCACCGCCGAAAGGCCCGGTCAACCGGCACCACGGCAAGAACCCTCCGCCAAAATGACGCCCTAGCCAGCTGACCGGAGCCGGGGCGGCCCATCACAACATCAGGCGGCCAAAAGCCCCGTCATCCGCCGTCACAGCAAGGAATCTCCGGCGAAGCGAGACCGGGGCCGCAGCGAATCCGGTCGCCACGTCGAGGTCATTCCACCGGCGGCGGCGGGAAACCGGCTCGTCCGTGCTCCCGCTCCAGCAGGACGACGGGGATCTGCCGGCCGGAAGCCGCCTCGAAGTCGGCGAACTTCGGGATGAGCGCGGTCTCGGCCGCCCAGATCCGCTCGCGCTCCGCGCCCTGCGCGGTCCGGGCCACGACCGGCACCGTTTCCGTGCCGCCTGCTTCGGTGCCCACTTCGATGACGGTCCGCGGGTTCGCCACGAGATTGCGGTACCAGACCGGATGCCGCGGGCTGCCGCCGTGCGTGCCGAAAACGGCCCAGCTGTCGCCGACCGGCTGGTGGAACAGCGGGCTGATCCGCGCGCGCCCGGTCTTGGCCCCGGTGTGGTGCACCAGGATCAACGGCATGCCCCGGGACCCGCCGAAGCCGGGGACCGGCGGCGGAACCGGGCGGCCCGCGGCGAATTCCTCGTTGCTGCTCCACGCCGCGTACCCGGCGTTCGCGCGGAATTCCGCGATGATCCGCTCGTTCCAGCCGATGCTGCCGGCCGGCGCGGGAGCTGTGGACGGGTCGGACATGGTTTCCCCTTCGCTATCCGGAGCACTTGCTCCTCAACGTAGCACGAGGGCGGAGCGGATGCTCCGCATAAGCCGCTACACTGGGCCGCATGGCAGTGGCCGAACCGGAAAGCGCCCCCCGTCGCCGGGCGCCGCGCGTGGACGCGATCCGCAACCGGGATGCGATCGTCGAGGCCGCCGCGGCCGCGCTGGCCGAGCAGGGCACCTCGGTGGACGTGCGCGAGATCGCCCGCCGCAGCGGGGTGGGCATGGGCACGCTCTACCGGCACTTCCCGAAGAAGGAGGATCTCGTCCACACGGTCCTGCGCCGGGAATTCTCGGACTGGGCGGCCTCCGCGCGGCAGCAGGCGATCGACGCCGACGACCCCTGGGCGGCACTGGCCGACTTCTACCGGCAGGCCCTGGACGGCTACGCCCGCCACCGCGCGATCATGGAGCGCTTCGCGCTGGTCAGCTCGGACTCCGACCCCGACGGCATCCGGCAGCTTCGCCTCGTGATCGAAGAACTGCACGCGGGCGCCGCGGACCTGCTGCGCCCCGGCGTGACCACCGAAGACCTGCTGCTCCTGCTCGTCTCGCTGGGCCACGCCGTCCAGGTCACCGACGAATGCCGGCCGCAGCTGTGGCACCGGCTGCTGCACATCTCACTGGACGGCCTGCGCGCCGGTCACGCCGGGCCGCTTCCGGCTGGACCGTCCACTCAGGACTCGAATCGCCGCCGGCGCTAGGACTTCCGCGGCCTGGACGGCTCCGGTTCCCCCGGGGAATCCGGGGCGGCCGGCGAGCGCTCGGCGGACGGTGAGGACTCGGCGGACGGCTGCGGAGCCCCGGCTGATTCCGCCTCGGCCGTCGCGCCGAAGTGGTCCCGGCACCAGCGGCCGTAACGCCTCGAATGCGCAGTCATCGTGTCACCTCCTCCCCCGCACCCCACCAGGGTCCCCCGCGACCGGCGACCGCGCCAGCCCATTACCGGTCCTCGGCCGGCCGGCCGGCGCCTCACTCCGGGGCGGGCGCGGCTTCGATGGCCAGCACAGCGATGTCGTCGTGGCTGGAATTGCCCAGCCACTCCCGGACGGCTTCGCGCAGCCGCCGCACCACCTCGCGGGCGGGCAGGCCGACGCAGTCGGCGAGCACGGTGAACAGGCGCTCGTCGCCGAACAGCTCCGCGGATTCCGTGCGGTTGCGGGCTTCGGTGACGCCGTCGGTGTAAAGCAGGCAGACGTCGCCCTCGTCGAGATGGGTCACGGCCTCGGCGAACCGGGCCTGCGGCGAGATCCCGACGAGGGTGCCGGGCACGCTGACCTCCTCGACCCCGCCGTCACGGCGCAGGATCAGCGGCGCCGGGTGGCCGCCGGAGGCGAGCGTCAGGTCCAGCCCCGACTCCGCGGGCGCGACCGAGCCGAGCACGAGCGTCGCGAAGCGGTTGCTGCCGCCGGCGATGAGGAGTTCGTTGAGCAGGCGCAGCAACGTCCGGCCGTCGCGTTCGACCAGGTGCAGCGCGGCGAGCGAATGGCGCACCCGGCCGGTGAGCGCGGCGGCCTCGGCGCCCTTGCCGCAGATGTCGCCGACGTAGAGGAAAGCGCTCCCGTCCTCGCGCCCGAGCACGTCGTAGAAGTCGCCGCCGACGCCGAGCACGCCGCCGGCCGGTTCGTACCAGATCTCGAACCGCGCGCCGTCCACCTCCGCGGGCGGCTGCGGCTTCAGGGTGGACTCCAGCCCGCGCGTCGCCTCTTCCTGCCGGGCGTAACGCTGCGCGTTGGCCAGCGCCGTCCCGGCCGCCTTGGCGAACATCGAGGTCGCACGCGCCTGCCCGGAACCGAACGCCGGCTCCCCGCGCCGCCCGATCAGCACCGCGCCGGTCACGCCCGCGCTTTCGGCGACACCGAGCGAGACGACGGAAATCTCGGCGTGGCCGGGAAAGCGCTCGGCGACGACCGCGGGCAGCGCGGTCACCTCCGCCTCCGGCACCTGCTGGACCTCAGGCGTGCCGACCGCCGCGAACGTCTCGGCGACGACCGGCGCGAGCTGGGCCGGGACCCGCCGGATGCGGCCGTGTCCGGGCGCGGCGTGGTCCTCGGCGCTCCACCACTCCCAGCGGCCGCGGGTGGTGGGCAGCAGCACGAACACGCACTCGCCGAGCGCGCCCGCGGCCAGTTCGGCGATCACCCGCGCCGTGCCGTGCCGTCCGCGCGCGGCGGCGAGCTTCGGCCCGGCGTCGGCGAGGAAATCCTCCGGGCGGCGCGGGCTGTCATCGATGACAGTCCACGCGTGCCAGCCCTCGGGCAGCGCGCGGACGCGGGCAGCGCGGTGCTGGCCGCCGGCGTCGATCCGGCCCGTGGTCTCCGTCACGCTGACCAGCACGGGGGTGACGCCCTCGGTGCCGAGCGCCTTCGCCGCCGCGTTCGCCCAGCGCAGCGAGCCGTCGGCGTCGGTGACGAACACCGGGTCGCGCACGTCTTCGAGCACCGGCCGCCAGAACGCGCTGTACTCGGGCAGCCCCTCGGCGGGGGCGCCGGGTGGCCAGGCCGACGCCGGGGCGGGCCGTGACACCATGCACGAACCTCCTGCCTCCGGGTCGACCGACTTTCCTGGTTCTTCAAGGTTGGCACAGCGTGCGCGGGCGGACTGGGTCGAAGTGTAGGGCGAACCGTGGCACGCTGGGTCGACGACCATGCCCGGCACACGCATGGTGGAGAGGTGCGGCTGAAATGACAACGCGATCCGAGCGCGACGAGCTCGCCGGGCCGGAGGGCATCAGCGCCGGTGAGCACGCTGCGCTGGAACGGCTCCTGGCCGCGGCCCGCGACCTCGGGGAGGGCAACTTCCGCCGCCGGCTGGTCGCCCACGGCGACGGGATCACCGCGCAGCTCGCCACCGCGCTCAACGACATCGCCGAGCGCAACCAGCGGCTGGTGACCGAGCTGATGCGCGTGCGCACCGCCGTCGGGCAGGAAGGCAGGCTGACCGAGCGCGTGCGCGCCGAGATCGGCCCCGGCGGCTGGTCCACCGCGGTCGAGACGGTGAACGGCCTGATCGAGGACGTCAGCCGGCCCGTGGTGGAGCTGGACCGGGTGCTCGGCGCCGTCGCCTCGGGCGACCTGTCGCAGCCGATGGCGCTGCAGCTCGAAGGCCGCCCGCTGCACGGCCAGTACGAGGGACTGGCGAAGACCGTGAACGGGCTGCTCGCGCAGCTTTCCCGCTTCGCAGCTGAAGTGATCCGGCTGTCTCGCGAGATCGCCGGCGAGGGCCGCCTCGGCGGGCAGGCGGAGGTGCCGGGCGTCGCCGGCACCTGGCGCGACCTCACCGATTCGGTGAACTTCCTGGCCGACAACCTGACCGAGCAGGTCCGCAACATCGCCCAGGTGACCACCGCCGTCGCGCGCGGCGACCTGACGCAGAAGATCAACGTCGACGCGCGCGGCGAGATCCTGGAACTCAAGAACACGATCAACACGATGGTCGACCAGCTGTCGTCATTCGCCGACGAGGTCACCCGGGTTTCCCGCGAGGTGGGCAGCGAGGGGCGGCTCGGCGGCCAGGCCCGCGTGCCCGGCGTCGCCGGCACCTGGCGCGACCTCACCGACTCGGTGAACCTGATGGCCGACAACCTCACCGACCAGGTCCGCAACATCGCCCAGGTGGCGACCGCGGTGGCCACCGGCGACCTGACGAAGAAGATCGACGTCGACGCCCGCGGCGAGATCCTGCAGCTCAAGAACACGCTGAACACCATGGTGGATCAGCTGTCCGCGTTCGCCGACGAAGTCACCCGGGTGGCCCGCGAGGTCGGCAGTGACGGGCGGCTGGGCGGCCAGGCCGAGGTGCCCGGCGCGGCCGGCACCTGGCGCGGGCTGACCGACTCGGTGAACCAGATGGCCGACAACCTGACCGACCAGGTCCGCAACATCTCCCACGTGACCACTGCCGTGGCCAAGGGCGACCTGACGCAGAAGATCACCGTCGACGCGCGCGGCGAGATCCTCGAACTCAAGACCACGATGAACACGATGGTCGACCAGCTGTCGGCGTTCGCGGACGAGGTCACCCGCGTGGCGCGAGAGGTCGGCACCGAGGGGCAGCTGGGCGGCCAGGCCACCGTGCCCGGCGTCGCGGGCATCTGGCGCGACCTCACCGGCTCGGTGAACTTCATGGCCAACAACCTCACCGCGCAGGTCCGCAACATCGCCCAGGTCGCCACCGCCGTCGCGCGCGGCGACCTGACGAAGAAGATCGCGGTCGACGCGCGCGGCGAGATCCTCGAGCTGAAGACCACGTTGAACACGATGGTCGACCAGCTGTCGGCGTTCGCCGACGAAGTCACCCGGGTTTCCCGCGAGGTCGGCACGGAGGGCAAGCTCGGTGGCCAGGCCGCCGTGCCGGGCGTCGCCGGCACCTGGAAGGACCTGACCGACAACGTCAACTTCATGGCCAACAACCTGACCGACCAGGTGCGCAACATCTCGCAGGTGACGTCGGCGGTCGCGAAGGGCGACCTGACGCAGAAGATCACCGTCGACGCGCGCGGCGAGATCCTCGAGCTCAAGAACATCCTGAACACGATGGTCGACCAGCTCTCGGCGTTCGCCGACGAGGTCACCCGCGTGGCGCGAGAGGTCGGCACCGAGGGCAAGCTCGGCGGCCAGGCCCAGGTCCGCGGCGTCGCGGGCACCTGGAAAGACCTCACGGACAACGTGAACGTGATGGCCGACAACCTGACCGTGCAGGTGCGGAGCATCGCGAACGTCGCCACCGGCGTGGCCAACGGCGACCTGTCGAAGAAGATCTCCATCGAGGCGCAGGGCGAGGTCGCCGGGCTGGCCGACACGCTCAACAGCATGGTCGAAACGCTGCGCGCCTTCGCGAACGAGGTGACGCGCGTTTCGCGCGAGGTCGGCACCGAGGGCATCCTCGGCGGCCAGGCGCGGGTGCCGGGCGTCGCGGGCACCTGGAAGGACCTGACCGAGAACGTCAACTTCATGGCGCACAACCTGACCAGCCAGGTCCGCAACATCTCGCAGGTGACCACGGCCGTCGCGCGCGGCGACCTGTCCAAGAAGATCGACGTGGACGCCCGGGGCGAGATCCTGGAGCTCAAGACCACGATGAACACGATGGTCGACCAGCTGTCCGCGTTCGCCTCGGAGGTCACGCGGGTGGCGCGCGAGGTCGGCACCGAGGGCAAGCTCGGCGGCCAGGCCGAGGTCGAGGGCGTGTCCGGCACCTGGAAGCGGCTCACCGAGAGCGTGAACCAGCTGGCCGGCAACCTCACCACGCAGGTGCGCGCGATCGGCCAGGTCGCCACGGCCGTGACGGCGGGCGACCTGACCCGGCACATCACCGTGGACGCGTCCGGGGAGCTGGCCGACCTCAAGGACAACATCAACCAGATGATCGCGAACCTCAAGGAGACCACCTCCGCGAACCGCGAGCAGGACTGGCTGAAGACGAACCTCGCGCGGCTGTCCGGGCGGATGCAGGGCCACCGCGACCTCGCGTCGGTGGCCGCGCTGATCCTGTCCGAGCTGGCGCCGCTGGTGAGCGCGCAGCAGGGCGCGTTCTTCCTGGCCCACGACGACGGCGCCGACCCGGTGCTCGACTGCATCGCCGCGTACGGGCTCGCGCAGTCGCGCGCCGGGCTGCGGTTCGCGCTCGGCGAGTCGCTCATCGGGCAGGCCGCCGTCGACCGCCAGACCATCCTGGTGCGCGCGGCGCCGCCGGAGTACGCGCTGGTTTCGTCCGGGCTCGGCGCGGCCCCGCCGGTGAACGTGATCGTGCTGCCCGTGCTGTTCCAGGGCGAGGTGCTCGGCGTGCTGGAACTGGCTTCGGTCAACGAGTTCTCCGCCGTCCACCTGGACCTGCTGGAGCAGCTGCGGCACACCATCGGCGTCAACGTGAACACGATCCTGTCCAACTCCCGGACCGAGGCGCTGCTGACCGAGTCGCAGCGGCTGGCGCAGGAGCTGCGCGCGCGCTCCGAGCAGCTGCAGGCGCAGCAGGGCGAGCTGCGGAAGTCGAACACCGAGCTGGCCGAGAAGGCGGCGCTGCTGGCCCAGCAGAACCGCGACATCGAGGTCAAGAACATCGAAATCGAGCAGGCGCGCCAGGAATTGGAAGAGCGCGCCGGGCAGCTGACCGTGGCGTCGCAGTACAAGACCGAGTTCATGGCGAACATGTCGCACGAACTGCGGACGCCGCTCAACAGCGCGCTGATCCTGGCGAAGCTGCTGTCGGAGAACCCCGAGGGGAACCTGACGGAGAAGCAGATCCAGTTCGCGAAGACCATCTGGGCCGCGGGCAGCGACCTGCAGCAGCTGATCAACGACATCCTCGACCTGGCGAAGGTCGAGGCCGGCCGGCTGGAAGTGCAGATGTCCGACGTGACGCTGCCGGAGCTGGTGAACTACGTCGAGTCCCTGTGCCGCCCGCTGACGGCGGACAAGGGCCTGGAGTTCGCCGTGCGGATCGACCCGCCGGTGCCGGGCAGCGTGCACACCGACGAGCACCGGCTGCAGCAGGTGCTGCGCAACCTGCTGTCCAACGCCGCGAAGTTCACCGACGAGGGCGGCGTGCGGCTGCACATCCGGATGGCGTCGGCGGAGGAGGTCGAGCAGCAGTCGCTGCAGTCGGCGGCCGGGATCATCGCGTTCGCCGTGGAGGACACCGGAATCGGCATCCCGGAGGAGAAGCTGGCGATCATCTTCGACGCCTTCCGCCAGGCTGACGGCACGACCAGCCGCAAGTACGGCGGCACCGGGCTGGGCCTGTCGATCAGCCAGCAGCTGACGGAGCTGATCGGCGGCGAGCTGCGGGTGCGCAGCGAACCCGGCAAGGGCAGCACGTTCACGCTGTACCTGCCGGTGGGCGCGGCGAACCTGATCGCGCCGACCGCGCCCGCGCGCCCCGCGCCGAAGCTGCCGGTCCTGCCGAGCACCATCACCGTGGCCGAGCCGGACAGCGCCCCGAAGCGCTTCCACGGCGAGAAGGTCCTGATCGTGGACGACGACCTGCGCAACGTCTTCGCCCTCGCGGCGGTCCTGGAGCAGGCCGGCCTGGAGGTCATCTACGCCGACACGGGCGTCGCGGGCATCCGCGCGCTGGAACGGCACGAGGACACGGCGCTGGTGCTGATGGACGTGATGATGCCGGAGCTGGACGGAAACGCCACCATCGCGGCGATCCGCGCCGAAGCCGCGCACGAGGACCTGCCCGTGATCGCCGTGACCGCGAAGGCCACCGCCGAAGACCGCGAACGCACCCTGGCCTCCGGCGCGGACGACTACATCACCAAACCGGTCGACACCGACCTGCTCCTGGACGTGATCGCCCTCCGCCTGGAGGCCGACGCGGCTTCGGCCTCGGAGAACCCGCAGGCCACAGATCATTCGAACAATGGAGCGGGTGACGGGAATCGAACCCGCGTAGCTAGTTTGGAAGACTAGGGCTCTACCATTGAGCTACACCCGCAGCGCCCCGGTTCGACCCGGCGGCGCGCCCAGCTTAGCGTGAGGGCTAGGCTGTCCGAGCACACCCCCTCGACCCGCGCGTCGGGACCGGGTGGGCAGCCGGGATGTGGCGCAGCTTGGTAGCGCATCCGCTTTGGGAGCGGAGGGTCGCAGGTTCAAATCCTGTCATCCCGACGGCAAGGGCTGGACCTGCGGGTCCAGCCCTTTTTCGTGCCCGGATTTTTGAGGAACGATTGTTCTTGACTGATCGTTCCTCAAAGATTACCGTTGTGGCATGGGCAGGCAACGGGCGTTCGACGAAGACGAGGTGGTGCGTGCCGCCGTCGGGTTGTTCGGTGGCCGCGCGTATGACGGGGTGTCCGTCGACGACCTCGTCACCCGTCTCGGCGTGCACCGCAACAGCTTGTACAAGACGTTCGGCAGCAAGCGCGGGCTCTACCTGACCGCCTTGCGCCGCCATCTCGCCGACGACGTCCGCCCCTTGGCCGAAGCGCTCGCCACGGCAACGGATGCCGCGGCCGCGGTGCGGCTCATCACGTCGGCCGACCTCGGTCTGCTGCTGCTCGCGGCGGTCGAACGGGCGCCGGCCGACGAGGAGGTCGCCGCCGAGGTGACCGCCGCGTTGGCCGCTGTCGACGAGGCGATCGCCGACGCGCTCGGCATTCCCGCTCCCCTGGCCGCCGCCCTCACGGCCGCCGCGCTGGGCATCCTCCTGCGCGGCCGCCCCGAGGGCATCGGCGCCGCACTGACCCAACGCCTCGATCCCCTGAACTGACAAGGAAAACCGACATGGCACTGGTCCACATCGACGGCAACGACCTCGTTGTCGTGATCGAGGGTCTCGACAAGCTCTGGGCCTTCAAGAGCAGCCTCACCATCCCGCTGGCCAACGTCCGCGGCGCGACCGCGGACCCCGGCATCGCCGCTGATCCCAAGGGAATCCGCGCGCCGGGTGCGCACGTGCCCGGCCTGATCACGGCGGGCACGTTCCACCTCGACGGCGAAAAGGTCTTCTGGGACGTCAAAGATCCGTCGAAGGCCGTCGTGATCGAACTCGCCGACGAGCGCTACGCCCGCATAGTCATCCAGGTCGACGACCCCCGCACGACCGTCGCACTGGTCGAGAACGCCCTACGCTGAAAGGGACAGGCGCATGCTCCCCCACCCCGCCGCGGTCGTGCTGGCGTTGACCGTCGCCACCGCCACCCCGGCGCCCGGCCTCCTGCCCGCCGCCGACCGCGAAGTCGTCTTCACCGTCGACGGGACGACGACGTACGGCACCGTGCACGTTCCCGAACACCTTGCCGGGCAACGGCTGCGCGCCGCTCTGCTGCTGCCCGGCAGCGGCCCCACCGACCGCGACGGCAACCAGCCGGCCGCGTCCCCGAACACCCTGGCGCAGGTGGCCGGCGCGCTCGGCGACGACCGAGTCGTCACGCTGCGGTTCGACAAGTACGGCACCGGCCGCACCGGGCTCGGCGCCTACCAGGATCACCCGGAAGCACTCGACTACCCGGCGTTCGTCCGCCAGGCGAAGGCCGCCTACGAGTTGTTGCGCGACCAGCCGGAGACCGACCCACGCGCGCTGATGGTCGTCGGGCACAGCGAGGGCGCGATGACCGCGCTGGTGCTCGGCGGCACCGTCCGCCCGCGCCCGGCCGGCCTGGCTTTGCTGCAACCACAGGCGATCCGCTTGCTGGACCTGGTCGCGCTGCAACTGCACGCCCAGACCGCCGAGGCAACCCGGCAGGGCCAGTTCACCCCAGCGCAGCAGCGCGCGATCGACGCGGCGACCGACGCCGCCGTCGCCGCCCTGCGCGAACAGCGGCCGGTCGACACCACCAACCTGCCATCCGCGCTCGCCCAGCTCTTCCAGTCCTTCCAAGGCCCGAACAACCGGTTCGTGCTCAGCGACGACGCCGTCTACCCGCCGGACACCGCCGCGGCTCTGCGGCCGGGGACCAGAGTGCTGCTGACCTGCGGCACGAACGACGTCCAAGTCCCTTGCGCCACAACGGATGCCCTGACCGCCGCCCTGCGCCGCGCCCCCGTCGGCGGACCGGGCCGCGTACCGCTGCCCGGAGTGGACCACCTCCTCCACGACGCCGGCCACCCGGACACCCCCGCCCCGTCCGCGCTCGACGCCCTGCGCCGGTTCGCGGAACGCTGAGACAACCGATGACAAAAAGCCTTCCACAGCAAGGCGTCTACCGATCAGCCGGCCAGCAGTTCCGGGTGCCGGGCCTCGACCATGCTCGCGAGGCCGTCCTGCCACTTGGTCCGGGTGTGGCCGATGAGCTGGTGCATCCTGGTGAGGTCGCAGGTCACGCTGCTCAAGGTGTGCGCGCTCGGCGCGAAGGTCACGTCCAGGCCGGTGAGCTTGGCCATGTACGAGCACCACTGCTCGATGCTCGAGACCTCGTCGCCCGCCCAGTTGACGATCGTGGCGGGGGTCCGGGCCGCGTCCAGTAGCGCGGGGAGCATCGCCATCATGTCGTCGTGGTGGATGGGCTGGTATTCGCTCGGGCTGTCCTCGTGCACGGGGACCGGGTAGCCGGCCAGCATCGCCTCCAGCAGGTAAACCGGCCAGCCGCCGTGATCGCCGTAGGGCACGTTGAGCCGGGCGATGGTGGTCGGCAGGTTCAGCCTGCGCGCGCACGAGCGGGCCATGGCTTCCGCCGCGATCTTCGAGATGCTGTAGGTCTGGAACATCTCGCCCCCGCCGCGGTGGTTGTCGCCCAGCGGGTCGTCTTCGGCGAAGCGGTGGTGGCCGTTTTCCTGGTAGACCCCGGTCGTCGAGCAGTGCAGGACGGCCTTGGCGGTGCGGCACGCGTTCATCAGCGCCCCGAGCCCGTCGACGTTCGCGTCGAGGTCGACGCCCCAGTCGTTGGTCCGCGACACCGCGAAGTTGAGCACGAAGTCGACGTCGGGCAGCCTCGGCAGGTCCGTATCCGTCAGATCGGCCTGCACGGTACGCACACCGGCGTCCTCGAGGCCGGCCCGAACCTGGGCGTCGCCGAACCGGCCGACCGCCCACACTTCGTTCGACTGGGCCAATTCCAGGGCAATCGGCCGGCCCACCATTCCGGTGGCACCGGTCATCAACACCTTGGTGTCGCGCAACATTGTCCTTTTCCTTCCGAATGTCGGCCGATCGCGGTCGGTGATTCCCAGTCAACACCAGGAAAGGGCGTTGCCGAGGAGACCCGTTTCCAGCGAGGGCGCCACCGTGCTGTCCACCCTTGCGCCACCTATCGAAAGTCGATAGATTTCCATCGCAACTCGATAGGAAGGCAGATCCATGGGGAAGCTGACCGTGCAGGCGCTGCGCGTCGTGCTCGTGGTGGTGCTCGCCGGGACCGTGTTCATCCAGGCGTTGATGCTGTGGACGCTGATCAGCGGGAATGATCCGGAGGACGGGTCGGTCCCGTTGGCCGCGCTGCGTTTCATCACGGTCTTCGGCCTGGTGACGGTGCAGGTCGCCGTGGTCAGCGTGTGGCGGCTGGTGACGATGGCGCGCCGCGGGACCGTGTTCTCCCACGCCGCCTTCCGTTACGTGGACCGGGTGATCGGCGCGATCGTGGCCGCCGCCCTCGTGTGGTTCGCGGTCACCGCCGTCAACGCGCCGGGCCAGCGGGACGACCCGGGCGTCACCCTCATCATGGGCGGGATCGGCCTGGCCATCCTCGGGGTCGCGCTCGTCGTGCTCGTGCTGCGGACGCTGCTCGCCCAGGCGGCGCGGATGCGGGACGAACTGGCCGAGGTGATCTGATGCCGATCACCGTCGGCATCGACGTGCTGCTGGCCAAGCGGAAGATGTCCGTGGGCGAGCTCGCGGACCGCGTCGGGATCACGCCCGCCAACCTGGCGGTGCTCAAGAACGGCCGCGCCAAAGCAGTGCGCTTCGCGACGCTCGCCGCGCTCTGCGAGGTGCTCGAGTGCCAGCCGGGCGACCTGCTGCGGTGGGAAGCCGAGGACACGGCGGGCGTGAAACCGCCGCGCACCACCGTTTCATGACCCGCTGCGGGCGATCACCACCGGGCAGAGCGCGTACGAGATCAGGGCCTGGCTCGTCGACCCCAGCGCCAGCCCGCTGAGCCCGCCCCGGCCACGGCTGCCGACGACCAGCAGCTGCGCCCGGTCGGCGAGGTCGAGCAGCCGTTCGGCCGGGCGCCCGGCCTCGACGACCCGCTCGACGGCCACGTCCGGGAACTTCTCCTGCCAGCCGGCCAGCCGCTGGGCGAGCAGTTCGTGCTCCTGCTGCTTGACGGCCTCGCGGTCCATCGTCCAGCGGCGCTCCTCGAAGACCTCCGACAGGAACGCTTCGTGCCAGCTGTGCACCGCGATCAGCGGGGCCTGGCGCCAGGACGCCTCTTCGAAGGCGGTCGCGATCGCCCCTTCGCTCAGCGGAGTGCCGTCGACGCCCACGACGACCGGCCCGTCGGCAGGCGCGTCGTCGTCCCCGACGTGCGGACGGATCACAGCCACCGGGCACGGCGCGTGCGCGGCCAGCGCCGCGGAGACCGACCCGAGCAGGACCCGGCCGAGCTCGCTCCGGCCAGGGGTGCCGAGCACGAGCATCGTCGCGCCGTGAGCCTCGGCGAGCAGCGCTTCGGCAGGCCCTTCCGACCGGACCTCGGACTCCGCCTCGACGCCGGGCGCGGCCTGCTCCGCCGCGTCGCGTGCCTCGGCCAGCACCCGCTCGCCCCGCGCGCCGACCGCTTCCTGGATCTGCTCGAAACTCGCGTCCGCCCCCGGGTAGAGCGAGGGCAGCTCGGGCAGCGCATGGACGAGGCGGAGGCCGCGGCGCCGTTCGCGCGCGACGAGGGCTCCCCAGCGAACCGCCGTGAGCGCGGCCGCGGAACCGTCGACGCCGACCACCACTGCTGAACCCGACCCGGTCATCCCAGCCCTGCTTTCCCTCGGCGGAGGCGTGCCCACCGTGAAAGTACCGGCCGGACGGCGAAAGCACCTCCCGGAACCACCGGCGGCCCGGGTCGTCAGGCCTCGGTCGACGGCGCGCTCATCGCGGCCGCCAGGAACGTGATCGCCCAGCGCCGGGCCGCCTCGCCCGCCACCGGGGACGAGCAGCCGGGCACCTGCCGCTGGTAGACCTCGACGCGGTCCATGGCCGTGACCGCGAGAATCCCCCGCAGCCGGAACCGCAGTTCGCCGGCGGAAAGGCCGGGCAGCGCGCGCCCGAAGGCCGCCAGGTAGCGATCGCGGACCGCGTCCTCGGCCGGGCCGGTCCAGCTGCGCATCTCCTCGGCCGGGTCGCCGAGGATCGTCACGATCAGCCGGGACGTCCGCGCGCCCTGCTCGTCCCCGGCCGGCATCTCGTCGAACAACGGCCCGGCGAACGCTGCCACCAGGTCGGCCACCGCCGGGTCCGGGGTACGGGCGAGCAGCCGGTCCAGCCCGGCGCGCTGCGCGGCGTTGATCGGCTCGACCACCCGGCGGGCGACGGCGGTCAGCAGCTCCGCCTTCGAGCCGAAGTGGTAGCCGACGGCGGCCAGGTTCACGCCGGCGAGGTCGGTGATCGCGCGGATCGAGGTGCCGCGGAACCCGCGCTCGGCGAAGAGCCGCTCGGCCGCGTCGAGGATCTGCGCGCGGGTGTCAGGTGACGCCATGGACGTGTAGCCTACATACGATCGTTTCAAACGAACGTATGAGAGGGTCTGTCATGAAGGTGCTGGTGTACGGAGCCGGGGCGGTCGGCAGCGTGCACGCCGCCCGACTGCACGAGGCCGGCCACGACGTTTCGCTCCTCGCCCGGGGCGAGCGCCTGGCCACTCTGCGCCGCGACGGCCTGCGGCTCGCCGAGGGCGACAGCCCGGTCGTCCGGCGGCTGCCGGTGCCGGTGGTCGAGCACCCGGCCGGCGGGTACGACCTGACCGTCGTCATGGTCCGCGCCCATCAGGTGGACGCGGTGCTGGAGTCGCTCGCCGGCCTCGACGGCGACGTGCTGTTCCTGCTCAACTGGGCGGCCGGCGCGGAGCCGCTGGGCGCGGTGATCGGCCGCGAGCGCGTGCTGCTCGGCTTCCCCGCGGCCGCCGGCGTGCTGGACGGCGACGTGGTCCGCTACCGCGCGGCCAGCGCCGTGACCCGCCTGGTCCCGATGCCGATCGGCGAACCCGGCGGCCGGGCCACCCCGCGGCTGGACCGGATCTTGGCGGCGTTCCGCGCCACCGGGATCAACGCCAGGGCCGAGCCGCGGATGGACGACTACCTCAGGACGCACGCCGCGTTCGCGGTGCCACTCGAGCAGGCCACGAACGCCGCGGGCGGCCCGGTGGCGCTGGCCGCCGATCCGGACGCCGTCCGCCAGGCGGTCCGCCGCATGCGACAGCACCTGGCCGCGCTGCCGACCGCGCCGGTCCCCCGCGGGTTCGCCGCGCTGCGAATCATCCCCGAAGGGCTGCTCGTGGCCATGCTGCGGCGCTTTTTGCGGAGCCCCACCGCCGCGCACTCAGGGCTCGTCAACACCGCGCCCGCGGCGACGGCCGAACTGGAATGCGTGGCCGAACAACTGCGCGCTTACGCCGGATGACCGCTAGCCCCCGCTTCCCGAAGGGCCGGCCTTCACGCCCTGCGCGATGGGAGCGCCGCCGAATTCGCCGAGCGGTTTGAAGCCGAGCGAGTCCGGATCCGCGCCGGTCATGACATTCACGACGTTGCCCTTTCCGGGGACGTAACCGACGATCGCCTCCGCGGGGATCGTGCCGTCGTGCGCCCATTCCTTCTGCTCGGGGAACCATTCCTTCCCGCCGGTGCTCTTGTAGTAGTCGGACACGTTCACCAGCTTGTTCGGATCGGGCAGCTTGGAGGTGTCGATTTTGTACAGGTACGAATCCGGGGACGCGATCTGGGCGTCGCCCATCCCGCCGTACTCCCCGCTGGAGACCCACTGGCTGTCGCCCTTGGAGCTGCCGCCGCCGGTGTACTTTCCCTCGACGTGCTCCTGCAGCGTCAGGCTCCCGTCGGGCTTGACCGGCTTGAACCCGCCGTCCTCCACGATGTTGGCCGGGTTGCGGCCCGGGCCGTAGAGGCTCGGCCGCCCGTCCCAGCGGTAGATGTACTGCGGCGGCCCGGTCGGCCCTTTCTGCTTCTTCTTGAACGGGTTGAGCTTCTTGATCTTCTCCTTCAGGCCCTTCATGCAGATGAGCCCGAGCGGGTCGAGATAGGTCAACGGGTTGTCGACGTAAGCGTGGTTGTTCGGCGCCGGGTTCAGCCCGAGCGGGTCCGGGCTCAGATAACTGGCCGTGGCGGGGTTGTAATAACGGTTGAGATTGTAGTTCAGCCCCGTTTCGGTGTCGTGGTACTGACCGGGGAAACGCAGCGGGAAATCGGCCTCGCCGACCGGCCGGGCGAAATCGGCGCCCCACAGGTCGGTGGTGTGCCAGGTGATGCGGCCGTCCGGCGTGACCAGCTCGGTGGGCGTGCCGACCAGGTCGGTGACGATGGCGTGGAACGCGACGTCGACCGCCTTCTGGTCGGGCCGGGCCCGGCGCCGCGACTGCGCGACGACGCGGTGGGTGCCGGGCTGCCAGTCCCAGGTCGTGACGTCGGAGCGGCCGCCGACCGTGACGTGCTGCTCGGCGATCCGGGTGCCCTCCCAGGCGAACCAGGTCTCGCTGATGAGCTTGTCCTCGCGGTCCAGGCAGCGTTTCGCGATGCGCCGGTCCAGCGCGTCGTAGAGGTAACGCCAGGTGCTGCCGTCCGGCGTCTTCACCGCGACCAGGTGGTCCTCGGCGTCCCAGGTGTAGCTCCACTGACGGATTCCGGACGCGCTGATCCCCGACGCGGTGCGCCGGGTCGCCCGCACGACCCGGCCCTGCCGGTCGTGGTCGTAGGTCACGTCCGCCGCCTGGTGCACCAGGGTCCCGCCGACCCGGCGCTCCACCGGGCCGCGCGCGGTCGGCGTCTCGGCGCGGACCAGGTTGCCGTTGAGGTCGTAGGCGTAGGACTCGCTCCAGCCGGCCGCGCGGACCGCGTTGACCCGGCCGCTGTCGTCGAGTTCGAAGCTGCGGGTGCCGCGGATCCGGTCGGCGATCTGGACCGGGTGCCCGTCGGCGCGGTAGGTGAGCGCGCGCTGCTGCAGGGTGCGGGACGGGGCGCCGTCCGGCTGCTCGGCGTGGATCGACTGCCGCACGACCCGGCCGAGCGGGTCGAAGCCCTGCCGCACCGTGATCCCGGCCCCGAACCGCCGGGCGACCTCGTGCCCGCCGGCGTCGCGCTCGAACGCGATCCGGCCGCCGGCCGCGGCGAGCGTGAGCGGCTGCCCGGTCCCGTCGTAGGTCCAGCTGGACACGGCGCCGCTCGGGGTCGTGCGCGAAAGGACCTGGCCGAGCGCGTCGTAGGTGTAGGAGGTGCGACGGCCGTTGAGCGTCTCGGCGACGATCCGGCCGGCCTCGTCGTAAGCGAATTCGAGGCGGTGCCCGGGACCGCCCGCGGCGGCCACGCGGCCGGATTCGTCGAACGTGCGGGTGTAGGCGCCGTGCTCGTTGCGGTGCTCGACCAGCCGGCCCTGCTCGTCGTAGCGGTAGCTCGCCCACTGCCCGGCTCCGTTGACCCGCCGGACCAGCTGCCCGGCCGCGTCGTAGGAAAAAGTCCGGGTGGATCCGTCGAAGTCCTTCTCCAGCAACAGGTTTCCCACCGCGTCGTACTCGTACACCCAGGTCAGCCCGGTCGGCCCGGTGACCTTCCGCAGCCGCAGCTCGGTGTCGTAGCCGTAGGTGTAGCGGGCGCCGGTCGGGTCGACCCGGGCCGTGACCTCGCCGAACGGGCCGTATTCGAACCGGGTCTCCGCCCCCGACGGTCCACTGTGGACGAGCAGGTTGCCCTCCGCGTCGTGCTCCCACTCCTCGCGGCTGCCGTCCGGCTCCACCCGCCAGGCCGGCCGGCCCTCGATGGTCCAGTTCATCCGGACGACCCCGCCGAGCGGGTCGACCACGGACACCACCCGGCCGAACGCGTCGTGCGCGTACCGGGTCCTCGCCCCGGACGGCTCGACCACCTCCACCGGGAGCCCGGCCGCGTTGGTGCGGAACCGGGTCACCTGGCCGAGTTCGTCCGTCAGCGCGACGAGGTCGCCGCGGTCCCCATAGGCGTACGTGCGCGAGACGCCGCCCGGGCCGCTTTCGGAGACCACCTTGCCGTTCTCGTCGTACGCCAGCTCCCACACTTCGCCGTCCGGGCCCGTCACTCGCACCGGGCGCACCGCCTGGTCGTACACGACTTCACGAGACGCTCCGCCTGAGACCTCCTGCCGCAGGGCGCGTCCTTCGCGCGGCTGGACCCGGTTCGTGCGCCCGATCGCGTCGGTCGTCGACAGCCGCATCCCGAACCGGCTGTACTCGGTGACGGTCTCCGCGCCGAGCGGGTCCACGACCTTGGTGACCTGGTTCAGCTCGTTCCAGTGGTAGCGCGTCTCGTGCCCGAGCGAGTCGGTCTGGGTGGTGACCCGGTTTTCGAGGTCGTAGGCGAACTTCCCGGTGAGAACGTCGCCGGTCCCCTCGGTGCGGACGACGCGGCCCGACTCGTCGAAGTGGTACCGGTAGGTCTGCCCGACCCGGTCGAACCACGCGACGACCCGGTCCCGGTCGTCGTACTCGTACCGCATCGGCCGCCCGCGGGAGTCGGCCACCTGCTCGAGCCGGCCGCGGGCATCGTAGGCGAAGGACACCACGGTCACGTCCGGCCCGTTGGCGCGCACCATCCGCAGATCGGCGATCCGGGGCCCCGCCGCGGTGTCCACGTGGCCGAACCGCACGTGGTAGCCGCCCGAGTGGCGCATTTCGGCCGGTGCGCCCGTCTCGTCGCGTACGAACGTCATCCAGTTCCCGTGCCGGTCCCCCACCGTCTTCAATGGACGGACGTCACCGCCGGCGGCCGGAAAGCTCAGCGTCAGGCCGGATTCCGGACGTCCGATGAGGACGGTGTCGCTCTCCCGGTTCCACCGCAGCGGCCAGCGCGCGCCTTCCACCGGCAGCACGAGATCCCCGTCCCCGGCGGGATGGGGGTAGTGCAGCACGACCCCGTCCGCGGCGGCGTAGTGGAGGCCGCTGCCGTCCGCCTCGACCCGCTGGTCCAGCGTCGAGCTCCACTCCTTCCCGAACCACAAACCCTTGCGGTAGCCGGAAACGTGCGTCCGCTCGAACAGCACGGGCAGCACGCCCGGCAGGCCGAGGTCCTCCTGCGTGGTGAACATCTCGCCGGTCACCAGGTCGACCGGGTCGCCGCCGGCCGTCCGGTCCGGCGGCGGGGACGACTCGTCGACCGGCTTCTTGCCGCCCGAGCCGAGCGGGTCGCTCTTGCCCGGATCGCCTTTGGGCGTGCTGGACGTGTGGGTGCCGCCGTCCGGCAACGGGTCGCTCTTGGGGGTGTCGGGCCCGCTGTCCGGCCCGCCGTCGGGCGTGGTGTCGTTCTTCGGCGGCGGACTGTGATCGCCCTGGGGCGAGGTGGACCCGTTGTCCTTCGGCGGGCTGTGATCACCGGACGGCGTGGTGGAATCCCCGCCACCCTTGGTCGGCGGAGCCTTCGGTGTGCTGTCGATCTTCGACGTCTTCGGCGGCGCCTCGATCTTGCCGCCCTTCAGGCCCTTCAACGCTTTCCCGGCGTCCTCGAACAGTGTCCCGGCCTTCTTCAGCAGCGGGATCAACGCCTTGAGCGCCTTGACCAGCTTCGTCGTGACGTCCGCGATCTTCGACGCCGTCTTCGCGACCGCGGCGACCACCTGCGGCACGACCCAGGTCAGGCCGATCCCGAGGGTGAACACCACCTGCAACGCCCAGCTGATCATGTGCCCGATCAGCTCCGAGATGATGTCGCGCACCAAAGTCCGGACCGCACCAACCACCTCACCCGCGGTCTTCACCCCGGACGACGCACCCTCACACCCCTTCTGCGCCGACTGAAGCAACGCCACGGTGTCCTGGCTCCGCTGCCGGTACGCGTCGCCCGCCGGACCGGTCCACGACTGGAGATCGGCCTTGACCATCGCGTCCAAATCCTGGCCGACACTCTCCAGCTCTTTCGCGATGTTCGCCCAGGTTTGCGACTGCGCCGCGATTTCATCCGCATTGCCCGTCAGCCCGTTCAACGCTTCCTTCAACGGACCGACATGCTCCATCAACCAGCTCACACCCGCGGCCAGGATCGCACCGAACGGATCCATCGCCATCGACAACGCATCCAGCGCCGTACCCACCGCGCCCATCGCCACCGAAGCCCAGTCACCCGACTTGATCGCATCCGACAACCCCGCCGCCGACTCGGCCAGCGAAATGCCCGAATACGCCTTCGTCGAATCCTCCGTCGGCGCAACCAGCGGATTGCTCACGCGCGCGACCTCCTCATCCTGCCGGCCGAGTGACGGTCGCAATTATCAAGCAGTGTCCGGGCGCCCACCGCCGTCGCCCAGCAGCCGGGTCCTTCCTTCACCCGATCGTCGGCACCCGTTCGCCCGACTGGCCCTGCCGGGGACCACCGAGCGTGAGCACGGGCTCACGGCTCAGCGGTAGTTGTCCCAGAGTTTCCGGATCGTCGCCCAGGTCGGTTTCGGGCCGGGCAACGGCGTGGCGTTCGGCGCGCGCAGGCCGTCCAGGACGATGCCGAGGGTGCGCCCCCGCAGCGTCGCCGGGCGCATCCCGTCCAGCTCCGGGCGGCTGCGAAGCTCGGTGAGCAGCAGGACGACGTCGTGCGCGGTGATGTCCGCACGCAGGACGCCGGCCGACTGGGCGCGCGTCACCAGGCGCTGGACCCGGGTGCGCGCGGCCCGGCTGGCGGCCAGGATCTCGTCGGTGACGGGGAACGCCTTGCCCGGCGACGGCGCGCCGGACAGCCCCGAGTCGAGGCAGGCGCGGATGAACGACGTGAAGCCGTGCCACGGGTCCGGGTCGGCGAGCCCGCGCAGCGCCTCTTCGCCGGTCTGCACGATGTTCCGCTTGAGCAGCTCGCGCATCAGGTTCTCCTTCGCCGGGTAACGGCGGTAGAGGGTGCCCATGCCGACGCCCGCGCGGGCGGCGATCGCGGAGACCGGGGCGTCGGCGCCCTGTTCGAGGAAGACCTCGCGGGCGGCGGCCAGCACCCGGTCGTCGTTGCGGAGGGCGTCGGAGCGGCGGGCCATGGGCGAAGACTAGCCGAGGCCCCCGCTTCCGGTGTTAAAGTGCGGGCATCGGGAAACGGAGTGGAGCGCTCCGTTCCGTATTGGAGGGGAGCCGGGCGTGACAACCAGGATCTTGCAGGGACGGACCGCGTTCGTGACCGGGGGCAGCCGCGGCATCGGGGCGGCGGTCGCGCGGGCCCTCGGCGAGCACGGCGCCGACGTCGCGGTGAACTACCACTCGAACGCGGCGGCGGCCGAGGCCGTGACCGCACACGTGATCGCCCACGGCGGCAAAGCCGTTGCGGTGCAAGGGGATGCCGGCGACGCCGGGCAGGTCGAGCGGATGACCGAGCAGGCGCGCGCCGCGCTCGGGGACATCAACGTGCTCGTCTGCAACGTCATCGGCGACACCCGAGCGCTCGGCGCGCTGTTCCGCGCCACCGGGTCCGTTGTGGACAGTCTGGACCGGGTCCGCGGCGTCCGGGAGGTCACCACCACGGCGCTGGACGCCGCACTGCTGGCCTGCCACTTCGTCGTGCCGCAGATGCGGCGGCGCGGCGGCGGGTCGATCGTGTTCATCGGCGCGTCCGGCACGCACTCCTCGACGCCGGGGCTGGCGGAGGTCTCCGTGGCCAAGAGCGCGCAGGACGCGCTGGCCCGCTCGCTCGCGGTGGAGCTGGCGCCGGACGGCATCCGGGTCAACACCGTCGCGCCCGGCCTGGTGCCGACCGACGCGAACGCCGGCCCGCACCAGGAGCAGATGATCCAGCGGGTCGAGGGCGCCACCCCGGCCGGCACCGTGACCACTGTGGACGAAGTGGCCGACACCGTCGTCGCGCTGGCCAGCGACCTCGGCCGCCGCGTCACCGGCGTTTTCGTGCCCCTAGACGGCGGCCGGACACTGACCTGAGCCGGCTCAGACCTGGCGGGCCGTCGCCATCGCGCGTTCGGCTTCCCAGAACGCGCGCATCGACTTGATCAGCCCGTCGGCGCCGACGCGGTAGACGAACACCCCGTCGGTGTCGACGCGGTAGCCGCCGGGCAGGAACGTGGTGATGGTGCCGAAGTTCGCCACCTCGTCGCCGGCGGCGAACGAGTCGCGGATGACGAACTCGAAGCGCTCGACGTGCGCGATGGTCTTGTCCCAGAACGCCCCGATGCCCTCGTGCCCGGCGTGGCCCTGGCCCGTCTCGTCGAGCATCGACGGGCCGACCGGGTCCTCCACCAGCGCGTCGGGCGCGAACAGCGCCAGCCAGCCGTCCTTGTCCCCCGCCGTCACCGCCGTCATCGAGCGGAACGCGGCGACGCGCGCCGGCGGCTGCTCGGCCTCGGCGTCCCAGCTGACCTCGACTCCCATGTCACTCCCCGAATTTCGCGATGACCTCGGCCCCGAACTTGCGGATCGCGTCGAGCTTCGGGCCCACCTCGGCCTCGAAACCGACGCCTTCGAACACCCACGGCATGGTGATGATGTCGGTGACGCCCGCTTCGGCCTGCTCACGGTAGCCGTCGAGGCCGAACCGGTCGATGCACACGGCCTGGTACTCGAACGGGTCGTCCGCCCGGCCGCGCTCGGCGAGCAGCTCCTTGAGCCGCGCGATGGTGGTGCGCAGGTCGTCGAGCTTCATCATCGCCGAGGACCAGCCGTCGGCGACCCGCGCGGCGCGGCGGAGCGCGACCTCGGTGTGGCCGCCGATGTAGAAGGGCACCCGCTTCGGCGGCGTCGGGCTCATCTGCAGCTTGTCGAAGTCGAAGAACTCGCCGTGGTACTCGACCATGCCGCCGTCGAGGATCAGCCGCATCGCGTCGATCGCCTCGTCCACGCGCTTGCCGCGCTTCTCGTACGGCGCGCCGCACCACTCGAACTCTTCCGGCGACCAGCCGACGCCGAGCCCGAGGCCGAACCGGCCGCCGGTCAGCGCCGCGACCGAATTCACCTGGCGGGCGAGCAGCACCGGGTTGCGCGAGCCGAGCTTCAGCACGGAGGTGTAGAACTCGATCCGCTCGGTCACCGCGCCCATCGACGCCGTCGCGACCAGCGGGTCGACCCAGGGCGTGTCCGCGGTCCAGAACCGGCTTCCGTCGGGCGTGTAGGGATAGTCCGCGGACACCTGCTCCGAGTAGAACAGCGAGTCCGGCAGCACGATCGAGGAGAAACCGGCCTCCTCGGCGGCGCGGGCCAGCTCGCCCAGCTGATCGAGGGGGTTCATCGCGATCGACAGGGAGAACTTCATGCCCGGACTATAACCTGTTCTAGTTTGCGGGGCCATCGGCCGGGCGGGGTGCTCCACGTCACGTCCCGGGAACCTCCCGGGTACTGTCCGCGTTGTCCGGTTCAACGGCGGCCACCCAGCCGCCGCGTCCGCTGAACACGTGGAGTGACCCATGGGCACCGCGATCCTGTTGATCGTGCTCGTTGTCGTCGTTGTCGGCGGCGGGCTGTACTTCTCCCGGTCACGGGCCGCCGCGCGGCAACGCGAGCTGGACGACGCGAAGGCCGACGCGCGCCGTCTGGTCGAGCGCCTCGGCGGTCAGGTGCTCAACCTCAACGGCACCGACACGGCGTCGCAGCAGGCGATGGCCGACGCGAGCGAGCGGTACAACGCGGCCGGGTCGCAGATGGAGCAGGCCGGCACCGTCGAGCAGGCCCGCCTGGTCAAGGCGACCGCGATCGAGGGCCTCTACTACGTGCGCGCGGCGCGGCTGGCGATGGGCATGGACCCCGGCCCCGAGCTGTCGGAGGAGGCCGAGCGCGAGCGCGCGGGCAAGGTGACCGAGCACCGGGCGGTGGACGTCGAGGGCGAGCACTACGAGGCCTCGCCGGAACCCGGCCAGAACACCCCGTACTACTACCCCGGCGGCCGGGTGGCCGGACGCCCGGTGCCGCAGGGCTGGTACAGCGAGCCGTGGTGGAAGCCCGCGCTGGTGGCCGGCGCCTGGGGCCTGGGCTCGATGTTCCTGTTCAGCGCGATGTTCTCCGGCATGGGCGGCATCGCGAGCGCCTCGGCTTGGGAGTCGGGTTACGACGCGGGCCAGCAGGACGCACTCGACTCCGGCGGTGACGGGGGCGATGGCGGGGACGGCTTCGACGGGGGCGACGGCGGCGGCGGGTTCGACGGCGGCGGCGACTTCGGCGGTTTCGACGGCGGTGGCTTCGACGGGGGCGGCTTCAACGGCGGCGGTTTCGACGGTGGCGGCGGCTTCGACTTCTGATCCCGGCCGCGAGAGGGCCCCGCGTGCCGCGGGACCCTCTGTCCACACAGGACTCAGCCGGTGATCGGGCGGATCCCCATCAAGGTTCCGGAAAGGTGCGAAGCGGCGTCGCTGCACAGGAACGCGGCGAACGGCACGATGTCGTCGGACTGCCCGACACGCCCGCCCGGGTAGCGAGCGCTGACGCGGGCGATGTGCTCCTCGTTCACGGACGCGCGCATGCCCGGCGTGTCGGTCAGGCCCGGTGCCAGCGCGACGGTGCGGATGCCCTGGCCGGCGAGTTCCTGGTGCACGACGTTGCTCAGCAGGTGCACCCCGGCCTTGGTGGCGCCGTACGCCGCCGCCCCGGGGCCGGACTGGGTGCCGACCATGCTGCCGACGTAGACGATCCGGCCCCCGCCGCCCCGGATCATCACCGGTGCGAAGTGCTTGGTCACCAGGAAACAGCCGATCAGGTTGCTGTCGACGACGCGGCGCAGGTCCGCCAGCTCGAAGTCCAGCACCCGCATCGAGCCGCTGGGCGGCATCCAGCCGGCGTTGCTGATCAGGGCGTCGACCCGGCCCCAGTGCGCGTCGACGGTCTCGGCGGCCGCGCGGACCTGGTCCTCGTCCGAGACGTCGGCGACCACGCCGAGCGGCTTCGGCGCGCCGGGCACCTCGGCGACGATCTCGTCGACGGTGCCGGCGGCCTTGGCCTCGCTGCGGGCCACCACCGCGATCCGCGCGCCCTCCGCCGCCAGGCCGAGCGCGAGCGTGCGACCCAGGCCCTGGGCCGCGCCGGTGATGACGATGACCTTGTCGCGGATGTCCACCTGCATGGTGCGCTCCTTAAATCTGTGGTCTCCAGCCTAAGTTTAGCCTCTAACCTAAACTTCGATAGACTGCCCCCGTGACGACAGGACGGCGGGAGGCCAACCGGGCCCGGATGCGCGCGCGGCTGCTGACGGCCGCGCTGAAGCTGTTCGGCGAGCACGGTTACGAGGGCACGACCATCGACCACATCGCCGCGGAGGCGGACGTCGCGCGGCAGACGGTGCTCAACCACTACCCGCACAAGCGCGACTTCCTGCGTGAATGGGGTCGGGACCGCCGCGACCAGCTGCTCACCGTCGTCGATTCCGACGAGCCCGCGCGCACCCGGCTGCACCGCTACTTCGCCGCGCTGGCGGCCATGAACGAGCGCGAGCGCACCTTGACCCGGATGCTGCACGTCAGCCTGCGCCACGACGAGGTGGTCGCGACCCAGCACCCGGTGCCGGACGCGACGATCGACGCGATCCGGCAGGGCCAGGAACGCGGCGAACTCAAAGCGGGGCTCCCGCCGCGCACGGTGGCCGAGGTGGTGACCGCGATCTACGGCGACACCCTCCGCCGCTGGCTCGCCGGGGACGCCCCGCCGTTCGACCTGGCCGGCGCGCTGGCGGAACGGCTCGACCTGCTGCTGGACGGCCTCACCGCCCCGAAGGATTCGTGAGCCGGGCTCAAGCCGGCTGGCAGCTCGGGCACCAATACAGGTTGCGCCCCACCAGTTCCTGATGCGCGACCGGTGTCCCGCACACCAGGCACGGCATCCCGGCGCGACGGTAGACGTACACCTCGCCGCCGTGACGGTCCTCGCGCGGGGCGCGGCCCTGCGCGGCGGGCATGTGCTCCGGCGCCACCGTGTCGATGCGCCCGACGCGCACGCCGTGGCGCATCAGGGTCACCAGGTCGGCCCACATCTCTTCCCACAGACCGCGGTCGAGGGAGCGGCCGGGAACCATCGGGGCGACGCCGTGGCGGAAGAGCACTTCGGCGCGGTAGACGTTGCCGACGCCGGCCAGCACCGCCTGGTCCATCAGCAGCGCGGCCACCGACGTGCGGGAGCGCGAGATCCGCTCCCAAGCGAGGTCGGGCTTCGCGTCGCGGCGCAGCGGGTCCGGGCCCAGCCGCGCCTTCAGCGCGTCCACCTGGGCGGCGTCGAGCAGCTCACAGCGGGTGGGCCCGCGCAGGTCGGCCCAGTGGGTCCGCCCGACGAGCCGCATCCGCACCTGGCCCACGGGCTCGGCCGCGGGCAGCGGAAGCTCGTTGAACGTGCCGTACAGGCCGAGGTGGACGTGCACCGTCCCCAGTGGACCGTAGTGGTGGAGCAGGTGCTTGCCGTACGCTTCGGCGGAGGTGAACACCTGTCCGTCGAGCCGCGCGGCCTCGTCCGCGAACCGGCCCTGCGGGCTGCTCACCTCGACCGGCGCGCCGCTGTACCGGCGCTTGTGCAGGCGGGCCAGCCGATGGAGCGTGTGCCCCTCTGGCATCAGGCCTCCGGCAGGGGCGGCGGGGTGCCGGTGCGCTCGTAGTCGAGCAGCTGCTGAACGCGGCGGGCGTGGCGCTCGTCCGGCGACGGCGGCGTGGCCAGGAACGCCTCGACGATCGCCGTGGCCTCGTCGAGCGTGTGCATCCGCGCGCCGACGCCGAGCAGCTGGGCGTGGTTGTGCTCGCGGCACAGCTTCGCCGTCTCGACGCTCCAGCCCAGCCCCGCGCGGGCGCCGGGCACCTTGTTGGCGGCGATCTGCTCGCCGTTGCCGGAGCCGCCGACCACGATGCCGAGGCTGCCCTCGTCGGCGACGACGCGCAGCGCCGTGGCCACGCAGAAGGCCGGGTAGTCGTCGGCCGCGTCGTAGACGTGCGGACCGACGTCGACGATCTCGTGCCCCTGCTCGCCGAGATGGCGCACAAGGTGGTTCTTCAGCTCGAAACCGGCATGGTCGGATCCCAAGTAGACACGCACAGGCCGGAGTCTGCCATCACCCGCGGCGTCCGGCATGCTCCGGGGGTGGGCATCTGGGCGCAGCCGGGCCGCGACGTGCGGCTCGAATGGGGTGGTGAGGGCGTCGCCGCGCTGGGCGGTTCGTGCGCCGTGCTGGTGGTGGTCGACGTGCTTTCCTTCGGCACCACCACGGATCTCGTCACTTCGCGCGGCGGCCGGGTGCTGCCGGTGCGCTGGCGCGACGAGCGCGGAGTCGCCGAAGCGCGCGAAGCCGGCGCCGTCCTCGCAGGCGAGGGCGCGTGGACGCTGCGGCCTTCTTCTGTGACGGAGATCCCCTCCGGGACCCTGCTCGCGCTGCCCTCCCCCAACGGCGCCACGCTCTGCGCCGCGGCCGCCGCAACGGGCGCGCACGTGCTCGCCGGCTGCCTGCGCAACGCGTCCGCCGTCGCCGCGAAGGCCCACGAGCTGGCGGACGGCCGCGCGATCGCCGTCATCCCGGGCGGCGAACGCTGGGGCGTCGACATGTTGGGCGAGGGCAAGGAATTCGGCCCGCTGCGGCCCTGTGTCGAGGATCAGCTGGGAGCAGGCGCGATCGTCGCCGCGCTGCGACAGCGGGGCCGATCGGCCTCGGCGGAAGCGGCACTGGCCGCGGCGGCCTACGCGGCCACGGACGTCGCCGCCGCGCTGCGGGGCTGCTCGTCCGGCCGGGAGCTGGCCGCGACCGGCCACGAAGCCGACGTCGCCCTGGCCGCGCAAGTGGACGTCAGCGAGACCGCACCCGTGCTGTGCCAAGGAATCCTGGAGCGAACATGAGCTGGACCGAGCTGGCCGACGGCGTGCACCTGAGCCGTCACGAAGAGCTGGACCTGACCACGGGGCTGGTGATCGGCGCCGAACGGTGCCTGGTGATCGACACCGGCGGCGACGTCGACCAGGGCGCCGGGCTGGCCGCCGCGGTCCGGGAGCTGACGGACCTGCCGTGGAGCGTCGTCTACACCCACGCGCACTTCGACCACTGTTACGGCACCACGGCGTTCCTGCCCTGCGACGTCTGGGCGCACCCGCGCTGCCTGCGCGAGCTGGTCGAGCACGGCGAAGCGGCGAAAGCCAAGTGGGTCGCGCACTACCGCAACGAAGAAAAGCCCGGAATCGCCGACGCGATCACGCGAACCGGGATCATGCCGCCCGACCGGCTCGTCGCCGCCCGGGAAGAACTGGACCTCGGCGGCCGCACCGCCGTGCTCGTCCACCCCGGCCCCGCGCACACCGACCACGACCTGGTGGTGCACGTGCCGGACGCGGGGATCGTCTTCGCCGGCGACGTCGTCGAGCACGGGCCACAGGGCTTCACCGCGTACTCGTTCAGCGACGAGAGCGACCTGCCCGGCTGGCCCGCCGCGCTGGACGCGATCCTCGCGCTGGAGCCGCGGATCGTGGTGCCCGGCCACGGCGACGCCGTCGGACCCGGCTTCGTCCGCGAGCACCGCGGCGGGCTGCGCCGGCTGAACGAGCTGAAGGCCGCCGTCGAGGCCGGGGACACGGGGCTGGACGAGGCGCTCGCCGCCTCGCCCTACCCCGCCGACGTCACCCGGGCCGCGCTGGCGGCGCCGTGAGCCTCAGTCGAAGTTCAGGTCACCGGAGCGGGTGCGCTTGAGCTCGAAGAAGTCCGGGTAGCTCGCGAGCGCGCGGGCGCCGTCGAACACCTTGAGCGCGTCCTCGCCCCGCGGGATCGAGCTGAGCACCGGGCCGAAGAACGCGACGCCGTCGATGTGGATGGTCGGCGTGCCGACGTCCATGCCCACCGGGTCCATGCCCTCGTGGTGGCTCTTCGACAGGGCCTCGTCGTACTCGGTGGAGTTCGCGGCCTCGATCAGCTCGGGCGGGGCGCCGATGGCGGCCAGGGACTCCTTGATCACCGCGAGCCGGTCCTTGTTGCCCTGGTTGTGGTAGCGCGTGCCGAACTCGGTGTAGTAGCCGCGCAGCGCCTCCTCGCCCTGCGACTGGGCGAGTGCCGTGGCCACGCGGACCGGGCCCCAGCCGTCGTCGAGCAGGTCCTTGTACGTCTGCGGCAGGTCTTCGCGGCCGGAGTTCAGCAGCGAAAGGCTCATGATCCGGAAGTGCAGGTCGAGGTCGCGGTGCTTTTCCACCTCGAGGATCCACCGGGAGGTGATCCACGCGAACGGGCAGATCGGGTCGAAGTAGAAGTCGACCCTGGTGGACTGCGGTGTCGAAGTCATCTGGCTTGCTCCTGGGCGTGGCTCTGGCGGTGGACGGGTACACCTCTTGCTCGTGGGGCTGGTCCCCACATCGAGACGCAACGCCCGCGGTCGCCCCGGTTGTTCCCTTCTCGCCCGCCGGGCGGCTCGCATGATTGGATGCTCTGCAGCCTGAAAACCGTAACCGAAATCGACGACCAGAGGTGCCAGTGCCCGCCCCCAACCTGACTCGTGACGAAGCCAAGCAGCGCTCCGGCCTGCTGGATGTCGCCTCCTACGACATCGAGCTGGACCTGACCGACGGCCACGGCGGTCCCGGGGAGAAGACCTTCCTCTCCACCACCACCGTGCGATTCTCGAGCGCCCGGCCCGGCGAGTCGTCCTGGATCGACCTGATCGCCGACGGCGTCCGGTCCGCCGTGCTCAACGGCACCGAGCTCGACGTCAGCGCCTACGTCGAGGACAAGGGCATCCCGCTGCCCGAGCTCGCGGCCGACAACGAGCTGGTGGTGACCGCGGACTGCCGGTACACCAACACCGGCGAGGGCCTGCACCGTTTCGTCGACCCGGTCGACGACGGCGTGTACCTCTACACGCAGTTCGAGACGGCCGACGCCAAGCGCATGTTCGCCTGCTTCGACCAGCCCGACCTCAAGTCGGTCTACCGGGTCGCGGTGCGCGCCCCGCGCGACTGGAAGATCGTGTCCAACGCGCTCGTCGAGTCCGCCGAGGACACCTCCGACGGCGGTCGGCACACGGTGTTCGCGGTGTCCGAGCGGATCTCCACCTACCTGGTGGCGCTGATCGCCGGCCCGTACGCCGAGTGGCGCGACGAGTTCTCCGACGCCCACCGCACCATCCCGCTCGGCATCTACTGCCGCGCGTCGCTCGCCGAGCACATGGACGCGGACCGGCTGTTCGCGGAAACCAAGCAGGGCTTCGGCTTCTACCACGAGAAGTTCGGCACGCCCTACCCGTTCTCCAAGTACGACCAGCTGTTCGTGCCGGAGTTCAACGCGGGCGCGATGGAGAACGCGGGCGCGGTCACCTTCCTCGAGGACTACGTCTTCCGCAGCCGCGTCACGCGCTACGCCTACGAGCGGCGCGCCGAGACGCTGCTGCACGAGATGGCGCACATGTGGTTCGGCGACCTGGTCACCATGCGCTGGTGGGACGACCTGTGGCTGAACGAGTCGTTCGCGACCTTCGCCAGCGTGTTCGCCCAGGCCGAGGCCACCGAGTACCAGAACGCCTGGACCAGCTTCGCGAACATCGAGAAGTCGTGGGCCTACCGGCAGGACCAGCTGCCCTCGACGCACCCGATCGCGGCCGACATCGTCGACCTGCACGCGGTCGAGGTGAACTTCGACGGCATCACCTACGCCAAGGGCGCCAGCGTGCTCAAGCAGCTGGTGGCCTACGTCGGCATCGAGCACTTCCTCGACGGGCTGAAGGTCTACTTCGGCAAGCACGCCTGGGGCAACGCCACGCTGGCCGACCTGCTGGCGGCGCTGGAGGAGGCGTCCGGCCGCGACCTTTCGTGGTGGAGCGCGCAGTGGCTCGAGACCACGGGGCTGAACTCGCTGAGCCCGCGGTACGAGGTGGCGGCCGACGGCACGTTCGCCTCGTTCGCCGTGGTGCAGTCCGGCGCCAAGCCCGGGGCGGGCGAGCTGCGCACGCACCGGGTCGCGGTCGGCGTCTACGACGAGGACGGCAAGGGCCGGATCGTCCGCACCGAGCGGGTCGAGCTGGACGTCGACGGCGAGCGCACCCCGGTGCCCGGCCTGGTCGGCAAGCCGGCCGGCAAGCTCGTGCTGGTCAACGACGACGACCTGACCTACTGCACGATGCGGCTCGACCCGGCGTCGCTGACCACGCTGATCGACCGGATCTCCGACATCGACGAACCGCTGCCGCGCACGCTGTGCTGGTCGGCGGCGTGGGAGATGACGCGTGAGGCCGAGCTGAAGGCGCGCGACTTCGTGACGCTGGTGGCGCGCGGCATCCACGCCGAGAGCGAGGTCGGCGTCGTGCAGCGGCTGCTGCTGCAGGCGCAGACGGCGCTGAACTCCTACGCCGACCAGAAGTGGGCCGTCGCGCAGGGCTGGCCCGCGCTGACCGGCCGGGTGCTGGAGCTGGCGCAGGCCGCCGAGGCGGGCTCCGACCACCAGCTGGCGTTCGCCAACTCGCTGGCCGGCGGGGTGCTCGACGAGCGCACGCTGGGCATCATCGCGGGGTGGCTGGACGGCTCGGCCCCGCTGCCGGGCCTCACCGTCGACACCGACCTGCGCTGGCGTCTGCTGCACGCGCTGGTGGCGCACGGAAAGGCGGGCCCGGCCGAGATCGACGCGGAGCTGGCCAAGGACGACACCGCCGCGGGACGGCGGCACGCGGAGCGCTCCCGTGCCCTGCAGCCCACGGCCGAGGCCAAGGCCGACGCCTGGCAGCGCGCCATCTTCGACGACGAGATCCCCAACGCGGTCAGCGACTCGCTCATCTCGGGCTTCTCACACCCGGGCCAGAAGGGCCTGCTGGGCGAGTACGTCGGCAAGTACTTCGAGGTGATCGACGAGGTGTGGGCGCGGCGTTCCAGCGAGCGCGCCCAGCCGACGGCGATCGGGCTGTACCCGTCGTGGGCCGTCGAGCCCGCGACCGTCACCGCGTCGGACGAATGGCTCGCGCGCGACCACCCGGCCGCACTGCGGCGCCTGGTCTCGGAAGGCCGCGCGGGCATCGTCCGCGCGCTCGCCGCCCGGGAGTTCGACAGCCAGGCCTGAGGCAACACTCACGAAGAAGGGGACCTCCTCGGGTGAGGGGGTCCCCTTCGGGCGTTCCAGGGTGCGGGCGTCAGTGCTTCGGCGCGAGCCCCGCCTGGTCGCTGAGCATGCGCAGCGCGTTCACCAGTCCGCCGACCAGGTCACCCTCCTTGAAGGAGGCGACCATGCTGGCCACGGCGAGCTTGGCGCCGCGGTCGGCCACCCGCTGGTAGGCGTGCGTCCCGGTGACGATCTCGATCGCCCGCTGCGCCGGCGACGCGGCCACCAGCACGGCGTTCGCCGGGTCGTCCGTGCCCGCGTGCAGCTTCTCCGCGCCGGCCCGGGTGTCCTCGCCGAGGTCGCCCAGGTAGACGCTGAAGTCCAGGCCGGTCTCCCGGCTCGCGAACGTCAGCGCCTCGTCCAGGCGCGCCAGCTGCTGCACCGTGAACGGGGTCGTCGGCGCGACGGGCTCGTACATCTTCGCGGCCGAACGGCGGCCGCTGCCGGTCACGACCTCGCCGAACGGCAGGTCCTTTTCGGCCACGTCCACCGCGGTGGACGAGTGCGCGAGTTCACCAGGTGCCACGAGCGCCTCCTGCCGCGGTCGGGGCGCCCGCGGGCGCCGCACTGTCCACACCGGTCGCCCGGTGCCCGGCGCCGACGCCGTCCGGGTTGGCGCTCCACCACATCGCGGGGTACTCCCACGGCTGACCTGGCCGGTAACGCGGCGTCCCCGAGAACCTCTTCCGCAGGGTGGCCGCTCCGACCACCAAGTAGATGGCCAAGGGGATGACCGCGTAGACCAGGATCGTCTCGACAACGTTCACGGCGGTGAGCGTATCGGATGGCCCCGGCGATCACCGCGCGGCGCCGCGCCGGGAGGCGACCGTTCGTCGTCGGAGAAGGCCCGTCCGCCGCTTGGCCCGCCCGCGCTGGCACGTTGGGCCGAAGCCGGGCGGGCCGAAAGGTTGCAACTCAACGTACAGGCGGCCGTACCGGTCGATGCCGTCTTGTCGGGACCTTGAAATCCTCGTAGCTTTTTCACCTGTACGGGCCTTGCGCCCCGCTCCTCAGCCCCAGCAGGTAACGCACCGGTCCCAGGAGGCCACGTCATGCAGAGCGTTCAGACCCCCGCTCAGGCGATCAACGAGACCGTTTCGTCACCCACCGAAGCCGAATTCACGCCCGGGACCCGTGTGACATCAGGCACAAGGGTTACCCGCGGTACTCGGGTCACTCGCGGTACACGCGTCACCGCGGGCACTCGCGTCACGCGGGGCACCAGGGTCACCCGCGGCACGCGCGTCACGGCCGGTACCCGCGTCACCTGCGGGACCCGCGTCACGCGCGGCACCCGGGTCACGCGAGGCACCCGGGTCACCAACGGAACGCGCGTCACGAACGGCACCCGCGTCACCCGGGGCACCAGGGTCACCCGCGGCACGCGCGTCACCATGGGCACCCGCGTCACCAGCCAGGCCGACTTCGCGCTCGCCGCCTGAGAAAAGCCCAGCGGGACTGAGCGCGCGACACCTCACCCGTCGCGTCCAGCAGGTTCACCGGCTCGCCCCGGTCGCCGTCCGGCGGCCGGGGCGCCGACGTTTCCGGGACCGCTCAGGCCGCGGAACCCAGGTACGGCCGCCAGAGCGGGTCCGCTTCCGTGGAGTGCGCGAGCAGGCGCCAATGCGGCCCGTGCGGCGCGCGCGGGACCACGCGCAGCCGCCAGCCGATCTCCGAGAGGAGCCGGTCGGCCTTGCGGTGATTGCACTTGGCGCAGCAGGCGACGCAGTTCGTCCAGCTGTGCGGCCCGCCCCGGCTGCGCGGGAGGACGTGGTCGATCGTCTCGGCCCGCCCGCCGCAGTAGGCGCAGCGGTACCGGTCGCGGTGCATCAGCCCGGCCCGGGTCAGCGGCACCTTGGCGCGGTAGGGCACCCGCACGTACGTGCTGAGCCGGATCACCGACGGGACGGGCAGCGAGACGGTCGCGGCGTGCAGTTCGACGCCGCCCGGGTCGCCGTGCACCACCTCGGCCTTGCCGCACATCACCAGCACCACGGCCCGCCGCAGCGGCAGGGCGGTGAGGGGCTCGAAAGTCGCGTTCAGCAGCAATACGCGACGGCGGCCCCAGGACGGGGTCGCCGGGTCCCGGCCTCTACGCTGGCCGGGCGGACGGGAAACACCCCCTGGTCGGGTCCCCGGCCCGGCCGGGACCGCTCCGCCGGATGCGGAACCCCCCGGGCAGGCACGCAGGACCGCCTCCGGCAGCTGGTCGGCCGTGGCTTGGCCGGAGCCGCCGAGGGGGATGGGTTGTCGGTCTGGCACTCGACCACCTCCACCGGTGCAGGCATAGTCGACCACACATCGCCCCCGGTGCGCACCTGTCTTCGATGACGTGTCATGTGCCGGTCACCTGCCGTGGGGGAACCAGCAGCGAAGGAAGGACTGACCCAGCTCGTGAATTTCGTGCCCAGCGCCCCGCCGGCGTGCATATCGGACGCCAGCACCTGGTGCTCGCAGGTCTTTTCGATCACGCACAACGAATGGCTCGCCGGCTCGGCGGGCTGGCTCGTGACCAAGCCGCTGCGGATCATCTTCATCCTGGTCGTCGCGTTCCTGGTGCGGTATCTCACACGGCGGCTGATCGACCGCGTGACGACCCTGCCGGGCAGCGGCGGGAAGATCCCCGCGCTGCTGAAGCCGCTGCGCGAGCGCGCGCCGGACGTGCTCGGCCCGGCCGTGGTGGAGCGCCGCCGCCAGCGGGCGAAGACCATCGGCTCGGTGCTGCGGTCGATGAGCACCTTCCTGATCTACGGCCTGGCGTTCATCCTCGTGCTGGGCGAGCTGGGCGTGAACCTCGCGCCGATCATCACCACCGCCGGCATCCTCGGCGTGGCGATCGGGTTCGGCGCCCAGAACCTGGTGCGCGACTTCCTGTCCGGCATGTTCATGATGATCGAGGACCAGTACGGCGTCGGCGACGTCGTGGACATCGGCCCGGCCACCGGCACGGTCGAGGCGGTGGGCCTGCGCATCACCACGCTGCGCGATCTGAAGGGCACCGTCTGGTACGTCCGCAACGGCGAGGTGCTGCGCGTCGGCAACTCCAGCCAGGGCTTCGCCGTCGCGGTGGTCGACGTGCCGCTCGGCTACTCCGCCGACGTCGACCTGGCGACCACGGTCCTGATGGGCGCCGCGACGAAGGCCACCCAGGGCGAGCCGCTGGCGGTGAACGTGCTGGAGCCGCCGGAAATGCTCGGCGTGGAGAAGGTCACGCCGGAGGGCATCGAGCTGAGGCTGACGGTGAAGGTCCGGCCCGGCAAGCAGTGGGCGGTGCAGCGCGCCCTGCGCGGGCAGCTGCTCGGCGCTCTGGAGGAGGCGGGCTTCGAACCGCCGCTCGGCCGTTTCATGTCCTCGGCACCGGCCACCGACAAGTAGCGCGCGGCAAGGCAAGATGGAGGGGTGTCGACTGTGAGTGGCCCGGACCCGGCGAGCCTGTACGAAGCCGTGGGCGGTGAACCGACCTTCCGCCGGATCGTCGCGCGGTTCTACGCCGAGGTGGCGACCGACGAGGTGCTGCGCCCGCTGTACCCGGAGGAGGACCTCGGCCCGGCCGAGGAGCGCTTCCGGCTGTTCCTCATGCAGTACTGGGGCGGCCCGCACACCTACTCCGACCAGCGCGGCCACCCGCGGCTGCGGATGCGGCACGCGCCGTTCAAGATCGGCCCGATCGAGCGCGACGCCTGGCTGCGCGCGATCCGGATCGCCGTGGACGAGGAGAACCTCGAGGAGCCCTACCGCCAGCAGCTGTGGGCGTACCTCGAAATGGCGGCGCACAGCATGATGAACAGCTTCGTGTGATGCGACGGCGGGTGGCGGGGCGACGGCCACCGGAGGCCGGGCCCCGGCCGTCCTGGTGGCGCAACGCCGTTTTCTACCAGGTGTACGTGCGCTCGTTCGCCGATTCCGACGCCGACGGGGTCGGCGACCTCGAAGGCATCGTCAGCCGGCTCGGCTACCTGGAGCTGCTGGGCGTCGACGCGCTCTGGCTCACGCCGTTCTACCGCTCCCCCATGGCCGACCACGGGTACGACGTGGCGGACCCGCGCGACGTCGACCCGATGTTCGGCACCCTGGGCGACTTCGACGTGCTGCTCACCGAGGCGCACAAGCGCGGCATCAAGGTGACCGTGGACGTGGTCCCGAACCACACCAGCAACCAGCACGCCTGGTTCAAGTCCGCGATGGCCGCCGCCCCGGGCAGCCCGGAGCGCGAGCGCTACGTCTTCCGCGACGGGCGCGGCCCGGACGGCGCCGAGCCGCCCAACAACTGGGTCAGCGTGTTCGGCGGCCCGGCCTGGACCCAGGTGCCGGACGGGCAGTGGTACCTGCACCTGTTCGCCCCGCAGCAGCCCGACCTCAACTGGGCCGACGCCGAGGTCCGCTACGACCTCGAGCGCACCCTGCGGTTCTGGCTCGAACGCGGCGTCGACGGCTTCCGCATCGACGTCGCGCACGGCATGGCCAAACCGCCCGCCCTGCCCGACATGGACGTCAGCACAGCCGGTTTCGGCGGGGACACTGTGGACGACCCCCGCTTCGACAATGACGGCGTCCACGAGATCCACCAGATGATCCGCAAGGTGCTCGACGAGCACCCGGGCACCATGGCCGTCGGCGAGATCTGGGTGAACGACGAGGAGCGGCTGGCCCGCTACCTGCGCCCGGACGAGCTGCACCTGGCGTTCAACTTCCGCCTGGTGCTCACCCACTTCGACGCCGACGCGATGCGGACCTCGATCGAGCGCTCGCTGGCCGTGCCGCGCGCGGCCGGCGCGCCCGCGACCTGGACGCTGAGCAACCACGACGTCTGGCGCACGGCGAGCCGGTACGGCGGCGGGCCGGCCGGCGTCCGGCGCGCGCGGGCGATGGCGCTGGTGGAGCTGGCCCTGCCCGGCGCGGTCTACCTGTACAACGGCGAGGAGCTGGGGCTCGAGAACGTCGAGCTGCCGCCCGGGGCGATGCAGGACCCGCGGGCGCGCACGCAGGGCCCGGAGTTCAGCCGCGACGCCGCCCGCGTGCCGATGCCGTGGGACGGCGACCTGCCGCCGTTCGGCTTCTCCCGCAACCCGCGCACGTGGCTGCCGATGCCGGCGGCCTGGGCGGACCTGACCGTCGAGCGGCAGCTGGAGGACGACGGCTCGACGCTGACGCTGTACCGGCGGGCCGTCGAGCTGCGCAAGAGCCACCCCGCGTTCCGGGTCGGCGACGAGCTGGAGTGGTACGGCGCGCCCGCGGGCTGCTTCGCGTTCCGCCGCGGCAAGGACGGGCTGATCTGCGCGCTGAACACCTCGGCCAGCTCGATCGCGCTGCCGCCCGGCGAGCTGCTGTTGTCCAGCAGCCCGCTGGTGGACGGACGGCTCCCGCCGGACGCGACGGCCTGGCTGGTCTGACCCGCTTTCAGCGCACCACCGAGCTGGTGCGGAACGAGCGAAAGCCGCGGCGGAGGTAGTTCGGCAGGGCGTGCGGGTGGTCCTGGGTGGAGGTGTGCAGCCAGACGCGGCGCACGGGCACGTCGTCGGCCGGGGCCGCGTCCCACGCGGCGCGCACGACGAGGGTGAGCGCGTATCCGCCCAGCCGCTTGCCGACGTGCTCCGGCAGCAGGCCGAACGTGGTGATCTCGACGTCGCCGCCGGGCTGGGGCTCGAAGTCCGCGATGCCGACGGCCACTCCGCCGTGGCGGACGAGGCGGTACTGGCGCCGCGGGTGGGCGAGCCACCGGGCCCACTCCTCGTCCGAGCGGGACACGCCGGGCCAGTCGTAGCGGGCGCCGATGCCGACGTGCAGCTCGCGGATGAGCGGGGACTTCGCGGGGATGGCCTCGAGCGCCAGGCCCCCGACGGGTGCGGCGGGGCGCAGCCCGTCGAGGGCGGTCAGCTCGAGGTGGGTGACGATGGGTTCCACACCCGCCACCCTAGGAGCGGGGCCGGGGCCCCGTCTCCGGAATTGCTGCCCGGCTAAGCGTCGGCGCGCTGGCCGGCGGCGTCGAGGCCGAGCATGGCGAGGAGGCCGCGCAGATCCTGTGCGTCGTGGGCCTTGCCCGCCACGGTGCGGACCGCCTGGTCGCGCTGGGTTCGCAGGCCGACCTCGGCCGAAGCGCGGGCACGGGCGAACTCACTGGTTTCCAGAGAAAGGGGACGTCGTTCCGAGCGCATGCGGCTCCTCGCCGAGATCGAAGGTGGCCCGGCGGCCGGGGTGTCCGCCCGCCACGGGCGGGACTGCCGGCCGACGACGACGCCGGCCCTGATGCCGGCGCGCGGGATGTTCTCGACCGCGATGACGCTACACGAGCCACACCCGGCGGCACCAGTAAGCAGGCACTCCGGGGCAGAACAGGCGGTAGGGTCTCCCCATGCCCGAAGAAGAAGCCGGCCCGTCGCTCGAGCCGACGCTGGGCGAATGGCTCAAGGCACGGGAGGAGACCGAGGCCCACCTCACGACGGCCCCGCCGCCCGGCGCCGCCTGGGCCCAGCGCCTCGCCGACCTGCTCGCGACCGAGGAGTCATGGCAGGCGCAGTACACCGAACTGCTCGGCCGGGACACGCCGGACCACCGGTTCCCGCAGTCGAATCGCTGACCGCGCAACAAGATCATCATCTGTCCATAAAGGACGTACACTGTGGACGCAAAACGCGGATTTCCGGGCCTCGCACTCATTCGGCGAGAGGTATGGCGTCCGGGGGCCGGGCGTGCTTTACTGTCGAAGGTCTTGTTTTGTGTTCGTGCGGTGGGTACGTCCCGCAGCCACGCTCGCAAGATGCAGCGGGCGTAGTGGTTCTCCTTCACGGGAAGATCAAACCGTCGGTTCTCGACCCGGATGCCGAGGTGGCATCTCGATTTCGTTTTTCAGTGGTGGAGATTTCTATGACGCAAGGCACCGTGAAGTGGTTCAACGCCGAGAAGGGCTTCGGCTTCATCACGCCGGACTCCGGCGGTGGCGACGTGTTCGTGCACTACTCCGAGATCCAGGGCAACGGATTCCGCAGCCTCGAGGAGAACGCGCGCGTGGAGTTCGAGATCGGGCAGGGCCAGAAGGGACCGCAGGCCACCTCGGTCACGGTTATCTGATTTTTCCCAGGCTTTCACGAAGGGCCGGCAGCCGTTGAGGTGCCGGCCCTTCGTCGTGCCTCCGCCGGGGTCGCGGCGCGGCGCAGGTACCGGACGGTGCCGACGGCCAGTGCCAGCGAGACCACCGGCTCGAACAGCGCGGTGACGGGGTTGGCCACCGCCACCGGGAGCGCGTAGGCGCAGACCACGCACACCACGGCCGAGACCGCGAACGCGAGCGCCCAGACCAGGGTGACCACGCGCATGGCCCGCAGGACGGGCGGGCGGCGGTAGACCTCGTCGAACCGCGCGGCGTCCTCGGGCCGGGCGCTGACGGCGAAGTAGCGCGAGAGCGACAGCATCAGCGGGCTGCGCGTCGGCACCGACACCGCCGCCGCGATCGCGATGGCCAGGAAGATCAGGCCGCCGCGCGCGATCGCCGCCCGGGCGTCCTGGGTGATCAGGGCGAGGGCGACCGAGACCACGAGGAAGACCACGACCAGGCCGGAGATCGCGTTGAAGGGGCGGCCGCGCAGCCGGTCGGCGATGAGCCGGGCCACGGGGACGATCGAACCGGCGACGTAGGCGAGCACGTCGCTGACCCCGAAGGTGCGCAGGACGTAGAAGATCAGCAGCGGCGGGACCACGTCGAGGAGGATGGCGCGCAGGGTCGCGCGCAAGGCGGTGCGCGAGGAGGCCGCACGGGCGCCCGAAGGTGAATCGGTCACGATCAGTCCTTTGTGGGCAGTCAGTTTCGGTGGGCGGCCAAGGATCGGTGCACCTCGGACACGAGGGTTTCCAGGGCCGCGACGGCGACGGCGGCTTCGGCGACGATCACGACCGAGGCAAGGTGGGGGCCGTCGGAGAACCAGGCGACGGCCGTGGCCGGTGCCCCGTCCCCGGCGCCGGGGACCAGGTAGCCCCGGGCCTCCGGCACGTCCGGCAGGGGCACCGTGGGCGAGCCCATCACCGCGAGGATCGCCGCGCAGTCCGAGGCCCCGGCGAGTTCGAACACCAGCGCGTGCGCCAGGCCGGCGCCGGCCTGCTCCGGACCGCCGGGCTCGCGATCGTCGACGGACCACGTGGTGACCCACCCGCCGCGCAGGCCGTGGCTCCTCATCATCAGCCGCTGGGCGTCCTGTTCGGAGCCGAAGACCGCGTAGCCGGGCGGGAAGTCGTAGCGGGCGCTGATCGGCCCCGAGTTGACCGGGTCCCGGCGCCGTCCGCCGAGGACCGGGGTCCCGGGCACCAGCACCGAGCGGTCGGCCCGGCCCGGGGACGCGGGCTCGGCGTCTTCCCCGGCGAGCAGGGCGGCGAAGACGATGGTCATGGCCGCGGTGTGGTCTTCGCCTTCACCACCGGCCCCGGGCGAGGCCGTGGCGAGCAGCTTGGCCAGCAGCTCCTGCTCCTCACGGAAGGCCTCGGCCCCGGCCTCGGTCATGCGGATCCAGGTCCGCGGCCGCCGGTTCTCGAAGACCTTCTCGGTGGCGATGTACCCGTGCTCCTCCAGGACGCCCAGGTGACGCCCGAGCCCGCCGTCGCTCTGCCCCAGCGCGTCCCGCAGCTGCGAGAACGTGCACGGCCCTCTCCGGTCGAGGACCGCCAGCACACCCAGGCGCACCCGCTGGTGGACCACCTCGCGCAGTCCCGACTCGAGCTCCCGCTCGACCATGTTCACTCCCGATGGTTGCGTACTCTCGATCTGAGAGTACACCGGGATCGAGAGTTTGTGGAGGGCCGCCCGGAACCCGCAGTGGCCGGTTCGCGGGGAACCATCGGACCGCGATGGTCGTTGACTGTGGAGGCAGCGGCCGGGATCCGGACTTGACGGACCAGCCGCACCAGCGGTGCTCAGCTCCCCGGCGCGGACGTCGGCGGAACCACCGCGGGAACCGGCCTCGGCGCTGTCCCCCGCAGCCGCCGGACCAGCTCAACACAGGAGTCCAGCATCGATACCCTTGACCCGGCCACGTCCTCCCCACGCACGAAGGCGGCGTCTCCGACCGCGCCTTCCCCGGCAGGCACCTCCGCGACGGCCACCGCGCTGGCGGACAATCCGCCCGCGAACGCCGGCCCGGCGGAAACCTCGGCAGCGGGCACCGACCCGGCAGACGACTCGGCGGCAGGCACCGCTCCGGGCACCAACCCGGCAGCGGGCACCGACTCGGGCGAAGGCCCGGCCGGGAGAACCGGCGGGCGGGCGAGTGAGCCGGTGATGGCGGGACGGCAGACCGCGACCGAGGCGTTCCTCGTCAAGGTGTTCGCCGTCGTGCCGCTGCTGGCGGTCGCCGCTGCGGTGCCGCTGGCCTGGGGGTGGGGGCTGAGCTGGCTGGACATCGGGCTGGCGGCCGGGTTCTACTGCCTCACCGGCCTCGGCGTCACGATCGGCTTCCACCGGTACTTCACCCACGGCGCCTTCCGCGCCCGGCGCGGGCTGCGGATCGGCCTGGCCGTGGCGGGCAGCATGGCCATGCAGGGGCCCGTGGTCGCCTGGGTGGCCGATCACCGGCGCCACCACGCGTACGCCGACCGAGACGGCGACCCGCACTCCCCGTGGCGCTTCGGCACCACACCCGCCGCACTGGCCAAGGGGTTCTGGCACGCGCACATGGGCTGGCTCTTCGACCGCGACAAGACCAACCCGCGCCGCTTCGCCCCCGACCTGCTCGACGACCCGGGCATCAGCCTGGTCGACCGGCTCTTCCCCCTGCTCACCGTCGCCACCCTGCTCGGCCCGGCGCTGCTCGGCGGCCTGATCACGATGAGCTGGTGGGGCGCGCTGACGGCGTTCTTCTGGGCCGGGCTGGTCCGCGTCGCCCTGCTGCACCACGTCACCTGGTCGGTCAACTCGCTGTGCCACATGATCGGCGAACGCCCGTACGAGGCCCGCGACCGCTCCGCCAACTTATGGCCGCTCGCGATCCTGTCCTTCGGCGAGTCCTGGCACAACTCCCACCACGCCGACCCGACCGGCGCGCGCCACGGCGTCGGCCGCGGCCAGCTGGACATCTCCGCCCGGCTGATCTGGATGTTCGAAAAGCTGCACTGGGCCTCGCAGGTCCGCTGGCCCCGGCCGGAGCGCCTGGCCCGTAAGCTCCGCACGGCCGCCTGACCCCAGCGATGAAAAGACCCGGCAGCCAACCGCTGCCGGGTCTTCTTTCATCGGTGTGCCGGAGTCATCACGTCTGCCCGGCGCGCAGCAGCATCCGGGCGGCCAGGTCCTCGTCGTCGGCGGCAACCCGGGCGGGCGGGGCGCTCAGGGGCGTGCCGCCGGTCCGGGAGACCACCTCGGTGACGAACCGGCCGACGGCTTCGGGTGCGGGGACCACGTCACCGCCGAGGCGGGAGAGCACCAGCGGCACCTCGTTCGGGCGCGTCTCCACCGAGACCGCCCAGCCCTGACGCGCGCTCCACACCAGCATCAGGTCGCGCCCCGGGTACTGCACCGCACGCCGGCTGAGGCCGAGGTACGCGGTGACCGTGTCAGTGACTTCGAACGACGTCCCTTCGGGCGGAACGCCGACGGCGGCGGCCACCGCGCTCACGTAACCCGCGAGAGCGCTGCGAAGGACCTGGTGGCCGTCACCCTCAGGAAGGTCCGAAAGAAGGTCGGGTCTGGACAGGAGCATCAGATCTCCGTTCCACCGTCCCACCGCGCCGGAAAAACCGGCAGGAGCGGTGTAGAGGCCGCAGTGCCGAATGATGGGGACGGCAGCTGACCCCCAACGACTGTACCCGGATTCGCCGCCGGAACCAGGGCTTCAGCCGCTCTGACCGCCGCTGCCACCGAGATTCTGGCTGTCCCCGGAGCCGGCGAAACTGCTCGCGATCCAGCCCGCGAACAGGGCGGCTTGCACGTACGGCGCGGCCTGGCCGACCGCCCGGCCGACGGAGCGGGTCCATTTTTCAGGCTGCTCCGGCTGTTCGGGGGCGGGCTCGCCCGCGGGACGGTCGGTCCGCCAGGGCGTCTCGTCCGCGCGCACCTCGGCGAGGAAGTCCGCCGTCGGGTCGCCGTCCTGCTCGCTCATGCGTCCACGATCGCACCGCGGGCGGCCCGGCGCCATGGCACGAAAGAAAACCGCAAGGACTTCAGAACAGCAGCGGCAGCAGCGCGTGACGCCGTTTCAGCACCGCCCCGTACCGCGCGTCGAGGCGCAGCCACGAGTCGGTGGCCGTCACCCGCACCACGTCCCCGGCGATCGTGGAGTCCAGGAAACCCATACCGGACAACGCGAACAGGCACCTCAGCTGGACCTTCACCTCCAGCTCGCCGCCGGTCACCGTCAGCACCGCCTGGTCCATCAGCGAAGCCGGCGGGGTGCCGTGCGGGCCGGCGTTGTCGCGGGCCAGCGTGACCCCGCGGTCGGCCAGCTCCGAGACGACGGCGACCGGCAGCTCGTCCACCAGCTGCCACCGCCCGGACGCGGGCAGCTCGGCGTGCCACATCAGGTCGCGCGCCGGGCCGGGGTCCATCACCGGGCCGCCCACCACGGTCAGCGCGGCGAGCAGCTCGTTGCCCGACACCGTGATGTCGGACGGCGTGATGGTCCCCGCCACCGCGCGGGTGGCGAGGACCTCGAACGGGGTGGCCGTCCAGGCCTCGACGACGCCGTCTTCGCGCTGGCGCAGCCGCACGGACGTCTGCCCGTCGAGGCGCACGGCCCGCGCGACGAACGCGCCGAGCGTGTCGCGGTCGCCCGCGTCGGGGATGCGCAGCTCAGGCATCGGCGAACACTCGCTTCAGGAACTCGGTTTCCGGTGCTGTCAGCCGGCGTGGCCGCAGCTTGGTGGTGTCGTACGGGGCCAGCACCGTCTCGGCGGTGACGGCCACCGGGTCTGACTCGGCCGGTCCCGTGTGCACGCGGTAGGCCAGCGTGATGCTGGCCGCCCGCATCTCGGTGAGCGTGATCTCCACGCGCACCGGGGTGTCCGGCGCGACGACGATCGGCGTCCGGTAGTGCACGGCCAGCTTGACCACGACCACGCCCTTGGGCAGCTCGGTGAGGCCGGCCTTCACCGCCTCGCCGAACAGCACCGGGATCCGCGCCTCTTCGAGCAGCGTCACCAGGTTGGCGTGGTTGACGTGCCCGTACACGTCCATGTCCGACCAGCGCGGCCGGACCTGTGAAACATAGGTCACCGCACCGTGCTCCGGATCTGCCGGGCCGCCACCGACAGGGTCGCGAGGTCCAGCCGCCCGGACCGGGTGATGTCGTCGAGGGCCACGCGCGCCCGCGACAGCCGCGAAGCGTTGGCCTTCTCCCACTGGGCGATCTTGTCGTCGGTCGGAAGGTCCTCGTCGCTGTGGCGCAAAGCATCGAGCGTGATGGCGCGCAGCGAGCCGTACACGTCGTCACGCAGTGAGAGCCGCGCGAGGGCGTGCCACCGGTTGCCGCGCTCCAGCGCGCTGATCTCGGTGAGCATCTTGTCGATGGCCAGGTGGTCGGACAGCGCGTAGTACAGGTCCGCGGTGTCGGCCGGCCGGTGCAGCACGTCCAGGCCCACCTGCTGCTCGGCCAGCTCGGCGACCTCGACGACGTCGAGCAGGCCGTAGCTGTGCAGCAGCAACGCGATCCGCCGGGCCAGGTCGGCCGGCACGCCCTCCTCCACCAGGCCGGCGGCGCCCGCCTCCACGGACTCGCGCTCGCGACCGCGCAGCAGGTCGCCCAGCCGCGGGACCAGCTCGCCGAGCACCGGGCCGAACCGGTTGATCTCGGCCAGCGGCGCGAGCGGCTGCGGCCGGTTGGTCAGGAACCAGCGCGCGGCCCGGTCGAGCAGCCGGCGCGTCTCCAGCACCATGCGGTCGGCCACCTCGGTGGACACCACGTTGTCCAGCGCGTCGATCTCGGCCCACAGCTTCGGCAGGTCGTAAACGTGCGTGACCACGGCGTACGCGCGCACCGCGTCGGTGGCCGTCGCGTTCATCTCCTCCATCAGGCGGAAGACGAACGAGATGCCGCCGCCGTCGACCAGCTCGTTGGTCACCAGCGTGGTGATGATCTGGCGGCGCAACGGGTGCTGGCCGATGGCTTCGGTGAACCGCTCGCGCAGCGGCTTCGGGAAGTACTCCGGCAGCCGGCGCGCGAACACCTCGGAATCGGGCAGCTCGCTGGCCAGCAGCTCGTCCTTCAGGTCCAGCTTCACGTGCGCCAGCAACGTCGCCAGCTCCGGCGAGCTGAGCCCCTCGCCCGCCTTGTCCAGCGCGCGGAACTCCGAATTGCTGGGCAGCGCCTCGAGCTTCCGGTCGAACGCGCCGGCCGCGACGAGCGACGCGACCTGCCGCGCGTGCACCGAAACCATCGGCCCGGCGTGCGCGCGGCTGACGCCGAGCACCGCGTTCTGCCGGTAGTTGTCGGCCAGCACCAGGTCGGAGACCTCGTCGGTCATCTCCTCCAGCAGCTCGTTGCGCTGCGCCTGCTCCAGGCCGCCGGTGGCGACCAGGTGGTCGAGCAGGATCTTGATGTTGACCTCGTGGTCGGAGCAGTCGACGCCGGCGGAGTTGTCGAGCGCGTCGGTGTTGATCTTGCCGCCGGAGCGGGCGAACTCGATCCGGCCCAGCTGGGTGAGGCCGAGGTTGCCGCCTTCGCCGACCACCTTGGCGCGCAACTGGTTGCCGTCCACGCGCAGGGCGTCGTTGGCCTTGTCGCCGGCCGCCGCCTGCGACTCGGACTCCGCCTTGACGTACGTGCCGATGCCGCCGTTCCAGAGCAGCTCGACCGGGGCCAGCAGGATCGCCTGCATCAGGTCCATCGGGGCCATCGCGGTGACGTCCTCGCCGAGCCCCAGCGCGGCGCGCACCTGCGGGCTGACCGGGATCGTCTTGGCCGAGCGCGGGTAGATGCCGCCGCCCTCGCTGATCAGCGAGCGGTCGTAGTCGTCCCACGAGCTGCGCGGCAGGTCGAACAGCCGGCGCCGCTCGGCGAACGACGAAGCCGCGTCCGGTTCCGGGTCCAGGAACACGTGCATGTGGTTGAACGCGGCCACCAGGCGGATGTGCTCCGAGAGCAGCATCCCGTTGCCGAAGACGTCACCCATCATGTCGCCGATGCCGACCACGGTGAAGTCCTCGGTCTGGGTGTCCTTGCCCAGCTCGCGGAAGTGCCGCTTCACGCTCTCCCACGCGCCCTTGGCGGTGATGCCCATGGCCTTGTGGTCGTAGCCGACCGAGCCGCCGGAGGCGAACGCGTCGCCCAGCCAGAAGCCGTACTGCGCGGACACCTCGTTCGCGATGTCGGAGAACTTCGCGGTGCCCTTGTCCGCGGCCACCACCAGATAGCTGTCGTCCGCGTCGTGGCGCACCACGTCCGGCGCCGGGACCTCGCGGCCCTCGACCCGGTTGTCGGTCAGATCGAGCAGGCCGGAGATGAACATCCGGTAGCAGGCGATGCCCTCGGCCAGCTGCGCGTCGCGGTCCAGGCCCGCGTCACCGGTCGCCGCCGGCGGCCGCTTGACCACGAAGCCGCCCTTCGCGCCCACCGGCACGATCACGGCGTTCTTCACCGCCTGCGCCTTGACCAGGCCGAGCACCTCCGTGCGGAAGTCCTCGCGACGGTCGGACCAGCGCAGCCCGCCGCGCGCGACCTCGCCGAAGCGCAGGTGCACACCCTCGACCCGCGGCGAGTACACGAAGATCTCGAACTTCGGCCGCGGCTCCGGCAGCTCCGGCACGCCGCTCGGGTCGAGCTTGATCGCGAGGTACGACCGCGGGCCGCCGTCGGCGTCGGTCACGTGGTAGTTCGTGCGCAGCGTCGCGTTGATGACCGCCATCAGCCGGCGCAGGATGCGGTCCTCGTCGAGGCTGGTCACCTCGTCGATCATCGAGGTGATCTCGCCGACCAGCACCTCTTCGCGCGTCGCACGGTCCACATCGGACAGTTGCGGGTCGCAGCGCGCCTCGAACAGGCGCAGCAGCCGGGTGGCCACCTCGGTGTGCTTGAGCACGGTGTTCTGGATGTAGGACTGGGAAAACGGGCTCCGCGCCTGCTGCAGGTACCGCGAGTAGGCCCGCAGCACGGCGGCCTGCCGCCAGGTGAGCCCGGCGCGCAGCACCAGCCCGTTGAAGCCGTCCACCTCGGCGTCGCCCTGCCACGACGCGTGGAAGGCGTCCTGGAACCGCTCGCGCAGCTCGGAAACGGCCGCGTCGTTCGACTCGTCGAGCGCCTTCGGCTCGATGCGCAGGCCGAAGTCGTAGATCCAGCTGGCGCCGCCGTCCTCACGGAACAGCTCGTACGGGCGCTCGTCGACGACCTCGACGCCCATCGTCTGCAGGACCGGCAGCACCTTCGAGAGCGTGACGCCCTCGCCGCGCAGGTAGAGCTTGAAGCGGCGCTCACCCGGTTCGGCTTCGGCCGGCAGGTAGAACGACAGCGCGAGGTCGCCTTCGTCGTTCAGCTGGTCGAGGCGGCGCAGGTCGGCCAGCGCCTCCGCGGCGGTGAAGTCCTCCTTGTAGCCCTCCGGGAACACCGCGGCGAACCGCTGTCCCTGGTCGACCGCGGACTCCTCGCCCATCATGCCGATCGGCTGGCCGTCGCCCGCGCGCTCGCGCCGCTCGGCCAGGATCGCCTCGACCATCCGGTCGTCCCAGCCGCGGACCACGGAGTTCAGCCGCTCCTGGATCCGCGTGGTGTCCGGGTCGACCTGGTGCGCCGGGTCGGTGTGCACGATGAAGTGCACCTGCGCCAGCACCGTCTCGCCGATGCGGGCGCTGTACTCGAGCTGGGTGCCTTCGAGCTCTTCGAGCAGCACCTCCTGCATCGCCAGCCGCGAGCGCGTGGTGTAGCGGTCGAGCGGCAGGTAGACCAGGCAGGAGTAGAAGCGGCCGTACGGGTCGCGGCGCAGGAACAGCCGCAGCCGGCGGCGGTCGGAAAGCGTGATCGCGCCCGTGGTGGTCGCGTACAGCGAATCGGTGTCCGCGGAGAACAGGTCCGCGCGCGGCCAGTTCTGCAGCACCTCCAGCATGCGCTGGCCGGAGAAGGACTCCATCGGGAAGCCGGCGCGGTGGATCGCCGCGCGCACGCGCTTGGACACGACCGGGATGTCGAGCACGTTCTCGTGCAGCGCGGTGGTGGTGAACATGCCGAGGAACCGGTGCTCACCGGTCACGTTGCCCTGCTCGTCGAACGTCTTCACGCCGACGTAGTACGGGTACACCGGCCGGTACACCGTCGAGGGCGCGCTGGCCTGGGTCAGCACCAGCAGCGACGGCGCGAGGGCGTTCACCGAGCTGTCCGGGCCCGCGGTGAGGCCGCGCGCGGCGAGGCTGTCCTGGCGCAGCACGCCGAGGCCCGAGGCCAGCACGGCACGCAGGGCGGGCTCGTCGGTGTCCTGGCTCGGGTTTTCCACCAGCTCGTAACGGCGGTAGCCGATGAACGTGAAGTGGCCGTCGGCGAGCCAGCGCAGCAGCCGGGAGCCCTCTTCGACCTCGTCCGCGGGCAGCTTCGGCGGCGCCTGCTCAAGGGATTCAGCCAGCGCGCAAGCGGTCTGGGCCATCTTGTCGGCGTCTTCGACGACCTCGCGGACGTCACCCAGCACCGAGGCCAGCCGGTTGTCCAGCTCACGCGCCCGGTTCGGGTCGGTGACCAGGTCGATCTCGATGTACATCCACGACTCGGCCGCCGACATCGCGGGCGGGTCGGCCGGGTCGGCGTCCGGGTGCAGGCCGATCAGCTCGCCGGTGAGGTCGCGGCTGACCACGACGATCGGGTGCACGATGCGGTGCACCTGCACGCCGTCGCGCGCGAACTCGGCGGCGATGCTGTCGACGAGGTAGGGCATGTCGTCCGTGACCACCTGGACCACGGTCGCCTCGCGCGTCCAGCCGTCCTCGGCCGTGGACGGGTTGAGCAGCCGCACGGCGGGCCGCCCCGGGATGCGCTGCTTCGCGAGCTGAAGGTGCGAGCGCACCGCGCCGACCAGCGCGACCGGATCGTCGCCGACGATCTCCTCCGGCGGGATGTGCCGGTAGTAAAGCCGGATCAGGTCACCGATCTCCGGCGCCAACGCGGCAGCGGCGGCGATCAGCTCGTCGCGGCTCTGCTCGGGGCTGGTAGAGCGGCGCTGGCCGCCGGACCCGTGACCGACTTCGATTCCGGGCTGGGACGAGACTCCCGTCGAGCTCATTTGAGGCAACTCTCCACTGTACGAGATCAAGACTGCGCGAGATCGAGACCAGTCCGTCACCACATCGTGCCGGACCACCCCACCCTAATCCGCCGCGTTCGGCCGCTTCACCAAGACTGGCGAGTTGTCCACACTTCGGTTTGTCCTTGCCCTGGCTGGGGATAACGCCTGATCGGTCAAGCTACCGGCGAGTCCGTGACACCCGTTCACGCCGCGAACCCCTTGGCACATCCGGTGCCCGCTCTCCGCCGCCGGCGGCAAGGCGCCTTCGTGATCGGTTCAGTCAGAACCGGACTGGGTGGACCGGTAACCGAAACCGCAAAAGGTTGCCTCCCCGCACTGCGAGGATTGCCACACCGAATTCGCCTGGACGGGCGCGGCCGGACGTCAGTCGACGGACCCGTTCCGCTTCCCGTCCCGCCCGGCCGAGTGGCCGTTCATCGGCCGCTGCTGCCCGTGCTCGTCACGCGAGCCCAGCTTCTTCACCAGCGCCGCCGCGCTGGCCGTGCCGGCCTGATGCTCGGCCAGCGCCCGCGCCAGCAGCTCGGCGAGCCCCGCGTCCGGCGGCGGCTCGTCTTCAGCGATCGCCCGCGCGTAGCTCTCCGGGAACGGCTGCGACGTCGGCGTCCAGCTGTCGAAATCCTCGAGCGGGTCGAGCGAAGGCGGCATCCGCAGCCGCGGCAGCCACGGCTCCGCGGCGGCTTCTTCTTCGGTCAGCTCGGGCCGGGGCGGCGGCGCGAGGTCGCGCTTCCACGGCGGGTCGGCCTCGACCGGCGGCGCGGCCGCGGCCGGCTGGGTCTCGGAAACGGGTTCGGCCGTTCGCTCGGTCTCTTCCCGCGGCCCGGACTCGTCCGCCCGGCGACGGCCGCCGCCACCGGAGCCGCCCCCGCCGGAGATGCCGAGCCGGTCGAGCACCGACCGCGCGGCGACCGACCCGTGCTCGGAGTCGTGCCGGGTCTTTCGCCCGCTCTGCGCTTCCCGGCGGGCCCGTTCCTCGCGCGCCCATTCGTCGCTCTCCCACAGCGGCGCGGCGGTCTCGTCGGCGGGCGCCGGGGCCAGCGCCAGCTCCGGCAGGATGTCCGACAGATCCGGCATCGCCAGCGACAACCGCTTCGGCTCCGGCTTGCGTTCCGGCAGCGGGGCCGGTGCTTCGACGGCGGGCTTTTCGGCGACCGGGGCCTCGACGGCGGGTGCCGGTGCCGCGGTTTCCACCGGCGTTTCAACGGGTTCGGGCACCGCCGCCACCTCGGGCCGCCGGAACGGCTTGGCCCAGCCCGGCAACGCCGCGGGCTTGGCGGCGGCCGCACGACGGCCGGCCACGTCTTCCCGACGTCGCCGCCCGCCGCCGGTCTCACCGGCGCGTTCCACGCTCTCTTGCCGCTGCGGGCTTTCCGGCCGCCGCTCGGCGCCGTTCGCCGCCCGCCGGTCCGCGTCCTCCTGGCGTCGTTTGCCGCCGGACGCGGGCGCCCGGTCCTCGGCCACCGCCGCTGCCGGCTGCGATTCCCTTGCCACAGCGGTGTTCTCACGCTGCTCGACGACCGGCTCCGGCTTCCGCGCGACGGGTTCCGCCCGCCGCGGCGAAACCGGCGCGTCCGGCCGGTCGCGGATCACCGGGATGATCGCGGTCTGCTCGACCTCGCGCTCCCCGCCCGTCCGCCCGAAGGACCAGGAGGGCGTCACGCGCTCCGGCTCCGCGGGCGCCGGCGGTGCGACCGGCGCCTCGGGCACCGATCCCGCGACCGTGAAGTACGCGGTCTCGGCGGCCGGCTCGGGAGCGGGCCGGGACCGGTTCTCGCGGTTCAGCTCGGCCGGCCGCATGAACGTCGTGGTGTCGTCGTCCCGCAAGGGCTCCACCGCGATCGGCACCGGGCGCGGCGGCGGCGCGGCGGCCAGCACGTCGTCGAGGTCGACGGCCGCCAGGGTGTCCGCGCCGAACTCGCCCGCGAGCAGACCGCAGGCCTGTCGCCGCGAACGTGAGTGCAGGTGCTCCGCCGCGCGCGAACGGTGCAGGCACGCGATGGCCTCCTCCGCCCGGCCGAAGCGTTCCTCGATCTGCGAAAGCTCCAGCCACAGCCGCGCGGTGACGGCGTGCAGGCCGTGCCGCTCGGTGCTCGCGACGGCCTCGCGCACGAGTTCCGTCGCCGCCTCGCCCGCGCCGGCGGGCAGGTGGATCCGGGTGGCCACGGCCAGGCGGAGCCAGCTCGCGGGCGCGACCCCCGCGGCGCGCACCGGCTCCGCGAGCGTCGGCTGGGCGATCTCCAGCGCCATCTCCGCGTCGCCGCGGTCCAGCAGCGTGCTCACCAGCTGCAGCACGAGCCGGACGCGGACCAGGCCGCCGTCGTCCTCGGGGCGGTCCATCTTCTCCAGGAAGCCGAGCCCGGTGCGGGCGGCGTCGGCGGCCGCGGTGAGGTCGCCGTGCCGGCGGCGGTGCGCCGCGGTTCCGTTGCGCAGCAAGGCCCGCACGAGCAGCCGGGTGTCGGCGTCGAGCGAATCGTCGTGCTGCACCAGGCGATCGGCCTCGACGAGCACCCGGTCCAGCTCCGCCTTGCGGCCGAACTGCGCCAGGCAGCCCACCAGGTGGCACAGCGCCTCCGCGCGGTGCACCGGCGAAACCACGGGGTCCGACAAAACCGGGCGCAGCGCGGCGATCCCGGTCAACGGCGTGCCGAGGCTGCGCGCGCACACCGCGAGGTCGATCCGCAGCCGCGCGGCGATGTCGCCGTACCCGGCGTGCTCGGCCGCGCGCAGGGCCGCGACCGCGCGGCCGACCGTCGAAGGCCGGGAGCCGATGCGCACCCGCGCCGACACGACCAGGCTCTCGGCCCGGATCCACTGCTCGTCGGCTCCGGCGGCTTCGGCGAGCGCGGCGGCGCGCTCGCCGAGCACCAGAGCCAGTTCCGGGGCACGCAGGTGCAGGGCGTCCGCCCGTTCGATCAGCCGCCCGACCGCGGAAAGGGTCCCGCCCGAAGCAACGGCGGAGCGCCCGCCCACGACTGCGGGCGAGCTCGACCGGTTGTGCCTGCTGGCTTCCACGCGGGACCCCGCCCCCTTTAGTCGCGGGTCAGCTTGCGGTGGGTGACCCGGTGCGGGCGCGCGGCCTCGGCGCCGAGGCGTTCGATCTTGTTCTTCTCGTAGCCCTCGAAGTTGCCCTCGAACCAGAACCACGACGCCGGGTTCTCGTCCGTGCCCTCCCAGGCCAGGATGTGCGTCACGACCCGGTCGAGGAACCACCGGTCGTGGGAGATCACCACGGCGCAGCCGGGGAACTGCTCGAGCGCGTTCTCCAGCGAGCCCAGCGTTTCCACGTCCAGGTCGTTCGTCGGCTCGTCCAGCAGGATCAGGTTCCCGCCCTGCTTGAGCGTCAGCGCCAGGTTCAGCCGGTTGCGCTCGCCACCGGAGAGCACGCCCGCCGGCTTCTGCTGGTCCGGGCCCTTGAAGCCGAACGCGCTGACGTACGCGCGCGAAGGCATTTCGGTCTGCCCGACGTGGATGTAGTCGAGCTTGTCCGAAACCACCTCCCAGACCGTCTTCTTCGGATCGATCCCGGCGCGGTTCTGGTCCACATAGGACAGTTTGACCGTCTCGCCGATCTTGACCGTGCCCGCGTCCGGCTCCTCGAGCCCGACGATGGTCTTGAACAGCGTGGTCTTGCCGACGCCGTTCGGGCCGATCACGCCGACGATGCCGTTGCGCGGCAGGTCGAACGACAGCCCGTCGATGAGCACCCGGCCGTCGAAGCCCTTGCGCAGCTTCTCGACGTCGACCACCACGCTGCCCAGCCGCGGGCCCGGCGGGATCTGGATCTCCTCGAAGTCGAGCTTGCGGTGTTTGTCGGCCTCCGCCGCCATCTCCTCGTAGCGGTCGAGCCGCGAGCGGGACTTGGTCTGGCGGGCCTTGGCGTTGGACCGCACCCACTCCAGCTCGCTGCGCAGCCGCTTGGCCAGCTTGGCGTCCTTCTTGCCCTGGACTTCGAGGCGCTCGCGCTTCTTCTCCAGGTAGGTGGAGTAGTTGCCCTCGTAGCCGACGACGCGGCCGCGGTCGAGCTCCATGATCCACTCGGCCACGTTGTCCAGGAAGTACCGGTCGTGGGTCACGGCCAGCACGGCGCCGGCGTACTTCATCAGGAACTGCTCCAGCCACAGCACGCTTTCGGCGTCCAGGTGGTTGGTGGGCTCGTCGAGCAGCAGCAGGTCGGGCGCGGACAGCAGCAGCTTGCACAGCGCGACCCGGCGGCGCTCGCCACCGGAGAGGTGGGTGACCGCGTCGTCGGCCGGCGGGCAGCGCAGCGCGTCCATGGCCTGCTCGACGGTCGAGTCGAGCTCCCAGGCGTCCGCGTGGTCCAGCTCCTCCTGGAGCTGTCCCATCTCCTCCATCAGCGCGTCGCTGTAGTCGGTCGCCATCAGCTCGGCGATCTCGTTGTAGCGGTCGAGCTTGACCTTGACGTCGCCGAGCCCCTCCTCGACGTTCTGCCGGACCGTCTTCTCCTCGTTCAGCTCCGGCTCCTGCATGAGGATGCCGACGCTGGCGCCCGGCTGGAGGAACGCTTCGCCGTTGCTGGCCTGCTCGATCCCCGCCATGATCTTGAGAACGGTGGACTTACCGGCACCGTTCGGCCCCACCACGCCGATCTTGGCGCCGGGGTAGAACGCGGTGCTGACGTCGTCGAGGATGACCTTGTCCCCGACGGTCTTGCGCACCTTCTTCATGGTGTAGATGAACTCGGCCATGCCAGCGATCGTAGAGTGGCCCGTTCCGCGCCTCGACGGCGGTCACCGTGGTACTACCGACGGTCACGCCCAGATCACGCGGACGGCATCACCGCCCGGCGTGTCTCACTCGACTCGCTTGCCGTCGGCCAGGTTCTTCAGCATCGCGTTGTACGCCGCGAGTTCCTCGCCGCCAGTGTTCTCCTCGCGCCGGTCCTTGCGCTTGGCCTCGCGCTCGTCGGCGCGCGCCCACTGCACCAGCAGCGCGATCAGCACCAGCAGCACGGGCACCTCGCCCGACGCCCACGCGATGCCGCCGCCGAGGCGCTGGTCGGTGAGCAGGTCGCCGACCCACGGCAGGCGCAGCTGCGAGTAGAAGAGCTGGCCGATCACGTTCTGCATGTTCATCAGGATCACGCCGAAGAACGCGTGGAACGGCATGGCGGCGAACATCATGCCGAGCCGCCCGATCGGCGGGATCCGCCGCGGCGCCTGGTCGACGCCGATCACCGGCCAGTAGAAGACGTAGCCGGCGAGCAGGAAGTGCGCGTTCATCGCCAGGTGCGCCCAGTGGTAGTTCAGCGCCGAGTCGAACAGGCCGGAGAAGTACAGCGCGTAGAACGAACCGACGAACAGCAGCAGCGCGACGATCGGGTGCGTCAGGAACCGCGAGACGGGCGAGTGCACGGCCGCCAGGAGCCACTCTCGCGGCCCCGGGGGCGCGTCACGGCCCGCGGACGGCAGCGCCCGCAACGCGAGCGTCACGGGGCCGCCCAGCACCAGCAGCACCGGCGCGACCATGGACAGCATCATGTGGCTGCCCATGTGCACGCTGAACATCGCCGGCGCGTAGCGGCCGATGCCCGAGGACGTCGCGAGCAGGATCACCAGGCAGCCCGCCAGCCACGCGACGATCCGGCCGACCGGCCAGGCGTCGCCGCGTCGCCGCAGCCGCCACACACCGGCCAGGTAGAGCCCGGCCATGACGATCGCGGCGGTCCCGTAGACGAGGTCGAACCGCCAGTCGGTGAGCAGGCGCCAGAACGTCGGGGCGCCGTCGAGGTTGTAGCCGATCAGCAGTTCGGTGGTGGAGGGCGTGGTCACCGCGTCGGCCGGCGGCGGCGTCCGGGCCAGGCCGGAGGCGAGGCCGATCGTGACGAACATGATCAGCACCTCGACCGCGGCGAGCCGCAGCAGCTGGCTGCCGCCCTCGCCGTTGACCAGCCCGGCGACGCCGCGGCGGCGCTGCTGGTGCCCGAAGACGCCGAGCAGCAGCAGCGCGACCGTCTTCGCGACGACGAGCAGGCCGTAGTCGGTGGTCAGCAGGTCGCCGAGGTTGATCCGCACCAACGCGTTGATCACGCCGGAGATCGCCATCACGATCCAGCACACCAGCGCCATCCGGGAGAAGCGCTTCGCGGCGATCGTCAGGTGATTGCCGCGACGCCAGCCGAGGGCGAGCAGGGCGACCAGCCCGCCCACCCACAGCGAGGCGGCGACCAGGTGGAACAGCAGGCTGTTGGTGGCCATGTCGTGCGAGCCGCCACTCGCGGAGTGGCCGGTGACGGCGACCGGGATCAGCCCGGCGACGGCGACGAAGAACAGCACCGTCGTCCAGCCCCAGGTCAGCACGAGCCGGCAGCCGAGGGCGAGCAGGACCGCGATCAGCGCCGTCCACAGCCAGGCCTTCGGCTGCTCGATCGCGTCGACCAGGTCCAGGAGTGTCTGGGGCGAAAGGACTTCCCCGAACGGCTTGCCCGCGCCGTCGGCCGCGGTGAACGCCACCGAAAGCAGCGCGGCGGCGAACCAGACCCACGCGGCGATGCCCGCGGTGCGCACCGCGGCGTAACCCTCCGGCCCGAGCGTGCCGGACTTCTGCGGGGGCACCAGGAACGCGGCGAGCAGCAGCGCCCCGATGCAGACGACCGACGCGGCCTCCGAGAGCACCCGCACGACCGTGATGCCGTAGCGGGTGACGAGCCCGGGGTCGGGCAGTCCCGCGATGAGGTAGCCGGCCCCGCCGGTGAGGGCGACCAGTCCCACCGCGATGAGGGCGGCGAGAACCACCCCGACCGACAGCAGCGGCAGCACGCTCGCCCGGCGCTGGGCAGGCACTTCCGGTTTCGTCACGGCATCCGAGGGCACCTCACGAGCCTAGGCCGGGCCGCTTTCCCGCGGAACGGGGGCATGATGGGTGCGGTGCGGATCATCCTGCTGCGTCACGCCGAGTCGCTCGGGAACGTGGACGAACTGGCCTACACCCGGATTCCCGACCATGCCATCCCGCTCACCGGGGCCGGCCGCGAGCAGGCCCGCGAGACCGGCCCGGCGATCCGTGAACTGCTGCACGGCGACCGCCCGGCCGTCTACCTGAGCCCGTACCTGCGGGCCCGGGAAACGTTCGCGCTGCTGGGAATCGAGGGCGCGTGCGAGCGCGTGGCCCAGGAGCCGCGGCTGCGCGAACAGGACTGGGGCAACCTCCAGGACCCCCGTGAGCAAGAGGTGCAACGGCAGCGGCGGCACGACTTCGGGCACTTCTTCTACCGGCTGCCGTACGGCGAATCGGGCGCAGACGTCGACGACCGTGTCGCCGGGTTCCTGGCCGACCTGGCCCGGCGCGGCGAAGATCACCCCGGGACTGTGCTGATCGTCTCCCACGGGCTCACGATGCGGCTGTTGTGCCGCCGGCTGTTCGACTGGAGCATCGACCTGTTCGAGTCGCTGTCCAACCCGGGGACCTGCGAGTACCGCGTGCTGGAGTCCGACGGCGGCAAGTGGCGGCTGGACCGGCCGTTCGCGCAGTGGCGGGAATCACCCGACGGGCAGACGCAGGGCTAGTGGTGCCCTGAGCCGGACGCGGGTGCCCTCGCCGGGCGCCGAGTCGATCGTGGCGTCGCCGCCTATTTCGGTGAGCCGCCCGACGATCGAGTGCTCGATGCCGAACCCGCGCCGCCGGTTCTCCGGGCGGAAACCTGTGCCGTGGTCCCGAATTGTGACGCTCACGCCGTCGCGTCCCGCCTCGACGGAGACGACCGCGCGGCGCGTGCCCGAGTGCTTCAGCGTGTTTCGCAGGGCTTCGCGCGCCGCGCCGTGCAACGTGTCCACGGTCGCTTCGGGCAGATCTCCGAGCGCGGAGAGTTCCACGACCTCCGCGGCGAGACCGTCCGCCGCGAGTTCTGCCGTCAACGCGCGCAGCCGCGGTACGAGACCTGCGGGATCGTCGGGGCTGCTCAGGTTGTCGAGGCTGAGGCGCAGGCGAAGCGCGTGCTCACGCGCGGTCCGGCGTACGCGGTCGAGGCTGCCGACGGGGTCGACGACGTCCGCGGGCGCGGGCAGCGCGAGCGCCTCCATCACCTGCAGCACGGTGTCGTGGACGGCGCGCCGGTGGCGTTCGCGCTCCGCCGCGCGGCCACGGCGCTCCCCGACGCCGAGCGCGAACCAGGCGGCACCGCCGAGCAGGACGAGCACGGCCGCCGCCGCGATAGCCACCGACACGAGTCCCCTCCCCAAACCAGTCTGAAATGGCGTTGTCCGCGCATTCATTTCAGTTTATGGCGAAGTCAGCTTGCCCCGGCGGGCGTGGGGTGTCAACGGGGTCAGGCGGACGCTGTGACCTCTTCGTGACGCCGGGCGCGCACGGCGGCCAGCGCGGCCGGGACGATCAGCGCGGCGATCAGGGCGACCACCACGAACGAGACGCGGAACGACGTCGCCTGCGCGATCCCGCCGATCAGCGGCGGACCGGCCAGGAAGCCGGAGTAGGCCACCGTGGAGACGAACGCCAGCTCCCGCTCGCCCCCGCCGCCGTCGGCCCGTTTCCCCGCACTGCCGGCCAGGCTGAGCGCGAGCGGGAACGCCGCGGCGAGCCCGGCCCCGGCGAGCGCGAAGCCGACGTACGCGAACGCGGCGGGCGTGAAGACCGCGGCGCAGACAAGACCGAGAGCGGCAACGCCGGCTCCGGCCGCGAGAGAACGCGTCGCGCCGAAGCGCTCCTGACTCCACGCGCCGCCCAGCCGGGCGAGCGCCATGGCCAGCGAGAAGCCCGAGTACGCCAGCGCGGCCGCGCCCTGCCCGACACCGTGGGCGGTGACCATCAACAGGGCGGACCAGTCGGAGCTGGCGCCTTCCGCGATCGCCGAGCACAGCGCGATGGTGGCCAGCAGCCACAGCGCGGGTCGGCGGATCGGGGCCCGCACCGGCGCCGTCGCCTTGGCCTCGCGCGGCGGCCGGTCCCCCGGCACGGCCTTCAGCACCACCGCGAGCACGATCAGCGCCCCGATCGCGGCCACGCTCAGGTGCCGCGCGGGCGACCAGTCGTGTCCGGCGGCCAGCCCGGCCAGCAGCGAGCCGGCGAGCGCGCCGAAGCTGAACCCGGCGTGCAGCGTCGGCATCACCGCCTTGCCGGTGCGGCGTTCCACGGCCACGCCGGCGATGTTCATGGCGACGTCCAGCGCGCCGACGCCCGCGCCCAGCACGAAAAGCGCGCCGGCGAGCAGCACGACCGACGGGGAGAACCCGACCAGCGCGAGTGCCCCGGCGGCGACCAGCGTGCTGCCCGCGACGGCCGCGCGAGCGCCGTAACGTTCGGTCAGCCGGCCGGAAAGCGGTGCGCCGCAAAGCATTCCGACGCTGGCACCGAGCAGCGCGAGCCCGAAGACCCCGGGCCGGGCGTGCACGTGCGCGGCGATCGCGGGGGTGCGCGGCGCCCACGAACCGAGCGCGGCGCCGTTGAGCGCGAACACCGCGAACACCGCCGTCCGGTCGCGCATCTCGCCGTCCTCTCTGCCGGGAGCCGTTGGCCCAGAATGACTTAAGCGCTTCAGAAAGTCCAGGTCGCGCTATGCTCCGCCGATGACGAGCACCCGGCGACGGCGGCCGACGCTGGACGACGTCGCGGAGGCGGTCGGGGTGTCGCGCGCGACCGTGTCCAACGCCTACAACCGGCCCGACCAGCTGTCCGCGCAGCTGCGTGAGCAGGTGCTGCTCGCGGCCAAGAACCTGGGCTACCCCGGGCCGAACCCGACCGCGCGCAGCCTCGCCACGAGCCGGACCGGCGCGATCGCCTTCCTCCTGGACTCCTCGCTGTCGGCGGCGTTCTCGGACCCGGCGCTGTCGGTGACCCTGGACGCGCTGGCGAAGGCCGTCGACCCGGCCGGGCACGCCCTGCTGCTCTTGCCCGGCACCGAAGCGCAAGGCGGGCCGCCCGCCGAACGGGTGCTGGCGGCGCAGGCGGACATCGCCGTGGCGTACTCGCTCGCCGACGGGACACCCGCGCTGGAGCCCGTGCACGACCGCGGGCTGCCGCTGGTGGTGATCGACCAGCCGCTGTTGCCGGCCACGGCGCGCGTCGGCTGTGACGACCGGGGCGGCGCCGCGCTGGCCGCCCGGCACCTGCTGGAGCTGGGGCACCGCCGGTTCGGCGTCCTGTCGGCGCCGCGGCTTTCGTCCGCCGGCCCCTCGGGCCTGGAGTCCGCGCGGGCCAGCTCGTTCCGCGGCACGCGCGAACGGCTGGCGGGCTACCTGGAGACGCTGGCCGAAGCCGGGGTGACGGACGTAGCAGTGTCGGAGGCGCCGTGGCTGTCGGCGGACAACGCGGCGGCCAGCGCCGCTTCGCTGCTTCGCGGCTCGCCGCGGCCGACAGCGCTGCTGTGCATGTCCGACCAGCTGGCGCTGGCGGCCGTCGCCGCGGCCCGCCAGCTGGGGCTGCGCGTGCCGGAGGACGTCTCCGTGGTGGGCTTCGACGACATCCCGCAGGCGGCCTGGGCGGACCCGCCGCTCACCACCGTCCGCCAAGACCTGGCCGGCAAGGGCCGCATCGCCGGCGAACTGGTCCTGCACCTGCTCGACGGCGGCACCCCGCCCCCGCCCGTCCAGCTACCCGTCTCGTTGATCCGGCGAGACAGCACCGCGGCCGTTTAGCAATACCGCTCACCGATCTGTGGACAAGCGGCCCCCTTCCGGGCGAAGGAAAACTACTTGTCCACAGACGTAGGAATGCGGGCAGACAAATCCCCCATTACCCGCCATCGTGGAAACCACACATTCCACGGCGGCCCTTTCCGGCCGCCCGAAGAGGGGGAGTTCCATGATGTTCCGCCGAGTGCCGGTGCCCGCGTTCCCGGCTTTGCCCGCGTTGCCTTCGCCTTCGTTGCTGTCGCCGCCCTCATTGCCTGCGCCGCCTTCGCTGCCGTCTCCTTCTCCTTCTCCTTCGCTGCCTTCGCTGCCGTCTCTGCCTTCGCTGTTGTCTCGCCGCCCGCACCTGCCGGCCCGCCTACCCCGCGTCCTCCTCCTGGCCACGGCTGGTCTCCTCGCCGGCTCCGGCATCGCCCAGGCCGCACCGTCCCCCGCTTCCTCTCCCGCAACGGGATTCACCGCACCTGTCAGCGCACCCGCTCCGGCACCGGCCGGCACACCCCAAACCGACCCGGCCTGCGCAGTCGGCGAATTCTGCGTCTGGCCCCAGGAGTCCTACGCCGGCGACGCCCAGCATTTCGACCTCCGCACCAGCAACCCGAGCGACTGCATCCCCCTGCCCGAGGGATTCGAGTCTCATTCTTTCGTGAACCGCATGACACGCGACGTCACCATCTACCAAGGCGAAGACTGTTCGACCGAGGGAGATTTCCACACCTATCCGGGTGGCGGCACTTACGTTCCGCAGTCCCCGTTCGTCGTCCGCGCCATCAAAATCTGGGAATAGCCCCCCGACCGGGCCCGCCGAACCGGTTAGCTCCAGGCCGAGTCGACTCGCAGCCGATCGCCGGACCCAGGGGCCGCTCCCCCAGCGGCCCCGCCCCGTGGACGCACCTTCCGCCCGGTGCGTCCACGGGTTCCCCACCCTCCCGGGGCGCCGCCCCCGTTGCCTCCATCGGCGCCCCGGGAGCCCTTGCGTCATCCGCCGCAGGCCATGAACCTGCTGCTCACCACTGCAGGTCATGAACCTGCTGCTCACCGCCGCCGTACGCCCACCGCTCCCGTCACCTACGCACGCCCCTTGCCCCGCCGCCGCCCTCCTCGCACCCGCCGCCCCATCCCGCCACTGCCGTCCTGCACACCCGCGACCCCGCCCCGCCTGCCCACCTGCCCGCCTTCCACGCCACTTCCGTCCCAGCTGCCCGCCTTCCCCATCACCCCCGTCCCAGCTGCCCGCCTTCCCCATCACCTCTGTCCACCCGCCCGCCTTCCACGCCGCTCCCATCCCGCCTGCCCGCCACCCCGTCCCGCACTGCCCACGTGCCCGCCTACCTGCCGCCCCCGTCCTGCACTGCCGTCCACACGCCCGCCGCCCACACTTTGGCGCCGCCACCCCCGGGCACGCCTGCCCGCCACCCCCGTCCCGCCAATCCCGTCCCGTGCACACGCCACCCCGTCCCGCACTGCCATCTCGCCCATCTGCCCCGTCCCGTGCGCCCGCCCCGTGGCGCGTGCCCACCACTCCCGTCCCAGGCGCCCCCGCGCCGCACCCACCGCCGCCGCCCCACACACCCGCGACCCCCGTCCGTTGAAGCCGCCGCCCGTGCCCACCACTGCCGTCCCGGCCACGAACCGACATGGCCCGCCGACGCCGGTGACTGCCCTTACCTCCACCGTCCGCGCTCATCCCGCCCACCCACCGTCGGTGATCACCGGCCCCACCCGTCCCGTGCCCGGCGCCGGGCACCTCACCCCGCGGGTGATCCCGCGAGAAACCCGTGCAAATCCGTCACCGAAGACCTGAAACGATTCGACGGTGTCGAACGATCGAGAGGATGGTGATGACTAAGCTGCCGATGCTGGAGATCGGCAACCGTCGTCGACCGGGCCCTCGTAGCTCAGCTGGATAGAGCAAGAGCCTTCTAATCTCTAGGTCGCAGGTTCGAGTCCTGCCGGGGGCACAAAGGCCCTGGTCACGGGAGTGACCAGGGCCTTCGTCAAGGGGCTTCCCACACTTAACCCATAGGTTTCACCGGCGGGCGCTGATGGAGGGCAGCGCTGGCTTTGCCGCTGACAGTGCCGCGGCTCATGTAGACGTCCTGGGTAGTGCTGGGCTTGTCGTGCCCCAGGTAGTCGGCGATCTGCCGTGCGGTGAGTCCTGCATCATCCAAGATGGTGGCGACGTAGTGCCGCCAGTCGTGCGTGACCAGCCCCTCGAACTCGGTCCCCGCTATAACCTTGCGCATGTCCCTGCGAGTGTTGTCAGGATCACGGAGTGTGCCGATTGACGTGGGGAAGGCCCACTCCGAGGTTGCGGTTGCGTAACGTCCTTTGAGGACGTCCATGACCCAGCTGGGTGGCCGGATGCGCCGCATGCCAGCCGGGCTCTTGGTGTAGGGCTGAACGATCAGGCCAACGCCCTTGACCCGGATCACGGTCCCGTGGAAGTAGATGGTGCCATCATCGAAGTCGATCGAGGTCGCCCAGTCGAGCGCCAGCAGCTCCCCGATGCGGCAGCCCAGCCCGGCGAGCACCTCCAGAATGTCGACAAGGTCCCACTTCGCCGCGGCCTCGGAGGCGCGAACCAGACCGAGCACCCCGCCCACGTTGGTCGCGTCGATTCGCCCCTGCGGTTTCGCTCCCTTGGACCGTTTGCCGAGGGACTCGATCTCACGCACGGGGTTGTCCTCGAGCGCGTCGTGCCGAACCATCAGCGCGTAGATGCCCGTCAGTACCGAGCGAGCGGTTTTCGCGGCGCCGCTCCCGTTCTTGTCGCGGATGGAAGTCAGGACCCTGTTGGCCATCGAAACCTTTCCGGCTTGCCGGACCGTGAGGTTCGCGAGCGGGCGCTTCAAGTAGCCGTTCCATGAGTACTTGTAGTCCTGCTTCGTCCGCGTGGCCTTGTCAGACTTGGCCAGCTCTTCGAAGTACATCTCCGCGACCACGGACACCTTCGTCTCGGCGGTGATCTCGGCGTCGCCTGTGGCGCGAGACCTGTCTCTCAGCGCCTCCAGCAAAGCGTTGGTCGCCTTCGCTGCGCTGGCACCTGCCCGTTCGACTGGCCTCGCGACGCCGTCGTAGTCCTTGTACAACGCTGTTGCCCGGTGACCGCCGGTCTTGCGCGCGTAGGTTCGGACCTTTCCCCACGTGCCGAGCGGCATCGGCGGCCGGGGCATCAGGCCTCCCCTTGTGCTTTCACCCAGGCCTCGACGTCCTCCGGGAGGTAGCGGATGTGCTTGCCCATCGGGCGGCCGACAGGCCCGTAGTTTTTGGCACGCCATTTGCGGAGGGTGTTGACGGAGATATCGAGGTAGGCAGCAACCTCATGCACGGTGAGCAGTTTGCCACCCAGGGGCGTTTCTATTGGCGTATTTGAGTTTGTGGTTGCTTCGGGCGCGGTGCGCGGTAGCGGCGGCCAGTTCGCGCTCGGCTCCGCCGAACTCAGCCGCGCGCGTGAAGTGACGTTCATGTCGATCTCATCCTTTCGCAGACCAGGCCGCCGATAGCGAAATTGCCGACGTTCCGGCAGGGGGTGACGGTGATCCGCTGGCGGAGCGCTGAGCGTCCACGCGCAACGCCTCAGCCCTGGCCGGGTCCCAGTCGATTGACTCCCGAAACGCCGGCAGTTCCACTTCCCCCTCGGCCAGCTCCTCGGAATTGAGGTCAGACTCTTCGGCAATGTGCCACTCCTCGCGAAACTGGACCTGCCGCAACCTCTTTGCCTTCGATACGCCGGGGAAGCCCTGTAATTCCACGGTGGACCTGCACGGCGCCGACATATATCTCGGTCCGTCGGCCTCCCGGTCGCCGGGATCCATCGTGGACGACCACGTGCACACGAAGTCGTTCCCCGTCGAGACCCGGATGACGTCGTCAGTCAAGTGCGGCCGCGTCAGCCAGGGACGTGGCTGCTGCTCGAGGTCGAAGGGGCGGGCGTCGCCATGGGTGACGGAGTTCAGCTCCGCTTCCATCTCTGTGGCGATCCTAATCTGGCTCGGGCCAACGCTATTCGCAGAAGCCTTGTCAGCTGCGCACGCGAGTATCGATAGGACAGACATCCAAGACCTCTCATACGTCGATGAGCTGTCTCGTTCCACCCGCGCCCTGCGCGGCGAGCCCCGTCCGAGTCCGTCCCTCGTCCCGCGGCCCCGGAGGGTCTCCCGCGGTCTGGCGTCTGCCTGGATCGGCAGTGCAATCCGTGCGCCGCCTTGGCCACAGAATACGTGAGGACAGTGCGATCGCACCACTAAAACCACTGAGACGATGCGATTCCAGCATTACTTGAGGCATGCCTTCCGACCCTGGGCTTACGCCCGGGCCACGCAGCTCGTCGCTAACCGGCCCCGGTTCCCCGTTCACGCAAGGCCGGACAGGTTCGACCGCTCAGCCTCACTCCCCCGAGGCGTCCGTCGTCGTGCGAATCGGCTCAGACTCGTCGATCAGGGATGAACGGTTCTTCGTCGCCCGGGTCGGCAAACTGTCCGGGCGCAGCCCTCGGATGGTCCTGGTACAGGACGTCCGTTGCGGCCCGGTCCCAGGCCTCGGCGAGGTCGTCTGCGTCGAGGATGCTCTCCCAGTCGGCTCCCATCACTGAGACCCTAGCCGCACACGTCGAGGATCCTCACCACTCGGGTCATGCGCTCATCGGCGCGCGCCGGGATCAGCTCCTCCAGTTCGGCCGTCCTGCGGCGGGCGGGGAGGCGCGCTGCCTGCGCAGACGACGTCGTTCCGGGTCGCGCAGTGGAGGCCAGTTGTCGCCGGCTTTCAGGGCGCCGCCGCGGACGACCTGTGAAGAAGGTAGGCCGCACGCTGATGTGGTCGGTGCCGTGCTGCGCCAGCCGGCCAGCACAAACCGGATTTGCCGTCCCGCCGCGGGGCTTGTACCGGCCCGATCCTTGGCACTTCCGGGTCTTCTTCAGGTCCGGTCCGGGTCCTGTCGTGGGCCGGGACTGTGTGAGGTCTCGCTCGGGGCCCGCTTGTGTCGCTGTGTGGACCGTTACTGGGCCGCGAGGAGTCCTGGGACTAATCGAGGTCGCCGACGGGTACACTCTCAGCCCCGTACCGGCCTCACCTGAGCCCAGGATCAGCCCGCTGCCTTCTCGTGCGCTGGCCTGTCCGAGCTCCGATCGGCGGCGCGAGCGAGACCAGCAATGATCCACCGGAACACGGTCGCGAACGACGATCACCAACGACGTCGGCGCGATCCGCAGTGTCGCGAAGGATTTCGGAGAGCTGATCGCGATGCCGCTGGCGCACGGGTCCGACGGTGAGGCGAGGTTCTGCACCTGCCGTGTCAGCCACGACGATTTCGGGTCGGTGGCCGGGTTGAGGTGACCACGCACCTGTTCCGGCAGCCGCTGTCAGAGCGATTCGAGGCACGAGCAACCGCAGGGCCGGCCGGCCGGGTGAGTTCGTACGCGAACCCGGCCAACCTGCGGCAAGTCGAACCATCGATCCCTCGCCGCGGGTGGACCGCGCGGTGGAGGCCGCCGGAACTACACCCCGATGTTGGAGTGCATCGCGGCAACTGGATGGCAGGGTGAGTGCATGGCCCCGGAGACACCCACCCAAGCCGGACTGGCGGAGACACGTGCGCTGCGTGACGATCTGAGCATGGGACTGTTCTCCCGGCTCTGTGACCCGATCGACGACCGGCAGGCCCCCGACTCGGAGCGGGCCAGCGGGCCCGCCGTGCCGTGAGCGCGCTGGCCGCGCTCGTCCGGGCGCTCGCCCACCGCCTGCCCGAAGAGGAGCGTGAGCTCATCAGCCTCGAACTGGGCGAGAGCGTGCACGACCCGGGCACCGTGAGCACCACCCCGGCCGAGCACACCGCCACCGGTTCCGGACCGGATTGGAAATACCTGTGGAGCGCGCTGACCAATGCCTCCGAGCACGCCGGCCGGATCGAGGCACTGTTGGAGCAGAAGCAGGCCTTCTTCGATTTCGAAGACATCACCGGCGCTGCCAAGGCGCTGCGCGAGCAGATCGACAGCGCGTACAACCTGATGTGCATCGCACCCCGGATGGACGAACTGGAGCTCCACACCGGTGACGACCTGGACACCGTGCGCCTGGCGGTGGATCTCCGGCGGGCCGAGATCGTCGACGCCGAGCTCGCGCCGATGCGGCCGAAACCCGCGCCCGACACCCCGACCTGGACAATCGACTACGACGAGCACGGCGGCTTCGTAGCCACCAGCAGCGACCAAACCGGCGATGGCACCACACCCTGGAAGTTCTGGGGCTCCGCGGCCACCGCGGACTCCGCCGCACACACTCTGACCTGGTACTTTCTCGACCGGCCACCGCACATCGACTTCGACCCGCCGCAGATACCCCGGCCATGTGCCCGGACGGGCCCGGACTCCGACCGGTCTCGGGAAGGCCCCTCGGTGCTGGATCTACTCAAGCGACGCGGACCGATCTACGAGCAGCACCTCACCGCCTGCAGGTCCGCCCGGGAGGTGCTGCGCGAGCACCCCGACGACATCAAGAGCCACCTGGCCAAACGGGCCGCCCAACTCAATACGACCGATCCGCAGCTGGACGAGCAGAGTGTGCTCAACCCGCTGGGCTCGCCGCGCAATCACGACCACGACGGCTTCGCCATTACCGTGCAATGGGTACCCACGCACCTGGTCGTGGGCACCGACCACCGACGCTGGGGCGACTTCGGCGACCACCGCCCCTATATTCCGTTCGACATCGTCCAAGGCCTGCTCACCAACGACCTGGACGCCTTCATCGACGAGCTGTTCGGTCGCCGGATCACCCTGCTGCGCACCCCGGCCTGGGCCGGGCCGCTGTATCGGGTCGGCGAGAACGGCAACCACCGCATCCACACCGCGCGGATGCTGAACCTGCCGTGGCTGGCCGCCGCCGTGGCAGTCGAGGCGACCGCGCCGTCCTGGGACATGCTCGACTTGATCACCGACGACCCCGACACCACGTCGCAGCGCGACCAGCCGTTCGAGAAACGGATACACGACCGCACTCTGCTAGTCGCGGGACTGATCCGCCGCGAGATCATCGACGGCGAGCTCACCGACAACGGACCGCAGCCCACACTGCACTGCCACCGCCTCCCGGCAGCGTGGCTGCTGCGGCCGGCGCAATTCGCCACGAAAGTCAACGCCGTCTACGAGTCCCGCTATCCCGGCGCGCTGGCGCAGCTGGGGATTCCGATCGAGGTCGGGACCGACCCGGACGCATGGACCCGTTGGCTGACCGCCACGTAACCGCCGTCCCACGGAGACGCGCATCGGTATCCGCATCCGCCGATACCGATGCGCACGCGGAGCGGATCTTGCCGCCCACGTGCGGTTCACCCGGGCAGTGCCCCGAAGCGATCAGCAGCGACCACGTGTCGTGAGGCGGCCACGCACCGACACCATCCGAGCCGGCCGGTACGCCGCGCCGGACGCCGTGCAACAGCTCGAGACTGTGTTGCCTGGTGGACGGACGGTGCTGTCGTTCCGACGGCGCACAGTCGAGTTGACCGGCCAACGTTGACGCCGGGACGGTGCCACCGCCGGCGAGGGCTCACGGTGCACGACGCCCACCGGGACCGGCTGAACCGGATGATCGCGGTCAGCGCCGCCGAGCGCACGGTGGCGGACAGGCGCCAGGCCGACCTGCTCCAGCAGCAGAAGGCGGCGCGGCAGCGCTGGGCGGCGGCGAAAGGCCAGCTGACCAGAGCCCGCAAGGCCGGAGACGCGGACACGATCGCCACCGCGGCACAACGGGCCGACGACGCCTACCGCGCGTTCCTCGCGATCTCCGACGCCTCGATCGACGAGCAGCAGCAGATTCTGGGCACCCGCCTGGACACCAACGGCGCACTGCTCGAACAGATGGACCAGACCTGGGACGCGGGATCCGCCGTCATCACCGCGCTGGCACACCCGGCGCCGCCCGGCGCGGTCGGCAACCGGTGACCACCGAGGTCATCCCGCTGCACACCGAGGTCGCCGAAGCCGCGGAGCAGGCCCTGGCCACGCTGTCGCGCTACCTCAACCGCTGCAAACTCGCAGCCAACACCGTGCGGGCCTACCGCCGCCAAGCCGTCGCCTACGTCGCCTGGTTGACCGCCCGCGCCGCCGACCACCCGGACGCCTTCGCCGACCAGGTCGGCGCCGAGGCGGCGGTCACCACGTGGCGGCGGCACCTGTTGCGCGGCAAGAAATCCAGCCCGGCCACGGTCAACCAGGCCCTCGCCGCCGTCACCCTGCTCTACGAGCACGGCCCGCAGCTGCGCGTCATCGTCAAGCGCGTCCGGGTGCCCAAGCCTGGCGAACCCGACGCGCTGGAGCCCGCCGAGCAGGGCAAGGTCGAACGGGCCTCCCTCCGCCGCAGCGAACGGGACGCGGCGATCATCGCAGTCCTGCTCTACACCGGAGCCCGGGTCGAGGAATGCGAACAGCTCGACCTGGACGACGTCGCGATCACCCCACGCACCGGCAGCATCCGCCTGCACGGCAAAGGAGACGAGGTCCACGACGTCCCGATCCCGGCCGTCGCACGGCAACGGATCATGGCGTGGATCGCCGTGCGCGGCAACCACCCCGGCCCGCTGTGGACCGGACAACGCGGCCGGCTGACCACCTCGGGCATCACCCAAGTCGTCCTCGCCGTCGGCAAGGACGCCGGGTTTCCCGGACTTCGCCCCCACAGGCTCCGCCACACTTACGGGACACGGCTCCGGCAGAACGGCGCCGACGTCGCCCAGGTCCAAGCCCTGCTCAACCACGCTTCGATAGAGACCTCAGCCCGCTACTTCCGCGCTGGCCGGGCCGAACAGACCGCCGTGGTCGAGGCCACCTTCGAGCAATAGTCATCCCGACGCCAACTCGCTGACCAGCGGACTCACGCTCAATGGCGGCTCATGACACCGTCCTCAACGACAGGCCTGCTTCTCCGCGCACCAGGTGAGCCAGGAGCCGACGGCGGCGCGGTTGCGGTTCCAGGTCGCCGGTTTCGCTCCGCTCCATAGTGCGGTGAGCGCGTCGCCGATCCTCGATGTTGATCAGGCTATCGGATACTGGTCTATTATCCGGTAGATGCCGGGCGTCCGGTCAGGATGGCACCGTGGCATTGAGGTGTTCGTGCTGGAGAGCCAGGTCGCGGTACGGCAGGCTCACCACTGGGTGCGCGGCATAACAAGTGCGACACCTCCTTACGCGCTGGTGGCGCGTGGGCGCCGATGCTGGGACCAGTCCCAGGCTGCTTGTGCCATTTCCTTCGTCCAGGTGGTGGGGTTCGAGTTCGCGATCTCTGTCCACAGCCTTACGTTGGCGGCGGCGAACGCGTCTACGTGGTCGGGGTCGGACGCCTCGAAGGCCGGGACGCGGAAGGCGGTTAGCTCAGCCTCGCGAGGTGTGTGTCCGCCTGCTGCGATGAGCCGCAGGATCCAGCTCGCCGCGTCGAGCCATGGCGCGCTGAGCGTCGGCCAGGCCCAGTCGATCAGCCATGCCTGGTCGGCCGATACGAGGACGTTGTCCGGTGCCCAGTCGGAGTGGGCGAGGGTGTCGCCGGCGAACAGGGTTGCCTCCTCGGGGGTGGCGACGTAAGTTTTCCAGCGGTCCTCGGCCCGTTTGAACAGCGGGTCGCCGGGGATCTTGATCTTGCCGAGGGCGGTCATCAGGTGGACGAGCGCGTCGAGGTCCGGCGAGCCGGGGCGGTAGTCGGCGTGCCGTCCCTCCACGTACGCATAGCCCAGGACGGTCCAGCCCGCTTCGTTGAACTGCCACAGGAGCGCGGGGGAGATCCCCTGGACGAAGGGCGTCACGGCGGCCTCGCGGCTTTGCGTGATGACCCGCCGGTGGTCTGCGGGGATGCCCTTGACGAAGGTCGTCCCGCTCTCGGACCTGATGAACGCCGCGAGGGGTGAGTTCTCGCCGGCGGTCGCTGTCCGCGCCTCCAGAATGCGACCGGTGCGGGCCTCGACGGCCCAGGTGAGGGCGGCCGGCAGATCGGTCCAAGCAGTGCGTTGCATGTGTGCATCCTCGACAGGCTCTGGGGACCTGGCAAGTTTGCCAGGTCCCCAGAGCCTGTCGAGCGCCTATTGGTACGGCTGGTCGCTGCTGCTACTGCACGCGCACATCACCAGCAGGTCGTCCGTCTCGCCGACGAACTGAACGGCGTCGGGATCCAGTGCAGCGGTCAGGTCGGGCGTCTCCTCCTCGTCCTCGTCGGGCGGACGGCGGGTCAATTCGATCGCGACAGCGGTCATGGGCACTACCTCTCTGTGTGCTGGCAGTACTGGGCGAGTGGTGCCTGTGCCTTGCGGTACAGCTCCGCCATGGGCGGGCAGGTCCCGCAGGTCTTGGAGAGCCCACATCCGGCGCACCCGCCGTGGCGGGCGGTGAGGCGGTCGCCGATCTCCGCCAGGCGCTTGAGGCCACGGGCCCCTTCAGCCATCAGGTCCACCTGGCTCTCCCGGCCGATCTTGCAGATGGACGCCCTCCCGTGCGGGTCGCAGTGGAAGTGCGTGACGCCGGCGTTGCATCCGGTGTACGGGGCGCGGGTGCGCAGAACCTCGGTGGCCTGGCTAGGCAGGACCTCGCCGCCGCCGTAGATGGTCGGGGTGATGTTCGTGTACTCGAAGCGCTCGATGCCGTACCGGTCGGCGAAGGCGTTCATCTGCGGGATCTCGTGCTCATTGCGCTTGGTGATCACGAGATTGAGGCGCATCGGCAACCCGGCCTCGTGGGCCGCAGCGACGCCGCGGGTGAACCGCTTGAACGATCCTTTGCGCCGGGTGAGCCCGTCGTACGATTCCTCGGTGGCCCCGTACATGCTCAAGGTCAACCGGTAGGGGCGGCGCTCGGTCAGCAGTTCCAGCGTCTTCGTACGGGACAGGCGCGAGCCGTTGGAAGAGATCTGGATCATCATGCCCAGGTCGTAGGCGAAGGCGTGCGTCTGGGCGAACAGGGGATCGATGAGCGGTTCGCCTCCGGTGAGCTGAAGCCACAGCACGCCGGCCTGCGCCATGATGGTGAGCAGCCGCTCGCGGCCTTCCCATTCCATTCCGGCGAACGTCTTCTCGGCCAGGTAGCAGTGCTCGCAGTCGTAGTTGCAGCCGAGGTTGAGCTCGTAGCTCGCGCGTGCGTAGCCGTACTCGGACTCCGGGCGGACTCGGACCGTGTCTCCGATGGACAGAACTGCGACGTCAACCCTCCATCCGTTGCGCGCCGCGTCGGCCAGCCAGCTGGGCACCGGGTCGTTGGGGTCGGCGTCTTGCAGCTCGGTGTACCGGTCGGCGCCGATCCGGATTCCTCCGTTGCGGCCCGGACTCACGACGATGTGGCCGTGCGGATACGGACTGGCGATGAGCTGGTGATTCACGTGGTGCCTCCCGGAAGCTGAAGGAGCTCTCTCAAGACCGTTGTGCGAGGAGCCTGTCCGTGTGGCGGTGGAGTAAAGGGGCGAGCGCGGCGTCGTCGGGCAGGTGGGTCAGGTTCCTGATGATGACGGCCGCAGCGACGAGCTGTGCGTACCGGCCGGTGGGGCTGTCGAGCAGGTCGGCGAACGTCTCGTGTATTCGGCGGGCGATTGACGGCACTGCGAGGGATGTCAGGTAGAGGTACCCGATGCCGTAGCCCCGTACCGCGACGCCCCAGTGCTCCCAGTCGATGATGGTCAGATTCGGCGCGCTGATGTTGCCCCAGGTCAGATCGATGTGCTCGGTCCCGAACTCGGGGGCGATCCCCACGGGATGCGAACACCCGTAGGTGGCGTTCAGCAGGTAGCCGTACTGCTCGGCATCGTGGACTCGAAACCGCCGCTCCGTCGCCGCCTCGGACAGGGCGTCCAGCGAGGAGCGCAGATCCCCCATCCAGGACGCCGCCAGCGTCGGCGGCTCCTGCAGGAAGCGGCTGCGCGAGGCGACCGGGTCGCTGACGAAGGTCAGAAGTTCGCCGCTGACCGGGACGGGAGTCGGTCCATTGGTGGTCCACTCAGTGCGCGCCAGCAGTGCGGGCTTGCAGATGCCCTTCAGCGTGCCCGCCTCGGCGGTGCCGCGCCACGCCTCGGCGTCCATGGTGTTCTCCAGGAAGGCGCTCACCCGAAGCCAAACCCGCACGCCTTCGAAGAAGGCTGGTGATCCGGTGGCGCTCCAGCGGTAGACGCGCCCTGTGCGGGACAGCTCCGCGCCCAGGCGCTCGCCGGCCTGTTCGAGCAGCTCCAACTGCCAGGCTTCCCAGTCTGCGACACGGGCGGGCAGCCATCGGACGCCGGGCCTTGGGCTCACCAGCATGGGAGTCCTCCCTTCCGGACTGCTCGGATCGGGCACTGCGGGGTGAATCCGGTCCGGAAAACAGTCTCGTTCCGGCATACGGGCCGCCCGTGGCCAAGGGGGTGGCCAAACTGGGAGGATGGCTTTCGGGGATCTGATCCGTGATCTACGTTCGGCCCGCGGGTGGTCGCAGGACGACCTCGCCCGCGCATTGTCCGACCGCGCCCAGCCGGCCTCGCTCACCCGTGAGGAGGTCTCCCGCTGGGAGAACGGCAAGCGCACCCCCCGCCGTTTCTGGCTGGGCCACCTGGCGGCCGTCCTGGATACCCCGCTGGCCACGCTGGAGAGGGAGAAATCACCCGTGCGGCGCAGGGAATTCCTCCTCGGGGCCTCCACCCTGGCCCTGAACGAATCAGCTGACGACAGCGAGGCGCGCACCGCCGCGTCGATAGCGGAATGCATCGCGTCCGGCGACGGACACCCCCTGGCCACCGTCCAGACCACCCACAAGACCGATCTGATCATCTGGCTCCTCGTGCAGACGGATCGCGTCTCGATGCTGCACCTGCGGCACTGGCTCACCGACGGCGCCACCCCGATCCTGCGGGTCAACGCGGCCGGCATCCTGGCGAAGTCGCACGACGAGAACGCGGTGGACGCCGTTGCCGCAGCCCTGGAACGCGACACCGAGACCCGCGCCCTGTACCGGACAGCGGTAGCCGCACGGGTCTTGCACCTCCCGTGGGGGCAGGCTGCGGACTTCGAACCCAGCCGGGCGAACCCTCGCCAGATCGCGGCACTCGCCCGCGAACTGGGCAACCGACGCGACGCCGGTGCCCGATGGTGCAGCGCCTCCATGCTCGGACAGGTCGCGTTCCGCCACCCCGCCGCCGCCACCGCGCTTACCAGCGCACTGCACACCGAGCCCAGCCGCGAGACCCTGCGTCACATCGCACTGGCCACGACAGAAGGAATCCAATGATCGTCATCGAGATCAAGGATGCGGACCTGGTCGAGGAGATCCGTCGCCAAGCCGCAGATGCCGGGGTGCGCAACGGCGTGATTGTCTCCCTCATCGGCGCTGTCGACCGCTTCACCGTCTCCACCATGCCATCGGCGGACCCGTCCGCCGACACCATCACCGCCTACGACCTGCCAGGCGAGATCACCAGTGCCGTCGGCGACATCCGCAACGGCACCGTGCACCTGCACGCCGGCTTCGGAGTCGAAGGCGACCGGGTCATCGGCGGGCACCTGCACGCCGCCACCGTTGGCCACTGGTTCGCCAGGGCCTACGTGCAACCCGTCCAGGAGTAAGGCCAACGTCGCATTCAGATGCCTGACCAGGACTCCAGCCACTCACAATCAACTTCCGGCGGCCCGGTAGCGGCCGCCGGAAGCGCTGCAACGACCGCAACGACGCCTTCTCCCCGGCGGCGGTCAGCTCGGCAACCTTCGCCCGCTCCCGCTCGGCCAGCTTCAACTGCTGCTCCGCCCGGGTGCGCTGAGGGAACGCTTCGAACGTGACCACGCCGCCCAGCAACCGCCGGACCAGCACCTGGCAGTCGCCCTGCTCGCGTTGGTGCGAGAGAAGCTCCTTCAGCCGTTCCCCGACAAAAGCGACGACCTCACCCACACCGACCTGGCCCGCATCAACCTCGACCCCACCTACCTGATCAGCCGCCACGTCGCGATCTACGCGCCGCGCAACCGCAGCGACCTGCAGATCCACCCCGACGTCCTGTTCGCACTCCGGCTCACCGACAAACCCAGCTCCGACAGTCCGCCACGCGCGCGGAAATGACTCCCACAACCCGTGCTACTCGCCTCACCCGTCGTCTTCGCTTACCAGGGCCGTATCGGCGAGGCTGCCTTCCAGATCGGCTCGCTTGCGGCAGGAGTGGTCAGCATTGTTTCGGCCCAGGCTGGTGTCCGGTGATAATCCAGCCTTTACCGATTGTGGTGAGGATGAAGACACCCAGGGCGGGTCCGCCTTTGACACTGAACAGGCACGAGTCCAAGGTGACCTGATGAAGTTCCGGTGAGCCTTTCAGGTACTGGCCTGTCGCGATGCAGTCGCCGACATTCAGGCCTGCGACAAGACGTTGCGCCTCCGGAGATTGGTCTCCGGCCAAGTCTCCGCAAATACCTTCCTCGACGTTTCCGATGAAGTTATTGTAGGCGCCGTGATCGGTGACCTGTGACTCAATTCCTTCCACTGCGCTATTGCAGTCTTTGAATCCGACATCTCGGAGGAACGCACTCTCACCTTGAGGCGACATGAGGAGACATGCATTGTAAGGATCGCCCGCGCTGCGATTTTCCCGCTTGCTGGATGCTATCCAGTAGTAGAAATGCAACAATGTGTCATAAGGCGCTGCTGTCGGCAGGTGGTCGTAGTTACGGGTTGCTGGAGAGCCGCCGGAAGGCAGGCCTGCGGGGGCGCGGCCGACGTTGCCTCCGGCGCTGTCTGTCTGTGCAGGTCCCGCGGCTTGTACGCACGGCGAGTCGCCGATCTGGGCGCCGATGGCTCCGGCGCCGACGAGGAGCGCGATCAGGGCCAGGGCGGCGAAGACGAGGCCGCCGGTGCCGATCTTCAGGGTGTGCTTGGAGTTGTTGATGTCGCGGGCAGCGACCTGGCTGTTCCTGAGCCTGGAGTCGCTGATCTGGATGTGCGCTCCCGTCCAGCGCTGCGCCGAGACACTCGCCACGGCGGGCAGGAGCGCGGCCAGTTGCTCGGCGAAGCCTGGGTCGGCGACCGCGATGTCCTGCAGCACCGCCGCGACCATCCGCTGTCGCTCCGGCGCCTGCGGCTCTTCCTGCAGGTTCTCCAGGGCCGCCGTGCCTGAAGCGGTCCCGCGCAGCCGCGGCTCGATCACCCCGTAGAGCCGCTCCGCGGCCCCGTCCTTGACCTTGTCGGCGACCTTTCCCGCGATGGCCGCGAGGTAGCCTCCGGCGGCCGCGGCGGCCTGCGCTGCCAGGTCAGCAAGGTTGTCCACGTCATTCCCTCCCCGAAACCCGGTACTCAACCAGGCACGGCGAGTGATGGTACGCCGGCCGCGCTCAGCGAAAGCGCGGTTTCGGGCAACCTCCAGCACAGGTGGCTGGGCTGGCCTGGTGACCTCTCCGTTCCTGCTCGACGCCGGCGACCACTAGATGTGCTGGGCCGGATCATTGGTAACACCACTCTCGGGAGGGGGCGGGAAGGATGTCCACGATGTTGACGATGTCAGCCGCGATCGACGGCTGCCCTCGCTGATCGTCGCCGAGCAGCGCGATCAGGCCGGTGCGGTCCCCGTTGCACGCAGGGTCCGCAGCTGCGCCAGGGACAACTCCCGCGTCCGGTCCGACACGGGCGAGGACGTCCAGTCGGTCAGGTGACGATTCGCCGTCACCTGGCTCGTGTCCGGGGTGACGTCGTGACCGTCGGAGGCCACGATCTTCTCGATCATCGCGGCGAACTTCCCGGGCCCGCCGCCGCCGTAGCCGACGCTGTAGCCCGCGCCAGTCTTCTCGGGCAGGAAATATAGCTCGCCGCGGTCGTTGCGCAGCCACATAACGCCAGCGTCCTGATCGATGATCAACCGCTCCAGCACCTGGCCCTCGGGCAGCGACAACGGCGAGAACGTCCAGTAGGTCCAGGTCTCGATGTTCCCGGTCACCGTGCGGTAGTGCTGTTTCACCACCGGCATCCAGGTGAGCGGATCGTAGAAGGTCGTCAGGCACAGGCAGCCGTCGCCGGCGACCGCCGACTGCGACTCGGGGTCGTCGAAGACGCAGGAACTCCATAGCCGCGGGGCGTCGTCGTTGGAGACCAGCGCCATGTGAAGTGGGGTCGGCTCGGTGTCCTGCAACCGACCAATCCATTCCTGCGTGTACCGGCTGGAATCGCGCAGTTGCTGGGTGGCGTTGAGCGCAGCACCCCACAGTTTCGGCGTTTCGCTGTAGAGCACGAAGTCGAACCATCCCCGCTGCGGATCGTAGGTCAGGTTCAATTCTCGCTCAGGCTGGTAGGTCATCAGTTGGGAGTCCCTTCCGTGGTCGATTCCGCTAGCGTCCCATCCGTCCCCGGCAAAGAGAGTCGGCAGCCCCGAGATAAAGGGGACTCCAGCCGATCGGCGCAACCGCGATCACGGTAAGGTCAGCCGCCGAATTCGGGACGCGTCGTCAATCTGCGAGGCCGCCGCGGGGGGTGCCCGCCGCCTGTGTCCGGCAAGGTCGACTCGAACCTGGACGCACGCCTCGTGCGGTCCTGCACCGGCTCGTCGGCGACACCGACGAACTGCCCCCGAGGCCCGATCGCCGTTGACTCACTGCCGTTTCGGCCGGTGCTCCCCGTAGTAGCGGCGGGCGGCCGTCTCGTCCGCGCTGATCCAGTGGCGTTCGCCGGCGACGGCGCCCTCGCCGCGGTACCACCAGCCGGTGACCACGTCGAACAGGACGCGGATCGTGCTGTCGGCCAGGGTGACGTCGTGGCGAACGAGTGCGGCGGTCTCGCCGCTGCTGATCCCGTCCTCCTCGGCCTCGTCGATCGTCGTCGCCTGGTGCTCGGTCGCGGTGAACAGCGGCTGCCACGTCGCGCGGTCGCGGATCTCCGGGTTGCCGGCCCACAACCACCAGGCTGATCACCTCTTCGGCGGCCGCGTGACATTTCATCGACGTATCTCAGCTGACCGAACCAGCCGGTTCTTCACGTCGTGTAGCGGTCCTTGCCCGACCGGGCTGCCCGGGGGCGAGCACCGCAGGACGCTCGGCAGTGTGCCCTTGACGTGTCAGGGGGCGTCGTCGTGCGCGAGTGGATCGAAGCCGTTCTCGAGGTACGCAGTCTGGCCGGTGTCCAGGGCGTCGAGGCACCCGGCGACACGTCGCGCCAGGTGCGGCCGGAGCATGGCCGCGCTCTCCTCGCGGGTGGCGAACTTCGAGCATTTCAACTCACCGTCGGCCAGGCGCAGCGAGGCGATCTGGTTGTCGTCGAGGATTCCGCCGTCGAACAGGCTGTTCGTCAGGGCGGGGCGGCCGTCGGGCTGTGGCGGAACCCAGTCCACGGCCAGCAGCCGGCCGGGTAGCAGGTCGAACCCGAGTTCTTCCTTGATCTCGCGGCGCGCCCCCGCCCACGGGGATTCGCCTTCGTCGAGTGCGCCGCCGGGGATCTCCCACGGCTCGGCGCCGTAGTTCGGCTCGACGAGCAGGACGCGGCCCTCGGTGTCGCGGAAGATGACGCCCGCACCCGCGATCTGTTTGGGCAGGGTGGCGTAGTACTCGGCGGGCGGTGGCCATACCTGGGTCATGCGCGGCGACGCTACCCAGCCCGCCGAGTCCGCCGGTGACCGGCGTCGCGTTACGGACCGGGTTGCACTTCGTTCAGCAGGTCGGCGACCAGTTCGTAGGTTCGGGCGCACCGCGGGCACCGCATCCGGTCGGCGAGGGTAGCCGCGCAGCGGCAGACCCAGCCGATCGCACGGGCCGGATTGCCTAGGACCAGGGCGTGCGCGGGAACGTCGCGCAGGACGACAGCGCCGATCCCGACCATGGCGTAGGGCCCGATCTCAACGCCGGGCGCGACGCGCGCCCCGGCGCCGATGGTGGCGCCGCGGCGCACGATGACCGGCGTCGACGTCCAGTCGCCGGGGCCTTGGCGCTGCCCGTCCGGGCGGGTGGCCCGGGGCGCGCGGTCTTCGGTGAGCACGGCCTGCGGGCTGATCATGACGCCGTCGTCGAGCTGCGCGCCGAACACGTCGGCGTGGTTGCCGATTTTGACGTTGTCGCCGATGCGTGACCCGGAGCCGACGTAGCAGCTTGTGCCCAGCGTGCAGCCGGACCCGATCTCGACGTCGTCGGCGACGTGGGCCTGGTGCCATACGCGGGTGCCGGCGCCAATCCGCGCGCCGGAGGCGACGTGGGCGCTCGGCTCGGCGAGGGGATAGTCGGCGCTGGCGGTCATGGCGTGCCTTCCGGGTTGGCGGTGAGGTGGTCGATCAGGTCGCCGAGCGTCCCGGCGGTGGCCAGCACCAGGTCCGGGACGGTCCGGCCGGTGGCGCGCTCGATGGCGACGGCGAGCGCGATGCGGTCGAGCGAATCGAAACCGAGTCCGTCGAGCTGGTGCTCCCGGGTCAGGTCGCCGGAACGGTGGCTTCGGAGACTGGCTGCGGCGATGAAGACCGTGGTGGCGGGATCGACGGTGTGATCGGGCATGGGCGGGCCTCCGGGCGTTCGGCGAGGGCGAGCAGGGACGGCAGCACTTCGACGACTGGGGCCTGGGCGAACAGCCGGACCGCCGCGGCCCCGATCGGGTCGCGGGTGGCCAAGACGGCAGGCAGCGTGGAGGCGAGCAGCGTCGCGAGCTGCCGCTGGCCGGCGCCACCGGAGCGGGCGCCCGGCCCGGCGAGGTGGTCGGCGAGGCCGCGCAGTGTCGCCGGGGTCAGCAGGTCGCTCAGCGGTGGGGCGGGCATCAGGCGATCGGCGCGGTAGGGGTGGCAGGCCAGGGAGCCGGGTTCGGTGATCTCGTCGGCGACGAGGTCGGCCAGCAGCGGCGCGAGCAGCACACCGCACCGGTAGGTCGCGGTGGCCAGCAGGACACGCGGGTCGGCGGTCGGCCCGACCAGCGGCAGATGGTCGAGGGTGTAGGGCCGGTAGCCGACCTGCGTGTCCAGCAGCTCGGCGCCGGCGAGCCGGTGCTCGATGACGCGGGTGGCGTCGCCGATCAGCACGGCGATCTCGTCCAGCGTCGCCGCGCCGTCGAGCTTCGGGGCGAGGGTGAGCCGGTTGGTCGCGCCGAGGTAGACCGTCCCGTCTCCGCGCGGCACGAGGTGGGTGCCGCATGTGAACGCCGCATTCGGGGTGCGGACGGTGTGCTCGACGGTGAGCGGGGTGCCGAGCACCATGCTGACGCCGCGCCCGGCCAGCACCGGCGGCACCCCAAGCTCGCGGCGTTGCTCGCCCAGCAGCGCCGGAATCCCGGCGCCCGCGGCCAGCACGACCCGCCCGCACGCCACGGGCGTGCCGTCCGCGCACTGCAACCGGACCGCCGTCCGGTCCGGGGTCACGCTGCCGACCGGCGAGTCGTACCAGTGGGCGTTGCGGTGCCTGGTCACGGCCGCGCCGAGGGTGCCCAGCAGGCGGGTGATGTCGAGGCTCGGCTCGGTCGGCAGCCACAGCGCGGTTCCCGGCGTGGCCTCGGGCCGTAGTCCGTCGACGCCGGCGCCGTGGTGAAGTTCGGCGGGGTGGGTCGCTGAGCGGGCGGCCCGCGCGATCGCGGCCACGTCGTCGCGTTCGGCGTCGGCAGCCACGACCCACGTGCCCGCGACCAGCGGAACCAGCGGCTCACCGGACGCGGCGGCGAGTCCGTCCAGCCACGCCGGGTACCGGGCGAAGCTCCTCAGCCGCTGGCTGACCTCCAGCTCGACCCGCTCTTCGGGCTGGCTGGCGTCAACCTCGGAGAACAGGGACAGCATCGCGCCCGCCGCTGCGCTGGCCTGCCCCGGCGCCGAGGAGGGGCGCGGCGCGAGCACCGTGACGGTGAGCCCGCGGGCGAGCAGTGCGTGCGCGGCCGCGAGCCCGATCACCCCGGTGCCGACCACGGCGACGTCGACCGTGCGTCGCCCGGTCACGCCGCGCTTCGCAGACCCGGCACCTGGTGCACCGGGGCGGCCGCGTCGAGCCGGGCCTTGGCCTGGCACAGCAACCGCCGTGCCGACGGCGCGAGGTTGTCCTGGCGGCCGAGGGCGGTGCGGCCGTGCGCGACGCGGCGCTGGTCGGCGATCAGCAGTTCCCCGCGGCGCAGCAGCACCCGCTGCGTCGTGAGGTGCAGCAGCGACGCGAAGCGTTCGAGCACCGGGCGGTGCCCGGTGTTGCGCTGGTCGGTCAGCAGCTTCCCGGCCCATCTGATCCACGTGTCCCCGGGTCGCCCGTCCTCGAGGATGGGGAACGGCAGCAGCGGCTCGCCGACTCCGTGCAGCTGCTCGGCGCGGCCCTCGAAGAACACCGGGCGCCGCAGGACGTCGCGATTGTCGTCGGCGAGCAGGACCGCGGCCGCGCGCAGATCGGCGAGGATCGAGTGCCCGCCGCCGGCGGGATCGGGGCGCAGCATGAGCAGGCTGGTGTAGTCCGGCGGCGCGGTCACGTTCGGCGCGTCGATGTGCAGGGCCTGGGCGGCGACTCCGCCGAAGCTGCTCGGGTCACGCTCGGGCCCGGACAAGCCGTCCAGCCAGAGCCCGCGGCCGCCGTCGATGGAGAAGAACGGCACACCGACCCCGGCCAGCGCGCCCGCGGCCGCGCGGCGGAGCAACTCGTCGGACAGCTCCTCCGGGAATGCCGCGATCGCCCAGCCGTGGAGAGTGAGCCGGTCGGCGAGGCTGTGCACCAGCGCGGCGCCGGCGGCACGCAGGATGGCGCGGGCGGCCTCCACGCGGGGCGCGGCCCAGGCGTGGCCGTCCATGCTCAAGTCGTTCTCGGCCAGCGCGGTGGCCAGGCTGGGGGCGACGGGGACGCGGTGCCGGGGGTGTGTCACGACGGTCTCCCTTTCAACGGTGCTCGATCGGAGCGGGGAGCTTCATGGAACGCGCGGGACCGGCCTGTGCGGCAGGGGCGTGTGCGGGACGGGCAACGGAGTTGCGGAACTGTCAAAACGCAAGGTGCACGTTCGGGCTGTCGCTCAGGGTGGTTGGTGAGGGACGATCGGTGAGGAGGTTCCGATGGACGCGTTGCACCCGTTCTGGTCGTCGCCCGAGGTCCTGCGCGCTGCCGCCGACGGCCGCTACGGTCTGCTCGCGCGGGCCGTGCGCGAAGCCCGGCACCAGACGTTGGCGCAGGTCGCGGCTCGATGTCACCTGTCGGTGAGCACCTTGTCGAGGATGGAAACCGGGCAGCGCAAGCTCATCGACGTGCGCTACCTGCGGACCCTGTCCGACGTCCTCGCGATCCCGCCGCACCTGTTCGGGCTGGCCCCCGTCGTGACCGGCGCGGCAGAAACGCACGATCGTGCCTGGCCGGTTACTGTCGGCGCAACTACCTCCGGCGAACAGGGCGGTGACGAGGCGATGCGGCGACGACAGGTTCTCGCGGGGCTGGTCGGCTTCACGATCGCCGGGGCGCTGCCCGGGACCGCCCGCGCGGCCTCCGCCGAGGAATCGCTGGAGGCGCTGCTGCTCGCGAAGTCGACGCTTCCGGCGACGCCCGTGCCGCTGGTGACGCTGCACCTGGCGCTGGAGCAGGCGCAGCAGGCGTTTGAGCGCTGCGAGTACAGCGAGCTCACCGGCGCGTTGCCCCGGCTCATCGCCGCCGCCCACGCCAGCCGCGACGCCGCCGCCGGCCAGCTGCGGGAGCGGATGTCCGCGGCCCTGGCCCGCGCGTACCTGCTCGGCTCGGAGCTGGCGACCAAGCGGCACCGCGACACCGTCGCCCGCGTCGCCGCCGACCGGTCCCACGCGGCCGCCGAAGAAAGCGGCGACCTGCTGACGATCGCGGCCAGCTCCCGCACCATGGCCATCGCGATGCGCCGCGACGCCCTCGGCGCCCCCGAGCGGATCGAACGGGACGCCGGGCTGACCGGCGCGATCACCATGCTCACCAAGACCGCGCTCGACCTCGGGGCTGATCACGGCGATCCGCAGGCGCCGCTGCTGGCGACCTACGGATCTCTGCTGTGCGCCGCGAGCTACTCCGCCGCCCAGAACGGCAACACCGCCCAAGCCGTCAGCCTCATCGAGGAAGCCGAGCACGCCGCACGCCGGCTACCCGGAACCGTAGGCGGGACCGGCACCGCCCAGTTCAGCGAGACAACCGTCGCGGTCTACCGGATCGGGGTGCACACCGCTCTCGGCGACTCGGCCAAGGCCCTGAGTTACTTCGCCTCCGTCGTGCCCGGCCGCCTGCCAACCGCCGAACGCCGGGCGCGTTCCTATGTGGACGGTGCGCGAGCGTGGAAGGACCACGGCAACCTCGACCAGGCCAGCAGCGCGTTGAACATGGCCTTCGCCTGCGCGCCACAGGAAATCCAGCGGCCCTCGGTCCGGGACCTGATCACCACCATGCTCGACACGCCCGGCCGGACGTCCGCCGACCTCCCGGCGCTGGCAGCCCACGCCGGGCTCTGACGACGAACACCGGGACCCCGCCGAGTACCGGGGACGCCCTATCCCGCACCCGCACGGCACCAGCACCATCAGCCAACCAGCCGGCCGAGGTCAGATCGGGGCGCCGATGGCGGCTAAGGCGCCGTCGAGCGCAGGTAACTAGCCGCTCAGCCCGGAGGGAGCCGTCGCGGTGCGGCTGTCGTAAGCGCGACCCAGTCGCGCACGACAACGTGGTGGTCGCGCACGAGGCAAAGGCGATCTCAACGTACCTGACCCCGTGCAGCTACAGGCCGATGTCCTCGGCGAACATCTCCAGCGCCTCCGACACGGTCATCGCACCTTCGGCATGGCCGCCGAAACCCGGCCGCCCACCGCGCTCGCCGGACGGGTCGGTTGATGATCTGCTCGTCGCGGAGGCGGGCCCCGCTGGACGACGTCGACGACGTCCTCAACGTGGCGACCGTAGCCGACTTCGAACTGGCTCCCGAACGGCATGCTGCGATCGCGGACATCGGCGAGACCTGCAGAGCGCTCACGGGATCCCTTGCGTCATCCGGATACGAGCGGCCGGGCCTCCGAGGGGGAGGGGAAGCCCGGCCACAATCGTTGACACGCCCATGGATGGCGGAAACGTGCCCTGACCCTGTGATACCTGATGATCATATTCGCCGGGGGCGGTTGCTCAGCAGTCACTCGATCGGGTCACTCGAGCCACCGGATCGACTGTGGCCGGTACTTGTAGGGCCGTGGAGAATTTCTTCGTGGGCGACTGGCTGTGGCCGCCGGGACATCGTGAGCTGCAACTGATCCTCGTGCCCGATCTGGAGCATGATCGCGGGCTGGCCCAGCTCGTCACCGCGTGCCGCAAGCTCCTCGCCGGGTACCCGGCGACGGATCGGCCGCTGCCCGACGAGTGCTTGCACATGACGCTCCAGCCGATCCACCACGGCCGGCACGCCGACGCCATCGACGCGGCGACCCGCAGAACCTTGATCACCGAGCTGGGCAAGGTTTTCGCTGCGACTCCCGCGTTCACGATGCTCATCGGCTCCGTGCTCGCCCACGGCCGAAGTGCGGTCGCGGACGCGGACGACGTCGAGCAGTTCGATGCCCTGCTCGACGAGGCGCGGCGCGTGATCGCCGAGGTGTGCGGGCCGGACGCGGTGGCCTACGACACCCGTCCGGCGCACATGGCGATCGCGTACGCATCGGCCACGCAGGCCAGCGACTCCGTGCAGGGTCGCCTCCGCCGGGAGGTGCGGCCGAGTTACGCGCCGATGACGGTGAAATCCGTCGCGCTGGTCGAGGTCGAGCAGGACCCCGCGCAGTGTGCCTTCCGCTGGAGGCTGCTGCATCAGTTCTACCTCGCCGACCCGTCGAGCAGTATGGATGGATCCTGCCAACGGCAGGGCTCTCCTACTGTGTGTACGGCCTGGTGACCCGGCGCCGCTCCAGCGTCCCTGAACGTGACCAGGAAACCCCGGCGTGCGGATGGCTCGGTGGCATCAGGCGGTGGTGCTTCGGTGGTCCATGCCGAAGAGCGACTGCGCTACGCGCGCCAGCAGTACCTCTCGTCCGGAGGGGCGCCGGCGATCGTGAACACCTTTGCTGTCCGCCGGAGTTTAGAACTGGGCCTTGCCGTGGATGATGTCTTCGCAGCACATGAACTCGTCGCCGTTGAGGGTGTCGACCAGTACCCGCAGGCCGTCGCGGATGCCCATCCACCCGGCGTCGGTGTAGTCCTTCCCGCACAGGCAGCGCACTGGGGGTTCCGTCAAGTGCCCGGTGCGCAGCGCCTCCAGCGCCCGGTCGCGGGTAGTCCGCGGTGTGCTGCCGTGCCCGCATCGGCACCACGCCTGCCATTTCCTACCGGACGAGGTGAGCCCCTCAATCCGGTGCACGACGTGTTTCGGGCGCGGCTCCGGCATTCTCCCGTCGCCGTCGAAGCCGGGCCAGGTGGTCAAGGCCTGGCGATCTTGGTCGAGATCGGCGTGGGTCAGGCCGTGCCTGGACAGGAACGCGGTCAGCCGGGTGCGGGCCATGCCCGCCTCGTGCGGGCTGGCCATCCGGCTGGCAGCACCTGGCCGGTAGCAAGGAACGGGCGCGCGCCACGAGCCGGGCCCGGTCGGCCGGCTCGTGGTCGTCGGCGGTCATGGACGGGCTTCTCCTTGAAAGTAGGCCTGCCGGGTCCTTCGGCGCGCGGGTAGCAGGTAAGTGCGTCACCCGCGAGCGGTCGCTCACCGGCGCGAGAACGCTCGATACCGCCGCGCGCGGTGTGCCCTCCTGGCCCAGTTCCGACGGCATCGCCGGTCAGGTCGTGCCCAGGCATCCGGTCACGACCTGACCAGGCTAGAGCTGCAAGTATCCGGGCGGGTTCATCCCTCGGGCCCGGTGGTCAGCAGCTCTACGACGGCAGACAGCCGCTCGGGGTGGATTCCAGCGTAGGTTTCCAGCGCGTGCCACCACGTCCTCGCTGCCCCGCGGCCTCCGTCGCACCGGCCGGCGTGGATTCCCCGGGCTCGCCGCGGGTGCGAGCCGGTATCGACGGGCAGGTACTGGTACCGGCCCAGCAAGTCGTCGAGCAGGTCGGCGGGCACACCGAGCTGCCCGGTGATCGCGTCCTCGAGCGCCTGCTGCGCGGTGATGTCGAGCCGCTCGGCCGCTTCGTGCACGGTCATCCCTGCCGCGGCAGGCGTGAGCCGGCTCGGGGCCGTGTCGATCGCGTCGAGCAGGTCACCAGCCCGGCCCAGCGCCGCGGAGATGGTGTCGAGCCGGGCCCGGACACGGGCCGCCGGCCAAGGCTCGGGGTCTCCGCGCGAGTAGTCGAAATCGTCGGACTGGAGGTGTCCGATGTAGACGGTGTCGGGCAGGGCGTAGGCGTCGATGCCCTCGGCCAGGTCCAGGGCCGCGGCGATGAGAAGCTCCCGCGCGTCCCGATGGACATCGTGGGTGCGCATGGACAGGTCCCGGCGGGCCCTCTGCAGCCGGCTGCTCATGCGCGCTCCCGGTCAGTGCTCTGGCCGCCGGCAATCCGCGGATTGCTGGCGGGGCATGTCTGGTCACGCATGGTTCCGCCCTCGTCCTGGTCCACCAGGGACTCCCTTCGGGTCTTTGTGCATGGTCGGAATGATCAGAACGGCGGGGTGCCCGGCCCCGGTGGTTGCGGAGGCCTGGCGGGTTAGAGCTGCAGGTACTCGGGCAGGCTCATCCCGGCCCCGCCGGCGGCGTCGGTGAGGTACTCGATCACGGTCAGGGGCTCGGGCTCGCGGGCGTCGTCGGCGGCCAGGGCCTCGGCGTCGAGGTCGAAGAGGTCGGCGTGGTCGGCGACGGGGGCGTCCCACGGGATCCGGGCGCCGGTTCCGGGGTCGTAGCCGGCGGGGTCCAGGCCGTGCTCGGGCACCAGGTCGATCGGGGTGCGGACGAGGGTGCTCATCGGTACTCCACAGGTCTGCAGGGCCCGCGGGTTGCGGATCCTCACCCCCGCACACCGCGGGGAAAACACGACCGGGGCGCCGGTGCGGCGAGGTCAGGCCGTGGCGGCGGTGACGCCGATGGCCCAGTCCTCGGCGCCGTCGCGGGCCTGGGCCAGCAGGACCAGGCTGCCGTGCGCCCGCACCGCGTCGAGCCAGGACGTGACGGTGTTGATCTCGCCCTCGTAGAACGTGCTGACCCGGCATTGAGGCAGGCCGCGTAGTAGAAGCCGGGGAAGTTCCGCTGGCGCTTGTACACCGGGAACGACCGCACCGGCGCGGCACGATCGAACGGCGCGGACACCGCGTCACCGAGCGGCATCCGCACCTCCCCATTCCGCTCGTCCACGAATCCGACCTCGAAACCTGTAGTCCTGCCACCGCGGCCGCCGCGCATCGCACGCAGCCCAGTCCCCGCCACCCGGCGCTCCCGTCCCTCGACCAACGAAGGACGCGATTTTGGCAGAGCCTCTTGCATCACTTTCGTGAGACCCGCATCAGGTAGCACGCGACGCGCATCAGGTTCGCCGCGTCCGCATCAAGTCGGCTGAGACAGCATATTCAGCCGACGACGCCCCCATCTAGAGCCCATCGAGCTCCGCTACAAAAGAGGCCTTTCGTAGCGGACTGACATCAGGTGGGATGCGACGATCGATCTTGACTTGGCAATGATCCCGTTGCGCCCCAACAGGTTCGATGGCGCCGGGAGCGACCCGGCGCTCCCGGAGAAGTGCACGCTCGGTCCGCGCGGACGGTGTTTCCAACGCTGGTCCCGACAGCCGGTCTGATGCTGGCTTCCTCGGCCGGCGGCATGCATCGTGTCTGCGGCGCCGGTAAGCGCGGCCCGACCCGGCGGCCCAGCTTCGGCAGTTGAGGGCATCTGCCGGGTACGGGTCTTGATCGCCGAGGCATACCTGAGACCATGCATGAACCTGGCCAACCTGTGGCAGGACGACTCTTCGGGCCACTGCGACGAACTGATCGCGGGAGGAGGACCGCAGATGCCTAGCAGATGAAACGGATTGAGGAGATTCCCTGTGAGGACAGGCAAAAGCGGTGCGGGTTACGCGGCCGCCGTGGTCGCGGCGCTGGCCAGCGAGTTCCCCGACCTGGCCAGCGCGACAACAGCCGGTGTCGTCCGGGATGCGGTCACCCGCTACGCCGCCCGCCCGGGCCCTGCGTTCGGGGTGGCCTTCGACGGCAACGCCGACTGGCGAGTCCAAGGCGAGCACCGCACATCCTCCCGGATGCGCCTCACCTGCTCCAAGCTCCGTCCGACGTCCGACGTCCGACGACAGGGAACGGGAACAGAGCATCAACCAGGCGCTAGCGCGGCTTCCCGCGCAGTGCTGGACAGCGCTGAAGGCTGCGGTGTTCGGGAACAGGTTCGGGAGGCGCCGTGTCTGCCGGTATGAGTGACGATGACGCAACTGGTGCCGGGGATCGGCTGCGTCAGCTTGTTCGGGTGGAGGCCAAGGTGCACCGTGGCCTGTTTCCGCACCGCGTGGGCTGGAAGCACTCCACATTCGCGGACCTCGTGCTGGAACTCGGCATCGAATTCCAGCCGGTGGACTGGCCAGGAGGGGCGATGCCAAGGGCCGCCGGGGCGATGCTTCATCAACGAGACCGAGTATGCCGACGCTACTTGGAGCAACCTACGTCGAAGGATACGTGCTGACCCGGAACGTCCCGTTCGCGATCGAGCACGCCTGGTGCAGCACCCGGGCCGGGGACGCGATCGATCCCTCCATCCCTGACGGCGGAGCCCTGGCCTACCTCGGTGTCGCGGTGGCGCCGGACTACCAGCGGGCACAACAAATCCTCCGCGGCAGCACGGCGGTGTTCACCTCGGACGATGTTTTCTGTCAGTACAACGAGGACGCCCTCTCCGACGGAGTGCCCTCTGACGCGCTCGTCATCGTCCCGACGCCCTGAGGATCGGCACGCCACCTGGACTATGGCCGGCGGCGTTGAGTTCACGCCAGACCGGCGAGGAACCCAGCGGAATCGCTCGCGACTACTGGCGTGTTCCACCACGTCCACCTCCGCACACCGTTACCAGCCGAACCCGTCCCACCCCGCAATCCGCCATGCGCACCCAGCGGCAGGGCTGCCGAGTCCACCCGGCTTGCAGATCTCGTCCCGGCTGTAGTCTCTGTCGCATGCCAGTCTGGTCGCGCTCCGCAAGGTCCGCGATGTGCTGAGGAGGTGCTGATGCCGCGGCGTCGACGGTCTGAGCACGCTTCCAGGGTAGACTGCGTCGAGGTCCGAGACCTTCGCAATGAGGGGGCGAGCAAGGTGCCTACGAATGCTGATGAACGGGTGCGCATCATCGAGTACGGGCACTACAGCGGCTCGCCATACACATTGGCCGGCACCTGGAGTCGCGAGGACGCCGAGCGCTACGTCGGCCTCGAAACCGCCGAAGCAGCCTTGGCAGGCCGACGCGAACGATTCGACATCGTTCCCGCTACCGGGACATCAAGTTCTGACTGATCTGCCGTAGCCCGATCGACCTGGGCTCAGCCGAACACACCCGCCAGAACGGTGCGTCGCGCCAGTCCCCCTCGATCCGCGCGTGCCGCGGGACATGGATCGTCCCCGCATCAATCCCGACCCGACTGACCCGACTCACCCGAGGAGATCTCGGCAGCGAACACCTGCGTGGTCACGCCGGAAGGTCAGCGCCGCAACGGTTTGAGCGCCTTTCCATCGCGGTGACGAGATGAAGCGGTTGTTGTCGCTCGTCCGGTCCGCCTCGGACGATGACCCGTCCACCAGGACGGCGGACGGGTCATCGAGTTGAACGCAACATGCGAGACCTGCCTGGTCAGATTTCCAGGTTGGGCTTCGGCCGATACTCGACCTCTCGTCAGTCCCGCGTGCTGGGAACTTCGGTCCGGGTTTGTCGAACCATGCGAGGACATCGATCGCGCTGCCAACCGTCGCGATCCGCCAGTGGATGGCGCGCTAGTCGTGCCCGGCAAGGAAGTCACGGCGAACGGGAACGGACTCGCCGCGCCTGCACCCGCACGTAGGCGAATCGAGCGGTGAGCCGAAGTAACTGATGGGGTTGCGGCTACGTGTGACCGGAGAAGCCGTTCCCCACGTATTCGTCATGCACGGGGTGCCCGGCAGACAGGATCGTGCCCTGAAGGGCGCGGTGGCAGTCGTCAACGCGTTCGTCCCGTCCGGGTGGAGCCGCGAACCGCGTCGATCCCGATGGCGAGCCGAACCAGGCCGACGGCGCCGAACAGCCCTCACGTTCGCGGTCAGCCCGCTCCCCGAGAACCCACCTGCCACGGTTGCTGTTGCGTTGCCCGCCTGCGCAGCCCGGCCACGCATCCACCGGCGGCTCGGGCCGCGACTCCCCCAGCCGATGACGCGACCACATCCACGAACTCGAGCTCGTGCCCCAGAACCCCGTCGGGACCGTAGCCGGCTGTCCCGCACCCGAGACCGGGCGCCGAGCCGGCGCGTCAACTCGGACCACTGTCCACCCGGAATTACTCCGATCGGGTGACATTAGGTAGTGGACTATGCAGAGTTGGCGACCTGGGCCGATCTCGGGGCGACCCTGATCAGGGCCATGGCACAAACTTGCCGCGCAACCGATCGGCACTGGTCGACAGCGTGCGTCCTCCGCGACAGGCTGTGCCGCATGACCGACCAACCTCGACAGCCAGACGACCTCGCTATGGCTGTCGCCATGACCTGGGGGATCTGGTCCGGCACCACGGACAACGAGCTGGACGAGATCGCCTCCCAACTCCTTACCTCCCTGACCGAGCTGCGGGATGAGCTGCCCGACGCACCGGTCCCGGACATCCTGGGAATAGATGCAGACCTGACAGACAAAGACGGCTGGCGCCGGGAGACCGTGATCTACCGGGACGGTGCGCTGGCCGCGAAGGACTTGGTGCTGCTGATCAGCGCCCGGCCAGATGAGTGGCCGGAGATGATGCAGCAGGCATTGGTGTCGCATACCCGCCGACATGGACGTCCGGTCCTGGTGGCCATGGTGGACGCGCTGACACGCCTGGCCGCACCGGCGCTCGGTGTGATCGCGTCCGAGAACGGCAAGCAGCTGTCCCAACTCCTGGAGGAATCCCTGCCGTGGCTCCAACCCCGCCGACTGTGACCGGCAAGACGACCACTACCACTGCAGTACTGACCGCCGTGCACGAGCTAGAGCCAGGACTCCCGCACCGCTGGCGCGGTGACCGCGCGGGCGTCGGCGTGACACCTCAGCGCCGGCCGTTCGGTCGCCATCAGCACCAGCATGGCCAGCGTCAGCAGCCCGAACGGGATCAGTCCGTCAGGTGCCACCGTGGACATCTGCCGCCACCATCGGAAGCCACTCGACCGCGGGCCGCCGCAGTGCTGCAGCCCAGCTGTGCCACCAGTTGCAGCAGCGACGGGGCTGATGGGGACGACGGGCCTGCACGGGTGGCCGGCGCGGTCGATCTCGTGGCAAGCCGCGGCGATGCCCTCGCGCTGGTGGGAAAAGCAAAGGCGGGACGTGGCCTGGCGGCCAGTCGCGATCAACACGTCCCAGCGGATCGGGAAGGTCGTGCAGGGCACGTCCCAGCTCGGGTCGTGCGAGGCTGGAGACATGCGTGTTCACCGCCCTGCGGAGCTTGTCCGATGTGGACTACTGGGTGCGGAGCCGGTGTGAGGGGCTGTCGATGCCGACGACGGTGACGCGGTGCAACAGGCGGCCCAGCGTCGCGGCGGCGACGGTCGCGATACCGAAAGCTGTCCCTCAGCCGCCGTTCCCGACGTTGGTGGTCAGGATCGTGGAGTTCTTGAGGTAGCGTTGGTTGATCACCTGGAACAACGCTGAGGTGCCATCGCGGGGCACCGGCAGGTAGCCGAGTCCGTCCGGGAGTACCGATGAATGAGCCTGTCGACCAGGAGGCCGCGCGGCTGCGCGGCGAGCTCGTGGGCCGGCAGGACGGGGCCACGCTGCTGTATCAGGCCTGGGTAGCCCGCAGGATCACTCGCGACGGCCTCCGCGATCTGCTCCCCGACGCATGGACCCGGGCCGATCCCTCACCGGAAATGGTCATCGGCGCCACGTCCTGGGTAGAGATGTTCCGCGAGGCAGGCCGGCTGCTGCTGCCCACCAACTATCCGGCGCTGCCTGACATGCTGACGATCTATCGCGGCGCGATCCACCACCGTCGGCGAGGCATGGCTTGGACAACCGACTGCCACAAGGCCGCTCAGTTCCGTCGCCGACGCGAACAGACCGAGCGCACACCGGCATTTCTCTTCCGGGCAGAAGTGGCGCTTGAGGCGGTACTGGCCGCGTTCAACACCCGCGGTGAGCGCGAGATCGTCGTCGACCCGAGCTTCCTCAAGCGAATCGACCGACTCGACTGATCCGCCCCGTGGCGTCCGGGCTGACGCCGCGCAGTGGGCCGCGATCAATCACGCGTTGCACGACACTGACCGGCATCACCGGCTGCTCAGGGCAGTCGTCCTTCACTTCCCGCATCGAGTCCGGTGCGCGACCTGTTGTCCTTATCGGGCTGGGCCCGCAACCACACGGTCAGGTCAGGGGCGACGTCGCGCGCCCCACTCGGCGCGGTAGTCAGGGTGGCTTGACCACCGTGCGGCCACAAGGTACTGAAACGGTGAAGGCGGATGCGCTCGATCGCGCTCTGTCGGATACAGATCCGAGATTGCGGCTCTATCCGCGAGCGTCGCGCTACCCGCCTGGATTCTCGCGTTTAGGCTTTCCCACTCGTCATCGAGTCGAGCATCGATGAACGCGAATAGTTCGTCATCCACACTCCGATGCTACCGGTCCGTTAAGGTCCTGGCGGGCACCGGCCAGCAGTACCAGGCCCGGCCGTTTCACGACAACACCGGCGCTCACTCTGCGACGACCGGGCACGCCGCAGATGCACCGAACGACGCCCGTAGAGCAAGCCCCTACCACCTACGCCGAACAGGGCGCCTGACGTGCCAATCTGCCGAGTGGACGGAACGCGCCGCCCCACACGACAGTAGACCTTGCCGCGTTTGCACACGATCGTCTCTGGCAGCACCATCGGCCTGGCCGCGGTCTGCTCCATGCAAGCGTCGATGTCAGCCAACGAGCAGTGCGGCAGCAGCGACCGCGACATTGCCAGCGTCTCGGCCCAGTCCGGGCGCAGCGGTTCCGGTTTGGAAACCCTCGCTGGACAGGCGACTGCTGCGGAACCCGCGTCGGACCCGTGCGGGCCCTGGGTGCTTACCAGAACAGGTAGTCACGTTCGCCGGCGCAGTAGCGCCGGGCGGCGATGACCATTCTGAGGAAGATCCGGTCGCTGTCGGCGCGTACGTAGCTGGTGACGAGGTTCGCGGTGGCGAGCCGGGCGTCGCCGGCCTCGATGCCGCAGGGCCCGCGGCGGCTCCAGCGCGCGGGCACCACGTCGGTGCGGCCGTCGGCGAGCTGGATCGCGTCCTCGATGGTGACCTCGACCAGGCCGGCCACTTCGGGGTCGGCCAGCGGAATGTCCTCGATCTGGCGCTCGAGTGGGATGAGGTGCCAGTACTGGAATTCCCGCTCGACCCGGCCACCGGGGAGGGTGGCTGCGGTCTGGCGGATGCCGAGGTAGTGCAGCTGGGCGTAGGTCAGGTCCAGGCCCAGTTCCTCCCGGACTTCGCGCACGTCGGCGGGATCCTCGCCGGCGAGCAGGTGCCCGCCGACGGTGAAGTCGACGGCCGGCACCGCAGGCGGGCCGCCGGGGACACGGTCAGCGGCCTTGACCTGCAGCAGGATCGTGCCACGGGCGGGGGCGACGGCCAGCGCAGACAGCACGCGGTGCCACAGGCCCTCGCGGTGGGCGGCCTTCTTGTCCACGACCTGGCCGGTGGGCTCGTTGAGGTCGGTGACGACGTCGATCAGCTCGGGCATGAGGGGGTGGGTCCTTTCCGGGTCACGCGGTGAGCGTAGGGGGCGTGCGGTCCCAGTAGACGGTGTTGGCCTGGTAGTAGCTGCGCGGGTCGCCGACCGTGACCGCCCGCGCTTACGCCGTCGATGGTGTGAGAGGCCGGCCCTCCGGTGCTATCTGGACAGCGCTGGTCGAACCGGATCGGCTGCTCGCCCGCAACCGGGACCGCGACGAGTTCGAATATGTCGTCGACACCGCCGGCCTCACGATCGAGCCGGTCCGGCGGCGCTGTCGGGTCGCAGTGCCCGAGTGCCGCGGCCGCGCGATGGAAGGCGTGGAACCCGTCGGCTTGCCGTCCCTGCATGTCCGGGTGTTCTCGGAGCCGGGTGAAGGCCGCTGCTGGTCAGATCGGCCAGCAGCGGCCTGCGGTTGACCAACATCATGTGCGCCAGAGACACCGGCAGGCGGGACCGGTCGTAGGTGCCGTGGCGGTCGTCGTCGTAGCGGCAGCCCTAGCCAGCCAGGATCTCGCCGACCCTGTTGACCGCGGTGTCCACCACGTCGCGGCCGAAGATCCGCAGGCCAGCGAGACGCGGTTGAACAACCCCAGCAGACCGCCGACGACGGTAGGGACAGTGATGACCTCGTCGATACCGTAGACTGTACTTGCTGCTACAGCTAACTGTAATTACAAGTATAGTATCCTGTCGTGAAGCGGATAGGGAGCTGACTGTGTCAGGCGTTTCATCAGTGCCTGCGTGGCAGGCTCCGTTACGTCATGCTCTGGACGAGATCGATCATGAGAGAACTGAAAGATTGCCGGTGCGGCGAGCCGAAGCGGTGGAGCGGGCGGTAGCGATGGCCGGCCGGGGCGGCCGGGCAGCAGTTGCCCGGTTTCTCGGTGTCAGCGTGAACGCGATCGACAAGGCATTGCAGCTGGCCCGCAGTCGCACCGCGGTCGCGGCGCCGTCGCTGCCGCCGGGAACATTTCGGCGACTGCTGGAGGCTGAGGTGCACGAGGTCGCGCCGCTGACTCGGTCACAATGGGAGGCGCTGGCGTGGCTGGTTCGCGGGATTGCGTTCGACCCGACGTGGATCAACGAACCTGGTGTGCTGCTATCCGATGAGGTCGAGGACGCTGACCTGGACACGCGTGTCGGTCCGTCATCGATCGCAGCGGCCTGCCGGAGTTGGAGTCGGCCCTGTCATGATTTCCGTGTAAGCCACGGACGATTTCTTCTTCTATTCTAGTGGAGTGGGAGTCGGTCTGGGAAGAGTGCGGCGAGGGTGTTTAGTGCTTGTTTCCAGCCTCGGGTGCCGGTTCCCGATGGTCCGCCTCGGTTGCTGGTGATGTTGCGGAGTCCGAGGTAGAGCAGTTTTGCCGCGGCGGTGTCGCTGTCGAAGTGGCCGCGGTTCTTGGTGATTTTGCGGAGCTGGAAGTTGATGTTCTCGATCAGGTTTGTGGTGTAGACGATCCTGCGGAGTTCGGGTGGATAGTCGAGGAACGGGGTGAAGTCGTTCCATGCGTGCCGCCAGACCTTGATGGCGGCGGGG
>NZ_FOEF01000037.1 GCF_900110575.1 Amycolatopsis saalfeldensis
CTGAAGTCGGCCCGGGGCAGTTCGTGGAGGTGGGGGAGTTGCTGGACCGGTCCGGGAACAGCCCGTGGTGACGGCGAGGTCCTTCTGAACCGGTCATAAGTCGGCCCGGTGCAGCTCGTGGAGGCGGTGGAGTTGCCGGACCGGCCCGGGAAATCAAGCCGTGGCGATGGCGGGGTTTCCCGAACCGGCCCGGAAATCCGGTCCGGGACAGCAGCCCGTGGCAGCGGATCAGGCGGGTCAATCGGCAGTGCTGGAGGCTTCCACGACCTGCCGGGACCGGCGGCCGCGCAGGGAGTACCAGCCGGCGATGCCCGTGCCGAGCGTCAGGGCGGCGGCGCTCAGGCCCAGTGACCAGTGCACGCCCACCGCCGCGCCGAGCAGGCCGACGGTGAAGCCGCTGCCTGCGCGCAGGCCGTTCGCGGAGACGTTGTAGACGCCGATGACCCGGCCGCGGTCGGCGGGTTTCGCGAGCAGCTGCACGACGGTCTGGCCGATGGACATCGACGCCAGGTTGGCCACGCCGCCGATGACCAGCAGGGCCAGTGCGATCGGATAGCTCGCCGTCATCGCGAAGAACAGGCTCGACACGCCGTAGACCGCGGTGCTCACCACGGCCGCGGGCACGCTCGGTTTGATCTTGCCGGTCGCTTCGAGCAGGATTCCGCCGATCACGCCGCCGGCGCCGTTGGCGAAGAGCAGGACGCCGTAGGCCGTGCCCGCGCTGCCCGCGCCGAGGTCCTGGGCGAAGATCGGCATCGAGGTCTGCAGCGAGGCGCCGACGAAAAACGCGCCGAGGCCCGCGAGCACGATCATGCCGATCATGGTCGGATCGGCCCGCACTTCGCGCAGCACCCGGATCGAGTCGAGCAGCCCGACGCGCCGGCGCGGCTTGATGCCGCCATCGCGGGTGTGGCCGGTGAACTTGGTGCGGAACAAGAAGATCGTCAACGGCAGGTAGAACGCGACGTTCGCGAAGATCCCGGCCACCGGGCCCAGCCCGAGCAGCAGTGCCGAGCCGACCACGGGGCCGAACAGGATGCCGAGGCTGCGGAAGGTGGCGTTGAGCCGCACCGCGCTCGGCAGTTCCTCGGGGCCCACGAAGTCGTGCAGCATCAGCTGTTCGCCCGGTCCCCAGACCGCGCCCGCGCAGCCGTGCAGCACCAGCAGCACGCAGGCTTCCCACACCTGGAGCGAGTCGGTCAGGAAGAGCACGCCCCACATCACCGAGACGGCCATGAACACCACCTGCGCCGCCTGGATGATCCGGCGGCAGTCGTGCCGGTCGGCCAGCGAGCCGAAGTACACCGAGAACAGCAGGAACGGCACCCAGTGGCTGATCACCTCGAACCCGGCGAGCGCGGGCGAATGGAACTTCTCCCACAGCACCCAATAGGTGATGACGTGCTCGATGTTGTCGGCCATCATCGCCAGCGCGGTGCCGAACAGGTACGGACGGCAGTCCTTGTTGTAGAGCGCGGCGAACTTGCGCGGCGCGGGCCCCGGCGCCGCTGCTGCCTCAACGGCCTCAGGCACGTGTCCGGGCACGCCACAGGCGACACACACAGTTACCCCCTTCGCCGGCGCTGGGCGCCAGGACGGCTTGTCTTTCCCCGAGGGGAAACGCTAGACGCAACGTTGCGTCTTGTCTAGAACCCGCTAGACTTCCCCGACGTGGGAGAGATCACGGTGGCGGACGACCAGGCGCGCCGGCATCACGGCAACCGGCACGGGCGCAGCGAGCGGGCCCGGCGCGCCGTGCTGAACGCGGCCGACGACCTGCTGGTGGAGCACGGGTTCGCGGGTCTCACCATGGAGAAGATCGCGGTACGGGCCGGGGTCGCCAAGCAGACCATCTACCGCTGGTGGCCGTCCAAAGTGGACGTCCTGCTGGACGCGCTCGGCGACGACCTGGCGGAGGAGCTGACGCCGCCGGACCACGGGGACCTCCGCCGTGACCTGCGGGAACACCTGGCCGCCGTCGCGGAGTTCCTCACCACCGCGCACGCGGGAGCGGTGTTGCGGGCCCTGCTCGGCCAGGCCCAGCACGACCCCGAGCTGGCCGCCCGGCTGCGCGCGGGGCACCTGCTCGACCAGCGGGCGCGTGACCGGCTGCCCTTCGAACGCGCGGTGGCGCGGGGCGAGCTGGCGGCCGGAACCGACCTGGACGACGCGGTGGAGCGGCTGATCGGGCCCGTCCACTACCGCGTGCTGGTGACCGGGGATCCGGTGCCGCGCTCGTTCACCGATGCCCTTGTCGACAGAGTGACTGTTCAGGACGGTTAGAACCGTCCTGAACACTCACGAGTCACTGCGGCAAAGCCGAAGCGCGCCAAGCCCCTTGGCCGGGGTGAAGCGGGGCGCGCAGCTGTGCGGCGCGGTCGCCCCACCACGAGGTCCGGCGGGCCGGGGCGGGGGGAGCGGCCGCGGAGGAGGCGGCCGCGGCGGCCACAACGGCCGTCAGCGCCGCGAGTTCCGCGTCGTCCGGGTGGCCGCGGACGACGCGCAGCAGCGGGCGGGCGTCGGTCATCGGTGGCTCCTCACAGCGGGATGTTGCCGTGCTTCTTCGGCGGCAGCGACTCGCGCTTGTTCCGCAGCAGCGAGAGCGCCTTCGCCACGTGGCCGCGGGTGTGCGCGGGCACGATGACCGAGTCGACGTAACCGCGTTCGGCCGCCGCGTACGGGTTCAGCAGCGTGTCCTCGTACTCCTGGATCAGCTCGGCGCGCAACGCGTCGACATCGCGCCCCTCGGCCGCGGCGTTCGCCAGGGTCTTGCGGTGCACGATGTTCGCCGCCCCCTGCGCGCCCATCACGGCGACCTGCGCGGTCGGCCACGCCAGGTTGACGTCGGCGCCGAGGTGCTTCGAGCCCATCACGTCGTACGCGCCGCCGTACGCCTTGCGCGTGATGACGGTGATCAGCGGGACCGTCGCCTCCGCGTACGCGTAGATCAGCTTCGCGCCGCGGCGGATGATGCCGTTCCACTCCTGGTCGGTGCCGGGCAGGAAGCCGGGCACGTCGACGAAGGTGAGCACCGGGATGTTGAACGCGTCGCAGGTCCGCACGAACCGCGCCGCCTTCTCCGAGGCGTTGATGTCGAGGCAGCCCGCGAACTGCGTGGGCTGGTTCGCGACCACGCCGATGCTTCGGCCGTCCACCCGGCCGAAGCCGACCAGGATGTTGGGCGCGAACAGCTCGTGGACCTCGAGGAACTCGCCGTCGTCGAGCACCCGCGTGACGACCTCGTGCATGTCGTACGGGGTGTTCGGCGAGTCCGGGATGATCGTGTCCAGCTCGCGGTCGGCGTCGGTCACGTTGTCGAAGAACCCCGCCGGCGAGTCGCCCGGCTCGAAGACCGGCGCCTCGGACAGGTTGTTCTGCGGCAGGTAGGAGAGCAGCTCCTTGACGTACGCGATCGCGTCCTCGTCGTCGGAGCCGAGGTAGTGCGCGACGCCGGACTTGGTGTTGTGCGTGCGCCCGCCGCCCAGCTCCTCGAAGGTGACGTCCTCGCCGGTCACCGTCTTGACCACGTCCGGGCCGGTGATGAACATCTGCGAGGTCTCGTCGACCATCACGACGAAGTCGGTCAGCGCGGGGGAGTAGACGTGCCCGCCCGCGTTCGCGCCCATGATCAGCGAGATCTGCGGGATCACGCCGGAGGCGAGGGTGTTGCGGCGGAAGATCTCGCCGTAGAGGCCGAGCGAGACGACGCCTTCCTGGATGCGCGCGCCGCCGCCCTCGTTGATGCCGATGATCGGCCGACCGGTCTTGATCGCCAGGTCCATCACCTTGACGATCTTCTCGCCGTACACCTCGCCGAGCGCGCCGCCGAAGACGGTGACGTCCTGGGAGAACACGCACACGCCACGGCCGTCGACGGTGCCGTAGCCGGTCACCACGCCGTCGCCGTACGGGCGGTTCTTCTCCAGCCCGAAGTTGGTCGAGCGGTGCCGCGCCAGCTCGTCCAGCTCGACGAACGAGCCCTCGTCGAGCAGCAGGTCGATCCGCTCGCGCGCCGTTTTCTTGCCCTTGGCGTGCTGCTTCTCGATCGCGCGCTCGGATCCCGCGTGGACCGCCTCGTCGTACCGGCGATAGAGGTCCGCGAGCTTGCCGGCCGTGGTGTGGATGTCCGGTTCTTCCTCGGGCGGAGTCCCGAGCGGCTGCGTCGCACTGCTCATGGATCCGCAGCCTAGCTACTGCCGGGTCGCCACGCGTGTGGCGTAGGCCTCGTCCCGGCCTAAGCTGGCGGCGTGCCGTTCGCCGTTCGCCCGATCGGGCCCGCCGACCTGTCCGCCTGCCTCGACCTGGCCGCCGCCCGCGGCTGGCCGCGCGATTCGCGCAAGTGGTCCGTGGTGCTCGACGCCGGCCGCGGGTTCGGCGTCGACGCCCCGGACGGAGGCCTGGCCGCCACGGTGGTCCTCACCAAGACCGGTCCGCTCGCGTCGATCTCGATGATGCTGGTCGCGTCCCGCTTCGAACGCCAGGGCCTCGGCCGGCGGCTGATGGCCGACGCGCTGGCCGAGTCCGGCGAAGCGGTCGTGGCCCTGCACTCCACGGAGGCCGGCCGGCCGCTGTACGAATCCATGGGCTTCATCGTCGACGGCGGCTGCCAGGGCCACGTCGGATTCCTCGCCGACGACGGTGGTCCGGCGTCGAGGCCGATCGCGCCGCCCGACCTGGCTCGCGTGTACGAGCTGGACGCCGAGGGCATGGGTTTCGACCGCCGCGCGCTGCTCGAACGGCTGCTGTTCGACGCCGAACACGTCCACGTCACCGAAGCCGGGTACGCGCTGGGCACGGAGTCCGAGGGCCGCATCGTGATCGGCCCGGTCATCGCGGCCGACGAGGAGCAGGCCCGCGCTTTGGTCCGCGGGATCGCCCACGCCGCGGGCGGCGAGGTCCGCGTCGACGTCGACCTCCGGCACCCGGGGCTCGGCGAGTGGTGCCGCGATAGCGGGCTGGTCCCGCAGGACCCGGCTCCTCGGCTGGTGCTGGGCGGCAAACCCCTGCCGGGCGACCCCGCGCGCCGGTTCGCGGTGTACAACCGCGCGCTCGGCTGAGGGGCTATTCCCCGGCTGGCAAGGAATAGCGCTTCGCGACCGCTTCCACCCGGTCGGCGGGCCACGGCTCCGGCTCGATGCCGAAGGTGCGGGCGAACAGTGCGGCCAGCTGCTCGTGCCGGGCGGCCATCAGTTCGGGCAGCAGTGCGGAAAGCTCTTCCGGCACGGTCTGGGTGAACTGCGCGCGGGCGCCGTCGAGCGGGTCGAGCACCAGCTCCCAGCGCACGCGTCCGGCCGGATTTCCGTTGTGCAGCCAGGTGTATTCGAGCACGTCCGGCTCCGCGGACTCGGTGATCTCGCCTTCGCCCGGGCCCGGCAGCAGCGGCCAGACGTCGGCGAGCGGCTTCCAGACCAGGTCGCGGCGGAAGCGGATCAGCGTGCCGCCGTCGAGGATTTCGCCTTCGTCGACGCCGAATTCCTCGGTGTACGAGGACATCCGCTCGTACCAGCCGTCCGGCGTGGCCGGCTCGCGGCCGTCGAGACGGGCGGCGAGGGAGTCGAGGCAGGCGTCCCAGCCGGCGGCGGTGCGGCCGGCGGCGAGCTGGGCGATCGCGGACTCGCCGCGGTTGAACGTGTGGATGAACACCAGCAGGCAGCCGTCGCCGTCGGGCTCGAGCTCGATGCGCAGGACGTCGGAATTCCAGGCGAATTCGAACACCCGCGGCGGGTCGAAGGCGAGCACCCGGCCCTCGCTGGACTCCGTCGCGCCCTCGAAGGTGAACTGGAGGGTGGCGCCCGCCTCGGGTTCGCCGCTGACCGCCGCGGGGAACCAGTGCTTCAGCCCGGCCGGGTCGCTGACCATCGGCCAGACCCGCTCGGGGCTGTGCTTCAGCCGGCGCTCCAGGCGGAGCGCCGGCCGGTCGCCGACGGTCTTGAGCTGTGCGCGTGCGGGCACGACATCCTCCGCGGGTAGCCAGTGCTCGCATATAACCATCAAGGCATATACGTGTCAAGCCGGTCGGATGGCGGCGACGGCCTCGGCCATCGCGGGGTCCGCGGCGGCTTGGTCGAGCGCCGCGGCGAGGATTTCGCGGTACGTCGACTGGGTCTCGGCGTGGCGCGCGCGGCCGGCGTCGGTGATCACCGAGTAGACGCCGCGCCGGTCGCCCTCGCAGATGTCGCGGACGGTCAGCCCGCCTTCCTTCAGGCGCGCGACCATGCGGCTCACGGAACTCTGGTTCAGCCCGATCGCCTCGGCCAGCTCCTGCATGCGCAGCTCGCCCTTGCGGGCCTCGGCCAGCTTGCCGAGTGCGCGGTACTCCGAGAGGCCGAGCCCGTGCCTGCGGTGCAACGCCTTCGCCAGCTCCTGCTCGACGCGCGCGTGCAGGGCGAGCATCCGTCCCCAGGCTTCTTCGTCGGTGCTCACGTGTCCTCCTCGCTTGACTCGAGAGTATATGCAGTGACAGCATCTGCATGCACATGCATGTACTTCATCGAGGAGGGACCACATGACGGACCGAAGCTTTCTGTTCCTGGTGGCGGCGGCGCGAGCCGGGGGCAACACCGAGATGCTCGCGCGGCGGGCCGCGGGGGAAATTCCGCGTGGGACCGCGCAGACCTGGATCCGGCTGCCGGAGGCGCCGCTGCCCGCGTTCGAGGACCGCCGCCACGGCGCCGGCGACCACCCGGTGCCCGAAGGCAACGAGAAGCTGTTGATGGACAACACTTTCGCGGCCACGGACCTGGTGATCGCCTCGCCCGTCTACTGGTACTCGGTGGCGGCGAGCGTGAAGCTGTACCTCGACTACTGGTCCGGCTGGATGCGGCGGCCGGAGGCGGAGTTCAAGGCCCGGATGAAGGGCAAGGCGTTGTGGGGCGTCAGCGTGCTGAGCGAGGGGCCGGAGCAGGCCGACCCGCTGGTGGGCACCCTGGAGAAGACCGCGGACTACCTGGGGATGCGCTGGGGCGGTGTGCTGCTGGGCAACGGAAGCCGTCCCGGCGACGTGCTCCGCGACGAGGTCGCGATGAAGGCTGCGGGCACGTTCTTCGCCGGCTAGTGCCGCACCACGCCTCGTGAGTGTTCATGACGGTTCCAACGTTTCTGGCCAGGCCTGGCAGCGCTCGGTCAGCGAATGCTCGACGCGCGGCGGGATTTCCGCGTGGGCCTCGCGGTGCACGATCTCGTCGTGCTCGAGTTCGCGCAGTGACTGGATAAGCATCTTCTCGCGCTTCAGCTCGCCGAGGACCGTCGGCGAACATCCTCTACGGCGACGCGGAAGCGGTGCTCGTCGAGCACTGGTCGGTACTGGAAACCCCTTGGGGCCGTTACGTATCTCGGCGACGCGAGCTGTTCGACCGGGCTGTACGACCTCGCGTTGCTGGGCATCATGTGGTCGACGATGAGCGGTTACCTGCTCGCGCTCGCGCTTGTCGGGACCGAGGGCGTCACGGCCGAGCGGTTCACGCCGCTGGCACTCGGCTGGCTCGACGCGGTGAAGGGCTTCCTGCCGCGCATGGGCGAGGAGACGGCCACCGGCGCGTACGAAACTGAGGTGTCCTCTTTGGACCTCAAGGCCGACGGCCTCGCGCTCCTCTTCGAGGCCAGCCGGGCGCAGGGCATCGGCACCGCGGTGCCGCGGCCGATCCGCGACCTGTTCGACCGGGCTGTGGCGCAAGGCCATGGCACACAAGGTATTTCCAGCGTTTCGAGGTGATCAAGCAGTCATGAGGTTCCTGGGGAAGAAGGCCGTCGTCACGGACGGCACCCACGGCATGGGGCTCGCCGTCGTGCGCGCCCTGCTGGACGGTGGTGCCGAGGTGCTGCTGACCGGCCGCGACGGGCAGAACCTGGCCAACGCCAGGGCCGAGTTGTCCGGGAAGGCGCACGTCGTCGGCTCGGACGCGGCCGGCGTCGCTGAGGTGGCGAAGCTCGGCGAAACTGGGCGGCAGACGCTCGGCGAGGTGGACCTGGTGTTCGTCAACGTCGGCTTCGCGTCGCTCCAGCCGCTGCCGGACGTGACGGCCCGCGCAGCACCTGGCGCCAAGCGGCGTGCGCGTGAACGTGGTCAGCCCCGAGTTCCTCGACACCCCGTCGATGGGCGTCACCGGGCTGCCGGCCCAAGTGGTGCAGGCGTTCAAGGAGCAGGGTGACACCGTTGAAGCGCCACGGCACGGTCGGCGAGGTCGCCGCCGCGGTGCTGTTCCTCGCCTTCGGGGCGACGTTCACCACCGGTTCCGAGCCGGCCGTCGACGGTGGCCTCGGGGAGCGCCTCACGGTGTGAGGCATTGGTGCACGGCCATCCCGGCGCGACCGGGGGCCAGTTCCGGGCGCAGGACGAGGTCGCGGTCGTAGTCACCGCCGTTCTGCGTCCGGAACGGCAGCGGGGCCGTGGTCGACAGGGTCCGCAAACGCTTGCGCAGCAGCTCGGCGGCCTCGGTGAAGCCGTCCCGGGAAAGGCGGTCGGCGCCGTAAACCGCCACTGGTGGCAGCACGGACATCCCGGCGTAGAAGAGGGTGCCGTGCTGAAGCCCGAACAGCAGCTCGTCGAGCGGGCCGTTCACGCCACGCGGCCCGAGGCTCGGCTCGCGACCGCCGGCCGTGACGACGACGAGCGCGCGCTTCCCGGCCAGCACGCCTTCGCCGTAGCGCAACGTGCGGCCGTCTTCGCCGCGTACGTCGTAGGCGTAACCCTTCACGAAGACGCGGTCGAACCAGCCCTTCAGGATCGCGGGCGTGCCGTACCACCAGAGCGGAAACTGGACGATCACCGTGTCGGCCCAGGCCAGCTTGTCCTGCTCCGCGCGGACGTCGGCCGGGGTGGTGCCGACCTGCTCGACCACCGGGTTCCAGCCCATCGCGTACAGGTCGGACTCGCGCACGTCGTGGCCGAGCGAGCGCAGGGTGGCCAGGCCCTCGTCGCGCAGCGCGCCGCCGAGCGAGCGGGGTTCGGGATGGGCGAAGACCCACAACACGTTCATGCCGCCAGGTTCTCTCCGCGGCCGGAGGCGAACCAGTGGCCCGATGGCCATCCTGTGCAAGAATCGGGCCATGTCCGTCTTCCGCCATCCTGACCGGCACCATGTCGCCGTGCTGGTCCGGCCCGGTCTGCTCGTGATGGAGCTGGGCATCGTCCACCGGCTCTTCCGCCAGGCGTGCTCGGCCGGGGGCGAGCCGCTGTACGAGGTGGTCACCTGCACCCCCGAGCCCGGCGAGCTGCGCACCGACTCCGACGTGCGGATCCCGGTCCCGATCGGGCCGGAGGCGGTGGCCGAGGCCGACACGGTGATCATCCCGGCGTCCTCGATGGAGTACGAGCCGAACGCCCGCCGGATCACGCCGCCGGTGCGCGCGGCGATGGACCTGATCCGGCCGGGCACGCGGATCGCGTCGATCTGCACCGGCGCGTTCGTGCTCGCCGCGATGGGCCTGCTCGACGGCCGCAGCGCGACCACGCACTGGAAGTCCGCGTGCGAGTTCCAGCTGGAGTACCCGCGCGTGCGGCTGAACCCGGACGTGCTCTACACCGAGGACGGCGACGTCTTCACCTCGGCCGGCGTCGCCTCCGGCATCGACCTCTGCCTGCACCTGATCCGGCGTGACTTCGGCGCGGCGGTGGCGAACGAGGTGGCGCGCGGCACCGTCGTGTCACCGCACCGCGAAGGCGGGCAGGCGCAGTTCATCCGGCGCCCGGTGCCGGAGCCGCAGTCCTCCTCGACCGGCGCCGCACGGGCGTGGGCGCTGGAGCACCTGCACCGGCCGCTGACCCTGCGGGAGCTGGCGGCGCGCGAGTCGATGAGCACCCGGACGTTCACCCGCCGCTTCCGCGACGAAGTCGGGATTTCGGCAGTGCAGTGGCTCACCCAGCAACGCGTGGAACGGGCGCGTCAGCTGCTGGAGGAGACGGAGCTGTCGATCGACCGCATCGCGACCGACTGCGGCTTCGGCACCGCGGCCTCGCTGCGGCAGCACCTGCAGAGCGCGCTCGGGGTGTCGCCCAGCGCGTACCGGAGCACGTTCCGTCGCTCGGCTTGAAGCCGGCGGTCCGTGGTGGCGCCTCGCGGGGAGCCGCCACCACGGACCGACCCCCAGAGAACGGCGGAAGACGGGGGACGGTCGTCTTCTGCGCGCCAAGCCACTGCCCATCCTGGTGCGGGCGAGCGGGTGTTCGGTACCGGTCTGACAGAATCTGACAGCGTCAGGGAACGACCGTGACCAGCACGTACACCGGACGGCGCGTGGTGAAGAACTCCCGGCCCGACGCGTCGACCATCTTCCAGCCGATCCAGCAGCGGCCCGGTTGGCCGGCGGCGGTCAGCGGCACGCTGATCATCACGTGGTCGCCGGGCGGGGTGTCGCCGATCAGCACCCGGTCCGGCGTGCGGCAGGCGCCGGGCGCCGGCGGCAGGTCCATCCGCTGCAGGTAACGCTCGTGCCAGGGGATCGAGCCGGTGTTCTGGATCTCCCACACCTTCAGCACGGTCGCGCCGGCGCGCACGGCGGTGCCGTCGGGCACCGTCACGTCGCCGACGAACTTCGTGTTGTCACCCTTGATGCGCGCGCCGACGTCGACGGCCGGGGCCACGCTGCCGAGCCGGCCGGTCACCACCAGCGTGGCGACCGCGGCGAGCACCACGACCACGGCGCCGGCGACGATCAGGGCGGTCCTTCGCTTCGGCCGTCGCCGCTTTCCGGGTGGCGCGAGCCGGACGTCCTCGGCTTCCGTGACGTCCGGCTGTGGCGCCTCGACGATCGGGGCGGCCGGAGTGAGGCCCTTCAGCTCCTCCCACCGTTGACGCCACGGCACCTCGTCCGCGCCGCACGCCTTCACGAACTCGCGCGTCGTCTCCCAGGACGGGAAGCGGATGCCCTTGACGGCCTCGTGCAGGGTGGTGTGGGAGATGCAGCCGGAACGCTCGGCCATCTTGCGGAACGACGGGTCCCCGGCGCTCGCCCGCAGCGCCGCCAGCTCCGTGGCGAGTGCCTCGGCCTTGCCGGGCGGTCCGGACGTCGGGCCGTCGTCTCCCATGGCCGCTCCCGGGTGTCAGATCCGCTGAATCTGACAATTCTGACACCTCGTCCGAACCGCCCGGCACCGCCTCAGCCGGCGACCCGTCGTCGCCGAGATGCCGGACCAGCGGAAGGGGCAGCGCACTTTCGTCCCCTCGTGGAAGTCTCTCAGTGCAGCGGCAGGCTTTCCAGCGTGAACACGGGGCTGGTCAGCGGCGCTCCGTACAGGAAGGTGTCGAACTGGGAGTTGGTCACCAGCAGCCGGTCCCCGCTCACGGCGACGCCGGTGGGGGTGTCGGCCCCGGGATAGGTGCGTTCGGACAGCACGGTGGCCCGGGTGAAATCGGCGGAGAGGCGCACGGTCGCGATCTCGGTGTCCACCGAGCGGGCCAGGTACAGGGTGTTGCCGCGCAGCACCATGCCGTCGGCGCTGGTCAGGGCCGGGGCGTCGAGCTTGCGGATCTCGCCGGTGGCGAGGGTGAGCCGGTAGAGCGCGCCGCTGTTCCAGTAGCCCACGATCAGCGACCGGCCGTCGGGGGTGGCGACGATGCCGTTGCCATTGGACGTGCCGGCCACGTAGTCGGGCAGGTGATAGGCCACCGGCAGGGGCCGGCGGGCGCCGGTCGCGGGGGCGTGCACCTCGGCGGCCGGAATCCGGTAGACCACGGCGCGGAAGGAATCGGTGACGTAGACGTCCCCGTTGGCGGCGACGGCCGCGTCGTTGACCAGGGTCTTCTCGCCCGTGCCGGCGACGGTGTAGTCGGAGACGAGCTGCCTGGCGCTGGTGTAGACGAAAAAGTGCCCGGTGAAGCCGCCCGCGAGCAGCAGGCGGTCAGCGTCGATCTTGACCCCGGTGACCTGGGTGCGGCCGTTCTGCCCGGCCGGCAGGAACGGGTCGAGGGTCTTCGCCCCGACACGTCCTCTGTAGACGGTGCCGTCCGCCATGCTCGCGGTGTAGACGTAACGGTGGTCGGCGGCGACGCTTTCGGGGAAGACCTGGCTGCCGTTGACGGTGATCGTGCGGTCGCCGTTTTCATGGGCTTCGGCGGCGGTGGCGGGAATCGCGAGGGCGGCCGTCGCGGCGAGGACGCACAGCGCGCGTTGCCAGGTGGTGCGGGTGGACATCGTGAGGGACCTTTCCGATCGAGGGGCTCACGAGTTACGCTAAAACCTCACATCCATGTGAGAGACAAGTCCGTATGGCGCAGGTCACGCGGCCCGGCGAGGAAAGTGGCGGACATGCGCATCGGGGAACTCGCGCGACGCAGCGGCGTCAGCATCAGGTCCCTTCGTTATTACGAGGAACAAGGGCTGCTCGTGAGCGAGCGCAGCCCACGCGGGCAACGCCACTTCCGTGAGGAAGCCGTCGAGCGGGTCCTGTTCGTCCAACGCCTCTACGCCGCCGGGCTTTCCAGCCGCACCATCCTGGAACTACTGCCCTGTGTGGACTCGCCGAGCTTCGACAACTCCCAGGCCGCGCTCGAGCGGATGGCCCAGGAGCGCGAGAAGCTGTCCGCCCACATCACCGAACTCCTCGAAACCCGGGACGCGCTCGACGAGACGATGGCCCGGGCCCGCCGGCTCCAGCCGGCCGGATAGGACGGTCAGCGGTCCAGCAGTTCCCGCACCGCCTTGACCACCTCGGCCGGCGCCTCCTCGGCCATGAAGTGCCCGCAGGTCACCGTCCGGTGGGCGAGGTCGGGCGCCCACGGCCGCCACAGCGCGGTGGCGTCGTAGCCCAGCGCCGCGCCCCAGTCCTGCTGCAGCACCGTGACGGGCATGCGCAGGTGATTGCCGGCGTCGCGGTCGGCGGTGTCGTGCGCGACGTCGATGGTCGCCGAAGCCCGGTAGTCGGCCACGATCGAGGGGACGGCGTTGCGCGAGGCTTCGAGGTACGCGGCGCGAATGTCGGCCGGGATCGCCGCCGGATCGTTGGCCCAGAGGTCGAGGAAGTACCCGAAAAACGCGTCGGGCGCGGCGCCGATCAGCTGCTCGGGCAGGCCCGGCGGCTGCGCCATCAGGTAGAGGTGGAACGCGACGGCGGCGCCGGCGCCGTGCAGGACGTTCCACATGTCCAGGGTCGGCAGCACGTCGAGGATGGCCAGGTGGCTGACCGCGTCGGGATGGTCGAGGCCGGCGCGGATCGCGACGAGCGCGCCCCGGTCGTGCCCGGCCAGCGCGAAGCGCTCGTGCCCGAAAGCGCGGGCGAGGGCGACGATGTCGGCGGCCATGGTGCGCTTGGAGTAGGCCTGCCCGTCGGTGTCCGCGGGCTTGTCGCTGTCGCCGTAACCGCGGAGGTCGGGGCACAGGACGGTGTGGTCGGCGGCGAGGTCGGCCGCGACGTGGCGCCACATCAGGTGCGTTTGCGGGAAGCCGTGCAGCAGTACGACGGGAGATCCGCTGCCCGCGACGGCGACGTTCAGTGACACATCTTCGGCGACCGGCACCCGTTGGAGATCGAAGTTCATGGCCCCAGTCTGCGTCCGGCCAATCAGCATTCGATCAGCGTCGACTTACTGGTTACAGTGCGAAGCCGATGGACGTGTCGTTCGGGGTGCTCGGCCCGCTGGTGGCCGGGAACGGGCGGGGACCGCTGGCGCTGCCCGGGCCCCGGCACCGTGCCGTGCTGGCCCGGCTGCTGGTCGCGCGCGGCCGCGTGGTTCCGGTGGACGCGTTGGTCGACGCGTTGTGGCCGGAGCCTCGGCCCGGCGCGGTGGGCGCGCTCCAGACGTTCGTCGCCACGCTGCGCCGGGTGCTGGAGCCGGATCGCGCGCCGCGCACGCCCGCGCGCCTGCTCGTGACGGAGGCTCCTGGCTACGCGCTGCGCCTGCCCCCGGACGCCGTTGACGCCTGGCGGTTCGAGGCCGTCGTCCGGTCCGGCGAGGGCATCGAGGAGGCCTTGCGCTGGTGGCGAGGCCCGGCGTACGCGGAATTCGCCGACCAGCCGTGGGCGCGTCCCGAGGCCGCGCGGCTGGAGGAATTGCGCCTGGTGGCCGTGGAACGGCGGGCGTCGGGCTGGCTCGCCGAAGGCCGCGCCGCCGAGACCGCGGCGGACCTGGAGTCCCATGTGGACGCTCACCCGTGGCGCGAGGAAGCCTGGCGGCTGCTCGCGCTGGCCCTTTACCGAGCCGGCCGTCAGGGTGACGCCCTCGGCGCGTTGCGACGGGCGCGGGCGGCGCTGGCCTCGGACCTGGGCGTGGACCCGGGGCCGGAGCTGCGGGCGCTGGAGAAGGACATCCTGGACCAGGCACCGCATCTCAGCCGCGTGAGTGTTCCGGCCGGTTCTAACCGTCCTAAACACTCACGAGCTTTAGTCGGTCGCACCGAGGAACTGTCACGTCTCGCGGAGGCGGCCGCGGCCGTCGAGGCCCAGCACCAGCTCGGGCTGGTCCTGATCTCCGGCGACGCGGGAGCGGGCAAGACCGCGCTGGCCGAGGCGTTCACCGAAGACCTCGCCGCGCGGGGCTGGACCACGGCCTGGGGGGCCAGCCCGGACCGTTCGGGGGTGCCCGCCGCCTGGCCGTGGACGCGGATTTTGACCGCACTGGGCGGATCCGTGCCCGAGCCGGAGCCCGCGGACGATCCGGCGGTCGCGCGGTTCCACTGGCACCGCGCCGTCGCCCGGCGGCTCGCGGACGGGCCGGGGCGGCTGCTGCTGGTCCTCGACGACCTGCACTGGGCCGGGGAGGAGACGCTCGCCCTGCTCGCCGCCGTGGTCGCTGACGCGGTGGCCCGGCCGGTGCTCGTGGTCGCGACCTACCGGACCACCGACGTTTCCCCGGAGCTGACGGAATTGCTCGGCCGGGTCGCGCGCGCCGAGCCCGTCCGGGTGTACCTCGGCGGGCTGGCGGTCGAGGCGGTGGCACAGCTGGTCGGGCCGGAGGCCGCCGCGGTGATCCACCGGCGGACCGGCGGGAACCCGTTTTTCGTCCGTGAGCTGGGCCGGGTCCTCGACGCCGAGGGCGGCCTGCCCGAGGGCGTGCGTGATGTGGTGCGCTACCGCGTCGCGGGGCTGCCGGAAGAGGTCCGGGCCGTGCTGCGCCGCGCCGCCGTGATCGGCACGGACGTGGACCTCGACCTGCTCGGCGACGACTACAACACGCTCGAGGCCGTGGAAACCGCTGTCGCACGGGGATTTCTGGCCGAACGCGGGCCGCACGTGTTCCGGTTCGCGCACGCTCTGGTCCGCGACGCCGTCTACGAAGATCTCTCCCGGTCCCGTCGCGCGCTCCTGCATCTCGACGTCGCGGAGACCGTCGAGCGGCTGCGGCCGGACGACGTCGAAGCGCTGGCGCATCACTTCCTTCTGGCCGGTTCACGTCGTGGCGTTTCGTACGCGCGAGCTGCTGCCGAATGGGCCGAGAGCCGCTTCGCGCCGCACGAGGCCGCGCGTCTGTGGCAGGCCGCGCTCGACATCGAGGGTGACGACGTCGGGCTCCACATGGGACTCGCGCGGTCACTCGCTTTCGCCGGCGCCCTCGGGGAAGCCCGCCGTCATCGCGCCGAGGCGCTGACGCTGGCGGGCGACGACCGTGAGCTGACCGTCCGCGTGCTCACGGCGTTCGACGTCCCCGGGGTCTGGACCGAGAACGACGATCCGGAGCTGGCCCGCCGCGTCGCGGACGCCGTCGAGCGGGTCCTGCCGGGCGCGGACCCGGCCACGCGGTGCCGTTTGCTGGCCACCCTCGCGTTGGAACTGCGCAACGCCGGTGGTGAACGCGCTCGCGCCGCCGCTCGTGAAGCCGAGGCGCTCGCACGTGAGCTGGGTGATCCGGCGCTGCTCGCGTTCGCCCTCAACGCGCGGTGGATGCAGGCGTTCGACCGTGCTGGGCTGGCCCCGGAGCGCGCCGCCCTCGGCGCCGAGCTGGTGGAGCTGGCCGCACGGCACGGGCTGGTCACGTTCGAGGTGCTGGGGCACCTGATCCTGGTGCAGGCCCGCTCGGCCCTCGCCGACTTCGCCGCGGCCGACGTCCACGCCGCCGCGGCCGACCGGCTCGGCGAGGCGTACGACATCCCGCTGATCGGCGTGTTCACGCAGTGGTACCGCGCGTTGCGCACCGCCGTCAAGGGCCCGCGCGCCGAAGCGGAAGCCGCGTACCGCTCCGCCGCGGCGCGCCTGTCCGGCACCGGAATGTCCGGTGTGGACAACGGAATCCTCGCACTGGCGCTGCTCTGCCTCCGCCGCCTCCACGGTGATGAGTCCGAAGTGGACGATGACTTCGGCGCGTACGCCCCGTGGTGCCGTCCATCCGGCGAGATCCCGGACTCTCCGCGTGACCTGCTTTTCGAGGCCCGCACCTGCCTGCACGCCGTGGTCGCCATCGCGGCGGGGGATCGGGCGACCATGGCCCGGCTGTACGACGACCTGTTGCCCGCGGCCGGTGAACTCGCGGGAGCGGGCAGCGGTCTGGTCACCCTCGGCCCGGTCGCCGGTTACCTGGCCGCGCTGGCCGAGGCGCTCGGCCGCGACGCTGCCGTCCACCATCGCGAGGCCGCGGAAGTCGAGGCCCGGTGATCGCTACGGCGCGACCACTCGCTGGACGCACTCGCGGAGCAGGGCCCGGCGCGTTTCGTGCAGCTCGGGCGGCTCGCGGTCGGTGGCGGCGTAGACGTTGCTGACCGGCGACCACGCCATGGACATCGCGATCACCATGGCCATCAGGTCGAACGGGTCCCCGGCCCGGACGGTCCCCGCGGCCTGCGCGTCGGCGATGGCGCTCAGCTTGGCCCCGTCGAGGCGGTCGGTGTTCTCGACGAGGTGCCCGGACGGGCGCCGCTCCAGGCGCACCCAGGTGGCCAGCCGGATCAGGTCGGGACGGCGGAGGTACTCGTCGTACAGGCGGACGGCCCAGCCCGCGAGGTCGCCGGCGTCGATCGGGACGACGTTGACGATCCGCTCCAGCGAGGCGTGGAAGATCGTGTCGAACAGTCCTTCCTTGCTGCCGAAGTAGCCGTACAGCTGGGCTTTGTTGGTCTGGGCGTCGGCCACGATCCGCTCGACGCGCGCCCCGGCCAGCCCGTGCTCGGCGAACTCCTGGGTCGCCACGTCGACGATGCGCTGCCGGGTCGCGGCGCCGCGTGAGGTCAGGGGTTTGTCGGCCATGGCGGTCACGATAACAACAGACCGGTCTGTTTGCTGCTACGCTCGAATAGACCGAACAGTCTGTTTGCCGGAGGAGTGGGCCATGAGGACGACCGTGGGCTGGCGGGCCGACGCCGGGGACACGTTGCGGCGGGTGCCGCTCGAGCGCCGGGACCTGCGGGCGGACGACGTCGCCGTGCGCGTGGACTACTGCGGGGTCTGCCACACCGACCTCCACGCCCTGCACGGCCGCGACGGCCGCCCGCTGGTGCCCGGGCACGAGTTCACCGGCGTCGTGACCGAGGTGGGTCCTGGCGTCACGCGGTTCGCCGCGGGTGACGCCGTCGCCGTCGGCAACATCGTGGACTCGTGCGGGGTGTGCCGGATGTGCTTGCTGGGTCAGGAAAACTTCTGTTACGAGTTCCCGACCCTGACCTACGACGGCACCGACCGGCACGACGGGTCGACCACGCTGGGCGGCTACTCCCGCGAGTACGTCGTCCGGGAGGGGTTCGCCTACCCGCTGCCGTCCGGGCTCGACCCGGCGGCCGCGGCCCCGTTGCTGTGCGCGGGAATCACCGTCTGGGAACCGTTGCGGGCACTGGGCGTCGGTCCCGGCACCCGGGTCGCGGTGGCCGGGCTCGGCGGGCTGGGGCACCTCGCGGTCAAGTTCGCCGTCGCGCTCGGCGCCGAGACCACCGTCGTCAGCCGGACGCCCGACAAGGCCGAAGACGCCCGCCGGCTCGGCGCCCACGACCTGCTGGTGTCCACCGACGAGGGACAGCTCGCGGCCGCCCGGGACCGGTTCGACGTGCTCATCGACACCATCGCCGTCGAGCACGACCTCGGCCCGTACCTGCGGCTGGTCGCGATGGACGGCACCCTCAGCCAGGTCGGGTACCTCGGCGGGATCGCGGTGGAGACGATGTCCCTGCTGGCCGGGCGCAAGAAGCTCAGCTCCGCGGGCAGCGGCGGGCGCGCCGAGACCGCCGCGATGCTGGAGTTCTGCGCCGAGCACGGCGTCACCGCCGACATCGAGCTGGTCCCGTCCTCGAAGGTCAACGAAGCCCTGGAACGCTTGTCCCGCAACGATGTTCGCTACCGGTTCGTGCTCGACCTGTCCGACCTGTCCTGAGCTGCAAATGCGGTGGCCCGGCCGCCGCCGCTCGATTACCGTGCGGCGTATGCGCACCAATCTGCGGCTTGCGCTCACGACGGCTTTGAAGGCCCGAGACCGCGCCGCCACCACCGCACTTCGCTCGGCTCTGGCGGCCATCGACAACGCCGAGGCGGTCGACGTCGAGCACCTTTCGCCGAGCGTGACCGGGAACGAACACGTCGCGGGGGCGGCGGTCGGGCTTGGCGCGGCGGAGGTGGAGCGCCGTCAGCTGACCGAGGCCGACGTGCGGTCGATCGTCGAAAAGGAGGCGCGCGACCGGGTGGACGCCGCCGACGAGTACGAGCGGCTGGGCCGGCTCGACCTCGCCGGGGACCTCCGGGCCGGGGCCGCGGTGCTCGAACGGCAGCTGAATCCGGAATCCTGAGCCCATGGCGCACCTGCACCTCACCGCGATCATCGTCGAGGACTACGACGAAGCGATCGATTTTTTCGTCCGGGCCTTGGGATTCGAGCTGGCCGAGGACTCGCCGTCGCGCACCAACGACGGCCGGCCCAAGCGCTGGGTGGTCGTCCGCCCGCCGGGCGCGGAGACCGGCATCCTCCTCGCCCGCGCGGACGGCGAGCACCAGCTCGCGGCGGTCGGCGACCAGCACGCCGGCCGGGTCGGCTTCTTCTTCCGGGTGGACGACTTCGACGCCGCCTTCCTGCGAATGCGCGACGCCGGCGTCGAGTTCCTCACCGAGTCCCGGACCGAGCCGTACGGCCGGGTTGCCGTCTTCCGTGACATCGCCGGCAACCGCTGGGACCTCCTCGGTCCCGCTGCCTGAGGGGTCAGGCGGCGTCGAGGCCGGCCACGATCACGGCGGTCAGCCGGGTCAGGTAGGCCTCGTCCACCTCGCCGGTGGCGAACAGCAGGCGCATCACCAGCGGTGAGATCAGCAGGTCGAGGCCGAGTTCGCGATCGAGGCCACGGCGCAGCTCACCACGGTCGACCGCCCGGGACAGCACGGCGGCCGCGGCGGTGCGACGCGGCTCGGCCACCACGTCGTGCAGGGCGGTGCCCAGCTCGGGCGTGCGCGTGGTCTCGACCAGCACGTCCAGCGCGATCCGCCGGGTCCGCGGATCCCCGGTCTGCGCGACGATCACGTCCAGGAACCCGCGCACGTCGCCGGCCAGCGAACCGGCGTCCGGCACCTCCGGCAGATTGCCGCGCATCACCGCCCCGACCCGGTCGATCAGCATGGCCTGCTTAGACGGCCAGCGCCGGTAAACGGCCGCCTTGCCGACTCCGGCCCGACGCGCCACGGCATCCATCGTCATGCGCGCGTAGCCGATCTCGGCGAGGTGATCGAACATCGCGGCGGTGATGGCGGCGGTGACGGACTCCTGGAACGCGGCCGCCCCCGCCGGCTTTCGCTCGGTCGGCATGCCCGGAGTCTACATGCGACGGAACAGTTGCGTTCCATCGCTGTGCTCGCTACCGTCGTTTTATGGACGACGGAACAGTTCCGTTCCGTCGAGGACGGGAGCGAGCCATGAAGATCCACCCGCTGCGCATCGGCCGCACCAAGGTGCCGTTCGGCCAGTTCTACGGCGGCCTGAGCGGCTTCTCGGTCAGCGAGTTCGCCGAGGACAAGGGCCACTTCATCTGGGTGCCGATCCACGCGTACCTGCTGGAGCACCCGACCGCCGGACCGGTGCTGGTCGACGCGGGCATCAGCCCCGAGCAGACCGCGCACGTCGACTACTACCGCGGTTCGATCGTGGAGCACGTGATGGACGTCGACGAGTACGACCTGCCGTCCGGGCAGACCGTGCCGGCCCAGCTGGCGCGGCTGGGCTACCGGCCGGAAGACATCCGCGCGGTGATCATCACCCACCTCCACGAGGACCACGTCGGCGCGCTGAACCTGTTCGCGCACGCCCCGGTGTACCTGGGCGCGGCGGAGTACGCGGCGCGTGAGGAGAAGGTGTTCGGCCTGATTCCGCTGGCCTACCCGCCGTCGATCGCGAAGATCACCGACTGGCGGCCGATCTCGTTCACCGGCCCGGCCATCGGCGGGTTCACCGGCTCGGCCGACCTGTTCGGCGACGGGAGCGTCCTCGCGCTGCCCACGCCGGGACACAGCCCGGGCAGCACCAGTGTCCTGGTGGACCACCGGTTCCTGCTGACCGGCGACGCCATGTACACCATCCGGCACCTCGCGGTGGACCAGGTGCGATCGATCCAGGCCGGCGACGAGGGTCAGTACGTGGAGTCGGTCCGGCGGATCCAGTGGCTCCGCCGGGAGTTCCCCGAGCTGGTCGTCCTCACCGCGCACGACCACACCGGCTACGGCGAGCGGCTGATCGCCGGGCTGGCCGGCGGTGAACTGTCCGATGTGGACCTGGCCTGGGCCAAGTCCTACGAGCGGGCCACCTTCGACGAGCTGGCCAACCTCAATCCGGCCCGGCTGCCCCGGTTCGTGCCGGCCGGGGACGGCGGCCCGGTCGGCCACGCGGCCTGACCTCGCCGTCGTCGCCCGGGCGGTGGAATCCCGCAAGGCCGCCGGTAGGGCAGGCCCCACCGGCGACCGACCGGTCAGCCGGATCGATTGCCCGCGTGCCCGGCCATAGATTTCCGCCATGACCGAAAACAGCCGCATTCGACGCACCGCAGCCGCCCTCACCGCGGGAACAATTCTCCTCGGCGCGCTCACCGCGTGCGGGACTTCCGACGCTTCCGGGTCCGCCCCGGCCGCGGCTTCATCGCCTGCGCCGGCACCGCCTTCGGCGATTCCGCCCGCCGCGGATCCGACCCTGCGAATGGTGCGCAACGGCGGGCACAACCTGGCTTTCCACGTCACCCCCGGCCACAATCCGGCCATTGTGCTGGACGCCGGGGGCGGCGCGGATTCGTCCTACTGGAAGGACATCGTCCCGGTTCTGGCCAAGGACACCGGATCGACGATCATCACCTACGACCGCGCCGGCATGGGCGCCAGTGACGAAGTGCCCGGACCGTGGAAGGTGGAGGACGCGGTATCGGATCTGGAAGCCGGGCTCACGCAATTGGGCGCCACCCACGACGTCGTGCTGGTATCGCATTCCCTCGCCGGTGAGATCGCCACCTATTTCGTGAACAAGGATCCGCAGTGGGTCGCCGGTTCCGTGCTCGTCGACGCCAGTCTCCCGAATTTCTACACCGACAGTGAAATCGCCAAGATCGAGGCCGCGAACAACGCGCAGATGGCCGAGCTGCAAAAGCAGCCGTCCACTAAACAAACGCGCCAGCTGCTCGCGGTCGCCGCCAGTTACGGGGCGATGCACCGCGCGTACCACCAGGTCTCCTGGCCGGACACCGTGCCGGCGACCGTGATCAGGTCGTCCAAGACCCCGTTCGACACTCCCGACGACGCCCAGCTGTGGCGGGACGCCGAGGCCCAGTTCGCCGCGGCCGCCCCGAATCGCACCGTGATCGTCGCCGACAACAGTTCGCACGACATCCCACTGGACCGCCCGGACGTCGTGCTCAAGGCGATCGACGAAATGGCGAAGCAGGTCAGTTGAACCGGTGGCTGGAGCGTGTCCGGTAAGTGGTTGAGCTGTGTGCCTGGTAGTCGTGTTGCGGTGGTCGGCCCAAGTAGGGCGGCGCCTGGGACCGGATCCTGAACCGGGTGATCGTCAAAGACGACGCCGTCGGCGACCTGGAATGGGTTGTCTCGATGGATTCGAGTGTGGTCCGGGCGCATCAGCACTCGGCCGGCGCTCGAAAAAGGGGATGCAGCGACGACGTCGAAGCCATCGTCGTCGGACGGGGAAGGACTCGGCCGGTCCCGTGGCGGGCTGGCACTAAGATCCACCTCGCGGTCAACGGACGTGGCCTGCCGATGCGGTTCCTGCTCACCGCGGGCCAAGCTGGAGACAACCCGCAGCTGATTCCGCTGTTGGATGGCATCAGCGTGGCTCGACTCGACCGTGCGGCAATGCGGGCTCGCCAGATCAGGTTTGTCGGCCCGAGCGCGAGGACCAGATCGCCCGCCGCGCAGCCAGGGGCTCCCGCGGCGGGCGTGTACCAAACAAGTCACCTACCACCAGGCAGAACTCACCATCGCCGCGATCGTTCTCTGGCTCCGATGACTTACCGGACAGCTGGCTAGGCGGCGGGCCGGCCGGCCCCTGCGTAGTCGTCGCCCGGGGTGTGGAAGGTGTGGATCTGGATGGCCTGGCCCTCGGTGGGCGCGTTGATCATCAGGCCGTTGCCCAGGTACAGCCCCACGTGGTGGATGTTGGTGGCCGGGTTGCCGTAGAACACCAGGTCGCCCAGCTGCGGCTCCTGGGTGGCGGGGACCCGGGTGATGGCTCGGAACTGGCTGTCCGCGGTGCGCGGCAGGCCGACACCCGCGCTGTCGTAGGACGCCTTGGTCAGGCCGGAGCAGTCGAAGCCGGCCGCGCCCGCGTCGGGGCCGTTGCCGCCCCAGACGTAGGGGAGGCCGAGCTGGCCGAGGGCGAACCGGGTGGCGTGGACGGCCGGGCTGTTCGCCTTCGCCGGGTCGAGCGAAAGCGTGGCGTACAGCTGCGCGTTGCCGAGCACCTGCTGACGGAACAGCTCCGCGTCCTTACCTCCCTTGTACGCCGCCACCGACTTCCACCAGCCGGTGCCGCCGGTGAGGTCGGTGCCGCCCGCGCACAGGGCGCGGCCCGCGGCGACCGAAGCCGAGTCCGGGTCGGTGAGCGCGGGCTTGCTGACACCGGTGATCTTCGCGCCGTACTTCGACCATTGCGCCGAAGACAGGCCCATCGGGTTGGCGCCCTGGCGCCCGTGGTCCGAGCTGGCCTCGCCGACGCCCGCGAGCGTCACCCAGGACAGGTGGCAGCCGGGGTCTTCCGAACGCAGCGTCAGCTCGCCGTTCGCATAGCCGATCAGCGCCGCCGCGGGGATGGCGAGCGGGCCGCTCAGGTTGTCGGCCCACTGCTGCAACGGGGATTTGCCGCCACCGCCGGACGCGCCCTGCCCGGGCGCCTGCGCCTGCACCGGCGCGCTTACCTCGAGCACCGAAGGGCCGGACACCGCAGGCGCGGTGTTGGCGGAAGCCGCGACGGGAGTTTTCGGGGCCGGTTCGTTGCCGTCCGCGACGAGCCAGCCCGCCGTCACCAGCCCGGCGACGAGCGGCAGCGCGACCAGTCCGCGGTGCAGCGCGCCACGGGCCCAGGAGTGCTTCGGGTCCTTGCCGGTGGCAGGCACGGCGTCGGGTTCGGGCGGCGGTGTCACGCTGTCCAATCTAACTCTGTCCTATCCAAAGAGTGCCCACCTCTCCGTAACGAGCGAGCGGCTTGCACGTTAGGGGGACTCTCATATGGTGGGCATATGCCTGGAATTGACACGCCCGGATTGGACAGGGTACGGCTGCGTGAGGGACTGGCCGGCCGCTACGCGCGGGTCGACGTCGTCGATGTCACCGGCTCCACCAACGCTGACCTGCGGGAAGCCGTCGACTCGGGGGCCGCGGACCGCACCGTGCTGATCGCCGAGCAGCAGACCGCCGGGGTCGGCCGCCGGGCGCGGGCGTGGAGTTCGCCCAAGGGCGCCGGGCTGTACCTGAGCGTGGCGCTGCGTCCATCGGTGCCGTTCGCCGGCCTGGGCTCACTGTCCGTGGTGGCCGGGCTCGCGGTGCGTTCCGTCGCTTCGGAGCTGGGGGTGGACGCTGTGCTGAAGTGGCCGAACGACGTCCTCGCCGGCCCGGACCGGGCCAAGTGCGCGGGCATCCTCGCCGAAGCCGTCGCGGGCCCGGAGCCGTCCGTGGTGCTCGGCATCGGGCTGAACGTGCTGCCGCTCGGCGAAGACGTGCCGGCCGGGCCGGGCGGCCTGCCCGCGACCTCACTGGCCGAGCAGGGCGCGGTGAACCCCGACCGCACGGAGGTCGCGCTTTCCCTGCTCACCCGGCTCGACGACCTCGAACGCCGCTGGCGCGCGGCGGGCGGCGACCTCACCGAGGCCGGCCTGCTCGGGGACTATCGCGCACACTGCGCCACGCTCGGCCAGGACGTCCGGGTGGAGCTGCCCGACGGGGCTTCCCTCACCGGCCGCGCCGCCGACCTCGACCCGGCCGGCCAGCTGCTGGTGGACGTCGAGGACGGGCGCCGCCTGACCGTCTTCGCGGGCGACGTCGTGCACGTCCGCCCGGCTTGAGCCGAATCACGGTGTCCGGGCGTCCGTGAGGCCTTCGCGCCGGTACGGTGAGTGCACCAGGACCAGCACACACCAGGGGAGCGTCCGCCGTGGCCTATCCGGACGATTTGCTCAGCCAGCACGAGGAAGTCGTGGTGCACAGCCACCCGCACTTCAAGATGCTGATCTTCCCGTTCGTCGCGTTCGTGATCACGGTCGCCGCGGCCGTCTGGCTGCTCACGCTGGCGCCGAGCGCGCCCTCGCCGTGGAACAACGTGGCCATGATCGCCATCGGGGTGGTCGGGGTGGTGCTGGTCGTGTGGCTGTTCCTGGCGCCGCTGGTGCGCTGGCGGACCACGCACTTCATCGTCACCACCGACCGGCTGATCGCGCGCGAGGGCGTGCTGAAGCGCACCGGCATCGACATCCCGATGTCGCGCATCAACAGCGTGCAGTTCGAGCACGGCCTGCTGGACCGGGTGTTCGGCTGCGGCACGCTGATCATCGAGTCGGCGTCCGACGAGCCGCTGCGCTTCGACGACATCCCGCGGGTCGAGCGCGTGCACACGGTGATCTACCGCGAGGTCAACGACAACCCGTACGACGACTACCGCGGCGCGCCCGGCCCCCAGGAGACCGAGCCGCTGCCGCCGCAGGGGCGTCAGCCGCGCGGTCGGAGGCGCTGACATGGGCGCGTTGGAAGTGGGCCTGCCCGAGCGGGTGCCGGCGCCCGGACTGCCGCCGCGCGTGGAGATCTGGGAGGTCGGCCCCCGCGACGGCCTGCAGAACGAGGACGCCGTCGTGCCGGTCGAGGTGAAGCTGGAGTTCCTGGACCGGCTGGCGGGCGCGGGCCTGACCACGTTGGAGGCGACCAGTTTCGTGCACCCGAAGTGGGTGCCGCAGCTCGCGGACGCGGAGCAGCTCCTCGCGGGCCTGGACCGTCGCGAGGGCGTGCGGTACCCGGTGCTGGTGCCGAACGAGCGGGGCCTGAACCGCGCGCTGGACGCCGGCGTGGACCACATCGCGATCTTCGCCAGCGCCACCGAGACCTTCGCCAAGCGGAACCTGAACTCGACGCTGGACGAGCAGTTCGCCATGTTCGAGCCGGTGGTGACCCGCGCCCGCGCCGAGGGCCTGGAGGTGCGCGGCTACCTGTCGATGTGCTTCGGCGACCCGTGGGAGGGCGTGGTGCCCGCGGAGCAGGTCGTCCGCGCGGGCCGTCGGCTGCTGGACTTCGGCTGCTCGCAGCTTTCACTGGGCGACACCATCGGCGTCGCGACGACGGGCCAGGTCACGAACCTGCTCGCCTCGTTCACCGCGGCGGGCGTCGACGTGGGCTCGCTGGCCGTGCACTTCCACGACACGTACGGCCAGGCGCTGGCGAACACCGAAGCCGCGCTCCGCTCGGGCGTGTCCACTGTGGACTCATCGGCGGGCGGCCTCGGCGGCTGCCCGTACGCGGAGTCGGCCACGGGCAACCTCGCGACCGAGGACCTGGTCTGGCTGCTGGAGGGCCTCGGCGTCGAGCACGGCGTCGACCTGGCCAAGCTGGTGGAGACGAGCGTCTGGATGGCCGGACAGCTGGGGCGGCCCTCGCCGTCACGCGTGGTGAACGCCCTGGCGGGGTAAGCGCGACGCCCGCGGGCTTCGAACTCGTCGAACGGCGCGGGCCCGCAGGGGCGTTGGTGCGGCGCCGGATCGACCGCGGCCGATAAGGTGGAATTGCCACCGCGCGTGCGGAATTCGCCCTATCGGGGAATTGTGCGCGCGCGACGGCAACCGGGTGGCCGGGGAAACGTCCTTCCTCGAGCCGGCGGAACCGACGGAGGGTGCCCGTGACCGAGCAGGCCGAACCGGCCGACACCGACGTCTCCACCGGGCCGATCCGCCTCCCGGCCCAGTACGGCGGCCTGCTGGACGCCGGTGGCTTCGAGGACGTCCCGACCCCGCCGTCGGGCAATCGCCTCCCGCCGGTCCCGCACCGTGGCAGCGCACCCGGGCCGTCTCGGTCACCGGGGGTGCCGGCGCCGTACCAGCCGGGTCCGTCCGCGCCGCGGCAAGCGCACCAGCAGGCGTACCAGCAGCAGCAATACCAGCGGCCGTACCCGCAACAACCGCAGCCGCCGAGGCGAAAGCCGCCGATGGGAGCGCCGCGGACCGAGCGGGAAAGCGTGCTCGCGCTTTTCCTCGTGCACATGTTCCCCATCGGCCACCTGCCCGTCGCCGCCGCGCGGCCGGCCGAGCAACTGCCCATTCCCGCCGAAACCGACGACGTCGGGCGCGCCCCGTTCGACCACCCGGATTCCGCGCTGCTCGACGACAGCGACGCGCTCCATTACGTCACTCGGGGACTGCGCCGCACTCCGACGCCGCCCGCCGCCGTCGAACCGCCGGCCGAGCTGCTCACCGGGTACGAGCCCCCGGCCGATCCCGAGCCGTCCGGCCCGGTCTGGCCGCCCGAAGGTGGTCTGGACCATCCGGAACCCGTTGTGCTGCCGAAGGACACGGTGCTCGACCGCTTCGGCGGCGAGCACGGCCGCGTCTTCGCCCCCGACGGCACGCAGTTCGCGCGGCGCTCGCTGCCACCGTCCGCCGTGGACGAGGGCTATCGGCGCTACCGGGTGGTGAAACCGGTCCCGATGTGGCGCTCGACGTCGCCCGCGTGGTTCGGCGGGCCCGGCGGCGGGATCCGGTACCGTGCGGTGCTGGCCGCCGACGAGCTGGTGACGCTGGGATTCCTGGCGGAGGTCACGGGGGAGAAGCGATGAACACCCAGTCGATCCGCCGCTGGCTCGACGTGCTCGGCGTGCCCGCGGAAGTGGTTTCGGTGGGCGCCGAGGCCGACAACGCGTGGTGCCTGATGCCCGTCGAGGACAACGGCTGGGAAGTCTTCTGGCGCGAGCAGGGCAACCGGTACGACTGGGCCCGCTTCAGCTCCGAGCAGGTCGCCTGCCACTACCTCTTCGGCCGCCTCGCGTGGTCGCAGGTGGCGCGCGGCGCGGTCGGGGTCCTGCCCGGAGCCGGCTGACCTCAGCGCTCGAGGACGGCCAATGCGTCGTCGTGCAGCAGGCCGTTGCTGGACAGCGCCGAGCCGCCCTCGTAGGTCGCCGCGCCGGACAGGTCGCTGAACCGCCCGCCCGCCTCCGTGACGAGCACCTGCGCGGCCGCGACGTCCCACGGGTTCACGACGCATTCCGCGGCCAGGTCCAGCGCGCCCTCCGCGACCAGGCAGTGGTGCCAGAAGTCGCCGAACGCGCGGCTTTCCCAGCAGGCTTCCGTGAGCGCCAGGTACTTCTCGCGCGAGTGGTACTCCGTCCACGAGTTGAGGTCCGTCGTGGACAGATACGCGTCTTCCAGCGACGCCACCGAGGACACCGCGAGACGCCTCGTTCCGGCCGCGTCGCGCAGGAAGGCGCCGTCGCCACCGGACGCCCACCAGCGTCGTCCCAGCAGCGGGGCGGAGATCATCCCGACCACCGGCGAGCCGTCCTCGACCAGCGCGATCAGCGTGGCCCAGACCGGCACCCCGCGCAGGAAGTTCTTGGTCCCGTCGATCGGGTCGAGCACCCACGCGCGGCCCTTCGAGCCCGCCGTGCCGCCGCGCTCCTCGCCCGCCACGGCGTCTCCGGGACGGTCGATGGCGAGGATCGCGCGGATGGCGTCCTCGACGGCGGTGTCGGCGTCGGTGACCGGCGTCCGGTCGGGTTTGCGGGAGACCGACAGGTCGAGGGCGCGGAACCGGGACGTGGTGATCGCGTCGGCGGCATCAGCCAGGCGGGTGGCAAGCGTCAGATCATCCTCATAACCAGGCACGATCACGATGGTTTCACGCCGGTTCACCGTAAGGTTGGCGAGGTGAGCATGGTCCTACTTGCCGAAGACGATCCGGCGATCGCCGAGCCCCTGTCCCGCGCGCTGCAACGGGAGGGGTACGAGATCGAGGTCGTCACCGACGGTCCCTCGGTACTGGACGCGACGGCCGCCCATCGGATCGACCTGCTCGTGCTCGATCTCGGCCTGCCCGGCATGGACGGGCTGGAGGTGTGCCGCCGCCTGCGCGCGAGCGGCACCGAGCTGCCCGTGCTGATGCTCACGGCGCGTACCGACGAGGTCGACTTCGTGGTCGGCCTCGACGCGGGGGCCGACGACTACGTGGCCAAGCCGTTCCGGCTCGCCGAGCTGCTCGCCCGCATCCGCGCGCTGCTGCGGCGCCGGGTGCCGGAGGTGCTGGAGGCCGGCGGGGTCCGGATGGACCTCGGCGCCCGGCTGGTCACCGTCGAACAGCACGAGGTGCAGCTGGCGAACAAGGAGTTCGAGCTGCTGCGGGTGCTGATGACCAGGGCGGGCCAGGTGGTCAGCCGCGACGAGATCCTCGCCGAGGTGTGGAACGACCTGGAGTCGAAGACCTCCAAGACGCTCGACATGCACATGTCGTGGCTGCGCCGGAAGCTCGCGATCGCGGCCGACGAGGCGGCGGGGCGTCCGGCGAAGTCCACGCACTCCGACGGCGAGCGGCGGATCGCGACCGTGCGCGGCGTTGGCTTCCGCTTCAACGTCGAATAGCGTCCGGTCCCATGAGCATGCGCCGCCGGATCCTGCTGGCGATCCTGCTCGCCGTGCTGGTGACGGCGGCGGTGCTGGGCATTCCGCTGGGCGTCACCGCGTGGCGGCTGGTGGAGAACCTGAACCGCGAGAACCTCGCCGAGCGCGCGCGGAACATCGCGGCGACCGTGGACACGCAGGTGGCGAACGGCCAGGACATCGACATCGGGCAGTTCCGCGTCGGCGTCCCGCAGGGCGGTTTGCTCACGGTGCGCGGCGACGGCCTGATCGAGAAGCACCTCGGCCTCGACCCGGGTCCGGACCCGGTGGTCGAGTCCGCGCCGACGGCCCGCCACGGCTCCGTCATCCTGGCCACCCCGAGCGGCCCGGTCCGCACGAAGCAGACGCAGGTGACGCTGCTCGTGGTGTTGCTGGTCGTGTTGTCGGTCGGCACCGGCGCGGTGGTGGCGACCGTGACCGCGCGAAGGCTCGCGAAGCCGCTTCGGCACGTCGCGGACCGCGCGTCCCGCCTCGGCGGCGGCGACTTCCGGCCCGACCCGAGCCGCTACAGCGTCGCCGAGCTGGACATGGTCGCGGAGGCGCTGGACACGTCGGGTTCGGCGCTGGCGCAGCTCGTGCAGCGGGAGCGCCAGCTCGTCGGCGACGTCTCGCACCAGCTGCGCAGCCGGCTCACGGCGTTGCAGCTGCGTCTTGAACCACTGACCGTGCACGAGGATCCGGACGTCGTCGAGGAGTCGCGCGCGGCGCAGGAGCAGGCGGACCGGCTGGCCGACGCGCTCGACGAGCTGCTCGCCGCCGCCCGCGCGGCCCGCGAGGTGGACGCCGAGCCCATGGACCTGCCCGCGACGCTGCCCGAGGTCGCGGAGGAATGGCGGCAGCTGCTGCGGGTCGAGGGCCGCAACCTGCGGCTGAAGGTCGCCGACGGCCTGATGGCCCGCGCCACGCCCGGCCGGCTGCGCGAGGTCATCGGCGTGTTGCTGGACAACGCGCTGCGCCACGGCGCCGGCACCGTCACGCTCACCGCCCGGCGCGGCGACGCCGACGGCACGGTGGTGATCGAGGTCGGGGACACCGGCTCCGGCGTCCCCGACGAGCTCGCCCCGCACATCTTCGAACGCGGCTTCTCCGGCGGCGGCTCCACCGGCGTCGGCCTGGCGCTGGCCCGCGCGCTGGTGGAGGCCGACGGCGGCCGGCTCGAGCTGTCCAACAAGCGACCGGCGATCTTCAGCCTGTTCCTCAAGGTGCCGCGCCCGGACGACGTCGGCCAGGTGCGCTGGCCCGCCGAGCGCGTGCCCCGCTGAGTCCGGCGCGCTGCTCGCGAGCCCAGCCGGCGGACGGCCGAGCAGCCGGGCCACGGTGTCGAAGACGATGTCCTCGTTACCCGCCGACTGCCGCTTCAGCTCGAAGGAGCCGTGAAGGAGCAAGTACGGCCGCGACCCCAAGCCGGGTCCCCGGTCGCGGGCAAACCCGTTTCTAACGGGGCAGGCGCGTGACCTGCTCACGACGTCGCTCGCCGAGGTCGTCCGGGAAGACCCACCTCTTGAAGCCCCAGAACCGGAACACCATCGCGAGCAGCATGCCGATGATCGAGCCGCTGGTGAAGTCCGCGACCTCCTGCACCAGCCTGGTCACGTGCGGCACCTCCAGGTGCAGCGCGTAACGCGACAGGTACAGCGGGATCAGGTTGACCACCACGGCGATGCCGCTGATCACGAAGAACAGCGTCGCCTCGTGCGTGCGTTCGCGCCCGCCTCGGGTGCGGAAGGACCATTCGCGGTTCAGCACGTACGAGACGATCGTGGCCACGATGATCGCGATGGCCTTCGCGGTGGTGGGCTTCGACTCCAGCACGCTGAGCTTGAGCAGGTACCAGACACCGTTGTCGACGACGAAGGTGGTGGCGCCGACCAGCGCGAACTTCAGCATCTCCCGGTGCTTGATCAGCACCGCGCGCAGCGGCTCCGGCGTGCGGGACAGCACGGTTTCGACAACGGTCACACCAGGCAGTCTAGAGAATCCGGGGTCACCGCCGGCCTCAGGCGGCCTTCCTGCCGGTAATGTCCGGATCCCCCGATTGGCTGCCGGAAACCGTCTCGAGCCGGGCGCCCTCGGTCGGGAAGACCCACTTCTTGAACGCCCACCAGCGGAACAGCGTGCCCAGCAGCGTGCCGAGGATCATGCCGCTGACGAAGTCCGCGACCTCCTGTCCCAGCAGGGTCAGGTGCGGCTCCTGAAGGTCCAGCACGTAGCGCGAAACCCACTGGGGCAGTGCGTTCAGGCCCAGCGCGATGCCGCTGATGAGGAAGAACAGCGCGGCCTCGTGCGCCCGCTCGCGCCCGCCGCGCGTGCGGAACGACCACTCGCGGTTGGCGACGTAGGAGAAGATCGTCGCGACCAGCACGCCGACGATCAGCGCGGTCACGGGGTGTGTCCGGAGCACGGTGAACTTCAGCACGTACGTGATGGCCGTGGTGATCAGGAAACTGATGCCGCCGACCACGGCGAACCGCAGCAGCTCACGGTGCTTCGTCAGTAACTCGCGCAGGATCCGCACCCGCGCGACGCTACCCCCTCAGCCAGTCGAAAAAGCCGCGGGGCTCGATCGTCGGCGGGGTCTGGCCCGGTTTGCCGGAGTTGCCCGAACCGGGGTCCGGCGGCGCACTCGTGCTGGTCGCGGGCGTGCTGGGCGCGGTGGTTTCGGTCGGGTCCGCCGGCGCCGCGGGCGGGGCGCTGCTCGGCCTCGGGTGCTTCTTCGGCTTCGACGGGCTGGTGCTGGTGCCCGGTGAGGTCGTCGGCGTCTCCGACGGCTCGGGGCTCCCGGTGGTCGGATACGGGACGTCGCAGATGCCCAGCCAGCAGCCGAAGAACAGCTGCACCGGCTTGGCCTTGGCCGTGCCCAGGACGGCACTCACCGTGACCGGGGTGTCGCGAGCGGGCCGTCCGTCCAGCCGGACCCACAGGTTCACGTGCTGGCCCGGCGCGAGCGAGCTGCGAGTGGTGCAGGTGGCGCCCGAAGCCGTCGAATCGCACGGGAAGCCGCTGAGGCTCCACGACTGGTACAGCGGGTGGTCGAAAGTGACCGTGACGGGCTTCGTGGTCTCGCCGGTGTTGCGCACGCGGACGTAGACGAGCGGGTTGCGCGTCCAGGGGAACGCCGACAGCCCGTCGGTGTCCGCCTTCAGCAGCAGGGCGTCCTGTGGCGGGGCGTTCACGGTGACCTTCACGGTCACCGTGACCTTCAGCGCCGTGCCCGCAGTGACCGAGCCGGTGACCTCGCCCCCCTTCGCGCTCTCGTCGGCCTGGAGCCGGAAAGTAAGGACTGCCGTCTGGCCGGGCTGCAAGCCGGAGCCGGTCTTACAGGTCACCGTGCCGGTGCCGCCCGGGCAGTTCACGGCCAGCGGAGCCGGGGTTTGGGCGGCTGCGCTGTCCGCACGGAAGGAGCTCACCGCGCCACCACCGCCGGCCGGGACCGCGGAGACGCCCTGCGGCAGGTTCAGCGCCACCTGCACGGGGTCGGACGGGCTGCCGCCGTCATTGCGGACGGTGATGGGCAGGTTGACCGGGCCCGCGCCCGGCTGCAGTTCTAGGTCTCCGGACGGCGTGGTCGCGGACATCTTCGCCGGCGTTGGCGAGGCCGGGGGCGGTGCTGCGGGAGGAGCGGCCGGCGGCGCGACCGGCGGCGGCGCGGGCTGGGCCGGCGGGGGTGCCTGGGGGGCGGGCACCGCGGGCGCGGCCGGGGGAGCGGGCTTCGGCGGTGCCGGGACCGCGGGCGCGGCGGGCGGCGGGACCTGGGCCGCCACCGGGATCTCCTGCGATCCGCTCGAGGCCAGCGCCACGGCGACGGCGGCCACGATGGCCGCGCCCGAGACCGCGACCCCGGCGAACTGGCGGGGCGCGGAGGCCGCGGCGGCGGCACCCGCCTTCGCGCCACCGGCGGCTGCGGCACCGGAAGTGACAGCCGCGGCCCCGGCCGTCGCCGCGGTGGCGGCGCCCGCCTTGGCCGCGCCGATCGTCGCGAGGTAGCCCAGCGCGGCACCGCCCAGCACGATCGGGGCGATGATCGCGCGCAGGCCGCCGTTGACGTCGGCCAGCTCCGCGGCCAGCGCCCGGCAGGCCTCGCACTCGTCGAGGTGGTTCTCCACTTGGGAGCGCTCGCGTTTGGACAGTCCGTCCCGGGTCCACGCGCCCAGCCGGTCGGCCGCCGCGCGGCACCGGTCGGCGTTGTTCTCCTGCAGGTGGACCTGGAGATACGCCTGCCGCAGCCCCTCGCGGGCGCGGTAGGCGAGCGCGGAAACGCCGTTCGCGGTCAGCCCCAGCAGCGGCGCGACCTCGGCCGGGCTCTGCTGTTCGATCTCGGTGTGCCACAGCACGGCCTGCCAGCGCTCCGGCAGCCGCGCGAACGCCTTCGCCGCCATCGTGCGCTCGAGGCCGGCCACGGCGGTGTCGGAGAACGGCACGGTGAGCGCTTCTCCGACGGCCCCGCCGGCGTCGCTCATGTCCTCGTTCAGGTCGACGCGGCGGTCGCGGCGGGTCTTGTCGTACGCGGTGTGCCGCAGCGCGGTGAGCAGGTATGCGCGAAAGGCGGTGTCCGGGCCCTTGCCGCCACGCAGCGTGTCGAGGACCTTGGCGAAGGCCTCGGAGACCAGGTCGTCGGCCTCGGCGCTGGAGCGGGCGAGCTGCCTGGCCAGGTTGTACGCGGCTCCGCTGTGACGCTCGAACAGCGTCCCGTAGGAGGCGATTTCCCCAGCGCGCACCTCGGCGATCAGCTCGGCGTCACTCTTACCGGACAGGTCGGCGGGAACGGTGGACACGGGGCTCCTTCTTCTGCGCGCACGCGGCCGGACCAGCCACGATCTACCTCTCCAACGCGTCCACAAGTGTGACGGACGCGGCGACACTCGTCACGTCGTGGTCCGGGTATCGCCACTGACGGCCCAATGAGTTCACCCGGGACCTGGCCGTCTGCGCGGAAAAAGGCCCCGGAACGTCGTCACGCGGACGGGGCGGTGCAGTCCCTCTGATGTAGCGGGCCAAGATCGACAAGATCCGGACGAAAGGAGCGGTGGCCAGTGGACGTACCGGCGACCGGAGCCCGGTCCGGAGCCGCGGACGGGCAGGAGGCACGGACCCGCTTCGACCGGGACCGGACCCTGCGCGCGCTGCGGGCCCGCTGGCGCACCGCCAGCTTGGCCGCGGGCTGGCGTTTCCCCAGCGACTGGGCCCTGCCGGAGGTCGACGCGGTGTGTGCCGCCGTCGTCCGGCACGGGGCCCTGGGGTCGGAGACGGCGCTGGCCGGACTGGGCCGCGCGCGGGCCGCCGCCGGCGCTGGGCTGGCCGAGACGCTGTCGGACCTGGCCGCCCTCCACGCCGTGCTCGCGGACCCCGGGGCCGTAGACGGCTTCGTCTCCCCGGACGTGGACGCGACGCCCGCCCGGATACTCAGGGTGACGGCGTTGGCGTGGGCCGACGTCGCGACCGACCAGCTCGTGCACACCGAGGTCACCGACCCGCTCACCGGCCTGCCGTCCTCGGCCTACCTGCGCACCCGCCTCGCCGAGCTGTACCGCGGCGGCGGCTGGGAGGAGAAGGTGCTGCTGGTGGTCAGCCTGGACCTCTCGGCCGTTTCCGGCTGGCCGCGGCTGACCGGCATGATCCTGGCCGCGGACGCCGTCCGCTCCGTCTTCGACTCGGGCGAGAGCTACGCGGCGCTCGGCCCGTCCACCGTCGCCGTGCTGGCCCATCGCGACGACCGGCTCGCCTCCCACGGCGTGGCCCTGCGGCGGGCGCTCAACGACCGCCTGTCGGTCGACGACCAGCTGTGCGAGGTCAGCCGCCCGCGCGTTTCGGCGCTGCGGCTGCCGCCGACGCACGAACGGGCGTGCGGTCTGCTCGCGGAGCTGTCCCGGTCATAGCCGGACAAGTCCGGCGCCGGCGCCGGATCCTTCCCACCCTTCTGGACCAGCTCGACACCGGTCATGATTTCCTGATGGGGTGACCAGGACCGTATCCTCTGCCGCCGAAGCCCAAGCTCCGGCGAGAGCAGGCTTACCCCGCCTGGCCCTGCGCCGGTCGCTCGCCCGGCTCTCCGTCCGCCCGCGGTCGATCCTGATTCTCTCGGTGATCCCGCTGGTCGCGATCGGGTGCGGCATCTGGGGCTGGACGCACGAGTGGGCGCTGGGGGTCGACAGCGCGGTCTACCGCGCCGGCGCGCTCACCCTGTTGCACGGACACTCGCTCTACGACGCGAACACGCTCGACCCGGAGCCGGGGTGGGCGCTGCTGCCATTCACCTACCCGCCGACGGCCGCGCTGCTGTTCGTCCCGCTCGCCGCGGTGCCGACGCAGGTCGCGTGGGGCTTCCTGACGGCCGTTTCACTGGGCGCGATGGCGCTCTCCATCCGCATCGCGATCGGCGCCCTGCCGCGCCCGGCCGCCGACGGCCCGCGCTGGTGGGCCTCGCCCGCCCGTTCGACGATCGTGTTCTTCCTGGTCTTCCTCGGCCTGGAACCGGTGTGGCGCACCATTTTCCTCGGCCAGATCAACCTGATCCTGATGGCCATGGTCCTGCTGGACATGCTGGTGATCGGCGCGCGCGGCAGCCGCTGGGGCGGTGTGCTGGTGGGCGTCGCGGCGGCGATCAAGCTGACGCCGATCGTGTTCCTGGGGCACCTGTTCATCACCGGCCGCCGCAAGGACGCGCTGCGCGGGCTCGCCACGTTCGTCCTCATGCAGGCGCTGATGTTCCTGGTCAACCCGCACGACGCGTTCCGCTACTGGACCTCGACGCTGCCCGACACCGGCCGCATCGGCCCCGTGCACTGGGCGGGCAACCAGTCGCTGAACGCGCTGATGAACCGCGCCACCGACCTCGCGCCGTGGGCGTCGAAGGCGGCGATGGGGATCGGCCTGCTGCTCGCTATCCCGGCGTTGTGGCTGGTGATCCGGTTCCACCGCCGCGGGCAGGCGCTTGCCTCGCTGCTCGTCACGGCGTTCTGGATCCTGCTGATCTCGCCGATCTCCTGGACCCACCACTGGGTGTGGGTCGTGCCGCTGATCGTGCTGCTGGTGTCCCGCCTGCCGAAGACCACCCCGGCGACGGCGTGGAAACGCTGGGTCGGGACCGGTTTGGTGGCGTTCGTGTTCGTCAGCTGCGTACTGCTGATCCTGCCGAACGGCCGCAACGTGGAGCTGCACTGGAAGGTGTGGCAGAACGTGCTCGGCGACGCCTACATCCTGATGCCGGTGGTGCTCGGCCTCGCGCTGATCTTCCGGTGGGGCCTGCAGCGCCGGGCGCGCGGCCGCCGCCCGCCGGAGGAGGCCACGCAGTATGCCGACACCACACCAGGCGACTGATTCTCTTCCGCCTGCGGTCTTACGGCGCCCGCGTTCGTGGCTGTCATGGTTGCGGCAGCCGGGGTCGTGGTTCCCCCGGTCGTGTTCCCGGCGCTCCGGTTCTCGGCAGCCGCGTTCGCCAGGCCGGTGGCTCCCGCGCACGCGGCTCGCGCGTCTGCTGACCGCCGCCCTGCTGCTGGCCGCCGCGGTGCTCGGAGTCGTGGTGTGGCTGGCCGGCTGGCACGTGGGCGCGGACAGCGCGGTCTACCGCGCCGGCGGCCTGACCCTGCTCAAGGGCGAGCCGCTCTACACCTCATCGGACCTCACGACCCTCCCGGACTGGGTCCGGCTCCCGTTCACCTACACCCCGGCCGCGGCGGCCCTGTTCGTGCCGCTGGTGCTGGCGCCGTCGGGCCTGGTCTGGGGCGTGATCGCGGTTTTGTCGGTGGTGTCGCTTACTGTCGTGATCGCGGTGGTAGCGCGGCCGTCCGGGGTTTGGTTGCCGGCGGGCACGGCCATCGTTCTGGTGCTGGAACCGGTGTGGAAAACACTGTTCCTGGGCCAGATCAACTTGATACTGATGGCGCTGGTGGTCTTCGACGTCCTGGTGCTGTCGGCCCGGGGCGCGAGTTCGCGGCGCTTGGCCGGGCCGGGGGGCTCGGCTCCGGCTGGTTCGGTTGGCGCTGGTGGCTCGGCGGGTGCTGCCGTTTCGGGGGACTCGGCGGGTTTCACCGGGGCTGCGGACGCGGCTGGTTCGGTTGGCGCCGGTGGCTCGGTGGGTGCTGCCGTTTCGGCGGAGTCGGGGGACTCGGCGGGCGTCGCCGAGGCTGGGGCTGGTTCTGTCGGCGCCGGTGGTCCGGTGAGCGCCGCCATCTCGGCGGGTGCCGCGGGTCCGGGTTCGGTTGGGGCTGCGGACTCGACAGGTGCGCCCGGAGCTGCGGACTTGCCTGGCATGGCGGGCTCATTGGATGCGGGAAACCCGGGCGCCGACGGCCAGGTGGGCTCGGCTGGCGAGCGCGTGCGGCGAAGCGGCAGCCGGTGGGCCGGTGTGCTGATCGGCGTGGCAGCAGCGGTGAAGCTGACCCCGCTGATCTTCGTCCCGCATCTGTTCTTCACCGGCCGGTGGAAGGACGGGCTGCGCGCGCTGGGCACGTTCGTGGGCCTGGAGGCGGTGATGTTCGCGGTCATCCCGGGCGACGCGTGGCGTTTCTGGACCGAGTCGGTCTCCGATCCCAGCCGGGTGGGTTCGGTGCACTGGATTTTCAACCAGTCGCTGAACGGCCTGGTCAACCGCGCGTCGTCGCTCGCGCCGTGGTCGATGGCGGTGGCCATCGCGGTGGCCGCGGTGCTGGCCGTGCCGGCGGTGTGGCTGGTCGTCCGCTGGCACCGCCGGGGTGAGGAGGCGGCCGCGCTGCTCGTGACGGCGTTCTACGCCCTCCTGGTATCCCCGGTGTCGTGGTCGCACCACTGGGTATGGGCGGTGCCGCTGGTGTGCCTGCTGGTGGTCAAGGGCAGGCGGTGGTGGGCGCTGCTGGTCGCCGCGCTGTTCGCCTCGCAGATCGTCATGCTGGTCCCGAACGGCGGCAACACCGAGTTCACCTGGGGCTTCGGCTGGTCCGTACTCGGCAACGCCTACGTCCTCGCCGCCGCGGCGGCCATCCTCGCCCTGTCCGTCCGCGAGCTCCGCCTGCGAGCCCGCACGACCGCGCCCACGGTGCAGCCGGAACCGGCCGAATAAGCGGATTCCGCGGCCCTGCGCAGGAACGTCCATCAAGACCGGGCACACGGCTGCGTACAGGGGCCGGGCCCTTGCGGACACAGGCCGGGACCAGTGCGCGTGGCTGCCTGCCGGGGCCGAGGCGCTTGCGGCAGTGGGCCGGGGCGCGTGGCCGCGGGCCAGGACCGAGACGCGTCCGAAGCCACGGCGTGCGGCTGCCTGCCAGGACTGGAGCCTGCGGAAACGGGCCGGGTCCAGGCACGGGCGGCAGCGGGCCAGTACCCGGGCACGTGCGGAGGCAGGGAGCGGAACCGGGCAGGGCGTCCGGCTGCGTGTCGGAACCAAGGCGTCCGGCTGCCTGCCGGGACTGAGGCGGCCGAGCAGGCGCAAGCCCGTGCTTCCGCAGGCAGCCCCGCACCGGGGCCAATGCCGCGGCAAGGCGACATCTCCAACCAACCAGTGTGGCCCACCGCGGCGCCAACGCGGCCCACAAGCCGGGTGAGCTGCGTCAACAGCGCCAGGTACCCGCGGCTCGACCGGGAGTCGCCCAGTAACCTGGGCGGCGTTATGGACAAACGTACCGGTCTTCCCGTCGTGGGAATGGTGGGCGGCGGCCAGCTCGCCCGGATGACGCACCAGGCGGCGATCGCGCTCGGGCAGTCGCTGCGAATCCTCGCGGTGAGCGAGGGCGATTCCGCCGCACTGGTGGCCAGTGACGTGGTGCTCGGGCACCACACGGACCTCGACGCGTTGCGCTCGTTCGCCGGCGGGGTCGACGTGCTCACCTTCGACCACGAGCACGTCCCCGGCGAGCACCTGCTGACCCTCGCCATGGAGGGCTTTGTCATCCGGCCCGCGCCGTCGGCGCTCGGGTTCGCGCAGAACAAGCTCGTGATGCGCGAGATGATGGCGGGCCTCGGCGTGCCGGGCCCGGCGTTCGCCGAGGTGTCCACTGTGGACGACGTGGTGAAGTTCGGCGACGAGCACGGCTGGCCGGTTGTCCTCAAGGCCTCGCGAGGAGGGTACGACGGCCGCGGCGTCTGGATGCTCGACACCGCCCGCCAGGCGCGCGAGACGGTGCCGGAGCTGCTCGACGCGGGCACCTCGCTCCTGGTCGAGGGGAAGGTGGCCATGAAACGCGAGCTGGCCGCGCTGGTCGCGCGCTCGCCGTTCGGGCAGGGCGCGGCGTACCCGGTGGTCGAGACGGTGCAGACCGGCGGCATCAACACCGAGGTGCTCGCGCCGGCGCCGGGGCTGAGCGAGTCGCGGGTGCACGAGGCGCAGGACCTCGCGCTGCGGATCGCGGCGACGCTCGACGTCACCGGGCTGCTGGCCGTCGAGCTGTTCGAGACCGACACCGGCCTGCTGGTCAACGAACTCGCCATGCGCCCGCACAACTCGGGCCACTGGACGATGGACGGCTCCCGCACCTCGCAGTTCGAGCAGCACCTGCGCGCTGTGCTCGACTACCCGCTGGGCCGTACGGACCTGATCGAGCCCGCGTGTGTGATGGCGAACGTGCTCGGCGCCGACGTCACCCCGCAGATGAGCACCGACGAGCGCGTCCACCACCTCTTCGCGCGCTACCCCGAGGTGAAGATCCACCTCTACGGCAAGGAAGACCGGCCCGGCCGCAAGCTCGGGCACGTCAACTTCGCCGGGGAGCGCATGGAGGACCTGCGCAACCGCGCGCTGCTGTCCGCGCACTGGCTGTCCCACGCCGTCTGGCTCGACGGCTACGAGATCCACTGAAAGGGAGCACTATGGCGCCGCAAGTGGGCGTGATCATGGGCAGCGACTCGGACTGGCCGGTGCTCGAAGCCGCCGGGCAGGCGCTCGGGGAGTTCGGCGTGGAGTACGAGGTCGGCGTCTACTCGGCGCACCGGACCCCGCAGCGCATGCTGGACTACGCCACGTCCGCGGCCTCGCGCGGCCTGCGCGTGATCATCGCGGGCGCGGGCGGCGCGGCGCACCTGCCGGGCATGGTCGCTTCGGCCACGGTGCTGCCGGTGATCGGCGTCCCGGTCCCGCTGAAGTACCTCGACGGCCTCGACTCGCTCCTGTCGATCGTCCAGATGCCGGCCGGCATCCCGGTGGCCACGGTGTCGGTCGGGGGCGCGCGCAACGCCGGCCTCCTCGCGGTCCGCATCCTCGCCGCCGCGGACCCCGACCTGCAGGCCCGCATCACCCAGTTCCAGGCCGACCTGGAACAACTGGTCCTGGACAAGGACGCCGCCCTCCGCGAGAAGGCCGGCAAGTAGGGCCCCGCATGGTGGCGGCGTCCCCCGGGACGGCGGGTCAGCTGAACTCGGGCAGCTGCTTGCGCAGTTCCCGCTTCAGCACCTTCCCCGCCGCGGACACCGGGATGTCGTCCACGAAGTGCAGCTCGCGCAAACGCTTGTAGGGCACCACTTTCTCGTTCACCATCGCGATGAGACGGTCGGCGTCGGGCGTTTCGGACGGCTTGCGGACGACAAAGGCGACGGGGAGCTCGCCGACGTCGTCGCGGGGGCGGCCGATCACCGCGGCCGCGCGGACGCCCGGCAGGGCGATCAGCAGCTCCTCCAGCTCGCGCGGGAACACGTTATATCCCTTGTACAGCAGCATGTCCTTCTTGCGATCCACAATGGACAGGTAGCCGTCCTCGTCGATCACGCCGATGTCGCCGGTGTGCAGCCAGCCGTCGACGAGGGCGGCGGCGTTCTCCTCCGGTCGGTTGCGGTAGCCGCGCATCATCTGCGGGCCGCGCAGGCACACCTCGCCCTCCTGCCCCGGCGGCAGCGGCTCCTCGCTGTCCGGGCCGACGACCTTCAGCTCGGTGTTGAAGACCGGCCCGCCGACCGAACCGACCTTGCGCAGGCCCGAGCGGTACGACGGGGAGATGACCGCGCCCATCGTCATCTCCGTCAGGCCGTAGCCCTCGGCGATGATCACGCCGGGAAAGCGTTTTTGCAGCGCGCGGATCATCTCGTGGTTCATCGGCGCCGCGCCGGACCCGATGCCGCGCACGGACGACAGGTCGGCGGTGTGGAACGACGGCGTCGCCAGCAGCGCGGCGAACAGCGCGGGCGCGCCCCCGAGCGACGTGACCTGCAGGCGTTCGGCGTCGGCGACGTAGGCCACCGGGTCGAAGCGCGAATGCAGCACGATCGTCGAGCCGCTGAGCAGCGCGGAGTTCAGCCCGGCGATCACTCCCATGGCGTGGAACCACGGCGTCAGGTTGATCGCGACGCCGGTGCCGAGCCGTGCCGGGAACTCGTCCTCGCTGCCGATCTGGTCGATCACGACGTCGCCGTTCGCGTCGAGCACCGGTACCGAACCGCTGCTCCAGCAGGCGCTCTGGAGGCTGTTGGCCAGGATGTTGCGGTGTGTGAGCTGCACTCCCTTCGACCGGCCGGTGGTGCCTCCGGTGTACGCGAGGTGCGCCAGGTCCGTGTGCACGTCGACGGTCACGTCCGGCCTGGTGTCGGGCTGGTCGGCCAGGAAGGCCTGGAACTCGACGGTGCCGGGTCCGAGATCGCCCTCCGCCGCGGGGGCCACGACGATCGTCAGCCGCGACGGGATCCGGTCGGCGACGGCGGTGAGCGTCCCGGCCACCGGCCCGAACGTGACCACGGCGGCCGCCTCGCAGTCGGTGAGCTGGAACGCCAGGTCGTCGGGCGGGAGCAGGGGGTTCGTCGGGCTGAAGGTGGCCCCGGCCAGCAGGATGCCGTGGTAGGCGATGGGGTAGGCGAGGCAGTTCGGCAGGTGGATGGCGACCACGTCGCCGTGGCCGATGCCGCGGGCGCGCAACGCGTTGGCGAAGCGGCAGGCAGCGGAGTAGATCTCGGCGAAGGTGAGGCTCTCGTCGCCCAGCGCGAAGGCCGTGCGGTCGCCGTAGCGGGTGGCGGCGCCGGCGAGTATCGAACCCGCCTGTACCTCGGGATAGTCGAGCGAACGGGGCAATCCGGGCGGCGGCGTCGACGCGGTGATGGCCATCACCCGACCTTACGAATTCTGCGGCCAAAGACACAAGGACGAAGCCGACGACCGGCGTGAACGAGCGCTAACATCGACGGAACTCTCCCAACGCTGCAGAAGAGGTGACGGAAGTGGCCGATGGCCTGTACCAGCTTGCCGAGGAGCACGAGGAGCTGCGGGCGGCTGTCCGGGCTCTGGCCGAGAAGGAGATCGCGCCGTACGCCGCGGAGGTCGACGAGCAGGAGCGCTACCCGATTGAGGCCTACAACGCGTTGGTGAAGTCCGGCTTCAACGCTGTGCACATCGGCGAGGCCTACGACGGTCAGGGCGCGGACGCCGTGGGCGCGTGCATCGTGATCGAAGAGGTCGCGCGCGTGGACGCGTCGGCCTCGCTGATCCCGGCCGTGAACAAGCTGGGCACGCAGCCGATCATCCTGTCCGCCTCGGAGGAGCTGAAGAAGCAGGTGCTGCCCGCGATCGCGTCGGGTGAGGCTTCGGCTTCGTACGCGCTGTCCGAGCGCGAGGCCGGGTCGGACACCGCGTCGATGCGCACGCGCGCGCGGCTGGACGGCGACCACTGGGTGCTCAACGGCACCAAGTGCTGGATCACGAACGCCGGCGAATCGTCGTGGTACACGGTGATGGCGGTGACGGACCCGGAGGCGGAGAAGAAGGCCAACGGCATTTCGGCGTTCGCGGTGCACAAGGGCGACCCGGGCTTCTCGGTGGGCCCGAAGGAGCGCAAGCTCGGCATCAAGGGCTCCCCGACACGGGAGATCTACTTCGAGAACTGCACCATCCCCGCGGACCGGATCATCGGCGAGCCGGGCACGGGCCTGAAGACCGCGCTGCGGACGCTGGACCACACGCGTCCCACGATCGGCGCGCAGGCGCTCGGCATCGCGCAGGGTGCGCTGGACGCGGCGGTGGCGTACGTGAAGGACCGCCGCCAGTTCGGCAAGTCGATCGCGGAATTCCAGGGCGTGCAGTTCATGCTCGCGGAAATGGGCACGAAGATCGAGGCCGCCCGCCACCTCGTCTACGCCTCCGCCGCAGCCTCCGAACGCGGCGACAAGCGCGCGGGCTTCATAGCCTCCGCCGCAAAGACCTTCGCCTCCGACACCGCCATGGAGGTCACCACCGACGCCGTCCAACTCTTCGGCGGCGCCGGCTACACCCGCGACTTCCCCGTCGAACGCATGATGCGCGACGCGAAAATCACCCAGATTTATGAGGGGACGAACCAGATCCAGAAGGTCGTGATGGCCCGGGCCCTGCTCAAGGGCTGAGCTGATCTCGACCCGGTAGTTCGGGCGGCTCTGGTGGCCGGTGATCAGGCCTTTTCCAGGCCGTCATCGTTACCGGACCGACAACGCCCCCGTCGACGGCCCAACCGCGCGGGCTCCCTGGCTGACGGAGCCTGCGCGGTCTGTCAGACCACTACCTTCCGGGGTCGCCCCGGTCCGGCCTTTCCCGCTGATCAGGCCGATTGCGATCTGGGCGCTGCGCTCCCCAATCGCCCGCAGAGTCGGGTCGCGGGCGAGCTGGCGGAGTACCTTGTCAATCGTCGGCTCGCAGTTTGACCTCGTAGCGCCGGCCCGCCACATTCCCGTCTTCACGTCGTAGACCGTGATGGCGAGCGTGCCCTCGAAGAACTGGTGCACCCGGGTCTGCTCGCCTGCCCCGTTCTGCCCGTCGCGCAGAACCTCCCGGTCCCACGGAAGCTCGGCAAGACCGCCGACCATGCGGGACTGCTTCTCCGGGCGTTCTCGTATATACGGACATGCGGAGGCTCGACGTGGCCGCCGATACCTCGCGCTCCAACCTACTACGGCGGCTGGCGGCAGCGGGTGGACAATCAGCACAAACCTGGTTATCTCGGGAAACGGCGCACCCTCCGACATCGAGGGCTGAGTGACGAGTGGTCGACGGAAAGTAGCAGAGACCTTGATATCGCCGTCTCGCCCGCGCTGAAGCCGCGCGGCAAGAGCTGAGCATGGCGAGAGTCCCCGCCCAACACTGTGCAGGCCGCGGCGGCCTTTTCCTCGTTGAGGGGTGGGCTCGGCACGCCAAAGGAGGGTGATGACGCTGGGTCCATGCCTCGAGCGCTCCAGCGGTATCGCTCCATCCGGGCAGGAACCAGCTTCGTTGCGTTAGCATCCAAGCTGCTGATCTCGCCGCATTGGGGTAGCGAGACGAATCATCGAGGGGACGATGAGTCATGGCCGACATACCTCCTGTGCCACCTATCCAGGTTGGCAGTTATGGCCAGGGTGGGGGCTACAAGTTCAGCGAAGGCGAGGTCGACGGGGTCATCAAGCAGTGGGAAGACATGCTCCACGACTGTCAAGATGACCTGACCAAGGCGCGGCTCATCGCCAACGTCACGCCGCCGGGCGACGAGCCCGCCAGTCATAACTTCGTCGAGACAGGTGCGAACCCGTCGGGGCAGTCGTTGCTGGATCAGAATCAAGCGATGGTTGACTACGTCAACAACTTCCTCACGGCGTTGAGGGCCGCGAAGAACAAGATCACAGTGGCGGAGCAGGAAGCCGCCGACGCTGCTGGGAAATCCGGAGGATTCTGAGTGCGCACGATGTTGTCCCGCTCACACAGTCGTTTTGCCGTTTCGGCCGGTGCAGCACTGGCCGCGGCTCTTCTGCTTTCCTCATGTGGTGGTGGTTCGGCCGGTTCGACGAATACGTCCTCGGCGCCGCCGCCGGCAGGAGCTGAGCCGTCAGTGAAGGTGCCGGCTCCGTTGTCGGCGCAGAGCTTGCTGGACAACCCCTGCTCCGCGCTTTCCGATGCCCAGCTCAAGCAGATCGGGCTGGCGGCGGGCGAGGTTGTGCAGGGTCCGCCGACGTTGTGTGGGTGGACTTCCTCCGGCAACGCACAGAACAGGATCGACGCTGGCGCGGTGCCGCAGAACAAGGGCGGCATCAGCGATATCTACGATCAGAAGGCGAAGCAGGCCTACTTCGAGCCGGTCACTATCGGTGGGTATCCGGGTGTTTTCGCCGACACGCAGGACGGGCGCGCATCGGGTAGTTGCACGTTGTGGGTCGGGGTCACTGATCAGCTGGCCTGGTCCGTGGTCACGAACATCGGTGCCGG
>NZ_FOEF01000024.1 GCF_900110575.1 Amycolatopsis saalfeldensis
GGGCGGTGGTGCAGCTGGTGACCGGGGTCGGGCCGGGGGACGCACTTGTTAGGGCGCGGGTGGCTGATGGGGTCAGCCGGGCGGTGCTGCGGCTGTCCACCGGGGACGTAGTCGCTGGGGTGCGGGTGGTGCTCCGGCGGCCACTGGGGTCAGCCGGGGCCGGGGTCCTGCCCGCCCATCAAGGCCAGACCAAAGAGCGCCGCACCTGCCGAGGCCGAGTGGTCTTGCCCCGTTCCACGGCCGGCCCGAGCGCCGCCCCCACCGGTTCACGCCGGGCCCAGCCGGTCCCGCAGGAATTCGATGCCCGCCGTCGTCATCGCCGCGCGGGTGCGGTGGCCGTAGACGTGGCCGGTGTCCTCGAGCCAGGCGAACTCGGCGTCCGCGCCTGCCTGCCAGTAGGCCGCGACCAGTGCCTCGCTCTGGGCGATCGGGACGCCGTCGTCGCCGGTGCCGTGGGCGACCAGGAGCGGGGCGGCGGCCGCGGTCACGTGGGTGAGCGGGCTGGCGGCCGCGGCCAGCGCCGGGTGGGCGGCGGGGGCGGCGCCCAGCAGCCAAGCGTGCGGGTCCTCACCGGTCCGGTGGAACGGCGAGCCCGGCGGTGGGGGCGGCAGGCGCGCGAAGTCCGACGGCGGGCTCCAGGCGACCGCGGCCTGCACGGCGCTGCTCGGGCCGGTGACGCCGACGTCGCCCTCCAGGTCCGGGCGGTCCCCGGTGACGGCGAGCATCACCGCCAGGTGCCCGCCGGCCGCGTGGCCCCACGCGCTGAACCGCCCCGGGTCGAGCGCCAGGGTGCCCGCGTGGTGACGGAGCCAGCGCACCGCCGCCTTCACGTCGTGCAGCTGCGCCGGGTACACGGCCTCCCGGCTGTGTCTGAAGTGGACTTTCGCGACGGCGAATCCCGCTTCCACCAGTCGTTCCCCGAGATACCGGCCGAGCGGGGCGTGCTTGGGCGAGCCGACCGCGAACGCGCCGCCGTGCACGAACGCGACCACCGGCCAGCCCGGGCCCGGCGGCGGTCCGGCGGGCACGGCGAGGTCCAGCAGCAGCGGCCGGTAGCCGAGCAGCGGGGCGACCTCGGCGTCGCGGTACAGCAGGGCGGAGCCGGCCGGCTCCGCCTCGGGCGGGGCGGTCTGGGGCAAAACGCGCATCACCGGGCCGAGTGTCACGGATCGGGCACCCGGCCGGTAGCCGTACCAGGAAGCGGGACGCGCCAACGGCTTCCCACCGGCCGGACCGGGTTCGCCCGCAGCGTGACCGACCGGATACGCTGAGCGGCGTGCCCGAGATCCACTCCTTCGCCGCACCGCGCGCGGCGAACCGGAAGATCAGCTGGGACCTCGTCCGCGCCGGCTGTGTGACGCTGGTGCTGATCTACCACGCGACGTACATGAGCGTGGTCGTCCACCCGGAGCTGGGCGCCCGGGGCTTCACCTTCCCGTACCAGGTCGGGGCGAGCCTGCTGCTGGTGATCTCGGCGTACTTCGCGTGTGTCACGATCGGGCGCGGGCCGCTGGGCCGGTACTGGTGGGGCCGCGTCGCGCGGCTGCTGCCGCCGTTCCTCGCCGCCGTGGTGGTGATCTACGCCGCGCTGCGGCTGCTCTCGCCGGCCGGCTGGTTCCGCCCGGAGTGGCGCGACCTGGTGGGCAACCTGCTCATGCTGTGGAACTGGAAGCCCGCGGACTTCCCGTTCGTCGACGGCTCGCACTGGACGATTCCGTTGCAGCTCATGGCTTTCACGGTCGCCGCGCTGCTATACCGGAGCCGCTGGGGGCACGGCGCGCGGCTGCGGGTGCTGCTGTGGCTGGCGCTGCTCGTGCCGCTCGCGCAGTGGCCGTGGCGGATCAGCGGCCCGCCCGAGTGGTACCGCACGGCGGCCGACGGGCTCGGCTTCCACCGCTGGCACCTGTTCGTCGCCGGCGTCGCGATCCGGCTGTGGTGCACCAAGCGGATCTCCACCGCGCACTTCCTCGCGCTCGAAGTGGTCTGCCTGGCCGCGCACGCCCTGCACAGCGCGGTCTGGACGCCGGGCGGGCTGGTCGTGGACTGGGGTTCGACGATCGGCGTCGGGATCGGTTTCGCCGTGGTGTCGCTGGTCGCGGCCGGGCCGGACTGGGACCGCGTGGTGCCGCCGTGGCTGCGGCGCCCGGTGCAGTGGTTCGCCGGGATCTCCTACGGCGTGTTCCTGATGCACCAGGCGATCGGCTACCTGGTCCTGCACTGGTTCTCCGCGCTGGGCGCGGGCACCGTCGTGCAGACCGCCGCGATGCTCGTCGCCGGCGTGCTGCTCGGCTGGGCGCTGACCCGGCTGGTGGAGCGGCCCGCATACCGTTTCCTGATGGCGGGCTACGACTCGTTGTCCGCCTTCCGCGCCCGGCGCCGCGCCGCCCCGGCGCCGGACGGCACCGAGGCATTGTCGAGCGTCGGGGCCGGCTCCGAGCACCGGTAGCGCCTACAGCGCGAAGGCGATCGACCGCAGGATCAGCGCCGCGAAGAACACCACGGTGAATGCGAGGTCGATCGCCACCCCGCCCGCGCGCACCGGCCGCAGCACCCGCCGCACCGGCGCGATCACCGGCTCGGTCGTGCGGTGGCTCAGCCGCCTGGCCTGCCCGAGCCAGGCCGGGCCGGTCGTCACCAGGCGCGTCCAGTCCAGCACCATCCGCACCACGAGCACCAGGATGAACAGGGTCAGGACGTACCCGACCAGCGTTCCGATCAGGCTCATCGCACACACTCCTCGAAGTTGCCGTTCATCAGGTCCAACGCGTGCACGGCCCCCGGAGTGTCCCGTTTGCCGGGCTTCTCAGCGACTTTTCAGCCGCGCGGTCCTTTACCGTGGGGGCATGGGTGAACGTCGCAGCGCAGCGTGGTTCGGGGCGTCGGGCCGGGCGGGGATGATCCACCGGTCCTGGATGCGTTCGCAGGGCTTCGGCCCGGACGTGTTCGACGGCCGTCCGGTGATCGGGATCGCGACCAGCGCTTCGGAGCTGGCGCCGTGCAATGCGCATCTCGGGCGGGTCGCCGAAGCCGTGAAGCGCGGGGTCTGGCAGGCGGGCGGCTTCCCGCTGGCCTTCCCGACGATGGCGACCGGGGAGACGCTCATGCGCCCCACCGCGATGCTCTACCGCAACCTGATGGCGATGGAGGTCGAGGAGCTGATCCGCGCCAACCCGCTCGACGGTGTCGTGCTGCTCTCGGGCTGCGACAAGACCACGCCGGCGATGCTGATGGGCGCGGCGAGCGTCGACCTGCCCGCGGTGATGGTGACCGGCGGCCCGATGCTCAACGGCAAGTACCGCGGGCAGGACGTCGGCTCCGGCACGCACGTGTGGAAGTTCGAGGAGGAGCTGAAGGCCGGGCGGATGACGGAGGAGGAGTGCTTCTTCGCCGAGGGCTGCATGGCGCGCTCCAACGGGCACTGCATGACGATGGGCACCGCGTCCACCATGGCCTGCCTGGCCGAGGCGCTGGGCATGCAGCTGCCGGGCTCGGCCACCTGGCCCGCGGTGGACGCGCGCCGCTTCGAGACCGGCCAGGACGCCGGACGGCGGATCGTCGCCATGGTCGAAGAAGAGCTGACGCCGTCGAAGATCCTGACCCGGGAGGCGTTCGAGAACGCGATCCGGGTCAACGCGGCGATCGGCGGCTCGACCAACGCGATCATCCACCTGCTGGCCATCGCCGGGCGGCTGGGCGTGCCGCTGGCCATGGCCGATTTCGACGAGCTGGGCCGGGTCGTGCCGACGCTGCTGGACCTGATGCCCTCGGGCCGGTTCCTGATGGAGGACTTCTGTTACGCGGGCGGTCTGCCCGTGGTCATGCGGCAGCTCTCCGAAGCCGGGCTGCTCCACGACGGCGCGCTCACCGTGACCGGGAAACCCTTGGCGGACAACGTTTCCGGGGCCGAGTGCTGGAACAGCGAGGTGATCACGGCGGTGCGCGAGCCGTTCCAGCCCGCCGGCACCGGCACGGCGGTGCTGACCGGCAACCTCGCCCCGGACGGCGCGGTGGTCAAGCAGTCCGCCGCCTCGCCGGAGCTGCTCACGCACACCGGCCCGGCGCTGGTGTTCGAGACCGCCGAGGACTACCACCACGCCGTCGACGACCCGGACCTCGACGTCACCCCGGACACCGTGCTGGTGATCCGCGGCGCCGGCCCGAAGGGCTACCCGGGCATGCCGGAGGTGGCGAACGTGCCGCTGCCGGCCAAGCTGCTCAACCAGGGCGTCACGGACATGGTGCGGATCTGCGACGGCCGGATGTCCGGCACCGGCTACGGCACGGTGGTGCTGCACGTCAGCCCGGAGTCCGCGGTCGGCGGCCCGCTGGCGCTGGTGCGGACCGGCGACCTGATCACGCTGGACACCCCCGCGCGCACGTTGACCCTGCGGGTTTCCGACGAGGAGCTGGCCGCGCGGCGCGAGGCTTGGGAGCGGCCCGCCTCGCCGTACGTGAGCGGCTACACCTGGCTGTACACCGAGCACGTGACGCAGGCGCACCAAGGCGCGGACTTCGACTTCCTGCACGGCCGCCGCGGACCCGGCGTGCCGCGCGATTCCCACTGAAAGGCAGGCCATGAAGGTACTTTCCGCGCCCCGGCTGGTGAAGGCGCCGTCCGGCTGGTGGGTGGCCGACGAGTCCGGCGCCGGTCCGTTGCCGGCGGGCACCGCGCTCGGCTCCCTGCTGGCGCTGCCCGCCGACGAGCTGGACGCGCTCGTGGCCGACACGCCGCGGACGGGCCCCGCCCCGGAGTCCTTGCTGGCGCCCGTGGACGACGACACTGAGGTGTGGGCGGCGGGCGTGACGTACGAGGTGTCGCGCGAGGCGCGGATGGAGGAGAGCAGCACGTCCTCGGACCTCTACGCCCGGGTGTACGAGGCGGAGCGGCCGGAGCTGTTCTTCAAGAGCGTCGGCTGGCGTGTCACGGGCCCAGGGCGCCCGATCGGCGTGCGCGAGGACTCGACGTGGGACGTGCCGGAGCCGGAGCTGGGTGTCGTGTGCAACGCCGCGGGCGCGATCGTCGGCTACACGGTGGTCAACGACGTCAGCTCCCGAAGCATCGAAGGGGACAACCCGCTGTACCTGCCGCAGGCGAAGATGTACCACGCCTCGTGCGCGGCGGGCCCGTGGATCGTGCTCGCCTCCGGCGTCCCGGACCCGTATCGCCTGGCGATCTCGGTGGAGATCCACCGCGGTGGCGCGCCCCTGTGGTCGGGCGAGACGACCACCGCCCGTCTGCACCGCAAGCTGACCGACCTCACCGCCTACCTGTACCGCGCCGAGGTCTTCCCGCGCGGCGCCGTGCTCGCGACGGGCACGTCGGCCGTCCCCGGTCCCGAAGTGACCCTTCGTGCCGGCGACGAGGTCGTGATCACCATCGACGGGATCGGCACGCTGCGCAACGTGGTGCGAAAGGGGTTGTGACGCTTCAGCGGTAGTCGCCGAGCAGGCGCAGCACCCGGCGCATCTCGGCGATCGCGGCGCGGTCGTCCGGGAAACCGCACAGGCCGAGGGTGTCGAACGCCGCGTCGGGCCACGGCAGGGCCTGGGCGTCGGCCTCGCGAGCAGACCCACTCCCTGCCGCCGCCGAACTGCAGCCGTTCGGCGAGGCCGGTCGAGCGGTCGTACCGCGGGGCGTAGGAGTCCCACTGTCCCCGCAGCCAGTCCCGGTCGGCGTCCATGCGATGAGTCGACCACGTCCAGGGCGACCTTGAGCAAGTCGGTCTTGAAACGCGACCCAGCACGTGAGATGGTCAGTTGGAAAATCAGACCGACTGAGGAGTCCGTGTGCCCGACCTGCCGCCGAAGCTCGCTCGCCACCCGTCGGTCCGCGCCGTCCTGGAGCGCGGGACACCGCCGAAGCCCGGCCCGATCGACGCCGCTTGGCTGCGCGAGCTGGCGCTGAAGGCCGGGGCCGACGACGTCGCCGCGGTCTCGCTCGACCACCCCGGCCTGGCCGGGGAGCGGCCGCACGTGCTCGGCGCCCTGCCGGGCACCCGCAGCCTGATTTCGCTGGTGGTGCGCATGAACCGGGACAACGTGCGCACGCCCGCGCGCAGCGTCGCGAACCAGGAGTTCCACCGCAGCGGCGAGATCATCAACGAGGCCGCGCGCGCCATCACCCGCGCGCTGCAGGACGCGGGGCACCGGGCGCTGAACCCGTCGGCCACCTTTCCGATGGAGATGGACCGCTACCCGGGGCGGATCTGGGTGGTGGCGCACAAGACCGTCGCGGTCGCGGCGGGCCTCGGCGTGATGGGCCTGCACCGCAACGTGATCCACCCGAAGTTCGGCAACTTCGTCCTGCTGGCCACCCTCCTGGTCGACGCCGAGGTGGGCGAGTACGGCGAGGCGCTGGACTACAACCCGTGCGTGGAGTGCAAGCTGTGCGTCGCCGCGTGCCCGGTCGGCGCGATCGGCAAGGCGGGCGAGTTCGACTGGGCGGCCTGCGCCACGCACAACTACCGCGAGTTCATGGGCGGCTTCACCGACTGGGTCGAGACCGTCGCCGACAGCGCGGACGGGCAGGACTTCCGCGAGCGCGTCACCGACTCGGAGAACGCTTCGATGTGGCAGAGCCTTTCCTTCAAGGCCAACTACAAGGCGGCGTACTGCATGGCCGTCTGCCCGGCGGGGGAGGACGTGCTGGGCCCGTACCTGGAGGATCGCAAGGGCTTCCTGCGCGACGTGCTGCGGCCGTTGCAGGACAAGGAGGAGACGGTCTACGTCAGCCCGGACTCGCCCGCCGGGTCCCATGTGGAGCGGCGGTTCCCGAACAAGACCGTCAAGGAGGTCCGCGGCCGCCGGGCCTGAGCCCGGTTCACCCGGACGGGAGCGCGGTTCACGCGCCGGTACGCGGGCGGGCGTGGAACCCTTTGCGGGTCAACCGGAATGGCTCACCGGCGAGCCGCACCCACGAAAGGAATCGCGCGCGTGATCAAGACCAGCCTGGGCCGGGACGGCACCGGGGCGAGGAAGGTCACCTTCGTCCTCCCGCAGGACGCCCCGCCCGGACCCGTCAGCGTCGTCGGTGACTTCAACGGCTGGTCGCCCGGCCGGCACCTGCTGCGCAAGCGCTCCAACGGCACCCGCTCGGCGGCGGTGGAGGTCCGGCCCGGCGCGACGCTGCACTTCCGCTACCTCGCCGCCGGCGGCCACTGGCTGGACGACCCGGACGTGCCGGACCGCAGCGGCGGCAACTGCGTCTTCGTGGCCCGCTGACCGGGGTCAGTGCCCGGTGCGCTGGACCTCGATCCCGGGGTAGGGCGAGCGGGGATCGTCCAGCAGCGTTTCGGGGCCGCCGCGGGTCACGTGGTCGGCGAACGCCGTGAGGTAGGCGCCGGTGACGGTGAGCGCGGTGTCCCCGTCGATGGGGCCGAGCGCGAGCTGGGAACGCAGTGGCGCGGCGAAGTAGTAGGCGCCGTAGTCGCTGAAGTCGAAGTGCTCGGCGCCGTCGAGCTGGTAACACCAGGCGGGACCGGTGCCGGCGGACAGCAGGGCGCGTGCGGTGGCGAGACTGGACTTGTCGTCGGCGCTCTGCGGCCGGCAGGTGCCGGTGACGCAGGAGTTCCCCCCGGCGATCAGCAGCATCGGCTTGCCGAGACCGGAGTGGACGACCGCGCCGTACTGCGTGCCGTCCAGATCGGCGGCGCCGGCGCAGCGCGGGTCGGTGCGGCAGGCCTCGAGCGCGGCCGCGCCGCCGAAGGAATGCCCGAGGTAAACGGTCTTGGCGGCGTCGACGTGCCCGGCGAACCGGCCGGCGGTGTCCAGGGCCGCGAGCTGGGCGGCGGCGAAGCGGTCGTCGGCCGCCCAGACGCCGACCAGCCGGTCGCCGTCGGCCTGGGCCTGGCCGGCGTGCAGATCGGCGGAGTCGAAGGATTTCGGGTTGCCGGCTTCGGTGGCGGACCGGGTCTGTCCATTCAGGACAGTGAGATTCGCGCTGTAGGTGGGGGTGACCCCGGCGACCAGGTATCCGTTGCTCGCCAGGTTCTCCGCCAGCGCGGTGTACTGCGGCGCGGCGAAGCCGAGGCCCGTTCGAGCACGGCGAGGGGGAACCGGCCCGGCGCCACCGGCACGTCGGCGAACGCGTGGCTGTGCACCTGGTCGAACCCGGTCTCGGCCAGGCCGATCGGGCCGCTCAGGTGCAGGCCCGCCCACGGCCCCGGGGCGTAGGCCGCGGGTGACGCGCCGGGCGCGGCCGCCGGATACCAGAGCCAGACGGACAACTCCCGCGGCGTTCCGGGCCGGGGCGCGAGGGGGTCGGCCCGGCTGTGATCGGTCCACTCGACGGTCGTGCGCCCGACCGGATGAGCGCCGGTCGGGGCGGGCAGGGTGACCGGCCGGCCCGACCGGAACGCGACGTAGCCGACATAGCCGCCGGCCATCACGACCAGCACGACTGCCAGCACGAGCAGGGTCTTCAGCACCCGGTGCCGTCTCTGCGCCATGGCCGCGATAGTACACGGCGCGTACTACGCGGCACGGAGTATCGCGTCACGTACTATGGTCGGGTGCACAGCAACGACGCGCAGATGCTGGTCCTCACCGTGCTCGCGGAGGGCCCGTGCCACGGGTACGCGATCAACACCGGGATCGAGGCGCTGACCGGGAGCCGGCTGCGCCCGGGCAGCCTGTACGGGGCGCTCGCCCGGCTGGAGGGCCGCTCGTTGATCGAGCCCGCGACCGATGGCGCCGACGACCGCCACCGCACGGTCCGGATCACCGACGCCGGCCGGCGGGCCCTGCGCGGAGAGCTGGAGCAGATGGCCCGGGTCGCCCGGGCGGGTCTGCGCGCACTGGGGCCTTCGCCGGCATGAGGATGTCCGAGGTCCTGGTGCGGCTCTACCCGCCGGCGATCCGCCGGCGCTGGGGCGGCGACCTCGAACGCGAGGTGGCGCTCGCCGGGCCCCGGTCGTGGCCGGACACGGTCCTCGGCGCCGCGAAGCTGTGGCTGCACCCCGGCGACTGGCCGGAAACCGCGGCGGGCCAGACCTCCCGGGTCGTGGTGACCGCGCTCGCGGCCGTCACCGTGGCGTTGGCCTTGGTGCTGCGGGCCGCCGGTCCCATCGCGCTCACGGCCGCCGGCGATCCGGCCGCCGGCGCCTGGCTGCTCCCGATCGCGCTCGGCTGGGCGGCGGCCGCGCCACGTCCGGGGCCCTCGCCCGGCCGTCTGACGGCAGTGGTGGCGCGCGGTCTGGTGCCGCCGATCCTGGCGCTGAGCCTGTTGTACCTGCTCGCCCACGCCGGCCCGTTCGGCCTGCCGCACCCGCTCCTGCTCGGCTACTACTGGGCCACGCTCGTCTTCGCCGGCGTTCACCTGTGCCTGCTGGTGGAGCGAATCGGGCGCATCGCCGTCATGCCGAGCCGGCGACGGCTGCGTCTCGCCCTGCTGGCCACCGGCGCCGGATTGGCGTGCGCGGCGGGGCAGACCCTCGTGACAGCCGTCCGGGCGGCCGTCGATGCCGGGGCGCTGCTGCTGGCGTGCGGGCTCGCGCTGCTGGCCGCCGCCGTTCTCACCGTCGGCCGCGACCTGGGGCCGGCTCGGCGAAGCGCCTGACCGCGCGGCCGGTGGGCGGTGGTTTTGGAGCACTTGTTCCGTTACTCTCGGCCTCGTGCCCCGCCCCCGGATCCACGACCCCGACCGGCTGCTCGACGTCGCCGAGCAGCTGATCGCCGAACGCGGCCCCGAGGAGGTGACCGTGCGCGCCCTGGCGGTCGCGGCCGGGGTGCCGAACAGCACGATCTACCACAGCTTCGGTTCGCTGCCCGCTTTGCTCGCGCGCGCGTGGCTACGGGGGGCCGGGTATTTCCTGGACGTCCAGACCCAGCTGGTCGACCGCGCACTGGCCGGGGGCGGGGCAGCGCTTGCGGTGGACGGCGGTGCGGACTTGGCTGCTGGTGCCGAGGGTGTGAGTGGCGCGGACTTGCGCGCCGCCGCTGCAGATGCGGCCGCCGCCGTCGCGCCTGGGCAGGCCGGTGCTGGGGTTTTGCCTGCGGCCGCTGGGGCGGGGGGCGCGGCTGGTTTGTCTGGTGGCGCTGGGGACTCTCGCGCGGCCGCCGGGGTCGGGGGTGCGGGCGGGGCAGCGGCTGCGGTGGACGGTGGTGCGGACTTGGCTGCTGGTGCCGGGGGTGTGAGTGGCGCGGGCTTGCGCGCCGCCGCTGCAGATGCGGCCGCCGCCGTCGCGCCTGGGCAGGCCGGTGCTGGGGTTTTGCCCGGGGTTGCCCGGGCCGAGGGGGTGGCGGGTTTGTCCGGTGGTGCCAAGGATTTGCGCGCGGTCGCCGCGACCGGGGGTGGGGCGGGGCTGGGTGGCGTTGTCGAGGATCTGCCTGCGGTCGCCGGGGCGGGGGGTGCGGCTGGTTTGTCTGGCGGTGCGAAGGGTTTGCGCGCGGTCGCCGGGACCGGGGGTGGGATGGGCTCTCACGGTGTTGCGGATTCACCCGCCGTCGCCGCGGTGGTGGCGGCTGCGGATACGCCCGCTGTCGTCGCGGGGTGGCGGCCGGGGTCGGCGCGGTTGATGCTGACCGTTTCGCCCGATCGGATCCTCGGGCCGCAGTTGCCCGGGGACGTGCTCGAAGACCTGCGCGCCCTCGACAAGCGGCTCGTCCGCCTTCTCGTCCGGCTGGCGCGCGAGTTGTGGCAGCGCGGCGATGGCGCGGCCGTCGAGGTGGTCACCACCTGCGTTGTCGACCTGCCGACAGCCCTGCTGAAACGAGACCTCGCCGCGTACGGCGCCGCGGGGCCCGAAGCGCGCAAACGGCTGGCCGCCGCCGTGCGCGCCGTTCTCGCCTTGCCGCCGCCGGACCGTCCGCGGCGCGCATCCACCGCCGGAACCCGAACCGCCTGAACCCGAACCACCTGAACCCGAACCACCTGACCAGACCGTCTGAAAAGGACTCCGCCATGCCTGAGCTTTCCCGCACCGAAGCCGTTTTCGTCCTGAACCTCGGCGAGGACGAGAACCGGTTCTCCCCGGACTGGCTGGAGAAGGCCAATTCCCTGATCGACACCGTCGTGGCCGGGTCCGAGCCCGCCGCGCTCGTCACCGTCGGCGGCGGGAAGTTCTACTCCAACGGCCTCGACCTCGACTGGCTCCTGAGCCACGGCGACGAGGCCGGCCAGTACGTCACGGCCGTGCAGGAGCTGCTCGCGCGGGTGCTGGAGCTGCCGGTGCCCACCGTCGCCGCCGTCAACGGGCACGCCTTCGGCGCCGGCGCGATGCTCGCGATGGCCCACGACTTCCGCGTGATGCGCACCGACCGCGGCTACTTCTGCTTCCCCGAGGCCGACATCAACATCCCGTTCACCCCGGGCATGGCGGCGCTGCTGCAGGGCAAGCTGACGCCGTCGGCCGCGATCGCGTCGATGACCACGGGACGGCGCTTCGGCGGCCCGCAGGCCCGTGAGCTGGGGCTGGTCGACGCGACGGCGGACGAAGCCACGCTCGTCGAAGCGGCGGCCACCGTGGTCCGCGACCTCGCGGGCAAGGACCGCGGCACCCTCGGCGCGATCAAGGCCACCATGTTCGCGCCCGCGCTGACCGCCCTGCGGACCCCCGCGGCCTGACCGGTAGACTCGGCGCCACGGCGGTGGGGCTCGCCGTTCCGGGTCTCCCGGGCAACCGCGGTGCTCGCCGCCAACAGTCCCTACTCGAACCGGGACGAACCGTGCCCGAAGCGGAGTAGGAGAGACGCCTGTGCCCGACGCGGACCACCAGCCCGGCCTGACCGATCAGCGCGACCCGGTCGCACCGCCGGACCCGATCGATCCGCAGGACCTGACCGAGCCGATCGACCCGGACGTCGACCTCCGGGTGCGGTCCCATCGCGGCGAGCTCCGGCAGGGGCAAGCCCTGGTGCTCGCGGTGATCGCGCTCGGCGGCGGCCTCGGCGCGCTGGCCCGCTACGGCCTCGCCGCGGCGCTGCCGACCCTGCCCGGCCGGTTCCCGTGGGGCACCTTCCTGACCAATGCGGCCGGGTGCTTCCTCATCGGCGTGCTCATGGTCGTGCTCACCGAGGTCCGGTCCGCGCACCGGCTGACGCGGCCGTTCCTCGGAGTCGGTTTCCTGGGCGGGTTCACCACGTTTTCCACCTATGCGGTCGAAACGCGCGGGCTGCTGCAGCCGGGGTCCGTGCCGCTCGCGTTCGGCTACCTCGGCGCCACGGTGGTGGCCGCGCTGCTCGCCGTGCTGGCGGGGGTGGCGCTCACCCGGGCCGTCGGCGTCCGTCCGGAAAGGACGGTGCGGCCGTGACGCTGCTGCTGGTCTTCGCGGGCGCCGTGCTGGGCGCGCCGCTGCGGTACCTCACCGACCGCGCCGTGCAGGCGCGCCACGAGACCGAGTTCCCGTGGGGCACGTTCACGGTGAACCTGGTGGGCTGCCTCATCCTCGGCTCGCTGGCCGGCGCGGGCTCGGCCCTGCCCTCGGCCGTGCTCGCCTTCGCCGGCACGGGTTTCTGCGGCGCGCTGACGACGTACAGCACGTTCAGCTACGAGACGTTCCGCCTGGCCGAGCGCAAGGCGTACCTGGCCGCGGTGATGAACGTCGTCGTCAGCGTCGCCGCGGGCGTGGGCGGCGCGTTGTTCGCCTACACGACGGTGCACTCGCTGGTTTAGCGGCGCACCTTGTACTTCAGGTGCAGCACCCGGTCGCCCTGGACGACCACGTGGGGATCCTCCAGGAGGACCTGCCCGTCGATGTCGCCGAAGTAGCGTTTGCCGGCGCCGAACACCACCGGGACCACGTCCATCGCCACCTCGTCCACCAGCCCGGCGGCGAGGATCTGGCCGCCCACGTCGCCGGCGTTCACCGCGATGGCCCGCTCCCCGGCGAGCTCCTGGGCCTTGGCGATCGCGTCCGTGACGGTGCCGGCGAAGTGGTAGGACGCCTCGGGGTGCCAGCCCTCGGGCTTGGGCCGGTGGGAGACCACGACCACGTGCTCGCCCGTCGGCGGACGGCCCTCCCAGCCGTTCACCTGGTCGAACAGGCGGCGGCCCATCACGATCACGCCGATGGCGTCCCACATCGACCGGACGTAACCCGCCGACGCCCGGGAGACCCTGAAGCCGCTCCCGCCCCCGGAATGGTCGAACTCCGGGTCGTCGCTCCCGGTGATCGGGGTGTCCCCGCTGAAGTACCACTCGTGGAGCGGCCCGACGTCGTCCTTCTCGTCGGCGATGAAGCCGTCCACCGACACCACGTTGTGCATGATTACCGTGCCCACAGGCTCTCCTCGGGTCTCCTCGCGCGTTCGCCCCTGATCCTGGCCGCCCCGTGGCCGATGCGCTTGTAGGAAATCACTCGGCGGGCATCGGGCCGTGGTCCGGCGGGAACTCCCGCTCGGCGGGGAAACGGCGCCGCAGGGCCAGGTACGCCGTGGGGGTGTGGCCGGTGAAGTCCTTGAACTCCCGGCTGAAGTGGGCCAGGTCGAAGTAGCCCATCGTATGGGCGAGCGCCGACCAGTCGACCGGCCGCCGGGCGTCCACGGACAGGATCGCCCGGGAGAAACGGTAAATCCGCGCCATCCGCTTCGGGGTGACCCCGACATGCGCCTTGAACTGCGCGGCCAGGTGATTGCCGCTCACCCCGGCGACGGCGCTCAGCGCACCGACCGGGACCGTGCCGTGGGAGGTCGCGAGCTGCCCACCGGTGTGCCGGACCAGGTCGAGACCGCGTGACGGGGCCAGTCGTGAGCGCAGCTCCTCTTCCACCACCCGGAGCGTTTCGGCCGCCGAGGCGGTGTCGCCGATCCGGTTGCGGATCCGGTCCGCCGACCGCTTCCAGACGGCGTCGACCGGCACCCAGCGATCCCGCAGCTCGGTCGCCGGCAGGTCGGCGAACGGCGAAATCCCCCAAGGCTTGAAGTGCACCCCGGCCAGGTGCACCCGTTCGGGGTATTCGAACAGGAAACGCCGGGTCCACACCCCCATGAACCACCCGTCGGCCAGCTCGACGGGCGGCACCGAGGGGTCGGAATCCCACAGGCGGGCCGGTCCGCCCAGGTTGAGGTACAGGTGCGCCGACGGCATCGGCGGGACGTTCATCAGCCGCCGGCCGGGCACCCCGGTCAGGCAGTAGATGTCGTCGATGAACCGGTCGAGCGGCGGAGCGGGCACCCGGCTGACGTAGTCCATCGGCCCAGTGTGCCGCCGGGGCCCGCCCGGGTCACCCGTCTCGCGGTTGGTGCCGGTCGCCGGCCGGGGTGACGATGGGGGGATGAACGCGCCGCAGCCCGTTGTCCTCCCTGGCAGTGCCCGGTCCGAGCTGGCCGGCGCCGAGGTGCTCCGCCCGGTCGAGCCGGGCGGCACCGTGACCGCGACGGTGCTGCTCCGCCGCCGCGCCGAGCTCGACCCGGAGCTGGTCGTCGGCCCCGGCACCATCACGCCGGCGGAGCTGGCCGAGCGTTACGGCGCGGCCGACGAAGACCTCCAGCGCGTCCGGGAGGTGCTGACCGGCGCGGGCCTCACGATCACCGGCACGCACGCCGGCTCGCGGCGGGTTTCCGTCAGCGGCACGGCGCAGGCCATGGCGACGTTCTTCGGCACCGAGCTGAACCTGGTGCACTACCCCGGGGGCGGCGCCCCGGAGCACCGCGCCCGGTCCGGCGACCTGCACCTGCCCGCCGAGCTGGCGGGCGTCGTGGTCGGGGTGCTGGGGCTGGACGACCGCCCCCAGTCGCGGGCCCAGTTCCGGCTCCACGCGCAGCCCGCCGCAGCCCAGGGCTTCACCCCGGATCAGCTGGGCCGGCTCTACGCCTTCCCGGACGGCACCGACGGCACGGGCCAGACCGTCGCGATCATCGAGCTGGGCGGCGGCTTCAAGCCCGGGGACCTCACCGCCTACTTCGGCGGCCTCAAGATCACCCCGCCGCAGGTCACCGCCGTCGAGGTCGACGGCGCCAAGAACGCGCCCACCGGTGACCCCTCGTCGGCCGACGGCGAGGTGCTGCTGGACATCGAGGTGATCGGCGCGCTCGCCCCGCGGGCCGCCCAGCTGGTCTACTTCGCGCCGAACACCGACCAGGGCTTCCTCGACGCCGTGAGCACCGCCGTGCACGCCACCCCGACGCCGGCCGCGGTCAGCATCAGCTGGGGGCAGTCGGAGGACGCGTGGACCGGCCAGGCACGGACCGCGATGGACCAGGCCTTCGCCGACGCCGCCGCGCTCGGCGTGACAGTCTGCGTCGCCAGCGGCGACAACGGCAGCACCGACGGCCAGTCCGACAACGCGCAGCACGTCGACTTCCCGGCGTCCAGCCCGCACGCACTGGCCTGCGGCGGCACCCGGCTCGAGGCGTCGCCCACGGGCTCGATCGCGGCCGAAACGGTGTGGAACACCACCGGCGGCGGCTCGACCGGCGGTGGGGTCAGCGACGCGTTCCCGCCACCGGGCTTCCAGTCCACGGCGGGCGTGCCGGCGCGCTCCGGCGGCGGCACCGGCCGCGGCGTCCCCGACGTCGCGGGCAACGCCGACCCGGAAACCGGCTACCGGATCCTGGTCGACGGCCAGCAGTCGGTGATCGGCGGGACCAGCGCGGTCGCGCCGTTGTGGGCCGCGCTGCTCTGCCGTCTCGCCCAATCGGCCGGACGCGGGTTCGGGCTCGTCCACACGCAGCTCTACGGCGGCGTGAAGCCGGGCACCGTCCAGCCCGGTTTCCGCGACATCACCACCGGAACCAACGGCGCCTACTCGGCGTCCGGCGGCTGGGACGCTTGCACCGGCCTCGGCTCACCGGACGGCACGGCGTTGCTGCAGGCCCTTGGGGGGACGGCAAAGCAGTAGGGAGATTCGAACTTCCGGATCACCGGCCGGCGGGGCGAGCACTCACAGGCGCCTCAGCGTGTGCGCTGGGCGACGGCTTCTTGCGCCATCCGCCGGGTGTTGCTCTGCATCCGCGAGACGACCGGTGACACCGGTCCCGCTCCTGAAGCCACCGTGTGCCGGTTGCGGGACAACGGTTTCGTCGGCCCGCTGCTGACCTCCTGCACCTCTGGCTGAGACGGCCCGGCATTCCGTCCACGCCCAGCTCCTGCTTTGGCAAGACCTGCGCCGGGCTCGCACCAGTGACGCGCTCGCCAGCACTTGGCACGAGCACCGCAGCCATGCACTGCCGCTGCGCCAGGAGCTGACGAGGGGGAGCTCAAACGCGGCCCCGCACCAGGTCGATCAGCCGGCCGAGCACAACCTCTCCCGCGGCGCGGAGGCCATTGTGCTCGTATTCGTTGGTCAGCCAGGGGCGCAGGGTCGGGATGAGGCGGGCGGTCTGCTCCGAGAAGGCGCGGTCCACGTACGCGTCTTCGGCGTAAATGGCTGCGGCGCAAGGGATTTCGCAGTTCCGCAGTGCTTCTTCGTCGTACAGGCGGGGCCACTCGTGCTCGGCCAGGATCTCCGCTGCCTCGCGTAGGGGGGCCAAGCCGGGCAGGTCCGTGAGCAGCCACGGGTACACGTGCTCGCCGCTGAACAGCGTCACGTCCTCGTCGAACACGGGCGGGCGGGCGCGGGCGGCGGACCAGCGGGTGGCGCCGCCGTCGGCGTAACTGGCTTCGTGCACCAGGACGTACAGCGGGTTTCGCGCGGAGAACGGCAATGCGGCCGCTACGTCGTGCGCGAACGCGGGGGAGTCCGGGTCACGCTCCAGCAGGTAATGCAGCGTCTCGGCGCCGTCGCTCATGCCGAGCACGTTGCCCAGCAGGCGGAACAGGCGCGAGGTGAGCGGAGTGCCGTCGGGCAGCGTGAGCTCGCCGGCTTCGAGCCGCTTGTGCAGTGCCCGCACGCGCTCGCGGTCGGCCGGGTAACGCTCGTAGTACCGGCGGTTGCGCTCGAGGATCGTGGCGAAGGTGGCCCGGTAGATCTCGTCCGGGTCCGGCCGCAGCGGCGGCACCCCGCCGGTGAAAAACGCCTCCCGCAGCCCGCCGGGCGACTGCGAAAGGTAGGTCAGCACACAGAAACCGCCGAACGACTGGCCCAGCACGCTCCACCGGCCGACGCCCAGCGCGGCCCGGATCAGCTCCGCGTCCCGCACGATCGAGTCGGCCCGGAAATGGGTCAGGTACGCCGCCTGCTCGGCCGGCGTCCTGCCCGGCAGCGTGCCCACGGGCGTCGACCGGCCGGTGCCGCGCTGGTCGAGCAGCAGCACCCGGTACTCACGCAGGGCGCGCGCCAGCCAGGCCGGCGGCGAGCCGGCGGGCCGCGGCGCCTCCTGGCCCGGCCCGCCCTGCAGGAACACCAGGAACGGGCGGTCGAGCCCGTCCGGGGCGGCCGCCTCGCGGGCGAACACGGTGATCCGCTCGCCGTCGGGCCGGCTGTGGTCGAGGGGCACCCGGAACTCGTGCTCGGTCAGGACGAGGCCGGGGACGCGCACAGTGGAAGCCATGCCGCGATCCAACCACGGCCCGCGCCCGGCCGTCCCGGTCCCGCGGAAGGGTTACTCCCGGCCCATCGCGCGGCGGATCTCGGCCAGCTTGTCCTTCGCGGCCTTGTCGCGGTCGGCGATCTTCTTGTCCAGCGACGCCAGGTCTTCCTTGCCGCCGATGCCGGCGATCTCCTGCGCGCCCACGGAAGTCTCGTACCGCTTCTCGATGCGGTCGCGGACGGAGTCGAACGACGGGACGCCGCCCTCGCTGTAGTCCGGCTCCGGCAGCGCCACCGGTGCGGGGACGGGCGCGGTGGTCTCCCCGACGATCTCGGCGTCGAGGGGTTCCTGGTCGCCGGGCTTGTTCCTGCTCATCAGCTGCTCCGTCCTTCGCGGGCCGGGTGCCCCGTCCCCGACCCTAGCCGGGTTTCGGCGGGCGGGTCGGCGGCTTCGCGGCGCAGCAGGGCGGGCAGGCGCCGGTCGAGCAGCTTCACCAGCGCGGCGAAGACCAGCGCGACCACGACCACCAGCAACGCGTTGCGCAGGGCCGTGCCGAAGCCGATTTCGGTGACGTCCATGAACGGGTACGGGTACCAGTGCGTGAACGCGCCCTGCACGAAGATGTAGACCAGCCACGCCACCGGCCAGAGGAACGCCGCCGCGACCGTGCCCCAGCCGCCGGTCCCGGGCCTCGGGCCGAGCACCAGCCACGCGGCGACCGCGGCCCACGGCGAGATGTAGTGGAAGCCGATGGTCGCCGCCAGCGCCCAGCCGGTGACGTGGATGTCCGGCGCCAGCACGATCGCGTACACCAGGCCGGTGATGAGGATGCCCAGCAGCGCGTCGAGCCGCACCACCCGCCAGACGCGGCCGTCGAACGCGGGCCGCGCGGCCAGCACCAGGGCGGCGGCCAGCAGGATCAGGTTGCTCTGGATGGTGAAGTAGCTGAACAGCCGCCACAGCCGGACGCCGACGCCGGCCGCCGCGCCCGTGTCACCGGAGTTCGCGTCCGCGCCCCCCTGGAACACCAGCACGATCTGGATCACCAGCGACACGGCGATCACCGCGGCGATCAGCCCGTGCCACCAGCGCGACAACGTGAGGACGGCGGGGCGAGTGGTCACGGGGCTCCCTGCTCGGCGGGTCGGCGGACAGCGGGAGCTTAGCCCGAACGGCCCAATGCCGCCCGCGCGCGACGGCCGCCCGGGTCAGCCCGCGAACCCTTGCTCACGCAGGACCTTCTCGACCTTCTCGCGGTGGGCGGCCGCCCACTCGTCCAGCGTCTCGGCTTCCTCCTTGGCCTGCTTGGCGGAGGCGTCGGCGAGCACCTGGCCGGCGCGGGCGGCGGGGGTGACCACGATGCCCTCCTCGTCGGCGACCACGATGTCGCCGGTGTGCACCGTGACGCCGCCGCAGCGGACCGGCTCGTTCAGGGGCACGGCGGTGGTTTTGGTGCCGGGGATGGGGATCACGCCGCGGGCGAAGACGGGGAAGCCGAGCTCGCGGACTTCGGCGAGATCGCGGATCACGCCGTCGAGCACGAACGCGGCGATGCCACGGCGATGGGCGAGGGCGCAGACGTTGCCGCCGGCGAGCGCGTAGTCCACATCGCCGGCCTCGACGACGATGACCGAGCCGGGCTCGGCGCGGTGGATCGCCGCGTGCAGCATCAGGTTGTCGCCCGCCGGGCAGCGCACCGTGTACGCCGGGCCCGCGACCCGCGGCATCGGCGACCACAGCGGGCGGACGCCGAGGTCCATCACCTGCCCGCGGTCGAGCACGTCGGCGAGCGAGGTGGGGGAGAGGGACTGGAAGCCACGGGCGTCGGTCATGGCCCGGATCCTAAGGGCGGCGCCGGAGACACGGCTGTGCACCGGGGTCGCGGTCCCCGGGGCACGGCCGGATCGGGTCAGCGCACCAGCGGCGGGCCGAGCGGCAGGGCGGACCCGCCGGTCGCCGTCGAGGCCGTGCTGAAGAACAGGTAGACGCCGACGGCGGCGAACACCAGCACCACGATGCCGCCGACCTGCAGCGTGCCCGCCGAGCCGTTCACGGTGCCGGCCAGCACCAGTGCCAGCGCGACCTCGATCAGCGCGAACAGGATCGTGTACGTCACCGGCAGCCGCAGCGTGGCCAGCGTCAGCATGCCGACGACGACCAGCCACGAGATGAGGAACAGGCCCTGGGTGTCCACGGCCGCGGCCGTGGCGATCCCGAACCAGCTGTGCGTCAGGCCGAGCACGAGCAGCGCGTAGCTCAGCCAGAATCCGGAGAAGATGCCGAACACGCCGGCCACGGCGCTCTGGCCGACGGCGGCGGCCCAGCCGGCCGCGATCAGCAGGCCGATGCCCGTCGCGGCGATGATGACGGCGAGCGACGCGCCGACCGCGGAGGCGGGCACGTACCCGATCAGGACGAGGCCGAGCGCGACCGAACCCACCACGAAGCTGGGGAGTCCGATCATCATCGGGTCGGCGGCCGGCGCTGCGGCCGGTGCGGCCTCGGCGGTGGGCTGGGCCGGGACACGGGGGACGCTTTCGGTACTGGCATCGAGGGTGGTCATGCGGGCTCCCTGGTCGGGCATCCGGAGTGTGCCGGGTCGTCGCGGAGGCACAAAGCCCGGTATACCGCGCCCGAGAGCGGCCGGGAGTCTCATTTCGAGACGCGTGGAGGCGCGGGAACCGCTACGGTGCGCCGCGGGCGGGACCGGCGGCGCAGGCCGATCAGCGCGACGCCGCCGATGCTCACCGCCCCGCCGGCCAGCTCGGCCGGGCCGGGGACCTCGCCGAGCCAGGCGTAGGCGACCGCGAGCGCGACGACGGGCACGAGGTAGAGCGCGGCCGTCGCCGTGGTGACGGTGTTGCGGGCGACGCCGTAACCCCACAGCACAAACCCGAGCGCGGACGGGAGCAGGCCGAGGAACAGCACCGCCGCGTCCGCCGCGGGCGGTGCCGAGGCGAGGTCGCGGAAGGCGGCCGGGGCCAGGGGGAGCGAGAAGAGCGTGCCGGTCCACATCGCGTAACAGGCGACTTCGAGACCGGAATACCGGCGCAGCAGCGGTTTGCTGCAGAAGTGGTACGTCGCCTGCACCAGCGCGGCGGCCAGCAGCACCCACGCGGCGGTCGAGTAGCCGACGTCGCCTCCGGAGAGTGCGATCAGCGCTGAGCCGCCGAGCGCGACGAGGCTGCCGACGATCTTGCGCGGGCCCAGCCGTTCACCGAGGAACGCGGCCGCCAGCACCGCGCTGAACACCGGCGCGGTGGCCACCAGCAGGCTCGCCGTCCCGGCCGGCACCCGGACCTCGCCCCAGTTGAGCAGCAGCTGGTACGCCGTCATGCCGGTCAGCCCGCACACCGCGATCAGCGGCAGGTCCTTCGCGCGCGGCCGCCGCACGCCGAGGAACGGCGCCGCGGCCAGCAGCGCGGCCGAAGCCACGGCCAGCCGCAGGAACGAAAGACCGGAGGGGCCGTAGCCGTCGAGACCGGCCCGGATCGCCGGGAAGGCCGAGGCCCACAGCACCACGGTCGCGCCGAGGGCGAAGGTCGCTTTGGTCACGGGGCCGAGTCTGCGCGTTAGAATGCGGTAGATCCAGTTAGACTTTCAACGCTGAAAAGAAAGCTGTGCTTATGCTTGAAGTCCGCCGTCTCCGGCTGCTGCACGAGCTGGCGCAGCACGGCACGGTGACCGCGACCGCCGAGGCGCTGCGGCTCACCGGGCCCGCGGTGTCGCAGCAGCTCGCCGCGCTGGAGCGGGAGGCGGGCGTGCCACTGCTGGAGAAACGCGGCCGGCGGCTGGCGCTGACCGCCGCCGGCGAGCTGCTGGTGTCGCACGCCGACGTCATCCTCGGCGATCTCGATGCCGCGGAGTCGGCGCTGGCGGCCCTGCGCTCGGACGGTGTCGGCACCGTCCGGATCGTCGCCTTCCCTTCCGCGGCAAGGGCTCTCGTCGCTCCACTGTGGACGAAAGTACCCGGGGTGACGCTGCGGCTGCTGGAGCAGGAGCCGGAGCTCGCGATCGGCACGCTGCTGCGCCGGGAGGCGGATGTCGCGCTGGTGCACAGTTACACGCTCCTGCCGCGCGAGTCGCCCGCCCGCTGCGAGGAGCACCCGATCGCCGACGACCCCGTGCTGCTCGCGCTCCCCCCGGCGCTGGCGCGGGAGCGGGGGCTCGCGCCGGGGCAGAAGGCGCGGCTCGCGCGGTTCGCCGGGCAGCCGTGGCTGGTGCCGTCGAAGGAGTTTTCCTGTCACGCCATGATCGAACGCGCGTGCGGCGCGGCCGGGTTCGTGCCCGAGGTGGCGGCCGAGGCCACCGATTTCGCCGTGCTCACCGCGCTGGTGGCCGCCGGCGCCGGGGTGGCGCTGGTCCCGCGGATGGCGCTGCCGGACGCGCACGGCGACGTCAGCCTGCACCCGCTCGCGTCGCCGGTCACGCGCCGGGTCTACGCGCTGACCCGGCTGGGCACCGCCCGCCGGCCGGACGTGCGGGCGGTGCTCACCGGGCTCGTGGCCGGCTCAGGCGTGCGTTGAGGTGCAGGTCCAGTGGATCGGGCCGTAACCGCTGACGCTGCCGAAGATCGTGTTGTCGTCGCCGATCACGTAGACGTCGCTGTCGTCGGTGAAGCCCGCGGGCAACGGCAGGTCGGCCAGGTGCGTGGTGTCGCTCCAGACGGCGGGCGGGCCGGTGAGGGTGTCGCGGCTGCCGGCGATCAAGCCGTGCGCGTTGATGGCCTGGGCGGTGCCGCCGTCGGTGATCGGCCGGGCGTCGCCGGGCGCGTGCCAGACCACCGACTGTGATTCGGGCCAGGCGCCGATCTCGGTGCCGATCACGTGGCCGCCGCGGATTCCGGCCAGCAGCAAGGGATAACCGGGCCCGCCGAGCGGCACGATCCGGCCGCCCTGCCAGAGGTGGCCGGGGTTGTTGCTGCCGTCGTAGAGCAGCACGGTGCCGTCGTCGTCGAGGTCGATGCCCTGTCCCACGGCGGTGTCGATGACCTGCGGGGCGGCCGCGAGTGTGGACCACAGCAAGGTGACGGCGTGGCCGTCCTTCGCGGAGCGGCCGCTGGCGAGCACGTCGCCGCGCTCGTTGAGGGCGACCGCGTAGTCCGCCTCGTATCCGGCCGGCGGGGTCAGGTAGGTGAGCACGCCGGAGGCGCTGTAGAGGAACACGCCGCTGCGCGAGGTGCTGCGCTGGCCGCCGGACAGCAGCACCGTCCCGGCGGAGTTCTCGTCGACGATCTGCGGGAAGGTGAAGTCGTCGATCTCGGGCACGATCCGCGGCGACCCGCCGGTCCAGACCACCAGCCGGTAGCTGTCGGTGGCGGTGTTGAGCACGGTGCCGGAGTAGCCGCCGTGACTGTCGGTGCCGGTGATCCGGACGTCCTGCGGCGCGTACCCCTCCGGCGGCGCGATCTTCTCGAAGGTCCAGCTGCACGCGGCCGGCCCCGTCCCGGCCATCGCCGGCGCGGCCGGCACAGCGGCGCCCACGAGCAGCGCGGCGGCGAGTGTGGCCAGACGTCTTCTACTAGTCATGGTGGATCCCCCAGTGTCGCTTGGTGTGGGCGGAACACGCGCCGCCCGCGGAACGGGTTGCCCGCGGTGGTCGCGAGTCACCCGATTCGCCCAATCGGCAGGGAAACGGACTGGTGGCGCTGGTGGTGGTTCGCCTGGTTGGCCTGACGCGGCGGTGTTCGCGGCGATTCGCCGGGGCTTGTTCGAGCCGGTCTGCACGGTTCGCCGGAAGCGGGGCCTGTTCGTGCCGGTTCGCCCGGCTCGGCGGGAACGTGTTTGCCGCTGCGCCGCCGTGGGTATTAGTGCTCCGCCTTTCCCCAGAATGCCGGAGGCGAGCCGAAAATGGCCCAGAACCCTGCCTTCGCGGGCGAACCGGCCTCGTCGGCGATCCTGGCCGGGCCCGAGGCCTCGGCCGCGGTACCGGCGACCATCAACACCATGCTCGCCGGCGTTTCGCCGGAGGTGGTGCTCGACGTCGTCTCCCTGGTCGACGAACTGGTAGCCGACGCCGAGCGCGACGGCGCCAAGTTCGAAACCCTGGTCCTCTCCCGGGATTCGTCACGGTTCCGAGTGCAGGTCTCACGGCTCACCCCAGCCACCCGCCCCGAAACCGAACTATCCGCCGACGCCGCCTTCGGCCGCCTGCTGGTGGACGAGGTCGCCACCACCTGGGGCACCCGCGGCTCGACCACCTGGGCCGAAGTGCAACTCGCCGGCTGACCCTGAGCCCTGAGCGGCTTGCGCTCGGCTGGGGTGCGGGGCTTGCGCCTGGCTGTGCTGTTGGACTTGCGCTGGGTTGGGGCGCCGGATTTGCGCTCGGCTGGGGTGCGGGGGTGGTGCCTGGCTGTGCTGTTCGACTTGCGCTGGGCTGGGGCGCCAGATTTGCGCTCGGCTGGGGCGCGGGAGTTGTGCCGGATTTGCGCTCGGCTCGGGCGCGGGGGTGGTGCCGGATTTGCGCTCGGCTGGGGTGCGGGAGTTGTGCTCGGCGGGGCGTCTGGCTGGGCTGGGGGACTCCTGCTCGGCTGCGGTGCCGGACTGGGGGTACCGGACTGGCGCCCGGCTGCGGCGTTGCGCCGGCTTCCTGCCCGGCTGCGTTGCCGCGGCGGGCTCCTGACTCCTCGTGCCCCGGTGCCGGACTCCCGGCGTCGCGGGGCCCTTGTCGCGTCGCCGGGTCGGGTCTGTGCCGGAACCGCGGCGGCCGGCCGAGGGCGTGGGTGAAAGTGTCGTGGTTTTGTCAAGCCGTGCGGGGCTCCGTCCGGCCGGTCGGTGCGGCAGGGTGGAGAGCGGGGCCGTCGGCCGGTGAGGAGACGCATGATCCGGGCTCGGCGAGCGGCGACGGCGCCGGACCGCCGCGCGTCTTCGGGGCACGGGCAGTCGGCCCGGGCCCCGGGCGGTCCGGCGGGCAGCGAGGTGGGGGCGTCAGGCGGCGGGGCTGGGTTGCGAGCCCGCGGGTCGACAGGCGGCGGGGCTGGGGCAGCCGCCTGCGAGGTCGGGGCGGCAGGCGGCGGGGCTGGGTTGCGAGCCCGTGGGTCGGCAGGCGGCGGGGCTGGGCCGGCCGCCCGCGAGGTAAGGGCGGCAGGCGGCGGAGCTGGGGCGTCGGCCCGTGGAAGAACGGCAGGCAGCCGGGCCGGGCCGGCCGCCCGCGGGGCGGGAAGATCGGCCAGTGGGGCCGGAAAGTCAGCCTGCGGGCTGCCAGCCGAGTCCGTAGGACCGGGCCGGTTCCAGGTCGTGGAAACTTGTGTGGACCTCGCCCACCGTGTCGGGCCACAGGGGTTTGCGCGGGGCCAAGGGGTCTTCCGCGTCTTTCGAGAACTCGCCGTCGATGCGCCAGAGCCGGGCTGGGAGGCGGCGGCGGTCGAAGCGGACGTTGAGGTCGAAGCTTTCGCACGGGTATTCGGGCGTGCAGCAGTAGAACGGCGAGGGGAACTCGTCCACCCTGATGCGGAAGAAGAACTCGTGCTGGTCGCCCGTGTCGAGGGGGTGCGGGGGGCGCAGCCGGAACGCGACGCGGGTGGAGGAGACCATGCGCTCGGAGTGCACTTCGCCGCCGGCGACGACGTCGATGCCGAGGCCTTCGAGAGTGGGCAGCGGCTGGCCCGGTTGCAGCGGGCGGGCCAGCGAGACCGAGTGCTCGATCTCCTCCAGCCCGTCGACGTGGCTGATGATCCGCCGCGTTTCGAACACTTCCGCGCCGGTGCCGCCGAGGGTCAGGCGCACGGCCAGCGCCGACGTGTGCCATGGGTCCTTGCGGCCCGCGTGGGTCAGCCGGCCCGGGGCCGCGTACGCGGTTTCGGCGATCAGGTAGACGACGTCGTCGGCGCGCCGCTGCATGGTGCGGACGTTGCGGTCCGCGCCGGTGCCGAGCTGTGTCAGCCGGTCGGTGTAACGCTGGCCGGCCGGGGTGCCGAAGCCGAACACCAGCCGGGCGACTTCCCGCTGCGATTCCGGCAGCCGCTTGATCAGGCTCCGCACCGTTTCGGCCACCTTGTCGCGGACCGTGCCGGGGCTGTCGTCGTCCTGGATGCCGCAGACCTGGCGAAGCAGGGCGCCGACATGCAAGGGCAGGTTCGGCGCCTGGATGCCCAGCCCCTTGCGAAGGGCTTTCAGCTCCGCTGAAAGCTCGTCGATCTTCGTGCCGGCCGCCACCTGGTCCAAGCCGTCACCTCCGTCTGGTCGATGCTCGCCGAGTGTACCCACGCAGCTTCCCCGCGACGAGACCGCGGAGACCGTTTCCCGGCTGTTTCCTGAATCAGGAAACAATGCAGGTCATTGGCGGTAAGCACCGTTTCCTGATATGAGGAAACGGGAAACTCCTGTTTTTCGCGCAATTCCCGAGTGAGTCTTGGGTGGTCGAAATCCTTCGGCGAACCAAATCGGCTCATCCCCTGTCGTCACGGGGATTCGGGAAAGGAAAACCGGATGCACACGCACTTCATCGTCCTCATCGCCCAGTTGCTTTCGCTGCTCGGCTGACCAGTGCCAGGCCGGCGGTCCCGGGCCGCCGGCCGGCCTTCACTTCCGGCACCGGATGCGGGAGGATCACGGTATGGCTGACTTTGGCACAGAATTGAGGCGCCGTCGCATGTCGGCTGGAATTTCACTCACCGCTTTCGCGGCCGCTGTTCATTTCACCAAGGGATATCTGAGCAAGGTGGAGACGGGCAAGGCGCGCGTCAACCGTGAATTGGCCAAGGCGTGCGATCGTGCGCTTGATGCGCGCGGCGAGCTGCTCGCGGTGTTCGCCGACCGCGCGGTCGCGCGCCGCAGCGCCGGCGGCATCGTCGGGCTGCCGGACGGCGGCGGGCTCTTCATCGGCCGTGAGGCCGAGCTGGCGGAACTGACCGCGCGGCTGCGTGACCCGGGAACCGGGCGGGCCGGCGTGGTGCACGGCATGGCCGGCTCGGGCAAGACCGCGCTGGCCGTCGCCGCCGCGCGCGCCGCGCTGCCCGCGTTTCCCGACGGCTGCCTGTTCTTCGATTTCCACGGCCACACCCCCGGAGCCGAAGCGCTTTCCGCCGTCGAAGGCCTGCGCCGGCTGGTGAGCCTGCTCGGCATCGCGCCCGCGCAGGTGCCCTCGGACGAGGACGGCCTGGCGAACCTGGTGCGCGACCAGTTGCGCGAACGCCGGGTGCTGCTGGTGCTCGACAACGTGCGGACGGCGAACCAGGTCCGCGCCGTGATCCCCGGCGGCACCGCCTCGCGGGTGCTCGTGACCAGCCGCGGGCGGCTGCCCGCGCTCGACGACGCCTGGCACTTCCCCGTCGGCGTGCTGCCGAGGCAGGACGCGGTCGCCCTGCTGCGCTCGATCGCCGGCGAGCGGGACACCGGTGACGACGCCGTCGCGGGGGAGATCGCCGACTACTGCGGCCGCCTTCCGCTCGCCGTCCGCATCGCCGCCGCGCGGTTCGTGGCGGGCGGCTGGACCGCGGCGCGGTTGCGCGACCGGCTGGCCGGGGAGGACACCCGGCTCGGCGCGCTGGACGACGGGGAACGCAGCGTCGCCACGGCCTTCGCCGTTTCCTGCGCGGCCCTGCCCGAGGACCAGCGGCGGCTGTTCGGGCTGCTCGCGCTGCACCCGGCCGCCGCCGCGGAGAGCACGTCCGCCGACGCGCTGGCCGGCCTCGGCGCGGGGGAGGCGGACCGGTTGCTCGACCGGCTCCACGACGCGCACCTCGTGGTCCGCGACGAGGACGGTTACGTCGAAATGCACGACCTGATGCGGATGTTCGCCCTGCGCCGCGTGCTGCCGGAGATCGCGGAGGCCGACCGCGTGGCGGCGGTCGTGCGGCTGGTCGAGCACGTCGTGGGGACCGTCTTCGCCGCGGACGAGCTGACCGAGCCCCACCGCTTCCGGCCCGATACCGGCGCGGCGCGGCCATCCCGCCTGCCCTTCGCAGACGCCGATGGAGCGCTGGCCTGGCTCGGCGCCCAATGGCCGGTGCTGGCCGACCTCGTGGCGGTGGCCGCGGACCACGGGCTGGGGCGGCGCTGCTGGCAGCTGGCGTTCATGCTCCGCGGTTTCTTCTTCCGCGAGAAGCTGTTCGAGCCGTGGATCCGCACCCATCGGCGGGCGCTGGAGGCCGCGGACGAGCCCGGCGCGCAGGGCCTGATCCTGAACAACCTCGGCATGGCCTACGTCGAGTCCGGCGATGCCGCCGAGGCGATCCGCTGCCACCGGCTGGCCCAGGAGCGCTTCGCCGAGGCGGACGACGAGCGCGGGCTGGTCGACGCGTTGTCCAGCCTCGCCTGGGCCCGGCTGTACGCCGGCGAGCCGGAACCCGCGCTGGCCGACCTGAGGCAGGTGCTGGAGGTCTACCGCCGCACCGGCCGGACCCGCAACGTCGTGATCGCGCTGCGGGGCATCGCGTACGCGTGTTCGGAGCTGGGACGGCACGACGAAGCCGTTGCCTCGGCTGGGGAAGCGAACGACCTCGCCCAGCTCCCGGTGGACCAGGCGATGTCGGCGAACTGCTTGGCCTGGATGTGTTTCCGCGCCGGGCGAGCGGAGGCCGCCGAGCGCGGGTACCTGGCCGCGGCCGAGATCGCCGACCAGGCCGGCAGCGATTACGAGCGGGCGCGGGCGCTGCTGGGCCTAGGCAACGTCGCCGCGGGCCGGGGCGAGGGCGACGCTGCGGCCCGATGGTGGGCCGAGGCGGCGGGCTACCGCGTGAAACTCGACCCGGCGGTGCTGGGGGAGGCCCGGGTCCGGCAGGAGTCGCGCGGCTGAGCGCGTGCCGCTCTCCCCGATCCCGAGCACCTTCAGCGGCACTCCGGCGAACTGGGCGAACGGGGCAGCGTCGATCTCGCTCGGGGTGAGGTCGTGGATCCGGCCGTTCGGCGTGGACGGCCGGATGCCGGCTGAGCGTCGAGCGCGGCTTTCAGGACGGCGGCGTCGAGGTGGTCGGGATGGTCGTGCGTGACGAGCACGGCGGCGAGAACTGTTGCCCGGTAAAGGGGAAACAGGAAACGCCTTGTCCGGCCGCGGCGGCCGGGCCACCCTGGATATAGGGGAAATTCCCTTCTGTGCCAACGGAAACCGCGGTTGCGGGACTACCACGAGGAGTCCGTCCATGAGAATCATCTGCACTGTTTCGTCGCTCGTCCGGCTCGGCCTGTGGCTGGCCGGGATCGCGCTGCTGGCCGGGGTGGTGCTCGCCGCGCCGCCGTCTTCGGCGTCGGGGACCGCGCCGCCCGTTTCCCAGTCCCGCTCCCGGTAAGCGTCCACGATGTGGTCCGGCGTTGACCCCGGCCGCATTTTGGATCCAAACTGGGGGGACTTTCCCGGACCTGGAGGCGGCATGACGTTCTCGTTCCTCAGTCATCTGGAGTGCTCGCGGACCGGGGAGCGCTACGAAGCCGACGAGGTGGCCGGGACGTCCGCGGCCGGTGCGCCGCTGCTGGCGCGGTACGACCTGGAGCGGGTGCGCGAGACCGTGACGCCCGCCGAGATCGCCGCGCGGGAGCCGAATCTGTGGCGCTACCACGAAGTTCTGCCGGTGCGCCGCCCCGAGCACGTGGTGACGCTCGGGGAGGGGATGACGCCGCTGCTGCCGACGCCCGCGTACGGCAAGCAGGCCGGCGTGCCCCGGCTGCTGATGAAGGACGAGGGGCTGGTCCCGACCGGCTCGTTCAAGGCCCGTGGCGCCGCGGTCGGCGTCTCGCGGGCGCTGGAGCTGGGCGTGCGCGGCGTCGCGATGCCGACGAACGGCAACGCGGGCGCGGCCTGGGCGCTCTACGCCGCGCGGGCCGGAATGCGGAGCCTGATCGCGATGCCCGACGACGCGCCCGCGATCACCATGAAGGAGTGCCTGGCCAGCGGCGCCGAGCTGTACCGGGTGGACGGATTGATCGGCGACGCCGGCAAGCTCGTCCACGCCGCGGTCGCCGAACGGGGCGGCTACCAGGAAGTCTCCACGCTCAAGGAGCCCTACCGGCTCGAGGGCAAGAAGACCATGGGCTACGAGATCGCCGAGCAGCTCGGCTGGCGGATGCCGGACGTGCTGCTGTACCCGACCGGCGGCGGCGTCGGCCTGATCGGGATCCACAAGGCGTTGCTGGAGCTCAAAGAACTGGGCTGGCTCTCCGGTGAGCTGCCGCGCCTGGTCGCGGTCCAGGCCACGGGCTGCGCGCCGATCGTCGAGGCTTTTTCCCGTGGCGCCAGGGAAAGCGAGCCGTGGCCGGAGGCCAAGACGGTCGCCTTCGGCATCACCGTGCCCAAAGCGCTCGGCGATTTCCTGGTCTTGGACGCGATTTACGCGACGGGCGGCACCGCCGTCGCCGTCACCGACGAAGACCTGCTCGCCGCGCAGCGACGGCTCGCGGGGCTGGAGGGCGCGTTCATCTGCCCCGAGGGCGCGGCCTGTTTCGCCGCCGTCGACCAGCTGCGCGAGTCCGGCTGGCTGGACGGCGGCGAGGAGGTCGTGGTGCTCAACACCGGGGCCGGCATCAAGTACCCCGAGACGATCGACGTCGACGTGCCGCTGCTGGCCAAGGACGGCGCCATCCCGCCGGCCTGAGCGGCCAGGATTGGATCCGATCGCCGGGAGGAGGCGCGAGCAGATGGACGCTCCCGAAACGGGCAGCCTGGTCCGCGCGGCGTACGCGGCGGTCCGGGAGGCGGTGCTGACCCGCGAGCTGAGGCCTGGCGAGCGCGTCACCGTGCGGCCGTTGAGCGAACGGCTCGGCATCTCCCCGACCCCGCTGAAGGCCGCGCTGGCGATCCTGGAACGCGAGGGTTTCCTGGTTTCCCGGCCGCATTCGGGCTACTTCGTGGCCGAGCTGACCGTCGCGGACCTGCGTGACCTCTACGAACTGCGCTCCGCCGTGGACACCCTCGCCGCCCGCGACCTCGCCCGCAGCCGGCCGCCGGAGCTGCTGGCCCGGCTCGGCGAGCTGATCGACGGCCAGCGGGCCGCGCTGGAGGACGGCGACCTCACCCGCTACGCCGAGCTGGACCGGGAGTTCCACACGCTGATCTGGCAGGCCTCGCCGAACCGCCGCCTGCCGGCGATCGCGGACCTGCTCGGCGCGCAGCTGCAGCTCGGGCAGAACGTGACCGTCTCGGTGCCCGGCCGTCCCGAGGCCAGCCTCGGCGAGCACCGCGAGATCCTCGACGCCCTGTGCTCCGGCGACACCGCGGCCGCCGAGCAGGCCACCCGGCGGCACATCACGCAGGTGATCCGGGCGCTGGAAACCGCGCTGCCGCGCTGATCCGACGGCCGGGGCCGGAGGAGGGCAGCCGGACGGCGAGCGGGCGACCGGAGTGCGGAGTGCGGGTGGCCGGAGTGCGGCGAGTGGGCGAGCGGGTGGCCGGAGTGCGGCGATCGGAGAGGCCAGCGGAGCGGCCGGAGTGTGGGTGGCCGGAGTGCGGCGATCGGAGAGGCCAGCGGGGCGGCCGGAGTGCGGCCAGCGGGGCGGCCGGAGTGTGGCGGCAGGGGCGGCTGACGGTGCCCGGAGGGCGGCCGACCGGCGGAGATAGGCTGGTGGGGTTCCCCTGCCCTGCCTGACCGAGAGCCGCCCGGAGTGCCGACGCCCATGCTGGACCGAGCCGTCATCGATGCCCTGTTCCCCGCGGACCTGCCCGAGCCCGAGCACTGGGAGCGGCGTTACCCGGCGCGGCCGCTGGCCGAGGGCGCCAAGGTGACCCGGTTCGGCCCGTCCCCGACCGGGTTCGTGCACATCGGCGGCATCTACACGGCCACCATCGACCAGGACGTGGCGCGCCACTCCGGAGGCCGTTACCTGGTGCGGGTCGAGGACACCGACCAGTCCCGCGAGGTCGAGGGCGCGGTGGAGCAGTTCGAGCGCGGCTTCTCCTACTTCCGCCTGGCCGCGGACGAGGACATCACCCGCGGCGGCGACTACGGGCCGTACCAGCAGTCGGCGCGCGAGGAGATCTACCTCAGCTACGTCCGGCACCTGCTGCGCGAGGGCCGTGCGTACATCGACTTCGCCACGAAGGACGAGCTGGCCTCGATCACCTCCCGCCAGCAGGCCACCAAGCTGCCCACCGGCTACTACGGCTCGTGGGCGCTCTGGCGCGACGCCGAACCGGCCGACGTGCAGGCCAAGCTCGACGCCGGTGAGCCGTGGGTGGTGCGGTTCCGCGCGCCCGACGACACCGGCGCCCGGGTGCGGTTCACCGACGCCATCCGCGGCACGATCGAGGCCGAGGCCAACCGCAACGACGTGGTGATCCTCAAGAGCTCCGAGCAGAGCCCGCGGCTGCCGACCTACCACTTCGCGCACGCGGTCGACGACCACCTGATGCGCGTCAACCTGGTCATCCGCGGCGACGAGTGGATCTCGTCGGTGCCGGTGCACCAGCAGCTGTTCGACGCGCTCGGCTTCGAGCCGATCACCTACGCGCACATCGCCCCGCTGATGAAGCAGGAGGGCGGCAGCAAGCGCAAGCTGTCCAAGCGCAAGGACCCGGAGGCGTCGGTCGACTTCTACATCGAAGCCGGCTACCCGGCCGACGCCGTCCTCTACTACCTGCGCGGTCTGGCGAACGGCCGTCTCGCCGAGCTGCCGCTGGAGCAGGCGCTGGCCGAGCCGATCCGCCTGGAGGAGTGCGGCGTCGCCGGCCCGCTGGTGGACCTGGTCAAGCTCGACGACCTCGCCGCCGACCACATCGCCACGCTGTCCGGGCAGGACATCCTCGACGCCGTGCGCGCGTGGGCCGGGCAGTTCGACCCCGAGCTGCTCGCGGTGCTCGACGCCGAGCCGGAGCTGGCGCTGCGCGCGCTGGCCGTCGAGCGTGAAGGGGCGGAGAACCCCCGCAAGGACCTCAAGCGGTGGGGCGAGTTCCGTGCCGTGTATGGGTTCTTCTTCCCGCAGCTGCACGCCGCCGTGACCGGGCCGGACGACGAGCGGATCGCCGCGCTCGGGGTCGCCCCCGAGGTGGTGCGCGCGGTCGCCGCCGACTTCGTCGCGAACTACCGGCAGCTCGACGACGGCCAGGAGTGGTTCCAGCAGATCCGCGACGTCGCCGCCAAGCACGGTTTTGCCCGCAACGCCAAGGAGTTCAAGAAGGACCCGGACGCGTTCCCCGGCTCCATCCGGGAGGCGTCGCAGATCATCCGGCTCGCGATCACCGGCTCCACCCGCAGCCCCGACCTGCACTCCATCACCCAGGCCCTCGGCCAGGAGGAGACGCTGCGGCGGTTCGCGGCCTTGACCGCGTAAACCGGCGTCACGCCTCGCCGACGACGACCAGCGCTTCGGACAGCGGTTTGCGCCGCAGGTCCGGCACTTCGCAGTCGTCGGCGGGGTGGCCGACCGGGAACAGGATGAACGGCCGCTCGGTGGCCGGGCGGCCGAACAGCCCGGTCAGGAACGCCATCGGGCTGGGCGTGTGGGTCAGCGTCGCCAGGCCCATCGTGTGCAGGGCCGTGATGAACAGGCCGCAGGCGATGCCGACGCTCTCGGAGACGTAGTAGTTCTTGCGCAGCCCGCCGTCCGGGCGCGGGGTGCTCTTCTGCGCGAAGGCCACCACCAGCCACGGCGCGACCTCCAGGAATTCCTTGTCCTCATTGGTTTCCAGCGGGGCGAGTGCGTCGTGCCACTGCGGGGCGGAGCGCTCGCGGTAGAACCGGCGCTCCTCTTCCTCGGCGCCCGCCCGCACCTGCCGTTTGAGCGCGGGATCCCTGGTCGCGGCGAAGGTCCACGGCTGGTGGTGCGCCCCGCTCGGCGCCGTGTTGGCGACGCGCACCGCGGTCTGGATCGCGGCCAGCGGCAGGGGCTCGGGCGAGAACCACCGCACCGAACGGCGGGTCTCCAGGTGCTCGTGCAGCTCCCGGCCGCGCCGCAGCCCTTCGCCGTCCGAAAGGCGTTGGGGCGAGTAGGGGACGAAGGGGTGGCTGTGGGTTCGGGGCACGTCATCGACACTCGCACGCGCCCGGCGCATTGGTCCAGTTCGGAAAACTCGGCCGGCCCATAAGCTCGGCTCATGAGTCTTCCCCCGGTTTCGCTCCGGCAGCTCGAGTACCTGGTCGCCATCGCGGAGACCGGCGGGATGACCGCCGCGGCCGCGCGTTGCCATGTTTCGCAGTCCGCCGTCTCGCTGGGAGTCGCGGAGCTGGAACGGGTGCTGGACGCCGGGCTGGTGATCCGCGGCCCGCGCCGGGGCACCGCGCTGACGCCCGCGGGCCGGCAGGTCGTCGCCGAGGCGCGGGCGGTCCTGGGCGCCGTCACCGAGCTGACCGCGGGCGCCCGGCGCCTCGGCCGCGAGCCGGCCGGGCGGCTGCGCATCGGCTGTTACGCGCCGATCGCGGCCCTGCACCTGCCCGCCGCGATCGCGGGCTTCCGCGCCGAACAGCCCGGGGTGGCGGTGGAGTTCGTCGAGGGCACCTTGGCGGACCTCCAGGCGCAGCTGCTCGACGGCACGTGCGAGCTGGCCTTCCTGTACCGCCAGGATCTGCTGCCCGGCATCGAGGTGGCCGTGCTGCACGACCGGCCGCCCGCCGTCCTGCTGCCCGCCGGGCACCGGCTCGGCCGGCGGAAGTCCGTGGCACTGCGCGATCTCGTGGACGAGCCGCTGATCCTGCTCGACGTGCCGCCCAGCACCCGGTACTTCCAATCGGTGTTCGACGCGGCCGGGGTCGAGATGCGGGTGGCGCACCGCGCGGGCAGCTTCGAGCTGGCCCGCGCGATGGTCGCGCGTGGGCTGGGCTATTCGCTCGCCGTGCAGCGCCCGCCGGTCGACGTTTCGGTGGAAGGCCTGCCCGTGCACGTCCTCCCGATCCGCGACCGGGTACCGACCACGCCCGTGGTGCTGGGCTGGGCCGCGGGCGCCCGCCTGACCCGGCGCGCGGAGGCGTTCCTGGGCTGCTGCCGCACCCTGTTCGGCAGCGGGGTCAGTTCGCCGCCGCCGCCGGCACCGGGGCCGCCGCGGCCGGTGCGGGCGTCCGGCGCGGCACGAACGAAATGATGGCCAGCGCCACCAGCGCGGACGCCACGCCGATCGCCATCACCACGCGGAAACCGCTCTGTGACGGGAAAATCGCGCCGCCGGCGGTGATCGTCAGCTGGGCCAGCACCACCCCGGACACCGCGCTGGAGACCGACGTGCCGATGGACCGCATCAGGGTGTTGAGGCTGTTGGCGGCGGCGGTCTCGGAGACCGGGACCGCGCCCATCACCAGGGCCGGCATCGAGCCGTAGGCCAGCCCGATGCCCGCGCCGATGACGCTGGACACGAGCACCAGGTGCCAGGTTTCGGTCATCAGCACGATGTTCACGCCGTACCCGAGGGCCACGACAAAAGCGCCGAGCATCAACGTCGTCCGCGGGCCCTTGGCGCGGGAGATGCGCGCCGACAGCGGCGCCACCGCCATCATCACCAGCCCGGAAGGCGCCATCACCAGTCCCACGGCCAGCATCGACTGGCCCAGTCCGTAGCCGGTCGAAGCGGGCAGCTGCAACAACTGCGGGAGCACCAGCGACATCGCGAACATCGCGAAGCCGAACACCGCCGACGCCAGGTTGGTCAGCAGCACCTGCCGCCGCGCGCTGGTGCGCAGGTCGACCAGCGGCTGCCGGGCACGCAGCTCCCATCGGCCCCAGACCAGCAGCACCACCAGCGCGCCGGCGAACAGGCCGATCGTCAGCGGGCTGCCCCAGCCCCAGTCCGCGCCCTGCGAGATGCCCAGCAGCAGGCCCACCAGCGCGACCGACAGCCCGGCCGCGCCGGCCAGGTCGAACCGGCCCCCGGTGCGGACCCTCGACTCCGGCACGACCGCCGCCACCAGCGCCAGCGCGACGGCGCCGAGCCCGGCCGAGACCCAGAACAGCAGGTGCCAGTCCGCGCGTTCGGCCAGCAACGCCGCCGCGGGCAGGCCCAGCGCGCCGCCGACGCCGAGCGAGGCGCTCATCAGCGCGGTCGCCGAGCCCAGCCGTTCGGCCGGCAGCTCGTCGCGCATGATGCTGATGCCCAGCGGGATCACGCCCGCGGCGAGCCCTTGCAGGGCACGGCCGGCGACCATCGGGACCAGCGAGTCGCTCATCGCGCCGACCGCCGAGCCCGCCACCAGCAGGACCAAGCTGACCAGCAGCAGCCGCCGTTTGCCGTACATGTCGCCGAGCCGGCCCATGGTCGGCGTGGCGACGGCGCCCGCGAGCAGGGTCGCGGTGATCGCCCAGGTGGTGTCGGACGGCGCGGCGTGCAGCAGCCGTGGCAGCTGGGGGATCAGCGGGATCACCAGCGTCTGCATCAGCGACACCACGATCCCGGCGAAGGCCAGCACCGCGACGACCAGGTTCGGCCGGGACGGGGCGGCAGCGGGCTCGGGCATGGGAAGTCCTCCGGGAGACGAGGGGAACGAGCGTGACGAGGTCAACTTAAGTCAACTGCTTGACTTAAGCTAGCAGGGCCGGTTGACTGATCACGAACTCGAGGCCGGGATCGGGGAGGAGACACGGTGGGACGGACCGAGAAACCGCACCGCGCCGGACCGCGTGGACTGCCGGTGCGAGGGTGACCGTGCGCCTCGAAGTCGCGGAGCGCTCCGGGCCGACCCGTGAGCTGATCCTGGAGACCGCCGAGCGGCTGTTCGCCGAGCACGGGGTGTACGCGGTTTCGAACCGGCAGATCAGCGAAGCCGCCGGGCAGGCCAACAACGCCGCGGTCGGTTACCACTTCGGCGCGAAGGCCGACCTGGTGCGGGCGATCACGCTCAAGCACACCGGGCCGATCGACGCGCTGCGGGTCCGGATGGCCGACGCGCTGGACGGCTCGGCGTCCGCCCGCGATTGGCTGGCCTGCCTGGTCCGGCCGTTCACTGACCACCTGGCCACGCTGCCGCCGCCGACCTGGTTCGCGCGGTTCGGCGCGCAGGTGATGACCGACCCGGCGTTGCGCGTGATCATGGTCGAAGACGGCCTCGGCGCGCCCTCGATGCACCGGATCCTGTGTGGATTGAAGGGATGTCTGCCCGGCCTGCCGCCGGAGGCCTGGGCCGAACGCGCCGGCATGACGCGTCAGCTGATGGTGCACCTGTGGGCCGAGCGGGAGCGCTCGCTCGCCGAGGGAGCCCCGACCGTGCACGGGACCTGGAAAGACGCCGGCACCGGATTGATCAACGCATTGGTCGGCCTGTGGCTGGCCCCGTCGACACCCGCCCATGACACAGCCGCGTAAGAACCGAAGGAGAGAAGCAAAAATGAAGGTCACTGTCGACGAAGACCGGTGCTGCGGCGCGGGCACCTGTGTGCTGCTCGTCCCGGAGGTGTTCGACCAGCGGGAGGACGACGGCGTCGTGCTGCTGCTCGACGCGGCGCCGGCCGAGGGATTCCACGCCGCGGTCCGCGAGGCCGCGAACGTCTGCCCCGCGGCGGCGATCACCGTCGCCGAGACCGCGTGAGCCGTCCCGTCACCGTCCACAAAGGCCTTATCCGGCCCGCGAAAACCCTTGGGAGCAAACGATGACCAGCACGGTCGAGACGAGCCCGGCCGAGGTGCCGGACTTCCCGATGGAGCGGGCGGCGGGCCGTCCGTTCGACCCGCCGCCCGCCGCGCGGGCCAAGCAGGAGGAGTCCGCGCTCACGCGGGTCCGCCTCTGGGACGGCAGCACCCCGTGGCTGGTGACCCGGTACGCCGAGCAGCGGGCGCTGCTGTCCGACCCGCGGGTGAGCGCCGACATCGCCACGCCCGGCTACCCGAGCCCGGCGCCGCTGCCCAAGGACGGCGGCTCCCGGATCAGCTTCATCCTGATGGACGACCCGGAGCACAACCGCCTGCGCCGCATGGTGACCGCGCCGTTCTCCATGCGGCGGGTCGCGGCGATGCGCCCGGCCATCCAGCAGATCGTCGACGACCTGATCGACGAGCTGCTGGCCGGTCCCCGGCCGGTGGACCTGGTCGACGCCTTCGCGCTGCCGGTGCCTTCGCTGGTGATCTGCGAGCTGCTCGGCGTGCCCTACGGCGACCACGATTTCTTCCAGGACAACAGCAAGGTGATCATCCGGCGCGATGCCAGCCCGGAAGAGCGGATGGCGGGCCACGCGGCGCTCATCGGCTACCTCGACCGGCTGGTGGCCGAGAAGGAGGCGAATCCCGCCGACGACCTGCTGTCCGGGCTGGCCGTCCGGGTCACCGCGGGGGAGCTGACCCGCGCCGAGGCGGCGCAGATGGGCGTGCTGCTGCTCATCGCGGGCCACGAGACCACCGCGAACATGATCGCGCTCGGCACCCTCGCGCTGCTGGAGCACCCGGACCAGCTGGCGCTGCTGCGTGCCTCGGACGATCCCAAGCTGGTCGCCTCCGCCACCGAGGAGCTGTTGCGGTACCTCAACATCACGCACAACGGGCGGCGGCGCGCGGTGGTCGAGGACATCGAGGTCGGCGGCGAGGTCGTGCGGGCCGGCGAGGGCCTGATCCTGGCCAACGACATCGCCAACCGCGACACGAGCGTCTTCGACGACCCGGACCGCCTCGACATCACCCGCGACGCCCACCGTCACGTGGCCTTCGGTTTCGGCGTGCACCAGTGCCTCGGCCAGCAGCTCGCGCGGCTGGAGCTTCAGGTCGTGTACAGCACGCTCTACCGCCGGATCCCGACCTTGGCGCTGGCCGCGGATCTCGCCGACATCCCGTTCAAGCACGACGGGTCTGTGTACGGCGTGTACGAGCTGCCTGTCACCTGGTGACCTGACGGCCCGCTCCGTCTCTTGTGGACGGAGCGGGTCAAACCCGCGGTTCGCGACGCAGGGCCGTGGTGAGCGCGTGGGCCTCCTTCAGCAGCAGTTCGCCCAGCTGCGGGCGCCGGTCCGCGCGGAAGCGGGACTCGACGCCGGTCAGGGTCAGGGCCCACGCCGGCTCGCCGGCCGGGCCGAAAACCGCCGCGGCCATGCCCCAGCTGCCTTCGACGACGAGGCCGGGGTTGACGGCATAACCCAGCTCGCGGGTCCGGGCGATCCGGCCGCGCACCGCGTCGGCCGAGTGCGCCGGTCCCCAGCGGGCGGTGAGGTCGGTGCCGCTCAGGTAGGCGTCGATCTCGCGGTCCGGCAGCAGGGCCAGCACGACGAGACCGGCCGAGACCACACCGAGCGGGAACCGCGCGCCCTCGTAGAGCACGAAGGACCGGATCGGGAAGTCGCCGTCCTCACGCAGCAGGCAGACCGTCTCGTCGCCGCGGCGGGCGGAGAAGAACGCGCTTTCGCCGGTGTCCGAGGCGAGCCGGTGCACGCTCTCCCGCGCGCGCTGCGTCACGTCGTAGCGCGCCGCGGCCGCTTCGCCGAGCAGGTACAGCTCCGGGCCCAGGTGCCAGCGGCCGCTGCGGCGGTCCCGGTCGGCGAAGCCCTCGTCGAGCAGCGCCACGAGCAGCCGGTGGGCGGTGGGCCGGGCCAGACCGGTGGCCCGCGCGACGCCCGAGGTCGACACGCCGGCGTCCGCACTGGTCGAGAGCGCGCGCAGCACGGCCGCCGCCCGGCCGATCAGGTGCGGGGGCGGCCGATGGGGGGAGGACATACAGTGGATTCTATGTCCGCTCAGTGAACACCTGCGATTTTCGCGTCCGCCTGCCGAAAAGATGGACCCGGGACCGTTTCCCCTGCTTGAACTCGCGGCCGGAGCGGACTTGACTCGGGTCCGTTGACCGGTCAGTGGACGCTCGAAGAGACAAGGAGACACCGTGCCCCAATTGTTCGACGAAGCCCGCGAGGCGCTGGCGGGCGAGCTGCGCGACGGCAGCACGCTGGCGGTCGGCGGCTTCGGCCTGTGCGGCATCCCGTCCGATCTGATCGAGGCGGTCCGCGACTCCGGCGTGCGGGACCTGACGGTCGTCTCGAACAACATGGGCGTGGACGGCCTCGGCCTCGGCCTGCTGCTGGAGAACCGCCAGGTGCGCAAGGTGATCGCGTCCTACGTGGGCGAGAACAAGCTGTTCGCGCGCCAGTACCTCGACGGCGAGGTGGAGGTCGAGTTCGCGCCGCAGGGCACGCTCGCCGAGCGGATGCGGGCCGGCGGCGCCGGGATCGCGGCGTTCTACACCCGCACCGGCGTCGGCACGCCGGTCGCCGAGGGCAAGCCGCACGAGGAGTTCGACGGCCGGACGCACGTGCTGGAGCGCGCGATCGTCGCCGACGTCGCGCTGGTGCACGCCCACACCGCGGACCGCGCGGGCAACCTCGTCTACCGCTACACCGCGCGCAACTTCAACCCGCTCGTCGCCACCTGCGGCAAGGTCACCGTGGTCGAGACCGAGGTGCTGCTCGACGAGGGCCAGTACGTCGACCCGGACCTGGTGATCACCCCCGGCGTCTACGTGAACCGGCTGGTAGCGGCCCGCGCCCGGGCCAAGGAGATCGAGAAGCGGACGGTGCGCCCGCGCCCGGCCGCCGGAACGGAGGCGTGACGATGGGCTGGAGCCGTGACGAGATGGCGGCCGTCGCCGCGCGCGAACTGCGCGACGGGGACTACGTGAACCTGGGCATCGGGATCCCGACCCTGGTCGCCAACCACCTGCCGGACGGCGTCCGGGTCACCCTGCAGAGCGAGAACGGCATCCTCGGGCTCGGCCCGTTCCCCTTCGAGGGCGAGGAGGACGCGGACCTGATCAACGCCGGCAAGCAGACGGTCACCGTGCTGCCGGGCGGCAGCTACTTCGACTCCGCCACCTCGTTCGGGATGATCCGCGGCGGCCACGTGGACGTCGCCGTGCTCGGCGCCCTGCAGGTCGCGGCCAACGGCGACCTGGCCAACTGGACCGTGCCCGGCGCGCTGGTCAAGGGCATGGGCGGGGCGATGGACCTGGTCGCGGGCACGAAGCGGATCGTGGTGCTCACCGATCACGTGGCCAAGGACGGCAGCCCGAAGATCGTCGGATCCTGCACGCTGCCGCTGACCGGGGCCGGGGTGGTCGACCGGATCATCACCGACCTCGCCGTCCTCGACGTGACCCCGGACGGCCTGGTCCTGGCCGAGCTGGCGCCCGGCGTGACGTCCGGCGAGGTTCAGGAGAAGACCGGCGCCCCGATCACGATCCCGGAGTCCGCGAGCCGCTGACCCAGGTGCCGAGCTCGTCCTGAAGGTGCCGTGCGCGCGCCTCGACCTCGTCGACGAGCGCGAGGGCGACGGCGTGGACCGTGGCGCCGCTGTCGTGCGCCGCGGTCTGCAGGACGGCGAGCGCGCCGGCGGCGGTGTAGTCCCGCCGGGCCATCAGAATGCCTCTGGCCTGCTCGACCACCAGGTCCGGGCGCGGCTCGGCGGGCCGTTCGACGGCAGCGGCTTCGGCCAGCTCCATGACGCGGTCTCCTTCGTCTGTTCAGGGGTCCGCTGGGAGGTACCCGCGATCCCGCGAAGTGAAGCTGGGCCATTCGCGGGAGTCGCCGGGCGCGGCCGGCCGATCTACGGTGGGGTCCGACGGAAGGAGCCCGCGATGGCCGGTGGCGACCGGGTGCCGGACGGCATCGAGCCGATGCTGGCCACCCCCGACCGGGGCCGCCTGCCGGACGCGGAGAAATACGCCTACGAGTGGAAGTGGGACGGCTACCGGGCCGTCATGCGGATCGCGCCCGACGGCACCACGGTGCTCACCAGCCGCAACCGCATCGACTTCACCCCGCGTTATCCCGAGCTGGCGGGCGCTTTCGGCGCAGCGCTCGGCGGCCGGCCCGCGGTGCTCGACGGCGAGATCGTCGCACTGGACGAGTCCGGCCGGCCGGACTTCGGGCTGCTGCAGAACCACGGCACCAGCGGCCGCACGGTCGCCTACTTCGCCTTCGACGTCCTGCAGCTCGGCGCCGAGCTGCTGCTCGGCGAGACCTACGACGAGCGGCGGAAGGTCCTGGCCGGCCTCGAACCGCCGGACCCCCGGCTGATCGTGCTGACGCCGTCCTACTCCCACGCCGAGCTGGCGGCGGACGGGACCGGCCCGCAGGACCTGCTGGAGGTCGCCGCGGAGCGCGGCCTCGAAGGACTGGTGGCCAAGGACCGGCGGTCGAAGTACCACCCGGGCCGGCGCAGCCCGGACTGGCTGAAGCACCCGCTGATCCGGACGCTCGAGGTGGTCGTCGGCGGCTGGCGCCCCGGCCAGGGCAACCGCGAGGGCACGATCGGCGCGCTGCTGCTCGGCGCGCACGCGCGCGACTCCGGCGACCTGCTCTACATCGGCGACGTCGGCACCGGCTTCACCCGCGCAACCCTCGCCGACCTCCGGGCGAAGCTGACCCCGCTGGAGCGCAAGACGAGCCCCTTCGCGAACGACGTCCCGCGCGACCGCGCCCGCGACGCCCGCTGGGTGACGCCGAAGCTGGTCGGCGAGGTCGTCTACCGCCAGTTCACCCCGGGCGAGCGCCGCCTCCGCCACACCGCCTGGCGCGGCTGGCGGCCGGACAAGGCGCCGGCCGACGTCGAAGTTCCGTTGTCACAGTGAATGCCGGACCGAGGTGCCTGACGCGGCCGGACTGTCGGTGACCTGAACCGGCCGGCGCCGCTGCCCGGCCCGGCGGCGCGCGCTAGCTTGGCGGGCGGAGGCGATGCGAATGTTCTTCCGGCGTAAGAACACCGGCGGGTCCGGCCGGCGGCAGGCCGAGCTCGTGCTCCGCGGCTCGTGGACGTCTGAGCTCTACGGCCGCGGCCCGGTCCGGGTGCCCGCCCACCCCGATGTCGACGCGTTCCTGGCGCAGCGGCCCATGCCGTCGGTCCGCCCGGGGGACGACGGCTTCGCGAAGTACGTGAATGGCAACGACGACTTGATGCGGGCGATGTGGTGCTACGTGCTCCTGCACCACCCGGATTCCGCCGTGCGCGGTGCGTGCCTGCGTTCACCGCGGCTGGTGACCGGTTTCGCGCTGATCCCGGACCGCGTCGCGGACCTGCTCCTGGATGAGGAGGTGGCGCAGGACGCGGCGGCGACCGTCTGGCGGCTGTCGGAGACCGGACTGCGGATAGTGCTGAACGTCGTGCTGTCCCGCGGTCTCGTGGCGTCGGGTTTCACGGCGGAGCAGACCAAGAGCGCCCTCATCCTGTTGCGGCGCACCTGCCCGCCTGATCGCCTGGCCGCGCTCGAGGCCGGGCCGGCTGCGGAGCAGGAGGACACCTCGCTCGATGTCTTCGGCACCGCGTCGCGTCTGGTCGACCTCTCTGCGGCCGTCGAGCGCGAGTACGACGCCCTCGACGAACGGCAGCGTGACCTCCGGCGCGACTGGCAGTACCTGGACCGCCTGGCATCCTCGGGCGAGGCGCCGGAGGCGGCGCTGGCCGGTCCGGTCGCGATCCGGCGGATCGGCCACCGGCTCAACGGCACGGGCGGGATCGCGCTCATGCGTGAGGTCGCCGCGTGCGCGGGAGATCTGAGCGCCCAACGGATGGCGGAACGCGACCTCAACCGGCGGTGGGACCGGATCGGTGACTGGATGGCCTGAGGCCGGCCGGGGAACCGCTCAGACCGCCGGAGCGGGAGGCGCCGGGGGCCGCCCGGCCGCGAGCCGTTCCGCCTGGGTCACGACGGCGCCGCGCCATTCCGGCGGGACGAGGGCGAACACCCCGTCGTCCACGGCGCGCAGGGCTTCGTCGGCGACGAGCGCCGGGTCGGCCCCCTCGGCCGACATCCCGGTGGCGACCAGGGCCGGGCAGATCATGCTGATCCGCACCGCGCTGCCCTCCAGCGCCATGGCCGCGTGCTGGACGACGGCGGCGACGGCGTGCTTCGACGGGCCGTACGCGCCACCGCCGGGGAACACCGCGAGCCCGGCCAGCGACGCGGTGACCAGCACGTGCGCCGGCTCACCGGAGCCGAGCAGTCCGGGCACGAAGGCGCGGAGCCCGTTGACCACCCCCGCGACGTTGATCGCGAACACCCGGTCCCACTCGGCGGCCGGCACCTCCCACGGCGCGCCCAGCGACGGTCCCACCACGCCCGCGTTGAGGCAGACCAGACGGGCTTCGCCGGCCGCCGCGGCCAGTGCGGTCATCGCGTCCGGGTCCGCGACGTCGGCCGGAACCGCCCGCGCGCCCAGCGGGTTCGCGGCCGCGGCGAGGGCGTCCTCGTTGATGTCGGCCAGGATCAGCCCGGCGCCGCGGTCGTGCAGCGCCCGGGCCAGCGCCCGTCCGATCCCGCTCGCCGCGCCGGTCACCACTGCTGTCGTCAAGGAGTTCTCCCGGGGTCGGCGGTCCACGAGCTTCCAGTGTCGCAGCCGGAGGATCAGCCGGTGATCGGCACCGCGGCCGTGGCGGACCACGGCGAACCCGTCTTCCGAGTGCCGGATCGGCGCCTGCGTCATTCGGCGGTGCCCGCCGGCCGGATTTCCCGGTTTCGTTGGTAGCGCTGGTTTTCGCCTCGTGAAGGGCGGCTTGCCCGGTGACGGGAACAGGCTCGCCCGGCGGGCGGCTGCTCGAAGCCGTCGCCGGGATCGCGGACACTCTCGGCGACGGCTTCGAGGTCGCCGGCTTCCTGCGGGAGCTGGTGCGCCGGTGCGTCGAGATCCTCGACGTCGACGCCGCCGGCGTGCTGCTGCCCGGAGAACCCGGGTGGCCACCCGTGGTCGTGGGCACCGACGAGCGGGCGCGGCGGCTGGAAATGCTCGAGCTGCGCTCCGGCGAAGGCCCTTGTGTCACGGCTTTCCGCACCGGCGCCCCCGTCCGCCTGCGGACCGGGCCGGGGCCGGTGACGCGGTGGCCGGTCTTCGCAGCCGCGGCCGCGAAGGCCCGGTTCACCGCGGTCGACGCCGTGCCGATGCGGCTTCGCGGCGACGTCATCGGGGCACTCGGCCTGTTCCACGCCGGCGGCGGCCCGCTGCCGGCGGACCGGCGCCGGATCGCGCGCACCATCGCCGGCATCGCCACGATCGGGCTCCTTCAGCAGCGCGCCATCAGCCGCAAGGCGACGCTGGCGGCGCAGCTGGAGGACACGCTCAGCACGCGCGTGGTGGTGGAGCAGGCCAAGGGTTTCCTCGCCGAACGGCTCGGCGTCGACGTGGCCACCGCGTTCGCGATCATGCGCCGCTACGCGCGCAGCCGTGGCGTCGAACTCGGCACCGTCGCGCGTTCGGTGATCGAGGGGCGCAAGAGCGCGGAGGAGCTGTCCGGCCTGGGATGAGCGGGCCGGTCAGTGGTCCGCGTTCTCCGAGCGCAGCATCCACGCCTTCTCCTCGAGCCCCTGGATCACGGCGTGCAGGAGGTCGGCCGTGGTGGGGTCTTCGGCGTCCACGGCGTCGTGCACGGTACGGACGCCCTCGACGGCGTTGACCACCAGCTCGGTCATCGTGGTGAGCACCGTGGGCACCCGCTGCTCGCCCGCGGGGAGGTCGCCGATCTGCCGGCTCGCGTCGACGGTGCCGGGGCGGCCGTCCGGGGTGGCGTGCAGCGCGCGCATCCGCTCGGCCACGTCGTCGGCGAACCCGCTCACCGTGTCCACGACCTCGTCCAGCAGGAGGTGGACGCTGCGGAAGCCCGCGCCCGTGACGTTCCAGTGGGCGTTCTTCGCCTGCAGCTGCAGCGCGATCAGGTCCACGAGCACCTGCTGCAGCGCCGTGCTCAACGCCGCCGAGGCGACGAACCCGGTGGTGGCGGTCTGGGTCTTGGTCATGTCCTGCTCCTCTCGAGGGTCCTTCCGGTGCCCGCTGGTGGGTACGACCACCGTTGTAGTCCCTAGATTTGACTCAGTCAATTCTCGTAATGATTCAAGAGTGGCCGATTTTCGGGAAGTTCGCGCTGGTCAGGGGCATGGTGCCGGATCGCGGTGGCGAGGCCGGGTGTGAGCTGTTCCTCTCCACCTTTGACTGAGTCAAGTCTGGCGGTATCCTCGCGGCCATGGAGGACTCGGGCTCGCAGGACTTCGGCGCCCGGCTTCGGGAGCGGGGGCTGCGCAACACCCCGCACCGTCGCGCGGTGCTGGAGGCTGCCGGGCGGCGGCCGCATCTGACGGCGGCCGAGATCGCGGCGTCGCTGGACGACCGGGGTGACGGCGCGCGCGCCGGCGCCGGCCTGTCGCGCCAGGGGCTCTACAACGTGCTCGACGACCTCGTCGCGGCCGGGCTGCTGCGTTCGGTGGAGCCGGCGGGCTCGCCCGCGCGGTTCGAACTGGAGACCCACGACAATCACCACCACCTGGTCTGCCGCGAGTGCGGCCGGATGCAGGACGTGCCGTGCGCGGTCGGCGCCGCGCCGTGCCTCGATCCCCTTGAAGCGCCCGGTTTCCGGGTCGAGCAGGCCGAGGTGACGTGGTGGGGCGTGTGCGCGGAGTGCGCGGCCGCCTCCTGAGCGCTCTCTTGAACCTCCCCAAGTTTGTGTTACCTTAGGTAACAGTAAACCGGAGTAACGGTAAGTACGTCCGTCAGGGGAGCCAGCCATGACCAGCGTCGACACCCAGCATCGAGCCGGCGAGCCGCCGTCCGGCCGCGAGGAGATGGCCCGGCGCCTGCTCGACTCGTCGGCGACGCTGTCCTACGACCCGGCCACCGAGGTCGACTGGGAGACGCCGCTGGACGTCGGCTGCCACGGCGCGAGCCCCGAGTGGAGCACCCTCTACGGCACCGATTACTGGGCCGGGCTGACCGAGGAGCAGCGCCGGGAGCTGACCCGCCAGGAGGCGGCGTCGGTGGCGAGCACCGGGATCTGGTTCGAGATGATCCTGCAGCAGATGATCCTGCGGGACTTCTACGCGAAGGACCCGACCGACCCGGCGTTCCAGTGGGCGCTGACCGAGATCGCCGACGAATGCCGTCACTCCATCATGTTCGCGCGCGGCGCGGAGAAGCTGCGGGCGCCCGCGTACCGTCCGCGCCGTTTCGTGGTCGAAGCCGGGCGGGTGTTCAAGGCCGTCGCCTTCGGCGAAGCGGCGTACGCGGCGATCCTGGTCGCCGAAGAAGTCCTCGACGTGATGCAGCGGGACTGGATGCGGGACGAGCGGGTGGTGCCGTTCGTCCGCACGATCAACAACATCCACGTCGTCGAGGAATCGCGGCACATGAAGTTCGCCCGCGAGGAGACCCGCGAGCGGCTCAAGGGCGCGGGCTGGGTCCGCCGTCAGTTCACCGCACTGGTGGTGGCCATCGCCTCGTACGTGATCGTGGGCAGCATGGTGAACCGCGACGTCTACGCCAACGCCGGGCTGGACGCCAAGCGCGCGATCCCCGCGGCGAAGGCCAACGAGCACCACAAGGCGATGATGCGCTCCAGCTGCGCCGGGCTGATGGAGTTCCTCGGCTCGGCCGGACTGCTCACCAAGCCCGCGACCTGGTTCTACCAGCGCGCGAACCTGATCTGAGCCATGGCCTTCGCGATCACGCAGACCTGCTGCAACGACGCCTCGTGCGTCGCGGTGTGCCCGGTCAACTGCATCCACCCGACGCCGGACGAGCCCGACTTCGGCCGCACCGACCTGCTCTACGTCGACCCGCGCGCCTGCATTGACTGCGGCGCCTGCGCCGACGCGTGCCCGGTCGACGCGATCTTCCCGGTGGACAGCCTGACCGCGCCGCTGAAGGCCTACGCCGGGGTGAACGCCGCGTACTACGCTGATCGCGAGGCCGCTGAATCCACTGTGGACCCGGCGCCGAACTTCCACGCCTGGGGCCCGCCGGTGTTCAACCGCGACCTCCCGAGCGACTTCGCCCCGTTGGACGTCGCCGTGGTCGGCACCGGCCCGGCGGGCATGTACGCGGTCGAGGATCTGTTGCTGCACACCAATTCCCGGGTCACGCTGATCGACCGGCTGCCGGTCGCGGGCGGGCTCGTGCGTTACGGCGTGGCGCCCGACCACCCGTCGACGAAGAAGATCGGCGACACCTTCGCGCGCTTCCACAGCCACCCGCGGCTCCGGCTGCGCCTGGGCGTCGAGGTGGGCCGGGACGTCACCGTGGCGGAACTGGCCGCGCGGCACGACGCGGTGATCTACGCGGTCGGCGCCTCGGCCGCCCGCTCGCTCGGCATCGCCGGCGAGGACTTGCCTGGCAGCGTCGCCGCCACCACGGTGGTGCGCTGGTACAACGGCCATCCCGACGTCGCGGCCGATGTGCTCGATCTGTCGGACGAGCGGGTTGTGCTGGTGGGCAACGGAAACGTCGCGCTGGACGTGGCCAGGATCCTGACCGCCGACCCGGCCTCGCTGGCGGGCACCTCGATCTCGCCGTCCGCCTTGGCGCGGTTGAAGACGAGCAAGGTGCGGGAGGTCGTGCTGCTCGCGCGCCGCGGGCCGGAAGCCGCCGCGTACACCCGGCCCGAGCTGCTCGCGCTGACCGGGCAGGACGAGGTCGAGCTGGTGGTCGACGCGCACGACCCGCGCACCGGCGAGGCCATCGACGCCGCGGCGGCCGCCGACAAGGCGAGCCTGCTCCAGGGCGTGGCCAGGGAGACCGTCGACTGGTCGGCGCCGCCCGCGCACGGGAAGCGCCGCATCGTGTTCCGGTTCCACTCCGCACCACTGGAGATCCTCGGCGACGCGCAGGTCCGCGGGATCCGGGTCACCGCGGCCGTCGGCGATGAGGAGATCGCCGCCGGGCAGGTCGTCCGCGCCGTCGGCTACCGCGGGATTCCGTTGGCGGGCCTGCCTTTCGACGAAGCCACCGGCACCATCCCGAACTCCGCCGGCCGCGTCGAAGGACAGCCGGGCGCCTACGTCGTCGGCTGGATCAAGCGCGGCCCCAGCGGCGGGATCGGCGCCAACAAGGCCTGCGCCGCCGAAACCGTCGCCACACTCCTGGCCGACGCCGTCGACGGCCGGATCTCCCGTCGTCCGCCGGGTTTGCTTTCGCGGCTGCGCCGTCGCTGACGGTGCTAGCGACTACGACGCCGAGCCGGGCCCGCGCCGGCGAAGCAGACGGCGGCGAGGACCACCGCGCAGCCGATCAGCTGTAACACGCTGGGCTTCTCGCCGAGGAGCACGATGCCGAACAGCACCGCGCCGATCGGCTGCAGCAGCATCAGCGTCGCGCCGAGGGTGGCGGTCATCCTCGGCAGCGCGGCGGCGATGAGCAGCCAGCCGATGAGCTGGCCAACGACGGCGAGGCAGGCCAGCCAGCCGAGCGCGGGCCAGCCGGGCGCCAGGTCGAGCCGGTGGAACGGCAGGCCCAGCGCCACCGCGACGGTGCCGGCCGAGAGCGTCGCCAGCAGCAGCGTCCGCACCTGGGTGCCGGGGCTGCTGCTGAGCCGGATCAGCAGCAGGTACGCGGCGTAGCCGGCGCCGGCGACCAGCGCTGCGACCGCGCCGGTCAGCGGGTCCGCGCCGATCGCCGTGGTGCCGATGAAGCCGCCGGCCAGCACGATGCCGCCGAGCAGCACCGGTGCGGTGAGCAGGAACCGGCGTCCCGGGCGCTCGGCGAGGAACGCGAACGCCAGCGCCGGCACGATGATCACCTGGACGGCCAGCAGCACCGTCGCGATCCCGGCGCCGACCCGGGGGATCGCCTCGCCCCACAGCACGAAGTCCAGGCCGAGGCCGCCGCCGGCCAGCAGCGGCAGCACGATCTTGGGCCGCGCGCCGGCCCGCCGCCACTCCCACCGGGCGAGCACGGCCAGCAGCGGCAGCGAGAACAGGCAGCGCCAGAACGCGCTGGTGGCCCCGCTGGTCCCGGACTCCTTGATGAACACCGAGGACAACGCGATGCACAGCCCGCCGGCGGCGGCGAGCAGCCGCGGGTCGAACCGGTCGGTGAGCGCGGAAATCGGGCCGGTCGCGCGCGGGCGGGACGGCAGGCTGGTCGTGGTCACCCCTCCAGCCTGGGGGTCGTGACTGTCAAGGACAAGCGAATGTTCCTCAGCGAAATTCGGTAGCATCACTACCGTGTTCAGTGTGGATCGGATGCGTGCCCTGCACGCCGTCGCCCAGCACGGCTCGGTCGCCGCGGCGGCCGCGGCGCTGCACGTCACGCCCTCGGGCGTCTCGCAGCAGCTCGCGAAGCTCCAGCGCGAGGCCGGGCAGGAACTGCTGGAGCCACGCGGCCGCGGTGTCCGGCTGACCCGCGCCGGCCGGGTGCTGGCCGCGCACGCGGAGAAGGTGCTGGCCCAGCTCGCCCAGGCGCGCTCGGACCTGGAGCTGCTGCGCGAGGACGTGCTCGGGCCGTTGCGGATCGGCGCGATCCCGACCACGGTGCACGCGCTGCTGCCGCCGGCCCTGGCCACACTCGCCGCCCAGCACCCGCGCCTGGAGGTGACGCTGCGCGAAGGCGAGGCGGAGCAGACGATGCCGCAGGTGCTGGCGGGCGACCTGGACCTCGCTGTGCTGGAGAGCTGGGCGGACCGGCCGACCGTGCTGCCGCCGGGCACCGCCCAGATCACGCTGTTCTCCGACGTCGCGGACCTCGTGCTGCCCGCCGGGCACCGGCTCGCGCACCGCCGCGCGGTCGACCTGGCCGAGGTCGACGACGTGCCGTGGATCGGCTGGACCGCGGGCTCCGGCTGTTACGACTGGCTGGTGCAGGTCCTGCGCAAGCAGGGCCTCGACCCGCGGATCAGCTGCACCGTCGGCGGCTACCCGACGCAGCTCGCGCTGGTCGCGGGCAACGCCGGGGCCGCGCTCGTGCCGCGGCTGGCGCGCGAGTCCGTGCCCGAGGGCGCCCGCGTCCTCACCACCCGCCCCGCGCTGGTGCGCACGATCCTCGCGGTCTGCCGCGCGGGTGAAGAGGACCACGGCGGTGTCCGGGCGGCACTGGACGCCTTGCGCGCCGCCTCCGCCCGGTTCGAAGGCGCCGTATCACCGGGCCGGTGATTCGTCTTGTGGCGCAACGGTTGTCCCGGCTCCCCTCGCGACGGCGGAGCCGCCGCTGAGGCGGAACGCGTCCGCGACCCGGCACAGGTACTCGGTGTCGCTGTCGAGGTCGAGCCCGCCGAGGACCGGTTCCTCGGCCCGGGCCGGCAAAGCGGCTCGGGCGCGGGCGGTGATCGCCGCAGCGATCACCGCGGCCTCGACCACCGTTTCGGCGGCGGCGGCGCCCGCCCGTGCCGCGCCGGCGATGTCCGCGTCCCGGTAGGGCTGGAGGTCCAGCAGGCCGTCGCAGATCTCGATCACTCGCCGGTACAGTCGCATGCGCGTGTTCCAGAATCCGATCCGCAGCGTCAGCGTGATGGCCGGATTCGCCTCGGACAGGGCGTGCCACAGGGGCCGCAGCCGCGCGTACTGCCGGTATCGGCGCCACCAGCCGGCCGCCGCGGGAACGGCCACGCCGAGCAACACGAAAAGATGGGCGGCGTTGGGGGCCACGGCGCCGACCACGAACGAGGCCCCCGGTGCGTAGCCGAAGCCGAACCGGCCGGAGGCGACGAGCACGACCTTGTTCACGAGGTAGACCAGGGCCAGGCCCGTGCCGGCGACGACCAGGTGCAGCCCCGCGCTCATGGCCCGGTCCGCGGTGGTGCGCGCGTGGCGCAGGCAGAGGCGGATCACGTTGCCGAACGCCGGCGTCAGCGTGAGCACGTAGACGACCCAGTAGCCGAACACCCAGGGCGACTGCGGCCGCAAGTCCGGGGCCAACGCGTACAGCAGGCACATCAAGGCGAACATGCCCACGGTCCACCAGACGTTCCAGCGGCGGCGGGGAAGGCCGTTCAACTGGGTCATGAGGTCTTGTGCCGACCACGCCACGAGCACCAGGCACGCGTGCCCCGCGAGCCAGGGCAGGTCGGCCGAACCGCTGAGCCACGTGATCGCCTGCCGGCCGGCCGGAGTCAGCACGGTCAGGGAGAGCGCGAGGCCGAACAGCAACCGGCGGACTTCGACGACCCGCCCGCGCCAGCCGAACAGCAGCAGCCAGGCGATGCCCGGCGGGACGTAGCGGACCAGCAGCTCACCCATGGAAGCCGTCGAGGGTGTTGCGCAGGCGGTCGGCCAAGGTCGCGTCGGTGCGGGCGCGGTGGCGGATCAGCGTCGCCAGCGTCTCTGCCTCACGTTCCTCTGCCGTGGAGTAACCCGCCCGGCCCAGCACTCGTTCCACCATGACCGGGTCGAGGTCGGGCAGCAGTGCTTTCGCCTGCTCGGCCAGGCTGAGCGAGACCGGGTAGTGGTCGCACAGCACGTGCGCCAGCTCGTGCAGGACGATGTGCTCCCGATGCGGCGGAGTGGTCGCCTGCTCGTAGAAGATCAGGTCGGTGGAGCCGGTGGCGACTCACAATCCGCAGATGCCGGTCAGGCCCGCCATGGGCAGCAGCTTGAGCGGGCGGCCACGCCGGGCGGCGATCCGCTCGGCCAGCACGGACAGGTCGAACGGCACGGGAATCTCCAGCCCCCGCAGCCGCCCGGCGCACCGCCTGCGCAGGCTCACGAGCCGGCGTCCGGTTCGGGCAGCCCTTCCAGCTCCCGGACCCGCTCGACCATGTCGGCGATCGTCGCCAGGCTCTTCTCGGACAACCCGGTGGCGCGTAAGGCGATCTGCCGCACCGACGTGTGCCGCAACGAGGTCAGCAGGGCCAGCTCGGCGTCGATCCGCGCGGCTTCGGCGTCGTCGAAGAAGTAGGCGGGCGGCACTCCGAAGAACTCGGCCAGCGCCTCCAGGTGGCGTTTCGTCGGGTTGTCCCGTTGCCCTTTGCGCAGCTGCCACACGTAGCTCGCCGAGATCGTCGGCCCGCCGCGGGCCTTGATGGCCTCGGCGACCTCCTCGAAGGTGTACTCACCACCGTCGCTCGCGCGCACGGTGCGGAACAGATGATCGACCCGCTCGGCCAGCGCTCCCGTGTGCCCAGACATGGCCGGCAGCATACCTGCCGGCATCAACTCGGGTGAAGCGGAAGCGGATTTCAGGTTCGCACCAGTTGACAGGCGGCCCAGCCTTCAGTTTACTGATTCAGGCATCGCATCAACTGAGAAAAATGCGAATAGTGTCGCTACGAAATGCCGAGGGGAACAGACCATGAAGAAGAATGCGATCAGGGTGGGCCTGCTGGCGGCGGGCCTGACCGCCGCCAGTGTGCTGGTGCCGCTGCAAGCGCAGGCCGCCACCGGGAACCTGTGGCTCGCCGAGAACCAGAGCATGGGCGGCAAGAACTGCGGATGGGCCCAATCCCAGCCGGACCTGAGCAAGACCTTCTGCTCGTTCGGCGACAAGGCCAGCTCCGTCTGGAACGGCAGCGACAATGCCTGGGTGCTCTACGACGACGCCGGTTACGGCGACCGCAGGTACTGCATCAACGCCGGCGGCCGGATAGCGAACCTGCACGACAGCCGGTGGAATTTCGGGGACAAGATCTCCTCCATCAAGCGCCTGTCCGGCAACAGTTGCGCCGGGTACCCGACATTCTGAGTGGCCGGGAACCCCTCGGCGAGCCCTAGGTCCGTCCGGTCCGGGCGCGCACCGCGGTCCCGGCGCAGAGGACCACCGCGAGCCCGCCGAGCACGGTCGGCCAGGTCAGCGGTTCGTGCAGCAGCAGGGCGGCCCAGCTGATGGTCAGCACCGGCTGCACGAGCTGGACCTGGCTGACCCGTGCCATCGGGCCGATCGCCAGCCCGCGGTACCAGGCGAAGAAACCGAGGAACATGCTCACCACCGCCAGGTAGCCGAACGCCGCCCAGCCGGCCGGGGTGCCGCTCGGCGGCCGCTGGACGATCGAGACCGCGGTGAGCACGACCATCAGCGGCGCCGCGAGCACCAGCGCCCAGGACACGGTCTGCCAGGCGCCCAGCTCACGGGCCAGCAGACCGCCTTCCGCGTAGCCGATCGCGGCCGCCAGCACCGCGCCGAACAGCAGCAGGTCGGACCAGTGCAGCTCGCCGAACCCGCCGCCCTGCGCCGCGGCGAACCCGATGGCGACGATCGCGCCCACGGCCGCCATCACCCAGAACGAAACCGGCGGGCGTTCCCGTCCGCGCAGCACCGCCGTCACCGCGGTCGCGGCGGGCAGGAGCGCGATCACGACCGCGCTGTGGCCGGCCGACGCAGTGGTGAGCGCGAAGGACGTGAGGAGCGGGAAGCCGATCACCACCCCGCCGGCGACGACCGCGGTGCGGGCCCACTGGCGGCCGCGGGGCGGGCGCTGCCGGGTGAACGCCAGCGCGGCCGCGGCGAGTATCGCGGCGATCGCCGCGCGGGCAGACCCGGTGAACAGCGGTGACATCCCGCCACCCGCCACAGCCACGCGCGTGAACGGCACGGTGAAAGAGAAAGCCGCGACGCCCAGCAGTCCCCAGCCGAGCCCGGCCCGCGATAGCACTGTCGGCGCTTTCTGAGTAGCGCTACTATCCAGCTTCATGTCAGACGATAGCAGCTCACGTATCGTCGCGGGACTCCGAAGCTGGCTCGCGACGGCCCCGCCGGGTGCGCGGGTACCGTCCACGCGCGCACTGGTCGCCGAGTACGGCGCGAGCCCGGTCACCGTGCAGAAAGCGTTGCGCCGCTTGGCCGGACAGGGTGTGGTGGAGAGCCGCCCGGGCGTGGGCACGTTCGTCCGCGCCGCCCGGACCGCCCGCCCGAACGACTACGGCTGGCAGACCGCCGCGCTCGGCTCGCCGAACCACCGGATCCCGGACCAGCCGGCCGCGCTGCAGACCGTCTCGAACGACATGATCGCGCTGCACTCGGGCTATCCCGACCGCGAACTCCTGCCGGATCGCCTGGTGCGCGCGGCTTTCGCCCGCGCGGCCCGCTCCGAGTCGCCGGTCGACCGGCCCGCGACGGCCGGGTTGCCCGCCCTGCAAGCGTGGTTCGCGGCGGAGCTGGAGGCGGTCACCCCGGCCGGGACGTCACCGGTCACCCCCGGCGACGTGGTGGTCATCCCCGGCAGCCAGGGCGGGCTGAGCACCGCGTTCCGCGCGCTCGCCGGAGCGGGACGGCCGCTGCTGGTGGAGTCGCCGACCTACTGGGGCGCGATCCTGGCTGCCGCGCAGGCCGGCGTGGACCTCGTGCCCGTGCCCAGCGGGCCCGGCGGCCCCGACCCCGAAGCGCTGTCCCGGTTGTTCGAGCGGTCCGGCGCGCGGGCGTTCTACGCGCAGCCGAGTTTCGCCAGCCCGACCGGCGCGCTGTGGTCACCCGAGCTGACCGGCCGGGTGCTGGACGTGGTGCGCCACCACGGCGCGTTCCTGATCGAGGACGACGCGGCGCACGACTTCGGCATCACCGCCGACCCGCGCCCGGTCGCCGCGCTGGACGACGGCGGGCACGTGGTCTACCTGCGCTCGCTGAGCAAGAGCGTCTCCCCGGCGGTCCGGGTGGCCGCGCTGATCGCCCGTGGCCCGGCGCGCAAGCGGATCCTCGCCGACACCCAGGCGGAATCGATGTACGTCAGCGGGGTGCTGCAGGCGGTCGCGCTCGACGTCGTCACCCAGCCCGCCTGGCGGACCCACCTGCGCCGGCTGCGCCACCAGCTCAAGTCGCGCCGCGATCTGCTCGCCGGCAGCCTGCGCGAGCACGCCCCGGGTGCGAGGCTGGAGGCCGTGCCGCAGGGTGGCCTGAACCTCTGGGCGCGGCTGCCGGACACCGTGGACCTCGACCGGTTCCTGCACGACTGCACCGCGGCCGGGGTGGTGATCGGCCCGGGCCACGAGTGGTTCCCGGCCGAGCCGACCGGGCAGTTCATCCGGCTCAACTACGCGGGCCCGAACCCCGGGGCGTTCCCGGACGGGGCCCGCGTGATCGGCCGCGCGCTCGAAGGCCACTGACCGGCCCGGTCAGCCGACGGCGGCGAGCCGGTCGCGTTCGCGCAGCAGGATCGGGCGGACCCGGCGCATCCGGAGTCGCGTGTAGACGATCACCAGCACCAGCACGGCCAGCAGCGGAGCCTGGGAAAGCAGCAGTGAGTCCAGCACCTGCGCGGGCGGGAAGCGGAACACGATGACCGCCCGCAGCACGGCGTCCACCAGGAACCCGGCACCCCAGACCGCGGTCACCGAACGGATCGCCGAGCGGAACGGCGGGGAGGTGTCCCAGCACCGTTCGTAGGCCGCCACCATCCGTGGTTCTCCCTTGGTGGCAAACGGTTTCCCGGACTCGTAGACCAGCGGGCGGCCCACGGCCAGGGTGCCCAGCGCGTACAGGCCGCCGACGGCGACGTAGAAGGCGGGCTTGAGCAGCAGCACCCGCGGGTCGTCGCTGACGAACAGCAGCGCCAGCGACAGCGCGACCTCGAGCACGACCAAGCCGCCGAACGCGTCGAGCCGGCCCCGGTGCACGGTGGTGACCACCGCGTTCACCGCGGTGGCCAGCCCGCCGGCGGCCAGCGCCCAGAACGGGCTGAGCCCGAACCCGTTGTGCAGCAGGTAATAGACCGCGACGGGCAGGACCAGGTCCAGCAGGAACGGCGCCAGCGCGCGGATTCTCGGTTTCATCGGTTCCCCCTCACCCACGGCCGCGGGCCAGTCCCGCGGCCAGGTTGCTCCGGTGCACGACGGCGGTGGCGTACTCGCGCATTTCGTGCTCGTAGGCGGCGATCGCGGCCAGCGGGTCGGCGCCCGTGGCGGTCAGCTGCCTGGTCAACAGGGCGGCATCGCGCAGCGCGGTGTTCGCGCCGGCGCCACCGGAGGGCGGCATCACGTGGATCGCGTCGCCGAGCATCGTGACCCGCCCGGCCGTCCGGCGGGGGACCGGCGGGGAGGTCCGGATCGGCGTGCGGAACGTCGCGGGCACGTCCGCCTCGCGCACGATCCGCACCAGCTCCGGGTGCCAGCGGCGCACCGCCCTGGCCGCGAACCGGTGCAGCGCCACGGGTTCGCGCGCACGCGGCGCCGCGCCGACGACGGCCCACATCAGGTAGTCCGGCACCGGTGTCAGCGCGAGGCCGGCGGCGTCCTCCGGCGGGGTGCGGGCCCGGAACGCGGCCAGCGCCAGGGTGACGGTGCCGCCGGCCACCGCGGTGAACCCGTCGAAGAACCGCTCGGGCAGGCCCGGCAGCGCGGCCAGCGGCGTCCGGCCGTACACGCACCGCAGGCCGGTGTCGATCGGCGCGCTGTCCGGCGCGACCGCGGCCCGGACCACGGAGTTCACCCCGTCGGCGCCCACCAGCACGTCCCCTCGGCGCTCTCCGCCGTGGCCGAACCGGATGCGCACCCCGTCCGCGTCCGGCTCGACGGCGGCCACCTGGTGTCCGAAGTGGACGTCCGAGCCGAGGCCGGCGAACAGGATTTCGCGCAGGGTAAGGCGGTTCACCGCGGTGTGCGGGCTCCCGGTCCCGGTGTCGAGAGTGGACAGCACGCCCAGGTCGGTGCCCAGGGTGCTGATCCGGCCCGCGCCCGGCCGCGTGGACGTGGCCAGGTAGAGGCGGTACAGGTGTTCCGGCAGGCAGTGCCGCAACGCCTCGCCGCCGTGGTCGTCGATGTGGATCCGGTAGCCCTGGCCGCGGTTCTCCAGAGCCGGGTCGCGTTCGAACACGCTCACCCGCACTCCGGCCGCGCGCAGTCCCTGGGCGAGGCACAGTCCGCCGATTCCGGCGCCCGCGATCAGCACGTGCACGTCACTCCGACCCTTCGCGCCGTTGCCAGGGCCGTCCGCCCGGCCGCTGCGACTGGCGTTTGGCCGTGTCCGCCGAGGCTTCCAGCCGGGTGAGCAGACGGCCGAGCGTCCGCACGTCCTCGGCGTCCCAGTCCGCCAGGAACTCGGAGAACCGGTCCAGGCCCAGCCGGGTCAGCCGGCGGACCTCCTCCCAGCCGGGCTCGGTGAGCGAGATCAGGCAGGAGCGCCGGTCGGCCGGGTCGGCCTCGACCGCGATCAGCCCGTCGTCCTCCAGCGACCGCGTCTGCCGGGTGATCGACGACGGGTACAGGTCGAGTTCCGCGGCCAGCTCGGACGGCCGCACCCGGCCTTTGACCGCCGCCTGCTGCAGGATCGCCTGCCGCGTCGGGTCGATCGCCTTGTTCTGCGCGCGGCGCATCGACTGGCCCAGCCGGGCCAGCGGGTACACGATCCGTTCGAGGTCCTCGTAGTCGTGGGGCATGAAGCCACCGTCCGCTACTTGCGCGCCGCAAACAAGTGGTTTCCGAGGAAATCAGGGATGACCCTGACCTCCGCCCCGAGCCGCCCGATCGAAACGGCCGGTCCCCGGTTCTTCGGGTACGTCCCCGGCAGCGGCTTGGTCAGCTCGGCCGTGGGGGAGCTGATGGCCCGGGCGCCCAACCGGTTCACCGCGGTCGGCGAGTTCGCGCCGGGGCTGGTCGCGCTCGAACACGGCGTGCTGACCTGGCTGTTCGGGCTGCCCGCGGGCGCGACCGGGATCCTCACCAGCGGCGGTTCGGCGGCGATGCTGTCGATGGCGGTGGCGGCCAGGGAGGACCGGCTGGTGCCGACCTCCGACGGCCGGCGGCTCGACCCGGTGGCGCTGGACGTGCCGCAGCTGCCCGAACTGTCCACTGTGGTCTTCCGCCTGCGCGAAGGCGGCGGCGAGGCGAACCGGGCGCTGCTGGACCGGATCCGGCCCGCGCGAGCGGTCCTCAGCGCGGGCCGGCGGGCAGCGAGTCGAACCAGGGCACGATCTGCGGCAGCGCCACCGCGGGAGTGTCGAGGTGCTCGGCGGAACCGAGCCGGGTGAGGGGCGCGTTGACCCCGTGGACGCGCAGATCCCGTTGGCAGTTCAGGGAGTTCGCGATCGGCACCTGGGTGTCGGCGTCGCCGGCGAAGAGCCGGACCGGGACGTGCGGGCGCCAGGCCGAGCAGGTGCCGTCGCTGTCGCGGGCGGCGTCGAGCAGGGGGCCGGAGAGGTGGCGGACCCGGTTCAGGTAGCTGTCGGTGAACATCGCCGCCGGGGTGGCGGCGAGCCTCGGGAAGATGTCCTCCTCGCTGTGTGATCCGTCGAAAAGGGACTCCGCGTACTGGTCGTAGGGCGCGCGGAAGACCTCGGAAGCGTTGCGGTACAAGGGGAACAGCCGGTTCATCGAGACGGTCCAGTAGGACAGGTAGAACACCGCGACGTCCGGGGCGACGCTGCCGTCGAAGATGCCGGGCAGCTCGGCGCCGCGGACGTCGTACGGGCCGCTGATCGGGGCCAGCGCGGAGAGCCGGAAACTCGCGTCCGTGCGCCCCTGCAGGGCCTGGCCGACCGCCATCGCCGCCTGGCCGCCCTGGGAGAACCCGCTCACGAAGACCCGCGGGTCGAACCGCTTGCCCCGGTCCGACGCCAGGGTCTGGGCCGCGCGCAGGAGGTCGAGGGTCGCCGAGACCTCGGTCCGGGAATCCATGTACGGGTGGAAACCGGGGCCGGTGCCGAGGCCGAGGTAGTCGGGCAGGACGGCGGTGTAGCCCGCCGCGCCCAGCAGCAGCCCCGCCTGACGGTCCTGAATGGACTCCTGCACCGAGGCGACGTCCGCCCGGTTGCTGCGGGTGCCGTGCTCGTACACGGCGGTCCGCGGCTCGCGGGTGCGGGGGAGCACCACCAGGCCGCTCGCGGTGGTCGGCCGGCCGCGCCGGTCGGTGGTCCGGTAGATCACCCGGTACGCGTCGAGCCCGTACCGCACCGTGGCGGAGCCGAACGGGGTGGCGTCGAGTGCGGCGCGGGCCCCGGCCTGGTCGAGGCTCTGCACCGGGACGGCGCCGAGCAGGGCGCCGTGGCCGGGCGCGGCGCCGGCGACCGCGGGCGCGGACAGCAGCGCGGCGGCGCAAGCCCCGGCCGCCAGCGCGGGAATGATCTTGTGACGCAAGGGTTTTGTCATACCCGACAGCCTTTCGGCCCGGCGGGCGGCGGCCCATCCGGCAGGCCGGTGGAGGCGGGGTAGGGCGCTCCCCACCCCGTAAACTTTCCGGATTGGCAACTTTGCAATTCCGGAAAGTTTCGCTACGGTGGTCACCATGACCTCAGAAGGGCTGCGGGAGCGCAAGAAGCGCGAGACCCGTCTCGCACTGAGCCACGCGACCATCCGGCTCGCGCTGGAGCGCGGGTGGGACAACGTCTCGGTGGAGGACGTCGCGGCGGCGGCGAACGTCTCCGAGCGCACCTTCCGCAATTACTTCGCCGGCAAGGCCGAAGCGGTGGTCGCCGCGCATGTGGAGCGCGGGCAGCGCATCGCCGAAGTCCTGCGGGAGCGGCCGGCGGACGAACCGCTCTGGGACGCGCTGGTCGCGGCGGTCGTCGCGCAGTTCGAGCCGGCCGAAAGCGGACCGCGCGACGACGGTTACGCCGCCGCGCTCCAGGGGCTGCTCGCCCAGCCGTCGATCCAGCACGAGGTGTTCCGCGCCCACGCCCGGGCGCAGGACGAGCTGACCGCCGCCATCGCCGACCGCACTGGCACCGCCGCCGAGGACCTGTACCCGCAGGTCCTCGCGGCGGTGGTCGCGGCCGGGCTCGGCACCGCGATGGCGCACTGGACGCGGCAGCCGGCGCGGTCGCTCGTCGCCGTGCTCCACGAGGTCTTCGACCAGCTCCGAGCCGGGTCGCCCGACCCGCGCTGACCCCCATGCCCGATCGCCCGCGCAGGCGGGCTCATCCGGCGTGCCCGGAAAAGGAGAACAGTCATGGACGTAGTCATCGTCGGCGGCGGGCCCAACGGCCTGATGACCGCCTGTGAACTCGCGCTCGGCGGCGTCCGGCCGATCGTGCTCGAGCGCCGCACCGGCCCGAACCCGGAACCCCGGTCGAACGGCCTGGTCGGCCAGGTCGTGCCGATGGCCGACCGGCGCGGGCTGTTCGAGCCGCTCAGCGGGCAGCCCGGCCCGCCGCGGCCCAACAACGGCTACTTCATGTTCGCCGCGATGCCGCTGCACCTCGGCCTGCTGGACGACAGCCCGATTTACAACCTGCCGGTGCCGGAGCTGAAAACCGTGCAGGTGCTGGAAGAACGCGCCCTCGAACTCGGCGTCGAGATCCGGCGTGGCCACGAATTCACCGGCCTCGACCAGGACGAAGCCGGTGTGACCCTCACCGTCCGCGGACCGGATTCGCAGGCCTACCAGCTGCGCACGCGGTACGTCGTCGGCGCCGACAGCGCGCACAGCCCGGTCCGCAAGGCCGCGGGCATCGGCTTCCCCGGCGTCACCTACGACCGGAGCACCAGCCGCAGCGCCCACGCCACCGTGCCGGCGGACTGGCTCGACCCGGCCACCGGCGCGCTGAACGTGCCGGGCCACGGGCCCGTCCTGCCGTTCCTGCCGATCCGGACCGCGCGGGGCGGATTCTCGTACGCGCCGCTGCCCGGGCGCCCGCCGCTCGTCGCCACCGTCGAGTGGGACGAGCCCGAGAACGCCGAGCCCATGACGCTCGACGAGATGCGGGCCAGCATCAACCGGGTGCTCGGCGCCGACGTCCCGATCGGGCCGCCGCCCGGCGACGGCCCGCACGTGCTGCGCCGGATCAACGGGGGCAACACCCGCGTCGCGGAGAAGTACCGCGAGGGCCGGGTGTTCCTCGTCGGCGACGCCGCGCACGTCTTCGCCGCCGGCGGCACCGGCCTCAACCTCGGCCTGCAGGACGCGATCAACCTGGGCTGGAAGCTCGCGGCCGTGCTCCAGGGCACCGCTTCTGCCGGCGTGCTCGACACGTACGAGACCGAGCGGCGCGCGATCGCGGAGCGGACCATCACCTACGCCCAGGCCCAGGCGGCGTTGCTGGCTCCGGGGAAGGACGTCACCGGCCTGCGCGGGCTGTTCGGCGAGCTGCTGACCCAGCCCGGTGTCGTGCGGGTGCTCGCGGACCTGGTCGCGGGCGCGGACGTCCGCTACCCGGTCGGTGAGGGCGCCCACCCCCTGGCCGGCTGGCCCGCGCCGGACCTCGAGCTGCACACGTCCGGCGGCACGGTCCGCCTCGGCGAGCTGGTCCGGCGGGCGCGGCCGCTGCTGATCGACCTGACCGCCGACGGTCTGGACGTCAATGACTCCGATGTGGACGGCGTGGAGGTGGTGCGTGCCAAGGCGGACACCGGCGTCACCGCGCTCCTGCTCCGTCCGGATTCCTATGTGGCCTGGGCTTCCAGCGAGCCGCGGCCGGACCTCGAAGCCCTCCGCGCCGCCGCCGGTGCGTGGTTCGGCGCGTGACCCCGGCGTTCAGTCGCCGTACGGGTCGTCGACCGCGGAGTGGTAGTCCCAGTCCGAGGCCAGCGCGGGGTCGATGAGGGCGAACCGGGTGCCGGTGGGGTCGGACAGCACGGCGACTTTGCCCAAAGTGGACGAATACGGGGCGAAGCGCAGCCGGGCACCCGCGCCGCGGGCCTCGTGCAGGGTCCGGTCGAAGCCCAGCTCGGGGTCGACGGCGAAGTGCGCGATCCAGCGGGGCGGCACGTCCGCGGGGGTGTCCAGGGCCATCCGCACCCGGCCGATCACCGAGTCCGGCCCGATCGAGTAGACCATGTAATCCACGGCATCGCCGTCGCCGAACTGGCGCTGGGTGTAGCCGAACAGGTGGCTGTAGAAGCGATCGGCGAGCTCCGCCTGGCGGGTGACGAACTCGATCCAGACCAGCGAGCCGGGCACGCCGGCGGTGAACCCGTAGTCCACGGCCGGCTGGACGAGGCCGACGGTCGCCCCGCTCGGGTCGTCGATGAGCAGCTTGGCGCCCACCCCGGGCACGACGGCCGGGCGCGTTTCCAGCACGGTGCCGCCCAGCCGGATCACCTGCGCGCAGGCGGAGGCCAGGTCGGGGGTGGCCAGGTAGAGCGTCCAGTCCAGGATCGCGCCCGGGTGCGGCCGCAGTCCCGCGACCGGCTCGCCGTCGAGCAGCGCCAGCACGTAGTCCTGCCCGCCGGAATCCTTGACGCGCTGGTACTCCCAGCCGAACAGGCGCTGGTAGAACCGCATGCTCCGGTGCGGGTCGGCGGTGGCCAGCTCGACCCAGAACGGGCTGCCCGCGCCACCGGGATGCACGCTCACCGGGCCGCCACCCCCGGGCTGGTGCGGGCGGGGAGCGCGGTGCCGATCATGCGGCGAACCCTACCGGGCCCCTGCCTCGAGCCGTCGACAGTCCTCGCGGAGGGATTTCCCGGCGCTGTGATCACTTTTGCGGGATCACCGGGCAACGGGCGGGGGAGCCGCGCGTCGATAGCTTCAGGGGTTCGTTTCCCGAGCCGTCGAGGTGAACGGCGCCTCAGGAAATGGAGTGGATGTGCCCTACGCGCAGAACCGGAGGCCACCGGGCTCGCCGGCCGGGACCCCCGGCCACCGCCGCGTCGGCAACCGGCTGCTGGCGGTGTCCGCCTGCGGCGCGTTCGCGCTGGCCACGGCGATGCTGGTGGTGCTGCACGTGGATCGCCGGGCCGCGCCGGTCAACCCGGTCACCGCGATGCTCAGCGACTACGCGCTGACCCCCGGCTGGTGGCTGTGGGACGGTTCGCTGCTGCTCACCAGCGCCGGCTCGGCCGCGGTGCTGGTGGCGCTGCGCCGGGCGCGGGTGCTGGCCGGCGGCGCGGCGACGTCCGTGCTGGTCGTGTGGTGCGTGAGCCTGCTCGGAGTGGCGGTGTTCACCAAGGACCCGCAAGGGGGCGCGGTCAGCGTCACCGGCAAGCTCCACCTCTACTCGACCGCGCTGACCTGCCTCAGCCTTCCGGTCGCCGGCTGGCTGCTCGGCCGGCGCCACCGCGAGGAGCTCCACTGGCAGCGGTTCGCGGCCTGGTCGCGGCGGCTGGCGCTGGCCGCGATCCCGTTCTACCTGCCGTTCATCGTGCCGTTCGCGCTGAACGTCGTGCTGGGCAGCCACGTGCCGACCGTCGCGACCGGCCTGATCGAACGGCTGATGGTGGCGCTGGAGCTGGTGCTGCTGGTCGTGCTGGCCGGGTGGGCCCGGCACGCGGGTGCGGCTCAGGTGGCGTCCGGGTCGACCGGCGCCCGCTCGCCGGCCCGCAGCGGACTCACCGCGGCGGCCGGGGCGGAGGCCGGGGGATGACCGGCGGTGGCCGAGTCGTCGAGCAGGTAGCGGGTGACCGCGGTCCTGGGGTTGAACTCCCGCAGCGCCTGCAGGTCCTGCAACGGCTTGCGCAGCTCCTGGAACTCCGGCCCGAGTTCGGCGCGCAGCTGCTCCTGGGCGCCGGAGGCGAACCCGCGGACCCGCCGCACGGTCTGCGCCAGCCACCGGGCCGATTCCGGCAGCCGCTCCGGCCCCAGGATGAACAGAGCCGCGACGAGCAGGACGAGCAGGTGATCCAGACTGAAACCGAACACGGTGTGACCTCCGGCCCCGCTGCGACGTCCGCAGAACAGGTATGTCCCATAGTAGGCACAGTCCCGCGTGTGGGCGGGCACCGCGTGAGCGGCGAAAGGCGGAATGATGAAGCAGCGTCGGAGAACCAGACCCTGGCTGGCCGCGTCGGTGATCGTGGTGGCGCTCGCCGGGTGCTCCGCGACGCCGGGGACCGGTGGTGCGCCCGGTTCTTCCGCCGCCGCACCGAGTTCCCCGGCCGGGGCCAGTTCGTCGGCGGGCTCCTCGGTGACTAACCCGGACCCGTCGCGCTACGCCGCCCAGGTCCGCGCCCACGCGGGAGAAGCCGGGGTCGATCCTCAGCTGGTGATGGCGATCCTCTACAACGAGTCGTACAAACCGCACGACCCGGAGCTGGAACGGGCCTGGCAGAAGCTCAAGCCGGACGCCGCGTTCGGGGTGGCGAACATGCACCGGGCGACGTTCGACCAAACCCGGCGCGGCCGTCCCTTCGCCGGCCGGACCTGGGAGCAGCTGCCGGACGACCCGGACCTGGCGATCCAGGCCGAGGCCTGGTACCTGCACGACCTGGCCGCCCAGCTCCCCGCGTCCCACGGCGCGTACCAGACCTCGGAGCTGCTCGCGCTGGGCTACAACACCGGGCCGGGCACCATGAAGGCCTTCGCCCGCGGCACCAAGCCCGGCGCGCAGGCGCAGTCCTATTTGGACACCTTTCGGGCCAATCAGGCGAAAGCGGCCGCCGCGCTCGGCCACTCCTGACCGCCCCGGTTCAGGCCGCGTGATGCCGTCCGGCCGGGCGCTGCTGGTTGCGGCCCCGTCGGGTGGCCGGGCGGGCCGGGCCGAGGGTGCCGCGGTCCGGTACCCGGGTTTCGGTCCCGGTGCCGAGCTCGTCGCCGAGGCCGGGGCCGGGCTCCTGGCGCGCCCGGTGCTGCCGGTGGACCGCGAACAGCAGGCCGAGGCCGACGACGAGGAACACGTGGGTGAGCACCCGCCCGGCCGTCACCTGGCCGCCGATGAGGTCCGAGGTGGTGACGACCGTCAGCACCAGCACGAAGCCCGCGATCATCGGGAGCTGCCCGGCCGCGGCGCGGGTGCGCAGGGCGGCCCACAGCAGGCCGATGCCGACGGCGAGGTTCCAGGCCGCGCTCTCGTTGATCAGATGCCCGGCCATGGCCGCGCCACCCGGCCCGCCGTGCACACCGGTGTCCATGCCCAGCAGCTGCGCGAACGCCAGCCCGCACTGCACCAGCCCGACCAGTCCCAATGCCACGCGAAGGCCCCATTTCTCCCGCGAAACCGGCGGCGCCTGCGCCAGGATCGACGCGGTGAGGTCGGGCACCGCGGGCGCGCTGCGGACCAGCATGGCGCGGCGCAGCGCCTCGCCGCGCGCGTACCAGCCGCGGCACGCCGAGCAGGTGGCCAGGTGCGCGTCGACCTGGTCCGCCGGCAGCGGGCCGGGCTCGGAGTCCAGCCGGGCCGACAGCGCTTCGCGGAAGATTTCGCAACTCACGACTACATAGTCGCCCGGACGCCCTCCGGAGTTCCCGCGGCCCTCGTGCATTACCGTGATCGCGTGTCCAGTGGCAGGGGCGGCGACGAGGACGAGCGCATCACGGCGCTCGCGCTGACCGCTGCCCGCGGCGACCAGGCCGCACTGGAACGCTGGGTGCGGGCCACCCAGGCCGACGTCTGGCGGTTCCTGGCCCACCGCACCAGCCCGGCCGAGGCCGACGACCTCACCCAGGAGACCTACCTGCGGGCGTTCGGCTCGCTGCGCCGGTTCGCCGGGCGGTCCAGCTCGCGGACCTGGCTGCTGTCCATCGCGCGCCGGGTCGTCGTCGACCAGATCCGGTCCGCCTCGGTGCGGCCGCGGATCTCCGGCTCGGCGGATTGGCAGCGCGCGGCCGAGAACCACACCGCGCGCGGCCGGGCGGCGGGCTTCGAGGACGTGGTCGAACTCGGCGTGCTGCTGGCCGGCCTCGACGAGGACCGCCGCGAGGCGATCGTGCTCACCCAGTTCCTCGGGCTCTCCTACGCCGAAGCCGCCGAAGTGTGCGGCTGCCCGGTCGGCACCGTCCGATCCCGGGTCTCGCGGGCCCGTGAAGACCTCCTGCGCGCGCAAGGCGAGACCAACAGCGCCATGTGACCGTCCGCTGTGGACCGTCGACATGGCACAGATCACGTCACCGCCGGGAACCCGGCCGCCCCCTGGGCCGACTTCTGGGGGGTGATGGCACCTCACCGGTTCCGGGCAGCGGCGGCAGTGCTGTCCGGAGTGCTGTCCGGGCTCGCCTTGCTGCTGCTCGTGGTCGCCACGGCGGGGGACGTCTACGCGCCCGTGGGCAACGCCGATCCCGGACCGCTGACGACGTACGGGTTCGCCGTCGTCCGGTTCGCGGCGGACGCCGCGGGCGCCGGGTGCTGCGGCGCGCTGGTGTTCGGCGCGTTCGTGGCGGCCGGCCGTCGCGGCGGTGCGCTGTCGGCCGACGGTTACGCGGCGGCCCGGCTCGGCGCGGCCTGCGCGGTGTGCTGGCTGGCCGCCGCGGTGGTCGCGGTGCCGTTCTCCGCGGCGGTCGCCGCGGGACTGCCGGTGACGCAGCTGGTTCGGCCGGATGTCTTGGCGGCGACGGTCGACGCGGCCGAAGAACCCAAGGCGTGGCTGTGCGTCGTGGTGGCAGCCGCGGTGGCCACCGTGCTGTCGTGGCAGGCGATGGCCTGGCGCACCACCGTCGCGGCCGCGGTCACGGCGGCGGTGGGGCTGCTGCCCCTGATCACCGCCGGGCACGCGTCGAACGGGGCCGGGCACGACCTGGCGTCCAACGCGCTGTTCTGGCACGTGCCGGCGGCGAGTGCCTGGTTGGGGGCGCTGGTCGCGTTTCTCGCCTGGTCGCGGCGCACGCCGGATCCCTCCGCGTTGGTGCTGCGCCGGTTTCACCGGCTCTCCGCGGGATGTTTCGTGGTGGTCGGCGTTTCCGGTGCGGTGGCGGGATTCGTCGCCGTCGGCCCGGACGGCGCGAGCGGCCGCTACGGGCTGGTGCTGGCCGGCGAGATCGTGCTGTTCCTCGGCGCGGGGGCGGCGCTGGCCCGGCGGCGACGGGCCCGGTCCCCGATCCGGACGGCGCTCGCCGAGCTGGTGCTGCTGGGCCTCGCGACCGGTGGTGCGGCCGCGCTGACGGTGCTCTTCCCGCCGTCACTGGCGAACCACCCGGCGACGGTGCAGGAAACCATCCTGGGCTACGGCCTCGACCTCCCGCCCACGTTCGCCCGGCTGGCCCTGGACTGGCGGCCGGACCTGCTCTTCGGCCCGATCGCGCTGGCCGCCGTGCTCGCCTACCTGCTCGGGGTCCGGCGGCTGCGGCGCCGCGGCGACACCTGGGCCACGGGCCGGACGGTGGCGTGGCTTTCGGGCTGGGCAGTGGTGCTGGTGGCGACGTCGTCCGGCTTCGGCGTCTACGCGCCGGGCACGTTCAGCCTGCACATGATCACGCACATGGCGCTGAACATGTTCGCGCCCGTGCTGCTGGTACTGGGCGGCCCCGTCACGCTGGCGCTGCGGGCCCTGCCGGCCGGCGCGCACGGCGACGTCCCCGGCGCCCGCGAATGGGTGACCTCGCTGCTGCACGCACCGGTGACGCGGTTCTTCGCGCACCCGGCGGTGGCGGCCGTGCTGTTCGCCGGCTCGTTCTACGCGCTGTACTTCTCCAGCCTGTTCGGGGAAGCGATGCTCTACCACTGGTCGCACCAGCTGATGAAGGTCCACTTCCTGGTCACCGGCTACCTGTTCGCCTGGGTCGCGGTCGGCGCGGACCGCACGCCGCGGCGGGTGCCGCACCTGGCCCGGCTGGGCATGCTGTTCGCGGTGATGCCGTTCCACGCGTTCTTCGGCGTGATCCTGATGAGCAAGCAGACGGTCATCGCGAACACCTACTACCACTACCTCTCCCTGCCGTGGGCCGGCGACCTGCTCGCCGACCAGCGCCTCGGCGGCGGCATCGCCTGGGCCAGCGGGGAAGTGCCGATGCTGGTCATGGTGGTGGCGCTGCTGGTCCGGTGGTCACGCGACGACGAGCGCCGCGCCCGTCGCAGCGACCGCAACGGCGAGGGCGAGTTCGACGCCTACAACGCGATGCTGGCCGAACTCGCGGGCCGCCGCCGATGAGCTGTCCTGCCCCTAAGAATCCGACGCACGGAGAGTCCGCATGACCACCGCACCCCCGGCCCACCGGGACGTCCGCACCCTCGAACTGGCCGTGTCGGGGATGACCTGCGCCGCCTGTTCCGCCCGGGTCGAGCGCACCTTGAACAAGCTCGACGGCGTCCGGGCGTCGGTCAACTACGCCACCGAGCGGGCCACGGTCCAGGTTCCGGCCGGGCTCGGGGACGAGGTGCTGCTCGACCGCGTCCGCAAGGCCGGCTACGGCGCGCGGGTCCGCGGCGAGGACGACGAAGACCTGACCGAGGTCCGGGTGCGCGACCTGCGCCGGCGGCTGATCGTGGCCGCGGTGCTGGCCGTCCCGCTCGGCGATCTGTCGATCACGCTCGCGCTGGTGCCGTCACTGCGGTTCCCCGGCTGGCAGCTGCTCTGCCTGGCGCTCGCCGTGCCGGTGGTGTTCTGGGCGGCGCTGCCGTTCCACCGGGCGGCGCTGCGTAATCTGCGCCATCGTTCGTCCAGTATGGACACACTGGTGTCGCTCGGGGTGCTGGCCTCGTTCGCCTGGTCGGCCTGGGCCACGCTCTTCGGCGGCCACGAACCGGGGTACTGGGTCGGGTTCGGGCCGACCGCGGCGGGCGCGGACGCGGTGTACCTCGACGTCGCCGCGGGCGTGACGACGTTCCTCCTGGCGGGCCGGTACTTCGAGAGCCGGTCGAGGCGCGGGGCGGCGGGCCTGCTCGCGGCACTGGACGCGCTGGCCGCGAAGGAGGTCCGGGTGCTGCGGGACGGGGCCGAGCACCTGGTCCCGATCGGTCAGCTGGCGGTCGGCGACCGGTTCGTGGTGAAGCCGGGCGAGGCCATCGCCGCCGACGGGATGGTCGAAAGTGGACGGTCCACCGTGGACGTCAGCGCGGTCACCGGTGAGCCGGTCCCCGCGGAGGCCGGCCCGGGCGGCCGGGTGATCGGCGCATCGGTGAACCGCGAGGGACGGCTCGTGGTGCGCGCGACGGCGGTCGGCGCGCACACGCAGCTGGCCCAGATGACCGCGCTGGCCGAACGCGCCCAGGCCCGCAAGGCCTCGGTGCAGCGGCTGGTCGACCGGATCTGCGCGGTCTTCGTGCCGGTGGTGCTCGTGCTGTCGGCGCTGACCCTGGCGGGCCGGCTGCTGACCGGGCATCCGCTGCGCGACGCGTTCACGGCGGCGGTCTCGGTGCTGATCATCGCCTGCCCGTGCGCGCTGGGCCTGGCCACGCCGACCGCGCTGATGGCCGGCGTCGGCCGGGGCGCGCAGCTGGGCATCCTGATCAAGGGGCCGGACGCGCTCGAGGCGAGCCGCCGGGTGGACACGGTGGTGCTGGACAAGACCGGCACCGTGACCACCGGCCGGATGACGGTGACCGGCTGCCATCCGGTCGCCGCCCGGACCGCCGGGGAAGTGCTGTGGTTCGCCGGCGCCGTCGAAGCCGGCTCGGAGCACGCGATCGCCGCCGCGGTGGTGGCCGGGGCCCGGGCCGAGATGGCCGAACTGCCCGAGGTGACGGCGTTCCAGGCCTTGCCCGGCCTCGGCGCCCAGGGCGAAGTGGACGGTCGCGAGGTGGTCGTCGGCAGCGCGCGGCTGTTCGCCGAGCGCGCGATCGAGCTGCCCGCGGAGGCGACCGCCCGGGTCGACGCCGCGCACGCGGAGGGCGCCGTGCCGGTGCTCGTGGCCGTCGATCGGGAGGTGGCCGGGGTGATGGTGGTCCGTGACGTGGTGAAGCCGTCCGCCCGTGCCGCGGTCACGGCGTTGCGGGAAATGGGCCTGCGCACGGTGTTGCTGACCGGCGACCACGAGACGGCGGCCCGGGCGGTCGGCGCCGAGATCGGCGTGGACGAGGTCCGGGCCGGGGTCCTGCCCGCGGAGAAGGCCCGCGAGATCGAGGCGATGCGGGCCGCGGGCGCGCGCGTGGCGATGGTCGGCGACGGCGTCAACGACGGGCCGGCGCTGGCCACCGCCGACCTCGGCATGGCGATGGCGCACGGCAGCGACATCGCGCTGCGCTCGGCCGACCTGGTCCTGGTCCGCGAGGACCTGCGGGTCGTGCCCGATGCCATCCGCCTGGCCACCGGCACGCTGCGGGTCATCCGGGGGAACCTGGCCTGGGCGTTCGGCTACAACGTGGCCGCGCTGCCGCTGGCCGCGCTCGGCCTGCTCAACCCGCTGATCGCCGGGGCGGCGATGTCCCTGTCCTCGGTCCTGGTGGTGTCCAACAGTTTGCGGCTGCGGTCGTTCGGGGAGGACTGACGGCCCTCAGTCCAGCGCCGTGACGTGGTCCGGGCGCCCGTTCCGCCACACCACGGTGCCGAGCTGCTCCGCCCGGGCCCGGGGGAGCAGCTCGACGGTCCCGTCACGGTGCCGGAGCGCACACGAGTGCCACGGCGTGGTCCACAGGTCGGGGGCGTCGAGCAGCCGGATGCCGAACTTCGCCGAGCCGATGGGCTGCGGGTGGATCGACAGCCGGACCGAGCCCGGGTGGTGCTCGGCGATGACCCGGCCCCAGGCGGTGCTGCGCCGCAGGACACCGTAGGCGCGGACGCGGCAGGACCGTTGCAGGGCCGACCGGCTGCCGTCGAACCCGGCGCTGTCCTCGAACAGGAACTTGGTGACACCGCGGTAAAGCCGCCGCATATGGTCGTCGCTGTGGACCTGGGCGCGCAGCTCCGTGAGCGCGGGCGCGTACAGCTCGTCGACGCGGCGGCGCTTTTCCGCACAGGACAACTCGCCGAAGACGTCCCTGAGGTCGAACGTGGTGAGGTTCCCCAGCCGTTCACGCGTGATGATCGCGCGGATTTCCGCGGCGTAGGCGTCGATGTGCTCGTCCGGGACGCCGATGAGGTCGCCGAAGACGTGGCCGTCGGAGCAGATCAGCAGCCGCGCGCCCGGCGGGTGGACCTGCCGGACCCGCTCGCAGAGCCCGTCGAGGAACCGCAGCGCGAGCCGCTCGCCCTCGTCGGGCAGCCGGCCGAGGACCTTCGCCGGATTCGGTGACTTGCACGGGAATCCGGGCAGAGTGAACAGGATCGGCCGGTCGGTCCCGATGAATCCGCCGAGCTGGCCGAGCTGAGGGGCGAAGGCCGCGGGCGGCTCGTCGGCGAATGGGCCGCGGCGATGCGGCAGCAGGAGGCGCAGGACGTCTTCGGCGATCCGTTGCGCGGACCGGGCAGGGCACAGCAAGTTCGGCTCCGGTGGTGGTCAGCGGGTGGTGGTGACGGGAAGACTGGTCACGCCCCGGCCGAGCACGGCGGGGATCCAGTTCAGCTCGGCCTCGTCGACGGCGAGCCGCAGCCCGGGCAGCCGCGCCAGCAGGGTGCCGAGGGCGATCTGCAGTTCGGCGCGGGCGAGGGCGGCGCCGGGGCAGAAGTGCGCGCCGTGGCCGAACGCGAGGTGCGGGTTCGGGGCACGGCCGAAGTCGAGCCCGTCGGCGTTCGCGAACTGCCGGGGATCGCGGTTGGCGGCGCAGAGGGAGACGATGATCGAGTCACCGGCCGGGATGCGGCGGCCGTGCAGTTCCGCGTCTTCGGCCAGGAACCGCCAGGTGGTGAGCTCGAATGCGCTGTCGTGGCGGAGGAGTTCTTCCACCGCCTGGGGCAGCAGGGCGGGCTCGGCCCGGAGCCGGTCGAGCCGGGCGGGACGGCGCAGCAGCGCGACCAGCGCCGTGGTGAGCTGGTTGGTCACCGGCTCCTGCCCGGCCACCAGGAGCTGGAAGATCATCGAGTCGAGTTCTTCGGCGCTGAGCACGCCTTCGGCCTGCGCGGTGACCAATGTGGACAGAAGGTCTCCGCCGCGGGACGGCCGTTTGGCCGCGACCACCTCGGCGATGTAGGCCTGCAGGCCGTGCAGCAGCGCCTCGTAGTCCGCCCGCCCGGGGTCCTGGGGGCCGACCGGGGCGACGACCTTGCCCCAGTCCCGCCTGAATTCCCGGGCCAGCGCCGGCGGCAGCCCGATGACCTCGGCCAGCACCAGGAACGGGAACCGCGCGGCGAAGTGCGGGACCAGGTCGATCCGGTCGCCGGGCGGGAATTCGGCGACGAGGGCGTCGGCGATCTCCTGGAACCGCGGTCGCAGCGCCTCGATCCGGCGCGGCGCGAAGCTGTCGAGGACGAGCCGGCGCATGGTGGTGTGTTTCGGCGGATCCTGGTGCAGCAGGTGCACTTGCAGCCGGGAATGCTGGGGCTCGGGCATGATCGAGGCCAGCGCCCGCCAGCTCTCGTTGCCCAGCGCGTGGTTCTTCCCGAGACGGCGGTCGTTCAGCGTCGCGTGCGCGGCGTCGTAACCGGTGACCAGCCAGGCGTGGACGCCGCTGGGGAATTCGACGCGGTGGACCGGGCGCTCGGCCCGCATCCGCTCGTACAGCGGGTACGGGTCGCGTTTGTACTCCGGGCCGTAGAGGGCAACGGGTTCTTCTGGCATGTGAGAAGGAGTCGTCCACTCGATCGAGTGGGTTCCAGCGCGACCACGGTGACCTGAGTCACGGCGTATCCGGGGAACTCGGCCGGCCCGTCGGACGACTTCTGCTCCTGAACGGATCCGTGACCTGCGAGGAGAATCCGGTGAGAACGCTGCCCTGGCTGGCCGTGGTCCTGTGTGTCCTGTGTGTCCTGTGTGGACTTTCCGGGTGCGGGTCCGCCGATCCGGGGCAACCGGCGTCCAGTTCCGCGGCGAGCCCGGCGAAGAGGCACCCGGCGACGCCGCCTTGCCCGGCTCCGCCGAAGCTGTCCGCTCCGCCGAAGCGAGTGGTCACCATGGACGGCGGCGCGGCGGCGATCCTGGAACGGCTCGGGGTGTCCAGCCGGATCGTCGGCACCGCGGCCCCGGACTTCTTCAAGGCCTTCAGCGGAAACGAGCGGGCGAAGCTGTCCGCGATCCCGGTGCTCGACCGCGGGCAGGGCAACGCCGAGGCGGTGATCGCGGCGAAGCCGGACCTGGTCGTCGGCATCTCCGCCTACAGTTTCGGCGGGTTCGGCGGCACGCCGACGGTCGAGCAGCTCGCGAAGGCCGGTGCACAGTCCTTAGTGGCCTGCAAAGGCTCCGCACCGGTGAAGGACCTCTCCGCGACAACCGGCTTCATCCGTCAGGTCGCGAAAGCCTTCGGTGTCGAGCAGCGCGGGGACGAGCTGATCACGCAGCTGACGGCGTCGATCGGCCGCCCTGCGACCACCGCGCCGGTGCGGACGCTGGCCCTGTCCGCGCCTCCGGCGGCGGGGCAGCCGGTGACCGCCCAGGGCGGGGCCGGGCTGGCCAACGGCATCATCACCTTGGCGGGCGGGAGCAACATCGCGCAGGACTCGGGGCAGGACTTCGCCGGCCTCAGCGCGGAGGAGGTGGTCACCCGCGATCCGCAGGCGATCGTCGTGGTCTCCGGGTTTTCCCGTGGCAGCGAAGCGGAACTGCTCGCGTCGATCCGCAGCAGCCCGGTGCTCGCCGGGACCACCGCGGTGAAGGAGGGACGGTTCGCCGTGGTCCCGCAGAGCATCCTGCTCTCGCCCAGCGTGCTCAACGGTGACGCCGTCGCCATGATCGCCGCGGTGCTGCGGAAACCCGCGGCGTGAGCGTGGCGCGGGAACGCTCGGGCGGCCTGCTCGGGCGGATCCCCCTCGGCCTGCTCCTGGCCGGGCTCGCCGTGGTGCTGCTCGGCTCGGCGCTGGTCGCGATCGGCCTCGGGCCGGTGTCCATCACGCCGGGGCAGGTGACGTCCATTGTGGCCGGTCACCTCACCGGCCGCGCCCAGGCCGGACCGGACGAATTCATCGTGTGGAACCTGCGCGCTCCCCGTGTCCTGCAAGGGATCTTCGTCGGCATCGGGCTTTCGGTCGCGGGGCTGCTGACCCAGGCGATGGTGCGCAACCCGCTGGGAGAGCCCTACCTCCTCGGCCTCACCTCCGGCGCCGGGGCCGGGGCGGTCCTCGTGCTCACCACCGCGGGCGCGGGCGTGGCCGGGCTGCTGACGCTGCCGCTGGCCGCGTTCGGCGGCGCGGTGCTCACCGCGCTGGTGGTGTTCGGCTTTTCCCGCGTGCGCGGCCGGATCCAGCCCGGCCGGATGGTGCTGACCGGGGTCGCGACCGGCCAGCTGCTGGCCGGGGTGATCTCGTTCCTGTTGCTGCGCACGCAGGACGTCGGCGCGCAGCAGCGGATCCTGTTCTGGATCCTCGGCAGCCTGGCCGGCGCCCAGTGGCCGCTCGCGCTGACCTGCTCGGCGGTCGTGCTGGTCCTGACCGTCGCGGCGGCGCTGCGGGCGGGCCGGCTGAACCTGCTGGTGCTGGGTGACGACGGGGCGGCGGCGCTCGGCCTCGATGCCGGACGGGCCCGCGCGGTGCTGCTGGTCCTCGTCGCGTTGCTGACCGGCACGGTCGTGGCGGTGTCCGGCAGCATCGGTTTCGTCGGGCTGATCGTGCCGAACCTGGCCCGGCTGCTGGTCGGCGCCGACCACCGCCGGGCCCTGCCGGTGTGCGTGCTGCTGGGCGCGTTGCTGGTGGTCTGGTCCGACACCGCCGCGCGGCTGGTGCTCGCGCCGACCGAGCTGCCGATCGGCATCCTCACCGCGGCCGTCGGGGTGCCGTTGTTCCTGGCCGTCCTGCGGCGCGGTCCGGCCGGCGCAGTGGGGCTTTCGTGAGTGGGGCTTTCGTGAAGCTGGTCTTCGAAGGCGTCACCGCCGGCTACGCCGAACTGCCCGCGGTCCGGGACGTCACCCTGACGATCGCCCCGGGCGAGTTCGTCGCCCTCGTGGGCCCCAACGGCAGCGGCAAGTCCACTGTGCTCAAAACCGTCTACCGCGCCCTTTCCCCCGCCGCGGGCCGGGTTCTGCTCGACGGCGCCGATGTGTGGACGGCGAATCGCCGCACCATCGCCCGCCGGGTCGCCGCACTTGGCCAGGAGGAGCACGGCGGCCACGACTTCACCGCCCGCGAGGCGGTCCGGCTCGGCCGTTACCCGCACCTCGGCGGGTTCGACCGGCTCAGCGCACAGGACGAGGAGATCGTCACCGCGGCTTTGCACCGCACGGGTTGCGCGACGCTGGCCACCCGCCCGCTTTCGACCCTTTCGGGCGGCGAACGCCAGCGTGTGCTGCTGGCCCGGGCGCTGGCGCAGCAACCCGGGCTGCTGGTCCTCGACGAGCCGACGAACCACCTCGACCCGCAGCACCAGATCTCCATGCTCGGCCTGGTGGCCGCCCTCGGCGTCACGGTGATCGCCGCCCTGCACACCCTCGACCTCGCCGCCCAGCACGCGACGACGATCGTCGCGCTCAAGGACGGCCGGATCGCCGCCGCGGGCCCACCGGAAGCCGTGCTGACGCCCCGGGTTTTCCGCGAGGTGTTCGCCGTGGACGGAACCCTGGTCCCCGATCCGGTCGACGGGCGCCCCCGGGTGCTGCTGCGCGGACTGGACCGCTGAGCATCACCGGCTTCCGCGGTGCACGACCTCGTCGAACGGGCGCCGGTCCGGCTGGGTGACGGGCCGCAGCGGGCGGTCGGCCGGGTAGCCGACGCCGAGCAGCATCGCGTACATGGCTTGGCCGAGGTCGTCCTGGTCGATCCGGCGCATCCGCTCGTCTTCCGGTTCGGGCACGACGAAGGCGATGTGGGCCGCGCCGGACCGTGGCCGGCTCCTTCAGCGCCGCGGGATCGGTGACGAGCACGAAATCCCGGCGTTGCCGGTTGGACGCCGAGGGCGCCTCGGCGATTCGCGTCAGCGCCGCTTCCGGCTCGGCGGGGTAGCCGCGGACGTTGCGGCGGGCCCGGATGGCGTCCCGCCGGACTCGGCGTACGCGGCCAGGCCGTCGGCCATGCGCTGCATGACCCGCGACATGACGCGGCCCATGACCCAGCGCATGAGCCAGCCGGTGGAGTAGGTGCCGTGCCAGTGGATGGCCGTGCCGCCGCCGGCCGCCGGGGTCAGGTCGATGACCGCCCGGTAGTCGTGGATGGCCTGGTTGAACGCGTCCTCGTAGGTCAGCTGCGTTTCCTCGACGAGGCCGGTCAGCCGCTCGCCGGTGACCGCCTTCCCGGTGCGGAACGCGCGGACGGCGCCGACCGGGTCCCGGCCGTCCGGGTCGAGCCCGCTGGAGCGTTCGAGGTCCAGGCCATCAACGGCCGACCAGGCAGGCCAGGTGCGGGCGTCGAGCAGCAGGCGCCAGACGGCGGCGGGCGGCGCGGCCGAGGTCGCGCGCGCGGAATAGCTCAGCATGATCGGAAATCCTTGACCGGGGAAACACGGGGCACCACCTGAAACTAGGCCGGCCGCCCGGCGCGGGCCAGACTCAGGATTGCCGTGGCGTCGATCAGATGTTGCGGTACACCGACGGCCGGACGCCGACCTGGCTCAGGAAGGTCGACGACAGTGCCCCGGGGCTGGAGAAACCGCACCGGCCGGCGATCTGCGCGACGCTGAGGGTGCTGCCGGACAGCAGCCGCTGCGCCCGTTCGATCCGCAGCCGGGTGAGGAAGCGATGGGGCGTCTCGCCGGTTTCCGCGCGGAAGACGCGGATGAAGTGGTACACGCTCAAGTGCGCCTCGGCGGCGATGGCGGCCAGCGTCAGCGGCTCGTCGAGCCGCTCCTTCATGACGGCGATGCCCGCGCAGACCGCCGAGTGCTCGGGGCCGGGCAGGCGATCGTGGCGGCCCTGGGTGAGCAGGTGCGTCGCGAGGAACGCCGCGGCGGATTCGGCGTACAGGTCGTTCGTGGCTGTGACGGACGGAAGCGCGCGGACGAGGTTTTCGACGATCGGGTCGCCCGCGCCGATGGCGGCCGACAGCATCTCGAAGTCCGGCCGTCGGCCCAGCCGGTCCGCGGCCCGGTCCACGGTCGCGGACGGAATGTGGACCTGAATGGTGCGCAGCGCGGAAGAAGCCCGGTAGTCACGGGTGCTCGCCCGGCCGGGCGCCAGGAGCTCCAGGCTGCCGGGGACCCGGCGGCGACGGTCCGGTTTCCCGCCGTCGCGGGTCCGCATGACCACGTCCCCGGCCACGTAGAGCACGAGGTGCAGGTCGGCCACCGCCGGCAGCGGCAGCTGCTCGGCCTGCGGCGCGTGGTCGAAACCCTGCACCAGCAGCGAGCGCCAGCCCGCGTCGTGCCAGCTGCAGTAAGTGCGGCGGACGTAGGCCGGCATGTCGAAATCCGCATACGGCGCGAGGTCGAAGTCAGCCGACGGGAACACCGCGCCAGTTTAGTGGACCGCGCTGCCTGGGTGGTTCGCATCGGCGCGCGGACGGATACAACGGCGGCTGGGCCCGCCTGCCGACGGCAGAGCCCCGCCGATTAATCCGCAAACCGGCGTGGGTATATTTGCCGACCGGAAACATTCCTCGTTCCCGGGACTGGAAAAAGCCCGGGTGAAAAGGCATCCTGAGCCGGGAAATAGGGCACACTTCCGCTGGCCGGGAGCAGTTGCTCCCCCCGGCGGTACGGGGTGCGGGCCCGTCCTGATAGGTCAGTTACCGTGACGGCGGGCCGGTGGCAAGGCAGGTTGCTCACGTTCCCGCCAGGTGATACGTGACGAATGCGTTAAATCTCCATGTCCTGGTCCAGGGTGGTCCCGGCTTTTTTGTACCAGAACACGAAGATCATGGTGGGTTGTTGACGAAACCGGACGTCACTGTTTAAGTTGCACCCCGTTACGCCCTATCACCCTTTCGTGCGTAGCGGGAGTTCTTATGCCTGTTTTGAAAGACGACTTCAGTTCCGCTGGGCTGGTCGTCGCGGTGTCGCCGCTGGGACGGCCGTCCGCGCGGTGCGTCGCGGCGGCCGGGCGCGGTGGCGCGCTCGGCGTGCTCGACCTGACCGGCGGCGGACCCGCCGGGGCGGAGGAACTCACCCTGCTGGGGGAGTGGGGCACCAGAGGGTTCGGGGTCCGGCTCACGCGCCTGCCGGCGGGGGCCGGGCTGCCCGGAAACGTCAGCACGGTGCTGCTGACCGAAGACTCCCCCTGCGTCGCGCGGGACTTCCCGGGACGGCGGGTGCTGGCCGAGGTCACGAGCCGCGCGTCGGCCGCGCGGGCGGTCGAGGGCGGGGCCGACGGCCTGATCACCCGTGGTCACGAGTGTGGCGGCCGCGTGGGTGAGCTGAGCACGTTCGTGTTACTCCAGGCCCTGCTCGCGGACGAAACGCTCGACGTGCCCGTCTGGGCCGCCGGCGGGATCGGCCCGCACACCGCCGCCGCCGCGATCGCGGGCGGCGCCGCCGGGGTCGTGCTGGACACCCAGCTCGCGCTGCTCCCGGAGGCCGAGCTGCCGTCCGCGAGCACCGTCGCGCTGACCGGGCTGGACGGCTCCGAGACGGTCGTGGCCGACGGCGTCCGGCGTCTGGTCGCCAGGAACAAGCAGGCCGATCACGACAACCAGCCCGAACCGCTCGAAGCCGGCCAGGACGTTTTCCTCGCCACCCGGTTCCGCGACCGATGGCCGACCGTGACCGCCGCCGTCCGCGGCATCCGCGACGCGATCGGCGAGGCACTGGCCACCGACACGCGGGTGCTCGGCCCCGGCACCGCGGGCAGCCGCGCGTTCGGCACCGCGCTGCCGGTCGCGCAGGGGCCGATGACCCGGGTCAGCGACCAGGCCGCGTTCGCCGCCGAGGTCGCCGCGGGCGGGGGGCTGCCGTTCATCGCGCTGGCCCTGTCCGGTCCGGACCAGACTCGCGAAGTCCTGCTGCGCACCCGCGAGGCGGTCGGCGAAGCGCCGTGGGGCGTCGGCGTGCTCGGCTTCGCCGCCGACGAGGTCAAGGCCGCGCAGCTCGAGGTCATCCGCGAGCTGCGCCCTTCGCACGCGATCATCGCCGGGGGCCGCCCGGCGCAGGCCGCCGGCCTCGAAGCGGCCGGCATCGCGACCTTCCTGCACGTGCCGTCTCCCGGGCTGCTGAAGCAGTTCCTCGAAGCCGGCGCGCGCAAGTTCGTCTTCGAGGGCTCGGAATGTGGTGGCCACGTCGGGCCGCGCACGAGCTTTCCGTTGTGGGAGGCCCAGCTCGGCGTCCTCCAGGACTTCCTCGCGAGCACGCCGGGGGCCGCGCGCGAGCTGCAGATCCTGTTCGCCGGCGGGATCCACGACGAGCGCTCCGCCGCGATGGTCGCCGCGCTCGCCGCGCCCGTGGCCGGGCGGGGCGCCGCGATCGGCGTGCTGATGGGTACCGCGTACCTGTTCACCCGCGAGTCGGTCGACGCCGGCGCCGTGCTCCCGCTGTTCCAGCGGCAGCTGCTCGACGCCGAGCACACCGACCTGCTGGAGACCGCGCCCGGGCACGCCACCCGCTGCGTCCGCAGCCCGTTCACCGAGGAGTACGCGGCGGTCAAGGCCGGCCTCGCCGAGCGCGGGGTGCCTAGCCGGGACGCCTGGGAACAGCTGGAGACCCTCAACGTCGGCCGGCTTCGCTTGGCCAGCAAGGGAATCGAGCGCGTCGGCGCGGACCTGCGCGAGGTCGGCGAAGACCGGCAGCTGGCCGAGGGCATGTTCATGGCCGGCGAGGTGGCGGTGCTGCGCTCGGCCGTCACCACGATCGCGGACCTGCACACCTCGGTCGGCGACGGCGCGAACGCCTTCCTGCGCGCGAGGGCCGCCGCCTTCGGCGCCGTCACCTCCGAGCCGCCCGCGCCGGAGCCGCTCGACATCGCGATCGTCGGGATGGCCTGCATGTTCCCGCAGGCACCGGACCTCGCCACGTTCTGGGCGAACGTGCTCGCCGGCGCGAACGCGGTCACCGAGGTGCCGCCGCAGCGCTGGGACACCTCGCTCTACTACGACCAGGACGGCCAGGGTGAGCGCACCCCGTCCAAATGGGGCGGGTTCCTCCCGGAGATCGGGTTCGACCCGCTGCAGTACGGCATCCCGCCGTCTTCGCTGGCCGCCATCGAGCCCGTGCAGCTGCTGGCCCTCGAAGCGGCGCACCGCGCGCTCGCCGACGCCGGGTACACCGACCGTGCCTTCGACCGTTCGCGGACCTCGGTGGTGTTCGGCGCCGAAGCCGGCAGCGACCTGTCCAACGCCATGACCCTCCGCTCGGTCCTGCCCGCGTACGTCGGCGAGCTGCCGGCCGGGCTCGACGAGCAGCTGCCCCGGCTCACCGAGGCCTCGTTCCCGGGCGTGCTGGCCAACGTCATCGCCGGGCGCATCGCCAACCGGCTCGACCTCGGCGGGGCCAACTACACCGTCGACGCGGCGTGCGCGTCCTCGCTCACCGCGGTCGACGCCGCCTGCAAGGAACTCGCCGGCGGCACCAGCGACCTCGTCCTCTGCGGCGGCGCCGACCTGCACAACGGCATCAACGACTACCTCTTGTTCGCCTCGGCGCACGCGCTTTCCCCGACCGGGCGTTCGGCGACGTTCGACAGCGCGGCCGACGGGATCGCGCTCGGCGAAGGCGTCGCCTGCGTCGCGTTGAAGCGGCTCGCCGACGCCGACCGCGACGGGGACCGGGTCTACGCGGTGATCAAGGGTGTCGGCGCCGCCAGCGACGGCCGCGCGCTCGGCCTCACCGCGCCGCGCCCGGAGGGCCAGCACAACGCGCTCACCCGTGCCTACCGCAACGCCGGCGTGTCACCGGCGCAGGTCGGGCTGGTCGAGGCACACGGCACCGGGACCGTGGTCGGCGACCGGACCGAGCTGGGCACGCTGACGCGGGTGTTCACCGAGGCCGGTGCCGCGCCGGGCGGCTGCACGATCGGCTCGGTGAAGTCGCAGATCGGGCACACCAAGTGCGCCGCGGGCCTGGCCGGGCTGATCAAGGCCGCGCTCGCCGTGCACACCGGCGTGAAACCGCCGACCCTGCACGTGACTTCGCCGAACCCCGCCTGGGACCCGGAAACGAGCCCGTTCGTGTTCCAGACGGCGGCGCAGCCGTGGGCCGCGCCGCCCGCCGAGCGGATCGCCGGGGTGAGCGCGTTCGGCTTCGGCGGCACGAACTTCCACGTGGTGCTCGGCGCGCACACCGACGGCGTGCCGCCGGCCCAGGTCGGCGACGAATGGCCGGCCGAGCTGTTCACCTTCACGGCCGACGCGGCGGTGCGTGATCTGCTCACGCTGGTCGAGGACGTGCCCGCCGGGCATCGGCCGTGGCGGCTGCGGGACCTGGCGCTGAGTGCTTCGCGCCGGGCCGAGGCCGCCGTCGCTTCGGGGGCGCGGGTCCGGCTCGCGCTCGTCGCGTCCACTGTGGACGAACTGGCCGGGATCCTGCGCCAGGCGCTCGCCGGGACCGACGCGCCCGGTGTGCTCCGGGCGGACGGCTCGCCGGCGGGCGAGGTCGCGGTGCTGTTCCCCGGACAGGGCAGCCAGCGGCCCGGCATGCTCGCCGAACTGTTCGTCACCTTCCCCGAGCTGCACCGGTATCTCCGGCTGGACCCGGCCACCACCGACGCCGTGTTCGGCCCGGCGGTGTTCGGCGAGCCGGCCCGGCAGGCCGCGGCCGGCCGCGTCACCGACACCCGCGTCGCCCAGCCCGCGCTCGGCCTGGCCGGGCTGGCCGCGTTCCGGCTGCTGAGCCGGGCGGGCGTCCGGCCGGCCATGCTCGGCGGGCACAGCTACGGCGAGCTCACCGCGCTGGCGGCGGCCGGTTCCCTGACCCCGGACGCGTTGCTGCGCGCGAGCCACGCCCGGGCCGGAGCGATCCTCGACGCGGTGCCCGAAGGGGATCCGGGCGCGATGGCCGCGGTCGCCGCGTCCGCGCCGGACGTCGAGAAGGCCCTCGCCGACGCCGGCCTCGCCGAAGTCGTGCCGGCCAACCAGAATTCACCGCGGCAGACGGTGATCTCCGGGCCGACCGCCGGCGTCGAGGCCGCGGTCGGGCACCTGCGTGCCGCCGGGTTCGGCGCGAAGCGGATCGCGGTGGCGTGCGCGTTCCACAGCCCGCTGGTCGCCGATGCGGGTGCGGCGTTCGGCCGGGCCCTGGCGGCGTTCGACGTCGCGGCCCCCGCCGTCCCGGTGTACGGCAACCGCACCGCGGCCCCGTACCCGGCGGATCCGGACGGCGTCCGCGCCGGGCTGGCCGACCAGATCGGCGCGCCGGTCCGGTTCGTCGACCAGATCGAGGCGATGTACGCGGCCGGGGCCAGGGTGTTCGTCGAAGCCGGTCCCGGTGCGGTCCTGGCCCGGCAGGTCGAGGCGATCCTCGGCGACCGTCCACACCGGACTGTCGGGCTGGAACAGCCGGGACGGCGCGGGCTGGCCGGGTTCCTCGGCGCGCTGGCCGCGCTGGCCGTCTCCGGCGCTGTTGTCGAAACCGGGTGGCTGTTCCACGGCCGGGACGCCGTCGACGCGGCGAGGGCGAAACGCCCGAAGCGTCCCGGATGGACAGTCGACGGCCAGCTGGTCCGCACCGCGGACGGTACGATCCCGGCCGCGGGGCTGCGTCCCGCCCAGCGTCTCCCGGAGGTTCTCGTGACCACACCCCAGCCCGGCACCCCCGCGGGCGGCGCCGAGGCGATGGTCGCCGATTTCCTGCGCACCAGCCGGGAGATGATCGCGGCCCAGCGGGACGTCCTGCTCGGCTACCTCGGCGCCGACCCGGCGGCCGCACCGGTGCTCGAGGCGATGCCGATCGCCGTCGCCACTGTCGAGCCGGCGCCGGTCGTCGTGCCGAAGACGCCGGCTCGTTCGGTGTTGGAGACGGTGATCGAGGTGATTGGGGAGCGGACGGGTTATCCGGTGGAGATGATTGAGCCGGGGTTGGATCTTGAGGCGGATTTGAGTGTGGATTCGATCAAGCGGGCGGAGATCGCGGGTGAGTTGGCGTCGCGGTTGGGGTTGGATCTTGGTGGTGATGTGGAGGAGCTTTCGAAGGCCCGGACTGCCGGGGCGGTCGCCGAGTTGATCGGTTCGCAGCGGCCGGTTGTGACTGAGGTGCCGGTGGTGGTGCCGGGTCGTTCGGTGCTGGAGACGGTGATCGAGGTGATTGGGGAGCGGACGGGTTATCCGGTGGAGATGATTGAGCCGGGGTTGGATCTTGAGGCGGATTTGAGTGTGGATTCGATCAAGCGGGCGGAGATCGCGGGTGAGCTGGCGTCGCGGTTGGGGTTGGATCTTGGTGGTGATGTGGAGGAGCTGTCGAAGGCCCGTACCGCCGCGACGATCGCTGAGCTGATCTCCGGGCCGGCCGCGCCGGAGCAGTCTTCGCCGAAAAGCCGGCCGGAGCCGGTCCAAGACCAAGCGGCAGCGGAGGTCGTGGCGCCGAAGCGGCTGGTGATGGCCGAGTTCGAGCTGGCCGCCGCCGGTGTCCCGGAGGTGGCGGGACGAAGGTTTCTCCTGCTCGGCCGGGGCGCGCTGGCCGAGGCCGTCCGTGACCGGCTGACCGGGCTGGGCGCGGAGGCGGAGATCGCCGAGGAGGTCCGGCCCGGGTTCGACGGGGTCCTCCACCTGCCGGAACCGGCGGCCGGGCCGGTGCTGCCGGACGCCTTCCCGGCTTACCGCGCCGCGCTCGCCGGTAATCCCCGTTGGCTGCTGACCGCGGGGCCGGGCGAGGGTCTGCGCGGGTTCTACCGAAGCGTCTCCCGCGAGTACCCGGACACCCTGGCGCGAGTCGTGGAACACCCGCCGGGCACGGAGATCGGCGAGGCCGCCGCCGGGCTGGTCGCCGAGTTGTCCACTGTGGATCGTGAGCCGGTGGTGCTGCGCGGCGCCGGCCGGCGCGGTCTCCGGCTGACGCCGGACAGCCTGGGCCTGCTCGGCAGCAGCGGCGCGGGACCGGCCGGGGACGGCGCGGCCGAGGCCACCGCCGCCGGGCTGGACCGCGATTCCGTCGTCCTGCTGGTCGGCGGGGCGAAGGGGATCACCGCGCGGTTCGCCACGACGCTGGCCGCCGCGTCGCGCTGCCGGATCGAGCTGCTCGGCCGGACGCCGGTGCCGCCCGCCGAGGACGAGCACCCGGAAGCCAAGGACGCCAAGGAACTCCGGGCCGCCCTGATCGCGGCCGGGCAGCAGGTCCCGGCCGAGATCGAACGCGCGGTAAAGCGCATCCTCGGCGAACGCGAGGTCCGCGGCACCCTCGAACGGCTCGAAGCGCTCGGCAGCCCGGTGCGGTACCAGTCCGTCGACATGCTGGACGCCGAGGCCGTGCACCGCGCGGTCAAGGAGATCCACGCCGAGCACGGCCGCCTCGACGGCATCGTCTACGCGGCCGGGGTGATCGACGACAAGCTGATCGCGCAGAAGTCCCCGGAGTCGTTCGACCGGGTGTACGGCACGAAGGTCGACGGCGCGCGGACGCTGCTGGAGGCGACCGCGGACCTGCCGGGCGAACCGAAGTTCGTGGTGCTCTTCGGCAGTATCGCGGCGACGCTGGGCAACCGCGGCCAATCGGACTACGCCGCGGCGAACGACGCGCTGGAGGCACTCGGCCGCGGCTGGCCCGCCGGGCGCGCGGTGACCGTCCACTGGGGACCGTGGGCCCCGACCGGCACCAACGACGGCATGGTCACGCCCGAGCTGATGCGTGACTACGCCCGCCGCGGCATCAAGCTGATCGACCCGGAGGAGGGCGCGCTCGGCCTGCTGCGCGAGCTGGCCTGGGGCCGGCCGGAGGCCACCGCCGTCGTTTACACCGCGTCGGGCTGGTGACGCGCATGCCGGAAGGGGTGGCGATCGTCGGCATGTCGGTGCTGTTCCCCGGCGCGCCCGACCTCGACGCGTACTGGCAGAACCTGCTCGGCGGCGTCGACGCGATCACCGAGGTGCCGCCGGAGAAGTGGGACAGCGCGCACTACGCGCCCGATGGCGACCGGCGCGCCGACCGCGTCTACTGCCGGCGCGGCGGTTTCGTCGACGAACTGGCCGAAGTGGACGTGACCGGGTTCGGGATCATGCCGAACTCGGTGCCCGCCACCGAGCCCGACCAGCTGATCGCGCTGCGGGTCGCGGCGCAGGCGCTGGCGGACGCGGGCGGCGCGGACCGGCTGCCCGCCGACCGCGCCCGGGTCGGGGTCATCCTCGGCCGCGGCGGCTACCTCACCCCGGGCCTGGCCCGGCTCGACCAGCGGGTCCGCACCGCGAGCCAGCTCGTCCGCACCCTCGGCGAGCTGCTGCCGGACCTCGATCAAGCGCGGCTGGAGACGGTCCGCCAGGCGTTCACCGACCAGCTCGGCCCGGAGGCGCCGGAGTCCGCGATCGGGCTGGTGCCCAACCTCGCCGCGTCGCGGCTGGCCAACCGGCTCGACCTGCGCGGGCCGGCGTACACAGTGGACGCTGCCTGCGCGTCCTCGCTGATCGCGGTCGACCACGCGGTGCGGGAGCTCGACTCGAATCGCTGTGACGTCGTGCTCGCCGGCGGCGTGCACCACTGCCACGACATCACGTTCTGGAGTGTGTTCAACCAGCTCGGCGCGCTTTCGCCGACCGAGCGGATCCGGCCGTTCCACCGGGACGCCGACGGGGTGCTGATCGGCGAGGGCACCGGGGTGGTGGTGCTCAAACGGCTCGCCGACGCCGAACGGGACGGTGACCGCGTGTACGCCGTGATCACCGGGACCGGCGTCGCCTCCGACGGCCGGACCGCGAGCCTGGCCAGCCCGGACTCCGGCGGCCAGGTCCGGGCGGTGCGCCAGGCCTGGGCGGCGGCCGGGGTGGACCCGGCCGGCCCGGACTCGATCGGCCTGCTGGAGGCGCACGGCACGGCGACGCCGGCCGGGGACGGGGCCGAACTCGCCACCCTCGCCGAGGTTTTCGGCGCCGCGGGCAGCGCGGTGCTGGGCTCGGTCAAGTCGATGATCGGGCACACCATGCCCGCGGCCGGGATCGCCGGGCTGATCAAGGCCGCGCTGGCCGTGCACCACGGGAAACTGCTGCCGACCCTGCACTGCGAAGACCCGCACCCCGCCCTCGCGAAAACCCGGTTCGCCACCCTCGACGTGGCGAAGCCCTGGGACGCGCCGATGCGCCGGGCCGCGGTCAACGCGTTCGGGTTCGGCGGGATCAACGCCCACGTCGTGCTCGAACAGGCCCCGCGCCCGTCGGTCCCGGTGGTCGTGCACGAGGCCGAACGCGTGCTGCGGCTGGCCGCCCCGACCGTCGACGCGCTGCGGGAAACGTTGTCCGGCAACGATCCGGCGGTGCTGGCCGCGCCCGAAGGCGAGGGCCCGGTCCGGCTCGGCATCGTCGACCCGACGGAGAAACGGCTCGCGCTGGCCCGCAAGGCCGTCGGCCGGGGAAAACCCTGGCGGGGGCGCAACGACGTCTGGTTCGCCGACCGGCCGCTGCTCGGCCCGGGCGGCGGCAAGCTCGCGTTCGTCTTCCCCGGGCTGGAGTCCGAGCTGACGCTGAACTGCGGCGACGTCGCCCGCCACTTCGGCTTGCCTTGGCGGCACAGCGGCGTCGAAAGCGGTGATGTCGTGGTCGGCGACGTCGGACGGCAGGGCACCGCGGTGTTCGAGCTGGGTCGGCTGCTCGACGCGGCGCTGGCCCGGATCGGCGTCGTCCCGGACGCGCTGGCGGGCCACAGCCTGGGCGAGTGGACCGCGATGGCCGCGGCCGGCCTGCACGCCGCCGACGAGGTGGACGCGTTCCTGGCCGGGTTCGACCCGGACGCGCTGGTCGTGCCCGGCCTGGCCTTCGCCGTGGTCGGCGCGCCCGCCGCCCGGGTCCTCGACGAGCTGGGCGGCCGCGAGGACGTGGTGCTGTCCCACGACAACTCGCCGCACCAGGCGATGATCTGCGGACCGGCCGCGGAGGTCGGCGACCTCGTCGCGCGCTTTCGTGACGCCGGGGTCATCACGCAGGTCCTGCCGTTCCGCACCGGCTTCCACACCCCGATGCTGAGCCCCTACCTCGGCCCGATCCGCGCCGCGGCGGAGCGGTACACGCTGCACCCCGCGAAGCTGCCGGTCTGGTCGGCGACCACGGCGTCGGAGTACCCGGCCGACCCGGCGGAGATCCGGGACCTGTTCGTCCGGCACCTGCTCGAGCCGGTGCGGTTCCGGCCGACGGTCGAGGCGATGCACGCGGCCGGGTTCCGCGCGTTCGTCCAGCTCGGCGCCGGGCAGCTCGGCTCGCTGATCGGCGACACCCTCCAGGGCAGCGAGCACCTGGTCGTTTCGGCGCACTCGGCGCACCGGCCGGGGCTGGCCCAGCTGCGCCGCGTCGCGACCGCGCTGTGGGCCGACGGCGCGGCGGTCGACGTCACCGCGCTGCCGGGACCGGCGAAGGCGCCGCGAACGGCGGTCAAGCTCGACCTCGGCGGACGGCTGGTCTCCCTCGACGACCGGACGCGGGCGCAGGTCGGCGCGGCCCTCAAAACGTCCACAATGGACGGGCTGGGCGCGCTGGCGGCCGGCCCTCCGCTGGCCGCGGAATTCGCCGCCCTGCTCAAGGACACCGCCGACCTCGCGTCCACAGTGCTCGGTGCGTCTTCGCGCCGGCTCCCGCCGCCGAAGGAGCTGCGGACCACGCTGGCGGTGTCGGTCGAGTCGATGCCTTACCTGCTCGACCACTGCTTCTTCAAGCAGCCACTGCAGGCGGAGGTGGCCGACCGCTGGCCGATCGTGCCGGCCACGACCGTGATCCACCATCTGATGGGCTTCGCGGAGCAGGCCGCGCCCGGCCGTCACGCGGTCGCGGTGCACGACGTCCGGCTGAACCAGTGGATCACCGCGACCCCCGCGGTTTCCGTGCCGGTGCGGGTCCTGCCGCAGAGCCGGGGCCGGGTGCTCGCCTCGCTGGGCGGTTACTCACAGGCCGTGGTCGAGCTGGCCCCGGCTTACCCGGCGGACGCGCCCGCGCCCTGGCAGTTTCCCGCCTCGGCCGAGCAGACGCCGACGACCACCGCCGCCGAGCTGTACGACGACCGCTGGATGTTCCACGGGCCGCGGTTCCAGGGCGTCACCGAGCTGACCGCGATCGGCGAACGCCACGTGCGGGCCCGGCTGACCACTCCGCCCGCACCCGGCGCTTTGCTGGACAACGTCGGCCAGGTGCTGGGCTACTGGATCATGGCCCGGCTGCCCGAGCGCACCACCGTCTTCCCGGTGGCCATGCGCGAGATCCGGTTCCACGGCGCGCATCCGGCGCCGGGGGAGCGGCTCGAGTGCCTGGTGCGGATCACCTCGCTCACCGAGGACTTCCTCGAAGCCGACATGCAGCTCGTCCACAATGGACGGGTCTGGGCGGAGTTCGCCGGCTGGCGCGACCGGCGCTTCGACAGCAACCCGGAGATCCGCCAGGCCGACCGGACCCCGGAGCGCGCGACGCTGTCGAAACCGCGGCCCGGCGGCTGGGCCGTGGTGCACGAGCAATGGCCGGACCTGGCCACGCGCGAGCTGATCATGCGCAACTACCTCGCGGGATCCGAACGCGAAGCCTACGAAAGCCGTCCGCCGCGCGGGCGCCGTCAGTGGCTGCTCGGCCGGATCGCGGCGAAAGACGCCGTGCGCCGATTCCTGTGGGCCGAGGGCGAGAGCGCGATGTTCCCGGCCGAGCTGCGCATCGGCAACGACGAGGCCGGGCGTCCCCAGGTGAGCGGCGCATACGGGCGTAAGCTGCCGCCGTTGACGATCTCAGTGGCCCACCGGGCCGAAGCCGGAGTCGCGATCGCCCGGTACGGGCCGTGCGGCATCGACGTCGAAGAGGTCAAGCCGCGCCCTGAGTCCACTGTGGACGCGGCGTTGACCGCAGGCGAAAAGGCGCTGCTCGAAGCCCAGGACGGCGAGCGGGACCGCTGGTTCGCGCGGTTCTGGACCGCCAAGGAAGCCGTGGCGAAGCTGCTGGGCACCGGGTTGCGGGGCGAGCCTCGGAACTTCGAGGTCGTAAGAGCCTCGGCCGACGAGCTGACCGTGCGCGCGGCCGGGCGCGACCGTCGCGTGCACAGCGCCGGCCTCACGAACCTGCCCGGGCAGCCGGCACGCGAGTACGTCGTGGCCTGGACCGAAGAGAAGAAGGAGACGGGAAAATGAGCATCGAGACCACGGCCGTGGATGAGGTGACCGTGCTCGCGCGGCTCAGTGAGATGCTGCGGGAACTGCTCGAGGAATACGGCCTCGACGACACCGAGATCACCATGGACACCACCTTCCACGACGATCTCGAGCTGGAGAGCGTCGACCTGGTGGCGTTGTCCGGGCAGCTGCGTGAGCACTACGGCGACCGCGTCAACTTCGCCGCCTTCATCGCCGAGCGCGACCTCGACGAGATCATCGCGCTGACCATCGGCGAACTGGTCCGCTACATCGTCGGGTCGCTGCGGGCCGCGCCGTGAGCCGGGTCCGGGCGGGTGAGCTGGACGTGCACGTCCAGCGGCTGATCCCGGAAACGCCGCTCGACGGACACGCGCCGATCGTGGTGTGCGTCCACGGCCTGCTCACCGACAGCCTGGCCAGCTACTACTTCACCCTCGGCCCGGCCTTCGCCGAACGCGGTCTCGACGTGCTCATGTACGACCTGCGCGGGCACGGCCGGACCACCCGCCCGCCGAGCGGGTACCGGCTGGAGCAGTTCATCGGCGACCTGGTCGCGCTGCTCGAAGCCGAGGGCGTCACGCGGCCGGTGTACGTGGTGGGCAACTCCTTCGGCGGCTCGGTGGCGTACGGCCTCGCGGCCGCGAGGCCGGACCTGGTCGCGGGTGTCGTGGCGATCGAGGCCGAGCCCCCGACCCGGGAGTGGATCCGCCACATGGCCGACGGCCTCGCCGACGCGAAGACGCGGCTGGCGCTCGACGAGGTGATCGGCTGGATCAAGGAGCACCACGGCGCGCACACCGCCCGGCTGTCCAAGGGGGCGGGCAAGATCCTGCAGGTCACCACGATGGCCGAGGACATCCCGCGCAGCGCCACCATCGAGGACGACCTCTCCGCGGTTCGCTGCCCGGTGCTCGCGATCTTCGGCGCGGACTCCGGGCTGTCCGCGCAGGTGCCGCACCTGCACGAGAGCCTGGCGCAGTGCCGGACCGAGGTGCTGCCCGACCAGGGCCACTCGGTGCTGGTCGAGCGGACGGCCGAAACGATCGAGCTGATCTTCGACTGGGTCCGCGAGACCTCGCGGGTCCCGGCACAGGCGCGCTAGTGGCCCGGTTCCTGTTCGTGGTGCCGCCGCTGGTCGGGCACGTCAACCCGGCCACGGGCGTCGCGGGGGAGCTGGCCGCGCGCGGGCACGAGGTCGCCTGGGCCGGCCACGAAGAGCTGCTGCGACGGCTGGCCGGCGCGCAGGCGCGGGTGTATCCGTGCGCGGTGCCGCCGGAAACCGCCCGGCCGCCCGGGCTCAAAGGCCCCGCCGCGTTGCAGTTCCTCTGGCAGGACTTCCTGATCCCGCTCGCCGACGCGATGGCCCCCGGGGTGCGCGCGGCGATCGACGCGTTCGAGCCGGACGTGGTGGTCGCCGACCAGCAGGCGCTGGCGGGCGGCCTGATCGCCGAGGGTCGCGGCCTGCCGTGGGTGACCTCGGCGACGACGTCGGCCGAGCTGCTCGACCCGCTCGCGAGCATGCCGAAGGTCGCGAGCTGGGTCGGTGAACTGCTGGCGGCCCTGCGGTCGAGGCTGGTCGACGGCCGCGGCGGCGCGGATCCCCGGTTCTCCCCGCACGGCGTGCTGGCGTTCACCACGCGCGAGCTGCTCGGCCCGGCCGCGGTGCCCGAGCCGGTCTGGCTGGTCGGCCCCTCGATCACCGCCCGTCCGTCCACAGCGGACTTCCCGTGGGAATGGCTCGACGCGCCTTGCCCGACCGTCCTGGTGTCGCTCGGCACGGCGAACACCGATGCGGGCGCGGCGTTCCTGACCACGGTGGCCGACGCCTTCGCCGGTCTGGGCGACCGGGCGCGCGCGGTGATCGCCGACCCGGGCGGGGTGCTCGGCGAGGTCGCGCCCAACGTCCTGGTCCGCCCCGAGGTGCCGCAGCTGCCCTTGCTGGCGCGGGTCGACGCCGTGCTCTGCCACGCGGGGCACAACACCGTCTGCGAGACGCTCTGGCACGGGCTCCCGCTGGTGGTCGCGCCGATCCGCGACGATCAGCCGATCGTCGCCGGCCAGGTCGTCGACGCGGGTGCCGGGCTCCGCCTGCGCTTCGGCCGGGCCGACGCAACACGGATCACCGCGGCCGTCGACGCGGTGCTGACCGAGCCCGCGTACCGCCTCGCCGCCGGGAAGATCGCGGCGTCCTTCCACGCGGCGGGCGGCAGCCCGGCCGCCGCCGGCCACCTGGAGGCCCTCGCGGCTCAGCTCAGCCTTCGCTCCGCGGAAACCGAATAGGCGAGCGGCCGGAAGGCCAGCACGGTGTCGTCGGAGAGTTCGACGCCGTGCGTGATCCGGGTCGGGTCGAAGACCTGGCGCTCCCAGTCCGCGGACTCCGGTGAGAGCCGCTCGATCCGGATCTCCCCGGCGGGCAGCAGCGGGCGGTGCTCGGGCCAGGCGATCGACGGGTCGTGCGTGGGGTCGCCCGGCTCGCCGAGCTGGACCACGAGCGTGAACGACACCGGCCCGCCCTCGAGCCGCCGGTCGAGGTCCGGGAGCAGGAAACCGCGCTCCAGCTTGGTGGTGTCCGCATCGAGGTCGGCTTCGCCGAGCTGGGGGACGAGCCGGTAGCGGAACGCCGTGCGGGTGCCTTCGGCGCCGGTGAAGTGGAACGCGTGCAGCCCGTCGTAACGGGTGGTGGCGAAGCTGGCCGGTGCGCGCCGGGAGACGAACGCCTTGATCCCGGCGTGGCTTTCCTTGTGCTGGAACAGGAAGCCGGCGAGCTTGCCGCCGCCGGCGAGCTTCTCCTTCAGCCCGGCCTCGCCGGTCGCGGAGAGGGCTTCGACCAGCTCGACGAATCCCTCGGGCGTGCTGCTCGGGAACACGCGGAAGTTCGCGGCGACGAGGTCGTGCACGCCGTTGCCCTCGCCGTCGAGGAATTTGACGGCCATCCCGCGGATGCCGCGAGCCCGGTCGTCGGCGTCGTACTGCGGTGAGCCGTTGGAGAAGCGGACCACCGCGGAAGTCTCCGTGGTCAGGTGCGCGGCGGAGGTGAGGTGCGCGATCCGTCCACTCGGGACGAACTTGGCCTCGTAGACGGCGCCGCGGGCGTGCAGCCGGCGGTCCTGGGGGCGCGGGTGGCCCGCGGCCTCGATGCGGTTGATGGCTTGTTCGGCGGTCATCCCGTCCGGCGTGGTCACGCGGGGATCGTACAAGGCCGGTGGCCGCCGGAGCGCCCGTGACGCCCGGAAGTGTCCCGCCGTCGGACAGGCCTGATGAAAATTGAACAGGACTGCTAAATTTCTTCCCATGCCCGGGCGGACGGCGGACGAAGGCGCGTCGTTCATCCAGGCCGCACGCAGGAAACAACTGGTCGAGTGCGCGATCGAGGTGATCGCCGAGGTCGGTCTCGCGCGGGCCTCGACGGTGCGGATCGCGCGGCGGGCCGGTGTCAGCCGCGGGGTGCTGACCTATCACTTCCGGGACCGGGCCGAACTCGTCGAGCAGGTCGTCCAGTCCGTTTACGACCTCGGTGCCGAGGCGCTCGCGCTCCCGATGGCGCGGGCGGGCGACCCGAGGCAGGCCTTGCTGGCCTTCATCGCCGGCAGTATCGAGCTCTATGCGGCCCAGCCGGTCGCGATGGCCGCGCTGACCGAGATCTACGCCGACGCGCGGGCCGCCGACGGGGTGTCGCGCGCCCGGCATCGGCGGCACGGCCGGGAAATGTCCGAGATGGCCGCGATGCTGCGGGCCGGCCAGTCCCAGGGCCTGTTCCGCGATTTCGACGTCGACGTCATGTGCTCGACGATCCGCTCGGCACTGGACGGCGCGCTGGCGCACATCCTCGGCGGCGGCCGGGCCGAGCCCTACACCACGGAACTGCAAGCCATCTTCGACGCCGCAACGGCAGCAGAGGTGACCCGATGAACCGTTCCGACCGAACCCGATACCGAACCCGGATGAGCCGCGCGACCGCCGGCCTGGCCGTCGCGCTGGCGGTGCTCTCGATCACCACCGCCGGCCCCGTGAACGCGGCCCCGGCCGAGGCGCCATTGACCGTGACAGTGGATTCCGGCCGGCTGCACGGCACCGTGGCCGGCTCGACCCGGCAGTTCCTCGGCGTGCCGTACGCGAAGCCGCCGGTGGGCGAGCTGCGGTGGACGCCGCCGCAGCCGGTGGCGCACTGGTCCGGAGTCCGCGAAGCGACAGCCGCGGGCAACCCCTGCCCGCAGCAGGGCGCGCTCCCCGGCAACCTGCCCCCGATCAACGAGGACTGCCTGTTCCTCAACGTGACCACGCCGCGGTCCGAGCGCCCGGGCGCCCGGCTGCCGGTGATGGTGTGGTGGCACGGCGGCGGCTACACCACCGGCGCCGGCTCGCCGTACGACGCGCAGCGCCTGGCCGACCAGGGCGACGTCATCGTGGTGACGGTGAACTACCGGCTCGGCATCTTCGGCTACTACGGCCTGCCCGGGCTGGCGGGGTCCGGGAACTTCGGGTTCGCCGACCAGATCGCCGGGCTGAAGTGGGCCAAGCGCAACGCGGCCGCGTTCGGCGGCGACCCGCGCAACGTGACCATCTTCGGCGAGTCCGCCGGGGGCATGTCGGTGTGCGCGATGCTCACCTCGCCGCAGGCGCCCGGGCTCGTCGACAAGGCCGCGATCTCCTCCGGCTCGTGCCGGCTCGACTGGCCGGACGGCGGCCTCTTCCCCGGCACCCCGGCCCAGACGCCGTACATCTCGCTGGCGCAGGACCAGGCCGACGGCACCTCGAAGGCGGCGAGCCTGGGCTGCACCACCGAGGTGCTGCGCTGCATGCGCGGCAAGCCGATGGCCGAGCTGCTGCCGTCCACTGTGGACTTCTCCGACCACCTCGCCTACGGCACCTCGCTGCTTCCGCGTTATCCGGCCGATGCCCTGCGGGACGGCCGGTTCGCCCGGATCCCGGTGATCTCCGGCGGGAACGCCGACGAGGCCCGCTCCTTCGTCGGCGGCGCGATCGTCGCCGACCCGTCCTCGGTCACCGCGCAGAGCTACCCGAAGCTGATCCAGCAGGCCTTCGGCGACCAGGCGGGCAAGGTCGCCGCGCGGTACCCGCTTTCGGCCTACCCGTCGGCGGCGCTGGCCTGGTCCACGGTGATCACCGACGGGGCCTGGGCCTGCCCGACCGCGACGGCGGACCGGCAGCTCGCCGCGCACACGACCGTCTACCCGTACGAATTCGCCGATCCGAACGCGCCCAACGTCAACGGCATCAACCTGCCCGAGCTGCCGCAGGGTGCCGCGCACGCCACCGACCTGCCGACGTTCTTCGACCTCGGCGGCGTCAACCTGCTCAAGACCCCGCCACAGCAGGAGCTGGCGGCGAGCATGATCGGCTACTGGACCCGGTTCGCCTGGACCGGGAACCCGAACCGGCCCGGCGCGCCGCACTGGGCGCGGGCCACGCGCATCGGCACCGCGGCGTTGCAGTTCGTGCCCGGCGCGATCCAGCCGGTCGACTTCGCCGCCGAACACCAGTGCGGGCTCTGGGACTCCCTCGGCTGACGCCCCTTTCACTGCACGCCGGCCGGCCGCGCTCCCCCAGGGCGCGGCCGGTTTTGTCCTGCCCGGCCGAGCGGCTCCGACGGCTATTGCCTACTCCGGAAGTTAGATGCTATAACTATCGCAACAGCAACGAACGGAGTGACCATGAACCACATCGGCAACGCCCAGCTCACCCAGGTGGTCCTGCCCGGCAAGGTCGGCGTCGACGGCTTCCGGGTCGAGCGCGGCCCGGTCCCGTCGCCGGGCGCCGGCCAGGTGCTCGTCGACACGGAGGCGTCCGGCATCTCGTTCGCGGAGCAGCAGATGCGCCGCGCCAAGTACTACGACCAGCCGCCGTTCCCCTTCGTGCCGGGTTACGACCTGGTCGGCACCGTGCTGACCACCGGCGAAGGCGTCGACCCGGCGCTGCGCGGGCAGCGGGTGGCGGCGCTGGTGAAGGTCGGCGGCTGGGCCAGCCACGTGGTCCTCGACGCGGGCAAGCTGATCCCGGTTCCGGACGGCATCAGCGCCGTCGATGCCGAGACGGTGGTGGTCAACGGCATCACCGCGTGGCAGATGCTGCACCGCAAGGCCCGCGTGCAGGCTGGGCAGACGATCCTGGTGCACGGCGCGAACGGCGGCGTCGGCTCGACGCTGGTGCAGCTCGCCCGCGTCGCGGGGGTCAAGGTGATCGGCACGGCGTCCGCGCGGCACCACCAAGCGCTGATGGAGCAGGGCGTGACGCCCATCGACTACCGCATCGAGGACGTGCCCGCCCGGGTGCGGGAACTCGCCCCGGACGGCGTGCACGCGGTGTTCGACCACCTCGGCGGCCGCAGTGTCGTGGACTCGTGGAAGCTGCTCGCCAAGGGCGGCACGCTGGTCTCCTACGGCAGCGCCTCGACCAAGGACGACGACGGGTCCAAGCAGTGGCCGGTGCTCAAGATCATCCTGCGCCTGGCGGTGTGGAACGCGGTGCCGAACGGCCGGAGCGGGTCCTTCTACAACATCTGGACCGGGGTCAAGAACGCCGACGCCTACTACGGCCGGCTGCGCGCGGACCTGGCCGAGGTCTTCGCCCTGGTGCGCACCGGCGAGCTGACCGCCAAGCCCGCCGCCGTGCTGCCGTTCGAGCGCATCACCGAAGCGATGCGGCTGGCGGAGTCCGGCACGGTGGCCGGGAAAGTCGTGCTGACGCCCTGAATTCGCCTACTGTGCGAACGGCAGGTACGGCCGTAACCGCCCCAGCCGGGCTCGCGCGGGGACGTCTTGCTGCTGCACCAGGAAGCCGCCCACGATCGCTCCCGCGTCAGGCTCGACGCGGTGCGCCACGGCCACCTCTCCCGGGAGCGACGGCTGCTACAGCCTGCGTGTCGGCCTGCGCAAGGACCCGGTCTCCAGGGTGAAGCCCCATCGGGTGCTCGCCGGGATCCACGGGCACTGGTTGCCTGAGTGACGCCCTGAATTCCCGCCTCAGCCGGTGATCTCGTCCGACGGCACCTCCAGCTCGGTGATCCGGAGGAAGCCGGTGGGGGTGTCCGGCGCCGGGCTGGTCAGGTCGAGCCGGAGTGACGTGGTGCTGACCGGCTGGAACGTGATGGTGGTCGGCGCGTTCGACTGCGTCGCGAACCGCACCTGCTGATCGCGCGCCGGCAGCCAGCGGGCACCGTCCCAATAGGACACGGTGATCGACCGGGGCAGCACCAGTGAGGCGCTGATCGTGAAGTAGGCGACCACGGCGGCAACCCGCTGTCCTTCGGGCCAAGTCACCGAAACCCAGTCCGCGGCATGCGCCTTGCTCACCTCGGGCAGCGTGTAGGTCGCCGACTTGGTGTAGGAGTTCGACCAGCCGCCGGAGGTGGTGACGCCGTCGAGCAGGCCGGCCGGCACGCTGTCCGGGCTGCCGGAGTAGCCGGCGTCGGCCGTCGGCTTCGCCGGGCTGGTCACGAGTGCGATGTTCCGGTTGGGGACGAAGGAATCGGTGACCCGGACCGTCGCGGTGGCACGGCGGCCGGCCGCGCTGCCCCCGACCGTGAACTCACCGGGCCGGGCGTACTTCTCCTGGCCGACGCCGTCCCAGCTGACCGGCACGGTCTGGGTGACGCCATCGGTGTACCGCGCGACGACCACCGAGGGCAGGTACGGCGGCGCGCCGACCGGGGTCACCGTCGAATACGGCTCGACCGCCGCGACCGCGTAGCTGGTCACCGTCGCGTGCGCGGGCACCGACGACCGCGGCACACTCCCGGTGAGTGAATACGTTGCCGCGCCGGAAGATCCCGTGCCGCTCCAGCGGACATCGAGGGGCGCGGTGGACCCGTCGGCGTACACGCCGGTGACCGTGGACGGCAGGGCCGGCGGAGTCCCCGCGACGGTGCGGACGGACACCGGCTGGGTCGCCACGAGCCCGTGCGCCGAGCCGTCGGCCGCGAACACCGTGGCGGTCGCCGGGGCGAGACCGGGGCTGGTCGCGGTGACCGTGATCGCGCCGGGACGCGAGCCGGCCCGCACGATGACCAATGCCTTGCCGTTGAACGCGGTGTGCGTGGTGGAGGTGAAGCCCTCGCCGCTGTCCTCCTTGCCGTTGTCGGCACCGGCGAAGGAGCCGGCGCCGGACACACTGAAGGTGATCGCGTTGGCAGCGCCTGGGTTCACGACCCCGCCCTGATCGACGACGTCGACGGTGACGTAGGCCAGCGCTTTGCCATCGGCGGGCAGCACGGGACGGTCCGCGGTGAGCCGCAGTGCGAGGGGCGGGCCGGCGGTGGTCAGCTCGTCGCGCGCCACCACCCGGCCGCGATCGTCTCGGGCGACACAGGACAGTTTCCCGGGCTGGAACGGCACCTTCCAGGTCAGGTGCAGCTTTCCGGTGCCGCCGTTCGGGCTGGTGTAGCTGCCGGACGGGAAGTTCTTGTCGTCACCGGTCGGCTCGGTCGTCTCCAGGTAGCGCGCACCGTCCACAGTGGTCTTGACGTCGTAGGACCTCGTTCCGAGGGAGCGGCCGTTGAGCAGCAGTTCGACACTGCGCACGTTCGTGTAGGCCCGGACCTCGACCTCCTCGCCGTGCTCGTGGCCGGTCCAGTCCATCGGCACCAGGTGCACCATCGGCGCGGACGTCCACTGGGACTGGAACGCGAAGTAGGCGTCCTTGGCGAAGCCGGCCGTGTCGACCAGGCCGAAGGCGGAGGTCTTCACCGGGAACTGCGCGTACGGCGTCGGCTCGCCGATGTAGTCGGTGCCGGTCCAGACGAACTGCCCGCCGCTGTAACGCCGGTCCCGCTCGACCTTCAGCACGTATTCGTGGCTCATCGTCCACGACGAGAGGTTGTTGTCGTAGGCCGAGGGGAGCCGTTTGCCCGGGGTGTAGTTCTGGCCGGTGTTGACGTACGCCGGATCCTGGTAGACCCCGCGCGCGGAGGTGCACGACGAGGACTCCGACTCGAAGAACATCTTCGCCGGGTACCTCGCGTGCATCGTGTCCATCACGCGCGCCGGCTCGTAGCTGAACCCGACCAGGTCGAGGTTCTGCAGCATCTGCTCGCCCGGCGAACCCGCCGCGGGCGGCTCGCGGTACTGGTCGCAGTTCGCGGTGACCGGGCGGGTGGTGTCGATCTTCTTGACGCCGGCGATCAGCCGCTTCTCGATCGGGAGGCTCGCCGCCTCGGTGAAGTCGGGGATCTCGTTGCCGATCGACCACATGATCACCGCGGGGGAGTTCTTGGCCGCGTTGACCATCTCCGCGAGGTCGGCATCGGACCATTCGTCGAAGTACAGGTGGTAGTCGTAGTCGAGCTTGCCGACGTGCCAGCAGTCGAAGGCCTCGACCATCATCACGATGCCCAGCCGCTCGCAGACGTCGATCATCTCCGGCGACGGGGGATTGTGCGAGGTCCGCAGGGCGTTGACGCCGGCCCGCTGGAGCGTGGTCAGCTGCCGCCACAGCGCGTCGTGGTTGTTGACCGAGCCGAGCGCGCCCTGGTCGTTGTGCAGGCAGACGCCCTGCAGCTTGAGGTGCTTGCCGTTGAGTGAGACACCCGTGTCGGGGTCGAAGCCCAGCCAGCGCACGCCGAACGTGGTGTCGTAGCTGTCCACGACTTTCTTGTCCAGCACCACTTCGCTGCGCAGCGTGTACAGGTACGGATCGGTGGTCGACCACAGGCGCGGGCTCGCGAGCTTGATCTCCGCGGTCGTGCCGTGGCCGGTGGCGACGGTGTGGCCGGCGGCGTCCCGGATCGTGGAGACCACCTCCGCCGGCGCGCCCTCGGCGCCTTCGAGCGTCGTCTCGACCCGTACGGTGGCGTAGCCGTTTTTGATGGTGGCGCCCAGATCCGGTGTGGTGACGAAGGTGCCCCACCGGCCGACGCGCACCGGGTGCGTCGCGGTCAGGTGCACGTTGCGGGTGATGCCGGTGCCGGAGTACCAGCGGCTGCTCGGCTGTTTGTTCTGCACCACGACGGCCAGCACGTTCGGCGTGCGGCCGTCGGTGTGGGCCTTGCCGGTGAGGTCGAAGCTGAATCCGGTGTAGCCGTACGGGTGATTGCCCAGCAATTCACCGTTGAGGTACACGTACGAATTCATGTAGACGCCGTCGAAATCGACCGTGAGGTGCTTTCCGGTCATCGAAGCGGGCAGGGTGAACGTCTTTCGGTACCAGCCGAGCCCGCCGGGGAAATAGCCGGTCCCGTCGCGCTGGCCGGGCTCCGGCTGCTGCTCGATGCTCCAGTCGTGCGGCAGGGCGAGCGGCCGCCACCCGGAGTCGTCGAACGCCGTCGCCGCGGCCTTCGGGTCGTCGGAGTTGCCGTACCGGCCGGACGGATCGGTGACGTCCTGGGTGTTCACCAGGTGGAATTTCCAGCCCTGGTTGAACTCGACGGTGCGCTCGCTCTGGTCGAGCACGCCGCCGGCGGCCGCGGAGGCGCTCGGCTGGTCCAGTCCCCAAGCCAGCGCGGACCCCACCGCGGCGGCACCCGTACCGGTCATGAACGTCCTGCGGTCAAGTTCCACGACGAACTCCCCACCTCAAGAACCACCTACAACGAACAACACTAAACCAGATCGAACAACGGTGGAAGTGCCCTTGCTACTTCCGGATTGGTGGACATGGAGTAATTGCCGTTCGGCCATTCGGCGCACATTTCCGGAGAATGGCGAGCCTCAGCTGTCGAACCCGAAGCCGACGCGGTCCATGGCCTTGAGCCAGAGGTTGCGGCGCCCGCCCCGGCGGTCGGCGCGGGCGAGGGCGAGCTGGGTGAGCCGGACGCCGGTCCAGCGCAGCGGCTCGGGCGGGAACGGCATGGGCTTGGTGGTCACCATGGTGGTCCGGGTCCGTTCGGTGGGCACCCCGGACAGGAGGTCGAGCATGACGTCCGCGGCGAAGCGGGTGGCCCCGACCCCGAGGCCGGTGTGGCCCGCCGCGTAGGCCACCTTCCCGCGCGCGGCCGTGCCGTAGAACGCGCTGAACCGGGTGCACGTGTCGATCGCGCCACCCCAGGCGTGGCTGAACCGCAGCCCTTCGAGCTGCGGGAAGGTGCGGAAGAAATTGGCGGCCAGCGAGCGGAGCGTCCGCGGCCGGGTGTCGTGCTCCGCGCGGACCCGGCCGCGGTAGTGGTACACGGCGTCGTAGCCGCCCCAGAGGATGCGGTGGTCGGCGGTCATCCGGTAGTAGTGGAACTTGCTGCCGGTGTCGGCGAGGCCTTGACGGCCCTCCCAGCCGATCGCCGCCTGCTGCGCCTCGCTGAGCGGTTCGGTCATCAGCGCGTAGTCGTAGACCGGGATGGTGTAGGGCCGGACCCGCCGCAGCGGCGAGCGGAAGGCGTTGGTGCCCAGCACGGCGTTGCGCGCCAGGACGGTGCCGAACCCGGTCCGGGCCGTCACGCCGCGGTCGTCGTGGTCGAGCGCGGTCACCGGGCTGGACTCGAAGATGCGGACGCCGAGCCGTTCGCAGGCCTCGGCCAGTCCCCAGGCGAGCTTGGCCGGGTGGACGAGGGCGACCCCGTCGGGATCGGACACCCCGGCCAGGTAGGTCGGCGAATGCACTTCGGCACGCACGCGGGCGCCGTCCAGGACCTCCATCTTCTTCCCGCAGCGGGCGGCCAGCTCGGCGGTGTGGTGCAGCTGCGCGATCTGGTGGGGGTCGGTGGCCACGGTGATCTCGCCGCTGCGGCGCCAGTCGCAGTCGATGCCGTAGCGGGCGAGGGTGTCCTCGATGCCCTGGAGGTTCTCGGCGCCCAGGCGTTCGAGCAGGGCGAGTTCTCCGGGCCACCGGCGGTCGCCGTTGGGCAGGCCGTGGGTGAGGCTGGAACTGCAGAAGCCGCCGTTGCGGCCCGAGGCCGCCCAGCCGATCCGGTTGCCCTCCAGCAGGACGACGTCACGGGCCGGGTCGCGTTCCTTGGCCAGCAGCGCACTCCACAGGCCCGAGTAGCCGCCGCCGACGACCACCAGGTCGGCCGAGGTGTCCGCGACCAGCGCGGGCCGGGGGCGCGGGCGGCCCGGGTCCTGCAGCCAGAACGGCTCGAACAGGACGTCGCGCAGGGACGCGGTGGTGTTCATGGGGAAAGTGGTCCTTTCGGCTTCGAGGTGGGGCCGGGTCACCGCTGCGACCAGCGCTGCCCGCGCAGGGCCCGCCGCACGAGGCCGAGTTCGCGCTCGTGGGCCTCGAGCATCGCCACGGTGCTGGTGGTCTCGTGCCCGCCCTCGAACCAGTCGAGCACCGCGTCGCCGCCGGCCGCGGTCAGCCGGCGGACGTATTCGCCCGCCTGGCGCGCGGGGGTCCGGGAGTCCGCACGGCCCTGGCTCAGCAGCACCGGCGCGCGGACCTGCTCGACGTAGGTCAGCGGTGAGCTGTAGGCGAACCGCTCGGGCGCGGACTCCGGGGTGCCGCCGATGAACCCGCGCCACGCCGCCTGCAGCGCGGGCGCCATGTCGTCGTAGGCCAGCCGCCAGTCGGCCATCGCCACGGACGCGAGCCCGCCGGCGAAGAGGCCCGGCAGCCGGCCGAGGCTGAGCAGCGTCATGAAGCCGCCGTAGGACGCGCCGGCGATGAACACCTCGGCCGCGATTCCCTGATCCACCAGCCAGTTCCGGGCCGCTTCCACGTCTTCCAGCTCACGGTCGCCGACCGCGCCCCAGAAGCCCTCGCGGAACTTCCGCCCGAACGTCACCGAGCCCCGGTAGTTCAGCGAAGCGAAGCCGAACCCCTCGTCGAGCCAGGCCTGCGCGGACGGGTCGTAACCATCCACTGTGACCAGATTCGGTCCACCGTGGATGTACAGGATGGTCGGCACCGGACCGGTCGCCGACGGCGGCCGCGCGGCCCACAGCTGGAGCTTCGTGCCGTCCTTGGAGACGACACGCTCGGACTTCAGCCGAGTGCCGGGCACGATCGGCCCCGGTTCGAGGCGCGTCTTCGGCTCGCGCCGTGTGGCGTCGAGGGAAAGGACTTCCAACGGCCGGTCGAACCGCTGGCGCACCAGCCGGATCTCGTTGCCGGGGCCGTAGTGCGAAGCCCAGTAGCAGGGCAGCGGGCTGGCGACGTCGGGGCTGAAGTAGGCGCCGTCCGGATGGTCCACACGGGACAGTCCGGCGGTGGCCAGGTCGTACTCGTAGAGCCGGTGGATGCCTTCGTCGACGTGGGCGAGCAGCAGGAGGCCGGCGTCGTCGGACCAGTCGAGGGTGACGAGGTCTCCGGTCAATTCGGGTGCGTCGACGTCGATGCGCGCCCCGGTCAGCGGATGCCAGACCGCGGGCCGGGCGAAGCCGGAGCGCTCGGTGCTGACCAGGAGCCGCGGATCACCGGGCACGGGGGAGAACCGGACCGCTCGGACCGGCGCTTCGGGCCCGTCGGAGAGCATGGCGAGGACGGCGCCGTCCCGGTCGGCCACGGTGACGGCGAACCGGCGGGTGCCGGGGTTGTGGTCGGTGGTGTCGATGCTGGCGTACGCGCCGTCGGCGGAGACGCGGCTGTTCCAGGCTTCGTTGCGGGTCTGGTAAAGGCGGCGCGGTTGCCCGCCGGACGGCAGCAGCCAGAGCCCGAAGCCGTCTTCGGCGGACGCGGCGATCACGATCGCCGAACCGTCCTGGGCGACGTCGCTGCCGCGCAGCACGTACTCGGGCAGGCCGGGGGTGAGGTCGGTGCCGGGGCCGCCGTCGGCCGGAAACGACCACAGGTGACCGATCTCGGCACCGGTTTCGTCGCTCAGCATGAGCACCGAGCGGCCGTCCGGTCCCGGCGCCGGGCAGTCGACGAGCGCCGGCAGCCCGCCCACGGGCGTGATCGCGCCGGTCTCCGGGTCCCAAAAGGACACTTCCCGGCCCGCCTTGCCCACGGCCAGCACGAGTTCGAGGCCGCCGCCGCCCGGGCTCCGGGTGCTGCTGACCCGGATGGGGACCTCGAACCGGGCGCGCCAGCCGGTGGCGTGCGCTTCGGACGAGCGCGGTTCAGACGACATGGCGCAACTCCTTGTGGTGACAGGCGGCCTGGTGGCCGCGTTCGTCGGTCAGCAGGGCGGGGACCTCGTCGGCGCAGACCTGGGTGGCCTTCCAACACCGGGTCCGGAAGCGGCAGCCGGACGGCGGGTCGGCCGGGCTGGGCAGCTCGCCCGAGAGCACCAGGCGGGTCCGCGCGCGTTCGACCCGCGGGTCCGGCACCGGGACCGCGGACAGCAGCGCCTGGGTGTACGGGTGCTGCGGGCGCTCGTACAGCTCGTCGGCGGGAGCCTGCTCGACGATCCGGCCCAGGTACATCACGGCGACCTCGTCGCTGACGTGCCGGACCACGGCGAGGTCGTGCGCGATGAGCAGGTAGGTCAGCCCCAGCCGGTCCTGCAGCCGCTCCAGGAGGTTGAGCACCCCGGCCTGGATGCTCACGTCCAGCGCGCTGACCGGCTCGTCCAGCACGAGCACGTCCGGGTCGACCGCGAGGGCGCGGGCGATGCCGACGCGCTGGCGCTGCCCGCCGGAGAACTCGTGCGGGAAGCGGCCGGCGTGCTCGGGGTCGAGCCCGACCAGCTCCAGCAGCTCGTGCACCCGCTCGTTTTCGTGGCCGCGGTGCAGGTGGTGGATCTGCAGCGCCTCGCCGATGATCGCGCCGATCGTCATCCGCGGGTTCAGCGAGGCGTACGGGTCCTGGAAGACCATCTGGATCCGGCGCCGCGCCGTCCGCAGCGGCTCCGGGCCGAGCGCGGTGAAGTCCTCGCCGTCGAGCAGGACGCGGCCGGCGGTGGGCTCGACCAGCCGGACCAGGCAGCTCGCCAGGGTGCTCTTGCCGCAGCCGGTTTCCCCGACCAGGCCCAGGGTTTTGCCCCGGCCGATGGTGAAACCGACCTCGGACACGGCCTGCACGGAGCCGGTACGGCGGCGGCGCAGCCCGGACCGGATCGGGTACTCCTTGACCAGTCCGGCGACGACCAGCCCGCCGGTGCCGGGCGCGGTCATGCCCCCGCCCCCTCGAATTCGCCGAGCCGCAGGCAGGCCGCGGTGTGCGCGGCCCCGACCGCCGAAGGGACCGGGACGCCCGTGTCGCACCGGCCGGGCTGGGCGTGGCGGCAGCGGGGGTGGAACGCGCAGCCTTCCGGCCGGTGCCGCGGGCTCGGCGGCTGGCCCGGGATCCGGTACAGCTCACCGCGTTCGCGGCGGTCCAGGCGCGGGAGCGAGGCGAGCAGGCCCTGGGTGTACGGATGCGCGGTCTCGTAGAAGATCGGCTCGACCGGCCCCTCCTCGACCTTCGCGCCCGCGTACATCACCAGCACGCGGTCGGCGACGCCGGCGACCACGCCGAGGTCGTGGGTGATCAGCAGGATCGCGGCGTCCGTGCGGTCCTGGATCCGCTCGATCACGTCCATGATCTGGGCCTGCACGGTCACGTCCAGCGCGGTCGTCGGCTCGTCCGCGATCAGCAGCTCCGGCTCGTTGGCGATGCTCATCGCGATCATCACGCGCTGGCGCATGCCGCCGGAGAGCTCATGCGGGTACTGGCCCGCGCGGGTGGCCGGGGACGGGATGCCGACGACGTCGAGGAGTTCGACCGAGCGCCGCCGCAGCTCGGCGCGGCGCGGGCGGGCGTCGTGCACCCGGATGGCCTCGGCGATCTGCTCGCCGACCGTGCGGACCGGGTTCAGCGCGGTGAGGGCGTCCTGGAAGACCATCGCGATCCGGTTGCCGCGCAACGGCCGCAGCTGGCCCTCGGACAGGCCGAGCAGCTCCCGGCCCTGGAACCGGATCGAGCCGGTGACCCGGGCGCGGCGGGGCAGGATGCCGAGCACCGCCATCGAGGTGATGCTCTTGCCGGAGCCGGACTCCCCGACGATGCCCAGCGTCTGCCCGGGCTCGACGCGGAAGGACAGCCCGGTCACGGCGGTGACGAGGCCGTCGTCGGTGGGGAAGCGCACGGTGAGGTCGTCGACTTCGAGCAGGGTCACGGCCGGGCTCCTTGGGGGTCGAGCGCGTCTCGCAGGCCGTCGCCCACGAAGTTGATGGCGATGGCGGTGAGCAGGATGAACAGGCCGGGGAAATAGAGCAGGTACACCTTGTCCGTGCCGATCAGCCCGGACGCCTGGCTCAGCATGTTCCCCCAGCTGGTCTCGGGTGGCTGGACGCCGTAGCCGAGGAAGCTGAGCGTGGATTCGATGATCACCGCGGTGGCCGCGCCCAGCGAGGTGTTGACCGCGATGACACCGGTGAGGTTGGGCAGGATGTGGCGGAGCACGATACGCCCGCGCCGGGCGCCGAGCACCTTGGCGGCGGCGACGTATTCCTTCTCCCGCAACGAAAGCACCTGCCCGCGCACGACACGGGCGACGTAGGTCCAGAACAGCGAGGCGAGCACCAGCACGATGGTGGCCGGGGACTTGCCGAAGCCCTGGAGCGCCAGCGCGAGCACGACGATCGCCGGGACGACCAGGAACAGGTCGGTGACCCGCATGACGACCTCGTCGACCCAGCCGCCGAAGTAACCCGCCACCGCGCCGAGCGTGGTGCCGAGCGCGGTCGCCAGCACCGCCACGGAAAGCCCGATCGCGAGGGAAATCCTCCCTGCGTAAAGGATTTCGCTGAGGTAATCGCGGCCGAGTTCGTCGGTGCCGAGCCAATGCGCACCCGAGGGCAAGGCCGGGCCGAGGGCGAGGTCCTGGGCGTTGCGCGCGAACGGCGCGATCCAGTCCGCGCCGAAGCAGCAGACCAGGAGCACGGCGAGCACGCTCAGCCCGGCCACGGCGAGTTTGTGCCGCAGGAACCGGCGGCGGGCGAGCTGCCACTGGGTGCGGGCGGGGGCACTGGTCATCGGAGCCTCACGCGGGGGTCGAGCAGGGCGTAGGAGATGTCGGCCAGCAGGTTGAACCCGATCACCGCGACCGCGATCACCAGCATCCACGGCACCAGCACGAAAACGTCGCCCGACAGCAGGGAGTCGAGGAACAGCCGTCCCATGCCCTGGATCGCGAAGACCTGCTCGGTGACGACCAGCCCGCCGAAGAGAATGCCGGCGTCGACCGCGGCGACGGTGACGAACGGGCCGAGCGCGGTCCGCAGCGCGTGCCCGAGGATCACCTGGCGGCGCGGCACCCCCTTGGCCCTGGCGGTCCGGACGTAGTCGCTGGCCAGCGTTTCGAGCATGGTCGTGCGGGTGTAGCGGCTCCAGCTGGCGACCAGGCCGACCGTCAGGGTCAGCACCGGCAGCACGAGGTGGCGGGCGTAATCGCCGATCCCGCCGCCGCCCGGCGAGTGCAGGCCGACGAAGTACAGCGGCGGGTCGTTCAGGCCGAACTGCTGCTGCGGCCACGCCGCCAGCAGCTGGATCAGGATCAGCCCGAGCCAGAACGGCGGCATCGCGACCCCGAGGTAGGACAGCCCGGTCAGCGCGAAGTCGCCCGCCGAGTACTGCCGCACCGCCGAGTAGACGCCGACGGCCAGCGCCACCAGGCCCGCGAACAGCGCGCCCCAGAACACCAGCTGCAGCGTCGTGCCGAGCGAGGGCAGGATCAGGTCCCGCACGGCGCCGCCGGTCCGGGTGCTCACCCCCCAGTCACCGGACGCGAACGCCTTGAGCCACAACCAGTACTGCACCGGGACCGGCCGGTCGAGGCCCAGCCGGGCGGTTTCGCGGGCGATCACCGTCGGGTCGGGGATCGAGCGCAGTTTCGCGAGCGGGTCGAAGGTGACCCGCACCGCCCAGAAGAGCAGGAAGGACGCGACGAGCACCACCGGCACGGAGTACAGCAGGCGCCGCAGCGCGTATGTGAGCATCTGACCTCCTTGTCCTGTAAGAGATTCCGGCTCAGGCGGCGAGGCCCCATTGGGCGAGGTTCCACCACGGGCCGCTCGCCGGGTTGATGGACAGCGGGCCGCCGATCTTCTTGTTTCACAGCAGCACGTTCGGCACCGCGTCGATCGGGAGCGAAGCGGCGTCACGGGCGAGGAGCCGGTCGGCCTCCTTCGACGCCTGCATCCGGGCGTTTTGGTCCAGGCTGCTGTTCAGCGTGGTCAGGGCCCGGTCGAGGTCGGGGGAGCTGATCCGCGAATAGTTGAGGCCCGAGTTCCCGTTGGCGGGCGCGGGGATCGCCCCGGTGCTGAACGAGGTGCCCAGCGACGGCTGCGGGAAGGTGTCCACCAGGGTCCACAGGCCCAGCTGGAAATCGCCGGGCGGGGTGACCTTGCTGAACAGCTCGGCCGCGGTGGTGTTGGCGATGGTCAGCTCGAAACCGGCGGTCTTCAGCTGCTGCTGCAGGATCTGCTCGGTCAGCTCGCGCCGTTTGTTGCCCGCCAGCGAAGCGATGCCGAACTCCGCCCGCTGCCCGTTCTTCGCCCAGATCCCGTCGGCGCCCTTGGCCCAGCCCGCGCCCTGCATCAGGCTCGTCACCTTGCCGAGGTCGAGCTGGTACCGGCTGAAGTCGTCGCCGCCGTACTGGGCGATGATCGGGGTGAGGAAGCTCTGCGCCGGCGCGGTGACGCCGAGCGCGCCGTACAGCCGGGTGACGATCGCCTTGCGGTCGATGGCGTACGACACGGCCTGGCGGAACGCGGTGGAGTCGAACGGGAACTTGCCGTTGTTCATCCACAGTGCTTCGAGATTGCCCGAAGCGGGGTCGACCGCGGAGTTCGCGCCGGGCAGGCCGCCGGTGATCTGGTCGACCGAGTCGAGCTGCGGGGTCGGGTACAGCGCGTCGAGCTGGCCGCTCTTGAACGCCTGGAACGCCGCCGCGGTGTCCGCGGTGAACTGGAAGGTCACCTTGTCCAGCTTGGGTTTCCCGCCCCAGTAGTTCGGGTTCGGCACCAGGGTCACCGACACCCCGCGTTTCCAGGACTCGATCTGCCACGGGCCGCCGCTGAAGCGGTAGCCGTCCTTCATCACCGCGTCGCGGTCCTTGCCGGCGAGCAGGTGGCTGGGGAAGATCCCGAACGTGTCGCTGAACAGCGCGCGCCAGTTCGCGTAGGGACTGTCGAACGTCACCACCGCGGTCTTCGGGTCCGGGGTGCCGACGGCGGTGACGTGGTCGTAGCCGGTCTTGTCGAGCACGTCCTTGCCGTCGCGGACCTGCTCGACGGTGTACTTCAGGTCTTCGGAGGTGATCGGCGCCTTGTCGGACCAGACCGCGGCGGGGTTGATCCGGTAGGTGACCTGCTGCCGGTTCCCGGCCGTGGTCACCGTGGGCTCGCCGGCCAGCACGTCGGACGGCACGGGCGCCCAGCCGTCGCCGGACTTCCGCGTGACGAACGCCCGCGGCATGGTCGGCACGTCCATGATGTAGGTCCCCCAGATGGACCCGGCGCAGGTGGAGATCCAGTCCGCGCAGTCGGGTTCCTGCTCGGCGCCGATCACGATGCTGCCGCCCTGGCGGACCGGGACCACGGCCGCCGGCTGCCCGCTCGCGGTGGTGCGCAGCCCGCCGCTGGTGCAGGCGCTGGTGAGCGTGACGGCGGCGGTGGCGAGCGCGGCGAGCGCCAGGCCCGTGCGCCCGGGAAACCCGCGGCGGCCGGTGGTCAAGGTGATCCGAGTGGTCATGCGGCGACCTTTCTGGCTCGACCCCCTGAAGCGATGGGGGGAACTGTAAGACGACGTCAGAGGCTTTGCAAGGGTTATGGGCAGGTCTATAGTCATGAGCGTTGACTAGAGCTGTCCGGATCTGCCCGCGGGTGGATGCGACAATGCGCGAGGTCCCGGATCGGGGGCGGAGCGCGGGGGAGGAGCCGGAATGCCAGGCGCACGGCAGGGCAAGCAGCAGCCGAAAGCGGGGGGCGCCCGGCCGCGCCGTCCGCGCGACAGCCTCAGCCGGGAGGCGATCCTCGAAGCCGCCGAGAAGATCGCCCTGCGCGACGGGCTGGGCGGCCTGACCTTCCAGGCGATCGGCGCCGAACTCGACGCCCACCCGACTTCTATGTACCGGCACTTCCGCGACAAGGACGACCTGCTGCTGGAACTGGTCGACGGCCTGCGTGCGCGTTCCTACGGCGGCACGGTGACCGCGACCGACGACTGGCGCCACGATCTGCGCACGATCTCCCAGCGGGTGCGCGAGCACTACGTGCGGTACGCGCCGTTCGCGCAGGAGATGGTCATGCGCACGACCCGGCGGCCGGTCGAGTTCTCCAACGTCGAGTTCACTTTGGACGCTCTGCGCCGGGCCGGCCTCGACGACGAGGAGGCCGTGGTGGTCCAGCGGGCCTTCGGCAACTTCGTGCGCGCGGTCGCGAGCCTCGAAGCCGCGTTCCTGGCGCTCGAGCCGGAGGTCCGCAAGCGGGACGAACTGGCCTGGCAGGTCGAATACCGCCAGCTCGATGCCGGGCAGTACCCGGTGATCGCCGACTGCGCCGACCTGCTGCCGAACCTCGGCTCGCCGGTCGCGTTCGACACCGGGCTGGAGATGATGCTCGACTCGATCGAGCTGCGGGCGCAGAAGTCATTGCAGCGCAAGGGGATCGGCGAGGGCGTCGAGCAGGCGGGCGACCAGCGCCGAGCGGACGGCGAGTGAGGACAGTTCGGCCCACTCGTGCCGGGCGTGCGCGCCGTCGCCGTCCGGGCCCAGCCCGTCGAGCGTCGGGATCCCCAGCGCGGCGGTGAAGTTGCCGTCGGAGGCCCCGCCGACGCCGGCCTCGGTGAGCTCGCCGAGGCCTTCCCGTCCGGCGATGCGGCGGGCGAGCGTCAGCAGCGCCCGGGAGGACTCGCGTTCCAGCGGCAGCCGGTTGATCTCGCCGGACACGGAGATCGACGCCCCGGGCACCACGGCGCTCAGCTCGCCGATCCGCCGGTGCACCCGCTCGAGTTCCGCCCGTTCCCAGGCGCGGACGTCCACCCGGAGTGAGGCCGCGGCGGGCACGGTGTTGGTGGTCGTGCCCGCGGACGCCACGGTCGGCGTGACGGTGGTGCCCTTCGCGGCGTCGCCGAGCCGGTCGAGCGCCAGGGTCTGGTGGGCCAGTTCGAGCATAGCGTTGATCCCGCGCCCGGGCTCCAGCCCCGCGTGCGCCGCCCGTCCGGCGATGTCCAAAGTGTAGAAGGCGCCGCCTTTCCGGGCCGTTTTCAGCGCGCCGCCGAGGCTGGGTTCGAGCACCAGCACGGCGGTGGCCCCGGTCGCGGCTTCCTCGATCAGCGCCCGCGAAGTCGGCGAGCCGATCTCCTCGTCCCCGGTGACCAGCAGCCCGACGTGCGCGATGTCGCGGGCCAGCTCGAGGGCGTCGAACGCCGCCACCAGCCCGGCTTTCATGTCGAACACCCCCGGCCCGCTCGCCCGCCCGCCGTCGACCTCGAACGGCCAGCCGGCGCCGGTCCCCAGCGGCCAGACCGTGTCCGCGTGCCCGAGCAGCAGCACCCCGGGCTCACGCTCCGGGCGCCAACGCAGATGTGGAGTTCCTTGCACGGTAACGATTTCCGGAGGACGGCCGAAGATCGGCCCGCCCCACTCGCGCAGGAGCGCGTAGCCGCGCAACAGGCCGTCGGTGTGGCCCGACGGCGTTTCGATCGAGACCAGCTCCGCGAGCCTGGCCACGGTCCGGGCCTGATCCGTGAGGTGCACGCCGGGTCCTCCTCGTGGTGGGGGTGAGCTGCCCCGGAACGCTAATCACTGGCGTTGACTATGGCAAGGGCTATCTCATTTGCGCAGGTCGGGATGGCCGCTTCCGGGCGCTGGGCCGGCGAAGTCCTGCCGGAAGCGGATCACGATTTCCGCCGGCGGCGGCTCCGGGACCGGGAATCCGCCGAGTCCGTGAAGGACGGTCGGGCGCGGGACCCGGCCGAGGGCGAACCGAACCGGCGGCCGTCCACAGTGGTCGTGCGCGGTCCGGAATCATGCCCGGTGTTCGCCGGGGCGTTCAGTCGTTCGCCACTCATGGTGATCCGGTAATGTGCCCCCGGGCCGGACCGGGTGTCCGGCCCGTGACTTCTGGAGGGCACCGAACAATGGCGCAAAAGATCCTGGTGGCGATGGTCGACGATCTCGATGGCGGCACCGCCACGCAGACTGTCCCTTTCGGTCTGGACGGCGTGCAGTACGAGATCGACCTGTCGGACGAGAACGCCGACGACCTGCGGGACGCCTTGGCCCGCTTCATCTCCTACGCCCGCCGGGTCGGCGGCCGTAGGGTGCGGCTCGCGGTCGGCGAGTCGGCGGCCGCGAGCAAGGCCCCGACCGGGGCGGAGCGGGAGCGCAACCGCGAGATCCGCCAGTGGGCGCAGGACAACGGGTTCGCCGTCGCCGATCGCGGCCGGCTGCCGTCGGAGGTGGAGAAGGCCTACGAGGACGCCCAGCGCCGGCCGGTGGCCCCCGCGAAGACGACCGCCGCGGCCCGCAAGCGCGCGCCGCGCAAGAAGGCCGTCGCCAAGGTGTGATCTCCCCGGTGTGAGGTGGGCGGGCGGCCCACCTCGCACCGGTGGGGCCGCCGTGGGTCAGTGGCCCGGCGGGGCTGCCTCCTGCGGCGTCCACGATCCGTCGGCCGCGACGCCGGCGGCCGCGGCGATGCGGTCACGGGACTCCAGCACCTGCGCGCGCAACGCCGGCAGGTCCACGCCGAGCAGGCGGCCGTGTCGCTTAACGGCTTGGCCCGCAACGAAAACGCTGTCCACGAGCCCGGGATGGCCGGCCCCGACGATCGTGCCGGCCGGGTAGCCGACCGGGAAGACCGAGGGGTCCTCGGCGTCGAGCAGGATCAGGTCGGCGTCCTTGCCGACGGTGATGCTGCCGATCCGGTCGCCGAGCCCGCACGCCCTGGCACCGTCCACAGTGGCGAACTCGACGAAGTCCCGCGCGGTGAGCCCGGCGCCCAGGCCACGCTGCACCGAGAACGCCGTGCGCATGGTGGAGAACATGTCGCCGCCCGCGGACAGGCAGTCGTCGATCGACAGCGAGGGACGGATCCCGGCGGCCAGCAGCCGGCCGGTTTCCGGCCAGCCGAAGCCCATTTTCAGCTCGACGTCCGGGCTGACCGTCGCCGAGCAGCCGGCGTCGGCCAGCATCGCGAGCTGGTCGCCGGGTATTCCGTTGCAGTGCACGAAGGTCGTGCGGTCGTCGAGCAGGCCGCGTTCGCGCATGCCCTCGACCAGCCGGTCGCCGGTGGGCCAGCCGGTGGCGCCGTGCAGGTGCACGCTCACCCGCAGCCCGAGTTCCCGCGCCAGCGCGACTTCGGCGGCGGTGGTGTCCATTGTGGTCAGTAGTGGCCCGCGCAGGCCCAGCACCATGCCGTCGCCGGGCAGCTGCGCCCGCACACGCGTGATCTCGGCGGTGATGTCCGGGCCGGGCGCGCAATAGCAGAACAGCGAACGGCCGGGTGCCTCGCGCAGCCCCTGGATCGCGGCGTCCGCGTGTTCCGGGCCGGCGACGCAGTTGTACCAGTCGAGCATGGTCGTGACGCCCGAGCTGAGCGCTTCGAGCCGGCCGAGCCGGTTGGCCAGGTACACGTCTTCGGGCCGATAATGCCGCGGGAGCGTGCCGTGCATGGCGGCGCGGTACTGGCCGAACGTCCAGTCCGTGCCGACGCCGCGGAACGCGGTCTGCCAGGTGTGCCGATGGGTGTCCACGAAACCGGGCAGCACGATCTTGCCGGTGGCGTCGACGATTTCGGCGCCGGCGCCGGTGCCGGTGCCGTCGATGGCGGCGGCGACGGCGGCGATCCGGCCGTCCTCGATGAGCACGTCGCCCTGCCGGAGATCGCCGGCGGTGGGGTCCGCGGTGACCACCATGCCGCCGCGCAACAGCGTCCTCGCCGGCCGGACTTCCGGTTGTGCACTGCCGAAAACCATGAGGTCCCTCCCGAAGCAGTTGATGTGTCAACTCTAGGTCGGCTGGAGTTGATGCGTCAACTGCCGGTGGGTCCGGGTACGATCCCGCCATGGCCGAGACCCCGACGCTGGAACCCGAGGAGTGGGCGCTCTGGGACGGCTGGATGCGCGCGCACCGCCTGCTCGTCCGGGAGCTCGAGCGCGGCCTGCAGCGCGATTCCGGCATCTCGAAGGCCGAGTTCAGCGTGCTCGTCACGCTGCGGCGGGCGCCCGGCCGCGATCTGGGCGTCGGTGAGCTGGCCGAGTCGCTCGCGTGGGAGAAGAGCCGCGTCTCGCATCAGCTGACCCGCATGGAGAACCGCGGCCTGGTGGAGCGCACCGAATGCGGGGCCGGCGGCCGCCGCACCCGGATCGGGCTGACCGCCGAGGGCCGCCGCCTGGCGCAGACCGCGGTGCGCGGCCACGCCGGCAACATCCGCCGCTACTTCTTCGACTCGCTCACCCCCGAGCAGGCCGCGGTGCTCCGGGAGTGGAGCGAGCAGACGGCCGACCGCATCGAACCACGCTCCTGACGGCCGTTCCGGCGTCCACAAAGGATGGTCCGGTGCCCGCTGCGGGTGTCCGTTTCATCCGGAGTTCATCGGTGCTGGTTAACCTCGCGCGGAGTCAAGGCCGAGGTAGAAAAGGGGAGACATGGTGCAGACGTGGTCGAGACCGTCCAGGTGGTCACTGACGGCGGCGGGGGTCGCGGTCGTCTTGACGGCGGTGGCGCCCTCGGCGGGCGCGGACCCCGTGCCGCACGCGGCGACGCAGGACGCGGTGACGCAGTACCAGGTCACCAACGAGGCGCCCGGAGCCGGCATCACCGTCCGCGACAACGCCGCGCTGTGGAGCGTGACCAGTGGCAGCGGGGTGATCGGCACGGCCCAGCCGATCGGGCCGGGCACCCGCGCGCACATCGGCAGCCTGACCAAGACCTACACCGCGGCGATGGTGCTGCAACTGGTGGCCGAGGGCCGGGTCGCGCTGGACGCGCCGGTCGAGGCCTACCTGCCGGGCGTGGTGGACGGCAACGGCTACGACGGCAGCAAGATCACCGTCCGCCAGTTGCTGAACCACACCAGCGGGATCGCCGACTACATGACCGTCGGCGGCGGGTTCAACCCGGTCAACCAGCTGCACCCGCACACCCTGGCCGAGGTGGCTTCCTGGGGCCTGGCCGAGAAACCGCTGTTCGCGCCCGGCACGAGCACGCAGTACTCGGACACCAACGCCATCCTCGCCGGCATGATCATCGAGAAGGCCACCGGCCACTCCTACGCGCAGGAGCTCGCCACCCGGATCACCACCCCGCTGGGCCTGGCCGACACCTACCTGCCCACCCCCGGCGACAAGACCATGCCGGCCGGCAGCGAGCGCGGGTACCTGACCAAGAAGGTGCTGGGGTCGCTGTTCTTCGTCGACGTCACCGAGGTCGCCGAGCCGAGCGTGGGCGGCTCCGGCGGCGGCCTGGTCTCCAGCGGGGCCGACCAGACGCGGTTCCTGCAGGCGCTGCTGGCCGGCCAGGTCGTGCCGCCGGCCCAGCTCGCCGAGATGCTCACGGTCGCCCCGATCCCGGACCGGCTTTCCGGCGACTACTTCGGCCTCGGCCTGGTCCGGTTCACCCTGCCCTGCGGCGGGCAGGCCTGGGGCCACTACGGCGAATGGCCCGGCTACACCTCCATCGCCGCGGCCACCCTCGCCGGCCGGTCCGCCTTCGCCACCCTCAACGTCACGCCGACGGCCGGTTCGAGCGCGGGCAGCGGCAGCGGCGGCCCCGGCATGGGCGAGCGAGTACCGATGAACACCGCACTGTGCGACAACGGCTGACCACCACCCCGGCCAGCCCACGACGCCATCCGGCACGGGCTTGACGGACCTTTGCGGCTTGCCCGCTCCCGGCGAAGGCCGGAGACCCGCGAATCCGCCGCGATGCCCACGCCTGCCACGACGACCGGAGGCCCGTGGCGCGCGGGCTCGCGGTTCCGCCGGGGTGCTGGCCTGCCAGAGCCGCGAGCCAGTAGCGCTCAGCCCCTTTGTTGCACCGCCCGTCGTGCGCCGCGAGGCGTGGGTTCGCCGCCGCACCCGGGGCGGCAGCACGCCGGTAGCGCTCGAGCCGCGCTGTCGGTGGTGTGCGGTGCAGGGTGGGTTCGCGGTTCCGGTCCGGCTCCTGGTCTGCTGGAGCCGCGGGCGGGTGGCGCTCGAACCTCTTGCAGCACTGCCCGTCGCGCGCCGCGAGGCGTGGGTTCGCCGCCGCACCCGGGGCGGCAGCACGCCGGTAGCGCTCGAGCCGCGCTGTCGGTGGTGTGCGGTGCAGGGTGGGTTCGCGGTTCCGGTCCGGCTCCTGGTCTGGTGGAGTTGTGGGCCGGTGGCGCTCGAACCTCTTGCAGCACCGTCGGTGGTGCGCCGTGCAGCGTGGGTTCGCGGTTTCGTCCGGCCACCGGAATCGCGGGCAGACAGCGCTCAAACCCCCTGCAGCACCGCCCTCCGTGCGCCGCGCAGTAACTCGCCTGGTGCCACGCCCAGGTCGTCGGCCAGGCGGCGGCGGGTTCGGGTGAACACGGCCAGCGCGTCGGCGGGACGGCCGGCGCGGTGCAGGGCCCGCATCAGCAACGCGGCCAGCGGTTCGCTGTGCGGGTGCTCCGGGGCCAGCGTCCACAGCTCGCCGACGGCATCGGCGTGGCGGCCCAGCCGCAGCTGCCATTCCGCCTTCTGCTGGGACAGGACGATCCGGCGCTCCGTCAGCCGCAGCCGTTCCAGCTCGGCGAACGGCCCGGGCAGGCCCGCCAGCGGCTCGCCCCGGAACAGTTCCAGCGCGCGGCCGTACGCGGCCACCGCCGCCGGCAGGTCGCCGGAATGGCGCGCCGCGCCCGCCTCGGCCACGAGTTCCTCCAGCCGTACCGAGTCGACCCGCACCCCGCGTCCGGCGAACCGGTAGCCGGCCCCGTCCCGGGTGATCAGGTCGCCCGGCGGCAGGCACTTGCGCAGGCGGTACACGTACACCGGCACGACGTTGCCCACCGGCGGCTCCAGCCCCCACACGCGGTCGAGCAGCTCCCGCCGGCCGACCGTCACGTCCGGGCGCAGCACCAGCGCCGCCAGCAGCGCCTGCTGCCGGACCGGCCCGACGGCCACCGGCTCCGCGCCGGAGAACACCCGCACCGGGCCGAGCACCGAGATCCGCAGCGGCGAACCGGGCGCCGGAACCTGACGGGGAGTGACGATGCCGTGGTCGAACGCGTAGACGATGGCGGCGGCCCGGTCGCGTAACCCGAGCCTCGTCAGGAGCTGCCCTACATCGCCGTCCACGGCCGTCTCGGAGGTGGCCAGTGCCGCGGCGATCTCGGAGTTGGTCAGGCCGCGGCCGAGGGCGCTGAGCACGTCGCGCTCCCGGCCGGTGACCGGCGCGCAGGCGCGTACCGGGTCGTCGATTGTGGTCGCCACCATGGTGGACCCCCCCCGTGGTCGATCAGCTGATGGAGCCGCCGATGGTGGCGTCGCGCCTGTTCAGGGGGCCAGGCCAGGGAACCGGCCGTTTCTGGCCGGTGGCCGCGATAGAGTCGTGACCTGCGATGCCCTGTCCAGACCGAAAGGCGCCGGCTTGACGACTCAGTTCGGCGTGTTGCTGCGGCAGTTGCGGCGGCAGGCGGGGATGACGCAGGAGCAGCTGGCGGAGCGCTCCGGGGTCGGCGTCCGGACCATCCGCGGGTTCGAGACCGGCGAGCGGGCGGACCCCCGCGTGGCGACGGTGCGGCTGCTGGCCGACGCGGTCGATCTCGCGCCCGCCGACCGGGACGACCTGCTGCTGGCCGCGGCGGCCGGCCGGGCTCCGCGGGCGGATCCGCCCGCGCGGGACGGGACCGGGCCGTCCGTCACACCCGGTGACCGGGGCCCGGTGCCGGACGCGCTGGCCGGGACCGCCGATCAGCTCGCCCGGGCGGTCGCCGGCCGCTGGCGGCGCGAGGCCGAGCAGCGCCAGCTCGCGGACCCGTTCCCGCTGCCGGTCGGGTGGCGGCCGGTGCCGGAGCGCCTGACCGACCACTGGGCCAACATCCGCCGCGCCCCGGCCGGGGCGGACCCGGGGCCGCTGGACCTGACCGGCGAGCTGGAGCGGATCGTGGAGGTCTACCGGCGGATCCCGTCGGGACGGCTGGTGGTGCTGGGCCGGGCCGGGTCGGGCAAGACCGTGCTGACCCTGCGGTTCGTCCTGGACCTGCTGGCCGACCGCGCCCGCGACGGCGCCGTGCCGGTGATCTTCGGCCTCGGCTCGTGGAATCCCGCCACCACACCGTTGCGCGAGTGGCTGACCGGCCGGCTGTTACGCGAGTTCCCCGGCCTGGCCGCGCCCGGCCCGAGCGGGTCGACCCTGGCCGCCGCGCTGGTCGAGGCCGACGGGATCCTGCCGGTGCTGGACGGGTTCGACGAGATCGCCGACGGCCTGCACCGCGCCGCGCTGGAGGCGCTCAACACCACCACCCTGCCGCTGCTGCTCACCAGCCGCCCGGCCGAGTACGCCGCGGCCGTCGCGGGCACCGACGTGCTGACCTCCGCGGCCGGGGTCGAACTGACCGACCTGACCCGCACCGACGTGGTCAACTACCTGCCGCGCACCGCCCGCAAGGATCCCGCGGGGACGGTGTGGGACCCCGTGCTGGCCGAGCTGCGCGCGCAGCGGCCAACCCCGGCCGGGGCCAACCTCGGCGCGGTGCTCACGACCCCGCTGATGGTCATGCTCGCCCGCACCAGCTACAGCGACACCCCCGGCCGTGACCCGGCGGAGCTGCTGGACACCGGCCGGTTCGCCACCCCGGAGGCGATCGAGGACCACCTGCTCGACAGCTTCATCCCGACGGTCTACCGCTACCAGCCCGACAACCGGCCGACCGGGCAGCGACGGCGCTGGGAGCTGGACCGCGTCCAGCACTGGCTGGGCTACCTCGCCACGCACCTCGACCGGCTCGGCACGCGTGACCTCGCCTGGTGGCAGCTGAACAGCACGCTGCGGCGCTCGTCACGGGTGCTGGCGGCCGGGATCGTCGCCGCGCTGGCCATCGGGCTGGTGGACTCCCTTGTGGACAGTCTGGTGGACGGGATCGCGGGCGGCCTGCTGGCCGCACTGGTCAACGGCTTCACGGTCGGGCCGGCTTTCGCGCTCGCGCACGGGATCCTGGTGGTGTCCGGCCGTACCGCCGTCGAACCGTCCCGGGTGCGGATGCGGCTGCTGCGCGGGACCGGCGACGCCCGGGCGAGGTTCGGCCCCCGGTTCGCCGCCGGCCTGCTGGGCGGGCTCCTGTTCGGCTTCGGCGACGGCATGGTGAGCGGGCTGATGAACGCGGCCCTCTTCGATTTCGGCGACGGCCCGGTGAGCGGCCTGATCAACGGGCTGGTGTTCGGGCCGGTGTTCGGGCTCGCGGCGGGGCTGGTGTTCGGGTTCGTGTCCTGGGCCGAGTCGCCACTGGACATCGGCTCCGCCGCGAATCCCGTGGACCTGCTGAACGCCGACCGCACGACGGTCGTCTTCCAGCTGCTGCTGTGGGTGCCGGTGTTCGGGGTCGCGGTCGGCTTCGGGACGATCGGCGTGATCGGGCTCGCGCGGGGGTTCCTGGGCCCCTTCGTGTTCGGGCTCGACGACGCGCTCGCCCTCGGGCTGGCCAGCGGGCTAGGCGGCGGGCTCGGGTACGCGCTCTGCTTCACCGCCTGGGGCCAGTGGGTGGTCTTCTCCCGGTTGTGGCTGCCCCTGACCGGACGGCTGCCGTGGGGCGTGACGGCCTTCCTCGACGACGCCTACCAGCGCGGGGTGCTGAGGCAGTCCGGTGCGGTCTACCAGTTCCGGCACGCGCGTCTGCAGGACCGCCTGTGCCAGGTCTTCGAGACGTGACGCGCCGGCTCAGCACAACACCGCGACGACGGTGCTGCCGGGCGCGAAGCCGCCGGTCCGGCGACCAGTTGCGGGTCTCGGCGCCGAACGCTTCCTGTCGCAGGCGGCGCACTTCGCGTTCGAGGAAATCGCCTTTGAGGACGGCGAACCCGAGCGCGCGCTGCCCCGGGCGGAGGCCGGCGGCGAGGCCGGCCAAGGTGGCGCCGGTCCCGCAGGCGCAGCAGATCACGTCGAAGTCCTCGGTGATTTCGGCGGGCAGCTCGGCGCACCCGCGGGCGGCGAGCCCGTTGCTGCCGCCTTCCGGCAACACGTAACAAGGTCCGAACCGATCGAGCAGCCCGGCGAGCACGTCCGGCTCGGTCTTGCGCCGGTACGTCGCGCGGTCCAGGTAGGTGAGCCGCATGCCCTGACGCTCGGCGTAGGCCGGGGATTCGTCGAGCGGCCGGTGTTCCTCGCCCCGGACCACCCCGACCGTGCCGAAGCCGAAGCGCTTCCCGGCCGCCGCCGTCGCGCGCAGGCGGCGAGGCTGTTCTTGAGTTTGCGCCACTTGTTGCCCGGCACCTCGGGATGGAGGAGGCCGTCCCGTTTGAGCAGCAACCGGACCCCGGCCGCGGCGACGCGCCCGTCGTGCAGCTCGACGCGCCGGACCTGCTGGTCCACGACCTCCGCGAGTTCTTCACCGCGGTGACCCGTGAGGGCCTACGGTGAAGGGACGAGGTGAGCGAGCATGAAGTCTTCATTCAGGACATACACGGCCTACAGCATCGCCTGCGCCGTCGTGTGGGCAGTGATCCTGGTGGTCGTCGCGACGGTTTCCCCGCCGAAACTGCACACCTTCGTGATCGTTTTCGCCGGGTGGGCGATCGGGTGGCTCTCGGCCACGATCGCGAGGTCGGTTTACCCGCCGCCGCCTGCCGGAGGGCGCCGGGGGGCTACTGCCGGGCCGCGCTGAAGGAGAAGGAGTTCGTGCCCAGGCCCTGGCCGCCCTTCCAGATCTCGAACCCGGCCTCCGCGTCGAGCAGGTAGCTGCCGGCGCCGGTGGTGCCGCGCCGCACGGAGTCGTCGATCAGCCCCTTCACGTCGAGATCGGTCACCGAGGTGCTGCCGCCTTGCAGGACGTAGGAAACGATGTTCCACGACGTCTGGCGGCCGGTCCAGACGTCCCAGTTCAGCCCGCTCACCGACACGGTCCCCACCTTGGCGCCGAACGGGCCGACCCCGCCGCGGGAGTTGAGCCAGATCATGATCTCGCTGTCGTCCGGCTGCCCGCCGGTGGTGGGCGCCGAGTTCGTCCACAGGTCGTAAGCCACGTCGTACGCGCCGGTGCCGGGCTGCGTGGTCGACCACGAGGAGGTCGCGCTGCCGAGGCTGCTCACCTGGATCGGCAGGCCGCTGCCGGTGGTGCAGGCGCCCCAGTGGCAGCCCTTGTAGATCGACGGGTACGTGGCGGGCGCGCCGCCGGAGAGGTCGAAGTTCGCCGTGCTCACCGTCCAGCCGGTGCCGGACGTGGTCGTGACGCACTGCGGATCGGACGAGTTCCACTCGTTGTTCTGCAGCGTGTACTCGCCGCCGGCCAGGCTGATCGAGCCCTGGGGCTGGCAGTTGGTTTCGGCCGGGGCGGCGGTGGCGCCGGGCGCGGCGACGGCGGCCAGCGCGAGGCACGCCGCCGCGGCGGCGGGCACTGCCCGCAGGCGGGTCAAGGCTCGGGGGGTCATGGACGGATCCCTTCGGCTCGGGCGCGCCCGCCCGTTCTGGGAGCGCTTCCACAAACGGTGGCAGCGCACCCCGTCCGGGAAGGAGCGGGGGAGGTCTGAACCACTGCGGTGACCGGTCCTGATTGAAGCCCCGGGGACGAGGGCTCGTCAAGTCCGGGGCGCCGAGATCGCCGGGGTCCGGGAGAATACCCCGGACGCGTCGATCCGCGGGCGGCTCGCTCGTCGTAGGGGTGAGAGGGCCGGAACCGGGCCCGGAGCAAGGGGAAGCGAAATGGCGAAATACCTGTTCCTGATCTACGGGGACGAGCAGGCCTGGGAAGCGGAGACCGAGCAGGACCGGGTGGACAAGCAGGCCGGGCACGGCGCGTTCACCGCCGCGGCCGGGACCGCGATCGCCGGCGGCCACGAGCTGCTGCTGGCGGCGACCGCGACCAGCCTCCGGGGCACCGGGGGCGGCCGGCCGACGGTGACCGACGGGCCGTTCCTGGAGAGCAAGGAGGTGCTCGGCGGCTACTACGTGGTGGAGGCGCCCGACCTGGACGCCGCGACCGCGCTCGCCGCGCAGCTGCCGGAGCTCGCGGCGGCGCACGGCGGCGTCGAGATCCGGCCGATCCGCACGGCGGACTGACCGGGACGGCGTGGGATGACCATCGACGCCGAGGTCGGCGAGGCGGTCGCGCAGGCGCACCGTCGCGAGTGGGCCCTGGTGCTCGCCGCGACGGTGCGCGTGGTGCGTGACCTCGACCTCGCCGAGGAGTGCGCCCAGGAGGCGTACGCCCAGGCTTTGCGGACCTGGGCCGTCAACGGGGTGCCGTCCCGCCCGGGCGCGTGGCTGACCACCGTCGCGCGCAACCGGGCGAAGGACCTGCTGCGGCGGGAGTCGGTGCTGCGCTCGGCGCTGCCGCTGCTCGTCACCGACGAAGTCGTGCCCGGGCCGGAGCCTTCGGAGTTCGACGACGACCGCCTGCGCCTCGTGTTCACCTGCTGCCACCCGGCGCTGTCCCGCGAGGCCCAGGTGGCGCTGACCGCGCGGCTGGTCTGCGGTCTGTCCACTGTGGAGGTGGCACGGGCGTTCCTGGTCCAGGAGACGGCGATGGCGGCGCGGATCACGCGGGCGAAGAAGAAGATCAGCGGCGCCCGGATTCCGTACCGCGTGCCCTCGGCCGAGGACCTGCCCGAGCGGGTCGGCGCCGTGCTCGAGGTCGTGCACCTGGTGTTCACCACCGGTCACGTCGCGCCGGTCGGCGCGCAGCTGGTGCGGCGGGACCTGGTCGAGGGGGCCGTCCACCTGGCCCGCACCCTGCACCAGCTGCTGCCGGGCAACGGTGACGTCGCCGGGCTGCTGGCGCTGCTGCTGTTCACCGACGCCCGCCGGGACACGCGCCTGGCCCCGGACGGGCACCTCGTCCTGCTCGACGAGCAGGACCGCTCCCGGTGGGACGCCGGCCAGATCGAGGAAGCGACCGCGCTGCTGACGGAATCGCTCCAGCAAGCGGGTCCGACGAGGTATTCGGTCCAGGCCGCGATCGCCGCGGTCCACGCGGAGGCCCCGACCTGGGCGGACACCGACTGGACGGAGGTGACCGGGCTGTACGACGTGCTGCGCCGGCTGTGGCCTTCGCCGGTGGTCGAGCTGAACCGCGCGGTCGCGCTCGGCTTCCGCGACGGCCCGGCGGCCGGCCTCGCCGCGCTCGCGCCCCTGCTCGACGAGCCGGCCCTGGGCACGTACGCCTACTTGAGCGCCGCCCGCGCCGACTTCCTCCGCCGGCTCGGCCGCTGGGCGGAAGCGGCCACTTCGTACGAAGAAGCCTTGGCACTGACCGGAAACGAGGTGGAGCGCGCCTTCCTGGCCGGACGGCTGGAGGAGACGCTCAGACGGCTCGGCTGACTCACGCCGGGGGACCGGACCGGTCCGCGGCCTGCGCCCGGTACCGCCCCGGGGTGGTGCCGAATTCCCGTTCGAAGGCATGGGAAAGCGCGTACGGGCTGCCGTAGCCGACCCGGCCGGCGATGGCGGCCAGGGTTTCCGGGGTGTCCCGGAGCAGGGTGGCGGCCCGCATCAGGCGCCACCAGGTCAGGTACGCCATCGGCGGGCGGCCGACCAGCGTGGTGAACCGGCGCGCCAGGGTCGGCCGGGAGACACCCGCCTCGGCCGCCAGCCGGTCGAGGCTCCACGGCGCGGCCGGGTCGGAGTGCAGCGCCCGCAGGGCGGCGGCGGTCACCGGGTCGCCCAGCGCGCCGGGCCAGGCGCCGCGGGTGGTCTCGGACATCCAGGAGCGGATCAGGTAGACGAAGAGGAGGTCGAGCAGGTTCGGCAGCGCGACGCAGGCGCCGGGGCGCCGCTCGTCCAGCTCGCCGGCGAGCAGGTCGATCGCGGCCCGGAGTTCGAGGTGGTGGCCCACCCGGCTGGGCAGGTGGACGACCTCGGGCAGCTCGGCCATGAGCGGGTGCAGGCGGCTGCAGTCGAGCCGGTACTTGCCGCAGAGGATCTCCGTCTCCTCGCGCTCGGCCGCCGGCCCCGCGAGCCAGTGCTCCAGCGGGGCTGCCTTCTTCGCGGCCGCCGCGTCGACGGGGGAGTCGGCGAGCACGTGGCCGGCGCCGTGGGGCAGCAGCACCGCGTCACCCACGCCGAGGGATATCGGGGCGCCGCCGTCGGGCCGCAGCCAGCAGCCGCCCTTCATCACGACGGCGAAGCCCGCGCCGACGTACGGGTCCAGCCGCACGCACCAGCTCCCGCCCATCGCCACCCGGCTGAACGAGGGGCTGCCCAGGCGCACGGCGGAGATCGCGTCACTCACCACATCCATCCGCGCAGGATATCTCCGATGAGTTGATCGCGTATCTCAATGAGCCGGATACGCATTGAGCGGATCGTCCGGCCTTCCTAGGGTCGAACGCATGACAGACGAGACGAGTTTGGTCCTCGGCGAGGTCGAGGTCATCCGGGTACGGGAGTGGCACCGGCCGTTCGCGCCCGCCGCGGACCTGTTCCCGGCCGTCGCGGCCGAGGTTTGGGAGGCCGACGAGGAGTGGCTGGCGCCGGACCACTGGGAGCCGGACAGCGGCTTGGCCGTGGTCGCGCTGCAGACGTGGGTGCTGCGCAGCGGCGGGCGGACCGTCCTGATCGACACCGGCGTGGGCAACGGGCGCGAGCGGCCGGGCATGCGGCGGTTCCACCGCCAGCAGGGCGATTTCCTCGGCCTGCTGGCGAAAGCCGGGGTCCGTCCGCAGGAGGTCGACGTGGTCGTCAACACCCATCTCCACGTGGACCACGTCGGCTGGAACACCGTCGACGCGGGCGGGGAGTGGGTGCCGACGTTCCCCCACGCCCAGTACCTCATCCCGGCCGCCGACGACTTCCACTACGGCCGGCGCCAGGACCGGCCGGAGGTCGACCGCCTGATCTACGAGGACAGCATCGCGCCCGTCCACCGGGCCGGCCAGGCCGTGCTGTGGGACGGCCGGCACCGCATCGACGAACACCTCACGCTGGAGTCCGCGCCCGGCCACACCCCCGGTTCTTCCGTGCTGCGCCTGGCCTCGGGGAGCGACCGGGCGGTCTTCGCCGGGGACCTGCTGCACAGCCCGGTGCAGGTCCCGCATCCCGGCTGCAACAGCAGCGCCTGCCTGGACCCGGCGCAGGCGGCGGCCAGCCGCCGCCGGATTCTCGAGCGGGCGGCCGATGAGCGGGAACTGCTTGTCCCCGCGCACTTCGGCGGTTCGGGTGCGGTGGAGGTCCGGCGGGAGGGGGACGGGTTCGCGCTCGGCCAGTGGGCCGATTTCGGTCCGAAGAGGACAGTTCCGGCGGCCGGCTGACGATCGGTCTCGGGGAGTGGCGGGGCGTTTCATCGGGATTTCATCGGCGGTCACTAGCGTCTCGCCGGTGCCGGGCCGTGGTGCCCGAACCCCATGGATCAGGAGACCCCGTTACTCATGAAGACAGCTCTGCGCTCGCTGTTCCTGGTGGCCGTGCTGGCGACGGCGGGCTGTGGCGGCGGTGCGATCGGCGGCCAGGTGCTGTCCGGCGCGGGCGTCCTGTCGAGCCCGCCGAGCCTGCCGCCGCTGCCGTCGGCCCCGGACCGCTCGCCGGCCACGACCGCGCCGGCCTCGAGCGCCGGGACCGGGTCCGGGGCCAACGTGTTCGCCGCGATGAACGCGTGTGACCTGATCGGCCCGGACCAGCAGCCCTACCCGTTCGGCGACGGCGAGCGGACCCATCCGGGCGCCCACGGCGAGGCGTGTGTGTACGCCCCGCGCGACCGGGCGGCGGTGTCGATCCAGTTCCTCGACGCCACCAAGGCCGGGGAGATGACCGACCACGCCGGCGCCAACGGGAAGGTCGTCCCGGTCACCGTCGGCAAGCACAGCGGTCTCCAGATCGACAACGGGCTCGCGACCTGCATGGTCGTGATCTCCGTCGGTGAGGCCGACAGCGCCAAGGTCTCGCTGGAGGCGGCGCACGAGTCGCTCGACGAACTCTGCGGCTACGCGCGGCGGATCGCCGAAGTCATCGAGCCCAAACTGCCGGTCGAATGACGCCGCCCGAGGACCACTGATGGCGGAGGAGATCGATGAAGGCGCTGGGACCGGCCGACCCGCGCACGGTCGGGCGGTACCGGGTGCACGCCGAGCTCGGCCGCGGCGGCATGGGCCGGGTGCTGCTGGGCTCCACCGCCGACGGGCGGCTGGTCGCCATCAAGCTGATGCACGCGCAGCCCGGCACGGAGGAGGATTTCCGCGCGCGGTTCCGCCGTGAGATCGACGCTTCCCGTGCGGTGTCGGGTACCTACACCGCGGCGGTGATGGACGCCGACCCGGAAGCGCCGGCACCGTGGCTGGTCTCGGTGTTCGTGCCCGGCCCTCCGCTGAACGACGTGGTCGCCGGCACCGGGCCGCTGCCGGAGGAACCGGTGCGCCGCCTGGCCGCCGGGCTCGCCGCCGCCCTGCTCGACATCCACCGGGCCGGCCTCGTGCACCGGGATCTCAAGCCCTCCAACGTATTGCTCGCCGCCGACGGGCCCAGGGTGATCGACTTCGGCATCGCGCGGGCTGCCGACGGGCCGGACCAGGGCGGCCTGACGCAGACCGGCTACCTCATCGGCACCCCCGAGTACATGTCCCCGGAACAGGTCGGGGGCCAGGTGCTGACCCCGGCCAGCGATGTGTTCTGCCTCGGCAGCGTGCTGGTCCACGCCGCGACCGGCCGTAACCCCTTCAGCGGCGGTTCGCCCGCGCGGACGCTGTACAACGTCGCGCACGGCCTGCCCGTCCTCACCGGGCTCTCGCCGGGGCTGGACCACCTCGTCCGGGCTTGCCTGGCCAAGGATCCCGCCGCCCGGCCGAGCCCGGCCCAGCTGCTGGACCTGGCCGGCGAACTCCCGGCCTCGACCCGGGTCTGGCCGGTGGCCGTGCACCGGATGATCGCCGCGCAGCAGGCCGAAGCCGAGCGGTTCCACCACGCGCCGGAGCAGACCGATGTGCTGGAGCGGATCGACTTTCCCGCGCCCGGCGGCACTTTCCCGCAGCCGGGACCCGGTTCCCGGCCGGGCGCGACGCCACCGGTCACCCGGCGGCGGAAGCGCTGGCCCGTCCTGACGGCCGGCGCGGTGGTCGCTGCGCTGGCTGTGACCGCCGTGGTCCTGGTGGCGCTCAAGGGGAATGGCCCGGACGCCGTCGCCGGGCCGCGGACGAGCACTGCCGTCACCACGCCGCCCGCGTCGGTCAGCGCCCCGCCCCCGAGCGTCGACCGCTACACCAGCCTCCGGACGTTCGCCCAGAACTACGTCGAGGCCGCCAACGAGGATGCCGCCAAGGGCAAGGCCGACCGGGTCAAGGGCTTCCACTGCGGCAGCGACCAGGTCGGCTGGGTTTACCTGAACATGTCGGTCGACCGGAGCCATCCGCGGGCCGAACTCCAGGACGTGCAGCTGGTGAACGACCAAGCCGGCGCCGCCACGGTCGGGTTCAGCCAGAGCCCCGGCGCGGACCCGATCCCCGTGGTCAAGCTCCGGATCAAGGCCCAGGGGGCGAACAGCTGGTGCGCCGTCCCGTGGTGACGGCCCGCCATCCGGACCAGCCCGCTGCGGCGTTCGCCGGTATTTCGCGGCGAATCGGCATCAGCTCGTGTCGGAGCGGGAACTCCCCGCGTCTCACCGGCATGGACGGTATCGAGAGCCTCCGGCACGCGATCGAGACGATCCCCATTCCCGGTGCGCCACCTCGCCTTTCCCGGCAGGGCGCGGCCGTCGGGCTGGCGCTGCTGGACACCTCGCTGCGGCTCAACCACGTGCGCCGGCTGACCGAGCGGCTGACCGTGGTCGAGCACGGCACGGCGCGCCGGAGCACCGAGGTCGACGTCAGCCTCAAGCTCCTCGACGAGGGGCAGCGCCAGGCCACCGCGCAGCTGCAGGACCTGATCGGCCGCGAGCACGGGGAGCGGGCCGCGTCCAGGCCGGCGCAGCAGCGCGCGTTGTGGGTGCCGCTGGCCCGGCTGCCCCGCCGCGACGCCTCCCCGGTCGACGTGTTCGACAGCGCGGGCCAGAAACTGCCGCGGCTCACCCAGCACGAGGCGTCCCGGCTGGTCGCCTCGGGGCTTTACCGGCTGCTGCGCGGAATCCTCGCCGGCGACGAGAACGCGCAGACCGCGAAGCACGAGCTGAACACGTTCCTGTTCCAGGTGCACGAGCCGCGGTGGCTCATCCAGCAGGCCCTGCTCACCCTGCTGACCGAGCGGAATCACCCGGAGGGGGAGTTCACCCTGGCCTCGGCCGAAGGCACGATCCCCGGTTACGGGCGGGAATGCCGGGAGATGGCGCTGGACATCCTCGACGGCTATGCCGGGCTGCTGGTCGAGTACGAGTACCTGCTGAACGTCGCGGTGCGCGACTACATGCTGGTGGTGGCGCTGGACGATTCGGTCGAGGAGCACCGGCTCAGCTACGAGACGCCGCTGCACGTCGACGCCCGCCAGCCCGTCGCGGTCGACCAGTGGCGGCGGCTGGCGGCCAGCCGCCGCGGGTACGTCGTGAGCTACGAGACGATGATCCCGGCCACGCTGAAGTCCTACCACCTGGTGGCCGCCACGGCGCCGGAGGCCGAGATCTCCCGGATGTACCTGTCCACCGACGCCGATCAGCACCAGGTGGACGGCCTGGCCGAGGATCTGGCCTCGCTGGCCGAACGGCAGGATTCCGCCGCGTTGCAAGAAGCCGACGGCGCTCGCCACAAGATCCTGGAACTCCAGGCGCAGACGGTATTGCGCCGGCTCGCGGACCTGGTGCGCCGTCGCAAGTGGGAGGCCGGCCAGTCCGGGGTGGAGCTGTCCCCGCGCAGCCTGCCCGCGTGTCACCGGCTCGCCGCCGCGGCCACCACGGGGGACGCGGTGCGCACGGACTCGGGCGAGCTGGACAACTCGCTGCGGCGGCACCCGGCGTTCTCGGCCGCGCAGTTGCGTGAGGCCGCGCGCGAGCTGACCGAGCGGGAGTTCGGCCGGGATCTGGTGCTGGTCAACGGCATGACCGACAATGAGGGCCGGGCGTACTGGCGGCGTGCCGGCGGCCGGGACTCGCGCGGCGACCACATCCGGGTCCGCGCCACGCTCGTGCTCCGGGACTCCACGAAGTCCGGCCCGCTCAACGTGACCTTCTACGCGCTGGCCGTCGCGGCGGTCTCGTTCGTGCTCGGCTGGATGCTGGTGGGCAGCCCGTGGCCCTACGGCCGGGCCGCCACCGCGGCGCTCGACCACATCGGCGACGGCCAGTCCGTGATCACGATGCTGCTGCTGTTGCCCGGTTTCCTCTACAGCCGCCTGTCGTTGCCGCCGCGCCGCACCGTGCTCGGCTACCTCGGCACGCTGCCGCAGGCGCTGGTCCAGCTGAGCATCGCGGCCGTCGCCGCGTTCGCCGCGGCCGTGGCGACGCAGAGCCGGGGCGAGGTCGTGCAGGTCATGCTCACGATCGCCGTGGGGGTGCCGGTGCTCGCCGCGGTGGTCCTGCTCGGCCAGGCGCTGTGGCACGGCCCGGCGATCCCGCTGTCCCGGATCGGCGCGCCCCGCTGGGCCGGCGCCGGCGCCTGGGACCGCCGGAAACCGCTGGACGCCAACGTCCGCTTCGATTCGACCGGGGGCCGGTGAGCCATGCGCAACCAGCGGGTCTCCGTCCGCAACGTGGCCGACCTGGCCAGGGCCGGCTTCGAGATAACGCGCCAGCCACTGACCAAAGTGGACTTCGAGGTGCACCACGCGCCGGCCCGGCACGGCTACCTGCGTGAGCTGGTGGCGCCGGGCCCGGACCGCGCGGTCTTCCTGGAAACGCTGTGCTCGGCGACCAACGGGGCCGGCGTGGTGATCGGCACCCGCACCCGCAAGCCGCTGGACGGCACCGAGGTGATCGAGCGCTTCGAGGGCCAGCAGCCGGCCGAGCGTCCACAAGAGACCGACGGCGCCTGGGTCTTCCACCAGACGACCTCGCCCAACCCGACGTTCATCTACGAGTCCGCGCAGACCTTCGAAGGCCTGATCTCGATCGACCCGGCCGCGCGCGAGGTCTGCGAGTGGCACGGCCTGGCCATCCGCGACCTGGCGAAGGAGATCGCCGGCGCCGCGGCCACGCTCATCGACGCGCCGCTGCTGTCGCTGCAGTGCCCGGCCCAGCTGCCGACGATCGTGAAGACCCGCAACCACGATCTCCGCACCCGCAAGGAGATCGCGTCCCGCTGCTCGTCACCGGCGGTCCGGTTCGCGATCGCGCTGCGGGACACGTCCGTGGACACCCGGTTCGAGCTCGCCGACCGCGTCCGGGAGCTGTGCGAGAAACACGGGTACAGCCTGTGGCTCGCCGACACGCGGCCCGGGCACCGGCAGGGGAACTGGTTCGAGGTGTACCACGCCGACGGCGGGTTCTCGCCGCTGTACAACGGCGACCTCCGGTCCCGCCAGCGGGTCGGCACCTGCCTGCCGGTGACCTTCGCCGGGCCGGCGCGGATCGGCTCCACCCACGCGATCATCGCGTTCCTGCAGCGGTATCCCCAGGTGGGGGTCGTCGGCTGCGCGGGCACGACACTGTCGGACGTCGCGTTCGTCCACCTGCAGCTGTCGATCCAGGGGGTGGCCGCCGACCGGCTGAACCGCATCCTGGGCAAGCTGCTGGGCGAAAGCTCGACCCCGGCCCGGCCGCGCAAGCTGCTGCGCGAGCTGTTCAAGCGCCTCGGCCTGCCGCCCGACCCGGACGGCCCGCATCCGTCCACAGTGGACCCGACCGGTGACTACCAGACCTTCGCCGGCCCCGCGTTCGCCTACCGCCCGTTCCAGATGCCCGAGTGCATCGCGGTGTGGGTGTCGTGGGAGATCGCCCACCAGCAGGAGGGCCTGGCCGCTCCGCTCGAGTGCCTGTACCGCGCGCTGGCCCAGGTGGCGCCGAAGGTGCCGATGCCGGGGGCTCCGCCGGGCACCACCGTTTCGGCGGGGGAGCTGGCCACCGTCGAGTACCTGATCTGCCGGGCCACCGAGCAGTCGGTGATCAAGGGCAAGGCGAAGCTGGCCGTGCCCAAGCAGGTGCTGCGCCAGTTCTCCTCGGGCGGCGTCGAACTGCCCGCGTCCAAGCTGTGCGCCGCGCTGGAGGAGGCGTGGAAGGCCCACGTCGACCAGTCCGGCGCGGACGGGGTGAGCGAGCTGACCGTGGCCTGGCGTGAGTCCTGGCTCGGCCACTGGAGCGACTCGTGAGCCACCCTGGCACCGCGCGCTGACCTGCGTTTTAGCTCGCTTCGAGGTCTGTTGGCACCAGGTCTGAGCCATGATGGCTTGCGTTGGCACCACTCGTGTGCCATAGTGGTGCCATGGACTTGACCACGTATGTGAACAACCTCGGCCGTGAGTTCGCCTCGCTGGCCGAAGCCGGCGGTGACGAGGCGCGTGCGCTGGTCGAGCGCCTGACCGGGCCGCTCGAGTCGGCGATCCGGATGACGCTGCTGGACGCGCTGTCGGGGGCCTCCGACGAGATCACCCGGGATCTGGCGCCGGGGTCGGTGGAGCTGCGGCTGCGCGGACGTGACCCGGACTTCGTCGTGACCTCGCCGCCCGCTCCGGCGCACGAGGCCGCGGCCGAGGACCCGGCGACGACGTCCGACGGCGCGTCCGACGGCGATCTGGTGATCGCCGAGGACGGCCCCGCCGCGCGGATCAACGTGCGCCTGCCCGAACAGCTCAAGGCGGCGGTCGAGGAGGCCGCGGCCAAGGAGGGGCGTTCGGTGAACGCCTGGCTGGTGCGCGCGGCGGCCGCCGCGTTGCAGCGGTCCGACCGCGAGCAGCGCCTCGAAGCCCGCAGCACCGGGAAACGGGGCAAGCAGAGCTTCACCGGCTGGGTGCACTGACCCGCCCGCCACACCGCTTTCACGCACACCGTCCCCGACCTGCGGGGACGCCTTACCGACCCGAACTGAGGGGACAACCATGCCTGAATTCGAAACTCCCGAACCGATTTCCGTCACCTTCGAGCTCGGCGTCGCCGGCGAGGTGCGGATCAGCGCGAGCGACCGCACGGACACGGTCGTCGAGGTCCGCCCGACCGACGCGTCCGACGAATCCGACGTGAAGGCCGCGCAGCAGGTCCGCGTCGAGTACGCGAACGGCACCCTGCTGGTCAAGGGACCGAAGGCCCGCGCCTTCGACTTCTCCCGCAAGACCCGGTCGGTCGACGTGTCCGTCGAGCTGCCCAGCGGCTCGCGGCTGTCCGGCGACGCGCAGCTGGGGAACTTCCGCGGCCTGGGCCGGCTGGGGGAGACCCGGCTCAAGACCTCCGTCGGGGACTTCCGGTTCGAGCACACCGGGCCGCTGGCCGTGGACACCTCGACCGGGCACGTGAACGTGGACCAGGTCGCGGGCAACGCCGACATCCGCACCGGGTCCGGGAAGGTGGGCATCGGCCGGGTCGAGGGCGCCGCGGTCGTCAAGAATTCCAACGGCGTCATCGAAATCGGCACGGTGACCGGGGACGCGCGGCTGCGCGCGGCGAACGGCGACATCTCCGTCGACCAGGCGGGCGCGGGGCTCGAGGCGAAGACGGCGAACGGCGCCGTCCGCCTCGGCGAGGTGGTCCGCGGCTCGGTCACGCTCGAAACCGCGCTGGGCGACGTCGAGGTCGGCATCGCCGAGGGCACCGCCGCCTGGATCGACGCGCACACCGGGTTCGGGCAGGTGCGCAACGAACTGGACAGCACCACCCGGCCGGGCGAGTCCGCCGACACCGTCGAGGTGCGCGCGCAGACCTCCTACGGCCACGTGACCATCCGCCGTTCCTGACCCGCTTTTCCCACCCTGGAAAGGGAATCCCATGGTTACCCAGTCACCCCCGGCGGCGATCGCGGCGTCCGGGCTGCGCAAGTCGTTCGGCGACCACGTGGTGCTCGACGGCGTCGACCTGAGCGTCCCGAGCGGCACGGTCTTCTCGCTGCTCGGCGCGAACGGCGCCGGGAAGACCACCACGGTCAAGATCCTGTCCACTTTGCTCAGTGCCGACGGCGGCAGCGCCCGGGTCGGCGGGCACGACGTCCAGGCCGAGCCGGACGCGGTGCGCGCCGCGATCGGGGTCACCGGCCAGTTCTCCGCGGTGGACAACCTGCTCACCGGCGTGGAGAACCTCCTGCTGATGGCGGACCTGCACCACCTCGGCCGGCGCGAGGGCCGTCGTCGCGTCGCCGGGCTGCTCGAACAGTTCGACCTGGTGGAGGCGGGCGGCAAACCGGCCTCGGCCTACTCCGGCGGGATGCGGCGGCGGCTCGACCTCGCGATGACGCTGGTCGGCAGCCCGCGGGTGATCTTCCTCGACGAGCCGACCACCGGGCTCGACCCGCGCAGCCGCCGGGGCATGTGGCAGATCGTCCGGGAGCTGGTGGCCGGCGGCGTCACCATCTTCCTGACCACGCAGTACCTGGAGGAGGCCGACGAGCTGGCGGACCGGATCGCGGTCCTCGACCACGGCCGCCTGGTCGCCGAGGGCACCGCGGGCGAGCTGAAGCGCCGGGTCCCCGGCGGCCACGTCCGCCTCCAGTTCGCCGACCCGCAGAGCCTCGACGCGGCCACCCGGGTGCTGGGCCAGGCCTCGCGCGACACCGACGCGCTGGCCCTGCGGGTGCCCAGCGACGGCAGCCTGCGGGCGCTGAAGACCCTGATCGACCGGCTCGACGAGCAGGCCATCGAGGTCGGCGAGCTGTCCGTGCACACCCCCGACCTCGACGACGTTTTCCTCGCCCTCACCGGCGATCCCGACCACGAGAAGGTGACCACGTCATGACCACCCTCGCTCCCGCACCCGCCCGGTTCCACCCGCTGCGCGATTCGGCGACGATGCTGCGCCGGAACCTCAAGCACATGCTGCGCTACCCGTCGATGACCGTGACGCTCGTCGGGATGCCGATCATCTTCCTGCTGCTGTTCGTCTACGTGTTCGGCGGCACGCTGGGCGCCGGGCTCGGCGGGGCGTCCGGCGGGCGCGCCGAGTACGTCAACTACGTCGCGCCGGCGATCATCCTGATGACCGTGACGGCCACGGTCCAGGGCACGTCGATCTCGATCGCGATGGACCTGACCGAGGGCATCATCGCCCGGTTCCGGACGATGCACATCGCCCGCGTTTCGGTGCTGGCCGGGCATGTGCTGGGCAGCGTGATCCAGGCGGTGTTCGCACTGGTGGTGGTCACCGGAGTGGCGCTGCTGGTCGGCTTCCGGCCCGCCGCGGGACCGGGGGCGTGGCTGGCCACGGCCGGGGTGCTGCTGGCGGTCACGTTCGCGCTCGTCTGGCTGGCCGTCGCGCTCGGCCAGGTGAGCAAGAGCGTCGAGACCGCGAGCAACGTGCTGATGCCGCTGGTGATCCTGCCCTTCCTCGGCAGCGGGTTCGTGCCCACCGACTCCATGCCGGCCGGGCTGCGCTGGTTCGCCGAGTACCAGCCGTTCACCCCGATCATCGAAACCCTGCGCGGGCTGCTGATGGACCGGCCGATCGGGAACAACGCGTGGTTCGCGCTCGGCTGGTGTGTCCTGATCGGACTGATCGGCTACCTCTGGTCCAAGAAGCTGTACGCCCGCGAGTCCTCCCGCTGATCGTTCCCAGGCAAGGAGTTCCCGATGTCGTCACCGATTCCCGAGCTGCCCTTCGCGCGTCCGGCTGGCTGCCCGTTCGACCCGCCCGCCGGACTGGGCCCGATACGCGAGCAGCGCCCGCTGGCCCGCCTGACCTACCCGGACGGGCACCGGGGCTGGCTGGTCACCGGTTACGCACAGACCCGCGCGGTGCTGGCCGACCAGCGCTTCAGCTCACGGGACGAGCTGGCGCACTATCCGTTGCCCGGCTTGGCAGAACTCGATGAGATGCCGCCCGCCGCGGTCGGCGATCTGACCGGGCTCGACGCCCCCGAGCACACCCGCTACCGTCGGCTGCTGGCCGGCAAGTTCACCGTCCGCCGGATGCGGCAGCTCGGCGAACGCGTCGAGCAGGTCACCGCCGAGCACCTGGACGCCATGGAGCGCCGCGGCCCGGAGGTCGATCTGGTGGAGGCCTACGCCCATCCTGTCCCGGCGGTGATGATCTGCGAGCTGCTCGGTGTGCCGTACGCCGACCGGGCCGAGTTCCAGGGCCACACCGCGGAAATGTCCCGCTCGGACGCCGCCCCGGAGGACCAGTTCGCCGCGTACGGCGAGTTGCAGAAGTACGTGCGCGGGCTGGTCCTGGCCAAGCGCGCCGCGCCGACGGACGATCTGCTCAGCGACCTGACCACGACCGACCTCACCGATGACGAGCTGGCCGGGGTCGGCACCTTCCTGCTGGGCGCGGGCCTCGACACCACGGCCAACATGCTCGCGCTAGGTACCTTCGCCCTCCTGCGCAATCCCGGGCAGCTCGCCCTCCTGCGTGGCCCCGACGGCGCCGAACGGGCCGTCGAGGAACTGCTGCGCTACCTGACCATCGCCCACACCGGGGTGCGCGTCGCGCTGGAGGACGTGGAGGTGGACGGGCAGCTGATCAAGGCCGGGGAATCGGTCGCCGTCTCACTCCAGGCCGCGAACCGCGACCCGGCGAAGTTCGCCGACCCCGACGCCCTGGACCTGTCGCGGAAGGCCACCGGGCACCTGGCCTTCGGCCACGGCATCCACCAGTGTCTCGGCCAGCAGCTGGCCCGGGTCGAGCTGCGCGTCGCCCTCCCGGCACTGTTCACCCGGTTCCCGACCCTGCGCCTGGCCGTCCCGCCCGAGGACGTGCCCCTGCGCCCAGGCCACCAGAACATCTACGGCGTGATCCGCCTCCCGGTCACCTGGGACCGGGCCTAGGCGTACCGGCCTGGTGTCAGGTTCCGGCCTTGCCCGGGACCGCTCCCGGCGCACCGGATTACGGTCGCCGCATGTCCTACCCCACACCTGAGCCCCAGCCCGACCCACCAGAGTCGGCGGCTGGGCCGGTGCCGCCCGAACCGGCGGCCGAGGTGTCGCCGGAGCCCGGGCCCGAGCCGGAGCCGGGGCGGCGGGAGCCCGGGCCCGGGCCGGGGCGGCCGGAGTCGGTGCTGCCGGAGCAGGGGCTGGCGGCGGGTGAGCCTGTGCGGCCGGAGGCAGAGCCGGGGGCTGGCTTGGTGCGGCCGGAGCCGCAGGGGCCGGGTCAGGGGGCGGATCAGGGGGCGGGGCCGGTGGCCGAGCCGGGGCTGGTGGGGCCTGAGCCAGTGTTGCCGGAGCCGGGGTTGGTGGCAGGTGAGCCTGTGCCGCCAGAGGCAGGGTCTGGCCTAGTGCAGCCGGAGCCGGAGCCGCAAGACCCGGGGCCGGTGGCCGGGCCGGGTCTGGAGGCGCCCGCGTCGGTGTTGCCGGAGCCGGAGCCGGAGCCGGAGCCGGAGCCGGGGCTGGTGGCAGGTGAGCCTGTGCCGCCAGAGGCAGAGTCTGGCCTAGTGCGGCCGGAGCCGGAGCCGCAAGACCCGGGGCCGGTGGCCGGGCCGGGTCTGGAGGCGCCCGCGTCGGTGTTGCCGGAGCCGGAGCCGGAGCCGGAGCCGGAGCCGGGGCTGGTGGCAGGTGAGCCTGTGCCGCCAGAGGCAGAGTCTGGCCTAGTGCGGCCGGAGCCGGAGCCGCAAGACCCGGGGCCGGTGGCCGGGCCGGGTCTGGAGGCGCCCGCGTCGGTGTTGCCGGAGCCGGAGCCGGAGCCGGAGCCGGGGCTGGTGGCAGGTGAGCCTGTGCCGCCAGAGGGAGAGCTTGGCCCAGTGCGGCCGGAGCCGGAGCCGCAGGGCCCGGTGCTAGTGGGACCGGCGCCGGTGGCCGAGCCGGGTCTGGAGGCGCCCGAGTCATTGCCGTCGGAGCCGGAGCCAGTCACGGTTCAGCCCGACCGCCCGGCCATCGCCATCGGCAACGCCTCGCTGCTGGGCATCGGTTACCTCCTGCTGGGCCGGCGGGCATGGGCAGTGGCCACCACTCTGTTCACGCTCGCGTTCCTCGTGGTGCTCGGAGCCGTGGTCCCAGGAGTGTGGTTCGAAGTGCTCTTCCTGGTGTGGTGGGCCGCTCTCATCGCGCACGGCTGGTACCTCGCCGCCGGGCCGGCCCGTCCCGCGGCGGTGCGGCGGCCGAGGAGGCTCGCGCTGCTCGTCACGGTTCCGGTGCTGGTGGCCGTCGGCTATGTGCGGTTCGACGCCGCCGGCATCGAGGGCACCATCGCCGAGGCCCGCGACCGCGGCGACTGCGGGCAGGCACAGTCCGCTTGGGACAGACTGTGGTTCGGTCACTACGTCGTGGACGGCCCGATGACCGTCCGCGGCGATCGGACCGCCCAGGCGTGCGCCCGGTTGACGGATGCGGGGGAGACGCTCGCCACCGCCGCGTCGCAGCGTGACACCCGTGGCCTGCAAGCGGGCTACGGCGAACTCGGCGCCGTGCTCACGGACCTGCCCGGCCACGAGAACATGACCGGCACCGTCCTCAACGGCTTCCTCAGCCGCCTGCCCGACCGCGATCCCTGCGACACCGCCGAACTGACCGACTGGCTGCGGCAGCGGCCGGCGAGCCACAACCTGCTCGACCGGTCCGCCGCCGCGGTGCCGGCGATCGCGCCGGCGGCGCTTGTCGGGTGCGGCGACAAGCGGGCGGGCAGCCAGGATTGGGCCGGCGCGAAGGCGCGTTACCAGCAACTGCTGGACCAGTATCCCGGCCACGCGCTCACCGCCAAGGCGCGGGCGGGCGTCAAACAAGCCACCGAAGGCCTTGAACTGCAACACCTTTTCACCCTGGGCAAGAACTACTGCTCGACCCCCGCGGTGTACAGCGGCGCGGCCCCGTACGTGAAGGGGGCCACCAATCGCGCGCTGGTGTACCACACCGACACCTACGACGACATGTACCTCGACAAGCTGCCCGCCGACTGGCAAGCCGACGACAGCCACGCCGTGATGGTCGTCTGCATCGGCGAACGGGAAGCGGGCGCGCCGATCCAGACGTGTCCGTACCAGAACACCTCGAACGGCCATACGCAGAAGGTCACGTTCAGCAAGATGGCGTTCCCGGTCAAGGCCTACGAACTGCGGACCGGCCGCCTGGTGATCGACACCAGGGTGGAGATCGGCGGCGCGGTCTGCCCGCCCACCCTCACCAGCTTCGGTGATGGCGACCCGTTGCGGATGGTCGCCGAACCGTCCGATGAGGACATCCGGGCCGCGTTCGCCCCGGTGTTCACGTCCTGACGAACGCGGATCAGCCCGTTTGGCCGGCCGAGATGAGGCGCGCCGCGTTCGCGGCTTGTGCCTCCGCTTCCCGCGCCGACGCGTAGATACCCTCGATCACGAACGCGGCGAAACCGTGCGCGCTGGCGGCGACCGCGTGGACGAGACCGAGCGCCTGCTTCGCGTCGGGGCGCAACTGTGTTGCTGCGTCCTGCAGCACGAGCAACAGCCGCGCCCCGGCTTCGGCGAGGGCCGGGTAACGGGACTTGTCCAAGCCGGCGCTGAAAGTGGCTTCGAACAGACCGCGCTCCTCGACGGCGAACCTCACGTACGCCGCCGCGAAGCGCGCCATCTGCTCGACGGGATCGTCGGTGGAGGCGAGGGCCGCGCCGAAGCGGCGGCGCTGCTCGTCGTAGCCGCGTTCCGCGAGAGCTGCCAAAAGCGCGTCACGGTCCGCGAAGTGCTTGTACGGCGCGGCCACGCTCACCCCGGCGCGGCGGCACGCTTCGGCCAGGGTGAAGCCCTGCGGGCCGTTCTCGGCGATCAGTTCCAGAGCCGCGGACTCCAGCGCGTTGCGGAGGTCGCCGTGGTGCCGGCCGGTCGGCCGGGCCTTGCGTTCGGTCACCGGCCGAGGTTAACATCACTTACCATGGTTAATGTCATTTACCTCGGGAGGCCGATGTGACCACCGCCCGTTTCGACCACGTCGGCCTCTCGGTCGCCGACCTCGACGTGCAAAAGAAGTTCTACGGCGACGCGCTGGGCCTGACGGAGGTCGAAGAGCACCTCGAACTGCCCGACGCGGGTGTCCGGACCGCGATCCTGCGCGCTCCCGGCGGGCTGAAGATCGAACTGATCGAACGAAGCGGTTCGAGGCCCCAAGAATTCGCCGACGCCTTCGACGGCGCCGGAATTCAGGGTTACTTCCACTGGGCGCTCTACGTCGAAGACCTCGCCGAGTCGTTCGCCGCGATTCTCGCCGCGGGCGCCACGGCCGTGGCCGAGCCGGGCCCCGCCATGCGTGCGGGAGCGGCGTTCGCCTACGTCAAAGACCCGGAAGGCAATCTGCTCGAACTCATCCAGCCCGCCCCGTGACCGAACGGCGATGGCGGGGCACCGGGCTTCGTTCCGGCGCCCCGCCACCGTTCGTCAGTTGGCGGCGCTGGTGTTGACGTCGCCGTTGACGCCCTTGGGGAAGAACCCGCCCGAGGTCGCGGCCTTGTTCGTCAGGTAGACGATGTTGAGGACCTGGCCGGGGCTGCGGCTGTAGGCGATGCCGTTCGCGTCGGTGGGCACGATGTTGGCGTTGCCGTGGCTGTCGATCACGCCCTGGTCGTCGTCGGTGGGACCGTCGAGGCTGTCCCGGGCGTCGGAGAGCTTGACCGAGGCCTTCTTGAGGTCGGTGCTGAACAGCCCGGTGCCCAGGAGCCCGCCGCCACGCTGGTAGATGGCGCTGCGGATGTTGCCCGCGTGGTAGGCCTCGACCGCGAGGATTCCCGCCGCCGCTTCCAGGTACGTCTTGTTGCTGATCAACGGCGCGGCACCCTTGTACGCGGTGACGCCGACGTCCTCGAACAGGAACGCCGCCAGCAGGAAGTTCTCCTCGCAGGCGAACGCGTCGAAGGTGTGGCCCGGCTTGACCAGGCCCGCGGCCTGTGCCGCCGCGGTGAAACTCGACTGGAGGTCGATGGCCGGACGGCTGACCGCCGCCGAGCCCAGCGCCGAGCGCAGGAATTCGACGTGCGCCTTTTCGTCGCCCGCGATCTCCTGTGCGTACTGCCTGGCGGTCTTCGTCTCGAACCGCACCGCGCGACCGCCCGTGACGCCGCCACGGGTGCCGGTGCCGGTGGTCATCGAGTCGGCGAGGCCCTTGCCGGTCACCGCGTGCAGGTAGAACTCGGCCTCGAGGTACTCCAGGTTCAACGCGAAGTTGAGCACCGCGCCGTCACTCACCTCGGCGGCCGCGGCCTCGGCCACCGGGGCCGACTTGCGTGTCGCGGCCGACGCCGTGGCACCGAAACCGCCGAGCCCGGCGAGCGCGCCGGCCCCGACGACACCGAGTCCGCTCATCCCGGCCGCACGCAGGAACTTGCGCCGGTCCTGGTCGTTCTCCGCGCTCCGATTGATCATCGAGGCGGCATAGCGTTTGCCAAACACGGGCGATCTCCTTCCGGCCCGGCGGGGGTGCCGGGCGTGTCCCGCGGGCTTCTGGAGCTTCTGGGCCGCACGGGAGCGATCTTCGTGGACTCGAAGCATTCGGGCCTTCGGGCCGTCCGGATTGGTCGGTGACCCGGTCGAGTGAGCGATTGGGCCCGCTACCCGCTCCAGCGCCTCGGCAAACATCCCGACGGCGAAAAAGAAAAACAGATACTCCACCAATCCGGTGAGCTGCCCGCTCCCGAATGCTCACCGATGGGTGATCGACAGCCCTCGAGGGGAGGTGAATTTGATGAAAAACACCTCAGTACAGCCACGTCCGGACGAAATCGGGCTCTGGCTGGTGACAGCGCGTAGAGCAGTTTTATTGCTCGGTGTCACCGCCGGTTTTGTCTTTCTCGCCGTGCTTTTGGCGGGTGGAGCGCGTGCGGACGAACGGTCCGCCGACCCTTCCGGCCGGCCCGCTGCCCAGGAGCCCGCGAGCGGTCTGCCCGGTCCGTCCGGGAGACCGGGCGAGGCCGGGGAGCCTGCCGCTTCGGCACCGCATTCCGGGACGGCCGCAGGTGGTCCGGCGATCAAGCCGGTCATTGCGTCGCTGCATTCGGCGACGGCCGCGGTCAGCCCGGTGATTGAGCCGGTCGCTTCGGCATTGCGTCCGGTCGCGGAGGCGACGGCTCCGATCGTGGAGCCGCTGGCCAGTGCGGTGTCGCCGGTGACCGGGCCTCTGGTGCGGCCGGTGATCGGGGCGCTGTCCCCGTTGCTGGAGACCGTAGGCCCGGTGCTGCGGCCGGTGGTCGCACCGATCGTCGGTGCGGCGGAGCCGATCGTGACACCGATTTCGCGCGCACTCGGCACGGAGCCGGTGATCGGCGCCGTCACGAGCCCGCGGCAGCATCCGGACCCGATCGGCCCCCGGGCCGATGTCGTGACCGGTGCTGTTGCCGGTCCGTCCGCGTGGCCGTCTTCCGTCCATTTTGGACAGAAGGTGGAAACGGCGACCTCGTCGCGCATCGGCGCGACTGGTCCCCGTCCCGTGATCGGGTGGCCGGAAATGGCCGCTTCGATGTCCGGGCAGGGCGTTCCGCAAGGACCGTCCCCATCGGACACGGCATGCTCGACCGGCACGGCGACGCTGTCCGGCTCCGGGCAGCACGGCGGCGCGGCCGCGATCTTGGCTGCCCGTCCGGGTATTGCCGGGGCGCAACAGCACCGGCGAGCCCCGCCCGCCGGCGCGTGGCCGTCGCAGCGGTTGGTGTCCGCTGGTGAGAACCGGCCTGGATGAGCGTTTCTCTTTACCTCCAAAAATCCATAAAGGACAGATGGTAAGGAAAGGGAAACCATGCACAAGTACGTGCGGAGGGGCTTGACGGCCTCGTTCATCTCAGGGGGCTTCCTCCTGCTGGGCACCGCGGTGGCCAGTGCGGACACCGGTCACACCGACCCGCTCGGCGGAATCGGCGGTGGCCTGCACTCGGTGGTCACCGGCCTGACCTCGGCGGGCGCCCACGGTGGCAGCGGCGGCAGCTCCGGCGACGCCGGGAACGCCACCAGCGGCAACACGGCGGTCAGCGGGAACTCCGGCAACTCGGGGAACTCCGGCTCCACCGGTGGCAACAGCGCCGCGGGCCTGTGTGTGCTGGCGACATGCAATACCTCGGTCTCGTCGGGCAACTCGGGTGATACCGGGTCGACCGGCAGTACCGGGAGCGCGTCGAACACCAGCACCACCACCGGCGGCAACTCCGGCGCGGCCGGCAACGGCGGCTCCGGCTCGGCGGTGGCGTCCGGCGCCAGCACCGGCACGGCCCAGGGCAGCGGCCACTCACGTGGCGGTCTCCTGGGCGCGATCGGGAAGGTCACGGGCACCGCGACCGGCGGCAAGGGCGGCGACTCCGGCAACGCCGGGAACGCCACCAGCGGCAACACGGCGGTCAGCGGGAACTCCGGCAACTCGGGGAGCTCCGGCTCCACCGGCGGCAACAGCGCTTACGGGCTCTGCCTGCTGGCCCGCTGCACCACCACCGTCACCTCGGGCGATTCCGGTAGCACCGGTTCGACCGGCAGCACGGGTGACGCGTCGAACAGCAGCGTCACCACTGGCGGCGACTCCGGTGCTGCGGGCAATGGCGGCGACGCCACGTCGGTGGCCACTGGTGCGAACACCGTCACGAGCAGTGGTGGCGAGGGCTGGTCGCGTCACAGTCAGGGCGGGCTGCTCGGCTCGTTCGGTGACGTGCTCTCGGGCGCGGCGGCCGGCAACGGCGGCAGCTCCGGCAATGCCGGTAACGCGGACAGCAAGAACACCGCGGTGACGGGCAAGTCCGGCAACTCGGGCGACTCCGGTTCCACCGGTGGCAACACTGCCATCGTGGGGAGCCTCGGTGGCCGGCAGAACGGCCGTCACGGTGGCTGGTCGAACGGCCAGGGTGAGCAGTCGAGCACCGCGGTCACGTCGGGCGATTCCGGGAGCACCGGTTCGACCGGCAGCACGGGTGACGCGTCGAACAGCAGCGTCACCACTGGCGGTAACTCCGGTGCTGCGGGCAATGGCGGCGACGCCACGTCCGTGGCCACTGGTGCGAACACTGTCACGAGCAATGGTGGCGACCGCTGGTCGCGTCACAGCCAGGGCGGCAGCACGAGCGTTCTGGGCCAGGCCGTCGCGATCGCAGCCGGCGGCAAGGGTGGCGACTCCGGTAATGCCGGTAACGCGGACAGCAAGAACACCGCGGTGACCGGCAAGTCCGGCAACTCGGGCGACTCCGGCTCGACCGGTGGCAACACCGCTGTCACGTCCACCGGCGGCGGCTCCGGCCGCGGCCAGGGCCACGGCGGCTGGGGTCACCAGGGCTGGGGTCACGGCGACCGCGGCCAGTCCGGCTGGGGCCACGGCGGCTGGTCGAATGGCCAGGGTGAGCAGTCGAGCACCACGGTCACCTCGGGTGACTCCGGCAGCACCGGTTCCACCGGCGTGACCGGAACCGCCACGAACACCAGCACCACCACCGGCGGCAACTCCGGCCCGGCCGGCAACGGCGGCGACGCCGGAGCCATCGGCACCGGCTGGAACACCGTCGCGCACACCCCGCGCACCGTCTGACGGTCACGGGCAGCACGGAAAAAGGGCGGGGCCACCAGGACAAACCTGGTGGCCCCGCCCTTCCTTCACGGGGGACCGGTTGCCTGCCCGGACCGGGCGGGCGGTGACCTTCGGTGGGCCTGGACTACCGGGTTGCCGTTCCGACGCGGCCTGGAGACGGCGGCGGAGTCCGGGCCGTCCGGGCTGCTGCTTTGGAGTGAACCGGACACGGCGGTGAATGGGCCGGGCTGCCGGAGTTCTCGGTCCGAAGTGGACCGGAAGCGACGGTGATGGGTCCGGGATCGTCGGGCTTTTGTGCCGGTGTGGACTGGAAGTAGCGGTGATGGGACTGGGCCGCAAGGTCGCTGAGCCGCAGGGCTGCTGAGCTGCAGGGGTCGGTGGGCTGCACGACTGGGCTGCCGGGCCGCTGGTCGCTGGGCAGCCGGTCGCTGGGCCGCCGGGGTCGCCGGGTCGCAGGCTGCTGGGCCGCAGGAGTCGCCGGGCTGCCAGGGCGCAGAGGCGCTGGGGTCGCCGGGTCGCAGGCTGCTGGGACAGCCGGGCTGCTGGGCAGTAAGAGTCGCAGGAGTCGCCGGGCTGCCGGGGCGCAGGGCCGCTGGGACAGCCGGGCTGCTGGGCCGCAGGAGCCGCCGGGCTGCCGGGACGCAGGGGCCGCCGGGCTGCAGGATGCTGAGCTTCAGGGCCGCTGGGCCGCTGGGCTGCTGGGCCGCTGGGCCGCAGGAGTCGCCGGATGCAGGGCCGCAGGGCCGTAGGGCTTCGGGTCAGGGTGGAGCGGAAGTGACTGTCGCGGGCACGGGCCGTCGGGCTGGCAGCCCGGTTTGGGCTGGAGGTGGCGGTGGTGGGGTCGGGCCGCAAGACCACTGGGCTATTGGTCCGGAGCGGGCCGGAGCAGGCCGGGCTTTCAGTCCGAAGTGGACTGGGAGTTGCCGAGGCAGGAGCGGTCAGGATTCGAGTCCGGAAAGGCAAGGGGGCCGCCATGCCGGGTGCTCTCGGATTCGTGACCACATGGACCTGTTCCGCGCGCAGTTCGGTGCTGCGGCGCGCCACGTCGGCTCGGCAGCCACACCCGCGGCAGGAATGCCCATCGTGCGGCACGACACTCGGTGGCGCTGTCTCGCGGCAGCGCGTGCCCCAGCACCGCTCGGGCTGCACCTGCCAACAAGCCCGCCGACCGAGCCGACCGAGCCAGTCAGGTCGACCGGGCCGATCAGGTCGACCGGGCCGATCAGGTCGACCGGGCCGATCAGGTCGACTGGGCCGGCCAGGCCGACCGAGCCGATCAGGTCGACCGGGCCGACCGAGCCGGTCAGGTCGAGCGGGCCGACCAAACCACCCGACCCAGCACCGGCCCCACCTCACCTCCCCTAAAACTCACCCAAGGGAGAGGAGCGCGACCCCCGGCGTCGTCGGCTGGGGTGAACCGGCGACTGGTTCCGTGGTGATTGCCATGCGGTTGGCGTCGGCGGGGACTGCGGCGATCAGAGCCGTGGGTCCGGCCCCGGGGCGGAGCAGGCCTGCCGACAGTGGGCCGCGCGGGCCGATCAGCCAAACCTGGTACGCGTGCGCCCCGTCGAGGGCGGGCAGGCCGTGGACGGCCACCGACACTTTCCCCAGCATCCGGGAGACGGCCACCGTGGCGGTGCCGCCGGTGGTGCCGTGACCGGTCACCGTGATGGCGTCGGCGGCCTGTTCGACCGGATTCTGCTGCTGGGCGGTGGAAACCGGCTCCGGTGGCGCTGCGTTGATCGTGACGCCCGCGACCACCACCCCGGTGATCACCGCGGCGGCTGCCAGACCCGCGGCGGCGCGCGTGCGCCAGGACGGAGTGGAACGGGCGAGCGGCAACGGGGTCGTCACCAGCGGCGGCAGCTGGCGGGTTTCCGTGACCGCGGTGAGCACCCTGGCCCGCAGCCCGTCACCGGGCCGGCTGTCGACGGCGGCGCCGAGCCGTCCCGAGACCTCGCGGAACTCGTCGACTTCGAGCGCGCAGGGCTCGCATTGGGACAGGTGCTGCTCGAAGCGTTCACGCTCCGGCCCGGTGAGCGCGTCCAAGGCGTACGCACCGGTGAGGGTGTGGGCATCGGCGCTCATCATGACTGTGCTCCCATGGCAGTGCGCAAGCGGATCAGGCCGTCCCGCATGCGGGACTTGATCGTGCTGACGGAAACCCCCAGCCGCTCGGCGACTTCGCGGCAGGTGTACCCGTCGTAGTAGGCGAGGGTGATGGACTCCCGCTGCAGGTCGGTCAGGACGGCCAGCGCCGAGCGGACGTCGTCGCGCTCCAGTCCGACCAATGTGGACTCCGCCACCTCGTCGAAGTCCCGGCGGGGGTCGAGCAGGCCGGCGCGGGTCTCCCGGTCGGATCCCGCCTGCTCCGCGCGGACGCGGTCGATCGCCCGGTGGTGGGCGATGGTCAGCACCCAGGCGCGGACACTGCCCCGGTGTTCGGCGAACGAAGCCGCCTTACGCCAGACCTCGAGCAGTACCTCCTGCGCGACCTCTTCGGACTGCGCGCGGTCGCGCACCACCCTCGTCACCATGCCCAGCACGGGGCCGGCGAGCTGGTCGTACAGCGCGGCGAACGCGTCTTCGTCCCCGAGCGCGACCCGGCCGATCAGGACTTCGGCGGTCACGAGCGGGTCCGCCGGTGCCGGTGGCGGCGCGAGCACGAGCGCCCTGGCGGGGGTGGCCATAGGTGATCCCTCCCGGCCTGCGCCGAGTCCGACGCCGAGGTCCTCGGCGTGTCAAGAGGTGATTCGCTGTGGACGCCACCGTGGATTGGTCCCGGTCGCCGGGCTCACCCCACCGGGTCGATGGCCAATCCCCGCGGCCGTCGGGGCCGAATGTCCTGCATGACCGCTACGCAGATCAGCACCCCGGAGACTCCCGTGCCGCCCGAACGCGTCCGGCTGCGGTTGCCGTCGGCCGGGTTGTGCGGGGTGCTGGCACTGCTGGCCGCGCTGGCGGCCGGACACCTGGTGGCGGGGTTCATCAGCATCAACGCCTCGCCGTACCTGGCGGTGGGCAACGGTGCGATCGACCTGACGCCGGTGCAGCTGAAGGACTTCGCGGTGCGGACGTTCGGCACCTACGACAAGGTCGTGCTGCTGGGCGGCATGGCGGCGGTCATGGTGGTGGTCTCGGCGCTGGCCGGGGTCGTCTCGGCGCGCTCGCGGTGGCCGGGAGTGGTCATCGTCGCGCTGTTCGGCCTGGTGGGCGGGTTCGCGGTGTACGAGCGGCCGGACCTGAAGACGGTCGCGCTGCTGGCGCCGTTGGCGAGCTTGCTGGTGGGGGTGACGGTGTTCGTGGTGCTGCACCGCCTGGCGCCGCGGAAGAACGCGGTGGCCGCCGGCGAGGGCGCGTCACGAAGGTCGTTCCTGCTGGGCGGGGCCGGCGTGCTCGTCGGGGCCGGGGTCTTCGGCGGCGCGGGCCAGCTGATCAGCGGGACGCGCGACGCGACGGCTTCCCGCGCGGCGGTCGGGACGCTGAAACCCGCGGTGGCGGCGCCGCCGATTCCGGCGGACGCGGACTTCGCGAAGCTGGGCACACCCTCGTTCGTGACGCCGAATGCGCAGTTCTACCGGGTGGACACGGCATTGTCGGTGCCGCAGGTGCGCACGGAGGACTGGTCGCTGCGGATCCACGGGATGGTGGACCGGGAAATGCGTTACAGCTTCGGCGATATCCGCAACCGGCCGTTGACGGAGCGGACGATCACGATGACGTGTGTGTCCAATGAGGTCGGTGGCACCTATGTGTCGACATCGGACTTCATCGGCGTGGACCTGGCGGACCTGCTCGCGGAGGCGGGGGTGCGGCCCGGGGCGGAGCAGCTGTTCTGCACGAGTGTCGACGGCTGGACGTCGGGGACCCCGGTGGCCGCGGCGGTGGACCGCAGCCGGGGCGCGATGCTGGCCATCGGGATGAACCGGGAGCCGCTGCCGCTGGAGCACGGGTTCCCGGCGCGGCTGGTGACGCCTGGGCTGTACGGGTATGTGTCGGCGACGAAGTGGGTCGTGGACATCGAGGTGACCACGTGGAAGGCGCGGCAGGCGTACTGGCTGAAGCGGAGCTGGAGCGAGCAGGCGCCGATCAAGACCGAGTCGCGGATCGACACGCCCAAGGGGTTCGACACGGTGCCCTCGGGCGAGGTGCGGTTGTCGGGGATCGCGTGGGCGCAGTTCCGCGGGATCGAGCGGGTCGAGATCAAAGTGGACAACGACGGGTGGCAGCCGGTGATGCTGTCGACCGAGGTGAACGTGAACACCTGGCGGATGTGGTGGGCGCAGATCACCGTGAAGCCGGGCACGCATCAGGTTTTCGTGCGGGCGACCGACAAGACCGGCTACACCCAGACCGACGCGCGCGCCGGCACGGTCCCGAACGGCGCCACGGGCTGGCACTCCACGACCTTCATCGCCTCCTGATCACGACTCACTCGAAAGAGTGAAGGAAAAGACCAATCCCGGTGCCGTCCGGCCCCGAATCCCCAGTGTCACAAACAGTTCAGCCACGGACTGTTCTTCCCAACTTCTGGAGTGAATCCTCGTGAAGTCTCTGCGTATCGCCGGCCTCGGCGTCACCGCTGTCGCCGCCCTCGCCCTGTCCGCCTGCGGCAGCAGCACCAACAGCGGTTCGTCGGCCAGCAGCAGTGCCCCGGCCCCGTCCTCCATGTCGGCCCCGTCGTCCAGTGACTCGGGTGCTTCCGGTGGCGTGACCACCAACGCCGACGTCTTCGGCCCGGCTTGCTCGCAGCTGCCGCAGGGCAGCGCCGCCGGCTCGCTGGACTCGATGGGCCCGCAGCCGGTCGCGTCGGCCGCCTCGACCAACCCGCTGCTGACCAAGCTGGTCGCCGCGGTCAAGGCCACCAACCTGGTCGACACGCTCAACAGCCAGCCCGCGATCACCGTCTTCGCGCCGGCCGACCCCGCCTTCGCGGCGCTGGGCGACGCGAAGTTCAACGAGCTGGCGAAGAACCCGAGCCAGCTGGCGCCGATCCTGCAGTACCACGTCCTGCCCAAGCGCTACGACGCCAAGGGCCTGGCCGCCGCCGGTGGCTCGGTCACCTCGCTCGACACCGCGGGCGGCCCGCTGAAGATCGAAGGCTCCGGCGACAACATGACCGTC
>NZ_FOEF01000043.1 GCF_900110575.1 Amycolatopsis saalfeldensis
GCCACCGCTGCTGCTGCCGCAGCCACCGCTGCTGCTGCCGCAGCCACCGCTGCTGCTGCCGCAGCCACCGCTGCTGCTGCCGCAGCCACCGCTGCCGTCGGTGCTGCCGGTGCTGCCATTGCAGCCGCCGGGGTGGTGGCCGTCATGGGGGCGGTCACCACTGCGGAGAGTGGGGGCGGCCGGGTGGGCCGGTGGGGAACTGGGGGTCCTCGTCACGGGTTCCATCGTCGGGGAAGGGGGCGTCGGGAGGTGGCCGCCGAGGGGAGTTGTGCACAGGCGGGGGCAGTTGTGGACAACTCGGGCGGGGCCGGGCGCTGCCGGTGGGGGCGGCCCTGGTGGCAGGGGGTAGAATCTTTCCCGCAGTCCATTCGAATGGGCTGACTTCGCGTGCACGTGCGCGCATCCCCGGCCGGTTCCGTCTTGTTCGGAGGCCCGGACGGAGGGTCGCACGGTGCCCGGTGGTTCCCGGGGGTTCCTGATCGAACCCGTGGGGTCCGGGCTCCGGCACGGCACCAGGGCGAGCGGCCACCCGGCCGCGAGCGACAAACCGATCAGCGCGTCGGCGGCCGAAAACTCCGCGGGCGCGCGTGAGACAGAAAAGGTGTGATTCCGGCAATGGCCGTCGTCACCATGAAGCAGCTGCTTGACAGCGGCGTGCACTTCGGGCACCAGACCCGTCGGTGGAACCCGAAGATGAAGCGCTACATCTTCACCGAGCGCAATGGCATCTACATCATCGACCTGCAGCAGACGCTGACCTACATCGACCGTGCGTTCGAGTTCATCAAGGAAACCGTCGCGCACGGCGGCACGATCATGTTCGTCGGCACGAAGAAGCAGGCTCAGGAAGCCATCGCCAGCGAGGCCGCGCGCGTGGGCATGCCCTACGTCAACCAGCGCTGGCTCGGCGGCATGCTGACCAACTTCCAGACCGTGCACAAGCGTCTCCTCCGCCTCAAGGAGCTCGAGTCGCAGGAGCAGACCGGCGGCTTCGTCGGGCTGACCAAGCGCGAGATCCTGACGCTGACCCGCGAGAAGGACAAGCTCGAGAAGACCCTCGGCGGTATCCGCGACATGGCCAAGGTGCCTTCGATCGTGTGGATCGTCGACACGAAGAAGGAGCACATCGCCGTCGGCGAGGCTCGCAAGCTGAACATCCCGGTCGTCGCGATCCTGGACACCAACTGCGACCCGGACGAGGTCGACTACCCGATCCCGGGCAACGACGACGCGATCCGCTCCGCCGCGCTGCTGACCAAGGTCGTGGCCGAGGCCGCCGCCGCCGGTCTGATGGCCCGCTCCAGCCGTAACGGTGCGTCCGCCGACACGAAGCCGGAGCCGGGCGTCGCCACGGACGAGCCGCTGGCCGAGTGGGAGAAGGAGCTGCTCGCCGGCTCGGAGACCGCGACCGCCGACGCGACCGAGGCCGCTGCGGCGACCGAGGCGGCCACGGCGACCGAGGCCGCTGCCACCGAGGCCGCTGCCGCCGAGCAGCCGGCCGAGGCGCCCGCCGCCGAGCAGGCGACCGCCTCTTCCTGATGCAGCAAGGTGCCCGTGCGGCCGGTCCTCCCGACCGGCCGCACGGGCGCTGATCACCTCACACGTACCTGAAACGGACGGATTCAACACGATGGCGAACTACACCGCCGCTGACGTGAAGCGCCTGCGCGAGATGACCGGCGCCGGAATGATGGACTGCAAGAAGGCTCTCGAGGAGAACGACGGCGACTTCGAGAAGGCCGTCGAGTTCCTGCGCATCAAGGGCGCCAAGGACGTCGGCAAGCGCGCCGAGCGCGCGACGGCCGAGGGCCTGGTCGCCGGCGACGGTGGCGTGCTGATCGAGCTGGACTCCGAGACCGACTTCGTCGCGAAGAACGCCGACTTCCAGGAGCTCGCCGCGAAGATCGTCGAGGTCGCGAAGGGCCTGAAGACCAGCGACGTCGAGACGCTCAAGGCCGCCGAGCTGGACGGCAAGACCGTGATCGAGGTCGTGCAGGAGCTGTCGGCCCGCATCGGCGAGAAGCTCGAGCTCCGCCGCGTGGTCGCCTTCGAGGGCCAGACCACCTCGTACCTGCACCGTCGTGGCTCGGACCTGCCGCCCGCCGTCGGCGTGCTGGTCGAGTTCACCGGTGACGACGCCGACGCCGCCCGCGGTGCCGCCATGCAGGTCGCCGCGCTGCGCGCGAAGTACCTGACCCGCGAGGAGGTGCCGGCCGAGACGATCGAGAACGAGCGCCGCATCGCCGAGCAGACCGCCCGCGAAGAGGGTAAGCCGGAGCAGGCCCTGACCAAGATCGTCGAGGGCAAGGTCAACGCCTACTACAAGGACAACGTCCTGCTCGAGCAGCCTTCGGTCAAGGACAACAAGAAGACCGTCAAGGCCCTGCTCGACGCGGCCGGCGTGACCGTGACCCGGTTCGCCCGGTTCGAGGTCGGCCAGGCCTGAGCCAGGCACTGGGACTAGGTTCTGCCACTGTGCCCCGTCTCCGCGGTTCGGGGACGGGGCACAGTCGGGTCCACGAGGGCACGCCGCCCGCGCACTCCCTCCCGGGAAGGCGGCCATCGAACACAGGAGGCGACATACATGGGTGACCGCGTCGAGGGTGGCTACCGGCGGGTGCTGCTGAAACTGGGCGGCGAGATGTTCGGCGGCGGCTCGATCGGGGTCGACCCCGATGTGGTGCACTCGGTCGCCCAGCAGATCGCGGCGGTCGCGCGGACCGGCGTCCAGATCGCGGTGGTGATCGGCGGCGGCAACTATTTCCGCGGCGCGGAGCTGTCCCAGCGGGGGATGGACCGTGACCGCGCCGACTACATGGCCATGCTGGGCACCGTGATGAACTGCCTGGCGCTGCAGGACTTCCTGGAGAAGGAAGGGCTGCCCACGCGCGTGCAGACCGCCATCACGATGGGCCAGGTCGCCGAGCCGTACATCCCGCGCCGCGCCGAGCGGCACCTGGAGAAGGGCCGCGTGGTCATCTTCGGCGCCGGCGTCGGCATGCCGTACTTCTCCACCGACACGGCCGCCGCGCAGCGGGCGCTGGAGCTGGGCTGCGAGGTCGTGCTGATGGCGAAGGCCGTCGACGGCGTCTACACCGCCGACCCGAAGAGCGACCCGGACGCGAAGATGTTCCGCGAGATCACCCACCGCGAGGTGCTGGAGCGCAACCTCAAGGTCGCCGACGCGACGGCGTTCAGCCTCTGCATGGACAACAACATGCCGATCATCGTGTTCAATCTGCTCACCGAGGGGAACATCGCCCGCGCGGTCAGTGGTGAGAGGATCGGGACGCTGGTCAGCACCCCCGCTGACGGGCCGTCGGCGTAGACCTGCTGGGATCGCCCACAGGCTCCAACCATCACAACACCGGGAGTTAGCCGTGATCGACGAGACCCTCCTCGACGCCGAGGAGAAGATGGAAAAAGCGGTGTCCGTCGCGAAGGACGACCTGGCGTCCGTGCGGACCGGCCGGGCGAACCCGTCGATGTTCTCCGGCATCGTGGTCGAGTACTACGGCGCGATGACCCCGCTGAACCAGCTGGCCGGCGTCAACGTGCCCGAGGCGCGCATGGTGCTCATCAAGCCGTACGACCAGACCCAGCTGGGCGCCATCGAGAAGGCCATCCGCGAGTCGGACCTCGGTGTGAACCCGAGCAACGACGGCAACGTGATCCGCATCGTCATCCCGCAGCTCACCGAGGAGCGGCGCAAGGAGATGGTGAAGGTCGCCAAGAGCAAGGGCGAGGACGCCCGCGTGTCGATCCGCGGTGTCCGCCGCAAGGCGAAGGAAGAGCTGGACCGGATCGCCAAGGACGGCGAAGCGGGTGAGGACGAGGTCGCGCGCGCCGAGAAGGAGCTGCAGAACCTCACCGACACCTATGCCCACCAGGTCGACGAGCTGGTGAAACACAAGGAAGCCGAGCTGCTCGAGGTCTGATGAGCCAGGTGAGCGAGGAACGAGAAGAACGGGTGGAGCCCACCCCGCCGGAGCCGGTCGAGCCGCCTGCTCCGGCCGAGCGGAGGCAGCCGGAGCAGAAGGCCTCCAAGGCCGGCCGGAACCTGCCCGCGGCCATCGGCGTCGGCCTGGTGCTCGGCGCGGCGATCATCGTTTCCCTGCTCACCGTGCGGTTCCTGTTCATCGGGATCATCGCGATCGCGATCGGCGTCGGCACGTTCGAGTTCGCCGGGGTGCTGCGTCGCGTGGCGAACGTCCGGGTCGCGATGATCCCCGTGATCGTGGGCGGCCAGGCGATGATCTGGCTGGCGTGGCCGTTCGGCCGCGAAGGCGCGCTCACCGCGTTTGTGCTGACGGTGCTGGCCTGCCTGATCTGGCGGCTGCCCGGCGGCGCGGACGGTTATCTGCGAGACATCGCGGCGTCGGTGTTCGCGAGCGCGTACCTGCCGCTGTTCGGCGCGTTCGCCGCGATGCTGGTGCCGCCGCACGACGGCGTCGGCCGCGTGCTGACGTTCCTCATCGCCGTGGTCGCCTCCGACACCGGCGGCTACATCGCCGGCGTGCTGGGCGGCAAGCACCCGATGGCGCCGACCATCAGCCCGAAGAAGTCCTGGGAGGGCTTCGCCGGCTCCATGGTGGGCGGCATCGTCGCGGGGTCGCTGACGATCAGCCTGATGCTGCACGGCCAGGCCTGGCAGGGCGTGATCTTCGGCGTGGCGATCGTGCTCACCGCGACGCTCGGCGACCTGGTCGAGTCGCTGATCAAGCGCGACCTCGGCATCAAGGACATGGGCACGCTGCTGCCCGGCCACGGCGGCATCATGGACCGGCTGGACTCGCTGCTGCCCTCGGCCGTCGTCTCCTGGCTGCTGCTCTCGGCGTTCGTGCCGTCCTGACGGCGGCCCCGCGATCGCTTGTGCCGCAACAGGTTCGGCGGCGGGGTCAGTCGTCGTAGGGGTCGTCGACCTCGGCGCGGCCGACGTCGTCGAGTGTGCGCGAGTGGTCGATCACGGCGAACACCGCGCCGTCCGGGTCGGCGAGGATCGCCACGCGGCCGAACGGGGTGTCGTACGGCTGGACGACCACGGAGCCGCCGAGCATCAGCGCCTGGCCCGCCGTCGCGTCCGCGCCCCGCGCCGGGTCGACCCCGAAGTACACCATCCAGTGCGGGGGAGTGTCGCGCCCGTACTCCGCGCCCATCACGTAGCGGTAGAGCACCGGCGTGTGGTCGATGAGGTACTCGGCATAGTCGACGCTCTCGCCGTCGCCGATCTGGCGGCACGAATAGGTGAAAAGCTTGGTGTAGAAGTGGTCCGCGGCCACGCCGTCGTGGGTGTTGAGGTCCGCGCCGCTGAACGTGTTGGGCTGGTCGGTGGCGAATTCCCAGTCCTCGGGCGTTTCCCAGAACACCACGGGCGCGCCGCACGCGTCGGTGAGGTGCAGGATGTTGCCACGGCCCGGAATCGCCATCGGCCCGAGTGTCACCGTGCCGCCGAGGTGCTCCACCCATTCGGCCGCGCTGGCCGTGTGCGGCACCGAAATGTGCAGCGTCCACCCCGGTGCGCTACGGCTTCCGCGTTGGTACAGGCCGCTGGTGAGCGTTCCGCCCACCGAGGCGATCCAATAGCGCCCGGTCGGTGCGGCGGGGTCGCGGCGCACCCCGTATTCCCAGCCGAACAGGCCGGTGTAGAACTGCTTGGTCACCGCCTCGTCGAGGCAGGAGACCTCGACCCAGCAAGGAAGGCCGGCCGGCACCCGGGACGGACGGGCCGAGTCGAGCGACATGCTGCCTCCTCGTTGGACGAGGAAGAAAGTCTATGCGCTGTCGGTGATTTTTTCGCCGTGAGCAGTGAATCGTGAACATCACGGAACTGAAGTCGCCCGCTCGGCGTTGAACATATTCGTGCGATGGTTCCCCGGTTCCCGCTCGGCGGAGGTGCTGCCGAGCCCCAACATCTGGTACTACCAGCAGGCTTACGAGGTCGAGAACCGCGCGCAGGACGTCGAAGGCGAGATCTGGCGGGTGCTGCGGGAGGAGTGCGACTGGGCCGGTCGCGACGTGCTCGACCTCGGCTGCGGGGACGGGTTCCACCTGCCGTATTTCGCCCGCGACGCCCGCTCGGTGCTCGGCGTGGAACCGCACGCCCCGCTCGCGCGTGACGCGGCGAAGCGGGTGGCGGAACTGCCGGGCACCGAGGTCCGCCAGGGCCGCGCGCAGCGGCTTCCGGCGGAGGACGCGAGTGTCGATGTGGTGCACGCGCGCACCGCGTACTTCTTCGGCCCGGGCTGCGAGCCGGGGCTGCGAGAGGCGGAGCGGGTGCTGCGGCCGGGCGGGTCGATCCTGATCGTGGACCTCGACGTGACCAGCGAGCCGTACGGCGGGTGGATGCGTGCGGACCTGCCGCACTACGACCCGGTCGCGGTGGAGCGGTTCTTCGAAGCCCAGGGCTTCGGCTGCCGCCGGGTCGCGGCGCGCTGGCGGTTCGCCGACGCGGCCGCGATGGAGTCAGTGCTGAAAATCGAGTTCAGCGCGAAGACCGCGGAACGGGCCATCGCCGAGGTTCGCCGGCTGAACACCGGCGGCGGCGAGATGACGCTGCCGGTGGGCTATCGCGTGCACGCACGGGTCAAGCCCACCGGCCTCGTCGTGCCGGGTCACTCCGCGGATCCGGAGCCGTCTTCGCCGGCAGTGTCGTCTTCGACCTCGCCGAGGATCGTGTAGATCGAGCGGCGTGCCTCGTTGAGCACATCCACCACGCGGGCCTGCTGGCTCGCGCTGCCCGCCCGCATCACCTGCACGACCGCGGCCGCCAGCGTGGCGCCCGCCTTGCGCAGGTCGACCTCGACCGGGTCGACGTCTTCGGCGAAGTGCTCCCACGGGGGAGTGCCGGTCTGCTGCTCGGCGGCGGCGCGACCGGATTCGGTGAGCTCGAACAGCTTCTTGCCGTTCTCGTCCTTGCTCACGACCAGGTCCTCGTCGGCCAGCATCTGCAGGGTCGGGTAGATCGAGCCGGGGCTGGGCTTCCAGAAGCCGCCGCTGCGCTCGCCGATCTCGCGGATGATCTCGTACCCGTGCCGCGGCTGTTCCGCGAGCAGGGTGAGGATCGCCGCGCGGACGTCGCCGCGTCGGCCTCGACGCGGGCCGTGGCCTCGTCGTCCACCCGGGCCACCGTGGCCGCGGCGTCCGCCACGGCCGCCCATGGCGAAGTCGCCGAAGTCGCCGCGGCCCCAGGGACCGAAGGCCGGACGGCCGCGGTCACCGTGTTCGTCTTGCTGCCTACCGGCAAAGGGATGTTGTCGTCTCATGATGAGTGTTCCTTTCTCGAACGGTTGCGACACGTTCACGATATATCGTGAACGGTCGTTCGGCAACCCTCCCGTAGTGACCCTGCTCACCCCGCACGCGAAAACGCCCGCCACCCGGGGCCGGGTGGCGGGCGTCGCGGACAACCGTCCACAAAGGATTCAGGCGTACATGCGCACCCAGTCCACGTGCACGGTGACCCGGTCGGGCGTGGACGCGTCCGGCGCCGGGATCCAGCCGGGCGCGCCGAACGGGCCGGGCTCCTGCTGCATGACCAGGTGCATCGGCGTCTTCGGGATGCCGGGCTTCTTCGCACTGAAGCGCGTGTCGTACACGGTCTGGCCGTCGATCGAGTACTTGACGTAGGTGGGCTGCCAGTCGACCGCGTACACGTGCCATTGGGTGTAGTCGCCGGTGAGCTTGCCGCTGTCGCGCTGGCCGCCGGGCGGATTGCCCCAGTGGACCGACGAAAGCGCGGTGTTCTTCTTCGGCCGGGCGCTCTCGACGAGGTCCAGCTCGCCGTCCTGCGGCCAGCGGTTCGACTGCGGCCACAGCAGCATCGCGACGCCGTAACCCGTGCCGGGGTCGAACTTCGCCCGGACCATCCACAGCCCGTAGGTCCGGTCGCCGTCGCCGCGGCACCAGCACAGCGCGCCCGAGGTGTTGGCCTTGCCCGTGGGGTCCTTGCCGTGCCCGTTGATCCGCAGCTCGCCGTCGCCGACGCTGATCTCGCCCGGCTTCCACTGGGAGATGCCGTTCGACGACTTCGAGTCGTACGGCGACCACTTCGCCGTGTCCAGCGCGTGGCCGTTGAACTCCTCCGAAGCGAGCAGCTGCCGTCCCTGCGCCGTGCCGTCCACCTCCGTCTCCAGGCCCTGCGCCGAGACGACGCCGATCTGGATCCCGAGCAGCAGGCAGACCGAGGCCGCCAGCACGGCTGTCGTGCGTGTCTTGCTCTTCGTCATGAGCACCCGTCCGTTCTCGTCGCGAAACCGGTCTTCCCTACAGCTGGGCCAGCACTCTCGCCGCAAGCACGGCGACCAGCGCGACAACCGCCGCTCCCGCCCCGAAGTCGAAGCGCCGCAACGTCGGCCGTTCGACGGTGCCCAGCTCCGCGACCGCTGTGCGGGCCAGCACCAGCACGAGCAGCAGCCCGAACGCCGCGGCCGCGGCCCAGTCCAGCCCGTGGATCATCGGACCCCCGCCTGCACGCTCGAACGGACCAGCCGGGCGGGCACACCGGCGTAGACGCCCGGCTCGACGCAGTCGGCGGTCACCACCGCGCCCGCCGCGAGCACGACGTCGTCGGCGATCGTCACCCCCGGCAGGATCGTCACCCTGGCGCCGGCCCAGACCCGGTCGCCGACCCGGACGGGCAGGCCGACCGGGCGGCGGGAGATGCCGGCGGCGGTGGATTCGTGGTGCGAGGTGACCACCATCGTCTGCATACCGAGCTGGCAGTCGCGGCCGATCGAGACCTCGCCGACCAGTTCGAAGAAGCAGCCGGTGTTCACGAACGTCCCGGTGCCGACCGTGAGGTTCCGTGGCTGCCCCGCGATTTCGAGGCCGGGAAAGACATTCGGCGTGTGCACGGCCATGCCGCAGGCGCGGTAGATCAGCCACCGCAGCGGACGGGGCACGAGGTTGCTGCCGGCGACGACGTTCAGCAGCGTCCGCCGGGTCAGCAGCGCGAACTCGATCCGCAGCTCCCGCCCGACCCGCTTCGCCAGATCGTTCATCGAAGGCTCCCTGCGACCTCGGCGCCGGAGCGGATCCGCGCCAGCTCCGTGCGCAGCCGGACTCGCAACAGGTCCACTTCGCCCAGCAGCCGCGCCGATTCGACCGGACGCCGCGCGGCCAGCTCGTCGACGTGCTCGCGCAGGATCCGCGGCGTGACCTCGTCGGTGCGGACGGACCGCTCGGCCGTCCCGACGGAGGCGAGGAAGTCGGCGCACTTCGGCTGGTACTCCAGCCCGACCATCGGCACCGCCGCGGCCGCGGCCAGCACCAGCGCGTGCAGCCGTTCGGCCACGAGCACGGTGCAGTCGCCGATCGCGGCGAAGTAGTCAGGCACCGTGTACGCGGGACGGATTTCGGCCCGTTCGTCGGCGATGCCGGCCAGGCGCAGCGCCTCCTCCGCGAACCGCTGGTCCTTCGGGTTGATCACCAGGAACCGCACGCTCCAGCCGTCGGCCACGACCCCGCGTACGAGGTCGGCGACGGCGCGGATAACCCGATCATGATCGTGGCCCCACAGGTCGTCGCCGAAGCCGAGGTTGACGGCGAGCAGCTTGTCCCGTGGCGTGGCCGCTTCGGCCGGCTCGTGCAGCAGCGCCGGGTCGCCGACCACTTCCGCCTGTACGCCAACGGAATCCAGCAGGGCGGCCGAGCGCGGGCCGCGCACGGTGACCCGGTCGAACCGGCGGCACAGCCCGGGCCAGCGCGCCAGCTCACCCCCGGCGGAGAAGGAGTTCTTGCCCTGGAACGCGGGATCCTCGACCCCGATGCCGATCAGGTGCCACGGGCGGCGGCGGGCCAGCAGCAGCCCGGTGGCTTCCAGCAGCAGCCGCCAGTTGCGCCGTCCGACGACCGTGCCGCCGCCGACGAGCACGGCCCGGTCACCCGCGCCGCGCAGGCCGCCGCCGAGGACCCGGCGCGCGAACTCCTTGGGGTCGTGGGGAACGTGCCACGGCTCGACGGCGGGCAGCCGCGGCAGCAACGCGTCGGCGATCGCGTCGTCACCGAGGTTTCCGTGGCCGGTCCAGCCGACGTAGAGCAAGCGCGAATCGTTCATCGGGAACCTCCGGATTGGTGGACGAGCAGGACCGAGTCGCCGTCTCTCAGCTGCTCGCGGTATTCGCCGGACGAAACGAGCTGGGCGCGCACGGTTTCGGTCCACCCGGCGCGCAGGCCCAGCAGGGTCACGCCGTAGTTGTCCTGGGCCTGGTTGACGATGACGAAGTCGGGGCCGATCCGGCCGACGCACGAGCCCTCGCCGGCGCCGGGCGCACAGGTGCGTTCGAGCGAACCTTGTTTGACCGCACCGACTTGCGCCCAGTTCAGCGGGGCGTACGCGGTCAGCGAGGAGATCCGCTGACCGGGCCGGGCGAGCCGGTAAGCCTCGGAAACGACCGTCTGGTCGGACTTGCGGAAGGCGACGTAACCGTCGTTGCCGCCGCGCGCGCCGACCAGGAGCACGGCCGCCGCGCCGAGGACGACGACCAGCGCGACGGGCACGAGACGGCGTCCGCGGGTCGAGCGCAGCCACCGGTCGAGGCCGGCGCCGGCGAGCGTGCACAGCAGCGGGAGCGAGTACAAGTACGACCGCAGCAGCATTTCCCCGCCGTAGGACTGCAAAGCGACGAGCCCGGCGGGCACCACCGCGACCACGGCGAGCACCACCGGACGACGGCCCCGCGGCGTCCGCAGGCCCCACCAGCCGGCGGCGGCGAGCAGGCCGATCAGCGCGGTCAGGCCGAACCGGAAGCCGAGCACCGTCAGCCGTCCCGGATCGCCGCCGACCCGCTCCTGCACGTTCTGCTGCACGGAGCCGGACAGGTCGCCGATCCCGCCGGTCAGCACCTGGAGGTGGCCCACCCAGTAGTCGCTCGCGCCGACCACCAGCCAGGTCAGCGGGGCGAGGATCGCGACGGCGAGCAGCCACGGCACCTTCAGCCGCCGCGTCACGGTCAGCACCGCGAGGATCGCGGCGAACGCGAACGGCGTCACCTGGTGCGAGGGCGCGAGGGCGAGGATCAGCAGCACGAGCCCGCCGGACGCGAGCACGCGGCGTTTCGGATCGGCGTCGCCGCACAGCCAGCGGAACACCACGGCCAGCGCGCCCAGGTACAGCAGGAAAGCCAGGCCCTGCGGGGAAAAGTAGTCCTGCTCGACCCAGTTGACGCAGAGGAACGCCCACGCGGCCAGCCACGGCGCGCGGCTGCGGCCCAGCACCGCCGTGGCGACCGCGTGCACCCCGACGGCGGCCAGCCCGGTCAGCACGGGCGGCGCCCAGGCCAGCAACGCGGTGGTGCTGCTGATCCCGGCGAGCTTGGTCAGCCACGCGGCCGCGCCGAAGAAGGCGGGCCAGGAGAAGCGCGCGTCGAAGTTGTGCAGCACCGTGCCGTGGGTGCCGATGTAGTCGGTCCACCCGGCGTGCAGCCAGGCGACCGGGAGCCGCGCGACGGGCTCGGTCAGCGGGGGCAGGCCGTACATGCCCAGCACGGCCAGCACCACGGCGATCACGAGCAGCCAGGTGCGCGGCCGGTCCGAACGCACTTCCAGGATGAACGCCGCGGTCAGCACCACCAGCGCCACCAGCACGGCGGGCGGCAGCGCCCCGATCAGCCCGAACGACCCGAGCGCGCTGGGGTCGACCGGCTTGAGGAACAGCACTTGCAGCAAAACGGCCACCACGCACAACGCCGGGGTGAGCCAGCCGCGCCGGCTCGCCGCGGGCGCAGGTGCTTCGACCGGCTTCGTCAGCACCAGGCTCATCGGCCCGCCTCGCGCAGCCGCCGGACCAGCGAGGGCACGACCAGCGCGCCGACGAGGACCTGGGCCACCACGAACCCGAGCGCCGGGCCCGGCAGGTGCAGCCCGGTGGGCACCAGCAGCACCCCGCCCACGACCAGCGCCGTGCCGGACAGCTGGATCCGCGCCGCGCCCAACCCGTCGCCGTCCATCAGCCGGACCGCGACGCCGAGCGCGACGACCGTCCGGGCCACCAGCCCGGCGAGCAGGATGCGCAACGCGATGCTCCCTTCTTCGGCGTAACCCGGGCCGAACAGCCCGAGCAGCAGCGGCGCCAGCGCGATGCCGGCGACCGCGCCCGATCCCACGAGCAGCCCCAGCCGTTTGCCGACGGCGCGCAGGATCGCGGGGCGCGCCTCCGGGTCGCCGGAGCCGCGCAGGACCATCGAGTTCACGAACCCGTTGATCGCGTAGTCGGTCGCGGTGAGTCCGTTCCACACCACGAAGAACACCGCTCCGCTCGCGGGCCCGAAGCGGGCGGTCACGATCAGCGGCACGACGTTGTAGAGCACCGTCGTGCCGATCGTGGCCAGATAGGTCGGGCCGAGGAACGACACCACGGTGCGGCGGTCCGGCAGGTCCGCCGGGACCGGCTCGGCCCGTTTCCGGCGCGCCAGCAAGGTGATCAGCACACCCGCGATCGCCGCGCAGACGACGGTCGGTGCCGCCCAGGAGGCCAGCACCCCGACCGCGCCCAGCGCCGCGCCGAGCACCGGCAGCACCGCGACCCGGACCAGCCCGAAGGCGCCGTTGAACAGCGGCACCCACCAGACCCGCCCGAGCCCGGCGAGCACGTAGTCCTGGAGCTGGAACAGCGCCCAGCACACACTGGCCACCACGAACAGCAGCGCCAGCATCCCCGGCGCGGCGGCCCGCCCGACCGGCAGCAGCACGAAGACCACCCCGCCGACGGCCGCGGCCAAGCCGACCAGGAGGTAACCGCGGCCGACCAGCCAGCCGGTCCGCCCGCCCGCGCCGGGCAGCCAGCGCAGCAGCCCGAGTCCGACGTTGAGCTGCGCGATCCCGGCGATGAGCACGAACCCGGAGACGAAGCTGGCCGCCCGGCCGACGGCCTCCTGCGGCAGCGTGCCCGCGGCCACCACCCAGCAGACCAGCCCGGCGACGCCGGTGATCACCGCGCTCAGCGAAAGCGCCATGCCCGCGCCGAGCGCGCGGCGTTCGCTGCCGGACCGCGCCGGTGCGGCCGTCGTCATGCGTGACCTCCTGCCGCGCGCCGGGCCGTGACCAGGTGGAACCCGAGCAGCACCGCGCACACGACGAGCGCGAACACCGAAGCGAGCGCCGGGCGCCACGTGGTCAGGAGCATCAGCTGCGCGCCGAGCAGGTCGATCGCGACGCTGGCGGCGATGACCAGCGCCCAGGTGAGCGACGACGAGCCCGGCCGGAAGAAGGTGACCACGGACCAGCCCGGGACGAGGAACAGGAACAGCAGCGTGACCACCACGCGCACCGGGCCCTGGAGGTCCAGCACGGCGAACGCCGCGGTTATCGCGGTCACCGCCAGCAGTGCGGCGGTGACGGCGGTGGTGATCCGGGCCGTCACCTGGTCCGCTCCCGCAGGAGCGCCAACGGGCCGGACAGCGTGCCGCGCACCTGGGCGGCGACCAGCCGCCGGGGGAAACCGGGGGACGGTTCCGTGCTGTCTCCGGGACGGCGGCCGAGCAGCGCCGGCAGCCCGCGCGGCACCGCGGTCACCAGCTCACGGAGGCCGCCGCGGCGTCGAGCGTGCAGCAGGTACAGCGCGGCCAGACCGGTGCCGTAGCCACGCAATTGCCGCAGCAGCTCGGCTTCCGTCGCCCGGTGCTCGTGCCGCACCACGGCGTGCGGGGTGTAGACGATCCGCCCGCCCGACCGCACGAGCCGCAGGTACAGGTCGAGGTCTTCGCCCGAGCGCGTGCGCCGCCCGGGGCCGAGCCGTTCGTCGAAGCCGTCCAGCTCCAGGAACGCTTCGCGGGACCACGCCATGTTGTTGCCCGAGCCGAAGCGGCCGGGGGAGAGCAGGTTCCGCGGGTCCTCGGTGAAGGCCTGCCGCCGGTAGCCCTTGCCGAAGCCGCCGAACGCCTCGAACCACACTTGCGCGGGCGTGTCCAGGCACAGCGGCGCGACGAGGCCGGTCACGCAGGAGGTGCCGGGCTGGGCGAGCTCGGCGACCAGCTCGGCCGGCCAGCCCGCGTCGACCACCGTGTCGTCGTCGGTGAAGGCCAGCACCTCGCCGGTCGCCTCGCGGGCGCCGAGGTTGCGGGCCCGGCTCGCGCTGGGCACCGGCTCGTGCAGGCAGCGCACGCGGTCGTCGGACGCGGCGAGCGCCAGGAGTTCTTCCCTCGGCCCGTCGGGAATGTTGTCGACGATCAGCACTTCGAGGTCGGGGTAACCGGTCGCCAGCACACTCGCCACGCACCGCCGTACGTCCGAGGGCTTGCCCGCGGTGGCGAGGACGACGCTCACCCGCGGCTGCACCGAGGGACGCGGCGGCCGGTCCCGCACCTGGTCCGCCAGCTTGGCGGCGAGCGCGCCGACCTCCTCGCTGCGGCGGGCGGCACCGAGCACGACTCCGCCGGCCCGGACGAGCACGTCCGCCTCGCCGTCCCAAGAGGTTTCGCCGTTCTCGATGTCCACTGTGTACGCCGGGATCGAGTCCGCCACGGGCGCCGGCTTGCGGGCCAGGCCGCGCAGGTACCCGGCGCCGGCCGCCGCGGTCGACACGAAAATCCCGCCCGCGCCCGCGGGATTGCCCGCGCGCAGCTCACGCAGTACCGCCTTCGGCAGCACCGAACGCAGGTACGAGCGCTCCGTCGACAACGCGTCCTGCGCGCCGACGAGCCGGGAGACGGCCGCTTTGGACAGTCCCTCGGCCCAGCTGCGCTGCCGGACGTAACGCCGTCGCGTGCGGTCCGCGGACACGCGGTGCCGGACGGTCGCGGCCGGCTGCAGGATCACCTTGGCGCCCGGAACCCGTTGCCGCAGCCGGATGCAGAGCTCGGTCTCCTCACAGCCCAGCGGCAGCTCCGCCGTCCTCCCGACGCTCTCGGCGAACCCGCCGAGCCGTTCCAGGTGCTCGCGGCGGAACGACATCGCGCAGCCCATGATGTTGCGCACCTCGGCCACTTCGACGGGCTGGCCGGTGTAGGCGCAGCCCACGATCCAGTACAGCTCCGGGGGCAGCCACGGCGGCGCGGAGCCCTCCGGCCACGCCGGGATCGCCCGTCCGCCGACCGCGCCGACGTCGGGATCCTCGTACGGGGCCAGCAGGTCCGCGAGCCAGCCCGGGTCGGCCGCCGCGTCGTCGTCCAGGAACGCGACGATTTCCCCTTTGGCCGCAAGGTATCCCGTGTTGCGGGCGCCGGAAAGACCGGTCGTCCGATCGTTGCCGATCACCCGGACCGAGTCGCTCGTGAACGCCTCGGTCGCCCGTTGCAACAGCGCGGTGTTGTGGTCGGCCACCACGATCAGCTCGGCCGGGGCAAGCGTCTGCCCGGCCACCGAGTCGACCGACGCGACCAGGTCGTCCCAGCGATCCTCGGTATAGCAGCAAATCACCACGGAAACCTCGGTCATGACTCCACCACGGTGTCCGGGCCGGGCAGCGCGCGCTCACGCTCCCGCCGCCCGGCCCGCCACGAACGGCCGTACTCCCGCAGGATCACGCGCAGCATGCGGATCCCGTCGCGGAAGGTGTCGAGGTTGCTGGTGCCGAACATCCGGTCGCGCTCGAAGCTGGGCACCTCGCGGATCTTCATCCCGGCCAAGGCGATGCGGCAGTTGATCAGGGTCTCGACCTCGAACCCGTCACCCCACTGCCGGCCCGATTCGCGGCCCAGCTCGGTCGGCGGCAGCCCGAAGGCCGGGATGATGTCCGACCAGAACGCGTTGTAGCCGTAACAGAGATCGGTGAACCTGGTGCGCAGCAGCAGGTTCGTGAAGCCGTTCAACAGCGCGTTGCCGGCTTTGCGGAGCCGGGTGATGTCGTCGCTGCCGCCGCCGGAGGTGAACCGGCTGCCCTTCGCGAAGTCCGCGCCGGCCACCAGGGTCTTGGCGAACAGCGGGATCTCCTCGGGCGCCGCGGAACCGTCGGCGTCGAACATCACGACGACGTCCCCGGTCACCCGCGCGAACCCGCAGGCGAGCGCGTTTCCTTTGCCACCACGGGTTTGCGTGACCACCTCGATGTCGGGCAGGCACCGTTTCGCGACTTCGACCGAGTCGTCCACCGAGCGGCCGTCGACCAGGATCACCTGATGGACCTCGGGCAGGCTCGGCAGCACCACCTCGAGGTTCCTCGCCTCGTTGAGCACGGGTATGACCAGGGAAATACGGGGATCGGGGGAGCGCATGGCCACCTTTCACAGGTGTCGGAGCCGCATCGCCGGTTCGCCGGCGGCGGCGCTGGCATCGGAAACGGTCGAAACGGGTGGCGGCGGTGGTCTCGGGGTCCGAAACCGCATGCAGACACGACGAATCGCCTGGTGTGCACGGAATGACCGGGTGCCAGGCGATCGCGTCGCCGGACCGGTCGCCGGTCCGATCGGCTACACTGGCGGTCGGTTGGATGAGCACAGTCATGCGGCAAGGAGCGGGCACGGCGAATGACCGACGAGCACATCTGTGTGTGTGGGCACAGCGAAGCGGCTCATCGCCATTTCCGGTCCGGTACTGATTGCGGCAGCTGTGGCGCGCAGCGGTGCTCCCGCTTCAAGCGGGACAAGCGCGCGGAGTCGCCGAAGCCGGCGGAAAGCCTTCCAGAGCCGGAGAACGGCCGGCTGTGACCTGATCAGGCGAGGTGCGGTCTTCGAGCGCCTCTGCCGGCTCCCAGGGATCCCTGCTGGCTACGCGTGACCGGGGGGCGGGGGTCTGTGTGACACATAAACAGTCCGAACGGTTGTCGGGTGATCTTTTGTCAACTCTGCGTGAGGCCGAGAATCACAGGTCACCCGGACGTTGTCAATGACTCAAGGCGCCATTACCCGACGATGGTCTAAACCTTCTGGCGAGGGTCTTGCCAGGGGTGGAGTGGATCATCCATACTTTGTTGTTGACCACAACGAAATGACTTAACCTACTGGTCAGTCGCTAGTTCGCCCGGTTCCGCGGGGTGGCGCCGGCGTCGCCCGGCTGCCGCGGCCGGGTCCCGGGCGGTGACACCGCGGGGCCGCTCGTACCCGTCGCGAGTGTGCGGGTTTAACCAGTGTTTCCCGGCGTATTAACATGATTGTCCACGATTCGGCGCGGTATCACCGGGTGGTCCCGCGGCTCGCTCACCGTGGTCGTCCCGGGGCGGGAAGTGACGACCCGCACACAGTCGAGTGGGTGCTGATCGTCGTATGCGGTTGGCATGGGACACTGGATCTGCTATGAGTGCCCTCCCTCTTGTCTTCGACGCGCCCAAGCGCGGCCTGCCGCCGCGCCACCTCGCCGACCTCTCGTCCGCCGAGCGTGCCGAGGCCGTGACCGCGCTCGGTGAGAAACCGTTCCGCGCCAAGCAGTTGTCGAACCACTACTTCTCCCGCCTGACCGTCGACCCGGCGGAGATGACGGACATCCCGGCCGCGTCGCGCGAGCGTCTGGTCGCCGACTTGATGCCGACGCTGCTGACGGAGGTCCGGGCCCTGGCCGCGGACGACGGCACCACCCGCAAGACCCTCTGGCGCGCGCACGACGGCACTCTGCTCGAGAGCGTGCTCATGCGTTACCCGGACCGGGCCACGCTGTGCATCTCGAGCCAGGCCGGCTGCGGCATGGCCTGCCCGTTCTGCGCGACGGGGCAGGGCGGCCTCGACCGCAACCTCTCGACGGCCGAGATCGTGGACCAGGTCCGCTCCGCCGCCGCCGTGATGCGCGACGGCACCATGCCCGGCGGCCCCGGCCGCCTGTCGAACATCGTCTTCATGGGCATGGGCGAGCCGCTGGCGAACTACAAGCGCGTGGTGGCGGCGGTGCGCCGGATCACGGATCCTTCTCCGGCCGGTCTGGGGATCGGCCAGCGTTCGGTGACGGTGTCGACGGTGGGTCTGGCCCCGGCGATCCAGAAGCTGGCGGACGAGAAGATGCAGGTGCGGCTGGCGGTTTCGCTGCACACGCCGGATGACGAGTTGCGCGACACACTGGTGCCGGTGAACGAGCGGTGGTCGGTGGACGAGGTTCTGTCGGCTGCGCGGTATTACGCGGACACGTCGGGTCGGCGGGTGTCCATTGAGTACGCGTTGATCCGGGACATCAACGATCAGCCGTGGCGGGCGGAGTTGCTGGCGAAGCGGCTGCGTAAGCATTTGGGTCAGTTGGTGCATGTGAACGTGATTCCGCTGAATCCGACGCCGGGTAGCAAGTGGGACGCGTCGCCGAAGCCGGTGGAGCGTGAGTTCGTACGTCTGGTGAACGCGGGCGGTGTCGCGTGCACGGTGCGCGACACCCGTGGTCAGGAGATCGCTGCGGCTTGTGGTCAGCTTGCCGCTGAAGGCTGAGTTTTCGTTTCGGTGATGGAGAAACTGTCATGATGTCTGCCCCGAGTCTGCTCGATCCGGCTGCCGAGGAGCTGAAGCTCGCCGACTGCAGCGGTCTCAGCGCGGTGGAGATCGCCCGCGCGGCTCAGGCGTTGCTGGGTGAGCGGTTCAGTTCGGTGAGTTTCATGTACGTCCTGATGCGCGCCTTCGAGGTCGACTTCTACGCCGCGCGCGACGCTTCGCGCTGGCACGAGTTCCACGGTGGCCCGCGGGCACTGTCGGACGCCGACCTGGAGACGTTGCTGGCCCCGTGGCTTGACCGCTGACGCTTTACCGACGGGCCCCGCGGAATTACCCTGTTGCGTGGGGCGGCCGGCAAACGACTTCGCCGGCGCGTCATCAAGTTTCGGAATTCGTATCGAAACGAGGGGGAGAAGATGGAATCCACACGCACTGCCGCGTTCGCGGTGACGAAACTCGGGGAATCCGACGATCTTTCCGATGCTCCGACGCCCGCGCTCACCGTGACGCGCCTGGCCGAGCGTGACGAGCGCGGTGGCACCGGCCGCGGCGTGACCATGTACAACGAAGCCGGCGCTGCGAAACCGCGCTGAGCGGCGGAGCAGGCGTTTCGATGCCCCACGGGCAGGTTCCCCGGACCTGTCTGGTGTCGATGCCGTGGCACTCGCTGCACCGTCCCTCCCTCGCACTCGGCGTTTTGCGCGCGGCGTGCGCGCGGGAGGGACTTCCGGTCCCGGTTTCCTACCATGGCAGTCTCGCCTTCGCCGACCTGATGCTGCGGGCCGGGCTGACCGTGGGCGACTACGCGGAACTGGCGGACACCGGTTTCCACCATTCGCTCGGCGAATGGATCTTCGCGGGCGCGCTCAACGGACCCGATTTCGGCTATGCGGGCATGCGGGAGCTGGCCCGCCGCGCCGGCCTGCCGTTCCGCGTCGCCGCGGCGGCGCGTGAGCTCGCGGACGAATTCGCCGATCAGGCCGCCGACGCGATTCTCGCCCACGAGCCGGAATTGGTCGGCTTCAGCGCGACCTTCAGCCAGACCATCGCCAGCCTCGCGGTGGCCCGGCGGATCAAGGACCGGCGGCCCGGCGTGCGGATCCTGATCGGCGGCTACTCGACCGACGGCCCGATGGGCGTGGCGCTGCACCGGGAATACCCGTTTGTCGACTACGTCCTGCGCGGCGAGGCCGACGTCACCTTCCCGAAACTGCTTCGGGCCCTCGCCGAATGCCACGCGACCGGAACCCGCGACGGCCTCGACGACGTGCCCCAGCTGTGCTGGCGTGACGACGACGGCGCCACCCGGGTCAGCCCGGGCCCGTCCCGGCTGGTCTCGCCGGCGTCGATCACGACACCGGACTACGACGACTGGTTCGCCGCCGTTCCCGCTTCCGTCGCGGCCCGGGTCGAACCGGAGCTGGTCGTGGAGTCCTCCCGCGGCTGCTGGTGGGGCGCGAAACACCACTGCGTCTTCTGTGGCCTCAACGGCACCGCGATGACCTACCGGGCCAAGCCCGCGGAGTCCTTTGTGGACGAAGTGCTCGGGCTGGTGCGCCGGCACCGGATCCTCGACGTCACCACGATCGACAACATCCTGCCGAACGAGTACTACCGGTCGGCGCTGCCGGGGCTGGCCGGCGCCGGCCACGACCTGCGGATCCACTACGAGATCAAGGCCAACGCGCAGCTCGGGGACGTGGCCGCGCTGCGGGCGGCCGGGGTGTGGGACGTCCAGCCCGGCATCGAGAGCCTGGTCGACGACGTGCTGTCCCGGATGCGCAAGGGCGTTCGCGGGGCGCACAACGTGCGGATGCTGCGTGACGGGGCCTCGGCCGGGCTCACCATCAGCTGGAACTGGTTGTACGGGTTTCCGGGCGAGCACGTGGCGGACTACGCCGCGGTCGTGGCCCAGCTGCCCGCCCTGGTGCACCTGCAACCGCCCAGCGGCGCGGCACGTATTGCCCTGCAACGGTTTTCGCCGAACTTCGACGATCCGGGCCAGGGCTTCATCGAGCGCAGCCCGGCGGCGGGGTCGCGTCTCGTCCACGACATCGACGACCCGGAGCGGCTGGCCGAGCTGGTCTACTCCTTCGACACCCCGGACCGGGGACTCACGGCCGAGGAGGTCGCGCCGCTGGCCGACGCGCTGGCCGCGTGGACCGCGGGCTACCCGGGGAGCACGCTGATCGCCCGCACCATCGGCGACGTCGTGGTGATCCGGGACCGGCGCCACGGCTGGGCGCCGGTCGACCACGTGCTCGAGCACCCGCGTGAGATCGCGGCCTGGCAAGCACTGGAGACCGGCCGTGCGCCGCTGCGGGTGCTCGCCGAACAGAACCACGAATGGGACCCCGACGAGTTCGGCCACTGGCTCGGCCGGCTCGAGGAGGCCGGTCTGGTCTTCACCGACGGTACTTTGTGGATCACCCTGGCCACCTCGCCTGTCGTGGCGCGGAAAACCCACCTGCCGTTGTCGGTTCTCGCGCCGTCCGCCTGAAAGGAGCTGCATGCGCACCCTGTCCGCTCCGCACCCGGAGTGGCCCGAAACGGTCGAACTCGACTTCGGCCGGATCGACGCCGATCCCGACGCCGCACTGCGGTTCGTGGCCGGGCTGGCCGGGAGTGCGCAGCGGCTGCGGCTGCCGGAGCCGTTCGCCTTCGGCGAGCAAGCGCACCGCGACGCCACGATGGTGCGCTTGCTCGCCACCGCCGCGGCGGCGTTCGTTCCGGTGGACTGGACCTTGCGGAAGTCGTTGCCGGGCACCATTCCCGAACGCGCGCTGTGTCATCTGCCGCCGCCGCGGGACGACGGGGAACCCGGCCGCCGCTGGCGCGAAGCCCACGGCACGGGCACCTGCACCTACCGCTACGGCCCGGGGTTCGTCCTCATCCACGACACCCGGCCGGGCGGGCCGATCAACCGCGTGCACGTCGAAGCCGGCTGGGTCGACGCTTTCCGGACCCTGGCCGGCACGGACCGGCCGCCGGCCGACGGGCCCGCGTCGGATCTCGTCGACCAGCTGGTGGCGCACCAGCTCGCGCTGCGGCTGGACGACCGGTACGCCGTTGTGCTGCCCTACCACGCGGATCGGCGTCCGCCACCTGGCCGGGAGCCGGGCCCATGACCGGCGAGCCGACGCCGTCGGCCGGGCTGCGGGGGCATCGCGCGTTCCGCTTCTTGTGGACCGCGGACGCTGCTTCCCAGCTCGGTACCGCCGCCGCGACGGCCCTGGTGCCCCTGCTCGCCGCGACCACCCTCGGCGCCAGCCCGCTGCAGATGGGCCTGCTCACCGCGGCGGAGACCGTCGCGTTCCTGGTCATCGGCCTGCCCGCCGGTGCCTGGATCGACCGGACCCGCCGTCGCCGCGCGGTGCTCGTCGGCGCCGACCTCGTCCGGGCCCTGCTGTTCTTCGGGCTTCCGGTCGCGGGCTGGGCCGGCGTGCTGGACTTCGGGCAGCTGCTCGTCACGGCTGCCCTCGTCGGCGTCGCGACCGTGTTCTTCGACGCCGCCTACCAGGCGTACCTGCCGGTGGTGATCGGGTTGGAGAACCTGGAAACCGGCTACGCGCGCCTGCAGGTCACCCTGTCGGTCGCCGCGGCCGCCGGGCCCGGCATCGGCGGTGTGCTCACTCGGTTGATCGGTGCTGCCTCCGGGCTGGTGCTCACCGGGGCGGGTTACCTGGCTTCGGCCGCGCTCCTTTCGCGCGTCCGGGCCGACGTGCCGCCGATCCCGCCGCGGCCGCGGAATGTCCGGCTACGCACCGAGATCGCCGAGGGCCTGCGTTATATCGTCCGCCACCGCCAGCTCCGCCCGCTGGCCATCGCGAGTTCTGTCGCCGCGTTCTTCACCGCGGGCATCATGTCCATGGAAGTCCTGTTCTTCACGCACGACCTGCACCTGGACGCGGCGGGCGCGGGCGTGCTGCTGGCCCTGTCGGGCGTGGGCAGCGTCATCGGCGCCGCGACGACGGGCCGCTGGACCCGCCGCATCGGGGCGGCTCGCGCCAACTGGCTGGTGCCCGTGCTGACGTGGCCGCCCCACCTGCTGCTCCCCCTCGCCCAGCCGGGCCCGATCGGCTTGGCACTGGCAGCAACGGGAATCGTCATCCACGCCGCCGGCGCCACGACCTACAACGTGATCGTGATGACCCGCCGCCAGCACCTGACCCCGGACGCCCTGCGCGGCCGCGTCCACACGAGCATGCGGGTGCTGATCTGGGGAACCATGCCCCTCGGCGCACTGGCCGCGGGATTCCTCGCCGAATCGGTGGGCACCCGCGCGACCCTGACGATCGCCGTCGCCGGAATCCTCCTCGCGATCGTGCCGGCGGCTCGGTCCGCGCGCGAAGGCTGAGTTTTCCTTTTGCCGGCCGGATGTCGTCCTAGGTGGCCGATTGCCGAGGGCGTAGCCCGTCGACCACGATCGCGATCAGCTGGTCCGAGGTCCCGCGGAGCCGGCCGCGGCGCCCTGCCGCCGCCGCGCCGATGAGCAGGTCCAGCACGTCGGCGATATCGACGTCCGTTCGCACGGCCCCGGCGGTTCTCGCGTGCTCGAGCAGGGCGTCAAACGACCTGATGAACTCTTGCCGCAGCTGCCCGGGCAAGGCGATCCCGGCGCCAGCGTCGTCGTCGAACGCGTCGCACAGCGCCTGATTGAGGGCTACTTCGCCGACCAGGTGGGCGAAGTAGCCGAGAAACGCCTCGCCCGACGGGTTCTCGGCCGCGGCCAGTGTCCGGGCCTGTTCGGTGAACTCCTCGACGCGGCCGAGGAGGACGGCCTCGAACAGCGCGTTTCGAGTGGGGAAATGCCGGTAGACCGTGCCGACGCCGACTCCGGCGCGGCGCGCGATCTCGTCGAAGGACACCGACAACCCGTCGACGGACAGCATTTCCCGAGCGACGGCCAGTACTTGATCGCGGTTGCGCCGGGCGTCCGCGCGCAACGGCCGGGTGAGCGGCCCGGCTTTGTCCACCATGGCCCGATCTTAGCCCCGGTCTGGTCAACCGGAGAACTCTCTCCGTATAGTGGCTAGACGGAGAGAGTTCTCCGGTTAGCCCGGGCTCGTCGCCGCGGCTATCCGGACCGAGCACGGAGGACCCAGTGGACCAGGTTGTTTTTGTCGTCGGCGCGACCGGGCAGCAGGGCGGGGCGGTCGCGGACCGCCTGCTCACCGACGGATGGCGGGTGCGGGCCCTCACCCGCGATCAGGACAGTGCCAGGGCCCGGGCACTGGCGGACGCGGGCGCGGAGGTGATCACGGGCTCGCTGGAGGATCCGGCGACGATCGATCGCTGCGTCGACGGCGTTTACGGTGTGTTCAGCATGCATCCGGGGCCGGTGGCACCCGATCAGGACGAGGCCAAGGCCGGCAAAGCCATCGCCGATGCCGCGGTGAAATCCGGTGTGGCGCACGTGGTTTACAGCTCTGGTCTGGGGGCCGACCGGGGCGGGCAGCCCACCAAATGGGAGATCGAGCAGTACCTCGCCGCCTCGGGCGTCTCGGCCACCGTGCTGCGGCCGAGTTCTTTCATGGAAAACCTGATCACCCAGTCCGCCATCGTCGGGGTTCGTGACGGCGCGTTGCGCACCGCCGCCGCCCCTCACGTGCGCCAGCAGTTCATCGCGCTCGACGACATCGGCGCCTTCGCCGCACTCGCGCTGGCAAGCCCGGATGAATACCGCGGCCGGACCCTCGAACTGGTCGGCGACGCGCTGACCCCGCCGGAGGTCGCCGCCGAGATCAGCGCCGCCGTCGGCCAGGAGGTGCCCTACCTCCAGCGTCCGATGGAGGAATTGCGTCGTATCGACGAACGGTTCGCCCGCGGCTACGAACTGATCAACAGCGGCGACGGCAGTGTCCCCGACGTCGATGTCGACGAATTGCGTGCCTTGCACCCGGAATTGCTGGACATGCGGAGCTGGCTGAGCCGTAAAGGGGCGGAGCTGATCCGGCCGTTGCTGGATTCGCGGCCCTGATCGCCGGTGCCGAGGCGGCGGGTGGGGCCGCCTCGGCACCGGGCCGGCTTGCCGCAGAAGTGGATCAGGGACAGTGGATCAGGGACAGCAGTGGCGCGCCGCCGGCCTCGGAGGCGTGCGCGTACCCGTTCACGGTGCCGGTGGAGACAACAACACTCTTCCCGATCACGTGTTTCCAGGCCCGGCCGCTGACGTAGGTGTTGCCGTACTGCCCGGACACCACCTCGCCGTTGCGGAAGTCGCCGATGTGATGCGCGGAAGTGGTGCTTCTCCCGCTGTACACGAACAGGTAGTCGTTACTGGCCACATTGGTCACGCGGTACGTGCACCAGGTGGTCGGGGTGGGCGTGGCGGAGGCCGGCGTCGCCAGTGCGGCCGCCGCGGCCGCGGCCAGCAGCGTCGTGGACACCGTGACCATCGTGCGTCTGAACATGGGAACTCCCTCGGCTGTCGGGCGGGTCTCACCGTTTCCCCGTGAACGGTCGGCACGATCGTGGCCGGGGCGCCCTATCCGTTCGCTATCGAGTTCCGGCGGCGGGCATCGGGGCGGGCCGGATCGGTGCTGGAGAAACGGGGTGGGGCCTGGCTAAGCTGGGTCGGTCGGCCGGATGCGGGGGAGGCATCGCCGGTGCTGGAAATCGATCTGCTCGGCCCGGTCCGGGTTTCCGCCGAGGGACGGGCGGTGCCGGTGAAAGGGCGGCTGGGCCGCACGGTGCTCGCGGCGCTCGCGCTGGAACCGGGGCGGACCGTCCCGGTCGAGCGGCTGATCGACGCGTTGTGGGGCGAAGGGCCCCCGGCCACCGCGCGCCAGCAGGTGCACATCCAGATTTCGAAACTGCGGGCCGCCTTGGCCCAAGCCGGGGTGGCGGACTTGATCGGCACCGAGGCCGACGGCTATCGGCTGCGCGCCACCCGGATCGACCTCGGCGAAGTGGTCGACGCCCAGCGGCTCGCGCGTGCCGATGGACGCCCGGAGACGGCCGTGACCACGCTGCGGGCCGCGCTGAAACTGTGGCGGGGCACTCCGCTGAGCGGGATCAGCCCGCACCTGGCGGCACTGCAGCGTCCCCGGCTGGACGAACTGCGGCTGAGCCTGCTCGAGGACTGCCTCGACGCGGAGCTGGCCTGCGGGCACGCCGCCCAGGTCGTGCCGGAGCTGACCGAGCTGGTGCGGGCGCATCCACTGCGCGAGGGGCTGCACCACCGGCGGATGCTGGCGTTGCACCGCTGCGGCCGGCGGGCCGACGCGCTGGACGCGTTCCGCCACGCCCGGCAGGTCCTGCGGGAGGAACTGGGCATCGATCCACCCCGCGAGCTGGTCGAGCTGGAGCAGGAGATCCTGGCGGTGGACCCGGCGCCGCCCCGGCCTGCGGGCCGGGACGTGCCCGCGCAGCTGCCGCCCCGGACCCGCGGTTTCGCCGGGCGCGAGACCGAACTGGCCGCGCTGGGCGAAGTCCTGACCGGCCCGGCCGCCGAGCCGCGGTTGCTGCTGCTGACCGGCATGCCCGGCGTGGGCAAGACGGCGCTCGCGGTGCAGGCCGCGAACGCCGTGCTCGACGCCTTCCCCGACGGCCAGCTGCACGCCGACCTGCGCGGGGACGGCCCTCGCCAGGCGTCCCCGCAGGAAGTGCTCGGCGGCTTTCTGCGTGCGCTCGGCGTGCCGGCCCGGTCGATGCCGGCCGACGTCGTCGGCCGCTCCGCGGAGTTCCGGAGCCGGACTGTCGGCCGCCGGCTCCTGATCGTGCTGGACAACGCGGCGGCCGCCGGCCAGCTCGAGCCGCTGCTGACTGCGGAAGCCGGCTGCGCGACGCTCGTGACCAGCCGCGCGGTGCTGCCCGAGCTGGAGTCCGCGGTGCGCGTCTCGGTCGGGCCGCTGGCCGACGACGTGGCCCGGGCCGTGGTCGCGAACGTCGTCGGCCCGCGGCGGATGTCCGACCCGGCGGCGATCACGACGATCGTCAAGGCCTGCGCCGGACTGCCGCTGGCGCTGCGGCTCGCGGCCGGGAACCTGGCCGCGTTCCCGGCGCTCAGCGCGGCCGAAATGGCCCGGCGGCTGGCCGACGACCCCGGCCGGATGCGCACGTTCACCGCCGGGCACCGCAGCGTCCGCGGCAGCCTGAACACCGCCGTGCGGCTGCTCGAACCGCAGGCCCGGCAGGCGCTCCTGGCCGTGTCGGCCGCGGACTGGCCGGATTTCCCCGGCTGGGTGCTGGCCCCGGCGCTGGACACGGGCTTGACGCGGGCCGGGGAACTCGTCGCCCGGCTGGCTTCGATGCACCTGGTCGAGCCCGCCGGCCCGGGCCCGGACGGCGTCCCGCGCTACCGGACCCACGACCTGGTCCGCGCCTACTGCCGCACGATCGACCCCGGCCTGGCGCCGGCCGCGGCCGACCGGCTGATCGCCTGGGCGGTCGCGCTCTCGGCCGCCGTCAGCCGCGAAATCACCCACCGGCCGCTGAGCCATCCGGTGGTCGCCGAGGCCGCGGGCGACCTCGAACCGGACGTCAGCGCGCGGCTGGCACCCGAGCCGTTGCGGTGGGCCGGCGCGGACGCCGGCGTGCTGATCACCCTCGTCGAGCTGGCCCTCGACCGGGGGCGGGCCCGCGCGGCGGCGGCGCTGCTGCTGGCCCTGTGTGAGCCGCTGGTCCGCCTCGACCTGCTCGACCCCCTCGCCCGCCTCGCGCCCCGGCTCGCCGCGATCGCCGGGCCGGACGTCACCGCCCGGGTCGTCGCAGCCCTGGTCACCGCGGCCGTCCGGCTGCACCGCGGCCGTTACTCCGACGTGCCGCGGGTGCTGGCGGCGGTCCGCCCGATGCTGTCCGATGTGGACCCGGAGCTGCGCGGTGACGTGCTGGCTAAGCTCGGTGACGCCGCGGAGCGCTGCTGCGACGTCCCGGCCGCGCTGGCCGCGCTCGGCGCCGCCGCGGCCGACTACGAGGCCTGCGGCAACGTGGCCGGCCTCGCCGGCTGCCACAGTTCACTGTCCACATTGCACCGCGAGCAGCTCGGTGACCCGGACGCGGCGTTGCGGCATGCGCGAAAAGCGTTGCGGTACGCCGAATCCCTGGGAGATTGGAAGATCACCGCCCAGGCGAAGATCTCCGTCGTCCACATCAGCCTCGCGGTCGGCGACCTGCCGTCCGCGCGCCGGCACGCGGCCGACGCGCTCGCGCTGGCCGAGCATCACGGCGATCCGGTCGGCCGGACCTGGTGCCTGATCGTCAACGCCCGGGCGCAACGCGAGTCCGGCGATCTGGCCGCCGCCCGCTCGTTCGCCGACCGGGCGCTGCCACTGGCGCGGCAGACCCGGCGTCCCGACGCCGAAGCGGCCATCCACCTCGAGTACGCGCGAATCGACCGCGCCGCGGGCTCGCCTGCCGCGGCCGTGCGGCAGGCCCGGACCGCGCTCGGACTCGCCGGAAAGTTCGACAGCCCGTTCGAACGGGACCGGATCGAGCAGCTGCTGGCCGAACTCGCCGCCGAATGAATCCGCCGGGACGGGCGAAGCGCCGGCGCTACCGATCTTCGAGTTCACCGGGAGCAGGGACCAGCGCGAAGGTCTCGACGTGGTCGATGGCTGTCTGCAGGGCGTCTCGCAGTGGGGTGATGTCGCGGGTGACTTGGGCGAGGAGCATGCCGCCTTGGAAGGCGGCGAGCAGGAGGTGGGCGAGTTGGGTGGGTTCCGCTTGGGTGTTGATGTGGCCGAGGTTCTGCATGCGTTCGAGTCCGTCGCGGAAGATGTCTCGCCATTGTGTGAACGCGGTGGTGAGTTGTGTGCGGACGTTGAGGTCGGTTTTGATGATTTCGCTGGCGAGTGAGCCGAGGGTGCAGCCTTCTTGGCAGGCGCGGTCGTAGGCGATGTAGAAGTCTGCCCAGTCCCGAAGGGTGTCGAGGTTGTCGAAGTGGGTGAACCGCTTACTGCGGTGGAAGGTGAGGATGCGTTCGGCTTGCCATTCGATGACGGCGAGG
>NZ_FOEF01000026.1 GCF_900110575.1 Amycolatopsis saalfeldensis
TGAGTTCTGCGGCGTGTTCGAGGATGCGGGCCCGGGTCGCCTGTCCTTTGCCGGTGAGTTTCTGGGCTTCCGTGGTGGCTGCCATGGCGTCCACACTACCCCAGACTGGGCTTGACAGCCCAGTATCAGGTCGTGTTCACTGCCGTTAGTGGGCTGGCAAGCCCAAAATCGGAGAGCTACGGAGGCATGCCATGAAGGCAATCGTCGTGACGGACCAGGCCGCGGAAGCTGCCGGCATCACCCTCGCCGAGCGGCCTGGGCCGGCGCCGGGGATCAATGACGTTGTGGTCGAGGTCCGTGCGTCGGGTTTCGTTCCGGCCGAGTGGGAGTGGGCGTCGACGTGGGTTGATCGTTCCGGTCGTGAGCGGACGCAGGCGGTCATCGGGCACGAGTTCGCCGGGGTGGTCGCTTCTCTCGGCTACGGCACGACCGGTTTTTCGGTGGGGCAGCGGGTTTTCGGGATCACGGACTGGCACCGTGACGGAACCCTGGCCGAGTACGCGGGTGTGGAGGCGCGCAGTCTGGCGCCGCTGCCGGGCAACGTCGACTTCACGGTGGGTGCGAGCCTGCCGATCTCCGGGTTGACCGCGTGGCAGGGCCTGTTTCAGCATGGTCGTGTTCGGGCGGGGCAGAGTGTCCTCGCGCACGGCGCCGCCGGTGCGGTCGGGTCCGTGGTGACGCAGCTGGCCCGGGAGTTCGGCGCCTATGTCATCGGTACCGGGCGGGCGGCGGACCGGCAGGCGGCGCTCGAGTTCGGCGCGAACGAGTTCCTCGACCTCGGCCACGACGACCTCGGCGAGGTCGGCGGGGTCGATCTGGTCTTCGACGTCATCGGTGGTGAGGTTCAACGGCGGTCGGCGAACATCGTCCGGCCCGGCGGGACGCTGGTGTCGGTGGTCGGCCCGGTGGAGGCCCGCCCGGCCGACGGCCTCGCGATCGACTTCGTTGTCGAGTCCGTGCCGAGTCAGCTGACCGAGATCGTCGACCGGGTCCGGGATGGCCGCCTCCGCACCCACATCGGCACCATCGTGACCCTCGACGACGCCATCCCCGCGCTCAACCCGACCGAACGACGCAAGGGCAAGACCGTCATCCGCGTGCGCCCCTGATTCGCAGGATCAGGGCGACCGCGTCCGCCGAGTGGACACCCGGAGTCAGGACTTCCTGGAGGAGCAGGCCGCGCATCGCGGCAATGGTGACGGTGGCCGTCGTCCGCGCTTCCCGGGCGTCGAGGCCTTCGTGTTCCGCGAGTGAGGCCAGCATCTGGGTCAGGTCGTCGAGCGAGTCGATGAACTCGCGGAAGTCTTCCGGGCTGTACGCGGCCAGCCCTACGACATGGAAGAAGCCGCGGATGCGCGACAGCCGCTCCGGGCGGGTGTAGGTCCGCCAGATCGCCACGACGAGGTCGTCGAAGGTGCCCTGCCGGGCGGCCGCGAACAGCCTCTCGTTGTCACGGGATCGCTGCGCCCTGAGCATGGCTGCCAGGACGCCCGTGAGTGACCCGAAGTGGTATCGCAGAAGGGCATGGCTGGTCTCGGTCCGGGCGGCGATCTCCCGGAGCGACACCTCCGGTGAGGGAAGGCCCTCGCCGAAGGCCTCGAGGAGTCGGGCCAGGAGGCGTTCGCGGGCGCCACCCTTGGGTTCTGAGCTTGACAGGATCACTCTCACAGTTTATCCATTGGAAAAGAACGCGCGGACGGCGCCATGGTGGAAGGAACGACTTGTGGGACGTTTTCAGGCCGGACCCGTGGTGAAGGACCTGTGATGAGCGCGATGTGGCAGGGCTGCCTCGCCGGCACCGACTATTTCGAGATGCGTTCCAGCGGTGGGCACGACTACGGCGTCTGGGTCACCACGCCACCGGGCTACGACCCCGCCGCGACGCGAGCGCCGGTCGTGTACGTGCTCGACGGCAACTGGGCGGTGGGCCAGACGGCTCCGCTCATCGTCACGCAGCTGGACCCCATGCAACGGATCCGGCCCTACATCCAGGTCAGCGTCGGCTACGCGGGGGAGGAAGCGCAGCACTGGGCACGGCTGCGCAACCGGGATCTCGTGCCACCCGGCGAGCCGATCGCCAAGGAGTTCGTCGATGCCGTGGAGATGGGACTTCAAGCGGGCACGATGACCCGCGAGGAAGCCGACGCCTACCTCGCCGAATTACGCGACACCCAAGCCGATGCGTTCCTGGCCTTCCTCACCGCGGAACTGCACCCGCGGATCGAGCGCGACTACGACACAGCCGCGAGCGGCCACGGTCTCCACGGCTACTCCTACGGTGGACTCTTCAGCCTCTACGCCTGGCTCAGCGGCAACACCCTCTTCGAGACCATCGGAGCGGGCAGCCCCGGCGTCGTCGGCGAAGGCAGTCAAGTTTTCGCCCAGCTCCAGGAAATGGGTGACAGCCTGCCAGCCGCCAACCTCCACGTGACCCTCAACGAGCGGGAACTTCTCGGAGACCTGGCCATCTACCAGAGCCTCGCGAAGAACACCGCCACCTTCCTGCACCGCCTGACCTCGCACGGCGGAGCCGTCACCAGCGCGATCCTGCGCGAAACACACGTGACGGGTCTGCAGGCCTCGTTCCTCAGCTACCTCAGGACTTGTCGCCCCTTGTAAGCGAGTGGGTGGAACCGGACGTCGACCTGCGGTTTGCCTGGTGGTGTCAAGATTTCGAGAGCGAGCTGGGCCTTCGCCCCGGTCGTGGACCGTTGGCATGTTGAATGAGGTCGTCCAGCCGAGGGGGTCTCGGCAACTCGCGATCTACCGCGGCATCGGATAGCCCGGCAAGAAGGATTGCCAGCGTACGCTGCCACGCGGCGCCTCCAGTAGTGCTCTCCATGCTGCACTGCACAGCCAGGAGAACGAGAAGAAGATCTTCGGGAACCACACCCGCCCTCAGCACGCCCGCATCCTGCCCAGCCCTGATGAGCTTCAGTTGCCGCTGTCGGAGCTGGCGACGCAGGCGACCCGCGATCTGCGAGTCCGGCAGAGGGAGCGTGAACGTTCGGATCAGGCTGCGATCGACGAGCCCGCGAGCGCATAGGCCCCGCACGTAGGAGAGGATCGCCTCTTCGGGAGCCAACGCGAGCGCCTCGTCAGCGGTGTTCACGTGCTCCAGCAGGCGCTGTTCGATGACGGCTTGGACGAGCTGCGCGCGGTCGAAGTGGCGTGAAAGCGTTGCCACGCCGACCCCGGCGGCGGCAGCGATCTCAGACAGCGGCACCTCGCAACCATGCTCGGCGAAAACCACTCGCGCAGCGCTGATGATCCGAGCACGACTCTCCATCGCATCTCGTCGTAGCGGCTTCACATCCATGCCTCCAGCGTAGCATCTGGAAGTAATGCTTCCATCTTCTCGCGAGCCGCGGTACGGTGAGCGCAAGATGGAACAGTTTCTTCCACATAGCTGACTGCTTGATGAGGCGGTGTCGCATGGGGACGTCCGTTGGTTACGAGTTGTTCGAATCGGTCGAAGTGGAGATCAGCAGGGCTGTGGCGACTGTGAGGTTGTTGACCACAGAACGAGTAGCGGTTCTCAGTGCGCAGGGCTCTCAGGCTGACCTCCATTTCGACCTCGGCCGGGCGCTCGCACGATTGCGCGAGGATGATGCGGTCAGAGTTGTGGTCATCACTGGCATCGACGACGGCGCGCCGTGGATTCTGCCGGCTCCGCCCTACGCGGAGGGCAACAGGCTCGATCCCGAGCCGGTCGACTTTCCGGATTGGATGTGGAAGGGGTTTCAGGGTGTGCGGCTGACTCAGCAAACGCTGGCCGAAATGGAGAAGCCGGTGATCGCTCGAGTTAATGGAGACTGTATCGGGTTCAGCCAAAGCATCATGTTCGGCTGCGACCTGATCGCCGCCAGAGAAGATGCGATAGTGGCTGATGTGCATATGGACCTGCAGAAGATCTTTGGGTTTGACACGGTTCCCGGTGACGGCGGAGGTGCACTGGTGCCCTTGCATATGTTCCCGGCCAAAGCGATGGAGTACCTGCTTCTCGCGAAGCCCTATACGGCCGCCGAACTGGCCAAAATGGGTGCGATCAATTACGCAGTGCCGCCGGCTGAACTGGATCAGGTCGTTGACGACATGGTTCGTCAACTTCTGTCGAAGTCCGCCTATGCGCTTGCGCTGACCAAGCGTGTTGTGAAGAGGCGAGTGGCCGAACAGCTCAACCTGACCCTCGACGCTGCCTCCGCATATGAATGGGTCAACTTCCTTCACTATCGAGGCAGTAACGGAAAGTCCAACCGCAATCTCTAGTCAGGAGTCTCGACTTGCGAGCCATCGTCTACACTCGCCCCGGCGCCTCCGACGTTCTGTCTCTGGCCGAGCGCGACATTCCCGAGCCCGGTCCGGGCGAAGTTCGGGTCCGCCTGATGCGTTCCGGAGTCAATCCCACCGATTGGCGATTCCGAATCCGACCGCTGCTGTTCGATGAAGTGACGCCGGGCCAAGACGGCGCCGGCGTCGTCGACGCGGTGGGGCCGCAGGTAGCCGATTTTGCGGTCGGCGATCGCGTCTGGCTGATTCTCGCCCAGCATGGAAAGCCTTTCGGTACCGCAGCCGAGTATGTAGTGCAGCCGATCAGCCGCGTCGTTCCTTTACCCGAAGGAGCGAGCTTCGACATCGGTGCCTCCATCGGGGTTCCAGCCCTGACTGCGCATCGCGCTCTGACAGTGCACGATGGCGGCCCCTCGCATCTGGGGCCAGGCGCGATGACCGGACTGACGGTCCTGGTGCAGGGCGGTGCAGGCGCAGTCGGCAACGCCGCAGTCCAGTTGGCGCGCTGGTCGGGCGCGACCGTCGTCACAACGGTGAGCTCCACAACGAAGGAATCGTTGGCAAAGGCCGCTGGTGCTCACCATGTCATCAACTATCGGCAAGGCGACACCGAGAGCGCGGTACGCGCGGCCGCGCCCGACGGCGTGGACTTGGTGGTGGAGGTCGCTCCAGCCCAGAATAACGCACTGGACCTTGCTGTTGTGAAAACCGGCGGAACTGTATCGATCTATGCCAAGAACGGGGGAGAGGAATACTCGGTGCCCATTTTGGAAACCTATTTCAAGAACCTCCGGTATCAGTACCTTGTCTTGTACTCCCTGCACGCCGGGGCATTGGCGCGGGCGGCGAGTGACGTGACGGCGGCCATCGCCACTGGTGGCTTCCGCATCGGTGAGGACTCTGGGCTCCCGATCCATCACTTTCCCCTAGCGGAAGCCGGGGTGGCGCAGGACGCGGTCGAACAAGGAGCGGTCGGAAAAGTTCTTTTGGACATAGCGGAGACATGATTGCGACGCGACGGCGACCATAGCCGGACGCGCTGCCAATCCTCTGCGCCGATGCAATTGCCGACACCCGCACCAGGTCAGAGCGTCGGCTTACCCGGCTGGTAGAGCCAGGTATCGAAGAACGATCCGAGGTCGCGGTCGGTCAGGCGCTCGACGAACTGGATGAATTGCCGCGTCGAGACATTGCCGTATCGGTGGGCCGTCGGCCACTGGGTGAGTACCCGGAAGAAGTCGCGGTCGCCGATCTTCAGGCGCAGCGCCTGTAGCGTCATCGCGCCGCGGTTGTAGACCAGATCGTCGAAGATGTGGTCGCGGCCGGGGTCGGCGACTGCGCCGCTCCAGTCCTTCTCGTCGGCGTAGGCCTTCGCGAAGGTCTGTTGCACGGGGACGTTGTTGAACTTCTCCTGGTAGAGCCATTCCGAGTAGGTCGCGAAGCCTTCGTTGAGCCAGATGTCCGACCAGTGCACCGGAGTCAGGCTGTCGCCGAACCACTGGTGGCCGAGTTCGTGGGCGAGCAGGTCGCCGTCGACCTCGCTGGTGCTCTGGTCGTAGACCGGCCGGCCCTGGGTCTCGAGGGCGTAGCCGACGCCGGCGTCGGCGAGGATGCCGCCGGTCGAGTCGAACGGGTACTGCCCGTACATCGAGGATTCCCATTGGACGACCTGCGCGGTGGTCTGGTTGAACACCTTGCCCTGCCCGGGTTTGGTGTCGATCGACTGGCCGATCGCGGTGATGTTCGCCAGACCGCCGGCCGCCGGGCCGCGGGTGACGTCGTAGTCGCCGATCGCGAGCATGCTCAGCTCGCTGGACATCGGCCGGTCCATGTGCCAGCGGAAGGTGGCCTGGTGATCGTGCGTGGTGGTGGGCCCGGGTTCGCCGTTGGCCAGCACGGTGAGTCCGGCCGGCACGGTGATGGTCTGGGTGTAGGTCGCCTTGTCGTCGGTGGTGTCGTTCACCGGGTAGTAGGTCGCCGCGCCGATCGGCTGGTTGAGCGCGACCGCGCCGTCTTTGGTGGCGACCCAGCCGGACAGGCCCAGCGCGGGGTCGTCGATCTTCTGCGGGACGCCGGCGTAGGTCACGGAGACGACGAACGCGCTGCCCTTCCGCAGACCGTGCGGCGGGGTGATCACCAGCTCCTGGGCCCCGCTGCGGGTGAAGGCGGCGTCCCGGCCGTTCACCGAGAGCCCGCTGATCGTCAGCGGTCCCTGGAAATCCAGGTCGAAGCGGGAGAGATCCTGGGTGGCCGTGGCGAGAATCGTGGTGGTCGCGTTGATCGCCCCGGTTTCGGGGCTGAACGCCAGCCGGATGTCGTAGTGGCCGACGTCGTAGCCGCCGTTGCCCATGTCGGGGAAATACGGATCCCCGGCCCCCGGTGCACCGGGGGAGTACCGCGGTGCTTGGGCCGGCGCCGCAGCTGCCGGGCTCGCCGCGGCCAGCAGACCGGCGGACAGCGCGCAGGAGATGATCAAGAGGTGCCCACGGTTACGGTTGACGCCACGCATTGGCCCTCCTCGGCAATCATCGACGCTGAAGAGTAGGACCGGCCCGACCACGGATCAACCCTCTTACGGCTGCCCTCGAAGCCCGGTTCGGGCGCTGCCCGGCAAGGGTCGGCGAGTGCGGGTCCACCGGGCCGTTCAGGCGGGCGCCAGGAGGGTCGTGCCGAGCGCGGTGAGGGTGTGGCGGACGGCCGTGCCGCAGCGCCGGGTCTCGACCAGGCCCGCCTGCCGGAGGATCGACGCGTGGTAGCTCGCCGAGGCCACGGAGATGCCCGCGTGGTAACCGAGTTCCGTGGTGGTGCTGCCGTGCACCGCGGCGGCCAGCACCTGTGCCCGGGTCGGCCCGAGCAGCGCCCGCAGCGATGCGTGGACGCCGGGCGCGCCGGACCGCGGGCGGGCGGCCCAGTCCGCACCCGGGGCGATCGGGTAGAGCAGCACGAGCCGGCCACCGGCGTCGGTACCCAGCTGAGGCCCGTCCTGGCAGAAGAACGAGGGGGCCAGCCGAAGCCCGCGACCGGCCGAGCGGACGTCGCGGGCGCCGTCGCCGCCGGGCAGTTCCAGCACCGGCCGCCGCCACCGCACGTCCGGGTGCAGTCCGGCCAGCAGCGCGCCCAGGCCGCCGGTCAGCAGGGTGGCCGACCGGACGGTCCGGTCCTCCCGGGCCCGCTGCTCGATCGCGAGCCAGTACGGCTCGATCGCCTCGTCGAAGTAGTCCTTCACCTCGTCGGACCACCCGGACGCCGAGGACGTCCGGGCGGCCAGCTCTCTCAACCTCGGCTCGGGGACCTTCAGCTGCCGGCGCCAGCCCTCGAACGCGGCCGGCACCTCGCCCCTGGCGAGCATGCGCAGGCTCATCGCCGCTTCGCACCGCGGAGCGAGGCCATCGGCGAGGGTGACGTTCTCCAGATCGGTGGCGGACAGGTGGACGCGCATGGCTCGCTCACTCCTCGTACGGTGATCCCGGTCCTGGGGCTCGACGCCGGGCCGGTGCGGGCGGTGGCCGCAGTACCCTGTTCCCGGCTCGGCTTCGATCATCACCGGCACTCGGCCGGATGGGTCGAATCAGCCGTCGCCTGTTCTCAGCCGAAGCCGGGAAACACCCGTTGACCAGGAGAGACCTCATGGCCCAGTCTTCGGCGTTCGGGGCGGAGCTGCGTCGCATCCGCACGGAGCGAGGGATCTCGCTCACCGGGCTCGCGAGCCTGACGTACTACAGCAAGGGATATCTGAGCAAGATCGAGACCGGGGCCAAGCCCGCGCTGCCCGATCTGGCGGCCCGTCTCGACGAAGCACTCGGCGCCAGTGGGCTGCTGGTCGAGCTGGCCGCCGCCGAGCAACGGCCGGTGTGCCCGTACCTCGGCCTCACCACCTTCAGCTCCGGTGACGCGGACTGGTTCTTCGGCCGAGAGGAGGCGACCGGTGACGTCCTGGCCGCAGTCGCCGCGGCGCTCGCCAACCGGCGGCCGGTGGTCGTGGTCGGTCCGTCGGGGGTCGGCAAGTCGTCGCTCGTGCGGGCGGGGCTGCTTCCCGCGCTCGCCCGCGACCACCTGCCCGGGTCGGGGGACTGGCCGGTTCTGGTGCTGACGCCGACCGAGTCCCCCGTCACCGAGCTGCGACGGCACGACGCGCTGCTGGGCGGCGAGGCCGAGCGCGTCGTGATCTTCGTCGACCAGTTCGAAGAACTGTTCACGCTGTGCGAGGACGAGCAGGAGCGGCGCGAGTTCATCGGCCTGCTCACCCGGAAGGCCGCCGAAGACGGCGCGCTGGTGGTGCTGACCCTGCGCGCCGACTTCTACGGCCGCTGCCTCGCCCATCCCGAGCTGCTCGAGGCCCTGCACCTGAACCAGGTCACGGTGGGGCCGATGTCCGAGCCGCAGCTGCGGTCGGCGATCGAGAAGCCGGCCGAAGCCGCCGGGCTGACCCTGGAGCCCGGATTGATCGAGCTCCTGCTCGCCGACGTCGGGTCCAGCACGGCGGGCGCGCTCCCGCTGCTGTCCCACGCTCTGCGGGCGACTTGGGAAGAGCTCGAAGGCACCGTCCTGACCGTGGCCGGCTACCGGCGCACGGGCCGGATCGAGCACGCCGTCGCCTCCACCGCCGAGAAGGCCTACGACCTGCTGGATCCCGGCGAGCGCGAGGCCGCCCACGCCCTGCTCCTGCGACTGGTGAACGTCGGCGATCACGAGCAGGACACTCGCCGCCCCGCCCAGCGCCAGTCCCTGTTGCACCTCCGGCCCGCCGAAACCGGGGCGGCACTGGAGGAGCTGGCTTCCGAACGGCTGCTGACCGTCGACGCCGACACCGTGACCATCACCCACGACGCGCTGCTCCACGCCTGGCCCCGCCTGCGCGGCTGGATCGACGCCGACCGCGCCGGGCTGCGCGTGCACCAGCAGCTCGCCGAAGCGACCGAGGCCTGGGCGGCCGAAGAGCGCGATCCCAGCCTGCTCTACCGCGGTCCGCGCCTGGCGTTCGCTTCGGACTGGGCGCGCCGGCAGGAAAACCGGCTCAACACAGTGGAGCGTGCCTTCCTCGAGGCGAGCGAGGCACTGCAGGACACGGTGACCCGCAAGGAGCGGCGGCACACGCGCAGGCTGCGGCTGCTGGTGGCAGGTATGGCGGCGCTGATGGTGCTCGCCGTGGTGGCCACCACCATCGCGGTGTACCAGGGCAACTCCGCGAATCACCAGCGCGACATCGCGGTCTCCCGGCAGCTGGCGACCGAGGCGAACCAGCTGCGGCAGAACGATCCTTCGCTGGCCACCCAGCTCAGCCTCGCCGCGTACCGCGTCGCCGACACTTCGGAGGCCCGGGGCAGCCTGCTCAGCGCGTCCGGCACGACTTACGTGACGCGGTTCAAACCGCACCCGGGCACGATCACCGGACTGGCCTTCGACACCGCCGGCCGCACGATGATCACCGCCGGGCTCGACGGCACCACCCGGTTCTTCGACGTCTCCGGACCGGGCACCCCCGTCGCGCACGCGGTGGTCCAGGCCGGCACCGAAACGGTCACCTCGCTCGCGTTCGCCGCGGGCACCGGGCTGCTGGCCACGGCCGACGAGCCCGACGCGACCCGGCTCTGGTCGACGCGGTCGATCGACCATCCCGCCCTGCTGGCGAGGCTGACGGGCGCCGGGCAGGCCACCGCGCTGGCACTGGACCCGGCCGGGACCCGGCTGGCGGCCGGCCACGAGAACGGTGAGATCGACCTGTGGAACGTCGCCGATCCCGCCGAACCGGTGCGCCTCGGCACGCTGCGGACCGCGGGGAAGACCATCCGGAGTCTGGCGTTCGCCCCGAAAGCGCCGCTCCTGGCCAGCGGGGCGACGACCTGGTGGGCCGGCTCTGGGACCTGTCGGGGCCGGCGCCCCGCCCCGAACCGCTGTCGGTCCGCACCGCGCCGATCCGCGCCGCCGCGTTCAGCCCGGACGGCACGACGCTCGGGTTCGGCAGCGACGACCGCACCGTCGGCCTGTGGACGGTCACGGATCCCGGACACCCGGTCGCCAAGGCGACGCTGACTGGGCACGCCAACGCGATCGAGGGGCTGGCGTTCAGCCCGGACGGGCGGACGGTCGCCACCGCGAGCGACGACCAGACGGTGCGGTTGTGGAACGCCGCGGACGCGACGTCCCTGACCACGCTTTCCGAGCCCGCGCCCGCGCGCATGGCCGCGTTCTCGCCGGACGGCCGGTCACTGGCGACCGGCGACGACCTCGGCGGACTGTGGCTCTGGCATCTGCCGCCGCCCGTGCTGGTCGAACCGGACGGCGCCACGACCGTGGCGTACGACCCGCACCGGCCGCTGTTCGCCGTCGGGGCCGAGAACGGCCGGGTGCACCTGTGGTCGCGGACGGACCTGCACACGGTGGGTGTGCTCGCCGCCGGGAACAGCCAGGTCAACGCGCTCGCCTACGATCCTCGCGGCCGGGTGCTGGCCGTCGGCGCGGACGACGGGACCATCCGGCTCTGGGACGTCTCGGACCCGGCCGCGCCCCGCCTCACGGCCACGACCAGCGGTTCGCCGAAGGTGTACACGCTGGCCTACCGGGGTGACGGGCGGGTGCTCGCCGCGACCGGTTCGGACTCCGTCGTGCGGCTGTGGGACACCACCGACCCGGCGCGGATCGTCCCCCTGCCCTCGTTGACCGGGCACCACAACGCCATCAACGGTCTCGCGTTCAGCCCGGACGGACGGCTGCTCGGCACCGGCAGCGACGACTACAGCAGCCGGGTCTGGGACGTCTCGGACCTGCGCGCGCCCCGGTCCCTGGTCCAGCTCGGCGACCACAGCAACGCCGTCACCAGCGTGGCGTTCAGCCCGGACGGCCGGACCCTGGCCACGGCGTCGGAGGACCACACCGTGCACCTGATGGACCTCGCGGATCCGGCGCGGCCGGTCCAGATCGCGAGCCTGACCGCCTCCTCGGTGCCCATCACGATGGCGTTCAGCCCGGACGGGCGGCTGGTCGCCACCTCCGACGACGACGGCACCGCGCAGGTGTGGGACGTGACCGACCGCGGGAAACCGCTGGCCCTGGCCGTGCTGCCGGGCCATGTCAAGCCGGTGACCGCGGTGGCCTTCAGCCCGGACGGCGCGGAGATCGCGACCACCGGCGAGGACCACACCACCCGCCTGTGGACGGTCGACGCGGCGGAGGTCGCCCGCCGGATCTGCGCGCTGGCGAGCCCGCCGCTGTCGGCGGACCAGTGGGCCCAGTACGTCACCGACCTGCCCTACCGCCGGCTCTGCCCCTGACCGGCCGGCAGCCTTCAAAGCGGGCTCGAACAGCTTGGCGCGCAACGGAAGCGGTTGCGAAGATGACGGCATGAAACGCCGCCTCGCGCTGGGGCTCACCCTGGCCGCACTGAGCAGTGCCTGCCCCGGTCCCGCGGCCGCGGCCACGCCGGTGACCACCGGGCGCGGCGGCTCGGACTACGCCTTCTACCAGGTCGACCACGACGCTCCGGGCGTCTGCGACCGGGAGCCCTACGGGGTGGTGAACAGCTACGACAAGGCGCCTGAGGTGATCAAGGCGCAGCTGGCGCAGATGTACGTGGCGGGCCAGCGGCGGCTGCGGATCCCGGTGTTCTACCAGCACGGCCCGGACTCCGGCACGGTGATGGACTCGACCGGCGGGACGCTTTCGGCGAAGAACCGCAAGAATCTCGCCGACCTGCTCGCCGCGGTGAAGGCCGCCGGGTTCCAGGAGATCGAGGTCGCCTTCTTCCCGATCGGCGTCGCCAACCCGGGTGACTGGACCAGCTGGAACGAGGCGCAGTACCAGGAGGACCGGTCGGTGATCGAGGCCGTCCGCCCGATCGTGCGGGCCTCGGGGGTGCCGTACCTGCTGGACCTGCTCAACGAGGGCATGCCGATGACCGGCCAGACGGTGCCGATCGACTACGCCCACCGGCTTTGGGCCGACTACACCGCGGCCCACGGCAAGGCCGACACCGTCGGCTTCTCGATGACCGTGTGGATCGCCGACCGCGCCCGCCAGATCCCGGCCGTTTACGGCGGGAACGTGCCCACGGTGTTCGACATCCACCTCTACGGCGATGTCGCGGGGGGCAACGGGGACGAGTACAGCCAGTTCGTCGACGCCCGCAAAGAGCTGGCGGGCAACGGGTACAACCAGGGCTGGATCATTGGCGAGGGTTATTACAACGACAGCGAAGCCGCCGACGGGATCGCCCGCGCGATCCACGACACCGGCCAGGTCGTGTTCTACCTGACCCAGTGGCCGCTGACCCGCGGGCACACCTGCAGCGACGTCGACGTCGCCCCTCCTGTGGCGTTCGACGGCTATCTCGCCAAGGGCTTCTGAGCATTTTCGCTACGAGCACTGGACTTCCGGGTTGCCACCCGGGGCTCAAAGGGGGTGTCGCCCGGGCCTGGGCGGTTGTGGGGTCTGCCCAGGCCCGGGCGTCCAGAGCGCCCGTTCGATTCCGGTTCGTCAGCCGACGACGCCGATGGCGAAGCTGGTCGAGCAAACGTGCGGGCCGTCTCCCCGGAACAGGGCGAGGGTCGCGGTTCCGGTTTCCCCCAAATTGAAGTTGGCGACGAAATACGTGCCGTTGGGGTCCACCGAATAGACTTTCGACCGGCCGGCGGCGCTGGTGACGACGGCGTCGCCGACCTGCGATCCGATCCAGGCGCCGACGTTGTGGTATTCGATCCGGACGCCGAAGTTGTCGTCGATGTCGGGCGGGCCGCCGAGGTAGCCGTGGTCGAAAGTGGCGCCGCAGTCCGGGTACGCGGGGGCGGCCGGGGCGGCGGAGGCGGGAGTGGACGCGAGGCCGAAGCCGAGCGTGGCCGCCGCCAGCACGGCGGCACCCTTGCCCAGTGCGGGCAGCAGTTTCCGCTTGACAGTACGGGGCTGGGATTCGGTCGAAATGGTCACCAATACTCCTAGAATAATCGCGAAAGCGGGTACGAGAACAGTTCTCGTTGACCAAGAGGTGAAGTGCGGTTCATTTTGACGCAAGGTTTATCTTGGTATCCCGCAGTAGGCGTGGCAACCCTTTCCATCGACGTCGAAAGGATTGCCGTGGCCGTGGTCGTGGCCGGAGGATCAGGGTCGACCGCGACGAACAGGGGATGGGAAATGAGCAGGACACGAATGATGCTGGCGGGTGCGGCGGTGGCCGGGCTCGCGCTGACCGCGTTTCCCGGCGCCGCCTCGGCGGCTCCGGCGGACTCGGTGACCGAGTACTGTCCGCACACGACGCAGTGCATCACCAACGAATGGCAGGCCGCGGCCGGCACGATCTACGTCGACTACGACATCACCGCGCTGCAAACCGGCGGCGGCCCGGGCGACACCGGCCAGGTGTGGCTGCTGTACAACAACGACTGCGTGGCGAACCTCGACATGAGCACCGCGCACCGGGCCGGGACCATCACCTGCCACACCGACGGCGGAACCGTCCAGGTCGCCGCGACCATGGGCCGGTTCGACGCCGACATCAACATCGGCTGGCGCCAGTAGCGCGCGTTACCGGGTCGATGATCTCAGCTTCCGGCCACGGTGATGACCAGTTTGCCGCCCTTCGGGCGCTGCTCGCGTTCCAGCTCCGTCAGGGCCTGAATCGCCTCGGCCAACGGGACCGTGCGGGCGATGGGGAGGCGCAGGGTCCGGGCCACCTCCTCCAGGTCGGCGGTCACCGGCCGGCCCATCATCGCCCGGAACGGTCCGGGCAGGGCGCTCCTGATCATTTTGGCCGGGGTCGGGACGATGTCGACGATGGTTCCGCGGGGTTTCAGCAGCCTTCGGGCCGCGGCGAGGGGAAGCATGCCGGGCGTGTCGAAGACGAGGTCGAACCGTCCCGCGAGGGCGGCCGGGCCGAAGCCGAAACCCACGACCGGTTCGACGCCGAGCTCGCGGGCCTCGTCAGCCGCGGTATCGCGGCAGCTGCCGGCGACCGAGGCTCCCCGCGCCCGGGCGAACTGGACGGCGGCCCGGCCCACCCCGCCCAGGCACCCGTTGACGAAGACCGCTTGCCCGGGCCGGACCTCCGCCGTGGCCTGGTAGGCGGTCACGCCCACGGTCGGCAGCGCGGCGGCCTGCTCGTACGAAAGGTCCACCGGTTTGAGCGCGACCGCCTTTTCCGGCGCCGTCACCAGCTCGGCGAACGCCCCGGCCTGCCGGAACCGAGCCACGCCGAGTACCGCGTCGCCGGCCTTCAGGCGGGTGACGCCTGCGCCGACCGCCTCGACGACTCCGGCGAAGTCGTGCCCCATCGCCCGGGGAAAGGAGCGACCGGTCATCAGCTTCAGCTCGCCGTTGCGCATCTTCCAGTCCAGCGCGTTGGAAGCCGCCGCCCGGACGCGGACGAGAACCTCGTCCGGACCCGGTCGTGGCGGCTCGAACTCGGCCAGCCGCATCACCTCCGGGCCGCCGTAGCGGTTGTACTGAAGGCGCTTCACGAGGCGTATTCGTTCGAGATCTCGGTGGCGTAGTTCTTCCACAGCGGTTTCATGGTCTCGGCGTTGACCGGCTGCCCGGAATCGATCATGGCCTTGAAGTCGCGGAAGTACTGCACGTACAGGTCCGGCGTGAACGTGTTCAGCATGACCGCGTTCCCGTCGCCGACGTTGGCGAACGTGTGCGGCGCCCCGGTCGGCACGATGACCCAGGTGCCCGGCCCGGCGTCGTAGTGGTCCTCGCCGACGGTGAACCGGAACGTTCCCGCCAGCACGTAGAAGCCCTCGTCGTGCTGGGCGTGGCGGTGCTGCAACGGGCTCGGGGTGCCCGGTGGAATGGTGACCTCGGCGAACCCCAGCCGGTGGTCGGTGTGCTCGCCGTTCTCCAGGATCCGGATCTGCTGCGCCCCGCTGCCGAGGATCTCGCCCTCACCGGGGCGGACGATGTTTACCTTCGCCACGACTTTCCTTTTCTATTGCCGACTTTGGTGACCACCATCCTGTTCCGGGCCGGCTGTGCGCGTCTTGGTCGCGCGTGCACGGTTGCTGGTTACCAGTGCACGGGCGTTGTAGCCGTAGGTCGTCTTGAAGAGCTTGCTGAAATGGGTGGGATCGGCGAATCCCCACCGGGCGGCCACGGCGGTGACCGTACGTCCGCTTCCGGTCAGCTCGGCCCGGCAGCGCTCGAGGCGGCGACGGCGGATCAGGGCCGCGACGGTAAGCTGCTGATCCTCGAACAGCTTGTGCAGCCGGCGTAGGGAAATGTGGTGGGCGGCGGCGATGCTGGGCGGGGACAGCTCGGGATCGGCCAGCCGGGCCTCGATGTAGCCGGCGATCCGGTCCCGCAGCCGCTCGTCCGGGGCCGGTTGCCCGTCGCCCAGCCGGGCCTCCAGCGCGACCGCGATCAGCTCGACGACGGCCGCCGCCGACCTCAGCGCCTCCGCCTCGCGGAACTCGCTCGCCGACCGCGCCGACTCCCGAGCCAGCACGGAGACGAGCGCGCCCGGACCGTGACTGCCGTCGATGCGCACGCCGATGAGCCGGTCGATCTGCGCGGGCCGGATCCGAAGCTCCCGGCGCGGAACCAGGATGGTGACGTGCGCCGCGGCGGTGCTCTCGAACCGGATCGTCCGCGTGGGATCCAGCAGCACCAGGTCCGCCGGCCCGAGCTCAGCGTCGCCGCGCCCCTGCTCGATCCGCGTCCGGCCCCGGGTCATCACCTTGATCGCCAGGTGCTCGCCGTCGGAAGCGCCGCGCTCCCGCCCGATGCAGGAACTCTCGGGCGTGACGAGGGAGACCAGCCGCAGCGGCCCGAGGCCCCGGGTGGCGATCCGTCCCCGGAAGCCGGCCCCGGCCAACTTGTTGACCAGCGGCGGAAACCCGCTGGCGGCCAGCTCGTCCTGGAACGTCTCAAGGCTGCCGATCACCCGGTCAACGATAACGCCGACACTCCGGCGGGTGCGGCGTTCGGCTGGGGTCCGCCAGTAGGAAGCCGTGCACTCTTCTGCCGCCGAGCGTGCGTGCAGGCGGCCGCTGTTGCCGATGAGCGCGTGGCAGAGAACGGTCGAACTCTGGATGGCAGGGCGGGGCTCCGGCAAAGTCGTTCACCTTGAACCGGCCCACCGATCGCCGGACCGCTTCGACCTATTGGCGGGGGAGCGCGATCTCGGTCGCTCGGATCATGGCGGCCCGCACGCCCTCGGGATCGTCGCCCCGCGCATGACTGGCCAGGGCGGCAGCGCTGACCGCCCCGGTCATTGCCCCGATCACGGCGGCTGCGGCGACCTCGTCCAGTTCCGTGGGGTATGCCCGGTGCAGCGCGTCGGCCAGTTCGGTCTGGGCCGCGAGCAGACGGTGCAGCATCCGGGCCATCAGGATGGGTGTTGACATCACCAGCCGGGCGCGCAGGGCGGAAAGACCGTTGGCCTGGTCGTCACCGGTGGCGTTGTCGATCATCCGGGTCATGACGCGAGCCAGCACGTCCGCCATCGGCTCCTCGGGTTGCCGCTCGGCGATGGTCCGCGACCCGAGGTCGATCCGCACGCCGGCGTCGGTGAACAGCACATCGAGGCGCACCTGCCGGTCACCGACGTCCGGCGCGCCACCGACCACGCCGACGGCGAGGCGCACCGCGGCCGGTTCAGCTACGGGCCGCCGGTGGAGTCCGTGCAGTGGGTGACCGCGATCGGCGCCCGGCCGCACGTGAACTCGCGGACGCTGCTGCAGGGCGACGTCATCGCCCGCGGCGCGCTGACCGCGGCGGTGGAGAACAGTGCCCGCAGCGTCCAGCAGGTGAGTAACCCCTAGATCCTGTACCTACTAGTATGTACGCTCGGCTCGTGCGGACGTCCCGGTGAGTCACCCTCTCGCTCACCGTGCCGTCCGCCGGGACGAGCCCCGCTTTCAAAGCACTGTCGAAGCACTGACAAGGAGCGCACTGTGGAACAGGCGACCACCACAGCCCGGGACGTTGCGGCGTCCTCGGCCCCGGCGCGGCAGGGACGGCCCGGCCTCGCGCTCGCCGCCGTCTGCCTCGGTTTCTTCATGATCCTGCTCGACGGCAGCGCGCTGAACATCGCGTTGCCCGCGGTCCAGCAGGAGATGCACGGCTCGATCAGCGCCCTGCAATGGGTCGTCAACATCTACACGATCCCGCTGGCCAGCGTGCTGCTCACGGCGGGCAACATCAGTGACCGCTGGGGCGCGCGGAGGCTGTTCATCTGGTCGCTGGTGTTCTTCACCGGCGCCTCGCTGCTGTGCGCGCTGAGCTCGTCGCTCGGCTTTCTGGTCGGGGCGCGGGCACTGCAGGGCGTCGCGGCCGGCGGGCTGCTGCCGACGACGCTGGCGATCATCGCCCGCACCTACCCGGACCCGGTCGAGCGCGCCAAAGCGATCACGCTCTGGGGCGCGACCGGCGGGCTCGCGCTGGTCGCCGGGCCGATCGGCGGCGGTGTGCTCACCGAGCTGCTGGGCTGGCGCTCGATCTTCCTGATCAACGTGCCGGTCGGGCTCGTCACGATCTTCCTGACGGTCCGGTACGCGAGCGAAACCCAGACCCGCGCGGCGAAGTCGCTCGACCTCGCCGGGCAGATCGTCGGCGTGATCGCGCTCAGCTCACTGGTCGCGGCGCTGATCGAAGGCGGCGCGCTCGGCTGGTCGGCACCGCTGACCCTTGGCCTGGTCGCGCTCGCGGTGCTCGGGATCGCGGCGTTCTTCGTCATCGAAAAGCGCAGCAGCCACCCGATGCTGCCGTTGGCGATCTTCCGGCGGCACGCATTCACGGCGTCCATCACGAACGGCTTCGCGTTCCAGTTCGGTGGTTACGGCATGCAGTTCATGCTGGCGATCTTCGTGCAGGAGCACTGGCACCTGACCGCGGCGCAGACCGGGGTGCTGTTCCTGCCGTTCTCGATCAGCTGGGTGTTCGGCACGATCGTGCTCGCCCGGCGGCTGGTTTCGCGGGGCCCGCGGTGGCTGCTGTGGACCGGAGCGACGGCGTCGCTGATCGGCGCGCTGCTGGTGCTGGGGATTTCGGACGAGTCGACGTGGCCACTGCTGGCCGTCGGCACGGCGTTCGTCGGCCTGGGCTGCGGTGTCTTCTCGCCGAGTCTGAACGCGGCGGCGCTGCTCTCGATCGACCCGAACTTCACCGGACTCGGCTCGGGTGTGCTCAACACGGCCCGGCAGATCGGGATGGCGGTCGGGGTCGCGCTGCTCGGCGCGTTCGTCGCGATCCAGGACACGCTGCTGGGCACGCGGCTCGGGATGGCGCTGGTGGCGGTGTGCTTCCTGACGATCGTGGTCCTGAGCGTCCGGTACGTCCCGCGCAAGGAACGCTGAGCCGCCCCCTCCCTCGGCTCACGCAGTTCTCAAGCCTCTGAAGGCCACCATGAGGGACCTAGCCTTGATCTTGCGTGCGACCAGCAAACTGGAGGTGACCGTGTTGAGGTGATCTCTGGTTGTCAGCTCGTCGTTGCTTGCCGGCGTGAGTCCGGTCCGGGTAGCTGTCAGGAGGCCCGGTAGCAGACTGGCGGCTTCGTGGGGAAACCTGCGGTCGAAGCCCAGTGTCGAATGCCCTTCAAGGGGGAGCGACTGAGCGGTCCGTAGCATGAAGCGAAGCCTGCGGCGTCGTTAGAGTTCCCGCCCCTCGTGAGTGGGGTGCAGGGAGTGCCGAGCCCCCGTTAACAGGGGTGAGGCCCTCCCCGGCCCGGCCGTGGGCGAGGTACTCCAATTCTGCTTCAGCTACCCACCGGTAGCTGAAGTTTTTTGATAAAGCTCAAGATTCGACGGAACGAAAAAACCGCCCTACCTGGACCTTCAAGTCCGGTGGGCGGTGTTTCGTCATGGTGGACCTTGGGGGAGCTTATTACAACCCGAAAGACCAGGTCAGGGCCCTGGTACAGCTCCGCGAGAAGCTTCCCAGCCTCGATACGCCCGAGCCGACGTCGATCAAGCGCGACCGACCTCGCCGTGTCCGGCAACTCGGCTTCGAACAAGTCGAGCAGCTGATCGCCGACTACCGGTCCGGCGCGACGGTCTACGAACTCGGTGACCGGTTCGACATCGAACGGCGAACGGTCAGCGACATCCTCCACCGGCACGGCGTGCCGATGCGCCGCCGCGGACTCACGCCTGACCAGGTCGACGACGCCATCCACCTCTACAACCTCGGCTGGTCACTGGCCCGAGTCGGCGACCACCTCGGCGTCAACCACACCACCGTGCTGAACAAACTGCGCGAACGCGGCATCCCCACCCGCGACACCCACGGCCGTCCGCGCGTCGAAGCAGGTGATGCTCGATGACACCGCGTACAGCTATGTCGACGCGATCAGGTTCGGACGGGGCTGCTGTTGTTCAGGCCGTCACCGTGATCATGGGCGTGGTCGTCGGCCTCACATTTCTCTTCGGCTTCGGCAACGTCCTCAACCTCGCACTTCGGCTCGGCGTGCCCGTCTGGGTTGCTCCACTCGTCGCACCCGCTGTTGACCTCTCGATCCTCGGGCTCCTGCTCGGCACCCGACACCTGGCGCTGGCTGGCGCACCCGCAGAACAGCTACGGCCAGCCCGCCGGCTGCTGATCTTCGCCAGCGTGGTCACGCTGGCCTTGAACGTCGCCGATCCGATCGTCGCGGGCGAGTACGGCAAGGCGGCGTTCGACGCAGTAGGCCCGCTCTTGCTGATCGGCTGGGCCGAAGTGGGCCCAGGGCTGCTGCAGGCGATGTCTGCTTCTCGCTTTGACGAGTTGATACAAGGGAGTGAGTTGCCTGCACCTACTACCGGTTCAGTCACTCGGGTTGCAGACGACGAAGCGGGTGAGAACGCCGCGCGGCACGCACAGGAGACCGTGCCGCCTGAAGGATCTGCCACTCGTGAAGCCAGCATGATGATTGACGACGATCTGCTGGAGCGGGCGAGGCAGGAGGACACCTATCACTGGGCAGAGCACCGGCGGCCGATCTCCGCTGACACGCTCAGGAAGCGACTTCGCGTCGGCGCGGCGCGGTCCCGGATGCTGGTGTCCATGATCCGGGCCAGCCGGTCCGCGCAGGCCGAGCCCCATTCCGAGGATCTACGCGACTTTGCGCTGTCCTGACCACCTAGAGCGTGCCCGGCATGCGCTTCGTGCGTTGTGTCGAGTTCGGCCGTAGCTGCTCGTCCTCGGGGTGCAAGCACCTCATAGAAGGGATCAGGGATGGACACGATTGAGTTGTATCGGCGGGCACAGGACGGGTTCGACGCGGTGCTGGCCGATGTCCGCCCGGACCAGTGGGATGCGCCGTCGGCGTGCGCCGAATGGACGGTGCGGGACGTGGCCGGGCACGTGATCTGGGGTCAACATCAGATGCGGTCGTGGGCGACCGGCGAGGACTACACCGAACGGGCCGGTGCCCCAGGGGCGCCGCGTCCGGCGGTGATGTCCGGCGAGGACCCGGTGACGACGTGGCGGGCGGCGCGCGAGGCGTCGGTGGCAACGATGACCGAGGAGACGCTGGCCAGGCTGACGTCGATCGCCGGAATCGGCGATGTCCCGCTCGCGGCGGTGGTCACTTTGCTGATCACCGACCACGTCGCGCACACGTGGGACATCGGGCACGCGCTCGGCATGGACGTCCGCTTGGACCCGGCGCTGGTGGCGGTGGCGTTCGACTGGGCGCGGGCGAACATGGTCCGCCGGCCGGGGTTCTTCGGGCCGGAACTCGCGCCGCCTGCCGGTGCTGATGAGCAGACGCGGATGCTGGCGTTCCTCGGGCGAGCAGCGTGGCAGCCGGTACCGGCGTGAGAACCCCGGCGTGGGAGGACCCGGCAGCGGCTTCCTCCCACACCGGGTTGATCACTCCTGCGGGGCGGGTTCGTAGAGGCTGAACGGGGTGCCCTGGTCGTCGTGGCAGTGCGTGATCCGGCCGACACCGGGGACGGCCTGGACGTTCTCGCCGGTGCCGCCGAGCTCGTGGATGCGCTTGACCGAGGCGTCGATGTCGTCGGTGGCGAAGTAGACCCGCGGGTGCGTGAAGCCGTCCTCGCGCGGAGCGATCGCACCCGCGGGCCCATTGTCGATCACGTGGTAGTCGCCGCCGAACTCGCTGGTACCCCAGCCGAACAGGCCGCTGTAGAAGGCGCGGGCCTTGGCGGTGTCGGCGGCGGGCAGTTCGACCCAGTTGATCTGTCCAGGCATGATCGGTCCTTCCGGTGATTTCGTCGGTTGACGCACCGGAGGACGAACAGAGACCGTCGTTCTCGACAGGCAGCCCGCTTCAACCCGAAATGGCGTGCCGGCCGGCATCGTAGGTGCGCAACGCAGCGCCGACCGCGGCGGCGACGGTGACCTCGAAGATCTCGTCTTCGGCGGGCCCGGCGGCGATCAGGCGGGCGATGTCGGCCTTGGCCACCTTGTACGACGCGTCGCGGACGGTCTCGGCGTAGGACCGCCACAGCTCGGGAACCGTGTCGCCGGTCGCCGCGGCCGTACGCAGGACAGAGGCGGTGGTGGCGGACGCGTTCAGCACGGCGTGACGAAGGTTTTCCACGACATCGCCGTGGTCGGTGCGGTCGCCGCCGGCGAGCAGGAAGCCGGGGAACCGGTAGCCGAACCGGTGCAGCGCGCGAGTGCCACTGTGCAGCTGCCCGTCGCGCAGTTCGAAACCGAAGGTGTTGGCCAGGCGGTTGATCACGTTCCACACGAGCTGGACGTGCAGCGCCTCCACTACCGCCTGCTCGGGCAGGCCGGCGATACCAGTGGCGTCGACGTGATCCGAGTCGAGGTTCACGGCGTCGAGAAACTCGCGGACCTGGTGGACTTCGGGGCGGGCCGAGGTGGGATTGTCCGGGTCGATTTCGCCGTGGCCGGCGATGCGGGTGAGCTCGGCGTGGGTGTCGATGCAGAACGGACACTGGTGCAGCTGTGCGGTGCAGATCGCTAGGTACTCGCGTTCGCCGGCCGTCCAGTACGAGGGCCCGCGCATCGCGTCGGCTGTCAGCTCCAGCAGCGGGCGGGTGAGGAAATCCGGCCGGTAGAGCAGCATCTTCACGATATCCGGACTCTCCACACGCGACAGAGTGGAAGTAGCCGCGAGGAACAGCTTCGCGCGACGGCGGTGTCCGTTGTCGAGGATGGACAGTCTCATAGGGACTCCGGCGTGTCGAGGGCGAGCAGGCGGGCGGCGAGGAACCGCCGGTCGGCAGGGTTGGTGGCAAGCTCGTGCGCTCGCCGATACGCGACGGCGGCGTCCTCGGTCCGGTCGAGCTGGCGCAGCAGGTCGGCGCGGGCGGCGTGGAGCAGGTGGTAGCGGTCGAGCCCGTCGATCCGGTCGATCAGCGCCAGTCCCTCGGCCGGGGTGGTGGACATGGCCACGGCGACCGCGTGGTTCAGCGCCACCACCGGCGACGGCGCCACCGCGAGCAGTTCGGTGTAGAGGGCGGCGATGCGCGGCCAGTCCGTCCGGTCGGCCGAGGGGGCTTGGGCGTGCAGCGCGGCGATCGCGGCCTGCAGCTGGTACGGCCCGGGTGCCCCCAACCGCAGTGCCCGATCCAGCAGCCCGGCGGCTTCGGTGATTTCGGCGTGGTCCCAGCGGGCACGGTTCTGGTCCTGCAACAGCACGACGTCGCCTGCCTGGTCGTAGCGGGCGGCGGCGCGAGAGTTGTGCAGCAGCAGCAATGCGACCAGCCCGAGCGCTTCGGGTTCGTCCGGCATGAGAGTGGCGATGAGCTTGGCGAGCCGGATCGCCTCCTGCCGCAGGGCGTCGTGCTCGGGCTTGCCGGGAGCGGTGGTGTAGCCCTGAGTGAAGATCAGGTACACCACGGCGAGGACGCCGGAGAGCCGCTCGGGCAGCAGATGATCGGCGGGGACGTCCAGGGCGATGCCGGCGTCGCGGATCTTCCGTTTCGCCCGCACCAGGCGCTGGGCAAGGGTGGGCTCGCTGACCAGGAACGTCCGGGCGATCTGCCCGGCGGTCAGCCCGGCCACGGCCTGCAGGGTCAGCGCGACCCGCGCGTCCTCGGCCAGGGCCGGGTGGCAGCAGGTGAAGATCAGGCTCAGCCGCTCGTCACCCACGCTGAGCAGGCTTTCCTCGCCGAAATCCATGGTCACCGCCTCCGATGGGTCACGGAGCTGGGCGAACTTCTCCCGGCCGAGCCGGGCCCGCCGGAGCCGGTCGATCGCGCAGTTGCGGGCCGCGGTCAGCAGCCACGCGACCGGGTCGTCGGGCACTATGTCGCCCCACTTTCGTAGCGCCAGCGCACAGGCGTCCTGCAGCGCGTCCTCGGCCAGCTCGAAGTCGCCCAGAACGCGGATCAGCGCGGCGAGCATTCGGGCCTGGTGCTCGCGGTAGACCCGCTCCACCGCCGCCGCGGGTGAGACCGTCATGCCCGGCTCATTCGCCGGTGGACGCCAGCTCCGACGACGTGTGGTCCAGCCCAGGCACGCCGGCGATCGGCCGCACCTCGATCGAGCCTTGTTCGGCCATCGGGCACAGCGCGGCCAGTTCCAGCGCCTCGTCCAGGTTGCGGCAGTCGAGGATGTAGGCGCCGCCGAGGTGCTCGTGGGTTTCGGCGAACGGGCCGTCGGTGATCAGCGTCCGGCCGTTCCGCACGCTCACGGTGGTGGCGGTGCGCTCCGGCTGTAGCGGATGCCCCGCCACGAACACGCCGCGCCGGCGACACTCGTCGGCGAACGCGTTCACCCTGGCCAGGGCCTCCTCGAAGCCCGGATCGCCGGGTTCGGGCCGGTCGCAGTCGTAGATCAGCAGCATGTACTGCACATGTCCTCCGTCTCACCTGGGTCCAGGTCGGTCGAAGAGGATGACGAACGGGCCGACCGTATCTCGACACCCCGCTCGCAGCCTCTTTCTCCGAGATCGGGACACGTCATGTGCGGCGGGTCAAACGCTGGGCGAGATAAGCGGCATCGTGCTGGACGAAGCCGAGGAGGGCGGAGCCGGTGGTGTGTTGCCAGGGCTGTCCGAGGACGTAGAGGCCGGTCGCTGGAGTGACGCCGCGGTGGTGGCGCAGCGCTCCGGTGTGGTCGAGAACGTTGTCGACGGTGATCCAGGTGTGGTCGCGGCGGTAGCCGGTGGCCCAGACGACGGCGTCGATCTCGACGCTGCTGCCGTCGGCGAATCCGGCGCGCCGCCGGTTGGCGCTGGTCAGACGTGGCCGGACAGTAATGTCGGCTCGGCGGAGATCGCGGTGGGACAGTCCGATGACGGTGCCTTCGCCGCGGCGCAGCCAGCGGCCCCGGCGGGAGTCCGCGGGCGCGGAGATCAGCCCGGTGATGGTCTGCCACCAGAAGAGGTCTCGCCCGAGGATGCGTTGGGGCACGCAGGCGTTGCGGGTGCCGCTCGCGAGGGTCACGGCACCGACGCCGGGATCGGTGGCGAGTTCGGTGGCGAGCTGGAAGCCGGAGTTGCCGCCGCCGACCACGAGCACCTGCAGCCCTCGCAACGGTTCCGGGTTGCGGTAGCAGCTGCTGTGCAGTTGGAGCACCTCGGATGAGAATCCGCCTCCACAGGCCGGGGTCACCGGGATCTGGAAAGGGCCGGTGGCCACCACGACCTGCCGGGCCTGGATCACGCTCGCGGCGGTTGTGAGGGTGTTGCCGGCCGGGGTCACGGCAAGTTCGGTGACGGTGGTGCCGAGCCGGATCGGCAGGGTGAAGTGGCTGGCGTAGGTCCGCAGGTAGTCGGCGACCTGGTCCTTGGTCGGGTAGGTGTCCGGCGCGGCAGGGAAGGCGAGGCCGGGGAGTCCGGCGTACTGGGCCGGGGTGAACAGCCGCAGGGAGTCCCAGCGGGTGCGCCACATGTGTCCGACGCTGTCGGCGCCGTCGAGGATTTCGAAGTCCAGCCCGCGGGCGCGCAGGTGATAGCCAATGGCTAAGCCGGCCTGCCCGCCCCCGACCACGGCCACATCGAGGACCGTCATCCCGTGCCCGCCTCCCCGGAGGGGGCGACCTGCCCCAGGATCCGGTCGGCGACCCGGACGAACGCCGCCAGGTCGGTGCTCGGCAGGTCACCGAGGATCGCCTGAGCCGATTCCCGCCGGCTGGCGGTCATCCAGCGCGCGGTCTCGGCGCCCTGCGCGGTCAGGACGACCGAGGTCGCGCGGCGATCGGACGGATGCGGGCGTCGCTGGACGAATCCACCCTCCTGCAGGGCGTCCACGAGTCCGGTGACATGACGCGGGGTGCAGCCAAGCGCTTGCGCCAGTGCGCGCTGCACGAGTGCTCCGTCGCGGGCGAGCAGATAGATCACCTCGGCGCGGCTGGTCGTCAACCCACGCTCCGCGAGAGCCTGGCGCATCGCCTCGGCCAGCCGGGCCGCCAGCTCGAACGCCTTGTCGAAGACGTCGATCGGAGCATCGGACACGTCAACCCCTTCCCGAAAGTCGTGTCCATGGTACATAGTGAAGTCACTTCACGATCTGAGGGAGGCTGGAGGCGTGAGCGATCAGGGCGACGAGGACCGGGTGCGGCGGCAGTGGGACAGCTACGCCCCGCGATACGACCGGGACATGGGGTTCTTCGAGCGGCTGCAGTTCGGCGGCGGCCGGGAATGGGTGTGCGCACAGGCCAGCGGCGAGGTGCTGGAGGTCGCAGTGGGCACCGGTCGGAACCTGGTGCACTACTCGGACGAAGTGCGACTGACCGGGATCGACTTCAGCGCGGCCATGCTGGACCGCGCGCGCCACCGCGCTGCCGAGGTGGGCCGGGAGATTGTGCTGCGGGAAGCCGACGCGCAGGCACTGCCGTTTCCGGACGCCTCGTTCGACACAGTCGTCTGCACGCTCGGGCTGTGCGGCTTTCCCGACGAGCGCGCCGCGATCGTGGAGATGCACCGGGTGCTGCGCCCCGGCGGGACACTGTTGCTGCTGGACCACATCGGCAGCCACCACGCGCTGATCCTCTTCGGACAGCGGCTGCTGGAGAAGCTCACGGTGCGGATGCTCGGCGACTACCAGACCCGCCGTCCGCTGCCGCTGGTCGAGCAGATCGGATTCGTCGTGCAGCGGCAGGAACGGCTCAAGCTGGGCACGGTCGAGCGGCTCGCCGCGACCAAGCCCGCCTAGGCGCAGCGCCGGTCAAGTGGCGACGGGCAGGTCGGCCAGCCGCCATTCGAGCATCCCGTCAGCCAGCCGGCGAGCCGGCCGTCCCTGCGCAGCAAGCAGCCGGACGGCGTCGTGGGCGAGCACACAGTAGGCACCGCGGCAGTACGCGACCACCTCCCGATCCACCGGCAGGTCGGCCAGCCGCTCGGCAAGCTCGTCCAGCGGGATCGACACCGCGCCAGGGATGTGCCCGGCGGCGTACTCCTCGGCAGGGCGTACGTCGAGCACGGTGACCTCGCCGGAGCGGACCCGCTGCAGCAGCTCCTCGCGGGTGACATGCTCGGTATCCGGTCCGAGATAGGCAGCTTTTGCGATCTCCACGTCGGACAGGTGCCCGCCGGCCACGCTGCGCACCAAGGCGTAGAGGGAAGCGACATCGCCACCGGCGAGCCGGTAGTGGATCTTGGTGCCCTCGCGGCGGGTCGCCACCAGGCCGGCCTGCTTGAGGGTCTGCAGGTGCGCCGAGGCGGTGCTCAGCCCCAGCTCCGCGGCCCGTGCCAGTGCCTCGACCGTGCGCTCGCCCTGCGCCAGCAGATCCAGCAGTTCCAGCCGCTTCCCGCTGCCCAGCGCCTTGCCCACGCGGGCGAACTGCTCGAACAGCGTGGTCTTGGCGGCTCGCTCACCCATGGTTCTCCAATCATCCTTGGAATAGTGTAGAACAGTAGTCGCGCGGGCATCCCACCCGCTCGTCAAGAGTCAAGGAGGTGGCGGGTGAGCACGGTCGAGGTCGTTCCGCTCGTTGACGAAGGACTGGGCAACTCCGCCTACCTTCTGGATCTCGGCGATGGGCGCGCGATGGTGGTCGACGTCAGCCTCGACCTGCGCGCGACCTCCGCCGCCGCCCGGCGCCGCGGGTTGACGGTGGCGTTCGCCGCCGACACCCACCTGCACGCCGACTTCCTCTCCGGCGCTGGCCAGCTGTCGGCCACCGAGGGCACGCAGGTGCTGGCCTCCGCGGCCGGACACCGCGAGTTCGAGCACAACGGTCTGCGCGACGGTGACGAGGTCGATCTCGGCGGGCTGCGGTTACGAGCCCTGGGCACGCCGGGACATACCCATGAGCACCTGTCGTTCCTGCTGCTGGACGGCGACAAGCCGGTCGGAGTGTTCACCGGTGGCTCGCTGCTGGTGGGCGCGGCAGCCCGCACCGACCTCGTCTCGCCCGAGCGGACCGAGGCGCTGGCCCGCGCCCAGTACGCGTCGCTGCAACGGCTGGCCACGCTGCCGGACGACGTGGCGGTGTGGCCCACGCACGGCGCGGGCTCGTTCTGTTCCGCCCCGCCGGGCACGGAACGCACCAGCACCATCGGCCGAGAGAAAGCCACGAATCCGCTGCTGCGCGCCGCCGACGAGGACGCGTTCGTCACCGCACTGCTCGGGTCGCTGGGCAGCTTCCCGCCGTACTTCCTGCGCCTGGGCGAGATCAACCGCCGCGGACCCGACGTGCTCGATCACCCTCCGGCGCTGGCCGGCCTGAACGTCGCCCAGACGCGGTCGCTGCTCGCCCACGGCGCGCTGCTGGTGGACGCGCGACCGGTCGCGGACTTCGCCGCCGCGCACGTGCCCGGCGCATTGTCCATCCCGCTGCGGCCGGTGTTCGCCTCCTGGCTCGGCTGGCTCGCCCCGCCCGACCGGCCGCTGATCATGCTGCGGAACGCCGATCAGGATCCGGCGGAGATCGCCTGGCAGGCCACCAAGATCGGCTACACCAACCTCGCCGGGGAACTCACCGGCGGCCTGGCCGCGTGGGTCGCCGCCGAGCAACCCACCACCACGACCCGGCTCGTCGGGCCCGGCGACATCGACTCGCCGGTACTGGACATCCGGCAGACCCCGGAGTTCGCTGCCGGGCACCTGCCCGGTGCGCTGCATCTCGAACTCGGCGATCTGTCCAGCCGGGCGACCGAGGTGCCGCACGGGCCGCTGGTGGTGATGTGCGGGCACGGCGAACGCGCGATGGGCGCGGCCAGCCTGCTCGAACAAGCCGGCCACCGCGACCTCGCCGTGCTCACCGGCGGCCCCGACGACTGGGCCACCGCCACCGGTCACCGGCTGGAGACCGGCGCGTGAGCGTCGCCGGCGAGCTTCGGCTGGGGATCCGCGCCAACCTGGCCCAGTTCAGCCTGCTGGTCGCGGTCAACGCCCTGGTCGGCGGCGAGCTCGGGCAGGAACGCACGGTGCTGCCGCTGCTGGCCGAACAGACCTTCCACCTGACCGGCTACACCTTCCTGCTCACCTACGTGCTCGCCTTCGGCATCACCAAGGCCGCCACCAACTACGTCGCCGGCATTTTCTCCGACCGCTACGGCCGCAAGCCGGTGCTGCTGGCCGGGTGGCTGATCGCGCTCCCCGTACCGCTGATGCTGATCTGGGCGCCGTCGTGGGGCTGGGTCGTGGCCGCCAACGTGCTGCTCGGGATCAACCAGGGCCTGACCTGGTCCACCACCGTGATCATGAAGATCGACCTCGCCGGACCGGCCCGCCGCGGCCTGGCGATGGGCCTCAACGAGGCCGCCGGATACCTCGCGGTCGCCGTCACCGCGCTGGCCACCGGGTACCTCGCCGCCCGCTACGGGCTGCGGCCGGCGCCGTTCCTGCTCGGCCTGGCCTATGCCGCCCTCGCCCTCGGCCTGACCACGTTCGCCGTGCACGAGACCCGCGACCACGCCCGGCTCGAAGCCACCCAGCACACCGCCCGTGCCGACGGGCGCCACGACCACCTCCACGCCGACCTGACCGACAGCCAGGTCTTCGCCCACACCAGCCTGCATGAACCCGCCCTGTCCGCGGCCAGCCAAGCCGGGATGGTCAACAACCTCAACGACGGCCTCGCCTGGGGCCTGTTCCCCATCCTGTTCGCCACCACCGGACTGCCGGTGTCCCGCATCGGGATCCTCGCCGCGCTCTACCCCGCGGTCTGGGGGCTCGGCCAGCTCGTCACCGGGCCGCTGTCGGACCGCTGGGGCCGCAAACACCTGATCACCGCGGGCATGGGAGTCCAAGCCGTGGCCCTTGCCCTCATCGCGGTGGCCGACACGTTCGCGGTGTGGGCAGTAGCGGCGGTGCTGCTGGGCGCCGGTACCGCCCTGGTCTATCCGACCCTGCTCGCCACGATCGGCGACGTCGCCCACCCCGCGTGGCGCGCCCGCGCGGTCGGCGTCTACCGGCTCTGGCGCGACGGTGGCTTCGCCGTCGGCGCCCTGCTCGCCGGCATCGTCGCCGACCTCTGGGGCCTGCGGGCCGCGGTGTGGGTGGTCGCCGCGATCACCGCCGTCTCCGGGCTGATCGTGGCGATCCGCATGTACGAAACACACACATCCGCTCCACTGTGGGAGAAAGGCACATCGTGACCGTCCCCAGTGGACTCACCGACGGTCCGATCTACCTCGACTACAACGCCACCACCCCGATCGACCCTGCCGTCACCGAGGCGATACTGCCGTATTTGACTGGCGGGTTCGGTAATCCCTCCAGCGACCACCACTACGGCACCGCGCCCCGCGCGGCACTGGAGCACGCCCGCGGCCAGGTCTCCGCCCTGATCGGCGCGGCCGCCGGGCGGATCGTGTTCACCGGATCCGGGTCGGAAGCCGACAACCTCGCCATCCGCGGCGCGGTCCTGGCGGCTGGAGCCGACCGGCCGCATGTGATCACTCAGCAGACCGAGCATCCCGCCGTGCTGGCGACATATCAGGCATTGCGGCGCTGGCACGAGGTCGACGTGACCTATCTGCCGGTCGACGGTGCTGGTGTGGTCGACCCGGCCGAGTTGGCCGCCGCGTTCACCGAGCACACCGTGCTGGTGTCGATCATGGCGGCGAACAACGAAACCGGTGCGCTGCAACCGATCGCCGAACTCGCCCGCGTCACCCACGAGCACGGCGCGGTGTTCCACTGCGACGCGGCCCAAGCGGTCGGGAAGATCCCGCTCGACGTGTCCGCGCTTGATGTGGATTTGCTGACGGTGGTCGGGCACAAGATGTACGCACCGAAAGGCATCGCCGCGCTCTATATCCGATCCGGAGTGCCTCTCGAACCGCTGATCTACGGCGGCGGGCAAGAACACGGACTGCGGGCCGGCACCGAAAACGTCGCCTTCGCCGTCGCTCTCGGCACCGCCGCGCAACTCGCCGCCGACGACCTTGCCGCAGGAGGCCGTCACCGCATCCAGCAGTTGCGGGACCGTCTCCACGACCTGCTCGTCCGCAGCCTGCCCGAGCGCGTTCTTCTCAACGGGCCCATGAGTGCGCGGCTGCCGAACACGCTCAACATCAGCATCCGCGGCATCACCGGACACAGCCTGCTCGCCGCGACACCCGATATCGCCGCGTCGACCGGATCGGCCTGCCACAGCGGTGACCATCAACCCTCGCCGGTGCTCACCGCCATGGGGCTGGACGCCGACCGGGGCCTGGCCGCGTTGCGGCTGTCGCTGGGCCGATGGAGCACCAGAGACGACGTCGACCGTGCCGCGGAGCTGATCACCGCCTCCGCACGCCGGCCGTAGACCGCGATACGGGGACGCCCTATGAGTGCTGGCGGACGGCCGCGTGGTGGTCCGCGCCCGCGTCACCGCCGGGGTGGGCGTGGATGAGTGCCTCGTTCAGGCGCGGCAGCGCGTGGATCAGGCGATGTTCGGCGTCGTGGGCGATCTTGTGGGCCTGCAGCAGGGTCAGGGTCGGATCGACGTCGAGTTCCGACTCGGCGATGAGCGAGTGCCCGACCCAGCGCAGCCGGATCGTGTCCACCCCGCGAACACCGGGGGTGGCGGCGAGGGTTTGTTCGGCGGTGTCGACCAGCGCCGGGTCGACCGCGTCGAGCATCCGGGAGAAGACTTCCTTGGCCGCACCCCACAGGACTGACAGGATCGCCGTGGTGATCAGCAACCCGACGACCGGATCCGCCCACCGCCAGCCGAGCCAGGAGCCGCCGGCGGCGAGCAGGACCGCGAGGCTGGTGAACCCGTCGGTGCGGGCGTGCAGGCCGTCGGCGACCAGTGCGGCCGAACCGATCTGGCGGCCGACGGTGATGCGGTAACGAGCGACGATCTCGTTGCCGAGGAACCCGACGACCCCGGCGGCGGCGACCCAGCCGATCTCGGTCATGTCGCGAGGATTGAGCAGGCGGTCGATCGCGGTCCACGCCGCCAGCACGGCAGAGGCGAACATGACCAGCAGGATCACCAGCCCGGCCAGGTCTTCACTGCGGCCCAGGCCATAGGTGAAACGCCGGGTCGCCGCCCGGCGCCCGAGCAGGAAGGCGATCGCCAGCGGCACAGCGGTCAACGCATCGGCGAAGTTGTGCAGCGTGTCACCCAGCAACGCCACCGACCCGCTGATCAGCACCACCACCAATTGAGCGACGGCGGTGACCATCAGACCGGCGAACGAGATCCACAACGTGCGCATGCCGCGCGCGCTGGCCTCCAGCGTGGAGTCCACGATGTCCGCACTGTCGTGGCTGTGCGGCGTCACCGCGTGCTTGACCTGGCCCCACAGTCGCGACAGCGGACCACCGCCGACGTGACCATGCCCACGGCCGTGCCCCTCGGCGTGGCCATGTCCATGGCCGTGGCCGTGCTCACCGGTGGGCTCGTGACCGGTCTGCCGCACCGCGGCGTCCGCCTCGGGGGTGTCTTTGCTGGTGTCATCGCCCATGCTGAGGCACTATACGTTGTTATGTACGCACATGACGAGGCGGCGTCGGCGGAACACTGGCGCGACGCCACCGACGACCAGATCCACACCACCGCCGAGTTCTTCAGCATGCTCGCCGATCCCACCCGGCTGCGGCTGCTCATCGCGCTGCTCGACGCCGACCGCGACGTCACGACGCTCGCCGCGGCCGTGGCGATGGCCCGCCCCACCGTGTCGCAGCACCTGGCCAAACTCCGCCTCGCCGGACTCGTCGCCACCCGCCGCGACGGCCGCCACGCGCTCTACCGTCTGCGCGGCGGGCACGTGCGTGCCCTGCTCACCCACGCCCTGGCCCAGGCCGACCACGGCCTGCGTCAGCTCCCCGAGCACGACTGAGTGGTGTGAGTAGCAGGTCGGTCATCGGGCGGGTCGGTCCAGGCCGGTGAGCCGGGCAACGGCGGCAAAGCCGTCGTCGGTACCGGGCCAGTGCGCACGGACCGCATCGACGCCCCCGCGGCGGACCACGCTGCGCAGCACCGCGGTGACGATGATGGCGTCATCGGCGTACCCGAGAACGGGGATGAAGTCCGGGATCAGGTCGATCGGGAACGCGAGGTAAGCCAGCAGCAACCCCAGCCGGATACGAACACCGCGCGGCAAGGTCTTGTCAGCGACCAGCCGCCGCACGAGGCGCACCACGTCGGGCAGCACCCGCAGCGCCTCACGCAGCAGCCCGCCCCGCGGGCGGGCGATGACCAGCACGATCACCAACGCAAGCCAGGCCAGCAGCACCGCGGCGACAACGCCGACGAGCAGGTCCCACCAGAACCAGCCGGTCACGACAGATCCACCGCTCGCGACTGCGCCGGCTCGCCAGCCCGACCACCGGGTCGGCCCACGGCCATCCAGCCCAGGCACCGCCGACCGCGAGCAGCGCTGGCAGCGGACAACGCCGCCGCCCTGACCGCCTGCATGGGGATCCCTCCCAGCGCCTGAACCACAGCGGGGTGGACGGGGGTACGCGGCGTCCGCCCCTGGCGAGCCGGTGCGGTCACCGGCCGAGGGTGAGTTGGCGGAGGTGGTAGTCGAAGTGCTGTGTGGGAAAGCGGTACACGTCGCCCAGCGTCATGAAGTCGGCGAAGAAGGGGTCCCATCGGGTCGGGTAGTGCATGCCACGGGCTAGGTCCGCGTCGGTTTCGGTGTCGAGCCGGCGATCGAGCGCGGCCGTGGTCCGGTCGAACAGCACGCCCATGCGGTGCCGGGTGAGGACGTTCCCGCCCAGGCGGGAGCCCAGGTAGTTGACCGCGTCGAACGGCTTGGTGCCCGCGTTGAGTAGTCGCGCGTAGGCTCGACTGACGTTGCTTGGGAGCCGTCCGAAGAGGCGCACGAGGGTGAGCAGGGCGCGCATGATCAGGTAGCCGAGCAGCATGTGGAACAGCAACTGCCGGTTGGTCCAGCGCGTGCCGTTCGACGGGCGGCGCAGGTCATCGGCGGTCGCGTCGTCGAGGAGCCGGTGGAAGGTCGTACGGACTCGCTCCAGGTCCTGATGAACGGCGTGCTTGTCCACCAGTGCAGTGTCCGCCTCCGACTCCTCCGTGGCCAGCGGAGCACACGCCGCTGCGCGGGGCATTAGGCTGATCGAATGCGGGAGGCGTTTCACGGCGAGTTGGCGCAGCTGGGCGAGCAGCTCGACGCGATGTGCGGGCTGGCCGCGGAGGCGATGCGGCGTGCCACGCAGGCGCTGCTGGACACCGATCTGGCACTCGCCGAGCGGGTGGTGGCCGACGATGACGAGCTGGACCGTCACCGGGGCGCGTGCGAAGACCACGCTCAGAAGCTGCTGGCGTTGCAGGCGCCGGTCGCCGGGGACTTGCGCACCATCCTCGCCGCGCTGTACTGCGCGGAGATCATCGAGCGGATGGGAGACCTGGCCGCGCACATCGCGGCGACCGTCCGCTTCAACCATCCCGAGCCGGCCATCCCGCCCAGCCTGCGCGACCTCTTCGCCACGCTGGGACAGCGCGCCGGAGACATGGCCATCCATCTGCGCGGTCTGATCAGCGGATTCTCTCCGGACGGATTCGCCGAGATGGATCGTCTCGATGACGCCGTTGACGCGCTTCACGCCGAGGTAATGGCCACTGTCACCGGCACGGACTGGTCCGACGGCGTACGGACGGCGACGAACGTGGCGCTGCTGGCGCGGTTTTACGAGCGGTTCGCCGACCAGGCCGTCTCGGCAGCTCGGCGCCTCGACTTCGCCACGACGGGCACGCTCCCGAACTGAACCCCGTCGCGTCCGACGCTGGTCTCGGTGCTGATCACGGATTTGTGCCGCTCTCTGACTCGGCTGCGGACGCGGCCTTGTTCTGGTGGCGAACCATTTTGCGCAGGACACGGTGGGGTCGGTGAGCGTTCGTGCCTCGACGGGTGGCGAGCAGGCGCAGGCCGATGACCTTGAGCAGGAAGACAGCTACCAGGCCGAGGGCGGTCCAGTCCGTCCACCGCGAGGCAGCGAGCACGGCGCCACCCAGCCCCAGGTGCGCGGCGACGACCAGGGCGGCGACAACGATGAGAAACCACCATCCTAAGTGGAACCGTCGGCGTGCGGCGGTCTCGGCGCGCTGCGGTTCCTGCGCCGGGACAGAGGTGTCCGCGGTGTCGCCGGGTGCATCAAGTCGCTGCCACACCACCGTCAGCTCGTCGCGACGGCCGATCTTTTCCAGGCGCGCGGCGAGGAGTCGTTGGATCTGCTGCAGGTTGTTGTCGGTGTCGGCCTCGGCGCGCAGGATCAGGGTGCCGGGAGTGGCGTGCAGCGTCCACCGGCCCCAGTTCAGCTGGACGGTCCCGTCGGTGTCGGACCATTCGGCGTGCTGTATTTCCGGGGGTGTGTGCGGGTTCTCGCCGTCGTGGCTGCGCGGGCGGTGCCTCATCTGGTTGGCGTGCCGGCAGAGTTGGACGAGGTAGCGGCTGGGGCGGTCGGTCTGCACGCGGGCTTCGGCGGTCGGCATGCTGGGCCTCTCCGTGGGCACGTTCAGATCCGGGTGGTGGTGACGAGCCAGGCCCGGATGCCGTCCGGGTCGGCGGTGATCTCGATCGTGGCCGGCTCGATCGAGTCGATCCGCCAGCCGTCGGCGAAGGAAGCAGTGATCTCCTCCCGCGTCACGCGATGGACCCGTGGCCAGCCGTCGGCGGGCTGCCGGTCGCTGAAGCACAGCATGAAGTAGTGCCCGCCCGGCACCAGCACGGACCGCAGGCTCTCGACAAAGGCAGTGCGGTCGTCGCCGGAGAAGATGTGGAAGAGGCCGCAGTCGAGCACGGTGTCGAAGGATTCGCCGAGCTCGACCAGGTTCCGGGCGTCCTGCCGCAGGAATCGTGCCGGACGGCCCCGGTCGCGGGCCTTGCGCTCGGCGGCCGTCAGCGCGGTGGACGCGAGGTCGACGCCGGTGGCGTCAAGGCCGAGGCCCGCGGCCAGGAGCACGTGCTCGCCGGTCCCGCAGCCCACGTCCAGCACTCGCCCGGTGATGGCACCGGCTTCGGCGAGGCCGGCGAACGCAGGCTGGGGTCGGCCGATGTCCCACGGTGGCGGGGTGAGGTAAAGCTCGTCGGGTCGTCGCGCGTTCGCGGCATCGGGGTGGGGATGTGGCGGCAGGCCGGTCATGGCAGGTCCTCCCAGGTGGGTGCGACCGCCAATTTATCGAGACACTTTGTCTCTGTCAATCCAGAGTGTATTGACAGAGACGTTGCGTATACTGCGGTGGTGCCGAAGCTGTGGAACGAGACGATCGACGCGCATCGCCACGCGGTGCGTGAGGCGATCCTGGACACCACTTGGGCGCTGGCCACCGAGCACGGGCTGACGTCGGTGACGATGTCGCAGATTGCCGAGAAGACCGGCATCGGCCGGGCGACGCTGTACAAGTACTTTCCCGATGTCGAAGCGATCCTGTTCGCCTGGCATGAGCGTCAGATCGCCGCGCACCTTCAGCAACTCGTCGACATCCGCGACGAGGCCGGCGACGCCGGTCGGCGGCTCGACGCGGTACTGGAGGCGTATGCGTTCATTGCCCACGAGCGCCAGCGTCACGGTGCGGACCTCGGCGCTCTCCTGCATGGCGGCGGGCATACCGCCCACGCGCAGCAGCACCTGCAGGGCTTCGTCCGGGACCTGCTCGCGGAGGCCGCGAAGGCCGGCGACGTCCGGGATGACGTCGCGCCCGACGAGCTCGCCGGTTACTGCCTCTACGCTCTGACCGCGGCCGGCGGCCTGCCGTCCAAGGCCGCGGTCCGTCGGCTGGTCACGGTCACGCTGGCCGGGCTGCGCCCGCCACGCTGACTCAGTTCTCCGCTGCCGTGAGGACACGGCGGAGCTGCACCGTGGAGGGCGAGCCGCTGACGTGCCCGTCGGGGCCGGTGTACAACCGGCACGACATGCTCGGCGACCGGCCCGGCTCGGCGAACGGATCCGCACCGTTGACCAGGAGCGTCGGCGAGCCCGACATCCCCAGCGCTACGGCCTGAGCGTCATCCGTGACGACCTGCCGATCGAGTTGCACGTCGGGCCGCTCGGCCAGGAGGCGGGTGAGTCGTTCAGTCAGTACGGTTGCGCCGGGACAGCCGGGGACGTGCAGGAACTGGATCCGCATGTCACGGCTTTCGGATCGGCGAGAGCTGCAGCATGCTTTGCTGCTCGGTGGGTGTGGATTCGGGTGCGCAGCAGGCGCAACCGCCGTCTTGTGCCGCGCCCGCCGGTGCGGCGGGAATCTGTTGTGGGGCAATGGGTTCGGGTGTGCTGGCGCCGCGGAGTGGGCGGAGTCGTCCGGCGCGGACGCCGTTGCCGATGACGAAGACTTCGGCGAGTTCGTGGATGAACACCACGGTGGCCAGTCCGAGGAACCCGAATGCGGCGAGCGGCACGAGGGTGAGCACGATCGCCGCGGACAGTCCGATGTTCTGCAGCATGATCACTCGCGCGCGGCGGGCGTGCGCCAATGCTTGGGGGAGGTGGCGCAGGTCGGTGCCCATGAGGGCGACGTCGGCGGTGTCGATGGCGACGTCGCTGCCCATCGCGCCCATGGCGATGCCGACGTCGGCGGTGGCCAGGGCGGGGGCGTCGTTGACGCCGTCGCCGACCATCGCGATCGCGCCGCGGTGCCGGTGGCGTAGCTGCTCGATGAGCGCGGCTTTGTCGGTGGGCCGCAGTTCGGCGTGCACGTCGGTGATCCCGGCTTGGCCGGCCAGGGCGGTGGCGGTGGCGGTGTTGTCTCCGGTCAGCATCGTCACGTGGAGCCCGGCCTCGCGTAGGGCGTGGACGGTGTCGGGGGCTTCTGGGCGGAGTTCGTCGCGGATGCCGATCAGCCCGAGCAGGGTGCCGTCGTGTTCGATCACGGCCACGGTCGTGCCGTCCTCCTGCAGCCGGGCCACGTCGCCGGACAACGGTCCGGGGTCGATCCAGCCGGGCTTGCCCAAGCGGGCCGGGACACCGTCCAGGCTGCCTTCGAGCCCGGCGCCGGGAACCGCTGTCACGTTGTCCGCGGCGGCCGGGTTCGGGGTGGCGGCGAGGATCGCGGCGGCGAGGGGGTGTTCGCTGCGGGCCTCCAGCGCGGCGGCTACCGCCAGTACCCGCTGCGGGCTGGTGTCGCCCGCGGGCACGATCTCGGTCACTGTGGGTTGGTTGCGGGTCAGGGTGCCGGTCTTGTCCAGCGCGATGGCGCGGACCGCGCCGAGGGCTTCGAGCGCGGCGCCACCTTTGACGAGCACACCGAGTCGGCTGGCGGCGCCGACGGCGGCGATTACCGTGACCGGCACGGAGATCGCCAGTGCGCACGGGGCGGCGGCGACCAGCACCACCAGTGCCCGCTCGATCCACACCTCCGGATCCCCGAACAGCGCGCCGAGACCGGCGATGAGCGCGGCGAGAACCATGACGGCGGGCACCAGGGGCCGGGCGATACGGTCGGCGAGGCGCTGGCGGACGCCTTTGCGTTGCTGGGCGTCCTCGACCACGCGCACGACCTTGGCCAGCGAGTTGTCCTCGGTGGTGGCGGTGGCCTCCACAGTGAGCACGCCGATACCGTTGATCGACCCGGCGAACACTTCGTCCCCCGGTGCGATCTCCACCGGAACCGACTCGCCCGTGATGGCCGAAGTGTCCACACTGGAGCGTCCGCTCCGGACGATGCCGTCGCTGGCCACCCGGTCCCCGGCCCGTACCAGCATCCGGTCGGAGACCCGCAGTTGCTCCGGCGCGATCGTGGCCTCGCTGCCGTCGCGCAGGACGGTGATCCGGTCTGGGACCAAAGCGAGCAGGGCGCGCAGGCCGCGGCGGGTGCGGGCCAGTGAGTAGTCCTCCAGGGTCTCGCTGATGGAGAACAGGAACGCCAGCATGGCCGCCTCGGCGAACTGGCCGAGGACCAGCGCACCGGCCAGGGCGATGGTCATCAGGGTGCCGACCCCGATCCGGCGCCGCCACAACGCCTGCAGGGTGCCGGGCACGAAGGTGTACCCGCCGATCCCGGCCGCGAGCAGATACGCCACGACGGAGGTGATCGTGGAGCCTAGCCACCCGGCGAGTAAGCCCGCGACGACGAGGAGCCCGGCGACCGCGGCGAGCTGGATCTCCTGCACCTGCCACAGCCGCTGAGGCGTCTCCTCGTGGTCATCGTCGCGGCCGGGTTCGTCGGGGCCGCAGCACGCGTCGCTCATACCGGATCAACCTCCGCCGTGATGCTGGCGGTGACGGTGTCCAGTACCTGGTGGCCGGTGGCGTTGAGCCGGTACATCACCAGCTTGCCGTCCCGGCGGGAGCCGACCAGCCCGGCTGAGCGCAGCTGCCGCAGGTGATGCGACACCAGCCCCTGGGAGGAGCCGACGATCCAGGCCAGGTCGCACACGCACAGCTCGTCGCCGACGTGCAGGGCGTGCGCGATCCGCAACCGGGTCGGGTCACCCAGCGCCCGTAGCCGCTCCGCCCGCCGCGTGAGTTCCTCCGCCGCCGGGAGGGCGGTGCGCAGGGCCTCGGCGTGATCGAAGTCGATGCACAACAGCTCGCACTGGTCGTCACTCATAGGGTCAATCTAACAACCGTCGATATGTTTGGGCAACAATGTGGCGCTTCCCGCACCAGGTGCCGTCGGAGCGCGAGCGGCCGTGACAACCCCGATCATGAGAGCTAGAGTCCCCACGTGAAATACCCCCTGCGGGTATCGAAAGGTGGTCGTGATGGACGCGATCGGGCACGCGCTGGCCTTGGCCGGCTCGATGACGTGGGAGATCCTCTGGGCGCTGATCCTCGGGTTCGCGCTGTCCGCCGTGGTGCAGGCGGTGGTACGCAAGTCCACGATCGTGCGGCTGATGGGCGATGACCGGCCGAAGACGCTGGCGGTCGCGTCGGTGCTGGGCGCGGCTTCGTCGTCGTGCTCCTACGCCGCGGTGGCGCTGGCCCGGTCGTTGTTCCGCAAGGGCGCGGACTTCACCGCCGCGATGGCGTTCGAGATCGGCTCCACCAACCTGGTCGTCGAGCTGGGCATCATCATGGCGTTGCTGATGGGCTGGCAGTTCACCGCCGCGGAGTTCGTCGGCGGGCCGATCATGATTGTGCTGCTCGCGGTGCTGTTCCGGTTGTTCGTCCGGAAACGGCTCATCGCTAAGGCCCGCGAGCAAGCAGAGAAGGGCGTGGCCGGCTCAATGGAAGGCCACGCCGCGATGGACATGTCGGTCGGCGGCGAGGGCTCGTTCTGGCGGCGGCTCGCCTCGCGTGACGGCTTCACGTCGGTGTCGCACGTGTTCGTCATGGAATGGGCGGCGATCCTGCGGGATCTGGTGATCGGGCTGTTGATCGCCGGGGCGATCGGCGCGTGGGTGCCGGAGTCGTTCTGGCGCGCGTTCTTCTTCACCGACCACCCGATCGTCTCGGCGCTCTGGGGACCGATAGTCGGGCCGATCGTGGCAATCCTGTCGTTCGTGTGCTCGATCGGGAACGTCCCGCTGGCCGCGGTGCTGTGGAACGGCGGGATCAGCTTCGGCGGCGTGGTCGCGTTCATCTTCGCCGACCTGCTGATCCTGCCGATCCTCAACATCTACCGGAAGTACTACGGCGCAAAGATGACGCTGGTGCTGCTCGGCACGTTCTACGCGGCCATGGTCGGTGCCGGCTACCTCGTCGAGCTCCTCTTCGGCGTCACCGGTCTCATCCCGAAGGAGCGTTCGGCGACGGTGATGGAGGAGGGTATCTCGTGGAACTACACGACGTGGCTCAACATCGCCTTCCTCATCCTGGCGGCCGTGCTGATCGTGCGGTTCGTGCGGACGGGCGGGCTCGGCATGCTGCGGATGATGGGCGGCTCACCCGACACGCCACATGGCCACGACCATCACGACGAGCACCACCGCTGACTGCCCGCAGCACTCGCGCCGGCCGCTACGCCCGGACGTGCGCGGGTGAGCCGATCCCGATCCGGTCGGCCACCATGGCTTGGAAATGGTCGCATTGGGTGAAGTCGTCGTGGTCACAGTCCAGGGCGCACTCGATCAGCTCCAGGGACGCCTGCGCTTCGGCGATCCGGCGTGCCAGCTCGGCGTGGCGGCGTCGCAGAACGTCGCGGCGCGCCGCCGGCTCCTGGGCGGTGATCATGTCGCGGATGTCGTTCAGGCTGAATCCCGCCTCCTTGGCGCGGAGGATCACGGCCACTCGGTAGAGGTCGTCCCGGCCGTACCGGCGGCGGCTGCCGGCGGCTCGGACGGGCGAGAGCAGCCCCATCGATTCCCAGTGCCGCAGCACATGAGTCGCCAGGCCGAAGCACGCGGCGATCTCACCGATCGTCAGGACCGTCTCGCTTGACTTCATGTCAACATTAAGTCGCAGCATGGCCGGCATGTCCACCAACACCAGCGACACCGGCTCCCTGATCGCAGTGCTCGACCGGGCGGATGCCCTTCCTGGCGCCGCCGACCTGCGCGCCCGCACCTACGACTTGCTCCAGCTCCAACCGGGCGCGCTCGTGGTCGACGTGGGATGCGGTGCGGGCCGCGCGGTCGCCGAACTGACCGAGCGAGGCGCGACGGCGGTCGGGGTCGACGTCAGCGAGCACATGATCACCCTCGCCCGCACGCGGTGGGACGGCGGGGATTTCCGCCTCGGTGACGCCTATGCGCTGCCGCTCGGCGACGGCCAGGCGGCCGGATACCGTGCGGACAAGGTGTTCCACGAACTCAACGACCCGGCCCGAGCGCTCGGTGAGGCCCGGCGCGTCCTCGGCGCCGGCGGGCGGATCGTGCTCGTCGGCCAGGACTGGGACACCATCGTGATCGACTCCGACGACGCAGCGCTCACCCGGCGCATCGTGCACGCCCGCGCCGACACTGTTCCCAATCCTCGGGCCGCCCGCCGCTACCGCACCCTGCTGCTGGACGCCGGCTTCACCGACGTCACCGTCGACGTGCACACCGCCGTGTTCACCGACGCGACGATGCTGCCCATGGTCACCGGGCTCGCCGAAGCGTCCAGCACGGCTGGAGCTGTCACTCGCGAGCAGGCCGACGCCTGGATCGCGGAACAAACCGAGCGTGCGCGGGCCGGGCGGCTCTTCCTCGCGCTGCCGCTGTTCGTGGCCGCGGCCCAACGCGCCTGACCGCAGGAATCACAGCCCACGCAGGCACCGGTCCGGCGCGGCTAGGCTGGCAGGCGTCAGGCACGGCTGGCGAACGGAGGAGCGCGGTGGACGGGGTGGCACGGGTGACGGCCCGCTCGCTGGCCGCGTGCGCCGTGCTGCTCGGCCTGCTGTTCATGCACGGCATCGGCACGGCGGCCGAGACCGGCTGCGCCGGTGGCACTCCGGCGACGACCACGAGCATGGCCCCGCCGACGGTCACCGCCGGGCACGACACCGCGCCGGCCGAGGCCACGTCGAGCATGCCTGATCCCAGGTCGCAAGCGACCTCGCCGCACGCTGGTGGGCACGGCACGGTCTGTGTGTCCACGCCGCCGCGGGGCGAGGTGACCGGACCGCTCACGCTGCCGGTCGCCGGACTGGCTGTCCCCGCCACGCCAGCAGATCCGAGGCCCGGCGCCGTGTGGGCGAGCAGCGCGATGCCTCGTGCCGGTCCTGCCCTGCTGGTGAGCCTGTGCGTGTCCCGGACGTGACAGGGCCTCGGTGACCGGATTCGCCCGGTCACTCATGAGGTCCTTGTTCACCGTGCGCGCGGTGACGCGCGCCGTCCGAAAGAGTGCTGATTCTGATGGTCACCAGTTCCCGCCTGCGCGTTCGTCGCGCAGTCACCACGACCGCCGCTGCCGCGGTGGTCAGCCTCGCCGCGGTCGCCTGCGGTAGCGACTCAACGTCCGGCATGTCCGGAATGGACCACGGCTCCACCCCTCCATCCGCTTCCACCAGCCAGCACGACATGCCCGGCATGGACGGTTCCGCCATGCCGTCCGGGGACGGCTTGGCCCCCTCGGCGTCCGGGTTCCGGTTCGCGCCGACCACCACATCCCTGCCAGCTGGCCAGGCGGCGCCGGTGCGATTCCAGATCCAGGGCGCCGACGGCAAGCCGGTCACCGCCTTCGAACCGGATCAGACCAAGCTGATGCACTTCTACCTGATCCGCTCGGACCTGACCGGTTTCCAGCATGTCCACCCCGAGATGGCCGCGGACGGCACCTGGACCGCGCCGGTGGCGGCTTTGCAGGCTGGCACCTACCGGGCCTACGCCTCCTTCATCACCAAGGACGGCACCGGCAAGGCCGTTCCGCTGGTACTCAGCGAGCAGCTCACGGTGCCCGGCACGCCCACGGTGCAGCCCGTGCCGCCCGCCTCGACGACCACACAGGTCGACGGCTACACGCTGACGCTGTCCGGAAACGTCCACAGTGGAATGCCGGGCACGCTGACCGTGGCGGTGTCCAAGGACGGCCAGCCGATCACCGACCTGCAGCCCTACCTGGACACCTACGCCCACCTGACCGCCTTCCACGAGGGTGACCTCGCGTTCGCGCACCTGCACCCGGAAGGCGCGGTCAGCGGGGACCACGGCGGGCCGACGCTGTCGTTCCACGCCGAGTTGCCGAAAGCGGGGAACTGGCGGCTGTTCCTGCAATTCCAGACCGCCGGTGTCCTGCACACCGCGGCGATCACCCTGACCGCCTGACACCGGCCGCTGATTCGGTGCCGGGTCGCCTCGCCGTCGCGGCGAACCCGGCACCGAATCAGGGCGGCTCAGGAATGGCCCGAGGAGAGAGCTCGCACGGTGCGGGCCACCTGTTCGGGCGACGAGAACGGGGTGGGCGGCAGGACCTGGCGGAGGGCGCCGTCAGCGGTCACGACATAGCTCACCGGCAGATAGGCGGGTGCGTGCAATGCCGTGCTCACCGCGCCATCGGAGTCGATGACGGATGGCAGGTGCACGTTCAGCGAGGTCAGCAGGTCCAGTCCGTCGGCCGGATCGCTCTGCACCTGCACGCCGAGGACCTGCACCGCGCCGGGTGAGGTCGCGTAGGCGTCGAGCACGGGCAGTTCGTCCCGGCAGGGGCCACACCAGCTGGCCCACACGTTGATCACTGTCGTTCGCCCGGCGACTGCGGCGCCGAGGTCGACGCTCGCCCCGTCGCCGAGACAGGTCACCTGAACGCCGCGCAGCGCGGTGGGCGACGGCCCGGTCGACTGGGGTGGCGGGCACGGGCGCAGCTGCGCGCGGGCACGCGCGGCCACCAGATCAACGGGCGGACGCGGAACACTGCTCGGCGCCGCACTGGTCGGTCGCGGGGACGTTCCCGGCCACAACGCGGCTGCCGCGGCGATCGCCACGATCACCAGGATGGGCCACCACCTGCGCAGGACGCGACGCGTCTGGGTCGACGTGCTGTCGTGCGGCGTCGTCACGATTCTCGTCCTCGATGTCGCCGAAGTGGCCGGCTGTGGGCGTCCAACCGGGAACTATCTACTATCTCCGTACGTAGATAGTATGAGATGGGTGCCGGACGTGCGTGCCGCACCCTCGTGGAGGAGCCATGCAGTCGGTGTTGTGGGGTGTCGCGGTCCTGGCCTGCCCGGTCGGGATGGGTCTGATGATGTGGCTCATGATGCGCGGCCAGCGCAAAGGCCCGGAAGAGGACGCGAGCCAGGAGCAGGTCGCGCAGTTGCGGGCGGAGGTCGAGCAGCTCAAGTCCGAGCGCGCGAAGGGCGCGCGGTGATGCCCACCTGGGTTGTCGCGGTGATCGCGATCGCCGCGGTCACGGCCACCTACTTCTCCTGCGTGCGGCCGATGCTGCGCGGGCGGAGCCATTGCGGCGCGCCCGCCGGACGTGACGATCTCGATCGGCAGATCGCCGAGCTGCGGGAGGAGGTGCGCGTGTTGCGAGCCCAGGAGGTGCTTGACGGTGACCGGTGAGGATTTCGACGTACGCTCGCAGGTGAAGTGGTGGCGATGACCGATCCGGGACTGCGCGCCTCGGACGCCGATCGTGAACGCGTGGTGTCGCTGTTGCACGCGCAGGTGGGCGAAGGCCGTTTGACGTTGGAGGAGTTCTCCGAGCGCTCAGCCGCCGCGTATGCCGCACGCACCGTGGGTGAGCTCGTCACGCTGACCCGTGACCTTCCGGTTCTGGTCTCGCCATCCCCGGCGCCGACACCGGTGTCGCGGTGGTTGGTGCCGCTGGCGGTCGTCTTGGCCGTCCTGTTCCTGGCTGGTGCGCTGCTGGCGTTGGCGGGTCCGGCGACCGCGGGCGGGATGGGTCAGATGATGGCGCAGATGGGCCGCATATGCGGCTGACTCCCGCGGTCATTCGTGGCCGGGGTAGACGAACCGGCGGTGGATGAGGTGGGTGTCGTCGGTGAGGGTTTCCTCGCTGATCCGGCCCTGCGCGTCGAGGGTGAGGGCGACAGTGGTGGCCGCGGCCGGGTAGCCCAGGGCGAGCCGGACAGGCTGGCCGTCGCGGGAGATCCGGGTGGCGATAGGAGCGCTGCCCGCGGCGTAAGGCTCCTGGGCGGCGAAGAACTCCCCGGTCAGCTCCAGCTGCTGCGGCTCGGGCAGGGCGGTGGTGGTGTCGCTGGTGACGGCTTCGTACACGGTGAGGTGGTCGACTGTGCGCAGCGCCTGTACCGCCCGCGCGAGTTCGGCCGCGCCGGAGGTGACCGGCCAGGGCACGAGCAGGCTGACGTTGCCGCCGCGCCAGGTGGATGCCTGCGCGTGCAAGCTGAGCACGTTGTCACCCGGAGACCAGTCCACAGTGGACATGAAGCAGCCGTTGCCGCAGCCTGAGAACTCCAGCGGCGTGCTCTCGTGGTGCGGTGAGGTCAGTTGGCCGGAGAGGGTGAAGCTCTGGGCCGCTTCGGGTGCGTAGTAGTCGCCGCGGCGGGGTGTGGTCAGCCGTACCACCAGTTGGCCATCGCTGGCCTGCGCGGTGACACCGACCTGACCGGCGAGGGTGCCCAGCGGCACCACCTGTCCGCGCGGCGGGGGCGGTCCGGGTTGCTGGCTGGTCGCGGGCGGGGTCGACACCAGCACCGCGGACAGGGCGAGCACCCCGACCAGCGCGGTGCTTTCGAGCCGGGCCAGGAGCCGCACCCGGTCGGCCCGGTCCCGGCGCACGGCCAGGCGCGCGGTAAGCGCCAGCCCGGCCGCCACGATCACGAGGGCGAGTTTGATCAGCAGGACCTGCCCGTAGGTCGTGGTCAGCAGCGCGGACAGCGGCACCAGCAGCAGCGCGCTGACGATCCCGGTGGTCACCACGAGCGCGAACACCCACCCGGCGAGCCGCAGATAGCCGGCCAGCACCCAGCGCACCGCGGGGCGCTCCCGCCGCCAGGCCAGGACGGCGCGGGCCACATGCGTCAGGGCACCCACCCAGATCGCGACCGCGGCCAGATGCGTGCCGGTGAGCAGCCCGCCCCACCCCGGCGCCGCGATGTTGGCGTGCGAGCGCCAGCCTTCGGCGTCCACCACAGCCAGCAACGGGATGACCGCCCACGGCCGCCACCGTCCACTGTGGACGATAGACAGTCCAAAGGCGACGGCCAGGCCAAGGGCTTCAACGGCAAGGAGTTGCCCGGCTCGGCCCTGCCAGAGAGTGGTCGGCGTGCCCGTGCCGACGATGAGCAGGACAGCCAGTGCGACCACACCGGCCAGTCCGACGAGTGCGGCGGGCGGCACCCACGAGCGGGGCGCGGGCAGCCGGGGGTTCTCGCGTCGCGCCGAGGTGGTGAAGCGTTCGCCGATTACGCCGCCGAGCGCGAGGGCGAGTCCGGCGAACAGCAGCCATCGCAGCGCCGCCTCGCCCCAGGCGATCGACTGCGCACCGGTCGTGCCGGCGCCGGTGACCGCGGTCCCGACGGCGAAGCGGAACTCCTCCTCGACCTGGTCCCCGTCCGACCCGGTGACCTGCCACCGCACCCGGTAGGTGCCCGGCCGGACCGTCCCGGCCGGTGCCGCGCTGACGACGTGACCCTCGCGCGCCGTGCTCGTCGGGCCCAGCGGCACCATGCGGCCATCGCTGTCGAGCAGAGTCAGCGCACGGGGCCCGGCCGTCACGGGCTCGTTGAACACCAGCGTGATCACCGGGGGCGTGTCGGGGACAGCGGTGTCGGTCGCGGGATCGGTGAACAGCAAGGTGGGGTGGGCGCTGGCCGGTGTCGCACCGGCCAGCACGGTCCCGAAAACCATGAGCAGGAGGACGGCGGCGCGGCGCAGAGCGCGGCGCCGCCGGAGAACACGGGTCATGCCAGGGAGTGCTGGCGGAGGGTGCGGCGGAGCTTGCGTTCCGACAGCCGCCCGAACGAGAAGGGCTGTCCGTTCACCAGGATACCGGGCGCGAACAGCACGCCCGCCTGCGCGGCCAGCCGCCGTCCCTCGTCGGTGGCGAGGTCGATCTCGGTGACCTGCAACGGAAAGTCCGCCCCCACGCGATCCAGGACCTGCTTGGCCTGCTCGCAGAAGCCGCAGTCGTCCTGGGTGAGCAACGTGATCTCGACCGGCTCGGTCTGCGCAAATGGTTCGCTCGCAGGCTCGCTCACGGCTTCCGTTCCTGGGCCAGGTCGGTGAGCATCTTCTGCGCGGGCAGGAACATCGTGTAGTCCGGCGACCCGCCGTAGTCGGCACGCCAGCGGATCATCCCGTCCGGGCCGACCAGGATGAAACTGTGGCCGTCGCGCATGTCGCCCATCATCCCGTAGGAATTGGCCTGGTAGGCGCGGGACACGGCCAGGGTCGGGTCCGACAGCACCGGGGTGGTCAGCTTCTCGTCAGCCATCTTCTGCGCGATCAGATTGGCCGGGTCGGTGGTGATCGACACGACGGCGTCGATCCCGGCGCTCTTGACCGCGGCCTGGTTCTGTTCCAGGTCCTTGATCTGGTCCCAGCACGGCTGACACGACAGGCCCTCCTGGAAGTACAGCAACACGCTCTTGCCGCGGAAGTCGGCCAGGCTGACCTGTCCGCCCGCACTGGAGGCGAGAGTGAATGCCGGAGCCGCCGTACCGATACCGGGTTGGCCTGCGACGTGCCGGTAGCCGCTGCCGCCGCTGGTCGCGGTGCCGCCCTGCTGGCCCTGGGAACTCTGGTAGACGAGGTACAACCCGACCACGGCGAGCACGGCGACCACGGACACGGCAATGATCGTCCACCGGCGCCGGGCCGATCCGCCGCGCAGGCGCTCGACCTCGCGGGCGGCCGGTGTCCGTGGTCGGGCGGGAGGCTTGCGGCCACGTTTATCGGCGGGCCGCGTCGACGCCTTAGCGCTGCTCTTGCTCACGTCGGTTCTCCTCGGCGATGTCGACGGTGGCGGGGGTGGGGGTGTCGTCCTGCGCGGCGCAGCAGGCCGACGGCGCGGTCGTGGCAGTGGTGGCGGTCTTGCTGCGCCGGGCGCGGCGCAGGAGTAGCGCGAACCCAAGTAGCAACACCAGGAGCAGGGCCCAGCCGGGGATCCAGGACAGGGCATAGAGGGCGAGGCTGGACACGTGCTGCAGCCAGGCGGACAGTTCGGTTTGCCAGCCGCTGCTGGGCATGCCGGGCCCGGTGAACGCCAGCACCACCGCGAGCACGCCCATGGCGATCATCAGCCCGCCGCTGATTGCGCTGCCCAGGGCCAGCCGCCGCTGCCAGCGGCCCAGCCGCAGCCGGATCGTCCGGTCGGTCAGCAGCCGAGCGGCGCGTTCCCGGCGGGTGTCCCACAACAAGGCGACCAGGGCCAGTGGCGCCACCATCCCGGCCACGTACGCGGCGCCGATGGACAGCGCCGCCGGGAACGACGCGGCGGCACCGGAGAGCACCGCGACCCCGGCCAGGACCGGCGCGCAGCACGCGCTGGCCGCACCGGAGAACGCGCCCAGCACATACGCCGAGCCGAAGCTGCCTTCCTTGACGGCGCGGGCGCCCGGCATCGGCAGGTTCGGCTTCCACCCCGCCAGCACCGCCACCCCACCGGCGACCATCAGGACGCCGCCGATCGAGAAGATCCACAGGTGCCCGGTGACCAGCAGCCGGCTCAACGCCGTCGCCCCGAGCCCGATCGGGAGGATCACCGTCGCGACCCCGGCGCCGAACACCAGGGTCGCGGGAACGACGCCGCCGCGGTGGCGGAACCCGGTGGCCAGGTATGCGGGCAGCATCACCGACACGCAGCACGGCGCCAGCAACGCGACCACCCCGCCCAGGAACGACGCCACCAGCGTCGTCCCGAACAGCAGTTGCCCCACGGCGCCTCCCGATGCCCACAGCCATCATCTACGATCTCCGTACGTAGATAGTAGCTTGGTGGTGTGAGGTCGCTGTTCACCCTCGCCGGGTGGGCCGCGACCAGCACGGACAGGCCGTCAGGTGCGCGAAGTACCCTGGACGGGCCAGAGTGAGTGCCAGGAGGACGTGTGCGTGGATTCGGAGACCTGGAGGCGGTCGTCATGGACTGCCTCTGGAGCCGTGACGGCGAGACCACCGTGCGCGAGGTGTTCGAGGAACTGCGCCAGCGACGCGAGATCGCCTACACCACCGTGATGTCCACGATGGACAACCTGCACCGCAAGGACTGGCTGGCCCGCAAGCGCCAGGGCAAAGCATTCCTCTACTGGCCCACGCACACCCGCGAGCAGTACAGCGCCCGGCTGATGCGCGACGCACTGGATTCCGGTGGGCAGTCCGACCTGGTGCTGACCCACTTCCTGGAGCAGATGTCCGAGGACGAACGCGCCGCCCTGCGGCGGCTGGCCGCGGAGGAGGCGGGATGAGCGTCGCGGCTTGCCTGCTCCTCTACAGCTTCGCCGCCGCGGTGCTCGCCCCGCGCCTGCTGGTCCGGCTCACCCATGCCGGAGTCGCTCCGCGGCTCGGGGTGGCGGCATGGCTGGCCGCGATCGGCAGCGTCATCGGTTCCTGGGCGGTGGCGGCGGTGTTTCTGGCCGCCGAGCTGCTGCGTGACTGGACTCAGGCCCGGCAAACAATTCTGAGCACGTGTTTCGCCCAGCTGCGCGCCGTCGCCACGGGCAGTTACGGCGTAGCCGTCCAAATCGGACTGCTCACGCTCGCCGGATTCGCCGCGGTGGCGGTGGTGATCCTGCTGGCGCGGTTGGGCCGGTCGTTGCTGCGGGCACGGGCGACGACTCATGAGCATGCGCGGATGGCCCGCCTCGCGGGTGCGCACGACACGACACTGGACGCCATCGTGCTCGATGTACCCGAACCGGCGGCGTACTGCGTGGCCGGCCGCCCGCACACCGTCGTGCTCACCCGCGGCGCGATGGCCGCCCTCGGCGACCGGCATCTGGACGCCGTGCTCGCGCACGAGCGCGCCCACCTGGCCGGACGGCACCATCTGCTGATCGCCCTCACCCGTGGCCTGGCGGCCATCCTGCCTCGGATCGAGTTGTTCACCACCGGCGCGGCCGAAGTCGCGCGGCTGCTGGAAATGTGCGCCGACGACGCGGCGGCCCGCGCCCACGGCCGACGCACCGTGCTGCAGGCCCTGTTGGCCCTCTCCGGTGCTGCCCCGGTTCCCGCCGGTGCGCTCGGCGCGAGCGGTGTCGGGGTGCTGGCCCGCGCCGAACGTCTCGCGACACCGCCGGAGCCTGCCCGCCGGTGGCGGGTACGTCTGCTGCTCGGTGCAACGGTGGCCCTGGCCACGATCGGTCCGCTGCTGGCCGGCGGGATGGCCGCCACCGGGCTCGCCCTGTGCGGCGGCATGACCGGCTGAGCGTTGTCAGGTTGGGATGCGGGCGCGTCCGAGGATGTGCGCGTGCGGCGGCACGAACCGCAACGGCGCGTAGGAGAAGCGATGCAGTGGCTCGATCTGGAAGCCCGCAGCCCGGATGGACTCGGCGGTGTCCCGGTTGAGGTGACAGCCCCCGCCCGCCCGTGACCACACCGGGGTCAGGGCGTCCTGAAGCAGCCCGAGCAGCGGGTTGGCCGACCGCACGTGCTCGAAGAACCGCAACTCACCGCCCGGCCGCAGCACCCGGCGGATCTCCGCGAGTGCCGCGGGTACGTCGGTGACCGAGCACAGCACCAGTGAGGCCACCGCGGCGTCGAAGCTCCGGTCCTCGGCGGGTAAGGCGCCCGCGTGCCCGGCCACCACCCGCACCGGCACTGAAGCCTTCTCTGCGGCCTGCTCCGCGAGGGCGCGCAGCCGATCCTCCGGCTCGACGGCCACCACTTCGGTCACGGTGTCCGGGTAGTGCGTGAAGTTCATGCCGTTGCCCGCGCCGACCTCGATCACCCTTCCGGACAGCCCCGCGAGCGCCAGGTCCCGGCGCTCGGCGGTGCCGCGCTGCTCGGACTCGGCGCTGATCCGCTCGTACATCCGCGCGAACCGCGGATGCTGGAACTCCGAAAGATCCGCCATCGCTCACCCCTTCCCGATGCCACGACGGTAACCCCAGACGGCCCGGCCACCATCATCTACTAATCTACGCAGTAGGTACGTAGTTGTCGATCGAGGGAGCTGGGATGCGCAGGACGCGCTGGCCGGGCGTCGCGCTGGCCGTCGCCGGGCTGCTCACGCTGACCGCGTGCAGCAGCGGCACCGACGCCGTCGCGCGGGGCAGCACGTTCGAGTTCGTCTCGCCCGGCGGCCAGACCACGATCTTCTACGACCCGTCCACCAGCCGGGGCACCGCGCCGGACCTGTCCGGTGAGAGCCTGCCCAAGCCCGGGACACAGATCCGGTTGTCCGACTACGCCGGCAAGGTCGTCGTGATCAACATCTGGGGCTCGTGGTGCGGCCCGTGCCGCGCCGAGACACCGGAGCTGGAGAAGGTGTTCGAGCAGACCCAATCCTCCGGTGTGCAGTTCCTCGGCATCGACGTGCGCGACGACCGCGCCGCCGCGGAGGACTTCGTGCGCGACCGCCACGTCACCTACCCGTCGATCTTCGACCCATCCGGCCGATCGTTGCTGGCGCTGAACGGATATCCACGCAGCGTGGTGCCCTCCACCCTGGTGCTCGACCGCCGGCACCGCGTGGCCGCGGTCTTCCTCACCGCGCTCATCGCCAGCGACCTGCTGCCCGTCGTGCAGCGCGTCGCCGCCGAACCCACCCCGCCGCAAGGACGACCCGCGTGAACCTGACCGACCTGGCCGTGTCCGGCCCGCTGCTGCTGGCCGCGCTGCTGGCCATCGCCGCCGGCGCGGTGTCGTTCGCCTCGCCGTGCTGCCTGCCGCTGGTGCCGGGCTACCTCGCCTACCTCGCCGGCCTGGTCGGCGCCGAACCCCCACCCGTCACCGGCGACGACGCGGGGCGGCCGGTGCGCGGGCGGTGGCGGGTCGCCGGGGCCGCATTGCTGTTCGTGCTCGGGTTCACCGTCGTGTTCACCGCCGCCACCATGGCGGTGCTCGGCGTGTCGGACGCGCTGCTGGCCAACGAGGAACTGCTGCAACGCCTCGGCGGCGTGGTCACCATCGCGATGGGCCTGGTCTTCCTCGGCATGTTCAGCCCGCTGCAACGCGGCATGAAACTGCGGCACACGCCGCGCAACGGGCTGTGGGGCGCGCCGCTGCTCGGCGCCGTCTACGGCCTGGGCTGGACCCCGTGCCTCGGCCCCACCCTGGCCGGGGTGATCGCGCTGGCCAGCGGCACCCAGGTCGGCCCCACCACCGGACGCGGACTGCTGCTGATCACCGCCTACTGCCTCGGGCTCGGCCTGCCGTTCATCGCGCTCGCCCTCGGGGCCCGCTGGGCCGTGCACGCCACCAGCTGGGTACGTCGCCACATCCGCCGCGTGCAGCAGGTCGGCGGGGTATTGCTGATCGCGATCGGCGTCGCGCTGGTCACCGGCATGTGGGGCGAAGTCATCGCCTGGCTGCGCGGCCCGATCTCCGGCTTCACCGTCCCGCTCTAAGCCGCTCACGTACAGGGAGATTGTCCATGGCAGCGAAGAAGAACAGCCAACGCAAACCCACCCCGCGAGCTGCGCAGAAAGCCGTCGCGCAGGCCCGAGCCGGCAGCCGGCGCAACGGACTGCTGTGGGGTGGCGCGGCGGTGATCGTGGTGGCGCTGCTGGTGGCCGTGATCGTCGCCGTGACCAACTCGGCCGGCACCAAGCAGGCCGACACCGCGGCCACGAACCTGAACAACCCACCGGCGACCACCGCCGTCGGGCGCAACGCTCCGCCGCCCTGGCCCGCACCGGCGGACGCTGCCGCCGCGGTACGGACAGCAGGACTGCCGATGCTGACCGCGGAAGGCAACGTCGAACACATCCACGCCCACCTCGACGTCCGCGTCGACGGCCAGCCCGTCGAGGTCCCGCCCTACCTCGGCATCGACCAAACCCGCGGCAGCATCAGCCCCCTGCACACCCACGACACCACCGGCGTCATCCACATCGAATCCCCCGTCAAGCGGGAGTTCACCCTGGGCGAGCTGTTCAGCGAATGGGATGTGAGCCTGTCCGCGGACAACATCGGCGCCCTGCACGCCACCGACGGCAAGACCCTGCGCGTCTACGTCAACGGCACCCTGCGCGGCGGCAACCCCGCCGCGATCACGTTCAACGCCCACGACGAGATCGTCCTCATCTACGGCGCACCGCAGCCGGGCGAGTCCGTTCCCAGCCGTTATGACTTCCCGGCGGGTGATTGACCACTCACCACCGTCCACAGTCGCCATTGCGGTCGCTGGGCCGCTGTGGCAATGCCGACGGGGCTGGGCCGCTGGCGTGGCAGTCATGGGACGACGCCTCGCGGCGAATGTCAGGGCAGCGCTGAAGCGCGGTAACCGAGTTCTTCGATCGCGGCAATCACGTCCTCGGGGCTGTTCTGGCTCGGATCCAGCTCGACCGTGCTGCGAGCCTGTTTCATCGTGGTTTGCGTGCTGTGCACGCCGGGGAGGTCTTCCAGGGTGTCGTCGATGAGCAGCGCGCAGCTGCCGCAGTGCATGCCTTCGACGCGGAACACGTGGGTCGTGGTGGCCATGGTGGAAGTCCTTGTCAGACGATGGTGAGGGTGCCGGTGTACATGCCCATGCCGCAGGCGTAGTCGAGCCGTCCGGGCTGCAGCACACCCAGGTCGATCCGGGTTTCACCGTTGACCGGCAGGATTTTCTGTTCGTCGCGGATGACGAGGGACCGGATGCAGCCTTGGGCGCCGTCCGACTTCACGACCAGCGTGGTCGGCACACCGGCCCGGACTTGAACGTTCTCCGGGCTGTAGGCGTGGCTGGTGGCTGTGATCACCACGGTCTGCTGACCCTCCATAGTGGACGATGCCGTGGTGTCGGCGGGTGCTTGCGCGAAGCCGACGGTCTGCGCGATCCGGCTGGCCGCCAGGGGCGATCCGGCGAGTTCCAGGCCGCCGTTGAGCGTGTAGAGGCCCATCGCCAGCACCGCCAGCCCGGTGACCACCGCGAGCCGGCCGCGCCAGGCGGTAGCGGCTTTGCGGGCGGCGTAGCCAAGGATTGCGAACAGCGGGCCGGTGCCGAGCACGAACACCGCCATCGTCGCCGCGCCCGCCGGCGCCGACCCCGAGGTCAAGGCGAGCGCCTCCACCGACAGCGTCACTCCGCACGGGATCAGCACCGTGGCCAGGCCGAGCAAGGCCGGTGCCAGCGCTGCCTGCGAGCGGGTCCGGTTGCGCACGATCTTCATCCAGGAGGTCGGCGGCTCGACGACGATGCCGCGGAAGCCGGGCACGCCGAGCTGGGCGAGCCCGAACACGATGATCAGCACCCCGGCGCCGATCTGCAGCCAGGTCCGTACCCCGACCGAGAGTTCCGCCGCACTACCCAGCGCGCCGAGCAAGGCGCCGAGCAGGGTGTGCGAGACCAGCTTGCCGACCAGGAACCCGCCCACTGGGGCGAGGTCGTCCCCGAGCTGGGCACGCCAGTTCGGTCGTGGCCCGGTCGTCTGGGTGGTGTCGTTGTGGCGGGTGCCGCCTTTCGCGCGGCGGGGCGGAACGGGAGCGGGTTGCGCGGTGGCGGCGCGCTGGCGGGTGATCAACCCGGTCAGCAGGCCGCCCTGCACCGCCGCACAGGACACGCCACCGGCGAACAGGCCGGTGACAAGGACAGCTGCAAGATTCACGAAAGCCTCCTGCGGAGAGGAAAACGAGGGAAGGGTCTCCAGCCAACGCCGGAGTGCACGTCTGCCCACACCGACTGGCGCTGGGCAGAGTGCTCCTACGTCCGCAGCAGACACAGCTCCGCGAGGCTCGGCGCTCGCGGACGAACAGCTCGGATCCGCACCACCCGTCCGGACAGCCACGCCGCGACGGCGACCGGCCGCCAGGACGGCCGCAGCCCCAGCAGAGTCGAGACGACGGCGACGATGAACGCCAGGCACGTCGCCAGAACCCCACCCATGCCACCCGAGCCGAGCGGCATACCCGCCGCACGAGCGACAACGCCGGCCGAGGCTCCCGCCGGGCAGACCTCGGTGAGCATGGTCGTGGACCGGCTCCCGGTGTCAGCCATCGTCGCCGACGCGCACGATGCGGTCCCCGTCTCCGAGGTCACGCTCACGGCGCCGTGCGGCATCGCGCTCATGCCATCGGCGCAGTGCTGACCGTGCAGCAACACCAGCCCGGCGAGGACGGCGAGCACAGCCACAAGCCGCGCGAGGTGTCCCCGCGCGGCTCGGTATCGATGGCTGCCGCCGATCACGAGCGAAGAGCGTACTGGCCCACGCCATCATCTACGTACGTGGCCCGTAGATCGGTTCAGGTCGGCTGCCCGGTGGCGCTGCGGAAGCGGCGTAGCCGCAGGCTGTTGGACACCACGAACACCGAGGAGAACGCCATCGCGGCCCCGGCGATCAGCGGATTGAGCAGCCCGACCGCGGCCAGCGGCAATGCGGCGACGTTGTAGGCGAACGCCCAGAACAGGTTGCCCTTGATCGTGCGCAGGGTGCGCCGGGCCAGCCGGATCGCGTCCACCGCGGCCCGCAGGTCGCCCCGCACCAGGGTGAGATCGCTCGCTTCGATCGCCACATCGGTGCCGGTGCCCATCGCCAGGCCGAGGTCGGCCTGAGCTAGCGCGGCGGCGTCGTTGACCCCGTCACCCACCATGGCCACCACCCGGCCCTCGCCCTGCAGCCGGGTGATCACCTCGACCTTGTCCTTCGGCAACACCTCGGCGATCACCTCGTCGATCCCGACCTCGGCCGCCACCGCCTGCGCGGCGACCTCGTTGTCGCCGGTCAGCAGCACCGGCCGCAGCCCCAGCGCCCGCAGGCCACGAATCGCCTCGGCCGAGGTGGGCTTGATCGTGTCCGCGACCACCAACACCGCACGGGCCTGACCGTCCCAGGCCACCGCCACCGCGGTACGGCCCTGCGCCTCTGCCTCCTTCTTGGCCACCCGTAGATCTTCGGGCAGCGTGATGCTCCACTGCTCCAGCAGGCTCGTGCGCCCGACCAGCACCGCATGGCCCTCGACCACGCCCTGGACGCCGAGCCCTTCGAGACTGCCGAACTCGGCTACCGGCGGCAGCGTGCCCACGCGGTCCTCGGCAGCCACCGCGATCGCCTTGGCGATCGGATGCTCCGAGGCATGCTCGGCGGCTCCCGCCAGCCGCAACGCCTCCACATCGCCGACCCCCGCAGTGGTGTGCACCTGCTGCAGGCTCATCCGGCCGGTGGTGACGGTGCCGGTCTTGTCCAGGACCACGGTGTCGATGCGGCGGGTCGACTCCAGCACCTCCGGCCCCTTGATCAGAATCCCGAGCTGGGCGCCACGACCCGTGCCGACCAGCAACGCGGTCGGCGTCGCCAAACCGAGCCCGCAGGGACAGGCGATGATCAGCACCGCGACCGCCGAGCTGAACGCCGTCGCCGCCCCGGCGCTCGCGCCGAGCCAGAACCCGAGGGTAGCGACCGCGAGGGCGATCACGATCGGCACGAACACGCCCGCGATCCGGTCGGCCAGCCGCTGGATCTCCGCCTTGCCGCTCTGGGCATCCTCGACCAGCTTGGCCATCTGCGCCAGCTGCGTGTCCGACCCGACCCTGGTCGCGCGGACCAGCAGCCGTCCTCCGGCGTTGACCGTGGCGCCGACCACCGCGTCGCCCGGCCCGACCTCCACTGGCACCGACTCGCCGGTCAGCATGCTCGCGTCGACCGCCGAACTGCCCTCGTCGACTACGCCGTCGGTGGCGATCTTCTCTCCAGGACGAACCACGAACACATTACCCACCGCGAGTTGCTCGATGGGGACGCGCTCCTCCCGCCCGTCCCGCAGCACCGCGACCTCTTTCGCACCCAGCTCCAGCAGCGTACGCAGCGCGGCCCCGGCGCGGCGCTTGGAGCGGGCCTCGAAGAACCGGCCCGCCAAGATCGCCGCCGCCAACCCGGTCGCAACCTCCAGGTAGATATTGTCGCCGGCCATCCCGCGCTGCACGGTCAGGTCGAACCCGTGGCGCAGGCCCGGCCGCCCGGCACCGCCCAGGAATAACGCGTACAACGACCACAGGAACGCCGCGGTCACACCGACCGAGATCAGGGTGTCCATCGTCGCGGCGCCGTGCCGCAGATTCGTCCAGGTCGCCTTGTGGAACGGCCACGCCCCCCACACCACCACCGGAGCGGCCAAGGTCAGCGACAGCCACTGCCAGTTGGTGAACTGCAGCGGCGGCACCATCGCCAACGCGATCACCGGCACCGTCAACGCGACCGACACCAGCATCCGCTGCCGCAACGAACGGGTGTGCTCGTCGTACTCGCCGCCACCCGCCGACCCCTCCCCCTCGGCCGGGGGAGCGGTGTCCGGGATCGTCGCGGTGTAGCCGGTTTCCTCAACGACTTTGACGACGTCCTCTGTAGACAGTCCAGGTGGGAGGGTGACTCGCGCCTTCTCCGTCGCGTAGTTGACCGTCGCGCTCACCCCGTCGACCTTGTTCAGCTTCCGTTCGATCCGCGTCGCGCACGAGGCGCAGGTCATGCCGCCGATCACCAACTCCACCTGCCCGGAGGCGGTCTGGTCGTGTGTGGTCGAACTCATCGCTGTCCCCGTCCCCGCACCTCATGGTGGTTGTGCCGGTGCTCGTGTCCCCGGTCGCGCCGCGTCACGCCGTCCGTGTTGTCTTGCCGCCGTGAGCCCGCCTTCGGCTGAACTGTCAGCGCCGTCCATCGGAGTCGCTCGGCGCTCCCGGCCGACGATGGCGCGATCGTGACGGAAACCGCTGCGGGTTCCTCTGAATCGACCGCCGGATGGGCGACCCGAGAGTCACGTTGGGGCTGGGCGACAGCGACGGTGGGCGCTGCCTCGGTCGGCTGCTGCCTTGGTGGCGGTTCTGGCGGCGCGGGCGTGGCCGGCACGGCGGTCTTGTCACCCGGCTCGGCGTGATCGGTCGCATGCCCGCCCTGATGGTCGACCGCGTCGCTCGGCGTGCCCGCACCCAGTGGACCGACAGCGTTGCCTGCCGACCAGGCCCCGGCGAACACGACCACGAGCGCCATCCCGTAGGCGGACAACTTCACTCCGGTGTTCACGCCGGGCCTCCTCGACCACTCCAGCGCGGCCTCACCGGGTGACCAGTTCGTAGCCGGCCTCGTCAACCGCCGCGCTCACCTCGTCCGCGGTCAAGGGTCGGTCGCTGGTCACCCTGACCTCGCCAGATCCCAGATCGACCTCAACCCGCCGCACACCGGCGACTCTGCCGACCTCCGTGGTCACCGCGTCGACGCACTTGCCGCAGGTCATCCCGGCCACCGTGTAAACGGATTCACTCACCGCGCACCTCCTCCACCAGAACGGATTCGCCCGCCCAGACGACGAGCACGAACCCAGCATCAACCTTCCAGTACGATGGAAGGTCAAGGAGGTGTGATGAAGATCAGCGAACTCGCCGCGGCCAGCGGCACCACGACCAAGACCATCCGCTTCTACGAGCAGGCGGGTGTCCTGCCCGAGCCCATCCGCACCCCCAGCGGCTACCGCGACTACAGCCCCGAGTTCATCGACCGGCTCGGCTTCATCCGCCGCGCCCAAGCAGCCGGACTCACCCTGCGCGAGGTCGGCCAGATCCTGGCCATCCGCGACCGCGGTGACGCGCCGTGCGGCCACGTCCGCCACGTACTCAGCGACCGTCTCGACCAGGTCCGCGCCCAGATCGCCGAGCTCGTCACCCTCGAAAGCCACCTCGGTGCCCTGCTCGCCCACGCCCAGCAAGGCGAACCCACCGAGCACGACAACGCCACCGTGTGCTGGATCCTCGAAACCGAACCGGGCGCCCGAACCGACGCCGCTGAAGGTTCTCCACGTCATCAGCAGAACCACCCGATCACCGTCAGTTCGGCTGACTGAAGGTCATCCTTGGCTTACTCGGCGTGCGCCCAAGCAAGACGGCGAAGTCTGAGAGGACGAACTCGTCTGCGACGATAAAGATCGACTCGTGGCATTTTGTCCGCGAACATCGATCATCACGGTCAGCGGGAGCGGAAGGACGAGCCACGCGTGAACCTGGGGCTCGTCGGCCAGGCCGTGGGGATGTTCGTGGTCACCAACATCGACGACATCGTCGTCCTGGCCTTGTTCTTCGGTCAGGCCGCTGGGCACCGCGGCGCTGCCACCAAGGTCGTGGTCGGACAGTACCTCGGGTTCGCGGCCATCCTGGCCGCCTCGGTCGTCGGTGCCCTCGGCGCGGAACTGCTGCCCGAAACCATGATCTCCTATCTCGGTCTGCTGCCGCTCGCGCTGGGACTCCGCGCGGCCTGGCGAGCCTGGCGCGATCGCCGGGACACCACGCACGGTGAACAGGTACCGGCACAGGCACCGGCCATGCTGGCGGTCGCCGCGGTGACCTTCGCCAACGGCGGCGACAATATCGGTGTCTATGTCCCGGTCTTCGCGAATGCCGGACCAGGCGGCTTGGTCGTGTTTACCGTCGTGTTCCTGGCGCTGGTCGCACTCTGGTGCGCGCTGGGTCGGTTGTTCGCCCGGCGCCCGCTGATCGCTCGCGCCCTGGCCCGCTGGGGCCACATCCTGCTGCCCGTCGTCCTGATCGGGATCGGACTGGTCATCCTGATCGAAGGCAGCGCGTTCGGGCTATGACGTCGCCTACCGCGAACAGTCGCACGAACGGGCTGGCGCGGGTGGACACTGGATGCATGGATCTGCATGCCGTGCACGAGGAGATGGAGCGAGCGCGGGCGAGCTTCCACCAAGCGCTCGATAGCGCGTCGGAGGCCGACCTTCGTCGCCGATCCGATGGCACCCGGTGGAACAACAAGCAACTGTTGTTCCACATGCTGCTCGGCTACCTGATCATGCGTGCGCTGATGAATCTGGTCCGCCTGTTCGGCCGCCTGCCCGCCGGAGTCAGCCGGGCTTACGCGCGATTGCTCAATAAGGCGACGCGCCCCTTCGATGTCGTGAACTATGCCGGCTCCGCTCTCGGCGGCACGTTCCTCACTCCACGGCGGATGGGGATCATGTTCGATCATGTGATCGCGGCGCTGCACCGCAGACTCGACGCAGAGGCCGTTATCGACCTTGGCCGGGGCATGCACTATCCGACCCGGTGGGATCCGTTCTTCCAGGACTTCATGACTCTGGCCGACGTGTACCGATTCCCGACTCAGCACTTCGATTTCCATCGCCGTCAGCTCACGCTCGGCGCCGGTGGATGATGCTCGCTACCGGACGGGTGAGCGGCGTTCGATGAGCACGGTGTCGTGCCAGACGCCATCGACCTGGGCGATGCGTTCGCGGATGCCGACGGTGCGGTAGCCGGCAGCGTGGTGCAGCGCGATGCTGGCCCGGTTCTCGGTGAAGATCGCGGTCTGCAGGGTCCACAGCCCGGCGGCGTCGGCGGCGGTGACTTGCTTGTGCAGCAAGGCTTTGCCGATGCCCCGGCCACGGTGGCCGTCGGCGACGTAGACCGAGGTTTCCGCGACACCGGAGTAGCAGTCCCGTGTGGACACCGGGCTGGCCGCGGTCCAGCCGACGACCTCGCCGTCGAGTTCGGCGACCCAGCGGTGCTCGGGTAGCCATTTCGCGTCCAGGCTGGCCCGGCTGGGCACGGTGGTCTCGAAGGTCGCGATCCCGGTGGCGATGCCTTCGCCGTAGATGCGCCGAACCGCGGCCCAGTCGTCCGGTTCGAGGGCGCGGACGGTGACGTCGGCCGGGACGTCGTCGGGGCAGCACGGGCGCGGGGCGAGCAGGCCCATCACGGCGTCGGCGGCGTGCGGGAGTCCGGCGCAGCAGGCTTCGTTGACGGTGACGATCGTGGCGGTGCCCTCCTTGCGGAGGCGGACGAAGCCGACGTCGGCGAGCTTGCGCACGTGGTGTGAGGTGGTGGACTGGCTGGTGCCGAGGATCTCGGTCAGCGCGCCCACTGTGATGCCTTTCGGGCTGGTGGCCACCGCGTGCAGCAGCCGGACCCGGACCGGCTCGGCCAGGCAGGCGAACCAGTCGGCGTAGGTGGCGGCCTCGCCGGTGGGCAGGACTTGGGCCTGGGGCAGCGCGATCGGCATGCCGCCCAGTATATCGATCGGAATCGATGGTTGTATCTATCGATGTCGGTCGATACTCTCGGCCGTGTCAATCGAGCTGGATCGATGGAAGAGGTGCGGGATGAGCGACCTGCCTGTGGTGGTGGTCGGTGCGGGACCGGTGGGGCTGGCCGCCGCGGCGGAACTGGTCGAGCGGGGACTGACCCCGTTGGTGCTCGAACGTGGTGAACGTGCGGGTGCGGCCGTGGCGCAGTGGCATCACGTGCGGTTGTTCTCCCGCTGGGCCGAGCTGGTCGCCCCGGCCGCGCGTCGTCTGCTGGAACCGCAAGGCTGGCAGGCCCCCGACGCCGAGGGCTATCCAACCGGGGCGGAGTGGGCACGGCTGTACCTGCGCCCGCTGGCCGACGCGCTCGGCGACCGAGTCCGGTTCGGCAGCGAGGTCGTCGGGGTCGCACGCCGCGGCCGGGACCGTGTGGTGGATACCGGACGAGAGTCCGAGCCACTGACCGTGCACGTCCGCACCGCCGACGGCCGCGAGGAGCGGATCACCGCGAGCGCCGTGATCGACGCCTCCGGGACATGGACCTCGCCGAACCCGCTGGGTGGAGACGGGCTGCCCGCGATCGGCGAAACCGCCGCCGCCGACCGGATCGCCTACCAAGTCCCGGACCTCACCGATGCGACGGTGGCCGCGCGGTACGCGGGCAAGCACGTGGTGGTCGCCGGCAGCGGGCACTCGGCGCTGACCGCACTGGTCGCCTTCGCCGGGCTGGCCGAGCAGCAGCCGTCGACCCGGATCACCTGGCTGCTGCGCCGCGGCGCAGTCGGCACCGTGTTCGGCGGCGGCGAGGCCGACCAGCTCCCGGCCCGTGGCGCACTGGGCCTGCGGGCCAAGGCCGCGGTCGAGGCCGGGCACGTCCGCGTGGTCACCGGCTTCCGCACCGACGCCGTCGAGCCCGACGGTGACCGATTGGTGCTGCGGTCCTCGGCGGGGCAGCGGCTGGAGGCGGCGGACGAGGTCGTGGTGCTCGCCGGGTTCCGGCCGGACCTGTCGTGGCTGTCCGAAGTGCGCCTGGCGTTGGACGCGACGCTGCAGGCGCCGGTCGCGTTGGCGCCGCTGATCGACCCGAACGTGCATTCCTGCGGCACCGTCTACCCCCACGGAGCGAAGGAACTCACGCACCCGGAGTCGAACGTCTTCCTGGCCGGGATGAAGAGCTACGGCCGCGCGCCGACCTTCCTGGCAATGACCGGGTACGAGCAGGTCCGCTCGATCGCCGCCGCGCTGGCCGGTGACCGCGAGTCCGCCGAGCGGGTGGAGCTGGTGCTGCCCGAAACCGGCGTCTGCGGCGGCTCGGGCGTGTTCGACGCGCCGGCCGAGGACCAGGCAGGCGGCTGCTGCGGCACCCCAAGCGGCCCGGAGGTGCTGACGCTGTCCGCGCCGTCGGCCCGCTGATCCGGCGTGGCCGTCTCGCGAACACTGCCCGAACCGGACGCCGCGACGCGCGTCGGGTTGCGGCAAGTCCTGGTCGTGCTGTGCGCCACGGAGATCACCAGCTGGGGCGTGCTGTACTACGCCTTCCCGGTGCTGGCCGGGAAAATCACCACGGCCACCGGCTGGCCGACCGCCGCGATCACCGCGGCGCTGTCGGCCAGCCAGCTGGTCGCCGCGCTGATCGGCATCCCGGTCGGGCGCCGGCTGGATCGCCACGGCCCGCGCGGGGTGATGACCGCGGGCTCGCTGCTCGCCGTCCCGGCCGTGGTCGCCGTCGCGTACGCACCGAACCTGGCGTGCTTCCTGGCCGCATGGCTGCTGGTCGGGGTGGCGATGGGCGCGGTGCTCTATCCGCCCGCGTTCGCCGCACTCACCCGCTGGCACGGCCCGAACCGAATCCGCGCGCTGACGGTCCTGACGCTGGCGGCGGGATTGGCCAGCACCGTGTTCGCGCCGCTGACGGCGTGGTTGTCGACGTGGCTGGACTGGCGCGGCACCTACCTGGTGCTCGGCGGGATCCTCGCGGTGATCACGATCCCGGGCCACTGGTTCGGGTTGCGCGTGCCGTGGCCGCCACGGCCACCGGTCGAGGCGCAGCACGCCCATGCCGCCAATCCGGGACAGGTGGCCCGCAGCCGCAGCTTCGTGGTCCTGGCGGTGGCGTTGAGCATGGCGGCGTTCGCCACGTTCGCGGTCGTGGTCAACCTGGTACCGCTGCTGGGCGAACGCGGCGTCGGCACGGGAATCGCGGCGGTCGCGCTCGGGCTCGGCGGCGCCGGGCAAGTCGCGGGCCGGCTCGGCTACGCCACGCTCACCGCGCGGACCAGTATCCGGACCCGGACGGCGCTGATCCTGCTCGCGATGGCGGCCACGACCGCGCTGCTGGGCATGCTCACCAGCGTGCCCGCGCTGATCGCCGCGGCGATCCTGGCGGGTATGGCGCGTGGGGTGTTCACGCTGCTGCAGGCCACCGCAATCACCGATCGATGGGGAGCCACCCACTACGGGCGCCTGATGGGGCTGTTGTCCGCACCGTTGACGATCACGATGGCGCTCGCTCCCTTCGCTGGGGCCGCCCTCGCCAACCTGCTCGACGGCTACGCGACGACATTCCTGCTCCTGGGCGCGATCACCGTTGGTGCCGCAGCGCTTTCCCTTGCCAGTACACCAAGAACGTCGTAAGGACAGACATTCGTGAACGAGATCGACGCACTCGTCATCGGTGCCGGACAGGCTGGGCTCGCTGCCGCGCACGTCCTCCGCGCGGCGGGCCTCGCCCCGGTCGTGCTGGAAGCCGGCGAGGAGCCCGTCGGGTCGTGGCCGTCCTACTACGACAGCCTCACCCTGTTCTCGCCGGCCCGCTTCAGTGCGCTACCGGGCATGGCCTTCCCCGGCGACCCCGAGCACTATCCGCACCGCGACGAAGTCGTCGAGTACCTGCGCCGCTACGCCAAGAACCTCGACGCCGACATCCGTACCGGCCACCGTGTCGACACCGTGCGGCCCGACGGAACCGGGTTCGTGGCGCGGCTGGCCGACGGAACCGAGTTGCGCTCGGCGATCCTGATCGCCGCGACGGGCGCGTTCGGCAGACCGTATCGCCCGGCGCTGCCGGGGTTGGACTCGTTCACCGGCACCGTGCTGCACGCCGCCGACTACCGCGAACCGACCGCGTTCGCAGGGCAGCGGGTCGTGGTGGTCGGCGCGGCGAACTCCGCGGTCCAGATCGGCACCGAACTCGGCGACCACGCCGCGGTCACACTAGCCACCCGTAAGCCCGTGCGGTTCGCGCCACAACGACCGCTCGGCCGCGACGTGCATTTCTGGTCGGTGATCAGCGGGTTCGACGCGCTGCCGATCGGGCACCTGCTGCGCACCCCGCCGCACACGCCGGTCAACGACGACGGCCACTACCAGCGCGCCGTGGCCGCCGGGCGGCCGGACCAACGGCGCATGTTCACCAGCGTCGACGGCAACCGCCTCACCTGGCCCGACGGCACAAGCGAGCAGGTTGACACGATCATCCTGGCCACCGGCTACCGCCCCGACCTGTCCTACCTCGGCGAGCTGGGCGCGATCACAGGGGACGGCACACCGCGCCAGCGACGCGGGCTGTCCAGCACGCATCCTGGACTCGGATACGTGGGCCTGGAGTGGCAACGCAGCTTCTCCTCGGCCACGCTGCGCGGAGTCGGCCGCGATGCCCGCTACGTCGTGCGGCGGCTGCTACGACGCTAAGCCCCGGCTGGGATGAGCTCGGCGAGCAGCGCTTGGACGCGGCGATCGACCTCGTCGCGAATCGCCCGGACCTGCTCGACAGGCTGGTCGGCGGGGTCGTCGATGGGCCAGTCCTCGTAGCGCTTTCCCGGCAGGATCGGACAACTGTCCCCGCAGCCCATGGTGATCACGACGTCGGCAGCGGCCAGCACCTCGTTCGTGAGCGGCTTGGGGAATTCCTCATCGAGCGAGAGGCCCAGTTCGGCCATGGCCTGCACGACTTCGGGATGGATGGCATCGCGGGGGTCGGATCCGCCGGTGCGGATGTGCAGGTGCGTGCCCGCGTGATGCCGGGTCAGCGCGGCGGCCATCTGCGAGCGGCCCGCGTTACCCACGCAGACGAACAACACCTCCGGCACCCGCTTGATCGTCTTGCCCTCTGCCTGGGCCAGCGCGTCGAGCCGTTGGACGGTGAGTTTCTCGGCCAGCGTCGGCAGGAAGACCGTGACCCGGGCCGTCTCGGCGATCCGGTTGTAGCTGTCGTGGAACAGGTCGTCGATCCGGTCGGAGTCGAACAGCCCCTCGTATCGGTAGGCGAGCTGGTTGATGATGCGTCGGGCACCCACGTCCCGTTCGGACCGATCGTTCACTGGCGGCCTCCTCGATGAGGCGAATTTGGCAGTCAGCGGGCCGAGGAGGCCGCCGCGTGCGGGACTACGACCTCCGCGGCTTGCGCCGGCTTGATGCCGGGGTAGAGCGCGCGGACGAGCAGCAGTGCGAGCCCGCCGCCGACCACCTGGGTGGCGATGAACACCGGCGCCGACGAGGGCGCGATGCCGGCGAAGGTGTCGCTGAACATCCGGCCCACGGTGATCGCGGGGTTGGCGAAGCTGGTGGAACTGGTGAACCAGTAGGCAGCGCCGATGTAGGCGCCCACCGCGGCCGGCGCTCGATCTGCCCGCCCGGACCGGGCCAGCGAGAAGATCACCAGGACCAACCCGACCGTCGCGACGACCTCGGACAGACCGTGCGCGAATGTGGCCCGGTGCGTGGTGCTGATGCTCACCGCGCTGGCCGAGAACATCAGGTTCGCCAGCACCGCCCCGCTCACGCACCCGACGACCTGGACCGGCAGGTAGGCGAAGGCGTGCCGCCACGGCAGTCCGCCGAACGCGGCGTCCACGAAGGACACCACCGGGTTGAAGTGCGCGCCGCTGACGGGACCGAACATCAGGATGATCGTGAACAGGCCGGCCGCGGTCGCCGCGGCGTTCTCGGTCAGCTGCAGACCGGTGTCGCCGGGTGAAAGCCGCTGCGCGGCGATGCCCGAGCCGATCACCAACGCAGCCAGCAACAGGCTGCCGAGGTACTCGGCGACCAGTTTGCGGCCCAACGGCTGGTCCATCACCACGTCCTTTGTGCTCTCAGGGGATTCGGGCGTCATGCGACTGCGGTGACGCCCAGCTCGTCGAGCAGGTCACGGACGCGACGTTCGATCTCGTCGCGGACCGGGCGGACGTCCTCGACGCTCTTGCCTGCTGGGTCGGCCAGTTCCCAGTCGAGGTATCGCTTGCCGGGAAAGATGGGGCAGGCGTCGCCGCAGCCCATGGTGATCACGACGTCGGCGGCGCGGACGATCTCGTCGGTCCACGGTTTGGGGAACTCGGTGGCGATGTTGATGCCGCGTTCGTGCATCGCGGCGATCGCCGAGGGGTTGATCTCGTGGCCGGGTTCGGACCCGCCCGACCAGGCCAGTGCCTGATCGCCGGCCAGGTGCTGGAAGAACCCCATCGCCATCTGGCTGCGCCCGGCGTTGTGCACGCACAGGAACAGCACCGTGGGCTTGCCGTCGTGATCGTGTCCCTCCACTTTGGCCAGGGCGTGCAGGCGCTGACGGGCGAACCGTTCGGCCAGCAGCGGCAGGAAGTTCGGGATGGTGCTGTGGCCGGCGAACTGGTCGTAGCTGCTGTGCAGGAACTGTTCGATGGTTTCGGTGCCGAAGGTGCCGTCGAACTCCCCGTGCAGGCGGGTCGCGGCGGTACGGAGTGCCAGCTGCTGGTCGATGCTCAAATCGCGATGCGGCTCGTGCTGGGTGTCAGTCATCGGCTTCCCGTTCAGGATGGTGGATGGCGGGTGCCAATCGGTCGATCCGGTTGGCGATGTCGAGGAAGGCCCGTTCGAACGCTTTGTCCGTGCCGACGCGGGCCGGATCGGGAATGGACCAGTGCAGCCGGTCCTCCGCTTGCCCCCCAAGCTCTTCGTGGGCGTTGTCGCACACTGCCACGACCAGATCGTCGTGCTGGAGAACGTCGTCGACATGGGCCGTGCGAGCCCGCGCCAGGGACAGGCCGCGCTCGTGCGCGACCGCCGCGGCAAGGGGGTGCACGCGCCCTGCGGGATGGGTTCCGGCGGACGCGGTCGGGATCTGGCTGCGCCCCGCCCACAGCGCCGCAGCCAGCTGCGAACGTGCCGAATTGTGCGTGCACACGAACACCACCCGGTGCGCCGTGCGCAGCCCCGCCGGCACAAGACCGGCCAAGGTCTGGGGCCGCAGGCGAAGATAGGTGCGCCGGTGATCTCCCTCCGACCGGGACCGTTCGAGCACGCCTGCCTGCTCCAGCAGCTTCAGGTGGTGCGACAGCAGGTTGCTCGGCAGCCCCAGTTCGCTCCCGATCTCGCTGGGCGAGGCATCGCCCAGCAGCAACCGGTCCACGATCGCCAGCCGGGCAGGCTCGCCCAGGGCCGCGTGCACCTGCGCCCGCGACCGCACCGAAGTAGACCACTCAACGTTCATTGACTCAATGATGATTGAACTAATGTCCCCGGTCAAGTGCGGCGGCTCCGCGAGCAGTGCCGGACGTTGAGATTGAGGGACGCCGACACAGTCAGTGACGAACCGCGTGCGATGCTCGGGGGCATGACCGACCCGTACTCGCGGTTCGAGATCGCCCGCCCGGACTATCTCGGTGACGACCACTGGGCCTGCGTCGAGCGCGAAGCAGACCGGCTGTGGCGGTCGCTGGCCGCCGATGACGGTTCGCAAGCCCTCAGCGACATCAAGTGTCTGGTGGAGAGCATCTCGCGCGTCGTGCTGGAGATCGACGGGACGCCGGCGGCGCCGAACACCGGGTTCGAGACGATCGTGGCCCAGGCGCACACACTGCTGACCGGCCAGCCGGGGCACCAGCTCGCCAACCAGTCCCCGTTCGGCCAGGTCGCCACCCAGGCAAGCAAGATCGCGAAGAACCTCGGCAACATCAGGAACGAGTTCGGCGGCGGACACGGCCGAGCACGAACGCCCGATCTCCGCGACGAGATGGTCGCCTTGGCGCTCGACGGCGGATTGCTCTGGACCCGGTGGGCGCTGCGGCGGCTCGGCTACTTCTCCGAGGGCCGTCCGACCTCGCTCATCAACGATCTGGTGGTGACACCCCAGACCTTCTACTCCGGCACGCTCGAACGGCGCCTACTCGCCGCCAATCTCTCGGGCCTGGAGCCCCGGCATCAACGGAGTATCGGCGTCGCCGTCGGCCAGCGCGTCATGCGGGGAACATTCGTGGTTCGGCGCGACGGGCTGGAGCCGTGCCTGGCGTCGGACGATTTGAACACCTGGCCACGGGACTACCGCCTCGGTCTCGCCTACGGCCTCTGGTTCGATCCGGCTGGCGTACTCACCCTGACGGCCCATTCGGTTGAGGAAGCGCTCCGGGTGCTGGAGCCCGTGCCAGACAGCGCCGACGACCTCACGGAGTGGGTCACGCGTATCGGCCAGCTCAGGCTTCCTGGTGACCTCGACGATGACTACGCGGCGTCGATGGCGGCCGAACAACTCGTTCGCCGTTGGATGACGTTCCGTCCCGCGGAGGAGCACCCAGCCTTGACCGCCCTCGCGGACAACGTCAAGCCGGAGCCCCCATTTTGATACTGGCCTGCGCACGGCCTGACCGGCGGGTTCAACCCATCAGGCCCTTAGTTTGGCAAAAGGGGACATGGCCGTGTGGCAGCAAGTCCCCGCCTTGCCCTGCCCCGTTAGGATCCGTTCTTTCGCGAAAAGATGGCCTCGCGGTCGTCTATCACTTCCCGACCCAGCACTTTGACTGCCGCCGTCACCAGCCGACGTGCACCGGATGATCAGTCCGCGGTGCTGCCCTCGTCGACTGCTAATACAGATGAGACGGTCCGCACCGAGGTCTACTCTGGACGTTGGCAGCTCCGCCTGCCTGCTTCCGAGTCCCGGCGCCCACGCCGACGGGACGACGAGGACAAGGGTCCCTGACTCGCGGAATTCAACGGACATCGGGCCTGACGGCGCCGGTGCGTGGGGCCGACCGCCGAAATGAGACACGATGACCGAGAACAAGGCACGCAAGGCCGCCATCCGGGCGCGCATGGCCGAGACCGGTGAACCGTATTCCGAGGCCGCCCACCGGCTGGACGACCAGACCGCCACGACCGACACCGCCGCGAGCCCCTTCGACACGGCTCTGCAGCAGTTCGGCATTCCGCCGGACGTGCTTACTTTGGCCCTTCGTCACGGTGCGGAGACCGACCGCTACCCGTTGCTCGGTGCCGGCGCGGCGGATCGGCTCAAGATCTCCCTCGACCTCAAGGACTGGGTGGCGTTGGCCAAGGCGAGGCTGGGCCGGCCGCAGTTCCCCCAGGACGCCCACGCCTACGAGGCTCTGTGTTCGGCCACAGCGGCCGGTGAGGTGATCGTGCCTCTGACCGCGGCGACCTACATGGAGGTGGCCCGGATCTCCTCACTGCGGCAGCGCAGTGATCTGGCCAACGTCATCGCTGAGATCTCAGGCTTTGTGGCTATCGCCAGCCGGTCGGTCGTCATGGAGCACCAGCTCCTCGCCGCCCTCGCAGCGCAATTCGGTGGCCTGCCGCCCGCGCCGATCCCCGTGTTCGGCCTCGGCAACCCATTCGGTGTTGGTGAGCAGAAGGCGTTCGTGCTGCGACGGAAGGGCGGTGGGGCGCCCGACCTGCCAACTGAGTTAGTGCGTGAGATCGAGACCGCCGGCAGGGTGATGGGCGAGTACATGATGCTGCGCGGCCCGGCGCCGGAGGACCTGCCTACCCTGCGTGCGCTCGGTTACCGACCAGAAGAGGTCGCCAAGGTCGAGGAAGCCCGTGTGAACCGGGAGAAGGAACTCGCTGCGATGTTGAAGGACGGCACGGCGGACCGCGGCCGACTCGGCGACATCGTGCACGCGCGCTACCTCTACTGGGAACTCGGGGATCGCCTTCCCTCCGCGCTGCAGCCGTACAACCTCGAAGTCGGCGACTTCTTCGCCAAGGGCAAGGAGTGGCTGGGCGCGTTTCTGAACGATATCCCGAGCGCCGCGATCAACATCACGCTGGCTGACAAGGGTTTCCGCAACTCCTACAAGAAGTGGACCGGCAACGACATCCGGGATGCCGATGCCGTGTCGGTCGCGATTCCCTACTGCGACGTGGTGATGACAGACAACTACGTTGCCGCCCAGTTGGCGAAGTCGCCAGTGGTCGCCCGGCACGCGACGCTTGTGCTGAGCCGCCTGAGCGATCTCAACGACGCGCTACCCGACCTAATCGCCTCGCGCACCACCAGAACCGGGGACGGCCACGTCGCCGAGCGCTAGCGACATAGTGCCTGATTCGCCCGCTATAGCGTGACCGCCCAAGCTCATGAGCGCGCCAGGGGTGTCAAGCCTTCTGCTACTGCTCGGCCATCGTCGAGAGCGCCTCGATCCGATCAAGCGCGAACTCGCCGACATCGTGTAAGGGCCATTACGCGACTGCGACGAGCGTCATCCGCACTGGCCGCGGCAGGAGTGCACCGCATTTCGTGGCGCGGGCCAACTGTGAGAGGTTGCGCCAGGTCACCTTGCGGATGTCGTCGGGCGCAACCCCGTGCACCTGAGCCAAAGCTCGTTCAACACTGTCGACGTTGCCCGGCCGGCGTTCCCGGCGGCCGGCCTTGTCGCCAAATGGGTGATCGGTCTCAGCAAGGACCCGGTCAAGGGGCAAGCTGGCCAATAAATCTTGCTGCCGCAGCATCGATGCGTTGACGGAAAAGTAGCAGCCAAGATCGATTGCCTGTTTGGTCTGTTCTCGGTTGCCGAGCCACCAGTGCAGAACTGCACCGTGGATTGGTCGAGCCGTCAAGCATTCAAGCACCGTGTCAGTAGCCGCGAAGCTGTGGATGCTCGTAAGCCGGGGGTTCTCTTGCATTGCCGTCAGCATCGCATCCAAGGTTGCGCGTTGCGTGCCCATTGGTACGCGAGACTTGCCGTCCAAGCCGACCTCGCTGACGTATGGCGTTAGGGCGATGAGTTCCGCAAACCGATCTACGTCGAATGCCCTCTGTGCACTGACGAGGCCGGGGTGGCAGCCTACGCCCCAGACGGTCCAGGAGTCCGTCCGTTGCAGCACGCGTTCGGCTTCGTCGAGCGATCGGGTCGCCGCGAAGACGAGCGCCTCCAACGCCAGCAGATCACTGGACGAGATATCGGGCTCGATGTGGGCGTGCATGTCGATTGGTGGGATGCGTCTCATGGGTAGAGGCTCCGGAGCTCCTGGATTCCGCGCTGACAGAGGTCAAACGCATCCCGCAGGGGGTAGTCGGTAGGGAGGCTCAGCGCGGCAAGGTCTCGCATCCGTATGCCTCGATGGATGAAGCTGCGAACTGGCTGCTCGACCGACTTGCTGTCAAGCCACTTTTTCACCGCAGGCTCGCTGTTTGGTGCGATGTAGTTGCTGCGATCAGTGACACCGGATGCCGCGAAGGATGCCCGTCGTAGGACACATCCGAAGCAGATTCCGCAGGGTCGCCCAGGTGAAATGCCGTGCGTCCACTGGCCACTCAGTGCACAGGAGTGGGTGGCGCTCAGGAAAGCTGACGCTTCAACTGGACCAACAAGATCCACGACCTGGTTGTACATCTCGCCCTTGGTGGTGTGCGCGAACGGATTCTCGATGACCGCGTGTGCGCCAATTTTGGCCAGTACAGTTGTCAAGTCCTGCAGGAATTTGGGGTGCGTGGTACGGGTCGACAGGCTGCCGAGGCGTTCCGGGCCGAGTGGCGGGTTGATAGAGGCGAAGCCGTTCTCGGGTATCCACAATGGAATCTTATGGATGGCGGCGACCGCTAGCCCGAGTGCGAGGAAGAGCAGCGAGCGCGACCGCGTTGTTGGTTCGGACGGGTACGGCGAGCCATCGATCCGCTCACTTCGGCGTCCAATGTGGACCACCGTGTGTCGCTGGTCTGGGCCGGGGATAAGCCGCGCAAGCTCGGAAGCAATGTGGCGCTGGATGGGCGCGAGCACCGTGCTGCTGTAGTGCGAGAGCAGGACATGACGCTCTCCTTCGGCAAGCAGTGAACGCGAGATCAACCCTCCGATTGCTGAATCGGCTCCTCCACTGAGGAGGACAACACGTTGAGGTACAGGGTCGGCTCCGGCAGGAGTGACGGTCGTCGTGTGTTCCTGCTGGGTGAACGACAGTGTCCAGCGGTCGCCGCTGAGGAAGCCGAGCACTCGGGCGAGTTCGTCGGCTGCGCTGCTCCAGGCTGCGGAGTCTGAGACGGGTATCTCCAGGTCGAGCTGACGCTGGTTCCAGTTCGAGCCCCGGCCTTCGCGCAGTACGGAGCGATCGGCGGACAGCGCCGTTAGTGCAATCCGGACCACATCGACGTTGAGCGGTGGCACCGCGCCCAGCTGTTCCAGGTTCGGGCCGACGCCTGCGGTGAATGACGAGCGCTGATCGTTGAGCCAGTAGAACGAGGAGGTGGCTTCGGCTGCAGGGACGTCATCGGTTGCAGACAGGCGCAATGTGAACCGGGGCATCAGCTGCTTCCTCCAATGATGCCGCGGATTCTCTCCAAGCCGGCCTCGACGGCGCGGCTGATCTCATCCTCGGTCGCTCCGTCGACTGACAGGTCGGCTTGGGAGGCGATCACTTCCGCGGCGTCGCGGATATCGCGCTCGGCAATGTCGGCGTGGTCGTGGTTGTTGACGAGGTCGCCCGTCTCGACGAGCAGGGTCTCGGCGATGATGACGGCGATGGTCTGCCGGACCATTTCGTCGAGGGGCGGCAGGTACCCGTCCCGCTGTTGCTCCATGACCCATTCGGCAACGTCGGCTGCGACACGACGCTGTTCGTGGTCCTCAATGGTGCTGTCCGGTGTGCTGCAGGCCATGTCGACGATGCGGCGCAGGACTTCGAATTCGTCGCCGAGGCTGCGCAGCTCGCTGTAGTCCAGGCCGAGGCGTTGGAGGGTCGCCGCGTCGCCAGTGCTGTAGGCGTAGGCCGCCGCTGCGGCGCGCCCAGCAGTGCGGGCTGAACTAGCGGCTGTTCGGTGCGGACCACCGCCACTGCGCGATCCGGTCCCGCTGCCGACCGCACCCCCACCACCGGGACCATCACCCCCGCCACTCGCCGTGCGGGGGCGAATCAGGTTGACGACGCGCTGGAGCGCCGCCGCATCGAGCGGCGGCCGTTCCCCATCGGGGCCAGGCCCGTCAGCACCTGATAGGCCATCGAGATAGTCAGTGATGGTGTCGCGAACAGCTTTGCCATCCTTGCCACCACTACCGGAGTAGGCCCCGCTGGTGCCCATTAGACCGTTTCTCGGTTCGGAAGTGCGCTTTCGACCGCTCGCTTGATCTTGCCGTCGGGCAGCTTGCCCTTCCAGGTCGTGAGGACACCGCGGATCGGTGCAGGGTCGTCAGGCTTGAACTGGATCGGGGTGGCGATGGTGATTTCGTTTGGCGGCAGCATCAGGAGGGCATCTCGGGCGGTGGCCACCACCTCCGACCGGCGCCGGGCAATGCGCAGAATGGCGTTGACACCAGCCTTCTGTTTGGTGGGCTGGTCGCGCATCGTCCGTCCGATGTGCCGCAGCAGGTCGGTCATATCGCCGTCGCCCAGCTGATCGAGCTCGGCGTCAGTGACCGAAGCCTGCTCGCGCCGGGATTCCGAAAGCAGGTTCGCGGCGATGTCGCGAAGTTGCTCCGGCAGGCTGTCGTCGATCAGGGTTACACCGGCGAAGGCTGCGGCCAGTGTCAGATAGGGCGAGAGATCGAGCCCGCGCAGCGGTGGCGCCAGCCTGGCCCAGCGCACCATGGCCTGGGAGAACTGGCCTGACGTTGCTGGGATCGCTGCCTGCGAACGGCGGGTGGACGTGGCGCGACGCGGTCGCGATCCCGCCTCGACCGCACCATCGGCCTCATCCTGCTGCTCGGTGGCAGTCGTATTGGTCTGCGCGGGCCGACCGGCTTCGTCCTCCAGCCGTTCAAGGTGGTCGCGCATCTCGCCCTTGGCAAACCAGTCCAACAGCAGCTTGAACTCGGGCTTCATCAACGCTTCGAGGGTCATGAGCTTGGCGACCACTGCAGGGTCCAGGCTGATACCTCGGCGCAAGGCCACAGACTGGCGGACATGCAGGTCGTTGAGGAATCGTTTGATGTAGCGCGGGTTGCCCCGAAGCTTCTCGTAGAGCAGTGGTGTCAAACGGGTTGCGAAGGCGAGCTGGTCTTCCATGTCCAGCCCATCGACCTCCCCGATGTCGTCCACGCTGCCACCGGCGCGCCTGATCTGAGTGCAGCGTTCAATGAGCGTGGTCAACTGCTCGGGCTGGGCAGTTGCGTGCATCTGGAGAAGCAGCAGGTACGCCTGAGTGTCGAAGTGACTCAGGGCCGGCAGCGGGATGGTGGTCTGCACGATCTTGTGCAGGTAGAGCGTGGCGGGGTCTTGCCGCTCATCGTCGCTCTCGTCGGGCCGCCCCGTGGCCTTAAACCGGGTACGGATGGCATCCGCCACCCGCTCCTCATCGGCAGCTATCACGAACGACATCTTGGGCACAGCCAGGAAGAGACGCATCGCTTCCAGGCTTTCCACAACTGTCTCCGGTAGGCAGCGGTCGAGATCGTCGACTAGGACGACAACCGCCTGCACGTGTGTGAGATCTTCGGAGGCGAGCAACATTCCGAACTCGTCCCTAAACTCCTCCAGGCCCCTTACCGACTCCTTGTCGCCCTCCTTGGGTTTCACCAACTCGACAAGCTTGTCGAAGTCGGGGATCTGCAAGGTCAACGACGACTTGGCGGCTAGCTTGATCGCCTTGGCCCAGTCGATGCGCTTGCCGAGCCGGACAAGGAGCTGTTTGGCCTTGTCGGTCTTGGTGGCCGAACCGGCGACCTCGGCAGCCAGCGCGTCCAGCACCTCTGCGATCAGGCTCTCCTTGGCACCCGTTGACGGGTCGTAACGCCAGGGGTCGGTCTGGATGACCAGCACCTTCTTTTCGGCGGTGCTGCGGCGGTCGAGCTCTTGGGCAACCAAGCCAAGTACGGTCGTCTTGCCGCTGCCCCAGCTCCCGGACAGGCCGAGAGCAACCGGATCAAGCGCCTCATCAAGCAGAGCGTCAGCGACGGTGTGAGCGACGGCGTCGAAGGACAGCAGATCGACACTGGCCGGATCGTCGGACCATAGGCCGGAGTGCGGGGCGGTCGTCATGCCGACGCTCCGGCGCAGCACGGAATCTGATGTGTGGAGGAGACTGGGAAGCGGGTGCTGTGAAGCGCTCGAACGCTTGCGTTGTAGCAGGTTTCCGTAGTCCTGCGAATACCGCCGCAACGCGCCAGTTGCAGATCACGCCTCATTGGTTTCCCCCTCCGCCGCTGCCCGGCGTCGCTCTAGCAGCGAAACCACCCGGCCGCCCGTTTGGTGGGTGCCGGCTGGTGACGCGGTCGATGTGGGTGAGTCGCTGTCGGGAGTGCGTGCCGTTACGGTGCGGAAGAGATCCGGAGGCACTCGACACTGCTCGATCAGCTGCGCCCCGTCGATGTCTTCCTGCGCGAGCAGCTCCACGGCTCGCGGCAGGAGCGACGGCTGCTCGATGACTGTGATCAACCCAGGTTCGTTCCGGCGCCAACCGCGAGCCGAGATGGTCGTCATGGCGTTGCGGTAGGACACATCGCTGAGCCGGCCGAGCCACCGGGCGCGGTAGAGCAGGGCTTGGATACTGACGCCCCACTGCTCCTTGAGTCGGGCCAGTGTCCGCCACACGTTACCGCCCATGGTGGTCGGGAGCAGGTCGCGAATCTGGTCAGCGGGCATCAGCAGCTCGGCAGCGAAGCGGTGCGCCTGGTCCTCGACGATGCGCCCGCCTGGCTCGGCGTCGCCATGCATGACGAGATGCCCCAACTCGTGTGCAACGTCGAAGCGCTGGCGGTAGTAGTCCCGCTTGATCGGGTTTAGTATCACGACCGGCCGAAGGCGGCTGTCGAACGAATACGCATCGACTGAGGCCGTCTGGGATGGGCTGAATACCACCAGAACGCCGCGATTTTCTAGCAGCCGGATGAGGTGTCCGGCAGGCCCGGACTCGATTCCCCATTCCGTACGGACGAGGTGTGCGGCGCGCTCCGGACCGTTGCCGTCTCGGTCATCGGCTGACACTGGGAGGCTAGGAACCTCAGGGTCGGGGAATTCTACGTGGCGCTCCAGGCTGGTCACGATGTCCACGGCCAGTTGCCCGTAGGCGTACGCCTGGTCGCGGGCGAGCTGACTGGTCGAGCGCAATGAGCGGAAGTGCGGCGTGGTGCTCAGTGCAGCGACGTCCTCTGGTCGGACGGCGAAGAACCCCGGATCGACTGACAAGCTCAGGGCCAGTTGCGCCACGGTGGCGGCCGTGGGTCGCTTGGCCCCGGACTCCCATGCCGCCACCGCAGTGGGGCTCTTGTCGACCAAGGCAGCGAGGTCGCTCTTGCGGAGTCCCGCCAGGTGCCTGGCTAGCGTCAGGCGGGCTCCGTCGAAGAACGCAGCGACCTCCGCCGCCCGGTCAAGCGATGGCGTACGAGAACTCACCCTTCACCACTACTGCGGTTGTTACGACGTTCTTCCACGGACCGACGCAGGCGGACCGGAGCATCCGGCACAGTGTTCGGTCCCGTCGGGAGCGGCGCGTCGTCGGTACGGCGACCGCCACCAGCGGGCGGGGCGTCCAGGAGGTTCTGGCGCCAGTGCCACGCTTGACCACCGCCAGCGTTCAGGCGAGCGCGGCCGAAGACCAGTTCGGCCTGTTGACTAAGCGCGTCGAGGCTATGTGCGACGACGTAGGTCTTGACGTCGAGGTCGTGGTCGGTGTTCAGCAGGGCTTCCAGGCCGCCGATCTCCTCCGGAACCAGATCCTCGAACAGCGAGGGCTGCGGTGGCTCGGGGTTGCGCTGCTTGGCCACCCGCCGCTTGGTGGGGCTCTTCTGCGGCCAGGGCAGCCGGTCGAGCTTGCCGAAGACGCACGAGGCGAGCAGAAACCGAATCTCACCATGTGCCCAGCCAGGGCTGCCGTTGAGGTTGGCGCGACGCACAAGGCCGGCATGCAGCCGCGGCATGGAGTCGACGTCGCGCTCGGACAGCTGGTCGTACAGCAGGTCGAGGTCGGCGTCGTCGTTGCCGGAGCGCACCGCGTAGCGCTCACAAGCGAACACGCGGTCTAGACGATCGCGGAACAGCGTGTACCGGGTGTTACCGAGCCAGGCGGCATCGTGGCCATCGGCCTCGGAGTACGTCTCCAGGGACCGCGTGGTCGCCGACACGTACGCCCAGCGCACTCCGGCCAAGACCCCGACGTCGCCGAGCTCCGCGATAACATCCTGCTGTTCGCTCACGGCGCTCAAGCTACACCAGAACCAGTAATTGCCGCGTCATACTCAACCGTGTCGGCGTGTCGCGGCGGCGAACAACACCGCTACGCCCAACGAAGGGATGCTGTCGAGGTGCCTGCGACCGAGCGCGAGAAGGACGAGATCCGCATCTACGTGGAAACCCAGGCCCACAAGGACGTCATCCACCTGGAGAAAGTGGCGTCCGAGCTGGTCGGGCCGGTGCGCCACGACATCTGGGACGTGCATTGCGGGGAGAGCCGCTGGTGGGTGGTCACCAACCCGACCAACCTCTACGACCAGGCCGACTTCAAGAGTCGCGACGTGGTGCTGACCTTCCACGTCGGGCTCATGTTGCGCGTGCAGTACGCCCAGGAGCGCGACGTGCCGGTCGCCCCCGATGTGGCCGAACTGCTGCCGGGGGCCTGGCGGCGCTGGCAGCAGGCGTTCGACGCCTACGAGAGCGGCGACGAGGCCGAGGCATTTCAGTCGGTCGGCGTCCGGCTCCGTGAATGCCTCGTCTCGTTTGTCGGCGAGACCCGACACGATGACCTGGTGCCGGAGGGCCAGGTCCCGCCGAAGGCTTCCGATTTCAAGGGCTGGACAGACCTGCTGGCCAACAGGCTGGCGGGCGGCGAATCCGCGGCGCGGCTACGCTCATACCTGAAGAAGCTGGCAATCGAGACGTGGGAGTACGCCAACTGGCTCACTCACGCCAAGAACGCCATCCGCATGGACGCTGAAATCGGCCTCAAGGCTGTCGAGCACCTGCTCGGCACCTTCACGGCCGCGCAACTCCGACTCGGACGTGCGCCGAAGCGTTGCGGAGCATGCGATTCCTACGACGTCATGGCGGGCGTGTGCCGACATTGCGAGTGGGCTGATCCGTCGTATGCGCCACCCGAGGTGCACGAGTGGTCCGAGGAGGAACGCGGACGGCGACTGGAGCAGCCTTGCACTCCGAGCTCCGACATCTCGACGTTCATCAGCCCGAACGATCTTTAGGAACCGAATCTGGAGGAGCTCTACTCGGTCGAGAAGGTCAGGGCACGATGTGCAACAACGCCGCCGTCATGCCGATCAGGGTCTCGACCTCCGCCCGGCTGTAGGAGTAGTCCTTCGTGCCGGCATCACCGTGTAGCGCTCCGCTGGCCTGGTCCTCCAAGGCCGCGCGGATCCAGGCCCACCGCTCGTCCGCGGTTCTGTCGCGCTTGTCTTTCCGCTGCCCAGGCCAGTTCCAGCCGCTGAGTGGTGTGATCGCTTCGAGTGCCCTGCGAACCTGCAGCATCGCACCGTCGAGCTCGTTGCCACCCAGCAGACGTTGAGCTTCGCGCAAAAGGTCGGCCACTTCCCTGCGCGGCTCGTCATCCGCAGGGAAGGGGATCAGCATGTCGACGCCCAGGGTGCGGCCGAGGCCAGCGAGCTGCTGGCGCCACCTGCTTTCAGCGATGCCGATGTGCTCGGTCGCTTCGGGAGCGCCAGGGAAGCCGCTGGCCTGTGGCAGCACTCCGCGAACTTGCAGTTGCAGGCGCAAGTCGCCCGTCCTGGACTGTTCCAGCGCGAGGAGTTGCGCGTTCGAGAGGAGGTAGCGCAGGTCCTCCCGACGGATCTCGCCGACCGGTTTGAACGGCACAGTCGCGGTCGCTGAGCCGAGCGGCGCGCGAAGTCCGTTGGCCATCGCGGCGTACAGGGTCGTCTCCAGCATGAGCAGCCGACCCGCCTCTGGCCCGACTTCGGGCACGCCCACCACCATTTGAAGCTGGAGGTAGTGCGCGCCCAACCCCTTATGGATCCAGACGCTGTCGGGGGCGACGGTGACGTTGTAGGTCCCGAGGCCGGTTTCGAACTTGAGTTGATCCACAGCGGCATGTCCTCATCTCGTGCAGGTTGCTGATTGTGCCGCGGACGCACCGCTGAGGTGACGGATTTTTGCAGTTCGCAGCTGAACCCCTATCGAAGCCGCTCGATCGGGGGATTGGGCGCTGTTGATCTAGCCCTTCGGCGGAGGTGCTTGCTGTCCGATCGTTGGTCCGTCGTTGTCGGTGTCGACCGCTACGGTCGAGCAGCTCGACGAACCCCTGAAAAGGACGGCCCGATGTCCGCAAGCGCGCCCCAAGAACGTGCCGGGAAGAACCGTCGCTACTTGCCTCATGAGGACAGCTATGTCCCTCGCGAGGACTACTACCGGCAGTGGCAGGTCGATCCCGAGTGCGTCAAGGCGGACGGCCGTGAACTCGGCAGGATAGAAAACCACATCGTCCGTACCGCCGTGTATCGCCTGATCGCACTGCGCGAGGCAACGGTTCTCGGAGCGCGCGACTGGCTGCCCGACCCAAGGCTGGTCAGCCCTGAGCTGCGTGCCAGGACCACCCGCAGGGCGATGGACCTCGTTGCCCGCCTTCTCATGAGGGTCGCCTGCGAAGCCCGGGGCGCGGGGTGGTCCTGGGGCGAGCTTGCCAGCTCGGTCATCGTCCGCGAAGAGTTCCCGAACTGGACGATCTCGGGAGCCAAAGCGTTCGAATCGGTGACAGGGCAGACCCCTGGATTGGCCAAGATGCAGACGCTGACCTGGCGCTGTGGGAGTTGCAACCAGAAGATCACCGATCATGGTCCTTACGGCCACCCCAGCGACTGCGAGTCCGGACATGCCGACGATTGCGCACGCCACGATCAAGAGGCCGCCGCGTATGAGTGCGGGGCACGCCCGGCGATCGACCCGACGCTCCTCCGCGCCGGTCCGCAAGGCGAAGAGGACAACAGCACCGAGAACCTCTGCCGCATCGTTCGATCCGTTCGTTGCAGTTGCGTGCGTTGCTTCTATTGCGAGCGAGTATTGGCGTCGCGTCGCGTCGACACGAGCACGACCACTTCCCAATTCCCCGATCAGCTGGCGGTGACCAAGTGGTGCCAGCCTGCCTGGACTGCCACGAACTGAAGGACCAATACAACCTCCGCAACTGGCCTCACGCCGATCTCGCCGCAGCCTGGTACAGCATCCTCACCTGTCTGGAGCACGAGGGTTTTCCGGACGGCGACGAACTCGCACACCTACGGATGACTGATTGGTGGGAGGAACAGCCGGACAGCAGTGACGAGGCCGTCCTTGCCCGGTGGTCCGAGCTCCAACCTCTCAGCCGCGTGCTGTACGCGAAAGCACGCGCCGAGAAGGAACGCCACAAGCGCGCCCTCTCCGAGGACGCCATCCTCATTGGCATCGGCCCACAGATTGAGCTCGAAGCCGAGGCCATCGCTCCAGCAGCTGCCCTTAACGGAAAACCGCAGGTCAAGGCGACTTCGGAGGGGTAGGATAGTACCGATCCGGGCCTTCGCGCCGCCCGGCTCTGGTGTGGGCACGAAGGGACGCGATGGCCGGGGAACACGACGATGCCGACAGCGCGATCGATCACACGGCACCTGCGACCGTCCATGTCGAGCCTGGTCCGTACCTGTGGCGCACGCTGCGCGCACAGGCGTCCGGGGCGAAGGCGACGTCCGGCAAGGAAGCCTTGCTCTACACCGACAGTCGGCTCGCGTCCGCGCAAGACAGGCTCGACCTCGGGGCGGCGACCGTTCAGGTAGCGGTCGGTTCGCTTGCCGACCCAGCGGTTCCGGCGGCGCGGGTCGTGCTGCGCTGGTGGGAGTACGACGAGTCCGACGCGCCGCTGCGGCCAGACCACGCGGTGCTAGTCGACAACGCCCAAGATTACTGGCTCGGGATGCACGTCGACCAGGAGTTCGCTGCGGTACTCAGCCTGCTCCTCGGAGTGCGGATGCGCTCGGGCGGCACGATCCGCCGCTACAGACCTGACGACCTTGCGGGCCGCACCGACCTCGTCGAGCATGTTGTCCCTACGCTGCCGCCGCGAGCCTGGAGCGGGCGGCCGATCGTTCGCCTTCCCGTGGGCGGGCAGGAGCTGGTCTCGCTCGACGACGTCGCGCCACGCGTGGCCGACCTGCGCCAGGTGAGCGCGCAGCACGCCGTCACGATGGTCCGGGCGGCTTCGGTATTCTCCGACGCGCTCTGGGTCTGCGATCACGACCCAGAGCTGGCATGGCTCCACTGCGTGACCGCCCTGGAGTTGGCCGCCGACCGGCACGACCGGGACCACGTTAACGCCGTCGAGTTGCTGCGAAAGGACAAAGGTAAGAAGAACTTCGAGGAAGCCTCCGCGAAAGGCACGGAGGCGTTGGAGCATGCCGCCGAGCTGCACCGTCGCCGGACCAGGGCGGAGAAGAAGCTTCACACCTTGCTCGTTGACTTCCCGCCGGTCGCTCCAGCCGTTCGGCCGGCCGGTCCAGCCTGGATCCGAGTGGACTGGGTCGATCAGGCCGACCTGTGGCGTCGGGTCGAAATGATCTACGCACACCGCAGCGCGCGGCCGCATGGCGGGGTCCAATTCCCCGCCCCGCTGCTGATGCCACCCCTCGTAGCCGGTGCCGAGCACTCGGGTGGCGCCGACGACAGCGAACCGGTCTGGCACGCTGGAGGACTCGGCTGGCGCAACGCCGACCTTCCGCTGACCTTGGATGCCTTCGTTCATCTGACCCGCAGCTGCCTCCTCTCCTGGTGGGCGTCGCTGCCCACCGCGGGCATAGGGTAAGCCAGGTGATTGACAAGATGACCGTGCAAGCTGCGGTCGCCGATGCTCGTCTCGCTGCGATGGAGTTCGATGACGCTCAGGCGTGGCTGCGAGCCCATCCGACGCTGACAGCTCCGCTCGCGGCGGAGGTCTGGGTCACCGACCTGACCTATAGCCACGTCCTGCTCGTGCAGCATCGCGTGCGGGGATGGGTACCGCCCGGCGGCACGGTCGAACCCGGTGAGATGCCACGCGCCGCCGCGGCCCGTGAGCTCGTCGAGGAGACCGGGGTATCGGCGGATCTGCTGCCCCTCCCGGCCGCCGTTGCCGTCCGCTCGTATCGCGCGGACTGGGAGCCGACGCTAGGGCTGTCCTACGGCGCGGTTATCGACCTCGACGTGCCGCTCGGCGGGGAGAGCGGCCAGCCGCCGAAGTGGGTCAACCTCGATGAGGAGTGGAACAGCGCCTTCCCAGAGGACCGCGGCCGCATCCGTACGTACGTGCGTCGACTGGCGGCAGAGCACTCGGTCGGAACGCGCTAAGACCTGCCCGTCGAAGCACGATCAGAGAACCTTTTCGATCAGATTCAGGGTGTCGTCGGGCAGCGTCACCAGTTGAAGTTCGTGAAGGAATCGGACCCACACTGGCTCCAAGCCGGGCTCTGCTATGAACTGCTCCTCGCTCAGCCGTCCCGCGGCGTAGGCCGCGGTGCGGTGCGCGTGCTGCTGGAGCGGTTCCGGGGACAGCCATCGGGGAGCGCGCACCTCTTTGGTGGAAGGCCGGATCTGTCCGGATACCTCGGCTCGATAGATCGACCAGTGATGACCGGCGCGGTCGCTGGTGGGTCGACGACACCGGTTGGGCCGCCACGCGGTCGTCAGCAGGTGAAGAGAGGTTACGGTCAAGCCGACTTCCTCGGCGACCTCCGCGCGGGCGGCTTGTTCGGGTCCTCCGTGCTGGTCGACGTGGCCGGCGACCGGGGCGATCCCGACAGGGAATCTCACCCGTTCGAAGACGAGCAGCCCAGCCGGTGAGGAGATGAGCACTCCGACCGCGGCGTGGTCGCAGCGCTTCGTCTTGCTGTGGCAACTGCCAGTCGGCGGCGCGGCGGTCAACGCTTCTCCGTCGGGCGCTGCGCGACCACCACGAGCCAGCTTGTCACGGTCGGCACGTCGGGCGAGGTCAGCGAGTACGCCTTGTCCAGGATGTCCATCCGCTGGGCGTGGGTGAACTCCCCGTCGGGGCGGGCGAAGATCGGAATTGACAGCCACGCCTTCTTCTCGGCCATCGTGCTGTACTGGGCAACGGTCTCGCTGTCGAGCAGGGACATTCCGGCTGCGGACAGATACTCGACAACCGCCTCCAGCGGGAGCTTCGGGCGCTCTTCGGCAGCCTGCGGCGGGGTGTAGCCGTAGTCGCGGGCCGCGACTTGATGGATCAGGGAGTTCAGCGATTGCCCGGTGCGCTGGGTGGACTCGTCGGGGTGTCGAACTCCGGCGAAGCCTCCGCCGATGTTGAACACGAACCGACCACCTGGTCGAAGAACCCTCCGGACCGCGGCGAACACCGCGCGCACGTCAGTCTTCCAGATCGCGCTGTTGCAGACGACGGCGTCGGCGGCATCGGGCACGTGGTCGGCCAGGTCTTCGGCCGGCGCGGTGACCCAGGTCAGGCGCGGGTCGGTCAGGGTGCGGCGGCCGACGCGTTGCATGGCGGCGGCGCTGTCGAGTGAGATGACGTGGGCGTGCACGGGGACGAGATCGAGGATCGCCTCCGCGGTGGCGCCGGCTCCGCCGCACAGATCGACCACCAGGCGAGTGCCGGCAAGACCGGCGCGGTATGCAAGATCTCGGCTGGTGGCTCCGTACATGGGGAAGTCGCGGGTGAAAGCGGCGTACGCCTCGGCAGTGGTGTCCTCGTCCCAGCCGACAACGGCATCCAGGGGCGCCATCGTTGATACCTCGCTTCATGGTGCAGGGCCGGGCTCAGGGCGGACGAAACGCTGATGAGCCAGGCGGGGTGATCAGAAGAGTGAGCTCTGGACTGCGGTGGTGGGCGACGAGAAGGGGCCGAGAGTGATGCGGCGGCCCTTGAGGGTGCCGAGGTCGAGGACGTAGTCCAGGTCGTCGTCGCCGTCCAGTGCGGCCAGCACTTGGGTGCCAACGCACGAGACGACGGTGAAGCCGTGCTCGTCCTCACGCAGATCGTGCGGATACAGCATCCGTATACCCTTTGCGACGCGCATGCGGCCGCCTTCGGCGGGAGGGTTCCACTTTTCCAGCATCACCGAGATGTCCATGGCGGTGAGTGCGCCCGCGGCGCGCGCGACGTGGTGGTCGTGGGTCATGGTCGCGGCGGTCAGGTCGGTCAGGGTAGCCAGTGCCTTGAGCTTGGTCGCGGCTCGGACGGTCTGCGGCATCTGCAGGCCGCGGGTGATGGCGTCTTCCAGGTGGCGCACCGCGCGGCCGTCGGAACTTTTCGTCATGTAGGTGGCGATCAGGGCGCCTTGTTCGTCGAGGCGCGATTGCTTGCGTGGTTCGGCTGCGGTGCCGACCTTGGAGGCGCCGTCGGCGAAGGTGGCCAGGTAGAGCCAGTGCGGTTGGTCCATGTACTGGCGCAGGGCCTTGGGGACGTTGCCGTCCTGGTGGAACTGGTGGGCGAAGCGGAACTCGTCCTGACGGAAGCAACGGGCGCACTGGTCTCCCTGCCCGGCCGGGGCTCGGTCCGGGCAGGCGAGAGCTTCGACGCGCACGGTGTCGGCGAATCGGTACCGGCCCGTGCACCAGCGGTCGGCGCCGACCGAGAAGCCGAGCCGCTGGTTCATGATCTCCGCGTAGACCAGTGGCCCGTCGGGTAGCGGGGCGAGCAGGAGCCGGGGGTCTCCGGTTGCCCAGGTGACGCCGTGGCACACGTACTCACCGTCGGTCGGTCGGGTCACTGACATGGGAGCGGTCCTCGTGGAGTTGTTTCGGGGTGGTCAGAGGGTGAGCTGAAGGCGGTCAGCCAGCACGTCGGCGGCGTTCTTGAAGACCGTGTCGCGGTCCATGTCGGTCACGTCCATGGACAACCATCCGCCGCGCTGCTCGTGCTCGCGCAGCTTCGCGAGAACAACATCCTGGTAGCGGATGAAGTCCTCATCGGCGCCGCCGGAGTGGCCGGTTTCCAGGGAACTGAACTCGCCCTTTCGGGTAAGAGCGTCGCGAGCACTGATCCGGAGGAAGAACACCAGGTCGGGTTCGGTGAGATGCGCGAAGACTTGCTCGGCCAGGCTGGTGGAGATGTCGGGGTTGACGGCGTAGCGGGCGAGGATCTTGTGGTGGGCGTTGTCCAGGATCACGTTGGTTCCGGCGGCGAGTGCGGGCTGGACGACGAGTTTGTCCTGGAGGGTGTACCAGGCCGCCAATGCCAGCAGCCAGTAGTGGTCGCCGCACGCCTGGGCGACGCGGGCGTCGCGGCGGTAGACCAGCTCGTTGAGCCGGTCGACGTAGGCGGAAAGCTCCTCGTCCATGGGAACGTCGGTGCTCTGCTTGCCGATCAGGACCGTTTCGTGGCCGGCGTCGTTGAGGGCCTGGTGCAGACGAGCGGCCAAAGTGGACTTACCGGCGCCATCGATGCCGACGACTGTGATCTCCCGCCCGCGCAAGGGATTAAAGAATGGTGCTGCGTTCGTCATGTACTGTTCCTCCAAGGGGATTCAGGTCGGTCGGACAGCCAGACGTCTGGCGATAACTGCTTGAATTCGTCTGATTAGGACAGTGCGTCGCTGGATCACGTCGTTGTGGCGTTCGTTCGACAAGTCCGCGGGGTAATGGCGGGCGAGGTTGTTGGAAATGACATGCAGGTAGCCAAAGTCGATCCCCGTGCGGTGCGCTGCGGCTCCCATGGGGCCGATCTCCGGATCGACGAAGGCGTGCTCAGCGTGCTCGGTCAGCCAGTCCCGATTCTCCAGCAGGATCGAGGGCGACGTGACGTGGACGCCAGTGTGCACGCCCGGTTGAGCACTGGCGAAGTCACCGAAGAAATCGGTCCACGTGACGACGTCGCCGTCGACAAGGCTCGTATTTCCCGTGGCGAGTCGAGTGTTGGGCTCAATGTCGGGGTTCAGCGCGCCGACTTTGCCGACGTAGACGACATCGCGGGCGCCGAGCTTCGCCAGCCTCGTGACCACGCGGCCGGCGACGTCGCCCCAGATACTGTGGAGGAAGCCGAGGTAAACCACCCAACGGCCGTGGATTTTGGCGCGTTGCCAGGCGTAGCCGTGTCCGTAGGTCCACACGCCGTCGGGCGGGGCCAGGTGCGCCAGACCCCAGCCGACGATCACGAGGTCGCCGTCGAGATCAAGGTCAAGCTTTCCCGCCGCCTCAAGAGAAACCGCCGGGTCGGGCACCTCGTAGGTGACGGCATCGACCGGTTTTTCGGTCATGAAAAGGTACGTCGCGATGATCAGCGCGTAGTGGTGGACGTAATCCGCGCCGGGGAACGCCTTCACGACAAGCCTGCGGCCGTGAACCTCGGCAGTGGGGCGCTCGAAGTTGAACAGCTTTCCGGTCTTCTCATGCGTGGAGATCACGGCTTCGCGGTCATAACCGCCGACAATGTGGACGCTGTCCCAGTCGTGGTCCTGAATCAGGTGGTGCACCTTGATCTGCAGGTAGCGCAGTAGCCGGTCCGGGGCCATCGTGTGCCCGTCCACCACGATGGGGGACGCATGCAACACCGAACTGGGAGGCGCGGTCGGGGCAACATTAGAGAGAAGGCTCATCAGGCGGACTCCGGGATCCGCACGCTGCTGCCGGCCGCCTCGCGGACGACTGCGATGTTGCGGCGAATCAGGTCGAACCGTACTTCGGGGATCGGTCCCAGGTTCTCGATCCGCGGTGTCGGAGGTTTCTCGTACGGTCCGTTCGGCAGCATCGCGATGCCCATCGCCCCGAGGATGACTGGTGCGGCGCCGTCGACTGAGGCGATCCATTCGTGCTCGCGCTGTTCGATGAATTCCAGGTGCGCGGTGCGGCCGAAACCGAGCAGCCGGTAGATGATTCGGTCCTCGATCATCCCGCGGTCTTCCAAGTACCTGGTGGCCGTCCAGCGAGTTCGGCAGAGCTCGTCTTCGGGCGCGGGGCGGCGGGAGGCGGGTAGCGCGATCGCGCCGACGTAGTCGCTGGAGGCGAAATGGTCGTAGCAGCGCAGCCATTCGTCATCGTCTGCCGCGTGCAGGACGGCACACAGCCGGAATTCTTCGCTCAGGTCGCGAATGTCGCGGGCGGCTTCGTCGCTGGCCTTGATGGTGGCGGCCCCGTCGCGCATGACGTCCGGGAGGATGATCTCGTGGGCCTCGACCGCGCGGGCCGCTGCGATCAAGTCTGCGGCCGGCAGGGCGTGGCCGAGGTCGAAGACCCCGTTGTCGACGATGACTTCCGCGCCGCGCTGGGCCTCGCGGTGGAAGAACGCACGGTATGTGGCGTCGGTCAGAACTCGTTGCGCCGCAACGTGATGGACGCTGGCGGGTTCTTGGGCGACGAAGGCGTCGAGGTAGTCGGGCGGCGCAATGACGGAGACGTCGATGCTCTTGGCCATCAGGATTCCCTCCATCCGGCGGTGGCGATCGTGAGGAACTGTTGGGAGAGAACAGGGTCGCACTCGAAACGGCCGCCAGCCTGCACGGTGGTGGTGCGTGCTGTCTCCATCCGCACGCCCCGCGCGCTCATGCACAGGTGCGTGCCGCGGACCGCGACGGCTACGTCGTTGCCGCCGATCACGTCGGCGATCTCGTCGGCGACCTGCCGGGTGAACCGCTCTTGTACTTGAAGGCGTGCGGCACGCTGCAGCGCGATCCGGCCGAACTTCGACAGGCCGACCACCTCACCGTCCGGCAGGTAGCCGACGGCGACGTCCAGGTTCATGGGCAGCAGGTGGTGCTCGCACAGCGACCAGACGCTCATGCCGCCGACCACGACCAACTGCCCGCTCAGCTGCTGCTCGGTGAAGCACGTCGGTGTGGCCGACAGCTCCGAGGAGAAGAAGCTGCGCCACCACGCGGCGACCCTGGCCGGCGTGTCCGACAGGCCCTCCCGTGTGGGGTCTTCGCCGATCGCCGTCAGGAGCTGGCTGATCAGATCGGCGACGCGCTCGGTGTCGACCGGTTGCGGCGGTGTCAGGGCCCGGCTTTCGCTGGGGGCCGGGGTGCAGAGGACGTTCGTCATGGACTCGACTCACTTCCTTAGACCAGCGGCTGGGGCAGTTGGTTGAGCAGTTCCAGGGTCTTGTCCGGGCCGGGCAAACCGTCCTCGGTCAGCTGCGCCCACTTCTTGTCGGCCTTGGCCAGCAGAGTGGACTCGGTGAGGTAGTTCGCGCCGACTCCGCCGGTGACGCCGAACTCCTGCTCGATGTAGAGGTAGTCCTGCTCGCCGGCGTCGGGCGCGAACGTCATCAGCGTGAGGTCGCCCGGCGCGAACAGCATCGGCGAGGTGCGGGGCAGAATCGCGAGCGTGGTCCTGCTGTCGCACCAGCTCGCACTCCCGTCGACGACGTCAGCGAGGAACTGTGCTTGGGCACGTGCGACGCCGGCTCCGAGGCTGGCCGCGATCCGGTGCAATGCCTCCTCATAGAGGATGACCTGGCAGCTGTCGAGGAAGGTCGAGCTGAGCGCTGTCCGACGTTCCTCGCGCAGCTCGACGGCTTCCTCGGCGGTGAACGGCAGTGGGTCACGCTCGTCGTGGACCCGGTGCGCGGCGGTCGTGAACTCCGGGCTCTGGAACACGCCGGGGATGCGCAGCTCGTGCCAGCGCCGGACGGTGCGAGCCAGGGGCTCGGTTCGGAACAGCCGCAGTGCGAACTCGGGCACGTGTGCGAACGGGTCGGACGGGCCAGGGTTGGTCGGCGTGATCATGCTGGTCACTGAGCGCCTTTCGTGATCGTTCGGGTGTAAGCCGATGAAGGGAGGCCCGTCAGGGCTGGAGAATCAAGGACTGGATCACACCAGCGGGCTGCCGGACGGATGGCCCGAAGTCAGGCCCGTTGTGGCAGTGCGAGATGTTCGAGACGATGGGCGGCGGTCCTACCTGGCTCCGGTGAGGATGTGCAGGCGGGTAGACACGTTCCAGCCACGTTCCGTTGCCGGGGTGTAGAGCGCGTCCATGCCGGCCAAGACCTTCTCGCGGGTGGTTCCTTCCGGCATCACCCACACCGGGCCGAGCCCGTACTCGGTGACGAGCTGTGCGATCTCGTCGAGGTCGCGGTCGGGATCGCTGACGACGAACTTGAATGCTGCGCGACCCGTCGTGACCAACGCCGCGAGAGCGTCGGGCTTGATGCGGGCGGAGTAGTTCATGCCCGAGTTCGCGAGCTTCGGGCTCACCACCCAGAGATCGACACGTGAGGCCAACTCCGGCGTGGGTGCCAGCGTGCCGTTGGTCTCGACCTGCACTCGAATACCTTTGGCGCCGCGGGCGAGGGCAGCCATCGCCGGCTGCTGCAACATCGGTTCCCCGCCGGTGATCACCATCATGTCGACGGCGCGATCCCGCACCCACGAGACCAGCTCGGTGACCGGGACTTTCTCGCTGGCCTCACTCGGGTTGTATCTGCTCCAGTCCCAGCTCTCCGGGGTGTCGCAGAAGCCGCACTTGAGATTGCACCGCGAGAACCGGACGAACACGCAGCGCTGTCCGGTCCACGGGCCTTCGCCCTGGAACGACTCGAACTTTTCCGTGAGAATCGCGGAACCCTCTACCCGTTCGGGCGCCAATGCCAGCGTGTTCATGAAGCATCGCCTCGTTCCCACAGTCCAGTGGTGGTTATCGAATCGACCCCTACGGAGACGAGGCGACCGCGGATCTCCGGCTCGATGTTGTCGACGAACCAGCTAGCCAGGTGGGCGACCGACGCGGGGCCACTAGCTCGCAACGCCGCGTCGGCGACCGGCGCATCGAGATACGCCGCGAATGGCTTCAGGTCGCCGAAGTCGGTGACGAACCCGACCTCATCAAGTCCGTCCGCCCCCAGGATCAACGTCACGTCACCGTGGGCGGTATTGAAGGTCTTCGAGATCGTGACCGCGCTCGTGGCACCGTCGCAGCGAGCCGAGGTGGATGAGGTCTCCGAGACGACCATCGCGACCAGCGTGATGGGCACCGCCGATTCGATGTTGTTCCGGAACCACTCAGCGAGGTGACTGGCAAGCAGCTCACTCGTCGGGTGAAACGCGACCTGCTCGTTGAGTAGACGGTGGTCGAAGGTCGCGGCGAGGTAAGTCCCAAGGGACGACAGGTCTCCGGAGCCGCCTTCGTGGACAAGCGCGGAGGCGGTCACCCTGTAGTTGTGGCCGTGATTGCGATGACACTTGTGGCTGGTCGGCAAGAGCTTCAGCTCGTGGCTGGCGCTGAAACCGAACGACTGCGAGATGGTGATCTGGCCGTCTGCCAGGAGCTTCTCGTCAGTGGTCTTCATGTAGCCCTCCTCTCTCGGGCATGCCGAACTGGCCTCCAACGACTTGCGCAGGCGTCGTAAGTGCCTGACTGGGCTAGACGACGCTGCGGCCGGATCGCTAAGACCTGGAACCGCGTCGGTGACGATGTGTAGTAACCTCACTACCCGAACAACCTTACTGCCATATCCGAAAGGTGACAAGATGTTCGAGCGTGGCCTTGCTGCCTTTCGACTAAGGTCAACGGCAGAGTGCCGCCAACCACCGGAGCCCAAGGAGGGCGAGCGATGACCACCGCAGGCCCGTGGACGAGCGTGTCGATGCCCTACGTAAGCGGCCGGCACGGTGACGCCTGGGGTGCCGAGGCAGCCCAGCACGGCGGCACGGGGACGCAGCAACTGCTCGGCGTTGAAGAGGTGCCTGCCTCCGCGACCATCGCTGACATGCTCGGATCGGCCCCAGGTGAACCAGTGGTCGTGAGGCGCCGCCTCATGCTCTTCGACAATCAACCTGTCGAACTTGTCGACTCGTACTACCCCACGAGGATCGCTCGGGGCACCCGCCTGGCCGAGGCCCGCAAGGTCCCCGGCGGCGCTGTCGCCCTCTTGGCCGACCTCGATTACCCACCTCGCCGCGTCCGCGAAGACGTCAGCGCGCGCCTGGCCACCCCAAGTGAAAGGACGATCCTGCAGCTTGACGCGTCGTCCTGCGTGTTGCTGCTCGCGCGCATTCTCATCACCGAGAACGATCTGCCTGTCGAAGCCAGCGTGATGACGATGGTGGCCGACGGGCGACGACTGCGCTACGAGCTGACACCGTGACCGCCCTGACGACTTCTCAAGGAGCTGGCCTTGGCTCACACCCGTGATGTCAGGCCCCGGCACCAGCAGATCGCCGCCGAACTGCGCGATCTCATCATGCGGGGCGAACTGAGCCCTGGCACGCAACTGCCGTCCACCGCCCGACTCGTCGAGCGGTACGGTGCGGCGAACGCCACCATCCAGCACGCGTTGAAGGCGTTGAAAGACGAAGGCTTCCTCGACAGCCGTGTCGGCAAAGGCGTCTATGTTCGCGATCGCCAGCCGTTCGTCATCGACGCCTCGGCTTACATCAAGCCCGAGCCAGGCCGATTCCGCTACCAGTTGCTCAACGTCGACAACATCGTGCCGCCCGTGGACGTCGTTGAGGGATTGCAGCTGGCGGCCGATGCTGCTGCCATCGTCCGTACCAGAATCCTCTTTCACGACGAGCAACCCGTCGAGTTGTCTGCCTCGTACTACCCCGCCGAGATCGCCGCCGACAGCAGCCTGACGAAGACGGCGAAGATCCGCGGAGGCGCCCCCCAAGCGCTCGCCGAGCTCGGATTCCCTCAACGATCCTTTGTCGACCGGATTTCCGCACGCCCCCCGACGGTGGAGGAAGCCGAAACACTGGAGCTTCCTGAAGGGACACCGGTGATCCGGCAACTGCGTGTCATCTACAGCGACAACGAACGCCCCGTCGAAGCCTCGGTCCTCATCAAGGGTGCGCACCTCTACGAGCTGCTGTACCGCCAGGCAGTAGACACGGGACCGAAGTGACCGGCGCGGTTGAAGTAACCGTGGGACGCCCTTCATCGATCCTGCTCCTTCTGGTCGAACCAACTGCCGGTGTCCCGCGGTGAGGCCGGGGGTGATGGCGGCTTCCTTCGTGGCCACAGGCGCTCGTGCAAGTCGAGCGGCACCAGGTCGCTAAGCCGCAGGCCGGCAGCCAGTGCACGGTGGGCGGCGTCATCGAACCCGGCACACGGCCAAGACTGAGCCGTACACAAAGGGCACGCTCGCGGCTGATCCGGCGACGGCAGATGCGCCGCCAGGTCGTCGACTGCTTGACTCACTCGACCGACCGGGCTGTCAGCCGCAACGATCACGGCGAGGACCTCGCGGACACCCCCCACCTGTCACACCACCGCGTCTGGACTGCTACGCCATTGCACCTGCCCGTCGACCAGGTACGCCTCCGTGTCATCTGCCGAGTTTTCTACGACCTGCCAAGCGATTCGCCCTTCGACCGTCGACACTTGGCGCCCGCACTGAACCGCGCCGAACAGGAATGCACCTGCCGTTCCGCGAGGGCGTTTGGCTACCCACATCGGGAATTCCGCGACTAGGAGTTCTTGTTCAACCCACGACCGAGCATCACGGGACGATGGGAACGCCCTTTCCGCGACCGTGGCTGCCGTGTCGTCGTCACCGATGCCGACGCCGATCGTGGCCAGGAACGCGGTGGTGGCGGTAACGCGTTCTCCCGCAAGCTCAGCAACTGAGGTCGCGTCGCCATCGGTCGCGAAGGTCGGCCAGTAGCGAGTTCCACGGACGATGCGCAGAAGCGGCAGCAGAACATCTCGCAAGCCTGGCGTGATCGCGATGGCACAGCGCGAACTCGTGCTGTGCTGGCTGCCGTCCGCGTCAACGACGAGCGCGCCGGCCTCACGAGCGATGATCGCTCCCGCCGCCGTGTCCCAGCTTCGGTTGCCGAGCGTGAGGCTGGCATCGAGCTTGCCATCGGCGACCCAGGCCAGCTCAACTGCTGATGATCCAATTCGCCGAACCCGTTGTGCCCGTTGAGAAAATACTCGGTCCAATTTGGCTGACGCTCGCGTCCGAGCGGTGCCGCCGTCTCCAGACCCGTAGTCGCTGAGAGCGATCATCGAATTCTCAAGGGTTGTCGATCGTGAGACAGCGATGGGGACGCCGTCTCGGAAGGCTCCGTTCCCTTTCGTCGCCCAGTAACGGTGACCGAGGAAGGGAGTGTCGATGACACCGAGAACGGGCTGGTCGTCGTGAACGAGCCCGAGAACCACTGCGCAAAGCGGAACGCCATGAACGAAATTGGCGGTGCCATCAACGGGATCGAGCACCCAGTAGACGTTCGGATCACCGGCCGCACCGGTCTCCTCGCCGAGGAAGCCGATATCTGGAGTGTGCGCCGCAAGGTGATCTCGCACGAGGTGTTCGACAGCCACCTCAATCTCAGTTACCAGATCGCGATCGCCCTTGGTTCGGACTTCGCCAGTCTGGCTGCGCATAAGGAGCTTGACCGCGTTGTCCATGGCGTCCTGCGCGACGACTAGCAGGTGCGCGGTGTCGAGAGCGCTCATCGAGATCCCGAGCACCCTTCTGCGATAGCAGCGGTCGTCGGTTGGATGGGCAACCGGCTGCGGCGAGATCGGGGGGCGGCCCTCACCGCAGCCGGCGCGTTCATGAGCTCGTGCTCAGGCACGACGTGGCTTGACTCAGCCGGGTTCACCGAGCGCCTCGCGACTCGGCACCAGCATGTTGGGTTGGACAGCAGGTGTCCCGGGTTGATGCCCGGCCGAGGGACCGCACCAGCGTGACCAGCGCTACGACCGTGACGCAGCAGCCGAGGAACTCGGGTAGATGCCCCGGTCCAGGCTCGCGAATTCCGGCCTGGACCGAATGCCGCTGCTGGGTGTTTCGGTTCGTCACAGGGGCTCACCGCCTGGACGCGGGGCGCAGCATGACCAGCCGCCACACGTGTCCGACATGAGAACACCTTCCATAACGATGCGTGCATGAACCGGGACGCTTAGTCAACATGCCAAGATCGTGACGAGGTACCGCCCACGACCCGTCCATTGGGCGTCCGCGGGACAGCCATCAAGCATCGAGACACCCAGGTCGTGCACCATGGCGGTGACCATCATGCAGAGCAGGGAGGATTTCACGTGGCAAAGATCGAAGCGGTCTTCTTCGACGTGGGCGAGACACTGGTCAACGAAACCCGCGAGTACGGGACCTGGGCCGACTGGCTCGGAGTTCCGCGCCACACATTCTCTGCCGTGTTCGGCGCCGTGATTGCTCAAGGTAAGGACTACCGGGAGACTTTCCAGGTCTTCAAGCCGGGCTTTGACCTCGCAGTGGAACGCGAGCGTCGGGCAGCGGCCGGCCAGCCGGAGACTTTCACCGAGGAGGACCTTTACGACGATGTGCGGCCGTGTCTGCGGCAACTCCAGGCTTCCGGTCTTCGGGTCGGCCTGGCAGGGAACCAGACCGCGCGGGCGGAGGAGATCCTCAAAGCGCTTGAACTGCCGGTTGACGTAATTGGTACTTCCGACGGCTGGGGTGTTGAGAAGCCGTCACCCGAATTCTTCGACCGGGTCATCGAAGAGGCCGGGGTCACTGCGAACTCGGTGCTGTACGTCGGCGATCGCCTGGACAACGACGTCCGTCCCGCTCAGGAAGCCGGCATATCGACCGCGCTCATCCGCCGCGGGCCGTGGGGGCACATCCTCCGCCTGCCTGAGGTCGAGCAGCGCTGCTTGTTCCACCTGGATGGCCTGGCCGAACTACCGGCTCGCGTTGCCGCCCACAATGCCGAGTACAGCTGATCAAGCCTCGCGAACAGGGCCGCTCAGCACCCGTACTCGCTCGTCCAGTTCGCCAACGTAGGGCGTGGCGCTCAGGGCTGCGCGAACGTCAGGGACCCGTTGCAGTGCGGTGCTGTACGGGGCCTGAGCAATCAGGTCGCATGCCTGCCGGACTGCCGCGACGGCCTGTTCGGCGTCGGTTGGTGCATGTGCCGCAGCGAGGTCGAACAGCAGGACGGCCTTCTGCTTTGTGGCAGTTTCGGCCAGGTTGTCCAGCGCGTTCTGGATCCGGTCTGCTGCCTCACGGTTCCGACCAGCCAGCAGCAGGGCGTTGCCGGCGAAGCCGTCCAACCGCGAGGCATCGAAGAAGTCGAGCCAGGCGGGGTCGGTTCCGGCGGTCCTGAGCGCGTCCTCGGCAGAGCGGATGCGAGCGAGGCTGAGCTTCGAATGCCCAACTCGGGCGGATACCTCGGCGTCAACGCAATGCAGCCAGGAGCGCAGCAGCGGCCCCGAACCGTAGCGCGCGTGGGCGTGTGCAGCAGTTAGGTACTCCCGAGCTGGCTGCTCCTGCCCGGCGAAGCCGGGAACGAATGCCCGGTGGGCCAGCACCGCAGTTGCCAGGGCGTGATCCTGCGAGACCTTCGATGCATCCTCGGCAAGCTGGAAGAACGGCCCGGCTGCATCTCCTTCGGCCAGGTCGAAGAACAGCAGCCGGGAAGCGAGGAGCGCGGACTCCACGACGGCAGAAGCCAGCCGCCGGGCCTCAGGCACGTCGGTATCCGGGGTCGCCTTGATCATGCCCTCACCAAGGCGAGCATGAGCTGTAACCGACGGCAGGAGATCAACCGCTGCGCTTGTCCAGTACAAGTCACGATGGGAGGCAGCGATCGCGGCGAATGCGTCGACCGACCGCGGGTCCAGCCGCGCCTGTTGGCTACCAACGAGCGCTTCGGCGCTGTCAGGAATCGCGATGCCATTCGAGAGCAAGGTGGCGAGACTCGCCCCAAGCAGGCCCTTCAAAAACACGGGCCGGCTGAACTCAGCGTTGCCGCCCAACAGCACTAGCATCACCTTCTTCAACACGGCGTCGATGAGTTGCTCGCCCATGAGGACTTCGGTCGCAGGCGCCGGCAGACCTGCGGGACACAGCGCGAGTTCATCGGCAGAGAGCAGACCAAGTTCGCTGGCCGGCTGCCCGAAGATCAGCACCAGGTGCTTCTTGTACCGCGGGTCGGGCTTGCGGTCGCCGGTTTCCCACCGTCGAACGATGTCCGCGTTCAGGCCAGGCTCGCCCTCATCGGCCTGCTTCATGCTTCGCTTGATCTGGTCGACGACTTCCTCCTGGCTCCAGCCGCGCTGAAGCCGTTGCCACCTCAACCGCGTGTTTGGAGGGTGCTTCGGCGTCGACGTTCGACGTGTTCCCACCGCGTCCTCCTCTGATCGAACTGATGGTCTCGCCTTTGCCGAGGGTAGGAGCTGACGTAGCCGCGCGCGACGCTGGCCGGGACATGGACGGGCAGCGGACGGTCCCTGGGCGGTAGTCAATCGCAGGCTGGCAGGGTTCGATCAAAGTTGGACTGCTACCAGCGCAAACGCGAGGATGCCGAAGGCTGTGATTGAAGATCACGAGGTGCTGGCTTGCGGGCGACGACGGGATCGCCGCCCGTGCGCACTACGAGGTCTTCGGCAGGTTGAAGCTTCCGCTCGCGGCGCCGCCGAGGAACGCCTCCCACTCCCCGTGGTCGAAGACCAGCACGTGGCCGTCCGGGTTCCGGCTGTCCCGCAACCCGACGGCGTTGCTGCTGAACGACACCTCGACGCACTGGTTGTCCGGAGGGTTGCTCAGGGGCGACTTGTGCCATTCGGTGAAGTTGGTGTCGAGGTGGCGCTTGTGGGTGTCCTGGATGTCCATCAGCTTCTTCGTGCCCTTCCGGTCTCTAGCCGCAGGTCAGCTACAACGTCGCGGCGATTTCCAACAGGGTCCGCCTGGTCTGCTCGGGCCCGCTGGCCGCCGCCTTCTGGTGGTCCCACAGCGTCAGGTACCGCGCGGTCCTCTTGCTGTTGTCGACGTACTCCCCGCCGTCGTGCTGCTCCAGGTAGATGATGTCAACCGCTGGCTTCGTGTCATAGCCGAAGATCGTGTAGTCGTGCCCTTGCCCCATGTAGTAGCCGACGCTGAACGGCACGATCTGGAGTTCGACGTTTGGCCGGTCGATGGTCTCGACGAGCTTCATGATCTGGGCCTTCATGACCGGACCGCCTTCGGTTCGGCGCAGGGCCGCCTCGTCGATGATGAACCAGAACTTCTGGTCGACGTTGTCCAGAACGGTTTGCCGGGCGATGCGGTCGGCGGCGTACTTGTCGATCTCCTTCGCCGACAGCGAGGGCCGCCAAGCCCGTGCGTTCGTCCGCGAGTAATCCTCGGTCTGCAGGAGCCCTGGGACCACCAGCGCCTGGTAGGAGGAATACCGGCTGCAGCTCGGCTCCATGTCGACGAGCAACCGGAGGTACTGCCGGAACCTGGTGCTGAACGCTCCGCGCTTCGTACGGTGCTTGCTCTCGGCCTGCAGGGCCCGCGCGTAGTCCCGGTCGGCTTCATCTGCGCCGTACAAGTCGAGCAGGGCGTTCAGCTCGGTCAGCTGGATCCCGCTCCCGCCTTCGATGTGCGCGATCTTCTGCTGCGTGCACCCGAGGACTTCCGCCGGCCGTTCCTGCGTGAACCCGGCTGCGTCCCGGAGAAGGCCGAGTTGGTTGCCGAGGATGACCTTCATGACGGCCGGCGGCAGCTCTCGGCGTGGTTGTGTCACGGACTCCCTCACCTCCACAGCGTGTCTGGTTGCGGAGCGTATCCGCAATTCACCCGATTGGTCGCCTAGTTAATCGGAGTACACAAGTTACGGTCTAAGAGTAGGCGCAACAAAGCCCCAGGCCACAAAGGAGCGCAGAGCGATGAGTACACAAGTTAACATCGTCGCTGCGATGGCCGCGGTCGCCCCCAGTGCCGTACAAGCCCCTGCTGAGACGTCGTGGGGGTCTGGGTTGGCGATGGCAGCGGCGCTCCTTCTCATGGCGGGCTGCGTGGCCGGAGTCGGTGCCGGCTGGTGGTACGTCGGCGAGCGGCGTCGAGTCCGACGTTGCCGTGGACACGTACCGCCGAGTCCGTCCCCCGAGGCACCGCTGACGACGGGTGTCACCCTCGCCTCCCAGGGTGTTGATCAACCCGTCGCCCGGTCACGCAGCCCCCGGCACGTGGCGTCCACAACCGGCTCGGTGGCTCGCCGCCGAGCGGCTCCACCTAGCGCATCTCCGCGGCGCAGCGCGACTCGCGCTGCCTGAACCCTGCTCTGTCGAAGGAGGTGGTTCGTCGTGACAACGTCGACCACTCGCACTCCAGCCACATGCTCGGGCTCGACCTCCGAAGAACGCTGTGGCTTCTACCGCAGCGAGTACGGATTGCCAGCAACCGTCGACCGCTCAATGCAGCGCATCGTCATGCCCATCGGTGGGCTCGTCGGCGCCATCACCATGCCCCTCGAACTTGGCCAGCGTGTCCAGGCCGGCCTCCGAATCCGGATGCTCGCCGGTCCGGTCATCGAACGCGCGCAGACCCAGCGATGGACGTTCATCACCGGCCCCGGCCACACGCTCGACGACACGGTCCATGCGGAAGTCCTTCGACTGGGAGCGTCAGTCGCTCCGGACGGCGACAACATCGTCTTGCCCTCCCCGGAGGACGAGCACCTGGGCCTCTGGCGTTGGGAATGCGCTCCGAAGGCACTGAAGGACTTCCCGCCGCAGTCAGCAGTGATTGCGACCACGAGGGCCATGGCCTCCACAGGAGGGTGACCGATCCACGGCAGCGACGCCACGGTCAAACCTAGAACGCCGGTGTACCGATCCGGCTCCGACCCGGATCGGCACACCGGTTCCCAAACGACGACTCGGCCTGCATCGAGCAAGCAACGAAAGGACATCAATGATGAGCCCAACGATCTTGCTCTCCCCGTCCCCGCTGGCCCCGTCGCCGATTGCCCTGCGACGCAACGTTTTCGACACCACGAGGCTGCGCATCCTTCCACTTGCTGCACCACGGTGGTCACGAGCGATCCTGCGCGCCGACATGGTGCACCTTCAGGAAACCGAAGACGGGCAGCCAAGACGAGTCACCGTCAACAACCAGGTGGCTCGGATCGCGCCAGCACCTTGCCGCGCCTTGCTGGAAGATAACTCGCTTCGGTCACCCCTCGGCGTCAGAGCCGATATCTGTTCCGAGTGCAAGATGATCGCCGGTCTCGTGCATGGGCAGGAATGGGCGGGATTCCTGTGACAGCAATGGCTTTTGTTCCGAGGCAACGTGATTGCGTTTCGAACTTGCGCCAAGATCTTGTCGACCAAGACAAGCTCCCAGTTGCCATTGCTCGCCGCGGCAACTGTCCGATTAGGTTGGCCTGGTGAGTCATGGCCGAACCACAGGATGCACCTGAACCGCTGCTGTACTGGGGAACCAACGCTCAGGGCGGAACAGCGGATCACTATGCCGGACGCGTGCACGTCGTCTGGCCGGACAACGAGTTTTACGGCCTTTGCGGGCTTCCGGTCGAAGAGATCTGGGAGCAGCGACCTCCGGTGCCGGACAACCTCTGTCCACTGTGCTGCGTCCGCGCCATGGTGGCCTTGTTCCCGGCGTTCGCCGACTCTCTTCTGACTTTGCCGCCAGGAACGGGGAGGCACGAGCTCGCTGCTCTGGACCAGCAGGTTCCTCCGGAACGCCCTGCAGAGCAGACCACGTTGATCCCGGCGATCAAGTCCGAGGATTTGTTTGCCTGAGACCAAACCTCGTTGAACGCGGAAGCAAGTCCGCGCGCTCATGAACGTGATCAGGAATTGGAGTGGTTATGGCCACCAGTCTCGTCGACGGCCGCGGTGAACGGGTAGGTCAACGCGACTCCCTCGACAGCCCGCGCCGCAACTGCAGAGCCAGCCGAGTTCGCGCTCCCCGGCGAGGAACGCGAGCACCCGAGCTACTCGTCCTGGCCTGGCAGCCACAACGATCCAAGCCACCAGTTCCCAGTCCGAGCTCTTCCATCGAAGCTGTCCCATCGATCTGCGACGTCCAAGGTGGTGACGATGCTCGATTGATCCAAGCTGTACGCCGTGGAGACATTGCAGCCTACGGCGACCTCTACGCACGGCACGTCGGTTCCGCTCGCAACCTTGCTCGCCAGCTTTCCCGGACAACGGCCGAAGCCGACGACCTCGTCTCGGAAGCGTTCATCAAGGTCCTCCAGGCGCTCCGCGCGGGAGGTGGCCCAGACTCAGCCATCCGCGCATATCTCCTCACAGCGCTGCGGCACACGGCATACGACAGGACTCGCAAGGAACGCCGCGTCGAGCTGTCCGAGGACATCACGGAAACGGTCGATCCTGCACTCGTCAGTGTCCCCTTCGATGACACCGTGACGGCAAACGCTGAGAAGACCCTGGTGAAGAAGGCGTTCGCATTGCTACCCGATCGTTGGCGGAAGGTACTTTGGCTGACCGAGATTGAGGGGCAGACGCCGGCAGAAATCGCGCCGAGCCTCGGACTTACACCCAACGGAGTGTCGGCGTTGGCATACCGAGCGCGGGAAGCGCTCCGCCAGGGATATCTGCAAGCTCATTTGGCTGCCGCTCAAGCAAAGCAGTGCGGACCGACGATCGAGGTCCTCGGCTCGTGGACACGAAGTAGCGTGCCGAAGCGGCAGGCCCAAGAGATTGAAGTGCATCTCGATGAGTGCGCTTCCTGCCGAGCGTTGTCCGCAGAGCTTGCCGAGATCAACAGTTCCTTCCGGATCGCCACGAAGGCGCCCGCGAAGCGTTCTGAACAGCGTAAAAATGTGCGCCAGTCCGGCGCTCGGCAACAGTGCCTCGCGATTGAGGTCGGACACAGCCTCCTCAGCATGAAGCTGGCGAGCTGATCGTCAATCGTTCCTGCGCAACTCCCCCGATCGGGCTACTTCACGCGCGGCCTGCTGCGGAGACCGGGCACTGGCGTACCGTTGGGTTCTTCCGGCGGCGTCCACCTCCCCCTTGTGACACCGTCCGGAACCGCCGCCGACCGGCGCGATACCCCCAGTGGCGGACCGGTCGGCGGCTTCATTCAGCTCATCGAACTGGCCAACACTGCGACGAGCGTTCCGGTGATCAAAAAGGGGCCGAGCGGGATGTCATGGCTCGCGTCAGATCCTCGACCGATACGTAGGACGAGAAGTGCGATTGCAGCAGCGAGCCAGCCGAGCAGGGTTCCTGTCAGGACGGCCGTCCAACCGGCCCAGCCCATTGCGAGCCCCAGCAGCCCGCTGAGGCGGAAGTCGCCCCCGCCGAGCCCGCCAGGACGAAGGAAGTACAGCGCTCCGTAGAACGTGAGGAGCGCGAGCATGCCGGCCGCGGAGCGGATGAGCGGGTAGGCGTCATGCTGGAGCACGGCAGCCAGGCCGAAGAGCAACGCCAGGAGGATTCCCGTCGGCCAGATGAGCTTGGTGGGCAGGGTGCGGGCCTTGAAGTCGATCGCGGCGAGTTGGACGCCGGCAGCGGCCAGCCAGGAGTAGGCGAACAGGGCAGGTTCTGAGCCAATGCGCCAGGCCAGTGTCGAGAACAGGACCCCCGTGGCCGCTTCGAGGACAACTGGCGGCGCCATCCGCCCGCTCTCCGCAAGGAGGGGCGAGCTTCGCTGTACTGCGATCCGCAGAACGAAGGCGAGTACGAGCCCAACCAGGCCCCAGCCAGCGATGCTGACCGCGGTCACTGCGGAGCTCGCGCCGTTCGTAGGCCCGCGAGAGTGACATTGCTGATCACGATGTACCCCCCTGTAGCCCTCTGGTTAGAGCTTTCCGGTGTAGTGACGCTACTACTCAGCGATATTTGAACAGGCCACCGTTAACCCATTTGGGTGAACCTTGCCCGATTTCCCCTGTTCCGACACTTGTGTCCCTTCATAGGGACATTGCAGCCTCCTGGGGGGCGACGGGTAGACGTGAGGTGTACCACAGTAGATCGAAAGGAATTTTCGCAGATCCGAGGGGGTGCACGTGGTCGGGGGCAATGTACGTGGCGGCAACGGCTGGCGCGGGGCGGGACTCGTTGTTGTCGGAGTCGCGGTGCTGACGTTGACGGCTTGTAGCTCGAATCCGTCGCAGACGCCTGGGGGCACGACTGGGGTGGCAACGTCTTCGTCACCGAGCAGTGCTTCGCCGTCGCCGGTCTCTCCGGCGGACAGCGCGCGTCAGCAGGCGACGGCTGCTTACACGGGGATGTGGAGGCAGATGGCGAAGGCCGGGGAGACTGCGGACTGGCAGTCGCCTGAGCTTGCGAAGTACGCGACGGGTGACGCCCTCGGGGTGGTCAACCGCAGCTTGTACACAGACCACCTCAACGGTGTCGTGTCCAAAGGAGCGCCCGCGAACACCCCGCAAGTGTCCAAAGTGGACCCAGCTGACAACCCGACCATGATCATGATCTCGGATTGCAGTGACAGCTCGAACTGGCTGAAGTACAAGGACGGCCAGTTGCTCAATGACACACCGGGCGGACGGCGCTCGATCACCGCGGAAGTCAAGAAGCAGCAGGACGGTACGTGGAGGGTCACCCGCTTCGCCGTGGAGGGGGTGGGCTCGTGTTGAAACGTTTAGGAGTCGTTATCGGCCTGTCCGCGGCCGTGATCGTGGTCGCTGCGATCCCTGCTCTTGCCGACGATGGGTACGGATTCACTGACTGCAGCCAGTACCCAAACCCTGGCTGTGAACTTGGCGCTGGCAAGGGTGGGACGAACGGAAACGGTAATCAGGGCAAAGGAAACAAGCCGGGTAATCCTGGGAAGAACAACCCCGGTACCGGGCAGGCCAACGCCGACGGCGACACGATCATCGGCGGGAACAAGAACCTGGCCCAGTGCGGCTATGAACGCAGTGGCTACCAGGGCGCGCCGCCTGGCGGCGCGCAGCCGGCGGCCTTCCATGTCCCGCCCAAGTCGGGTGCGGTCACCGCGGTGCCCGCGGTGTACCGGCCGCAGAGCGCGCCGGCCACCGCGCAGTTCGCGGTGGCGCAGCCGCGGCTCGCGCAGGCCCAGCCGCCCTCCGGCGCGTGGTACGTCTACAAGTGCACGGGGCCTGGTTTCCGGGACGCGCTGTACCGTCCGCCGGTCTGGATTGCCGACGGCCAGCCCGGCCCGGCGGCGCTGCCGTCGCCTGCCGAGCTCGCGGCGCAGGCGCGCAATCAGTTGCGTCTGCCTACTCCGAGGATCAAGGCGAACCCGGCCGGCGACCAGTTGGTCAGCCTGCCGACCTGGATGTGGCTGGATCCCAGCAGTTGGGGCGATGTGTCCGCCACCGCGGCGGTTCCGGGCGTCTCGGTGATCGCGGTCGCCCGGCCAACCTCGGTGACCTGGTCGATGGGCGACGGCGGTTCGGTGACCTGCACCGGTCCGGGCTCTCAGTTCCCCGCCGGGGGCAATCCGAAGAGTGCGTCGCCGGACTGCGGCTACACCTACCGCACCTCCTCGGCCGGGCAGCGCGCTGAAGCGTTCCCCGTGTCCGCCACGGTGAACTGGACCGTGACCTGGTCGGGCGCAGGCCAAGGCGGCACGTTCCCGAACATGACTACCACCGGAAATGCTGCGTTCCGCGTTGCGGAGAGCCAGGGCATCGCCACCGGTTGAGCTAAACCTCCCGCCCCACGAGGGCGGGTGCCCACAACGAAACATCCTGTTACGGAAGGCACGTCGACCACCCAAATCGACGCGTCGCGATGGCTTCATGCCTGAAGGAGGTCGGTGGTGACAACTACCGCAGGTTCGACCGGCACGGACACGACGACGAAGAATGGAACGTCGCTGAACACGTGGGCTGGCCGTGACGGCAAGGCTCCTTCACGCCTGAGCGGCGGAGGCAGGCGGCGCAGTGTGCCCTACCTGCTGCTCGGTGTCCTGCTGGTCGTGGTGTGCGCCGCGGGCGGCGTGTTCGCCGGAATGCAGTTGGGAGACCGGGAAAGCGTGCTGGCGTTGGCCCGTCCCGTTGCGGTGGGTCAAATCCTCACCGCGCAGGACCTCAAGCAGGTTAGCATGGCGACCGACTCCGGAATGGACGTGATGTCGGCATCGGCGGCGTCCACCGTGGTGGGACAGCCGGTTGCGTTCAGTCTGCCCGCCGGTTCACTGGTGACCCGATCGGTCCTCGGCTCGCCGCAGATTCCCTTGCAGGGAAGGGCAATTGCGGCGGTCGGGTTGAAGCCTGGGCAGTTCCCGCCCGACTTGGCGCCCGGAACCACCGTCGCAGTGCTCACCACGCCGGGCCAGGGCACGACGACGGGATCGTCGAACGGACAGACCTCGTCGTGGACCGCGGTGGTGACCGGCATCGCCACGCGCGAGGGCGAGCAAACCACCGTGGTCTCTCTGCAACTGTCCGAATCGGACGCTCGGGCGTTCGCCTCGGCTCCAGCGGGGCAACTCAGCCTGGTGGCGATCGCGGGAGGTGGACGCTGATGCTCATCGCAGTCTGTTCGCTCAAGGGCTCGCCCGGCGTCACCACGTTGGCCACCGCCCTCGGCGCTCGGTGGCCAGGGCAGGAGAACCCGATTGTCGTCGAGGCAGACCCTGCCGGCGGTGACCTGATGGCCCGCTTCCGGCTGCCCGAGTCACCGGGGCTGGTCAGCCTGGCCGCCGCGGCACGGGGCCGCGGCGGCTCCGACCCGAACCTGCTCGCCCAGCACACACAGCTCCTGCCAGGTGGCTTGCGGGTGGTGCTCGGGCCGGTAGGCGCGGAACAAGCCCGCGCCGCGTTGTCGGTGCTGGCTCCGGGCGCGTCGTCGCCGATGCGCCGTGCAGCCGACCAGGCGGGGACCACGGTCATCGTCGACTGCGGCCGGGTGGATCCCGACTCGCCTGCGTTCCCGATCATCCGCGGCGCCGACGCGATGCTGCTGGTCGCCCGACCACACGACGACGAACTCGCGCACGTCGCGCTCAAGCTGCAGGCCGCCCAGCGGTGGTCGGCGAAGCCGTGCTTCGTGCTCGTCGGCGACGGCTACCCGACCGCCGAGGTCGCCCAGGTCATGGGCATCCCGGTGATGGGCCGTGTTCCCCGCGATGACAAGGGCGCCGCGGTGTTGTGCGGGCAGGGCAACGGTCGGCACAGCCCGGCGAAGTCCGCGCTCGGGCGTGCCGCCGCCAAGATCGCGCTGAACACCTTTGCGCATTGGCACGCCACCAACAACGGTGGCACCCGTGCTCCGCACCTGCGGCTGGCGGTGCCCGGAGAGCCGATCTCGGGCGCGGCCCTGCAGCCCCTCGGGCCGCAGACCCGGAACGGCGCGACGTCATGACCCGGCCCGGCCTCGGCGAGCCGCACCTGACGACCACGTCGAACGGAGCGGGCCCACAACCTGGCCCGACGAACCTGCCCGGCCCAGCGGAGCTTCCGCATCGGCCCGCAGGGGAGGCTGCGGCCGTGGATCGGCTGCGGCAGTACCTGCGCGAGCAGCTGTCCACGCAGCTCAGCCAACGTATCCGGGACGACGAAAGCAGCGGCCGTGCCCCGATGGGGACGGTAGCGCGCCGTCAGATGGCCGAGGCGATCCTGCAGGACGCCGCCGAGGCACATGCCCAGGCGGAGATGCAGCAAGCCCGCGACCTGGTACGACCGGAGGTCGAGCAGCGGGTGATCACGGCCGTGCTCGACGAGGTCTTCGGGCTGGCCGGGCTGGAACCGCTGCTGGCCGACACCGAAATCGAGAACATCAACATCAACGGCTACGACCACGTCTTCGTTCGCTACGCCGACGGCCGCCGACGCCGGTTGCCGCCAGTAGTGGGTTCGGACACGGAACTCATCGAGCTCATTCGAGATCTGGCGACCCGGTCCGGCGTGGAAGAACGCCGCTTCGATCGCGGTTCGCCGATCGTCAACTTCCAGCTGCCCGGTGGCGAGCGGGTCTCCGCGGTCATGGCCGTCACCGCGCGCCCATCGGTATCGATTCGGCGTCACCGCTTCACCAGCGTCACTCTGGCGGAGCTCCGTGAGAACGGCACCATCGATCTCGCCCTGGAGTCGTTCCTCAAAGCGCTGGTGCGTGCACGTCGCAACGTCCTGGTCACCGGCGGCACGGCGATCGGCAAGACCACACTGTTGCGTGGTCTGGCCTCGGCCATCCCGTCGTGGGAGCGGATCCTGACGATCGAGGACGTTTTCGAGCTCGGCCTCGGCGAGGACGGCGAAGCACACCCGGACGTGGTCGCGATGCAGGCCCGCGAACCCAATCTGGAAGGCGTGGGTGCGGTCTCTCTATCGGATCTGGTGTGGCAGTCACTGCGCCAAAGCCCGGACCGGGTCATCGTGGGCGAGGTTCGCGGTCCCGAGGTCATCCCGATGTGCAACGCGATGTCCATGGGCAACGACGGCAGCATGGGCACCCTGCACTCCTCCAGCAGCCAGGGCGCGTTCACCAAGCTCGCCGCCTACGCGGTGCAAGGCCCCGAACGGCTGCCGATGGAAGCAACGAACTTGTTGGTGGCCGCGGCCCTGCACTTCGTGGTGCATCTGGACAAGCCCCGCGGCGAAAACAGCAAACGCGTGGTGTCCTCCATCCGCGAAGTCGTCGGCGCCGACGGCGCTCAGATCATCAGCAACGAGGTATGGCGCCCCGGCCCGGACCTGCGCGCTGTGCCCGGCGCGCCGCTGCGCACCGACACCGTGGACCTGCTCATGGACGCCGGCTACGACCCGGACCTGTTCGAGCGGCGCGAAGGGTGGTGGACGCCATGACCACGACTGCCGCCCTGTTCGGATTGCTCGGCGCGGGCCTGGCCGTCGGCGTCCTGCTCGTGTGGGCTGGGCTGCGCGGCCGGCCCGTCCGCCCCGCGACGCCGTCGCGGCTGAGCGCGTGGCTGGCCGTCCACCACGACCGCAAGCAGGTCGGCTGGCTGGTGGTGGCCGTGCTCGCCGGCCTGGCCGTCGGCACGATCACCGGCTGGGTCGTCGGCGCCGTCCTGACCGTCGTGGCCGTGGTCGGTCTGCCCCGGATCCTCGGCTCGAACACCGACCACAAGCTCCACCTCGAACGCATCGAGGCGATCGCCGGATGGACCGAAATGCTGCGCGACACCCTTGTCGCCGCGGCCGGCCTGGAGCAGGCCATCCTCGCCACCGCCCCGGCCTGCCCGGCCGCGATCCGCGAGGAGATCACCGAGCTGGCCGTCCGGCTCGAACGCGGCGAACGCCTCGCACCCTCATTGCGCAACCTCGCCGAGCAGCTGCGCGACCCGACCGCGGACCTGGTGATCTCCGCGCTCGTGCTGGCCGCCGAACACCAGGCCCGCCAGTTGGCCGACCTGCTCGGGGAACTGGCCAGCGAGGCCCGTGAACAAGCGTCGATGCGGATGCGCGTCGAGGCCGGGCGCGCCCGTACCAAGACCAGCGTGCGCGTCATCGTAATCACCACCCTGTCCTTCGCTGTCGGTTTGGTGCTGCTCAACCGCGGTTACCTCGCCCCGTACAACTCGGCGTTCGGCCAGATCATGCTCCTGATCGTCGGAGTGCTCTTCGCAGCAGCTTTTGTTTGGCTGTCAAAGATCGCGCGCATGCGGGAGTCCGAAAGGTTCCTGACCGAGCTGGGCACGATCCGGTCGCACGACGCCGATCTCGACGTCGATGACCTGTTCACCGGAAAGGGGGCGTCGTCATGATCAGTGCGTTGCTGTGGGGCGCTGGGCTCGGCGTCGGGTTGTGGGCGCTGGTGGTCTATGTGTTCCCGCCGAAGCCACCATTGCGAACTCTGGTCGACCGGCTGCATTCGACACCGGCACCACCGCCGATCCTCGCCGCGGATTCCGATGGCTGGGCCTTGCGGGTAGGCAAGCCGTTCATCAAGCCGCTGGCCGCACTCGGGCTGCCGAACCGCAAGTTGCGCAACGACCTCGCCGTCACCGGCAAGGGTATCGAGCACCACCTGGCCGAGAAGGCCACGTTCGCGCTGACCGGGTTGCTGCTGCCCATCCTGATGCAGCTCCTGCTCGTGGTGACCGATGTCAGTCCGGAGTGGGAAGTTCCGGCCATCGCTAGCCTCATCCTCGCCTTGGGCGGCTTCCTGCTCCCGGACATCAGTGTCCGGCGGGAAGCCGAGCGGCGACGCTCGACCTTCCGGCACGCGTTGTCGGCTTACCTCAACCTGATCCGGGTCCTGCTGGCCGGTGGCGCCGGGGTAGACGGAGCCCTGTCCGACGCGGTCGGCATTGGCAAAGGCTGGGCGTTTCAACAGATTCGCCGCGCACTGGTCACCGCCAAGCTCACCCGCACCACCCCGTGGTCCACCCTGGGCCAGCTCGGCACCGAACTCGATGTGCACCAGCTGTCCGAGCTGGCCGCCTCGGTCAGCCTGGCCGGAACCGAAGGTGCCCGCGTGCGCGCCAGCCTCGCAGCCAAAGCCGCCGCGCTGCGCACCCGCGAGCTCACCGACGCCGAAGGTGACGCCCAGTCGGCCACTGAACGCATGAGCCTGCCCGTGGTGGTGCTGTTCGGTGGATTCCTTGTCTTCATTGGGTTTCCCGCACTCGCACAGGTGCTGGGAGGTCTCTGAGTTCCATTAGAACAGTCCATAACGGACCCCGAACCACAGGGGAGATACTGATGTTCAACGAAGTTCAGATCCTAGTCGCCCGCATCCGTGCCGGGTTGGAGCGGCTGCGCCAGGACGAGCGCGGCTACTCGACCGAGGCCGTGGTTGTCACCGCTGTGCTCGTAGCCGCGGCGATCGCCGTGCTTGCGATCATCATCGCAAAAGTCGTCGAGAAGGCGAACGGCATCAGTTTGTAGGCCGGTGAACACGATGTCTCGAAACGTTAGCCGGCCCGCAAAACCGGCACCGACGACACGCGAACGTCCCCACAGGACGGTCGTGCGCTCCGCGCTGCGTCGGCTACGGCACGATCAGCGGGGCGGCGGAACGGTCGAACTCGTCGTCGCCACACCCTTGCTGCTCCTGCTGATCCTCCTCATCGCCCAGTTCGCGTTGTACATGCACGCCAACCACATCGCGCAAGCTGCCGCGTCCGAGGCACTCTCCGCTGCGCGAGTCTCCGGGGGCAGCGCAGCCGCGGGCAACACCGAAGGGCAACGCATCCTGGCGCAACTGGGAAGCGGCCCGCTGCAGGGAGGTTCGGTCAAAGCCCAGCGCGGAAACACCCAAGCCTCCGTGACCATCACCGGAACGGCGACCAGCGTCATCCCGTTCATGACACTCACGGTCCACGCCGAAGCTGTTGGGCCCATTGAGAAATTTACCCCGCCGACCGGTGTGGGGGCAGCGCCATGAGCGCGACATCGACGTTCCGCAGGCTCGTTCACCCCGTGCGTGCACGGCTCTGCGTGCTGCGCCGCGATGAACGTGGCTCCGCCGCGGCCGAGCTCACTCTACTCACGCCGCTGCTCATTCTGCTGCTGCTGTTCGTGGTGCTGTGCGGCCGGCTCGCCGATACGAAACTGCGGATCAACGACGTCGCGCACCAGGCCGCGCGCGCAGCCACCCTGGCCCGTACCCCGTCGCAAGCCACCGCGAATGCCCAGACGACAGCCAGTGCTGCCTTGGCTTCTGCCGGGATCACCTGCCAGTCGCTCACGGTCTCCACCGACACCCAGGGGCTCAAACCCGGCTCGACAGTCACCGTCACCGTTTCCTGCAGTGTCGGCTTGGGTGACCTGACCATGCTCGGCGTCCCAGGCTCCCGAACGTTCGAATCCAGCTTCTCCTCGCCAGTCGATGTATGGCGCGGCACCAGCACACTCGCGCAGGCAGGAGGCACCGGATGAGCTCCACAGCACGGTCTCGCCGCCCCGCTCTGCGCCGACTGCGTGAGGACCAGAGCGGCCGGGTCACCGCGTTCGTCGTCATCATCGTGACCGCGGTCCTGCTGTTCGCCGGTCTCGTGCTCGACGGTGGACTCGCGCTGGCCGCCAAGGTTCGCGCTCTCGGCGAGGCCCAGGAAGCCGCTCGGGCCGGCGCCCAGGAAATCGACCTGGCTGCCTACCGCGCCAACGGCACCCTTCGTCTGGAGCCGCAGCAAGCCAGTGCAGCCGCCCGCAAGTACCTCGCCGCCGCAGGCCACACCGGCACCGTCTCCGTCGCCGGCAACACCGTGCACGTCACCGTCACGGTCAGCCAGCCGACGCAACTGCTCCCGTTGATCGGCATCGGCTCGATCGCGGTCACCGCGGCCGGGCAAGCCCAGCCGCAGCGCGGAATCTCCGGAGTACTCCCATGACCACGCCTCACCGCTCGCGTCCGGTGCAGCACGCCAACCACGAAGGAGACCAGGATGGCCACGCCTGAAGAGATCGAACATCGCGTCGAGGAAAACGACAGCACCACCACCGCGAAACGTGCGGCCACGGCGAAGCGGGTCGGCGAACTCGCGCAACGTCGCGCCGCCATCGCCGAACAACTCAGCGACATCGAGCGTGAACTTGGTGACGTACTCGCCGAGTCCAGTGACGTGATCGGCACCGACGAACTGGCGAAGTTCACTGACGTGCCCGTTGCAGACCTTGACCAATGGCTCAGCGGCCGGAAGCCCACTCGCACCAAACGCAAGAAGCCCGCACCCGCCCCGTCCGCCGCGAAGACCGATACGGGCCAAGGAGCGCCCGCGGCGAAGACACCAACGTCCGGCCAGACACCAACGGTACCGGAGCCCGCCGCACCTCGGTCCGTTCCCGCGGGCGTGCCTGCGCGGGTTCCTGCGGAAGTGACATGACTTCGCTTGACCTGCCTAGCCAGGCAGCACACATCGAGTCATAAACCCTGTACTGCCAAGGAATTGAGCACGCCGTGACCGCACATCCACACCACACACGCAGGAAGCTGACACCAAGCGCGCACCGCCACGCCTCATGGGCGCCAGCCAGCGCGTTCCGGTTCGTCGGCCGAGTCCTGCGCGGCCTGCTCGCCGCCGTCGTCCTGCTCGCGCTCGTGGCCGGCTTGCCCTGGGCGCTGGTGCACTTCGTCGGCTGGCCCCTGCCAGACCATGTGCCGACCTGGGACGAGACCCAGGCGACGCTGCTCAACTCGATGAGCCCGCCGTTCCTGCTTAATACCCTGGCCGTGCTGTGCTGGATCGTCTGGTTCTTCTTCGCCATTGACGTCCTGCGCTGCACCGTCGACGCGGCGCGCGGGATCACCTGGCCGCAGGTCCGTCCACCTGGCCCGCTGCACGGGCTCGCTGCGGCGCTCATCGGCACCATCGTGCTGACCCTGCTCGGCAGCCGAACCCCGTACACAGGGCCAGCACCGGTCACGGCGGCCTTGACGGGCGACCTCGCGCCAATCGCTGTCGTCGCGCCATTAACACCCGGCCCCGCTGCGCCCGCGCTGGCCAGGCAGGCCCTGGTCGTGCAACAAGCCACCCTGGTGATCGACCGGGCGGCGCCCGCCCCACCAGGAACGGTGCTGGCCACTGAAGAAGTCCGCCTCCCGCAGAACGGGATCTATGACAGCCTCTGGCGGGTCGCCGAACGCGTCTACGGGCCTGGCGGCGGCAGCCGGTGGCCCGAGCTATTCCAACTCAACCGCGGTGTCGAGCAGCCCGACGGCCGTACACTCGCCAACCCGAACCTGGTGCGGCCCGGCTGGAAGATCACCGCCTACATCCCAGCCCCGCCCAGCGAGCCACCGCCGGGCGAGCAACTGCCGCCGGTCCCACCCGAGCAACCGGTCCCTCCGACCAGTACGGCGCCAACTACACCACCCTCAACGCAGCCGGCGCCGACCACGCAGGCTCCGCCGGCGACTGACCAGGCCGACCAGCACGGCACCGATCAGGCCGAACCAGGGCTGGACCTGATGACGGGTGTGTTCGTCAGTCTCGGCCTGGCCGGCCTGGTCACTACGGCCATGGTGTCGGCGAGGATGTGGCGGCGCCGTCGCTACCGCGTCGGCAGCGGCGACCGCGCCGACCTGCAGCGCCCGATCGCGCCCGTGGTCCGCGCACTGCGCACCGCACACGACGACCATGATGACGACCTGCGCTCCGACGAGGTGGAGTTCATTGACCTCGCGCCCGCTCCACCGCGGATCCACATCACCGCGGGCGGCGCGCTCGAACCCGACGACGAACCGATACCCGTTCCAGCGCGAGTCGGCGTTCGAGGTGGAAGCGAGCTCGCCCTGAACCTCGCCAGCACTCGTGGGCTTGGCTTGGCCGGGCCCGGCGCCGCGGACGCGGCCCGTGCTCTCCTGCTGCACCTGCTCGCCGAGCACCAGCCTGGCGGCAGCGTCTGCGTGATCATCCCCGCCGAGGATCTGCACCTCGTCTTCGACGGCACGCACGTCGAGCACCTGCCCTCGACCGTCCTGGTGGTCGATTCCCTCGACGCCGCCCTCGACGAGATGGAAGCGGCGCTGCTCACCCGCACCCGCCACGCCATCGAAGAGACCGAATTCCAGCCCACCCCGGCCTCGCTCGTGCTGCTCGCCAGCCCGACACCGCACGCCGAACGCCGCCTGCAGGCCGTCCTCGACAACGGCTCCACCCTCGGCCTCGCCGGCATCCTGCTCGGCCAGTGGCGGCCCGGCGCAACCGTCCGCATCCGCCCCGACGGCACCGTCAGCGCCACCAGCCCCGGCCTCGGCGACGCGCTCACTGGTACCCGTCTGTTCACCCTGCCCGCCGCCGACACCACCGAGTTGCTGACCCTGCTCCGTGACGCCGAAGGCCCGACCGACCTGCCGGGCTCCGGTGTCGAACCCGGCGCTGCCGGCGATGGTGGCCTACCGCTCGTGGACGTCGCCGAGGACGACGACAGGATTGCGCAACCGTCGGTGCCCGAGCAGCGCTCGGTGGAAGAGATGACCCGGCTCGAATCGACCCGGCCGCCGGACCGGCAGAACGACCCGGCTGCGCCGATGCCGAGCCTGCAGGTGCTGGACGTCCACGCCGCCCCCGTGGACGTCCAGCCGCCTGCCCCGGTGCCAGCCTCACCGGCCGACGACGCCGATGGACACCGCACGACCACCGACGACCTGGTGCTTGCCGACAACTGGTCAACACGGCCGGAGAATCCGCCGAAGCCAGCGGTGGGAGATCAACCGGCGACGCGGCGACCGCTGGCCGTGCGAGTGCTCGGTCGTGTTTACCTGGCCCTTCAAGACGACAGCGGAGAACGCGAGCTCGGTGGGGCGCTCACACCGAAGCAACGCGAAGTGCTCGTCTACCTCGCGCTACACCCCCACGGCGTCCGCCGCGAAGTCCTCAACGAAGCCGTCTGGCCCGACAGCCGGCCACCGCGGCCGTACAACAGCTTCCACAACACCCTCTCGATGCTGCGCCGCGCACTCAGCGACGCCACCGACGGCGCCCTCGACAATGTCGTCCTCAACGACGACGGCCGCTACCAACTCAACCCTGACCTGGTCACCGTCGACTTCTGGCACCTCCAGCATGCCCTGCAGGCACCCCGCCCGACCGACGGTGACGCCCTCCTACAGCTGCACGACGCCGTCGAGCTCTACCAGGGCGACCTCGCCGAAGACCTGCTCGTCCCTTGGGTCGAGCCCTTCCGCGAGACCATCCGCCGCGACGTCCTCGACGCGCTCGGCGCACTGATCCGCACCCACGGCGACGCCGACCCGGAAACGATGCTCACGCTGCTGGAACGCACTCGCAAGCTCGACCGGTACAACGAAGGCGTCTACCGCGACATCATCCGCACCCAGGCCCGCCTCGGCCAGTACGCCGCCATTCCACGCACGCTCGCGCTCCTCACCGCCACGCTCGACGAGATCGGGCAGCACCCCAGCGCGGACACACTCAACCTCGCTGACTTCCTCCAACGACGCGGAAGTACCCGCCGCCAGCTTCCGACCGACAACGCCGCCGCCAGCTGAGCGGGCCTACCGCCATCGGCATCTCAATCAGCTACACCGTCAGGCGGAGGCTTGCTGTCATCCTCCTGCGGCTGTTTCCGGTCCTTCGCCTGCGACTTCTGCAGATGCTCGATCAGCTCGGAATGCTTTTCGCCCCAGGCGATGAGCGGCTCCACCGCGATCAGCAGCTCCTTGGCCGCGGGCGTGAGCGAGTAGATCACCGACCGTGGAAATGTCCGTTCCTCGAACCGGTCGACCAGCCCGCCTGTCTCGATACGCCGCAACGTCCGTCCCAGTGCCCTGCTCTGGATGCGGCGCACCGATCCGGTCCACGGGTCGAACGTCGTCATGTCCTGAACGGCTGAATACAGCTCGTTGTAGTGCAACGGACCCGCGTCCAACGCCACAAGGATGTGGATGACCCACTCCCCGTTCAGCAGGTGGCGAAGGTCTCGCGACCGCTGCGGATACCTATTGTCCCCCGTTACCATGTGCATGCTCCATGTTCATTCGTGAAGGCTCACCTACGCCCCGCCCCGCGGCGCAGGTGAGCCAAAGATTCGACGATTCGAATCGCCTCCTTTCTGTCCAGAGGGCGTATTATTTTCACTCGTCGTCCGCACTTCGGTTGATCAGTGTCAAGGTTGTCGACGCTACGCCGAACGGGGCATCCGCCGCAGCGTATTTCTACTTAGGACGACCCAGCGTCACCACATCGAGCGACGGACTAGTAGATCAACAGCACTCTCGGTGAGCAATCTGTAGTGTCCTGGTGACCTACCGCTCGACGGTCCGTTCCAGTTGCCTGTTAGAGCGGTAGCCCCTCGGCGCAGCGAAACGCCTGTTCAAGTGGCCTGCAGACCCTGCCGATGCAACGCCCGACTCGGTCGCCGGCAGGCATATGAACAGTCGATTTGGGTGGGTGGTCGCCTGCCGGTCCTCTTGACTCCGTGGTCGCCCTGACTGCGATGGTCACCATCTCCCCGTACTCCACTTTCCGCCGGCCGAGCCCTGCTCGCACGCCTCCCGCGCTCGTCCCCGCTCTCACGCTCCGGCCGCCACTCCTCCATGATCAACTGCGCCCGAAATGCTGACGCGTGTCAATCTGACCTCAATTGTCATCAGCGTATTGACAAGCGAGATTTCAACGTTCGTCAACCGTTCTCATTTGTTGAGATTTCTTCGGATGAATTGCAGAGCCGAGATTCGAGGTATCGAATTCTGCGCAATTCCCGATCCAGGCAATTCTGCCACCTGAAATCCGAAAGATTTTTGCATCGAACGAGCTGCCCGGTCGCCGGCCGTGCCGCTGGGCTCCGCCGTGCCGGTCGCCGGCCGTGCCGCTGGGCTCCGCCGTGCCGGTCGCCGGCCGTGCCGCTGGGCTC
>NZ_FOEF01000029.1 GCF_900110575.1 Amycolatopsis saalfeldensis
CCAGGATCGCCGGCAGCAACTCGATCCGGCGGCCACTGTGGTCACCGACCTGCTCGAGAAACCCCTCCAACGTGAACGGCGCCGGAATCGGCAGCCTCCGTACCGCGGACTCGCACCGCTCCCGCAGCTTCCGCGGTGTTGCCGCGGCCGGCAAACGGACCCTTCGTGATGCCTCTGCTTCTCGAGACCGCATAGACCTTCCCTCCCAAGATCACGTGCTTGCCCTTGTGCATGGATTTCCTGGCTGGTGTCAGCACCTCGCCGGAATCAGTTCGTGTTGACTGATGCGGGGGCACTGGCCGAGACCCGCCATTTCTCTCGTCGGCGCCGGGGTGACCGGCTGATCGCGGGGGATGGACCTGTTCACCGGAGCGTTCCGGAGTAGGCCAGCAGGCCCAGCGCGACCATGGCGGCCACCATCGCGGCCACCATCAGCACCGCGGCGCCCTGCGCTGGCCCGGGTCGCCAGAGGTAGGGGATTTGATCTGCCACGTCCTGCTCCGGCGGTAGCCGCGTGTTCGCGTCTCGATCGTGCACGTGGGCGGCGCGCGAGGTGCCGGCGGTGGGGTCGCTGCTGTCCGGGACATCGGCGCGGCGTGGGACGTCGCTGAGTCGGATCACGACGTGTGCTCTCCTTCGCCTCGAGGAACCTTCTGTCCCCTGCGCGACGAGTACCGGCACGTGTCAGTGCGGACTGGGTCATAGTCGCGCTTCGGCATATGCCAAGGTGAGCGTCGGTCTCCATCACGACAGTTGAAGCTGGACGACTTACACCTTAAACTCATGTGAGGAAAACTTTCAACCAGCGTGACGATCTTTCTTAACTAGCGTGAGAGTTCTCGGGTGGCCTAGGGTGCGACCCGGGACGCGACGACACAGTGGACGGGGAGGCCCTGACAGGTGAACAAGCCCAAAAGGACCCTGGCCGCCAAGCTGAACCAGCTGTACGCATCCCACCCGCGGCCCGACGGCAAGGAATGGTCCAACGACCAGGTGGCCGACGCGATCGTCAAGAGCGGGATCGTGAAGTCGTTCTCCAACAGCTACATGTGGCAGCTGCGCAACGGCGTCAAGGACAACCCGACCATGCGGCACCTGGCCGGTCTGGCCTGGTACTTCGGCGTGCCCGGTGACTACTTCTTCGACGACGACGTTGCGGCGGCGATCGACGCCAAGATCGCGGTAGCCAGCTCCGAACCCGGTCAGCCTGCCACCGATCCCGAGATCCGACTGCTGGCGATGCGAGCCGGCGAACTGTCTCCCGCCCGCCGCAAGCAGGCGCTGGAAATGCTGTCCGTGGTATACGAACTCGACCGGCGCGAGCAAGAAGGCTCAGCGCAGACCTCGCCAGAAGATCCACAACACCGCACAATGGGCTGACCATGAGCGAACGACAACTGCGGCGTCGGTATCGCGACCTGCTGCGGAGTCTGGACGTCCAGCCACCGCTGGATGTCGCCGAACTCTGCCGCCGTCTGGGCGCGGTCCGGGGTAAGCCGATCGAGTTGGTCGCTCACGCGATTCCTGAACCCGGGCCGTTCGGTGCGTGGATCACCAGCCCGCGGGCGGAGTACATCTTCTATCAGAAGAACACGAGCCGGCTGCATCAAGACCACATCATCCTGCACGAACTCGGCCACATCCTCGCAGGTCATCCTGGCACCGAGCACGACGATTCGTTGGTCGCCGAGTTCTCCTCTGACGCCGACGAAGCCGGACTGCGGGCGGCCTACCCCGACATCCCGCTCGATGCCGTGCGCCTGGCCAGCCGCCGCAGCGAATACGACTCGGAGCAGGAGCACGAGGCCGAGACGGTGGCCACGATCATCCTGGACTGGGCTTCCATGCTCGATGCCACGGCCTCGCGGTCGTCCCAGGGATGGGCTCGGGGGATGGATACCGCCCTCGGCGACCGGCTCGGGTGGCTGTGATCAGGTCGCACCTGGGGGTCGAGGATGACAGGCACACCGAACTTGCCACGGGCATGCCGGCGGCTGCTGCGCGGGTTGGATATCCGACCTCCCCTCGACGTGGGACAGCTCTGTGAGCGTGTCGCCGAGCATCGCGGACGTGCCATCCGGCGCGTGGCTTGCGACATTCCTGCTGGTGGTCCGTTCGGCGCCTGGCTCAGTGGCGCACGAACCGACTACATCCTCTTCCAGCAGTCCACCAGCTCGGTGCACCAGGACCACATCGTCCTGCACGAGCTGGCGCACATCCTCGCCCGCGATCTCGGGGCCTCGGCCGAGGACGCCGCTCGCGCCGAGCAGACCGCGATCGTCGCGCCCGAGCGGTGGACCGGCTCCGCCGGTCGGGCTGAACCCGAGCTCGACATGGACGCCGTCCGCCGCGCCTTGCGCACGGGACGGTACGACCAGGCGCACGAGCGGGACGCGGAAACCGTCGCCACGATCATTCTGGTGTGGCGCACGCTGCAGGAAAGCATCGGTATAGAGCCAGGTGACCAGCGGTTTGCGGCACTGGGCGACGTAGTGGGGTGGGGGATATGACAGTCGTGTTCACGGTGCAGTTCATCTTGCTGGCCGGCGGCCTGCTGTGGAAAGGGTCGCAGGTGGCCCGGCGGCCGCGCGATCTCCCGCTGTGGGCGGTGGTCGGCACGCTGGCTGCGGGCCTCATCGGATGGTTCATCACCACCTACGCCGGCGGCCGCACCAGTCAGCCCTCGATCACCCCGAGCACGCAGATGTTCTGGCTGGGGCGGGTGTTCAACCCGTTCCTGATGGTGTTCGGTATCGCCGTGTTCTACATCCTGGCGAGCAACACCCGGGTGAAGCCGCGTCTGCTCACCCACACGGCCTTCCTGCTCGCCGCCCTGACCCTCGGCACGGTTCTCGCACTTACCGCGCCACCTGGCCCGGCGCCGAACCACACCTACCCGATCTACCTCACGTCCTTCACCTACGCCGGCACCACGATGTTCGTCGTGGTGGTCATGCTCACCCGCCGCTATGCCCAGGCCGCGGCGCCCCGCCTGCGCCACGGCCTCTACATCGCCGGAATCGGCGCCGGCCTCATCTCAGCCGCATGCCTGGTCCAGGTGGTTCTCTTCCTGCTCCGGTGGCTGAAGGTCTTCACCCTGCCCGCCTCGGCGTCCGGCGTGCTGGGACTGCTACCGCTCATCGGCGGCCTGATCTTCGTGATCGGCCTGCTCTACCCGGCCACGATGATGCGCGCGGCCGCTGTTCGGGCCTGGTACCAGCACGGCCGCGACTACCGCCGGCTGGCTCCGCTGTCGGACGCCCTCTACGCCGCCTACCCCGAACTCGCCCTCAGCCGCGTGCCCAGCGCCGCCCCCGCGCCTCAAACCGACGAGACGCCCTCCGCTCACCGCGTGGCCGACACCGGGTGGAGCCGAGTCAGCCCCTTCGGGATCAACCGGCGCCGCTACCGCCGGATCATCGAGATCCGCGACGCCCTCGTGAAGATCTCGCCCTACCTCGGGGACAACCCCCCGACCGACCCCACCGCCCTCGCCGAACGCCTGCGCGACGCACTGGCCCGCCGCAGCCGCGGCGAGGAACCCCACAACGAAACCGTTTCGCCGCTCGCCCTGCCAGACCAGGGCGGCACCCGGGCAGAGGTCGACGCGTTGCTTGCCCTATCCGACGCTATGGCGCGCACCGCGCCGAAGGGGGATCGATGATTCGTCACGCCATCGTGGCCGGCGGTGGAATCGCAGGCCACGCCGCCGCGATCGCACTGCGCAAGGCCGGCATCGACGTCACCGTCCTCGAGCAGCGGCACGCCGAAGACGGCCTGGGATCGTTCATGCGCCTGAACCCGAACGGCCTCGACGCACTGGCCGCACTCGACGTCCTCGATCCCGTCATGAACGTGTCCTTCCCCATGACGCACGTCGAGGCCTACGGACCGGACGGAACCCTTCTCGTCAACCGCCCGCTATCCGACCCGGTGCCCGAGCGGGGACTCGGAGCCCGCTTCGTCACCTGGACGAACCTCGAGCAGGCTCTGCGCGCCGAGGCCGTGCGGCGCGGAGCCAGCGTTCGGCATGCTGTTCGCGTCACCGGAGCGACAGGAGCCGATGACGGCGTAGCGGCGCTGCTCGCCGACGGCGGTCGCGTCGACGGTGACGTGCTGATCGGTGCCGACGGGACTCGATCGGTCATCCGCGCCGCTATCGACGACGAGGCCCCGGCGCCGGAGTACTGCGGCTCCCGCACCGTCTACGGCTACACCCCGAAAACCCCGGCAGACGTCCCGCCCGCTCCCGCTCAGCTGCGCGCCTACCGCGGCGAGGGACGGCTGCTCGCGCACATCGACGACCCCGTCACCGGCGAGCAGTACTGGTTCACCAACCTGAAAACACCCGACCAGCTCCCAGAACCCGGCCCCAGCACCGACGAGTGGCGCGACCAGTTGCTCGCGCTCTGGCCCGACGCCGACGCCCCGGCCGCCGGAATCATCGCCGCGGCGAGCAGCATCCGCGCAGCGGACGACAAAGCGTTGCACCACCTGCCCCGATGGCACGCCGATCGGCTCGTCGTCATCGGCGACGCCGCCCACGCCGCGCCCCCGGCCACAGAGCAAGGCGGCGCGATAGCCCTCGAAGACGCCGCGGTCCTCGGCCAGTGCCTCCGCGACCTCGAGCTCCCACTCGCCTTGGCCCGTTTCGAACAGCTGCGGCGCGACCGGGTCGAGAAGATCATCGGCTTCGCCACAGGAAGACTGACGACGACGGAGAGCCCGAACTGGTCCTATCACCACCACATCGACTGGTCTCGCCAGATCCGGTAGGCATGTGCTCGCGTCCACGCATGCCTGCATCGAGGTCCCTGGGCACGAGCACTCACCTCGACGGTAAGACGCGCAACTCGCTCTGAGCCACCAGTTGGGCCCCGCCCACGTCGGACTCAGGCCCGGGCGGGCTTCCTTACGCCGGGACCGGAGTGAAGCCGAATTCCCGCAACACGCGCCCGTTTTGCGCGTCGTTCCACGCGGGCCCGATGAACTCGAGCGCGTCCTCGGGCAGCTGCTCCGGGTCGGCCCAGACCAGTTCGGTGCACTTGTGCGGCTCGCGGATCTCCGGGGTGCCGTCCCACGATCGGGTGGTGAAGAAGATGTCCACCCGCGGTTCCTGGGAGTTGCGGAACATCGTCCCACCCGCCCGAAGCTCGCCCGGGTCCAGCGTGATGCCGAGCTCTTCGGCGACTTCGCGCACCGCGCACGCGGTCGGGGTCTCGCCGAGATCGACGTGCCCGGCCGGAAGTCCGAGCTGGCCGTCCGCGTAGCCGCTCCCGGCCCGACGCATCAGCAGGATGTTTCCTTGCTGGACAAGGAAGACGTGCACGGCGAGGGGGTAGCGGTCGTGCTTGGTGTCGAACACGTACTGCGGGGCGGCCATGGGTCTCCTCAGCTGGCGGTCGCGGTGGCGAGGGCTTGCGGCTGGACGTCGCGTGATCCGTCGACGTACACGGTAATGCCCTTGCAGCCCAGCTCGAACGCGGTGGCGTAGGTGTCGTACACCTCGATCGAGGTCGCCGAGGCGGGCAGGTTCACGGTCTTGGACACCGCCTCGTCGACGCAGGCCTGCACCGCGGCCGCCATCGCGAGGTGTCCGCCCGGGCTGATCTGTGTCGCGGTCGCCAGCACGGCCCGCAGCCGCTCGGGCAGCGTCGGGTCAGCCGGGAGTCGCCCGTGGGTGGACGCGAAGCTGAGCACGTCGGTGCGTCCGGCCGCCTTCAGTGCAGCTACGACCCCGGCCCGCTGGTGGCCGGGCAGGTCGTCGGAGAGCCGGAACAGCGGCTCGATACCGGTCGAGGCGCGCACGACCGGCGCCGAGCGGCCGGTCGGCGGGACCGCGATCGTGGAGGAGTTCCGCAGGTGCCCGGTGGTGGCGATCTCGTCGGCGAGGGCTGCCCAGTCGCCGCGGGTCACGCTGTCCACCTCGAGGTCGGCGAAGCGGCGCAAGAAGGCGGGGTCGGCGTAGCGGGACAGGCCGCCGGCCACGGCCGGGCAGCCGCCGCGGGTGCGGGCGAGCTCCACCGACGCCAGCTTGGAGGTGTAGTTGACCAGCGCCAGCACCTCCTGCGCCAGTCGACGGCCCTCGACGCTGTCGTACGGGAGCCCGGCGGCCAGCAGCAGGTCCGCCAGGCCGCACACGCCGACCCCGATTTTGCGCTTGGTGCCCATGACCTGCGCCGACAGCGGCGACGGATAGTGGGCGAGGCTGGCCTCGATCGCGTCGTCCAATGCCCTGACCAGCGTGCGGGTGGTGTCGGCGAGGGCGCCGAGGTCGACCGGGACGCCTGCGTCGCCGGTGTGGAAGCGGCCGAGGTTGAGGTAGCCGAACTGGCAGGTCTCTCCGGCGACCAGGCCGACCTCCGCGCACGGCGCGGTAGAGACGTAGGCGCCGACCTCCGAAGTCGGGTTGCCCTCGTTCATCCGGTCGGTGAACAGCAGCCCCGGATCCGCGCAGGCGTGCGCGGCCTCCGACGCGGCGGTCAGCAGGTCCCGCTCCCGGCCGGGGCCGCCGAGCGCGGCCCGCATCTGCGCGTCGGTGATGTGCAGGGAGATGTTGAACTTCCAGGTCTCGCCGCGGGCGTCGGCGCCGACCTTGCAGCCGATGAACTCGGCCGCGGCCGGGTGATCCAGCGCGAGGATGGCCATGTTCCCGACCGGCCGGTCCTCCGTGCCGGAGTTCGCGCCGGCCACCGCGACGTCGTTGAGGTAGAGCAGCACACTGACTGGGTCGTCGAGCTCGTCGAGGTTGAACCCGGTGCCCATCCCCGCCCGGTGGTGGTCGTCGACAACGGTTTTGACCTGTGAGAGGTCGCCGCGCAGGTCTACCGGCGGCACCGCGCACGCGGCCAGCGGCCGGTCGAAGTGCCGTCCGGCGTTGGTCATGATCGGGGTGGAGAACACGATCCGTTCGGTGTCGCACGCCCAGCCGAGCCGCTCCCCGAAGGCCTCGGCCCCGGCCGGGTCGAAGCGGGCGTCGGCGTGTTCGAGTGCGGCGACGATGCGGGTGACCATGTCCTGTGCGGTCTCGTGCTCGGAGATCATCCGGCCGGACCGCAGGTATGCCTCCAGCTGCGGGCTGGTGGGAAACGTCGACTGGTACATGACGGAAGGCCCTCCTCGGGTGCGGATCATCAGGCCCTTGCCACACAACCGCCGTCGTTCATCGGCGGGCAGAGGGCTGCGCGGCCCCCGCGCGTGGTGTGCACGTCGTGCACATTCGGTTGACGCGCTGGAAAATCGGCTACTGTGAGACGGCTGAGCTGGACATTCCCGGGAGGAGTCCGATGCCCTCGACCACGCACCGCGGGGTCGTCGCAGCCCTGATGAACCAGCACCACACGCCCGGTGAGATCGTGCGGATCGCGCGGACCGCCGCCGGCTGGAACCAGGCCGAACTCGCACGCCGCTGCGGCTACTCCCGCAGCCAGATCTCCCGCTGGGAAACCGGCAGCTCCCCGCTGCGCGACGTCGAGACCCTGCGCGCCCTGGCCCGGGTGCTGTTCCTGCCGGTGGAGGTGTTCGGGCTGGCTCTCGACCACTCCACCGGGGTGTCCACCCGGCCCGCGGCCCCGCCAGAACATAAGGTGAGCGGCGATCCGATGCCGGTGTGGGAGGAGCAGGACCCGATGCGTCGTCGCACGTTGCTCGCGGGGATGGGAGCCCTCGCCGGCAGCGCGGTCCTGGGCACCCCCGCGAACGGGGCGGCCGCCGCGGCGGCCGACCCGATCTCGGCACTGGAGAAGGCGCTGCTCGCCCCGCCGCTGACCACGGGCGCCCCGGCCGAGGTTGCCCAGCTACGCCACGCCGTGGCCGTCGCCCGGTCCGTGTTCGCCTACGGCCGCTACGGCGAGGTCGCCGCGCGGATGCCCGGCCTGATCGTCGCCGCGACCGCCACCCGCGCCGATCCACGCGCCGGCGACACCGCCACCGCGGCGCACGCCCAGCTCGCCGAGCTCTACACCCTGACCACCGACCTCGCCATCAAGACCGGGCACGACCGGCTCGCCTGGACCGCCGCCGACCGCGCGTCACAGGCCGCCGACGCCAGCGGTGACCTGCTGACCCAAGCGACCGCCCGCCGGGTCTGGGCAATCGTGCTGCGCCGCGCCGGACACGGCGACACCGCCCAGCAAATGGTGATCGACACCGCGCACGCCCTCCAGCCCGACCTGCGTGGTCCCGAGCAGCTGTCGGTATTCGGGTCGCTGATGGAGACCGCCGCCTACACCGCCGCAGCGGACGGCGACCGCGACACCGCCCGCACCTTCATCGCCGAAGCCGTCGACGCCGCCACCCGACTCGGCACCGACGGGAACCACCGCTACACCAGCTTCGGCCCCACCGGTGTCGGGCTATACCAGCTCAGCATCGCCCGCGTCATGGGTGACTCCGGCGCCGCGATCGAGCACGCCCGCCGCATCAACCCGGCCAGCATCCCGAGCACCGAACGCAGGGCCCGCTACTGGGTCGACGTCGCCCGCGCCTACCACCAGTGGGACAAGCCCGAACACTGCTACCGCGCGCTGCTCGCCGCCGAACAGGCATCCCCGGACGAGGTCCGCTACCGCAAGCCGACCGCCGCGATGACCACCACCCTGCTGCGCCACCCCACCGCCAACCGGCTGCCAGGTCTGCGGGACTTCGCCCGGCGCACCGGCACGTCGGTCTGACGGCGGCACCCGGGGTGGAACCGATGTTCGGCTGGACGTTTCGGCCTGGTCGCGGCAGCCGACGGCGGTCCGCGCGATCCCGATGACCGTCGCTGGGCAGAGGCCGGCTCCACACGCAGGCTCACGCCCTGCGTTGTCGCCGCTAGGGCCTTTTCCGTTGGTGTTCGCAGAAATGTCAGGGAACCTGGGGGAGAGTGGACTCCGTGAAGAGGGCGATGACGCGGTCCACGGTGTCCTTTGCCGACGAGGACGCGGTGACGGTCTGCTCGCCTGGGACGTCCAGGCGGTCGCTCGCGGCGAACCAGCTGCGCATGTTCTCCGGGGTGAACTCGCTGGCTTGATCTCGGGTGGCGTGGCGGCGCACGGTCTCCTCGAACGGCACGTCGAGGTAGAGGAAGGTGGTCTGCCCGCGGTGGTCGGCGGCGAGCTGACGCAACATCGGGCCGTAGCGGGCCGTTGTCAGGATGCCGTCGAGGATCACGTGGTAGCCGGCGTCGAGGCTGAACCGGCACACCGTCGCGATGAGCCCGATGTTCACGCCGTTGGGGACGTCGCGTTCGCGTAGCACGACCCTCCGCAGTAAATCCTGCTGGACCAGGGCTACTCCGCGGCCGAGCCGGGCACGGGCAGCGGTCGCGACGGTGCTCTTGCCAGCGCCGGACGGCCCCCGCAGCACAACAAGCCGAGTGGCTGCTGAGCCTGTCGGCCCCGTGGGCAGCGGCTGCTCGGTGGGATGCTGCACGGTCATCCGCTGCTTCCCGCCCACCTTCTCCGCTTCTCGTCGCACAGCGCAGCCATCGTAGCTCGCCCAATCTTGATTCCCTGGTCAACGACGACGGCTATAAAATTTGGCGTCGCGCGGCGACTCAGGAAGGGTTGCGAAAATGGCCAGTCGGGTAAGCGATGACTCGGAGCAGCTCGCTCTGGCCGAGCGGATCCGCGACGCCCGCGCCGCGCTCGGCCTCACCCAGCAACAAGTCGCCGACGCGAGCGGCATTGACCGGGTCGCACTGGCCAACGTCGAACTCGGCCGCCGCCGCATCAACGTCCTGGAACTCCGCCACCTCGCGCGGACCTTGAGCACGACGATGGCCGTGTTGCTTGACCATCCCGATCGCGACGCCGTCCCCGCAACCGCGGTGACCCGGCTCGTCGTCGGCCTCACCCCGGCGCAGATCGGCCATCTCACCACCTACGCCCAGTTCCTGCTGTGGTTGCACAACCGGGCGGAGCCCGCTGAGATCGAACTGGGAGAACAGGAGCCAGAGATGCCCGATGACCGCGTTTCCGCTCACCAGCATGACGACGAACCGATGCTGCGGCCGGAGGTGACGGCCGTGATGGCCGTCGACGACAGCGCGAAGTCGATGGCGGCGGCTCACGGCGCGGTCATGGCCGCCGAGAGCGCGGTCGGCACGCAGCGAATCCACCAGCTGCGCGACGAACAGTCCTCGGCGATGAAGCGGTGGCAGGCTGCGCAACAGGAGCTCGCCGACGCGCGTGAGGCTGGCGACCCGGCCGCGATCCAGGCCGCCGGCGTCGCCGAGGCAAAGACCTACCGCGACTTCATGCTGCTGAGCGAGTCCTGTGTCACCGAAGGGCTCGCGATCAACCGCGTCCTGGGAGACGCCCTGGGCAAGCAGCTCGATCTGCTGCGCCAGTGCGACACGACCCACGTCACGGTGATGGACACACTTCGCGACACCAACCCCGAAGCCGACGGATCTCGCCATCCTGGCTGAGCCCAAGGAGTACTTTTCAGGCTCACTTCGCCACGCCTCTGAGGGCGGCGGTGATCTCCTCGGCATCAGCCTGCACCACCGCTCGGTACGCCTCGATCAGCTCCGCGGTCAGCGGCCACGACCCGACCTCTTCGGCGGTCACCGCGCCGCGGATCTCCCAGGCAACCTCGCCAGGGTCGGCGATCTGATCTGCCGGAACAACGTACTCCGCAGTGACCTTCTGGATAGCGATCGTGAGATCCATGATCCGAGGCACTCCCTGCCTCAGCCGTCTGCCCGTTCGGATTTCCACCTTCGCAGCTCGGTGGACGGCGAACAGCACGTCCGCAACGGACCGCTCGCGGAAGTCGCCCGAGGACTTGGGGCGCTACGCTGCGGAGATGACGTTGTCGCCTGACCAGGAACGTGCGCTCGGCCGGTTACGAGAGCTACGGCGCCTGGCTCCGGATCCCGCGCCAACAGCGGATTTCTCGCTCTGGGGCGAGTTGGCGCAGGAGCGCCGCCGAGCCGAAATCGACCAGGCCGAGCGGCTGGCCCGCAACGGCCTGGGGTTCGGCGACCAGATCGTCAGCGGTGAAGAGCGCGTGCAGCTGGCGAGCTGGCTGGCGGCAATGACGGGCTGGTGGACAACCCAGGAGCCGCTGGCCACGCTGGACGACCTGGTCGCAGAATTGCCCGCGGACGAAGTGGTCCGGATCTGCGGCGAGGAGGGCCTCGCCCTGATCGGCGAGCGTGAACACCACGGGGATCGCCAACTGTTCCTGGTGGACGAAGGCGGACTGCTGGCCGAGCTGTTCCTGGAACGCAGCCTGCCCGGCAACCCGGAGCCATGGTCGCTGACGATCTACGGCAACGTCGAGATCGTCGATCCGGTCCTGCTGGTTCTGGCGGCGCGCACCTGGTCGTGTACCACCGAATCGGACGGCAGGCGGCTGGCGGCGGGTTCGCGGGGCTGGCATCTACGCAACTCGATCGCGACTGGCGGGAGCTTGCGGGCCGCGCTGGCCGCAATGCGCGCGTCCACCCGGCCGGTCCTGCCGTGGAAGATTCCGCCGATCACCGGCTGGCTCGGCCCGGACTCACCCCGCGGCCTGGAGAAGCAGCCGCACGAGCAGATCGCCCTGGCGGCGCGGGCCGACACCCGCGCCGCGCTCGACACGCTTCCCGAGTACGTCCGCGCGAAACTCGGCCCGTGCTTGATGACTGCCTGACAACTCTCGGCATCCGCTGCCCGGGCTTCGGATCGAAAGGGCGATCCGGAGACTGTCCATCGCGGCCAGCACTCGATCATTGTGCGGACCGCCATTGCCAGGCACTGAGCTCCGGACCGGCCTTGAGGCCAACAAGCTCGTCATCGGATGTGTGGCGTCTCTACAGCAGAGGCCAGTCACCGCGGTCGATCGCGGAGGCCAAACGTGCGGGCGGAACACCGAAGGTGCGCAGGACCAGCCCTACGGCAACGGTGTGGCCGAGCCGGGTCAGCATCCGCAGCTGCTCGTCGGTCTGGCGGATGTTGCCGTGAGCGAGGTTGTTGCGCGCCTTGCCCATGATGTGCCAGACGTTGCGAGGCTCTTGCAGAATCCCCTGCAGGACAGGAGGAATCGGGGTAGTGGCTTTCTCGATCGGCGTGCGGATCTCCTCTGGCAAGCTCGTGGCGAGCTGGGTAAGTCGTTGCCACAGCTCGAATGCGGCATCGCCGGTGTCGACGCCGTGGAAGCTTTCCAGGGCGGCGACCAGGGCGATGAAGCGTGACGTCACCGGCAGCGGACGGGCGCTGATCGAGGTGAAGTAGTCGGCGAAGGTGACGTAGCGGCTCTTCAGCTCGGCCCAGCCGGCGAGCAGGTCGGTCAGCGGAGCTCCACCGGGCCCGCAGTGCACCAGCGCCCCAAGCGCACCCGGCCGCGGGCGTTCAGCCTCGTAGCGTTGCTGGGTCAGCTCGCGTCCGTATACAGAGGACTCGTCGCGGCCGCCGGATTTCACGCTGGCGAAGGTCACCGGCTGTGGCTCGCCGATGGCGAACGAGCTCAGCTCCGCGACCGGGCGGACGTAATCGTCCATCCAATCGTGCAGCGGTCGGCGGTGACCGGTCACGGTGATCACCGGCGTTGTGGTGAACGACAGTTTGTACAGCTGCGGCGCAGTGAACGACGCGAGGTAGTGCAGACGCATCTGGTCGCCGTTCGTGCCGGTCCACTCCTGCGTGGAGTCGGCGTTCCAGGTTCCGCCGAACGGCGCGTCGTCGCCGAACTGCTCGATGTACCGGTAGGTCTTGAGCGGGGTCACGCCGGACAGCTCGGTCAGGCCGCCCACCTGGAAGGTGATCTCGTCGAACTGAAGGTCCGTGTTCTCTCGCAACCGGGGTCCGGCCACGGCGAGCTCGGCCAGCAGCATCGACTGTCCCGGCAGCTGATGCGAGACGTAGGCCTCGGGGAACGCGACGTCGAGGTTGTTGCGCAGCTCCCCGCGGACGACCCCGTACGGCTTGACGCTCGGCTCCCAGACCGTCCACGACGGATCGATCCGCGCGGCGACGTCCGGCGACGGCGGCTCAGCCGGCAGTTCGTAGGCCATACCGGTGACGTTCTCCGCGCCGGCCAGGGAGAGGATGCCGGACACCGATGAGCCGTCGGCGAGCCGCCACTGCAGCGGATAGTCGCCGGGCGGCATCAGCGGATTCCGGTTCATCGCGCCACCCCGCGTACGACCGGAACGCTGGCGCGGCGATCATCGGCTCGGGTCTGCGGGCGCAGCTCGTGTGCGAACGTCATGTCACCAGCATGCCCGGCGCAGGGAATCCGTCAGCGCCCAGTAGCCCTCGGGGGCGCATACCGCGTTGACCAGCGGCGATGCGGGGGGATGCGCGCGGTGGCTGATGCGTCCGGGACGCGGCGGCTCTGTTTCGTCGTGTTTGTGCTGCTCGGAGCCGGTACCCTGATCGGGTGGATCGACATGAGATGGCCGTCGCGCAGCCGGTGGTCGGCGAGGACTTCCGGCCTGCCCCTGTCCGTCGGATCGTGAACACCGTTGCCGCGTGGTTCATGTCCGATGTCGACCTTCACCAGCCCGTCGACTTCACCTCGCAGCATGTGCACGTGGACGGTCACCGAATTACCCAGGTCTCCGCCAGCGTCGCGCGAGATCTGCTGAACCGGCCGTTCGCCTCGACCTCCCAGCAGGCGGTGATTCTGAATCGCATCGTGACGTGGGCCAAGCCTGTCGGCAGTGTCTACGAGGTGCCGGTCTTCCGCCGCCGGTTGAGCGGGTCGCTGCTCGTGGCGACCCTTCGGATCGCCCGCCTCAACATCCGCGGCAGCGAGGAGTGGATTGCCTACTGGCGGCACGAGGACTGACGCCTGGCGCCAGATCGCGGCCGGGCCGGTTACCCGAGTCGGGCTGCATCGAAGTGATCCGACTGGCTGTAGAGCAGCCGGTAGGCGACGGCGAACATGCGGCCGGAGCGTAGGCCCGGCTGAAGCCAGCGATCGGCGATCCGTTTCCAGCCGTCGGGGCCGTGCTGGTCGGCATGGCGGGCGACCTCGAAGGCCAGTGACGATGCGACCTGGACGTAGACGTCCGGTCCGGTGACCCACCGCAGGATCATCTCGACCAGTTGCTTCCGCGCTTGGTCGTTGACTCGGCCAGGGGAGATGTCCTCGCCCTCGCTGGCGAGGCTGAGAAGCGACACGCTCTCGTTGCGGCCATGCCCTTCTCCGGTCAGCGCCATCCGCGCGCGGCGGCGGGCGTGCGCGGGTTCTGGGTGCTCGGACTGCAGGACGGTCAGCACCTCGTGCAGCGCAGCCGCGATACTCGCCACCGCCTGGGTGCCGGCGGCGGCCAGGACCGCGTGCAGGTATTCGGCGTCGAGATCGCTGATGGGAACCACAGGCCGGATCGGTCCGCGATCGGCCTCGAGTTCATCGGCCTTGAGGAGCTGCTGGGCGAGATCGGACTCGTAACGGCCGTCGCCCAGCAGCCGCCAGCTTTGGTACGCCGCATCGACCACGCGTGAAGCACGAGGCCCCGGTCGGGGAGCCTTGACCGCGTCCGGGTACTTCCCGCGTGCCGACTGCCGGGTTATGCCCAGCGCGGCGCCGATCGCCGGGTATCCGACGGCACCGGTCCGGCCGGCACCGTGCACGGCAAACCTCACGATGACCTCGGCTATCTCGCGTACTTCCGCGGCTGCCGACGCCAGGGCAAGCCACGCAGCGGCCTGATCCCGGGGACTCGTGCCCGCGTCGTGGACGCTGAGCGGGGAGTCTGCGGGGCCGAGCCCGGTCTGGTGGCGAGCCAGCTGCCAAGCCAGCTCTTGCACCGAGTCGCTGACTTCTTCGCGTTCGCCCTCGGTCGGCTGCCGCCACGTCATCGCCATAGTTGACAGCTTATCCTGTCAAAACTAATTGACAAGGAAGGCTGTCAACATGCGGTGCCAAAGGCGCATGTCACCCGGACTCGTGATCGGGACGACGCTCGGCACTCGGCGGCGCGCTGCTCGGTATCGTCTGGACCATGCTGGACACAGTTGCCCGCACCTGCAGCCCTCACTGGATCGGCTGCCGCGCGCCGATGGCGTCTCGGCGCAGTGTTCGGAGGCCGGCGTGACGTTCTGGCAGACCCAGCTGGGGCCCTGCATCGAGAAGGACATTCCTGTCGACTCGGGCGACCAACGACTCATCGGCGAGATTTTCTGCCCTGAATGCGACAACATCCTCGCCCGGCTGCATGACCGCGCCGAGGGTGTCGGCCTCACCTCGTGGATGCGCGGCTCGTCGGTGGCCAACCCGCAGAGCCTGATCGTCGGATACGCCTTCTTCTCCCTCGTCACTGCGGCGGAACCCGCCGACGACGAGGCTGCTGACCTGGTGTGCTGGCGCGGCCACGGAGATCTGCGGATCACCGGTGCGGACTGCCGGGCGGTCATCGATCGCTACCGAGGCAGGGGCCGGAAAATCCGACACCCCGCCACGCGTGTTCCGCACTCGGACGGCGAACCTTCGGTACCCTGATCGCACAAACGCATGCCTGAGGCGGGACCGCTCGCCACGTCGGGTTTGAGGCACCCGGCACGTCATCCTCAATTGGAGGAGCCGTGTCGGCTGCCCACATTGCCTTCATCACCGTCGCTGCCCTAGCCGCGGTGTGCATCCTGATCCACACCGCCCTCGTCGTCTACGCCGTGGTGATTGCGCTCAACACCAGTGACAAGAAGCGCCGGCAGGCCGCTCTGCGCGTGCTGCGGATGTTGTCGCCGGCGCTGTCGCTCAAGCTCGGGCCCGTGGCGATCAGCCGCGGCGAGGCGCCGGAAACGCCTGAGCGGCGAGAGCTCAGCGAGTAACGCTCTGACCTTGTTCGCGGTGGCGGGAACCGAGACGGCGCTCGCCACCGCGAACGGTGCGGACGCGGCAGGGCCAGCACGAGGTTGTCAGCCTCGAGGGTCTGGCACGAAGGCGGTGGCCGTCTTGAGCGTCTCGATCACGCACTCGGTCAGCTCCGCGCTGCTGCGCAGCGATCCGAGCAGCGCCCGGGCCTGGTCCTCATCGTCATTCCAGACCGCCGCGATGAACCGTCCGGCCCACCGCGCTGCAGGCGGGACCTCGTCGGCGGCCAGCTCGTCATCAGTGCTGGTGGATCGCCACCCCGGATACGCCGGTTCGCCGGGGACGTCGTTGGCGATCAGTCCACGGGCCTGGCGGCACCAGCCTTTCATCGCCCCGATGACCGCGGGCGTCCCGTGTTCCGTGCTGAACCGCTGCAAGAGTTCCAGCGCGCCATCCGGGCCATGCCAGTGCTCGCGCGCCGCGGCCGCGAACAGCGTGCGGGCTTCCGGCGCCCACGCCGCCTCCGGCACCGTCGTGTCCTGCGGGCCCAGCCCGGTCCGCACCATCTCGGCGGACAGCCGCAAGGTGGCGACGACCGCGTCACGGAAATCCTGCTCAGGAAACAAATCTGAGCACAGCGTGTCGATTAGGGCGCGCTGCTCCTCACGGTCGTCGCCGAAGCCGGCGGCCAGGAATCGCCCAGCCCAGAGCATGCCAGCCGGAACGGCGTCGAGTGACAGTGTCGCGCCGGTGGAGACGTCGATGGGCTCGAGGGACGGCTTCTGGCCGTCGTGAGGCTCGAACCCGGTCTCGAACTTGGCGTGGTCGACCCATTCGCGCAACGCGACGAGCAGCTGGTTCCCGTGATCGCGGGTGAACGCCGCGATCAGGCGGGAGATCTCGTCGACGGCCGCCGGGCCACGCGACCAGTCCATACGCACGGCGGCATCCATGAGTGCTTGGGCATCCGTCGCCCACTTCGGAGGGTTCATTCCGACCATCCCATCGCACTCCGCGATCACGCTGACACAGGGTGACAACTATGGCAGGCGCCTTGGACACTTGCGGAAGGCAGCCCATGCGACTCGCACGCCCCCGTTTGTCGGCCCGATTTCAAGGTCGTGAGCGCGGGACCGTGCGTCACGGCGCGGACGATTTGGTGATGTACGGGGGCCGGGGCGCCGATCGTTCTCGGGGCACCCATTCGGCCGGCGGCTGACCGCCCTCGGCGGAGATCACGGGGCGGGCGAGCCGTAGGAACGCGTCGCGAGCGCCGCCGTCGGCACGGCCGGTGCCGCCGAGCAGCATGTCCGCGAACGTCACGACACCCCAGCTGGCGACGACGCCGTGACGAGCGAGGTAGATATCCACCGAGCCGATGTCGTGCCGGTTGCTGGTGTCGAGCCAGCTGCAGGCCAGCAGCCGCCACAGGCACCGCGCCAGCGCGTCCTCCTCGAGGGACGGTGCCGCGGTCACCTCGACCAGGGAACGCCTGATGATCAAGTGCCCCTCGGCCCAATGCGGCACGAACACCGGGGTGGCGCAGCCGAGCGGCCCCGGCTCGCGCGGCGCGCGGCCGGGTGTGTCGCCTCGCCAGTCCCGCAGGGTGCCGCTGCTCTGCAGCAGCTCGATCAGCGCGACGAGCTCGGTGACGGCGTGCTCGGGCGCGACCCGCCGTAGGTCGTCGGCGTCGAAGTCCGGTTGCTGGTGGACCGAGGCGACGTCGGCGGGGAGGTTCCCGCCGCGCGCGCACGACTCCCACGCCGCCAGCACCCAGCACACCCTGGCCAGCCCGGCCTCGGCGCCGGGATGGCCGATCGTCGCGGGCGGCATGTGCTCGCCCGCGTACGCGGCCGTGCGCTTGAGCAGATCAGTTAGGACCGGCTCGTGGCCCGCGTCGGGCGCCGCGTCGACGCGGGCGGCGTCCAGCCAGCCGCGGCGTCCGGCCAGGTACGGCGACCAGCGACCTGCCGTATCCCGCTCCGGCCGGGCCCCAGCGAACGACTGCCCCGCGTGCTCGGCCCACTCCCGGCTCGCCAGCCGCGCGCGGACGGCACCGAGAAGAGCGCCTGCCGGCGCCCCGCCGTCGACCAGGAGCCCGAGTCGCAGCCGGAACGCCGTCGCCACTCGAGCCCAGTGGTCGGCCGGCACGCGGCCCGCGGGAACGATCGGCTGGCGATTCCCGGCGGCGGCCAGCCGGCGCTGGATGTCGCCGATCAGATTCGGTGTGCCCGGCAGATGCTCGGCACACCATCGGCCGAGGTCACCGTTGTGCAGCTGCGTTGCGAGGGACACGCCTCATCTTGGCATCGCGCTCCGAGCACCGTGGCCGCGCTGTCCGGAGCTGCCACGGCGCGCTTGGCAAGGGGCCGTTCCCGTCCGGAACGACACGGCGACCAAGCAGCCCGCGCTCACCTCCGATCGTCGGCGTCCGCGGAGGTCGTTGACTGGATCCTCGGCGGGAGCTAGCGCTGCGCCTTCGGCAGATAGCACGGCGTGGTGAACGTGAGGCGGACGTCGTGGCCGAACCGCTCCAGGTATCCATCGAGGCGGGCGCCGTCAGGGCCGGACAACGAGAACTGGGGCGGCTCAGGTTCAGCCGGGCCCGTTGAGCGGTGGGCCGGCGGGCCCGTGAAGCCGTACCGCGCGGCGACATCCCGGATGGTCGCATCGAGAGCAACCCACTGGGCGTCGGTGATCGCCGCGTACCCGACAACGTTCGCCGCGCCGACTCCGTGAAAGCCGTGGCCGCTCGGGTGATCCCAAGTGCACAAGCTGCCGCTCTCATCCAGCAGCGACGAGTTCGGCCAGCGAAGTCCGGGCACCGCCGCGGCCGTGGCCCCGGCGAACTGCTCTTGCATCTGCCCGTAGCGGGCCTGAATGGTCTCGAAATCGGTCCGCGCCCGCATCGCGGCTACTCGCTCCGCCCGCTCGTCGGCCGCCTGCGCCTCCATCGCGTGCATGTCGGGCCCCGTGCCGAGGGCGGCCCAGGAGTAAACGCACCCGGAGAGGAACAGCAGCCACGCCCCGAGCACCCACCATCCTGCTGAGCGTCGCCGGTGGACGGCGATCCCGCCGCCGATCGCACCGGCCAGCAGTCCGGTGGTCAGCGTCAACATCGGCATGCTCGCGACGAGATTGCGGATCGTCCCGTTGCAGATTGGCTCGAACGTCGCGCACGGGAAAGGCTGCACCGCCACCGCCAGCATGGTGTACAGCGCGGCCGCGACACCCACGCATCCCAGCGCGACCAGCCCCCACACCAGCGGCCAGGGGCGCCGGCGTGACGCGTCGAGAGCGCGCGGGCGGTGATCATCCGGTGTGTCCACTGCGGCGACGGTAGAGAACAGTTCTTGGGCAGCCAAGAGGGAAACTACTCAACGTATCCGCTGGTGTACCGAATCTACGTGCCGTTTCCGCGCGTCGCTCGCCGGCACCTCGCCGCGGAGAGCAGGTCGAGCAGCAACCCGCCGTTGGGGCGATGCCGGGGCCCCTTCGCCGCGATCCGCGCGTCGAGCGCGGCGTCCCGCAGCGCGCCGGCCAACGCCGGGTTGGCCAGCAGAGCATCCCGATCGACGGCGAAGTCGATCTCGGCGGCGGCCAGGTTCGCCGCGGAGACGACGGCGAACCTGCGGGGCAGCGCGTCGGTCTCCCAGGCCAGCATCGGCAGCACCCAGCCCGAGGGCACGTGAACCAGTTCCCAGGCATCGAGCCCGCGCACCGCCTGCCGCAGCAGCAGGCCGTCGGCGACCGGGACGGTGCCGACCGCGGGCAGGAAAGCCGTGGTCGGCGTCGAGGTGTGTTCCGTGGTCATCGGCATGTCCCTCCCTGGTCCTCCCCGCTCACGAGATCCACGTGGTCCTTCTGATGATGATGACGCACGACAGCACGCGTTCGATCGCGACCACAATCGAATATTCCGATCAGGAGGGTTCTGGCGCTGCCGCGGCGACCGAGGCGCCAGCGGCAGGTGCGCATTGACCAGCACACCGACGATGGTGCGCTGGCCGGACCGCTGCCAGCCGGTGTCGCGTCGTGTCATACCCGGCGGGCTGCGGGTAAAGGGAAAACAGAGCGACACGAGATCTATGTCCACAGTGGATCAGTGGCGTTGTTGGTCACCGATTCGGCGGGGGAGCGTCGAGTGTGTCCGGTGCCGCGGAGGCCCCGTCGCCGAGGACCACACTGGTGACGTCGGCTGGGTCCGCCGCCATTCGCTGCATCAGCGGCGGCACCCGGGTCACGCGGTTGCCGAACACAGTGTGGGAGTCCCACACCGGCTCAGGCGTGCGCATCGCGGCCAGGACATCCCGCACTGTCGTGCCTCGCCCGGTCTCTGCCGCGGCACGCCGCAGGAGGTCCGGGGTTTCGTCGACGAGCACCACGATGGGTGAATCCGCCGTCGTGACGCGCCCAGGCTGACGACGCGCCCGCACTACCTGTTCGATCATGCGCAAGGCGTCAGCCGCCACCTCGACGTCGCCGGGAATCCACTGCACTGGACTCTGCGCCCTGCCATCCGTCGCGGTGACGGCATCGACGTCATGCGTGAGCTCGGCCGGCTGGCTCGAGGAGGGCCTGGCGGTGCTGTCGTTGTTCATCATGAGGTCCTTGTTCGTGAGGCGTTGCTCAGAAGTTGATCTCGACAGCCCACGCCTGTGGCGGGCCGGCCGGGACGAGGGTGACGCCGGCGACCTCCAGGCAGTCGGCGACCCAGCGTGCCACCACGTCGTCGGGGACAGCGCCGCCGGGGCCCGCGACGGTGACGGCAAGGGCGCCCTCGGCCACCGGGCCGATGCCCTCGTGCTCGCGCACGAGCACCCAGGCGGCGTCGGGCGTGCCGAGGTCGTTGATCTGGACCTGCCAGTCACTGGGGATGGTCTGTGCTTGATCGGTCATCGTGGTCACGTCCTGTTCGTCATGGTGATGGTGGCCCGCATCGCGGACTCCGGGGCGGGCAGGGGAGCGGCGAGGGTGTCCGCCAGGTGCCGCAGGTGCGCGGAGCCGACCGTGGCCGCGCCCCGCGGGTGCCGCTCACGAAGGTCCCTCACGAACTCGGCGACCACCGGATGGTCGCCGACGACACGGGCGCGGACCGAGACCACGCACTCGTGCAGGATCCCGGCCACCACCAGCTGGACCGAGTCGGGTCCAAGGACTACGTCCACCTGCCCTTCGCGCAGGACCAGGCACCAGGCGAGCAGGGCACGCACGGTCGCGGCAGCCGGGCGCGACCGCAGCTGCAGCGCGACCTCCGCCACGGCCGCCAGCTTGTCCAGCGCCACGTCGGCCGGGGCCACGTCGAGGTCGGGACGGGAGGCGAGCAGGGTGCGGATCTTCGGAACACCGCGCAGTACCACCGCGCGAGCTTCGACGTCGGCGGCGACCTGGGCGTAGACCCCGGCCTCGAGCGGTGCGCCCTCCTCCAGCCGGTCCGCGACGCGGCGCCACACCTCGGCGATCGCGGTGAGCTCCTCCGCGGCCCGGCCGTCGCCGACGTCGGCGGCCGCGACGACCAAGTCGTCGCGCTGGCCGCGCGCGAGCCGGCTGACCCAGCCCGCCCGGCACAGGCGCGTGAGGATCCGCTGCATCGTCGTGGTGGCCACCCGCTGCGTCCCTTCGCTCGAGCCTGCCCGGCGGGGCGCCGGGCAGGCAGCGGCGTTCACAGCACGTGCGTGTCGACCTTGGAGGCCAGCCAGCCCGCGGGGCTGGACAGGTTCTCCGCCAGCCAACGAACCCGGCTGAGGTTGACCACGCCGCACTCATCGCGCAAGTCCTCGGCCCGCGCGACCTCGCTCAGCGCGTCGGTCCGGGTGATGCCGCGCTCCTCGGCCTGACGCAGCCGTGTGGCGAGCGCGCCGAACGCGCTCTCCAGGTCTGTGTCGGCGAGCAGTTTCTCGACCAGCTCGGGAGCGAACCCGAGCGCGTCGCTCACGGCATCCTCGGCCAGCACGCACATCTCCTGTCGATCCATGTCGATGTCCATCGGTGTTTCCTTCCGGTCGCGGTCTAACTTGGGGTTCTGTGGGGTTTCGCGGCTTCCCTGGCGGTGTCCGTGTTTGGCGGGCACGGAGGCAACGACCAGGTGCATGCTCGGCGGTTCAGCCGAGATTGCCGGTGACAGCCAGCGTGATCATCATCGCGACGAACGCAACGATGATCGCCATCATCAGCTTGTCGAAGCCGCTGGGCTGCGTGCTCATCGGGTAAGTTCCGATCCTCCTTTCCGTTGTCCGGCACCAAATGTTCATGCGATCACTGTGACGGTGATCGTGGCTGCGGTGTCGGCGAAACGCCCGTTGGCCGCCAGCGTTTCTGCGACGTGGCTGCGAAGCTCCTCTGCCAGCGGCGCCGTCGAGGACCCAGCCGGCGCCGTGTCACGCCAGCGTGACTCGATCACGCTGACGGTGAGCTCGATCGTCACCAGGGTGTGCATCGGCGAGGGTGGCACCGCCGGAGACTCGGCCCGCTGCACCCCGATCGTTGCGGGTGCCTGATGGATCCGCTGCGAGCGGACGACGGTCCGCTGCACCAGGTCGACGATCTCCCCGGCACGATCGACCTCGGCCGACGCCGGGCCACCGGGATTCCAGCGCTGCCCTTCGACCTCGATCTCGATGCGCAGCTGGGTCAAGGTCGGTCGATCAAGCGGGGCACCGACCACCTCAAGCCCTCCGAGTTCATGACGGATCCCGTCGAGCCAGCTGTCCAGGTCGCTTGGCGGCCGCGCCATCCCGTTGATCAACTCAACCTCCGCGCCCTGGATGCTGTAGCCCAGCGAAGCCAGGTGCCCGTGATCGCGCAGGACGAGCGCCACGACCAGTTGCTGACGCAGGCTCCAGCCGCGGTCGATCCGGCCGTCGTGCACGTCGCGAGCCATCCGGCAGCGCTGCACCACCTGCTCGGCGAACCGTTCAGTGCCGGCGTAGTCCAGGAAGGCGGCGCGCGCCGAGCCTTCGTCGAGCTTCGGCGGCACGAAGCCCGGGGGAGGACCGTCGGGGGCCTTGTCCACGATGAACGGGAAGGCCGGCTCGTCGCCGACGGCCATCCAGCCCACTCGCAGGCGCAGCGCGGCGCGGATCTCCTCCAGCCAGGCGGGAACGTCCTCCGGCAGATCGGGCAGTGCCTGGGCCAGCGCGGCGATGCCGCTCGCCGTCGTGTGCCCGAGCCCGGCGAGGTGCTCGCCGAACTCGAGGACCAGCGCGACGGCGAGCTGGTCCTCGACTGGCCACGCCGCCGGAATGACGTGGTCATGGGTCTCATGCACGGCCCGGCACCGACGGAGGGTCGCCGCGGTGAGCCGCTCGAGGCTCACGACCAGCCGTCCTGTTCGGCCAGCGCCGCGGCGAGCCCGCGGTCCAGCGCCGTCACCGCTTCGACCATCCCGGCCGAGTTGTTCGACCTGATCCTCGGGCGCTTGTAGGACGTCTCCGCCCACCAGCTGTCCGGCACAAGCTTGCGATCCCGCACGATCTGCCCGATGGCCACGACGTTCACCCCGGCGCGGCCAAGGGACTGCAGCGCGGCTCCCAGCTCATCCAGATCGGTTCCCGGCGGAGTCATGTTCGGCAGGAGCTCCAGCCGTAAGTGATCGTCGCAGGCGAACTCGAACCTGACGAGCTGGTGGACGTACAGCCGCCCTCGGAACACCCAGCGCCAAGCGCTACCCAGGCCCTTGACGAGTCCTGACTTCCTCATCGGCCGCGCGCCTCCCCGTGTGTGTCCTGCTGCCCCGGGCCTTCCGGGGCCGGTCGTCGCCTGCTTCTTCCAGTTCATAGTGCGTCGTCGATGCGATCGAGGAGGGTCTCGGCAGCAGACGCCCACCGCAGCCGCTTCTCGCGCAGGAGTTCATCCGGCTCGTCCTTGGCCTCGTGTCGTTGATCGCTCGCCCACTCCCGCAGCGCATCGGTGAGCACGAAGTAGGTGTCGTCATCTTCAAGATCAAGGTCGATCGTGATGCTGCGCCGAGGTGCGGTCATCGCGGCTATCGCGGTGACCAGCGAGTCGCGGGCTTTGGTGAGGGTGGCCACGACGTCGACCTGTCGCAGTGAGGTCGTGCCGATGACGAAGGCGCCGACCCCCTGTCGTGTCTCCAAAATCCCCTCCTCGACCAGGATTTGCTGGGCGCGTCGGATTGTGTCGAGACCACGTACGGCGAACTCGTCCTGCAGGGCGGAGATGCCCGGCAACTGGCTTTCGACGGGATACTCGCCATTTTGAATGCGAGCGCGGAGCACGTCCGCGATCTCCCGATATCTGCTCACGGGACAAACTTACCACTACCCCTCATGGGGTGCAATAGGGAGTGCTTTGGCTGTTCGTTCCTCGTCCGACGTGTTGATCCCGGAACGTCGCATCGGTAGTTCGTCGGTCGACCCGAGCGAGCTACGCATTTTCGTTTCCAGGAAAGGAAATCTCGATGATCCGTTAGGACGGCTTGTATGGTGAGAGTGACTGTCGGACCGGAGGAGCGATCGTGAGTCACCTGGCTGCTTGGCTGAGGAGAAGCAGCGTGCGGACGTTCGCCAGCTGGTTTCGCCGGCTCGGGCACGCGAGAGCTCTCAGGAGCGGACAGGCCCTCGCCGGCGCGGTGACGGTGCTGGGCGGACCGTATCCGGGGCGAAGCCCGGTACTGACCAAACTCGTCCGCCAGAACCTCGCGGCCGTGTTGGCTGATGCTGGGCTGCGCCCGGTCTTCCCTGCGATGCGGGCGAATCCTTGGCGTGGCATGCAGCCCAGTGAAGAAACGGTCGTTGTGGTTTTGCACCCGCGCCGTGGCGATGCTGGACCGGGCAGCGGCGGTCTTGACCAGCGCATTGATGCTAAGCGCTAGCCGGTCAGACACTCGTTCACGTCGCCGCGGCGCAGGGTCATGGCGCTGCAGCCTGCGGGCAGGTTCTCGGGTCCCGATCAGCTGCTGCTGGCGCTCGGCAGGACGCTCCTTCGCGGTGGCGAGCCCAGGTTCTCACGACCTCGACGGTGTGGATCGTGCGTTGTTGTGGCTGTTGAGCGGGGCGGGGGCGCTGGGTACTTCTTCGGCAGTGACGACGAGGGCGAGGCGCTGGTGGCGGGGCAGGAACCGGACGTCGCCGGTGAGCCAGTCGTCGCGGCAGAGCCCAGCATCAGGCCGGGCCCAGCCAGGCCGGGCCCACCGGTACAGCCGCTCCAGGGGCTTGGCGGTGAAGTAGCGCGGCAGCCAGCCGCCGGTGTTGGGGATCGGCGGATCGAGCGGTTCGCCGCGGGCAGCGATCTGGTGCAGGACGCGGTCGGCGTCCTCGCGATGGCGACGGCAGAAAGCGTGCAGCGCGACGATGTGTCCGGTGGCCAGATCGTGCTCCTCGACGCCGATCGTCGCCTGGCCGCCGCACACCAGCGCCGTGTTCGGCGGGGTGCTCGCCGTCGCCGTCGCCGGCGCGCTGCCGCGCGGGCGGTATGGCCGGATGCGCGGGCCCTGGCAGGTCACGCCGGAGCGCAGGTGGTGCTCGCGGCCGGGTTCGTAGCGCGGGGCGTCGGCGGCGAAGCCGAGCTTGTGACGCCACCGGCCGGTCTCGTCGCAGCCGAGCAGCCGGGCTGCCCGGGTGAGGCTGCTATCGGCGTCCGGGGCATGCCGCGCTGGGTCGCGCAGCCTGACCCAGGCCAAGGCAAGCGCGAGCTCGCGGATCTCGCCGGGCAGATGGTCGGCGTAGATGCGGGCCACCAGGTCGTCGTGCGCCTGGAGATCGGCAAGTTCGCGCGCAGCATCACGCATGGGACCGGTGCAGGGCGTGCTCGGTCGCGGTCATGACGCCCCGTTCTGGATGGATGAGTGCCGGGCGCGCAGGGCCTCCCAGCGGCAAGCCAGCTCGGTGGATGCTGGCTCGGTCAGCGAGGCGTGGCGGAGGTTCCAGTAATTCGCTCGGCCGGCCGGCAGTTTAGTGAGCTGGAATTGCCGGACGAAGGCTCGGCCAGCGTCGGTAAGCAAGATCTCCGGTGCGTCGTCGGCGATCGGTTCGGGCGCAGGTAGCACCAGGCCGAGCTCCTCGGCTACGGCGAGGTGGGCATCGAATCCCAGCAGGGAGCCGAAGTGCGCGTAGACATCGCCGTCGGGCCGGGCGGCGCCGACGACGACGGCGAGTACGTGAGTCCAGGAGGTCATCGCGCTATTGAAGCGTAGAGGATGATCGCGGCGCCTCGACTCGAGGCGCCGACAGACGTACGCGGCAGTGCCGGCGAGATGGAGGGCGCTGCTATCCATCCGGTTGTCGATCTACGACCACACTGACAACTCCCTGGCCAGCCAGCGACCCCCGCCCACCTCGCTGCGGCCGCTACTTTCGCACCCCCGGCAAGCGGCACCATCTCGCCGTGTCCACAATCTACGACTGAGAAAGGAGCGAGGACATGATGGCGCGGTTCCAGCGGCTCACCCGTGACGACCTGACCACCCACACCCGCGACGAGCTCCTGCCGCGGCTGGAGGCCGAGCAGGAGTACTGGGCACGCAAGGAAAAGCGCGGCCTGTCACCCGCTGATCAGCAAGCTCGAAAAGAGTTCTCCAACATGCTGTTCATCGTGCTCAATCCAGCCGAGCTCGCCGACTCGATGGCGGAAACCACGGCGTGGCTCAGGGGCGAGCGCTCGACGGATTCCGCGTACTTCACGGAGAAGCCCCTCCATGGCATGGACCGCCAACCTGATGCCGTGCCTGCGGCCGCAGCACGGCGGACGTGTCGCTGATCGGGCATCCCGGACGGCGGTTCGCGGCTATGGTGACCCCTGTGACGGAGATCGATATCGCCGGCCTGAAGAAGGAGCAGGTCCTGGCCGCGTTGTACAACAACGCAGGTGCAGTCGGCCTCGGGTCTCTGCACCCCCATCAGGGAACGACCGCCACCGAAGGCTGGGCGCGGCAGGCGTGGCGCACTCAGGGCGAAATGGTGGGTCGATCGTGGCGAGGACTTCGCCGAATCAAGCACATTCGCTTCGACTATCTCCACGGCCGTCTGCTGAAAGTCACTTTTCGCGGTACGTCGGTGGACGTCACGGACTTTGACCGCCAGTACGGTCCCGGTACCGCGAGCTGCACAATTGATCGTCTCCGCAGAGGTGGATCGATCGACGACTCCGGCAGCTGAGTCCGGGTCAAGGGCGCATCCGCCCAGTTGCCATTTTCCTGGAACGCCTCAGGAGTTCACTCCCGGATGCTTAGGCGTCGATGGGCTCTGGAGTGCTGGAGCTAGGCGTGCAGTTCGGTCAACTCCTGGTGGGTCGCGATGCCGGCGCTGGCACGGCCCGGAACGCGAGGGAGCGAGCGCCAGCCTCCGGCTCGCCCTTGGCGAGCAGGTGCGCGACGGTGCCGTCGGCTCACCTCGGCCCAGGGCTTCGGGTTCAGGAGCGGCCCGCGAAGTCGCCCAGGTAGGCCCCCTCGGCGTAGCTGCCGCCGCCCTCAGGGGCGATGACCATCTGCTGACGCTGACCGTCCCCGGCAAGGAATGACACGCGGATTTCCCTGTCCATGCCGCACTTCTCTGCGACGATGTCCGCGCTGGCGCCATCTGAGTCGAGGCCGCTCAGCCAGCCCCGGACGAACCGTCGCTGCTCAACGGTCGCCGACGCGGGCATGGTGACCTTCTTCTGGCCCACCCGGATCACGTTGATGTTTGCCGCGTTCATGGGGCGACGATCCTTCCAATCGGTGCAACTTCGTCCGGGGATGACCCGCGGGCGGGTGCCGCCACGATCCTCCTCCGCCACTTCCGTCGAGAATTCACCACCCATCGGCCTGCCGGTCTCACCGACTCGATGGGCGGAAACGGCGTGGCTCAGGGGCGAGCGCTCGACGGATTCCACGTACTACACGGGAGACGCCCCGCACATGACCCCGCTGAGGATCACGAGTCGGCCGATCGTGCCCGGCTCGGGCGCGCGGCCGAGCCCGTCCCGACGGGACAGCGTCATGCAGGCGACGGGCCAGCCAACTCGCGTAGGCGTCGAGCGGCCCACTCCAGTCCGGCGATCATCGTGTCCAGCTCTGCGTCTCCGGTGATGCGAATCGTGCCGCCGCTGGCGTCAGCGGGTTCGAAGACAACCGCACCGGAGTAGTCGGGAGTCGTCACCGTCACGGCGTGCTGACTGCCGTCACCGCCTTCAAAACCGGAGGTCTCGACGGTTACGTCGACCGTGATGGCCAAGCCACCGAAAGACTTGCGATCACCCTGCATGCCCACGAATTCGCAGCCTCTCCCGGTGCACCGACTGTTGCGGACCTACAACGTACCGTGCCGACGCTGGTGCGGTCCGTGTGCGGGCAACCCACCCGGAGTTCAGGTCAGCGCTGATCGTGTCGATCCCGCGGACCCGCCCCGTAGGCCACGGCGACCTTGAGGACGACGACCAGGCCCGATGCGTCGACGCTTTGTCCCGCGCGGTTAGGTCCCATCACGTGGGACTTCGCCCGCCCCATCACCGCCCGACGGTGATGGGGCGGGCAAGTCATGGCGATGCAACGTCTCGACCGGGCCCCGAGGCGATCCGAGGACCCGTTCGGCGACGGTGGCCACGACCGCGTCGGCGGGAGTGCTGGCCGGGGTGATCGCGATGAAGTGGTCGTGGGCGTCGCCGCGGCCAGGGTGCAGAGAGACGTGACGGCCCTCGGGTAGCCCGTCGACGACCAGGACCCAGACACTCGCGGCCGCGCGGTCACGCATCATGCGGCAGCGCAGATCCAGGGTGCCGCCGGGTTCGTAGCCGAGTCGCTCGGCCACGGCGAGGCTGTCGGCCGCCAGCCCTAAGCGGATCAGCCGCCCGGCGATATCGATCTCCGATGCCGGCACCGCGTCGACCAGTTCGGCCAGCGGTCGGCGGTCCTTCCAGCCCTGGGTCAGAATCTCGTCCCGCTCGGGATTCCAACGCCGGGCTGTGTTGTGGTCGAGGTTGGCCTCGGCGTCGAAATCCGGGTCGGACGCGAGCAGCCCTCGCAACACCACGTCGGCGTCGGCCCGCAGCACGGTGGTCTGGAGTTCGGGCGGGAGCATCTTCTTGCAGCGGGCCTGGACCGCACTGACCCGGCGCTGCAACGTCTCGGCGAGATCGTCGAGGGGGACACCGTTGCGGAGCCCATCGAGCAGGGTCGAGCTGTCCTGGGCCGACCAGGTCGCCCCGGCGCGCTGAGGGGCGGGTTCGGAGGTGGTGTCCTGGCTGTTAGTGCTCACATGGTCACGCTAGCGGTCTCGGCCAGTGCTGCCTTCCGTGTCGGCGGGACACCCCAGCGCCTTCGGTGCGAGATGCTCGGGCGAGTGTTCAATGACTTGACATGTGCAATCACTGAACATACCGTTTTCGCATGGTGAAACCGAAGCCCGAGAGCGTCCTCAGAGACCTCCAGGCCTGCGACCGCATCCGGAACTCTCTGCCCGGCCTGCGCGCGACCGTGCTCGCCCTTGGCTGGTCCGTCGGTCTCCGCAACATCAACGAACTCGCCCGGGAGGTCGACCTCTCCCGTGGCACCATCTACAAAGACCTGCGCAGCCGGGGCATCAACCCCAAGCTTCGCGACGAACCCGTCGAACCGACCTACCCGCCGATGTCTGGTCAGGTGATCGCCGATCTTGCTTCCCTGATCGCGGCGTACGCCGCCGCGTTCAGGCAGGAGGGCGAACCCCCGACCAGCGATCCCAAATTCGTGTTCTGCGCCGGCGCCCTGCTGCAGCTCGTCGGCCGGCTCGTGGAAACCCCGCCCGATGACGCGATCGACGACGACTGGAAGCACGAGGACAGCCGGGCATGGCGGCTGGTGGACATTCTCGACGACCTGGAGACGCTGCTGGAGATCACCTGCTCCGCGCTCGCCGAGAACACGACGGACGCGCAGGCGGCCAAGGCCTTTTCGCGAACGGCCATGACCGACACCGCGTTCGACGCGTATGTCGAGGCCGCCACCTTCCGGCTTTCCCTGCCAGACGGGCGAACCGTCAACGTCGAGATCACCCGGGACGAGGGCGAGCTGCTCACCATCCGCGGAGACGATCCCCGCGAGGACACCCAGGCAGACCGCCGTGAACACCTCGCCCTGGTGAACGGCTTCCGATTGATGGCGGAGGCCATGAAACCGCGCTTCTCCACGAAGTCGCCGCAGAATCCCTGAAACCCCTGGGTCGCCGGGGATGCTGGGAACCCAGGGAACACCAGGGGCGCCGGTGCGAGCCGAGGTGCACATCAGCAGACCCAGACCGGGCAGGCAAGGCCGCGCCGCTGCGCGGTCGGCTGCGCCGAGCCTTCGCCTGCCCGGCTTCAGCCTGCTGACCGCCACCGCGTCCTCGACCGACACGCCACCTGGAGGTTCCCAGTGACCATCGTGACCAGCTCCGCTACCTCAGCCGAGCGGGCAGCGGCTGCAGCCTTCGCGCACGTGCCCCCGCCCGCTGCCAGCTCACCCGAGGCGGATCTCTTCGATCGCTGGTTCGTCCTCGCCCGGCACGGCGGTCCCATCACCTTCGACCTCGTCGGTCGCGCCCTCACCGACCTGGCCACGGACGCCGGTTGGCGCCTCGACCAGCCCGCCCGGCTTTTCGCGCCGACCTCGGATCACGGGCCCGGAACGACCGGCGTCAAGTTCACCTACGCCCGCACCGGCCCGGATGGCGAGACCGACTACCTGGCCGTCGCCGGCCTGGACAACCAGCCCGCTGAGATCCACCTCAATGGCACACCGCTCACCTGGGCCGAGCTCTGCGCGCTGCTGGCCCGCAATTCTCACCCGCTCCAGCCGACCACCCCGCGCCTGTGACACCACGACCGGATCGGTGAACGACACCGATCGCCCTGCCTTGCCGAACCACCCGCCCGCTACCGTGGCGCCTCAACGACCGCGAGCCACAACGACTCCGAGCTCGCCCTTGTCGGTCCGGCGCCGATCACATCCGCGAAAAGGGAAAACCATGCCTTTGCCTTACACCACAAGGAAACCGCTCGATGTCGCGCCGGACCTGTTCAACGCCGACGGTGTGCTGGCCATCGTCCTGCACGGCACCCGCGACGACAACGACATCTGGACGTTCAACCTCCACCCCACCGGCAGCCCTACTGGCAAGCCCGCCGACGCGCTCGCGATCGTGTACGGCTCGTTGAGCGCCTCCATCGCCGACACTGACGACCGCCAGCACGACGAACTGCGCGCCGGACCGGAGTTCCGCGACCTTGCGCTGGAATCGGCCCTGTTCTGGGTGATCGGCGAAACACGCAAACGAGGATGGCGCCTCGCCCACCTGGACGATCAGACCAAGATCATCGACAGGGCGCAACAGCCAACCCTCATCATCGCGCACCTGGTCCTGGTGAACGAGACGTTCGAGCCCCTGCCCGGCACCGTGCTGCTCGACGAGCAGATCACCGGTCTCACGCCCGAGCGCAATGCCGACCGCGTCGTCGGCGACTGACGCCCCGCGACAGGTCTAGAGTCCGCGGGCATGGACCAGGCAGCGCTGATTGTGGCGATCGTCTCCGGGCTCATTTCGCTCGGCAGCGTCGGCTACGCCCGCATGGCGGCGCGGGCCAACAAGCGCTCGGCGGTCGCCGACGAGACCACAGTCGCGCTGGAGGGCGACCGTCGGCACGCCGAACTCACCCCGCGGCTGCGGGTTCGGTGTACCCCGGCCAACGCCGGCTCCCCGGACTCCAAGCTCACCGTGGAACTGCTCGGCCCGCCCGAACTTGGCGGGCTGGAAGAGCTGGTCGTGACCATCCGCAACGACAACCCGTGGCGCGGTCAGAGTGCTCCTCTTGCGGGCGGCCCGTCTTCCGAAGCCGGCGCAGCGCACCTGTGGAGCCCGCTGAAGTTCGTGCGGGGCACCGGTCCCGGCGCCGATCCAGCGTCCGGCGTGCCCGGCGCCGATGACACCGGCCGCACCACGCCGACGAGCGGGTTGCCCGTCGGCGAGATGTTGCCGTTCTTCCTTGAGCCCACCACTCCGCCGGTCTGGTCGGAGGGCCAGACCAGGCAAGACTGGCGACGCGAGCGCGGCACGGTCCTGCGGTTGAGTTTTCTGTGCCGCAAGGACGGCGCGGAGTGGACGCTGGTCGGCGAGATCGACACTCAGACCGACAACCCGGTGATCATCCCCGAACGGCACTGATCGCGCAGTCACTCCCGGGCGCCCAAGAGCGGGGACTCATGTTCCTGCCTGCGAGAATCCGGCCCAGCTGTTGACCTCGGAGAAGGTCGGGGACTCAGCAGCGAGCCGGTGATCACCGGGGGAGTTCGGGTGACCGAGAGCGCGCACGTGTGCGTGCCAGGTTGCACCCGCCGGTCGGGAGTCGGCCTTCGAGCGGGACGCGCCCCCCCCCGGGGGCACGCCGCACCTCCGCAGTGCCAGCACACCTGCCGCACGCTGGAACGGCCGCGGGCGCATCCGCACTTCCCCGGGGCCCTCGCCAGTCGTCACCGTGACGAAACGACCCGGCCACGAGGCCGGTTCGGTCGAGCTTGTCCCGTCCGGTCAAGCAGAACACCAGCTCGTCGTCGTTGAGGTGGTTGAGCGCCGCCAGCCGACCCCAGGAATGACGGCAGCGTCTCCTCGGTGAACGGCCGGTCGACCAGCGGGAGACGCCGCAAGCGCGGCAATCCGGCGCCCGGGGCTACCTCGTCGAGAACAGCCGACCACACCTAAAGGTCCTGGTCCAGGCACGATCAAGGCGGCCGACAACACTGATCGAACTCACGAACTCATCGACTGTTGCGCTCCTATTCCGGCGTTTGCCGACCCGGCCTACGGTTCCAGGTGATCGTCCAGGGCGGATTGGATCTCGCGCCGCATGTTGTCCACGCTGCCGGGGTGGCTCCTGGCATGCGCCCGGATCAGCGCGCCGACGAGTTTCGGCAGGTCGAACAGGCCTAGATCAACCGCGTAGTCGGTCTCTGTGCCGGGAATGTCCTCATCGTCGTTGTCCCGTTCGGGACCACGCCACGTTAGGTCCCGGCGTCCGTCACCGACATGCACGATCGCGAAGTTGACCCCTGCTTCCATGCCGTCATTGTTCCTCACCGTGCCGGCGCCGCGCGGCTCACCGTTCCGTCACCTTCGGCCCCATGTTTTCTGAGCCGTCGTCGCCACCTTCAGCGAGCCGGGACACGCGTTCGGCGCGCGCGAGACGCCGCATAGATCAACTTCTATTCGATAACACAGGTTATCGAAAACGACGGGTCTAGTCATGTTCAAGTTAGAAAACTAAGACTACAAGTTAGAGTTTTCTAACTTGATCCTGTAGAATCTTGATCATGGAAAGTGACGAGCCCGGCCCGGCCGTTTCCCCTGGTGACGCCGTTGACGACGAGACGAACGCGCTGACGGAGCGGGCTCCCACCCCGCCGGCGTTCCGCCGCGGCGACGAACGGCGCGAGCAGCTCGCCGACCCGGAGCTGTGCGAGTTTTGCCAGCGCCACCCGCGCAAACCGGCCAGCCGGGGCGGCGGACCACGTCCCAGGCACTGCGCGCACGTCTGGGGCCAGGACCACCGCGGCAAGGACGTCACCTGCGCCCGGCTCGACGACGCACACGACCTGTGGCTGGCCGTCTACGGCGGCACCGGGCCCCTGTCCCAGCTCGACATCGGCGCCCAGGCCCGCCACCTCGCCGACCTGCGCACCGCCCTCGACGCCCTGTTCGTCGTGCTCGACCCGGTACGCGGCGACCTCACCCAGCTCGACGAGCGCCTGGTCGGCGAGGTCGCCCAGGCGCTCGCTCGCGCCGAGCAGGCTGTCGCCGACGCGGACCTGGCCCGCAGGGAGACCCAGGCCGCCAACGCCGCGCGCAACAACGCGCTCGCTGCCCAGCAGACGGCCGTCAACGAAGCCGCCGAGGCCCGGCGCAACGAGGGCATGGCGCTCGTCGAAGCCGACGAGGCCCGGACCGCGAAGAGGGACGCCGAGACTCGGGAGAAGGACGCCAACACCCGAGCAGAGGCCGCCCGGCAAGCCGCCAAAGAAGCCACCGAGTCGCTGACGACGGCGAACGAGACGATCTCCGAGCAAGCCACCCGGATCGGGGAACTGACCGGCGCCAACAACCAGCTCACCGCCCAAGCCCAGCAGTTCACCAACACGACCAACGAGCTGCGCAGCCTGATCGACCAGCAGCGCACCGCGCACGAGACCGCCCTCACCACCGCGCGGACAGAAGCGGCGACGGCCCTGCAGGAACAGCGCACCGAACTTGAGGGCAAGCTCGACGACCAGCAAGCCAGGTTCGATCGCGAGCGCAAGGACACCGAACGCGAGACGGCTGCCCGGGTCGCCGAACTGAACAGCACGATCACCGACCTGGCCGGCCAGGTCGCCACGCTCGCGACTCGCGAGGAACAAGCCACGGCCGCCGCAGAACGCAATCAGGGTGCCGCCGAGGAGCTGAGCCGGCTTCGCGCGCAGCTGCTCACCGCGCTTGCCACGGCCAGCCCGGGCGACGACGCCGGACTTCGGGCCCACCTCGCCGAGCTCGTGACTGCGGCGCAAGACGAGGATGACGACGCGGTTCCCTCGAGCGGCTCGACCGGGAGTTCGGATTGAACGAACCGTCGCACTCTGATTACCGGGAGCTACTAGAACGCTGCTCGCAAGCCCTGAACAGCCTTCTGACATGCAAAGATTGACGAACTTGGCTCGCTACTCGAAACCCACCAGCAGTGCCGCATCGACGTGACCAGAGTGGTCGACCGTCTTCACTGCGACCATCGACCAGGAAGGACTTCATCACCGTGACCGAGGACGAGGCAGCCCGTCGACGCGCCTACCAGGAGCTGTACGAGCGGCACCGGCGGCAGCAGCTCGCGCGGATCTCGACCGGCGGTTTCGTCTACATCCACGACCGGGTCGACCCGCAGGCGCAGCTCGCCCGCCGGATAGGCGCCGCACTGGTCGAGGCCGGGTTCACCCTCTACGACCGGGTCGCGGAGAACCCACTCGGTGGCGCGATGATCATGCCGCGCACCGACCCCGAGGGCGGGGCGTACGTGGGCTGGACCATCCCCGACGCGCTCAGCCACGACTCCAGCAGGCCGGCGCTGCGCGCCCACATCACCAGGACGATGAACCAGGCCGTCCACGACGTCCTGGAGGCCTACGGCTTTGACGTCGGCGAACACCGTCACCCAATGCTGGTCACCTTGGGCCCGGATCCCGAACGTGCCCTGGAGGAAGAGCTCGACGAGTTCGGCGAGCACGTGGCCGACCTTTGCAACCAGGTTCGCCCCGGCGGCCACATCCCCGGCGAATGGCCCGCCGCCGACCAGATCGCCGTGGCACTCGTGCTCCTGCAGCATTGGCACATCCAGGAGATGAATCGCACGCCCCGCGACGCAGCCCGCGAGCTGTTCGACGGGCAGGAAATCAACCCGATGACCTGGATCGAGTCGATGCGGACTGCGCTCGGGCTACCCACGCGAAGCCTGTGGACCGCGGACTCGATCGCTGGACTCCCCGCCACGGCACTGCGCGTTCGGGTGGAGGGCCTGGTCGACTTCGAGCCGACCGACGAGGAACTCGCCGCGGTGTGGTCCGACGAGGAGTTCGCGTCCGAGGCCAGGATCTTCGGCTGGGACGACGTCGAAGTCCGCGAGCGGCTGCGCGCGCACCTCACCACCCTGGGGTCCCTGCGGGCGCACGGGCGCGACGATTGGCAGGACAAAGCCTGACCTGCAGTAACCCGGCCCGACGTAGACAGCGAAGTCCCGACGTCCATCGCGAACGTGCACACCAGCCCAGAGGAGGAAGAACGTGAGCACCAGCCTCGTGCTGGCCGAACCGGCGTTCGTGCAGGAGTACCCGGAACTGCAGAACGCCGGCGTGCCGGACTGGTTGCCGTTCGCGATGGAGCAGACCGTGAAGTGGCTGACCCTGAGCTACGAAGGCAGCCACATCAAAGGCGGCAGCGAGAACACCACCAAGAACTACGCCATCGACCTGGGCGTGCCGCGGGCGATGCAGACCTGGCGCGAACCGGTCACCGGCAAGCGCGGGCGCCGTTCACCCGGCCCGCTGCCCCAGGCTTTCCTGCGCTGGTGCGCGGCCTTCGACGTCAACCCGTTCACCGACGTCGACGTCGACCTCGCGCACGCCTGGACGCGGTACGGCCGGTTCTGCGGTGACGCGGATACCACGCTGCACCGCCGTGTCGGCGCGATCAGCGCCTGGTACTCGGCCATGCGCCGCCGCGAGCACACCACGATCGTGTTCGCCGACCTGATCACCCGGCAGGACCGCGAAAACCTCGGCATCACCGCCGTTCCGGCCTCGCCGACCGTGGCCGCGCCGCTGGCGGTGGTGCAGGCGGTGCAGGTCGCCGCGCTGCTGGACCCCTCGCCCATGCGGACCCGCAACCGCGTGATCGCCGAGCTGCTGCCGGGCACCGGCCTGCGCGCGGCCGAGCTGTGCAACCTGGACATCGACGACCTGCACCGTTCCGGCCCCGGTGGCGTCCCCGCGCTCTACGTGCGCGGCAAGGGCGGCAAGTACCGCTGGGTCGGGCTCGACGACCACCAGCTCGCGCTCATCGACGACTACCTGCTCGACCGGGTTCCCTCGGATACCGGCACCGACGTCACCCTCGCCGGACAGGTCAGCAACCGGCCCGCCGTCGCGCAGCCGCTGCTCACCTCAATCAACGGGCGGCGGCTGTCGACGCAGGCGGTCACCTACGTCCTCAACCGGCTCGGCGGCCTGCTCGATCCCACTTCCGATCACCCCATCGTCGCCGAGGCCGCGCTCGTCCTGGCCAATGCTGGTCGGCTGCACCCGCACCAGCTCCGGCACGCCCACGCCCAGGAGGCCGACGACGCCGGCGCCTCGCTCAACCAGATCCGCCTGCAGCTTGGACACGCCTCGCTGGCCACAACACAGCTCTACCTCGACAACAGCACCAACCTGCGCAAATCCACCTCCGTGGTGGTCTCCCGGCTCATCCGCGAAGGCGTCGACCTCAGCACGCTTCCCACCGACGGCATTAGGCTCCGCGACCTCCCCGAACTCGAGGACGAGACGGAACACTCCTGACGATGTGCTGCGCGCCACCGAGGATTTCAGTAGCCGGGGCCCCGTGACCTGGGCACTGAAATCATCCGGGCACTCTCCGTCCCGCCGTGGGTGCTGGCGAAGACTTCAGTACGGCAGCAGTCAGAGACCCGAGCCTGTCGGAGGTCAGCGCTAGCATCTGGCTCAGTAGCCCACACGAGCACAGCCGAGGACCACGAATGATCACTGAGGTCGACTTCGACATTCCGCTAGAGATCGCGGAGCGTCTAGCCGCCGGCGAACTGATCCGCTGGGGCGGCGTGGTGCGTAACCCCGCAGGACGCCTCGTGGCCCACCTCAAGGAGATCTCGGCTTCCAAGCCGAACGAGGATGTGGTTGAAGCGGCAGCCTGGATGCTCAAGAAGCCAGTCGTCATCGCGGGGCTCGCCACGCTGACTGTCGTCGGGACGGCCACTGCAGCCGTCGCGATCGTCCGCAAGCGGAAGCGGGCGCAACCGGAGTGCGTCAAGAACTACAACGACTCACTTCGCACCTACATCGAGGCTGTCCGCAACCAGAGCCTCGATGCCGAGATCATCGACCGCCTCATCGCCGATCTTGGTGCTGTTAAGGCGTACTCCGAGAACGGCAACATCACGGTCGACTTCTCTGTGGAGCAGTCCGACTCGATCGATCTGGATGAGTTTCCGGAGTCGACCCCGACTTCGACGGACGCTCCCGTCGTGGACCTGCGTCGCTACCTTGAGGTCCAGCGGAAGCTTTTCAACGACGCAGCCTGATCGACTCAGCGCCAGGCCCCACTGAAATCTTGGGTGCCGGACTGAAATCTTCGGTGGGCACCCGACACGGTGGCTGCCGAGACCCCCATCGCTGCTGCCACAAGGTGGCAATCAGATTGCCACCCATGCCGACCTGGGATTTGGTGGTGGGCGCGGCGACCGGAGCCGAGCGCAGCAGACCCGGTGGCCGGCGGCAAGGCGCCCGCTGCCGCGGGCGGCGCACGCGCCAAGCCTGGCCGCCGGCCACCAGCGCCCGCTGCTCAGGTCCCCGGGCGCACCCGCCCAGCCACACTTCATCCAGCACCGGCACGCACCATGGAGGGAAAGCCGATGTCCAGCCCACAGCCCGACGACGACGGCACCCAGCTCGAGTTCACCCGCACCGTCGATCTCGACGACAGCCGCTACGTCCTGACCGCAAGCACTGACACGACCGCGGCCGACACCCTCATCATCGAGGTGCTCGGTGCCGGACCGGACGCCGAGGTCAGCATCGAAGGCCGGCTCACCGTGCGCTCCAGCGCGCTGGAGCACCTCGGGCCCATGTTTAGCGAGGTTTTCCCAGTTGACCAGCCGGCGAAGGTGCGCAAGCCGCGCCGGCGCGGCTACGGCAAACCCACCAGGTCCTACCAGCCCTGGACCGATGAGCTCAAGGCGACACTGCACGCTGCGTGGATGGTCGCCGACCCTGCGGCCCCGCCCCAGAAGATCGTCGACGGTATCGCCGAGGCCCTCGGCACGACGCCGGATACGGTCAAGGACAAGTTCGGAACGCCCGAGGCAACCCGGGAGCCCGCGAAGGTCATTGCCGTCATCGCTGGGCTGATGCAGCGCACCGACGGTGCGATCTCCAACCAGCTGCCCCGCCAGGACCTCGATCCGGAGCGACCCGGCCACCCGGCCCAGCAACACGAGGAAGTAGAGACGTGACAACCGGATCTAGCGCCCACCGCTCCGAGTTGGTCGCCCTGCTGCCGCAGCTGCGCCAGCAGCTCACGCAGCTGCTGGCGACGCTGGACAGCGCACGCACCACGGCCGAAGTCGGTGAGCTGGGGGAGCGGGCGCCTGAAGCGGACGCGATCAGCCAAGCCCTGACCGCCGCCAGGTGGACGCTCGACGCGCTCGATCCCGCCGCGACTCCGAAACAGCGCGCCGACAACCTGACCGAAGCCGCGGTCCGCTGCGGGTACGTCATCACCGCGGCACACCGGCGTCTGGCCGAGCTGCAGACCCCGGCGGACATCGCCGCCCAGGAAGAGGAACGCCGGATGGGCGCCCTTGAGTTGGGCGAGCTGCTGATCAACCAGGCCGATCTGATCGTGTCGCAGTTCGATGACGACGACGCTGAGACCCGCCACCGCGTCACCATCAGGATCGCTGACGACGGCCGCCTCGCCTGGGAGAGTGACACCCTTGCGCTGCGTACTCCGTCGAGCCATGACCAGCTCGCCCTCACCGCTACCTTGATTACGCAGGCCGAAGCGCTGCACAAAGCGTCATCGCAGCCAGCTGGATAAGCAGCCCGACGTCCGGCACCAGGACGGCGCCGACTCGGTTCCGGCTCACGGCGTCCGGCTATCGCTTCGCGACCGCGACCGCGGCCGGCGTCGACCGGCCTCGTGGGCGCTGTGGGCGACTGGACCGTGGTGGCGATGAATGCGGAGCGCCGCCGAGCAGGATGCGCGGCCGGTCCGGCTCGCTGAGCTGAAGCCCTGTTGCTCAGGCTCCGTCCAGCCAGGCTTGGCGATGCGACGGACAAATTTAGTCGATATCGTTTAAATGTGACATCCAAGACCTTCGTGCCGTTCGTCGACCAAGGCGAAGCCCTGCGCGAGCTCATGCGCGCCGAGCAGATCCGGGTGAGCCAGTGGAAGGCGCCACGCAAGCGAGAAGCCAGCAAGATCGAGAACCCGACCGAGCGCGCGATGCTGCGGGCCCAGCAGAAGAAGGATTTCGAGGAGGAGGTCAAGGCCGGCAGGCTGATCACCACGCGCGACACACTGATCGGACCCGCCGTCAAAGCCGAACTCGACGCCCGCGGCTGGACCGGACCCTATGATCCAGTGCCGCCACTCGGCCGCGGCGGCGGTCGACGCTGGGGCTCGACCAACATCCACGGCGACAAGCGGCACCAGATCAGCGTTCGGCTCGACGACGACCTGCACGAGCGTCTCGAAGCAGCCTGCTTTCATGAAACGGCAGACCTGGTCAACCAGCTCGAGGCCTTCTACGGCAACTTCGGCGATTCGTCCCACCTGCCTGACGCCCGGCCCGGTGAGGAGCCCACGGCACTCGCCGCCCGCTACCGGGACCAGTTGCGCTCCGAGATCATCACCACCGGTGACATTATGCGCGCCGCGATCGACCGAGTCATCGGCGTCATCCCGGCCGTCGTCAACGTCACGCAGGACCAGTACGTCGCTCTGCACGTGGTCCTCTTCGCGGAAAAAGAACGCGCACGCCGCTGGTGGCGCCCGCGAAACAAGACGATGAAACGCATGACGGACCCACAGGAACGCAAGCGGGCTCGCGATGGACACGAGGCCGCGTTCACCGCGGCCGTGAACGCCGGCGAACTCATCGTCACCATGGACGGCCTGCTCACAGCTGCGGTTCATGCCGAGCTTGAGAGCCGTGGCTGGACCGAGAAGTACAAGCCACTGCCACCCGAGGCTGCGCGCACGGCAGGGCAGAATGCGCCTCGGCCGCCCGACGCGGACCAAAACGAAGCTCGCGATCACCAAGTCCGTCTGCGCCTGGCAGGACCGTTCGGTATCCACCTTGAGCGAGCCTGCTACTGGGAAAGCACGAAAGCAGGGCACACGGTGACACCGGCCGACGTCCTTGCCGACGCAGTCGCCCTCCTCGCCGCCACCGGTTTGTCGGACACCTAACCTGCACGAACCTGGCGAACCTCGGCCATCGAACACTTATTTAGTCGATATCGATTAAATAATCCCGTTCTACCTGCTCAAGCGCCACAGGAAGAGCCTGAAGCGCTTTGCGCCGCAGCTGCCCTTGTCCCGGACGAAGGTGACGGTGCTCGGACCCTAGAGGCGGAGGCAGCAGCGGGGGTTCGGAGGTACATGGCCTATCGCCTTGCCGGTGATGTCTCGCGGCCGTGGGTATGCTGTCGTCGCAGGCCGGACGGCGGCCCTGCTGGCGCGGTATCCCCGGCATTGGATGCTGCATTCGGGCTGGCAGAACTAGCTGAAGCTCGCCGTGCACGTGTGGGTTTTCTATTTGTCGGTGCGTGACTTCGACACGACCGAGCCGGGCGGGGTGTGTCGAGGAAAGGCGTCGGCCATGGCCGTTCAGCGGCGTTTGTTTGATCTTCCTGCCAAGCGCAGGGTTTACACAGGGGAAGCACACCAGCTCGCGCGTCAACGCGTAGTGGAGCAGCACCAGCACGGCGGCGGTCCGCTTGTTCCGGCCGCGGCGACCACGGGACAAGCGACGATCGAGGCCGTTGTGCTTGCCGGTCTGGCCCTCCACATTGGCAGGCACCGACCCGCGCAGCTCGGCGGCGTCTACGCCATCCGCAGTGTCTCGCCGACCATCACCAGTATCGACCTCGACCTGACCGAGGACGGGATTTCCCTGCTGGCCGAGGCGATCCTGCCCCGCACGATCCCCGGCGGCGGCGAGACAAGCGGGGAGGACCGGCTGATCGGCGTGCCGGGGCTGCGCTTTACCGCGCTGTCGCGGGGTCGAGTCCGGCTGTACCGGCTCGACGGCGGTGGCGAGATTGTCCTCACCCGGGCGGGGCAGAGGTGGCGTCGAGCCTGCATGGACCTTGCTGCGCAACAGCCTGCGGGAGCGTCGGCGTGCTGGTTGGCCACCGAACGCGCCGACGCGGAGTACCAGGACGCGCTGACACCGTGGCTGATCGCCAGGTGGAGCAGCATGCTGCGCCGCATCGCGCTGTGGCGGGACGCGGACACCGTCGACTTCGCCGCCCAGCTGCCCGAGCCGGAGTTCCTGGCAGGTCCCTATGCCGAGCTGATGGCCTCCGCTGGGCTGGGAGCGCGGCGCGGAATCACCGTGGCGTGCCTGGCCCGCCGAGGAGGACTCGGACGCTCGACGATGCTGCTGGAGGTGGCCGCGGCGTGGGCAAGGCAGGGCAAGCGGGTGTTGCTGGCTGACCTGGACCCTCAGCGCTCGCTTGAGAACGCGGTGAAAGGCCAGGCATTGGACGGCGGAACGACGCCGTGGGCGGCCGGCGGTGGGGAACGGATACTCCACCGTGGCGACAACGATGGTGAACTGCGGCTGCTCACCGGGCTGGTAGGCACCAGCGTCGAGTATCAGCGCCGAGCGTTGGAGGCGGCGCAGGCCCACGCTGACTTGATTCTGCTCGACACCGCTCCCATCGGCGCAGGCCCAGAGGTCCGGTTCGCGGCTGGGTTCGCCGACGTCGCGATCACCTGTGTCCGCATCTATGGTGATCTGTTCGGATGGACCGAGACCGTGTACTCCGATCGTTACTGGCCCATCCACCAACGTCGGCAACGTCGCACGGCGATGATGAACTGGCTGGACGACGCCTACGACGTGTACGTGGAGATCGGCATGGATGCTGGCCCCGAACCTGTCGCACCGACTGCCCTGCTGGATGACGCCGTCGTGCAGGCGCGCACGACCGGCACGCCCCTGGCCGACACGCTGTGGGACCTGCATCCGCACAGGGACACCGACGTCGAGGTGCTGGCGCGGCCGGGCGATGACGGTGCCAATTGGTCGGGCGTCGAGGATGCGGACGACGGTCTCACGCGGGTGGGCCCATGGATCGAGGCGCAGCGCGAACCGTTTCTGACCGCGGTCGGCACCCTGGGCCGGGAGCTGTTCGGCATGGAGTGGGATCCGGCCGGATGGATCGAGCACCAGCGCGCCCCGCTTGAGGGGCCCGAACAGCCAGGGATCGAAGCCGCAGACGATCCAGAGGCCCCACGGCCCGGCGACATCACTCACGTATACCGGTCCTATGAGGACGAAACGGCGATCGCGAACGTCAACACCAGCCTTGTCCGCGATGGACTCGATCCCTCATCCGCCGCAGGGAGAGTCATCGCGGCCGTCCCCATCTTCGACCAAGAACTGCCCCCTGAGGCCCTGGAGCACTGCGCGCGCCTGGCCAGTTCCTTCGTCTACCCGGTTCTGGACACGGGTCTTTCATGGAGCCAGGTGATGGGCATGATGTGGGACCACGGCATGCCGCTCACCCTGACCCACCCCGATCACCCCGCGGCGAGGGAAGTGACCGCCACAGCGGATCGACTATTCGAGCGGATCACCCGTTGATCATGGTGGTGCCGCGCGGAACGCTGGGCGCGGCACCACACAAAACGAAACCAAACCGTGGGCTGGCAAAGACGAACGCCGGCCCGAGAAGACGCCCCAACTCCGACGAGCGTGCATGCAACGGTCCACAACATGAGATCACCGATTCCGCCAATCAGGTCTGGACATTCAAGCCAGTGGTCGTTCGGACCGACATGACGGACCACAGTTTCCTGTCCGACCGGACTTTGCGAATGCGCGCGTCGTTGACCTGCTGCACGAAAAGTAGATCCGGGCAGCGGCGACGCATTTTCTCCGGGAACCTTGCGGATTCGGTGCCCAGACGAGGTCAGTCCCGTGGTGCGCAGGTGCGGAAGTGCTTGAGGGCTTGGTTGGTGAGGTGCTGGTGGCGACCACGTTCGAGGGGCATGACCGAGCTGGTGATGGTCCCGGTGTGCGCGGCGTCGATCTGAACGGCGATCGCCTGGTAAGCCGCTGTGATCAGGTCGGTGCTGTCGTCGGCGACCGTGATTGGGTCTGCATACAGGGTGACTGTGTAGGACAGCTGCCGACGTGCCGGCTGGGTGTGTCGACCGCCGGGGTCGATGACGTCCAGGTCCGCTAAGAGTTCCGGATCCTGTGGAGGGTCGACGATGTCCAGGACGAGGGCGACGGTGGCGACCATCGACAGTGTGGCCGCGGTGACCGCATCGGCGATGAGTTGGCCTATCGCGGAGGCGTTCGTGTCGACGGGGCAGTCGGCGGCGATCAGGATCGACACCTCGTGTCCCGTGAACCGCAGATCGTTGTCCGGCACTGGTGAGCATCCCTCGTTCAACACGGCCTCGTCGACTGCCGCTGGGTGAGCGTCGAGTATGCCAGGGCTGGGCGACCCGCAAAGTAGGCCCGGATCCCCGCAAGGTTCGAGCGGACGGAACACGCAGGTCCGCGGTCAGCCGTTCCGTCAGCCTCGGCCGGACAGGACGACAGCGCCTCCTCGGCGCGGGCACCGTGGGCACCCGGCAGCGGAGCACACCCGGGGGGCCGGGCGGGTGGGCAAGCCCGCTGCTCCGGCGCGATGAAGACCACCTTGCCCGCCCGGCCCCCCGGGCGTGCTTCCCGCGCGTGGTACCCCGTACCCGCACGCGCGAGGAGCACGTACCCATGCCCGCGACACCGACGCAGCCATTCGCTGACCGAGCCGAATTTGATGAGGCCGTCCACGACGTTCACGTGGCCGGCGTGACCTACTACGACAGCGACGTCGCCCCCATGCTCGGCGACTCCGACTACGACAACCTCGTGGCAAGGATCGCGGCGACTGTGGCGCTGCACCCGGACTGGCAGGAGCCGGGCGCCGCCATGGGCGTCGCCCCCGGCGCCTCCGCCGGTCCGGTCAAGCACAGCCCGCCGATGCTCAGCCTGGATAAGGTCACCACCAATGTTGAAATGGCGGAGTTCGTCCGCGCTCTCCCTGCCTGCGAGACCATCGTCGAAGTCAAGATTGACGGGATGGCCGTCCACGCCGACTACCGCGATGGTCGGCTGGTCCGTGCTGCGACCCGCGGCAACGGACTCGCGGGCGACGACATCACCTCGCAGGTGACTCGCGATCCCGGCATCGCGGGACTTCCCGTGACGTTGCCCCGCTCGTGGACAGGGGCCGTCCGCGGGGAACTGTTCATGTCCACAAAGGACTTCGAGGCGGCCAACGAAGCGCGCGTCAGCGCCGGCAAGACGCCGTTCGTCAACCCGCGTAACGCCACCGCAGGTTCCATTCGCAAGGTGGACCGTCTCTACATCGCGCCGATGAGCTTCGCAGCCTACGCCATCAGCGGTGATGAACTCGACCATTTCGACAACCACCTCGAGCGCATGGCGTTGGCCAAGGCACTCGGGTTCAGCACCGCGGCCATGCTCACAATCGGTGCGCTGCCCGCCGATGTCTCCATCTCGTGCCGGACGGCCCGCGACGTCCAAGCGGTCATCGACACCATCGGTGACCGGCGGCCGAGCCTGTCCTTCCCGATCGACGGCGCCGTGGTGAAGGCCCAGTCCCGAGCCGTGCGCAGCAAAATGGGTAGTGGATCCAGCGCGCCGCGCTGGGCGACCGCGTTCAAGTACCCACCGGACACGGCGTTCTCCGTCCTGCGCGACATCGAAGTCTCCGTCGGAAGGACAGGACGCGCCGGGTTCCGCGCCATCATCGACCCGGTGACCGTCGGCGGCACCACGATCAGCGCGGCCACGCTCCACAACGTCGCGTGGATTCGGCAACAGGGGCTGGGGCTCGGGTCGCGCCTGGCGGTGATGCGGGCAGGCGATGTGATCCCGAAAATCACGGCGGTGGTGGGCGAGCGACCGGAAGGCATCGCGCCCTGGGAACCGCCGCCGAACTGCCCGCAGTGCGACGAGCCCTGGGATCAGTCCAGCCAGCTGTGGCGGTGCACCACGCCGGCCTGCTCACTCGTGTCCCTGCTGACCTACGCCGCATCGCGCGACGTCTGGGACATCGACGGCCTGGGCGAGGAGATCGCCGCCGCCTTGGTCGAGTCGGGCCTGGTCACGGGGATTGCCGATCTGTTCTTCCTGACTGCCGCGCAGATTTCGGCCGTTTCCTACGTGCGTACAACCGGTGCTCGCCACATCGGCACCGCCACCGCGGAGAAACTCCTTGCCGGGATCGCCGCAGCGAAAAGCCAACCGCTGGCACGGCACATCACCGCACTGGGGATCCGCATGACCGGCCGCCGGATGGGCCGCGCTCTGGCAGCTCACTTCCAGTCCTTCGACGCGCTGCGCGCAGCGACAGCAGAGGAACTGGCGGACGTCGACGGGGTCGGGCCGGAGAAGGCACGGTCTATCCACGCAGGACTGCGCGAGCTGAGTGATGTCATCGACAAGCTGGTCGCGGCCAGCATCACCGGTCAGATCGAGACCGCACCGGTCGCGCTGAGTTCGCCGCTCACGGGCAAACGAGTCGTGATCTCCGGATCGGTGGACGGAATGAACCGGACTCAGGCGCAAGAGGCCGCCGAGCGGCTGGGAGCGACAGTCTCGAGTTCGGTCAGCGCCCGCACCGATCTGCTCATCCTCGGACCCGGAGCCTCGGCGGGTAAGGAAGCGAAAGCCGGTCAGCTCGGCATCGCCACGATGCCTGCCACAGAATTCGCGGCCTTGCACACCGAACTCCTCGGCAAGTAGCCAACCCGGCAGCGGTCTGGCCGGCACCTCTTCCGGGTGCCGGCCAGGCAATGCCGCTTGCCATGACGCGCATGCGCGTGTTTGCAAACCCGGTTGGCCAGGTAGGCGCAGATGGATGGCATGCCCACGACGCGAACGGGGACGGTCGTGGCAAATACGCATCGTCTAGGTGCGTCGGTTTCCCATACCCGACGCAAGTTGTGTTGCCCGCCAACAGATCCACCTAGTGCCCGCGGTGCCTGGTGCCCCAGAGGGCCTGTGGCGATTCGGGAACTCGCTGCACGCCAGCAGACCGAGACTGGCGGGTCAAGGTAGACCGCTTCGCGGTCGGCGCAAGCGCCGAACCTTGTACTCCGCCAGCCCTGGCCCGCTGTTCGGCGCGTGTTCACGCACCACCACCTACCCCAAGGGACACAGAGTCCCTGCAGAACAAGGAGAAACCCATGGCTGGAGACACCGTCATCACGGTGATCGGCAACCTCACCTCCGACCCGGAGCTGCGCTTCACTCCGTCCGGTGCGGCGGTCGCGAACTTCACGGTCGCGTCCACGCCACGCACGCTGGACAAGCAGTCGGGCGAGTGGAAGGACGGCGAGGCGCTGTTCCTGCGCTGCAGCATCTGGCGCCAGGCGGCGGAGAACGTCGCCGAGTCCCTGACCCGCGGCGCCCGCGTCGTCGTGCAGGGCCGCCTGAAGCAGCGGTCGTTCGAGACGAAGGAAGGCGAGAAGCGGACCGTCGTCGAGCTTGAGGTCGACGAGATCGGGCCCTCGCTGCGCTACGCCACGGCGAAGGTGAACAAGGTCAGCCGTGGCAGCGGCGGAGGTGGCGATGACGCCTGGACCAGCGCTCCGCCCGCCGCTGGGGGCGAGATCCCGGACGAGCCTCCGTTCTGATCCTGCCGACCTCGCCGGCTACAGGCCGGTGCCCACCTCGGGCACCGGCCTGACGGTGCGATTCACCCAGGCCACCAGCGCCACTGTGGCGGTCCCCTGGCGCCGTGCGGAGAACGCGGACCTGCGCAAGCTCGTGCAGATCTACGAAGAGTCCATCCGGCAACTCACCCTGACCACCCATGACCTGCGCGAAAAGGTGAACACCGCAGCGACCCTGCCGACCCTGCCGACCCGCGGCTCGGAGCGATGACCAGCAGCTTTCGCTGGGTCGCGAGCTGGCACACGCTCAACCACGTCGGCCCGTACCCGAGCGTTGTCGCCGGGACACGGGCCGGTTTCCGGCGGTAGACCACCGGTCAAGCAGGATGGGGCTCGCCCCGGACACCAAGGCCCGGGGCGGTGGGTGGTATTCCCGGTGTCGCGCCGATAGGCGCGACACCGGGAACCGGCAGGTCAGGCAGGCCGGGGCGGGTCGACCAGCTCGATGCCGATCGCGACGACGCCGAGGGCTTCGCGTTCGGGTGGGTAGATCTGGCGGATGTTGGCCAGCTGCTCGTCGCGGGTCGCGAGCGGGTTGACCGAGGCGACGTCCTGGTGGTTGAACATCTCCTCGAAAGTGGCGTACCGGTTGACCGCGGTCACGCGGGTGAGGACCTGGTCGCCCTGGCAACGGAACCGAATGAGCGACCCCTCCTTGATCTTGCGGCGGCTGGAGTCGTTGACGCGGATCTCCGTGGTCTTACGACCGGTGGCAATCAGGTCGAAGTAGCGCTTGTAGATGCCCATCTCGTGGGCACGGACAACGGTTTCGGTGGGGCGTGCGGTCATCAGACGTCCGAGTTCCTTGACGGTGAACGAGCGGAAGAAGTGTTTCGGGTCGGTCAGCAGCTCACCGACCAGCCAGACCAGCGCGTCGACGTAGTCGTCGATCGAACCGGGCCAGGCGGTGGTGTCGAGCATCCAGGGCTCGACGTCGGCTGGGAGCGCCCCCTTGCCCTGCTCGCGCAGCAGCGACTTGGACAGCTTCGCGCCGGTCGGGGCGAGCACCTGCGGGGTGAAGATCCGGCTCGGCATGTGCGCCGGTGGGGTGTCCAGCGCACCGAGCGCGCCGTCGACGAGCTGGCAGCCGAAAGTCCAGTCGCCGCCCTTCATCATCACGTGCAGGGTGCCGTCGTCGCGGCCGAAAGCGCGTTCCTTTACCAGGTTCCGGTAGAGGGTGGCCAGGTCGAGGTAGGGCGTGTCGTCCTCGGGGTCGATGTGCGCCTCGTACGGGCCGTGGTCGAAGCAGACCGCGGTGAAGGTGGCGCCGTCCTCGTCCAGGTGCGCGAGCTTGGTGCGGTCGCCGCGTTTCTCCGCCCACCCGCATTCCGGGCACGGCACCCGGACGTGGACCTGGCCGTGGGAGGGTGCCATCCACCAGCGGATGTCGTCCAGGTGCTCCAGGGTGCGCAGGAACTCCGCCCGGAAGCCGGGGGTGGCCTGCTGGTCGGTGTAGGTCTCCACCACGTAGTCGGTGTCGGTCGCTTCCGACAACGACCGGAAGAACTCCTGGTAGTAGCCCTCGATCAACTCGCTGATCTTGTCTTTTCCCAGGGCGTGGTAGTAGGTCTGCTGGTAGGCGTGGTGGGTTTCGGGGTCGAGCACGACGTCGTGAGGGGCGTTGTCCAGCGCGCTGAACCGCACGACGGTGTCGATGGAGAACTCCCGGCGGGCGATTTTGGCCAGCAGGAACGCCGCAGTCTGCACGAGATTCGTCCCGAGGTGCGGGGCACCGTTGATCTGGGTGCCCACCACGAACTCGATCCGCGCGGGTCGGGCGGCGAGGACGCGGGGGCGCAGGATGTCGATCGAGCGCAGCAGCGCGTTGGCCAGCACGCTGTTCGGCGAGATCAGCAATGCCGGTTTTCCGTTGCGGGACAACATCATCACGCTCCTCGGCTGGGTTTGGGCAAGCGGAGGTTGGCGCAGATGAAGTCCAAGCGGGCCGGCGGCGAGTCGGGGGCGACGAACACCGGCTCGTAGCCGGCGTCGTAGTAGCCCTGCACGATCAGCTCGTGCACCCGGCGGATCTCCCGCTCTTTGGCCCAGACGATGTCGTCGGGGTCCTCGAAGGTGTCCAGCGGGTCCAGCACGAAGATCGCGTCGTAGCGGTAGCGTGCGGTGGCCTCCTCCAGTTCGGTGGTCGGCTTGAGGCCGAAGAAGCCTTCCCAGCCGTAGCCGTCGGGGATGCCGCGGTTGTAGAAGCGAATCCCGTGCTGGTGGGCGGTGTACTCGGCGACGAAGGCGTCCAGCACCTCCAGGGAGTACTCGCGCCGGTCCTCGCGCAGCAGGTGGCGGCCCAGGCGCTCTCGGTGCTTGCGGTAGATCTCCCGGCCGGGCTCTTCGGCCATGCAGGGGATCCCGGCGGCGTGGACCGCCTCGATCAGGTCGTCCTTGCCGGAGCTCGGGCCGCCGGTGATGACGTAGCGGCGCGGATCGCCGGTCGCCGCCGCCTCCAGTGCGGAGGTCAGGGCGGTGTTGGTGCTGGTCACGACAATGATCCGTTCTTCTCGGGTCCTTCGGAGGGCGCGGCGCGGGCCAGGAAGCCCTCAGCCCAGGTGTTGCCCAGGCCGGTTTCGCCGTGCAGGGAGTGCACGAACTGCTCGCGGCTGGCGCCGCCGCTGGCGGCCTCGGTCAGCCGGGATGCCTGCGCTTCGGTGAGCGTCGGGATCCAGCCGGGCAGAGCGATCAGCCCGTCCGGTTCCAGATCGGGGGCGAAGGCGGTGGTGTAGCCGATCGCCTCGGCGCGGGCCACTGCCCAGCGCCAGGCCGCGGTCACCGCGGTGTGCAGGATGTCGATCTGGTCGGCGTCCAGGCTGATGAGCCGTTCTACGGCCAGTAGTTCGGCGCGGGCGGCGTAGATTGCCGACCACAGTCGGCAGAGGTGTTCCTCGTGCTCGGCGACCTCCCACGCGAACGGGTCCGCCTGCACCGGCTGCCGCTCGGCGGCCGGAGCCAGCCGGGGGGCGATCATCCGGGACCGGGTGAACCGGTCGGCGTCGGCGAGCAGTTCCCAGGCGATCTTCTCGATCAGCCGGGGCTCGACCCGTTTGCGGAAGTGGTGCACTTCGTGCCCGGCCTGTTCGGCGGCCAGGTCGCGGCGCACGGTGAGGGTTTGGCCGGGTGTAGCTGGTGGCAGCCCGAACAGCGCTCGCGCCGCTGGTGCGTAGCGGGTGTCCGGGAATCGCGCGAGCAGTCCGCGCAGGGTGCCGTCCAGTGCGGCGGTGCGGCTGGTCTCGTCGGCGGGATCGACCGCCCGCGCGATGATGCCTCGCAGATCGAGCAGCACCGGATCCGCGGCCGCCGGGGTCACCGGCAGTCCGCGCCGCAGCAGCCTCCCGACCGCGGCGACCACCTCATCCTCTACTGGGCTTTTTGTGGGCATGGACTGAGTCAAGCACGATGCCCACAAAAAGCCCAGTCCTGCGAGCAGGTCATTCCGTGCTTCGGGCCGCCGACGGCGCCGCTCCGACGGACGCCAGCCGGAGTCGAGGTCTGGAACACTGCGGGGATGCTGATCTCGCTACGGCAGCGCCGGACGCTCAACCAGGTGTGGCACGGCGCCAAGATGGTCCTGGGCCTGCTCGTGCTGCTGCTGTCCTGACCCCCGACACCCGACGGCGACGGCCCTGACACCCACCCGCTGCGGCCCCTGCTTCGTTTCTCCCAGGCCACAGCTGCCTGGCATCCTGGAGCGGATGACTGATCAGGATCGCCCGAGCGGGTTCATGGACAGGCGGATCGTGCCCCGGAAGAACCCGGGTGATCCTTCGGAGTACCGGCCGATGTACTTGTGTGTCGACCTGGTGCGCGCCTACGCGCGGGGCTGGCGCGAGGAGATCGTGAGGCTGACGGCCGAGTCGAGCGACGTGGAGCTCATCGACATGAAGATCATCTTGCCGAGGTTCTTCGACGAGGTCGGCCAGTGGCACCACGAACTCCTCCACGACCCCGAGCGCGAGCCTGCCTTGATCGTGGAGACCCAGCGGCGCTCGAACCTCACGCCACCCGAGCATCGGAAGGCGTGGACCGTGGCCTTCGCGGAGGCCGAAGCCACCGGGACCGATCTCGCCGACGTCAGGCTGCCGACCGTTGTCCAGGTGCACTTCGACGCGTCGACCATGGCCGCGGCCGGGATCGCCTACATGGGGATCGCGCGATTCGAGCAGCACCTCAACGAGAAGAACCGGTCTGCCGCGCGCCTGCTCGGCGTACCGAGGTCGTACGCATTCCCCGAATCCTGAACCAAGTGTTTGCGGCGGAGTGCGCCGTGCTCTCAGCTGGCTGGCCCCGTCTCGCACTAAGGCGTCGGTCGGCGCCAAGCCCGCCCGGCGCGGGGTTGACTTGCCTCACGGCAACGGCAGGGTGGTAGGGAATCATGAGGGGGATCGATGGGCTCGAACAACATCGCCGTTGGAATTTCAGCCCTCAGCGCGGCCTTCGCGTTCGCGAGCTTGTGGATCTCAGCGCTGTCCTACCGCCGCGGCCGACCTCGCGCCGTTATTCGCAGCTCCGGCGTCGTCACCGCAGTCTCCGGTGACTGCGCAACTCAGCGCGAGGAGTTGCAGGTCCACGCCCTGCTGGTCAATCGCGGACAGTCCCGCGTGCAGCTGGCTGATCAGCCTGTGGTTCTCGAGTTCCAACGAGCCCGTAGCCGCCGTCGAGCATTTCGGCGTGGCCGACCGGACGGCCCGCCCGTGTTCATCTCGATCACCACCCAGCTGCCACGCGCGGACATCGGCGGGTTCGAGGGTCTCGAAATCTCGGGCGCCCTGCCGGACGAATTCGTCACTCGCGCAGCTGGAGACGCATGGCTGTGCCAGCTACGCCTGCGCGTCAAGCTCAGCACCGGCGACGTGGTTGTCGGCCGGTGGTTCCCACCGCCGACCGGAGCTGAACGCTCAATCGAAGGCCGGCGGGACGAACTGCGACAGGAAACGGGCCCGGCGATGCGAGACCTCGTTGAAGCCCTTGGCGGCGTTCCCGGCGGGACGATTTGGCTAGCCAAACTGCGCGGAGAAACGCTGGCCGACTACGTCCAGCGCGTGCAGAAGAAGCCAACGTGGTTCGCGATCGCCCGGATCATCGATGTCCTCGAAGCTCAGAAAGGCGTGCCTGCACCTGGACTCGAAATCTGGAAACGACGCTGGAGCACGTCGTTGGCCGCAGCGAAGACAGACGACGAGCTCCGAATCGAGCGGTGATCTGTCCGCCGCAGGTGACGCCCTGACGTCAGGGAATAGCGCACGGTCGGAATAACTGCTCTTCCCCAGTTGCCAACGGCGAGTTCGTCTACACCCCCGGTGTGGAGCATCGCACCGGGGACATCAACCACGTTGGCCGCGAGGTCTTCCACGAAGTCATCGATATCGAGCCCGGGTCGATGAAGTACATGATGTACGGGCCCGGAATGAACCACTGGGGCTACCTTGATGCCGATGGCAACTACACCAAAGCTGTACCGCCCAAAGGGTTCCTGACGCGTCTGAGTGAGCTGAACCCGCACCAGAGGTAGCGGGTCACCGGCCGTTGTTTGCGGGCAGGGGACGGCGATGGACCGCGTAGACAACGAAGTGATCGCTGGCGCCTTGCCTGGCCGGAGGGGTTTGCCGCTGGTCGACGCGTCTACTTGGGAGCCTCGATGGCCCAGGTCCGACGCAGCGCCTCGTCCGCCACCGCGCGCAGCCGTTTCGGCATCCCCGTCCATGCCGGAGTGCCGCGCCAGGTTTGATCCGATGTTGCACGATAGGCCAGCACGACACCGGTCGTGCTGTTGGGGAAAAACGCTCGTTGCCCAGTCATCCAGGCTATTGGGTTCTGTGGGCGGGCGACGAACGGCCCCATCACCGGCATGTTCCGTTCTGGGCTTCCGAGCTGATCGGCGGACGGATCGATCAGTACGTCGGCGTTCGGCGACCTCAAGATGAGGTGCCCGTCCCACGCCCTGCCGGCGGCGACGAGCGGCAGGGGTTCCTCTCCGGGCATCGGGTCGCCGACTCCGAACGAGAACCCCCTGCACTGGTCCTGAGGGACGCCGGATGACATGTCGGCCCACCACTGCGGGCAACACGCCCAGGCTCCGACGGGCTGCGGCTCGAACCGTAGCCCGTGCGCGCGGAGTACGTACTCCATCGCGCGGGTCGTCTCCAGGCATGTTTGCACCTGATACCCGGCGTCCAGAATGTGTTGCCGCACAATCAAGGCGGCGTGCTCCAGCCACACCGTGGACACGGTCTTGCTCACGCTGGTTCCTCCTGTGATGGGACGTGGTTACTTGGTCACGGTGCGGTCATCCGCAGCAAGTGTTGGCGGGTCTGCTGGACGTCGCCCAGGGCGCGGTGGCCGCCGCCGTTGCGCAGCAACCGTCTGGAATAGGCGTGTTCGGACCGCGGCACCATCACATCGGCCCAGTGCTCAGTGTTGGCCAAGCGGCTGCGGCGCATCCCGTGCCGTTCGCAGTCGAACGTGATCACGTTGCGGTCGTAACTTGCGTTGTAGGCCAGCACAATCTTGCCGGCCGTGGCGCGTAGTAGTCTCTTGTAGACGATGGGCCAGGTTGGCACGCCTGGGGCGGTCACCTCGCTGTCGGTGATGCCGTGCACCGCGTAGGCGCCCGCTTCGATCGGCACGCCCGGGTTGACCAAGGTGTCCAACAATGTCCGGCCCGTGCAGGCGTCAATCACGGCGATCTCGCACACCGCGCCGCCCAGCGACACCGTCTCGGTATCCAGGATCACGGCGACGCCCTGCTCCAGCATGGCGCGGGCGAAGTTGACGGCGGCGCCGGCGGCTGAGCCGATCGTGATCGACTTCCGGTGCGGCGTCAGTTCCGGGCGGGAGATGAGCGAGGCCATCACCTGGTCCCGGGTCAGGGCGGACTCCGGGGTGCGCTCCCAGTCGATCTCCCACGCTTTCGCCCCGGGCCGGTACCAGCCCCACACTTCGACGCCGTGAGCGTCGCCGAGGTCGCGCAGCCAGCGCCGCAGCAGGGTCGCGCGCTCCGGCGGGCGCTCGGTGACCAGGTCCCACAGCGGGGATCGCTGGCCGGGGCCGATTTCACGGACCAGGTGCCAGACCGAGTTCTCGGCCAGGGACTCCACATCGCCGGTGCGATACAGCGGGATGGTGATCCACTTCTCCCGCCCGACCTGCTTCTCGTGGCTGTCTACCGCTCCGATCAGCTTGGCCTTGACCGCGAGGTCGAAGTGCCGCCGCGCGCCCTGCACGTCGAGCAGGTTCTCCAGCAGCGACGCAGCCGCGTCCGCGGTGATCGTCTGCTCCGCCCGGACCCGTTCCCGCAGCGCAGTGTCGGTGCGCAGCCGTTCGGCCAGGGCTTCGACATCGCCGGTGCGGTAGTGGGGGCCGGTGAACGAGTGTCGCCGTCGACCGTGCATCGCGGGGGCGGGTCCGGTCGTGAGCAGGCCGAGCGTGACCGCCGCCTCGACATGCCGGCGCCCGTCCTCAACGTTCAGCACCCGCTCCAGCAGCAGTCCGGCCGCGACCACGGCCATGGGCCGGTCCGCATGAACGCGCTCGCGCAGCGCGATGTCGGCACGAAGCCGTTCGGCCACCTCGTTCGCGATCCGCCAGTCCTGGCCGGCCCGCACACCGCGCTCCGCCAGGACCGCGTTCAGCTCGTCCCGGCTCCAACCCAACTCCTGCGCCAACTCCTGGACCGGCATCGAGGCGTTCTCCCAGCCCAGCCGAGCATCTACGACCTCGGTGACCAACTTGGGCGGGAGGGCGTCGACCTGAGCAGGGGCGTAGAGGTCGTAGCCCTTGAACACCTCGACCGCCGTCAGGTGCCCGGCCTGTACGAGAGCGGCCACATCATCGGCCTCGACCGGCCGGTCCAGGCGCGCGGCCAGCCGAGAGGCGCACTTGTGCAGGCCCACCGGGCGTTCGGCGCCGAACCGCTGCACGATGCCGGCGACCAGCCCACGCACCTGCTCGACCTGCTCGGGCAGCCAGCCACGGGAGTGATCCCGGGCCGGGATCATGCCGGCCTCCTGGGCGCGTTCAAATTGCCAGCGGGCCAGGCCCACCTCGTCGGCCAGGGCAAGGGGGCCGAGGTAGCCGCGTGTGCTCGCCGTCATCGGTGTTCGTCTCCTCCTGCCCGCAGTCGTCTGACCACGTCCTGTCACCGGTCGGAGGGAGTATCGCAGGGGGGACCGACAAGATCGGGTTGCGCGCCAGCGCGAGCGGGCAGCCAGCCGGAGTCGTCCCTGCTCGCTCAGCGCCTCGCCGGAGCGCGTCGCCCTCCAAAAGTGACTGGACATGCTGGGTTCAGGACACGCACCCGTCGGACCAGCCCCAGCCCGACTGCTGTCCACTCTGAGCAGGTTCACTGATCTCGACGACCGCTCGACCGTCGCTCGGCGACCTGGACACCCGTCGCGACATGAGGGCTCGCCGACGCTGGCAGGCCCCGCCGGCTGCGCCCGAAGCCCCGCCAGCCCGCGCCGACCGGGGGAGACCAGCCTCGCTGCGCTCGGTCGCCTCCGGCGATCCCACCCCGGTCGGCCGAGCGCGGCACCCCGGCCGGTCCGCAGGGCCTGCCCTGCTGACGTTGCCCTCAAAACCACGACGGCCGCCAAGGGGTCCCGATCTCGTTAATCGATCAAGGCGGGACTCAGTCAGTCAATGGCAGTCTCTACGTTGAAGGAGAGAAATGAAGCTGAAGAAGCTGGCCGAAAAGAAGTGCATCCACGACTTCTCTTTCATTCTGAACTCGAGCGTGCCGTCCGTAGCGGGCAACTGCTTCTACCACGGCGAGTTCGACTCGGCGGACGGCGCGTGTCCCCGCTGCAACGACTGATCCCACTTCCACGATAGGAAAGGCTGCAATTTAGCCGTTCGGGGCGCCCTCTGTATTCAAATACGCAGGGCGCCCCGCACTGTCAGAACGTCGGCGGGATGAGATTGCCGGTTCGACCTACCAAGGCACGCTGACGTCGCGTTTCGAGCCCGACGACTGGGCTTGGCGCGCTCGGCGAAACCGTGATCCCGCAGACCTCATGCTCGCCCGCCTGCATCACGCCAGCCCTTCGCTCGCAAGCGCGCCCTATCGAACGGTGAGACCACTGTGGACATGCGCGGTGCGAGAACACGCCACTTGTATGCCAACGAAATCTTGCGAGAGGGAATGATGTCGATCCGATCATTGAGCACAGTCATGACAACGCGGCAGCCCTGCGGTTGCCATTGCGTGGGCGGGGCCGGGCGCCGGTCCTGCGCAAGCGGTACCCCGACGGGCTTCCGCGGACCCACTGAGCACCGGGGCGCCCGGTGAGCCGGCACGGCTGGGTTCGCCTCGGACAAGACACGCGTACCTGCGAAATCTGCGGGATGTCGGTGGAGCGCAAGCCCGACCGACAATTCGCGTGGTCGCTGCGCACCGGCAAAGCCGTGCTCGTCGACGAAGTGCTGGTCTCGGCCGGCCAGTCAGCCACCCTGAAGGCGCTGCCCGGGTGCACCGGTGCTCAGCGACAGACCGCGGACGGCCAGCCCGCCCGCACCCGGTTCGGGGCGTTCATCCGGCTCGCCGGAGTACGTGAGGTCCTTCGGATGACGCCGTCCGGGCGAACCACCGACGACGAGGGAAACGCCGCGGTGTTCCCCGATGAGCAGTCGGCGCAACGTCGCGTCGAGCAGTTCCTGCCGCAACTGGAGCAGCAGTACCCCGGCAGCGACATCTGGACCGCGCCGCTGTAGTGCCGATCGGCGATGTGCGGGCCGAGCTCAGAGAGCTCGCTGCCCGACGGCGGACCGCCGACGACGCGCAGGCCACGCCTGCAGGCGAGGATGGAGCGTCACCAGCGAGTGGCGAACGTCCTCGGCCGTGTTCTCGAAGGCCCGCACATCGTCGTCGAACAGCTCGTACACACCCAGGCTCGGCGGACCAGGTGGTTCCGGCCATCGCGACACCAGCTGCTCACCGGCGCTGATCAAGCGCGTGACGAGTTCCGCGAACCCCCGTGGCCCGCCACGGGGGCACGCGCGGCACCAGGTCATCACATCGTGGACAGCGTCGATCAGATCAGCACGGCCGTCCGAGCGGACGCGCAGGAAACACACCAGCTCGGTGTGCAGAGCAGTGACGGAAGGGTACGGATCGTTGTTCAGCCGCGGGTCAGAGACCAGCAGCTGCGCGTGAACAGCGCTGATCTCCGCGATGAACCGGTCAACGGCGCGTGCGCAGTCCTGCGGACGCTGGCGGACCATGTCGTCGTGGGCCCAGCCGCCGAGTATGAGAGTTTCGCAGCTCTGACCCGTCCGGATGGCCAGGCCGATCACGTCCGCCGGGGAATCGGATCCGATGACGTCGACGAGCGCGTTCTGCACCTTCCTCGCGATTGCCACGGCAGCAGGCCCAGACAGCGGCCGGGCAGCGTCGGCCAGCAGGCGAAGCACATCGGCGAGGGCGACGTCCGTTCGCTCCCGTTGTCGCTGGAAAGGCCTCATCGCAGCACCGTAGCGCTCTGGCAGGGCCGTGGCCCGTCAGCCGGTTGCGGATCGCTGGTGGGGCGGCTTAGCGGGTCTTGGCGGGTCATCCTGTGGGGCCGGCGTCGTTCTCGGCACGCTGTCTACGGCGCTCGAGCACTGCGTCGGGGTTGAAGTAGCCGGTGGAGGCTCGCTTCGCGAACAGCTCCCACTCGGTCGGGGTGTAGGTGATGACCAGGTCGTCGGCGTCGTCAGGGGGCGTCTTGCGGACCGCGGTGTAGGTGACGCCGTCGGTGTGCGGCACGAATGCCACCTCGATGACCTCAACGCCGTCCTCGACATCTTCACCGCCCTGCCAGTGTGCGTCGGTCAGGTCCAGGTGGCCGATGACGTCACCGCTCTTGCTGTAGATCGGCGCGCTGGTCCTGCGCATCTTCATGGTCCTCACAGTTCTGCTGGTCAACCGAGCCCGAAGGTATACCCGACCGCGTCCACGCTGGTCCGACCTACCCGCTCATCAGGCCCGAGCGCGGATTCACCCGCGCCGGTCGTGACCCGGTCCCCACGGGCTGCGGGCGATCGCACGCTGGACCACCGTGCCGGCTGCGCCCGAAGCACCGCCAGCCCGCGCCGACCGGGGGAGACCAGCCTCGCTGCGCTCGGTCGCCTCCGGCGATCCCGCCCCGGTCGGCCGAGCGCGGCGCCCCGGCCGGTCCGGCCTCGGTGGTCCCCGGCGAGTCGCGCCCCGCTGCCCGCGGGGGACCAGCCGCACCCATGTCCGGGGCGGCAGTCCTGGCCCGGCGCCCGCCAAAACGCCGGATCCCCACAGAACCGAAGGAGCACCACCGCGATGACCACCGTGGAGTCCGTCCTGACCACACGCAACGCCAACCTCCGGGACATGGCGAACCTCCTGGAAATCCAGGAAGACCGCAAGCTCGACATCGTCCGCCCCGCCAGGGACCTGCGGATGGTCGATGGTCGCCTGGAGATCGACGGGATCGGCGAGCCGACGATCACCGCCAGCGGCGTCACCCGCGGCGCGCTGTTCGTGCCGACCGCCACCTGCGACCGCGGATTCGCCGAGAAACTGGGCATCCCGGTGAAGTACCTGCGCGACATGCGCGCGACCGGGAAGCTGGCGCTGCTCGATCACAACGTCAACGAGTGGCTGTCCGACGAGCCCGAGAAGCGGTTCCTCACCCGGACCCTAAAAGGCGGCGGCAACCTGCCCGGCGTCGCCCGCGCGCTGTTGTCCGAAAACTACCGGTTCGTTGACAACCTCGACGTGCTGATGGCGATGCTGGAGGGGATCCGGCTGGCCGGCGTCCACGTTGACGTCAACAAGTGCGACCTGACCGAGACCCGGATGTACGTCAAGGTCAGCTGCCCCGAGGTCGCCGCGCACGCCCCGGCGCTGCTGCGCAACTACACCAGCCCGTTCACCGGCCTGCGCGGCGCCGACAACCCGCTGGTGTTCGCCGGATTCGTCTTCAGCAACTCCGAAATCGGACACGGCAGCTTCTCCATCACCCCGCGGATCGTCGTTCAGATCTGCGACAACGGCATGACCTTCACCCAGGACGCCATGCGAGAGGTCCACCTGGGCGGCAAGCTCGCCGACGGCGTGGTCCGCTGGAGCTCCGACACCCAGGCCGCCGCGCTGGACGTGCTGATCAAGCAGGCACGGGACGCGGTCACCACGTTCCTCAACCCGGCCTACGTCCAGGCCAAGATCGCCGAGGTCGAGGCAGAGGCCGGAATTCGCGTGCGCGACGTCGACGCGACCCTGGAGTACGTCGGCAAGCAGCTGCGGTTCACCGAGACCGAGCGCAAGACGATCCTCGACCACTTCTTCGACGGTGGCGACCGCACCTCCGGCGGTGTCCTGCACGCGGTGACCAGCGCCGCGCAGACCCTCGACAACGCCGACCAGGCCTACGAGATGGAACGCCAGGGCCTGCCCGCGATGCGCCACGCCGCGGCCTTCCAGCGCTGACCCACCCACGGGCCGGCCGGGACGTCCCGGCCGGTCCGTTCAGCGCCAAGCCAACATCCCCCTCAAGAAAGGGAGATTTGCCATGTCCCGCAACACAAAGCGCTGGGGTCTCACGATCCGGTCCGACGATCGAACCCCGTACATCGTCCGAGCGGCCCAGCAGTACGCCGGACTCCCGCAGCACGGCCTGGTGCTCGGCGTGTACCAACGCACGACCGAGGCTGGCTACTCGATCCTCGTCAAGCCCTGCTGCGTCGACGACCTGCGGGATCTGCTGGACACGCTGCTAACGGCCGAGCCAAGTGCCGCAGTCGAAGTGACTTTCCGAGAACACGATCAGTACTACGGCGCCACCCTGCACATCAACAACTCGCCTGACGGACTGAGGTTCCGCGTCAGCCGTGGCGACGCCTACCCCAAGACATCCGGCACCGCGCTGCTGCAACCGTCCAGCGTCACGGAGTTGCGGAACGGGCTCGCCGAATGGCTCAGCTCCAACGAAACAGCCGGATGATGATCGCACCCTTGCACCGATCGCAGCAGGTGTCCGTCCCCGGCCCGACGCGCTCGTGACGTGCGCGGTGCCGCCTGGTGGAACCCATACGGATCCCGCCGGGACTGGTGATCTGCGTGAAGCCGATCAGACCGCCGCCAGGTTCGTGGAGATGAACCCGGCCCGAAATGCGTGGGCCGGGTTCATCTCCACCCCTTCGGGCCCGGCACGGCCTGATGTTCGGCCCGCAGATCACCTGCCCCGCGGCCGAACCCGTCGGCGACGTTTCGCCAGCTTGTAGGAGGCACGGGGCGCGGTGATGTCGCTGCATCAGCAGCCATCCACCCCTTCCTGCGAAAGCGAGCGCACATGCCTGCTTCCACCATCGTTGTCTCTGGCGGCCAGTTCCGCCTCTACGACGACTCCGTGCAGACTTTTGACCGGCTGCCGGTGGCTACCTACGCCATCAATTTTTCCAAAATGGACGGATACAGCCTCCGCCAGGTCGCCCCGCTCGCATCCGGTGACGAAACTGTCTACGGCTCCCATGTACAGCGCGTGGATCGCATTGTGCGCGCCTACGTAGCCATGGATCGATCCCTGGGAGTGATCCTCTCCGGCGACAAGGGCATGGGTAAGTCACTCATGCTCCGGATGCTTGCCGAGCACACCCGCGAGCAGCTGGAGCTGCCTACGATTCTCGTCCAGCACTCCACCCCGGGGCTGGCGTCCTTTTTGGACGACCTAGGTGAGGTTGTCGTCGTCTTCGACGAGTTCGAAAAGGTCTTCGGCAGCAACGGTGAGGACGAGGCGCAGACCCAGTTCCTTTCCCTCTTCGACGGACTGAGCGTGACCAAGCGCCTCTATGTCCTCTCGGTCAACGATTTGGGACGGGTCAACGAGTTCATGCTCAACCGCCCCGGCCGCTTTCACTACCACATGCGGTTCGCCTACCCGGACCCTGAGACTGTCGCCACCTACCTGCGTGACCAGGTGTCCGGGATCGCCGCGGCCCAGGTCGACGAGGTGGTCGAATTTTCGCGGAAGTACGACCTGAACTTCGATCATTTGCGGGCCATAGCTTTCGAGCTGCGCCGAGGTGAACCGTTCGCCGAGGTGATCGGTGAGCTCAACATCAAACGCATTGAACGCCCCGACGCTGCCGTCGAGGCCCGCATCATGTGGCAGGGCGGCGAAAGCGACGTCATCACCGGTTCCATCGACCTGTTCGATCGCGACGGCGTGCAGGCGATCAACGACTACGAGATCGACGTGACCTTGCGGTTCCGCATGCGGGATGCCGTGTCGACCAAGGACGGCTACCGGCTCAGCGCTGGAAGCTTCGAACTGGTCGACATGCGAAGCGAGCACAGGAAGGCTCAGGAAGCCGAACTACCGGCTGCCGTCTCCGTCGTTCTCAGTCGATCCCGGAAACGCGCGATCGACTTCTGAGGCAACCGCCGCCTGGCCCGCCGAGGGGCTGAACCATCTCCTCGGCGGGCTCCTTGGCCTGGTAACGCAGGTGCCAAGGGAGGTCAGCCGCGCCTCGATGCGGCCAGAAAGCTCACCAGCATGGCTTGAGCAGCCGATCACAGCGATCCCGCCGGCGTTTGTCCTCACTGGACAGCGGTCAGGACTTGTCGATGTGCGCGAAGCCGATCCGACCGCAGGCCGGAATCTCCGGCGCCCTCGTCGGGTTTGACGAATCCACCCGCCACCGCTTCCCGCTGTGGCCTGACCGAGTGCGGCCCGGCGGCTCATCTTGCAGCCGGGCGGGATTGCGGACGTCCGAAGTAGAGCACGACCCGGACGAGGCGCGCGGCGATGAACCCGCCCGGCCGGGCGGGTGACGGTCCTCGCTGCGCTGCGGGCCACCCGCCCCGCCGAGCAGAACCCCCGCCGTCCTACGGACCTCGCCCGCACCGCGCTCGGGCTGTGCCCGTCCACAACGAACCCCGTCCTCTGCCTGAAGGAGCCCGCCGATGAGCTTCAACTTCGACAAGCTCACCACCGAGATCGTCGCCGACTGGGCGCTCGGAACCCTCGAGGAATGGCTGGAGGGCTGGACCGCGCCCCAGGATGACGTGCCCATCCAGTACCGGGCCCGGCCGCAAGACGACGGCACCTGGCTCTTCGAGCCGATGACCTACAGCAGCGAGGGCTACCGCGAGCGGCCCGTCCAGCGATTCGAGGTCCGGATCGCCGTCACCGAAATCCAGCCTTAACCCGTCTTGAACCGTCGGTTGTCTCCCGGAAGTGACTGGGAGACAACCGATCCTGTTTCCAGGCGTAGCTCTTCCTTTGTCCGGCGCGCATGCGCGGACCGGCAATGGCAGCAGCCCCGGCGGGGCGGGGCAAGGCCAGCGCCGCTGCGCGGTCGGCGCGCGCGCCGAGCCTTGCCCGCCTGCCGCCGCCCCCGCTGCCTCGCCCTGGTCCACGCATCGCGCTGACCAGGAGGAACCGCATGCGCACCACCCTTCCCGTCGATGACACCGTCCGGGAAATCCTCGCCGAATCCCGCATCGAGGGCCTGTACCTGCACCTGCCGCCGCGTCAGCTCGACCGCAAGGTCTACACCGCCGTCAACGCGGTGCTCGAACGCATGGGCGGCACCTGGAACCGCAAGGCGAAGGCACACCTGTTCACCAGCGACCCCGCGGCCGCGATCAACGCCGTACTCGACGGCGGCACCATCGCCGCGGTGCCGAAGGTGATCGAGGCATTCTTCGCGACCCCGGCCGACCTCGCCGAAAAGATCGTCACCGAGTCCGACATCGTCGACCTCGAAGCCGGAGCCGAGGTCCTGGAACCCTCCGCGGGTGACGGCGCCCTGGTCCGCGCGATCCTTGCCGCGAACCCCGGCGTCCGGGTCACGGCGATCGAGCCCAACGCCGAGCGCGCGGCCGCCATCGGCGGCGATCCGCGGGTCGCTGTCGTGTGCAGCACACTGGAGGAGTTCGCCGAGACCGCACCGCGCGGGCATTTTGCGGCTTGCGTGATGAACCCGCCGTTCTCGATCCCCGGACAGCCCACGGTCTGGATCAACCACGTGCTGACCGCGTGGAACATGATCGCCGCCGAAGGTCAGCTCCTGGCGATCGTCCCGAGCGGCTTCACCTTCCGCCAGGACCGTCAGCACGAGAACGTCCGGCAGCTGATCGCCGCCTACGGCGGGCACGAGGAACTGCCCGAGGACGCGTTCGCCGAGTCCGGGACCCGGGTGCGCACCGTGCTGCTCCACGCACACCGCACCGACATCACGACGTGACCAGCCGGCTGGTGGCGGATCCCCGGGTCGGGACCCGCCACCAGCAGCTCCGATCCGTCGGCGCCGACTCCACCGTGCCCCTGGCTCGCGCGGACTTCCGACGACAGCAGACCACCTCCAGGCGGGACCAGGGCGCTACGCGCCGCTGACGCGGAAACCCTTGCCCGCCTGGAGACGGCCCGCTGGGCGCGTGACCGTCCACGCCCTACCAGCAGAGGAGCACGTCGATGGGCCGCGCAACACACACCGCTACTCACACCGACGCCGAGAAGCCCGCACGACGAAGCTCTCGCCACGTTCCCCGCCTGATCCTGGTTCCCGCGATCGGCGCGTTCTACTTCACCTCTGCCTGCGGCCTCGACCTCCTGGACAACACACCGGAGGAGTACGACTACGTCGCGATGTGCACCGACTCCCGCACCGGCAACCGGGTCGAGGACGATCAGTGCAGCACCGCACCCCAGGAGTTCAGCGGCGGCACCGAGCCGAGTTTCCTGTGGTTCTACGTACCCACGAGCGGCGGCTACACCGCTCCACCGGTCGGTCAGCGCATCGCCGGAACTGCCGGCAGCTACACGACGCCGAAGACCGGCAAGGGCGGCGCACCCGCCATCCAACGGGGCGGAACACCCCGCTCTGGTGGAGCGATCACCCGGGGCGGTTTCGGGAGCTCGGGCAAGGCCGGAAGCGGAGGCTCGTGACGCCGTTGGCCGGCCTCCACGTAGCTGCGGCGAATACCGGCGATCAGCCGCAGCTCACGCAGGGCGCCGGCCCCTGACGAGGCCAACGCCCCGCCACAGCGCGATCACCACGAGGATCACGGCCGCCAAGGCGCGCGCTCCGAGCACCAGCTGCTCCCAGGGTGCTTGCGTCGGGCCGCCCAGCAGGGGCTCTGAGCCGTAGACCAGCGCCGCAGGCACATTCGCCAGCGCAACCAATACCGCGATCACGCCACCGGCGGCAAGCTGCCGGGAATGCGCAAGCTGCCGTGCCGCCAAGCCTTTCCAGAGATCGGGCAGCAGCGGCTGCCCGGTTGTGTCGATCCTCTTCCGGGCAAAGCCCGCGACGATGATCGCCAGCATGCCCAGCACCAGATCAACGACGGCCAAAACCACCACTGAACTGAACCCCCCTCGATGCCTGCTGTCTCCGGCCCCCGCACCGGCTGGTCGCAAGACCCGGCAGTGCCAGCGCATCGCCACCCTATCTATCCGGCCTGCGGAAACCCGGGACACGATGACCGGTGTGTTCACCAAACACCGGCTTCCGCCTCGCTGCTGCGGGGGCGGAAGCAGAGCCACCTCTGGAGGTGCGAACTGACGCTCGAGGTCAGCACGCCGATCCGGGGGCACGCGGCGATGAACCCGCCCAGGTCACTCCGGCGACGGTCCTCGCTGCGCTGCGGGCCGCCGGAGTGACCGAGCCGAACCCTCGCCGTCCTGCGGACCCCCGGGCCGGCGTGCCGAGGCCACGCCATCAGCACGCCACCACCGCAGAAAGGCGGCCCCGGCCATGCAAACCCTTCGCGACCTGTTCCAGTCCGATGCCACCAAGAGCATCCCGATCCGTCCGTCCCGATCTCACGCGCTGGTCGTGATCGACAGCCGCGGTGTCAGGATGCTGGACCACCCGGTCGCCGGGGTCCGCCGCTCAACGCTGATGGTGCAGGGCGGACACGGCGATCTCGTGCGCAACAAGCCCAGGGTCATCGCGGAACGACTGCTCACGCTGCCGGATGTCCTTCCCGAGGAGCAGCGCGGCCACGACTACGCCGAGGTGCCGTTGGTCCAGCCTGACCAGCTGGAGAGCGACGACTACACCACCTGGTCGATCATCCCCCGTCTGCTGCTCGTCGACCAGATCGGCGCCAGCAGGGCCCAGTTCACCATCACGAGTCCGGTGGCATCCGACGTCGACACCTTCGAACTGACTCCGCCGCGGTGGTGGCAGCTCGTGCGGGCCCTGGTCTCCCTCGATTCCTGGATGACGCGACTGAGCCGCGAAATGGACGCAGCTGCAGCAGAAGCACGCCGTGCGGCACTGGCCCCGGTGGCCTAGCGAGAAACCAGGGGACACCCGGCCGAAAGCCGGCTGCCGCCCGGGTCCAGGCGCCGGCCCACGGTAGCCGACCGCGCACTGCGGCGGCTCCTGCACATGCGCGCCGGTGCAGGCGCAGTCGGCATGCCGGATGGCCGCGCCCGACCCGGGCGCGGCCATCGCCGGACTCCACGCCGGCAAGCCGGTGAGGAGCATCCCGTGCCCGTGTACCTCGGTGCCCCCGATCCACAATGGATCGGTGTCTGCGACCGCCCGCTGATGGTGTCGCACAACAGATTGCGCCGGATCAAAAGCGCGTTCAACCTCCCCGTCGCGTACTCGGCGCCGTGGATTCTCGACTCCGGGGCCTATGACGTCATCACTCGTCACGGCAGCTATCCCGACGACCCCGAGACCTACGTTCGCGCCGTCCGGACCTACGACGTCCAGATCCGGAACCTCCGCTGGGCATCCAGCCAGGACTACCCCTGCGAACCGGAGGCGCTGGCGAAGACCGGGCTGACCGTGCTCGAACACCAGCTGCTGTCCGTCCAGTCGTATCTGGACCTCACCACCTGGTGGAGGCGGCTCGCGCCGCAGCGGCCCTGCCCGTTCCGCCTCGTGATGCAGGGCGACACCGTCGAGTCTTACGTGCGCTGCTGGGACATCGCCGGTGAGAGTGGCGTCGACCTCGCCGCGGTCGACGTCCTCGGCGTGGGCTCAATTTGCCGTCGTGAAAGGACAGACCTTCCCGAGATCGTCGACATCGTCGCCGCGCTGCGCGAGCGCACCACAGCCCGGCTACACGGCTTTGGCGTGCACGCCGAAGCGATCGGCCTGTTCGACGACGTCGACTCGATGGCCTGGAGCAAGGCAGCGCGCGCCCGCCGCGCGAAACACCCCCGGTGCACTGCGTTCCACCGCGTCTGCTCCAGCTGCCTGGTCTACGCCGAGGACTGGCACGAGCGCGTGGCCGCACGACACGCCGCAGCCCGCGCCGGTGCCTGACCGAGGCGCCCGGCGTCCCCGCGCGAAGCATCGCCACCGGCCCCGCAGGCCCGCAACCCTCGCTCGCTCGAAACGGGTGTGACAGGCCTGCGGGGCCGCTGGCGGTCGGCAAGCGCACCCGGCGGCCGGCGGGTCGGCCGCCGGGGTCGGCTTCGCAACGTCGATAGAGTGCCGATCGCTATAAAAATGTGTCCCATCCGGGGAACAAGATGCGGCAGCGAAACTTTCTACTAAATAAGATTGACGTCGAACGCCTGTCTGGGTGATGATGAATGCACACCAGCAACGAAGGAGTGGTCATGACGAACATGCGGGAGCGAGGGACGCAGCGCCAGTATCTGGCCGCCGCGATCGCTGTCGTGTGCCCGTCGAACGACCACAGGAAGACCTTCTCCTGGAAGGAACAGGACCTTCTGAGCGGCGCAGGCTCCCCACCATGACGTAGGACTCGTCATGTCAAGGGAGCCGCCCATCGGGAAACCGATCAGGGCGGCTTTCTCTATTTAGCGCGCCCGAAAAAACAATTAATTCCTATCGGCGAGCTTGCGGAAGCGCGGCGGTCTCCAAAACCGTTTGCCGGGGGTTCGACTCCCTCCGCCGGTGCTTGACGCTGCCCATTTCGATGAGCAGTGCAGATCTTTGATACTTACACAGCGGAGCAGACATTTTCCCAAATGCTCGTCACCGTCGCCTCACACGCGGCCAGGGCGAGCACCGGGTCCGGCCGTCCACGGGCGACCGGACCCACTCGGTGGAGACGGGGCAGCGGAGCCCCACCCGGCTGTAAACCGGACGTCCATGCGGCACAGGGGGTTCGACTCCCTCCTCCACCACTTACGCCCCTGTAGCTCAGCGGACAGAGCCGCGGCCTCCTAAGCCGTCACGCGCAGGTTCGACTCCTGCTGGGGGCACGTGCGCACGGTCGTCGTCCGGCCGGGCGCGATCTGCGGTCGTGGTGAACTCGGCGGACACGTCGGTCTTCCAAACCGAAGCAGAGGGTTCGATGCCCTCCGGCCGCTCGCAGCACGCCGGCACCGCAAGGCGCCGGACAAGGCCGATGCGACTGCTGGCTAGGTCACCGCCCTTTCAAGGCGGGGGACCGGGATCGATACCCGGATCGGCTACGCACCAACGATATGCCCCTGTAGCTCAGCTGGACAGAGCGCCGCGCTACGAACGCGGAGGTGCCAGGTTCGAATCCTGGTAGGGGCACTGGCCGACGCGCTCACCGAGCACGCCGGCAATTTCAAGCTCACGTGGCCCAGCGGCAACGGCAACTCCCTGTCCAGGAGTCGATCGCGGGTTCGAGTCCCGTCGTGAGCGCAGGTTCGACAGCCCGAAGCCGGGCCACCGAACACGAACGCCGTGACAACGCAGCCGCTGCGTCACGGCGATCACCGGGTGCGAGGGGCACTGGCGACCCCACCTGATTTGGGATCAGGAGTCACCGCGTTCGACTCGCGGGTACCCGACCACGATCGCCGCCGTGAAGGCGGCTTCCCCATGGCGCGTTGGTCCAGTTGGCACGGACACCGGCTTCTCACGCCGAAGACGCGGGTTCGATCCCCGCACGCGCTACGCGAGGGGTCCCGGCTCGTCACCGGGTCCCGAGGGTGACCCCCTCGGGGTGGAGGGCCTGCCTTCGGGCACGGTGCTCCAGCTCCAACAGAACTTCCACACTCGGCTCTTTAGCTCAAGCGGCAGAGCTCCGGCGTGAAATTCCGGGGATCAGGGTTCAAGTCCCTGGGGAGCCACTCATGGTCGACCAGAGCTTCGGCACGCCGGGCAACATCGCCTCAAAGGCACTTTCTGTCCCGCGGCTCTAGCCCAACTGGCAGAGGCACCTGGTCGAGAGCCAGCACAGTCGGGGTTCGACTCCCCGGAGCCGCACGTTCACCACCATGCCTCTTCAGCTCAGCAGGACAGAGCACCCGTCTCGTAAACGGGAGGACCGGGTTCGAGTCCCGGAAGAGGCTCGTGGTCGCATCCGGTCGCCGTAGCGGCCGGTGCGACGACGCCCCTGTAGCCCAACGGCAGAGGCAACGCGCTCAGAACGCGTCCAGTCCAGGTTCAAATCCTGGTAGGGGCACCACATTCCCGGTTGGTGTAATCGGCAGCACGACGGACTTTGGATCCGCCAGCCCAGGTTCGATCCCTGGACCGGGAGCCGACAACACAAACCTCTGATGCCCGTTGGTCCAGCTGGCACGGACACCGCGCTCTGACCGACCGAGGTTCGAACCCTCGACTGGCAGCAAGGCCCCTGTGGCGGAACTGGCAGACGCACGCGGCCCAAACCCGCGCGCCCGCAACGGGTTTGCAGGTTCAACTCCTGCCAGGGGCACACAAACTTGGAGGGCTGGCCGAGCCAGGCAAGGCACCGGGCTGCTAACCCGTGGTCCGGGACCGAACATCCCGGCGCGCGTTCGAATCGCGCGCCCTCCGCGCACGACAACGAGGTGGAGCATGGCGGTCTGTGCAGCGCTCTGATGAAGCGCCGGATCAGGTTCGACTCCTGACACCTCGACAACCACGACAACGGAATCCCGTTGCCGTGCCTGGAGGATTGGCCGAGTCCGGTAAGGCAGCCGTCTCGAAAACGGTGGTCGGCGTGATGAGCGCCGCGCAGGTTCAACTCCTGCATCCTCCGCAGGTCGCTAGCTCAACAGGCAGAGCAGTCGCCTCTTAAGCGACGGGTACGGGGTTCGAGTCCCCGGCGACCTACTCCACCGACGTGCCCAACCGCGCGCCGGCACTCGGGCCGCTAGCTCAACAGCGCAGAGCAGTCGCCTTTTAAGCGACGGGTTCAGGGTTCGAGTCCCTGGCGGCCCACCGCGCACGATCTCGCCCTCGTGGTCCAACGGAGCACGACACCGGTGTCCGAAGCCGGAGACGCAGGTTCGACTCCTGCCGGGGGCTCGTAGCCCATTCCCTTGAGGTGTAAGAGGTTGCACACCCGGTTGTTACCCGGGAGGCACCAGGTTCGAGCCCTGGCGGGGGAGCACACACCTGTAGCGGCTGTGGACGCCCGGCAGGCGGAGTCCCACGTCGGACCCGTCAGACGGCTTCCTGCACGGCGGCCTGGATGTGGACGCCGGACGGCAGCAGACCGGGACAGGCACGTCGACGATGAACCCGCGCCCGTCCACCTGGGTGAGACAAGCCCCTTCGGGGTCGCCTCCGGCGATCACACCCCAGGTGAACGAGCCGGAACCCCCGCCGATCCGCGCGAGCGCGGACCTTCCCCCGGCCTGCTGGGCTGCGCCCGTCCACACGCCAGACCACCGACGAGGAAGGCCGACAGCGACGGACCGGACGCGGAAGCTCCCCCTCCCGCAACCGAATCCGCCGCCGGAGGCTGCGGTCCGGAGTGGACATGCAACTCCCGTTGCGAAGCCCCACGGTTACTTCCCCGCATTGGAAATCCAACACCGTAGGGCGACTTGATCTCGGGAGTCGCGACACGTTCAGACGAGGCCCGCTGCGAAGGCGAGGGTTACTTCACGCCATGAGCGGGTTACGGGTTCGAGTCCCGTCCAGGCTGCGGTCTGGTAGCTCAACTGGCAGAGCGGCTCAATACAAGCACCTTCGCCGCTGTGATCTCGGGCCTCGTCTGAACCTGTCTGTCGGCTCCCTCGACCCGAGAGAGCCAGCATGTCGAAGTTCAACACGCCCCGGACCCGCCCGGCCGCGACCTCACCCATCACCTCGGAGACGTCGCCGAGTGGCCTCACCTTTGAAGGCGCCGCGGGCTATGCCCGTGCCCTGCAGTCCGAACTCTTTGTGCTCGCGGTCAGCAACATGGTCGGTGAGCACACCTTCTACGAGTCCGCCGACAACCGCGACACGCGCTACGCGGAGCTCATCCGGGCAGCGGCGGCGAACGACGCCGACTGGACCGCCCGGTTCCTGCGCTGGCTGCGGCAGGACGCGAACATGCGCACCGCTTCCATCGTCGGTGCGGCGGAATTCGTCAAGGCACGCCTGGACCTCGGCGAGGCCAGCGAGTCCGTCACCAACCGGTCGGTCATCGCATCGGTGCTGCAGCGCGCGGACGAACCCGGCGAGCTGCTCGCGTACTGGGCTGAGATGTACGGGCGAGCCTTCCCGATGCCGGTCAAGCGCGGCGTTGCGGACGCCATCCTGCGCCTGGGCACCGAGTTCAACTACGTCAAGTGGGACTCCGAAGGCCGCGGGTACCGGTTCGCCGACCTGCTGAACCTGACCCATCCCGGCGACCGCAAGGGCAGCGCCCAGCACATCCGCGGCGACTGGCAGCACGACCTATTCGGCTACATCGTCAAGAAGCCGCACCAGCCCGACATGCCGGCGCCGACGTCGCTGCCGCTGCTGACACGACGCCAGGCACTGCTGGACATGCCGGTCGACGAGCGCCGCACGGTCTTGGAGAACCCGGACCTGCTGCGCGCCGCGGGCATGACCTGGGAATCGCTGGCCGGCTGGCTGCAGGGCCCGATGGACGCGGCAGCATGGGAGGCAATCATCCCGTCAATGGGGCTGATGGCCCTCGCGCGCAACCTGCGCAACTTCGACAACGCTGGAGTTTCCGACGCCGTCGCCAAGCAGATCGGGGACCGACTGGCCGACCCGGAACAGGTCGCGAAGTCGCAGATGTTCCCGATGCGGTTTCTCTCCGCCTACCGCTCGGCGCCGTCGCTGCGCTGGGGTTGGGCGCTCGAGCAGGCAATCGGCCACTCGCTGGCCAACGTTCCGCGGCTGGACGGCAAGACCCTGATCCTGGTCGACACCTCCAGCTCGATGCAGGAGGTGTTCAGCAAGGACGGCACCCTCGCGCGATGGGACGCGGCAGCGGTCTTCGGGCTCGCACTCGGCAGCCGCTGCGCGTCGGCAGACATCGTGTCGTTCTCCAGCGGCGCCTGGAGCCGCACCGCCACAAAGGTGTTCGACCTCCGGCAGGCCGAGTCGCTGCTGAAGGCAGTCGAGCGATGGGACGCAGGCGGATTCTTCCTCGGCGGCGGCACCGACACCGAAGGCGCGCTGCGGACCCACTTCCGCGACCACGACCGAGTGGTGATCCTGACCGACGAACAGGCCAGCTACGGCGACGTGGGGCACGTGCTCCCGGCCTCCACACCGCTCTACACCTGGAACCTCGCCGGATACAAGTACGGCCACGCACCCAGCGGCGGCCGCAACCGCCACACCTTCGCAGGCCTGACCGACCAGGGCTTCGCGATGATCCCGCTGCTGGAAGCAGGCCACGACACGAAGTGGCCGTTCTGACACGGTGACCGACGACAGGTGGCTGCCCGAAACCCGGGCAGTCACCTGCCGGCCTCGACCGCACAACGGGGGACGCGCCGGTGCGCAGACGATCCTTGCAAGATCGTCGTGGAGGGTTCGACACCCTCGTTCTCCACTACGCCACCCACAGGTGGCCGAACGCGTGTAGCTCAGCGGCGAGAGCGCCCCGCCCACACCGGGGAAGCCCCAGGTTCGAGTCCTGGTACGCGTACAGCCCCATCCGTCACCGACACGGTGACGACGTCCTGTAGCTCAGTTGGCAGAGCATCCGCGCGACATGCGGAAGGCCCCAGGTTCAAACCCTGGCGGGACGACTGTGACCGAGGCCGAAGAAGACGAGGCCCTGGATTGTGGCTCCAGGCGAAGCCGGTGCGAGTCCGGTCGGTCACCCCATTCTCGTCTCGGGCGCCCCGCGACGACGACGCGCGCGGTTCGGCAACCAGCTGGGCCTCATAAGCCCGGCCGACGTGGGTCGGCACCACGGCGCGCGACAACCGGTCAGCCCATGCTGACTCCGGCCCGTGTCATGACGGTCGTGAGGCGGCCTGCAAAGCCGTCGTCCACCGGGTTCGACTCCCGGACGGGCCTCCCGGAAATGCCCTGCTCCGCTGTGTCGCCGTGATCCGCTCACCGCGACAGGGCACGAACGACTGTGCTCGCGTAGAGCCGATTGAGGAAGTCGGCGCCCTCATGACCACGGGCGCTGCGCAGGTGCGCCAGGGCGTTCTCCAGCCGTGCGTCAACGACGATCTCCCGGCCGTTCGGATCGCGGAACCTCTCGATCAAGTCCGCCAGCTTGACCGGATAACCGAGCCTGCGTTGAAGAATTTTCCACTTGCTCGCGGCGTCGCCGGCCGAGTCCTGCGTTTCCAGCCACCCGATGAGGACATCGCCGAGATGCTGGCGGCTCTGGTCGTCCCAGAACGCCAGCAGGTGCTGGGTCACATAGGTCGCTGGCTCGCTATCCGAGGCCCTTGCCGCCAGGTGGTCGTCGAACTGCACGTGGCCGAGACGCCGCGCATCGGCGAGGGCGGCGCGGGAGTCCTGCGGATTGGGCCCCGACAGAGGTCATGAAGGCATCGAAAGTCTGACGATCCATCTTGTTCCCGTTCGCGTGGGCGGAATTGAACCAGCCCCGCGTCCGCGGGGAACGAGCGGCGACGATCCTACGACACCGGCCTTCAGCCCGTCGCAGCATGGCGCCGACAGCGGCGGGCACCCTGGTTCTCCGCGATGATGCCCAGCCGCACCTCGGCATTCCGGCAGCCGGACGAGGACGGGCACTCCTTGTCGCCCCGCGCTACGAACCCGAGCGCGGCCGCGGTCATGGCCCGCTTGACGAGGCGGGACCTCCTGCCGTCCGCCTTTGCGGGTGCTGCCGCGAGGACGCACCGACGTCAGCGGATCCTCTCCCGGCGCTTCAAGGGCGCCTTCGGCGTCGCACGCGATGGGCCTGCGGCCCACCCTTTCCGCGCCGGGAGCGGGCTCCGCTCGAACCATGAGCGTCCCCGCACCCAATCACCCGAACAGGAGAGCCGGATGCCGATCACCTGCGGAAACCGAGCTGGTCACCTCGATGGACGCCCTGCCATCCACGCGACGATCGACGCCGTCCGCGCCTGCTGCACGGCCGAGCGCACCTGGACCTGCGACTGGCTCGTGCCCCACATGCATCCTGAGGACGGCGAGATCTACACGCTCGAATGCGGCGGGCTTGCCTGGGATCTGCCCGACGACCGCGGCCACACCTGCGAGTTCGGCCACGAGCATGTCCGCGCCGAAGCCCGCCATGCCGAAGGCTGGGACTACGCGGCCGACCCCGAGGAAGCCGGGCTCCTGGCCGGTCGAGGTGTCATCCCGGTCGCGATGGACGGCGGCCCCATCGACATCGACAAAGGCGCCTTCGACTACGCGGCCGCTCTACCCGGACCCCGCTAGCACGGGGCGGACCGCACGCAGTCCGCCGAGCCGCCGGAGGTGCCGAGTCGACGTCGGCCGGACACTTCCGGCTCTAGGCACCCGCCAGCCGACAGCCGACTGAATCCTGAGAGGATCGCCTGATGACGCTGCAGTACGCCACCGGGGACGCCACCCGTCCGGACGCCTCAGGGAACAAGGTGATCAGCCACGTCTGCAACGACCGGGGCGGCTGGGGGAGAGGATTCGTCGTCGCGGTGTCACGGCGCTGGCCGCAGCCCGAGCGCGAGTACCGAACCTGGAGCCGAACCGCCGGCTTCCGGCTCGGAGCTGTTCAGCTGGTGCAGGTGGAGCCGGACACGTGGGTCGCGAACATGGTCGCCCAGCGTGGCTACCGCACCAGCAGCAACCCGGTGCCGCTGCGCTATGACGCACTCGAGGAGTGCCTGGCCGTCCTCGCCGCCCAGGCGGCCGAGCTGGACGCGAGCGTGCACATGCCCCGCATCGGATCCGGACTCGCCGGCGGAACCTGGGACCAGATCACTCCCGTCATCGACAACACACTGACGGCCCGAGGCATCGCCACTACCGTGTACGACCTCCCGTAGCCGCACCACCGTCGCATCGGCCGCTGGCAGGTGACCCGGGTGGTCGCCTGCGCGGCATCCGGCCGTGACACCGGTCGGCACCGAGAAGCCAAGCAATTCCCGTCGCTTCGATCCTTCGAACCACCACTTCGGCGCCAGAGACGGAACCGGTTACCCCAGCACGATGGATGGGGGTTCGCGGCAAGCGCATCACGCCCGGCCGTCCAGGGGAGACCAGCCTCGCTCCGCTCGGTCGCGCTGCGCGCGATCCCACCCCGGACGGACGAGCGTGGCACGCTTGCCCGCCCTGCGGCCCCCATCCACCATGCTCCGGCGCGCCCGTTCCAACTCCAGCGCGACCGAAGTGGACGGACGATTGGCTCACTCTCACAACGAAAAATGCTATGACGCGCATCAGCATTGCACGCTCAAGGCTCACACCCACACCAGTCGCTGCATTCCGCAGGACTGCCCGAAGTACCGGCACAAGCACACCGCCAACTGCTATGAGGCCGTGTTGAAATGCCGGAAGTTCACATAGGTCTCTTCTCTGGGGCGCTGTTCAGGACATCGCGTCGCTGGCCACGGCAGCCGGTGCCGTCGGGCGCCTGGCCCACGCTGCCCCAGAGCCTCGTCGAGGTGGCAAGCCGGAAAGGCGTCGGCTTGCCACCTCCCTGTCTCTGGGGCGTCTCGGGCCGCGCTCCGCCCGGCACCAGCTGGGCGAGCTCACGCCGAACCCGAGACCTAGGGAGCCGATGACCGTGGGAGACGCATCCGCAAGCCTGACCATCCACTCCTGCCCGCCGCACCGCGTGCGCTCCGTCGCCACGATTCTCGAGGACCGCGGCCTGATCCACCGCGAACACGTCGAGCGCAGGACACTCCTCATTGGACTGACGTGCACTCCCGACCTCTGCTCACCGGGAGATCTGCTCGACCTGGCGGACGACCTGATCGACACCGCCCCCGAGGTGTCCTTCACCGTTTACGAGGATTCGACCGACGAGTGGCTCGGCTCCTTCTGCCGCTACGTCCCGGGCCTGGGACGGTTCGTCGCGAGCACCGACCATGACGGGGATGCCGTGTTCACCGCACGGGAAGTCCTCGAACTGGACCAGATGAGTCCCGGCGACCGGCGGGCCGCACTCGGAGTCCCGTGGTCCGAGGCGATCGCGGCGATGCCGACCGACGACGCGGTCGAACCGCAGCCTTACAACACACGCTGGGATCCGGCCAGCGGCAAAATCACCGCGCTCGGAGCCGGTCCCGACGGAGCGGACGTGACTATCACCCCGGCCTGTGTCACCGAGGTCGACGACGACGGCAACCTCGCTGACACCACGGCCGCCGACGCCGCCCTGGCCGGCAACGGATTCCTCCGCGCCAACCCGTGGGAAGCGCTCAACGTCACCTGCCGCACCTGGGGCACCGACGTCTATCTCGCACCGGAAGACACACCCGGCAGCACCGGACCGACGCCCGGCATTCAGAGCTGACTCCCACCGCTACGTCCGCCGGTGCCGGACCCGTTCCAACGGAGGTCGTCCGGCGCCGGCGGCGACCGTCGGTCCGACTTCGCGCCTCGGCGTCGCCCCGCCTCGAAAGGACCTCGCTCTCATGCACGTCATCCAGGCCAGCGGCGGAATCGGCAGCTGGGCCACCGCTCAGCGCGTCGCCGCCAAGCACGGCACCCACGACATGATCCTCTTGTTCTGCGACACACTGATCGAGGAAGACAGCCTCTACGCCTTCCTGACCGAGTCAGCCGAGCAGCTCGGCGCGCGACTTGTGCGCGTAACTGACGGCCGCACCCCGTTCGAGGTCTACTGGCACGCACGGTTCCTCGGCAACGCGCGTCTCGCGCCCTGCTCCAAAATTCTCAAGCAGCAACCCGCCCGTCGCTGGCTCGACGAGCACGCCGATCCTGACGCAACCACCTTGTACGTCGGGATCGATGCCGGGGAAACCCGGCGGATACCCGGCATTCGCAAGGGCTGGGCGCCCTGGCATGTGGAGTTCCCGCTGACCAACGAGCCGGGTTTGACCAAGGCCGCGATGCTGGCTGAGGCGCGGTCCCTCGGCCTGACCCCGCCGGCCGCATACGACGAAGGATTCGCCCACGCGAATTGCGCGGGCTGCTGTGTGCGCGGAGGACAGGCGCACTGGCTGCGCCTGCTGGAACGTCATCCTGATCGGTTCGCTGACTACGAGCGACGTGAGGACGAGTTCCGTGCCGAGTTCGGCGATGTCGCGATCCTCAAGGAGCAGCGCGACGGTGTCGTGCGTCCCCTCACGCTTGCCGAACTACGGCGTCGCAATGAACGAAGGGAACCCGAGTAGTCGTCCATGAACGGCACCGAAAAACTGTGGATTGCCCGCGCCCTCGCCCGCATGAAATTCGCATCGAAGATGCCGAGCAGGACGGGCATCAGCGGCCGAGTGTCCACCACAGCGCTTCGTCGGCCCCGTTAAAGAAGCTGCCGCCGTGAACCGGATCTCCGCCGAGGTAGACGCGCCCGGTGATCAGATGATGCTCTGCGTCGGCGCGCGCCGCGCTCGGCCTGCCTTGGTCCCACGGCGCGCGGGTGCTCAGGGTGAGCTCAGACTGTCCTCGTGTCCAGGTCAGTGCGGCGAGCTGGCCACCGATGTACTCGCTTCGGTCGTTGAGCGATGTCAGCTGATCGGCGTGCCGGGCGATGTCGTCCTCACTGCGCAGCGCCGGCTCGGGATCGGCGATGCCCAGTGCCTGGACGACGGCCAGCGGGTCTGCCTCGATGAGTTCCACGATGTCCAGTGCGATACAGCCTGGCCACGGATAGGGCTTGCGGGCGCCGGTTAGCCAGATCTCCGGTGCTTCAGAGCTTGACCCGTTGCGCCAAAGCTGGGCGAAGAAGCTGCTGGTGCCCTCGTCCCAGCCCCAGATGCTCTGGTCTTCCCAGCCGAGCAGGTCAATGGCGTCGTGCAACTGGTAGCCAGGCCGAGCATTGTGATTGCGGGAGTTCGCGGAAGTGCTCATACCGGGCAGTCTGCCCCTTTCGTTCCCGCGCTCGCTCGACGAAAGTGTCCGGCAGAACCTCCGTCCAGCGCCTCGGCGCGGCACCGATCGGCGCGGGCTGCGAGTCCCGCCGCCCTTCCCGCCTACCGCAGGTCGACAGCTCGGCTTTGGCGGATCCGCCGGCGCTGCTGGTGACGGGTGCTGCTGACGCCACAAGCCCAGCACAACGCCCGGGGGCGAGCGGCGCAGCGTTCCACGCACGTCCGTTCCGGTGAGACACGCCCCTGCGGGGTCGCGCTCCGCGCGATCACACCCGAACGAACGCCCACTCCTCGCCGCGCCGTCCTGCGGACCCCCGAACGCCGTGCTCAGGCCGAGGCCGTCAGCAACACCTGCACACCAGAAGGAGCCACCGGCCCATGGCGACAAAGGAAACCGTCATCACCGTCGACGACATCAGCGGCAACCCCGCGGTCGCGACCAAGAAGTTCGCGCTGGACGGCGTCCACTACGAGATCGACCTCGACGCCGACAACCTCGCTTACCTCGAAGAACTGCTGCTGAAGTACGCCAGCGCCGGACGCCGGGTCGGCGGGCGCAAGACCTCGCCCAAGTCCGTGTCCGAAGTACCCGCGTCGGCGCAGTCCCAGCCGGAGGACCTCAAGGGCCAGGTCCGTGCCTGGGCCGGCGCGAACGGCTACACCGTCGCTTCGGTGGGTCGCCTGAGCAACAAGGTCATCCAGGCCTACCTCAAGGCGACCAACCCGCGGACGAAGGGCTCCCGCAAGCGCTCCTGACGCCGAACTGGATCCGGCGGGCGTGCTCGGCGCGCCCGCCGGACCGACCGGCGCTCTTCGTCGATCGCAGCACCGCCGCGTGAGAGCGCGATCAACCTCCCCGCCGTCGCCCGAGCCCCCAAGGAGCCCAGTCATGTCCACCTACGACTTCGCCGACCCAACCCGCCCGAGCAACACCGGCAAGCCTTCGGTCATCATCAGCCACACCGCTGCGAGCGCAACCCCGACTGTCCAGATCCAGCTGGCCGGATTCAGCAGCGGCCAGGAAAAGAACCTCGAGCGCATCGCAGTAAAGCTCTGCGCGGCCGCGGCCAGCGGCAACGCGAAGACGTGCAACGACCTGCTCGCCCGTCTCGGCAAGGCCGGCCTTCCCGACGCCGAAGTCGACCGCGCGCGCGGAATTCTCGCCGCCATCCACACCGCCTGAGCGCGGTGCTGTGCTCCCCTCCTCGCACGAGGAGGGGAGCACGCAAGTCCGTTATCAGGCGATGAACTTGCGGCACTCAAGGCAAGGTCCACTGTGGACACCTACTTCTCGTCGCGAAGCCGCGAAAACAGCGCTGATTCAACCCGGCCTGCGCCGAGCAGACCGCCCGCGTCACCGCGAAGGAGAGCCACACGTGAAGCACAACCTCGACAGCCTCGCGACACTGCACGAGCTCGTCCGTGCGAACCGGCCCCCGGGCCATCGCGACGGCCCAGTGGTGCGGGACCCCCGACACGTGTTCTATCGGCCGATCTTCACCACCTTGACCGCTCTAGCCGCTTCTCAGCCGCCGGACTCGTACGAGGTCTTCCTCGGACGACACCTGCTGGGAAACGTCGTGCGCTTCGCCTGGGGCGACTGGGGCTCCTACTGTGCTGCCGACGGACGCGGCCTTCCAGTGCAGGACACCCGGGCTGGTGCCGCCGGCCAGCTACTGCACCTGGCCCGTACTACAGAACACCGGTGTGAGCGCACCAGCCGCAGGATCTCCTGCCCGGCAGTGAGCGACAGCATCCACCGCTGCTACATCGCTCCGCTCGACCGCCAGCACTACTGCGAATGCGTGTGCGGTACCTACCTGTAACGCAAAGGACCCGGCCAGCGGGCTGCTGATCACCGTGCTCGCGCAGCCCGGTCCCGCTCGGCGGCCGCCCGCACCGTGCGCCCGTCCCCTCCGGTGGTCAAGCCGAAACGCGTGGCTTGACCACCTCTCGGCGCCGGACGCGACCGGCGACAGCGCCGCCGAGCGAGACCGGCGCCGCACAGCCCCTTTTCCTATACAGGAAGGTCTTCGCATGTCCGCATGGATTGTCTCCAGCGGGCACATCGATGTGCTCGTCAACGCGCTGGCGCAGTACGGCGTCGTCGCCCCCGACCTCGGCGCCCGAGGCTTCCGCGCCCTGGGGCAGAAGCTCTGGCAGGAAAACCACACGTCCGTCGACTACCGCTACGGCAAGGAAACCCGGTCGCCCGACTACCTCCTGCGCACCACCGAGGCCAGCCTCGACCCGATCGTGGTGCTCAAGGCCGTGTCCTGCTTCGACTACCAGACCTGCGAACACCCAGGCTGGCACGACAGCGAAGTCCACGAGCTGACGACCGCGCTGCACACCGCGATCCTCGAACGCCACCCTGACCTCGCCGTGCTGGTCACCGGGCCCTTCGGCGAAACCTATCGCTATCGGACCCTTCCTGACTGGGAGCGCGCCCCCTGGGGCATCGAGGTGCTTGACGAGGCCATCCCCGTGCACGCCTGACTCTCGCGGCTCGCCGGCGGCAGACCCGCCGGCGAGCCGCACTGGACATGACCCCGCAACTCGAGTCCGGAAGGACACGACGATGAACACCCACGACCCACTCCACGACCCCGAACGGCTCGTGCTGAGCATCCGCGAGCAGGTCACGGCCTGGACCCGAGACGACGTTCCGGCCACCATCGCGCTGGAGAACATCGGCAATCTGCTCGCCCCGCACAGCAGCACCCCTGACTCCCAACCTTCCCTGCCTGTCGAGATTTCGGCGGAAGAACCGCCGATCATCGCATGGATGCAGGCCTGGAACGACGGACGGCGCGCGTTCAATGACGATCGCTGGCCGAACCCGAAACCCGCCGCCGAATACACGCGCAATCCCCACGATCTGCACCTGGACTTCGCGCTGCACTACTGGTGGGCACGCGGGAACCACGGCAACGCCAGCCCGGTAGACAACTACGGCCACATTCCACACTCACTGTTCAATGAGGATCTCGGCCGGTCGACCCCGCCGCCCGAGCCATTGGACAATCCGTGACCTCAGCCCCGGGACCGCGGGGCCCAGCTTCCCGCGGTCCCGGGGGCAACACCTGTCCGGTCTGGTGTGTGGCCGCACCCCAGCTGATGCCGCCCGGACCGGGACGCTCATCGAGACGTCCCGGACGGAGCAGCCCCACGCGTCGAGGGCTCACCCATGCTGACCGGCGGCCGCGGCTGCGCCCAAGATCCCACCAGCCCGGCCGACCGGGGGAGACCAGCCTCGCTGCGCTCGGTCGCGCTGCGCGCGATCCCACCCCGGTCGGACGAGCGCGCGATCCTGGCCGGTCCGCCACCGCCGGTCTTGCCGGCTCCGCCCCCAACACCGGGGGACCGCATCGCCAGGCCAGCTGGCGAGGACCGCAACCGGGAGCCGGCACATGGACAAAGCCGAGTACGTGGCACAACAACTTCACCACATGGCGCCTGATCGACGTCTCAAAGACGTTGTCAGCGCCGTCAGGCTGATCGACCATCACCGCACGGCCAACCCGTCCCCCGAACACATCCAGGCGCAGCTGACCAAGACCCTCTCCAGCCGTGCGCCGTTCACGCAGTTGCCGTTCATCGAAGCAGCCGTGAAGAACCTGGCCAACCGCGCATGAAGCCAATGGCCATCGCAGACGAACTCGCGCCGCGGCACCGGCGCATCTGCGAGTCGAACCTGATCAAGCTGGTGGCCTTTGTCGTCACCGACATCAACCTGCGTCTCGGTGACGCGGAGATCATCACTCGCCTGATGCAGCAGTGCGAAGCCGTCGTGGCCGGGCTGCAGCAGCACGAGATCGCCGAGGTCGTTCGCGACATCCGCGCCGTACACCGCAAGCCCTGACGCCGCAGCCCGCCCCGGTCCACCACCGGGGCGGGCGTCACACCGTAGACCGGCGCCGCGATCGCCCGAGCGTTCCAGCGCCGCAGCCGACGCGAGTGAGACCAGCCTCGCTGCGCTCGGTCGCACGTGCCGCGCGATCTCACATCGGTCGGCCGAGCACGGAACGCTCGGCCTCACCGACGGCACCCGGTCTCCCAGTGACGCGCTCGCCCGCGGGCGAGCGGCCCCATTCCACCGTCTACAGGAGACACGTGTGAAGCACATCGCACCGCTGATCAGCGGATCCCCACCGGTCGGATCTGAAACACTGCTGAACATCCTGGACTGGAACTGGATCAACTGGCTCAACGTGCTGATCCCGTTCGCCATCTACGCGGCGATCTTCATCGGCGCCGACGCGCTGATACAGCGCCTCTACCACCGTGACCGGCTTTGCGTGATCCAGGAACACGGCCTGCGCGGCGGGTTCACCGAGCACGCCACCAACGCATTCCAGGTCAAGCTCACCGAACTGCAGTGGCTGTTGTTCCAGCTGTACGAACACATGGAAGCACGTGGTGTTGCGGCGGGAAACGACGGCTCGATCAGCCTGACCTTTCCCACCCGCTTCTGGACGGCTGACACAGCCGCCCGCGTCGGGGTTGAAATCACCAGCAGCTCTTTCGGTGACGAACGAGTATCTGTGTTCCCCTCCATCGACGGCGCACTCGTGGAAGTCCGCTGGTGGCACCAGATCGAAATGAAGACCGGCTAGCCGATTCCGGCCGCGGGCCCGGCACTCACCAGCGCCGGACCCGCGGCCTACCTCCAAACCGCGGGACCTCGGCGGCGCCAACTGCTGACCGGAGCGCGGGCACGACCCCAGACCATGTCGGCGTGCGTGAATGCGAAAAGCGCAGCAGCCCGTCCGGCGGCGTGTCCGCGCTCCGGTCATGTCCTTGGCGGCCTCCTCGACTGCTGAAAGCACCTCGCCACTCCGCTGGGCCACCCCGCAGATCCGGATAGCAGGCATGCATCGCGCTACTCACAACGGCCGCAAAACCCTGTTGCGCAAAGGAAGTCTGACCCTCAGGGATCGACACGGTCGCCGGTCTGCCCGTCGGCAACTCGCGCCAGACTTCCCTGGACACGCGGCCACACACGATCCGAGCGGGACGGCACGGTCAAGGGCGCGCTTCGCGCGGCCTCCGGCTACACCCCTGACCGTGCCGTCCCGACCGGATAAGGCCCGGGCCCCGCGCCGCAAGGAGAAGACCTTCGGTGAGTACGAGAGGCCTGACCGTTGACCGAAGAAATCGTCCGCATCGCCGTGGTGTTCCACCCGCACCCCTCCGATGCCAAAAAATGGGAATCCACGGTGATTTGCGAACAGGGGCCATTGTCGGCACTGGCCGCGCGCAGCGTTGAGAACGCGCGAGCAGCAGCCGCGGCCGAGGTGCGGGACATGAAGAGGTACGCGCAGGGCCGGCCGGTCAAGGTGTGGACGATCGAGAGGGCCGACATGCCGAAGCTCGACCGGGCCAGTCTGCGAGAGTTGTTCGTCACCCTGGAGAACACGAAGCCGGACGCCTAGATATCGCGGCTGTGCCAGGCAGTTGACCGCGGGTGGCGTTGCCTTCGCCCGTGCAGTGGGCTGCCTGGCAAACCAGCCCGACTCGCAGCCGAAACGTCGCACGTCCGCCTGCCGACTGTGCCTTCCGCACCGCGCACCTTCACCTCTACGGCGTGCTTCGCCCGAGCGGATCAGCGCAAGCACGCCCGGCCGACGACCTCGCGCCACATCGCCGGCGGTTGACGGAACATCCGGCCAACCGGGTTCGCGGACGCCGGATGGCAGCAGACCGGGCGGGGCACCGGCAAGGCAGACCGCTACGCGGTCGGCTCCGCCGAACCCTGCCCGTGCCCGCCCAGCCCGCTGTGCACGCGCGCGTCCAACGCACCCCTCGATCCGGATGTTCCCGGTGAACAACCGCTTTCGTCCCCGCGCTCTCGCTCTCGCGGCCATCGCGTCCACTATGGCGCTGACCAGCTGCTCGGCCCTGGGCGCAAACCGCGGCGGTGGTCCCGAACTGACCAACGCCGACATCGTGTTCCTGAGTGAGACGCGCAATGCCGACATCGACTACACCTCGACGGGCAGTTCCACCGACCTGGTGACCGTCGGACGGCGAGTCTGTACCTCACTCAACAGCGGCACGGCCCTGCCCGCGATCGTGAAGAGCCTCTCCGACGACCGCTACCCGGACTGGGGAAGCGCGATCGCGGTGGCGGCCATCCGCAGCTACTGCCCGCAGCAGGCCGCCGCGCTCAAGCTGCCCGGGCGGAGCTGACCACCGCCGCACAGGACGTCCGTGCCCTGCCATCCGAGGGTGGCAGGGCTCGGCTTCAGCACCCTGCTCGACCCCGGCCGCCCCCGGTCATCCGCCACCCCCCGTCGCCACACCTGGCGACGTTGCCGCTTCCCAACTCGGCTGGCGCAGCCCGACCTGGACGTTGATCTGCTCGAACTCGATCACACCGCGTCAGGGTGCGCGGCGATGAACCCGGCCCCAACCGCGCGAGCCGGAACCCCCGCCGCCCTGCGAGGCCCCGACACGGCCTGACTTCCTCCGCCTCAGATCGACGGCCCTTCGGCCGAACGCGCCGGCGAAGCAGTTTCCCGGCGGATGACGCCGGACTCAGGAGAGCGAAGGAACGCGAATGGCACACCCGCTGGTAGTGCACTGCAAACGTGCGCCGCACGACGTCTACATTGGCCGACCGTCGAAGTGGGGCAATCCCTTCGTGATCGGCCGCGACGGCAGCCGCGAGCAGGTGATCACCCGCTACGAGCGGTGGCTGCTCGCGCAGCCCGAGCTGGTCGCCGCACTCGCTGAGCTGTCCGGCAAGACCCTCGGATGCTGGTGCGCTCCGAATCGGTGTCATGGCGATGTGCTGGCAGCGCTGTCGGCGGGCCTGACACCCGCTGATCCGTGGGGACCTCCGCCGCGGTGTGACAACTGGACTCCTCCGCTTCTGTTCTGAACCCACCCGCGCGCCTGGTGCGGCAGGACGTCATTCGTCCTGCCGCACTGAGGCTCGAGTCACTCGGATCCGGGCGGCCACGGTCAACCACGGCAAGGACGGGCGGACCGGGCGGTCGTCCAGCCCGACCGCTTTGCTGTTCCTGCGGCCGCCCGGTCCCGGCGAGACCCCTTCCGCGGGTGCGGGGGCGTCGAACTCTGGACCACCCGGCGCCAGCTGCGCCCGATGCGACACCTGCCCGATCCGGCCGGAGGAGACGGGGCCTCGCTTCGCTCGGTCGCTGCGCGATCCCGCTCCGGCCGGACGAGCGCGCCGCCCCGGCCGGTCTGGGCTCTGGTGGTCGCTCCGTATCGCGCCCCACCAACCGGCGGGGAAGGCCGGTCGCGCCGTCGACCGGACTGACCAGATGCCGCATCAGCGCGAGCACACACGGAAAGCGACAGATCAATGAGTGAGGAAACCACCGAGGAGTTCATCGCGCGCTCGGCCCGCCGACGAGCCAAGGCCGCCTCCGCCGCCGAGACCAAGCCGCCACCGCGGGACCTGACGGCCGCGGTGGAAGGCCGCAAGAAGGCCGTGAAGAAGCTGAAGGAGCAACAGGAAAACTGACGTCACGGGAACGGCTGAGGGGTCAACCCCCGGCCGTTCCCCTGCGAGCGGCCGTGGCCTGGAGCGCAAGCGCGAGCTGTGGTCGAGCAGGCGCCACCCATCAGGACCGCGGGACGCATCGGCGACCGCGACGACACAAGGGCCGCCCGAGCTCGCTCGCACGCCACCGAGCCATCAATGTCACCCCCGCTGCGATGCGGGCACGAGATCACCACGACATCGCGGTGGACCCTGCACGGCGGCGGCCCGCCGCTCCGGACGCGCGGACCCTGGCCACCGCCGACCACGCACGCAAGGACCGCCCTGTCCGACCGGGCGGGTGACGGTCCTCGCTGCGCTGCGGGCCACCCGCCCGGCCGATCGCACGCCCTTGCCCGCTGCGGTCAGCCGCCGGCCTGACCGGTCGCGCCCCGGAACAGCCATGCCGGGGCGCCGATCGCGAAGGGCACCGGCGGGCTCACCCCGGTCCCTGCGCCCGACCAGGATCCGAGGCACCACATGGGCTACGACTACTACTGGATCAATGAGCCGAGCGCCGAGCAACGCACGAAGTACGACACAGCGCACCAGCAATTCAGCCTGGCCGCGCAAGCACGCAATGCCCTAGACCCCTCCGAACGAGGAGGAGTCGACCGGGACCTCAAGCCCTGCGGCGGGAGCGACCGCTGGCGCGCCGCACAGGCGGCGGTTGAGGACGCCTACGACGCGATGTCGCAGGAACAGGTCTGGTCCTTTCGGCTCAACCTCTTCGGCGGGCGCCGCTACGCCTCGGCCATGGATCACCTGAACATGGTCGGAGATACGCGCGCTCCCAATTTCCCCGACCTCGCCGCGCATCCGGCTTTGCATGCTCTGCCCGACGAGATCGACCAGGGGGCCATGACCGAACTGATCGTGCGCCACCCGAACCTGGCGGATGCACTGTCCGACGTCGCCATGCGCAGGCTGTCTTCGCTGCTGAGCAAGGTGGACCACCTGACCCCCGGCGAGCAGAACGCGGCCCGATCTCGCGCCGGGCAGATCATGGTCGGACTCCGGTCCTACCGGACCGCCACCGTGTCCGCCGTCGCCGTCGCCGCCACCGCGGCAGCCGAGACCAGCGCCGGCTCGGAGAAGCAGGTTGAGCCCTCCGAGCAGCTGCGCGGCGAGCTGTTCACCGCCATCACCGGCGAGGTCCTGTCCCAGTACGAAACCGCGGAGTGGCGCTACCTGACCGAACACCCGGAGGTGATCGCCCAGGCCCAGGCCCATCACGCCGCGACGGACCGCGTTCTGCGGTTCAGCCCCAGCTCGGATCGCATGTGGTGGCACAAGATCGCCGGAACCAACGACGGATGGATCAACACCCCCGAGGAAATTGCCGGTGCCCTGCGCACCTACCGCGACACCGATCCGGAGATCGTGGCGAAGGTCCTCGCCGACAGCGAAATCGAGCGAGACTACTGGGACCGCTGGATCGTCTTCCTCGACCGCGCGGCCGCCGAAGGCGGCGGGTTCGCGACCTACTGACGCTGGTGCTGCTGTGCCGGCCGAGCTGGTCGGCACAGCAGCACCCTGCCGCGCCGAGCCGTGCCGCGTCGGCGCCCAGGAACCCTGGGCCGGTCAATGCCTGGACGTCACGAGACCAGCACCCCGGCCGGGGGCTTCGCGCCGATGAACCCGCCCCTGCGGGGGCGGAACCCCCGCCGTCCTGCGGACCCCCGTCCGGCGCGCTGAGGGCCCGGCCCTGTCCAGGCATTTCACCGAACAGGGGATTCCCGATGACCACCGATGATCTTGCCCCGGCGGGCGACCACGACCCCGAGCTGACCTTCCGGACGCTCGACTGGCACGGCTTCAGCACGTCGCTGATCTGCGAAGGCCCGCTCGGCGCAGTCGAACTGCAGTTCCGCCCCGGCCAGTTCCCGGCCTTGGCACTGGCCTTCCACTCCCGGAACCCGACCTATACAGCCGTGTCCGTCCTGGCCGACTGCCCGGTTCTCGGTGGTGACTGCTATCCGGACACGTTGTCCGACGGCATCCAGGACGTGTTCGAGCCACTGATCCTGGCCCAAGACGCCGACGGACTCGAAGCAGAGCTGACATCGCGCTACCGGATCGCCAGCTGGACCGTCCACGACGAGCAGTAGCCAACGCGCCCAGGGTGCGCAGCACGGTCCGGCCCGAACGGACAAGATCGCGCGCACCGGAATGAGCCGCCCGCCGGTCTGGTCACCGCGGACGGCTCGGTCCGGCCGGGATGCCCCGCCCCCGTGGCATCCCGGCCAGGCCCCTGTCGACGAGCACGCTCGTGAGTTCCTTAACCACGTCCGCAGCCCCAGACTGCACGGCCGCGACAAGCGGCGGTTACCCGCTACCCGTCACGATCATCCTTCGGAACGCCCCATCGGGACCGAGCCACACTGGTCTCCGGCTGCCGAACACGTCGAGCTCATCCCGGGTGACGGCCGGCCCGGCCCACGACCGCCGACCTCCACGGCGTGTGCAATGACGACGACCTGGATGACGCCCGGTTGCTGCCGGGGCTGGTCGACGCTTACCCCAGGGGAGTCTTGGGCGTCGTTCTGATCGACGACGTCACAGCCAGGTCCTGCCGAGGTTCGGCCGGACCTGGCTGCATTCGGCGCTTCGCTCATCACTTCAGGTCTCCCCGCGGCCCGCGGCCTCAAGCGCGCGCCATGCGGTCACGTTTCCCGACCGCCGACCGTCGCGGACGGGTGCCAGAGCAGCAGCCCGATCCGGCTCGCGCAATGCGCCTTCGGCGTCGCTCACGCGATGGCCGCACGCGGCCCCCATGCCCGAACCGGACCGGGCTGCTCAGCCGCCCTCTGTCCACATCGGAGCCAGCAGTCTTCGGGAGAGCAGATGGCCGCACCGAAAAAGCCGCCCGCGCGGCAGCAACCCACCACGAAGCGCGGGAGGTACCTGATCCGCATCGACTACAGCAGTACCTGCGCCCACGTCCTGGACCTCGACAACGGGCGCCGTGTCATCGAGTCCTACGGTCCCGGCGTCGTGCGCCACACCGTCGAAAAGGTCATCGCCTCCGGCGGCTGGGTGCTCACCCCGCCGACCAATCCGGAGTCCTGGGTCGCCTGGGTGGACGGGCGTGAACACCCGATCCACCAGCGCGGCTGACACAACGCGACAGGGAACGGAGTGTTCGGTCCCGATTCCAGGACCGAACACTCCGCCCACGCCCCGCCCACTTCCGTTTCTCCCTGCCATTGGTCTGTCCTGACCCGGCTTCTGCAGCGGCGGATTTCCATCGGCACCCGTCGGGTTGGGGTCGCCGACGCTGACCGACGTCCCGCGGCTGCGCCCGATACCTCACGTGCCTCAGCCGACCGGGTGAGATCGACGATTCCTGCCCCGGCCGCGCTGGGTGCTCGATCCCACCCCGGTCGGCCGAGCACGAGGCCCCGCCCGGTCCGCGGCCGCCAGTCCTGCTGGCGATCACCCCAACCACGGGGTGCCGAGCAAGCCCATCTCGGTGACACGCCTGCAGATCCGGAGCAATGGCCATGAAGAAACCCGCTGACGTAGCACGAGAAGTCGCGCAGATCGCGGGAGGAAATCACCCGCACCGCTACATCACCCGCGCTGTCGAGCTCATCGACAAGTACCGGCGAATCAATTCTGACGTGGAGTCGATTCGGAAAGAACTCATCAAGCACTACGGACTCGCGTCGAAAATGGTGAACCGGGATTTCATCAAAGCCGCCGTCAACGGCCTGAAGGCCTGATCCAGCCCTGCCTCACGGCGCGGCGTCGCGCCCCCGGGAGCCTGGCGGACCCCGCCGGAGGTGCTCGAGGTTCCGGGCGTTGTGACTCCCCGCCGTGTTGAGGGCTCACCGACGCTGACCGACGCCCGCGGCTGCGCCCGAAACGCCGCACACCCAGCCGTCCGGGTGAGACGAGCCTCGCTGCGCTCGGTCGCACGTGCCGCGCGATCCCACCCGGACGGCCGAGCGCGACGCCCCGGCCGGTCCGCGCTCGCCGGCCCTGCTGGTTCCGCCCCCAAGCACCGGGGGCGTCCCCTCGCCGGAAAGCCCGGCGAGCCGAACCAGCGGGAGAACGCCACATGGGCATGAAGGAATTGGCCAAGAAGGCAGCCAAAAAAGCCGCGAAGAAGGTCGTGCAGAAGTCCGTCACGGAGCCTGCCAAGAAGGCCGCGACCAAGACCGCCACCAAGGTGTCCCGCGGTGTTGCGTCGGCGACCAAGCCGCAGGTTGTGAAGTCCACCATCGCGGGCGTAGGCCCGTGCGCCGGCTGCAACAAGCCGTTCGACGGCCGGTCCCACAACAAGCCCGCCTGCTCACGCGCCGCGGCCCGCCCGATGGCACGGATCCACGAACTCTAGGCCGACACACACCTTTTGCCTGCCGGACAACAAATCCGCACTGGAGGTGCGAGGTTTCACCGCGAGACCGCGGCCGTGAAGACACCGAGCCGAACTACATCGTCCAGAAAGACGGCCGAATGATCCCGCGTCAATTCACCCGGAAGGAGGCGCTCAGCACTGCCCAAAACATCGCTGCGGACGCACGCCGGGTGATCGTCCTGAAGGACCGCGGCGGCCCTGCCGGTGTCCTGGTCGTGACGGAGTGGCTGAACGGCAAGAAGGTCATGTAGGCGCACCGTCCCTTGGCCGGCCCGGCGATAACCGGGCCGGCCAAGGGGACAGCGTTGCCTCCGCGACCCGCCGATCCGGCGCTGCAACGTCGCCGCCCACTGCTTCCCATGACGTACTCCGGCATGCCTCCCGCTTTTCGCCCATCCCGACCAGGTAAAGGAAGTCGGTCATGTTCGTTCCCAGCGCCGCGCAGCTCGCCAAGGACTGGGCGGCCCGGGCCGTCGACTTCGGCGGCTACGCCTACTACATGTTCTTCCAGCCGCGGATGCCTGGCTGTACACCCCTGCCTCGAAAGCCAGAACGAGTCGGCGTGCAGTGCTTGTGCCCTTCCTGCGCAAGCGAAGGGTGGTTCGCCCAGTCACCGGCCTGCAATTTCTGGCGTGCCCACTGCGAACTTTGCTCCGGCACCCGCGAGTGGGTGCACTACCCGGCGTCCGGCGGCTGGACTCGCCTGCCCTGCGATCTGTGCGAGCAGGCATGGCAGGACGACGTCCGCTTCTTCCGCGACGCGCTGCGCAGTCCCCGCCGCACCGCGGAGAAGCTGCGCGCAGAAGCCTCCCGACACGCTGCCTGACACGTCACTCCGCCTCGACCGGCGCCCGCCAAAACGCCGGACCACCCCACGAAATCCAGGAAGGACACCGAATCCACCATGACCACCAGCATGTCGAGCAGCCAGCCGAGTTCCGAGCAGGATCCGCCGCTGCTGCACCCCGAGCACCCGCTCGGCGCGGCGATCCTCACCTTCTACCGAGACCTCTGCTGCGCCGAAGGCGCTCCGCTCGGCGAAGAGAACTCGGTGCTGGTGGAGTTCTTGACACGGGTCGGCATCGACACGACCCAGGACCCCGACACCGTCGAGCGCCAGCTGCGCCAGGCCCGCCACCACTACACCGTGGTGGGGCTGCGCGACTACTCCAGCGACGAGTTCTTCGTCGCCGCTGTCCTGCCCGGCAACGTGCCCGCCCTGGACAGCGAAGACGGCGGGAGCGACTTCCAGCGCCATGCGTTCCTGGTGATCGCGGCCGACCCGCAGGACGCGGAGCTTTTCGCGGAGCTGGACCGGGCCGACGATGACGACGAATTCGATGTGGCCTGATCCGTCGTTGCCGATGAGTTGGCCCACCCCGGGAGACCCGGGATGGGCCGGCTGGTCACTACCGACCCGAAGGTCGCCTCGCTTCGCGGGCGAGGTCGCCAAAACAGCGTCCAGCGATGTGTCTACCCCACAGCCCCAGGCGTCGACTCTGGGAAGGAAAACACCTGACCAGCCTACCGCGCCCGCCCGGGCTGTCGGCTGCCCCATCGTCGCGGCGGCTCTCTGTGAGCTTCGATGCCGCATCCGGGGACGCCTGCGTCTGGGACGCCCACCGGAGCACATCGCGGCGGGACGAGCGGCGATGAACCCGCCCGGCGCCTGCGTGGTCACGTCGCAGCGCTCCGGCCCTCGGGGCGCCGGGCAGAACCCCCGCCGGCCTTCGGCTCCCACCCCGCCGTGCTCACCAGGGCCGCGTCCCAGACGCCACATTCCAAGGAGCGCCCCCGATGCCCCAGCCCACAGCACGACCCGACATCGACTTGATTCTCCGCTCGCTCGATGACGCCGTCGCCGACCTGGTCCGAACCGGCCGCCCGAAGACCATCACCGCCGAGCAGAGCTTCGCCGCGGATGCGATGCGGTGGCGCCCCGGCGCCGCGCAGGACCACGCATCCGTCGACGGCCTGCTGATTCCAGTCGACTCGCGCGAGCCGATGCGCCAGGTCACGCTGCCGCGCTCCGCCGACGGCTCCCTGCGTCCGGCGCTGGCGCCCTACCTCGGAAGCACCGTCGACGCTGCCACCTGCCTGCCGACGGTCGATTTCCTGACCAACAACGAAGGGCACAGCACCAATCACCCGCACCGGCACTACAACCGGCGCGCCAGCGGATACCGCATCGGGCTGTGGAGCAGCGTCGTCAACGGCGAGTACCCGTCCACCACGGACGACGTCCGGCTCGCCCACACCATGCTCGAACTCGACCCTCGCCACCTGCCGCTGTTCGGGCCGGTGGTTGTCGTCGGGGTCGACCCGCACACCGGAGGCTGGTTGTCCACCCCGGAACCAATCGTCGAAGAGCTGCTGGAAACCGAGGCCCTGACCCTGCGGATCCGGGCCCTGCTGCGCAGGGTCAACCCCGACTTCCACATCGGGTAGCCCTCTGCCCGCTCCGGCGGGGCGTGCTCGCACCGATCGCGCTCCGCCCGGGTGGATGTCCCGGATCGCGGCCACGCCGATGGTGGCCGACGCCACGGCGTCACACCGGACCTCGCCAGCCCAGCCCGACACGGGAGATCCGGCCGCGGGCCCCGAGGCTGGCCGCGGACTCTTCCGCCGGAACACCCGGTCGGGCGAGCGCGAGGTCCGGCCCTCCGCTCGCGGGCATCGGCCGCGCGGCTGCGGCCCCGAATCCCGGGACATCCACCTCGCCACCGGCTGTCACATCCGGTGGCGCGTCGGGAAGGACACCTCGATGCCCGCGAACTCCGCCGAGATCACCATCCTCACCCCGCCCGGCCCAGCCCAACCACTGACCCTGACCATCGGCCGCAGCGCGCTCGTCGACGCCCTGGCCACGACCGGACTGATCTCGACTCGCGTCGGCCAGCTGGGCTGGGGCGGTGTGCTGCTGGAGGGGCACAGGGATCACCTGGTCGTCACCACCTCCGACGGCCAGAACACGATCAGGGTCGACGTTCCCGACGTCGACACCATGCACGGCCGCATCCTCATCGACCACGTCGAGCTGACGAAACTCCTGCGAGCCCTGGTCAAGGGACGCCGGAAGAAGGACGTCGACGGGATGCGTGCCACGATCGACGGGAGCGACCCGGACAAGCCTGTCCTCGAACTCGACGGCTACGCGGTCCCGCTGGCCGCCGTGCCGATGGACGGCTTCCCGCCACTACCGCCCGACCACACGGTGGTCGCCCAGCTCGACCGCGAGCTGTTCACCGCCGAAGCTGCGCGGGTACTGCGCGCGATCGGCACCGACGACACGCTGCCCATGCTGTCCGGGATCTTGCTCGACGTGGCCGCCGGAGCACTCACGCTGGCCGGAACCGACCGCTACCGCCTGGCCGCCGCCAGCGTCCCGGCGATCACCGCGCCCGCGGACACCACCCGCGGCGGAGCCGTGATGCCCGGCGCACTGCTGGCCAAATACCTCAAGCGCATGACCGGGGACCGGCTGCGTGTGGGCTGGCTGAGCGACCTCAACCCCGAGCCGGAACTGCGACTTCCGCCGTCGGTGTCACTCAGCAGCGGCAACACGACCCTGATCTCCACGTCCACCAGCGCCGAATTTCCTGACTATCGCAAGCTTTTCCCCACCGACCCGCGGGGAAGCGCAGTCGTCGACCGACCGTGGATGCTGGCCGAAACACAGCGCGCGGCCGCGGTGCTCGCGGCGAAGAAGCACCCCGCCGGCCAGATCGCGGTGACACTCGACCCGTTCGAGGTGCGGGTCACGCCGGTACTGGGCGAACGCGGCGAGCAGGTCAGCGCCCCGGGGCGGGACGCCGCCGTCGCCGGCATCCCCGCTCCGCTGGAGTACCTGTTCAACCCCGCGTATCTCGTCGACGCGCTGGAGTCGTTCACCGGGAACCTGATCACCCTGCACCCGACCGGCAGCACAAACCGGCCCGTGGTGTTCACCGACACACCGAGCGAACTGGAGGACCCGGGCGCGTTCCGGCACCTGCTCATGCCGGTCCGCTCGCAGGGAACCTGATCAGGCAACCCGGCGAAGTCCGACCTGTGGCTGTTCCGGCGTTCGGATCCGAGGAGGCCGCCGACGCTAGCCGCCCGGTGCCGCTGCGCACACGCCCCACCAGCCCGGCCGACCGGGGGAGACCAGCCTCGCTGCGCTCGGTCGCCTCCGGCGATCCCGCCCCGGTCGGCCGAGCGCGGCGGCGTGCGCTGCGCGAACACCCGACGGCTCTGCGGAGGGCGCCCTCGAACCCGAGGGCGCCCTCCGCCACCGGCATCGGTGGCCGGCTGACAAGGGGAGTCCCTGCATGGCACGAATCCACGCTGACCTGACCATCGACTTCGACCCGTGCACGGTCCCCGCCTATGGGCTGACCGTGCACGGGCACATCCACGTTCCCAGCAGCCGCCTGCGCGCCCTGTTCGGCGAGCCGACGCGCTCGCTGAGCGGGCACGCGGAGGCGGGGATGTGGGTGCTGGACACCCCGGCCGGACGCGTACCCCTGGCTCCGCGGCGACTGCGCACCCCGCTCGGCTGCGCCACCGGCGTCTCCTGCTGGCTGATCCTCGCCGCGAGCGACGACGTCCTGCCGTGGATCTTCAAGGCGGTGACCGGCTCGACGGCGACCTTCGTGAATGCCGCACGCCGGCACTTCTCTGAGTCGACCCTCGAAACCTTCACCGCCGCCTACGTCAGCTACCTGTTCCTGCGCGCCGACGCCGAGCAGGACTGGTGCCTCCAGCAGGACTGGAACGACCCGCGCTACAAGACATGGCGCCGCCGACCCGAGCAACTTCACCACGCGGCCCGCGAGGTGCTGGCCGTCCTGCACCACTACCAGTGGTCGCAGGCGACCGAGACGCAACGCCAGGCCTGGACCACGATGGGCCGCCCAGTCCAGGGCGGCTCCCAGTCCGACCTCGACCACTGGCTCGAGAACAGCAGGTGGCTGTACTCGCCGACCAAGACCACCCAGTACCCGCACGGCGGCGACCCGGACCTGGCCGGCATGCTGCGCGGCCTGGCGGACACCAGCCGCGAGCACCAGCCCATGCTCCGCGAGATCAACCCGCACCTGGACTTCGATCTGCGCGACGAACACGAGCAGACCCTGCAGGCCCTGGCCGGCACGCCGATCCCAGGACCGGACGCTCTCGCCACCTTCAGCCGCTGATCCCCACGCCTTCCCCGGCCTGCAGCCCACCTGCACGCCGGGGAAGAGCACCCCGGGTCGCCCCGGACGAGGGCGACCCGAGCCTGACCCGCACCGCCGCCGCGCTCGAGGCGCCTGCGCCCGAACCCGACACGGGTGATCCGGCCGGCGACGACATCAGCAACCCGACCGGTTCGCAGCCGGATCACCCCGGTCGGGCGAGCACGGCACCCCGACCTCCGCCAGGCAGTGCCGGTCCGCGGCGGGACGCCCCGACCTGGGGCAGACACCTGCCGGGGCATACCCGGCTCGCGCAGAGCGGAGCCTGTCATGGCCGTCATCCACGACGACCTCAACATCCAGACCATCGCGTGCACCGCGCCGGCGGACGGCCTGTCAACCCGAGGCGCCATCCACGCCAGCTACCACACCTTGACCACCCGCTTCGGCAACCCGGACTTCGGAACCACCGACACCGCGGCAGAGGAAGCCACGCTGTGGATCCTCGACACCCCGGCCGGACGAGCCCACCTGCAGAGCTGGCTCGACGTCCACCACCTGCACGCCCGCCCGCACACCGAGGTCCGATGGAGCATCCAGACCGCCAGCGACGGCGTCCTGCCCTGGGTGTTCAAGGCGGTGACCGGCTCGACCGCGGCGTTCCCGGCCGGCGTCGACCGGTTCGCCCGGACCTCCAGCCGCGAGACCCTCACCGCCGCCTACGTCGACTACCTCTACCTGCGCTCCCAGGCGATGGCGAACTGGGTCAACCTGCAGCACCGCGACAGCCGCAGTTACCGGGAGAACTGGACGCTGCCCCGGCACCTGCTCGGCTTCGCCCTGCAGGTCCAGGAAATCCTGCTCCACTTCCAGTGGTCCCACGCCGACGCCGCCGAGCGGCTGGCCTGGATCGGGGTGGGCAAACCCGCGCTCCCGCCGGCGCCCGACCTCGACCACTGGCGGCGATATTGCCGCTGGCAGTTCGTTCCGGTTCCCACCGAGGCACACCCTGACGGCGGCGACCCGGATCTGGCGGCCAACCTGCGGGAGCGAGCCGAGGACGCCGCGTGGGCACGCGACCATGTCGTACGGCCCAGTGCGGACGGTCTCGTCCGCACGCGCAAGGTCGACCTCTTCGACGAGCACGCCGCCACACTGACCGCGCTGGCCGGCTCCCCGGTGGGCGACCTCGCCGCCGGGAACCGGCGATGAGCATGGACGCGGTCACGATGGACCTGTTCAGCACGGCCCCGGCACCCGCGGCCGAGCCCGTGCACCTGGTCAGCTGGGGACTCGGCGTCGAGAGCTCCGGCTACCTGGTCGAAGTCCTGTCCGACCCCGACCGCCACGGCGTCGACCCGGCGAACATGATCGTGCTCCACGCGGTCGTCGGCAGCGAGTGGACACAGACCTACACCGACGCCGAGCAGTTCCTGTTGCCACTTCTCGCGGACAGGAGAGTCCGCACCGTTCAGCTGGCCCGCGGAGGACCGCGTGACAGCGACGGCATCGTCGTCCTCGACGACACCACCCGCCCGCACCGGGTGAACCGGCGAGGTCCCTGGACTCTGGCCGAGGAATCGAGGCTTTCCGGAACGGTTCCCCAGCTCAGTCATCGACGGTGTTCACTCAAATTCAAAGGATGGCCGCTTGATACCTGGATCGCGGCCAATCTCGGTGGCCGGAAATATGATCACGTCATCGGATACAGCGTGGAGGAAACAGCGCGCGCGAAACGGGATCTCGTGTATGCGACCGCGACCAGGACACCGGTGCATCCCCTGATTTCCTGGGGCTGGACAAGGGAAGCGTGCCTGTCGCGGCTGCTCGCCGAATTCGGCGTGATATGGAAAAAATCCGCTTGTTTTTTCTGTCCGTATTCTGGCGGGCGATCGCTGGAGAACACGCTGACACGAATGCGTGAGAACCCCGACGAAGCAGCGACTGCGCTGCTTCTTGAAGAACCGGCAGTCAAGCTGAATCCGAAATCGAAACTGTACGGGACTCACAGCCTGCTGGAACGACTCGTCGAAGACGGCAACCACATCGCCGTCGACCTGTTCCTCGGCCGCCTCGAACAGCAGCCATGGTCGGTCTACGACGTCCGGCGCATCCACTTCGCCGCGAAGAACGACCGAGCTCGCAAGGGAACGTCCTGGCGATCGGTGCGCCCGCTGTTCACCGGTTCCGCGGCCGAAGCCCGCGCCTGGCTCACGCAGGCGGGCCCGCCGGACCGCGACGATCGCGTGTGGATGCGCCGACAGGACGACGCTGCCTTCTATCCCCGCGGGGAGCACTTCCTTGTCGCCACCACCGCGGGCATCGCGGAGAAACGGCGCGCCTCCTTCGCCGAACAGTGGGCCCGGATCGTCGGCGACACCCTCACGAACGGTCCGCAGTAGACGCCCCGGCGGGCACGGCCCGGATGAAACCGGCGTGGTTGACCGCGCAGGAGCGCAGCAGACCGCCTCCGGGCAGCACCAGGGCGCTGCCGCGCCGCTGACGCGGAAACCCTGGCGCCGACCGAGCCGGCCCGCTGGGCGAGCGCCCGTCCAACGCCACCGCCGACCCGCTCCGGCCCGCCCGCGCGGATCAGGTGGCGCGATCGCTCGTCCATCACGGGGAGAAACAACCATGCGGTACGAGAAGGAACTCGACGCGCTCACTGCCGAGATCCACCGTCTCGGCGATCACTTCGCCGACGTCGTCAACCACGGAGACGACGACACCTCCGCCGCGGAGGCGTGCCGAGCCCAGATCGCCGCCGTGGCCGCACGACGCGACATGCTGAGGAACCTCGGCGGCCCGGCGCTCGACGCTGCCGATGCGGAAATCCGAGAGGCAGCCACGATCTGCGACCGCGTCTACAAGCGCAGCGTGGATTCGGTGACGCTGTCGCTCTGGCTGGCAACCGCCTTGGGAGGAGCGTCTCTGGCCGCCCTCGCCGCGACCGTGTTTCTGGCTCACCCGGTGTGGCCGGTCCTGCTGGTCTGCGCCGTGGTGCTGCTCGGCGTCGCGGGCTGGCGTATCCACGACTTCATCCGGCTGGCCCGCGTCTACTTCCAGGCCGAGAACGCCTCTGAAGCGGCACAGAAGCGGCGCTCGGAGATCATCGCGCGCATTGAGGAAGGCATGACGGCGGCGGCCGAATCCGGCCGAATCTGAGGTACCTGACCCGCTTGCCCTCCCTGGCCCGCGTGCGCGCGCCGTCTTCCCCACGCACCCATCCGGTGCTGGACGCCCGGCAGATCCCCGCGGTCCAGGCGTGACGACACCGGTCCGGGACACCCGACGGTGATCGCCGCCGACCCGGAGCCCGATGCCCCGCCAGCCCGGCCCGGCCGGGTGATCCGGCCTCACGTGCCAGCGGCGACAGACACCCGGATCCGGATCACCCGGCCGGGCGAGCGCGGGTCCCCGGTCTCCGCTGGTCGGCGGCGACCCGGCGGGCGGCGCCCCGGACCAGGGGCGTCCACCCGCCGGACATCGTCCGGCGCCGGCAGATCGGACCCGGACATGGCCGTCATCCACGCCAACCTCACCGCCCCAGCCTCACCGCCCACGACCTCGCCGCCCGCCTGGGCCACGCGCACGCTCGCGGCCGCCGGACTGGCACAGCTGGGGATGGCGTGATGGCGACGGTGAAGATCGCCCGCTTCACCGGCGACCTGAACGCGCACGTGGTGAAGCTCGCGGAGCGAGTCGACGAGAAGTGGCACGCCTGGCACGGACACGGAGACCTGGAGGTGCCCGTGTCCGTGGTGGCAGTGCTGTCGCTGGTGGATCCGCCCGTGCACGAACGGAACGCGGTGGCAGGTGAACTGATAGAGCTCACACCCGAAGCGTTCGCCGACACCGTGCGCAGGCTGTGGCGTCGTTTCGTGCAAAGCCGCCCGGACCTGGTAAACCGAGCCTGGCCACTGATCGAACCGTGGCTGGGCGAGCGGGAGATGACTCCGGAGACGGTGCGGGACGCCCACGCCGTCGCGGTCGAGGTGCTGCGCACCGACCTGTTCGCGCTCACCGACGAGACCCGCTGGGAAGTGGATCTCCTCGGGACCGTGTTGACGCTGGTGCGCACCAAATCGGCACTGCAAGCCCGCGGGCAGTACTACACGCCACCGGAAGTCACCACGCTGATGGCACGGATACTTCCGCCGCCGATGCCCGGCGAGTCGGTGAATGACCCGACGTGTGGAAGCGGCGGCATGTTCCGGGCCGCCGCGGAGGCAATGCGCGCCGCCGGGCACGACCCGGCGACCGTCTCCTGGGAGGGCAACGACCTCGATCACCTGGCCGTCGCGTGCTGCGCGATCAACGTCGTGTTGTGGGGGCTGGGCACGCGCGTGCTGCTCGGCGTCGGCGACACCCTGGCAGCCGACTGGCGCACGCGCGCGATCGCTGAGCGGAACGAACCGATCATCCTGATGCGCCAACTCTCCGCCGTCAGGTCGTTTCTGAAGCTCGACGCCGCAGCGTGCACAGACGCCGAGGAGCCGCCGGAATCATCGGAGACGGAGTCTGCCTCGGGAGACTCGCCGTGAGCGAGCTGCCGCTCATCGCCTGGTGCAGGTTGATCGTGGATCTGTACCTGCCCGCGTCTATCACGAAGCGACAGCGAGGTCCGCGCCGGCTCGAGTGTGGCGGGCTGGGTGAACGGCACCGCCGGACCAGAGCCTGCAGCGGATTGCACCGCCGGGCAGGCCTCGCCGCCTGAGCGGCGCACGCGCGGCGGCGCCAGGGCTCTCCACCCTGGTGCCGCCGCGAAGACGGGCCGATGCCAGCAGAACCGTCCGCAGCGCTGCAAGGGCGCCTTCGGCGTCGCACGCGATGGGCCTGCGGCCCACCCTTTCCGCGCCACGGCGCGCCCCGCTCGCACAGCTCCCCGTCCCCGCAACACCACCCGGAACGGAGAGCCACATGGACCTCACGATCATCCCGCCGCATGGCTATCACGCGGTCGAGCACGCCCGGTGGATGTGGGCCGATCCCGGCTGCGATCGTTGCGACGGCACCGGAATCGTCTGGACCAACGTGTGGGACCACGACATCAACGAGTACGCACCGCTGTACCGCGAGGACAACGACTGCGACTGCGTGTGGACGCCCGATGAGGATGTCCTCGAGGAGCTCGACAGGCGATACCGGGCCAGGGGCAACCCCGACCGTGCGCGGGATGCCTGGGACGGCATCGCGAAGTCTCTCGGTCCCCGCCGCGCTGGCGGCTGGTACTGGAGCAAGTACTGGGGCGCCGGCTACACCGTTGTCTCGATCGACTACTCCTTCTACGACGGCGACCCCGCCAGCCCGAGCTGGAAGATGACGGTGCAGTGGGACGACGGCCACCACACCACCCACTGCACCTCCTGGGACTTCAGCCAGGATTCCTGCGACCGGCCACCTGCGCGCCACCCCGGCCCGGCGCCCATCCCGCCCGAACTGCACTCCGCTACACCAATCGCCGCGTCCCGCCGCGGCATGAGGTCACGACTGATGTCCCTCCTGGGATCACACTGCTGATCACCGCATGATCACCGGCGGATTGACCACCCGCCGGTGCCATGCTCTCTTCTCCCGCAGATCGCGAACATTTCCGTGCCACCGCCGGGTTTCTTGACAGAAACCCGCCTGCATACCCGCCGCCGCGTATCTGGTCGGGGTTCCCCATCGCCCGGAACCCAGCGGCGCCCCGAGTGGCGGCTGATCACCTCGTCCCGCACGCCCGGAACCCGGGCGGCGGCGTTCGCACTCTGCACCACCCCCGGCGGGGTGCAAGCCGCGAAACCCGTGCGGCTTGCACCCCGTACCCGGTGCCGGTGCCCGCCGAGTGCACCCCGCCAACCCGGGCGGGGTGCACAACGCGAAGGGAAGGTGAGCCGGCGGTGAGCGCATCAACCGTCACGGTCCACGCCTGGGAATTGCACATGACCAGCGGCGGAAGCGACAAGTACTACCGACTCCTGCTCGTGGAGAACACGCTGCTCGTCAACTACGGCCGCCGCAACGCTCGTGGCCAGTTCCAGGCCCACCGCAAAGGCACGGCCGAGGCCGCCCAGCGCGCAGCGCGCGACCTGACCAACCAGAAGAACGCGAAGGGCTACCGCCTCAGCCGGGACATGACCGTGTTCGAGGTGCCACAGCACCTGGCGCTCGCTCTGACGACGCCGCCCCCGGGCGGGTACGGAAACCCCGCCGAACAGGTCTGCGACGAGGTCGTCACAACCTTCAAGAACGCGGCCCTGCAGCAGGAAACCGAGCGCGGGGAGGCGTCGTGGTGAGCACCCTCGGCGACGACATGCTCAGCAAGATCGGCCGCACCCCGACCGGATCCAAACTCGCGGAGCCGGACTGGCAAGACGACGACGGAACCTTCGCTGGAGCCGTCTCCACCGCCCCGTCCACGCTGGACCTGGCCGACACCCTTGTCCCGCAAGGCAGTCAGGTTCGCCCCAACGGCGCCACCTACCACCCGCGATCGGTCGCGGAGGTGTTCGAGGACGTCGCACTGCTGCGCTCGGCACGCGATCACCAGGAACACGTCTTGTTCTACGGCCCGCCCGGCACCGGCAAAACGGCACTGTGCGAGGCCGCGTTCGCCCAGGACGCCACCGACGAGCACGACGGGCTGGAAAGCATCGTCGGCACCGCCGACACCACCGAGATGGACTTCATCGGCACCTTCATCGAGGACCCGGCCACGAAGTCCTGGACCTGGCAACCAGGCCCGCTGCACCGCTCCGTGCTGCTGGACGTGCCACTGCTGGTCGACGAGATCGCGCTGATCGACCCGCGTGTCCTCAGCGTGCTGTACCCACTGATGGACGGCCGCGGCGTGCTGCGCTTCCCGATGAACCCGCAGCTGGAGCCGCTGACCGTGGGCAAGGGCTGGTTCGTCATCGCCGCCTTCAACCCCGATGTGCCCGGCGCGCGACTTTCCGAGGCCTTGCGCGACCGGTTCGAGCACCACCTCGAAGTGGGCACCGACTGGGGCCTGGCCGCGAACCTCGGCGTGTCCCCGGACATCATCACGGTCGCGCGCAACCTCGACGAGCGACGCCGCAAAGGCACGCTCGCCTGGTCCCCGCAGCTGCGCAGCCTGCTGTCCTTCGCCCGCCACGAGCAACGCCGCGGCCGCGAGTACGCCCTGGCGAACCTGCTGGGCAAGGTCCCGCCGGATGACCGCGACGTCGTCCACGGCGTCCTGACCCAGATGCTCGGCAAGGTGATTCACCGTCTGGAGCTGGGGAAGCAGGTCGAGTCGTGACCCCCGCCGACGCCACACCGACCCCCGCCCAGCTACGTCTTGTCGTGCGTCTCAACCGCGGGATCAATCTGCTCGCCGGACGTGGTGACCTCATCACGACCGTGCGGTGGAAGCCCGAGCCGGACGATCCGCCCGCCTGGTTCACCCCGGCGACCGGCGAGGTCACCCTCAACGGCCCCGTCGCGCTGGACGGCGCCAAGCCCTCGGAGATCAACCCGCTGACCCCCGAGGGGCGGCTGCGCCACCCGGTGATCATCGGCCTGCTCTGCCACGAGGCCGGGCACGCCGCCCACACCCAGTGGGACAGCCACTTCGGCGACGGGATCGACGTCATCCCCACCCGCGCCGCCGTGCTCCTGGAGGAGATCCGGATCGAGCACCGCCAGCTGCGCCGGCGACCGGGGGACCGGCTCTACCTGCGCGCCGCCAGCCGGCGCGTCATCCTGCCCGGCGCCGACGCCCCGTCGGCGGCCGCGACCCGCTGGCGCGCCGGCCAGGCGGCCCTGCTGACCTCCGGCAGGGTGGACGCCGGCGTGCTCACCACCGGTGAAGTGCGCAAGGTCGCCGCAGTCTGCCGCACGACGCTGGGGCGCAAGGACTTCGACCGGCTGCGGCGGGTGTGGCGCAAAGCGCTGACGGTGCCGGACGGCGACGTCGACGGGCTGATGAAACTGGCTACCCGCTGGGCCGACATCATCGGCGTGGAAGACCCCGCCGATGCTCCGGCACCGCCGTGCGGCCACGGTGTGCTGCCCGACAGTACTGAGGAACCCACTGCGTCGGACCAGGAATCCGGCCGCGACGAGCAGGACGCCGCATCCACCCCGGACGCCGACGAGGACACCGGTGCCGACGAGCTCGAGAAGGCGCTCGCCGAGGCATTTCAGGGTGCGATGGTGCTCGTGGCGGCCTCCGGTGAGCAGGAGGCCGCGGCCGAGCTGGGGCACGACGAGGACTCCGTCCCCGACGACGGCGAACGTCGCCGCGCGCAAGATGCCGCCGAACAGGAGGCCGCTGAGACCGAAGCCGAGCGGGTGTTCCACGGCAACCGCCGGTCCGGTGCGAGCGATCCGCGCGGCGAGCTCCGCCCGCCAACCGCGATCGAGCGCGAACTTGCCCGGCGGACGGGAAAGGCGTTGCGGCGGGCGAAGTTCCGCGAGCGCGGCAAGATCGTCGTGGACTCCGCGGTCCCGCCCGGCCGGTTGCGGGGCAGAGAGGCCATGCTCGGCGCGGCGCAGCGGAGCATGGGCACGCCGATCACGGCCAAGCCGTTTCGGCGGGTTATCCGCAAGGACACCCCCGAACCGCCGCTGACCGTCGGGATCGCCGTCGACATCTCCGGCTCGATGGACTGGGCGACGGAGATGCTGGCCAGCCTGGCCTGGATCGTTGCGCACGCCGCCGCCGAGGTCGACGGGATGACAGCCACCGTCGCCTTCGGTGAGCGCGTCACCGCGATCACCGCCCCAGGTGTCCCGCCGGCCGCGGTGCAGGAATTCGACGCACCCGACGGCTATCACGAGTTCGTCCCCGCTATGCGCGCGCTCGACGGCGCCTTGCAGCTCACGGCAGGCCAGGGCGCCCGGTTGGTGTTCGTGGTCAGCGATGGCCACTACGGCCCTGCCATCGAGCGGCAGGCCGCCGAGGTCGTCGAACGGTTCGCCCGGCACGGCGTTCACGTGGTGTGGCTGGACCTGGCTTCCGAGCACGACACCACGATCGTGCCGCCCGGGGCGATCCCGATCCGGGTCGCCGACATCGGGGAGATCCCGCACCAGGTCGAGGACGTCCTCGTCCGCGCGCTGCGCGTCGCGTGAGGCGTCGGTCCGGGCCTGTGCACCGCGGGTCCGGACCGGTCGTGGCCGACACCGCCGCGGCGGCGCGCTGTTCAGCGGGGGTGGCAGCCCGTGCGGGAGAGCAGCGGCCACCCGGGGCCGGGGCAAGGGCGCTCGCGCGCCGCTGACGCGGAAACCCCTGCCCCGGCCCGAGCACGGCCGCTGGATGCGCGCCCGTCACCGCACCCCACCGAACGGAGCGCGCCCATGCTCGACCTCGTCAACGGCTTCGCCGGCGAGCACCGGTTCCTGTCCAACTTCCACGAGCACCCGCTGACCTGGGACGACGCGGACTACCCGAGCGGCGAGGCCGCCTACAACGCCGGCAAGACTCTCGACCCGCGGCAGCGCGCCTGGATCGCCGCGGCCCCGTCCGCCGGTGAGGCGAAACACCGCGGCCGCCGGGTCCGGCTGCGCCCTGACTGGGACGACCTGCACCGCTACCTCGTCATGCAGCAGGTGATCGCCGCGAAGTTCACCGATCCCGCGCTGGCCGAGCGGCTGCTGGCCACCGGCACGAGCTGCCTGATCGAGCGCAACACCTGGCACGACCAGACGTGGGGCTGCTGCTCCTGCTCGCGGCACCAGCCGATACCGGGGAAGAACCTGCTCGGCCGGTACCTGATGCGCCACCGCGCGCAGCTCGATCCCCACCTCGCCGGGAGGTGGACCCGGGTCGCCTGCACCGGGCACCGCCCACAGGGTTTGCCGCCCGGCAGCGAGCCGTGGCTGGCCGTCGAGCTGCGGCGGATCGCCGCCAAGCTCGCCACCGATCGTGGCATGGAGGTCGCGATCAGCGGCGCCGCCGCAGGCGCCGACCTGCTCTGGGCCGAGGCCGCCCGCGACGCCGACGTCCCGGTGTGGCTGTACCAGCCCTACCCCGGCCACGACCAGCGGTGGAACCACGACTGGCAGCAGCGGCTGCTGGCCGCGCGCCGGTTCGCGTCCCGAACCGACACCCTGGGCACCCGATTCAGCGTCGACGTCCTGCACGCGCGCAGCGAGTGGATGATCCGGGACTGTGACGCGATTATCGCGGTCACAGACCCGACTCGCACCGCCGGCGGGACCGTCCAGGCCTTGCGGAAAATCCCGGCGACCCTGCCGATCATCCGGGTTGACGTCCGCAACCGCCGGACGACGCTGCGCGCTCCGGCTCAAGAACTCCAGACGAAGGCCGATGCGCAGACGTGCTGAGAACTCCTGACAGCACAAGGATGTTCCTGCGCCGCTGACGCGGAACCTCTTGTGCTGTCGGGAGATGCCCGCGCAGGCGAGCGAGAGTTCGCGGCGGAAAGTCTTGCGCCTTCGTGGCCCTGGCGCCCGACCTCGCCGGCAGGCATGGCCCGTTTCCCGCCCGGTGTGGTGTTTGGACGCGCCGAAGCGCAGCAGATCGCCTCGGCGCTGGGCAAGGGCGCTCCCGCGCCGCTGACGCGGAAA
>NZ_FOEF01000031.1 GCF_900110575.1 Amycolatopsis saalfeldensis
GTTCGTGGGTGCTGCGTGTTGCTTCATGGGGCCGAGGTGTGAAGCTGGAGGCGGCCATCCTCGATCATCTGATGTTGGTCGCAGGTTCGAATCCTCGGCAGGGCAGCATGCAGACGGTTCCGCGCCTGACTTGTGGGTTTCGAGCGGGTTGCTGGTGATCGAGGGCAGTTTTCGGGTCGGTGACTCTGTGGGTGGTGGCTGATGGCCGCCGGGGGGTTGGACTCGGAGGCTCCACAGACCTCGAAGCCTGCCGCAGTCGTGCGGGCAGTCACGGTGATCATGGGCACGGTCGTGGGGCTGACGTTCCTGTTCGGTTTCGGCAACGTTCTCAGCCTTGCCTTGAGGCTGGGCGTACCTGTCTGGGTTGCACCGCTTGTCGCGCCCGCGGTTGACCTGACCATTCTCGGGATCCTGCTAGGCACCCGGTACCTGGTGGTCCGGGGCGCCAAGGCGGACGTACTCCGTCCACTTCGCATGCTGCTGATCTTTGCCAGTGCCGTCACCCTGGCGCTGAACGTTGCAGATCCACTCGTAGCGCGAGAGTACGGAAAGGCTGCGTTCGACGCCGTTGGACCGCTGCTTCTGATCGGGTGGGGTGAGGTCGGCCCTGGTCTCCTCCAGGCCATGATCGGGGCACATCGGGTATCTGGGCGCGTTCGTGTCCAGGATGACTCCCCGCTCGGCGAGCACGAGACGGTTGGGTCTGTGCCGGTCGGCGCTGCGGGTGACGACGTCGAGAGCGGGCTGGAGGAACGGCCGAGTTCGTGTTCTCGGGATGAGGGGCTGGCTGTCGAGGATGACCTGTTGGATCGCGCGAGAGAGGAGGAGGCACTTCACTGGGAGCAGCACCAGCGTCATATCTCGGCGGAGACGCTGCGGAAGCGACTCAGGGTCGGGGCGGCTCGTTCGCGGCGCCTTGCCTGGGCTGCGCGGCCTGTCCCGGGGTCAAGTGGTTCCTTGCACTCCGCGCAAGCGGAATGACGAACCGGGGGAGGTGTCGTGCCGGGTTCTGGAGACTGTGTCTGAGCTTGCGCCGCGTCAGAGATTGGCGGCCTGACGTTGACGATCTGCGACGTTCGTCGCTGGACGCAGCAACTCGACGATAGCTCCGCGGAGTTCGTCAGCTGAAGCTCGCAGTTGCGGCTCGTCCAGCATTGACGTCGCTATCAGCGCGGTCATCAGGCGTGCTGATAGCGCGGCGAGCGCTGTTCGGGCGGCTTCGTCGCGATCGCGGCGGAACTGGTTCACGACGCGGAACATCGACGGTGCTGCTTTGACCCAGTCACCGCCAGCGGCGAGGACGTCGGCCGCGGCGATGGCTAGCACCGGCCAGGTGTTGCGCCAGGTCTGCCACTGGATGCGATTGGCCTCGAGCGCGGTTTCGAGTTCGCCGGCGGCTGCGGGAGCTTCGCGCGCGGTGTCGGCGACCCGTCGCCGCTGATCGGCGAGCGCGTTGCGTTTTGGACGTGGAGGGTTCCGCGGAAGCCCAGGACGACGCCGATCAGCGTTGCGGAGGCCGAGATGAGCGCGGTCAGCATCGAGACAGCTTGGCGTAGAGGCGACAAGTGTGGGCCCATCGGCACTCGGGAAGCCTCCTTCGGGCCGTCCGGCAGGATCAGCCCGAAGGAGGCGACGATCAGTCGATCATCTTGTGCAGCGCGGCGGCGACTGCGGTTGCCGCACCGATCGCGGCGACCGCCCCGCCGACGGGATAGCTCGCGACAGCGGCCAGCCCGGCGAGGAGCGCGATGACGAGCCACCTCAGCGGCAGCCGCCGCTCGGGGCCATCATCGCTCGAACCTGCCCGCGAGGGTCTCACAGGGCCTACTGTGGACATACCGACTTCGACGACCTCACAGTCTCCACGCCCAGTGGCTCCACCCGGATCACGGCAACTGCGCACCACCTCTTCTGGGACGGCACCTCACACACCTGGGTGCCTACTGCGGCGCTGGTTCCCGGGATTCAACTCGACAGCACCCACGACCGGTACGTCACCGTCGTGGCGAACCGCCGTTACGCCGGCAACGGACGTACATATAACCTTACGATCAACGGTCTCCATACGTACTACATCGAGACCGGCGGTGCACCTGTCCTGGTGCACAACAACGACGGAGACGAGTGCATCAATGGAGGACTGGGTGCCCTCAGCCAGGTCAACAAGCCTGACGCAGCCGCAGATGAACTGGCAGCGAAGCTCGGCGGTGTCTCTCGGGTCAAGTTCGCCAACGATCCGGACGGGCGGGAGTTCGACGCGATCAGTGACCTTTACGTGGCTCAAACCAAGTCCACTAGAGTGAAAATGGGCAGCAAGTTCCGCAATCAGGCCAGGATGACATTCGAATTCGCGAAGCAGTCTGGTCGAATTCCATTCTTTCACTTTGAGGTTCCGCCGGACCCTGAAGTTCTGGCCAAGATTGCAGAGTATGGCCGACGGTATGGAATCGATCCTGTTGTCAAAATCGGACCTCTCGGGTGAGCTGAATGTATGAATTCCATGGCTGGTTCCAGTTGTCAGAATCTCCGAAAGAAATCGAATTCGGAGAGGAGAAGTTCGATGATTTGCTCAAGGGTGTCCGCGATCGAGTTGCCGAAATTGATTGGGCATCCGGCGAAGCGGCGCTGAAGGTGTTCAACGGCGAGCACCTCTTGCTGGTGAACGGCGCACCCAATCGCCGCAGAGATGAAGAGCGTGAGCTGACTGAACTCTTGGAGTACGTCGCCCGGCAGCTTCCCGGATCGTGGGGCCTCTTATATGAACAGGCGGAGGACATGGAAAGCCCACCCGGGCAGGGCGGCTATCGGGTTCGGGTCATGGCACGAGGTGAGATTACTGTCCGATTGGACCCGTTTCTCTCGCCGGTTCAGCCGGTCGTCGAAGATTGACCTGTCCGATCGATCCGGCGCGGGGATCGAGGCCTCGAAGTCACCGTTCTGCCTTTGCGACTCTGGCGGGTCAGAGCTCGCCGCCGTTCAGAGCTGCACGCGCCGGGACACCAACCGGCAACGGGCGTCGAGCACGGCCACCCCGCCGACGGTGAGGAGACCGACGATCTCCGGGGCAGTTCTTTGGTTCCCGTGCAGTCCGGGAGTGCAAGGATGACCTGTTCGCGCGGGTCGCGGCCCGTTTCACCCGGGTCGAGCCGCGACGCCGTGCCCGTGCCTACGTGCGTGGCCTGTTGGCGCCATTGGCGGGGAAGAACGGCTGGACCTTGGCCGAAGCCGCCGGTGACGCCACCCCTGACGGGATGCAGCGTCTGCTCAACGCTGCCTCTTGGGACGTCGACGGAGTCCGTGATGACGTGCGGGCCTACGCCATGGAACACCTCGGCGAACGCGACGGCATTCTCGTGGTCGACGAGACCGGATTCCTGAAGAAGGGCACCCGCTCCGCTGGCGTGCAGCGTCAATATTCGGGTACCGCGGGGCGGATCGAGAACTGTCAGCTGGGTGTGTTTCTTGCATACGCCACAAGCAAAGGACGCACCCTGATCGACCGCGAGCTGTACCTGCCGAAGTCCTGGGCCGGTGACCGGGAACGGTGCCAGGAAGCCTGCGTGCCCGACGAGGTCGAGTTCGCCACGAAGACCGTCCTGGCGCAGAACATGCTCGCCCGGGCGCTGGATGCCGGTGTCCCCGCGGCCTGGGTGACCGCCGACGAGGCCTACGGCAAGGACTACAAGTTCCGCACCTGGCTGGAAACCAGGCGCATCAGCTACGTCGTGGCAGTGGCCCGCAACCAGACCATCCCCGCCACGGCCGGCACCTCACGTTGTACGTGCCGATAATGCATCCGTGCAGGTCAAGGGTCATCGGCGGGTGACCGCTCGTGGTCCGGCATGATCGCGTGTCGTGCTGGTTCGCTTCGTCTATCTCGCCGTTGTCCATGTGTTCGCGGCGCTGCGGCTCCTGTCGATGACCGACCGCGAGAAGGACGTCGAGATCCTCGCCCTGCGCCATCAACTGACCATCTTGCAACGACAGCTCGGTGACCACCGCCCGCGACTTCGGCCCGAGGACAGGATGTTCCTCTCCATGTTGCTGGTGCCGCTGTCGCGTGCAGTGTTGCGTCGGCTCCGGCTCATGGTCAGCCCAGACACGGTGCTGCGGTGGCATCGCGACCTACTGAAACACCGTCACGCCCGCGTGAGCGTGAACCGAGGGCCTGGGCGTCCGCGTACTCTCACCTCGATCCGTCGCCTCGTTCTCCGTCTTGCGGCCGAGAACCCCTCCTGGGGCTACCGGCGCATCCACGGCGAACTCGCCCTGCTCGGTGTTAAAGTTGCTCCCTCCACTGTGTGGGAGATCCTCAAGACCGACGGTGTCGATCCGGCCCCGCAACGGGCGACGGTCAGGTGGGCTGACTTCCTGCGGTCCCAGGCCGAGGCGATCCTGGCGATGGACTTCATCGAGACCGTCACCCTTACCGGGCAGCGCCAGTACATCCTCGCTGCCATCCACCACGCGGGCCGGCGGGTCCGCGTTCTGGGTACCACCGCGCACCCCACCCATGCCTGGGTGACGCAAGCTGTCCGCAATCTGTTGATGGACCTAGCGGATGCGGGAGGTGTCGCGCGGGTGAGGTTCCTCATCCGCGACCGCGATGCCAAGTACCCCGCGTTGATCGATGAGATCCTCCGCGACGCCAAGATCACCACTGTGCGCACCGGTGTCCGGATGCCACGGATGAACGCGATCATGGAACGCTGGGTGAAGACGCTGCGGGCCGAATTGTTGGACCGCACGTTGATCTGGAACGAGACTCACCTCCGGCATGCGCTTCGTGAGTACGAGTGGCACTACAACCAGCATCGAACACACCGGTCGCTAGCCGTCGCGGCGCCCCTGCGAGCACGGCCCCAGGCCCTTGAATCCGAGGGGATCGAACGCCTCGTGATACGTCGGCAGGACCGACTCGGCGGAGTCCTCCATGAGTACAGACAGGTCGCTTGACCTGCACGGACGTGATTTTCGGCACGCGCACTGCTCAACCGCACCCCGCCGTAGCCGGCCAGATCGAGATCCGCCGACGCCCGGTCGAGGAAGAACTGCCGCGCCGACGCCCACGCGTCGTGGCCGACGAGCTCGGGATAGTCCTCGGCTTCGCGCAGCGTCGTCATCTCCGGCGGAACACCATGATGACTGCCCACCACACTGCCCAACTGCTCGGCGATGACCTTGTCGCCCGGACCGCATACGGCGAGAACATGATCGCGTACCACCAGATGCCCGACCAGGGCATGGTTCACTTGGCTCCGCCGCGGATGAGTCAACAGAGCCGACGACGCCACCAGACCGGCGTGCCGCATCCGATCCGCCAAGATCGGCACCTGTACCGCGAACGCGGGACTCGCCTTCCCGACGTCATGCACCCGCGCCAGCCACACTACCAGCGCCCGTACACCCTCGATATCGCCAGGGATTTCGTGAACCAGTCGCGCGGTCACCTGCTCGGACAGCCACTCGTCCACCAACAGACCGGCCACTCCACCGGAATCATCCAGATGTTGTCGCAACGGCAACCAGTGCGTCGTCCGCCCATGCGCATCCAGCACGGACTTCGCCCACACCACACCGACATCCACCACGCCGACGAACAACCCCTCCCCTGATTACGGTGACCACAACGGCGTCACAAGCAGGAAAGACGCCAGGCGCTCTGGCTGTGTTACACCCCGTACCAGGGCGCACCCGATCGTGGTAACGACAGACCGGATGGCCGGCGTACGGGTAGCTAAGACCACCCCCGCCCGCGCGGGAGAACTCGCTGGCCGCGACTGCCTTGGGTTGACCGAGGGACGACCCCGTTCGCGCGGGGAGAAAGCCGGGACGCGCAGACCGTAGACCGCGGCGCGGGGACCACCTCAGCTCGCGCGGGGAGAACGGCGTGCCGTCACAAACCAGGAGCAGCAGGCGCGGGACCACCCCCGCTCCCGCGGGGAGAACAGTCAGGTCGACCTCGACCGGGTCGGCAACGCGGGACCACCCCCGCTCGCGCGGGGAGAACGGACGACGGACCTGGATCGCAGTGGTGGACGTAGGACCACCCCCGCTCGCGCGGGGAGAACACTTCGTGAACTGGGACTTTACGCGTTGGAGGGCTGGTTTTCATTCACTTTCGAAAGCGCGTTGTCGGTCAAGGGTAGACGCTGCCAGACATGACGGCGGTTGGCTCCTAGCCACCGCCACCACGATTCGGATCCTGAGGAACCCGGTGCTGGCCGCGGTCAGGCATGTTCAGGTGATCCGCACCGGCACCTGTTCCTCGCGCACCCGGCGAATCCTCCCGCTGGAACCTGTGCTGCGGTTCTGACGTCACCTGATCGCCCCGGCTCGGCGTGGTCCGGACGGCACGGGTGTGCCGTGTTGTCGGTTGCCGCGATGGCCGGTGGTCAGCTGATGCCGAGGACGGATTCGGCGGTGGTCCAGTCGGTGAGCAGGGCGTGCTGCGCGGCAGACAGGGTGGCTTTCTTCGCGCAGACGGCCTTCTTCACCGCGTTCTCGACCGAGTCTTTGCTGCGCGAGTTTTCGTTGCCGGCATGCGGTTCGGGCCAGAGGTTCTTCGGGTCCCGCGGTGCGCCGCCGACTTCGAGTGGGAGGAAGTGGTCTTCCTCGTAGTCGCTCATGTTCGTGTCGCTGTAGCCGTAGTCGGCGATGCCCTGCTTCTTCAACGCATTGGTGTAGGACGTGGGTGGGCGGACCGTGGCGGTCCAGCCCGACACGCAGATCGTCGACCCGATCGTGGCCTGGGTGACATCCGGGTTCGTCGCGCCCGGAGTACAGGCCGGGTCCGGCAGCGGCAGGTAGGACTGCGAACAACTCGCCGCCGGCGCCGTCGCACGTGTGACGGTGGTGGCGTGCGCGGCCGGCATGACCAGGCACAGCGAACCGGCTACCATGATGGCAGGCACCGCGAACCGCGAAAGTTGAGACATCGAAGCTCCTTCCCCAGGATCAGTGCCCACAGCATCCGACACGACCGGGTCAAACGCCACCGACCTTCGCAGGAATCCGTGAAGAATTTACCTGCAGCACAACTGGCCCGACCGCAGAACGTGCATCTCGGGAGGAATCGAGGTGAGACCGCAGGGGCTGGAGGTTTCGTTATCGGGCAGAGTCGCTCCGGTGGCAATCAGCGGGAACTGCGGCAGATGCCGGAGGTGCGCAGGATCGCCGGGCAGCGGCTGTCGGTGACGGTGTCGAACCGCGGCCCACCGAGCGGATGCCTCGCTGCCCGAGGACGGGGTCGGGACGATGTCGCTCGCCGGTGCCCTACCGGTGTCCGGAGATTGGGATGTTCCGTCGCGTAGTAGGTCATGTTCGTTCTGACCGGTTTGGCGGGTCGGTGGGGGAGGTCTGTCGTCTTGTCATCCGGTTAGCGAGAGCCGGGCGTCGTCGAATGTGTCGGCGGCGCCCGGCTCTCGTGGTGTCATGGTGTTAGACGGGGATGATGGTCCATTGCTGGTTGGGGTGGAGGAGGTCCATCCATTGCTGGACTAGTGTGGCGTTTCCGGTTTGGTTGCCGGCGGCTTCGATGACTTTGCCGGAGGCGATGTTGCGGAGTGCTATGGCGCTGCCGGGGGCGGTGGTGATTTCCCATTGCTGGGCGGCGCCGTAGTGGCAGGTGTATTGGGCGATGTTTGCTCCGTTGCCTGCGCCGGCGTCGTACAGGTCGAGGCATTTTCCGGAGTTGCGGTTTTTGAAGGCGTACGTGTTGCTGCCGAGGTCGACGACGTCCCAGATCTGTTTGGGTGCGGTGGTGCTGCAGTCCCACAGTTCGGCGCCGGCGAAGTCGGCGAGGGCGTCGTTGCCGGCGCCGGCGATCTGGATGCAGCGTCCGGATTGGATGCCCTTGAACTCGACGGCTTTCGCGGTGACGGGGACGGTGGAGTAGGCGACGGTGGCGCCGCCTTCGCTGCTCCAGTCGATGCGGCCGCCGGTGAAGGTGGTGCGCCGGCCCTTGGGCAGTGGGAGTTCGTCGCTGGTCGGGTAGCCGAGGAAGGATTTCTCGGCGCCGAGTTCGTTCCACTTGAGCCGGATGGTGCCGTAGACGGCGTGCGCTCCGGTGGCGGCTGACCAGTAGATCGCGGCGCCGTTGCTGAGGGTGACGTACTGGCCCTTGCCGTCGGCAGCGGTGGTGGTGTCGGAGACGGGGTAGCCGAGGCTGCCGGTCTCGTTGCCGAATTCCGCGTACTTGCGGGCGATGTCGCCGTAGACGACCATGGCGCCGCCGGCGGAGGTGTAGTAGATCGAGCCGCCGTCGAACCGCTGGACGATACCGCCATTGGTGCCGAAGGGGGTGGCTTCGGTGACGGGGTTGCCGAGCGGGCCGCTCTCGTAGTTCAGCGAGGCGTACTTCTTGTGGATCTCCCCGGACACCACGCGGGTGCCGATGCCGGGCATCCAGTAGATCGAGCCGCGCGCGAAGCGGTTGTAGACCGCACCGCCGGTGGGTGAGGAGGTTGTGTCGGTGGTCGGATAGCCAACATCAAAATGCGTGTTGTGATCCCAGGTGATGGAGATTTGGCCGTGGATCTCGTGGGCCCCGGTCTGGGCAGTCCAGAGAATCTGGAGTGCAAGTCGGTCCGCCGGCCTGATAACGACAATTTGCTGTCCGCCGGGTTCATCCTGGTCGTCATGCTGACCAAGTATGTGTTGCTGCAGCAGTGAATCGCCGAAGAAGGCGATGAGCTTGTCGAGTGCTGGACCGTTGTAGACGTCTGCGACGACTGGTCGCTTGTCCTTGTCGTAGGTCAGGTAGAGGCGGCCCTTCTCGTAGATGCGGTAGCCGGTGTTGCCGGCGGTGAGGACCGGGTCACCGACCGGCTTGCCCAGGCGGGTCTGCAGGTCCTTCTCTGCCTTGTAGCGCCGGTCGAACGGTGTCGGTGCTTGCGGTGCGTCGAAACTCCAGAGCTGGGCATTGATCGGATTGGGGTTGGGATCGTGGGCACCGGGGAGAAAGAGGTAGGCATTCGGTGCGCCGATCGGGTGGATTTCCGATCTGGAACCATCCTCGTTGAGGGGTTTGACGCACCAGGTCGCTTCTTGCCGGAATTTGTCGGTGCCGTCGGTAGGCGCGATGTCGGCGTAGGCGCGGTTTCCGTCCGTGGGTGGGCGCCAGTGGAGGTAGGAGTTGGGGTGGGTGGTGGATTCGAAGGAGAAGCAGCTCGGGTCGCTGAGCCCGGCGCCGATCTTCCAGGTCATTTCCGGGTGGTTGCCTTGGGTCCAGGTGACCAGCGTGGCGCTGGTGCCGGCGTCGGTGATGTAGGAGTCGTCACCGGTGAACCACCCGACGGTGCGGATGGTCTGGTTCTGATGCTGGTTCTGACCGGTCGCGACGAATCGGCCTCGGTCGAGGGGAGTGCCGGCGAGCGCGGCATCGGCCGCGGCGACGAGGTCGGGGTGGACAGTGCTCTTGGCGGCACGGGTGCGGATCTCGGTGATGGCCTTGATGTTCTCGTCGTCGGCTTTCTTCATGTCCTTGTCGAGGTCGCGCTGCCATGCGGCTTGGGCGCCGGTGTCGACGTAGGCTTTCCAGTCGGCCGGTGCGGTGCTGAGGAGCGCTTCGTAGGCGGCGGTGTAGACCTCGGTGTCTTTTGGTGCTCGTTTGAGGACTTCGCGCAGGAAGTTCTGGTCGGGCAGCTTCGCGAGGGGGTCGTCGGTGGTGATGCTGAGGCCCAGTGCGTAGTAGGCGGCGGTGACGCGGGCCGCGCGGGCTTTGGCTTCGGCTTTTTCGGCTTCGGTGCGGCTGGTGTCCTCGTCGACCAGCCGTTGGGTGTCTTTGGCGTGCTCGGCGATGATGCCGTCGGTGAGGAAGCGCCATTGGTCGTCCGCGTTGCTCTTCAGCGCTGCGCGGGCGGCCGTCTTGACGGCGGTGTCCTTGTGGTCGTCGGCTTTGAGGTCGAGCAGGACGATGAAGTCGTAGACCGATTTGGCCAGGTCGGTGTCGGTGACGGTGGTGCTGATCTGCGCGGCGGCCCGGACCTTGGCCTCACGTTCGATGCGTTGCTGCTCGCGCCGGTCGGTGACGATCTTCTGGTCGGCGACGTTGGCGGCGGCCATGCCGGTCTTGATGTAGGTGGTGGTCGCGTCGTCGCCGGCGATGATCGCGTCGATCGCGCGTTCCCGCACCCTCTGGTGCTCGGGCTCGAGCGGGCGCGCCTTGTCCAGGTCGTCGGCCGCCCGGTACATCGCCGAGACGAAGCCGCGGTCGGACAGGATCAGCAGCTCCGGACCGGCGACGATGCCCAGCAGCGCTGCCGCGTTGCCCTTGTCCACGTCCGAGGACTGCGCCGCCGGTGTCGCGGGCTTGGCCGGCGCCGGGGTCATATCCCCTCCCACAGCCAGCCGCAGGTCCGGGTCACCGGCATCCGCCTGTCGTGCGGCCGGCTGGCTCGTGGCCGCGCTGGTCCCGGTGGCGGTGCGCGGGGCGGCGGCCGCGAGGGCCGGTGCCGCGGTACCGACGATGCCGGTGATGAGGAGGACGGCCGCGGCGCGCGCTGCGCGCCGGCGCGGCCATTCCCCGGGTAGTGCGGAAAACCGATTCGAGCGTCTCAACAGTATTCCCCCTGCTCAGAGAACAGCACATAGCAGAAAAGCGCGCCTGAGGCGCGCGGAAATGAGAATGCTCGACGTCCGAGAAAGGCAGGCGCCGTGCGGGTAATAGAAACTTTACCGATCGACTTATCGGCGATACCCAAAGACGCGTTACATGGTGTGACCGTCGTCACTATGGTGGCTTTTGTGGGGGTTTTGCTGCCAATCTGATCAAGCTTGTGTGAGCCCACGGTCTAGGGGATGTAAAGGGGGACTGGGTGGTTTCGCGCGCTCTTGTCACCGGTGTCGCGGTGGCAACATTGCTGGTTACGACGAGTGTTACGGATTCCGTAGCCGCTCCGGGCGGCAGTTCTCTAATGTCTGCGATGCGTGTGTCGGGTATTGAGGATTCTGTCTGGTATCCGATGGTGCGGCAGGTTGCGCTGTATCACTCGGAGGCATTAGTCCGAGTGGCGGCATGGAATGCGATGCGTTCGGCGGATGGTGAGCCGGCGTTGAAGGCGTTCGTGCTGACCGGGTTCGCCGAGGCCCGCGGCCGGGCCCAGCAGGGCACTGCCCGGAACCGGGATTTCGCGCAGCGGGTCCTGGTCTCCTACAGCGCGGCGTACTCGCCGCTGGTGCACGCGACGGCGGACCGGGTGCTGAAGGGCAGTGACGCGGACCGGGAGTGGTTCGCCCGCACCGGTTTCGCCGAGGCGAAAGCGCGTGACCTGCAGGCACGTGAGGCTGATGAGCAGCATCGGCAGGTGATCGCGCAGGCCGACCGTGACGTCGTCGCGTTGCTCGCCTCGAGTGATCCGGGGGAGCAGGTGCGGCTGGCTGCGCAGCACGCGCTGCGCCAGGGCAGCACGGACGCCGACATCCGCGAGTTCTACGCCAGCGACTGGATGGCGGCGGCGGAGTTGGATGTGGAGTTCTTCCGCCAGCGCAGCCAGGAAGCGGGGATGCGCTACCTCGCGCTGATCCCCGGCCTGATCGCCGACGCGCAGGACGCCGAGCGGGAAGCACTGGCGGCCAGTGGTGCCGCGGCGGAGCAGACCCGCGCGGTCGCCGCGCGGGCGTGGGCCACGAGCAAGGACCGGGCGGACGCGGCCCGGCAAGGGTGGGAGGCCGAGCAGCGGCTGTGCGCGGAGCAGGCCCGGTACTGGCAGACGGTCGCCGACCGCTACCGCGGCCAGACCGACCCGGTCTGGACCGCGATCACCGCCTCGGCCGACAAGAACCATTCTGCCTGGACCGGCGAGGACACCTTCGCCACCGGGCAGTCCCGGCACTGGACCGATGTCTCGGCCCAGGCCCAGGCCGGCGCCGACCGGATGACCGGCCCGGCCTGACCCAGATTTCCCTGACCTGCGCGGCTTAGGCCGTGTTCCTTTGTCGTGCGCTTTCCGACCTGATGGGGTGCGTGTGTTGTGAGCGGAGTGTTCCGGAACCGGAGAAGAGCGATCGTGCTGAGACCGTTGTGGCGTCAGGGAATCGTCGTCGCAGTGACCGCCACACTGCTGGCGGGCACGGCCGGGGAAGGCGCCACCGCGGTCGCCGGGGCCGCACCCCGCGCGGCGGCAGGGCAGTGGCAGGCAGAGGCGAAGCAGCCGGCCGCGGCGAACAACGCCCAGACGGCCGCGCCCGCTGACGACCCGGACGACGCGGCGCTGCTCAAGCAGCTGCAGCGGGATCTGCTCTCCGATATTGCCGCGCAGGACGAGGACGAGGAGGTGCGGGAGGCGGCGCGGGACACGCTGCGCCGCACCGACGCCGGGGACACTGGCGCGATCGACGCGTTCTTCGCTCACGGCCAGCAGGACGCGAAAGCCAAAGCGGCGAAGCGGAAGGCCGACGCCGACGCCGCGAACCGGGCGCAGATCGAGCCGCTGGCCGGTCAGGGCGGGCCGGTGTTCAACGCCGCGGTGGACCGGGCGCTGAAGGGGGATGCCCGGGCGCGGGAGAATTTCCTGGCCTACGAACGCGACATCGCCGCCGAGCAGGACCGCAAGAACAACGCCTACGACCAGGAACTCAAGGATCGCCGCCGGGCGCACGTGCAGATGGTCGCCGACCGCGGCGAACCGGAAGTGGCCGCGGCGGCGAAAGCCGCGCTGGCCCAAGGCGACGTGGCGATCGCGCAGTTCCTGGCCACCGGCTACCTGGAGGCCGCGAAACGGGACGCCGACGCACGCGAGAAGCACCTGCAGGACCTCGAGCGTCAACGCAAGGAAGCCGAAGCTGCCGCGGACCTGGCGCAGCGCACCGCGCGGGCGATGACCGCGCGCCGGAACCTGCTGGCCGCTCACGCCGATGGTGTGCGGGCCCTGCAGCGCGCCGCCGACGACATGACGATGGCCGCGAACGTGTCCCGCGATACGGCGAAGACGCTGGCCGCGGACCAGGCCGGGCACACCTACCACGCGGAGCTGTATCAGCGGGCCAAGGACGACGTCGCCCGCCATGTCGCCCACGCCGCCACCGACGCCCAGGCCGCGCAGGCCGCCGCGGGCGCGGCGGTCGCGCAGGCCAATCTGCTGGTGCAGAACGGGATGCCCCACGGTGCCGAGTGGGCGAAGGTTGTGCAGGCGATGGGTGCCTCGGCGACCGCGGCGAAACAGGCCAGCGACACCGCCTCGCACGCCGTCGACGCGATCGCCGCGGACGCCGCCGCGACCGATGCCACCGAGAAAGCCAAGGCCCACGAGGAAAACGCCCGGCAGTGGCGCGCCAACGCCGAAGCCAACGCCGCCGCCGCACGGCAGTTGGCCCAGGCCGCCGCCGACCAGGCCACGGCGGCGGCGGACGCGGCGCTGCGGGCGAAGCAGTCCCACGCCGACGCGCTCGCCGCGCTGCATGACGCGCAGCAGCACGCGCAGAATGTCAAGGACGCCCGCGCGGCGGCCGAACGCGAGCGTGACACCGCCGCGGCCAAACGCCAGGAAGCCGAAACCTGGCGCCAGCAAGCCGCCGCCAAACGCACCGAGGCCGAAGCGAAGGCCCAGGAGGCCGCGCGGCAACGCGACATCGCCGTGCAGCAGGCGAACATCGCCGGCCAGAAACGCCGGGACGCCGACGCCCAGGCCGCGATCGCCTCGCAGCGGCGCGGGGACGCCCAGCAGCAGGAACAGGTCGCCGCCGACCGGAGCAAAGACGCCCGTAAACAGGAGCAGATCGCGTTCGACGCCGACCGCGACGCCCAGACCCAGGAAGCCGGCGCCAACGACGCTCGCGACCGCGCCGCCGAGGCGATGAAGTCCGCGGACACCCTCAACCGCAAGGCCCAGGTCCTGGAAGCACTCGCGCAGAAGGCCCAGGGCATGGCCGAGGTCGCCCAAGGTGACAAGGACCGGGCGTGGGCCGCTGCGCACCAGGCCCGCACTGACGCCGATCAGGCCGCCGCCGCGGCACGCCAGGCCCGCGGGGATGCCGATGCCGCCGGTGCGGCCGCGGCCAGTGCCCGCACCTCTGCGATCCAGGCCAACTTCGCCGCGAGCAACTCCCGCGCCGCCGCCAATCGCGCGCAGGCCGCCGCCTCGCAGGCTCGTGCCGCGGCCGATGGCGCGCAGGCTGCCGCCGAGCACGCCCGCGACGCCGCCGATCAGGCGCAGGCCGCGGCCGCCCGTGCGAACCAGGACGCGGTCCGCGCCGAGTCCGAGGCCGCGCTCGTCCACCAGGACGCGCTGCGGGCCCAAGCCGCGGCCGCGGATGCCACTGCCGCGGAAGCCCAGGCGGCGCAGAACGCCCGCAACGCCGCAGACCTGGCACAACAGACCGCAGTCAAGTCCGCGCAGGCGTTGGAGGCGGCGCAGCGGACCCAGGACGAGGCCAACGCCTCCGCCGTGGAAGCCGCGACCGCCGCCACCCAGGCCGGCATCGCGACCCGCGCCGCGGCCGGGGCGGTGCAGTCCGCGTCCGGGATCGCCAACCCCGCCGACACCGCGATCGGGACCGCCACACCGTTCGCCGACACCGACATCGACGCCGACTTCGCGGTGATCGTCGCCAACCGGGCGAAGGACACCGGCACCAGCCAGGTCGACGCCGCCCAGAAGGCAGCCACCGATGCCGCCGCCCAAGCCCGCGCGGCGGCCGAAGCGGCGAAGAACGCCTCCGGCGAGGTCGCCCCCGCCTACCAAGCCGCCGCCGACGCCGCCAGCTCAGCGGCCGCCGCAGCGAAATCCGCCGCCGACGCCCAGCTCTCCGCGGCCGACGCGGCGAAGGAAGCCGCCGGCGCCCGCCAGGCCGCCGCGGACGCGAACACCCTCGACACCCAAGCCCAAGCCGACGCCCGCGCCGCCCGCGCCGCCGCGGACCAGGCCGCCGCCGACGCCGCACTCGCCGGGCTGTCGGCCGACCAGGCTGCCGCCGACGCCCGCGCGGCCCGGCAGGCCGCGGACAACGCCACCCGCGCCGCCAACGAAGCCTCCGCCGCGGCCACCCGCGCCGAACAGGACGCCGCCGCCGCGCAACGCGCCGCCGACCAAGCCGCCAAGGACGCCGCCGCCGCCCGCGAGGCCGCCGACCGCGCCCAGCAGCACGCCAACGACGCCAACGACGCAGCCACCAGCGCGGAAAACTATGCTCGCGACGCCGAAACCCGCGCGAAGAACGCGGCCGCCGACGGCAAGGCGATCCAGGCCGAACTCGCCCAGCTACAGGACGAGCTGCGCAAGGCCGAGGAAGAGGAACAGCGCAAAGCCGCGGAGGAGGCGATCAACGACGACAGCGACGTCCCCGCCCTTACTGCGGAAGAGGAAACCACCCTCCGCAATCAGAAGGGCCAGCAGGGCGTCGACGACTACAACGCCAACCGCGCCAAGGCCAACGCCGGCCTGCTCGGGTTCATCAGCGACCAGGGCGGGCAGGTCCTGCTCGACCTCATCGGCTACACCGACGCCAAGAAATGCTTCACCGAAGGCGACTTCATCGCCTGCATCATGACCGTCGTCAACGCCCTCCCGCTGTTCAAATTCGTCTCCGTCCTCTCCAAAATCCCCGACGCCGTCTCCGCCACCGTCCGCATCGTCAAAGGCATCCGCACCTTCAAAGACGCCGTCGTCGCCGCCCGCCGCATCACCACCAACCTCCGCAACCTCGTCCGCGACCTGCTCAAATGCCGCAGCCTCACCGCAACCACCACCGCCGGAACCGCCCCCTGCACCGTCATCGACAAAGAAGACGAACTCAACAAACCCATCCCCAAAGTCGACCCCGCACCCGGCCTCCGCCTCGACCCCACCAAAGACAAGAAGAAACTCGACGACTGCGCCAACGGCGCCATGCCCAAAGACTTGGTCTATAACGAACCGCTTCAGCCCTTCACCTACCTCGGTGACCCGGCTCTGCGCGCGACCAGCGGAATCGTCTGCGCCACCAAAACTGTCCAGGACAACGGGAAGCGTCCGCAACCCGCCGGATATGACAGCAACAAGTTCCACGCCGGCCATCTCGTCCCCGCTCGCCTCAGCGGCCCGAACGAGTTGATCAACCTCGTCAACGAATACCATCGGGTCAACCTTTCTGACGTCAAGAAAGTCGAGAACGCCGCTGCGCGGGCCTTGAACTCAAAAACTGACACCGAGATCATCTACCGCGCCTGGGCGCAGTACTCTAGCAACGCCGCGTCAGTGCCGGAGTGGATCTTCATCGACGTCATCGGCAACAACGGCTACATGTGCCACGCCACCATTGAAAACATCGATGGCGGTAACTCGCCGAAGAACGTCGTGAAAGGCTGCTACTGATAAGATCACCAGTGCGACTGACCCACCGAACCAGCGAGGACTCATGAGCCAACCACGCGCGCAGCACTCGATAGACGAGATCGCCCGTGTCGCCCAATGGAACGGCCGGATCCAGCCAGGCCGCGACTGGAAATCCGTCGAGCAAGAAATCGGAACAACACTCCCGGATGACTACAAAGAATTACTGAACCGATTTCCGTCTGGAAGTTATCGTAACGCAATTACGGTCTCGAACCCGGTTGATTCTCGAACTGATTATGCGAAATTTATCCGCGAAGACATTCATGGAACCCTTGAGATTCTCGGCGACGAAGGCCTGGAATATATCGAAGATACAGGCTATCGGACGTTCCCGGAACTGGGCGGGCTCCTGCCCTGGGGTCACGACGGGCAAGGGGGAATGTTCTGCTGGATCACTGAACCCGCAGACCCGAACCAGTGGCGCGTCGCCTACTACAGTCAAGGTCTCGGTGAGTGGCGTGAACACAGTGGACCAATGACGGACGTCATCTGGAAGGTCCTCACCGGCACGGGCGATGATAACATTTTCCGCTGGGACCTCGCCCACGAACTCGCAATATTCCGTGTGCCGTCGACACTTCTGGCAAATGGTGAGTGGTTGCCATATGCAGAGTACCGATAGTCATCGATATTCGCATTTATGAAGTTGTCTAATTTGTGCAAGGATATGACGGAATCAAATTCGGCCGAGGCTGGGGAACTGTCGAACGAGAGATATAGACCGCGTGTCAGTCCGGACCATCCCCGCTCGAGCGGAAAACTCCACTGGTGCCGCGGTGGCGAGCGCAGTCGATGCGGGACCATCTCCGTTCGTGTGGGGAACCGGATCTAGCCGTCCGAGCTGGTGACCGCACGGGATCACCCCCGCTCGCGCGGGGAGAACGGTAACGGTGCATGAGGACGGCCCACTTCGTTTGGATCACCCCCGCTCGCGCGGGGAGAACCTAGAACGGGGCGCCGGAGACGACGTCCCACGCGGATCACCCCCGCTCGCGCGGGGAGAACGAGGTTGTGCAGCAGCCGCAACATCGCGCCGAGGGATCACCCCCGCTCGCGCGGGGAGAACAGACCACGTGGTCACCCATTTCGCTACAACGCAGGATCACCCCCGCTCGCGCGGGGAGAACACGAGCGACGCTGTTGCGGCTCACCTTCACCGCGGATCACCCCCGCTCGCGCGGGGAGAACGCTTCGTGAACTGGGACTTTACGCGTTGGAGGGCTGGTTTTCATTCACTTTCGAAGGTGCGTTGTCGGTTGGGGGGAGACGCTGCCGGCTCTGGCGGCAGTTGGGCCGCAGCCACCGCCACCACGATTCGGATTGCGAGGACGAACTCCTGATCTGAGCTGGACACGCGGGCCAGGCCGCGCGGTTGAGCGTTGCGCAGGTGGTCTGTGCGAAGGCACGCAGACCACCGCGCTAGAGACCTTCACCGTTTACGATCTTCATGTGCGAGCAGTAGCGCGGCTTGCCAAGGCTCATTGAATCGGCGGGGTGCTGGGATGCCCAGAACGCTCGCGCGCTCGCCGAGCTGTCGACCTTCGTCGTCGACCACTGGAATCCTGGGCCGCGCGCGAGCACGGCGGCGACCAGGAGCGTGCCGATACGCCGGCGACGGTAGGTGTCGTCCACGCGGATCTGCTCGATGACGCCGCACTGGTCGGTGCCGCACATCTGGACGTCGATGTCCGCGACGCTGCTTCCGTGGATTTGTAGCGCGATGTAGCCGACGCCGGCGGGCTGGTCCGGTGGATGCGCGACCAGCTCGACGATCGGGCGGTGGTACTTCGGCGGCACATCGACGCGACGAACCTTGGTGTGGTCGAGAGGGAACCAGCCAGGCCGGTCGAGCCGGAGTTCGGTGCACAGGTTGCACAGCGCGGCATCCAGGTCCAGGACGTGGTAGTACGACAAAGTTTGACCAGCGAGGCCGAGCAAGTGGCCGTTCAGACACCGTGTGTGAGGGCCTGGGGAGCGAAAGGGATAGCCGGGGTCCGGGGAGGTACCGACCGTACCTAGCTCGATCACGCGTTCGAGTATGTGAGGTATCGAACGGACTAGTCCAGGGATGGAACTCACCTGGGTGAGCCCGACCGGACGCCACCGGGAAAGACAGCTGAAGACGACGCTCGCCCGGAATGTGACTTCTGGCCGCTACGCTCGACCACGCGGGCTTGGCGCATCCCTCCCCCTCGTGCGCTGAGCCCGCCCTACCTGCCGGAAACTGCTTTACGCTGCTCCGTTGCGCTCGTCGGCCAGCGGGCGAGATCGCCGACATTGGACCCGTTCGTCAGTCGTTGTCGTGCTCGATGGTGACGTTGATGAGCAGGCCGCTGCGTGGCGATAGGGCCTGCCTCCGGCACGAACTGCGCTGCTCTGCGGTAGTCCAGGGCGGTCACGCTCGTGTTCACGGCTTCGCCGTGGCGAGGTCGGCATCCCTCTCTCTTGACCACCTCGTCGTGGAAGTGGGAAGTGGTCTGACGAATACTCCATCCGCACCGGATTCGCATGGCACCATGCCGGTGTGGGTGAGACGGAGCACGCCGGAGCAGGCGACGCCAGCCCGATGACGTTCGGTGACTACCTTCGGCTGTATGTGGTGTGGGCGCAGGAAGCAGCGGGCGTTCTTGCCGACGCCGCTGACTTGTACGGCAAGCTGGCCGACCGCGGCATGTCTGGTCTCGCCGATCGACGTGACGAAACAAGGCGTGCGATCGAGTACATGGAGCAGGTCGCCGGCGTGAACGCCGCCCAGGGCATCGCCCACGACGAGATGATGGCCGCCGGCGGATCGGGGAACTCCCGCGCGTACGTCGAGTACGAGGCCATGACCCGCCGTCACCAGGCGTTATTGCCCAAGGACGCTTTGGGCTGACGATCACGTTTCCCCGAAAGTAGCTCCCGCTCGGTGATCAGTCCGCTACTGTCATCATTTGCAGACAGTCTGTGGGTGGACCGTTCTGCAGCGTTAACGGGTGTCACCAGAGGGGTAGATCCAGTGTCTCAACCTGTGGCCGGGCCGAACTGGCTCGAAGGGCTCGACTTCGCCATCATCGGCCAGCAACCCGCCGGGGGCGGTGGAGGTGCGTCCGGCGGGGGCGCTGCACAGTCGGGGCCGGGCTTCGCCATGAGCACCGACGAAGCACGGAACATGCTTGTCGTGGCCAAACGCGTCCGCGACAAGTACAGCGATATGCGTCGGAAAGCGCTGGACGCGCTTCGGATGAACCCGCCGGCGGATGAGCCGGGTAGCAATGGCTACAACAAGCTCATGGTGGGTGAAGACCACAACAGCGGAGTGCTCGGCGGAGGCAGAGATCAGGTCGAGCTTGCGTACAACTATGCGACTCAGCTGGCCTCCCGACTGGAGCAGGCACTCGGGATCACCGAGTCGTCGGACGCAGAGGCGGCAGTCGACGTCAAGAACATGACACCGGGCGAGGGCAAGGGATTCGCGTGAAGAGTTCCCGAGTGCTGGCGGCGTTCGCCGGCATGATTGTGACCGTTGCTGTGACTGCAGGATGCTCTGGGAAACCGGCCGCTGCCCCCACGAATACTCCGTCGTCGTCGCCCACCGGCGAGACGTTGCCGCACAGCGGCGCCCCCAAGGTTGAGCACCCGCTCCCGGAGTCCGTGCTCTCCGGTGATCCCTGCCAGGGCGCCTTGACCCCGGACCAGCTCCAACAGATCCTCGGCACGGCACCACAAGGGGAGCCTGACTCCACAGCTGGCCTTGGCCCAAGCTGCGACTGGCATGCCGACGCTAGTGTCTCGGTGAGTTACGTGACACAAGATCACCAGGGTCTCAGCGCCGTGTACAAGAACACCAAGCCGCAGGCGGCAGTATGGCGAGTTCTTCCGCTGATCCAAGGTTTTCCGGCCGTCGGATACGTCGACAAAGCGGGAGCGAACTCTGGTGACATCTGCCAGGTGGGTGTCGGTGTTGCCGATGATCTCTCGTTCGGTGCGACGTTGCAGCTGAGCCTGGCCAGAAAGGGCAGTGCTGATCCGTGTGACCTGGCGGCGCGGGTGGCGGACATGGTGGTCACCAACCTGCGGCAGAAAGCGGGTTCGTGATGGGTATGTTCGATTGGGTCGGCGACGGCGTGAAGTGGCTCAACGACCGGGTCAACGATGTCGAGGATTGGGCCTCGGACGTGTGGCACGGGAATACCGGTGATCAGGCGGTCCCGGCACCAGAACTGGTCCAGAAAGTTCTGGCCAGCAAGGGTGCCACCGAGTGGCATCAAGGCGCGGCCTCGCTCGGCGAGATCGCGAAGGACCATGACGAGGCCAGTTCGGACGTGCAACAGCTGAGCACCGGCCTGGAATCGGTGTGGACCGGGGGCGGGGCTTATGCGGCCCAGGCGAGGATCCGGCCGTTGGGCGATGCTTCTTCTGCCGCCGGGCAGACCTATACCGGCAATGCGCAGAATCTGACGGATGTGGCGCATGGGTTCGATGAGATGAAGGCTGCGTTGCAGCCGATGCCGAATACCCCACCGCACAAGGACTTCCTCGACGTGGCCACGCCGTGGGACACCGACACCGAGGACCAGATCAACAGCTACAACAAGCAGGTACAAGAGAATCTGGACCGCTATCGTGGTTACGCGCAGCAGGCACAGGTCAGCGGTCAGGGCCTGAAGACCGATTACGGCCAGCTGAGCACCTTCGATGGCCAGGTCACGATTACTCCGCAGGATCCCGCCACCTCGCACTCGCAGCACACGTCGACCGGCGGGACGAACGGGCATTCGTCGGCACGATCGGATTTCACCGGCACGGGCGGCGTGGCACACACACCACTCGAAGGTAGTTCCGTGTCGAACGGGCACACCCCGCCTGCCGGATACACGCCGCCGGGCGAGACTCCTGGGACAGGCGGTCACTCCGGCGGAAGCGGTACCCAGACTGCGGGCTACGTTCCACCGTCGTTGCCTGAACCGCGGCCTGGTTCGATGCCACCGCTGCCGGTGCCGGGGTCCTCCCCGGGTTCCGGGGGCGGTTCGTCGTGGTCTCCCGGGCTGGGTGGTGGGTTCGTGCCCGGCGGGTTCGGTTCCGGTGGTTCGTCGTCCGGATCTGGTGGAGTTGGTGGGCCTGCCGGTCGTGGGCTGTCCGGCGGGCCTGGTGGTGGTGCGCAGTCCGGTGCCGGCGAGGAAGGTGCCATGCGCGGTTCGGGGGGCTCGGCCGCGGGGCGTGGCGCCGCCGGTGGGCGCGGTGCCTCGGGCATGGGCGGCATGGGTGCGGCCGGCGGCAAGGGCAAAGGCGAGGACGACAAGGAACACCAGCGCAAGTACGGCCTGGACGATGATTCCGCGTTCAGCCTGACCGACGATGACGGCGGCAAGCTGCTGGATCCGCGGACCGGGTTGCCACCCACGCCCCCGACCATCGGGGGCTGAACACGCCGGTGAGCATCATCGATCGGCCGGTGCGGATGCCCCGGCCCGTGTTCCTCATGTCCTGGGAGCTGGCCGGGCTCGGTGAGCTCCCGGTCGTGGTCGAACCGGACCAGACTTACCGGACCGACGACGCCACGGCCACGTTCCGGCAGCGTGTCCTCGACACGCTGGCCGGGCTCGGACTGGCTTTCGCCGATGGTGTGCTCGTTCCGGAGTATCGGGCCGCGCTCGGGGTTCTCGCGACGGCTCGGCGCGAGGTGTACTGCTGGAGCAACCTCCGTTATGGCGGCGAGCAGGACAGCGGGGCGATCCTGACCGCCGAGGCCGGGCGGGACGCGGTCCGGCTGATCACCGATCACGAGGCGGTCCAGCTCGACGCCGTCCGGCCGCGGGACGTGGTCGAGAGCCTGGTGGATGCGCTTCCGACCCGTTCTCCGGCCAGGATCCGGCCGTTGTGCGTGCCGAAGGCGCACTACGACGATGCCGGTCGCGACTACGGTGCCGATGACCCGCTCACCGAGGTCTCCGAGCAGGCCGACGAATTGCGTCGCCTGATGCGTGCCGACCGGGACGCGGTTCACCAGCTCTACGCCGCGACCCGCGACGGCACCGGGGATCGCATCCGCAGTACGCCGCTGTCCGCCATCGACTTCACCCGTGAGGGCCGGGTCTTGAGTTTCGTCAATGACGGTCCGGATGGCCACCCGCAGGTCAATCTCTATCCCGGCCACCGCATCCATCTGGTCGACGCACTCACCCTCACCCTCGGCGCGCTCGGGTAGTGGCAGGTTAACCAGTTCCGGCAGGCACGGGTTGACCGTGCCTGCCGGAATGGCCCGGCCACCCTGTCTGGGTTGTCGCAGAGGGGGGAGATGCGACGACGGGATGGCCAAACTCGGGGGACGGGCACCTAGAACACGGGGGCCCGGACAGACTTGGTGGCGAGGTCTTCGATGATCATGGCTGATTCGAGTGGTGTCTTGGCCACCTTGTCGAGTCGTTCGATGATGCCGCTGTACTCGCCGCCGTGGTCGGGGAGGAACGATCCGGCGCCGTGGTGGGAGAAGTAGGCGACGGTCGCCAGGGGCGTGGCGAAGAGGGTGACGGGGCCGGACAATCCAGGGTGCCAGCCGATGTTGTCGGGCACGATGCGCACGGTGGTCCTGTGCGAGGTCGCCGCAAGGTCATCGAGGAACCCGATTTGACGACCCATGATCTCGGGTGAGCCGACGGGTTCGGTGAGGGCGGCTGCGCCGATGAAGGCCGTGACCGGCGTAGCGTCACGGCCAATGATGACTTTGCCGCTGTCCGTGCTGATGGTCGCGAGCCGACGGGCATCCTTGGTGGCGAAGCCCTGGGCGACGAGAACAGCCTCGGAGTAGTCCGGGATTCGCAGGATGTCTGGCAACAGCAGGGGATGCCAGACGTTGATGTTGTCGGCTAGCGCTTCGCAATCGCGCGTGGTCGCCAGATGGTCGCGGTTGGCCTGAATCCCGAAGGCAACCGTGCCTGGGCCGGAGGCGCGGGCAAGATTCGTGATCCGCTGTTTTTCGTCCCCGACGACGCCGAGTGCGCCCAGGATGCTGCCTACGTCCACCAGGTGAGGTGCGCGTGAACCGTATTCCCAGTTGGAGATCAGTCCCGGGCTGACCCCGATCCGCCGCCCCAATTCCCGGACCCCGAATTTGGCCTTCTCTCGGGCCGCGCGAAGCGCGATGCTCAGGAACAGGTTCTGCGGTGGCCTCTTCTCCTTCGCATTGCTCACGTTCTTTGTCCTTGCTCGTCCGGGTCCGTGATGATCTCGCCGGTATCAGGGTCGGTGTCGGTTTCGGTGCCGTCGTCACAGATCCACCAGCCCATCGCCCGGCTCCTTTCCGGTGCAGCCGGGCCAGCGGCACCATCCTGATCCCACCTTCTTCTGGACCATGTCCTTGTGGAATTGGCTCGGGTAGGGCTGCCCCTCCATGCATTGAGGCGTCACCCATACCACCTCCGGATCGTCAAGATCCCGCTTGCGGAAGTAGTGCACGACTGGCTGGAACCTGCCGGTGAGTCGTGGCACGTAGGTCGCGGTTTCGTCGTAGGGCCACAAGGTCATCGAGGACTCCTGCTCGTAGGCCTGGCTCGGGGGACCAGGCCCGGGTGGTGTGGCGAGATCTCGTAGCCATGGGAGCTGCAGTACTCCAGGTCGCAGTACGGGCACTGCGTTGTCACCCTGTGCGCGGTTCGTTCGCTCAGCGGCACGAACGCGGCCACCGCGGTCTCCCCGCACAGCATCGTGATTTCCTCGCCCGGCGCTGGAACGGCCGACGGCTGGGTCAGGTGCCACACGTCGTCGACCACAGGACGCATCACCGTCAGGTCGATGTAGATCAGCGCTGTCATCGCAGCCCACTCCTAAGGAACGCGACATTGAAGCTATCCGGCGAATTCACGGACGTCGGCCGAGGTTGACCGGGGTAAGACGCTAGCCAGTGCAAGGGCCCTGTGGCCGATTCGCTGGAGATCGGCGCTCGCGCATCGGGTGGCGAGATCCATCTTCCTTCCGCCTCTCAACGCTGGCGTACGGGCTTGTGGCGGCCGTCCGGGGGGCTCGTGGAGTCCTTTAAGGACTCGACTCAACAACTCCTTTTCCGGTGCGCCCGGAACCGGACGAGTCGGGCCTATGGCGGCGTGCCGCTGCGGTAGTGAATAACCGACTCCGAGGCTCCCTGCCCCAGTATCGGCCTTCTGGGCAGTAGGAAACGTCTCAGTAAACTGTGTGACCTCCATGCCTGCCTCCTTTCGGCAGTGGCGCATCGCTGGGGTGTTATTCAAGTCAACAAGCAGCGAGCAGCGAGATCAACGGCGTCCTGACTGCTTCTTGACTGCGTTGTGACTGCACGAGGCGACGCCTGCCCCTGGATAGTGGCGCAGAAGCGCTTGAGCTGCGATGATGGTCCCTGTTGAGGGGGTGCGTGATGGACCAGCCGAGGGAAGCGCTGGCGCGACGCCGCGAGCTCCGGGGGCTGTCCCAGCGAAACGCGGCGCAGGCGGCCGGAGTCAATTTCACGACGTACCAGAAATGGGAGAGCGGAGTCAGCAGCCCTTATCCGAACAATCGGAGGCGACTTGCTCAGGTTCTGGATGTCACGCTCCATGAACTCGACGCCCTTCTCGGTGGCGAGACCAAGGAAGCTGGGGGGCACGAACGTGGTCTTGGTGTCGAGGCCCAAGCGGTGCGCGCGTCGATACCCGGGTTGCGCCGTGCTTTCGACCGCCTTGACCTCCCAGATGACGGACCGACTAGGCCGGTGGCCGCGCTACATGTCGACGTTGCCGTCGCTAGTGACGACCGGTTGCAGGCGCGTTACGCGGATCTCGCCGAGAAGTTGCCCGACCTCATCCATGAAGTCGCCCGCGCCTGCTTGGCGAACGATGCCGACGCGCGGCGGGGCGCCGCGGGGTTGATGACGCTGCTCTTGCGCGCAGCTGACGGGGTGGCCTTCAAGTTCGGCTACCTCGACCTCTCGGCTCGCCTGATCGATCTGATGCGTACGAAGGCTGAGCAGGCGGAGGACCGGCTTATGCTGGCGGCTGTGGCGTACGTGCGTACCGAGACCTTCTTCGCCAGTCGTGACCTCGACGCGGCAGCTCGCGCGCTCGAACTCGCTATCGACGGAGCCCGAAATCTGCCGACGACCGGTGGGGACGCAGCACTCGGTGCGCTCCACATGCGCGCCGCCGTCGTGGCTGGTCGATCGGGAAAGCATGATCGGGCCGCCGAGCATTTGGCGCATGCCCGCTATCGAGCTGCCATGGTCGAGGAAGGCGTCTACCAGGGCACTGCGTTCGGTACGGCGTCGCTGCGCATCCACGAGCTGGCCGTCGCCGCGGAGTTGCACGATGTCGCGGGAATTCGGCGCGCGGCGGCCTGGGCGCCGCCCGGTTCCCTTCCGGCGGAACGCCGCTCGCACTACTACATCGACCTGGCCCGGGCTCAGCTTCACCTCGGCCGGCACGGCGACTCCAGCCGTAGCCTACGTGCTGCACGAGTCGCGGCGCCGGAGCACACCCGCGGCCATCCACAGGTCAGGACGACTCTCACGGCCTTGCTCGACGAGGCCAGGAACCCCGGAGCCGACCTGCTGGAGCTGGCGGAGTGGATCGGCCCGCGGACATCAGCGTTCGGCGTACTGCGCTAGCGAGCGCCGAGAAGGCCGGCCAGCTCGTCAAGGGAGTCGATGACCCAGTCGGCGTCACGGCGCACAAGTGGGTCGTCGGCCCAAAGGTGACCCCACGGGCCTCGGCGGATCAACGCGGTGCGGAATCCCGCTGCCTTCGCAGCGACCACGTCGTTGTCCCGATGGTCGCCGACGTAGACGATGTCCGCAGCCGAGCCGGGGACCATGTTCTCGACCTGGGAGAAGAACGCCCGCGACGGCTTGGCCACACCCCACTCGCCGGAAGTGGCGATGCCGTCTACGGGCAGGTTCAACGTCCGCAGCAATTCGCCGGCGCGAGACGTCTGGTTGCCGGCCACTCCCACCCAGAGGCCTTGCGTCCTTAGCCGACCGAGCGCGCGGCGGACGTCCGGGTAGAGGTCGGTCTCCTCGATTCGTTCACCCTTACCGGCCTTCTCGCGCAGCTGGCGCTCGCGGGCGACGTCGAAGCCGGGGCGGAAGTACTGGAACGTCTCGGCGTTGTCGCGCCCGGCTACCGTGACCGCGCCCAGAACCGTCGAGAGCGTGTGGCGGGGCACGCCGATCCAGTCCGCCCACGCGCCCCACTCGCGCGAGTCGTCCAGCAGTGTCTCGCCGACGTCGAACACCACCGCAGTGACCATGTCCCACTCCTACGGCAGGAGCGGCTGGCGCGCCACCGGCTGCCCCCAGTGCGCCTCGGGCGGCGGCGTCATCGAGGGACAGGGGATCGGCACTGATTCGAACAAGTATTCTATCATGCGACTCGGCTATGAGATGTCCTGTCTTGAGCTGGGAGGTGAGCGTGGGCTGGTTGCTGCGGGAGCGGGCCACGGGTCGTGGGTGGCGGCTCGGGAGTAGTGATGCAGCTTGGGCGGCCGGTGGCTAAGACCCGGCACGCTTCGAGCTGCACGTGACCGATGAGCGAGTTGTGGGCTGCCCCGACGGCTATCCCGACTCTGGCGGGTGCGAATCCGAATGATTACTCAGGGTATTTCGACTCCTACGTTCAGGTGAACGGTCGCTGTTTGTATCCGGCCGAGCGCATTTCGGGCATACCGTTGTTGATCACCAGGCATGGAATTTAGCTGTTGTTGCTGGGTTGGTCGGACGGCGGGGAGGCCGGATGAACGACACCAAGCGCGCGCCTTTCGCGGTGGCGTTGCGGGTCAGAGAGTATCGCGCGCTTTGGTCGGCCGAGGCGTTGTCCGTCTTCGGAGATCAGGTGGCGCGGGTCGCGCTCGCGCTTCTCGTTTACGCCAGGACGAACTCGGCGGCGTTGACCGCGTTGACGTACGCGCTGACGTTCTTGTTCGCGTTGGCCGGCGGGTTCCTGCTGTCCGGCCTGGCGGACCGGTTCCCGCGGCGGACGGTGATCGTGGTGACCGACCTGGTGCGGGCCGTTCTCGCTGCTGCGATGGCGGTCCCCGGGTTGCCGCTGTGGGTGCTCTGGTCGTTGATCGCGGTGCTGACGATGGCCGCGGCGCCGTTCAAAGCTGGTCAGCTGGCGCTCCTGCGGGACGTTCTTCCGCGAGACGCTTATCAGGCCGGGCTCGGTCTGCGGCAGGTCAGCTCGCAGATCGCCCAGGTCGCAGGGTTCGGACTTGGCGGAGCCCTGGTGACCTTGTGGGGCGCTGGGACCTCGCTCCTGCTGAACGGCGCGACCTTCCTGATCAGCGCCATCATCGTTCGGCGGTGGGTCAGCGCGCGTCCGCCTGCTCGATCAGAGCGGGCGAAACCCGGCGGCGCAGGCGGTGTCCGAGCGGACGGACGCCTCGCCGCGATCTTCGTTTTGGCATCGTTGACGGGGCTGCTGGTGGTGCCGGAAGGACTGGCGGCGCCGTTCGCGAGCACCGTGGGGATAGGGGCATTCGGCGTCGGCTTGCTGATGGCCGCGGACCCGGTCGGCAGTGTGCTCGGCGGCTTGTGGGCCGGCGCGCGCAGCAGCACCGAGGTGCCGTCCCTGCGTGCAGTCGTCGGGCCGGCGGTACTCGCTGGCGTCCCGCTGGCGCTGTGCGCGGTCTACGCGAATGCGTGGGTGGCCGCGGTGCTCTGGGCGATCTGCGGGATGTTCTCGACCGTCTACTTGATCCGCATGCAGGCCGTCGCCGCGGAAGTGATTCCGAAGGAACGGCTCGGCGGCGTGATGGGACGGCTGAGCACCTACCTGCAGACCTCGCAGGGCGTGGCGATCGCCGGAGCAGGCGTGGTGGCGGACCGCATCAATCCTGTCTCGACCGTGGCGTTGTCTGGAGGCCTGGCTATCGCGTCGGCGGTCGGCGCGGGTGTGGTGTGGCGGGCGGCTCGTCCGCGGCAGGCGAGAACTGCCGCGGACGAGCCCGCGCCGGTCGGCATGGCGTGATCACAGATCCTTGTTACGCATAACGGCCCCCTCCCAGGACATCCTGCGGCAGGAGGAACCGGCAGCTCCGGTGCACGGCCGGAGCTCGGGACCTCCTTGGGAACGGAAGTGAGTTCAGTATGCCCCTTCTGAGCGACCTCCGAAGGCGTGGCTGGACGAGCTGGGCGATCTGGTCGTCGCCGCGGCCGGCGATCGTGTTCTTGCTGGTCATCGATCTGGTGGCCTTCGCAGCGGCAGCCTGGTCGGTGGTCGTACCCATGTCGCCCGGAGACCTCGTCGAGTGCCTTGGGCTCGTCGGGCTGGGGATGGCTGCCGCGGAGATGACACGCCAGGTGGAGCGCCGCCGGAGGCGGTTCTCCGATACGCCGCACGTGAATTTCTCGTCGGTGTGGACGTTGGCCGGGGCTTTGCTGCTGCCTCCCGCGCTGGCCGCGCTCGTGGCCGTCGTGCTGTACCTGCACTTGTGGCTGCGAAGCTGGCGCGGAGTGTCCGGGATCTACGCGTACAAGGTCGTCTTCAGCAACTGCAACGTGGTGCTTTCCTGCTTGGTCGCCTCGTGGACCGCCCGCTACCTGGATCTCTTTCCTCCGCGTGCGGACCGTGGTGCGGTGGCGGCGTTCGGCCTGATGTTCGTGATCGCGGTCTACTTCACCGTCAACTCTGCGCTGGTCGCTACCGCGATCGCGCTGATCAAGCAACGGGTGTCGGCGAAGACCCTGCTCGGCCCGTTGAACGAGAACATCCTCGAGCTGGCGACGTTGTGCATGGGTACGCTGGCGGCGTTGCTGCTGGCTCGGTTGCCCTGGCTGGTAGTGATCGTGTTCGTGCCGCTCTACGCGTTGCATCGGAGCGTGCTGATCCGGCAGTTCGAGCAGGCGGCGACGATCGACTCGAAGACCGGCTTGCTCAACGCGGCGAGCTGGAACGCGATCGCCGAGGCCGAGCTGGATCGCGCCCGCGAGCACGAGACGGACGTCGGGCTGCTTATCCTCGACATCGATCACTTCCGTCAGGTCAACAACTTGCACGGCCACTTCGTCGGCGACCAGGCGCTGCGCCGGATCGGCGACGCGCTGAGGAGCGAGGTACGGAGCAACGACCTGTGCGGGCGGGTCGGCGGTGAGGAGTTCGTCATCCTGCTGCCCGGCACTTCCGCGGACACGATCCTCGACGTCGCGAACCGCATCCGGCAGCGCGTCTACGACACCCGGATCCAGGCTGATGAGACCGCGGACGTCTTCCAGATCACCGTCTCGATCGGCGCCGCCTCGTTTCCGGCTGCCGGCCGGACGCTGCAGGAGCTCATGACTGCGGTGGACAATGCGTTGTTCGCCGCCAAGGACGCCGGCCGCAACCAGGTCCGCGTGGTCGAGGTGCGGTAGCTCAGTTCCCTTGCGGGCAGGCAGGCGCCGGTTCCCGGTGTTGCTGTGCCCAACTGGCGAGTGGCCGCAACGCGCTCAGCAGCGTCCGTCCCTCCGCGGAGAGCTGGTAGTGGACCGCGCTGAACTGGGTGCCCTCAGCTCGGCGCTCGACGAGACCATGGCCCTGGAGCCGACGCAGGGTGTCGGTCAGCACGCGCGCGGTCAGCGGCTTCGGGTGCGAGAGCCAGCCGACCCGTTCCTCGCCAATATTGACCTCGGAGAGCAAGTCGGAGAACTGCCGTTCACCGAGGGCGAGGGTCGCGAGAACTGCGACGGTCCATTGGCCGCTGAGCACCGCCAGCGCTTCGTGCACGCTCTGCCGGTAGGGCACGTCCCAGTCATTCACATCAGCGTGCTTACCACGATCAACTTCTCGCCGGTCCCCGCAACGGGCGAACCCGTTACATCGCGGCGACACATTCGGCCAGACGGGTGAAGAACCGTCGCGTGAGTCTAGGCTCACGCGGCTACTTACGTTGCACTCAGTCGGACTTGCCCAGCTAGACCAGGGGACGTCCCGGCCATCCGGCGCCGGAACGGAAGTAGAGGCGGCCGGTCCCAAACGCAGCGAGAGCGAGAAGGACCGGCCGTCTCACCCCTGGAGCGGAGGCACCGTGATCGACCTCGGATTCGCGATCCTCTGATCGCCGAGCACTCGTCCATCAGCAATTCATGAAGCAATTTCAATTCCTTTTGGGGAGGAACCATGTCCAAAATCGGAGCGGTCCGCCGCTCGGCAATCGTGGGTTTCGCGACACTGGCGCTCGGAGGCGCAGTCGCAGGTGAGGCATCAGCCGCCGGTGAGCAGCCGGCCAAACCTGCGTCGCCCGCGGAGCCGTGCGGCTACCTCGGCGACGGCACGTACCGGCACTGCGACGGCGGGACCGGCTCAACGGTGATGCTCGACGTCCAGGACCTCTGGGGGTCCATCTACCACTATTGCGTCGGCCCCGGCGTGACGGATCTCCAACCCGTCATCCGGTGGCGCATCAGGGACGCCTGGTGGAACGGATACGTGGGCTGCCAGCCCGGGTACGACGGCCCCGCCTGATCCCTCCTGCGGTGTGGCGGGCCCGCGTTGGCTCGCCACACCGCCGACCCGTGGAGACTCTGATGAATCGCATCAGGCGCCCGGTCGTCGGGCTGATGATCACCGCCGCGGCCCTCGCCGGCTGCTCGAACACCCCGGTGCCGTCCGCTGCTCCGCCGAGCCCGAGCGTTGTTTCGTCCTCGTGGATTCCGGCGCCAGAGCAGACCATCGCCGAGAACGCGCTGCAGGTGTACCGGCAGTACTGGCAGCTGAGCGAGGAGGCCGAAGCGTCCCCGGGTTCCCAGGACTGGCGGACTTCGTTCGCGCATCTGATGGCGGATCCGGCGTTGACGACCTTCGTCGACGAGCTCGCGAAGCTCGCGTCGATCCCAGCGCACTCGACAGGGGGGTACCGCCGCTCGCCGAAGGTACAGTCCGTCGCGACTGCTGAGCCGGCCCGCGTCGTGATCGTCGACTACCTCGACGCATCCGCCAATCATCTGGTCAGCGAACGGTTGGGCGAAGCCGGCAAGAACCTGGACAATCCGGCCCAGCCCCACCGCTATCTGCTCGAGGCCGAGGTCGTGCGGTATCCCGCGCCGTACCGGTGGCTCGTGCAGATCATCCGGCTATGCTGGGAGCAAACATGCTGAACCACCGAAGCAGCGTTGTCGATCGTCTCGCCGTGACCATCACGCCCGGACGAGTCCGAGCTGACGGAATGGTGGCGAATACGAGGTGCCCGCCACCCAATGTCGATTTGCAGGCGGCAGTAGCTCGTGCCGAGGATTGCGGACCGTTCCGTCGGAGTCGGGGTTCGGGGCGCTGTTCACGGCTCGCCGTTCGCGCCATCATGTTCATTCGGGGGGACCAGTGTGCTTGATCTTCGTGTGCGCGGTCGGAGTGGGCTGCGTTGCAGCGGGACCAGTGTCGCTCAGGATGGCGGAATGGGCAGTCGGCACCTCGTTGGTGACCACGGCGCGGGCGCGTTTCGTTGTAGCGGCGGCGATGTCGGCGATGACAGCGTCGCTGTGGTGGGCCGGGTGGGCTCAGCTGGGGACGACGCCGGTCTGGTTGGCGTGGTGTTGGGCGTGTGCGCTGGGTTGCAGTCTTGTGCTGACGGACGTGTGTTACCGGAGACTGCCGTTTCGTCTCCTAGGCGTGTTTGCGAGTGGAGGTGTCGTAGCCTTCCTGGGCGCCGCGTTGATCGACGAGGTCTGGACGCAATTTGGCTTCGCATGCACGGCAGCAGCGGCTGTGTTCGCGCTGGCGGCCCTCGTCCAGATGTTAGCTTCAGGGCATACCGGTGGCGGCGACACCGCTTTGTATTCGGCGCTCGCGTTGTACCTGGGCTGGTTTGGCTGGGATGGCTTACTACGGGGGTTGCTGATCGCTTGCGGACTCACCGGTGTGGTCGCGCTTGCCGTAGCGGTGTCGTTCAAGAGCATGAATTCACGGTTTCCAGCCGGGCCGTCACTGCTCGTCGGGGCGTTGATGAGCATCCTGGTTACATAGGTGAAGGTGGCCGGTTTCCGAGGTGCAACTGGCTCGGTATCGGTATCGGACGCAATGGGAGGAATCCTGTGAACAAGTTCAACGCTCATCGTTCGTCGCTGAGCGCCGCTCTAGCTGGCGCTGTGGCTCTGCTGCTGGCGGGCTGCGGTGGCGTCGATCCGGTGCCGGGGTCTCCACCAAGCCGGTCGGTTCCATCTCAGGTTCCCTCGGCGCCGAATTCATCTGGGCAAGAGCAGCGACAGGCAGTGGAAACTGCCTATACCGCTTTCTGGTTCAGTACTTTCCACGCCAGCGATAAGCCGGAAGACACCTGGCACGACATGTTGGCAGCGGTAGCCGTCGATCCGCAGCTCACCGCCACGCTAAACGCGATGCAGTATCAGAAACAGGCTGATATCAAGGTCTACGGCGACGTTGCTGCCCGCATTGTGTCGGTTCAGATTACCGGATCCTCAGCGAAAGTAATCGACTGCCAGGACGGTTCGCAGGCAGGCCAAGCGGACGCCAAGACCGGTGGCCACAAGACTGTTGGTGTACCGCGGAACCCGGTGAATGCGGACCTCAAGCGCGATGGCGCAGATGGCCAATGGCGGGTCGCTCAGGTCAGGTTCCCCGGCGGGACTTGCTGATGAACCGCCGACGTAACCTACGAGCTGCCCTAACCGGTGGCCTCTGCCTGGTCGGAGTTTCCGTGGCGGACTTCTCGTCATTGGCGCAGGCCGATCAAGAGCCGCCGAACAATGATGATGGTCAGGTCATCGTCGTGCCGGGTGACCTATCGGGCCTGATCGCCCCACCACGTATCGACATGCGCGCGTTGGACCAGCGGGGCCAGGCTCCTGTCCGGCCGGGTGATCCAGGATCGACGCCGGTCGGTTCCGGTCGGCGGGCCGGTTCTGGCGGAGCGACCGATCCGCCGAGTGGGATTCCGCCGGGGTGTTTCGTCGGAGGGTTCGGTGCTGGTGGCGTTCCTGGTGCCGGTCGCCCGGGTGGCAGTGCGTTCGGAATGCGTTGCCTGCCACCACTGCCGGCCACCAACGCGCCACCTCCGGCAGGTGCGCCCGCAGCTCCGCCGTTGCCGAGTCCGGCGGAGTTGGCGGCGCAGGCGTTCGAGCAGTTGCGGTTGCCGTTGCCGGTTCCGCGGCATTCGCCGGATGTGCGTCTGCCGGATGGGCGGGACGCGACGATCGTCGGGGAGAACACCTGGATCTGGACTGATCGTGGTGTGTGGCATCCGGCTGTGCAGCGGGTTCAGGTCGGTCCGGTGTGGGCGGAGGTGACCGCGACGCCGGTGGGCATGACGTTCGCCTCGGGCACCGGCGGCTCGATGACGTGTTCCGGGCCGGGCACGCCGTATGAGCGGTCGTACGGGTTGCATGCGGCCAGTCCGGATTGCGGGTTCGTCTACACCCGCAGCTCGGTGGGGCAGCTGAACGATGAGACCGGCGCCGGGTGGGCGATCCAGTGGTCGGTGAGCTGGGTCGGCTCGGACGGTAACGCCCCAGTGGGTGGCGATTTCCCGCAGATGCTGTCCCGGGCGAGAGCCACGTTCGCCGTCGCCGAAGTCCAGGCCCTGCGCGCGAACTAAGAACAGCACCACCGAATTCTGTGAGATAGAAGTTTATCGCATTCTTTAGACCTCAAAACCGTATTTCTTGAATGGGGAGGGAGTTCCCCCGTGGATACTGCTTTGTCTTTTTCCCGGCCGCCGCAACAACGCGGCAGCGGCACGGCCGCCGCCGGGCGGCCGGAGGATGGTGATGGTCCGCGGGTGCCACGGCGGCGGCGGTGGTGGCTGCTGAGTGTCGCGGTGGTGCTGGCCGCGGTGGTCGCCGTCGGCAACTACGCGCTGATCGCGGGGCAGGACGCCCGGGTCGAAGTCCTGGTGCTGACTCGGACCGTGAGCTGGGGCCAGCAGCTCGGTGAGGGTGATCTCGGGGTGGCGAAGGCCGTCCCGGACCAGCCGCTCGCTTCCATCTCCGCGAGCGAGCGGGCCGGGGTTGTCGGCCGGGTGGCGCGCTCGACGCTGCCTGCGGGCAGCGTGCTGGCGCCGGGTCAGCTGTCCGCGCAGCCGGTCCCGGGTCCGGGTGAGCGGCTGGTCGGGCTCCCGGTGAAACCGGGCCACCTGCCGGCACGCGGTCTGGCTGCGGGGGATGTGGTGCAGGTCAGCCCGGTCGCGAGCGGTACGGGGACCGACGCGGGCTCGGCCCCGGCGAACGCAGCGGAGCCGTTCCGGGCGCGGGTGCTGGGCGTGGGCCTGCCGGATCCGAGCGGGGTGGTCACGGTCGATGTCGTGGTCGGCGCGGACGCCGCCCTGGCGGCGACCAGCGCCGCCGCGGGCCAGGTCGTCCTGGTCCAGCTCGGACCGGGCGCATGAGCCGGGACAACTGCTGTCGGGAAGGGCGGTGGAGGTGGTGGCGATGATCACGATCATCTCAGGTAAGGGAGCGCCGGGCGCGACTACGACGCTGGCCGCGCTGGCGGTGTGCTGGCCGGCGCCGGTGCTGCTGGCGGATTGCGACCCGGCCGGGGGCGATCTGGCGCCGGGTTGGCTGGGTCAGTGGGTGGTGGACGGCACGATCCGCATCGACCGCGGCGTGCTGTCCCACGCCACGGCGACCCGGCACGCGACAGCGGGGGATCCGGTGACGCTGATCGAGCACGTGCAGCCGGGGCCTCCTGCGCGGCACGTCGCTCTGCTGGCCGGGTTGACTGCGCCAGGCCAGGAGGCCGCGGTCAGTACCGCGGGCTGGACGCGCCTGACCTCGGCGCTGGCCGCGTTCCGGACCGCAGCCGGTCAGCCGGCGGACGCTCTGGTCGACCTCGGCCGTTACAGCTCGGCGACGCCGTGGTCGTTGCTGCTGGCGGCGGATGTGGTGCTGGTCGCGGTCCGGCCGACCCAGCGGCACGTGCTGGCCGCGCGCCCGCTGCTAGCCGATCTGGCCAAACGGATCGCGCCGCAGCGGCTGGGCCTGGCGGTATGCGCGACGACGCCGGCGGGCACACGGGAAGTCCGCGCGGCGCTCGGCCGGGAGGTCGCGGTCGAGGTTCCTGCGGACGTCCGGGCGGCGGCGGTGTTCTCCGACGGCGTCGATGGAGGCGTGGTGCCGTCGCGGTCGCCGTTGCTGCGGGGTGTGCGTCGCGCGGCGCGGCGCCTGCATGGCACCTATCACCGGTACACGCCGGCCGAACTGCGCGCACCGGCTCCGCCGACGTCGGCCCAGATGCTCATGGGAGGCGTGCGATGACGGTGCCGCACAACGGATACCACCCGGCGCATGGTCCCGCGGGCTACGAGCTTCCGGCCACCCTGCCGCAGCGCCACGGCCGCACGCTGGGAGCCACCGCGGTCCCGCACGTACCCGCCGCGCCGCGGAACGACGCGCCGGACGGGCGGCTCGATCCGGAGGTGGTTCGGGCGATCCGGGAGTCGGTCGCAGCCCGGCTGGAACGGGTCGCCGCTGGGGAGTCGCATGTGGACGTTCCGCTGTCGGTGCAGGAGCAGCAGGCGCGGATGCGGGCCTACGTGGCGGAAGCAGTCGCGGCCTGGGTGCAGCGCCGCGCCGCCGCGGGGCAGGCGCCGCTGCCGGTCGAGCAGGAGCGCCGGGTGATCCGGGCGGTGGTGGCGGCGTTGTCCGGGCTGGGCGCGCTGGAGGAGCTGCTGGACCGCGACGACGTGGAGAACATCCACGTGCACGGCTGTGACCGGGTGCTGCTGGAGCTGTCGGACGGGTCGGTCGAGCAGTGGCCGCATCCGGTCGCCGACACTGACGCCGAGTTGGTGGAGATGCTCGCGGCGATGTTCGCCCGCCAAGGCCAGACGAGCCGCGAGTTCAACGCAGGGCGCCCGTTGGGGAACCTGCGGATCGGCGCGGGTGGCCCGCTCGGTGCCCGGGTGGCCGCGGTGATGGAGGTGTCGGATCGGCCCCGGGTCGCGATCCGCCGCCACCGCCTGGTCGACGTCGGCCTGGACGACCTGACCACCAACGGCACCCTCGACCCGCTGTTGGCGTCGTTCTTGCGGTCGGCGGTGCGCGCGGGCTGCAACGTCATCGTCTCCGGCGGCCCGGCCGCAGGGAAGACCACCCTGCTGCGCGCGTTGTGCCGCGAGATCCCGGCGGCCGAGCATGTGGTCACCGTGGAGGAGGAGTACGAACTCGGCCTCCACATCGGACCCCGGCTACTGGTGACCCCGCTGGAAGCGCGCCCGGCGAACAGCGAGGGGATCGGGGAGATCTCCTTGGACGATCTGCTGAAGCAGACGTTGCGGCACTCGCCGAGCCGGGTGATCGTCGGCGAAGTCCGTGCCGGCGAAGTCACCGCCATGCTCCGCGCCCTCGGGAACGGCTCGGCGGGCGGGATGTGCACGCTGCACGCCACCAGCGGGGCGGCGGTGTTCGACCGGATCGCCGCGCTGGGGCAGCTGGCCGTCCCGCCGCTGGCGATCGAGGCCGCGCACCAGTGGACCGCCTCGGCGATCGACCTCGTCGTGCACGTCACCCGCACCGACCACCACACCTCCGCGGGGCGGCGGCGGGAGCGGTTCGTCACCGAGGTGATCGAGGTCGGCCCGGTCGGCGACGCCGGCCGCCCGGACACCACCCGGATCTTCGCCCCCCGCCCGGCCGACGGCCGCGCAGTCCCGGCGTACCCGCCGAGCCGTGATCTGCTGGAGCGGCTGGAACGTCACGGGTTCGACCGCACCCAGCTCGACACCTCAGGTGCTGGTTTCGTGGACGGGGTCGGGCGATGACGGGCGTGTGGGCGGGTGCGCTCGGCGTGACCGCGGTCTTGGCCGTTGCTTGCGCGGTCTTCGCGTTCCTCCCGTCTGTCATGCCTGCGGCCGGGCCAGCCACACCGCGCCCGGCAGAAGGCTGGCGGGTGTGGGTGGCGCGGCTTCCGACGCGGCGCGTCGCGGTGGCGGTGCTGGCGGCCGGGGTGGTGTGGTGGGCGACCGGCTGGCCGGTTGCTGCCGTCCTGACCGTCGCCGGGGTAGTGGCCGTGCCGGTCCTGGCCCGCGGTCACGACGCGCAGCGGGTGATCACGCGGTTGGACGCGCTCGCGAGCTGGGTCCGGCGCCTGGCCGACCTGCTCGCCTCCGGCGCCGGCGGGCTGGAGCAAGCGATCATCAGCTCGGCCCGCACCGCCCCCGAGGCGCTGGCCACCGAAGTCGACGCCTTGGCGGTGCGGCTGCGCACCCGCGGCCTGGAGCCCGCGTTGCGCGCGTTCGCCGCCGATGTGGGCGACGAGGCCGCCGACGAAGTCGCTCTCGCGCTGATCTTGCGGGCCAGAGCAGGTGGCCGTGGCCTGGTCGACATCCTCGACGCCACCGCCACCGCCCTGGAACGCGAGGTGGTCGCCCGCCGCGACATCGAAGCCGACCGTGCGAAACCCCGCACCGACGTCCGCGCGATCCTCGGCATCACCGCGGTCCTGCTGACCGGGCTGGTGGCCTTCGCCCACGAGTTCCTGACCCCCTTCAACGACCTGCTGGGCCAGCTGGTGATGGCCGGGATCGGCGGCCTGCTGGGCGTAGCCGGCTGGTGGATGCACCTTTTGACCCGAATCCACCGCCCCGCGCGCCTGCTCGGAGCCGCCTCGCGCACCCCGCCCGGGACTCCGACACCGAAACCGACGTTGCACGCGGTCCCCGGCTCCGGTGCGGGGGTGCCGCGATGAGTCCCGGGACGGTGGCGGTGCTGCTCGGTGCGCTGGCCGGGCTGGCGGTCGTGTGCGTCCTGCTGGCGGTGCTGCGCCCGGCGCCGGTCAATGTCGCTGCCGCGGTCGCGGAGCTGGACGACCGTACTCGCCGCCGCGCCGACGGCGCCCCGGACCAGGGCCGCTGGGCGGCTCGGATGCAGCGGCTGGCCGGGTACTCTGCGCGGTCGTCGAACCGCTGGTGGGGCATCCCGGCCGCCGACCTCGACGTCCTCGACCTGCCCGCCGACCGCTACCTCGCCCGCCGCCTGGCCTGGACCGCCGGCGCCATCGCCACCGTGCTCGCGGTCGCGGGGCTGGCGTGGTTCGGCGGTCTCGGATACCCGGGCACGGTCGTGGCGCTGGCCGTGGTCGCCGCGGCCGGGGGCGGGTCCGTGGTGCCGGTCCTGGCCGTGCGCGAGGACGCCACCCGGGCGCGGGAGGAGTTCCGCCGCGCCACCGCCGCCTATCTCGACCTCGTGGCGCAGGAACGCGCCACCGGCCGCGCCCCCAGCCAAGCCCTGGCCGAGGCCGCGGAAGTCGGGGACTCCTGGGTGTTCGCCCGGATCAGCCGCACCCTCTCCCGGGCGATCCGCGCCGGCCACACCCCCTGGGACGCGTTGTCCCGGCTGGGAAAGCGGATGGGCGTGGTCGAACTCGCCGACCTTGCCGACATCCTCGCCACCGCCGCGGATGGTGCCGCGATCTACACCACCCTGATCGCGAAAGCCGGTGCGCTGCGCGCCGCGGCCCTGGCCGCCGACAAAACCGACGCCAACGCCCGCTCCCAGCGGCTCGCCCTGCCGGTGGCGCTGCTGCTGATCGCGTTCCTGCTGATGGTCATGTACCCGGCCATGATCCGCCTGATGACCGGCAGCGGCTAGACAGGACAGAAGATCGTTACGGGACAACCGGTCCCGACATGAAAGGAGTTCGATACCCATGTCTGACAAGAAAGACCGCGACCTCGTCGCCGTCCGGCGGCGCTCCGCGGAACTCGTGCCGGCCCTGACCGGGCTGGCCTTGGTGCTGGTCGCCACCGTGCAGGCCCGCTGGGAACGCGTGCGGGCCTCTGGCGATAGCGGGTCGGAATCTGTGGAGAAAGCCGTGATCGCCGCTGTCAGCCTGGCCGTGGCCATCGGGCTCGTGGCCGCGGTCCGAGCCGTGGTGCAGCACTACCAAGGGCAGCTCCAGTGACCACCCAACCCGGCCGGAGGAGGGAGAACACCATGGCACGCCGGGGAATCACTGCACGGGTGACGGCCGGCAGCATCGACGAGGAATCGGGTGGCACGTTGTGGAACCCGCATTTGTCCCTGGCTCGGCGTGTCTGGGAGATACGGCGCACCGTCTTCTCCCGTGAGGTTCCGTTCCTGGTGCTGGGTGGCGCGCTGCTTGTAGTGATCGGATTCGTCGCCGGGATGTGGGGGTTCGCGTTGCTCGGCGCGTTCATAGTGTTCTGCGGACTGGGTACCGGCCTGGCCAACCTCCGTTGCCTCACTCTCGGCCAGTGTGCCCATCCGGATGGGCTCTGCCGCCTGGACGAACGACCCGGCATCGCGTTGTTCCGTTCCCGTGACTTCACGGGCATGGGGTCCATGGCCCGTGGCATCGCATCCCGGGCGATCGACGCGGTCGGCGAGCTGCACGACACCCCGGCACACGCCTGGCTGGATCCCGGTCTCCCGTCGACCGCCCACCGGCTGGCGTGGGAGGTACTGCACTGCCTGGACCGGACCCGCCGAGCCCGGACCCTGGCCTTCCAGCTTGCCCAGAACCCGGCCCACGCGGTCTTGGCCGGGGCGCTCGCCGAGGCCATCGACGCACTCGACCACCGGCTGGACGAGGCCGCGCAATCCTTGTCTGGGTGCGCCGTGCTGGCCCGCGAGTGGACCCGCGCGCTCCACGACGCCGAGTTACGTCGCGACGGTGAACAGGAACTCCGATCGACGCGGATGATCGCGCCCGACGCTCTGACGGCCGCGACGGAATCACTGCTGCAGCAGACCTTCTGCCGGGTGACCGCTGCCCGCGACCTCACCGACAGCGGCCCCTTCCCCTGGGAACAACCACGCACTACCCGGTTTCCCAGTGCGGCGGGCCACCAGTTCACTGAGGCCGCTCGACGGTTCGGCATCCAGCGCAGGCTCACCGGGGAAGAGACGGGCTTGTCATGACCACCAGTGACGAAATCGGCCGTCGTGTGACAGCGAACGATGTTCCCCTGACCGAGCAGCGAACCCTGGCAGCGCAACGGATCGGCGACCTCGCGCAGCAACACGCCGCCGTCGCGCACCAACTCGCCGCCCTCGAACGCGAACTCGGCGAGGTGCTCGCCGAGTCCACGGGCATCATCCGGATCGACGAGCTGGCCGACTTCACCGACATCCCCGCCGCCGACCTCACCCGATGGCTCGACGCCCTCAAACCCGCCGCTGCGAAACGAAAGAAGGCCACCGGCAACGCGCCCGCCACGAAACGGGCCGTCGTCGAGCGGAAGCCGTCCGCTGCGGCAACGCCCACGGCTGGGAAGGAATCCATACTGCGCAGCCGTTCCGCGGGTGACACGCCCGCGCGGGACATGGCACAGGTGTCGTGATGCAGTCCCGTAGCATCGCCCGCGCTGACCGTCCTGTATGGACACGGTGGAGGGACCTGCCGGTCCGGGTTCGGGTGGATGACCATGGGTCGGAGTCGGTGGGGATGGCAGTGGTGTTCCCCGTGGTGCTGGTGCTGATCCTCTCGGTAGTGCAGGGCGGCCTGTGGTGGCACGCGCACGCCGTGGCCGCCCAAGCCGCTCAAGCCGGAGTCGATGCCGGCCGCCCGGTCGGCGCCACCACCAGCACGGCAGCCGACGCGGCACGCTCGTTCGCCGACCGGGCGGGACACGGTGTACTCACCGCACCGCACGTCCACGCCACCGGCACCGTGACCACCGTCGAGGTCGCGGTGTCCGGCACCGCGATCCGCCTGCTCCCGATCCCCGGCCTGGACTTTCCCGTCAGCGTCACCGCACGGGCGAGCAAGGAGCGATTCACCGTGTCCCCGGCTGCTGGCGGTGGATCGTGATCCGCCGAACCCAGGCACGCCGTCTCCGTGCCGGGTCGGGGTGCTGGAGTGACGCTGGGTCGGTCAGTGTCGAAGCTGCCGTGCTGGTGCCCGGCGTGCTGTTCGTCGGGCTGCTGATCATCGCCGGCGCCCGCATCTCCTCCGCTCAGCAGGCGGTCGACAACGCCGCTGCCGCGGCCGCGCGGGCCGCGTCGCTCGCCCGCAGCCCCGCCGCCGCGCAACAGGCCGGCACGGCGGTGGCCCGTGAGCGGCTCGGGCGCGAGGGCCTCACCTGCCATACATGGAGCGTGTCGGTCGACGCCGGCCAGATCGCCGTCGGCCACACCGGGCTGGTCCGGGTCGACCTGACATGCCAGGTCCCGCTCGCCGATCTCGCCCTCCCCGTCCCCGGCGGCACCCGGACGATCACCAGTACCTTCACCAGCCCCACCGATCCGTACCGGGGCACCCCGTGACCGGCCGGCCGGTGCCGCGGGACACCGGGTCGGTGAGCGTGATGATCGCGGTCCTGGTGCCCGCCCTGTTGCTCGTGCTGGCGTTGGTGGTCGACGGCTCGGCGCGGCTGCGCACGATCGCCCGCGCCGACGCGCTGGCCGCCGAAGCCGCCCGCGCCGCGAACACCGCCATCGATACCCGCAGCCCGACCGTGGGGATCGACACCGCCACCGCCGCCCGCACCGCGGCCGGCTACCTCGCCGGCGCCGGACACCCCGGTCAGGTCACCATCACCGGCGCCCGCACCGTCCGGGTGACGGTCACGGTCACCGAGCCCACCACCATCGGTCTGCTCGGCGCCAGCGCCCAGGCCACCGGCACCGCCGTGGCCGACCTCGGCGTCGGCACCCGCACCGGTAACCTCCCATGACCACCACCGCGGAGCGGGTTCGGGGCGTGCTCGCCGCGCTGGCCCTGCTCGCCTTCATCGCCGGAGTCCCTTGTGGACTCCTCGCCCTTGGCGCTGGTCCCGCTCGCTTGGTTCCCGGCCGCTGGCCGGATCCGGTGCCGATCAGCCAGTGGCCCGAGCGGATCTGGAACGCCTTGCGGTGGGCCTGGCTCACCGGCGACCTCGTGCTCTGGCTGATCATCGCCGTCGCCTGGGCCGGGTGGCTGGCCCTGACCATCTCCGTGATCGTCGAAGTACTCCGCCAGACCCGGCACGGCGTCCGCGCCGTCCGCGGTCTGGTGGGTCGGGTTCCGCGTGGCCGCTGGATCGCCGGACTGGTCGCCGCCGTTGTCGTCGCGTCGTCCGCCGGCACCGCCGTCGCAGCCAATGGCCCGCCCGCCGCACCGGCCGCGGCCACCGCACCACCCTGGCCACACCCGCACCCCACCGCCGCATCCCGTGCCACGGCAGCCGGCACCGGACCCGACCCAGCCGCTCGTGCTGACGCCCCGGTGGCCGCGGCGGCGCCGGGCGACACGGTCCGGTACACGGTCGTGCACGGCGATACCCTGTGGGGCCTGGCCGAACGCCACCTCGGCGCCGGTATCCGCTACCACGAGATCGTGCGACTCAACCCCACCCTGCACGCACCCGACGACCTGCAGCCCGGATGGACATTGCGGCTCCCGCCCGATGCCACCGGCCTTCTCCACCTCGCGGACACCGCGGTGACCGGCCGCACCGTCACCGTGCAGCCTGCCGACACCCTCTCCGGCATCGCCGAACGCGAACTCGGCGACCCGGACGCCTGGCGTGAGATCTTCGACCTCAACGAAGGCCGCACCCAACCCGACGGCCGGGTACTCCGCCATCCCGATCGGCTCCTGCCCGGCTGGACCCTCGTCCTGCCCGCCGAGCCACCAGCACCGCCCGCGGCTCCGCCGGACACACCAGCTCCAGCTGCGCCACCGCAGGCTCCTCCATCCGCGCCCGCCCAGGAACTCCCCACAGATCCGCCGGTCTCCCTCGCCCAGCCGGCGCCCCCAGCACCTCGAGGCGGGCAGCAGCACGCGCCCGCCGTCCACATCGACACCGGTGTCTCGCTGTCGACCGGTGCGTTCGTCGGCCTCGGCCTGGCCGCGCTGATCACCCTCGCGATGATCACCGTGCGGCTACGGCGTCGCCGCTGGTACCGGCCCGGTTCGCAGGACGCTGACCCGGCTGGGCTGCCGGTGGTGCGCGCGCTCCGCATCGCCCATGACGCCGCCACACGAGCACCCGACGAAGACGGCATGCTCGCGGCTTCCGCGCTGCCCGGGTGGGTACGCCCGGCCGAGATGACCACCCGCGACCGGGCACGGGCTACGACCCGGGCTGTGCTGCCGGCTCAGGGCACTCCACTCGGCGTCCGCGACGGACAGGCCATCGCCCTCGACCTCGCCCGCACACAGGGCCTGGGACTCGTCGGCCCCGGCGCCCACGCCGCCGCACGCGCCCTGATCGTGACCGTGCTCGCGCACGCCACCGACGACGGCCTTCACACCGTGATCGTGATCCCCGCCGCCGACGCCCGCACCCTGTTCGGACACGACCTGAAGGACCGGGCGCCGCAACGGCTCTGCATCGTCGAGGACCTGCCCGCGGCTCTCGACGTCCTGGACACCGAACTGCTCGCCCGCACCCACGAAGCCGACGTCGCCTGGCACGACCCGCCCGCGCGCGCCCCGCTCCCGCGCAACGGAACCGTCCTGGTCATCGCGGCACCCACCCCGGACACAGTCCGGCGCGCGGACACCATCCTCGAGAACGGCGCGCACCACGGCTTGGCCGGGATGTTCCTCGGTCCATGGCAACCCGGCGGCACCGCCCACATCCGCGACGACGGCACCGTGGAGACGACCAGCCCCACCCTGAAAGACAACCTGAGCGGTGCACGGCTGTTCACCCTGCCCGGCACCGACGCCCGTGACCTCCTCGCCCTGCTCCACGCGGCCGAGCCGGGCGATGACGACCCGACCCGCAGCCCCGCCGGCACCACCGACGACTCCGCCACGTCGCAGCCGAGCCGGGCAGGAAACCCGGCGACCTCCACCGAGCGGGGCATCTCCGAGTACGAGTTCATCCCCGCGGTACCCGACAACGAAACGGCGGCGCCGACCGTCTCGGCCGTCCTCGACACCCCTGCTCTGCGCCCGGCGGCGACCACCACGACCGCGGGGCACCCGCCCACACGCACATCCCCGGCCACCCGACTACATCTGCAGGTGCTCGGCCGGCTGCACCTGACCCGCGCGAATGCCGACCCCCGCGACCTGATCGACGCCTTCGCGCCGCGGCAACGCGAGATCCTGGTCTACCTGGCGCTGCACCGCACAGGCTGCCGACGGGAAACCCTGACCGCCGCGCTCTGGCCGGACGCACCGGGCGAACGCCCGTACAACAGCTTCCACGCCACCCTGTCCCAGCTACGCCGCGCTCTCCGCCGAACAACCGGGGACGACGCCCTCGACCTCATCGTCCTCCACGACGGCCGCTACGGGCTCGACCCGACGACCGTGACCATCGACCTCTGGCAGCTGCAGGACGCGCTCGCCACGAGCCGAGGGGGCCCACCGGCCGACGCCATCGCGGCACTGAACCGCGTCACCGAGCTGTACTGCGCCGATCTCGCCGAAGGCATCGCCGCGGACTGGATCGACGGTCCCCGCGAGGCACTCCGGCGCGATGTACTCGACACGCTGAGCACCCTGGTCCGCCGCGTCCGACACGACGACCCCGGCCACGCACTCGCGCTTCTCGAACACGCCCGCTGGCTCGACCCCTACAACGAAGCGATCTACCGCGACCTCATGCGCACCCAAGCACGCCTCGGCCGCCACGACAGCATCCCGCGCACCCTGCACCTGCTCACCACTGCACTGGCCGAACTCGACCAACGCCCCACCCGAGGCACCCACGAGCTGGCCGATGCGCTACAACAGCCACGAAACGACAGGCAGAACCGGCAAGCCAGCTGAGTAACCGCCCACCGGAAACTGCGGTATACTCGTGTTCGGCGCTCAAGGTGACATTCTCCCTAGCGATCCGTCCAGCTGCACTGCGCGATATCGATCGACTGTAGTTGGCGCGCGAGACGATCGCCGAAGGTGGATAGACGCATGAAATCGCAGAGCCGCAGATCATGCCGGAGAAATGCACCGAGATCGACTGCCTTTCCGCTTTCCTCTCCGCCTTCTTCTTGTCCTTCCTCTGCGGATTCCCGCTAGAGCGGAAGGGGCATTCGGGAGCCTTGTCGCAGGTCGAGTCTGTCAAAGCCCCTTCTCGCGTACACCCCGACTTCGGTGCCGGCAGGCATGTGAACAGTCTGATTGGGTGGGTGGTTGACTTGGGCTATTGTGATCGTGGGGGCCAGTGGATTGCGATAGTCGCCTTATCATGTTTTATATCCGCTCAATTGCTCTCGCTCGGCGTTCCCTATGAAATGTGCTGGTCGGCGGGTCGATGCCTTCGATCATCCGAACTCCGTTATTGATGCAGAATATTGATCAAATATGACTTGACAAACAGGCGAGCAGCACGAACTCAAGTCTTCCAGCTGAATGGATCGAGAAATGCGCCCTGGGAACCCTTTCTGCGGGCGCTATCGGCCGTGGGGCGCGGAAGCCTGGGACTGGCTGTCGCCATGCGGTGCGCGTCCCGTACGCGTCTTCCCAGCTCAAGCGCCCGCGAGAGCCCGCCGGTGGGGTAGTCGAAGAAGGTAACGACAAGATAACAGAACTCGCTTCCGGGTTGAAAGTGTCAATGTCGAGTGTCAACATGTACATATGACATTGACAGTCGAGCTGAGGGTGGCAAAGGAGAGCGCGAGGCCGGGGCTCGGCGTCTCGCGACGGATCCTCTTCCCCTCTTTGCGCGTCTTGACGGTCGTGAGGAAATAAGGCCCGCATAAAGCGGGCCTCTGTTTGAGTCACGCTGCGCTGTTTGGTGCCGCACGCGTCGGTGTGCGGACGTCGGACCGCACGGCGGTTTCCTGGAATTCCTCCAATCATGAAAGCGGGTTCGTCATGTCCAAAGAAACCAGTAAATGGCTCAACAACAACGTGCTGATCGGCTTCACCGACAAGCGCGGACACGCCTGGCACTACCGGGCATCGGATCAGGGCAACGAAACCAACCACTACACCGGTGCGATTCCGGTAGCCGACGTGCAGCGCCGTCTGTTCAACTGGACCGCCGAACCGGCGCCGGTGCTGGTCGCGGGCGCGTTCAGCTTGCGCCGTGTACCCAACAAGCAGGCGATCACTGCATCGGACACCGGGGACGTGCTCGGGATCTTCGCCGACGGCTACACCGTGCACCAGTACCAAGAATGGCTCCTCGGCAAGGTGGGAACCATTCTTGACGACGGTCTGGCGATCGGCTCGGCGGGCCTGCTGCGCGACCGGAAGCAGGCATGGGTGAGCGTCGAAGTGCCGGAGAACGTCACCACTCCAGAAGGGGTGGAGTTCCGGCCGAACCTGGTCGCCTGCACCAGCCATGACGGCAGCCTCGCCACCACCTACAAGCGGATCGTGACGAACGTGGTGTGTGACAACACCATGGCGGCCGGTCTGCGCGAACACGGCCAGCAGTTCAAGGTGAAGCACAGCCGGAACGGCAAACTCCGCATTGTCGAGGCGCGCGATGCGCTCGCGATGGTCCACACCGTGGCCGAAGAGTTCGCCGCCGAAGTCAAGGCGCTGTGCGAGACGACTGTGTCCGACCGGGCATGGCGCGCCTTCTTGGACGCGCACACTCCCGTTCCCGAGGAAGCAGGGCGCTCCCGCACGACCGCGACGAACGAGCGGGCCGCGCTTACCCGGTTGTGGAACAGCGACAACCGGGTGAGCCCGTGGCGCGGCACCGCGTGGGGGGTGGTCCAGGCCGTCAACACCTACACCCACCACGAAGGGGTTGTGCGTAACGCGTCCCGCGCAGAACGGAACATGGCCCGCGCTGTCGACGGAACGACCGTCACGCTCGATCAGGACACGGTGGCGACGCTGGGCAAGGTGCTGGCCGCGGGTTGAACAAGACCCGGGGCCCAAGTTTCGCCACTTCGGTGCCCGCGCGGCCCTCCGTCGCGCGGGTGCCGTGGCCGCGAGACTGCCGCACCTCACCCAGGACCGAGAACGACGTGCCAGCCCGGCGGCCGGCGGACGTTTTTCCCGGGGCTGATTTTTGGGGTTCGTTTTGTCTCCGGGATTTCATGGTCGTCGCGGTCGGCGATTGTCGGTTGGCGAAGACTTCGAAAAACCGAGGGAAGTGGAACTATGTCCAAGAACCCACCTGGCTCCGTGCCGGAAATGGTGTGTCGAACGTGCTATCAGCCGCTGAACCGATTTCAATTCGGAAACAGTTCAGGCAGCTTCGAGTGGTGTCACCCGCTCGACTTCAGTGTCGAAGCAGATCATGAGCCTGACCCGATTCCGCGAGCGGACGCACGGCATGTCGTCATGGTCTGCGACTTCTGCTCTGGTGGTGGGGTTCGTTGGTCATATCCGACCATCGGAGAGATTACGACCACCACCGCGTTACTGACACACACAGACGAGGAGTACCGCCGAAGGATTTCACGGCACTGGCAAGTGGTGAGCCCGAAAGAAGGGATCGCGGTTGACATCGCCACCAATCGATACAGCGACCGATGGGCCGCATGCGATCCGTGCTCCGACCTGATCGAGGCCCGCGACCTGGAACGGCTCATCACACGTATCCGCCGACTCCAGCAATCTCGCTTCGGACGCGTCCTTTCGGCGCGAAACCTGCTCCGAGCCCACCTCGCCGAATTCTGGCGGCTGGTGAGACCCCGCGAGCCCATCGACCAACCCTGACAGCGCAGGGCGGCGAGAGCACTCGCGATTACAAATTTCCCTGAACGTGACCGACGTGCAATTCTGAAATGCCAGGACTAGCCGCCTGGTCCGCGTCCTGATTTATCCCATTGTGCAGAATGAAGGGTCCAAAAATGTTCACGTCATCCACTCTCGACGCCACCTGTGGCGAGGTTTATGTCACGATCACCTACGGCTGGAAAACCTTCCCGGCGATCATTGACCACGAACGCTCGAACGGATTTCCCGTCCCTCGATTTCGGCGCACCGTCGCCGAGGCAATTGCCCCGTGGCTCAACTCGCTGCATGGTCGCGACCCCAGTGCATGGCGCCACACGGCCACCATCGACGGTGACGTATTTTCTCTCACCGATACAGAACAGGGCACCCTGGAGCTGATCGAGCCAGACGAGAACAACCGATACGCGATCGGATCCGGAGTAGGGCCCTGGGAACTGACCGCTCCGCAACGCGACAGCCAAGCTGATGCCGCGCTTCTGAGTGACCCGGCGCGGCTCACGGCCGAGGACGGCGAAATCCTGGTCACCGTCAACATCGATGGCGAGGACCCCGCGTTCCCCGCTCTGTCCTGGCAAGGCGGGTGGAGCAGGGCCGGAAGTCCTCGGTTCCGTCGCCCGGTAGCCGAAGCGGTCGTCGCCTGGATCAGCAACACTGCCAGCATGTACGGTCCCGACGAGTGCTTTAGCGCGTACTGGGATGGGGACATCGTCGTGCTGATCGATCCCCAACTCGTCGGCGAAGACGGGTACCTGCCGTCTCGGATTGCCGCTGACGAGGACGGACGCTACTCGATCGGAGCTACCTTCGAATGGGAACGCGTCGACTGAATCTAGGCCGCCAGCCACAGCAGGGCTTCCGCTTCCGCTGCGCGGCCCCCCGGGCGGCGCCCAATGAGGTGCGCTGGTGGCCCGGGCGGTAGCGGATGGCCGCCAGCCAAGTCGGATGTACCCGTGACCACGGGACCACGCCGAGGTCGCGGGCGCATCCGGCCTTCAATCGCAGTATCTCGCTAGAGTGTCCAGGTCCACACGGAGACAGGCAGTCGATCACCTGGGCCGAGGCCCGCCCCGGGCACGGCGAGAGAGGCCGCAGATGAACAAGGATCAGCACGTCGCGCTGCTGCGTGCCAGCCGTAAACGCGTGGAAGCGGTCGAGGACGCGCTGGAGAGCATCCGCGAGGTGGAAGCCTCGCTGCAGGAAATGAAAGAGATCCTGATCGATCAGCGGAGAATCGAACGCGGCGACAGGCTCGCCGAAATGCGGAGGGCTGATGAGGCGGGTGTGTCGAAGGCTCTGATTGGCAGAGAGCTCGGCATCAGCCGCACTGCCGTCTATAACTGGCTCCAGGGCTCAGCTGAACAGTCAGACGAAGCCGAAGGCGAAGCGTGATCGACTCACTGGAGGAGTCGGGGGCCCGGGTGCTCGCTCAGGTCGACGGGCCGGACTTGGGCGACGGTGCCGGATTCGTAGGCGTTGATCATCTGACCATGCACGAGATAGATCCCGACGTGTTGGATCGCCCAGGGCGGTAGAAGACGAGATCCGCAGGCTTCAGCGCGGCCAGGCCGGCTGGTGCTTTAAGCCCGGTTCGCTCGCGCCGGTCTTCGCCAGCGGCTTGGTGACCAGAAAGCCTCTGTCCGGGATGCGCAGGAACGCCGGTGCCAGCTCCTTCCAAGCTCGCGACCACGACGGTGTCGGTCGGCATGTAGCGGTTGAGCATGATGTTGAGCCATCTCTGGAAGGAACTGCACATCAGCGTGGCGGTATCGCCGACCGGTGATCTCGCCGTTCTGTCACGTCCCCTTGGTGCTCGTCGCTGCCCGGGGCGGGTCTCCGATTGCCGTTGGTCCCACCTGCTGCGACTGATACAAGTAAGGGATGTCACAAACTCTTCAGACAGCCGTAACGAGCGCCATAACCGCAGCCGTGGTGGCATTCATGATTGACTTTTTCATAAAACCGATCACCGAAGCCCGAAAGGAGCGAATTGTCACCAATCTGAAGATTAGGCGTGAAATGACAGCTCACTTGGAGTTTGTAATTAATCAGCACCTCGCAATACTTGCGGGCACTTACGACATCGGAAATCGTGTCCGCGAACCGATCGCTGAAGCACTTGAAAAATTCTTGAAAATTAACGAGGAGCTACAGCTAATAAGGCGCTCTCTAACGACGAAGCAGTCCTCTATCGCGATATCGAAGGGGGAAAGCTATGTAAATAACGCCAGATTGGCATTGTTGGCCCTTGAAAAGTACTCTAGCGTCCTACCTTTGAAGGATATGCCGGGAGCGGTTGGTGGGCCCTACGTGGATCATTTAAATGTCATGTTGCAGCAACTTCTTACGGAAGCTCTCGCTGTTGAACTGGTTACACGATATTCACGTATGAATATCAAACAGTACAGGAGGGCTATTCATCTTGCTTCGAAGCCTGGCCCTTTGGATGAATATCGCAAAAGCGATAAGGGGAAATCTGAGGAAAATTAACGCACCGCTATGTCCAGTGGCTCAGGGTCGGTCACCACCACTTGCGGAGCCGGCGCCGGGGGCGGAGCGCGGCGGGTTCGGTTGGGGCCGGCTGCGGCTTCTGTGCGGTCGGGGTGACGCGGGTTGTCGAGAACGGCCAGGTCGGTGCCGAACGCGACCACTCCGAGGCCAGGGCCGAGTGCGAGTGCTCCGACCGCCGCGGGAAACCACATTTCGTCGAGCTTCCGGGTGCGGACCGTGCCCCAGACCCGGACGAGTCCGTTCTTCCCGCCTACCACTGTGACCAGACGTCCGTCGAGGTGGCCGATGGCCAATGCGGTCATGCGGCTGTCTTCGTGTTTCGGCCACCGGCCCATCGGATTTCCGGTCGTCAGATCCCAGCAGGTTTGATGTTGCCGGCCTCGTCGCCGGGTCACCGCGATGAGGTGGTCGGTCCACTGGCCGACGGCGAGCGCGGAGATCGGGGCGGCGAACGGGTGTTCGCTGGTGCGCAACAGTTCTCCGGTACGAATTTCCAGCTTTGCAGCGTCTTGGTCGTGGCGGCGACGGCGAGTGCGCACTGGCGCGTCCGGATCCACGGCTCGAACAGCTTCTCGCGGAAGAAGCGCGCGCGGAGCACGAACGCCAGCTGCCAGCAGCGGTCGTACAACCGGTACCGGGAAGCGGATTCGACGATCTCGACGAGGGTCGGCCACTGGTCGGCCAGCCAGGTGAAGGCCGCCTCCGCGTCGGCGAACCGCGAGGTGGGCGCGACGGGCAGGCCGGTGGCGGGCCGGAACGCCGAGCGATGGCCAACGCCAGACCCACCGGTGTCAAGTGCCGGGGCTACGCCCACCGGCCGCACCCGCCGCACGGATGCTGCGCTGGCGAGCCGCCGCCAATGGATTATGGCTCGCGCGGCGCCTTCCGGGTGAAGAACGCCGGCTTCCGCAAGCTCGTTGCAGATCTACGAGGAATCGATTCGCCAGCTCACTCTCACCAACAACAAACTGCGGGGCGAAGCTGAACACTTGCAGCGAATGCCACGACGCTCCCGACGGGCGAGTTGCGGCCGGTTCGCTGATGTCGTTACTGCAGGGACGACGTGCTTCCGCCTGGGATGCCCCGACGTGATGGCCCTATTGCAGGAGTCGGACGGCGCCCGCGTACTCGTTCAGGTTAATCGGCTGGGTCCGGACGACGGTGCCGGATTCGTAGGCGTTGATGATCTGGCCGTTGCCGAGGTAGATCCCGACGTGGTGGATCGTCCCGGGGCTGTAGAAGACGAGGTCGGCGGGTTTCAGGGCGGCCAACTGTTCTCTACGACGCGACGCGATGTGCTCCGTGGAGGACGACGAGGTCGAGCACTCGCGCCGCCTCGACAGCATCGAGATCATCGAGGCCGACTGACGGGCCAAACCCCCGGCGAGGCCAGAATCTCCAAGGAGGTCGGTCTCAGCCGCGCGAACCTCTACAACCACCTCAAATGCGCCGCGGTCGAGGAGTAGTCCGCCGGCCTGGTTTCCCCAAGGGTTTCCCTGGGGGCACGTTCGGAACGGCGCTTATTCGGCCTCCGGCGCCTGCTGGTCGTCCGCGCGCGGGACGAGGCTGGCGACGTAGAGAGCCGCCTGGACCAGCAGCGCGGCCATGGGAGCGGAGACCTGGTCGACGAACCCGTGCGCCAGCTCGTTCCGCAGATTCCATCCCGTCGGACCGGCGAGCAGTGTAGAGAGGTAGCTGTCCCAGGACTCGTCAAGGCCGTGCTTGCCGAGCGTGGAGAGCAGAGTTCCGAGTCCGACGTACTTCCCCGGAGTGTTCTTCCGCTGGGTCTGGTATACCGGCTCGTCAATTGCCCTGGCGAGGGTGCGAAGCATCGTCTCTATCTTCGGTGCGAGGACGTAGGTGCAGGCCTCGTAGTCTTGGCGCCAGTACCTGGTCAACGCGTCCGCCAAGACCCGGGGCATTTCCGGCGGCAGGTAGGTCCGTTCCGCGAAGAACTCCTCGACTTCCTCGCGGATCGGATGGTGGACGACCCCGATCTCGTGCAACGCCTTGGCGAACAGTGGCGCACACATCTGCATCCTGAACATTTCTACATCGGAAAGACGCTGCTCTTCCTGATCGTCCTCGCTCTGCGGTTCCCACCGCGGGAGCCCGTCGCCGCCGATCTTCGAGTACGGAATCATCGAGTACAGCGGGGCGTCTTTCTTGAGGGTCTCCACCTGAGCGCGGTTCTCGTCGATTCGGCCGGTCGGAGGTGTTCCCTGCTCGCCGCCCGAGAAGCGCGCGAGACATACGCGCCAGTCAGCACCTTGGGTGAAGTAGCCGATCCAGTTGCCGATCTCCTCGCCGGACATCTCGACGGGGACGCTGAAAGTCTGCATCTCCAGGTCCTCGATACCGATCGCCTGCAGCGCGGTTGTGGCCGCGGCGAGTAGGTCGGTCTGTCCGTGGTCTCTGGCGTAGTCGACCGCTTTGGTGAGATACCCCAGCTTCTGGAGCCCGGCCGACGCCTCTGCGGCCTTGGTCCAGATTCCGACGATCTCCCGGTCGATCCGCTCCAATGCGTCCTTGTCGCCCTTCGCGAGGCGTCGCTGCAACATCGCCGTGTCGACCTCGGTGTAGGGGTCGCCGGCATAACGTGCTCGTGCCGCTGCCAGGAGATCGTCGACGCCCGGCGTCGGGTTCTTCTCCTCAACGAGACGGCCGATAAGGCGCAGCGACACGCCGGGCTGCCATTCAGCGCAGGCGAGGGACTCACGAGCATTGGCGGTTATCTGCTTCACCACATCGTCCGCAAGGTCATTGCGGTTCATCTGCCGGGCGATGTCGAGCGCGCGGGCTAGGGCGCGTCCGCGGTACAGCGAACTCCAGCTTCCAGCGCCCAGCTCCAGGTACGCTCGGCAGGCTTGCTCGGCGTGCTCGGGCTTGGGTTGCCTACCGAGGGCAAAGAGGAGATCGTGCAGACGCGCGCGAACCAGCGACGACGCGGCGGCATCCACGACCTCCGCCCACAGGTCCGTGACAGACGTGGGCAGCTCTGTGATAGGCGTCAGATGCGCGGCGTGGAACACGGGGTTGCTGTTCCCTTCGACGCGTTCCTGCAGGCGGTAGTCGAAGGCGACCGCGATGGCGTCGATGTCCGCGTCGGTGCGATTGTCCGTGAGCGCGGACGAGACTTCGTACCAACCAAGCTTCGCGTCCGCGGCAGCGGCGTCCGCGAGCGCGGCGAGTTCGGCGATCCTCTCCGGGGAAAGATCGAAATCCGGCTCGTCCGCTGTAGTGCTGGGCATCCGGTGGATGCTACTCCCCGTGAGCTTGAGACCTCGCGGTGATTTCGGCTCCCAACCAGCCTTCCGACGCTCAGGCTCTGGCGCCTGAGCTTCACTGCGGCTCGAAACCGACTACGCCGACCTCTGGCTGGTGCTCTGGCCTCCCAGCGTTTGGCCACGGAGTCGCCAGGTGGCTGGAGTTTCCCCAGTGCGGCAAAGAGAGGCTCGTGCGCGCTGTCGGCGTCAGCAACGACGCGATCGAGCAGATCGACACTCTGCACGAAGCCACCCGCGAGTACCTGGCCGTGAGCAAGCGCCAGTGGCGACCCACCCTGTTCCCACGCGTCTCGCGGACCGGTCAATGGTGTTGCCAGCCATGGAGCGCCGAGAGCAGCGCAGAAAGTGGAACAGGTTATCGCGCGTCCGATTGGCGAATGCTGCATTCCCGAACACTCGATCAGCGGCATGACAGTGTGTCGCGTCGATGTGCCGGGACGGCTATCGGCTGGACGTCGGGAGCCCGCCGCGATGAAGTAGCCTTGAGGGCATCGTGGGGCGTGACCTCTTAAGCGCTGGGTTTGGGCCGCCGTGCCTTCGCTTCCCGGACAGTGAGCGCCACCGTGGTGCCAAGTCCTCCGAGGCCGCCCAACAAGCCGGCCAGGCCCCACCAGTAGCCCGCCACGCTCGTCAGGACCGGCCGAAAGAAACCGAGGCCGTCGCTGCCTGGCATCTGCAGGACGTCGACGCCGGTGCCCCGGGGTGCGGGACAGGGGCCGGTGACGGCGAGTTCCTGCCTGGTGCCGTCCGGAAGAAGCACGACACACTGCGTGTACTGGTGCCCGTGCGCGCCAGGGGATGTCGACTCGTCGGCGACTGTGCCGACTACCTCGGTGCCAAACCACGTCAGGTAGACGTTGGTGAAGCGGACACTGCCCGCTAAAAGCAGCACTGCGCCCAGGAGGAATCCGACCCACACGGCCCTCGGCGCCCGACCGTGCAAGATCCACTTACGCAGGATCAAGGTGTAGCCGCAGGTGAGGACGACCGCCAACATGACCGCGCCGATCCCGACATTGCCTACTGCGATCATCCCGGCCCCGACGACCAAGACCAGCAGCACGAGCCAACCGCCGGCCAAGCGCGGCACGCTGATCTGAGGAGGAGATGTCGTTACGTCTGTTGCCACAACTCGACACAATAAGCGCTCGTGGGGGCAGCTGAGCCATGAATTCAGGCACGTGTACCTCGCCGTCCCGGACCGGCGGTCGTTCGCGCCGACCGGACTCGGCCACACCGGACCGGAGCTCGTCCGGCGGCTCGAGGGCCGCAGCGCCCCACATCTGCGTTGCCGGGTCGGGGAATCCCGAGCGTTGCACGGTCTGGGCGGCGACGGCGACGGTCAGGTTCTGCCAGTCCGGTACTGCCAGCAGATGCCGGTAGAACTGCTCGCTGCTGTAGGTGGGGTCCATGATCTGCGCGACGGAGCCCCAGCCTTGCGACGGCCGTTGCTGGAACAGGCCGATGCTGTCGCGGTCGCCGTAGGGCAGGTTCTTCAGCTGCGACTCAGTGATCGCCGTGGTGATCGCGACGACCCAGCCTTGCTCGGGAACGTTCACTCGGGCACGTTCATCCGTTTACCGACGGCGACGACGGTGGCCGCGTTGCTCATCTCCTGCGGACCGTACCCGGCTGCCGAGGTCGTCGAGATGCCCTGGATCAGCACGAAGCCGTCGCCGGTGGGCGGATCGATGGCGAAGGAGGTGTTCCGGCGGGCCGGGTCGGGGGTGAGGAATTCAGCCCACGCGGCGGCGGCACGCCGGGGCGTGTCGCGCAGCCCGGCGCGGTCCGGGTCCTCGCCGAGCGCGATCAGGATGTGGCGGTACAGGTTTTCTGCAGCTGGACCACGTCGACCGGACTGCGTGGGATGGTGCCGAGAGCAGGTTCGTAGAGGACGGTCATACGGTCACTCCTTCGGGCTGCCAGGTCCACGTCCGCCACCACGAGGTCCAGGTCCGGCGGCGGCGTTTGGTCTTGAAGGCGTCTACAACGGTGGGGCCGGCACCTCGCGCGCAGGCCGTATGGCCAACGTCCGGTACGACGGCAAGCCCGCCCACGCGCGCAGCTCACCCCAGCAAGCTGATGAACTCCGCCAGATCACGGGCCGTGCCCGGATCGGGCATGCCCCCTTCGCTGCTTCTCCACGTCGCCCGATTCATGACGCCGTGATCTGGACAGCCAAATTCTAAGAGTGGGTGTGTGGGCTTGTGCGGGCTTGTGTGGGAAACAGGACTCCAGTCGGTCCATTGCGGCAGGCTGGCTGCAGCGCTTCGGGACGCCTGGTCCAAGCGAAAAGCAGCAAGGAGGTTCAATGCGCAAGAAGCTCGTATGGACGGTCGCGATCACCTCCCGGCTCCGTTCGGGCATACGTAACCCGCGCACCCTCGCCGTCGCCGTCGCGGCCGTAGCGGTCCCATCGATCCTCGGCTGGTACGCCGCTGACCAGCACGCAAGTGGTCGGCCTACCTCAGCGGGCGTCTCCTGGTGCGATCGACACCTCCAGGCCGCAGGTCTCGACCCGGATCACCATCTGACCCTGTTCACTGGCGGCCGCAGCGAGGCACATGCCGAGATCTGGTCCCAGGGTTTCAACCTCCAGCTGTGCCTTACCGACGGTCACGGGGCCGGTGTCACCGATGCAGTCGACCCCGCACCCGGTGGCACCGCGGCGCTGCCTAGCCGAGCGGTCATCCTGGATACCTCAGGCACGTTCGGCACCGGCACCGTCACGGCATACACGACCGGTTTCACCGGCGCTGACGTGCGTGGCCTCACCGTCACCTCCGGCGGCCGCACCATTGCCGCGGAGATTCAGAACGGCCGCTGGCTCGCATGGTGGCCCATCGCGGACAAGAAAGCGGCCAAGGACGCAACCGTTACTATCACCTACGCCAACGGCACATCCATGTCGGGGCCATTGGCCAAGGTCGCCCCCTACGCCTCCTAGGAGAACTCTGAAAATCTGTCAGCGTTCGAGTCCGGGATTCTGGGAATCCGGGCCAGGCGTCCGACAGTCACCATCAGAGCAGCGGCCGCTACTTGATTTCACCTCGCCCATTCACGGTCCCCAAGTTCGTCCGAACGACCCTCGCCTGGGGGTAAATTGAACCGCCGTTAGGGGATGAAACGATTTCACAGGTGGCAGGCTCACCGGGATCTATCTACTAATCGAAGAGAGGTTATTCGTGCACATCACCAAGAAGCTCATGGTCGGCGTGGCCGGGCTCGCACTTACTGCCGGTTTGTCCGTGACCGGAGCCGGGACCGCCAGCGCAAATACGGCCCAGAACTGCGGCGCCACCACGGCCCCGATCACGGTCTCGCACCCGGTCTCCATCATGGACAACGACAACCGCCTGGGAATTCTCTACCTAGGCTACTTCGGGGACTGCAAGGGCGTCTATGCCGAGATCCACTGGAACTTCGGCCCGTCCAACCCGGTCCCGCCCAACCCGGCCGGCGAGGGCGAAATGGACGTCTACCGTCCCGCAGGCACCGTGTACGTCGAGGGCGAGAACAAGGACGGCTTCCCCGGCACCAACTTCGCCAAGGACCACCTCGACGGCACCTACACCACCTCGCCGATCGAGGACATCCACTACAACCGGTGGGGCGGCAAGTATGCCCCGCCGCTCAAGTTCCTTCCCGACGTCGACCTGACGGTCTACAGGACCGACAGTGACTGGACGCAGCACACCGACTGCTCGAAGCACATGTGGGGCAACTGGCACACCTTCTCCGATGGCGGCTGGGGCTCAGGCATCTACCTGGACTGCTGATCTTGACGACGGCGAGCCGACCCTGGTCAACGGGGCTGGCTCGCCTGCCAGGTGGACGGCGTCATCGGCGTTGAGGTCCAGCTTGCGGGCGATACGCAGCAGACTGAACACGGTGAGCTCCAGAGTCAGCGCGCAGCCTGCGGTCGGGCCGGTCAGCGCGAGGGCGACGGATTCTGCGGCGAGGCAGACGGCCGAGACGGTCAGGGCGGTGATTGTGCGGCGCTTCTTCAAGAGCCTGGGCTAGACTGCGGCCCCCTGCTGGGCTCCGCCCTGGACTACGCCGGCGGCTTGCCAGCACTGTTGTTCACCCGAGCTCGCGGTGCTCAGCCGAGATGCGCTGGAACGACGCTTCGCCAAACACGCCCGCACCGCCACCCAGTCGTGTCCTGAGGTTCACCCAGAACGGTGGACAGGGGTTTACGCAGTTCAAGCAGCCGCTGGCAGTGACTTGTCGTAGTCGTCGGGGCTGAGCATCCCTATCGAGGAGTGTCGGCCAGGGAGGCAACCTCATGCCGCCGACTCGTGAAAACTGACCCCCAGGGACCACCCAGGATCGAAAATTGCGAAGCGTTGACAACCTCGGCGAACACAACGCGGCGAAGAGACGTTCCAGGCTGCCACGCTCGTCGCGGCCAAGCTCATCACCGGGGATACGGGCGAACCACCATGAGCAGTGGCTACCGGACTCTCCAGGGGTTGGCTGATCTGGCGACGGGCTCGGCTGAGCCACCGAGCGAGAGTACGACGTCCCGACGCCACCCTTGCTCCTCACGGCCCTTCCTGCGGTCCGGTCGCGTCCTCGGCGGCGTAACTGCCTCCCCACAAGGCCCTACACCTCGTACACTCGTCGTCGGCTACAGCCACGGGAGCGGCATGGGGGTGGCACGGGCGTGGGCGCATCCGGGGACACGGCTCCGAGTCCTGATCAGGCGGTCGATCTGGCCGAGTTCATCTCCCTGCTGGGGAAGCTGCGCGCCTGGGCTGGGCAACCCTCGTATCGGAGTCTCGCCAAACGAGTGGGTCCCTTGCTACGGCCCGCCCAGGTGGTGTCGCCGTCCACTTTGGTCGACGCCTTCAAACCCGGACGGCGGCGGCTGGACATCGATCTGGTCGTCGCGATCGTCAAGGCCCTGGGGCTGGACGAAGCAGCGGTCTCCCGGTGGCGGGCCGCTTGTATCGCCGCGCACGCCAACGCCAAGACCGGCCCCGTCGGTGTGTTCCGCCAGCTGCCGGCCGACCTGGCCACGTTCACCGGGCGGACACGGGAACTCGCGCAGCTGATGGACGCGGTCGCCGAAGACGGCCCACGCACCGTGGTGGTCTCGGCGATCGAGGGCATGGCCGGGGTCGGCAAGACCCGGCTGGCCGTCCACGCCGCACACGAACTGGTGCGCGCGGGGCGGTGCACGGACGTGCAGTTGTACGTGGATCTGCGTGGCTTTGACGCGGAGCTGTCGCCGGCCGATCCCGGTGCCGTGCTGGACGGCTTCCTGCGGCAGCTGGGCGTGGCTGCGCAGCGGATCCCGGACGGGCTGGACCAGCGGGCGGCGATGTTTCGCGACCGCTTGGAGGGCAAGAACGCCCTGATCCTGCTGGACAACGCGGCCGACGACCGGCAGGTGCGTGACCTGATTCCGGCGAGTCCCACCTGTCTGGTTTTGATAACCAGTCGGCGCACCTTGGCCGCGCTCGAAGGCGCCTCTTTCCACCTGCTGGACGTGCTCGCCCCGCCGGACGCCCTCGACCTCCTGGCCCGGATCGCGGGAGCCGACCGGGTGGCCGCCGAGTCCTCCTCCGCCAAACAGATCGTCGAAGCCTGCGGCTACCTGCCATTGGCGGTTTCACTCGCGGCTTCCCGGCTGCGCTCCCGGCCCGCGTGGCGGCTGGCCGACTTCGCCGAACGTATCGGCGAGGCGGGCCTGGTTTCCGCGAGCGTCGGCCGCCGCTCCGTACGCGCGGTTTTCGATCTTTCCGTGGCCGGGCTGGAGGACCCGCTGCGGCGGTTCTTCCTTGCGGCCGGCCTGTTCCCCGGTGGCGACTTCACCGCGCAAGCGGCGGCCGCCCTGGCTGATGTCGGCGTCGGCGCCGCGCGGCAGATGCTGGAGCAGTTGCAGGACGAACATCTCCTTCAACAGAACACCCCGGCTCGGTACGCGTTCCACGACCTGCTCAGGACGTACGCCCGGGAGCTTGCCTCCGAGGAGTCGGCCGGATACACGGATCTCGGCGCTTTGACCCGGTTGTTCGACCACTACCGGTACACGACCGCGGTGGCCATGGACCTGATCGAGCCCGCGACGCGAGAGCGACGGCCACGCGTCACGCGGCCGGACACCGAGGCGCAGGAATTTGCCGACCGCGCCGAGGCGCTCGGCTGGCTGCAGACCGAACGACCCAACCTGCTGGCCGTCGCCGCGCGCGCGGCCTCCTGCGGCCTCGCCGCGCACGTCAGCCAGTTCTCGCACATCGCCTGGCGCTTCCTGCATGACCACGGTCACCATCGCGACGCGCTCGAGCTGCACGCGCTCGCTGTCACGGTCACGCGAGCGAGCGGGGACCGCAGGGGGCTGACCAATGCGCTGCGCTTCAGCGGCCTGGCCTACGAACGCCTCGGCATGCTGCAGGAGGCACTCGCCGCGTTCGAGCAGGCCCGGACACTGTGCGAGGACCCGGGCGATCTGGCCGCCATCCTGGAGGGCCTGGGCAATGTCAACGTGCTGATGTGCCGGTATGCGCGGGCGGCCGAGTATTTCGACCAAGCTCTGGCCCTGTGGCAGTCGCTCGGCCGGATGCTCGGCATCGGCAACAACCTGGGAAACCTGGGTATCACCACGTTCCATCTCGGCCGATACGGCACAGCGCACGACTATCTGCTCAGGGCACTCGCCGTGCACGAGGACCACGGATATCCCACCTCCCAGACCCAAGCACTCATCTGGCTCGGCATCGTCGGCGAACGAACTGGAAATCATGTGGGAGCAGCCGAGCATCTGAATCGGGCGCTCGAGCTCGCCCAGACTCACGGCCTGCCCGGCTTCGAGTCCGACGCACTCGAGGTCCGAGGCCGGGTGCGGCTCGCCCAGGGACACAGCGACCAGGCGCTGGCCGACCTGCTGCGTTCGCTGGAGATACGCGGCCAGCACCTCAACCAGCCGAACATGTGCAACAGCCTGCTGGCTCTCGGCGCTTTGTACCAGCGGCAACGCGAGTACGACCGCGCACTGGACCATCTGGGCAGGGCGCTGGAGACCGCCCGCGACGTCGGCACCCCAGCCGGCGAGTGCGCCGCGCTCACCGGGCTCGGCGAGGCACTGGCGGCACTCGGAAAGACCTCGTCCGCGCTCGACCATCATCGGCGGGCACTCGAACTCGCACGGAAAGTCGGCGATCCCTACTGGCTCGCGCGAACTCGCGAGGGCCTGGGCGCGGCGTTGTGCACCGATGGGCACGAAAGCCAGGGCGTCCGCCAACTTCGGATCGCGCACGACTCATACAACCGAATCGGCGTGCCCGATGCGGAGAGGGTCGAGGCGCACCTGACGGAGCGACAAGGTCGACTCCGTAGCGGGTGACCCTTGACGGCCCGGTTTAGCGCCGACCGCAAGTGAGACCATAAGCCAAAACCCCTGGCAAATGAGAGCGCCTCATTTGGTGAGTTTCTAGACCACCAGCTTGTGCGCACCTACCCACAGAGCTGGCGTCCTCGCTGCCGGTAGAACTGCACAGGGTCGACGGCCTGCCCGTTGGTCTCGATCTGCAGGTGCAGGTGTGCTCCGGTGGAAGCTCCCCGGTTTCCGACCGCGGCGATGGGCTGGCCGGCCTGAACGGATTGCCCTTCGCGGACGAGGTTGTGGTCGTTGTGACCATAGATCGTCACGATCCCGTTCCCGTGCTGGATGCGTACCCACAGCCCGTAGCCGGACGCCGGCCCTGAGCTGATCACCGTTCCGGAGTTGGCTGCCAGGATCGGCGTACCGATGGGAGCCGCGATGTCGAGTCCTTTGTGGAATTCGCTGCCGCGGTACCCGAATGTGGAGGTGCAGGTGCCGTTCGTGGGGGTCGTCCAGCCGCCGGTCGTGGCGCTGGTCGTGCAGGTGGCACCTTGGACGGCCCCGACGATCTGGCGTGCTGTTGGCTCGAATGTCGCGTAGCGGTCGGGAAAGCCCGATCGCTGCACGGTCTGGGCGGCCACGGTGACCGGCATGTTCTGCCAGTTCGGTAGCGCCAGCAGATGCCGGTAGAACTGTTCGCTGCTGTAGGTGGGGTCCTTGATCTGCGCGGCCGTTCCCCAGCCTTGTGAGGGGCGCTGCTGGAACAGGCCGATGCTGTCGCGATCGCCGTAGTTCAGGTTTTTCAGGTGCGACTCGGTGAGCGCGGTGGCGATCGCGACGACCCAGCCCTGCTCGGGTACGTTCATCCGTTTGCCGACGGCGATGATCGTCGCGGCGTTGCCCATCTCCTGCGGTCCGTACCCCGCTGCCGAGGTGGCGCTCGCTCCGGCGGGGGCACAGTTCAGGCCCTCGGCGGAGCTGCTGGAGCTGCCGAACACGGCTTGGACCACGGCGATGGCGCCGCCGCCGATGAAGAGAATGATGACGACGACGAACCCGGCGCCGGCGGCGGCCACCTTGCCCATGACGCATCACCTCCACGGACGCGTGGGGGCGGGCGGGGGCATCGGGGTGGGCGGGGGCACCTCCGGACGCGCGGTCACGGGCGTGGCGGCGGTCGGGCGCTGCCCGCTGCCGGGGGCCGAGGCGCGTAGGTTCGGCCAGAGGGTGGGCAAGTCGGCCAGCGCCACGCGACCGGCGGTGCCGGACTCGTCGAGCCGTCGCCAGCGCGGCGCCGCCATGTCGAGCGGGTCCGCGGCGGCTTCGCCGCTGCTGGTCGCCACGGGTACGCGTGCGGGCCGGTCCAGGCCGCGCAGCGCCTCGGCCATGGCCCTGCGTGCGTTGACCTCGCGTGTGGCGCTGGGCAGCCACACCAGCACGGGTGTGGTGATGCTCGTGACCTCGGCCAGCCGCTCGTAGCGGGCGAGCTTGCCCGCCAGGCGGGACAGTTGCTCGGTGCCGAAGTCGAACTCGATGAACCACTCGACCTCCCGGCCGGCCTCGCGCCAGCGGCCGTAGCCGTCCGGGGTGATGATGTCGCCCCAGTGCCGGCCGCACCGGGCGGCCGACCACCAGGCGGCGAGCACACCAGCGGCACCGGGTTGACGCGCTCGGCGGATCAGGGCGGTGAACAGCCCGTTGCAGCCCACGGTGTGCGCCAGCTGCAGCGAGAAAGCGCGTCCGATCTCGCGTTCGCGGCTGTAGCCCAGTTCCTTGGGATCGATGCCGTCCTCGCGAGCCAGCGCGACAGCTCCGGCGGTGTCGAGGACGTAGTACATCGGGTGCGAGCCGCGGTCGCGGTGAGGCTGGAACCGGTGCAGCACGCCCCACTGGTAGAGGTTGCGCAGGCGCAGGTTCGCCCCGCGGCGACCGGTGAAGGCGATGTCGATGATCTGGGTGCTGGTGAGCACGTGGTGCTCGAACAGCATCCGGGCGAGCCACCGGTCGCGGTCGGTGAGATGCCGGGCCAGCCACGCGTGGTGCTCGGCCGAGTTCAGCACGCGCGCAGCAGGTCGTTCCGGCCGATGCGCACGCAATTGCCTTTGTGGGGTGGGATTGCTCACCATCGTGACGGGCACCTCCAGTACGGCAGGACGTGAGAACGCCCTGCGGGCAAACGGAAAAGCTGAGTGGGGTCAGGCCGCGCGGCGCGGATCGAACGCCACCGGCTGGACGTTCTCGGTCGGTTCGGGCGTGTTTCGAGGCTCGGTGTTCACGCGCGCGAGCCGGCGGATCTCCTTGGCCCGACCGGGAATTGCGGGCGGGAGTTTCTCGGTGACCGCGGTGAACGGGGGAGCTTCCTCGCTGTCGAGCACCAGTCGCGCTGCGATGTGGAACCGGCCGAGATTGGCTAGGTCGTGCTCGGAGAGCCGGGGCGCGGTGTGCCGGGCCAGGTGCCGGGCGTCTTCGGGCGACGCCGAGAAAATGATCTTCGAGCGGGCGTTGGTGCTGATGCCTTCCTCCAGTTCGCGCGGGAGCTGGCGCAGGTACTGGTGCGCGAGCGTCATCGACATCCGGTAACCCCGGGCTTCGGCGAGCATGTCCTCCATCGGGTACGCCAAATTGAGGAAGTTGTGGCACTCGTCGATGTAGAGCGAGGCATCGCGGCGGTCGCGCTGCGGTATCCGGGCTCGCCTGGTGGCGGCCTGCCAGGTTCGGGCCACCACGATAGAGCCGATCAGCCGCGCGGTGTCCATCCCGAGCGCGTCCTTGCCCAGGCGCACCAGGCAGATTCCGCCGTCGAGCACCGCATCCATGTCCACGGTGGACTCGCCACCGGCGAGGGAGGCCCGCACGAACGGCCTGAGCAAGAGACCGCGGAGCTTGTTCATCAACGGGGCGACGACCTGGGCCCGGCTGGCGTCGGACAGGTCGTCGTACCAGGTCCAGAACCCGGTGAGGATGTCGTCGGAGATCTGTTCGAGCGCGCGGTGCCGGAACGCGGGAACGGTGAGCAGTTTTGGCAGGTCGGTCAGCGTGGGCGTGCCGGGTAGCTCGCGCAGGGTCAGCAGCCCGGAGCGGAGGATGTCCTCGGTGCGCGGTCCCCAGCTGGAGGCGTAGACGTGGGAGAAGATCGACACGAGGTTGTCGACGGTGCGGGCGGTGTCGGCGCCTTCGAGCGGGTTGAGCACGGGCGGGCGGGCCCGGCTGTCGGCGTCGAAGAGCACGACCTTCTCCCCGAGTCGCGCCGGCAGCCGCATCAGCACGTCGGCGACCAGGTCGCCCTTCGGGTCGATGACGACCAGGCCGCGGCCGGCATCGGCATCGTCGAGGATCATCCGGCCCATCAGCTCGGACTTGCCTGACCCGGTCGCACCCAGGATGTGCAGATGATGACGGGCATCGGCCACCCGCAGCCCGACCGGGCGGGAGTGGCCGGAGTCGGTGATCCCGATCGGCTTGACCCCGGGGCCCTCGGTGGCGATCCCCGGCGGCGGCGGTACCGCTTTCGCCCCGGCACGCTGCAGACCGGGCACCGCCTCGTCGGTCGGGACGTGCGCCAGCGCCGCCAGCTCCGGAATCGAGAGCAGGTCACCGGAGGTGAGCCGTCGTTCGGCCACGGCCTGGACGGGGCGGGGGAGGCGGACGCGGCGGTAGTAGTTGTGCTCGCTGTAGGCCGCGAACGTGCTGGCGATGGCGTGGCCGCGTCCGCGCAGGTGCTCCCGCACCGGGACCCGTTCCGCACTGGGCGTGTGGTCGGGGACGAGGGTGGCGATGGCGTAGCGGATGCGGGTTTCGTACTGGGAGCCGCGCTGTTTGGTCACGATGACCCGGTCCTGCGCCGAGGTTTCCAGCGACGTCTGGTGGTCGACGACCGGCTTTTTCGCTGTGGCGCGAGGTGTACGTGATCCGGTGTGCGGTGTGAGCAGATCCAGCAGACGCCCGGCCACGGTGGTCGAGGTGCCGGCGCGGGCGCGGCGGGCCGCGCGCCGCGCGGTGCGGACACGCGCGCCGGTGACCGGGCGGGCGAGGATCTGCACCACGGCCCGTTCATGGGTGGCGAGCCCGACCGGGGCGCCGAGCAGTGCCCGGACCGGATCGGCCGGGAAGTCCGACCGGATCGGCAGGGCCTCGGTACGGGCCAGGCGCAGTTCCCCGCCCACGGCCTCGACCGCCTTCCCCGGCGGGCTGGACAGCGGGATCGGAGGCCTGCCTGGGGTGGTCCGGGTGTGCGCACCGGGCCAGGCGGCCTCGATCGCCCGCTCGGCCATCCCGGGCGGCACCACACCCGGCAGCCACAGCCGCAACGCGACCCCGGCGTGCGAGAACACGTACTCCCACACGATATGCGGCTGACCGTGGATCCGGCGTCTCCAGCCCGGCCGTAGCAGGCCGACCAGATTGGAGTACAAGGCCGCCGCACCGTCCGGATCGACCGTGGGCGGGGCCAGCACCGTGACCACCCGGGCGTCGGCGGCCATCCGGTCATGGCACCGGCGCGCCCACCACCGGCGCCCGACCACGATACCGGCCACCACGAGCACCAGGACCGGACCAGCGACCGGCCCCCACGACACCACGACATCCCGCAGCGCGGTGACCACCACACGCACCGCACCACCAGGATCACGCAGGTAGTCCTGCACCGGCGAGGCGAGTATCCCCGCCTGCGCGACGACAGAATGGGCAGCAAACATCAGAAACCTCTTCTCGCGCAAGGAGAAAGCTCCGGCAGGGTGCGGCGTTCAGGCCGCGCGCCGCTCGGCACCGTCCGCGCCCGGACGGCGTTCCGGCGCCGGCGCCGAGGCGGCCCGGCCGCCGGGCACGAGCCGGAGATGGCCGCGCCGCGTGCGTGCCCGTTCGGCGTCGATCTCCGCCTGCCACTCGGAGAGCCGCCGTGTGCCCATGCGTTTGAGGAACTGCGGGATGCGGTTCGCGGGCACCCCCACCAACCTCGGGCCGAGCACCGCCAGCAGATCCGAGGCTTCCTGCGACGACCACCCGGCCGCGGCGATCGCGTCCCCATCGGGAAACACATCCGCGACCCGGTCCCGGTCGGGGTCGATGAACAAGTCCTCACGACCGCCGTAGCTGTAGACCCACAAGAAGTTCCCGGGCGGGTCCGGTTCGATCAACCGCTTGAACCGGCGGACTTCCTTGGTATAGGCATAAAACGTCACCTGCGGGCAGGCGCGCATCACGCGACACCACGCCAAGGTGTAGGAATCAGAGAAGAAATCCCCTGCGTCATGCACCCGGATGAACTTCCCGGCGAAGCGGGTCGCCGACAGCTCGCGGATCATGGCGGCTTCCCACCCCGTCAGGTCGTCGAGGACGTACGCGAGATTGGCGATATGCTTGGCTTTCACCGCGGGGAAGAGATAGGTTCCGTTGCGGGCGTAGCAGATCCGGGTACACGCCGATGCCGCGGGACAGGTCACCTGGGTCCGGCCGTCGGGCAGTCGGGCGGCGAGCGCGGGCAGCGTCCAGTTCCAGACGCCGATCGCGCGCATCTCCCGGTTCTGTGTCAGCAACCGGGCCGGCCGCACCGAAACCTCAGGCGTGGTGGTGGAAGAGGACATACGGCACCTCACAAACGACCCGTCAGGCGGGCACGGGAAACGAGCAGAAATGGGGTGGTTGAGACGATTCGCTGCGGCGCGCTAGGCGGCGTGGCCGAGGTCGACGTGATCGTCCACGTCCGCATCAAGAGCCAGCTCGGCGTCGTCGGTGCCGAGATCGACAAACATGCTGTCGTCCGTGGTAGTTTCGGGGTCTGCGTACTGTGCCAGCTCGGCCGGATCTGTGGTGATCAAGGCATCTTCCTGCGGTGAAGCCAAAGCTTGAAACGCGACCCGCTGGGTGCCGGTGCTCAGGAGACCTTGTCCCTTGTCCGCGGAGATCAGGAACTGCTTCTCGCCTTCGGACAGGTTGAAGGTCGCCACGATCTCCTCGATCGCTTGCGGCGCTTGGCGCAGGAGGATCTGGGTGGCGGCGTTGGAGATGATCGCTTTCCCGAGTTCGGTGGCGAGGACGTCGCCGACGTCTTGGGTCGCGATCGTCAAGCCGGCCCAGTGTTTGCGGGCGGCTTTGGCCATGCGGTGGAGGAACCGCGCGCCGGCGGGGTCGTGCATGAGCAGCCACGCTTCGTCGACGGTGATCAGCCGCGGGCGCCGGATGGCCGGGTTGGAC
>NZ_FOEF01000033.1 GCF_900110575.1 Amycolatopsis saalfeldensis
GTGTTCTCAGTCACAGATAGAGCCTTTCTGGGTCGCCGTCAGCGATCCCGATCTTGGTCCATCCGTGGCTTACACGGTTGTCATGACACGGCCTTTGAACAGCCACCACAACTGGCTGGCGGGCGAACCGGGCGCGAACGTCGTCCACGGCGCCTCGTGCATCGCCAAGCCGTTCGGTATCTGTTCGAGCAGCTCGGTGATCTCCGTCGCGTAAGTAATCGTGGTGTCGACGGCTAGGTGGGCCGCTCGGCGTCATCATTGAAGTAGCGCTTGAGCACGTCGACCGCTGCCGTCCGACCATCGCCAAGGACGTGGAGGTCAAGCAGCCTATGCTGCGATGCGTAGTCACTCACGAGGGGTAATTCGCTGACATCAACCCGCACGGCACCCCTTACGTCGGCGTCAGTACCTGCACCTCTGGTCGCTGCGGACCCGGTGCCGGGCCGGGTGACACTGTTTCCCAGAGCTTTATCTAATTATTTTGATCTCTTATTTTTACCAACTAATATCGTGGCTATCCCGAGACTGATGGCGACAAATGAAATCTCTAATCTTCTTCGCTGGTATCACCGCAGCGATTAGGACGATTGCGACACCAGCGATAATCAAGGTGATTGCTATCACATTCAGACTATCGCTGAATCCGAAAAAGACGAAGATCACCAGAGTTGCACCGATGCTACCGACCAGTCGACGATGCAAGTATCGGTCCCGAATCCACTCGATCTCGCATACCTCTGCTTCGGCGCCTCGCTCGGCAACCCGCCGCGCGGCCGGGCGATCGCGAGCACGATCACCAGCGCGATCCAGGCCAGCAGCAGCCCGCCAGCGACGTTGATCAGCAAGCCCCACCAGAACGACCCTTTCACCGCGGAGCGTGCCGTCCCTCGCGTGTCGGCTGGAAGAACTGCCGTGCCGGTGCGAAGAGACCGGTCAGCGACAGCACGATGAACACGACCTGGTGCACGTGGTCCGTGCCCGGCGGCAGCCCGAACACCAGATGGGCGAGCCAGAACAGCGGATAGAACCACAGCGTGAACCAGGCCCACCGCTCCCGGCGCCGAAACGGCACCACCGCGATCAGCCCGCCGAACAACCCCAACCCCGCCGTCGCCAGCGCGTCCGCGCGATACAACAGCGCATCGCCCGCCGGCGGCGCCACCGCCACCACAAGCCCGAACCCCAGAATCCCGGCACTGACCACAGCCAGACAGATCCAGCCGACCCGCACCACCACAGGTTCCTTGCCCACCCGGCGAACCTACCTCAACGTCCGCGAGACCGGCCTGCTCCACGAGATCCCGTCCAAACCAGCGCCCCGACAGGGCGCCTTCTCCACCTGCCCAACCGCGCCGAAGCGACGTGAACCCGGGTACCTCCCGCCCTGCACCATCGTCCTTCGACGCCGAGTAAGAACCTGAAGGCAATTGCTGCGGTCCGGCATCGGCGTGTGCAGCGTTAAGATCACGTCCGGCCGCAAGACTTTCAAACGATCGACTTCGCACCTATTAAGATAGGCAAAGGATTCGATCCTAACAAGGTAGAAAAAGGCGAGAGGTATCCAGGCCCAACGAAAGTCACCCGCGACGAGTCCCCAGGCGATGAAACCGATCACAGCCAGGACGACGGAGGCCCAGTGGATCCGCTTCTTGAGCGGATCTTTAATCTATTTCATCCCACGTGTCCGATCACCTGGTGGTAGTCGACCTCGACCTTCATCCCGTCCGGCTCGGTCGGCAAGTGGTGCACCTTGCCTGGACCCGCATCCTCGCCGACGGCGCGGGTGGCGTCGCCGTGCGGCGCAACCGCAACTCGGCCACGATGGTGATCCCGCCGGGAACCCGATCAGACACAGCGGGCCGATGCGGTACGACAGCGCGCACCAGCGCGGGTGCGCTGCTGGCGGAACCCGGCGAAGCCCTCTCCTTCATCGGTGCCGGCCAGCGCCACAGCGCCGACGATCGGCCCGCGGGTCCAGTGCATGCGACTGTCCGCGGCGAACTCCGCCGAGACGTCCGCCGCGGACAGGTCCACGTAGGTGCGGCGGTGGTCCACCCGGCCACGCACCGGGACACCCGGCTCGTTCATCAGCTTGGCGGCGGCTTCGTACTGGCGCGACCCGGTGATCCGGGTGCTGTCGAACTCGCCTCGACTCCGGAGCCGTCTCCGCCACGTAGTCAACGCCCTCGACCTCGCCGATGCAGCGCCGGGTAGCCCTTGTTGTCCGACCTGACCGGCAGGTTCCGGTTGGTCATGCTGGTGCCGTGGGTGGCGAACCAGTCGATAACCCCGGCTAGGTGGCCGTCGCGTTCGATGCGCAGCACCGTCGTCTGCGGGTCGATGCCTTCGGGAGTCCGGTGGTCAGGAGAGGTTGAGGGCGGTGTCGTCGAGGACGAACGAGGTCTGCTTGGTGTAGTCCTCGGTGCCGGTGAACTTCACCGTGATGGTTTGCCCGGCGTAGGCGGAGAGGTCGACTCGGTGCTGGACATAGCCGTTGGCGGCGTCGCGGTTGGAGTACGTCGCCGGAGTGGCGAGCACGGTGCCCGCACTGTTGAGGATCTGCAGGGTGAGTGAGTCGTAGGCGGTGGTCGTGCTGGTTTCGGCGGTGTCGACGTGCAACCAGAAGCTCATCGCGTAGGTGGCGCAGCCGGTCGGCAGCGTCACGGTCTGAGCCAGGGTGTCGGTGTGGGCGCTGCCATGTCCGTCGAGCCAGGCGTCCCAGCTCCCGGCGTGCGGCGGTTCCGATGCGCTGTTCTTGATGATCCCGGCCGAGGCCGCCCACGGACTCGGCGTCCCGGTCTCGAAGCCGGGGTTGCCCAGTACCTGTTGTGCCGTACAGCCACCGCCGCCGGCCTGTGCGATGGTCCAGGTGAACGAGGCCGACCCGGACGGGCCGGTCGAGTCGGACGCGGTGACCGTCACCGAGCTCGTCCCGGCCGTGGCCGGAACACCGGAGATCAAGCCGGTGGCCGAGTTGATCGACAATCCGGCCGGTAGCCCGGTGGCGCTGTAGGACAAGGTCCCCGTGGCGGTGTCGGTCGCGGACATCTGCAGGCTGGCCGGTTGGCCGGCGGTGGCGGTCTGGTTGCCGGGGTTTGCCACCGAGACGCTGCCGCCGCTGCTTCCGCCGAACTGGATGTCGAGTACGGCATGGAGCTCGATGCCGTTGGGGGCGACCCCGGTCTGGCCGTGCAGGAAGTCGAAGAACCCCACGCCGGTCACGGTCACCGGGACGTTCGCGGTCTGGAAGCTGCCGGTCGGGGTGTACTTCGCGTTGAACTCGGCGCGGGACTTCTGGATGCTGCTCGTCAGCGGGCTGGCGGAGCCCACGCAGGCGGGGTCGGGGATCTCGGTGATCATCGTGTGGCCGGCGCCGTCCGACATCACGAGGTGGTAGTCGGAGTCGGACTCCAGCTTGTACTGCGTCAGCGTCGCCTTGAGCCGGAACACCGTCGTCTCGGTCGGCTGGATGCGGGTGTCGGCCGGCAGGCTGCCCGGTTTCGGCAAGGCGTCCAGCGCGGCGATCGTCGTGTCGGTGGTGGACTGCAGGGCGATCTTGGAGGCATCGCTGTCGGTCCCGGTCTTGACAGCCCACCGTTCCACCCCGCAGCTCCCGGCGGTCGCGGCGGGCTGGGCGACGAGGGCCTCGTTTTCGACCTCACCGGATTGACCGGCTTGATCGGGATCCTGGGGCGTGGCAGAGGAAAGAGCCGGTATCGACAGGGCCGCACCGGCCGCGATCACGGCGAGGGCGGCAGCGAGGCGAGTGCGTGTTGTGCGCTGCATGGAACTCTCCCAGGGACGCGGTACCACGGGGCCGCGTTCGGTCGCGGCCGAGGCTGGAGATCGTGCGCGGCGGCGCCGGCGGGATCCGGCATTCGGAATGACCGGTGTGACCGACCGGCGAAGTCATCTGGCAGTGTGACGAAAGGCGATGCCCACCCACACCGCCGCGGGGATGAATACCAGGCCAACATTCCTGAGCCGGCGACGCAGTGCGGGAAATGCGCCCGCACAATGGATTCACTGGGACACTCAACCGATCGTCGGGACGACTGGACATGGTAGAAGGTCCACTGTGTCTTATGTAGCGCCGAAAGTAGGGACCGGCGCCAATCTCGCGGAACCGCCGGCGGCGCCCCGGCGATTTACCTGCAGATAACGTGACTCATACGTTTTTCTAACCTTGCCCTGCGAAAGACTGCTATTCCGGCCGGGTGGTAACACTTGCCCGCTGTCCGCCGACAAGTGAGCGGCGCCCCCAGGCACGCGTTTGCCGGTGTTGCTGGGCGCGTCACCGGATTTTCACTCCGTTCTCACCAGGGAGCGCGTGATGACACGATGGCCCCGTCCCCTCATCATCCCCGCGATCGGCCTCACGGTGCTCAGCGCCGCAGCCCTCGGTCTGTCCACCGCGCCGACCGCAACTGCCCAGCCCTTCGGCTACACCCGGCTGAGCAAGATCCAGCAACGCCATGTCTCCGGGCTGTTGTCGACCGTCCTCAACGGTGAAGACCCCGCCACCGGCGGCCGGCGCGCGGCCCCGAACACCGCCAGACCGGCAACCGCGGCGCCGTGCGCGGACCGGTTCGGCGCCAACGTCAAGGTCAACCAGAACTGCCTCAACATCGCCGACGCCGACCTGCAAGGACGGGGCCAAGCCCAGAACGAGACGTGGGCGGCGGCCGACCCGAACAACCCCGACCACATCATCGCCAGCTACAACGACTACCGCCGCGGCGACGGCACCTGCGGCGCGACCTACTCCCTCGACGGCGCGAAGTCCTGGACCGACGCCACCACCCCCGACGGGTTCATCCGCGGGGGAAGCTTCGGTGGTGCGCCACGGGAATACTGGCAGAGCGGCGGGGACACCTCGGTGGCCTGGGATTCGCGCGGCAACGCCTATCTGTCGTGCCAGGTGTTCAACCGCGGCAGCGGCACCTCACCCGACCCCGACCAGTCCAGCGCCTTCCTGGTGTACCGCTCGACCGGCACCAACGGCTCGTCCTGGAACTTCACCGGCCGCCCCGTCACCACCCACGACGACACCGCCGGCGCGGGGAACTTCCTGCTGGACAAGCAATTGCTGACTGCCGACGCCAACCCCCGCAGCCCGTTCCGCGACCGGGTCTACATGTCGTGGACGACGTTCGCCGACGACGGCACCGGCTACATCTACGAGGCCCACTCCGCCGACTACGGCGAGACGTTCTCCGCGCCGGTCCTCGTCAGCGCCGACAGCCCGCAGTGCGCCAACGCCCTGGGACTGCCGACACCTCGCGGGCGGTGCAACCAGAACCAGGACTCTCAGCCGTTCGTCGGGCCGGACGGCGCGCTGTACGTGGTGTACAACAACTTCAACAACAGCGAAGCCTCCCCGGCCGACAACCACAACCAGGTCCTGCTGGCCCGCTCGGCCGACGGCGGCCAGACGTTCTCCGCGCCCGTCCTGGTCGGCGCGTACAACGAACTGCCGGACTGCGCCACCTACCAGAACGGACAGGACCCGGGCCGGGCGTGCGTACCGGAGAAGGGCCCGTCGGCGAACTCGGTGTTCCGGGCCAGCAACTACCCGATCGGCGGCGTCGACCCGCGCCACGGCAACCGGGTCGTGGTGACCTACGGTTCCTACCTCAACCGGAACTCCCAGGAGTCGACCGGCTGCGTCCCGGGCGGGTTCAACCCCGCGTCCGCGGGCAACCTCTACACCGGGGTCAAGAACGGAACCTGCAACAACGACATCGTGCTGTCGACCTCGGCCAACGCCGGTACCAGCTTCACCGGCGGGAGCACCGACGTCCGGGCGCTGCCCGTCGTCACCACCGCCGGCGGCCAGGCCCGTACCGACCAGTTCTGGCAGGGCGCGGCGTTCGCCCCGGACGGGACGCTCGCGGTCAGCTACTACGACCGGCAGTACGGGGCCGATGAGAACCTCGGGTTCGCCGACATCACCACCTCCTTCTCGGCCAATCCCGCCGGGCCGTTCGAGCACACCCGGTCGACGTCGGGCAGCATGCCTCCGCCGACGCAGTTCAGCGGCACGTTCTACGGTGACTACGCGGGAATCGCGGTGACGGCCAAGGCCGCGTTCCCGGTGTGGTCGGACACCCGGCCGACGGACCTGTTCCTGTGCCCCGGCACCGCGACGCCGGGCACTCCACCGCAGACCTGCCAGGCCGGCGCGCCGAACGCCTCGGTCGCCAACGACGAGGACATCTACACCACCAGGGTCGGCTTCCCCTGACCGGCGGCGTGGCCGGGCCGGGTGGCAAGGCCGCGTCCGGGTGATCGGGGACTTCACCGTCGAGAACGATGAATCCCGGCACGGTACAGGTGACAGTGCCCGGTGACCGACCTCGCCGGGCTTGACCCCGGACCGCCTTCCCACCCGGCGGGGATGAGCACCGGCCACGGCACGTCGAGCGGCGAGCCGGACACGCGCGGCATGGGCGCCGGGTTAGGCGGTGGCAAAACCTGGCGAGCCTCGGTCACCGGATGGGCTGACGGCAGGCCATCGGCGATGACCGCCGCGCTTGAATGGTGATCATGAGCAAGCTTCCTCAGATCACGGCGATTTTCTGGATCATGAAGATCGCGGCCACCACGCTGGGCGAGACAGCCGGCGACCTGCTCGCCCAGACGATGCGGGTCGGGTACTTGGCCAGCTCGGTGATCTTGATCGTGCTGTTCCTGGCGAGCCTGCTGACCCAGCTGGCGGTGAAGACATTTCATCCATTGCTGTACTGGACGGTGATTCTCTCGACCAGCACCGCCGGCACGACGATGTCGGACTTCATGAACCGCAGCGCCGGCCTCGGCTACGCCAAGGGCGCGCTGGTCCTCATCGCCGCGCTCACGACGGTGTTCCTCATCTGGAAAGCCAGCGGGCATTCGTTCGCCGTGCAGAAGATCGACTCGTTCAGCGGTGAACTGCTGTACTGGACGGCGATCTTGTTCTCCAACACGTTGGGCACCTCGCTGGGTGACTTCCTCGCCGACGACTCCGGACTCGGTTTCGGCGGTACCGCGATGGTGATCAGCGGCGTGCTGGTTCTGGTCTTGACGGTCATGAAGACGACACGGGTCTCGCGAACACTGCTGTTCTGGGTCGCGTTCGTCCTGACCCGGCCGCTTGGCGCGTCGGCCGGTGACTTCGTCAGCAAACCGAACGCCGCCGGCGGGCTCGGATACGGCACGACCGGCGCTTCCGCGCTGCTCGGCGCGGTCCTGCTCGCGCTGATCGGTTACACCACCTGGCAGCAGCGGCAGGCCCGGACAGTCGAATACGCGGGCTGATCTTTGCTCCGCGGGCCCTGCGCGGCGAAAGCCAAGCGTCCGCAGGGTGGCACGACCCGGGTCCTGTCGACGGCTTTCACCGATCCGGTCGAGGAACGGCGCGTGATCGCCGAGTTCAATGCGGCCCCGTTTAAGCTGAGGCGGTGCCGAAGATCACCGAGGAGCGCCGCGCCGAGCGGCGGCGCCAGATCTTGACCTGTGCGTGGACCTGCTTTTCCCGCAACGGTTTCCATGCGACGTCGATGGACGACATCATCGCCGCGACCGGTATGTCGGCCAGTGGGGTCTACCGGTACTTCGGTGGCAAGGACGAGCTGATCGAGGCGGCCGGGGAGGAGTCCATGGCCGTCTTCCGCGCGCTGTTCGACCGGCTGCGGCACACCGAGCCCGTGCCGGACGTCACCGCCACGATCGCCGCCATCGTGGCGCCGGTCGGCGGGGGCACCAGGGACTACGACCTGTCCAGGGTCGCGATCCAGGCTTGGTCCGAGGCGTTGCGGCAGCCGCGGTTGCGCGAGCGCACCGGCGATTTCCATCGTGAGCTGCGCGCTCAGCTGACCGCGCTGGCCCGCCGCTGGCAGCACGCGGGCCTGCTCGCGCCGGAGGCGAGCCCGGAAGCCGTCGGGATCGTGCTGGCGACGTTGCTGCCGGGGATGCTGGTCGCCCGGCACGCCGCGGACCCGGTGAGCGTGGACCGGGTGCTGGCCGGTCTGCGCGGGCTGACCGGCATCGACCAGCACCGGATGCCACCAAAACATTAACGCACGTTTCCGTTTAGGATGGCGCCATGCCCCGTCTCAGCACCGAACGACGCGACCAGCGCCGCCGGCACGTCCTGGTCAGCGCCTGGTCGTGTTTCTCCCGGGACGGATTCCACGCGACGTCCATGGACGACATCATCGCGGCGACCGGCATGTCCTCCAGCGCCGTCTACCGGTACTTCCGCAGCAAGGACGAGCTGATCGAGGCCTCGGCCGAGGAGGCCCTCACCCTGCTGAGCGGCTTCGTCGCCCGGACGCTCGACACCGAACCGACGCCGGGCCCTGCCGAGGTCCTCGCCGGGCTGCTCGGCGAACTGGCGAACCGGACGGCCGGGCCGGATTACGACCTGTCGAAGATCGCCATGCACTCCTGGTCCGAAGCACTGCGCCGGTCCGACGTGGCCAAGCAGACCAACGCGTTCTACCGAGGCGTCCACGGTCACCTGACCGCACTCGCCGTCCGCTGGAAGGCCGCCGGACACCTCCTGGCCGACGCCGCCCCGGAAGACGTCGCGACGGTCCTGGTCGCGCTGATGCCAGGACTGGTCGTCAACCAGCACCTGCTCGACCCGGTCCCGGCCGAGCAGCTCATCGCCGGGCTCGCCGCACTGGGCGCAGCCGCCGGGGCGGGCTGATCCGGCGGCACCGACCGGGTCCGGGCGAGGCCTGATCCGGGTTCGGGCCGCCGGCCTGTGCGGCACCGATCTCAAGATGGCCGGCGGGAAGACGGGGCCGGACTGGCCCTGCCCGTGGTGATCGGGCACGAGATCGCCGGCGAGGTGGTGTCCACATCGGACGGTTTCATCCCACCCGGCACCCGAGTGGCCCGCCACTCCTGTCTCACCTGTGGACGGTGCGCGTCGTGTGCGCGGGGAACAACGACACCTGCGCCGACATCGCCCTCGTCGGACTCGGCACGCGTTGCACGGACGGGGCCGGGTCAAGGCGGGCGAACGCGTCATCGTGGTCGGCGCGGGCGGGCCAGGGCTCAACGGCGTCCAGATCGCGGCCGGTGCGGGCGCGAAGTCGCAACCCGCAGCGCCGGGAGGTCGCGCCGGCCGACGGCGCAGACCGCGCGGTTCCCATGGCGGACGCGTCGTGTGCTGCGGGTACACCCCGGGGCGCGAGTTCGGGATCGAGTCCACCGGCCCGGCCGGTCGCGAACTGAGCGTGCTCGGCTCGCGTGGTTCGACCTTCGCGGACGCGGCCGCCGCGCTGGCGGCCGTCGATCGCGGCGAGGCCCCCGGATCGACTCGGTGTACCGCCTCGACCAGGTCGACGACGCCTTCACTTGGCTCACGCCAGGCGCTGGGCCGCGTCGTGATCGTGCCCTGACCGACCTCCGCGAGCACGCGGGATGTCCGTCGCCTAACAGCCTACAAAAGGGAACGGTCGTTTGCCTTAAGCATTCCCCGGTGCTACGTTGTCCTTGAAACGGGAACGAACGTTTTCATTAAGGCGATGAGGCTTACCCCTCACCACGGACCGAAACTCCAGGAGGCCGCCATGACGCCGTCATCCAACCCCCCGGCCCCGCCGGCCACGACCGACGTGCTGATCGTCGGTGCGGGCCCGGCCGGTCTCGCCCTGGCCGCGAGCCTCCGCCAGCTGGGCGTGGACCACGTCCTGATCGACCGCCACGACGACGTCCAGCCCGGCAGCAAAGCCGCCGCGATCCAGCCGCGAGCGCTGGAATACCTCGACCGGACCGGGGTGGCCGACCGGCTGATCCAAGCCGGCGACCGGGGCCGCGGCTTCCGCCTGCACGACCGGACCCAGACCCTGCTCAGCGCGTCCTACGACAACCTCGACACGCCATACCCCTTCGTGCTGCTGATCTCCCAGCAAACCACCGAAACCCACCTGCTCGCCCACCTGGACGAACTCGGCGGGAAGGTCCACCGAGGACACACATTCCTCGGCTACACCCCCGACTTCCCGGGCGTCGCAGCCACCATCGCCGGACCGGACGGCATCCAACGCTCGATCTCGGCCCGCTACCTGATCGGCTGCGACGGCGTCCACAGCGCCGTGCGCGCAGCCACCGGGATCGGCTTCCCCGGCAACGCACCCGAGCAACTGTTCGCCATCGCCGACATCCGCACGAACTCGCCCGCCCTACCCCAGGAAGACACCACGTTCTACCTCTCCCCAGCGGGAATGCTGCTCATCTCCCCACTCGCCGGCGGCCTGCACCGCGTCGTCGGCCCCACCCCGAACCCGGCCACCCCGACCGCCGACGACATCAGGCGGCTGCTGGCCGAACGAGGCCCGCACGCCGACGACATCCAAGTAACCGAAGTCGTGTCCGCCTCGACCTACCGCGTCCAGGAGCGGGTGGCCGAACGTTTCAGCGATGGCCCGGTTTTCCTCGCCGGCGACGCCGCCCACACCCACAGCCCGGCCGGCGGCCAGGGCATGAACACCGGCATCCAGGACGCCGGCAACCTGGCCTGGAAACTGCACGCCGTCCTCACCGGACTGGCCCCCACCACCCTCCTGGACACCTACCACCACGAACGACACCCCATCGCGGCCGGACTGGTCGCGTTCACCAGCCAGTTCGCCACACTGGCCAATCTGCGCGACCCGGCCGACGGCGAACTGCGCAACCGCGTCCTCGCCGCCGCCGCGAGCACTCCCGGCGTCACCGAATGGATCGCCACCAAACTCGCCCAACTCGACCTCGGCTACACCAACGAACCCGACCACGGACCCGTCGGCACCCGCGTCTCACCGAACACCGTCCCCACCACCGGCCTGCACTGGACCCTGGCCCTCGACCGACCGGACCACACCGGTGACCACGGCGTGCTGGCCATCCGCCACGTTTCCGGCCTCGAGTCACCGCTGCTGGTTCGGCCCGACGGCTACCTGGCCGCGTACGGCGTGCCCACCGAGCCCGAGAAGGTGCTTGACCAGCTCTCGTCGTACCTGCCGGCGCACCCCACCCGATAAGGAACCCCCCATGGCCACCCTCATTCGCCAGGTCGCCGTTTTCGACGGCACACAACACCTTCCCGGACAGGACGTCCTGATCGACGGCGGCCTGATCGCCGCGACCGGCCCGGCTCTGGCCGTGCCACCGGGCGCCACCGTCATCGACGGCACCGGCAAGACCCTGCTGCCCGGGCTGATCGACGCCCACGTCCACACCACCAGCGCCACCCAGCTGCGCCAGTCACTGGTCTTCGGGGTCACCACCGAACTCGACATGGGCGGCGAACCCGAGATGTCCCGCCGGCTGCGTGCTCTTGCCCGCACGCGCGACGACGTCGCGGACCTCCGCATCGCCACCACCGGGGCCACCGCACCGCACGGCCATCCCGGGCAGCTGGTCGAGATCGGCCTGCTCAAGCCCTTTCCCACCATCGAGGGTCCGGACGACGCCGCGCGGTTCGTGGCGGACCGGATCGCCGACGGCGCCGACCACCTCAAGATCTTCATCGAAGACGGCACGGTGGCCGGCAAGCCCATGCCCACCATGTCCGACGAGACGGTGATCGCTCTGGTCGAGGCGGCTCATGCACACGGGTTGCGCACCGCGGCCCACACCTGGACCCGCGGCGCGGTGCGGCAGGCGATCGCCTGCGGCGTCGACATCCTGGCGCACCCGCCGTCGGACGGACCGTCCGGCCAGAAGCTGATCGAAGCCGTGGCGGCCGCGGGCTGCACCGTAGTCGCCACGCTGCCACCGCTGGCCGGGATGAGCGCGTCGCCGCCCGAGTTCGATCTGGCGCAGGATCCGAGGCTTCGGCCGTACGCCGATCCGGAGTGGCTGGCCGGCCTCGACCGCATCCGCGCGATCGACCCCGGCAGCCGGATGGGACCGCTGGGGGTGCGCACCTCCGACGCCGCCGACGCGTCCGTCCGGATGTTCCGGCTCGGGGTCCCGCTGCTGGCCGGCACGGACGGCACCGGCGGGGACCACCCGACCACCCACGGCATCAGCTACCACGGCGAACTCGGCCTGCTGGTCGCGGCCGGCCTCACCCCGGCCGAGGCACTGACCGCGGCGACCGCCGCCCCGGCCGACGCCTTCGGCCTCGACGACCGGGGCCGCGTCGCCGTCGGGCTACGCGCCGATCTGGTGCTGGTCAACGGAAATCCGCTCGACGACATCACCGTTTTGCGCGACATCACCACGATCTGGCGGAACGGCACCACCGTCGACCGCTCCGCCGGCCTTCCCGAACAGGAGCTGATCCACTCATGAGCACGCAGGAAATCCCGTCCCACCAAGGCATCCACCACCTCAAGCTCCCGGTCACCGACCTCGAACGCAGCACCCGCTGGTACCACGACGTCCTCGGCGCCCGGCGGCTGACCGAACTGGACCACCGCCGGCCCGACGGCACCCTCTTCGCAGTGATCCTCGACATCCCCGGCATCAACGGCAAAGTCGAACTGCGGCTGGACCCGGCCACCGCCGCCGCCCTCAAGGGCTACGACTTCCTCACCCTGACCATCGAGGACCGCCCAGCGCTGGACGCCTGGATCGCCCGCCTCGACGCCCTCGGAATCCCGCACTCGCCCGCCATCGTCGCGATGGTGGGCTGGCTCCTGGTGGCCACCGACCCCGACGGCCAGCGCCTGCGGTTCTACACCAGGCAGCCCCACGGACTCGAACCATCCACTGTGGAGTTCAAGTCACCCTGGCTCGGCACCGGCCCCCTCGCCCCGGAGCAGGACACCGCCGTTTGCGCGGTCGCCACGATGAAAGCGCTTCCCGGCCACGCGGACGAGGTGCGCGAGCTGATGCGCTCGGTCGCGCAAGACACCCGGCAGGAGGACGGCTGCCTGGCCTATCTGGTGCACCAGGCCGAGGACGCACCCGGCACCGTCGTGGTCTACGAACGCTGGGCGAGTCCGGCCGCGCTCGCCGCGCACCACCGGACCGCGCACATGGACGCCTTCAAGAAGGCCACCGGTTCCCTCGTGGAATGGCCGCCGCGGCAGGAAATGCTCACCCCCTGCGACTGACGACCCCCGCCGGCGCTCACGAACTCACACCAGACGCGGTGCCGTCGTGATGTCCTCGGCCGTGAGACGGAACTCGACGGGGTAGGCCTCGGGATCGGTCGCGGTGTCCGGTTCCGTCGAGCGCCAGGAATACCAGCACGCGGTACAGGAACTCATCGTCCAGTGTCCGGGCACAGGCGAAAACGCGACCGGGCCGGCCTCGGCCGATCGGCACCGTGGGCAGATCATCGGGTCAGCTCCCTCAGCAGGTCTTCCCAGGCGGCGGATTCCGGATAAGCGCTGACGGGCTGGCTGTATTCGCCGCGCCGGTCCGGGTGCCGCGGGGTGGTGGCGTCGAGGATGAGCCGGCCGTTGACACCCTGCGGATGCCCCGACGGGTCCAGTGCGATCTCGTACATCCGCGGCAAGGTGATCGCGTCGAACTCCGGGTTGACCTTGACCGACAACGCCCACATGACCTGTTCCAGGTTGAACGGGTCGACTGTCTCGTCCACCACGATGACGATCTTCGAATAGCCGATCCCGTGCGGGGTGGTCAGCGCGCGCAACGCGACCACCCGGCCGAACCCGCCGTGCCGCACCCGGGTGGAGATGATCGTGACCAGGCCGTGGGTGTACATCGCGTTGACCGCCTCGACCTCGGGGAAGTCGGCCTTGAGCCGGCGGTGGATCGGCACGGAGGTGTTGAGGGCGAGCAGGTAGTCGATCTCGGTCCACGGCTGGCCGAGGTAGAGGTGCTCGAAGATCGGGTTCCGTCGCATGTGGACGCGCTTGACCGTGACGACCGGCAGCTCGCGACCGCCGGAGTAGCTGCCGGTGAACTCGCCGAACGGTCCCTCGTACTCGCGTTCGGCGTAGTGGACCTCGCCCTCGATCACGATCTCCGAGCCCCACGGCACGTCGAGCCCAGTGTAGGGCGCCCGCACGATCGGGTAAGGCACCCCGCCACGCCAGGCGCCCGCCATCTCGTACTCGGACTGGTCGTACTCCAGCGGGGTGCTCGCGGCCAGGGTCAGGATGGGATCGTTGCCGATCGCGATCGCGATCGGCAGGCCCTCGCGCAGCTGCTCGGCGTTGACGATGTGCCGGCCGAAGTCGTGCGGCGGCCCGGACTGGATCCCGAGATGATCGGGCCCCTTCACCTGCAACCGGTAGATCCCGACGTTCTGCTTGCCGAAGTTCTCCGGGTCGGCGGAATCCCGGGTGACGACCGCGGCCTTGTCGAGGTAGGGCCCGCCGTCGGCGGGGTTGAGCCGGAAGACCGGCAGCAGCTCGAACAGGTTGATGCCCTCGGCCACCGTGATCTCCTGCCACGGCGCGTCTTCACGGCGGTCGACCGGGACCGGGAACTTCTGCCAGCGCTCGCCCAGTTCGAAGAACTGCTCCTTGATCGAGCTGTTCTTGTCCATCCCGAGCATCAGCGCGTGGTTGGCCCACGAGCCGTGCACGTTGAGCGCGACGCGTGCGTCGTCGAAGCCGTCGATATTGTCGAACAGCAGCGCGGGCGCGGTCTTGCCGTCGAGATTGGCGACGGCCCGGCCGGCCGCGCCGAGATCCGGTTCCGGGTTGACCGGCCGGTCGATGCGCAAAAGCTGCTTCTCGGCGTCCAGCGCGGCCAGGAAGCCGCGCAGGTCGTCAAAGGGCGGATACATGGATCCCCTCTCGGAGCGCGCGGGTGCCTGTCCAGCGGAGGGCGCCCGGCAGGTCGAGCCCGACCTGGTCGAGGATCCGGGCGACCGTCTGGTCGACGAGGTCCGCGACGCTGGTGGGCCGGTGGTAGAACGCGGGCATGGGCGGCACGATCTGGACGCCCATGCGGGCCAGCGCGAGCAGATTGTCCAGGTGGATCTCGGACAGCGGCGTCTCCCGGGGCACCAGGACCAGCTTGCGGCGCTCCTTGATGGTGACGTCGGCCGCGCGGGCGATGAGCCCGTCGCCGTAGCCGGTCCGGATCGCCGCGACGGTTTTCATGCTGGCCGGGACGACGATCATGCCGTCGGTCCGGAACGAACCGCTGGAGACCGGCGCGGCCTGGTCGTTGGCGGCATGGACGTGTGCGGCGAGGGCCCGGACCTCGGACACCGAGCGGTCGGTCTCCAGCTCGATGGTGGCCCGGGCCCAGTGGCTCAGCACCAGGTGGGTCTCAACTCCCATGTCCCGCAACACTTCCAGCACCCGGATGCCGAGGATCGCGCCGGTGGCTCCGGTCATCCCGATCACCAGTCGCATGAAAACGCTCCTCCCTTGCCCGTCGGGACAAACATTCCGTACACGGACAGTCCGTATACGGACGATGCTAGAGTGGTGTGGTGAGCACGTCAACAAGGGCAACCACGGGAACAGCCGGCTCGCTCCCCGGCTGGGAGCACCCGGAACTCGCCCTGCGCGGATCAACCGGCCATCTACTGCGCCGCGCGATGCAGGTGTACACGTCGGTGTGGACGAGCACCGTTTCCGACAAGCTCACGTCACCGCAGTTCGCCGTGCTCGCCGTGCTGTCCACCGAGGAATCGCTGGACCAGCAGACCATCGGCGCCCGGGCCGGGCTGGACAAGTCCACCTGCGGCCACCTCGTCGAGCATCTGGGCAAGCTCGGACTCGTCAGCGCCACCGTCGACCCGGCCAACCGCCGCCGCAAACTGGTGTCGCTCACCGAGCGCGGACGCGACACGCTGCGCACCGCGGCACCACTGCGAGCGCAGGCGGAGGAAACCGCACTCGCGGCCCTCACCGGCAAGGAGAAACGCGAGTTGAGCCGGCTGCTCGGCAAGATGACCGGGCTCAACCAGCCGGAGTGAGCCGGTCAGGATCAGCTCCGGCTTGCCCCGCAGGCGGTCCGCCGGCAGCGGTTCGGTTCGTCGGCGAACCTCGAGGCGAGGCGGTCCCGGCGCCGGTCGCTCCAGGTATCGAGGGTGTTCCGCGATCTGGTTCATGGTCGTCGTCCGATAGCCGCTGGTGACGAACAGATCCAGCGCCGCGCGCCCGCAGCTCCTGGCGGTGGTGGTCACGACGGTCTTCGGCCACGGTGGCCGCGGCCTGTTCCGGCGAGCCCCGTGAGATCCGTCAGCGGACCGTGCCCGGGATGACGACCGGGGCCGCAGCTCTCCATGGCGTGGCTGGCGGCGATCCAGCAGATCGGCCGAGTACAGCACCTCGCCCTCCGGCGCCCAGCCGAACGTGTCGCGCGGCCCGATGTCGACCAGCCGGGCGGTGACCCCGCCGACCGCGATGCCGGGAGTTCCGGCGAGGAGGCCGGTGGTCACTCCGGTTCGGACAGCACCACGCGGAGCTGGTCCACCAGGGTCGCGGTCGGCAAGGAGTTGGTCCTGAGCACGGTCTGGGAGATGAAAGTGCCCAGCCCCAACGCGATCAGCGCCCATGCGCTGTCGGAGCTGACCCGCCTGCCGGGTTGAAGCCGGCCGAGCAGGGTCAGCAGCGCGTCGTGCAGCTGGATCACGTCGTGCCGCTGGGAGTCCCGGATCTGCGGGACCCGGATCGACTCGGCCCAGAACTGGACGATCAGCGACGTCGCCTCGTCGGTGTCGAGCACCGTGGCCATCTCGCGGTGGATCACGTCGATGATCTCGGGCACCCGCAACGGCGGCTCGACCTCCGCCGCGTCGTGCAGGGCGGCCAGCACCGGGCGCATCGCCGAGTCCAGCAACGCTTCGATGATCGCCTGCTTGCTGCGGAAGTACCCGTAGACCGCACCGGAGGACAATCCCACCTCGGCGAAGATGTCCGGCATCGACGTGGCATGGAAACCCTTGCGGGCAAAGCAAAGGGTGGCGGCGTCGAGGATCTGCCGCCGACGCTTGTCGCGGTGCTCCTGGCTCACACGGGGCATACCGCACTGTAGCCCGGCGGCGATCTTGACGACCGGAGCCGCCCAGGCTACCGTAAAACGAATGATCATTCGGTTTACGGTAGCGAGGTAACGCGCCCATGGAGTTCAAGACGATCAACCCCCAGGTGATCGCGCAGTTCCGCAGCGGTCACGAGATCGAGGGCGTGCCGGGGGTGACCCGGGAGAACCACATCCTCCTGACCACCCTCGGCCGCAAGAGCGGCCGCAGGCAGACGATCCCGCTGCGGGTGTTCCACACCCACGGCGACCGGCTGGTCGTGGTGGCCGGGAACGGCGGCCGGGCACCGAATCCGGGCTGGTACCTCAACCTGCTGGCCGAGCCGCGGGTCACGATCGAGGACGCCGCCGAGACCTACGACGCCGTGGCGACCGAGATCACCGGCGGCGAGCGGGACGAGCTCTGGCAGCTGTTCAAGGAACAGAATCCCGGCATGACCGAGTATCTGGCCGGTGCGGCGGGGCGGGTCATCCCCGTCATCGCCCTCACCAGGAGCCGGGCGGCCAAGTGAGCGCCCAGGTCGTGCTGATCACCGGCGGTGGGACCGGCATCGGCCGGGCCACCGCGGAGCTGTTCGCCGAACGGGGCTGGCGGGTGATGATCAGCGGACGGCGGGCGGCCCCGCTCGCGGAAACCGCCGGCCTGAACCCGGGCATCGGCTATCAGGTCGCCGACGTGGCCGCCCCGGAACAGGCGGAAACGCTGGTGGCGCACACCATCGACGTCCACGGGCGCCTCGACGCACTGGTGAACAACGCGGGCATGTTCGCCGCCGCGACCCTGGACACCATCGACGACGATCGGATCACCCGGCTGTTCCGGACCAACGTGTTCGCCCCCTCGCAGCTGCTGCGGGCGGCACTCCCCCACCTCAAGATCACCGGCGGCTCCGTCGTCAACGTGACCAGCGCCGTCGCCCAGCGGCCCCAGGCCTTCGGTGCGGCCTACTACGGCGCTTCCAAGGCCGCCCTGGACCATCTGACCCGCGCGTGGGCGGCGGAACTGGCCGGCGCCGGGGTCCGGGTCAACGCCGTGGCCCCCGGCCCGACCGATACGCCCGTCCAGGAAGTGGGCGGGTCCCCGGAGGAAACCACCCGGCAGAAGGAGGCGCAGGCCGGGAACCTTCCGCTGCGGCGGATGGGTGAGCCCGGCGAGGTCGCCCGCTGGATCCACCTGCTCGCCGACCCCGCCTCGGACTGGGTGACCGGACAGGTCCTCGCGGTCGACGGCGGCCTGACCATCGCCTGATCTTCAAGCACAGCAACGTTCCTCGACACCTTGGGGTGGACATGAGCACACGTATTCTCATCGTCGGCGCCGGCCTGACCGGGCTGGCCCTGGCTTCCGGGCTGCGCCACCGTGGCGTCGACCCGGTCGTGGTGGAGCAGGCGCCGATCATCACCGAGGCGGGCTGGGCGATCGGGCTCGGCCCGCGGCACCTCGCCGCGCTGGACCGGCTCGGCCTTACCGACCGTGGCCACTGGCCCGGCTACCAGGCCGAAAAGTACCTGATGTTCGACGCCCGGACCGGGCTGATCGACAAGATCGTCAACGACGTCCCGCTCATGTTCAACCGGTCCGACCTCCAGTCGGCCTTGCTGGACGGCGTTTCCGACCTGGTGCGGACCGGGGTCCGGCCGAGCGCGATGACCGACGCCGGTGACGTTGTCGAGGTCGAGTTCGACAACGGCGAGCGCGGCACCTTCGATGCCGTCATCGGCGCCGACGGCATCAATTCCTGGACCCGCCGCCGGGTCCTCGGCGGGCCGGACGCCACCTACACCGGGACCTCGGTGGTCCGGTTCCAGGCCGCCACCCCGGACCCGGCGCTGACCGTGACCGGACTCGCCGCCGGCGGGCAGGACGCGACGCTGGCGTACTTCCTGATGGACGGCGGCAAGAAGATCCACGGAGTCGTGTTCCTGCACGGCGCACCGGGAAACCGGCGGGACCTGGGCCCGGCCCGGCTCGCGGACCTCTTCCCGGGCCTCAGCGGCCCGTTGACCGTCCTCACCGACGTGATGCGCACCGACCCGGTCAGCTACTTCACCGACATCAACCAAGCCGTGGTCGAGACCTGGGCCCGCAACCGGGTAGCGATCGCCGGTGACGCCGCCCACGCGATGTCCCCGGTACTCGGTCAAGGAGCCGGAGCCGGGTTCGAAGACGCCGCGATGCTGGCCGAGCTGCTCACCACACCGCGGCTGCCGATCCCGCTCGCACTGGCCAGCTACGAAAAGCTCCGCAAGCCCGAAGCCCAGTCCCTCCAACGGCTTTCCCACGCCACCAGCCAGGCGCTGGGCACGTCCACCCTGCCGAGCCAGATCTTCGGCCAGGTCGCCGACCGTCCCGGCGGGGTCCGGGCATGAGCAACCGGATCCTCATCGTGGGCGGCGGGCTCACCGGACTGGCGCTGGCCGCCGGGCTCCGCCACCGGGGCGTCGACCCGGTGGTCGTCGAGCAGGCACCGGTCATCACCGAGGCCGGCTGGGGCATCGGCCTCAGCGACCCCCACATCGCCGCGCTGGACCGGCTCGGCATCACCGATCGCGACAACTGGACGAGGTTCCGGCCGGACCGGCACCTCATGTTCGACGGCGACACCGGACTGCTCGAGGCCATCCGCCACGAGACCGCGATGCTGTTCTCCCGCACGGATCTGCAGCAGTCGCTGTACGAACCCGTCGCCGACCTCGTCCGCACCGGGATCCGCCCCAGCGCGCTGCACGACCTCGGTGACGCCGTCGAGGTCGAGTTCGACCACGGCGCCCGCGAAACCTTCGACGCCGTCATCGGCGCCGACGGCATCAACTCCTGGACCCGCCGCCACGTCCTCGGCGGACCGGACGCCACCTACACCGGAGTCGCCATCGCGCGATTCCACCTGCCCAACACCGACCCCGCGCTCAGGACCACGGCGCTTTCCCTCGACTCCACCGGGGTGCTCGGATACTTCCTGATGGACGGCGGACGGAAGTTCCACGGCATCGTGATGCTGCCCGGCGAGGAGGACAACCGCAGGGAGCTGAACGTCGCCGAGCTGGCGGCGCTGTTCCCGCGGGTGACGGGCCCGCTCACCGCCTTCAAGAACCTCATGTCCACCAACCCGAAAAGCTACTACGCCAACATCTACCAGGTCATGGTCGACGAGTGGGCACGGAACCGGATCGCGCTCATGGGCGATGCCGCGCACGCCATGAGCCCGATCCTCGCGCAGGGCACCGGAGTCGGCCTGCAGGACGCCGCGGTGCTGGCCGAGCTGCTCACGACCCCGGACCTCCCGGTGCCCATCGCACTGGCCAGCTACGAGAAACTCCGCAAGCCCGCGGCCCAGGCCATGCAACGCGCGTCCTACGAAGCCGGTCTCCAGATCGGCCGCAAGTCCGCGCCGACCGAGCTCTTCCCCGAGTTCATCACCCAGGACCGGCCCGCCGTCAGATGAGGCTCAGACCTCGTTGTTCCACATGCGGAACACACTGCACGCCCCGTCGTCGAAGGTCACGGTCCACAGGTTCGCGAAGGTACCGAGCTTGCGATAGGTCCCGGTGCCGCCGACCGCGGCGGTGTCCCCGCTGATCCCGAGCACGGTCCACGCGAAGCCCCAGCCGCCCTCCTGCCACTCGCGCCGGTCGAGCCAGCCGCGCACGATCTCCGCCCGGCCGATCCAGGACGTCTCGTACGGCCACTCGTGGTACTCGGCGTCCTCGGTGAAGAGCGCGGCGATGTCGGGCTCGGCCTCGGTCTTCCACGCGTGCACGTAGCGCTCGACCCACGCCTGGACCTCCGGCTCGGTGACGGCGTTCATCGTTTCCTCTCGACGGCGGGACCCCGGCAACCAGCATGCGCGACGCGGCCGGAGTCCCGGAACGGCCTGGCTTCCTGGGTGCGCGGCTCCTAGGAAGCGCGCTGTTACCGTGAGGTGGTGAGCGGCTCCGAACTGGGCGAATTCCTGCGCGCGCAGCGGGCCCGGCTGACCCCGGGCGACATCGGGATGCCCAGCCACGGCCCCCGTCGCGTCGCGGGCCTACGCCGTGAAGAGGTGGCCGTGCTGGCCGGCGTCAGCGCGGACTACTACGCACGCCTGGAACAGGGCCGCGAACGCAACCCGTCGAGCCCGGTCCTCGACGCGATCGGCCGCGCGCTGCGGCTGGACCCGGACGCCCTCGGGCACGCCTACCGGCTCGCCGGCCTCACCCCCAGCACCCCCGCACCACCTCGTGACGACGTCGACCCGGCCCTGCTGCGGCTGATGGGCACCTTCCCGGCCGCGGTCGCCTACGTCACCAACCGCCGGCTCGACCTGCTCGCCACCAACGCCCTCGCCGACGCTCTGCTCGCACCGATCGGCAAGCCGGCCAACATGGTGCACGCGCTGTTCACCGATCCGGCCGCCCGCACGCTCTTCGCCGACTGGGACACCATCGCCGCGAGCGCGGTCGACGCGCTACGGCTGGCCAGCGGCTACGACCGGGCCGACGTCGCCGGGATCGTCGGCGAACTGCGCGACGCCAGCCCGGAGTTCGCGGCCAGGTGGCAGGACAACCGGGCCCACGGCCTGGCCGGGACCACCAAACGGTTCGACCACCCCGAAGTGGGCCGCATCGAGCTGACCTACCAGACCTTCGACGTCCGCGGCGCGTCCGGCCAATACCTCCTGGTCGGCACCGCCGAACCGGGCAGCCCCAGCGCCGACGCCCTCGCCCTGCTCGGCTCCCTGCACGCCACCGCCTGAACCAGGGTGCGCCACACCCAGGTAACCGCGCCCTCCTTCCGCCCCCGGCCGGAGCGGCACGCTCGATCGTGAAACCGCCACCCGATCGAGGGGAACACCCGCATGACCACCGGCAGCAAGATCGTCCTGATCACCGGGGCGAGCAGCGGCATCGGTGCAGCGACCGCGCGGCAGCTGGCCGCCGACGGCCACCACGTCGTCCTCGGCGCCCGCCGCACCGACCGGCTTTCCGCACTGGCACAGGAAATCCGGGCCGGCGGCGGCCAGGCCGACCACCACGAACTCGACGCCACCGACCTCGGCGGCATGCGCGCCTTCGCCGAAGCCGCCCACGCACAGCACGGCCGGGTGGACGTCCTCGTCAACAACGCCGGCGTGATGCCACTGTCCACTCTGGACCGACTGCGGGTCGGCGACTGGAACCGGATCATCGACGTCAACCTGCGCGGCACCCTGCACGGCATCGCCGCCGTCCTCCCGCTCATGCGCGCCCGCGGGACCGGCCACATCGTGAACGTCGCGTCCACCTCGGCCTACCGCGTCGACCCGACCGCGGCGGTCTACTGCGCCACCAAGTTCGCCGTCCGGGCCCTGTCCGAAGGCCTGCGCCAGGAGAACACCGCACTGCGCGTCACCATCGTCAGCCGACGTGAACGAACTGGTCGTCCGACCCACCGCGCAGTCCTGAAAGGACCTTCGCCGCCTGCTGCTTCCATGAACGTCACCCACCCCGTGACTCCGACCTGATTCGGCCGGCCGCGGGCACTTCGTCGCAGACGTGGTCGCCGATCATCCGGCGGTACAGGGCGAAGGCGGCCACGAAGCCGAGCGCCGTCATCAGCAGCGTCAGGACGCGGACGATGCCGAGCACACCGACCGATCCGCACAGGTACAGGGGCAGCTGGACCGCCACCGCCACGACGGCCACGATCAGCAGGACAGCGGTCGCCGCCGAGTAGGCGCGGCGCCGCAGCCGGCACCGCCGCCACGCCGTGCCCGACCCGGTCGCCAGCGAGGCGAGCAGCCCGGCCGGGGACAGGCCGGCCAGTTGCAGCGCCACCGCGACGAGAATGCCCAGGCCGGTGAGGACGATCTCGGGCAGGAAGAAGTTGACCGCCGAACTCGACAGCAGTGTCGTCAGCGCGGCGGGGGCCAGCAGGGCGAGCCCGGTCAACGGCCGCAGCGACCGCTCCCCCGCCAGCAGCCGCCACACCGTGAAAGCGGCGGTAAGCAGCACCGCGGTCGTCACGGCAGCGAAAAGGTTGCCGCGCAAGGAAACCACAAGCGTGAACGCCAGTGCGGGCAGCGCTGCTTCGAGGACCGCCCTGATCCGCCCGGCGGTCATGAACGCCTCGTGATCGCCGGGTCGGCGGTCCCGGTGAACGCGACGAAGATCGCCACCGTGATCAGCGCGGCCGCGCTCGCCACCAGCCGGTCGGGGTAGTGCGACATGTGTCCTCCTGGGACGGTGCCGGGGTCAGGGCCGTCACCAGGTGACGGGCAGCGAGTGCACGCCGTAGATCTCCATGTCGGTTCGCAGGACGACCTCCTGCGGACCGACAGCGAGACGCAGCGTGGGGAATCGTTCGAACAGGCGACGAAAACCGATCCGCAGCTCCACCCGCGCGAGCTGCTGGCCGAGGCATTGGTGGATGCCGTGACCGAAGGCGAGGTGGTGGGTCCGCCCGCGGGTGACGTCGAGTTCGTCGGGGCGGTCGGTCAGCGCGGGATCCCGGTTGCTCGCCGACAGCAGGAGCAGGACGGTGTCCCCCGCTTGGATCCGGGCCCCGGCAATGGTGAAGTCGTCGGTGGCCACGCGGCCGGCGATGAACGCCGCGATGCTGAGATACCGCAGCAGTTCCTCGACCGCGCCAGGCAGCAGCTCCGGGTTTTCGCGGAGAAGCCTCAGCTGTCCAGGGTTTTGCAATAGCGCGAAAGTGCCTAGAGAAAGCATGTTGGCGGTGGTTTCGTGCCCGGCGATCAGCAGCAGCATGCCAATGCCGGCGATCTCCCGCTCGGTCAGGTCGGTGTCGGTGACCAGGCCGGAGATCAGGCGCTCGTCGGGACGGGCACGCTTCGCGCGCGCCAGCGCAGCCATGAACTCGAGGTACTCCTGGGCGGCCGCCTGCACCTGTGCCGGACTCAGGGTGCTGTCCTGCATGGCGCCGGACAGGTGCTGGAACAGGTCCCGATCGGCGTAGTCGACACCGAGCAGCTCGCAGATCGTCAGGGACGGGACCGGCAGCGCGAAGGTGCTCACGAGGTCCGCGGGCGCTCCGGCGGCGGCGAGGACGTCCAGCCGGTCGGCGACGATCTGCTCGATCCGGGGTTCCAGGGCACGCATCCGGCGGAGGGTGAACTGGGCCGTGAGCATCCGGCGGTAGCGCGTGTGCTCCGGGGGATCCATCGAGACGAACATCCCGGGCGGCGGCCCGCCCGATTGCCGGCCCGCACCCGGCCGCAGCAGGTGATGGGCGCGCGTGCGGTCGGCACTCAGCCGGGGTTCGGAGAAGAGGGCGCGGGCCTCGGCGTGGCCGGTGACGACCCAGCCGTCGGCGCCACTGGGAAACACGACACGGCTCACCGGGGGCAGGGCGGCCAGGAGGCGGGGCGGATCGAACAGGTTGTCACGCTCGACCGAGAGGCGTGGAGGCGTGCCGTCGGTGATGGTCATGAACCGATACCTCGATCTCGGACGGGTCGGCGAGCGCTGCGCCGTTGACCATCCGAACGTAGCACATACTGTCACTAAGCGACAATTTGTCTTTCAGTGACAGTTGACTAGGATGAGCCGAACGAACGGACCGGCGCACCAGGAGGAGGTGGTTCCGCGATGCGGGAGGCGCAGCCGCGGCAGGCCTCAGCGGTCGGCAATCGCTCCGGCAAGGGGCGGCCGCCGATGACCGATCGGCGCAAAGCCATCCAGCGGCTCGAGATCGCCCGGCAGGCGGCGAAGCTTTTCGCCGCGCAGGGCGTGGCAGGCACCTCCGGCGAGCAGATCGCGGACGCCGTCGGCATCTCGGTCCGCACACTCTGGCGCTACTTCCCCACCAAGGAAAGCTGCGTACAGCCGCTGCTGTCGGAAGGCATCGACGCCTTTCTCGACCAGCTGCGTTCCTGGCCTGCCGGCACGCCCCTGCTGGATCACCTGCGAGCGGCATACTCACACGGCGGCGTCGTGTCCGCGGCAGACGCCGCGGCACGACAGGAGGTCGTGAGGATGTGCCGGGAGGAACCGGGACTGCGTGCCGTCTGGCTGCAGACCCAGCACGACGCCGAGCCGACGTTCGCCGAAGTGATCGCGCACCGCCTCAGCCTTCCCACGGAGGCGCTCGAAGTGCGGGTCCAGGCGGGAATGCTCAACGTCGCCCTCCGCATCGCCGCCGAGGACCAGGCGGACGGCAGGTCCGACGGCCTGATCGAGGCCATCCGGGCCAGCGTCGAAGGCTTCCGGCTCTGACCGTCTGCCGACCTCGACGAGCTGGCCGGCTGCGAAACTCAGGCGAGCAGCCGCTCGAGTGCGTCGGCGGCGGCCGGCGCGCCACCGGCGTCGCGGATCACCTTGGCCATGTCGGCGAGGTTCGCTTTGATCGAGGGGTCGTCCGCGACGGCGTCGACGGTCTCGCGCAGGACGTCCGCGGTCGGCTCCGCGGGCAGCCGGCGCCCGAGTCCGAGTTCCTCCACACGGCGGGCGTTCGCCGACTGCTCGCCCATTTGCGGCACGCTCACCATCGGCACCCCGGCGGCGAGTGATTCCATCGTCGAATTCATCCCCGAGTGGGTGAGGAACGCGGTGGCGCGGCCGAGCACCGCGGGTTGCGGGAAGTACGGCCGCACCTCGAAGTTGGCCGGGATCGGGCCGAGCCCGGCGCGATCCACCTGATCGCCGATCGCCATGGCGACCCGCCAGCTCGTCCCGCCGAACGCCTCGAGGCACAGCCGGAAGAACTCCGGCCGGTTGTTCATGGCGGTGCCCAGCGAGATGAACAACAGCCGGGTACCGGGAGCAGGCGGCTGCCATCCGTCGGCGCCTTCGCGGCCTTCGACGGAGGGGCCGACGAAAACAAACCGGTCGTCGAAGCTGTCTCCCGCGAACTGGAACCGGCGCGGCAGGAAAACGAGGTTCAGCTCTTCGGCCACGGGGGCGAAGAGTGCGCCCACCGGCCGGGAAACGCCGCTCTCCCCGGCGAACCGGCGGATCCGCTCCAGCGCGCCGGCCAGCTCGGGGACGCCGGCGTCGAGCCCGGGGAACAATTCCTCTCGCAGCGCGTAGTGCTCGTTGGAGGCGAAGCTGGTGAACAGCTGTACCGCGGGAACGTCCAGCAGCGCGGCGAGCATCGGCCCGGCGGGCATCATCCCGTCGTAACACACCACGTCGGGCCGGTCTCGTTCGAAACGGGCGAGCAGCTCCGGCAGGGTCCGCCGGGTTTGCGCGATGACCGTGTCCGCCATGATGCCCATGAGCTCCGGGGTGAACTCGATCTTGCCCGGCGGCCGCCTCGGGCGCTCCCATTCCGGCAGCTCGGCGAAGTCCGCGCCGGCGCCGGTGACCGCGCTCCGGAAGGGCTCCGCGATGGGATAAGTGACCCGATGGCCACGGCGGACCAGCTCCCGCACGAGCGGCAGCGTCGGGTTGACGTGGCCGTGCGCGGGCATGCTGACGACGGCGATGTGCTTGGTCATGATCCCCCCTGGGTTGGACCGGCTTGCGCCGACGACGCCGACCGGCTTGTATCGCAGCAGCCGATCCAAGATAGAGGACGTACAGACCTCTATCTTAGGCGTGATCCAGAGAGGTGTGCAAGATCGTCCATGGCGCCCCCCGAACCGTCCGTCGATCACCGCACCCTGAGCCGGCGCCGCGGCAAGGAGCTCGACGACGCCATCCTCGACGCGGCGCTGGCGGAGCTGACCGAGTACGGGTACGCGGCCTTCAGCCTCGACCGGGTCGCCGAACGGGCCCGCACCGGCAAGACCTCGGTCTACAAACGCTGGCCCGGACGCCCGGAGATCGTGATCGCCCTGCTGAGCCGGCTGCCCGACCGCATCGAGCTGCCCGACACCGGTGACCTGCGCGAGGATCTGCTCGCCCTGCTACGGACCTTCGCGGACCGGCTCGCCGGACCGCTCGGCCAGGTGATGCCGGGCCTGCTCGCCGAGTCGATCAAGGACCCCGAACTGCGCGACGCCTTCCGCGCGCACATCTTCGCCGCCCGTCCCCTGCCCACCCAGCAGATCCTGCGGCGGGCCATCGAACGCGGGCAGGCCAGGAGTTCGGCGGCGGACCGGCAGGTGGCGATGGTCGGCCCGGCGCTCGTCCGCGAGCACTTCCTGCTCCACGGCGCCCCCATCCCCGAATCGGTGCTCGTCGACATCGTCGACCACACCGTGCTCCCCCTCGTGACACCGTGACCATGGCGGCGACCAGGCCGGGTGGTCACGCCGAAGTGCGCGGTTTGGCCTCCCATTCCGGGGGAAGCCCGACCACTCGCAGGACCCGGGCCGGCGAAGACCCGGGCGGGCGCCGGGCGGTCAGGGCCGCCAGTGCCGGCAGATCGTCGTTGACGTCGAGGAAGGCGCCGGACAGCACGTCGTAGCGGCCCTCCGCCAGGTCGGCGATCATCCGGGCGGCGGCTTCCGGCGGATCGGGGAATCGCCCGGCCGGAACGAGTCCCCGCTCGAGGGCCTTGGCGACCGAGGGGTTGACGACCCCGCCGGGGTGCAGGCTGAACGCGAGCACGCCGTGGTCGCGGGTCTCGGCGGAGATGCTCTCGCTGAGCCGGATCGCCGCCGCCTTGGCCACCGCGTAGTCGCCGGCCCCGGGCATGGCCGCGGTGCCCGCGCGGCTGGCCACCGTGATGATCCGCCCCGCTTTCCGCGCCAGCATGGACGGCAGCACGGCCCGGGCGAACAGATAGGGCCCGTAGACATTGGCGAGCAGCGTTTCCCGCCATACTCGCGGATCGCTGTCCGCGATGGCCGCGTGGACCGAGGTGGTCCCGCCGGCGTTGTTCACCAAGGTCGTCACCGGGCCGAAAGCCTCCTTCGCCCGCGCCACCGCCGCTTCGGCGTGATCGGGATCCGAGACGTCACCGGGCACCGTTTCGACCTGAACGCCGCGATCACGCAGCTCACCGGCCACCTCGGCCAGAACTTCCCGACGACGCCCGGTGAGTACCAGCGCGGCACCGCGCGCACCGAGCTCGGCCGCGATGGCGCGGCCGATCGTGCCGGTCGCGCCAGTCACCAGGACTACTTCGCCATCGAGCACCTTGTCCTCCTTCTTCGTGAACGTCGGGTCAGGCAGCAGCGTCGGAGAGCGCCGCAAGCTCCGCGGGCGTCAGTTCCAGGGAAACCGACGCCAGGAGGTCCGGCAGCTGCCCGGTAGTGCGAGCGCTGGCAATGGGAGCAGCGACGGTGGGTTGCGCGCCCAGCCAAGCGAGGGAGACCGAGGCAACCGACGCCCGGTGCGCCCTCGCGACCTCGTCGAGCACGGCCAGGACCCGCTCGCCACGGGCATCCAAGTAGGCCAGCGCACCCGCGGCCCGCGGGCTTTTCCCTGCGTCTTCGTCGGAGCGGTACTTGCCGGTCAGGAAGCCGCCGGCCAGCCCGAAGTACGGCAACGTCGCGAGCCCTTCGCGGGCGACCAGCGGCGCCAGTTCCTCTTCGTAGCCGCGTTCGACCAGGTTGTAGTGCGGCTGCAGCGCGACGTACCGCGCGAAACCTTCGCGGTCCGAGACGGCCAAGGCCTCGGCCAGCCGGGACGCGGTGTAATTCGAGGCCGCGATGTAACGGACCTTGCCCGAGCGGACCAGTCCGTCGAACGCCTGCAAGGTCTCCTCGAGAGCGGTACCGGCGTCGTCACCGTGCGCGTAATACAGGTCGAGGTAATCGGTCTGGAGGCGTTCGAGGGAGTCTTCGGCCGCGGCGGCGATGTTCTTCGCCGACAGGCCGGGGCGCGTGCCCAGGCTGCCGACCTTCGTCGCGACCACCACGTCGTCGCGACGGCCGCGCCGGGTCAGCCACTTGCCGATGATCGTCTCGGATTCGCCGCCGACGTGGCCGGGAACGAAGGCGGAGTACGAATCCGCGGTGTCGATGAAGTTCCCGCCGGCCGCCGTGTAAGCGTCGAGAACGTCGAACGACTGCTGTTCATCGGCGGTGAAGCCGAATACGTTGCCGCCGAGGTTCAGTCCGAAGACGTCGAGATCGGAGCTGCCGATTTTCGTCATGTCCCACTGCTCTTTCCGGATAGGTGGTGCAGGCGTTCACACGTGCGGCCGAGGGGCACCGCCGCCTCGGCCAGGCCGATCTGCTCGGCGATCTCGCGCCGCACCACGTCGGAACCCGGGCAACGGGCCCATAGGCGCATGGGTGATCATCGAAGACAGGTTCACGATCACGCCCTGCGCCATCATCGACGGGACGAGCGCGGTGTTGAGCCGGACAGCCGCCAGGAAATTGATGTCCAGCGAGGCCCGCCAGCTCGGCCGGTGGAGGTGGGAATGTCATGGCCTTGTCCTCTCTGGTGCGGGCTACCTCCGGGAGCGCTCAGGAAGTCAGTGCCGGACCGGGCAAGTCGGGCGTCAGGGGCTCGCCGTCGAGCAGCTCGGCCCAGCGCGTGTAGAAGTACCGGGCGCCGATGTCATTGGTCATGTGGCCGGTTTTCCCGTTGAACGGCGGGATCCGGTCGTCGTCATGATCGAGGCCGAAGCCCATCTGGTAGTTCAGCGGCATCTGCCGGGCGATGTGGCCGCGGGACACGGCCTGGATCTCCGACCAGTTCTCGCTGTCGTCGGTCTCGAAGATGCCGGAGGTCGAGAAGCTCAGGGACACCTTGCTGATGAGCTTGCGCCGGGTGTCGTCGTCGGCGTCCGCGGGCACCATGACCCACGACCAGATGTCCATCCCGGCCGGTCCGCGGGGCTGCCAGACCCGGAACAGCCCGCTGCCCAGCGCGGAGAAGTTCGGGAACACGTTCAGGTGCGCCACCCGCAGCGACGGGACGGGTGTGTCGACTTCGGCCCCGCGCATGGACAACGGGAGACGGGCCGGGGTGACCAGCGCACCGGCGTGGCCGAGCGCCGAACCGATCTGCAGGCTGTCGCGGTCCATCCCCATGGCGGTCACGTCGGTGTCCAGGGCGGTCGCCGCGGAGGCGTGCGCGGTCGCACCGTGATAACCGTCACTGGCGAACTGTTCGGCGGCGAGTTTCCAATTGCCGACCAGCCGCCATTTCATCGGGCCGACGAACTCGATGTGGTCGTACCGGGTGAGCATCGGGTCCAGCAGCGGTCCCGCGTCGGCGAGGTATTCGGCCAGCGCCGGCGCTTCCTCGTCCCAGCAGCCGAAGACCAGGCCGTGGTAGGTCTCGATGCGGGGGACCTGGATCAGCGACCAGCCGGGCTTGTCCAGCCGGTGGTGGTAGGCGTGGTCCTCCATCGGCACGTCCACGAGGGCGCCGCCGCCGTTGTAGGACCAGCCGTGGTACGAGCAGGTGAAGCGCTGCGTATTGCCCAGATCCTGCCGGCACACACGCATACCGCGGTGCCGGCAGACATTGAGGAACGCCCTGAGGCCGCCATCACGCTGGCGGCTCACGATGACCGGGTCCTCGCCCATCAGGGCGGTCACGAAGTCACCGGGCTTGGCCAGCTGGGATTCGTGGGTCAGGAACAGCCAGCTGCGGGCGAACACCGTGGCGAGTTCACGCCGGTAGATTTCCTCGGAGTGCAGGACTTCCGGGTTCAGGGTGCCGATCTTGTCGAAGTCGATCAGGTCCTGGTAGGACATTGCTCCTCCGGTTTCGCCAAGCTCAAGGGGTTCAGAAGAAGAGGCCGAGGTTCTTGGCCAGCACCAGCGACTGGGCCAAGTGGATCGTCCGGTCCAGCACGCGGAAAACCGGTTCGCCGCCGGGAGAACCGCCGTCGACGAGCAGATCGTCGCGGTGGCCGGCGAAGGTGTCGACGTCGTCCTGCAGACGGTTGCGGTAGAGCAGGAACGCCGACCGCACCTCGTAGGTGCCGGGCCGCTCGCCCGCCCGCGCTTGGACGCCGGTGATGAGCCGGGTGGTCCGGGGCGGCGGATTGTCCGACCAGGCGGTCGGCTGCTGCACCCGGCGGATGCGGATCGCCAGGCTTTCGTGGCTGTCGTCGTAGTGCGCGAGCTCCCGGCTGCCGGTGCTTTCCAGGGGCAGGTCGCGGTGCAACCGGTTGCGGCGGACCGGCATCCGGTAACGGATGTCTTCGTGCAACAGGTCGTACCAGTCGTTGTAACGGGCTTCGTCCAGGAGCTGGGCTTCGAAGAACAGGAACTGCTCGATGGCGTGCTGGGTCGCCGGCCCGGCAAACGCCGGTCTGGCCACCGCGGGGCCGCCGGCCTGGCGCGGGCGGTAGGCCTGGGTGGAGATCTGCATCAGTCACTCCCCCCGCTCGTGCGGCCGCCGAGGTAGATCTGGCCGTCGTCGACCTGGATCTGCCACGTGGCCACCGGTTCGATCGCCGGGTACGCGAGCGCCTCGCCGGTGCGCAGGCAGAACGTGCCGAAATGGGCCGGGCACTCGACCGTTTCGCCGTCGAGGTAGCCCTCCCGGAGTTCGGCATCACCGTGGGTACAGCGGTTGGCGATCGCCCGGATACCGGTTTCGGTGTGGAACACGGCCACTTCGCCGTCGGGTGTTTCGACCCGGACCGCGTCCCCCACCGGGAGGTCGGCGAGCGCGCCGACCCGGTGCCAAGTGGTGTTCGTCGTCATGCCACGACGGTAGGAGCGGGTTCGGACGCAAGTAAACAGCTGAATACTTCGGCCCGTGTTTACACTGGTAATCAACGTGTATCCGAAGGAGCATTGTTTACATGTCGGAGATCAAGAAGCGCAACGCCGCGAAGACCAAGGCCGCGATCCTGCGCGCGGCCGCGATCTTGTTCGCCAAGCAGGGCTACCAGGAGACCACCGTGCGCGCGATCGCGGCCGAGGCGGGCTGCAACCCGGCCCTGATCAGCCGCTACTTCGACGGCAAGGCATCGCTGTACGCGATGGTCGTCGGCGAGAAGATGCCCGGCCACCGCACGATGACCAGCGACGTGCGAACCGGGGCGCGGGCACGGGAACTCGTCCAGCGGCAGCTCGACCTGGCCCACCGGATCAGCTACGAGGAGCACCGGGACCGGGTCAGCATCCTGCTGCGCTCGGCCGGACCCGGCGCGTCCGGTGAAGCGATCCGCCAACTGCTCGACCAGCTCCTCGCGGCCCCGTTCGGCCAGCACGTCGACGGCCCGGACGCCGGGCTGCGCGCGAGCCTGCTGTTCGTCCAGCTGTTCGGCCTGAGCCTGCTCCGCGACATGGTCGGGCTGCCCCAGCTCGCCGAAGCCTCCGACGCGGAGATCCTCTGGTACCTCACCCCCGCCATCCACCAGATCCTCGTCCCCGCCCGGTCCTACCCGGCCGGCGCGGCCCGGAAGCGCCCCCGCCCGTGAGGTCCCCGGGGTGACGCCGTGCGGCCCATCCCCTACGAGACGCGGCAACGGTCGTCGTGGACCACACCCGCGCACGGGAAGCCCCTTCGTGACCTGAGTCCTTGCCTTCCTCGCGAACGTGCTGCTTTGGCCGTTTCCTGTGCCAGCACCGCGGCGGACGAGGACAGGGTGGCTTTCTCGTCGTCGGATTCGATGCGGCGGATGCGGTTCGCCTCGGTGGCCACGGCGGCGCGGCGGGCTCCGAAGTAGAGCCCGGCGGCTCCGGCGATCACTGCGGCGATCGCGATCAGGTACCTTGGCAGTGAGGGGCTGATCGTGCGGGAACCGTCCGGGATGGTGCTGCTCAGGACGAGCTGGTCGTAGTTGACGACGATCGTCTTCACCGCGTTCAGCGGCTGCTTCGAGAATCCGCCGATGCCGTTGGTGATCTTCGATTCCGCGACGAAGGACTTGCCGAAGTTCGCGTCGTACGCGCCGGGGAACCTCGAGCAGGTGTAGTGGTCGAAATCGTCGGTTGCCGACGACGCGTTCGGCGATGCCAGATCGACATGCTGTCCGGGCGCGGCATACACCGGCGACGAGCGCAGCCGGCGGGCAGCCCGGCCGACCAGGTCTCCCAGCCGGCGAGCACGAGGCAGGCCAGGGTGACGAGCCCGAAGCCGCTCTTCAGGAAACGGCGTGCGCGGGTCATGCGAGGCTCCCCGGCAGGTAGTGGGCGGGGCGGTAGTCATCGCGGCCGAGGAGCTCCGCCACAGTGTCCAATTCGGACTGTGCGGAGTCGGGCGACGCACGGATCAGCCGCTCGTCCAGATTCCGGTCGAACGCGTGCAGCCTTCTCCCGGTTGGCGGATACGCCGCCATCGCGACGAACGGTCACCACTGCGAGCAAGAGAGCTTCGCCTGACGGCTTATGCGCTTACTTGCATGGCAGTCAGAATAACCGGAGCGTATGGCCAGCGACGAGGAACGCCACCGCCGAACACAGGTGACAGCAGAAGCGACCGTCCAAATTGCCGGTCCAGACATCAACGGCTGCGTCGCGAAATCGCCAACCCAGCGCGGCCAAGGCCCAGGTCGGCTCAGGCGCAGGGAACGATCTGAGCAGACCAAAAGGCTTGTTCGGCATCACTCGACACCATCCGACACGCCCAGGTGCCGACGCTCAGCGGCTCCAGTAAGCCGGGATGGCGACTGGGCCGTTGGCGCAACACAACAGCCACCGCAACACTCCTGGCGGGGCTGTCCTCTTGTGCGTTTGCGGACCCAGGCCCGGCCGCCGGGAGGTGGCTGCCAGCGGGTGTCACAGCCGCCCTGATGGCAAACGTGAACACGTCGATCACCGAGCTGGGGCGCCGCTGCCGTCGAGGCCGATTTGGACGGTGCCGAGGTGCTTGGCGGTCGTGGCCTGCGTGCCCGTCACCTCCGCGAAAGGCAGCGAGGTGGTCGGATTCGAGGGCTGCTCGACGAGGTAGGCGGAGCCGGCCGTCACGGGGACGCTCAGTGTGGCGGCGGTGGTCGGTGCGACGACCATGGCGCCGGTGACGCCGTTGACCACTTGGGCTTGGCGGCCGGGCCACGGGTTGCGCACGGCCATGGTCCGGGTTGTGCCGGCGTGGATCGCGGCGGTGGCGATGGTGCCGCCTTGGACCTGGACGTCCACTGTGGAGTTTCCCTGGACGGCGACGGTGCCGGCGACGTCCCAGCCGGACGGCCAGGCGGGCGCGAAGCGCAGGGTTCCGTCGTAATCGGTGGCGAGTGCCTCGTTCAACGCCGTCGCCACGGTGGAGGACTGCTCGATGTACGGCTCGTCGCCGGGTGTGCTGCTGAAGAGCGAAGCGAGGCCGCTGATGTAGGCCTGGTAATGCTGCGTAATGGTGGTCAGGTCGGTGGCGACCTCGGCGGGCAGGCCCAACCGGGCGGCCTGGACCGCGTCGAAGCTCCAATCCGGGTTGTTCTTGTTGGGCCGGGCGCTGTAGGTACGCACGGCCAGCGCGGTCAGGTCGCCGGAGTCGTCGGTGAGGACGCCGTAGGGCCAAACCGGTTCCAGCCCGATGTTCTCGCCGTTGTGGGTCTGCGCTGCCGGCTGGAAGGAATCGGCGATGACGTCGGCGCCCTGGGCGTCGGCCGACGGCGGCAGCAGCTGGGTGTGGGTCGCGGCGTCCGTGCGGGCATACGGCTCGATCTGCTGCTGCGCGGTGCGCAACCGCGCCACCAGGTCCGAGTCGGTGTTCAGCAGCGTCGCCGCGTCGATCGTGGCCGCGAACAGAACCTGATCGGCGGCGAGGTCGGTCGTCGGGTCCTGCACCGCCCACTGGGTTTCGTGCGCGTTCGCGACCGCGTGCAGGAACCCGTCCGAACCGACGCTTTGGTACGCCAGCAGGAAAGTCGCCGCCTGCTGCAGCAGCGGGTAGTACTCGCGCAGGAAGCCGAGGTCGCCGGTGGCCTGGTACTGACGCCAGATCCACTGCGCGATCTCCGCGCCGCTGGTCACCGTCTCGGCGTTGTAACTGGGGCTGGACGCCAGCGCACAGGACGCGTTCTGCGTGGCGTCGCCGCCGTTGTAGAAACCGTTGCCGTTGAACCGCATGGTCTCCGGCACGCACGCGCCCGGCTTGCCGCCCATCTGCGCGCCGGTCCAGGCCTGGATTCCGGGCAGGTCGCGCAGATACATGTCGAAGATCGGCAGGTTCAGTGCGGCGTGGCCCGAGGACAGGTTGGCCGCGAGCTGGCCGCGCAGGTTCCACAGCCAGTACCCGGCCGGGTACCAGTCCTGTTTGTCCTGGGCGTAGGCGAACATGTTCGCGACACCCGCCTGGCTGCCGGGATCGTGCCCGGCGTGCATGGTGGCGGCCTCGGCGTAAAGGTAGACGGTGCGCAGATTCTCCAGGTACTGCGCGGTGCCGTCGGCGGAGTTCAGCTCGACCAGCCCGGTATGCGCCCAATAGTCGTGCCACCAAGCCGATTGCGTGGCCAGCAGCGACGACGTGGCCGCGGTCGCGTCGCCGCCGATCAGGGCCGCGGCGGTTGCCGCCGGGTCGCCGCCGGTCCAGGCCGGAGACGCGGCGATGACCCGGAAAGCGCCGTCCGCGTGGGGAGTGAAGGCGACCTGCACCTGCGTGCCGTTGACCACGGACGCGGCCACGTCCTGCCCGCCGGCGGTGATCGCGGCCATCGCGCCGAACGTCCGGCCGGAGGAGCCGGACTGGGCGTTGTCCACCCAGGTCTGCGCCAGGGCGGCGATCCCACCGGACGCCGACGCCGCCGGCGTCCGGCCGCTCCACAGGTTCAGCGTCGCGGTCTGCCGGGCGGTGCCGGCGCCGGTGACGTCGACGACCAGCTCGTCCTTGCCCGCCGGCACCCACGCCTTCATGGTCATGCCACCGCCGGATTCGGTGAGCACGCCGTCGAAAAGATCGAGCCGGCCGGTGAAGTCCCCCGCCGACGTCATCGCCGACAGGCCCGGAATCTGGATCTGGCCGGGCGAAAGCCGGTAGGGCTGGGTGTCGCCGCGGTTGAGCTGCGCGGTGAAGCCGTTCCCGGCCCACGCCGCGGCACCGAGCGAGCCGTTGCCCAGCGGCAACGACTGCGCGTCCGTGGTGTTCGGCCTGCCGAGCACGATGTCGGAACGGGAGACCACGCCGGCGGTGTCCACCGAGAAGCCTCCGTCGCGCCAAGCCGTGGTGGGGCCCGAGGCCGAGGCTCCGGGGGTGGCTGCGGCGAGACCGGCGGCCGCCAGGGCGCAGGTGATCGCGGCGGCGAGCACGCGGTGCAGAGGGCGTCGAGCGGACACGGGTCCTCCCTGGACGCAAAGCTGCGTCATCGTGTCGAGACGGCTTACATCGGATGTGTTGTAGCGCCCTCGCCTGCCCGCTGTCCAGATCTCCGAAGCCGATGATGCGCCCTCAGACGGACGTCGGGCAGGGCGCGGATCGCTATCTGCGCAGGTCGAGGGCGCATCGAAGTTTCCACCCGACTGTTCGAAATTTTCTTCAGACAATCTGGATATTGCAAACATCGGACCATGCTCGTACCGTTGGGCCCGCAACGCGGACTCTCCCCACACCCCTCACCGTCGAGGACCCGCCCATGCCGTCACTCCCGCTTGTCCGCCGAACGGCGATGCTCGCCCTCGTACTGGCCGTGATCTCCTGGGCTCCGGGCACCGCGACAGCAGCCCCCGGACACCACGCGGCTCTTCCCCCGGCGCCGGCCGCGGCCGGCGCGACGACGCCGTTCACCAGCTATGAAGCCGAAAGCGGCACGCTGGGTGGTGGCGCCGGCGTCGTGTCGCTGACCTCCGCACCGACGACCCAGTACTCCAGCCCGGCACTGGAGGCGTCCGGGCACGCCTACGCCCACCTGGCCGGCACCGGCCAGGAAGTGCGCTGGACGAACGACACCGGGCAGCCGATCAGCTTCGTCAACGTGCGCCTCAGCATCCCGGACTCGCCGTCCGGCGACGGCGTGAGCGCGACCCTCGACCTGTATGTCAACGGCACGTTCCGCCAGGCGCTCAACGTCAACTCCCGGCAGAGCTGGATCTACGAGGGCACCAACTACAACGGCAATGACGACCAGAACCCGGCCGACTCCGACCCGCGGGTGTTCTTCGACGAGTCGCACACGTTCCTCACCGGCGGCCCGATCGCGCCCGGCAGCACCTTCTCGCTCGTCAAGGACTCGTCGAACACGGCGGCGTACTACGACGTCGACGTCGTGGACGTGGAGAACCCGCCGGCGCCGCTCCCCCAGCCCGCCGGCTCGATCTCGATCACCAGCTGCGGCGCCGTCTCCGACGACAACCCGACCAACGGCGCCCCGGACGGCCAAGCGGCCGACAGCACCGGCGCCATCCAGAACTGCATCGACCAGGCCCAGTCCCAGGGCCGGACGCTCTGGATCCCGCCGGGCACCTTCTACCTCAAGGGCACGACCGGCCTGCACGCCCAAGGCATCACCATCGCCGGCGCGGGCATGTGGTACACCACCATCTACCGCGCCGTGCCGCTGCCCAACAACACACCGCTGGCCGCGATCTTTTCGGTGACCTCGTGCACCGTGCAGAACTTCCACCTCGACTCGAGCGAAACCGGGCGCGCCATGGAGTTCGGCGGCGGCGGGGCCATGGACACCACGGGCACGAACTGGGTCGCCGACGGCATCTGGACCCAGCACACCCTGTCCGGCTTCTGGGCGTCGGGCACCGGCGGCACCGTGCGGAACAGCCGTCTCACCGCGATCTGGGCCGACGGCATCAACGTCAACAACGTCGCGCTGAACGCGAACACCGGCAACGACCTGACCGTGCGGAACAACTTCGCCCGCGGCACCGGTGACGACGCGATCGCCATCAACTCCGTGGCCTACAACGGATCCACCACCTACAACGCGATGTCGAACGTCACGGTCACCGGCAACACGTCGATCGCGCCGTGGGGCGGCAAGGGCGTCGCGATCTACGGCGGCAGCGGCCACCACGTCGAGAACAACTACATCAGCGACACCGCGCGCTACATCGGCCTCGGCGCCGGCAAGTTCGGCGTCAACGGCAACGACCTGACCTCGGCGACCGTGTCGGGCAACACGATCGTGCGCTCCGGCGGCAATGCCTACAACCAGGGCCAGCCGGCACTGCATGTCGGCAACGGCGGAGACGGCCACGAGACCGGCACCGTCAGCGACGTCACGGTGTCCGGCAACACCATCACCGACTCGGTGTACGACGCGGTCGGCTTCTCCCAGTCCACCAACACGCAGTTGCAGAACAACACGATCACTTCCCCGTGGCGCAACGGGATCGTGATCGCACCGCCGTTCTACCCGGCGCCCACCGGGTCGGCCACGATCACCGGCAACAACGTCACCGGACTGCGGGCAGGGGCCACGCCGTACTCCAACAACTCCAGCGGCTTCACCGCTTCGGTGAGCGGCAACAGCTGGCAGAACCCGACATCCGAGGGACCGTACGGCGGCACACCGCCCGCGGTGCCGGGCGCAGTGGAGGCGGAGAACTACGACACGGGCGGCCAGGGCGTCGCCTACGACGTCGGTTCGGTCAACGGAAACGCCAACGGCTACCGGCCAGACGGGGTCGACCTGGAGTCCACATCGGACGCCGGCGGTGGCGACGACCTCGGCTGGACCGGTGGCGGGCAATGGTTCCACTACACGGTGAACGTGGGCTCCCCGGGCAGATACACGGTGAGCCTGCGCGTCGCGGCCCCGTCCGCTGTCGCCGGCGCGCTGCACCTGTCCAGCGCGTCGGGCACCGACCTCACCGGCCCCGTCGCCATCCCGGCGACCGGCGGCTGGCAGAACTGGACCACGGTCACCACGACCGCCACCCTGCCCGCGGGCCCGCAGACCCTGACCCTGAACCAGGACAACGGCGGCTGGAACATCAACTCCTTCGCCTTCGCGTTCGCCCAGACCGCCGCGGGCTCGTGGACCGGCACCTGGTCGGTCTCCCCGCAGAGCGGCGGCACGTCGTTCGGCCGGCAGACCCTCCGGCAGGTGGTGCACACGAGCACCGGCGGCACGTCCGCCCGCGTCGAGGTGTCCAACGCCTTCGGCTCCGCGCCGCTGACGATCGCGGATGTCCATGTGGCGCAACGAGCCGACGGGGCGACGATCACGGCCGGCACCGACCGTCCGGTCACCTTCGGCGGGCAGGCGACCGCGGTGATCCCGGCGGGCGGACTCGCCGTGAGCGACCCGGTCGCGTTCACCGTGCCGGCCCTCTCGGATGTCGCGGTCAGCATGTACCTGCCCGATGCCACGGGCCCGTCGACCTTCCACCAGCAGGGCAACGCGACCAACTATGCCGCCTCCGGCGACGTCAGCGGCGACACCACCCTGCCCGGCGCGCAGACCACCGGCAGCTACTTCTTCCTCACCGGCCTCGACGTGCAGAACTCCACCGCCGACGGCTCCGTGGTGACGCTGGGCGCGTCGATCACCGACGGCGTCGCCTCGACGACCGACTCGAACCGCCGATGGCCCGATGACCTCGCGGTCCGGCTGGCCGGCGCCGGGCGCACCGTCGGCGTGCTCAACCAGGGCATCAGCGGCAACCGGCTCCTCGTCGACGGTGCCGGTCAAAGCGCGCTCAACCGCTTCGACCGCGACGTGCTCGCACAGCCCGGCGCCCGGTGGGTGATCTTCTCCGACGACCCGATCAACGACCTGGGGTCCACCAGCCCCCCGCCCGGCTCGGACCAGCTCATCGCCGGGGCCAAGCAGCTCGTGACGCGGGCACACCGGCAAGGCCTGAAGTTCCTGTGCTCAACCCTGACTCCCTACCAGGGGGCGGGTTACTGGACGCAGCAGGGCGAGACGGCACGAGAGGCGTTCAACGCGTTCGTCCGCAGCGGCGACAGCGGCTGCGACGGCATCGTCGACCAGGACCTGGCGACGCACGATCCGGCCGACCCCACCCGCTACCTGGCCGCCTACGACGCCGGCGACCATCTGCATCCCAACGAAGCGGGCCTGCAGGCCATCGCCGACGCGGTCGACCTCACCCTGTTCGCCGCGTGACACGGGAGCACATCCCTCGGCCTGGGCCGATGCCGGCTGCGCCGCCCAAGGAAGTCGGCTGGTGGCAACAAGGCCGGTGACGCTCCCGGCGACGGCTCTCCACCACAACGGGCCTGGACCCCGACGCACCTTGCCGCTTCCGCCGGTCCCCACGCCATCGTGCACGCGCTCGGCTGACAACCCGGTACCCGGCTGGACATCCGCGAAGCCCGAGGACTGCTCCGGATCCACGCCGATCCGCACGGCAGGTTCCGCGTGACCAACCAAAGCCACCACCGCCTGCCCGCACCGGTGCGGCACCACCGCGACCTCGCCCCCGGTGGCCGCGTGCTGCTCGCCGCTCACCCCGACCGGGCTCGCCTGGTCGTGCACCCGCCCGCACTCGACGACATGCCGCGCTCCTCGGCGGTGATCCCGCATGACAACCCGACGTTCCCGCAACCGCGACATCGGCCGATCTGGACGCCGCGCGGCCGCTGCTGTCCCGGATGGGCCCAGCGTCGGAAGGCCTCCTGACCGCACCAGCCAGCGGACCCGCGGTTGCGACGTTCGCCGAATACACCTCATCGCGGTCCTGCGCTGCATATACCGCCACGCCGGAGGCGGCGAACTGATCAACACAGCCACCACCCGGTCAAGAAGGTCGCCAAGTCCCGTCGGCTCCCGTCCACCCCGACGCCGCGCCCGCGGATCGGCGTAGCGCTTCGGCCCAGGCATGGCACAGTCGAGCAAGATGTCGAGGTGCGGCTTTGCTGCGCTAACCGTTCGTAGTGCTGATGTTGTGCACAACCGAAAGCCATTTCCGCGCGGCCGCGACGTTGTCGTGCACCTGGAGTAGCTGGTCCAGCTCCAGCAAGCTGACCGGGCGGCGGACCGCGCGCTGATCGCTCACATTCACACACGGAACCCCGACGGCGTGAGCATCAGCCGATGCGACCAGCAGCGACCTCAAGCATTGTGCCGAGCAGAAGCTGACACGGGTCAGATCTACTATCAGCGCTCTTGGCCGCAACGCGATCTCTTCGGTCAGACGACTCAGCAGATGCCCGGCCGCGGTGCCATCCAGACTGCCGGTGACAGCCACGACGGTCGACTCGGCAGTGCACATGACAGTGCACGTCATATCGTTTCCGTGATCACTGGGCGCAAGATCTTTCATGTCGGGTGGCTCCTCGGTCGAGACTGAGACCTTCACTGCCCGTGAACTTCATGCGCTTTCCAGCCTGGCTGCACGCGACCGAGCCGGAGAACTGGCGCTCAGTACGTGCGGCGGTCCGTAGACGGTAAGACTTCGGTGGCGCAGTTCGAAACGTGTCGAGTGCCGCCGAGGACCAGGGCGGTGGTGGGAGCTGGACTGGCAGCGCGTCACATGATCAATTCATGATCAACATTGGCCATCTCGCTCAAACTGTCCTCATCGTTTCATACGCGATGCAAGGTGGCAACAGTGCCTGCCCGGTCATCCGCTGCCCCGCACCCCGGGTACCGGATGGTCATGGACGATGGCGCGCGCGGTCCGGCGGCCGGACGCGAGGCTCCCCTGGATCGAGCTGGTGTCTCGGTGATCGCCGCAGACGTACAGTCCGGGGTCCAGGCGGACCGGGCGGCGCAGCTCGTGCGGTGGGGTCATGCTCGGCAGGGCGCGCGGAATCCGGTAGTCGGCCAGGAGTTCCCACGTGCCTGTGGCAGTGCGGTAGAGGCGTGCCAACTGGGCGCGGGCCGCCTGTTCGCACTCGGCGCTGGTGTCGAGCGTGGTGGCGGAGATCAGCGCGTGGCCCGCGGGTGCGTAGCTCGGCGCGACGGCGGAGATCACGGCCGTGTTGCACACCGGGCCGTCGCTTCGAGCGTCGATGGTCAGCACGGGGTGCCGCAGCGGCGGCGTGGTGGTGCGGTAGTAGAAGGTGCGCAGCCCTTTCCAGCCCGGCACCGTCAGCGCGGGGATCAGCCGATTCGCGGCAGTGGCATCAGTCGCCACGACGACCGCGCGTGCGTGGTGCGAAGTGCCGTCCATCCGGACCGTCCCGGGCGCGACCGCGTCGACTGGGGTGGCGAGGGAGAGGGTCCCTGGGGCGAGGCGGTCGGCGAGCTGCTGCGGGAGCGCGCCCATCCCGGCGGCGGGCAAAACGGGCGCGGCGCGCAGGAAGCTGCGCCACACCAGGTGAAAGAACCGGCTGGAGGTGTTCAGTTCCGCTTCGGCGAAGACGCCGGACAGGAACGGAGCGAGGACCTGCTCGACGCATCGGTCGGACAGGCCCCAGCGGCGGAACTCGGCCCGGGTCGTCTGGTCCGCGGCCCCGGTGAGCAGCCGGGCCGGGCCGGCCAGATCGCGGACCGAGACAGCGGCCAGCGCGAGGACGTCGCGGATTCCGACCGGACCACGGTCCAGCAGACCGGGAATCGCCCTCGGGGTGTCGAGGGGATGACCGAGCAGCCGGGATCGGTCGCCATCGACGAGACGGATCGCGCGCCAGAACCGCCGCGGGTCGAGAACGGGCAGGTCGATCAGCGCGCGGACCGCCGGATAGGCCGGGTTGAGCAGCTGGAATCCGCGATCGAGGGTGAACCCGTCGATCACGTCGGTGCTCACCCGCCCACCGGCCCGCTCCGCGCCCTCGAACACCCGCACCCGGTAGCCGAAGCGCTGCAGCTCGACCGCGGTCGCGAGACCGGCCAGGCCGGCTCCGACCACGATCACATCCGCGTCGGGCTCCGCTGACATCAGCGGCCTCCAATCCGAACAATCCGAACCGGCGCGGCACTGTTCACTGTGGACTGTGCCGCCGCGGCGTCACGGGACGCGCATCGCCAGTCACATAAGCACCGTACGACACCAACGAGGTGGAGGCTGCCTGACATCCGTTCGCGCGGGCGTCCGGATGGACAACCGGCGCCCCGTGTGCAACGGTTGTGCATCGCAGCACGCCCAGGCTAGGAGCTTCCCGGAAATGGCGGTGTCCATCGCGCTGTTCACGCGCGATCTGCGCGTGCACGACAACCCCGTGCTCGCCGCGGCGGCCGGAGACGACCAGTGCATTCCCCTGTTCGTTCTGGACGATGCCATTCTGAACGGCCCGTTCAACCGGCCCAACCGGGCCGCTTTTCTCGTGGACAGCCTCCGGGACCTCGACCAGGGCCTGGCCCGCGCCGGCGGACGGCTGGTCGTTCGCCGGGGCCGGCTGATCGACGAAGTCCTGACGCTGGTGCGCGAGCACAGCGCACGATCGGTTCACGTGGCCGCCGACGTCAGTGCCTTCGCCCGGCGCCGCGAGGACGCCCTACGCGAGGCTCTCGATCGGGAGAACGTCGACCTGCACGTCCACGAATGCTCGATCACCGCCGTCCCGCCCGGCTCGCTGACTCCTTCCGGCGGCGGCAAGGACCACTTCGCGGTGTTCACGCCCTACTTCCGCCGATGGTCCGAAGTGACCCAACGGGCGGTGATCCGGCCGCCGAGGCGGCTCTCCCTGCCTGCCTTGCGCGCCGGTGGCCTTCCGGCTGTCGAAGAAATCTGCGCGGGTGAGCGCTCGCCCCACCTGGCCGCCGGTGGTGAGGGCGCCGGGCGGCGGCTCTTGACCCGATGGGTGAACCGGGACGTCCGCGAGTACGAGCACCGGCACGACGACCTCGCCGGAGACGGCACGTCCCGGCTGTCCCCGCACCTGCACTTCGGCACGGTTTCGGTGACCGAGCTGCTTGACCGCACCGGTTCGGCCTCCTCGGGCGCCCAGGCGTTCACCCGCCAGCTCGCGTGGCGCGACTTCCACCACCAGGTCCTGGCGGCACGGCCCGAATGCGCCACGCGCGACTACCGTCCCCGCGGTGACCGGTGGCGGCGCTCGGATCGCGACTTCACCGCGTGGCGCGAAGGACGCACCGGGTTCCCGATCGTGGACGCCGCGATGCGCCAGCTCGCCGACGAAGGGTGGATGCACAACCGCGCCCGCTTGATCGTCGCGAGCTTCCTCACCAAGACCCTCTACCTCGACTGGCGGCTGGGGGCCCGTCACTTCGCGGACCTGCTCGTCGACGCCGACACGGCGAACAACCAGATGAACTGGCAGTGGTCGGCCGGCACCGGCACCGACACCCGGCCGAACCGGATCCTCAACCCGCTGCGGCAAGCGGAGCGCTACGACCCGGGCGGCGACTACGTCAGGAAGTACGTTCCCGAACTGTCCGGCATCCCCGGTGGCGCCGTCCACGAACCGTGGAAGCTTCCCCGCCACGAGCTCCAGGACACGGGCTACCCAGCTCGGATCGTCGACCTCAGGGGCGGAGCCGAACGATTCAAGGACGCGCGCGAGGAGTCGAAGACCAGCCGGTGAACCGAGTTCCGGCGATCACTCCCCCGCCGGGGCCGGCATCGCGGCGCCGAGCAGGTGAGCGAGCGCCAGGTCCACTCGCCGGTGCCGGAAGACGTGCCGGCCGTCGAGCAACCGCTGTGGGAGCGCACGTTGACCGGCGAACGCCACCTCGCGAGCGCCTTCCTGGCCCAGCAGCAGTCGCGGCCCCAGGTACGGCACCCTCAGCACAGCCGGACGCCGGAGGACGGCCGCGAGCTTGCGGGTGTACTCGGCGTTGCGGACCGGCGCGGGGCTCACCGCGTTGACCGGGCCGGCCAGGTCGTCGTCGGTCAGCGCCCTCAGGTAGATGTCGGTCAGATCGTCGATGCCGATCCACGGCATCCACTGCCGGCCGTCCCCGAGCGGACCGCCCAGCCCGGCGGCGAACAGCGGGTGCTGCAGCCGCAGCAGGCCACCGCGAGGACTCAGCACCAGACCGGTCCGCACCTGCACGAAGCGTGCGGCTCCGGTGGCCGCGGGCGCGGCGGCTTCCTCCCAGTCGGCGACGACATCGGCGAGGAACCCGCTACCGGCGGCGCTGTCCTCCCTGAGGTTCTCATCGCCGCGATCCGGGCCGTAGTAGCCGACCGCGGAAGCCGAGACGAACACGCGCGGCCCATCGGGGGTGCGCACCGCCAGCTCGGCCAGCGCCCGGGTCGGTCCGATACGGCTTTCGCGCACCGCCCGCTTGTGCCGGTCGCCGAACCGGCCCGCGAGGGAGGCGCCGGCCAGGTGCACCACCGCGTCGATCCCGGCCAGCAGCTGCTCGCCGGGGTCGGCCGGGTGCCACGTTCGCTCATCCGCGGTGCGGGGTTCGCGCCGCACCAGCCGGACCACGCGGTGGCCGCCTGTCGTCAGCAGCGCGGTCAGCGCCGCGCCGACAAGACCGCTCGCGCCGGTAACGACCACCGTCATCGGATCATGCCGGTACCGGTGCTGGGCGGCGAGGTCGTCGGCGAGCTGGCGATGGCGGTAGGCGAACATCGACCGCAGCAGCATCGCGGGCAGCGGGGTGTCGACCTCGTCGGTCATGATCGTGCGATCGGGGCCGTCGGCCTCGAACCGGTGGGTGTGCTTCCACGGCAGCACCGTGGCCAGGCCCGGGGTGGCGAGCCGATCGACGAACTGGACCGGCGGCTGGTAGCCCTCCGCCCGGTGTTCGGCCGTCCACTTCAGACCGCCCGGAAAGACCAGCGTCGCCCGGCCGTCCCGTAACGACCCGGACTCCGAACCCACGCGAACCGGCTGCCAGGGCGGCGACAACCGCACTATGGCGCCGGGCCGCCCGTGCCACTCGAACACCTCGTCCACGGGCGCGGGCACCACACTGGAGAATTCCGGAGACACGCGACCACCTCACTGAGAAGAGGAGAACCAGTCCCCTCGAACCGGAGCCGGCCGAGGGCGAGAACGCGATTCAGTGGCCGGCGGTCCGCATGGCGTACCGCCGCTCGGCGTAGGCGAGGTCGTCTTTCCACAATCTCACCGCGGCCCGCCGCATCAACGGCCGTAGCAGGGGCGCGACCTTGGCGGCCTGGGCGAATCCCGGCCGGCAGGAAGACGCGATGGTCGCCTCGATCACCGCCGTTCGCGGCCGTCCGTCCGCACCGGGACCGAGCGGGGTCGCATGCGTTTCCACGACGCTGCCGACGCCTTCGCCCTCGACGATCGTCATCAGCACCGTCCGCGGCTCGGGGCAGGCGAACTCCGCGATCACCGGTACGCCCAGCCGGCCCGCCAGCCGGAAGGTCACCTCCACGACGAACCGGTCGTCCGCATCCGCGACGTCAAGCGACCGCGGGGCAGCGAGAACTCGCAACCGGGCGAAGGAATACGGATGGAACCAGGCGCCGTGCCAAGGGTCGAGCCGGTTCGCCACCACGTCTTCCGGCTCGCAGACCCCCACCACCGTCGCCACCGCGTCGATCACCGTGCCACCGTGCGGGCGGGCGCCGAGCACCGGCCGATCCGCCGGTGCTTCGCCGCCGAGCCGATCCAAGCGCACCCAGGCCAGCACACCGTCGTCATGGCTCGGCACCGGCGACCAGCCCGGTTGACCGGGTCCCACCCGCAGGCCGTGCCAGCGGCACACCAGCTCGCCGCAGTGCACCCGCGCGCCGGCCAGCGGCGCGCCGAGATGCGGGCACGCTCCCGGGCCCACGACCAGAGCACCGCCGGAGTCTCGCCAGGCAACCAGTTCCTGTCCGCCGACCGTGCGCCCGAACGGTTTGCCCGCAACGATTTCGCGACTGCCCGCGAGGACGAACCAGTTGCCGGCCGGCCGGGCGTCAGCTCGTTTCAGCGCGGCGTCGATCAGACCCGGGGCGCAGTCACCGTAGGTGGGTTCCTGCCGGGCCCAGGCCGGTTCCCCGAAGGCTTGCACGGGCCATCGCGACGGCCATCGTTCGATGATCTGCCGTCTGAGGTCCACCGCGGCCACGCTCCCTGTCGAGGCGCCGCCCGAACCGGCCGGCGCACGATTCATCCTCAGGCATCCGGAGCGGCTCTGCAACGCTTCGAGGCCGAGGTCAGGTCCTCAAGTGGTCGACGACCAGGTCGATCGCCTCGTCGAGGCTGTTCACCCAGGAGCGGCCCCGGCTGCTCAGATCCGCCCAGCCGGGACCGGCCACGGCGACGTCGGCTCCGCCCTGTTCGATCCGCCGGCGCACCAGGTCGTCGACGGTGCCCGCGGACCTCGACCAGACGACCACCAGCGCGGGGTCCAGCTTGGCGGCCATGGCCACGATCGTCTCGGCCGGCACCCTCGCCCCGAGGAACCGGACCGGAATCCCGGCCTCCGCCAGGGCCGCGCGCAGCACTTCCATCGGCAGGGTGTGGCGCTCGTCCGGGCAGCCCGTCAAGAGGACGACGCGTCCGGGCATGGGATCGGCGAACTGGGCGCAGAACCGTTCGAGGGCGAGGGAGATCTCACTCGTCAACGCCCATTCGGACTCGAAACAGGCCTCACCACGCAACCAGCGTCTGCCGAGGGTGTCGAGGATGGGCACCAGGATGTCGTTCCACGTCGAAACGGGACCGGCGGCGTCAAGGGTCTCGGTGAGCAGCGTGGCCAGAACCGGGAAGCCGAGCGACTCGGCCGCGTGCTCGATCTCCGCGATCCGGGAGTCGAGGGAAACCTCCGACGCCGGGCCGGACGAGCCGGTGAACGCCGCCGCGGCGGCCTCACGCGCGCGAACGCCACGATCGATGAGCCGCCTCATGTGCTGCAGCCGCCGAACGTCGGCGTTCGAGTAGCGCCGATGCCGGCCGTCGCCTCGCAGCGTCGGACCGACACCGTAACGGGCGCTCCACGTCCGGAGGGTGACCGGGGAAACGCCCAGCATCTCGGCGACCTTGCCCGCGGTCCACGAGAGGCCGGCGTCCGCCTCCTCGCGGCCGCTCATCGCTTCGAGGTCCACGAGCACCAGGTTCCCACACTGCCGCCGACAGCCGGCTCGACCATTGACGCGGGCGGCACCCCGGCCCCGCGGTCGGTCGCGGCCGGGGCGCCCCCGCCCTAGACTGTGGTCGTTGTTTCGAGAACGATCCATCTCGTGTCAGGCGAGTCCCACCCGGACCCGTGATCTCCCTGCGCAACGAGTGCTTGAGCTACCGACGGGGCAGGCACCGGCGCCCAGTGGACAAGATTCACCCGGTATGAAACGGTCGTGAATCGATTGGCTGCTGGGCTCACCAGGCAGGAGGACACAGCCATGGCGGCGGAGGTGAGGACCGCGGAAGAGTCATCGGACGGGTGGCTGGACGCGACGCGCAAACAGGGGGCAGCCGAGGCCCACGAATTCGTCACAGCACGGGCAGCCGAGCATTTCGCCGGACGCGGCGAAGGCGTTCTCGCGCAGACCGCCTTGCCCGCGTTCGTCGCGGGCGGGAAATTTCTTCGCCCGCTTTTCGCCTATGCCGGCTGGCTTTGCGGCAAACCGGAATCGAGGGCGGCGCTGCGCGCGTCGGCCAGCTTGGAACTGCTGCACTGTTTCGCCTTGGCCCAAGACGACGTGATGGACAATGCGCTGTTGCGCCGGGGCCGGCCCGCATTGCACGTCCAGTTCGCCCGATGGCATGCCGAGCAGGGCTGGAGCGGATCGGCCGAGCGCTTCGGAGAGTCCGCCGCGATTCTGTTCGGCGATCTGTTTCTCGTGTGGTCCGAGCAGATGCTGCGCACGAGCGGCCTGGACCGCACGACACTGGCTCGCGGGTGGGACGCCTACGACCTCATGCGCTCCGAGCTCGCCATCGGGCAGCTCGCCGACCTGGTCAACGACGCGCGAGCGCTGCCGAGCTGGGAGGCCCTGCTCGACATCCTGCGCCGCAAGTCCGGCAACTACACCGTTCGCCGCCCCCTGGAGTTCGGTGCCGCCCTGGCCGGATGCGGCGCCGACGTGCTGGCCGGGCTCGCCGAATTCGGCAGCCTGATCGGCGAAGCCTTCCAGTTCCGCGACGATCTGATCGGCACGTTCGGCCATCCCGAAGTGACCGGCAAGCCCGCCGGGCAGGATCTGCGTGAGCGCAAGGCGACCAGTGTGGTCGTGCTCGCCGCGGAGATGGCCGACCGGCAGCAGGGCGCCGAGCTGGCCGAATTGCTCGAGCTCGACACGATCGGCGACGACGAGGTGCTCCAGTGGCGCGTCCTCATCAGCGCTACCGGGGCCCGGGACCGGCTCGGTGAGCTGATCGGCGAACGCCGCGAGAAGGCGCTCGCGGCGATCGACCCCGCGATCTTCCCGCGTTCGGCAGCCGGAACACTCGCCCGGCTGGCCGCCCGCGCCACGGGGCGGACACGATGAAGACGGTGCCCGGCCGGACGAACCGCGTCGTCGTCGTGGGCGCCGGGCTGGCCGGCCTGGCGGCGGCGATGCATCTGGCCGGCCGTGGTCGCGAGGTCACGGTGCTCGAACGCGATCCCGGTCCCGGCGGCCGAGCCGGGCGCGTGGAGCGCGACGGCTATCTGCTGGACACGGGCCCGACCGTGCTGACCATGCCGGACATCGTGCGCGAGACGTTCGCCGCGGTCGGCGCCGAGCTGGCCGACGAGCTGCCGCTGGTCCGGCTCGACCCGGCCTACCTGGCCCGGTTCGCCGACGGCAGCGCACTCGCGGTCCACGCTGATGCCGGGGCGATGACCCAGGCGGTGCGCGAGTTCGCCGGGCCGGCCGAGGCCGAGGGCTACCTCCGGCTGCGCGACTGGCTGACCAGGTTGTACCGCGCCGAGTTCACCCGGTTCATCGACGCGAACATCGATTCACCGCTGGGCATGCTGCGGCCCGACCTGGCGCGGCTGGCCGCGCTCGGCGGATTCAGCAGGCTGGACAACCGGATCGGCCGGTTCCTGTCCGACGAGCGCCTCAAGCGGGTCTTCACCTTCCAGGCGCTCTACGCCGGTGAATCGCCGATGCGGGCATTGGCGCTATACGCGGTTATTTCCTATATGGACACTGTCGGCGGAGTCTACTTCCCGCCGGGCGGCGTCGGGGCCATGCCGGCCGCGATGGCGCGCGTCGCTGCTTCGGCCGGTGTCGACTTTCACTACGGGGAACGCGTCAGCTCGCTTGAGCGCCGGGGAAATCGTGTCATCGCGGTTCGCACGGAGGAGGGCGAGCGGTTCCCGTGCGACGCCGTGGTGCTGACCACCGAACCGCCGGAAAGCTACCGGTTGCTCGGCCGGGCACCCCGCCGGCCGCTGCGGCTGCGCCCCGCGCCCTCCGCGCTGGTCCTGCACACCGGAGGCCCCGGCGACTGGCCGGACGTCGCGCACCACACGATCTCGTTCGGGGCGGGCTGGCACTCGACGTTCCACGAGCTGATCGTCGCCGGGCAGCGGATGAGCGACCCGTCGCTGCTCATCACCCGGCCCACCGCCACCGACGCCGGTCTCGCCCCGGAAGGGCGCCAGCTGTTCTCGATCCTCGCACCCGTCCCCAACCTCGAGCGGGGTCCGATCGACTGGGCCGGGGAAGCCGGTCCCTACGCCGACGAGCTGCTCGACTCCGTGCGCGGGCTGATGCTTCCGGGGTTCGAACCGGACTTCGCCCACATCATCAGCCCGGCCGAATGGGCCGAACGCGGCCTGGTCGCGGGCACGCCGTTCGGTTACGCGCACTCCTTCGTCCAGACCGGCCCGTTCCGCCCGCGAAACCGGCCACGCGGTACCGGGAACGCCGTGCTCGCGGGCGGCGGCACCGTGCCCGGGGTCGGCGTTCCGACGGTGCTCATCTCCGGCCGGCTGGCGGCGGACCGGATCACCGGCACACCGCGCGAGCGCCGGCGGACGGTACTGGACCTCGCTTCGGAGGGAGCACGGTGACCCGCCACGAACTCGATGCCGCCGGAATCCAGGCACCCGGGCTGCGCGCCGCTTACACGTGGTGCCGCGAACTCAATGCCCGGCACGGCCGCACGTACTTCCTCGCGACCCGCATGCTGGCGCCTGGGCAGCGGCCCGCGATCCACGCGCTCTACGGATTCGCCCGCTGGGTCGACGACCTCGTCGACGAGCCGGATGAGGGCACTGATCCAGCCGTTCTGCGCGATCGGCTGACCGAACTCGAAGCGCAGCTCGTCACCGGCCTCGCCACGGGCACGAGCGACGACCCCGTGCTCACCGCGGTGATCGACACTGCGTCCAGGTACAGGCTGCCGGCCGGGTACTTCCGCGCCTTCTTCACCTCGATGCGGATGGATCTCACGGTCACGCGGTATGCGACCCGCGCCGAACTGGACACCTACGTCCACGGCTCGGCCGAGGTGATCGGCCTGCAGGTCCTCCCGGTGCTCGGCACCGTGGCCCCCCGCGACGAGGCAGCGCCCCGCGCCGCCGCGCTGGGGAAGGCGTTCCAGCTGACCAACTTCCTCCGCGACGTCGCCGAAGACCTCGACCGCGGCCGCGTCTACCTGCCCGCCGACGAACTCGCCGCGCACGGTGTGGACGAAGACCGGCTGCGGTGGTGCGCCGGCCGCGGGAGCGCCGACGCCGCGACCCGCGCCGCGATCCGCGAGCAGATAGCCGTGACCCGGCGGAGCTACGCCGAAGCCCGGCCGGGCATCGCCCTCCTGCATCCGGTGGCACGACCCTGCGTCGCCACCGCGGCCGTGCTGTACGGCCGCATCCTCAACCGCATCGAGGACGCCGGCCACGACGTGTTCGCCGGACGGGCGACCGTTTCCCGCAAGCGGCGCGCCGCCGTGGCCGCCGGGGCACTGGCCCGGGCCGGCTGGGCCCGCCTGCGGCACCCCGATCCAGCGCTCCGCTTACCGGAGTGATCTGAGATGGGCAAAGCCGAGTATCTCGCCGTCCTGGCCGGCTGTGTGCTGGTGACGTTGCCCCTCGAGTTCGCGGGGGCCCGGGTGTACCGGCAGCCGCGGCGGCTCGCGCGCGCGGTGCTTCCGGTCGCGCTGGTCTTCCTGATCTGGGACGCGCTCGCCATCGCGGGCGGCGTCTGGGACTACGCGCCCGAGTTCGTCACCGGGATCCGCGCCCCGTTCGGCTTGCCGCTGGAAGAGATCCTGTTCTTCATCGTCATCCCGGTGTGCGGACTGCTCACCTACGAGATGGTCGAGGTCAGTCTCGCCGCGTTGCGGCGCCGCTCCCGCCGGGCGGCGCGCCGATGATCCCCTGGGGCTACACGGTTCCGGCGGTGGCCGCGGTCGCCGTGGTGGTCGCGGCCGAGCTGACGGTGCTGCGGACCGGGCTGTTCCGGCGGCTCGCGTACTGGATCGCGATCGTGATCGTGACCGGCTTCCAGATCCCGGTCGACGGCTGGCTGACCAAGCTGTCCGGCCCGATCGTGCGCTACTCCCCCGAAGACATCTCGGGCTGGCGCTTTCCCTGGGACATCCCGGTCGAAGACTTCCTGTTCGGTTACGCCCTGATCACCGCGGTGCTCCTGGTCTGGGAACGGACCAGGCCACGAGAGGAGCAATCCCCTTGAGCGAGATGACGCACGACGGCCTGCCTCGTGAGGCCGTCCCGTCGGCCTTCGACGCCGAGGCCCGCTGGTACGACCGGCTGGTCGGGGCCAACCCCGGGTACCACGCGCACCTGCGGCTTTCGGCGCGCCGCCTCCAGCTTCCGGACGCCGGTGCCGGCCTGCGGCTGCTCGACGCCGGTTGCGGGACCGGGGCGTCCACGGCAGCGCTGCTGACCGCCGCTCCCGCCGCCCGGATCACCGCCTTCGACGCCTCGGGCGCGATGCTGGCCCAAGCCCGGGCGAAGAAATGGCCGAGCACCGTCGAATTCGTGCACACCCCGGTCGAGAAACTCACCGGGATCGAAGGGCCCTTCGACGCCATCCTCGCCGCCTACCTGGTGCGCAACCTCGCCGATCCCGACGCGGGACTCCGACGGCTGCGCAGCCTCCTCAAGCCGGGCGGCCGGATCGCCCTGCACGAGTACTCGGTCCGCGACTCCCGGCGCTCCCGGCTGGTCTGGAACGCGGTGTGCGCCGGCATCATCATCCCGCTCGGCCGGATCACCACCGGCGACGCGACCCTCTACCGTCATCTGCGCCGCAGCGTGCTGACCTTCGACGGCGTCGGGAGCCTGGCCGGCCGGCTCACCGCCGCCGGCTTCACCCAGGTCGGTACCGCGACCATGCCCGGCTGGCAGCGCGGCATCGTGCACACCGTGCTGGGCACGAACCCCCAGGAGCAGCCGTGACCTCGCCGGCCGGCACCGACCCCCGGCTGGTCACCCGGCCGGCCCCGCCCGGCGTCGCGGACGCGGGCTGCCTCGACCGGCGTCCTTCAATCGCGGTGGTCGGGGCGGGTATCGCGGGCCTGGCCGCGGCGACCGGGCTCGCCGAACGCGGCGTCGAGGTCACCGTGTTCGAGCGGGAAGAACACCTCGGCGGCCGGGCCGGCGGCTGGCCCACCCGGCTGCCGGACGGGACAGCCGTGACGATGAGCCGCGGCTTCCACGCCTTCTTCCGCCAGTACTACAACTTGCGCTCCCTGCTGGCCAGGACGGACCCGCGCCTCGAGCGGTTGACCCCGCTTTCCGACTACCCGTTGCTGGACGCGCACGGCCGCACCGACACCTTCGCCGGCCTCCCCCGCACGCCACCCTGGAACGCCGTGGCCTTCGCCTGGCGAAGCCCCACCTTCACCCCGCTGGATTTCTTACGGCTCAAGGGCCGCGAAGCCCTCCCGCTGGCCACCGTCAGTGTGCCGGACACGTACCACCGGCTCGACCACCTCGACGCGGCGAGCTTCCTGGAATCGATCAACTTCCCCGCCGCCGCTCGGCACCTGGCGTTCGAAGTCTTCTCCCGCAGCTTCTTCGCCGATCCCCACGACCTGTCCGCCGCGGAGCTGGCGACCATGTTCCACCTCTACTTCCTGGGCTCCAGCGAAGGTCTCGTGTTCGACGTGCCCACCGAGCCGTTCCCCCAGGCCCTGTGGAACCCGCTCGCCGCCTACCTCGCCGACCGCCGAACCGAGATCAGGACGAATGCGAGCGTCACCGGACTGACCCGGACACCCGACGGTTTCGAGGTCAGCACGGACACCGGCACTGAACGTTTCGACGCCGTCGTACTCGCGTGCGACCTGCCCGGCCTCCAGCGAATCCTCACCGCCTCCCCCACGGTCGGTACCGCGGAATGGCGGGAAACGATCGGCGAGCTTCGCACCGCGCCGCCGTTCCTGGTTCGCCGGCTCTGGCTGGACCGTCCCGTCGACAGCGCCCGATCGGCGTTTCTGGGCACAGGCAGCGTCCCGCCGCTGGACAACATCAGCGTTTTGGACCGCTACGAAGGCGAAGCCCGGCGCTGGGCTCAGCGGACCGGGGGCGCTGTCGTGGAGCTGCACGCCTACGCGGCCACCACGGACGACACCGGATTCCTGGCCGCAGCGATGGAAAAACGGCTGCACGAGATCTACCCGGAAAGCGCCGGCGCGGGCGTGGCCGGCGCGATCGACGTCTGGCGGCAGGACTGCCCGCTGTTCGGGCTCGGCGACTTCGCCAGACGACCCGCCGTCGGCACACCGGACCCGGCGCTCGCGCTCGCCGGCGACTGCGTCCGCGTCGACCTCCCCGTGGCGTTGATGGAGCGCGCGGCGACCACGGGCTGGATCGCGGCGAACACCTTGCTGCAGCGGTGGAACGTGGCCGGGCACCCGGTGCGGTCGGTGCCCAACGAAGGCCGGATCAAGGTGCTCAATCGCCTGGCCGCCGGGAAACGAGCCGGACCTTGATTTCGTTCAGGCCGGGATGTCGCCGAGCGCCTTCGGCATGGCCTCGACGACCGCGTCGCCCAGTTTCTCGAACTCCCGCTTGAGGAACGGGCCCGCCAGTTTCGCGAGCCCGTGGAACACGATGGTGGCCCGGTAGGTGATCACGCCGCCGTCCGGGGATGAACTGAAGCTGAGATCGTCGGTCGAGGTCGCGGTCTTGTTCTTCCCGACGAAGACCAGGCGCTCCGGCTCCGAGCGGACGAGCTCGTAGATCAACTCGGTCTCCTTGCCCCGGAACCGGGAGACGTTGCGCCACCTGGACCCGACCTGCACCGGTCCCTCGTCCAGGCGGACACAGGACAGGGTGCCCGGGTCCCAGTGCTCCGTCTGCGCGAAATCCCGCAGATAGTGCACGACAGCGGGCACTGGCCGCTGCACTGAGATAGTCCGCTGTACCTGGACCATGGCAATTCTTCCTTTCTCACGGTTGGCCTTCTTCGACGGCGGGGTGGAAACCCGCTGGTCCGGCGCCGGCGTAGTGCCTGTCGGCCCGCCTTGTCCGTCGTCGCGCGGTCACGGTCCCAGTTTCCTCGCCAGGTCGCCACACCGCCGGACGACGGGGATGGCTCGGCACCGCCTTGCCGCCTTGCATCGCATATGCAACGATATCCGAAGTTCGAGCCGCTGTGGGGCGCCGGAACACCCGAGTCGACCGGCGAGTCGCCCCTCACCGCTCGCACCACCGCCCCAGCCCTTGGCGGCTACCGCTCGGAGATCCGCGGCGCGCCAGGGAGGCGGGCGTTCATGACTCTTCACACGCAAGGACCGGGGAACGGGTCGCCATGGTCGATGTGAGCCGCATCCCGCCCCCGCTGACCACCCTCTGGGACTGGCAGCTCGACGCCGCCTGCCGCGACATCGACAGCACGATGTTCTTCCACCCCGAATACGAACGCGGTGCGGAGAAGACCAGCCGCGACAGCCGCGCCAAAGCGATCTGCCGGCGCTGTCCGGTGATCGAGGCTTGCCGCGGTCACGCGCTGGCCGTCCACGAACCCTATGGCATCTGGGGCGGCCTCACCGCCGCGGAACGCACCGCGCTCCTCGGCGAAAGAGGCAGCGCCATGGGTGAATTCCGGGCGGCGGCAACGGTGAGCACCGGGGCGGAGCAGCTGTTCGAGTATCTGTCCACGGTCAGCAACCTGCCGCTGTACCTCGCACCGATGACGTCGGCCACCCCGAAGGGCGGCCTGTGGTTCAGGGTGGACCGCGACACCCGCCGGATCGAATGGGGCTCCGAAGGGCTCGGCGGCTACCACGGCTTCCTCACGATCACCAGCGCCGGGGACGAAACCGAACTGCGGGTGCGCGTCACGCGCAGGCCCGGCCGCGACGTGCAGCGAGACCTCGACGAGACGCTGGCCACCATCAAACGGCTGGCCGGGTGTGCCGGCTGATCGGGGCCCCGCCGTCGGCGCCCCAGGGGGCGTACCGTCTGCATCGCCGATGAAACGCGAGCGGACGCTCGCCAGGAAGGCGGCAGACCACCGGAAGGGCGGTCAGGATGCGGGGTCACCCCGACGCGACCGAGCCGGTCCTCATCACCGACGCGGCCACCTCCCACGCCGACGAGCTCAAGGTACGCAAACGCCGCTACACCATCATGATGCTGTGCCGGATCCCGTGTCTGGTGCTGGCCGGTCTCACCGCGCACATCTGGTGGCTGGCGGTGATCTTCCTCGCCGTCTCGGTCCCGCTGCCGTGGCTGGCCGTGATGCTCGCGAACGAGGGCCCGGCGCTGCGCACCCGGACCGTGAGCCGCTTCCGGCCGGGTCAGCGGCGCCTGGAAACCGGGGACGGCCGGCGCTTGCGCGGCCGCTGAGCGGCCGGGCGCGGCCGATCACGGGCCTCCGCAGCGGCGGAGGCGACCCGGAGCGCGTCGTCGAAGGTCTCCGCGATCTCGTCCGGCCCGGTCGCCGCGGGCACCCAGCCCGGCCCCGCGGGGCAGACCCCGAGCCCGGTCTCGCGCAGCGCGCGCAGCAGCGGCAGGTCGGCCGTCGACGAGGTCATCGACCACAGGAGCACCAGTGACGGCGCGAACTGGCGGACGACCTCCGAGACGACCTGTCCCGGCACCATGCCACCGAGGTAGACCGCCGGCACACCGGTTTCACGCAGCGCCGCGTAGAGCATCTTGACCGGCAGTTCGTGCCGCTCGGCCGGGCTGCAGGCCAGCACCACCGGCGCCCTGAGCGAGACCTCGTCCACGATCGGGAGGTGGCGGTCCAGCGCGGCCGACGCGGCCGCGGACAACGTCCATTCCGCGGCCATGCAGTCCTCGCCGTCGTTCCACCGGCCCCCGAGATCCCGCAGTACCGGCGCGACCACCGAACTCCAGGTACGGGCCGCGCCCAAGGTGGCGAGCGAGTCGTCGAGCAGGCCGGCCAGCGCACCCGAGCTGAGCCGGTCGGCCGCCGAGCCGATCGAGGCGATCCGGGCGTCCGGGGTCACGTTCGCGGCCGAACCGGCCAGCGCCGCGCTCGCCGCCTCCCGGGCCGGGTAGCCCTGGGCGAGCAGGCCGCGCATCCGGCGCAGCCGGTCGAGGTCGGCGGCGGAGTAGCGGCGCCGGTCGCCGGAGTCACGGTGACTCGCACCGATGCCGTAGCGGTTGTCCCAGGTCCGCAGGGTGACCTGCGGGACGCCGAGCATCTCGGCCACCTGAGCGGAATTCCACTGTCCAGGTGGGCTCGTCAGCGGGACCGCCATGGTCTGGCCTCCCCTCTGCTGCCTCGATCCGGGCCGAACGGTGAAGAACGCATTGTCCCACTGGCCGATCGAGCCCACAAAACAACCGCTCCGTACTGCACACCGTCGCGAGAACACGTAGGTTTGCATCGCAGTTGAATCGATTACTGAGGAGAACCCCTGACCTCGAGCAACCGCGCTGCCGCGACCGCCGGCCCGCTGCCCGCCGCCGCGGGGTGGTGACCGGCGCCCGGCGTCTGCCCGGATGGGTCCAGCAGGCTCCCGACGGCTTCCTCGACCCGTTCCGGTGTCAGTCCGGCCGGGTCGAGCACCCGGCCGGCCGGGATGCGCTCCACATCGTGCGCGATCGCGAACTGATCACTGGAGAACGGCAGGACCACGGCAGGGACGCCGGCGGCGAGGCATTCGGTGAACGAGTTGTTGCCGCCGTGGTGGACAACAAGACCGGCGTGCGGGAGCAACGCGCGTTGCGGCACATGGTCTTCGACGATCAGGCGATCGTCCGGGCCGAGCGCGGCCCGCACGGCCGCCACCCGGTCGCCGGCTACCAGGAGCACGGCCAGCCCGGGCGAGCGCAGCACGCCGCGCGCGACCGTGACGAGAACGTCGTCCCTGGCCGACAGGAACGTGCCGAACGACACGAGCACCAGCCGGCGGTGGCCGCCGTCAGTGAGGCGCGCGATCCGGGCGAGCCACTCGCCCGGCAAGGCGTCGGCGCCGAGAGTGCAGTGACCGGCGAAGATCCGCGCCGGCCCGCTCGGCAACGCGGGCAACCACGGCAGTTCCGGGTAGTTGAACAACACCGCCTCGGACGAGGTGAGCGCGAACGCCCGGCCCGGCGGCGGACGCTCCGGCGCGTGCTTCGCGGCGAACTCGGCGAACAGCCGGGTGAACAACACGTCGTTCTCGGCAGCGGCCGCGCGCAGCTCGCGCAACCCGCCGGGGTCCGGTGTGATGGCCGCCGGCCAGTAGGGCGGCACGCCGAAGAACCGGTCCGGCCCGTCGAGGACGTAGCTGGGGTGGCCCGGGCAGAACGTGGCCCACCGCGCACCGAGGCAGTGCAGGGCGAGGGTGGCGGAATAGGCCAGCTGGTCGACCAGGTACCAGTCCGGGCGCAGGCGCTCGTCGAGCGCGCGGATCGCGCCGAGCACGGCCTCGGGCGACGAGAGCATGTCGGCCCGGCGGTGCCGCACCTGGGTCAGGAGCGCGTGCACAGCCCCTTCCGCTGTCGCCGCGAGGAATTCGGCCAGCCGCGCCGAGCCGGCAGTGTCCTGGCGGGTGCGCTCGGCGATGCCCGTGTTGGCGTTGTCCCCGAACACCAGCGGCTGGAACGGCACCCCGAGCGAGCCCGCGAGGCTCGCGAACTCCGGTGCGCAGGCGAAGCTCACTTGCGCCGAACCCGTTGCCTGCAACGCCGCCGCGACCGTCGCGAGTGGACGCGCGTGCGAAGCGAACGGCGGGCTGATCACCACGATCCGCGGTGAGCGGGCCCCGGTCGTCACGTCCATTCGCTCTCCCACGCTAGTGCCCCCGGCTTCCCCGCAAGACTGCCATGAAGGAGATTCCTCGTGCCTGAGTCACTGACGGAACGCACCGCCCTCGACCCGATCGCGGCATTGCGGGTAGCCGGATCCGGGTTCTCCGTGCACGAGCCATCGGCGCTGCATCCCCGATTCCGCGAGCCGGCGTTCCTGGAGTACGCCGGTATCACCCCGCCCGGCCCGGCGACCTCCGCGGAGCTGCTGCCGGCCCGGCTGCGCAGACGCGTGCGGACCGATTCCTGCGGAACCCCGGAGGCGTTGCTCGCCGAGCTGTTCGAGGTGAATCCCGGCAGCCCCGCCGGCGCACGGGCTCTGTCGGTGGCACTCGACGCCTTCTCCGGCTCCGTTGCCTCGGCCGGCCGATACGAAGCGGAAGTGGCTCTGCGGCGGGCTTTTCACGACGGCCCGCGTGCGCTGCGACCGTTCCTGCTGGACGTGGCCGAGAGGCACAGCTTGGCCTGCTTCGAGATCGACGACGTCACCGACGCCGCCACGGACAGCCGGCATCATCGGCACGCAGCCGTGCGGTATCTCTCCTCGCGGTGCGCCGAGCCCGCCGCGATAGCCGCTCTGGAAGGCTTCCACGCCTCGGCCGGCAACGGCTACGACCGGCTGCTGGCCGCCGTGGCGCTGGCCGGGACAGGCCGGCCGGTGATCGAAAGCGCCGTGTGGCCACCCCGGCGGCCCGTCGGCCCGGGCGGACTGACCATCGCCCAGTCCATGCTGCTCGGCCCGGCCGACCGGCCGGGTGCCGGCGCCAGCGGCGGGCTCACGGTGCTGCTGCGGGGCCTCGGCGACGCGCTGGGCCGGCAGCCGGGCATCGGCCGGGTGCTCACCCTCGTGCTGTGCCCGGCGCCGCGGCTCGAGCCGGGCAGCCCGCTCGTCACCGGAGACGATGCCCATCTGACGGTCCGGATACCGGTCGATCACGGACTCCCGCCCGCGCAGACCGACCTCGCACAGCACCGGACGTCCATCACCTTCTGGACGCGGCACCTGCTGGCCGCGACCGGGCTCGTGCCCGGCCTCGTCCACGTGCGCTACGCCGACGACGGTTCGGTCGCGATCGCCGACGCCGCCCGCGCGCTCGGAGCCCGGGTCGTGTTCACCCTCACCGCCGACCCCCACCGGTCGCTGGCGAGCCGGTACGGCCCCGGCACCGATCCCGACCCGGCCGCGGCCGGCATGGACCTGCACCGGATGTACGCGGCCGACCGGCTCGTCGCCGCCGCGGACACCCTGCTCACCCTGCCCGGGCGAGCTCCCGGCGAGCTGGAGCGCTACTTCCCGTTGCTGGCGCGAGGCGGACGTGACGCCACGGCCATCGAGGAAGGCATCACCCTGCGCACGACCGGGGACGACTCCGCGCGGCAGGAGCGGCTGGTGCGGTCCCTCTTCACCCAGGACCGGGACCTGCCCCGGTTCTCGGCGGCCGCGCGCGGGCTCCCGCTGATCCTGTCGGTCGGCCGGCTGCACCCGGTCAAGCAGCAGGACCTGCTCCTGCGGGCCTGGCTCGACCGGAAGCTCTACCGCCACTACGCGCTGGCAATCGTCGGCGGCGATCTCACGAACCCCACCGCCGAGGAGCGGCTCGTCCTGCGGCGGATCCTGATGCCGGCCGGGGCAGCGCCCGAGGCCGCCGGCCGGCTCGCCGTGCTCCCCGCGTTGCCGAACAGCAGTGTCCGCCTGCTCGAACACGGACTACGAAGATTCCTGCCCGCCGCCACCGCCCACCTCTACGTATGCCCCAGCGAAAAAGAAGAATTCGGCATCGCGGTACTCGAGGCGATGGAGGCCGGGCTCGTGGTGATGGGGCCACGACGCGGCGGCCTCGGCCACTACATCCGCCACGGCGGCAACGGGTTCCTCGCCGACACCGGAGACCCGGACCGCTTCGCCGACGACCTGACCGCCGCGGTACACATCCTCACGACCACTCCACACGCCGCCCGCGCGATCGGTGAAGCGGGGCGCCACACCGTCCTGACGCGATTCGACATCAGCCAGGTCGCCGCCCGGTTCGCCGGCGCCTACCACCGGACCGTGGCCGCCGGGGCGCTCGCCACGCATCAGCCCGGGCCGCTGCGTTGCGATAGCGATGCAAAGGTGTGACGATCGTCAGAGCACCAGCCGCAGACCGTCAGCTCGAGAGGTGCGCATGAGTTCACTCACCACGCCCACGAAGGGCACGAGCGCGCTCGAGAAGCAGCTGGCCACGGCCGCGGAGGGCGCCGACCAGCGCTACCACATGGCCAAGGGCCTGCGGCACCAGTTCAACAAGGTCTTCCCGACGCACTGGTCGTTCCTGCTCGGCGAGATCGCGCTCTACAGCTTCATCATCCTGCTGCTTTCGGGTGTGTACCTGACGCTGTTCTTCGATCCCTCCATGGAGGAGGTCGTCTACCACGGCAGCTTCCAGAACATGCAGGGCCTGGAGATGTCGAAGGCGTTCGCGAGCACGCTGGACATCTCGTTCGACGTGCGCGGTGGCCTGTTCGTGCGCCAGCTGCACCACTGGGCGGCGCTGATCTTCGTCGCCTCGATGATGGTCCACATGTGCCGGATCTTCTTC
>NZ_FOEF01000060.1 GCF_900110575.1 Amycolatopsis saalfeldensis
TCGGCCGCGCTACCGCGTGAAGGCGGACCCCCTGCGGGGCCTCGCCGCGACACACGCCGTCACGGCGGATGACCTTGGATTCGAAGGCAACCTCGGATTGCTAGTCCGCCGAGCCGCGTCGTCGCCCGCCGTCGCATGGACTCCGCCCACGGACTTCACGTGTGTCCACGCCCCGCCGACGGGTTCGCCGCTGCACAGCAGCGGCCACTATCCGCATGACTGGCTGCTCGGCCCGACCGCGAGCCCGATGCTCCCCGCCTCCGCCACTGTCGCACCGCTCGCGTCGGTCCGTGGCACCGACGCACCCAGGATCCCGATCGCCCACAGTGAAGCGCTTGCCGCGGCCGACTGGCGGGCCGGCCCCAATGATCACCCAGCCAAGTACATCGTTCCCGTCCGGAACGACCCGGCGCACGACGGCTTTCGGAGTGAGTTGGTCACGTGTCGGCATGCCGTCAGGACCCCCGCCTGAACGCCGGCAATTTGCCCACCGAGTTGTATAAGCGCTGGCCAACTATGAGATTCCATGATCATCGGCGGCTAGAAAACCCCAGGTCAGACGGGGTAAGAGAGCCACAGCTTGCCAACTTCACAAGTTGGCCACACTATGACCAGGTGCGCGATTTAGCTGGAAACTTGACGGAGCGGCCGGTCGAAATCACGGCGTCCATCATAGGTCGCTTGACTTCGAGCGACCGTGGCGTCGTGCCAGCATACCCACTCGGGGTCCTGGAGTACATCGCCCGGGGTGGCCCAACCAGTCGACCAAGCGATCGAGACATTCTCGACGCACTCGAGTTGGTTGTAGCTCTGCGTAACGTCTTGATCTACCTCGAAGTCCGGCTTCTCCGGCGAGGCCAGCACTGGAGAGGCTGGATATCCCAAGCCGAGATTGGCAAGAGGCTCGGAGTCAGCGTCTCAGCGGTAACCAACCGACGAGCTCGGCTCCCGCAGAAGATCGCATCCGGCAGCCCCGTCCAGGTTCGGCCAGGCACTCCACGCGTCGACACAAAGACCGCAGTAGCCCTCGCGACCGAAGTACTTGATCGCCGTGAAGAGACCCAAGACGAAGTCGAGCGGCTGCCCGATCCTGCCGACTTAATCTCAGTCGTCAGCTACGCCCTCGCAAACGAAAGGCTGGTGCCAGTCGAAGTCTTCGTCGAAGACATCTTTGCCTGCTTGAGCATCGTCGTATCTGTACGCCGTCAACTTGATGACCTCGAACTGACACTTCTAGACCTCGGCCGCAACCACCAGGTTCCAAACAAGCTACTTGGGCAGCCGTTTGGACGGAGAGACCAGCACGCAACATGGAAGGCGCGTCGACGACTGCGGAACTCGAGCACGGGAGGACGCCATGAAGTCGTTGGCTACCACGTCCAGGAGAGTGACTCCTCGGAGCCGAGCCGGAGCACTCCTGATACAGGCGCCGCGGCTGAGCTGCGGACTGTGGCAGCTGGCCTCCTCCAGCACCACAGGTCACTTGCTGATGACGAGGAACTCGACAGCTGGCTGCGATGGCTTGAAGAAGCCGGACTGCATCACGAAGAAGTGAGCCTGACCCGCGGTGGAATTGGTCTGCTATGGACCGTGTTTGATGACGTCGCCGAAGCAATTGGGAGTCTCAAGTCGGGAGCGTCAAGTCGGCTCCGGCTGACGAGCGATGAACTAACTGAGTTGTGCGAGCTTGTCGACGGGGGCAATGCCCTACGGCAGCGACTACGAGCGGCCCAGCGCGACCAGGGCAACGCATAAGCAACGGCTGGAACAGAAGGCCGAGCCTCGAACCTCCCAGGGTGAGGTTCGAGGCTCGGCCTTCGGACAGATCTACTAAGCGACGCGAAGGTCACCAATCCGGGCAGTCAGCCTCGCCCAGGCAACAGCGCCGACGGTCAGATGCCCACCTGCGGGAAACCGCGACGTGCGTATCAAGGCTTCGGACCTAGTGATGGCAACTTCCACGCACTCACCAGTTTCAGCGCTCTCTGGGGACTTCTCCCAGATCACACTGGCCAGTGCGTCACTTTCTCTCACTGAAGCTCCTTCCACAGCTGTTTCATCAGACGAGTCGATTGTTCCTGGCTCTTCGCTCGAGCACGAAGATGGTCCATGATCCGCTTGTAGCGCATGATCTCGTCGGCCTCTTCAAAGAACAGCCCCTTGATCAAGGTCTCGACGTACACCAAGCCAGAGTCACCAGGGATGGGGAAGGTCATGATCGTGAACGGCCCGTGCGACGCCCGATGCACACCGGTGCCCTTCGCGAGGACCTGGATGTCAACATGGGGCAGTTTGGCTAGTTCTACGAAGTGCTGGAGCTGTTCGCGCTGCACCTCAGGTGGGCCGGGAAGATCCTCTAGAACGGCTTGTGGAATCACCATCCAGAGCTTCAATGGGTTGCTCTTCCGATGAAGAACGCTCTGGCGTTCCAGGCGTTGCTCCAGTCGCTCCTGGATCTCGTCTTCGGTG
>NZ_FOEF01000035.1 GCF_900110575.1 Amycolatopsis saalfeldensis
CGGCCCTGTGGTTGGCGCCCGTCCCGCGGTCGGCCCTGCGGTTGGCGCCCGTCCCGCGGTTGGCCCTCGTCCCGTGGCCGGCCCTGCGGCTGGCGCCCGTCCCGCGGTCGGCCCTGCGGTCGGCTCGGTGACTGCTCCGGCCGCCACGCCGGTTGCCCACTCGGCCGTCCGCGTGACGGTCGGTTCGGGGGCCCTTCCGGCGGTTCGTCCGGACACCACCACTCCGACTGCTTGATCGACCGCTCACCCCGGACCTGGCTGCTTGCCGGCCGGACCTGCCCGGCCAAGCGGACTGCCGAAGCCCCTGGTGGTCACCGATATCCCGCCGCCCGGCCGAATCCTCGTTCGGCCGGGCTGGCCGTCGCCGACGTCGGTTTCGTCAGGAAACGGCGAGGGTGATCTTGCCGCCCGGGTGCCCGTCCTGGCTTTCGCGCAGGGCCTCGGCCGCGTCGGCCAGCGGGTAGCTCTTCCCGTGGGCGATCCGGAGCCCGCGCTGGACGTGCTCCAGGATCGTGTTGAGCACCTCTGCGCTCTGTCCGTCCTCGCCACCGGCGGAGAACGTCAGACCGAGCTGGAACGCCGCCGGGTCAGCGATGGTCACCACTCGCTCCTTCGAGCCGAGCAGTTCGACGGAGTCCGGCAGCACACCGTGACCGGAAGCGTCGAAGACGGCGTCGACGGGCCGGTCCGTCGCCTGGCGGACGCGTTCGGGCCAGCCGTCGCCGTACAGGATCGGGATCGCGCCGAGCGCCTTGACGTCGTCGAGGCTGCGCTGGCCCGCGGTGCCGAGCACGGTCGCGCCGAGGGCGACGGCGGCCTGCGTCGCGACCCGGCCGACGGCGCCGCTCGCGCCGTGGATCAAGAGCACCTCGCCGGACTTGACGCCGAGCAGGCCGAGCACGCGCAGCGCGGTTTCGCCTGCCACCGGCAACGCGACGGCGTCCGCCCAGGAGAGGCTCGACGGCTTGCGCGTGACCGCCTTGGTCAGCGCGTACTCGGCGTACGCGCCAGTGGCCGACCAGCCGAAGACCTCGTCCCCGACGGTGAAGGCCGCGCCGTCACCGACCGCGTCGACGACCCCGGCCACCTCCAGGCCCGGGATCTGCTCGCCGTCCGGCTTCTTGTCCTCGCTCATGCCGCCGCTGAGGATCTTCCAGTCGATGGGGTTCACGCCGGCCGCGCGGACGGCGACGCGGACCTGGCCGGGGCCGGGTTCGGGCGCCGGTACCTCGCTCAGCCGCAGGACTTCCGGCCCGCCGTACTCGGCGAAGGTGATGGCTCGCATGGGGGTTCACACTCTCCTTCGATTCAGGACGCCCCGGTCGAACGTCCTGCCTAGAGCCAACTGTTCCCGGTCGCCGGCCGAACCGCTCGGACGAGCAGCGTTCACTAGCCGGACGAGTAGCCGGGCCCACCTCGCGCGCCCTTACTGTGGACGTATGGACGAATCCTGGTCTGATCCGGCTCACCTGCTCGACGTGGTCACGCGCATCATCTCGGCGCCCCGGCCCGAGCTGCTGCCCCGGTTCTCGCGTGAGCTCGCGGCCGTGCTGCCGCACCGTGCGGCGGCCATGCAGACCGGCGACTGCACGCGCAGCCCGTTCAAGGTCACCGGCGACACGACCGTGACGGATGCCGTGACCAGCGCCGAGCTGGAGCACCTCGCGGACGTGGGCGTCGTCGGCGAGGCGGTGGTCGTCGAGGGTGTGCTGGCGGGCATCGAGAGGACGCTCGTCCTGCTGACCTCGCGGCCGGTCGTCGGCAACGGGGCGATGCTCGTCGTGGTGCCCGACGGTGACGTCCCGTCAGCGCGTGACCTCGGCCTCGCCGCCCGCCTGTGGCACCTGTCCTGCACAGACGCCGGCCAACGGGCCGTGGACCCGGGCCCCGACGTACTCGCCACCAACCTCGCCGCGGCGTCTGCCCGCGCCCAGACCGTGACGGACCTCGGCCAAACACAAGCGACGACGCTCGTCGCCCTGCTTTCGGTGCTCCGCTCGGCCCGGCTCGGGGACGCCGCCGCCCGCCAGACGGCGACGGACCTGGCCGCCCGTGCCCTCGTTGACCTCCGCGCGGTGACGGAACGTGACGAAGTGCTGTCGGCGGAGTCCGCTCGCGCCGCGTTCAAGGTGCTCTCGGAGCAGCTGGCGCCCATCGTCGGCCACGCCGATGTCGCGGTGGACCTGGTGGACCCGATCGAGGACCGCCGGCTGCCGCAGGACATCGCGCACACCGCCCGCACGGTGACGCGTGGCCTGGTCATCGCCGCACTGGACCGTCCCGGCACGACCCGCGCCCGCGCCTCCTGGCGGTTCGACGGTCCCGTCCTCCGCATCACCGTCCGCGACGACGCCCCGGATGTCCCCGACGTCGTCGTCGCCCCGGGCCTCACCGAGCGCATCACCCCACTCGGCGGCCATTGGGAGGTGGACACCGTCCCCGGCTGGGGGACGACGATCACCGCCGCCCTCCCGCTGACCACCGCCCTCCCGCTGACCACCGCCGAACCGCCCGAGCTGCGTCCGCTGGACCGGCTGAACGCGCGTGAGCTGGAGGTGCTCGCGGGCATCTCGGAGGGCCTGCGCAACCGCCAGATCGCCGACCGGCTGCAGCTGAGCGAGCACACGGTGAAGTTCCACGTGCGCAACCTGCTGGAAAAACTGGAGGTCACCTCCCGCGGCCAGGCCGCCGCCCTAGCTCACGAGCTGCGCCTGGAGCCGGTCGCGGTGCACCGCACGGCGTGATACCCGCTGCCGATCGCTACCGCGTGTTGCCCCGGCGACCTGTTTCCCAACTCGCGCCAGGTTTCTGCACGCTCGCTTCGCGCTTGAGCCTGGCAGACGATCGCGTTCCCGTGCGCTGCTCGACTGCCGGTCAATAGCGGCTTCTCGCTGCGCCCTACCACACCGGACGCCGCCTGCGTTACCAGCTCGGAGACCGCTCCTACTCGCTGCGCCGCGAACCCCCGTTCTCTCTCAGGGCACGAAACCCGCTGTCCCCTCCAGCTCTCCCGCACCCGCTGCGTCACACCGCCCAGCCCTTCCGCGCCCCCGTCCACCCAACGCCGACGGCGCAGACCATGCCGGGCGGTCGCTACCCAGCCCACCGCCGCCAAATTCCACGATGCAGTGCTTGCCCCACACCACAACCCGGATCACCTCAGCCCGATAGCCGATCCGGCGTATTGACCTTCACCACGCTGGAGGTTGCACGCTGGCGATCATGACCCAGACGACCACCGCCCCGCCTCGAAGAAGCGTCCTGTGGAGCCGCGAACATCGGCTCACCACGATCGGCCTGCTCTTGGTGGTCACGCTGGTCGCGTTCGAGAACATGGGTGTCGCCACCGCGATGCCCACACTTGTCGCGGATCTGCACGGTCTCGCGCTCTACTCGTGGCCGTTCACCACGTTCCTGATCGCCAGCGTGGTGGCGACCGTGCTGTCCGGCCGCATGGGCGACCGCCGCGGCCCCGCTCCCGCCCTGATCGCCGGGCCGGTGCTTTTCGCCGCCGGCTTGCTCGTCGCCGGCACGGCCGACGGGATGCCGATGCTGCTGGCCGGTCGCGCACTGCAGGGCCTCGGCTCCGGGTTCCTGCTGGTCGCGGTTTCGCTGCTGATAGCCGCGACGTTCACCGACCGTGAACGCCCGGTCATCTACGCCGCCAACGCCGCAGCCTGGGTCCTGCCCGCCGTGGTCGGCCCGTCCGTCGCGGGCCTGATCACCGTCAGCATCGGCTGGCGGTGGGTGTTCCTCGGCCTGATCCCGCTGGTCGCGGTCGGGGCGGCCCTGCTCGTCGTCGTGGCCCGCAGCCTGCCCGCGCACGTGCCGACGGCCACAGCCCGACGTGCAGGCGTGATCCCCGCCGTGGTCGCCGCGCTGGGCGTCGCCGCACTGAGCTGGGCCGCCCAACATCCGTCACCAGTCGCCATCGCGTACGGCGCCGCGGGCCTCGTCGCCTTGGCAGCCGCTTTGAGAAAGCTCCTCCCCTCCGGCACGCTGACCGCTCGCCCGGGCCTGCCGACCGTGATCGCCTCCCGGGCCCTGCTTTCCGGCGCCTACGCAGGAATGGAGGCCTACCTGCCCCTCACCATGAGCGCCGTCCACGGCTACGGCCCCGCGATGGCCGGCCTGCCCCTGACAATCACCGCTTTGGGCTGGTCGGCGGGCTCCGCACTGCAAGGCCGATTCCTCGACTGGTCCCGCGAAGCATCCCTGCGCACCGGTTTCGTCTTGGTCGCCGTGAGCCTGGCCGGCTTCGTTCTGGTGTCGCAGCCCTGGTTCCCGGCTTGGTGCGCGTTCGTGATCTGCGCGGTCGGCGGGGCGGGCATGGGCATCGCGATGCCGGCCATCTCCGTCCTGCTGCTCAGGTATTCGCCCGAGGGCGAGCGCGGCTTCAACACCTCGGCCATGCAGCTCGCGGACTGGGTCGGTTCGGCCCTCCTGATCGGCCTCGGCGGCGTGCTCCTCGCCGTGGTCGCGTCGGCCGTCCACCCCTCAGCGGCGATGGCGATCCTCGGCGCCGCTCTCGTCCTGCTCACCGCGCTGGGAGTTCGCCTGACCAGCCGCTGGCCGCGGAAGGTGTGACAGGCCACTTCGGCGACCAGGGTGGGCTTCGTCACCGGCTGGAGCGGACTACCCTAAAGGAGCGATGACCTATCTCGACCATGCGGCGACCACCCCGATGTTGCCCGAAGCCGTGGCGGCGATGACCGAGGCATTGTCCACCGTGGGCAATGCCTCCGCGTTGCATTCCTCGGGACGGCGAGCGCGCCGCGTGGTCGAAGAGTCCCGTGAAGTGATAGCCGCCGCGCTCGGCGCCCGTCCCTCCGAGGTGATCTTCACCGGCGGCGGCACGGAGAGTGACAACCTGGCGGTCAAGGGAATCTTCTGGGCTCGCCAGAACGAGCAGCCCGAGCGTCGCCGCATCCTGTGCGGTGCCGTAGAGCACCACGCTGTCCTGGACACCGTCGAGTGGCTCGAGGCCGAGTGCGGCGCTGAGATCACCTGGCTTGAGGTCGACGCACAGGGCCGGGTCTCGCCGGACACCCTCCGCGCCGCCATCGGCTCGGCGCCCGGGACAGTCGCCCTTGCGACGGTGATGTGGGCCAACAACGAAGTCGGCACCATCAACCCCATCGCTGAGCTGGCTGGCGTATGCGCTGAGTTCGGCATCCCACTGCACACCGACGCAGTCCAGGCGGTCGGCGCAGTCCCCGTCGACTTCGCAGAGAGCGGTGTGGCCGCGCTGACCCTCACCGGCCACAAGCTCGGCGGCCCGTACGGCGTCGGCGCGCTCCTTCTCGGCCGCGACACCACGTGTGTGCCGGTACTCCACGGAGGTGGCCAGGAGCGGAGCGTTCGCTCGGGCACGCTCGACGTTCCGGCGATCGTCAGCTTCGCCGTGGCAGTCCGAGCAAGCGTCGAAGCGCGCGAGGAGTACGCGGCGCGTGTCGAGAAGCTTCGCGACGAGCTGATCGCCGCCGTCCTCCGTGAGGTGCCGGACGCCATCCTCAACGGCGGGTCCGGCGATCGGTTGCCCGGACACGCCCACTTCACCTTCCCCGGTTCCGCCGGCGACAGCCTCCTGATGTTGCTGGATGCCAAGGGAATCGAATGTTCCACCGGCTCCGCGTGCACCGCCGGCGTCGCGCAGCCCAGCCACGTGCTGCTCGCCATGGGTGCCGACGCGGCCGCCGCGCGGGGATCCCTCCGATTTTCACTTGGCCACACGTCGACACTGGATGATGTGACGGCACTTGCGCGCGAGATCGGCGGAGTCGTCGCGCGGGCCCGGCAAGCGGGACTCGCCGGCATGCGTAAGCAGACCCAGAAGCAAGAGGTGTAAGTAATGCGGGTATTGGCCGCGATGAGCGGAGGAGTGGATTCGGCTGTCGCAGCCGCACGTGCGGTCGACGCCGGCCACGACGTCGTTGGCGTGCACCTGGCTCTGTCTGCCAAACCTGGCACGCTGCGGACCGGTTCACGCGGGTGCTGCACCATCGAGGATTCGCATGATGCCCGTCGCGCTGCCGACATCATGGGCATTCCCTTCTACATCTGGGACTTCGCGGAGCGCTTCACCGAGGAGGTCGTCGAGACCTTCGTTGGCGAGTACGCCGCCGGCCGAACCCCGAACCCGTGCGTCACTTGCAATGAAAAGATCAAGTTCGAGGCGCTGCTGGAGAAGGCGATGGCGCTCGGCTTCGATGCCGTGGCAACCGGACACTATGCCCGCCTTGCCGTAGTGGACGGTGAACCGATGCTTCGGCGCAGCGTGGACGAGGGCAAGGACCAGTCGTACGTGCTGGCCTCGCTGACCCCGGAGCAACTCAGCCACGCCATGTTCCCCCTGGGTGATTCGTGGAAGTCCGAGGTGCGAGCGGAGGCTGAGCGACGCGGGCTTTCCGTGGCGAACAAGCCGGACAGTCACGACATCTGTTTCATTCCTGACGGCGACACGCAGAAGTTCCTCGAGAACAGGCTGGGGCAGCGGCCTGGTGAACTGGTTGACGCTGAGACCGGTGCCGTTCTGGGACAGCACACGGGCGTGCACGGCTTCACGGTCGGCCAGCGTAAAGGGCTCGGGATCGAAGCTCCGGCGTCGGATGGGCGTCCGCGATATGTCCTTTCGCTCGAGCCGGTTTCGGGCACGGTGAAGGTCGGCTCGTCCGCTGGGCTCGGTATCGACGCGATTGAAGCCGACCGCGCGATCTGGCCCAGTGGACAGGCACTCGACGGCCCCACCGAGTGCGTCGTCCAGGTGCGAGCGCACGGAGGCATTGCCGAGGCGGTCGCGGAGGCTGACGGCGAGCGGGTCAGCATCCAGCTGCGCGAACCGTTGCGCGGCGTCGCCCCGGGGCAGGTTGTCGTTCTCTACCGGCCCGACAACGAGTCTGGCGACCTCGTGCTGGGCAGCGCGAAGATTTCCAGCACGCGCTGATTGACCAGTCCAGCTGTCAAGCGCCCAGCCTCGTCTCACCGAGCTGTTCGGAGCTGGGACGCGGCTCGTGCAGTGGTGACGGAAGGCTTTCGGCTGTCAGCCCGGTTGGGGTAGCGACCATGAGCGTTCCATTGGCGCGCACCTTGTACTCCCAATCGACGCGGTCCTTGAGACGCCGGTGCCGAGGGCAGTAGCTCAACGTGCTGTCGGCGTCGGACCCAGGCTTGGCCGATTCGGTCGCGGTGTTTTCGGTCGCGCATCCGTGCACCGGTCGTGGACAGCCGGGGTGACGGCACTCGCGGTCTCGGATCCGTGCGAACTCGCCGACGTCGACGCTCGGCCGGTAGCGGAACTTGCCGACCTCGATGACCTGTCCGTTCAGCGGGTCGGTGATGAGCCGTCGCAACGTGGTGTCCGGCCCGGTCGCTATGTTGCGGGCGATCTCGCCCGGGACGTGCCCGTGGCCCGCCAGCTCGGCAGGACTGTCGTTCAGGCCGAGGTAGGTTTGCAGATCGACGTAGAGATAGACCTCCGTCCGTTCGCTGGCGCCGCCCTTGCCGGTGAGCAACAAGTCGAGTGCAACATCCGTACGGAGCTGGTCGAGGGTGCGGTTCTCGCTGCCGGTCCGGAGCGAGCGAGCGATTTTGTCGATACGCAGGTAGGCGGCATTGGCCTTCTCAGCTGGTGCGTTGTCGACGGACAGGTGCGCGACGCCATCATCCTGTTGGTGCAGTGTGACTCTGCGTTCGCCCCGCTTCCTCGATGCTCGGTTCGCCGCGCCTTCCGGATCGGCCTTCATGGCGGCGTAAGCGGTGGCCTTGCGAATCTGAGTGGGGTTCCTGCCCGAGAGTCTCCCCTCGAGCACGATGTCGACGAGCCGTGCGTTGTGGTCCGACAGCCACATCGTGCCATCGGTGACCTTCATGGCACGGTAGAGATCCAGGGATCCGTTGTCCATCAACCGAAACGTCCGTGGGAGACGGCTGGTCAATGCTTCCGCCGCGGAGATCATCGCGCCGGCCCGGTTGTCGGTGATGCTCAAGGCCAGCGCTGTTTCGGAGGCGAGTTCGCGTCGATCCGCTCTTTGTCTTCGCAGGCCGGCCAGGCAATGGAGCTGTAGTGCCTGCAGTCGCGCTATTTCCGAGCTCGCGCTTCGTGTGACCTGCATGAGCTGTTCCGGGTGTAGCTGCTCGAACATGTCGAGGTTCGTCTGCATCGCGCGTAACAGGAAGGCCAGGTCGGTTGTCTCGACGGTCTTTTCGGTGCCGGTGTTCGGCAGTTCTGGATGGTTCATGTCGGCGACCATACGCACGATTCGGCGCGTTGGCACGAAAAGAATGGTGCGAAAGGTCCCCTCGCGACATTCCCTTGTTGTCTCCCCGCGGTTCTGGCACGGTGGATTCGAAGAGTGAAGCTACTGTCCTAAGTAGATTGAAAGGGGGGCTGGAGGTTCAGCTTGAAACCGGTGTGGCTCGCAACGAAGCCGAGGCGTTCGTAGAACTTGTGCGCTCCGGTGCGCGACGTGTCCGACGTGAGCTGGACGAGCGCGCAGCCACGGCGTTGTGCCTCGTCGATGGCCCATCGCATCAGGTCACCGCCGAGGCCGGCGCTTCGATGATCGCGGCGGACGCGTACGGCTTCGATCTGGCCGCGCAGCGCGCCACTTCGGGCGAGTCCAGGGATGATCGTCAGCTGCAGAGTCGCCACTGGTTCGCCGTCCGAGACTGCGACAACCAGGAACTGGTTGGGATCCGCGTCGATGGCCCGGAAAGCCCGTAAGTACGGATCCAGGTCGTCAATCGAATCCCTGGTGGCGCCAAGCTGGTCGTCGACGAGCATCCGGACGATTGCCTCGATGTCGCCGCGCCGGGCTTTCCTGATTTCGATGTCGGACATGGAGTTCAGTATTCCAGCGATCGGGTGAACGGTCGGCAGGTGACGCCGAAACCGGTGCGTGCGGCAGCCCGCCAGGCTGGAGCCCCGACGTGCCTGGTCGATCGTCCAGATGAACAGGGTGGTGGTGACTGCGTGGCGAATCGCGCGCATTCGTTCGAAGGCGACCGTGCTCCGCGCCTTGCCTGGCCAGGACGGAAATGCTCGGCCAGTCGGTGTGGAGCGCCGCGGCGTTGCCTCGTTCGTCACTCAATGGCGATTGCGTTCATGACGGGCGCAGAAGGATTCGGTCGGGATCTGCGAGGTCATGTGGTCTTGTAGTGGCGAACCCCGTCGACCTGCTGGGCGACGAGCTTGTTCTGCGCGACGAGGAGGTCGAGGTGAGCGCCGGTCTCCAGGACTGCCAGCATCTGGTTGAAGGCATCCATTTCGGACAGTTTCCGGCCTCGCCGCGTCCAGCCCAGCCGGTTCGCGGTGTCGTACGCCGTGGTGGCTCCGGCTTCCACCTGGGCGGCCATCGTCTCGAGACGTTTCCGGTGGTGCTCGAGAAGTTCGTCGATCCGGGTGTGCACACTGTCGGCGACGGGGCCGTGGGCGGGCAACATGCGTCGGTCCGGGAGTGCGCGGACTAGTTTCAGCGAGTCGAGGTAGTCACTCAACGGCGACTCGGCCGGCACGGGCTGGAAGCCGATCGACGGGGTGATGTGGGGGAGCACGTGGTCGCCGGAGAAGAGCAAGCCGGCGGCGCCGTCGACGAAGACCACATGGCCGCTGGTGTGACCAGGGGTGTGGACCACGTCCAGCTCACGGTTCGGCAGCACGGTGCGACGGCCAGGCGCGAGCCACTCGTCGGGGTCCTCCCACAGATGGGCCTCGGTGTGGCGCGGCGAGTCGCCGAACAATTGCCCGAGAGCGGTCACGACGGCGTCGGCTCCGCTGTGGCGAAGCAGCTCGATCTGGGCCTGCATCGGGAACTGATCCGGGCTGGCCGAAGCCTTCAGAGACGGTTCCTCCAGCTGGCCCAAGGAGATCTTGTTGCCGAACTCTCGCCGGAGGACCACTGCCTGCGTGTAGTGGTCGCGGTGGACGTGGGTGATCAGGAATTCGCGCACGTCGCCGAGTTCGGCGCCGATGCCCTTGAGCGCGTCGGTGAGCAGTTCGCGGGCTTCGGGCAGGGCCCAGCCGGAATCGATGAGGACGAGGTTCGTGCCGTCGGTGACAGCGTAGACGTTGACCGCGCGGAGGGCGTCGTTCGGCAACGGCAGCGGGATGCGGTAGACGCCGGGGGCCACCTCGTAGACGCCGGGCTCTGCCCAGTTTCGGCTGCTGTCTTCGGGCAACGGCTCCACGGCGACCTCCGTCCGGACGGGACACCACCGTCCCGGCCTTTTCCTCACATTGGGCCGTTATCGTCCCGGTGTCCACCTGGGCGGGATGAGAGACCGGTCACTCGATCAGGCCATGGCCCGGACGAGCGCGGTGTCGATGGTGAGGGTGGTCGCGATCACCATGCTGGCCAGCGGTTCCGGCAGCTGGCGCGGGATTTCGACGATGTAGGCGTGCGAGGGAAGGCTGTTGGCCGGCTCGGGAGGTGGTTGCCGGACGCGGGCGACCTCGGCGTTCGCCTGGTTCTTGATCGCGATGTCACCGGTGCGCCAGTCCGCGGCGATGACCGTGCCGATGGTGCTGCCGCCGACTACGAACGTGAAGCGGGAATTCCCGGCGGCGGGCTCGCGGAGGATCTCGCCGATCGGTGTCTCATCGGCGCGGGTCACCAGGAAGCGGGGGCGCGGGTCCTTCGCCGGCCTCGCCACTTTCAGGACAGTGCTGTGGTTGGCGTCGCGGACCTCGAACTTGCGAGTGACGTACTGGTCGTACTTCGGCAGCCAGCGCACAGCCTTACGCAGGAAGCCCGGGCTGACGTCGGCGACGCCACCGACGCGGGCGCCGTTCTGGTCGAAGACGCCGTACTCCTCGGCCGTCTCGAAGATCTCGGGCCGGCGGCTGACCACCAGCACCGGCTCGGTGAAGAGGGTGCCGCCGTAGGAACGGCCGGGCGAGCGTCGTTCGGGGATCCGTGTCTCGTCGTCCCACCGATGGGGTTGATCGGGATTCACCTCGTCGGGGTACCTGCCCGGCGGTGGCGGCGCGGAACTCGTCATGACAGTCCAGGGTATCGCTGTCCCCGCGAAATCGGTGCTGGCAAAGGGATATGCGGCGAATGTCCGGCTCCGGCCCGCGCTCCCGAGCGGCCCGGTGGGGCCAGCCACAGCCGGCTCGGCGAGAATCGCCGTCGTGACTGAACGAGCTTGGCCTGCGGGCGCCGCCACCGCGATCGGCTCGATGCCCGGGACTGATCCGGTCGAAGCGGCCGCGGTCGTGTTCGGCGAGCTGCCCGATTTCCCGCACGTGCCCGAGCTTCCGGCGCGCGGGGTGGGCGCGGACATCCTCGGCCGCACCGCCGCCCTGCTCGTCGACCTCGCCGTCGAGGTGGTGCCCAGTGGCTATCGCGTCGCCGCGCGTCCTGGGCACGAGCACCGACGCGGGCGCGACCTGCTGCAGTGGGACCTCGACGCGATCCAGGAAGCCAAGGAGAAGGCCGGCATCACGCCGCCGGTGATCAAGACGCAGATCGCCGGTCCGTGGAGCCTCGGGGCCGGCATCGAACTGCCCCGCGGGCACCGCGTCCTCACCGACCGCGGAGCGCTGCGGGACTTCACGTCGTCGCTGCTAGATGGTCTGGCCCAGCATGTCCGCGAGCTGACGGCGCGGACCGGGGCTCCCGTCGTCGTGCAACTCGACGAGCCGTCGTTGCCCGCCGTGCTCGCCGGCGGCTTGTCGACACCGTCGGGCTACGGCAACGTCCCGGCCGTGCCCGAGCCGGAGGTGCGGGATCTGCTGTCGACGGTGATCGACGGCATCCACCGCGTCACCGACCAGCCCGTCATCGTGCACTGCTGCGCACCCAGGCCGCCGCTCTCCCTGTTCCGAGCGGCCGGCGCGGGGGCCATCGCATTCGACTTCTCGCTGCTCAGCGGGTCTTCGGCCGCCTTCTTGGATGAGATCGGCGAGGCGTGGGACAGCGGTACCGCGCTGTTCCTCGGCCTCGTGCCGGCGACGGACCCCAGTGCCCCTCTGGCCTTGCGCGACGTCGCCGCGCCGGTGTTCAAGCTTGTCGACCGCCTTGGCTTCAACCGAGACATCCTGGCTGAGCGCGCCGTCCCGACGCCCGCGTGCGGGATGGCCGGCGCGACGCCGGACTGGATGCGCACGGCGCTCGCCCTGGTCCGCGACGTCGGTAACGCGTTCTTGGAGCCGCCCGAGACCTGGTGAGCGTCAGCCGGGAGTGATCACGCAGGAGTCGAAGCGCGCGCTGAAGCCCGGCCCCTGCGGCGACGCCGCCATCACGCCGGCGAACACGGGCGCGTTCGGCGGAAAGTACGCCAGCCGGGCCATTCGCGTCGCCGAGGCGCCATCGAGGCCGTACTTCACGGTCATCGTGTCACCGGTCCGCTCGACGGCGATTGTCACCGATGCGGGTGACGTCGGCAGTGAGACGACCGACCAATCCGACACCTCCCGCGTCACCACGACGCTCAGGAGCTGCTCGCCGTCGACGTACTCGATGCCCGTCTTGAGCCACGTCGCCTCGTCGATGCGCAGCAGCAGGCCCGCCTGGTCGTAGAGGTGGGTGTACTCGCCGGAGAACGTCGCCGTGGCCGTGAAGTCGCCGGAAACCGTGCGGCCGAGCGCGTGGCCCGTGTCGCGGACGAAGCCGTAGTGAGTGGTGCGCCAGAAGTCCGTATCCGGCGCCGTGCGGACGACCAGGCCGTCGGAAGCGGCGTAGTCCGCGGGCGGGTTCAGCCATTGCCAGCCGGTGGTGCCGAATGCGTCCATGGCGCCGAGTCTGCCAACCCGCAGACGACAGACACGCCGAACTTGTAGCGTGTCGGGGACCGACTGAAACGGGGATTTGCCGATCATGCGCCTGTTCCGCCGCCGTCACAGCAGCGGCTCCGACCTGCCCGACCCGCGCACGCCGTGGCCCGACCGGCCCGTGCCCGCCGACGCCGAAGCCGCGGCGGTGAAGTTCTGGCAGGCTTGGTTCGAGATGCTCCCGCTGCTCAGCGCGGCGTTGGGCGATCGTGAACCGCAGCGCTTCGAGCACGACCTGTGCGTCCTGGTCGAGGCGCTCCACCCGCGATTGCACTTCGCGCTGGAGCGTGGCCGCCGTGCGATCTACGCGCTCGTCATCAGCGGCCAGGAGGACCCGGAGCTACGCCCGTACACCGACGCGTGGAAGGCCGCCGCCCCGCCGGACGACGCCATCTGGGAGTACCACGATTCCGTCCCGCCGGTGCCGGACCCGAGCGAGGTGACGGTGAACCTCGGCGAGCACCGGATCAGCCTGGCCGACGTGCGCGTGGTGGCGCAGGTGGACGCCGAGGTCGTCGATGTCGCCGTCTACCACCCGCTGCTGGCCGAGCTGGACGAGGCGGGCCGCACCACGATGACCTTCCTCCCGCTCGATGCCACGCTGGGTGAGCGGCTGGCCGCCGAACGCCTCCGCCGCGTCGAGACCGCGTCGGCCGAGCCCGAGGGCGCGATCAGCCTCTTGGAGCTGCGCGAGCTGGTCTACGCCCTGGACGAGCGACCGGGCGAAAGTGTCGGTGCCTCCGACTAGGGTTACCACCCGTGAGCAGCGACCTTCCCCAAAACCAGCTGGCCGCCCCCGCCGAGGCGGCCGAGGACGTCACCGACGTCCCCGCCGACGTGCGTGAGCGCCACGCCGCCCTCGCCGAGGAGATCCGCGGGCACCAGTTCCAGTACTACGTGCGGGACGCGCCGCTGATCTCCGACGGCCAGTTCGACGCGCTCCTGGGCGAGCTGCAGGGCATCGAGGACGAGCACCCGGCGCTGGTCACGCCGGATTCGCCGACGCAGAACGTCGGCGGCACGTTCTCCACCGAGTTCACCGCGCACGATCACCTCGAGCGCATGCTGAGCCTGGACAACGTCTTCGACACCGACGAGTTCCTCGCCTGGGTCGAGCGCGTGGAGAAGGAGATCGGCGCCACCGAGTACCTGGCGGAGCTGAAGATCGACGGCCTGGCGATCAACCTGCTGTACGAAAACGGCAAGCTCACCCGCGGTCTCACCCGCGGCGACGGCCGTACGGGCGAGGACGTCACGCTGAACATCCGCACCCTCGAGCAGGTCCCGGACACGCTGGCCGGCTCCGATGAGTTCCCGGTCCCGGCGTTGGTCGAGGTGCGCGGAGAGGTCTACTTCCGCGTCGAGGATTTCCTGGAGCTCAACGCCAAGATGGTCGAGGCGGGCAAGCCGCCGTACGCGAACCCGCGCAACACGGCCGCGGGCTCGTTGCGGCAAAAGGATCCCAAGGTCACGAGGTCCCGACGGCTGCGGTTGATCTGCCACGGCCTCGGCAAGCGCGAGGGCTTCGAGCCGGTCACGCAATCGCATGCGTACGACGCGCTGGCGGCGTGGGGGCTGCCGGTTTCGCCGCACACACGCGTGCTGCACACGGCCAAGGAGCTCACCGACCACATCGCGTACTGGGGCGAACACCGGCACGACGCGGAGCACGAGATCGACGGCGTGGTGATCAAGGTCGACCAGGTCTCGTTGCAGCGCCGGCTGGGCACCACGTCGCGCGCGCCGCGGTGGGCGATCGCGTACAAGTACCCGCCGGAAGAGGCCATCACCACGCTGCTGGACATCCAGGTGGGCGTCGGCCGCACCGGGCGCGTGACGCCGTTCGCCGTCACGGAGCCGGTGAAGGTCGCGGGCTCCACGGTCGCCCGGGCCACGCTGCACAACCAGGAGGAAGTCAAGCGCAAGGGCGTCCTCATCGGCGACCGCATCGTGATCCGCAAGGCGGGCGACGTGATTCCCGAGGTGCTCGGCCCGGTCGTCGACGCGCGCACGGGCGACGAACGCGAGTTCGTCATGCCCACGGACTGCCCGGAATGCGGCACCGAGCTGGCGTACCAGAAGGAGGGTGACAAGGACATCCGCTGCCCGAACACCCGTTTCTGCCCCGCGCAGCTGAGGGAACGGCTGTTCCACCTGGCCGGACGCGGGGCGTTCGACATCGAGGTGCTCGGCTACGAGGCGGCCGTCGCGCTGTTGGACGCGCGCGTGGTCGCCGACGAGGGCGACGTCTTCGACCTGAGCGAGGAATCACTCGCAGAGGTGGAGCTGTTCCGCACCAAGGCGGGTGAGCTGTCGGCGAACGCGCACAAGCTGCTGTCGAATCTCGACGCGGCGAAGGACCGTCCGCTGTGGAAAGTGATCGTCGCGCTGTCGATTCGCCACGTCGGGCCGACGGCGGCGCAGGCGCTGGCGCGCGAGTTCGGCTCGATCCAGCGCGTCGAGGACGCGTCGGAGGAGGAGCTCGCGGACGTCGACGGCGTCGGCCCGACCATCGCCCACGCCGTGCAGGAGTGGTTCGAGGTGGGCTGGCACCGGGAGATCGTCGAGAAATGGCGAAACGCCGGCGTGCGGATGGAGGAGGCGCGAGACGACTCGATCCCGCGCCACCTCGAAGGGCTCTCCATCGTGGTGACCGGCTCGCTCGACGGGTTCTCCCGCGACGAGGCCAAGGAGGCCATCATGGCCCGCGGCGGCAAGGCGGCGGGCTCGGTGTCGAAGAAGACGGCGTTCGTCGTGGCGGGCGAATCGCCGGGGTCGAAGTACGAGAAGGCCGTGCAGCTGAAGGTGCCGGCGCTCGACGAGGGCGGGTTCCGGGTACTGCTGGAACGCGGGCCGGAAGCGGCGGCCGAGATGGCGTTGCCGACTGGTGACGACGAGGACGCCGAGGCTGATTCCGGTGCTGAGCCGGGCTCCGGTTCCGGCGCTGACTCGGCCTCGGAGCCGGACGCCGACTCGGCTGGGGCGGCCGCTGGAGACACAGTCTGAGGGGACAGGCAGAACGATGGCTGATTACGAGATCCGTCCGCCGCGCGGTGACGAGTTCGCCGCGCTGGGGGAGCTGACCGTCGAGGCCTACCAGCTCGGCGGCCTGTTGGAGGACGTCAGCTACGAGGATGAACTGCGCGACGTCTCCCGTCGCGCGGAGCACACCGAATTGCTGGCTGCCGTGGACGTTTCCGGGCGGCTGCTCGGCTCCGTCGCGGTGGTGCGCCCAGGCACGAAGTACGCGGAGATCTCGCGGCCAGGCGAGCTGGAGTTCCGCATGCTGGCGGTCGCGAGCGCGGCGCAGGGCCGTGGGATCGGCGAGGCCCTGACGCGCGCCGTGCTGGGGCGCGCGCGTGAGCTGGGTGCCGGCCGGGTCGTGCTGTGCAGTCTCGACCGCATGCGGATCGCGCACCGTCTGTACGAGCGCATCGGCTTCCACCGGCTCCCGGAACGGGACTGGCAGCCGTTCCCGAACACCACCCTGATCGCGTACGGATACGACCTCTAGCGCGTTTGCGCCACCGAGCCGGTTGTTCGCCGCTCATCGGCAACGGTGCCGTTTCCTGCGCGGGGTGTTCGTTTCGCCGTCCAGCGGCGACGACTGGCCGGCGCTCGCCGTCCAGCGGCGACGGGCCGATGGCGACGGGCCGATGGCCGACGACCGGCTGGTCCTCACCGGCCGGCGGCCGACCCGGATGGTTGCCGAGCCGGAGGGTGTTGCCGTCAGCCGTCCAGGACGACGGCGACGATGCCGGCGAAGTGGGCCAGGCGGGCGACCTCCGCGGCGCGGAAGTTCGGGCCGCCCGGACGGGCGACGAGCAGGGCCTTGCCCGGCTTGCCGAGCGGCGTGGCCGCCAGCTCGGTGCCGAGCTCCTTCCACGTCTCCGGGATCCAGTCCTCCTCGCCGTCCAGCACGGTGGCGCGCTCCAGCGGCAGCCACGGCAGGTCGGTGAACGGGTTTTCCGGCGCGGCGCTCGAGGAGGCGAGCCGCCGCGTGCCCGACGAAGAGTGCTCGACGACCACGGCCCAGCCCGCGCGGATGATCTTCGGCACGCCCTCGGCCAGCAGGTCGAGACCGGACTTGGGCTGCGCGGCGATCTCCTCGACCAGCTCGAGCTCGCGATGCGTGTCGAGGACCCCCGCGTACGGGCGCACCGCGTCCACCTCGACGCCTTCGATGCTCTCGGCCGCCGTGATGAGGGCGTCCGGCAGGCGGCCGGACGGCAGCTCCACCACGAGGTCGTCGATGGCGACCCCGCCGCCGCGCTCCACGACGTCGACGCTGAGGATGTCGGCGCCGACCGTGCCGAGTGCGGTCGCAACGGCGCCGAGGGTGCCGGGTGAGTCCGGAAGCTGGACCCGGAGCAGGAACGACACCACACGCCCCTCTCGCCTCAGGCGTTCCAGCCTTGCCGTGGAACGCGCGTGCCGGCCGCCGATTGTGACAGACCGGGCAATGGACGTGGACTGCTGTCTGGCGAGCGGGACACCAGCGGGGCGCCTTCGCCCCGGTCCGCCCGGCGATAACCCGGTCGAGCTCGCCGACGCCGTCACCATAGACTTGCAGCTTCCGACCGCACCCGCACAGCACAACCCGGGAGTCACCCGCGTGCCCAACATTTCCCGAGACGAGGTCGCGCACCTCGCCAAGCTGGCCAGGCTGGCCGTGACCGACGACGAGCTGGACGTCTTCGCGGGCCAGCTCGACCAGATCCTGGACTCGGTGGCGAAGGTGAGCGAGGTCGCCGCGCAGGACGTCCCGCCGACTTCGCACGCCGTGCCGCTGACCAACGTCTTCCGTGACGACGTGGTCCAGCCCTGCCTCACGCAGCAGCAGGCGCTGGCCTGCGCGCCGGCCGCCGAGGAGGGCCGGTTCCGGGTGCCGCGGATTCTGGGAGAAGAGCAGTGAGTGAACTCGTCAAGCTGACCGCCGCCGAGCTGGCGGCGAAGATCCACGCGCGCGAGGTGTCCGCCGTCGAGGTCACGCAGGCGCACCTGGACCGGATCGCCGAGGTGGACGAGCACGTCCACGCGTTCCTGCACGTCGACACCGAGGGTGCGCTGGGCGCGGCCAAGAACGTCGACGAGCAGCTGGCCGCCGGCGAGCAGCCCGCGTCGCCGCTGGCCGGCGTGCCGTTGGCACTCAAGGACGTCCTCACCACGAAGGGCATCCCCACCACCGTCGGCTCGCGCACGCTCGAAGGCTGGCTCCCGCCGTACGACGCGACGGTCACGCGCAGGCTGCGCGAAGCCGGCGTCGTCATCCTCGGCAAGACCAACATGGACGAGTTCGCGATGGGCTCGTCCACGGAGAACTCGGCCTTCGGCCCGACGCACAACCCGTGGGACCACGCGCGCATCCCGGGCGGCTCCGGCGGCGGCTCGTCCGCGTCGATCGCCGCGTTCGAGGCCGCGCTGGCCATCGGCACCGACACCGGCGGCTCGATCCGCCAGCCCGGCGCTGTCACCGGCACTGTCGGCGTGAAGCCGACGTACGGCGGCGTCTCGCGTTACGGCCTCGTCGCCTTTTCGTCGTCGCTCGACCAGGCCGGACCGTGCGCGCGCACGGTGCTGGACGCCGCGCTGCTGCACGAGGTCATCGCCGGCTACGACCCGATGGACTCGACCTCCATCAAGGCCCCGGTGCCGCCCGTCGTCGCGGCTGCGCGCGAGGGGGCCAACGGCGACCTCAAGGGCGTCCGCGTCGGCGTCGTCAAGGAGTTCGGCGGCGACGGTTACCAGAGCGGCGTCCTGCGTTCGTTCCAGGCCGCGGTCGAGCAGCTGCGCGCGCTGGGCGCCGAGGTCGTCGAGGTCTCGTGCCCGCATTTCACGTACGCGCTGCCCGCGTACTACCTGATCGCGCCGAGTGAGGCGTCGTCGAACCTGGCTCGGTTCGACGCCATGCGTTACGGCCTGCGCGTTGCCGACGACGGTTCGCACAGCGCCGAAGAGGTCATGTCGCTGACGCGCGAGAAGGGCTTCGGCGCCGAGGTCAAGCGTCGGATCATGCTGGGCACGTACGCGCTGTCGTCTGGTTACTACGACGCCTACTACGGCTCCGCGCAGAAGGTCCGCACGCTCATCACGCAGGACTTCTCCGCCGCCTTCGAGAAGGTGGACGTGCTCGTCTCGCCGACCACGCCGACCACGGCGTTCAAGATCGGCGAGCGCGTGGACGACCCGATGGCGATGTACCTCGCCGACCTGTGCACCATCCCGTCGAACCTCGCGGGCAACGCCGCCATGAGCGTCCCGAGTGGACTGTCCGACGAGGACGGCCTGCCGGTCGGCCTGCAGATCATGGCCCCGGCGCTCGCCGACGACCGGCTTTACCGCGTCGGCGCCGCCTACGAGGTCGCACGCGACGCCGCCGCCGGCGGGTCGCTCGTGCACCAGGTCCCGGAGCTGGGAGGAACGAAGTGACTGCCGTGGCCGAGTTGATGGACTACGCCGACGTCGTCGAGCGGTTCGACCCGGTGCTCGGGCTCGAGGTCCACGTGGAGCTCAGCACGAAAACGAAGATGTTCTGCGGCTGTGTCAACGAGTTCGGCGGCGAGCCGAACACGAAGACCTGCCCGACCTGCCTCGGCCTGCCCGGCTCGCTGCCGGTCGTCAACGGCAAGGGCGTGGAGGGCGCGATCCGCATCGGCCTCGCGCTCAACTGCGAGATCGCCGAGTGGTGCCGGTTCGCGCGGAAGAACTACTTCTACCCGGACCAGCCGAAGAACTTCCAGACCTCCCAGTACGACGAGCCGATCGCCTTCAACGGCTACCTCGACGTCACGCTGGACGACGGCGAGGTCGTGCGCGTGGAGATCGAGCGCGCGCACATGGAGGAGGACACCGGCAAGTCGCTGCACGTGGGCGGCGCGACCGGCCGGATCCACGGCGCGGACTATTCGCTGCTGGACTACAACCGCGCGGGCGTTCCCCTGATCGAAATCGTCACCAAGCCGATCGAGGGCACCGGCGCGCGGGCGCCCGAGGTGGCGCGGGCGTACGTCAGCGCGCTGCGGGACCTGCTGCGCGCGCTCGACGTGTCCGACGTCCGGATGGACCAGGGCTCGCTGCGCTGCGACGCGAACGTGTCGCTGATGGCCAAGGACGCCACCGAGTTCGGCACGCGGACCGAGACGAAAAACGTCAACTCGCTGCGCAGCGTCGAGCGCGCCGTGCGGTACGAGATGACGCGCCAGGCCGCCATTCTCGCCGGCGGCGGCTCGATCCGGCAGGAGACGCGGCACTTCCAGGAGGCCGACGGCACCACGTCCGGCGGGCGGGTCAAGGAGACCGCGGAGGACTACCGGTACTTCCCGGAGCCCGACCTGGTGCCGATCGCCCCGTCGCGCGAATGGGTCGAGCAGTTGCGCGCGACTCTGCCGGAGATGCCGTCCGAGCGGCGCAAGCGCATCCAGACCGAGTGGAGCCTGTCCGACGAGGCGCTGCGCGACCTGCTGAACGTGGGCGCCGTCGACCTCGTCGCGGCCACGGTCGAAGCCGGCGCGTCGCCGGACGAGGCCCGCGGCTGGTGGGTGAACACGCTCGCCCAGGAGGCCAACTCGCGTGAGGTGGAGCTGGCCGACCTGCCGATCACGCCGGCGCAGGTGGCCGAGGTCATCGGGCTGGTGTCGTCGGGCGAGCTGACCAACAAGCTCGCCAAGGAGGTCGTCCAGGGCGTCCTCGCGGGCGAGGGCTCGCCGCGTGAGGTCGTGGAGAAGCGCGGGCTGAAGGTCGTCTCCGACGATTCCGCGCTGCTTGTCGCGGTGGACGAGGCGTTGGCCGCGCAGCCGGACGTCGCGGAGAAGATCCGCGGGGGCAAGGTCGCCGCCGCGGGCGCGATCGTCGGCGCGGTCATGAAGGCGACCAAGGGCCAGGCCGACGCCAAGCGCGTCCGCGAGCTGATCATCGAGCGCGTCGGTTCCTGAGTGTCGTTTTCCGTCAAAGGTGTCAGCTGGCGCGAGTGGCTCGGTCTGGCGGCCGGGCTGCTCGCGTTGGCATCGCTCTTCCTGCCGTGGACGACGCTGACCGCGGACGCGGCCGCGCCGGACGTGCGTGACGCCTTCGCGTCGCTTCCGCACGGCGACGTCGTGCGATCGGCGTGGAACTCGGATTTCTTCTCGTGGTTCCCGCCGTTCGTGCTGCTGCTCGCGGGCTTGGCGGTGGTGCTGTTCGGGCAAATGACGAAGGTCCGGACCAGCGGGCTGCCGCACCTGTGGCTCGTCGCCGGTCTCGGGGCACTGCTGCTGATGATCATCGGCTGGACCACGCTCACCTGGATCTTCGACAGCGACCAGCGCGCGTTCCTGCAGACGGCCGGTATCGAGATCAACGCCGGGATCGGGCGGTACCTGGGGATGCTCTTCGCGGTGGTCTCGGTGGTAACGGCTTTCCTGGACATTCGCGCGGCCCGCGCCGAAGCCCGCGCCCCGCGAACTCGTCGTTCCTGAGCGGCGACGGCTCCGCGGTTCTCGGTCGCCGATCGTTGTTGCCGCTGATCGGCGACCCCGGCGATCTGGGTCCTGACCAGGCAATCGCCGGTGACGGGCGACGACCGGCCAGCCGGGCGGCTCAGTCCTTGCCCTGCCCGCCGTTGGTCTGGCTGATGGTGATGAGCACGACGCGGTCGTCGCTGGAGACGGGTTTGCCGCCGTCCTTGTTGGTGGTGCCCGCGACGGCCACCTGCGGATTGATCATGCCCATGCCGGCGAGGCGGCCGTACGTCGTGGGGGGCTTGCCCTTGCCGTCGAGGCTGATGCTGGGCTTGCCAGTGACGGCGCCGTCCGCGTTGACCGGCAGGTTCTGCAGGCCGCCCGCCGAGGCGACGGCCAGGATGCCGTTCGCGTCGATGAAGTCCGCGCAGCCCGCGACGCCTGGCTTGTCGGGCCACGTCCACGCGGGCACCGTCAGCTGCTGGCCCGCCTGGACGCGGTAGACGGCGTCCGCGCTGCCCGGCTGGTCGGTGACCCACAGGCGTTTGCCATCGGCGGAGCCGCAGATGCCGCCGGGGGAGTGGAGCCCGGAGGCGAACACCGCGGAGCCCGGCGCCGGGTTGTCGGCGCCGGGATTGCCGGAGGTGTCGATCCGCAGGATCTTGCCCGCGAGCGACTTCGCGTCGGCGGCCGCGGACGGGTTGCCGGCGTCGCCGGTCGCGACGAGAAGCGCGCCATGGCCGTCGCTCGCCAACGCGCCGCGGTTGCCCGTCGCGCCCTTCGGGATGCCGGTGAGCACGGCCTTCGCCGGCTGGCCCTTCGCGAAGCGCACGACGCGGTTGTCCGTGGCCGTTGTGACGTACGCGAATACGAGCTGGTCCTCGACGTAGCTGGGCGAAAGCGCCAGCCCGGTCAGACCGCCGTCGCCGGTGGCCTGGACGTCGAGCTGCTCGAACGTCGTCGCGTCGTGGCCCGCGGTGGCGAGCAGGACACGGCCGGATTTCCGCTCGCCGGCGAGGGCGCTGGGCGTGGTGCCGTCGCCGGGCAGGCCGGCCACGGCCGCGACGGTGTCCAGGCAGGTGGCGATCACGGCCTTGTCGAAGTCCTTGCAGCCCTGCGGCGGCGGGATCGGCGCCGGCGACTGTTGAGACCCGCCCGGATTGCCGGGCCCGGCACCGGAATCGCCGCCGGGGCCCTGCACCTGCGGCGGCGACTCGGGGCTGGGGACGGGCGCGGGGCTGAACGTCTGGCCCGCGGCGGTGTTGTCGAACCGGGCGCAGCCGGAAAGCAGGAGACCGCCGCAGGCCAGCAGGGCCAGCGGCGAGGACCACCGGTACCGGGTACGCACGGTGACCCAGCCTAGGTGGCGCCGCGTGAGCCACGGGTAAGTGGTTACCGTGGTGATCATGACCGTAACCGTGCTGGTCCCCGATGACGAGGGCGTCGCCGCGCTCTCGGAGGTCCCGCTCGTGCAGGCCGTGCGCTACCAATGGGGCGACCCGGTGCCGACGGAAGCCGCGAAGGCGGAGGTGCTCATCCCCGGCCGTCACCCCGCGGGCGAGGAGTTGTGGCGCGAGCTGCCGAACCTCAGGCTGATCCAGCTGCTGACGGCGGGCGCCGACGACTGGATCGGCAAGGTCCCCGAGGGCGTTCTCCTCTCGACCTGCCGCGGCGCGCACGGCGGCAGCATGGCCGAGTGGGTCGTCGCCGTGTTGCTGTCGATGTACCGGAAGCTGGACGTGTTCGCGGACGCGCACCGGCAAACGCGCTGGACGCGGCTCTCGGCCGACACGTTGCAGGGCAAGCACGTGCTCGTCGTCGGGGCCGGTGATCTCGGCCGGCAGCTGCGCCGGCGGCTCGAACCGTTCGACGCGCGCTGCACGATGGTGGGCATGTCCGCGCGCGACGGGGTGCACGGCGTCCAGGAACTGCCGGAACTGTTGCCGTCACACGATGTCGTGGTGCTGATGGTCCCCCTCACATCGCGTACGCGCGGCATGGTCGACGCCGATTTCCTCGCCGCGATGCGGGACGGTGCGGTGCTGGTCAACGCCGCGCGCGGCCCCGTCGTGGTCACCGACGCGCTGGTCGCCGAGCTGACCGCGGGACGGCTGCGCGCCGCCCTCGACGTCACCGATCCCGAACCCCTGCCGCCGGGGCATCCCCTGTGGACGGCGCCGGGCCTGCTGCTGACACCGCACATCGGCGGGACGGTGAGCGGCGGCCGCAGCCGCTCGTACGCCGTCGCCGCGGCCGAGATCGCGCGGTACGCCGGGGGCGAGTTGCCGGACAACCTGGTGCACGGCGAGTACTGACTTCGCCGCTTGGCCTCGCGATGGGGTCAGGGCAAGAGGCGCGCCGGTCCGGGCAGGCGCGGTTCCATGCAGTCGCGTGGGCGGGTTTTGGCTAGTGGTGCGGGGTTGGTTTCGCGCGCCGGTGTGGGCGGGTTTTGGCTAGTGGTGCGGGGTTGGTTTCGCGCGCCGGCGTGGGCGTGTTCTGGCCAGCGGCTCAGGGCTGGTTCCACACACCGGTGGCGGCCTGCTCTGGCCAGCGGCGCGGGGCCGGTTCCCCACAACTGGCGTCGTTGCGTTCCGGCCGAAGGCGCAAGGCCGGTCCCGGGCGCCGGCGTCGGCGCCTGCCGGCCGGAGGCGCTGGGCCGGTTCCGGGCGCGGGTGTTGGCCGATTCCGGCGAAAGGGGCCCTGACCTCGGCGTGCTCGCTCGCGGCGGGGCGCGTCATCGCCTAATCTTCGCGCGTGACCAGTCAAGGGGATGACTACCAGACCAGTCTGCTGTCCGGCGTGGAGGATTCCAGCGGGGACGACACCGACGAGCCGCGCCAGTCCGGCCTCGGCCTGGGGCTGCTGGTCCTTCGGCTCGGGCTGGGCGTGATCATGGGCGCGCACGGGCTGCAGCACCTGTTCGGCGCGTTCGGCGGGCCGGGGGTCGGCGGCTTCGCGCACGTGCTGGAGATGTTCGGCTACCACAAGCAGACCACCCTGCTTTCGTGGATCACGGGGGTCACCGAGGTGGCGGGCGGGGCGCTGGTGCTCGTCGGCCTGTTCACCCCGCTCGCGGCCGCCGGGCTGCTCGGCGTGGCGGCCAACGTCGTCTACGCGAAGTTCCACGGCGGCTTCTTCGTGGGCGACGGCAAGGGTTTCGAGTTCGAGCTGCTGCTCGGCCTCGTCGCGCTGGCGCTGGTCTTCACCGGCGCCGGCCGGATTTCGCTGGAGCGGAACACCCCGTGGCGGAAACGGCCGTTGCCGCTGGGGCTCGTTTCGCTGCTGCTCGCCGCGGCGGCGTCCGTGGTGGTCATCGTCCTGACCCGATGACCGGTGGCCCGCGCAGCCGGGCGAAGCCGAACGAAAGGGCCGTTCACCACGGGTGGTGAACGGCCCTTTCGCGGCAAACGCGCCTCAGGTCACTTGTTCGGGTCGCGCACCGCGCCGGTGTCCGCGGAGGTGGCCATCCGGGCGTACGCGCGCAGCGCCGCCGTGATCGGACGCTGGCGGTCCTTCGGCTGCCACGGCCGTTCGGAGACCTCCATCTTCGACCGGCGCTCGGCCAGGATCCCGGGTTCGACCAGGAGCTCCAGGCGGCGCTCGTGGATGTCGAGGACGATCTGGTCGCCGTTTTCGACCAACGCGATCAGGCCGCCCGCGGCCGCCTCCGGGGAGATGTGGCCGACGGAGATGCCCGAGGAGCCGCCGGAGAAGCGGCCGTCGGTGATCAGGGCGCACTTCTTGCCGAGGCCCGAGCCCTTGAGGAATGCCGTCGGGTGCAGCATTTCCTGCATGCCGGGGCCGCCGGCGGGACCCTCGTACCGGATCACCAGCACCTCGCCGGGCTGGATCTCCTTCTTGAGGATCGCCGAAACGGCCTCTTCCTGGCTTTCCAGCACCCGCGCCGGCCCCTGGAAGTGCCAGAGATCCTCGTCGATGCCCGCGGCCTTGATGACCGCGCCGTTCTCGGCGAGGTTGCCGCGCAGGATGGCCAGGCCGCCGTCCTTGGTGTACGCGTGCTCGACGTCGCGGATGCAGCCGCCCGCGGCGTCGGTGTCCAGCGACGACCAGCGGTTGTCCGTGGAGAACGCCTTCGTGGTCCGCACGCCGCCGGGCGCGGCGTGGAACAGCTCCAGCGCCTTCTCCGACGGGGACTCGGCGCGAACGTCCCACTCGTTCAGCCACGAGTCGATGTCGGGGGAGTGCACCGAGTGGACGTCGGTGTTCAGCAGCCCGCCGCGGTGCAGCTCACCGAGGATGGCCGGGATTCCGCCGGCGCGGTGGACGTCCTCCATGTGGTAGTCGGAGTTCGGCGCCACCTTCGACAGGCACGGCACGCGGCGGCCGATCTCGTCGATCTCGCTGATGGTGAAGTCGACCTCGCCCTCCTGGGCGGCCGCGAGGATGTGCAGGACGGTGTTGGTCGAGCCGCCCATCGCCATGTCCAGCGCCATCGCGTTTTCGAACGCCGCCTTGGTGGCGATCGAGCGGGGCAGCGCGGACTCGTCGTTTTCGCCATACCAGCGATTGCACAAGTCGATCACGGTGCGGCCGGCCCCGGCGAACAGGTCACGCCGCGCCGCGTGCGTCGCCAGGGTGGAGCCGTTGCCCGGCAAGGAAAGACCGAGCGCCTCGGTGAGGCAGTTCATGGAGTTCGCGGTGAACATGCCGGAGCAGGAGCCGCAGGTCGGGCAGGCCGAGCGCTCGACGGCCGACAGCCCTTCCTCGTCCACCTCGCTGTTCGCGGACGCGGAGATGGCGGTGATCAGGTCGGTCGGCGCCTGCGCGACCCCGCCGACGACCACGGCCTTGCCCGCCTCCATCGGCCCGCCGGAGACGAACACGGTCGGGATGTTCAGCCGCATGGCGGCGTTCAGCATGCCCGGCGTGATCTTGTCGCAGTTGGAGATGCACACGAGCGCGTCGGCCTGGTGCGCGTTGACCATGTACTCCACGGAATCCGCGATGATCTCGCGCGAGGGCAGCGAGTAGAGCATGCCGGAGTGGCCCATCGCGATGCCGTCGTCGACGGCGATCGTGTGGAACTCACGCGCGATGCCGCCCGCCTCCTTGACCGCTTCCGCGACGATGTCGCCGAGGTCCTTGAGGTGCACGTGCCCCGGCACGAACTGCGTGTAGGAGTTGGCGATGGCGACGATCGGCTTGCCGAAGTCGCTGTCGGTCATTCCGGTCGCGCGCCAGAGCGAGCGCGCGCCCGCCGCGTTGCGGCCGTGGGTGGTGGTCCGGGAACGGAGGGGCGGCACGGCATTCTCCCAGGTCAGAAGGCTGGTCCAGGCGGGGTCACGAGACCGTCCCGCAAACTGGTCCTACCAATTCTACTCACCCGGCTTAGTCTCGGACCCGGCGGTCTCCTGGGGAGCGGCTGCGGCGTCGGCGTCAGATTCCGGCGTGGTCCTGTTCGTCTTGCCGGCCTTGACGTCTTCGTCGCCCAGCTGTCCGCTCGGGTCCTTGACCACGCCCTCGCTGACCAGCGCGAGCACGGGCAGGTGCCGCGTCCGCACGGTCGGCAGCGAGATCTGCGTGTCGTCCCGCAGCACCGCGCGGACACGCGACTTGCCGGTGATGGCCAGTCCCTTGAGCGACGACCACGGCAGTTCCCGGTGGCCGAACACGGTCCGCACGGCGAGGCCCTGCTTGGTCGCGACGGTCCGCCACCGCGCGACGAACACGAACAACCCGATCGGGAAGACGTACAGCCACTGCAGTCCGCCGATCTCGCCCAGTGCGATCGGTGTCACACAGACGGTCAGGAGCCCGATCGCCAGGTAGGCCGTGCTGGGGATCTTGAAGACGGCCTTCCGGCCCTCGTCCACGCTCTGGTCCTGCTCTTTTCCGTCCACGGGAGAATGGTGCACCGGCGCCCGCGCGGGCTGACGCGGGGGTCCGCGGGGACAGTACTGGCCGTCCAGCATGCGGAATCGCCGTCCCGCAGAGTTGACACTCGCGCGAGGGCCGGTCTAACGTCAGCGCCGTGACAACGCACACCGGCCTCGTACTTCCCCAGCGCGTCGACGCTTAGGAAGAGTCCGCTGCGTCGACGCGCGACCCTCGTGCGACCTTATGGTCGGCGGGGGTTTTTTGTTGCGTGAAACCGGTTTCCGACCGGTGTACGGCCCCAGGTAAACCCGAACGAGTGACACCGACAACCCACGAGGCAGAACCGATGACCAGTGCCACGTCGCGCAGCGACGCGAAGCCCGGGCCCAGCGCGCCCGGTGTCCCAGGAGCACGTCCGAAGCCGGCGCCGCCGGCGGGAACCCCGGTAAGGGTCACGGGCGCCCAGTCGCTCGTGCGCTCGCTCGAGGCGGTCGGCGCCGAGATCGTCTTCGGCATCCCCGGCGGAACGATCCTCCCCGCGTACGACCCGTTGCTCGATTCCACGAAGGTCCGGCACATCCTCGTCCGGCACGAGCAGGGTGCCGGGCACGCCGCCACCGGCTACGCCCAGGCGACCGGCAAGGTCGGCGTCTGCATGGCGACGTCGGGCCCCGGCGCCACCAACCTGGTCACCCCGCTGGCCGACGCGAACATGGACTCGGTCCCGATCGTCGCCATCACGGGGCAGCAGAGCCGTTCGCTGATCGGCACGGACGCGTTCCAGGAAGCCGACATCTGCGGCATCACCATGCCGATCACCAAGCACAACTTCCTCGTCACCGACCCGGCGGAGATCCCGCGGGCCATCGCCGAGGCGTTCCACCTGGCGTCGACGGGCCGACCCGGCCCGGTGCTGGTGGACATCCCCAAGGACGTGCTCCAGGAGATGACCTCGTTCTCCTGGCCCACGGAGCTGCGGTTGCCGGGTTACCGCCCGACGCTGCGGCCGCACGGCAAGCAGGTCCGCGAAGCCGCGAAGCTGATCGCGCAGGCCCACCGCCCGGTGCTGTACGTCGGCGGCGGCGTGATCAAGGCGGAGGCCGCCGAGCAGCTGCTGGAGCTGGCCGAGCTGACCGGCATCCCGGTCGCGACCACGCTGATGGCGCGCGGCGCGTTCCCGGACTCGCACCGTCAGCACGTCGGCATGCCCGGCATGCACGGCGCGGTCGCCGCCGTCGCGTCGATGCAGCGCGCCGACCTGCTGATCGCGCTCGGCGCCCGGTTCGACGACCGCGTCACCGGGCAGCTCTCCTCGTTCGCGCCCGAGGCGAAGATCGTCCACGCCGACATCGACCCGGCGGAGATCTCCAAGAACCGCAAGGCCGACGTGCCGATCGTGGGCGACTGCAAGGAGATCATCGGCGAGCTGATCACCGCGGTGCAGGCCGAGTTCGACCAGGGCCACCGGCCCGACCTCGCCGACTGGTGGACGCAGGTCGAGTCGTGGCGGGCCGACTACCCGGCCGGCTACGAGTGGCCCGACGACGGCTCGCTGTCGCCGCAGTACGTCATCGAGCGGATCGGCGAGCTGGTCGGCCCGGACGCGGTGTACGCCGCGGGCGTCGGCCAGCACCAGATGTGGGCCGCGCAGTTCATCAAGTACGAGAACCCGCGCACCTGGATCAACTCCGGCGGCCTCGGCACCATGGGCTACGCCGTCCCGGCCGCGATGGGCGCGCAGTTCGGCGTCCCCGACACCCAGGTGTGGGCGATCGACGGCGACGGCTGTTTCCAGATGACCAACCAGGAACTCGCCACCTGCGCCATCGAGGGCGCGCCGATCAAGGTGGCCGTGATCAACAACGGCAACCTCGGCATGGTCCGGCAGTGGCAGAACCTGTTCTATTCCGAGCGGTACTCCAACACCGACCTCGGCACGCACAAGCACCGCATCCCGGACTTCACGCTGCTGGCCGAGGCGCTCGGCTGCGCCGGGCTGCGCTGTGAGACCAAAGAGGACGTCGACGCGACCATCCGCCGCGCGATGGAGATCAACGACCGTCCCGTCGTGATCGACTTCGTGGTGGGGAAGGATGCCCAGGTGTGGCCGATGGTGGCCGCGGGCACCGGGAACGACGAGATCATGTCGGTCCGCGGGATCCGGCCGCTGTTCGACGACGACGACGTTTCGCAGGAAGTGGCCGAAACCGCCACGGCCGCGGAAGGAGAAGACCGATGACCGTCCACACGCTCAGCGTGCTGGTCGAGAACAAGCCCGGCGTGCTCGCCCGGGTCTCCGGACTGTTCTCCCGCCGCGGCTTCAACATCGAGTCCCTCGCCGTCGGGCCCACGGAGAACCCCGAGGTGTCCCGCATGACGATCGTGGTCGCCGTTGAAGAGCTACCGCTCGAACAGGTGACCAAGCAGCTCAACAAGCTGGTGAACGTGATCAAGATCGTGGAGCTGGAGCAGTCCACGGCCGTGCAGCGCGAACTGCTGCTCGTGAAGGTCCGGGCCGACAACACCGTGCGCAGCCAGGTGCTCGAGACCGTCCAGCTCTTCCGTGCCAAGGTGGTGGACGTGTCGCCGGAGGCGCTCACGGTCGAGGCGACCGGGACCTCGGACAAGATCGGCGCGCTGCTGCGGATGCTCGAGCCGTACGGCATCCGGGAGCTCGTGCAGTCCGGGATGGTCGCGGTCGGGCGCGGGGCCCGCTCGATCACCGCCACCTCGCCCCGCTGACCAGTGTTACCTGGGGGTTCGGAAACCCCCGAAGACGTTCAGCAGTCAGGAAAGGAAGTAGTACCCCCCATGGCAGTGGAAATCTTCTACGACGACGACGCCGACCTCTCGATCATCCAGGGTCGCAAGGTCGCCGTGATCGGCTACGGCAGCCAGGGCCACGCCCACTCGCTGAGCCTGCGCGACTCCGGCGTCGACGTCCGCATCGGCCTGCAGGAGGGTTCCAAGTCCCGGGCGAAGGCCGAGGAGCAGGGGCTGCGGGTGCTGTCGGTCGCCGAGGCGTCCGCCGAGGCCGACGTGATCATGATCCTCGCGCCGGACACCAAGCAGCGCTACATCTACGAGGAGCACATCGCGCCGAACCTGAAGGACGGCGACGCGATCTTCTTCGGCCACGGCTTCAACATCCGTTACGACCTGATCAAGCCGCCGGCCAACGTGGACGTCGCCATGGTCGCGCCGAAGGGCCCGGGCCACCTGGTCCGCCGCCAGTTCGTCGACGGCAAGGGCGTGCCCTGCCTGATCGCGGTCGAGCAGGACGCCACCGGTGGCGCGCAGGCGCTCGCGCTCTCCTACGCCGCGGCCATCGGCGGCGCGCGGGCGGGCGTCATCAAGACGACCTTCACCGAGGAGACCGAGACCGACCTCTTCGGCGAGCAGGCTGTGCTCTGCGGTGGTGCTTCCGCGCTGGTGCAGACCGGTTTCGAGGTGCTCACCGAGGCCGGCTACGCCCCGGAGATCGCCTACTTCGAGGTGCTGCACGAGCTCAAGCTGATCGTCGACCTCATGTACGAAGGCGGCATCGCGCGCCAGCGCTACTCCATCTCCGACACGGCCGAGTACGGCGACCTCACCCGCGGCCCGCGCGTGATTTCGCCCGCGGTCAAGCAGGAGATGAAGAAGATCCTCGGCGAGATCCAGGACGGCACCTTCGCCCGCGAGTGGGTCGCCGAGGACGAGGCCGGCCGGCCGAACTTCACCAAGCTCGAGGAGCAGGGCAACCAGCACCCGATCGAGGCGACCGGCAAGAAGCTGCGCGACCTGATGTCGTGGGTGGACCGGCCGATCACCGAGACCGCCTGACGTTTCCCGGCGGTCCCGATCGCCGCGGTTCCGGTCGCGAACGGCCCTCTCGCCCTTGTCGGGTGAGGGGGCCGTTCGGCGTCCGCGTGGCCGTCCCTTGTGGCCGGTGACCGGATGGTTACGCTGGCGCCATGAGTGATCAGCCGGTCGACGACAAGGCGCACATCCGGCACGAGCTGGACCTGACCGCCGCCGAGTGGATCCCGGGCGAGCGGGAAGGCGTCACGCTCGAGAACCGCCTTGAAGTCGCCTTCGTGCCGCACACCGACGGCGTCACTTACGTGGCCTTGAGGCACTCGGTGGAACCGGACGGGCTCAAGATGGTGTTCACGCCCTCGGAATGGGACGCGTTCGTGAAGGGCGTCGAGGACGGCGAGTTCGATCTGCCTGAGGATCTCCCGAAGTAGCCGATTTCCGGAAACGGCCGCTGAACTGGGGATCTGCGGTCGTCGCCTCGGATCGGCGACGCGCTGCTGCCCGGGCGCCGTGGCCCGCGGGGTCAGGCCGTCTGGCCGAGCCGTCTGGTCAGGACGGCTGGTCGTCCAGGCTCGCGAACAGCTCCGGCAGCCGTCCCGCGGTCGCGGCCAGCGCCAGGTGGTCGCCGTAGTCGCGGGACTCGACGACCAGGCCGTCGCGCACCCGCACCACGAAGATGTTGTTGATGCGGAACGGCTTTCCGCCGAGTTCGCCCTCGTAGCCGAACTCGCCGATGATCACCTCCGGATCGGCCGACTGGTACGTCACGAGATCGGTCGCCTGTACCCGGATCCCGAGCTCGCCGGCCGACGCGAAGTGGGCCCGCAGGTCGTCACGGGTTTTAAGGACTGGTGCGTCCGGCAGGAACGGGTGACGGACGTCGGTCTGCTCGGCGTAGAGGTCCGGGAGCTCGGCCCAGCGGGCGTCCGAAACGCCGAAACAGAGTCGTTGGAACACCCCGAGCGGGCTCTTGCGGTCGGCCAGTTCGGCGGGCCGGGGTGCGACGGGACCCGGCACATGCGCCGGGGCCTGCGCGTAGGCGTCGATGACCGGTTCGATGCTGCCACGGACGGCGGCCAGCTTGAGGTAGTCGTGGTAGTCGCGGGTGTGCGCGAGCAGCCCGCCACGCGCGCGGATCACCAGGATGTTGGCGTTTTCGGTGGTCCGCCCGGTCTTGAAGGACTCCACCGTGTTCCGGTATTCGGCGACGATCACCTCGGGATCGGTCGTCTCGTGGACGACCACGTCGTGGGCCACCAGGCGCATCGTCGCCCCGATGTTGCCGGTGAACAGGGCGTGGACGGCTTGACGCCCCTCCAGCCGCCGGGGCCGCGGGACGGCCGTCGGCTGCTCGACCACGGCGTCCTCGGCGTACAGCGACGAAAGCTCGTCGTATCGGCCCTCGGCAAGGCCCTCGATGAGGCGATGGAACAGGTCAATCGGTGTGGTCACGAAGTCCTCCAGCAGGCAACAAAACGGAGTCGATAGTCCGTATTATCCTCGACGATACGGACTATCGACTCCGTTTGTCTACCGGCGGCCCACGCCGGTCAGGGCCTCGCCGCTGGGCGGCTACGGCTCGGGCGCGTGCTCCGGGTCGGCCAGCTGTTGCAGCAGAGCACGGGCTTCCGGCTGGTCACAGGCCTCGGCCCAGCCTTCGGGGGTGCTGTTCCACCGGCCGTCGCGGGCGGTGAGGTCGGCGCCGGCCTCGGTGAGGGTGGTGATGACGTCCAGCCGGCCGTGCTGCGCGGCGAGGTGCAGCGCCGTGATGCCCACGCCGTGCTCCGGACCGCCGAACGTGCCCACCCGGTTTACGTCGGCGCCCAGTTCGAGCAGCGTCCGCACGGCGGCGTGCCGGCCACGGGCGACGGCCCACGTCAGCGCGGTGCCGCGGTAGACGTCGGCGTCCAGGTCCGCGCCGCGGGCGGCGAGCAGCCGGATCGCCTCCACGCGGTTGTTGCGCGCGGCCCAGCTGAGGGCTTCGTCGCGGATCTCGGCCGGGTCGTCCGTGGGCCGCCAGAACGGGAACCCGCTGTGCGGGCGGTAGAACTCACGGTGCGCGCCCGCGCCCGGCGCGAGTGTCCCGTTCGGACGGAGGAGCTCGTCCAGCAGCGTGAGATCGCCGAGGCCGGCGGCGACCCGGAGGTTGCGAGGGGACCGTTCGCGCGCAGCCAGTTTTTCGGCCACCACACGGTTTCCCCAGAACAGCGCGACGATCAGGGGAGTCCCGCCGTCGCCACGCGCGGAAACGTCCAGTGGCGCGCCGGCGTCGAGCAGCATGTCGGCGAGCAGCGGCAACTTGCTGTACGCGGCCTGGTGCAGCGGCGTCCAGCCGTGGGCATTCGCGCGTGACGGGTCGGCGCCGCGGTCGAGGAGCACGCGGGTGAGCCGTTCGTCGCAGGTGGCGCCGGCCATGCCGAGCAGGTCGTTGAGGTTGGTGCCGCGGGCGTGGACCAGCTGGGGGAACGCGTCGAGCATCGCCGCCAACCCGTCGATGTCGCGCGCCTCGACCAGCCGGTACGCGCGGGCGAAGGGCTCGCCGCTTTCCGGCAACGACGCGACGTGCTCGCGTAACGCCCGCCACGAGCCGAAACCGTGCTCTCGCGCGACGACCACCCGGGCGCCGTCGCGAGTGAGGGCCTGCCTATGACGTTCGAACGCCACCCGCGCGCCGGGCGTGCCGTCCTCGGCGGACGCGAGCAGCCCGAGCGCGCGGCCGGCGTAGTAGCCGATGTCGGAGTGGTAGGCGTGCTGCAGGTTTGGTCCGTTTTCGGCGACGCGGCGAACGTACGCCTGCAGCTTCGGCCAGCTCGGGAAACCGTGCTCACGCGCGATGCGGAACTGCGCTTCGGACAGCTTCACGGCTTCGGCGCGCGCGAGTTCCTTCGCGCGTTTACGCAACTGCTCCAGGCTGGGATTCGCGGGCAGCGTGCCCATGGTGCCTCCTTCCCTCGTCGCCCGTGGTCCGCTGGCACCGGGCAGGAAAGAAGGTGCGGAACTGGTGGTGCGGTGCAACGGGGGTGGGCTCGGCCCTTTCCGCGGACGGGACGCGGCCCTCACCGCGTCCCGCCACCTTACCTCGGGGCCCGCGCTCGCCGCTCAGATGAGCACGGCGGCGAGGTCTCGATAGGACCGCGGCTTCCGGGCCAGCACCTGGACGCAGACGTGGTCGGCACCCGCTTCGAGGTGGGCCCGGATCCGGTCGGCGACCTGCTGTTCGCCGCGGAAGGCGACTAGTGCATCGACGAGCCTGTCGCCGCCGGACAGGTCGTCTTCGGTGAAGCCGAGCCGGCGGAGGTTCGACCGGTGGTGCGGGGCGAGCTTCACGTACGTGCCGACGTGCTCCCGGGCCACTTCACGCGCAGCCTCGGCGTCGCCGTCCAGGACCACCGCCTGCTCGACAGCGAGGTACGCGCTCTTGCCGAGCCGTTCCCGGGCCAGCGCCGTGTGCTCCGGCGGGACGAAGTACGGGTGGGCCCCGTCGGCCTGCTCGGCCGCGAGGTCCAGCGCCTTCGGGCCGAGGGCCGCGATCACCCGGCGCGGCCGCGGTGCGGGCGGCGGCAGTCCGGGCAGGTCGGCCTGATCCATGCCGGCCAGGTATTCGCGCATCGCGGCGAGCGGCCGCCGGCCCGGGAAGTGCCCGCCCAGCCCGACGACGAACCGGCCGGGGTACGCCTCGCCGAGCGCCCGCGTCGCGGCTTCCGCCGTGATCGGCGCCCGCCGGTCGAACCGCGCGATCCCGGTCGCCACGGTCAGCTTCGACGTGGCCGCCAGGATCAGCGCCGCTTGCGTGAACGCGTCACGCCCGCCGTATTCGCCGAACCAGAGCGCGTCGAAGCCCAGTTCTTCCACCTCGGCGGCGGTCTCGCGCAGGGCGCCGGCACTGGCGCCGTCGAAGAACTGCCAGATTCCCACGCTCATCGCGTCACCTCGGCCAGGGTCGGGGCCAGCTCGGCCAGAGCGTCCACAATGGATTCGAACGGGCCGGCGGACGGGGTGACGAGCACGTGGTCCGCGCCGGCGTCGAGGAGCTCGCCCAGCCGTTTCGCGATCGTCCTCGCGTCGCCCCAGACGAGGTAGTCGTCGACGAAGCGGTCGCTGGGGCCGTTGATGTCGGCGTCGGTGAAGCCAAGCCGTTTCCAGCCCGCGATATACGCCTTGACGTTGTGCTCGCGCGAAAGCGCCACACTGCGGCGGACGCTGGCTCTGGCTTCTTCGCGGCTGCCGAGCAGCACCGTCTGCTGCGGGATCAGCAGCTTGTCCGGTCCGAGGATTTCCCGGGCGTACGGTGTGTGCCTGAACGGCTGGGCGAACGGGTGCGCGCCGTCGGCGTGGTCGCGGGCCAGCGCCAGCATCTTGGGCCCGACCGCGGCCAGCACCCGGGGAAACGCCACGGGGGAAGGGTTCTCCGTCGCGCTTGCGTCCATTTCGGACAGATAGTCCCGCATCCGTTCCAACGGCCGGTACGGCTCGCCGAACTTCGCGGCCTGGAACTCGTGCCCGGCACCGATGCCGAGCACGAACCGGCCGGGGTACGCCCGGGCGAGCGTCGCCCCGCCCTTTTCGGCGGTCCGCCCCGGCCGCGACCAGAGGTTGGCGATGCCGGTGCCGAGCACGACGTCCGGCACCGAGGCGAGCAGGTCGCCGAAGTGCGCGAACACCTCGCGTGTGCCGGGTCCTTCGCCGCTCCAGGCCGAGCGGTAGCCGAGTGCGGCGAGCCGCCGGGTGGCCGCGCGTTCGATGTCCGGCGGTGGGGCCAGTGGCGCGCTCGGCAGCCACGCGCCGATCGCGCCGAGCCGGGCCCGGGTGTCTTCGAGCAGGGTCATCTCGTTCCCTCCAGTAATCCGAGGCTGCCTCCGGTTAACATACGGAGGCAGCCTCCGAATGTCTACCGAGTAGCATGGGCCAGGCGATGACCGAAGTGAAACCGATGCGCGCGGACGCCCGCCGCAACTACGAACGTCTCCTCGGGGAGGCGCAGCGCGCGTTCACCGAGCACGGCGTCGACGCGTCCCTGGAGGACATCGCCCGCCGCGCCGGCGTCGGCATCGGCACGCTCTACCGGCACTTCCCGACCAGGGAAGCGCTGCTCGAGACGCTCCTGCGGGCCCGCTTCGACGGCCAGGCCGAGCGTGCGCGCGTGCTGCTCACCCACGAAGAGCCGCTGAACGCCCTGCAGGACTGGCTCGTGGGCCTCGGCGACGCCACCGGCACCTTCCGGGGACTGGTGGAGCTGACGGCCGACGCGCTCAACGACGAGTCGTCGCGGTTGTACGCGTCCTGTCACGCGATGCGGGAAGCTGGTTCCCACCTGGTGGAACGCGCGAAGCAGGCCGGAGAACTCCGCGCCGACGTCACGTCGAACGAGCTGCTTTTGTTGGTGCACGCGGCATCCTGGGCGGGCGCGCACCTGCCGGGGGGCGAGGGCATGCAACGCCTCCTGGCTCTTGTTTTCGAGGGATTGCGGCCGAGTTAACACCGTGAGAAGCCAGGGGGGCCTCCAGCGGGTTAAACTCCGCCCTGACCGGGGCACAACGACGTGCTGACACCGTTTGTCGACCCAAGCGTCCTGGAATGTGACCAGATAGTGGGAGCTGCATCGTGACCAAGCCCAGCAAACCCGTCGTCCTCATCGCGGAAAAGCTCGCGCCTTCCGTGCTGAGTGTGTTCGGTGACGAGGTAGAGGTCCGGCATGTGGACGGCACGGACCGTCCCGCGCTGTTCGAGGCGGTGAAGAGCGCCGACGCGCTCCTGGTCCGATCCGCCACGAAGGTCGACGCCGAGGTGCTCGGCCACACCACGCAGCTGAAGGTCGTCGCCCGCGCGGGCGTGGGCCTGGACAACGTCGAGGTCCCCGCCGCCACCGAGCGCGGCGTGCTGGTGGTCAACGCGCCGACGTCGAACATCGTCTCCGCCGCCGAGCACGCGGTCGCGCTGCTGCTCTCGGTCGCCCGGCGCGTGCCGGCCGCCGACCAGAGCCTGCGCGCGGGCGAGTGGAAGCGCAGCTCGTTCTCCGGCATCGAGCTGCAGGGCAAGACCGTCGGCGTCGTCGGCCTGGGCAAGATCGGCCAGCTGTTCTCCCAGCGCCTCGCCGCCTTCGACACCAAGCTCATCGCGTACGACCCGTACGTCTCGGCCGCGCGCGCCGCGCAGCTCGGCATCGAGCTCGTCACCCTCGACGAGCTGCTGGAGCGCGCCGACGCCATCTCCATCCACCTGCCGAAGACGCCGGAGACCAAGGGCCTGATCGACGCCGAGGCGCTCAAGAAGACCAAGCCCGGCGTCATCATCGTCAACGCCGCGCGCGGCGGCCTGATCGTCGAGGAGGCGCTGGCCGACGCGATCCGCAGCGGCCACGTCGGCGGCGCGGGCATCGACGTGTTCGTCACCGAGCCGACCACGTCCAGCCCGCTGTTCGAGCTGCCGAACGTCGTGGTCACGCCGCACCTGGGCGCGTCCACCGCCGAGGCGCAGGACCGCGCGGGCACCGACGTCGCCCGCTCCGTGCTGCTCGCGCTGCGCGGCGACTTCGTGCCGGACGCGGTGAACGTCTCCGGTGGCGGCGCCGTCGGCGAGCACGTGCGTCCGTACCTGTCGCTGACGCAGAAGCTGTGCACCGTGCTCACGGCGCTGAGCCCGAAGGCGCCGACCTCGGTGACCGTCGTGGTCAAGGGCGAGCTGGGCAGCGAGGACACCTCCGTGCTGCAGCTCGCCGCGCTGCGCGGGGTGTTCGCCGGCGTGGTCGAGGACCAGGTCACCTTCGTCAACGCGCCGCGGCTGGCCGAGGAGCTGGGCGTCCAGGTCGACCTGGTCACCGAGACCGAGAGCCCCAAGTTCCGCAGCCTGGTCACCGTCCGCGCGGTGCACGCCGACGGCGCGACCCTGACGGTGTCGGGCTCGGTCACCGGCAAGGACGAGGCCGAGAAGATCGTCGAGGTCAACGGGCGCCACTTCGACCTGCGCGCCGAGGGCCACGTGCTGCTGCTCGAGTACCCCGACCGGCCCGGCATCATGGGCCGCGTCGGCACGCTGCTCGGCGAGGCCGGCATCAACATCGAGGCCGCGCAGATCAGCCAGACCACCGACGGCTCCGACGCCGTGATGCTGCTGCGCGTCGACCGGCACGTGGACAACAACGTGCTCCAGCCGATCGGTGCCGCCGTGGGCGCGCACACGATCCGCGCGGTCGACTTCAGCTAGCACCCAAGCACGTCGAAGGCCCCTTTTCCGCACTCCGCGGGAAAGGGGCCTTCATTTTGCCCGGTCCGGGCAGAGCGGCAACATTCGCATAACAGAGGCAATTCGGCACGAAAGTAGGTCTTTCGGGCGGATAGGTTCTGTGCCGCGAGGCCGAACCACGCGCCGTGAGGGCACGGTGCGGCGCCGGGCGCTCACCGGTCGGGGGCGATGGGGGAGCGGCCGGCAGGTTCACGATCCGGGTCTCGGGTTAAGGGGTTGGGTATTCATGAGTAGATCCCGCTTACCTGGCTGGACGGCCCGGTCGACGGCCGTGGTGTCCGCCGTGGTGCTCGCGGCCGCTGTCGCCGGCGTCCCGGTCGCGTCGGCGCAGGGGGCGCCGCTCGCGGAGCCGGTCGCGCCCGCGAAGGTCGACGCCTCCGGATTGCAGGGCAAGCTCTCGCCGCGGCTGAGCGCCGCGCAGGGCAAGATCACGGCGTTCGTGGAGCTGGCCAAGAAGCCGGCCGTCGACGCCTTCACCGCTGAGCAGAGCAAGGGCACCGGCAAGGAGAAGGCCAAGCAGGCCGCGCGCGCCGCGAAGGCCGACACCGCCGCCGCGGTCACCTCCGTGCTCGGACAGCTCAAGGCCTCGGACTCGGCCGCGAAGCTCGTCACGCAGACTTCGAACGCCGTCGCGGGCGCTGTCGTCACGGCGGACGCGGCGAAGATCCGTGAACTCGCGAAGCGCGCCGACGTCGTCTCCGTGCGCACTGTCGTGCCGAAGTCGCGTACGAACGCCAGCGCCGAGCAGCTGACGAACACGCTCGCTTCCTGGCAGCAGACCGGGAAGTACGGCGACAACATCCGCGTCGGCGTGATCGACGACGGCATCGACTACACCCACGCCGACTTCGGCGGCCCCGGCACGCCCGAGGCGTACAAGTCCGTGGACCCGACCAAGGCGTCGCCGCTGTTTCCGAGCGCCAAGGTGGTCGGCGGCACCGACCTCGTGGGCGACGACTACGACTCCAACGGCGAGACCGGCTCCCCGACCCCGAAGCCGGACCCCAACCCGCTGGCTTGCGGTGAGCACGGCACGCACGTGGCCGGCACCGTCGCCGGATTCGGCGTGAACGCGGACGGAAGCACCTTCACCGGCGACTACAAGAAGCTGGACAAGAAGAAGCTCGAAGCGCTGAAGATCGGCCCGGGCACCGCGCCCAAGGCCCTGCTGTACGCGATCAAGGTGTTCGGCTGCAAGGGTTCCACGAACGTCACCTCGCAGGCCCTCGACTGGGCCCTCGACCCGGACGGCGACGGCGACTTCACCGACCACCTCGACGTCGTCAACCTGTCGCTGGGCAGCGACTTCGGCGCGCCGGACGACCCGGACTCGCTGTTCGTCCGCAAGCTCGCGCAGAACAACGTGCTCCCGGTGTTCGCGGCGGGCAACGGCGGCGACCTCAACGACGTCGCGGGCTCGCCGGGCGCCACCCCCGAGGCGCTGACCGTGGCCAGCAGCCGCGACGCGGGCGAGCTGCGTGACGCGGTCGAGGTCACCGCGCCGACCAAGGGCCAGCAGCCGGGCCAGTACAGCCAGGACTACGCCGGTTACGACACGCTGGACCTGACCGTCCCCGTCGTCGCCCTCTCCGCGGCGAACAACGCCGGCTGCCTCCCGTACTCGGCTGAGGACAAGGCCAAGGCCGCGGGCAAGGCCGTCTGGCTCGAATGGGACGACAACGACTCCAGCCGCGCCTGCGGTTCCGCCGCGCGCGCCAACAACGCGCAGGCGGCCGGGGCGAAGGCGACCCTGGTGACGTCGACGCTGGAGCACTTCGCCGCCGGGCTCGCCGGCAACGCGGCCGTGCCGATGTTCCAGCTCACCGGCAAGGCCACCGCGGCGCAGCGGCCCGCACTGGCCGCGGGCACGCTGACCGTGCGGTTCTTCGGCGCCGGGCGGTCGACGCTGCAGACCTACGACCAGTCCATCGTGGACAGTCCCAGCTCGTTCACCTCGCGCGGCGGCCGCGGGCCGGCGCTCAAGCCGGACGTCTCGGCTCCCGGTGACACGATCACGTCGGCGTTCCGCGGCAGCGGCAACGGCCGGGCCGTCCTGTCCGGGACGTCCATGGCCGCGCCGCACACCTCTGGCATCACGGCGCTGATCCGCCAGGCGCACCCGGACTGGTCGGTCGAGGAGGTCAAGGCCGCGGTGATCGACACCGCCGGGCACGACCTGACCGACGGGGCCGGTCACACCTATGCGCCGCAGCGCGTCGGCGCGGGCCGGATTGACACGCTGGCCGCGCTGGACAACCAGGTGCTCGCGTACGTCCAGGACGACCCGGGCGCGGTGAGCGTCAACTTCGGCACCGTCGAGGCGGGCGGCCCGGTCACGCTGACCAAGACGGTCAAGGTCGTCAACAAGGGCGTCACGCCGGCCGAGTACTCGGTGGCGTACGAGGCGGTCAACAGCCTGCCCGGCGTCGAGTACACAGTGGACAAGAGCTCGGTGAAGCTGAGCCCGCGCGGCGTCGCGACGGTGAAGGTGACGTTCAAGGTCACCGACGCCAAGAAGCTGCTCAAGGTGATGGACCCGACCATGCAGGCCACGCAGGCCGGGCTCGCCCGCCAGTTCGTCGCCGACGCCTCGGGCCGCGTCGCCTTCACCCCGAAGAACGGGGCGACGGTGCCGTTGCGCGTGGCCGTCTACGCGGCGCCGAAGCCGGTCTCGGCCATCACGACGCCCGCGGGCGTGCGGTTCGGCGCGGGGCAGGACCAGGCCGTGCTGAACCTCGGCGGCAAGGGCGTGGACCAGGGCAGCGGCGCCCAGCGGTACCGCTCGCTGATCAGCGTCCTGGAACTGCAGGCGGAGTCGCCGCAGCTGCCGGAGTGCGAGGCGGGCGTGACGTCCGACTGCACGCTCAACCGCACCGCGAAGGGCGGCGACCTGCGTTACGTCGGCGCGGCCTCGACCGCCCCGCTCGCCAAGGCGCAGGGCGACCCGGAGAACGCCGTGCTCGCGTTCGGCCTCACCACCTGGAGCGACTGGGCGAACCTGGGCAGCAACACCGTGCCGTTTGTCGACATCGACACCACCGGCGACGGGAAGCCGGACTTCGAGACCTTCGTCACCAAGGCGACGGCCACCGACGTCCTGCTGGTGAACACCGTCTCGCTCACGAAGCCCGGGTTCCCGAGCGTCGACCTGCAGGCGATCAACGGCCAGCTCGGCGACGTCGACACGAACGTCTTCGATTCGAACGTGATGGTGCTGCCGGTCAGCATCGCCGCGCTGGGCATCGACCCGAACGAGGCGTCGCACCGGATCAGCTACACCGTGGGCACCAGCGGCTACTACGTCGCGCCGGGCACCACGAACGGGCTGATCGACTACGTCGGCACGCCGATTTCGTTCGACGCCCTCGCGCCGGCGTACTCGGTCCAGGGCGGTGGCGACGCGGCGTTGGGCTACGTCGCGAAGCCGGGCACCGCGCTCGTGGTGAACCGCAACGCGGCGGCCGTCGCCGAGGACAAGGCGAAGGGCCTGCTGGCGATCGAGCACCACAACGCGGCGGGCTCGCGCGCGTCCGTCGTGCGGATCGAGACGGGCGTGCCGAGGGCGTAGCACCTTCGGCGCCGCCCGGCCTGACAAGGCGTGGTGATCCTCCGATCGGGTAACGATCGACGGAACGGTCACCGTCGCCGATCAGCGGGACAAGGGGGCTTTCCGGGCCTTGACGGCTCGGGAGGCCCCCTTGTCGTTAACCCGTTCAGGTGTCTCACCCTGCGGGAGGATGCGGCATAAGGGTGGTGCGGCTACGGCGTCTTGTCTACGGCCGGTAACCTTCCGCTGCTGGCGTTTTCTTGCGGATGGGCCATCGGAGCGTTCGGTGGCCTGGTCTACGGAGGTGTGTGGATGCGGCTCGCGGTGATCCCAGGTGACGGGATCGGGCCCGAGGTGGTCTCCGAGGCGCTCAAGGTGCTCGGTGAAGTAGCACCAGCGGCGGAGATCACGAACTACGACCTCGGCGCTGCGCGGTGGCACTCGACCGGGGAGCTGCTCCCGGAGTCGGTGCTGGGCGAGTTGCGTCAGCACGACGCGATCCTGCTGGGCGCGGTCGGCGACCCGTCGGTGCCGAGCGGGATCCTGGAGCGCGGGCTGCTGCTGCGGCTGCGCTTCGAGCTCGACCACCACGTGAACCTGCGCCCGGCGCGGCTCTACCCCGGGGTGCGCGGCCCGCTGGCCGACGCCGGCGAGGTCGACATGATCATGGTGCGCGAAGGGACCGAAGGCCCGTACGCGGGCACCGGCGGCCTGCTGCGCAAGGACACCGAGCACGAGATCGCCACCGAGGTCAGCATCAACACGGCCTACGGTGTGCGGCGCGTGGTGGCCGACGCGTTCAACCGCGCCGAGGACCGGCCGCGCAAGCACCTCACGCTGGTGCACAAGACCAACGTGCTGGAGCACGCCGGTTCGCTGTGGTCGCGGATCGTCGAAGAGGTTTCGCTGGAGCACCCGGACGTGACGGTGGCCTACTCCCATGTGGACGCGGCGACCATCCACATGGTCACGGACCCGTCGCGGTTCGACGTGATCGTCACCGACAACCTGTTCGGCGACATCCTCACGGACCTGGCGGCCGCGGTGACCGGCGGCATCGGCCTCGCGGCCAGCGGCAACCTGGACATCACCCGCCGCAACCCGAGCATGTTCGAGCCGGTGCACGGCAGTGCCCCGGACATCGCGGGTCAGGGCCTCGCGGACCCGACGGCCGCCGTGCTGTCGGTCTCGCTCCTGCTCGACCACCTCGGCCAGAAGGAGGCGGCGCGCCGGATCGAAGCGTCGGTCGCCTTCGACCTGGCCACCCGCGACCAGGCCTCGCCCGGCGCCACCCAAGCGATCGGCGACCGCCTGGCGGCGCTGGTTTCGTCGAACGTGCGCACGGGCTGAGCTTCGCCGTTTGCAGTCCTGTCGTGAAGCCGCTGCTGCCCGGTACACAAGTGTGCCGGGCAGCGCGGTGGTAGCTCAGCTAGTCGTTGTGACAAGAACCCCCGCCGCGGAAGACCGGTCGAAATCCGGCGCTGACCCGCAACGGTAGGCCCACGGTCCACTCCGGACCGCGGACGAGCCCGACGCCGGCGATGGTTCGCCCCACCCGTCCCCTCCCGTCGTGGTCTACGGGAGACGACACCCTTTCCCACCGCGGCCGGCCGAGGTGCCCGCCGCCTGGGTGGTTGTTGTCTTCGTCGCGCGGACCCCGGAACAGATTGGGTCCCGCCGGTGCCTCCCGATGACTTCCCACCCGACGCCCGATCGGCCCCTCCGGTCTCGCCTCCTCCCGGCGACGATTCTCCGCGTAGTCGTGTCCTTGGCTCCGCAGTCGTTCCCATCGACACAGCCACCAGCACCTCCGCTCCCACCGGCACCTCCGCTGCCACCGGCGTCGCCGATCCCGAGCCCGCCCGTCGCCGGATAACGCCGATCCTTCTGGGCCTCCTCGGGGCCCTCCTGGCGTCCGTCGTGGTGGCCGTCGGGATCGGGACGGTCGCCGTGCCGGTCACTCACACGTGGGCCTTTCTCCGGGCCGGTCTCGTCGGTGGCACCATCGGCCCGGGTGACGTCGGCCAGTACCGGATCATCTGGGACATTCGGTTGCCGCGGGTGCTGCTCGCGGTCGTCGTCGGTGCGGGGCTGGCGACGGTGGGCGTCGCGATTCAGGCCATGGTTCGCAACGCGCTCGCGGAGCCGTTCGTCCTCGGCATCTCCTCCGGGGCGTCGGTGGGGGCGACGGCGGTGGCGCTGTTCGGTGTCTTCGCGTCGATGGGTATCTACGCTCTGTCCGTCGGCGCGTTCCTGGCCGCGCTCGGCGCGACCGTGATCGTTTACCTCGTCGCGAGGACGCGCGAAGGCCTCACCCCGCTGCGCCTGGTGCTGACCGGCACCGCGATGTCGTACGGGTTCTTCGCTGTCACCACGGTTCTCGTCTTCCAGGCGCCGAACGGTGAAGCCGCGCGCTCGGCCCTTTTCTGGCTGCTGGGCAGCCTCGCCGGGGCGAATTGGGCGTCGCTGCCGGTGGCGGCGATCGTCGTGGTGGCCGGGGCGCTGCTGCTGTTCGCGCTGTCGGGCCGGCTGAACGCGCTGGCCATGGGCGACGAAGCGGCGACGACGCTCGGCGTGAGCGTGCCCCGGCTGCGCGTGCTGCTGTTCGTCGTTTGTTCGGCCATGACCGGAGTGCTGGTGGCGGTCAGCGGCGCGATCGGGTTCGTCGGGTTGATCCTGCCGCACCTGGTACGCCTCGCCGTCGGCGCCGACCATCGGCGGGTGCTGGCCGTCGCGCCACTCGCGGGCGCGGTGTTCCTCGTCTGGGTGGACGTGGCCGCGCGGGTGCTCGCCGCGCCCGAGGAGTTGCCGATCGGGGTGCTGACGGCGGCCGTCGGCGTGCCCGCGTTCCTGGTGCTGATGCGGCGCCGGGCCTACGTGTTCTGGGCTGCGTGAATGGACCTCTCGCTCCACGGCGTGACGGTGAACGCCGCCGGCCGCGCACTGGTCGAGGACGTGACGCTCGACGCGCCGGCCGGCCGTTTCGTCGGCCTGCTCGGGCCGAACGGCAGTGGCAAGTCCACCACGCTGCGCGCCGTCTACCACGTGCTGAAGCCCGCGGCCGGCGCCGTGCTGCTCGACGGGCGCCCGCTCGACACCCTCGCCCCGCGCGAGCGGGCGCGCGCGATCGCAGCCGTCGCGCAGGAATCGCACACGGAATTCGACTTCACCGTCGCCGAAGTCGTGGCGATGGGCCGGCTGCCGCATCACGGCCTGCTCGATCGGGCGACCGCCGCCGACCTGGGCATCTGCGCGGCGGCGTTGCGGCAGGTCGGGTTGGCGGACCTGGCCGGACGCGGCGTGCTCACGCTGTCGGGCGGCGAACGGCAACGGGTCCTCATCGCGCGGGCGCTCGCCCAACAGCCCAAGATCCTCGTGCTGGACGAGCCCACGAACCACCTGGACATCCGCCACCAGCTCGAGGTCCTCGCCTTGGTGCGGCGAAGCGGGCTGACGGTGCTCGCCGCCCTGCATGACCTCAACCTCGCCGCCGCGGTGTGCGACACCGTGCACGTGCTCGACGGCGGCCGGCTCGTCGCGAGCGGGACTCCCGCGGACGTCCTCACGCCTGAGCTGCTGGCTGACGTGTTCGGCGTGCGCGCGCACGTGGTGCCGCACCCGGCGTCCGGCCGGCCGCAGCTGTTGTTCGACCGGCTCGAATCCCAGGAGGACAGTCATGCGTAAGACGATCGCGATGGTCCTGGTGGCCGCGCTGGGGGTGACGGGCTGTGGTGCCCATGTGTCCGAAGGGGACAGTGGCGCCGTTCCCGCGGGTTATCCCGTCACGGTCACGAACTGCGGCGCGCCGCTGACCGTCCGGCGTCCGCCGTCTCGGGTGGTCACCAACGACATCGGCATCACTGAGCTGATGTTCGCCCTCGGCCTCGACGACCGGATGGCCGGTTACGTGGTCGACCAGGGGCAATCCGGCGGCATCGCCTCGTCGCCGTGGAAAGGCGACTTCGCGAAGGTGCGCAAGCTCGCCGAGAAGATCAACCGCGAGGTGGTGCAGGGCGCGGGCGCCGACCTGGTGTTCGCCGGTTGGAACTACGGCTTCTCCGAGGGCACCGGCTTCACCCCGGACACGCTGCGGCAGCTCGGCATCGCCAGCTATCAGCTCACGGAGGCGTGCCGCAACGGCGTCGGCAAACAGCGCGGGATCATGCCTCCGCTCGACGCGCTGTACACCGATCTGCGTAATCTCGGCAAGATCTTCGGCGTGAGCGACCGGGCCGAGCAGCTGGTCAAGCAGTACAGCGCGCAGGTCGCGGCGGTCGAGGGCGCCGTCGCCGCCGGGCGGCAACGGCCGAAGGTCTTCCTCTACGACGACGGCCGCGACCAGCCGTTCACCGCCGCGCGCAACGCAGGCCCGGACGAGATCATCGGCAAAGCCGGCGGCACCAACATCTTCGCCGACCTCGACGACAGCTGGACGACGGTGAGCTGGGAGGCCGTGGTCCAGCGCGCGCCCGACGTCATCCTGATCAACGACTACGGCGGCGAGGTCGGCACGGTCGCCGACAAGGAGAATTTCCTCCGCTCGCGGCCCGGTCTGCGCGACATCCCGGCGGTCAAGCAGGGCCGGTTCTTCGCTTTGCCGTACGCGGCGTTGGTGGAGGGCCCGCGCAACGCGTCGGCCGTGCAGTCGTTCGGCGCCTATCTCGCGGGGCTTTCTCGCTGACCCCTCCCACGGGATGGGAAGCTCCGCCCGGTACTTGGACGCCGGGCGGGGCCTGTGGCATGATGCGACCATGACCGCGATCTCGACCATTATCGCCGAGCGCGCCGGATAGACGCTCCACAAGAGCTTCCGGCGCGCAACCTCTCGCACCCATGCGGGAGGTTTTTTTGTTGCCAGAAACAGGTTCTGCCCCGCCACAAGGAGATACCGTGACCCGCACGGAGCCCGCCGAAACCCCGCTCGGCGACGCCTTCCACCTCTACGACACCACCCTGCGCGACGGTGCCCAGCGTGAGGGGATCACGTACTCCGCCACGGACAAGCTGGCCGTCGCCCGGCTGCTGGACGAGCTGGGAGTCGGCTTCATCGAGGGTGGCTGGCCCGGCGCGCTGCCGAAGGACACGGAGTTCTTCGCCCGCGCGGCCAAGGGCGAGCTGGAGCTGAAGCATGCGGCGCTTGTCGCGTTCGGCTCCACGCGCAAGGCGGGCACCACGGCAGACCGGGATCCGCAGGTGAGGGCGTTGCTGGACTCCGCCGCCCCAGTCATCACGCTCGTCGCCAAGGCGGACCTCCGGCACATCGAGCGCGCGCTGCGGGCGGATGTCGACGAAGCCTGCGCGATGGTCAGCGACACCGTCCGGTTCCTGACCGGCGAGGGCCGCCGCGTCTTCCTTGACGCAGAACACTTCTTCGACGGATACGCCCACTCCCCGGAGACCTCGCTGCGCGTGCTCGACGCCGCGGCGACTGCAGGCGCCGACGTCCTCGTGCTGTGCGACACCAACGGCGGTCAGCTGCCGCTTGGCCTCGCCGAGACTGTCCGCGAGGTCAAGGAGAAGACCGGATTCCGCCTCGGGATCCATTGCCAGGACGACACTTCCTGCGCCGTGGCGAACTCCGTCGCCGCGGTGCAGGCCGGCGCGACGCACGTCCAGTGCACCGCGAACGGTTACGGCGAGCGGGCCGGCAACGCCGACCTGTTCGCCGTGACGGGAAACCTCGTGACCAAGCTCGGAATGGAGGTCCTCCCGACCGGAGGTGCCGCCGAGCTCACCCGCGTCTCCCATGCGCTTGCCGAAATCGCGAACATCGCACCCGACACCCACCAGGCCTACGTCGGGTCGTCGGCCTTCGCCCACAAGGCGGGGCTGCACGCGAGCGCGATCAAGGTGGATCCGTTGTTGTACAACCACATCGATCCGCCTTCAGTCGGCAACGGCATGCGGGTACTGGTCACCGAGATGGCCGGCAGGGCCAGCCTCGAGCTCAAGGGACGTGAGCTCGGGGTCGACCTTGCCGGCCGGCCCGAAGCGCTGACGAACGCGATGCGGAAGGTCAAACTCCTCGAATCCGAAGGCTGGTCGTTCGAAGCCGCCGACGCCTCACTCGAACTCCTGCTGCGGCGCGAGGTCGCGGGCGCAGCCGACGAGGAGCCAGCCGCGCCGCCGTTCGAACTGGAGTCCTACCGCGTGGTGCTCGACCACCGCCCGGACGGTGAGGTGGTGTCCGAGGCCACCGTCAAAGTGCACGTGTCCGGGCATCGCGTGATCGCCACGGCGGAGGGCAACGGCCCGGTGCACGCGCTCGATGCCGCGCTGCGCCAGGCACTCAGCCCGCACCTGTCCTGGCTGGACACTGTCGAACTCGCCGACTACAAGGTTCGGATCCTTCCCTCCCATCCCGGCACGGACGCCGTCACGCGGGTGCTGCTGGAAACGACTGATGGCTTGCACGAATGGACCACGGTGGGCGTCCACGGGAACATCGTGGAGGCCAGCTGGCTCGCGATGTGTGATGCGCTGGTGCACAAAAGCCTGGCCCCCTCGGCGTGATCAGCGCAAGGTTTTCCTGACGCGAGCGGCCCGTTCACGACCTTGCCGGCACGAATGGGCCGCTCGTGCCGCGGGTGGGTCGTCGGCCCGCGTCGTGAGATGCGCTCGTGCGCGGACCTCCGCGCGCTCAATTGCGGTTCGTCTCTTTTCGCTTGTACCAAGGTGATCGGCGATTGATCCGTGGCACGGCGGGCGCGTTGTAAAGGTGTCTCGGATGTCTTGATTCGACCGGCTCCGCCCGTGCGTTTCGCCGTGGCGCAGGTCACGAGGGGACCCTTCGCACTGCCCAGTCGCGAACGGTCCCCTCGCTCGCGAAAATGGAATGTTTCCCGAGGTCGTCGCCGGCGCGAGTGGCCCGTTCGCGCGGTGAGTGTCGTGAACGGACCGCTCACGACGCGCGGGGTGCGCGCCTGGCGGCGGGCGTACGTAGACTGGCCGGGTGCGTCTAGCTCGTATTGCTCATCCCAGTGGTGTCGCGTTCGCTTCGGTCGAGGGTGAAGGTGACGACGCCCAGGTGCTGGAGATCGCCGAGCACCCGTTCGGCCAGCCGAACTTCACCGGCAAGCGGTGGCCGCTCGCCGACGTCCGGCTGCTCGCGCCGATCCTGCCGTCCAAGGTGATCGCCGTCGGCCGGAACTACGCCAAGCACGCGGCGGAGTTCGGCAACGAGGTGCCGTCCGCGCCGATGCTGTTCATCAAGCCGTCCACCAGCGTCATCGGTCCCAATGTGCCGATCCGCCGGCCGTCGGGCATCGGGCGCGTCGACTTCGAGGGCGAACTGGCCGTGGTCATCGGCCAGCCGGTCAAGAACGTGTCCGCCGCGCGCGCGGCGAGCGCGATCCTCGGCTACACGGTGGCCAACGACGTCAGCGCGCGTGACCTCCAGAAGTCCGACGGCCAGTGGGGCAGGGCGAAGGGCTTTGACACGTTCTGCCCGCTCGGCCCGTGGATCGAGACTTCACTCGACCCCTCCGACCTCGCGCTGCGCAGTGAGGTGGACGGCGAGCTGAAGCAGGACGGCCGCACGTCGGACCTGGTGCACAAGGTGCCCGAGCTGGTGGAGTTCGTGTCGGGGGTGATGACGCTCCTGCCCGGCGACATCATCCTCACCGGCACCCCGGAGGGCGTCGGCCCGATCGACGACGGCCAGCAGGTCTCGATCACGATCGAGGGCATCGGCACGCTGATCAATCCGGTCCAGAACATCTGACTCCCAGTCCGGGCGCGGTCTCGGGGATGCTCCGCGGCCGCGCCTGTCCTGTGTCCGTCGGTGAACTGGGGACTGTCCGTGGGCCGGCTTGGGCTTGGGCTGGGGTTGGGTGATGGTCGGTTCGTGAGGGCTCGGCCGGGACCGGGTGTCGCCGATTTCTGGTTGGTCGCGTACCTGATTCGAGGACTCGCGCAGCGCTGGTGCGCCCTGGTTTGTGGGGCTCGCTTGGTCCGGCCACTGGCCGTCGCCGCTGAGCGACCAGGCCGGTGACAGTCGAAATGGCTGGCGCGCGGTTGCCTCCGAGCGGCCAGGTTGTGAGCCGTCGAAGTGGCCGGATGACGGTTGCCCCTGAGTGGCCAGGTCGTGGGCGCCGTGGTGGTCGGGCTGGCGTTGCCGCTGTGCGGCCAAGCTGTGGGCGCTGTGGTGGTCGGGCTGGCGTTGCCGCTTTGCGGTCAAGCCGTGGGCGCTGTGGTGGTCAGGCCGGTGTTGCCGCTGAGTGGCCAGGCTGTGAGTTGTGGAGATGGCCGGGTCGCCGTTGCCGCTGAGTGGCCAGGCCGTCGGCTTGGACGTGGCGATCCCATTGTCGCCGTTGGGTGGCGAGGGCTGGTCGATCCGGTTGGGGCCGGGAGTTCCTGGTGGGTCCGGCCCCGGCCCGGCCAGTGTTCGGTCCGGGTCAGCGGTCGGCCGGTTCCTGGGCCCGGCGCGCGAACTCGGGCGCGTGCTCGGGTCGGAAGCCGACGCCCAGCAGGAGCGCCGGGAGGTACGCGAGCTTCGGGAAGCGCGAAAACATCTGGATCATCGGCTGCGGCGGCCCATCGCGGAGGCCGGCCATGACCGGGCGCATCACGAAACGGTGGAGTACCCGCTGGAGCGTCTGGACGGCGATCGTCGGCAAAATGCGGCGGGCGCGGACGGCCTTCAGTGCCGAGTCGGTGGGACGGCCACGGAGGAGGTCGTCCGCCAGCAGGGTCGCGGCGGCGACCGCGTCCTGCACCGCGAGGTTGATCCCCACGCCACCCACCGGCGACATCGCGTGGGCCGCGTCGCCGATGCAGAGGAGGCCCTCGGCGTGCCAGCGGTGCAGGCGGTTGAGGCGGACGTTGAGGAACTTCACGTCGTCCATCGACTCGAGTTCGTCGACGCGGTCGGCGTATTCGGGGCAGATCTCGGTGATGTTGTGCCGGAAGTTCTCGATGCCCGCCGCGCGCAGGTCCTCGCCTTTCGGCGCGAGGTAAGCGATCTGGTAGTAACCGGTGCGGGGGAGCGGCACAGCGAAGCGGCGGTGGCGCATCTTCGGCATCAGCGTGGCCCCGGCCTCGTCGTCGCGGCGAGACAATCGGAACCACCAGGCGTCGAACGGCGTGTCGTACTCCTTCGGCTCCAGCCCGGCGGACCGGCGGGCCAGCGACCATCGCCCGTCGGCGGCGATGACCAGGTCAGCGCGCAGTTCGCCCTCGACGCCCTCGGCCGTCCGGTAGCGCACGCCGTCGACGCGGGTGCCCGAGCGGAGTAGCCCGGTCATCTCCGTCTCGAGTCGCAGCGTGAACGTCGGCTCCTTCTGCGCGGCGTCGGCGAGCAGGTTCAGGAAGTCCCACTGCGGGACCATCGCGATATAGGGGTGCGGCACCTTCAGCAGGGACAGGTCGGCCAGCTTCATCATCCCGCCGTCTTCAGTCGGGAAGCCGGCTGAAGACATTTCGCTGTGCGGCAGCGCGTCGAACTTCTCGCCGAGGCCGAGCTCGTCGAGCAGCGTGAGCGTGGACGGGTGCACCGTGTCACCGCGGAAGTCACGCAGGAAGTCCGGGTGCTTCTCCAGCACCGTCACCTCGACGCCGGCCCTCGCCAGGATCAGGCCGGTGACCATCCCGGCCGGCCCGCCGCCGACGACCACGCACCCTGTGCGCTCGTCCATCTCCCTCAGCTCCTCTTATTCATCATACGTTGAATAAGAGGAGCATGCACCCGGCAGTGGTGGCTCGTCAAGGCCGGCTCTCGTGGACGGTCCGATCGGGCTACCGCGGCCGACAACTGTCCTTATGTGACTGATTGCCGGAGCTTTTCCACCGGCGGCTCGTCCTGATCCGTCCGGATTTCCGCCGGCGACGAGACGCATTTCACTGTGAGCGACGAAGCCGGGTAACCAAGTCCGTCTCGGCGTATCGCGGGTCCTGATCATCGGGCGTGGGGCGCGGCGTCCGGGAGTGCTGATCGAGGGCAGTGCGTAAAGCGGAATTTTCAATGCCAGCAAGGGTTTCGTGGCTCTTCGAGTGGCAATCTCGGGACCGGACGGCAGGGTATCGGCTTTCACTCGACTGGCCGCACGGCGAGGTGATCGGATAAACGGACGGCCACTTTCCGCCCACCGGGAGTAGAGCTGTTGCGCCGAAATAGCCCAGTCGCTGTCACCTTTTTGGCCGCGTTGCGAACGCGGCGAGTGTCCTAGCCTCACGGGGTGGATTTCGCCGTGGCATCAGGGACCCCTTCGCGCACTGCCCCGCCGGCGCCCGTCGGCCCCGAACCCTGGGTGCCTCCCCAGCTGCGGCTGGTATGCCTCGACATCGACGACACCCTGATCGACTGCACCGCCGCGATTCGCCGCACCCTGGCTGTCCTCACCGGGCGCGGTGATCTTTGGCCGTTGTGGGACTTGATCACCGAGGAACACGTCGCGATGGTCGTCGCCGGGCAGCTCGGCTACGAAGTGATGCACCATCGCCGTACCGAGTGCTTCCTCGCGGAGCTCGGCATTCTCGCGGACTTCGCGCAGGTGGCCTCGTTCGAAGAACGCCGTCGCGACATCCTTTCGCAGTCCTGGCGGCTGTTCGACGATGTCCTGCCGTGCCTCGAATGGCTGCGCGCGGCCGGTCTGCAGCTCGCTGCCGTGACGAACGCCTCGGGAACCCACCAGCGGCGGAAGATCGCGGACCTGGGGCTTGCGCCGTTCTTCGACCATGTCGCCATCGCGGGGGAGCTCGGCGTCGCCAAGCCGGACCCGCTGATGTTCCACTCGGCCTGCCTGGCGCTCGGCTGCGACCCTGCCCAGGCGGTCCACGTCGGCGACAAGCTCGACACCGACGCAATCGGCGCGCAGGACGCCGGCCTCGGCGCCGTCTGGCTCGACCGCGACGACACCAGTCGCACCGGCGAGCGCGCGCCTGTGGGTGTACACACGGTAACCACTCTCGCCGAGCTGCCTGAGCTGCTGGTTTCCGAGTACGTGACGGTCGGCGTCCCGGCCCAGCGTGCGGCGGGGACCCCCGCTGCGCAGCTGCGGGACCGGGTGCTCTAGTATTTCTCCTCGTGCGGTGCTGAACCAGGTCAAACTGGGAAAGCGCCACACTGGGGTATGGTGTAATTGGCAGCACGACTGGTTCTGGTCCAGTTAGTCTAGGTTCGAGTCCTGGTACCCCAGCTGCGGAGAGAGACCCCCTTGCGGGGCGGGAAATCGGCTCTGGTAAGTTCTCTCTCGCAAGAAAACAGAAAAAAGCCCCGGAAACCGGGGAAAGTTCCTAAGCCCCCGTCGTCTAGCGGCCTAGGACGCCGGCCTCTCACGCCGGTAGCGTGGGTTCGAATCCCATCGGGGGTACAGCACAAACCCTGGTTCAGCTTGATCGCTGAGCCGGGGTTTTTTGCGTTCGGCCTGCTGTTCGTCGAGTGTGTTCGTGGGCTGGCTGGGCGCTGTGTGATCGGCTTGGGACGGGCTGGCGGATGCGGTGAGCCGTCGGCGGCTGCGGACTGGGGGCCGGGCAGGACTGGGTCGGTGCCGGGCTGGTCCGGTCGTGACAGTCCTTGGGTGGCTGACCGGACGATGGCCCAGATGCTGGTCCGCGACGTTTGGGCCGGGGCAGAGTGCGTCGCCGGAATTCCGGGCCAGGTCGAGCGCCTCACGACGGGAATCCGCTGCCGCCGCCGGGTTGCTGGCGTACGGATCGTCGAGGGGTCGGTCCTTGGCGATCGGCCGGTCTGGATGGCTTGCCGGTGACGGTCGTCATGGGTGGGCGGGTCTGGATCGCTTGCCGGAGATGATGGTCCTGAGGTGGGCCAGGCGGATTGTTGGGGTGTCAGCTGCTGGCGCATGCTCCGCGGAGGGGCGGGCTGGTCTGGTGGCCCGCTGGCGACGGAAGTCTGGGGCGGACCAGGCACGGCCGGATCGTCCGGGGTGATGGTTATTGACGCATGCCCTGCCGACGGGTGGGCCGGGTCTGGTGGTCGGCTCGCGACGGTGGCCGGAGATGGGTTGGCTTAGGCGGGCTGTTGGGGTGATGGTCGCTGGGGCAATGCGTTGCTTACGGGGGATGGTCGGCCTGGTGGTTCACCGGGGCGGTGGGCATGAGGTGCCGGACAGTTCTAACTGTTCTGTCGGGCGATGGTTACTGGGCGGCGGAGCTGATCTTGTTCACCGCCGGAGCGGCTCGGGGTGACTTCATTTGAACCGTGACTCATCGGGAGTGGCGAATTCGCTGCGATCGGTGAGTGAGTTCGGGTTGGGTTTCGGCCTAGGTAATCAGCGCGTGGAGGGTTCGGTGGGCGAAGTGGTTCTGTAGGCGGGGTGGTGGGTTTGCCGTTGCGTTGGGCGCTCAAGGGGTGGGTGGACGCGCGGTCTGAAGGCCGGTCCGGTTGTCATTCGATGTGGTCGTGAGCCGGATGATGGCAGGGCGGCGATGGGGTTGTGGTGGGCGTTCGGGTCGTTGGCATGCGGTTGGGATCGGTGCAGTCGGGAGTTGTTGTGAAGCCGCGGCTTGTTCTGGAGTGTGTCCGAGGCAGGCCGCGGTCGCTTGTTTGGCGGGTGCTGCGAGTTCTGCGGGCGTCCGGTCGGCGGGGTTGAGGTTGTCGCGTCTACATGCGACTGGTGGGGCGAGGTGCTGCCTTCGTGTCGGCTTGGCTCGGGGCGCTTTTGGATCGGCCGTCGGGTGGTAGCAAGCGAAACGGAGAGTCGGCAGAGGGCATTTCGACCGGTGGGCAGCAGGGGCGGAGCCGGAAGTTGCCAGGGGACCCAGGCAGCCGGATATGCGGGGCAGATAGCTGGCAGGCAACTGGGCGGGCGACGAGGCAATCAGGTAGCCAGGCGGGTAACGCGGTAAGCAGGCAGGGGATGCAAGGCACGAAGGCAAGACAGGCGGGCAAAAGCAGCCAGTCAGGCAAGAGAACCGGGCGGGCAGGGCGGCGAGCACGACGGCAAGGCAGCCAGGCGGCAGGCAAGGCATGTGGGCAAAGCAGCAAGGCGGGCAAGGAAACCGGGCGGATAAGGCGGCAAGAAGAATGGCAAGGAAGTCAGGCGGCTAGGCAGGACAGCCAGGCCTGCAAGGCGGCAGGCAAGACAGGCAGGTGGACAAGGAAACCGGGCGGGCAAGGCGGCGAGCACGACGGCAAGGCAGGCCAGGCGGCCAGGCGGGCAACCGGCCAGGAGGCCACGGCGGCAGGGCAGGCGATCAGCCAGGAGGTCAAGGCAGAGTATGGCAAGTAGGGCGGCCAGGAGGGCCAGGCTGCACAGCGGGCGATCAGCTAGAAGGTAAGGCAGGCAGGCGGTCAGGAGGGCAAGGCGGCGGGGCGGGCAACCGGCCAGGAGGCCAAGGCGGCAGGGCAGGCGATCAGCCAGGAGGTCAAGGCGGCCGGGCGGGCGACCGGCCAAGAGGGGCCAGGCTGCCAAGCGGGCGATCAGCCGGAAGCGTAGGGCAGGTAGGCGGCCAGGAGGGCAAGGCAACCAGCCAGACAGGCAACCAGCCAGACAGGCAACCGGCCAGGAGGGGCAAGGGAGCCAGACCGACACGGCGACAGGCTCAGCAGAGCAGCCGATCAGGCTGGTAGACAGGCGAAAGAGAAACAGGCAGGGCCCCAGCCGCTGGTGCGGGTGGGGCCCTGCCTGGTGAAAGTCCTCGCCTGTGGAGAGGGTTACTTCTTCTTCGCGGCGGACGTGCGCTTGGCCGGGGCCTTGGCGGCGGGCTTCTTGGCCGCGGTGGTCTTCGCGGCGGTTGCCTTCGCGGCCGGCTTGGCGGCGGTCTTCGTCGCAGTCGCCTTGGTTGCCGGCTTGGCGGCGGCCTTGGCGCGGGTGGTGGTGGCCTTGGCGGCGGTTGCCTTCGCGGCGGGCTTGGCGGTGGCCTTGGTGGCCTTCGCCTTCGTCGCGGGGGCCTTGGTGGCCGTGGCCTTCGCGGCGGGCTTTGCTGCGGTGGCGCGGGTCCGCGTGGTGGTGGCGCGCGTGGTCGCCGGGCGCGAAGCCGTCGCGCGGGTGGCGGTGGTGCGCGTGGTTGCCGCCGCACGGGTGGTGGTGGCGCGGGCGGGGGTGGCGGTGGCGCGTTTGACGGCGGTGGCCTTGGGCAGTTTTTTGGTGCCGGAGATGACGTCCTTGAAGGTGGTGCCGGCGCGGAAGGCGGGCACGTTGGTCTTCTTCACCTTGACGGTCTCACCGGTACGCGGGTTCCGTGCGGTGCGGGCGGCGCGGGCACGCTTCTCGAACACACCGAACCCGGTGATGTTCACCTTCTCGCCCTTGTTGACCGTCCGGATGATGATGTCGACGAGACCGTCGACGGCCTCCGAAGCAACCTTTTTGTCGCCCAGACGCTCCGACAG
>NZ_FOEF01000030.1 GCF_900110575.1 Amycolatopsis saalfeldensis
GAACCTCCAACCGCCTCTATGCTGACCTCACTCAGTTCGCGGGCTGCTTGAGGGCATCGATATGCGAGCAATCGATGAGAGCGTGGCGGCACGATCGCCAGTCCCGAGCATGGTCTTGCTTCTCAGCAGCGACGGTTAAACGACGATCAGCCGAAGGGTTCCAACACATGCCCCGTAACAATCAGGGAAGCAAAGGGCCGAGGGGCACCGGAACGACCGTGGTCGCTAGCCCGCCCGTTATTCCCGCGCTGCCGATCCCAGTTGCGGGAGTGGCAGGCTCTCAGCCCGGCGGCGCGGGCGCCCTGAAGTCCTTTGGGATCGGAAGCCTCGAGAAAGAAATCGAGCAGAACCCGGACCGGTTCCGCATCATCGACATCGAGCTGACGGAGATCGTCGACAGCCCGATCAACCCGAAGCACCGGCAGGAGCTGGACGAGGACAGGCTCTCTGACATCCTGCCCAGTGTTCGCGAGTTCGGGGTCATCTCACCGATCCTCGTGTGTGAGCGCGCAGAGCTGATCAAGAACTCGCCACAACTCGACAGTGACACTGAGCAAGGCCACTACGTCATCCTCGCGGGACACCGGCGGCGGGCGGCCAGCACTCTGGCGGACCTCGAAGCCATCCCGGCGATCATTCGCAACGAGTATGCGACTGCTCGCGCTCTCGCGCAGATCTTCCTGGTCGAAAACTCAGGCCGGCTGCAGCTGACCGAGCTTGAAGAAGCTGAGGGGTTCAAGCGCCTTTACGACGACGGGCTCAGCTACCAGGAAATCGTCGACACCGTCGGTGGCTCGGTGAAGAGCAAAAGCCAGGTGAGTCGTCGAATCTCGCTTCTCAAACTCACTCCTCTTGGCAAGGAACTTCTGAACACGCGGCAGATCACCGCGGATGGAGCACTCACGGTCCTTGCCGAGCTTCCCGATGACGAGAGCCGCGATAGGGCGTTGACCGCAGCCACAACCGGCGACATCGATGAGCGGCCGAGCCTTAAGGCCGCAGTAAAGCAAGAAGTTCGACGGCTGAGCGAGATTGCTGAAACCAAAGCGCTTCGCGAGCAAATCCAGCAGACCGGCCTGCCGGAAATCGACCCGAAGGAACACTGGGGTGACGATGGCTGGCAGCATCGCCTAGCTACTGACGAAGAGATCGATAGCGCTCGGGCAGAGAAAAACCTCGCCGGAGTCGCGATCGTCGATGGCGCGCTGCAGTACTTCAGCGTCGACCTCGCACCGGCGGTCAAGGCTGCCGTTGCCGAGTCGGAGGCGGCGAGCGACTCGGGAGAAAGCGACGAGATCGAGAGCGACAACTCGACTGCAGGCGCCTCCAAAACGAAGAGCGGCAAAAAAGAACCTGCACCAGTAGATCTGGAGCAGCAAAGGATCGTGCAAGAGCGCCGCCAAGCCCATCATGATTCGGCCGCTAAGCGGAAGCAGGCATGCCAGAAGATCGTCGCCGACTACAGCACGTTCAAGGACAACCAACGTCACGCGCTGATCGAGATTCTGACCGACGGGGTTCTCGCTGGCGGCGTAGACAAGGCGGTCCTTCGGCGCAGCGAGGTTGCACAGTGGACTGGGGCATCCGTCGCTACAGAGTTTGACCTGGGCGAGGTGATCTCCAGCGACCGTCCTCAGGCAAGTCGACTTGCCCTGGCTGCGACTCTCGCATCGATCGAAGCGCAAGCAGCAGACGAGCGCTACCTGGGCGGCCGGCCATGGCCCCCAGTCGTGGTCAGGTACATCACGCGGCTCGTTGAACTGGGATACCACAGCCTCTCGCCCTACGAAGAAGACAAGCTCCAGAACCTGTGAGCACCGTTCGACTCCTGCGTTCCAGTCTGGAACGCCGACCTGCTTGAAAGGGCCCCACAAATGACGGAAGCCACCTCTGTGATGAAGGTGTCCGCTCAAGAACGCCTCAGCCAAGCAGTAGCCAGGTACATCGAGGAGACGCCGCTTACAGCCCCAGTCGAGTTCGGCACTGTTGGGGAAGCCGGCTCGGCGGGCAAAACGACCGCGCTCGTAACCTACGCTGCACTGCTTGCTCAGCTCGGCTTCGAGGTCGAGGTTGTCGATCTCGACGGACAGGGCAATGCGAGCAAGCACTTTGGGATTGGCGTGAGCGACGGGCTCGATGACGGTGACAAAGGTGATGGTCTCTTGGTACTGGGCAAGGAGTACAGCCCAGGAGTGAAGTACCCAGCACCCCTTGTACTTGGTGACGCGCTGCTGCGTCGCAAAGCTCAGTTTCCCGGCGAAGACGAGCCTCGTGCAATCACCCTCGATGACATTCGCCGGTGCGCGTACAACGAGTCCGGGATTCCGGGGTATGGAGTTGTCGTTCCGAGCAGCGATGCGAACACCATTGCCTGGCTCAAGCGGATTCACATCTATCCCAACGGCCCCTCCTACGTTACAGGCGAGAAGATCGACTTCTATCGCGACGAAGCCGAGCTCGCCGCCTCAGACCCGCTCGCTGGAATGCTCCTCAGCCGCCGCATGGATAAGGTCCAGTCGGCTCCTCACTTCCGCGGCTACGACTTGCACGGAACCAAGTCGATGTCCATGATGTCCGCACTGGTAAGGCTGAAGCGAGCGATCAACTGCGTCCTTCTCGACGACAAGACAACAGGCGTTGACCTCACGCATCTGAAAGAGACGATCACTTCAATCCAGGAGTACAACCCAGATCTCCGTCTGTCGATGATCCTGCCTTGTCGAGTGAAAGCGTCATCCCAACGCGGCAAATTTGGCCAGGAGATGCTTGATCGGCTCCGCAAGCGCCATGGCGAGATCGTTCCTGACGTCGAGATCCGTGAAGCAGTCACCGTCAGCGAGGCCTACAACGGGCGCGAACCGCTTCCGATGTGGGTGCCCAGGGACCCGGTGACAGACGACTTCCGGAACTCCCTCGCTTGGGCGTTCGAGAACGGGGTATTCGCGCCCTAAGCCCCAACCAGCTTCGAGAGATCACCGCAGTGGTGATCGACGCACAACACCACACCGATAGACATCGCGATGCCGCGGCCTTGATTCCAGAGGCCGCGGCATCGCGATGTCTGGGATGTCTCTGCTCCCCCACGCTTGCCTGCAACCACCTGGCGGCGAAAGTGTAGGTGGCTGACTTCCAGCTCTCGGACGTAGCGTCCTGCCACGAAATTCGCCATCACTCCCTGCCACTCCCCCAGTCTGTGCGGGTGGGCACCACCCTGGCTGATGCGAACAAGTAGCCCGCAGTCGAGATACTTAGCCCCGGAGGCTCTCCTCACGTCGCGCGCGCGCACCCGCCCGTGCGGGCGCGCGACTATACAGCACTGACGGCAACATTGCTACTGCGGACAATCCGGAATCTAGTGCGGCGTACAACCCCCCAGCTTCGCCACTGGCTAGCGAAGAGGGCTCCAAGAGGGTCCGAAGGACCCGAGAGAACCTGGAAGGCTGCTAGCGCATCTGAGAGCGACACGCCGAGGGGGGTTGTGATCGCGCTGGAGGGCGAGATGTTGTAACTTCTCGGGTATGACGTTGCACGTTCCATCCAAGGAAGCACGAGGAAAGCTCACGCAGCTCCTTGATGCGGTCGAGGCTGACGGTGAGCACGTCATGATCTCGCGCTGGGGCCGCAAAGCCGGCACGGTGATGGTCCCGCAATCTTGGTATGCCCGAGCGGAGCTCGGGCTGAAGATGCTTGAAGCCGTCCAGGCCCTGAAGGGCGGACACGAGACGAATGATGTAGTGCAGGTGTTGGCGATGTTCGCTGAGTTACCTGCCGAAGAGGAGGTACAAGAAGCCTCGTAAACACCACAGAGGCGGCCCCTCAAGGAGAGGCCGCCTCGGCGGATGTAGTGGGGAGACGACTGGACCTCGTCTCCGCTTGCGTCCAACAAGGTCGGTTGGGAAGCCGACCTAGCTGAACCACGCCCCAGTTCACCGCTGGTTCGTGTCATGCACCCGAGTGGTCAACTCGGGCCAATTGAACAGGACTTTTAACTTGTCTAACCCCGAGTCACCACTCGGGCAGCTTTGGCATCCCTCAAGGGGGCCTCTGCTGTGTTGAGTGTACCTTGTGCGCGGCTGTCACTCCAGCGTGGCGGCCGAGTGTTGCCCGTGTGGGCTAGTTACTGCTGCTCAGAGGCATCTGAACTCGACTGTGATCTCGGCGGAAATGATCATCGGAGGCGAAACCAAGCCCCGAATTTCCTTCCGAACCCACGATTCGGACGAGTTTATGACGTTATCCAACGTGGGTCGGCCGGGCGATGACGGCGACGTTGTTGGACGTTGTCCCTGATCAGAGCTCCTGGAAGGGGGCGACGAGCGACCACTCCCCTGGTGTTGTCTGGAAGACGCTGAGTGCGGGAATGGTGGCGCCGGATCGCCGGCGGTCGGTCAAGGTGATGGGCGAGAGCGGAAAGTATCGCCGGTGGCCTGTCCCGCTGCAGGCGAAGCTGCCGAGTAGGCCGACCGCGGCGCTGTTGTTCGATCACGACGGCCGCGCGCGGTGGCTTGGGATCGATCTGGATCCTGCGTCCGCGGGCTCGGAGGCGACGCTGGCCGCCGGAGCAGACGCGGCGTCATTGCTGATCAGAGCAGGTTTTCGGCCGATCGTCGATCGGTCACCTCGGGGAGGTGTCCACGTCTGGGCTCGGTTGGAGAAGGCCGAGCCTGTGGAGATCGTGGGCCCGCTGCTTCGTGCGTTCAAGGCGTGGATGGCTGAGCGGCACCCGGGTGTGCAGCTCGACTTGGCGCCGATGTTCAACCCGAAGCAAGGCTGCTTGAGCTTGCCGGCGTCACCATGTCGGGGTGGCGGTCACCGGGAGTTGGTTACTCCCCTGTCGGCCGCGGTCCAGGCGCTCGACGGACCGGTGTCAATCGGCGCGCTCGAACGCCTGGCCGGCGAGCTCGACGTCGGCCTCGGCCAGTTCAACTTCACTCCCCCGCTGATCAGCACCAACAGTGACGATGAACCGGTCGTGCCCTCGGTGTCAGGACCTCGGCCGCTCAAAGCAGCGGCTCTCGAGTACCTGACCCGCGGCGAGCTCGGCAACTACGCTGGCCGCAGCGAAGCTCGCCGCGCGGCGATCCTCCACGTCGTCTGGCAGAGCTGGACCTTCGCAGCGCTACGCGAGAACGTCGAGAACGGCACCTTCCGCGGCCTGGCCGACGACGTCAACCGCCCCAGCAAGCGCGGCCTCAGGTATCTGGAGCAGGAGTGGAACCGTGCAGCCGAAGCCGTCCGAAAAGCCCTCGCCGAAAGGGCCGAAAATGCCGCAGAACGCGATTTCCGGGATTCCGCACACACTTACAGTTTTTTACACGGGGGGGTATCTAAGGGGCCTGGGGGAAATTCGCACTGGACGCACCGCTGGCTGCAATCGGCGGAGGGATGGGCTCGGCAGAACTACCAGGGATCTCGGTTCTTGACCGTTGCTGCTGTCCTGCATGGGATTGCGTGGCTGGCGTTGCTGCAGAGCGACTCGGAGGCGGATCGTTTGCGGGTAGCGGAGCTACCCGTGCGGAGCCTTCGGCTGGTGACGGGGCTGATCGGCATCGAGACGATCGCCGAGGTGCTGAGGGACTTGCAGGACGCCGTCGGGTCGCCGGTGCTGCTGATCGAGTCGGGCGCGGGTACGGCCCGGGGCAGCCGGTACTACCTGCGGCAGATCGCGTCGGCTGAGAATGAATTCTTGCAGGTCAAGCAGCACTTGGGCGCACTGGCCCCGGTGTGGGCGGTGCTGGGGCTAGCTCCGTGGCGGGTGTACAGCGTGCTCGATCGCGGCGGCCGGCAGAGCACGGCGGCGGAGCTGGTGGAGCTCTCCGGCCTGGGCAAATCCGCGGTGTACGACGCACTGCGGCAGCTGCGCGAGCACGGCCTGGTCGAACTCGGCGGGATCGCGGTGGGCGCGACCTCGGTGGCTGACGCTGGCCACGCGGTCGGCGCGGACCAGCTCTATGCCGACGCGCTGCAGCGGATCCGTGTCGAGCGCGAGCAGTGGAAGAAGCTGCTGGCCAGCTGGCAGGACGCGGCAACCGTCAGGTTTGTGGTGCCGGAGGACGCTCCCGGCCCGGCCGAGCGTGATGACTTCGACGACCTGACGGTTGCCGAAGCCCTGGGCCCGGTGCCGTGGGCACTGCTACTGGATCGCGAGCCGCCGGAGGATCCCTACGCGCGGACGACGGTTGAGGATCGGGTTCTCGATCTCCTGGAAGACATGCTCGGAGCGGTCGTGTTGGGCCCGGAGCTCCCAGCTGAGCTGCGGGCGATGGAGGCGTTCGAGCGAAGTTCGCCGGCAAGATCCGGCCACTCCGTGTGATTGGGAGAGTCGACGGGAGCGGGTTTACCTCACCTGTTCACTTCACCCCACCGGGAGGGGGCTGCCCGCGTGTAGGCGCAGGCGAGAGGGGGGTGGGGCAGGTGAGGTGAACAGGTGAAGTGAAGTGACACGAAGACTCGCAAAAACTACAGAGCGTGAATGCCTTGGTTCGGTGGGCGGGTCGGCCCGAACGGGGTGGACGTCAGCAGGCGACTGCGCGGTCCTGATCGGACGCGCAGAGGTCTATCGACTTCGGCCAGCGGTGGCAGGAGGGGGTGCCGGGTTGTGCCGTTCCAGTCTGGAACGGCACCCGGGGGCGGAGGGCCGTTCCAGACTGGAACGGCTGTGGGCGCGAAGCGGCGTTCCCGTCCGGAACGGCATCGAGCGCGAGGTGCGTCGGCGGCTTGGCACGTCGGCGATCGGCGATCGGCGAGGAGTGGCCGCAGTGGGGAATCCGGGGATGGCGGTGAACAGCTCGCCGCGTCGAACGAGTCGATGGCCCGGACGGGTGCCGTCCGGGCCATCGGGGTGGTGATCGTTTCGGCGGTGCGCGGCGGCGCCGGATCTACGGCGTGATGAGTTGCCGCGTGGTGACCAGCTCGGTGGCCAGGTGCATGTTGGCCGCGGCCGCGTAGGGTGAACGGCGGCCGAGACCGCACGCGGCGCCGAGCGCCACAACCCGGCTTCCAAGAGTGCTGATGGCGATCTGGGCGGCAATAGCGGTCGCGCTGGGATGGTTTTCCGCGACAATTCCAGGAATGACGCTGATGCCATCCTGGAGGTTCTTCAGCGATCGGTAGAATTGCGGATCTGTCGGAGGTTCCGCATTCCCGTGGCACATGGGGATGTGGACGGGGGGCATTGGCTGGTCTTGGCTGACGAGTGCGGTGTTGAGGGCGTTCAGGAATAGAACCGCGGCGTCGAGATCTGTCGGTGTGAAAAGCGGCTGGTGTTCCAAATCGCCGTAGCACAAGTGCAGGATCCAGCTTGCCCGGCTGGCCGCCGAGAGTACTTCGGCGACCTGGTGCACGAGCTGAGTCGTCAGCGCTGGCCACTCCTCGCGTGGGGTGTGGTGGTAGCTGGCCAGGATGGCGGGGCTTTCCAGCTGCAGCTGCAGCCGCTCGCCCCAGGTGTCCACGAGGTCGACGACTTCGCTGATCAGGGATTTCTGCATCGCCGGCATCCACTGGTGCGCCGCTGCGGGTGAGCCTGCCGCGAACATCGCCCGGTCCAGCGAGTTCGGCACGCTGACCTGCACCCGGGCGGGAACCGGGCGGGCGGCGGCGAGCCGGTCGTGGGCTGCGATCGCGTCGGCGGTGTGCTGGTGACGGCCGAGGGCGAGGTCGTGCGGGTTGAGCTCGTGGCCCGGGCGGATGCGGTGCGAGGGGATGTCGTCGTAGCCGCGGCTGGCACCGGGTCGGACCTGCTCGAGGGCGTCGACGTGAACCAGCTGATCAAGCCAGTCGATGATCCAGCGCGAGTCGGGCTCGAACGGCAGCGCTGTGAGCGTCGCGCCCGCGCTGTGGTCGAGCAGCCAGCTCATCGCGCGGTCCGGATCGCCGCCGACCGCGGGCGGGACCGAGCCCACGAGATGGAGCGCCAGCGGGGGAGCGGGCAGCGGGCGACGTGCGTCGTCGGCGGGTGGTGCTGCAGGTGACATCGGAACTCCTGGTCTGACAACAGGAAGCGACGCTTCTGATCGATGAGAAGCCGCTGATCAGAGGCCGTTTCGGGCCTGCTACCTGCGGCGTCGCCGACCTGGCCCAGGTGCGTCCGGGGCGGTCGGTGTGACTGGGAACCCTCTTGATCAGGAGCGAGAGCTTCACGTAACGTGGCAAAAGTAACGTTACTGTAGAGACGTAACTGATTGGAGGGAGGGGCCGTGATCAGCGAAAACACGATTTCAGCCGCCGCGGGCATCGCTCGCACGCCGCGGCCCGAGCTGCTGGGAGCGTCAGCGCGGCCCCGAGACCTGCCGAGTTGCCCGACCGTGCGGAGGAGCACTACCCATGACGACGTCGTTCGCTGAGCCGGAGGTCGTTCCGCCGCGCATCAACGGGCACCCGCGTTCGGAAGCCACGGACCTGGGTGCCGACCTGCAGCTGCCTCGGCAGAGGTTCTTCCGCCGGTCGCCGGCCCCGCCCACGGGCGAGACCCGGCGCGTGCGCAAGCTGCGCAAGAAGCTTGCCGAGCACACCGCGATCAGCACCTTCATGGACGACCGGAACTGGACCGAGGCGGACACGCCCCGCGTGCTGACCGAGCGTTCCAAGGCCGCCGAGGCGGCGAAGCTGCAGAGGCTGCTGCACGACACCAACCGTCGTGCACTGTCGACCGCGCGCTGGCGCACCGCCATCACCTACGCCGCCGGCGCGGGCCTGGTGCTGAGCCTGTTCGTGTCCACGGCGAACGTGCACGACACCGTCGCCGGTGGCGCTCCCGAGGGCAGCGGCAAGTGGTGGTTCGCCTGGACAGTCGAGCCGGCCATCGCCCTGCTGATGCTGTCGCTGTTCGCCTTCCAGGCGTTCATGGCCACTCGTGGCGTGCACGTCGACGATCCAGCGGTCAAGCGAACCGAAAAAGCGTTGCTGGCAACCACCTTCGTGCTCAACACCTGGCACCACCTGCCGTTCGTGGCCGACAGGTTCGACTTCGTCGAACTCGTCAGCCACGGGGTGTGGCCACTGCTTGCGGTGCTGATCGTGACCTGCGTGCCGCGGATGTGGGCGTACTTCGGCTACCTCGACCACGGCGGCCTGCTGCCCGCGGATCCGCACCTGCGGGACAAGCTCGAAGTCGCCCGGCAGTGGATCGCAGACGGTGTTCTGCCAGTCAGTCCCGGCCGGAAAGAACTTGAGCGGACCTACCGCGAGCACGGCATGAAGGTCGGCACCGGGATGGTCCAGCGGGTCCACCGCTGCCTCAACGGCCGCACCGAACTTCTCTGATCAGCAACGACCGGCCAACCCAGGAGGTGAACCAGATGACCACCGAAACCACCGACGTCACAGACGAGTCCACCACGGACAGCGCAACACCGTTGGCCCGCAACGTGTTCGAGAGCACCCCGCTCCCGGCTCTAGACGACTCGGCATCGGCACAGGAGCCGGAGGCCACGACCACTTCGGCAACGACGGCGACGGAGAAGGGCAAGGACGGCAAGACCGAGACCACGACCGCGTCGCAAGGAATCTCGGCCTCAAGGTTGCTCGGTTGGTCGGCTCCCGTCGTGGCGCTCGTGGCAGGCGGCGCGATGTGGGCGGTATCCCCGCTTCTCGCGCTCGGGGTGTTCGGTGGAACCGCGGCGGCCGGCGGTGCCGGGCTGGCTGCGCACCGGATGATGCGCAACCGCAAGGGATCCGGCCGCCGGACACCGGCGCCCGCACCCCGCTCCATGGGGATGGGGCGGGGCCGCGGTCTGCTACCGCGGTCCCGATCCGGCGCGGCTCCGCGCGGGAGCAGCGGGTCCGGCGGCCGCGGCGTGTTCGGCCGAGGCGGTGGCAGCGCGCGGCGGACAGGACCAGGCAGGGCCGGTGCCGCCGGCACGGGACGCCGATCGCTGATGAGCCGGCTGACTCCGGCGCGCTCGCGTGCCGCACGAGCGTCCGCGACACCCCCATCGACGCCCGGACGCGCCGGACGACGTCAGGTCGGTGGCGCCGCGAGCGGCGGCAACGGACGGCGCAGGTTCGGACGGCGCGGCTCCGGTGGCGCCGCCGGGAGCAGCGGAGCGGGACGAGGACGCTCGGCGGCCGGCCGCAAGGGCACGTCCGGCGGGCGCAAGGGATCCGGGACCGCCTCGACGTCCGGCACCGGACGTGGATCCGGGGGACGCGGCAAGTCCGGCTCGGGCAACAAGAACACGGGACGCCGTCACCTGTGGCCGTTCCGCGGGCGCGGCAAGGGAGCCGCGGCCGAGGACGCCGGCGATCGTTCGCGTGGACGACGCCGACGTCGACGGGGCCGTGGCCGCGGGAAACCCGGTCAGGACACGAACACGAACCCGGAGACCAAAAAGGACGACACCGCTGATCAGACAGGACGCCGACGCCGCCGATGGTGGCGTCGCAAGCGGAGCAAGGAAGCCGAGGGCGCAAAACCGCAACCAGACAAGTCCGGTTCGGACAGTGAAGCCAAGCCGGAGCCGGACAAAGGCAGCCGCACCCGTCGCCGTCGGCGGCGCCGCCGACGGGGCAACTCGGCGCGCGACAAGGACTTTCCGTTCGACGACGCCGGATTCTCCAATCCGCCGCTCGACCCCACTGGTGAGGACGGGCGACGGAAATCGCGCACCGGCAAGGAGAAGCCGACCTCGGCGCCGAAGGACACGCCAGCCTCAGAGCAGCCGCCCGAGGCACCGAAGCCAAAGGCGGCCCCGAAGCCGGTTGAGGAAGCCGACATCGACGACCAGGGACACCCCGCCACACCAGCACCACCGCGACCGCAACCCGCAGCCGCGACCGGAACAGATGGAAGGAGCAGTGCGATGGAGACCGACATCGGAACGACCGGGATGGCCGCCCAGGAAGACCCGTCGACCCACACGACGACAGCGTCCGCGTTCGGCGACGCCGCGGACAACGCGCGAGCGTCGGCAACCCAGTTCACCGAGAAGGAGCGGAACCTGCGGCTGCAGGCCGGTCTTCTCTCCGACAAGCCGGACATGGCCGAGGCACAGCAGCGCTTCTCGCAGGAGGCCACCGCCGCGGGTGAGACCGCGGACCTGCGCACCGGCATGGCCGCGGGCTACGACGCCCTCGGGGCCGTGAGCCGCGGCAAGGCCAGCTAAACCCCATGGTCCTCGAACGGGGCCGCGGCCGCGAGCTGACTCCTCGCGGTCGCGGCCCCCTGATACATCGATTGGAGGTAGAAACCCGTGCTCCCGTACAAAGTTGTCTTCACGTGTGGCGCAGGCGTGTTGACGCTGGCGTTCGGGATGCTGCCGGCCATCTTCGAAGCGCCGCCGTTGGCCGCCGTCGCGATCACAGGCGTTTTCGCGGCTGTGTGCGTGCTGATCGCGGACCGTCTGGTGCACGGATCCCGCCTGACCCGGGGATGGTCGTACAAGGTCAAGGTGCTCGCCACGCGCTTCATCGCCGCGGGTGCCACGGTGTTCGTTGCAGCTGTGCTCGTCCTGCAGCTGATCGGGATCCGGTGGTGGGCGGTCTGGTTGATGGGCCTGGCCGCGACGGTGCTCGTGGAGACGGGCGTCGCAGCAGCACTGGAGTACTACTGGTTCCGGTTGCAGCCGAAAGTGAAGCCGGAGCCCGAACCCAAGCCGGAGAACTCGGTGGGAGCAGCTGCGCCGTCGGGCGTTACAGCTGTGTCGCACGAGGTTGTGCGCACCGCCGGTTCAGCGGTGACCGTGCTCGAGCGGGCCGACCTCCAGCTCGATCACACACAGCTGCTGTTCAAGCGCGCGCTGACCGAAGCCGGGTTCGGATGGCTGGCACAGCAGGGATACAAGCCGATTCACGACTTCGGCGCGAAGTTTCAGGTGCAGGTTCCTCCGGAGCGGCTCGCACTCGCGGGCAGCGACACGAGCAAGGCGTCGCTGCCCACGTCGGCGGCCGAGCCGATCGCGATCGCGCTCGCCCACTTGATGCGCATGCCCTTGCAGTCGAAGTGGGTGAACATCCGCAAGGAGCCCGCCGCCGGTGCCTACTCGATTTCCGTGGTGACCCAGGACGTCACCGGCCGGCTGTATCCGTACGAGGATTGCCTGGAGTGGGCGTCGCTGCGCGACCCCGCGCGGGTCGGATTCGGCCTAGACACCGAGCCGGTTTTCCTTCCCCTGCGCCAGCACGGCCAGCACATCGGACAGACGCGGTCGGGAAAGTCGTCGCTGATCAACACCCTGATCGCCTACATCACCCGCTGCCGCGATGCCGTGCTTTGGGTGTGCGGCACGGAGAAGCTCTACGACCTCGTCATGGGTTGGCTGGAGATCTACCTGGGGACCGACTTCGACCTGCCGTTCGACTGGGTCGCCAACGGACCTCAGGACACGGTGGACATGCTGTGCGCGGCGATGAGCGTGGCACGGTACCGCCAGTCGCAGCCGCTGTCGCAGCGCACCGCATGGCCGACCGTGATCGTGCTGATGGACGAGGCGTCGTTCGCGCTGCGGAACAAGAGCGTGCGTGGTGTCTACAACGGACAGAGCTACTACGCCGCGCAAATGGGCGCGATGATCGGCCAGGGCGCCGGTTCGGGAGAGGTCTTCCTGCACTACGCCACGCAGCGCGACACCAACGATCAGCTCGGCGACCAGGGTGGCGACCTGCAGGCTCAGGCGGGGTTCACCACCGCGTTCCGGATCAAGGACCTGGCCACCATCGGGCGGCTGATGGGCGACTACAAGCTGGAAGTCCCCCGACACAAGGGCGAGTTCTGGCTCGACGACGGCGACGGCAACTACCCGCAGCTGGTCAAGGCTCCCTACATTCAGGAGGTCGACCCCACCAAGGACAAGCTCCACAGTGGACTCACTCTGTCGGACGTCGCCTGGGCTCGGCGGAATTTCGTGCGCCGTCTCGACGCGGGCTCGGCGGCTGCCGCCGGACCGAAGTACGCCGCACGCCACACCCGCTACACCCCGGCGTTCCAGGCGTACCTGACCGGTGCTCCGTGCATCGCCCCGGCGCGAGCGGTCGGACCGAGCGAACCGCTGAAGCCCACGACCCCGGCCGCCCCGGCCGGGCAGACGGAGCCGCTGACCGGCGGGGCCGGCGGCGGGCTGGCGGTGGCGGTGGCGGTCGAAGCCTCCCCGGAGGCGGTCGCCCGGCTCGCCCAGATGGCCGGAGTGGACCTGACCAAGATGAGCGCCGCCGAACAAGCCGGATTCGCCACGACCGTGGCCGAAGTCGAGCAGCAGTACGGATCCTTCGACGCGTTCCTGCAGGCGCAGACCGGGACCGCGGCAGCGACGCCGAGCCCGGCGCCGCAGTACGCGCCACCGCAGTACACGCCGCATCCGGCGGCGAAGACACGAGCCGATCGGATCGTCGAGATCGTCGCTGACGCCGATACACAGCCCGTGCGCCGCGCAGTGATCCTCGCAGCGCTGCGCGCGGACGGTGACCCGGTGACGTCAGAGCCCAGCTTCCAGAACGGGCTGGCCAAGCTCGTGGACACCGGACTGCTGATCAAGGTCGACACCGGGCTGTACGCAACCCCGGATCGCCACGACAGCCGCGAAACCGCATGACCGCGCCACTGAACCCAGCCCCTTACCGCCGATGGGAGAAAGCCATGATCGAGCACCGCCAGCGTGATGTGTACGACCGTCTTGATGACGACCTGACGCAGGAAATCCTGAAGAACAAGGGACTTCGGGAGTCTCACGCCACCAACCCGGATTACCGGCGCCTGTTTGATCGGCGGGTCAACGCGCTCACCGGGACACTGCTGCGGTTCCAGGAGAACGTGCCCCGGCTGCGTGAGATCGACGATGAGCTGAAGCAGGCCCGCGACGACTTCGCCGACGCGCGCCGAGACGAGGCTTCGGTCGGTGTGGGCCGGCTTTTCCTGCTGGGGCTGCTGACCCTGGCAGGGCTGACGCTCGCGCTGGCCGGCCTGTTCGGCGGATGGGTGTGGCCGATCACGCTGATCGGAGCGCTCGCCGCCGGTGGTGGCGGGTTGCGCCTGTACGTGCGAATCCAGTTCAAGCGCGACTCCGCCGACGACCGCGATGACGCCGCAGGCGACGTACAGCGGTTGCTCGCCGAGAAGCGACAGCTCCTGCCGCAGCTGCAGCAGGAGGCCCAGGAGGCGCCGCTGCCGGTCGCGTCCGACGGCACGGTCCCGCTGTTCGCGCGGCAGGACACCGGCGACGCCGAGGACACGGTCCTCGCGGCGCAGCGATGAATCCCCGCAGCACCACCGTGTCCGGAGCATCCGCGACCACCGGATGCCCCGGAGACGGGGCCCCGCCGTACCGACGAGAGGACTCGGTTGTGACCACTGTCGATCGTCCCGATGCGACCTACATCCCCCGTTGCCGCGACGTCGTGCTGTGGGTGTGTGGCACCGAGAAGCTCTACGACCTCGGCGCGGGCTGGCTCTAGATCGTCCCCGACGCGCGCCGCGAAATACCCGTCGACGGCGGCGGATTACTGAGCCCGCCGCGGCGCCGCACCGGCTGATCAGCACCGTCACCACCGCCAGCGCACCCACCCCGTCCGGAATCCCACGATCACAAGGAGAAACCCGGTGACCACACCGACCGGCCCGCAGCCGCACATCGTCTTGCAAGGCCCCAGCGCCTCCGGCAAGACGAAGACCGTCCAGCAGATGATCGGCGACCAGCTCGCCCACGACGGCCGCGTGTACGCCTTCACCCCGAACCGGTGGCTGAGCAACCTCGCCGCGACGGGCCTGCCGGTCCAGGTGCCCGGCGACACAGGAGAGGGAAGCTGGTGCACACCCAGCCTGGACTTCCTCCTCAACGCCGCCCGCATGGCCGTGACCGAACCCGACGGCGACCTGCTCGTCGTGCTCGACGACCCGGACCCCGACCTCACCGTGGACCAGATCGCGAACCTCGTGACCACCCTGGGGGCGACCGGCGACACCGGCCTGCGGGTCCTAGTCGCCACCCAGAACAGCGAAGACTTCCCGAAGATGGTGCGCGCCGCGCTGGAAGAGACCGCCGTCCTCCTGCGTACCCCACTGCCGAGCCGAAGCCGCGGCGTCACCAGCCCTCCGGAACCGGCCGCGCCCAGCGCTGCCCTGGACAGGGCCGCGCTGTCGGAGGCGCTGGCGGTCGTCGGCCAAGCGGGCCGAGGCCGCCACACTCTCATCATCGGCGAGGCGGGCATGCTACTGACCCACACGCTGCAGTCCGAGCTCGCCGCGCTGCCCAGCGGCCTGCTGTGGGCGCACACCGCGCGCCCCGACCGCCTTCGCGGTGTCACCGCACACCTGGACACCGCGCACGCTGAACTGTTCGTGCTGATCAGGCAGGCCGCGGCGGTCGTGATCGACCGCGGCGACCGGCAAGGCCGCAACGCCGGCACCGAGGCCGACGACACCACGATCCTGGTCCTCATCGACGGCGCGTTCGACGAGAACACCATGACCGACTGGCCCGCCAAGACGGTCGAAGACCTGCAGGTCCTCCTGGAGTACGGGCTGCAATGGAACGTGCGCGCCGTGATCACCGTCCCGGATCGGGCGCGCGTGCCGGCGCTGCTGCTGGATCGCTTCGAGCAGCAGCGCACCACCACCCGGATCGTCGACCTGCCGGCACTCACCTGGCCGGAGAACGCCGAAACCGCTGATCGCAGCCGGGAACTCGACCGGCTGCTGCGCGAAGTTCGCGCGTGGTTCGAGCAGCGCTACCGCCCCGGATGCCACGTCACACTCGAGTTGCCGCCGGAGATCGCTCCTGGCGACTTCCGTTGCCGGGTCGTTCCACAACACGCCTCGGCGAGCGCCTGAGTCCTCAGCTCTCATCGGCGCCGTCGGCCCACGGGCGTCCGTGCCCCACGGGCCGACGGCGCTTAAGTCGACGACGAGCAGGGCCGACCGCGGCCACGCCTCAGCGGGCCTGGCGAGACCGGTGCGCCAGTGCTAACTCGGCAATCGACGGGACGGCGAACACCCAGCCACTGATCAGCATGATCCCGGCGCCGGTCTCGAAGCGGACCACAGACACCGACAGCAGTCCAATGAGGATCCACACCACCACGTCGGCGATCAGGTACGCGGCAACGAAACCGGTCGGCACGCGCGACCCGGCCCAGCGGAACACCAGGGTGATCAGCAGCAGGCCGACAGCGGCCGTGATGACCGCAGTGGCACCCGTCACCCCGGCGTCGCCGAGCTCGGTCCGGACCGCGTCGGCAACGGCGGGATTGCGGCCCAGTACGAGCAACGTCACGCCCCAGGCCACCACAGCGATCACCGCGCAGACCGAGGAGGTCGCGCGGCGCACTGTCAGATTTTGGTTCCCCTCCACCGCGGCCACCCTACGCAGGGCCGCCGGATCCGGTGATGCGTGCCGCCACCGGCGCACAGCATTCGGTAACCGAGCTGTGACTCTAAGCCCTGTTCATCGACGCGATCGTGGCTATATTGCCAGGGGTTGAATAGCACCGAGCAGGGTTCAGACCGGGGGAGAAGATGACGGAGGACGAACCGAGAGCTGCTCGGCCTGCCACTTTCCGCGATGTCTTCACCGTCGGGCAGTTCCGTGTTCTCTGGCTGGCGCATCTGCAGTCGGTTCTCGGCGACCAGCTCGCCCGTGTCGCTTTGTCGATACTCGTGTTCGATCGAACCGGTTCGCCCGCCTGGGCGGCGATCACCTACGCCATGACGATCCTGCCGAACCTGGCCGGGGGAGCGCTGCTGTCCGGCCTGGCCGACAGGTTTCCCCGGCGTGCAGTCATGGTGACCGCGGATGTGCTGCGGGCGGTGCTGGTCGCGGTCATGGCACTGCCCGGCCAGCCGATCCTCGTGATGGTGGTGCTGCTGGCCGTGGTCCAGGTGCTCTACGCGCCGTTCACCGCCGCGCGCAGCGCGGTGATGCCCGCGGTGCTCGAGGGTGACCGGTTCATCGTCGGCACGGCGGTCATGCGCACCACCGACCAGCTCGGTCACATCGCCGGCTTCGGTGTCGGCGCCGCGCTGGTGACCGCGCTGGGGACACACACGACACTGGCGGTGGACGCGGGCACCTTCGCCCTCTCGGCGCTGCTGCTGGCTCTTGGCGTCCGCCCGCACCGGCCGCCGGCGTCCGGAACGCAGGCTCGCGGCGCGCGAGCCTGGTGGCACACCCTGCGTGCCGGCTTCAGCCTGGTGACCGGCGATCGCCGTCTGCGCGCGCTGATCGGGCTGGCTTGCGTGTCGGGGTTCTACGTCATCCCGGAAGGCCTCGCCGTCCCCTACGCCGCGCAGATCCACGGCGGCACGCTCGCGGTCGGGCTGCTGCTGGCCGCGAACCCCGTCGGCGCGGTGCTGGGCATGCTGACGCTCAAGAGCGTGCGGCCGGATCGGCGTCTGCGGCTGATGGGCCCGCTGGCCGTAGCAACGTGCGCGGTGCTGATGCCGACCGCGTGGGCGCCGCCGCTGGCGGTGACCGTCGTGTTGTGGGTGGCCAACGGATTCTTCTCGGCCTACGACATGGTCGCCAACACCACATTCGTGCAGATCGTCCCCGACGCGTCCCGCGGCCAGGCGATCGGCCTGGCCGTCGCGGCGATGCAGACGGCGCAGGGGGGCGGCGTGGTGATCGGCGGACTGCTGGCGCAGGCCATCACCCCGGCGGTCGTGATCGGCCTCGCCGGCCTCGGCGGGACGGTCGCGGCGATGACAGCCTCGGCCGCCTGGAGCAGGACGACGCCGCTCCTGCCCCGGACAGGGCAGGGGCGCGGCGCGACCAGCACCGGCACGTAGCCGTGCCGGCCGTTCGTGCTCGAGGCGGGAGGGGCGGGGGAGAGGAAGAGGTCAGCTCCAGGTGTTGTTGCGTCGCCAAGTGTTGTTGCGCACGAGAATCACCTCCTTCGGGGACATGACGCTGCCGAGACTGTCCGGGCTCAGTTCCAGGTGTTGTTGCGTCGCCAGGTGTTGTTGCGCATGAGGTTCACCTCCTCTTCGCCACCGCGCCGGAGAGCTGGGCCATCCGGGTGGTTTTCATGATGATGCGTCAGCAGGCTGTCACGACCCGCACCCGCAGCGTTACGCTGCCCAACTGTGATGTGTGGACATGATCATTGCTGGGGGTGACGGCCGGTGTCTTCGCTGGTCAGTAAGCCGTGGCGATGGGCCAGGTCCTGGGCAGTGTGGTCGTTGCCTCGCCACGTCCTGACCTACGTCCTCGCCGTCGACATCCTCGCAATAGCCACCACCGGCGCCATGGTCCCGGTGCTCCCGGTGACCCGCGCCGATGGCGTCGCAGCCATCATCCTCGGGATATGCGCGATCGCGCACATTGAGCTCTCCCGCAGCATCGAGCGCGCCCGCAAGCTCACCTCCGGCGTCGGGCCGTTCGTCGACAGCCTGACCCTCTGGGACTTCGCCGCGGTGATCGTGCTGCCCCCGGCACTGGCCAGCGGTTTGATCGTCTTCACCCACACCATCGCCTGGCTGCGGGTCTGGCGCGGCCGCCGCCCGCTCTACCGCTGGGTATTCAGCGACGCCACCGTCCTGCTGGCAACCCAAGCCGCCGCCCTCGTCCTGCTCATCGGCCCCGAACCACACCCCGGTGTGCCCGCAGGACTTGGCGGGCTCGCGATCATCCTGGTCGCCGCGATCGTGCGCTGGTTCGTCAACTACGCCCTCGTCGTCGGCGCGATCCTCATCTCCTCGCCCGGCATGCGCGCCCGGGCAGGTCATCGGCGAGTTCGGCGAGCAGATCATCGAAGCCGGCGCGCTCGGCCTCGGCCTCGGCGCCGCAGGCCTGCTCAAGTTCAACCCGTGGCTGCTCGCCGGCATCGTCATCGGCCTGCTCGCCTTGCACCGCGGCGTCCTGCTCGCCCAGTACCGCACCTCGTCACGTACCGACGATAAAACCGGGCTGCACTCCGCAGACTGGTGGCACCAAATCGCTGAGCGCACCCTGGACCGCGCTCGAATCGACAACGTGTCGCTCGCCGTGCTGATGATCGACCTCGACCTGTTCAAGAAAATCAACGACACCTACGGACACCCGGCAGGCGACGATGTTCTGCGAGTTGTCGCTCATGCGATCGAGTCAGAGGTACGTCACGATGACGCCGCCGGACGCTGGGGCGGCGAAGAGTTCATCGTCTTGCTGCCGGGCGTCGACGGCCGCGAACTCGGCGCGATTGCCGAACGGATCCGCCGCCGCATCCACGTCTTGGTCATCCCCATCACCACTGATCACGGCCCGACATCCGTCACCGATTTGACCGTCTCCATCGGCGGCGCCCTGTGGCCGTCCGCCGGGCTAAGTACCGTCGACGACATGGTCCTTGCCGCGGACTCGAACCTCTACACCGCCAAAGACGAGGGCCGCAACCGCGTCAAACTGCCCGACGGCCTCGATCTGCGGGCGGCCGACGACCACTCGGAACCGCACACCAGACCGGCCGAGCAGCCGTAACCCGTTGGGTGGCGCAGGGCGGCTACGAGGCAGTGCGATGTTCGCGCCGACCTCGACGTAGCGGGCCAGACCGTCCTCGAGCAGTCCCGGCACCGCCGGGTCGAGATCCTCAGACAGCGTCTTATGCTCGGCGGCGAACAGGTTCTCAAGCGAGAGCTGGGCTCCTGCTTCGTGCTCGGCCCGGGAAACGGGATCACACGGTGTTGCCGGACTCTCCGGGAAATCCGGCGGGTACCGCGTGGCCGGGGTCGAGTACTGCGACGAGTTCGTAGCCTTCGGCGGGCAAACTCGGCAGCAGTTCGGTCACTGCGGCGTGCTGGGCGCGCACGTCGCTTTCCGGCACGACCCGGGACCGCAGCAGTTGCTGCTCGAGGCACCGCGTCAGGCTGGGCAGGACTACCAGGGCGATCGTGGGCAGCTGGTGCGCGACGGCAATCCGCTGGACCGCGGCGCGGCGCTCGGGCTGGCGGTGGGTGCCGTCGACGACGGCACCGCGCCCGCCGGCGCAGCATTGCCGGAGTCGGCCGTGGGCGCGGGCCACCGCCGCCGCGCCGACGATCCGGCCGTCGGCTTGTTCGCGGTCGTAGGACACGATCTCCAGATGGGGACGCTGGGCAGTCAGCTCGCGCGCCACCGTGCTCTTCCCGCCCCCGGCCGGGCCGACCATCAGCACCACGACAGGCCCGCTCAGCAGGCTCTCCAGCGCCGGGTCGTCGAGCCGGACATCGGCGCGTACCGGGTACCTCGTCATGATCCTCATCATGGCGCCGCTCGTCCGCGGTGATGTCGCGCTTATGTCGCGGACGCCAACTGCCCGATGCGGCCGACATCGAGAAACGTGCGCGCCGACCTGCGCGCACTTGTCCACGGCGATGCCGGGAGCACACACTCGGCGCCCCCATTTCCACTCGATGGAGACCTGCCCAAACCATGTGGTTCACCAGTGAACCGGTACACTGGTGAACCACTTGGAAGGGATGGGCATGGCCGACGATCTGACCTGGCGATTTGAAGTGAAGATGCGCGATCACGACGGCTGGGTGCCTATCACGCGTGATCTGCTCGGCGCCGACGAGCCGCTCTACGGCGACATCGTCGACACCATGGAGATGATCGGCATCCACCGCGAGCACACTGACGCCGCCAAGGACGAGCTGGACGAGGCGCTGGCCGGCTTGACCGCGTTCGGCCAGGGCCGGGGGATGACCGGTGCGCGCATCGTGGTCTGGGACGACGTGGGTGCTGAGGGCGATCCTGCCGTTGTGCTGGAAGCAACGGCTGATCAGCTCGCGGCCGGACGCCTGCGGGTGTCCACCATCGACGTCGACGTCGCTAAACGCGAGGTTGAGGATGCGCGGACCCGCGTGCGCAACGAAATTATCAGAGCGGCGACTGTGGATCGCCTGGGGCGCAACATGATCGCTCGCAACGTCGAGGGCGCATGGGCCCGTCGCTTGGTGCTGGGCTTCCTCGCCGGGCACGACCTCGTGGAGGCGATCCGGGACGCCCTTCCCGAGTCTCTGCGCTGGGCGGCGCCGGACGGCTACTACCCCGAGCCGGGGGAGGAGTACCTCGGGCCGTACTTCTGTGGCCCCGTCCAGATCGACCTCGAGGCCAGCGGCCAGGTCTATCTCCAGCTACTCGACCTCGGCCGCCCCGGCGCCGAGAAGAACGCGTCGCCGCACCGGAACGAATCAGAAGACCCGGAGGGCATCGTGCGTGAGAAATCGGCACGGATCCACCCCCTTGCCAGGACGGTGCTGTCCCGCTTGACGAGCGCCGGAATCCACCTCTATACCGGTGACCGCTCCCCGGCCGCCGAGGAGCATCTGGTGGCCGGCACCCGACTTCTCGCAACTGAGGCTTGACGGGCGTCGAACCAGGAACAGCGACCGCGTGCCGCATCCTGGTGAAGCGCCACCGGATCACACCAAGCCATGACGCAGAAAGGATCCAGTGATGTCACGCGAGTGGACCCCGTGGACCGCAGCTCTCGCCTGGGGCGAACTGCTGACGCTCTGGCACATCGACCACGCCGAGGACACCTGGGCGAGCCAGCCCGACGGCACCGAACGCAAAGTGACAGTCCTGATCGGACGCTGTGTGCGCGTCCTCGCGGCCCAAGCCGGCGGTCCGCCTGCCGAGCACCCGGACAACTTGGAGACGTTGCCACCGGCCGCGCTGGCCGCGATGCTCTGCGATGCCACCGAGCTCAAGCGGGCCTGTGCCCCAGAATTTGGTCCGTCCTCGACGGACGAACTCGGCTACGCCGACGACCGGGAGATCGCCGCGCTGCTGCAGCAACAGGGCCCGGATTGGGTGACGCTCACCAGTCTCTGCGCGCATGTAGGGACCGCACTCGCGCGCGCGGAGGGCGCCGGCCTCGCGGCAGCGACCCTGCGTCGGCAACGTCGCGAAGCCGAGAAGAAGACTCGGAAGGCCTACGAAGCCCAGATGGACGAGACGATCGCCAGCGTCTCGACGTGGATTGGAACCTGACACTCCGCCGCGTTCGCGCTGTCGCAGACGAACGTCCAGGGCGAGTTCCTGGCCGACAGGAGGTCGGCGCCGGCGGACCGGACTGCAGTTGGTTGACCTGCGAGCGACCGGTGATCACTCAGCGGGCGGCGAATGATCACTGGCCTGCGCGGCCGCCTGCATCTTGGCGTTCTCTGCGTCCAGTTTCCGGGTCCAGTCGGCGATGGTGCGGGCGTAGGACCACGGTCTCCACCTGCTCAGCGCGAGAATTGTGTAGCTGCCGGCGAGGCACTCGACCACGCCGAAGTAGTGGCGATGGAATTCTTCGGCCATCGGAAGCTGGGCAGCCAGGGGACGGCGTGCGCTTTCCTCCGCGATGACCCCCGACGTTTCATGCAGCAGCACCAGGTAGCTCAACGTCATGAGCCGAACGTCGATGAGGCCGAGCAACCGCCCCATCAAATTGCGCTGACGAATGCTCAGCAGGTCGCCGAGCTTGGCGAGATCGGCTTGCAGCCCGCCGGTGACTTCACCGGCATCCTCCAGCGCGACCTTCCCCATCCCCCACGCCAGACCAGGGCTCGCAAGCAGCACGACATGCCGGGTCTCGTACGGCAGGACCACCAGTTTCGCCATCAGCTTGCGCCGCTCGCGATGCAGCTCGAGAACCCGGTCCTTGCGTGCCTCCAGCCGGGGCTTGGCCGCGAACTCGATCAGCATCGTCACCAGGGCCGCGGTGACCGCGCTGATGAGAGCCGTCTGTGCCTGATTCACCACGCCACGCTACCGGCAGTGTCGACGCTGACCGGTCCGGCCGGTAGCGGGAGAGGCCCATGCTGGTTGGCACGCTCGCGCGAGACGGCATGGGCGGTCGCTGGTGATCCCTTCACAGTACGACCATTTGGACGTAACCTCTCTGAGGTCGAGAGGGCACCGACAGTGAGCATTCGCCGGGGGAGGGGTCGCACCACCATGCGCGAAATCGCCAGGCCAGCCGGACAGTGCGGCGGCGCGAACACCGCGCCGCGGTGGTAGAGCGGGGCAGCACCACTACGCGAACGCGGGATCCTCAGTCGCGCAACCGCACCGCCAACCTGGTTGGCCGCGATCGGCAGCTGGAGTCGCACGGATGATTCTGCTGCTGGCGATCGTGCTGGGCGTGCTCACCGCGCGACGCCAGTGTCGCCGCCGAACTCCCCGCTCCGCGCGGATGCCGAATTCGCGCCGGGCCTGGAGCGTCATCGCCGTTGCTGGCGTCCTGGCTGTCCACCTGTTGGCCACTGCCCCGCCCGCCGTCGCCGCGGCGTGCGGGGAGGCGCCGAACCCGCAGCGGCCTGGATCGGGCTTAGTCGGCGCCCTCGACCCGGCCGCGCACGGGACCAGCGGCAGTCCCTACGCCGACTACGGCTACGCCGGGCTGGTGTGGAACACCTACGAGACCGACTGCGGCCCGCTGTCGGGGCTGACCAGCCCATCGCTCGGCTTCGACACCTGGGCCGGCGGGCAGCTGCTCGACATCAGCAAAGGGATCGTCGGCACCACCAACTCCCTGCAATACATGGTGGCGGACGGGTCGCTGCTCACACCTATCTACAGCGCGGTGAAATCCGGCGCGGACAAGTCGTTCGCCAACATCTACACCCAGCTGTTCGCCCTCGCCGCGCTCCTGCTGTCCCTCGCCCTGGTGCCTCGGATCTGGAAAGGCGACTTCGCCGCGGTCAGCAAGCGCGCGCTCTACGGGCTCGCCGGCACCTGGATCGCCGCGTCCTCCATCGCGATGCTGGCCTACCTCGGACCCATCGACCACGCCATCGTGGCGACCACCACGAACATCAAGAACGGCTTCACCGAACAGGAAAACGATCCCGCCGCCCGCGACGCGCTGCCCACCGCGCTGCACGAGCACGTCATCTACGACAACTGGCTCCGCGGCGAGTTCGGCAGTCCCACCGCTCCACAAGCCGGCCAGTTCGGCCGTCCACTGCTCGATGCGCAGGCGTTCACCTGGACACAGCTGCGCGACGGCTCGGACGGCAACCAGCAGGCTGTTGATGCGAAAAAGGCCGCATACAGGGACATCTCGACGAAACTTGGCCCGGCAACCGGCTACTTCACCGGCGAGGCCGGCTCGCGCACAGGCGCCGGACTGCTCTCCCTTGCCGAAGCCGCCAGCATGTCGAGCTTCCCGCTGCTGGCCAACGCCGCCGTCCTCGCCGCCCAGGTCCTCATTCGGCTGTTCATCCTCACCGCGCCCCTCATCGGTCTGGTCGCGCTGCTCAAGCCCGATCTCCTGCGCGCCGTGGTGAAAGTCGCCGGCACCGTCGGCTTCCACCTCGTCGTGATCTCCGTCCTGGCGGGCGTGCACTCCGTCGTGATCCAGGCGCTGCTCGCGGCGGACACCACCCTGTCGGTCTGGGTGCAGATCCTCATCGCCGCCATGGTTACGACGGTCCTCATCGTGATGGGTCGTCCGCTGCGCCGCCTGTGGCAGATGATCCACCTGCCCGCCAGCCTCGCCGCCAAGGCCGTCGGGATCCCCGGCCAAGGAAGGCCGGCTCTGCTATTCCTTCGCAGGCGACTCCGTTGGCCGACGGCAGCGCCGAGCTTGCTGGAGACGCTGCAGCGATACCCGAACGCGCTCGCCGTGGCACTCGGGTCAAACCCGCAGGACGCCATCGGTCGCCCAGAACAGCAGGCACACCTGCTGCTGGTTCCTCGACAGAGACTGGCCGCAGACGGGTACGCCCCGACCCCGTGGGAGCTGTCCAGATTCGCTGGGGGGAGACAGCCTGAGTACGCCCTGGCGTCCCAGAATCCTCGAAGCCCACGAACTCAACTCGGCGCCTACGGTGCCACACCTGCAGGGGGGCGCACTGCCGCCATCGGAGGCGGCGGAGGTGGCGGATCGACCCCGCCACCGGGAGACCCGCCGCCTCCGGGTTCGCCCGACGGAAGCGGCGACCGGAGAATTATCGAAGGCGGAGGGGGATTTCGCTATTTTGCGGAGGCGGGGGACAGGGTACAACACCTTCCTCCCCGCGCGCCGCGCGAGAAATCCCACGGATTCACGACTAGATACCCCAATTGGGATCTCGTCCTTTCGGGAGAAGGTGGGCGAGATGCCGTTTATTACGACCGGGACCCGTGGGAGGAGCGGCAGAGGTACAAGGCTGTCTTAGAATGGGTAAACCTTCAGCGTCTCCCGGACACAGTGTCAAAAGACGACAAGGAAATATCTGCGGCGCATGTGGAGATAAAACTACTGGCTATGCTCTCGATAAAAGTAAGTCAGATGCACCCGTGGGAGCGTCCCGATAATGTCGTCATTGTGGTCAACAACAAGCCGTGCCACTACTGTGACAAAATGCTGCAAGAAGTCTCTCAAACGTTGCCTTTTTCGGTTACGGTGTATGGTACTGACGAGGACAAGGGCCACGAGCCCGTCGAGCGTCACTACGAAAGGGATGCTGAGTTCTGATGGATGACGTCTTGCCTGAGGCTGTCGAATACGACATCACTCAAGTCGCCGATCTTGATGCGCTCTTGCGGACCTTGCGGGCAGAAAACGAGAAGCTGGAAGATCCGGACATGACGGGGGGCCGATTCTGGAGGCTGAACGTCGGGCCCGACGCCACAGAAGGTCTGCGTGTCGGCGTTCGCGGCGCAGTCGGTTCACTTGTCTGGTCAACACCGCGGGAGTCATTCGTGCCGACGGTTGGGATGAACGAGGACCTCGCCAGTTATCGTGACATCAAGGGCTATGAAGCTCCTCGGCCGCCTCGCAGTGAGGTGCCCATAAATCTGGTGTATGCCACGGTTGCGGAGTACTACGCTTCCCATCGGCAGCCTGTCACCGTGCAATGGATGGCTGAACCCAGCCCCCCGCGTCTTCCGGGCGAACCCGATAGCTATATGGACGGTGCCTGGATTCCGGAATAGATCCACGGGCCCCGCACCGCTCGACCTTTCCTCGGTGCCAGTTCAGTGGCCGGACAGAGAGTCGGCGCACTGCTTGCCCTTGTCGATCAGCTCCCGCTGAGTCGCGGCGCGGTCCGGGACACATTCGGCTTGGGCGAAGAGGTGCCCGGTGAGCGCGGCCGCGGCGTGGATCGTGCCGATGGGGTTCAACGGGGCGATCTCGTCGATGGGTAACCGGCGGCCCTTGGTCACCGCATCCAAGATGGTCATCATCGATGCCACGGCGTCGAGCTTGTGCTCGGCCGGGCACAGGTGCTGCAGCAGCGAACGCGCACCTGCCACCATGTCCGAAGGGCGCGGGTCGAATGACGATTGTCGGCACCACTCGATGCCCTCACCGAGGATGATCTTCGCGACCTCGCCGGCGTCGGAAGGCTTGATATTGCGCAGCTCGTCGACGCAGAGTTCAGCCCAGCTGCCAGCCGCGGCCTCGGTTTCCTTCAGCATCCGCGTCACATCACGGCGTTTTTCGTAGTCCTGCTGGGTTTCGTCTTCCCTCCGCGCTTCCGTTACCGGAACGTCGAACCCGCCCTGGTCGACGAACGCGACGTAGTTCAGCAGGAACAGCGTCGCGTGCAGGGTCTGATCCAGCACCCGCTGCGCCCAGCGTCCCTGCTCGCCGGGGGCATCCCGCTTCGGCATCGGCTCATCGGCGGCCATTCCGGCGACCTGCTGCGGCTGTGGCTTCGGCCGATCGTCACGGTCACGCCGGTTGCGGTTCCCCTTGCCCATGCGCCGACGATAGCGTCACGCGGGTCGCGGGCCCTGCGAGACACGCGGCGACAGCGGCTTGATCATCACGTCGAAGGTCGGGGCGGCGGGCAGCGGATTCGTCTTCTGGGCCACGCGCCTCCAGCCCCACACCCGGTAGGCGCGTTGCGCCGGCTCCGCCTCGGGCAGCACGGTCAACGTGGCTCGCTGCTCGCGCCGGCCCTCGAAGAGCTGGTCGTGCAGACGCTTGCCCACTCCGCGTCGCCGCCACTCACGGCAGACCAGCAGTTCGACCAGCGCGAAGGTTCGGCCAGGGGTTTCGGTGACCAGCTCGGCGTCCACCGGTGTGGTGACGGTGCTCCACCACGGCGTGTCGGGCCGCAGGGTGACACCGAATGCGAATCCGACGATCTCGTCGTCCGCGCGCGCGACCACAAGATCGAATCCCGGTGCCACCCGCTGGCCGGCGAACCACCGGACGAACATCGACGTGTGCTCTTCTCCCCAGAGGTAGGGCGGTTCGGCGTACACCTCCGAGTAGATCGCGGTGAGAGCCGGCGCCAGCTCCGCGGCACGCTCACCGGCCCGGTCGATCCGCACGAACGTGTCACCAGCAGAGGACGTCACAGCACCCCTTTCGCCGTGACCGACTGAATGTAGGCGGTCAGGGCGTCGATGAATTCCGACACTTCGGCCACACTGCCGTAGCGAAGGTTCAACGGGCCGGCGAGACCGGTCAGCCACTTGGTCACCACGGTCGACCTCATCCCCTGCGCTTGCTGCACCGCGCGCAGGCCGATCATGGCCGCTTCGGCCGGCTCCTGCTGCGCGAGGCGGATTCTGCCCAGCCGCAGGTCGTCGAGAATGCGGCTGCGCAGGTAGCTACCCTCCCGGGCACGCACAGTGTTGATAACGTGCTGCTCCGCGCGACCTGCGTACGTCGCGGCGCGCGCGGGACGGGTGTCGACCAGGGCGAGCTCGGTGTAGGCGTTGGCCGCCAGACACTCGACCTCGGCCTGATCGAGGTAGTGCACCCAGTCCGGCCGATCCCGGGTCGAGGCGCCCTCGAACGTCTCGACGCAGGCATCCACCGCGCGCAGCGCCGCCGACGCCTGCGCGGGACCCAGCTGCGCGCAGGCGCGGGCTTCCAGACCGAGCAGTTCCGAGCGGACCAGCGCGCTGGCGTTGCGAGGAAGGCGGGCCGCGGCTGTCCGGACCAGGGACACGCTGTCGTCGTAGCGGCCCAGAGCGGTGGACATCTGCGTTATGTCGCCGACGATCTTGGCGCCGAGGTCGGCCGCCTCGACGTGACGGCAAGCGTCGAGAGCGAACAGGTAATACCGCTGCGCGAGGCCGAACGCGCCGGTGTCGTAGGTCATCCAGCCCGCCAGCTGCGCCAGCTCCGCCACCACCTGCAGCAGACGCCGGCGCGTGGCCGCCGAAGCAGGCTGGCTGACGGCTTCGGCCACGGCGTTGAGCTGACCGACGACGGCTTTTCGATGCAGGCCACCGTTTCCGGACGCGTCCCAGCGGCGGAAGAACACCACAGACTGCTCCAGCCCGGCCAATTCGTCGTCACCCAAGCGATCCGTGGGCACCTGCACCAGAGGCAGCGACGTCGTCCACTGCTGGACTTGCCGCACGAGCTGTTCGCCGGTCAGCAGCGACAAGCCCAGCAGCACCGAGCGCCTGGTCGCCATGTCCGTCGCCGTGAACTCCTCGATCCTGCGCACCGTGTCGGCTGGCGACCCGTCCAGCACGTCAGCCGACTCCTCCAGCTGTACGTCCACGGGTCGCCTCGTGTCAACGGCGACGGCAGGAGTACCGGCTTCGAGCTGAGCCACGCGATGCCCCAGCAGGAAGCGCCCGCGCACGTCCTCGCTCGCCAAATCCACTGTCGCGTCGAGGATTTCCTGCGAGGCCGGCCCCGGGCTCACGGTGACGCCGCGCGCCTCCCACCTGTTCACGGTCCTGACGCCGATGCCCAGTTTTGCGGCGAACTCGCGGATCGGCATACGCATCGCCTGCCGCAGAATCGCCGCTTCACGGCCTGTCCAGTGTCGAACCTGCACCATGTCCACACCTGTATCAGATAACCGATTGATAACGGGCCGTGGTTCGCCGTGGCACCACCGAGGCACCAGCGAGCCATTCCCGCGGTCGTCACATTCCGGAAGGCTAAGCCCCCGCTACACGCTGTAGGTCATTTTCCGTCACCTGTCGCCCGAGGGGAGCGCACCACCGTTGCAGGTCACCAACGTAGTGCGCGACCCGGGCACAGTCGACGACGAGCCCATCGCGGCCGAGCGCGTCGGTCTGGCAGCGGCGGCGCCGCGACCGGACGACCGGCGCGACGCAATTCCCGCCCAGCGCGGCCAGCCGGGCTCCACCGCGTCCGGTTTCCCCGCGGCCGGGCGGAGCCGGGACGGAGTGCCCTTCGATCCCCGGAAGAGCGCTTCGTCCCGGGCTTGCCCATCGCAGCGTCAACCGCGGGTGGCCGATCTGCTCCTCGCGGCGAACCACGCCGGCGACATCCAGCTCGACCCGGTTGTCCGCGATCGAGCCACCATGGAGCTGGCGCTCGCCGCGGCGGTTCTCATCGATCTCGCGATCGAGAAGCGGATCCGCCTCGAGCCGCCAGGATGCGTTCGCATCCTGGCCGGGCACTCCGGCGATGACCCCTTGACTCACCGAGTCCTGCACGATCTTCGCCGGAAAGCGCGGCCCCGATCGGTGACCGACAGTCTGTACGTCCTGGCCGACATCGTGACGCCCCTGGTGTGGACGCGGCTGGCGGGCCAGGGCGACGCACAACCGCGGAGCGCGCGATGCCGTCGCCGCCCCCGGTTCGAGTTCGTCGGACTGCGCGCGATCCGACGTCCGCACCTCTACCTGACCGCGGCCGCGGACCGCGACCCCGTCGACACCACCGCGGCGGCCCTGTGGCGGCTGCTGACCCTCTTGCACCTCGACGGCGAGAGCACCGACCTGATGCTGAGCGACACCACGATCGCGCGCTTGGACGCCGCCGAGCCCGCACCGCAGGTCACGCCGATCCTCTCCGCCGTCGCCCTCGCGCTCCACGTGCACGCCACCGCCCTCTGAGCCGCATCCCTCGCCCCGGGAGCTTTCCTGTCATGCACTCGTCACCGTGGTCACCCGGCACCCCCGGCTCCGTGCGCCTGGGTGCCGGCCGCCACCGGATCTCGACCGCCGGCGTCGTCGTGATCTCGCTGAGCGCGGCCGCGCCCGCCACCAAAGTCGTCCTGCTCATCACCGCTGGCGCCGGGACAGCCGGTCTCGCGATCGTCGTCGTGGTCGTCGGCGCGCTGGTGGCGCTGCAGGGCGTCGGCTATCTCGCGGCAGCGCGCACCCTGGCCGAATCCGGGATTCCGGCCGGCTTCTCCACCGTGGTAGCGCACGGCCTCGGACGCCTGCCGGGTGCCGCCGCAGGATGGGTCGCGGTCACCTCTTACACAGCCTTGGTCGCGGGAATGGCCGGGATGGCCGGGCATGCTGTGTCCGTCGCGACCGCCGTCGACGGCGGCGGCGACGAGATGCCGTGGCAGATCGGTGCGGTAGCGGCGATTCTGGTCGCCGGCGCCGTGGGCGCCTGGCGCCTGGCGACCGTCCGGGCCGTGCTCTGCGGCGTCGCCGCGATCCAAGTCGCCGCCATGGTCTTCATTGTCCTTAACGGGTCAGTTCTGCATGCGCCGCTCGGCGGGTGGACGGCCGAAGCGACGGGCCCGGCGTTGCTGATCCTGGGCGCTGCGGTCTTCGCCGGTGTGGAGACCAGCGTCATGTACATCAGCTCCTGTCGTGCCGGGCACCGCGGGATTACCCGAGCCGGCGCCGCCACGATCGGCCTGCTCGTCGGGCTGACGGCGGGAACCACACTCGCGCTCAGCATCGCGGCCAAGGGCTCCGCCGTGGACGCGGCGGCACCCAGCCCGGGTCCGCTGATCGCGGGCGGCTGGATCGTTGCCGCCAGCGCCGCGGCCGGGACCGTGGCCCTGCATGTCGCATCAACGGCGTGCGCCGTCCAGCTCGGACGCGATGGCGCGGCACCAGCCTCGCTCGGGACAGCCAGCACACGCCGGCACCGACCCGTCATTGCGACCGCAGCCCAGACTCTGCTCGGGTTCGCGGCCATCGGCACGGCGACCGCCACCGGCGTGGACGCGCAGATGTTCGCGCGGGTGGCCGTCGTCAGCGGAACCGTCGGAATCCTCGTCTTGCTCGCCGTCACAGCGCTGGCCGTCACTGCCCTCTGCGTCACCGGGCCGGATCAGGAGTCGCGCGCCGCGCGCACTCGACGCCGCAGGATTGGCACTTCCAGCCTCACCGCGAGCATCCTGCTGACCTTCCTGGCACTGCTCGTGCTCTCGCGCCCCTCAGCCGCTCTCGGGGTCGGACCGGAGTCATGGGTGCCGGAAGCCGTCCTCGCGGGATACGTCTTCGTCCTGATCTTCGCGACGGTGTGGGCGCTGCTGCGGCGCCGGACCGATCTCAACCGCCACGTGGCCGGGCTCCGCACCGCAACAGCAAGGACGCGCTTGTAGCCAACACAGTGACAAGAGCAAAGCGTCCACTATGGACGCTCTGGTCATGCCTCCGAATCGTCGAGATGCCGACCAGCTCCCGCCGCCTCTTCGGCCGTGACGGGAAGGACCAATCGATCCTCATCGGTGTCATTCGCGTGGCGGAGATCCTGACGTCGCCTCGATGGGGATTGCCGCCCGCATCGGGCCTCGCGATGCGGCCAGGATCCGCCAAAGCCTGGCAGCCACCGCATCGACTGCGCCCAGTGTTGCTCCAGCCGCATCGTCCACTGTTTCCAGCAGCGCCACCGGATCGCGGTAAACCCAACCAGTTTCATAGGCGATCCACAGTGGACAACAGCAACCGGGATGGCCACTGCCAGCTCGGACACTTCCACCTGCGCCGCGGCGCACACTTGTTCGGGCAGACGGATTTGCTAGTCAGCGGGCCCTACGAGGTGCAGGCGGTGACCAGGAGTCTCGGGATGGGTCATCGCGCGCAGCAACGCCCGCACGGAGTACGCCGCCACCTTCCTGCCCGGTCCGTGCAAGCTGGGAGCCCAGGCCTGGATCTGGCGCACGAAGACTTTCCCCAGCGCGGTTGTCAGCCGAATGTCGCTCTGCTCGTCGTCCGGCCAGGCAAGCCGCTGGACCACCAGGTCGAAAACGTCGCAGTGTGCGAGGTGGTCGTCCTGGCCGTTGATCAGGTCCGATTGCGCCAGGACGGTGAGTACCAGCGAGGCGTCATCAACGGCCTCGGGCATCGGTGTTCCGGCGTCAGCCAGCGACGCGAGATGCCCGCGCAGGATGGCGCACACCCACTGCCGCGGGTCGCTGCCGGACCGTGCCGCCGTGTACTGGACCAGCGTGGCGAGGTCGTGGGGGAGGCTGAGCTGCACGACAAGTCTCCTTCGAGTACGTGCTGGACGCTCCTGCGCCGGCGCGGCGATCGTTGACGATCGCCGCTTCACCCGGTAGTGAGCACCAAGAGGTTGATCCAGTAACGCGCCGTCAGTAACGTTACTGCCACTGGGGTCCGGTGAACACCCCGACTACGTCGCCCAGCCATCACGGAAGCCCTCAGCCTCGATCACCGTGGCACCACCCGCTCCTGAAACCGATGATGATGCCCAGACCGCAGCCCGAACCTCGCGCTTGTCCGGCCCTCGTGATCGCGCTCCAGCCAGCGCTGCGTCGCGTCGCGCGGATGCAGGTGAGTCGATGACTGCCTGGCTTCTGGCGGTACTGATCGCCGTCATCGCAGTTCCGGCAGCGATCTTCGTCCTGCTGGCCGCGCACACCCGCCAAGCCAACCGGGAGTCCCCGCGACCGCCACCGCTGCAGCTGTCCAAGCCGCAGACCAGGCTCCTCGCTGAGCAGATCGCAGACCGCAACGAACGCCGTCGCGCGCTGGACCCGCAGGCAACCGAAATCCTGTTCCCGCCGTGGCTGACTCCCGCATCGTCGGATGCTGCCGACGAGGACGGCGCCTCGTCGGCCACACCGGATCAGCTCGGGCCCTAGTCGCGCGCGCACCAGACGTGCGGCAACGGCCCCGCCGAACAGGGTCTTCGAACCGGGCCCGAACACCATGTCGTCAAGGCGCCGAATACCATCGACGTCCACGCTGAGTTCCCGGAGGAGGGGATAGTGCCGGCTACCGCTCACCGGACGAGGGTCGGGACGGCAGCGGGCCGACACGGCACCTGTGGCCGAGCTGGCGAACGAGAGCTGTGGCCTCATCAACGGAAGGCCCTGGACGCCGCGGTCGCCGAGCTGCGCACCGCCGCGCGAGCCCACCTGGTCATGGCCTGCGGAACTGGCAAGACCGGGGTCGGCAAAGCGGTGGCCGACGAGCTCGCTGCCGACACGGCCCTGGTCGTCGTGCCGACGCTGGAACTGCTCGCCCAAACCGCGCGGGAATACGTCGCCTACGGATACACCGGACGACTGCTCGCGGTCTGCAGTGACGCCGATGTGCTCACCGGCGCCACCGCCGCCGATTCCAGCGACCTGGCCGAGGAACTGTCCGGAACCGCGGCGCACGTCTCCACCCGGCCCGACGAGCTCTCCGCCGCGGCGGAGGCACCAGGCCGGCTGGTCGTCTTCAGCACCTTCGCCAGCCTGCCGGTCATCGCCGCCGCACACCGTGAGCACCAGCTTGGGCCCTGGCCACTGATCGTCGTCGACGAGGCGCACCGATCGGCGGGCCACAAAGGCAAGGCCTGGCACGCCATCCACGACGATCGGACCATCCCGGCCACCCGCCGGCTGTACATGACCGCGACACCGCGGATCATGAACAGCAGCGTCGACGAGTCCGTCTCGATGGACGACCCACAGGTGTTCGGCCGGGAGGCGTACCGGCTGCCATTCGCCGAGGCCATCGACGCCGGACTGCTGGCCGACTACCGCGTCGTAGTCAGCATGGTCACCGACGCGGAGATCGCCGCCCTCACCGACAGCCACCTGGTCGACGTCGACGGCAGCACCATGCCCGCGCAGATGCTGGCCGCCCAGATCGCCCTGTTGAAGGCCAGCCACGAGTACGGCCTGGGCCGCATCATCAGCTACCACCACCGCGTGGCATCCGCGGCTCGATTCGCGACCATGCTCCCGCGCACCGCCGACCTGCTCGCCCAGGACCTCATGCCCAGCGCCCAGCTCACAGCGAACTGGGTCAGCGGCGAGATGACCGGCCCGCAGCGCCGCGCGATCCTCGCGCAGCTGAACAACCCCGGCCAGGACACCGTCGTGATCGCCAACGCGCGGGTGCTGACCGAAGGTGTGGACGTCCCCGACCTCGATGCGGTGCTGTTCGCCGACCAGCGCAGCAGCCCAATCGACATCGTGCAGGCCATCGGCCGAGCGCTGCGCACCGGGGGCAAACCGCACAAGACCGCCTACGTCGTCATCCCGGTCATCGTGCACGCCGACGAAGACCCTGCCGCTGTCCTGGAAAGCTCACCGTTCAGCTTGGTGTGGCAGATCGTACGAGCGCTGCGCGCACACGATGAGCGCCTCGCGAGCTGGCTCGACACCAGCCGGTCGCGGGCAGCCAGAACCGGCTCCCACGCCACCGCGCAGCTCGGCGAGCTTCCGAGCTGGCTGCTCATGCACGGCAGTGACGTTCCCGCGCAGTTCGCGCATGCGATCACGGTGCGCACCGTGGAGACGGGATCCTCCACGTGGTGGGAGAACTACGGCCTCGCCGAGGACTACTTCCGCCGCACCGGACATCTCCACCCTGACAAGGAAACCGATCCGGAGTTGTACCGGTTCGTGACCAACAACCGCACGCGACGGAAGTCGGGGATCGTCACTGCAGATCGTGTCGCGGCGCTCGACCGGATCGGAATGGTGTGGGACAAGCGAACCGCGAACGTCGAGGACCACTGGCGAGTCCTGATGGCGGCATGCAAGTCCTACCACGACATCCACGGCGATCTTCGCGTTCACTCGGCATTTCGCATGCCAGACAACAACTTTCCGCTGGGCTCGAGGCTGGCCACGGTCCGCGGGATGGCCCGCAAGGATCCCGAGTCGGTTCCTGTCGACGTCAAGCAGCAGCTGGACGAGTGGGGAATCGCCTGGCACAAGCTGGACGCGAAATTCGCCGAGTTCCTCGAGCACCTGAGCCATTGGCGCGAGCGCGGAGGTGACCAGGACCTCGACGCCGGCGAGCTGTGCTGCGACCACTACCCGCTGGGCGCGCGGATCAAGCAAAAACGCAACAGTCACCAGCAGGGGAGAATGCCTGCGAGCCAGCGGAAAACCTTGGAACGCTCTGGACTGATCATGGAGATCCGGGAGTATCGCGAGGACAAGCTCCTGGCCGCATGTGACAGGTGGCTCGACGCACGACGCAGTGACGGGGTCGCCGCACCTGTGCTGAACGTGCCCGATGACTTCATCGACTCGACGGGATTCCGACTCGGTCCCGCGCTCGAGTACCAGCGTGTTCAGTACGCCCGCAGCCTCCGGGATGGGCAGGGCGGGAAGCCGCGATCGGTTGACTCAGACCTGGTCGCGGAGCTGGAGCGCCGGGGCATGGTGTGGCGGCGCGTGGCAGTTCGCCGCGAGGTTGCCGAGGCCGAACTGGCCGATCTTCGAACCAGGGCCGGACTTGACCAGGTCCAGGCGGTCATCAAGCTCATCAACCAAGGCGTGACCAGATGCAGCATCGCCGACGGGCTGGGCATCCTGTCCGCCACCCTGGGCTACCGGATTTCCCAGGTCGAGCGCGGAACGTGGACCGGACAGATCCGCGTCTGACGACGAACAGCCACGTCAGGCGGGGAAGTCCGTGACGTGGAGCCGGCCGATCAGTCCAGGAGGGCGGAAGTGGGGCGGCGGTTTCAGCCGGGCAGGACTGCGGAGACGGTGCTGGCTGGTGTTGCGTTGGCGAAGGCGTTCCACAGCAGGTTGATCGGGTGGTCGGCGGCGTAGCGGTCGCGTTCGCCTTTTCGGGCGAAGATGCCGGTGACGATCTCCAGGCGGGGCTGGTAGTCCTCGGCGAAGTCGATCTTGCGCAGGCCCTGGCCGGGCAGCCGGCCCTCTAGTGCGGCGTCGGCGACGCGTTCGGTGGTGAGCAGGCACCCGTGCAGCAGATCGCTGGTGAGCAGGTTGAGGCCGTAGTTGAGGGAGTCGATGTCGGCGACGACGTCGAGCACGCCGCGGTAGTCGGGGCCGTACCAGCGGCTGAGGAACTGGGCGAGCAGCCCGGCGGTCGGGGCGAGCAGCGGCAGGCCGGGCAGCCGCTCGGCGCCGACCGGTGGAGCCGGGCAAGGCGAGAACGCCGATCTACTGACATCGAGTGTCGCCACCTACTAACACCTGGTGACGTTCCTAGGTCAGCGAGATGTCGCCTCACACCGCCGACGCACTCGACAGGAACCCTGGTATGCCCAGCTCAGGATAGTTGGCAAATCAGCTGCCACCCGGCAAGGTAGACGAGGTGAGTCGGAGCAGCGCGGTGCGGAAGCTGGCCAGGTCCCTGCAAGTGAAGACCGGCGTCCGGGTCGAGGCGACCTACGACCAGTACAGCTCGCACAAGACTGTGGGCTGGTACCTGACCTGGTGCGACGGGCCGACGATCGAGACCATGCGACGCCGTGCGACCGCGTCGTCCCGCGGCCTGGCCGAGGTGGACACCGCACAGCTGCGGTTCAGGCGCGAAAGCACCGATGCCGCGGAGGTCGCGGCCTTCCTGGCGTTCGTGTTGCCCCATCCGGCCATGCTCAAGGAACCGCCGCTGGACGCCTTGATGAGCCACAGCACCACCGACTTCCCCGGAAAGATCGACCAGTCGGTGTGGGATATGGCGCGGTTCGCGCTGACGCGGCCCGAGCTCGCGGACACCTACGACAAAGGCCGCAAGGCGATCGACTACATCGTCAAAGTCGGCCTCAACGGGCTGAGGCTGGACATGTGGCTGACCGGAGCCAGCCGGCAGGCAGATTGCCAACCCGCGCCACCAGCGGTGGAGACCGACGCCGTGTCCGGCAAAGTACGCCGTGACCTGGAACGGATGATTGACACCGTGCAGGCCGAGCTCGTCGGCGGCAGCACCCATCGCGACGACCCGCGTGTGCAGCTGCTCGTTGCCGAGACCAGCCGTCGGCTGCTGCTGGAGATCGTCGACCAGCACCAGCGGCGAACCGCGGCGCATGCTCTGGTCGACGGTGCCGGCCTGTCCTCGCTCAGCACGATGATCGGCTTGGCTCCTCGGACGCTGGGCATGCGCTGGGGCAAGGACCTGGACGCGGATCTGGCGCCCTTGGCATGGCTGCGCGACAACGCCGCAGCGTGGGCCTCCGCGTGCGCGGCCGCCGGCAGTGTCCTGCGCGGATCGCGCGGATTCTATCCCGACCAGGAGACCCGCCAGGACCTGTGGACACTCAGCGACGCCGACGCGACCCGCGGATGGCGAACCCTCGTCCAGACTCCCGAGGCCGCGCGCCGCGTGCTCGCGGTAACCCGCAACCGCCAGCCCACCGGCACCGAGGAGGCGCTGCGAAGCCTGGGTGCCCAGCTGCAGGCCCATGATCAGGCGGCGCCACCGGATCGCCGCGAACGCGCGCTGCGCCGAACTCCCTCCATTCCCGACGCCCCGCCCGCGGAGCCAAGCGGCCCCGCGCGAGCTCTGAACGACGGGTGGGGTTGAGTGAGATCGTAGCTCCGATGAGCCGCTTCCGTCAGACGCGATACTCAGCCGACACAGTGGACAGCGCGATCGTCCCGCGCATCAGTGATCACCTGCCTGGCCGGCGAGTCGGATTCCCGTGTCAGGGATTCCCATTGTGCGACGCCCATTCCCTGCAGAATGCCACCTGACGGACCAGGGCGTGTTCCACAGTGGATTCGACTGAGGTGCCCGGCGTGACGGGCAGATCGGGGCCAGAACACGAGAACTCGGCATGTGACCTGCGAGAACAAGGCCTAGTGTAGTCAGCCGATTGGCCTACTGTGGAGTCATGTCCGCCCAGCGCTCGATTCGGGATGCGGCCGCATCGGCAGGTAAGCTACCTGCCGATGTGACCACGTTCGTCGGGCGCAAGAACGAGCTGGCGGAGGCTAAGCGGCTGCTGTCGAACGCCCGGCTGGTCACGCTCACCGGCTTCGGCGGTGTCGGCAAGACCCGGCTCGCCCTGCGGTTGGCGCAAGAATCGCGCCGAGCGTTCCCGGGAGGTGTGCGCCTGGTGTCCCTGGCTGCGCTGGCCGAGCCGGAACTGGTTACCAGTGCCGTCGCCGAGGCCTTGGGCGTGCGCGATCAATCCGCCCGGCCACCCATGGAGGCGCTCATCGAGCACCTGCAGGACCGGCGACTGCTGCTCGTCCTGGACAACTGTGAGCACCTGGTGGACGCCGTCGGCGTCCTCATCGGCACGCTGCTGCGCGCCGCGCCTAATCTGAAGGTCATCGCCACCAGCCGAGCCCATCTCAACGTGCACGGCGAACACGTCTTCGTCGTTCCGCCGCTCTCGGTCCCCGATGAGGACACTCTGGAGTCCGGACGCGCCGTGCTCACGGAGTTCGAGGCCATTCGCCTGCTGGTCGATCGTGCCGCGGCCGCCGGATACCCGGTCTCCGACGACAATCTGCACGACCTTGCCCGGCTATGCCGCCGCTTGGACGGCATCCCGCTGGCGATCGAACTGGCCGCCGTGCGACTGAAAACCCTGTCGGCACAAGAGATCCTGCGCCGACTCAGTGATCGCTTCCGGCTGCTCACTGGTGGCGACCCCCGCGTCGTGCCCTCGTACCACCAGACTCTGCGCGCCACAGTGGACTGGAGCTACGCGCTCTGCTCGCACGCCGAGCACACCCTGTGGGCCCGGCTCTCGGTGTTCGCCGGCAGCTTCGACGTGGATGCCGCGGAAGCCGTCTGCGCCGGCGGCGGCTTTGTCGCCGACGATGTGCTCGATCTGCTTGCCAGCCTGACCGAGCAGTCGATCCTTACCGTTGACCGCAGCCGAAGCCCCGCCAGGTACACCCTCGTGGATACCCTGCGTGAATACGGCCAGGAGCGGCTCGACGAACTCGGCGACACCACGCGAATGTGGCAGCGGCACCGCGTCTACTACGAGAACCTCGTGGTCGACGCCTCAACGACCTGGTACTCCTCCAAAGAGATCGAGCTGCTAACACTGCTCAAGGCCGACCTGCCCAACATCCGTGCGCTCATGGACAGATGCCTGAACGAGCCGGGTGCCGAGGTCTCCGCGATCACTGTCGCGATCGCGCTGACGCGGGTGCGGTTCTGGTTCTTCCACGGCACGATCGGCGAAGGGCGGATGTGGCTGCGACGGAGCCATGATCAGATCAGCGCGGGTCACCTCGAGCTGCGCCGCGTGGCGCTGGCGTGCGCCGCGTGGCTGGCCCTGTGCCAGGGGGAGCACCGTGACGCAGACACGATCCGCGGCGCCTACCGCGAACTCGGACCCGGCGTCGAGAACGGGTTCGCGGAAGCCGTCGTCTGCTTCGCCGAAGGAATCCGTCGATGGCTGGTCGACGCCCACCCCGACGCCGTGGCGTTGCAGCTGCAGGCGCGCGACCGGTTCCTCCGGCTCGGCGCGCACGGCGATGCGTACATGGCGGACCTGTTCGCGACCATGGCGGCCGGCTTCCTGACCGATCGCGACACGGCGCTGCCGGCCAGCGAGGATCTGCTGAAAAAGGCCGAGGCCAGCGGAGGAATCTGGTCGATTTCCTGGGCCTGGTGGGCAGCGGGATTCGCCAGACTGCGGTTCGGCAACCGGCAGCGAGCCACCCGGATGTTGCGCGACGCGCTGAGCCAGCAGCAGGCGATCGGCGACCAGTGGGGCCCGGTGTGGAGTGTGGAAGCACTCGCCTGGGCAGCGGCGGCGATGGGCGAGTTCGAGTATGCGGCCTGGCTGTTCGGCGCCGCCGACCAAATGCGGAAGCTGACCGGAGCCGTCATGTCCGGCCTACGCACGTTCGCGGAACAGCGAGCCGAAGCCGAACGGCTGGTGCGCAGCGCCTTGACCCCGCAGCAGTACTCCGCGGCGTATCGGCAGGGCAGTCTGCTCACCTGGGACGAGGCCCTCAACCTGGCCTTGCATCGCCAGGTCCCGGATCCGCGGCGGGCTGCGCCACGGTCGACCTCGAGCGCGGGCGCGACGCTGTCGCGACGGGAAACGGAGATCGCGAAGCTGATCGCCGAGGGGCTGAGCAATCCCGACATCGCCAGCAAGCTCGTCATCTCCGCGAGGACGGTGGAGAAGCACGTGAGCAACATCCTCACCAAGATCGGGTTGAACAACCGGCAGCAGGTCGCGGCCTGGGTCGCGACGCCGGGCAATTTCCCGGCGACCGGGACCACGTAGTCCCGCCAGAGGATCACCGGCAAGGGATTGGCCTGTGCAGTGCTGCAAAGTTTGCCCACTCGAGCCCTGCACAGGCCAGGTCCTCACCCGGTTCCGCAGTGTCTCCAAGCCGCACACACAGGTCGCCGAGCGTGCGGCTGACGGTCACCACGTCCTCCCCCGATCAGTACGAGGACTGCGCCCAGTCTGTTCCGCTCACCCTCGAATGGCATCAGGGGACTCACGTAGGCGAGCACGTACTTCATCACCACGTAGTGACTGCTGGTGATCGCGCCCGGCTGCGGATGTCACCCGGTCAGCGCATTTCGGACGTATCCGCCAGACTACGCGGCCCTCGAGTGCGGCTACGCGGCGCGCAGCATGCAAACTCGGCTTGCCGGTGGCATCGGCCGGCACACCACCACTTCATCGGGTGTTCCATGGCTCTTGTGCCGGGCGTGGAAGTGACCGTGCGCCGCGCCGGTACGATCCGTCGCGACAGCCCGCACCCGGCTCAGGACGTTGGCGCCCATGAACTCTGAGATCGGCTGGTGGCAGAGCCGCGGCTACATCGTCCAAATCACCTATTTCCCGGGTGACAAAGTTCTCCCTGGACGCGAATGCGGGCCGGACGACAGCCCCGATCACGTCGTTGTCACCATTTTCGCCGGAGATCAGACCGGCGAGGTGATAGAAAATCCTCGAGCTGCTCGCTCGATCGCCGAGGGGATTGGCACGAGCCTCGACAACGCGATCAGGGACCTGCACCCGACGCAAGAATTCTCCCCGGCTGTGAGCGACCCTGGTCGACACGCAGAGCCGCCATTCTGAGATTTCGGCATGATTCGTCTCTTCGCTGGGTCTAATGAAGCGCCAGCAAACTTCGTGATGCCGTCTCTTCAATTACTGCAAAACCTGCTGCGCCCAACACAGGGTCTCAGAGGTTTCGCGTCCTCCAATTGAAGTCTCGATCTAGGAGCGCGGACGTGACGTCGCACCGGCGCGCCTTGGTCCGGGCTTCGCGCGCGGCAGCCGAGCGTGCACTCGACTGCCGTCGAACGTCGCCACCGCGATCGTTCACACGAACGGGTGACGTGTCGCTGGGTGTGACCCGCCCTGGCCAGGGTGGGCCGGGTCTCTACGAAGTTGCACCTTGCGTTCAGTAACGCGCATTCAGTAACGTTACTGTGCCCTGCTGCCGGTCGATCAAGGAGCCGTGGTTCCAGCGCCGACGAACGCTTCCACGAGAACTGGGACACGCCCCAGCCCGCCATCGGCCGACGTCGCCGATGCCCTGTTCTCCCTCGAAGCCATCACCAGCGGGCACACGAAGATCGGCGACCGCCTCTACCAGGTCGAAGCCATTCAATGCATCATCCTGGGCCTGCGCGGCGGCGGCCGCGGCCAGCTGCGCGCAGCCTGCGGCACCGGCAAGACCCGCATGTGCCAGCGCGCTGCCGAACTGCTCTGCCCGCCCGGGGGAGTGGTGGTCGTCGCATGCCCCTCGGTAGCCCTGGTCGCCCAAACCCTGTGGGAATGGTCCGCGACCAACAGTGACCACATCGCCCTGGCCGTCTGCAGCGACGACACCGTCGCCGACTCGGCCACCGCGGTCGCCGACCTGCCCGCGACCGTCACCACCGATCCCGCCGTCGCCGCGGACTGGCTCCGCACCCCGACGACAGCGGGACTGCGGCTGATCGTCGGCACACACCGCTCGGCCCACGTCATCGGCGCCGCGCTGCAAGCCGCGGGAACCACCGCCGAACTGCTAATCGTCGACGAGGCGCACCGAGCGGCCGGACGCATCGACAAGCACACCGCGTTGGTGCACGACGACGAGCACCTGCCGGCCACCCGCCGCCTCTACGCCACCGCCACCCCCAAGGTCATCGGCGAAAGCGTGGCCCGGGACGGAAACGGCGGCACCCGCCGCTTCGCCGAGCAGATGATCGGCATGGACGACGAGACCATCTTCGGCCCGGTGCTCTACGACTACCCCTTCTCCGACGCCATCGACGACGGCTACCTCGACGACTACCGCCTGGTCGTGATGGGCGCGACCCGGAAGGAAATCCGCGAACACCTGGCGGGGCTCCCGCGCGGCGCGGTCGCCGGCAACTCCACGACCTCCCTGCACACCGCGATGGTCCAGACCGTCCTGGCGAAAGCCGCCACTCAGTTCGGCCTGCGGCGGGTGCTCACCTTCTGCCGCTACCTCAACGAAGCCGCGGACTTCGCCCGCACCATGAACGTCACCCTCGCCGGCCTGCCGAAGTCCATGCGGCCCGCCGCACGCCTGACCACCTCCTTCGTCCACGGCGGTATGAGCACCACCGAACGGGAAAAGCGCCTCCAGTTGCTGGTCGACCCGCCCGATGACGGCTGGACCGTCGTCACCAACGTGCGGTGCCTGTCCGAAGGAGTCGACGTCCCGACCATCGACGGGATCGTGTTCACCCATCCCAAGCAGTCCGTGGCCGACATCGTGCAAGCCATCGGCCGCGCTCTGCGCCGCGACCCGGGTGGCACCGGCACCGCCACCATCCTCGTGCCGATCCTGTTGCCCGACGAGCCCGGCGATCTCGACGAGACCGACCTCGCCGACTACCGCCTGCTCTGGCAGGTCGTGCGCGCCCTGCGCGCCCATGACGACAAACTCGGCGTCACCATCGACCGTGCCGAGCACGCCCGGGACAACCAGCGCTACTTCTACGACGAGCAGCAGCCCCTGGAGCATGTGCTGGTCGCGCTGCCGCCTGGCTACGACGACGGCACCTTCCTGCACCACCTCACCGCCAAGATGATCTCCTCGGCCCGAAGTCCCTGGTGGGACAGCTACGCCGCGCTCGAGCGATTCCACACCCAGCACGGCCACAGCACCGTCGAGGTCGGCCACGTCACCGACGACGGCATCAAGCTCGGCGCGTGGTGCGAGAACGTCCGCGCCGCCCACCGCCAGGGCCGCCTCGCCGCCGACCGCATCGCCGCCCTGGACGAACTCGGATTCGACCTGTACCCGCACGCTGCGGAGTGGGCCGCCGGGCTGCGCGCGGCCACCGCGTTCCACGACCAGTACCAGCACCTGGAACCGGTGCGCTCCCTGCGCGTCGAGGGCGTCGACCTGCGGAGCTGGCTGGACAAGCAACGCGCACGCCACGCGGCCGGTGAACTGGAACCGCCGCGCCAGGCCGCGCTGGACGCGCTGGGGATGCGCTGGCATGACGAGCCGGAGACGTTCGAAGACCACGTCGCGGCGCTGACCGAGTACCACGCCCGGCACGGACACATCGCCATCGCCCCGGATCCGAACACCCCGGACGGCCGCCTCGGATCCTGGCTGATCTCGGTGCGGATCGAGCGCAAGAGAAACAAGCTCACCGACGCCCAGATCGCCGCGCTCGACGCGCTCGGGATGCACTGGATCACCCCGAAGGGACCTCATCCGGTGTTCCAGGCATCGCTCGACGCGCTCGGGATGCACTGGCACGACGATCCGGAGACGTTCGAAGACCACGTCGCCGCCCTGACCGACTACCGCCGGCAGCACGGGCACATCACGATCGCCCCGGACCCGAACACCCCGGACGGCCGCCTCGGCGCATGGCTGGAGGCCGTCAGGATCCAACGGCGGACCGATGCGCTCACCGGCGAGCAGATCGCCGCGCTCGACGCGCTCGGAATGCGCTGGAACCCCCGGCCGAGCCCGCACCCGGTGTTCCGCGCCGCCGCCCCGCCAGGCTGATCACCCACGGAGCCTGAACCGCTGTTCCCCTCCGATCCCCGGCAACCCAGCAGACCGAGGACAACGATCCCTTGGCACCCAGCACAATTCGACGACGAACCCACGACACCGCAACAGCCGGCCAGACGGCGTTGTTCACGACCGGCCCGGCGGGCGACGGGCCCGCGCCTGACTTCAGCGACCGGGCCTACCAGCGTGACGCAGTTGCCCGCGTCGTCGACGGCCTGCGCGGCGGCGGCCGCGGCCAGCTGCGGGCCGCGTGCGGCACCGGCAAAACGCGGATGGCGCAATGGTCGGCTGAACGACTGGTGCACCACGGCGGAATCGTCGTCATCGTCGTGCCCACCGTCGGCCTGGTTGCCCAGACCCTCGCCGCCTGGGCCGAGAGCGACGACGACCACCGCGCCCTGGCCGTGTGCAGCGACGACTCGGTCGCCCTCGAGGACCAGGCCAGCACCGAGGACATCCTCGAACCGGTCACCACCGATTCCGACGTCGTCGACGCGTGGCTGCGAGCGGACAACACCGCCGCCGTCCGGCTCATCGTCGGCACCCACATCTCCGCGCACGTCATCGGCGCCGGCCTGCAAAAAGCCGCGGTCGCCGCAGACATGCTGGTCATCGACGAAGCGCACCACAGCGCCGGCTCGGTCGACAAGGCCACCGCCCTGCTCCACGACGACGAGGTACTGCCCGCCGTCCGCCGGCTGTACATGACCGCCACCCCGCGAATGTGGGAATCCGGCAAGAGCAGCGACACCGCCGGCTACAGCATGGACGACGAGCACGTCTTCGGTCCGGTGCTCTACAGCTACCCATTCTCCCGGGCGATCGACGAGGGCTACCTTGACGACTACCGGCTCGTGGTCGTCGGTGTCACCCGCGCGGAAGTACTGGCGGTCCTGCGCAACTCCGAACGCCACCTCGGCGCCGGGCGCCAGCTGCCCGACGAGCACACCGCGATGGTCCAGGCCGCCACGGCCCGCGCCGCCGCCGAACTCGGATTGCGCCGCGTCATCGCCTTCTGCCCGCTGGTGCAGGACGCCAGGCGATTCGCCGAGACCTTCCAGCAGACCATTGACGCGATCCCACCCGCACTGCGGCCACGCCGCCCCCTGCACGCCGCACACGTGCACGGCAAAATGAAGCAGGCCCAGCGCCGCGACATTCTGTCTCACCTGGCCAACCCGCCCGATGACGGCTGGTCGGTCATCTCCAACGCCCGATGCCTGTCAGAAGGCGTCGACCTGCCGACCGTCGACGGCATCGCTTTCACCGCACCAAAAAAGTCCCCGACCGACATCGTCCAGGCCGTCGGCCGGGCGTTGCGCCGCGACCCCGAGGGCAGCGGCATCGCCACGATCCTCGTGCCGATCCTGCTCGCCGACGACGATGCCGCCACAGACGACGACACCATCGACGCCGGTTCCTACCAAGTGCTGTGGCAGGTCGTGCGTGGCCTGCGTGCCCACGACGACATGCTCGGCAACGCCCTCGACTCCTACCGTGCCAGCCACTTCACGACCGAGTCCGGGCTGGACCGCCTGGATTTCATCCTGCCCGACACCCACCGCGCCCGCGCCCCGGAGTTCGTCGAACACCTCACCATCCGGCTGGTCAAATCGACCACGTCGAAGTGGTGGGACGGCTACGCCCACCTTGCCGACTTCCACGCTCGCTGGGGCCATTCCCGGGTGAACCCCGGCCACAGCATCGGCGACGGCTTCCGGCTCGGCAACTGGGTCAGCTCGACCCGGGTTGCCTACAAGCAGAACCGGCTCGGCGCCGACCGCGTCGCCGCGCTGGAAAAGCTCGGCTTCATCTTCGACGCGCGCGCCGCGGACTGGGAACGCGGATTCAGCGTTGCCCACGCCTTCTACATCGAACACGGGCACCTGCGGCCGCCAGTCACATTCCGCCAGGACAACGTCAGCCTGGCGGCCTGGCTGGGTTCACAACGTGCCGCCCACGCGCGCGACACCCTGCCGGCCGACCGCAAGGCACGCCTGGACACCGTCGGCATGCACTGGCCGAGGAAACAGAAGGGCCACAGCTACACCAGGGAGGAACGGCTCGCCCAGGTCAGCGACTTCTACACCGCACACGGGCGGCTGCCCAGCCAGAAGGCCGATCCGGCGCTCGGCGCGTTCCTGACCAAGATGCGCACGGCCTACCGCAACGGCACCCTCGAGCAGCCCGTCATCGACGTGCTCGACGAGATGGGCATCGTCTGGGATTCCACCGCTGTCATTGAACAGAACTGGGAGCGCGGCCTGGCTGCGGCGACCCGCTACCACATGCTCTACGGCCACCTCGACGTCCGGCGTTCCGACCAACTGCACTCCCTCGACGACGACGAAGGCGTCGACCTGGCCGGCTGGCTCAAGCTTCGCCGCGTCGAATGTCAGAAGGGCAAGCTCACCGCTGCCCAGATCACGGCGCTGGACAAGCTGGACATGCCCTGGCGTCCGCACCAGTCGAGGTGGGAACACAGCCACGCCGCGTGCGCCGAGTACTACGCCGAACACGGGCACCTGCGAGTACCGCGCACCCACACCGTCTACAACGTCCGCGGCGAGGAATATCGGCTCTGCAACTGGATCGACACCCAGCGCGCGAAGCGCGACACCCTCACCGACGACCAGATCCTGATGCTGGACAAGGTCGGCATCGAATGGGACCCGGCCACGTCGCGCTGGGAAGCCAACCTTGTTGCACTGCAAGAGTTTCATGACAAGCACGGTCACATCAGCGTTCCCGAGGACCTGGTCAACGACGACGGCATCAACCTCTACTCGGTTCTCAGCGTTTGCCGCACCCGCCGGCGCCAGAACAGACTGCCCGCCGAACGGATCGCCGCGCTCGACGCCCTGGGCATGGACTGGGAACCCGGCAGTGCCAGGTCGTGGGACCGCGTCATGGAGGCGCTGCGCATCTACTATGCCGACCACGGCGACATCCTCATCCCGCCCGGTTTCACCACCAGCGGGGGCACCGTCGTCGCCGACTGGCTGACCCTGCAACGCAAACGCTATGCCGATGGTGAGCTCACCGACGCCCAGATCGCCGGTCTGAACTCCGTGGGAATGATCTGGCAGAAACGGGGCAGCCGATGGGCCAGGTCCCTGGCCGCCCTCACCACCGTCCGCGATCGCTACGGCACGATCAACGTCACCTACGCCCAAGCCGAAGACGACCCCGACGCGCGCCAGGTCTACACCCTCGTCGTGCAGTACCGCACTGCCCGCACCAAGAACAAGCTGTCTGCGGACAAGATCGCCGACCTCGACGCACTGGGCCTCGACTGGAACCCACTTTCTTCCCGTGAACAGCAGTGGCAAGCCGCCTACGACGCCGTCCGGGCCTTCCACTCCCAGCACAGCCACCTCGACGTTCCCCCCGGCCACAGCATCGGCGACGGCGCCGACCTGGACAACTGGCTGGCCTACCAGAAAGCCAAGCACGGCCGCGGGCAACTTCACGCCGATCGCGTCGAACTTCTCGACGCGCTTGGCATCGAATGGCCCACCCCCGCCGACCCCTGGGATCGCGCGATCGCCGAGCTCCAGGACTACATCCGCACTGTCGGCCCGCTCTCGGCCCTGCGCGCCGGCCAGCAGACCACCAGCGGCTTCCACATCTACGGCTGGGTCGTCAGGCAGCGACGCCGAGCCGAACAGGGCGACCTGCCCGCCGACCGTGTCCAGCAGCTACGTGACCTCGGCGCGCTGACCCGCCGGCCCCGCACGCGCAAGACCACCGCGGAACCCAAACGGACGCCATGGCTCCAAGACCTGGCCACGCTCCGGCAGTACCACGCCGAACACAGCGACATCAACGTCAGCCGTGATCGCGAGCCGACCGTCGGCGCGATCGTGGCGCGGATCCGTGCCGCCCGCCGTGCCGCCACCCTGCCCGCCGACCGCATTGCCGCACTGGAAGACCTCGGCATCGATTGGGAACCCCGCCACAGCGCCAGGCAACGCGGGATCTTCGCCGCGCGCGCCTTCTACAGCTCCCACGGCCACCTTCTGCCGGAACCCGGCCACATCGAAGGTGACGTCGACCTCTCCGGGTGGATCAGCGCTCGCCGCTCCGCACGCGCCGCCGATCAGCTCACCGATGCCCAGATCGCTGAGCTGGATGCCCTCGGCATGGTCTGGGACCTGCAACAGGCCACCTGGGACAAGGAGCTCGCCGCCGCGACCGCGTTCCACGCCGAGCACGGCCACCTCAAAGTGCCGCACAACTACGAGTGCGCTGACCTGCGCGGACAGTCCTACCCGTTGGCCCGGATCCTCAACCAGCAGCGCAGCCACTGCCGCGCCGGCACCCTGCCCGCCGATCGGATCGCTGCCCTCGACGCGCTCGGCATGGACTGGAACCCCGTCCAGAGTCGCCAGAAAACGCACCAGAAGCTCTGGGAAACCCACCTTGCTGCCCTGCGCGCCTACCACGCCGAACACGGTCACATCGCCGTGTCCAAATCCCAGACCCACGACGGCGTCGACATCGGCCACGCCGTTCACAGGGCGCGCCGCCAGCACGGCGTCGGCGACCTCGCCGCAGACCGCGCCGCGGCACTTGACGCCTTGGGCATGGTCTGGTCGCCCAAGGACACCGCCTGGCGACAGATGATCGAATTCCTGACGGCCTATCGGGCCGACTACGGCCACATCCGCGTTCCCGACGGTGTGCGCACCGCGCCGGGAATCCTCACCGGCCGCGGCACCCACTCACCTGACGGAGTCGAAGTCAGGGGATGGCTTGGGCGTCAGCGCATCAACCGCACTGCCGGGGAACTGAGCGACGCCCAGGTCGCCGAACTTGATGCGCTGGGGATGATCTGGGAGCGAGCCGAGGCAACCGAAGATACCTGGCGCGCCCACTTCGCCGTCGCCCAGAACTTTCACCGGCGCCACGGCCATCTCAACGTCCCGGCCGTCAAACCCAGCCAGGACAAGGAAATCAACGCCCTCTACAACTGGGTCTGCACCCAGCGTCGCCTGCACCACGAAGGCGACCTCGTCAAAGACCGGGTCGCGTTGCTGGAATCGATCGGCATGCAGTGGAACCCGGTTCCCGCCAAGCAAGCCGAATGGCTGCGAATCTTCGGTGAAGTCAAGGAATTCTGCGACCAGCACGGCCACTTCTCCTTCGGGAGCGCCGACCCGACCATGGTCAAACTGGGGAAATGGCTGACACATCAACGAAATCTGCACGCGAAGGGAGAGCTCCAACCCGACCGGGTCGCGCTGCTCACCGAGATCGGCCTGGACTGGCGACCGGACCACGAACGCGCATGGAGTCAAGCCGTTGCGAGGCTGCGCACATATTGTGAATTCGAGGGGAATCCCAACGACATGCCCGCAAAGTACAAAAGTCCAGACGGATTCGGGCTCTACTACTGGCTCCGGCGCGCCCGGGCCATGGCCGAGCGTGGGGATCTGCCCGAACCTGCGGTCAACGACCTACTCTCCTGCGGACTGCGCATCTCCGGCCGCCGCTCGTGCCACAAACCGACGACCGGGTGAACCCCGTGACGACACGGAACGGCCCGTCGTTCGCCGCATTCAGCGGCTCACCGAGAGCGGATGCCGCGACCCGCATGCTCGACCGTGGACTGGCTCCCTTCGCGGGAACCGTCGTGGCCCGAAGATCGCGAGGCCGGCGCCATCTTCGGCACGCGGGTCGAGGTCAACGCGGCGGACTTGACGCCATTGGGACGGGACTTGACGCTAGCCGCTGTCGCGCCGCGGTGATCCGCTACAGGGTGGAAGCCGCAGGTTCGACACGGGCACCCTCCGCGCGACACGCGAGATCCCTGTCGGGGAATCCAGAACCTCTGGTGCCTGATCACCCACGACGACCACGATGGGAAAGGACCGACGACATGACAGAGCCGCAACCCCGAGCACGCATCGCGACACCCCCGAGCCGCCGAGGTCGCGCCGATGTGAGGACGCCAGTGCGCAAAACGACAACTCCGCCGGGGAGACCGCGAGCCCGGTCCGCTTTCCCATTCCTGCACCTGGCCGGAATTCCCTAGGTAACAGCATGTCACGGCATCGCGAAACACGAGACCCTGCGTAACAGCCATTGCAGAACCCGCGACTGTCCGGGGACCAGGACTTGCCGAACCGCAAGCGGGTCAACGACGAGAACACCTCGCCAGAAAGGGCGAAGCTGGTGCAGGCGACCTCCGCGGCCGTACGGGCATTCGTATCGACAAGTCTTTCCGGCTGAGTCGCGAGTCGGCTCTCTCGGAAGGGCTTGTGTCACTGCAATTTGAATTTGGTAATTGTCCGAGCAGTTCTATTTCCTTAATGCGAGGGGGTGACCAGTCGGGTGAATAACACCGCCGAGCGGGAAATCCGAGTTACAGCCGACGCCCAGCCGCCGGCCGGATGCCGACAGGCCTGCACGCTGGTCGCCTTGCAGGACATCGACATGACGCGTGCAACGAATGGTGGTGCGATGGGGCGCTCCGGCCCGCACACGGAGAAGAGCGAGAACCGCAACGAGGTGCTGTGCAAGCACCTCGAGCGCCTCGACTGGTCACTGCGAGGCTTCGCCCACCGTGTCAGAGAACGGTGCGAGGCCGTGGGTGTGCCGCACACGGTCAGCCCGAGCACCGTCTCGCGATGGTGCACGAGCAATGCAAAGCCCGGCGCTGAACTCGCGGCTGCGGTGTGTCACGTCCTGTCCTCCGCGCTGCGCAGGCACGTGACGCCCGAAAGCCTGGGCTGGTCATCCGACACCACGCGGATCGCGGCCGAATCCCTGGAATACAGAGACGTCGCCCACGCCGTGCACATGCTCTCGAAGCTGTGGACTCTCGACGCCATGCGCAAGCGCACCGTCGTCCAGAGCGCGTTCTCTGCGAGCGTCTTCGGAGTCGCCTCCCGCGAAGCACTCGTCATGCCCCCCGACACGGTCATCTCCGGCCGCGGGCCGTACAAGGTCTCCGCGGCCGACATCGACCTGCTCGATGACCAGACCCGCCTCTTCGGGAAATTGGACGCCCAGTACGGCGGCGGCAAGTTCAGAAGCGTCTTCAGTTCGTTCCTCGCCACCCATGCCGCCCCGATGCTCAACGGCACCTTCTCCACGCGGAGAGGACATCGGCTCTTCGGCAGCGTCGTGGACGCTGTGCTCACCGTCGCGAGCATGGCCTACGACGATCAGCTTCCAGGGCTGGCCCAGCGCTACGACCTGCAGGCGATGCGGCTGGCCCAGGCGATCGGGGACCGCGCGCGCATCACGCGCGTGCACATCCACCAGGCCCGGCTGGCCGCCACGCAAGGCGGCCGGGATGACGTCCTGGCCCACGCCCGCAGCGCGGTCCTCGCCGCGGCAGGCGCCCCGCAGCTGGTGCGCGCCTACGCCGCGATCACCGAGGCTCGCGCATGGGCACTCAACGACAGCCCGGCGCAGGTGCTCGACGCGGTCTCCCGCGCCAGGGACCACTTCCAACGGGCCCGGCCATCCACCACTCCCGCCTGGATCGCGTGGTTCGATCGCCCGGAGCTGGAGGGGCAGGCGGCGTGGGCGCTGGCGGTGGCCGGCTTGGCCGAGCCCGGGACGCAGGCCTTGAAGGAAACGACGAACTTGCCGTCCAAGCGCACGCGCGACGCCGTCGAACTGCTGATCACCGGTGCCGAGCTGGCGAGGTTGCGCGGAGACACCGCCGAGCACACGTCGCTGACGAGCCGGGCGTCGCTGCTGTCCCAGCACCTGCAGAGCCGGAGGCTTACCGAGCGGATCGGCCGGCTCCTCGCCGGCGAGCCCCTCCACGACTTCTAGCCACAGCAGGACGACTGCGAGAATCCCGGACGGCTCACCCGCCGCATCCCGGCGGACGAGCGCCAGCTCAACCGCGGGTGAGCGGCAACGTCGTGCACCGCAAGGACCCGGGCACCCTGGTGACTTCCGAGTAGTCGACGGCCAGGACCTCGACGCCGCGTTCGCGCAGCTCACCGGAGATCCGCTCGCTGCCTTCGGCGACGACGACGGTGCCGGGCGCGATCGCGAGAACGTTGACCTGGACGCCGCGCGCTTCGTCGTCGGTGACGTGGATCGGATCGAAGTTCTGCTCGAACCAGCGCCGCTGGGGGCGCGCGAAGACCGCAGCGTGGATGAGCGCGATGCCCGGCGCGACGATGTTGAAATGGTCGTCGAGATGGACGATGCCGGGAACGGCGAAGGGCACCGGGATCACCTCGCGATCGATCCCGGCCTCGCCCAGCGCGTCCTGCAGCGCGTCGATGCCGGCGCTGGAGGTCTCCTCGCTGCGCCCGACGAGGACTGAGCCGGTGTGCAGCATGACGTCCCCGCCCTCGATCGTTCCGGCCGACAGACGCGCGACATTCGGAACGTCCGCGGCCAGGCGCGCGAGCGCGGCGGCCTCCGGCTGCCGGTGCTCGGAGTTGAGCCTGGCCAGGAACAGGGTGCTGTCGATGACGAAGCCGAGATCACGGGGATAGTGCTGCACCGAGCAACCCGGGGCCTGATCGAGCAGCATCACCTCGATGTCCCGGCTGCGCAGCAGCGCGATCAGGGCGTCCTGCTGCGTTCGGACCAGAGACACGTCGGGCTGCGACCAGGTGCTGGTCGTCATCTGCCGGACGAGGACCGGGTGCACGTCATCCCCGCCGAGAACGCGGGTGAAGTCACCGGCGTAGCGCATCGCGACACACCGCAGAACACCGAATTCGTTCGTTGCGGCCGGGCTGAACACGATACGGCTCCCGTAGATGTTCTTGTGCAGAAAGGAAAACGGTGAACGGCGAGCCGATCGCGTCATGCCGGATGCGGACACCGGCGGGCCGGGTGGGCGGCAGCAGGGCTACCGCCCACCCCGGGTAGTCGCGGCGCTAGCCGACGGCGCTGTGCCGCGTGTCGGGGACCTGGGGCAGCCACGACACCGCGTCATCCCGGAACGACTGGTTGACCGGAGTCAGGTCGTCGGCGGAGTCCAGCGCGCTGAGCGTGATGGCGATGCTGTCGCCGTCGTCGTCCAGGGCGCACACCTGGGTCCCGCAGTTCGGGCAGAACCCGCGCTTGGTCTCACCTTCGAACGTGTAGTACCAGGACGGCTCACTGCCGGCCCACCAAGAGAATCCGGTCAGCGGGAAGCTCACCCACGACATCATCGGGCCGCCGCCGAGGTGCTGGCAGTGTCGGCAGCTGCAGGTGTGCGGGTAGTCCGGTTCACCGGTGGCGCGGAACCGGAGCTGCCTGCACAGGCAGCCGCCGGTGCGGGCAGCGGTGTCGACGTCGGTGGTGTCAGCGGTCATCGGTTCATCTCCTGCGAGCGGCGGATCAGTTGGGCCCACCAGTCTGCCATCGCCTCGAGGATCTGCAGGAAGCCGTCGAGGGCCTGCGGAAGGTCGATGTGGAACAGTTCACTCTTCTTGATGAACTGGGCGAGGCCTTCGATGTGTGCTGCTTCGACGCTGAGCCCTGCGACCTGGGTGCCCTCGTGGTCGTCGTCGAGGTGGAGCCGGTAGTAATAGTCGAGCTGCGGCAGCTCGCTGCCGCTGGCTTGGATCGTCAGCAGGCCGTACCGGTCGGTGATGTCCCGCAGGATCTCGGTCTCGGCGATCGCGACGGCCTCGGTGGCGTAGTAGCTGCCGGCGATGGAGCTGGGCATGTGCGAGCCGACCATGAACTGGTGCAAGGCGACCAGCGTGAGGGTCTCAGCCGCCGGGACGTGGCCGTTGACGAGCAGGCCGAGGTCGGCCAGCAGCGCCCGGGAGTACAGCACGAAGTGCGCCGGGACCTTCCCGCGCTCGCCACCTTCTTCCAGGTGGTTGCGGCGCAGTTCGTGGGCAAGCTCGGGACAGAAGCCCTCGACGGCGGTGGCGGCCTGCTTGAGGAACTGGGCGTTGTAGCGGGCGAACACCGACAGTTCCTCGATGTACATCCGCGCCTGGGCTGCGTTGAGCTCGCTGGCGCCGACCTGGTCGGCGATCTGCTCGTACACCCAGTCGATCATCGGCGCGAGGTGCTTCTCGACAAGGTCCTGGCCCGAGGTGAAGGTCCCCAGAAGGGCACCCTCGACGACCTCACGCGTCTCCGGATGGACATTGAGGTAGGCGTGAACGTACGACGTTTCGGGGGTCATGACGCGGATTCCTCCTGGCCGATCGAGTGGGTGGTGAGGCGCAGCCCGCCGGTCGCGCCGAGGGTGCGGAAGGCGGCCAGGACGGCATCGTCGGCGGGCAGGGCGATGCTGTCGCCGGCGTTGAGCGCGGCAACCGTGTCCTGGTCCAGCGACGTGACGTCGAGGTCGATGTCGAAGCCGCGCAAGAAGACACCGTCATCGGTGACGAACAGCTGGTAGGGGGCGATGAGGGACACGGTCGCGCCGGGTGTCACCTGCTGGGGGTCGAACGCCGCGGCGGCCTCCTGCCGGGACAGGTCGTTCGCCGACAGTTCCCAGCCACCGTTGCTCAGCACGGTGTGCCAGCGCTGGCGAGCGTGGCGCTCGGCCGCGTCGGTGACCCGGTCGGCGGCGGTGAGCAGAAGGTTGCGGCCGAGACCGGCCAGCTGCTCGGCCACCGGCATGCTGCCCGCGTCCGCGGCGGCCATCGGCGACGGCTCGCTCAGCGCGTCGTCGGGCCCGCGGTCGTCCAGGAGCGAGGCCAGCACATCGGGGATGATCTGCTGGCGCAGGATGGCCGCGTGCGGGTAGGTGTAGAGCGGAATGGCCACCGAGACGGAGAACTGGTCCTGGGTGCCGACGTGGAACACCCGCCGCGGCAGGAACAGAGCGTCGCCCGGTTCCAGCACGAAGTGCTCGCCATGCGCCAGCAGCCACTGGTAGTCGCCGTAGAGCGGCTTCTTGCCGCCGGTCAGCTTCTCGTACTCGTCGGCGGGCCAGGTGTAGAAGTTCTTCGGGTTCGGGCCGAGGTGGACGAGGAAAGCGTCCTCGTAGCCCTCGTGGACCCCGAACGCCGTGCCCGCATAGTTGCCGGCGAAGGCGACTTGCTCGGCGCCGCCCAGCGGAAACCCCCACCCGTCGACGAGCGTGCGCAGGAACGCGCCGAACCCGGCGGCGAGGCCGGGACTGACGGTCTCCAGGTTGTTGATGACCAGGCTGAACCGCTCGGCGCCGACCAGGTCCTGCATCCAGGGCACGAAACTCGCCCCGTCCCAGGCCGGCGCGGTCAGCACCGACGGCAGAAGGTCGTCACGACGGTCCTCACCGACGTAGACGCGGGCCTTGGCCTTGATGTCCAGCTGCGCGGCGTGCGCCCGGCGGATGGTCTCGAAGCCGGCCAGGAAGTCGTCCGAGTGCGCGGCCGTCTCCGGGATGATTCCTTTGAACAGGTACGGCGTGGTCCGGGTCGTGGTCTGTGCGGGGAACTCGTCGGTCCAGAAGTCTGGGCTCGGCGGCCAGGTGTAGGTCTTCACTCGATCTCCTGACATCGGATGAGGGCGTGCGTCGGACTGCTAGGGAACGGTTGGGACCAGGGGCGCTGGGGAGTGCGGATCCGCAGCGAAGTGCCGGGCGCGATCAGGTCATGTAGTCCTCGCAGCCACCGGCGCGCACGGTGTCGAGGGTGAAACAGTGGAAGCCCCCGCCGAAGAGCCGGCGATGCCGGTGACGGACCGGCGCGACGGTGAAGCCGCGCTTCTCCAGCAGATCGACCAGCTCCGGGTAATGGGAGTTGACGACGACCGTGTCCTCGTTGACCGACAACACGTTGATGTCGATGTAGCGGCTGGCGATGGGCACGACGAAACCGAAACCGCTGTAGTCGGGTTCGGGTTCGTCGGTGGGCGGGGGATAGATCACGTCCCACGACCGCATGGCCTCCGGCAGAAACGGCAGGTACTCAGGGGAACGCAACAGCAGCAACCCCGGGCGCAGGGGCACGATCACACTGTCGATGTGGTTGTCAGCGATGCCGTCGAGGCGGTGGAACCGCAGCTGCGGGATGTTCTCACGCAGCCAGCGCAGCGCCAGCTCGTGGTTGACATTGGCGACGTTCACCAAGACGTCGCAGCCCAGCCGCATGCACTGGGCACCGTCGAAGATCATCTCCAGGCCCAGGCCGTCGATACCGAGCGCCGCTTCCCCTTCAGCGGCGCGGGAGACGTCGACGCCCCGGCGCCGGAAGTAGGCGTCGTCCAGCGAATCACGGGTCAGCGCGGGCCGCGGCATGCTCAGCCAGTTCGAGCCGGCCGCGTAGTAGCGGTAGAAGATCGGCTTGAGAAGGTCGTTCTCGAAGACTCGGGCGCGCACGTGCGGCGCGGTCTCGACGATCGTGTTCCCGAGGATGATCGTCTGGTCGCGGACGTTGAGCGGCGGGGTGGCCCGGGCATCCCATTGCGGGGTGCGGATGTCGACGGCCTTGCCCGGAGCCGCCGGTCGCAGGACGTTCACCCCGCAGCCGGTCAACGTGTCGACCAGGCCGGCGATGTCCTCGTTGAGCTCGTCGACCAGCTGCTCCGGAATCTGCAGAAGAGGCTGCGAAGGACCAGTGTTTCCGAGGATGGGGGCCACATTGTCGAAGAAGAACAGGCGCCATGAGGTGTCGACGTGGTGCTCGGTGTAGTGCTCGGCGCGGCCGACGACGACCTCGAGCAGCTGAGTCCACTCGTCGAAGCTGTTGGCGATGGGATCGGCTTGGGTCATGATTTGCCGCCTCCTCGGCGGCGGTGACCGAATGTCCGCGGGCACACCTCGCTGCCCGCGCGACGAGGAGTGTCCGGCGGGGCTCGGTGCCGGTTGGTCGGTTGGTGGGCGTGGCGGCGTGAGTCAGGCAGCCGCGGTGCTGGCGGGCGGGAGGCGGGTGTCGTCGGCGTTCGTGCTCAGGCGGGCGATGATGTCCTCGATCACGCACGGCAGGTCGGGCGTGGACCGGCGGCGGAAGAAATAGCCGGAGCACCAGGGAACGTCGTTCCAGCGCGGAAGGCTCGCCGAGGCCAGAGCCTTGGCCTCGGGCAGGCGCCGCCACGGGATCTGCGGGCACCAGTGGTGGATCGGGTGGTACATGTCGTCGAGATGCCCGCCGAGCAGGTGCCGGGTGAGCCAGTGCGAAGACCATCCGCGGGTCTGCAGGAGAACGTCGGTGTTCTCGATGAGGCCCGCGTGGTTGCCCAGATCGGTGATCCAGGTGACGACCGGCCTGACGACGACCAGCGGAACCAGCCAGTAGAGCAGGAATTGAAACTCGGCGTCGAAGGGCCAACACACCGCGAGGGCGCCGGCCCACAGCGCGCCTCGTGCCGCCAGCGCTCGCCAGGTCTCTCCAGGTGCCCTGGTGACCAGGACCAAGGCAGCGGTTTTCGGGAGGCGCCACAAGGCATTGCGCACGATGACCCGCACGACGAAAGAACGGCGGCTCGGCGTCACCCCAGCCGCGCGGATGTTGCCGGCTCGGTAGGACTGGAACATCGGATCGTTGTCGGAGCCGAGCTTGGCGTGGTGGACGTAGTGGCTGCTGCGGTAGGGCGGGAAACCCTCGCCGAGAAGCGCGGTCAGCACGTACCCCGCAAGACGATTACCGGTGCGGGTGGCCATCAACTTGGAGTGCACGCACTCGTGTGCCAGGTTCGAGAGATGTCGTTGGCGCACACCGATGTAGCAGACGGCGAGCACGGGCCCGACGACATGACCGATGAAGTGCCCGATGACCGCCGCGGCGAGGATGGCGAGGAGATCCCGGCAGACATCGAACAGCCCGATCGTGGGGCGTCCGCAGAGTCCTTCGAGTTCGGTGACCAGCCGCGGTCCCAGCGTCTTGCGGACAGGCCCAGACGCGCCAGTGCCGTTGCGCGTCCTGCCTCGGGGTGCCGGCCGGGTCGCCGAGCGCGGGGCGGAGCTGGGCATCAAATCCTCCAGATATCGGGAATTCTGGGGTTTCCGGACTGGGACGGGGCGTGCTCCGGCGCGGCCGGGACGCCCACGGAGCCGGTGAGCACCCACGATCACGCCGGAGCACGGTCGAGGCGGATCAGCGGTGCGTCAGGAAACCGCGTCCGGGCGCATGCCCAGCTTCAGGCCGGTGTCGGCGTCGGGACGCATGCCGGCCTTGAGGCTGCCCGCGTCGGGACGCATGCCCAGCTTCAGGCCGGTGTCGGCGTCCGGACGCATGCCGGCCTTGGAGTCGTCCGCGTCGGGACGCATGCCGAACTTCAGTCCCTCGTCCGGAATCAAAACGGCGGTCGGAGCGGTCATGAGTTCTCCCTTCGGTCGCGGGGCATCCCGCGAGTCCGTGTGATCGGGGCAGTAGCGCCGGTGGGCCGAATGGCACGAAGAAGCAAAGACCCATCGGCTCGGAATGCCGCTGTGCGCAGTGCACGCAGGTGGAGCGAGTCCACGCCCGGAACACGCGCGTTCCCACCGCACGTCACGGCAAGAAACGCTGCTGCGCCAAGCGCTTGAACAATCACGCTAGGCACGCCCACGGGGCGCCGCAACGGTCCGCAGTGTTGCGCCGGGTGCACGCAGATGTTGCGTGGCCGTTGCGTTCACAAGCCCTCTGACCTGCTGGAAACCGGCGGGCGAGGTTCGGAGAAACACCCGCCGCGCGCAGGTGCGCGCCGGAGGGGCACGCAACGGGGGTTCTCCTACGCCACCTGTCACACCAAGCTGAGGTCGCCGCCGACGATCACACGCCTCCAGGTCGGGCCGGCCCCACGCTCCCATCCAGTGCCACCGGAACACGAAACGAGGCAGAGCGGCATGCCCGACCCCATCGCCACGAAATCCGAGCTGCTGGCCAGCCTGCGCGCCACCCTCCGCTCGGAGAAGTTCGTCGAGGTCGTGACACCCGTCGCGCGCAAGGCCAACCTCGGTCCTGGTCGCCGAGCTCCGGCCGAAGTCGCCGGCGAGAGGTACCTGCGCACGATGATCGGCCCGGCTCTGCGGGTCAACCTGGAATTCCACCCGCGGGTGTATGAGATCGGCCCGTGCTTCCGGCCCGAGAAGCCGGACAAGCTCCACGCACCGGAGTTCACGATGCTCGACCTCTACGCCGCCCACGAGAGCTTCGACTTCCTCATCGCCCTGGCCGAACGGCTCACCGCGCCGCACATTCGCTACACCCCGGTGCGGATCTCCGTCGCGGACCACATCCGCGACCTCTTCGGCATCGACCTGCGCCGCGAACCTCTCGGCGACCTGCCAGTACGGATGGCCGATCGCCTGCGGCTGAACGAGCAGACCCCGTTCAAAGCAGTTCTCGGGCAGTTTGTCGAACACGAGCTGGAGACGCAGAGCACCAGAGCAGCGGTGTTCCTCACCGACTACCCGATCGGCGGTGACGAGCCGTGCGCCCGGCTCACGCCCGGCGCCACCGCCACCCTCAACCGGTTCGAGCTCCTGGTAGACGGCATCGAAGTTGTCCACGGCTACGAGGACGAAGTCGATGGTCACGCGTTCGCCGAGCGCGCCCGCGCAGTCGACCTCTACGACGACGAGCAGGCCCTGGCCTGGGAAGCGATCACCGCAGGCCGGGTCCCGGCTGCCAGTGTCGGCCTGGGCATCGGCATCGAACGGCTGTGCATGGCTGCCACCGGCATCAAGGACATCGGCACGTTCCTGCAGTCATCCCAGTTCTGAGCAACCGAACCGCGTTCCCCCACAGGAGAACCACGATGCCTTTTACCCCGCGCCCGCTCGACGACACCGGCTTCGGCGCGATCGTCGACGGCGACCTCACGTCGGCGGAGGCCGGGCCCGCTGTTCCGGCCCTGCTGCAGGCTCTGCACCGTCACCGGCTGCTGATCTTTCCGCGCCAGCACCTCAATCACGCGGATCTTCTCGCGGCCGCCCGGTGCTTCGGCACCGTGGACACCGGCGTCGACCGCCGGTACGCCGTCGGCGGATTCCCCGGCCTGACCACGATCAGCAACATCGTCGAACACGGGACACACGTCGGCATCTACGACGGCGACGACGAAGAAGAGTGGCACGCCGACAACTCGTTCAAGCCACAGCTGACCAGAGCCACGATGCTCTACTCGGTGATCACCCCCGAGCAGGGCGGCCAGACCCGGTTCGCCGACGCAACCCGGGCCTACGCCGACCTCCCCGCGGACCTCAAGCAGCGGATCGAGGACCTGCGCGCGGTTCACTCGATCCAGCACCTCGGCGCGCTGCAGCGCCAGGCCGGCGGCGGGCAGTCCTCGGCCGCAGCCGGCACCCTCGCCGGCGATCCAGAAGTCGAGCACCCCCTCGTCCTGCAGCATCCGGTGACCGGCACCCGCTCGCTGCTGCTCGGGTCCATGGTGATCCGCCACATCGCAGGGCTGAGCGACGAGGAGAGCGGCGCCCTGCTGGCCGACCTGCTCAAGCACGCGACGCGCGCGCAATACGTGCACACCCACCGCTGGAGCCGGGGTGACCTCGTCATCTGGGACAACCTCGCCACCCTCCACACCGCGTCACCGTGCGACAGCTCCCGCCACCACCGGCTGCTCTACCGCGCCTCGGTCCACTAGCACCGCGCCGCCCACGTCACCCCTGCGGAGGAACCACGCGGGACCGCCCGGGCCGGCCGCCCGCTTCTCACTAAGGTTCGTGCATGGCCGAGAAGGTTCCCTTGAAAGAGCAGGCGCTCAACGCCGACCGCGTCACCCGCATCGGCCACGAAGTGCACGCCGTCTGCCCCGACTTCAACGCCAAGGCCTTCACCCGCGAGGTCATGGCCGACCTGCCGAAGCTGGTGCTCAAGGACCGCATCGCCCGCGTCAGCTCAGCCCTGCACGCCCACATACCGGTCACCGGCGCCGCGGCGCTCGAGGTAATCCTGCGATCGCTGCCGCCGACGCCCGAGGCCGCCGGCGTCACCAACGACTTCGGGCTGCACATCTACTCACCGCACTCCGACTACGTCGCCCGGTACTGCCGCAACGCCGAGCTACTGGACCACGCCCTTGCCGCGCTCAAACGCCTCACCTGCTACTTCACCGCCGAAGTCGCCGTCCGCTACTTCCTCACCGACTTCCCGGACGAGACGATGAAGGCCGTGAACGCGTGGGCCCACGACGACGAGCACCAGGTGCGGCGCCTGGCCAGCGAGTCCACCCGTCCCAAGCTGCCCTGGGCCCCGCGCGTTCCCCTCGCGATCGACGCGGCCGTGCCCGTGCTCGACCAGCTCTACGCCGACACCAGCAAGTACGTCCGCACCTCGGTCGCCAACCACCTGCACGACATCGCCACCGACGAGCCGGACGTCGCGCTGGCCGTCTTGCGGCGGTGGAAGGCCAGCGAGCGCGCCACCGAGAAGGACTTTAAGTTCATCGCCCGCCAGGCCCTGCGCAGCAAGCTCAAGCAGGGCTGGCCCCCGGCGCACGCGTTCCTCGGCTACGAGCGCGACGCCCCGATCGAGGTCTCACCACCGCGGCTGGACCGCACCCAGTTCGTCGACGGTGACATCCTGGCCTTCTCGGCCACGCTGACCGCGACCGCGGCGACCCCGGTAGACGTGATGTACGTGATCTCGTCGACCACAGCACACGGAAAACCGCGCGAGAAGGTGTACGTCCTGACCCGGACCGTGGCCAAGCCGGCCACGCCCCTGCCGCTGACCAAGGCACACGCACTCCGCTCGACCGCCACGATGACACTCGTCCCCGGGCCGCACACCATCGCACTCCAGGTCAACGGACGACGATTCCCCGCCGTGTCGTTCCAACTCAACGAGGACTGACCCATGCACGGTGGCCGGCAGCGCGGAACACGGCGGAACTGCTCGGCGCCCGCAGGATGTGTAGACGTGTACCCCGAGCAGGAGGGATCAGGAGAACGGCCATGCGATTCGGCACCTACAACGTTGAGAAGCTGTTCGGTTCGGACGCGCCCGGCGAGCGGAAACGCCACGAACTGGTGTGCGAGGTCATCCGCGGTCTCAACGTCGACGTGCTGGCGGTTCAGGAGGTTGCCGCCGCGTTCCCGGAGCAAGCAGCAGAGCGGCTGGCCGAACTCGGCCGCCGGGTCGGCCTGACTGCCTATCACCGCGAACCCGGCACCGATGCCGGTCCCGAATACCAGATCGGGAAGATCGCCGTCGGCATCAGCCCCCACGACCTGCACCTGGGACTGCTCTGGAATCCCGACCGGGTCGAGGTAGTCGAGGGTACGTTCCGCAGCTACCCCAAGGAGAACATGCACCATGGGTTGATCAAGATGGTCTTCCGGGTCCAGGGCAGCGACGGGGCTTTCTACGAGGTGCAGCACGGTTCCACCCACCTGACCCCGTTCGGCCCGCACGCCGGCCGCGCCGACGAAGCGGTACGCGTCGCCAGTGCGTTCACCCGGCCCCTGGACAGGCCACCAGGCCTGGTCGGCGGCGACTGGAACACGACCAGCGCGGACCGATCGTCCGACGGCACCTTCTACGATCCAGACCCCTACGCCGACTTCCCGTGGAACCCCGGTGCCGTCTTCCAGTGCCATCGTGAACGCGACGAGCGCGGACACCTCATCCGCTGGTGGGCCGACCGCACCACGGGCGAGGCCCTGCTCGACGGTGGCCTGCTCGAAGCCCGCGTGGAGCTGCACAACGCCACGCTGGCCACTGGAGGTGTTCCGTGGCAAGCCAGTGCCGGGCACCGCAGCAACGAGACAACCTTCGGGCCGCGGCGGATCGACAGCATCCGATGCACCGCCGATGTGGTTCCCGCGCTGCGCCGGGTCGAGATCGTCGACGGCGAACTCGCCTGTCGGGCCAGCGATCACCTTCCCGAAGTCGTCGAGTACGACCCCGCGGCGATCTCTCGGCAAGTCAGGAGCGATGCGTGAACCGCGTGTTCCTCTTCGACCCCGGCGACGAGGTCGTCGCCAACCTGCCCCGACTGAGCGCCGCACTGCTGAGCACACTCGAGAGCGACGAGCTGGACGAAGACGCCTACAACGCCGCGCTGCGGGAGATCGGCGACGCGGGCCTCATCGACCTGGTGTGGATCACCTGGGCACAGCTGCTGGCCCACACCCACACCCCCGACGAGGACCTGCTCGCCCCGCACCTGAGCGACATTCCCGAACACCAGTGGCGCGGCCCGGTCGACCGACACGGCCAGAACCTGATCGCCACGGCCCGCAACGCCGTCGCGGACCCGCGCGAAGAGGAGGCGCTGCTCGCGCTGACCGAGCAGGCCATCGGGGAACTGGACAACGACGGCTCCTACTGGTTGACCTGGGTGATGGCCGTGGCCGTGCGGCCCGTCGTGGACGACGTCGGCGGCATCAACGCGTTCGCAACCATCGCCCAACACGTCGCCGGCGCCGCGCACGAGCTCACCCCGGACCCGGCGCTCGGGCCGGCCACCGCGGGACTCTCCGCGATCGCCGCCGGGCACCTCGACTCAGCCCGCGTCTACCTCAGCAGCTGCCACCCACGAGCTGCGATGGGAGCACTGCTTCCGGTCGCGGTGACCCAGCTGCATGGTCACGCGACCACCGTGCTCAGCCTCGACGAGCACGGCATCCCCGACGGTGCCGGCGACCCCGCCGGCACCGAAGGACCCGCGGCGCTGCTGCGCGAGCTGCTCGACGCGCTGCTCGCTCCCGACCGCGACCGGAACCGGGTCGCCGCAGCCACCGACGCCGTCGCCACCGCCAGCGACGATGACCAGATCCTCGTGTCCTGGTACCTCGCCCTGACCGTGGGCTACCAGCTCGCCCAGCAGCTCACGCGACGAACATGAGCAGCCTTTCGAAGTCCCGAGGGGCCTGCCCGCACAACGAAACCGGCGGGCACGTGCACGCCTGGTGAAGTCGGAATCCAGTTCGATGCTCGCCAGGTCATCCCGCGGAACCTCCACCACGCCTCAAGGTCTGAACTGCAGAAGGTGAAATCAGGCTCCACGGCGAGCGAGTGCGGGGACCCAGGGGTGGCGCCGATACAGGTGCAGGTGGCGGGTGAAGGCGTCCGTCTCCGGCCACGACTTGAGGACGCGGACCAGAAGTTCCGCAGCCGCAACGCTCCGGTCATGACCACCCGAGCACATCACCGCCGCAGTCACGACTGTCCGCCCGGACTCGAAGTGCCGGCCGATCGCCGCCAGCGTGTCGTTCAGCAGGTCGGTCCACTCCGGCTGCGCCTGCAGGAAATCCTGGACCGGCTCGTCCAAGCCGCCGAGGTCGCGCAGCTCGTCCACCCGGAACGGATTGGCCAGTGCGTGATGTATCCGCACCTGGTCGACGGTGAGCGGCAGATCATGGAGAGGTGGCTCGCGGCGCGCGATGACCTGGACGTCGGCGGTGGTCCACTCGGCAAGAAGCCCGTGCTTCATGTGGTTGTGGCCGCACGAGACTACGCGAACGATCTTCAGCTGGTGACATGTCACGCGGCGACCATAAGTGATCAAGACTCGGCCTGATTGCGCCGCACAGCTTCCGATTGGCCGGAGCGCGCGGTGTTGTCTGCGGAATCAATCGTCGTTGTTAGCGCACGTCAAAACCCCCATCAGGTGCGGTCACCGTGCTTGGGTAACAGTCCTCCAGGGAGCAGGAGGACACGAAACGGTAACGGCGATGGCTGAGTTGTGGCATCACCACGGCACCAGTGCGCCATTCCCGTTGGCGTGGCATTCCGCGAGGCTGAAACACCGTCACCGACTTCAGGCCATTCGTGTCACTGCCTGCCCGAGAGGAGCGCGCACCCTTGCTGGTCACTGCGCAACCCGATGCCGGGATCCGTCTCCCTGAAGAGGCCCTGGAGCAGTACCGGGCCGAGAAGGCGGCGGCGACCATTCGCTGCTACAGCGGATCCAACACCCCGGAGTTGCTCTCCACCGAGGATTTCGCCCGGCTCGTGCGTGAAACCCGCCCTCGACACGATCAGCTGATTGCTCTCGTTGGCAACCTGTTGCCGCACAGGCAAGACAACTTGTGGCGTCGCCCTCCTCCCTGGGCGTTTTTCGTTGTCAGCGAAGAAGCTGTGAAGCGCCTGGCAGCTTGCCCGCGAGAGCGGCACGAGGCCACCGCGCAGCTGCAGTACCTGTTCGAGGTGGCGTCGCGGACCCACATCAGCCTGCGGATCTACGACTTCGCCGCTCCGGTTCTGCCGCCGTCGATGCCGTTCACCGTCACCACCGACGTCGACTGCGAGCGGACTGCGTTTGTCGGCGACGTTCTGGCGCCTGCTGGGCTCCGAGTGGGCCGAGACGGCGACGTTCTCGAGAGCTGCCTCGACTTCTTCGCCGAACTGACCGACTACAGCCTCAGCGAGGACGACAGCCGAGCGATGCTCGGCCGCGCACTCTTGCACCGTCGCAACATCGCCGGTACGCGCAGCCTGTCCGACGCACCACGTCCGGCATGCTGACCGCAAGCACACGTTGCCGACGACCGGGCCAGGCACCACCTCCCGCGGCGATGGACGCACTGCAGGTGGCCGGATGCGTCACCGACACACCTCGGACGCCCGCGTCGTTGAACGCCCACGGCATCGATGATGTTGCACAGGAATACAGAGTCCTTGATCAGCGCCCGGACATCGACACCGCCGTGACCCGGCACGAGCGGATCCTGGCCGTCGTGCGGAGCGCGCTAGCCATGGAGCAGGACTGGAAACCCTGTCAGCGCAGGGGTGATTCGGGCACTCGCAGCAACTGCGCCCTCGAATTTCCCGCCACTAACCATCACGACGCGGCATGGTCCCGCCTGCCGCCGTGGCACAGCCCCGCCGGAGAGCCAACGCCGGCTGCGGGTGACCCGCCTCGCCCGGGCAGCGGCTCCAGCACAGCGGTCCGCATTCATCCGAGGGCGGCCGAGAACGCCGGTCCCGGCCCGACGTGCACGGGTCCATCCTCCGGGCCGGGACCGGCCCGCGAACACCACCGGCATCACCACCAGGACACCACGATGACATCCCAACCCAGCGTCGGGAACGAGCGGCCGGTCATCGACGTCGAGATTCCGCGCCGAGACGCGCTGGCCGATCTGTGGCTCGGCGGCAGCTGCAACACCGCCGTCGATCGCGAGTTCGCCGAGGTAGCGGAGCTGGCGTTCCCACTGCTTCCGGCGCTGGTGCTCGCCGCCGCGAACTTCCACCGCGGCGCCGCTGTCGCGATGCTCGATGAAGGCATTCGGCAGTTCGTGCAGCTCGGCACCGGCGGGCTGCCCATCGCCAGCACCGTCCCGGCCCTCGCGGCCGCCGAAGGTGTGATCACGCAGTGCGTGATCGTCGAACTCGATCCGCTCACCGCGGCCGTGCGCACCACGGAGAATTCACGCGGCGTCCCCGAGCCCGACCCCGCCGTCCAGATCTTGAGCCCAGCAGCACCCCACGACTTCCTCCAGGACCCGGTCGCGGCCGCGGGCCTCGATGCGCAAGTGCCGATCGGCATCCTGGCAACCTCGATCCTGCGTGAGGACACCTTGTCGCTGCGCGACATCGCTCGCTGCCTCGCCGCGACGCCGGCCAGCAGTGTTCTCGCCCTGGCCCAGCTGGTCACGCCAGATGACCCGTACACCCGTGATCGCATGACTGTCGCGCGTGGACTGTTCCGCTACGCCGGCGTCCCGATCGCAGTGTCGACCGGCGCCGACGTTCACGTCACGCTGCCGGCTTTGCGCTCCCTGCAACCGGCCGACCGCTCACACACCTCGACCGCTGACGCTCTTGTGACGGGCCTGATCAGCAACGACCCAGACGACACCCCGAATCCAGGCTCCGAGCCCACCAGCCAAGAACACGCAGTTTGCGAGTGACCCGATGACCGACTTGCGACCACCGACGCCTGCGGCCGCGCTTCGCCCGAGCGCTAGCGGAGGCATCACGGCACGACTACCTTCGCTGCGCCACAGAAGACGACGTCACACTGGGGCGCACTCGAATGTCCACTGTGGAATCAGAAGTGGGACAGTTCCGTCGTCGAGACCGTCCCTGGGCTACTTTCGCCGACACACGCTGGGCAACCAGCGTCTGCGCCCCCGGCACGTGCGTACGTGATGATCAAGCCCAGCCCAGCACCTCAGTCTGTTCGACTCCCGGCGGCTCACGGCGGCGAAGCGTCGTCGAACATCGGGACACTGGACAGGGCCTGTACGCAGCAGTCGAGCCATCCGCCCGCGGGGAGGTCCGGCACCACAGCCGCGAACGTCGATCTGTCACGGCTTGACGATCTCGTGAGCCGTGCCCAGCAGGAACTTCGCTCTCATGCCGGCACTACCCGATGCCCGGCCGTTGAGGAACTGTTCGCGACGTTGCAGCCGGTCATCGTCACGTTCTGCCGAAGCAGGCTGGGCAGGGGATTGCTCAGTATGGCAACCGCGGACGACGTGGCGCAGGAGATCGCGACCGCAGTCCTCAAGGCGCTGCCGGGCTACACGAACCAGCAGAATTCGTTCATGCCGTTTGTGTATGGCATCGCCCGGCACAAGATCGCCGATGCCTTCCGCGCAGCCGGCCGCGATCGCACCCAGGCGGTAGCCGCTGTGCCCGAACTGGTCGACGCAGCGGCGACACCGGAAGAGCACTTCCTGCGCCGCGGCAAGGAAATCGCCCTCGCCACTTTGCTGACCGCATTGCCGCAACGACAGCGTGACGTGATCATCCTGCGCTTCCACCACGGACTCTCAGCACGGAAAACCGGAGCGCTCCTCGACTGCAGCGACGCCACCGTTCGCGTGACGCAGCACCGGGCGATCCGAACCCTTCGCGAAGCCGTGTTCCACGGACACGACAAGGAGTGAACACCATCATCACACTCGTCACGGCCAACCTTCTCAAGTACGGCGGCAGCCCGGGCTCTCAAGAGCTGGCGCGTTTCGCCGAAGTTGAGCGAATGCTGCGCACGATCGACGCCGACGTGCTCGCCGTGCAGGAGATCATGGCCGGCGCACCGCCCTTCGCCCCCGGCGCGCCAGGGGAGCGCGCGGCAGCGGAGCAGTCGCTGCACCAGATCGCCGACGCGATCGACCGGCGGTGCGCCGTCGCGGACGAGCCGGTGCTAGCTCTCGGCGGGGACCGGCACCACACAGCGTTGCTGTGGCGCAAGGACATCGACGTCGTCCCCGGCACCGTGGCCCGATACGGACGCAGCCCCGACGGCATGTGGCACTCGATGGTCACCGCCGTGTTCGACCTCGGCGGACCGGTTCTGCGCGTGGGATCCGCCCACCTGTCCCACTACGACCCAGGCCTCAGCTGGGGTTGGCACGACGCGGGCCAGGTGATGCGCGCGATGAACCGCCGCGACCGCATCCCCGGGTTGGTCGGCGGCGACTGGAACGCCCTCGGCGCATCCGAGGAATACGACCCCAACCCCTACACCGACGACGTGCCATGGCACCCGGACCACGCTTTTCACTTCGACCACGAGGACAAACCCGACCGGCACGCCGCCGTGAGGCTTGAGCTGCACGGCCGATTCCGTGACTGCGCCCGCATCCTCGGCGTCGACTGGGCACCGACGACCGGGCGGCACCCGACCGACAATCAACCGCCGCGGCGGCTCGACCGCTGGTATGCCAACCGCGACTTCCCGGACACCGCGGTCAGCGGATTCCACGTCCTCGCAGCCGAAACGGTCGGGGAGTGCACCGACCACGATCCTGTCGTCCTGCAGGTCGACCCGGCGGCACTCGCGCCCGCCACACGGACGCGACTCGGATACCCGATTCTCGACAACATCAGGACAGAAAACTGACAGAAGCCGATCTCCGTGTCGATAGCCCTAGCTCAGCCACGCCCCCGCACGCGGTCTGATTGCACTCCAATCGGCGACCACCACCGGCAGTGGCCTCTGATCGACGGCGGAGTCGGGGAGACGCGGCCCCCGGGTGCGCCGTCGCCGGCACCCACGATCGGTTGACCGCACTCTCGTAGCGGGGAACGTGTCTGCTCGCCTTGGCCAGTCGCGTCAAGGCGACTTGGGAAGCGAGGACGCGGAAACGGAGGAGGTGCATTCGCAAGCCTCAGGACGCCCCGTTGCGCCCGACTTGGCTCCCACGCTCGCCGATGGCTGCACATTTTCTGCCCCACCTGGCACCGCCTGCCGGACGTTGGGGATCCGACCTCTGGTTACTCGATCTTCATCCACTTTGCCAGCAGCTCAGCCGAGGCCTTGGGCCCGAACTCCAGCGAGAAGGTGCGCACCGCGCTGAGCAGTCCGAACAGGACGCCTCTTTTCTTTGGGTCAGTCTCCTGTTCGACCGCCGCGGCCAGTCTCCCGACGAGGATCTCGACCGCGAAGCCCTGATCGTTTGGCTCACCGGTGCTGACTTGCCATCCCTTCGGAAGCACCTCGACGACGCCCGCGATCCCCGGTCCGCGGCGGTCGACGACGATGAACCCACCTTCGGCGAGCCGGTGGAGCCGGTGCTCAAGCTCGGACTCTTCGAGACCAGTCTGCTCAGCCAGGTCTCCGAGCCAGAGCCGCCCGGCCCCCGGCTGCGCGAAATGCTCAACCAGTACGGCCAGCGTCTGCCCTTCGCGGTCCGTCCACTGCTTCACCATAAGTAAGGACAGTACGGACGAGCCGACCACCACGATCGGACGAACCCTGCCGTAGAACGTGCGTTACGCCTCCACCCACCTGACAGCAACAGGATTGTGCGTCCGATCGAGGAAGAACTGGCCTTCCGCAGGATCCGAGGATCCTGCGCGGTCGGCGGGAATCTCGATCGTGACGGTGCTCTGTCGGAAGTGCTTTTCCCACAACGAGATGCGTTCATTGATTTGGTCGACGAGTGTGCTTGCGCCAGGTCCGTGGCCGATGATGCCGACCTCCGCCAGTTCCCGGCGATCGCGGGCACCCTCGGCTGCGCGCCACGTCAGGTAGGCGAGCGCATCGTCGGCTGCCACGGCCATCGCGCCCCAGTTGAACATCGGGGCGACCTGGCCAGACTCGACGGCTGTGGCCGCGGTAGCCATGCGACACAGGCCGCCGGGTTCGGTGCAGGCAAGCCACAGGTAGAGCCACTCGACCGACTCCATCGGGCCGAACGTCACGCCCGTCCACGCCGCCGTCCGCGGCTGATCGAATATCTCGGCGAGCCAAGCCGTGTTCCCATCGTGCTCCTGGTGGAGCTGGAGCGTCACCGTCTCGTCCGCGGTCAAGGAGATCGTTCGACGCGGATCGTCGGCGGCGCCGTCGCGCAGTGGAACGAACCCGCAAAGCTGGTGATCCGCGCTGCGCCAGCCGCCGGCCTCGTCACGCTCGAAGGCGATCGAGCGGGTAATGCTTCCGCGGATCCGCAGCGGCACGACCAGCCGTCCGCCCGGGGCGAGCTGGGACAGCCAGCTCTGCGGGATGTCGTAGGCGCCGACCGTGGCCACGATTCGGTCGAACTGAGCGCCGCCTTGGGACCCGAGCGCCCCGTCGCCGAGCACGACCTCGACGTTGCCGACTCTGGCGGCCGCGAGCCGCCGCCGCGCGTCGTCGACGATGTCGGCATCGACGTCGATCGTGGTGACGTGCCCACCCGGCCCGACCAGATGCCCGAGCAGGGCCGCGTTGTAGCCGGTGCCCGCGCCAATCTCGAGAACACGGTGACCCGGGCGGACATCCAGCTGCTGCAGTTGCAACGCCACGATCGACGGCGCGGACAGGCAGCTCAGGACCTCACCGCCGGGGCCGCGCTTGGTCACCACGATGGCTGCGGCGTACGCCTCGGCCAGCGATGCGCCAGGTACGAACGCATGGCGCTCGACGGCCAGGAGAGCCTGTTCGACATCACGGCTCAGCGGGTAACCCGCGTCCTTGATCCCGGCGACCATGGCTCGCCGCAGCGCGACGGGAGAGATGTCGAGGTCTGTGCTCACCCGGCCAACCCTGGCAGACCGGTACGACAGAAACGGCACCCGCGAGTCCCGCGCGCCCGCCGGTATCGCTCGTTCGTGGAAACGTCGACGCTGCGATGCTGTGCCGCATGAGTGCAGGTGGATGGCGACCGGTGAAGGAAACCATCGGCTTCATGCCGGGGTTGCTGGAATTCCTCGCGACCAGCGTCGACGAGGCGACCGAGATGGAAGCGCTGCTGAAGGCTGCCGAGCCCGGAAGCCTTCCCGCTGCTCAGTTGCAAGAGATCGTCCGCCTCTACGGTCCGCACACCACGGAGCTGGACCGGAACCAGAGGAAGCGGGTGCGCTGGGAACGCGACCACCCGCACGCCCCTGGCATCGAGGACTACGCACGGCTGGTCGACGAACAACGACAGCGACATGAACACATCGCCGACCTCGTCACCAGCCGCCACGGCGTCGAGATCGCTGCGGCCGCTCCCGTTCCAGGGGCAGTGGCAGCCGACACAGCCGACGACGCGAAGCAGGTCCGGCTGGCCGAGCTGGCGTTCGACCTGATCGCCAGCTACGCCGATGCGCGACCTGACCAGGTTTGCGAGGCTGTCGCGCAGATTCACGCTGCTCGAGCAACCGATGAGGTGCTGGTCGAAGTCATCAGGTTCACCGCGTTCGTCGCGGCCCACGCCCGCACCACCGAGGCCGCCCTCGCCCCGCGCGCCGAGGCGCGGGCGAAAGTACTGTCCCTGCTTGCTGCGACGGTGCCTCCGCACGAGGAGATCGCCGCGGCCGCGGCGATCGACGGCCTGCGCGAGGGCGACGTCCAGTTGGCGCTCGAGACCTTGGTTGCCGGGCCGGGCGGCGCGACGCTCGCCGCACACACCTTCGCCGCGCACACCGCGGTGCTCGCCGCGGAGGTCTGCGTCCCCGGCGGCTTCACCACGAGCGGCCTCACGGTCGCCGGCGACGAAGTATTCGCGCGGGTCTGACGCGACACTCGCCTGGCATCGGCCGAACTCAGTCCCGCTTCAGCCTGATGTATAACGACCTATACCGCATGGCGCTCTTGGGGGCCGTGGGGTCGTGGGGTGCATCCAGATCGTCTGCGGTCGTGAAAAAAGCGCGGGGGTCGGGGGCATGGTCGGCATGAGATGTCACCGTGCTGGGCTCGCCGCGACCGGGTGCGAAAGCCGCGCATGACACTCACGGAACTGTTACCGTCTGTCACGATTTTGCTTGATCGATGATCAAAGTCAGGTAATGTCGTTCGTGAGCGGGCTTGAAGGGGGACGCGCATCGTGACAATCAGTAATCAAGGTGACCTATGTCGTCGCAAAGCCTGCTACGACACACCCCTTCACCTGGGCTTGTGCGGCCCGCACTGGGTCCGCTGGCAGGACGGCGCCGACGAGCTCAATCTTCCCGATGACGACATGCCGGCGCCGCCGAGGACCGTGTTCACCGCTCCGATCCGGCAGGGGAGCCTGTCCCAGCGTCTGCCGCCGGGCCGCCCGCCGACGACAGGGTGAACCCCGAACTTCGCGCGCCCAGGACGTAGCCTGCCGCGCCACGGCCCGGTCTTACTCGCCGAGCTCGCGATCGATTCCGTTAAGGAGCCGTCGGCGCCGGTGTCAGAGCGCATAGCCGCTGAGTGACCCGTCGTTCCGGGCGAACAGGGACTCCAGTGCTTCGACATTCTCACCGCGGACGGGACAGCCGGCGGGAACGTCGCTGGTGTCGATGAACAACGGCTTGAGTCCGGGCAATCGGTCGGCCAGGAGTGTCACCAGGGTGGGGATGCTGGCCGTCCGCCCCTGCATCAAGTCCTTGCGGTGCTAGGGAAACGGCATCGACATGGACGTCTTGCCGACCCCGCGGCCTCACCAAGTCGAATCTCCACCGCACACCTTCCCTGGCCAGCTGTGCCGCCATCACCATACCGCTGGCAGGTAGTCCCGCCGAGCCTCGAGCTGGAGACCGCGTGCCCGACCATCGGCAGGACGCTGTCGCAATCGCGGCGTCGGATACAGGGCAAGCCAGAGAGCGCGTGCGGGTCGATCGCAGGGATTGCCGTGGACCGCCACGGCTGCGGCGGTCCACGGCAGTCTCTTCCCTATTCCCAGCGAATGTCGACGGCGCAGCGCTCGGCGGCGGCGTTGAGTTCGGTGCGCGTGATGCGGGAGCCGGTGCCCCGCACGTGGGTCTCGAAGTCGACGTTGTGACCGCTGGTCGCGGTCTTGGCGAGGAACCAGCCGGTGTTAGCGAGATCGATGATCAGGTCAGTCGGCACTGTGCCGATCAGCTTGATGGTGATCTCGACCGGCGGGTGTTCGGTTGCTGCCATCGTGTCCTCATTTCCTTCCGGGCCGCGATCGTCCGCGGCCATCGCAAGGGAAAGTAGGAGGACGACCTCCGAAGTTCTCTGACCTGCGGATTTACCCCTTCTTTACGAGTGTCGCGCTGCTGATCTGCGGCGTGGCCTTGCAACGACACGGGGCTTCCCACGACCGGCTGGCAAGATCGGTGAAATGACGTCGAGTTCCGCACGCCCGGCCAGGGGCATCCGCTTCGCCAGCTACAACATGATGAATCTCCTCGAGGATGATGGCGAGGTTGCCACCGGCCGGTTTGAGCAGCAGTGCAAGCTGATCCGGGCGATGCGAGTGGACGTGCTCGCGGTGCAGGAACTGATCGCCGAGGGCAATACCCGGGAGGACACGGCGCGGCTCGCGGGCCACCGGCTGAGCCTGCTCGCCGAAGGCACCGGTCTGCGCTACGAGCACGCACCGGGCGCGCCGGCGGTCGCGATCGGCAACCAGGGCTTCCACAGCGCGCTGCTGTGGGCAGACGGGATCCGCCCAGCCGGGAACTGGTATTCGATCGCGGGGAGCAGCTTCTGGCACGCGATGGCGATGCTGGACCTCGACGTCGGTGCGTCCGAGCCGGTCACGCACGCCAGCGTGCACCTGAGGCCCTTTGGGCGCGAGCACCGGGCCGACGAGGGCGAGCGGGTGCTGGTGGCGATGACCCGCGGCACGCGGCGTCTCGGGTTCGTGGCCGGGGACTTCAACTCCGTCTCGGCCGCCCGCGTCCGCCGTCGCACCCCTGACGGCGCCGGTGAGCGGTGGCCGCTGTACGACCCGGACTATCCCGCCGGGGAGGACAACTGGCATCCCAGCCTCGCCAGCTACTGCCACGTCAGCTCGGATGAGACCAGGACTCTCTCCTGGACGACCGACCGCCGGCCCACCGGGCACCTGGAGCACACCGGCCTGCGTGACGCCGCGGCCCTGATCGACGCACCCTGGATGCCCACTGTCGGGCATTGGAGCGGCGGTGACCACCCTGACGCCCGTCTCGATCAGATCTGGGCCACGTCCGCGGCCGCGGACGCCGTGACCGGCTACGAGGTCATCGACCGTCCGCTGTCCGCCGCGGACGAACCCGGAGAAGTCACGGCGGACCCATGGACTCTTAGCGACCACCTGGGGATCGTCGCCACCTACGACACGACGGCCCTGTCCCGGCAACTATGACCAGGCTCCAGCCCGAGCGGCTGCCGCCCGGTCTGCGCTCTGGGCCAGCGCCACCGCGGGCGTGTGCGACGGCGGGACCTGGAACACTGAGCCGGGCATGCTGACGACCTTTTCCGGAGCCGACGTGACCATCGAAGCTGACGCTGACCGGTGTGACGCAGCACCGTCCGCCGGACGGCGCCCGATGCCGCACCGGGAATTTCCCTGCGGCCCGTGCCCGATCCGCGCCGACAACTGCGACAACCCCAAGGCGAAGTTCCCCGCCGAGCGGTGGACGGCGCTGAGAAGCACGGTGCGCGACCCGGAGACCGGCAAGCAGCCGTTTCCCGGCGACCCGATGTTCGGCTGCCACAAGGGAGAACCGGGCACCAACGACGACCTGTCCTGCGCGGGGTGGCTTGTGCAGTTCGGCTCAGACCACATCGGCGTGCGGCTCGCCGTCGCCACAGGCCGACTCCCCGAGAGCGCCCTGGAAGCTGGCGACAACTGGCCCCCGCTGCACGAGACCTGGGAAGACGTCGTCCGTCACCAGACCGCACCCGCAGCGGGCCCCAGTAGCGTCATGCTCGGCCCTGACGGTGAGGACACCCGTTGGGAGCCGGTCGCCCAGGCCGTGTGGGACTGGCACGACAAGGCCCGCCCCTGGTCAGCTGCCACGGCCGCGGCGCGACGGGACTATCGCGCCGGATCCTTGCGCGCCCTCGCGGTCATCGACGCAGGAGACGTGACCAGGACCGACTTGGCCGCCGTGGTCGTGCAGGCCGCGTTCTCGCTGCCATCGGCCACCTGGCGGAAGATGCGGCCACGGCAGCGACAGCACCTACTCGCCGTTGGTCGAGTGGTCATTGAAGCAGCAACATCGGCACTGCCTGCCCACGTCCGGCTCCCAATGGCGGCCGACGTTCAATCGTTGAAGCACGAGCCAGGCGCCAAGGGCGTGTCTCGATGATCCGGTTGCGCCATCGGCTCGCGGCCAAAGAGATCCTTATGCATGTTTGCGCCTTTGCCGCGCTGGGTATTGCGATCGACCTGGTGGTGACCGAGCCGGATGTCGTTTCGGTGATCTGTCTGGCTTTGACACTCGGCTTGGTCGCGTGGCTGCTGGTGCGGTATCGCCGCGATTTCAGATTCGGTGCAGGCAAAGAGCTCAAAGCTCTCTACGCCGAGCTGGAGCGGATCAACGAACAGCATCCCGACGGCGCCGAGCTTGTCCTCGACCGCGAGGGCGGACGGGATGTGATCATCAACCACGTTGGCGAGATCGGTGGGTTTGTCCGCGCCTTACCCGTCGACGAAGCCGACCTCGATGTGCTTCTGGCTGAGAGATTCTGGCTATTTCCGCATCGAGGCCGGGTTATCCGGCATGTCTCGGCCATTCGCGTTGGCAGGACCGAGGACGGATCGCCTGTTCCGGTCGATGCATTCGACACGCCGCCGATCGGCGGTGCGCGGGGGCTGTCCCTGCTGCGCGATCGCACCGGCGTTGACCTGGCCACAGCCGTGGAACTACGAGACCTCCTCGGAGCGCTGCAGCGCGCCCGCGTCACTGAGGATCCGCTCGGTTGATCCGGACGATCAATCGCCGCGTCGCTCGGCGGGAGCCGGCTGGCCCTTCCGCAGGAGCACCAGGGTCAGGACCAGCGGTCCGGCCCCGCTGACCGTGCCGGCCAAGACCATTGCGGTCACATCCAAGTGCCCCAGGCGAAGGTGCGTCGCGAGCGTGGCTGAGACCGCCAGGAGGAGGGTATAACCGAGGTATTCCCGCCGGGCGACGCGGCGCACCCACACGTTGGATGAACGGGCTCGCTCCCGGATTTCCTTGACGACGGCGATGTTCAAGAGGATGGGGAACAGATACATCACCGCCGCGGGAAGGCCGGTGTAGACGTAGCCGGGACCGATGATGGCGGTAGCGCCGATCGCCGACCCCAGAACCACCACGCTCACGAGGACGAGCACGGGCTGGGACATGGTGGTCGTCGAGGGACTCGCCTGCACTGCCCGAGCGTAGCGATCCGCGCACCCGTTCCACCGGTTACGTCCTGAACGACGATCGCCGGAATTCGCCTCCCGGTGCGTCAGGTCGCGTTTGCGCATGCTTCTGGAACACGCCAGCCGGACCAGAGCTGATGTTCCGGGGCGTCGAAGACTTCTCGGATGCGGGTGAGGGCGTCGTTGTCGGTGGGTTGGGCGGGGATGCGTCCAGCCCGGGTGATGACAGGTCCGGCGAGCAGGGCGAACAGTTCGGCTTCGCGTTCCTCGCGTTTGTCGAAGACGGTGCGGCCCAT
>NZ_FOEF01000042.1 GCF_900110575.1 Amycolatopsis saalfeldensis
ATGGGCCGCACCGTCTTCGACAAACGCGAGGAACGCGAAGCCGAACTGTTCGCCCTGCTCGCCGGACCTGTCATCACCCGGGCTGGACGCATCCCGACGCAGCCCCGCGACAACGTCCTCGATCGCATCCGAGAGGTCTTCGATGCCCCGGCGGCCGGCTGCGGCGCCCGTGGGTAACGCGATCGGGTACAGCAGCGCCGTACTGGCCCTCGCCGCCGCGATCGGCAAAGCCATCGGCCTGCGCGGCAGGCGACCAACGGCATCCCAGTGGTTCATGCTCGCCTCGCTCGGCTGCATCGGGACGGCGCTCGCGCTGACCGCCACCCCGACGCTGGCCGCGGTAGCTCGCCTCGAGCCGTTCCCGCAGGCAACCCGGCTGCTCGGCAATGTGCTGGCGATGTGCTCCTCGTACAGCATCATGGCCACACTCGGACTGTCGCTGCTACCACGCACCGTTGCGATCCGACGTATCCGCAGCGGAGCCCTCGTCCTGTGGTCGTGCGTCGCGGCGATGGCCGCACTGCTGACCGCCGCCGACGTCCGGCCCGTCGTCGAGCTGAACCTGGCCTACGCCCACGACCCGCTGATCCTGGGCTACGAGCTCATCTACTTCGGCTTCATCGGAGTCGTGCTCATCCGGTTCCTCTGGCTGATGCGCACCTTCGCCCGATCCCGGGTGTCGGTCCTGCTGCGGGTCGGGGTGCGCATCGACATGGCCGCCGCCGTGACCGGCATGCTCTGGATCGCCTGGAAAGTCACCACCATCATCTCCACCCGGCTCGGCATCCAACTCGTGGACAGTCCCGCCTCGGTCTCCGAAGGACTCGCCGGGATCTCCGTAGGCCTCATGGCGATCGGCCTGCTCCTGCCCACCTGGGGAGCACGCCTGGCTCGAGGCCGCACCCGATGCCGCACCCGGCGCGCCCTGACCGGAATCACTCCGCTGTGGGCCGAACTGACGACGCTGGTGCCCCAGGTCGTCTTCCCGCACGACTCCGACAACCAGGGGATCACCGCCGCTGACGACGCCGAACTCCACCTCTACACCAAGGTGGTGGCGATCCGCGACGCGATGCTGATCCTGCGCCCCTACGTTCGCCCCGACCTCCACCGGCTGGTCGAGGAGTCACGCGATGGCCATCTCGCCGATCAGCAGTCCGACATCCTGCTCGAAGCTGCGGCCCTGGCCACCGCCATCGACGCCTATCGCGACGGCAATCGCCAGCTGCTCGACGTCAGCGGACCCGCCGAGACCGAAGCCGAACTCACCCAGCCCTCCGAACTACTCGCCGAAGCCGGCGTGCTGATCCGCGTGGCCAAGGCGTTGCGCGGCAACCCGTTCGTCCAGCAACTCCGCGCCCGCGAACACCCAGGCGTGCACCACCCCGCATAGCCGGGCTGCCGGAGGGTGTCCCACTCAGCGAAGCTGCGCACCAGCCGCTTCCGCACGGCGGGATGTTCGGCGTAGGAACCCCGGGCGAAGCAGCGCATGCTGACGATCGGCACCGAGGTCGACGCGGCAGACGGCCACGAACTGGTTGTGCGCGTCCCGTAGCGCGGCGACCGCGGTTTCGTGGCGATTGGCGACTCGCTCGGCGATGGCGCCGCGATGACCTGGTTTGGTTGTGGTGCGTATGTCTGCCACCACATGGGCCAGGTCGCGAGCGGTGGTCAGGACCGCATCAGCCGCCTGACGAACGGGCGGTGGACGGAAATCCAGGTGGCGAACCGCGTCGACCATGGGCTGGGCCAGCGTGTCTGGGTTGCCGTTGCTTTTGTCCTCAGCCAACCGGCGGTGGTCTGACGGCCAGACCGGCAGTCCCGCCAGGTCCAAGGCGGCACCGGTCACCGCCCGATACGACGGCAGCGCGGCATAGGCATCCTTGGCGGCGTGCTCGCGGCGACCGTCCCGGTCACGGATCAACTCGGCCACCACCAGGCCAGCCGCGACGCCGAGGAGCGCCGCGATTCCGCCGACCGCCCATGCTGGCGCCACCGCCTGTACGGCCACTGACAGCAGCATCGCACCACCACTGATCGCACCAGCAACGATCGGCATCGGCAGGTTCCTCAGAGTCGCCACGTACTGGATGTTAGCGAGGGAGCGTGACGGCCGTTACCTGGCTGTGAGTGTGGCCCGACTTCGCTAGCCTTTGTGGACCCCTGCATGCGGCTCAGTCTTGCTCGCGGCGGATCGTTCGAATGGCGCATCAGTGAAGCGCTGTTCATGATGTGGTGAGCCAGCGGGACCAGGCTGCTGGATCAGTGCCTGCCGCGATGGGAATGCCGAGTCGCGTCAGCGCGCCGGGGTAGCGGGATTCGTAGACGGCGTTGACCGCGGTGGCGTGCTGCGCTCCGCGTAGCAGCCATGCCGCGGGCAGGCGCCGGCAGCGCAACGTGGGGTCGTTGGCGTCGGTGAGTTCGCCGTCGATGACCTCACGACGCAGGAGTCCTGCCACGAGCCCGGCACGTTCTTGGATGCGTCGCTGCAAGGGGCGCTGAAGCTCCTTGTCGTCGCCGGGGTCGTCGGAGATCAGGCCGAGCATGCTCCAGGATGGGGCGGTGGCGTCGACTTCGACCTTCGCGGCGAGCCAGGGGAAGCCGAGGATCCGGGCGGCGTGGATGCGATGGTTGCCGTTGCTGCCGACGCGGTAGACCGGCCCGGCCCAGCCGGGGGAGCGTTTCAGAGCGATCGGGTGGGAGAACAGCTCGTCAGTGAAGGCGTCAAGATCGTCGGTGCTCAGCAGTCCGGTCGCGATCTCGAACGGGACCTCGTCCCGGAACCCTCCGAAGTCGCCCCAGACGCGATGATCGGTGCCGACGACCAGCTCGGTGGGCACCCACATCACGGTGTCGGCGACGCCACTGTGGTCGTTGTTCTCGGCCGACCCGATCGCGTCCAGCACCTTGTGGTTTCCCAGCAGCTGCGGATCGGAGGCGTTCAACTCGGCGGCGCGTTCGGCGAGATACGCCTCGAGGTCGCCGGCCCGGTTCCGCAGCGCTTCGCGCGCCACTCGGACCGCGGTCAGGTGCTGCTGGTAGACCGAGCCGCGGCGGGCGAGCAGCTCCGGCACCGACGGGCCTTCCTGGGAGCGATCGGCGTCCGGGCCGGTCCGCGCGCAGGGTTGAGGGCAAACCGGCGGGTCGAAGACGACGCTCGGCGGCGCGTCGAGAAAGCACCACTCCAGCGTGTGGGCCGCCGATGCCGGGGTCGCGGCCATACCCCAGAACTTCCACGGCGCGACGTCGTCGTTCTGCGGGGTGGTCGCGGCGACGAAGCCGCCGTGCTGATCGAAGTCGACCGACCAGATCGACGCGTCGGGCGAAGGATCGGGACGCATCGGGGCCAGTTCGGCGTCGACGATCTCCGCGCGGCGCAGTCCGGACGCGGTCCGGAGCTCATCGAGGTTGTCGCCGGCGCGCGGAACCAGGCCGTCGAGGTTGCCGGCTTCGCACATCAGGCCGTAGGCCTCATTGATCTGCGTCCGCAGGTCGACGGAGAGGCGGATGAGGTGGGTGAAGTCGAAGTACGCGCGCTCGGATTCCAGCAGCTCCGTGATGCGGTGTGCGTGAGCAGCAGCGTCGAGCAACGCGCTCCACACGTAGTCCCAGTCCGGCTTGCCACCGGCCGGCGCGTCGGGAACGGCAGGAACGATGTCCGGGTTGTTCACGCTTTCGCCGAGGTACAGGCCGATGCGCTCGCGCTCCTCCTCCGGCAGCAGGCGAGCCAACGCGAGGACCAGCGTCCCGATCGCGGTCACGACGCGACCGCCGGACCGCTCGGCGGGGTGTCGATCGCACCGCTGGGCGGCTGATTCACCGGCAGATCGCAGCTGCGGGACGTCATGTGCCCGATCTTGCCGCAGCCGGCGACCGGATCGGGTAAGGCATGCCCGTGGGCGAGCCTTGCCCGGACGTGACGCCGAGCTGGATGGCAGCCGACGTCCAACGCGGTGGGATCAGCGGTTCCCGATGCGCTCGGGGGCGATGCGGATACTGACGAGTGCGTGGTCGCTGTCGGCGGTTTCGTCAACCTGGTAGTGCGTGACCAGCGGGAGTGCGGCCACCGAGCCGCGCCAGCCGTCCGGGCGCCGATCGCCGTGAGGATCGCCGGGGTGGTGGCCGCTGGTCCGCCGCCAGGACACGCCCAGATGGTGGGCGATGTCGACCAGTCCGGCGCGGCGGGCGCGTTCCAGTGCTCGCCGGTCCAGCAGCGGCTCGGCGTCCGGATCGTCGTTCCACTCCACCTGGAACTGCTGATGCGGCAGACCACGCTGCTGGTCGTGGTAGGGCTCGGGGTCGTAGAACGAGCCGTGCTGGCCGGGCAGCGCAGGCTCGCGTCCGGCGGCGTTGAAGTCTGCGCCGAGGAAGGTGACCAGGTTCGGGTTGCCCAGCCCGGCCATCGCCAGATAGCCGGCCTCGGTGAAGCGGCCCGCCGGATCGGCCGGGTGCAGCTGGGTGGTCGCCACCCGGATCGGCGCCGCGGCGCCGATGTCGAGCACGGCCATGCCCAGGCCGTGGTGCCACTGCCAGCGGCTGTACTCCTGCCAAGACTCCACGCTCGCCGAACCTGGACGCCATAGGACTCCGACGTGGCAGAACGACGGCGCGTAGGCCAAGCGTCCGACCATGCCGAGCTGATCACAGAACTCCGCGAACGCGCGGGCCAATGCAGGATCGTCGGGGGCGCGGGTGGCGTGCCAGAACTCCTGCACGCACAGCACGTCCGGCGCCGCGGCCAGGATCGTCTCGCGCTCCCTCAGCTGCCGGTCGGCGTCGATCGGAGACTTGTTGTAGTCGAACAGATTCGCCGTGCAAAGCAGCACTACGCGGACTCCAGTAATTCGGCCAGAGCGTGGGTCTTGCGGGCGAGGGCACGCATCGCGGAGGTCTGGTCGAACACGATGCTGCGCTGCCCGAACAGCCAGGACACCAGCGCCGCGGCCGCGTGCAGCGCGGCAGCGGGCTTGGCCTGCGCCGCGGCGAACGTGACGTTCTCACCGGGGGCGATGCCCATCGTGCCGACCTGATCGAGCACGTTCAGCGCGTCGAGCCAGTGCTGCGGGGCGCACAGCGCACCCAGCAGCGGACGTGCTCCGGCGATCCACGTGTCCCTGTCCGGGACGTGGCCTGCCGTCTTCAACCATCCGCGGCCCACGTCGGCGACGTGGGCCACCATCGTGCCGGGGTTGAGTGTGAGCGTGGGCCGCGCCGCCACCTCGGCGCACAGCTCGGCCCAGTCGCCGATCAGCGCCTGCACTTCCTTGGTCTCGCGCGCCACGGTCAGGCGCAGCTCGGCTTCCTCAACTGTTTCGCCGGGGCGCTGGGGACCGAACTTGTCCAGCGGGACGTCGAAGCCGCCGTCGCGCACGTAGTTGAGGTAGTTCAGCAGAAACTGCCACGCATCGACCTGCGTGGCAATGGCCACGCGGTCTTCGAGCGTTGTGGGCGCGGCCGCCGAGTCGGTCCGCGCCGGTGCGGTCGCGGCCGTCCGGGCGCGTCGGCGCGCCTCCTTCGCCAAGCCGTCCGCCTTGCGCCGCTTACCTTTGGTCACAGCCGTCCACCCTCCCGATCGCGCACAGCGATCACCGTACGGCGTCCCGCCGCCGCCACCGCAGCCAGTCAGCTTCATCCGGGAACCAGTTGGCACCGTGCCGGGTCGCGCGGATGCGGTTGCCCGACCGGGGTCAGGTCGTGGTGACTGGCCCGCCGCCCCGGGCACGGCGCTTCTCCTGGAGGTCGCCTTCCGGATCACGGCGGCGACCGCGTCATCCGCTGACAGCCTGCCCTCGGCGATTGTCAGGAGACGCTGGCGGTCCGCGTCATCGACGGCAAAGCCGTCCAGCTCGTGGCTGGCCACTACGTCGTTGACGATCTGTTCCGCCGTCAGCCGTTCGAGACCTGCACCATCTCCCACCTGCATATTCTAGTTCAATGACTCGTCATCTTCCTACGCGCCGACCGGCTCGGCGAGTCCGCGGTCGCAGGTGGTCGTCGGGCCCTGATCAGGCAGCCGGTCAGCTCGTGCCATGCGCGACTCATCACCTAAACCGGCGACGGGACCGCTGGCCCCGCAGTGACAGCGTTGATGTACACCGTCCCCGTCAGCGGCGGGTTCTCCAGGGCCATCGCGGCGAACACGTCACGAACCTTGATGTAGGCACCCTCGCGATGCTCGTCGGGAAACGCGCTGTCCGTTCCGAGTTTGCCTGCGTGCCAACGGATCCGGGAAAGCAATGCGGCCATCAGTCCGCGCTCGATGTCGCCGAACCGCCCGTGTGCCTGGGCGATCATCAGCCCGGCGACCGCGCAGTCGCTCCACGCCGGTGCGGATCCTTCATCGTCGCCGCGGACCGCTGCGGACATCGCGGCGAACAGTTCGCCCGGGCCGATGGCCGACACGATGTTCTGCTGACCGGGGGTGCTGTTCCCGGAGTTTTCCATCCCGTTCCCCTTGTCTCGCAACATGATTCTGCCTCGCACGCTAGCAGCCCCGTAGTGCTCCGGCTCGGTCGCGACGTGCCCGTGCACATAGATCCGGGGATCCCCAGCGGTGTCACCCGAATGAGTTCGCTGCGGCCGCCGCCTACCCTTCTCGGTCATGTCAACAGTGCTGGATCCGATCGCGCGCCGGCGCGTCGAGGGCGTCCGCGCGGATCTCGTGCGGACGCTGACCGACATCGACACGTTGAGCACCGGCGACACGTCGACGACTGAGGCGGCCCGGACCCGGCTGCGGGACGCGATCGGAAGTCTTGACGTCCTTGCCGACGAAGCGGTTGTCCGGGCCTGGATCTCCCGCGTGGGGCCGTTCTGGGCCTTGGGGGCGGTTCCGTGGACTTCACTGGCCGACGCGTTCACCGACGTCACCGCGTGCAAACTCACCCGGGACGGCCTGGATCGGCAGTTCACGACGCTGTTCGCGCACCACGCTCCCCGGCGACAGAGCGCACCGGCCCGCAACGTCGCGGGCGGCTACTCCGCGACGGCGCTTTGGGCGGCAACCACACACTGGTTCCAGAACGCGGGCCTTCCGCTGCCCGTCTCCGCCTGGCGCAGCTACGGTGACGTCGCCGCGGTCCTGGACCTCCTGCCGGCCATCGTGGAACACCGAGACGCGGCTACCACCCGCAAGCAGCTGGTGGCCGCCGTCCGCGCGACTGGAGGCCGTGTCTCGAAGATGTATGAGTCGCACGTGGCGGAGCTGGCGCGCGAGCACGTCGATGCGGCACGCCACTGGGTCGCGGGCGTGGCGGGCAACTGACCGAGCTGCGGTCGCCTACCGCCCTTCTGCTACCCGCGCGACGCGGCGGGCCCGTCCGCAGTAGCACGGCCCGCGCGGCGGACCGGCCTCAGCAGCGGCACCGCCGACTCGGAGTCAGTACTTCTCCTCCTGCAGCATTCCGCGCAGCCGCGTCAAAGCGCGGTGTTGAGTGACGCGGACATTGCCCGCCGAGACGCCAAGCGCTTCGGCGGTCTCGATGGCCGACAGCCCGACCGCGATGCGCAGAGCCAGCACCTCCTGCTGCGCGCGGGGGAGCACCGCGAGCATCCGGCCAAGGCGAGCTCCGACATCCATCCGTCCACCAGCATCTGCACCGGGCCGCTCAATCAGTGCCCGGCCGGGGACGTCGGCGATCGGCTTCTGGGCGGCCGCGCGGACGGCGTCGGTGACCTTGTGGGCCGCGACCGCATACACCAGCCGAAGGAACGAGCCTCCGCGCTTGCGGTAGTTCGGCAGGATCTTGAGCACCGACAGGCACACCTCCTGCGCGACGTCGTCGGCGGTCAGGTACGCCAGGTCGCGTCCGCCGATGCGCGCGCGGCAGTACCGCACGACCAGCGGCCGCATCAGCTCCAGCACCGCACCGACCGCCGCAGGATTCCCGTCGGCGGCGTCGCAGGCCAGCAGGTTGATGTCCGCCGTGCGCGCGGCGGTGTCCGCAGCCGGGGACACCCGGGTGGCTCGGCTGAAGGAGCCCTGGGGCAGCACCTCGAGCGACCGCATCCGGAAGTCGATGGCGGTGTCCTCCGGCGATCGCCATTTGATCTGCAGCATGGCCCATTCCGGACATAGGTTCGCCGGGCCGGGCGCATCCCGGTCGACGACGGCCGGCGGGCACAGCCGGTCGTGAAACAGCACGAGGTCGGGGCACCAGGTCATCGCCGGGTAGACCACGTCGATGCGACTGTGCACCAGCCGCGCGCTCGTCTGGCGGTCGAACGCGCTCTCGTGCGCCGGCAGCACCATGCCCGACCCGCCCCACCACCGGGCCGTCACCGCCCGCGCCGCCGTGTGTGTGTAGGCCAGGACCGCCTCGTAGATCGGCGTCGGGCGCGCCTCGGCAGCCTCACCCGGCTGTTCCTCCATCCTGATCAGCTCTTCGGCGAGCTGCTCGTCATGTTCGTCGGCCGCGGCCGTGCGACGTTCCGGAATCGGGTCGGTGACCTGCAGGCAGATCGCCAGCAGCGGGCGGGCCTGTTCGATGCCGCTGTCGACCGCGGTGGACAGCCACTGCACCGCCTCGGCGTGGCGGTCGCGCGACATCTCCCAGATGCCGATCTCGAACGCGCGGTAGGCGGTCTCGGCCAGGTCTGCGACCGTGGGCTGGAGCCGTCCGTGCGTGGCGAGGTCGGCCTCGTCGGCGGCGAGCGCGCGCTCCATGATCAGGTCGACATCGAAGCGGTCCTCGCTGACGTCGCTGGTGTCGATGGTGGTGGTCACTAGTGCACCTCCGGCAGGGTCGTACGGCGGCCGATCAGCAGGGGCGATTTCCGCAGGGTCTGCAACCCGCGTTCCTGCAGGCTCTTCACGGCTTCCGCCGAGCAGGCCATGACGGCGGAGACGGCCGCCAGCTCCCACTGCAAGCCGATCCGCAGGACTAGCACCTGCTGCTGGCGGATCGGCAGCTGCTTGAGGGCCGTGACCACCGCCATGCTGGTGAACAACCCGTCGATCCCGGGCGCGAAGTCCGGCATCGACATCACGCGGTCGGCCGTCATCTTGCTGATCAACGCGTCATCGGTGAGGGGGACCGGCGTGCGCTTGGCTCGCTCGTCGAGCGCGCGGAGCTTGACGATCTGGAAGAGCAAGCGCCGCGGCTCGCGCAGGACACCCTTCTTTTTCCACTTCCGTGCCAGCTCGATGAACGCCACCTGCGCGACGTCCTCCCCGCTGGCATGGTCGCCGACGACCGCAGCCGCCGCCCGCACCGCCTCCAGGCGGTGATCGGCGATCACCACCTGGAGCGCCTGCCGGCTGAATGGAACCTCGGCCTGATGGGCGTACCGGTCTTCCGGCTGATCCGCGTCGCCGTCCTCATCGGTGCCGGACGGACACGTCGTGCGGGACTTCGCGTCGCCCGTCATGCCGCCTCCGGCGGCTCGAGGCGCGCGGCCGGCGGGCCGAGCGTGATCGACCACTCACCGCCGGTCTCGTCCCGGCTGAGCACCTGCCCGGCCCGGCCGGACGCACTGAGCACCTGCGCGGCGTCGACGATCGTCGCACCGCGGTCGCGGGCGACCGAGCGGCGGAAGCGCAGCAGGGCGAGGTCGGCCAGCACCCTCAGCACACTACGAGGGCGCGGAATCCGGACGAAATCCGTGTCGGGGTCCCAGTCCATGGGGCCTCCTTTCCTACTTACCCCCACACCGGCCCGGACCCCCGTCCGCGAATCGCTGGCCGTGAAAAATCTTGAAAAATCCCGAAGATGCAGCTCAACGCCTGAAACAGGGACTGGATCTGACGGCGAATAATCGCGGGCTACACCAGCGACTGCCGGCCAGCGATTCGGCGAACCCCGCGCGGCCCCGCCCCCGGAGCCTCCCTGCGCAGCTGGGCAAGGTGAACGGCGCCCGCGCCCGACCCGCAGGCCACGACGGCTCGACGACGTCCCGGTCACGGGGCCGAGGGGCCGCGCGCAGCGTCGATGTCGGCGTAGCTGGGATACGCCGCGGCGAGGCCGGCCTCGGTCAGCGGTTCCAGCCCGATCGACCGGCGCCGCGCGTTCACTCCGGCTGCGTCGTCAAGGGGATACAGCCGGCATCCCGCGTTCGGGAAGCACAAGGACTGGGTGCCCCAGCGCTGCGGATGCCGTTGGTCGGTGGCGACTCGGTCTGCCAGGTATGCGTGGTCGCGTACCGCGATGACGTCCTCGACGTCGACGCTGGCGGCGAGCAGCGGAAGCCAGCGGGCCCGGCACTCCGCGGGAGCGTGCTGGGCGATCAGCCAGGCCGCGTGCGCGGCCGCCGAGCCCACCAGCGCCGTGCCGGGCCAGCCGACGCGGTCGACGGCGGAGGCCAGGAACGCGGTGTTCTCCGCGTCGACTTCGGCCACCCGCTGCCACTGCCGCGGGGTGGGTGAGCGGGGATCCAGCCGGGCGCGGGCTGCCTGGTCGACCTCGGCGCGGCGCAGCAGTTCCCGGCGCAGCATCGCGAGGTCGCCGGCGGCGTCGATGTCCTCAGCCATGGGGAGAGACTCGCGCTGGGCCGGGACGTCGCTCGGCTTCCACGATGAGAGTTCCCAGCTTCCCGGACTCCGGTGCGGCCTCGACGCGCGCGTGAATGTTTCCGAATCCGTTGCGGCGCAACAACTCCGCCCACACGTCCGGCTCGTATGACCACCGGTACACCCACAGGGGATCGGCGGTGAACGCGGCACCGTACATTCCCTGGATTCCGTAGGCTCCGGGCACCGGGGGAGCGTGGGAGAACACCAGTTTCCCGCCGGGCGCCAGGTGCTTCCGCACGAGCGGCAGCACCAAGGCGGGATCGAGAAACCAGATCGCGCCCCAGATCGAGTAGATCGCGTCCCACGTCCGGTCCGCCGCGCCCAGGAACTCCAGCACATCAGCGTGTTCGAAGCGGGCGCCCGCGACATGGCCCCAGCGGCGTCGCGCCTGCTCGCACTGGGTACCGGACAGGTCCACGCCGGTCGCGTCGACTCCCCGCGCGGCGAGTGCCGCGACTGCGTCACCCCGTCCGCAGCCCAGCTCAAGACTGGAGCGGGGGTCGCCGAGCAGCTCGATCCCGGGCCCGTGGGAGGGGTACTGCGTCCACCTGACGCTCGGCGCGGACTCGTCGTCGGGCGCGGCGTTGGCCGCGCCCAGGGCGTAGCGGTTCCAGTAGGTCGTGGTCATCGGCCGGCGTCGCCGAACTCGGCGGGACCGGCGGTGACCTTCTCGGTGCGGGCGCGGTGGATCAGCACCTGCGAGTGGGGACCGGGGCCATCGAGGGCCAGGGGCGGGCAGTCGATGGAGGCGACCGGCTTGGTCGCGGCATGGGCAATCACGGGCGCCACGCTAGCGACGCCCACCGACGTTTTCTCTCGCCCACGATCCCCGGCGTCACCTGATCAGGTAGCTCGTCGCGGAGAGGGAGCCGTTCTTGTCGGTGGTCCCGGCGACACTGTCCGGGTTGCCGACACCCCGCGGCGACGGGGAGCGCCGTAGAGGCTGGAGCGCCGAGTGATCAAAGAGTCCACCGCGACCGTGTTCGTGTTCGCCCAGATCGACCAGGCCTGGAACTTCGGGTTGATCTACCACCCGCGGCTGAAGCAGTGGATGAACGCCGGCGGGCACGTCGAGAACGAGAACACGGCCGAAGCCGCGGTGCGCGAGGTGCTGGAGGAAACCGGCCGTCACGTCGTGCTACTGCGGCCACCGGGCTTGCCGCTGCCGGCGGGCTACCCCGTCCCGGAGGTGGCACGGCCATGGTGGATGAACGAGCTGGCCGTGCCTGCCGACGGTCACACCCCCGAGCCGCACATTCACGTCGATCACCAGTACCTCGCCATCGCCCCGGACCCGACGACGAGCGTGGCGGCGCCGGAGCACCCGTTCCGCTGGTGTCGCGACGCCGACCTCGGCACGCTCGACATCGTCGCCGACACCAAGATGCTCGCCGCGATGCTGCTTCCGCAGATGACGCAGATCGCGGCTGCCCACGGCCGCGCCGAGGCTGCGCAGCCCGCGGGTGGCCCCCGAGGTTGAGGACTCTCGCCGGATCAGCGGGCTGATGTCAGGTATTCGTACGCGCGGACCGCGCCTCCGGCGAGATGCACGCGCCAGGCGGAGAGCAGCGCGGATCCGTCGATGCCTTCCTCGCTGGCCAGGTTCTCCAGGCCGGGCTTGAGCAGGTTCTGCCGCGTCGCCACCAGTTCAGCGTGCCGCGGCCTGGGCTGTTGTGGCGCCAAGTCAGTGCAGGGTGTGCGCGGTGCCGGCCGCGCCGCCGCGCGGCGTACCGTCCGATCAGCAGATATGCCCGGAGCGAGGGGAGAACATGGGGATGCCGACCGTTGACCGGGCCGCCGCACCACCGCGACCCGACGCCCGTCCTGCGGCACCGGACCTGCGTGCCCAGCCGCGTGACGACATCCTCGACCGCGTCGAGCGCGCACTGGATGTTCGGCTGGACCGGACGGCACTCGTGCGCAAACGCCGCTCGCTCGGCGCGGCCACCGACCGTGGCACGTGGATCCGCATCGAAGCCCGCCCGCTGGCGAAGATGGCCGGTCAGGGCTTCAACGGACCCGAAGCTGCGGCGACGCTGGCCGGCGTCGCCAAGCCCGCCTGGCACGCCAGTCTCGCCTGGACCGAGACCACCACGAGCCTGATGTGGCGGGCCGACGAGTCCGATCTCGTCACCGACGCGCCGATCAAGCCGGGCGGCATCCTCACCACCGACCCGCGGCTGCCACCGACCTGGTGGACCGCACTGGGGAGCTCACTCGACGCGCTCGCTCAGGCTCACACCACGCGGGTCGCCACCTTGCACACGGTTCTGATCAGCCAAAACCGAGTGGACGAGGAAATCCGGGACGCCTTCGGCCCCGGCCTGAACACCACGATCGAGCGGTGGGTCTCCGCGCACGCCGACTTCGCCTGGGCCAACCTGACCGGCCCGGCGCTGGCGATCCTCGACTGGGAAGACTGGGGCCTGGCGCCCCGGGGACTCGACGCGGCGATGCTGTGGTCCGCGTCCCTGGCCGTGCCGGGTCTGGCCGAGCAGGTCCACGCCCTTCGCCAGAGCGACCTCGACAGCCGCGACGGGTATCTGATGCAGCTGCTGTGCCTCGCCGCCATCCTGCGGACACCGGCCGGCGCGCACGAACCGCGGCTAGATGCCGCCCGCGCGGCCGCGGACCGACTGCTCCCCGCAATGCGGCCCTGAACCGCCACGATCCACACCGAGCCCGACTTCCCTGATCGCAACCCTCGGCAGCTACCGCCGCTGCGACGTTTCCGCCGGCGAGTGACCTTCTACGATGCCGGGATGGGAGCGCGGTGATGCACGGCCAGGACACGCACGTCGGGTTGCCGTCGTTGACGGTGACCGACCTGCGCGCGGTGAATCTGATCCTGCCCGCGCTCGAGCACTCCACCGTCACGGTCTCCGCCGCCGGCGGCGGAAAGCGGCACGTCCCTGAACCCAGCGACACCAGGCCGTACAACCGTGCGTGCCGCAACTCCCCAGACGGGCCCGGCGTCGCGGCGGTGCTGATCACGGTGCTGCCGGACGTGTGCAAGCGATGCCGGCACCGGCTCGACGTCCCAGCACCGGTCGGAGCGCTGTGGGCTGTCGCGGTGCGCATCGTGGCGGCCCACGCCCGGCTCACGAGGTTGCGTACCTCGACCCGCGCCCACAGCTGGTCCGGCTACGCCGCCGCGCTCGCCGCGTCCCCTCGCCACGAGCACCCCGCGGTGACCGCGCTGCTGGACGCCGTCGCCGCACCGGATCCCGTCTACGGTGCTGATCGGGACCGGCTCGCCGAGGCGTGGGTGAGGATCGCCGCGGACTGGGAGACGTTCCTGGCCGACTACCGGCGGGCGTCGCCCGATGCCGATCTCACCGCCACCGCGTCGGCGGCCTGCGACGAGGTCATCAAGAACCCCGCGCTGCGCAAGGAAAGCGACCTGCTCTCGCGGATCGTCGGCGACGTCGACCGGTGGAACCAGGCGCACTTCCTGGCCGGACTGGTCCTCGAGGCCTGGAAAGTCGCGCGCGGCCGTGGCGACACCCCCGGCGGCTGCCTGTCCTTCGCCCTGGCGACCGCCGCGCAGCACCTCGCCGGCCGCGTGGTGCGGGACGTGTCCTTGCTGCCGGTTCCCTCGCACACCGCCTACGCGGGGGAGTGCTCGGTCGGCGCGTGGGCCGAGCGGGAGTTCGATCATCTCTGGCGCGAAGGCGCCACCGGCTGGGTCCAGCTGCTCGAAGACGCCTACCGCGGACCCGGCGGCCCCGGCAGTGATGACCAGCGGCTGGTCATGGTCGCCAACTGGCCGTTGACCAGGCCGGTGGACCGGGACCTGGCCTATCTCGCGCAGTACGAGCAGCACGGGCCGGCGGTCCCCGCGGGGCGGCGGCCGTTGGTGGGGGACTACGGGCCGTGGGGCTGGGAGCCGACGTGGTCGGTGGTCCTGGCGGTTCCCGCGTTCGCCGCCACCCACGCCGCCGAGCTCACCGCGCGGCGCCGCGATCAGCAGATCACCGTCGGACCGGTCCCCGCCGACGACCCGGCCAGCACGATCGAGCAGGCGCTCGCGCTCGCCCGCACCGCGTACCCGTACCTGGTCGAGGACGCCGCCGCGGACGGCATCCGCGCCCGGCCGAGCCGCGCGGTCATCCGTGCTCGCGGCGAGCGACGCCCCGCCCACGACAACGTGATCCGCCTGCGCCCGGCCCCGCACGTGTCCTCCGGTTCCCGGGACGAGGCGTGGGCGTGGTGCGAGGGGAGGATCAGCTGGATCCCCGACGACGGCGCCACCGAGACCGCGGCGGCCGCCGCACTTACCGGCATGCTGGCGCGGATCTACCGCATCCCGCCGGTGCGGGTGCTGGTGGAAACCGGCCGCCGCCCGTCGACGTCGACGCACACCCTGGCCGGGAACCTGGCCGACGTGGACCTCGCCCGCCGCGACATCGGGTTCCTCCCGCTCGGCGAGCACGCGGTGCTGCGGATCCCGCTGCGCCGGATCATCGCGATCACCGGCGACAGCGACCGCGGTGACGTAGCCGAGCTCGACGCCGGCTGGGAGCCGTACCCGTCCCCGGCCGACACGGATCGGCGCGCAGCCCGCCCGATGCCGTGACCGCGGCCCAGGGATCCTCGCGACGCGGATCTCGCGGCGGCTCCGGGGGTCACCCGGGCGTGCCCAGCTACGTCGGGCGTCACCGCTGGGTGCGGCAACTAGAGTCCTTCCTCATGGTCAGCGCCGAAGCGAAGCCCGGCTACTGGTCGACACTCACAGTGCCGGGCAACTGGACACGAGCTCCGATGGACTCACCACAGGGCATCGCGAGAACTGCGGCCGACAGCCGGCTGCTTGTACCCGGCTTCCTCCGGCTCGCGAACCGACGATCACGATGACCGCACATCGGATAGGCGTCTTCTACGACGGCACCTGGTTTGCCCACGTCAGCGATTTCTACGCCACCGAACACCTGCGACAGGCACGGATTTCGTTCGGTGGACTGCACGACGCGTTTCGGCAGTACGTCCATGTCTGCACCGGAGCTGACCTCGACAACTGCGTGATGACGGAGGCGCACTACATCCGCGGCCGCAGCACGACACCCTCGACCGTCTTCGACAACGTCCTCGACAACGCCGGCATCACACGCCACGACGTCGAGCTGGCCGACGGACGAGAGAAGGGCGCCGACGTCTACCTGGCCCTCGAGGTGTGGGAGCGCGCCACCACCACGCCTCTGGAGTTCGTCGTCCTGATCACCGGAGATGCCGACTTCGTTCCGCTCGTCACCCGCCTCATCAGCCGCGGCGTGAGGGTAGTCGTTCCAGTGATCAACGCCGTGGCCGATCGACCGACCTCGGGCCCCTCAACACTGCGCACCGCCCCGCAACTGGCGAGCGCGACGAAGGACCACCCCACCTTCGACGAACTGTTCCTGGCCAGCGAGCACGATGACTACCCGCTGCGATACCCCTTCGTGCGCAACCCCTCATCGGCTGCCGCGCCGTCGACGAACCCGGCAGGCAGGTGGCGCGGGACGGTGACCGGCTGGCGCCAAGGACAGACCAGCGGTTTCATCACCGACAACCGAGGCGGCTCCTGGTTCGTCTCACGCGACGAGCTGCCCGACGGGTACGACAACCTGGACGTCGGCACACCGGTCTCGTTCACCGGCTCTCCGAAGCCGGCGCCCGGCAAGAAGTACCCGCAGGCGTACTCGATTCACATCGACTGATCCGTTCACCCCGCCGCCGTGCCGCCCGTGCCGCGGTGATCCCCGGGTGTCGCCGCGGTGGCGTCCGGCGAGGTGGCGTGCGGCGCTGTGTGGTCAGCCTGAGACCCTGTGTGCATGACCGACGACGCTGGCTTGGATCGTAGTGAGCAGGACGCGAGTCCGATGTGGACGTTGTGGAGCGCGGCATACGCCTACGCGCAGGTGATGCGCGACCTCATGGCGGCCAAACACGATCCTTCTGGGGAGCGGTCCGAGTACTTCGACGCGCCGACCATGCTCATCGCCTACGCGCTGGCGGCCTACGCCGACGAAAAAGGCATCGACGCCACCAGTCCCTCCGACCTGGCGGAACTGTCGGGAATGGAGCTGTGGGAGCGACTGGAAACTCCGCGCCTGCTCGCGTCGGTGTCGACGTTGTCACCGGACAACCGGGCGGTGATCCCCGCCGCCGGGGAGCCGGCGCACGAGCTGTTCTTCCGGATGAAGGCCGAAGTCGACCGCGCCACCAAACCGGGAGCCGCGCTGCCCGACGACCAGCGTCGAGCGAAGGCCCGCACCGGCGCCCGGACCTGGTACGAACGGGGCGAAGACGGGCAGGCTTTCGTGGCGAACATGCTGCTCACCTGTATTTCCTCGGCCGATCGAGCTCGCGGTGTCACGTCATTGCAGGTCATCACCGGCAGGGCTGAAGGTTCTGCGCAGGAGTCCCTTCCACTCGTCGATCCGAATCCTCGGCCGTACGAGCTGTCCGAGTACATGGCCGCCGACGAGCCGTACCCCCCGCGTGAGAGCAGGCAGTGGGCGCTGCGCGTCGTGCAAGGCGCGATTAGCGGCCAGACGCTCCTGCTGCACTACCTCACCTCAATCCTTGATCGCCACATCGACATCCCGGATGCCCTTGCGGGGCCCCGGAAAGCCGGCGAGTCGGCGGAGGCCTACGCGCAGCGTGAGCGCCTGGCGAAGAAGTTCGTCGACGTGCACCTGCAGCTCGCCGACCACGCACCCGACGTCGCCGAGGAACTGCTGCACCTGCGGCCCTCGGACGCCCCAGACGCCGTCGAAGCGATCACCCGCGAGGCCCAGCAGTGGTGGACGGCCGCCCGGTACGACGCCACGATCGACGATCTCCTGCCCGCGATGACGACGCTGCTGGACGGGCTGGTCGCGCCGGAACGACGGGGCGATGTGCAGGACCTGCTGAAGGTCGTCACCTCGACCAAGGGCCTGCCCCTGGCTCGTGCCCGGATCCGGATCACCGGAGCCGCCAATGAGCAGCCGTTCGAGGCCCTGCACTTGGCAGCGGCGCTCACCGCCGCGCTGTGGCAAGAGCCGGCCTGCGTCCCCGACCCGGACGCGGAATACCTCCGGCTGGCCACCGCGGCCCTGCGACTGTCGCAAGGCAAGCTCGACTCACCCCGAGCCGCATCGGCGCCGTCGCCCCAGCCGTCCACCCCGGCGCGGACAGCGGACGCCCGGAAGAAGGCCGCACGAAAGACAGCTCGGAAATCGCGGCGGCAGGGGCGCCGATGAAGGACGGGAACTGAGCCGCGCTCTACCTTCCCAGCGGCGAGGTCGTCCGACCACACCGCATCCTGATCACGGGCGCTGAGCTTCGGCGTAACGCCCGTGACGCTGTCGCGACATTGAGTAGTCCTACCGTGTCGGTGCAGCCCGCCGAGTCATACGCTCCGCAAGGTGAACGGATCGAACCTCCCCGCTGCCGATCCGGCGTCGATCGCGGCCGACGCCCGTGTCGTCCGACTGACGACCCGGCTGCTGATGCTCATCCCCGCGGGATTCGTCGGGTTCGTGGTGAGCAGCTTCCTGCTGATGGGCGCCGACTCGTGCCGTGCGGACTCGACGACGCTGCTCTGTTCGACGGCGGCACAGTGGTGGATCGTGTGGCTTCCGCCGATCGGCGCGGCGATGGGCATGGCTGCTGGGGGAACTCTGGGCGCGGTACTCAACGGCCGAGGCCGGCCGGTCGGTGCCGGGATCGCGCTGGGCTGGTGGGTGTTCGCCGCAGCCGAATTCACCACGTGGATCTTGCTTCGGAACTAAAGCCGCCCGCAGACCCACACCCCGACAGCCGCGGGCAATGCCGCCGAAGACGACCGTGCTCGGGGCGACAGCACGTGATCACCGACCGGGCACCTTCCGTCCAGAGCGCTGCTTAGCCGATACGCTAACCGACATGGCGAGCACACCGCCGCAAGCGCGGACCGAGGAACTGGTCCGAGCCATGCGGGCGTTCGGGTCCGCCTCCCGGCTGGAGTTGCTGCGGGCCATGCAGGATCCGAGACAACTCGACGCCGCGCCGGGTGAGGTCAGCGAACACGGCGTGTGCCTGGCACTGCTGGCGCGCACGGTCGGCATCGCCGGCCCGACAGCACTGCAGCACCTGAGCAAGCTGATCGAGGCTGGGCTGTGCGTGAAGACCGCCGACCGACGCGGCGGCGGGTTCACCTTCTACCGCCGCGACGAGAACGCCATCACGGACGTCGCCGACCGGCTCCGCCACGTGTGATCACCAGTCTCAAGCAACCCGCGAGCGGCTCATCACGCTCGCGGCGGGATCTGGTCAGTTCGCCGCGAGGCCGGTCTTCGGCGGGTTTCGCTCCAGCCAGGTCTTGGCATCTTGGTCGCCCAGCCTCGCGGCCATGTCGTACCAGTATCGGGCGCCCTCGATATCGTCGGTGTCTTCGCATACCTCGCCGGCGCAGTACGCGGCCCCGGAGTCGCCTTGCTTGGCCGCGATCCCCAGGTGTTTGAGGGCCGCGTTCTCGCGACCTGTTCGTGCGAGCAGGAGGCCCAGATTGCACGCGCCATCGACGTCCCCGGTCTCGGCGACCCACCGGTACCACCGCTCGGCGTCACCATCACGGCCAAGTCGTTCAAGGGCGAGCGCGAGGTTGAAGGCGTCCACCGGGTCTCCGGCCTGCGCGCCGGGCTCAAGTCGCCGGACCTGCCAACGGCTGACGAGCCTGAGGGCTCGCCACCCTTTCACCACCTCGTCCACGCGACCCAGTATTCCGGTACCGCTGCTGCTCGGTGGTCCTGCACGTGCGGACTCCGCGACAGTCGACCTGGGCGGGTGGCGAATAGCGGGCTCCAGCAGGGTTGTTGTCGCTGGTCACAGGTCGTCCACGCCACAGCCATCGTCTCGAACGTGTGTTCTAATGGCGGGGTGTCAGGACTGAAGACGATCACGGTGCAGGGCCCGCCAGTGGTGGCGGCGGGGTTTCCTTCGCCCGCCGAAGACCACTACGACGGGCCGCTCGACCTGGACAAGCACCTGATCCGCAACCCGGCCGCGACCTACATCCTGCGGGTCACCGGCTGGTCGATGCGCGACGCCGGGATCAGCGACGGCGACGAGATCATCGTCGACCGCAGCCTCCGCGCCGCCGACGGCAGCATCGTCGTCGCGATCGTCGACACCGAGTTCACCGTCAAGACCCTGCGCACCCGCCCACCGCGGCTGGAACCGGCGAACCCCGAATTCCCGAATATTCCGATCCCGGAAGGCGGCATCGAGATCTGGGGCGTCGTGACGACCGTGATCCACCACGTGTTCCCGGGAGCGTCCGGTGCCCGGTGAGCAGGTCTACGCCCTGGTCGACGTCGACTCGATGTACGCATCCGTCGAGCGCGTATTCCGCCCGGACCTGCGCACGGCGCCGGTGATCGTGCTGTCGAACAACGACGGCTGCGCCGTCGCGCGCAGCCGCGAGGCCAAGGCCTTGGGCGTCGGCATGGGCCAGCCTTGGTTCCAGATCCGGGACCGCCCCAAATTCCGCACCGTCGTAGCGTTGTCGTCGAACTTCGCGCTCTACGGAGACTTCTCCGCCCGGATGCTCGCCGTCGTTGAGCGCCATACCCCGCTTGTGGAGCCCTACAGCATCGACGAGTGCTTCCTGCGGCTGCCCGCCGGCCGCGCCGGCGAGATTGCCGCGGCCCTGCGCGAACAGATCGGACGGTGGGTCGGGCTTCCGGTGTCGGTCGGCATCGCCGGCACCAAGACCCTCGCCAAGGTTGCCACCAAGATCGCGAAGACCACCGGCACCGGCGTCCACGACCTGAGCACGACCAGCCCCACGACCCTGCACGAGATCCTGGACTCTCTGCCCACCAAGGAGATCTGGGGCATCGGCGGCCGACTGTCGGCCCGCCTGGCAGCCCACGGCGTCACCACCGCCGCGCAGCTGGCGGCCCTTGATCCCGGCTGGGTCCGCCGCTCCTACACCATCGTCGTCGAGCGGACCGTGCGCGAACTCGCCGGAACGGCGTGCCTGCCGCTCGAGCACACCCCGCCGCCGCGCCGGCAGCTGCTGCACTGCCGGATGCTCGGCCAGCCGGTGACCAGCGAAACCGACGTCGCCGACGTCGCCAGCTCCTACGCCCAGTCGATCGCCACGAAACTGCGCCGCCATCAACGCGCTACCAACACCCTGTGCGTGTGGCTGTCCACCGGCGGCGACTTCTACACCGGCCCCTCTCGCAACGCACAGGCCACACAGACCCTGCTCGCCCCGACCAGCGCCACCGTTCCGCTAGCGCGCACCGCGGCGAGGCTCGCCCGACGCCTGTGGCAGCCGGGCTACCAGTACCGCCGGGTCGGGGTGATGGCGCTCGACCTCGTTCCCGACCAGCGCCACCCCGGCCTCTGGACACACCCGGCCCGCGACGACGCCCTCGCGGCCACCCTCGACGCCGTCACCGCGCGCTTCGGCCGGGACGCGATCGGCCTCGGCCGGGCCGGGATCCGCCAACGCGCCGCATGGGCGATGCGCCAGCAGCGGCTCTCCCCGGCCTACACCACCCGCTGGGACCAGCTGGCAACCGTCCGCTGACCCACGTGAGATGAATCCGACGAACGACCCCCATCTGGACTGGCCGCTCGTGGGCTTCGACGAGCGCGTTAGCCGGGAAGCACCGCGAGCGCGGGAACTGTCAGTACTGCCCGATACTCTGCTTGTCCGTCGTCGTGAACGCGACGCCAAAACCGGCCGCAGCTCAACGCACCGAGGACGTTCCAGTGGACTTCACAGCCCCCGCCAACCTGCATCTCGCCTGGTTGTCAGCCCTGGACTTCCTGCGTCTTAACGCGACCCGCGTATGGACGCACCTGATGGACAGCGGCGTGGGCTTCACACTGCCGACCGCGGTAGCCACGCTCACCTCCAACGAGGCACGTGCCCGGCATCTCGCCGCCGCCGAGCGAGGGCGGCTCGGCGCCGCCGCGCTTTACCACCTCAACGAGGAAGCCACGGCAGCCGCATTGGCGACCGACCTGGCCCCATGCGACCTCGCGGGGATCGTGCCTGCCCCGGCCGGGATGGTGATGTGGGCGACCCCGCCCTGCACCACCGACACCGGAGTGCCGATCGTCGCCGCGAGTTGGGGCGAAGCCGAAGACGGCGGCCTCTGGATCACGTGGTGGTCAGACAACGCAGCCGCGGCGATTCGGCTCGGAGACGACGTGGACGCCCTGCTCCAGGTCAACGGCTACCTCGGCTACGACCGCGAGACGCACATCGTCCCGCGCAGCTGGCCAGCCCAAGCCGACGACCCCGCTCACCCCCTCCACGACTTCTACCAGGCCGTGATCAGCACCTGGGCGGCAATGGCAAGCGGCAGCGTATCCGTGACCGCTGAGCTCGTCGCCCCGAAGCCGCTGCGCAAGCAAGGCGCCCGAATGAACGTCACCATCCCGCCCGTGTGCTGCCTCGGCGCCTCGGCCCCCGCTGGGGTCGGCATGCATCACGGTAGCGAGACCGAAGGCCAGGACGAGGCCTTTGCGCAGATCCGCGATGGTGAACTGGACAGGCAGTACCGCTGGATCCCCGAGCTGTACCGCGCGACCGCACGCCGGCTGCACATGCTCGAACAACAACTCGAGAACCGGGTTCCCGGAATGGTGGAACACCTTCTGCAGGCTGCCGCTGACCGTGGTGACTGGCCGTCCTGGTGCTGGATGCCGATCACCCGGATCCTCGAGCTCCTGGCCGAGCGCTTCCCACCAACAGGGTCGATGATCGACCTGCTCGAGCACCAGCGCCTTGCCGCAGTGCTCGCCGCGGTCGGGTCGTGGCGCGCCAGCGGTCGGCCTCTGGTCAACATCCACGACCAGCTCGTTCCGCGCTTCGAAGCGGCAGCCGACACGCTGCCCGGTGATCTGCCCGGACGCTGGGTGGTGCCGTGCATCTACCTGACCTCCGAGACGCCAAGCGGCGCGGCGGGGCTCTTCGTCCACCTCGAGTGGGACGCCGCGGAACGGCGCACTGAACTGCGCTTCCTGCTCGACCACGACCCTGTCGGCGGACTCGACTCCCTCCAGGTGCAACCGGTGCACCTAACCGGGCAGACGGTTCGGGACGCACTCGCAGCCACCTGGGCGGCCACGGCGATGCGCGCGAATGTCCTCGCCGGCAACGATGCCGTCCCGGTCACCGGACCTGGAACGGCCTTCGGGGACACCGTTGATCGGCAAGCGTCGCACCTCGGGGTGTTCGTCGCGATCGCCGATTTCGCTGCCTCCGACTCGGCGCTGTTCACCGATGCCCGCGTGGTGCTCGGCCGTGGCGACGCTCGTACCTGGCCCCCTGCACCTGGTACCAAGCAGGCGCCCCAGCTGTGGCTGGCAGCTGACCGCACGATGTCCTCCTGAACACTGGTCGGCTCGGGCGGTCCGCGGATGCGTAGCCACTACGACCGCGTCGCGGTACGAAGGGGACACGATGACAACTGACGGTGATCAGGGCGAACCTGACCTCAAACCTGGCAACGTTGCCAGGTTCGTGGTGTTCGGTGCCTTCGGCGAGCTGCTCGCGCGCTTCCAGGTCTTGGAGTTGACCTTCTGGGGCATACTGGCGCACCGCCAGAAGCGCGGCATGACGCTGGATCAGCGGCTGGCGAAGATCGAAGGCTGGAACCGCGGGGTCCTGGGCAACCTCGTCGCCGCGGCCGACCTGCCGGCCGAGCTGGAGGAGGAAGCACGCCGCGCGGTCGAGGCCCGCAACTACCTGGTGCACCAATTCATGCGCGACAGGATGCCGTTCCTGCACGACACCGCGTTCTGCGAGCGGGTCGGGACCGAGCTGGCGGAGGTGAGCGGCCGCCTGGACGACTTCGAGTCGGCGCTCGGCGAGCACACCCGGGCGCTAGGCGTTCCTGAGGTCACCGACGACGAACTCGAGGAGCTAGGGCTGGCCAACCCCGACCCGAACGAGTGGTTCTCGTGAACCGCGGCATCCGGGCCTGGGTTCCTCTGCTGCTCGGTGCGGTCGCGGCGACCGTGCTCGTCGGCGCCGGCCTGCGCCTGCTGGCCTTCAACGCGCTCGGTGCCGGCCCGGCGTGGTCACAGCAGCCCGTGCCAGACCTGGGGCTGCTGATCCTTCCGGCCATCGGACTCGGTGCCATGTTCCTGCTGATCAGAACCGCTCATCAGCTCTGGCGCCGCGCGTGCCTGGCCACCGGCATCGCCGTGCTCCTGCTCCTGCTCCTGCTCGGCGGCTGGGGACTCGTTGTCCACTCCGCGGCGACCGCGGCTTCCGGCTGCCCGGACCGCGTCGCCCCGTCGACGCGGCTCACCCGCTTCGCGCTTGCGCCGCTCGACCTGCCGATGTTCTGCCAGCGGCTCTACTACCAGCCCGCACTTCCAGCTTGTCCCTGCCGTCCAACCGTCCCGGTGGTGTTCCTGGCGGGGGACCAGCACCGTCGTTGGGTGCTCGACCCGGGCGCCGGGCTGATCATCGACATCAGCCAGGACGACGTTGTCGGTCAAGAACTGCTGATCACAGCCTCCAGCGCGGGTCGATGACAAGCAGCTGTGGCAGGACCGGCCGGGCTTCGCCGATCGGGCCAGGCCCGTTGCGGTAGCTTGCTGCTTCGTTCCGACGGTTCGGACGTGAACTGGCCGAGTTCAGCAGGTCGCTTGACGTCGGCCCTCGGCGAGCACACTCGAACTTGGGGCATTCCCGAGGGCGGCACCCGGCCGAGCATCGATCATCGCCTGCTCTGATCAGCGGCGATCGCGGCGGCCGTCGCACCGCGGCCTGCGAACAGTCCGCGGTAGAGAACTCGTTTACACGCGAGGAGACCGGCGCGCCGGAACGCGTTTTCGGACTCGAAGCGCTTGAGATCGGCGTATTCGTTTTGCTGGGGAATCCAGGAATTCCATTTCTTGCGCAGAGTGTCCCACGCAATTCCTTGAGCGCGAGGTCTGGCGACGAACCGGGCGAGCACCAATTGCCGGACCGATTGGGATCGCGCGCGGTAGTTGCCGTCCGTGCGGCGATGATCGAGCCGGGCCCGGGCCTCGCGATAGGCGTCCGCCACTTCGTCGGGCGCGGCCGCCGGATGCACGTCGAGGGTGATCCGCTCCGACCACGCCGTCCAGTTCTGTTCGCGGATGTTCTGGGCTCCTTCGGTGACTCTGATCAGGCCGATCAGCGGCGTGACGCCGGTGAGCACCCAGGTCGCGGCCTGCGCTGGCTCCCAGCCGTGCGACACCGCCAGACCGATCGTCAGCCGATGCAACCAACCCAGCGTCGTGCCCGGCGCCACGACGACTTTGCGGACCCGGTCGTACCCCGGGGCCACGTAGGCCAGCCTGTCGACGAACACCTCGATCACCTCGCCCGGCAGAGGCTGCCCGGGTTCCCAGCCCGGCGGGATCCGCACCTGCGCTTGCTGGGCGTCCTCACCCCGGCCGGTGCGCTCGGCGATCCAGCCTTCGACCTGATCGAGCTGGATGAGTCCGCCCGGTAGGAACTTCTTGCGGAACGCGGCGACCTGACGGTCATGGTCGGCCTCGGCCGCGACGTTCTCGCTCAACGCCAGCGAGTACGCCGCCGACCGCGCGCCGACGTCAGCTGAGCGGGAGCTGACCGAGACCGGCGCCAGGGTCTGCTCCGGGGACGTGGATCCGGCCGGCTCGACGTCGGGATAGGTCGCCCGCATGTCCTTGATCAGCGAGGCGCAAGAGTCCAGTTCCTCCTGCAGCTCGTCGTCCGCCGCCTCCTGCAGCTGTCCGACGACTCGCTTCTTCTGCAGGAAGGCCCACTCCCGCTCCGTGACGGCGCCGCGTAGGTGCTTCGTCAGCCACTTCCGGATCTCGACCTCGTCTACCACGGGTTTTGACTTTAATACCCACGGATGTGCAGTCATCACACTGTGGGCATGTCGATTTTCACTCGCATCACCCAATGGGCCCGGGCGGCCTGCACCGTGCTCAATGCCCTGCGGTCGCTCGCGGCCGCGATGTACCGCTTGATCATCACCGTCATCCTGCTCGCGACCGCGGCCGCGACGCTGTGGAACGAGGTGATGCCTCCCGTCGCATAGGGCCGCGGAGCCTCCCAGTCACCGAGCCCGGTGCCGGGTGTCTCCTGATCAGAACCGCACATCTGCGCCCGGCACCCCAACGGCCTGGCCCGTCGACCTCGCCGTGCTCCGGGCTCGGCGAGGTCGACCGGGGGACTCACGCCCGCTCCGCAGCGGCCGCGGCGTGCCCCAGGGGGCGCGGCCGCACCCGGTCGACCTGCCGATGCTGTGCAAGCTGATCCACCACCAGCGAGTCCTGTTGCCCTCCGCCGACCGATCCGATCGGCGATGAGCACCACCGCCACTGGGACATCGATCCGAGTGCTGGGCCGACTGCCGACGTCGACCAAAGACGTGCTCGTCAGACAGAAGCTGCTGATCACAGCTTCCGAGCGGACCGAAAGGTGCGGCATCGAGGCGAAGACTGCGGCCTGGGCCAGGGTCAGGACAACCCGGCGGACGGAGTTCACCGCCGTGCCGTGTGCCTCACGAGGAAGCTCGGTCGCTAAGGTCGCCGGATGCGTGTCGGGGTTTACGTGGACGGGTACAACCTCTACTACGGCGGCCGGAAGGCCTGCGGCCGAGGAGCGGCGGGCTGGCGATGGCTCGACGTCCGCGCCCTGGCCGCCACCCTGGTCGCCGAACAGGCCCAGGTCTGGCCCGGAGCGTCAGTCACCCGGCTGGTGTACTGCACAGCCAGGATCAACGGCGCCGCCAACCCGAGCGGCGCCGCTGATCAGGACGTCTACCTCAAGGCACTGCGCTCGTCGGGCAGCGTGGACCACATCGAGTTCGGCAACTACATCAGCAAGGTCATCAAGCGGCCGTTGGCCACTGAAGGCCGCCGAGGCCGGCCCATCCTCGTCACGCCGCAGTGGCCGATCAAGGTCCAGCGCCACGGCATCCCGGAGCCCGACGCGACCTTCATGGCATCGGTGGGCACCTGGGAGGAAAAAGGCTCCGACGTCAACGTCGCCTCCCATCTGCTGGTCGACATCCTGACCAACGCCGTCGACGCGGCGGTCGTGATCAGCAACGACAGCGATCTGCGGATGCCAGTGCACCAGGCGTGGAGCCGGGTGCCGGTCGGAGTGGTCAACCCCGGCAGCGGATACACCGCCGGCGATCTCTCGACCGCACCTGCCGGGGGCGCCGGGCATCACTGGTGGCGGACACTGAAGGCGCTGGACTACACCGCCCACCAGCTGCCCGATCCCGCCGGCACCTACACCAAGCCGTTGGGCTGGTGACCTGATTTGAAAGCCGCTCCCAGAGCGGCTACACTATTGCCATACCCGCCCGGCCCCTCGTGGGCCGGGTTTATTTTTGCCCTCAGCACCGCATCCGCCGCGACTCTGCGAGGATGACGCCGCTGATCAGAGGCCCAGAGCACACGATCCGAACACCTCGGTCGATCGTCAATCGTCGCGCTGCTCAACATCCCGCCACGGGGCCGGCCCACCCTGCCGCACCTGGGCGGCGGCGTAGGCGCGCGTTACGACCCAGGCGGCGTCGACGACATCCTGGACCCATTGCGCACCGAACGACTGCGATCGCCACGACCAGACCCCGCCATGCAGCTGCGAGGGCAGCGCCCGAGCACTGAGATCAGCCATGTGCTGCTCCACCAGCTCGGGATCATGCGATGTGAACCACCAGCCGACGATCTGCGCCAGGTCGAACGCGGCCGAGGAGTACGGGTCCACCGAAAACGCGAGGTGCGCCTTCTCCAGCTGGTCCACCTCACTGCCGCGCCGCCGGGCACCTTCCAGGCTCGCCACGTCCTCGTCGCGAGGGGGAGCGGTGCGGGTCAGCTCGAACAACCGCTGCCACCAGTTCGCATCGGTGGTCGGCGGCACCATCGCGAACAGGTCGGCGAGCCGGCGGACAGCCTCGCGCGCTCCGGGCGCGGTCAGCCAGTCGGCGAACTCATCAGCAGCAGAAGCGGACAACAGCAGGCACCTCCAGTCGACAACAACCAACAGCACAGGGCTCAACTCCGCCGCGGTGGCGCAGGTTCCCGGCGGACGATCATCCGAGAGAATGACCGTCCGCCCGCCACCTGCGTGATCAGCTCTTGCGCCTCCGCGACCGCATCAGAGGTCGACGCGTAAGAACCTCGGAACCTGCGTCAGCCGATGGCTTCGACGTAGGCGCTGAACGTCTGCGGCCCACCGTCCGGCGTTGGGATGCGAAGAACGTCACTGGCCTCGCATGCCGATGCGCGAATCCGTCTCGCTATCGCTTCTTGTGATACGCCTCGACCACTTCGGAAGGAATTCGCCCGCGGTCGGAGACGTCGTACCCGTTCGAGCGGGCCCACTTGCGGATCGCCTGGTTCTGCTCCCGATCAACATGGGTCGGGGCTTTCGTCGCGGCCGCAACGGCAACCGAAGGACGGGTGGCGGACCGGCGCCGGCCGCCCATGCGACGTGCGTGCTCGACGTACTGAGCCAGCGCGTCACGCAATTCGGCCGCGTTGTCCTCGCTCAGGTCGATTTGATAGCTGACCCCGTCCAAGCCGAATTCCACTGTTTCCTCGGCGTCGCTGCCGTCGAGATCGTCAACAAGTGCGACCTCCACACGCTGTGCCATGGGTCGGTTCCCCCTCGGTATCTGAAAATGGTTCAGGACATATGGGCGAGCAGTTTAGAACCTCGCCCCTTTCCGACGCAGGACCAACCCCGCTCGGTACGCGGACCGCGGCGCAGCGCAATCGTGAACTGCGCCGCCCACCCTGATCAGCGGAAAGTCGGCCCAGGTGGGAAACGACGCACCCGCGCCGTTATCGGCGCGACCTGTTCGAACGCCGGCCACCGATCGGCGAACCTCAGCCACCCGCACTGCGCCTGTCACGGCCGATGCGAAGCCCCCTAGATCAGAAGGAACACGAACAGCGCCGAGCTGCCCCGCCAGCAGGTGACAGCTCAACGGACTTCGTGGCCCCCGACGAGGGGCGTCGGGGGCCACGAAGTCGGGGACCGCCAGATGGTCAGTCTCCGAGCGCACGCTTTACCGCGCTGTCGGTCTTCTCCGCGTGCATCTGGTAGGCGCCGATCAGGACCACCAGCTCGTCCCACAGGCTCCGCCGCGGGGACCCAGCATCCTCCACCACCATGCACCCATCCGGGTCCTGCACGTAGTGGACGGTGGCGCCGGTGTTCGCGCACCGCCAGGTGTGAGCCACCGTGCCGTCGGGACATTCGTCCATGTCGTACGTCAGCTCCGTGAACGTCTCGCTGATGAGCGCGCGCACCTCTGGCGTGTGAATACGTCCCAAGTTGACCGCGCGACGAGCCACCTGGAGGCCGGCCAGCTCGGCGAGGTCGGCCAGCGCCGCGTTGGCCGCGGCGAGCCACGCGGCCGGCATCCACTCGACCGCCTTGCGCAGCTGAGCTCGCTCTCGCTGCTCCTGCTCGTCGACGACGGCGTGGCGGGGTGCGTCCAGCGTGAGGGTCATCCGAGTTCCTTTACCTGGGGCAGCGGAATTCCCGGCAATACTCGTTGCTGCGCAACGGCTTCCGGGACGTCGCGGACCTGGCAGGCCCGCAGCGGTGACAACGAGGTTCATGACGTGATCTCCCGGCGCGGCCGCGCTGCGCGCACGGTGTTCACCGTGGTCAAGAGCAACATGTCGTTGCAGCGACGCACGTCCTCGACCTCGTCCGGCGCGATGTGCCACATGGCCTCCCCCGCGATGGTCGGGGATGGATACAGCGGCACCGCCGCGGCCAGCATCAGCACGCCCTTGGGGATCGGCGCCGGGATGTTGGTTCGCTCGACGATGAACAGGAGCTGATCGGGCAAGGTCGGCAAGGCCAGCACCGGCGGCTGCGCCCTCATCGGCAACAGCGCTTCCCGCACCTGCTCGCCAAGAGCACGGTCGAGGCTGATCACCACGACGTCGACGTCTGGACCCGCGGCCAGCAGGAGCTGGCCGGCGACCTCCGAGACGGGCCAGCCCAGCTCCCGGTAGTAGCGATCCCAGCCCGCCCAATCGGCGTGCGACGTGCGGTCCGCCGGCGGCGGCGCGATCGGCACTGGCGGCGGAGGGGGCGCCAGCATTGCCTGGCATCCGAGACACGGCTGGCCCATCGGCTTGCCCAAGGCGGTCTCGAACTCGAGGTCGTACCACGGGAACGGCTTCCTGCACACCGAGGTCAGCGTCGGCCCGACGCCGTTGCCCGGGTGCACGACGAAGATGTGAGCGATCCGAGCGGTCTCGCCGATCAGGCCCTTGCGAAGGCGGGCGGCGAAGACCGCCGCGGCCGCTTCGGCGTCGACGACCCACGACAATTCCCTCGCGTTCGGGTCGTCGCGTAGCCAGTTCGCCAGCAGAGCGGCAGCGTAGGCCGGGGAACTCGTAGAGGTCTTCTTCGGCGAGCCGCTGACCGAGCCGCTCACCACGAAGACGCCAAGCTCCTGGCCACTGCGTGTGTGGCTTCCCATCCCGGTCCCCCCGGACGCTGCTGATTGGAGACGGTGACCGCTGTCAGGTCGGGGGTCCGCCAGCGGCCACCGTCATGGACACCAGTGCCCGGATTCCCGAGGGGGCAGGGCGTCCATGCACTGGCTGCACTAGGGTTCATAGGTGCTCTGACCAGCAGGTCTTTGAGTACCATTCGAACAACAGTAACGTTACAACGTGGACGTTACTGCCGGGATAGTTCGATTGGGTGAACCTGCCGTTGCTCTCTTGCGCGGCACGGCGCAGACATGCGAACCGGCAGCGATAGGAGATGCTGAATTCATGGAACTTCTGGATCTTCCTGAGGATCCGGCTGACTTGCCGGCCTCGCTGACTGAACTGCCGCCTGCAGTCTTGAAGCGCTGGATTGGCTTTGCCCTTCGGCGCCAACGGACGTCGTCAGCGCCTCTCGGTCGCAAGCTGGTGCAAGAAGACATTGCTGAGCTGCTTGGTTGCGGACGAGAGAAGGTGGCTCACCTCGAGTCTGGGCGCAACATGCTGAACAAACTCGAGGTGCAGGCTCTTTTTAGCCTCTACAAATGTCCTCAGCTTGTTGACTCGTTCCTCGAACTGGTCAAGCTGGCAAAGAAGCGGCGTCCCGTGTCTCCGGTGGTGAACGGCGACCCGACGCGGTACACGAGCTATGCCGGGCTGGAGGAAGGTGCCACCGGAGTCGAAACCGCCAGCCTCCTTGTTCCCCACGGCCTATCTCAGACAGCTGGGACTGCCGAGGCGATCATGCGCACCGGCGAAGAGGAGT
>NZ_FOEF01000051.1 GCF_900110575.1 Amycolatopsis saalfeldensis
CCCCGCCACTGGTCAGCCGGTCACCGCGTGGTGGCCGGGCTTGGGCTTGACGGGGACGGCGTCCTTGTCCGGTGCCTTGCCGGTTCCGGTCTTGCCGGGCTTGGTGGTCTTCGTCGGCTTCGGGCCAGGCTTGCCGGTGGGATCGGTGGTTGGCTTGCCGGTCGGCGGCTCGCTCGTCGGTGGGGTGGTGGCCTTGTCGCAGGTCACGCCGGCCGCCGTGACCGTCTGGCTGACCTTGCCCTTGGCGTCGGTGATGGTCACCGTGACGCCAGTCGCCGAGCTGCCCCCGCCGGCGCCGAAGGAGACGTGGAAGAACTGGGTGCTCTGCGCCGAACCGGAGTGGCTGACCTTGGTCACGCCCTGTTCGCAGGTGGCGGTGACCGAGCCGATCGCCTTGCCCCCGACGGTCAGGCTCCCCACCGTGGCCTTGGCGTAGCCGGGACGGGTCTCGGTGGAGATTCCCGATGCGCTGAACGAGGTGCCGGAGACCGAGCCGCTGTTGGCCGACTTGTTGTCGATGCCGGAGGCCTTGACGCCGAACGCGGTCGACCCCGAGGCGGCCGCGGCCGGCGATGCGGCGCTGGAGAGGGTGAGGCCGACGATTCCGGCGGCGAGGATGCCGCCGATTCCGGCGGCGGTCAGCGCCCGCTGAGTGGCGCGAGGTGTTGCAGTGCGGACCACGAGGTCCCCCCTTGGTGTGTTGGATGTGGTGTTCACGTGATGTCCACGACGCTGCCCAGCGGCACGGTCGTTGAGATCACGTCGAGTGCGTCGGGCGGAATCCGGACGCAGCCGTCTGAGGAGGCCTGACCGAAAACCGTTGCGGTCGGCCAGGTATGGATGCCGACGGTCCCCGGACCGCCGCCAAAAGTCGTGTGGGTGTCTGAATGGGCGCCCAGCGGAAGAACCACCGGGCTGAACGTGGGGTGATCCTCCAAAATGGACGACAACACGAACGTCCGCCCCGCGGGTGTGACCGCCCCGGCCTTGCCCACCCCGATCGTCCAGCGCCCAATCTGGGCGTCGTTCTCGAACAACGTGAGCGCGAAGTGCTCGCGATCGACCGCGATGCGGTATCTGCTGTGCTCGGTGGTGACGGCCGGATCTTCGAGATAGACCCAGCCGGTGGATCCGTTGGGGCGGCTGGGAAGCAGTACCTGTGCCCAGCCGGGTTGTTCGGCGATCACGGGCACCTTGGTGTCGGTGGCCAGCTCGGCGAAGTGTTGCTGGGGCGGCAATGCGGCGATCGGCGCGCTTCCGGGCGCGGCGAACACCGCGACCGTGGTGGTCGGATGCACGATCCTGCCGGAGGTGCGTGCGGTCGGCGCCGGGTCGGCAGGGGCGCCCGTCACCGTGGTGAACGTCGTCGATTGCGGCAGTGCCGCCAGCGCCGCGGCGGTGACGTCCTGCGGCGCCACGATCTGCTCCCCGGTGTCACCGGCGTCCGCCTCGGCGGTCGCGGTTGTGTCGGTGACTGGCCCGGCCAGTGGGGTGCTCTCTCCGCCAGAGGCCAAGGCGATGATCGCGACCAGGGCGACGACGACGGCCAGCGCCGCGGCCAGTAGCAGGCCGGTCCGGCGGTTCCGATCGCCCGAGGGCGGCTCCGTCGAGCTGCGCACTCCCGATGGGGGTGTCGGGCCGAGCGAGGCGTCCTGCTCGGGTCCGAGCTGATCCCGTTGCGGGGTCTGGCCGCCGTCCTCGCTGTTCATCGAGACCTCCTTCCTGGTTGTTGGGGGGCTTGCCGGCGCGGAGTGGCGACGCGTGGCCGTCCCGAGCGGCGATGCGCCGCCACTCCGCGAGCGGGATCTACTTGCCGAGCGCGGCGACGAAGCCGGGCGCCGGCGTGCCGACACCGGTGAGCGGGTCCCAGCCGGGACCGCTCTGCAACGTCTGGGGCTTCTGGTCGAAATCGATCAGGTACGACCCCTGCGTCGTCGGCGTGGTTACGCCGCCGTATCCGCCGACGAAGTTGGTCCACACACCGGTGGAGTGGTGGGTGACGTCGGAGATCGCCGCGGTGCCCGCGAGGCTGTAGATCGCCGGGTTGAGGAATCCCAACCGGTCAGTGCCCGCTGCCTGGGCCGCGTTCGCGACCATGCCCGCCAGCAGCGGCGATGCCAGGCTCGTGCCACCGGAGTTGAACTCGAAATATCCCTGGCCCGGGATGGTCTGTCCGATGGCGAAACCCGTGTAGGCATCGGCGAGCGCGCCGATGTCGGGCACCGAGCGCTTCGTTCCCGAGACCTTGCCTGTCTGGTAGTCCGGCAAGTCGTAGGTGGTTGCCACGCCACCGCCGGCTCCGCCGGCGAAGGGGCCGTCCTTGTCCTGGGTCGGGGCGTATCCGTTGCCGGACTGCACCAGCGCCGAGGAGGTCCAGCCGGTGTCGAACTGCTTCTTGTTCGCGCTGTTCACAGCGACGCTGGTCCCACCGACGGCGGTGATCCAGGGGTTGGCCGCGGGGAACTGCGGGGTCGGCTTGCCGGCGATGGCCGACGCGTCGCCCGCGTCGCCTGAAGACACCATCAGCGACTGACCCTGGATCGCGGCCTGCACGCCGATGCTGTCCATCTGCGCGCGGGTCGTGGGGGCGACTCCTGCCTCGCCGCCGTTGTTGCCCCAGGAGTTGGTGATGATGCCGACCTGGTTGTCCGCGACGGCGCGATTCATCGCGTCGTAGAGAGTGCGGCAGTCCTTGGCGGCGTAGTAGGTCAACTTCGCTGCCGGTGCGGCGGTGTGGGCCGCCTGCACGTCCAGTGCTTGCTCGCCGTTCCAGGAGTCCGGCTCACAGGTGGGGTCGTTGTTGAAACCGCCGTCGGGGAGCTTGACCGCGTACTGGTTCGCGGCGATCGGTGGCGAGCCAAACTTCGCGGCGGCACGGTTGGCGTCGGCGAGGGTCGTCGCCCCGTTGTATGCGCCGACGATGCCGATGGTCGTGCCAGCGCCGGTGTTGGCGCTGGTCAGGCCATAGATTCCCCGAGTCTGCGCGGTGTTGTAGCCGCAGAGGACGTTGGACTGGTCGGCGTACTTCTGCGGGACGCTCGTGTTGACGGTCTGGCCCCAGTACGTGGCGCAGTTCGCGCCGCCTGCGGCCTGTGCCGCGGGAGCGGGGTGGAGCACATTCTGCGGAGTGCTCATCTTTTCGGAGTCGTCCAGCCCCAGGACGCCAGTGACGGTCCCGCGCACCGCTGCGGGCAGTGTGATCACCTTCTCGGGCGCCACCAGCTTCTGGATCTTGCCGTCCTTGCCCTTGTGCCGGTACGTCGCCAGCTGGGTGCCGAACGCGCGCTCGAGGGTGCCGGTGTCGGCGACGACGTCGACGAAGTGCCGGTTCGACGAGACGCCGGTGACGCGCAGGCCCTGCCCGCGCAGCCAGTCGCTGACCTGGTCGACGGTGGCCTGCGTCGCGGCGAAGCGGTCGTTGAACTGCCCGGCGGTGAGGGTCTTGCGGAACTGCGGCGACCCGGGCGTGCTGATCGCCTTGGCCAGCGCCTCCGCGCCCGCCTGGTCGCGCAGCGAGAGTGCGATCTGGATGTGGCGCTGCGCGTGGGCGTCGGTGTCGCCCACCTTGGCGGCCGGTGTGGCCCACGCCGGCGTGCTGCCCGCGACGGCGACACGATCGCCGTCCTGGTCGCTCGCCGCGATTGCCGGCGAGGCCGCCGCGATCCCGGCCAGCGCCGCGCATCCGGCGATCACGCTGACCGCGCGAGATGGTCGTACTGCCATGTGTAAAGCCCCCGTACTCGGTTGACTTACCCGAAACACACCGGAATTCAGAGGACAGCACGACGCCTGTCATTGTTCGGCGAATTCGGGCGCAAAGATCCCCGTTGTCGAATTCATGACTTGCCGGTGTCGGGCCCCTCTGTGCGGCAATGCCGCACCGGTGCCGCCAGCGTCTCCCCTGCTGGCCTTGTGAGCTGGGCTTTCCCTGCTCGCGCTTCACTCTGCACAACGGTGGACAAGCATGTCAACTGATTCTTGGATTTATTTTTGGATCGTATTTCGTGTCTATTTTGGGCAGGCTGAAGCACCCATTTATCGGGGGATAAACAGGTCCTGCGAGATGTTCTCTATTGTTTTTTGATTACTACTGGTGCACGGGTTCCACCTTTTCCGCGACGAAAGGAAGTCCGCCTCCGCATGGGGTCGCACTATTGAGCGGGACAAAGGCGTAGCCGGTGATGCGGACTCGCTCGCTCGGTGCTGCGCCGCCAAACACGGCGCGCTCGCGGTCGGTGGCCATCTGGCCGGTGATCCGCAGCTGCTGACCGGCTGTGGTGACCATTTCGGCGCAGCCGACGTGATCGGTGCGCCACGCGACAGTCCCCTCGACGGTGACCTCGGGGCCGCGCTGATCCGGTGGCGGCGTGTTCACCGACGCGGTTGGCGCGGGAGGCCGTGACGGCGGGGGAGATGGTGACCCCGGGGAGCAGGCGGCGAGGGTCATGGCCGTGAAGGCGATGCCGGCCGCCGCGGCTCGCAGTATTCGCGTGTTCATGCCGCACTCCCGGTGTTGCCGCTGTGCTCGTCATGTAGTGCCTCAGCGACTGCGGCGGCCGCGAGGATGACTGAGTTCGGCTCGCGCATTCGAGGCTGGATGCCGGTGAGGATCTCGTGCGCGCGGGCAGCGCTGAACGGTGCGCCGAGCAGCCACACCTGCGGGAGCAGATACCCGCCACGGCGGGTCACGTAGATCTCGCCGGTGCGCTCGAGATATCCGAGCATCCAGGGGCCGCTGCGGTCCAGCGGGCGGCTGTCGGGCTCGTCGTCGTCCCCGTCTCGGCGCCACTGGTGGCCGAACACGTCCCCGCCCAGGATCGGGTATCCCCACTGGGAATCGGAGGTGCGGCGGGAGTCCGCGGTCAAGAACGCGTCCTCGTCGTCGAACGTGATCACGCTCGCGGGAAGGTCGGGCGAGCGTTGCCAACCGGCGGCGGACTCGGCGAGCAGGCCCTCGGGCGCGTCGACGCCGATGACGAACTGGCGCACGAGGTTCTGCAGCTCGCGGATGTCGTCGAGCTCAGAGACCGCGGTGGTGTGCTCCTCGATGGCGTCGAGCAGTCTCGCCGAGTTTTCCTTACGCTGATCCCGCGCCTTGAGCGACCACCACGGCCCCGCCGCATTGTCCAAGTCGTTGCGGGAGCGGGAAATCGTCGTCTCGGCAGTGCCTACTTTGGACAGCAGCTCCGCGCCGATGCCACGGAGGTGACCTTCCAGTCGGATGAGGTCGGATGTGGGATCGGCGGTCGTCCCGATTCCCTCCGGTCCGATCAGCCAGTCGTCGATGGGGCTGGGGACCCGGTCGGCGCGGCGGCCTAGTCGAAGGGTCAGCCCGTCTTCGGTGTGCTGCCAGCTCGGGCTGTGGTGTGGTGTCATCGGATGCTCCCCCTGCTTGGTCGGGGGAGGGACATCGTGGCGATGGCCTGGACGCGCGGGTGGACCGCGCGGTGTGAGAGGCTCCGGCTGGCGTGCTGACGCGCTGAGGGTCAGCACGGGTGAATCAGCACGCCAGCCGTCACCTTCTGGGTCGGCCTCCTGTTTGGCCGACCTTTTCCCCAGACGGCGGTCCCCTCCCCGGTCCCACCGCCTGGATCGCGCACCGCCCGGGGCGGCTGGACCTGTTGTGGGGGTATCCAGCCGTGCTCCGTGACGGTGAAGTTCGTGTCCGGCTCGCGTCGGTCGGCGCTGATCGCAGATCTGTCAACTGCCTGATCTGCGATCAGCGGCGGGGCCGCGGTCGCCGGCGTGCCTCGTCAGCCGGTCGTTCGCGACGTCCTGGCTGCGGTGGCCGGGGCGGCACCGCGCCGCCGGGCGGGCTTCGCCTGCTGAATCATTGCCTCCCCTTTCAAGCCTGGTCGAAAGCCCGCATGTTTTCCCCGAAGTGCTGCGCCGGGGCCCCTGCAGCGGGCTAGCGTGACCCCCGTGAGGGGGAACGCTGTGTCACCAGTCTTCTCAGATCCTGTGAAGCTAGGTACCATCAACACCTAGAAGCATAGAGAAGTCACGAAATCTGTCAACCGTGCCTCCCAAGATTTTGGGAGGCACGCGCGGGGCGCCCACACCCGCGTACACCCGGGAGGTCGCTGTGCACCCGGCACACCCGCAGGTCAAGACGTCCTTCGCGGACAAGCTGAACTTCTTGTTCGACACCGTTAAGCCGAAGAACGACGATGACCGGAAACACCGGCGGAAGTCCCAGCACTCCAACGACGAGGTCGCCAAGGCCGTCGCCGCCTACACCGGCGAGCCGTGCAGCCACAACTACATCGGCAAGTTGCGTTCCGGCGCGAGCGCCGAGCCCAAGATCGCGGTCGTCGAGGCCATCGCGGACTTTTTCGAGATGCCGCCGGCGTACTTCTTCGACGACGCCAGGTCCCAGGCGATGATGGAGCAGATGGAACTGGCGACGATCCTCGCCGATTCCGACGCCCGCGCTCTTGTGCTTCGAGAACTGCAGGAACTCGACCCAGCCGACGTGCCGGTGATCACCGAGACGATGCGAGCGCTGCGCAGGGTCCGGCAGAGCAAGAAAGAAGACCCGCAGTAGTGCCGCAGCGCCGTGCCTGCCCTGCTCCTCGTTTTCGGCGGCCGGCGATCTAGGAGGTTTCGGATGCAGGGTCGGCGCTGGGCAGCCACGGCGCCGCCGGTAACCGGTCGAACACCGTCCAGGTTTCCATCTCCGCGACCCCCTTGGTTTCCAGCGCCTCGATCTCGGCTCGGAGAGCCGGGTCGAGGTTCCCCAAGAGGCGGGGGTACTTCGATGGGCGCACTGGCCACGGCGAATCGCCGCGGCGAGGCAGCGATGCAACCAGGTCTACAGAAGCGGTCTCCGGCAGCGCGGTGCCCGGGCCACGCGGGCGCCGATCAAGCGGTCCGAAGTCGACCTCCACCGTGGTGACCGAGCGGCGCAACGCGTCGTTCGAGCAGTCCACCCACAGCGGCTGTGTCCCGCCGAACAGCCCCAGACGGCGCAACAACCCGCTGTCCACCCACGCGGTGCGGACGTCGCCGCCGCATTTCGGGTCGAACAGGATCCACGCCTTCTCGCCGGTGAGCCACCCCCCGGCGTCCCACTGCGGAACGATCGCGTCCTCGTCCTCGGCCCAGAACGCGCGCAGCTCGCGTTCCAGACTGAGCCAGCGATCGCGCCGCATCCCCGCCAGCAGAATCAGAGCCCCAGTGCCGGGCCAGGACAGTTCCAGCCCACGCCGCGTGTGCACAGCGCGCAGCCCCGGCACCCCGCCGGCATACGCCAGAGGCACGTCCGACCGGCCGATGTCACTCTGTTTGTCCGGCACCGCCCCGGGCAGCACCATCTCGAGGAACGAGAACTGGGCGGCGGGGTGGACATGCAGCACGAGTTCGTGCGGGCGCGGGGTGACCGCAGTGATGCCCAAGACGGTGCTGGCTGGCCAGGGCCATTGCTCGTCGGGCTCCGACAAGTCGTTCCACCGGTTGAGTTCGGACAGCAACCATGACTCCAGGTACTCCTGCCAGCGGCTCCCCGCCGCAGGCAACGGCCCGTGCCGCTTGATCTCGGTGACCGCCTGGGCGTGGGTCTCGCCGGTGTTTTCACGGCGACGACGGACAAGGGCCTTGAAACGAAGTGCGGGCGTGATGATGGTGGACATAGCTCTGCTCCCGAAAGGTCGCCCGGTCGACCCAAGTCAGGAACTGCGGAAGTGCCGCAAATCTTTGATGTGCAAGTAAATTCACGACCCTGCGGGCATGAGTGCCTGCTCTGGCCGACTGACCGCAACCGGGAAGCGGCGCGCCGGGCCCGGCCGAGGAGCCGACCGCAGCCAGCAGCATACCGGCCCATGGCGGAACAGTCGCGACTGCTCAGCCAAGCGAGCCGGTGCGGCCGGGTCGGTCGGGCAGACAGCGGGGACGGCACCGTGCGAGACCGTGTTCACCCGTTACCGAGGAAAACCATGACAAAATGATGACAATGCGAGGCTAAGAGCCGGGCCACCCTTGGGATGTCGTCATCTTCGCCGCACGGGCAGATCTGCGGCGCCCATCATCGGTGGTGCCAGCGGACATGAAAAAATCCGGGTAGATGGACAGTTCGGTCCGGGTAGGCGGACATCAAACCTCCGGGTCAGCGGATAGCAGATCTCCGGAAGACGTACCTGAACAGTCACAACAGGCGGGATCCCTCCGGTCGGGGTTGGCTCTGGATGTCGATCACAGCGCCACGGCCGTCCCGGAGGGATCCCTTGAGCAAGTCTGACAGGGAAATCATGGAGATCTTGGAAGCGTTCGACCGGACACGCTGTGCTCACTCCGCAGCACAACTGGCCGGGGTAGATGAGAAGACCGTCACCCGATATGTCACGTTGCGTGACAGCGGTCGGGACCCGGCCCAGCCGTCCCGGCGAGCCCGGCTGATCGACCCGTACCTGGACCGCATCGAGCAGATGGTCGAGGACTCCCAAGGCCGGGTGCGCGCCGACGTGGTGCACCAACGCCTGGTCACCATGGGCTTCACCGGTACCGACCGCTCGACCCGCCGGGCGGTCGCCGAGGCCAAGACGGCGTTCAAGGCCGGCCACCGCAGGAAATACAGGCCATGGGTGCCCGAGCCGGGCATGTGGTTGCAGTTCGACTGGGGCGAAGGCCCCCGCGTGGGCGGCCGGCGCACGCAGCTGTTCTGCGCCTGGCTGTCCTGGTCGCGGTTCCGGGTGGTACTGCCCTCCTGGGACCAGACCTTGGGCAGCCTGGTGTCCTGTCTGGACAGTACTCTGCGCCGGATCGGTGGCGCACCAACGTATCTGCTCACCGACAACCCCAAGACCGTCACCATGGACCGGATCGCCGGCGTCCCGATCCGGCATCCCGAGATCGTCGCCACCGGACGGCACTACGGCTGCAAGGTCGAGACCTGCGAGCCCTTCGACCCGGAGTCCAAGGGCGGCGCCGAGCACACCGTCAAGATCGCCAAGGCGGATCTGGTGCCGACCTCGGCGAACCTGCTGCCCGCCTACGACTCGTTCACCGACCTGGTCACGGCCTGCCTCGTCTGGTGCGAGCGGGTCAACGCCCGCGCCCACCGGGAGACCGCGACCGCCCCGGCCGCCCGGCTGGCGGCCGAACTGGCCTACCTGCACGTGTTGCCCGTCGAGCCGCACGCGATCGCGCTGGGCGAGGAGCGTCTGGTCGACACCGACCAGACCGTGCGGTTCGGGTCGGTGCGCTACTCCACCCCCGACGGCTATCAGGGCAGCAAGGTCTGGTGCCGGGTCGCCGGCGAGGAGTTGGTGATCACCGCCCGGGTCGAGCATGGCCTGGTCGAGATCGCCCGGCACGAGTTGTCCACGCCGGGCAATCCCCGCATCCGGCCCGAGCACTATCCCCACCATCCCGACCAGCCACTGCCGCGCGAACCGAGGATCCGGCCGCGCACCGAGTTGGAAATCGCCTTCCTCGCACTCGGTGAGGGCGCCCGCCGCTGGCTGGTGGAGGCCGGCGCGACCGGCGTGAAACGGATCCGGGCGAAGATGACCCGCGCGATCGAACTCGCCGCGGTCATCGGCACCGAGGAGGTCGACGAGGCGTTGGGGCTGGCCGCGATCGCCGGCCGGTTCGGCGAGGACGACCTGGCCTCGATCCTGGACCACCTGGCCACCTCGGCGCCGGTCGGGGAAGTGGTGGCCGTCGACGAGAACCACTCCGCCCAACCAGGCACCTCCGGCTGGGAAGAGTTCGGATCATGAGCGGCCCCAAGGCACCCGAGTTGCCCGAGGAACTGGACCGCATCCTGCGTCGGATGCGGATGCCCTACCTGCGCAAGGCCGCCCCGGACGTGCTGGCGACCGCGCGAGCGCAGCGCTGGGACCCCGCCGAGGTCCTGCGCGTGTTGCTGTCCGAGGAGACCAGCGGCCGCAACTCCGCGACCCGGCGGATGCGGCGCAAGGCCGCGAACTTCCCCACGGGCAAGACATTCTCGTCCTGGCGGCCGGAGGAGTCCTCGATCACCGAGGCCACCCAGCAGTCGCTGATGACCCTGGAATGGGTTGGCAGGCATGAGAATCTGGCCCTGGCAGGGCCGTCGGGCACAGGGAAGTCGCACTTCGTCGAAGCCCTCGGGCATGTCGCGATCGAGACGGACATGCGGGTCGCGTGGTTCACCCTGGAGACGCTGACGGTCGCGGTCGGCAAGGCCAAGGTGGACGGTTCGGTGGCCCGGACGGTCTCCCGGATCTGCGGCTGCGATCTGATCGTGGTCGATGACATCGGGATGTTGCCGGCCGGCCAAGACGCCGCCGAGGCGTTCTACCGGATCATCGATGCCGCATACGAGCGGCGGTCGATCGCAGTGACGAGCAACCTTCACCCGTCCGGATTCGATTCAATCATGCCCAAGACACTGGCCACCGCGACAGTCGACCGGCTGCTGCATCACGCTCATCTGGTCACCACCAAGGGCGACTCGCACCGGCTGGCCGAGGCGATGGCCGGCAAGGGGGTGGTCTCGTTGACCTGACCACACATCCGGAGAACTGGTGTCCGCCAGTCCGGAGTGCTGGTGTCCGCCCACCCGGCAACCAGACGTCCGCCTACCCGGAAGACCCGCTGACCGTTGACAGGTGGCGCAATCGGGGCGATGCCGCCACACGGATCGAGTGGCAGGTACTTAGGAGGTGGCCGGGTCGGCCGGACTGACCCGACACAGGACGTGATACGGCTCGCCGGTCGGACGGCGGACCCCGGTGCCGGCCATTTCCAGCCAGCGCCAGTCCCCGTCGGTCGATCTGAAGCGCACGCGGACCGGCTCGGTGATGTCGTTGGGACGCTCGCCGGCTTGCTTGAGCATGTGTCGCAGGGTTTCGAGGTCGTCGTGGTGGCACATCTTCGGCAGCCACCGGCTCGGCGGCAACCGCACGCCCAGCTGCGCGAAGGCGCCGGTGGTCAGGTAGATGTGCTCGTAGCTGGTGTCGATCCCGATCATCGCTTCACGCGAGAGCGCCAGCGCGGCGTCAAGGTAGTCACGCGCACCGACCCGGTCGTTCTGGTCGGGGGACAGGTGATCGATGTTGAGCGTCGTACCGCGGAACCAGGTGGTCTCACCCGGCTCGGATACCTCGCTGCGCCCGGCCATGCGGAGCTTGCGCAGCTCGCCGGTGAACGGGTTGCGCCCGGTGAAGCAGTGGACGTACAGCGCGTCGGTTGAGGCGGTCAGGAACTCGTCGACGATGCGTCGCATCTGGGGCCGGTCGTGGTCGGCGACGAGTTCGTCGAGGTACTGCGGACCTTCCCACCACGACAGCGTGTCGGGGGCGCGCCCGCTCAGCATCTGCGCGGCCGCGGCGGGCTTCGGGATGCCGTAGACGTCGTAGAGCTCGTCCGACCAGTAGGTCCGAACTTGCTGATCCGGGCCGGGTGGCGTGACTTTCCATTCCCAGCTGCCGATGGAGGGGCGCGGCGGGAACGGTGTGCCCTCGGGGCCGTAGCAACCCAGCATGGCCAGCGGCGTTCCCGACACCGCGCCCAGGATCGGCAGCGCGCGCACGGTCCAGCGGCGATTGAATGCCTCGACGTTGCGCTGGCGAGGCTTGCCGTCGCCGGCGACGGAGCCCATTTCCGGTAGCAGGATCCGGCGAGCCGCCGGGTCCAGCGTGGCGCGCGGGGACACCCCGCGATACAGGGAGTCTCCGACCGCCAGCAGGTGGAAACGTGCGTCCAGCACCACCCACTGGAGCTGGTGACGGCGATCAGGGCTGGGCGCCGGGGTCATCCGCGGGCCGGGCAGCTCGAGCCGGCCCGTCGTCGGCGGCACGGCTTCTCGCCGGGACCGACGACCGGCGCGGTGACGGCAACGTATGCGAAGGTGCTCGAAAGAAGTGTCGGGAACGCCGATTTACGCATGTCGTTAGCCACCCGATCAGCGTAATTCGCAAGGCTTCTCGGCACGTGCCATTCACGCTAATGGCGGAACCGGCTGCGTAGTCCACGCATCGGCGCGCCACCGGGACCACGTCCTGCCCGACCACGAAAACACGCCCTGCACCAGGGCAGCGAGTTCGCTCAGAGGTCCGAGATTTCTCATCGGTGCATTGGACAGCGGGAACCTGGTTACGCGGTACTTCGAGGCGGAGGTCATCCTGCGGCAGGTCGTCGCCGAGCTCGTCGCGAACTGAGCGCTCGGACGTCGCGGCGACGTGCGGGAGCGATCATCCGGGGTGGGCCGCCCAGCATCGGGATAGCCGCGACAGTGCTGATCAGAGCTCTGCTCACGCTTGGCCTGGGACGTTGCGACATCGAGATCAAGACCACGTGACGCGGACGACAGGACGTGATCACCACTAGGCTCGAGCGGATGGACGATGCCCAGATTTCCGAGCTGTTCGACGCGGCATTGTGGACCGAGGCCGGCGGTGTTGACTTCACCGACATCACCTATCACCGTTCGGCCGAGAGCCGTAGCGGCAAGCGCGTGGTGCGCATTGCGTTCGACCGCCCGGAGGTCCGCAACGCCTTCCGGCCGCATACCGTGGACGAGCTGTACCGCGCGCTCGACCACGCGCGGATGAGCTCGGACGTCGGGTGCGTCCTGCTCACCGGGAACGGCCCGTCGCCCAAGGACGGCGGCTGGGCGTTCTGTTCCGGCGGTGACCAGCGCATTCGCGGACGCTCCGGGTATCAGTACGCCAGCGGCGACACATCCGACACAGTGGACCCCGCCCGTGCCGGCCGGTTGCACATCCTCGAGGTCCAGCGGCTGATCCGGTTCATGCCGAAGCCGGTGATCGCGGTCGTTCCGGGTTGGGCCGCGGGCGGTGGGCACTCCCTGCACGTGGTGTGCGACCTGACGCTCGCCTCGGCCGAGCACGCGAAGTTCAAGCAGACCGACGCCGACGTCGGCTCGTTCGACGGCGGTTACGGCTCGGCCTACCTGGCGAAGATGGTCGGCCAGAAGTTCGCCCGGGAGATCTTCTTCCTCGGCCGGGAGTACTCCGCGGAGCAGATGCACCGGATGGGCGCGGTGAACGAGGTCGTCCCGCACGCCGAGCTGGAGACGGTGGCTTTGGACTGGGCGTGGACGATCGCCGGGAAGTCGCCGACGGCCCAGCGGATGCTGAAGTACGCGTTCAACCTCACCGACGACGGCCTGGTCGGCCAGCAGCTGTTCGCCGGCGAGACCACCCGGCTGGCGTACATGCAGGACGAAGCCGTCGAAGGCCGGGACGCGTTCCTGCAGAAGCGCAACCCCGACTTCAAGGACGTCCCCTACTACTACTGACCTGCGGATACGGCACCTGCGCGAGCGGGGTATTGCTAAGGTGCAGTCCAGCGAGGGGGCTGTACTTTTTCGAACTGGGGAACGTTCAACAATGCCTGTTGCGATGATCGACGACCTGCCGCTGTCCTACACCGACAGCGGCGGCGACGGCCCGGCCGTGCTGCTGGGGCACGGCTACTTCCTGGACAGCAGCATCTTCACCGCCCAGGTGGCGGCCTTGAGTCCGCAATGGCGGATCATCTGCTGGGATGCTCGCGGCCACGGTGCCACGCCCGACACTCCCGGCACGCCCTATACCTACTGGGATCAGGCCCGCGATGCACTCGGCCTGCTCGACCACCTCGGCTTGGAGCGAGCTGCCGTCGGAGGTGTCAGCCAGGGAGGGTTCATCGCGCTGCGCGCCGCGTTGCTCGCGCCCGAGCGGGTCAGTGGACTGGTGCTGTGGGACACCGAGGCAACCGCCTGTCACCCCGACGACAAGATCGGCTACCAAGGCATGTTCGACGCCTTGGCCGCGCGCGGCGCGATCGACGAGCTCACCGTCCCGCTCTCGACGCAGCTGCTCGGCGACTCTGATCAGCGCGAACACTGGCGCGCGACCTGGCGCCGCGGCGACTTGCCGCTCGGTCCGGCCGCCCGCTGCCTGCTCGACCGCGACGACGTCAGCGGGCGCCTCGGGGAAATCAGCTGCCCGGCGTTGCTGATGTGGGGCGAACACGACGTGTCCCTGCCGCGCGACCGGATGGACCTGCTGCATCAGCGCCTGCCCGCCGCGTCCGGAGTGCACGTGATCGCCGGTGCGGCGCACACGCCGCCGCTGACACACCCGGTCCAGACCAACCGCCTGCTCGGCGAGTTCCTCGCCGGGTAGCCAGTGCCGGCTCAGGTGCTGGTGCCGGCCTCGGTGGTCATCTTGGCGCCCAGGTAGAGCTGCAGGGCTTCGCTGGGATCGGGGGTCGAGAACACTTGCGCGAACAGTGTGACGTCCTCTCCGAGGTCGAGGTCGCGCACCAGCATCTCGGGTTTGTGCCGTCCCATCAGGATCTCGCGTGCGTTCCACATCTGGACGAAGTCGGTGTAGCGGGCCAATTCACTGAGCACGGTGTTGAACAGCGGGTTGCCGCGGCGGCGAGCCATGTGACCACGTAGCCACGCCACGGTGAGCCGTGCCTCGATCTCCCACTCGACCATGATCTTGCGCGACTGCCGTTCGGCGAAGAACCAGACGAGGACGTTTCCGTGCTTGTCCAGTTGTCGGAAGATGCGGTTGTACTCCGCGTTCGCGTACACCACGTTCCATGCCTCGTCGACGTATCCCGCCAGCGACGGGTGGAGGTTGTCGACGTACTGCTTCTGCAGGTCGGAAACGCGTGCGGGCGGAGGCGCATGGTGGGCTTGCGGCGGGGTGGCCAGGTCGTGCAAGTGCTGGCGCACCAGTTCGCTCACACCGAGAGCTGATGCCAGGCGGTCCACAATCGACGGTGTCGGGCTGTCCGCGTGGCCCTGCTCGAGCTTGATCAGGTAGCCGGTGCTGATGTCGGCGTCGGAGGCGAGCTGGGTGCGGCTGATTGTTGGGCGGGTTTCCGGCGGAGTTTGTGCGGGAAACTCGCACGCGGACCCTCCCCGCCGCAGATGACGGAGATAGTCGGCAAAAGTGGGAGCTGTGATCACCGTCACGTTTCATTCACCGTGTTCGCAGGAGTGCTGATCAGGATGACCGAGCGTGGTGCCTGGTGAAGCGTCGGCGTCGTTCACCAGCAACACCCTAGGCTACTTAGAGTAATGCGTGCAACTGGCAGGGATACCCCTGGCTGGAGTAGGCGCGTAACCCGGGTTCGGAAACTTCCACCCGGTGTAGGCGACTCTCCGTTAGTATCGCGCCTGCGTGACCAGCGGGATCCGCTGGTCACAGGCCCGATCCCAGTAGTCCTAGGGCGTGGCCGATCCCAAGGGGGATCTGCGGCAGTCACATTCCGCAGATCGGGGTTGTGCTGTACGTAGGGACACGGGGTGTGACTGCCTACCTCCACTCGTGAGCACGATTCGTCCGGTTGGGGAACCGGGGGACATCGTCGAGGGCGAAGGTGAAGGCAGCTCGGGGCTCGCCTCGTGTCGTGAAGGGTTACCGGCCAGGACCACCGTCTTGGCCGGCTAACACGAGCACCGAGGGGGAAGTACACGTGAAGATCACCACCACCCGGAGCTTGCGGGAATGGTGTGAGTCAGCCGTCCAGACGCTGCCGATTCCGGCGCCGTTCACGTTGGAGGGGTTTCTCGAGCAGGTCGGTGACCACAGTGGCCGCCGGATCGAGTTGCTGCCGGCGATCCTGG
>NZ_FOEF01000039.1 GCF_900110575.1 Amycolatopsis saalfeldensis
ACCCTCGCCGCACTCTTCCCAGACCGACTCCCACTCCACTAGAATAGAAGAAGAAATCGTCCGTGGCTTACACGGAAATCATGACAGGGCCTCCGGAGGAGTTCGCGCGCACGGCCCCCAGCAGCGGCCTGCTGTTCGGCGCCTCCGCAGCCGTCGCCCTCGGCGGCCTGGCCATGTACCCCGACGAGGAGCTGAGCACCGCCCTGGCCTCCCCCGCCTGGCCCAGCGGCGGCGGTTCTTCCGGAGGCTCTTCCTGCAGCAGCGGCTCTTCTTGCGGCGGCGGCTCCTCCTGCGGCGGCGGCGGATGTGGCGGCTGAAATGACCACCCCCAACCCAACCGCGAACACGGGCGCGGCAACTCAGACTGGCTCAGCGGCACAGCCCGCCACGGCAACGCAGGCCCACGCGGCAACCCAAGCCAGCCCGACAGCACAGGCCCACACGGCGACCCAGGCCGACGCAGCGTCGCAGCCAAGTGCGGCGCCACAAACCGTGGCGACCACCGCCGTCATTCCGGCAGGCCAGGAGGCGGCCCAAACCACCGAGCCGGCGGGCGGGCGGCTCGGCATCGGGATCGGGTGGCGGGCCGAGCTGGATCTGTCGATCGCGCGGATGCCCGGGGTCGACTGGGTCGAGGTCGTTGCCGAGAACCTGCACGCGCCTCATTTGCCCGAGAGCCTGCTTGCGTTGCGGCGGGAGCGGGCCATGCCGGTGTTGCCGCACGCGGTCTCGCTCTCGTTGGGTGGGGCGGAGCCATTGGACACCGCGCGGGTCGAGCATCTGGCCGAGCTGGGCCGGGCGCTCGACGCGCCACTGGTCAGCGACCACGTGTGCTTCGTCCGCGCGGGCGGGCTCGACTCCGGGCACCTGATGCCGCTGCCGCGCACCCGCGAGGCGCTCGACGTGCTCGTGGCGAACGTGCGGCTGGCACAGTCCATTGTGGACGTCCCGTTCGCGCTGGAGAACATCGCCGCCCTGCTGGAATGGCCGGAGAACGAGCTGAGCGAGGAGCAGTTCCTCACCGAGCTGACCGAGCGCACCGGCTGCCTGCTGATCATCGACGTCGCGAACCTGTACGCCAACGCCCGCAACGTCGGCACCGACCCGGCCGCCTTCCTCGACGGCATTCCCTGGGAACGGCTGGCCTACGTGCACATGGCCGGCGGCGTCGAGCGCGACGGCGTCTACCACGACACCCACGCCCACCCGGTCCTCCCGCAGGTGCTCGACCTGCTCGCCGAGCTGCGCCGCCGGACCGACCCGCCCGGCGTGCTGCTGGAACGCGACGACGACTACCCCACCGACACCGAGCTCGCCGCCGAGCTGGCCGCCCTCCGCGCGACGGTGGAACTGTGAACAACGCCCACGCACCGGCCGGTGCAACGATGAGCACACCCGCGCCGGGCCGAACCTCCGCGCACCCGGCGGTGACGCCATGACCCGCGAGGATCTTGCCGCCCGTCAGGCCGCATTGCTCGAGACGCTGCTCACCGACGCGCCCGCCCCGTCCGGCTTCGACCCGGCCCGGCTGCGGATCGAGGCCGACGTGCTGCTGGCCAAGCGGCGCAAGCTCGTCGCGTATCTGCGCCCGGACCTGCCCGAGGCACTGGGCGAACGGTTCCGGCCGCTGTTCGACGCCTTCGCGGCCGAGCGCCCGAAGGCAGTGACCGTGCGGGCGCGCGAGTACGCCGACACGTTCGCCGCCTGGCTCGTCACCCGCGGCGAACTGCCGAAACCCCGCTGGTTCCAGCGCCGGAAACGCTGACCGGAATCCCTACGGCAGATGCCACATCGCGGTGTCGGCCCCCGGCAGGTGCGAAGCATGGTCCCACCGCGGCGGTGCGCCCGGCAGCACGCCCGCCATCTTCACCCGCGTCATCCGGCCGTAGTCGCTGTCCACGTCTTCCAGCAGATCCGAGAAGTCCACTTCGGACGGTACGCTTTCCTTGCGCCCCAGCGAGTCCAGCCAGCGCCCGGTGCCCGCGAGGGACAGCCGGGCCTGCCAGGTGCCACCCTCGGTGACGGTGCGGCGCACGGCCGTCATCACCGCCGCGGCGGCGAGCCAGCCCGTGGCGTGGTCCAGGGCCTGCGCGGGCAGGGGCACCGGGCCTTCGGCGCCGGCGGCGCGCGCGCCCTCCTCCGCGATGCCGGACGAGAGCTGCACCAGGCTGTCGAACCCGCGCCGCCGTGCCCACGGGCCCTGCCAGCCGTAGGCCGACAGGTCGGCGATCACCAGCCCGGGCCGCAGCTCGGCCAGCTGCTCCGGGCCGAAGCCGATCCGCGCGAGCGCGCCCGGGCGGAACGACTGCACCAGCACGTCCGCGCGGGAGATGAGCTTCTTCAGCCGCGCCCGGCCGCCCTCGGTGTCGAGCGCGACGAACGACGAGCGCTTCCCCTGCCCGGTGTCCATCGTCAGCAGCGGGATGCGCGGCAGGTGGGCGGCGCCGACGTGCACCACGTTCGCGCCGTGCGCGGCGAGCACCCGCCCGGTGACGGGGCCGGCCAGCACGTGCGTCAGCTCCAGCACCCGGACCCCGCCCAGCGGGCGGCCGGAGTCGTACAGCAGCCGCTTCGGCGCGTCACCGATCCGCCGCAGCTCCGCCACCGGCAGGTCCGCGACGGCCTCGCCCTGCGGATGCGCGAGCCACTCCTCGCGCGAGCGCATCAACGCGGCCGCGCCGCCCGCCGCCACCACGGCGGACTCGACTTCGGCGGCGGTCTTGGCGGCCACCGTCTTCGTCACGGACTCGCGGCTCGCCGGCACGCCGAGCGCCCAGCACACGGCGGCCTCGTGCCGCCGGTAGTTGCAGTGCAGCTTCACCCAGCCGTCGGCGGCCCGGTAGTCGCCGGACAGCGGGCCCCACGGGTTCGGCCCCGGCTCGCCGTCCACGCGCAGGTGCGCCTCGCTGCGGAAGGCGGCCGCGGCGTGGCGGGTGTCCGCCCCGACGACGCCCGGCTCGATACCGCGCAGCTTCAGCAATTCCGCGGCCGCGAGCGTGGCGGCCGCGATCGAAGACGTCGCCGCCGCCGCGACCCGGAACGGGCCGGGCAGCACGTTCTCGTCGCCGCCCACCCCGACGGCCGGCAGCGGGTCGCCGGTGAGCGTCTGCCAGAGACCGGCCAGCACGTCTTCCACGGCGGTTACGGCAGTGCCGCGACGAGCTCGGCCGGCGGCACGCGGGTGCCCGTGTAGAACGGGACCTCCTCGCGCACGTGCAGGCGAGCCTCGGTGCCGCGCAGGTGGCGCATCAGGTCGACGATGCGGTGCAGCTCGTCGGCCTCGAAGGCGAGGATCCACTCGTAGTCGCCGAGCGCGAAGGACGCGACGGTGTTGGCGCGCACGTCCGGGTAGTCCCGCGCCTCCTTGCCGTGGTCGGCGAGCATCTTGCGGCGCTCCTCGTCGGGCAGCAGGTACCACTCGTACGAGCGGACGAACGGGTACACGGAGATGTACTTGCGCGCCTCTTCCCCGGCGAGGAACGCCGGGACGTGGCTCTTGTTGAACTCCGCCGGACGGTGCAGCGCGGTCTGGCTCCACACCGGTGTCGACACGCGCCCGAGCGGCGTGCGTCGGAAGCCCGCGTACGCGGCCTGCACCTGCTCGATTTCCTCGGCGTGCCACCAGATCATGTAGTCGGCGTCGGCGCGCAGCGCGGCGAGGTCGTACACCCCGCGCACGATCACGCCCTTGCCCTCGAGCCCTTCGAGGTACTCGGTGGTCTCGCGGCCCGCGGCCCCGCGGTCCTCGCCCAGCCGCCCCGGCTCGACCCGGAAGACCGACCAGGTGGTGTAACGGATGCTGTCGTTGAGCTCGTTGTAGTTCAGCCGCGCCATGCCTCCATCCTGGCACTGCGCGGTGCCCGGGCGCCAAGCGCCTCCGTCACACTGTGGACAACCGGGCCCGGACCACGCGCCCTGTGGACAACTCAGTCCCGCAGCTGGTCCGCGATCCGCCGGGCGGCCGCGTCCGCGGTGGCGACGCACGCGGGCAGCCCGACGCCGTGCAGCGTCGCGCCCGCGACGGCCAGGCCCGGCACCCCGGCGACGGCGCGCTCGATCCGCTCGACCCGCCCCAGGTGCCCGGCGCCGTACTGCGGCAGGCCGCCGCCCCAGCGCGTCACGAGGGCGTCGATCGGCTCCGCGGTCACGCCGGTCAGGCGCGCGAGGTCGTCGCGGACCGCCCGGACCAGGCCGTCGTCGTCGCCGTTCAGGGCGCCGGGCTCGCCGAAGCGGCCGACAGAGCCGCGCAGCAACACGGGGCCTTCGCCGCCGTAATGCGCCCATTTGTTGGAAGAGAAGGTGAACGCCTTCGCCGCGTACGGCACACCCGAGGCGTCCCGCTCCCCCGCGCCGATCAGGATCCCGGAGGCGTCCGGCAGCCCGGTGCCCGGCGGCAGCGCCAGCGCGACCACGGCCATGGACGCCAGCTCCACCTCGCCGAACGCCGCCGACGCGGCCGGGGCGATCCCGTCGAGCAGCCGCCGCGCGGACGGCGCGGGCACGGCGAGCAGCACCGCGTCTACCTCCACCGGGGTGTCTTCGGGCGCGTGCGCCGGTGCGGCCGCGCCGACGTCCAGCCGCCAGCCGGCCGCGGTCCGGGTCAGCGCGCGGACGGTCGCGGACGTCCGCAGCGTGGCACCGGAAAGCTCCAGCAGCCGCTCCAGCAGCCCGGACAAACCGCCGGTCAGCGTGCCGAACACCGGTGCCGGACGGCCAGGGGTCTTGGGCAGCAAGGATTCCGCGGCCTCGGTGAGCGAGGCCGCACCGCCCGCCACGGCATCGGCCAGGCCGGGCATCGTCGCGCGCAGGCCGAGACCGTCGGCGCCACCCGCGTAGACACCGCCGAGCAGCGGGTCGACCAGTCGGTCCACCAGTTCGTCGCCGAACCGCCCGCGCAGCAGCGGACCGAGCGGGACGTCGTCGCCGGCCAGGTCCACCGGCCCCAGCGAGCGCTCCTTCTCGACGGCGCGCCGGCCGTCCTCGGACAGCACCCCGGCCACGGCGTCGGCCGACGCGGGCACCCCCATCACCGTGCCCGGCGGCAGGCCCAGCACCGTCCCGCCGGCGTGGATCTTCGCGCGCGCTTTCGTCGGGTGCACCAGCCGCTCGCCGAGGCCGACCTCGGCGACCAGCGACGTCAGCTCGGGCCGGCGGGCCAGGAACGCCTCCGCGCCGACGTCGTAGCGGACCCCGCCCACCTCGGCCGTGCGCAGCTTGCCGCCGATCGAGGGCGTGCCCTCGAAGACCGTGATCACGGCGCCGTCTCCGAGCAGTTTGCGCAGCCGGTACGCCGCGGCCAGGCCGGAAATGCCGCCGCCGACGACGGCGACCCGGCAGGTCACAGCGAGTGCACCAGCTCGGCCACCCGGGTCAGCACCTCGGGCTCGACGCCGGGCGGCACGCCGTGGCCCAGGTTGAAGATGTGGCCCTCGGCCGCGCGGCCCTCCTCGACGATCCGGCGGACCTCGGCCTCGAGCACCGGCCACGGCGCGTACAGCAGCGCCGGGTCGAGGTTGCCCTGGACCGTCGCCGAGCCGCCCAGCCTGCGCACGGCCTCGTCCAGCGGAATCCGCCAGTCGACGCCCACCACGTCCGCCCCCGCCTCGCGCATCGCGACCAGCAGTTCACCGGTGCCGACGCCGAAGTGGATCCGCGGCACGCCGTAACCCGCGACGCCGGAGAGGACCTTCGCCGAGTGCGGCAGGACGAACTCGCGGTAGTCGCGCTCGGACAGCGCGCCGGCCCACGAGTCGAAGAGCTGGATCGCGTCGGCGCCCGCGTCCAGCTGCGCGCGCAGGAAGGTCAGCGCCATGTCGGCGAGCCGCCCCGCGAGCTCGTGCCACAGCGCGGGCTCGGAGTGCATGAGGGCCTTGGTGTGCTCGTGGTTGCGGCTCGGCCCGCCCTCGATCAGGTAGCTGGCCAGCGTGAACGGCGCCCCGGCGAACCCGATCAGCGGCGTGGTCCCCAACCGCTCGACCAGCAGCCCGACCCCCTCGGCGACACGCGCCACCTGCTCCGGCTCGAGCACCGGCAGCGCCCGCACGGCCGCGAGGTCGCGCACCGGCTCGGCCACCACGGGCCCGGTGCCCGGCACGATGTCGATGTCCAGCCCCGCCGCCTTCAACGGCACCACGATGTCGCTGAACAGGATGGCCGCGTCCACCCCGTGCCGGCGGACCGGCTGCATCGTGATCTCGGCCAGCATCTCGGGGTCGAAGCACGCGTCGAGCATCGCGACGCCCTCGCGCAGCTTGCGGTACTCCGGCAACGAGCGCCCGGCCTGGCGCATGAACCAGACCGGCGTGCGAGCAGGCCGCTCCCCGCGGGCCGCCGCCAGTAACGGCGCCTCCCCGAGGTCGCGACGGATCGAGGCAGGCGACGAAGAAAGCTGAGGCACGATCTCTATCGTCCCACTCGGCCGCACCGGGCCAGGGCCGGGTCGGGCACGGGTGCGGCACCGGGCCAGCGCTGGGTGGGTGGGGTCGCCGCCGGAGTGAGCGCTGGGTCGCCGCCGAGTCGGCGCTGAGCCGCAGCCGGAGTGGGCACCAGGCCAGAGCCGGGTCGGCGCTCGGCCGCAGCCGGAGTGGGCACCACGCCAGAGCCGGGTCGACGCTCGGCCGCAGCCGGAGTGGGCACCACGCCAGAGCCGGGTCCGCGCTCGGCCGCAGCCGGAGTGGGCACCAGGCCAGAGCCGGGTCCGCGCTCGGCCGCAGCCGGAGTGGGCACCAGGCCAGAGCCGGGTCCGCGCTCGGCCGCAGCCGGAGTGGGCACCAGGCCAGGGCCGGGTCCGCGCTCGGCCGCAGCCGGAGTGGGCACCAGGCCAGGGCCGAGTCGGCGGTGGGTAGCCGTCGGAGTGGGGGCAGGGCCGACGCGGCACCGCGGCCGGAGTGGGCGCCGGGCCATGGCCAGGTGGGCACCGGAGTGGATTGGATTGGAATCGCAAGCGGGGCCGCCCGGGAAGTTTGCGGCGCTCCCGGCTCCCGGCTTCCAGCTCTCAGCTCTCAGCTCTCAGCTCCCGGCTCCCGGCTCCCGGCTCCCGGCCGACTCGGCACTGCGTCCCGCACCATCACGCCGCCGCACCAACGAGCCGCCGGCGGCGTCACCAACCACAAGGGCGGCCGAGCCACAGCCGGCCGACCTCCACAGCACCCCTCTGCGCCACCAGCACCTCCCCACCCCCGTTCCCGGAGCCGTCCGACAACGTGGTCATCGCGGGGTTCGGCCGGGTCGGGGGTCCCTCGGCGCGCCTGCGTCCGCAACGGGGCGTTGCCGCCCTACAGTCGTTCTGTGACCGCGATGACGCCAGTGCCCGAGCTCTTCCGCGAAGCCGTCGCGGCGCTGCAGTCCGTCCGGCCCCGTCCGGAGGTGCAGCTGGAGACGATGCGCGCGCCGCAGCGGCTCGCGCCGTGGTCGTATGCGGTGAGCTGCGAGGTTTCGGGCCCGGCGGACGTGCTGGCGTCCGGCCGGCTGGTCCTGCTGCACGACCCGGACGGCCAGGAAGGCTGGGACGGTGTGCTCCGCCTGGTCATGTACGTGCGCGCGGAGCTGGACAACGAGCTGGCGACCGACCCGTTCCTGCCGGCCGTCGGCTGGTCGTGGCTGACCGACGCGCTCGAGGCGTCCGGGGCGGGCTGGACCGCGCTGGGCGGCACGGTCACCGAGACCTCGTCGGCCCGGTTCGGCGACATCGCCGGGCCGACGCGCACCGATGACCTGGAGCTGCGGGCGTCCTGGACGCCCACCGACGCGGCGCTGCGGGCGCACGGGTACGCGTTCTGCCAGGTCATGGCGAGCGTGGTGGGCCTGCCGCCGGTCGGCGTGACGCTGTTCGAGCAGCGTCAGAGCTCCTGATTTCCCAAGTTCACCCGGTCGGGCAGCCGCGAAACGGGGCGCCCGCGGCCTGAGTGCGCCCTGGCGACCCCCGCATGGTCTGGACAACTGATCCACCGGGGACCGTTCGCGCGCGATCCTGAGGCCGTTTCACGTCCGTCCACCTGGGACCGCACGCACTAGCACGGGCGGACGTTCACTTTCGTGAACACCCCATGATCACCCGGCGTCATGCCCTGGTCACGGCCAAGGTGCCGCCACCCGGGGACGGGCCGGGGCCGCGGCGATCACCGAGAGCAGCATCGGGGCCGTCCGGGCAAACGTGAATAAAGATGATCTTGCCCCGGCCGGGGCCGCTTTCCGGGGTTCGGGGGACCGGCTCTGGGCTGTCCGGGCGGAAGCATCCGCAGCTGCACGGGCCATCTGCACGGCCGTTTCCACTCCGGTAACTCTGTTGCATCGCCCTGGTGAGCCGATGCGTTAGCTAGCGGCTCAGCACTAGCCCGATCGTGTTACAACGAACTCCCTGAGTGACGAGTCGTTTCAGATAGATACCCATTCGATCCCCCCGTAACGGCTCCAGGGCGGCTACAGTGCCTTCGACGACACCACTTTCGGTCTAAAGCTGGCGCGGCTGAACGGCCGAAGGTCCCGGTGCCGGTCGGGGGGCACGACCGACTCCAGGGAGGTAGTGACGTGGCTACCGTCGGCTTATCTCAGGCCGTTCGATCCACGCCAGCCGGTGCTTTGCCGGCGAGCATGGTTCCGCACCCGCGGGAAGAGCTTTTTTCCGTGCTGGTGGTCGATGACCACCCGCTGTTGAGGGAGGCAATCGCAGCAAGACTCGCACAGATGGGTGCGGGTACCGTCCACGAGGCCGCCACGGTGGCCGAGGCGAGGGCGCGAGCGCAGGCCACCGGGCCTTGCGACCTGGCGATCCTCGATCTCGGACTGCCGGACGGCAGCGGCATCGAGCTGGTTACGGAACTCCGTAGCCACGGCTGGCCTCGTGTTGTGGTGCTCGCATCGTCCGACGACCCGTATGCGGTCAGGTCGGCGTTCCAGGCCGGTGCCCAGGCGTACCTGCTCAAGTCCGCGTCGCCGGTCGTGGTGACCGACGGCGTGCGCAGGGTCCTGGAAGGCGGCGTGTACGCCGATCCGAGCGTGGCCCCGGTTTTGGCGACCGGCACGCGGGTCGCGGGCACCGACAACACCCCGCGCGAGCTTTCCGCCCGCGAGGTCGAGGTGCTGCAGCTCGTCGCCGACGGGCAGTCCAACAAGGAGATCGGCGAGGAGCTTTCGCTCTCCGCTCTCACCGTCAAGTCACACCTCTCCCGCATCGGGCGCAAGCTCGGCACGGGTGACCGGGCCCAGATGGTCGCACTGGCCATGCGAGCCGGTGTGATCCGCTGACGAAGGCGAACGAAGTCCCTGCGGGGCGGGCGGACCAGGCGCGGTACGCCCGTCCCGTAGGGTCGTCAGTCATGGAAAGCAGTGCACAGGCGGACGGCGCCCGGACCGGAGACAGCACCACCGAACCCGCTGCCGAATCACCTGTGCTGCTACGCGAGCCCGCTGAGGGCACCCCACCCGTGGTGACCGACGCCGCCGCGCTCGCCGAGGCCTGCGCGCGGCTCGCCGCCGGGACCGGCGCCGTGGCCGTGGACACCGAGCGGGCGTCCGGCTACCGCTACTGGCCCAAGGCCTACCTCGTCCAGCTCCGCCGTGAAGGCTCCGGCACGGTGCTGGTCGACCCGATCGCCCTCGACGGCGAGCTGGCGCCGCTGCGCGAGGTCCTCAACGACACCGAGTGGGTGCTGCACGCCGCGTCCCAGGACCTGCCGTGCCTGGCCGAGCTGGACCTGCACCCCAAGTCCCTGTTCGACACCGAGCTGGCCGGACGGCTGGCGGGCTACGAGCGGGTCGCGCTCGGCACGCTGGTGGAGCTGCTGCTCGGCTACACGCTGGAAAAGGGCCACAGCGCCGCGGACTGGTCGAAGCGGCCGCTGCCGGTGGACTGGCTCAACTACGCCGCCCTCGACGTCGAGCTGCTGAACGAGCTGCGCGAGCGGCTCGAGGTGGAGCTGGAGGCGCAGGGCAAGCTGGAGTGGGCGCGGCAGGAGTTCGAGGCCGTCCGCACCGCGCCGCCGCCCGCGCCGCGCGCCGAACCGTGGCGCCGGACCTCCGGCGTGCACAAGATCCGCAGCCCGCGGGGCCTGGCCGCGGTGCGCGAGCTGTGGCAGGCCCGCGACGAGCTGGCCCGCAAGCGCGACCGCGCGCCGAGCCGGGTGCTGCCCGACAGCGCGATCATCAACGCCGTGACGGCCGACCCGAAGACCGTCGAGGAGCTGCAGGCCCTGCCGGTGTTCAGCGGCCGGGTGCAGCGCAAGTACACCGCGAGCTGGCTGCGTCACCTGCAGGCCGCGAAGGCGCTGCCGGCGAGCGAGCTGCCGACGGCCGCCCAGTCCACCGACGGCCCGCCGCCGGTCAACCGCTGGGCCGACAAGGACCCTGACGCCGCCGCCCGGCTGTCGGCGGCCCGCGCCGCGCTCGCGGCCATCGCCGAGGAGCGGCGGCTGCCGGTGGAAAACCTGATGCTGCCGGACCTGGTCCGCCGCACCTGCTGGCGCCCGCCCGTCACGGCCCTTTCCGAAGACGTGGTCGCCGACGCCCTGCGCGCCGGCGGTGCCCGGCCGTGGCAGGTCGAGCTCACGGCGGCGGCCCTGACCAAGGCCCTGCAGGCCGTGGCGTCTTCCTGACGGAGACCCGACCGGACAGTTCCCGGTCATCTTCGCGCCACCCCTGCCCTGGGTGCGCCGCACGGCTTAACCTGCGGTGACCAGCCAGCCGGAGGTGCGGTTTGACCGACTTCGTGTCCGACCGACCCGCGGTCCGCTGTTTCCTGAGCTTCACGCACGAGGACGACGACCTCTTCGACGGCTTCGTCACGCCGCTCAAGCAGAAGCTGCAGCAGTACTGCGCGGCGGGGCACGGCCGCAAGGTCGACCTGTTCCTCGACCGCGAGACGATCACCTGGGGCCAGGACTGGCGCCGTGGCATCGAGAAGGGCCTCGACGCGGCGACGGTCTTCATCCCCGTCGTGACCATGCACTACTTCCTGGAAAGCCCCTCCTGCCGTGACGAGCTGCTCGCGTTCTACGCCCGGGCGAAGGAACTCGGCCTGACCGACCTGATCCTGCCGTTGATGGTCGCGGGGCCCGAATTCCTGACCGGGGACAGCGACGACGCCTGCATCCAGGTCGTCGAGAAGCTGCAGTACGTCGACATCCAGCACGCCGTGGTCTCCGGGCCGGGGACCGCCGCGTTCCGGGAAATGATCAAGCTCGTCGCGGGCAAGCTGATCAAGGCCGTCGAGGCGGCCGAAAACCAGCTCGCCTGGCCTCGCGCGCAGGAGCCCGGCGGCGACCGGCGGATCGGCGAGCTGGCCGGGCAGATCCGGGGCCAGGCCGAGGACTTCGCCACGATCCTGGGCGAGATCACCGGCCTGGTCAGCGACGGACGGGCCGGGGCGGCGGGCCGGACCCGCGAGGACCGGGCCGCCGAGGCTCAGCGGATCACGCCGCTGGCGGTCCGCGCCCGTCGCGCCGGCACCGGCTTCGAGCTGGCGGCCGCCGAGGTGGAGGCGGCCGTGCGGGCGTACCTCAGGGACCTGCGCGCCCGCGGCAGCGAAGAGCAGGTCGAGGCGACCCGGGCCGAATACGGGCAGATCGCCGGAAGCCTCGACGAACTGGCCGCGGTCGAGGCCGCGGTCGCCGAGTTCTTCGCGGGGACCGGGCAGAACGAGGAGGCCGTCTACGCTCCCCTGCGCGCCGCGCTCGGCCCGCTGCGGCTCGGCGCCCAGTCCTTCCAGCTCGGCATCCGCACGCTGCGGCGGCTGCGCGACGTGGCGGTCTGAGCGCGGGCGCTCGCACCCGCCCGTGTGCCGTCGCCCACTCGACCGGGCCACTCCCCTGGTTACCCGTGGGTAACAAGGGCTACCCTGCGGGCAGGATTTCTGTCTACTTCAGGAGCATTCGTGGCCGCACCAGGTACGCCGCCGCTTGCGCCGAACGCGCGAGGGGTACGGAACGTCGTGTTCGTCGAAGGGGTACGCACCCCCTTCGGCAAGGCGGGCGACAAGGGCATGTACGCCGGAACCCGCGCGGACGACCTCGTCGTCAACGCCATGCGAGAGCTGCTGCGGCGGCATCCCGAGCTGCCGCCCGAGCGGGTGGACGAGGTGGCCATCGCCGCCACCACGCAGATCGGCGACCAGGGGCTGACGATCGGGCGCACCGCCGCGCTGCTGGCCGGGCTGCCGAAGTCGGTGCCGGGCTACGCGATCGACCGCATGTGCGCGGGCGCGATGACGGCCGTGACCACCGCCGCGAGCGGGATCGGCTTCGGCGCCTACGACATCGCCATCGCGGGCGGCGTCGAGCACATGGGCCGGCACCCGATGGGCGAGGGCGTAGACCCCAACCCGCGCATCATCGCCGACAAGCTGGTCGACCCGACCGCGCTGGTGATGGGCCAGACCGCGGAGAACCTGCACGACCGGTTCCCGGAGATCACCAAGGAGCGCACCGACGCCTACGCCGCACGCAGCCAGGAGCGGTACGCCGAGGCCGTGAAGACCGGCAAGATCGGCCCGGAGCTGGTGCCCGTCGCGACCCGCTCGAAGGAGCTCGGGTGGGGCCTGGCGACCGAGGACGAGCCGCCGCGCCCGGGCACGACCGTCGAGCAGCTGGCGAAGCTGAAGACGCCGTTCCGCCCGCACGGCCGGGTCACCGCGGGCAACGCCGCGGGCCTCAACGACGGTGCCACCGCGTCGCTGCTCGCCGACGAGGACACCGCGCGCGAGCTGGGCCTGCCCGTCGCGATGCGGCTGGTCGGCTACTCCTTCGCCGGGGTCGAGCCGGAGGTCATGGGCATCGGGCCGGTGCCGGCCACCGAGAAGCTGTTCAAGCGCACCGGACTGTCGATCGACGACATCGGCCTGTTCGAGATCAACGAGGCGTTCGCGGTGCAGGTGCTCGCGTTCCTCGACCACTTCGGCATCGCCGACGACGACCCGCGGGTGAACCAGTGGGGCGGCGCGATCGCCTGCGGCCACCCGCTGGCCTCGTCCGGCGTCCGGCTGATGACGCAGCTGGCGCGCCAGTTCGCCGAGCGGCCCGACGTACGCTACGGCATGACCACGATGTGCATCGGCATCGGCATGGGCGGCACCGTGATCTGGGAGAACCCGGCGTTCGACGGTTTCGAGGGGGCGAAGTAATGACGTTCACCGCTGAAGAGGCCAAGGCCGCGTTCCCGGACGAGGTCGTCACCACCGCCGTCACGAACCTGGTGAAGGTGCCCGGGCTGGCCAAGCCGGTCGCCCTGATCACTTTGGACAACGGCCACGACCACACCCGGCCGAGCACGTTCGGGCCGCAGGGGCTGGTGTCGCTGAACGCGGCGCTGGACCAGGCATTCGAGGCCGAGCCCGCCGCGATCGCGGTCACCGGCAAGCCGTTCATCTTCGCCGTCGGCGCCGACCTGTCCGGCGTCGAGGCCGTGGCTGACCCGAAGCTCGCGCGTGAGATCGCGCAGACCGGCCACGACGTGTTCCGCCGCCTGACCGAGTCGGAAATCCCGACGTTCGGCTTCGTCAACGGCGCGGTGATGGGCGGCGGGCTCGAGCTCGCGCTGTCGTGTCACTACCGGACGCTGTCGGAGAACACCGCCGCGATCGCGTTCCCGGAGGTCTTCCTCGGCCTGTTCCCGGGCTGGGGCGGCACGCAGCTGCTGCCGAACCTGATCGGGCCGGACGCCGCCGTCACCGTGATCATCGAGAACGCGTTGGCGCAGAACAAGATGCTCAACGTGAGGAAGGCGGCCGAGCTCGGGATCGCCGACGCGGTGTTCGGCTCGGCCGACTACCTCGAGCAGTCGCTGCTGTGGCTGGCGAAGGTCGTCAACGGCGAGGTCACCCCCACCCGGCGCGAGATCGACCGCGGCGCGGAGTGGGACAACGCGATCGCGCGGGCGAAGTCCATCGTGGATGGTCGCACGCACGGTGCGTCGCCGGGCGCCACCAAGGCCGTCGAACTGCTGGAGCTGGCCCGGGCCAACGATCTCGACCGCGGGTACGCGGCGGAGACCGACGGGCTCGCCGAGCTGCTCATGTCCGACGAGCTGCGCGCCGGGCTGTACTCGTTCAACCTGGTCAACAAGCGCGCGAAGCGGCCGGCCGGCGCGCCGGACAAGTCGTTGGCGCGCAAGGTGAACAAGGTCGGCATCGTCGGCGCCGGCCTGATGGCCAGCCAGCTCGCGCTGCTGTTCGTGCGCCGTCTCAAGGTGCCGGTGGTGCTCACCGACGTCGACCAGGCGCGGGTGGACAAGGGCGTGGGCTACGTCCACGAGGAGATCGACAAGCTGCTGGCGCGCAAGCGTCTCTCGCCGGACGGCGCGAACCGGCTCAAGGCGCTGGTCAGCGGCTCGCTCGACAAGGCCGCGTTCGCCGACGCGGACTTCGTGATCGAGGCGGTGTTCGAAGAGCTGGGCGTGAAGCAGCAGGTGTTCGCCGAGCTGGAGCAGCACGTCTCGCCCGAGGCGATCCTGGCGACGAACACCTCGTCGCTGTCGATCAGCGCGATGGCGTCGAAGCTGCAGCACCCGGAGCGGGTCGTCGGCTTCCACTTCTTCAACCCGGTGGCCGTGCTGCCGCTGCTGGAGATCGTGCGCGGCGAGAAGACCGACGACGCGGCGCTGGCGACCGCGTTCTCGGTCGGCAAGCAGCTGAAGAAGTCCAGCGTGCTGGTCAAGGACGCGACCGCGTTCGTGGTCAACCGGCTGCTGCTGCGCTTCCTCGGCGAGGTGCTGGTGGCCGTCGACGAGGGCACGCCGTTCGAGGTCGCCGACTCCGCGCTGGAGCCGCTCGGCCTGCCGATGACGCCGCTGACGCTGATGCAGCTCGTCGGCCCGGCGATCGCCCTGCACGTGGGCGAGACGCTGCACGGCTCGTTCCCGGACCGCTTCACCGTGAGCGAGAACCTGGCCAAGTTCGTGCAGGCGGGCAAGAAGGGCGTCTGGACCTGGGACTCCGCCGGGAACCAGTCGATCGACACCGACGTCGCGCAGCTGTGGACGCGCGGCGACTCGCCGTCCACCGCGGAGCAGGTGCGCGAGCGCGCGCTGGCGGCGATCGCCGAGGAGATCCGCATCATGCTCGACGAGGGCGTGGTGGCGGAGGCGCAGGACATCGACCTGTGCCTGATCCTGGGCGCGGGCTGGCCGTTCTGGAACGGCGGCATCACGCCGTACCTGGACCGCTCGGGGATCTCGGAGCGGGTGAACGGCAAGCCGTTCCTCGCGCCTGGCGTCGCGTCGGTGCCGACGGCCTGATCGCTCTACCGGTCCGGTGAAGGCCTCCTCGCCCGCTTCGCACGGGTGGGGAGGCCTTCGCCGTCAGCACACAACGGCCGGGTGTCGTCACCCGGTCTGGCCTGCCGATGCCGACGGTTGGTCCACAGTGGAGGGTTGAGCTGCGGCGGATGGCCGGGGCAGCCACCGGTAGTGCCTTTTGATCGCGCGCTACAGCTGTGCTGCACCCGGCCCCACCGGCAACTGGACCACCACCGTCAGACCGCCGCCCACCACCGGTTCGGCGACGACCGTGCCGCCGTGGGCCTGGACTGCCGCGCGGACGATGGAGAGGCCGAGGCCGGCGCCCGTGCGGGCGGTGCGGGCGACGCCGGCGCGGCGGAACGGTTCGAACAGCTCTGGCACCGCGCCCGGGTCCAGCAGGCCGCCCGAGGAGCGCACGCGCAGCAGCGACCACTGCGGGCCCGGCTGGGTCACGATCTCGAGCCAGCCGCCGTCGACGTTGTGACGCACGGCGTTCTCCACCAGGTTGCCCGCGATCCGCTCCAGCAGGGCGGGATCGCCGTACGCCGGGGCGCCGGCGATGCTGAAGTCCGCGCGCAGGCTGCGCGCCGCGGCCTCCGAGCGCACCGCGGCCCAGGCCCGCTCGACGAGCACGGCGAGGTCCACCCGCTCACGCACCGCGAGGCCCGCGCCGTCGGTGCGGGCCAGCAGCAGCAACGAGTTCACCAGCTGCCCGGCGCGCTCGGTCGCGTCGCGGACCACCCCGCCCATGCGGCGCAGCTCGGCCTCGTCGGCCTGCTCGTCGGACAGCGTCACGTCCAATTCGGTGCGGATCACCGAAAGCGGGGTGCGCAGCTCGTGGCTGGCGTTCGCGACGAAGTGGCGCTGCGCGTCGAACGCCGCCTGCAGCCGGTCGAGCATGTCGTCGAAGGTGCCGGCCAGCTCGGCCAGCTCGTCGCGCGAGCGGATGTCGCCGATCCGCTCCCCCATCGACTCCACCGACAGCCGCCGCGCGGTGCCGGTGATCTCGCGCAGCGGCGCCAGCACGCGGGAGGTGAACGTCCAGGCCAGGATCGCGGCCGCGGCCACCACGAAGCAGAACGCCAGCGAGCCGAACAGCAGCACCCGGTTCACCGCGTGGGCGCGCAGGTGCTGGGCGAGGGTGGAGGCGTCGACGTCGACGCCGTCCACGCGCACGATCGTGCCGGGCGGCATGTGCGGCACGGCGTCCACCGCGTCGCCCACCAGCGACCACGCGAGCCACAGCAGCAGCAGGCCCGCCGCGGCCACCAGCACGGTCGCCAGGATCGTGACCCGGGCCCGCAGGCTGCGCGTGCCGGGCAGGTTCACTCGGCGCCGGCCGCCGGATCCGGCACGCGGTACCCCGAGCCGACCACGGTCTCGATGATGCCCGGCTCGCCCAGCTTCTTCCGCAGGGTCATCACGGTGACCCGCACGGTCGTGGTGAACGGGTCGGCGTTCTCGTCCCACACCCGCTCCAGCAGCTCCTCGCTGCTGACCACCGAGCCGGCCGCGGACAGCAGCACCTCGAGCACGCCGAACTCCTTGCGGGTCAGCTCGACCGGCCCGGCGGCGCGGCGCACGGTGCGCTTGGCCGGGTCGAGCTCGACGTCGGCCGCGGTCAGCAGCGGCGGTGCCGCCGGGGTCGCGCGGCGGCCGAGCGCGCGCACCCGCGCCACCAGCTCGGGGAACGCGAACGGCTTCGCGAGGTAATCGTCGGCGCCGAGGGACAGCCCGTCCACCCGGTCGGAGACGGAGCTGCTCGCGGTGAGCATGAGCACCCGCGTCAGCTCGCCGGACGCGACGATCTCGCGGCACAGCTCGTCACCGGACATCCCGGGCAGGTCGCGGTCGAGCAGGATCACGTCGTACCGCGTGACGGACGACTTCTCGTGCCCGTCGTCGCCGGTCAGCGCGACGTCCACCGCCATGCCCTCACGGCGCAGCCCGCGGGCGATCGCATCGGCCAAGGGCTCTTCGTCTTCGACTACCAGAATACGCACGACACCACAATCCCACAGTTTCCTGAGAGCGCCTGAGAGACCTGAATGGACACTCAGCTCCAGCGCAGCGCGAACCACAGCCGCATCCGGGTTTCGGGGTCGGCGAGGTCGGCGCCCAGCACCCGCTCGGCCTGCCCGATCCGGTGCCGGACGCTGTTGCGGTGCACGCCGAGCTCGGCCGCGGTGCGGTCCCAGCCGCCGTGGTGGGCGAGCCAGGCACGCAGGGTCGGGACCAGCTGACGATCGTGCGCGCGGTCCAGTTCGCGCAGCGGGGCCAGCATTCGCGCGGCGAACGCGCCGGCGGCGTCCGGGGCGACGAGCGCGTCGAAGTCCGGCGTGTCCGCCACCACCGGGCGTTCCAGCGCCCGCGCCCGGGCGAGCAGCAGCTCGGCCTCCGCGACGGCGCCGGGCAGCAGCGAGGCGTCGGTGACGGGCGACCCGGCGACGGCGAGCCAGCCGTGCTCGCGCAGCCCGTCGAGGTCCGCGGGCTCGGTGCCCGCGATCGCGAGGAACCGCGGCCCCGGCCGCACCTGCACCAGCGGGGTGTCGAGCCGCGCGCGCAGCCAGTCGTGCCGCCGGGCCGGCTCGTCCGGGCCACGCCGGTAGGCCACGCCCGTGATGAGCCGGCATTGCCCGCCGCCCACCAGCTTCGCCAGCGCCTCCGCGCCGTCCTGGCCGAGCAGCAGGCCGGTGGCCGCCGCGCCCAGCTCCGCGGTGTCCGAGCCGGCCCGGCCGACCAGCCCGAGCAGCGCCGCGCCGACGGCGAGGATCGCGCGGTCGCCGCCGTCGAACCGCCGCCGCCGGCCCAGCACGAACAGGTTCGCGGCAGTGGCCTGCGGGTACACCGGCTGCGCGACGACGTACGTGCCGTCCGGCAGCTCCGTGGTCGCGCTGCGGATGCCGCTGCCCGCGCGCACGGTCTCGAGCAGCTCGCGGACCTCCGGCGGCAACGGCTGGGGCGCGTTGTGCCCGGCGACCAGCACGTCGGCCGCGGCGACCAGCGCCGCCCAGCCCTGCAGCCGTTCGCCCAGCGCCGTCACCAGCTCGCCCAGGCCGCCGCTCGCCGCGCGCGTCAGCGCCTCACGCGCGACCGCCACCCGCCGTCGCTCGCGCTGGCCCGCTTCGGCGAGCGCGACGGCCACCGCGCGGCTGATCGCGAGGAACGGCGTCCGCGGCGGCACCACCAGCAGCGGCAGCCCGTACCGCGCGCACGCCGCGCGCAACGGCTCCGGCAGAGTCTCGTACATCGTTGGTGTGAGGCCGAAACCGAGCGCCGTCACGCCCGCGTCGCGCAGCCGCCGGACGTACCGGTCGGCCTGCGGCGGCAGGTTCACCCCCGCGGTGAGCACCAGCTCGGCGCCGAGCAGGTACGGCGCGGGGTCGTCCAGCTCGCTGACGTGCGCCCACCGCACCGGCGCGTCGAGCGCGCCCGGCCGCAGCGTCTCGGGGACGACGTCGAGTCCCAGCTCCGGGTTGCCGACGACGGCCCGTAACGGGACATTCACCTCAGCGGTCGACAGATCGAGGTTTTGGGTCATTTCATCCTGACCTTCGAGGATTCCTGGACAGATCATCCCATGCCGGAGGGGTGGCGGGCGAACCTACGGTGACCGGAACACCGGCCGAGGACGAGGAGGACACCGTGGGCGGCGACTACGCGGTGATCGCGCTGTACATCGCGGGCATGATCGGCGTCGGCTGGATCGGCCTGAAGCTGGCGAAGACCAAGTCCGACTACCTGGTGGCCGGACGGCGGCTGGGCTGGTTCATGTACTCCGGCACGATGTCGGCCGTGGTGCTCGGCGGCGCGTCCACCGTCGGCGGCGTGAAGCTCGGCTACACCTACGGCATCTCCGGCGCGTGGCTGGTGATCGCCATCGGCGCCGGCATCCTGGTGCTGCACGCGGTGTTCGCGCGACGGCTGGTGAAGCTGCGCGTGTACACCGTCGGCGAGATGCTCGACCTGCGCTACGGCGGCCGCACCAGCGCCGTTTCCGGCGTGGTGATGTGGGGCTACACGCTGATGCTCACGGTCACCTCGACGCTGGCGTTCGCCTCGATCTTCAAGGTGCTGTTCTCGATCCCGAGCTGGGCGGGCATCGCCATCGGCGGTTCGATCGTGGTGCTCTACTCGGTGCTGGGCGGCATGTGGTCGATCACGCTCACCGACATCGCGCAGTTCGTGATCAAGACCATCGGCATCCTGTTCGTGCTGCTGCCGATCGCGATCACGTCCGCGGGCGGCTTCGACGGCATGGCGGCCAAGCTCGACGCGACCTACTTCGAGTTCGGCGCCATCGGCGGGCAGACGATCTTCACCTACTTCCTCATCTACACCTTCGGCCTGCTCATCGGCCAGGACATCTGGCAGCGCGTGTTCACCGCGCGCACGCCGAAGGTGGCCACCGGCGGCGGCATCATCTCGGGCGTCTACTGCCTGGTCTACGGCGTCGCCGGCGCGCTCATCGGCACCGCGGCGAAGGTGCTGTACCCGGAAATCGGGAGCGCGCAGGACGCCTTCGCCACCATCGCCGAGCGGCTGCTGCCCACCGGCGTCCGCGGGCTGGTGCTGGCCGCCGCGCTGTCCGCGCTGATGTCCACCTCCAGCGGCGCGCTGATCGCCTGCGCCACCACCACGACGTCCGACCTGCTGCGCAAGGTCGGGCTGAAGGCGGGCGACGTGCTGCGCAACCGGATCACCACGCTGGTGCTCGGCATCCTCGCGATCGGCATCGCGATGATAGTGGACGACGTGGTGAACGCCCTCACCATCGCCTACGACATCCTCGTCGGCGGCCTGCTGGTGGCGATCCTCGGCGCACTGTTCTGGCCGCGCGGCACCCGACAGGGCGCGTACGCGTCGATGGTCGCCGGGACCGTTTCCGTCGTGGCGTTCATGATCATCGACGGGGTCGCCGCCAACAGCCCGATCTACTGGGGCCTCGGCGCGAGCCTGGTCGTGTACGTCGGCGTGAGCCTCGCGACGCCGCGCACCCCCGAAAGCATCCTGTCGGTCTGGACGCGGCGCCTGAACGGTTCCGCGGTCGCCGAAGAGGAGAAGGCGGCCGCGGCCGTCGAAGCCTGAAACCCCACGACAGCACCAGGAATCACCAGAATCAGGAGTACCCCGCAGTGACTGACCAGCCCCCGATCGGACCGCTCGACTCGTCGCGGGTCCCCCGCTTCGCCGGGTTCGCCACCTTCGCGCGGCTGCCGCGGATCGACGAGGTGGAGCACGCGGACGTCGCCGTGGTCGGCGTGCCGTTCGACTCCGGGGTTTCCTACCGGCCGGGCGCCCGCTTCGGCCCGGCGGCCGTGCGCGAGGCGAGCCGGCTGCTCCGGCCGTACCACCCGGCGCTCGACGTCTCCCCCTTCGCCGAGAAGCAGGTGGTGGACGCGGGCGACATCGCGGTGAACCCGTTCCACGTCGGTGAGGCCATCGAGACGCTGCAGCAGGAAGCCGAGTCGCTGACGGCGGACGGCACCCGGCTGGTGACCGTCGGCGGCGACCACACGATCGCCCTGCCGCTGCTGCGCGCGGCCGCGAAGAAGCACGGACCCGTTGCGCTGCTTCACTTCGACGCGCACCTCGACACCTGGGACACCTACTTCGGCGAGCCCTACACCCACGGGACGCCGTTCCGCCGCGCCGCCGAAGAGGGCATCCTCGACACGAGCGCGCTGTCGCACGTCGGCACGCGCGGGCCGCTGTACGGCAAGCGAGACCTCGAAGAGGACCGCCGGCTCGGCTTCGGCATCGTCACCTCCGGCGACGTGATGCGCCGCGGCGTCGACGAGACGGTCGACGCCCTGCGCCAGCGGATCGGCGACCGGCCGCTGTACGTCTCGGTGGACATCGACGTGCTCGACCCCGCGCACGCGCCCGGCACCGGCACGCCCGAGGCGGGCGGCCTGACCAGCCGTGAGCTGCTGGAGATCCTGCGCGGGCTGCGCGAGCTGAACCTGATCGGCGCCGACGTGGTCGAGCTGGCCCCGGCCTACGACCACGCCGACATCACCGCCGTCGCGGCCTCGCACGTGGCCTACGACCTGGTCAGCCTGCTGGCGTTGAGGAAGGGCGAATGACCCGCATCGGTGGTGACGTCGTCGTCGAGACGCTGCGCGCGCTCGGCGCGGACACGGTGTTCGGCCTGCCCGGGCAGCACGCGCTGGGCCTGTTCGAGGCGCTGCGGCGGGCGGACGACGTGCGGGTGGTCAGCTCGCGAGTGGAGAACAACCTGGCCTTCGCCGCGGACGGGCACGCCCGCGCGCGGCTCGCGGCCGACCCCGACGGCCCGGTGCCGGTGACGCCGATGGTCGTCTCCACCGGCCCCGGCGCGCTGCTCACTTTGGCTTCGCTGCAGGAATCCCGCGCGGCTTCCGTGCCGGTGCTGGGGATCTCCAGCCAGATCCCGGTCGCCGGGCTCGGCGGCGGGCGGCACGGCTACCTGCACGAGCTGCCCGATCAGCAGGCGAGCTTCCGCGACGTGGTGAAGTCCGTGCACGTGGTCCGCGCGGTCAGCCAGATCCCGACGGCGCTGCGCGAGGCCTGGGTGTCGGCGGCGACCGCGCCGTACGGGCCGGTGTGGGTCGAGATCCCGCAGGACGTGTTGCTGCAGCCGGTTTCGCTGCCGGCGCTGACGTCCGTGACCGCCGCGCCGGTGCCGCTGGAGCCGTTGCCCGAGCTGGTGGACGAGGCGGCGAAACTGCTGGCCGAGGCGAAGAACCCGGTGATCCTCGCCGGTGGTGGCGCGCTGCGCTCCGGCGCGCAGGCCGAGCTGAAGGCGCTGGCGGAAGCGTTGCGCGCGCCGGTGGTGTCGACGTTCGGCGGCAAGGGCGTTTTCCCCTGGGACCACGAGCTGTCCGCGCGATCGTGGCTGGAGGACTGGCACACCACGGAGTTCCTCGCCGCCGCCGACGTGCTGCTGGTGCTGGGCTCCGGCCTCGGCGAGCTGTCCAGCAACTACCGCGGGTTCGCCCCGCGCGGGCGGCTGGTGCAGGTCGAGGCCGACCTGGGCAAGCTGGAGTCGAACTACCCCGCGCTCGGCCTGCACGCCGACGTCCGGCTCACCGTCGGGGCGCTGCTGGAGCAGGTGCCGATACGGCGTTCCGACGGCCGGGCCGAGGCCGCGGTCCAGGAGCTGCTGGCCAAGGTCGAGTCGCGTTTGGACAGCCAGCCGCTGACGGCCGAGCGCAAGCTGGTCGACGACATCCGCGCGGCGCTGCCGCCGGGCACGCAGACGTTCTGGGACATGACGATCGCCGCGTACTGGGCGTGGTCGGTGTGGAACCCGGACGGCGCGCCGATCCACACCGCGCAGGGCGCCGGCGGCCTGGGTTACGGCCTGCCGGGTGCGCTCGGCGCCGCGGCCGCCGGGATCCCCGCGCTGGGCGTCTCCGGCGACGGCGGCGCGATGTACGGGCTCGCGGAGCTGGCCACCGCCGTGCAGCACGGCCTCGACGTCACCTGGCTCGTGGTCGACGACGGCGGTTACGGCATCCTGCGCGAGTACCTGACCGACACGTTCGGCCGGACCACCGCGACCGAGCTGCCCCGGCCGGACTTCGTCGCGCTGGCGGAGTCCTTCGGCGTGCCCGCGCGGTTGTCCTCATTGGACACCGTGGGCGCGGACCTGGCTTCGGCACTGCAGACCCCGGGCCCGTCCGTGGTCGTGCTTCCGGCCGTGCTGAAGATGTTCGCCCCGACCCACCTGGAGCAGCGGTGACCCACGTCCTCAACTTCGTCGACGGTGCTTCCGCGGCGGCCGGCGGATCCCTCGAGCTGACCGATCCGGCCACCGGCACGGTCTTCGGCACCAGCGTCTGCTCCGGACCGTCCGAAGTGGACGCGGCGATGACGGCCGCGGCCCGCGCGTTCGAGACCTGGCGCCGCAGCACCCCGGCGCAGCGCCAGCACGCGCTGCTGAAGATCGCCGACGCGGTGGAGGCCCGCGCCGAGGAGTTCGCCGATGCGGAAGTCCGCGAGACCGGCAAGATCCGCGCCGTCGTGCTGGACGAGGAGATCCCGGAAAGCGTGAGCGCGCTGCGGTTCTTCGCCGGCGCCGCCCGGCAGCTGGAGGGGACGGCCGCGGGCGAGTACGCGCCCGGCCACACCTCGGTGATCCGCCGCGAGCCGGTCGGCGTGTGCGCGCAGATCGCGCCGTGGAACTACCCGCTGATGATGGGCGTCTGGAAGATCGCGCCGGCGCTGGCCGCCGGGAACACCGTGGTGCTCAAGCCCGCCGAGACGACCCCGTCCACGGCCGTGCTGCTCGCCCGGGTGGCCGCGGAATTCCTGCCCGCGGGCGTGTTCAACGTGCTGTGCGGCGACCGGGAAACCGGCCGCGCGCTCGTCGCGCACCCGAGCACCGAGCTGGTCTCCATCACCGGCTCGACGCGCGCCGGGATCGACGTGGCGACCGTCGCGGCGGCCGACCTCAAGCGGACGCACCTGGAACTCGGCGGCAACGCTCCCCTGCTGGTCTTCGGCGACGTCGACCTGGCCGAAACGGCGGCGGACGTCTTCGGCGCCGCGTCGTACAACGCCGGCCAGGACTGCACCGCGGGCAGCCGGGTGCTGGTGCACGAGAGCGTGCACGACGAGTTCGTCACCGAGCTGGTCAAGGCGGCCGCCGCGGTCCGCCCCGGGGTGGGCTACGGCCCGCTGAACAGCCGCGCGCAGCTCGACCGGGTGCTCGGCCTGATCGACCGGCTGCCCGCCCACGCGCGGGTCGAGACCGGCGGCACCGCGCCCGGGCCCGGCTTCCACTTCGCGCCGACGGTGGTCTCCGGGCTGCGCCAGGACGACGAGATCGTGCAGGAGGAGGTCTTCGCGCCGGTGGTCACCGTGCAGCCGTTCGCCGACGAGGAGCACGCGGTGGAGCTGGCGAACGGCGTGCCGTACGGGCTGGCCTCCTCGGTCTGGACGCACGACCTCGGCCGCGCCGCCCGGCTTTCGCGCGACCTGGACTTCGGCTGCGTCTGGGTGAACACCCACGGCCCGCTGGTGGCGGAGATGCCGCACGGCGGCTTCGGCCATTCCGGCCACGGCAAGGATCTCTCGGCCTACGCCTTCGCCGAGTACACCCGCGTCAAGCATGTGATGACCCGCTTCGAGTGAGGAGCCGATGAGCGAGAAGATCACCGAAGTCGAGCAGCACGGCATCGCGCCGATCCCGCCGGCGGAGCAGACCTCGCGCCCGCGCGACCTGTTCCGGCTGGCGTTCGGCGGCGCGAACACCTTCGCCACGATCATCCTCGGCACGCTGCCGATCGCGTACGGCCTGAGTTTCTGGGCCGCGCTCGCGGCGACCGCGACAGGGGTGGTGCTCGGCGGCCTGGTGCTGGCGCCGATGGCGTTGTTCGGCCCGTTGACCAGGACCAACAACGCGGTGTCGTCCGGCGCGCACTTCGGCGTGGTCGGCCGGTGCGTCGGCTCGTTCCTCTCGCTGCTGACCGCGATCACCTTCTTCGCGATCTCCGTGTGGGTCAGCGGCGACGCCGTCGCCGGTGCGGCGCAACGACTTCTCGGGTTCGACGGCGGGGCGGCGCTGCGTGCGGTGGCGTACGGGCTGATCGCCGTCGCCACGCTGGTGGTCTGCATCTACGGCTACCGGTTCATGCTGCTGGTCAACCGCGTCGCCGTGGTGCTCGGCACGGCGATCATGCTGCTCGGGGTCCTCGCCTACGGCGGTTCGTTCGACCCGGGTTTCGCCGGCACCGGGGCGTACGCGCTGGGCACGTTCTGGCCCACCTGGATCCTGGCCGTGCTGACGGTGATGGCCAACCCGATCTCGTTCGGCGCGTTCCTCGGTGACTGGTCGCGCTACATCCCGGACCGCTACCGCCGCCGCTCCCTGCTGGCCGCGCCGTTCCTCGCGCAGCTGGCGACGTTGCTGCCGTTCGGCTTCGGCATCGCGACGGCGACGCTGGTCGCCGACCCGGCCGACTACGTCACCGGGCTGACCGCGGTCTCCCCGCTCTGGTACGCGATCCCGCTGATCGTCGTCGCGCTGGTCGGCGGGCTGTCCACGGGCACGACCTCGTTGTACGGCACGGGTTTGGACTTCAGCTCGATCTTCCCGCGCCTGTCCCGGGTGCAGGCGACGCTGCTGATCGGGACGTTGAGCGTGCTGTTCATCTTCGTCGGCAACTTCGTGTTCGACATGGTGTCCAGCATCAACGCGTTCGCCACGCTGATCGTGCTGTGCACCTCGCCGTGGATGGTGATCATGATGATCGGCTACGTCCAGCGCCGCGGTTATTACGACCCGGCCGACCTGCAGGTGTTCAACGAGGGCCGCACCGGTGGCCGCTACTGGTTCCACCGCGGCGTCAACTGGCGCGCGATGGCGGCCTGGCTGCCGGCCACGGCGCTGGGCCTGCTGTGCGCGAACACGCCCATGATCACCGGGCCGTTGCACGACATCGCGGGCGGCGTGGACATCAGCCTGGTCGTGACGCTGGGCGTGGCCGCGGTGGCGTACCCGGTGCTGGTCAAGCTGTTCCCGGAGCCGCGGGAGGTCTTCGGCCCGGCTCCGGCCGGCACCGCCGTGGTGGCCGCGGAAGCCTGACGCACCACTACAAAACGGCGCGTTCCCGGTCCCGGGAACGCGCCGCCTGGTGCCTGCTTCAGCTTCGCGGGTGTTCCGCCGGCACGTCCTCGGCCCGGGCCGCCGAGCCCAGCCGTCCGGAGGCCCATTCGGTGATGCGCCGGGCCACGTCCTGGGCGGTCAGGCCGACGCGGTCGAGGACCTCGTTGCGGGTGCCGTGCTCGTGGAAGTCCTGTGGCACAGCCAGATCACGCAGCGGGACGTCGCACTCGGCGTCGCGCAGGACGGTCGCCAGCGCGGAGCCGAAACCGCCGTGGCGGCCGCTGTCCTCCACCGTCACCACGAGCTTGTGCTGCTCGGCGAGCGCGACCAGCTCGGCCGGCACCGGCACCACCCAGCGCGGGTCGGCCACGGTCACGCCGATGCCCTGGGCCGCCAGGCGATCGGCGGCTTCGAGGCCCAGCTTCGCGAACGAGCCCACCGCGACCAGCAGCACGTCCGGCGTGCACACCTCGCTCGGGCGGCGCAGCACGTCGACCGTGCCGATCCGCTCGAGGGCGGGCACGTCCGGGCCCACCGAGCCCTTCGAGAACCGCAGCGCGCTCGGACCGTCCTGAATGGACACCGCCTCGCGCAGCTCCTCGCGCAGGGTCCCCGGGTCACGCGGGGCGGCCACGCGCATGCCGGGCACCATGCCCAGCAGCGAGAGGTCCCACATGCCGTGGTGGCTCGGCCCGTCCGGCCCGGTGATGCCCGCCCGGTCCAGCACCAGCGTCACCGGCTGGCGGTGCAGCGCGACGTCCATCAGCACCTGGTCGAACGCGCGGTTGAGGAAGGTCGAGTAGACCGCCACCACCGGGTGGTAACCGCCCATCGCGAGCCCGGCCGCCGAGGTGACGGCGTGCTGCTCGGCGATGCCGACGTCGAACCAGCGGTCGGGGAACCGCTCGGCGAACTTCTCCAGCCCCGTCGAACGCAGCATCGCCGCGGTGATCGCGACGACGTCCTCCCGCTCGGCGCCGATCTTCGCCAGCTCGTCGCCGAACACCCCCGTCCAGCTCGGGCCCTTCACCGGCGGCAGCCCGGTCTCCGGGTCGATCGGGTCGGTCTGGTGCATCTGGTCGGCCTGGTGGTTCACCGCGGGCGCGTAGCCGTGGCCCTTCTCGGTGACCACGTGCACGATCACCGCGCCGCCGAACGCGCGGGCGCCCTGGAACGCCTTCTCCAGCGCCACCAGGTCGTGCCCGTCCACCGGGCCGAAGTACTTCAGGCCGAGGTCGGAGAACATCGCCTGCGGGGCCAGCGCGTCCTTGAGGCCGGCCTTCGCGGCGTGCAGCGCGGCGTAGATCGGCTTGCCCACCACCGGGGTGTGGCGCAGGATCTCGCGGCCGCCGTCGAGCAGCCGCTCGTAACCCGGCTGCAGCCGCAGCGCGGCCAGGTGGTCGGCGACCCCGCCGATGGTCGGCGAGTAGGACCGGCCGTTGTCGTTGATCACGATCACCACCGGGCGGTCCCGGTTCGCCGCGATGTTGTTGAGCGCCTCCCAGCACATGCCGCCGGTCAGCGCGCCGTCGCCGACCACCGCGACCGCGTGCCGCCGCGGTCCGCCGGACAGCTCGAACGCCTTCGCCAATCCGTCCACATAGGACAGCGCGGTGGACGCGTGGCTGTTCTCCACCAGGTCGTGCTCGCTCTCGGCCCGCGACGGGTAGCCGGTCGGGCCGCCGAGCTGGCGCAGCCGGTCGAACTCGCCGTGCCGCCCGGTCACGATCTTGTGCACGTAGGCCTGGTGCCCGACGTCCCACACGATCGCGTCGCGCGGCGAGTCGAACACGCGGTGCAGCGCGAGCGTGAGCTCCACGACACCGAGGTTCGGGCCAAGGTGGCCGCCGGAGCGCCGCACCTTGTCCACCAGGAAATCCCTGATTTCGGCGGCCAGCTCGTCGAGGTCCTCGACGCTCAGCCGCTTCAGGTCGGCCGGTCCGTGCACCGACTCCAGCATCGTCACAGCTCCACCTCGCCTGGTTCCCTTCGCTCCGCCGCGTTCGAGCCAGTCTACGGACGGGCGCCACCTCGCCTCGGCCGCCCGCGTCGTGGATCACAGGCCCGGCCCGCACGCAACTCCACTGTCGTGTGCGAAACCGGGCCACCCGATCGACCCCCGATCACTCCGTGTGGCCGCGATGACCCGTTCCCGTCACGGAACGGGCTGCGGCTCCGGGCTCGGCGCGCCTTCGCAGCTGTCGACGATCGGCACCCCGGTCGCGAAGAACGTGACCAGCTTGCTCGCACACGGAAGGTTCGCCAGCGATCCGTGCACGTCGTCGCCCACGGTCAGGACCGAACCGCCGATGCGCTGCTGCATTTCCAGGGCGCCCTGGTACGGCGTCACCGATTCGTAGCGGTGCGCGATGAGCTGCAGGGGGCTGTGACCGGGCCGGTAGCCGACGGGCTTGCCGGTGTACGGCCAGTCGAAACAGCTGCCGGAGTAGCCCGGTTGACCGCCGGCCGACAGCGGGTAGCGCGCCTCCGTCACGGTGTAGTCGTCCCACACCTGGTCCAGATCGCGGCTGCTGGTGGTGTCGGCGCAGTTGACCGCGTGCTGGACGTACCGGTTCAGCGCGTACGGGCGCTTCTCGTCCCAGCCGAAGCCCGTCGCGGCCGGTTCCCCGGCCCGCGCCGACGGCGCCGGGTCCTTCCCCGCGTGCACGGCGGCCAGCGCCGAGGCGGCGGTCCCCCAGCCGGGCGAGGTCGACCCCACCTGGTTGAACACCCAGGTGTCGTTCAGCGTGACCGGCACCCCGTTCTGGACGATCTGCCGCGGGCGGGCCTTCAGCTCGGTGAACATCGCCAGCTCGGTGGCCACCACCTCGTCGGCCGTCCTGCCCAAGTGGAGCACGGCGTCGCGCTCGGCCATCCAGCCGGCGAACCGGTGCAGGTTCTCGTCGTGCGCCCGGGTTTCCACCCGGTCGAACCGGTCGAGGTCCAGGTCCGGGGGCAGCACCGAGTCGATGGCCATCTTGTCCACGTGCTCGTCGAACAGGCTGCGGTAGGCCGCGCCCAGCGCGGTGCCCCAGGAGACGCCGAAGTAGCTGATCTTCCGCTCGCCCAGCGCCTCGCGGATCCGGTCGACGTCACGGGCGATCGTGACCGCGCCGAGGCCGGCGGCGAACTCCGGGTCCTTCTCCGCGCAGCCGGTGTACCGGGCGCCCCGCCAGCGGACCTGGTCGAGCCACTGGTCCTTTTCGGACTCCCCCGGCCGGGGCTCCGGCGAGCCGCCCAGCGCCTGGCAGTCGATCTGCCCGCTGTAGCCGGTGCCGCGCGGGTCGAAGCCGACCAGGTCGTAGTACTTGGCCAGCTCGCCGAGCCGGCTGGTCCGGATCAGCTCCGGCATCATCATCCCGGGCCGCCCGGCCCGCCCGGGTTCAGCACCAGCACGCCCCGGCGGTGCGCCTGGTCGGACGCGGGGATCCGGTCCACCGCGAGCTCCGTGGTCCGCCCGTCCGGCCGGCTGTAGTCGACCGGCACGGTCACCGTGGTGCATTCGGCGCTCGTGCCGGCGTCCTTGGGCCACGAAGCGGCCAGCTGCGTGCACGGCGCCCAGGTCGGCGGCGGTGCCGCCGCCTCGGCCGGCGCGGCGAGCCCCAATGCCGCCACCGTCACGCTCACCACCGTGGTCACCTTGCGAATGGACATTCCACGCTCCTCGGATGAACCCTGTCGCCGACAGCTCGGCGAGGGTGAAAGGGATTGCGCGCCAACGGATCCCGGGAAAACCCGGCCTGCCGCGGCTGTCGTCCGGGAAGTCGGCGGGCAGCGCCGCGAGGTTCTCTTCCGCCTCGTTTGTGACCAGGGTCACTCGGTCGGACCGGGGCGGGAGCCTCGTCACAACCGGTCCGGTGACGCGCCCGGCCGACTCGCGATCGCCCCGCGTGGCCGGGATAATCCGGACACCGGAAACGATCGCGAGAGGACCTCATGGCGGACTTGTACATCGGTGGCGAATGGGTGAACGCGAAAGCGGGCGGCCGCCGCGAGATCCGGTGCCCGGCGGACGGGACCCTGGTCGACACGGTCGACGAGGCCGGCCGCGCGGACACCGAAGCGGCCATCGCCGCCGCCCGCCGCGCCTTCGACACCGGTCCCTGGCCCTCGACCGGCGCCGCCGAGCGTGGCGACCTGCTGCTGCGCACGGCCGCGCTGCTCGACCGCGACGCCGAGGCGTTCGCCCGCGCCGAATCGCTGGACACCGGCAAACGCCTGGTGGAGAGCCGGTACGACATGGCCGACATCGCCGCCTGCCTGCGGTACTTCGGCAAGCTCGCGGCCAACGACGCCGGGCGCGTGGTGGACACCGGCAGCGCGGACTCGTTCAGCCGGATCGTGCACGAGCCGGTCGGCGTGTGCGGGCTGATCACGCCATGGAACTACCCGCTGCTGCAGACCATCTGGAAGGTCGCGCCGGCGCTGGCCGCGGGCAACACGTTCGTGCTCAAGCCCAGCGAGCTGACCCCGCACACGTCGATCATGCTGATGCTCCTGCTCGGCGAGGCCGGACTGCCCGCGGGCGTGGCGAACCTCGTGCTCGGCGCGGGCCCGGAGGCGGGCGCGCCGCTGTCCGAGCACCCGGACGTCGACCTGGTGTCCTTCACCGGCGGGCTGGCCACCGGGAAGGTGATCGCCGCGAACGCCGCGGCGACCGTGAAGAAGGTCGCCCTCGAGCTGGGCGGCAAGAACCCGAACGTGGTGTTCGCCGACGCGGACTTCGAGACCGCCGTGGACTACGCGCTGACCGCCGTGTTCCTGCATTCGGGCCAGGTCTGCTCGGCCGGCGCCCGGCTGATCGTGCAGCGGGAGTGGCACGACGAGTTCGTCGGCGAGCTGGTGCGCCGGGCCGAGCGGATCCGGCTGGGCGGGCCGTTCGACGAGAACGCCGAGACCGGGCCGCTGATCTCCGCCGCGCACCGCGAGAAGGTGGAGCGCTACGTCGCCACCGCGATCGCCGAGGGCGCCGTGCTGCGCACCGGCGGCAAGCGCCCTGCGGCGCCCGAACTGCAGGACGGCTTCTACTACCTGCCGACCATCCTGGACAACGTGGCGCAGGGCAGCACCGCCGTGGTCGAGGAGTCGTTCGGGCCGGTGCTGACCGTCGAGACGTTCACCGACGAGGACGACGCGGTCCGGATCGCCAACGACACGCACTACGGCCTGGCCGGCGGCGTGTTCACCAGCGACGCCGCACGCGCCCAGCGCGTGGCGAACCGGCTGCGCCACGGCACGGTGTGGATCAACGACTACCACCCGTACCTGCCGCAGGCGGAGTGGGGCGGCTACAAGCAGTCCGGGTTCGGCCGCGAGCTGGGGCCGACCGGGCTGGCCGAGTACACCGAGGCCAAGCACATCTACCAGAACCTGCGCCCGGGCCCGCAGCACTGGTTCGCCGGTTAGCGCTCCAGCTCTAGTCCGATCGAGACCCACCGAAAGGACCAGTGCCGTGAGCACCGACACCGGTGACAGCGAGCTCAGCGAATTCGGCTACACCAACCAGCTCAAGCGGACGCTCGGCAGCTTCCACACCTTCGCCGCGGGGATCAGCTACATCTCGGTGCTCACCGGGGTGTTCCAGCTGTCCTACCTGGGCCTGTCCGAGGGCGGCCCGGCCTACTGGTGGTCGTGGCCGATGGTGTTCGCGGGCCAGCTGATGGTCGCGCTGAGCTTCGCCGAGCTGGCCGCCCACTACCCGGTCGCCGGATCCGTCTACAACTGGGCGAAGAAGCTCGGCAACTCGCACGTGGCGTGGCTGGCGGGCTGGATGATGCTGCTCGCGTCGATCGTCTCGATCTCCGCGACGGCGCTGGCCTACCAGCGGACGCTGCCGCAGATCAGCTCGTTCTTCCAGTTCATCGGCGACGGCTCGGGCACCAGCGACGCGGCCAACGGCGTGCTGCTGGCCGCCGTGCTGATCGTGTTCACCACGCTGGTGAACGCCTTCGGCGTGAAGCTGATGGCGCGGATCAACAGCGCGGGCGTGTTCATCGAGCTGCTCTTCGCCGTGCTGCTGGTCGTGTTCCTGGCGTTCCACTTCGTCCGCGGGCCCGGCGTGGTCACCGAGACCAACGGGACCGGCGAGGGCCACGCGGGCGGCTACCTCGGCGCGTTCCTGATCGCCGCGATCGCCTCGTCCTACGTGATGTACGGCTTCGACACGGCGGCCTCGCTCGGCGAGGAGTCGGTGGACCCGCACCGCAACGCGCCGAAGGCGATCATGCGGGCGCTGGTGGCTTCGTTCGTCCTCGGCGGGCTGATCATCCTGTTCGCACTGATGGCCGTGGGCGACATCCACGCCCCGGAGCTGGGCACGGTCGGCCTCCAGTACGTGCTCACCGACGCGCTCGGGCCCGCCATCGGCCGGGTCTTCCTGTTCGTGGTCTTCATCGCGATCACCGTGTGCGTGCTCGCCGTGCACACCGCGGCGATCCGGATCGCGTTCGCGATGGCGCGGGACAACGCGCTGCCCGGCGGCTCGAAGCTCGCGCACGTCAACAAGAAGACCGGCACGCCGGTGCTGCCCGCGATCGTGATCGGCGTGATCGCGGTGGCGCTGCTGCTGGTGAACATCAACTCGTCGCAGATCTTCTCGGCGGTGACCAGCCTGGCGATCATCCTGATCTACGTGGCGTACCTGCTGGTGACCGTCCCGATGCTGGTGAAGCGGCTGCGCGGCGAGTGGCCGCGCAAGGACGCGCCGGCCGGCCGGTTCTCCCTCGGCCGCTGGGGCCTGCCGGTGAACGTGCTCGCGGTGCTGTGGGGCCTCGCGATGACCGTGAACCTGGCCTGGCCGCGCACCGAGATCTACAACGCGACCCCGCCGTACCACTGGTATCTGCGGTGGAGCTCGGTGCTGTTCGTCGCCGTGTTCGCGGCCGGCGGGTTCGCCTACTACTGGTTCGTGCAGCGGCACAGGATCGGCGTGCTGGCCGACCACGCCGCGGCTCCGTCTTCGTCTTCGCATTCGCAGGAGGTAACCGATGAGTGAGTTCGACTACGTGGTCGTCGGCGGTGGCACGGCGGGCTCGGTGGTGGCCGCGCGGCTTTCGGAGGACCCGGACGTCACCGTCTGCCTGCTGGAGGCCGGACCGTCCGATGTGGACGATCCGGCCATCCTCGAGCTGACGAAGTGGATGGGGCTGCTGGAATCCGGTTACGACTGGGACTACCTGGTGGAGCCGCAGGAGTCCGGCAACTCCTACCTGCGCCACGCGCGGGCCCGGGTGCTCGGCGGCTGCTCCTCGCACAACTCGTGCATCGCGTTCTGGGCCCCGGCCGAGGACCTCGACGAGTGGGCTTCGCTGGGCCTGCCCGGCTGGTCGGCCGCCGACGTTTTCCCGCTGTACCAACGTCTCGAGACCAACGACGGGCCGGGCGAGCACCACGGCCGCTCGGGGCCGGTGACGATCCGCTCCGTGCCGCCGCGCGACCCCGCGGGCGTCGCGCTGCTGGCCGCGTGCGCGCAGGAGGGCATCCCGACCACGGAGTTCAACTCGGGGCAGACCGTCACACACGGCGCGAACTGGTTCCAGATCAACGCGCGCGAGGACGGCACCCGCTCCTCGGCGTCGGTCTCGTACCTGCACCCGATCCTGGGCCGGCGGCCCAATCTCGAGGTCCGCACCGACGCGCGGGCCAAGCGCCTGCTGTTCTCGGGACGGCGCTGCGTGGGCGTGGAGTTGCAGGCGCCGGACCTGATCCACAGCGACAAGATCACAGCCGGCCGCGAGGTGATCCTCAGCTCCGGCGCGATCGACTCGCCGAAGCTGCTGATGCTGTCGGGCATCGGGCCCGCCGAGCACCTGCGCGAGGTGGGCGTGGACGTGCTGGTGGACTCGCCGGGTGTCGGGGCCAACCTGCAGGATCACCCGGAGGGGCTGGTCCAGTGGGACGCGCTGCAGCCGATGGTCACCGAATCCACGCAGTGGTGGGAAATCGGCATCTTCACCACCACCGAGGACGGCCTGGACCGGCCGGACCTGATGTTCCACTACGGCTCGGTGCCGTTCGACCTGAACACCCTGCGCTACGGCTACCCGACGACGGAAAACGGCTTCTGCCTCACGCCGAACGTCACGCGCAGCCGCTCGACGGGCACGGTCCGCCTGCGCACCCGCGACTTCCGCGACAAGCCCCGCGTGGACCCGCGCTACTTCAGCGACGAGCACGACATGCGCGTGATGACCCACGGCGTGCGCCTGGCCCGCTCGATCGCGGCCCAGCCGGCGATGGACGAGTGGGCGGGCACGGAGCTCTCCCCCGGCCGAGACGTGACCACTGACGACGAGATCGCCGACTACCTGCGCAAGACCCACAACACCGTCTACCACCCCGCGTGCACGGTGAAGATGGGCCCGGACTCGGACCGCGCCGCCGTCCTGGACGAGCGCCTGCGCGTACGCGGCGTGGACGGCCTGCGCGTCGCGGACGCCTCCGCGATGCCCTTCCTGGTCGCCGTCAACCCATGCATCACGACGATGGCAATCGGCGAAAAGTGCGCCGACCTGGTGAAGGAAGACCACTCCTGACCCCATGAAAACCGAGCGGCCCACGGCCGGCGGCGCCGTAGGATCGGTCTCCTGGGGCATCGGGAGGTCGCGTTGGGCGATGGGTCGGTGAGAAGGTGCCGGACGGTGGCGGGCCGTCGCCGGGAGCTTGGGGTGATTCGGTCAGACGTGTCCGGGTCTGGCTGGGCGGCGTTGCTTCGGTTAGGTGGTGCGGCGTTGCTTCGGTTCGGCAGTGCGGCGCTGCTTCGGTTCGGCAGTGCGGCGCTGCTTCAGTTCGGCAGTGCGGCGCCACTTCAGTTCGGCAGTGCAGCGGCGCTTCGCTTCGGCAGCACAGGAACGCAGCCGAGTCTGCAACCCGCACCACCTGGGGACGGGCCGTTTCGCCCCGGTCGCGCAGCGAGGCGGCGGTGCATGGCAGCCAGCGCTCCGCTGCGGCCGTGTCATGACAACCGTGTAAGCCACGGATGGACCAAGATCGGGATCGCTGACGGCGACCCAGAAAGGCTCTATCTGTGACTGAGAACACA
>NZ_FOEF01000038.1 GCF_900110575.1 Amycolatopsis saalfeldensis
GGAGCAGGAGCAGGAGCAGGAGCAGGAGCAGGAGCAGGAGCAGGAGCAGGAGCAGGAGCAGGAGCAGGAGCAGGAGCAGGAGCAGGAGCAGGAGCCGGAGCCGGAGCTGCGGAGTGAGCTGGAGTCGTGGGCTGGCCGGAGTCCAGGGTCACGCAGTGAGTCGGAGTCTCGGGGTGGGCCCAGAGTCGCAGAGCGCGCCAGAGTCGCGGCTCTGGCTGGATCTTGAGTCGCGGAGCCAGCCAGAGTCGCGGAGCCAGCCAGAGTCACAGGGTCAGCCAGAGCCGTGGAGTCGGCTCGAATCGCGGGGTTGGCCGGAGGGCATTCGGGTCAACGCATGCCGCCATCCTGTCGTGTGCGGCGAGTCGACTTATCAACCCCGCAATCCGCTCGCCTTGCTCTGGCTGGGCGGTGGCGCGACCGAAGTGGACCAGCGTGGCGTCACCCTGTGTCACCATTGTGTGAGTGGGCTCACCCCCTGAAGTCCCGTCCGGCGGTCGACCGCGAATGGCGGGGGTTGGGACACTGCTGCGGAAGTCGGCGTGCGGGCGCCACGGCCGGGTGGTTTTCTGCGGCCATTGGGCGGATGCGCGAACGGCGACTGTCGTTGACACTGGAAGGCGAGGACATTCCGTAGTGAGGTGGTCACCATGGGCATGAACGGTGGGGCTCCTTTCTTCAATGCCCCCGATCCGGAGCGTGACGGAACGCTGGCCGAGCCAATCGGCGGTGAGACGTTCGCCGATCCGCTTTCCGGGCTGGTCACGGCGGCCGAGGCGCCGCCGGCGACGGCTGCGGACGAGGCTGGGCGGCTGCCGACCGCGCGTCCGGTCAAGCACGACCCCGAGGTCGTCAAGCGGATGGTCGAAGAGGCGCTGCGGGAGGACGTGCAGCCGGGCCCGCGTCCGGCCGAGGCCGTCCAGCCCGCGGGAATCCGGCCTGACGGCGTGCCGCTCGGCCTGCTGCCACGGCAGCGGACGTGGCCGACCCGCGCGCCCGAGCTGCTGAAGAAGGTGCCGCGGCCCCGGCCGAAGCCGCGGGCCGACCTCGCCGACGACGACATCGAGGAAGAGCTTGCCGAACGGCAGGTGCGCAAGCGCGGGCTGCCCACCATCGGCATGCCGAGCTTCGGCCGCCCGTCGACGAACGCGGCGGGGGTCGTCATCGCCGTGCTGCTGCTCGTCGTCTTCGGCGTCGTCGCGATCACCATGGTGTCGAGCCTGGTCAGCAGTGTGGCCGGGCTGTTCGACTGACCTCCGGCCCACCGCCGCACACCCGGGCCGGTGCCGCGCCCGCATCGGCGGCCGGTCTACCCTGACGACACGGTCGGGGGATCCGATGGGGCCCCCGGCGCCGCCGTGACGAGTGGGGTGGGCGTATCAGCGAGGGCGTACGGTCCATGCCCGGAGCCGATCCGGGCGGGTCGGCGGGCGCCGAGGCGTCCACGATCCACCGGGTCCGCCGGGTACTGGCGATCCGGCCATTCCGTCGGCTCTGGGGCGTCACCTACCTGTGCAGCGCCGCCGACTGGCTGAACCTGCTGGCCTTGACCAGCCTGAGCACCAAGCTGCTCAACAACTACACGGCGCAGAACTTCGCGTTCGTCGGCGTCGTGCTCACCAACCTGCTGCCCGGCCTGCTGTTCGCCCCGCTGGGCGGCCTGCTGGCCGACCGGTTCGACCGGCGCAAGGTCATGGTGATCTGCGACTTCCTGCGCTGCGGCTTCCTGCTCTCGATCGCGATCGTCGGCGCGCCGTGGTGGATCTTCGTCGGCAACTTCTTCGTCGGCTGCTGCTCGATCATGTGGATCCCGTCGAAGGACGCGGCGGTGCCGAACCTGCTGCGCCGGCCGGACCAGGTCGAGACGGCCAACCAGCTCGGCATGGTGATGACCTACGGCCTGGCGGTGATCACCGCGGCCGGCGCCAACGCGCTGATCCTCAGCGTGAACTCGACGTTCCACCTCTTCCCCGGCCAGACCGCCGACCTCTACATCGCGAAGCTGGTCGTGGTCGTCACCGGCCTGCTGTACCTGACCAGCGGCATCCTGATCGCGACCCGCATCCCCGAGCTCTCGCTGCGCAACGTCCACACGGTGGCCCAGCCGAAGGTCAAACCGGCGGACGAGGAGAAGTTCGGCTTCGGCGCGATGGTCCGCGACGGCGCCAAGTTCGTCCGCAGCACTCCCTTGGTGAGAGGGCTGTTGATCGGCGCGTTCGGCGCGTTCGCGGCCGGCGGGGCGGTGATCGGCTCCGCCAAGCCTTACTCCTCTTCGCTGCTCGCGGGTGACGCGGCGTTCAACCTGCTGGTGCTCGCCGTCTTCCTCGGACTGGCGACCGGCATGGCCGTCGCGCCGAAGCTCGCGCGGCGGCTGGCCCACGACCGGCTGTTCGGGATCTCGATCATCGCGGCCGGACTGTCGCTGGTGGTCGTGGCCCTTTCGCCGCACCTGGCGGTTTCGCTGATCGCCGTGGCGTCGGTCGGGATCTGGGCCGGCACGGCGTTCCTCACCGGCGTGACGATCATCGGCTCCCGGGTCGAGGACGCCATCCGCGGCCGGATCAACGCGATCTACCAGTCGATGCTCAAGATCGTCCTGTTCGGCTCGACGATCGCGGCGCCGCTGCTGATCGGCCTCGTGCAGCCGCGGACGGTCAACGTCTGGGGCAGCCCGGTGACCGTCGACGGCACGCGCCCGGTGATGATCGGCGGCGGCGCGCTGGCCGTGCTGCTGGGCATCATCGCCTACCGGCAGATGGACGACCGCCGCACCGAGAAGATCCTCGCCGACGTGCGCAACGCGCTGCGCCGCAGCCCACGCCGCGTCAACGGCTTCCTCATCGCCCTCGAGGGCACCACGGCCATCAACACCACCAGCCAGGCCGCGCGGCTTTCCCGCTGGCTCGACCGCGGCACGCGCCCGGTGGTGCTGGCCAAGGGCTCGGTGTCCGACGACCAGCAGTTCGCTTCGCTCGTCTCGTCCTCCTCGATCTCCGGCGTACGGGCGAAGGCGCTTCTCGCCGCGGCCGTCCGCGCCGATCTGGTGGAACGCGAGATCGAACCGGCGCTGGCCAAGGGCTCGGTGGTCGTGATGGAGCGGTTCGTCGACTCGCCGCTCGCGCACCTCTCGGCCGTCGCCGGGCTCGACACCGATGAGCTGGACGGTCTGGCCGACTGGGCGACCGGCAAGCTGCGGCCGGACCTCACCGTGCTGCTCGACGCCGACCCCGGCGCACGCGACGCGGGCCCGGCGCAGGCTTCGCTGAACGACCAGTGGCGGGTGCGGGTCCTGCTCGCCGAGATGGCCGCGGCCGACCCCGACCGTTACGTGGTCGTCGACGCCGACGGCACCGACGACGAGGTGGCCGAACGCGTCCGCACGGCCGTGCGCGCGGTGTTCGTCGGCCGGCTCTCCGGGCTGGCCCCGACCGAGCCGCCCGAAGCTCCCGAAGCTCCCGTGGCCGAAACCGCGGTGCCTGCCGAAGCGGAGGCCAAGGCGGACACCGTCGAGGCTGAGGCGGCGTCCGGGCCGACGCCGGAAGCGTCCGAAGTGGAGGCGAAGTGAGCGCGCCGATCGGCGTCTGGGCGGAACTCGTCGGCCAGGAGCCGGCGTTGGAGACGCTGTCGTCGGCCGCCAGGGCGGCGGCGAAGATCGTGGCGGGCGAGCCCGTCGCGCCGGGGGCGATGACCCACGCGTGGCTGCTCACCGGGCCGCCGGGCTCGGGGCGTTCGGTCGCGGCGCGGGCGTTCGCCGCGGCGCTGGAATGCAGTACTGGCACCGGTTGTGGCGCCTGCCCGGGCTGCCGCACGACGATGGCGGGCACGCACGCCGACGTCCGGCTGGTCGCTCCGGAAGGCCTTTCGATCTCGGTCGCGGAGATGCGCGCGCTGGTACAGGCCGCCGCCCGCCGACCGTCCACAGGGGACTGGCAGGTCGTCGTCATCGAGGACGCCGACCGGCTCACCGAAGGCGCGTCGAACGCGCTGCTGAAGGCGGTCGAAGAGCCGCCGGAACGGACCGTTTTCCTGCTGTGCGCGCCGTCGGACCACCCGGACGACGTGTCGGTGACGATCCGCTCCCGGTGCCGGCTGGTGCCGCTGCGGACTCCGCCGCCGGAGGCGATCGCGCAGGTCCTGATGACCCGCGACGGCCTTGAAGCGGACCGCGCGCAGTGGGCGGCTTCGGTGTGCGGCGGCCATGTCGGCCGGGCGCGCCGGCTCGCCACGGACGAGGCCACACGCCAGCGTCGCGCCACCGTGCTGCGCATTCCACTGGGCCTGCGGCGGCCCAGTGACGTCTTCACCTGCGCCGATCAGCTGATCAGCGCCGCGGAGGCGGACGCGGGCGAGGAGAGCAAGGTCCGCGACGAGTCCGAACGCTCCGAGCTGCGCACCGCGATGGGCGGCGACGGCATCGGCAAGGGCGTCGCGGGGGCCAAGCGCGCTGCCGAGGCCGCCGTGAAGCAGCTGGAGAAGCGCCAGAAGTCCCGCTCCACCCGGACCCAGCGCGACACGCTTGACCTCTCGCTGATCGACCTGGCGGCCTTCTACCGCGACGTCCTCGTCACCACCGCGCGCTCGGGCGCGACCCTGAACCACCCGGACCACGCGTCGGAGATCGAGTCCGCCGCGTCGGCGTGGACGCCGGAGTCGACGCTTCGCCGGCTGGAAGCCGTCCTGGAGTGCCGCGAGGCGATCGGGCTGAACGTCAAGCCGCGCATCGCCGTCGAGGCCATGGTGACCACGCTCCGCCAAGGCTGAACGCCGAACGGCCCGCGCGAACTTCGCACGGGCCGTTCGACTTTCGGAGGAGTTCAGCTCACTCGCGCGGCCGCGGTGAGGGCTTGAACGGCTTCGGCTCGTCCGGCTCGGGGCTGGTGCCCGGCGCCGGGTGGAGCGTGACCAGGCCAGGCAGCCGGCGACGGCTCGGGAACGCCGCCACCATGACCACGCCCATCAGCAGCATCGCCGTGCCGACCCAGAACAGCGGGACCGTGTCGTACGCGCCCGTGTAGGCCAGGTTCTTCGTCGGGCCCTGCGGCTGCGCCCCGCCCGCCGGCGGGGGGCTGGTGCTGCCGCAGACCACGCCGCCTGTCGGGGCGTACGCGCGGGCGATCGTCTCGCCCAGCGAGAGCTGCGCGAGCGAGGACGGCAGGTTGTCCCCGGCGCCGGCCGGGAGCAGGTCCTTGAGGTTCTTCGTCGGGAGCACCTGCAGGTCGAACAGCCGTGCCGAAGCGCCCAGCTGGTAGCCCTTGAACGGCGTGGTCGCCTCCGCGCCCTTCTGCTCGAGGCCCGCGATGCTCAGCCGCAGCACGCCCAGGTCCAGCACGGTGCCGGCGGTGGTGCCGACCTGCTGGATGCCCTTGGTCGCGGTGGACACCAGGCCGCCGACCACCGGGATGTTGTTCAGCGCCCCGAACTGGTCGCTCAGCCCGGACAGCGGCAGCCCGATCGGGATGTCCTTGGTCGGGTGCGCCGCGTCGAGCGTGTACAGCGTCTTGCCCCCGGCCGTGATGGTCAGCACGGGCGCGGTGTAGTCGACCTTCGACGTCTTCTCGTCGCCGGTCGAGGTCACCTTCAGCGTCGGCTGGCTGGCGACCTTGATGCTCAGCTCCAGCGGCGTGCCCTTGAGGATGTCGATGTCCGCGGCCTGCAGCGTCGACGTCGACTCCACGGCCTTGTTCTTCGAGCCCGGCATGTCCACGAGCCGCACCTGCGAGCGTGACGACAGGGTGTTCGGCAGGCTCAGCAGGGAGCCGGCGCCACCGGCCGCGGTCTGGCCGCCGCCCGACAGCAGGCCGCCGAGGCTCTGCAGGCCGCTGGCCGGATCGAAGCCCTGCGCCAGCTTCGTGTTCTGCGGCAGGCTCAGTCCGCCGTTGCCGAGCAACGGGATCTGCGGCAGCGACGGGATCACGTTCAGCAGCGAGAGGCTCGCGACCGAAGTGCTCGCGTCGGCGATCGTGTCGACGCACGGGCCGAGGGAGTCGCTCCAGCGGGCGTGCGCGGTGCCGTTCAGCACGCCGATGTTGAGCAGCGGGTTGGACGGCGCGTTGATGCCGCCGCTGGTCTCCTTCGGGTTGTCGGGCAGCGCGGTCTGCACGATGCTGCCCGGCGTCTGCGGCGCCTGGCCGCCGACCGCGATCCCGAACGGCGACGCCTGCGCGATCGACCGCTCGTAGCTCAGGTACGACTCCGAGTTCGCCGACGCGCTGGACAGGCCCATGCCGGCCTCGAACGCCGACTGCTTGGGCAGCGTCTGCCCGAAGCCGGGCAGGATCGTCTGGGTGGTCACCGCGTTGGGCAGGAGCCGCAGGACGCCGAGCGCGGTGCCCGCGTCGCCGACCGCGTGCCCGAGCGGCTGTGGCCCGATCGGCGCCGACGCCGGGGGCTGGTTCGGATTCCCCGGCTGGGGGATCGGCGTCGTGGGGATCTCCTGCGCGGCCGCAGGCCCCGCAGTGAGCAGCAGCAACGCCGCGGCTGCCGGCAGGGCCACCGCGCGGGGCAGTCTTCGCCGCATATGCCGAGTCCTCCAGCTGATAGGCCGATCGTGAAGTGAGACCGGGGTCATAGGACCCTAACGACGCCGCCCCCGCAAGGTGACGCGGCGCGCCTCCGCTACACTTGTCGACGTCGCACGGCGCGAGCCACGCGACATGCCGCCTTAGCTCAGTCGGCCAGAGCGATTCACTCGTAATGAATAGGTCAGGGGTTCGATTCCCCTAGGCGGCTCCAGTACTTGACCAGGGACTTTCCGGAATCCGGAGGGTCCCTGGTTGCTTTCTGTGTAGCCATCCGTGTAGCCGACCGGGGTTTACGCTGGCTACATGACCAGCGCAAACGGCCCTCGGTAGCGTACTCGCGGCGAGATCGTGAAGCTCCCCAGTGGGTCACTCAGGGTGAAGGTCTACGCCGGCATCGATCCCGTGACCAAGAAGCGGTACTACCTGGACGAGGTAGTACCTGCTGGTCCCAAAGCCGCAGTCGAAGCGGAGAAGCTCCGGACAAAGTTTCTCAACCAGGTCGACGAAAAGCGCAGCTCGCGAACCCGTGCGACCGTCACGCAGCTGATCGGCCGGTACTTCGAGCTGACGAAGATCGAAGAAACCACCCGCACGGGTTATGAATCTCTGGTCCGGAACCACATCCAGCCGCTGCTCGGCGACTCCGTACTCAGCAAGCTTGATGGCGAGATCCTGGATTCGTTCTACAAGCAACTCCGGACGTGCCGCGCTCACTGCCGGGGTCGTGGCTTCGTCGAGCACCGCACCGACCGGCCGCACGACTGCGACGGCCGCTGTGGTCCGCACAAGTGCAAGCCGCTGGCCGACAGCTCAATCCGCAAGATCCAGGCGATCCTGTCCGGCGCTGGCAAGCGGGCAGTGCGCTGGGGCTGGATCGGCGTCAACCCGTTCGATCTGGCCGAGCCGCTTCCGGTGCCTCGGCCCGAACCCAAGCCGCCGACGGTGGAACAGGCCGCTCGCATCGCTACGGAGGCGTGGCGAGATCTCGACTGGGGAATGCTCGTGTGGCTCGCGTTCATCACGGGCGCACGCCGAGGTGAGCTTTGCGCCCTCGCCTGGGACCGGCTCGACTTCTCGACCCGCATCTTGACCGTTCGGAGCAGCATCGCGCAGTCGGGCGGCAAGACCTGGGAGATGGAGACCAAGACGCACCAGCAGCGCCGTATCTCGCTGGACGAGCCCACGGTGGCGTTGCTGCGCTCGTATCGGGAGCACTGTGCGCAACGCGCCGGGTTGAAGAGCTTGAAGCCCGAGGCCAGGATCTTCTCGCTCATGCCGGACGGCAGCACGTGGCTCAAGCCCGACTCGGTGAGCCAGCGTTACGTGCGAATGTGCGCCCGTCTCGGCTGGGACATGAACATTCACCAGCTTCGGCACTACTCCGCAACCGAGCTGATCGCCGCTGGGACCGATATCCGCACGGTCGCCGGTCGTCTCGGCCATGGTGGCGGCGGCACGACGACGCTGCGCGTCTACAGCGCTTGGGTTGCCGAGGCTGATGACCGAGCGTCGGGCACGCTCGCCAGTCGGCTGCCTGATCTGCCCGTCGCGCTCAGCGCGGAGGGCAAGCTTGCCACGGCCGCGCCGGAGGTTGCGGCCGAGTATGAGAGCCCGTACAAGCGGATTGCCAAGGATCTTCAAGGCGCCATCGTCGCCGGGGTGCTCGCGCCGGGTCATCAGCTTCCTACGGTCGTCGATCTCGCGAAGCGATACAGCGTGTCGTTCGGGACCGCGCAGCGCGCCATCGCACAACTCAGGGCCGCCGGACTGGTCAGCGTGAGCCGTGGCAAACGCGCCGTGGTCGTCGACCCGGCGACTGCTGCCGATGCGGAACCTGCGAAGGTTGTCGGCCTGCATGAGCGTCGCGGGGAGTAGTCCAGGCGGCGATTCGCACATTTGTTCGCTATGAGCTACGACACCACTACGCATAGGGGCGGCGTGACTCAGGTGGGCTACATGTGGTGTCGGCTGCGCGAAAGTGTCGGTGACGTCCGCTAGACTTCAGGCGACGCGAACAGGAAAGACCCCGACCGGGGTCAACACCTCGGCCGGGGTCCAGTGCATTGGCGTGCTCTGCGACCGTACTAGCCGGTAGTGGCCGACATCAAGGCTGTCTGTCTCTGAGGTGTTCGAGCTCGCAGATATGGATGACCAACGATGGCCAAGAAGATCTCGCCGGGTACTCCGGCGCCCTCCTCCGGGCAGTACAAGGTCCCGGGCAGCAAGACCGAGATCACTGCAATCGAGGGCAAGCCCCTACCGCCGACTCCGAAGCCGGGGCAGGGTTACGTGCAGGTCGACAAGACCAAGCACAAGAACGACTAGTTCGTAGCTTCCGGCTGGGGTCACCGCAGTGGCTGATCCCAGCCGGGCCACGATGTGGGATCGTTGGGTTCGCTCAGTACGAGTGGTTGGATCGGTCATGTCTGAGGCGCGTTGGGGTGACGATTGGTTGCCCGGGATGCGGGTGATGGTCTTCAACCGCACAGAGAAGCCAGGCCGATTCCGAAGTGGAACGATCGTGGATCGCTCGTGGGGACGAGACAGGGGTGAACCAATCTGGCGGTTCACGCTCGAACTCGATGGCGTGGACGGGCAGTGGACGTTCCACCCCCCAGTGGCTACAGCCTTTCAGCGACGGTGACGAACTTCCGACGTTTTCTTAGGGCTCTCCTTCAGTCCAGCGGACCTTGGCCAGCTGCGTATGGGGTGCCCATGACTTCGAGGGCGCGCAGCGCTGGCCCGTAGACCTGCGCAGCAGGAACGAACTGCGTCAAGTCGGCGCGGTCCACCCAGATTGCCGCGACGTTCTCGACTACGTCGACGTTGCGCACCTCGCCTGCCACGTAGTCGCACAGGACGTACTCACATAGGACGCCGGTCGTCGGGTGCAGGCGTATGCCGAGCTTGCGCGTCACGACGCAATGGACGTCCGTTTCGGCCAGTGTCTCGCGTACCGCGACCACTGCCGGGCGTCCGCCCGGCTTGACTACTCCGGCGGGGAACTGCCAGGAAAGGCCGGTTGCGTCCTCAGCTCGGCGGCAGACGATGAGTACCTCTGAGCCCCGGATGACCACAGCAACCGCGACCCGTAGCGGCTGAAACGCGGTCGCGGTCGGCCGGTCCATCGGCGCAAGCAGCTCATCGATGCTTAGCCCGAAAATGTGCTCCAAGAGACGGGCCGTGGCCGGGCGAACGGCGCCGAGCGGCCTTCCGTCTGGGTGGGTACCGGCGACGAGCCGACCGAGGTGCCGCACGCTGAGCGTGCCCGGCTCGTCGTGTTCGCGAGCGAACTTCTCGGCGAACTCGGCGAATTCCTCGAAGGTCTGCCGCCGTTCCCAGATCAGTTGTTCGAGCAGTGTCCGGGGTGCCGGCTGTTCCCCGCTGATGTCCTGCATCTCCGCTCCCCTCGTCGTCCTTGTGGCGCCCACAAGTCGTGTGCGTGTCCTGGTTGGCAGTCCGCACCGACCAGAGACTTATTTCATTCTCTCACAAAGGTCATTTTCGACCCATGATGGAAGGCTTGCGGGTGAGCAACGAACGGCCAGGGAAGGTCGCCGGGTTGTATCTGAGTTGGTATCGCTGTGTCGTCGATGGGCGCGACCACGCGGTCACTGATGAGCAGTTCTTGGCCGGGATGCGGGCGGGGCAGGGCCGATATGAGGCGGTGTGCGGCCACGTTGTGGACGTCGCGTCGGTTCTGTGCCCGCCGGGTACTCCGTGTCGGCGATGCCACGCGTTTTTGGCCGCGCGCGCAACGCTGCGGGACGCAGCCGAGCGGACGGCGCGCCCTCGGCATCTCAAGCGATCTATCTGGCGGCGGTTGTTCGCGCGCCCATGTACTCCGGCCAGCGTCGGCCGGACCGAGGTTCCGGCGGGAGCGGGTAGCGCCCCGATCGCGCCCGCTCTCGCCGGACGCCACGCGCTGCGGGGTGCCAAGTGACCGTGCGGCTCTTCGTCGCGCGCCCGCTGCCGGGCACGGTCGGAGAGACACGTCGAGTGGTGCACGTGTTCGAGGTTCCTCCGGAGGACGCGGCGCCGGAGCGGCTGACCGCGCTGTGCGGACTGATGTTCGGTCCTGGGCAGCTTGAGTTGCTCGAACGGCTGCAAGGGATGCCGTGCGAGTCGTGCTTGCGCCTGACTCCCACGCCCGATCCCAAGGTGATCGAGCGCGGCGCCGATCAGACCGGGAATAAGCGTGCCTCGTAGCTTGCGGTTCGGTGACCTGGATCGATGGCTTACCCACCCTGACCGACTTCTCATCGTGGCTGCCCTGGCGGACAACCGATGGCACGAGTCCGGCGAGATCAGCCAGAGGCTGGGGATGAGGCAGAACGTGCTGTCGACTCGGCTCGCTCGTCTGCGCCAAGCTGAGTACGTCGAGGGGGAGCGTCATGACACGCACACGGTGTGGCGGCTGACCCGATCGGCAGTGATCGCTTCGCCGCCCATCTTGCGGCGCTGCAAGCTGTCCTGGCCAATGTGATCGAGCTGGTGGGCAATACCGAGCAGCGCCAGCGGGGCTGTGAATCCGGCCGCTGAGGGCCGTTTCGGGACGGGTGAGACGGGTTTTGGCGAACCCGTCTCACCCGTCCCATACCTCGTATCGCCTGGTCGGCAGGGGTTTGTACCCGTCACGCCGCTGGGGACGGCGTGACGGGTACCTGAGACGGGTTGTGACGGGCTACGGGTCGTCCTCCCCGCCGCCGGGATCGACTGAGCACGCCGCGACGGCATCAACGGCGGCCCGAATATCAGCCGTGGCATAGCCGCGTACTTGCTTCGTCCGGCCGTCCTCGCCGGGCACCCGGAAGCGCTCGGGTCGGCAGCCATGGTCGTTCATCTGCCGCCCGAACGCGGTCGGCTCGACGGCAAGTGCCTCGACCAATTCTGCGGTCGGCACGAACTCCCGGCCGCCTTCGTCGAGTTCGTCGCCGAGGTAGTCGACGACGGCCGCGAGCGGCTCCGGCAGCTCAATGCGCTCCGCAGGTACTGTCGGTGGCGTTCCGCGTGAGCCGATAGCGTGCGCCACCGCCACGCGATCAAGTACGGGGCGGGTGTCCTGCCCGGCCGCGTGGCCGGTGAGCGTCCCGGCTGCTTCCCGTAGTGCCCGGCCCTGCTGACAGATGGTCTGCCAGTCCTCGTTCGGCATGTAGTAGGTCCGGACCGTCGTGGCTAGTACGTCGGCCCCAGCGGCGGTATCACCATCAGGACGCAGGATGCCGACGCCCTTGTGAGATGGCAGCAGCCGGGACGAGTCGAACCCTCGTGTGTTCATCTGCTCGCCGAGCACGATGTTCGAGTCTCGCCAGTCCATCACCCGCAGCGCGAACCTGGATCCGAGCACCGCGCGAAGGCCGGACGGGATCGTCTTCGAATCCGGCCGTTGCGTGGCAAGCACGAGCACGATTCCGGCGGCTGGTCCCTTCTTCGCCAGCCAGGTCAGCAGCTCGCCGACGTACTCACCTGCTGGAACCTTCTTTCCCTGCACCACCACAGGCGTCCGGTCCTCCAGCGGAACCTGAACTTCGTCGATGAACACTGCGGTGATCGGCATGTCCAACGCGGAGTCTCGGGACATGTCCGGGGTGACCTTCGATTCTGGGCAGATCACGTCGTCGAGATCTCGCATGCGCCGGAACCGGCCCTGAACCTCGCCGACGAGTTCGACCAGCCAGTCCACCAGTGCCAAGACGTGCTCGGGTTCGTCACCGGACATGAACCGGTGGGCGACGTGTCCGGCGGCGTCCCAGTCCTTCCCGGCTTTGAAGTCCGCCACGTACAGCCGAACCCAAGCGTCCAGAATCAGGCCGGCGGCCGCGAGCCGGGCGGCGAACGTCTTTCCCTGCCGGGGGATCGCACCCACGAGCAAAGAAGTCCACACCAACGGCAGATCAATCCGCCGGTCCCGAGCGTCGCGGCCGAATGGCACCGGCCGCCACGCATCCCACCTGGACACCCCAAGCAGCGGTGTCCGCACCGGCGGCTTGCTGTAGGGGTCCGCATCGGCCACCCACATCGACACCCGCCCGGCGTGGCCGCCGTTCCCTCGGACCCGTTCCGCGATGAGCTGCACCTCATCAACCGCCAGCGCCGAGGCGAGGGCGTCCCGATGCTTGACGACGTCGGCGGCCTTGCGGGTTGCGGGCAGGTCGACCATGACCGCCCACCCGTCACCGACGCGCGTGGCGCGCTCGACTAGCCGAAGCGTCTCGTCTTTGCCGATCAGCTTCGCGTCCCGGAACGCGTCCACCAGGACCTGCGGGTCCATCGTCCACGTCAGCGTCCGAGGACCGGCCAGCGCCGGTTTCCGCCCGGGACTACCGTCCCGGCGGCGCCCGAGGATCGCCAGCGCCACCGACGTGGCCGCCCCGGCGATCCACAGTGGATCGCTGCCGTACACGAGATCGACCACCGCGACCACCAGCGCGACGACGGCGAACACGGCGCCGGTGACCTTCCATCGGAACAGGGTGAGTTCACGGATCTCCGTGAACTTGTCGGCGAGCTTCTCCGACTCCTCAGCCGCCATTCGGTAGTCGGCGACGCGCACCCACAGGCGCCACCACCGGACACCAACCACGACACCGCGTACCACCGCGCCGCAGTAGCGCCACGGCGACCGCAGCACCGCCACCGCCGCGTCCTTTGCAGCTTGGACCGCCTGTGGCCTGCTCTTCAGCCACAACGGCACGCGAGGCGAGTGCAGCCACCACCGCACGAACCTCCGCCGGACCGTCCGGCGGCGCGGCTGGGGCAACGTGTCATCGATCAGCTCGCCGTCCAGCACCGGACCGACGTGCTCGACGGCGCGGGAGTCAGTTCGGGCAGGGAGCTTGGCGCCGTTCACGGGCTCGGCCGCCGTGTTCATGGAGATGTTCTCGTCGGTTGTCATGACTTGTGCTCCCTCCCGGATTCGCTGATGTCGAGTTCCGCTACGAGCGCGGCGGCGAGCCGAGGCGATAGACCACGCGAACAGCCTGTGACCTCACGAACCCACGCCGGGGTGACGACGACGTCGGCCGACCAGGCGGCGCGCGCGTCGGCGAGGTAGTCGGCGAACAACTTTCGTCGAGCCGCAGTCGTCCGCCGGGACCTAGGTTCATGAACGGTTCGCCGATCGATGGGCTCGGCGCCATCGGCTGCATCCGTGAACGCCACCTTCACGGCTTCGGTGAGCTTGTCCCGGAGATCCGTGACCGCCTCGGCAGCGGCGAACACGATCAGCGGGGGTACCGAGTGCAGCACCACGCCGGACAGCGATCCGGCCGTGAACGACGCCCACGCGTTCATGGCGTACGTGGCTCCGAGCGCCAGCCACTTCGCCGCCCGAACCCACCGGCCTGTGTGGACCTGGTACCGCGCGGTCACCTGCTCGGCCCGCAGGATCGCCAGCAGCACCAGCGACACGGTTGGGTCTAGCAACCATGCGCCCAGCCACGGCAGCGACCACGGGACCGAGCCGGCAGAGGCGAACCACTGCACGTTGGCCATCGTGAACGCCAAACCGAGCACGATCCCCACCCAGCACAGCCGGTCCACCTGCGACCGGACGCGCTCGACACGGAGGGCGATCACATCGGGGTTGTCCTGCCAGCGGCGCACCTCAGCGGCATCCGCCGCATCGGCCGCGAGGCGCTGTGCCCGGGTCGGGGCGGGTGGCCGCCGGACGGCGGCCACCCGCCCCGACCGGTTGTTTCCGCTCCTCGGCTCGGTCATCGCCGACCTCGCCGAGGCTTGGTGGCGTCCAGCGACGTGAGCGTCAATGCCCTGGTGAGGACGTGAGCAGCGATCAGGTCCGGCACACCGAGCACCACGAGCAGCAGCGTCGGATTCCGAGGATGCGTGATCACCAGCCACTGAACGCCCGTGAACGCGGCACCCATGAACAGGACGCGTCCGGCTAGCGACACGATCCGTGCGGATGCGCGTGCCGCGTCGGCTGCTCGGCGTGCCTTGCGTGCACAGAACCGCCACACCACGAACAAGGCGAGCAGGATGCCGATCCCCGCGAGGATCTGGGTCGGTGTCAGGTTGACCGTCATCGTTGCTCACCCCCTCGGCGACCGGCCCGGCGCACCCGCCAGGCCTGATAGACCGCCCGCCGGTCGGACTCCGGCAGCGCGCCCCAGACCCCGACCGTCTGGGCACCGGCCGACCGCAGTTCGAGTTCCAAGCACTCGCTCATGACCGGGCATCCGGCGCACAGGCGAGCAGCCAACTCCCGGTCCGGGTCGTCCTCTCCGGACAGTTCCGGCATCTCCGAGCGGTCGAACGCCCAGAAACACAGACCGTCCCGTGTCACCACCTCAGCAAGCACGTCATCCGGCACGACGGCGTACCGATCCAGGTAGGCGGCAATCTCCTTGAAGTTGTCCCGGCTCACCACGACGCACCTCCTGCCACCCGGCCGGCCTCGCGCTCCATCCGGCGCTTGGCGATCAGATCGGCGAGGTCGACGCAGCCGCCCGACGCCGTGACCTCGGCAATCAGTTCGTTCAGGGCGGCGGCAGGCACGACGTAGCGAGTGCGGATGCGGACTGCGGGGAAGGCGTCGTCCCGGATGGCGCGATACAGCGTCACCGGGTTGACGCGCAGAATGCGCGCCACTTCCCCGACTGTGTAGAACGTCGGTCCGACGTTCAGGTTGGTATCCATGAGTGACCCCTTTGATCGAAAGACTTATTTAATCCAAAAACTAGGGATGATTTAATCCCGCAAAGGTGCAAAGGAGCCCGAATGTGTCCGCGCGGGCGCGGAGAGTGGGCCGCGGAATCGCGAGCCGCGCTAGTCTCGGCGTAGAGGCGGAGCGCGGAGGGATACGTGTCGGAAGACTGGGCGGCGGTCGCAAGAGCGATCAATCAGCGCATGGCCGAGCTCGATCTCAGCCAGCGCGAGCTCATTGCCCGCTCGCAGGTCTCCAAGGCCACCGTTCGTGAAATCCAGCACAACACGGCGCAGCGGCGCCGCAGTGACCGGACGCTTGAGGCGCTTTCGCTCGCGCTTGACCTGCACGCCGGCCACTTGGCGGCGGTGCTTGCGGGTCGCCGACCGCCGGAGGTTGGGGAGCCCGCGCCACGTGGGGACGACGACATACCGGGCCGCCTTGCGGTCATTGAGCACCAGTTGCGCGAGATTACTGCTCGGCTTCGCGAAATGAGCGCGCTTAACGAGCGGCTTGACGAGATAAACACTAGCGTCGAAACGGTGCTTGACCGCGTTTCGGACGGCCGGGAACCGCGTCGTCGGTAAGGGGTTCTGGTGGATTGCTTTCATGCATCTCAGTCAACGCCGAACCCTCGTCGCAAACGATGCATAACCAGTGCAGGTCCCACGCATAACCACTGCAGAAGCAGTGCAGTTCGGTATATCCGAAGGCCTTGGCCATGGCCTATGTGAACGCGTGGACCGGGCGGACAGCCGGTGCCCTCCAGGCTGCCCTGCGGATGAGCAACGAAGGGTTCGCCAAGCATCTCGGGGTCGCGGTGAGGACGGTGGCTGCCTGGCACTCTGGACCGGACGTCACACCACGGTCGGAGATGCAGGACGCGCTGGACACCGCGTTCGATCGCGCCTCCGACTCGGCAAAAGCCCGGTTCAGGCACCTTGTCGAGCAGCGTGAGCAGTCTTCCCTGTCGGCTGGTGCTGATGGGGAGGTGCAGGCGCTCAGGGTCGCGATCGCAGTTGTCGTGGACGGGGCCAAGGTCCTGGTCGTCTGCCGCCGGGGCGAAGACGGCAACGGCATCTCATGGCAGTTCCCCGCCGGGATGGTCAAGCCAGGCGTTGCGCTGGAGACGGTCGCGGTCAGAGAGACGCTCGCCGAAACCGGCGTTCACTGCTCCATCGTGCGCAAGCTCGGCAGCCGTCTTCACCCGATTACCCATGTTCAGGCGGAGTACATGCTGTGTGAGTACTTGACCGGGGAGGCGCAGAACATGGATGTCCTGGAGAATGTTAGTGTCGTCTGGGTCGAGAAATCCGAATTGACAAGATTCATTCCGGCCGATCGAATATACCCGCCCATCTTGGAAGTCTTGGAGGTAGCGGAGTGACGGAGCCAGCAGAAGTCCGCAAAGCGATTGCGGCTGCCATCATCGTGCACGAAGGTCGCGTCCTGCTCGTGCGGCGCAAGGTGAAAGAGGGGAGCCTGTCCTGGCAGTTCCCCGCTGGCGAGGTCGAGGACGGCGAGGCCTCGACCGCCGCCGCAGTGCGCGAGACCCGCGAGGAAACCGGCCTTGAGGTTAAGGACATCTCAGTCCTGGGCGAGCGCGTCCACCCGAACACCGGCCGCACGATGGTCTACGTCGCGTGCCAGGTCGTCAGTGGCACGGCTGCTGTGGTTGACGACGACGAGCTTGCGGAAGTCGCTTGGTCGGATGGCAATCAGATCACCGACTACGTTCCTTACCCGTTCTACGGTCCCGTGCAAGCGCACCTCGACGCCTCGTTGTCACGGTGATCACGCTAGGCGGCCCTGACGCTGTCGCACACAACGGCTGCCGGGGCAGCTACAGCAAAACGTCACAGAGACGCTCCCGGACGATCCCGGAGTGAAACAAGTCAGGTATGGCGATGCCGCCGACGGACGGACGCGTAGCGGCTACGTCGTCGAGCTGGTCGGCGGGCAGGCCGTCAAGCAGCTCGACGGCGCGGGTAGCCCATACTTTTGCGATGTCGAACCGCCGTTCCCCGTCGACGTCCTCGTTCCGGTAGCGAAACGCTAGGGCATACGCTGTCTCGGCGGCGACTCGTTGGTCTAGGACAACCTCGCGCGCGAACTGCTCACGCAGGTCGCTACGCGTTTTTCGACCGTCGGAGTCGTCGGTCATCCTCGTCCCGCGCTCAGTAGGCGAATTTCTCAGCCAAGGTCTCGTACTGGAACTGCTCGGTGCCGTCGAACCAGAGGTCAACTTCGTACTTCGCCTCCTCTGAATTCCCCGAGGCGTGCACGAGGTTCATGACGGCCTTACCGCTGACCTCCGAAGATGCTTTGGTTTGATGCGCGAAGTCTCCCCGGACGGTGCCCGGCGCAGCCTGGTCGGGAAAGGTCGACCCGATGATCTTCCGCACCTTAGCGACGGCGTCCACACCTTCGAGAGCAAACGCGATGACGGGGCCGGTCTGCATAAAAGCGGCCGTTGTGTTGTAGATATCCGCCCCGGCCCGTTCTTCAAGGTCGAAGTAGTGCTTTCGGGTGAATTCGGGATCCAGCTGCTTCATCTTGACGCCAACGATCTTCAGGGCGGCTTCCTCGAAGCGATTGAGGATGCGGCCCACGAGGCCACGGGCGATGGCGTCAGGCTTAAGTAAGACCAGTGTGCGCTCTACGCCGAGGTCTGGCGCGTCCGTCATGGTTGTCCCTTCGAGTTGTTCTTCCATGGAAGCAATCCTAACGAAAAGGTTGCAACTTGGTCCAAGCTTAAAACGCTTTTCTGTGAGATGCAAAGTATGGCAGCTGGAGGTGTTTCCTCGGGTGTTGCCGACTTAAGGATAGATGTCTCGAGGAATGGCTCGGGTGGTTCACCTGTTCTGGTGTCATGGCGCCGATGAGAGCGCCTTCCTGCTCGCTACCAGCCACATCGACGGGCGTTGGTCTGATACCGGAGTCGGCTCCCTACCCGTGATGGTTCAACCCGAAATCTACCCAAGGGAGCGGCTACGCCATGCGCGTGAACCGCCACGGTTCGCCGAGCGTTGTGGTCGCTCCGCGTTTGTCGGCGAGGCGCTCTGCCACCGTGCGCAGTGCCAGAGCGTCGGGCAATGCGACGGAGAATTTGAGGCCGGCCACAGCACCTCGATCCACGTACGGAAGGACCAGGTCACAGCGGTCGATCGCTGCGGAAATATCCTTACGGTCAAGATCGGGAAGAAGTCGGAGGGATCGGTCGTTTATCCTCTGCCGAGGAGCCACCACCCCCGGCAACGACGCTTGCAGCGTCCGGTTGCCGGAGGTCCCGGCCCACGTCCACCAGCGCGCCGCGCCCCCTGGCTCCTCGATGACCAGCGTCGCGTCCGCGGCGATATAGGAACGCAGTTCGTCACGAGACCGGGAAAGCACCGTATCAGCGCGCTTCGTCATATTTACTCCTGGCGGATCCGCGCCCAACAGTACCGCCCGCATACCCCGGGTGAGGTCGAACGACAGCCCACCCCCGCGCCCGGTCCACTTTGCTCGGCCGTGTTGATCCGTCGGCTCGACCCAGCAACGGCGCCGCTGCCAGTCCACGCGCTCGACCCGCCATGCGTGCCCGGCCAGCAGCAGCACCCGCGGCCCATCCACCTCCTCGACCAAGAGGTCGTCGGAGACGGTGCCGATTTCGTGGCGCCCCTGGAGCACGGTGAACTCCGGTGGGGCGCTGAACACCGCCGTCAGATCCGAGAAATACCGGCGTCCGAAGCGGTGTTCCGCTTCCGGCCCGATGAACAGGAAGTCCCCGTCTGCCTCGAGAAACCCCTCGCTATGCAGAAACCGAAGGATCTCGTCCGAATGCTCGTCGAACATGGGCAACGAGCCCCACCACTGCCGCCAAGTCGCGGCCCCGATGCGGTGTTCCTGCAACGCCAGCGCCAGCAGCTGTTGGGCAACAATGTGCCGGGGTGAGGGTGGTGCCGTGATTGGTTCAACCCAGCCGGCCGACCAGCGTTCGAGCAGCCCTGCAGCCTGGAGCAGACTGTCTTCAGATAGGCACAGGAACAGGCAGTTGCGAAGGGTTCCCGGACGCCTGCCGGTACGGCCGAGCCGTTGGAGGAACGACGCCACTGTGCGTGGTGCGTCGAGCTGAATGACCCGGTCGAGATCACCGACGTCGACGCCCAATTCCAGAGTGGAGGTCGCCACGATGACCGTGTCCCTGGACTCAGCGAAAGCCTCTTCCGCGCGGCGGCGTTCGGCGGCGGAAAGCGACGAGTGAGAAAGGAACGTCGTGACCCCGTGGCCGCGTAATGCGGTCCCCAGTTCCTCCGCGATGCGCCGACTGTCCACGAATACGAGGCGTTTCTCGCCGTCGTGCAGTGAGGCGATCACCTTCGCCGCATTGGCCACACTGCCCACATAGTCCAGCGTGATGTCGGGTGCCGCCGTCTCCCTGGCCTTCGGGGCTACAACCCGCCTGAGCCGCTCTGCATGGGCCCCTTGGAGCCAGGACAGCAGTTCCTCCGGATTCCCCACCGTCGCCGACAGTCCGATCCGCTGCAGAGGACGGCCGACAACGCGCTCCAACCGCTCCAGTACAGCGAGGAGATGCCAGCCACGGTCGTCCCCGGCGAACGCATGCACTTCGTCAACCACGATCGCCCGGAGCCCGGAGAACAGCGCATGCGGGTCGACCTTCGTGGAGACGAGCATCGCCTCGATCGACTCCGGCGTCGTCAGCAGAACGTCTGGCCGTTCCCGCAGGATGCGAGCACGGTCGGCTTGGCCGATGTCACCATGCCACAGCGCAGCGGAACGCCCGAGCCATGCCGTATATGAGGCTACGCGCGGATGCAGATTGTTCAGCAACGCCCTGAGCGGACAGACGTAGAGCACGGAAACGTCCTGCCAGTTCTCCTCGGCCATGCGGGTGAGCACCGGCAGCAGAGCCGCCTCAGTCTTCCCACCCGCGGTGGGGGCGAGTAGCAGGCAGTCCTCTCCGGCCAGCAGGGGCCGCACCGCCGCTTCCTGGAGCGGACGAAGCGAGGGCCAGCGCAGCGTGTTCACCAGGTGGTACCGCACCGCGGGGTGCAGTGCGGTGAACGCGTCATCCTCAGACATCGAGTTCGATGTCGTCGGGGGAGCGGGGCGTGAGGGCTTCTCGCTCCGCGGCGGTCAACTCGGTAGGTTCGATCTTGATCTCGTAATCGGTGCGGGGGTCGAATTCCGGGTGGATCTCAATAGTGTCCAGCACGTCGACGAGTTTGCGTAGGAACAGCCGCGGTGCGATACCGACCCTTCCGCCGAGTCCTCCCGCGACCGCGCCCGCGAATTCGCGGATGAAGTCGTCGTCGGCCACCCGGCGCACTCGCTCGGCGTCGGAGATTTGGCTCACGAAGAGGTCCCGCACGCGCCCACCGAGCTCGACCAGCTTGTCGAGGTCGAAACCAGTCAGCCTCAGTTGCGGTGCCCGTGGATTGTCGAATCGCGGATCGCGGGAGAAGTCGGTGCGCAGCCGGTCTGCCAGCGGAGGGAGCAACTGGATACCCTGTCGCCCCTCAAAGAACGCCGGAGTACCAGTGATCAACAGGTACAGCCCGGGGAAGCTTCCGCCATGGACCTCGTCCATGAGCTGCCGCAACGCGTTCAGTGCCTTGGCACGCGAGTCGCTGCGGATGCGTTGCAATGTCTCGACCTCGTCGAGCACGAGCACGAGCCCGGGATGTCCCGCGTCCCGCAGTATCGCGAGGAGCCCCTTCAGAAAGCCCAGTGAGAGAAAGTGATCCAGGTCGCCCTTGATCCCGGCCTGCCGCTTCACACTTGCGGCAACGTGGGGCTGACCACCGAGCCAGGCCACCAGCCCGTCCGCCACGGTGGTGTCTCCGGACGTCACGGCACGCCGGTAGGCCCGAATCGCCAGCGGAAACACCGGAGCCTGGGCGGCTACGCCAGCGAGCCGCTTATCCAGCAACGCGTCCACGGCCTCGTCCCGCACATCTCCGGTCTGCCCTGCGGCGTCGTCCTCGACGGCGAACAGCCACGAGTCGAGGATCGGCCGCAGCGCGCTCGGGGCCAGGGTGTCCGTCCGGAGCGACTCAATAGCGCGGCGGTAGATACTTTCCAGCCGGTGCAGTGGGGTGTCGATCTCGTTGATCTGAACTTCGGCACTAGCGAACCCGCGCTTCTTCGCCCGGTCGCACAGCCAGCGCGCGAAGAACGTCTTCCCCGCGCCGTACTCGCCTCGTACTGCCTTGAACGAGGCGCCGCCTGTCGCCACCGTGTCCAGCTCGGCGTCGATTTCCCGCTCGAACTTGCTGAGCCCGACGGCGAGCTGGTCGAGCCCGTTCGCCGGGACGGTCCCGTGGCGCAAAGCGTCGAGGATCTCGCCTCGTCGACGCGCGGAGATCACGACAGCCCCTTCAGTTCGAACTGTTCACGCAGCATGGCCACGTCCAACGCCACCTGCCCGGATTCCGCCTCGTAGCTCAACACGACGTAGCCTTCGACGTCGAGCACTCGTTTGATGGTCGAGATTGCCCCGTATAGCCGAGTGGTCGCGATACCCAGCGCGGCGGCTGCTTCCTCGCCCGGGACTCGATGCGCCGGGGCGCCTGACAACACGGCCAGCAACACACGGATCTGCTCGTCGGTGATCGTGACCCGGCCCGCAATGGACTTCTGCCGTTTGAACACTTTGGAAGCGATGACGTGCTTGGCAAGCTGGTCTGCGTCCGGGTCCGGTGTCTGCGCGGTGGCGTGCCGGTCGGGAAGGTCGAACAGCCCCTCCGGTGCTCGATCCGGGCGCGGTGCCTGCACCCTGCTCGGGGAGCGGGTCCACCATGCAGGCTCGACGTTGCGTACAGGAGTAAGCCTGGTGCCGGTCGGGGCGTCTCCCGCATGGAGGACGATCACCGGCACGATCACTTCCGCGGGGGAGGCGCCACCGTGGTACCCCGCATTGAGCGGCCCGTAGCGAAGGCGTTCGTTGACGGCGAGGATCGCCGTGTGCCCTTCGGTGAGCACCCGCGGCCCTCGCACCAGCACCTCGTCGGATTCGGGTGGTGGAGTCGTCGTCCGGGCCCGGTTTCCGTGGGTCGCGGGGTACTTGCGGTACTCGCCGGCACGTCGTTCGAGGACGTGACCGTGGTCGGAGGTGAGGACGACGAGGCGACCAGCCTGCCGGGCCGCTTCGAGCAGCGCGCGCAGGTGTGTGATCGTGTCGAGGTTCCAGCGCGCGCCGATGGGGTCGGTGTGGTGCAGTGTGTCGTCCACGATGTTGAGCACTGCGGCGACAAGCGGGTGCTTCGTCGTGTCGGCAATCGCGTCCTGTACCGACGGTGCGAGTGCGAGCCCCGCGCGCACGGTGTCGAGCTCTTTCTGGTGGAACAACGGGGCCTGTTCATCCAGCTTGTGAGCCTTGAGTAACTGCGCGAAGCCGAGTTTTTCGGCATTGGCCGCACCGCGGTTGAGCTCCCCGGACAGCAGCGAGCACCGGCTACGGTCGGTGAGGCTCGGCAGCGCGGCGAGCGCGCCCCCGCGCCGGTTGCGTCCGGGCAGCGTGTACTCCACCCATCCGGTCGCGGAGGCGGCGAGCGAAGAGACGAGTTCGGCGGCAACGCCAACGCTCAACGCGTCGATGACGAGCAGCAGCACCGGCTGCTCGTTCGCCAGGGGAATCACGTGCTCGGGTAGGACCTGTTCGACGCACGGCTCGCTGGGCGCTTCCGTGTCGGCGAGTGCCTGGGCGAAGTCGAGGTCGTGGGCGTCGCGTCGTCGTCGGGCCAGGTCCAGGACAGCGGCGAGCGTTTCGCCGACTCCGGGTGCGGCAGAACCCCGTGCGACTTCGTTGACGGCGGAGTCGACCCAGGCGTCGCTGTCGAGGTGCCGCCAGATGAGTTCGCCGAGTGAGGAACCGGTGTGTACGTCCACGGCGAGCCAACGCAGCAACCGCAGGACCGCGCCGAATGCCTCCACGGCTCGGTCCCCAGCCGCCAAGTGGTGCTCTTGAACGCGGTCCCACCCGGCTTCAATCTGCCCGAGGTCGTCTGTGACGAGCCGCTCGTCTGGGTCACTGCCGATTGATCTTGGCAGTGCCCTCGCGACCGCCGAAGCCAGCTCGGAAATCCTTGCCGAAAGCCCGTCGGGCAGGATCTCCGATCGTGCCGCGAGGTGTATCAGGTCGAGTTCGCGTAACCGGGTTGTCGCGGTCTCCGCGAGGCGTCGGACCGTCTCACGGTCGAGTGCGCGCGTGACCAGCCCCCCGGCGTCCGTGTACCACGCGGCCAGCGTGTCCCTCGCCAGTTGCCCCAACCCGTATTTGCCACGTAGCAGGCCGAGTGCCAGCGCCGAGCCGTCGGCGTCGTCGGTGAGCAGGCCCGCGATGAGACCGAGCGGTACGAGATCGGCCACCCGTCCCGCACGCAACAGGGTCCGCACGGGGTCTTCCACGAGCCCGCAGCGTCGGGCGAGCCAATCGATGAGCGCGTCGGCGAGCGCGTCGCCGACCTCGTCGCGGAAATCGGCGAGACGCTCGGTCGCCTGCGGATGGGCGCTCCACTCGAACACCGCCCGGGCATCGACCTCCATGCCGCTGTCCACCATGTCCAGCCGGCTACGCAGCACCGCGTGGAACGCGTGAGACTCGGTGAGCACCCCGCCCGGCGCCGGCGGCCACCCCTTGCCTGGCTTGGCCCCCAGCAGACCCGCCGCGACGGCGCGATTGTCGGGTCGGGTGTACAGCGCCGGGTCCAGTCGAACGGCGTCAAACAGATCGCGCACGGCCTGCCAGGGATCTGGCGTCCGGAGCCGTTGGTATGCGAAGTGGCTGAGCACGCCGAGTCCGAGTTCGTCGTCGGTGCGGGGGGTGAGCACGACCAGCCAGCCGTCCCGTAACCGACCTCGGAGCGCTTCCCAGACAGCAAGCGTGGACTCACATGGCGCGACCACGACCTGTTTGCCGCTGTGGGTGAATTTCTCCGGCCCGTCCCAGGCGGCTTTGGCTCGGATGCCGAGCACACCGGCCCGATAGCGCTTCTCGGCGGCTTGGTCCAGGAGGAAGCGGATCATCGGGTCGGTGGCGGAGTGGACGCCGTTCTCATTCGCCGCGTGGCTCATTCGATCCACCACTCCACGTGGACGTTCTTGCCGTGTTCGCTCAGCAGCCTCGAAAGTTCCTGTCGCACGGTGGCGAGGTCGTCGAGCGAGCGCACGGTGACGCTGTCGCGCACGGGGTGTTCCGGTTCCGGCTGGGGCTCGCGCGCCACGAGAACCGGCGCCTCGCCCGGTTGGGGTGTCGGCGGCTCGGGTCGCTCGGGGGACGATTCGGCGAGCCACCGAAACGTCTCGTCTTCTGCCGTCCGAACGACCGTTGCGAGTGAGCGGACCAGTTCATTGGCAAGCACACCCTCGCGCAGGCGCCGCACGACGTTGCGTGCCTGCTCGGCGCGTTCGTTGCCGCCGGTTTCGGCCTTCCGTACCGGGTCGAACCGCTGCCAGTCCTGGCTCGCCAGTGCCCGGACAACCACGTCCGGGTGCGCGAGTGACCGTCCCACCGTCGGTTCGTTGGCCGAGAACTGGGCGTCTGCAATCGCGGTGATGAGGTCGACGGGCCCGTCGATGTCACCGAGCCTGCGAACGAATCCCAGTGCCTCCTCGGCGGTCGTCAGTCGATCCCCGTTTCCCTGGCTGAGGCCCAGCCGCGTGTAAGCCCCTCGTAGCTCGTCGACCAGGTTCGCCGCTGCGCGAACACGGCCCTTCGCCTCTTCTCGCACCTTCCCGGCGAAATCGGCTACGTTGGCCCCGGTCAGGTACGTGTTCGCGACGGCCACCCCGAGGAGCTCGCCGGCGCGCTTCACAGCGGTGGTCCACTTGTCGGGAGTGGGCAACGGCTCGGGACGCAGCTCCAGGTGGTCCCTGAGCTTCCCGATCGCGGGTGTGGGCAGCGGGACGCCGGACTCGTACCATGCGCGCTTGCTGTGCAGGGCCCACGCGCTGATCACCAGGTCGGTCACCTCGGACCGCAGGCCCCAGTCCTCCTTGACCGCGGCGCGCAGCTGACCGACGGCGATCGGGGCGTGTGGATCTCCGCCCGCGCGCACCACGGCGCGGTCGAATTCACCGGCCCAGTAGGTGAAGGTGTCGTCACCGAACAGGAAGTGCGTCTCAGTCGGCTTACCCACGCGCAGCGGAACGCAGATCCGCCGCAGGACATCCCGGTCATTCGGGAGCACGGGCACTCGGCCGTCGGGATGCGTGGTGGCCTTCTCGACGTACTCGCGGACGGTCGTCAACTGCTTGACGGTGACCTCGGTGTTGCCCGGCTCGAAGCTCGGGTGCGCTGGGTAACTCGCCTGGAAGGCTTGGTCGATGAGGTTGTCGAAGGCACGCCCCAGATCCGCACCAACGGGCGGACGCGGGCTGAAGTCCCGCGACAACGACATGAGCACCTCGCGGGGGGCGGTGTCGTCGAGCGCCTTGGGCTCGCGTGCGGCCGCGCCGTAGGCCTGTTGCATCACTCGGATGATGCGTTCCTTCAGCCCCGCGTACTGGCTCTCCAACACGCCCCGCGCCTGGGCGCGGTCGGTTTCGGACAGGTGGTCGGCGCTGTTCTGCCAACGTTCTCCGGGGCCGCTGAACAGCCAGTGCAGCTTCACCAGCCGCACCAGCTCGCGTTGCACCTCGGCGGAGAAGAAGTACGGCAGCCACACCACGGTGCGGTGGTTGTGCCCGCTCGTGATCAACTGGTCGACCCGGCTGACGTCCTCACTCGCCGAGTGACCCTCCTCGTCGAACGGGTAGTCGATGACGAAACGCCAGGTCCCGGGACGGTTGCGGAAGTGCTCGTCGGGCAGGTAGGTGGAGTCGCGGACGTTGCCGAACACCACGTCCACCTCGCGCCGGGAGCCCCGCCACGTGACCGTCTTGGTGACCGCGCCACCGAGATCGGCCGCGCTGGAGTCGACACCGACGGCCTCGTGCACGAGTTCCTTGATGAGCTGGCGGCGGCGGCCGGGATTGTCCTCGCCCCGGATGCGCTCCACGATCGACTCGTAGTTGACGTTGGCGAGCTGGACTCGGATGACGGGGTCGGTGGCGGCGTCGGACGGCTGGATTTCCGGCACCTCACGACGCCAGGTGTTGATCGCCGCCATCACCATGCGCGCCTCGTTGCCCGGCAGCGGTGAACGGATCGAACCGTGGTTGAGCGAGGCGAGCCGAGAGGCGGTGAGTTCCTTCAGCGCCGGGACGTTGGGTGCGACCGCGGACAGCAGCAGGGTCTTCGCCAGCCGTTCGTGGCTGCGGAAGCCCAGCGGCACGGATTCGGGCTCCTCCGCGAGCTGCTGCTCGGTCACCTTGTGCTCGCGCAGCAGAATCGGCTTGATCTTGTCCTCGTACAGGCCGGTCGCGGCCCGGAACCGGTTGGCGGCATGGGCGTCGAGGGCTTGCTGGCCGTAGACCACGTAGTCGAAGCAGTCGCCAACCGGGATCACGTCGTCCACGGTCAACACCTCGCGCCGGTCGACGAGCATCTGCTGCATGACCTTCAGCGCGGTCCGTTCCCGCTGCATCACGCTCGCCAGCGCCCGTAGCGTGGACACCAGCGCGGGCGAGAACGGGTACGTCTTGCGGAACTCCGCCTCGGAGGCGCCCCGATGTTCGTCACCGGTGTTGACGCCATCGAGGAGCACGTCCCACACGCCGGGCCGCCGGTCGATGGCCTTGAACGCATCGGTGAGCACCACCGCTGCCTGCTCGTCCTCGGGCTGCAGCAACCGCTTGTGCGCGACCTCGGCAAGGTTGTCGTCGCCGAGTTCGATGGTGCGGAAACGTCCTTCCTGGTGGCGGAACGCGCGGTCGAGCATCTCCTGTTCGGCCCCCGACGCCCCGGCGTCGGCGAACCATTTGCGCAGGTCCATCTGGCGGGAGATGAAGGAGACGATCGGGATGGGCCGGGCCGCCCCGGCGTACTCCACCAGCTTGGTGATCTTCTGCGTCTCCCGCCGGAAGAACTCGGTGTCCCGCACACCGAAAGCCAGCCACAGCACCAACTCGTCGAGGAACAGCACCACGCCGTCGTAGCCGAGTTCCTTGGCGTGCCGGGAGATCGCCAGCAGACCGGTGTCCATGTCCACATAGGACGCAACCCGTGCATACGAGGTGAAGTACTTCTCGGTGAGCGCGGTGACCAACTGCTGCCGCTGGGGGTTGTCTGGACTCGCGGCGCGCGCGCCGGCGTAGGACTCGGCATCCCAGGTGCCCGCGCCGAGCAGGCCGGACCACGGGTCGTCCGCACCGCCGCTGTCCCCGTTGAGCCCGCGGAAGAACTGCTCGTCCCCGAGCTGGTTGCGAATGCCCTCGGCGTCGTCCAGAAGCCGGTCGCTGACGTGCACGGCGGGTAGCGGCGCGTTCGGATGCAAGCGGCGCACCTGCTCGACGTAGCCGCCGAAGACTGCTTCTTCCAACGAGTTCGCGCCGAGCAGGTGGTAGGAGAGCCGAAGCACCTTACGGCCTTCTAGCGCCGGGTCGTGCCGAGCGATCACCGGCTGAAGCTCGGGGATCGCGCGCGCCGCGGGCTCGTGGCCGAGCAACGCGTGCAGCACGGCCATGAAGTGACTCTTACCGGAGCCGAACGAGCCGGACAGGAACGCGCCGCGGCTCTTGTTGTTGCGCAACGCGTCGGTGATCAGCTCGAGCGCGGCGTCGAAGTTCTCGGCGAGGGATTCGGTGACGACATAGTCGGCGATCGTCTGCGCGATGTGGCCGGCGTCGGTGCTCTCGGTGAGCCGGAGAACGTAGTCCTCGGTGCCGGCGCGCTCTGGGATATGGATGACGTCGCGGAGCAACGTGGTCACTGCTGTGCGTCCCCTCGCTTGGTGGTGGTACGACGCCGACCGCGTCCGGTGGTGGCCGGGCGCCAGCCGGCCAGGTCGTCGAGGGTTGCGCCGGCCCGCTGGGAACGGGAGGCGAGTTCCTCGTCGATGATCGCCGCCAGGCTCACACCGTAAGTGGGGTCGACCTCGCCGTGCCACTGGCGCACCCACGGAGCCAGCTCGGCCAGGCCAGCGATGAGCGGCACCATGCGCCCGTCGTCCCAGCCGTCGCCCTCGCGCTCGTTCATGATCGCGGCCAGCGCGAGGGCCTGCTGCGCGTGGTCCCAGCCGGCCCAGCCGAGCAACGGCGAAGGATCGGTCTCCCGGTTGGCGTCGGGGTAGAGGATGAACCGCTCCTTGGGCACGTCGAGCTTGCCGCGGTGCGACCAGTAGGAGGTCTTGGCGAAGTCGGCGGGCTTGTACTTGGGTGGCACCGGGATCGGCGGGTCCGGCAACTTGGTCGCCTGGTTGAGCGGCAGCTCGCCCGCGTCCTCCTTGCGCTGCAACTCCCAGGTGTGTTCCCACGCTTTCCGCGCCTCCAACCCGGACGGCTTGTACCGGTAGGCGGCCAGATACGGAACGGTCTGGTCGGCGAGGAGGTCCTCGAGCGCGGCCGCGGTCGGGGTGTCCGGCCTGCCTGACCAGAGTTGCAGGACGGCGCGGAAGTCGGCGTCCCGGTCGACCTCGTCGGCGAGCTGGATGACGCTGCGAGGATGCGGGCGGCCCTCCCGGTCGAACCAGAACCGTCGGTCCTCCAGGCGATCCAACAGCCAGTCCCTGAGCGCGGCTTTAACCCGCTTGTCCCACGGCTCGATCGCCCAACGCCGCTTGTACTCCGGCTTCTCCAGGAGGCGGATCTTCTTGTTCTCGGCGATGATGTCGAGGCGTCGCTGGACGACTTCTCGGTAGTCGGCGGGCCAGTGAGCGGGGATCTCGGTGATTGGGGTGAACTGGTGGTTGTGATGGCTGAACCACGTGGTCTCCACCGACCCGTTCTTCACCTGGCGGGCCAAGTCGATCGAGAAGGCCCGCTCAGCGGATTCTATGCCGGGAAGTTTGCTCTGGTATGTCAGGTCTTCGGCGACCAGCCCGTAGAGCCGGTAGCACTCCCAATCGAGTTCTTCCTGATGGGCGTTCATCAAAGAGCGGATATGGTCGTGCTCCGCCTTGGCGGCATTGAGATTCTCGCGTGTCGGCGTGGCGCGCTCTGCGACGGCTTGGGGGGTTAGCTGGGCGAGTTCTTGCGCCAGTGAGTCCAGAGAGTGGGCGCGTTTTAGGGGCAATTTTGCAGGCAGCGGGAATTTCTGGAGCGTGGTGCCAGTGAACTCATATGACTCTCGCCAGGGTTCTCCACGCGCTGCGTAACCGGCATCGACTCGTGCTCCACCTCCCTCGCCCTTGTTGTGGCTGTTTTGCTTGAGCCAGAAGCACGCGACCGACGAGTTGAGCACGCCGAGCAACTCGAGATGATCGTCCTCGCTGGCCCCCTCCGGCAGCTTGATCACCGGCGCGGTCTGTTTGAAGACCTTCCCGCCCCGATCCAGCACAAAGTGGTTATGTGTCGCCACAAACGCAAATGCAATAGACAGCGGAGTCCTGTAACGCTTCTTGAAGAACATCGAGTGGTCGAACCACCGAAGGCCTCGTTCTTGGAGCGTTTGTTTGTAGTCGACACGGGACGACAGTAGGGCCTTGTTTCTCCAGAAGAAGCGCATCGTGGCCTTGGTTGGCTCGCGCGGCTCACCTTGCTCGTTATAAGGGAACAGTGTCGCGATATGCGGATCTATGGAAAAGTCGCGCACGTCTTCGCCGAGTACGACTGGCACGACCTCATCTTGAAGTCCGAGGGTTCGAGGGGTCGTCGAAGGAACGTAAAAGGCGTCGTCGACGCCAGTGTGCGTAGTCCGGCCAACAAGAATTTGCCGATCATTAATATGTGCTGTGTCTCGTTCAATCTCCTGCGTCAAATCAACGGCGCCGCCGCCGGACAAGCTCCAAGGATGCGTTGACAAGACCTCGCGGTCCAAGTCGATGACGCTGACCCAGTCGTTTTCGAAGCCCGGCTCTCCGATGTGGTCAACGATACTCCGCCACACCGAGCCCTTCGCGGCAACTTCTGGTCGTCCGGGTTCGCCACGAACACCTAGGACCGCGCGAACCGTGCGCTTCGCTCTACCCTGGTTCCGTCCGACCAGAATCACTGTTGGCGTGCCGTGACCGGGAATGTAGGCACCGGAAGTGTCAATGACCGCGCGTAGATCCCTATACTTCAGGAATTCTTCGATGATCGGCTTGCCGAACTCTCGCTTCATAAAAGCGTTAGATGTGATCTTTCCAATCCATCCCGGACGGTCGTCCGATTTGGCGAGATTGAAGAATAATTCCATAAATGGAATCGCATAGGTGTACTGGCCGTGGCAATACCTATATTGCTCTCGGTACATGCGTCGCGATGCGGGATCATTGACTGAAATATACGGGGGGTTGCCGACGACGACGTCATAAACCGCGGGCTCGCCGCCGCCGCGGGTTTGCAGCAGGCGTTCGAGTGACTTGCGGTCCTCGGTGGAATAGGCGAAGACGGATTCGTCGATCGTGAAGAGGTCGTCGCCGAGCCCCTGTTGCGGCGCGCCGAAGAGTAGGGAGTCACCCGCGGCGAGGTTGAGCCGGAAGTTCGGCGCATTCTCCAGCGACAGCTCACCCGTCGCTTTCAGCGTGGCCACGATGAGCCGGAACCGCGCAATGGCTACCGCGAAGGGGTTGATGTCCACGCCGTGCACACCGTCGAGGGCCCTCTGCACGAGCGCTCGTGAGTCCATGTTCGGCGCCTGCTTGGACCAGCGGACGAGTAGCCGATGGAACGCGCCGAGCAGGAAGTGCCCTGAACCGCAGGTGGGGTCGATGAGCCGGAAACCTTCGAGGGGCCGTTCGGCGAGCGCCGGTTCCATGGTCTGGTCGAGGATGAACTCCTCGACGAACTCTGGGGTCTGGCGTAGCGCGTAGGTCTCCCTCGCGAACTTCGACAGGTGCTCGTACAGATCCCCGAGGAAACGGGTATCGAGGCCAGGGGTGTCGAAGGTGTGCAGCAGCTCGCCGTCGGAGTCCTGCTCCCACCAGAACTCCAGCAGCTTCGACGCCGCGTCGCCCGAAGGGGCCACGAGGTGTAGGGGCGAGAAGTCGTCCACGAGCCCGGCCGTGGCGGGGGTCCTGGCGAAATGCTCGGCGATGTGGGTGAGCCAGTCGCGGTCGTTGTGCTCAGGGTTCTGCTGGAAGTACGTGCGGCGGGCGTCGTGAGCGAGCTGTCTGCGCTCCTTGGTGTGGCCGGCGATCCAGACCGGGCGCACCAGCTCGTTGTCCTCACAGAACCGGGCGAAGACGGTGAGCAGCACCCACGCCGCAGCCGCCTGCATGACTCGTTCGTCGCGCCACGCCTGCCACGACGTCGCGGTACGCTCGGCCTTGAGCGCCGACTCCCACTGCGCGTGCCATTCCTCGTACACATCCGCTTGGCGGACGTGCGGATCGGGTCCGTCGACGCGGGCGCGGAGATCGTCCTCCAGGGCCTTTACCTGCGCCCGGAGTTCCCCCACCAGTCCGCCCAGCTTTGCCACGCTCAGTCCCCTCGTGTCCCAAGTCCTTGCCGACGTGTCGCCCGTCGATCCTCTCGATCCTGCGCCGTGGTGGGCAACTCCGCCACGGCACCCATCGACGCCCGGTGGGCACGTCGCTGCCCGCCGACCCTACGTAACGCCTCGTTATCACATCGTGAGCACGATTTGCGACCGCAGTTCATGCATCTGGGGCATCCTCCGCGCTTGTCCGGCGATACTTTTCCGGTGCTGACCCGCGGACTTTGCCAGGCAAGCGTCGTCAAGCGTTGGCGTCCTGGGGTTCCTCCTGGGCCGCGAGCCAGGCGGCGTCGAGTTCAACGAACTGGCCGTTCGAGCCCAGTTGAAGCGGCCTGCCGTCCACTATCGCGCCGCGCATCCACGACACCTGCGGCAGCACGACCCATACCGGCCGGGCACGTTTGGCGGCAAGATCGCTCCACCGGGCAATCACTCCGAGGTGACCGTAACGGGCCAGAGGCGACAGCTCGGTGAGGATCACGGGGGCTTCGCTGCCTGCGCAATCCCCGAGAGCCAGGACGTCGATGTGCGCGGTGACGCGCGGAACGACCCGGTCGACGACCGTGCGCAGGCCTCGTGCGTCCCTACTGCCTGGTGAGGCCGCGTCGGCCGACCGGAGCAGACTCCACGGCAGCCGGACTTCCTTGGCTAAGGAGCGCATCTCGTCGATCATCAGGCCGGTCACGTCCACGACCCGCGCGTGGAAACGTCCCGACAGCGCCTCCACCGCCCGGTCGACCTCGTCCGAGCGCAGCACGCCGACCCCCAGGGCGAGGAACGACCGAGTGCGCAGGCTCTCCGCCAGCACACGGTCCATGTGGTCGCCGCGGCTGAGCACACGTTCCGTGCGCTCCGGGATCATGGTCGCCGGTCGGCTGGGCAGGCCACTGGTCGCCGCCGGAGAACTCGCTTCCGGCCGATACGCGCCGTCTGCGAACTGCAGCCCGACACCGGATCGTTCGACGATCTTGTCCAGGACAGGGCGACCGGGCAACGGCGGCAGGTCGGGAAAACGAGCCCGCACCCGGTCGATCAGTTCCGCCGGCGACAGCTCCTCTCGCTGGCCGACACCGGACAACGCCAACCGGACGGCGACGTGCGGCGCCATGTCGGATGAGTGCAGCTCTCCCCGCGCCGACAAGCCGACGTCGGTGGCCGTCTGCGCCGCCAGCCGCACCAGCCGCAGATCCGTGATCGCAGGGGACGCGTCCCCACCCGCCTTGCGGAACGTCTCCTCGAACTTCGCCCGGATCTCCCGCGCGGCGCGCTGCTGGGGAACTATGTCCTCGCGCGCGGTCTTCGCGTCGGCGACCAGCTTGCCGGCGAGCCCGGCGATGGCGTCGGCGGCTTCGAGGAGCGTGGAATCGGTGGCGATCAGCGCGAGCCTGCCGCCGTGGCGCCGTTTCGCCAACGGCTCGTGCGTCTCGGCCATTTCGTGTTCGACGTAGCGGTCGAGGGTGAGCCTGAGCAGGCCGGCTGCGACCCGGTTGGCCTGCTCTGAGGAGTCTGCTGGTGCGTCCGGCAGCGCGGCGAGGATCTCATCGGTGAGGGTCTTGATCGTCGCAACTCCGCCGAAATTCCTCAGCGACCTCGTGATCAGTCGCACGAGGTCATCGAGAAGATCGCGGCTCCGGTCATCACTCGCCCACGCGTTCTGGAGTTCCCTGATGAGCTGGTTGCCGCGAGGGCCAGAACGGCCGACCGCCTGCGCGAGCTCCTGCTGGGTGGCAAACGCGTCGAGGCCCTGTCGCAGGCCGAGGATGAGTTCCGCGGCCTGGCGCCTCGTCGCCGCTCTCTTCCCCTGAGCGATGTCGACGAGCAATGCCGCGGTACGCAGCGGATCGGGGAACGTGGTCGCGTCGGTGGACCGGGCAGTGTCGGTGCCCCGTCGGGCCGCCAATTGGTCCGCAAACGTCTTCCGCCACTCACCTACCCGCTCGCGGATCTCGGAACGCGTCTCCCTGGCCTCCTTGCGGACCAGGCCGTTCAGCCGCGCCGGGTCGAGTGTGAGCAGCTCGAAGACCGTGATGACCTCGGGTTCGAGCGCCGACACGGCCCGCGCGGACAGCCCCGCCTCGCCCAGGCTGCTCTCCAAGGTCGCGGTGGCGGCCTTGCCTGCGGCGTCGGGCGCGGATCGTCCGAGCCGCTTGAAGATGCTCGTCCACGCGCGGCGCATGTCCTCCGCCGTGTCGTGTCGGCAATTGGCGTCACGAGCTAGAGCCGTGGTGAAGAAGGCTTCGAGATCCTCGCGCACGGCGGGGTCGAATGCGTCACCGTTAATCGACACCTCGTCCGGGACGCTGGCCGGATCGGCATCCGGATCGGGCCCGTACTGCGGCAGGGCGCCGGTTGCCATCTCGTACAGCACGACTGCGGCGCCATAGCGCTCCGCGGCACTGTCGTAGCTCACTCGGCCTTCGAGTCCGAGGAAGGGATCGCGGTAGTGCGGTGTCCCGGCTGCGAGCGCCTGGAGGTTCGAGCCCGACATCGAAAAGTCGAACAGCACCAGCCTCGAGTCGGACTTGCCGTGGGACCTGATTTCCCGCGCGTCGACGCCCAGATTCGACGATTTGATGTCGCGGTGGAAGATCCCCACCCGGTCGAGCTCCGACAGGGCGGACAGCAGGTCGGTTCCCCAGCGTTCCAAGAGGTCGAGGGAGAGCCGGCCACGCTTGCGAGCCAACTCCTCGGCGAGCGTTGTTTCACCGGCGAAGGTGAGCACGAGTGCCTTGCGTCCGCCGATCTGAACGCTGCCCAGGCAGTCGACGATGCGGTCGTGCTGCAGGGCGGCGAGGGCCTTGGCCTCCGATTCCAGCCTGGCTGCCGCCGAGTCGTCCTTGGCGACCTTAAGCACTCGCTGTTTTCCCCCGGCACCCTCGTCGGCCACCAACAAACCTACCGCAGTAGACCCCGAGCCGAGCCGTCGGCGGAACCGGTAACGCCCGTCGAGCAGCTGACCGGGAACAGCGTCGAGTGGATCCACCTCCTCGATCACGGTCTTGTCGTAAAGCGCCTGCTCGGCGGCGTCGAACTCGGCGAGGAACTCCGAGACGTTCGCCGTCCGCTCCGAAGGACGAGGATCGGTCGCGTGCAGTACTAGCTCGCGGATCTTGGACGGCACTTGCGGAAGCTCGGCGGCGAGGTCGAGACCGCCGTCCCTGCGGAGCCGGTCGACCAGGGCGCCGCGGTCCGGCGCGGGGAGACGTTGGTTGGTGAGCACGTAGAAGGCGAACGCCCCGAGCGCGAACACGTCGAGGCGAATGCGGTCGGCGCCCGCTGTCCATCGCCCCTCGGGTGCCTCGAACAACTCGTCGTCTTCCGCAAGGTTCCGGAGCATCAGGCTCGGTGCCGATTCGTCACCGACCACTGAACTGGTCGCGGTGGTCGTCACGGGCAGGGAACCCGCGGCCTCCCAGTTGCTGACCACCACGGCCAGACCGTCATCACTGCGTTTCCGCAGCGCGACGGCGGAGGGCACGAGACCACGGTGGACGACACGGTGCCGGTGTGCGTAGTGCAAAGCCTCCGCGACTTGCCTGACGATGTCGAGCTGCTGTTTGATGGACAGTCCGTTTTCCCGCTCAGCGAACCACAGGTCCAGGCGGTTCAACCGTTTGTCATCGGGGTAGACGAGCCCAGTGCCCAGCTCGTCGTTGACGACGTCTCGAGGAGTCAGGACGCCGTCGTGTCGCAGGCGCGAGAGCAGGCGGTACTCGTGCTCGACCTGGCGTTCCAGCCTGCGTTCCTCGGTCGAGCTGCTGCCGGGGGCGGGAATGAAGAAGCGGATTCGATACCGGTCGGTCGTGGTCACGCGGTGGAAGGCGGGCCAGTCCTGCCAGCCTTCGCCCTCGCCGAGCGGCTGTTCATCGATCACCCAAGAACCGACCTCGCGCTGACGTCGCGGCACCAGGCCGATCTGCTCGATGATCCTCGCCAGGATGGCGGACTTGATCCCACCGATCGGTTCGTGGCTGGCCGGCGCGAGCAGGAGCTCGGAAAGCGGTTGCAGGCCGGAGACGGATTCGTGCCCCTCCAGGCCGTAGATCCCGCGCCGGGCGTGTCGAGGCAGCTCACAGCGCAGGTTCGGGTGGTGGAGGAAGACAGCTTCCTGCACGTACGGGATGTAGTCGCGCAGGTCGACGTTGTATTGACCCTTGGAATGCAGGTACTCCCGGAACCGCTCCTTAAGCAGGCTGGCGAAGTACTGGGCCTTACGGTGGGCGAGCTTCAGCGGGGAGTCCTCGGCTCGGTGGCCGTCCCGGAGCCAACGGTGATCGTCCCCACGCAAACGTCCCGCGTAGTACTTCAGCTCGACGAGGTAGAGGGTGTCGCGCCCCAACACGGCGAGGTCGACCTCGTGCCATCGGCCGCGCGTGTCCCTGAACTCGAAGTTCGACCAGGCGCGAAAGGGTTCGACGTCCGGCAGGAGCTCCTTGGCCAGGCGAAGCCCCTCCGACTCGTGGGAGAACTGAGACGGGCTCACCTCGACCCAGCGGCTGTCGTCCACCTCGCGTCCTTTCCACCCTCGTGCGACCGCGACGATACCGTGCGGCCAGTTGGTTTGTCGGAGTTCCGGGGTCCGAGGTTACGTGAGAATCAGATCCCTCTGACGGGATCCGGGCCTGCCGGAACTGCCTCCGCCCGACGACTGCTACACGAGGGCTTCGGCGGTGCGATCGAGGGCGTCGACTAGGTGCCGCCGATGCCCTGGGTAGACGTTGATCTGCATTTCGCCGTCGGCACCGTCGTTGAGGAAGGTCAGCACGCGGCCGCGGCCGGTGAGATCAATCGCGGACAGAGGAGTGCTTCGCGTGCGGTACCCGCTGGCGTCGCGAACGGCCGCGTAGAGCTGGTGGACCGCGTCGCGATCAGCTCGCATGAGTTCGCGGAGTTCGTCGGCCCCTTCTGGCTGCTCGGCCAGCGGGTCGGCGTCATAGCGCCGGCCGGGGTAGTCGTAGTCCACCTTCGACACGTGCGACCGCCTCACCCGAGCTGCGTCGCATTGAGGCAGTGTGTCGATGAGACTTTCGGCCAGTTCAGACGACGGGATCGGGTCGAGTTGAACCAGGCGATGATCAGTGGCGAGCCGTACAGCGTCACGTCCGACCGCCGATACCAGCATTGCCCTGTCGTCCTCATCGGACTGGCGAAAGCTGCTCCACGAGTAGAACTCCCGTTGTGGGTGAGCAAGGGTCGCGAGAGTCGCGCAGAACTCAGCGGTGAACAGTCCCTTATCGGAAGCCAGCCCAAGCCGGGCCAAGACGTCAAACGCGCGCCGACGCAAGGCGGTCTGGAACTCCTCGGTCATGTAAGTGGCGTCCGGACCGACCACAGGCGGCGGCTCGCCGAGGTTTTCCAGCTGCCAGGCGACCAGGAACACCGGCCGGGGCATCCGCACCGGTCCGTCAATGATTCGCATCGGTGCTCGCCTCACGCGCCGATGGTCGGAGGTGTGGGCGGCAGCCCGGTGTGCGGGTCGAGCAGCTTGCCGCCTTCGTCGTCGACGAGGGTGAACGCGGAGTCATCGTCAATCCCGTACTTGCGCTGGTGTTCCTTGTCCTCCTCGCCCTTTCCCTTCCCGCCGCCGGCACCCATGCCGCCCATGCCGGATGAGCCACGGCCCCCTGCCGCGCCACGCCCGGCCGAGCCCGCCGGGCCGCGTGTCGCGCCCTCCTCGCCCGCGCCGGTTCCCGCTCCAGATCCCAGCCGTTCCGAGGTGCCAGAACCGCGAGCGCCAGGACCGTCACCACCGGGTCCACCGCCGAGGTTGCTGCCGTTGAAGCTGCCACTGCCGCTTCCGAACGCGCCGACCAAGCCCGGAGCCGACCACGAGCTGCCACCGCCCGCGCCGCCAGACGCGTTTGGCAGCGAGGCTGGCACGTAGTTGGATCCGGCGCCAGGGTTGGCGAGCGATAGCGGAACGTACCCGGCTGCCTGTACTCCGTCGCCTTGCTGGCTGCTCGGCGAGGTTGCCGCACCCCCAACGTGACCGGCCGAGGTGACAGGCGTTGAGGCGCCGGTGTGCGACGACGGCGACCAGCTCAGGTTCGACGCCGTGTGCGACGAACTGCCCGTGGTCTGCGCGGTCTGGTGGGTGCTCGCGGGCGGGGTGGTCTGCTGAGTAATCGTGACTTTCCCGCCGTCGAAGTCCGCCAACTGCCTGTAGTCAATCTTGAGCTGTTGACCACTGGTCTGCGCCTGGTTGGCGTAGCCGTTGTAGCGGTCGAGGTTCTGTTGCGCAGTCTGGTTGTATTGGTTGATCTGGTCTTCGGTGTCGGTGTCCCACGGCGTGGCGACGTCGACGAAGTCCTTGTGCGGCGGAGTAGTCGGCATCGGCTGCAACGAAGCCTTCATCTCGTCGAAGCCATGGGCAATACCTGTCACGTTCTGCGAGTTGGCCGTGAACGTACCCGCCGCAGCGGCGGAAACATCCGCAAGCGGCTTGATCTTGGCGCGTGCCGCGTCCGCTCCACCGCCGGTCCACACCGACTCCAGAGTGGCGTTCAGCTGCTGCACCCTGGAGCTGATGTCGCTGTGATCACGAGACAAGTCAGACGCCGTAGCGGCCCCCTGGTGCCACTCCGGGGCGCCCTTGCTCGACATCACCTTCTGGACTAGCTCCGGCGCCGGAACCGCCTGATCGCCGAGATTGCCGCTGAACAGGTCGTCCACCCAAGTTTCGGCATCGTTGTAGCGATCAAGGAGCCATTGCGTACCATCGCCGAGAAAGTCGAAGGCACCCATCACGAGTTCGCCTTCTGTCGGAGGTTCGTCACGACCATGTCGGCGACCTGAGCTGTCACCTGGCACGGGTCGACCTTCCCCTTTTTCGCAGGTCCGAGGCCGATCGTGACGTCGGCCGTCGCCTCGTCTGTGATCCCGATACTGATCTGGCAGAACTCGTCTGGTGCGCCACCGCTCGGCGTCACGTGCGCGACCGCAGGAAAACCCTGGATCGCGGGCAACTCCTGCCACTTCACGGCCTGGGGCTTGGTGTTCTCGTACCACCCACTGAGGCCGTCGTGCGATTGCCTGTCCCAGGCCACCGCGACGTGTGAGCCTTTGTCGCTGTTGGTCCAGGAGCACGAGGGACCGATGCCCGCTGCCTGGTTGGGCTCGCCCTGTGGCGCCGTGCCTAGGATCGTTTTGAGTTGATCAGTCGTCAGGCCGCTCTGGCACGGATCCGTGGTGAGGACCGAGGCCGGTAGCGGGTTGTTGACTTTTGGGGCTCCGCTGTGAGGCAACGCTGCGGAGGTCGTCAAGCTTGGCGGCGGAGTCGTCGCGGGCACGGCCGGAGTGCCGGAGCAGCTCGCTACCAGGGCCGTTGTCGCAACGATCACGAGCGCGACCAATTGTGCCCGGGTGCTCATCCGGCGAGACCTCCATCGTTGCTTGCAGATTGCTTCACTGCGATTCCTGCTTGCTCGTCGCCCTCATGCATGAGGCCGAGCGCATCTTCCAGGCGCCCGATCAACTCGACGAGATAACCATGCTCGCGCTGGATATGGCCAAGGCCGTACCTGAACGCGCCAGCCTTCTGACCGTTACCGACCAGGAGGGCGTTGTAGCTGTTGCTGGCGGGCTCGTCTGCCGGGGGCTTGAGGTGAGTCAGACCCTCGGCCGTGGGCAGCAGGTTCCAGAGGTCGTCACGGATGCCTTTGGCTTGGTTGAGCATGCTCAACGCTTCATCACGGCTGAGGCTGAAGCCCTGTCCGGAGGCTGGCGCAGCCGATCCTCCGGAGGCACCCCCACCGCCGCCGGGTTGGTCGCCGAGGATGTGGAATCCGACGTCGCTGAGCCAGTTGCCCGGCGCAGGCGCTGGTTGAGTCATGCCTTGTCCTTCGTTCGGCGCACGTCGGCACCTGACGATCCAGGCATGCCTTCCCCAGCCACGATGGCCTCCCCAAGCGTGCTTACCGGAATCTTCGCATGATCAGTTGTGCACGTTGAACGTTATCGGATTAGTCACGTGACGTGGACCAAATCCAGCAATGAGTGACATGGGCTTAAAAGATCCACATTTTTGGGATTAAATAAACTAATTCCAAAGTGGTACGACGGCGCGTCGAGTACGTCAATCCCGCCATGGTTAGTGGTCACGGAGTGTCGCCGCCTGGGGCGCTTGGATGGCGTCCGGGCGTGCTCGCGCGGGGGCGGCACGCGTGTAGCTATTCGTGTTGCGAACCAGAGTCGGTCAGGGTCGACCTGGCACCTGTAGCCATCCCAAGTGCCACTAAAGTGCCAGGTGGAGGCTATGGTGGCGAACATCACAGACACTCGTAATGAATAGGTCAGGGGTTCGATTCCCCTAGGCGGCTCCGCAGGTCAGGCCCTATCCGAAGATCATCGGATAGGGCCTGACTCGTTCAGCGGGAGGCAAAGCGAGGACTGCGAAACCTCGTCGTTGATTTCACCCGGTGGGCGGAACGGGCGAGCGCCCCTGGACCATCGAGCTTGGCCTGATCACCTGGACGGCTTCGTCGCGCCAGTGAGCGCGCAACCAGGCCGGGAGAGGTCCAGCTTCGAGCCCGTGGTCAGGCAGGCCACGAGCACGTTCACCTGCTGGCCGTAACCGCGGCCCGGCACCGAAGTCACGGTTCCGTCCGGGCCCACCTCGCAGGGGTTGTTGTCGGTGCACTGTTCGCCGGCTTCGTTGTGGGTGTTGTGGATTCCCAGGATCGTGGTGTTGTCGGAGGCCAGCTGAGGTTCACCCCGAATGGTGGACAGGGGCTTAAGAGGGTTCAGGCGGCCGTGCGGAGTGACTGCTCGAAGGTGTCGGGACTGAGCATCCCGATCGAGGAGTGCCGCCGCACACTGTTGTAGAACTTCACCCAATTGTCAATAGCAGCAACGAGTTCCGACTTCGTGGCGTACACGTGCCGGTAGTACTCCTCGTGCTTGAACGTCGACCAGAACGACTCCGCCGGGCTGTTGTCCCAACAGATCCCAGTCGCGCCCATCGACCGGCGCAGCCCGTGACCGAAACACGCTCGCGCCGTCAGGTGCGCCGTGAACTCCCCGCCACGGTCGGA
>NZ_FOEF01000041.1 GCF_900110575.1 Amycolatopsis saalfeldensis
GTCATGCGGTTGCAGGTGGCGTTGGATGTTGTGGATTTGGGTTCGGCGTTGGGGTTGGCGCGTCGGGTGGCGGAGTTTGTGGATATTTTGGAGTTGGGGACGCCGTTGGTGAAGGCGGCGGGGATGGGTGCGGTGTCGGCGGTGAAGGCGGCGCATCCGGACAAGGTGGTGTTTGTGGATTTGAAGACGGCGGATGCGGGGGAGTTGGAGGCGGGGTTGGCGTTTGAGGCGGGGGCGGATGTGGTGACGGTGATGGGGGTGGCGGATGACGACACGGTGCGGGGTGCGGTGGCGGCGGGGCGGAAGTATGGGAAGGAGGTGGTGGCGGACATGATCGCGGTGACCGAGGGGCGGGTGGCGCGGATGCGGGAGGTGGCGAAGCTGGGGGTGTCGTTCGTGGAGATTCATGCGGGTCTGGATGAGCAGGCCCGGCCGGGGTACAGCATTGACCGGTTGCTGGCGGATGGCCGGGAGGCGGGGGTGGCGTTCTCGATCGCGGGTGGGGTGAAGGCCGCGACGATCGGGGCGGTGCGGGACGCCGGGGCGAGTGTCGCGGTGGTCGGTGGCGGTATCTACAACGCCCCCGACCCCGCCGCCGCCGCCAAGGAACTCAAAAAACTCGCCGCCTGACAAAGGCGTCCCGCCGCGCGCCGGGCCCCTGCTCGGCGCGCGGCGGAGACCACCGGTTCCGGCCCGCCTTTCCCGGAATTCACGAAGAAACCGAAATCATCAGGAGTGCGCGTCCATGGTTGCGAACGAATCCCCTGCCGAGGTAACCCGCCTGACCACCAAGCGGCTCCCGGAAGACTGGACCAGGCTGGACGAGCGCGCGGTGGACACCGTCCGCGTGCTGGCCGCGGACGCGGTCGAGGAGTGCGGGAGCGGGCACCCGGGCACGGCCATGAGCCTCGCGCCGGTCGCTTACGCGTTGTTCCAACGGGTTCTGCGGCACGACCCGGACGATCCGGAGTGGCTCGGACGGGACCGGTTCGTGCTCTCCGCCGGGCATTCGAGCCTCACCCTGTACATCCAGCTGTTCCTGTCCGGCTACGGCCTCGAGCTGGACGACCTGAAGGCCTTGCGCAAGTGGGGTTCGCTGACCCCGGGCCACCCCGAGTACGGGCACACCGCGGGCGTGGAGATCACCACCGGCCCGCTCGGCCAGGGGCTGGCCGGCGCGGTCGGCATGGCGATGGCGGCACGGCGCGAGCGCGGCCTGTTCGACCCGGACGCCGAGCCGGGCACGAGCGTGTTCGACCACCGGATCTACGTGATCGCCTCGGACGGCGACATCGAGGAGGGCGTCACCTCCGAGGCTTCGTCGCTGGCCGGGACCCAGCAGCTGGGCAACCTCACCGTGGTCTACGACAGCAACGAAATCTCCATTGAGGACGACACCCGCATCGCGCTGTCCGAGGACACCGCGAAGCGCTACGAAGCCTATGGCTGGCACGTTCTCACCGTGGACGGCGGCGAGGACGTCGCCGGATTCCTCGACGCGATCGAGCAGGCCAAGGCCGAGACCGCCCGCCCCACCCTGATCGTCCTGCGCACGGTGATCGGCTACCCCGCGCCGACGAAGATGAACACCGGCGGCGTGCACGGCGCCGCACTCGGCTCGGACGAGCTCGGCGCGGTCAAGCGCGCCCTGGGCTTCGACCCGGAGCGGCGTTTCCAGGTCGACGGCGAGGTTCTGCGGCATGCTCGCGAGGCGGCCGCGCGGGGCCGGGCCGACCACGAGAAGTGGCAGCTCGAATTCGATGCCTGGGCGCAGGACAACCCGGAGCGCAAGGTGCTGCTGGACCGGCTCGGCAAGCGCGAGCTGCCCGCCGGCTGGGCCGACGACCTGCCGGTGTGGGAGGCGGACGGGAAGGGTGTCGCCACCCGCAAGGCGTCGGCGGCGGTGCTCGCCAAGCTGGGCGAGGTGCTGCCCGAGCTCTGGGGCGGTTCGGCGGACCTGGCGGAGAGCAACAACACCACGATCAAGGGCGCGGATTCCTTCGGCCCGGCCGAAATCTCCACGGACGCCTGGACCGCCCAGCCCTACGGGCGCACGCTGCACTTCGGCATCCGCGAGCACGCGATGGGGTCGATCCTCAACGGTATCGCGCTGCACGGCGGGACCCGTCCGTACGGCGGCACCTTCCTCATCTTCAGCGACTACATGCGCCCGGCGGTGCGGCTGGCCGCGCTGATGCGGCTGCCGGTCGTCTACGTGTGGACGCACGACTCGATCGGCCTCGGCGAGGACGGCCCGACGCACCAGCCCGTCGAGCACCTGGCGTCGCTGCGCGCGATTCCCGGGATGTCGATGGCGCGCCCGGCGGACGCGAACGAGACCGCGTACGCCTGGAAGGCCGCGCTGGAGGACACCGGCGGCCCGACCGGGCTGGCGTTGACCCGGCAGAACGTGCCGACGCTCGCGGGTACCTCGGCCGAGGGCGTGGCGCGCGGCGGCTACGTGCTCGCGGAGGCGTCGACCGGTACGCCCGAGGTGGTCCTCATCGGCACCGGGTCCGAGGTCCAGCTGGCGGTGGCGGCCCGGGAAGTCCTTGAGGCGGAAGGGATCGGCACCCGGGTCGTGTCCATGCCGTGCGTGGAGTGGTTCGACCGGCAGGACCGGGCGTACTGGGAAGAAGTGCTGCCCCCGGAGGTACGCGCGCGGGTGGCCGTCGAAGCGGGTATCGCGCAGCCGTGGCACCGGTTCGTCGGCGACGCCGGCGAGGTCGTGTCGCTGGAGCACTTCGGCGCTTCGGCGGACTTCAAGACTCTGTACCGCGAATTCGGCATCACCGCCGAAGCCGTGGCGGAAGCCGCGCGCCGAAGCGTGCGCTCGGTCCGGCCGTGATGTCCGGCATTATTCGTCATCCCAATCAGGGGATAGATTTTCCTGATGCCGCAAGCCTTGCTGGCCGCCTGTGGGTAGCGAATCCTTGTGGTCTAAGCAGATTTGTCCGCGCGATGGCCGCGCAGGTGACGCAGGCAGGTCATCCGCCCGCGAGTGGAGGAAGATCTCGTTGACGAAGACGATTCCCCAGGAGTTCGACGACAGCCTTTTCGCCGGCGCGACCCGCGCCGTGGTCGGGGAGGTGGACCGGGTGAGCGCGGCGGTGCAGCCCGGGTCCTGGATCCGGGCGGGCGCGATGCTGCTCAAGGCGCCGGCGGTGTTCACCATCGGTACCGGGCGGAGCGGGCTCGCGCTGCAGATGGCCGCGATGCGGTTCATGCACCTCGGACTTCCCACGCACGTCGTCGGCGAGGTGACGGCCCCGGCCATCGGCGAGCGCGACGTGCTGGTGGCGGCATCGGGCTCCGGCTCGACCGCCCGGGTGGTGCGGGCCGCGCAGACCGCTCGCGACCAGGGCGCCAACGTGGTCGCGCTGACCACCGCGCCGGATTCGGCGCTGGGCAAGATCGCCACCGAGGTGCTCGTCATCCCGGCCGCGGACAAGCAGGACTTCGACGGCAAGGCCTCCGTCCAGTACGCCGGCAGCCTGTTCGAGCAGTCCGTTCTCCTGATCACGGACTCGCTGTTCCACGCGCTGTGGCAGACCAGCGGCACCCAGGCCCGTGAACTGTGGCGGCTCCACGCGAATCTCGAATAGCCGTCGCGCGAGCTCTCATTCCTGATGCCACAGACAAAATTGGAGCTGGACATGCGCGTTGACATCCACGCACTGGAGGCGGTGGCGCTGGCCGCCACCCGCAGCGCCGCCGTGGCCAGCTATGCCTGGGCCGGCCGGTACGACCAGAAAGCCGCCGACGCGGCCGCCACCAAGGCGATGCGCGAGGCGCTGGCGGAGGCGCCCGGCCGGGGGACCGTGGTCATCGGGGAGGGCGAGAAGGACGACGCCCCGATGCTGTTCAACGGCGAAGTCGTCGGCACCGGCAACGGCCCGGATTTCGACATCGCCGTCGACCCGCTGGAAGGAACTTCCTTCTGCGCCAAGGATCTGCCGGGTTCCCTGGCGACGATCGCGTTCGGCGAGCCGGGCACGCTCTGGTCGCCGGGGCCCGGGTTCTACATGGACAAGATCGTGGTGCCCCCGCGGGCGAAGGACGTCATCGACCTCGACGACCCGCCCGAGCGCACGCTGGCGAACGTCGCCGCCGCGCTCGGCAAGAAGGTCGGGGACCTGCGCGTGATGATCATGGACAAGCCGCGGCACAAGAACCTGATCGCCCGGGTGCTGCAGGCCGGTGCGGCGGTGCAGACTCCGGCGGGCGGCGATGTCGGCGGCAGCCTGGCGGTGCTCCTGCCGACGCTCGACGTCGACCTGCTCCTCGGCGTCGGCGGCACGCCGGAAGGCGTGATGACCGCGGCGGCGGTCCGCGCGCTGGGCGGCGGGATGCTGGGCCGCCTCGCCCCGCAACGGGTCGAGGAAGCGGACGCGATCCGCGCGGCGGGGATGCCGATCGACCGGGTCTACGAATGTGCCGAACTCGCCGCCGGCGACGCGTTCTTCGTGGCCACCGGGGTCACCGGGGGAACCCTTCTCGATCGCCCCCGCACCGCGGACGGAACGACCACCTGCGCATCGCTCCTGATCTCCAGGGGCGAGATCCGCTACCTCACGCACACGACCTTCGAGTGACGACCGACATGCGCACGACCAGGGAGATTCGGTGACGCTGCAGCTGGACGACCTCCGCGTTCGCCATCTCGGCGAGTGTCGTTACGATTCGCCGCTCGCCGAGATGCTGTCCACCAAACAGACCTCTCCGCACTACGTCGCGGAAGGCGACCGGGTCCTGCTCGAGGACACCGTGTCCATGCTCGCCGAGCACCGCCTCCCGCCCGCGCGCGTGCCGAGCTTCGAAGGCGCGGGCCCGCGCCGCAAGATCTACTTCGACCCCGCCCGCGTCACCGCCGGGATCGTCACCTGCGGAGGGCTGTGCCCCGGGCTGAACAACGTGATCCGCGGTCTCGTCCAGGAACTCGCGGTGCATTACAAGGTGAAGCGGATCCTGGGCTTCCGGAACGGCCTGCGCGGGCTGACCGCCGAACACCGGCACGACACCGTCGAACTGACGCCCGCGCACGTCCGCGGCATCCACAAGGACGGCGGCACCATCCTGGGCAGCTCGCGCGGCGGCCAGGACGCCGAAGAGATGGTCGACAGCCTCGTCCTGCGGGGCGTCGACATCATGTTCGTCATCGGCGGCGACGGCGGGATGCGCGCCGCGACGTACCTCAGCGACGCGATCCGGGCGCGGGGCCTCGACATCGCGGTCATCGGCGTGCCGAAGACGATCGACAACGACCTGCCCTTCACCGACCAGTCGTTCGGGTTCCAGAGCGCGTTCGCCCGGGCGACCGACTTCATCGCGTCGGTCTCGGTGGAAGCCGCGTCGAGCCCGAACGGCGTCGGGATCGTCAAGCTGATGGGCCGGCACTCCGGGTTCATCGCCAGCTACGCCGCACTGGCCGCCAACGGCGCGGACATCGTGCTGATCCCGGAGATCCCCTTCGCGTTCGAGGGACCGGACGGCCTGCTCGCCCACGTCGAGCAGCGCGTGCGGGCGAAGGGGCACGTGGTGATCGTCCTCGCCGAAGGGGCCGGGCAGGATCTGCTCGACCAGCCCGGCCCGCAGCGGAACGGGCGCGGCACGGACGCGTCGGGCAACGTCAAGCTCGGCAACGTGGGGGAGCTGCTCAAAGAGCGCATCGCCGCGCACTTGGCCGCGGCCGGCCTTGCTCCCACGATGCGTTACATCGACCCGAGCTACTCGATCCGGAGCATCGCGGCCAACGCCTACGACAGCGTCTACTGCCTGCGACTGGCGCACGCCGCGGTGCACGCCGCCATGGCGGGCCGCACCGCGGCCGCGGTCGCCCGCTGGCGGCGGCGCTTCGTGCACGTCCCGCTGTCCCTGATGACCAGCCGCCGCAACCAGGTCGACCCCGACGGCGACCTGTGGATGTCGGTGCTGGAAACCACCTGCCAGCCGGCCGCGTTCGGTTCCCAGCCGGACCGGGAGAAGGTGCGCACGGGCTTTTGCTGAGCCTCGCCGCGTTCACATTCCGTGCGCGGTGACGTCGTCGAAGCGGAAGTCGAGCTCATCGCGGACGGCGATCACCCCGCGCACGCGCTGTGCCGCCTGAACTGCTTGCTCGACAACGCTTCTCAGCCCGACAGTGCCGGTGAGCGTGACGATGCCCTCGACGACCTGAACGCCGATGTCCGCCGGCGCAACGGCTTCGGCCTCGGCCTGGATGTCGGCGTCCGACCGCAGAAACGCGGACAGGGCGTCGTGGTGGGACAGCAGCCCGACCAGCCGGGCATTCCGGTCCACCACGCAGAGCTGGGCCGACTTGGCGTCGGCGAGCCGCCGGAGCGCCACGTGCAGGGGCGCGTCGGCGTCCACAGTGGGCGCGGGTGCCGTCATCAGCTCGGCGGCAGTGCACGCACCGGCCTTCCGCCACCGGCTCCGGCGGCGCGGCCTGCCGAGGGCGGGCAGCCGGTCCGCGCCGCCGTGGAACTCGCGCTTGGCCGCCACGTCGGCCGCGGTGACGAGCCCGATCGGCCGGCCGGCCGGATCGAGGACCGGCACCGCCGGCAACCCGTGTTCCAGCAGCGCCGAGACCAGCTCGCGGAACGAGGTGTCGCGCCCGGCCGCGACGACCTGGCGCGCCATCACATCGGCTACTCGCTGATCGCACATGGCTTTCCCCGGGGCGTGGTCATTCGGGGCCGGTGAAGAACTCGAGCGGGATGTTGTCCGGGTCGCGGAAGGAAACGCCGCTGCCGTAGTGCGCTTTCTTCACCCCGCCGTGCCGGATGCCGAGCTCGTCCAGCTTCCTGGCCCACTCCGCCAGTTCGGCCGGCGACCCGACCGCGAACCCGACGTGGTCCAGCCCGGTGCGGCGTTCGTCCGCCCGGTCCCGGGTTTCCCGGCCGAGGTGCGTGTGCAGCCCGAAGAGCATGCCGCCGTCGAGCGCGAAGACCGTGTGGTGGAACTCGCCGCCTTCTTCGTCCTCGTCCAGGACCGGCCCGGCGCCGAACAGCTTCGTGTACCACTCGATGCTGCGCGGAAGATCGGACACGGTGATCGCGACGTGCTGCAAACCTGGGAAACCCATCTGCACCCCTTCGTGCGCCGGTGTGCCCGCCCGGCCTGCGGGCACACCGGTGTTCTTACCAGCCGTCAGGCGGCCGGAGCCCGCTCGATCGAACGGGCGGCGGCGCGCGCGGGACGAACGGGGGCCGGGATCGAACGAGCGGGGCACGAGATCTCGAGCTCGTGTTCGGCTGCCTGGTTCAATCCTCGTCGCCCAGCATGGCCCGCAACAGGGTCGCGATCGTGCGGCGGTCGGTGGCGCCCAGTTTTCCGCGGATGCGGGCCATGTGGTGTTCCACGGTCTTGCCCGAGATGTGGAGCAGTTCGCCGACCTCGCGGTAGGTGTGGCCTTCGACGACCAGGCGCCCGATGTCGCGTTCACGCGCCGTCAACGCGGGTGCGTCCGGTCGTCCTTCGGCGGCCGGTTCGCCCTTGACTCCGGAGGAGAACCGCTTGGCGGCACGCAACAGCGTCACCATCACGGTGCGGTCCGTCGCGCGGATCGCGGCCTGCCCGGCGAGCCGGGCCGCGTCCCACCGGAGCCCGGCGTGGTGCAGCTGCTCCGCTCCGGCGAGTACGGCGTCGAGGTCGACGGTGCCGCTGAGGACGGCCAGCCACGCGTCACCGGCCGCCGACAGCGCGGGCGCGAGCCGCCCGGTCACTCCGTCAAGGGCGTGCAGCGCCTGGCGGGCCGACTCGTGGTCGCCGGTCAGGACGGCGGCGTGGAACGTCGACCAGTGCAGCCAGGTGGACCACAGCGGCGGCGAACCGAGCCGTTCCAGCAATGCGACGGCGCGCTCGCGGTGGGAGGCGACGCGGAAGTCCTCTCCCATCCTGGCCGCGGCGACGAGCAGTTCTCCCAGCGGCAGCACGGTGAACAGATCGACCGGCTGCCGCATCGTCGCCTCGTACGCCGCGGCCCAGTGCGCGTGGACGGCGTTGGGGGTGTCGCCGCGCCGGGCCAGGCCCAGTTCGAGGGTGCGCAGGAACAGCTCGTCGCGCGGACCCAGCCGGACGTCCTGGGCGCGCACAGCCGCCCGGTGGGCCGTGGCGGTGGCCAGGTCGCCGCGGAGCATCGCGGTCCAGCCGAGCAGGAGCGTGCGCCGTTCGCCGTGGGCGGCGCGGGTGAGCACGCCGTGCGCGAGGTCGAACTCGGCAGCGTGCAAGGCCACGAGGGCGGCCAGCTCGGCGGGCGAGTCCGGCAGGAGGTGGCCGGTGCCGGTCGCCGCCGCGGCGTCGGCCGCGGCCACGAGCGTCGCCAGCGCGGTTTCGGAATGCCCGCCCACGGATTCGCGGATCCCGTCCAGCAGCTGTCCGGCGATGTGCCCGTAGGCCGGGAGCAGGACGGCGGTGTCCGGTTCGCCGGGCCCGGCTTCCCCGAGGGCGATCCCGGCGAGGTCGGCCAGCCGTCTTGCCGCCGGCTCGCCCGACCAGCGCAGGAGTTCGGCGCCCCAGGCCAGGTCGCCGCGGCGGGCGACGACCGTGCCCACGACCACCGCACCGCGGGTCCGGTCGTCGGGTGCCGGGGAGTTCAGGAGTTCGTCGCCGAGCGCCAGGGCGGTGTCGAGCCGCCCCGACCGGAACGCGGCGCCGGCCCACCCGGGGGCGAGTCGTGTGCGCGAGCTGCCGCCCCGGGCCGCGGCCGCGTAGAGGTCCGCGGCGAGCGCGGGTTCGTCCTCGAGCACCTCCGCGGCCGCCGCCTCCAGCCCGGTCCGCACGACCACGCCCGTGGCCCCCAGGCGCAGCAGCTCCCGCGCGACCGGCAGCACCGGCTGCCCGGCGGCCAGCAGCACGTCGAGCATCCGGACCAGGACCGTCAGCAGCCGGTTCACGCCGACGTGGTCGCGCACCGCCCGCACCACGACCGGCGGCACGCTGTCGTCGGCGGCCAGCAGACCGGCGGCGCGGACCCGGGCGACGACCGCCGGGACGTCGTCGCGCTCCTGTCCCAGCGCGACCGCGAGGAGCTCGAGGTCACGACTGCTCCCGGCGCCCGCGACCACGAGGTAGGTCTGCCCCGGCTCGCCGAGCAGGTCCAGTTCCGCGCGCAGTTCGTCGATCAGCTCCCCGGTGCCCGACGCCCGCAGCCCGTGGGCGACCAGGCGGGGCACCCCCGACGTGACGCGCTGGGCGGTGGCCGCCTGCTCGGGGGTCAGGGCACGGCCGAGCACTCCCTGGGCGAACCGGGTGATGTCGGCGGCGGTCCACGCGGTCAGCCGGATGTGCCGGGTCTCGGGCCGGACCAGCTCCGCGGCGACGGTCCCGGCGGTGCCGGGGGTGTGGGTGAGCACCAGCCGGGTCGTTTCCCCGGCCAGCCTGGTGATCGCCTCCCGCGCCCGGCCGGTGAGGAGGTCGGCGTCGTCGAGCAGGACCGCCGCGCCGGTCGTGGAGGTGGTCCCGGTCAGGCTGTCACGGCCGATCACGCGGACCCCGGCGTCGCGGTAGTGCCGGCCGATCGCGCCGAGGACCGTCGACTTCCCATGGCCGGGTGGGCCGGACAGGATCACCCGGACTGGGTCGTCCGGATGGTCACTGATCGCGGTCAGCAGGTCACGCAGCTGCGCGGGCAGCAGCTCCTTCACGACGGTCGGTACCTCCGAACACGGTGAACCGCTTTGGCTCACCCACCAACAGTTCGGACCTGTGGGGGACCACAGATGGGCGCGGCGCCGCTGGTTCTCCGAGGAGACCCACGCCACAGTTGCGTCCGACCCCCTAACGGATGACTCCTCCCCCTCAGGGATGGCCGGGATCGTGACTAGGCGTCAGACCCGATGTGGCCGCGGCCCGGCCGGCCCTACCGTCGGCGCGGTCGATCCCCGTGATCGGCGACGTCACCTGTCCCCCACAGAGAGCCTGGTCGATGAACCCCGCGCAGTCGCTGTACGAATTCACGCTCAACCTGCTCAACGACCCGTCCGCCCGCGGCACCTTCGGCCACGACCCGCAGCAGACGCTCAGCGACGCGGGCCTCGGGGACATCTCCGGCGCCGACCTGCACGACATCCTCCCGCTCGTGCTCGACTACGCGCCGGTCAACACCTTCGGTGGCGCGAACGGCCTGAACTTCGACTCGATCACGAGCGGCCAGACCAGTGCCGTCGAGCAGCTGACGGCCCTCACTCAGCACCTCGCGCTCGGCGACGCCACCTCCCAGAACAACGTGCTGGGCTCGGTGAGCGGGGTCACCGCCCTCACCCAGAACATCACCGACCCGTTCTCCGCCACGGGTGACCTGGCCGGCAGCATCGACCACGTCGGCGGCGGGCAGCTGGCCCCGGTCACCGCCGTGACCGGCGCGGTCGGCGACGTCACCGGCCACGTGGCCGGCGGCGACGTCACCGGTGCCCTCGACGGCGGGAACTTCACCTCCGGGCTGCAGGGCGTCTCGGGCCTCACCTCGGCCGTCGACGGCGCCCAGGGCGTCGGCTCGACGATCGGCGACCTCACCGGGTCGCTGGGCGCGAACGCCGGTTTGGACCACACCATCGGCGACGTCACCGCCCACGGCGTCGGCGACGTCGCGAGCCACGCGACCGGGGCCGCCACGCACCTCGGCGACATCTCGCACAACGGCACCGTCGGCGACGTCACCAACCACGTCGGCGACATCGCCTCGCACAGCGGCAACGTCTCCGACGTGCACGACGTCGTCAGCAACATCGGCCAAGGCGCCCTGAGCGGCGACATCGGCGCCGACCTGAGCCACCTGAGCATCGGTTCCGGCAACGACGTCCACCTGCCCCACTGACCTGGGGACGGCATTCGGTGCGGGCTTCCCGGTTCCCCGGGGGGCCCGCATCGTCGTGCCGGACCAGCAGGTGACTGCGGACCCGGCGTCGCGCTCGAGCGGTGCCGCGCGATGTGCGCCTGCCATCGCCGTCAGGCCGGTGGCGTTTCGCGCCGGATGACGCGGACCGGCTCGAGCAGGTGGCGCTAGGCCCCGCCGGCCGGGCGAATGGCGTTCAGGACTCGGTCCAGGCCGAAGGCCCAGGCCTCGTCGACGTCGCCGCCCAGGCGGAAGGCTCCCGCCAGCTCCATGGTGATGAAGCCGTGGCTCCAGGCGACGATCGTGCGCGCGGACGGCAATGCCCGCTGCGGCCCGACCAGGTCGGTGACCAGCCGCAGCAGGGTGACCGACGTCCGCTGGTACCGGTCGGTCGCGCCGGGCACGGCCTGCGGCGCCCACAGGAGGGTGTAGGCGATCGGGTTCGCGTGGGCGAATTTCCGGTAGGCGTCCCACAGGGCCCGCAGGTCGGACGCAGGATCGCCGGAGCCGACGGCCGCGTCGACGACCGCGGTCAGCTCGTCGGCCAGGTCTTCCAGGATGAGCTGGAGCAGTTCCGGGCGCCCGCTGATCCTCTTGTAGAGCGAAGGCGTGCGTACCCCCACCGCCTTGGCCACGTCCCGCATGGTCAGCGCCTCCACCCCGACCTCCTCCAGGAGACGGCGGCCCGCCGTCACGATCGCGGCGTTCGAGGTGTGTGCGTGGGCTGGCAACGGGCCTCCTGCTTTTCGGTGGCCGAAATCATACTTGCCGAAACACCGAAGGCTAACTAGAGTCACCCTTAAAGGCTAATCTGAGTAGCCTTGACTCGACCAGTGAGGTTGGCATGCCCGAACATCTGTCCGTCGCCGGTGGAATCCTGGCCTATGAGGTGACCGGGAGCTCCGGGCCGCTGGTGCTGCTCGCGCACGGGATCGGCAACAGCCGCGACGCGTACCGCTTCGTCGCGCCGGCCCTGGCGGACTCCGGTCATCGCGTCGCCGCTGTCGATCTGCGCGGCTGCGGTGAGTCCAGTGTGGACTGGGCGGCGTACGGCCAGCCGGACATCGCCGATGACCTGATGGCCCTGATCCGCCACCTGGGCGGTCCGGCCGTGCTGGTCGGGCACTCCATCTCGGGCGGTGCGGCCACGATCGTCGCGGCCAAGGCGCCCGAGCTGGTGACCGCGGTGGTCGAGCTGGGACCGTTCACGCGCAAGCTGGACTTCTCCCTCGGCGACCTGCGCAACGCCGCCTACCGCCGGGGCGCGCTCACCATGGCCGGTACGGAACTCGGCAGCGTCGGGGCCTGGAAGAAGTACTTGGACAACGCGTATCCGGGCCCGAAGCCGACGGACTGGGAGGAGAGCCTCGACCGCACCACGGCGATGCTGCGTGAGCCGGGCCGGATGAAGGCGCTGCAGGCGATGGGCCGGTCGGGTACCGCGGACTCCGACCCCGCGCTGGCCGGCGTCCACTGCCCGGCGCTGGTCGTCATGGGCACGCTCGACCCCGACTGGGCGTCCCCGCAGGCCGAGGGCGAGGCGATCGTGGCCGCGATGCCGCCCGGCGTGGGCCGGCTCGAGATGATTCCCGGTGCGGGCCACTACCCGCATGTGCAGTTCCCCGCCGAGACCGTCACCCTGATCCAGGACTTCCTCGGCTCACTTCGTGCCTAGGGCACGCCCCGAGGCGGTGGCCGGCGTGGTGTACGGCCGGCCGCTGCTCTGGCTGCGGATCGAAGCCTTGGCCACCGCCGCGGCGGCGGTCGTCGTCTTCACGGCCACCGGGCAGCCCTGGTGGCTGATCCCCGCGCTGGTCCTCATCCCCGACCTCTTCGCGCTGGGCTATCTCGCCGGCCCGAAGATCGGGGCGTGGTGCTACAACCTCGCGCACTCCGCGCCGCTGCCGCTGGGCCTGCTCGGCGCCGGGTACGCCTGGCACCTCACCGCACTCACCGTCGCCGGCGCCGTCGGCCTGGTGCACCTCGGCCTCGACCGGGTCCTGAAATTCGGCCTCAAGTACGACCACGGCTTCGGCTTCACGCACTTGGGCGCCACCAGCAATCACTGAGTCAGCAGGAGTCGGTACGTCGTGGAGTGGTTCGGTTTCGTCGGGGCATGGCTGCTGGTCGCCGGTTCGGCGTTTCAGGCGGCGTTGGAGCTTCGAGAGCAGGAGCACCTGCGTGAGGAGGTCACGCGGATGCTCGAGGACAGACCGGCGCCACCGTCGGTTTCGCACTGGTGGTGGCTGCTGCCGCCGCTGGGCTACGTGCTGGAACGCCGGCGGTGGAAGGCCCGGCAACAGCAGATGCTGGACGCACTGGACCCCGTGCAGCGGAACGCGCTCGTCCAGTACATGAACAAGACCACCGGCTGGTCGTTCGTGGGCTTCGGCGGATTTCTGATCGCCGTCAAGGAGACCTGGGCGCTGCGCGAAACGTACGAGTGGCCGGCCTGGGTCTTCGCGGCGCTGGTGGTGGCCGCCGGGATCCTCTGCCTCTCGTTCGCCGTTGCCTGGCTGGAACGAAAGGACCGCACGAGTGGCCGAAAGTCGTCCTGACGCTTTGATCGGAGCGGCAGAGGAGGCCGCGTCGCGTTGCACGTCATGGACTTCCTTCGCTTCGAGGACGGCCGGGTCAGTGTTCGCCGAACAGGTGCTGAACTTCGGTGGTCACGTCGTCGAGCCATGTGGCGCGTTGCCGGTCGTCGGCGTCGGCCACTACTCGCAGCGTCAGCCGGCGCACCTGCGGTTCGCCGAGGTAGGGCGCGAGGCAGCGTCGCCAGATCGCGTCGAGTGGGTCGCCGAAGAGGGTGCGCTCGCGTTCCGCTGTGGTGTCGGAGGTGTTCACGACCAGCAGCCGCCGCAGGGTCAGCAGTGACTGCGGCGCGCCGCCGGCGTCGGCGAGGCGGTACGCGACGCCGGGGACGAGGACCCGGTCGAGCCACCCGCTGAGGATGGCGGGCGGCTTGCCCCACCAGTTCGGGTGGACCGCGACGAGCCCGCCGGCTTCCCGCAGTTCTTCCCGATGCCGCCGGATCAGCGGATCCGGTTCGGCGGCAAGGAATTCCTCGGCCCGGGTCCCGCTGGTATAAGCCTCTTCGGCGGTCAGCACCGGGTCGAAGCCTTCGGCGTACAGGTCGTGGAAGCGCACCGGCCGGCCGGCGCGGGTCAGCGTGTCGCGGACTCGCGCGGCCACCGCGTGGTTGAGGCTTCCCGGCCGTGGGTGGGCCAGCAGGAGCAGCACCGGGCGGTTCGCCGTTTCGTCGATCACCGCGTCAGCTTGCCACCGCGGTTCGTCAACTGGCACCCGCGGCTTCGCTCAGCGGCTCGGCCAGAGACGGAGCCGCCGATAGCGTTCTTTTCCGAGGTGCGGGTTCCCGCCCTCCTGGAACGTATTCAGCCGCTCCTTCCGAGGTGATGACGTGACCGACGTCGATCAGACGAGTTCCCGCTTGGCGGATCCCGGGTTTCCGGTGTTCGACCCGGACAAGCTGCTCCGGGATGTGCTGGGGATAGCGCCCGAGCCGCTGCCCGACTTCGATTCGCCGGTGTTGACGCCGCTGCGGGTTCCGTTGCGGGAGGCCACGGTCGGGCTGCTGGTGTCGTCGGGCGCCTACTTCCCGGACCAGCCGAAGCTCCGGCAGCACAGCGACCTGTCCTACCGGCTGCTGCCCAGGGAACGCGAGCTGGACGAGGTGCTGTTCGGGCACATGACCCCGATCCGCGCCTTCGCCCTCGCCGACCCCAACGTGGCGTACCCGAGGGACACCATGCTCGACCTCGAACGGGACGGCGTCATCGGGCGGTACGCGGACAATGCCGTGTCGATGGTCGGCTCGATCAGCCAGTTCGACGAGCTGGCGACCGAGGTGGCTCCCCGGATCGCCGGGGAGTTCGAGGCCATGGGCGTCGACCTGGTGCTGGTGGTGCCGTTCTGCCCGCAGTGCCACGTGGCCTTCGGGGTCCTGGCCCGCGCGCTGGAGCGGCGGGGACTCCCGACCACCAGCATCACCACGCTGTACAAACACGCCAGCTACCTGAAGCCGCCGCGTGCCTCGTTCCTCGACTTCCCGCTGGGGTGCACGGCCGGGCGGCCGCGGGAGAAGGCGCAGCAGCGGGAGATCGTCAAGGCCGCGCTGCAGCACGCCGAGCAGGCCGGGCCGGACTGGGAGCTGAAGCGGCTGCCGTTCCGGTGGGCCGCGGACGGCAACCGCGACTGGGAGGCCCTCGTCGCGGACGTTTACCGCCTGGACAACGAGATCCGCGGCGCCGTCCGGGCGAACGCGGCGGCCCACCAGCAGGTCCTGGGCGGCGGGAACGAGCAGGAGTTCGCCATCAGGTGTGCCTGCTGACCGCGTCGAGCAAAAGGGAAGGTGCGCAGCATGCGTATCGCCAATCTTGACGGCCGGCTCGTGCTCAGGCACCCGGACGGCGTCACCGATGTCGAGGCCGCGAGCGACGGGCGGTTCCCGGCGGACCCGCAAGCCGTGTTCTCCCGCTGGGACGAGTTCACCGCCTGGGCCGGCGACCTCCGCGAGCCCCGAGCCGAGCCCCTCGACCCGAGCCGGCTCAAGGCACCCGTGCCGCGCCCTTCGCAGGTGTTCGCGATCGGGATGAACTACGCCGGCCACGCCGCCGAGGGAGGTCTGCCGCTGCCGCTCGAACCGGCCGTGTTCACGAAGTTCCCGACCTCCATCACCGGCCCGGCCGACGAGGTGAAGCTACCGACGTCCACAGTGGACTGGGAGGCGGAGCTGGTGGTCGTCATCGGCCGGCGCGCGGTCCGCGTCGACGCGGCGCGGGCCTGGGACCACGTCGCGGGCATCACGGTCGGGCAGGACCTGTCCGAACGGACCCGTCAGCTCGTCGGCGTGCCGCCCCAATTCAGCATCGGCAAGTCCTTCCCGGGCTTCGGTCCCATCGGGCCCGAGATCGTCACACCGGACGAGCTCACCGATCGCGACGACCTCGAGCTCGGCTGCAGCGTCAACGGCGAGGTCGTCCAGCACGCCCGCACCGGCGACCTCGTCTTCCCGGTCGCCTCCCTCGTCGAGCGGCTCTCCGCGATCCTCCCGCTGACCCCCGGCGACCTCATCTTCACCGGCACGCCGTCCGGCGTCGGGCATTCCCGGTCGCCCCAGCGTTATCTCGCGCCCGGCGACGTCCTCGAGACGTGGATCTCCGGCGTCGGCCGCCTTCGCACCACGTTCGCCGAAGGTCACCGGCACGTCTCGCGCACTGCCTGAATCGAAGGGAACAGCCATGCCACTGCACACCTTGAATGCGCTGACCATCGGGGTGCCGGAAGCGAAGGCCGTGCGCGGCTACTACGAGGACTTCGGACTCACCGGCGAGGACGGCGGCTGGCTGTCGACGGCCGAAGGCGGCAAGCAGCTCCGGCTGGTGCCGGCCCCGCACCGGCAGCTGCTGCGGATGGAGATCGGGGTCGACGATCCCGACGACATCGGCCGGATCGCCGGCCGGCTCCGGCGCATCGGCGTCGCCGTTTCCCGGCTGTCGCAGGAATCCGTGACGGCCGTCGAGCCGGTCACCGGCGTCGAGGTCACGGCCGAGGTGACCCGGCGGCTGGTCCAGTACCCGTCCCCGGCAGCCGCGCACAACCGGCCGGGCGTCATCGAGCGGCCGGAAGCCCGCGCGCCCGCGATCCTGCGCGAAGGCCGGGTGCGGCCCCGCAAACTCGGCCACGTCGTGATCGGCTCCGTCGACCAGGCCACCAGCCAGCGGTTCTTCGTCGACGGCTTCGGGCTGAAGGTGTCCGACGAGGTCCGCGACACCGCGGCGTTCCTGCGGTGCTCGTCCGACCACCACAACGTGCTGGTCCAGCGGGCGCCGGTGAACTTCCTGCACCACACCGCCTGGCAGGTCGAGGACGTCGACGAAATCGGGCGCGGCGCGATGGCGATGCTCGAGGACGATCCCGAGCGCCACGCGTGGGGGCTGGGACGCCACTTCATCGGCTCCAACTTCTTCTGGTACCTCAGGGATCCGGCGGGCATGTTCTCCGAGTACTACTCCGACCTGGACTGCATCGTCGACGACGCGCTGTGGTCCCCGCAGGTCTGGGACGACGCCAAGGCCAACTACAGCTGGGGCCCGCCGCTCCCGCCGTCCTTCGTCAGCCCGGAGGACCTCGCCGCCCACATGACCGGAGCGCACGGAAAGCCATGAGCCGGTACCGCGAAGGACTGACCCTGGGCGAAGGTCCACGGTGGACTGACGGCGCGCTGTGGGTCTCGGACCCCCAGAAGGGCGGGATCTGGACCGACAGCGGCGGCACGTGGGCCTTCACCCCGCTGGCCGCGCAGCCGAACGGGTTGTGGTTCCTGCCCGACGGCCGCCTGGCCGGCGCGATCATGCGGGAAAAGAGAGTCGGGATCTGGGACGGCGCCGGCTTCGGGGCGTACGCCGACCTGTCCGGCGTCGCCACGGGCCCCTTGGGAGACATGGTCGGCGACCGTCACGGCGGTCTCTATGTCGACGATGTCGGCTACGCCGCCCAACTCGGCGAAAAGCCGCGGCCGGGCCGCCTGATCCACGTCACGCCGGACGGGCGGGCGGCGGTGGCGGCGGAAGACGTCGAGTTCCCGAACGGGCTGGCGATCATCGACGACGGCCGGACCCTGGTCGTCGCCGAAACCTGGGCGCAGCGGCTGACCGCCTTCACCATCGGCGCGGGCGGACAGCTCAGCGACCGGAGGCTGTTCGCCGACCTCGCCCAGGTGGTGCACCCCGAGGCGCGGCCCGACGGGATCTGCGCCGCCGCGCACGGCGTCTGGGTCTGCACGCTGAGCGCCCACGCGGTCGCCCTCGTCGGCGAATCCGGCCTGCTGGCCCGGATCGGCACGGGTGACGGCCAGCCGGTCGCGTGCTGCCTCGACCCGGCCGGGCGGCTCTTCGTGACCGTGGCCGAAACCGGCGGCCGCTCCGTCCTGGAGGCAGTCGCCGCCAAGACCTTGAAAACCCACGTCGATGTGCACGAACCAGGCGTGATCCGCTGAGGAGATGCAGAGATGACCACCACCGAAGAGCACTTGCAGAACCTGCGTCGCGTGCAGCTGTACATGATCCGGATGGACATGACCCATCCCGTCGACGTGCCGCTGGACTATCTGGCGCCCCATCTCCGGGAGCACATCCTCTGGCTCGAAGAGCAGGAGGAGAACGGTGTCCTGTTCCTCTCCGGGGCCAACGCCGCCGGTGACCAGTGGGACGGCAGCGGCACCGCCATCGTCAGGGCACCTTCCCTGGAAGCCGCGGTGGCCATCTCCGACACCGAGCCGTTCCACCGCGAAGGCCTCCGCGTGAACACCGTGCACGGCTGGCAGCTGAACGAGGGAAACGTCCGGCTCAGCTTCAGCCTGCTCACCGACAAGTTCAGCCTCGGCTGAGCAGCGCGGCGTCCCCATCCATCCACAACGGACTCGAGGGTGATATGAACAGCACGGTCGATGTCGCCGTGATCGGTTGCGGGACCACAGGTCTGGCCCTCGCGCGGCTCTTGGAGACCGAGGGCCTCCGGGTCGCCGTCATCGACCGCGGCCGGATGCCGATGGCCCGGCCCCGCGCGACCCATGTGGACGACGAGACGATGAGAGCGTTCCAGACGCTCGGTGTGCAGCACCTCGAGAAGGACTTCTCGTTGATGGGCGTCTACCGCCACTACGACTCGAAGTGGCGCGTCGTGATGCAGATGGCGATGAACCGGGGGCGCACCGAGCAGGGCTGGCAGTCGGACTACATGTTCCACCAGCCCGACTTCGAGGCCGTGTTGCGCGGCAAGGTCCACAACTACGCCCACGCGAGCACGTACTTCGGCTGGGAGGTCACCGCGCTGGAGGACGCGGGCGACGGTGTGCTGGTGCACGTCCGCGAGACCGCCACCGCCCAGGACCGCCGGATCCGGGCGCGGTTCGTGGTGGGGTGCGACGGCGCCCATTCGAGCGTGCGCGGGTTCATGGGCAGCACACAGATCGATCACCACGCAACGCACCGATCGCTGATCATCGACATCACGCCCTTTGCCACCAACGAAAACCTCACCGGCCGCGACGCCTTCATCCAGGGCGCGATCCGCAATCCGCTGACGTTCACGCCGATCGCCGCGCCCCGCCTGCGGCTCGAGCTGATGCTCCGCCCGGATGACGACGCGGCGGCTTTCGAGCGGACCGAAAAGGCGTACGAACTGCTGGCGCCCTGGTTCAGCCCCGACCAGTACCGGCTGCTGCGCTGCGACGTCTACGAGTGGCGGTCGCTCACGGCCAGCCCGTGGCGCGCCGGCCGGGTCCTGCTCGCCGGGGACTCCGCCCACACCATGCCGCCCCACCTCGGCCAGGGGATGTGTTCGGGCATCCGGGACGCCACGAACCTCGCCTGGAAACTCGGCCGGGTGCTCCGGGGCGAATCGCCGATCGAGCTGCTGGACACCTACGAGACCGAGCGCCGGCCGCATGTGGACGCGTACACGAAGCTGTCCGCGCAGCTGGCGAACAAGATCGAAACCCTGGTGGCGGCGGAGGAGGACCCGCCGGTGTTCCGGGCCGAGGCGCTGCGCCCGCGGCTGGGCCCGGGCGTCCGGGACGATGCGAACGAACTCGCCGGAACGCTGAGCGCCCAGCCGAAAACCGCGGACGGCCGGCTCCTCGACGACGCCGTGGGCTACCGCTTCGCCGTGGTGGGAGATCCCGTGGTCCTTTCCGGGACCAGTGATCGGACGAAGGCGCTGCTGGACTCGCTCGGCGCCGTTGTCCTCGAGGAATTCTCCGGGGAGATCCGGGACTGGATAACGAGTCTGGGCGTCGGGGCCGTGATCGTCAGGCCCGATCGGTACCTGTTCGGCGTCGCGAGCGATTCGGCCGAATTGAACGCCTTGGCCGCCGCGCTCGGGGCCACGCTGCTGCCGTCCGCCGTGCCGGCGTCCTAGCAGAAAGGATTGGCATGATGCTCGGAAAAGACGCACACCTGCTCGTCATCGGCGGAGCGCGTGGCCTGGGGTTCGAACTGGCCCGGACCGCGGTGGCACAAGGCGCGCGGGTGACGGTCACCGGGCGGGACGCGGACGTCGCCGCCGCCCGCGCCGCCGAACTCGGCCCGCCGGCTCGCGGGCTGGCCTGCGACCTGCTGGACGCCGGCTCCGTCGGCCGGTTGTTCGGCGACCTCGACGTGGTCGACCACCTGGTGCTCACCGCCATCGAACGGGACCACAACACCGTGGCCGGCTTCCGCGCGGACGCCGCCGCGCGGATGATGCTCATCAAGACGGTCGGCTACGCGAACGCCGTCGCGCACGCGCTGCCCAAGCTCGACCCGGGCGGCTCGGTCGTGCTGTTCAGCGGCCTGTCCATGTGGCGGCCCTCGCCGGGGTCCACGACCATGTCGATGGCCAACTCCGCCATTCCCGGCCTGGTCAACTCGCTCGCGGTCGAGATCGCCCCGGTGCGGGTGAACGCCATCACGCCCGGCACGGTCGCCGGAACCGAGGCGATCGACAACGCCGACCCGGTCCGCGCCGAGTTCTTCGAAGCGCAGCGCCTGCGCACGCCGGCCAAACGGCTGCCCACCCCGCAGGACATCGTCGAGGCGGTGCTGTTCCTGCTGACCTGTTCCAGCGTCAACGGCGAGAACCTCGTCGTGGACGCGGGAGCGCACCTGCTCTAGCGCAACGGATACCCGAAGGAGGCCGGCGATGCGGATCAGCAGCTACCGGGGGCCGGACGGCCTCGTGCGAGTGGGGATCTGGCAGGGCGAACGGCTTCATCCGGTTCCCGGCGCATCGAGCCTGATCGGCCTGCTCGGCGACGACGGCTCCCGGCTTCGCGCGGGGGCGGTGGCGGCGGCCGGGGAACCGGGCATCGACCCGGCGGCGGTGGAGCTGCTGGCGCCGGTGCCGGTGCCGCCGTCGATCCGGGACTTCATGGCGTTCGAGGAGCACGTGGTGACCTCCACCGCCGCGCTCGGGCAGCCCGTGGACCCGCTCTGGTACGAGCTGCCGGTGTTCTACTTCACCAATCCGGCCGCGGCCCGCGGCGCGCACGCGGACGTGGAGATCGCGCCGGGCAGCGCGGCGCTCGACTACGAGATCGAGGTGGCCGCCGTCATCGGGCGGGCCGGCGCCGACCTGTCACCGGACGAGGCGGTGGACCACATCGCCGGGTTCACGCTGTTCTGCGACTGGAGCAACCGCGACCTGCAGGCCGCCGAGATGAGGGTGGGCCTCGGGCCGGCCAAGGGCAAGGACTCGGCGAGCAGCTTCGGCCCCTGGCTGGTCACGGCGGACGAATTCGCGGCTCTGGCCTCGGGCCGCGGCTACGACGTCGAGCTGACCGGGTCGGTCGGCGGCGTGCCCTACAGCAGCGGCAACCTGGCCGCCCTGTACTGGTCGTTCGGCGAGATGATCGCCTACGCCTCACGCGGCACCCGCGTCGTGCCCGGCGACGTCATCGCCAGCGGCACCGTGGGCACCGGCTGCATCCTGGAGCTGTCCCGGGTGCACGGCGCCGGCGCCTACCCCTACCTCCGGCCCGGCGACCGGGTGCGTCTGGACGGCGGCCTGCTCGGCGCGATCGACGCGCGTATCCGCGAAGGCCGTCCCGTGCTTCCTTTCCGGCCGGCTCGCCGGTGATAAAATCGGTTTTCCGGATTCCGTCGTCAATCTTGGGGCGAAAAGGGCAAAAAGGAGCGCGGAATGCTCGAACACGGCGATGTCGTCGCCCCGAGGAGCAGCCGCGACGAAGGCCCGTTGCACGCCTACGAGCGCTACAGCACCAAAGACCCGGTGGAGGCGCTGGCGCTGTCGGCGGCGATCCTCTCGACGAACCAGCTGGTCGTCAGCAATCAGGACCAGCGGTTCGAGGCCACCTGCCGCGCGGTCCGGGTCCACTCCGCCTGGCTGCTGTACATGAGCTACGGCACCGATGTCGTCGTGGACCGGCTCGGTACCTCGCGCGGCGATTACCTGGCGGTCGTGCTCCCGATCGACGGCCACGTGCAGCTGCGCCACCAGGGCAGCGAAATCGACCTCGTGGCCGGGGAAACGGCGGGGGTCACCAGCTCGCGGGACGCGATGCACGCGCGGTGGAGCGACCAGGCGTCGGTGCTCACGCTGCGCATCGACTCGCAGGCGGTCGAGCACGCGCTCGGGAACCTGCTCCTGGAACCGCCCCCCGCGGACCTGCGCTTCCGGTCCGGCCCGGTCACCGGCCCGGCCCGGCTGTCGCTGGCGGGGACCGCCGAACTGCTGGCGGCCAGCTACGACGGGAAGGACCCGGACTCACCGCTGCCGGCCCTGGTCACGCGCCGCCTCGAGGAGCAGATCCTCTTCACGGTGCTGCTCGGCCTGGACCACAACTACCGGGCCAGGCTGCTGGGGGAGCGGGTGCGGCCGGGCCGGCGCAGCGTCCGCGAGGCGATCGACCTGGTTTCGGCCGAGGACCAAGCCACCTGGACGATCCCCGAGCTGGCCCGGGCGGCGGGCGTCACGGTCCGGGCGCTCGAGCTGGGCTTCCGGAAGGAACTGGGGAAAACGCCGCGGGAGTTCATCCGCGAGCAGCGGCTGATTCGTGCTCGTGACGACCTTCAGCGGGCCAACCCCGGTGATGGGACCACCGTGACCGAGGTCGCGTGCCGCTGGGGTTTCTGGCACGCCGGCCGGTTCGCGACCAGCTACAGCGAGCGGTTCGGGGTCCGTCCGGCCACGACCCTGCGGTCCGGCCCCGCGGTTCGCTAACCGGCACCTCCGGCTTCGGGCAACGGCTCGGCCGGCCGCGGCCCGGCCGATAACGTTCCTGGTGAAGGAATACCCGAGTCACCGCGGATTCGGTTCGTCTGTCCTTTCCGGACATGACCACTTCTCCGGCACACCACCGCCTCCTGCCCGCGCACCCGGCCGTCGACGACGGCCGGCAGAAGGGAATTCGCATGTCCGAGAGCCTCGAAACCAAGATCCGGCGGTCCGGCGGCCCGGCGGCGATGCTGCGTCGCACGCCGGGCGGCGCCCATCCCTTCCCGATCAAGAGCGAGCACTCGAACTGGCGCGACGAACAGGCGTCGTGGAAGGAGACCGCGGCCCTGTTCGACCAGTCCCACCACATGCTCGACGTCACGTTCACCGGCCCCGACGCGCACCGGCTGCTGAGCGATTACGGCGTCAACAGCTTCGGCGCGTTCGGCACCGACCGGGCCAAGCAGTACGTCGCCGTTCGCGAGGACGGCTACTTCGTCGGCGACGCGATCCTCTTCGGTATGGCGGACGACAAGGTCAGCCTGGTCGGGGGAGGGTCGGTGCACGACTGGATCACGTTCCAGGCCGAGCAGGGCGGCTACCGCGTCGAGGTGACCCGCGACGAGAGCACGCCGCTGAACAAGGGACGGCGGCTGCTGTACCGCTACCAGTTGCAGGGCCCGGCGGCGCTGCGGATCGCGGAAAAGGCCCACGGCGGGCCGATCGACCGCATCAGGTTCTTCCGCATGGGCCGGTTCACCGTCGCCGGGCGCACGGTGCGCGCGCTGAACCACACCATGACCGGCGTCCCCGGACTGGAGATGACCGGCCTCGAGCTGTTCGGGCCGCTGGAGGACGGGCCCGCCGTCCTGGAAGCGCTCCTGCGCGCGGGCGAGGAATTCGGCCTGCGCCAGGGCGGGGCGATCGCCTACTCCACGACGGCGCTGGAGTCGGGCTGGATCGGCCTGCCCGTCCCGGCGGTCTACTCCGGCGAATCCACCCGGGCGTTCCGCGAGTGGCTGGGCGCGGACACGTCGTTCGCCGGCCGGGCCTGTCTCGGCGGCAGCTTCGATGCCGCCGACATCGAGGACTACTACCCGACGCCCTGGGACCTCGGCTACGGCAACGTCGTCAAGTTCGACCACGACTTCCTCGGCCGGTCGGCGCTCGAGCGGATGGCCGGGCAGCCGCACCGGCGCAAGGTCTGGCTGCGCTGGCACGACGAAGACGTCGCCCGGCTGCTGGCCGGCGGGCTCTTCGGCGGCAAGGCCCGCACGAAGTACCTGCAAGTGCCGTACGGCGTCTACGCGACCTTCCATTACGACACCGTCCGCGCCGGCGATCGGGTGGTCGGCATCTCCAACCGGACCGGCTACACCGTCAACGTCGGCGGCTGGTCGTCGCTGGCCATGATCGACGAAGCGGAGGCGGTCGACGGCGCCGAGGTCACCGTCGTGTGGGGCGAACCGGACGGCGGCTCGGCCAAGCCCGACGTCGAACACCACGTGCAGACGGAGGTCTGCGCGACCGTCAGCACCACTCCGCTCGCGTGACCGCCTCCGGGGAGCAGCCATGTCCCACCTCGTGCTGACGCTGTCCTGCCCTGACCGCGCGGGCATCATCCAGACCGTCTCGGGCTTCGTGTTCGACCACGGCGGCAACGTCGTGGAAAGCCAGCAGTACGGCGATCGGCGCACCGGCCGCTTCTTCATGCGCGTGCAGTTCGAGGCCATCGGCGACGCGTCTCTCGACCCGGAAGTCCTGCGCGGGGATTTCGCCCGCATCGCCGGCGTCTTCGGCATGGCCTGGCGCCTCACCGACGCGCGGGCCCGGCCGCGCGTGCTGATCATGGCCGGCACGCTCGGGCACTGCCTCAACGACCTGCTGTACCGGGCGAGCACCGGAGCGCTCGGCATCGACGTCGTCGCGGTCGTGTCCAACCATCCCGACCTGAGGCCGCTCGCCGAGCACAGCAACGTGCCCTTCCACCACATCCCGGTCACGGCCGAGACCAAGCCGGCCGCCGAACGCCGGCTGCTGGAGCTCGTCGAAGACCTCCAAGCCGACCTGGTGGTGCTGGCCCGCTACATGCAGATCCTGTCCGAGGACCTGTGCAAGCAGCTCGAGGGCCGGGCGATCAACATCCACCACTCGATGCTGCCCAGCTTCAAGGGCGCCCGGCCCTACCACCAGGCCTACGAGCGCGGCGTCAAGCTCGTCGGCGCCACCGCGCACTACGTCACGACCGACCTCGACGAGGGGCCGATCATCGAGCAGGAACTCGCCCGGATCGACCACTCGATGTCGGCCGACGAGGTCGCCGCGCGGGGCCGCGACACCGAATGCCTCGCCCTCGCCCGCGCCGTCCACTGGCACACCACGAACCGCGTGCTGCTCGACGGGCACCGGACCGTCGTCTTCACCTGAACCCCGTTCCCCGCGAAGGAGGCACACCGTGTCCAGCGACGCCGTCGGCACGCTCGCCCGATCCACCGACATCGAAGTCATCCCCATGCGGGGAGCCGTCGAGAAGATGCTCGCCGCTCCCGCGGGCACCAGTTTCACCATCACCTGCTCGCCCAAGCTCGGCCTCGACCGGACGGTCGAAACCGCCGAGAAGGTCGCCGGGCTCGGCTACCGGATCGTGCCCCATCTTGCCGCCCGTCAGGTCGAGAGCGCGGCCGCGCTGCGCGAGATCGTCGGCAGGCTCGGCCACGCCGGGGTCACGGACCTGTTTGTCATCGGCGGGGACGTCGAGGACCCGGCCGGGCCCTACTCGTGCGCCGCCGACCTGCTCGAGGCACTGGCGGCGATCGAGCACCCGATCACCCGGATCGGCGTCGCCTGCTATCCCGAAGGCCACCCGTCGATCAGTGAGGAGGTGCTCGACGCGGACCTGCATCGCAAGCAGCGCCACGCCGGCTACCTGGTGAGCCAGCTGTGTTTCGACGCTCCCGCGCTCCTGCGCTGGCTGACGCGACAGCGGGCCTCCGGCCTCACCCTGCCGCTGCGCGTCGGCGTCGCGGGGCCGGTCCAGATCCGCAAGCTGATCGAGCTCTCGATGCGGATCGGCGTCGGCTCGTCGGTCCGGTACCTGACCAAGCAGCACGGCATGGTCAAGAACCTGTTGCGCGGCAACGCCTACCAGCCGGAGCAGCTGCTGTCCCGGCTCGGCGGCGAGGCCCAGCACCGGGCACTCGGCATCGAGGGACTGCACCTGTTCAGCTTCAACCAGATCGACCTCGCCACGGAGTGGCAGCGGCGGGCCACCACTCCGCCGGACCAGGCCGGCCTGGCCTGACCCGTTGCCGGGCAAGGAGAAGCCGCCATGGCCGCCGAACCGGTACCGCTGCGACCGCCCATTCGGGACCGCCGTCGTCTCGCCTCGACCGTACAACGCGGTCACCGGCCCGATCCCGAGGTGAACACCTGATGCCCCCTGCCCGGTTGTTGTATGGGAAGCCCGTCGCCGAAGCCGTCCTCGGCGAGGTGCGGGCCGGAGTCACCGCGCTTCGGGAGAAGGGCGTCGTGCCGAGCCTGGCCACGATCCTCGTCGGGGACGACGACGCGAGCGCGGGCTACATCCGGATCAAGCAGCGGCAGGCCGCGGAGCTGGGCATCCGCTCACCGCACACCCACATCGCGGCGGCCGGGACGCAGGAGCAGCTGTCGGAAGCGATCCTCGCCTACAACGCCGACCCCGGCGTGCACGGGATCCTGATCCAGTACCCGGTGCCGGGCCACCTCGACTACGACGCCGCACTGTCGCTTGTGGACCCGGGCAAGGACGTCGACGGGATGCACCCGGTCAACCTGGGACGCCTCGCGATCGGGCTGCCGGGACCGCTGCCCTGCACCCCGGCGGGCATCGAGCGGCTCCTCGCGTTCCACGGGGTCCCCGTGGCCGGGCGCGACGTCGTGATCCTCGGGCGGGGCGCCACCCTCGGCCGCCCGCTCGCCCTGCTGCTCGCGCAGAAACGCCCGACGGCGAACGCCGCGGTCACCGTTGTCCACAGTGGAGTGCCCGACTGGGCGCGCCACACCAGGCGCGCGGACATCCTCATCGCCGCCGCCGGAGTGCCCGGCATCATCCAGCCCGAGCACGTGAAACCCGGCGCCGTCGTGATCGGCGGCGGCGTGCGGTACGAAGGCCGCCGCCTGCTGCCCGACGTCGACGAGCGGTGCGCCGAAGTGGCGAGCGCCATCACCCCACGAGTCGGCGGCGTCGGGCCCACCACGGTGGCCATGCTGTTCCACAACGTGATCACCGCCGCCGAGCGGTCCTGACTGCCGCCGTGCCGTAGCGCGCGTGTGTTCGGCACAGCCGCGCGGATCGAGCTCGCCGTGGCGGTACCCCCAGCGCCACCAAGGCGCAGTCCGCGATCGCAGCGATCAGAGATCGTGATCGCCCGCGCTTGTGACTCGTCGTCGTGAACTCCGGCCCGAGCACCGGGGTGAACCAGGCCGGCCGGAGTCAGCCGGCTCACCGCGGACTGCAGGCTTTCCGTCAGAATGGCGCCGATCCGCTTGAGCGCGATCGCCGGCCCGCTCGAAACGAGGAACCGCTGCCCGGCGGCGACGTCGTCCTCGTTTTCCACGTGCTCCACCTGAACGGGTGAGGCCACGTGCAACACGAAATCGCACCCGGCGACCGCGTCGGCCCACCCGGCGCCGCCCGGCGATGAAACCGGATCCGCCGGTGACGAGAACACGCTGCGGGTAACCCTTCAGGCCGTCAGCGGCCCGCGCCGGTGCCCCGGCGATCCTGGGGGTGAGAGGACCAGGCGAGCGCCCGCCCCGCGGATTATCGTGAGAACATGACCGACGAGCCGAATCTGCTGGGCGATTACCTGCGCGCCCGCCGTGAGCTGCTCTCCCCGGAGCAGGCGGGCATTCCCGTGATCGGGGTGCGGCGGGTGCCGGGCTTGCGCCGCGAAGAGGTCGGCATGCTGGCCGGGATCAGCGCCGACTACTACCTGCGCCTGGAACAAGGGCGTGACCGCAACCCGTCGCGGCAGGTCCTCGAGTCCATCGCCCGTGTGCTGCAACTCGACGACGACACCACGGCGTACCTGATCGGCCTCGCCGGCCCCAAGCCGGCGCGCACGCGGCGGCCCCGGAAGGAGAAGGTCCCGCCGGGCATCGTCAAGTTCCTGGCGGCGCTTCCGCTGCCCGCGTTCGTCGAAGGCCGTTACCTCGACGTCCTGGCCGCCAACCCGCTGGCCGCGGCGCTTTCGCCGCGCCTGGTGGCCGGGGCGAACCGGCTGCGCGACGTGTTCCTCGACCCGGCCGAGCGGGCCCTGTTCGTGGATTGGGAGCTGGCCTCGCAAGGCCTGGTCGCCGGCTTCCGCCAGTCCGTCGGCACCAGCGCCGACGACCCCCGGTTCATCGAGCTGGTGGGGGAGCTTTCCCTGGCCAGCCCTCGTTTCCGGCAGTTGTGGGCCCGCCACGACGTGGCGAGCCGGCGGGGGGCGAGCATGCGGTTCGACCATCCGCAGCTCGGTGAACTCACGCTGAATCGGGAGAAGCTCGCGGTCAGTGAGGCGCCGGGCCTGATGCTCGCCGTCTACCACCCCGACCCCGGCACCGATTCGGCCGACAAGCTGGCCCTGCTCGGGTCCACGCTGCCGGCCCCGGCCGAATCCCGCGACTCGACTGTCCACACCAGACAGTGACAACGGGACTGACGGAATCGCCGACAGCCGGCTGGCCGGGCTGGGAGCCGGCGGCCGCGTGTGATGTCGTCGGGCTGTGCGTCACGACCGACGAGGACGTGCTGAACCAGGTCACCGGCGGCCTGCGGAAGGTCGCGGTCCGGCTGGTGCTGAAGCTGGGCAGTGCGGGCAGCACCGCGCTGAATCTGCTCAACACCATGGTGACCCCCGACAACGTCGCGCACCTGTCCGGCGCCGACCCGGCCGCCGGCGCAGCTCAACCCGTGACGTACTCGAATGACAACCGAAAGGGAACACTCCGCATGAGCAAGCTGGCACTGGTCACCGGGGCCACCTCCGGAATCGGCAAAGCCTTCGCCGAACGCCTGGCCGGCGACGGTTACGACCTGGTGGTCGTCGGCCGGCGGCAGGAGCGGCTGGCGGAGTTCGCCGCCGCCCACCCGCAGGTCGAGGTCCGCACCGTGGCCGCCGACCTCTCCACCGACGCGGGCATCGACGCCGTTGCCCAGGTCTGCTCCGGCGAGCCCCTGGACCTGCTGGTGAACAACGCGGGCGTCGCGCACTACATGCCGCTCGCCGAACTGCCCGCCGAGAAGGCCCGCGAACTGGTCAACGTCAAGGTTCTCGCGCCCACCCTGCTCGCGCGCGCCGCGGTCGGCGGCATGGTGGAGCGCGGCCGGGGCGCCATCGTCAACGTGGCCGGCATGATCGCGTTCAGCGGGCCCGCGCCCCACTCCCAGATGCCCCGCCGCGCCGTGTACGCCGGCACGCTCGCCCACCTGGTCGCCCTGTCCCAGACCCTCAGCGCCGAACTCGAAGGCACCGGCGTCCGGGTCCAGGTCGTGTGCCCCGGCGTGGTCGCCACCGAATTCCACGAGCGCCAGGGCCTGGACCTGAGCGCCGTCCCCCGGATGAGCGCGGGCGACCTCGTCACCGCCGCCTTGCGCGGCCTGGAACTCGGCGAGGTCGTCTGCGCTCCCGGGGTCGAGGACGCGAGCCTCCTCGACGCCGTTTTCCGAGCCGATCTGGCGGCTTTCGCCGGGCAGAGCCCCGAACTCGCCACCCGCTACCGGGCCGGCTGAGCGCGGCTACCGGAGTAGATCTGGAAGACATGGGGCGCGTCCGCGACGACGTCGAGGATCACGTCGACACCGGCGTCGCGGGCGCGCTCGACCATCCGGGTAGAGCGGCGCGAGGGCTTCCGCGACGGCGCGGCGAGAACGCGACGATGGCCGCCGGCATGGGCAGCCCGGCCTCCCTCGGCTTGAGCAGCGTCGTCACGGTCAGGCCGCCGCCCGCGAACACGATCGCCGAGGGTCCGTGCCGGCATCGAGCAACGCGCGGTACGCCGTCAAACCGTCCTCGATGCAGCGGGGAACGGGTGCTCGGGGGCGAGGCGGTAATCCGGCGAACAAGCCCGGAAACCGGTGCGCGTCACCAGATGCGCGGTCAGGAAAAGCTCCGTCTCCGGAGATCCGGCCACATATCCGCCACCGTGGAAGAACAGCACACTACCGGGGCGTGATTCCCCGGCCGGTTCGATGAGCAATGCGCGCAGACCGCCGAGGTCCACCTCGGTCGTGCGGATTCCGTCCGGGACCGGCCACGCACTCATCAGCGCCGCGTATCCGGCCCGCTGCTCCGCGGCCCCTGTCACCCCCAGGGATCGCGTCAGTTCCAGCCGCCGTCGGATTCGATGGTGGCGCCGGTGATATAGGACGCTTCGTCGGAAAGCAGAAACGCGACCACGGCGGCGATTTCCTCGGGCCGGCCCAAGCGGCCGAATGCGCTCATCGAGCGGATGAGCGATTCGAACGGCACCTCGGCGAGCGCGGGATGGGTGTAGTCGGCGGCATAGCGGGTTGCCATGCGGGTGGCGGTGGCGCCGGGGGAGATCGCGTTGATGGCGATGTTCCGCTCGGCCAGTTCGGGGGCCAGATTCCGCACCATGGCCGGGATGGCGGCTTTGCTCGCCGCGTAGAGGGCGTGGTGGTGTACGGCCAGGCGCGTGCTGACCGAGGCGCTCAGCACGATCCGGCCGCCGTCGGTCATCGCGGCGACCGCGGCCTGGGTGACGAACAGCTGTCCGGCCACGTTGGTCTGGAAGAGGTGGTCGAAGTCGGCCTGGGTGATGGTTTCCAGCGCGCCGAAGTGCTCGACGCCGGCATTGCTGACGAGCAGGTCCAGGCCGCCGAACTCGGACACCACCGCGCCGGCCAGCTCGTGGGCCTGCACCGCGTCGCTGACGTCGGCCTGGAACGCCGAAGCGACACTCCCGTCGCCGCGCAGTTCGTCGACGAGCGCATCGGCGGCGGCTTGGTCGGAGCGGTAGTTGACCGCGACGGCCGCTCCCTGCGCGGCAAGCCGCCGCGCGATCGCGGCGCCGATGCCGCTGCTGCCTCCGGTGACCAGGACCCGCTTGCCCGCCAGGCTTGCCGTTGACGTCATGACGCTACCTCTGTTCTTTTCAGTTTGATCAGGTACATTTACTAACTTACCCATACGGCGGCGCTGATGGCAACTGGCCCGGAGGCTCGGCTCGGCGCCGTTGACGTAGGGTGTGAACCTCGTGGGATCCGGTGGGCGATGGAGTCGAGAGCGGTATGGGCGACGAGCGGCGGGTTGATCTAGGGGTGTCGTTGTTCATCCCGTATCGGTATATGGAGGACCGGATTTTCCGGGCTCTGCAGGATGCGGGGTTTGATGACTGGACTCTTGCGCAGTGTCGGGTGTTTCAGCGTGTGGCTGCGGAGGGTTCGCGTTTGACGGATCTTGCTGATCAGGCGCAGATGAGTAAGCAGAGTGCTGGTGTGCTGGTTGATCAGCTGGAGCGGCTTGGTTATGTCCGCCGGGTTCCGGATCCGGTGGATGGTCGTGCGCGGTTGATTGTGATCGAGCAGCGTGGCCGGCGGGCGGTCGAGGTGGTCGCGGCGACCCTGGGCGAGATCCTGTCGGAGTGGAAGGCCTATCTGGGTACCCGTAATTTCGCGTTGCTGCAGCAGATTCTGGAGCAGTTGCGCGAGATCACCGACCCGTACGCGCGGTAAGCCTGCCCGGTCGTCTCGGGGTGGGGTGCGGCACGGCCTTGACGTGGTCAGCTTCATTGACTATATTGTCAATGAAGCTGACGATGTTCGGTCGTCGGGCCGTCTTGGAGGGAACCTCATGTCCACTGTCATCACCGGAGCCTCGGGCCATCTCGGCGGGCTCGTTGTCGAGCAGCTCCTGGCCGCCGGGACATCGCCGGCGCAGCTCGTGGCCACGGGCCGGGACGTCGGCGCCCTCGCCGGCCTCGCGCAGCGCGGGGTCACGGTGCGGCGCGGGGATTTCGCCGACCCGGGCACGCTGGATGCGGCGTTCGCGGGCGCGGAGGCGGTGTTGCTGGTGTCGACGACGACGGTCGGGGAGCGGTTCGCGAATGCCCGCACCGCGATCGACGCGGCGGTGCGGGCGGGGGTGTCCCGGGTCGTGTACACCAGCCTGGTCAACGCCTCGACCGCGCGGATGACCCTCGCGGGCGAGCATCACCGCACCGAGGACTATCTGCGGGGCAGCGGGGTGCCGTTCGTGATCCTGCGCAATGGCTGGTATCTGGAGAACTACACCGACCAGCTGCCGATGATCACCCGGTACCGGGCGTTGCTGGGCAGTGGGCGCGAGGGTCGGGTCAGCGGGGCCGGGCGGGCGGATCTGGCCGCGGCGGCGGTGGCGGTGCTGACGCAGGAGGGGCACCTGGGGGCGACCTATGAGCTCGGTGGGGCACCGTTCACGCTGACCGAGCTGGCGGCGACGTTCAGCGAGGTCCTGGGGACCCCGATCGTCTACCGGGATGTGTCGGTCGC
>NZ_FOEF01000044.1 GCF_900110575.1 Amycolatopsis saalfeldensis
GACGGTCATGTTGTCGCCGGAGCCTTCGATCTTCAGCGGGCCGCCCGCGGTGTCGAGCGAGGTGACCGAGCCACCGGCGGCGGCCAGGCCCTTGGCGTCGTAGCGCTTGGGCAGGACGTGGTACTGCAGGATCGGCGCCAGCTGGCTCGGGTTCTTCGCCAGCTCGTTGAACTTCGCGTCGCCCAGCGCCGCGAAGGCGGGGTCGGCCGGCGCGAAGACGGTGATCGCGGACTGGCTGTTGAGCGTGTCGACCAGGTTGGTGGCCTTGACCGCGGCGACCAGCTTGGTCAGCAGCGGGTTGGTCGAGGCGGCCGACGCGACCGGCTGCGGGCCCATCGAGTCCAGCGAGCCGGCCGCACTGCCCTGCGGCAGCTGCGAGCAGGCCGGGCCGAACACGTCGGCGTTGGTGGTCACGCCGCCGGAAGCACCCGAGTCACTGGACGACGGGGCCGACATGGACGAGGGGGCCGGGGCGTTGCTGCTCGCCGACGAACCGCTGTCGGTGCTGCTGCCGCAGGCGGACAGGGCAAGGGCGGCGACAGCGGTGATGCCGAGGCCGGCGATACGCAGGGACTTCACGGGAATTCTCCGTTCACAGTGGACAGACTCGGGGCGAAGATCCGGGGGACATCGCAGGTTTTCCGACGCCGCGGTGTTCTCTCGCCAGGGATTCGGGTCTGCCGGCGGAACGGATTGGTCCGGTCTCGGTCCACTTTCGGCTGACGTGCTGCCGCGCAGGCCGAGCGCTTACTATCGAAGGCCGGTGGAACGCAGCGAGGGGACCTGATGAGCGAGGACGGGCCCGGCCGGGACTGGTCGGCGGCCGAGAAGTCGGCCTACCGCCGTCTCGTGCGCGCCCACCACCCGGACTTCGGCGGCGACCCGGACACGTTCGCGGCCGAGCTGGCGCGGTTCCACGCGCGCCGCGAGGCCCCGCGGGACGAAATCGTCTTCGTCACCAGGCGCCGGGGCCTCGGCCGGATCGTGGACGCCGTCGCGGCGAGCCGCCGCAAGCGTCGCCGCCCGCCACGGGTCCACTGAGCTGTTCAGGCGATTCGCGCGCCACGGGTCTTCGTCGAGAACCGGAACTCCAGCGTCACCGGCAGTTCGTCCAGGTCGAGGGCCTGACGCAGGCGCGGGAGCACCGTCGACTCGAGTTCACGGCGGATCTCCGGCAGGTCCCCGTCCTGATCGACGCTCAGCACCGCCGCCAGCCGCGGTGCGGTGTGCGGGCCGGCGAGGGTCGCGTGGGCGTCGTGCACCCCGGGGCAGGCGGCGAGTTCCGCGACGAACGGCTCGACGGCCACACTCGCGGCGAGCGCCGTGGTCCCCTCGGCCGGGTCGGCCTCGAAGCGCCAGACCTGCGAACGGGGCTTGCGGGTGAGCTGGGCGGCGAGCCACCGCAGCGTCAGCAGCCCGACCACGATCGCGGCCCCGGCCACCACGTACAGCACCCAGGCAGGCGGCAGGCCGGTGCCGGGGATCAGCGGCGAGTCCGGCCGCAGCAGCGTGAGCTTCCGGAAGTGCGTCGCGACGGCGAACCCGCCGGCCGCGAGCAGCACCAGTCCCAGCACCACGAGCAGGCCGCGGTTGAGCCGGGCCGGGCGGTTGAGGTCGGTCACGACGTGCTCCCGGAGGTCTTGAGCCGGACCTTCACGGCCGGCGGGGTGGCGGGGTCGATCTGGCCGATGCGCTGCTCGACGGCGGTGCGCACGGCGTCGGCGAGCCCGTCGGTGCTGGTGCGGGCCGTGGTCACGACGGCCTTCACCCGGCGTCCCCCGAGCTTCAGCTTCGCGCCGCTAATACCGTCCACAGTGGACGCCGCCACGCGCAGGGTGGACCGGTAGCTGCGCCGCGAGGCCCCGGAGTCGAGGTCACCGCGCAGCGGCAGCACCCTCGCCCGACCCGGCAGGACCGCGGCGAGCAGCAGGACCAGGCCGAGCAGCGCCGCCACTCCGCCCGCGACCGCGGGGACCAGGTCGGTCCAGTGCTGCCCGTGGAGCCAGCCGGTGACCGCCGCGTAGCTGATCCACGGCCGCTCGCCGAGGAGCAGCTGGACCGAGACGGCCGCGGCGAGCACACACACGGCGAGGATCACCAACGCGCTCAGCGTGGCCGGCGCACTGCGCCGCGGTCGGCGTTTCACAACACCCTCCTCGGTTCGGCCGCGCTGGTGGGAAGCGCGGTGACGGTGATGTCCACGCGGGACACCGCGAGCCCGGTCAGCTCCGCCGTCCGGCGGCGCAGGTGCTCGCGAGCGGCCTCCGTGGTCTTCGCGACCGACAGCGGGTAGCCGATGGAGAGCCGGACGTCGAGCGTCACGGTGTCCCCGCGGACCTGCGCGGTCACCTTGGCCGACTGGTCCAGGTCCGCACCGCCGACGGCGACGCCGAGCATCCGCGTCGCGGAGCCGCCGGCGCCGTCGACCTCGGTCACCGCCTGCGTGGCGATGCGCTCCACCACGCGGTCGCTGATCGTGAGCGCGCCGCGGTCGTCGACCTCGCTGGCGGCGGGCAGGGTCGTGGTGGTCATGGGGTCAGCCCCGGTCGCGGCCGGTCAGGTGGGACAGGTCGAGCTTGCCGTCGAGGAACCGGCCGGCCAGCAGGCCGAGCGCGCCGAGGACCAGCACGAGCAGGAAGGCGCCGAAGCCGCCGAACGCGGCGGCGAGGCCGAGTGCGAGGCCGGTCAGCAGCCCCAGTTGGGTCGAATTCACGACTTCTTCTCCTCACGAGAGGTAGCGGCCGGGTCGGCGACGTCGCCGACCCACACGTCCACGGGTCGCCCGAGCGGGCCGAGCGCCGCGCGGACCTCGTCGCCGAGCCGTGGCACCGCGGCGGGGTCACGGGCGACGACGCCGATCGTGACCAGGTCGTCGCGGACCCGGACGCCGCGGATCCGGCGGCCGGGCAGGAACGTCGAGATCTCCCCGAACCGGCCGCCGTGCAGGCCGGCCACTCCCGGCAGGGCCGACACGACGGCGGCGAGGCGGTCGGCATCCACGAGGACGCCGGTGCTCACTGCACGCGGCCGGTGGAGGTGGAGCCGGAGTCCTCGGCGTCGTCACCCTCACCGGGGATGTGCACGTCGGAGACGTTGATGTTGACCTCGACGACCTCGAGCCCGGTCATCTGCTCGACGGCGCCGATCACGTTGCGGCGGACCGAGCGCGAGAGATCGGCGATCGAGACGCCGTATTCCACCAGGATCTGCAGGTCGACGGCGGCCTGCTTCTCCCCCACCTCGACGGAGACGCCCTGGCCGGCGGACGCGGACGCGCCCGGGATGCGCTCGCGGATGGCGCTGAACGCGCGGGCGGCGCCGCCACCCAGGTCGTACACGCCGGGGACCTCGCGGGTGGCCAGGCCGGCGACCTTCTGCACCACGGTGTCCGCGATGGTCGTCGCCCCGTGCGAGGAGCTCAGCGCGCCGGTACCCGACTTCTCCATCTCACCAGCGGAAACCGTGTTCTTCGTGGCCGTGTCGGTCATGACTTCTCCTCAGGTCCGTCTCGGGCGGTCGGTGCGGAGGTCTTGGCTTCCTCCACACCCAGATAGACCCCGGCGACGCGAGATCGTCACGACCCGATCGTGTGGTCCACGTCTCGTTCAGCCGTGAAATCCACAGTGGACGGTTCGGCCGCCGCGCGGGAGGCGGCCGGGAATGGGCGGATAGACTGCCCGGCATGGCCGAGCTGGAACTCATCACGGAGAAATCCGACCCCGCGGTGCAGCGGATTCTCGACGTCACCAAGCCGTCGCGGTCCAGCATCAAGACGACGCTGATCGAGGACGCCGAGCCGCTCCTGCAGTGCCTCGGCGCGGGGCTGGGGTTCATCGAGGTGTACGGGAGCGAAAACACGCCCGTACCAGCCGATCTGCTGGCCGCCTGCGCGGAGCGGAACGTGCCCGTGCGGCTGATGGACACCACGGTGGTCAACCACCTGTTCAAGGGCGAGCGGAAGCCGAAGATCTTCGGCATCGCGCGCGTTCCGCGGCCGGGCACTTTCGGTGACGTGCAGCAGCGCACGGGCGACGTCGTCGTCCTCGACGGGGTGAAGATCGTCGGGAACATCGGCGCCATCGTGCGGACTTCGTTCGCGCTCGGCGCCGCGGGCATCGTGCTGGTCGACAGCGACCTGGGCAGCATCGCCGACCGGCGGCTGATCCGGGCCAGCCGCGGTTACGTGTTCTCCCTGCCCATCGTGCTCGCCACGCGCGAGGAGGCGATCGGGCACATCCGCGAGAGCGGCCTGTCACTGATGATCTTCGACGCGGACGGCGAACTGGCCGTCGACGACCTCGGCGCCCAGGACGAACGCCTGGCCCTGCTGTTCGGCAGCGAGAAGACCGGCACGTCCGACGGCTTCCGCGGCATCCCGTCCACCTCGGTGTCGATCCCGATGATCAGCTCGGCGGAGTCGCTGAACGTCTCCGTTTCGGCGGGCATCGCCCTGCACGAGCGCACCCGCCGGAACGTCACCGCCGACTGAGCCACCACAGTCCTATGTGGACCAACTGGCTCAAGCCCAGTGCTTCACGAACCCGGCCGCGGCGGCGCCGGTCTCCGCGGGGTGCGAAGCGCTTAGGAAGTGCTGCCCGCCCTCGACGACTTCGAGGCGGGCGTCGGGCGAGCCGGTGAACAGCCGGATCTCCTCCTCGGCGTTCGCCACCGAGTAGACCTGGTCCGCGGTGCCGTGCAACCACCGGACGGGGCAGCGGACCTCGTCCAGCCTGCCGTGGAGCCCGTCGCGGTCGCGCAGGTTCACGGTGCTGACGCGCAGCCGGTGGCGCCCGTCGTCACCGGCGTAGTTCGCGCGGTGGGCGGCGAGCCAGAACTCGCGCTCGTCGTCCGGGACACCGCCCAGTCCCGACGCGAGCACCGCGTCCACGAAGAAGTCCGGCACGACCCAGTCGTCGCCGACCGGCTCGGCCAGCGCGTCGATGACCGCCGAGTTGGCCGCGAACGCGTCCCAGCACCCCAGGTCACGGCTGCGCGGGCTCTCGAAGTCCATCGAGGTGCCGAGCAGCAGCAGGCCCTTGACGACGTCCGGGGCGAGCAGCGCCATGCGGGCCGCCATCCAGCCGCCCTGCGAGGTGCCGAGCACAAAGGCCTCGCCGATGCCGAGGGCCGCGAGGACCTGCAGGTTCGCGATCGCGCTGTCCCAGTACGTGAAATGCGGGTACGCCGCCCGCGTGCGGCCGTGCCCGTAGGGCTCCAGCGCGAGCAGGTTGGCCGCGGACCCGAGCACCGGATCGGCGAACTGCGGCCGGTACAGCTCGGCGGAGGTGGAGAACGAATTGACCAGGACCAGCGTCGGCAGCGAGGGGTCGTACGGTCTGCCGAAGGTGTACCCGATCTTCGACCCGCCGAGGTGGGGAATCTCGATGGTCTGGTCGATCTTGCTCATGGGCTGCTCCCTGATCCGTACCCGGAGCAGCCGAGTCTAGGACCCGTCGTCAGCGAATGGTGACGTCGGCGTGCAGTGGCAGGTCCGCCGAAGACTGTCCCAAATAGACGGTGCGGGTCCCGGTGCCGGTCACCCAGCCGTTGGCCGCGGTGTTCCAGTAACGCAGCCGGGCGGGGTCGACGGGAATGGTGATCCGGCGGCTCTCCCCCGGGGCGCAGGGTGACCTTTTCGTAGCCCGCCAGCGCTCGCACCGCCTGCGGCTCCCGCACGTCCAGGCTCGGTCCGAGCAGGCTGTGGAAATACGGCTACCAGGTCATCGAGGTGCCGCTGCTGGCGGTCGGCATCGCCTGGGTGGTGGTGACGAACCAGCTGGCCGCGTGCTGTTGCTGGTGGCCGCACAGCCTGCTCGGCCGCCGGACCGGGGTTCGGGGCGACCGTGGCGATGGCGTGGCTGCTGCTGGACCGACCGGCCGAACCTGACGGACTTCGCGTACTTCTCCTTCACCGTCGGGCTTCCTTCGCCGCGTCCGATGTGGAGGTTCAGGACCGCCGGATCCGCTGCACCGTGCTGACCCACGGAATCCTGTCGTTCTCCTACAACACCGCGGTGCTCGGGATCGTGATCGGCGTGATCACCGGGCTCTGAGCGCCGCCGCCGGGTGGGCAGCCTCCGCGATCGACTCCAACGACGTCCGCAACGCCCGGCGAGCCGGCTCGCCGAGGCCCGCGAGCAGCCGGCTCATCACGTCCTCGACGAGGGTGTTGCAGCTTCGCTCCAGCTCATCGCCCTTCGGCGTGATCCGGTGCAGGATCGCTTTGCCGACACCGGGCCGGCGTTCGAGCAGCCCGCGCTGTTCGAGGCGGGCGACCACCGCGCCCGCGGACTGATCGGACTGCCCGGTGACCAGGGCCAGCGCGTGCGTCGAGGAATCCGGCTGGGTCGCGACAGCGTGCAGCACACCCCACTGCGGCAACGTCATCCCCACCCGGGCCAGGGCGGCCTCGCAGGCCAGCTGCTTGCGCAGCTGCGCCCGCCGCAGCAGCATCGCGAACTCGACGCCGCTGGGCCCGTCCTGATCAGCTGTCATTCCCGGAGTCTATCCCCTGTCCCTTATATAACGACACGTATATGCGACGTCTGCTCACTCCGCCGTCAGCTCGGCGGTGGCGTCGTGGCCGGCCGCCGTGACGCGACGGAGGAAGTCGGCCAGGAACTGGAGCTCGGCGTCGCTGTAGCCGGCACAGATGGCGTCCATCGCCGTGTTCATGCCCGCGTAGTGCCGGATCAGCTCGCCATTGCGGTCACGCAGCGCGCGCACGGTGATCGCCCGCCGGTCGGCCGCCTCCGGATCGCGTTCGCGGACGATCCAGCCGCCGCGTTGCAGCCGGTCGAGGATCCCGGTCAGCGTCGCCGGGTGCAGCCCGGCCGTGCGCGCCAGCACACTCGGGCCGAGCGGGCCGGTGCGCTGGATCAGCTCGAGGCAGTCGAGGTCGACGTCCTTGAGCCGCACGGCCGAGCTGACCTGGTGGTTCAGCAGCGACAGCTGGTTGCGCAGGTCGCGCAGTGACTCCTTGACGGCCGTGATGGCTCGCCGCTGCGCGCGAGACGATACGGAATTCATATGATATTCTCCCGATAAGTTATGCGAGGGAGTCTAACCGTGAAACTCGTGCTCGTCGCCGCGACCGGCCGCATCGGTCGCCTCGCCCTCGACCAAGCCGTGGCCGCGGGCCACGACGTGACCGCCGTCGCCCGCCGGCCCGACGGACTGCCGGTGCCCGTCGTGGCCGTGGACTTCACCCGCCCTGACCTCGACGCACTCGCCGACGCGATGGCCGGCGCCGACGCCGTGGTGTCGGCGCTCGGCCCGCGCAGCCGGTCGGAGGACGGCATCGTCTCCACCGGAACCCGCGCGTTGACCACGGCGATGGCCACCGCGGGCGTCCGCCGCCTGGTCGCGGTGAGCGTCGCCGGCATCGCGATGCGCGAAGGCGAGGACCGCGACCCCGGCGCCGGCTGGTTCACCCGGAACGTGCTGGGCCGGCTCGCGCAGGCCCGGCTCGGCACGCACTACGCCGACATCGCCACGACCCACGATCTGTTGCGCCGCAACGATCTCGACTGGACCACGATCGGCTGCCCCCTCCTCACCGACCGCCCCGCGACCGGCGACTACCGCGTCGCCTACGACCACCCCGTCCGCGGCGGCTGGCGAATCAGCCGAGCCGACGCCGCCGCCTGCCTACTGGCGACGATCACCCGGCCCGACACCTTCCGCCGCAACCTCGCGATCGCCCACTAGGGCTCGTGAGTGTTCTCACCGTCCTGGCCACTCACAAGCCTTTTCCCGCCACAGCGCTTAGGAGCCCGGCGTGCACCTCGTCATCTCCCTGCTCGTCGTCGTCACCTGCGGCCTCTCCGGCACCGCCGCCCTCCTGCGATTCGCCCCGATCCGCCCCGGCATGGCCACCGCGGGCGTACCGGAAAGCTGGCTCGTCTTCCCCATCGGCACCCTGAAGGCCACCGGCGCCCTCGGCGTCCTGATCGGCTCGCTCGCCCTACCCCCACTGGGCACGATCTCCGCCTTCGGCCTCGTCCTGTTCTTCACCTGCGCGATCTACACCCACATCCGCGCCCAGGACTACTCCGCCCAGTTCGGACTCGCTTGCGGATTCTTCTTGCTGTGCCTGGCCGATGTGCTCCTCGGGGTGAGTTTCCGCTAGCCGGGCTCACGTCGGCAAGATCGACGAAGCCCGAACGGCATCAGCAGCCACGAGGACACGACAGTCGAGACGAGGAGCCAATGGGGGCTGCGAGGAGGCTCAGCCGGCCGCGGGCCACCGGCTGGCGGCCCGGATTGGTGTGAGCAGACGATGAGATCAGGGAGGAGATCGGTACCTGTTCACCACCCGACGGGATCACCCCGCCGTCTCGGCCGGTTCAGCCACGAGTTCAAGGAGTCGCTCGACGCGAAGCCGCAGAGAGGATCGGCAGGTCCGTGGTCGGAGGGCGCTATGACCACATGTACCGGCCCCGGATCCCTCTCCGCTGCCGACGCGTGGTGGTAACTGCCGCGCGCTCTCGGCAGGGACTGGCGGCCGACTCGAAATCTGAGCCCTGGGCGCCAAGTCCGCCGTTCCCGCAGGTCAACGGCTCAACCATGGTGGGCCGCCAGGGGCTCGAACCCTGGACCCAGGGATTAAAAGTCCCTTGCTCTACCAACTGAGCTAGCGGCCCGCAGAGGTGAGTCTAGCGGGGCGCCCGATGCGGCACGGCCGGGGTGCGCCACCTGGGACGCGACCCCAGAAGCCGGCCGAAGCGGAGCGCCGGTCGCAGGCCGCGCGGGCCGGTTGACTGGTGAAAGAGACAGCCTGTCGAGATACGGTCAGTCTGTTCGTCATCCTCTTCGACCGACTTGGTTCCGGTGGGACGGAGGACCCGTGCAGTACATGTTGTTGATCTACGACTGCGATCGGCCCGAGCCCGGTGATCCCGGCTTCGAGGACGCGCTGGCCAGCGTGAACGCCTTCGCCGACGAGTGCCGGCGCCGTGGTGCGTTCGTCGGTGGGCATCCGTTGCAGGGTGAGCACACTGCTACCACCGTCAGCGTCCGGGAGGGGAAGACACTGATCACCGACGGGCCGTACCTCGAGACCCACGAGCACCTCGGCGGCGCGTACATCCTCGACTGCGCCGGCCTGGACGAGGCGCTGGAGCTGGCCGCGCTGTGCCCGATGGCCGCGGTCGGCTCGATCGAGGTCCGGCCGATCGCCGGCGTTCCCGGCCTGGACCACCGGCTCGGTGATCCGGCGGCCGCGGGCGAATGACGGCGTCGCCCGCCTCGGTGGTGGAGCGGGTCTACCGGGAGCACCGCGCGCGGATGCTCGCGGCGCTGATCCGCGTCCTGGGCGACTTCGAGCTGGCCGAGGACGCGCTGCAGGACGCCTGCGCGCTGGCCTTGCGCAAATGGGGCGACGCCGTGCCGGACGACCCGCTCGCCTGGCTGCTGACCGCGGCCCGCAACTGCGCGATCGACCGGCTCCGGCGGGCCCGGCTCGGCCGGGAGAAGCTCGCGCAAACCGCGCCGGCAGAGGCGGTGACGCCGACCGGTGAGAGCAGCCTGCTCAACGTGGGTGACGAGCGGCTGAGCCTGATCTTCACCTGCTGCCACCCGGCGCTGGCCGAGGACGCGCGGGTCGCGTTGACGCTGCAGGCGGTGGCCGGGCTGACCGCCGGGCAGATCGCCCGGACGTTCCTGGTCGCCGAATCCACCCTGGCCCAGCGTCTGGTGCGGGCGAAACGGAAGATCCGCGACGCCGGGATCTCCCTGGACGTGCCCGCCGACCACCTGCTGCCCGAGCGGCTATCCGGTGTCCTCGCCGTCGTCTACCTGATCTTCACGCAGGGCTACACCGCCGAGCACGGCCGGTCCGCCCTGTGCCCCGAGGCGATCCGCCTGGCCAAGCTCGTCGCCACCCTGATGCCGGACGAGCCGGAGGCGCTCGGGCTGGTCGCGTTGCTGCTGTTGCACGATTCCCGCGCCGCCGCCCGTTACGACGGCGCCGGTGAGGTGGTCCTGCTGGCGGAGCAGGACCGTTCCCTCTGGGACCGCGCCGAAATCGACGAAGCCCTCGGCCTCCTGAACCGGGCGCTGCGGCTGCGGGCGCCGGGCCCGTACCAACTGCAGGCCGCGATCGCCGCCCTGCATGTCCAGGCGCGCTCGGCGGACCGGACGGACTGGCCGCGCATCGCCACGCTGTACGCCGAACTGCTCGCGGTGGCGCCGTCGCCGGTCGTGGCGCTCAACCACGCGGTCGCCGTGGCCGAGGCGACCAATCCGGCCGAAGGCCTCGTCCTGCTCGACCGGATCGACGGACTCGACAACTACCACCTGTTGCACGCCGCCCGCGCCGACCTGCTGCGCCGGCTGGGCCGGACCGAAGCGGCGGCCGCGGCGTACCGGCGCGCGCACGAACTCGCCGCCAACCCCGCCGACCGGCGTTTCCTGGCCGGTCGCCTGCGCACCCTCGACACCCCGGAGGCATCATGAGGCTGTCCATTCTCGATCACGGCCACCGCCGCCGTGCGAAGGCGTTTTTCACGCTCACGTCGTTGCAGTCGCGTGTGGACAGTCCCGACATCGTGAAAACCCTGTTGTACCGTCCGGATTTCTTCGCCCGGCCGCTGCTGGAGCTGACCGCCGACGCGATGCGCGGCCCCTCGTACTGGACGGCCGCGGAACGGGAGTTCCTGGCGATGTCGACCGCGTCGTGGCACGAGTGCCCGTTCTGCATCGTCACCCACGCTGAAATCGTCCGGCTCGCCGCCCACGGCGAGATCGACCCGGACGACGCCGGCTCCGCCCGTCCGGAGGTCCGCCAGATCCGCGAATTCCTCGACGCGCTCAACCGCGACCCCGGGCACGTCCCCGCCGTCCCCGAGCTGCCCGCCCAGGCGGTGCGGGAGGCCTTGCGGGTTCAGCTCGTGTGGAACGTGGTCAACCGCCTGGCCAACGCGTTCGGGTTCGTGCTGCGTGATGGCCAGCTGCACAGCGGCACGCGCGCGCTGCACCGGTTCGGCTACCGCTTCCCCGGCTTCCTGCTCACCGGCGGCGACCGCACGAAGCACGGCGACGCGGTGGCGGACCTTCGCCACGCGGTCCTGGAAGCACCCGCGACCACCGATCCCGCCCTGCGCCGGGCCGCCGCGACCGGCACCGCCGTCCCGGAGCTGTGGCGAGCTTTCGTCGAGACCGTGCGGGACGCGTCGTACAAAGTGACTGACGACGACATCGCCCGGCTGAGGGCGGCTGGGCAGAGCGAGGACCAGATTTTCGAGGTCACCGTCGCCACCGCGGTCGGCGCCGCCCTGCGCGCGTTCGACGCCGGTCAGGACGCCGTTCGGGAACCGAGGACGCGACAGGACTGAGTGACCGGGCTGCGCCTCCCGGAACTCCCTTACGGCTGGTAGATCTCCTTGACCACGGCGATGCTGTCGTTCCCGTCGACCTGGATCTCGGCGAGCGGCGGGGTCGCGCCGGTGAGGGCCTGCATCAGCTGCTCCGGGGTGCACGGCTGGGTGCCGCGGCCCTGACCGTCCACAGTGACCGAATCGTTCGAGCACAGCGTGCTCGCGCTGAGCACCTGCTCGTTCGCGCGCAGCGGCAGCCGGTAAACCTTGGTGTCGCCCGGAACCGGCACGAAGTGGCCGTTGTCGGGGCCGCCCGGCTGCCAGGTGACCAGCTGGAATCGGGCCATGTTCGCGGCGGTGTCGTAACCGGTGAACTGGACCGTCTGCGTGGTGTTCGGGAACCGCTGGTTCGACGGCGCGGTCCCGGTGCCCTTGCTCGGCGCGGTCTCGATGCGGAAGCCGGTGCCGCCGTCCTTCCCGCAGTACACCACGCCCTGGGCGCCGTCCGGGTCCGCGGCCTTGGCGCAGTCCCAGTGCCCCTCGATGTCGAGCACGCGACGGCCCGGGCCCTCGCCGTTCGGCTGCTTCGCGTAGTAATCGGTGATGAGGTTGAACGCCTCGGTGCAGCCCGACCTGCCCGCCGATCGTGCTGCAGTCGACGTCACCGGACGATCCGCCATCGGAACTCCCGGCCACCGAACCGGCCTTGGCCTGGGCCGGCCCGTGAACAGCCGAGGAATCCGCGGCATTCTTCACCTGAGCGGCATTTCCGGCCGCGCCGTTCACGTCTGCTGAAAGCCTTTATGAACGGGAAGACGTGAGGCACCAGGCGTCGTTGCACCGGGCTTGCGGCCAGACGGAAGGTTGCCCTCAGGCCTGCTCGAACCTGTCCGCGAGGGCCGAGGCCGAGGCCGGCGGGGCCGCGCACTTCACGTCGGCCGCGGGGAGCCGGCCGGTGAGCAGGTAATCGACGACGGGTTTGTCCACACAGGCGTTCTGGTCGAACAGGAATTGCCCGTGGTTTCCGCCCGCGGAGAGGACCAGCCGGGAACCGCGCATGGCCTGCTGCATGTGCAACGCGCCTTCGACCGGGGTGGCCGAATCGTCTTTCGCCTGCACCAGCAGGACCGCCGGCGCCTTCCCGGACCCGATCTCGATCGGCGGCGCGGTCGGCGCCTTCCAGAACGCGCACGAAGCCGAATACCAGGTGTTCAGCCAGGCGAACAGCGGCGCTTTTTTGTCGGCCCGCACGGTGTCGGTGTGCCAGGTTCGCCAATCCGCGGGCCATTTGTCGTCGGCGCAGTTGTACGCGAGCTGGGCCCCGTCCACCCGTTGCAGGGCGAGCTGGCCCGCGGCTCCGATGAGCGGGCCGGAATCGCCGGCGTGGAAGTGCGAGACGGCGTCGGCGAGGGTCGGCCAGCTCGCGTCGACATACATGGCCGAGGCCAGCGTTTCGTCCAGTTCCTCGCTGCCCACCTTGTCGCCGGCGGGGTGGGCGGCGAGCGTGTCGCGGATCGTGTTCCACACCCCGCCGACCGCGTCGCCAGTGGTGCCGAGGTGGTACTTCGCGTCGTTCGCCCCGACCCACGCGAAGAACTGCGCGGCGCGGCGCTGCAGGGCCGGGTCCTGCTGGTACGCCGTCTGGTAGGTGCTGACCGTCGGGTCGACGACGCTGTCCAGGACGATCCGGCCGCTGGTGGCGGGGAACATCGTCGCGTAGGTCGCGCCGAGCTTCGTGCCGTACGAATAGCCCAGGTAGTCCAGCTTGTCCTTGCCGAGCGCGACCCGCATCCGGTCCATGTCGCGCGCCGCGTTCTGCGTGGTGATGTACGGCAACAGGTCGCCCGCGTGCTGCGCGCACGCGTCGGCCACCTTCCGGGCGATGTCCAGGCGCTTCTGCTCCTGGTCGGCGTTCGCGGGCCGGTTGGGCGGCATGGGAGTCGGGAAGAGGCCTGAGGTGTCACCACAGTCCACCGGCGAGCTGGCGCCGACCCCGCGCGGATCGAAGCTGACGACCAGGTACTTGTCGACGAGCTCGGGCGGCAGCGAGGACCAGACGAGCTGGGCCGTGCCGATGCCGGACTCACCGGGGCCGCCGGGGTTGACCATCAGGATGTTCGGCGCGTCGAGCGAGCCCGCCGCGGCCATCGTGAGGCTGATCTGCTTGCCGGACGGCTGGGCGTAGTCGAGCGGCACGCTGATGTTCGCGCAGCCGGTCCCCCGCGGCGCGCCCAGATCCGGTGGGCACGCCGCCCACTTGACCCCGGCCGCCGGCGCAGCCGAAACCGGCGCCGCGGCCAGCAATGCGGCACCCAAACCGGCCGTTACGGCCAGGCACAGCCCTCGCGCAGTCATGCTTCCCCTCCCGAAAAGATCAACACCCCATCAGTAACACGCACCACCACGACCGGCCACCCCCAGCACCGGAACGGGCACCAAACCAGGCCGAAAGGCCCTCATCGATTCCTGGAAACGAAATAGAAGTGTGCCGTTCCATTGATTATGAGACCTACGGTTGATGCGGCCTCTGACCAGCTCGTACTAGCGTCCAAATGCAAATTCCAGGTTCGCGCTGAAAGGAAGAAGATGAGGAGACTGCGCTTCGCCTTGGTGGTCCCGTTGGCGGTGGTCGGGTTGATCGCCGGGATGACGCCGGCGTCGGCCGCCCCGCTGAACACCACGAACATCCCCGACCGCTACACCGGACAGTCGCTGGGCTGGGTGCCCTGCGCCGCCGCCGAGCTGACCGACCTGCCGCCGGGCACCGACATCAAGGACCTCGAGTGCGGCGCGTTCCGCACCCCTCGGGACTGGGACCGGCCGGACGAGCGGCAGGACCTGACCATCGCGGTCAGCCGGCTCAGGTCCACCGGCGCGACGACGGCGTCGGTCCTGACCAACCCGGGCGGCCCCGGCGGGCCCGGGCGCTGGTTCCCGGTCTCGTTGCGCGGCCAGAGCCGGCTGCGCGAGCACCAGGAGATCATCGGCGTCGACACCCGCGGCACCGGCAAGAGCACCAACGTCACCTGCGGCGGCGCGGGCAGTACCGGCGCGGACCTGGACCCGCGCGACCGCGACCCGCGGAACCTGAACCTGATCGTGGACGCGGTCCAGTACGTCGCGAACTCCTGCCGTACGGCCGCCGGCGAGCTGGGCCCGCTGATCAGCACGTTCCAGAACGTCAAGGACCTGGACCTGCTGCGCGTCCTGCTCGGCCGGGCGCAGGTCAACTGGATCGGGTATTCGGCGGGCACCTGGCTGGGAGCGCATTACGCCCAGCAGTTCCCGCAACGGACCGGTCGCTTCGTGCTGGACTCCTCGACCGAGTTCACCACCAGCTGGCAGAACTCCTTCAACTGGCAGCCGGCCGGGTACGAACGCCGCTGGCGCCAGGACTTCCTCCCCTGGATGGCCCGTTACGACGCCAAGTACCACTTCGGTGCCAACGGCGAGGCGGCCCGGCAGACCTACGAAAGCCTGCGATACGCGCTGAGCCGCAATCCGCTCGAGGTGAACGGCAGCCGGGTCGGCCCGACCACGCTGGACAACTACCTCATCGGCTCGCTCAAGGCCAAGGTGACCTTCCCGCAGGTGGCCGAAACCCTGGTCACGGCGAAGACGCTGGTCGACGGCCGCGCGTCGGAGCAGGCCACAGGCGGTGCCCGCACGGCGCTGAAAACCGCGTTGTCGGAGAAGGCGCCCGGCCCGCTGCCGGACCCCGGCGACGCGTCCGACTCGATGCTGGCCACGCTGTTCACCACCCTGTGCAACGACGGGCCGTGGCAGGGCGATCGCCAGTCGCTGATCCGTCGATCGCAGCAGTACCTCGACCGCGGCGTGACGCTGTACAGCACGGCCTGGATGCCGTTCCAGGTCTGCGCCTTCTGGACCGGCAGTCCCCGGCCGCTGCCGGTGATGGACGGCAAGGGCGTGCCGCCGGTGCTGATGGTCCAGTCCGAGCACGACCCGGCCACACCGATCGAAGGCGCGAGGAAGGCTCACGCCGCCTTCGCGAACTCGCGGATGATCACCGTCACCGGCGAGGGCGACCACGGCATCTACGCACTCGGCGGCAACCAGGCCGTGGACAAGGTCGTGGAGGACTACCTGGTGGACGGTGTCGTGCCTCAGGACCAGAGCGTCCCCGGTCTGCCGCTGCCCGTCCCGTGACCGCCGCGGGCCCGCTTTGGTGGCGACCTCGGTCGCCCGTATGCCACGATTCGAGCGGACGGCCCTTGGCCGGCAGACCGCTGGAGGTGGTTGTGTTCAAGTGGTTCAAGCGCCGGAAACCGAGCCTCTACCTCGATCCCGGCTCGGCCTTTCCAGCACCGTCGAACGCTCCGGCCGCCCCGAGCGGCAACGGCACGATCAGCGGTCGAGGCAAGGCCAACCGCACGGACCAGCTCCTCGCCGAACTCGCCGCGATCGGGGCCAACCCAGGCTTTTTGTCCCCCTCCGGCAACCAGCGCACCCGCGAGATCGGCGCCAAGCTCAACCGACGGGGCGGCCGGCGAACGATGCTCAGCGCCCACCGAGCCATCACGTCCCAGCTCGGCCGCGAGGCCGCCCGCGAACTGGAGTTCGCCTGGGACGGGATCGGCTCGTGGGCCGGGTAAGCAGCGCTGCTCCCTATCTGATCGGGTAGGCGGCGGTGCTCGCCGGGCCGGGGTAGGCAGCGCCCTCGCCACCAGCTGGGATGGGCGGCCGCACCCATTCCGGCCCGCGTAGGCAGCCCCCCCCGTTCCCGTCAGGTTGGGCAGGCAACAGCGCCGCTCATCAGCCGGGCAGGCAACTGTTGCTCCCGCCACTCGGGCAAGCGGCAGCGGCCGACGCCAGGCCAGTAGGCGGCGCCCCTCCCGGACCCGCTGGATCGGCGACACCGACCCCGCCAGGCCGAGTAGGCGGCACCAGTACCCGACCGGTCCAGTAGGCGGCAGCGCCCTCGACGAGCCAAGTAGGCGACACCAACCGGCCGCTCGGATAGGTGACGATGCCCTCGCCGGGCTGGGTTCCCGACATGTCGGGGCATGCCTCGTCAAGCCTCAGCCGCGGCGTTTTCGAGGTCGGAGCAGCTGGGGCGACGCGGATCAAGGGCCACAGTGGCTCAGGAGCCAAGCGTGTTGCCTCCACCCGACCAAGCCGCCACAGGCCCTGGCCCACCACATCGGCCTCAGCCCGTCCACCAGCCGTGAAAACCCGCCCGCCGCCAGCGAAGCCAGGCGATGGCGGGCGGTTGCCGACCAGCGCTGACCGCCCGCTTCGCCTCTGCCACAACCGCGGCCGTCTGCCGTCAGTCGGCGGGCACCTCCTCGACGGTCACCTTGTTCGGGTAGAACGCGAGGTGGTCCTTGATCTCCGCGACTGCGTCGTACGGTGCCTCGTACGTCCACACCGCGTTGTCGCCGTCCGCGCCGAGGGACGTGATGCTGTAGTACGAAGCGTTGCCCTTGTACGGGCAGTACGTCTCGTGCTCGGTGCGGGCGAAGCCCGACAGGTCGACGTCCTCGCGCGGGATGTACTGCACCGCGGGGTATCCAGCCTCGTACAGGGCCTGGGACCGGGTGGTGTCCGCGACGACCTGGCCGCCGACCTTCACCACCACCCGCGACGGGTTCGGCTCGACCGTGATCGGGTGGTCCGGGCCGGGAATCTTCTGCTGCTTAGCCTGGGTCATGGTCTCCTCTTTCGCGAACGCCGAGGCCGGTGGTCTGCCGCCGACACAGGTACCAACCCGCGACCGCCGCCGACTCTTCCCACCATAGGAGCGACCACCGACAAAAACGGCGCGTGAACGCTCGGGCCGACCCAGCTCAGCCGGCCGCGACCCGCCGCGGCGCCGTCCGCCGGAGCCAGTACAGGCCGATCACCGGCAGGACCACCGGGATGAACAGGTAGCCCTCGCCGTACACCGACCACACCGTGGCGTCCGGGAAGGCCGCCTTGTCGAAGATGCTGAGCGTCCCGACGGTCAGCACGCCGAGCAGTTCGACCGAACACGAGACCAGCGCGACCCGCCACCACCGTTCGCCGCCGCGGGCGAGGGCGAACGTCGCGAGGAGGTAGACCACCGCCGCGAACGCCGACAGGCTGTACGCGAGCGGCGCTTCGTGGAACTTCGTCCCGATCTGGACGCCGGCGCGCGACGTCGCGGCCAACGCGAAGATGGCGTACACCGCGACCAGGACCCGTCCAGGCCCCGTGGCCGTCCTACGCGCTTGCTCCACTCCACACCTCGTTCAGTCGCAGCACCATCACCGGGATGGCCAGGCAGGCGATGCCGAGCACCACCGTGCTCGACCGGCTCCGCTCGGCCAGCGCCCACATCGCCCCGACCGGCAGCACCACGAGGCAGCCGATCAGGTAGGCCAGGTACGTGGCGACGCTGCCCGGCTTCTCGCCGCTCGCGAGCAGCACGATGCCGACCACCAGCTGGGCGACGAGCAGCAGCTCCACCACGCCGAGCGCCACGAGCAGGAGGGTGTCCGGGAGCTTGTTGCGCATCGACTGCACGAAGCTCCACAACGCGACCAGCAGCGCGGACACCGCCACCACGACCGCGAAACCGAAAATCACCCGTTCCTCCTCCTGCCACGCCCGGCCCAAACTACCCGCCGGTCCGATCACCCCGGTCCGCCGGAGGCCCGCCGACGTGGCCCGGGCCACGAGCCGGGTGTCCCGTGTGGACTCGATGCGCCCCGGGCCAGGGCGGGGCCGGTGAATAGATCACCGAATCCACCTGATGGCAATCCGCCAATTTCGGGGTACATTTGGGGGACCGGGTGGGCTACCAGCACGGACGACAGAAATGCATTGTGTTACACCTCTTCTGGGTGGTTTTCCGGCTCCGGGGAATCACCCAGCGTTCCCCTCGACCGGGGCAGGTGGCACTTTTGTCCCCCCTGATCAGCCCAGTTGAACCCCCGGGTTGGCGGATTGGCCGTGACACCTCCGCCGTGCGGGAATATTTCTTGTCACAACAACGAGCTGAGTATCCGGAAAAGCGCGTGTAGGGGGCCGGTCCATGGACATCCGGTATGAAGCGTTCTGCTTCGCCGATCCGCTGTTCTTCGACGAGCAGCGGGAAACCGGAGAGCCCGCCGACGATTTCGCCGCCGAACTGCCCCCGGCCGGCGCCGGATGGACCACCGGCACCCGCGGGATCTGGCGCGTGCTGCACCCCCGCGGGGTCGAACTTCCTGATCAGGGCTGGAAAATCCACGTCTCGGCCGGGATGGACAACGCAGGTCGGGTGCTGGCCGCGGTGCACGAGTACTGCGTCGGCCACCGGATCTCGTACAAGCACCTACGATCTCGTGCGATCCTGCTGGCCCGGAACTCGAAATACGCACCGCGCGACGGCAGCGGCAAGCTCATCACTATTTATCCGACCGACAACAACGAGTTGGCCCGGGTGCTCGAAGAGCTCTCCGAGGAGCTGCGCGGCGAACACGGGGCGTACATTCTGAGCGATCTCCGATACGGCGAAGGTCCACTTTACACGCGTTACGGTGGCTTCACCGAGCGCTGGGTCGAACACAACGGCAACCGGGTGCTGGCGATCCGCAAACCCGACGGCACGCTGGTTCCGGACCGTCGGGAGCCCACTTTTTCCTTACCGGATTGGGTGAATATTCCAATCTGCCTGGACAAAAGCCTCGCGGCCCGCAAGGCGAGCGACCCGGCCGAGTTCCCGTACCGGGTGACCAGCTCCTTGCATTTTTCCAATGGCGGCGGCGTCTACCTGGCCGAACGCGAGGCGGACGGCGAGACCGTCGTGCTGAAGGAGGCCCGGCCGCACGCCGGCCTGGACCGCGCGCTGGTCGACGCCGTCGCCCGGCTGCGGCGGGAGCACGAGGTGCTAGTGCGGCTGGCGGGCATTCCCGGCGTTCCGGACGTGCACGAGCGGTTCACCGTCTGGGAGCACCACTACCTGGCCATGGAGCGGATGCCGGGCACCTCGCTCGGCAACTGGCTCGCGCTGAACTACCCGCTCACGCGCCGCGACAGCACCGAGGCCGACCTGCACGCCTACCGCGACCGCGCGCTGGCCGTGCTCGCCGAGGTCGAGCGGATCGTCGGCGACCTGCACGGCCGCGGCATCGTGTTCGGCGACCTGCACGCGCTGAACATCCTGGTGGACGAGGATGACCAGGTCGCACTGATCGACTTCGAAATGGCCGCCGACGTCGAGTCCGGCGAGCGGCCCGCGCTCGGCGCCCCCGGCTTCCGCGCCCCGGCCGACCGGCACGGCTTCGACATCGACCGGCACGCGATGGCCGCGTTGAGGCTGTGGATCTTCCTGCCGCTGTCGACGCTGCTGGAGCTGGCGCCGGCGAAGCTGCGCGGCGCGGCGGAGTTCGTCGAACGCCGCTTCGCGCTGCCTGCCGGCTATGCCGACGAGCTGGTCGACGTCCTCGGCCCGCGGACGACGCCGATGCCACCGGCGTCGACGCACACCGAACTCGCCGAGGACCGGCCCGACTGGTCGCTGGTCCGCAAGCAGATCGCCGAGGCGGTGCTGGCGACGGCGACGCCGGAGCGCACCGACCGGCTGTTCCCCGGCGACATCGAGCAGTTCCGCGTGGGCGGCGCCTGCTTCGGCGTCGGGGCGGCGGGGGTGCTGCACGCGCTCGACGTCGCCGGCGCCGGCCGTTTTCCGGAGCACGAGCAGTGGCTGCTCGACGCCGTGCGCCGCGAGCCGCCCACGCGGCCCGGGTTCTATGACGGCAGCCACGGAATCGCCTATGTGCTGGAGAATTTCGGCCACCACAAGGCGGCGACGGCGCTGCTCACGGCGTCGCGCCAGCTGGTCGAGCAGACCACGGACCACGCGCTCGAGGGCGGGCTGGCCGGGATCGGCCTGACGCAGCTGCACTTCGCGGTCAGCCGCGGCGACAACGAGTTCGGCCGGCAGGCCCTGAGCACCGCCGTCCGCCTCGGCGAGGGACTGGAGACGGCGGCGCCGCCCGGCAAGTTCGCGCGGGCGGGCCTGCTCAGCGGCTGGACGGGCCCGGCGCTGCTGTTCATCCGACTGTTCGAGCGCACGGGTGAACGCGCGTGGCTTGCGTTCGCCGACCAGGCCCTGCAGCGCGACCTCGAGGAATGCGTGCTGGCCGACGACGCGTCGTTGCAGGTCCGCGACGGCGAACGGCGCACGCTCCCGTACGCCGGCATCGGCAGCGCGGGCATCCTGATGGTCGCGGAGCAGCTCGTGCGCCACGAACCGGGCGCCACCGTCGGCGAAAGCCTGCCCGGCCTGCGCGAATCGTGCCGCGGCGAGTTCGTGATCCACCCCGGCCTGCTCTACGGCCGGTGCGGGCTCGCGACCGCGCTGTCCTTCGGCGCCGATCCGGCCCCGCGGATCCGTGAAGCCATCGACCTGCACCTGGCCCGCCTCGCCTGGCACGCGGTCCCGTTCCGCGGCGGCCTCGCTTTCCCCGGGAACCAGCTGCTGCGCCTCTCGATGGACGTCACCACCGGCGGCGCGGGCATCCTGCTCGCCCTGTCGGCTCTCCTGGACGGCAAGGAGGTGCTGCCGTTCCTCGGCCGCACGCCGTCCCCCCACACCTCCGGCCACTGAGACCGGCGGAACAAGAGAAGGGAACACCATGGAACTGGTTCTGGAGCTGCAGGCCCTTGAAGCCCCCGAGGCCCTCGACGGCCACGGCGGCGGCGGGGGCGGCGCGCCGAGCAACCTGAGCCTGCTGGCCTCCTGCACCAACAGCACGCTCAGCCTGCTGACCTGCCACTGAACCACCTGCGTTTGACCCCGTGAACAGGTGCGGGAGCGGCACAGGCCAAGTGCGCCGCTCCCGCACTGCTCATTCTGCCCCGCCGCACGCTTCCGGACACCGGGTTGAGCTCGCTGGGCTGAGACCGGCGGGCCGGGTTCACCGGCTCGGGTTCAGTCGGCTCGGTTCATCGGCTCGGGGTCGGCTCGGTTCATCGGCTCGGGATCGCTGGCTCAGGGGCGCTGGCTCGGGGTCGAGGCTTGGCCGGGCTTGCTCCCGGAGTTCCGAGATACGAAGCGTTTCGACGTGACCGAGGGAGTGAGATGGCGCGCTCCGCCACCGACCCACCGCCACCCACCACCGACCACGGCCCGTCTCCCACCGGCCCCGGCCTGCCCACCGCCGACCACGGCCAGCCCACCACCAACCGCCGCCACACCAACCGCCTACCCGCCGACAGCCGAGCCTCCGACCAGCCCATCACGCGGCCTCGCACCGAGCAGCCCCCCACCGACGACCAGGCTGTTGACCAACCCGCCACTCAATCCCACGCCGACCGGCTACCCACCGACCACCAAGCCGCCAACCAGTCCATCGCGCGGCCTCGCACCGAGCAGACACCTCCCAACCACCAAGCCGCCGACCAGCCCGCCGAACGGCCCAGGGCCGACCAGCCGCCCGCTGAACAGCCGCGCACCGAGCAGCCGCCAGCCGACCAGCCAATCGCGCGGTCTCGCGCCGACGAGCAGTTCGCGGAACAACCGCGCGCCGACCAGGCCGCCCTCCATCACCGGTCCGCTGATCGGCTGCTTCGCCAGGTCGCCCGGCTGGAGCGGCCGCGGCTGGTGGCCGTGGTCGTCACCGCGCTGGCCGCGACGGCCGCGAGCCTGCTGCTGCCCAGTGCGCTCGCCGCGGCCGCCGATGCCGTGATCGGCGGGCATTCCGGCCGGCGGCCCGTGCTCTGGCTGCTGCTGGTCGGCGGGGTGGAGATCGGGGCCGACGTCGTGGGCGGAGTCCTCATCGCGCGGCTCACGAGTTCCGCGAGCGCCTGGCTGCGGCGACGGGTCACGGATCGGCTGTTCGCGCTCGGCACGCGGTCGCCGTTCGCGGAGGGCGACGCGATCAGCCGGCTGACCGGCGACTGCGTGGGCGCCGGGGGGATCGTCCCGATCGTCGTCCAGCTCGGCTCGGCGACGGTGATCTCCACCGGCGCCGTCGTGCTGCTCGCGCTGCTCGACTGGCGCCTCGCGCTCGTGTTCCTCGGCAGCATCCCGTTCGCGCTGCTGCTCGCGCGCACGCACCTGCGCAACACCGCCGACGACGTCCTCGCCTACCAGCGGGTGTCCGGCGAACTCGCGTCCCGGCTGCTCGACGCCGTCGCCGGGCTGCGCACGATCGCCGCGTCCGGCACTGCCGAGCGTGAGGCGGAGCGCGTGCTCCGTCCGTTGCCACGCCTCAACCTCGCCGGCCGCGGCATGTGGCGCACCCAGGCCCGGATGGTCTGGCGCGCCGCGCTGCTGCTGCCGGCCGTCGAGCTGGTCGCGCTGACCGCCGCGGGCTTCGGCGTGCTGGACGGCCGCCTGACCATCGGCGACGTGCTCGCCGCGCTCGGCTACGTGGCCCTCGGCATGGGTCTCGTCACGCAGATTCCCTTGCTCACCACGCTTTCCCGCTCGCGTTCGTGTGCACAGCGGCTCGCCGAGGTGCTCGACGCCGACGCCCCGGACCGCGGCCGCCTCGGCCTGCTGCCCGGCCACGGCGCGTTGGAACTGCGCGGGGTCACCGTCGGCACCGCGCTCACCGACGTCGACCTCGTGGTCCCGGCCGGCACGTTCATCGCCGTCATCGGCCGCTCCGGCTCCGGGAAGTCCACTTTGGTCGGTGTGCTCGGCGGACTGCGCGCGCCCGACGCCGGCGAGGCCCTCCTGGACGGCCGCGGCCTGCACCGCCTCCGCCCCGAAGAACTGCGCGCCGTCATCGGTTACGGCTTCGAGCGCCCCGCTCTGCTGGGCGCCACCGTCGCCGACGCCGTGGGCTACGGCTCGTGGGCCGGCGACACCGCCGTCCGCGGTGCCTGCCGGACCGCGCAGATCCACGACGTCGTCGCGCGCCTCCCGCACGGCTACCAAACCCCGCTCGCCGAAACCCCGCTCTCCGGCGGCGAAGCTCAGCGCCTCGGCCTGGCGCGCGCGATCGTGCACAACCCCCGCGTGCTCCTGCTCGACGACGCCACCGCGAGCCTCGACACGGTCACCGAAGCCGCCGTGGAACACGCGATCTCCGCCGTGCTGCCCGGCCGGACCCGCGTGGTCGTCACCCATCGCACGACCACCGCCTCCCGGGCCGACGCCGTGGTGTGGCTGGAAAACGGACGCGTCCGCGCCGTCGCACCGCACGCCCGGCTGTGGCGGCTGCCCGACTACCGCGCCGTCTTCACCGAAGAGGCCGAGGAACCCGCGTGACCGCCCGCCGTCAGCTCACCGTGACGCCAATCGGCCGCACCTCCTCCCGGTCTGTGACGGAGCCGGCATGAGCGTTCGGCAGTTCTATTGGGCGGCGCTCGGCCGGCAGTGGCGCGGTGGGCTCGTGCTGCTGGGCTGTTCCGTGCTCGAGGGCGCGCCCGCGTTCTTCTCCGGACGGCTCGTGGAGCTGGCCGTGGACCAGGGCTTCGCCGCGGGACGGCCGGGCATCGGCGTCGCCTGGCTGGCGCTGTTCGGCGCGGCCGCGCTGTTGGGCGCCTTCGGTTCGCGGCTGGTGTGGCACCAGCTCGGCAAGGTGGTGGAGCCACTGCGCGACGCGCTGGTGACGACCGTGGTCCGGGGCGTGCTGCACGATCCCGCGCCACCGCGGAACCGGCCGGACGCGAGCGGCGTCGCGCGGATCACCCAGCACGTCGAGGTGGTCCGGGACGCCACGGCCGGACTGCTGGTGCAGGCCCGTGCGATGGTCGTGACCACCATCGCCGCCATCGCGGGACTCGTGACGGTGGCCGGGCAGCTCGTGCTGCCCGTCGCGGTCCCCGTGGCCCTCTCCGTCGCCGTGTTCGCCTGCCTGCTGCCTTCCCTCGCAAGGCGTCAGCGTGCGCTGGCACTGGCCGACGAGCACACCGCCGAGACGGTCGGCACCGCGCTCTCCGGTATGCGCGACGTCGTCGCGTGCGGCGCGGAACCCGTTGCCGCACTGGGTATCTACGACGCTGTCGACCGGCAGGCGAGCGCCGCCGTGCGCGTTGCTTGGTCCGGCGCCGCGCGTTCGCTGGTGATCTCCCTCGGCGGTTTCGTCCCCCTTCTGCTCGCGCTCTCCCTCGCCCCGGCCATGGTCGCCCGCGGCGAGCTGACGGCGGGCGGGGCGCTCGGCGCGCTCGTCTACCTGGCCACCACGATGCAGCCTGCGCTGCGCGGCCTCGCCGCCACTGCCGGCACCGTTGTGCTCCGCTTGCTCGTCGCGTTGCGCCGGCTCGCCGAGACCGCCGAAGTGCCCGGCGAACCGGTCGGCGCCGCTGAGCCCCACGGCACCGATCTCACCGTCCGCGGCCTCACTTTCCGCTGGGGCGCGGCTCCGGAGCCCGTGGTCCGCGGCCTCGACCTGGACCTGCGGCCCGGCGAGCACCTCGCGGTGGTCGGCCCGAGCGGGATCGGCAAGTCGACCCTCGCCGGTCTGCTCACGGGCCTGCTCGAACCCCAGGCCGGGCAGGTGCTGCTGGGTGGCCGACCCGTCCGTTCCGTCCACAAGAGACACGAGCTGGTCTCCTTGATCCCGCAGGAGGCCTACGTGTTCGCCGGCACCATCCGCGACAACCTCGGCCTTTTCGCGCCCACCGCGACCGACGCCCAGCTCCGAGCCGCCGCGGAGATCGTCGGCGCGGGCGCGCTCGTCGCCCGCCTCGGCGGCCTGGACGGCGAGCTGGGCCACGGCAAGGAAGGAATCTCCGCCGGCGAGGCCCAGCTCATCGCGCTCACCCGTGTGTACGCGTGCAACGCCCGCATCGTCATCCTCGACGAGGCGACGTCGCACCTGGACCCCGTCGCCGAGGCCCACGCGGAACGCGCTTTCGCCACCCGAGGCGGCACGCTCATCGTGATCGCGCACCGCCTCTCGTCCGCGCTGCGCGCCGGCCGCGTCCTGGTGCTGGACGGCCATGAGACGGCGCTCGGGCACCACGCGGAGCTGCTCCGGCGTTCCCGGCGCTACGCGGAACTCATGCAGGCCTGGGCAGAGCCGATTCCCGAGGCCCACGCGGGCTGACCTCATGCCGCATCGAAGAACGAGGCCAGGTTCGCCACGATCTCGCAGTCGCAATAGGCCCCGCTTTCCGCCAGGCCGTCTGAAAGCCGCGGCCAGCCGACGTCGTTGGCCTCGGCCCAGTGCTCGGCGTGTCTCAGCGTGTTGTCGCATCCTTCGGCGCAGAGCCGCACGTCGACGAACTTCAGCAACGACTCCAGCTCGCGGCTGCTGATCCCGAGAACGTTCAACAGTCCATTGTGGTCAGAGGTGGCTTCCGGCATTTCACTGCCCCTTTCGGAGGCGGACGGCAACGATCTCCGATTCTCACCCCACTCGGGCCCTCAGCGCCAGTTTCCGGCGTCGCGAAAGGTCCCCTCGCGACATTTATTTTTCGCCGACTGTAGTGAGTGTCCGATGAGGACAGTCGATGTTGCCTACGGCCCAAGGGTTCAGCCGCAGGACACCGCCTCGGCGACCAGGGAGACGGCGCCCACCTTCGCGCCGTCGGCGACCGCGAAGTCGTACGTCCAACCGGGCTTGCCGGAAACCGGCACCGCGAAGTTCCCGGCCGGAGTCGGCTTGAGGCCCTGGGCGTCGTACTTCTGGTGCAGTTCGGCCAAGGGCGTGCCGGAGCCGACGCCCTCCGGCGTTTTCACGGCGGGCGGCGCGACCAGCGCACGCAGCGAATCCTTGCCGAACGACGCGCCGCCGCCCACGGCGAGGCGGGCGTCGCGGGCCTCCCGCAGGGTCGCCAGGTCGGCGATCGCGGTGGCCGCCGACGCGCTCAGCTGGGCCGCGTCCGCGGACTCCTTCGCCGAGCGAGCGTAATCGGCAGCCGAAGCATGCACGCCAGGATGCGAGACCTTCGCATCGGCGGCAGTGGCCTGTTGATTCAGGTCGGCAGCCTTCGTCGCCGCAGCGGACTCCGCGGCCATGATGCCCGCGTCCGGCGCGGTCCCGCCCGCGAACGTGTAGGCAGCGCAACCGTCCAGGACGGACATCGGCTTGGCCGCCAGGGCACCACCCGCGACGGCAGCGCTCAACGCCATCCCGGGCGTCAACCCCCGCAAACCGCCGGGCCCCAGCGCTTCGGGCCCCTTGGGCGCCTCGGCCGCCGGGCCGCTGCTACACGCCACCAGGGTGACGACCAGCGCAGCGCCCACCACGAAGTACTTCACGATTCCCCCTTATTCCGAAAGCGGAGCCACCGGATCCGCCCGCGTCACCTGTCTTTCGACCGACTGGCCGCCACTGTTACAGCCCACTGGGGCCGAGGGTGGTCCGTCGAGTCGAGTTGTCGACAGGAGGCAGGGAGGCCTCCTCGGCCCGGGCGGCGCTGTCCACACGTCATCCTGGAGACGACTGCGACTCTCCCTTGTGGACGGACAGCCCTCGGCGACCCGAAATTGTCGGTGCCGGATGAGATGCTGCTGGGCATGACGAACACACCCGCTCATTCCCCGGCCGCCGTTCCCGGCGATCGGGCGCCGATCCCCCGGCTGGCCGGGGAACGTGAGTCGATGGAGGCCTTTCTGGAGTGGCACCGCCGAACGTTCGAGCTGAAGTGCGAGGGGCTCGGGCAGGAGGAGCTGTCCTCGCGCACCGTGGCGCCGTCCACGCTGTCGCTGCACGGGCTGGCACGGCACCTGGCCGGCTGCGAACGGTGGTGGTTCCGCCAGCAGTTCGCCGGCGAGGACGTCCCGATCCTGTACTACTCGGACGAAGATCCGGACCAGGACATGGACTCCCTCGACGGCGACGCCCAAGAGGCGCTGGCCGTGTGGCGCTCGGAATGCGCCCGCTCACGCGAGATCGTGGCGGCGGCAGAGTCACTGGACCAACGCGGCACGTCGCTGCGCACCGGCGAGCCGTTCACACTCCGCTGGATGCTGCTGTCGCTCATCGCGGAGTACGCCCGCCACAACGGCCACGCCGATCTCCTCCGTGAGGCCATTGACGGGAAGGTGGGCCATTGAACTGGTGAAACACGCAACGGTGTGGTGGTTTGAAGAGCCCTGACGCGGCCCACGGTTCTGCGGTGAGACGGCCTTGGTGGCCGGTGGTGCTGACGGCGACGGCGGCGGCAGTCGCGATCGCGGGTGAGAGCGGCAGCAGCAGTCGCAGTGGCGACGGCAGCACTGCTGGCCGTCGCGGTGGCAGCACTGCTGGCGGTGGCGACGGCAGTGCTGGCAGTGCTGGTGGTAGTCGCAGCGGTGCTGGCGATGGCGATGGCGATGGCGATGGCGATGGCGATGGCGATGGCGATGGCGATGGCGATGGCGAGCATGATCAGAAGCACCCCCGCGTGTCCAGGCCGTGCCGGTGACCGCGTGCGATGCTGGGCGTATGACCGCCGATCCTGATTGCGGGTTGTTGTCGCCGGTGCGGGCTGGGACGCCGGCCGAAGCGAGTACTGGGGATGGGGCTTGGCTGCGAGCCATGCTGGACGCTGAGGCTGCGCTCGCACGGGCGCAGGCGCGGCTCGGCACTGTTCCGGCCGAAGCGGCGGAGGTGATCACCGCGGTCGCCAAGCGGCTCGGCGGCCAACCATCAGCCGCGGCGGAGGTCGGTGGCCAGGCATTGGCCAGTGCCGCCGGAGTTGGCAGCTCAGTACCAACCGCCGCGACCGGAGTACACGACCCAGCACCGATCTCGCGCCCCGGAACAGACCCAGCATCAATCTCGCGCCCCGGAACAGACCCAGCA